>CAWFTG010000001.1:0-783901 GCA_963818695.1 uncultured Alphaproteobacteria bacterium
GGAGACCTCGGAGCCAGGTATCATTGGCAGCAGATCAGCCGCTCGCGCCGCTCGGGAACTGTGATCTCGGCGCCGTAGCTTGCGAGCGTGGCCGGTCATCCCGGCTCTGACACGCAATCTCAACGACCAGGCGCAACTCACGCCGTCGCGGCGCCGTCCACGGGAAGCGCGGCGCCGGAGACGAAGGACGCCTCGTCCGAGATTAAGAAAGAGCGCGGCGTTGGCGATCTCCTCGGGCCTGCCGGTGCGGCCCATCGGGTTCTGCCGGCCGCGCAGTTGGACAAGCTCCTCTTTGTCTTGGCCGGCGGTGCGCTGCTGGTCCGGCCGGGAGACGAAGATGCGCAGCATCGGCGTGTCGATCGGACCGGGACAGATCGCATTGACGCGAATTTTGTCGGGCGCGAGCCGCTTGGCGAGCGAGCGGACAAAGCCGACGACGCCGAACTTGGCCATCGAGTAGACCGGGCTGAACGCCGAGCCTTGAATGCCCGAGGTCGAGGCGGTGTAAAGCAGAGCGCCGCCGCCGCGCGCCCGGATCTCCGGGATCGCCGCTTCGGTCGTCACCAGCACCGTGCGCAGGTTGAGGTCGAGCGCGATCTCGAAATCGGCCATGTCGATGCCCTCGATCGAGGCGGGACCGGGATGGCCGACATGGTTCCACACGAAATCGAGCCCGCCAAAGGCGTTGGCGGTCCGCCGCACGATGTTGCGCGCGAAATCGTCCTGGCGCAGATCGCCGACGAGGCCGAGCGCCCGTCCGCCCGCTGCGGTGATCTCGCCGACGACGGCATCGACACCCGCCTGATCGATATCGACGACGCCTACCGCCGCGCCTTCGCGGGCAAACCGGATCGCCCCGGCCCGGCCCATCCCGGAAGCCGCCGCCGTCACGATCCCGACTTTATTTTCGAGCCGCATGGTTCCGCTCCCTCTGTCCAATTTACTCCGCCGCGGCGGCTGCTGCGCGCGCTGCCGGGGCGGTTTGCGCAACAGCAGCAGCAGCGGCAAGCCGACGATGACGATCATCATCATCAGCTTGAAATCATCGATATAGGCGACCATCGCCGCCTGGCGTGTCGCCTCCGCATTGAGCGCGGCAAGGCCCGACGGGTCGGTCAGGCTGAAGGGCGGCGCCATATGCGGCATTCGGGCAAGCGGATTGTCGGGGCGCAGATGCTCGACGAGGCGCGAATGGACGGTCTGGGTATTCTCGGCCAATAGCGCCACAACAATCGCGATGCCGACGCTGCTGCCGATATTGCGGGTCAGGCTGAATATCGCCGTCCCTTGCGTCAGGATGTGCCTGCGGCAAGGTCGAGAACGTTACAATGCTCAGCGGCGTGAACACAAAGCCGAGGCCGAAACCCTGCAATACCCCGGTCGAGATGATCGGACCCATCCCCATATAGAGCGAGAAACCCGTCATCTGCCACTGTGCCACCGCGGCCATTACGAACCCAGCCAAGATGATCAGCCGCGGTGTCGACCCGGCCAACCAGGCGGGCGACGACAAACATCGCAACCATCGTGCCGATGCCGCGCGGCGCGGTCACCAGCCCGTCGTCAGCACCGGATAATTCAACAGATCCTGCAGCATTGTCGGCAGCAGAACCATCGTGCCGAAAGAGCGGGATCGCGACAAGAAACATCAGGATCGTGCCGACGACACAGTTGGCGTCCTTCAGGAGCTCGCGGTTGAGGAAGGAGCGGTCGGTCGCGGTCGCGGTGTGGACCACGAACAGGTAAAAGGCGAGCCCGGCGATCGTCGCCTCGACCCAGATCTCGGTCGAGCCGAACCAATCCTTGAGCTCGCCGCGGTCCAGGAACATCTGCAAGGCGCCGATCGCCAGGCTCAGAGTGGCGAAACCGAAGAAGTCGAACGCTTCGCGGCGGCCGTGCCGCGTCTCGCGGATGAAGATCAGGATCCCGGCCGCGGCGAGGACCCCGACCGGCACGTTGATAAAGAACACCCAGCGCCAGTTGTACTGGTCGGTCAGCCAGCCGCCGAGCGCCGGCCCAATGATCGGGCCCAATATGACCCCCATGCCCCAGACCGACATCGCCTGAGCGTGCCGATGGGGCGGATTGATCTGCAGCAGCACCGATTGCGACAGCGGGACGAGCGCCGCCCCACAGACACCCTGCATCAACCGATAGATCACCATTTGCTCCAGGCTCGCCGCCACGCCGCACAAGGCCGAAGCCAGAGTGAAGCCGGCGACCGAGATGAAAAATACCCATTTGATGCCAAAGCGCCCGGCGAGCCAGCCGGTCAGCGGCGTCATGATCGCCGCCGCGACGATGTAGGAGGTCACCACCCAGGCGATCTGGTCCTGCGCCGCGGAAAAGCTGCCTTGCATGTGCGGCAGCGCGACATTGGCGATCGTCGTATCGACCCCCTGCATGAAGGTCGCCAACATGATCGAGACGGTGATTGCGCCCCGGTTCGCAACCGGGGCGCGCGTCTCATCCGTCACCGCTCCGCGGCTCTTGTCGACGGGCCGGTCAGCCAGGCGAAAATGCCCTGGACCCGATCGAGCCAGGGCCGGCGATGACGGGTGTCGACCTCGACGGTCGCGCTGAGCCCGGCCTGCAGCGGCGCATTGTGGTCAAGTTGATCAAGGCTGAGGCGCACCGGCAGACGCTGGACGACCTTTACCCAATTGCCGGTCGCATTCTCGGCCGGGAGCAGCGAGAAGGTCAGCCCGGTGCCGGGGCTGAGGCTCTCCACCTTGGCGTGAAACACAGTGTCGGGGTAGGTATCGACCTCGACCGTCGCCTCCTGGCCCGGCCGCATATGGGTGAGCTCGGTCTCCTTGAAATTGGCCTCGACCCATATTCGGTCAGTCGACATCAACGAGAATAGCGGCGTCGAGGCGTTGACGTAGTCGCCGACCTGAAGCTGGTCGACTTTGGTAACGATCCCGTTCTCGGGCGCGCGGATTTCCGTATAGGAAAGATTGAGCTCGGCGCGGTCGAGCGCAGCTTGTGCGTGCTGCACCATCGGGTGTTGCTCGAGAGGAATATCGGGATCGCCACCGATGTTGGCGAGGGCGACGGCGACATCCTGCTGCTTCGACGCGAGTTGCGCGCGCCCGGTTTCATAGGTCTGCCTGGCCTGATCGAATTGCTGCTGGGAGGCCGTGCCGGAAGCGACCAGGCGCTGCTGCCGCTCGAACTCGTGCTGCTGATAGTCGACCGTGGCCTCGGTCGCCCGGGCGTCCGCCCGTTTCTGGTGATAGGTCGCCTTCAGCGCGTGAATTTGGAACCGCACGGTGGCGAGCTGCGCTTTGGCTTCATCTACGGCAATCTGGAATGGGCGCGGGTCAAGCCGAAAGAGCACCTGACCAGCGGTGACCTTCTGATTGTCCTTGACGTCGATTTCGACGACCCGGCCGGAAATGTCGGTGCTGATCGCGACCCGCGCGGCCTGGATATAGGCGTCATCGGTCGACACGTAGCGCCCGCCGGTCAGGTACCAGTAGCCCGCCGCGAGCAGCACGAGGATCGGCCCCGCGAGCATCAACGGCAGCCGCAATCTCTGGCGCAATGGGCGGCGCCGGACAAGAACCGGGGAGCGGCCCTCGAGCGGTCCCCGCAGCGCGCCGATCCTCGACGCGTCGTTATCGGCGGAAGTCGTCAATGATGGCCTCCGACAGGCGACAGTTCCGCATCGGCCACTCGGTGCGCGCTCGTTCGTCTCGTCGAGGTCGGCGAAGTCCGCCGCCAGTGGCAGCACGCGCTCCGAAAGATTGCCATGTACCCGCCGCAAAAGTTCGATCAGCTGCTTTCCCTCGTCTTTGGAGAGGCCGGCGAAGGACTCGGCACGGATCTCGTTCGAGAGGTCCAGAATGCGCGCCAGGATCGGCCGGGCCTTGTCGGTCAGAACGAGGCGTCGAGCGCGCCGATCGCCCGGCTGGGGCTGCCGCTCGATCCAGCCGTCTTCCTCCATGCGGTCGATCTGGCGCACCAATGTCATCGGCTTGATTTCGAGCAGGTCAGCGAGGCCGGCCTGGTTGATCCCCTCGTTGCGCGCGAGGTAGCCGAGCACCTTGCATTGCGCGCGAGTAAGTCCGAGGAAAAGCAGCGCTCGCTGATTGAACCGGCGCCCGAACAAGCGGGCGACATCGTGAACGAGAAATCCGAAGCTGCGATTGAGGTCCATGGGCCTAACACCAAGAGATACCCGAGAGTGATAATAAGCTATAGCATCGAATTCCGCCACCTTCGCCGCGCTCTGAAGCCGCGCGCGGCTGGTAGTCGGGAATTCGATGGCTCGTGCCATTAGCGGGCCTCGTTCATTAACGGGCCACCTCGGGTCGCAGCGCCGGGCGCGCCCGCCGGACCAGCAGCAAGAACGGGATCAGCAGAAGCACGATCATCATCATCAGCGCGTAATCGTTGACGTAGGCCACCATCGCGGCCTGCCGGGTGACCTCGGCGTTGAGTGCGGCAATCCCCGAGGGTGTGGTGAGGCTGAACGGCGGCGCCAACAACGGCGCCTGGGCGAGCGGGTTGTCCGGCCGCAAATTCTCGATCAGGCGCGAATGAACGATCTGCGTGTTCTGGATCAACAGCGCCTCGAGGACCGATATGCCGATGCTGCCGCCGAGATTGCGCATCAGGCTGCGCATCGCCGTCCCTTGCGTCAGGATGTGCCGCGGCAGGTTCGACAGCGCCATCGTATTCAAGGGCACAAAGGTGCAGCCCAGCCCGAAGCCTTGCAGCAACCCCGACAAGATCACCGGCGCCATCCCCATCTGCAGTGAAAACCCGGTCATCTGCCATAGCGAGACCACCGTCAGCAGGAACCCGGTCAGGATGAGCAACCGGTTGTCGACGCGGTTGATCATGCGTCCGACGAGAAACATCGCGAACATCGTGCCAAGACCGCGCGGTGCGGTGACCAGGCCGGTCGTAAATACCGGGTAATTCATCAGGGACTGCAGCATCGTCGGCAGCAGCGCCAAGGTGCCGCTGAGGATGCCGCCGACAAAAAACATCAGGACCGTGCCGGCCATGAAGTTGGGGCTCTTCAACAGGTCGAGATTGACGAAGGAATGATCGCTGGCTGTGGCGGTATGCACGATGAATAGATAGAAAGACACGCCGGAGGCGATCGCCTCGACCCAAATCTCGGTCGAATTGAACCAGTCCTTGAGCTCGCCGCGGTCGAGCATCATCTGCAACGCGCCGATCGCGATGCTCAACGTTACAAAGCCGAAAAAATCGAAGGCCTCGCGATGCGTGTGCCGCGTCTCGCGGATAAAGATCAGGATGCCGAGGCTGGCGATTACGCCGACCGGCAGGTTGATATAAAAGATCCAACGCCAGCTGTAATCCTGGGTCAGCCAGCCGCCCAGCATCGGGCCGAAGATCGGCCCCAGCATGACCCCCATGCCCCAGATCGCGATTGCTTGGCCGTGGCGCTCCGGCGGGTTGATCTGCATCAGCACCGATTGGGAGAGCGGGACGAGCCCGGCGCCGCATGCGCCTTGCAGCAGGCGATAAATCACCAGCTGGGTAAGACTGGTGGCGCTGCCGCACAAAGCCGAGGCCAGGGTGAACCCGGCCACCGAGATCAGAAACACATATTTGATGCCGAGGCGCCCGGCGAGCCAGCCGGTCAGCGGCGTCATGATTGCCACCGCGACGATGTACGAGGTCAGTACCCAGGCGATCTGGTCCTGGGCCGCCGAAAGGCTGCCCTGGATGTGCGGCAAGGCGACATTGGCGATCGTGTTGTCGACACCTTGCATGATCGTCGCCAGCATGATTGAAACTGTGATCATGCCCCGGTTTGCAACCGGCGCCCGTGCCTCGCTCCTCACCCGCCGCCATCCATCAGCGCAACAACTGGCCTTTATCGATGATAAGCTCGGCTGATGAGTTTGCAAAGCATCGATCGGGTGCCAGCGCCGCGCGGCTGATCACCGGAAATTCGATGGCTCGGAAGTGCACCTTGGTGCCAAGCCGTTGCCTGAGCCTCGGTCCGGATGCAAACTTCGTTGCGGACCGGCGCCGGCCGCTCATGGGCACGGTCGTCAATGGAGGGACCATGCGATGACGGCGAAAATTCAATTCCTGCAGAGGGTAACCGCGATCGGCGTCGCGGCGCTGCTCGCCGCCGTGCCGACACCGCTCAGCGCGCAGCAGCCCCAGCACTCCGCGATCAGCATTGGGGAGCATGATCTGGGTGGGGTGGTCGCCGGCAAAAACGGACCAGAAGCCGGCGTGTGGGTGATTGCCGAGACCACCGGGCTGCCGACGGGATTCGCCAAAATCGTCGTGACCGACGATCAGGGACGCTATGTCATCCCGGATCTCCCGCAGGCCAATTACGACGTCTGGGTGCGCGGCTTCGGGCTCGTCGACTCGCCGCGGGTCGTGACGGCCCCGGGGAAGACGGTCAATTTGACGGCCGTGCCGGCGCCGAATGCCGCTGCCGCCGCGCAATATTATCCGGCGATCTACTGGTTTTCGATGCTGACCATTCCGGACGAGGGTAACTTCTCCGGGCCGAACCGTGACGAGAACATGCCGGAGAACATCAAGAGCCACACGGCATGGCTAAATATCATAAAGACCACCGGCTGCATTGCCTGTCATGGGATCGGTACCCTTGGGACGCGCACGATTCCCGCCGCGCTCGGCCAGTTCGACAATTCGGCGGAAGCCTGGGCACGGCGCATCCAGTCGGGACAGGCAGAGAACAACATGATCAATACGATCAGCCGCCTCGACCCGCAGTTGGCATTCCAATATTTCGGCGACTGGACCGATCGGGTTGCCAAAGGCGAACTGCCCTTTGCGCAACCCCCGCGGCCGCAGGGCGTCGAGCGCAACATCGTGCTGACCTTGTGGGACTGGAGCCGCGAGACGGCATACATGCACGACCTCACTCCGACAGACCGGCGCAATCCGACCGTCAACGCCAATGGCAAGCTTTATGGCTCGACCGAGGACAGTACCGACTACATCCCGGTGCTCGACCCGGTGCACAATTCAGTCAGCGAGGTCAAGCACCCGGTGCGTGACCCCAACACGCCGACCTCGAAGACCGCGCCGATGGAGCCTTCGCCTTATTGGGGCGCGGAACCCATCTGGGACAGCCAGAGCACCACCCACAACCCGATGATGGACGAGAAGGGGCGGGTCTGGTTCACCGCCAGGATTCGCCCGCCGGCAAACCCGGATTTCTGCAAACAGGGATCGAGCCATCCCTCGGCGCAGGTCTTCCCGCTGCAAGAAGTCCGGCCGCCATCTGTCGATGTTCGATCCGGCGACGGGGAAGTTCACATTGATCAGCACCTGCTTCCCGACGCACCATTTGAACTTCGCGATGGACGCCAACCAGACGCTGTGGACGAGCGCCGGCGGACCGCAGACGCCAGTCGTCGGCTGGCTCAACCGCAAGATGTTCGAGGAGACCGGCGACGAGCAGAAATCGCAAGGCTGGACGCCGTTCATCCTCGACACCAACGGCAACGGCAAGCGGGACGATTACGTCGAGCCCAATCAGCCAGTCGACCCGGCCAAGGACAAGCGCGTTGTCGCGGGCCTCTATGCGGTGGCGGTTAACCCGGTCGACGGCACGATCTGGGGCACTTCGCTCGGCTATCCCGGCTATGTGGTACGCGTGAACCCGGGGCCCGATCCGACCCACACGGCTTTGACCGAGGTCTACGAGCCGCCGATGCCCGGCTACGGGCCGCGCGGCGGCGACATCGACAGCAAGGGCGTCTTCTGGGCGTCGCTGGCGAGCGGTCATCTAGCGAGCTTCGACCGCAGCAAATGCAAGGTCTTGAATGGCCCGACCGCGACCGGCAAGCACTGCCCCGAGGGCTGGACGCTCTACCCCTTCCCGGGACCGCAATTCAAAGGGGTCCGCGATCCCGGCAGCGCCGAGTCCAGCTATTACGTCTGGGTCGATCAGCACAACACTTTGGGTCTCGGCAAGGATGTGCCGATCGCCACCGGCAATCTCAACAGCGCCTTACTGGCCTTCGTCGACGGCAAGTTCGAGACGCTGCGCGTCCCTTATGTGAACGACTATTTCACGAAGGGGATGGATGGCCGCATCGACGACCCGAACGCCGGCTGGAAGGGCAAGGCGTTGTGGACGACTTACGGCACTCGAACGATGTTCCACCTGGAAACCGGCAAAGGCACCTTCCCAAAGGTCGTGCGCTTCCAACTCCGCCCCGACCCGCTCGCCGATTAAGCGCGGACCGCGACGCTCAGCTCTGGCCGGCGACGTTGCGGCGCAGCCGTTCCTGACTGGCGGCCGGCCAGACCTCCGGGATCTTGTAAAACGCCTCGAAGGCGGGTTTGTCCGGCGGCAATGAGAACCACGGCAGCTTGCTTCTGGTGAAGATGTGGACGTCCGGCTCGACCCGTTCCGGATGATCCAGGGTCCCGGCCCGGACCAGCAACGTGTCGCCGGGCGCTGCGTGGTATTTGCTCCACAGTCGGGTCATGCAATTCCCGCAGAAGAACACCTCGTGCGGCTTGCCGCTGCCCGCCGTCAACATGAATGATTGCGGCAGAATGTGGTCGGCCTCGACGTAGTCTTTCTCAATCCACATATTCAGGACAAACGCACTGCCGGTCAGCTTCTGGCAGTCCCGGCAATGGCAAGCGTGCACGATCAGCGGCGGCGCGGTCAGCCGATACCGCACCCTCTCGCACGCGCATCCCCCTTCCAAATCCATCTGCGTCCTCCCTCTTGGGCTCAGAGTAGTGCACTCCAAAAGTAAGACACGGAAAAGCAGTTTCCGAATAGAGGAACTATTGCGGAGCAGTGGGGAGCGGGCTCAGGGCCGCTCCCGCCGTAAACTGCTGTTACCGCAACTGCTTTACCGCCCCGGGAATGTCGCCACGAGGCCGTTGTCGCCGAGGAGCACGTGAACCCTCTGGCCGTTTCTCATCGCGTCGGCCGACCAGCCTTGCAGCGCCCTCAGGTCCTGGATGTTGCTGTACCCGTATCTGCTGAGCTGCTGCTCGGCTTCCTGGTAGGTCGTGATATTGCCGGTGCCGTACCCGGCAGATGAGTAGGTCTGCCCGGTATGTGGCGTGCTCGTGCCCGTGCCGGCATTCCAGCTACCCTGGTTGGTTCCGTAAGTACCCTGGTTAGTTCCGTAAGTGCCCGGGCTGGTCCCGTAAGTACCCTGGTTCGAATCGTACGTACCCTGGTAACCCTGGTTGCCTGTGTTGTACCCTTGAGTGCCCTGGCTAGAAGCACCCTGGCTAGAAGTGCCGGGGTTTCCGCTCGTCGAATAATTTTGAGCCCACGCTGCTGATCCCGCAGTCAGCATCAAGACGCTCGCGAAAGCGGCACATTTCGCTACTGTTTTCATCTGCGTCAATCCCATTCTGAGTTGCACGATAAGTCCCCCCGTAGCACCGGGTCGGGCTTACCGGCCCGGAAAGGTGGCGACCAGACCGTTGTCCGACAGCATCACGCGGACGCGCTCGCCATTTTTCATCGCGTCCGCCACCCAGCCGCGCATCGGTGTCACGTCCTGCAGGTTGCTGTATCCATAACGGGACAACTCCTGCTGCGCCTGCTGCTGGGTCGCATTCAGCCCGTTGCCGTTGCCGGCCTGGGAACTGGATTGACCCGTGAATCGCTGCGAACTGTTGCCCTGCATGCTCTGGTTCGCATTGGGCATCACAACCTCGGTCATTTGATCGGGACTGAGCAGCATCACAATGTGCGAGCCGTCGGGTGCCTGCGCGCGGACCGCGAAAGTTTCGGGGACGACGCGGATGTCCTTGAAACCGGACTGCTCGAGCGACTGACGGATCTTTTGCTGAGTGTCGGCCGATACGCTCGCACCGGGTGAGGACTGGCCCCCCGCCGATTGCGCGCCGGGCGTCATGTTGTTCGGAGTTCCCGGGATTCGAGCTGGAAGTCTGAGCCCAGGCGGCGGATCCACCCATCAACAAAAGCACGCTTGCGAGAGCGGCAGATTTTAAACCTAACATAGTTTGAAACTCCGTAATATTTGAGATCGAGCGTTGCTCAGTGCGGCGACGCTGCACTCAAAACGGGCTCGCCCTGAAAAAGTTCGCAATTCTTTTCAAAAATCCAACTGCTACGGTACGTTTGTCATTTGGATCAAATTCAAACAAGAGAACTATGCGAGCGTGTTCCCGCCGGCTGAGCGAGGGACCCGCCCGACGTCCGATGTCGCTGGCGGGTCAGCCTGGTGGTGCGCCTTTGGGGTCGGTGCGGTCGAGGCGGCCCCCGTCAGGTGGAATCTTGGGGGCCCGCAGATTGTAGCTCCTCACGAAAGAGGTCGGCCTCTGCGGGCGATGAATTCCGGGAAGGCCTCCTCCGCCTTGGCGCCTCTGACGACGTGCGTCGTGTAATGCCGCTCCTTGGCCCATTGCTGTTCGAGGTTCTGCCCCATCTGCTCGAGCAGCAATGCCTTGATGCCCATCACCGAGGCGCGGTTATTGCCGGCGATCATGCGGGCAAGCTCCATCGTCTTGGTGCGCAATTGCTCGCGCGGGACCAGATGGTTCAATAGACCGATGCGGTAGGCTTCCTCGGCTTCGACGACGCGCGCGGAGAACAATAGCTCCTTGGCGATCGGCCAGCCGACCTGGTTGGGCAGGGTCCATGTGCTGTTGATCCGGCCATAGGCAGCCGCGAGAAAGCGAAACCGGGTGTCCTCGCAGCCGACCCGCATATCGAGCGAGGAGGCGAGCACTGCCGCGCCGCCATAGGCAAGTCCGTTGATCATCCCGATCGTCGGCTTTGCGGACGCGGCAATTTCATAGTTGCCGCGGCGCGGCGGGCGGTGCGCGTCCAACTCCTCCTCAGCGTAGCGGCGATCATCCTCGCGCTGCTCGTGAATGTCGCCCCCGGCTGAAAATGCGCGCTCCCCGGCGCCGGTGATGACGATGCAGCCGATCGCCTCGTCGGCATCCATGCGCTTCACCGCGTCGTGCAATTCGCTCGACAGCTGCCGGTTCATCGCGTTGAGCTTGTCCGGACGATTGAGCGTCACGATCCCGACGCCATCTTCCGCCTCGATCAGGATATGCTCGTAAGTCATTCTTGCCTCCATTCACGATCCGCCACCGCGATACCCTACGCGCGCGTGGTCACCTCGTCACCGCTGGACAAGGTCGCGCCGCCTGATTAACTCTCGATCGATGGAGAAGCGAGAGTTCAGCGGGCGCGAGATCCTGGCCGGCCAGGCGCCTGAAGATGCGCCGGTCACGACCCGGGGCTGGGTACGCACGCGACGCGACTCGAAGGCGGGGATCTCGTTCGTGCATTTGTCGGACGGGTCGTCCTTCCATCCGGTGCAGGTCGTCGCGCCGAACACCTTGCCCAATTATGAGGGCGAAGTCCTGAAATTGACGGCCGGCTGCGCGGTCGAGGCGACGGGGAGGATCGTGCCGTCGCCGGCGAAGGGGCAGCCCTTCGAGATGCAGGCGAGCGCGCTGCGCGTAATCGGCTGGGTCGACGACCCGGACACCTACCCGATCCAGCCAAAGCCGCACACCCTGGAATACCTGCGCGAGGTTGCGCATCTGCGGCCGCGCACGAACGTGATCGGCGCGGCGACGCGCGTGCGGCACACCTTGGCAAAGGCGATCCACCGCTTCTTCGACGAGCACGGGTTCTTCTGGGTCAATACGCCTGTTATCACCGCCTCCGACGCGGAGGGGGCCGGGGCTTTGTTCCGCGTGTCGGCCCTGGATTTCGCGAACCTGCCGCGCACCCCCGAAGGCAAGGTCGATTTCGCGCAGGATTTCTTCGGCCGCGAGGCGTTCCTGACGGTCTCGGGGCAGCTCAATGTCGAGGCCTATTGTCTCGCGCTCACCAAAGTCTATACGTTCGGGCCGACCTTCCGCGCCGAGAACTCGAACACCAGCCGCCACCTCGCCGAGTTCTGGATGATCGAGCCGGAGATCGCGTTCGCCGATCTCTCGGACAATGCGGCATTGGCGGAAGCGCTCTTAAAATACACCTTCGCAGCGCTGCTGAACGAAAGACAAGAGGACCTCGCCTTCTTCGACCAGCGCATCGAGAAGGGGCTGATCGCGAAACTCGAAGGGATCGTCGGCTCGGAATTCGTGCATATGGATTACGGCGAGGCGATCCAGGTGCTCGAGCGGTCGAACGAGAAATTCGAGTTCCCGGTCAACTGGGGCATCGACCTGCAGTCGGAGCACGAGCGCTATCTTACCGAGAAATACGCAAAGAAGCCGGTCATCGTGATGAACTACCCGAAGGCCATCAAAGCCTTCTACATGCGGGTCAACGACGACGGCCGCACCGTCGCGGCAATGGACGTATTGGCGCCGGGGATCGGCGAGATCATCGGCGGCAGCCAGCGCGAGGAGCGGCTCGAAGTCTTGGACCGCAATATGGCCGAGCGCGGCATCGACCGCGAGCACTACGCCTGGTACCGCGACCTGCGCCGCTACGGCACGGTGCCGCACGCCGGCTTCGGCCTCGGCTTCGAGCGCACCCTCGCCTACGTCACCGGCCTCGCCAACGTCCGCGACGCCATCCCCTTCCCGCGCACCCCCGGCAACGCGCAGGTATTGAGGCATGCAAATCACCTTGCGCATTCCCGACGAACTCGCCCGGCTTCTCGGTAGCACGGGCGAGATCGAACGTCGCGCGCTCGAAGCATTGGCGCTTGAAGAATACAAGCTCGGTCATCTGACTAAGCCCGAGTTGCGGCAACTACTCGGCTTCGGCACGCGCGCCAAGCTCGACGAGTTTCTGAAGGCGCATGACGTATTCGAGCCGTACACGCTCGACGAGCTCGAACGCGAGCGCCGCGAGCTGGAACGGCTGGGCTTCTGAGCGCGCATGCGGCTTGTCGTCGCCGATACCGGTCCGCTCAACTATCTGTGCTGATCGACGCAATCGAATTACTGCCGGAACTGTTCGAAAAGGTGTTCGCACCCGAGGCCGTAAGGGCCGAGCTCCTGGACCAGGACGCGCCGGTGGTCGTGCGCGCCTGGGCGGCACAGCCGCCGGGATGGCTCGAGGTGCGGACCGTTTCCTCGGGCATTGATGATCCGGCGTGGCGCGCACTCGACATTGGCGAACGCGAAGCTCTCGCCCTTGCGCGCACGCTTGGCGCTGAGTTGGTCCTGATGGATGATCGCGCCGGCGTCGTCGTCGCCCGGCAACTGGGCTTGGTGGCGACCGGCACTTTGGGTGTGTTGGACCTGGGTGCGCGGCGCGGGATGATTGACCTCCCGGATGCTTTCACCCGACTGAAGGCGACGAGCTTCCGTTACCGGCCGGAAATCATGGATGCTTTGCTGGCGCAGCACGCCAGACGCGGCCGACAGTGAGGAGCGTCGCACTAACATCGACGACGGCGCGCCGTCGCGGCGATGGACGTCTTGGCGCCGGGGAACGGCGAGATCATCGGCGGCAGCCAGCGCGAGGAGCGGCTCGACGTACTGGACCGCAATATGGCCGAGCGCGGCATCGACCGCGAGCACTACGCCTGGTACCGCGATCTGCCGCGCTACGGCACGGTGCCGCACGCCGGCTTCGGCCTCGCCCCGGCTTTCGCCGGGGGCCCCTCGCCAACGTCCGCGACGCCATTTCCTTCCCGCGAACGCCGGGCAATGCGAGGTATTGACGCGCACGACCGTCCCGATCCGCATTTCTGCCCAGCAAGCCTGACCCCGGGGATCCGGGCGTTTCGGAGCCACGCCGTTCCACCTGCAGCAGCTTGCATCCTCGCTTCGCTGGGACGCCTTCAGGGGGCGTTGACCTGAAGCGGTTGCCCTTTTCCGGCATATTGGAAACCCAGAGCCCTGGCAGGCTCGGTCGTGCTTGCGTTCCTGAAGTTGTGGACTGCGTTGGGCATTTCCGCAAAAGCTTCGCCCGTCTTGAACGTTTGCGGCGGCTTGCCGTCCATTTCCAGGACCACGGCACCTTCCAGCACATAAACAAACCGTGGCGTCGGATGAGAGTGACGGCCGGTCGCCGCGCCCGGCGCGATGCCAGCAACCCAAACATGCATTTCCTTGTCGCCGAGATCAGCCAGACCTGTCACAAGAAGATCGGTGCGCTTCAACGCCGGTTGCTGGGCGTCGCTGATCGGGATGCCAATCAGAAACAGCGCTATAGCGGCGATCACGCCGGAAAGAGGGAAGATCAAGGTTTGCTTCACGGTCGTCTCCTGCTTTCTCCAGGTTGCTCACCGGCACGCGTGCGGTTTGCGCGTCCGGCCGTGGCCGAATAGTGCGTCAGGCAAAGCGCCACCTGATATCCGCTTTCGGCCCGAATATCCGTGAACGGCCCAATTCTTCCGAGCGAGTCAGATTTCCGCTAAATTGGTGGCGCCGGCCAGCCCTCGTGCCAATCGCCGTGTCTCGCGTATGAACCGCGCGGACGAGCGATACGAGGTCGCCAGGAGTCAGGACCCATGAGCTCATCGGATGATCCCAATCGCCGTCGGATAGCGCGAAGCCAGCCGATCCCTCACGATCTCAAGAAGGCGATTGACCTCATCCGGGGGGACCTCGACCGGAAGATCTCGGTAGCCGACCTCGTCGCCCATTGCGGCGTCCCCGAGCGAACATTGCGCAAGCATTTTCACATGTTCATGGGCGTTTCTCCGCTCGCGTTCTGGCGACGGTGTCGCTTGGCCGCGGTACGGGAAGACTTGCTTAAGGGCGCGGACGGCGGCTCCGTTACGGATCTCGCCGCACGTTTCGGCTTCCGTCATTTCGGAAGATTTTCGCAGCAATATCGTCGCTGCTTTGGCGAAACTCCGTCTGCGACACTGCAGCGAAGTCGCGTCGTTCGACACCGACGGATCGAGCGAATCCACGATGAACGCCCCGATGGCGCAGGCGGTGTGGCTGTTGGCGCGCGTAGGTCGCTGGAGAGACCTTCGATTGCCGTCCTGCCGTGTCAGGTTTCTGCCGCCCAGCCAGATTGTCGATTTTTCGCAGACTATGTGACTGAAGGAATCGCCACTGCATTGTGTCGCGTGCGTTCCCTTTCGGTAATGGTTCCGAGGTCGTCGCGAAATGTCGGGTCGCTGGACCCGAAGCGGCTCTCTCGGGAACTTGGCGCACGCTACTTTGTAACCGGCAGGATCGCACAGAGCAGTAATCGCGTGCGCGTCATTATTCGTCTACTCGATGCCGCCACGGAGTTTCATGTGTGGGGGGACACCTACGACGGTGAGATTAGCGATCTGTTCGCACTGCAAGATCGGATCACTGAAGGCGTAATGCGCGCTGTGCTGCCTCAGATTCGGGGCTCCGAAATCGAGCGCGCGCAACGCAAGCAACCGCAGGACCTCGACGCTTTCGGTCTTACGATGCGAGCTTTTCCTTACGTGTTCGCGACCTATCCTGAGGCTGCGAAGCAGGCGCTCGATTTGTTAAACCGCGCAATGGAAATCGACCCCGACTACGCTCCTGCAACTGCATTCGCCGCCTACTGCCATGCGCAATTGGTTCTATACAATGGCACACATTCACCGAACCGGGAGCGGGCGCGGGCGCTCCTGCTCAGCGACCGTGCGGGCATTCTCGACCAAGACGATCCCTTGGTTCTGACCGCTCGGTGTGCCGTGCACACGATGGCTGGGCAGTTGGATCATGCCGGCGCCCTGATCGCCCGGGTCCTTGCGCTCGATCCGACTTTCGTCTGGGGCTGGGAACGCAGCGGCTGGGTAAATACATATCTAGGTAAGCCCGACGCCGCCATTCAGCATTTCAACGAGGCGACGCAACTCAACTCGCAGCTACCAAACGCAACTCGCTTGATCGGTATCGGATGTGCTCATTTTGATGCGGGTCGTTATGAGCAAGCGGCGTTGTGGAAGGAAAAGGCGTTGCGGGAACATCCCGGCACCACGTGGATCAACCGGACCCTATCGGTTTCCTACGCCCGCCTCGGCGAGCGGCTGGCCGCACTTGATTCGCTTGACGCCCTCCGCCGCTATTCCCCCGATTTGACGATCGAGAAGATCCTCGCCTCTGTTCCCTTTACGCAGGACTTTCTCGATAGGGTCGCCGAAGGGCTGAACGACCTCGGCGTTCTCGCCTGATCCAAAGGCGCGAATGGGCGCCAGAGGTCGCGAGCAGTCGGTCCGCTTGTCGGGCAGCTCAATGTCGAGGCCTACTGTCTGCTATTGACCAAGGTTTACGCCTTCGGGCCCACGTTCCGTGCCGAGAACTCGAACACCAGCCGCCACCTCGCCGAGTTCTGGATGGTCGAGCCGGAGATCGCGTTCGCCGACCTCTCGGACAATGCGGCATTGGCGGAAGCATTGCTGAAATGCACCTTCGCGGCATTGCTGAACGAAAGAGAGGAAGACCTCGCCTTCTTCGACCAGCGGATTGAGAAGGGGCTGGTCGCGAAACTCGAGGGGATCGTCGCCTCGGATTCGTGCATATGGATCATGGCGAGGCGATCCGCGTGCTCGCGCGGGCGAACGATAAATTCGAGTTCCCGGTCAACTAGGGCGTCGACCTGCAGTCGGAGCACGAGCGCTATCTGACCGAGAAATACGCAAAGAAACCGGTCATCGTGATGAACTACCTGAAGGAATCAAGCCTTCTACATGCGGCTCAACGACGACGGCCGGACGGTTGCCGCAATGGACGTACTGGCGCCGGGGATCGGCGAGATCATCGGCGGCAGCCAGCGCGAGGAAACGGCCGGATCGAGACCGGTTTGGTGGGCTGCGGCGGGTGAAGCGGGTCGCGGTGGCCGGGCTCAGTCAGGGGCGATCAACGACAGCCTCGGAAAGTAGCTGCGATAACGCGCAGCATCGCGGGTCAGCAGGCGATACCCGGCAACCGCCGCGTGGGCGCCGATAAAAAAGTCCGGAAGCGGTGATCGCTTTGTTCCCCCTCGTTGCCGGTAAGCGAGAAAACACTTGCCCGCGAGGAAGGCGGCGTCATAAGGGATTGCTTCGCGGTCCAGCATTGCTTTCGGCAGCGCCGCCTCCAGGTCCTCGATACGCGAATAGCGAATTGAGACCTCGGCGTAAATGATCGGGTTGATCACGAGGCGAAACCGATCGGCCGCCTTTTTGACAGCCTCGGCCGACCACGAAAGCCAGCGCGTGTCCTCCGTCATCAGGTCGAGCAGGACGTTGCTGTCGACCATTATGGCGGCCATCATTCATCGCGGGTCAGAGCCATGATGGCGTCGGTGCTCATGGCGATATCGCCGCGTCCCCGCAAGTGAGCGACCAGGCGGGCGCCTCGGCCGGGTTTGCCGCGGGCAGCGGCCCGGATGATTCGCACCACTTTGCCGTCGAATTCGAAATCCACCTCGGTGTGCGGCAGAAGGCCGGCCCGCTCGCGGATGTCGGCCGGTATGGTTACCTGTCCCTTCGATGTGATTCTCATCTGCGATCCTTACTCTAACATGTAAGAATAGGAAACGTGTAGTCTCGACGCAAGGCTGGCACGGTCGAGGGCGGGTCGCTTTTGCGCAGGATTTCTTCGGCCGCAAGGCGTTCCTGACGGTCTCGGGGCAGCTCAATGTCGAGGCGTACTGCCTGGCGCTGACGAAAGTCTACACGTTCGGGCCGACCTTCCGCGCCGAGAACTCGAACACCAGCCGCCACCTCGCCGAGTTCTGGATGATCGAGCCGGAGATCGCCTTCGCCGGCCTCTCGGACAATGCGGCATTGGCGGAAGCATTGCTGAAATGCACCCTCGCAGCGTTGCTGAACGAACGACAGGAAGACCTCGCCTTTTTCGACCAGCGCATCGAGAAAGGGATGGTCGCGAAACTCGAAGGCATGGTCGGCTCGGAATTCGTGCATATGGATTACGGCGAGGCGATCCAAGTGCTCGAGCGGGCGAACGAGAACTTCGAATTCCCCGTCAACTGGGGCATCGACCTGCAGTCGGAGCACGAGCGCGGTCATCGTGATGAACTACCCGAACGCGATCAAAGCCTTCTACATGCGGGTGAACGATGACGGCCGCACGGTCGCGACGTGGTGGAGCGTGGCCCCCAGAGAGCTGCGATTCTGCGCCATTCCGCGAAGCAGCACTGGCGACGCTGCGATCACTTGGCTCGTATTCCCATGCTCACCGGCAGGTCGAGAATCTTCCCGGCGTTGAGCAATGTCTTGTCGAGGCTATAGATCAGCGAAGCACGATGATTGTTGGCGACGGCTAGGTGGAGAGCGTCTCCGGCACGTAATCTGGTTTCGAACTGGCTGAGATACCGCTTGGCCAGCCCGAAATCGTCGGCATTCGGCAGAAGGACGGAAAAGGATTCGTGCACCATGGCCTCAAACCGGGCATCGGCCCGCGTAGCCGCTTGGGCGTCCAGTCCGCCCATGCGAACTTCCCGAGCGATCAGCGAGGAAAACTCGACCCGGGTCCAATGGCTGACGGCGAATTCCTCGGCGGGCAACTTTCGAACGAATGCGGCAATCTTGTCACTGGTCGCCTCGGGAATAACGAGCGGTGCGAGAAAACTCGTATCGAAATAAAGCACTCGGCTGCAGCCTTACAGCCCTTCGTCTCGCGCCTCGCGCAGCAATCCGGCGCTGGGTCCCCGCAGACGCGGCATCGTCGCGCGAAATGCGGCCAGCTCATTCAGCTTCAGCGGATGTTTTGGGCGCGAGACAGGATGAATATGGGCCACCGCACGGCCATGGCGGGTGATGATCACTTCTTCGCCCGCTTCCACCTTGTCCAACAATTCGCTCAGATGGGCCTTCGCCTGAACCAGATTGACCGTGACCATAACCCGGCCCCGAGATGACCAGAATGCTGGTCATATTTAACCGCTTCACGCAGCATTGGCAAGAGGTCGGGGTCCCATAGGCCGATGCCGTAGACAGGATCTCGCCAACCTGCTGCGCACGCCGCTGGGCCAAGTGGATTTCACGCAGGATTTCTTCGGCCGCGAGGCGTTTCTGACGGTCTTGGAACAGCTCGACATCGAGGCCTACTGCCGGGCGCTGACCAAGGTCTACACTACATGCGCGTGAACGACGACGGCCGGACCGTCGCGGCGATGGACGTATTGGCGCCGGGATCGGCGAGATCATCGGCGGCAGCCAGCGCGAGGAGCGGCTCGACCTATTGGACCGCAATATGGCCGAGCGCGGCATCGACCGCGAGCACTACGCCCCCCCCTTCCCTCCCCCCGCGAGCGGGGGAGGGTTAGGGTGGGGGTGATCTGCGCCGCTACGGCACGGTGCCGCATGCCGGCTTCGGCCTCGCCCCGGCTTTTCGCCGGGGGCACCCTCGCCTGCGTCACCGGCCTCGCCAAAGTCCGCGACGCCATCCCCTTCCCGCGCACGGCAGGAAACGCATTTTATCAGTGATCGCCTAGCTCCGATTGCTACCTCCTCCTTTCGCAGAGCCGGTGAAGCTCTTATCTTCAATGCATGACCAAGCTCCTGGAACAGGCAATCGAAGCCGTGCGCCGGCTGCCTGCGGACGTCGATCCAGCCCATTTGGCCGCGGTGATCGAAGGGCTGGCGCAAGCAAAGCGACGCGAATTTGCCACGGACAGCGAAGTCGAGGCTGCCTTCCGCCGCTTTGATCGGTGAAGCTGCGGTTCACACCGCGTGCGATACGCGATCTTGCAGAATCGCCGAGTACCTGCGCACCCATAATCCGGCCTCAGCGCTCGCCGAGAGAGATGCAATCCTGCGCGCTCTTCACAATCTGACCCTGTTTCCGGAAATCGGTCGTTCGCAAAATACCGAAGGTGTCCGCAAACTCGTGACGCCAAATACCGCTAACTCGCCTATTACATGATCGACGATGACGCAGAGGAGATCGCGATCCTCACAATTCAGCATCGCGCGCGTAGACGTGAATACCGCGACGTCTAATTTCCGCGGAGAACGGCGACTGCAGCGGAGAACTCGAACACCAGCCGCCACCTCGCCGGACCACAATACGGCCGAGCGCGGCATCGACCGCGAGCAAGCACTACGCCCCACCCTTCCCTCCCCCGGGAGCGACCGGGAGCGGGGGAGGATTAGGGAGGGGGTGCGCCGCTACGGCACGGTGCCGCATGCCGGCTTCGGCCTCGCCCCGGCTTTCGCCGGGGGCACCCTCGCCTGCGTCACCGGCCTCGCCAACGTCCGCGACGCCATCCCCTTCCCATAAACCCCGGAAACGCTAGGCATTGACGCCTCTAAAGGAGCCGCCCCCGATGATGCAGCGACGGGACTTCATTAAAAGCGTAGGGGGAGCCGGCATCTTCGCGGCAATCGGCGTGCGGGCACACGCTGCGCCGCGAGGCTGGCGTGCATTCGAGATGACTTACAACGTGGTGCTGAAGGATCCCAAGCTACCGGCCCGGCTGTGGTTACCCGTGCCACAAGATGCGCTCGATTACCAGCGGATCGTCGATCTCACCTGGCGCTCGCCGGTTGGCGGCGACTTGCTTTGGGAGAAGGCATCGCGCGCACCGATCGTATCGGCGGTGTGGCTGGAACCGACAACGCCGCGGGAAATGGAGGTCACCGCCCGGGTGATGACGCGCGACCGATCCGGCTATTCGTCAGAGGGATCCTCGCCCGCGGAGTTGAGCCAATGGCTAACGCCGAGCGCGAGCTCGCCCACCGATGGCATCGTTCTGCGTCGCGCGCTGGAGATAGTTGGCGCGCGCACTGCCCCACTCGACAAAGCGCGCGCGATCTATGACTGGGTCGTCGACAACACCTTCCGCCGCGCCGAGACGCGCGGCTGCGGCCTCGGCAACATCGCCTTCATGCTCGAAAGCGGCGACATGGGCGGTAAATGTGCCGACATCAACTCTCTCTATGTCGGTCTCGCCAAAGCCGCCGGGCTGCCCGCCCGCGATTTCTTCGGCATCCGCGTCGCCAACTCGGCAGTGACAAAGTCGCTCGGCAAATCCGGCGACATCACCAAGGCACAGCACTGCCGCGCCGAGGTATTCGTCGACGGCAAGGGCTGGCTGCCGGTCGATCCCGCCGATGTCCGCAAGGTCGCTTTGGAAGAGGAGCTTCCGATCGACAGCGACAAGATCAAGGCCCTGCGCGAGCGGCTGTTCGGCAATTGGGAGATGAACTGGGTTGGATTCAACTATGCCCGCGACGTCACGTTACCAGGGCAGAAGGACAGACCGCTCGGATTTCTGATGTATCCTTATGCCGAGAGCCCCGACGGTAGCGCCAATTCCCTCGATCCGGCAAATTTCACCTACAAAATTACGGCAAACGAGATTGCCTCATGACCGCCCAGCCTCTTTGACGTCGCCTTCTTCGACCAGCGCATCGAGAAGGGGCTGGTCGGGCGAACGAAAAATTCAAATTCCGGTGAAGTTGGATCGACCAGCAGTCGGAGCGCGAGCGCTATCTGACCGAAAAATACGCGAAAAAGCCGGTCATCGTGATGAACTACCCGAAGGCCATCAAAGTCTTCTACATGCGCTCAACGACGACGCCCGCACCGTCGCGGCGATGGACGGGGTGGCACCGGGGATCGGCGAGATCATCGACGGCAGCGATTGCGCGGAGCAGCTCGCGGTGCTGGACGCGCGCATGGCCGAGCGCGGCATCGACTGCGGCAATAATACGCCTGGTACCAGATCTGCGCTGCTACGGCACGATGCCGCCCCTGCCTAACCCTCTCCCGCACTGCGATGCAGTGCGGGAGAGGGAGAACCATCCCGCCAGAGATGGCAGGTGAGGCTCTAGCGCTAATTCACGAACCGGTAGAGCTTGGCGGCGTTGTCGCAGACGATCTTCTTGCGGGTGGCGGCGGGCAGGTGGCCGAGTTCGCGCTCGATGTACTCCTGCAAATCCGGCCACACGCCGTCGGGGTGCGGGAAATCGGAGCCCCACATGATGTTGTCCTCGCCGAGCTCGTCCAATAGTTTTACGCCGATCGGGTCGCTCTGATAGGTGGCGTAGCACTGACGCTGCCAGTATTCGCTGGGCGGCATCTTCAGATCGAGCTCCTTGAACTGGTCCTCCCACTCGGCGTCCATGCGCTGCAGGATGTAGGGGATCCAGCCGGTGCCGGCCTCGCCGATGACGAGCTTGATGCCGCGGTGGCGTTCGAGCACTCCCGAGAAGATCACCGACAGCAATACCTCCGACATGTACATCTGGAAGCTGGTGATGCCGGCGGCGCGGGCGGCAAGCGCCACCTTCGGCGCGAGCTTTGTGAAATCGCGCCGCACGCCGCTGCCGATCGTATGGAAATGCACCGGCAATCCGCTCGCCGCGACGGCGTCCCACATCGGGTTCCACCAGGGGTCCCATAACGGCGTCATGTCGCCGCGGCGCGAGATTTCGAGCCCGCGCACGCCACCACGCCGGGCCACCCGCTCGATCTCTCCGACCGCGGCGTCGATGTCGTGGTTTGGGATGCAGGCCAACCCCGCGAAGCGGTCGGGGTGGGTATTGCAGAACCCGGCGAGCCACTCGTTGTAGATGCGCAGCATCTCGCCGGAAGCTTCGTCGTCATTGATACGGCTGGTGGCGCCGAGGATGCCGTAGAGCACTTCGGCCTGGATGCCGTCGCGGTCCTGGTCCTTCAATCGCAATTCGGGATCGGTCATGCGGCGGATGCCCTTTTTGCCGTCCTCGTAGATCCCCTCCGACGCCATCCGGTCCGAGCGGTGGATCTTGCCCGGCTCGTAGAGGCGGCCGGCCGAGCCCATGCCGTTCATCAGCCCGAACGAGGCGCCCGATTTGGTCACCCATTCTTTGCCGCGCGGCCCGTCGGTCACGTAGGGCATGCGGTCCTTCATCGCCGCCGGGGCGTTGGCGGTGAACAGGTCGGGCGGCAGCCAGATCAGATCGATGTGGCAATCGGCCGAGATCACGTCGTATTTCATTGGCATGTCCTCCGTGCGAAGCTGGTAATAGCATGACTCGCACCGGGGCGGGGCGCGACCAAAAACTGAACCGAGGGAGTGGGAAAGTGCCAATGGCGCAAGCGCAGGCGAACAGGCCTCTCTCCGACGTGACCGTCATTGATTTCGGCCAGATCTTCCAGGGGCCTTATGCGAGCCTGCTGCTGGCAAAAGCCGGCGCCTTCGTGATCAAGATCGAGCCGCCGCGCGGCGAGCCCGGGCGCCGGCGGGCCGAACCCGGCAGGAGCGCGACCTTGCCCTTTGCGATGCTGAACCAGAACAAGCACGCGGTCACGTTGAACCTGAAGCATGACCGCGGCCGCGATTTGCTGTTCCGCATGGTCGAGCGCGCCGACGTGCTGCTCGAAAATTTCTCGCCCGGCACGATGGATAATCTCGGTGTCGGCTGGAGGCGGCTGCACGCGATCAACCCACGACTGATCTATGCGACCGGCACCGGCTTCGGCATCAGCGGCCCCGACCGCGACAATCTCGCGATGGACATGACGATCCAGGCCGCCTCGGGGATCATGAGTGTCACTGGTTTCGCGGATGGACCTCCGGTCAAGGCCGGCCCGACCCTCGTCGATTTCATGGGCGGAATTCATCTTTACGCCGGCATCCTGACCGCGCTTTACGACCGCGACCGCAGCGGGGTCGGCCGCCTCGTCGAGGTGGCGATGCAGGAGACGGTCTGGCCGACCCTCGCGGCGAGCTACGATTACTACTACCGCACCGGCGAGGTCCCGCCGCGCACCGGCAACCGGCAGTCCGGGCTCAGCAGCGCCCCCTACAATGTCTATGCGACCGCTGACGGCCATGTCGCGATCCACGTCGTGACCGAGGCGCATTTCCAGAACCTGTTGAAGGCGATGGGCCGTGAGGACCTCAAGGACGATCCGCGCTTTGCAACGAATGCCGGGCGCGTCGCGCATATGGACGAGACCGATACGCTTGTCGAAGCCTGGACCCGCACCTTGCCGAAAATGGAGGTGTTCGCGCGCACCAAGGCCTATCGCATCCCGTGCGCGCCGGTGCGCACCGCGCCCGAAGTGATGAACGACCCGCACATGCACGAACGGGGCATGCTCGCGCGGATCCACCATCCCGAGCTCGGCGACATCGTGGTGCCGTCGACGCCATTGCGCCTGCATGGCGCCGATCCGGTCCAGGCCGGCCCGAGCCCCATGATCGGCCAGCACAACGCCGAGATCTACGGCGATTGGCTCGGCCTCTCGCCGGCCGAGATTACGGAACTGAAGGAGACCGGGGTCATCTGAGGTGACCCCATTTCTATTTTGCTAGTTCTTTAGCGATACCGATAGCTCCTTCAGCACGACGGACGCTTAAAATGCCAATGGCAATCTCGGAACCTCCGCCTCGGATCGTGGGCGCGATTAAGGATCTATGGGCGGCGGAATTTCAGACAGAGCAAGAAGCTCTTGGGTCTGCCCAGTTTCGGATGCTCGCTGGAATATGCTCATCGCTTTACCCGAACATTCCCGCATCGAGACTGCCAAGCTCACCGACTGAAAATTTCGGTCGTGACCAATTCAACGAAGCCCTTAGTCGATTTTTCCGATGGGAGGGCGCGCCGTGGTATTCTGTAGGCCGGTGGCTGTCTGCCGAACGCGCCGCGGAACAGTTGCATCGTGCGTTTCTTTTGCCCAAGGTTAAGCGGACATACCTCGTGCCGCTGGACCAGCTGGCGCTGGAAGACTGCACGAAAAGGTCGGTCGAGTATTTGCGGCATCTTCGCTTCGGGAAGTGCGAAATCATACTCCTAGAGGAGAGCCAATTCGTTGAACACATACCCGTAACCGCGCTAAAGCGGTTTGAACCGAGACATTGGATCGAGCCCGAGAAATATGCCGGGTAAGCCTTATACCGCTGCTTCCGGTGAGATCAACATCTTGTAGGGGCGGGGCGGTTGCTCGGTGGCGATGCCGAGCAAGGACCGGAATGCTGCATGTCGGGTGCGCCGACGGTTGAAGCGGAAGACAAATTCATCGAGGTAGGACTGGAGGTGCTTGCGGCGCAGCCCGTGGTAAACGCCCAGGGCCCAGACCTTGAGGTTGGAGAAGATCCGGTGAACCCAAGGGAGCACGATGTGGGCGGCCATCTTGCCGACCACATGGGGATCGTGAGTGATGCCGGCGGCGCCGGGATATCCGGGCCAACCATCCGTCTTGGCGGTGGCGCCGGCGGCGAGGTTGGCGGCGAGGAAGGCGTGGAGGCTGGCGGCCGAGTAATCAGCGATCTGGCTGAGGCGGATGCGGCCGGGGCCAAGCCCGCCGTCTTCGACCTCGACGGCGCCGACGACCAGCATTTTGCCCTGATGGCTGCGCCCGCCGCTGCCCGTGACCGGATCGTTTTTACTGCGGCAGGCGATTTCGGTTTCATCAACCTCGATGAGGCCGGCTAGGGGGCTGCGGCCCGGCGCGAGCATGCTGCGGCGCAGCTTGGCGCAGATCAGCCACGCCGTCTTGTCGGAGCCGAAACCGAGCTGGCGCTGCAGTTGCAAAGCCGAAATGCCGTTGGAGTGGGTGGCCATCAGATAAGCGGCCCAGAACCAGGCAGTCAGCGGCAGCTTGGAGTGATGCATGATGGTTCCGGCGGTGACCGAGGTCTGGCGGCCGCAGCCGGCGCACTCGTAGGTCCAGGCCTTGGTTTCCAGCCGCCAGGCTTTGCCACCACCGCAGCTCGGGCAGACAAACCCGTCTGGCCAACGTGTCGCGATAAGATACTGAGCGCAGGCGGCCTCATCGCCGAAGCGCTGCTGGAACTCGATCAATGAGCGAGGAAAGTCGGTCAACACGGGCACCGAGGGCAGTTATGTTCGTGATTTGTTCTAACACGAGCATGCCCTCGCGGCTACAACATTTTGTGCCCCCGGACGCAGAGGGATAAGGCTTTGCCGGGTTTCATTATATAGTGGCATCTGATGAAGAGCGAGCCGGGCCTATCTGGGAACGAAGTATGTGGGGAATTTTCCATGTGAATTTGGAAGAAATAAATAAAATTAAGCTGTACGACCCGGTATTTCCCGAGACGGTCGAAGATGCTCTGTTTATAATTCTTTTATGCCTCCTCAAAGATTCCCCGGACGGTTCTAGGAAGCCGTTCGCTGTTCCGTGGGTATACTCTTTCACGGATGATCCGTTCTCCGAACCTCCCCAGGCGCCCGATCCTTCGGCGCTTTCTTGGGACCCTGAACGCGACGTGCCGGATCTCCCCAATTATTTTTCCTTTACTACCGCGGCCATCGAAAAAGTTCTCGCGGAGCGTTGGAGCCGGTTGGAAGCCACTCGTAACCAACCTCTTGCCCGCAGCGCGAATTTTCACCCATTGACGAAGCACTTCTTGATGAAAGCTTTTCAAGAAGAAGGTGTTGATGAGATAATCGCGCTCATAAGCTGTATAGAAGCTACGCTTATGCTGCCCGGCGAACGACGCACTGAAAAGTTAAAGGAACGATACAAAAGGCTCGTCAACGATGACACCGCATACGATGTCCTGGAATTGGCGTACTCCATTAGACACAAATATTTGCATGCCCTTAGCGATCAACGAGATGCGATTGATTGGCGAGAACTCGCAAAATGCCGATGGGCTGTGGCCAAAGCCGTGGACAATTACCTCACACTCTCGGCGGAGAGCGGCGAGGATCGGGAAAATCTCCTCAGGTCATTGAAGCGGTAACCGGAAGGGTGCAGGTCGATGGCCGAAACTGAAACGTCACGGATTACCCTGGAGCCCGGCAAACGTGGAGGGCGGCCCTGCGTGAGGGGGCTCCGCATCACCGTATACGATGTGCTCGGGTGGCTTGCCGGTGGCATGAGCGAAGACGAAATCCTGAGTGACCATCTCGACCTCGAGCGTGCTGATATCCGAGCGTGCCTTTCATTTGCGGCCGAACGAGAGCGGCGTCTCGTCACTTCCGGCGCGTGACCCTCCTCTTCGACGAGAATCTGTCCTTTCGGCTCGTGGGTGCGACCTCGCCCCAGTTTCCTAACTCGCGTCACGTCCGGGATGTCGGACTGGCCCGCGCCAGCGATCGAGCGATATAGGAGTTCGCCCAACGGGAGGGGCTAACGATTGTGACTTTCGACAGCGATTTCCACGAACGCAGCCTACTCGAGGGCGGGCCGCCGAAAGTAATTTGGTTGCGGCCGAATTTGACGCCCTTCTTTTTGGCGTCGGCCCGGCCGCGCGCGGTGCGTCCAGAATGCGGCGGCGCTCCAGCTTCGCCGCCACACCGAGGATCGCAAAGATGATCTCGGCAAAATCGGACCTGGTATCGAGGAACGGTTCTGCCAGTGAGCGGATACCGGCCCCGGCGCGCTGCATGTCGCGGGCGATAACCAGTAGGTCGGTTGTGTCG
Organism: uncultured Alphaproteobacteria bacterium; assembly: GCA_963818695.1. Classification (GTDB taxonomy): domain Bacteria; phylum Pseudomonadota; class Alphaproteobacteria; order ATCC43930; family CGMCC-115725; genus AP-15. Next base: position 27,231 of record CAWFTG010000001.1, read on the forward strand.
CGCGAGAGGCGGTCAACGGCCGGAGTGATCACCACGTCGCCGGGGCGAGGGCCTTCATCAGCTTGGCGAGCTGCGGCCGGTCGGCCGTGGTGCCGGTGATCTTTTCGCGAAATACCTTTTCGCACCCGGCCGCCTTGAGTTGGCGCACCTGTCCGGTTTCGTCCTGGGCGGCGGTGAAGACGCAAGCATAGCCGTAAATCATCCCGGATTCTGCATCAGAAATCTGCATCAAAAAGGCCAATTCCATCAAGGCATCGCGGTGATGCAAAAACCTTGATTTAGGAAAAATCGCCGTGAGGAGCGCAATCAGGGGATAAGGAAATTTTCGCTTCAGCGTTTATTGTCAGTGTGGTATCGTTCCTCAATTCTGACGCGAAGCACAACATCCCAGCCGCCCCGGGGGATCCACAGGAGGCTTCGATGAAGTTCATGGTCACCTGGGATATGCCGCAGGACAAGTGGCTGCAAATCTGCAAAACGTGGAGCTCCATGTCCCCGCAAGAACGGGCGGATGTTGGTGATGGTGTGAAGCTGATCGGCCGCTGGCACGATTTGGTGGGCCGCAGGGGCGTCGGCATTTGCGAGTCGAACGACCTTTCCGCCGTGGCACGCTTTACAGGCAAGTGGAATTCCTTAATGGACATCGAAATCACGCCCGTGGTCGAAGACGACGAATCGGCGGTTATCTGCGGGCGGATCGTTGCCGACAACAACGCCTGACTAATTTTCCGCCTAAGTGGCGTGAAGGCCAGGTTCTCGTGGAGATGCTGACTTAGCGCCCTGAACCCTGCCGCATAACTCCCCTTATGAAGCATGACTTTGAGGCGACCGACTATAGGTCGCTATTCACGTCGTGCTGTCGGCTGCCCTCGATCACGGGCGCGCTGATCCTCGACCGACAACTCGTCCCTCGTTTCTGTCGCCTTATCACATTGACGTTTATTGATTTTTTAGCAAACATATGCTAACCTCGGCGGTTGCCAATGTTTCGGGAGTTATCGCGTGAGCATGGCCGATTATCGCACTATTATCGGTTTCGGTGAGCCCTGCCCCCGGTTCTTCAACGCATTGGGAGAACCGAGCCTGATCTGGAGCCTGATAAACCAGGTGGAAACAGGCGACAACGTTCGTTTCGGAAGGGCTGGCCTCGGCGCTCTGCTAGAATTCGCAGCATAAGGATCACAGACGCGGCAGAAGTCCTCGTATTCCTGATTTGGCAATTACTGGATTGGCTGTTATTTGGCTGCAGAAACAGCCAGGAGAGGCTGGAGCAACCTGTTTGCGCAGGGGCAGTCCGGCAATGCTGCCGGCCCCACCCGGAGGTTCCACAAACCGGGCCAGATGCGCTGCCGAACCGTTGCTCTGCCAAATTCGGTGAGACCGATATTACTTTCGGCATTTGTCGCTGGCTCGGCGATGCTCGATGCCTCGATTGATCGCCGCTATGATGGGGCGATGGAGGCATCCGGCGCGGATAACCTCGGAGAGGACAGCCATGCAGCCGTTGCGGAGTTTTCTGTTTGCGCCGGGGAACCACGCGCGGCGGGTCGAGAAGGCGCTGTCGCTCGACGCCGACGCGGTGATCCTCGATCTCGAAGATGCGGTCGCGACCGCCGAGAAGAGGGCGACGCGCGATGCGGTGATCGCGGCACTGGCGCGCCCGCGGCGAGCGCTGCTCTATGTCCGCGTCAATGCGGTCGACACCGAGTTCTGTTACGGCGATTTGGTCGCAATCGTCCGGCTGGGGCTCGACGGCGTCATTCTGCCGAAGGTCGAGAGCGCCGCGGGGCTCGCGACGGCCGACTGGCTGCTCGCGCAGCTCGAGCGCGAGCAAGGGCTGATGCCGCGCGCGATCGACCTGGTCCCGATCATCGAGACGGCGCGCGGCCTCAACCAAATCGACGCCATGCTCGCGGCCGGCACCCGGGTCAAGCGCGTCGCTTTCGGCGCCGGCGACTTCACGCTCGATGTGAACATGGCGTGGAGCCGGGGCGAGGCGGAGCTGGCCTATGCCCGCGCCAAGATCGTCACCACGTCCCGCGCGGCCGGCATCGAGGCGCCGTTCGACACGGTGTGGGTCGATCTGGCGGACGAGGAAGGGCTCGAAGCATCGGCCCGCACGGCTTTCGGGTTCGGCTTCCAAGGCAAGATGTGCATCCACCCGAACCAAATCGCGGTCGTCAACCGCGTCTTCACGCCGAGCGAGGCGGAGATCGCCTTCGCGGAGCGGGTCGTCGCCGCCTTCGCCCGGGCCGAGGCCGAGGGCAGCGCAGCGATCCAGCTCGACGGCAAATTTATCGATTACCCGATCCTCTACCGCGCGCAGCGGATATTGGAAAAGATCGAAGCGATCCGCGCGCGGGAGCGGCAGTGATGGCACAAGCTGCGGCCGGTCCGCTGGACGGCGTTACCGTCCTTGATTTGTGCAGCTATCTCGCCGGGCCCTATGGCTGCACTTTACTGGCGGATCTTGGCGCCACGGTGATCAAGATCGAATCGCCGCAAGGCGACATGCTGCGCCAGTTTCCGTCGAGCCTTGCAGGCGAGAGCCGGTTCTTTCTCGGCACCAACCGCGGCAAGCGCGCGCTCGCGCTCGATCTGAAGCAGCCGGAAGGGCTGGCGGTCCTGCACAGGATCGTCGAGACCGCCGACGTCCTGGTCGAGAATTTCCGGCCGTCGGTGCCGGCCCGGCTCGGCATCGACTACCCGCGGCTCAAGGCGATCAACCCGCGGCTCATCTATTGCGGGCTGACCGGCTACGGCGACGGCGGGCCGTTGAGCGAGAAGGGCGGCTTCGACCAGGTCCTGCAGTGTCTCAGCGGGATGGCGGTCTTTCAGGGCGGCGGGGCAGACAAGCCGCAGGTCGTGCTGGGCTCGGTCCTCGATTATTTCACCTCGGCGCTCCTCGCCTACGGCGTCGCTGCGGCGCTCTTCAAGCGCGAGCGCAGCGGCGCCGGGCAATATTTGAGCCTCTCGTTATTGCGCAGCGCATTGACGATCCAGGCCGGGCGTTTTGTTTGGGCCGAGAGCGAGGGCCGCGAGGCCGCCCGCGATTCCGGTGCCGGTGGGCTGACCGGGATCCATCCGACGAAGAACGGGTTTCTGTACATCTCGGTTCATTCGAACCATTTCTTTGCCGCGCTGTGCGAGCTGGTCGGCCGGCCGGAACTGGCCCGCGACCCGCGTTGCGCGACGATGCGCAGCCGCGCCGCGCATGCCGCCGAGCTCGTGCCGGAGTTGCGCGCTGCGCTCGCCGAGCGCAGTGCTTTGGAATGGGAGGAAATTTTCGGCGAGCGCGTGCCCTGCGCAGCGGTGCGGCCGATCGAGGACATGTTCGACCACCCGCAGGTGCTCGCCGAGGATCTGGTCGCCACGCTCGATCATCCGGTCGTCGGCCGCTATCGCACAATGACCAAGCCGATCAAATTCGCCGGCACGCCGGGCCCCCTGCCCTCCCCCTCGCCGACCTTCGGCCAGCACAGCGACGAAATCCTCGCCGCGCACGGCTATTCGGCCGCCGAGATTGCGGCGTTGCGCGACCGTGGTGTCGTGCGATAAAGGCCGATATGGTGAATTTCTGGCGGTGAGGGAGGGACGTCCTCCCACGGCGGGCCGAGATGCTTCAATGTCCTTAGAGGCGTTGGGGATCGATCGAGATCGAAGCCGGAAGGTCGCTGCCGACAAAAATCGGCCGCAGGACGTGCGACTGAAAACGCCACAGCCGGTCCTCGCCGAGCACGCATTGGGCTTCGAAATCCGCAATCATCGCGGGCGGTTTTGCCCACTGAAAGGGTGGCCGGCCGTCGGCGCGGTAGAGGCTCATCACCCCGACCGTCCAGACGCAACGGGCATCGTCCCGCAGCACCCGGAGATTGCTGACCAGGTGACGGGTGGTGGTAGTGCCGTGCTGCCGCCGCCGAGCGTAGAAGGCACGGACCTTTTCTGCTCCTTCGAACCGGTTGTTGCCGACCGCGAAGAGCGCCTCCGGCAAATAAAACTCGTGCGCCCGGCCGCCGCCGTTGTGATCCACGTCAGCCCAGTAATTGGTCATCAGCCGATTGAGCGCATACCACAGCGCCAGATCATCGGTGTCCGGCATGTGCCTCGCGTTCCTCCCAGAGATGAGCCGGCATCTCCCCTCTCTGCGACGGTGAGTGTCGCTCGTAATATTCCCAGCTCTCCTTGCGCCGGTTCGCGCGCGACGTCAATCGTCGCGGCGTCGCTTTTCAGGGGGGCGCTCGCGGGGGATCAGCGGTCCAACCCTAATCGGCCGATCGCCGGCAGCTTTAGCGCCGGCACAGCGGCGTCGACGCCGATATTGAGCCCCAGGACATTCAGCTCGAACCCCTCGTCGACGGCGAGGAGGACGCCGGCAAGGCCATAGAGTGAAACCTGAAACCCGGAGCCGCTGGGCGCCGCCGCAAACAACGCACCTCCGGGCAGGAAATCTTTGCCGACCGCATTCGACGGCAGGTCGAGGCCGAGCCCGGGGACCTGGCGGGCTATATACGCGGTGAACGTGTTGCTGTTGGGACCGGGCCAGGCGCGATACTCGTGCGGATAGGGATACCGGGCGACCGCGGCACGGATATCCTCGATCATCGCGTCGACACCAGGTCCGCGCCGGTCAACGATGACCCGTGGTCGGGCGCCGAACCAATAATTGTCGGGACCCATCCGGTCGACACGAACCGCCGGGGCGCCATTGGCGACGCCAAAGCCCAATACCTCGTACCGCATATAGCGTTGGGCCCCGGTCGGCTTTACCGCGATCCAGGTGTGCACTGCGAGCACCCCCCGCCAGGAGACCGCGCGCGCGGCATAGACCTGAACCACGGCCTCCGGCGTGGTCACCGGGTCGGGTGCAAGGCCACTGGAGTCGCGGCGCGCCTCGTACCACGGCACCCCATTGCGCCCATCGGGCAGGCAACCGCTAACCAGCACCGGCAGCACGAACAGCCCGAGCAGCAACAGACCGAACGAGTTTGCAATATGCATGGGTGCCCAAACTGGCTCAGACGCCCGTGAATGGAGCCTAGTGTGACCCCCCTGACCCTGCGGACACTACTACCACCCGCCCGACGACCGCCACTACGCCGCGGTAGCGAGTGCCGGCGTTCGTCAGATAAGATCGCCTGTGAGTGTCGCCGGAAGGGAGCATGCATCGATGTTCAAGGTTTGGGCGTGCTACCGGGGCTGGTCATGACTGCGTCATCCGCCGCGGCGCGGCCGCCGAAAGCGGATCCGGCGCTGATCGAGGAACTCGTCGTGGCCAATCGCATCCTCTATGATCAAGGCGTCGTCGACGGCTTCGGCCACGTCAGCGTGCGTCACGACAAAAATCCGGAGCATTTCCTGTTGGCGCGCAGCATGGCGCCTGGCCTGGTCACCGCCGCCGACATTATGGAATTCGACCGCGACGGCAATGCGACCGAACCGACGGGCCGGACTGTCTATCTCGAACGCTTTATCCACAGCGAGATCTACAAGGCCCATCCCGCGATCAAGGCGGTCGTGCACAGCCATTCGCCCGCGGTAATCCCGTTCGGGGTGACCAGCGTAAAACTTCGGCCGGTGTTCCATTTGAGCTCGTTCCTGGCGGGCGGAGCGCCGGTGTTCGAGATTCGTGAGGCCGGCGGCCCCGCTACCGACATGCTGATCCGCACGCCCGAGCTCGGTGCGGCGCTGGCCCGCACGCTGGGAGCGGCGCCCGTCGCACTCATGCGCGGTCATGGCGATGTCGTCGTCGCCCCCTCCCTCCGGGAAGCCGTCTTTCGCGCGGTCTATACCGAGGTCAACGCCCAGCTCGAAGCCGAGGCGCTGCGGCTCGGGCAGGGTCAGGTCGTGTTTCTGAACGACGAGGAAGCCGCCAATGCGACCGCGACCAACGCCGGCGTCCTGGCGCGCGCCTGGGATTTGTGGAAGGCAAGAGCGCTCGCGGCGAAACCCTGATGGTATGTTGCGCATGAGGGCGATGTGTGGTCTGCACTTTGTACTAGGGCTGGGCGCGTGCGTGTGTGCCGATAGGGGGGTTCAAACATCGCGAAATCGATCAGGCGCCGCTTGCCCGGCCAAGCTTCATGTTCAAGAGATCATCCCGCATGTCGACTGCATGCCGCGGATATGCGAGCTGGTGCGCTATTAAAGGAAGGATGTCACGGTGAAGGGGGCATGGGCGCGGCTGGCCGCAAATCCAGCTCTTCCAGCACGCGCTTTGCGATCTGCCGCGGCTGCCGGTGCATGAGTGGTTTCGGTCACCCGCTGTGCACCGACCTGACGCTCGGGCTTGGCGAGGTTGTATTCGACTAACCGAAAGACCGCATAAGTCACGCTAAAGGGAACTCGCAATGTCCCGTTTCGATGGAAAGGTGGCCATTATTACCGGTGCGGCCAGCGGCATCGGCAAGGAGATCGCGCTGCGCTTCGCCGCCGAGGGCGGCATTCCGGTTATTGCCGACCTCAATCTCGAGGCTGCGGAGGCAACCGCGCGGGAGATTAGCGAAAGAGGCTCGGACGCGTTTGCGGTTGGCATGAACGTGGCCGACGAGGGGGCGGTCGAGAAAGGCGTCGCCGACACAATGGCGAAATATGGCCGGATCGACGTGCTGGTCAGCAATGCCGGGATCCAGATCGTCAACCCGGTCGTAGACTTCCCGTTTGCCGACTGGAAACGCCTGCTGGCGATCCATCTCGACGGCGCCTTTCTGACGACCAAAGCTTGCTTGAAGCACATGTACAAGGCCAAATCCGGCAGCATCATCTATATGGGCTCGGTGCATTCCAAGCAGGCTTCGGTGCTGAAGGCACCCTACGTCACCGCCAAGCACGGGTTGCTCGGACTCTGTCGCGTGGTGGCCAAAGAGGGAGCCCAGTACAACGTGCGCGCCAACGTCGTCTGCCCGGGCTTTGTGCGCACCCCACTGGTCGACAAGCAGATCCCCGAGCAAGCAAGAGAGCTCGGCATCACCGAAGAGGACGTCATCAAACAGGTCATGCTGAAGGACACCGTCGACGGCGAGTTCACGACCACCGAGGATGTTGCCGAAGCGGTGCTGTTCTTCGCCGGCTTCAAGACAAACGCGCTGACCGGTCAGTCATTGGTTGTCAGTCACGGCTGGTTCTTGGAGTAGCGATAGGATGCAGGCGTCTCATAAGCGCCACGGCTAACGCCGACGCTCATATGGGCTCGCCGACTACTTCGTCGCGCTTCAGTGCCGGCGATCATTTTCGAAACTCAGGATACATTGCCGCCCCCTGAGCAACCCGCCGGTGTCGACGAACGCGATCGATCCGCCGCCGGCTCCGACCGTATGGATGTCGAGCATCGGGCCTTGATCGGATAACCGTGGACCACCGCCTCGCGGACGAGCCTCGCCTCGCCCCCTGCATCAGGGCGACATCGGTGGACGTGCCGCCCATAGATCCAAGTGATGATGTCGTGCGTCCCGGCAAGGCGCGCGGTCACCTGAGCGCCGACTACGCCGGTGCTCGGCCCGGACAACACGGTCCGCACCGATAGCCGCGCCGCCTGTCGAAAGCGATCACGCCACCATTGGATTGCGTCAGATGTGGAGTTGCGGTGACGCCGAGCCTTACCAGCCGGTCGGCAACGCTCCGAATGTAGAAGGCCCTGAAATCGTGCCCCGCGACGACTGCGACTTCGTTTAGCCGAGCGCCGAGACTGGCCCCAAGGCGTCCCTGACTGCATACATATTGAATTGGCCAAGCTGGACCGTCCCCCCGGGAACCGCCCGCGACGCGGTCGGCGTCACCGTTTGAACAGCGCCTCGGCGCCGCGCCGCTGGCCGAGCTTTGCGGTAACCTCGACCCGCACCCGGGCGATTTCAGCCTCCAATTCGGCGATGTAAGCTTCGAGTTCCGCAATCCCCAGCAGGGACAAATCTTTCGGCTGCGCCGGCCTGCGCCGCGGTTCGAGGTCCAACTCGTCCATGCCTTCCCGTTCTCCTTTCGTCTTCCCTGGGCGGGACGATGCCACTATATAACGATTAACTTTTTCGAGCGTGTCGGGGTACTGCTTTCGCCCACCCGCACACCGTTACATCGGAATTCAGCATGGCCGCTCCGTTGATGCCCAAGGCGACCGCCGTATGGCTGGTCGAAAACACTTCGCTCACCTTTGACCAGATTGCGGATTTCTGCGAACTGCATCCGCTGGAGATCCAAGCCATCGCCGATGGCGAAGTGGCGAACCAGATGCAAGGGCTCGACCCGGTGGCGAACGGTCAGACCACGACGGAGGAAATCGAGCGTTGCCAGGCCGATCCGGAGGCGCGGCTCAAGCTTTCCCCGCAAGCCCTTCCACCACAAGTCTTCAAGCACAAGGGCCCGCGCTACACGCCGATCTCCAAGCGGCAGGACAAGCCGGACGCGATTGCGTTTCTGCTCAAGAGCCATCCCGAGCTGTCGGACGCCCAGATCACCAAGCTGATCGGCACGACCAAGCCGACGATCGCGGCCGTTCGCGACCGCACGCACTGGAACAGCCCCAACATCAAACCGCGCCACCCGGTCGAGCTCGGTCTATGTACATTCGCAGAACTCGAGCGGGCGCTCAGCCAAGCCCGCGCGCGCAGGCCCGTGGCGGATAACGAACTCGGTAACGAGGAGTCCGAGAGGCTCGAGAGTTAGGTTTAAGCCCTGTCTCGCTTGCCGTAGCCGGCATTTGCCAGAGCGGCATTGATTTCGCCGAGGACTGCCGGATCGTCGATCGTCGCCGGCAGGGGATAGTTCTCGCCGTCGGCGATCCGGCGCATCGTGCCGCGCAGGATCTTGCCCGACCGGGTCTTCGGCAGGCCGGCGACGACGAGCGCGGTCTTGAAGCTCGCAACCGGGCCGATCCGGTCGCGAACGAGCGCGACGGCTTCGCGTTCGATCTCGTCGGCGGGCCGTTTGACGCCGGCCTTGAGGACCAGGAGACCCAGCGGGACCTGGCCTTTGAGCGCGTCGGCGACGCCGATCACGGCGCATTCCGCGACATCGGGATGCGCCGCCAGCACCTCCTCGATCTCGCCGGTCGAGAGGCGGTGAGCGGCGACATTGATGATGTCGTCGGTGCGGGTCATCACGTGGATATAGCCGTCGGCATCGATGAGCCCGGCGTCGGCCGTCTGATAAAAGCCCGGGAACGCTTTCATATACGAGTCGACGAAGCGGTCATCGGCTTGCCACAAGGTCAGCAGCGCCCCGGGCGGCAAGGGCAACTTGACCGCGATGGCGCCGATCTCACCCGCCGGGAGCTCATCAGCGACTCCGTCCGTCTCGGCGTCGAGCACGCGGACGTCCCAGCCGGGAACGGCGCGCGTGCACGAGCCGTGCTTGACCGGCAGCCGCTCGATCCCGAGGCAATTGGCGCCGATCGGCCAGCCGGTTTCGGTCTGCCACCAATGATCGATGACCGGCACCCGGAGATGCTCCTCGGCCCACGCGATGGTCGGCGGATCGGCGCGCTCGCCGGCGAGGAAAAGGGCGCGGAAGTGGCTGAGATCGCGCGTGCGGATCAAATGCCCCTCGGGGTCTTCGCGCTTGACCGCGCGAAACGCCGTCGGCGCGGTAAAAAAGACGCGCACGGCGTGCTGCTCGATGACCCGCCAGAACGCGCCGGCATCCGGCGTGCCGACCGGCTTACCCTCGTACATGACGGTGGTGCAGCCCAGCAGCAACGGCGCGTAGACAGTGTAGGAATGGCCGACCGCCCAACCGACATCCGAGGCCGTCCAGAACACTTCATCCGGCTGCACCCCGTAGATGTTCCGCAGCGACCAGTGGAGCGCGACCGCATGTCCGCCATTGTCGCGCACGACGCCCTTGGGGATGCCGGTCGTGCCCGAGGTGTAGAGAATGTAGAGCGGGTCGGTCGCGAGCACCGGGACGCAATCGGCTGGCTGCCCGGCGGCCATCATCTCCTGCCAATCCTGGTCGCGGCCTGGGGCCAGTTCGGCCCGGCACATCGGCCGTTGCAGGATCACGCAATGCTCGGGCTTGACGCGCGCCTCGGCTATCGCGGCGTCGAGCAGCGGCTTGTAGGGAACGATCCGGCTGACCTCGATGCCGCATGAGGCGGAGAGGATTACTCGCGGCTTCGCGTCGTCGATGCGCGTCGCCAGCTCGTGCGCGGCAAACCCGCCGAACACGACCGAATGGACCGCGCCGATGCGCGCGCAAGCCAGCATCGCGAATGCCGCCTCGGGCACCATCGGCATGTAGATCAGCACACGGTCGCCTTTGGCGACGCCGAGGCTCGCCAATACGCCGGCGAGACGCGCGACCTCGTCGCGCAGCTCGCGATAGGTGAAATGCCGGATCTGACCGGTGACCGGGCTGTCCCAGATCAGCGCGACCCGCTCGCCCCTACCTGCCGCGACGTGGCGGTCGACGGCATTCCAGCAGGTATTGAGCCTGCCGCCGGCAAACCAGCGGTAAAAGGGTGGGCTGCTGGCATCGAGCACCCGGTCCCAGCGCCGCTCCCAATCGATCGCCTCGGCGGCTTCCGCCCAGAATTCCTCCGGCCGCTCAAGCGAGCGGCGATAGATCTCAACATAGCCCGTCATCAGGTTCCTCCCTCGCGTCCAGCCGGATTCTCCGCCAATTCGATGGGTTTCGCCATAGCTCAACCCATCCTACGCGGGACCGGGCGATGTGGTAGGATAGATTGGGTGACGCGAAACCCATCGCGGGCCGCGGAGGCACTATATGAGTACATATGCCAGCCCGTACGGAGTGGGCCTCGACAAGAACGCGGCGAATTACGTGCCGCTGAGCCCGAGTCGGCTTCTTGCTGCGCAGCGCAGCGGTTTATCCGAACCGGCTCGCCGTCGTCCATGGCGAGCGGCGATACAGCTGGCGCGAGGCGCTCGAACGCTGCCGCCGGCTGGCCTCGGCGCTGGCGGCGCGCGGGATCGGGCGCGGCGACACGGTGGCGGTGATGGCGCCGAACATGCCCGAGGCGTTCGAGGCGCATTTCGGGGTGCCGATGGCCGGAGCGGTCCTCAACGCGCTCAACATTCGCCTCGATCCGGAGACCATCGCCTTCATCCTGCGGCACGGCGAGGCCAAGGTGCTGATCACCGACACCGAATTCGCGCCGGTGGTCGCAGCAGGCGCTGGCACGGCTCGAACAAAAGCCCATCGTCATCGACATCGCCGATGCGATGGGACCCGGCGGCGAGCGGCTCGGCGAGATCGATTACGAAGATTTTCTTGCGACGGGCGACCCGGCTTTCCCGGAAGTGACGCCCGAGGACGAATGGGACGCGATCGCGCTCAACTACACTTCGGGCACGACCGGCAATCCGAAGGGCGTCGTCTACCACCATCGCGGCGCCTATCTGAACGCGCTCGGCAATGTCCTCGTCTGGGGCATGCGGCAGCACCCGGTCTATCTGTGGACCCTGCCGATGTTTCACTGCAACGGCTGGTGCTTCCCGTGGACGATCACGGCGATGGCCGGCACTCATGTCTGCCTGCGCCGCGTCGAGGCGGCGGCGATCTACGAGGCGATCGCGCGCGAAGGGGTAACGCATCTATGCGGCGCGCCGGTGGTGATGAACATGCTGCTGAACGCCAGCCCGGGGCTGAAGCGCTCGCTCAACCGGCGCATCGAGATGATGACCGCCGGAGCGCCGCCGCCCGCCGCGGTCATCGAGGGTATGGAAGCGCTCGGGTTTCACATCACTCATGTCTACGGTCTGACCGAAGTCTACGGACCTGCGGTGGTCTGCGCCTGGCATGACGAGTGGGACGCATTACCCGCCGCCGAGCGGGCGCGGCTCAAGGCGCGCCAGGGCGTCACCTACCCGGTGCTCGAGGAGCTGACCGTCGCCGACCCGGCGACCCTCCAGCCGGTCGCGCCCGACGGCGCAACGATGGGCGAGGTCTTGATGCGCGGCAACGTCGTCATGAAGGGCTACCTGAAGAACCCGCGCGCCACCGAAGAGGCGTTTGCCGGCGGCTGGTTCCACAGCGGCGACCTCGGGGTCATGCATCCCGACGGCTATATCGAGCTGAAGGACCGCTCGAAGGACATCATCATCTCCGGCGGCGAGAACATCTCGACGATCGAGGTCGAGGATGTCCTTTACCGCCATCCCGCCGTGCTCGAAGCCGCGGTCGTCGCCCGCCCCGACCCGATGTGGGGCGAAACCCCTTGCGCCTTTGTCACGCTGAAGCCGGAAACGGCGGCAACGGCGGAGGAAATCATCGCCTTCTGCCGCGAACACCTCGCCCGCTTCAAGGCGCCGCGGACCGTTATCTTCGGGCCGCTGCCGAAAACCTCAACCGGCAAGATCCAGAAATTCGCGCTGCGCGAGCGCGCGAAGGAAGCCGTCTGAGGGCTACCCATTCCGAGAAAATTGTGGCGAGTTCCGCACCCTTCCCCAAAATAAAACGCGCGCTGGGCGAAAAATTTAGGCCGCGGTAAGACCCTCACCACCTCCCCCGGATTTCGCACCCGGGCACGGGATCTGAAAGGGTGATCCCTGGTGGCCCGCGTCAGCCGTTCGTCGGGATCGCGTCGGCGCCTTCGATGCGGGAGGCGAGGGCGGCGGCCAAGAAGCGGTCGAGGTCGCCGTCGAGGACCGCGCCGGTGTTCGAGGTTTCGACGCCGGTGCGCAAATCCTTGACCATCTGGTAGGGCTGCAGCACGTAAGAGCGGATCTGGTGGCCCCAGCCGATGTCGGTCTTCGTCGCGTTCATTGCGTCGGTCGCGGCCTCGCGCCGCTGTAATTCGGCCTCATAGAGCCTGGCGCGCAGCATCGAGAAGGCGTGCGCGCGGTTCTGGTGCTGCGAGCGCTCGCTCTGGCACTGCACGACGATGCCGCTCGGCATGTGCGTGATCCTGACCGCGCTGTCCGTTTTATTGACGTGCTGCCCGCCCGCCCCCGACGAGCGATAGGTGTCGATGCGAAGATCCTTATCGTTGATCTCGACCTCGATCTTGTCGTCGACGACCGGATAGACCCATACCGACGCAAAACTGGTGTGCCGGCGCGCGTTCGAATCGAAGGGTGAGATGCGTACCAGACGATGCACACCGCTTTCGGTCTTCAGCCAGCCATAGGCGTCGGGGCCGTTGCTCCGCACCGTCGCCGATTTTATGCCGGCCTCCTCGCCGCCGCTCTCTTCGAGCCATTCGGTCTTGTAGCCGTGGGCTTCCGCCCAGCGGACATACATTCGCAGCAGCATCTCGGCCCAGTCCTGCGCTTCGGTTCCCCCTGCCCCGGCATGCACTTCGAGGTAGCAGTCATTGGCGTCCGCCTCGCCGGAGAGAAGGCTTTCGAGCTCGCGCCGCGCCGCCTCCGCGCGTAGCTTTTCGAGCGCCGCCTCGGCATCGGCGACTACCGTCGCCTCGCCCTCGGCCTCACCCATCTCGATCAGCTCTAGGGTGTCGGCGACCTCCCGCTCGATGCGGCGATAGCTGCCGATCGCCTGGTCCAGCCTGGTGCGCTCGCGCAGCAGCTTTTGTGCCGCCGCGGGATCATTCCACAGCCGCGGATCCTCGGCCTGAGCGTTCAGCTCGGCGAGGCGGCGATTTGCCGTCTCCCAGTCAAAGATGCCTCCTCAGCAGCGCCAACGACTTGTTGATGTCGTCGGCGGCCGCCTGAATTTCGGCGCGCATGGCTTACTCCGAGTTGTCTTTCTCTACTTAATTCCCGCGGCAGCGGGCTCACGGTATTTCTAATATAGGCCGCCCGTGCCGCTGGCCGGAGCACCGCGCATCGGCGCCGGCATGGTCTCGCCGGCCTCCGCCCCGCCGGTCGAGGCGATCGGGGTCTCATCTTCGTCAGGGACGTGCTGCAACCCTAAATTTCGGTTGTGACCGGGCTCGGTCCCGGGCTTGTAAGCCTCATAGATGGCTGGCTCGCCCGCTCCGGCAGGCAGGCCGGTCGCCGCGCTGACGCGGTACAGCCGCATTCCGGGCGGTGTACGAAAGGCGGTTGCCGGGGCGTCCTTCAGCGCTGCAATCATAAAGTCGCGAAAGATGGGGGCTGCGATATGCCCGCCAGTTTCGTCGTCGCCGAGACTGTCCGGATCATCGAAACCAATGTACACGCCCGCCGCGAGATCGGGCGAGAAACCGACGAACCACGCATCGCGCCAGTCATTGGTGGTCCCGGTCTTGCCCGCGATCGGCTTGCCGACCGCCTGCACGACTTTGGCGGTGCCCCTCTCCACTACGCCTTGCAACATCGTCACGATCTGATAGGCCGAGCCCGGGTCGGCCACCTGCTCGCGCGTATCCGGAGATGACCGGCACCGGCTGATGGTCCCACTCGACATCGTCGCAGCCTTCGCACCGACGCTGATCGGCGCGAAAGATCGTCGCGCCATTGCGGTCCTGCACCCGATCGATAAACGTCGGGGTGATTCGCTTGCCGCCATTGACCAGCATTGCGTAGGCGGCAGTGTGCCGCAGCAGGGTCGTCTCGCCGGCGCCCAGCGCCATCGAGTACTCGCGCGGCATGTGATCCATGATGCCGAAACGTTCGACGGTCTCGGCGATCGACTCCATCCCGATTATCGATGCGACCCGCGCAGTCACCGCATTGAGCGATTGTTCGAGCGCGACCCGCAGCGGTGTCGGCCCGCGGAACCTCACCTCCTGGCCGCGCTTCGTATAATTGGTTGGTGACCACATCGGCAGACCCGGGCCTTGAGGGAGCGATATCGGGCCGTCGACGACCAATGTCGACGGGGTGAAGCCGTGATCGAGCGCGGTCAGATAGACGAACGGCTTGATCGACGACCCCGGTTGACGTTTTGCCTGGGTGGCGCGGTCGAATTGGCTCGTCGCGAAGCTAAACCCGCCGCTGATCGCGAGAACGCGCCCGGTGTGCGGGTCCATGGCAACAAGGGCGCCCGAGACTTCCGGCACTTGGCATAACGTGAACAGGCCGGGGGTGTAGAGGCCGGCAGCCTTGCCGCTGTTCGGCTCGGCCTTCGCGGCGCTGATCGGGTCGACCATTACAACATCGCCCGCCTTGACGACATCGGCCGCACCGCGCGGATAAGGACCAAAGGTGCCATTGTCGAAGCGCAGCCGCGCCCAGCGCATTTCGGAGAACGGGATGCGCCCACTGGCGCCGTTGGCAAAGCCGATAGTCGCGCCGTCCGGCTCGCTGCGGACCACCATCGCGAGGCGCCATCCGACATCAGCCGCGACGCCGGGCACCGGCACGGCTGCGAGATGCGCCGCCCAGTCCCCCCTGGGGTCGATGCGGGCAATGGCGCCGCGCCACCCGCCGTGACTGTGCTCGTAGGCGATCAACCCGGTGCGCAGCGCCCTGTCCGAAGCCGCCTGCAATCGTTCATCGAGGCTGGTGCGGACCGACAGTCCAGCCCCGTACAGCACCTTTTCGCCATAGCGGGTCAGCAGGTCGCGCCTGACCTCCTCGGCGAAATAAGGGGCTCTGGCCTCTTCCGCCTCCTGCCGATGGCGAATCTCGAGCGGTCGCGTTTCGGCTTGTGCAGCCTCCGCCTGAGTGGCTGCTCCGTCTTCGGCCATTCTGTCGAGCACCCAATCGCGGCGAGCTTTTGCCGTCTGCGGGAAGCGCGCCGGGCTGTACCGGTTCGGCGCCTTCGGAAGACCGGCGAGGAAAGCGGCCTCGCCGAGGGTCAGTTCGTCGAGAGATTTGTCGAAATAGGTGAGCGCCGCAGCCGCAACACCGTAAGCCCCAGAGCCGAGATAGATTTCGTTCAGGTAGAGTTCGAGGATCCGCTCCTTCGGCAACGCGGCCTCGATGCGGGTAGCCAGCAGGATCTCCTTTACTTTGCGTTCGATCGAAATCTCGTTCGAAAGCAGCATGTTTTTGGCGACTTGCTGCGTGATCGTCGAGGCGCCGACCGGACGGCGATTGGCGCGAAACCGGCTCAGATCGGTGATCGCGGCGCGCAGAATCGAAACGGGGTCGACCCCGTGATGGTTGTAGAAATTTTTATCTTCGGCAGACAAAAAAGCATTGATGACGGGTTTCGGGATCGCCTGTATCGGCACAAAAATCCGCCGCTCGGTTGCGTATTCGGCGAGAAGCCGCCCGTCCCCCGCGTGCACTCGGGTCATGATTGGCGGCTGATAATGCGCAAGCTGCTGGTAATCCGGCAGGTCACGACCGAAATACCAGAGCGTGATCCCGACGAATCCACAGCCTGCAATGGCCAGCATGACTGCGCAGACAAAAAGAAATCGGAAGATCTTAACCATGTTGCTGAAGTCTGCAACCATCCCTATGCAAACGGCCGCCAGACCACAGGCATACTATGACCCGCGCGGCCGGGCCTTCATATGCGCCATTGGCGATACCATTCCAAGCATGTTTTAACGAACGCGTTCGATCCGGTGGGCGTGGTCGAGCGCGCGAAGAGGATCGCCGATCGGACGAAGGCATTGTGGCAGGCTGCTTTACTCTATACAGTCAGGATCGCGAAAAACCGCCGTTCGCCGACCGGGCGCTGCGCCCGGTGAGGCTATGCGACACAAGCCCGCGGAATGGCAGCTGCTCGGCTGCCGCCGCGCCGGCTCGCAGCGCCGGGCGACACGGATCGTAGGAACCCGAAGCCGCTAAAAGGCTCCCCTGACAAAACGATGGCCGATTTCTCCTCATCGCTTAGTGGATTAGCTTCAGGCGCCTGTGGCTTCATTGCAGACAGGAGCGCGCCGCCGGCCGATTTTCGCGCGGCTGCGGCAGCGTGCCTCGGAGTTGTGCCAGAATGGCAAAACGCATGCTCATCGATGCCACCCACCCGGAAGAGACCCGGGTGGTGGTGCTCAGCGGCAATCGACTCGAAGAGTTCGATTTCGAATCATCTACGAAGAAGCAGGTAAAGGGGAACATCTACCTCGCCAAGGTTACCCGCGTCGAACCATCTCTACAGGCGGCCTTTGTCGATTACGGTAATCATCGGCATGGCTTCCTAGCTTTTAGCGAAATTCATCCCGACTACTACAAGATCCCGGTCGGCGACCGAGAGCCGAACGGCCTCGATTCGGCACACGAGGAAAGCGAGACGCGGGAAGCCGAACCCGAAGCCGCGAGCGAAGAAGGCGTTTCACTGGGAGCGGCATTGCCCGAGCCGGTTCCTGTCCCGGCGACACCGGACGGCGGCGAGGACGAAGGATCGGAGGCCGCAGAATCGGAAGTGCGCGAAGCCCCGGACCTGCCGCCGCACGATGCCGAGCCGGCCGGCAACGGACAGGCGCACTCGGCAGAGATGGTTGCCGAAACGCCTCGCACCGAAGAGACACCGGCCGAGGCGGCGGGGGAAGCCTTGCTTGGGGAGCCAGGGGGCCCCGCGAAGGACGCGACGGCACCGGAACCCGCGACGGTCACGACGATCCCGATCGTAGCGGCGAGGTACGGTTGGGGGGAGCATGCGGCAGCGGCTGAGTTGCCCCGCGAACCCGCGACCGGCGCAACGGACGCCACGACGCTGGAGCCCGCGCCGGCCACCACGATCTCCATCGCAGCGGCTTCGGCCGGGCCGGAGGAAGTGGTCGTATCGGCTCTCGAATTTCCGGCGGAGGCGGCGGAGCCAGACATGGTCGCCGGGGCCGAGCAGGGCGGGCCCGCCGCTCCCGTCGAGACCGAGGGTGAGGCTGTCGAGGCGGTCGAGACGCTCGGCGGCGATGAACTCGAGGAAGCCGAGCACCAGCGCTCCCGCACGATACGGCATTACAAGATCCAGGAGGTGATCAAGCGGCGGCAGATCATGCTCGTCCAGGTCACCAAAGAGGAGCGCGGCACCAAGGGCGCCGCCCTGACGACCTACCTTTCGCTTGCCGGGCGCTATTGCGTACTGATGCCGAACACGGCGCGCGGTGGCGGGGTATCGCGCAAGATCACCAGCATCACCGACCGCCGCCGCCTTAAGGATATCCTCGAGGAGCTCGATATTCCCGAAGGCATGGGGGTGATTGTACGCACCGCCGGGGCCGAACGCTCGAAGGCCGAGATCAAGCGGGATTACGAATACCTGTTGCGCCTGTGGAACGAGATCCGCGATTTGACATTACGCTCGACCGCTCCCGCCTTGATTTATGAGGAGGGCAACCTGATCAAGCGGTCGATCCGCGATCTTTACACGCGTGACATTGACGAGGTCTTGGTCGAAGGCGAAGAAGGCTACCGCACGGCGAAGGCATTTATGAAGATGCTTATGCCGAGCCATGCCAAGCGCGTCCAGCCTTACCGCGATCCTCAGATCGGCCTGTTTCACCGGTTTCAGGTCGAAAGCCAGATTGACGCTATTCATTCGCCGATCGTACAGCTGCGCTCCGGCGGCTATGTCGTTTTCAATCAGACCGAGGCGCTGGTCGCGATCGACGTTAATTCCGGCCGCTCGACGCGTGAACGCAACATCGAGGAAACAGCGGTCCGAACCAACCTCGAAGCGGCTGAGGAGATCGCCCGGCAGCTCAGATTGCGCGACCTTGCCGGCTTGATTGTGATCGATTTCATCGACATGGAAGAGCACCGCAATCAGTCCGCGGTAGAGCGGCGGCTGAAGGAGGCGCTGAAAAACGACCGCGCACGAATCCAAGTCGGCCGGATCAGCGCGTTCGGCCTGTTGGAGATGTCGCGCCAGCGGCTGCGCCCATCGCTCGTCGAGACATCCACGCAGCCTTGCCCCCATTGCGGCGGGACCGGTTTCATTCGGTCCACGGAGTTGACGGCACTCTACGTGCTGCGCTCGATCGAAGAGGAAGGGATGCGGCGGCGCTCCGCCGAGATTTGCGTTCACGTTCCAACCACGGTCGCGCTCTATATCCTGAACCAGAAGCGTGACTCGCTGGTGCAGCTGGAGGCGCGTTACGCAATTCGAGTGCTGGTAGCGCGAGACGATGCGCTGATACCGCCAGCCTTTCGTTTGGAGCGGCTGCGCGCGTATGCGGCAGCCGAGCCGGTGGGTTTGCCGGCCGCACCTCTCACCCAAGCCTCGGTCCCGGATGATGAGGAGGAGGAAATCGACGAGGGCGCGGAAGCTTCTGAGGCCGAGCAGGAGAGCGGTGATGGCCACGGCCGCAGCCGCCGTCGTCGGCGTCGGCGTCGGCGTCACGAAGAAGAGCCCGCCTCGCAATCTGCGGCGCCTACGGCCCAGACCGGCGACGAACTAGCGGAGGACGAGGCCGATCTCGTCGGTGAGACCAGTCGAAACGGCAGCGAGGAGATCGACAGCGACGAGGAGAGTGATACCGAACGTCGGCGCCGGCGGCGCGGCCGGCGAGGCGGCAGACGACGCGTACCCCGGGAGGGTGGTGTGGAGCCTGGTTTCGAAGAACCGCGCCCGGCTGTGGATACCGTCGAGATTTTGCCGACTCCTGAGGTCCAAGAAAGCGAGCAGATGCTGGTTGAAGCGCGCGCCGGCTGGCCCGACGAGATCAGCGCCGTGGCAATAGAAACGGCAAGTTTGCCGGCGCTTGCCGGCGATGGTCAGACCAGCACCGAAAACATCTCTGCGGCAGGCGAAAGTGAACCGGGCGCGGCGGGACCTGCTGAGGGGGCCGGGCATGAGGCGCCGCATCCCCAGCAGTTTAGGGAGGCGCCGGACGAGAAGCGAGAGGGTCGGCCAGGATCGCTGCCCACCGCCGAGGCCGAGCAGGGGGTCCCTTACACCAGCGAGATGGAACGGGAACTCGAACCGGCGTCAGCCGAATTGGAGCAGCAGCACAAGCCGGAGCCGGCGCACCCAGTGGAAACCGTGACCGAGAAGCCGGCAAACCCCCGGCGCGGCTGGTGGCAGCGGCTGATCCAGTCCTAGTGCGGGTTCCGCGCGCGATCGATGGCGGGCTTGCCCCGCCCTCGCCGCAATTATATCGTGAAGTGAATTATGCGGGTTGATCTATGCTCGCCGGTCATGTTGAGACACTCGTCAAGGGCGGGTCCGTAGGTCCTTGAAGGCGGTGCCGGTGACTTCTCGTATCCTCCGTTCAAGCGCGGCAATCGGCATCGCGGCGTCGCTCGTCATTGCTCAAACTGCGGCCGCGGGCGAGAGCATCATCCGCGATACCGAGATCGAGGCCGACATCCGGACCATGGTGACCCCTATCTGGAAGGCGGCGGGGCTCGAGCCGAGCTCGCTGCACGTCTATCTCGTCGAAGACAAACAGATCAATTCCTTCGTCGCCGGCGGCCAGAACGAATTCATCAACAGCGGATTGATAATGCACGCCGAAACGCCGAACCAGCTGATCGGGGTGCTCGCGCATGAGACCGGCCATATTGCCGGGGGGCACCTGACGCGCTTTCAAGAGGCGGCACGGAACGCCAGCATCGAAGGAATCATCGCGATGGTGCTCGGCGCCGCTGCCACCGTCGCCGGCAGAGGCAGCGGGGGCGGGGCGGCCTTGCTCGGGGCCCAAGGCGTCGCGGAACGGGCGTTCATGCAGTATTCGGTAACGCAGGAAGCGTCCGCCGATCACGCGGCTATGACTTTTTTGGACGCGAGCGGTCAGTCGGCGCGCGGGCTTCTTCAGTTCTTCCAGGTTCTTCAGGGCGAAGAGATGCTCGCCGGGATCCGTGAGGATCCGTATCTGCGAACGCATCCGCTGACCGCGCAACGCATCGACTACGTCCGCAACCACGTCGAGCATTCGCGGTTCTCGAACGTTCCGGACTCGCAGGCCAACATTGATCTGTTGAAACGGATAAAGGTCAAGCTCGACGCCTTCATCTCGCCGCCTGCGTCGACGCTTGCAGCCTATCCTGAGAAGGACCAGTCCGTTCTCGCGCGCTATGCCCGGGCGATCGCCTATTACCGGATTCCAAAACTGGACAAGGCTCTGCCGACAATTGACGGGCTGATCCGGGATTATCCGAACGACCCTTATTATCGCGAGCTCAAGGGGCAGATGCTGTTCGAGAACGGCCGCATTGCCGAAGCAGTCCAGCCTTACGAGGAAGCCGTTCGGCTCGCGCCCACCGCACCGTTGCTGCGCATTTCACTCGCGCAAGTCTACATCGAATCGAATGATCCGAAGGTGAACAAGCGCGCCATCGCCTATCTCAACGATGCCATGCGCACCGAGGACAAGGAGACCCAGGGCTGGCACCTGCTCGCGACCGCTTACGGGCGCGACAATCAGATCGGCATGGCCGCCTTGGCACTGGCCGAGGAGGGTCTCGCAGCCGGAAAAAAGAAGGACGCCCAACAGCAGGCCCTTCGCGCCAAGGCGCTATTGCCGAAAAACTCCGCTGGCTACCATCGCGCTGAAAACATCCATCGCGAGGCTGAGCAAATCGAGGAGTTGGCGGGCGGCGTCGCGAATTCGCGTTGATCGCACGATCCCCTCTCTAACAGTAACAGTTTCATAAGGGAGTATTCGACGTGATGCCGTATCGCGCGCCGGTTCTGGCCTCCGCGCTGGTCTGTGGTTTGATTATCGTTCTGATATGCGGACCAGTAAAAGCTTCTGAAATTCCAACAGAGCAGCGACAGGAAATCGAGGGAATTATCCACGACTACCTTCTCCACAACCCCGACGTTCTGATCGAAGCGCTGCACGGGGCCGAAGAGAAGCTGAAC
Organism: uncultured Alphaproteobacteria bacterium; assembly: GCA_963818695.1. Lineage (GTDB taxonomy): Bacteria > Pseudomonadota > Alphaproteobacteria > ATCC43930 > CGMCC-115725 > AP-15. The sequence continues at coordinate 48,765 of CAWFTG010000001.1, forward strand.
CGCGAGGCCGATGCCAAAGCGGTAAAGGCTCTCAGCGATCAACGAAGCGAGATTTTCGACGACCCGGCAACCCCGGTTGGCGGAGATCCGCGGGGCGATGTAACAATCGTCGAGTTCTTCGACTATCGCTGTCCATACTGCAAGCAAGTGCAGCCTTCATTGCAGGCTTTGCTGAAGGAAGACCCCAAGCTGCGCTTCCTCTACAAGGAAATGCCGGTCCTCGGAGCGCCGTCAGTCACTGCCGCGCGTGCCGCTCTCGCGGCTCAGCGGCAGGGCAAATACGAGGCCTTCCATAACGCAATGATGGCAACCAAGGGTCAGATCACCGACGAAACGGTCTATAAAGTCGCCGGTTCGGTAGGACTCGATGTAGAACGGCTGAAACAGGACATGAGCGCGCCGGATATCCAGCGGGCTCTTAAGACCAATTTGGCGCTCGCCGACGCGCTCAACATCCGCGGAACCCCTGGGTTCATCGTCGGCAATCACATCGTCCCGGGCGCGATCGATCTGGACACCCTGCAGAAGATGGTCGCCGAGGCGCGAAAGAAATAGCTGGCTACGCCTCGTAGTCCGGCTGTTCGCTCGGATGTGCCGCAATAAAGGGCCCGAGCTTCATGCAGTTCTGGTAAATCCGCATCAGCGTCGGATACGGCCTGAGATCAAGCTGGTAACGTTCGGCATTGACGACTTGTGGAACAAGGGCGATGTCCGCCAACCCAGGTAAGTCTCCATGGCAGAATGCGGCAGTCCGGGCGTCGCCAGCGAGCAGCGTCTCGAGCGCCTGAAATCCCGCGGCGATCCAATGATTGTACCACTTGGCGATCGCTGCCTGGTCATGGCCGAGTTCTCGCATCAAGTAACGCAGCACGCGCAAATTGTTGATCGGGTGTATGTCGCACGCGACGATGTCGGCGAGCGCCCGAACCCGCGCCCGGTCGGCCGGCTCCTTCGGCAAGAACGGTGGCTCCGGGTGGAGCTCGTCGAGGTATTCCAAGATCGCCATTGATTGAATTATGGTCTTTTCGCCATCTTTAAGCGTCGGGACGAGACCTTGAGGGTTGACGCTGCGATAATCGGGCGTGCTCTGATCGTTGCGGCGCAGGTGGATCGCTGCGGTGTCGTAAGGGAGCCCCTTCAGATTGAGGGCGATGCGGACCCTGAACGCGGCAGAGGACCGGAAAAAGCTGTACAGCTCCATTACCGCCACCTCACTCGCCTGTTGAGCCTGATCCAGTATCGGCTCGGAAGGCTTCCGCCTTCAAGTTGGGCGGCGCATCGTCTGCGAGAACCGGCTCGGGTCCCGAGGAGGAGCGGCTTGACGGCTTGTAAGTAAGCACTTACTTTCGTGCGGCAATGGCTATCACACGGTTGGACAGCGACGAGCGCCGCAAAATGATCGTTGCCGCGGCAGTGCCGCTCTTCGCGCGAAAAGGGTTCGCGGGCACGACGACCAAGGAGCTGGCCGAGGCGGCTGGCATTTCCGAAGCACTGCTGTTCAGACATTTTCCCACCAAGAAGCATCTCTACGGGGAAATCCTGCGGCTGGGTTGCGAAGGCGATCCGGCGCTCGAGCGTCTCGCTGCTCTCGAGCCGTCGACGGCAACCCTCGTTCATATGATCACCTTCATGGTGCGATACTTTCTGCTCGGCGGCGTCGACGAAGTCGAGCTCGAGACACGCCTTCGTCTCGTGCTGCACAGCTTTCTCGAAGACGGGGAATACGCCCGTGAGCTGTTCGAAACAATCTTCGAACGGGTCCACCCGCTTTTTGTCGCTTCCGTCGAAGCGGCTGCCGCCGCGGGCGACCTCAGGGCTGAACCGATCGCCTCGGCTAATCGCTTTTGGTTCGGCCATCATGTCGCCGCGATGGTGGCTTTCGTATCTCTGCCGGGCCGAGCTTCGGTTCCTTATCAGGGCTCGGTCACAGCCCTGGCCGAGGAAGCGAGCTGGTTCATTTTACGCGGCATCGGAATGAGGGACGCGGCGATTGCTTCTGCAATGGCCGCCGCTGCCCGGATCCCGTTCCAACTCGCACCCGCCTCTTAGTGGAGCACGCCTATGGACGGCGAACGGATGGTACCGGCGGAAGGACTGCTGCACGACCGCGCCGGTGTCGGGCGCGCGACGACCCGCAGGCCGAGGACATTCCTCTGGCTCGTCATAGTCGGGCTGTTGCTGGCTGTCGTGCTCGGCGGGCTATATGGTTTCAACCGGTTCCGTGAGCAGGCGATCGCGACTTATTTCGCGAACAATAAGCCGCCTCCCGCGCATGTCAGCGCCGCCGAAGTCAAAACCGAAGCGATTCCCCGCTTTGCCACCGGGATCGGCTCGGTCACCGCGGTTCATCAAGTGACAGTCAATCCCGAGGTCGGCGGACGCGTCACAAAAATCTTTTTCGAGCCTGGTGCCTTGGTGAAGGCTGGTGATCCGCTCGTGCAGCTCAACGATGCGCCTGAGCGCGGCGATCTCGCCAGTTACGAGGCGCAGGCGCGGTATGCCCAAATCACCTTGGAGCACTCGAGCCAGCTCGCCCAGCGTCAGTTCGAGTTCGCGGGAAACCGTCGATCAGAAGCAAAGCCAGCTCGACCAGGCGCGGGCGATGATCATCAAGACCGAGGCGCTGATCGCGCAAAAGCTAATCCGCGCTCCGTTCTCAGGCCAGCTCGGCACCCGCCAAGTCGAGCTAGGACAATACCTCACTCCCGGTGCCCGGATCGTTACATTAACGGACCTGTCGATGCTCTATGTGAACTTCACCCTGCCATCGCATATGCGTCCGCAGATCTCGGTCGGGCAGCGGGTCAACGTCACTGCCGACGCGTACCCTGGCCGTACCTTCAGCGCGGAGATCACGACGATCGAGCCGCAGATCAGCGCCGATACCCGGACGATGGCCGTGCAAGCAACCATGCCAAATCCCGACAATGCTTTGCTGCCCGGCATGTTCGTCAATGCTGCCGTGGTTCTTCCGCCGCAACCCGATATGGTGGTGCTTCCCGAAACCGCCGTCGAGTACACGCTCTATGGCGACAGCGTCTACGTTGTCCGTGAGGACGGCAAGGACGCCAACGGCCGTCCGATACTCAAGGCGGTGCGCACCCCCGTTAAGACCGGGGCAAGGGTCGGCGGCAAGGTAGTCATACTACAGGGCCTCGAACCCGGGGAGCGGGTGATCTCCGCAGGTCAGGTGAAAGTCCAGAACGGCTCCCAAGTCGCGATCAGTGACGAGCCCGCGCCACAGCCGCCGGCCGCTCTGACACGCAATTGATTTGGCGCCTTCAAGAGCAATCGTTGCCGCCTCGTAGAGCGTTGCAAAATGTCCTTTACCGACATCTTCATTCGCCGGCCGGTGCTGGCCCTGGTGGTCAGTCTGCTGATCCTGCTGATCGGTCTCAAGGCGATGACCGGACTGCAGATCCGTCAGTACCCCAAGCTGTCGAACACGACGATTACGGTCACGACGATTTATCCCGGCGCCTCGCCCGATTTGATGCAAGGCTTCATCACGACGCCGATATCGCAGGCGGTGGCGACGGCGGAAGGGATAGATTACCTGACCGCGTCATCGATCCAGGGTACCAGCACTATCACGGCGTATATCCGGCTCAACTACGATCCGAGCCAGGCGCTGACCGACATCATGTCGAAGGTGCAGCAGGTCAAATACTTGCTTCCGAAAGAGTTGCAAGACCCGATCATCACCAAATCGACCGGCCAGACCACCGCGGTCATGTATATCGGCTTCGCCAGCCCGGAACTCTCCAGTGCAGCAATCTCGGATTATCTGACACGGGTGGTACAGCCGCTGCTCGCTACGGTCGACGGTGTTTCCTCGGCCGATATTCTCGGCGGGCAAACCTTCGCGATGCGCTTGTGGCTGGACCCGGATCGGATGGCGGCGCGCGGCATCTCCGCCAGCGACGTCGCCGCGGCAATCCGCGCCAATAACTTTCAATCGGCGCCGGGCCAGGCAAAGGGCTACTTCACGATCACCAACGTCAATGCCGATACCGGTCTTGCCGACGTCCAGCAGTTCAACAAGATGGTCGTCAAGGCAAAGGACGGCGCGGTCGTGCGGATGGAGGACATCGCGACCGTCGACCTCAATGCCCAAAGCTGGACCTCGAGCATCGAAATGAACGGCCAGCACGCCGTGTTCATCGGCGTCCAGGCAACCCCGACCGGCAACCCGCTGTCCCTGGTAGCGGGAATTCGGGCATTGCTGCCAGAAATCGAGCGCAACCTGCCGGCTTCAGTCAAGATGCAGGTCGCTTACGACTCGACCAAGTTCATTCAGGCCTCTATCGACGAGGTCAAATTGACGCTCGCCGCCGCGGTCATGATTGTGATCGGAGTGATTTTCCTTTTCCTCGGCAGCCTGCGTGCGGTGCTGATCCCGGTCGTGACGATCCCGCTCTCACTGGTCGGCGCGGGGATCATCATGGCGGCGCTTGGCTTCAGCCTCAACCTGTTGACCTTGCTTGCGATGGTGCTGGCCATCGGGCTCGTCGTCGATGATGCGATTGTCGTTCTTGAGAACATTTATCGCCACATCGAAGAGGGCCTCACTCCGGCACAGGCCGCTCTGATCGGCGCGCGTGAGATTGCCGGCCCGGTCATCTCGATGACCCTGACTTTGGCTGCGGTCTACGCTCCGATCGGTTTTCTCGGCGGCGTTACCGGCGCCCTGTTTCGCGAATTCGCGTTCACCTTGGCCGGCGCGGTTATCATTTCCGGCGTGGTCGCAGTGACCCTCTCGCCGATGATGTGCTCGCTGCTGTTATCCCGCGAGATGCTGCGCGGCCGTTTTGTTCATCTGATCGATCGCGCTTTTTCCGGTCTGGCCGAGTCGTATGGCCGCAAACTGGAACGATCGCTGGATTATCGCCCGGTGACGGCGCTGTTCGCCGCGGCCGTCTTTGCCAGCCTTGCCTTCATGTACATGAACACGAAGTCCGAGCTCGCCCCCGAAGAGGACCAGGGGGTCCTCTTCGCACTGACCAAGGCGCCGCAATATTCCAATCTCGATTACCAGGAGGCCTATACCGACAAGCTCGACCAAGCCTTCGGCTCGTTTCCCGAGACCGATCTGCGCTTCATCGTCAACGGCCGGTTCGGACCCAACCAAGGCATCGCCGGTGCAATCCTCAAACCTTGGGGCGAGCGCTCGCGCTCGGCGCAGCAGCTGAAGCCCCTGATGCAACGCAAGGCGGCGGCCGTTGAAGGGATGAACGCTTTCGTCTTCTCACTGCCGCCATTGCCGGGATCGATCGGCGGCCTCCCGGTGCAGATGGTGATTTATTCGACTGGCGGGTACAAGGACATTTACCTGGCGATGGACAAGATCAAGACGGCGGCACGCAAGAGCGGGCTGTTCATCGTCACCGACAGCGATCTGGACTTCAACCAGCCGACAATTCAGGTCAAGATAGACCGCTCCAAAGTCAACGAGCTCGGACTGACCATGCAGTCGATCGGCGATACATTGGCACTGCTGGTCGGCGAGAATTACGTCAACCGCTTCAATCTGGGAGGCCGGTCTTACGAAGTAATACCGCAAGTGCCAAGGGCGGACCGCCTGACGCCGGAGACATTGACGCGCTACTATGTTACCACGCCGTCAGGGCAGCCAGTGCCGCTGTCCAATCTGGTGACGCTGGGAATGGACACCCAGCCCAATTCGCTGACCCAATACAATCAGCTGAACTCGGCCACCTTTCAGGCCGTGCCGATGCCCGGTGTGACAATGGGTCAGGCCGTCGACTTTCTCGAAACCCAAACCAAGAACTTACCCGCCGGCTTCAGCCACGACTACCTCTCCGACACACGCCAATACGTACGGGAGGGCAATCAGCTCACGATTACCTTCGTCTTCGCGCTGATCGTTATATTTCTTGTGCTGGCCGCGCAATTCGAGAGCTTGCGAGATCCGCTGGTCATTCTCATCAGCGTGCCGATGTCGATGTGCGGTGCGTTATTGCCGCTGTTTTTCGGCTTGGCGACAATGAACATTTACACCCAGGTCGGTCTCGTCACTCTCATCGGCCTGATCAGCAAGCACGGCATTCTGATGGTAGAATTCGCCAATACGCTGCAGGTGCGCGAGAACCTCGATCGCCGGCGTGCGATCGAGCAGTCTGCTCGGGTCCGCTTGCGGCCGATCTTGATGACGACGGCGGCGATGGTCGTCGGGCTCGTGCCGTTGCTGATCGCGACAGGGGCCGGAGCTGCCAGCCGCTTCTCGATCGGCGTGGTCGTTGTCGCGGGGATGTCGGTCGGTACTCTCTTCACGCTGTTTGTACTGCCCGCCGTCTATACGGTGCTGGCCAAGGATCACCTCGCCGCCACCCGGTCGAGCCGGGTGCGCGAGATCGCCCAGGTTTCGTGAGGCCCTGATCGCGACCGCACGTCCGATCCCGCCGGTCCCGGAACCGGATCAGCGGGTCGGCGTTTTATCGGTAGGCAGACTGCGCGAACAATTTGTTCCCGAGCGAAACTCCGCGATTTGAAGGGATGCGGAATGGATCAGTCGATGGATCGTACCACGCCAACTCGGCCCGTTGCCTATGACGCAAATAAGCCGCCACAGGCGATAGAGGAAGACATTGCGCGTACCCGTGTTCGGCTGAGTGCCACGATCGAAGCCCTTGAGAGGGAACTGGCCCCACAGCGGGTGCTCGAAAGAAGCACGGAGCTGTTGCGCACCTCTCTTGAGCCGGCTCCGGGTTCCTTCCGCACGCAGACCTGGGCTTACGCGATTCCGCTCGCCCTCATCACAACCGGTCTCGCTTGGCTCTTTTTGCTCCGCCGGCGCAGCTACCAACCGGAAACACCCGCCAGCTTCGGCGAGATGCCGGGGGAGCAGGTTGAGATCGGTGAGACGCCGAACTCCGCTGCGACCTTAGCCGCACCAATAGAACCGGTGTCGTTGGTCGACGAACCCGCCCCGATCTGATCGGCGAGACACCGAAGTCTGCTGCCCCAAATTGGTAGGCCCGGCAGGATTCGAACCTGCGACTCCACCGTTATGAGCGGCGTGTTCTAACCAGCTGAACTACGGGCCCGTAGTCACCGCAAATTCAGGTATCCAAGAAGCTGCGCAGTTTGCGCGACCGGCTCGGATGCTTGAGCTTTCTCAGCGCCTTGGCTTCGATCTGGCGGATTCGTTCGCGGGTCACCGAGAATTGCTGGCCGACTTCCTCGAGCGTGTGATCGGTGTTCATACCGATACCGAAGCGCATCCGCAAAACCCGTTCCTCACGTGCCGTCAGCGACGCCAACACGCGGGTCGTGGTCTCGCGCAGATTGGCCTGGATGGCGGCGTCGAGCGGCAGCACCGCGTTCTTGTCCTCGATAAAGTCGCCGAGATGTGAATCCTCCTCGTCACCGATCGGCGTTTCGAGGCTTATCGGTTCCTTGGCGATCTTCAGCACCTTGCGTACCTTTTCCAGCGGCATGGCGAGCTTTTCGGCGAGCTCTTCGGGGGTTGGCTCACGGCCGATCTCATGCAGCATCTGTCGCGAGGTGCGCACCAGTTTGTTGATCGTCTCGATCATGTGCACTGGGATGCGGATCGTGCGCGCCTGATCGGCAATCGAGCGGGTGATGGCCTGGCGGATCCACCACGTCGCGTAGGTCGAGAACTTGTAGCCGCGGCGATACTCGAATTTGTCGACCGCCTTCATCAGCCCGATGTTCCCCTCCTGGATCAGGTCCAGGAACTGCAACCCACGGTTTGTATATTTCTTGGCGATCGAGATAACCAGGCGCAGATTGGCCTCCACCATCTCCTTCTTCGCCCGGCTCGCCTCGCGCTCGCCGCGCTGGACCGTTTGTACGATGCGCCGGAATTCGCTGATCGGCAGCTTGGCCTCGGCGGCGATCCGAGCGATGTTGGCCCGCAGCCTGACCGCGTCCGGCGCATGCTTTTCGATCAGTCGCGGCCAACCGCGGCCGGGCAGGGTCTCGACACGCTCCAGCCAATCACCGGCGAGCTCGTTTCCGAAATAGTGCTGCAAAAACTCCGAGCGCCTGATACCGGCACTCTCCGCCATCCGCAGTAGCCTGCCTTCATCAGCCACGAGTCTGCGATTTACGTCATAAAGCTGCTCGACGAGATACTCGATGCGCGTGTTGTTGAGGCGCACGCGTTTGACGTTGTCGATGATCTCCGCCTTGAGCTTCTCGTAGCGCCGCTCGGTCACACGCGGCAACGGCTCGGCCTTTTGCAGGGCATTGATCCGCTGGTCCTGCAGTCGGTGGAGTTTTTTGTAGGTTTCGGCGATCGCGTCAAAGGTCGCGAGCGCGCTCGGCTTCAGTTGCGCCTCCATCACGGCCAGCGAGATCGAGCTTTCCTCGCCTTCGGCCTCCTCGACGGCGAGTTCGCTCTCGATCTCGGCGAGTTCCTTAGCAACATCTTTGCCGTTTCCGGCATCTGCGTTTTCACTCGGCTCCGCGCCGTTCGGGGCGCCATCACCCCCTTCGCCAACCGCTTCGCCCTCGCTCCTGCCGACTTCTGGGACAGCGGCCACTATTTCGGCCGGTACCGGGCCGAAAACGCCACTCCCGTAAGTGGCGTCGAGATCGATGATGTCGCGCAGCAGCATCTTGCCTTCGTTCAGGGCATCGCGCCAAGCAACGATGGCGCGCATCGTCATCGGGTTTTCGCAGATGCCGCCGATCATCATTTCACGGCCGGCCTCGATCCGCTTGGCAATGGCGATTTCGCCTTCGCGCGACAGCAGCTCGACCGATCCCATTTCGCGCAGGTACATGCGGACCGGATCGTCGGTGCGGCCGATATCGTCGTCGTCCAGATTGCCGCGGACTTCGCCCTCGCTTTCATCCGCGTCGGGAGCCGCGGGCTCCTCGCTCTCCTCGTTCTCGATCACGTTGACACCGAGCTCGGAGAGCATGGTCATCGTGTCTTCGATCTGCTCCGAGGACACCTGGTCGGGCGGCAACGCGGCATTCAATTCGTCATAGGTCACATAGCCCCGCTCCTTACCGCGCGCCAGCATCCGCTTGATTGCCGCCGCCACGCTGTCCAGGAGCGGCGCCTCGGCCGCCTCTTCACGGGTTTCTGTGACTTCTGCCGTGTTTGCCGCTTTGCTCGCCATTCCACCGTCCCTAAAGAGATTTCACAGTCGCCCCACAACACGGGGCACGAATACGAGAGCAGCCCGAGCTGGGCCGCCGACAATGTTCGACGAGGGTACCGTCGGGTCAGGTCTCGTCCTCACCCCGCGACCCCTCGTGCAAGGCTCTTTCTCGGGCGGCCAGAAACCGTTCCCAGCTTTCCGGGCAAATATCGCTGATCAGGTTGTCCGTGGCTTCGGCCAAAGCGCAGCGATCACCTCCCGTAAGCATCCTGGCCACGCGAACCCACTCCTTGCGCGCGGAGATCGGGTCGGAGCACCGAACCAGGAAAGTTGTGTCGACCGAAGGCAATAGGAGTCTTTCAACGGTCGCCGCAAGCCCGTTCTGACCAAGGTGTTGTTGGAGTGCGTGGGCGTCAAGCCCCGATAGGGCAGCATCCAACGCTAAAATTTGCCGTCTCAGGCTGTCGAGGTCCGATTCGGGGATCTCGAGTGCCGCTAATTCCTCGGCCACTTGATCGATCAGATAAGGGAAATGCAAAACCATGCGGAGCAGATTTTCCCGCTGTATCCGTCCTCCAGAACGAGGCGGCCGCTCCGGTCCGTCGCGTACGAAACTCAGCCGAGGGCGAGGGGTGTGTCGAGCGCTCGGACGGGCCGGTCTTCCCAGATCGAAAAGGCGCTCGCGGAGGAATCGTCGATACTCGACCTGGACCGTCCGGTCGGCAATAAGGCCGATTTGATCCATCAGGCGATGCTCGAGAGCGGCGCGACGTTCCGGCGTATCGAACCGGCTCGCACCCAGCTCGCTCTCCCAGAGCATATCCGAGAGCGGCCGCGCCGCGGCGAGAATTTGGTCGAAAATACCCCGGCCGGCACGGCGAATAACCGAATCGGGATCCTCTCCCGCGGGAAGGCTGGCAAAACGCAGGCTCTGACCCGGGCGCAACAGCGGCAGGGCCCGCATCATTACGCGGGCGGCGGCACGCTGCCCCGCCGCGTCTCCATCGAAACAGAGTACGGGCTCGGGGGCCAGTCGCCAAAGCTCACGCAGCTGAAATTCGGTCAGCGCGGTTCCGAGCGGCGCCACCGCTGTGGCAAAACCCGCCTGGTGGAGCGCAATCACGTCCATGTACCCTTCGGTGACGATCGCTCCCCCAGCGGAATAGGCGGGACCGCCCTCTTCATCTCGGATGGCAGCCGCCCGCGCTGCCGACCAGCCGTACAGTACCCGTCCTTTTTCAAAGAGCGCGCTGTCGGGCGAGTTCAGATATTTGGGCTGCCCGTCGCCGAGCACCCGGCCGCCAAAGGCGATGACCCGGCCGGCGCGGTCGCTGATCGGAAATATTAGCCGGTTGCGGAAATAGTCCGAGGATTCCCGCTCGTCCGGTCGGCACAACAGCCCGGCTTCGATCAGCAGCGGATCGGAAAATTCGCGCGTGAGGGCGCGCCGCAGTGCCTGGCGGTCGTCCGGGGCCCAGCCCAGACGGAAGCGTCGGATTGTCTGCGGATCGAGCCCTCGCCCTTGCAGATATTCGCGTGCTCGGGCCCCGGCAGGCGTCCATAGCCGCTCCTCGTAAAAAGCTGCGGCGGCTTCTGTCGCTTCGAGCAAGGTTTTTTGCCGCTGCGCCCGTTCCCGCTCTTGCGGTGTCGCCTGCGGAACGGCTAGCCCCGCCTCCCCCGCCAGCTTCTCGATGGCCTCGATAAAGTCGAGATTGTCGGCCCGCATAGCGAACCCGATCACATCTCCATGGGCGCCACAGCCGAAGCAATGAAAGAAGGATTTGTCCTCGACCACGTAGAAAGACGGCGTCTTCTCGTGATGGAATGGACACAATCCGGCAAATTCGCGCCCGCGGCGGACCAGCTTGACCCGCCGACCGATCAGTCCCGATAGCGAAATTCGACTACGCAGGTCGTCGAGAAAGCTTGGCGGAAACGCCACCTATCGTCCCCTCTCCGCCCATCCGGGTGAGAGGGTAAGTGAGGCGGGTGTGCACCGCACCTCGGATCTATGTCCCCCCTGACCTTGACCATCTCCCCTCGAGAGCGGGAGAAAATGGAATCCGGCTGGCGTCATCCAAGCAGCCGCCTGACGATTGCACCAGCGCGGCCGAGATCGATGACCCCGGCGTGGCGCTCGCGCAACGCCGCCATGACCTTCCCCAAATCCTTTGCAGTCGTCGCGCCGGTCTCGCTGATCGCGGCCTTCACCGCCGCTTCAATCTCACCCGCGTCGAGCTGACGAGGCAGGAAGCTCTCGATGACCGCTATCTCCTCGTTTTCTTGGTCCGCCAGATCGGGGCGGTTGCCTTGCCGATAAAGGGCGATCAATTCGCGGCGCTGCTTGATCATCGCCTGCAGCATGCGCTGGATTTCGGCCTGGGATACGCCTTCGGAATTGCCTTGCCCGCGCGCGGCGACGTCGCGTTCCTTGAGCCCGGCAAGGATCAACCGAACGGTCGAAACCGTGCGGGACTCCCTGGCCTTCATCGCTTCCTTCAGCCGCTCCCTGAAGGCCTCACGCAGCATGTTGCCGCCCCCCTTTGGCACCAGTTTTGAGCCTAACCGGTCTTGGGCGCCGCGGCAATTCCGCACGTCGACGCGTAAGTACTTGAAACAACGAGAGTTCCAGGAAGCACCGGATTGACCCCATCGGTCCGATAAATTATCTCTCAATTAGCCTGTTGTTCGCCCCTGGCCGCCTCTTGCGGTCCGCTAGGTTGCGGCTGCCCACAGGATGGATCCGCATGCGCGAGCCGATGCCGCGACCGCCCGACTGCAACGCCGCGCTCGTTCTGGCGGACGGGACAGTATTCTGGGGGCGCGGCATCGGCGCAATCGGGTCGGCTGTCGGGGAAGTCTGCTTCAATACCGCGATCACCGGCTACCAAGAGGTCCTGACCGACCCTTCTTATGCCGGGCAGATTATCACCTTCACATTCCCCCATATCGGGAATGTCGGAGTCAATCGGGAGGATGTCGAAGCCACGACGCCCGCTGCCCGCGGTCTCGTGCTGCGCACCCCGATTACCGCGCCGGCAAACTACCGCGCGACCCAATCGCTCGACACTTGGCTCAAACATAATGGGCTGATCGGTATTTCGGGAGTGGACACGCGACGGTTGACCCGGCGCATCCGCGATCTCGGACCTCCGAACGGGGCTGTCGCGCACCACCCGGAAGGGCGGCTGGACATTGCGGAACTCCAGGCGCGGGCTCTCGATTGGCCCGGTCTCGAAGGCATGGACCTCGCCGAGGAAGTCACCTGTCGTCAAACCTACGAGTGGACCGAGACGGCCTGGGATTGCGAACGGGGATACGGTGTGCAATGCAACCCGCGCCATCACGTCGTGGCGATCGATTATGGTGCCAAGCGCAATATCCTGCGAATGCTCGCTGCGCATGGCTGCAGGGTAACTGTGGTCCCGGCCACCACCTCGACCGAGGATGTGCTGCACCATCGGCCCGACGGCATCTTTTTGTCGAACGGCCCCGGCGACCCGGCGGCGACCGCTGCCTATGCCGTCCCCGTGCTGCGCGAGCTGATCGCCTCGGGCAAGCCGATTTTCGGCATCTGCCTCGGTCACCAATTATTAGCGCTGGCGCTTGGCGGCACAACCCGCAAGATGCCGCGCGGCCACCGCGGCGCCAACCATCCTGTCAAGGATCTGCTGACTGGCAAAGTCGAGATCACCAGCCAGAATCACGGGTTTGTCGTCGAGCCGGACAGCCTGCCGCCCGGGGTCGAGCCGACCCATCTCTCGCTGTTCGACAATACGAATGAAGGGTTGCGGATCGTCGGTAAGCCGGTGTTTTCGGTCCAGCATCACCCCGAAGCCAGCCCGGGGCCGCAGGACAGTCATTACCTCTTCGCGCGGTTTGTCGCGCTGATGGAAGAGAATGCCTAGGCGCACCGACCTCGACACTATCCTGATCATCGGCGCCGGGCCAATCGTAATCGGGCAGGCCTGCGAATTCGATTACTCCGGCGCGCAAGCGTGCAAGGCACTCAAAAGCGAGGGATATCGGATCGTCCTGGTGAATTCGAATCCCGCGACGATCATGACCGACCCGGAGCTGGCCGATGCGACCTATATCGAGCCGATCACCCCCGACGTGGTCGCGAAAATCATCGCCCGCGAGCGGCCGCAGGCGCTGCTGCCGACAATGGGTGGCCAGACGGCGCTCAATACCGCAATGGCGCTCGCCCGCTCGGGTGTTCTCGAGAGCTACGGTGTCGAACTGATCGGCGCCAGCGAAGCGGCAATTGTTAAGGCCGAAGACCGTCAGCAGTTCCGGCAGACGATGGACAAAATCGGCCTCGCATCGCCCAGGAGCCATCTTGTCGGATCTCTTGCGGAAGCTGTCGAGGCGCTCGGGGCAATAGGGCTCCCGGCAATCATCAGGCCGTCCTTTACCTTGGGCGGCACCGGCGGCGGGATAGCCTACAATCCGCGGGAATTTGAGGACATTGTGCGCGGCGGGCTCAGGGCTTCACCGGCGCACGAAGTTCTGATCGAGGAGTTGGTCCTCGGCTGGAAGGAATACGAAATGGAGGTGGTCCGCGACCGGGCGGACAACTGCATCATCGTCTGCTCGATCGAGAACATCGATCCGATGGGAATTCACACCGGCAATTCGGTCTGCGTCGCGCCGGCTTTGACCCTGACCGACAAGGAATACCAGCTGATGCGCAATGCCGCGATTGCGGTGTTGCGCGAAATCGGCGTCGATACCGGCGGCTCCAACGTGCAGTTCGCGGTCAATCCAGCCGACGGCCGGCTCGTTGTTATCGAGATGAACCCCCGGGTGTCGCGCTCGTCGGCACTCGCCTCCAAGGCGACCGGCTTCCCGATCGCCAAGATCGCGGCCAAATTGGCGGTGGGCTACACGCTCGACGAGCTCGCCAACGAGATCACGCGAGTCACGCCGGCATCCTTCGAACCGACAATCGATTACGTCGTCACGAAGATGCCGCGCTTCACATTCGAAAAATTCCCGGGCACCGAGCCGTTGCTGACGACGTCGATGAAATCGGTCGGCGAGGCGATGGCGATCGGCCGTAGTTTTGCCGAATCGGTGCAGAAGGCATTGCGCTCGATGGAGACCGGCTTGACCGGTCTTGACGAGGTCGCGATCGAGGGGGTCGCGAGCATCGGCAAGGAGGCGGTCAAGGCGGCGCTGGCGAAACCCGTCCCCGAGCGCCTGCTGCTGGTTGCTCAGGCTTATCGCCATGGGCTTAATACAGCCGAAATCCACGCCGCCTGTCGGTTCGAGCCATGGTTCCTCGAACAGATCCGTGAGATCGTGCAGGTTGAGGAGCGAGTGCGCCGGGAAGGGCTGCCGCGGGACCGCACGGCTTTCCTGCGCCTGAAGCAGATGGGTTTCTCCGATACCCGTCTCGGCAAGCTCGCCAATCTCGATGAGGAGGCCGTCTCGCAGCGGCGACGCCGGTTGGAGTTGCAACCGGTCTACAAGCGCATCGACACCTGCGCCGCCGAGTTCCCATCACAGACCTCGTACATGTATTCCTGCTACGAGGGGGACGGTTTCACGCCGCCGGAGTGCGAGGCCGATCCCAGCAACCGGCGCAAGGTGATCATTCTCGGCGGCGGACCGAACCGGATCGGTCAAGGAATCGAGTTCGATTACTGCTGCGTGCATGCGGCCTACAGCTTGCGCGACGCCGGCATCGAAACGATCATGGTCAACTGCAATCCCGAGACCGTGTCGACGGATTACGACACCTCCGACCGGCTCTATTTCGAGCCGCTGACGACGGAGGATGTGGTCGAGATCGCGCACGTCGAACAACGCCGCGGCACTCTTCTCGGGGTTATCGTCCAATTCGGGGGCCAGACCCCGCTCAAACTGGCGGCGGGGCTCGAGCGCGCCGAGATTCCGATACTCGGGACATCGCCCGATGCGATTGATCTGGCGGAGGACAGACAGCGATTTCAGGGGCTTCTGACCCGTCTTGGTTTGCGTCAGCCCGACAACGGAACCGCGCATTCGGCGAGCGAAGCCGAAGCGATTGCGCTCGATATAGGATATCCCGTCGTGATTCGCCCGTCTTATGTTCTCGGCGGCCGCGCGATGGAGATCGTCCACGATGCAGCGGGCCTGGCTCGCTACATTACCCATGCCGTCTCGGTATCCGGCGCCAGTCCGGTACTGATCGACCGCTATCTGCGGAACGCCATCGAGGTCGATGTCGATGCCGTCGCGGACGGCCGGCAAGTGGAGATCGCCGGCATCATGGAACACATCGAGGAAGCCGGGATCCATTCCGGAGACAGCGCCTGCTCATTGCCGCCTTACAGCTTGAGTCCAGCGACGATCGCCGAGATCGAACGGCAGACGGTCGCGTTGGCCCGCGCGCTGGGCGTCGTCGGGTTGATGAATGTCCAATTCGCGGTGCAGGATGGTGTAGTTTTCGTCCTCGAGGTAAACCCGCGCGCGTCGCGCACCGTGCCGTTCGTAGCCAAGGCCACCGGCGTGCCGATCGCAAAGATTGCGGCCCGAATCATGGCTGGCGGACCTCACGATAACTGGAGCGACGAGATAGCGGGCAAGCGTCGGCGGGCTGGCGGGCATGTCGCGGTAAAGGAGGCGGTATTCCCGTTCGCGCGTTTTCCCGGAGTCGATCCGATCCTCAGCCCCGAGATGAAATCGACTGGGGAAGTAATGGGGCTGGACCGCGATTTCGGGCGCGCCTTCGCGAAGTCCCAACTTGGGAGCGGGACTCGTCTGCCGCTCGAAGGCTGTGTTTTCGTCTCGGTGCGAGACCAGGACAAGGCGGCGCTGGTCGAGCCTTGCCGACGGCTGATCGAGATGGGGTTCTCGCTGGTCGCGACCAATGGCACCGCCGCAACTCTGAGTGCTGCAGGGTTTCCCGTCACGCCCGTCAACAAGGTGCGCGAAGGCCGTCCGCATATCGTCGATCATATGCTGAGCGACGCGGTCCAGCTGGTATTCAATACGACCGAGGGGGCGCAAGCGATCGCCGACAGCTTCAGCTTGCGGCGCACAGCCCTCACCAACGGGATCCCCTATTATACGACGGTTGCCGGCGCTCGGGCGGCGGTGCAAGCGATCGCGGCGTTGCGCGCCGGGAACCTTGAAGTTGCCCCCCTGCAATCATACCTTTGATGGCTCCGCGGCGGGCATTTGCCGCCGTGGTTGATTTTCGACAGCAGGATCCGAACGCGTTCGCGATGAACAAGATCCCGATGACGGCCGAGGGCTTCAATCGGCTCCGGGAGGAGTTGAAAAAGCTGAAGACCGTCGACCGGCCAGCCATTATCCGCGCCATCGCCGAGGCACGCGACCATGGGGATTTGGCCGAAAATGCAGAGTACCACGCCGCCCGCGATAGGCAGAGCTTTATCGAGGGCAGGGTCATCGAGCTTGAGGATAAAGTGGCACGGGCGGAGGTGATCGACGTCTCCAAGCTCTCGGGTTCGAGCATTAAGTTTGGCGCGAAAGTCACTCTTGCGGACGAGGAAACCGACGAGGAGCAGACCTTTCAGATTGTCGGCGAGGACGAAGCGGACATCAGAGCCGGCCGACTGTCAGTAACATCGCCGTTGGCGCGTGCGCTGATCGGCAAGGGCAAGGGCGACAGCGTCGAAGTCGCAACCCCGCGCGGCGCGAAATCTTACGAAGTCGTGACCGTCGCCTTCGGTTAAGCTAACGGGGCCTGCCCTCCTGGGTAGGCCAGTTCAAGCCAGCGCCGCCCCCTCACCTTCTTGCTGCGTGCTCGTCTGCTCCGTAATTGGAACGCCCGGCTCGTTCTTCGAGATGCGGAGCATCAATGCCGATTTGACATGGCTCACTTTTGGCGCCGACGTGAGCTTGGTGCTGAGGAATCGCTGATAGGTGTCCCAGTCGGGTGCGACTATTTTCAACAGAAAATCCGTTTCCCCGGCGAGCATGTAGGCTTCCCGCACCTCGGGCCAAGTGCCGACGAGGTGTTCGAAGGCTTTAAGGTCGGACTCTGCTTGGCTCGAAAGTCCCACCTGGGCAAAAACCGTAACAGCGTACCCGAGAGCCTCTGGGGCGAGATCAGCATGATAGCCGCGGATCATTCCGGCCTCTTCGAGCGCGCGCACCCGGCGCAGGCAAGGCGGCGCCGAGATGCCTACCCGCCGCGCCAGTTCGACATTGGTCATCCGGCCATCGGTCAGCAGGTTCCGCAAGATGCGGCGGTCGATACGGTCGAGTTCGATTCGCCGCATCCGCTCCCCTCTTCCTCGATCGAGGGATCATAGGCAGCGTTCCGCGTGCGCGCAATTTTGTTGCGCAGGAGGTGTTGTCGGCTTGCCGTTCCCGAGTGGTTTTCGTAAACGAGCACATGGCCCTGCTGTCTCTGGCTGCGATCGACGCAGTGTCGCCCGTCACCTGGGTTTTGCATGATGGCAAGACCGGGATGGCCAGCCAGGCGCTCGGCCTGGCCGAGGCAACCGGTTTTTCGTTCATTGAGAAACGGCTCAACATTCGTTTTCCTTGGACCTGCCTGCCGCCCAGGCTCTGGTTTCTCCCCTTTGCCGCGGCCGAACCAACGCTCTCGCCGCCCTGGCCGGACCTCGTCATCGGCTGCGGCCGCAACACGGCGATGCCGGCCTTGGCGATCCGGCGGGCGAGCGGCGGGCGCACCTTGGCGGCGCAGATCCAGGATCCGGGGATCGGGCGTTGCGAGTTCGACCTCCTTGTGGTTCCCGAGCACGACCGTCTCCGAGGCCCGCGAGTAATCGTGACACGGGGCGCCGTGCACCGGGTAACACGAGCCCGCCTGGCGGCCGAGCGCGGCCGTTTCTCAGCATTCGCGGCTCTGCCGCGCCCAATCGTGTCGGTTTTGATCGGCGGCGCGAACAAAGCGTACCGACTGACGCTTCGGCGGCTCGGTGAAATAGCCGATGCGGTTGCCGGCATTTTGCGCACCCAAGGCGGCTCGGCGCTCGTGACGCCGTCGCGCCGTACCGGGGCGGCCGGGATCGGGCTGTTGCGTGACCGGCTCGAAAACCTGCCCGCCGCGATCTGGGATGGTTGCGGGGAAAACCCCTATTTCGCTTATCTCGCGCTGGCTGACGCCTTTATGGTAACAGCCGAACTCGGTCTCGATGATCAGCGAGGCGGCGGCGACTGGAAACCCGGTACATATCCTCCATCTCGAAGGCGGCAATGCCAAATTCGCCCGGTTTCACACCGCCATGCAGGCGGCCGGCATTACCCGACCGTTTTCCGGCCAGATCGAATCGTGGTGCTACCCGATCCCGGACGATACGGCTCGCGCCGGCGCGGCTTTGCGCGAACTCGTCCTGAAGAGGCTCGGCAGCGCTGAAGCGGGGACGTCACTGGGCTGCCGGGACAACTGATTCGGCGGCGAAGGTAGGCCGCGCCACCGAGCACCTGCGGAAAGGCGACGCCGTTTGGCTGTGCCGACGGCCAGGAATGTAATATCTCGACGAAGGCAGATTGCGGCTCGGGGAACAGGCTGATCATCATGGCCCTTCGCATCGAAACCTTTGACAATGCCCGTGGGGGGAACACTCTCTACAAGGCACTGACCCACCCAGCTGCCGCTCGGTGTGGGCGGGCGCTTATGGAGAAGCTCGCGCGCCATGCCCCGATCGCTATTTACGATGCGGGCAGCGCGCTTGAAGCTTTCAATTCGTTCTATAATTTGGATCAGATCGAAATTGGCGGTGTCTACGTCCAGCAGGTGGCGCGTATCGGCAGTGCCGTCCTCGGCCACCGAACGCGGCCTATCACCGAGCTCGCTTGCGGCCGTGCGCGCGGCGTATTTGTCGCCGCCTTCGATTCCGAGCGCATCGTCGCGCAGGTACGCCCCTACCTGCCTGAAGGCACCGAGGTATTCAGCCTTGACGCACTACGAATACCGGCGAACCGATTGAACAACAGCCGCCGCTACCTCGATCCGCTCAATTTCGCCACTAACTTTGCTTTTTTTCGCGATGGCGGCGGCCTGCACACCCGGCTGGTCACAGCGAATTACTGGTCCGGATACGGAGCCGGCCGCGTCAGCTGTTGGATGACGTTGTTTGCCGGCGACGGCCGGTTATTGGCCGAATGGTTCCAGGACTGTAAGCACGCCGCGAGCACAATCGTTCTCGACAGTCGGGAAATACGGAAGCGATTTCAGCTCCCGGAATTTTGCGGACAACTTTTTCTGCACGTCGTCGGCGCGGCCGGGCACGACGTCGTCAAATATGCGCTCGACATTTTCGACGAGGACGGCTCGGCTGACGGAGAGCGCGTCGGGACGCTTACCTGCACGCATGACGCCAACGCTTGGCCAGCCGACCGATACGCCGGCCTGCCGGCTCCCGCTCCCGGCGAGCGGATACTGTTATGGATCCAGAACAGCCACGCGGTGACGATCCCGCCGGGCGCCATCGGCCTCGTTCCGATGGGTGAGGAGCGCGTTGTGCCCTTCTGTGAACCGATCGCGCCTTTCGCCACGCGCGCTGTCGAGGTTTCTGAGTTGTTGCCCGATATCGCGTGGCCGAAGCAGATCGAGCTGCGGGCCGGCAAGCACGTCGTGCGCCCACGTTACGAGGTCCTCGAACGGGGTCGCCGACGTATGGCGCACGTCAATGTCGAGCGCGCCGATCTGCGAACCGACCCGAAGCTTTCAAAGCTCAAAGCCATGCTCGGCAAGGGCTATCTGCTGCCGGCCCCGCTGATGCCATGCGAATATTGGAAGACCTCGGTGTTGCCGACGCCGATGGCGGTATGTCAAACCGATTTGCCGATCGCCGCGATTGTTTACGACCGCGATGGAGGGGAGCTGCTGAGGCACCCCTTTGGGCGGCTCCCGCGCGCGCATGCGGCCGTTCTCGATCTGGACGAGGTCGACGAGCTCGATGCGCTCGACGGCGGGTATGGCCATATCGAGCTGGTCTATGACTTCTCTGGCGGCGGCGAGGGAGACGGCTGGCTACATGCCTTATTCCGCTACCGTCATCGTGAAAGCGGTCATGCCGCCGAGACCAGCTTCGGAGCACACGTGTTCAATACGATCCTGACCTATCGCGACGAGCCGCAATCCTACAGCGGGCGCCCTCCGGGGCTGTCGACCCGATTGTTTCTGAGGCTGGGCGAACCGGCTTACGACACGTTTTGCCACCTGATCTACCCTGCGTCCCGGCCGTGGCTGCCGGCGAGCGACACGGAGATCATTCTCTATGACAGTGTCGGGTGCGAGATTGCGCGCTCGCACCTGGCGATTCCTTGCTCGGGCTCGCGGCTCTGGTATTACCGAACCTTGTTCGACGCAGCGAGCCGCGCCCGGGCCGGGGCGGGCGCCTACATTATCGTACGCGATACGACGTGCCGGCTCTTCGGCTATCACGGGCTGCTAGGCGGCGAGGGCGCGTTCAGTCTCGACCATATGTTCGGATTCTAGCGTGGGGCGCATCTCCTCCCGCCGATATTCCGAGAAATGATTATATAATATAAGAAATCCTAAGGATGCCGCCATGTCCGAGCGTCGCCACAGCAAGGTCCTCATCATTGGGGCGGGACCGGCCGGCTATACCGCGGCGATTTACGCGGCGCGGGCCAACCTGGAGCCAATCCTCGTGACCGGGCTTCAACCGGGCGGCCAGTTGACGATCACCACCGACGTCGAGAACTACCCCGGCTTTGCCGAGGTGATCCAAGGTCCGTGGTTGATGGAGCAGATGCAACAGCAAGCGGAGCACGTGGGCACTAAGGTCATTCTCGACATGATCACCGAGATTGACCTCGCACGCCGGCCATTCGTCGCGAAGGGCGATTCGGGGGATGTCTATATCGGCGACACCGTGATCATCGCCACCGGCGCGCAGGCCCGCTGGCTCGGAATCCCGAGCGAGGACGATTTTTCGCGGATTTGGCGTTTCAGCCTGCGCAACTTGTGACGGGTTCTTTTTCCGCGGCAAGGACGTCGTGGTCGTCGGCGGCGGCAATACCGCGGTCGAGGAGGCGATCTATCTGACGAACCACGCGCAGCAGGTCACTCTAATCCATCGCCGCGATGCCCTGAGAGCCGAAAAGATCCTACAGGAGAGATTATTCCGCAATCCGAAGATCGCCATCATCTGGGACAGCGTCGTCGAGGAAATCCTCGGAGTGCGCGAACCACCGACGGTGACCGGGGTGCGCCTGCGTAATACGCTGACAGGGAGTCTGTCCGACCTCCCTTGTGACGGGGTCTTCGTCGCGATCGGCCATACGCCGGTAACCGGGTTCCTGGCCGGTCAGCTCCCGCTCGACGCTGAGGGCTACGCGATCACGCGCCCCGATTCGACCGGGACGGCGATCCCCGGCGTTTATGCGGCCGGCGACGTCAAGGACAAGATCTATCGTCAGGCGGTGACCGCAGCCGGATTGGGCTGCATCGCAGCACTCGAGGCAGAGAAGTTTCTCGCGGCTCAGGAGGAAGCTGCGACCATGCGCGCGGCCGATTAGGAGGCGGGCAATCGACGGCGAAAAAGTTGTTGCCCAGGGGGAACGAGATGGATTGGGACAAGCTACGGGTATTTCACGCGGTCGCCGAGGCAGGCAGCTTCACACATGCGGGCGAATCGCTGAACCTTAGCCAATCCGCCGTGAGCCGTCAGATTAGCGCGCTCGAGGAGAGCCTCAGCGTTCCGCTGTTTCATCGCCACGCTCGCGGGCTGATCCTGACCGAGCAAGGCGAACTCCTGTTCCGCACCGCGCGGGAGGTGTTCGCAAAGCTGTCGATGGCCGAAGGCATGATCTCCGAATCGAAGGACCGACCGAAGGGCCCACTGAAAATCACCTCATCGGTTGCGTTCGGTTCGACTTGGTTGACCCCGCGCATTCGGGAGTTCCTTGATCTTTACCCGGAAATCCAGGTCACTCTAGTGGTCGACGATTCCGAGCTCGACCTATCCATGCGGGAAGCCGATGTGGCGATTCGCATGTCGCCGCCTCGTCAGCCGGATTTAATCCAGCGTCACCTCGTCAGCGTCCCGACCCATGTATATGCCGTGCCGGATTATATAAAAAAGCACGGGATGCCGCAGAAACCCGAGGATCTCGACAAACACCGAGTGATCGTCTTCGGAGAAGATGCGCGCCCGCCGGTGCAAAACGTCAATTGGCTGCTCGAGGTCGGAACAAAGCCCGGGCAAGAGCGCAAGCCGATCCTCGCCGTCAATAACTTCTACGCTATCTTGCGCGGGGTACTCAGCGGGCTGGGGATTGCGGCGCTGGCGGACTTCATAGCAAATGAGCACCCTGAGTTGGTCCGCATCCTGCCCGAACTGATCGGTCCGCCGGTTGAGGCCTATTTTGTCTATCCGGAAGAGCTGCGGACCTCGAAGCGGATTAGCGTGTTCCGCGATTTTCTATTGCGCAAAGTAGCGGAGACTCGGCTCAGCTGATTGGTCCGATTGCGTAGAAACGGGTAAAACCGTTTAAGAGCGTTGCGGTTTTTGCAGACGAGCCAGAAGAAATTCCGGCTGGTAGGGCTGCGCTCGAAAGTCCATCTTCCAGCAGTGCGATCGATTGATCGCGGCAGGTTTCCGGGACTTGTGCCCGGAAAGAGGGTCTGCGGACCCTTACGTCTCCCAGACGTGAAGCCTCCCTGTTCAAACTTGGCCGGAACTTCGGTTCCGGCCATTTTCTTTTTGCGCAGACCGGATACAAGGTCCCCACCCCGGTCCCGGCTGGCACTTATTTCGGGTTGGGTTATGGGCGCACGAGGGCGCCGCCGCCGGATGCCCCGGCACATGTATTCGTAATAGGCGCCCTCCTCGGCGTTCTGGAACCGACGCCGGCGGGTGACGTCATGAACAAGAAGCGCCGCGACCCCTGAAGCGCCTCCCTCGACTGTCGGTCAATAACCGCTTTTGCATCGCGGTCGTCGATGTCGAAAGCAGTGTCTGACGGCGTATTGCAGTATGGCGTCGGACGGGTGCTGAGGGGTGAGCGGCTGACCCGAAGTGGGTCACTCCCGCCAATCCATGTTTGAGGCAGAGAAAAACTGCAGTGGATTGCGTCGACGTTTAGATAGCCATGGGCATCGAGCACGGACAATCGCCCCGATCAAGATTGGTGACGAGCGTCAGGAAGGGTAGCCCCCTCTGCCACGCCTGGCTTGCTGATGTCGGGACGGCTTGGCAGGAATGGTAAATACCCGGTCCAGTTACCTCGCCCAACCGGCTCTGCGAACGCGTTCTGGGCTGTCGACCACTGGCTCCCTGGATTGTTGAGCGAGTGCCTTGACTTCGAACGGTGTGGCCGCCCGGCCTCCGATCTCCTCGAAGAAAAAATTCAAATATTGCTCAATCCGCTTCAGAAAGGCACGAAGATCCGCCTCGGTGCGCACATAAGGCGTGTTACCCGGCGCGAGCGAGGGACTGTGATAGGCGAAGCTAAACACGCGGTGACCCTTGCGCAGCAAAGCGCGTGTCAGCCGACGCTGCTCCTCGAAGGAAATCCCTTCCGGTGTCAATGTGATGCGCTCGATTAGGCCGAGCCGCGCCAGAATACCCGGCACGTGCAGCGCCTTCAGGCGCTCGTCCATCGTTAAGGTATAGGCGACGTTTCCTATGCCGGCGAGCAGGCCGGTGTAGCCGATGGAAAGCGGAATCTCGAGCAGCTCCGGGTTGTTGCCGAACCAGTAGGGGTTGGCGCAGCAATGCGTGAAGTCGGGACCGGACTTGCAGGTGAGATTGGTGCCCGGAACAACGCTTATGTCGATTTCGTAGCCGAGCTCGGCGAGGATACCGGCAGTCGCCCGCCCGACGCCGTATCGACCCGCTTTGTAAATGCGCGGGCGCACTCCGATATTGGTTTGGATACTTTGCGTCAGCCGGATGAGCTTTTCCCGCTCGAGTTCGAATGGCAGGTTGCCGGGATAGGAGTTTTCATCGTTAATCTGCTCGACCAGAGGCGGATTGTCCCAAGGCTGCAGGTGGGCGCCGATCTCGCACGCGGCAGAGCGATGCAGGTCGCGGATGAACTCGAACGCCTCGGGCGTGCTGCTGACCGGAAAATCGAGGACGAAGGTCGGCCGCACGCCGTATCTTTCGAAGATCCGTTGCGCACGATCCTGGGATTTGACCGAGGTAACACCCCTCGCCCGGCGCGGCTGGGCCGCCTTCCAATCGAACTCGGCTTCGGTATCGACGACAACGACCAGCATCGGCGTCTGCTCGGCCGGCCAGTGGATCGTCCTCCAGGTATTAGGGTCGAGCATGCCTCAACAGTATGGTGCAACAGCTTGCGGCTGCTCGGACCGCGGCCGTTCCGGACCCGGGCGGCGCAAGCGGTCGGTGGAAGCGCCGAGTGTTTCGAAAAAACCCACGCTGGTAACTGAGCGATAACATTACAACCTCAACTATGCCATAATACTGAGCACTGCCTCGCGTCGCAAACTTGCTGAAGGATGCCTAAAAGAGTTAAATATTCCCGCCACAACAGCGAATTTATCAGGGTTTCGTGAGCCGCATCGCGGCCAAGCTCGAATGTCTGCCATAAAGATAATTCCGGAAGCGGTGAGCACCGCCGATTCCTCCCTGCCTTGCGAGCACGTCCTGCACGTCTTCCCGAGCTTTGGGATCGGCGGCGTACCATTGCGCATGGTTCGCATAATAAATCATCTTGGCAAGCGATTCCGTCACACGGTCATCGCCTTGGACAATAACTTCGAGGCTGCGGCGGGAGTTTCCGGTGATCTCGACATTACGATGTTGCCGGTTCGAGGCGGCAGGCGGGGTGTACTGCACAATTTGGCCGCTGGCGCCCGGGCCCTGTACCGCCTGCGACCTGATCTCTTGCTCACCTACAATTGGGGAGCGATCGAATGGGCGGCGGCCAGCCGCCTCTCGCGGTTTTCCCGGCATCTGCATCTGGAAGCCGGCTTCAGCCGAGCCGAAGCGGATTCGCAGATTCCGCGCCGAGTGCTGTTTCGGCAGTGGGCACTTGCCCGCTGCGCGATGACTGTCGTCCCGTCTCGCCATCTCGAGGATTTGGCTCGCCGCGTCTGGCGATTACCCGCCCACCGGGTGGCTTATGTCCCGAACGGTGTCGACACGGCACGCTTTTCTGCGCTGTGCCGTGGCGAGGTGCCCGGCTTTCCTCGCCGGCCTGGCGAATTGGTGATCGGCACGGTGGCTCCGTTGCGCCCGGAAAAGAACGTCGGACGGCTTCTCCGGGTATTTGCAATGCTCGGCAACTCGGCTCCCTTGCGCCTCGTCGTCGCCGGCGACGGGACCGAGCGCCAGTCGCTTGAACGGCTTGCCGCCAAGCTCGGTATCGCCGGCCGCGTCGTTTTCACCGGCCAAATTGCTCCTGAGTCGGTTCTTGGTGCGTTTGACATCTTTGCCCTGTCGTCGGATACAGAGCAGATGCCGAACGCATTGCTCGAGGCGATGGCGGCGAGCCGCGCGGTTGCCGCGGTCGATGTCGGAGACGTCAAGAAGATCGTGTGCGAAGACAACCGAAGTTTCATTGTTCCACGCGATGATGCCGCAGCTTTTGCCAGCGCGATCACCCGTTTGCTCGGCGATCCTGTCGCGCGCACCGAGCTCGGTCGAAAGAACTGCGAACGCGTCACGGCCGAGTTCTCACAGGAGCGGATGTTTGCTGCCTATTCAGCTATTCTTGGGTTGCCGGATTATCAAAAAGAGCGCAATAAGAGGCGCGAACCCACGCCATCCGAGTGACTGGGTTTCTTCTGAGGTCGGTCTTCCGCAGCATTTGTGGTGTTTAACTCGGCAGTATTTCTGCTCATCCCTGGGACCGGCGCCGAGCAGCGACGGTAAACAGAGGCGTGACCGACCGTGATACAGTTTATCATGCCCGGAGAGCTGCCGACTTTATCAGTACTGAGATCGAGGTGCTTGGCAAATCCGGACGCCTTGCTGAAGATTGCGCAGGAAATAGGTCAGCCCGGTTGTTCCACCGGTGAATTATCCGATCGATTTAGCCTTATTCTGCACGATCTTCGAATGGGGGGCGTGTGGAAGCGTACGAACCGGGGTAGGCTCAAGCGGACAGAGGAGATGCTGTGTGCACACCTCTCCCCCGACCCGCACCGAGGGCTTACCTTCCTTGATGTCGGCGCGTCCGATGGTATCACGACAGTCGAGGCGGTACGCGTGCTGCGCCGAGCGTTCGGCGAGGATGTGCAAGCGTACCTCACGGACCTGAACCTCTGGCTGCTGCGTTATCATCGTGGACCGGTGGTCGAATATCGCGCTACGAATGGTGAGCCTATCATGGTGCGGCTCGGCCCTCTCGGCGTCCGGCTCTCAAAACAGCGCGACGAAACGGCATTGGGCAGCAACCCATTAGTTCGACTTTATCTGCGATTGGGCGAATTTCGTCGGTCTATGCAGCTCGATGCGCGCATCGCGCTCGTACACCCCGTCGCCAGGGCCGAACCGGGCATCACCATCATGGAACTCGACTGTCTGGTCTGGAATGAACAGCTGCGGGACCGCATCGCCGCAGTTCGCGCGAGCAATGTGTTGAACCTCGGCTATTTCAGTGTCCCGCAAATAGGCGATGCGCTCGGCTGCCTGCACGGCTATTTGCGCAAGGGCGGTTGTCTCGTCGTTTCAAAGGGGAATGGCCCGCAGACCGGTGAAGAGGAAGACGGTTCCGTTTGGCGCAAGGAGGATTGTCGTTTTCGATGGTTACAGGACTTTGGTTCTGGTTCTGAAATAAGATCGGTTGTTGATGGCTGGTCACGCGGCTGACGGTTCGGCAAATAACGCTGCCGCGAGCCTCTCCGAAGCTGGCGATGGCATACCACTGAGCGGTGGCTTTTTTCTCCTGTGCATGAAGCCGGGCGAGGACAAGACGCGGGAGGTTCGCCTGCTGCAGCAGGCCTTTTCCGAACTCGGTTTTAGCTCTCCTGTAATCGTTCCCACCGAAACTTGCATCGTCGCCGCTTACCCCAGCTTTCAGAGCAGGTCGGTCGGCGTGAAGCGTTACCCCAACGGAGATTTCAGCTTTGTCTGCGGCACCTGCCTTTCTGAGCGAGGGGTGGGTGTCACCGCCGCAGCATGCCTATCCGAGGCGGTCGAAGAATCACCGTCCCGGGAAGACGAGTTGATGGGCCATTATGCCGTCGTCTTCCACAAGAACGGCGATACCAGGATAAAACTCGACCGGTTCGGCGGCTATCACCTCTTCTATAATCTCGATGCCGGGATTGTATCGTCTTCGTTTTACGCTATCTGCTCGGCGCTTGACCGGCTGACGCTCTCTCAGCAGAGCGCGTGCGAGTACGTGTTCAATGGCGTGGTTTCCGGTGACGCGACGCTATTCAGTGAGGTGGCGCTTTCTCCCATCCAAGCCACGATAGTTGCCGGATCTGCGGGGCTGGAGGTGCTCCGCCCGAAACTTCGGGTCAGTCGAACATACAATTCGCAGGAGCGTAATGCGTCGCTCGATGAAAGTATCGGCCTGCTCGATCGCTATTTTGCCGCGGCCGTTCGCAGTTTTGGTGATCGGGTAAACTGCGCTCTTTCCGGCGGCTACGATTCGCGCCTGATCCTTGCCTTCCTGCGCCGTCACGGCGCTAAGCCCCGTGTCTATGTTTACGGCAGCAGGCCGGAGAAGGACGTGCGGTTTGCTCTCGAGATCGCTCAGCGAGAGAACTTCGCCTTGGATGTGATCGATAAGAGCGAGCGGCCGATCATCCCGCCCGCCGCCTTCGCCGAAACCGCGCGGCGAAACTTTCTCGCGGTCGATGGCTACGGCTATGGTGGCATTTTTCACAACGGAGCGGAAATCGGGGAGTCGGCGCGGCGAGTGCACGGCAATGCGATCGCGTTCAACGGCGGGGGTGGTGAAATCTTTCGCAACTTCTTCTATCTTCTTGATCGAGCGTACACAATTCGCGAGATATTATGGAGTTTCTACAGCCGGTTCGACCCGGCCGCGTGCACTGCGGTTTTCCACAGCACCAGCTATTATGACGGGCTCGAAAAGAAGGTGATGAACCTGTTGGGTAGTGACGAACGCTTGCTGCAGAGACCGACTGTGGAATGGCTTTATCACAGCTTTCGCTGCCGTGCCTGGGACGGGAAGGTTGACAGCATCGCCAGTCGCTACGGTTGTACCGCGATGCCCTATCTCGAACGGACGATAACCGACCATGCGAGCGGACTGCGCTTGGCGTGGAAGAATCACGGCGCGTACGAGGCCGAACTGATCCGGCGTATCGACCGCCGGCTCGCGAGTTATCCCTCAATCTATGGCCATGATTTCAGCGGGCCGCCGCCGATGTCACGGCGGCTCGCCGATTACGCGACCTACCTGCGCCCGCCCTGGCTACGCCGTTTCGCTTATCGGCTCAGACACGTTCGTCGCCCGCCGGTCGATTGGCCAGGTTATCTGGCGTGCCCCTATCGCGAAGCAGCACTTCCCGATGGGCTCATGATTTTGGGCCGATTGTTTCGGCTGAACCGGGTACGGGATAAAGAGCAATTTGCGCGGATTCTTTCGCTGGAATATGCCCTGGGCAGGTTTGGCTCTCGCGTCAAGGTCGACTTCTGAGGGTCGAGCGTGGACGCATGTGCGGCATAGCAGGCATCTTCGATTACCGCAGGCCCGGCGATGTCGACCGTGTCCTATTGCGCCGGATGACCGACATCCTCGGCCATCGCGGGCCCGACGGCGACGGCTTCTATTACGCTCCGGGTATCGGGCTCGGTCACCGCCGGCTCGCGATCGTCGATCTCGCGACCGGCGATCAACCGCTGTTTAACGAGAGCGGGACCGTGTGCGTCGTTTTCAATGGCGAGATCTATAATTTTCAGCCGCTGATGGCACAGTTGAGGGCTCTCGGGCACGTCTTCCGGACACGGTCCGACACCGAGGTCATAGTTCATGCTTGGGAGGAATGGGGGCAGGCGTGCGTCGATCATTTTAACGGGATGTTCGCCTTTGCCCTGTGGGACGCCAACTGCGACGCCCTATTTCTCGCGCGCGACCGGCTCGGCGAGAAGCCGCTTTATTACAGTTTTCTCGGTGACGGTCGGCTGCTGTTTGCCTCGGAATTAAAATCCTTGCGGCTGAGCCCGGCCATCGACCGGCGCCTCGACCCACAAGCGATCGAAGAGTTTTTCGCCTACGGCTACATCCCCGATCCGCGGTCGATTTATCACAATGTGCGCAAGCTCGCGCCCGCGCATTACCTTCTCGTGCGACGCGGCGAGCCGGCACCCGAGCCGCGCTGCTACTGGGACGTGCGCTTTGTCGACGGCGGCTCCGCTCGAAAGGAAGAGGCAGAGGAAGAGCTGATCGCGCGCCTGCGTGAATCGGTCCGGATGCGCATGATCGCGGATGTGCCGCTCGGCGCTTTTCTCTCCGGCGGCGTGGATTCGAGCGGCATCGTCGCGATGATGGCGGGGCTGAAGCCGGAGCCCGTGAGCACCTTCTCGATAGCGTTCGGAGCAAAGGACTGGGACGAAACCGTCTTTGCCGGCGAGATCGCCCAGCGCTATCAGACCGATCATCACGTCAGAGAGGTCGACCCGAACTCCTTCGATACGCTCGATCGCTTGGCGACGATTTATGATGAGCCATTCGGCGACAGCTCGGCGATGCCGACCTTCCGGGTCTGCGCGGCGGCGCGCGAGAACGTCACGGTGGCTTTGTCGGGCGACGGCGGCGACGAGGTCTTCGCGGGGTACCGGCGTTATCGCTGGCATTGTTTAGAAGAGCAAGTGCGCCGGGTGCTGCCGAGCGCGTTGCGTCGGCCGGTGTTCGGCCTATTGGGCGCGCTGTACCCAAAGTTTGATTGGGCGCCACGCCCGCTGCGCGCCAAGGCTATTTTGGGGGAGCTGGCGCACGGGACGATCGACGCGTATTTTTCCTCCGTGTCGGTCTGCAGTGACGAGCTGCGACGCCGAATTTTCAGCCCGCGCCTCGCGCGGGAGCTGCAAAGCTACAATGCCGTCGAGGTCTTGCGGTCGCATATGAGGCGGTGCGAGAGCGAGGATCCGCTCTCGCAAGTGCAATACGCCGATATCAAAACTTACCTTCCTGGCGACATACTCACCAAGGTCGATCGCGCGAGCATGGCGAGCTCGCTCGAAGTGCGGGTTCCGCTGCTCGATCACACTCTGGTCGAGTGGGCGGCGGGGCTGCCCTCGCGTTTCAAGCTGCACGGCGGCGAGGGGAAGCACGTCTTAAAGACGGCGCTCGAACCGCATGTCTCGAAGAAAATCCTCCACCGTCCAAAGCAGGGATTTTCGGTGCCGCTTGCCGCTTGGTTCCGCGGCCCGCTGCGCCGGCGCCTGCGCGACGCGCTGCTGGGACCGGTACTGCGGGAATCGGGCTTATTCGAGGCCAGCGTGATCGCGACCCTGCTCGACCAGCACCAGTCGGGCGAACGCGACCACAGCGCCCCTCTGTGGATGTTGTCGATGATGGAGTCGTTTCTGCGGCAGGTGGAGGGCGCCGGCAGCCCCGCCGAACCGGTCCTCGAGACCGCCCGCACTATAGCCTGAGGTCGTCCGGCTGGCGCAACCCGCGCCGACGGAGTATTTTGCTTCGCGGTCCCCGTAGCTCAGGCGGATAGAGCAACAGTTTCCTAAACTGTGGGTCGCAGGTTCGAGTCCTGCCGGGGACGCCAGACTGCGGAATTCATTTAGCTGTCTTGCTCTCTGGGAGACGATGGGCTCGCACAAGGAGAGGCGCCGCGCGGCTCTGATCGAGGACTGACGGGCGCTGATTTTCCGTTCACGAATCGGAAATTTAATCCGCTTTTGCCGGTTGATTCACCGATGTTTAAGCAGTCCGGTGCAAATTGCGCGCGATTACTTGTCTCACCCCGAGGAGAATTCGCTTGCGCACCATTCTTTCCAATTTGCTCCGGGACGAGTCCGGGGTTACAGCCATTGAATATGCTTTGATTGCCGCATTGATCGCCGTCGCGGCCATCGCTGCCTTCACCCTCGTCGGCACCAATCTCAGTACAACGTTCAGCACTATCGCCGCCAAGCTATGAAGAAAAGCGCTCGATGGCCTGCACGCGCCGTCGAGCGTCACCAATCTGCGATATCGGCCGGCATCTTCCCGCGCATTTTGTAACGGCGTGGAGACCGCCGTCCGCTGCAAAACGGCGCGTCACGCGGTTTCTCTCACAGCGATCGGCCGAAATCGGGCTGGCGGTACTCCTTGCACTGACAATTCTGCTGCGGCTACAGCCAATCCTGGTCGAGCCCAGCGCGGTATGGCCGGACGAGTTTTTTCAAACCTCCGAGCCGGCCCATCGGCTTGTCTTCGGCATCGGTCTGGTGGCATGGGAATTCCAGCTCGGCGTCCGATCCTGGATCCTGCCCGGCATCATTGCCGGGCTGATGGAGCTGTCGCGGATCTTCGGCGACGGCCCGGCCTATTACTTGCCGGTGATCGCTGTCGCGTTTGCAACCTTGGCCGCCGCACCGGTGGTGTGCGCCTTCCTGTGGTGCCGACCGCTGTTCGGGGTCGGGGGCGCGCTTCTGGCGGGGCTCGCTGTCGCGGTCGCCGCCGAGCCGGTCTATTTCGGCGCCCGTACGCTCTCCGAAACGGTCGCGGGCCATCTGCTGGTCGTTGCGATCTGGACACTGGATCCGGGTTATCTGGTGACCTCGCGCCGCCGGCTGTTCACTGGCGGGGCCTTGCTCGGCCTAATCTTGGTGACCCGCGTTCAGCTCGCTCCCGCAGTAGCCGTCGCGACGCTGTGGACGAGTTGGCGGGCCGAGCGCGGACGGCTCGCCGCGACCCTCGCCGGACTGGCCGCCATTCTGGCCGCGGCGGGGGCGCTCGATACGCTGACCCTCGGCTATCCCTTTGCCTCGCTATGGCGTTACGTCTTTTACAATGTCCTTTACGGGGTGAGCGCGACCTTCGGGGTCGAGCCCTGGCCGTATTATCTTCTCGGCGAACTCGGCGTCTGGGGCGGCGCTGCCGCGACGATGCTGCTGCTGATGGCGATCGGAGCCTGGCGGCTGCCGTTGCTGCTGGTGGTCGCGATCGTCATCCTTGCCGTCCATTCGGGGATCGCCCACAAGGAATACCGCTTCATCTACCCGGCAATCGTACCGTTAACCGTGCTCGCCGGTGTCGGGCTCGCCCAGATGGCAAGTTGGGGACGGGAGTGGCTGACCGGCCGCGGCATGCCGGTGACCGCAGCCGCCGTCACCAGCGCCGTTTTGGCCGTCGCTTGGTGGGGCCTGGCGTCGCTCCAGGTCTGGAACGGCGCAACCCTTACCGCGTACCGCCACCTAATGCACGACAATCTGGCCGCCGCGTCCGTTGTCGCGCAGGGACCGGCACCGTGCGGGATCGGCCTCTACGGGCTCCATGGGGATGATTGGGGAGTTTACGGCGGGTATACCCATTTCCATCGGCCGGCGCCGATGTATTGGCCGGAGGACGAAGCCGCGCTTATCGCGGCCGCAGATAGCTTCGATACCCTGCTCTACACCGACCCGCCCCCGCGGGCGCTCGGTTTTACAACACGGCAATGCATCGGCGAGGTCTGCATTGCGCAGCGTACCGGCAGCTGCCGAACGGTCCCGATGACCCCTCTTCCCCTCCCCGACCCGCTGATCGATCTGGCCGGCAGATAGAATGCACCAACGCGAAATGCCCGCCTGGCTGTGCCGGATAATTCCGGCGGGTTCGACGCTCGCCGTCTTTCTCGCATTGTCCTGGCTTTTTTGGCGAGGCCACAGAGAGGTGTACGACGACATCTTGCGATCCTGGGGGATAGTGCCGTTCCAGTTCCCGTTTCTCGACATCAGCGGTTGGCTCGCAGCTTGGGAATGTGCGCGCCAGGGCATAGATGTGATCTCGTTTGACCCGTGCGATCTTCTGTACAGAGGATATGGCTCCTCGCCTCTATGGCTCGCTGCTGCAGGCGTGCCACTAGGTGTCGGGAACACGACCGCCGTTGGTTGGAGTCTCGATTTTGTGTTCATTGCGTCGTTGGGTCTGCTGCCCCCAGCGACGCGGCCGCTCGAGCTGGCTCTGGTTCTGGCGGCGACGATGTCGACGATGGTCGTCTTTGCGCTGGAACGCGCCAATGCCGACATTTTGCTGTTTATCCTGACGCTGGCAGCAGTCTTTCTCGCCGAGGGCCGGTTGGCGGCCCGCCTGCTCGGCTATTGTATCGCTCTGTTGGCTGCACTGCTCAAATACTATCCGGTCATGCTGTTGATCATGATTTTTCGAGAACAGATCACGGTTTTCCTTGTCGTGGCTGTGATCATGGCCGGTTCGCTCGCGATATTCTGGACGGACAACCATCGCGACATTATGAGAGGACTTCCGACCATCTCCAACGGAAGATATGACACCGACTTATTCGCGGCAAAAAACCTACCGTTTCTGATCGGGATGCTGGTTGAAAACGCGGCGCCTTCCCGCTCTGCGGCGGCCGTCGGATGGGTGGTAACCGCCGGCCTCTATGGCGGCCTGACCGGCGCGGCGCTGGCGATCTGCCGCCGGGTGTCCCGCTTTGCCGAGTTGCGCGCCGCGATCGCCAAGCTTCCCGATGGCGAGCGGGTCTTCATGGTGATCGGCAGCGCAGTGATCGCCGGATGCTTCTTCGCCGGACAGAGCATCGGGTACCGCGGCATTTTCCTGTTGCTCGTGATGCCGGGGCTATTGGCGCTGTCGCGCTCCGCCATGCGTGAGCTGCGCGTCCTCTGTCTCGGAAGCGCGATCGTAATCGTGCTCTTGATGTGGGGCGAGTACCTGCGGCAGGCGCTCGGCGGCGGGATCGGGTTCTGGCTGGTGCGCGAGCTCGGCTGGTGGTGGTCGGTCAGCGTCATGCTGGCGCTGGTCGCCGATTTTCTTGGGGAGTCGCCGGTCTTGCACGCCGCCTCTGCTTGGCTCGGGCGGCAGCCGGTGCACTCGCTGTTACCGAGCGCCCAGGGTCAGCGCCGCGAGCGCGGGCCCCGCGGCGGCCGCGGGCCGCGATATTGCTGAAGCCGCGTGCTGCGCAAGCCGGCCAGGCCGTACTGCTCGAAGGCGCGCTCCCAGAACCGGTACTCCTCCTCGGTCAGCTGGTAGCGCTGCAGCGCCTCTTCGAGGGTGATGCGGCCGGTGCGCACGGCGGTCACCACCGCGGCCTTGCGGCGCACGACCCAGCGCCTGGTGTTCGGCGGCGGCAGGTCGTCGCTCATCGGGAGGGCTTCCGGCGGCGACGCTTCGAGCGCATTAATCACCGTGCCCTGCCAGGACTTTGGCGGCCCAGAACGAGCCGTCGCGTCCGGTAGCCTGCCGGCGAGACTGGCTGCGGAGGGCCGCGTAACGCTGCAGCGCCGCCCGATCGGCGGCGGCGGGAGTGGCTTGGGTCGGCAATGCGCACGCGGTCGGGCAGCGCGTAATGCCGTTGCGGCGGATAAAGGCGGCCACTGCGGCCTCATATTCTTCATGACACATGTTAACGCTCCTAAAGCGAAATCGTCGACGTCGGCAGCGCCGAGCATGATTCCGACCTTGCTGAACAAAGGAAAATCTTCAACGATATTTATACTTAAACGAACAAAATTTGATAGTTAAGCTAGTCGGTTAAGAGAAGTCGGGCGGCCGTGGAGTGTTAGGGAGAGACTATTTGTATTTCTTTCCGGAGACGGAGATGAAGGGCGCGGGGACCTATCGGCGTCGGTGGGGTCCGCCCAGCGCCTATGGCTGTTGCTGCCAACGCTCAGAGCGATCGTTTATGGATTGTCGCCGGCTATTCCCGGTTTCGGTTTCCGCAATGGCGTGCATGCCGATCTCGTCCACCTCTGGCACGAGGACGAGGCTAACCCAGAAATTTTAGTGAACTTCCGGGTTGGACAGGCTCACCTTGCTCCGGCCCAAAGGGATCACAATGTGCAAATTTCGCCACCCTTTTTCAGCACCCTTCTAGTTCGAGGAGCCGCCTGTGTACAGCCCGAATAATACCAGAGCCGTACCTGCGGACATCAGCCCAATGCTCAGCGGTGCGCCAGCTTTTCCTGTGCGGCGTAGAGTGAGGCTGAGCCCCATCACGAGAAACCCCGCCAAGGTCAAGACATTCATACCGAACAGAACGTTCTTGGTGAGCACGGCACCTTATCCGATTGGCCTGGACCAACTCCGCTCCTCGTCGGACGCCAGCTTAGCCTCGCGAACCTTGAACACGGCCGGCCGCCCCGCTCCAACGTGGCTCATGATGTAGATTGAAGTCGAGTTGTTAGAACGCGCAAGGACCCCTTGGGTTGGCCAATCAGGCGAGGGTGTTTTCCCGGCATGTGTGGTCGCGTTCGCCTCTCCTCCGACGGCCAGCGAAATCAAGCTCGACTTCTCGATCCCGCCGCATCCGCCGACCCCGAATTCCCGCGGAGGAGATGACCCGCTGGCCGGTGAGTACTCGGGTCGGAAATGTCAAGAACAGCGGCCCGAGCTTGATTGAGCCGGTGGGTCTAGGCGCGTAATCTCTGCGGCAGGGAGTGCGAGCGATTTCAGCACAACACAGAGGGGAGAGCCGTGAGAGACAGAAGCGCCGCGGAGACTGTTGCGATCATCGGGGCAGGAATTGGTGGTCTTTATCTCGTCGCCGAATTGGGCATCGCCGGCTTCAGGCTGCGGCTCCACGATATTGACGATTTAAAGCTCTCTGAAATTCGAGCGCGCGGCGGGGTGGATGTCGAAGGCGAGAGCGTCGCGTTTGCCGCTGTCGACCGCCTGACGACCGATCTTCCGTCAGCTGTCGATGGCGCCGATGTGATCATTGTAGTGACCGGCGGGAACGCGCAAATGGTGGTGGCGCGATCGCTTGCGCCTCTGGTGCGGGATGGTCAGGTGATCCTGCTGATCCAGGGCAACACCGGCGGGTCGGTGATCGTACACCGCGCCCTCAAAGACGCCGGCTGCCGAGCCGAGATAGATGTCGCCGAAATGGACAACTACCCCTACTCATGCTGGCGTCTCTCGCCGACGCGAATACGTCCGATCGTCAGGAAGCGGTGGCTGCAGATCGCAACGTTCCCGGGAAATCGCATCGGCGAGGTTTTCTCACGCCTGTCGCCCTTGTTCCCGGGAGCAGTTGCGGCGCCGAATATCCTGTACACTGGCTTCACCAACGCCAACGCGATGCTGCATGTGGCGAATTGTGTCGCCAACGCCGGGCGCATCGAGAGCGGGGACAGCTACAAATTCTATGCGGAAGGCGTGACGCCGGCGGTCGCCCGATTATACGAGGCGATCAATGCAGAGCGTCTGGCCGTCGCTGCGGCGCTCGGTGCATCGGTACCGTCCCTGGCCGACTGGTTCGACCGCGTCTATGGGGTGCGCGAGGCGACGCTCGTCGAGACCTGCCAGCGGCTTACCTACAACAGCGATGGGCCTTATCAGGCGACGGGAACGCCGAAGTCGCTCGACCACAAATTCATCACCGAAGACGTCCCGGCCGGCCTCGTTCCAATGAGTGCACTGGGTGTAGCCGCAGGGGTGAGGACGCCGGCGATCGATGCATTGGTCGAGCTCGTCCGAAAGATGACCGGGGAGGACTTTGCGGCTCATGCTCGTACGCTCGAGCGCTTGGGCCTGAGCGGAATGGATGGGAGCCAGAATTCGGCGAGTGCTGGAGGAGGGGTTCGGTTAACGCCGGAAGTTTAGGCGACCCGCCACCGCGAATCAAGGTCAGTCGGCCCGGAGCTTTCTTAGATAAGAAAGCTGTGAGGGGAGACTGCTCGCCTTAGACCGGAGCTCGTACGAGCGACACCCGAGAGGCAGCTCCAGTCAAGCGGTGAGGGGGAGTTTATAGGGTTTGGGGCGGAAGTCAGGTGGGCCTTTTCGTGCTGAGCCTGGATAAACGGCACGCCAAAGCGTCGGAGTTTGGGGAGCATAGCGAGATGAGCGGTTTATTGGGACAGCGCGCGATCGTGATTGGAGCAGGCATCGGTGGGCTCTCGATTGCCGGCGCGCTGGCAAGCCGCTTTGAACGGGTGGAAGTTTTGGAACGCGATCGCTTGGCCGGAGGTGTCGGGTCGCGGACGGGCACTCCTCAGGATCGGCATCCCCATGCTCTCCTGGCTGGGGGCCTGCGTGCGCTCGAGGAGGTTTTCCCAGGCTTCTCAGGTGAGCTGGCGAGAGCTGGTGCCGTCCCGGTCAGAGTCGCGCAAGAAGTGCAACTCGAGCTGCCTAATCTGGGCGCGGTGCCGAAACGCGATTTCGCAATCTCCTTGCTGTGTGCATCCAGGCCGCTGATCGAGTTTGTATTGCGACGTCGAGCCGAAACGGTCCCGAATATCGCATTCCGGTCGGAGTGCCGGGTAATCGAGATCGTGCCGGCGGAGACCAGGAACGCCGTCCGAGGGCTGCGGATAGATGCCAAGTCGGGAACATCGGAGATGATTACGGCGGATCTGGTCGTGGACGCGTCCGGCCGTGGCGCGCTAACGTTGGCACTGCTCGACAGCCTCGACTGGAAGCGGCCCGAGATGACTGAAATTGGGGTCGACATCAGCTATGCGAGCGCGGTGGTGCAAATTCCACCTGATGCGCCCTCCGAGTGGAAGCTCGCGCTGACACTTCCCGATCCGCCGCACCTTGCGGTGAATGCGGTCCTGCTGCCGATTGAGGGCAATCGCTGGATGGTGTTGGTGGCCAATCGTGGCGCAACCACCCGGCCGGAAACATGGGAGAGTTTCCTCCAAGCGTGTCGCTCGCTGATCACGCCGACAATATATAACGCACTGCGCTCGGCAAATCCGCCTGATGACATCCGGCACTACCGCTTTCCTGCCAGTCTCTGGAGACATTTCGAAGGCTTACCTCGATTGCCCCGCGGTTTGTTGCCAGTGGCGGACGCGCTCTGCCGGTTCAATCCAGTTTACGGCCAGGGCATGTCGGTTGCCGCCAAGGAGGCCCGCTTGCTGCAGGATGTATCATCGCGTGCGGCCTCGGAACCAAATCCGATCGTGGCGTTGCAGGCGGGGTTCATGGCAGAAGTGGCCTCGGTTCTTGAGACACCCTGGAGCATGTCTACGGGTCCTGACCTGGCTTTTCCCAGCACGCGGGGCAGTCGACCCGAGAAATTCGAGGAAGCTCAACAATTCGAAGCTGCGCTCTTTCGGGCGGCTATTGTCGACCCGGTCGTCCATCGCGCGCTGACGGAAGTCGGCCAGCTCCTTCAGCCACAAGGTTTGTTGCGTAAACCCGACATCGTGCGGCGGATTGAAGCGGCTTCTGCCGGTGCACCACCTTGAGATCGGCCAATGCATTGGGAGAAGAACAGGCCGTCATCGTTGGTCATGATTGGGGATCAGTTGTAGCGTGGTACTGCGCGCTGCTGCGCCCTGACATATTCCGCCGGTTAATCCTGCTGAGCGTGCCCTACCTTCAGCGCAATTGGAATGACCCACGACCGACAGATATGATGCGGCTTCTCGATGATGGCGAACACGAGTTTACCAGGCCTATTTTCAGCAGCCGCGTAGGGCCGAGAGAGAACTGGAGTCCGACGTCCGCCGCCCTATTATCGGGCTCTTCAGTGGCGAAATTGGGAACTCTCGTCCGGGACCTCCCCACATTCCGAAAAAGAGCGGGAGACCCCACCTGACTGGCTTACCCAAGCGGATGTCGATTTCTACATCGCGGGGTGGTCTCAATTTGTATCGCAATATCGATCGACTTTGGGAAACGAATGCCTTCCTGAGGGGTGCGCGGATCAATCAACCGTCGCTCTTCATCGCCGGTGAGAACGATACGGTAGTGCGCGATAGGTACACGGGCGCATTCAACTCTCTAGACGAGACGATGCCTGGGCTCACCAATAAGGTATTGCTGCCGGGCGGCGATCATTGGATACAGCAGGAGCGAGCAGCCGAGGTCACGGCGCTGATGCTAGACTTCCTCAGTCAAACAAGTTCGTAACGGCGACGCTCGCTCCGAGGCTATGCTGTAAGCCAGCTAACCTATTCTGATCTTCACGAGGGCCGCGACCGGTTAGTTCCGTAGATGCGGCATCACTTCGGCAGCGAACAGGTCCATGTTCCGCCGTGTGAGATCATCAGAGAGGATCCCGAACTGCAGAAGTGCGACGAGGATCCCGAAGCCGGTGCGCTCACGCATTCGCTCTATGCCGGCCAGCACCGTCCGGGGGCTGCCGATCAGCGCCGTGCCGCTCTCGATGAGAGCTTCCGCGGTGAGCTTGCCGCCACCCAGCGCGCCACGGCTGCGGATGAAATTCTTCATCGAGGTCATTGAGGTGTAGCCTGGCGGCATCAGCATCTCGAAGCTCTGGCGTAGAAAATCGTTGAACAGCGTCTCTACCGCCCGTCCGGCCTCTTCCCTCGCGCGCTCGTCGGTCTCGGCGACATAGATGGGGCAAGCCCAGCCGAGTTGGTCGGGGGCCGCCTGGTAGCCGTATTGCCGAGCCTGCTCGCTATAGGCGTTGTGGTAGCGCGCAACAAGATCGGCCGATGAGAAGGTTACGAGGAACGGATATTTCCGGTTCGGATCGGCTGCCCATGCCACCGTCTCGCTCGACCCTTGCGACGGGATCCAGACGGGCGGATGCGGGCTCTGGTACGGCCTCGGCCAAAGGTTGACGTAACGCAGATTGAAGTGATCGCCATCGAAAGCAAAGGGACCCGGCTCCGTCCAGGCCCGGATGATCAGATCGTGAGCCTCGTGAAAGCGCTCGTGCGAGAAATAGGGATTGGTGCCCGAGGAATGGTATTCCGAGCCGATACCCCGCACGAACCCCGCGATAATGCGGCCCTTCGACAAATTGTCGAGCATCGCGAACTCTTCCGCGATGTAGATCGGGTTGTTCACCAACGGCAGAGCGCGGCCGAGAATCGCGATCTTAATGGCCTTCGTGCGTTGGATCAGAGCGCTGGCGATCAAATTGGGGGCCGGCATGAGGCCGTAGGCGGTCTGGTGATGCTCATTGACGCCGATCGCATCGAAGCCGAGCTCCTCGGCATAGACGAGCGCATCGATGTGACGCGCATATTCATCCGCACCCTTCACCGGGTCGTAAAGGCAGTTGGGCAGCACCACCCAGGGCGAGCGGTGCTTCGCCGCCTCCGCGAGATCGAGCGGCCGGTACGGCATGAGATGGAAGGAAACAAGCTTCACGGCGCGCCTCCTTCCAGGAACGTGCGAACATGATGGGCGACGAGAGCGGCCTGCTCGACATGCGGGAGATGTCCACACTCATCCACCATCACGAGGCGCACCTTCGGCAGGCGCTCACACCATAGCGCCGCATTCGCCGGCGGCATGATTTTGTCGGCGTCACCCCAGACGACAAGGGCCGGCAGTTTAATCCGGTGCAACCATCTCTCGAGATCGGGATTGAACCAACGCGGCTGCCAGCCGAGCTTCGCCACAGTGAAGCGGTTCTTCAGCGTTACATCCATCTGCGTCTCGCTCGGCGTGAGTGCCAAGATGCGGTCCGCGAACGACTGATCATGATAGAGGTTACGGACCGCCTCCTCCGGTCCCCAGATGAAGTTGTCGCCACACGGAACTCCCTTGATGCGGATGCCCGCCGGCGCGAGTTGGACGAGGCTACGGAAACGGGAGCGGTCGCGGATCAGGATTTCTGCGGCAAGCCAGCCGCCGAGCGAGTTGCCAATGAGGTGGATCCGGTCGAGCCTTGTCTCCTCGAGGAGGTCAAGATAGAACATGGCAAGGTCCGGCATTGATCGTATCCATGGCGGATCGTCGGAGCCGCCAAAGCCGGGATGCTCCGGTACAAGGAGTTCGTAACTCTCCGCCAGCGCTTCGAAGAATGGCAGCCATTGCGGAACGCCGCCAGCACCGTGCAGGAATAATACGGTGGAGCCGCGCCCGGCCCGGTGAAGTTTGATGGTCACGCCCCGGACCTTCAGCTCGGTGATTTGCGCCGGCATTTCATCCGCTCCCTATTCAAGATGCATCCTCTGGCATTGCTTCATCATAGCCGTATCAACCGGGGACAGCTCAACGCGCGCGGCCCTAGCCTTACGCTACCGGATCAAGCCGTGGCCGCATTATCACAGATCCGGCGGACGACAGGTGAATAGGATGGCCTGCATCGGGCGTCGATTGGGCCTGCGCCAAACGGCTCCGCTTACCCGATGCTCGCGTGACGGTGGTACCTCGAATCACCGATCCGCAGCGCGCTCGACGAGTGCACGCGAGAAGGCGACGATCACCCGGCGCGACTGTTTCTTCAGTTCGCGACAGCTCGTGGCGAGAAGCGCGCGATGGAGGTGATCTGGGGCAATCGGTTGAAACGGGGCGAGTACAAATACATCGGCGGCTTTCCGCATTTCGTTGCCGATGCAGGCGAGGAGCGGACCGGCCGTTGGCTCGACGAAAGATCGAGCTTGGCCACATCTATGCCGAGATCTGGAAGGATGCGGTCCCGGTGCACCTGATCGATGTCGCCGTGTTCCGCGACAGCGCATCTTGGCGGATCACGTTGCGGTCGCGCGCGACCAGGTCGGCGAGGTCGCGGCACGGCGGCTCCCACCAGCCTCACCCGGGATGAGATTAAAGATCAGATTTCAAGCGAGAGGCTTCCAGTTTGGCCGTGGGTCCCCGATCTCGACGTTTTGACGACGTGAACGATGTGTGT
Source organism: uncultured Alphaproteobacteria bacterium (assembly GCA_963818695.1). GTDB lineage: Bacteria > Pseudomonadota > Alphaproteobacteria > ATCC43930 > CGMCC-115725 > AP-15. The sequence continues at coordinate 90,465 of CAWFTG010000001.1, forward strand.
GTGAGGTAGCTCACGTTCGGCTCGTGCCAGCGCCCCCTATACTCCCCACCGTTCGACAAGGAGATCAGAGATGGTCCAGTCTTCCAATGCGACTCGATTGATGCGGATCCAGGCTCGTCCAGGCTCACTGGTCGAGGCCCGCCACTATCGCTACCCCCAACGCGGCTGGGCGCAGCCGGACGCGATCGCGGGCGGCATCCCGCCGGACGCGTCCGCCGACCTCGTCTTCCACGGTGGCAAAACCGTGCCACAGATGGAGTTCCAGAACATATTTCTTGGCGGCCAGGCATCGTGGCTCGCGTCCGACATCAACTCGATCAATACCGCGATCACGCTCGCGATGCAGGACCGGAAACTAAACAATGTCGTCAAGCAGTACTTTGACAGTGGCCTCAATTTGACCTGCGATGCGCGGCCATTGCTTGTGCTCGAGGAAGCCAAGCCAATTCAGTTCGACGAGCCCGACGTGCAGCAATTGGTCGCCCGGCTGGTGCAACAGGGGAAGGTCTCCGACACCGACCTTGGTACGACGATCTTCAACCTCGTGCTGCCTCCTGGAACCGTGCTCAAGCTCGACCAAGACAATTCGCTTGGCGGGCTTGGCGGTTATCACGGCTCGGTGCACTTTCAGCAAAATGGCCGGTCGCACACCGCCTACTATTCGGCAAACGTCTTTTCGCAGACGCTGCCCGACGGGCAGGTGAATGGAATTCCCGCGTTCGACGCATCCTGGAAGGATGTGGTCGGCACGCTTTACCACGAGATCAACGAATTCCGCACCGACGCCGACGTCAGGGACGCGATCGCGACCGGGAACGACGACGGCGTCCTTGGCTGGATGGGAGCGCAGGGCGAGATCGGCGATCAGCCGATTGCCATGGCCGGCCAACTAGGGCATTTGCAGCGTGTGTTCCAACAGGTTCTCAGCAGCATGGGGGGCAGGCGCCTGCCGGTACAGTTCTTGTACTCGAACGCGGTCCACGGCGCGGAGGGGCCGATCAACGAACCCGACCCGCCGGCAAAAAAGTGACGCCTGACGCGAACAGCGTCCTCGTAACCGCAGGTGGCGCGGCCGAGCGCCGGTCTTCGGTGGTCAGTCGGCAAGGGCCGCTCCCCCCGCGCGGTATCGGCCGTGCAAAACGGCCGGGTCTGTGTCCCAAGCCAAGTCTGTCGCCGCTCGCGCGGCGACAGATTCCGCGAGCGGGAACCAGCGGGGATCAGCCGCCCCGTTGCGGTCGCTGTAAGAGCTGCCGCATCGGCGCCCGGTTTTTCCAGGCGGCGGATTTGCGGGTGGCCAGTCAGGAACATTTGACCTGGTACCGGCAAGACTGCGAATAGGAGGGCTCCTCTCGGCCCAGCTCAAGCCAGCAGTCAGAGCCCAAACCGGCTGCCAGCGCCGCCCAGCTCCTATCGGCTTTCGCGGGGATGTCCGCCCGACGATACCACAACCACAGCACCGCGCGCGGCCGACACCAGCAAGACGGCGCAAGACCACACCACGGGCCATGCCAGGTCGGCCAACCGCTCCAACACGATCGCAGTTATCGGCGCATTGATCGCATTGACGGGGACCGCGATCGGCATTTGACGGAATAGGGAGTTTAACTGCTCCGCCCGGAGGGCGCGCAGCAGGGTCAATCGGCAGGCGAGCCTCTCTAGTCGGAAAACGACCGCGTCCCCCGGGTCATATATCAGGCAAGCCGGATGCGGCCGGTACGGTGCCAGCGATGCCGCCCTCCAGCGATGCCCGGTTCCCCCGAAAGTACATCACCCTTATCCGATCAGGCGAGCTTGTAGTGCCGGCCCCAGGCCTGCGCTGACGCTTTGTTGACGATTGCCATTGCGTGTCGGCGTCGTTTGCGCCTCGGAACCCAGATCTAGGCCAGTCATCGCTCAACGCCTCGACGCGCTTGCTTTTTATCCAGCGAGCCGGGTGAAGCCGTCGGCGCTCCAGTCCTCGCTGCCAACGCCGTGATGCACGAAGAAGAGCCCGGCGGGGTCGTATTTCTTCTTGATGGATAGCAGTCGCGGGTAATTTGGTCCCCAATAGGAGGTCTGCCAGTCGGGCTCGAAGAAATCGCTTTCCGCAAAATAAGAGCCCGCCCCAGGTGCCACGCTTTTCAGCTCGCTCATCGCCTTGCCGATCGCGCGAGCATGTCGGCGATCCACCTCGAGGTCCGGCTGATGACCGGGGAGCACGGGAAAAGCCGGCGGGTCTTCGCCAGCGATGATCGCAAGCGCGAAGGCGCCGAGCACGTCCGGGTTCATCCCGGTGTCTCGGGTGCCAGATATTGCTTCTTCCGACCCACCGGCCAGCCCTTTTTGGAAATGGAGTTCGACCGGCCAACGCCTGGCGGCAGCGAACAAGGCGTCCGCGAGCGCGCTTCGCCGGTCCGATTGCAGCAGCGAAGCGGGCAGCCAGAGGGATTGGAAGCTGGAGACAAAGTGGCCCACCTCGGCCAGGTTCCCCGACCAAAAGATATTGTCGGCAGGCGCTCCAGGCCGGTCGTCCGATAGCACGGCGCTGGGAAAGTGCGTTTTGAGAAAAACCGGATCCCAGAGATTGCGGGCCGGAGCTGCAATTATCCGGGGCGTGAGCTGATAGGTAAAATCTTGCGGTGACCCGTTGACCCAATGGAAAAACGGCTGCCAGACCGTCTGGGCTTGTTGCTGGTCGAGTCCCTGGAAGGCCATCCGGATCTCGAGTCGATTGCCGAGCCGCAGCGTGACGATCTCCCCCCAGTGTGGGTTGAAGAGATTGTCGGCATAGAAGTCGATGAATTGACCGATCAGCCGGCGAAAGGCGGCATCGGAAAAGGCGTGGATCGTCGCGGAAACCGCGCCGAAGAACGCCGGCAGGTCATGCGTCTTGAGGGTGAGCCGGGTGACGACGCCGAGGCTGCCGCCACCGCCGCCTTTGAGCCCCCAGAACAGGTCCGGATTTGTGCAGGCATTGGCGATGCGGATCTCGCCGTCGCCAGTGACGATTTCGGCTTCCAATAGCCCCGCCGCAGCGATGCCGAAATTCTTCGAGAAGCTGCCAAAGCCGCCCGCCTGAACCAGCCCGGCCACCCCGACTGTGCCGCAGCCCCCGCCCTGGACATAGCGGCCGCCCTTGGTCGTCACCTCGTTGTAGGTGCGCATCCAGATGGCGCCGGATCCGACCGTGACGGCAGGTCCCGCCGGTTGCCGTGCCGCGCACCCTTGCGGGGTGAATTCATCATGCACGGTTATGGCGTTCATGCGCCGCGTCCAGACCAACAAGGAATCCGGCGCGTTCGACCGACCGAGATAGCTGTGGCCCCCGCCTTTGACGACCAGCCGCAGATTATTGTCGCGGGCGAAGTTGACTGCAGCGACGACGTCACCCGTCGTCTCAGCCGCCACCGCATAGACGCTCGGCTGCGATTGCCAGGCGTCTACCCAGCCCGCGGTCTGCGTCAGAGCGAGGTTATCGCCGATGTAATAGGGATTCTTGAGTTCCTTGAAGAGGTCGCCGCACGCCGCCCCATCGGGCGCTTCGCGACAGGCCTGCAGCGGCGAATGCACCTTGATGAGCCGGCCACCGACAGCCTCGTTCAGTTTTCCCCAGTTTGCCTCGGTCGGCCACGCTGCGTCGGATGGGCGCACGCGGCGATCCGGCGCATTCTCGGCCAGCGCGATCCGCAAGGGTCTTGGCAACGCCGGCACGAAGGCGAGCGCGGCAGCGTGCCTGAGGAAGCTTCTCCGGTTCATCCCGAGTATTTTAATAGAGCAGCGGGATCAGTGCCGCTGTCTGCCGGCGGTATTGGGTATATTCGGGGAAATTCTCGCTCATGCGCTTCTCCTCGACCTGGATTTTCCAGAGAAATCCGATCAGGGCACAGATGACGGCAAAGATCCCTCGCCATTCGCCGATCACCGCCGCAGTGCCGATCAAAGCGAGCAGCAGGCCGGAATAGATCGGGTGACGCACGACTCGGTAGGGACCCGTGCGCACGAGCGCGTGATCCTCTTTCACTGTGACGATGCCACTCCAGTTGCGCCCAAGGTGAGCGCGCGCCCACATGGCAAACCCAAGGCCTGCCGCGACCATAATCGCCCCTAACGCCGGAAGCAGATTGCCTGCCGGCACAAACCGTACCGACAGCATCGGCGGCAGCCATCGAGGCTTCGTCAGCAGCACGACCGCTGCGAGCAGCAGGATCACGTGCGACGCCCGCGAGCTGACGGACTCTCGCCAACGTGTCGGCTTCGTGCCGAACGAGGCGGCCATCCAGAACGCGGCCCAGACACACCACATGGCCGGAATGAGAAAGCGGAGAGCAGCAGCCAAAGTCAGCCTCAAGCATCGAGAAATGCGTTCTCGTCAGCTCCAATCAGGGGCGGCAGACGAGTGGAACCTCGAATACCTCCGCGAACGCGCGCCGCAGCGCCGTGTCGATCTCCCCCATGCTCGCGGCGATGCCGAGCTCGGCGAGCGAGGTCACGCCGTGATCGGAAATCCCGCAAGGTACGATGCCGCGGTAATGCTCGAGCTCGGGGTCAACATTGAGCGCAATGCCGTGATAGGTAATCCACTGACGCACGCGGACGCCGATCGCGGCGATCTTTTCCTCGTTCCCCGATGACCGCACGACCCATATGCCGACGCGGCCGTCGCGCCGTTCGCCGCGCACTGCGAAGCGCGCGAGTATCCGGATGATCCATTCCTCGAGCTGGTGCACATAGCAGCGTACGTCCTGCCCGCGCCGGCGCAGATCCAGCATCACATAGGCGATCCGCTGGCCGGGCCCGTGATAGGTATAGCGGCCGCCACGTCCGGCGCGATGCACCGGCAGGCGTCGCGGCTCGAGCAGCTCCTCGTCGCGTGCACTGGTCCCGGCGGTGTAGAGCGGCGGATGCTCGAGGAGCCAGACGAGCTCGGCAGCCGACCCGGCACGGATCGCCGCGACGCGCCCCTCCATTTCCTCGACCGCGGCGGCAAAATCGACCGGCGTCTCGCTAACCCGCCACTCGATCCCGCCCGGCTGCATCACCATCTCGGAGTCACTAACCCTTGGGTCCATGCGGCTTGATATAATGGGCCGGATTTGCTAATCACGCCGGCCCTATCGTGCGGTCGTGGCGGAATTGGTAGACGCGCAGCGTTGAGGTCGCTGTGGGGGAAACTCCGTGGAAGTTCGAGTCTTCTCGACCGCACCAGCCGCAGCCGCTAACCGCTGACCCATGCAGAACACGCGGCTTTCGTCCCTCGATTTTGATCTCGGCCCGGAGATCGACATGCTGCGGTCCTCGGTCCGCGGCTTTGCCGAGGACCGGGTCGCACCGCTCGCCGCCGAGATCGACCGGACCGACCGGTTCCCGATAGAGCTGTGGCCCGAGATGGGCGCGCTCGGGCTGCACGGCATCACGGTCGAGGAAGAATATGGCGGCGCCGGAATGGGTTACCTCGCGCATTGCGTGGCGATGGAGGAGGTCAGCCGCGGCTCCGCCTCGGTCGGCCTCTCCTACGGGGCGCATTCGAACCTATGCGTCAACCAGATCCGGCGCAACGGAACCGAAGCGCAAAAGCGAAAGTACCTGCCGAAGCTGATCTCGGGCGAACACCTCGGGGCACTGGCGATGAGCGAGCCCGGCGCCGGTTCGGATGTCGTCTCGATGCGGCTGCGCGCCGACAAGCAGGGCGACCGCTATGTCCTCAACGGCACGAAGCTGTGGATCACCAACGGCCATTACGCCGACACCTTGGTGGTCTACGCCAAGACGCGCCCTGACGCCGGGCCGCGCGGCATCACCGCTTTTCTGATCGAAAAGGGGTTCAAGGGGTTCCGGCCGGCGCAGAAGCTCGACAAATTGGGCATGCGCGGCTCGCCCACTTCGGAACTGGTCTTCGAGGATTGCGAAGTGCCGGCCGAGAACGTCCTCGGTCAGGCCGATGAGGGCGTGCAGGTGCTGATGAGCGGCCTCGATTACGAGCGCGCCGTGTTGGCCGCGGGTCCGCTCGGCATCATGCAGTCCTGCCTCGATGTCGTGATCCCGTACATTCACGACCGCCGGCAATTCGGCCAGGCGATCGGCGAATTTCAGCTGATCCAGGGCAAGATCGCCGATATGTACACGACGATGAACGCCTGCAAATCCTACGTCTACGCGGTGGCCAGAGCCTGCGACCGGGGGCAGACGACGCGCAAGGATGCCGCGGGCGCCATCCTCTACGCGGCCGAGAAAGCGACGGCGCTGGCGCTCGATGCGGTGCAGATCCTCGGCGGCAACGGCTACATCAACGACTACCCGACCGGCAGGCTGCTGCGCGACGCCAAGCTCTACGAGATCGGCGCCGGCACCTCGGAGATCCGCCGCATGCTGATCGGCCGCGAAATCTTCGCCGAGACCGCCTGAGATGACCTAGTGCTCTCAGAATCATTCACCCGATTCATCACCGCCCACCGCCCACGCCAAGTCCCGCTTCACCGGCGAAAGCCGGTGCCCACGGGGAATGGATCCCGGCTTTCGCCGGGAAAGCGCGGAGGGGTGTCGAGCTGAATCAACTGAGTGATTCTGTGCACTAGGAATGCGTTTCCGCTGCTGGCTGGCTCTGTTGACCCGGTCTCGCTATACTCAACCCTTCCTTGTAAGACGGTAGGCGTATGGTCGCGAAGGTGCGGACGCGCTGCCGGACAAGGCGGTCGCCGAATTGCGCGAACGGGTCCGCGCGGCGCTCATCTCGCTGGGCTTCGGGTTGCCGCCGCAGACGGATCACCGTCAACCTTGCCCCGGCCGACGTCCTCAAGGAGGGCAGCCATTTCGACCTGCGAACACGCAGCATCAAGTCGATTGGGTCTCATTACATTCCCGGATCGAAACCGCCGCGAAGGGGCGAAACGCCTTAGCTCACAATTGGGTTTTGATCTACCCGAACGAAAAGCCGGGACGACGCTGGTGCTTAATACCACGCCTCGGCACACTGAAGCAGCGATCGCCCCAAAAGCTTCCACCCGGATCGCCTTGTGTCAGAGATATTTCGGTGCTCGTCCAGCGCTTTGCATCCATCGGGAATGCCCTTCACGACTTCGCTGCTCGTGTGCGCGGGGAACCAGAGCCGCGTCCGCGGCATATGGAACAGGAGGGGCATCCGCTAATCCTAGCCGAGCTCACCCACGAAATTCGCGTTTTAGCCGGATGCCCAGCACGACCATCACGCAATAGTCAATAAGTATGTATTTCAAACCAGATCAGTTGGTGAAATTGCAAGAGGGCTACCACACCGTCAACCCTGCACACCAACGACTGATATGCGAATATCTGTCTTTGAGGCTCAGCAATGAAACCGCCTACGAGTATGTCGGACATGGCTTCGTCCGCAGGCTTGGGACCCTGAAGCGCTGCATCGAAAACGTCTACTCGATCTACCCGCCAGAGAGGTCCGATAAGCCTTCGAGAGGTGAATGTATCGACCTCACAATTAATCTGCAGAGCTTCCTATTCAATGTCTTTGGATGCGTCGACAACCTCGCATGGATTTGGGTCAAGGAAAAGCAAGTTAAAGACAATCGAGGCCGTCGGTTACGCGATCAGCAAGTAGGATTGAGGTCCGGGTGCGTCGCAGTCCGGGAAACGTTTTCAGCCAAGTTTCGAGAGTATTTGACCAGCCGGGACGGCTGGTTCGCATATCTGGAAAATTACAGGCACCCGCTGGCTCACAGGATACCCTTATATGTCGCACCATATACTCTGGGTCCGGCCAAGTTAGGAGAACATAATGAGTTAGAAAGACGTAAGCATGAAGCGCACAGCCAACGTGATTATGATCTGTGGCTGAGGCTGGAGGCTGAGCAAGAAGCCCTCGGTACCTTTACCCCGTGGATCATGCATTCATTTTCGGAAGGGACTGCACCCGTGGCTTTTCATCCTCAAATGCTGGCTGATTGGAACACAGTCGTTGAGATCGCCGACAAATTTATTAACGAGTCCAGATAGTTCAGAAACACGCTCTCGTTCACCGCTCTGGGGGATAGCTCGAGCTCGTGACACCGAAGGTGGCACAAGTGCCGATGACCCTCGGGAACGCGGCAGCTGCCCGTGTTCGTCTGATCGTATGGTGTCGGGAGTGCCGCCATCAAGTTGAGCCCGATCCCGCCGGAATCGCACGACTAAATCTTTACGGATGCCCCCGATCCGGGTCGCCCTTGTCACTTGGCGATGGAAACTGGGGTTTCTTCGTGTAATCGCCGCGCGCGCGGGCGAAACCCGCTCTAGAGAGTTACGGTGACAGCTTACTAAACTACACGCCCATCCATCGACATCGGACACTTCGACCTTCGGATTGAGCGGAGCACGCGACGACCGCAATTCTACAGCCTGCGCCCATCATTGTGCGGTCAGCCCGCCGTCGACGACGAGCCCGGCGCCGGTCATGAAGGCGGCATCGTCGGAGGCGAGAAGCAGCGAAGCGGCGAAGCACCTGTAATGGTTGCCCTTGCTGAAGGCCGAAGGAGTGCGGGAGAGAGCCCATTAATCCTTCATGGTGCGACAAACTTCCATCGGGAAAATGATAGTTTGGGTGAGAGACATCGCGCTCCTGGCCAAATTCCTAATGTTTAATTTCGCATCGTGGTAATAGCAACGATAAAATTGCCATAATGTTCGCGTTTCATCGTCGTTCGGGAAGCGCCGAGGGCCGGCGCAAGGTTACCGAACCGAGGTGGAGCGATGACTGATATTTCTCTGCAGGAAACAGCAACGACAGCAAAAAGGGTTCGAGGTCGACCGTTTGCGAAGGGGCAGTCCGGAAATCCCGGCGGCCGGCCTCGCGGCTCGATCAACCGGTCTACTCGGGCGGCGCAGCTGTTGCTCGATGGCGAAGCGACGGCGCTGAGCCGCAAGGCGGTCGAACTCGCCCTCGCCGGCGATCCGACGGCTTTGCGGCTCTGTCTCGACCGCACCGTCGCGCCGCGCCGCGACCGGTCCGTCGAGCTCGCTCTGCCGCCGATCAACAGCGCGGCCGACATCCTTGGCGCAATAAAGGCGGTCGCCGACGCGGTCGGGCGCGGCGGCATCACCCCTGCCGAAGGCTTCGCGCTGTCGCAGATGATCGAAAGCTTCCTGCGGGCAATCGATGCGAGCGATTTCGACAATCGCTTGCGGCAATTGGAGGACGCGCAGTCAGCACGCCGTCCAGATCCTTATGGGTATACGCCCCGCTAAGGACCTGAGCTTGAGCCACACTCCCGATACAGCGGAAGACAGCAAACCGACAGCGGAATTGCCGCTGTTACTGCGCCCCGTCGCCGCACTCCGACCCAGGATTTCCGCGGCGGAGCGAAGCCGATCGCTCTACTTTCGCTGCAAAAAACAGCAAAAACAGCTAGTGCTCGGAGTCATTCGCTCGATTGATCCGGCAATAACCCCCATCGCTCACGCCAAATCCCGCTACACCGGCGAAAGCCGGTGCCCACGGAAACGTGGATCCCGGCCTTCGCCGGGAAAGCACGGAGGGGACGTCGAGGTGCATCAACTGAATGAATTGTGCACCAGGGGAGACGGATGCGCGGTCGGGCACCGTCTGCCCGGTCGGGGTCGTTTGCCAGGCTGGTGTTGTTGATTTGACGGCGCTATACTCAACCATCGCTTGCAATAGGGTAGGGGTATGGTCGCGAAGGTGCGGACCGTCGCGTTTCACGGGGTCGAGGTCATCGAGGTCGAGACCCAGGTGACGATCGCCTCCGGGTTGCCGGCCTTTACCGTCGTCGGATTGCCGGACAAGGCGGTCGCCGAGTCGCGCGAGCGGGTCCGCGCGGCGCTCGCCTCGCTGGGCCTCGGGCTGCCGCCGCGGCGGATCACCGTCAACCTCGCCCCCGCCGATGTGCTCAAGGAGGGCAGCCATTTCGACCTGCCGATCGCGCTGGCTCTGCTGGCGGCGATGGAGGCGCTGCCGGCCGACGAGCTCGGCGGCTATATGGCGCTCGGCGAGGTGGCGCTCGACGGCTCGCTGACGAGCGTCGCCGGCGTGCTGCTCGCGGCCTTGGCGGCGGCGAGCCGCGGCAGCGGCGTCATCTGCCCGGCCGAATGCGGCGGCGAGGCGGCCTGGGCGGGCGAAGTGGAGGTGATCGCCGCGCCGAGCCTCCTGGCGATCGTCAATCATTTCAAGGGGACCCAGCTGTTGCCGCCGCCCGAGCCGCGGCTCGCGCCGTCGCGCTCGGCCGGGCTCGACCTCGCCGATGTGAAGGGCCAGGAGAGCGCCAAGCGCGCGCTCGAAATCGCCGCGGCGGGCGGGCACAATTTACTGATGGTCGGCCCGCCGGGCGCCGGCAAGTCGATGCTGGCGGCGCGGCTGCCCGGGCATCCTGCCGCCGCTCGAACCGGCCGAGGCGCTGGAGCTGGGCATGATCCAGTCGGTGGCGGGCGGATTGCGCAGCGGCGGCTTGTCGCGCGAGCGGCCGTTCCGCGACCCGCATCATTCGGCCTCGCTCGCGGCATTGGTCGGCGGCGGGCCGCGCCCGCGGCCGGGCGAGATCTCGCTGGCGCACCAGGGTGTCCTGTTCCTGGATGAGCTGGCCGAGTTCAACCGCGCCGCGCTCGAAGCGCTGCGCCAGCCGCTCGAGACCGGCCGCGTCAGCATCGCCCGCGCTCAGGGGCACGTCACCTATCCGGCGCGCTTTCAGCTGATCGCGGCGATGAACCCGTGCCGCTGCGGCCATTTTGCCGAACTCGCCTGCGGGCGCGCGCCGCGCTGCGCGGAGGATTACCAGGGCCGGCTGTCGGGCCCGTTGCTCGACCGCATCGACCTGCATATCGACGTCCGCGCAGTATCGCCGGCGGATCTCGCGCTGCCGCCCGCCGCCGAGGGCAGCGCGGCGGTCGCCGGCCGGGTCACGGCGGCCCGCGCCCGACAAGCCAAGCGCTATGCGGGGCTGCCCAGCGAGCGCGGCATCCGCACCAATGCCGAGGCGGACGGGGCGCTGCTCGACGAGATCGCGACCCCCGAACCCGCCGGCCGCGCGCTGCTCGCCCGGGCGGCCGAGCGATTGCGTCTGTCGGCGCGCGGCTACCACCGGGTATTGCGCGTCGCCCGCACCCTGGCCGATCTCGAAGGCGCAGCAATTGTCGGCCGCCGCCACATCGCCGAGGCGCTGAGTTACCGTCGAATGAAGGCGCGAAGCGAAGGCGAGGCGCCGCGAGCCTGATCGGCCGCGATCTACCAGTTTGTTCCACGCGTTTTTGCATGCCGATTATGCGCCGCTAACCGGAACGGAAGACTGTTACGATCCGTTACCCTGGTGGGTCGGTGAGACACGGAACGTTATCGATCATCAGCGGACTGGATCAATTGTGACACGGTGTAAGACCATGCAGTTGGAAACTAGGTTGCCTTCGCCGGCAATTCTCTGTTGTGGCGTTCCCCCGGTGGAGGAAACCGGCACGGTCGGAGAACAGCTTCTCGACTTTCTCGACGGCAGAACGGATGGGGAAGAGCTTCTCCATACACTTTACGATCACGTTCTCGACGAGCCGATCCCGGAACGGATGCGGGCGCTGTTCCGCGCGGGGTCGGCCGACTGACCCACGCGTTCCCCCATGCCTGGACCTAAGGCTGTCCCGGACCTAAGGCTGATCCGGGACGAGCGGCGGCGCGCCGCCGCCGACTTCGTCCCAAATCTTGATGTGGTGGGTCGGCTCGCGCAGGAAAGCGCGGCTGACGATGACCCCGATCGCGGCGATCGCCATCGGATAAAACAGCCCGCTCAAGGGGATGCCGGTAATTGCGGCGATCGAGGCGCCGGCGGCCGGGACCAGCCCGCCGAAGACGCCGTTGCCGACGTGATAGGGGAGCGACATCGAGGTGTAGCGGATGCGCGCCGGAAACAGCTCGACCAGAAACGCAGCGATCGGGCCGTACACCATCGTGACCAGGATCACCATGTAGAAGACCAGGATCGTCAGGACGACCGGGTTGTCCTTGAAGGTGCCGAGCCAAGTAAACACCGGCCAATAACTGATCACCGCCAGCGCGAAATCCTAGCGACATGATGTTGCGGCGGCCGATCCTGTCGGAGAGCGCGCCGAACGCGACAAAGAACGGAGCGCCCAGGGTCAGCGCGATCATCATAATGATATATACGGTGACGTAATCGACCTTCAGAACCGTGGTCAAATAGAACAGCGCGTAGAATTGGCCCGTATACCACACGACGCCTTCCGGTGCGGTGGCGCCGAACAACGCGAACAGCATCAGGCCCCAATTCTTGCCGCCACTGAGGAAGCTTTCGGCGGCCGGGTTGCTCGAGACCTTGCCCTGCTCTTTGAGACGAGCGAATAGCGGCGATTCCTCGAGCTTCAGCCGGATATAGCCCGATAGAAGGACGAGGATCGCGGAGAGCAGGAACGGGATGCGCCAACCCCAGTCGCCAAACGCCTGGTCGCCCATCGCCAGCCGGCAGATCAGGATGACCAAAAGGGCAAAGACAATCCCCAAAGTCGCCGTCGTCTGGATCCAGCTCGTATAAAAGCCGCGTTTGCCGTCGGGGGCGTGCTCGGCGATGTAGGTCGCCGCACCACCGTATTCGCCGCCCAAGGCGAGACCCTGCAGGACCCGCATGCTGACCAGCAGGATCGGTGCGAGGGCCCCGATCACGTCATAGCCCGGCAACAGGCCGACGACGAAGGTCGCCGCTCCCATCAATCCCAGAGTAAGCATGAAGGTGAATTTGCGGCCGATCAGGTCGCCCAGATGGCCGAAGAGCACGGCACCAAACGGCCGAACGAGGAAACCCGTCCAGAACACGAAAAGACTTGCAATGAAGGCGACCGTCGGGTTCAGGTCCGGCGAAAAGAAATGCTTGCTGAAAAACAGCGCAAGCACGCCATAGAGATAGAAATCGTACCACTCGATCAGCGTGCCGACCGAGGAGGCACCAATAATCCACGGCAAACTCAGGCCGCCGGTGGCGATCCTTCGATCGGCGGCGTCTGCTGACACCGACATGACACTCTCCCAGGCGTTTACTCCCATTGTCTGAGTACACGCAAACGGTGGTAGGTTTCAAGCGCGCGCATCTTATTGCGGCAACGCGGCAGCGCTATCTTTAGGCGGCGGAGGATCACCGATGGCAGCGTTACCCAAGCTTGCTCCCTCGCGAATGACGATCGAGGAATTTCTCGATTGGCCAGGCGATGGCAGTGGAAACAAGTTCGACCTGGTCGACGGCGAACCGGGCGCCATGGCGCCGGCCAGCGTCTCGCACGGGATTATCCAGGCTACGCTGGCGCGCCTTGTGGGAGTTCACTTGTCTGGGACACGCTGCTATGTCGTGGTCGAGCTGGGCGTCATCCCGCGGGTCAGATCGGAGGCGAATATGCGGGTCCCGGATCTCGCGGTGAGCTGTGAAATCGATGATCGGGGTCTGCGGGCGCTGACGGAGCCGACCCTCGTCGTCGAAATATTGTCGCCGAGTAACGAATCCGAAACGCGCGAGAATGTCTGGGCCTACGCGACAATCCCCACCGCCCGGGAAATCCTGTTAATCCGCTCGACACGCATTGCCGCCGAATTGCTTCGGCGCGGCGCGGACGGAAGCTGGCCTTCAAACCCCCTGCTGATCGAATCCGACGCGGCGCTCTTTTTGGAAAGTCTCGATTTTTCCTGTCCGCTAGCCGCGATTTACGAAAATACTCATCTCACCCGCGCCGCCGGCGGGGGCTGATCAGCCTCGCGGCAGCATTGCGCCCAGGTCGCGGCCGCCAACGAGGTGCACGTGGAAGTGCGGCACTTCCTGATGGGCGGCGGGTCCAGTGTTGGATAGGATGCGATAGCCGCTTGCGGCAATGCCCCGCTCTCGGGCGATATGCCCGAGGGCGCGAACCAGGGCGCCGATCTCGGCGGTCGAGGCATTCGTGGAAAAATCATCGAGGGAAACGTATTCCCCTCTTGGGATCACCAGGACATGCGTCGGGGCTCGCGCGGTGATGTCGTCAAAGGCGAGGACGTGCTCGTCCTCATAGACCTTGTTACAGGGGATCTCGCCGCGCAGGATGCGGGCGAAGACGTTGTTGCGGTCGTAGGCCATCGGTTCGCCTCGGCTGTGGTCAGAGTTTGGCGCGGGCGCGTTTTTCGGCGATTCCGGAGCTAGCCTCCCGGCGGGCCAATTCCGCCGCGACATCTGCGGGTGAGATACCGGCAGCGGCCCACAGAACCAGCAGGTGATAGAGCAGGTCGGCGCTCTCGCCGACAAGCGCCGCCGGGTTATTCCCGACACCCTCGATCACTGCCTCGACCGCTTCTTCGCCGAGTTTTTGGGCAATCTTGGCGCGGCCGCGGGAAAAGAGGCGCGCCGTGTACGAGGTTTGCGGGTCGGCGCCGCGGCGCGACTGAATGATCTGCCACAACCGGTCGAGGGCCGATCCTAGCGCCAAAGGGCCCAGATGCTCTTCGGCCATGGCTCAGCGCCGCACCGGGATGCCGCAAGCGGCGAGCCGCGCCTTAGCCTCGCCGATGCGGTAGGTTCCGAAGTGAAAGATCGAGGCGGCCAGGACCGCGGTGGCATGGCCGTCGCGGATGCCCTCGACCAGGTGGTCGAGCGTGCCGACACCGCCGGAGGCAATGACCGGCACCCGAACCGCATCAGCGACTGCGCGCGTCAAAGGAATGTCGAACCCCGACTTGGTGCCGTCCCGGTCCATCGAGGTCAGCAGGATCTCGCCGGCGCCGTAATCGGCGAGCCGGCACGCCCACGCGACCGCCTCGATCCCGGTCCGTCGGCGGCCGCCATGCGTGAACACCTCCCAGCGTTCGAGGGCTATGGCTTTGGCGTCGATCGCCGCGACGATGCATTGGCTGCCGAATTTCCGGGCCGCTTCGCGTACAAATTCGGGCCGAGTGACGGCGGCGGTGTTGATCGAGACCTTGTCGGCCCCGGCGAGGAGGAGCCTGCGGATGTCTTCGACCGTCCGCACACCGCCGCCGACGGTCAGCGGCATGAAACATTCCTCGGCCGTGCGCCGTACCACGTCATAGAGCGTGTCGCGGTTTTCCGAGCTGGCGGTGATGTCGAGAAAGCACAGCTCGTCGGCCCCCTCGCGGTCGTAGAACCGCGCCTGAGCCACCGGGTCGCCGGCATCGACGAGATCGACGAAATTGATCCCCTTGACGACACGCCCGTCCTTGACGTCGAGACAAGGGACAACCCGCATCTTCAACATCGGATCGGCTCCCCCGCCAGACGCAACGCCGCTTGCGGATCGATCCGGCCCTCATACAGCGCGCGGCCGCAAATAATCCCGGCAATACCGTCCGCCTCGTGCGCTTTCAGTGCGGCGATGTCGACGAGCGCAGAGACGCCGCCCGACGCGATCACCGGAATTGAGACCTGCCGAGCGAAATCCGCGATCGCCCGCGCGTCAATCCCGGAAAGAGCCCCGTCGCGCGCGATATCGGTATAGATCAAGGTGGCCACGCCGCAATCCTCAAACCGGCGGGCCACTTCGACGACGCCGACCTCCGTCGTTTCGGCCCAGCCCTCGATGGCGGCGCGCCCGTTGCGGGCATCGATACCGACAGCGATTGCGCCGGGGTGCTCCGCAGCGGCGCGGCGCACCAGATCGGGATCGCGCGACGCGGCGGTGCCGAGCACAACGCGGTCGATACCGAGCGCCAGCCACTCGTCGATGGCACGGCGATCGCGGATGCCGCCACCGAGTTGCATTTGCAGATCGACCGAGGCGCGGATCGCCTTGACCGCTTCGTCGTTGACCGAGCGGCCGGCGAAGGCGCCGTTGAGGTCGACCACATGCAGCCAGGAGAAGCCGGCTTCGGCAAATGCCCGAGCCTGTGCGGCGGGATCCCCGTTGAACACGGTGGCGGTCGCCATATCGCCGCGGAGGAGGCGAACGCAGGCGCCATCCTTGAGATCGATGGCCGGGTAGAGGATCACGGGGTCGCCGGCTCGTCCTCGAGGACTTTGTAATAGTAATGCCCCGGTATGATGCGGCCCTCGACCTGTGCGTAAACCGGGTGCGTGCCCCAGCGCCGGTAGCCCAGATTTTCGTACAGCGCGACGGCTGCCCGCTGGGTGTCGCGAAGGTCGAGATTGAGGACTGTCAGGCCGAGCTCCCGGGCGAGTTGCTCGATCTCCCGTACGATGCCGCGGCCGAGCCCGCGGCCGCGCGCCCACGGCGCGACAAAGGCGCTCGTGAGGATTCCGGCGAAGGCCTGCGCCTCGTTGTTGCGCGGTGCCCGGCTCAGCTGCGCCGAGCCGGCAATGATGCCGTCGAGCCGGCCGACGACGAGACGGCGCTCGGGGACAAGCAGAACGCCCTTCCAATAATTCTCGAGCACTTGCCGCGGCGGCGGCTTCAGCCAACCGAACCCGCCGCCTTCGGTGATGGCGCTCTCGGTGGCCTCGCACAGGTCGTCGAGATCCGTGCCCGAGAATTTGGTCAGCCGATCAACCGAGACGGTTCCGGCAGTTCGCATATCGCTCATGGACGCCAACGCAAGAAATTTCCGATCAGCCGCAGCCCCGCCTCCTGGCTCTTTTCCGGATGGAATTGGGTGCCCGCGAGATTGTCACGCCCGATCACCGCCGCCAGCGGCGCGCCGTAATCCGTGCTCGCGACGAGGTCCGCGGCATCGGCGGGGCGAAAATGATAGCTGTGAACAAAATAAGCGTGTGCGCCCGCACCGAGCCCGGCGAGGAGCGGGTGCGCCGACCGCGGCTCGATCTCGTTCCACCCCATATGGGGGATCTTCAACGCTGGGTCAGCCGGCTCGATCGCCGCGACGTCACCCGCGATCCAGCCCAGGCCTTCGACGGTCTCGAACTCGTGCCCGGCATCGGCCATCAGCTGCATCCCGACGCAAATGCCGAGAAACGGGCGGGCGCGGATCATGACGGCTTCCTGTAGTGCCTCTTCGAGACCGGCGACTTCCATCAGCCCGCGTCGGCAATCGGCGAACGCACCGACGCCGGGGAGAACGACGCGGTCCGCGCTGGCAATGGCTTCCGGCGCGCTCGTCACTCTCACCTCGGCAGGACTTTCATTCTCGGCCGCCGCGCGCTCGAACGCCTTGGCGGCCGAGCGCAAATTGCCCGAGCCGTAATCGACAATCGCAACAATCATGTCAGGCTGCCGCCGAGCACACCTTTGGTGGAAGGGATGGCGCCGGCCCGCCTTGGATCGATCTCGACAGCCTGGCGCAAGGCGCGGGCGAGGCCCTTGAAGCACGATTCGATGATGTGATGATTGTTCTCGCCATAGAGGTTTTCGACATGCAGTGTTACCCCGGCCGATTGAGCAAAGGCCTGAAACCATTCCTTGAATAGCTCGGTGTCCATTTCGCCGAGCTTTGGCCGGGTGAAATTGACCTTCCAGATCAGGTAGGGCCGGTTGGACGCGTCGAGGCTGACCCGGGTCAGGGTCTCGTCCATCGGAATGACCGCGTGGCCGTAACGCGCGATGCCGGCGCGGGTTCCGAGTGCGCGCGACACCGCCTCGCCGACGACATAGCCGGTGTCCTCCGTGGTGTGGTGGAAGTCGATGTGCAGATCCCCCTGCGCATGCAGGGTGACGTCGATCAGGCTGTGTCTGGCGAGCTGTTCGAGCATGTGATCGAGAAAGCCGATGCCGGTCGAGACCTCTGCGGCGCCGCTGCCGTCGAGATCCACTCGGCCGGTGATCCGGGTTTCCTTGGTGTTGCGTTCGACGGTCGCCACCCGCACGATACTCTCCTCGAAAGGCCGCAGCCGCGGCACGTCCTTGTAACAACTTTCGCGCGCGTTTTCCACCGCGGCGCATCCCGCACCGCGGCATTGCGCGCTTGATCCCGACCCGGCCCAACTTACATCTCAGTTCCCTGGGAACGGCATACGCCTTAATTTTCCGGCAGTTCCCTGCGCAGCATCGGATGCCGACTAAGGCATGGATCATTCCGGCAATAGCGGATGGCACGGCACCACGATCCTCTGCCTGCGCAAGGGCGGCCAGGTCGTAGTTGCCGGCGACGGCCAGGTCACGATGGGTCAGACCGTGGTCAAGTCGAATGCACGCAAGCTGCGCCGTCTGGCGGGCAGTTCGGTGATCGCCGGCTTTGCCGGCGCGACTGCCGATGCGATCACATTGTTCGAGCGGCTCGAAGGAAAACTCGAGCAATATTCGGGGCAGCTCTCCCGAGCCTGCGTCGAACTCGCCAAGGATTGGCGCACTGACCGCTATCTGCGCCGGCTCGAAGCGATGATGGCGGTGGCCGACAAGAACGTCTCGCTGATCCTCTCGGGCACCGGCGACGTGCTCGAGCCGGAGGACGGCATCATCGGCATCGGCTCGGGCGGCGGCTATGCCCTGGCCGCGGCTCGCGCACTGATCGGCATCGACGGCATGAACGCCGAAGAAATTGTCCGCCGGGCCATGGCGATCGCCGCCGGGATCTGCATTTACACCAACGACAAGATCACCCTCGAGAAACTGGAGTATTGATGGCGGCCCGAGATCAAGCGGTGTTTCTGGGTGTCATTGGCGCGTCATCTGATGCGCTCGGGCATATGCACGTTTCGGATCTGGCTTCCCGATTTACCCGAGCTTCAATCCCTCTCCGCCCGCTTGCGGGGGAGAGGGAGGGGCCCGTCGCGAGAGCGATGGGAGGGTAAGGTGGGTCGCGCCGCAATTCGATGCCAGGGGCTTCCTCCACCTCAGCCCGACCCTTTCCGCCCCCAAGGTCGGAGAGGGGGATTTCAGGGGCGGCCCTTCGCGGACGCTGCGTTCCTGCCGGAATGACGGCTGACGTGGCCTCCATGACCTCGTTCAGCCCTCGCGAGATCGTCTCCGAACTCGACCGGTTCATCGTCGGCCAGCACGACGCGAAGCGTGCCGTCGCGATCGCGCTGCGCAACCGCTGGCGTCGCCAGCAGCTCAGCCCCGAGCTGCGGGAGGAGGTGCTCCCGAAGAACATCCTGATGATCGGGCCGACCGGCTGCGGCAAGACTGAGATTTCGCGTCGCCTGGCGAGGCTCGCCCAGGCCCCCTTTGTCAAAGTCGAGGCCACCAAGTTCACCGAAGTCGGCTATGTCGGCCGCGATGTCGAGCAGATCGTGCGCGATCTGGTCGAGATAGCGATCGGGATGACCCGCGAGCGGTTGCGCAAGGAGGTCGAGCCCAAGGCCGAGGTCGCCGCCGAGGAGCGGGTGCTTGACGCATTGGTCGGCTCGGGAGCCGGCGCCGACACCCGCCAGAAGTTCCGCAAGATGCTGCGCGAAGGCGCGCTCGACGACCGTGAAATCGAGGTCGCCGTGCAGGAGAGTGCCGCAGCGAACCTGCCGACCTTCGAGATTCCGGGCCTGCCCGGGGCGCAGATGGGGATGCTCAACCTTGGGGAGATTTTCGGTAAGACCTTCGGCACCCGCTCGAAGCCGAAGCGGATGACGGTCGCCGACAGCCACCGGGTGCTGGTCGCCGAGGAAAGTGACAAGCTTTTGGACCAGGAGATGGTGGTGCGCGAAGCGACCACCGCGGTCGAGCAGAACGGCATCGTCTTCATCGACGAAATCGACAAAA
Source organism: uncultured Alphaproteobacteria bacterium (assembly GCA_963818695.1). Lineage (GTDB taxonomy): Bacteria > Pseudomonadota > Alphaproteobacteria > ATCC43930 > CGMCC-115725 > AP-15. Next base: position 109,989 of record CAWFTG010000001.1, read on the forward strand.
TCTGCGGGCGCGGCGAACGCGCCGGCGGCGGCGGTCCTGATGTCAGCCGCGAAGGGGTGCAGCGCGACCTCTTGCCGTTGATCGAAGGCACGACGGTTGCGACCAAGCACGGGGCAGTCAAGACCGACCATATTCTGTTCATCGCTTCCGGTGCCTTCCACCAGACCAAGCCGTCCGATTTGTTGCCTGAACTGCAAGGCCGGTTGCCGATCCGGGTAGAATTGAAGGCGCTCGACCGCAACGATTTCCGGCGCATCCTGGTCGAGCCGGAAGCGAGCCTGATCAAACAATACAAGGCATTGCTCGCGACCGAGGGAGTGACGCTCGAGTTCGACGAAGCCTCCATCGACGAACTGGCGCTGTTGGCCGAGGAGATCAACGCGGCCATCGAGAATATCGGGGCGCGACGCCTGCACACGATCCTCGAGCGCCTCCTCGAAGAGATCAGCTTCACCGCTTCCGACCGGGTCGAAGGGACGCAGGTCACGATCGACCGCGCCTATGTCCGCGAGCGGGTCGGCGCTCTCGCGCAAAACGCCGATCTGTCGCGCTTCATTTTGTAGGGGACTGCCGGTCGCAAACTCTACGCTCACGGTCTGTTGAACCAGAAGCTCGGCAAACTGCTTTAATGTGACGGCATGACCAAGACCGGCCTGCTGTTCGCTCTAACTTTTTTGGCGCTCGGGGTTGCGCCGCTGCAGGCGGGCGAGCGCCCGACCCTTGTCGAGCTGTTTACTTCCGAAGCTTGCTCATCCTGCCCGCCTGCCGATGCGTTGCTCGCCGAGCTCGCCGGCCGGCCTGATGTGCTGGCACTGTCCTTCCATGTCGATTACTGGGATAGGCTCGGCTGGAAGGACCCGTTTTCCAGCCCCGATGCGACGCGCCGTCAGCACGGCTATGCCGAGCTTCTCGGCCTAGCCACGGTCTACACGCCGCAGATGGTCGTCGACGGCAGATGGCAGGCGGTCGGTTCCGACCGCGGCGAGGTCGAGCAGGCGTTGAACTCGGCCCGGCGCACCCGCGATGATGTGCCGGTCAGGCTGGCGGTCAATCACGGCCGGGCACAGATCACAATGGGTCAGGGCGGCGACGGGATTGCGGCGACCCTCCTGCTGATCGGCTTCGACCGCCGGCATGTCACCGCGGTGGCGCGTGGCGAAAATGGCGGCCGCACGCTCGCTCATGTCGATGTGGTGCGCAGCATCGAAGAGGTCGCGCCGTTCGACGGTCGGGCACGGGCAGTCGAGTTGCCGATCCGCTCTCCCTGCGACCGCGTCGCGGTGATCCTGCAGGCTCGGGACGGCAGGGTTCTCGGCGTCGCGGTGCGTGACGCCGATACGCGCTGACTGAGCGCCTAGCCGGTGCGTCTCGTCTACCGGGTCGCGGCAGCGGATGCTGCCGCTTCGTGCGTCGCTGCGAGTTCTGCGTCCTTGGCCTTGACCCTCGCGACCGAAGGCCGTGCGCCGCACCGGCCGATATAAGCGGTAATGACCGGAAGCTCGGGCACGAGCTTGAACATCGTGGTCCATGTCAGGGCCCCACCCCACAGCACGTCGGCCGCGGTAAACCGCTCGGCGAGCAGATAGGGTCCCTTGGCAAGCTGGTCGGTAAGCGTCCTGAGCATCGTCTCGAAATCGCCATAGGGCGACATCGGCTGGGGCGCCGGGTCGCGCTGCGTGGCGCTGTCGATGACGGCTGGTTCGAAGCACGCGGCGTAAAACACCATCCAGCGCAGATACGCGCCGCGCAACGGATCGCCGATCGGCGGCGCGAGGCGGGCCTCCGGGAAGAGATCGGCAAGGTAGAGGAAGATCGCGACCTGTTCGGTGACGAGAGCCTCACCGTGCTTCAGCGCCGGTACCTTGCCCATCGGATTGATCGCGAGATATTCCGGCCGGCGCTGTTCTCCAGCCTTCATGTTGAGCAAATGCAGTTCGTAAGGCACACCGAGCTCTTCGAGGAGGGTCAGCACGCCGGATGATCTCGTATTCGGCGAGTGAAAAAGTGTGATTTTGCGATCGTCTGCCATGCCGTCCCCATTTGCCAATGGTGGGCTCGTTGTAGAGTATCCGGCATGAGCTGGTCGAGAGACGATCGGGCAACCGGGCGTCGCGGCTATCATCACGGCAATCTGCGCGAGGCGCTGATCCGTGCCGCGCTCAACCTGATTGCCGAGAAGGGACCGGCGGGGTTCACCTTCGCCGATGCGGCGCGCTCGGCCGGGGTCAGCTCGGCGGCTCCCTACCGGCATTTTCGCGACCGGCAGGCGTTGCTCGCCGATGTCGCGCGCCGCGGCTTCGAATTGTTCGAGGAGCGCCTCAACCGCGCCTGGAACGAGGGCAGGCCCGACCCGTTTCTCGCCTTCGAGAATGTCGGCCGCGCCTATCTCGCCTTTGCGCGCGAAGAACCCGCTTTCTACTCGGCCATGTTCGAGGCGGGCTTGCCCTTCGATGGCGATCCCGATTTGCGCGAGGCCGCCGACCGCGCTTTTGCGGTGCTGCGCCGCGCGGCCGACGCCTTCTGCGCCCGCTTGCCGAGCGACCGCCGGCCGCCGGCTTTGATGATGAGCCTGCATCTGTGGGCTCTGGCGCACGGCATCGCCTCGTTGTTTGGGCGCGCCGACGGGGGACGCCGCAAACTGCCGATGAGCCCCGAGGAACTGCTGGAGGCGGGAGTGCTGGTCTATCTCCGCGGCCTCAGCTTGATCGACGACGGTCCGAAGGCTTGACAAGTACGGCATCTCAACCCTATGTCAATGTTAGATACATTCACACGAGGCCCTCCCATGACGCTCGCGGCAAAACTGGACGATTTGGGCAATCCAGCCTGGATTGCGCTGACCGTGGTGAGCTTCCTGAGTTTGGTGGCCGCTCGGCCTCATCGCTCTGGGGTATCTGGTCGGAAGCGGGCGAATGGCACGCTGGACCGGCTGTGGAGCCCGGCGGTGGCAGCAGCAAGCCCAGGCCAATCCCGGCGGATGGTGGGGCATGCGGTCAAGCTCCAGCGGCAACCGCGCCTTTGACGAATACCGCACGGAAACCCTGCGCCGCCTCGAAGAAGAACAGCGCGAGTTCAAAGCGTTTCTCGACCGCCTGCGTCATGCCAAGGACAAGGCCGAATTCGACGAGTTCATGGCCGAGCGCAGCCGTCGCCCGCAAGCCCCGGTACCACAGCCGGAGAACTGAGCTAAATTCTCCCTCTCCGCCCCTTGGGCCGGAGAGGCTACAAGCCGGGCTAATTCCCCGCAGCGCGCAGCGGCTGCCGGGCGCCGGAGATTTGCCGGCGGATCAGGCGGGCGTACAGCCCGTTGCGGGCGAGAAGTTCAGTGTGGCTGCCGGTCTCGACGAGATGGCCGCCATCGAGCACCGCGAGTAGATCGGCGTTGCGCACGGTCGACAGCCGGTGCGCGATGACGATCGTCGTGCGGTTGCGCATCAGCTCGTCGAGCGCGCCGCGCACCTGGGACTCGCTGACTGCATCCAGATGCGAGGTCGCTTCGTCGAGGATCAGAGTCGGCGCGTTCTTTAGAAATGCGCGGGCGATCGCGACCCGCTGGCGCTGGCCGCCGGAAAGCTGCACGCCGCGCTCGCCGACCATCGTGTCGAGGCCTTCGGGCAGGCTCGCGACAAAATCGGCGAGCGCGGCCTGGTCGAGCGCGCGATGGATGGCCGCCTCGTCGGCATCCGGCCGGGCGAGCGCGACATTGGCGCGCAGGGTGTCGTTGAACAGATAAGTGTCCTGCGAGACCAGCGAGATGCGCGCGCGCAGGTGGTCGAGCTCGAACTCGCGCAGATCGACCCCGTCGATCAGGATCCGGCCGACGCCGGGATCCCAGAACCGCAGCAGCAAATTGGCGATCGTCGTCTTGCCGGCGCCCGACGGGCCGACCAACGCCATCGTCGCGCCGGCAGGAACCACCAGCTCGACATCGCTCAGTGCCGGCCGGCGGGCGCCCGGATATGTGAAGCCGACGCGCTCGAAACGGATCGCCGAGCCGCCGACCGGGGCCGGCGGGCGCAGCGGGCCGTCGACGACCGGAGGTTGTTCGCGCTGCACGGCGTAATAGCGACGGGTCGAGGCGATCGTGTCGGCGAGCTGGCGGCCGACCTGGGCGATCTCCGAGATCGGCAGGAACGAGGCCAATGCCAAAAGGATCAGCAAGGGCAAGGTGGTGGCCATCAGATGATGCTCGGCGGCGAGGCGCGCGCCGACCACGGCGACGGCGAGCCCGCCCAGCCCCGTCACGATTTCGAGCTGAGCCGTCTGCGAGGAGAGATCGCGCAACAGTTCGAGGCGGATTTGCTGGTATCCGCGCACCAGCTCCATAAAGCCGCGCCGACGGCCGGCAACCGCCTGGAACGCCACGAGGTCGGATAGGCCTTGGATCGTCTCGGTAACATAGGCGCTGAGGAGCCCCAGGGCGTCGCGCGCTTGCGCGCCGAGATGGTCAATCCGCGTGCGGGTCACGACCGGAGCGAGAGCGGCATAGAGGACGAAGGGCAGCAATGCCAAGGCAATCGGCCACGCCACGAATGCCAGCGTCAGCACCACCGCCGCCGGCACCATGACGGCTACGAGAGCCGGCGCAACCGTGTGGGCGAAGAAATATTCGATGGTCTCGATATCCTGGTTGGCGAGCGCGATCAGGTCGCCGGAGCGCCGCCGCACCAGATAAGCCGGCGCCAGCGTGTCAAGCTTGCGGAACAGATCGATCCGCATTTCCGCCAGCAGCCGATAGGCGATATCGTGCGCCAGCCATGATTCGAGCCAGTGCAGGAGCCCGGCGAGCGGCGCCGCCACTGCGAGCAGGATCAGCAGGTACCCGAAGGGAGCGCCCGTCTTGACGGCGGCGACCGCGAGAGCACCGAAAATGCCCACCCCGATGAACGCGGCGACCCGCGCTATTCCGGATGTCACGACGATCGCGAACCGCCGCCGCCACGGCTTGATGATCTGCACCAGGGTGCCCAGCGTCGCAGCCCAGCCGACCGACGCCGCGGCCTCGGCCATCGCGTCCGTCGCTGTCGCCGCCTCGACCTCGATCTTGTCGCGGTCACCGATGACGCGCGCTGCCGGGTCGGCTTCAACGATATCGCCATCGTCCTCGCGCTCTGCGGCTTGCGCGCCCATCAGCCGGTGATAGGGGCCGTTGCGGCGGATCAGCTCGGCATGCCGGCCGCTTTCGACGATATGGCCTTTGTCGAGGACGAGGATCCGGTCGGCGCCAATGACGCTCGACAGCCGGTGCGCGAGGATCAGGGTCGTGCGTCCCGCCGACAGGCGGTCGATGCCCTGCTGGATGACCGCTTCGTTCTCGGCGTCCACCGAGGAGAGCGCTTCGTCGAGAATAAGGATCGGCGCATCACGCAGCAGCGCACGGGCGATCGCCAGGCGCTGCCGCTGGCCGCCTGACAGCAATACCCCGCGCTCGCCGATCATCGTATCGTAACCCTGCGGCAACAGTGAGATGAACTCGTGCGCATTGGCGTCGCGCGCCGCCGCCTCGATCTCGTCGCGCGTGGCGTCGGGCTTGCCGAGCCGCAGATTCTCTTCGACGGTGCCGTAGAACAGGTAGGTGTCCTGGTGGACGACGGCGATCATCCGGCGGAGCGCTTCGGGATCGAGCGATTTGATGTCATGACCGCCGATCTTGACCGTGCCGCGTTGCGGGTCGAAGAGGCGCAGCAGCAGCCGCGCAACCGAGGACTTGCCGGAGCCGCTCGGCCCGACGATGCCGATCTTCTCGCCGGCGGCGACGGTGAAGGACAGCCCGTCATGGGCGGCGCCGCGCCCGCCGGGATAAGCGAACCAGACGTCCTCGAAAGCGATGGTCGGGAGGAGCGGCCGGCTGATCGCCGCCTGGCCGGGCGGCTGATCGGGAACCAAGGGTTCGGCGGCGAGCAGCGCATTGATGCCGGCGGCGGCCGATTGCCCGAGCATCCCCTGATGCAGCACCGTGCGCAAATCGCGCAGCGGGCGGAAGACCTCCGTTCCGGCCATCAGCACGATCAGCAATGCCTCGATGCTCATCAGGCCGTGGGAGACCCGCCAGACGGCGAGAGCCAAGGCCGATGCAGCGCCGATCGCCACCCCGCAATCGGTGATGCCGCGGGTCATCACGCCCATCGACAAGACCCGCAGCGAGTGGTCGCACAGCTCGCGCGCTCTGGCGGCGAGCCGACTTCCATAGGCATGGCTCTGACCGAACGCCTTCAATGTCGGCAGGCCCTGGACGCCGTCGAGGAACTCCGAGCCGAAAGACTTCAGAGCGCCCTGGCGCCCGTGGCTGGAGCGGCGCTCGCGGTGCGCGAATGCGCCCGGCGCGATCAGGGTCACGAGCGCGAAGACCAGCATCACTGTCGCGACCGGCACGTCCCAGAAGGCGATGAAGACGAAGATCGCAAGCGGCGTCAGCACTGCGATGCAGAGCTGCGGGACATACTGGCCGAAAAAAGTCTGCAGCTGTTCGACCCCGTCGACGATCGACAGCATCACTCCGCCAGTGCGCTCGCCGGCGAACCAGGCCGGGCCCAGCGCGGCGACCTTGTCGTAAAGCCGGCCGCGCAAATCCTCCTGCACCCGGGTCGCAGTACGGTGCGAGATCATCGCGCGGTGGTGGTCGACAAAACCGCGCAAGACCACGGCGACTGCGACCCCGAGCGCCGGAACCGCCACCGCAGCAAGACCGGCCCCCTGAAAGACCCGCGACAGCAGCACGCCGAGAATCGCAAACCGCGCGATCCCGACCACCGCCGCTACTAGGCCCAGGAAAATTGCCGCAGCAATCCAACCCCGCATGCCGCGGGTCAGCTGCCAAAGGCGTCGGTCAAAGTACATCGGCGGCTCCGTCCGAAAGATTGAACATAGTCGAGACGCATGCAAGCAACGCAAAAATCTCGATCACGGCCACCACCAGAACAGCTTCGAGCACTCCACAATTTGCGCCTCCCGCGTCAGCCCGATATCGGCCAGCAGGCGGTCATCGAGCCGTGCCAGCGCCTTGCGTTGGCGCGCCCGCGAGCGCCACGTTGCCGCCAGCGCGCGGCCCCTCCGGCAGACGCGCATCACTTTAGTCCAGGAAACTGGGGTCGTTTGGGGCTGGCGCTCAACGAGGGTCAGCATTTAGGCATCTCCTTGCGCAATCCGTGTCCCCCTAATTTGGCGATACGCAGAAAAATCAAGGATCGACAAATTCGGTAGACGGCGATACACATCCGTATCATGGCTGGTGCGAACGGCTCTGCATCGATGGATTGGGACGACGTCCGCGTATTTCTTGCGGTCGCACGCCACGGTTCATTGCGCGCCGCCGGCCGCGCGCTTGGTTTGAGCCAGCCGACGATCGGCCGTCGCTTGGCCGCTTTCGAGGCGACCTTTGGCGGGCCGACCCTGTTTGACCGGTTGCCCGAGGGGCTGCGTCTCAACGCGGCCGGTGACGCCTTGATTTCAGTGGCGGAAGAACTGGAGAGCGCCGCGTTGGCGCTCGAGAGGCGGCGGGCGGCGGCGTCGCCGGCGCTCAGCGGCACCGTCCGCGTTTCAGTCGGCGAATGGGGCGGCGGCTTTTTGGCTCGCCATCTCGACCCATCGGGTGAAACCGGACTGCCGCCGACCCTCACGCTCGAACTCGTCGAATCGTGGGAGACGGCAAATCTCGCGCGCCGGGACGCCGATTTGGCATTGCGCCACGGCATCCCCGAAGGCGGAAATCTGTACGTATCCAAGGTTGGCGTGATCGCCTGCGCCGTCTATCGCCGGATTGACGGCGAGGATCGCGACCCGCTCCGAAACGCTGGCTGGATAACCTATCCCGAGGAGCAGAGCCATCTGATCAGCGCCCGCTGGGTAGACGAGCAAATGCGCGCGACCGAAGGACGAGTGGCGCTACGGGCCTCGACCCTCCCCCTGCGGGCCGCGGCGGTACGGGCGGGGATCGGCGTGGGGCTGCTCCCGTGCTACGCCGGCGACGCCGACCCGGTGCTCCAACGGATAACCCCGCCGGTCATCGAACTCGGAGCCGAATATTGGGTCATCGTGCATCAGGATTTGCGCCGCGCCGCGTGCGTACGAGCAGTGATCGAGTGGATTCGCTGCTTGTTCGACGAGCACCGGGACGAGTTGGCCGGCACCGGCTCTAAGCCGGTAAAAGCACTTGCCGCGGAATAGACTGCAGCGCGTCACCTGCCGGTAAATTTTGGCTTTCTCTTTTCTCTGAACGCCGCGACGCCTTCGGCATTGTCGGCGGTCATGTGCAGCTGCGGCTGAACTAGGCTCTCGATTTCGAGATAATCTTCGAGGCTCGGGCCGACGGCGGCGTGAAACAGCTTCTTTGCCAGCCCGAGAGCGAAAGTGGGCGCTTCGGCCAGCTCCGCGGCGAGCTCCTCGGTCTTGCTCATCAGCTCGTCATCCTCGACGACATGATTGACGAGGCCGAGCGCCAACGCTTCTTCCGCTTCGACAAAGCGCGCCGAGAACACCAACTCCTTGGCCTTCGGCATGCCGATCCGGCGGGTCAGAAACCAGATCGCGCCGCCGTCGGGCGCCAGACCGATACGGCGGAAGATCTGTGAGAACCGCGCGGTTTTTGACGCGACCACAAGATCGCAGGCGAGCGCAATGCTCCAGCCTATGCCGACGGCCGGCCCGCGCACCGCGGCGATGACCGGCTTCTCGATCGCATGGAGAGCGCGGATAAAGGTGTGGCCGCCGCGCTGCATCCGCTCCCGGTCTGCGCGCAGGTCGTGCGGCTGTCCGGCCATGCGGTCGACGTCGGCGCCGGAGCAGAACCCTCTGCCGGCTCCGGTCACGATGACGGCGCGCACGTTGTCGTCGAACCGCAACTGCGCGAAGTAATCGCACAGGCTCTGACGCATATCGACGGTCAACGCGTTGAGCTTGTCGGGGCGGTTCAGTACCACCTTTGCGACCGCGCTTTCAATCGTCAGATCAACCGACATTCCGTACCCTCGTCAGGTATCTGATGATAGCAGCGGCAGGTCGCGAAGACAGCGTCGCTACTCCAAGCCGCGGATTAAAAGCAGGCTTAATCGAGGCCGGCAACCGGCTTGGGCTTGGAGCGCTTGGTCGGCCGCAATGCCGGCGGACGGTCCTTGCGCGGAGCACTTCGCGTCGCCTTGACCTTCGCCAGCCGCCGGGCGCCGATTTCGGCTTCGACAGCCGGCAGCAATGCGGCAGCGTCGGTCTGCTGCGCCGGGGTGCCGCTGTTCTGGAGCCGCTTTGCATTTGTCCGGAGATTGGCCAGGGCGTCGTCAGACATTTCCGGCAGCTTGGTGAGCAAATCCATTCCTTTTCTCCTGGCGGGCGGTCCCCCGCCCCAGAGAACACGACGCCGGCTGGTGCACGCGAAACGCTGTAGCGCAGTTCCCGGGGAAATCCCGCGCGCGCGTTAATATATAGGCAGTGCCTATGGCACGAACCAGCAGGACGCACGCAGATGGCCCAGATTAGTCAGACCGATGCCAAGAAGCCTCGGCTTGTCGGTATCAATCACATCGCCCTCGAGGTCGGCGACATCGACCAGGCGCTCGATTTCTACGGCAAGATCTTCGATTTCACGCTCCGCGGCAAACGGCCGGGCAACGCCTTTATCGAACTCGGCGATCAGTTCATCAACCTGATGGAAGCCCCGACCCCGCACGAGGATCGCCGCCGCCATTTCGGCCTTGTGGTAGATGATCGTTCGAGCGTGCGGGAGCGGGTCGAAGCGGCGGGCGGGCGTTTGTTGCCGGGACCATTCCTCGATTTTCTCGATCCCTGGGGCAATCGCGTCGAAGTCGTAGAATACAGCAATATTCAATTTACCAAAGCGCCGCATGTACTGCGCGCAATGAACTTCGAGCTCGACAAAAGCGAGAAAGCTCTCCGCGAGCTCGCCGACAAGGGCATGGCGCCCTAACGGCGGGCGCGGAGATGGATGTCGCCAAGATCTCGGTCGGTCGCGCACCGCCGCATGACATCAATGTCGTCGTCGAGATCCCGCAAGGCGGCCAGCCCGTCGCGGTTCCCCGACGCCGTCGGGGATGTCGATGACCACCACCTCCTTCTCGTTACCCTGGTAGCGATGCACGGTCCCGGCTTCGACCCGGACCCGAAGACGGAGATCGGCCAACAGGCGTTTCAGAAGCTTCGCCTGCGCCGCAAACGGGGAGCAAACTCCGAGTCGTTTATCCGACGTCAGATAGCCATCGTGCTGGAAATGGTGGACGAGGTTTCGGACCGCCAGGCCGTGCATCAGGTTGTACCGAGATCCGATTGGGTCCCTATTGACGAACGGAATAATGGTTGACGTGTCTATGATTGTTAGAGTCGTCTCAAACGGCGCAGGCGGGATATTTTCTGCTGGTTTGTAATCAATTGTTCTCAGTTGATTCCTGTACATTGGCCCGGAAATCATCTGCCAGATTTGATCGTGCATGCGCGACTGCTCTTTGAGCATGACCGTGCGCTTTGGCCAGGCTCCGGAGTCAAGAGCCTTAGTGATCCCAGCACAACCTGCGACGGTCCCGGGTGTTTGGACAGCTTTCGGGGAGGAATAAGCTAAAGGCCGGTGCCGGCTGCTGGTTTCACCTTTCCCCGAAATCAAATTGATCCTGTCTTGCTGCGGAGTGCTGTGAAGCTTGTGGGCAGCCGCCGACCTGTGGGCAAGGCGGGGGAAACGCAGGGCATTTTCCCCGGCTTGTCCACAGAGGACCGCGCTGGCGCGGTCAGGCGGGGATCGGCGCAGCCGACTGTCCACAAATTCACGGCACCTCTTCAGCATCGCGTCAGGCGGCCAGTGCCGTGGTAGCCGTCGATTGACCGAAGTAAGCCTCGTTCGGTGTTCGCCAGCCGAGCGCCTGATGCGGACGCCGCAGATTATACCAGTCGAAGAACTCGCCAAGGCTGCGCTTCTGTTCGATGCCGCCGGCCGCTGGACGCAGGTAGACCCATTCGTGCTTCACGGTCCACCACAAGCGCTCGACAAAGATGTTGTCGTGGCACCGCCCGCGGCCGTCCATGCTGATCTCGATTCCGTGATCCCGCAGGATTTGGGTGAACTCGTCGCTGGTGAATTGCGCCCCCCGCTTTCGCGAGGGCAGGCCTGGTTCGGCTGGTCGATCGTTTTGCACCGCAGAAGGTACGGATAGACCTTGTGCCCGGGATGCCGCTTGCTGGTGTTCCGCTTCGGCCCGACCGCCCACAGCCCGAGCTTTCGCATCAGCCGCCGGACGCGTCGGCGGCCGATCGAAAGCCTCTCGCGCAACAGCGCCACCTGCAGCCGGCGGCTGCCGTAGACCGGATGGTTTGGACCGGGCTTGTGCAGCAACCCAGTAGATTATGCCCAGAATTGCGCAATAGCGGCAGATAATCCGCGTCCCCCGTCAGCGGATGGGCGGCGCGCTGCAAGGCCGCCGGCCCCGAACCGGTGCCGTCACTTCGCTGGGAGATTCCTGGCGCTGCTGGCGCCCGAGCAGATCCCTGACTTCGGCGTCGGTGGTCTGCGCGAAATCGTCGTACCAATAGCCGACCGCGAGAAACGGCTCCGGCGTAGTCAGGCAGACGACCTCGTCGGCTTCCGCTCTCAGCGCCTCGCAGGTATCGGAGGAAGCCGTCGGCACAGCTACGAAGATGCGCTGCGGGTGCTGCTGCCTCAGCGCCCGAACGGCAGCCCGCATCGTGGCTCCGGTCGCCAGACCGTCATCCACCAGGATGACGGTCTTGTCTGCAACTTCGGGAGCCGGTCGCCCGCCGCGGTAAAGGCGCTGACGCCGGGCCAGCTCCTGCTGCTCGCGAGCCACCACCGTCTCGATCTCACTTCCCCGAATACCAAGACCGTGCACGATTTCGTCGTTCAGGACGCGGACCCCGCCGGTCGCGACCGCGCCCATCGCGAGTTCCTCGTGGCCGGGCACCCCGAGCTTGCGCACGACAAAGACATCGAGTGGCGCGCCGAGCGAGCGAGCCACCTCGAACGCGACAGGAACGCCGCCGCGCGGTAACGCCAGGACTAGAACATCCGGCCAGTGGGCGTAGGCCGCCAGCTTTTCTGCAAGCCGGCGGCCGGCGTCGGTGCGGTTGCGGAAGCGGATCATGCTTTCCCCGGCCACAACCGCACCTTGTCAACGACCCCCAATCCAATTGCGCTCATACGTCCTCCTTGGCGCTCTGGCGCCTGGCGGATCGTTCGCCTCGCGTTGGCTCAGGGCGGGGCAAGCCGATCCGCCGTACCCTTGTCTTTACAACAGTGGCCATGACGCATCGGCTTCACATTGATTTCGGTCAGTCCGCCGGCATCTTCGCCTCGACGAAGGGCGCGTCAGCGCGGGCAGGCGGGATCGAGCGGAGGCAGGTTAGGCGGTGGTCGACGAGCTTGGGTCGCCTGTTCGAATGCGTAGGCGAGGCGCAGCAGGGTCGGCTCGCTCCAGGCGCGGCCGGTGAAGGTGGCGCCGTAAGGATAGTCCGGGGTCTCTTTGTCGCGCATCCCGGAGACGAAGCCGGCGGGCACCTCGACGCTGGGGTAGCCGGCCTTGGCGGCGATCGAGGCGCCGACCGCAGCTGGGAACAGCACCGCATCGAGGCGGTGCTCGTCGATATAGGCGTCGAGCCCGAGCGCGCGGGACGCTCGCAGGTCCATCTGCCGCGCCGAAACGTACTCGAGCTCGCTCAAATCGCCGCGCGTCGCCTCGGCGGCGAGAAAGATGTCCTGGCCGAAGCGCAGGGCGCGGTCGGCGTGTTCGGCATTGAAAGCGACGATGTCGGCAAGGCTCGTCATGCCGGTCCCAGCGGCCCAATCGCGCAAGTAGAGGTTCAGATCGTGCTTCAATTCGTAAATGAAGACGATCGGCCGGCGCGCCGGCTGGTTGCGCGTCGCGCTCTCCGGATTGCGGTTGAGGATCGCCATCTCGGTGCCCGGGCCGCCGATCCAACCTTCGGTCGGGATGTTGGCGCGCACGATCGTTGCCCCTTCGCGTTCGAGCACCCCGACGACCTCGCGCATCAGCGCGGCGGCGCGCGGCGAGAGCGGGCCGTAGTAGATGTCGTTGGCCGGATCGGAGGGATCGCTCGGCACGCCGATCCGCCCGCCTTTGAGGCCGTCCCGGTCGAGAAAGCTCGTATAATCCGCGGGGCGCTGCTGTTCCGCCGTCGCCGGATCGAGGGGGTCGACTGCCGCCAGCACGTTGAGCAGAAGGGCAGCATCGCGCACTGTGCGTGCCAGTGGGCCGGCGGTGTCCTGACTGTGTGCGATCGGGACGATGCCGGCCCGGCTGATCAGGCCGACTGTCGGCTTAACCGTGACAACACCGTTCTCGCTTGCGGGTGAAAGCAGCGACCCGGACGTTTCGGTGCCAATCGCCGCAGCTGCCAATCCGGCCGCAACGGCGACCGCCGATCCGGAGCTCGATCCGCCGGGCGGCACGATCGGCGCACCTTTGTCATCGAGCTCCGGCGCATAGGGGTTCTTGACCTGACCGCCCAATGAGCTGTAGCCGGCCGGCATGTCGATTGCGAGGATGTTCGCGAACTCGGTCAAATTGGTCTTGCCCAGGATGACCGCCCCGGCCTGCCGCAGCAACCTGACGACCGTCGCGTCGGCCTTCGCCTTCGCTCCTTCGAGGGCCAGTGAACCGGCCGTCGTGTGCTGCGCGTCGGCGGTCGCGATGTTGTCCTTGATCAGGATCGGAATGCCTTCGAGCGGGCGACGTTTCGACGGGTCAGTCTCGTCCGATCGGTCAGTAATCGCGGCGGCGTCGGGGTTTATCTCGCGCACCGCATTAAGCCGCAGGCCGGCCCTGTCATAGGCTCCGATTCGCGCCAGATAAGCTTGCACCAGCCCCGCTGCGGTTACGTCGCCGCCAGCAAGGGCCTGGGCCAGCTCGCCGATTGTCGCGTTTTCGATGCAGACGTGCTCCGCCCCAAGGGTCTCTGATGCCACCGTCATCAGCGACAGCGCGGCGATTACGCAGCCGCGAAGCGGCGTTCGTGCCACTCCATCTGCTCGGCGTAGTTTTCGCGGTATCGGCGATACACCCACTCGTGCCGCTCGATCTCGACGGCCCCCAGCTCACGTTCGGGTGGGGGCAGCAGGTCGAAGTGGCCGCCCGTATCGCATCCCCTGACGAGCACCGCCGATAGCCGATAGGAGCCGACCGTGCGGACACGCGCCGGGACATAGCTGATGCCGAGCCCGATCCGGCGGTCCGATGCTCGATTTGGCCCCGAGCGGTGGCGGCACAGCGTGTGGTGGAGCGAGAAACTTCCGGCCGGCAATTCCATCGCCACCGCCTCACCTTGGTCGAACTCCTCGACAATCGCCTGACCGCCGCCATTGATACTGTCGGCGAGCCCGAGGGCGGCGTGCTGCAATTGCCGCGGAGCGCCCCGCGACGACACCACCTCCATGCAACCGGCTTGCGCCGTCGCGTCGGTCAGCGCGACCCAAGCCGTGACGTGCTCATGCGGGGTCAGGCCGAAATAGGTCGCGTCCTGATGCCAGGCGGCAAACACTGGCGAATTCGGCTCCTTGATGAAGAAGGTGCTCGTATAGACGAGAATGTCCGGACCGATCAGGCTCTCGACCGCGCCGAGAATGTTCTCATGGCGAACCAGCCGGTCGACCCACGGCATAATATTGTAGCCGGCGGAGCGCCACTTGCGGTCGGCGTCGCTCACCGGGCTGCCGAGCCACCGCTCGAAATCTTTCGAGACCGGCATGGCACTCGGCGAGTTCGTCGGACGAAAGAGCCGGCAACGGGAACAGATAGCCGTCGTGGCGGTAACGCTCGACCTGCTTGGCGCTCAGCATTTTGTTTGGACCTATCGATACGGATCGATCAGCGGAGGGCGGCGGCAATGTTGCCGCCGTCCACTGTCGTAATGTCGGCAGTTGTTTTCAGCGCGACGGCATGATGCAGGAAGGCTTGCGCCACATCCTCGGCGGTGACCTCGCGGCCGAGCAAATTGCCGCTCATGTAGCGCTGCTCGTCGACGCCGCGGGCCTTCGCGCGAGCGGCAACCAGCTCCGACGTCAGCAGGCCGCTCCTGATGCGGTCGGCATTGACCGCATTGGCGCGAATGCCGTCCGCGCCATATTCGAGCGCATACTGGCGTACGAGCGCCAGGGTTGCCGCCTTAGGCAGTCCATAGGGACCAAAATCCGGGCCCGGGTTGACCGCCTGCTTCGAGACGTTGAACAACAGGCACCCTCCGGTGCCTTGCGCCAACATGATGCGGACCGCGTTTTGAGCGACCCTCTGGTGTGCAAAAAAATTCAATTCAAAGCTTTGACGCAATACCCCATCCTCGACCTCACCGATCCGGCCCTGCCATGCGGCGCCAGCATTCGAAACGACAATGTCAACACCGCCGAAATGCGCGGCGGCGCGGTCGAACGCCCGACGCACCGCCGACCGTTCAGTCACGTCGCATTCGATCCCGAGCGCTGCGCCCCCGAGCTTTTTCGCTGCCGCCTCGGCGGCCCGGGCATCGATGTCCAACAACGCCACTTCGGCGCCCGCCGCGCTCATCGCGCGCGCCGTCGCAAGACCGATCGTGCCGGCGCCCCCGGTAATCACGGCGATCTGCCCGGCCAGCGCCTTCTCGGTGCTCCGGCCGAGCTTGGCCTGTTCCAGCGACCAATATTCGATATCGAACAGGTCGGCCTCGCCGACCGGCTCGAACCGGCCTATCGCCTCTGCATCGGTGATCGTCTCGACGTTGGATTCGGCGATATCGCCGGCGATCCGCGCATCCCTCGCGCTGCGCCCGAGCCCAAACAGCCCAAGACCGGGCACGAGGATGACCCGCGGCATCGGGTCGAGCTCCCGCTTTGGCGGGTCCTGTCGCGCGTTGTGGCGGGCGAAATAAGTATGGTAGTCGGCGACGAAACGAGCGACCGCTTCCCGCACCGCCTCTTTGAAGGAGTCCAGCCGGCCCGCCTGCGGGGCCGGCACAATCAGCGGATTATTCTTGGTGCGGATCGTGTGATCCGGCGTCGCCACGCCGGCGCGGCCGTAGCGCTCCAGTTCGGCCCCGTTCACATAATTCAGTATCGCCGGGTTCGAGCGAAAATGGAGAACGACGCGCTTATAAGCGCCTGAGCCTGCCGGATCGGCTATGGCGCAAGCGCCGCGCAGTATCGGCGCGACGTCCGGGGCTGTGGCAACCGTGTCCGGCAACCGCGCAGCAACAAACACTGTCTTCCGGCGGTGCGCAAGACGCTCTTCGGCAAGCGATACCGCCCCGATCATGCGCTCATAAGCCTCGCGCGCCGTGTCGCCGAAGGTAAAAATCCCGTGTTTCAACAGCACGAGCCCCTCGACGGCCGGATCCGCCTCGAAGACCTCCGCGGCCTTCTTGGCGAGTTGAAACCCAGGCATGATATAGGGAACCAGACCCATTCGCCGGCCATAAAGCTCTGCGCAGTGCTCTGCTGCGTCCGGCTGGTCCGCGAAGCTCAGCACCGCCGTCGAATGCGTGTGATCGACGTATTTGTGCGGCAGAAAGGTGTGCAGCAACGTCTCGACCGACGGATTGGGAGCGCTTGGATCGATCAGGTTGGCGCGCAGAACCCGCACCATTTCCTCATCGGAGAGCACCCTGCGGCCGCGCAGTTTGCGCAACGCCGCGAGCCGCACGGCAGGGAGGCCGGCAGGCTCGATTGCCGCCATGTCCCAGCCGCTCCCTTTGACGCAGAGAACCTCGGTTACCTCGCCGAGGAGGTCCGGCATTGTGGTTTTGACGGAGGTGTTGCCGCCGCCGTGCAAAACTAGCCTCGGCTCGCCCCCTAATAGGCGCGAGGTATAGACACGCAGCGCGAGGTCGCATCCAACGCCTTCAGCGGCATAACGATCAACGAGCCGCTCGGCCTCCGCGTCCGACCACAGGCCCTGCATTCCGTCACCCAATATCGCCGATCCGCTCGGCAACCAATGCTCTGCCTGCTCCCGCGAAGCAAGGCCCGGGCGCTAAAATTTGGCCCCGCGAAATAGCCGCGGGGCGCTCCTGAGGCGGCTGCTTAGTGCTGCAACTCGAGCACGCGCTCGGTCTGTCCGCTGGCTTCCGGCGTACGCTTCCGAGAGAGCGGCTCGCCGATAGAAAACCCGGTGGAGCTTGCAGGCGAAACCGCCTCAGCCTCAACGGCTCCCCGCGAGCACATCGCGCGCACGGCGCGCAACCACCTTTGATGGCGGGGCTGGCGGTCGTAACTGCCGAGCATTCCGGCGATCATGTTTTCCCGCGTCCGCCGCAGCACCTGCAACACGTCGGCATGGGTCGTTCGCGGGTCGTCGTTAAAGAATTCGATCCGCCAATAACGCTTGCCGCTGACTTCTCTCGCGGCCTGCAGAATGGGTTTCTGCAACACCTGCCGGCCGCCGACCGCCTCGATTGCGCCGACCAGGCAATGGCGGCCATGCGCATCGCGTAACCGGCCCTTGCACCATTGCTGCTCGGTTGCGAGCATGCGCTCCACGGCGCCGAGTTTAGCGATCGGGTGATTATCGAAACCGTCTATTCCGTCGAAAGGCATTCTTCGCACCTCCGAGCTGCGCATTTCACTGCCGCCCTCGCCCACCGCGAGCGGGACGGTTGGTCTGACTGTTTCAACTCGCGGCCCTTGCTGCCATTCCAGTCAGGCCAAGATTTTTCTTCGGAACGCAGCAAAAGTGAAGCGCCGCCGCGTAACAAATTGTTCCACGCGCTGTGCTGTCAAATAAAGCACAACGTGCCGCGCCACCTCAACCGATTTTAGGCCGGCCGCCCTCGTCTTCCATGAAGGCGAACCGCTCAGTTTTGAACAGACCGCGCTGGAACGCCAGATAAGCCTCTTTGCTCATGGCCGGCTCGAACGCGGCGAGGATCTCTTTCGCCGGCGCGGCATCGCCATGGAGCAGGTCGATCGCGGTCATCGCCAGCAGCTTGGCCGGCGTCAGATAACCGTGCCGGGGCTCGTTGATCCGCCAATCGGCGCCATGCGCCTTGCCTTCGGCGGCCACGACATAAGGGTGTATCACCGGCATCAAATGCGCGAGATCGCCCATATCGGTCGACCCGGTGCGGTGCCCGCCGATGTAGAACTGCCCCGGCCCGAACAAGGTTTCGACATTCGCGCCGAAGATCTCCCCCAGCCGCTCGTCGTTGCGCTGCGGCAGGTAGCCGGGGATCGTATGGATCTCGACCTCCGCACCCATCGCCATCGCACCGGCCCGCAGACAGCGGTCGACCTTTTTATTGGCGTCGACAATCGCTTCGAGCGAGCCGCCGCGGACAAAGGTTTCCATCGTGACCTCGGCCGGCACGACGCTGACCGCATCGCCGCCCTTTGTGATGATCGGGTGAATGCGGATCGTATCCTTCTCCCAGAAGGTCTCGCGCTGGGCCGAGATCGCATTCATCGCGATCATGGCCGCGTTGAGCGCATTGACCCCGAGCTGCGGCAGGCTGCCGGCATGCGCGGCGCGGCCGACAAAGCGGATGCGCTTGACCAGCGCACCGTTCGACGACTTGGCTAGAAAGGCGCGCGTTCCAGCCGCCGCATCGCGCGAGCCGGTATGGATCATCATGGCCATGTCGATATCGTCGAAATGGCCTTTGGCGACGAGCTCCGGCTTGCCGAGCATGAACTCGATTTCGCCTTTCGCGACTCGCGCCGACCGCTCCTCGACGTCGATAAATTCTTCGGCCGGCACGGCGAGGAAAATAATCTCGCCGGCGAGATGGCCGGCGACCCCGGCCTCCGTCAATCCGATCGCCGCGCCCAGCATCCCGGCGATCTGGGCGTTGTGGCCACAGCTGTGGGCCGCCCCGGTGACCGGATCGGCAAGGGGGTGCTCCGAGGTCCGCAGGCTGTCGAGCTCGCCGATAAAGGCGAGCCGGGGGCCCGGCGCGCCGCCGGCGAGCCGGCCCTTGACCCCGGTCAGCGCCAAACCGGTGCGAGGCGCGAGGGCCAGCGCGCGCATGCGGTCGGCGACGAGAGCTGCGGTCCTCACCTCGTTGAAGCCGGTCTCCGGATGGCGGAGGATCGTCTCGCCGAGATCGATGATGGTGTCGGCGTGGCGGTCGATGGTCTCGCAGACCGCGCGCTTCAACTGGTCTTTGCTGCTCATTCTGACCCCTCGCTCCGCTTGTCTGTCGTCTCGTGCCGCCTCGATCTCCCAGTTAAACCGTATGACCCAAAAAGAACCAGCCATCCGTTCTCTCGACTACCCCGCTCTGCCCTCGATTTTAGACAAATTAAGAACAAAATTTGGATAAACATGTGCAAATTTTACCTATAGATTAACCATATTTGGCGTTGACAGTCATAAGTAAATGATTAGTAAAACCTAAGGATCTTTCGAATTTCGTAAAGAAATTGGGCTGTAGATGACAGCGATCCACAACTGATTATGATCTCCAGAGCATCGGGACACCGCGTTTTAATGCCGGCCGAGAGGAGATGATCATGACCCTCATCTACCCTAATATTGTTCCAGAAAACAATCTGCGGCTGCCGGATGCGCTGACAGTCAAGCATGGCCCGGCGCGCCTCCTCTCCCGATTTGTTCTTGAAGGCGACAAGGCGGGACGGCGGATGGGTATTCGTCTGCGGCTGCGACATGACTTCGGCGAGCTGCTCTATTTGAACGAGCGCGAAGTCGCCCAGGGCAACTGGTTCAAATTAGTTAATATGTACAATCCGGCGTATTGCGATTTGTCACCCGAAAATTCTTATTGGATTTCCGGTGAAAACGAGAAAGGCGACATCGTGTTGACGCAAGCCGGACGGATTTATTATTGGCCGGAAACGAGCTTAGCCGAAGAGGCGCACGCGATGTTCTATGCAGGCCACGACGAGGGCCACATTTGCAATGTGACGGCGCCGGCCGCCCGGCGGATCGGCGGGGTCGTGTTCTGCGCCGGATCGCATTGGATTCGGCCGGATTTTCGCGGGCAGCGGCTCTCTCACCTACTGGCACGACTGGGCCGTGCCTATGCGATGTCGCGTTGGCCGGTAAACTCGGCGATCGCGCTCGTCGCCCCGGTACTCGTAGCAAAGGGCGTCAGCGCCGGCTACGGCTACAAGCATGCCAGCCACAGCATTTTCTATCCCGCCTCGCCCTGGGGCGACCTCGAGGTCGCCCTCGCCTATTTATCCCAGAACGAAGCTTATGAGGACATCGCCGAATATCTCGCCAAGGAGTTCTCGGGCTCGATGACCGACGGTTTCTCGACGGCATCGTCCCGCAGCCCGCGAGATGACAGGGTGACCAGCACCTCGTCGGAGGGCGTCTTCCACGGCAGCAGCAATCTCTCGTAGCGCGTCGTATAGGTGCCGGGCGGCCGTTGGATTGCAGCCGTCACAAAATCATAACGCGGCTGGCCGGTGCTGGCCACGTTCTTGTAGAATTGCGACACCCATTGTCCGTAGTTTTTATCCGGCTGGTCTTGCACTTTTCCGCCAATCGCATGCAGATGGTAGTTGTCATCGAGCCAATTGTTGTGACCATCTCCAATGAAGCGGAATACCGGTTCGGCCCCAGGCGGTTTTACCCCGACGATGATCAATCGCGACAGCAGATCCTTCTTGATGGCAAACGAGATTACGCTGGGATCGAAATGGCCGAACGACATCCTCCATTTCTGCGCCATTAGCTGAAGGGGACCCTGCTCGGATTCGAAAAGCCTGAGATAATCTTGCGGCTCGACAAGAAAGCGGTCTGCGGCCGACAATGCGAATCTCGGCGCGCACAACTCAGAGAGCCGCGCCACAGCCAATTCGGCGGAGCAGATGATTTCCGATTTCCAAGTAACGTCAAAATATTTCAACCGAAACAGCTTGATTTGCGAGTTCAAGAGCTGCTGTTGCACCGCAAGCAGCGCGGGAATCTCGACGTTATGCGGATGCAGATCGATTTCGATTATCGAATTGTCAAGGATCTGGAATTTGAGGAATCCCAGGTTCTTCACCGCGAAAGCAGCGCCATCGTAATCGGGCTCCTGGTCCCCCAACACCGCGCGAAACTCGGCGCTGTCCTCGAACATCCAGGTCCCCTCGGCGGAAACAAGCATTGTCAGGCGGTTCACGAAACCCTCGCAGCGCGATATCCGGTACAATTTTCCGGAGATCACCGACTTTATCCGCCGCACATTAACAGGAGATGAACCACCGCTATAGCGGATATAATCGATTTTCAATCCAGATCCAATTTCCCGAATATATCTTAAATTGAATTGGATTTCTTGCTGGCGCCATTGACTCCGCAGAGTAACTATTCGACAGTCGTAGCAGCACATGCACTAACTATTAATCGATGCGCACTGCAGACTGCCGGACTGGTAGATCCAAGTCAATTTAGGCATTGCATTCCTCATCTCCGGGCGTGGCAGGGTCGCGGGTCGTGCGAATGCGCGTCCCTGCAGCTCCCTCCAGCGGATTGGCAAAGCGCGGAGCCGAATGAGCGTCGAGGCACGCATCCTATCGAGCTCGGACCGGCGGCAGGCGACGGTAGCATTGATGATTGCGACCGCCATGCAGGCCTTCGACACGACGATCGCCAATGTGGCCCTGCCTCAGCTCGAGCAAAGTCTCGGCGGCGGGATCGAGCTCGGCTCCTGGGTGATGACGAGCTATCTTTGCGCCTCCGCAATCATGGCCACCCTCACCGGGTGGCTGCGCCGGCGTTACGGCGCGCGGCCGCTATTCATCGCTTCGATAAGCCTGTTCATCATCGCCTCCGGGCTCTGTTCGATTGCGCCATCCTCTGCTGCGTTGATCCAATTCCGTCTCGTCCAGGGTACCGCAGCCGGCGTTATTCAGCCTCTGGCGCAAGCCATCCTTCTCGATATCTATCCGCAACACGATCACGGCCGAATCCTCGCCATTTGGGGAGCGACGATCATGGCCGGCCCGATCCTCGGGCCCGTCCTCGGCGGTGTCATCGCCGACCTCAGCTCATGGCGGTGGATTTTCGTTTTGAATTTTCCTCTCGGCTTGATCGCGATTTTGGGTCTTGGCCAGGTGCCGACGACGATCGAGCTGACCACCAAGGCCCGCATCGACGGCGTCGGCCTCGCGCTGCTGATCATCGGCGTAGGGTCGCTGCAACTGGCGCTTCAGCGAATGATTGGCCAGACATGGCCGCTGTCCGCCGAGACGGCAGCTGAGACCACCGTTGCCATCTTCGCCTTGGCGGGTATCGCAATTCGCAGTCTGCGGTCGCAGTTCACCCTTTTCAGGTTTCAGGTGTTTCGCAACCTGAATTTTTCCGCGGCGGTGTCCTATAATTTTCTAGTAGGCGCGCTGTTGTTCACCACCATCGTATTCTTGCCGGCTCTGAGCGAGGGTCCATTGGGCTACGATGCGACCCAGGCGGGCTTGGCGCTGTCGCCACGCGGCGTCGCGACGATGGCGACAATGTTGGCTGTCGGTTACCTGATCGACAGGGTCGATCATCGGGCGTTGCTCGGGAGCGGAATCGTCGTTACCGCAGGGGCACTCGCGCTGATGTCACGGGTGCCAGCCGATGGCGGCGGGCTCTGGCTGGCCACAGCGAGTGCGATTCAAGGAATTGGGGTTGGGCTTCTATTCACTCCTCTCAGCACGCTCGCCTTTTCCACCCTCGGCGCGGAATTGCGCACCGATGCCGCCGGCGTCTACAGCCTATTGCGGCAACTCGGCTGCGCGACTGGCGTCGCATTAATGACAGCTGTGCTGCAGGCAAGAATTCATGGCAATTCCTTGCCGGGATTTACTGCGTCGGGGACCGGCATACCTTCCCCCTCCGAAGCTGCGAGTTTCGGCGTGTTTGCTGCCTACACTGGCTGTTTTCAAACTATGGCGATCATAACCGCTATCACCTTGCCGGGGATCCTGCTGTTTCGCGTGCTTCGGCCAGGAGCCGCAGCAGCGGGGGCAGCATGAAGGGCTGCGGTCAAGCGCCCACCATCAGCGGCCTTCGCTCGGTGGGCAGAGAGATGCGCGCGATGGTGCCTTGACCGGCGCGGCTTTCTATGGCGAGCCTGCCGCCATGCGCTTCGATCAGACCTTTGGTTATTGGTAAGCCGAGACCCGTGCCACCATAATTGCGCGTCGTCGACGGTTTTGCTTGTCCGAAAGGCTGCAGGGCCCGCTCCAGCTCTTCCTCGTTCATGCCGATACCGTGATCCTCGAAATCGACGACAGCGAGTTCGGGCTCATCCGGCACGACCCGGATACAGACCTCTCCCCCGTCTCGAGAGAACTTTATCGCATTGGACAAGAGGTTAAGAAATATTTGCTTCATTGCTCGCTCGTCAGCCCATATCTTTACCTCCTCATCCGGCAGTTTTGTCGCCAGTCTGATGCCGCGGCTCTCGGCTCGTTCGCGCATCATGCGGGTGACTTCGCCGATCAGATGCCGGATGTTCATTGGCTCCTTTGACAGTTCGAGTTTTCCTGCCTCGATCTTTGACATGTCGAGTACATCATTGATGATCGATAATAAATGCAGGCTGCTTTGGTGAATGTCTTTCATATAATCCAGATATTTTTCGTTACCGAGCGGACCAAAGAGCTCATGCGCAATGATCTCGGAAAATCCGATGATGGCGTTGAGCGGCGTACGCAGTTCATGGCTCATATTGGCGAGAAACTCGCTCTTCGCGTGATTTGCCATCTCGGCCTGGCTGCGAGCCTGGATCAACTTCCGCTCGGATGCTTTGAGCTCAGTTATATCCGAGTAAACCGAGACGACCGCCCCTTCCGGCATTGCGCGGCGGCTAATCTGCAGGATGCGTCCCCGGGGAGTCACGCGCTCCTTTGTTGTCGGTACGTCGCGATAGAACCCCTCGAGACGTTTGGCGACCTCGGCCGAAGGGTCGTCGCTACCGAAGTCGCCGCGGACCGCCTGAAGCATCAGAATGTCGCGAAGTGGCGCACCGACCGTGAGGTCCAACGGCAGTTCGAGCAGTTCGCAGAAACGAGAGTTCCAGGCGATCAACCGCCCTCGGCTGTCAAAGACGCTCAAACCCTCGCCGATATTTTCGAGCGTGCTCTGGAGCAGCCGAGCTTCGGCACAGCGTCTCCGGCGAAAAACTAATGACGGAAGCCGCATGAATGGCTTCACTGCTGTTCCGTAGCCATCATTCCAGAGATCTGTCTTCCGGCCACAGAGCCGGTGTGGGAAGCCTCATCGCGAGACCGTCGCCGACAATGCAGCGGAAACCTCGACTTTCTCCGGGTCGTCAATCACAGATATCCAACCCGGCCTATCGAGGGCTGGTAAAAAGCTGGTACCCGGTGATCTATCAACTTTCGTATTTATCATCCATTCTGTCATAGGATTGTCCAATATCCCACTGTCGCCGTTCACGCGCGGGTTAATGTCGGGCGCGTCAACTCTCCGCTTTGTCGGTATCATGCTTAACCTACGAGATTAGGACGCCATGGAGGGTTGAGGGATCTCCAGACCACAGCTATGCTATAATTAAAATGTGAATCCGACCTAAATCAGTGAGCACATTCTTAAGCGTCCATTTGTTAATGCCGCAAACGCTGTCATACAGGCAGCAGCTCCAGCGTGGGGCGCTTTTGCGGCACCGAGCGCGTGACGAGGCCAAATTCCGCTGGAGCTGAACGGAGGCGCCGATGCGACCGCAAACGACCAATGCTGACACGGCCGCGCCGGGCGAATTGGAAGTCCCCGCCGCCCGTGATGCCGACCTGCCGGTTGCGCCGCACGATCTGGAAAAGCTCGCGCGCTGGGTCCCGAAAAAAGAGATGGCGTTGCTGGTCGAAATCTGCGAGCGGGCCCACCGTGATCCCGATTTGGCCAGACCGGCTCTTCTCCTCTGTTTGTCGTATGCGGAGAGGATCGCGCGCATGCTGGATCAAGATCCGCTCCCGACCGTCACCCGGCGCATCGCCGAACGGTTGCAGCAACTGCGCGCCAAAAGCGGGTTGTAAAGGCTTCAGCGAACTGGAAGATCTCGCCGCGATATCCCGGAGTTTGCTGCCGAGTTCAGCGCGGCACGATCCGGCGGTAAAGGTGCCATGTTGCATGCCCGAGCACCGGCATCACGATGATAAGCCCAAGGAAAAGGGGTATCGACGCGATCACGAGTCCGCCGGCGACGATCAGTCCCCAAGCGGCCATAGGCCCGGGATTGGTAAATAGAGCGCGGATCGAGGTCAGGACGGCGGTGTCGACCCCCACCTCCCGATCCAGCAGCAACGGGAACGATACCACGCTGATAGCCAGCACCAGCAAGGCAAAGAGGAAACCGACACCGATACCAAGGCCGATCATGGTCCACCCTGGGACGGTGGTGAGCACGTCGTACACGAAACTGGCGAGCGAGGCCGGCGGGGCCGGGCCCAGGGTGATCTGGTAAATCGCCTCCGCGGCGAGCAGCCACAGCAGAAAGATCGCCATCAAAATCAAGCCTAGCACGACGATGGCTCCGAACGAGGGCGAGCGGAAGACCCCGAACGCGTCGGCCCAGGTGACCGTCATGCCCGCTTCGCGGCGACGGCTCATTTCATTGAGCCCGACTGCGGCGAACGGGCCGACCAGCGCAAATCCGGAGGCGAGCGGAAAAATCAACGGCAGCAGGTCATAGCCAAAAGCCAGCCGCGCCAGGACGAGACCGACGAGCGGATAAACCACGCAGATAAAAATGACGTCGGTCCGATACGCCGCGAAATCGTCGTACCCGCGGGCGAGGACATGTCCGAGATCGGCCAACACGATGTGCCGGATAGCCGGCGGGGGCGAGTGCAGGTTCTCGCGCGTCTGGCGCCCGACGCGGCCCGCCGACTCGACGGCCGAGGCCGCATGCCTGAACTGATCGACGGTCCATTCAACCGGATTGCGTATGGTCATGACCGCTCCTTCCCGAACCGTTGGTTCGAGGGCCGCGGGCCACCCGTGGCAGCACGCTCAGCGGCCTCTGGTCACGAGAGAACCGCGACCCGCCTGAATAAATAATCTACGCTTTCCGTGTAGGAAGGTAAACGCGCCCGCCGCGCGTTGGGGATCCTCGATGCCTCAGCGGGTGAAAACAACGGCGAAAAACTCTATCGCTGCAAAGGGAAAATAGTCGTCCGGGGACCGCCAGCGGGCCGGTCCTGAATGACGCGACGAATTGCGATTGCGCCGGAGTGAGCAGGTCCGCAGCTGAAACTAAGGTCTCACAATTTAGGTAGGCCTGTGGACGGCGCCAAGTTCGGGCGCCGGCCCCAGCAGGTGCCGCGAACGCAAGGGCCGAAGCACGAGGAGGGCGAGGCCGACCACCAGAAAATTCATCGCGGCGGTGACGACAAACACCATGTGCCAGCTGCCGGTCGACGCCTTGATGAGGTTCGCGAGCGGAACGAGAAATGCCGAAGCGCCCTTGGCCGTATACAGGAGGCTCAGGTTCGCGGTCGCGTATTTCGGCCCGAAGCTGTCGGTGCAGGTGGAGGGGAACAGACTGAAGATCTCGCCCCAGGTCAGAAAAATAAGACCCGCGAAGATCACGAAAGCCCATGGCGCCGTGCCAACTGACCCAAGCAGCCAGTAGCTGATCCCACCGAGGCTGAACGCGATCGCCATCGTGTTTTCGCGGCCGATGTGGTCGGATATCCAGCCGAACAGCGGCCGCGCCGCCCCATTGGCGACGTTGTCGACGAGTAGCGCGATGGTCAATGTGGTGCCGCCCCAAAGCAGCACGGTATCCGCAACATTGTAGTCGCGCGCGATCAACGCAATCTGGGCGGTCGCCATCAGCCCGCTTGCCGAAACCAGGACGAACATCGCGTAGAGCACCCAGAATATCGGGGAGCGCAGCGTTTGCTGCGGCGAATAGCTTTGTGTCGTCTGGATCACTCGTGGCGGTGCGGTGTTGGGAAGCTCGCCGGGCAACGGGGCGCGCATCAGCCACGCCAGCAGAAAGACGATCGCGCCCTGAAAAATGCCGAACCAGAAGAAAGCCGCCGCATAGCCGTGTTGGGCAATAATTTCACGGATTGGAATAACGGTCAGGGCGGCACCCGCCCCAAAGCCGGCCGCCGTCAGGCCCACCGCAAGGCCGCGGCGATCAGGAAACCACTTCACCGCGTTCCCGACGCAAGTCGCATAGATGGCACCGGCGCCGATACCGGAGATGCAGGCGGCGAGGTAGAGGACCGCCAAGCTGTCGGCATAGGCATTGATGATCCAGCCGATACCGATCAGAAGCCCGCCCGCTGCGATCATCAGTTTCGGGCCGCGCCGTGGACCGAGATAGTCGACTATCCAGCCCTGGATCGGGGTCAGCCAAGTCTCGAGGGCGATGAAAATGCTGAAGGCAATCTGGATGTCGGCGACAGCCCACCCATGAGCTTTGTTCATCGGAGTGACGAACAAGGTCCAGCCGTACTGCAGGTTGGCGATCATCACCATGCAGACGATGCCGACCAACAGCTGAACCCACCGTAATTTCCCCGGTGTACTTGCAGCGACAGCTCTGGCGTATGTCATGTTCGCATTCCTCCCGAAAGACGACTTGCATTTTTCTCGCAAATTTGTACCATAGGTTTGCGAAGCGTAGGCGTTAATTGAACGTATCGTCACGCCCTTCGTTCACTCGGTCGTACCCGTCGCCTCCGAACTCGATGAGCTTTGTTGGCCGTATCATCGCCGGCGCCCGCGACCTGTCGTTTGGCGGCCCGCTCGGCAACCTGCTCGCCGCCGCAGCGCGCCTCATCCCAAGCTGGCTGCCGCCGCATGGCGAGCATGCTAATGGTGACCCGCGGCGCCGCGTCGCCTTCACGATCGCCGTGATCGCGCTCGGCGCTAAGATGGCCCAGGCTGACGGCGCGGTGACCCGCGACGAGGTCGCCGCCTTCGGCGAGGTTTTTCAGGTGCCGCCCGGAGAAGAGGAGCACGTGCGGCTCGTCTTCGATCTCGCCCGGAAGAGCACTGCCGGGTTCGAGAGCTACGCTCGACAAGTCGGGCGGCTTTTTGCGGACGATCGGGCAGTCCTCGAGGACCTTCTCGGCGGCCTTTTTCACATCGCCCTCGCCGATGGCCTCGTCTGCTCCGCCGAGGACGATTACCTGCGCGAAGTTGCCCGGTATTTCGGCTTCGACGCCGCGGATTATGCCCGCATTCGGGCTCTCCACGTCGGCCCGCGACGGGATGCGGCGGAAGATCCCTACGCAATTCTAGGCGTGTTGCCCGGGACCTCCCCGAGCGCAATCCGCGAGGTCTACCATCGGCTGGTCCGCGAGAGTCATCCCGATCTGGTAATCGCGCAAGGGCTGCCGCCCGAATGCGTCGCGCTGGCGACCGCTCGTATCGCGCGGATCAACGCCGCTTACGATCAAATCGCCAAAAGCGAAACGACCCCGGAGTGACCAAGCTGCGGGCAATCGACCGCTTCTCGCCGAACCACGGCCCTCGCCCCGAACCGGCGCGGATCGACATGCTGGTACTCCACTATACCGGCATGGCGACAGCGGTGGCGGCGTTGGAGCGGCTGTGCGATCCTAATGCCCGTGTCAGCGCCCATTATGTTGTTGAAGAAAGCGGCGTGATCTGGCGGCTCGTTGCCGAGAGCCGGCGTGCGTTTCACGCCGGGTTTTCCTGTTGGGAGGGCGAGAGAGACCTGAACGCCGTTTCCCTCGGTGTCGAGATCGTCAACCCCGGGCACGAATGGGGATATCGCGCCTTTCCCGAACCGCAAATGGTGTCGGTCGAAGCTTTGTGCGCCGAGCTGGTCTCACGCCACTCGATCCCAGCGCACCGGGTCGTAGGCCATTCGGATATCGCACCGGACCGCAAGGCCGATCCGGGCGAGCTGTTCGACTGGCCGAGGCTTGCCCGCGCCGGAGTAGGGATTTGGCCGGCGCCAAACGTGTCCGAGCCGGGACGCGAGATAGACCGCGAGCAGTCGGTAGACGATCTGGCGGCTATCGGCTATTGCGCGACCGAGCAGTTGGTGAGCGCGGCCCTGATGGCCTTCCAACGCCGTTTCCGGCCCAGCAGTTGCGAGGGCCGCCTAGATGCCGGAACGGCCGCCCGTCTTTCGGAGGTGCGGGCCGCCTTTGACCGGGCCCGGGGCCGCTGACCGGGCCACGGCCGATGTTCCCTCCAGGTATTAAAACTCACGAGCCAGAGCCTGCCGCAAGCTCACCAAATAGATCGTACTGTCCCATATTCGCGACAGGGCAACCGTCGTGACGAATAGGGTGATGGCGATCATTGTCGTGATCCACGCTTGGACGAGCGCGGAAAGAACATTATCGATCATGTCCGGTACCCGTGAGTAATCCTGCACGGATCATTTTTGCCGCCTCCCCTGATGCGGTCTGTGAACCGGATCACTTATCCGAAAAAAAACTAACCGAAGATGACACTCGCGTGGGATGCGGTGTGCCTGCGACCCGGGCGAAAGCGGCTACGCTACAGCCCTGTTGCCGTCAGTGACGGGCTCGGCGAAGCGACGGGGCGGGTTGTGTATTCCCGTAACGCAAGTTAGTTCAGCCGCGAGGGTCGGCGCCTCTCGGCCTGTCGTCGGACGATCTGACCGGCATGATGGTGGGCGATCCGCCACACTCCGTCTTCGCGGACGAAGAAGTTGCTGGCTGCGAGGGTGCCGCCGTCGAGTTCCTCCTCACACAACACCAGCGCCATATTGCCGTAGACAAGGGCCTCCTCGTCAAAGCACGCGATGCGTGGCGCGGCGGGGTTGGACAGGATCCCGGCCCAGCTTTCCATGACGGCCTCGCGATCCTTCAGTGCTGTCCACCCCGGGTGCAGGCAGGCGACCGGCGCCCGTCGCGCCCAAAGGGCGTCCATGGCCCGGAGGTCGCGCGTCGCAAACGCCCGGTAAAATTCGAGATTTGCCGCGAGCACGGCATCCTGGTCGGTCATGGCGATCCTCGGTGTGTGTGATCCCGACGATACGACGATGCCGCGCATCATGCCATACGACCGGAAGCCTAGCCTATAATTTAGGCATTCGTTCTTGGGCGGTATTGTTAACGGACGATCCGGCATTCACCTCGCAGCTTGGCCTCGATCTTGCTCCATCGATGCTGGCGGCCACGGGCCGCGCTGAGGCGCATTGAGAGGGAGGTCCAACGGTGCTGAATAGGGTTTGGCGCGCGGCGATCGCCGCGGGCGTCATTGCGGGCATTCCGCTCGCCGCCACCGCTCAGAACCAGGGCACGATCAAGATCGGCGTCCTGCATTCGCTGTCGGGCACGATGGCGATCAGCGAGTCGACGCTCAAGGACACCGTCCTGATGATGGTCGACGACCTCAATAAGCATGGCGGACTGCTCGGCAAGAAGGTCGAGGCGGTGGTGGTCGACCCAGCCTCGAACTGGCCGCTGTTCGCCGAGAAGGCGCGCGATCTCCTGTCCAAGGACAAGGTCGCGGTCGTGTTCGGCTGCTGGACCTCGGTGTCGCGCAAATCGGTATTGCCGGTGTTCGAGGAGTTGAACGGCCTGTTGTTCTATCCCGTCCAGTACGAGGGCGAGGAAAGCTCGAACAACGTCTTCTACACCGGGGCCGCGCCCAATCAGCAGGCGATCCCGGGGGTCGAGTACCTGATGAGCGCCGAGGGCGGCAACGTCAAGCGCTGGGTGCTCGAAGGCACCGATTACGTCTATCCGCGCACCACCAACAAGATCCTTGAGGCTTTCCTCAAGTCGAAGGGCGTTGCGGCTGAGGATATCAAGATCAATTACACGCCGTTCGGCTTCTCCGACTGGCAGACCGAGGTCGCGGCGATCAAGACCTTTGCCTCAGCCGGCAAGAAGACCGCGGTGGTGTCGACCATCAACGGCGATGCCAATGTTCCGTTCTACAAAGAGTTGGCCAATGCCGGCATCAAGGCCTCAGACATCCCGGTCATCGCCTTCTCGGTCGGCGAGGAGGAGTTGGCGGGCATCGACACGAAGAACCTGGTCGGCCACCTCGCTGCGTGGAACTACTTCGAATCGGTAAAGAACCCGACCAACGAAGCTTTCATCAAGCAATGGCATGACTTCATCAAGAACCCGAAGCGGGTGACCAATGACCCGATGGAGGCGACCTATATCGGCTTCAAGATGTGGACCCATGCGGTCGAGCAGGCCGGCACCACCGATGTCGACGCGGTGCGGCAGGCGATGTACGGGCAGAAGGTCGCCGCGCCCAGCGGCTTCACCGAGCTAATGAACACCAATCACCATCTGTCGAAGCCGGTCATGATCGGCGAGATCCAGGCGAATGGGCAGTTTGACGTCGTCTGGGCAACCAAGGAGGTGATCAAGGCCGACGCCTGGAGCCCGTATCTGGCCGAGGACAAAGGCAAAGTGGCCGACTGGACCTGGCCTTGGGTCTGCGGCAACTGCACTTCACCCAAATATAACTACTGAGTTAAGCGTCGGGTCCCGGCTGCGGCTTGCGGCAGCGGGGCCCTGGGGCGCCGCGTGCCATCGCCGGATCCGGTTTTAACTTCGCGCCATGATCGACCGTTTTCTCCGCCTTGCCGGTGCCTCGCTAATCCTGTCGGCCCTAATCCTGTCGGCGGCGGCGATGCCCGCATGGGCCGACGATTTCGCAGCGGAGGTCGCAAAGCTCGATGCCGACGGGTTTGCTGCCAAGGAGCAGGCGGTCCTCGCGCTCGGCAAGCTCGGCGATCCCCGCGCGGTTTCAGTGCTGAAGGCGCTCGACGACGACCGGCTGTTCAAGACCACCGAGGGCCGCGTCGTTGTCTCGACGGCGATCGGCGGGACGACGAAGCTGACGGACGCCGCCACCGGCGAGGCAGTCTCCGGTGTCGATCCCGACGGCCTCGAGCGCATTCATATCAACAACCGGATGCGCGGCGAGATCGAGGCTGTGCTCGGCGATTTGACCATGTTCAGTACCGACCGAGCGGCGCGCCTCGCCGCGGCTCGGGATGCGCTGCGATATCCCTCGGCCGACGAGGCAGCCTTGCTTGAAAAAGCCATAGCCGTCGAAAAGGATTCTGAGATCCGCGCGGCGATGCAGCAGAGCCTCGCCGCGGCGCGGCTCATCTCGGGCGCCAAGCAGGAAAGGCTCGCCGCAGCGCGTAAGCTCGGCACAACCACCGACCCGCAAATCAAGAATCTGCTCGACCAGGTCCGCGCCGCATCGGATACCGATCCCGAGGTGCGCCAGGCGGCGGATACCGCGCTTGCCTCGATCAATAACCGCCTCTGGCTGGTTGGCCTTGCCGCCAATTTGTTTCAAGGCATCAGCCTCGGCAGCATCTTGCTGCTCGCCGCGATTGGTCTTGCGATCACGTTTGGCGTCATGGGCGTCATCAACATGGCGCACGGCGAGATGATCATGCTCGGCGCCTACGCTGCCTATGTCTGCCAGCAATTTTTCCGTGCCTTTCTGCCGCCTGATTGGATCGACGCCTATCTCGTCATCGCGGTGCCGGTGGCGTTTTTGTTTGCCGGGGCGGTCGGCGTGGTGCTGGAACGCAGCGTCATCCGCTTTCTCTATGGGCGCCCCCTCGAAACCTTGCTCGCCACCTGGGGGGTCAGTTTGATCCTGCAGCAAGCAGTGCGCTCGATTTTCGGTTCGCCGAATAAGGAGGTCTCCAACCCCAGCTGGATGACTGGGGGCTTCGACCTGATCGGCGGTTTCACAGTTACCTGGAATCGTGTCGTCATCATTCTCTTCTGCTTTGTCGTCTTGGGGGTGCTCGCGCTCATACTCAACCGCACCAGCTTTGGGCTACAGATGCGCGCGGTAACGCAGAACCGCCCGATGGCTTCTGTCATGGGCATTCGCACGGCGCGGATCGATGCGCTGACCTTTGGACTCGGCTCGGGGATCGCCGGGATGGCCGGGGTAGCGCTCAGCCAAGTCGGCAATGTCAGCCCCAACCTCGGCACGATCTATATCGTCGACAGCTTTCTCGTCGTCGTGTTCGGCGGGGTCGGCAACTTGATGGGGACCCTGGTCGGCGCGCTATCGCTCGGCATCGTCAACAAATTTCTCGAACCGGTCGCCGGGGCGATCCTCGGCAAGATCGTTGTGCTGGTGGCGATCATCCTGTTCATCCAGCGGCGGCCTCGCGGACTTTTCGCCCTGAGGGGCCGAACTGCGGAGGCGGGGGGCTAATTGGTTTCGGCATATCATCCCCCGCGCAGGACACCGTGGAGCCCGGGCTTCTGGGTGGCTTTTCTCGGCTCCGGGCTGCTGCTCGCCGTGGCGGTTCCAGCCATCAACCTTTGGATGCCGCCGAATTCGGCGGCCGCGTTGCCCGATTACCTGATCCCCTTATTGGGCAAATATCTCTGCTATGCCCTTCTGGCCCTCAGCCTCGATTTGATCTGGGGATATGCGGGAATTCTGAGCCTTGGTCACGGCGCCTTCTTCGCACTGGGCGGGTACTGCATGGGCATGTACCTGATGCGGCAGATCGGTACTCGGGGGGTATACGGTAATCCGCTGCTGCCTGACTTTATGGTTTTCCTCAATTGGCAGAAGCTGCCGTGGTTCTGGTGGGGGTTCGACCATTTCGCCTGGGCTGCGGCGATGGTGATCCTGGTCCCCGGCCTGCTCGCGCTGGTTTTCGGTTGGCTCGCCTTCCGCTCCCGCGTCAGCGGAGTCTACCTGTCGATCATTACCCAGGCGATGACCTACGCACTGATGCTTGCCTTCTTCCGCAACGACATGGGATTTGGCGGCAATAACGGGATGACCGATTACAAGGACATCCTCGGCTGGGACGTGCACCAGCCGGCGACCCGGCTCGGCCTTTACCTCGCTTCGGTCACCGCCTTGCTGCTAGGCTATCTGCTGTGCCGTTACATCACGTCATCCAAGCTCGGTCGCATCTTGTTGGCTCTACGCGACGCTGAAAACCGAGTGCGCTTTCTCGGCTATTCGGTGACCAACGCGAAACTCTTCGTCTTTACCGTCTCGGCGATCCTCGCCGGCATAGCGGGCGCGCTTTATGTCCCGCAAGTCGGCATCATCAACCCGAGCGAATTTTCTCCCGGAAATTCGATCGAGATTGCGATCTGGGTCTCGGTCGGCGGGCGCGGCACGTTATCGGGAGCAATCGTCGGGGCGATCCTCGTCAATGCCGCGAAAACCTGGCTGACCGGCGCCGCCCCCGAAACCTGGCTATTCATGCTCGGCGCTCTGTTCGTGCTGACGACACTGGTGTTCCCGGCGGGGATCGTTGGCCTTTTGCGGCAAGCACGCTGGACCCGGCCGCGAGCGACGGCTCCGGTCCCGGCAGGAGAGCAGGCGTGAACGCGGCGGGCACAGCGGATACCCTTCTCTACCTCAATGGCGTCACGGTCAGCTTCGACGGGTTCAAGGCCTTGAACGAGCTCTCGCTGATCGTCGACTCGGGCGAATTGCGCACGATCATCGGTCCGAACGGCGCCGGCAAGACGACAATGATGGACGTCGTCACCGGCAAGACCCGGCCTGATTCGGGGGAGGTCTTCTTCCAGGGGACGGCGGATTTGACCCGCCTCGACGAGGCGGAAATCGCCAATCTTGGCATCGGCCGTAAATTTCAGCGGCCGACCGTTTTCGAAAACCTCACAGTCTTCGAAAACCTCGAGCTCTCGCTGGCGGACAGCCGCACTACTTTGGGGACCCTGTTTGCCCGCCTGACCCCGGACCGCCGCGATCGCATCGGCGCTACCTTGGCTCGCATCGGGCTGACGGAGCAGAGCGCCCGGCCGGCGGGCGCCTTGAGCCATGGCCAAAAGCAATGGCTCGAAATCGGCATGCTATTGATCCACAACCGCACGCTGTTGCTGCTAGACGAGCCGGTCGCCGGCATGACGGACCGTGAGACCGAAGAGACGGCCGAGTTGATCCTCGATCTCGCCAAGGACCGCACGATCATTGTCGTCGACCACGACATGGCGTTTGTCCGCAGCCTCGGCGCGCGGGTCACCGTGCTGCATGAGGGATCTGTCCTGGCCGAAGGTTCGATCGACCATGTTCAGGCCGACCCGCGTGTGATCGAAGTGTATCTCGGCCGCTGAGCGATGCTGTCGGTCGAAGCCGTCGATCTCTATTACGGCGCCAGCCACACGCTGCGCCGCGTCAGCCTGACGGCGCGGAAGGGCGAAGTGACCTGCATCCTAGGCCGCAACGGCGTCGGCAAGACCAGCCTGCTGCGGGCGATCTGCGGGCTTCAGCCGATCCGTTCCGGCCGCATCTGCTGGGAGGACCGCCTCCTCAACGGGCTTCCACCGCATGAACGTGCGCGTACGGGTCTAGCGCTGGTACCGCAAGGCCGCGAGATCTTCCCGCGACTTACGGTGCTGGAGAACCTGGCGACCGGCTTCGCACCGCTGGCGCGCACCGTGCGCAACATTCCGGACGAGATATTCACCCTTTTCCCGGTGCTGAAGGAGATGCTGCACCGCCGCGGCGGCGACCTGTCTGGTGGCCAGCAGCAGCAGCTGGCCATCGCGCGAGCCCTCGTCACCCGGCCGCGCCTGTTGATCCTCGACGAGCCGACCGAAGGCATCCAACCCTCCATCATCAAGCAAATCGAGCGGGTCATACGCGCCCTTGCCGAACGCGGCGACATGGCTATCCTGTTGGTCGAGCAATATTTCGAATTCGCCCGCGACCTCGCCGCTTCGTATTTAGTCATGCAGCGCGGCGAGGTAGTGCTGTCCGGCCGCCGCGAAGAAATGGACGAGGCGGCCGTGCGCAGCTTCCTGACCGTCTGATCGCCTAAATCACTTCGACAGGCGGCGTAAAGATATAACCGGTGCCGCGCACCGTCTTGATCATCATCGGCCTTTGCGGGTCGTCCTCCAGCTTGCGCCGCAACCGTCCGACCTGGACGTCGATCGTCCGGTCGAAGGGTCCGGCCTCACGATTGCGTGCAAGATCCAACAGCCGATCCCGGGTCAGCACTTGATTGGCATTGTTGACAAACGCTGCGAGCAGATCGAACTCTCCGGTGGTAAGTCTGACCTCCTTGCCAGAAGGCGAGTAAAGCTCGCGGCTCGACAAATCGAGGTTCCAGCCGGCAAATCGCGCCTTTGAGCGCGGCGGGGCACCCTGCCTGTCGGCACTGCGCGACGACGCACGGCGAAGGACGCTTTTGACTCGTGCCAGGAGTTCGCGCAAGTGGAATGGCTTGGGGAGATAGTCGTCCGCACCCATTTCGAGACCGATGATGCGATCGACGATCTCGCCCCGCCCGGTCAGAATGATGATCCCGACACTCAATTCCTGACGCAGCGAGCGGGCCAAAGTCAGCCCGTCCTCACCGGGCAGCATCAGATCGAGAATAACGAGATCGACCGGGGATTGCGCCATCGACCTGCGCATCTCGGCGCCGTCCTGAGCGGTAGAAACCCGGTACCCCTCGCCGGACAAATACTCCTGGACGAGGTCGCAGATTTCGCGCTGGTCGTCGACGATTAGGATGTGACCGTTGTCAGTCATGCCGGCGAGCTTCCACTACCTCCAACGTGATCCGACTCCGCCGACAATACTGCGGTCGGGGAACCGGGGTCACCTTCGATCAACATACATATAGTTACAAATTCTTACAGAAAACCGGTTCCTGTGACATCATCGGATTACTGCCCACCCCTACACTCGGCCTGGTTCGGATCGGCTGTCCGCCGATCGCGAGAGCCGGAGGAGCGCTTGTGGCCGATACCTACCATGACATCGAAGCCGAAATCCCGCGCCTGAGGCGTTATGCCCGCGCACTGACGCACGACGTTGTCAGCGCCGATGATCTCGTGCAGGACTGCCTGACCCGTGCTCTCGGTAAGCTACATCTCTGGCAGGAGGGATCCGATCTTCGTGCCTGGCTGTTCACAATCCTGCACAACCAATATGTCAATCGTATCAGGCGCGCCGTAAGGGAAGGCGCCACGGTGGCGCTAAACGAAACCGAGCCGATGCTGAGCCGCGCACCGCAGCAAGGTAAGCGGCTCGAGCTGCGTGACCTGGAGCGCGCGATCGCCCAGCTGCCGGAGGAGCAGCGATTGGTCATCTTGCTCGTCGGATTGGAGGGCATGCGCTACGAGGAGGTAGCCGCGGTTCTCGACGTGCCAGTCGGGACGATCCGCTCGCGGTTGTCGCGCGGCAGGGAGGCCCTACGGAGGCTAACCGGCGCGGTGCCGGAAGAGAGGGCCGAAGCTGTGATGAGCGAATCGAGGGTTCCCTACGACCTGCCCCGACGTTCGCGCGGACCGGCTCACCATTCGCGAATCGCCGTTAAGCGCGCAGGTCTGCCGCCGCGAACGCACCGTGGCCTTGCCAAGTCGGCGCATATGGCAGGCTCCGCGTAGTCTCTCGGAGGCCCCGCGCGGGTCACGACGATTTACTCAGCATCGCTCGGAACCTTTTTTTGGAGGG
The DNA here is from genome assembly GCA_963818695.1 of uncultured Alphaproteobacteria bacterium. GTDB lineage: Bacteria > Pseudomonadota > Alphaproteobacteria > ATCC43930 > CGMCC-115725 > AP-15. The sequence continues at coordinate 147,308 of CAWFTG010000001.1, forward strand.
GGGGTTAGCACGCTAGGCGAGGTGCCGGACACTCGCCCCTTTCTCTGAGTCCGGCTTGGCAAAGTCTCCCTGTCGCGGGTTTGCCACCCGCAACCTTACCGGTGTCGGCTTTCGCCGACGCCGGTTTTTTTTAGACGGTCTTCGTATTTCACCCACGGGAACACGCTGCCGAGCCGAGTGTTGGCGGGTCGATCGGACGCAACCGCAAGGAAAGCGATTATGTTGGGACGCCACGTTTATCGTGTTCATCCGACCGAGCAGGGTTGGACAGTGACAAAGGAAGGAGAAGATCAACCACGGAGCGGATTCCCCGGCCGTGAGGAGGCGATTGCCGAGGCTGTTCGACTCGCCGAATCCGACGAGCCCGCCAAAGTGACTGTAGACAACGGCGACGGCACGATCGCTGAAGAATGGCTCTTTGGCAGCGACCCCGTTGCGGAACTGGGGGCCTGACTCTCGATGATCCCCAACGCGCGACTGCGTCAAAGCCGAGGCGTGGCAGCGTTGGGCGCAGCGGTTGCGATCGCCGTCCGCGATATTCAACAGTAAATTCGTCGCCATTGGCCGTCCGGGAAGAACTTGCGGTTGACCTTGGCGGCGTCGAACCCGGACATCGCCCGCAATCGAGCCCATGGGCGCGCAAGGCCAACATGAAATAGGCGCCCTGCAGTGAGGAATTGCGGAGAGCTGTGTCCTCGGCGAGCGCCGGATCGGTGGTAAACCACCCCCGCCCGTCACTTTGAGGGTAGAGCCGCGGCAACAGCTCAAAAAAAACCCGGTCATACGCGACAATCGCAGTAATCCGCGCTGTCCGCACCTTTTCGAAATTCCCCGACGAGACGCAGGACAGTAGTCGTTCCTTGGCCTAGGGGCTGCGCACCAGAACCAGACGCAAGGGCTCGCAATTGGCGCTCGTCGGGCCGAGCGAGGCCATCTCGAACGCGGCCCGGACTAGCGTTTCTGGGACCGGCCGCTCCCGCCAGTACGAGAAAGTCGCGCTTCATTGTACAGCTGCGCGAGAATACCGCCCATCACTGATCCTCATTCGCCGTGTGTACCTCGGGCATATACTGCCGCACTGCCCCCACGGACCAAGGCGCAAAACGGTGTATGCTCGGCTCGAACGAAGCGATGTGGAACGACAGCAGGAGAGCGCGATGCCCGCTTTCGAGAAGCGAAGGATTGGACGGACTTCGGTCGAAGTGACGGAGCTGGGTCTCGGCTGCGCGACGCTCGGCGGCAGCCGTATCGCAGTCTCGCGGCAAGAGGCCGAAGCCATCGTCGGAGCCGCCTGGGCGGCCGGAGTTTCCTACATCGACACCGCCCCGTATTACGGTGTCGGGCAGGCCGAGCGTTGCGTCGGCGATGCGATGCGCTGGGTCCCCCGTGATCAATGGGTGCTGTCGACAAAGGTCGGGCGCCTGCTCCGCCCTTGCTTGACTGCGGCCGAGGACACGGAACGGCGCCATCCGCTGCGGTTCGACCCTGTCTACGACTACTCCTATGACGGGGTCATGCGCTCTTTCGAGGACAGCCTGCAGCGGCTCGGGCTGGCGAGGATCGACATCCTCTACGTGCACGACATCGGCGCGATGCAGCACGGCGCGGAAGCCCATCCTCGGCTGATGCGCAATTTGCGCGACGGCGGCTATCGCGCGCTCGAAAAACTGCGGACCGACGGCACGGTGCGGGCGATCGGCATCGGCGTCAACGAGCGCGAGGTGCTGCTAGAGGCGATGGAGTGGGGCGACTGGGATGCCTTCCTGCTCGCCGGCCGCTATACCTTGCTCGAACAGGCGCCACTCGACGATCTGATTCCGAAATGCGAGCAAGCCGGGACGTCTATCGTTGTCGGCGGCCCGCTCAATTCCGGCATTCTCGCCGGCCGAGAGACCTGGAACTACAAGACGGCACCGCCCGATATCGCCGCTCGGGTCAAAGCGATCGAGGCGGTCTGCGACAGCCACCGCGTGCCGCTCGCCGCAGCAGCGCTGCAATTCCCGCTTGCCCATCCGGCAGTGGCCGCGGTCATCCCGGGCCCGCGCAACGTTGACGAATTTCACGCCAATGTGAAGCTGCTGCGCCATCCGATCCCGGCGGCATTGTGGGCCGATCTTCGCGACGCCGGCTTGCTTCACCCGCACGCGCCGACGCCGGCCAGGTGAGGAAAGCGGGAGATCTGGCAATGAAGACGCCTCGTGAGGACCTTGGCTTGCGGCATCGCGGCGGCAATTTTGACCGGCGCGAGTACCTTTACGGCCGGCGCTGACCAAGCAGCCGTAGCACCGCCCGAAGGTTCGACACCAGTGCTCGAAGTCGTCGCAGAGGGTGTCCAGATCTACACCTGTGATCCCAAGGACGGCGGCTTCGAGTGGTCGTTCAAGGCGCCCGACGCCAATCTCTTCGACAAGCAAGGTCGACAGGTCGGCGCACACTTTGCGGGTCCGACGTGGAAGATCGATGACGGCTCCGAGGTCGTCGGCGAGGTTGTCGCAAAGGCCGATGCACCTGAACCAGGCGCCATTCAATGGCTGATGCTGCGCGCCAAGAGCCATAAGGGGCCGGGCGCTCTGTCCAAAGTCGCCTATATCCGTCGTACGGAAACCAAGGGCGGACTGGCCCCAAGCACCGGCTGCGATGCGGGCCACCGGGCGCAGCAGGCGCGTATGCGCTACTCGGCCGTATATCAGTTCTTCAGTGCAGTAAAATAAGTGCTCGGGCTTTGGCAGAGCGGCAGATCGGCCGGTACCGAAGAGGAGGTCGAACATGATGACCGGGAAACCGCGCATCGCACATTTGGCCGGCCCCAACGCCACGATCCAGAACACGCCGCCGCTCGTCACGTCGAACAAGGCGCGAGCGAAGCACGGGCTGCCGCCGCTGACCAATGCCGATGGCTCGCCGGCGCGGTTCGACGTGCTCCGGGCGCAGCGCCTGGCCGCCCCGGTCAAGGTCTATGTCGAGCAGTTCAGCGCGCATCCGCTGGAAGCCGATGTGGCGGAACTTTACGGACTGCCCGACGGCTATGTCGACCGCACCGGGCAGGTGCACAAAGAGCGGCAGAGCGGTGAGGACAAGCCGGTCTACGAAATCGAATTGCGCCCGGAGGACGGGCTGTACCCGCTGCCCTATGTGGCGCTGCAGGCGGACGGCGCCGCGTGGGAAGAGGAGTGCGCCTTCCCAGGCGCCCCCGAACCGAACGCCCGGCAAGGCTTCTTCCCGGACGCGTCGCGCAGCTTCGAAGAGATTGATCGCTTGCACATCGGCGGACCACGGCACCGGCAACCTGAACTCCGGCAAGGCCGAGATCGACTTCTATCGCGTCCTGCCGCCGTCCGGCTACACGAAGGGCCTGCCGGCTGAGCGCCCCACCGATGCCGGCTCGGGGGACATCCCGCCAGAAAGCCGCGGCGCCGATTTCTTCCCGTACAAGCCCCCGCACCTCGCCGCATCGGCGCCGGCGCGGGCCGCCAATGCGGTCCAGCAGATCCTCGCGAGCGGCAAGTATGACGGCGCGATCTGGACCGAGGGCAGCCCCCGGATCGAGGAGACGATCTACTGGTTCAACCTGCTGATCGACACGACCCTGCCGATTTGCGGCAATGCCGCCCAACGCCCGCATGGCATGATTAGCAATGACGGGCCGAAGAACATTGTCGATTCGGTTGAATACATCACCTCGCGGATCTGGCAGGACGAACAGGGCCGCAACCGCGCCGGCGCGGTGCTGATCCAGGAGCAGCGGGTTTTCGCCGCTCGCGCCGTCCAGAAGGCCGACGCGCGGTCGGGCGACTATGTGGCAACCGGCGGTCACGGCGGAATTCTCGGCGCAGCAGGCCATCACGGGCCGCCACTCCTCCACTATCTGCCGACCCCGCGCCACACCTGGCGGTCCGAGGTGAAGCTCACCTCACTGCCCTCCAAGGCAACCGGCGTGCGCCGCGAAAGCTCACGCATCGCCACCGTTCCCGTCGCTATCAAGGGGCCGGACGGGGCACTGCTCGACACGGCGATCCCCCAGGTGGCGATCGCCAAGGACGCCAGCTATTGGGACCATGACAGCACGGTCGATCCCGAGGCGGCGGTGGATCTTCTCGCGTTGATCCGGACACATGCTGAAATCGGCGTCGCTGGCCGGCTTTGTCGTCGAAGGGTTTACCCCTTACGGGCGGACCGCCTCCAATGCCCGGCACCGGCTGCTGCTGATGGTCTGCCTGATGAAGTTCGGCAGCCTGCTGCCGGCGGCCGATCCGGATCACCCGACCTCCGCGGAAGCCGCCGCCGTGGGCGAGAAGGGCGCCGCGTATCAAGCAGTCTTCGACACTTATTGAGCTGTCGGCATTGAGCTGTCGGCATTGAGCTGTCGGCATAGAGCTGTCGGCATTGAGCTGTCGGCATTGAAGTCGCCCGTGGCTTCGAGGCTCGCCGGGTGCTAAACTAATGATGCGACAGCCGGATAGGCGAGATCGCGGGACAAAACGGGAGGTTCGTCATGCCATTGTTCGTCACGCAAGGTCGCTTCACCCGCGAATACATCAAGGGCGGCTTGGCAAAGCCGGAGGACCGGCACGCCGCCATTTCGAGGCTCTGCGAGCAGGCGGGCGGGAAGTTGGTCTCGTTCTACTTCACGCTCGGCCAGTACGACTTCATGGTCATCTCGGAAATGCCAGACGCAAAGGCCGCAAGCATTCTGGCGTTCATCGCAGCGGGCGGCGGCGGCATCGAGGGCTCGGTCACTACGCAAGCCTTCACCACAGCCGAGGCTAGAGACATCCTCGCGGCGGCCGGCAAAATCGCCAGCCAATATAAGCCGATGGGCGCGTCCTGACCGGAGCGCGGACGCATTATCGTAGCGCTCTCGGGGCGGCTGAGCCGTCACGGACGTCGCGTCCGCTGATCTCGACGTTGCCGTCCTCGGTCAGCTGGCACTGACGCAGCTTCCGCTCGGCAATGCTCTCGAACCGGGTGCGTTGCAGGTAGTAGGCCTCGACGCAGCGCTCCGGGGTGGGCCGCTCGGGCAACAGGCGTTGGAAGACGCGCCGCGGCACCCGGACGACGCCGCGGTATTCGCCGATTTCGACCCCGAACTCCACCGCCTGTTGTTCGGCATTCCAGCGCGCGTCGTCGGGAAAGGTGAAGAACATTCGACGGGCTTATCTCGGGCGGATCCAAGGCGGAAACAGCTCGTCGGGGTCGTTGACCCACACGAACGGAATGGCGTGCTGATCGGCGCAGTCCACGGCGAACCGAAAATCTGCCTCTATCGTGTTGCCGGGCTTACTCTGGTCGATTGCTCTTCCGCTTTCGGGGAAGCGCCAGCTCCCGAGAGCCCGATCGGAATCGGTCGGGCTCCGGTAGACTTTGAACTCGATACACCGCGCGCCACCCGCCTCCTCCTTCCCGTCAATGATTGCAACCACAGGCAACTCCTGCCTACCGATGCCTTGGGATTCGGCGGGGAAAGGTCCGATCACCAAACCGCCGATCCCAGCAGAGCTCGACCATGCCGAGCTGCATTCCGCCGACCGACGGCGGGATATAGCGAAGGCGGGGCGGCGAAACAACCTCGTGGTGCGGCCCCGCCGCCCTCCACCGTCGTTCAGGCGCGGCGCACGCTATAGAACACCGCGAAACATCCGGGCAGCACGGCTCGACACAGCAGATTTGGAGCAGCAAAAGCGGATCTGCGTCGATCTGCAGAAGCAGCTCTGGGAAGACGTGCCGTTCATCCCGCTTGGCGAATATTGGCAAGCAATGGCCTACCGGAAGGACTTGACCGACGCGATGCCGTAAAGTTTATCCAACACGAGATAGGCGTAGTTTCGCGTCGGCCGCGCCCCGGTGATGACCGGATCCAACACCGAAAGATCGGCTGCAAACTTGGGGCCAATTTCCCTGAACAGCGCGGCGGAATTCGGCGAGTAATGCACATCAGTAACTTCCGATGCCAATACGTCCGCCGATAGACAGCCCGACTCAGTGATTGGCCCTTCTCCTGCGCTTAGCAATGACAAAGCCCCGCCCCAGGGTTGGGTGGAGAAAGCTTCGCTTCGCCGTGCCGCTATTCCCGTTACCGAGCGCTTTTCCATATTCGTGTGGGGATCCAACAAGACGAATGCACATATTTATGCTCGGCAAGTATCGCCAGCACCAACAGTGTCACCGCGCATGATTTTCCGGAGCCGGTCGCCCCGAGCGTCGCAAAATTCTTGCCAACAGCTCGTCGACGACGATAAAGGCCGAGCGCTTCGGGTCATGGTAGAGGGTGCCGATACTGACGTTGGTGACCGATGGCCGGGGTGTAGACCACGGTTAGGTCGGCCTCCGTCGCGGCTTGAACAGGCGTTCCGGCAACAGGATAATGCGAGACGCCCCGACTGCACTGCGGCCGGCCCTCGACCATGGGAATTATCTCGCCCAGCAGATCGACGACGATTAGGCTACGCGGCGTAGAATCGACCCCCTTCGGTATTTTATCTCGCCGATCGTTCCGATCACGTCGAGGAGCGCGCTTCTCGCGTTGACCATCGCGCCGATGCGAACGGGGTCCTCGGTGAGAGCGTCGACTTCGAGGGCCGCGGTCATTTGCGAGCCCGCCACCACGACACGTCCGATAAGGTTGTCCATGTGCGAAGGTCCGGTGAGATGCGTCGCGAATTCCTGCAGTTGTCGTCGCGAGACAATACTCAATTTCAGCTATCGAAGGTTTCCATTTCGTCATCGAGTTCGGCGGTCTCGCCTTGCCGCGAAAGACTGCGCCGATCGATTGCGACCGTTTTAATCACGGCGAAGACCTCGCGTCCGGCGGCCAGGCCCAATGCGTCGCCCGAACGTCTGGTCACTCGCGCCAACAGGCGTTCGGCGCCCAGGCGGAGCTGAACTTCGAGCGCCCCCTCCTCGATCGGAACGAGCCGCTCAACCCGAGCCACGAGCACGTTGAGCGCGCTGATGCCGGTGGGGCGATTGATCGCCAGGATCACATCGCGCGCGCGGATGCGCACCCGCAACGCGGTGCCGACAGGTGCATCCAGACGGGGCACCGTGAGCTTGCCGAAATCCCCGGTAAGCTGGGACAAACTCCAGCGCGGGTCGTGCGCCGCAATGCGCACCGCGAGAACCGCCCCGGCTTCGAAACGGCCCGCCAGCGGATAGAGCTCGGCGCGGCCCATCACTTCCGGCACCGGACCTACGGCGTGCACCCGGCCAGTCGAAATCAGTACGATCGTCGTGGCGAGGCGGGCGACCTCGGCGATGGAATGGCTGACATAGACGATCGGCACCCTCGCCTCGTCGCGCAACCGTTCGAGGTAGGGCAGAATCTCATCTTTGCGCCGCGCATCGAGTGACGCCAAGGGTTCGTCCATCAGCAACAACCGCGGGCTGGCCAACAGAGCCCGGCCGATCGCGACGCGCTGTTTCTCGCCGCCCGAGAGCCGGCCCGGCCGGCGGTCGAGCAACGGAGCGATGTCGAGCAGATCGACGATATCGTCGAGACTGGAGGCGCGCCTTTCCCGAGACGGGGCGAACCAGCGGCCGAACAGCAGGTTTTTCCTGACGGTAAGGTGCGGAAAAAGCCGACCCTCCTGGAAGACATAGCCGACCCGCCGTCGATACGTCGGGACGCAGATGCCGTGCTCGGTGTCGAGCAGGACCGAGCCGTCCATGACGATGCGCCCCCGGCGCGGATGAAGCAGGCCGGCGATCGCGTTTACGACTGATGTCTTGCCGGCGCCCGAACGGCCGAACAGCGCGGTCAGACCGCGCCCGGCGCGAAAGTGAATGTCGAGCGCGAAATCGGCGAGCCGGTGCTCGATATCGACTTGGAGCATCGGCTTCAGTCGCCGGAAAGGCTCCGGCCCATGCGCCTTGCCAGAATATCGGCGGCGATGAGCGCGATAAATGACAGCGCTATCGAGACCAGAGTAAGCCTCAGCGCGCCGACATCGCCGCCCGGAGTCTGGGTCAGGATGTATATCGCCGAAGCGATCGTCCGGGTCTCGCCGGGGATGTTGGACACAAACGTAATTGTCGCACCAAATTCGCCCAAACTTCGGGCGAAGGACAATACCATGCCGGCGACGATCCCCGGGGCGGTCAATGGCAACGTCACGAGCGCAAACACAAAGATCCTCTTGGCGCCGAGTGTGCCGGCAGCCTCTTCGAGCCTGCGGTCAACTGCCTCCAGCGACAGCCGGATCGCGCGTACCAGCAGCGGAAACCCCATAATTGCGCAGGCGAGTGCCGCGCCGGTCCAGCGAAACGCGAAGACGATGCCGAAGGATTCCTCCAGAAATCGGCCGAGCGGTCCGTGGCGACCGAACAGCAGCAGCAGCAGGTAACCAGTCACGACAGGCGGCATCACCAGCGGCAGATGAACCACGCCGTCGAGCAGGCTCTTGCCGTAAAACCGGCCGCGCGCCAGAACGATTGCCGTCGCCAGCCCAAAGGGCAAGCTGCCGGCCATTGCCCAAAACGCGATGCGCAGGCTCAGGCGCACCGCCTCAATTTCGGCCGCGCTGAAGTCCAGCATCAGGCTCACCCGACGGTCACAGGGACTCGCTGTATAGCTCGGAAAGGGCCGAGCGGGTGAGACAGGACCATGGCCCCAACCGCTCGGGCCGTGGTAAGCTGCACGCGGTTGGTTGCTGAACGAGGTGGCGGTAATGAAAGTCAGGATCGAATACTGCGTACCTTGAAACTATGAACCTCGGGCCCTCCGTGCGAAGGCCAAACTCATGGAACGCGGCGCAGAAGAAGTCGAACTCGTCAAAGGAGTGTCGGGCGTGTTCGAAATCACCATCGACGGAAAGCTCGTCTTCTCAAAAAAACAGCTAGGCAGATTTCCGGAAGACGCGGAAATCGATGCTTTGGCAAGCGGATAGCGACGGCCTAACCCTCCCCCACGACCGGGGGAGGGTGACGCACCTCCAGCTCGTCGAGCATTGCGACAATGCGATTGATGTGGGCGTCTCTGTCGTATAGGCCGTAGAGCGTGCCGGCAAGGCGCACCGGGTCGCCAGAATAATACCGCTCATATAGCTGCTGGCGACCGGAAAAGGACGACACTGCCGTGTCGAAGGCGAGGCGAAACAGCTTGATCCGCGTCGCGGCATCGGCATTTGCCGCCTGGAAATAGGTAGCGACGTCGGCGGCCGCCGGCCCGGTCAGCTCGGCATGAGAGGGGACCGCGACGAGCCCACCGGCACCCAAGATCTGCATGATCTCGCACATCCGCACGAACATTTTCGGAAACATCATCCGCACGGTCCACAGCGGCATCGCCGCCGGGTTCATTACGCCGCCCGGTCCCGGCCCCGCATCGGCCTCACTCGCGCGTAGGCAAGCGCGGGCGAACTCGGTGTACTGGATCAGCTCGGCCAGCATGCCCTGGACGTGCAGATGCTGGTCGATGTTGGTCGATTTGGCGATGGCGAAGGCTAGGCCCATCATGAACTCGGCTTTCGCCAGGTTCTTGGTCGAAAACTGGTGCATGATCTGCGGCATGATGCCGGTACGGTTATAGAGGCCGTTGCACAGCTCGGGATCGCGATGGATGAAGACCCGCTCCCACGGCACCAGCACGTCGTCGAAGATCACCATCGCATCGGTCTCGTCAAAGCGCGCCGAAAGCGGATAGTCCATCGGCGAGGCGGCGTTCTGGTGAATGACCGAGGGGCGACAAATAAACCGCAGACCGGGGGCGTTGACAGCCACGCTGAACCCGAAGGCGTAAGGCTCGGCTTCCCTGCTGTTGGCGATGTAGGTCGACGGGAGCACGAGAAGGTCATCAGAATAGGCGCACAGGGTCGACACCATGCGCGCGCCGCGAATGACGATACCGGCGTCTGTCTCCTTGACGATCTTCGCCGCTAAGTCCTTGTCCTGTTTCTCCACGGGCTGCGAGCGATCGACCTGCGGGTTGATCAAGGTATGAGTCATGCAGATGTCGTTCTCGCGAATATACTCGTGGTAGCCGCGAATATTGTTAGCGAAGCTCTTGTCCGTCTTTCCAAATTCTTCGGCTGCCGAAGCGAAAGCAGTGATGAATATGTTCATGTAATCGGGGCTGCGGCCGAACATTCCGCAGGTCGCGTCCGCCCAGATCTTCACCATGTCGCGGCGACAGATCAGATCGCCGACCGAGCGCGGCTCGATAAACGACAGTCCGACGCGCTCGCCGCTGGTCGGCGAGAGAAAGGTCATCCGGTCGATCAGCGCCGGGTCGTGCTGCATGTCATAGAGCTCAGCGAGGCTGCGCGCCGCTGCGGCAAAGCGGCGATCGGTCGTGACGTCCTCTACCCGGCCGCCGTCGATGAACAGCTGGCGGCCGTCCCGCAGCGATTGCATAAGCTGCTCGCCCCTACGAATGGCCATCCCGGTTTCTTTCGGCTATGCCGCGCTGTCGAGTTCTGCGTAATGCCGAAAGATGCCGTGCTCATTGAAGGGGATCCGGCGGTCCGACACGAGGTAGGCGGCGATGCGGGGCAGCGCCGTAACCCGGTCGTACAGCGCCACGACCCCGGGGTATTTCGGCTCGAGCCGCGCCATGGCGCGCGGGAAGGCGTAGCGCATACCCGCCACTAGTTGAAAGAGCGACAAATCCGGATAGCTCAGCTCCGCACCGACCAGATGGGCCGGGCCGGCCCTATTGCGCTCCAGCACCCGTTCGAAATAGCCGAGATATTTTGGCGCCCGCGATTTCAGGAAATCAGCGGCGCGGGCCCGCGCTTCCCGGCGCTGGTCTTCGTAATAGAGGCTGCTGGCTATCGGATGATGGGTATCGTGAGCCTCGTCCACAAAATCGGCGATAGTCAGCTGCAGCTGATGCGCCCACAACCGGCCCGCCTCGTCCGCCGGCGCCAAGCCGTGATGAGCGCCGAGATAGAGCAGGATGTTGGCGGTCTGAGCGATGATCAGCTCCCCCGTTTTCAGGAACGGCGGCGCAAACGGCAGATTTCCGGACCCGGTGCCGTCGAGCAGAAGCATCATTGCATTCTCGCCGCCTACCTGTCTTGCAACGTCGACATAGTCGGCGCAGGCCTCCTCCAGCGCCAATCGGACAAACTCGCCGCGCCCTTGTATCCCGGCCCAATAGTAGAACTCATACCGCATGCCAACCACCTCCCCTCGCTTTGTATTCCGCAGGCAACAGAAACATTACAATTCTGCCCCTAGAGAAAATCACGGACGCGTTCGAGCTCGTCGAGCGTGCCGGTGGGGGAGACGAGCAGAACCTCGTCGAAGCCGATTTGCTCGAGGCGCTTCAGCCGTTGGCGCGCATCGTCGGGCAGACAGACGAGTGAGACCTTCGCGCGCTCGGCCAGACTGCCGGCTTCGGCCTGGGCGCTGAGGTCGACCACAACATTGGCCAGGACAGCGTTGGTGCCGCCGGCTTCGCGATAGAGGCGCATGCCGTTTTCGAGATCCTCCCAACTGCTGTAGAGACCCGAGGCGATCCAGCCTTGGCACTGTTTTGCCGCATAAGTGATCCAGCGCGGATTGCGCCAGGCGCCGAGCAGTACCGGAGGCCCGCCCTCGCATCCCGGCCAGGGCGACAACGTGCCGCCGTTGACCGGCTCGCCGCGCCAAGCCCGCCGCATGATTTCCAACGAGCTCATCAGGGTGCGAAAGCGCTGATCGTAATTGGCGCCGAGGAGATCGAAATCGGCTTGGGTCGAACCGCTGCCGACGCCGAGCCGCAAGCGGCCGCCCGACACCGCCTGAACCGACTGCACGCGATGGGCGAGCTCGATCGGATTGCGCAGCGAGACTTGCAGCACGGCAGTGCCGAGCTCGACCCGTTCGGTCGCGGCCGCCAGCACCCCGAGCGCGACCAGCGGGTCGAGGGTGGGCCGGCCGCGCCCGACCGAGTTGGTGACCCAGATCCCGGGAAATCCCCGCTTTTCGATGCGGCGGGCGTAATCGACGATACGGCCGAGCGGACGATCGCGCGGCTCCGTACCCGGACGCAAAAACGTCACGATGCTTAATCGCATAGCTCATCTCTCGCCACGTGTAGCTGGACAACAATGCATCGATCGCCGCCGCCAGCCAACTGCCGAATGGTCGAGCCAACGGCTGCCGGCACCTCGTGTTTGCGCCGGCCATCTCTAGCGGCATGCTCTCGCCGGAAGCAGCCGCTCGGCATATAGGGAGAGAAATCGGCAGGAAGCGATCGGCGGGTGAGGTGCCGGAATCAGCCGCGGGTAACGACCTTCTGCATCGGCGGGCTCTGCTTGTCGCGGGGGCTGTTTTTGGGCGGCGCGGGGGCGATTTCTGCTCGGTCTGCGTTCGACGCCGCGGAGCTTTCGGTGGAAGCATGGATGACGGAGCCGGGCGCGCCCTTTACCGGTTACGGGCAGCCGTCAAAGTTTGAAGCGAAGATCGTCTGGACGTTTGCAAGTGCGCCGCGCACGGACACCGGCGCATCGCGAACGCCCCTTCAGAGGCTCAACGGCACGATCACTCCGAACGGCCTCCACTTCGAGCGCCACCACTCCGGCATCCCCGGTATCTGTTCGACGATGTGCGCCTCGCGATGCCGGCGAATGCGCCAGATCGCTGAGCAACGACGAGATTTACGCAGTCTGCGCATACATTCTCCAACTCAATGGTATCATCGGGGCGAGCGCGGTCCTTAATGCGCAGACCTTGGCAAAGCTGGAGATGCCGAACCGCAACGGATTTGTCCGCTTCTCTCGGCAGAAATAGGCGATCACGACCACCATGGACGTAGCCTTTGTCCCGCTCTCCATTTCGACTCGGCGGAAGTTTACATCGATCCTGTTGGCCGTCTTGATCTTTGCGGTACTGGCTTGGTTGGTGACCAGCGCCAACGGGCGTCCTGTAATCTTTGGGGTTCTCAATGCCATCTTTGTCGGCATCGGGGTCGGTCTTTTTGAGGAGTTTTATGTCCAGAGCCTACGAGGCCGGTGGATCCGCAGCATTCATCCGCTGCGCGCGATTGTGGTTTACACGATTGTGGTGGTTATCCTGTTCCTAATCGCGATCCATGTCACTCACGTGATTCTTTGGCCATTTTACGCCCTTCCGGTGCCGTATGGCAGGCTGCCGCTGGTGATCCCGGTGGTAATCGCGTTTTCCGTCATCGGCATCGTCGTGATGCGAGCTGTTCATTTCATCGGCATCGAAACCCTGTTCCACCTTACGCTCGGCACCTATCATCGGCCTGTCTTGCAGGAGAAAATCCTCGTCTTTCTCGACATCAACAACTCCACCGGGCTTGCCGAGGAGCTTGGCGCGGTTCGCACGAAGTCCCTGGTCGGCAAGTTTCTCTTCGACATTTCCAAGCCGATCACCGATTACGGGGGGGACATCTACCTGTACAAGGGCGATGGCTTGATTGCGCTTTGGGATTGGCGCGAGGCGATCAGAGATAACAGGGTCTTGCGGGCGATCGATGCGGTCTTTGCGACGATCCGGCGAGAGCGCAGCGAGTATCTGGCGCAGTTTGGCGTCGTCCCGTCATTTCGTATCGGTGTCCATGGCGGCGAGGTCGTAGTCAGCGAGCAGGGCGACACCAAGCGCGCCATTGGGGTCTACGGCACCACGATCAATATCGCCGCCCGCATGGAGGAAGCAGCAAAGACACACAATGTCGCGTGTGCAATTTCCGGGGATGTCGTCGAGTGCCTGCGCGACGAAGATGCGCGACTGGTCTCGATCGGCCATGAGAAAATCAGGGGAAGCGCGGTAAAAATCCCGATTTACGAATATCGAGTGGCTGGCGAAGGCTGCGCCAATACAGTTCGACACCTCCCGGTTCAAGCCTCGCCGTGAGGAGAGCCGGGCTCGGCTGTCAACAGAAAAAACGCTGCCCCTTCCGTAAGCCGCTGGCTTATCGTAGACCTGACCAACATTTGGGCGGCGAACAGGATGAGAATGAAGGTTACGTAATGGGGAGACACCTAGCATCGCAGTTCGCGATGGCGGTATCGCTGCTCGGCGTGATCGGCACAGGCGCCAAGTCCCACCCAAAAGAGGGTATTCAAGACATCCGAGGTGCACCCAAGGCTATCCGACCGTCCAGGCGGTCGAGAATATGAGGAAAAATCTCGAAGCGACGACCGCGGGCGGCTCACCATCCAGATGTACGCCTCGACGGGCAACAAAATCGCCATCGGCTCGGGCCAGGACGCGGCGCTGTTGAGCACATAACGGGTGAAGACCCCCCATGGGATCACCGCCGAGATCAGGCCCCTCCGGCGGCGAGGACGCAGAAGCGATAAAGGGCATGTATGAGGTGTACCCAATTCTTAGTTAATTTGGTCGATTTGGAATTGCTTTTTCGGTAGAATATCGGCATGTTGATCGCGGCATCGTTATGTCCCCCAACGATGCGGATCGGCCTGTTGGACCGGCACACCGGCAGGCCACAGAAGCCCCGGTCTCCCCCGACCGGGGCTTTTCTGCGTCTGCCTCATTGATGGTCTGGTGCACAGCGCCGCCGAGTCTAAAATGACAAAGTCGATCCTTAATGGGGAGGGCCCCCTCAATGGCGCTCGATCGCGATGCCGAGCGCGTTCTCGAGATGGTGCGGCTATCCGGACGGCCGCCCTACGAGACGCTTAGCGCGCCCGAGGCGCGCGAACTGTTTCTCGCGGCGCGCGAAGTGCTGGCGCCGGATCCGCCGCCGGTCGCGGAAATTCGCGAACTCTCGGCGCCAAGGCCGGCCGGTGGGGCCATCCCGTTGCGGCTCTATCGCGGCGCGGCGACGGCTTACGGAGAAATCCTTCCCGCCCTGGTCTATTTCCATGGCGGCGGCTGGGTCATCGGCGATCTCGACACCCATGACAGCCTCTGCCGCCATCTCGCCAATGCGGCGCAATGCATCGTCGTCGCGGTCGATTACCGTCTCGCTCCCGAGCACAAATTTCCGGCGGCGGTCGAGGATTGCTTTGCCGCGACTTCATGGGTCGCGCAGAAGGGCGCAGCCCTCGGCGTCGACGGCGAGCGCCTGGCGGTCGGCGGCGACAGCGCCGGCGGCAACCTCGCGGCGGTGGTGAGCCTCATTGCCCGTGATCGGGGAGCACCGAAGTTGCGCTGTCAGGCATTGCTCTACCCGGCCGTCGATTGCGCGATGACGCACGCCTCCCACGAGCGTTTCGCCGAGGGCTATTTGCTTACCCGGCCGACGATGAAGTGGTTTTACGAGCAGTATCTGCGCGAGCCCGCCGATGTCGATGATTGGCGCGCGTCGCCATTGCGCGCCGCCGATCTCTCCGGGGTCGCGCCCGCGTTGGTGCTAACGGCCGGCAACGACGTGCTGTGCGATGAAGGCGAAGCCTATGCCCGCCAGCTGCAGCAGGCGGGCGTTCCGGTGCAGTTGCGGCATTTTCCGGACCAGATCCACGGCTTCCTGGCGATGGGGAAGATCGTGCAGGCAGCACAGCCGGCGCTAGACGACATCGCGGCGGCAATGCGGGCGGCCTGGGACGCGCCATGAGCCCGAGCACGATGCCGCGGCCTAATCCTATCGGTAAGGCTCGTCGTAAATCGCGGTGTGGATCGCCTCGCCGCTCCGGACATAGCCGCGATACATCCCCGCGGTGTTGAACGGCAAGGCGAGCGCACCGTCGCGATCGACCGCGACGACACCACCGGAGCCACCGGCGGCTCCGAGCTCGTCGATCACCCCCCGCGCCGCCCGGTCCAGGGATTGACTGGCGCAGCGCAGGTGTGCGGCGATCGCGAAGGCGGCGGCGTACCGGATGAAGAACTCGCCGTGACCCGTCGCGGAGACTGCGCAGGTCGCATTGTCGGCATAGGTACCGGCGCCGACGATCGGCGTGTCGCCAACCCGGCCAGGCGCCTTTCCCGTCATCCCTCCGGTCGAGGTGGCGGCGGCGAGGTCGCCGCGGGAGTCTCGGGCGACGGCGCCCACCGTGCCATATTGCGGCGGCTCGCCATCCGGATGTTCGAGCGCGCGCTGCAGTTCCCGCCACCGCGCTGCGGTGTAGAAATACTCGGGCTCGCAGAACGCGACACCGTTCTCGCGGCAAAAGGCGAGCGCCCCCTCGCCGATCAGCAACACATGGCGAGACCGCTCCATGACGGCCCGCGCGGCCCGGACCGGGTTGCACGGTCCGAAGACGCCCGCCACCGCCCCCGCCCGGCGATCGCTCCCATCCATGACGCAGGCGTCCATCTCCTGCGTCCCCTCACGGGTGAACACGCTGCCCCGTCCGGCATTGAACAACGGGTCGTCTTCGAGCTTCGCAACAGCTTCGGTTACCGCGTCGACGGCGCTGCCGCCCGCGGCAAGAACGTCGCGGCCAGCCGCCAACGCCCGGCGCAGCCCGTCATGGTATGATGCCGCACGGGAATCGCTGGCCTCGTCTCGCGGAATCGTCCCTGCCCCGCCGTGAACGGCGAGCGCGAAGCCGGTTCCACTTAATCGTTCTGCTTGCGACATCCCGGCGATGATACACGGGACGTCGCCGAATGGCGCTCCCCGAGCACCGATGACGGCGCGTCAGGTGTTGCGGCTTGTCCTGGTCGGTCTGGGGACATCCGTGGTTCCGCTCGATACCGCCGTCAACATCGCATTTCCCGAGATTACCGGCAGCTTCGGTCTGCCGGTCGAGATGATCCAGTGGGTGGTCATCTGCTACGTGCTGACCTATTCCAGCCTGATGCTCGCCTTCGGGCGGGTCGGTGACATCTGGGGCCACGATCGCGTGTTTCGCATCGGGCTCCTGTGGAGCAGCGTCGCCTACCTGCTCTGCGCGGCAGCGCCGAATTATGGCTGGCTCCTCGTCTGCCGATTTCTTCAAGGGATCGGAGCTTCATTGATCGTCAGCTGCGCTCCGGCGCTGGTGACCGGAATGTTTCCCGAAGGCAGGCGCAGCCGCGCGGTCGGCATGTTCACGTTGATGTACGCGATCGGCTCTGCCGCCGGGCCGCTACTCGGGGGCTTGCTCGTCCAATTCTGGGGTTGGCCGGCGGTATTCTGGTTTCGCGCCCCGCTCGCTCTGATTGCGCTCCTGTTCCCAGCAGAAACGCAGACGGCGTCTCGGCCAGCAGTGCGGGAGCCGGTCGACATCGTAGGCGCCATTCTGCTCGCGCTCGGCATCAGCACGCTTTTGCTGACCCTCAACCGGCTTCAACACCTGCGAAGGGAGGAGCTTCTCGCGGCCCTGCTACTGGCGACAGCCACCACCTGCCTTTTGGGTTTTTTCCACTGGGAAAGACGGGTCGCCCAACCGATCGTCAATCTCGGATTGTTCCGAACCAGCGGCTTCGCAGGGCTCAATATTGCAAGTGTGCTGATTTATCTGACGAGCTTTTCGGTTCTCTTGCTGGGCCCCTATTACCTCGTACGCCTCACCGGGCTGTCCCCGATAATAGCGGGCAGCGTTCTCGGCGCCTCTTTTGTCGGCAGTCTCGTCGCCTCCCCGCTCGCCGGATGGGCCATAGAGCGTGTTCCCGCGGGCCGGGTCGCCGTTCTCGGCGCCTCACTCTGCGCTGCAGGTCTGGTGCTGATTGGCGGCTGGCAGCCCGGCGTTGCCGGACAAGCTGTCACGATCTTGAGCACCCTGGTGCTGCAAGGCTTTGGTGTCGGCTTGTTCCAAGTCGCCTACATGGACATCATCATGCGGACCTTGCCGCGGCACCAACGCGGAGTAGCCGGCAGCATCGCGATGCTGAGCCGCTCGGTCGGGGTCGTCACCGGGGCGACGCTGCTGACGCTCGTATTCCACACGATCGAAGCGATGCGGCTGGCCGGCGGAGAGGTGCCGGCAGCAAGCTTCCTGACCGGCTTCAGAGCGACCTTCTGGTCAGCCGGCGTGGTCGCCGGGCTCGCCGGCCTCCTCGTCCTGTTTGCGACAAAGCGCCGCGGCTGATCCGCCGCCGGGCTCAGGGTTCAGCAGTCTTCGAGAGTAAACCCAACTTTGCAAATGACTTGGAAATGCGCGACTTTGCCGTCTTCAACGTGGCCGCGAGTCTGTAAAACTTCGAACCAGCCTACCTGACGCAAGGTACGGGAAGCCCGGGCAACCGCGTTCTTGATCGCGTCCTCTATGCTGCTCTCCGAGGAGCCTGCGACTTCGATGATACGGTAGACATGGTCCGGCATTGATTTCCTCCCTGGCGAACCGCGACAGCGGGGGGTTTGGACACGCGACCAACTGACCGTCGGTTATTTCGTGGCGCTTAGACAAAATTAAAGCCCTGTGCTCCGGTGGTTTTTTACCACCAGGCTACGTCCCGCTAAACCGGCTCAGATCGCGGGCCCCGAGGCCGAGACCGGCAAGGGCGCGGTGATCGCCCCCGCTGATCGCCGGCCGCCGGTTCTTTCTTGACTCAATTCCGCGACGGCCGGGTTCACCGGCATTTCCCCGATTACCGGCCGCAGGGCCACGGCAGCGTTTCGGCGCCACACCGTAACCGCAGCCATCCGGCCGATCGGCATCTCGGCGATGACCAATGGCAGGTCGTGCACTCGCTTAATCTCTTGTCCGTTGATCGACAGAATAACATCGCCTTGCTCGAACCCGGCTGCCGCGGCGGGACTGCCGGCTCCAACCTTGGCGACGAGCGCACCGGCGAGGTTCGGGAGCCCCACATTTCGGGCGACCTCGGTGGTCACGGGCTGGATTTGAACACCGAGCCAGCCGCGCGCGACTTTGCCGTGCTCCTTCAGCTGGTCGATCACCGGCCTCGCCCGGTTCGCCGGTATCGCAAAGCCGATGCCGACGGATCCACCATTGGGAGAATAGATGGCCGTGTTGATGCCGATGACATTACCTTTCAGGTCGAAGGTCGGGCCGCCGGAATTACCGCGGTTCATTGCGGCGTCGATCTGCAGAAAATCGTCATACGGACCGGCGTGAATGTCACGTCCCCGCCCGGAAATGATCCCGCTGCTCACCGTGTTGTCGAGGCCGAACGGACTGCCGATCGCGAGTACCCAATCTCCTACTTGAGCCGCGTCGCTATCGCCCCAACGGACATTCGGCAATGGGCGGGCTCCCTCGATCTTGAGCAAGGCGATATCGGTCAGCGGGTCACGTCCGACGATCCGAGCCGAATACTCGGTCGCGTCTTGAACGACGACCGTTACCGCTTCGGCATTTTCCACGACGTGATCATCGGTGACGACATACCCGCTCGGGTCGATAATAAAGCCGGAGCCCAGAGCGATACTGGCGACCTTCGGGTCGGGCTTGTCTTTATGGCGGCGCCCGTCGAGGAAGCGACGGAAAAGTTCGTCGAGCACCGATGGCGGGATGCCGCTCAGGGCAACCCGATCTTCGGCGCGATCGGACCGCATCTCCTCCGGGTCAACAGCCGCCTTACTCACCCTTTGGACAGCCGAAACATTGACCACTGCCGGCATGACCTCCTGCACGATCGGCGCAAAGCTCGGCGCCGGCGTCCCGCCCCCCGCCGAGTAAAACCGATCTGCCTGAGTGCAACTGGTCACCGACGCGACGATCGCCAACGAAGGGATGATCGACCTCATTCGGGTCGACGGCCGCGGGATGAGGGTGAGCATCGAAAGAGCTTTCATGATCGGGCCGGCTTGATCTGGCAGAGCACCGTCCCGACCCCAAATTCCTTCATGATGCCCTCCATCATCTAACATATGTTTAAAGAGTGATGATGCGCACCTGTCGATGCATCCGGCGCGGCGCCGAAGCAGCCACTGGTTATATATGGCATCGGACGGTCCGGTTACGACACGCTGGGCACCCCCGCTCGTCCCAGCCGATTGCCGGGCGGCACTGCTCATCTTCGGTAACACGGTTCAACTAGAGCAATAAGAAGAAGCGAAGCCTTGTCGATTTACGGGACTTGCTGCGCATCAATCAAACCAAACAACGAATTTTGTTCTAAGCGTCTGTATCTTGAAATCGTTAAGAACATGACCATTTCGTTTTGAGCACCTTTCGGTACGCCGATGCGATGCCCTGCGGCGTTTGCGACTGCCAGAAAGTTGGCGGTGCCTCTCGGGCGATAACGAGGTCGCGTGAAAGATGCGCAGAGGCGTCTGACATAGCAGGAGTAGACATGTCCAAAATCCCGCAAGGCGAATGGAGCGCCATTGCGGCACGGTATGCAAAGGGCGAGTCAATAACCAGAATTGCCCAGAGTTACGGCTGTACCCCGCCGGCTATTCACTACATCCTCAAGCGAAGCAAGCAGCGTGCCGCGCCGAACCCCGACCACGGAGTCAACGGAAAACCGGATTCGGCAACGACCTTCCCCGGTGTACCGCGAAAGATGACATCACCGCAGCGTCCGCGCGCGTTAGAACAGCGCGTCGACCAGAACGGAATTGGGCGATTGGCTCCGCGCGAGGTCAGGCCGGTCGCTGAACCGCCAATGGAGCCTCGACCGCCCCGGGATCCGCTCACTCCAATGCTCGGCGAACGAAGCCAGGCCGCTCCCGCACAGCGAGCTGGGGGCCGAACGTCGGCATTCACCGCAGGTTTGGATGATGAGCTTCATGGCCGAGCCGAAGCCGCCATCGCGGCATTTCGCTCGAGCTTCGACGCCGCCCTCGCGGAGGGGTCGCCTGGTGTCCGCCAGCGGCTTCGCCAAGCTGCATCGGATCTGATGCGGGTGGCGGCGCGCACCACGATTGTTCTCGATCGGCTGAACGCAAATACTGACCGCGAGCCCGCGCGTGTGCCGGACCATATGAGGTGGGGCCAAGGTCGGTAGCACGACGGCCCCTTACCGCGCTGTATTATCGCTCACCGAGCAGCGTGGCGAGTTCGTCGCGTGCCTTCTGCAAGCGGTCGCGGCGGAGCCCGGCCAGTGGATATTCGCCGCCAATAACCAAGCTCAGAATGGCATTGCACCGATCCAGACGGGCGCCGGGCTCACCTTCTCGCCGTTTCGCGATCAATTCAGCCCGCAACTGGACGAGGCAACGGACCACCCCGGCCAAATCGTCGTAGATCTTATCGGGCCGGTCATCGAGCGCGCGGTCGAGAGCCGCGACTGCCGGATGGTAGTGATCCGCGGTCACTGCGGCACGTTTCCGATCAGACGAAAATAGTCCTTGGGCCGCTTTGCCGAAAGGTTCCCCGCGCGCAGCAGCAGGTGGCGCAACAGGAAACCGCCGGCGAGAATGGCGAGCGGGATTACCATCGCGGGCCGCTGCGGCCGCTTAGGCTTCATTATTCTTTCGGCATGATACAGCATCGGCACGCCCGAGCCGAGCGCTGTGCTTCCGAGGTCGTAAGCGAGGCCCCATCCGCTTTCGCTCAGTGCACCATCCACTCCTTGTTCGCGAAAGCGCCGCCGCAGCGACAAAAGGAGGAAGAGTTCGAGGGTACTCGCGGCGAAAGCGATGAGGTCGAGCGGCTGGCCGAGATTATCGGATGCGCTGCGGCGCAACCCAGTGATGGTCAGCACGGCGGCGCCCGAGGCCATTGCCGAAGCGCCAAACGCGGCTGCAATTCGACGCGGTGCGGCGGCCCAAAGCGGCGTGCTCGTGGCCGACAACAGCGCGCCCGTGTAGGTGCTCATCGCCATTCCGGCGAGCGCAGCGGGGACCTCCAGCAGCTTGATCGCCGTTTGCATCGCCCGGCTCGAGGAGTGGCCGTGATCCAAGGCGAATTGCGCCGCAGCCAGGGCCGCGCTCAACGACCCGAAACTCATCAACACCCAGGTGCCGATCGACATCGGCGAGGTTTTGCGGAAGATCCGCAGCATGTTGTACCACCGCTGCGGCGTGTGCAGATCGATGATCAGCAGCGGACCGCCGACAACTGCTGCACCCAACGCGATGTATCGGCCGTTGCGGACAATCGGCTCCAGACCGCGATCGCCAACGAGATGGGCGGCGGCGGCGATGATCTGCGCCGATCCCCCGACCCCGGCGACAAACATGTAGCTTGAAACCAGCCCGCCCCACAGGCTGGGCTTGACCGAGGGCAGGCCGTAATAGGTCACATTCTGTTCATCGGCGGCCTTGACGGAAAGGGGAGCGGCGTCGTTCATTGTCGGTCCCCTCGCCCGGCGGCAAAAAGCATCAGAGTGGCCAAAGCGAGGCCAGCGACCGTGACGAGACCGGAGGTGAGGCTCGGGCGCACGCGCTCGGCAGGGCGGCTCGGCGCGCGCGGCAGATTGTAGGTCTCGGGAGCGGCGGTCAGCAGAAAGAATGCATTGAGCTGCTTCAGGCCGCCAGTAGCACCGGGAGCCCCAGGGGCACCGTAAAGATACGCATTTGCAACGCCTTTGGCGTGCAGCGCCTGCACTCGCTGATGCGCGCGGGCCTGCAGTTCGCCGAGCTCACCGAACTGGATCGAGTCAGTCGGGCACGATTTGGCGCAGGCGGGTTCGAGCCCGCCCTTCAGCCGGTCGTAGCACAACGTGCATTTATGCGCCTTGCCGTCCTCCAGACTGACATCGACCACACCGAATGGGCAAGCCGGCACGCAATAGCCGCAGCCATTGCAAATATCCTGCTGAACGACAACAGTGTCGAACTCGGTGCGGAAAATCGCACCGGTCGGACAGGCTTCGAGGCAGGGGGCCGGCGAGCAATGCTTGCAGACATCGCTCATCATCAGCCAATTGCTCTGGAAGGGCGGCATTTCGGTCGCGCGCTCGCCATTCGCGGCGATGTGCTCAATAAAATGAACATGCCGCCAAGTCGTCGCCGAAAGGTCGCCCGTGTTGTCGTAGCTGGTGCCGCGAAGTCCCATATCGTCGGCCGGGAGAGCGTTCCATTCCTTGCACGCAACTTCGCAAGCCTTGCAGCCAATGCAGAGTGTGGTGTCGGTGAAGAACCCGTAGCTGCGGCCGGGCTCTACCCGCTGTCCGGCGGTCAACTCAGCCTCGTCCGGGATCAGCGCCGAGAGAAAGGATTGCGTGTAATCGAGCGCGCGCGCGTGCACTGTCATTGCCTTGCCTCCCGCCGGCCGCGGCGCAGATTGCAGGTAAACGCCTTTCCCTCGTGGATAGAGGTATTGGGATCTCCGACGACGGCGCTCAGGATATTGGCGATGTCGCCCTGGGCAAAGCCCTCCCAGCCGAAATGCCAGACGAGCCCGACCTCATGGACTGTTTGGCTGTCCAATCTAAACGGCCGCACCCGCTCGGTTACCAGTGCTTTCACTTCGACCTCACCCCGCAAAGTCGAGACCGTGACCCAGTCGAGGTTACGGATCCCTAGCTCGTCGGCGAGTTCGGGGGAGATTTCGGCGAACGCCTCCGGCTGTAGTTCGGCGGTGACCGGCACCGAGCGCGTCGGGATGCCGCCCGCGTGGTGCTCGGTCAGCCGATACGTCGTCACCGCATAAGGGAAGCGCGGGTCGGCTGGCGCATGCAGCCGGTTGTCGGGACGCTCCCAGATCTTGGCCGCGGGATTGCTCTGCTGGCGATAGAGCGGGTTCTTGACTGGCGATTCGACCGGCTCGTAATGCGCCGGCACCGGAGCATCCTTCAGTCCGGATGGGGTAAACAGCGAGGCCTTGCCGTCGGCGATCATGATGAACGGGCAGTCGCCGCCGAGCGCCTCCATACCGGACGGCTCCTTACTCCAATCCGGCTGGTAATCGGGGGGCTTCTTTGGCTCGAAATCGACGACGTCGGGGCCGACCCATTCGCCGCGGGCCGGGTCCCATGACATCAGCCGCTTGCGCTCGGACCACGGGCGGCCCCGCTCATCCGCCGAGGCGCGGTTGTACATATTGCGCCGGTTCGCTGGCCAAGCCCACGCCCAGTCCAAATGTGTGCCGGGTCCATCCGGTCCGTCGGGGCGGCGCGACCGGGCGCGGTTATCTTCCTCCTTTGGGTAGACGCCGCAATAGAGCCAGCCGCCGCAGGCGGTGGTGCCATCATCTTTGAGTTGCTGAAAACTCTCGATCTGGCGGCGCTCCGGCCAAGTATAGCCGTTCATCTCTTTGAGCACCGCATCCGCCGACGGCTCTTGCTCCTCGCCTTCGGTCGGGTAATCCCAGGTCAATGCGGCGAGCCCGGCATTCTTGGGGTCCGTGCTACCGGCATAGAGCTGCTTGAGCCGACGGCCGAGGTGAAAGATGAACCAGGTCTCAGAGCGGCTGTCGCCCGGCCCGCTCACTACTTTCTCGTGCCACTGCAAGAGGCGGTGCGTGTTGGTTACCGAGCCGGCCTTCTCGGCAGACAGCGAGGCCGGCATCAGAAAGACCTCAGTGCCAATGTCGCGCGGCTGGATCTCGCCGTCCCGAACCGGGCGCCCGGCATACCAGAAGGATGCTGTCTCGGTTTCGGTCATGTCGCGCACGACCAGCCAGTCGAGCTCCGCCAATCCGCGTTGCACGAGCGCAGCATTATGACCGCCCACCGCCGGGTTCTGGCCGAGCATGAACATGCCGCGGATGACGCCGTCGCGCATCGCCAAGGTCATCGGCAATTGCGAATGATCGCCGACAATTCGCGGCAGCCAGCCAAAGCCGAACTCGTTATCCGCTCGGGCGGCATCGCCATAATACGCCTTCAACAGGCTGACCGCATATTTGGGGAAATTGTGCCACCACCCGGTAGGCGTGCGCTCATGGTCGAGATAGTCCTTTAATGTCGTGTGCGGCTTGAACGCGTTCGGCTGGGGCAGATAGGTCGGCAGCATATTGTACAAAGTCGGGATATCCGTGCTGCCCTGAATGCTGGAATGCCCGCGCAACGCCAGTATGCCGCCGCCCGGACGGCCGACATTGCCAAGCAATCCCTGAATTATAGCGGCTGCACGGATCATCTGGACGCCGGTCGTATGGTGGGTCCAGCCCACCGCGTAACAAATGGTGCCCGTCCTTTCGCGGCCCGAATTGCGCGCCAGTGCTTCGGCGATTTTGACGAACACCTCGCGCGGGCAGCCGGTCGTGCGCTCGACCATTTCGGGTGTGTAGGCGGCGTAATGGCGGCGCAGGATCTGGTAGACGCACCGCGGATGCTGCAATTTCGGATCGCGGGGCGGCGGACCCTTTTCCATGCGCTTGGTTTTCTCACTGAAGCTTTCGGTTGTGTTGACGTAATGCTCGGCCAGTGACGCCGGGACCGCCTCGCCCTCGTATTGCCAGGAATCGTATTTGTAAGAACGGCTTTTTTCATCCCAACCGGAGAAGAATCCGTCGAGCTCGCTGGCGTCCTTGAACCTCTCGTCGATAATCGTGGAGATATTTGAAAAGGCGAGCGCGTATTCCTTGAACCACAGATCGTGCTCAAGAATGTAATTGATGATCCCGCCCAAAAAGGCGATGTCGGACCCCGGCCGCAGCGGCGCGTAAATATCGCAGAGCGCCGAGGTGCGGGTGAACCGCGGGTCGACATGAATGAGCGTCGCCCCGCGCTCCTTCGCCTGCAAGGCGAAGCGGAAGGCGATCGGGTGGTTTTCGGCCATGTTGGACCCCATCACGAGGATGCAGTCCGCATTGGCCAGATCCCATTGCGGGAGCGTCGCCGCTCCCCTGCCGTAGCTCGCGCCCAAACTTGGGACGGAGGAGCTGTGTCAGACGCGCGCCTGGTTCTCGATCGACACCATGCCGAGGCCGGCGCCGAACAATTTCTTGATGAGGTAATTCTCCTCATTGTCGAGCGTGGCGCCGCCGAGCGAACCGATCGCCAGAGTGTGGTTGACCGGCGTGCCGTCCGGCAGATCACGCACAAAGCTCTCGTCGCGCGTGCGCTTGACGAGGTAGGCGATCCGGTCCATTGCCCAGCCGAGGGGCCTTTCTTCCCAGCTCTCGGCGTGCGGCGCGCGATAGAGCACCTTGGTCAACCGGTCGGGGCTCGTCAGCCACCCGAATGTCGCTGCCCCCTTCGGGCACAAGGTGCCTTGGTTGATCGGGCTGCGCGGGTCTCCCTCGATATGAATGAGCTGCCCATCCTTGGCATAAACCAGCTGGGCGCAGCCGACCGCGCAATAGGGGCAGATGCTGGTGCCGATTGTGTCCGCCTCTTCGAGCCGCGGGCGGAGTTGCCGCGATATCGTGCTTTGCGCCGCCTCGCGGGTCGGGTCTTCGCCCGCGAATTGCCGCGGCAACGACCAGTCGCGGACAAACCCCGCGACTCGGTCGGCGATGGTGTGCCTCAATTTCATCGTTCGATCCTCTCGGTCGATGCGTCGTCTGCGGTCCGGAGCGTGTGCGCCACATGAGCAACGACGCGGCTCGGCTCGGTGTAGTCGATCTGGACGCGGCGTTGCTTTCGCTTTAAGAGCGGCAGGTCTTGCGGTTCGAGAGACGCGTCATGTCCAAGGAGGAAATGCATGACGCGACCGCTGTCCGTGACAATCACGAACCGCCCTTCCTGGACCAAGGTGATGACGCCTTCCACCGTTTGCATCTGTATTGGACCAAATCGGCCGTCGTCCGACCTATGACCAACGCTGGAGCGACCCAAAGGTCTCACGGCTGAGGGAATCGAATCAGCGGCGGTGATCCTCGTCCTTGGCCGGAGCGCATCGACGCCTTCGATCGAGCGTCCGGGAATTGAACATCCTGCCGATCCGGGTGCGCAAGTCCGGCAAGGCCTCGTTCTCGAACCATGGATTGTCGCGCAGCCAGCGGATCGTGTGCCAACTCGGATGCGGCAGCACGAAATATTCCGGGAGAAAGTCCCGCCAATGCGCGACGGTCTCGGTCATCGAGCGCCGTCGCGAGCGCGGCAGGTTATAGTGAATGGCGTAGCTGCCGACCAGCAAGGTCAGCTCGATAGCCTGAAAGACCGCACGCAGCGGCGTGTGCCAGCGTGGCGCGCACTCGCGTCGCGGAGGCAGGTCGCCACTCCTGGTATCGCGGCCGGGATAGCACAAACCGATCGGCATTATCGCAACGCGACTCTCGTCGTAGAAAATCTCGCGATCGAGAGCGAGCCATTCGCGCAACCGGTCGCCGCTGCGGTCGTCGAACGAGAGCCCGGTCTCGTGCACCCGCGCCCCCGGTGCCTGGCTGATGATCAGCAACCGGGCCGAGGGTCGTCCGCGCAAGACCGGCCGCGGCCCAAGCGGCAGGTAGGGCGCGCAGACAGTGCAGGCGCGCACCTCGGCAAGGAGTTGGCCGAAGGCCTCGCTCACTGGCTCCTGCGGGCTCGCCGTGCTCACCTCCCCACTTCCTCGCCGAAGAAGAATTGCCGCGAATACCACGCTTTCTCGAGTTTAAGACAAGGGTTTAAGGCCGGCGGGGTATCAAAAACGGGGGCGAATTGACTCGGGCTGCGTCACTGTCTACAAAGCCTGCGGCATACGCCGTGTCGACCCCACTCATCGGTGGAGGGGTGGCCGAGTGGCTGAAGGCGGCGGTTTGCTAAACCGTTATACGGTTAACAGCCGTATCGTGGGTTCGAATCCCATCCCCTCCGCCACTTTAAGCAAATCCCACAATCTTCGCAGGTAGTTAGGGTCACAACTCTGTTGCGGACCCACAGAATAGCCCGCGGCTGTTTGTGGATGTCGGTGGATCTCGATAGAGGATATTGGACGCTCCGCTCACCTGTCGTAATCGAAAACTTGGATAATACAATCAGCTGCCCGGCACCGGGAGGCGAACCCTCGAGGGCGATTTCACGAGGGCGATTTCACGAGGGCGATTTCACGAGGGCGATTTCACGAGGGCAATTCCACCTGGCCTTCGTTCGCGCAGCATGCACACCGCCGCAATCATCACCCACACGGCGAAGCGGGGCGGGAAGCGCCGCAGCCGTCGGCCCCAGATCCGGCTCAGTTGCGTCACCAAAATTTACTGCGATTTACCGGAGTTAACGGTGCTTGGAAGGCGGTGCCTACTAAATTAGTGCAGGTGCTCGGCGTCACGCACTGTAACCAGCCTTCGTTCCGAAACCGCGGAGTATAACCAGTGGCACACCCCACCGATTTGGATGCTCTAGAAGCAAATGCGAAGCGCGATAACTCTAATGGTTCCGCGAAAAGCCATCCGCCAAAGCTGGGTTTAGTCGAGCATTCTGCTCACCAGGAAATTTTAGCCATGGTGCCGCGCCTGACGCGTTACGCGCGCGTTTTGACGCGCGACATCGCAGCGGCAGACGATCTCGTTCAGGATTGTTTAGCCCGGGCGCTAGGAAAGATCCACCTATGGGAACAAGGGACCGATCTTCGAGCGTGGCTTTTCACGATCTTGCACCATCAACACATCAGTTCCACTCGCCGGGACGCGCGCCAGCGCGCCAGCGGGGAATTATTGCAATCTCATAGGAGTTTGACGCTGTTGCCCGATCAGATGATGCGGCTCGAGCTTCGCGACCTGCAGCGCGCTATGGCTAAACTGCCGGAGGAGCAACGATCGGTGATCTTACTCGTCGGACGGGATGGGCTGGGCTATAACGAAGCCGCATCAGTTGTAAACCAGCCGGTCGGCACAGTGCGCTCTCGCGTCTCGCGCGGGCGCGAAGCCTTGCGGGCAATGACGGGCTCCTTCCCCAGCCGGCATTCACGACGTCCGCGTAGGCCGGCAAATCTGCCGCCTGCGGCGAGATCGCAGCGGGCCGTTCAAATGAAAATCTCGCTTGTCGCCGCTTCGGTCATCTCCGTTTGCCTGGCAGCGACCCCCGTTGGGGCTCAGGAGCGCGAAGTTGGCCCGATGCCCCAGCTGCATGCCGTAAACCCCAGCATGTCGCTGTCGGCGCCGACGAACAACCCGCTTCAGGAGCAGATGCGACAGGACTACGCCACTCAGCTTATGGGTTCGCAGAGCGAGCTCCTCCAGCAGAACCCGTCGGGCCTAGGCCGCCAGGAGCAGTCGATCGGTCGGGAGCTCAACGGCTACACGCCGCGTTAGCCGCGAATAGTCGCTCCGGCTGCTACGAAGACAGCCGGAGAGATCGCCGGCGGGTCAGCTGGCTGGGACTGCCTGCCAGCCGGTGTTGCACTGCGTTACATACGGGTAATAGCCTGCCGGATCGGAGCAATAGTACCAGGTTTGGCTGGCGTAAGGCTGGCCGTATTCGTAATAGTCATAATCCGGATAAGAGCCCCACCACGGATTGTCGTAATACGTCCACGCCAGTCCGGGGGCGACGAACCACCCGCTGCTCAAAGTCGTTCATTCGGGGACCTCCTCGAAGACGCCATGGGCCGCCTTGCCATCATTGCCCTTGCGCAGCAGCGCAAACAGGTAAGGCACGACGAGGAGCGTGGTCGGGGTCGCGAACAGAAGGCCGCCGATGACGGCGCGTGCGATCGCGATGCCCCCGAACCATCCCCAAGCGGGCCCATAGGGCGGGGCGGGTCCGGACGCCGCTTGCTTGGCCTCGGCGTGCTCATGCTGTTTACAGCTGCCCTCGCCCTGGGCGTTTGGCGGCATTACGAGCAGCGCCGTCAGGTCATGGACACCGCCGAGCAGCAGGCGAACTTCGTCCCGAGCGTGCGCGTCGAAGCGGTGGCGCAGCGTTTCGGCAGACTCCACGTGACACTGCCCGCGACGACCCTCGGCTTCGAGGCAGCAAATATTTATGCCCGCGCCAGCGGTT
Organism: uncultured Alphaproteobacteria bacterium; assembly: GCA_963818695.1. Taxonomy (GTDB): domain Bacteria; phylum Pseudomonadota; class Alphaproteobacteria; order ATCC43930; family CGMCC-115725; genus AP-15. The sequence continues at coordinate 176,747 of CAWFTG010000001.1, forward strand.
ATGTGCTGAAGCGCTATGTCGATATCGGCGATCACGTCAAGGCAGGGCAGCTCCTCGCTGAGATCACGGCGCCCGAGGTCGAGGACCAGATCGCGCAATATCAGAACAGCGTGCAGCAGGCTCACCAGACGCGGAACCAGAATCTAGCGCAACAGTCTTTGAACCAAGTCACCTGGGGACGCGACTCGGTCCTTGTCAATCAGGGCTGGGTGACGAAGCAGCAGGGCGACGTCGATCGGTACACCTTACAGGCCCAGCAGCACGCGACGACGGCGGCTCATTACAGTGCCGCGGCGATGCAGGCGCAGCTGAGCTATTACAATCAGCAGAAGATCTATCAGCAGGTAGTCGCTCCGTTCGACGGCGTGATCACACAGCGCAACATCGATGTCGGCCGCCTGATCACGGCTGACGCAGCGGGCGGCACCTCGATGTTTTCGATGTCCCACAGCGACGTGATCCGCGTCTGGGTTTACGTGCCGCAGGACTCGGCCTTTGGCGTTAAGCCGCATCGAGGCCGTTATTCGCGTGCCCGCGATGCCTAATCTCACCTTCCATGGCAAAGTGGCGCGGATCGCCGATGCCCTCCAGCCCAGAACGCGGACCCTGCTGGCCGAGGTCGACGTTCCCAACCCGGATGGCGCGCTGCAGCCGGGGGTCTATTGCACTGTCGAACTGAAGATCCCGCGCCCATCGCCAGCGCTGATCGTGCCCGCCTCGGCGATCATCTTCAATCAGAACGGCATGCAGGTCGCGGTCGTCGAAAACGGTGTCGCGCATCTGCGCAAGATCGCAATCACTACCGATTACGGCACCGAGGTCGAGGTCAACCAGGGCGTCAAGAATGGCGAGCAGATCATTCTGCAACCACCCGTTAATCTCGCCGACGGCGAAAAGGTGCAGATCATCCCGGAGCCGCCGGCAACGACGCCGTAATCGCATGAGGAGAACCGATCGACTGAGGCGAATCATCATTCGCCGGATCGTCGGTGGCTCTGGCCGCGTCAGTCTCAGGAATGATGCGAACCCTACCGGGTTGGGCGGCTCTCTCCACGGTTGTAAAGTGGAGAACTCTGAGCGATGGATCTGCTCATGAGCTCTCGATCGGCGATCGACCGTTGGGTCGGACCTGGACAATTTCGGGGGTAATCGACAGGCTCGGCAGCGTCGGCGATTGCATCGCGGGACTTTGCTGGTGTTCGTCTCGGATCTATGGGCGGTTTTCCAAACCGAGGGGCTGGGGCGCATCATCGCGCTCTCGCTCACTGTCAGCCTTTCCGCCACGGCATTGGCAACGTTGTTCGGCATCGCGCTTGGCACTGCGCTTGCCGTCTATGCCGTTCCAGGGCGACGAATTCTGGTGATCACGGCCAACGCTCTGCTCGGGCTGCCGCCGGTGGTCGTCGGTTTGGCGCTCTACCTGGTCCTCTCCCGGTCGGGCCCGCTCGGGGTGCTAGGCCTGCTGTTCACGCCGCGCGCGATGGTCGTCGCACAAGCGCTGCTCGCACTCCCAATCGTCACGGCGCTCGTCCACGACGCGACCGCCGATTCCTGGGCAGAGTATGGCGCCGCACTGCAAGTTGACGGCGCGACGCGATTGCAGTCCATCCCGCACCTGATCGCGATCGCGCGGACCCGGCTGGTTACGGCGGTTCTCGCCGGGTTCGGCCGGACGATCTCGGAGGTGGGAGCCATCCTCATCGTCGGCGGCAATATCGCCGGGTACACGCGAACGATGACGACGGCGATCGTTCTCGAGACCAGCGAGGGCAATTTGTCGCTCGCCCTCGGCCTCGGGCTTGTCCTTATCGGAATCAGCATCGCGGTCAGCACGACGATTTTCGCGCTCGGCATCAAAGGAGGGCGGTGGTGGTGAAACTAAAACTAGCGGCCGCGATCCTGATCAGCTCCGCGATATTCGCCGGGGTGCCGAGCCGAGCCGAGGAGACGATCGTGCTCGCTTCGACGACCTCGGTCGAGAATTCGGGGCTCCTCGCGCACATCCTGCCGGAATTCACCAAGGAAAGCGGCATCGCGGTGCGAGTCCTCGCCCAGGGTACAGGCCAGGCACTGGCGACGGCAGCCCATGGCGATGCCGATTTGGTGCTGGTGCACGATCCTGAAGCCGAACAGCAGTTCATCGCACAAGGGCACAGCTTTGATCGCCAACAAATCGCCTGGAACGATTTCATCGTCGTCGGTCCCCGGGCGGATCCGGCCCATATTGCCGGCGGCCATGACGCGGTTGCGGCGTTCACTGCTGTCGCCGCCACCGGCGCGCCCTTCGTTTCGCGGGGCGACAAAAGCGGGACCGACGCCCTTGAAAAGCGGCTCTGGCGCGCGGCCGCGATCAACCCGGCCCAAGCCGGCGGCGGCTCGTGGTACCGCGATATCGGCGGCGGAATGGGGGCCGCGCTCAACACAGCTGCGGCAATGAGCGCCTATACGCTTTCCGATCGCGGCACCTGGCTCAGCTTCGGCAACAAAGACGATCTCACCGTGCTGGTCGAAGGCGATCCGAGATTGCTGAACCGCTACGATGTGATTTTGCTCGATCCGGTCAAGCACCCCGAGGCCAAGCAAGAGCTCGCCCACCGCTTCGCCGAGTGGCTCGCTTCGCCCGAAGGCCAAGCCGCGATCGGCGGCTATAAGGTCAATGGCGAGCAGCTGTTCCATCCTTCGGCGGACGCGCCGAAATAAGCTCGTTGAGCTGATTGAGGTTAAACCCGGCTCTGCGGTGTTGTCGAACGCATCTGCGATTTTTGACCTTGGGGGGCACGCCTGACTCACCCGCGCTTGAGCGGCCAAGCAAAGCTCAGCTCATGGCCGTCGGGATCGGTGATATGGAAGAAGCGCTCGCCCCATTCCGCGTCGCGCGGCGGCGCCTCGATCCGATAGCCGGCGGCGATCAGTCGGGCATACAGCCCGTCCACATCCGAGTGATAAAGAATCACCCGCCCCCACCACGACCACTGCCGCGCAGCCGGCTGGCCGATCAGGTTCACAAAATGGCTGCCGGCCTTGAAGCTGGTGAAGCCCTCGTCTTCACCGCCGTACAGCATGTCGAACCCGAGCAACCGGTAGAATCGGACCGCGCGCCGCATGTCGTGCGTCGCGAGCGTGATCGCGCTGATACCTTCAATCATCGCCGAGCTCCTCCGACATCGCAATCCCAGCCGCGCGGCGTCCCGCCGTCGGGTGCCACAGATGAGCTCCCAGATCGCGAAGCTCGAGGACGAGCTGGGGCTTCAACTGTTTGAGCGCGGGCCCCGCGCCGCTACGCCCACCGTCAACGGCCGCGCGATAATCCGCCAGGCGCAAATCGTCCTCGACGAAGTCGAGCGGCTGAGGGCATTGGCGCGGGCCGCCAGAACCTGTTGCAGGGCCCATTCGATCTCGGCGTGATCCCGACGACGGGACCGTATCTGCTGCCGCGGCTGCTGCCGGTACTTAGGGAACGCTGGCCGCAATTGCGATTGCTGTTGCGCGAGGAGCAAACCGCGGGGCTTCTCGATCGATTACGCGTGGGATCACTCGATGGCGATCCTGTCCTTGCCGCTCGACGGCGAGGATCTGCGCTGGGAGAGGTTGCTCGGCGAGCCGATCCTCGTGGCTCTGCCGCGCGACCATCGGCTCGCCGCCGAGAGGCGGATCGCGCCGCGCGCGCTAACCTCCGAGCCGATCGTTCTATTGGAGGAGGGGCATTGCCCGCGCGAGCAGTCGCTGTCGATCTTGCGAGACCGCCGGCCTCGGGAACCGCCGCGACGAAGTGCAGGCGGCCGGGTTGGAGACGATGCGTCGGACGGTCATGGCGGGGATCGGAATTGCCCTCGTCCCGGAGCTCGTGACGCTCGCCCCGTTTTGGCGCTGGCGAGCTCGCCGTCTACCTCCGTTTTCAGCCGCCCGAACCAAAGCGCGAGCCGGTGCTCGCCTGGCGCCGGAGCTTTCCGCGCGGCGATGCATCCCAGCCGCCTGTGCCACGGCGCGAACGCCAAGCATGTTGACACAGACCCCGCTTGCTATCGCAGCGGGCGGCTACTCCCCAATGACGCAGAAGCTTTTAACAGAGATGCCCGATGAAGGAAGGGTATAAGGCGTGAGCATGACCTTCGCCACGCTTGCGGCGAGAGGTCGGAAACCGCGTCGCGCGGCTTTCGGGTGAGGGGCACCTTTCGCTTACCAGTAATGCGGCGCAGGAATCAGGAATAGCCCCTCACTCCAGCCCGCTCCCCGCAAGCCGGGCGAGGGGGATTTCACGGCTGGATCGTCTGAATGCGTCTCGGCATCATTTATCGAGCCACAAATCCTCGAAACGCCAGCCGTTATAGATGCTGTTGACCATCATTGTCAGGCCTTTGACCTGCGGCAGCCAGCAGGTCGCGCCGATGTTCTGGGAAATGATCGGCCGGGCTCCGTCCTCCTGTAATTTACGGTCGATCTCCCAGACCAGCTTCTTGCGTTTTTCCTGGTCGGGCTCCATCGATTGCCGATCGATCTCCTTGTCGAGTTCGGGATTGCAGTAGCCGCTGTAATTGCGGTCCGAACCGCAGACGTAATTTTCATAGAATTGCTGGTCGGGATCGTCGACGCCGCTGCCGGTGCCATTGACTGCCACACTGTAGTCCTTGCGGGTTACCTTGGCGTGCCAATTGGCGGTCTCGACGGTGTCGAGCTCACCGTCGATATAGATTTCCTTGAGCTGGTCGATCGCAATGACCGCCGGGTCGCGGTAGCTGTTGAGGTTGCGCGCCGATACCTTGAGCGGCAGTCGCTTGTCCGGCCCATAGCCGAGCTTCTCCATGATCTTTCTGGCTTCGGCGCGATTTTTCTGCACGTCCGGGCCGTAGCCGGGCAAGGTTTTCAGAAGCTCCGGCGGCATGCCCCACAATCCTTCCGGCGGCGGCAGCATCGCGCCGCCGATCTTTGCCTTTCCGTCGCTCAGGATCTCGATGAACGCTTTTCGGTCGAAAGCCAAGGCCATCGCCCGGCGCAGGTCCGCGTTGTCGAACGGCGCAGCATCCCGGTTCACGAGAAGGTTGGTGCTGGCGTTTGTCGTCTTCAATTCACAGATTGCCTGCGGCGCTTGGGTTTGGATGTCCTTAAGCAGCGGGACGGTGATGATGTAAGGCCAGGTCATGTCGAGCTTGCCGGCGACAAACGCCAGGAGCGCGGTCGAGCGGTTTGGAATGATCGTGTACTCGATGCCGTCGAGATAGGGGCGGCCCGGTTTCCAGTAATCCGGGTTGCGTTCGACCCGGATCAACTCGTTGGCTTTGAATGAGACGAATTTGAAGGGCCCCGTGCCAATCGGATGGGTGCGCATTTCACGCGGCGATACATGGCACGGGTAGATCGGCGAATAACCCGAGGCGAGCAACGTGATAAAGGCCGGTTGCGGCCGGTGCAGATGAAAGGTCGCTTCGCTGTCGCTATCGGCGGTGACCTCTTCGAGATTGCGGAACCAAGCCTTGCGCGGGTTGATGCGAAGCTTCTCTTTTGCCTTGCCGAGCAGCAGATCGTAGGTGCATTGGACGTCAGCAGCGGTGAACGGCTTGCCGTCGTGCCATTTGACGCCTTGGCGTAATTTGAACGTCAGCTCGGTCCCGTCCTCGCTCCACGACCAGCTGGTCGCCAAGTCCGGCACGATCGATTTCATGCTGTTCTGCGGCTCGTCCTGCTTGTACATGACGAGATTGTTGAAGACGCCCATCATCGGCACGACGGTCGAATACGTCGCCTCTTCGAGGATCGACATGCTGGCCGGGCTGTCCTGGTGATGCATTTTGAGGACGCCGCCGGATTTTTGCGCGAGGACCGGGGCTGCGGCCAAGCCTGCAGTCAACAGGACCGCCGTGCACACAAGCGGTCGAAGGCTCTTCGTCATCATTCTCTCCATTACTGCGCCGCGTTGGTCCATCGCTCTAGCCTCATTTGTCGAGCCAGGCGTCCTCGAAGCGCCAGCCGTTGTAGTTGCCGTTGACCATCATCGTGTGCCCCTTGAAATAGGGTTGCCAGCAGGCCGCCGATTTCGGATAGAAGAGCGCCGGACGCGCGGCGTCCTCCGCGAGCTTGCGCTCGATCTCCCACACGATCTGCTTGCGCTTGGCGGTGTCGGCTTCGCTCGATTGCCGATCGATCAGTCTATCGACCTCGGCACTGCAATAGCCGGTGTAGTTGCGCTCGGCGCCGCAGGAAAAATTCTCGTAGAACTGCTGGTCGGGATCGTCGAGCCCGTTCTCGCTGACGGTCAGGCCGATCGTGTAATCCTTACGCATGACCGTCGGATACCACTGCGTCGTATCGATCGCGTTGAGGGTTCCGTCGATATAGATCTCCTTCAATTGGTCGATCAGCAGTACTGCCGGATCGCGATAGGCCGGCGCGTTGCGCGTCGTCAAGGTTACCGCGAGCCGCTTGTCCGGCCCGTACCCCAGCTTCTTCATGATGTCGCGCGCCTCGGCACGGTTGCGCGCGACATCGGAGCCGTAGCCTGGGAGCGTCTGCAGCACTTCGGGCGGCATGCCCCAGCTTCCGGCGGGCGGCGGCATCATGGCCCCGCCGATCTCGCCCTGCCCATCGCTCAGGATGTCGATGAATGCCTGGCGATCGAGAGTTAGGACCATCGCCCGCCGCAGTTCCGGATTGTCGAAAGGCGGCTTGCTGCGGTTGACGATCAGCTGGCGCGGGATATTCCACGGCACGACCGTGCACTCGGCGTTCGGCTCGTGTTCTTTGAGCTGCTTCATCAGCGGGATTGACATGATCCCCTGCGCGTACCGGTCGAACTTGCCGGCAGCGAAGGCCAGGATCGCGGTGGCGGGAGTAGACATCAGCGTGTACTCAATCGCGTCGAGATAAGGTCGGCCCGGCTTCCAATAGTCCGGGTTGCGCGCGACCTTGACCAATTCATTGGGCTTGAACTCGACGAATTTGAACGGGCCGGTGCCGACAGGATGGGTGCGCATATCGCGCGGAGTAATGTGGCATGGGTAGACCGGCGACCAGCCGGAGGCAACCAGCGCGATAAACGACGGCTGCGGCCGCTTCAAATGAAACGTGACCTCGTCGTCGCCTTTGACCGTTACGTCTTCGAGATTGCGATACCAGGATTTGCGGGGATTGACGCGGAACTTTTCGCTCGATTTTCCAGTGATCATGTCCCAGGTGCATTGAACGTCCTTAGCAGTGAACGGCTCGCCGTCGTGCCACTTGACGCCCTGCCGCAATTTGAAGGTCAGCTCCTTGCCATCCTCACTCAGCGACCAGCTGAGGGCGAGGTCCGGTATGATGGACTCGATGCTGTTCTGCGGCACGTGCTGGTCGAACATGACCAAGTTATTGAACACCCCCATCATCGGACCGAGCGCTGCTATTGTCGATTCTTCGTGAATCGACATGCTCGCCGGGCTGGTGATCATCGGCATCCGCAGGACACCGCCCGACTTTTCCGCCAAGGCGGGTGGGGCCTCCACGGTTGATGCCAGTAGCGCCGCCGCCGCAAAAGCTGATTGAAAAATCGGCTTCACTTCCCTTCCCCCTGATTATTTGTCGAGCCACACGTCTTCCATGCGCCAGCCGTTGAAGCGGCTGTTGGTCATCGTCGTCAGCCCCTTGAGCCTCGCCTGCATGCAGCTCGCAAAACGGGAGTACAGCAGCACCGGCCGCGAAGCGTCCTCGGCCAGCCTGCGTTCGATCTGCCAGACCAGCTGCCGGCGCATTTGCGGATCGGCCTCCATCGATTGCGCGTCTATCAGCTTATCGGTCTCGTGGTCGCAATAGCCGGTCAGGTTGCGCTCAGCGCCGCAGACATAGTTCTCGTAAAATTTCTGATCGGGCTCGTCGAGGCCGCCGGTGCTGACGTCGACGCCGAGTTTGTAATCCTTGCGCATGACCCGCGGGAACCAGTTGGCCGTATCGACGAGTTCGAGTTCGGCATCGACATAGACCTCGCGCAGTTGCGAGATCGCGACGACCGCGGCATCGCGATAACCAGGGACATTGCGGGTCGACAGTTTGACGGCCAGCCGGTTGTCTGGTCCGTAGCCCAGCTTGCGCATTATCGCGCGTCCCTCTTCGCGGCTCGTGGCGACATTGGCGCCGTAACCGGGCAGCGTTCGCAGGACTTCGGGAGTCATGCCCCAGACGCCATCGGGCGGCGGCAGCATCGCACCGCCGACCGCGCCCTGCCCGTCGGCAAGGATGTCGATAAAGGCCTGGCGGTCGAGCGACAACGCCAGCGCACGCCGCAATTCATGATTGTCGAACGGCGGTTCGGCGCGGTTGATCAGCAGGTCGCGGCTGTTGTTGTCCATCACCACATCGCACACCGCCTGCGGCGTCTGGCTCTTCACATCTTTCAGCAGCGGAATCGTCGCGAAGGTGAAGTCGAGCTTGCCGGCCGCGAAGGCCAGGATCTGCGTCGCCGGGCTGGCGATTATCGTGTATTCGATACCATCGAGGTAGGGCCGCCCCGGCTTCCAGTAATCGGGGTTGCGGATCACCCGGATATGGTCATTGGGCTTGTATTCAACAAATTCGAACGGCCCGGTGCCGATAGGATGGGTGCGCATCTCGCGCAATGGCACATGGCAGGGATAGACCGGCGACTGGCCTGAGGCGAGCAGCGCGATCAAGTAGGGCTGTGGCCGCGCCAGATGAAAGGTGACCTCAAATGCGCTGTCGGCGGTGATATTCTCGACGTTGCGATACCACGCCTTGCGCGGATTGATGCGGAATTTGTCCGCATCTACCCCACGCAACCTATCCCAGGTGCATTTGACGTCGGCAGAGGTGAACGGCCGGCCGTCATGCCACTTCACGCCGGCGCGCAGGTGAAAGGTCAGCGCGGTTCTGTCCTCGTCCCAGGACCAGTCGCTCGCCAGGTCCGGCACAATCGAAGCCATGCTGTTCTGCGGCACGTGCTGGTCGAAGACGACGAGGTTATTGAAAACCCCCATCATCGGGATGCCGGCGGTAATGGTCGATTCCTCATGGATCGACATACTGGCGGGGCTGGCGAAATCGAGCATCTGCAGGATGCCGCCCGCCTTCTGCGCAAATGCCGGCGCGACCACCGCCGACGCGATCAGCAGCCCGCCGCACACCGCGGCACGCCAACGACTTTTCGCCATGTGCTCCTCCCGCCAACCGCCCGATTACTTGTCCAGCCAGACGTCCTCCATGCGGTAGCCGTTGTAGATGCTGTTGACCATCGTCACGAGCCCTTTGACGTAGGGCTGCATGCAGGTGCCGCCGCGCGGGTAGAAGATGATCGGCCGGGCGCCGTCCTCGGCCAGCCGCCTTTCGATCTCCCAGACCAGCTTCTTGCGTTTTTCTCGATTGGATTCAGCCGATTGCCGGTCGATCAGTTTATCGACTTCGGGATTGCAATAGCCGGTGTAGTTCCGCACCGCCCCGCACACAAAATTCTCATAGAATTGCTGGTCGGGGTCGTCCACGCCGCTCTCGGTGCCGTTGATCGCGATTGTGTAGTCCTTGCGGTAGATCTTGGGAAACCAGTTGACGGTCTCGACCGGCTCGAGCGTGGCGTCGATGTAGATCTCTTTCAGCTGGTCAATCAGGATCACCGCCGGATCGCGGTAAGCGGGAATGTTGCGCGAGGACAACGTCACGGCGAGCCGCTTCTGGGGCCCGTAGCCGAGCTTCTCCATGATGCTGCGCGCCTCGGCGCGGTTCTTCGCGATGTCGGGATCGTAGCCGGGCAATGTCGCGAGCATCTCCGGCGGCATTCCCCACAAGCCTTCGGGCGGTGGCAGCATGGTGGCGCCGATGTCCCCCTTGCCTTGCGTGATGATGTCGATAAAGGCCTTGCGATCGAGGCTGAGCGTCACCGCCCGGCGCAGATCCGGATTGTCGAATGGCGGCTTCTCCGGGTTGAGGATCAAGTTACGGCTGACATTCGTCGCGGTCAGCTCGCAGATAGCTTGCGGCGCCTGAGTTTTAACATCCTGCAGTAACGGAACGGTCGTGCCGTAGGGCGAAGAGATGTCGAACTTGCCAGCGATGAACGTCAGGTTTCGCGTCGCGATATCCTTTATTATGGACCACTCGATGCCGTCGAGATAGGGCCGGCCCGGTTTCCAATAATCCGGGTTGCGCGCCGTGCGGACCACCTCATTCGGCTTGAACTCGACAAATTTGAACGGGCCGGTGCCGATCGGATGGGTGCGCATCTCGCGCGGCGGCACGTGGCACGGATAGACCGGCGACCACCCCGAGGCCAGCAGCGACAGCAGCGCCGGCTGGGGCCGCTTCAGGTGAAAGATGACCTCGTAGTCGCCGTTGGTCGTCACCTGGTCGAGGTTGAGGTACCAGGTCTTGCGCGGGTTGACACGCAGCTTTTCGTCGCCGATCCCGAGCAGCAAATCCCAGGTGCATTTGACGTCGGCCGCAGTGAAGGGCTTGCCGTCGTGCCATTTGACGCCGTGGCGCAGCGGGAAGGTCAGCTCCTTTCCGTCCTCGCTCCAGGACCAGCTCGTCGCCAGATCGGGGATGATGAAGTCCGGGCTGTTCTGCGCCACGTGCTGATCGTACATGACGAGGTTGTTGAACACTCCCATCATTGGCCGCAATGCGGCGCCGGTCGCTTCCTCAAGCAGCGACATGCTGGCCGGATTGTCGAAGAACGAGATCTTGAGGATGCCCCCGGATTTTTGCGGGTAGGCCGGCAGCGACGTGCACAGGGCGACGAACAATGGCGCGGCCGTGAAGACCATTTTCAATCGTAAATTCACTGTGTTGACCTCCCTCTTTGTAGCGGTTTTGACCAAACCCGCCATCGCTACCGGGCCGTTTACTGGGCTCTTATCGGTCAAATCGATTTCAGCCGGGCAGAGCACCGACCTGAGCAGCACTATTTGTCGAGCCAGACGTCTTCGAAGCGCCAGCCGTTGTAGATGCTGTTGACCATGATTGTCAGCCCCTTGACCCAGGGCTGCCGGCACGTGCCGCCGCGAGGATAATAGATCACGGGCCGCACCGCGTCCTGCGCCAGCCGTTTTTCGATCTCCCATACCAGCTTCGAGCGCTTGCCCGGATCGGCTTCCATTGATTGCCGGTCGACCAGCTTGTCGACCTCGGGGTTGCAGTAGCCGGTGTAATTGCGCTCCGAGCCGCACACATAACTTTCGTAGAACGCCTGGTCGGGATCGTCGACCCCGGCTTCGGTCACCTGCATACCTACTGCAAAATCCTTGCGCATAATCCTCGGATACCACTGCGTCGTGTCGACGACGTCGAGCTCGGCATCAATGTAAATCTCTTTGAGTTGCGAGATCAGAAGCACTGCGGGATCGCGCCAGCTCGGGATGTTACGCGTCGAGAGCTTCGTCGTCAGCCGCTTATTGGGTCCGTAACCGAGCTTCCCCATAAGCGTGCGTGCTTCGGCCCGGTTCTTCGCAATATCGGGATCATAGCCAGGCAATGTCTGGAGTACTTCCTGAGGCATTCCCCAGACGCCTTCCGGCGGCGGCAGCATGACCCCGCCGATGTCGCCCTGCCCGTTGGTGATGATGTCGATAAAGGCCTTGCGATCGAGGCTCAATGCCATTGCTCGCCGCAGATCGGGGTTGTCAAACGGCGGTCTCGTAGGATTAATGATCATCGTTCGGTTGACGTTGGTCGACGTAACCTCGCAGATCGCCTGCGGGGCCTGTGCGGCGAAGTCCTTGAGGGTCGGGATGGTCACGCCGTAGGGCGAGTTGACGTCGAATTTGCCGGCGAAAAATGCGAGGTTTCGCGGGGCGATTTCGCGCATGATCGTGTATTCGATGCCGTCGAGGTAGGGCCTTCCGGGCTTCCAGTAATCGGGGTTGCGGACCAGCTTGATCAACTCGTTCGGCTTGAAGTCGACGAATTTGAACGGACCCGTGCCGATCGGATGCTGCCGCATCTCCCGCGGCGGGACATGGCATGGATAGACCGGCGACCACCCCGAAGCCAATAAAGTCAGCAGCCAAGGCTGCGGCCGTTTCAGATGGAAGGTGACTTCGTAGTCGCCGTTGGTCGTGACTTCCTGCAGATTGTTGTACCAGGATTTGCGTGGGTTGACGCGCAGCTTTTCGCTTCCCTTTCCAGTCAAGAGATCCCAGGTGCACCTGACGTCTGCGGCGGTGAAAGGTTTGCCGTCGTGCCATTTGACCCCCTGGCGCAACGGGAAGGTCAGTTCGGTGCCTTCCTCGTTCCACGACCAGCTGGTGGCCAGATCGGGGACAATCGATTGCAGGCTGGCTTGCGCCACGTTCTGCTTGTACATGACTAGGTTGTTGAAAACGTGCATCATCGGCTGCTCGGCGGCGCGCGTCGACTCCTCCAGGATCGACATGCTCGCCGGGCTATCGAAATGCGACAGCCTCAAAATCCCGCCGCTCTTTTGCGCACCGGCAGGCCCGGCAGCCGCCATTGCCATCAGCAATCCGCCGGCAGTAATTACATTTCGAACCTTTCCGGCCATTCCCGCTGTACCTCCCATTGCACCCGCCGAGATGTGGCTGACGGATACCACGGATCGGGCGGAAAGCGATATTGGGAAGCGTCAATCCCGCTGTGGCCAAGCCGGACTGCGGTCGGTGCGAGATTGCCGCATTCGACAGCGCCGCCGGGCCGGAGCCGACAGCGCTGTTGGCTTCGCGGGGATCTGTCCTACAGTATCATTGACTTCTCGCGATGGACCTCGCCCAACCGGCTGGATGTCCGCCGCTGATCAAGTGCGGCTCGAAGCTTCGGAAATTCGACCTGTTATTCTTCACGCGCGTGTTCCGCGACGATCCGACGGACCTCGCGGATGCCCTCGATCCAGCTCGGGTCGTCCTTTGGCTCATGTTCCAGTTCGAACAGGCGGACCTTGGTGTCGGCATGCTCTCGGTGCGGCTTCTTCGCCTCCTCTGCACGATGACGCGTCATCGTGCAGCATCGGGTAAACGATGTCCTCCTCGGCGCGCGCGTGCGCCGTCAGCATGCGCTTGACCTGAAACAGCATGGCGCCCGGACGCATGCTTGCGGACTATCGGTCGCTTCGATCTGCTCCATTTCGGAACGAGTGGTCAACTGAGACCCGTCCGGCGGCGCTCCAGACTTTTCCAAAGGCGGGTTTGGTACCCAAGACGGCAACTACCGGTCGAGCCAGACGTCTTCTCGTTCGTGCGGTCGAGGATATAGACCCAGCCGGTGCGCCCAGCTTGCGCGATGCCCCTGCGCGGCTGGGCGTTGATTGTGGTGTCAAACAGCACGACCGGGCTTGCCGTATCATAGTCCGAGATGTCGTGATGGACCTCCTGGAACTGCCAAACGTGCTCGCCGGTTTTGGCGTTCAACGCGACTATCGATGCGCAGAATAGATTATTCTGGCGCGCGGCGCCGTCGTAATCCGGGCCGCAGTTGCCGACCGCGAAGTAGACGAGCCGCAATTGCGGATCGCGCGCCGACGTGTTCCAGATCGTTGCGCCGCCGGCGAGTACTGATCGTGGCCGGCCGGTCAGGTGTCGGCGCCGACCTCTCCCGGCCCCGACAGCGTGTAAAAGCGCCATAGGGATCTTCCCGGCCGTGGTGTCGAGCGCGGTCAAGCGCCCGCGCGCCCCAAATCCGCTGCCGGTAATGCCGCCGTAGGCGATTCCGTCATAGTAGAGAGGCGCGCTGGTGATTCCGTAACCGTCGTGCCAATCCTCGATTGCGGTCTTCCACACTGCTTGACGTTGCTCGTGTCGATCTGCTTCAGCGTGGAGTACCGCTGGTTTGTCAGATTACCGCCATTGGTCACCCAATCCTTGCCGACCGGGCTCTGCACCAGTTTGTCGATTTCGGGATCGGCCGCCCAACCCACCCCTGCTCCCGCCAAGATCACACCGAGGGCTGCCGATAGGACAATTCGAAGCCCGTGCCGCATGGTTTCCTCCCCTGCGACCGGTCGGTTAGGTAGTGCCCGAGAAGTTCTGCAAAAGCCGCTGCGCGGCGCTCTGCCATTGGGCAGGTTGGGAAGAAGAGTGGCAGGTTGGAAGAAGAGTGATCGTTCCCGATCGAACAAAGGGATGCCGCCGCTTCCGCACCGGCATCCTTGACTGCCGCTGCGCGGCGCTCTGCCGGAAGACAGGTCGGGACGAAGGGATGGTCATTCCCGATCGAACAAAGGGATGGGCTCTTGACCTAAATCTCAACCGAGCTTGCTCACCATGACCAATTTGCTGAATTGACGCACCAGGTTACCGGTCCGCGTTGTTAACCTAATCAGATCTCCCTGCCCTCCTGTTCTTGCGAAGCATGGCAAGCACGAGCTTTCCCTTCCAGGGCGGAATGTGGTAAGAGTATGGCAATTTAGCTTGCGACGCCCAAGGGCGATGCGCAGGGCGCATCAGCGCCCCCTCTAGTAACCGCCGCCATGCCAGGTCATCGGCCCCGGGGTTTCGCATTGATAGGCCGAAGAACTGGAAGACACGCGGCAGTGCCGCTCAGACATGCATTGGTTGAACATGAGATTGGGTGACATCCCAACCTGCTGGTCCGCATATTGCCGACAGATCTCCTGTATCAAGCCGGCGTGGTCGTAGGATTGGCTCGGCCTCTGCGCAAGCGCGGCGACGCTTGTGAACAGAAAGATAATCGCTGCGAAACGCAGCGCGCCGAGGCCCATCACTATCGCACCATAAGCAACCAGGAAGCGATTTAAATCTCACGAAGAGCGCCCGAGCAGGATATCGACGCACCGGGCGGCGGCTTGCTGCGCGCGCTGCTCGATCTCCTCGTCGGTAAGAGTGCTGAGCGGGTGTTCGATCACGACAGGGGTGAGATCGCGCATGCCGAGCGCATCGCGCTGCACCTCTGCCTCGTGCAGGAACTCCGTGGTGACGACAACTGCAGTGGGGCGCCCGGATGCTTCGAGACTGATGCCGTCATGCGTACAGCACGACGTACACGACCCTCAGTCGCCGATCGCGGTTACCACGATGTCGTTATCGGCCGCGATGGCCGCGATCAGCGCCGGGTCGGCCTCCTTGGAGAAGCTCTCCTTGCGGTAGTAGTTCACTGCGGCAAAGCAAGTTTCTTGCTGCAGTTTCGCCACGGTCTTGCGCAGCAGGCGATTGGCGTTCCATTTGGTGTTGTCGAGGACGCCCAACCGCAGCCCGTCGAGCGTGGCGGGGCGCTCAGAAAGTGCGAGCGGCTCGGTCTCGACGACGCCGCGTGGATCGAAAACGATCAGATCCGGTTCATCGTTCATTGCGAATTCTCCAGCCTCTTTTCCATCATTCCCGCGAAAGCGGGAACCCAGGACCGCAGGCTGCTGCGGCTGACGCCCTGGATCCCGGCTTTCGCGGGGGCGACGATAATAGATTGACGGGACCAAACTCATTCATTCGGTGGGGTTGCTATACATAGCACGTGCCGTCGACGCAGATCGGCGCCCTCGGCTCGGAGGCGGTTTCGACGCTGCGCAATACTGGCGCAGACATGTGGCCCCAGCCGGGGATGAAGGCGGAAAACCGCCCGGCTTCGCCGCCGATGACGAAGAGGTGAATGTGGTCGGGGCCAGGCACGATTGGAATGCGCGCCTGCGGCTCGCGCTTGTACCATTTCGGCAGATTGCGGTTGTAGATCTTGCCGTAACGCCCGTTGAAGGTGAGCTCCGAAAAGAGATTGTAAGCGTGCAGCGCCAGGTAATTGCGCACGTCATGCCGGGTCCAGCCCTTGGCGGCGATCGTGCGGGCATGTTCCGGCCCGATGACGACAGCGCAGTGCCCGCTCGACACCGCATTGTTGTTGGCGATCGTGCTCATCGCCGAGCAGATGCTGTCGAGAATGCCCTCCGGGTCGTTCGCGACATGATTGGTGACGCTGTGCGGCGGCTCCGCGGCCAGCACGAACACCGCGGAGTCTTCGGGACTGAACCCCTTCTCGACATGATAAGGCGCCCATGGGCTCGCCGCCTCGTTTTCGGCGACGCAATAGGTGTATTTGCCGGGATGACCGAACGTGCTCTTGTCCAGATCGCCCGGCCAGCCGCCGCCGACATTGAGCAGCACCAGGCGCAGAGCCCGCCCGATTGTCGCATTGGCGCGGTTGCCCGAGCCGAACGCGTTGCAATCGCCGTTCATGCCGATCTCGCGGGCTATCGGCCCATTCACCACTAAGAGCGGGGCCGCCATATGAGTAGTCGCTTGCACCCCATTGAGGTTGAAGGCTTTCGCGGTCAATGCGAGGATTGCAGCACGCACGACCGGCGCGTATTCGGGCTTGCAGCCCGCCATGACCATATTGATTGCCAGGACCTCGCGCGTCAGGCTGCCGTGCCGCGGCGGCACTTTGCACTCGACTAGCTGCGGATCCCCGCCGAGCGCCTCGACAAAGGCGTCCACTAGCGCCCGCGTCGGCGGCACCACCGGCAGTCCGTCGGTCCAGCCCTGCTCGAAATACCATTCGACGAGGTTCGTACCCGCCGGAACCCGTAGCAGGCTCCTCTCGATCTGCCCAAGCTTCATTGCGGGCGCCGCCATGGGCTAGTCTCCGCCGATCGCCATCGAACTCCGGCCAATCCAGAAACGGTTGAGAACCCGTGTCAAGGGTGCCGGACGGTTCCTCCCGGCGAGTCGCGCGAGCGCCTCGTGATAGGGCGCGACATAACGCAATCGGGCCGGCACCCAGGGGTGGGCATGGCGGAACACGGTAAGTACCCGCTCGACCGAGCGCAGCTCCGAGGGACCATACGGCAACTCGAACGCATCCCGCAGCCGGGGCGGCAACAGAGTGGCGGTCAAAGCTCGATACCAGACGGGCGCGCGCAGGCCGGTTCCGGCACCGCAGAACAGCTCGGCGGCGATGCTGCGGGCGGCGTTGCCCACCGCGATCGTGTCCGAGCTGAACATGTCGTCGACGTACCGGGTAAAGTCTGCCCAGCTCTGCGGCAGCGCGCTCTGCGGAATTCCAAACAGCCCCGCGAACAGCCGGGCATCGGCGTAATAGCGCTCCCGATCCTCGCCCGGTAAAGGCGGGTTGACCAGCTCGTACGCAAGGAGGGCGGCATCGGTCAGCGTGGCGTGGACCCAGCGCAGCGCTGCGACATCATTGGCGCAATAGGGCGAGCCGGCGGCAAAGGCGCCAGCATCCTCGCTCAATGCGCCGCTGATCGCGGTATGCCGGCGATGCAGGCGGCGGGCGGCAGCGAGCGCTTGGCCCGTCGTGCCGAACACCATTGTAAAGACGATGCTGAAGGTGCGGTGAAACCGGCCGATCGGGTCGGCCAGGCTCCGGGAATGCTGGGTGATAGCGGCGGCGACCCAGGGATGGGCGAGCTGCAATAGCAATGCGCGGCCTGCTCCCAGAAAAACCGCCGCTTCGCGGTCGACGCGCCAGATGACCGAATGCGGGCCAAAAATGCCTGCCGAGTCGCCCGCCGCGGCGGACTGTACCATCGCCAGCTCGCGCTCGAGATCGGCCCCGGTGACGATGGCGGACGATCCCGGCGTCATTGGCGAAGCGACGCCATCACCCTCTCTCGAAATCCTCGAGCGAGAGCCCCAGCGCAGAGGCGCCCTCTGCGAGATAATCGCCGAGGAGCGGCGTGCCGACGAGATAATCCGTCACGCTCGCGATCGTGCTCTCTCTTGCCTCTCGCAGCGCTTCCGGCCAGCTGTCCGCGTCGTAGTCGCCGCGGCCGAGCCACATCAGCGCGATCACTTCCTGACGTTCCGGGTCGCCGAGCCCGTCGATGGCGTCCCGCAGTTCCTGCTCAGTCGGATTGTCGGGCGTGTCGAGCAGGACTTGTCGCTCATCGTCATCGGCCGGGTCCGAGCCGGTCGCCGCATCCGGCTCTATCGGCACCTCGGCATCGAACTCGCGCGCCTTGGCGATGATGAAGGCGAGTCTCTCAAGTGGAATGACCAGCATCAGGGTTCTCTTTATATATCGAAGGCTAAACGCCGGCCGCCTCCGGCCAGCGCCACTGCTTGACCTCGGGCATGTCGTCGCCGTAGCGGGTGATGTACTGCTTGTGCTCGATCAGCTTGTCGCGCATCGCCTGCTTGGCATAGGCGGCGAGGTAGCCGAGCTTCGGCACGCGGTCGATCACGTCGCTGACCAGATGGAAGCGGTCGAGATCGTTGCGCACGACCATGTCGAAGGGTGTCGTCGTCGTCCCCTCCTCCTTGTAGCCGCGAACGTGGATATTGTCGTGGTTGGTGCGCCGGTAGGTCAGCCGGTGGATCAGCCAGGGGTAGCCGTGATGGGCAAAGACCACCGGCTTGTCGGTCGTGAACAACGCGTCGAAATCGTGGTCGGTAATACCGTGCGGATGCTCCTCGTGGGGCTGCAAGGTCATCAGGTCGACGACATTGACGACCCTGATCTTGAGGTCGGGAACATGGTGGCGCAGAAGGTCGACGGCCGCCAGCGTTTCCATGGTCGGGACGTCGCCGGCGCACGCCATCACGACATCGGGCTCGCCGCCGCGGTCGTTGCTCGCCCATTCCCAGATGCCGATCCCGGCATCGCAGTGCTTGATCGCGGCTTCGATATCGAGCCACTGCGGCGCCGGCTGCTTGCCGGCGACGATGATGTTGATGCGGTCCCAACTGCGCAGGCAGTGGTCGGTAACCCATAACAGCGTGTTGGCGTCGGGCGGCAGATAGACGCGGATGACATCGGCTTTCTTATTGCAGACGTAGTCGATAAATCCGGGATCCTGGTGGCTGAACCCATTGTGGTCCTGCCGCCAGACATGCGAAGTGAGCAGATAATTCAGCGAGGAAATCGGCCGCCGCCACGGGATCTTCTGCGAGCTCTCCAGCCATTTGGCGTGCTGGTTGAACATCGAATCAACGATGTGAATGAACGCCTCGTAGCAGTTGAACAAGCCGTGGCGCCCGGTCAGCAGATAGCCTTCGAGCCAGCCCTCGCAGGTGTGCTCGCTGAGGATCTCCATGACGCGACCGTCGGGCGACAGGTGATCGTCCTCGGGTATGGTCTCCGCCATCCAGGCGCGGTTGGTGGTTTCGAACACCGCGGACAGCCGATTGGAGGCCGTCTCGTCCGGGCCGAACAAGCGGAAATTCGGGTTCTGTTTCATGATATCGCGCAGGAAGGCACCCATGATCCGCGTCGCCTCGGCCTCGATGCGACCCGGGTGCGTAACCCCAATCGCATAATCGGCGAAATCGGGCATGGCCAGATCACGCCGCAACAGCCCGCCATTGGCGTGCGGGTTGGCGCTCATGCGCCGGTCGCCTTCGGGGGCAAGGGCGGCAATGTCGGGCCGTACCCGGCCATCGCCGTCGAACAGTTCGCGCGGCTGGTAGCTGCGCATCCACTCCTCGAGCAATTTGACGTGCTCCGGCTTGTCCATATCGGCGAACGGGACCTGGTGGGATCGCCAGTATCCTTCGGTCTTCAACCCGTCGACGTATTTTGGCCCGGTCCAGCCCTTCGGGCTGCGCAGGATGATCATCGGCCATTGCGGACACGGGACGAGCCTGCCGCCACGCGCTTCCTTTTGGATCGCGGCGATCTCGTCCAGCACCGTGTCGAGCGTCGCCGCCATCAGCTGGTGCATCTTCGCCGGGTCGTCGCCCTCGACGAAATTCGGCTTGTAGCCATACCCGACAAACAGCTCTTCCAACGCATTCCGCGGAATCCGGGCGAGGATCGTCGGATTGGCGATCTTGTAGCCGTTCAGATGCAGGATCGGCAGCACGGCGCCGCCGGTCGCCGGATTGAGGAACTTGTTGCCGTGCCAGGAAGTTGCGAGCGGCCCCGTCTCCGCCTCGCCGTCGCCGACGACGCAGGCGACGACCAGATTAGGGTTGTCGAGCGCCGCGCCATAGGCATGCGATAGCGAGTAACCGAGCTCACCCCCTTCGTGGATCGACCCCGGCGTCTCGGGCGCGGCGTGGCTCGGGATACCGCCCGGAAAGCTGAATTGCTTGAACAGCCGCCGCATCCCGTCCTTGTTCTGCGGTATGTTCGGGTAGATCTCGCTGTAGGTGCCTTCGAGCCACGTGTTGGCGACCATGCCGGGACCGCCATGGCCGGGACCGCAAATGTAAATCATGTCGAGGCCGCGCGCCTTGATCACGCGATTGAGATGCACGTAGACGAAATTGAGGCCGGGTGTCGTTCCCCAATGGCCCAGAAGGCGGGGCTTGATGTCGGCGCGTTCCAGCGGCCGCTCGAGCAATGGATTGTCGAGCAAATAAATCTGCCCCACCGAGAGATAGTTCGCCGCCCGCCACCAGGAGTGAATCACGTCGAGTTCTGCCGGCGACAATGGTTGCGCGGCGGTCTGGGTCCCATCTTCCCGAGGCATTTCGGGGTCTCCTTGCAAGAAATCGCAATCAGGTCGCAGGGCTCGGCTTGGCCTCGGACAACTCGGGGTCTCTCGACGCCGCTATGTGTTAACGCTGGAACGAAGAATATCGCTCGGCGAAGGCAGTCATTTGACCAGAGTGACGGGCATGCGAGCGAGCTGTACGACTTTTGTGGCAACCGAGCCGAGGAACAATCCGCGCAATGCGCCCAGTCCGCGCGTCCCCATCACAATCTGATCGGCTTTGATTGAGTGTGCAATCCTGACGATCGTTTCGGCAATCGGACCCAACTCGGCTCGTGTCTCGAATTTGACCGCAGCCTTGCGGCACAGCCCGATTGGGCGTCGGAGAGCCTTTTTCGATTGATGCGCAGCAGCCTCTCGATCCGCATTGGCCGTGACGACCGCGGCGATGTCTGAAACCTCGAGCGTCTCGCGGCTTTGAACATTCAGCAAAATGACCTCGGTTTCCGGTCTGCCACGAGCGAGCGACAATGCATAGGCGACGGCGTGGTTCGCCGGCGCCGAGCCATCGACGGGGACAATGATTCTCACGGCGAGAGCCGCTCGCGTATTCGTCAGCTCTCCAACCGTATGGTGAGCCGCAGCGATCATCCTCCCCAAATGAGGAAAAGACCGATGTCCCCGGGATAGCCGCCCGGAAAATCGAGGACGCGGGCTGCCAAGTGAAAGCCACCCGGCTTCAGATCGCGCTGCCAAAGCAGGTAAATCTCGGCGGCCTCGCCGCGCAAGGTTTCGGGCCAGCTTGCCAGCGGCACGTTGATTGAGCGCCTGCGATCGGTGCACAGATCGGCCGGGAAGCGGAGCAACATAAACTCTTTCTCGCCGCGCGCAGCCGCTTCGCGTGCGCGGTGCAAAATTGAGCGCCAGCTTTCCTCGCCGATATGGTGGTCAACCAGCTCCCTGACTCGCGCGTGGCTCTGCTCCGCGACTGATCGGCGCTTCTCATCTCGATGTTCGACCTTCTGATGTTCGAAATCGGCGTTCAGCTCGCGAAAATCTGCCACGGTCAGAGCCGCCTCCAGGTTGGCCGGCGCCGTCTCGCGGGGCGTCCTGGAGCCCGCCATGTCGTGCTGGTGACCGAAGCGGCGGTCGATCGCGGTCACGACACCCGTCAGCAGCCCGTGCTCTCTGACGCTAACTCCCGAACCGTGCTGTCTTGCTTGATTCATGCCGTGCTGTCTTGCTTGATTCATGCTGAAAGCGCGAAGCAGGTCGGCGCGGCTGACAATTCCGACCACGCGATCGTCGCGTACGACCGGAACCCGTTTGATCCGATATCCTGCAGGAGACGGGCAATCTCCGATGCCTCGGTTCTCTCGGTGATCCTGACCACCGGCGTGGTCATCACATCTCGAGCGGTGAGGTGCGTTTTGCCGAAACTTGCCAGCACTCGGGGGGGAGGGTTTCTCCTTCAGCCAACAGCGTAACCCAGCAATCACGCCGCGCCTGCCGGTCGGCCTCGCCGCGTCCGAGGAGATCACCCTCGCTGACCATCCCAATGGCCATCCCGCCGCGGTCAATGACCGGCACTGCACTGATCCCATTTGCGAGCAGAAGGCGCGCTATCTCGCGCGTCGAGCTATCGGACGAGACGCTGACCACGTCTTTGGTCATAAACTCGCGTGCTTGCATGGCGAGGTCTCCAAAGAGCCTATCATAGGCCGGTCAGCTGCGCACCGGCAGGTACCCTCAATGCATCATCAGCACGGGCACGGCGGTGCCGCGCAACACGCGCTCTGTGAAGCCGCCAAAAACCCATTCGCGCAACCGGCTGTGGCCGTAGGCGCCCATAACGACAAGGGCGCCTTCTTCGGCGGCGGCCGCGAGGAGGGTGTCGGCGGCGCCCTGCCGGTCGGGCCTCAGGTGACGGGTCGACGCGTTCAGACCATGCCAGGAGAGAGCGGTCATCAGCCGGGCGCCCTCCTCGTCCGAGAGGCCCTCTTCCTCGGCCACGGTCGCGATCAGGATCTGCTTTGCTTTCGACAGGAGCGGCATCGCCGCGGTTACCGCCCGGGCGGCTTCCGGCGCCGCCTTCCAGGCGATAACAATCGTTTCGGGAAGTGAGACCAGCGGGGTCGCGGGCACTATCAGCACCGGCCTCCCGGTGCCGACCAGCGCCGCTTCTACTGTATCGATCGAGACGCCCTGATCATCCGCCGGGCGTCCAACCACCAGCATGTCTGCCGCTCGGCCATATTCCCGAACCCAATAGGCCTCGTCGCCGGTCTGCAGAAGCCACTGCGCCGTAGGGCTTTGTTGGCCGGCCGGGACATCCTCGATCACCAGCCGCTCACGCTCGCAAAAGCGTTGAAACAATTGCCTGGCCGTGTCCTCCCGCCGGGTGGCTTCCTCGTTTACCCGCTCGACCAGGCCGCTGGCCATCGCCGCACCGCTTCCGTCGGTCGCCATGGCCGCCACCATGGCGGCAGCGTCGACGCGAATGTGCAAGAAATCGATGTGCGCATCAAATGCGCGGGCCGCCGCCAGGGCCGATGTGAAGACCGCATCATCGGTGTGGTTTCCGGTCGCCGGTACGAGAATTGTTTTGATCATCGAGCCTCCGCTGGCCGGTCGCGACGAGAACTCTACCGAATTTCCGCCAATCTAGTTTGAGCTACCTCAATTTACGGCACGAGGCGGCGCGCGACCGCCACCGCCAACGGCAATGCCGCACGCTGTGTGCGCGGACCGAGCGCCAGCGGCTTCAGCAGCATGCGTACGCTCATCTCGTGCGGGAAGTGATCGCGAACGAGATCGCGGCATTTGCGGCGCAAGTCGCGATTCACCGCGGCATCGAAGGCGGCCTCGGGATAACGCGCGCAATAAACATTTTTCAGAACGATAAAGCTGTCGTCGCCGCCGGTCATTCGGAGCCGCCGCCACAGCGCGGGAATGATCGCGGCGCGGCTCGGGCATTCGGCCTCGCGGTATTGCCGGAAGAAACGGTAGAAATGTTTATAGTGCCGAACCTCGTCTTCGACGATGCGGCGCGCCAGCAGCGACAGCACCGGATCGGGGCTGGCGCGTGACAGGGTCGTGTAATAGCTGGCCGTACCCATCTCGACGACACAACGCGAGGCCATTTCCAGGCTGCGCCTGGTCTCCAGCGACGTGTCGCAGAAGGGTCTGAATTCCTCGACAAACCGCAGGTAGGCGGGTTCCCACTCGAATTCCGGCCACGCAGTTTCGACATACCGGCGCAATGCCCGGCCGTGCTGCAATTCCTCCGGAAGCCAATAACGCTCCAGCCATGACGTGACTTCGTCATCGCCGGCAAGAAACTCGATCAGATTTTCGGTGTATAGGTCCGTCGCGCTTTCCATCAGCGACGCCGAGGCGACTAGATAAAAGAATGCATCGCTGTTCGCCACCCTATCATGGCGGATTTCGTGCCATGGAATATCGGCGAGCGACCAGCGCTGCCGAGCAAACGAGCGGTGATCTGCGATGCGTTCCGCCATCCTGGTCAAAAGGTAAACAGTGTGCCTTCGGCCTGCAAACCTAGCAGAACCTGGCCGACTGTTGCGAAATGCGCCTGGCGGCCTTGATATTGCTGGATCACGGTATGGACATCGCGGAAACGGCGCTCGAACGGGTTGTTCTCGAAAATCGCCGTCGCGCCCGCCGCGTGATAGGCCGTGTCGACGACGTCCTTTGCCTGATGGATGGCCCAGGTGGAGGCCAGCCGGATCGTCGTGTTGTGATCGAGAGTCAGCCGCCCCGACTGTGCGACGTCAAGCCAGATTTGCTCGAGCGAACCCAAGAGGAAAGCGCGTGCCGCCCGGAGCCGCGCTGCCGACAGCGCCACTTGTGACTGCACGACATTGTCGTCGCGCAATGTGCGCTTGGCGCCGCGCGGGATCTTGTCGCGGGCGAGCTCGATAAAAGCGTCCAGAGTGCGTCGCGCAATGCCGAGCGCGACGCCGGCGAAGCCGGAGGAATACATGTTGCTGCTGCTGAAGGCGTAGAGCAGGCCCGGCTGACGCGGCTTCGGCTCGGCTTCCCGCAACACCGTATGGCTGTCCGGCACAAAGAGATCGGTGACGGTATAGCTGTCGCTTCCCGTGCCGCGCAAACCGATGACATGCCAGATGTCGGAGAATTTGGCGCTGGCTTTCGGGAAAAGCAGTGTCCGCATCACCGGGCCGCCGTCCGGCCGCAGCCGCGGGGTCCCATCCTCGCCGAGGATCGCCACATGGGCGCCGAGCCAGGTCGCATGATGGCTGCCGCTGGCGAAGCTCCAGGTCCCGGTCAGCCGGTAGCCGCCCGCGACCGCGCGGGCCTCGGCCGGGCCGGGCGGACCCCAGGCGACGATGCCGCGTCTGCCTCCGAAGATCTCCCGCGCCACCTCCGGGTCGAGCAGGGCCGCCGTCATCGCGCAGCCGTTGGCCTGGCCGAGGCACCAGGCGGTGCTGGCGTCATGCTTCGCCACCTCCTCGATGACTTGCACATAGTCCGCCGGCGGCAATTCGGCGCCGCCCAGCGAGCGCGGCAACAGCAGCCGGAAGAGGCCGCGATCGACCAGGGCTTCGACGATCGGTTCTGGAAGCTCGCGGCGCCGCTCGATCTCCCCGGCCGCCGCTTCCATTTCCGGGCCCAGTTCTCGTGCGCGATCGACGTATTCGGTTACGGGCAATTCGGTCATCGATGCCGGGATTAACCCCTATTCTTCCAGCCGCGGGCGAACCGAGCGCCACGTCGTGGCCGTCTCGTAGGCGTGTGCGGCCCGCAGCACCGTCGCCTCGTCGAACGGCTTGCCGGCGAGTTGGAAGGCGAGCGGCAAGCCCGCTGCGCTGTAGCCGCAACACACCGACATCGCCGGGGTGCCGGTGACGTTGAACGGCATCGTCAGCATCGGGCGCTCGAACGTCGAAAACTTGCTGACGGCGTCGATAGCCGGCGCCTCGCCCGGGGCGGCGGCGGTGATGACGAGATCGAGATCAGCCATCGCCGTCGCAAATTCGGCGGCCAGCTCGCGGCGACGGCGCACTGCCTGCACGTAATCGGCGCCGCTGATCAGGGCGGCAAGGGCCATGCGATCGCGGAATATCTCGCCATAGTCTTCGAACCGCTCGCGCAGCGTCGGTTGATGGATCGCGTACCCCTCGGTCAGCATGATCATGACGCCGCACGCCGCCCAATCGGCGAGCGGCGACAGGCGCAACTCGCGTACCGAGCAGCCGAGCTCTTCGAATACCTTAACGGCGGCGGCGATGCCCTGCCGCGTCGCCGCATCGGCGGGATTGTCGTTCTCGTAAAAGTGACGGATCAGCCCGATGCGCAGTCCTTTCACGCCGCCCGAAAGCGCGGCGCGGTAATCAGGCACCGGGCGGTCGGCGCTCGCCGGATCGGTGGGGTCGTGTCCGGCCATCGCCTGCAACATGATCGCGCAGTCCTCCGCCGTCCATGCCATCGGGCCGGCGTGGTCAAGCGAGAAGGCGAGCGGCAGGATGCCGGCGCGGCTGATCCTGCCGTAGCTCGGCTTCAGCCCGGCAAGGCCACACAGCGCGGCGGGGCCGCGGATCGACCCCCCGGTGTCGCTGCCGGTGCCCCGAGCACGAGACCGGCCGCTACGGCTGCTCCGGTGCCGCTGCTCGAACCGCCGGTGAAGCGGCGGGTATCCCACGGGTTGCGGGCAGGCGGCCAGGGCAGATCGAAAGACGGGCCGCCAAAAGCAAATTCGTGGGTGGCGAGCTTGCCGACCACGATCGCGCCGGCTTCGGTCAGTCGCCGGACTGAAGTCGCATCCTGCTGCGGCACATGGTCGATCAGGACCTTCGAATGGCCGGTCGTCGGCACGCCCTTGGTCTCGTAGATGTCCTTGAGGCCGATCGGGATGCCGTGCAGCGGGCCGCGGTGATTGCCGGCCATGATCTCGGCCTCGGCGGCGCGGGCCGCGGCGAGTGCAGGTTCGCGCAGCACCCGGATAAAGCTGTTGAGCTTGCCGTCGAGCCGCTCGACGCGCGCGAGGCGGCTCTCGGTTAGCTCGACCGGAGACAGCTCGCGCTTGCCGATCAGCGCGGCGGCCTCGGTGATCGTCAGGAAATCCGGGACCATACCGTCACGCCTTCGGCGGCGGGAAGATGTGGGCGGGCTCGGCGCCCATCGTGCGTTTTCCGCGCACCCGCTCTGCCATTTCCTCGATGAAATGGGCTGCCGCGGCGATTTCCGGCTTTTCGCGCTCCGGCACTTCGAGCCCGGCGCGGGCGAGCGCCGTCTCGACCTCGGCGCGGGTCATGCCTTGCGTTTTCACGATCCAGTATCCCCAATGCTCCGGCTGCCTCATTCTGGCGGAATTCGCCCCGCGGCGGAACAGAATATCTGGCAGCAGATGCGCATTGCGCAGCGATCGCGCGGGTGTGAGAGTCGCAATCGGTCTGGATCAACGAATCGGAGGGGACGCGATGGCGGGCGAACGGCAGGTCGCGATCGTGACGGGAGCGGCGAGCGGCATCGGGCGGGCAATGAGTTTGGGCCTTCTCGAAGGCGGCATCGATGTCGCCGCGGTCGACAGGGAGGCGGCCTGGCTCGATGAGCTGAAGACCGCCGCGAGCGGCAGGAGGTTCAGCGGCGCATTGCAGACAATCCGGGCCGATTTGACGGAGCACGCCTCGTTCGACGCGATCTTATCGGCGGTGCTCGGCGAATCCGGCCGGATCGACATCCTGGTCAACAACGCCGGGATCGGCCAGGATTCGATCCGCGCTGACCGCCGCCGCAACCCAATCCGGTTTTGGGAAATCACGCCGGAGCAATGGAGCCGCTTTGTCGCGGTCAATGCGACGGCGCCCTTGATGATGGCGCGGCGCGGTCGTGCCGCACATGCTGCGCGCCAAGCGCGGCCGCATCGTCACGGTCACCACCAGCCTCGGCACGATGCTGCGCGAAGGCTACATCCTCTATGGCGCCAGCAAGGCGGCGGCCGAAGCGGCAACGGCGATCATGTCGGCCGACCTCGCAGGGACCGGGGTCACCGCCAATGTGCTGGTGCCGGGCGGAATGACCGATACGCGGATCATCGCCGATGGTGCGGTCGCCGACCGCAGCCGGCTGCTGCGGCCCGAGATCATGGCCCCGCCGCTGTTGTGGCTGGTCTCCGACGCCGCCGCGCAGGTGACCGGGCGGCGCTTTCTGGCGGTGCACTGGGATACCTCGCTGCCGCCCGCCGAAGCGGCGGAGAAATGCGGCGCGCCGATCGCCTGGAAGAGCATCGCGACAATGCCGATCGAGCCGGATTGAGGGGAGTTGGACATGAACACTGGAGCCAATGCCGACCAGCAAGAATATTGGAACACTGTTGCCGGCCCGCGCTGGGTCGGGCTCGCCGGCTTTGTCGAAAAGCGCGTGCAGAAGGTCAACGATCTGCTGCTGGCGCGATCGGCGGTCGCGCCCGGAGAAAAGGTGCTGGAGGTCGGCTGCGGCACAGGCGCCGCGACGGTACCCCTGGCCGAGGCGGTCGGCGACACCGGCGAGGTCGTCGGGATCGACATCTCCGAGCCGATGCTGGCCGCCGCGCGCGAGCGGATCTCGCAGAGCGGGCTGCGCAACATCACGCTGCTGCAGGCGGACGCGCAGGTGCATGCCTTCGAGCCCAACCGCTTCGACCTGATCGCGTCGCGCTTTGGCGTGATGTTCTTTGCCGATCCGGTAGCGGCTTTCCGAAACCTGCTCGGTGCGATGCCGTCCCGGCGGGCGGCTGTGCTTTGCGTGCTGGGCAGCGCTCGAGGAAAATCGGCACTGGCTGATCCCCTACGAGGTCGCCCTGCGGCATTTGGGACCACCCGCGCCAAAGCCTCCCCACGCACCGGGGCCTATGGCTTTCGCCGAGCCGGAATACGTGCGCTCGGTCCTCGAAGGGGCGGGGTACGAGGGCATCGAGATCCGGCGCGAGACGCCCGAAATTATCGGCGCGAGCCCTCGGGAGGAGGCCGAGCACGCCCTTATCATGGGTCCCTCGGGCCGGCTGATCGAGGAGAAGAAGCCGCAGGACAGCGTCCGCGAGCTGATCAAGCAGGAAATGACCGAGGCCTTCGCAGCCTATGCGAAGGGCGGAGAGATGGTGCTTCCTTCCACCATCTTTCTGGTGACGGCCCGCCGACGCCGCTTCTCTAAAGCTCCGACCCCATCTGGACAGAATGCCGCAGCGTGGCTGTAATGGTCCGCGGTTGGTTGTCGTCAGGCAATTTCGATGGATGTAGCCGAATGGCTGCGCGGGCTCGGGCTCGAGCAATACGTGCCCGCGTTCCGCGCCAACGACATTGACGAGGAGATATTACGCCGGCTGACCGCCGATGATCTGCGCGAGCTCGGCGTCACCTCGATCGGCCATCGCCGCAGACTGCTCGACGCCATCGCCGCGCTCGGCACGGCCGAAGCGCCACCGGCACCCACTACCGGTCCCCGTCGCAGCGAACGAGGCGGAGCGCCGGCAGCTGACCGTGATGTTCTGCGATCTGGTCGGCTCGACGGCGCTGTCCGCGCGGCTCGATCCCGAGGATCTGCGCGAGATCATCGGTGCCTACCATCGCGTGCGTCGCCGACATCGTCGACGGCTTGGCGGTTTTGTCGCCAAATATATGGGCGACGGCGTGCTGGTTTATTTCGGCTATCCGCAGGCGCATGAGGACGATGCCGAGCGCGCGGTCCGCGCCGGGCTCGGCGGTCATCGACGCGGTCGGTCGGCTCGCCACGTCAAGATCCGCTCGACGTTCAAGCGCGCGTCGGCATCGCCACCGGCCTCGTCGTCGTCGGCGATCTGATCGGCGCCGGCGCGGCGCAGGAGCGGCGGTCGTCGGCGAGACGCCGAACCTCGCCGCCCGTCTGCAAGCCCTGGCCCAGCCGGGCGCGTGGTCATTGCCGACAGGCACCCGCCGGCAGATCGGCGACCTGTTCGAGATCGCGGATCTCGGCGCCGCGAGCTGTCGAGGGTTTCGCGCGAGCCACAGCGCGGCCTGGCGTGTGGCCGGCGAGAGCGGGGTCGAGAGCCGGTTCGAGGCGTTGCGCGATCGGGGACGACGCCGCTGGTCGGCCGCGACGAGGAGCTCGAACTGCTGCTGCGGCGCTGGGAGCAGGCCAAGGCCGGCGAAGGGCGGGTGGTTCTGGTCTCCGGCGAGCCGGGGATCGGCAAGTCGCGCCTGACCGCGGCACTGTCGGAACGTATCGACGAGCGAGCCGCATATCCGGCTGCGCTATTTCTGCTCGCCGCACCATCAGGACAGCGCGCTCTACCCGTTTATCGGCCAGCTCGGAGCGCGCTGCGGGGTTCGCGCCGCGACGACACGGCGGCGACGAAGCTGGAAAAGCTGGAGGTGCTGCTCGGCGACGGGGCGGAACCGGGCGACGACTCTGCGCTGATCGCCGAGATGCTGTCGCTTTCCGGCAGCGAGCGCTTCCCGCCGCTCGACCTCAGCCCGCAGCGCAAGAAGGAGCGGACATTGGCGGCGTTGCTGCGCCAGCTCGAGGCGCTGGCGCGGCGGCAGCCGGTATTGATGATCTTCGAGGATGTGCATTGGATCGATCCGACCTCGCGCGAGGTGCTCGACCTTACCGTCGAGCGGGTCACGGGCCTGCCGGTGCTGCTGATCGCAACGTTCCGCCCCGAGTTCCAGCCGCCCTGGGCCGGACAGTCGCAGGTGACGGTGCTGGCGCTCAACCGGCTCGGCCGCAGCGAGGGGGCGACCCTCGTGCATCGGCTCGCCGGCAATCTCGGGGCATTGCCGCCGGATATCGTCGACGAGATCGTCGAGCGCACCGACGGGGTGCCGCTCTTTGTCGAGGAATTGACCAAGGCGGTGGTCGAGGCCGGCGCCGATCGCGGCCATGTGTCGATATCGCGGTGCCGCCGTCGTCGCCCGCCGTGCCTGCCACCTTGCACGCCTCGCTGCTGGGGCGCCTCGACCGGCTCGGCCCGGCGGCCAAGAATGTGGCGCAGGTCGGCGCCGCAATCGGGCGCGACTTTTCTCATGAGCTGCTGGCAGCGGCCGTGCCGATCGCCGAGCCCGAACTGCGAGAGGCTCTCGCCGCCTCGTCGAAGCCGAGCCTGGTCTTCCAGCGCGGCGTGCCGCCGACAGCCGAATATCTGTTCAAGCACGCGCTGGTCCAGGACACCGCCTACAGCACCTTGCTGCGCGGCCCGCGCCAGGCCCTGCATCGCCGGATCGCCGAGGCGTTGGAACAGCGGTTTCCGGACCTCGTCGAAACCCGGCCGGAGATCCTCGCGCATCATTACGGCGAAGCCGCTATCGCGGACAAGGCGGTCACCTATTGGCACCGCGCGGGCAAATTGTCGGTGGCCAAATCAGCCGTGCATGAGGCGATCGCGCAATTACGCCGAGCCCTCGGTCTGTTGGACGGGCTGCCCGAAACGCGCGAGCGCCAACAGCTGGAGCTCGACATCCATATTACCCTGGTCCCGGCGCTGAGGGCCGGAAAAGGCAATGCGGATCCCGAAGTCGTCGCTGCGCAGGAGCGAGCAAATCGGCTCGTGACCGAGACCGCGGCAGTCGGGACCCCGCTCCGATTTCTCCGTGCTTTACGGGCTTTGGGCCTCTAACTTCACCGCTGGAGCTATTGCGGCCGCGCTCGAGCACGCCACCAACTTCCTGTCCATCGCCCAATCGCAACCCTCGTCCGGCCTGCTCCTGGTTGCCCATCGCGTCCTCGGTCACTCTTTGATCTTCAGCGGTGATCACCGTGCCGCCCTCGCGCATCTCGAAACGGCGGCGTCGTTGTGTCGGCCCGAGGAGCACCGCAATTCCGCCTTGCGCTACGGGGCGGACATCGGGGTCCACGCCCTTGTCATGTTGTCCTGGGCGCTTTGGCATCGTGGCTATCCCGATCAGTCCGCCCGAGCCGCCGATCGCGCGCTCGCATTGAGCCGGCAACTGCGACATGCCCATACCCTTTCCTTTGCCTTTTATTTCGCCGGGATGGCCGCGGCCTTCGCCCGAGATGTCGCCACCGCCTGCGCCCGCAGCAACGATTGCATTGCGCTCGCAAGCGAACACGGATTCCCCCAATGGGCGGCCGCAGCCCGGGTTCTCCAGGGCTGGACCGACGCCCAAAAGGGTGAAGCGACGACGGGAATTGCCCGCATCCGCGACGGTATGGCCGCATTCGAGGCGACCGGCGCCCGCCTAGCCACACCGTTATTCCTTGCCCTGCTGGCCAAGGCGCTGGCATTTGCCGGAAAAATAGAGGAAGGCCTTGCCGCCCTGGACGACGCATTGGCACAAGCGGCCGTCTCCGGCGTGAGGGGCTGGGACGCAGAAATTCATCGCTTGCGCGGCGAGCTCACCGGTCGGTTGCCTTATCCCGATCCGGCGAAGGCCGAGGACTCGTTTCGCACCGCCCTCGCGATCGCCCGCGAGCAAGGCACGCGGGGCTACGAATTGCGCGCCGCCATGAGCCTCGCCCGGCTGTTGCGGGAAGAGGGCCGGCGGACCGAGGCGCACGACCTGCTTGCGCCCGTCTACAGCTCGTTCACCGAGGGCTTCGACACCCCCGATCTGAAAGAAACAAAGGCGCTGCTCGACGAACTGGCGGCCTGACAGATCGTTCCGATGCACCGCCACGACTGTTTGCCGGCTGGGATCATTCCGATGCCGCAGGAAATGATGCGATCACTTGGTTCTGATCACCTCGAAGCCGGCCCGCTCCAGCGCCGCGATGACTGCGCGGCCGCGCAACGCTGGGAGCGCTCTCATGCATCGACGGCGGCGACCGGCACCAGCTGATCGATCGGCGAGGCGAAATCTCCGTCAGCCGATGGAGTGGGCTGGCCATCCTCCCGCATCACCTCCAGGCACAACTCGATCGCCTCCCGCGCGTTCGCCTGCGCCTCTTCCAGGGTTTCGCCATAGGTCACGACCGGTGGCAGCTTGGGGCAGGTTACAGTGAACCCGCCTTCCGGTTCGGGCCGGAAATGACAGAGATAAGCAACGAGCGGTTGCCGATCTGACTTCTTTCGCTTCATCGAGCCCGTTTCATCGGGTGTCCTCCGCTCACGTGAATTTTATCGCAGCGAAATCGTGTTTGGCGAAACTAGGGAAACCTTTGCCGAGGATTTCGAGACGCTCGATAAGAAAACGCAAAGGCGCTGCTCGACGTATTGGCGTAGGGGAAGCTGCGGCCTTCGGCCCCCAAATCAACGATGAGGAGCCCGGCATGAAGATCGCCGAGCTCCACCAATCGGTCACGAAGGGATCGTCCGATCACTCGCGTGCGGCGCCGCGCCGTCGGTCAAGCCCTGGAAAGCGGGCGCGACCTCGGGTTCAGCGTGCCGGCCCGGGGGGAGGCAGCGTCGCAGCCTTGTCGACCGCGCGGTCCATCTCCTCGACCGTGATGAGCGGCGTCATGCTGACACGCACGACGCCCGTCGAATTGCCCACGAGCGACATGGCGGTCGCCGAAGCCGCGTCGGGATAGTCCGCAATGATGATGGTGTCATCCTGGCCATACGCGAAATAGAAGGCTTCGACCTTGCCGCCCGCCGCTTCGACCGCTCGTGTGACCGCGGCTCGGCGGCCCGAGCCTTTGTCCTGGCGCAGAAGCCGCACGCCTTCGGCGTTCAAGGTCACTCTGGCTAGAAATTTCGGCATCGCAAGCTCCCTCCGGCTTTTTGAGAAGGTGAGCATGCTATGCTGCTTTGACGCGATTGGATAGCAGCGTCATGGGACCTTGCCGTTGACACCCGGTGCCTTCTGCGCCGCTACGAGCCTCGCGCGGCTATTTGGCAGACCGGTATTTCGGCACAATGTTGACCATTGATGGTCAACCGCTGTTCGGGAGAGGTACATTGGGTATTACCGTATCGGTAGCACAGGCCAAGTCGCAGTTTGCCGCGCTGGTCGCGCGCGCGGAGGCGGGCGAGAAAATCATTGTGACACGGAGCGGACGCGCCGTTGCCTGCCTCGGTCCGCTTCCTGCGCGGCAGGCGATCAAATATGGGGAGCTCAGCGGCGTGTTCCTGTCGGAGGATTTGACCATTCCCGACGAACTGATCCAGGATTTCGAGGCGAGCGAGTGATCGCCGCCCTACTGGTGGATACCCATCTCGTTCTCTGGGCGAGGGTCGCGCCGGAACGGCTCACGGCCGGCGAACGGCGCGCGCTCGATGACGCGCGGTCCTGTTACATGAGCGCGGTCAGCCTCTGGGAAATCGCGATCTTGATATCGTTGGACCGCATCGCTCGCGACCAGCGCCTCTTGGTGGTTCCGGACGGCTTCGATCTGCTTCCGGTGCTGCCCGATCATTGCAAGGCGCTGGTCGAGTTGCCGCGACGGCATCGGGATCCGTTCGACCGAATGTTGATTGCGCAGGCGCGGGCCGAGCGCCTTGCGCTGTTGACCCGCGACAGAGCAATCATCGATTACGGCACTGCGGGCGCCGATGTGGTGACGTTCGATGTCTGACCATAAAATCGCCTGGTTGAGGGTGCATAGTTCTCGGTGCGAGGGGTCCCAACGAGTGGCCGTCGGATCCTGCTATTGGTGCAACTTTGACGAGCGATTTTGCTGTAGATTTGCTGCAGGTGCAGCGGGGTGAAATATTCGATGCCCGTTTTGATTGTAGATTCGGAAAGGTGACGCGGTGAGTGAAACCAAGCCGGGACCCCTCGCCGGCATCAAGATACTCGACCTCACTACCGTAGTACTTGGGGCCGCTGGCGACGCAGATCCTCGGCGACCTCGGCGCCGAGGTGATCAAGATCGAGGCGCCGGGCGGCGACATCATGCGCTATGCCGAGCCGGCGCGGCACCGCGAGATGGGCCATGTTTTCCTGAACCTCAACCGCAACAAGCGCTCGCTCGTGCTCGACCTGAAACAGCCGGATGCAGCGCCAGTGCTGCTGGCGTTGGTGCGGCAAAGCGACATTTTCATGCACAATATGCGGCCGCAGGCGATGGCGCGGCTCGGCTTTGGCTGGGAGCGATTGTGCGAGGTCAACCCGCGCCTCGTCTACTGCTCGGCGCAGGGCTATGGACAGGACGGTCCGTTTGCCGACCGGCCGGCCTTCGACGACATCATTCAGGGCGGCTGCGGGCTCGTCGGCCTTGAGGCGGCAACCGGCGGCGAGGCGCGCTTCGTGCCGACCCTGATCGGTGACAAGACCGTCGGTCTGACCATGGTCTATGCGGTGATGGCGGCGCTTTTGCAGCGGGAGCGCACCGGGGAGGGCCAGGCCGTCGAAGTGCCGATGCTCGAGACGATGACGGCGTTCGTCATGGCCGAGCATATGGGCGGGCTGACCTTCGATCCGCCGATCGGGGAGCCCGGCTATTCGCGTATGCTCGCGCCGGACCGCCGGCCCCACCGGACCGCCGACGGCCATATCTGCATTCTGCCCTACACCGGCCGGCACTGGCGGGACTTCTTCCGGATCGCGGGCCGGCCGGAGCTGGCGGACGATCCGCGTCTCGCCGATGCGCCGAGCCGCAGCCGCCACGTCGCCGAACTTTACGCTCTGATCGCAGAATGCGTGCGCGACGGGTCGACGGCGTTCTGGCTCGACAAGCTCAAATCGGCCGACATCCCGTCCGGACCGGTCAACCCGCTCGGCGGATTGCCCGCCGACGAGCACCTCGCCGCCGTCGAGATGTTCCCGCGGACCGACCATCCGACCGAAGGCAGCATCCGGATCGTCCGGCCGCCGGTGCGGTTCGGCGCCGCGGACTGCGCGCAGCGCCGTCCCGCGCCGCGTTTGGGCGAGCATTCGCGCGAGATCCTGCGCGAAGCCGGGTTCGCCGATGACAAAATTGCGGATCTGCTCGCCCGCAAGGTCGCGATCGAAGCAGTCCAACTGTGATAGCATGTCGGAAGCAATCCAAGGAGAGCGCGATGGACCACGTTCGTTCCAACAACGGCCCCCGTTACAAGCATCTCGCGGACGAGCCGGCCCCGTACGACACGATCACGGTCGACAAATTGACGCCGATCATCGGCGGCGAGATCGCCGGGGTCGATTTGTCGAGGCCGCTCGGCAATCGCACGCTCGACGAGATCCACCGGGCGCTCGCCGAAAATCTGGTGATCTTTTTCCGCGATCAGCATTTGACGGAGGACCAGCATCTCGCGTTCGGGCGGCTGTTCGGTGATCTGCACCTCC
Source organism: uncultured Alphaproteobacteria bacterium (assembly GCA_963818695.1). GTDB lineage: Bacteria > Pseudomonadota > Alphaproteobacteria > ATCC43930 > CGMCC-115725 > AP-15. The sequence goes on from CAWFTG010000001.1 coordinate 212,180, forward strand.
ACCCGGCGGCGCCCCACGCCGCCGGCAAGCCCGAGCTGATGATCATCCACGCCGACAAGGAATCGCCGCGCGCCAATGGCGAGGGCTGGCACAGCGACGTCTCCTGCGATCCCGAGCCGCCGATGGGCAGCATCCTCTACATCAAGAAATGCCCGCCGCGCGGCGGCGACACCTTGTTCGCCAGCATGTACGCCGCCTATGAGGCGCTGTCGGACCGCATGAAGACCTATCTCGACGGGCTGACCGCGATCCACGACGGCGAGCATTATCGCGGCCAGTACGCCAATTACGGGATCGCCGACAAGCCGAGCTATCCGCGCGCCGAGCACCCGGTCGTGCGGACGCACCCGGTGACCGGCAGGAAAGCGCTCTACGTGAACAAGGGGTTTACGCGGCGCATTCTGGGGATCCCCCGTGACGAGAGCGACGGCATGCTGCGTTATCTCTACGAGCACATGGCCAATCCGCTGTTCCAGTGCCGCTTCCGCTGGACCGAGAACTCGATCGCTTTCTGGGACAATCGCTGCGTCCAGCACCACGCGATGTGGGACTATTGGCCCCACACGCGCTCGGGAAACCGGGTAACCGTCGCAGGCGACCGGCCGTTCTGACCCGATAGCGATCGGGGATAATCGGGTGGGCGCTCGCAGGGAATGAACCGAAAGTCGTCTTTTGCACGGACCTGACCCGTGCATCCTCGCGGGGATCACCGATTTGGCCGTCCCGTCCTCAAGCCTTGACCATTGGTAGAGGGACGGACATATAAAGAACGCAGCGTTCGTGCTCTTCCTTCGAGTAACGTGACCGAACACGCGTGAGCGGTCCCACCACCGCGGTGGAAATTGGGTTCGGTCTTTATGCTGCCACGCCCGGACAACCCTGTTCACGCGGGTCGTCTTCCGACCCGCCAAGTGCCTGCGTATAGACGCAGTGCGCCGGTAGGTTCTAATGCGTTTTTTGAGAGATCACAAACTTGTCTAGGTTTTCCGATTTTGAACTTGCAACCCCATCCTCGAGGCTGTCGCCGCCGAAGGCTATACGATACCTACCCCTATCCAATCACAAGCGATCCCGCAGGTGCTCCGCGGCCGAGATCTCTGCGGCATCGCCCAGACCGGGACCGGCAAGACGGCCGCTTTCGCATTGCCGATACTCCAGCGCCTCTCCAGTGCACCGGCACGGCGGACGGCCGGCACCTGCCGAGCGCTAGTGCTGAGCCCCACTCGAGAGCTGGCCAGTCAAATCGCCAAGAGCTTCCGCGCCTATGGGCGCGAGCTGCCGCTCTCCACTGCGGTCGTGTTCGGCGGTGTCCCGATTGGGGCACAGCAGCGGCGGCTCGCGTCGGGTGTCGACATCTTGGTGGCAACACCGGGGCGCCTGCTCGACCTCATCGACCGTACATCTCTCAGCTTGTCGAGGGTCCAGATCCTGGTTCTCGACGAGGCGGATCGAATGCTCGACCTCGGCTTCATCCATGCCCTGAAGCGCATCGTGAAATTGTTGCCGCGACGGCGTCAAACATTGCTGTTTTCGGCGACCATGCCCAGGACGATTGCCTCGCTAGCCGAGGAATACCTCGACGACCCGATCCAGGTGGCCGTCACGCCAGCGGCGACGACGGTCGAACTGGTCGATCAAGGGGTCGTTTTTGTTTCGAGTGATCGGAAACGGGACGCTCTCGCGACATTGCTGGGAGATCCGGCATTTGAACGCGTGCTCGTGTTCACCCGCACAAAGCACGGTGCGGACCGGGTCGTGCGGCATCTGAGCGCGGCCGGTATCGAGGCAATCGCTATTCATGGAAACAAGTCGCAGCCCCAACGCGAGCGCGCGCTCGCCGGCTTTCGAACCGGCGGCAGCAGGGTCCTCGTTGCTACCGACATTGCCGCGCGAGGAATTGATGTGGAAGGCGTATCGCACGTCATCAACTTCGAGCTGCCCAACGTTCCCGAGGACTATGTTCACCGCATCGGCCGAACGGCGCGCGCCGGTGCGGCCGGTGTAGCGATCTCGTTGTGCAGCGAGGAGGAACGCGGTTACCTGCGCGACATCGAAAAGCTGACCCGACTCGCGGTCCGACAGCTTCACGTCAAGCTGGATCCCATGAAGCAATATCGCCCTCCATTGCCGCAGGAGCGGATTGAAAGCGCACCTGCGCGAAATTTGGGTGTCCCCGGTTTTAAGCCCCGCGGCCCAAGACGCCCGAGTGGCGGCAGTCGTGGCGCGCCACGCGCTAGGAGGGCTACTCCTTCATCAGCTGCTGCTTCGCCTGTTCGGCGAAATGGTCGAGTTCGAATCGGACCTGCGCCGGGGTGATCTGCTGGCCTTTGGCAACGAGATCGTTGACGATCTTGTCGAGGACGCGCTTGTCGCCCCCCGGCTCGAACTGGGCAGCCAGCACCTCTTTGCCGTAAGCCTCGACGTCGGCACCGGTCAGCCCCATCTTCTGCGCCGCCCAATGTCCCAATAGTCTGTTGCGTCGGGAGGTAACCTTGAAGCTGAACTCCTGATCGTGCTTGAACCGAGCCTCGAATTCTTTTTCACGCTCAGCGAAGCTGGTCATTTGAACCTCATCCCAAGGAACGCCGCGGCGCGCCATTGCGCCCCTATATTGGGCGGCGAAGCGGCGATGCGAGCGGGTGAATGTGTACTTTGGTGATCTTGCGCCGGCCGGACCACCGTTGGCCGGTGCTGATCGGCGCCAATCGGGACGAGATGATCGACCGGCCGTGGGAACCGCCCGGCCGTCATTGGCCGGACCGCCCGGAAGTGGTCGCGGGGCTCGACCGGCTCGCCGGCGGATCGTGGCTCGGGGTCAACAATTGGGGCGTCGCCGCTGCCGTCCTCAACCGCCACGGCTCGCTGGGCCCGGCGCCGGGTACGCGTTCCCGCGGCGAGCTGGTACTCGAGGCGCTCGACCATGCCGATGCGGTCGCCGCCGCCGAAGCCCTCTCGCATCTCGACCCCGCAGCCTATCGCACCTTCAACCTGATCGTCGCCGACGACCGCGATGCCTTTTGGCTACGTCATTCAGGAGGCGCCCGAATCGACGTACATCCGCTCAAGGACGGGCTGTCGATGATTGCGGCAGGCGACCTCGACGATCTCGGCACGCGGCGGCTCGAATTGGCGCTGCCGGCATTTCGCGCATGGCCCGTGCCCGACCCCGACCGCGATGATTGGTCGGCATGGGAATCGCTGCTCGGCAGCACCCGGGCGCCGCCGGGAGAGCCGGCCACTGCGGCCATGCGCTTCCGCTCGGACGGCTACGGGACCGTATCGAGCGCGGTGATCGCGCTTCCCGCGCTCGGCGAGCCGGAGCGCCGGCCGATCTTCCGCTTCGCCGGGTGGGTACCCGAGGTCAGCCCCTGGCGGAATATCCTTTTCTGACGGACGAGGACCGGAAATGAAGGCGTTGGTTCACGTGAAGCTGAAGCCGGGGGTGCTCGACCCGCAAGGCAAGGCGATCGGCAATGCGCTTGCCGGTTTGGGTTTCACCGGCGTCGGCGAGGTGCGGCAGGGCAAGCTGATCGAGCTGGAGCTCGAAGAAACCGATGCGGCCCGCGCCCGCGAGCGGGTCGAGGCGATGTGCCGGGAGCTTCTCGCCAACCCGGTGATCGAAGATTATGCGATCGAGTTCTCGGCGTAGCTCGCTGCTCGGAGCAGACCTCCTGCGAGCACTTCTTCGAGTTTTTTCCCCAGCGTCGTCGGGCGGTAGGGTTTTGCGATGAACGGAAATTCCGCGCGCGCCAAACGTCTCTGGTTCGCCTCGCGCGTATAACCCGAACTCAGCAGGACCTTGAGGTCGGGCCGCAGGCACGACGCCTGGCGCGCCAACTCGGTTCCGCTCATTCCGGCCGGCATCACAATGTCGGTGAACAAAAGATCGACCGAACGGTCCTGGTTCAGGATAGCCAATGCCTCCGGACCATTGGTCGCGACCAAAGTTTGATAGCCGAGATCCGACAGGATGCCGACGATCATCTCGCGAACATCCGGGTCGTCCTCGACGACGAGGATCTTCGCACGAGCAGGCGTCGTCTTGCGGAGTCCTTCTTGTGAGATAGCACCGGATTCGGCTTGCCTTTCGGCCCGCGGAATATGGATCCGCACTGTCGTTCCCTTGCCGACCGTGCTCTCGATCCGCGCAGCACCACCCGATTGTTTGGCAAATCCGTAGACCTGGCTGAGGCCCAAACCAGTGCCTTTGCCGACCTCTTTCGTGGTGTAGAACGGCTCGAACGCCCTTTCCACCACGTCGGCGCTCATCCCGCACCCCGTGTCGCCCACTGAGATCACGACATAATCGCCGGCGGGCTGATCGACCGCAGCGCCGTCTGTCGTCACGTTTTCGGTGCGAAAGATCAGGCGGCCCGATCTGCCCATTGCATCGCGCGCATTTGCGGCAAGGTTCAGCATGGCGGCGCCAAACTGGGCCGGGTCGATCCGACAAGGCCAGAGCTCGTCCCGCAGCGCCAGCGCGATTTCGACACCCTCGCCGACCGTCTTCTGACACAACATCAGATTTTCGCGCACCAGATCGTTGATGCTGACGGTCTCCGGTCGGAGCTCCTGCCGGCGCGAGAAGGCGAGCAAGTGCTCTGTCAGCCGCGAGCCCCGTGAAGCCGCGCGCAGGGCCCCCTCGGCGTAGCGTCTGCCGGGGTTGCCCACCGGCAGCAGGGACGCCAGCATTTCCAAATTCCCAATGATCGCGGTCAGCAAATTATTGAAATCATGCGCGACGCCGCCGGTGAGCTGGCCGATCGCCTCCATCTTCTGAGCCTGACGAAGCTGCTCTTCGGCTGCCTTCCGCTCGGTCAGATCGCGCGTGATCTTAGCGAAGCCGATCAGCTGGCCAGTGCCGTCGTGGATCGCATCGATGACCACATTCGCCCAGAACCTGGTCCCGTCCTTGCGCACCCGCCAACCCTCGGCCTCGTATTTGCCCGTGCGCCTCGCGGTCTCCAGTACCCTCCCCGGCAATCCGTCCTGCCGATCCTCCTCTGTATAAAATTGCGAGAAATGGCGCCCGATGATCTCTTCGGCAGCGTAGCCCTTGATCCGTGCCGCACCCGCATTCCAATTCGTCACAAACCCGTTCGGGTCGAGCATGAAGATCGCGTAGTCGGCCACCCCTTGAACCAGCAAGCGAAACCGCTCTTCGCTGGCACGAAGCTCCGTGAAGGCCTGCGTGATCAGCTGTGAGCGCTGTTCGACGCGCTGCTCGAGAGTTTCGTTGAGCTGAAAGACGGCCTTCTCGGCCTGCTTACGCTCGGTGATGTCGACCAGCACGTTGACGGCGCCGACCAGCGCACCCGAACTGTCGTGCAGCGGCGTCGGGTAAGGCAGCAGGTTTATCCGTGTGCCGTCGGGCCGCTCCGCGATGACCTCGACGCCCCTGACCGGCCGGTCTTCCCGCAACGCGACAGCCATCGGGCACTCGTCATGGGGCAGCGGCGTGCCGTCCGGGCGGTGCAAGCGCCAGCTGACGCACCAGAGATCGCGGCCCAGCTCCGGCCGGTGACCGGCGAGTTCGACCGCAGCCTCGTTAAAAAAGGTGACCCGCCCGGCAGCGTCGGTCGTATAGACCGCCGCAGGCAAGGCTTCGAGAAGCTGACGCCATGCCTCGGAGGCCTCCGCGGAGCCGTCGAGCCGGTTGTCATGAGCGGGAGAGGACACTTACCGACTTCTTTCCTCGACGCGGTATTAGCTGTGATCGTCGCCGCGCCGGGTGCGGCTCAACGCAGCGGTCGAACACTATTGGCGCCGATTAGGTTCCCCACCACCGGAGTTATTTTCTCGCCTCGGGGTACGGGTAGATCATCTCACCGGTTTTGTATTTGGCGGGCGCCAGGATCGTAACCGTCTTCGGCCCGCGGAACTGCTCGACATCGTGCCCCTTGATGCCGTGGTACTGCACCCAGATCGGCCGCGCCTCGGTCCATTCGCCGTCGGGCCCGAAGGCGATCTCGCCCTCGATTGTGTGGAACGGGTGCGAGTGCATGTATTCGGCGAGCTTGTCGTCGTCGAGGGACTTTGTCGCGGCGACCGCGTCACCGAGAATCTGCAATTCGCTATAGGCAAAGGGCGGCAAGAAATAACCCAGCAAGTCGACCCCTTCAGCCGGCGCCTTCGCCTGGTATTTCTTGATGAAGTCCATTACGCCGGGAAATTGCATCGTTGGCACCGGCTCCCACAAATCGACATTGACGATGCCGTTGGCCGCTTCGCCGAGCTGCATCTTGATCGCTGCCGCCTGCAATCCCGCGAGGCCGCCGCCCAGCATCTTGGTGTCGAGGCCGAGTTCCCCGACCGAACGCAGGATGCCGACCGTATCCGACGGATACGACGAGATGTAGACCAAATCGGGTTGGGCTGCCTGCACGGCGCGAACGATCGGCGTGAAGTCGACCGTGGTCGGCGGATAGGCCCGGTCGTAGACGATATCGATCCCTTTGGCCTTGGCGTGCTGGCGCGCGCTTTCTGCCGCCTTGTGCTGGAATTCGGCGTCGGTGGCGACGATCGCAACCGTCTTCGGCTTCGGGTTCTGCGCCGCCGCCAGGTCGAACCAGCCCTCGGCGAACGTCCTCACCGGTTCGGGGCCGAAGGGCAGCATCGAGAAGTATTTCGGATAATGGAAATTGTCGTTGGCCGCCAGCGCAAAAAGGCCGAAGAACAGCCGGTTGTGCGAGATCGCGACCGGCATCGCCGGCACGACCAGGTTGGTGCCGTAGCTCGAGATCAACAGGTCGACCTTGTCGATGTCGATCAGCTTCGTGTAGATGGCCGGCACCAGCGACGGGTTGCTCTGGTCGTCGTAATAGACCAGCTTGACCGGCCGGCCGAGCAGGCCGCCCTCGGCATTGACCTCGTCTTCCCAGATCTTGAAAGCGAGCAGTCCGGTCTTGCCGACGACGGCAAACGGGCCAGTCAATTCCATGCTGAAGCCGATCTTGATCGGCTCTGCCGCCTGAGCCGCTACTGCTCCGCCCAGGAGCGCTGCGCCGAACAGCATGCGCGCGGAGTATTTCATCCCTGCAGCTCCATGACTTGCGACGGCGTCAGATAGCGCGTCTTGGCGCCACGCAGCAGCAGATAGAGTTTCGCCGTCTCTTCGAGCTCTTCGATCGCATTGACGGCGGTGTCGAGATCCGAGCCGGCGACGACCGGGCCGTGGTTGGCGAGCAATACCGCATGGTGCTTCCCGGCAAAACCGCGTACCGCTTCGGCGAGCGCAAGATCGCCCGGGCGATAGTAGGGCACGAGCGGCAGCCGGCCGACCCGCATAACGTAGTAGGCGGTGATCGGCGGCAAAACGTCTTCGGGGTCGATCTCGGCGAGGCAAGAGACCGCTACCGAATGGGTCGAGTGCAGATGCACGACCGCTCCGGTAGCGGGTCGCTCCTTGTACATGACGCGGTGCAGAAAGTTTTCCTTGGTCGGGGGGTCGCCCGAGACGAGCCGCCCGTCGCGGTCAAGCTTCGAGAGGCGCGCCGGGTCGAGCCGGCCGAGAGAGGACCCGGTCGACGTCATCAGCCAGCCCTCACCGATGCGGAGGCTGATATTGCCGGAAGACCCGGCGGTCAGGCCGCGCGCAAAGATCGAGGCGCCAATCGCGCAGATCTCTTCGCGTTGTTTTGCCTCGCTCATCTCAACTCTCCTTTTAAAGGGACTTCGTCATGCGAGTTTCCACACCGGCCAGCGCGGCCGACCCGGCTTGGATCAAACGATGAGCTCCGCGCGCGACACATCGTCATTGCGAGCGAAGCGAAGCAATCTCGCGCCTATTGTCCTCAGTCGATCGAGATTGCCTCGTCGCTCCGCTCCTCGCAATGGCTGCAAAGGACACGGGTCACTCTCGTCCCTCGGAAAGGACGGAAAAGGCGCGCAGGAAGAAGTCGGGCGCCCCGAAATTGCCGGACTTGAGCGCCAACGCGAAGGCCGGCTCGCCGAGGCTCCCGGGGAGACTCACGGTCCACGGCACGCCGGGATCGATCTGCCGGCCGATGCGTAGACCGGAGACGCCGAGCGCGTGGACGATCGCCCCCGCGGTCTCGCCGCCGGCAATGACGAACCGGCGCGCCCCCTTTTCGGCAAGCCCGCGGGCGATCGCGGCGAGCGTCTCCTCGACCAACGCTCCGGCGCGTTCGCGGCCGACCACTTCCTGGATCGCGGCGACCTCCTCGGGTGGCGCGGTCGCGCTGATCAGGATCGGCCGGTCGCCGAGCCGCGGCATCGCCCAGGCGAGCGCTTCCTCGGCAATGTTGGAGCCTGCAGCCCCCGCAATCGGGTCCACTGTGAAGAGCGGAGCGCGCTCGCGCATATAGGCGACCTGGGCACGCGTCGCTTCCGAGCACGAGCCCGACAGCACCACGGCCGCGCCCGCGATGGGCGGCAGCACATCGGCGGCACTATCACCGATCAGACCCTTGCGGCGGAGATTCTCTGGCAGCCCCAACGCGATTCCTGATCCGCCGGTAATCAGCGGGAAATCGGCCGCGGCCTCGCCAATCGCTTCGAGATTAGCATCGTCGATCGCATCGACGATCGCGTGCCGAAAACCGGCTTGCCGCAGCGCCGAAAAGGCATCGCGGATGGCCGCCGCGCCTTGCGATACATCGTATTGCGGCACGAGCCCCACTTTGCCGCGGCACTGACGCTGCAGGACCCGCACGAGGCTCGGGTCGCGCATCGGCGTCAACGGGTGGTCGCGCATACTCGATTCCGACAACAGCACGTCGCCGACGAATAAATAGCCGAGGTAAATTGTTCGGCCGTTTTCGGGAAAAGCCGGACAGAACAGGGTGAAGTCGGTGTCGAGCGCCCCCATGAGCGCCTCGGCCACCGGTCCGATATTGCCGGCATCGGTCGAGTTGAATGTCGAGCAGTATTTGAACAGGATCTGCCGCGCCCCCGCCTGTTGCAGCCAGGCGAGCGCCACAAGGCTCTTCTCGATCGCCTCGCCGGCCGGGATCGTCCTGCTCTTCAACGCAACGACGACCGCCTCGGCGTCGGCAACTTCCGTGCTCGGCGATGGCACGTCGATCAGTTGCACGGTGCGCATCCCGCGCCGCACCAAAGTATTGCACAAATCGGTGGCGCCGGTGAAATCGTCGGCGATCGCACCCAACAACACGCTCATCGCGCCCTCCCGCAGGGTCTTGTGTTACAGTAACCGCCCGCCGTTGCGCCCGCAAACGAGGACACTGCCGTGCCGAAATTCGCCGCCAATCTCAGCTTCATCTTCCAGGAAGTCGGGTTTCTCGACCGTTTCGCCGCCGCTGCCGAATGCGGCTTCAAGGCGGTCGAGTATCTCTCCCCCTATGAGCACCCGCCCGAAGTCATCGCCGAACAGCTTAATGCGGCATGGGCTCGTCCAAGCATTGTTCAACATGCCGCCCGGCGACTGGGCCGCGGGCGAGCGCGGCACCGCCGCCTTGGCCGGGCGCGAGCAGGAATTCCGTGACGGAGTCGAACAGGCGCTCGGCTACGCCAAGGCGACGAACTGCAAGCTTCTGCACGCGATGGCCGGGGTATTGCCGGCCGGAACCGACCTCGCCGCGGCCGAGCGCGTCTATGTCGCCAACTTGCAGTTTGCGGCCGAGCGGCTTTCGCGCGAGGGAATCACCGTCATCATCGAGCCGATCAACAACCGCGATATCCCCGGCTATTTCCTCAACACGACCAGCCAAGCGATGTCGGTCATCGAGCGGGCCGGGCACCCCAACCTCAAGCTGCAGCTCGACCTCTACCATGTGCAGATCATGGAAGGTGATCTCGCGCATCGAATGCGGGCCCTCGCCGGCCACTATCCGCATGTGCAGATCGCCGGAAATCCCGGCCGTCATGAGCCAAATGTCGGCGAGATCAACTACCCGTTCCTCTTCGACCTGTTCGACGAGCTCGGCTATTCGGGCTGGATCGGCTGCGAATATCGACCCAAAGGAGACACGCGGGCGGGACTCCACTGGGCGAAGCGCTACGGCATCCAGGGCTGAGCGATGCGCGTCGTCATTACCGGCGGCTGCGGATTTCTCGGCCAGCGGGTTGCGTTGCAGCTGCTCGTGCGAGGTGACGTCGACGATGTTGTTTTGTTCGACAACGCCCTTCCGGCTTTGCCTTTGCCCGAGAACAAAGGACTGAGCATCGTGGCCGGCGACATCGCCGACCGCGACGCGGTGCGCCGGGTGATCTCGACCGGCACGAGTTCCGTATTCCACCTTGCCGCGGTGGTCAGCGGCCAGGCCGAAGCCGACACCGACCTCGGTTATCGCGTCAATCTCGACGGGACCAGGGCGGTGCTCAATGCCTGCAAGACGCTCGGCACCTGCCCACGCCTGGTGTTCGCCAGCTCCCTCGCAGTTTATGGCGGTGCGCTGCCGCCGGCGGTCGGCGAGGACACCCCGCTGACGCCACAAACCTCATACGGGACGCAGAAGGCAATCGGCGAATTGCTAGTCAACGATTACAGCCGCAAGGGATTTGTCGACGGCCGCGCGGTCCGGTTGCCTACCGTCGTCGTGCGGCCGGGCCGGCCCAACCGCGCGGCCTCGACCTTTGCCTCCTCAATGGTCCGCGAGCCACTCGCCGGTCGCGAAGCCGTCTGCCCGGTATCGCCCGATACTGTCATGGCGCTTGCCTCGCCGCGACGTATCGTGACCGGGCTCCTGCACGCCCACGATCTGCCCGCCGATGCCTTCGGCGCGAGCCGGTCATTGCAGCTCCCCGGCTTTTCGGTCGCGGTCGGCGAGATGGCCGCCGCGGTCCGCCGTGTCGGTGGCGAGGCGGCCTATGCGCGCATCCGCTGGCAGCCCGACCCGCAGATCCAGCAGATCATCTCCGGCTGGCCGCAAGAGCTACGGGCTGCGCGTGCCGAAGCGCTCGGCTTTGCCGCCGATACCGGCATCGACGAGGTGATCCAAGCCTTCATAGAGGACGACCTCGAGACGCAGAAGCAGCAGCAGTTCGTTGACGGAGCCGGCTAGTCGCCAGGCGCCGCCTCCAGCGCTCGTGGCGCGAGCGCAACGGGCGTCTCCCGCACGCAAAGGGCAGCGACGATTGCGGCCATCAAGCCGAATATCGCGAGCGCATAAAGCCCGCCGCTAAAGCTGCCCGTGGCATCTTTGAACCACCCGACGATCGGAGGGCTGGCGCTGCCGCCCAAGATGCCAACCGAGTTGACCCAGGCAATGCCGCTCGCCAAAGCCGGCCCGGTGAGGAATACGGCGGGCAGCGGGAACAGATGCGCCTGCGACGCGTAGAGGCCGATCGCGGCAAGCGATAGCCCCGCCACGGCCCAATAACTGTTGTCGAGCAGCCCTGCGATCAGGCAGCCCGCGGCCATCGTCGCACAGGAGGACGTCAGGTTCCACCGGCGCTCATTCTTGCGATCCGAATAACTCCCCCAAACGATCATGCCGATGGTCCCGAGCACATAGGGAATTGCGGTGGTAAAGCCGGTCTGCATATTCGTCAGACCGAGCCGCTTGATGATCTGTGCCGCGAACACCGCGATCCCGACACTGACGCCGGCCTGGCCGAAATGGATTGCCGCAAGCGCTAGCACGCGCGGGTTGAAGAGCGACTGGAGCACCGAGATGGTGCGACCGGTCTCGACCTTCTGACGCTCTTTCGCCATCTCGGTCGCCAACCACTCCCTTTCTTCCGCCTCGAGCCAACTCGCCTGCGCCGGCCGGTCGGTCAGGTAAAAAAACGTCGCGATCCCGAAAATCACCGCAGGTGCCGCCTCGCAGAGGAACAACCATCTCCATCCAGCAATGTCGAGGAAGCCGTCGAGCTCGAGAAGGGACGTCGAAATCGGGGCGCCGAGCCCGATCGAGACCGGGATAGCGGCCATGAAGCCAGCGACGATGCGGGCGCGATGCGAGGGTGGGAACCAGTAGGTGAAATATAGGATCATGCCGGGAAAAAAGCCGGCTTCGGCGAGCCCGAGAACAAAGCGCAAGGTGAAGAAGCTTACCGGTCCGCTGATGAACGCAAACCCGCCCGAAACCAGGCCCCAGGTCACCATTATGCGGGCAATCCAGCGACGCGCGCCGACCCGCTCGAGGATCAGATTGCTCGGCACCTCCAATAGGAAATAGCCCCAGAAGAACGCACCCGCTCCAAGCCCGAAGATGTAAGAGCTCAGCCCGAGATCCTTGTTCATGGTCAGCGCTGCGAACCCGATATTCACACGATCGAGGTAACAGATGAAGTAGAGGACAAAACAGAACGGCAACAACCGGAGATAAACCTTTTTCATGGTCTGCCGTTCGATTGACGTCATCATGGGTTGCCTCCCTCAGGAAACCGTTTTGCTGATAGCAGATGCGAGGCTGTACGTCATCGGAGCCGTCTATAGAGACGTTGGAGCCAGGAGCGCCATGAACGTTTCGGTGCCGGTTCCAGCTCGACGCCGACCTCCGTAATCGCATCCCCCCGCATGTCGCGCACGATCAGTTCAACAGCGCCGAAGCGGGTCCGGTCTCCGACGGCCGGTCGGCCGGCGAACCTCTCTGCCAAAAACTCGGCGAGTGTCTGTGCTCCATTGGTCTCCGCTGTCGGATCATAAAGATGCGCGATTGCGGCGAGCGCAGTAGCTGCATCGAAATAGAACTCCCCGAAGAGCCCCCGAGCATCCGCCCTGCTGCGGTCGGGGCGCGGTCCGAACAGGCGGTCGAGCAGAGAAAGGTCTTGCGGACGCGCCAACGCAAGCACGTAGTCGCCTGGTGCGAACGGTGGGGCGGACGCAATGCTGCGCGCGATCCCATCCCGGATCACCACCAGAACACTCGCTGTGGCCGGGAGCGGCAGTGCCTGCACCGCTTTGGAAGCAGCCGGAGAGCTAGCTTCCACTCGGTAGCCCACAACCGTGTTCTCGTCGCCTTGCCGTCCCGGGAGGTCGATGTCGAGACGGGAGGGGTCCGGGGCCGGCGGTACGTCCAGATCCAGCATCCTTGCTGCGGCGGCAGCCGTCCACCCTTGGACGACCAAAGACGTCAGAACAATAATGAAAGCGAGACCGAAGTAGGTCGCTGCGTCCGCCAGCCCTGCGAGGACCGGTATGATCGCAAGGAAGATCGGTACGGCGCCTCGCAGACCGACCCATGAAATGAAGGCAATCTCCCCGGCGGTGCAGCGAAATGGGAATAAGCACAAGGTCACCGCCAACGGGCGCGCCACCAGCATGAGCACGGCCGCAACGACCAGGGAGGGCCCGAGCGTTGGAACCAGGGCCCTTGGCGTAACGAGCAGACCCAGCATCAGGAAGAGCACGATCTGGCTGAGCCAGGCAAAGGCGTCAAACGCTTGATTGATGACCTGAGTTGCGCGATGGCGGTGGCTGCCGAGGATCAGACCTGCCAGATAGACGGCCAGAAACCCGCTTGCGCCGACCGTCTGGGCGCCGCCGAAGAGGGCGGTGGCACCGGCGAGAGCCAGAATAGGATACAACCCGGACGTCGCTTCGAGACGATTGATCAGAGCGAGCAGCACATAGCCGCCGCCGATGCCGAAAGCAGCTCCGCCGACAACCTCCCGCGCCAACAGCGCCGCAATGTGCGGTCCCTCCAAAGGCGCCGGGGACACCAGCAGATTGACCAAAAGCACAACGAGCAGCACCGAGGTCGGATCATTGATGCCGGATTCGATCTCGAGGATCGCGGCGATGCGCGCCCGCAGCTCGAGACGGCGCAAATGCAGCAGCGCGGAGATCGCCGCCGCGTCCGTCGGCGCAACAATGGCCCCGACCAGTAGCCCGCTGGTCCAGGAAGTCGAGAAGAGCAGCGCTGCCGCCGCGCCGACGACCGCCGCCGTGAGGATGACACCGATAGTGGCCAGAGCCAGAGACGGCCACAGTGCGCGTCGGACGTCATGCGGATCGGTCCGCAGCCCGCCGTCGAACAGAATGACGGCGAGGCCGATGCTGCCGATCAGGTAGGCGGCGTGAAAGTCGCGAAAGAGGATGCCGCCCGGTTCGCCGGCAAGCATTCCTAATCCGAGGAAGACCAGCAGCAGCGGAGCGCCAAAGCGCGCCGAGAACAGGCCGGCGAAAATGCTCAGCAGCACCAGTGCGCTACCGAGCAGGATCAGCTGATGGCTGGCTTCCACCGCTTGACGGGTGAGCCGCGGCGGGTGACATCGCCGGTCCGCACTCCGGTCTGCTTGCCGGGGGCCATCGGCTTTCTGCTAGCCGAGTGCAGAGTTGCGGTGGGCCGCTCAGATCTCGACTTCGAGACCCATCTCGACGACCTGTCCGGTCGGCACGCCGAAATAGGCAGCCGGCAGATTGGCGTTGAGGTGCATCGCAGCAAAGAGCCGCTCCCTCCACACCGCCATCCCGGGCACCTTGCCGCTCGGGATGACCATGACCCGTCGCGAGTAAAAGGTGATCCGCTCCGGGTCGATGCCACGCAGATCAGGGTTTCGGCAAGCAAGCTTCAGCCCCTCCATGACATTGGGATGTTCCATAAATCCGAAATGGAGGGTAACCCGGGTGATGCCGGCACCGACCGCCGCGAGTTTTGCGCGCTGGTCCGGTTCGACGCGCGGCGCATCGCTACTGATCGCCGAGACCAGCAACACCCGCTCGTGCAGCACGCGATTGTGCTTGAGGTGATGCGTCAAGGCGAGCGGTATGCCCGAGCTTCCCGCGGTGAAAATCGCGGCGGCTCCCGGCAAGCGGACGGGTGGGTTCTCGAGCACCCAGTCGACGAACTGGTCTTCGCGCTGCCGCATTCCTGCGCGCTGGCGCTCTAGCAGCTGGTACCCCGTGCGCCAGGTCAGCATCAGGAACGCGAGGACGCACGCCAATAGGAGCGGGAACCAGCCGCCCGCAAGCAGCTTTGTCGCGTTGGCGGCAACGAAGATGAGTTCGACGACGAGCAGCGATCCGTTGACGGCCGCAACGGCGAGCGGGTTATAGCCCCATTGCAAGGCGACAAGGGCTGCGAGGACCGTGGTGACTGCCATCAGTATCGAGACCGCGATACCGTAGGCGCCGCCCAGCGCGTCGGAGGAGCCGAAGGTGATCACCGCCCCGAGCGTCCCGGCGGCGAGCAGCCAATTGACCATCGGCATGTAGATCTGCCCCTTCTCGTGGCTGGCCGTATGGAGCACCCGCATGCGCGGCAGAAAACCGAGCTGGATCGCCTGCTGGGTCAACGAGTACGCGCCGGAGATGATCGCCTGCGACGCGATGATGGTAGCGACCGTCGCGAACGCCACCATCGGATAATGGAGCCATCCCGGTGCGAGCAGATAAAACGGATTCTCGATGGCGCCGGGGTCGGCCAGGAGCAATGCTCCCTGGCCGAAATAATTCAGGACCAGAGCGGGCAAGACGATCGCGAACCAGCCGAGGCGGACCGGCAAGCGGCCGAAATGGCCCATATCCGCATACATCGCCTCGGCGCCGGTGACCGTGAGAAAGGCGGCGCCGAGCACGGCGAAACCGACGCCCGGTCCCGCATGAAGAGGTAGATCAGCGCATGATGCGGGCTCAGTGCGCGCAATATCTCCGGTGCGCTAATGATCCCGTGCAGGCCGAGCACGCCGATAGCGAGGAACCATATCAGCATGACCGGCCCGAAAATGTTACCGATGAACGCGGTTCCCTTGCGTTGAACCAGGAAGAGACCCACCAGGATGGCGATGCTGATCGGAACGACGACAGGCGCGAGCTGCGGTGCGTCGAGCTTGAGCCCTTCCACCGCACTCAGGACCGATATTGCTGGCGTGATGACGCCGTCGCCATAGAGCAGCGCAGCGCCAATCAGCCCGACAATGAGCAGGGAGGCTCGCCAGGTTCCGGGTGGCGCACGCCGCACGTCGAGAAGCGCCAATAGCGCGACAATGCCGCCCTCGCCGCGGTTGTCGGCGCGCATGATCAGGATGGCGTATTTGAACGAGACGATCACGATCAGCGACCAGAGGATCACCGACGCGATGCCGATGATGGTTTCCGGCGTGATCGCTCCGGAGGCATCTGCGGCCTGCTTGAATCCATAGAGCGGGCTCGTGCCAATGTCGCCGTAGACGATTCCGAGCGCGGCGAGAGTCGCGGTAGCGGGCACTTGCCGTGCTTCAATCCGGGGTAGCGCTGCCGCTTGAAGGGTTCTGGCCATTCCTGCGTCCTCCCCAACCTCCACAAGTGTGAGCCGAAACTCGCGCAAAGGAAACAAGTGCTTATCAGGCCTCGGCACGATCCTGCGGTCGCTTTGTAGCCGTTCTCGTGCAATGATCAGCGGTCTTGCGGAACAGAACCGTCAGCGGTGGGGAGGCGAGGATCGACGCGGTCTCAATTTGGCAGAACCTGGTGGCGCATCTTGAGCAGCTCGAGAGGCATCTGCTCGATGAAATTCTCGTCTTTGCCAATCTGATCCAAATCCCCGCCGTCATCTTGACTGGCGGCGTCGCTTGGCTCGTGTGCCAGCCGATACGGCGCTGGGTCACAGCCTGGGTGGAGCGGGTTCCAGAGCATCATCATCTCGACTGGGTCGTATCCCACCGGTCATGGGTGACCAACAGGCTGGTGCCGCTGATCACGCCCGTGGCTTGGGCCATCGGGTTGTGGATTGCCGTTGCGGTCGCCGAGCACGCCGGATGGCCGCACGCGGTCACCCAGACCGCCGTCAACCTGTTGCTCGCGTGGCTGGTGATCCGGCTGGCGGCAGCTCTCGTCCCTTACGCGGCGCTGGCCCGGCTGATCGCGGTGCTCGCTTGGCTGGTGGCCGCACTCAACATTGTGCATCTGCTCGGACCGACGCTCGAATTACTCGATAGCGTCGCGGTCGTCGTGGGCGGGCTCAGGGTCTCGATCCTGACTGTGGTCAAGGGCGTGCTCTCGCTCGCCATGCTGCTGTGGGCTGCCACCGTCGCCTCCAATCTGTTCGAACGCCGCATCACCCGCGTTTCCGAAATCACCCCGCGCGCCCGAGTGCTCCTCGGCAAGCTGATCAAGGCCACCCTGGTCACCCTGGCCGTGGTGCTCTCATTGACCAGCATCGGCATTGATCTCACGACATTCGCGCTGTTCACCGGGGCGCTCGGGGTCGGTGTCGGACTGGGGCTGCAGCGGACCGTCTCGAACCTGTTCAGCGGGATCGTTCTGCTGCTGGACAAGTCGATCAAGCCGGGCGACGTGATCGAGGTGGGCGGCACCTATGGGTGGGTCTCCTCGCTCGGCGCTCGCTACGTATCGGTAGAGACGCGCGACGGCACGGAGTTTCTCATTCCGAACGAGGACATCATCACCCATCAGGTGGTGAATTGGTCACACAAGAGCGATCGCGTCCGCCTTAAAGTGCCGGTGCGCGTCCCGCACGATTCCGACCTCGACCAGGCGCTCGCGCTGATGCGCGAGGCGGCGAGCTATCCCGAGCGTGTGCTGGCGCTGCCGGCACCGAACGCCTTGATCATGGCCTTCGGCGAGACGGCGATCGAGCTCGAGTTGCGGTTCTGGATCCAGGACGCCCAGAATGGCGTCCACAACGTGAAGAGCCAGGTCCTGTACGAGATCTGGCGATTGTTTCAGCAGCAAGGCATTAGCATTCCATACCCCAAGCGGGATCTTTATGTGCGCTCCGATCCGCCGGCCAATTTTGCCGAGGCTGATGATCGGCGACATCGCCGATCGTAAAGCAGTACGCGCGGTGATCAGGCAGTCATCGAAAACGGCATCGAGACGCAGAAAGCAGCTTGTTCATCGGATCTCGTCAGCGCCGGCCGCTTCGAGTCCTCTTCAACCCATGCCGCCTCGCGCTTTCGTTTCCTTCTAGCGCTTGTTTGGTCTAGGCGGATGCGGTCCGGCGAGGTTTCCGCCGGAGCCCGGACCGGATTCCCGAACCGATAGCTTTGTCAATTTACAGCGATGCGCCGGGCGTGGCAATTTGGCGCGATGGCGGGACGGCTCGCAGGCAAACGCGCCCTCGTGACCGCAGCGGCGCAAGGGATCGGCCGCGCTACGGCGCTGGCTTTTGCCGCCGAGGGCGCGAGCGTGTTGGCCACCGATATCGCCGAGGACAAGCTGGCGCCGCTCGCCGACGCGCTGATCGCGACCCGCCATCTCGATGTGACCGATGAAGGGGCAATCGCGGCGCTGGCGGAGGAGCTCGGCCCGCTCGACGTGCTGTTCAATTGCGCCGGCTTTGTCCATCACGGGACGATCCTCGACGTGGCGCCGGTCGAATGGGACGCGTCCTTCGTCCTCAACGTGCGCTCGATGTACCTGACGATCCGCGCGTTTCTGCCCAAGATGGTCGAGCGCGGAACCGGCGCTTCGATCATCAACATGTCGTCCACTGTCTCGTCGATCAAAGGCGCGCCGAACCGCTGTGTCTATGCCGCGACCAAGGCCGCAGTAATCGGGCTGACCAAATCGGTGGCAGCCGATTTCATAGTGTCCGGCATTCGCTGCAATGCGATCTGCCCGGGTACCATCGCGACACCCTCGCTCGACGACCGCATAGCCGCTCAGGGGGTGCGGATGGTCGGCGGCAGCGACGCTGCGCGGCGCGCCTTTGTCGAGCGTCAGCCCTTGGGCCGGCTCGGCACGGCCGAGGAAGTCGCCGCGCTCGCCGTCTACCTCGCCTCCGATGAATTCGGCGTTCACCACCGGCGCGATCCACGTGATCGACGGCGGCTTCACCCTCTGACGCAGAGAGGAGTTTTCCGATGAAGCTTCTTCGATATGGTCCCGCGGGTCAAGAAAAGCCCGGTTTGCTCGATCGGGACGGCAAGATCCGCGATCTCTCCGGCGCGGTTCGCGACATCGATGGCGAGGCGCTCGCT
The DNA here is from genome assembly GCA_963818695.1 of uncultured Alphaproteobacteria bacterium. Taxonomy (GTDB): domain Bacteria; phylum Pseudomonadota; class Alphaproteobacteria; order ATCC43930; family CGMCC-115725; genus AP-15. The sequence continues at coordinate 230,972 of CAWFTG010000001.1, forward strand.
CCGGCGTCGCTCGATCGGCTGCGGCGACTCGATCCGGGCACATTACCGCTCGTTTCCGGCAATCCGCGGCTGGGCCCGTGCGTCGCACGGGTATCTAAGATCGTCGCGATAGGTCTCAATTACCGCGCTCACGCGGCGGAGGCCGGGCAGGCGATCCCGAAAGAGCCGATCTTTTTCTTGAAGGCGACCTCGGCAATTTGCGGGCCGAATGACGACGTGATGATCCCGAAGGGCTCGGAGAAGACCGATTGGGAGGTCGAGCTCGGTATCGTCATCGGTAGTACGGCACGCTATATCGCTGTCCACGATGCGCCCAAGCACATTGCCGGATATTGCATCGTCAACGACGTCTCCGAGCGTGAATTTCAGATGGAGCGCGGTGGCCAGTGGACGAAGGGCAAAAGCGCCGACACCTTCGCCCCGATCGGTCCTTGGCTGGTTACCGCCGACGAGGTGACCGACCCCGGCAAGCTCGCGCTGTGGACCGAGGTCAACGGTAAGCGGATGCAGAGCAGCAACACATCCGACCTGATCTTCGGGGTCGACCACATCGTCAGCTACGTTAGTCACTTCATGACATTGCTGCCGGGCGATGTCATCCCGACCGGTACGCCCTCTGGTGTCGGTCTCGGCATGAAGCCGCCGCAATTCCTCAAACCCGGCGACCGCATGCGGCTTTCGGTCGAGGGTTTGGGCGAGCAAAACCAGCGCTTGACGGCCTTTACCGGATAACTCCCCGGCAGCCCGTCAAAGCGGCGGCACGATCGAATTGAAATGGGTGCCGCTAGCGCCATGTGGGCGCTAGCGCAACGCGGCGCATTTACGCTATGATTTAGTGTTTCACGCGCTCGCCCCATTCAATTCCACGTTTAGAGGACCTATGTACGACCGCCGCCCCGGCTTCTTCCGCGAAGACCTTCCCCCCGGTCGTCGCGTCGAAGCCAAAGTCAAGTGGTTCAACGCCAGCAAGGGTTTCGGGTTCGTCACCCTGTCCGACGGATCCCAGGATGCGTTCCTGCCGATCGCGATCCTGCGCCGTGCTGGCTATGAGGACGTTCATGAAGGCGCTTCGATCATCTGCGAGGTCAGCGCCGGAGCGAAAGGCCCGCTGGTGACGACTGTCTTGAACGTCGACAACAGCACCGCGGTGATGCCGCAGAGCGGAGGCGGCGGCATCGACCGCCGTGGCCCCCGACCTTCCCAGACCATGGAGGGTGCGGTGAAATGGTTCGAACCCGAAAAGGGTTACGGATTCATTTCCCCCGATGTCGGCAGCCAGGATGTGTTCATCCACATTACCGCGCTGCGCCGCAGCGGCGTCAACGCACTCGATGCCGGCCAGCGGGTCAGGGTCGAGGTGGTCGACGGCAAGAAAGGCCTAGAAGCCGAGCGCATCACCCTCATCTGAGGGTGCCGGCTCCTTCGAGCCCCGCCACGGTCGGGCTGCGGTTGCCCACGTCTCGGGGCAGCGCCGTGCCGCCTTGCATTCCAACCCGCTTCTTCTGAGTCTCGCAACCAGTAAATAGACGGAAATCGCTGTCTGGCGGGGGATGCGCCTGCGACTAATCGATTCACCCCCCGACTTTCCCCGGACAGCCCTGCGCCCCTGGGGAGGAGAGGGACGGGGTGAGGTGGGGAGCCCCGGTTCCGCGGTTGCGCTTAGCCCACCTGCGAACCCTAGCTTCGGGAATAAGTCTAGCAGTAGCAATACGCGTGCACTCAGCATGCGTGAGGGCTCGATGGTGGCGTGCCGGTCTCAGGCAAGACGAAACTCGACGGCCCCCACGAGGCCGATAGGCCAGGGAAGCCTACCGGAGAAGAGAGGATCGGGCTTCCAGCCGCAACATCGTATTCCCAGCAATTCAGCTGCGGATTTTCCGCCGACGGATTGCTGTCGGTATATGTGCCCGAATGGCTTATCGTGGAGCCTGCATAGTTGAAATAGTCGTTGTCCGTGATTGCCGGCTTGTTCTTCGGGGAACCGCTGAGCAGAATGAAACCACCGCCACCATTGCCAGATATGACCACATTGTGCTCGAACTGGTTGCCACTCATCGTTCCTGTCTTGCATCCAGACAGCGAGCTGGTCTGATAGGCCACGGCCTTCTGCCGTAAGGTGGCGAGGTCGATCACGTTGCCGTTGTAGTGCACGTTGCTACCCCCATGAACGTGCATTGTATTGCTGCCGTTGCGTCCCGCGATGACGTTTCCGGTGGCCGTGAAGTTGCTCAGGCAATCGTCGGCGTAAATGGCTGAGCCAGAGTTGCTCCCCAGCGCTGCAGAGATGTTGCCATCGCGGATATAGTTGTTGGTAGCCGAAAGGTTCGTCGCGGTTGCGGCAATATCCAGAAAATAGATCGCGCCGCAATCAGCGATACCAGTGCAAATGTCTTGAAAATAATTCCCGCTCACCTCAGAGCCGGAAATATTGCCATTCACGTTAACGATGCTGGTGCCGAAGTAAGCAATATTGTGGATGTAGTTGTTCAGAATGAGGCAAGTGCCGCCGTAGCAGCTGACCGCTCCCGAGTTGTCATCAATCGCATCATATTGGTTATAAATCTCATTATTCGTCACCGTCAACGCCACCGTACCGCCCGGCTGCCAGATGGCGGCAAAATCGAAATCATGCAGCGCCAATCCTACGATCGTAATATTAGTCGCGCCATCCATATCGAACAGCGAAAAGAGGCCAGTGCCGTGCTTGGTTGAGCCGCCAGTGATGCTTGCGCTCCAGACTCCATCAGGGGGATAATATGACCATGTCTCGTTGCTGTCGGAAGATCCGAGGGAGATTGCGCACGGAGCGGCATCGCAATCGGCCACTGCCGCGGGCGCGTAGCTACCGCCGCGAAAGTAGACCGTCTTGGTCGTTACCCCGGTTGCCTGCATTGCTTTTGCCGCCCGGGGGATGGAACAGAATGGCAGAGCCAATGTGCCTGGGTTGTTGTCGCTACATCCAGCCGCTGCGGTAGCTATATAGAACGGCCCTGGGTTGGCTGGATCTGATGAAGGTGGAGGCGAGTGTCCCCCGCGTGCATAGGCTACGCCACTGGAGCACAGCAAAACAGCAGCGATCAAAAGTTTCATCTCAGAACTCCTGCATTGGCTTTGACACCGATACCGATCCAATAAGCCGTCCCTGAGTTAACCCTGTCACCGTCGCAGACCCGAACGGGTTGCGCGCGGCCGTCGTAGGTACGAGATAGCTCGTAGCACTCCCTGCCGTTGAGCAGCTGGTCGTGCCGCAAAATGATGTTCCAGTCGCACCATTCGACTATGTAGTACCGGTTCCATAATAAATGATGAGCAACTGCGACCGCTTGCGGCGGGCGTGATTGCACCTGCCAACCCCATCAGAACATAGGATATCGGGCTTTTGCCGGTCGCGATCGCGAGCGTCTTGGCAGCGCCAGGGTAAGCGCGTCCGAGAAGGGCATGTGATTCCCACCTCCACCCGCTCGCGGTTGCGCCAGGTTTCCCAGCCGTCAAACGTGTTAACCAGATAATTTTGACGCCGTACCGTCAGAACAGCATCAAGGCTTCGTTAATTGCGCTTACGGAACTGGCTTGTTGATGGCTACGGCATTGAGGGCGTCTGCTGGAAAGCCTCGCGGAAATCCACGACTGCAGAAGAGTGCCAGCCATCACCGAAAATCGACCTTGAAGAGCTGCTCGCCATCGACGTGCCGCGCCTACGGTCGCGACTGACGCAGATCACCCGCGGGAGCTCACTGAGGAGCCGGGGGAATCGCTCCGCCAGACTTATGGCGGTCGGTGCGCGATGCTGTGAATATATCTGGGTTGTCTGATTTCGTCGGCGAACTTCCTGTAATCACCCCATGAGAGGAATGAGGTGAATTTGCTCATCGGCATCCCCCTTTCTGCAATGCCGACGGGGCGAAGAGGATAGGGTTGAGGTGGGAGATTTCGGCGTGGTTATCGCCCAGCTCACCCTCCCCTTCGCGCCCGCGACTTGTTCTCTTCATATCCGCCGTAGCGGGCGGAGAAAGCAAGAGTCATTTATGGGGTAATCCAGTCTTGGCACGACGCGGGTGAGGGTTCTTTACTGGTCGGCGACGAGCGGCATACTAGCCTCGTGGCGTACCTCGTTTGGTGATCTGCAACACGCGCTCGCGATAGGGTCGGTACTGCACGCCGAACTGCTGCACGAGCCGGCTGTTGTCGATAGGTACTTGCCGGAAATCGCTTTACCGCCCCATGCTGATCCCGATGTAAGCTTGTATTGTAGATCCAGTGCTTCGGTTTGTCGGTCACGCGGGCGAAGATTTCGGCGATCTCGTCGGCATCGTCCCGGCACGCACCGGGGTTGGGCGCTGAAGGCCGCAGCCTAAGGTGCCGTCGGACGGGAGGCAACAGCCTGGCCCGAGAAACCTCATCTCGGTGGACGATCATGTTAGGTCGCGAGTGAGATACCGCCCCAGTCATCGGTCACTCCGATCGTCTTCTAGGCTCGGTGGCCGAGCGGATTGGAAAAGCGCCATGCCGATCGATTTCACGCTGACGCCCGAACAGCGGCGCCTGCGGCGGCCGCACGCGCCTTTGTCCGCGATGTGCTGTCGAAGGTGGGATCGACCACGCAAGATCTGCCGACGCCGCTCGACCGCTTCGCCGCACGAGACGGTTCTACGAACAGACCGTCGCAGCGGGCTTCCTGCGCCGCGTGATTCCAGTACCGCTCGGCGGTGAGGGCACAGATATTGTGGACATGGCAGTGCTGGCCGAAGAGTTCTACGCCGTCGATATCAACGTCTCGCTGACTTTGCTCGGTACCACGCTGGGCTTGTTCCCGGTGCTGCTGGGCGACACGCCGGAACAGGCGGGGCGCATCTTTGCCCTGTTCGTCGCGGGGCAGGGCCGCCCCGCTCGCCGCCTTCGTCCTGAGCGAACCGGGCGGCAGCGCGAACTGCGCCGCTCCCGCTTCGGCCGAAGACGTACGCACCCGGCCGCCTTGCGCAGAGGCGCGAACTGGCAGCAAACACTAAATTCCGGATTTAATTTCTGATTGTGGGTCGAGATGGCTGCGCCGATCCCGCCGTTCACTCGCAAGAGCGCGATCGCCAACGTCCGGATGGCGGAAGCCGGCTGGAACAGCCGCGATCCGCATCGGGTTTCATTGGCTTATACCGAGGATAGCCGGTGGCGAAACCGGGCCGAATTCATCAATGGCCGGGCCGAGATCGTCGCCTTTTCTTACCCGTAAATGGAACAAGGAGCTCGATTACCGGCTCATCAAGGAACTCTGGGCCTTCACCGAAAACCGAATTGCCGTGCGGTTCGCTTACGAGTGGCATGACGACAGCGGCAACTGGTTCCGCTCCTGGGGCAACGAAAATTGGGAGTTCGATGCGGCTGGCCTGATGCAGCGGCGCCTGGCTTCCATCAACGATCTGCCGATCGACGAAGCTGACCGGAAGTACCACTGGCCGCTCGGGCCGCGGCCTGACAATCACCCGGGCCTTTCCGACCTGGGCCTTTGATCCCGAGGTTCCGGTTGCCAGCCTTTGGGCGCTGGCCCATCATGAGGCGCCCCGACCGGCCTGGAGGATGACGCCCCATGAGCCTTTCAACTCAAAGTCTCTCGCCGAACCTGCCGCCCGAGGGGCAGCGCGCGATGCTGCGCCGGATGCTGACGATCCGCCGCTTCGAGGAACGCGCCTCGGCCGATTATCTGGCCGGCAAGATCTATGGCGTCGTGCACTGCTATATCGGTGAGGAGGCGGTCGCGGTCGGCGTGTGCAGCGCGCTGGATCAGGGCGACCGGATCATCTCGACGCATCGCGGCCACGGCCACTGCATCGCCAAGGGCGCCGACCTCAACCGCATGATGGCCGAGCTCTACGGGCGGCAAGCCGGGTACTGCAAGGGCAAAGGCGGCTCGATGCACATCGCCGATTTCGGCATCGGCATGCTGGGCGCCAACGGGATCGTCGCGGGTGGGATCGCGATTGTCACCGGCGCCGGCCTGGCCGCGCAGATGGAAGGCAAGGGCGGCGTCGCGGTCTCCTTTTTCGGTGATGGCGCCTCGAACGCCGGCCCCTTCCATGAGTGCCTCAATATCGCGGCGACCTGGAAATTGCCGATGCTCTATGTGTGCGAAAACAACATGTATGCCGCGCAAACCGCCGCCGCCGCGACGCACGCGCTGAGCGATGTGGCGGCACGCGCGGCTGGCTATGGCATTCCGGGGGTCGTCGTCGACGGCAACGACATCTTCGCGGTTTACCAGGCGGCAAACCGCGCAGTGGATCGGGCGCGGTCGGGCGGCGGTCCGACCTTGATCGAGTGCAAGACCTACCGCCAGCGTGCACATACCGAGCGCCGGGGGCAGCCCGATCCGCGGGACCCGGCCGAGATCGAAACGTGGACGGGCAAGGATCCGATCGTGCGGCTGGAGCGTCAGCTGAGGGAGCAGGGTTACCTCGACGACGCCGGGATGGAAGCCATGGAGCGCGAAATCGTGGCCGCACTCGAGGCCGCCGTCGCTTTCGCCGAAGCCAGCCCCTTCCCGCTACCCGAGCAGGCGACAGAAGACGCGTTTGCGGCCTGATGCGAGGAGGAGACGATGCGAGAGCTGACCTACAACGAGGCCGCGGTCGAAGCCGTCGCCGAGGAGATGCGGCGCGATCCCAAGATCTTCTATATGTCGACCGATGCGCTGCCTCCGCTGCTCAAGGAGTTCGGCCCCGAGCGGATCAGGGCGACGCCAATCACCGAGGCGGCGCTGACCGGCATGGCGATCGGCGCAGCCGGTTGCGGCTTCCGCCCAATTGTCGACTGGCGGCAGGTGACGTTCTGCTTTGTCGCGATGGACCAAATCGTCAATCAAGCCGCGAAGATCCACTACATGTTCGGCGGCCAGGTGACCTTTCCGATCCTCTACCGGGCGGCCGTCGGGGGTGGTGGCCAGGTCGCGGCGCAGCACTCGCAGTCGCCCTATTCGATGTTCATGAATGTGGCCGGCCTGAAGATGTTCGTGCCGTCGACGCCTCGCGACATCAAGGGGCTGTTAAAGACGGCGATCCGCGACAACAACCCCGTCATCTCGTTCGAGTCGAGCCGGCTGATGGCCCGCAAGGGGCCCGTGCCGGAGGAGGATTACACGATCCCCTTCGGCCAGGCCGACATCAAACGAGAGGGCAGCGACGTAACGGTTGTCGCACTCGCCTGGCTCGTCCACGAGGCGATGGCCGCAGCCGAAGAGCTGGAGAAGGAGGGGCTATCGGTCGAAATCGTCGATCCGCGCACGCTCGTGCCGTTGGATACACAGACGATCCGCCGCTCGGTGCAGAAAACGGGGCGCCTCGTCATCGCCGACGAGGCCGGGCCGACGGCCGGCTTCTCGGCCGAGATCGCCGCTGTTGCCACTGAGGACGCGGCGACTTTCGCGCGGCTCCGGGCCCCGGTAAAACGGGTCTGCGCGTTGCAGGTGCCGATCCCTTATAGCCCGGTTCTCGAAAACCACGTCTTCCCGGACCGCAAACGGATCATCACCGCGGTCCGCGAGGTGCTCCAGGGAGGGAGGCCTGCCGCGGCGGCGTGAGGGGGAAGATGTGATGCAGATCGTCGACGCTCAAATTCACCTCTGGGGATCCGGCTTACCGAGCAACCGCTCGCATCGACAAGTGATGGCCTTTACCCCCGAGGAGGCCATTGTCCTGATGGACGAAGGAGGTGTCGATGCCGCGGTCATCCATCCGCCGGGTTGGGACCCCAATTCGACCGAGATGGCGTTTGCGGCGGTCCGGAATTACCCTGGCCGGTTCGCGATCATGGGTGCATTGCCGCTCGACCGGCCGGAATCCCGTGCCCGCATCGCGAGCTGGCGAGAACAGCCGGGAATGCTCGGCCTGCGGTATGGGTTCCTCACCGATCCCGCACGGCGGTGGCTGCACGACGGCACAATCGAGTGGCTTTGGGCGGAAGCCGAGGCGGCCGGCGTCCCGATCGCCGCGCTGGCGACGGATTCGCTTACGGAACTCGGCCGGATCGCCGAGCGCCACCCCGGACTTCGATTGACGATCGATCACCTCGGCGGCAGAGGCGGCACATCGACGCTGAAAGACGCCGCGGCGATGACCCATATGCCGGAGCTTTTGGCATTGGCGAAGTTTTCCAATGTCGCGGTAAAGGCGACCGGTGTACCGCACTATTCCAGCGAGCCCTATCCGTTTCCGGCGCTGCACAGCTATTTGCGGCAGGTCTACGACGCCTTTGGTCCAAACCGCATGTTCTGGGGTACCGACATCACCAAGATGCCCTGCTCCTGGCGGCAATGCGTGACAATGTTCACAGAGGGATTGCCGTGGCTCAGCGACAAGGACAAGCGGCTAATCATGGGAGAGGCGCTGTGCGCCTGGTGGGGTTGGGACCGGGCCGCCTGAACCGAAAAAGTGTCTAGGGCGGAAAAGCGCAGCGCTTCCGCCAAGGTCGATGGCGGATTATGCTTTGCTCATCCGCCCTACGAGCGTGAGACGCAAGGAAGGGATTATCCAATGCGAACGAACACAAAGGGCAAGCAAGTCTGTGTGGTGGTGGGCGCTACCTCGAAATGGCAGGCCGAGGGCCGCAACACGCTGTTGGCGCACGGTCACCCGGTCGACGACAGCGATGTCGAGGTCGGCGTGCGTTGGGGGGTCGGCGGCGCCATCGCGCAGAAATTCGCGCAGGAAGGTTTCTTTACGGTATTGACGACCCGTCGGGAAGCCAACGCCGCGCGGCTGGCGGCGGCGATCCGCGAGCAGGGCGGCGAGTGCATGGTCATTGAACTGGATCTTGTCTCGCAGGAGTCGATCTCGTCGACCTTCGCCACGATCCGCCGCGAGGCCGGCGATCCCGACGTCCTGATCTATAACGCCGGCTATTTGGAAGGCCGCGACCTGCCGCCCGACAAGGAACTGCTCGAATACGTGCCCGTCGAGATCCTCGACACCGGGCTGCACATCTCTGCCCGCGGGCCATTTCTCGTCGCCAAGGAAGTGCTGCCGGCGATGCGCAAAAAGGGCGCCGGCTCGTTCTTTTTCTCCAACAATTCCAGTTCGCTGCGCGGCAAGAAACGGATGACCGGGCAGTCGCTCTATTACCCGCGGGTCATGATGCGCACGTTGGCGCAGGTGCTCACCGAGGAGTATTCCGAGCACGGCGTGCACGTCGCCAACATCGTCATCGACGGATCGATCGACTCGCCCGGCAGCCGGGCCCTGCCGCGCAACCAGAACCGCCGTGACCTGGTGATCAACCCGGTCAAGATCGCCGAGGCGTACTGGTACCTGCACACCCAAGACCGGTCGTGCTGGACGCACGAGCTTCAGCTTACGCCGTCTGCCGCAAAGCCGAGCTACTGACCGCGCGTCCACCGGGCTTTGCTGACGCCACGGGGTGCGTAGCCATGAGCGAGCATGCTCCTCCGGAAGCAGCGCATTGGCCGGAAGGCGTTATCTTCACTGTCGGGCATTCGACGCTGCCGATCGAGCTCTTAATCGCCCTGCTGTAAACCTACGGCATCGAACGCCTCGTGGACATCCGCACGATGCCGCGTTCGCGTCAGAATCCGCAATTCAACGACACCGCCCTGGCCAATAGCTTGACGGCGCAGCATCTCGAATATGTGCATATTCCAGCGCTAGACGGCCTACGGCACGCCCGCAAAGATTCCCCAATACCGGCTGGCGCAACGCTGGCTTTCGCGGCTACGCTGATTACATGCAGACCAGGGCGTTCAGGACGCGCTTGAAGCGCTCATTCATATAAGCCGTCAGAAGCGCATGCCGATCATGTGCGCCGAAGCGGTGCCCTGGCGATGTCGCCGTTCACTGGTGGCCGACGCGCTCAGTGTGCGGCGCGCCGGCAGCGCCCAAACGCCTGGGTTGGCCTCGGCCCTGCCAACAGATCAGCCGAACTTTTCGCTCGTCCTCGACCGACTTAACTATCAATTTCCGAGAAAGGCGCGCCGAATTTGATTAGAATTTAATGGTTCGGCTGAGGAGAGGCAGTTGCGGCGGCTCTGGCGCCTTTTCGGGTGGTTCGTTGTGGTCGACGTTTTGATCACGGTATTTGGCGTGAGCACCGCGCCGCTGTTATTGTCAATCGCACTGGATACCGCGGTCGCACTGCTTATCATCCGCAGCTGCATGGAGATGCGTGCTCGGTCCTTCGTCGCCTTCGCAACGGTTGCCAAAGTCGGCTCTCCGGAAGGCGGCTGTTAATGGTGGGTCTCATGCTGTCGCAGCTGGCATTGCGGTTGCTCTCGGCGCTCCTCGGCGGATACGGCATATTTTGCCTGATCATGAGCTTCGAGGTACCGGAGGTCGGGGCTCAAGCTTTTTTATTGCTCGTTACCGCTGCCGCCATTGTTTATCTGTGCCGTCCCGGGCGGACGCCGTAGCCGGGGGAGCCAGCTGAGCCGTGGCGCCGAGCATCTCGCGAATGTCGGGCAGGTGCTCGCGGCCCCAGAATAGCTCGCCCTCGAGTACAAAACTCGGCACGCCGAATACCCCGATCTCCTCGGCGACACGGCAGATGCCATCCAGTTCGGCAGTCCCCGGGCCGGCCGAATAATCCGGGAACTCCGTCGGATCGGCGCCGGCTGCCGCCAACACCCCGCCGATCACGCCGGCATCCTCGATGTCGAGCTCACGCTTCCAGAAGCGTTCGAAGATCGTATCGTGATAACGGCGGAAGGCCGCGTTTCCCTGGCGCTTCGCGTACAGCATGCCGCACAGGGCGAGGGTTGAATCCCAGATCTTCTGAGGGCCGCGGATCACTAGTCCGCGCTTGCGCGCCTGCCGGCGGCAGTCCATGTAACTGTAGCGTACCCGGCGCCATTGATGGGCGTTGCGCTGTTCCTCGATGACGCGGCCACTATCGTCGAGCCTGGCGGAGCCGAGAAAGCTCGGAATGTCGAGCCTATAAGGCAGCCAATCGATGCGCACGGGAAATTCCCGTTCCAAGTCATAGACAAGGTCCTTCGCCAGGTAGGCATAGGGGCTCTTATAGTCGGTGTAGACAGAGACGGTTTGTGGCGCGGCCATGCGGGTGTCCTTGTTCTTCAACCCTTGATATAACCCTAAACGCAGGGAGCAGCCGAACCCGAAAGAACAGGTTTGGCTGTTACCCAGCTATGCGATCGAATGCTGCAGTTGCCCGCAGTGGTACTGGACGTCCACAGGCGCGACGATGTCCGGGTTTACTGGCGCGGAGCCCGGGTGGCCCACCTCAACTGCCGGCTCGTAGGCCCTGTCACAGCAGTAATCCAGGACCGGTCTTACAATGGCCGCGCAAATTCCTTGCGCGCCGACTCTTCACCTCCGCACTCAATAGCTGTGGCGATGTCCTCTAATTCGGCGGCCCACAAGCGGAGCTGAATTCTGAGTTCCGGTTCAACCGGATTGTCGAGAAGTTCACGACAACGTTTTGCCTCTTCCCGGTATTTCAGTGGCGTTTTCATGGCTTTCCCACATTTCTTGTTTCCTCGTTAGCGCAAACTACTTGGTGCCCAGATCCTATTTTTGCTCCGTGCGGCGGCCGAAATCGCTCCCGCCGGCAGAATTTGTCAGGGATCCAGCTCCTGTATTCTTTGGCATGCTGGATCCCACCCCCACGCCGGCGTTGCCGATCAGCACGTCCGCGGTCTGTTGATCAAGCGTCGCCGTCCGCGCGAGGTCGTTGCTCTCTTGGAACCGCAAAAGCGCCTGCTTTGTCTCCGGGCCTACTACGCCGTCGAGAGAGCCATTGTAGAGCCCGATTGTGTGAAGCTCTACTTGTGCCCACCGAACATCGTCTTTCGAGGGATTCGCGGCATTTAGCCAATGATGCAAGGTTTCGGGCGCCGAGGGCATGTTCCCTACCGCATTCGAAACGTCATCGGCGTCCGCCGTAAAATCCAGAGCGGCGCCACCGATCCCCAGGGCCAATACCGAAGCGGTGCCAAGGATCAATTTTCTCACCATAGTCATCTCCCGTGTTTCGCAAGTTGGTAAATCATGGAGCTACTATTCGGAACATCTGCCGCAAACTGCGGTTCCCGATGAACAGGTGTGTCAGATTTGGGACAAGCCGCACGGGTCTAGAGAGACTGCCGACCAAATCAAGCGCATTGCCGCCGCGCTGCGCGCCCCTGCGATCTTACGATGGCGGACTAGGTGGTAGCAGCGCTGCCTGGGCCGATCTCCGCGGCTATAGCCCGGGCGCGGGTGGCGGCGTCGCGGGCCATTTCGGCGCAGAGGCCGGTATAGGCGGTCGGGTCGAGCAAGGCGGCGATCTGTTTTGCATCCAGATGCGCCGTCACGCGCGGGTCGGCGGCCAAAAGCTCGGCGAAGGACCGGCCTTCGACAAAGGCCAACTGCGCGGCGTCGTAGACGACGTCGTGGGCGTGCTGGCGGCCGATTTGGGTGCCGAGATCGAGCATGACGGCTTCGGCCATGATGAGGCCGCCGCCGAGATCGAGGTTGCGCCGCATGCGCTCGGGGTCGAGGCGCAGGCCCCGCATCACCTCGACGAGGCGGCTCAACGCGTCGCCCAGCGCGATCGAGGCGCGAGCCTCGGCGGCGTCCATGATCAGGCTGGTCGTGCGGTCGGCCTCGTGCTCGGTCTGCATCGCTTCGAGGGCCAAGGGCACGCTGGCGCGGACCTCGGCCGCCGCCGCGATGATGTCCTGGCAGAGTTTCGGGTTGCGCTTCTGCGGCATCGTCGAGCTGCCGACCGTCCCGGGCGGCACCGGTTCCTCGACCTCGCCGAATTCGGTCTTCATCAAGGTATAGATCTCCCGCGCGATCTTGCTGCAGGTCGCGGCGAGGAGCCCGAACAGGCAAATGTTCTCGGCGAGATGGTCGCCGATCGTGCGTGACGGCACCCGCATCGGCTGCATGCCGAGATGCTTGCCCATCGCTGCCTGCACCGCCGGCCCTTGCGCTCCCAGCGAGGCAAAGGTGCCGGCGCCGCCGCCGAGCATCGCCACAAAGAGCCTGGGCGCCGCCTGCCGCAGCCGCTCGACGTGGCGGATCATCTCGTCGATCCACACGGCCGGTTTGTATCCGAAGGTCGCCGGCAACGCGTGCTGGCCGTGCGTGCGCCCGGCGATCGGCATATCGGCGCCGCGCTCGGCGAGGTCGGCCATCGCCGAGAGCGCCTCGCCGATCAGCCCCAAAAATATCCGGTGCGCCTGGCGCAGTACCAGCAGATCGCCGGTCTGCGTGATGTTCTGCGTCGTGGCGCCCCAATGCACCCATCCGCCATGGGGTTCGCCGGTGACGCGGCTCAATTCCCAAACCAACGGCACGATCGTATGGCCGGTGCGCGCGAGCCCCTCATCGATGCGAGCGCGGTCGAGCAATTCGAGATGCGCGGCGCGCCCGATCGCATCGGCCGCACCTTTCGGGACGATCCCTAGCTCCTCCTGCGCGCGGGCCAGTGCCGCCTCGACATCGAGCCAGGCCTGCCAGCGGTTTTCGAGACGATAGAGCGCCCGGATGCCGGGATCCGACACGCGGGCGGCCGTCGGCAGTTCGTCACTCATGGCTCTCCCTCTCGGATAAGTGGCGGCTCCTACGCCGAACCGGCAAACGCCGATTACAATATCTCGAAAATCGCGTATCGGACCATATTCGGGGGGAGCCTCTCGCCTACGCCTATCGCGAGAATGGTGTTGAGCCATGCGTAGCGCTGCGCGCCTGTCTCGAACAGCGGCGAGATGCGAAAATAATACTCGCTCGGATCGACAGTCTCTCCCCGAGCCAGCTTCGCCATTACTTCCGGCTTTCCGTGCCGCATTCCTGAGTATCGAACATAAATAAAGGCGTTGTCGTCTGTTTTCAGCGTAATGCGGACGTCCTGTTCCAAGACGCCGTCCGGACGGGTTAGCAGCCAGTCGCCGCCGTCGGGAAGCACCTCTCCGCGCAAGCGGGGCCCCTCGAAAGAGCCGCCAATGGCCGGATAGTAACGCCGAATGCCACGCGGCGTCGTCCCAACGTCTCGCGGCGGTGCGACAAAGCCAGTAAGAGTGCAAAGGAATTCGCTTAGAAGGGTCTGTGCCGCCATTGCCATCCACAACCAAAAGCAACAGTTACTTTCTTAAGAAAGTGGGCCATGATCAGGCAGCTTGCCAAGGCCGAGCAAGTCTCGGTTTGAGGAGGCGAACCAGATAACCTACCAAGCGTTTGGTTCATCCTTGACGCGCTTGCCGCTCGCAGTCAGTCTGCGGCTGAAACGGATCGGAGCTGAGCGATGAAGCTGATGTGGTTTCACCTGATGCCCTATACCGAGTTGCCGGAGGATTTCCGCGACAAGCACCCGTCGGTGTGGGTCGACATCCATTCCTCGCTGTTCGATCCGCGGCGCGCGCATCTGATGTACAACGACTTCATGGACGAGCTCGAATTCGCCGCCGAATGCGGGTTCGACGCGGTCTGCGTCAACGAGCACCACTCAAATGGCTACGGGCTGATGCCGTCGCCCAATCTGATCGCGTCCGCTCTCTCCCGCCGCACGACGGATACGGCGCTGTGCGTCATGGGCAATTCCCTGGCGCTCTACAACCCGCCGACCCGGGTCGCCGAAGAATTCGCGATGATCGATGTCATCTCGGGCGGGCGCCTCATCGCCGGCTTCCCGGTCGGCACGCCGATGGACACCTGTTTCGCCTATGGCCAGAACCCGAGCATGCTGCGCGAGCGGTATTACGAGGCGCATGATCTCGTGATGCGCGCCTGGACCGAACAGGACACCTTCGCGTTCAACGGCCGGTTCAACCAGCAGCGTTACGTTAATATCTGGCCGCGGCCGGTGCAAAAACCCCATCCGCCGATCTGGATCCCGGGCGGCGGCTCGGTCGAGACCTGGCGGTGGTGCGCCGAGACCGACCACGTCTACGCCTATCTGTCCTATTTCGGCTATCAGGCAGGACAGGCAACGATGGACGGGTTCTGGCAGGAAATGGACCGGCTGGGCAAGGACCGAAACCCTTACCGCGCCGGCTTTCTGCAATTCGTCGGCGTGGCCGACACCCGCGAGGAAGCCTACCGGCTGTACTGCGAACCCGCGGAATACTTTTATGGCCGCTGCCTGCACGTCGACCCGCGCTTCGCCGCCGCGCCCGGCTATACCAGCGAGGCAACGCAGCGGGCCGGTGTCGTCGGCCAGGTCGCCCAGGTGGCGAGAATGCGCCGGTTCGACACCTTGGCGCGCGAGATGGACGCGATCGTCGAGAAGGGCTACGTCATCATCGGCTCCCCGGACGAGGTCGCCGCGCAATTGCGCCGAGTGGCGACCGATCTCAACGTCGGCCACTTGATGCTGCTGATGCAGTTCGGCAACATGGGCAAAGAGCTGGCAATGTATAATACCAAGCTGTTCGCCGAGAAGGTCATGCCCCAGCTGAACGATATCTTCTCGGACTGGGAGGACCGCTGGTGGCCACAGCCAATGACTCGCGATGCGAGAGCGCCACTAACGCCGTTCCGGCAACCCGCGATGGCCGCCGAGTGAGGTTAGGAGGTGGTCGTGAGTGAACCGGAGGAGCTTTCCGTCGAAATCAATGGCTTTTCGTGCCGGGTGTGGCGGAAAGGGCAGGGTCCGAGGCTCGGCTTTCTCGCCGGCTTTGGCGGATTGCCGCGATGGATCCCGTTTCTCGATGCATTGGCGCGCGAACGGACGGTCGTCGTGCCATCACTGCCGGGTTTCCCAGGCGGCGAGCGTGGTCATACGGCGCTCGACAGCCATCTCGACTGGGTGCTGACGGTCCGCCAGCTGCTGCTGAAGGCGGGGCTCGACGGCGCCGATCTGGCCGGCAGCTCGGTCGGCGGCTCGTTCGCCGCCGAAGTGGCGGCGATCTGGCCCACCGCGGTGCGCCGGTTGGCCCTGATCGCGCCCTGGGGCCTCTTCGACGAGAAGGACCCGATGACCGACCCATGGGCGCAGCGGGCGCCCGAGGTGCCGGCGCTCCTGTGTGCTGACCCCGAGCGCTGGAACCAGCTCAAGGCCGAGCCGGAAGGCGCCAACTCGCCGGAATGGCCAATCGTGCAGGTACGCGCCAACGAAGCCGCGGCCCGCGCCTTCTGGCCGCTCGGCAATACGCGGCTCGAAAAGCGCCTGCCGCTGATCGAGGCGCCGACCCTGCTCATCTGGGGCGAAGGCGACCGCATCATGCCGCGCAGCTATGCCGACCGCTTCGCCGCCGCGATCGCCGGGCGCAGCGAAATCGCCACGATCCCCGGCGCCGGTCATCTCGCGGAGCTCGACAAACCCGACGAGGTCGCCGCGGCGATCCTGCGCTGGACGACCTGAGCCCTCACCCACCAGCCCTTGCGGGCTGGTCCCCCTCTCCCGCGTTGCGGGAGAGGAGCCTTGAGCTGGATGCGTGTAGCCCCTCTCCTGCATCGCGGGAGAGGGTGCCGAGCGCAGCGAGGCGGGTGAGGGTACCGACGCAGCGAAGGAAGCGACGATGAAATTCGGACTTTTCTACGAGCATCAGCTGCCGCAGCCTTGGGCCGAGGATTCCGAGCTGCGTCTTTATCAACAGGCCCTCGACCAGGTCGAACTCGCCGACCGGCTCGGCATCGACTATGTCTGGGAAGTCGAGCACCATTTCCTCGAAGAGTATTCGCACTCTTCGGCGCCCGAGGTGTTTCTCGCCGCCTGCTCGCAGCGCACCAAGCGGATCCGGCTCGGCCACGGCATCGCCTTGATGCCGCCCAAATACAATCATCCGGCTCGGGTCGCCGAACGCATCGCTACACTGGACCTCGTATCGAACGGCCGCGTCGAGTGGGGCACGGGCGAGTCGGCGACGGCGGTCGAGATGGGCGGGTTCGGCATCGACCCGCAGGAAAAAGAGGCGATGTGGCAGGAGGCGACCGAGCAGGCCGCCAACATGCTGGCGATGCGGCCGTATCCCGGTTTTCAGGGACGCTGGTTCGACATGCCGTGCCGCAATCTCGTGCCGAAGCCGGTGCAGAAGCCGCACCCGCCGATGTGGGTCGCATGCTCGCGGCGCGAAACGATCCACCGCGCCGCCAGAGCCGGGCTCGG
This sequence comes from uncultured Alphaproteobacteria bacterium, assembly GCA_963818695.1. Classification (GTDB taxonomy): domain Bacteria; phylum Pseudomonadota; class Alphaproteobacteria; order ATCC43930; family CGMCC-115725; genus AP-15. The sequence continues at coordinate 248,015 of CAWFTG010000001.1, forward strand.
CGCGCTTGGCCTTTGCCTTTCTCGAACCCGAGCAGGCCGCGAGATGGGTCGAGGAATATTACGGCATCATCAAATCGCCGGAGTGCGTGCCGATCGGCCACAGCGTCAATCCGAACCTCGCGATCGTCACCGGCATGTCATGTCACCCTGACGAGGCCGAAGCGGTCCGTCGCGGGCTCGACGGCTTCCGCTTCTTTGGCTATTCGCTCGGCTATTACGCGGTGTTTGGCGAGCACAGGCCGGGGCGGGCCGATCTGTGGGAGCGCTTTTTGCAGATCAAGGACCAGCTGCCGGAGAACGCCGGGCGCGGCGGCATCGGCACCCCCGCGCAATTGCGCGAGCATCTGAGCCGCTATGAGAAGGCCGGCATCGACCAGGTCATGTTCGTCCAACAGAGCGGCGCCAATCGGCACGAGCACATCTGCAAGTCGCTCGAAATTTTCGCCGGCCAAGTGATGCCTGAGTTCAAGGAACGCGAGCAGGCTCGGGCCGCGCGAAAACAGCGCGAGCTGGCGCCTTTTATCGAGGCGGCGTTGGCGCGCAAACCGCGCATGGCGCCAGTCCTCGACGCCGACATCCCGCGCGTCGAAGCCTTCGGGCGCAAGGCCCCGTCGCCAATCGTCAGTTCCGATCGCGGCGGGGCTATTTCAATACCGACCCAGGATCCGCTCGCCGCTCGCGAAGCTGGACGGCCTTAAAAATCTACTGACGGTCTACTGAGGGACCCACCAGGCGGCGCAGGATACCGACGGCCACCGGCTCTGCCGCGTTTTTCGAGTTCAACGCGTGTAGACCCTCTCCCGGATTGCGGGAGCGTCGCGAGTGGGGGGCATTGCGCCCGAGCTATTTTAAACAAATACGCTAAAACAAAGGCGCGGCCCAACTTGAATGCGCGCCTCCTTCAATGTTAAAGAAGTTTGCTTGATAAAGTTCGAACTCGATCTGCCAAGCCCGGAGCCGAGGGGCGCCTCGGGCGCAGTGGCCAACCGATCTGCTTTCGAATACCCAGACGCGGGCGGCTCGGCTGTGGGAGTGAAAAATTTGCGGACCCTGAGGGGCTGCATTGCAGCAATCATCCTGTTCGCGACTTTGCTGTCGGGGATCGTCGCGGCATTCGCCGCGGCTGAGAACCGCCCGGCCGCCGCCAGCGAGGCGACGCCGCCGCAAATCCAGCAGCTGCTGACCTTGCTTGCCGACCCGAAGGTTGAAACCTGGCTGAAGCAGCAGAACCAGGCGAAGGCCGCTGCGGCATCGATGCGAGACAACGAGTCGAGAGTCGGTTTCGCACGCCCTCGATTCCCGTCTCGCCGCGATCCGCGAGCACATTGTTGCTCTTGCCGATACGATCCCCGATGTGCCGAACCAGTTCGAGCGAGGCGCAGCCCGCGTCAGCGCGGAACTCGGCGAACACGGCAGGGCCAAGGTCCTGTTGCTGCTGGCGGTCTTTGTCGGTCTGGGAATGGGTGTCGAGTGGCTATTCGGCAAGGCGACGGAGAGGAGTCGTCGCCATCTCGATGCTCTTCCCCTGCAAACCGTCGCGAGCCGCGTGCATCTCGTCGCCATTCGCTTTGCCTTTGCGGTCGGCATGGTTGTCGCCTTTGCTCTCGGCAGCGTCGGCCCCTTCCTTGCGCACGATTGGCCACCGCTGCTGCGCGAGATGCTGTTCGGTTTGCTGATCGCCTTTCTCGCGCTGCGTATTGCGATCGTTATCGGCCGCTTCCTGCTGGCCCCGCGTCACGAGCGGTTCCGCATCATTCCGACGAGTACGGTGGCCGCGCGCTTCTGGTACCGGCGGCTCGTCATGTTTGTCGGCTGGTTCGCCTTCGGCTGGGTGTGGGTCGGGCTGCTCGACACCCTCGGCTGGTCGTTGGAAGGGCGCCAGCTCGTCGCCTACGTGCTCGGGCTCGGGCTCCTTGCGATTGCGCTGGAGGCGGTATGGCGCCGGCCCGCCCCGATCGACGAGAGCACCGAAGCGTCGTCGCCTGTGACCCGCCGTTTCGGCCATGGGGCGCTCAACGTGACGCTGTCGGTCGGCATCGTGCTGTTGTGGGTGCTCTGGGTAGCCCACGCGATGGCGAGCTTTTGGCTCCTGTTGGTCATCATCACCCTGCCGCTCGCGATTGGGGTCACGCGCCGGGCGGTCGAGCATCTGCTTCGACCTCCAGGCTCGCCGCAAATTGCCGATGGTGCCCCGAGCGTGCTCGCCGTTCTTATCGAGCGCGGTATCCGGGCGGCCCTGATCATCGGTGCGGTTGCGGTACTGGCCTGGGGCTGGGGTGTCGATCTCGCCCACTTCCGCGGCGAGGACACAATGATCGGCCGCCTTACCGACGGGGTGTTGAGCGCGGTCGTCATCCTGCTCATCGCCGACCTGTTGTGGCATGCCATGAAGACGGCGATCGATCGCAAGCTCGCCGAATCCGCTGCTCTCGGCCTGCCGAACACCGACGAGGCCCGACGGCGGGCGCGGCTGCGCACCTTACTGCCGATCTTCCGCAACATTTTGTTCGTCGTCGTCATCGTACTTGCGGCAATGATGGCGCTCGCAGCGTTGGGCGTCCAGATCGGACCGCTGATCGCCGGTCTGGGCGTCCTCGGAGTCGCGATCGGCTTCGGCGCGCAGTCCCTCGTTCGCGACGTCATCGCCGGGATTTTCTATCTGCTCGACGACGCCTTCCGGGTCGGCGAATACATTCAGAGCGGCAACTATAAGGGCACTGTCGAAAGTTTCAGCTTTCGCTCGGTCAGGCTGCGGCATCAGCGCGGGGCAGTCTATACGGTTCCGTTCAGCCTGTTGGGAGCCGTACAGAACCAGAGCCGCGACTGGGTCATCGACAAACTTACGGTCGGCATCACCTATGACAGCGACATCGACAAGGCCAGAAAGCTGATCAAGCAGATCGGGCTGGAACTTGCCGAGGAGCCCGAATTCAAACCGCTGATCCTCGAGCCGCTGAAAATGCAGGGCGTCGACGCGTTCGGCGATTACGCGGTCCAGATCCGGATGAAGATGATGACGTTACCCGGGGAGAATTTCGTCATCCGGCGACAGGCTCTCGCCAGGATCAAAAAGGCGTTCGACGCCAATGGTATTAAATTTGCCTTCCCGACTGTACAGCTTGCGGGCGACGGCGACGCCCCGACGGCGGCGATCGCCCAGCAGGCTCTGGAGATCAGCCGACCGCAGGCGGCGGCAGCGGAGTAGTCATCCGTAGTGGTCGATGTAGCGCCGGATGTAAGTTTCCCAGGTAATCTGCGCGCCGGCGTAAAGGTATTTGGTGTTTTCTGTGGCCCAGGTGACGCCGAGCGCCTGCGCTACTTTCGGATGCACCGGCACCTGCAACCGCCTCAAATGGTCGAGAGTGGAGTTTGGCCGATAGCCTTGATCCATCCCTAATTTTCCCAACAGATACTGCATCAGCATCCCGAGGATTTGTCCGTTCGGGTGGTTTGTCGTGTAGAATAACCTTCTTCTCCGGAAATTGTTTAAGATAAACCGGCCGATTTCGCAGCCGTATCGCTTGTCCATCGCGGTCAAGCGCCGCTTTTCGAAATCGTGCAGTCTGGTGAAATCGATGATGCCGTCGACTGACAGCGTGCGATAGGCGAGCAGGCGCTCTTCCCGGTCGGGGATCTCCTTGCGCAGGCGCGCAAGCAGCCCGTCGTGGTAGAGAAACGTCAGGTTCGGCCGCTCGCGCTCATAAGCCTCCCTGTCGCCCGGCCCGTTGTAGTGGTCGAACGGCCACAACGACGCGAAATGCAACAGTGGAAATTTGATGACCTGGACATCGCCCCGAATATGAGGCCGGAGAGGGTAATTCTCCCAATCCTTGATGTCTTGAACCAGCAGTATTTCACTGCTTTCTAGTTCGGCTCTTCCCTGCTCGTGCAGATTCTGTTGCAGCACGACGAAATGATATTTCACATCCAGGCGGTCATGAAACTCACCCGAGCGCACCAGTGCCTCGTGAACCGTCTGGGCTTGGCAGTTGCCGACGATCAGAACTTTCGTTCTTTGCGGCGAAACCAAGAATTTCGGTGACTTCGTCGACGAATCTTCTCCGACAATCTCGTGCAGGTCGACCGCGCTGACGGTGAGGTCGGCATTGCCCAAATGCAGGAATTTGAACTCGAACCCGACCTCGTTCCGGCTTTCGCAGCTCAATTCCGGCGGCACATCGAAATCGAGTGAGGCCCATTCCGCCGCCAGTGCGTCCGAGGTGAACTCGCAGCGTGCCCGCAGCGCTTGCGCCGCTTCGGTTCTTGTGAGGTTAAAGCCGGGGATGCGAAGCGGCCGGTTCCGCGCGATCACCTCGACCCCGAGGACCGGCTGCGACCTCATTCGCGGCTGCCCCGCCCGGCAGCAAAAGCTCAGCCGGTACCGGCCTCTGGGGAGTCGCAATCTCGGCCGGATGCCGTAGAGGAAACGGCCCGCCGGGTCGGTATGCCGGACTTTCACGCGGTCGGCGTCGCGCACCCCGATCCGGCCCTTTGAGAGACGGCCGAGCAGCCGCCATTCCCGCGGCGCCAGTGTGGCTTCGGCCTCGGATATCTGCCGTAGGTCGACGCCCTTTATGGTCAGACCAGCATTGCGCAAACGGCGGAGTTGCAGGCCGACGACGATGTCCTGACCCCCTTCAAGCGCCAGTTCGGCCGGCACTTCAAAGTCGAAGGCTGCCGTTCCGCAGCGCAATTCGGCGCCGGTAAAATCGCGCCAGGCGAGCTGGACCGCGCTCGACGGCGGCAGGCCGAGCAGGGAATTCCAGCTCCACCACCGGCCGTCCTGCCAGCGGCGCCGGGCGGTGATTTCGACCCCCAGCACCGGCTGGGCTGCCATTCGCGGGGGGCCGGCGTCGTAGCGGAGTTCGAGCCGGTAATGCCCCATCGGCAACTGCAGAAAGGGTCGGCCGCCGTCGAGCCGCCCAAGCATCCGCCACATCCTCGGTGGGGCCGAACGCGCTTCCTCGTTCTTGATCCCCTGAAGATCGACCGCGGTGATCGTCAGATCCGCATTGGCCAAATGAAAGAAGCGGAATTCCAACCGTGCTTCGTCGCCGGCTTCGAGGCCCATAACGCTCGGCACCGCGAAATCGAGCGAGCCGGCTTCGTCGTGCAATTCCGCGGCGGTCAGATCGAGCCAGGCCAGTTGAACCCGGTTCATCGCGATGACTTCGACCCCGAGCACTGGCTCGCCCGGCAGCCGTGGTTTTCCCGGCCGGCAGCGGAAACTCAGCCGATAGAAGCCGGCGGACAGTTGCCAATAGGGCCCAAAGAGGAGGCAGCCGGCCGGTTCCCTGCAGCGCACTGAAGCGACCCCGCCGGCGCCGCGGCGTCCGATCGCGGTCTTTTCGAGGCGCTCGAGCACGTGCCACTGTGCCAGCGGCTCTTCCTCTGAAGTGATTGTGCCGACAGTGGCTTCGGCAACTACAGACGACATTTACCTTCGCATAGTCATGGGAGGCAGACCGGATAAAGAGCATTCTGCTGCCGCCATGCCAATATCTTCGACATGGAAATTGTCACTGCGACGCCATTCCCGCCGGCGCCACCGCTGCGTGCGGCAATCCGCGCCAGCTGCCGGATCGACGAGAGCGAGGCGGTGGCGCGCATCCTGGCCGCGGCGGCGCTGCCGGCGGAGATGCGCGACCGCATCGCCGACCGGGCGCGGGCGCTCGTCGCCGCGGTGCGCCGCGAACGCCTCGGCAAAGGCGGCATTGACGCGTTTCTGCACGAATATGCGTTGTCCTCGCCCGAAGGGGTCGCACTCCTGTGCCTCGCCGAAGCGTTGCTGCGGGTGCCCGATGCGGAAACGGTCGACCGGCTGATCCGCGACAAGATCGGCGAGGCGAATTGGGAGAGCCACCTCGGCCGGTCCGAATCGATCTTTGTCAACGCCTCGACCTGGGCTCTGATGCTGACTGGCCGCCTGCTGCACGTCGAACCGGCGGAGCCCTACTTACGCGGCGCGCTGCGCCGTCTCGCCGCCCGCTCCGGCGAACCGGTGGTGCGCCAGGCGGTGACCGCCGCGATGCGCATCCTCGGCCGCCAGTTCGTCATCGGGCGCACGATCGAGGAGGCAATCGAGCACGCCCGCCAAGCCGAGCGCCACGGCTACCGGCATTCTTACGACATGCTGGGCGAAGCGGCGCGCACCGCGGCGGATGCCGCGCGCTACTTCACGGCCTACGATCATGCGATTGCCGCGATTGGCCGGTCGGCGGGGAGCGGCGACATCGCCGAGGCTCCGGGCATCTCGATAAAACTGTCGGCCTTGCACCCGCGTTACGAGATGGCGCAGCGCGACCGGGTGTCGCGCGAATTGGTTCCGCGCCTGCTCGAACTGGCACGTCATGCGCGGAAGGCCGGCATCGGCTTTACGATCGATGCGGAAGAAGCGGACCGTCTCGAAATCTCGCTGGACCTCGTCGAGGGGTTGGCGCTCGCGCCGGACCTCGCCGGCTGGGATGGCCTCGGCCTCGCCGTCCAGGCCTATCAGAAGCGGGCCTTGCCGGTCATCGACTGGCTCGCCGATCTGTCCCGGCGCGGCCGGAGGCGGCTGATGGTGCGCCTGGTCAAAGGCGCCTATTGGGACAGCGAGATCAAGCGCGCCCAGGAACGGGGGCTCGACGGCTATCCGGTCTATACGCGCAAAGTCGCGACGGATGTCTCCTATCTCGCCTGCGCGAGCCGGCTGCTCGCCCTTGGCGCGGCCTTCTACCCGCAATTCGCGACGCACAACGCCCATACCGTGGCGGCGGTTCTCGAAATGGCAGGCAATCGCCGGGATTGGGAGTTTCAGCGTCTGCACGGCATGGGGGAGGCGCTCTACGAGCAGATCGTCGGGCCCGGAGCATCTCGACCGGCCATGCCGGATCTACGCGCCGGTCGGCAGCCACGAGGATCTGCTGCCATATCTTGTGCGGCGGCTGCTCGAAAACGGCGCCAACACCTCTTTCGTCAATCGCATCGTCGACGAGAGGCAGCCGATCGACGAAATCATCGCCGACCCGGTCGCGCGTCTAGCCCAGTTGCCGGTGAAGCCGCATCCCCGCATCCCGCTGCCGCGCGACCTTTACGCGCCGGAGCGCAAGAATGCGGCCGGGCTCGATCTGAACGATCCGACCACATTGACGGCATTGCGCGAAGACCTCGCCGCCGCGCTGAAGCGGCCGTGGCGCGCCGCGCCGATCATCGCCGGCGCCGAGCAGGCCGGCGCCGCCCAGCCGGTCCTCGACCCGAGCGACCGCCGACGGCGGGTGGGCGAAGTGGTCGCCGCCGGGCCGGCGGAAGTCGAGCGGGCATTGGCGTGCGCGGTCCGCAGCGCGCCGCTGTGGGACCGTACGCCGGCAGCCGAGCGGGCCGCGAAACTCGAAGACGCGGCCGATCTCTACGAGAGCCGCATGGCGGAGCTGATGGCGCTGATCGTCCGGGAAGGCGGCCGCACGATCCCGGACGCGCTCTCGGAGGTTCGTGAGGCGGTCGATTACCTGCGCTATTACGCGGTGCGCGCGCGGGCGGATTTTGCCGGACCCGCGCCCTTGCCCGGCCCCGCCGGCGAGCGCAACGAGATCGAGTTGCACGGGCGCGGCGTCTTCGCCTGCATTTCGCCGTGGAATTTCCCGTTGGCGATCTTCACCGGCCAGATCGCCGCGGCGCTCGCCGCCGGCAACGCCGTCATTGCCAAACCCGCCGAGCAGACCCCACTGATCGGCGCCGCCGCGGTCCGGCTGTTGCACGAAGCAGGTATCCCGGGCGAGGTTCTCCATCTGCTGCCGGGGACGGGCGAGGCGGTCGGCGCGCCGCTCGTCGCCGACCCTCGCGTCGCCGGAATCGCCTTTACCGGCTCGACCGAGACCGCCCGTCGGATCAACCTCGAACTGGCGCGCCGACCCGGGCCGATCGTGCCGTTCATCGCCGAGACCGGCGGGCAGAATGCGATGATCGTCGATTCCTCGGCGCTCGCCGAGCAGGTCGTCGCCGACGTCCTGGCGTCGGCCTTCGACAGCGCCGGGCAGCGCTGCTCGGCGGCGCGCCTCCTCTATGTGCAGGCCGATATCGCCGACCGGCTGCTGGCGATGCTGGCGGGGGCGATGGAGGAGCTGGCAATCGGCGACCCGGCATTGCTTTCCACCGATGTCGGGCCGGTCATCGACGCTGCGGCCAAGGAGGCGCTGGAGCATCACGCGGCGCGGATGGAGCGCGAGGGCCGGCTGATCCATCGCTGCACCCGGCCGTCCGGCACGGAGCACGGCACCTATTTTGCGCCGCAAGCCTTCGAGATCGACAGCGCGGCGCGGCTCACCGGCGAGGTCTTCGGCCCGATCCTCCATGTCGTGCGCTGGCATGCCGACCGGCTCGACGCGGCGCTCGACGAGATCGCCGCGACCGGCTACGGCCTCACCCTCGGCATCCACAGCCGGATCGACGAGACCGTGCGCCACATCCTCGCGCGCCTCAAGGTCGGCAACAGCTACGTCAACCGCAGCATGATCGGCGCCGTCGTCGGCGTGCAACCCTTCGGCGGCGAGGCCCTCTCCGGCACCGGCCCCAAAGCCGGCGGCCCACGCTACCTGCATCGCTTCGCAACCGAGCGCACCCTTTCGACCGACACCACCGCCGCCGGCGGCAACGCCACGCTGTTGTCATTGCAGGAGGAGATCTAGCCAGGCTCCGAACATTAGCCGCCTTCTGTCCGAATGGCATATGTCGCGGGCGCAGCGAGATTGACATTTGGATGTACGGTTATACATATGACCGCATGGCCTTAGTGGTCGTCGGGTTCGATTGGGACCGCGGGAACCGGAACAAATGTCAGAAGCAAGGTGTCTCGCTTGATGTTATTGAAGGCCTTTTTCGCAGCCCGATCGCCGTGTTCCCTGACCCGGAGCATTCCGCCCGAGAAGAGCGGTTCAAGGCGATTGGGCGCGCCGATGATGGGCGCGGCGTGCTGATCGTCTTCACATTGCGCGAGCGTGGCGGCGAGACCCTGATCCGGCCGGTCAGCGCCCGCTATATGCGCCGCAAGGAGAGCGAGCACTATGAAGAAGAAATTGCCAAAACTGCGGACTGACGACGAAGCTGAGGAGTTCGTCGCCAATGCCGATCTGACCGACTACGACCTGTCGGGGTTCCAGTCGGTCCTCTTTGAATTCCAGGCCAAGAGCGAGCGCGTAAACATGCGCTTGCCGAAGCCGCTGCTCGACGCGGTGAAGGCGTCGGCAGCAAAGGCCGGTGTGCCCTATCAGCGCTTTATTCGCCAAGTGCTCGAAGCGGCGGTCCGAAACCCTGCCCGGTAGGGTCCAGCCTCGCCAGCGGGGTCGCAATAGAGCAACCAGGTGACAACGGCCGGCTTATGGCGATGTCAACTGCAACATGATCGGCGCTGTCGTCGGCGTGCAGCCGTTCGGCGGCGAAGGCCTCTCCGGCACCGGCCCCAAAGCCGGCGGCCCCCGCTACCGCTTCGCCACCGAGCGCACCGTCTCGACCGACACCACCGCCGCCGGCGGCAACGCGGGCCTGTTGTCGCTCGGGGAAGAAAGCGAGGTTGTAACTTCGTAAGAATGGGAGCTCCGACTAGGAGTCGTAAGCGCTGTTCGTTCGAGGCTGTTTCGGTGCCGGGAATGTGCCCGGTTCCGACCTCCACTGGATCACGCCCAAACCGTCGCTGTCGACCAAAACGGGTATTTTGCGACATGACCTGATCGGCTGCTCATGCCCCTAAACGGTCATCCAGGGCATGCAGTGAGAAATGATGGGCGGGCGGTTGGAAGCGGCCGCGTCCCGGCCAGATAAGTTCTCACAATGATCTCTGGGTTGCGTAGTGCGACAGGATCTCACGGTTCTCCGCGAGAAAGGGAGCGCGCGCTAGCTTAATCCCGTGGATCTCAGAAGACCGGTTAACCCGGGAAGGGCACAGGGGGGGTTATGACTGCCCGGCAAAGCGTCTCGAATCCTCCGCGGCGTAAGCCGCCACGGCGTTGTCGGCGATCCGTGCCGCTTGCAGCCGGTCAATCAGCTCAGCCACCCGGCTCGCAGGAATCGCGCAGGTCACCTCGTTGTTCGACATGCCGGTGCGCACCCGGCTCAGCATGCAGCCGACGCTGACGGCAATTTCGCCGCGCTCCTTGGCGATCGGGATGATATGGCATTGCGGCTTGCCTTCGAAGCGCAGTTCTGGCCAGGCGTCGTGCAGCAGCATAGCTGCTTGCCGTTCAGCCGCAGCAGGATTACCGCGGGCTCGATCGCGAGGTCGCGCAAAGGCCCGTAAACGATGCTCGCCGGCTTGTCGCGCACGACCGCAATCTTCGCCACCGCGTCAGGCGTCACCCAGCCGCTTTCGCACAGCGCGGCAACATCGGCATTGCGGGCGATCTGCGCCATCGTCTTGAAACCGTGCGTCAGGCTGCCGACGCTGCAATTGCCGTGGTCTTCTGCCACGGTCGCGAAAACGGCCTCGGTCGCCTCAATCCAGAAGACGCAACTCGCGGCGACGGCGCCAGTGCGGCCGTCGGGCGTTGGCGGCGGCAGGGCCCGTTCGATACGGCGGATCCCGCTCGGAATCTCGCTCAGAAACGCGATTTCGATCGGCGGCACCCCGAGACCCAGCAGATCCAGCAGATCTTCGTGGCAGCTCTTGAAGCGGCTTTCCGGCATTTGGCGTCTCCTATTCGATGGTCGCTTCGTGCGCCCCGCCGCTCAGTTCCAGCGCAGCAGGTGTCTTTCGAGCCGCCCCGCGATGCCGAAGATCAGCAGCACCACGGCGAGGATTAACAGGATCAGCGCGAACATCAGCGCCGAATTGTAGGTGCTCTGCGCGAAGGACAAGAGGTAGCCGAGGCCGCGGCTGGCGGCGACAAACTCGCCGACCACCGCGCCCGTGAAGGCGAACCCCACCGCGACTTTGAGGGAGCCGAGCACCGAGGAGGCGACCGAGGGCAAGTAGACGTGACGCACCAAGGCCCAGCGGTCTCCCCCTAGGGTAACGACGCGCTCGATCAGCCGGCGGTCGACCTGCCGGATCCCGGTGAACACGGTGAAGAACACCAGCACCGCCACCAGGATGAACGACAGCGCCACTTTCGAGGCGATGCCGACGCCGAGCCAGATCACGAAGAGCGGCGCCAGGATTACCCGCGGCACCGCGTTGAGCACCATCATCACCGGCTCGAGCAATTCGGCGACGAGCCGCAGCAGTGCCGCGGCTACGCCGAGCACGATGCCCACGGCGATGCCGATCGCGAGGCCGCCGAGCGCGGCGGTGAAGGTGGCTTCGAGATGCGGCCAGATGCGGCCGTCGACAAAAAGCTCGGCGAGTACGGCGCCGACCCGGCTCGGCATCGGCGCGTAGATCGGGTTCAGCATGCCGGCCTCGTCCGGCTAACTCCCATAGCGCTAGCAGCACGGCGAAGGCAACCAGCCGCCGCAGCCAGGCATAGGGCGCATTAAGCGGCACAGAGCGCCTCCGCCCGGTACGATCGACCTCGCGCGACAGATCAGCCCACAGCCGTTCATAGAGCGGCGCGAAGGCGGGATGCGTGCGCGAATGGACGGGATCGCGCGGTCGCGGGATCGGCACCGGGTAATGCTCCGTAATCCGGGCGCGCGGACCGCGCGACAGCAGGTAGACCTCGTCGGAGAGGCACAGCGCCTCTTCGAGATCGTGCGTGACCAGGAGCACGCTGATCCGCTCGCGCTCGACCAGCGCCACGACATCTGCGCACGATGCGGGCGCGCACGATCGCGTCCAACGAGGCGAAGGGCTCGTCCATCAGGATCAGCCGCGGCCGCATCGCCAGCACCTGCGCCAGTGCGACCCGCTTGCGCTGGCCGCCGCTGAGATGCCGCGGAAACCGGTCGCCGAAGCCGGCGAGCCCGAGCCGGTCGAGCCAGGCTTCCGCCTCGGCCAGCGCGCGGCTCCGTTTCAGGCCGGCGAAGACGAGACCAAGGGCGACGTTTTCGCGCGCCGTCTTCCACGGCAGCAGCGCGTCGTCCTGAAACAGAATGCCGATCTGCCCTGGCGGCAATCCCGTTTCCACCGTCCCGGAAAGCGGCTGCTGCAGCCCGATAACGGCGCGCAGCAGGCTCGACTTGCCCGATCCCGATGGCCCGACCAGGCTGACGAAACGACCTTCCTCGACCGCCAGATCCACCCCTTCGAGGACCGGCTCCTTGCCATAGGCAATCGTCAGAGCTTGGACGCGCAGTGTCAGCCCCCGGCGATCGTCGTATCGAACAGACCGGCGATGTTGGCGCCCGGCTTGACCAGGCCGCCAATCTCCAGCGCGTGCGCGACCCGCATGGCGGCGTCGATGTCGATAGTGACCGACTCGGGATAGAGGTCGTTGCGGTGCTGTTCGAGAATCGCGCCGAGCTCCTTCAGGTCGAGCCCCGTCGTCATCTCCTTCGGCAGGGCCGCGACCAATTGCTCGCCGCTCATCCCGCGCAGCGTCCTCAGCGCATCGGCGAGCGCCTGGGTCAGCGCCACCATCTCCGGCCGACGCTTCTCGACCTCGTCCGCCCGCACCGCCACGCCCATGAACTCAAACGAGCCGCCGAGATGGTGCGCGGCGTCCTCCATATCCATCGCGTTGACCAGCACCCGCGCGTGATCGCGCTTCAGCAAGGTCAGCGCCGGCTCCTGCACGACGCCGGCGTCGATCTGCCCCTGGCGCAACGCTTCCAAAAGATTGACCCCCATCGTCGCGAACTGGACCTTCGAGGCGTCGGCGCCAGCTTCTTTCAGCAGGTAAAGGGTCAGCGCGTGATCGGCATTGCCGAGGGCCGACACGCCGACCGTCTTACCTTCGAGATCTTTGATCGAGCGGATCTTGTCGGCAGTATTGGGCGCGGTGACGACCGCGAACAGCGGCAGGCGTCCGGTCACGGCGAAGCGGCGGATCGGCGCGCCGACATTGGAGTAGGCCTGGATCGCCACGTCGAGCGCGGTGGCGGCGTAATCGACCGCGCCGCCGACCAGCGCCTGCATCGCCGCATTGCCGCCGCGGGTGTAGACCAGCTCGACATCGAGACCGTGGTTTTTGAAGATGCCGCTCGAGCGTGCGACCTCGTACGGCACACCGCATAGCAACTGGCTGCAATAGGCGAGCTTGACCTGTTTCTGCTGCGCGTTGGCATAGTCGGGCCGCACCGCCGGGATGACGCTCGCGACGACCGCGGCGCCTTTGAACAGCGAGCGGCGGGACACCTTGATGCCGGGCACCCGGGCCGTATTTTCGTCACAGCAGCTCATCGGTGCCTCCAGATACGGCAGCGAGTTGCGCAGAATGGGTCCGTTTCGTGCTTACGTCCAATGCAAAATTGAGCCTATACTTGATGCAAAATCGGCATAAGCAAGGGCCATGGATCTGCGCCGCCTGCAAACATTCGTCACCGTTGCCGAGGTCGGCACAGTGTCAAAAGCGGCATCGCGTCTGCGCGTCAGCCAGTCTGCGCTGTCGCGGCGCATCGGCGAACTCGAAGCGGAGTTCGACCTCAAGCTGTTCGATCGGATCGGCCGGCGCCTGGTGCTGACTGCGGCGGGTGAGCAGTTTCTCGGCGAATGCCGTGTTGTCCTCGGCCAGCTCGATGCACTCAGCGAACGGGTCGAGTTGTTACGGCGCGGCGACGGCGGCGTCCTGAAGCTCGCCGCGCCGCCGCACACGATCGAAAGCGTCCTTTCGACATTCCTGCCCCAATACGCGCTGCGCTATCCCAATGTGCAAATAAAGCTCACGGAAGCCCTCGGTCGCGAGCAGACCGAATTGCTGGAACGCGGCGAGGTACATATCGGGATCCGGCACGATCAGGGCGATCCGCGCTTCGACAGCCTCTTGTTGCCGCCGGACGAAGTCTTGGCCGCCTGCGCCCCATCTCACGAGCTTGCCAAAGGCGGCGCCATCGATATCGTCCGCCTCGCCGGCTATCCGCTGCTGCTGCCGGATACGGGCTATTCGATCCGGCGCTTCTTCAACGCCGCCTGCCGGCTCGCGCATGTCGATCCCAATATTCTGCTGGAGAGCCGCGCGCCGCACACCTTGCTGGCGCTGGCCGAGGCCGGGCAGGGTGTCGCGGTCATCCCGTCGCTGCTGCGGACCGATCGTCACCGGCTCCGCATCCTGCGGGTGACGCACCGGCGTCAGCCGCTGCGCGAGCGGTTTGCCATCCAGTGGGACAAGCGCCGCCCGATGCCGCCCTATGCGCAGAGCTTTTGCGCGGCACTTGCCGCGCATATGCGCGAGGTACTACCGATCACGCGGCCATCGAAAACAATAGAACCTCGCACGCAAGATCACGTTATTCGCTGAAGCGGAATGATCAGAGCTCACATGTTAAGAGCCATTTTGCGTCGCATACTGCCGATATCTCGAATGAGAAGCGAATGGCCGAAATCGGCGCAAAGGCGTCACTCGACAGCCGGCAGCTAAGCGCTGGCTCGCCCAGTCGACTACCGGCTCCCGGAAGCTGTCCAAACAACTCGAACCGTCGCAAAGCTCGAGCAGCTTGAAGAAGGGCCGGGTTGCATCGCGCAAGGCTTGCCGCGTTTGGAGCCGTCCCGCCGGTAGACGTTGCGCAGGCGGTGCGCCTTGTCAAAGACGACGAGGTCCCATTGCCCGCGAAGCACGTCTTCGGCCTTGGCAGCCGCAAACTCGTAGGACGTGATCACGATCCGCCCGTCCTGGAAAAAGGGCGTCGCCGCCCCCTTCCTCCGGGCCTCGTTGTAGGAGCGGCTTTCGAGGATCGAGGACGGCAGCGACAACTTGTCGAAAAGCTCCTGGCTCCATTGCTTGCGCAGCGAAGCCGGCACGATCAGCAAGATACGCCGCTTGCGCTCGGCCCAGCGCTGCGCGATGGCAAGGCCCGCCTCGATCGTCTTGCCGAGGCCGGCGGACAGAATGCGATGATCGTCGATTCCTCGGCGCTCGCCGAGCAGGTCGTCGCCGATGTCCTGGCCTCGGCCTTCGACAGCGCCGGGCAGCGCTGCTCGGCGGCGCGCCTCCTCTATGTGCAGGCCGATATCGCCGACCGGCTGCTGGAAATGCTGGCGGGGGCGATGGCGGAGCTGGTGATCGGCGATCCGGCATTGATCGCGACCGATGTCGGCCCGGTCATCGACGGCGCGGCACAGGAGGCGCTGGAGCATCACGCGGCGCGGATGGAGTGCGAGGGCCGGCTGATCTATCGCTGCACCCTGCCGACCGGCACGGAGCACGGCACCTATTTTGCGCCGCAGGCCTTCGAGATCGACAGCGCGGCGCGGCTCGCAGGCGAGGTCTTCGGCCCGATCCTCCATGTCGTGCGCTGGCATGCCGACCGGCTCGACGCGGCGCTCGACGAGATCGCCGCGACCGGCTACGGCCTGACCCTCGGCATCCACAGCCGGATCGACGAGACCGTGCGCCACATCCTCGCGCGCCTGCAGGTCGGCAACAGCTACGTCAACCGCAGCATGATCGGCGCCGTCGTCGGCGTGCAGCCCTTCGGCGGCGAAGCTCTCTCCGGCACCGGCCCCAAAGCCGGCGGCCCGCGCTACCTGCATCGCTTCGCGACCGAGCGCACCCTTTCGACCGACACCACCGCCGCCGGCGGCAACGCGGGCCTGTTGTCGCTCGGGGAAGAAAGCGAGGTTGTAACTTCGTAAGAATGGGAGCTCCGACTAGGAGTCGTAAGCGCTGTTCGTTCGAGGCTGTTTCGGTGCCGGGAATGTGCCCGGTTCCGACCTCCACTGGATCACGCCCAAACCGTCGCTGTCGACCAAAACGGGTATTTTGCGACATGACCTGATCGGCTGCTCATGCCCCAAAGCTGACCTGTGGCCGGGAGGCTCACCCGACGCAGAATCAGTTTCGAGCCGGCGGCGACAACGAAATTTGGGCTACTGCAGCGCCATCAGCAGATCTTTGGCGACTTTTAAATCTGCCGTGTCGAAGCCTTCGGTGAACCGATTGTAGATGGGCGTCAATAATCGTCTCGCCTCGTCAGGTCGACCCTGAGTGACGCGCAAGCGCGCCAAACTCAATACAACGCGCAGCTCTAAGGAGAGAGCCCCTTGCTGTTGGGCCGAGCAGAGCGCAGCCGAAAAGTTCTGCTCCGCATCGGCCTCTGCCTTGAGTTGATCCGCCGACTGTCGCAGCAATAACTCACCCTTGAGCCGCAGCAATTCGGGATAGTAGAAGCGTTCCCCTCCATGGTCGGCGCTCGCTATCCCCTTGTCGACCGACGCTAGGGCTTCCGCAACCAGTCCCAGCCCTGCCAGGCCTTCCGACATGGCGCTGATGAATTCGGGGTACCAGATCGGCCAGTTAACCCGCTCACAGAATTCAAGTTCGGCCCGCAACCTGGCGCATCCCTCAGCGAATTCACCCCGGGCGACCAGCAGTTTTCCCCGAAAGCACCGCCCCAGTATTCCCCAAAACGGCGCGTCTCGGCTTGTTGCGACTTCGATCAGCATCGTTATCGACTGGTCGGCGGTCTCCAGGTCACCGGTCATCAACGCGATGTCGCATACTGCAACGCGAAGCGCTTCCCCGATCGATAACGGCAAAGCCGTGCGCTGCGCTTCCTCGAGACTGACCCGAGCCTGATCCATGGCCTGTTCAGCGTACCCTTGGAACCAGAGCGTCCGCGCCAACATTGCACGCGCGAGGACGCGCTGGTCAAACTGGCCCCAGGCCGTCAAACGCCGATCCGTCGGCGGGACCCAGTGTCGAACGACGTGTTCGGAGCACTCCCGCGACCGTTGATGTTGGCCTTGCATTTCCATAACGAAGCCGCGCAAGCGGCGCGCCATCAAACTCGCCGACGGATCGCCAATGCGTTGAGCAACAGCCGATAACTGCTCCGTTACAGAATATGTGGTGTGGGATTCGCCGGTCTCGCAGTTGAGAACCCACAGGCCCCAGAGGATCTGAAACTGGGCCTTCAGGTCGCCGATCTGCTCGGCCAATATAAGGGCCTCGTTGAGCGCTTCCTTGGCTGGTTCGACCGGGCTCATCGTGTAGGCCGGCATGAGCCCATATGCAAAGTGCAATTGCATCAGCAACGGCACGCCGACATCCATCTCGGGCGTCAAATTGTTCATGGCACGCTCGGTGCGCTCGCTGCATTCGGTTGGCAACGCAGAAAGCAGCCAAGCCGGCACATAAGCAGCCGTCAGAGTCACACCGGTTTCTGCGTCCCCCGCGGAGGAGAAACACCAATCCAGCCCCGCGCGAACATTGTCGATCTCACGGGTAAACTGGTCCGTATCAACGCCTGGCACATGAGCGTCGAGCCGCCGCGATGCAAAGAGGTCCCGGTAGAATTCGGCGTGACGTCGCGCTGCGGGCCCGATCTCATCGTGCGCGACAAGTTTTTCGAACGCGTAGGCCCGTATGGTCTCCAACAGATACCATCGGAGGGTTGCGGCAGAGCGATCCGGGGTCACTAGCGATTTGTGAACCAAGTTGGCAATCCCATCCGTGATGCGCTGTTCGATGTCATTTGCGCCAGCCACGACGGCCGCCGCCGGCAATGTGAAGCCGCCTGAAAAGATCGCGAGATGACGCAACAGGCGCTGCTCCGCAGCGGGCAGCAGCTCGTAGCTCCAATCGAGCGTCGCGCGAAGCGTCCGATGCCGCGGGATCGTGGCACGGCGACCGCTGCTTAGCAGGGCGATTCGATCGCGAAGACCGTCAGCCACGTGCTCGAGCCCCAGTGTGGCCGCGTGTCCCGCTGCAAATTCAATGGCGAGCGGTATGCCGTCGAGGTGACGACAGATCGCGGCAATCGTCGGAAGGCTTGCGGCGTGCGGTGCGAAGTGGGGGTCCACCGCGTGTGTTCTCGCGATAAAAAGCTCCACCGCACTTTGGCGCAGAATGTGGTCCCGTTCCTCCCGCCCGATTGCCGGCACGTCCAGCGGCGGCACCCGATAAGCGTACTCACCAGCAATCCGGAAGACTTCTCGGCTAGTCGCCAGGATCGTGGCATGCGGACACAGCCGTATGAAGGTTTCCGCCAGCATAGCGGTTGCGTCGATGACGTGTTCACAATTGTCGAGCACCAGCAGAAGGTTCTTGGCGGCGATGGCCCGCCCGACGGCTTCTGGTGAGACGGTCTTGGAACCGAGGCGTAGGCCGAGCGCCGATGCTACCGCAGATGGCACAAGCTCTGGGTCGGACAGCGACGCGAGCTCGACAAACCACCCGCCATTGGCGAATTCGCCGTGAACCCGGCGTGCAAGATCCAGCGCGAGTACGGTCTTTCCGATACCGCCGGGCCCGGTCAGGGTCACGATGCGGTACGCGGAAATCAGAGCCTGCAGCGTCTGCAGCGCCGCAAGTCTGCCGATGAGTGGCGTAGTGGCAGCCGGGAAGTTGGTGCCGGCGAACTCATCCGCTACCTGCCGGAGACCGACCGGATGCGTTACTATATTGCGGCGCTGAACAGTCCATTCGCCGAGTAAGCGGTAGCCGCGGCGCGCCTCCGTTCTCAATAAATCGCGGTATACGCCCAGCGCCCTACGCGTTGCTCCAGCGAGAACCTGCAGGGCGTTTTCCGTGACGACGGCGCCGGGCCAGAGCTGGTCCATCAATTCGTCTTTGGTCACAAGTTCGCCTGCCGACCGGACAAGAATTTCCATAAAATCGAAGGCCCGTCCCCCGATCGGTACGGGAGCTCCGCTGACACGAAGTTCACGGTGAACGAGGTCGACCTCGCATTCGCCCGACGCGTAGATCGATCGGATGCCTTTTGCGGGCAGGTCAACGGTTCGGACCATGGTTGGCGAGTAGGTCCTTGTCAGAACTTCTCAGAACATAACCCAGGACTCTTCGATCGCGCCCGTTCAGCGTTGCAGGAGGCAGAGATCGTCGCCTACTCGGACATTCCTCGGTTGAGACTGCAATCCGAACGTCGAGGTTCGAATGGTCAAAGCGGATGGCAAACCCTCGGTTGTTTTGGTTCATGGCGCATGGGCTGATGGATCGAGCTGGAACGAGGTTATCGGGCCGTTGCTTGCCGCCGGCCTGAACGTCCTATCGGCACCAATACCCATGACATCCTTATCGGACGACGTTGCGTCGCTCGACCGCGCGCTGGAGCGCGTCGACGGTCCCGTCATCCTCGCGGCGCATGCCTACGCCGGCGCGGTGATCGCCGCGACCGCGAACGAGAGGATTCGGGCGCTGGTCTATATTGCCGCCCTGGCACCCGATGAAGGCGAGACGGTCGCAGAAGTCTTCTATCGCGAGACGCCGCATCCGCAGGCGCCGCAATTGGCGCCTGACGCACACGGGTTCATTTGGATGCCGCGGGAGGCATTCGCCGCTGCTTTCGCTCAGAACGCATCCCCCGAACGGGCCGCGCTTTTTGCCGCGACCCAGCGGCCGCTCGCGGTTGCCTGCATCCAAGAAAAGGCTCCGAGGCCGGCTTGGAGGGTAAAGCCGTCCTGGTATCTCATAGCCGCGGAAGACCGGATGATCAACCCGGCGACGCAGCGCTTTATGGCGGCGCGCATGGGCGCGCGCGTCCGCTCGGAGAAGGTGGATCACACGCCTATGGCAACGGCGCCGCAGCCGGTCGTCGAGGTCATCCTCGATGCCGTCCGAGCTTGACGGCGTCGTCGGTACGAACGGCATCGGCACCAGATGGGTCGAGCGACGCATCCGGGACATCGGCCGCCGGTAACGCCGGTCCTCGTTGACGCGTCCGGTTACACGCTTTGCAACACACGAGAAACAATCGAGAAGGGATGCTTACATGATCTCCGCGGCATTTCCGTACCAAAAACAGCGACGTCGGGTCCTCGATCGCGAAATGGCTTATGTCGAGGTAGGACAGGGCGATCCCATCGTGCTGCTGCACGGCAATCCCACCTCGTCGTACCTCTGGCGCAACGTGATACCGCATTTGCAGCCGCTAGGCCGGTGCATTGCTCCCGACCTGATCGGCATGGGCGATTCCGACAAGCTGCCCGACAGCGGCCCCGGCTCTTATCGCTTCGTCGAGCACCGTCGCTACCTCGACGCGCTGCTCGGGGCCCTTGATGTGTGCACGCGCGTCACCCTCGTCATTCATGACTGGGGCTCCGCTCTCGGCTTCGATTGGGCCAACCGGCACCGCGATGCGATGAGGGGCATCGCCTTCATGGAGGCTATCGTCCGGCCGCAGGGCTGGGACCATTGGGACAAGATCAATATGCGCCCCGCCTTGCAGGCGCTGCGTTCCGCGAGCGGCGAGGACATGGTCCTGAAAGACAATTTCTTTATCGAGAAAATCCTGCCGGGCGCCATCCTGCGCACCCTCTCCGCCGAGGAGATGGCGGTGTATCGGCGGCCGTTCGCCGAGCCGGGTGAAGGGCGCCGGCCGACGCTGACGTGGCCCCGGCAAATCCCCGTCGATGGCGAGCCGCCCGACGTGGTTGAGATAGTGGCCGCCTTCGCGGACTGGCTATCAACCAGTCCTGTACCTAAGCTGTTCTTCAACGCCCAGCCCGGCGCGATCACCACCGACAAGGATATCGCTTTCATCCGCGCGTTGCCGGCGCTGACCGAGGTGGGGGTCGCAGGGCGCCATTATGTCCAGGAAGACTCGCCGGACGAGATCGGCCAAGCTATCGCCGGCTGGATGAGAGCAATGGGCTGACAAAGCCCAAGTTAACAATGCGTAAAGAGGCTCTGCATGCCCAGGGTTAATTTCCGCAAGGTCGACGCCAACGGAATCAATGTCTTCTATCGGGAGGCGGGTCGCAATGACGCGCCGGCGATCCTGCTGCTGCACGGTTTTCCGAGCGCGGGCCACATGTTCCGCGACCTCATCCCGCTGCTCGCGGATCGCTTCCACGTGGTTGCGCCTGATCTTCCCGGCTTCGGCCAGTCTGAAATGCCGGATCGCGGCACATTTGCCTACACGTTTGACAATGTCGCGCGGGTCATCGACCGCTTCACGGAGGTCGTCGGGCTCGCTCGCTTCGCCATCTACGTGTTCGACTATGGCGCCCCGACGGGCTTCCGGCTGTCAACGTGGCACCCCGAGCGCCTCACCGCCATCATCTCGCAGAACGGGAACGCTTACGAGGAAGGGCTAAGCGACGGCTGGAAGCCGATCCGCGCCTATTGGGAAGACCCGTCGCAAGCCAATCGGGATGCGCTGCGCGCTTTCTTGGCGCCCGAGACGACGGTCTGGCAGTACACCCATGGCGTCGTCGACCCGACGGTCGTCTCGCCGGACGGCCATTCGCTCGACAATTTCTATCTCGCGCGCCCCGGCGCGGACGAGATCCAGCTCGACCTTTTGGGCGACTACAAGAGCAACGTCGCGCTCTATCCCG
Source organism: uncultured Alphaproteobacteria bacterium (assembly GCA_963818695.1). GTDB lineage: Bacteria > Pseudomonadota > Alphaproteobacteria > ATCC43930 > CGMCC-115725 > AP-15. The sequence continues at coordinate 269,319 of CAWFTG010000001.1, forward strand.
CTTTCCAGGCGTATTTCCGCAATCATAAGCCGCCGCTTTTAGCGGTCTGGGGCCGGAACGACCCGTTCTTCCTTCCGGCCGGGGCGAAGGCGTTCAAGCGCGACATCCCGGGCGCCGCGGTGCGCTTCCTCGACACCGGGCACTTCGCACTCGAAACCCACGCCGGCGAGATCGCCGCGGCGATCCGCGACTTTCTCGCGCCGTGACACAGCCAGGCCGCTGGCGCGTCGGGAAAGCGGAAGATCAACCCCATGAATTAGCCGCCGACCGGTGCTCGCGGCAATCGGGGCCGCCGCTCTCACGGCTTTGGCAAAGCGGCGCCAGCTCTTGCTTGGCGGCTCGATCGTGCGCGGAGCGTGATCGTCTTCGAGGTTTCCCGTACCCTGCTTGATCTTCAGGCGCTCCGTCCGTTCTTCTAGCGCCTGTTCGGTGCGCGTGTCGCAAAGGTCCGCTGACGGCGCAAAGGCGTCACTCGACAGCCGGCAGCTAAGCGCTGGCTCGCCCCTCACCTCGACTGTTTAGTGTCACCGCGCGGATGGTTCCGCAGAGGGTAAAGTTGAGAGATGGCTACGCTATCATCTAATCTAATCGTCGGCTTTAGACAGATGGCCGGGCTACCGGTATCTGGCATTGGAACGACACACCTTTCGCGCCGCAGGTCTTCGAGATCGACAGCGCGGCGCGGCTCTCGGGCGAAGTGTTCGGGCCGATCCTCCATGTCGTGCGCTGGCGCGCCGATCGCCTCGACGCGGTGCTCGACGAGATCGCGGCGACCGGCTACGGCCTGACCCTCGGCATCCACAGCCGGATCGACGAGACCGTGCGCCGCATCCTCGCGCGGCTCAGGGTCGGCAACAGCTACATCAATCGCAGCATGATCGGCGCCGTCGTCGGCGTGCAGCCGTTCGGCGGTGAAGGCCTCTCCGGCACCGGCCCCAAAGCCGGCGGCCCGCATTACCTCCACCGCTTCGCGACCGAGCGCACGGTCTCGACCGACACCACCGCCGCCGGCGGCAAGGACACTTTATTGTCGCTGCGGGAGGAAAACGCGGGCGCTGCCATGACAACATCTTCGTCGAGCGCTTGTGGTGGACCGTGAAGCACGAATGGGTCTTCCTGCGCCCAGCAGCCGACGGCATCGAACAGAAGCGCAGCCTTGGCGAGTTCTTCGACTGGTATAATCTGCGGCGTCCGCATCAGGCGCTCGGCTGGCGACCGCCGCCGGCGGCAACGCCACGCTACTGTCACTGGGGGAGGAAACCGATGCCGTGGCCTCGTAAACATCGCCGGCGCTGGCCTAATGGTCCCGATTTGGAAGCACAAACGGCCCTCATCGACTCCGAGGATCCAATGCCAGCGCTCGGCCGCTTCATCAGAGGTCCACGGAGGGGCCGACGCGATCGGATACAAATTTCGGCTGCGGACTCAGTCGGCAGTCGGCTCGGGAGGATTTCATTTGAAGGATATAGGGGCGATGAGCCAGGCATTTGAAGCGCACACTCGGCACTAGGGTTGATCCCCAATAGCGGCGGGCGCCGGCGACGACCCCGCGGGCGGTAATGAACGGCAAGCACCGCGCCGATGCCCACGACGGCAGGACCAGCGCGCTCGCCACTGACAGGCCGACCGCCGCAACGTGTGCATAACGGACAGGCATGCCCGCTCCGGTGTGTTGTCGCCGAGGTTCGCCCTGGACAGCTTAAGGGGTCCGGGGGGCGCCACGATCTTGTGTCGCCGCGCAGCCTTCGCTATATCTCGCCCCTCGGTCGGCGGAGTGTAGCTCAGCCTGGTAGAGCACTGCTTTCGGGAGGCAGGGGCCGGAGGTTCAAATCCTCTCACTCCGACCATATTATCAGTGAGTTGGCCCCGCTGGCTCTGAAATGAAGCAGCGCAGCGCGGCGGACAGAGTCCCCGCATCGGGATCGTGCCCGGTGACGGAGAAGACGGCAACTGGCTCGGCAAAGCCGCGCAGCGTACGCGTCCCGAGCGCGACTAACGGCACCGAGTGCCGTATCTCGGCGGCCGCCGCCGGATCGATCAGGATTTGGCCATCTTCGGCAGAGCCGCAGAGCCGCGAAGCCAAGTTCACGACAGAGCCGATCGCGGTATAGTCGAGGCGGCCCTCATACCCGATGCGGCCTACCGTGGCCGTGCCCTTGGCGAGACCGACACCAAAGCCGATCGCGTATCCGCGGGCGCGCCAGCGAACGATCAGACCCTGCACCGCAACCTGCATCTCCAGAACCATCCGCACGCCGAGCAATGCCGGCTCGGACCGGGGCACCGGGGCATTGAGCAGAAGCATCAGACCGTCGGCCATAAAACAGGTCAGCGTCGCCTCGTATCTCGTAATGATGGCGCCGAGCGCCTCGTAATATTCTTGCAGCAGACCCATCACCTCGTCGGCCTCGGCGTTGCCGGCGAACGCGGTGAAGCCGCGCAGGTCGCAAAAAACCACGACGACCTCCGCGCGGTGACTGTCGAGCAAGCCTTCTTCGCCGCTACCCTCGACGAGTTCGGCGACTTGCGGCGCGAGAAACCGTTTCAGCCGAGAAATACGTTCGGATCGTTCTTGCGACACGGCAAGCTCGTCGGCCATGTGATTGAAGCGTGCGGCAAGCCCCTCGAGCTCGTCACCACTCGAAATGTCGATCTTGTGATCGAACTGACCCGCGCCGATGCGTTCGGCTCCTTGCTCCAGAAGGCGGATCGGCCCGGCCATGCGACGGGCAAGGAGGTAAGCCAGAAGGGCGGCGAAAGCGGCGCCGGCGAGCAGCAACAGGCCCGTCCGCCACAGCGCTGCCCGGATCGGGCCGAGCGCCTCAGAGGCCGGCTGCTCGACAAAGGCCATCCAATCCGGACCGGGGATCGGCGCCATTGCGGCGATGACCGCGCGGCCCTCGGCATCGACGGCATCGGCGGTCTCGCCGCCGGCATTGATTGTCGCCTTCTGCAATTCCTTGAGGCGCGTCGCTGCCGGATCGTCGTCGCCGCGCAGCACGAGGCTGATGTCGGGATGGGCGACGAGACGGCCGGAGCGGTCGAGCACGAAGGCATTACCCGATCGACCGACATGAATCGCCGAGATCACGTCCCAGATCAGCTTGAGGTTGATCTCCGCGACGGTGATGCCGTTGATTTCCCGCGCGCCAGCAATCGCGACCGTCATATGCGGCTCGGAGCCCTCGTGCAACGTCACCGGGCCGTACGAGATATGATCCGAGCGGGCGCCGATGACGGCGGGATCACTCGCGCGATCAATTCCGCTATCGACGATGTCGGGGTCGACCCGAGAAACATGCAGCCGTTCGATGCCCTTGCCATCGACCAGCGTGATTTCGATGACGGCCGGCACTTGCCGCAAGAGCCGCAATACGTCGAACCGGTGCCGCTGGTTGGCGCCTTCCCGCCACGGCAGCTGCACGGTCCATTGCAACTGGTCGGTGATATCGTCGAGAAAACCCTGGATCTTGCCCGCGGCCGAACGCGCTTCAGCGTGCAGCCGCTGGCTCAGTACCAGGCTCTGGTCGCGATAGCCGAACCAGGCCTCGCTCGCCCCGTTGGCGAGCAAGGGCACGACCACAGCGGCGAACAGCGCGATAAAATATTTTTGAAACAGCGGGCGCCGCGGTCGCGACATCACTCGCGCGTCGGGGCCGCTCATTCGATCACGTCGTCAGCACGCAGCAAAATCAATTCCGGGAACGTCAAGCCGATTGCCTTTGCGGTCTTCAGGTTGACCGCGAATTGGAAGCGCGTCGGCAATTCGAGCGGCAAATCGGCCGGTTTCGCGCCCTTCAGGATCCGGTCGGCAAGCCCGGCGGCGCGATCGAACACCGCGTCCATATCCGGGCCATAGGCCATCAGGCCGCCGTCATGGGCGAGAAAGGCGAATTCGTAGATCGCGGGCAGCCGGTGCTTCTCGGCATATTCCATGACACGCTTGCGATTGAGCACGGTCAAGATGTCGGTGACCATCAGGATCCCATCGGGCGGGGTCTTCGTCATCTCGGAAAACGCGGCATCGAAATCGTCGGGCGCGTGCACTCCCAGAGGCACAATCGTCATGCCCAGGCGCTTTGCTTCCACTTCTGCCGCGCGATAACGCAAGGTCATGCCGAGATCGTCGGCGTTCCATAGCACCGCCACGTTGCGCACGCTCGGCACCGCCTCCTTGAGGAGCGTCAAGCGCTTGGCCGAAAGCTCGCTGGAGATATCCGAAATCCCGGTGACATTGCCGCCCGGATGAGCCAGGCTCGCGGCCAGGCCGGTATCCACCGGATCGCCCGAGTTGGTTACAACGATCGGGGAGTTGCCTGCCCGCTCTTTGGCCGCCAAGGCCGCGGGGTAGCCTTGTGTAATGATGACATCGACGTGCTTGGCGACGAGATCGTCGATGCACCCGGCAAGGCGGTCTAATTTGCCCTGCGCGGCGCAACGCTCAAAGACGATGTCACGGTCGACGACATAGCCGCGGCGGGTAAAGTTTTGCGCCGCCTTGGGACCCAGAATCCCGGTGTCGGGCGCACCCACGGCGACCAGCCCCACGCGGTAGACCTTGCCCGATTGCGAAAGCGCGCCGGTCTGCAGCAGCACCATGGCGGCGGCGACAAGAGCCCATCGAAATAGAGCCAAAGGATTACCTCGACATTGATGGCGGCGGGGCTATGTAACCCCGATCGTCCCTCGATGTGAATTGAGAAATCCCGGGTTGCCGGGCCGGCGGGCACAACTCGAAAAGCGTCGGCGGTTTGCGTCTCCGGGTCAGTTGAAGAACCGCGCAGGCCGGAAATGGGCGAGCTCAGCCCTTTGCCATCCACGTGCGATCTCGTCAGCGACCATCGCGCCGAGGAATGGCGACATCGTGACCCCGCTATGGGTGATGGCGATATAGTAGCCGGAAATGCGCGGCATCGGTCCGATCGCAGACAGATGATCGCCGGGGATCGGCCGGATGGCGATGCGCACCACCTCCGGCTCGACCTCGCCGATCGAGGGCAGCAGCTGTCGGGCGCGCCGCACCAGATCGCGCGCCTCCGGCATCGAGGGGCTGAGCCTCGTGTCGAAGGTCAAACTCGCGTCGGTCGGGTTCCAATGCAGCATCAGACGTCCCGCGCCGTCAGGGCGTGCGTCAATTACGGTGGTGCGGACCACACGGCTCAAGCTGGCGGCAACTGGGGGCGTGAACACCAGGAACCCCACGGTCGGTGCGAGCGGCAAGTGCAGACCTGCATCGCGGGTTGCCTCGTTGGTCCAGCGACCGGCACAGTTCACGACTGTGTCGGCCTCATATTGCGTGCCGTCGGCGACGCGGACGCCGGTCACACGATCGCCGGCCATGATCAGGTCTACGACGCGGGCGCCGCAGATGACTTTCGCACCATAACGTAGCCGCGCAGCGGACAGCATGGCATGCGCGTAGACCACCGGATCGAGCCAACCCTCTTCCGGGAAAAACGCCACCGGTGCATCGCCGATCGTCGCCGGATCGATGTCGGGCTCCAACTCCTGCACCTGGCGCGGCGTGATCCACTCTGCGGCATAGCCCCAGGCCCGCAGCTGCTCGATGTTTTCACGCTGCGCGATGCGATCGGGTTCGGCTTCCCATTCCAGACTGCCGCCGCCGTGCCACCATGGCGTGGCGCCAAACTCGTCGACCAGCGCGGCATGCGCCTTCATGCCGGCGACATTCAGGTCGTGATAGGGCTTCGGCGGCTTTTTGTTTGCGTTGGTCCAGGCGAAACTGATGCCGGAGGTGCCACCGCCGATGCGCGTCGCTTCGAGCACCGTAACCGCTGCGCCGGCCTGAGCCAGCCGGTACGCCACCGAAGCGCCCATGACGCCGGCACCGATCACTATCGTCGTAATCATTTGCGTCTCCTCTGGTTCAAAATCGATTATGGCATGCGACCGAGGAACATTGCGTTCGTTATTGCTTCGGGCGTAAGTCGGCGGAGAGCGCCGATCATAGTCCCGGGACGCGCGCAACGAAGCCTACCCGTTCGAAGCAAGTGGAAGCGCTATTCACGAACCAAGTTTATCCAGGGTGGCGCCTGCGGGCGTGCGGAATAGCGAAGGGTGATAGGTTATGACCGACACAATCATCATGCGGGGCGCTTATGCAATCCCCGATCCGCGCCTCGGTGCATCCGGCGTGATCCCGGCCGGCGCGGTTGTGATCGTAGACGGCACCGTCAAGGAGACGGGCCCGTTCGCCGCAGTCGTGCCCAACTATCCCGGTGCCACGATCATCGGCGACGGCACTCAATTGCTGCTGCCCGGTTTGGTGGACGCTCACAGCCATGGGCGCGGCCTTTCGCCAATCCAGAAAGGTGTGCGCAACGACTTTCTCGAGAACGCTCTTTTCGACTGGGCGTACATGCCCATCCTGCCACCCGAGCTGACCGCGGCGATCTGTGCATTGCGCCACCTACGCAGCGGCTGCACGCTGCTGCATCACAACGGCTTCGACGATGACGGTGCTGAAGGCGCCAGACGCGCACACATTGCGATCAAGACGTATCTGTCGACCGGGATCCGGCTGGCGTTCTCGCCCGGCATGCGCGATGAGAGCAAGCTCGCGATGGGTGGGGAAGAATTCATTGAGACTTTGCCACCCGATCTGAAAGCCAGAGCACGCCCGCTCGTGTTTTTAGATAAGAAGTCGCTGGCGGACTCCTATTTCCGTCTCTTCGATGAACTCTACGAAACCTACAACAGCAAGGACACGCGGATCCTGCTGGCGCCGTCCTGGGCGCACGGTGCAAGCGAGGTGTTCTTGCGCCGTGTGCGTGCCAAAGCCGATGAGCGCGGCGGCGTGATGATCCATATGCACCTGCTGCAGTCGCCGGTTCACAAGGCTTACGGCCTGCGCCAACACGGAAAACCGACGGTGTTCTGGCTCGATGATCTCGGTCTGGTGGAGCGCAATGTCGTTTATGGCCATGCGATTCACGTGACCGAGGCCGAGATAGAGCTGATGGGGCGCCGCAAGGTCTCCGTAACGAGTCATCCGAGCTGCAACTTCCACATGCGCAACGGCATCACGCCGGTCATGCCGTTACGTGCGGCCGGGGTTAATGTCGCGATGGGGCTCGATGACAAGACCATCAATGACGACGAGGATGCAGTGATGGAGCTGCGGATGATGCATAAGGTGCATCGCCTCCACACCTTCGATCTGACGACGCCCACGTTGAGCGCCTATGAGGCGCTTGAGATCGCGACATTAAACGGTGCCAAGGCGACCGGCTTCGCGGACGAGGTTGGCGCGCTTGTTCCCGGAATGAAGGGCGACGCAGTTCTCGTCGATCTCGACCGGGTGGCGCGCGATCCCTGGATCGACCCGGAATTCGACATCGCCGATGCTTTTGTGGAACGCGCCATGGGCGCGGACGTCGCCACTGTCGTCATCGGTGGGCAAATCGTGGTTGCCGATCATCAGCTGCGCACGATCGACGTAGACGGTCTTTACCGCGAGGTGCGCGCGTTCTGTGCCAAGGGCCTTACCCCCGAGCAGCGGGCGCACGCCGACTTTCTTCGGAAGATCAAGCCCTATGTCCAGGCGTGGTACGCTCCCTGGCACGACGCCGTGCTCGAGCAGCCGTTTTATCGAGTCAATAGCCGAAAATGAACTGTCGATCCCCGAATGAAAACGCTTGTCTTCATTTTCCTGCTGCTTCCCGTTTCAGCGTTGTCGCAGACCAATCTGCCAAATACTTTGATGAGGGCGCCGCCAGCGAACTTGCCGCTCGGATCGAGCGATGTATTGCCGATCATCCAGAATGGTGATATCAAGAGTGCGCCAGCGATTGCCTTGGCACCACCCTTTGTCCAGCCGCTTGCTTATGGCTGCGCCGGCAACGGCAGCGCCGACGACACCGCGTGTGTGCAGCGGACGATCGACGCGGCCTCGGCGGCTGGCTTGCCGATGTTCTTCGACGGCTCTCACCGGTATTTGATAACTAGTACGCTGAACGTCACTCAGCCTGCAGCGCTGCTGGGTCCGCTGACTTATGGCTACGGGATCGGCGTTGCTCCGACTTCGCCGACCTTCGGTTGCTCCGGGGGCCTGTTTAACGATGGCACCGGGATCACCCTCCTCAACGTTTCGGCACCGACCGCGAGGATCGAGGGCGTTTGCATTCAGATGGCTCCGAACGACAGGAATCCCCGCGCGGGCGCGGCGATCGTTTTGGCGCCGCCGTCTGGCGGAGCGCAAAGCGGCGTCATCGTTGAAAAGAACACGATCGTCCGCCCTATAATGGAATAATGGTGGGCGGCGGTCCTAGCTCAACGTGCTGCGGAGCCAACACGACCATTGGTTCCATCGTCAGCAACAACACGATCCGCGATCCCACGGGCCTTGCCATCGCCAATGGCCAGCATACTTACGGGGCCGCCACGTCCGGCAACACCTACTGGAACGACAACATATTCTGTGGTTCGGCGGCGAGCAAAGCAACCGGAGTTGGATTCGCCTTGTTCGATGGCGACATCGACTACAACGGCACCAACAACGGTCCGGAGGCGTGCAACATGGGATTCGAAGTTGTCCCAGGTACGGTTTCCGGCAAGGCGCAGAATGTCGGCGGGCAGTTCCGCGGCGCATTGGGCGATCAGAGTGCAATTCACGATTTGCTGATCCAGCCATCGACGGCGCTAGGCACGGTCGACTTCTTTGACGCGGTGAATGCGTGGGCTGCGACTACCGGCAACCGGAGGACCGTGCTGGTCGACTGTGCTACCGGGAGCTGCCAAGAAATTTCGTTTGTCGGCTCCAACTTCCACGGCGGTACTGGACAAGCTGTGCCGGTGATGGACATCGAGGGCGGCAGCGGCGGGCCTTACGATCTTTCGATCGTCGGCTCGAACATTTGCCAATTCGGCACGCCGGGCGCGAAGGGCATCGCGCTCAAGATCAACGAGACCAGCGCCGGGAACGGCCGCATCGTCGTGAGCGGCAACCGCCTCGGTACCGGCTGTCCCGGCCGCGCTTTACACACAGGCATTTGGCTTGCCGTGAGTGGTGGCAGCGGCCTGGTGACGATCACCGGCAACGACATTAGCGCCGTAAATACACCAATTTCCTATGCGCCGACTGGTACAGATCACGTCATCGTCGCGAACAATATGGGGCTCGACGACATCTTTACGGCTGTCGCGGATGCAGCGACTATCGATCCGGGCCTCTATCCCCGGATCGTTATTCGCGGAACCGGCAAGACGGTTACATCGATAAACCGTGGGTACGTCAATCGCCAGTTGCGAATTGTCACGAGAGACGGTGCTGTTTCGTTCGCGACCGGCGGCAACATCTGCAATGCGGTCACGAGCAGTGCCGCGCTCGGAACCGTTTTGGCAGATTACGATGCGACAGCTAGTTGCTGGTCGATGAAATGAGGTGGCTTGCCGCCTGGTCTTTGGCGGGAATGGCCCCCCTTACCACTGGCTTCGCGCTCGGACAGTATCCGGCTCCCGCCTTTTGATCTCGCCTCATGGGCCGAGCGAGAGCAGATGCCGCCGGTCCTGCTGGTATGCGAGGAGGCCCGCCGCTACGCCCCGGCGTCTACCGGCGTCGGGTTCGCGGCGGACAGCTGGGCGATTAACCGGCTCGCTCGGGAAGGACGCAAATACGGCATCTCCCTTGCCCTGATCCCCAGCTGCCTTCGGAGCTGTCGTCTCAGGTTTGTCGCAATGCGGCACGATCTTCGCCTTGCGACTGGGGCATCATCTAGATCAGCGTTTCATGGAGACGGCGCTGCCGGATGCGGCGCGCGGAATGATTGCTTCGCTGCCGAGCATGCGAACCCAAGAGGCGATCGTATTCGGAGAGGGCGTGCCATTGCCGATGCGCATCGCTTTGACGATCTGCCGCCCGATCGCCGACCCCGAAGCGAAAGCGCCGATTTCTCGAAGGCCTGGCGGGCGGATACTGCCGGGGTCGACTTTCTGAAAGAAGGAACCCGCCGCTGGCGCGAGCAGACCAGAAGTCCAAGCAAAACATAGATCAGTCTCGTTCAAGCGCCGCGCAACGGGATCTCCTTCAATCCGAAGGAGGCAATGAAGCTGAGCGCCGAAATAGCCGCAGCCCATAAATAGACCCGAGAAAAAGCGTTTCGGACCGCGTGCTGCAAGCCGGTCAACAGCCGGGGATTTATCGAATCCTGCTGATCAAGGTGGAGAAGCGCGATACCCGGGTTGGAGCCCAGCACATCATGGCCCGGCAGCAATAGCGCGCCGGCGTTCAGATCGCCGACCAGGAGCGCCGTTAACAGAGCGACCCCAAACGCGCCGCCGATAAGCCGAAAGAATATGACAACGGAAAGACCGACGCCGGTGTCCGGCAGATCGAGCGCGTTCTGCACCGGCACCATCACCGAGGGAAGCTGACAGCCGAAGGAGAAGCCGAGCAGTGCGGTCAGGAACGTGTCGAGCGGCCACGAGCGGCCGAGCCCCACTGCCGCAATTGCGCCACAGAGGATCATCATCGCACCGGCCCCGAGGATCGGAAAAATCCGGTAATGGCCGGTGCGGCTGACCAACCGCCCGACGATAAACGAGCCCAAAACCGTGCCGCCCGTCATCGGGATCAGACGGATCCCGGCCTCGTTCGGCGCCATCCCTGCACCGAGTTCGAAATCGAGCGGCACCAGGATGATCATCGCAATCATCACCATCGACATCGACAAGCTGATCAAGCTGGCCACCGCGAAGATCCGGTTGGCGAACAGCCGGAGCGGAATGATCGGCTCGGATGCCTCGCTCTCGCGATAAATCAACGCCACCAAAAAAGCAGCGCCGATGGCGAGCGGGACGAGAACCCCGCTGCTCCCCCAGCCGGCTGCCGCTTCGGCTTGCCCGAGCCCGATCAGGATCGGTGTTGTGGATGCGAGGATCAGGGCCGCTCCGAGCCAGTCGATGATCGGTCTTCGCCGTGGCTTGGAAAGCCGCCGCAGGTTGCGCCAGCACAAAAGCAGCGCGAGCAATCCGAACGGCAAGTTGATCCAGAAGATCCAGTGCCAAGTCAAATATTCCGAAAAGAAGCCGCCGAGCACCGGGCCGAGCACGCTCGATATCGCCATGACGCTCGAAAAATAGCCCTGATAACGGCCGCGCTCGCGTGGCGGAATGATGTCGGCTACGGCGGCTAGCGCGACGGAGCGCAAACCTCCGCCCCCGATGCCCTGCAAGACGCGCGCGCCGATTAATTGCGGCATATCCTGCGACAGCGCGCACAGCACCGAGGCGCCGAGGAACAGCGTGATTGCCACCGACAAAATCGGCCGCCGGCCATAGAGATCGCTCAGCCTGCCATAGATTGGGGTCGTGACGGTCGAGGCAACCAGGTAAGCCGAGACGACCCAGGACATCAGCGTCCAGCCATTCAGATCCTGCGCCATTGTCGAGAGCGACGTCGCGACGATCGTCTGGTCGAGACTGGCAAGGAACATAGCGAGAATGAGGCCGAACAGGATCGAGACGATCTCGGCTCGGGAGAAATGCATCGCACTCGATTGGGTCAGCTCGGCCATCTCAGCCTACGCTAACGGTGGTCGTTGCGTTTGGCTTCACCCGTCCTTGGGTGCCGCCTAATATTCGGGCGCGCGCTCCATCGTCGCGAGCACGGCTGCCGCTGCGCGAGTTGCTTCGTCATCCTCGCCCCGCTCACGGCGACGCATTTCGACCACCTGCTGCTGCAATGCGTATGCCTCGGCTCGGTCTCCTTCTTGCCACAAGACTGCGGCGAGATTGCTCATTGTCGTGAGGCTGTCGGGGTGGTGCTCGCCGAATTCGCGGCAGGTGGTGGCGAGCACGGATGCGAGCAGCTCCCGCGCTTCGGTGAGGTCGCCCTGCGATGCGATCGTGCCGGCCAGATTGTTGACGGCGCGCGATGTTTCGAGATCGGCGTCGCCGTACAGCGCGCGACGGCCTGTGACCACTTGCTCCTGCAGCTGACGCGCCTGTTCCAGATTACCCTGCGCTCCCAGGGTCACCGCCAATTTGCCGATCGCCTTCAAGGTGTCCGGGTGCTGCTCGCCGAACAGTCGCCGCCGGCCTTCGACAACTTTTTCTTCGAGCTTCCGTGCCGCGATCAGCCGCCCTTGCGCCCACAGGCAGTCGGCGAGTTCGAGCATGGCGGCGAGCGTTTCGGGGTGGCCCTCTCCCAACGCCCGACGTTTCTCGGCTACTAAGCTCTCCTGCGTTTCGCAGCTGCTGGCATTCATTCAGCAGCTGATCTCAATCGAAATCTTCGGCCAAGGCGGCGCGTACCGGCTCCGGCAGGACCGCCATATGCCCGTAATTCGCGTGATCGAAGCCGGCAACCACCTGAGCGCCATGGGTCTTGAAGCGGGCGATCTGGTGGTTGGTGAACGGAAATCTAAGGAACTGGACGGATGAGGCCTTGCCCTCGGGGGTGGTATTCTCGCGTATCGGATCGGGCTCGCCGCGGATCCGCTCTCCGGCGACGTCGAGAAAAACGTGGTCTTCGATTCCGCCCAGGCGCGCCAGCACCGAGGCCCGGCGGACCGGATCGTCAATCTCAAACATGACCGTGGCGACCAGCTCCTTTCCCTGCGGGACCAGCGGGTTGTAGGCGGCCAATTCGTCCTCGATCTGCGCCTCGCCGCCCTGCTCGATATGCAGCATCTCCTGCACCTGGTGCCGCATGGTCTCGTAATTCTCGAAGTAGAAGGTCGCAAAGGGGCCGACCTCGATCCGACGGCGCGGCTTGATCTCGGCAATCCGCTTGCGTTGATCGCCTCGGATAGTGGCGTAATCTCCAGGGGGTAGAATGTCGGCGCAAGTCAACCGGCGTTTATTGCGGATAAGCGTATTGCTCATGATGCTCTCGCCTCTGTATCGGCCCAAGTCCCCGGGATCCCGTAGGCCCGGGCGACAAGTTCAATCGGATGCAGGGAGCGGGGCGGGACCGATTGGCCGTCTGCCAGCATCTCCATTTCATGCGCGATGTGCATCCCAGCCAACGGACATTCGGAGGACAGGAACGGTTTTGCGTTTTTGAGGGCCTGGCGCGCGACCGGCCGCCCGACCTTCAGGGCGGTTTCGAAATTGCCCTTGAGCACGCCCCAGGAGCCGCCATGTCCCGAGCATCGCTCAATCACGGCGACATCGGCCCGCGGCAACAAGCGCAGCATCTCGGCCGCTTTCTGCCCGATGTTCTGCGCCCGCGCGTGGCAGGCGAGCTGAACCGTGACGCCGCCTTCGAGCGACGATAGGCCATCGGCAAGACCCTCCTTTCGGGCGATGTCGACGACGTATTCGCTGACATCGAAGGTCGCTTTCGCCAGCTTAGCGACCGACGCCTCCTGAGGAGCGATCAAGGGCCACTCGAATTTGAGCATCAGCGCGCAAGACGGCACGAGCGCGACGATGTCGTAGCCCTTGTCGATCCAGGAACCGAGAGACACGGCGACTTGCTTCGCCGACGCCGCGACCGCGGCAAGGTTGCCCTGCTCGAGTTGCGGCATGCCGCAGCAGCGCGGATAGACGACCGCGGTCTCGACCCCGTTGCGCGCGAGGACGGCGCGGGTCGCCTCACCGATGCTCGGATTGTTGTAGTTGACAAAACAGGTCGCGTAGAGCACCGCCTTTCGGCCGTAGGCCGGCGCCGTGCGGTCAATCGGCGGCGCCGAGCGCTTTGAGCGCATAACGAAAGTCGGCCCGTGGTATTTCGGCAATGCGGCGTTGCGGTCGATGCCGGCTGCGGTTTCGAGAAGTGGGCGGGTCAACGTATTCTCCCGGTCGCTGGCCCAATTGGCAAGCGGCGCGATCACGCTCGCGACCCGGCCGTTACGATCGGTTTTGACCAGCTCGCGCTGGCTGAGCGGGATCTTTCCCGCGTCTCGCTCGACCGCCCGATAGCGCAGCATGACATGGGGGAAATCGACGTTGAACTCGTGCGGCGGCACGTAGGGACACTTCGTCATGAAGCACATGTCGCAGAGCGTGCAGGCGTCGGCGACTTTCTGGTAGTCGGGCGGCGCGACCGTATCGAGTTCGCCGCTCTCCGAATTGTCGATCAGGTCGAACAGCCGCGGGAACGCGTCGCACAGATTAAAGCATCGCCGACAGGTGTGGCAGATGTCGAAGATGCGGCGCATCTCGGCTTCCGTCTTTCTCCGGTCGGCGAAGTCAGGGGCTTCCCACGCTATTCGATGCCGGGTGGGGGCTTCGAGACTGCCCTCTCTCATCGTTTGTCTCTCTTTGCTTGCAAGAGGGGCGCGGAAGCTTGTGGCTCCCACGCCCCTCTTCTATCGGTGCCGGCGCTGCCGGATCAGAGCGCGTCGAGGGCCTTTTGGAAGCGGCCGGCGTGGGACTTCTCCGCCTTTGCGAGCGTCTCAAACCACTCGGCAATTTCCTCGAAGCCTTCCTCGCGTGCCGTCCTGGCCATGCCCGGATACATGTCGGTGTATTCGTGCGTTTCGCCGGCAACAGCGGCCCGCAAATTATCCTCAGTCGTTCCGATCGGCTTACCGGTCGCCGGATCGCCGACTTCTTCGAGATATTCGAGATGGCCGTGAGCATGCCCGGTCTCGCCTTCGGCGGTCGAGCGGAAGACCGCCGACACATCGTTGTAGCCTTCGATGTCCGCCTTCTGGGCGAAATACAGATAGCGCCGATTGGCCTGGCTCTCGCCGGCGAACGCCGCCTTAAGGTTCTCTTCGGTCTTGGAATTCTTCAGGATAGCCATCCGTCCGTCTCTCCATCGTCTTTGGGATGGGCCCGCGTAGAGCGGTGGACCCCGTGCGACGGATATAGAGCGCCGGCGAACCGCTTCAACAGATTAGAATTATTTTAATAAATGCCTTAATGTCGCACAAATGTCAGTCGTTTTAGCCCTGCGCTGCAGAGCCGGAGAAATGGATATCAAATATTGATAAACGTTAAACCGGCGAACGCCAAGCCGCGCGTCTCAGGCACTCCCGGGACGGACGCGAATAATCACGTCCACACGGCTGATTTCCGTACCGGCGGGAGGCATCGGCAGACTGGTCACCGTCAGTTCCTCGCCGGGTATGTCTTGCAATTTGCCGGTTACTTCGCAGAAAAAGTGGTGGTGGTCTGAAATATTGGTATCGAAATAGGATCGGCCCGGCTCTACGACGACTTCGTGCAAAAGCCCCAAATCGGTGAACTGATGAAGCGTGTTGTAGACCGTCGCGAGCGACACCCGGATGCCGGCAGTCAGGGCCTCGCCGTGTAATTGCTCGGCCGTGACATGGCGCTCCCCGCTTTCGAGCAGGAGCCGTGCCAAGGCAACACGTTGGCGTGTCGGCCGCAGATTTGCCGCACGCAGGCGCCGCAAGGCAAGTGATGTAGCGGGCGTCACCGTCATGCAACAAATATAGGCAGAGTCATGGCAAAACCAAACAACTTTATTGCGTCTCCTTATCGTTCGACCACAGCTTCATCGCTGACGCGCACGCTGTGGTGCCCGTTCCCAACCCGCGCGAGCGGGATCGGCAGCGGGCGCGGCTTTGGTTCGCCGCGTCCGCTGTCCGGAAGCCGACTAGAGGTTGGCCTGGAAGTCGCTGTAGTCGCGAACTTTCTTGTAGATCTGCAGCCGATTCCTCTGGCTGTCAGCTACGATCACGCTGTCGGTGGCTGGATCGAATTCCACCGCCGTCGGGAAGCAGAACCGATACTGCGGTTCGAGGCTCTTTACCCGCCGCCGAGCCTTGGCCATGTCGGGGTTGGCGTCGACGGTCTGCTGGCCCCACTTTGACAACACCTGAGCGTCGCCGATCAGATTGCAGATTGGCCTTCCCTCGGAATCGAAGACGCAAACCCGATGGTTGCCCCAATCGGTGACGTAGATGTCGCCATCGGGGTCGACCGCGACGTCGGTCGGGTGATTGAGGGTGCCCGGCTTCGGATAACCGGCGGTTTCCGATTGCGCCGCCACGTAGGGCCCGAACATGGTTACGGCATAGGAGCCCTCGGGCTCCTCGACCTTGCCATATTGGCCGAACTTCATCAGGAACTTGCCCTCGGGGGACAGCTTCTGGACCCGATGGTTCTTCCAGTCCGCGACGTAGATGTTGCCATCCTTGTCGAGGGTGATGCCCCAGGGCTGGTTGAACTGACCGTCGCCGCTGCCGGGGCCCCCGCACTTGCCGACGAATTTGCCCTCCGGAGTGAAGACCTGGAGGCGGTTGTTGCCGCTGTCGACGACGATGATGTTGCCGCTTTTCTCGACGGCCAGACCGGCCGGGCGCATCAGCTGGCCGTCACCGCTGCCGGTCTCTCCCCACTTCCGGACGAAGTTGCCGCTGCTGTCAAACACGGAGATCGTGTTCTGCCAGTCGTCCGAGACGTACACATGGTCGTTGTCGTCGACGGCAACCCCAAACGGCCAAGTGCACTTTCCGTCGCCCTCGCCGTATTCGAAAAAATCGGCGATGTGTTCTTCTTCACCAGGACCTTTGCCAAGCTGGACTTTGTTGACGTGCATCCCGAAGTTGTTCTCGTTGCCCCGGTTGGTCGCGTAGAGAATACCGTTCTTACCGAGACACATGGTTTGGACGTAGTTGAAGCCCGGGCCACGGGCGGCGTTACGCCCGACGGCATGGCTCCAATCATAAACTCGCCCTTCGTGGACCGTTGTGAGCGGCATAGCGCTCCTCCTCTTTGATTACTCGACCCTATTCGACCCTCCTTCCCACAGCTGCCGCCGCGGGAAGGAGGGAAACCGTCTGTTGCGTCAGTGCAGGAAGGCCGGTTGCTCGAACGTCCCGTTGATGATCGGTGCCGGATTGAGCTTCAGCCACTTGTCGAGGATCGTAGCGTAGACACTGCGGAAGTCCATGTTCGGGTTCAGATCGCCCTGGACCAGGTGCTCAGGCTTCAGCGACGGCATCTCGCCGTAGTGGCCACCCTTGACCTTCTCCCCGAGGACGAAGGCGACACCGCCGGCGCCGTGGTCGGTTCCCGAGCCATTGTCGCGGACACGGCGTCCGAACTCCGAGAACATCAGCAGGATCACATTATCGGCGTGATCGTGCTCCCGCAGGTCCTTCATGAAGGCGTCGATACCTTCGGTCACCGCGGTCCACAAATTCTGGTGACCGGGGTTCTGGCCGGCATGCGTGTCGAAGGTGCTGTGATCACAGTAGAAGATGCGGCTGCCCAGATCAGCCAGATGGGTCTGGGCGATGCCCTTGAGCTTGCGGGCGATTGGCGTGTTTGGATACTGCACCGTCGAAGAATACTTCTGCGGCGCAACCTTGAGAATGTCCTCGCCCTTCAGCGAATCGATGCCGGTGTCGGCCATATAGTCCATGACCGCTCCGGTGCCGATGGCCGGTTTGTACATCGCAGCAAAGCGCTCGAGGACCTGCTTGCGCTGCTCACCCTGGATGGTCGGCAAAAAGCCGTACTTCTCGAGCGGACCGCCGACGCACGCCACCGGCACGCCCGCCACCGCCAATGACCGCGGCAGGCTCGGCCCGAAGCTGACCGTCGTGACGACGTTTTCTTTCTTCGGGTCGAACTCGCGCGCGACGCGCCCGAGCCATCCCTCGGTGCCGACCTTCACCGGCTCGCAAGTGTGCCAGATGTCCATGGCGCGGAAGTGAGACCGCGGCGACTCCTTCCAACCGACGCCGTGGACGATGGCGAGCTTGTCGTCATCCCAGAATTGCTTCAACGGCGCCATGTAGTGTGGGATGCCGTAGTCCTTGTCGAGGTGCATGATCTGGTTGTCGGGAATCCCCACCGCCTTCCGGTTGTCCCGATAGAGCGGGTTGTTGTACGGAATGACCGTGTTCAGATAATCGTTTCCTCCAGTTAGTTGCAAGACAACTATTACCGGGTCCTTCTGTGCAGTCTGCGTTTCGGGCATAGCGTAGTTCCTCCTTGTGTACTGACTCTGAAGTCTTAGCCGAATTGATACTCTCTGGTGGCGGCAACCAGCTGCAGCATTTGGCCGACCCGTTGATCGGCGATCTGCGCCCCGCCATTGCCCCAGCTGATCTGGCCCCATTCCTTTGCCTGCGAAAGCAGCTCTTGCTTGGTGTCAGAGCCGACTTCGACCGGACCAATCATGTCCAGGCAACCGTCGACGAGCTGCTCGGGGCTGAGCGAGCCACGCTGCTTCAGGCGGTTGATGATCGCTTGGACGCCCGGCAGCGAGGGATCGCCGACCTTTTCCGCGACGAAGTTGATGCGCGCCATCAACGAGCCGCTGTTGATCCACTCTTTCCCGGTGTGCCAACCTTCGACGGAGGGCGGGTTGAGCAGGTCCTGGCCCATATAGGTGGGCTGCATCGACAGATCGCCAATGCCCGGCTTCGGGAAGCTCGTGGCCGCCGACGAGGCGCAATGTGCTGACCACGACTTCGGCTGGCGACTTCATGTGTTTGAAGCGGGCGTTCTTGAAGAAGTCCGAGTTGAACAGCGTGCGCAACACGGGCTTCATATCGAACTTTGCGTCGCGGAAGGCCTCGACCAAAGTATCGATCGCCTTCTGGTCTTGCGGCGGTTCGATCGGCCAAGCGGGAACCTGGGGCTCGTCGGCGACGAAGAAATTGTACAGATGCCGACAAATGAACTTCGCGCAGGCCGGCTGCTGTACGATAATGTCGATAATGTCTTCGCCGTTGAAATGCCCCTTATAACCGAGAAATTCCTTCTCGCCGTCGTCGTGGTCCTCGGGACGATACTCGAACTTCCACGGGAACCGGCCATAGGGTGCGCGCGGGATCTTGGTTTCGAAGGTCCAGCCGGTGAAGGCCCGCGAGCACTCCCGCACGTCCTTCTCGGTATAGTTGCCGGCGCCCAGGCTGAACAGTTCGAGCAGCTCCCGGCCCCAGTTCTCGTTGACCGCGGTCCCGTGGTTCTGCTGATTGTCGAGCCAGAAGATCATTGTCGGGTTTTTCGCGACAGTGAGAAGCAGGTCGCGATAATTTCCCATGCCCTTTTCACGGAACAGATTGATCTGCTCCAGGAGCTGGTCGTAGTTGTCGACCTTTGAATTGCCGGTAGCGAAGACATGGTGCCAGAACAGCGCCATTTTTTCTTCGAGCGGGCGCTGGGTATTAACGAGGTAGTACATCCAGTTGACGTTGCCCATCGGGGGCTGGCCGCCCGGCAACAACGACGCCGGCTGATAGCGCAGCAGTGTATAGGGATCGACCGGCGGCTGCGTCTCGGGATGCAGCAATTCCTCTACGGTCGCTTCATACCCCTTCTTCACGCGCTCTTCGAGTTCGTCGCGGCCTGCTCCGAAACCCGCCCGTCGCATCAGGTGGGCCATCAAAGCGATGTCGTCTTGATATGCCATCTTTAGGTCTCCTCCTTGTGTTGGTGAATCACTCTCGAATCAGTGGCATCGTTCGGCTGGGCAGGAGTCGAGGCCCGGCAGGTTTTCCGTCTCGCCGAGGGGACCACGAAGGACCTCTGTTTGTCGGTCGAGTCGAGATCACGTCATCCGTCCCTCGATGTCCTTGGAACGGGCGGTCGCAGAAAGTGCGGCCGAGCCGATGCAATGACTAATAATTGACCGTACTGTCCGAGCGAGTCAACTCCTTAGAAGCATCCCAAACTAGAGATAATTCAGCCGCCCGGTGAACGCGCGCCGGGCAGATCCCGACTGACCCAGATCCGGCGCGTCGCTGTCAGTCCGTGGACGCGGCGAACAGGACGGTTTCGATATTCAGTCGCCCGTCTGCAATCGCTCGACCAGCTCCCGAACCGACGGCACATAGCCGTTTGTGTAGAACGGGTCCGAGGCGAAGCGATAGGCGTTGTGTCCGGCGAACATCAGCTGACACTCGACATCATCAGAGTGCCTGATCGCTTGCAGCGTCTTTTGAATGCAGTAGCTGCGCGGATCGGCTTTCCTCCCGGTCGAGCGCGCTTCGTTTTGCGCCCAGTTGGAAAACTGGCAAGCGCTGAGGCAACCCATGCATGCGATCTGGTCGGTGCGGATCTCGAGAGCCTTTTGCGGGGTCACAAAGATCAGCGTCGCATCCGGCGTGCGCAGCGCTTCGGTGAAACCCTTTGCGACCCATCGCTCGGCCGACACCTTGTCCTGTGCCGTCAGATAGACGGTGCGGCCGCGTGGGCCAACCCTGAAATCCGCAACGTGCTCCCCCACCGGTTCGATCGTATAGGCTACCTGGTGTTCCGACCGCTGTTGCAGTTCGTTCAGAAACCGGTTGCGCACAGCCGAGGAATAAAAGCCCGTCGGACTGAAGTGATTGAGCGAGATGTCCCCCTCGCCCAAGGTCAGCAACTTACGCTTCCATGCCTCGGAAATCGGGCTTTCCTGGGTCAGCAGTGGCCGCGTCCCGAATTGAAAAGCAACCGGCCCGAGTTCGGGATTGCCGATCCAATCAGTCCATTCGCGCAGATACCATACTCCGCCCGCCATAAAGATCGGCGTTTCGGCAAGCCCGAAATCGACCATCAGGCTGCGCAGCTCGGAAACGCGCGGGTAAGGGGGCTCAGGATTCTGAGGGTCCTCGCTGTTGGTGATCCCGTTATGGCCGCCAGCGAGCCAAGGGTCTTCATAAACGACCCCGCCGAGCCAGTCGCGGAATTTGTGGTAAGCCCTTTTCCACAACGCCCGGAAAGCGCGGCCCGAGGACACGATCGGGTAATAATGTACCCCGTAACTCGCACAAATCTCGGCGATCCTGTAGGGCATGCCGGCACCGCACGTGACGCCGTGGATGAGACCCTTGGCCCCTTCCAGAACGCCGTGGAGCACGCGTTCGGCGGCCGCCATTTCCCACAGCACGTTCATGTGGATGCGGCCTTCGCCGTTGGAGCGCTCATGGGCCACCCGCGCCTGTTGAATGCCGCCGGCGACTGCGTAGGCAACGAGTTCCTCGTGCCGTTCCACCCGGGTCCGCCCGCGATAGATTTGTGGGATCGGCTCTCCAGTTTCGGTGTAGCTGTCCGCGTTGACTCCCGAGAATGTCCCGACACCGCCCGCGGCCGCCCATGCTCCGGAGCTTTCTCCATTTGACACCGAGATGCCCTTGCCGCCCTCTATCAGAGGCAGGACCTCACGTCCGGAAATCACCAGTGGATTGAGCGGTTTCACCAGACTGATCCCCTATCGCGGAATCGCGGCCACAGCCGAATCGGCCGCGACTTCCCGATGAACGCCTCCACTTGCGGCGGCGCCATGAAGGCGATCCGGGACATCGGAAAATACGGAATTCACTCCGAAATCGAACAAAGTTTTCGCCCGTTCCGGATCGTTCACCGTATAGGCAAGTAACGGATAGCCCGCCTGGCGGATCTCGGATACCACGGCCGTGCGAAGCCGCTGCTGGTCCGCATGGATCGCCACGCAGCCCAATCCCGCGGCAATGTTACGCCAGTTCTTTGGAATGCGGCGAAATAGGATGCCTCGCGCGATGTGCGGCGCCCGCGCGCGCGCGGCGGCGAGGGCGCCGTGCTGAAAGCTCGATATCAGCAGGTCCGCCGGATCAGCGGGCCAAGTCCGCGCGAGCAACTCAGCAGCCATTGCTCCCGTCGCCGCTTCTTTTCCGTGCGCGGCCTTTAGCTCGACATTCGCGCCCAAACCGAGTTCGGCAAGGAGCACCAAAGTCTCTTGCAATGTTGGCACGCGCTCTCCGGCGAAGGACGAGTGAAACCATTCTCCCGCGTCATAATGGCGGACTGCGGAGAGCGACAGGGCGCTCACGCTACCGCGCCCGTTGGTCGTGCGCTCCAACCGGTGATCGTGGAGCAGAACCGGTAGGTCGTCGGCGGTGAGCCGGACATCGAACTCGACCCAGCGGCAGCCGAGCGCCTTCGCTTTGCGAAAACCCGACAGGGTGTTTTCCGGCGCATAGCCGGCAGCGCCGCGATGGCCGATTACCGGTGGCAGGACAGTTTCGATCCTCCCGCTCTCCGGAAAAATTCCGGATGAGGCGGCCGGCAAGTGCCGCATCGCGGGTGCGACATTCGCGGAAAGGTCATAGCCGTCCCGCCCGGCATCGGGTGTCGTCAGGTTGCAGCCTTCACCTGCTGCTCCTGACGCTCGGGCCGACGCGAACCGAGGTCCTCGCCGGTCTCTTGGTCGACTTGGCGCATGCTGAGCTTCACCTTTCCCCGATCGTCGAAGCCGAGCACCTTGACTTTGACGTTGTCGCCGAGCTTGACGACATCGGCCACCTTGCCGACCCGCTGCGGGGCGAGCTCGCTGATGTGAACGAGCCCG
Organism: uncultured Alphaproteobacteria bacterium; assembly: GCA_963818695.1. Taxonomy (GTDB): domain Bacteria; phylum Pseudomonadota; class Alphaproteobacteria; order ATCC43930; family CGMCC-115725; genus AP-15. The sequence goes on from CAWFTG010000001.1 coordinate 291,526, forward strand.
TCGCGCGATCCGAGAAAATTAACGAAGGCGCCGAAGTCGACGACTTTTACGACCTTGCCGTTGTAGATGACGCCGAGTTCGGGTTCGGCCACGATGCCGCGAATCCAGTCGATCGCGGCCTGCGCCGCATCTCCGTCTACTGCGGCCACCTTGACGGTACCGTCATCGTCTATATCGATCTTGGCCCCGGTCGTCTCGGTGATCTCGCGGATTACTTTGCCGCCGGAACCGATCACTTCGCGAATTTTTTCCTTCGGAATGCTGAAGCTGGTGATCCGAGGCGCATTGTTGCTGACCGTGTCGCGGGCGCCGGTCAAAGCCTTCGCCATCTCCCCGAGGATGTGATTGCGGCCGTCCCGCGCCTGATCCAGCGCAATCCGCATGATCTCCTCGGTGATCGAGGTGATCTTGATGTCCATCTGCAGCGCGGTAACGCCCTGCTCGGTGCCGGCGACTTTGAAGTCCATGTCGCCGAGATGATCCTCGTCGCCGAGGATATCCGAAAGTACGGCAAATCCCTCCGGCTCTTTGATGAGCCCCATGGCGATCCCTGCGACGGACCGCGGCAGCGGCACCCCCGCATCCATCAACGCAAGCGAGGCGCCGCACACCGAGGCCATCGACGACGAACCGTTCGATTCCGTGATTTCCGAAACGACGCGGATCGTGTACGGGAAACCGTCCTTACTGGGGAGCAGCGGATGGATGGCTCGCCAAGCCAGTTTGCCGTGCCCGACTTCCCGTCTTCCCGGCGAACCCATCCGACCGGCCTCGCCGGTGGCATAGGGCGGGAAATTGTAGTGGAGCATGAAGTTTTCGCGGTACTCGCCTTCGAGCGCGTCGATGACCTGTTCGTCCTGACCCGTCCCTAATGTCCCGACGACCAGCGCCTGCGTCTCGCCCCGCGTGAACAGCGCCGAGCCGTGGGCGCGGGGCAGAATGCCGACCTCGCAGGATATGGGCCGAACGCTGCGGGTATCCCGGCCGTCGATCCGGCGGCCGTCGCGCAAGATGGCGCCGCGCACGATATCCTTTTCGATGTCCTTGAAGAGCTTGAGCGCGAGCGCGTGTTGCGCGTCATCAGGAAACAGCTCGGCCAGTTTGGCCTTTGCTGCATCGAGCCTGCTGCTGCGGTCCTGCTTGCCTAGTGTGGCGTAGGCGTCGTCGATCAGCGGGCCGACCGCGTCGCGCAGCCGCGCGCCGATCGCCTCGATTTCCGGCGGCTTAGGCGGCAGGCTCCACGGCTCGCGGGCGCAGGTCTCGGCGAGCTCGATGATCGCCTGGATCACCGGTTGAAACTCACGATGGCCAAAGGTCACGGCACCGAGCATCACGTGCTCGGGGAGCTCCTTGGCTTCGGATTCGACCATCAGGACGCCCTCGCCTGTGCCGGCCACGACGAGGTCGAGCTCGGAGCGCGACAGCTCGCTCAATGTCGGGTTCAAGACATAGCTCCCGTCGATGTAGCCCACCCGCGCGCCGGCGATCGGTCCGAGAAACGGGATCCCCGAGATCGTCAAGGCCGCGGAGGCGCCGATCATCGCGACGATATCGGGATCATTCTCCAAATCATGGCTCAGCACCGTGCACACCACCTGGGTTTCATTGACGAACCCTGAGGCAAAAAGTGGCCGCAACGGTCGATCGATCAGGCGCGAAACGAGAAGTCTCCTTCTCGGAAGGCCGGCCCTCGCGCTTAAAAAAGCCGCCCGGGATCTTCCCGGCAGCGAACGTCTTTTCTTGGTAATTGACGGTCAGCGGAAAGAAGTCCTGACCGGGTTTTGCGATCTTGAGCGCGACCGCCGTGCATAACACTGTAGTCTCGCCATAGGTGGCAAGAACGGCGCCGTCCGCCTGACGAGCGATTTGGCCCGTCTCCAGCACGAGGCGGCGACCGCCCCAATTCAGCTCTTTACGATAAACATGGAACATTCGGTATCATCCTTTTCGGAATCTGGGCGACGGTGCGGTTCGGCGCCCGAGCGCCCGGACCGTCAGCCGTAACATCAGCGCCAGCACAGCTGTGCGGAGCCGTCGATAAACAAAAACCGGGGAATTCGGTCGCGCGCCGCAGCGAGGCGGCAGGCATGTCATTGACCGGCGTGATCTCGGTGATCCCTTCCTCGCGTCAGCGGCGCAGCCCGAGACGCCCGATCAAGGTCTCGTAACGTCCTACGCTCGATCGCTTGAGATAATCCAACAACCGACGCCGCTGACCGACCATGACCAGCAGGCCACGCCGTGAATGGAAGTCCTTCTTGTGGGTCGACAGGTGGCCGGTGAGATTGCGAATCCGCTCGCTGAGGATGGCCACCTGGACTTCGGGTGACCCGGTATCGCCCTCCTTCGCGCCGTATTCGGTGATGAGCGCTTGTTTGCGCTCGGCAGTGATCGACATCAGTTCCGGTCCCTTAGCGATTGATAACTCGTATCGGGCGAAGGCGGCCGTCTTCGATCCGGGCCAGCGCGACCAGGATCTGATCGTGCCAAGCGCCGACGACCGCGCTGTCTTTGAGCCGGTCGAGACGAGCCAGCGCGTCGGGTTCGCGCGGCGTCACCCTCTGCCCGCTACGCAGTCGAGCAGCCTCGGCTCCGATCAAGCCAAAAGCCGGGATGTCGTCCAGCCCAGTCTCGATCGGAAGCAGAAATCCGCAATCCGTTGTTATATGCCCACGCTCGACGATCGAATCCAGTGCTATCGCTTGGCTTTCCGTGAAGCGGCCAACCGAAAGGCGGCGCAGTTCGGTGATGTGGGCAAGCGTCCCGAGACCCTCACCAAGATCGCGCGCCAGGGCACGGATGTAAGTTCCCTTGCCGACGAGCGCTTCGCAATCAGCATGGTCACGATCGGGGATCGCGGTGAGCCGCAGCTCGGCAATTTCCACCGGCCGCGCCGGTGGCATGGACGGTTTGCCGGCCCTGGCGAGCTGATAAGCGCGCCGCCCACCGATCTTGATCGCCGAATAAGCCGGCGGCCGTTGCAGAACGGTGCCGGTAAAAGTGGCGAGGATGGCCTCGATCGCTTCGCGGCTCGGCCTCGTCGGGCTTTCCCCGGTAATCTCACCTTCGCGGTCGTCCGTCGCGCGGGCAACACCCCAGCGGATACGAAAGCGGTAGCGCTTGCGGCCGGTCATTGCATAAGCGGTAGTTTTGGTCGCCTCGCCGATGGCGATTGGCAGCACACCCGTCGCGAGCGGATCGAGAGTTCCCGCGTGTCCCACCTTTCCTCCGGTTCGGCGGCGAACCACCTCGACGACCCGGTTCGAGGTGAGACCGAGTGGCTTGTCGACGACGAGCCAGCCGTCGGGGCCGCCACTACTCGTCATCGGCTCTGTCCTCGGCCTGCGGGCTGAGATCCCGCGCCACCTCGGGCCGCGTCAACAAAGCGGAGATCCGGTCGGCCCGATCGAAGGAATCGTCAAGCGCGAAGACGAGGTTGGGGGTGTTGCGCAGCCGAACTTCCCGCGCGACGAGCCCTTTGAGGAATGAGGCGCTGCGCTCGAGGCCCGCGACCACGTCGGTTGCGTTCGTTCCGGCGAGCGGCATGACGAACGCGGTCGCGTTGCGCAGATCAGGGCTCATCCTGACTTCGGTGACGGTTATGCTCGCGTTCTCCAGCACCGGGTCACGGTATTCCCCGTCGCGCAGAATTCTCGCCAGCGCGTGCCGCAGCTCTTCCCCGACGCGAAGCTGGCGCTGGCTCGTTTTTCCCTCGATCCCGGCGCCGAGAGGCGATTGCTGCGGGCCCCGCCGTTTCTTGGTCATTACGATGTAACTGCGTGACGCGTCACAGAGAACGCGCGACTTCCTCTATTTCAAAACACTCTATGATATCGCCCACCTGGATGTCGTGATAGTTCTCGAAAGCCATGCCGCATTCGTAACCTTGATTGACCTCGCGGACTTCATCCTTGAACCGCTTCAAGGTCTTCAGCGAGCCTTCGTGAATGACGACATTATCGCGCAACAGCCGGACTTTGGCACCGCGTCGGACGGTGCCTTCCGTGACCATGCAGCCAGCGACTTTTCCGACCCTGGTGATGTTGAACACTTCGCGGATCGAGGCGTTGCCGAGCAGCCGTTCGCGCAATGTCGGAGCGAGCATTCCGGACAGCGCCTTGCGCATGTCATCGATCAGATCGTAGATGATCGAGTAATAGCGGATCTCGACCCCGTCGCGTCGCGCCAGCTCGCGGGCCTGTGGGTTGGCGCGGACATTGAACCCGATGATCACCGCATTCGAAGCTTTGGCGAGGATCACGTCGCTTTCGTTGATGCCGCCAACGGCCGAGTGCAGCACGCGCATCGACACTTCGCTCGTCGAGATTTTTTCGAGCGAGCCGACGATCGCCTCGAGCGAACCCTGGACATCCGATTTGACCACGACCGGCAATTCCTTCGCCACGCCAGCCGCGATTTGCGAGAACATCTGCTCGAGGGTTCCGCGCGAGCCTGTTGCAGCACTCGCGTCGCGCCGGCGGCGCTGACGGAAGTCGGCGATGTCGCGCGCGCGGCTCTCGTTCTCCGCAACGACGAAATCGTCGCCCGCGAGGGGTGTTCCATTGAGCCCCAGCACCTCGACCGGGGTCGAGGGACCCGCCTCGAGGATGTTCTGCCCGCGATCATCGAGTAGTGCGCGAACTCGTCCCCATTCGCTGCCCGCAACAAAGATGTCGCCGACGCGCAGCGAGCCGCGCTGGATAAGCACGGTTGCAACCGCACCGCGCCCGCGCTCGAGTTTGGCCTCGAGCACGACCCCCTCGGCGGAACGGTTCGGGTTGGCCTTGAGGTCGAGCAGCTCGGATTGCAGCAGAATCATTTCCTCGAGCTTGTCGAGGTTGGTCTTTTTGAGCGCCGAGACCTCGACATCGAGCACCTCGCCGCCGAGCTCCTCGACGACCAGCTCGTGCTGCAGCAGCTCCTGCCGCACGCGCTCGGGCTTCGCATCCGGCTTGTCCATCTTGTTGATGGCTACGATGATCGGCACCCGGGCCGCCTTGGCATGACGGATCGCTTCGACGGTCTGTTCCATGATGCCGTCATCCGCGGCTACGACGAGCACCACGATATCGGTCACGTTGGCGCCGCGAGCGCGCATCGCAGTGAATGCCTGATGGCCGGGCGTATCGATGAAGGTGATCTGCTTGCCGCTTCGCAGACTGACCCGATAGGCGCCGATATGCTGCGTAATGCCGCCGGCTTCGCCGCCCGCGACATCGGTCTCGCGCAACGCGTCGAGCAGCGAGGTCTTGCCGTGATCGACATGGCCCATGACGGTGACCACGGGCGCGCGCGGTTCGAGCGCCTCGGGCTCGTCATCCTCGCCGCGCAGACCGATCTCGACATCGGCCTCCGACACGCGCCGTAGACGATGTCCGAACTCGGTGACGATCAGTTCGGCGGTGTCGGCATCGATGATCTGGTTGATCGTCGCCATCACGCCCATACGCATCAGCGCCTTGATGACATCGGCGGCGCGCTCGGCCATGCGGTTCGCCAATTCCTGGACGGTGATCGTCTCGGGGATGACGACTTCGCGCACGACCTTGATCTGTTCCTGCTCGCCGTGATGCAGCCGCAGGCGCTCGCGTTCTCTCGCCCGGCGCACCGAAGCCAGGCTGCGCATCCGCTCCCCTTCGTCGCCGGCGAGTGCGCGCGTGACGGTCAATTTTCCGGTCCGGCGGCGCGCGTCTTCGCGCCGAACCGGCGCCACCGGCTTCTTGACCTCTGGACGGCCACGCCGCAGCGCTGCTCCCGCCTCTTCTTCCTCCTCGACCGGTACCGCGACCTTGCCTGCCGCAGCCAGCGCCGCCACTTTCGCCGCTGCGGCCTTACCGGCTCGCTCGGCCACCTCACGCCGCGAATTCTTCCTCTTTGCGCCGTTGCGCCTCCTCTTCGGATCGCTTGCGAGCCTCCTCTTCGGTGCGGCGACGTGCCTCTTCCTCTTCTACCTTTCTGCGCGCTTCTTCCTCGGCCCGCTGGCGCGCCTCGTGAACGGCTCGTTCTTCCTCCTGTCGACGCCGATCCGCTTCGGCGAGAGCGGCCAGCCGACGCGCTTCCTCGTCGGCCTTGCGGGCATCCTGCACGGCGCGGGTGCGTCCTGCCCGTTCCTCTGCAGTCAGCGAGCGGGCAATCACGACTGGACGGCGCGCCGGCTCTGTTGTTGCCGGCCTAGGCACCGATTGCTCGCGCGCGATCGCCGGCGACGCCTCGGTCCGCCCGGCATCGGGCAACCCGGGGCTGATCACGCGTTTCTTGCGCACCTCGACGGTAACGGTCTTCGAGCGTCCGTGCGAGAAACTCTGGCGCACCTGCGCCGTCTCGGCGGGTTTGCGAAGCTCCAGCCTGCCACCGCTACGACCGAGCGTCAGCGGCCGCTTCTGCTCTTGTTCCGTCGTGTTCTGCTCTTGCTCGTTCGCGTCGCTCATCTCGTTCCAATACCGTCATCGCACTGCACCCGCCGGGATGCGGCGGGTTCCGCCCCTCGATCGACCATCGCTCCCGAGCGAAAGCCGGCGATCTTTTCCGCATCCGCGAGCAACCGGCGGCTTAGCCGGCCGCCGCCGACCGCCACGTGTACCACATGATCGCGCCCGAATACGCGGCCCATCTCTGCCGCAGTCAGCACGGCTGCTAGCGGCAGATGCCGCCCGAGTGCACGAATTTTGCTCCGGCCGCCCTCGGCTCCGTCCAGCGCTGCCAGCAGCAGGCCAACCTTTCCGCCGCGAACGGCCTCGCCAACCTTCTCAAAACCAGCAACGGCGAGACCAGCGCGTCGGGTGAGCCCGATAACATCGCAGCAGCGCCGAGCAAGCAGGGCTTCGACGCGATCTGCAAGCCCGGGCGGCAGAGCGACAGGCCGACGCGCCGCACGAGCAAACAGTCTCTTAGCCATCGCCCGTTCGAGTATATCGCGGCGCGGCGTCAACCATAAACCTCTGCCCGGCAGATCGGCAGCCACGTCGGGCACGATCTCTCCGCCCGGCCCCAGGACAAACCGCAATAGCCGCGCACGGTCGGCGATTTCACCGGTTGCGATGCAGCGACGGAGCGGGCCGGTCTGCGTGAACCCCGCATCGCCTCGAACCGCTGCAATGTTTTCGATGCTGCCCGTCGCGCCTACTCCTGCGCGCCTGGTTTGGCTGGCGTTGCATCATCCGCGTACCAGTGTGCCCTGGCTCGCATGATTAGGTCGTTTGCCACGTCGAGATCGAGCTTGGCACCGCCCTTGTCAAACTTTTGGAGGAGTTCGACGAGTTCGTCGCCCGCAAGGTCGGCGAAATCATCAAGGGTCTTTACCCCGTTTTCACCGAGAGTGACGAGCATGCCCGGGGTCAACTGCTCGAATTCGACAAGCTCGTCGCTGACGCCGAGCTCGCGGCGCCGCTCCTCGTATTCCCGGTCGCGGCGTTCCAGGGATATGCGAGCCCGCTCTTGCAGCTCCGCCGCCACATCGGCGTCGAACCCTTCGATTTCTGCAAGGTCCTCCACCGCGACGTAGGCCACTTCTTCTAGCGAGGTAAACCCTTCGGTAACCAGCAGATGGGCGATCACATCATCGATGTCGAGGGCATCGATGAACATCTGACTGCGGCTGCGGAACTCTTCCGTCCGCCGTTCCAATTCCTCGGCCTCGGTCAGAATGTCGATGTCCCATCCGGTGAGCTGTGAGGCGAGGCGGACGTTCTGTCCGCGCCGTCCGATCGCTAGGCTCAGCTGATCATCGGGCACCACGACTTCGACGCGGCGCTGCTCCTCATCGATCACTACTTTGGCGACCTCGGCCGGGGCGAGCGCATTGACTACGAAAGTCGCCGGATCGGACGACCATGGTATGATGTCGATCTTTTCGCCTTGCAACTCGCCGACGACCGCCTGGACCCGGCTGCCGCGCATCCCGACGCAGGCGCCGACCGGATCGATGCCGCTGTCACGCGAAATGACCGCAATCTTCGCGCGGCTGCCGGGGTCGCGCGCCACCGCCTTGATCTCGATTATCCCGTCGTAGATTTCCGGAACTTCCTGGGCAAACAGCTTTGCCATGAATTGCGGGTGGGTGCGCGACAGAAAAATTTGCGGGCCGCGCGGCTCTTGGCGGACGTCGTAAACAAAGGAGCGCACCCGCTCGCCCTGGCGGAAGCTTTCGCGCGGCAGCAATTCGTCGCGGCGCAGCATCGCCTCGGCCCGCCCGAGATCGACGACCACGTTGCCGAATTCGACCCGCTTAACGAGCCCGTTGACGATTTCGCCGACCCGGTCCTTGAATTCGAGGAATTGCCGCTGACGCTCGGCGTCGCGAACCCTTTGCACTATTACCTGTTTGGCAGTCTGTGCGGCGATGCGGCCAAAATCGATCGGCGGCAGCGGGTCGGTGATGAAGTCGCCGATCTCGGCCTCGGGGTTCAACCGCTGAGCATCGGCCAACGGAATTTGCGTGGCCTCGTTTTCGATGACATCCGCCACCTCCCGAAAGCGCAGCAGGCGGATCTCCCCGTTGTTGCGGTCGATCTCGGCGCGGATATCGTAATCCTGGCCATATTTGGAGCGGCCCGCCTTCTGAACAGCCTCCTCCATCGCCTCCAAGACTTCGTCGCGGTCGATCCCTTTGTCGCGCGCGACGGTATCGGCGACTTGCAGGAGTTCCAGGCGGGCATAAGTGACGGGGCTATCCATCGTGTTCTCGAATTCCGTGCTTCAGTGGGTTTGGGGACCGGTCAGTCGACTGCGGCGGGTGGACTTGCCGCGTTTGAATTTGCTGCGGGGCCCGCTGCGCGGCGTCGATCAGATCATCGGTGAGGATAAGTTTTGCTCGCACCACATCCGCGAGCGGCAATCTCACTTCGCCCGTATCGGTGGCCAGGCGAACGCTCTCAGCCGAGGTTCCGAGCAGCCGACCGCGAAAGCGCCTGCGCCCTTCGATTGGCTGGGCGATTTCGATCCTCGCCTCGAACCCGCTGAACCGATCGTAGTCTTCGGCGCGAACCAGCGGACGATCGATACCCGGCGAGCTGATCTCGAGCATGTAGGCGCCAGCGATCGGATCGGCGATGTCGAGAATAGCGGAGACCGAGTGGCTGATCAGCGCGCAGTCCTCCACGGTCATCGGCTTGTTGTCGAGCCGCTCGGCCATAACTTGAAGTGTCGGCCGGCGACCGCTGGTGATGACCACCCGAACCATACGATACCCCATCGCCTCGAGCGAGGGCTCGATTGCTTGCGCAATACGGCTGGTGTCCACCAATAACCTTGACCTCTCCTAACCTGCAATACCCGCCGGATAAATGGCAGCTGTACGGGGATCGTGCTTTGCCAAAAGCGCGGTTTCCAAAACAAAAGGTGGGCCATCGGCCCACCTGCGATGCGGTCCGCAAGACGGACCCTATAGACGCTCAAAATATAGTGAAGCGGCCCGACCTTGCAAGAGTTTTGCCGTCATCTGTCGGCATGTTACCCGATAGGCGAACGAACAAACGGACATCGGTGGCGCACCCGGCGAGATTCGAACTCACGACCTCTGCCTTCGGAGGGCAGCGCTCTATCCAGCTGAGCTACGGGTGCCGCGCATGGTCTCGTACCACCCCGGCGGGATGGATACAGCGCGAAAGCGACGACGGCAAGGAGAGATCTTCGTTGGGCGAGTTGGGCCGGCGTTCGGCCGGGCGGGCGTTTCAACTTTTGGAAAAGATTTTGCTGCAGACTTTAGCTACCGATGCAGCAACGGATCATTGGGGTGGGCAAAACCCGGGTCGAAATGAGCGGGTCGAGGGCGTCGCCATGCATTCGCCGCAATTTTCGGGGCAAGTCGGTGACGGACCGAGCCCGAGGGGCGCACAACCGACGCGCCTAGGGGGATAAATGGATCTTCAGCTGGCCGAAAAGCCGCGGCATCGCCGCGGCCTTTCGATCGATCAGAGCGTGCTCGAAAAATTGGAGCAGCGTCTGGGACGGCTGCACGCGCGACAGCGGCTCGGTATCGAGGACGAGCGCGAACGCCGGGTATTCGGCCAGGGCGTCAATTTCTTTCATTCCGAGAACTGGTATCGCAGCGCATCCGTCATTCGGACGGCGTTAATGGTGACCGGGCTCTACTGGCGGGCCCGCAAAAACGCCGAAAATATTAAAATTCGGCGACATGACATCCGCTCGCCCGAGGTGCCAGCTTCTTTCGACGGATTTACGATCCTTCATCTCAGCGATTTGCATGCCGACATGAACGACGGGGCGATGCGCCGCCTGATGGAGCTGCTGCCGGCCATTTCTTACGATGTCTGCGTTCTGACTGGAGATTATCGCGGCAAGACCTACGGTCCGTACCAAGGAGCGATAGACGGCCTGGCGCGGATGCGCGAGCACCTCGAGGGTCCGGTTTATGGCGTCCTGGGCAACCATGACACGATCCGCATGGTCCCGAGGTTGGAGGAGATCGGGATTCGGATCCTGCTAAACGAGTCCGAGACAATCGAGCGGGGCGGGGAGCACATCCATCTCGTCGGCATCGACGATGCCCATTTTTACCGGGTGGACAATATCGAAAAGGCGGCTTCGAGCGTGCCTGCCGCGGATTTTTCGATCCTGCTGTCTCATACCCCGGAGATCTATCGGCAGGCCGCGCATGCGGGGTTCCAATTGCTGCTCAGTGGACACACCCACGGGGGCCAGATCTGTCTGCCCGGCGCCATTCCGATCATCCTCGATTCGGTGCTGCCGAGGCGCATGGGGGCCGGCGCCTGGACCTATCACGACATGATCGGGTACACCTCGGTCGGGGTCGGCTCCTGCATTCTCCCGGTGCGGCTCAACTGTCCTCCGGAAATCACCCTGCATCGTTTGCTGCGCGATCGTCGGGCGCTTTAGCCCAAAATTTCGTTCAATATGGCCGATCGCGCAGGCGGACGGCGTAGAGCAGCCGCGAGAGCACCACCTCCCCGACAACGAACATCACGACGCAAACAACAATATCGGCGGCCGTCAACGCCAACAGATCGCGGCACGCGAGCAAGGGCAGAAGCGACTCCGGAATTTGGTCTAGACCGCTCGCCCGGCTGCTCGACGGCAGGCCGAGGCGGCGTTTGCAAAAGCTCGAAAAAAGGTCGCCGGCCATCGCGAAGCCGCCGACCAGAAGACCGATCTTCCAACCAAAGCCGGCAAGGGGCGCCCCCGCCGTCGTCACCAGCACGGCCAGGACGACGCCGCGTATCGTTTTCGAGCGGCCGAATACCGGCCGTCCGTCGGCAAAGGTGATATGGCCATCGAGCGGGTAGAGATAACGGCTGCCGAGAATTTTCTTGGCGATCACCGGCGTGCCGTTGGCCAGCAGCAGCAGTATCAACAGTTGCAGGATAATGACCGGCTGCATCTGTCAGCGTGCGTTCAGCGAGATTTGGCTAGCGCCGCGTGAGAACGCCTTCGCCGCAATGCGGTCGGCGCCCGAGGGCAGCGGGGCGGCCGGCGCGAGCACCCAGTTCGCGACATCGGCGGTCACGATCGGCCCTTCGAGATCGCGCAGCAGCATGTGGTAGCCGTCCTTGTACCAGGCGAGCTTTGTTCGGTTGCGGCACTCCGGTGGCAAGCTGCTTACAAAACGCCGGATCGGCGTTTTCGGCACGATTTCGTCCTTCGCGCCGTACATCACCAGCAGCGGCACCTCGAGCAACGGTGCCGAATTGAGCGCGGCATCCATCAGATCGACCAGGCCGTAGATCGTATCGACCCGGGTTTCCTTGATGACCAGCGGGTCGCGCGACAAGGCGCGCAGCATCAAGATGTTGTCGGATGGCTTTATCTCGAGGCCGCGACCGGTCAAAGTGAGCCCCGGCGCCACGCGAGCCGCGGCCCACAGGGCCAGCCGGGGCAAGAGGTCCATCGTCGCGCGCCCCCACACCGCCGGCGCGGTCAGGATGACGCCGTCGACATCGGGAACCGGTGTAGCGCTCTCGCCCGTCATTGCCACGACCGCCACCGCACCGCCCATGCTCTCTCCGAGCAGGTAGAGCGGCACTCCCGGATAAAGGCGGCGGAGGATCCGAGACGCCGTCGCGGCATCGGCGGCGAGCGCCGCCCGACCTGGCCAAAACCCGTGCTCAGAGGCGGCGCCAAAACCGCGCTGGTCATAGGCGTAAGTCGCGATTCCACGCTTGGCCCAGGCTTCACCCGGGCCCTCGAAGGCATTGCTGTAGTCATTGAACCCGTGCAGGGCGAGGATCACCGCCTTGACCTGGCCATTACCTCCTGGCGGCGGCAACCATTTGCGAAGCGGTAGCACTTGGCCGTCGGCGGCGACAAAGCTCGCTCCGGTAAAGCGCGGGATCGGGTTCGGTTCGGGAGCGGCCCGCACTGTGCCGATGCCGGCGAGCCGGGCGTCCTTGTCGATTGTGGGCGCGCAAGCAGGAGTCAGCAGCAATGCGGCAGCCACCCAACTCCTGCAGAGGCCGCAAACTATCCGTCGCCTGCCGCTCACGCGTTCTCGTCGATGCCTCAAGCGTGAATCTGCTTCCTGGAGGGGATCGTTGATTGTGGAGAGGCAAAGGGTATCATCATGCTCGTCAGAAGGTCAGCCACGAGCCAGCACCCACACCATTTCCCGGTCGCATATGGGCCCTTTCGAAACCATCTACATTAACGAGACGGTTGCTGCCTGCAATGGCGGCGGCGGAGCGCTTGGCCACCCTAGAGTCTTTCTCAATGTCGGGCGCGACGGTAAGGTCGAATGCCCTTATTGCTCCCGTCTCTTTGTCAACCGCGCGATGCAAGAACCCGCTCCGAGTGAGGCGACTACGCCGACTAAGGTATCCGAAGAGCGCAATGCTTGAGTGAAGGAACCGTGGACGAGATCATTGAACCGGTCGCTTCCGAACCACGCCCGACAACCGCTGCGCATGTTTCTTCGGCAGCGCCGCACCACGTTTATCTGATCGACGGCTCGGGCTTCATCTTCCGGGCCTATTTTGCGCGCGCCAAGGATCCCAAGGCAGAGCGGTTCCAGCGCCAATCCGATGGCATGGCGACGGAAGTCGTCATGCATTTCAGCAATATGCTGGACAAATACCTGAGGGATGCCGATGCCGACCACATAGCCGTAATCTTCGACGCTTCCGGCCGCAGCTTTCGCAATGAGATCTACAATGAATACAAGGCGAACCGCCGGGAGATGCCCGATGATCTCGCGCCGCAACTCGCGCATGTGCGGCAGGCGGCGGACGCCTTTGGTGTCTGCCGCATCGAGATGGAAGGATTCGAGGCCGACGACCTGATCGCCACCTACGCGCGCCACGCGATAGAGGCGGGCGCCAAGGTGACCATCCTGTCGTCCGACAAGGACATGATGCAGCTGGTCTCGGATGACCGGGTGCTGATGCGCGATCCGATGACCGACCGGCCCATCGGCGAAACCGAGGTGCGCGAGAAATTTGGCGTCGGACCCGACAAGGTAATCGATGTGCAGGCGCTGTGCGGCGACAGCACCGACAACGTGCCGGGCGTACCCGGCATCGGGGTCAAGACTGCAGCCGAGCTGATCAATGCCTATGGTGACCTCGAGACGTTGCTCGCCCATGCCGGGGAGATCAAACAGCCGAAGCGCCGCGAGACTTTGATCGAAAACGAGGCCAAGGCGCGGTTATCGAAGGAGCTGGTAAAACTAGACAACAAGGTGCCGCTGCCGTGCCCGTTATCGGCACTGAAGGTTAAGCCATACGACTCAGAAAAGCTTTTCCCGTTTCTGGATGAAATGGAGCTGCGCGCTCTCAAATCGCGCATCGCGCGGCGTCTCGACATAACTGCACCCATTCCAACAGGGCCGATGGAGCCGGTGATCCCGGAGATCCCGCCCTTCACCGCGCCGCGCACCTATGCGCTGGTCGACACGGTCGAGGGCCTCGACCACTGGATCGAGGCGGCGCAGCAGGCGGGGACTGTCGCGATCTGGGCGGAGGGGAGCAGCGTCGCCAACGCGCGCCCCGCGCTAGGCGGGATCGCATTGGCGCTGGCGCCCGGACTTGCGGCCTATGTGCCCGTCGGCCATCGCGCGCCGGAAACCCAAGCGCCCGTCCTTCCGCTCGGCGATACCCTCACCCACCCAGCGCTGCGAGCTGTGTCCCCCCTCTCCCGCACTGCGGGGGAGGGTACCGAGCGACGCGAGGGGGGTGAGGGTAAACTCACCCCGGAACTCGCAATCGAGCGCTTTCGGCCGCTCCTCGTGGATCCCGGAGTCCTCAAGATCGGTCACGATGTCAAGACCACGGCGCATCTACTGTCGCGCTACGGCCTCACGCTCGCGCCCTATGACTGCACGATGCTGATGTCTTACGTGCTCGACGGCGGCCAATTCGAGCACACGATCGAGAATTTGGTCCGGCGCTGCTTCGAGCACGAGCTGACGCCCTTGAAGGAGCTGGTCGGCACGGGCAAGAGCGTGATCACCTTCGCCGATGTGCAGCCGGAGAGAGCACGTGACTTCGCGGCCGAGCGGGCGGATGCGGTGCTGCGCCTGCATATGCTCCTGAAAGCCAGGCTCGTGCGCGACAGGATGACAGCGTTCTACGAGACGATCGAACGGCCCCTCGTCCCCGTCGTCGCGGCGATGGAATGCGAAGGCATCAAGGTCGACCCTGCGGCCCTCGCCGAGCTGTCGCGCGATTTCACGCGCCGCATCGCCGATCTCGAGCAGGCGATCTTTCGGGCTGTCGGCAACGACTTCAACATCGGCTCGACCAAGCAGCTCGGCGACGTGTTGTTCGAGAAACTGGGTCTGCCCGGCGGCAAGAAAGGCAAGACCGGCGCCTATGGCACCGACGCCTCGATCCTCGAGGAGCTCGCGCCGTTGCACGAGGTCCCGGGACATGTCCTCGAATGGCGCCAGCTGACCAAGCTCAAATCGACCTACGCCGATGCGCTGGCCGAGGAAATCGACCGCGACAGCGGACGTGTGCACACCTCGTACGCGCTCGCGGTGGCAGCCACGGGACGGTTCTCGTCAAACAATCCCAACCTGCAGAACATCCCGATCCGTACCGAAGAGGGCCGGCGAATTCGCCGCGCTTTCATCGCCGAACCGGGGCATCTGCTGCTGTCGGCCGACTACAGCCAGATCGAATTGCGGCTGGCCGCCCATGTCGCCGACGTGCCCGAGCTGAAGCAAGCCTTCCGCGACGGGGTCGACATCCATGCGCTGACCGCGAGCCAGGTATTTCGGCGTGCCGCTTCCCGAGATGGATGCGAACACCAGGCGGCGCGCGAAGGCGATCAATTTCGGCATCATCTACGGCATCAGTGCCTTTGGCCTCGGAGCGCAAATCGGCGTGCCGCAGAGCGAGGCGGGCGCCTATATCCGCGCCTATTTCGACCGCTTCCCGGCGATCCGCGCTTATATGGAGCGGATCAAGAGCGATTGCCGCCGCACCGGCTATGTCGAGACGATCTTCGGGCGCAAATGCTTTATCTCCGGCATCCGCGACGCCAACCCGGCGCGCCGCGCCGGCGCCGAGCGGCAGGCGATCAACGCGCCGTTGCAGGGTTCGGCCGCCGACATCATCAAACGAGCCATGGCCCGCATTCCCGCCGCCCTCGCCCGCGAGAAGCTGCAGGCTCGCATGCTCTTGCAGGTCCATGACGAGCTGTTATTCGAGGCGCCGGAAGCCGAGGTCGAACACGCTGCCCAGGTCGTCAAGGCAGTCATGGAAGGCGCCTGCGCGCCGCATTGCGAACTCTCGGTGCCGCTCGTCGTCGAGACCGGCTGGGCGCGAAGCTGGGACGAGGCGCATTAGCCGCGAACGGACTGAGCAATCTCCGCGGGCGCCTGCGGCACCCCCCGCCAGAACTCGCCGTCGTGGCCGAAAAAGATGCGGGCGCCGCCGGCTTCGAGCTGCGCGAGCCGGTCGATCGAGGCGTGCATCGCCGCACGGTCGTGCACGTACTTCGGCAATCGCCGCTCGCGCAGGGTGCGGCAGAAATAGCAGGCATCAGCGGCCAGCACAATCTCGCCGGCGGGAAGGCGCAATTTTAGCGACTGATGCCCCGGGGTGTGGCCATAGGTCGGCAGGCACACGACCGATCCGTCGCCGAACACGTCGTGCTCGCCATCTATCTGCAGGACCTTTTGGCCGAGGTCGTAATCCTTGCGGTCGAAGCCGCGCTGCGCGGCAATGTCCGGGTCCATCCCGGCCTCCCACTCGCGGCGCTGGACAATCACGGTCGCGTTCGGGATCAGCGCATTGCCGCCCACATGATCGAAATGCAGGTGCGAGCTGATGATGAGGCCGATGCTGGCGGGGTCGCGGTCGAGCGCGGCGAGACGTGCGGAGATCTCCTCGCCAGGATGGTAATTGAAGCGGAACAGGCTTGTCATGCGTTGACCGACCCGCCCGGCCGGATCGTGCTGGCAACCGGGGTGCATGCCGGTATCGAACAGCGCCGTGCCCTTCGGATGCTCGATTAAATAAGACGGGATCGGCAGCTCCGCCTCCCCTTCCCCGCCTTCCATTAAACGGCCGAGGTCGCCAGTGAGCCAACCGCAGGTCATCGCATACAGCTTGATGCTCACGATGTCCTCCCCCCTTCCCGAACCTAGACACACGCGAAAGAAATCGGCCGGACGCGAGGCCCGGCCGATCGAGGGTCATCCCGGTTGTTCAGCTTGGGGTCAGTCGCGCCGGGTGCCGAGCAGCTGCATCAGCATCATGAAGAGGTTGATGAAGTCGAGATAGAGACGCAGCGCGCCCATGACCGCCTTCTTTCCGGCAATCTCGGAACCGTCGCCCTCGTAATACATTTCCTTGATCTGCTGTGTGTCCCACGCGGTCAGGCCCGTGAAGACAAGAACGCCGATCACCGAGATCGCGAATTGCAACGCCGTCGAAGCGAGAAACATGTTGACGAGCGATGCGATGATGATGCCGATCAGCCCCATGAACAGGAAGGAGCCGAACTGCGACAAGTCACGCCGCGTCGTGTAGCCGTAGAACTCATCGCGGCAAAGGTTCCGGCTGTGATGAAGAACACGCGCGCGACGCTCGCCCCGGTGAACACCAGGAAAACCATAGCGAGCGACAGACCCATCAGCCCGGCATAGAGCCAGAAGACGAGCTGCAATGTGCTGGCTTGCATTCGCTGCACGCCAAAACTCATCAACATCACGAGGCCGAGCGGCGCCAGAATGACGAGCCAGATCAGCGGTGTCCGAGCGATCAACTCGTAAAAGCCCGAATACGCTGCGACATAAGCCACGATCCCGGTAAGCGCGAGCCCCGACGCCATATAGTTGTAAACGCGGAGCATGTAATCCCGAAGGCCGACATCGATGCCGACCTGGGCGTCCGCCGACCGCACCGTCCAGCGGGGCTGCGAACCTAAAGCCATAGACCCCCTCCAAGGAGAGAAGCGAGAACGAGGAAGATTCCTCACGCGCCCGATATTGGCACAAAACAAGATCTTTTCAATAAGCACCCACAGGGCGTGCCTGGGCGAGGGCATCTCCGGGCACAGGGGGTCTATTCATTCCGTAAGTAGGAAGCCGGCTTGGCGCCGAGCGCACGCCAGGTTCCGGCAAAACCCAGCGCCGCCGTCAGCAACGCGGCAATAATCACCGTCGACAACAGCGGGGCCGGCAGGAACGTCCAATCGATCTTCATCAGCCGGGTCACCAGGAAATAGGCCGCGATGGTGCCGAGGGCGCCAGCCACCAGGGCGGCGAGTGCGCCGGTAATCCCGTTCTCGATCAGAAAAGCCTGCGTGATCACGCCGCGCGTCGCGCCCAACACCTTGAGTACGACGGCATCGTAAACCCGCCGTCGATGCCCGGCCGCGACCGCGCCGCCGAGGACGAGCGCTCCGGCGCCAACCGTCACCAGCGCGGTCAGGCGAACCGCACTTCCGATCATACCGATAATGCGGCTGACCGCGTCGAGCGCCTCGCGGACATGGATCGCCGAGATGTTGGGAAAGTGCTCGGTCACCGCGCGCGCCAGGTTTTCCTCCTCGGCCGGCGGCAGGTAGACGGCGGCGAGATGGGTCTGCGGCGCGTGCTCGAGCGTCCCCGGCGCAAACACCATGACAAAGTTGATGCCGAGCCGCTCCCAATCGATCGAACGCAGATTGGCGATTGTGGCAGTGATTTCGCGGCCGAGCAGGTTGACAGTCAGCGTGTCCCCGACTTTCAGCCCCATCCCGCGGGCCAGCGCGGCATCGAACGAGACGAGCGGCGGCCCCTGGTAATCGGCCGGCCACCAAGTGCCGGCCGCGAGGCGTGAGCCCTGCGGCATAGTCGCGGCGTAAGTGAGTCCGCGATCGCTGCGCAGGGCCCACTGCGCTTCCGGCGAGACCGCGGCATCTTCGACCGGAACGCCGTTCAGCCGGGTGATGCGGCCGCGCATCATCGGCACCTGATCGAACCGCGCCCCGGGGCTGGCGCGCACCAGCGCATCAAAGCCGGCGAGCTGATCGGGTTGGATGTCGATAAAGAAAAAGGCCGGGGCCTCGGCCGGCACTTTCGTCTCGACCTCATGCGAAAGATTGGCCTCGACGAGCGCCACGGCGACCAGCACGGTGAGCCCGATCCCGAACGAGAGCACGATTTGCGCGGTCGGGGCCCCCGGGCGATGCAAATTGGCGAGTGCAAGGCGCAGCACCGGCCAGCGGGGCCGGCCGAGCCGCCTTGCTGCCCAGAGGATTGCCGCCCCCGCCGCTCGGAACAATGCAAAGGCGGCGATCGCCCCGGCCACGAACCACAGCGCGACATTCCGGTCCTGCGCAGTAACGACGGCCAGCGCTGCGAGCGCGAGCACCAGGACCGCTGTCGTCCCGCTGATGCCGGCAGGGATACGGCGCCGTGCCCGATCGACGGTATCGCGGAACAGCGCTCCGGCGGAAACCCGGCCAATTCCGGCAAGCGGCCAGAGCGAGAAAGCAAGTGTCGTCAGGAGGCCGAACAGCGCCGCCAGGGCCAGTGGTGCCGGATGGATCGCAAAATGGATGGAAACCGGGAGCACCCCGGTCAGCAGAGGTGCGGCGGCGACCGGCGCCAGCGCGCCGAGGACCAGCGCGACGACGATGCCGAGGACAGCGAGTCCCAAGACTTCGACGAGGTAGGCAGCGAAAATCAGCCGGTTCGAGGCTCCCAGACATTTAAGCGTCGCGATCGTCGCGGTCTTGCCGGCAATGTAATTGCCGATCGCATTGCCGATCCCCACCCCGCCGACCAGCAGAGAGGTCAACCCGACCAGGCTAAGAAACAGGCCGACGCGATCGATCAATCGCTGCAATGACGGCGACGCCTCGCCGAAGGTGCGAATCTGCCAGCCCGCCTCGGGGAACGCGGCTCGTGCCGAATTGGCCCAGGCCACCCCATCGACCCCGGGAGGGAGCCGCAGCCGGTAACGATACGTCACCAGCGCGCCGGGCTGGATTAGCCCGGTTGCGGCAAGCGCCTCGGCCGAGATCAGCACGCGCGGCCCGAAAATGAGGCCGCCTGTTGCGGCATCGGGCTCGCGCACAATAGTGGCGCGGATCTGCAAGACCGCCTCGCCGATTTTCATCCGCTCGCCGATCGTCAGACCGAGCCGGTCGAGGATGGCGCGGTCGACCGCCGCTCCGTGGCTGCCGTCGCGCGCGCCGAGCGTGGCGTCGAGGCCGTGGGCCGGCGAGAGCACGACCACGCCGTACAGCGGGTAGGCCGCGTCGACGGCCTTCAACTCGATCAGGCTGCGCCGGGCGCCGTCCTCGGTGCGCGCCATTGCCCGCATCGTTGCGGCTTCGGACACAGAGCCGCTCTTTGCCAGAAATTCCCGTTCGTTGGCGTCGGCCGGCCGGTAGGCCAGCCGCGCCTCGGCGTCGCCGCCCAGCAGGTCTCGGGCATCCGCCTTGATCGCAGCGGTGACCGATGCGGCGACCGAGCCGATTGCGGCAATCGCGGTCACACCTAGGACGAGGCAGCCGAGAAACACGCCGAGGCCGCTCATGCCGCCGCGCAGCTCGCGCCGGGCGAGCCGGAACGCGTATAGCGGCGAGGGCGAGCTCAACGCGCTTGCCGCACGGCTGCGACCCGGCCTCGGGTGATATGCCGGTCTTCGACGATGCTGCCGTCCATCAGCCGAACTTGGCGCTCGCAGCGTTCGGCTATTGCTGGATCATGGGTGACCAACAACAAGGTCGTGCCGTGCCGCGCGTGTTGTTCAAACAGGCAATCGATGACGAGGCTGCCGGTATTGCCGTCGAGATTTCCGGTGGGTTCGTCGGCGAGCAGCAGCTTCGGTCCGGCGATGAAGGCGCGGGCGATCGCCACGCGCTGCTGCTCGCCGCCCGACAGCTGGCCAGGATAATGCGTCAGGCGATGGCCGAGGCCGACGGTCGACAGAGCCTGCGAAGCGGCGGCGAATGCATCGGCCCGGCCGCCGAGCTCGAGCGGGATCGCGACATTTTCCAGGGCTGTCATCGTGGGCAACAGGTGAAAGGACTGGAAGACGATGCCGATCCGAGTGCGGCGGAGCCGGGCGAGCGCATCCTCGCCAAGGCCGCCGAGATCGACCCCATCGATCCGTACTCGTCCCGAGCTCGGCCGCTCTAACCCGCCGAGCACCATCATCAATGTGGATTTCCCGGAACCGGAGGGGCCAACGACGCTCACCGTCTCGCCCGCCCCGATCTCGAGCGAGATCCCGCGGAGAATGTTGACGGGACCGGCGGCGCTCCCCAGTGTTAGTCGGACGTCGTCCAGCATCACGAGCGGGCCGCCGGGATGAAGCGAGGTGGTCATACTCCGTCCGAACCAGGAAGGGCCGCCGGCCGCCAAAACCTCCGACCATATGGCGCGCTCACCCGTGCTTTCAACGCGCTGCGAAGCCACGGCTATTTCCCGGTGCCTAATGTGCCCCTCACCCCGACCCTCTCCCCGCAAGCGGGGCGAGGGGGAATACACCAAGACTCCCTCGCCCCGCGGGAGCGGGGAGAGGGTCGGGGTGAGGGGCTCTGCGGCGGTCTCGTTTTCGCCGCAGTTTTGGTAATCATGATGTCCGCCGCTTCACCGGTTATGGCGCGAGTTCCGGTAATTCTTGGCTTTGGCGACAGCCTTACCGCCGGTTACGGCGTACCGGCCGGACAAGCCTTTCCGGCGCGGCTGGAGGCGTGGCTTCACGAGCGCGGGATCGCGGCGCGAGTGGTCAATGCCGGGGTGTCCGGCGACACCACGGCGGGCGGCTTGGCGCGCCTCGATTGGGCGCTCGCGGACAAGCCTGACCTCGTCATCCTGGCGCTCGGCTCTAATGATGCATTGCGAGGCATCGAGCCGTCGACCGTGCGCGACAATCTCGATAAGATGATCGGCAAGATCGAAGCCACCGGCGCAAAAGTGCTGCTTCTCGGCATGCTTGCACCGCCGAATTGGGGGGAGGAGTACAAGCGCGCGTTCGACCAAATCTTTCCAGAGCTTGCACGTCTCCACCATCTGCCGCTCTATCCGTTTTTTCTTGAGGGTGTGGCGATGAAGCCGGAACTCAACCAACCCGATGGCCTCCATCCGAACGAGAAGGGCGTCGCCGTGCTTGTGGATAGAATAGCACCGGTCGTCGCCGGGATGATCGGAGGTGCGTCGTGAGCACGCAATTTGCTGCCGCTGTTGCGATCGGAGACCCCGTCAGCCTCGTAGCGCGGTGCGTCGCCGGGGTCCCGGCGATCAAGGGAGCCAATCTCGGAATACTGTATCTGAGCGAGCCGGCTGCCCCGGCTTTTCCCCAACTCGTCCATGCGCTTACCGAGCGCACCGGGATACGCTCCTGGGTTGGCGGAGTAGGACTGGGTGTCTGCTCGGCGGGGGATGAAATCTTCGACGAGCCGGCGGCGGTTGTGATGACGGCCGTTTTGCCGCCGGACAGTTTTCGCGTCTTTCCGGCGACCGATGATCCGGGTTCTGAGCTGTCGCGCCGGCATTCTGCCTGGATGGAGGCGTCGCAGCCGGCGTTGGCGCTCGTCCACGCCGATCCGCGCTGTCCCGATTTGGCAAAGGCCGCAATCGATCTAGCGACGGCGAGCGGCACCTTTCTGGTCGGCGGTCTCGTATCGCACCGCTGCGCCAGCCCACTGTTGGGGCGCACCCCCAACGAAGAAGCTGGCGACGAAGAAGACGGCCTCGGCGGCAACGGATTCGCCGGCCTGATGCTGGCCCCCGGAATTGCCGTCGCCACCGGGCTAACGCAGGGCTGCATGCCGATCGGGCCGGTGCACCGGATCGACGAGGCGCGCGACAACGTCGTCATGGTCATCGACGGGCGCCCGGCGCTGGCCGTGTTCACCGAGGATATCGGCCCCGGGCTCGCCGGCGATCTGCGGCGCGTCGGGGGGCTGATTTTTGTCGGGCTACCGGTGCCAGGTTCGGATACGGGGGATTATCTTGTCCGCAATCTGATGGCGATCGATCCGGGCCGGGGCTGGCTGGTGCTGGGTGCGGAGATTGCGGCGGGCGATCCGATCGTGTTCTGTCGCCGTGACCCCGAGAGCGCGCGCCGCGACATGGTCCGCATGGTGAGCCAACTCGCCGGGCGGCTCAGCGGCCCCCCAAGGGCGGGAATTTATGTCAGTTGTGTCGCGCGGGGCGCCGCATTGTTCGGGGAAGCCGGAGTGGAAACAGCGCTCATCCGTGAGGGTCTGGGCGAATTTCCGTTGATCGGCTTTTTCGCCAATGGCGAGATTTCGCGCGATCGCCTCTATGGCCATACCGGTGTGCTCACGCTCTTCACTTGAGGCGGCTGACCGGGAGCTGTGGGCGGATGGCATGTTGCGTCTTTTTGTCGGGATCGGCTTCCCACCGGAACTCAAGCTGCGGCTGTCCTTGCTCTGCTCGGGGGTGCCGCGTGCGAAATGGGTCGACCCCGGCAACTTCCACCTGACCCTGCGTTTCATCGGCGAAGTCGGCGAGGACGTTGCGGCCGATATCGATGACGCGCTGTCGCGGTTGCGCTCGCGCCGCTTCACATTACAGATTGCCGGGACTGGCGTCTTCGGTGTGGAAAAGCCACGCAGCCTTTGGGCTGGAGTCGAGCGCAGTCCCGAGCTCACCGGGTTGCGCGACAAGGTCGAGCAGGCGCTGATCCGCGTCGGCTTGCCGCCGGAGCCGCGCAAGTTTTCGCCTCACGTCACCTTGGCGCGGCTTCGCGATTCGCCGCCCGACAAGTTGCGCGAATTTCTGGTGGCTCACGCGCAGTTCCGCGCCGACCCCCTTCGGGTCGAAGGTTTCAGCTTGATCGCGAGCTTCCAGACCAAGTCCGGCTCGGTCTATGAGGACCAGGCCGATTACCCTCTGCTCTGATGACCGGGGGAAAGGGACACCGCATGGCGTATTGGCTGCTCAAATCGGAACCGTCGAGCTATTCGTGGGATCAGTTGATAGCGGATGGCCGGACGCATTGGGATGGGGTGCGCAATGCGCAGGCGCTGAACAATCTGCGGGCGATGAAGCTGGGCGACCGCGCTTTCTTCTATCATTCGAACGAGGGCAAGGAGATCGTCGGAGTCGCGGAAGTCGTCAGAACCTATTACCCCGATCCCGCAGACAAGAGCGGCAAGCTCGGCATGGTCGACATCAAGCCCGTAATGCCGGTAGCGACCCCGGTGGGCCTAAAAGTGATGAGGGCCAATCCTGAGCTCTCTGATCTTGCCCTGCTGAAGCAATCGCGACTGTCCGTCTGCCCCATTAGCGAAGGAGAATGGTCGACATTGTGTACAATGATGGGCATTCCCGCTGATAATGAGGCCGCCAACGGCATTTGATCGTCAAAATTCCGTCCTATTTACGATATGTTACATGAGGGATACAAAAGTTTACCTTTAATACTTAAAAAACGGCTGCATCCTCCAGCAATCAAGGTTTGCAGCAAGCGAGGATCTGCGGAGAAGCGCTGACATGCTGGATTATTATGTTGAAAATGCAGCAAGCCTGCCGCACAGCGTAGTTGCCGGATTACCCGGTGCCGCTCGGCGACACCTCGCCATTGTCGACCAAAGCCAATTGCGCTCCGACTGCCTTAAACTGGCGCTCGGCATGCAGCCTAGGCGGTGGCGTGTAACGGATGTCGCCACGGTTTCCGAGCTGATTCGGCGGGTGCTGCGGCGCGAGGAGTTCGACGTGATCCTGCTCGGCGGATCGACGTGCTCGCAGATCGATCTCGGCGACATTTTCTCTCTCGCCGCGGCGGCCCCCCACACGCCGATCCTCGTCGCCGCAGACTGCGACGACCCGGCGCGGGCGCATAGGATCCTGCACGCCGGTGCACGCGGTTTCTTGCCGGCGAGCCATAGTCTCAAGGTCTTGATCGGCGCGCTCGAGCGCGTCCGCAATGGCGGCACCTACGTGCCGCTGACACTGACCGAGACGGCCCCGACGGCCGAGCGCGCCCCATGGCGCGCACTGACGCGCCGCCAGTGCGATGTCCTTGCGCTGATCGCTCAAGGCAAAGCGAACAAGCTGATCGCGGACGCGCTCAACATGTCCGAAAGCACGGTCAAGGCGCATGTCAAGCAGATTATACGGCGCCTCAATGTCGCCAACCGGACGCAGGCGGCGCTGCTCGCGACGCGCACCGGCGCCGGAAATTAGGGCCGAGCGCGCGACGGGTATTGTAAGCGCTTAGCGGGGCGGAATATCCTCGACGGACAGTCCGGCGCGAGGCCCAGCGCCGGCAGCCGAGGAGGAAATAACGCCATGTCCGGGCGGACCGTCATCCCCGTTTCTGCCCATCCGCAGGTGGGCAAGATCAGGGAGGCCGAATACTTCCGTCTCTACCAAGAATTGGTCGCCGACCCCGACCGATTTTGGGCCGAGCACGGCAAGCGCATCGATTGGATCAAGCCGTTCACCAAGGTAAGGAACTGCGGGTTCGAGGGCGATGTGCACATTGCGTGGTACGAGGACGGGACGCTCAACGCGTCGTATAACTGCATCGATCGCCATTTGCCGAAGCGCGCCGAGCAAACTGCGATCCTGTGGGAGGGCGACGATCCGGACGAGGAAAGGCAGGTCACCTACCGCGAGTTGCACGAGGCGGTGTGCCGGCTCGCCAATGTGCTAAAGGCACGGGGTGTCCAAAAGGGCGATCGGGTCACGATTTATCTCCCGATGATCCCCGAGGCCGCGATCGCGATGCTCGCTTGCGCGCGCATCGGTGCGCTCCATTCCGTCGTCTTCGGCGGTTTCTCGCCTGACAGCCTCGTCGGGCGGATACGGGATTGCCGCTCGACCGTGCTGATCACCGCCGATGAGGGCCGCCGGGGCGGTCGGGCGATACCGCTGAAGCGCAACGCCGACAATGCGCTGCGGCATTGCCCGGAGGTGCGGGACGTTGTTGTCGTCCGTCATACCGGCGGCGACATCGACTGGGTAGAGGGCCGCGACCTCTGGTACCACGAAGTCTGCGCCACCGCCTCGCCGGATTGCCCAGCAGAGGAAATGTCGGCCGAGGACCCGCTCTTCATTCTCTACACTTCGGGCTCGACCGGACAGCCGAAAGGGGTATTGCACACCACCGGCGGCTATCTCGTCTACACATCGATGACGCATGAATACGTGTTCGACTATCGCGAGGGCGAAGTCTATTGGTGCACCGCAGATGTTGGTTGGGTCACCGGGCACAGCTACATTGTCTACGGACCGCTCGCCAACGGCGCGACAACCTTGATATTCGAGGGCGTGCCCAACTACCCCGACCCATCGAGGTTCTGGCAGGTCGTCGATAAGCACAACGTGCGGATTTTCTATACCGCGCCGACCGCAATCCGGGCGCTGATGCGCGAGGGCGAAGAGTATGTCCGGCGCACGAGCCGGCGCTCACTGCGGATCCTCGGCACTGTCGGCGAACCGATCAATCCCGAGGCGTGGCTGTGGTACTACAATCATGTCGGCGAGCAACGCTGCCCGGTCGTCGATACCTGGTGGCAGACCGAAACCGGCGGTATCCTGATAACCCCAATCCCGGGCGCGACACCGCTGAAACCGGGCTCGGCGACGCGGCCCTTTTTTGGCGTCGAGCCGGTCATCGTCGATAACGACGGCAAGGTCGTCGACGGCCCCGGCGAAGGAAATCTCTGCATCGCCGATGCGTGGCCCGGCATGATGCGCACGGTCTTCGGTGATCACCGGCGTTTCGTACAGACCTATTTCTCCCATTTTCCCGGGCTGTATTTTACCGGTGATGGCGCCCGCCGGGACGAGGACAATTTCTACTGGCTTACCGGACGAGTGGACGATGTCATCAATGTCGCCGGTCATCGCCTCGGCACGGCCGAGATCGAAAGCGCGCTGGTCGCCCATCCAAGGGTCGCGGAAGCTGCCGTCGTCGGCTTCCCGCACGACGTCAAGGGCCAAGGCATCTATGCCTATGTGACCTTAAAAGTCAGTGAGACCCCGAGCGAGGAGCTTCGGCGCGAGCTCGTCGCCTGGGTGCGGCAGGAGATCAGCCCGATTGCCGCTCCCGACCTGTTGCAATGGGCGCCTGGTTTGCCCAAGACCCGCTCCGGTAAGATCATGCGGCGAATTCTGCGCAAGATCGCGGCCAATGAGCACGACGCCCTCGGCGATGTTACCACTCTGGCCGATCCCACAGTCGTCGATGAGCTCGTCGATAACCGGATGAACCGAGCATAACCCTCGCGACCAAAAAAGTTTTCATTTCGACGGCAATATCGTCATTCCGGGACGGCCTGCGGGCCGGGCCCGGAAACCCTGAACACCGGCTCATCCACCCTTTCTTCGAGGCCCGTGTTCATGGGTTCCGGGCTCGCGGTCGCAGACCGCGCCCCAGAAAGGACGTTTGCATCCCGGATGGCGCATCCCCGGCTTCCTTAGCCTTACCCCAGCGCGTGGCGGAGCTGGCGGCTGGCGACAACCAGCATTGCAAGATCGGGCGTGGCAGTAACACGCAACTCCCTGATCAACGGCTCGGCAGGCGCTAGCGCTGCCTCGTGCGCCGCCGACCATGCGGCGATCGGATCTTCTGGTTGGCATGAGCTGCTGCTCGCCAGTATGCGAGCTGCGAAATCAGTCTGCAGCGCAAACAGATCATCGATCGTCGCTTCGACCGCCTGCTTCTGCCATCGCGTCTCTGCGTGCAGCCGGCGCGCAGCTATTCGCATCTCGTCAAGCGCGAACTGGGCACCAACCGCGTAGTACACCCGGGCGGCTTGGTCGAGTTCTTGTCCCGAGCGCTCCGCCAGATCGGCGATGTCGAGCGCCGCCGCAAGAAACATCGTTCCGCCGACGCGAGTGGCGAGCGCTTCGGGCACGCCGGCCTCTGCGAAGCGAAGGCTGCGCTCCGACACGAGATTGCGATCGCTCGGCGGCAGCAGATCGAACAGAGAGCCAGCGATGCTGCGCACGCTCGGCGCAAACCTGGCGGTCTCGGGGCCGATCGCGAGACGCTTGCGATAGAGCAGCCAGCCGGCTGCGCGTTCGACTAGATTTGCGATCTCGAGGAGCATTTCGATCTGGACCTGAGCCGCCACTTTGTTGTCGAGCGCCTCGATTTCAGCCCACAGTCGCCTCAGTTCGAATCCTTTGCGCACGATTATGTAGGCTTGCGCTATCTCGGTCGGCGTTCGGCCGGTGCGCGCTCGCATGTCGTGAATAAAGGTCATTCGCGCCCGGTTAACGATCTCGTTGGTGAGAACCGTCGCAATGATTTCCCGGTGCAGCGGATGGGTTGCGATCTGTGCGGCAAAGCGGCGTCGCACGGCCTGCGGAAAATAGCTGCGCAGCTCATCGGCCAATTCCTCAGCGTCAGGTAGGGCGGAGGCGAGCAGCGCGTCGCACAATGTCATCTTGGCATAGGCGAGCAACACCGCCAATTCCGGGCGGACGAGCCCTCGGCCTTGCGCCGATCGTGCGGCAAGCCTCTCGTCATCGGGCAGGAACTCGAGCGCGCGGTCCAGCCGGCCCGCCCGTTCGAGATCGCGGATCATACGCAACTGCGGATCGAGCGAGACGACCCCGCGTGCCTCCGCGGCGGATAACGCCTCGCCCTGCAAGTAATTGTCGCGCAGCACCAGGGAAGCAACCTCACCCGACATCTCGGCGAGCAGCGCTTGGCGATCCTCGGCCGAGAGGGCGCCCGAAGCGATCCCCTGATCGAGCAGGATCTTGATGTTGACCTCGTGATCCGAGGTGTCGACTCCGGCCGAATTGTCGATCGCATCGGTGTCGATACGTCCGCCGGCGAGTGCGAACGCAACGCGTCCACGCTGGGTCACTGCGAGGTTCGCCCCTTCTCCAATGACCTTTGCGCGGATCTCCGAACCGTTGACACGGAGCACATCGTTGGCGCGGTCGCCAACCTCGGCATGAGTCTCGTTTGGGGCCTTGATGTAAGTCCCGATCCCGCCGAACCATAAGAGATCGACGCGGGCGGTCAATAATTTGCGGATCAGCTCGGCCGGCGTGAAATGGTCCGCCTCGATGTCGAAGGCGCGCTTCATCTCGGGGCTGACCGGGATGGATTTGGCGCCGCGCTCGAAAACGTCGCCACCCGGGGAAATCAGCGCGCGGTCATAATCGGCCCAGCTCGAGCGTGGTAGTCGGAACAGACGCCGCCGCTCGGCAAAACTACGCCCGGCATCCGGGTCGGGGTCGATAAAGACATGCCGGTGATCGAAAGCGCCCAGCAGTCTGAGGTGCCGCGACATCAGCATGCCGTTGCCGAATACGTCGCCAGACATGTCGCCGACCCCGATGACGGTGATCTCGCTGCTCTCGATATTGCGCCCGAGCTCGCGAAAGTGGCGCTTGACCAGTTCCCAGGCGCCGCGGGCGGTGATGCCCATTTCCTTGTGGTCGTAGCCGGCCGACCCGCCCGAGGCAAAAGCGTCGCCGAGCCAGAACCCGTATTCTTCCGAGATCGCGTTGGCAAAATCGGAGAAGGTGGCAGTGCCCTTGTCCGCCGCAACCACCAGGTAGGGATCGTCGCCGTCGTGCCGGACAACGTCCGGCGGCGGAACGACGCGATGCCGTCCCGGACCCTCCGAGGCGATATTGTCGGTGAGGTCGAGCAGCCCGCGGATCAACATCTTGTAACATTCGACCGCTTCGGCCTGCAGCTTGTCGCGCAAAGCGGGGGGTTGTTTTACGACGAAGCCGCCTTTCGACCCGACCGGGACGATCACCACATTCTTGACCGTCTGCGCCTTCATCAAGCCGAGGATCTCGGTGCGGAAATCTTCCTTCCGGTCGGACCAGCGGATGCCGCCGCGGGCGACCTTGCCGGCGCGCATGTGCACGGCCTCGACCCGCGGACTGTAGACATAGATCTCGTACAGTGGCCGGGGCCGCGGCAGCAGATCGATCTCGCTGCTGGCGAGCTTGACGGCCAGATAGGGCTTTGCCTCGCCCGACGGCAATTTTTGGTAATAGTTCGTGCGCACTGTCCTGAGAATGAGAGTGAATAACGTGCGCAGGATGCGATCCTCGTCGAGGCTGCCGACCGCATCGAGCGCATGATCGATCGCCTGAAATCTCGGCTACGGCTGCGAGCGAGGAATCGGTGCGTCTAGGATCGAAACGCGTCTCGAACAGCTGAGCGAGCCGACGGGCGATACCGGGATTGCCGCTCAGCGCGTCCTCCATATAGGCTTGGCTGAATGTAGCTCCCGCCTGCCGTAAAAATTTCGCATAGAGCCGCAGCACCGTCACCTGCCGTGCCGAAAAGCCAGCGGCCAACACAAGACGGTTGAACCCGTCATTCTCGACCCGCCCGGCCCACACCTCGACGAGCGCTTCTTCAAAACGCGCCCTGATTGCCGGGGAGACCGAGGTCAGCAAAGCGATCCCGGACAGCTGAAACTCATGTATCCACACTGCCGTGCCGTCGGCGCGGCCGATGCGGAACGGTTCTTCGGCCACGACGCGCAGACCGAGGTTTTCGAGCATCGGCAGAACGTCGGAGAGCGGGACCGGGTCCTTCGCCCGATACAATCGCAACCCGGGCAGTTGCGCATCGGGAGCAGGATGGAGCGAGACTTCGAGCAGGGAACCTGCCGATACAGCCTCGATCGGCTCTAGATCCGCAACGGCCTGGGTAGCATCCGTCCTTGCCTGATAGGCGATCGGAAAGGATTGAAAGCAACGCAGCCTCGCACGCGCCGCCTCTTCGCCGAAAGTCGTCGCCGCTGCCTGGTAAAACCGGTCCGTCCAACTGCGTCCTGCTTCGGCGAGCCGCGCTTCGAGAGTTGCGGTGTCGACCCCTGGGACCGCGCCGCGGGTTGTACGAATGACAAAGTGGATGCGCGCCAGCGCCGATTCGTCGAGGTGAGTGTGAAAGGCCGAAATCTGCCCGGCAAACGCCTCTGCTAGAATCGCCCCGAAGCGGCTGCGCAATTGGCTGTCGTAGCGCTCGCGCGGCACGTAGACGAAGCAGGAAACGAAGCGCTCCAACGGGTCGGGGCGCACAAATACGGCGATACGCTGGCGCTCTTGCAGGTTGAGGATGCCGGTTACGGTGTCGAGCAACTGGTCCTCGTCGGACTGGAACAGCTCGTCGCGCGGAAACGTGTCGAGGATGTGCAGCAGAGCCTTGCCGTCGTAACTCGTCGGCGACAGCCCGGATCGCTCGAGGATCCTGCGGACCTTGAGCCGCAGCAGCGGAATCGAGCGCGAACTGCGGCTGTAGGCGAGGGACGTGAAAAGGCCGAGGAAGACGCGAACGCCGGTGACTTCACCGTTCGCGCCGAACCGCCGCACTCCGATGGCATCCATGTGAGCGGTCCGGTGAACCGTCGCGCGGCGGTTCGACTTGGTGATGACCAGAAGTTCGCGGCGACGGACGAAATCCTGCACGTCGGCGGGCAAAGAAGAAAGGTCGCGCAATCCCCCGAAGACGGGATGAGTCTCGTCGCGGAGAATCCCGAGCGGCCCGTGTTCCGGATTGGCGGCTCCGTCGAAGAGGTATTCGCGGTAGCCAAGAAAGGTGAAATTATCGTCGTCGAGCCAGCGCAGAAAATCCTGAACCTCGGCGAGTTCGGCGGGAGGAGCCGGGGGCGGCCGCGCCGCCAATTCGGCTACAACCTCTCGCAAGACTTGGCGCATATCCTGCCAGTCGGTCACCGCCGCGCGGACGTCGGCGAGGACACCCGACAATGTCTGCGTCAACCGGGCGAGGTCCGCCGAATCCTTTTCGGACGTGATCTCGATTTGCATCCAAGATTCGCGCGTCCCGGCAACCCCCGGCTCGAGAACCTCGCTGAGCCGGCCGTCCGGGCCACGGGCTACCGTCAATATCGGATGGATTATCAGATGAACGACACGGTTGCTGGCATTGATCGCTCCAGTAACCAAGTCGACCAGGAACGGCATGTCGTCATTGACGATCTCGACTATCGTGTGCGGCGACGACCATCCATCCACGGCCGGGTCCGGGTTGTGCACCCGGATCTTGGCTTGGCCAGGGCGCCGACGCTCTCCAAAGCGCCACAGCGACAGGGCGGCGCCGTAGAGATTTCGCGGCGTGCGTACGGCAACGTCGACCGGCGGGACGTGCTCGTAAAATTGCGCAATGAACCGATTGGCGGTGATCTGGTCTGCCGGATCGAACAACTGAGCTGCGAGCGCCGCCGCCTTGTGGACGAGCGTTGCCTTCTTAGTTTCGATAGTGCTCACGATTGTCCCTTCGATCCTCGACGCGCTTGGAACTGTTAGGCCTCTTCGGAAGATGATCACGACTGCTGGTACGGACCACCGCGCCGTCTGGCGTAGCGCTCAAACCCCACTGTCGCAGCATCAACTGCTTCATTCTCCAGCCTATGCGCCCCAATCCACTCCGCTGCACATCATATCACAGTCGCTTCTGCAGACGTTGCTTAGTCGGTTCAGCCTGTCATTTGCTCCCCGAGCTCCCAAATTCCCTCAAGCTCCAAATCTCGCGGCGGCATTGTCACGGAAACCCGGTCGGGAGACAGCGACGGATCGGATAAGATTGTCGGCATGCTCCGCTCAGCTACCGCCGCCACCGTTCCCCCTCGAGATAATCGGGCACTATCTGGGTCCATCTCCGCTTCACCCGGAGCTGCCGCGATGTCGAGGAAATGCTGGCTGAATGAGGGCTCGAGGTTGCCTACGAAACGGTGCGGCGATGGATGCTGAAGTTCGGTCCCGCGATCGCGCCACGGCTGCGCCGGCAAGCTGCGCCCTATACCTGCGCATTCGGACGTCTGCGCCTGACCTGTCGGCATGAGCAAGGGCTTTCGGAAAAACAGCGCTTCCTCAGCATGCACGGTGCAGTTCACAACACCTTAAACGTTCAAGCCATCTCATCTCCCGATCCGCACTGCGGCTTTTCGGAGCCAAAGCTACTGCCGAGTGGCAGGATTCCGTCGCAGCCGCATGACGCATGGCGAGACTTGGCTATCAATGCGTGCCCGATAGGGTTGCCGTGACAGAGCCATCCCCTACGCCGAAGCGCACAGGCAGCCCGCGCTGGCCGACTGCACACCCTCGGCCCCCCGCACAAGAAGGTCGCTCCAAACCCCTGGAACTGGCCACGGCGCGCAGAAAGCCGTTGTCGGTAGCGACCGGATAGCAGAGTCGTACGAACTCACATCTCGTACCCGCGTGGACTGAATGCATCGTCGCCTCGCGCGAAGCCATACAGCGGTCCCGCTAACGGAGACGAAGACCTTCACAAGAAAAGCGCCAGCAGGTGTCGACCGAGCACCAAGATGGCCGCGAGAGCGATAATCATCAGCGGTATGTAGTTGAGTTTCCCGGGGCGGTAGGGACGGCGATCGAGGATTATCGCGATAACGAGGACAATCACACAACCCGCCAGCGCGACGCTGGTTTCCGTCAAGCCCATGCTGCAACGCTCGGCCCAGCGCGCGTTGTTGCTGAAAGACAGGAAATATTGGTCGACACCGCGGCACCACGCTCGTTGCGCGCGACGTGAAGCTGCGCCACGATCGAGCTGGGTGAGAGCGGCCAGCGCCCGGTTCGCATCGGCCTTTTCGCGGGATAAAAGCGAATTCGAACTCTCGGTTCCCCAATGTAGGCGTGCATGTCGGACGACCGCTTATTTTCAGGGCGGCGAATAGGTCAAGCCCGCGGGACTTACGCCATCGCGGACCACCTCGACTGACTAATTAAGCTCCAGCTCTCGCGGCTGCCAACCAGTCCATCAAAGGTGAAGTTGGAGCGCGGCTCTCGGCGAAAAACCTGGTCGGTTGAGCCATGCATTCGCGGGCCGCGCCGCATCGCATCGCATCGCATCGATGACGTCGGAAGGCTGCAACACAATTACACAATTCGCTCGCCCTTGCCGTGCGGCGCGCGGACATGCGGCATCGGTGCGAAATTCGCCACAGCGCCGGCACCGCGCTCGGCGTCGAATTCGATTGCCGTGGATGACGCTCTGGGGAGGCGATGCAACTTGATCGGAACACGCCCCAGTGTAAGTCAGGAACGGGTGGTCAGACGGGTTCCGGTTCGGCGATGCTGAAGACTCTGATCGAGCGGCTAATGCCCTTGAAGGTCTGATCCCCGGCATCACAAAGCGCAAACTCGTCGCTCAGGCGGTGGGCGGTTTCCTCGCTGACCAAAATCGCGCCGTTCACCGCCGCGGCGCCGATCCGCGCGGCGAGGTTCGTATTGTATCCGTTCGCGGTGAATGTCCAGCGCGTGCCCATTTGACTGTAAATCTTGCTGGCGCCGATCAGCACTGTGCCGGAATTGATCCCGATATTGATGACGATCGGGGGCCACCTATTACGGCGCTCGCTGTTGATCCTGGCGGTCTTGTCACGCACCAGCAGCGCTGTACGTGCCGCGGCGCGCGCATGGGCCAGCGGATCGGGGTCGCGAAACAGGATCATCAGCCCGTCGCCGGCGATCTCGCTGATGTCCCCGCCATTGTCGTGGATGTCGTCGAGGTAGCTCGAAAAATATGTTTCGATCAGCTCGTTCAGCTCCTCCGTGTCCAGTTGCTCGCTCATGTGGGTATAGCCGGCCATGTCGAGAAACAAGACCGAGGCATCCTCGTTGCGCATTTCGAGATCGGGATCGCCAGGATTGGTCTCGATCAATCGTTGCAAGGTCTGCGGCACGAACTTGGAGAGTTGACTTTTCATGCGTTCCAGAACGGCGATGTTCTGCAGCGCCGCCTGCAAGGTCGTATCGTTGTCCTTCAGATAGCGGGA
This sequence comes from uncultured Alphaproteobacteria bacterium, assembly GCA_963818695.1. Lineage (GTDB taxonomy): Bacteria > Pseudomonadota > Alphaproteobacteria > ATCC43930 > CGMCC-115725 > AP-15. The sequence continues at coordinate 325,672 of CAWFTG010000001.1, forward strand.
CAGCCGCGCGTTCTCCACCGCGACGCCAACCTGCTGAGACAACAGCTGCAGGGCGTTCAGCCGCTCGGCGCCAAAAATGCCCGGCGCCAGGTTATTCTCGATATAGATGGCGCCGAGCGCCTCTCCTCTTTTCGACAACGGAACGCACAGAATGGAACGAGGCTGCCGTTGCCGAATGTACGAACACGAGGCGAAGCGCGCATCGGCACGAGCGTCTTCGAGCGCCAGGTCGTGCCCCGTGCGCAACACGTAAGTGACGATCTGTGGGGACAAGTGCGCTTCCACCTCGATCGACGGCAGTGGGTGCGGCGGCACCTTGTGCTCGTCCACGTCGGCGGCAGCTTCGATATGCAAGGCGCCGGCGTCCATCGTGATGAAGAAGCCACGCTCACCACCGACGCTTTCAAGCACGAGCTTCATCAGCCGGCTGAGCCGGCGGTCTGCTTCGGCATCCGAGGAAAGTTCCACCGAGGCGCGCATTACCGTATCGAGGTCAATGAGGTCGCGCCGCTCGCCCGTTCGGCGATCCTGCGTGGCAGCCACCTCGTTACGCGCCAGACGCAATCCGGCCAGCAGCGGCGCTTGTCTTTGCGAAAGCTGCGTCACCTTCGCGCTAGCCCCCCAGCGTCCGTAAGCGGCGCTGGCCTCCTGCAGATAGGTGGCGGCGACCACAAGCCGGTTGCGGGAAGCAAAGTATTGCCCGGCAAGTTCGTTGGCGAGCGCCTCGATGTCGAGAAAACCGCCGCGTTTTGCGGTGGCGATTGCCTCGTCGTATAGCCGTTCCGCCCTTTCTCTGCGGCCCCTGCAAGCGGCGATCTCCGCCTCGAGCAGGAGGTGATGCGCCAAGAAGTTTTCCGGGGCGTTGCGCGCCCACCTGCGCAGCTTGGAACGGGAGCGCGAGACACTGCGCAGCAGCGCACGCCGCGGCGAGGCACTGGCGCGCAACAACGCCGCGGCAGTCAGACCATAAAAGAAAAAATGCTGCACGACCATGATCTGGCCCGGAACATAATGAATATGGGCCTGTGACAACCGCGCATGGCCGGCTGCTGCCTCATAATCGCCGAAGAGAAACGCCAATTGCAGCTTGATGACCAGGTAATACGAGATGGTCGTCATATTTCCGGCCGCGCGGAACTCGGCAACGGCAGCCGCCTCATCGTAGTCCCGGTCGGCTAGACTGGTGGTTCCCGCCGTCTCGCCCTTGAGCGCGAGAACGTATTGCAGGCGAATGCGCAGGTTCGCAATCGCGAAACCGTCCTTGGTTTGCTGGACGAAACTCTCGCGGCGCTTTGCCTCGGTATACACGTCGCCGAGCTCGGCGCCGCACGCGAGCTTGAGGAAGATTGTCTGGAGTATCGAGTAATTCGCGTATTGAACGTCGCCACAATCCAGCGCCAGCCTCAGCGAGGACCGCAGCAGCTCGATGCTGGTTTCGATCGGCTCACGCCAGAAATTGATGAAGCCGGCGAAGATCAGAACGATCTTGCAGCGTTGCACAATATCGCCGCTGCGCTCGGCGAGGTCGATGGCCAATCGCCCAAACTCATGGCCTCCCTTGTAGTCGCCGAACAGCGCGCCCCGAATCAGGGCGTACAGCACATAACCGAAGCAAGAGGCGCCGGCGTTGCCGTGGCGCAACGACAGGCCAACGATCCGGAGCGCCGCGAGCGCCATCAGATCGGGATTATGGAAATACGCCGCCGGGCAAATGCTCATCAGCAGACCGATGGTTGCCCGGTGGTCATGATCGGTCATTGGCGGCAGCGACTGAAGAGCCTGGGCGCGACGGCCATGCAGCAAGCACATCACGCGACAGATCTCCGCCAGAAGCCGCAGCCTCGTCGGAACACTCGGCAGCTTCTGGCCGAATAGCTGCAGCGCCTCGATCCCCATGCCGATTGCCTCTTCACTGGGATCCAGCGCGGTACTGAGGAGGATCTTTGTGTAATAGGCTTTCGACTTGTCGATCCTGGTCTTGGCGTTGGTAAGAACCTGCAAGAAAAGCTGGTTCGCCTCATCCATATGTCCGGTCACATAGGCGCACTCGAAACACTCGAGGTGTAGATCGAAGGCGAGTTGGTAGACCTCCTCCCAGGCGTCCCCAGTCAACACGCCCATTCCGCCTCTGAAATAACCGAGTGCCGCGTCGTAGGCGGTCGAATCCCGCGCTCGGCGTCCCGCCGACAGGTTGAGGCGCGCGATCTCCTCGCGCTCCGCCGGCGCGGTCACCAGCGCCGCACCCGCGTTGAGATTGTCGAGAACCTCGAAGGGGACAGCCTGCCGTTCTTCCGGAGGCAGGCCCGCCAGCAACATCCGTCCGATCCTCAGGCGCAGCGCTTGGCGAGCCTCGGAGCGGATCAACGCGTGCGCCGCCTGCTGGACCCGATCGTGGAGGAACTGGAAGGTCACGGCGGCCCGTGGAGCCACCGCCGCCACCTTGACGGCGGTGTCCCGGACATCCACAGCATCGAGCTGCAGGATCAAACCTTCCCGTTCGGCCGCGAGAAGCGCATCAGCCATTGCCTCCTCGGTCGACTCCGTGACCAAGGCGAGCCGCGTCAGATCAAAGCGGCTGCCCATGCAAGAAGCCGATTTGAGCGCTTCCCGGGTGAGCGGCGGCAGCCTGACGAACTTGCGGCTCATCAGCTCGAGGACGTCCTCGGTAATACCCTGCGCGGATATGCGGCGCAGGTCCCATACCCATCTGCCGGCGCGGTAATCGAACTCGATCAGCCCGTCGCGGTGCAGGAACGACAAGAACTGGCTTATAAAAAAGGGGTTTCCGTCGGTTTTTTGGAAGACAAGCGCCGACAGCCCTGTAATTTCCTCCGCCGGGCCCTGGAATGTATCCCGGAGCAGGTCTGCAACGTCGCACGGTTCGAGCCCGGCGAGCTCGACGCGACTGATCGACACATCGATGCTGGTCAAATCGTCCAGCGAACGGGCAACGGGATCGTAACCACCGTTTTCGGTATTGCGGTATGCGCCGATTACGAGGAAGTGGCCGGTCTGGGGATCGGTAATCAGCGTTCTTAGCAGCTCGAGCGAGGCCGGATCCGCCCACTGCAAATCGTCGAGGAACATCGTCAGCAGGTGGTCCGCCCGCGCGAAGACTCGGACGAAGCGCCGGAACAGACGATTGAAGAGATTGCGTTTCTCTGCTGCCGGCAGCGTCTGGATCACTGGTTGGCTGCCGATGATCAGCTCGATCTCCGGAACGACGTCGGTGATCATCCTGCCGTTTCTGCCGAGCGAGTCGGCGAGGCGGCGCCGCCACAGCTGGAGCTGTTCTTCGCTGCCGGACAGCAGCTGTCGGGTCAACTCTCTGAATGCTTGAGCGATAAAGGAATAAGGCTCGTTCTGTTTGAATTGGTCGAACTTGGCGGTAACAAAGGCGCCGCGCTCGCGCGCCTCCGGCTCGATGGCTCTGACCAGCTGCGATTTTCCGACTCCCGGCGCGCCTTCCACCAGAACCAGTTCCGTCGCGCCGCGCCCCGCTCGCTCCAGTGCCGCCCGGATAGCCGCGAGGTGGCGCACACGCCCATAAAGCTTGCCGGGCATCCGGAATGCCGCCACGGCGTCATGCGCACCTGGGATAATGCCGCCGATCCGGCCATGCGCGTGCCACTGCGTCAGGCATTCGCGCAAGTCGATCTCCAGGCCTCTGGCCGTCTGATAGCGCTCTTCCGGCACCTTGGCCAAAAGCTTCATGATCATCTTTGAGAACGGCTCGGGAATTTTATGGTCGAGCGCATGGGGCGGCAGCGGCAACCGGGCGAGATGGGCATGCAACAGTTCGAGCACCTCGGTACCGTCGAATGGTGGCCTGCCGGTGACGACCTGGTAAAGAAGCGCGCCCAAAGAGTAGAGGTCGGTGCGCGGGTCGGCGCTACGCGGAATCCTTCCGGTCTGCTCGGGCGCAATGTATCGCGGATCGCCTTGTGCCTGAGTGAGGCTCTGCGGCGCAGGCGCACGCTCGCCGGACCGCACAGCGAGCGAGAAATCGCCGAGCTGGGTTTCGAGCGAGCGTAAGTCGAACCACACGCTGTAGGGATTGACGTTCTTGTGGATGATTTGGGCCCGGTGCAGCCCATCGAGGATGTTGACGAGACGCACGGCGAATTCGAGGCAGAGAGCAATACCCGGCCGTTCGATCAGCAGGATTTCACCTACCGGCCTCAATCCGTTATCGGGAAGCACCAGATATTCGGTGTCACCGTGGCGCAAATGCGCCAACGCCGATAAGATCCCGGGTGATCGGCAGGATGCCCCGATTTCATAATCGCGCTGCAGTGCCAGGAGGTCCTCGGCCGAAGGTGGTCGCGCCTTGGGTGTCTTGACAAGAACTGGCGCGCCGCCTTCGATTCCTCTACCCTGAAAGGTGATCATGCGGGCGTCGTCCCAGGCGCGCCCCAGTACCGTGTATCCCGGCACGTAAATCCGCAAATCCGCGGCGCGATGATGCGGCGCCCCTACCATGGTTTGCTCGCGGTCAGTATTCCATAGAACCACAGCCCGCTTCTTAGCGCCTGATATTGCCGTAGCGCGGCGACGACGTTACCGTGCTGCCGCCCGGAACGCAGACCCAACAGGTAAAGCGTCCAGTCGATAGGTGCGGCAATACAGGCGAGCTTGTAGAGCCGCCGCAATGAGCGGCGTGTCGAACAGGTGTAGTCGCGCAATTCCGCATCATGAAATCCGGCATCCCTCGCCGCCGCGAGATGCTCATCCGCAGTATAGAGGTCGGGGATCGCCCAACCATCGAGCCATTCGCCGAACAGCGTTTGTGCGGTGCTGTCGCAGATGCGCGACGCTCGAACGTATTCCGCTACGACGAGACGTCCGCCTAGGCGCAGTACGCGAGCGGCTTCACGGTAGAAGGCAGCCTTTTCTGCCGCATGGCAGAGGCTTTCGAAGGCCCAGACGACATCAAAAGAGCCATCGGCAAACGGCATCGCGGTGTAGTCGGCCTGCACGAACCGCGCTCTGTCGGACAGCGAGCGGCGCGTCGCAATCGCGCGAGCCATTCGTACCTGGTGCTCGACGGTCGTGATGCCGACGGGATGCGCCCCGCGATGACCGGCCAGCCAAAGGCTGCTGCCGCCGAGCCCGCAACCCGCATCGAGCACCCGCTGCCCGGCGCCGATCCCGGCGATATTGGCCAGCACATGGTTGCCGTTTTCTAGAGCGCGGGAGTGATTGTGTATGCCGTCTTCGTAGTATCCGAAATGAAAAGCAAGACTATTCCTGTCGTGCCACATAAAGCGATAGTCGAATCGGGTATGGTTGTAATATTCCACAACCTGAGGCACCCGGCTGTCCGGCGACGCTCGGCATCGCATCTGGTTTTCCCTGCTCATGCGCAGTCCCTTGCTCCGGACAGCTACGATCCCGTCTAGGGGGTCGGCCCGAGTTGTTTTGTTAAATGGGCGCTCACCCGTCGCTGTCGGGTCGCATTTGCCCTATTAATTCCCTCGGCGGCGACTGTTCCACCAGATCCTTGGCCCGTTGACCGCGGCAACCTCCGGCAGGACCGGTAATCGACGATCCCCTCGGTGGTTGCACGACCGAAGAAATTTATTACTCTTTCGGGTCAACGGCGCAACCACCTCAGTCATCCTGCGGCTGCCGTTGGATGTTTTCGGATCGGTGGCGGAATGCACGATCGGTACCCTGCGTGGACGCGCTTCCGTGTGGCGATCGCGCTCACGATTGGTCTGCTCGCCTGCTTCACGCAACCGGCCGCATCGACCGACCTCTTATCGTTCGAGGGGATCGGGACGGTGCCGCGGTCGATGGGCGGTACTGCAATCGCCTATGACGTGGGCGGCAGCGCCATGGCGAACAATGTCGCGACGATCCTCCTGATGCCGCCGGGCCAGTCCGTAGACTTGCAGCTCAACCTCGACGCGCCGAACGCTCTCGATGTCCAAGATCTTGCGACAGGCGAAATCGCGACGACGGATCGCTGGCCCGTGTTTCATGCCTATTATTCGCCTAACCTGGATTATGTCTGGCGAGCGGGCGATTTCGGCTTGGGGCTGGGCTTGTTCTCCGATGGCGGTCTCGGCACCGAATACGCCCACGACAGCTTCCTGTCACGCACTCCGTCCGGGGTCGACACGGGTCTCGCCGTGTCGAGCAAGGGCCTCTTCCTGCGGGCTCCGCTTGCTGCGGCTTATCAGATTACTCCGGCACTTGCGGTCGGGGGGGCCTTCGAGGGCGTATTTGCCGGACTGAGCCTCTCCGATCTCGGCAGCGCCGACCAGCTCGCCACATTGGCAGCGCAGGGCCGTGCCTTCGGGAGCTTGCTTCCGATGATCGGGCCTGTCGTGGGCGCTACCGGCGGCGCCTATTTCTCCTTCAGCAGACCGCCCGAAATCAAGTTCGGCACCGACGCCTTCGGCATCAGCGGCCGCCTCGGAGCAACATATCGGTTGGATGAGGGCTCGATCCTCGGGATCAGCTATCGGTTTAGGACGCTGTTGCCGGACCTCTCAGGAACGACTGGGAGAATTGTTGCGATCTCGCCGGGCGGCGACCAGATATCGCTGCCCGGCAGCTTCCGTGTTGTGGACTTCCAGCTGCCCGCCGATTTGGGCGTCGGTGTCAGTCATGAGCTGACATCGGATGTGTTGATCGCCTTCGACTATCACCGCACATTCTGGAGCGGTGCTTTTCAGGAGCTAAAAATCAGATTCAAAGCGGAATCCGGCGGGGATATCGCGCTGAACATCCCGCAGGCCTATCGCGATGCCAACATTTTTTCGATCGGAGTTCAGTATCGCGCCTTGCCGCAACTGGTCCTGCGCGCCGGTGGCCAGATCTCCAATCAGGCGCTCCCCGGTAATCAGTTGCTGGCCATTGCGCCGGTCATTACGACCGCCCACGCCTCGACGGGATTTACCTTCATAATCTCGGAGGGCGTCGCCTTACAATTTGCCTACATTCACGCCTTCACTGCGAATGTGACGAACCGCTCGCCACCGAACGTCTCCTCGACGGCCCCGATCGGCATCGTGCAGAACCAGGATAACTTCAGCCTCGGCTTGACATTGCGGTTCTGAACGGCGCAGCAGCCGCCGACGCCTCGTCATAGCTTTACCAGACCGCCAGGCAGGTTCGCCTCGTTGCGCATAGCCCTAACGATATCGGTGCGCACCTTGGGCGAGCGGCGGTAATATTGATGGCTTGCATCCGGCGGGTGCCACAAATCGTAGTCGTTGACCTCGGCGCAATCGAGGACTCGAAACCGCGCCGGCGGGTAGAGCGCGGCATCGGTCTTGTGTAGCGGGCCTTCGTGCCCCAGCCGCGAAATAAAGTTGACGGCTATGCTGAGATAAAGAGCGATGTCCCGGACGCTGTAGTAGATCGATACTCGCGGGGAAACAGCGGGCAGCTGGCTCAGCCTTGCGCCCATCGGAAGGGTGAAACTGTCCCACCTTTCGTCGGCCGCCGGCAGGAGCGTTTCGTCGAACAAAGTGACAGCGGGGTTGTTGTGGCTGAACCAGCTTTCGACCGCTGCCGCCAATGCGAAATTGCCCATGCTGTGGGCAAGCAGAAAGACCCGCCTTCCCTGGTTGCGGACTTGCGCCAGCATCGGCTGCAGGTTCGCGAAAAAGCTGGCGATGTGGAAGGCCGAGCGGCCAGCCTGAGCCTGGTCCCGCAAATAGTCGTCTGGCAGAAGGTGCGGCGGCGCGGCGAACAGCTGACCCAAAGAGGGCCAGCTGAAGGCGATGACGGTGGTGTCGGCGGCGTTCGCGCCCGAGGCGGCGAACCACTCGCGATTATACGCCGCGCGGGCGATAGAATTCAGGAATGAATTGGCGAAACCGTGGATGAAAATCAGGATGTTCTTTCCCGAGCCGACGATGTCCTGAACGACCCCGATTTCGAACCCGCCGGTCTGCGGATGCGCTATGGCGGTGATCGTGCCGCTGTCCTCGACAGCAAGGTCGGTCCCCTGAACAAAGGCCTCGGCATAGATGATCTGGCTCGGGTCCGTCGGCGGTATGATGTCGGCACCATAGCTGTGCCAGTCGGTCATCGGGCCCTGCGCCACCCGGTTGGTGGCAAAATACACCGTTAGGTCCGCCATCGGCTCCCCCGCACTTCCCGCTACAGCGATGCCCGGTGACGATTATGCCGCATTCGCCGCTGGTTTGATTGACAAAAACCGTACAGCCCGCGACAACCCCAGCGAGGACGCGAAACGAGGGAATGTGAGTAATGGGCATGCTCGAAGGGCGGGTCGCGATTTGTGCGGGAGCGGGCCGCGGGGTGGGCGCCGAAGTTGCCAAGCTGATGGCCGCGCACGGCGCCAACGTCGTCATCAATGATCCCGGCACCAGCGGCAGCGGCGACGGCTCGGACCAGACGCCGGCGCAAGAAATCGTCGACCAGATCAAGGCAGCGGGCGGCGAGGCGGTAGCCAATTACGGCTCGGTCGCCAAATTCGACGACTGCCTGGCGATGGTGCAGCAGGCACGCGACGCTTTCGGGGGGCTGCACATCGTCTTCAATGCCGCCGGCATTCTGCGCGACAAGATGTTCCACAATATGTTTCCCGTGGATTGGCAGTCCGTCATCGACGTGCACCTGACCGGCCACTTCAACATCAACCGGGCGGCGATAAACCTGTTTCGCGAGCAGAATTACGGGCGGATCATCATGGTTTCGTCGACCTCGGGACTGCTCGGCAATGTCGGCCAGTGCAACTACGGTGCGGCGAAGCTTGGGATCGTCGCGCTGGCCCGTATCGTCGCGATGGAAAACGCCTCCAGAGGGATTACCGTCAACGTGATCTGCCCGTCGGCCGATACTCGGATGACCCGCTCGGTCCCGACCCCAAAGGACCCGCAAGCGGCGGCGCTGCGCGAGGAGCGGCTGCGCCGCAGTCGAGCCGACGCAATCGCGCCGCTCTGCGTCTTTCTCGCCTCCGAGCAGGCGAGCCAAGTCAACGGCCAAGTATTTCATCAGCGCGCCGGCGAACTGTCGCTCTACGGTCATATGAGGCCGGTCCGCATGGTGCATCGCCAGGGCGGCTGGACGCCCGAAACACTCGCCGAGGTTGCGATCCCGGCGCTCGCTCCGCAATTTACCCCGCTCGGCGACGGCAGGGCGGTGCATCCGGGGCTGCCGATGGAGTAACCGCGCCGCGCAATTCGGCCCTTGGCTTCTCGCGGCGCACACAGAATCAACAAAGGCCCTTTGGTTCCGGCGGCGATCATTGTCGCCGTCATCCTCAACGGTTCTTTCTACCCGTTCAGATTCCAGCAGCCCGAAGGCGATGTCGGTCCGCTACGGCACCTCATACAGAGTTGGACGGAAACTCCAGACCGCGGCGACTTCGTTGCAAATATATTTTTCTACCTGCCGCTCGGCTATTTCGGGAACCTCGCGCTCGCCGAAAGTGGCCGCAGGTTGGCGCGTATCCTGCTCATCACCCTTGCCGGCGGGCTTCTCAGCACGGCGATGGACGCGCTCAATACTATATCGCAGAGCGGGTATCCGCCGCGGACGACATCTATGCCAACCTGATCGGGACGCTGCTGGGCGCTATCGTCGGAAATCTCGCCGGAGAACGTTTCCTTCGGCTGCCTTTGCGCGAAATCGGCGTCAACCGCATTCCCTGCCTGTTGCTTGCTTTATGGCTCGGTTATCGGCTCTATCCCTATGTACCCACAATCGACCTGCACAAATATTGGGATGCGCTGAAGCCGGTTGTTCTCCATCCGCGCCTGGCCGGCTATGACCTGTTCCGCTACACCGCGACGTGGCTGACGATCGGCAGCGTGATCGAGTCATTTGGCGGACCACGGCGCGGGTGGCTGCAGTTTCCGCTGTTTATCGCCGCGGGGCTGGCCGCCAGGGTGCTGATCGTCGGCAAGACATTTGAGCGCCGCGGAGATCGCCGGGGCGGCCATTGCTCTTGCCGTGTGGCTTCTGCTCGCCATCAGCGTCAGTGCGCGGATCCGGATCGGTGGCACTGCCCTGCTGCTCTCCGCCTACATTCTAGCCGAGAGATTGGAGCCGTTTCGGTTCACCTGATACAGCGGGGCGCTCGGCTGGACACCATTTCGCAGCTTTCTTTACGGCTCCCTCGAAGTAAACATATTGTCCTTCCTCGATGAAGACCTTTCTCTACGGCGCCCCTGATATGGTTGCTCGAGAAGAGCGGGGTGCGGCACGGGGCGTCCACCATCCTCGTCGCTACCATGCTGTTTGCCACCAGTTGGGCGGAAACTTACCTCCCCGGCCGCTCGGCGGAGATCACCGATGCGCTCATGGCTCTGCTGATCGGTGTGATTATGGCAGTCGCAAAAACGCCGACGGAAGGCTCCCGCAAGGGAACGGCCTGAGCCCGACCGTCGTTTGACTGGCCGCGTTCTTGCACGCGGTCAAGGTTTTGGGCATCACCGCGGCGTTGCGCTAAGCTGTCGTCACGCCATGCGCGTCGGAGGTCATCAAAATGGCGTTGACTGCTCCGGAAAACCGGCGCCCTGCGCAATGAGACCGCTGATTTTCGCCGCGATGCTGCCGTTCGCAGGCGCGGCTATGGCAGATCCTCCGCCAAATGCCGATCCCGCCCTCGCGCCCTGGTTCCGCAGCCTCGTCGAGCCCGGTACCAGTATCTCCTGCTGCTCGGTATCGGACTGCCGCGCCACCGACTATCGTATCGAAGGCGATCATTACGAGGCCTTGATCGGCGAAGCCTGGTTCGCGGTGCCGCCCGACAAAATACTGCAGCGCACCGACAATCCGACCGGTCGCGCCGTCGTGTGTTGGACCCCGCAGCGCGGCATCGTGTGCTTTGTGCGGGCTACCGAATCGTAGGCGGCGCCTCGCTGGAGTCCTTATTGCGGGTTCCCGGGAACAGTCAGCGGGCTCGGCAGCCCAGGGGCGCGGAGGCCGCCGCGACCGGGAGGCCTGCCGCCCGGTATCGGCGCATTCGGTGCGGCATCGGGGAACGGTACGGGCTCGGCACCAAGCAGCGGCACGCCGATCTGGCGCTGGGTTTCGCCGGCGCGCGATTCGGCCGGGCGAACCAGCGCTTCGGTTTGCCGATCAGTCAACTTTATCCGGTAGAATTTGTCATAGAATTCATGGGCGTTTGTCCGCAAATCCTCCTGATACTGATCGGGATAGAACAGGGCGGTAAGCCAATACAACCCGATGATGCGGTTCACTCCCGGAGGGTCGTCGATCCACCCGAAGGGATCGGCTGGAGCGAAATAGACCCTTTTGTTGGCAACCGCGAGCAGGCCGCGCCACGCCGTGCTGTGCAAAAGGGCATTATAAAAGCTGCGTTGCTGGGCGATAATGATTGCCGGGTTCCAGTCGATGATCTGGTCGCGCGTGACCCTCGTCAGCTCACCGCGGCCGAGCCCGGCAGCCACATTGATGACCCCCGCCTGGTCGATGTCGGCCGTAGCCTGCGAGCCGCCGAGACCAGTCTCGAGCCCGTCCGGACCGCGGCCATAATAGACGAGCGGCCGCACGTCGGCCGGCGCGATCAGCAATCTGCCGCGGAGCGCATCGATAGCGTAATCAGTATATTTGGCCAGATCGTTGCCGCGCTCGGCGATGCCGAGCAGCGCACCGAAGGTCCGCAACGTTTGGGGGGCGGCCTGGATGTCGTTGTCGAGGAGGATGTAGGGGACCCGGGTCTGTTGCTGGATTTGTTCGGCGCGCGCCGCGGCTTCCGGCGTGATCGGGCCCGCTTCGATGATCAGGTCGGGGCGCATCCGCTCGACCACTTGGACGGCCTCGGCCGGGTTCGGCCGCACCAATCCGCCGACGATCGGCAACCGCGCGAAATTCGCTGGGAGATAGGCCCGTTGGCCGCGCGACAACGGAGCGCTCCAGCCCATAAGCTTCTCCGGAGCCAGCACAAAGACGAGGACATCCGCCGCAGGGTTCGCCGTCATTACCCGTCCAACGCGATCCGGCACGACGACGTAACGCTCGGCCGCATCGACAAACTCTGCCGCTCGGGCAGCCCCGGCAAGGTGCACCAGGGATAGAACCGTCATCCATGCAATTGGCGATCGCAGCGGCATTTGCGGCCCTCGACTGGGAACGAGCAACGCACTCGAATATAGCAAGCAAGCGGCCGGCCGTCCCTTACGACCGCGGCATCGGTCGCCCGCCAAGGACCCGACTAGTGCTTTTTGCGAATCGCGATCAGCCGCCCGACACACGCGCGCAACTCTTCCCGCAATGCCGGCCATCGTCGGCTGATCGCCAAATTCTCGGGTCCAAAGGCGTTCGGCAATAACTCGGCTATGGTCCAGACGGCAATGCTGCTGAGCTCGCCATTACAACAGATTACGCGCACGTCGCAATTTGCCTCGCTGCGCGGCCTCGGCGATGAGTTGGCGGCAAGACCCGCAAGGCGCAACCAACCGCGAGGCGCCGGCCTTGTCTGTGAAGTTGAAGCCGACAACCGCAATCGCATCGATCTCTGGCTCGCCCGCCGAATTGGCCAGGCTCAGCGCGGCTGCCTCGGCGCAGATCGTCAGGCCTGAGGAGGCGTTCTCGAGATTGGCGCCAGCATGGATCGCTCCCGATTTGCTGCGCACAGCCGCACCCACCGCAAAGAGCGAATAGGGGGCATAGGCTCGGGCAGCCGCCTCCTGCGCCTTCTTCGCGAGCTCCCGATCGGGAGGATCAAGGGTCTTGAGCACCCCGCAACCCGTCACTTGAGAACACGGGAATGCTTATGCAAAACATCTTCAATTGCGCTCACCGGGGCATGCGGCTGTGCCGGTCGGGTATTCGAGGGTCGCCGCTCGAGCGGCTTGCGAGGTGATAGAGACCGGGAGGTTAGCGACCTCCTGCGCGGTTCGGGCGCGGTGGGAAGCTGCCTATGAGGCGCGAGCATCGGGGCCGCTTCGACGGCGGCTGGAGAAGGAGTGCCGGGCTCCACTGCAAGCGCTTGCCCTGGAGGCTGTTCAGCCAGATGGGTGATCGTAGCCTCGGCCGGCATCGGTAACGGATTTGCATTGGCGGCATTTTGGCTGCCGGCCACGACGGCGGGCCGATCCTTACCCGCAGCCGCATCACCCATCGGTTGAGACAGCTGGGGGGGTGGCGGGGTGGAAAGCTGGTCCGGCATGCTCGTTGCTCCCACCAGTGAAGGCGCCTCCGCTGATGAAGCATTAACGCTGGTGCTGCTCGGGGTCACACTGGGCTCCAGTTTTGCCGGCCGGGGCATCAGCAAGTAAAAGCTGGCGCCAAAGAAAACGGCGATTATCCAGCCCGCTATCAGCCCAATCGATATCAGATAAACCAGAGAGCCGATCGATCTGCGGAGGGGGAGTGCCCTGCGGATCAGCCCCCAGGTTCGGCTTTCTCGGCGAAGCCTCGTCCGCTCCGCTTGAGTATCGGCGTCGGTTGCAGACATTCGTTAATATTACGCCGCCGGACTGCACAAGCAACAAACCGCACTGGTTTGCGGGTTTCCTGCGGGAATACACAGCCAAATATGGCGAATCGCGTGGTCGAGACGCGTTTGGTCCGGTGTGGCCCGCCTCACCCGCTGAGCGCGGCTTCCAGGTCGGCGATCAAATCTCCCGGATCCTCGATCCCGGTCGAAAGGCGTAGCAGGTCGGGCGGGACGGGGCTGTCGGCACCCTCGACCGAGGCGCGGTGCTCGATGAGACTCTCGACGCCGCCGAGCGAGGTCGCCCGCTGCCAGATCTCGACGCCTGCCGGCACGCGGATTGCAGCTTCGGCGCCGCCGCGCACGCGGATGCTGAGCATGCCGCCGAAGCCGCCGGTCATCTGCCGCGCCGCGACGGCGTGACCGGGATGCCCGGGAAGCCCCGGGTAGAGCACCTCCAGCACTTGAGGATTTCGCGAAAAAACATCGGCGATTTCCTGCGCCGAGCGGCAGGCGCGCTCGACCCGCATAAAGAGTGTCCGCATGCCGCGGAGCAGAAGATAGGCGTCCAAACCGCCGAGTATGGCGCCGCCGCTGCTGCGCGCGGTGCGGAGGCGTGCCCAGAATTCATCCTCCCGCGGCGTCGTCAACGTTCCGGAAATAACATCGCTGTGGCCGTTCAGGTATTTGGTTGCCGAATGCATGGAAAGATCGGTTGTGAGGTCAGGTTTCAACCAGTCCCCTGCCGCGATCGGATTTTTTCATGGAGCGCGACAGCAAGCGCATTGCCCGGGAATGGAATCGGGAGATTGAGGCGGATATGCGCCGCCTTGCCGCGGGGCAAGACGACGGCAAGTGGAAGATCGTCGTCTCGACGGTGCTGGAAGTAATTTGGCTGGTGGCTGTATTCGCCGTGCTGAGTCTATTCAACCGGCTGCACTGAAGGTGGAGTGAACTACTCTGCCGTCATTCTGCCCCGGCGGCTCGGGTCTCGATCGGACGGCGGAGCTTTGCTGCGGCCCCGGAGTCCCCTTGGTCTGCCGCCTTCTCATACCAAGCCTCGGCCAGCGTAACGTCGGCGGCCACCCCGTGGCCGGCGTGGTATAGGTCACCCAGCTGGCGCTGGGCTTCGGCCAAGCCTTGTTCGGCCGCCAGGCAGCACCAATAGAACGCCTCTTGGGCATCCTGCGCTGTGCCCTGACCCTTCAGCAGCATCACGGTGAGGTTGTATTGCGCGTAGCGGTCGCCCTGCTCGGCCGAGTGGCGGTACCATTTGATCGCTTCGGCGAGGTTGCGGACGACGCCGGTGCCGGTGCAATACATTGCCGCCAGTTGGAATTGCGCGCTGGCGTCGCCCTGCTCGGCCGCCTTGCGGAACCACAGCGCCGCTGCGGCCGTGTCGCGGGCGACGCCGTGCCCGTTCAGGCAATTCCACGCGAGAAGGCGCTGTGCCTCCAGATTGCCCGCCTGGGCAGCGGCGCGATAACAGCGCATCGCCGCGCCCTCTTCGGGCTCGTCGAGATGCCCTTGCACGTAGAGGTGTCCGAGCTGGACGAGGGCGGGGGGATGACCTGAATCCGCCGCCTGCCGGATCAATGACGCGGCGCGGTCAAAATCGCGGCCGACACTTTCACCCCGTGCGTAGAGCACGCCGAGTGCGGTTTGGGCTTCCGGATCGCCGGCCTCGGCCGCCCGGCGCAGCCACCCCACCCCGGCCTCCGGATCGCGCGGGACGCCCTCACCGGCGAGGTAGAGATATCCGAGGCGAACCTGGGCGGTTGTGACGCTTTGCTCGGCCGCCCGCCGGTACCACTCGGCCGCCTTTACCGCGTCGCGCGCGACCCCGGTCCCCTGTAGGTGAAACGCAGCGATATTGACCTGCGCGACCGCAATGCCCTGCTCTGCGGCTTTTTGAAACCATTTGGCGGCGTCGCCCAGCTCCTGCGGGACGCCCTCGCCGCGGGCGTAGAGCCGCCCGAGGCAAAATTGCGCCTCGGCGTCGCCGGCGTCGGCGGCGGCGCGATACCATTTCGCGGCCTCGATAAGGTTCGGCAGCGCGGCCTCTCCAGTCTCATACATCTGGGCGAGGCGCACCGCCGCCGGCACGAGACCTTGCCGCGCCGCTTGGCGCAGCAACGTTTCGGCGGCGCACACGTTGCGCGGCCGACCGTTGCCGCCCAGGGTGAGCAGCGCCAGATTGTACTGTGCCCGCGCGTTGCCTTGCTCGGCGGCTTTGGTGAACCATTCGGCAGCTTGATCCATGTCGCGGCCGACGCCTTGACCCGACAGGTGCATCAGCCCGAGCGCCACTTGCGCCGCGGCATAGCCCTTTTCGGCGGCTTTCTCGTACCAGCCCGCGGCAGCGGTGAGGTTCTGTTCCACCCCGTGGCCGTTGGCGTAGAGGATGCCGAGGCCGAGCTCGGCAGCGGCGCTGCCCTGAGCAGCGGCAAGCGCGTACCAGCGCCGCGCTTCCAGATAATCCCGCCCGCAGCCGATTCCGCGTGCGTAAATCAGCCCGGTATTGGCCTGCGCGTCGGCGATCCCCTGCTCGGCGGCCGCTCGGCTCCAGCGCAGCGCTTCGGCCGGATCATTTGGGACGGCGAACCCGTTTGGAAAGAGCAGCGTTCGATTGTGGTCGGCGGCCTCGGGGTCGCGCTTGGCAGCGGCCCCATACCATCGCACAAAATTTGATGAATGCGTGCGGCAGCCGTCGAGATGCAGCAGACTGAGCTGATGCTGCGCCATAGCGTGGCCCTGCTCCGCCGCCCGCCGGTACCAGGCAGCGCCGTCGGCGAGATTGGCGAGAACCCCATGTCCGCGGGCGTAGAGCAAGCCCAGCCGATACGAGGCCTCCGGATCTCCGGTGGCAGCCGCCGCAGACCATTCCTTCAGGGCCGCGGCGTAATCGCCACGTTCATAAGCCTCCCGGCCGCGCTCCACGGCAGATCCGGGATCGCGCGGCCACGCATCGAGCCACAGGATCCTGCTTCGCCCCGCTTGCCCCCTCCCCGCCCCGCAACCAGGCGAGGGAGAAGTGGGAGCGCTTCCTAACCCTCCCTCGCCGGCGGGCGAGGGAAGGCTGGGGGCGGTAGCCGGGGTCAGCGGCGGCGCGGCAGGCGGCGTCATCCTCACGGCTCGCGCATCGCCTCACTGACGCTGCGGATCACGCCTTTCAGCACATACATGAAGACGGAGCGCGACCCGACACTGATGTCGGCGGTCAGGGTCATGCCCGGCACCAGCCTGAAACTGTCCGGCACCGCATGGAGTTTGACTTCTGTCATCGCAATGCGCGCCTTGTAATAGGGATCGGCAGCGCCGCCGTTGTCATCCTGCGAAAACGCGCCCTCGCTGATCCAGCGCACGTAACCCGAAGCAGTACCGTGCTCGACAAAGCTGAACGGGTCGAGCTTCACAGTGGCGCTGTCGCCTGGGCGGACAAAGCCGATTTCGCGCGTGGCAATGTGCACCTCCGCTTCGACCGGCGAATGCAGCGGGGCGAGCGTGATCAATGGATCACCCTCTTTCAGAACCGAGCCGACCGACAGCTTCGCCAATTTCAAGACGACTGCGTCTTCGGACGCCTCGAGACGCACCAGATCCTGATGCCTGGACGCCTTGGCCATCTGCTGTCGTGCAGTGTCCAGCGAATTGCGCGCCGTTACCAGCTCCTGGCTGACCTGTCCTTCCCATTGCTCGACAAAGGCGTCGCGATTGGCGATCGTGGAAGCAAGCTGGTGCTCGGCTTCCGTAAGACCATTGCGGTCGAAATCCTGTGTCCGCAGAATTTCGAGACGCTGATCCGTCGCGGTCAGCAGGTTGAGGCGGCTGCCGACCTGGTTGGCCGCCAGATTGGCCCGCATACCCTCGATCTCCTGTGAGATCTTGACCCGATCTTCATAATGGGCGAGGTCGTCCTTCAGCTTGCGGATCGTCGCCTTGTTTTGCGCGATCTGCTCGTCATAGGCGCGCAGCTGCGCGTCGAACTGGCCTTTGCGCTGCAGGTAATACGCCCGCTGCAGGTTCGTGTAGGCAGCCTCCGGCCTGATCGTCACAGGCGGGTTGAAGTCGCGGTGCGCCAGCTCCGCCTCGGTGCGGGAGATCTGGGCTTCGAGGCTGGCGATCTGCGCGGCCGCCGCGCCAACGTCAGCGGCGGCGAACGTCGGATCGAGCGTCGCCAAGAGCTGTCCGCGTTTGACGCGCTCGCCTTCCTGCACGTCCAGGCTCTTGATGATCGAGGGATCGAGCGCCTGCAAAACGATGGACGGCTCCGTCGTGACGATCTGGCCCGCAGACGACGTTACGACGCGGTTGATCTGCATAAAGAAGCTGACCGCGAGCAGAGCGACGAATAGGCCGGCCAGCACATGCAGCGTAGACCGCAACTGTGCCGGTTCGGGATCCTCCCGGACCTCGCTGACCTCGGACTGAAAGATCCGGATCAGCGCATCGGGCGGCGGGTTACGCCGCAGTGCCGGCGCGAATCGGAACAAGCGCATGAGTTGGCCTGGTTTGGAGATGCTGATTTTGCTGATGCCAGAGCCCGCGATAGATGTCGCAGCGCTCGAGCAGCTCGTCGTGCCGTGCGGCATCGTAGACCCGGCCGCGTTCGAGCACCAACACGATGTCGGCTTTCACCAGCACTGAAAGGCGGTGAGAAATGATCACGAGGGTGCGGCCGTTGGCGATCCGCAGCAAATTGGCATTCACGATCGCTTCACTCTCGGCGTCGAGAGCGCTGGTCGCCTCGTCGAGAATCAGGATGCGCGGGTCGCCGATCAGCGCGCGGGCGATCGCCAGGCGCTGGCGCTGCCCACCCGAGAGATTGGAGGAGCCCTCCTGGACATGGGTCTCATAGCCGCGAGGCAGGTGTTCGATGAACTCCTCCGCCCCGGCGAGCCGTGCGGCGTAAACAATCTCCTCGAAGCTCGCATCCGGCTTTGACGCGGCGATCGCCTCGCGGATCGTGCCGCTGAACAGAAAATTGTCCTGCAGCACCACCCCGAGGCTGGAGCGCAGATGGTCGACGTCGATTTCCCGCAAGTCATTACCGTCGATCTTGATCAGTCCCTCGTAATTGGCATGCAGCATCTGCAGCAGCCGGGTTACGGTGGTTTTGCCTGAGCCGCTGCGCCCCATGATGCCGAGAATGGTGCCCGCCGGGGCGGTGAACGAGACGCCGTCGAGCGCCGGCGAGGACGAGCCGCGATAGCTAAATCGCACATTCTCGAACTCGATGCGCCCCTTCAGCGGGGTACGGATTCCAGCCTTTGACCGTCCCTCCTCGGCGGGTTGATTGACAAGGTTGGAGACCGCCTTAACCGCAAGCTGCGCCTCATCATATTGCTGCAGCAATTGCGACAGTTGGACCAAGGGAGCGGCTACCCGCTGGGTCAGCATCATGAACGCGATCAGCGCACCGATATAGACCTGATCGTTCGTGGTGATCGCGAGATAAACGGCGAGCGCAAAGGTGCCGTTGACCATCAGCCTCTCGAGGGGCGTGACGACAGTCTGGATGACATTGGCGGTCCGCCCCTCCTCGAGGCGCAGCCGCGCCGCGGTGGCGACGCGGACATCCCACTCGTGCCGCTGGCGGGCGTCGAGCGCCAGTGATTTCACCGTCCGAATGCCCTGCAGGTTTTCCACCAGAAACGCGTTTTTTAGACCTTCCGCGCGGAACGCGGCAGCGCCCTTGCGGCGCAAGGTCGGCAGCATCCAGATGATCCACAGGCAGATCAGCCCGCAAAACCCCAGCACGGTTGCGGTCAGGATCGCACTGAAGAAAAACATGATCGGCAAGAACACCAGCAACACGAAGCTGTCGAGAACCGTGCCGAATACCTGTCCCGTCAAGAACCCGCGGATCTTGAACATCTCGTTCATGTCGCGGGTGATCATCCCGGTCGATGACCGCTCGAAAAAATCCAGCGGCAGGTTCAGCACCTTGTTGAACATGTAGGTGTAAAGCTGCGCGTCGATCCGGGCGGTGATGTGAAGAACGAGAAATCGGCGTAGATACCCGAAGATCGTCTCGAATGTGATCAACACCAGCATCGTGACGCATAACACAGCAAGCGTGTCGAGGCTGTGGAAATAGACGACCCGGTCGATCAGCAACCGCCAGAACATGATCGGACCGAGCGCCAAGAGGCTGAGCAGGATCGCAGCCATGCCAATGTCCCGGACGAGGCGGCGATCGCGGAACAGCTGCGCCGCAATCAGGCGCAGCCCGAACGGTTGTTCCTCGTCGCTAAGGCGGTAGTCGCGCTTGATCAGGATGACTTCGCCCGACCATGCCAAAGCCAGTCGCTGCGCGTCTAGGGTCAGAAGCGCATCGTCGCCCGCCAAAGGGTCTTGCACCACGACATGCGGCGGCTGTGCCTTTGCCTCGGCCCGCAGCAGAACCATAGCGCAGCCGTTCTTGAGCAGCAGGACGGCAGGCAATGCCCGCCCCATTTGCATCAGATCATCAAAGCCGAGCCGCGCTGGCACTGCCCTCAGGCCCGTGGCGCGGGTAATCCGGAGCAACTCTTCCGGCGTCGGGCCGTCTGCTGCTATCGGGTGATCGCGGCGCAGCTGCGCGGGACTGAGATGCAGCCCGCGATGCCGTGCGACGATTGCCAAAGCGCCGAGCAGCGCCGCCCCGGCAGCGGGAGCACGACTGCAGTCCTGCGGCCCGAAGATGGTCGTCATGAGTGCCGCGGAGCCACGACGGTACGGGGCGGGAGCGATGCCTCATGGGGCAATGTCGCCACCTCGGCCGCCAGCAAATAACCGTGGCGGAACTCGGTTTTGATCAGCTGCTCCGCGTCAATCCCGCCGGCCAACACCAGCTTTTTACGAAGGCGATTGACCACGACATCGATGGCACGGTCGCCGACCGAGTGCTCGCGTCCATAAAGCAGTTCGCCGATTTCGCTGCGTGTGCAGAGCGTCCAAGGCCGCGACACGAAATGCGTCAGCAGACGGGCCTCCGAGGTTGTCAGGTCTATGCTGTTGCCGGCTGGTCCCGTGAGCAGATTGCGGGCGGGATAAAAACCAACTCCGGCGAAGCGGAAATTGTCGGGAGCTCTGCTCGCCACCGGCCTGCCGCGGCTCCTGACCCGCACGATCCGTTGTATTGTCTGGTTCAAGCCGACGATGTCGACCGGTGCGGCAATGCAATCCGCCGCACCGGCAATGCGGTAATCTTCTATTTTTGATTGTTCGGGACCGCACACCACCAGTATCGGAATTTCGGTCCGCCGCCTTACCGTGAGTATCGTATCGGTACCGGCGCCCGCCCCACGGCTGAAATCGAGGACGATCACATCGGGGCTGCTGCGGCTGATCAGGTCAAAAAAATGGGCTTGGATCGAGTCCGGCTGACCGGGTCCTGATATCCCGACCTCTGCACCCCCCGGTATCGACAAATCTTCACGTGCAAACAATATAGTTGTGGCTGCGCTCATCGACAGTTGATCCTGATCTTATGCTGCAACTGTGTATAGCAAATTGTCGCAAGCCGTAGCAATCAGAAATGTTTTGAAATCAGTTTATTTACCATGAAATCATCAGGTATTTGTTTGAATTCTCTTGAAATAGATAGACTGTTCATTTGGTTATTCGGGGCGAGATTAACAAAGACGTCAGATTTGCGCGTTAATCGAGAGGGCACTCTTATTGAGAGCGATCTAACACGTCATTCCCGTGAACAGAGAAAAATCGTGATCCATTCAATTAAGGCCGGCCGCTTCGAGCCGACCGACGCGATGCCGGAAGTGACCCCCGAGAGATCCGATCAGCCTTCCACAATGGCCAATATCGTGGCGCTCGAGCAGGGTCTTCACGCCATCGAAATCGGCGAGAGCCTCGGCATCCTCGGCCAGGTGTCCAGTCTCCAAGTGCCCGCGGTGCACGTCTGCGCGCTGTGGAACGAGCGAGAACGGAGTGCAGAGATCATCGGCACTTCCGCCGGCGGCAATAGCTGGCTCGACCGGGAGGGTGGCACGGTTATTGTCAAGTCGCCGGCGGGTGGCGCACATGTACTCGTCACCGCCTATGGTCTTCCGGCGCAGACCGTAACCGTACCCGATCTCCACGTACGGCGGCTCGATCGGTCCCGTTCGAATGGCGCGGCGCCCCGATCCCCCGATCCGGCTGGCGCGCCGGAGGAAATCCGCAGCGAAATCGTGCTCCATCTGGAGCGGCTCGGGGACCGACGCTTTCCAGGGGAAGGCTGGGTCGGCAATCGCGGCAAGAAATTGCGCATCGAAGCCTTCAGCATCCGTCCGATCGACACATTGCTGGCGCGCGACATCGAATTCAAGGCGTTGGGCCCGAAGGGGCGACAGACGCCCTGGGTCACCGATGCCAAGCTCTGCGGCACGCGTGGGCAGGGGCTTCCGTTGACCGGGTTCGCGATCCGTCTGGCGTCCCATGCCGCAGAGCGGTTCGACGTCGTCTACCAGGGCGCCTTTTTCGAGAGTGGCGTGACGGGGCCGCAGCGCAATGGCGAACTCTGTATTCCGACAACTTCCGACGACCCCCTGGAGGCGATCAATGTGCGCCTGATCCGACGGTCTCATCATTAGGTCGGCGGCCATCAAATCGCTCCGAAGGCGAGGTACCGCTAGTGCCCGACATAGGCTTGCCCGACATAGGCTTGCCCGACACCGGCTTGTCCGACACCGGCTTGTCCGACACTGGCTTGTCCGACACTGGCTTGCCCGATACCGGCTCGCCCGGCCCATACTCGTCCGATGCCGGCGCCGCGCTGTCCAAGACCGTGTTGAATGTCGGCTGCGGCTATCCGTTGCGGCAGAAGCTGCACCGCCATTTTCACGGACCCGAATGGCGCGAGTTTCGGCTCGACCTCGACCCTGCCGTGCAACCCGACATAGTGTGCTCGATAACCGACATCAGTCCAATCGCCGCCAATTCGGTCGACGCCGTGTGGTCCTCACATAATCTCGAACATCTGCAGCGCCACGAAGTGCCGCGGGCGCTCGCCGAGTTTCTGCGAGTGCTGAAGCCGCATGGCCTGCTGCTGCTGACATTGCCGGACCTGCAGCAGGTCGCTCGGCTCGTCGCCGAGGATCGGCTCGAGGACAGCGCCTACATCTCCCAAAGCGGCCCGATCACGCCGCTCGACATGATCTTCGGACACACTGCTTCGTTGGCGCGCGGGAACCAGTTTATGGCGCATCGCACCGGATTTACCGCGCGAAGCTTGCACAAGCTGCTGATCGAAGCGGGATTCCTCGACGTCTCCCTGCGCCAGGGCACTTCGTTCGATTTGTGGGCTACGGGTCACAAACCCGGGCGAGGCTGAATCGATGAAGTTTTTGTTCATCCACCAGAACATGCCTGGCCAATACGTCCATATCGCGCGCCATCTGGCGCAGAGCGGGCATGAAGTCAGCTTCATCACCCAGCCGCGGGCTGCCCAGATCGCTGGGGTCCGCAAGCTCGAATACCAACCGCCTGCGCCCTCTGGCGACGGGCACGCTTATACGCGCGAGTTGGAGGGAGGGGTGGCGAACGGGCTGGCGGTGGCGCGGCTGTGCGAATGGCTCGCCCGCGACGGGTTTGTGCCGGACATCGTGATCGGCCACAACGGCTGGGGAGAAATTCTCTACGTCAAGGATTTATGGCCGCAAATCCCGCTGCTCGGCTATTTTGAATTCTTCTATCGGGCGAGCGGATCGGATGTCGATTTCGATCCTGAATTCCCGCCGGAGCCCGACGCGCCGATGCGGCTGCGGACGCGCAATGCGCTGAACCTGCTCGGTCTCGACGCGGTCGATTGGGGCCAGAGCCCAACCGAATGGCAGCGCTCGCAATATCCCAAACGCTACCAGGACCGCATCACAGTCGTCCATGAAGGGGTCGATACGAGCCTGGTGCGGCCGGACCCGACGGCGCGCCTCTGGCTGAGCAGCGGCCGCTCCCTGTCGCGGAGGGACGAGATTGTCACCTATAGCGCGCGCGACCTCGAACCCTACCGCGGTTTTCATATGTTCATGCGAGCCCTGCCGAGGGTGCTCCAAACGCGGCCGGCGGCGCAGGTGCTGATCGTCGGCAATGACGGCGTCAGCTATGGACGCCAGGCTGAAGGGGCCCTCAGCTGGCGGGCGCAAATGCTCGATGAACTGGACGGCAGGATCGATCTGCGGCGCGTCCACTTTCTCGGGCATCTGCCTTACCAGCAATATCTGACCGTGTTGCAGATCTCGACGGTTCACGTCTATCTCACCTACCCATTCGTTTTGTCATGGTCGTTGCTCGAAGCGATGTCGGCTGGCTGTCTCGTCGTCGGCTCCCGCACGCCGCCGGTCGAGGAAGTGATACGCGACGGCGAGAACGCCCGCCTGGTCGATTTCTTCGATGTGGAGGCGCTGGCCGACCGGATTGCGAGTGCACTCGCGACCAATAACGACAGTGCCGGCAACAAAATTCGCACAGCGGCGCGGCAGGCTGCGATCGAACGTTACGACGTCCAAACGGTCACTCTGCCGGCCTATCTGGACCTGCTGCGCTCATTGCTGTGAATACGCGAGCGTGACGAATTGCTCACCCCTTTGAGCAGGCGGATCCATTCGGTGGGCTTGAAGATCAGGTGGCACGAGGTCTCGTCGAGGAACACGCGCGAAACCGGCGCGGCATTAGACCTCGGGTCGCGGGACGTCGTGGAGTTCGACGTCGAGACAGCGCAGCGCCGTCTCGAATTTTCGCCGTGCGCTCCTGTAAGAATAATGCTGCCGGCCGGATATGAAGGAGGGCCCGCCCTGCTGCCAGATCGTCGAGCCGAGGACGACTTTTATCGGCTGCGCCACGCTTGAGGACCCGGTCAGTATCGCCGACCCCCCTTAATGAGGAATGAAGGAATGGGACGCAGACTGAGGTTGTGCCGGCGCTAACTGAACTAAGAGCCCGACGGTATTGGCCCTGAACCTGCCGCACCTCACCCTCCCGCTGCTTTGCGACGGGCCCCTCCCTCTCCCCCCTGAATCCCCTGAAGAGCGGAGAGCGGCTCTCGACGAACCCGATCCGCGCCTCGCGATTTTTGGGCCGCCTGCCCTCACGCGGCTGATGGTCGAGCTGTGGCGGTCGGAGCCTCGGGTGCGGGCGCGGTTCGATCTGGCAAACCCGCTGCATCGCCGCGATTTCGCGCTGTGGCTCGGCCGGGAAGGCGAGTCGTTCGGTTTGGACCAGCTCTCGATCGAGGCAGCCCTGGCCCTGCTGCAGCAAGGGACCTCTCTGCTTCGGCCGGCCCCGCGCTGGCCGCCGCACGGCTCATTGCCTGCTGACCGAAAGGTCGACGCGTGGCTGGCGCAGACCATCGCCGAGCCTGCCGGCATCCCGATGCCCCGGGCATTGGCATTGCTCTGGGAACTGCGACAGGACGTTCGCCTACACTTCGCCACTCGGACCCGCTCGGAAATTCTCGACTATATCGGCTGGTGTCTGACGCAAGGTGTCCGGGACGGGTGCGTCGCGGTCGCGCTGATCGAGCCCGCACTGGCGCCGTTTCTCGATACGCCCGATCCGGAACTACCGGTAACCCGGCTACTGCGGATTGTGGCGCCGCTTTATGATGGACCATATCGCGATACCGCCCGGCAATTTCCGCATACTCGGCAAGCGCGGTTTTGCGTCGCGGTATGGGCATGCGGCACCATGCGCCGGCGCTATGGCTGGCCTCGCAGCTTTGTCCGCAGCCCGTTGGAATGGCTGTCGCGGATCGCACCGGAGGCGGCGGACGCCTTCGTGCCGCTCGACAATCTCGCCGTCGGGCTGTGGGAGCTGCGGCCTGAATTGCAAGCGCGCTGCGATCTGAATACGCATGAAGGCCGCTCGGCTCTGCACGAGCGGCTGGCCGGCGAGGGGATCGGGGGATTCGAACTCGAAGATTGCGTCTCGCAGCGAATGTCAAAAGCGCCCGCAGAGCCGGCGATCACGCGCGATCTTTGCCTGGTCGGTTATGCCGGCCTCATTTCCGGGCGCGCCGAAGATCTGCGCATGAGCGCGTTCGCGCTCAGTCGGCACTGCTGCCAATGGGCGGTGCTCGACCGCCTCTCCGGGGCGATCACGACGGAGGACAGCCGGCCGGCCGCCGCATTCGCCGAGCCGCCCGGCATCAACCTCGTGCACTTGAATGCCGACACGGCATTTTTCGACTACCTGTTTTTGCGCGAACGCGGCATCGAGCGGGGCTATACGATCGGGTATTGGGCTTGGGAACTGGCCAGATTCCCCGAGGAGTGGCGATCCTCCTTCGCCTTTGTCGAGGAGGTCTGGGCCGCCAGCCGGTTCGCCTACGAAGCGATCGCGCCGGCGACGACCAAACCGGTTTTTCTGATGCCGCCGGCGGTGGCGATCCCGGCGCCCGAACCCGGCTTGAAGCGCGCCGATTTCGGCCTCCCCGACGACAAATTCATCTTCTACTTCAGCTTCGATTTCCGCTCCTATACCAGCCGCAAGAATCCGCACGCCGCCATCGCCGCGTTTCGCCGCGCTTTTCCGCACAGCGAGGCTACGGTTTGCCTCGTGCTCAAGACGATCGGCTCCGCCTGGAAGCCGGAGGAGCGCGATGCGCTGAATGAGGCGGTCCGCGAGGACCCGCGGATCCTCGTCATCGATCAGGAACTCGCCAGACCCCGCGCGATCGCGCTCGTGGCGTTGGCGGATTGTTTCGTATCCCTGCACCGCTCCGAGGGCTTCGGCCGTGGCCCCGCCGAGGCGATGCTGCTCGGCAAACCGGTCATCACGACCGACTACTCCGGCACCCGCGACTTCGCCACCGCCGAGACCGCGCTCCTCGTCGGCGGTGAGCTGGTTCCCGTCGGCAAGAATGAATATCCCGGAGCGGACGGCCAGGTATGGGCCAAACCCGATATCGGCGAGGCCGCCGCCGCAATGCGCAAAATTGCCGACGACCGCGCACTCGCCGAGCGGCTCGGCCGTGCCGCGACTAGCCCGCATTCGCCAACTCTACGATCCAGAGGTCGTCGGCGCGCGCTACCTCGACCGCTTCGCGGCGATCGCCAAGACAACATGAAAGCCGGCCCCGCGCACAGTTTCTTTACCGGTTTGGTGCACTCTGAAATTCTCGCATTTGCGGCATTTGACGAAGTTCGGCCGCGACGCAGAAGACTCCCTGTCCATAATCCAGGTCACGACATAAGCATGTTGCGCCTGGTTTACTGGCAGCCTCGAGTTCGGCGATTACAACCACCCGGTGAATCCCGCCATACTCGTTGTAAGAGCAGCGAAGCGTCATTTTTTCCTCAATCACAGTTGCAATCGCCAGAGGGGCGGGCGGTTCAGCCGCGGCCGATATAGGGCATTTTGGTCGCCATCACAGTCATGAACTGCACATTGGCTTCGAGCGGCAGGGTGGCCATGTAGACGACGCCGCGGGCGACGTGCTCGACATCCATGCGCGGCTCGGCCTCGACCCGGCCGGTGGCCTGCAAGCGGCCGCGCGCGGTGTCCTCGTTGCGGGTCGTCGCAGCGTTGCCGATGTCGATCTGGCCGCAGGCGATATTGTAGTCGCGCCCATCCAGCGACAACGACCGCGTGAGCCCGGTCAGCGCATGCTTGGTCGCGACATAGGGGGTCGAATGACGCCGCGGCACATGCGCCGAAACCGAGCCGTTGTTGATGATGCGCCCGCCTTGCGGCTGCTGCTCCTTCATCATGCGAAAGGCGTGCTGCGCGCACAGGAACGAGCCGGTCAGGTTGACCGCGACGACGTTCCTCCATTGCTCGAAGGTCAATTCCTCGAACGGGATGCCGCGCGTGCTGGTCCCCGCATTGTTGAACAACAGGTCGATGCGGCCATAGGCCTGTTTGACCGCATCGAACAGGGCGGCGATCGAGGCGGGATCGGAGACATCGGTCGGCACGACCAAGGTGCGCGGCGGCGGCGCTTTCGCCAATGCAGCGGTTTCCTCGAGCATTGCGCGCCGCCGGCCGGCCAATACAACGGCGAAGCCCGCCTCCAACAAGGCGAGGGCCGAGGCGCGGCCAATGCCGCTGCCGGCGCCGGTGATGACGGCGATCTTGTCTGCTGATGCCATTTGCCAGCCCCTATAATTGCTGCAGTGAAACCGATTGCTTCGGCGAGACGAGCTCGTCCTGCGCCGCGACCAGCGCCAATTCGCCGCTCGCGGAGCGCATCGTCGCTTCGATCACGCCATAGATCGCGGCGATGGTGGTGGCGAGCGCCTCCGGCAGCGGCTTGCCTCTAAGCAACCAGCCGAGGAAGAGCGCGGCAACGGCATCGCCGCACCCGGTCGCCTCGATCGGCAGGCGCGGCGTATCGACCGCCCAGACGCCGTCGGGGCCGGCTGCGACCACCGCGATGCGGTCATCGGCGAGATCGAGGCTGGTGACGAGGACGATGCCGGGGCCGCGCTCGCGCAGCCCGGCCGCCGCCGCAGCCGCTTCCGCGAGTGTGGCAACCGGACGGCCGGTCAGCCATTCGAGCTCGAAACGGTTCGGCGTCACGATGTCGGCCACCGCGATTGCATGGTCGCGATAGAATTCCGGCACGCCGGCTCGGACATACCAGCCGGGTCCGACATCGCCCATGACCGGGTCGCAGGCGAACAATGCCCGCGGGTTCGCTTCCTTGACCCGGCAGACGATGTCGAGCAGCACGCGGCCGGCTTCAGCGTCTCCCAGATAGCCGGACAGCACGGCGTCGCAGCGCCGCAGTATCCCCAGTTCGGCAATGCCCTCGAACAAACTCGCGATCTCCTGCGCCGGGACGGCAACGCCGCGCCATTTCCCATGACCGGTGTGGTTCGAGAACGCGACCGTGTTGAGCGACCAAGTCTCGCATCCCAGGCGCTGCAATGGAAAGAGGGCCGCGGTATTGCCGACATTGCCGCAGGCCACCCATGACTGGATCGACAGCACGGTCGGCACGTCAGTTCCCGGGCGGTTCCATGCGGTCGAACACGTGCTTCATGTCGAGAAAGATGATCGCGCCGCTGACGACGAAGAGCGCGATCCCCGCTGCGTGCATCGCGCCCTCTGCCCACGCATGGGCGATAAACAAGCCGGCGAGGCCGATTACCGCGAAGAGCGGGATCACCAGTGCCAGGTTCCACATGTCGCCGACGAGTATGAGGTCGCTCCAGCCGGGTTCGCCGCCGTCGAGCCGCTGCTTCAGGCGCAAAAACGCAAGGGCGATTACCGAGAACATCAGCACCATGCCGCACGCGTAATCCCCGGGTCGCTCCGCGCCGCTTGCGGCAAACGCGCCGAGGATCGCGACTACGCCGAGCAGGAGCATCTGCACCCAGAAACCGAGCCATGACCAGAACGCGCGTTCCGCAGTATCCAGCGTGGAGGGCGTTTCGGTCATCTCGCCTCCAACTTGAGTGCACCGACCTTCGGGTTTCGTAACCTCCCCTTCGCTTGCCGGGATCATCGCGTTTCTCAAATCGGCCCTATCCCTGCACGTCATCACCGGGCTTGACCGGCTTGACCCGGTGATCCACGCCTTCTCAGGGGGGCAGTGTCGGGCACGCGGATGGCCGGATCAAGTCCGGCCGTGATGGCGTCGAGCGATCGGGGACCGGTTTTGATCCGGGTATCAGGTGTCTTACTTCGAGCCCCTACCGGTCTCGACCAGAGCTCTCGCCGCGCGCAACTGACCACCCGACCGGTCCAACACCCTCGTAGCTTCGTCGAGATCGCAGCCTTCGAGCAACAGCAGTGCGACTTTGACACTGCCGCCGGCGCGGTGGAGCGCGTCCTGCACCTCCTCGCGGCTGCGGCCGGAAAGCTCCAGCAGGATCTTCTCGCTGCGCCGGAGCAATTTCTTGTTGACGGCTTTGAGGTCGACCATCAGGCCGCGATAGACCCGGCCGAGCCGGATCATCACCAGCGACGACAACAAATTGAGTGCGATCCGCTGGGCGGTGCCGGCCTTCATGCGGGTCGATCCGGCGATCGGCTCCGGGCCGGTATCGAGCCATATCGGGTGCTCGGCCTCGGCGAGCAGCGGGGTGTCCCGGTTGTTGGCGATCGCGATGGTCAGGGCTCCGCGCCACTTTGCTTCGCGCAGGCAAGCCAGAGTGAACGGCGTCGTCCCGCTCGCGGCGACGGCGATCAGCACATCGCGCCGATCGATTTCGCAGCGCTCCACCAGCCGGATCGCCTCTTCGCTCTCGTCTTCGGCGCCCTCGACGGATTGAACCAGCGCTTCGCGGCCGCCCGCGATGAGCAACAGCAGTCGCTCCTGCGGCCAGCTGAAGGTCGGCATCAGCTCTGCGCCATCCTGAACCGCGAGGCGTCCGGAGGTGCCGGCGCCGGCGTAAACGAGACGGCCGCCGTCGCGCAGCCGTGGCTCGATCGCGAGCGCAGCCTCCTCGAGCGCCGGACGGGCGGCCCGCACGGCGGCGACTGCAGCGAACTGGCCCTCGATCATCGCCTCCAGGATGTCGCCGGGACTCCAGGCTTCGATTGCGCTATAGCGCGGGCTGTGACGTTCGGTTTCCATCGGTTCGGCTCGGGACACGTGCAGTTTAAGGATTGAGTGTTAAAGCGAAATGGAGTTCGCGGTCACCGCCGACCACGTCTTTGACGGCACAACAGTGCGCCGCGATTGCGCAGTGGTGATCGATGACACGCGCATCCGCGCCGTTATGCGCCGGAACGAGGTGCCCGCGGCTATCTCCACCCTCCATCTGCCCCGGAGCGCTTGGCTCGTTCCCGGGTTCGTCGACACTCAGGTGAACGGCGGCGGAGGCGTGCTGTTCAACGACGACCCGAGCCCACGCGGAATTGCCGCCGTCGCGGCGGCACATCGGCGGTTCGGCACGACGGCAATGCTGCCCACCTTGCTCAGTGACACGCCCGAAAAGATGCGGGCGGCCCGCGACGCCATAGAGGTCGTGGCGGGCCTCAATCCGAGCGTAATCGGGGTTCATTACGAGGGGCCGTTCCTGTCCCCCGAAAAGTCGGGCGTGCATGATCGGGGCATGCTCCGTCGTCCGCAGCCGGGCGACGCCGATCTGCTGGCGCCGCTGCGCAACGGCGTGACCCTCGTCACGTTGGCGCCCGAGCAGGTGCCGGAGGGCTTCGTCGCGAAGCTGGCGGGTGCAGGCGTTCGGGTGTCACTCGGCCATTCGATGGCGACCTATGCGCAAACCCGGACCGCACTGTCCGAGGGGCTGACCGGCTTCACGCATCTGTTCAACTCGATGCGGCCATTGGCGAGCCGCGAACCGGGGCCGATCGCGGCCGCGCTCGAGGGGCCCGGCGCGTGGTTCGGCATCATTGTCGACGGCGAGCATGTTGCTCCCGCGATGCTCCGGCTGGCGCTGCGCGGCGCCGGCCAGGCGATGCTGGTGACGGACGCGATGCCGCCGGTCGGCGGCAGCTCGACGAGCTTCCGGCTATACGATCAGCGGATCACCGTGCGCGACGGGAGGTGCACAACAGCAGACGGCACGCTCGCCGGTTCCGTCCTCGATATGGCGAGCGCGGTCCGCAACTGCGTGCGAATGCTCGATCTGCCGCTCGCCGCGGCCTTACCGCTCGCCACCACTGCGCCCGCGGCCTTCCTGGGCATCGACGGTTGGCTCGGGCGCCTTGCGCCTGGCTACCGCGCCGACCTGGTGGCGCTCGACCCCGACACAATCGACGTATTCGCCACCTGGGTCGCTGGAATGCCGTCCGTGACCGCATCATAGACGCCCGGACGCGGAGAAAGACGGGCTGCTTGTTACTTGGCCAGAACTACCGCCTCGCCGGCGACGACGCGGCGCGGGATGTGCAGCCAGAACAGCGAGATCAGGGCCGACGCCACAGTACATAGCGCGAGGGCATAGAGCCCGCCGGCAAAACTGCCGGTCAAATTCTTGGCCCAGCCGACGAGCGTCGGGCCGAAGAAGCCGCCGAGGTTGCCGAGAGAGTTGATCCACGCAATTCCTGCGGCGGCGGCGCCGCCGGTCAGGAACATCGTCGGCATCGACCAGAAAGGGCCCTTGGTGCCGTAGAACCCGATCGAGGCGATCGTGACGCCGACCATCGCCCACCAGGTCCCGATTGTCAGCCCGGCGATGATCAGCCCGATCGTCGAGATTACGCATGTCGTGAACAGGCTCCACCGCCGGTCGCCGATGCGGTCGGACAGCCAGCCGCAAAACACCATGCTGATTGCGCCGGCGATATAGGGGATCATCGTAATCCAGCCGACCTCCATATTGCTGACCCCGAGCTCCTTGATGATCTGCGGTAGGAACAGCAGCATGCCCAGACTGCCGGTGACGATCCCGATGTAGTTCAGCGACAGCATGATCACCTTGGGATCATAGAAGGCGCGCAACAGGCCAGCGCCGTGATGCGCCTCGATTTGACGGCGTTCGTGCACCATCCTGCCGGTCAGCCACTCCCTTTCCTCGTGGTGCAGCCAGTGCGCCTCGCTCGGTCGGTCGGTCAGGTAGAAGAACACGGCAATCCCGATCAGCACGGTCGGAATCGCCTCCAGAATGTACATGACCTGCCATCCGTGAAGGCCCCACAGCCCATTCAAGCCCAACAGCGCGGTCGAGACTGGTGCGCCGCTTGCCACCGCGATCGGCAGTGCCAGGGTAAAACCGGAATTGATCCGGGCGCGGTGCTGGTCGGGGAACCAGTAAGTGAAATACAGCACAAAACCGGGAAACAGCCCTGCTTCGGCAAGACCCAGAAGGAAGCGGATCGCCATGAAGCTGTAAGGCCCGGTTGCAAAAGCGGTACAGCCCGATACGATCCCCCAGGTAATCATGATGCGGGCGATCCAAATGCGCGCGCCGACTTTTTCGAGAATAATATTGCTCGGCACCTCGAACAGCACATAGCCCCAAAAGAACGCGCCGGCCGCCATCCCGTACCACGCGGCATCGAGCCCGAGATCCTTGTTCATCGTCAGCGACGCGAAGCCGACATTGATGCGGTCGAGGTAGCAGAAAAAGTAGGTCAGGACCGCAAAGGGCAGGATGCGCAAATAGACCTTACGCATTGTGGACTGTTCGATCGTTCGAAGCATATCCTCCACCAAACTATCTTAAGAGTTGCGCGGCTCTAAAAGAGCATAACGCCAAGTAGCCTAATTTAGGGGCGATCGCAACGGCCCGGTTTGCCCGGAGCCGATATTCCGTCGCATGGCTGGATCGGCGCGGGATCGACTTACCCGCTGGGCGTTAGCACGAAGACGCTTTCCTCGCAACAAGGGAGCCCGCGATGGCAGTCATTCCCGACAAATACCTGGACTTGCTGCAGCACAAGAAAGCTTTTGCCAATTTGGCCACGATTATGGCGGATGGATCGCCTCAGGTGACCCCGGTATGGTTCGATTACACCGACGGCGTGATCCGCGTGAACACGGCCAAGGGGCGGGTCAAGTCTCGCACCTTGCGGCCGGCAGCGCCGGTCGCCCTGGCGATTATGGATCCCGACAACGCCTACCGCTACATCCAGATACGCGGCCGCGTCAGACGGGCCGTGGAGCAAGGCGCGGACGCGCATATCGATTCACTGGCGAAGAAATATCTCGGCAAAGAGACTTACCCTTACCGCCAGCCCGGCGAGGTTCGGGTCATGTACGAGATCGAACTGGTCTCGGTGTCCGGAATGGACTGAGCGGATAGCAGGCCGAGGCGACCACTGCACGACTTGCCATTTGCGGCGATTGCGGCATCCTCTTCGCTGGCCTTTCCGCCCTGGCGAGGCGACCGACGAAGGAGGGAACGCGATGAACTGGACCGATCGGCGGCGACGTTTCCGGGCCATTCTCAAAGGCGATCGCTGCTACCATCCGGCCTCGGTGTTCGACCCGTTGTCGGCGCGGATCGCCCAGGATGTGGGTTTCGAGGTTGGCATGTTCGCGGGCTCGACCGCCTCGCTGACGGTGCTCGGCGTGCCCGACCTGATCCTCATCACCCTGAGCGAATTCGCCGGGCAGGCCTATCGCATCAACCGCGCGTTCGACCTGCCGCTGCTGGTCGACGCCGATCACGGCTACGGCAATGCGCTCAATGTCATGCGCACGGTGCAGGAGCTCGAAACCGCTGGAGTGTCGGCGCTGACCATCGAGGACACCGTGCTGCCGCGGCCCTACGGCCCGGCCGGCCGTGGATTGACCTCGATCGAGGAAGGCGTCGGCAGAATGCGCGCCGCGCTCGCCGCTCGGCAGGATCCGGATCTGGTCATCGTCGGGAGAACCATCGCGATGGGGTCGACCGGCACCGAAGACGCTCTCGCCCGCGCCAAGGCCTACGCGGCGGCCGGCGTCGACGCGTTCTTCTTTGTCGGCATCAAGGACCGTGCACAGCTCGACGCCGCCGCCGAGGCTATAGATATCCCAATCATCATTGGGGGCGGCGCGCCAGAGTTGTCCGATCTCGATTATCTGGCGAGCCGGCGGGCGCGCGTCGCATTACAAGGCCATCAGCCGATCATGGCGGCGGCGCAGGCGGTCCACGATACGTTGAAGGCGCTGCGCGACGGCGTTAAACCCAAGGATCTCAGGGGCGTGCCGTCTCCCGAGTTCATGGCGAAAGCGACCCGGGACGCCGACTACAAGGGATGGACCAAGAACTTTCTCGGCGGATAGGCCTCTCTCTTCGCCGGAAACTGTCGGGCCCAATCGGGTGCTCCGTATCTTCGCGCGACCAACAAATTGTTAAACGGTCACGACCGAATGGCGGCGGACGCTGATCCTCCAAATTCGTCTTAAATATTCATACCCCTCGGCGGCACTTTAAAATGGCCGTCCGGGCGGCATTGATGTTGGCCATCAGCTCGTGGGATCGCTGATTCCCGTGATCGGGGTGATAGCGCTTGGCCAGCGCAAAATAGGCGGCGGTGAACTCGTTGGCCGAGATCGACCGGACGTCGACCCCGAGCCGTTGGAACAGCGCCACAGCATCATCCGGAAGCAATTGTCACCGTGCCCGCAGTCGGAAGGTGCTTTCCACAGAAATTCTGGCAGAACGTTAAGATTAACCAAATTAAGCGCGCTCACATCACACGCGCTAACAGCCTCCTTGGGACTATAACGAAATACAAATTCAGGCAAGTACCATTTTTCAATTTCGAAGCGATTATGATCCGACCGATCGCACCAGATCGCGTTCGCAAGGTGACCGCGGGACCGCAGCGACCGGTCGCAATTCATAAGGCGTCTTGCAGCCTGGGTCGGCCGCATGCTCGCCTGCCGCGGAACCGTCTCCGGTGAAGTCGCCAAGCCGCTTTCGGGGTGGCTCAAAGCGCCGGCGGCGTGAGCCGTGAAAATTGGATGAAACCGCGATACACTAACGGTGCGCGACGTCTCCGCCGGCAGAAAGAACCGCGGTTGAGACTGCATCTCTTCGGCAGAGCTGCCGCAACACACCCTGATCGGCGTGGGGATAATAGTCGAAACCATGCACGTTTTTCGGTTTTTCGAAAGCCTTCTGGAGCCTACGGCCGTCCCGACCGGGACAACGCCGCCGAGCGGGCTCGGGGCGTTTTATTGGCATTACGCCCGGCAGGCGCGGCACCTCGTCGCCGCCCTCTTCGTCGCCGGCTTTATCGTGGCGATTCTTGACACGACGATTCCGGTCTTCATCGGCCGAGTCGTGACCTTGGTCTCGGCCCACGCCCCGGGCTCGCTGCTGCACGATAATTGGCCGCAGCTCGTCGCGATGGCACTAGTCCTTTTGGTCGCGCGGCCGGCGGCGCTGCTGCTGCAGAATTTGATCACCAACCAGGGGATCATCCCCAGCTTCTCCAATCTCATTCGCTGGCAGAGCCATTGGCACGTTGTGCGGCAGAGCTGGTCGTTCTTTCAGAACGACTTCGCCGGCCGAATTGCGCAACGCGTCATGCAGACAGGCCCGTCTTTGCGCGAGAGCGTCGTCTCGGCCACTAACGCCGTCTGGTACATCCTGGTCTATGGCAGCGGCGCGATCATCCTGATGGCGTCGAACGACGTGCGGTTGACGATCCCGGTCGTGCTTTGGTTCGCCGGCTATGCGGGCCTGCTGCGCTATTTCGTCCCGCGCCTAAGGGTCCGCTCGCGGCGCATGTCGGAGACGCGCTCGGCGCTCTCGGGCCGCGTCGTCGACAGCTATACGAATATCCAGACCGTCAAGCTCTTCGCGCGGCCGCGCGAAGAGGACGAATTCGTGCGCGCGGCGATGGACGATCTGACCGATGCTTTCCGCGCCCAGCTGCGGTTGACGACTACACTCGGGCTGAGCCTTGCCAGCTTGAACGCGATGCTGGTCGTCGGCACCGGGGTCATTGCGATATGGCTGTGGAACGACGGCCGTATTCCAGTTGGCACCGTCGCGATGGCCTTGCCGCTGACCTGGCACATCTCAGCCATCGCCGGCTGGGTGGCGCAGAACGTGACGACGATATTCGAGAATATCGGCGTCGTGCAGGAAGGCATGCGCTCGATCGCGGTGCCGCGCCAATCGCCGGACCGACCCGACGCGGTCGAGCTGCAGGTGACGCGAGGGGCGGTTCGGTTCGAGGATGTGCGGTTCGGCTACGGCACCACCAGAGGCGTACTGCACGGCATCGACCTCGCCGTCGCGCCCGGCGAACGGGTCGGTCTGGTCGGGCCATCGGGCGCCGGCAAATCGACGCTCGTCAACCTGTTGTTGCGGTTTTACGATCTCGAAACCGGCCGGATCCTGATCGACGGGCAAGACATTGCAATGGTGACGCAGGAAAGCCTGCGCGCCCAGATCGCTATGGTGACTCAAGACACTTCCCTGTTGCACCGCTCGATCCGCGACAACATTTGCTACGGCCGGCCACAGGCAAGCGAGTGGGAGGTGCGGCGCGCTGCTGCCCAGGCTCATGCTCTCGAATTCATCGAGGGGCTAGAAGACTGGTACGACCGCAGAAGCCTCGACGCGCATGTCGGCGAGCGCGGCGTCAAATTGTCGGGCGGCCAGCGCCAGCGCATCGCGCTCGCGCGGGTCATCTTGAAGGACGCGCCGATCCTGGTGCTCGACGAAGCCACCTCGGCGCTCGATTCGGAGATCGAGGCGGCGATCCAGGAGCAGCTCGACGGGCTGATGAAGGGCCGCACGGTCATCGCGATCGCGCACCGGCTATCGACGATCGCGCGCCTCGACCGCCTCGTCGTGCTCGACGAAGGCAATATCGTCGAGAAGGGGACCCACACCGAATTGCTCGCCGCCGGCGGCACTTATGCACGCCTATGGCGGCGTCAGTCGGGCGGGTTCCTCGACCCGGTCAATACATCCGGTCTCGCCGCCGCCGAATAGCACCATATTTTACGCGCGGAGGTGAGAAATGGCCGAGCCGGCGATCGGAAATATAACGCTCGAGGAGATCATGCTCATCGATATCGATAGCCATTATGCCGAGCTTTACAGACCGGAGAACGACCACTGGGGCATTCAGCTCGTTCGCGGCGCCGAGGCGACTATATTCTTAACTTCGGTCGACCTTCGGATCTCGATGTCCAAGCTATACGAGGGGATTGCCATCCCTGCGGCAACTTTCGGTTGCTGATACCGGTCGTCGGCTTTCAAACAATGCTCGACCGGCTTTATTCCCGGGCGCTCGCCCTGGCCGCCAGCCGCCACGCGATGTGGGTGATGGCGGCCGTCTCATTCGCCGAGAGCTCGTTCTTTCCGCTGCCGCCCGACATCCTGCTGATCCCGATGATCCTCGCGCGACCGCGTCGGGCCTGGTTGATCGCGGGGGTCTGCACGCTCGCCTCTGTGGTCGGCGGCTTTGGCGGCTATGCGATCGGCTATTTCCTGTTCGACGCGGTCGGACGGCCGGTGCTCGAATTCTACCATGCGATGGACAAGTACGAGGCGCTTAAGGCCGCCTTTGCGCATTGGGGCGCCTGGATCATCATAGTGAAGGGGCTGACGCCGATCCCCTTCAAGCTCGTAACGATAGCGAGCGGTGTTGCGCAGTTCGATTTGCTGGCCTTCGCTCTGGCCTCGCTCGTCTCGCGCAGCATCAGGTTCTTCCTGCTGGCGGGTCTTCTCTGGTGGTTTGGCGACCCGGTCCGCGAGTTCATCGAGCGCCGCCTGATGATGGTCACCAGCGCCTTCGCGCTGGCCCTCGTTGGCGGGTTCCTCGTGCTGCGCTATCTATGAAGGCATGATCGAGCCCACCCGCGCGTTTACCGCATTTGTCCTGGGGGCGAGCGCCGTTGTGCTCGGCGGAGCATTGGTGTCCGAGTATTGGGGCGGGCTTGCCCCTTGCGAGCTGTGCATGTTGCAGCGCTGGCCGTGGGGGCTAGCGATCGTGATCTCGTTCGTCGCGACGATGGTCGGCGGACGCCCCGCTTTGCCCTGGGTGGCGTTGCTCCTCGCCGCGGTCTTTGTCGTGAGCAGCGGCCTGGCCTTCTATCATGTCGGGGTCGAGCAGCATTGGTTCGCCGGCCCGACGGCTTGCAGCGGGGCCGCCACCGCGGCCGATACGCTCGAGGCCTTGAAGGCGCAAATCCTGCATCGGCAGCCAGTGCGCTGTGACGAGCCGGCATGGTCGCTTGCGGGCATCTCGCTCGCCGGTTGGAACCTGCTTGCGTCCCTGATCATGACGGGCTGCTGTCTCGCGGTGTGTCTGCAATCGCGCAGACCGCCGGAGCGCGCGGGGTTGCGCCGAGGAACGGCATGAGCGCCGCCGCGCGACATCGATTGCCGGGCGACCGTCTTTCCGAAGAGGAGCTCGCGCGCATGCTGCGCGTCGACCACGCCGGCGAGTATGGCGCGACCCGGATCTATGAAGGGCAGCTAGATGTACTCGGACGTGGCCGCGCCGCGGGGGTGATCCGGCAGATGGCCGAGGCGGAGAAGCGCCACCTCGCCCGGTTCGAGACATTGTTGCAGGAAAGGCGGGTGCGGCCGACATTGCTCCACCCACTGTGGCATGTCGCCGGATATGCGCTCGGCGCCGCCACCGCGCTGCTGGGCGAACATGCCGCGATGGCATGCACGGTCGCCGTCGAGGAAGTAATCGACGAGCATTACCAAGCGCAGGCCGAAACACTCGGTGAGCAGGATCCGGCCCTTCGGGAGACGATCCTGTCGTTTCGCGACGACGAGATCTCACATCGCGACCTCGCGATCGCAAGAGGGGCGGAGGAGAGCCCGGCCTATGACCTGATCAGCGCAGTGGTCAAGACCGGCTCGCGCGTGGCTATCTGGCTGTCCACCCGCCTCTGAATGCCGCCGTCACTGAGAAGCTCCTCTCCCGGATCGCGGGAAAGGCGGGACCAAGCCCTCACGGGTCCGTGCGGAGCGCGGCCCGAGGGGACTGTTGGGTGAGGGTAGCGCCGCCCTGCAGGTTGTGGTCATTTTCTCGATCGTGCCGCTCAGGATCAGCGCTGGCCGAGATTGGTCAGCGTCGGAAGATACTGCTGGGCCACCTCCGGCGACGAAGTCAGGACGGTAAAGCTGCTGCCGCCTCCGGTGTGGTTCGCTTCCCAGTTGGGTTCCCATTGGACCTGTATGTAAGACTGCATCCCCGGCGCGAGCTGGACGGTGTCGTGCTCGCGGGTGGGCGTCCCAAAGGGCTGCACCGTAAATCTGTACTTTCCGGGCGGGAAATTGTGAAAAAAGGTAGTTCCCTGGTCGATCTGGCCAACGGGCGCGCCATTCGCATAAACTATCGGGCTCCCCAATTCGACGTTTCCCGAGATCGGGTCCGCCTGGCGGAAAAACCATACCCTCGCCATCCCGGGTTCAACCGGCGGAAGCTGCGCCTGCGAGGTCGCCACTTTCTCCTGCGGCGCGCAGCCGGCGAACGCAAGAAGGCCGAGCGCGCCGAGGCTTACCCATCTGAGATGTCGTGTCTTCATTTGTCATCTCCCCGTCGAATTGTGCGGCGGCAGCTCTGCGCATAGGCCACACGGAGGCGATTATGCGGGAGCTGGCCCCGAGGTCCATTCACTTTCGGCAGAACATGCCGATGCAAACCGTTCCGAGTAGCGTCGAAGTCGTTGGATGTGTGAACCGCCCCCGCCGCGGGCAAGTTGCTGGCGTTTCACTTACGAAAGCGATATACGTTTCGCCACAAGCTGAAGCAAACGAGGGTCGTCGCGCGCGCCCGGCCGGTATCGCTGGGCGCGCGGCACTTTTTTGAAAAATCCGGAGGCGCGGCCATGCCAATTGGCCGATATCTCAGAACAGTATTGATCGTATTGCCCTTCGCGTCTGCGCTCGGCGTCTTTGTCGACTGGCAACATGACAACGCCTTACTGCGCCAGCAGGCTGTCGAGATTACGACGAAATTAAGCACCAACTCCAGCCGCGTAAGGGCAATAAACGATTGGGTCTATCAAAACAAAGGTTTTGCCAAGAATAATCACTATTTTATAGTTCCGGCTCTCGGACCGACCCCCGTTCAGGTCCTCGAGTTCGGTGGGGATTGCTCGGACAAATCCAGGCTTTTGGCAGCAATGCTTAACGAGCTGAATGTCGACGCTGGATTAGTCATGCTTTCGCCTTGTCCAAATTGTGGGTTTATTCACACGGTTGTGGAGGCGCAATACGAACGCGGCCGGATGGTGGTCGACCCCATTTGGCATGTCGATTACCCGACGGCGGACGGCAGATTTCTCGGAGTCCGTGATCTTGCGGGCACGAGCCATGGCCGAGATCGTGTCGCGGAGCTGCAACGCGAACGCGGAGCTTCCGATAAGATTACCGGCATGCCTGCTACCGAAGCCACGTTTGACTATGCGGTGGCCATGAATTGGGACAAGAATATGGCGACCCGTACAGTAGCCGTTGCGCTGCATCTCCTCGGTTACACACCCGAACAGATGTTTCGACCGAGATTTATCGAAGATCCCAAGCTTGCATTGTCTCTGTTTTTGGTCGGAATCGGGATAGCGGTAATCGGCGCCAATTTTATGATATATCTCGTTGTACGGAAGATGGCGAGCCGTCGGATTAGAGGTCCGGGCGAAACGGCGCCCCCTGCACGTCTGCAGGAGGCCAAGCTCAACTAGACACTCATTTGGAGCAGCCGCAGCCCACTCTTCCGCCCTGCGTTAATCGGTCGTGACCAAGTAATCCATAGCCGCGGCGACGCCGCCTTTGCCGTGCGGCACGTCGCACAGTTCAAGCGCCATTTCAACGGCCGCTAGGGAGCCGAGGATCATCGGCTCGTTCAGGTCGCCGAGATGGCCGATGCGGAAGACATGGCCCTTGAGCCGGTCGAGCCCGCCGCCGAGCGACACGTTGAACTTGTCGAGGCAGAGCTGGCGGACTTTGTCGGCGTCGTAGCCCTCGGGAACCTGCACGGCGGTGATCGAATCGGATTGGGCCCGCGGGTCGATCGCGAAGATCTCGGGTCCGTCGTTCTGCCGCCAGACGCGCACCGCGCGCCGCGTCGCCTCGGCGAGGCGATGATGGCGCGCGAAGATGTTGTCGAGACCCTCTTCCTCGATCATGCGCAGCGCTTCTTGCAGCCCGTAGAAGAGATGCACCGGCGCGGTGCCGTTCCAATAAGCCTGCGAGGCTTCCCCGAGCAGCCGCCGCCAATCCCAATAGACCCGCGGCAGCTTTGCTTCGGCGCTGGCCGCGACCGCGCGGGTGCTGACCCCGGTAAAGGCCATGCCGGTCGGCAGCATCAGCCCCTTCTGTGAGCCGGCCACCACGACGTCGACGCCCCATTCGTCCATACGGAAATCCATCGACGCCAGGGACGAGATCACATCGACGAGAAACAGCGCCGGGTGCTTGGCGGCGTCAATCGCGCGCCGCAGGCCGGCGATATCGTTGAGCACGCCGGTCGAGGTTTCGTTGTGCACCACCAGCACCGCCTTCAGCGCATGTTCGCGGTCCTCGCGCAGCCGGCTTTCGAGCTTCGCCGGGCTGACGGCGCTGCGCCAGTCGTTCGGCAATGTCTCGACTTCGAGCCCGAACGCTTCGGCCCGCATGCCCCAGTTCAGCGAGAAATAGCCGCTTTCGACGACCAGCACCTTGTCGCCCGGCGAGAACAGATTGACCAGCGCCGCCTCCCAGGCGCCGTGTCCGGAGGCGGTGTAGGCCAGAACCGTCTGGCCGGTCTTGAACACCCGCTTCAATCCGAGAAAGCATTCCTCGGCAATCGCCTTGAACTGCGCGGCGGTGAAGTCGATCGCCCCGCGGTCCATCGCCCGCAGGACGCGGTCCGGGATATTGGTCGGCCCGGGATTTTGGTAGAAATGGTACCCACGACTGACCGCCATCTTGGTTCTCCAATTCCTTTCCGTGTGCCGCCTCTATACCGCGCGCGCGTCCGACCCGCGTCCCGCGAGAGATTTACCCGGCGAGAAATTTACCCCGCGAGAAGATTTACTAGGGGGATTATCCCAAAAGCCAAAGAGGCAGGCGTGACGCCTGCCTCTTCTCAGTAGTCGGTTCCTCCCTAAACTCGGGCCGGCATGCCTGCCTGCACGAAAAATGATCATACTCATTCGGGTGGGCCGCCGTCACGCGAATTTTAACGGAATCTGTCGTGGGGTGCCGTCTCCGCGAACTGACCGGCGGATCGATGGACACGCACCGCTCTCTTCCCTAGAGTGCGCCGCCCGATCGCCGGGGTGAGGTTTGATGCGTCTTTCCGAATATTTCCTGCCGTTGCTGCGCGAGAACCCGAGCGAGGCGCAGATCGTCTCACACCGGCTGATGCTGCGCGCCGGCATGATCCGCCAGTCGAGCGCCGGCATCTATTCGTGGCTTCCGCTCGGCCTGCGCGTCCTGAAGAAGGTCGAGCGCATCGTGCGCGAGGAGCAGGACCGCACCGGTGCGCTCGAGATTTTGATGCCGACCGTGCAGCCGGCGGAACTGTGGCGCGAGAGCGGGCGCTATGACGATTACGGCAAGGAGATGCTGCGGATCCGCGACCGGCACAACCGCGAGATGCTGTACGGGCCGACCAACGAGGAGCAGGTGACTGAGATCGTCCGCGCCTCGATCAAGAGCTATCGCGACCTGCCAAAGATGCTCTACCACATCCAGTGGAAGTTCCGCGACGAGGTGCGGCCGCGCTTTGGCGTCATGCGCGGGCGCGAATTCCTGATGAAGGACGCCTACAGCTTCGACCTCGACGCGGCCGGCGCCAAGCGGTCCTACAACAAGATGTTTGCCGCCTATTT
The DNA here is from genome assembly GCA_963818695.1 of uncultured Alphaproteobacteria bacterium. GTDB lineage: Bacteria > Pseudomonadota > Alphaproteobacteria > ATCC43930 > CGMCC-115725 > AP-15. Next base: position 368,184 of record CAWFTG010000001.1, read on the forward strand.
GCGCACCTTTGCGCGAATGGGGCTGAAGGCGATCCCGATGCAGGCCGATACCGGGCCGATCGGCGGCGACCTCAGCCACGAATTCATCATCCTCGCCGAGACCGGCAAGTCGGCGGTCTATTGCGACCGCGCCTGGCTTTCGACCGATATTCTCGCTGCCGAGGTCGATTACCGCGGCGACCTCGAGCCGATGTTTCGACAGTGGACCGGGCTTTACGCCGCAACGGACGAGAAGCACGATCCGGCCGCCTGCCCGATCCCGCCCGACGAACTGGTGACGGCGCGCGGCATCGAAGTCGGCCACATCTTTTACTTCGGCGACAAGTATTCGCGACCGATGGGCGCCTTTGCCGCCGGTCGCGACGGCGAGCCGGTTGCGCTCGAAATGGGGTGCTACGGCATCGGCGTGTCGCGTCTGGTCGGCGCGCTGATTGAAGCAAACCACGACGACGCCGGGATCGTCTGGCCGGAACCTGTCGCGCCATTCCGCGTCGGCCTGATCAACTTGCGCCGAGCCGACGCGCGCTGCCGCGAAGCGGCCGACGATCTCTACGGCAAATTGCTCGCCGCCGGGCTCGATGTGCTTTACGACGACCGCGACGAATCTCCGGGCGCCAAATTCGCGACAATGGATCTGATCGGCCTGCCGGAGCAGCTCGTCGTCGGTCCGCGCGGCCTCGCCGCCGGCACGGTGGAGGTCAAAGACCGCCGCTCGGGCGAACGGCGGGACATCTCTGTCGAGGCGGCCCTCAATCGGCTAACTCCAGAGCGTGCAGCCTGGTAGTCGTCTTTCCCGCGAAAGCGGGAATCCAGGGGCCGCAATGTTCTTCGGCAACCCCCTGTTCAAGCCAGAGCTTGCCCCTGGCGAAAGCACGGGGGCAGGCTCTGGGCCCCCGCTTTCGCGGGGGCGACTGGGGGCTTTGTGATATTCAACGCATTCGAGCGGATGGTGGCGTTCCGCTATCTGCGGGCGCGAAGGCAGGAAGGCTTCGTTTCGGTTATCGCGATTTTTTCGCTGCTCGGGATCGCGCTCGGCGTCGCCACCTTGATCATTGTCATGTCGGTGATGAACGGATTTCGCGCCGATCTCCTCGCCCGCATACTGGGCCTCAACGGCGACCTCGGGGTTTACGCGTTGAGCGGCGGCCTCGCCGATTTCGATGCCGCTGCAGAAAAGATCCGCGACATTCCAGGGGTTGCGCGAGTCATCCCGACGGTCGAAGGCCAGGTCATGGCGACCTCGGAGGGCGGTGCGGCAGGTGCCTTGGTACGCGGTGTCCGGCCCGAGGACCTGCGCTCCTTGCCGTTGCTGGCGGACCACATCATCCAGGGCTCGCTCGCCGATTTCAGCGACGACGGCGTCGCAGTTGGCGACCGGCTGGCGCGCCGGCTCGGGCTCGCCGTCGGCAGCCCGATCACTCTGCTTTCGCCGGAAGGGACCGCCACGGCGTTCGGCACGATGCCGCGGGTCAAGACTTACCATGTCGTCGCATTGTTCAATGTCGGCATGTACGAATACGACAACAGCTTCATCTACACGCCGATCGAGACGGCGCAGCTGTTCTTCCGCTTGCCCGAGGCGGTCTCCAGCCTCGAGGTCTTCACCGCCGACCCAGACCGGGTGCGCGAGCAGCGCCGGCTGATCGGCGCCGCGCTCGCCGGCCGGGTGCGGATCGTCGACTGGCAACAGGCCAATTCGAGCCTTTTCAACGCGGTCGAGATCGAGCGCAACGTAATGTTCCTGATCCTGACATTGATCATCGTCGTCGCCGCGTTCAACATCATCTCCAGCATGATCATGATGGTGAAGGACAAGGGGCGCGACATCGCGATCCTGCGCACGATGGGGGCCTCGCGCGCGATGATCCTGCGCATCTTCGTGCTGAGCGGGGCCAGCATCGGGGTAATCGGCACCGTCGCCGGGTTTGTCCTCGGTCTTGTCTTTACCGACAACATCGAAGCGATCCGGGAAGCACTTCAAAAAATCATCGGCACCGATCTGTTTGCCGCCGAGATTTATTTCTTCACCCGCATTCCGGCGCGCATCGACACCGGCGAGGTCGCCGCCGTCGTAATCATGGCTCTCGCTCTCTCTTTCCTCGCCACTCTCTACCCGTCCTGGCGCGCCGCCCGGCTCGACCCGGTCGAAGCCCTGCGCTACGAGTGATCCCGAATGCCGTCTGGCGCGGCGCTCGAATTGCGGGATGTGCGTCGCGTCTTCCGGCTGGCGGGAACCGAACTTAGGGTGCTGAACGGCGTCGATCTCGCCTTGCGGCCGGGCGAGATCGTCGCGCTGGTTGGTCCGTCGGGCGCCGGCAAATCGACATTATTGCATGTCGCAGGATTGCTCGAACGCCCCGATGGCGGCGCCGTGGTGATCGGCGGCGAAGATTGCGGCAGTCTGTCGGACGAACGGCGCACATTGCTGCGGCGCTCGGAGATCGGTTTCGTTTACCAATTCCATCACCTGCTGCCGGAATTCTCGGCCCTCGAAAACGTCATGCTGCCACAGATGATCGCCGGCGTCGCGCGCCATCGGGCGCGCGGCAAAGCGGCGGAGCTGCTCGACCGCGTCGGGCTCGGGCCGCGCGCCCGGCACCGCCCGGCGCGGCTGTCGGGCGGTGAGCAACAGCGCGTCGCAATCGTCCGGGCGCTCGCCAACGACCCCCGGATCCTGCTGGCCGACGAGCCGACAGGCAACCTCGATCACGCGACCGGCGACAGCGTGATGAGCACATTGCTGGACCTCGTGCGCCACACCGGCCTCGCGGCATTGATCGCCACCCACAATCTCGAACTCGCCCGCCGCCTCGACCGTATCGTCGCGCTCGAAGACGGCAGGCTGAAGCCGCTAGGCTAAGCCGGCAAAAAAGCGGCGCCGAGTGGATCAACCCCTCGGCGCCGCAGCCCGATTTCGGCTTGGCTCGGGAGACAAGAGCCAAGCCCGCGAGCACCATGACCGACAAGGGTAACGACCCGGTTAACAGCCCTACGACTTAGGCGTGCTTAACGATAGTGTCAGCTATCCCAAATTGGCTCGTCCCGGTGTAGATTACCGGGTTGACCCTGCGCGAATTCCGTAACCCAGATCATGCGGCCATTACACATTGTTGAGCTTGTGGTGCTCGCGCTGCTTACGGCCGGTGCGGCTCGGGGCGAGCAGCAGCCGAGCGCGCCGCCGGTGCTGCGCCTCGAAACCGGCATGCATACGGCGCCGATCCGAGCCGCCGCGGTCGATGCCGGCGGGCACCTCCTGGCAACCGCCTCGTTCGACAAGACCGTGCGGCTGTGGTCGCTGCCGAGCGGCGAGCCGTTGCGGGTGCTGCGCCCGGCGATCGGTTCCGGCCAGGAGGGCGAGCTCTTTGCCGTCGCCGTCTCGCCGGACGGGCATTTTGTGGTGACCGGTGGCTGGACCGGGTTCGAGTGGGAGAAGGCCAACAGCCTCTACGTGTTCGAAACCGGGACCGGCGAACTGGTCCGGCGGATCGGCGGGCTCCCCCAGGTCGTCGACCGGCTGGCCTGGTCGCCGGACGGACGGTACGTCGCAAGGTAAAGGGCAAGAACGAGGCCTTTTCGGTCTTCAGCTGATCGGCGCAGCAAATGAACACCGCGCCCAATGAGCTCCTGGCGGACACCGGTCCCCCGCCGCCATCCTCCGGCGGCCGCGCCCCGGCACCCCGGCCAACGAGACAAGTATCCCAGAACACTCGCCAGATGGCCCAAGGCTACGGCAAGCTCAACCAGCAGGTCAGCGAGATCAACCAGGAGCAGTCGACGATCGAGCGCACCGCCACGGCGCGGCGCAACGACATGCAGGCCCTCGGCGTCCAGGTACAAGGCTAGGCGGGGCATTACCCTCACCCACCAAGCCCCCACCCCTACCCTCCCCCGCAAGCGACCGCAAGCGTGGGAGGGAAATGGGAGGGGGCAATCCGGGGAGAACGGGTGAGGTTCCGGCGAATCCTCGCTCGCTCCGCGGCTGCTCCCCTTAGTAATCCCTTGGCTGATTCCTTGAGTTCCCGGAGGCCAGGCTGACGGGCAGCGCCGGATATGCGATGCTGGCGGCATGCCGCTCGCCGATTTCGTTCACCTTCGCGTTCACACCGCCTATTCGCTTTCGGCCGGTGCGGTCAGGATCAAGGAGCTGGTCGGTCTTTGCAAGGCCGAGCGGATGCCGGCGGTTGCGATCACCGACACCGGCAACTTGTTCGGTGCGCTCGAATTCGCCACGAACTGCAGCGCAGCGGGGGTGCAACCAATCATCGGCTGCGATATCGCGGTCGAGCGCGGCAATACCGGAGGCGAGGCAGCCGGCTCGGCCGCGCGCCATCCGAGCCGGACCGGATCGTGCTGCTGGTGCAGAGCGAGGCGGGTTATCGCAACCTCCTGCAGCTGGTGAGTCAATCCTATCTCGGGGGTGAAGCGCCGAGCGAGCCGTCGATCAGCCTGCGCGATCTGGCCGGCGCCAGCGAGGGGCTGCTCTGCCTAGCGGGCGGCTCGAGAGGACCGGTCGGGCGCCTTCTCGCGGAGGGCCAGGCCGAAGCCGCCGAGGCGGTGCTGACCGAGCTCGCGGCGGCGTTTCCGGGCCGGCTCTACGTCGAATTGATGCGTCACGGAACGGCCGATGAGGCCCGGTCAGAGCCGGGCCTTATCGAGCTGGCGTATCGTCACGGGTTGCCGTTGGTCGCAACGAACGACGTCCACTTCCCCGACCGCGACTTCTACGAGGCGCATGACGCGTTGCTCTGTATCGCGCAGGGTACGGTCGTCGCGGATGCCGAGCGCAAGCGGCTGACGCGCTCCCATTACTTCCGTCCGGCGGCAGAGATGCGCGAGGTCTTTGCCGACCTGCCCGAGGCCTGCGAAAACACGCTGGTGATCGCGCGGCGGTGCGCCTTCATCCCGCAGCCGCGCCAGCCGATCCTGCCGGCCTTCACCAGTGGTGAAGGCGTCGACGAGGAGACGGCATTGCGCCGCGCCGCGCTAGCCGGGCTCGAGGCCCGACTCGTCGCGCTGAACCTGCAAGCCGAGAGATCCGTCAAGCGCTACCGCGACCGGCTCGACTTCGAGCTCGATACGATCATCGGAATGGGCTTCGCCGGCTATTTCCTGATCGTCGCCGACTTCATCCAATGGGCCAAACGCGAGGGCATCCCGGTCGGCCCCGGGCGTGGCTCGGGAGCCGGCTCCGTTGTCGCCTGGGCTCTGACGATCACCGACCTCGACCCGCTCCGCTTTGGCCTCTTGTTCGAGAGGTTCCTAAACCCCGAGCGCGTGTCGATGCCGGATTTCGACATCGATTTCTGCCAGGACCGGCGCGACGAGGTGATCCGCTATGTCCAGCAGAAATACGGCCGCGACCGCGTCGCGCAGATCATCACCTTCGGCAAGTTGCAGGCCCGCGCCGTATTGCGCGATGTCGGCCGGGTGCTCGCGATGCCCTACGGCCAGGTCGACCGTCTGTGCAAGCTCGTTCCGAACAACCCGGCGCACCCGGTCACCCTCGAACAGGCGCTCGCCGCGGAGCCGGCTCTGCAGCAGCAGCGCGATACCGATGAGAGCGTCGCCCGGCTGATCACGATCGCCTTGAAGCTCGAAGGCCTCTACCGCCACGCCTCGACGCATGCCGCGGGTGTCGTGATCGGCGACCGCCCGTTGATCGAATTCGTGCCGCTTTATCGCGACCCGCGCTCCGACATACCGGTCAACCCAGTTCAACATGAAATGGGTCGAACTCGCCGGCCTCGTCAAATTCGATTTTCTCGGACTGAAGACCCTAACCGTGCTGGCGCGGTGCCTCGAGTTGTTGAGAGCGCGCGGGATCGCGCTCGATCTCGCCAATCTGCCGCTCGACGATCGCCGACTTTCGAGCTTTTGAGCGCGCGGCGATACGGTCGGCGTGTTCCAGGTCGAAGGTGCCGGCGTGCGCGACATGCTGAGGAAGCTGCGCCCGGACCGGTTCGAAGACATCATCGCCGCCAATGCGCTCTACCGCCCCGGGCCGATGGAGAACATCCCGCGCTACATCGCGGTGAAGCACGGCGAGGAAGCGCCCGATTACTTGCACCCGGCGCTCGAGCGGATCCTGAGCGCCACCTATGGTGTCATGACCTACCAGGAGCAGGTCATGCAGATCGCCCAGGTGCTTGGCCGGCTATACGCTTGGCGGCGCCGACCTGTTGCGTCGCGCGATGGGAAAGAAGATCCAGTCGGAAATGGACGCGCAACGCCAGCAATTCGTCGAGGGCGCCGTGGCGCGCGGCGTCGAGAGGGCGCGGGCCGAGCTGATCTTCGATCAGATGGCGAAATTTGCTGGCTACGGCTTCCACAAACCCATGCCACGGCCTACGCGCTGATCACCTATCAAACCGCTTATCTAAAGGCGAACTACCCGGTCGAGTTTCTCGCTGCATCGATGACGCTCGACCTCGGCAACACCGATAAGCTCAATGTCTTCCGGCAGGAACTGATCCGGCTCGGCATCCGCCTGTTGCCGCCCGACATCAACCGCTCCGAGGTGACGTTCGCGGTCGAGCAAGATGCCCCCTCCCTCCCTCCCCGCGAGCGGGGAGGGAAGGGTGGGGTAAACCCGCAATCCGTTATGCACTCGCCGCAGTAAAGGGGGTCGGTGCGCAGGCCATGTCCGAGCTTGTCGCCGAACGCAACGCGCGTGGCCGCTTCAAGGATCTCGCGGACTTCTCGCGGCGTCTCGACGCCAAGAGCTTCAATCGCCGCCAATTCGAGAGCCTCGCCAAGGCCGGCGCCTTCGACAGCCTCAACCCGAACCGCGCACAAACCTTTGCCGCGGCGGAGCAATTGCTGCGCCAGGCGAGCCTCGCCGCCGAAGAACGCGAGAGCCGCCAGGAAAGCCTCTTCGCCGGCATTGATCCAAGCTTTGCGCCGCGCCCGTCATTGCCGTTGGTGGACGACTGGCCGCCGGTCGAGCGGCTGCAGCACGAATTCGCGGCGATTGGCTTCTATCTGTCGAGCCACCCGCTAGACCCCTACGGTAAGAGCCTCGAACGCACCGGCATCATCCGCTGGGCCGATCTGCCGGCCGGGCTCGCGGCCAACCCCACCACCCGCTTCCTGCTGGCCGGCGTCGTGATCGGACGCAAGGAGCGCACCTCAGGGCGCGGCAACCGCTTCGCGTTTGTCCAGATGTCCGACCCGAGCGGCACCTTCGAGGTGACGCTGTTCTCGGAAATTTTGCGGGAGTCGCGCGCCCTGCTCGATTCCGGTCAGCCATTGGTTGTTACGGTCGACGTCCGCAGCGAAGAAGAAAATTTGCGGCTCACCGTGCAGAAGATCGAGCCGCTCGACGCGGTCGTCGCTCTCGCCGCCGCCGGGCTGCGCGTGTTTGTCGGCGAGGCCCGCGCCCTTTCCAGCCTCAAAAGCGTCATCGCCCGCGAAGCAGGCGGCCGGGGCCGCGTCACCGTCGTCCTCGATCTCCCCGCCCGCGAAGTCGAAATCGCGATCCCCGGCGGCTTCAAGGTCGGCCCCCAAACCCGCGCCGCGGTAAAATCCCTCCCCGGCATCATCGACGTGCACGATATTTGAGGGGCCTTTACGCGCCGCGTCGGCATCCGCCGTCCGCGCATCCAAAAAATATCTGCATCGCGCACCCGTCATTTGGTTCCGGACTGCGATAGTGCGGCAGGGGTATCGGCTCGTACTCGACCCCGACCTTGCCGCCGGCGACAATGCCGGGAGATTCATTGCCTTTTGTGTGCACCGTTCCGCTCGGCGAGCGTAAGTCAGACGAGTCGGCCGGAGGAACCAGATTGAACCGCGGGCGAAGTACCGTAGCTGACGGTCGCGTTCCCGCCACTAATCACGCCGGGGGATTGCGCACCACTCGTCGAGACTTGCGGGCCGCCGGACTGGCTGCCGATTGTCCAGGCGGCGATGCCAAGCGCGCCGATTCATCAGCGCGACGTAATCACACCGGGTCATCGGCGGCTCGGCTGCCGTCTCGGCGTCAGGCGGCGTGCTGCTTGACCCAGTAGACCTGGAGTCCTTCCGATCACTCGGCTTCAGTCCGAGGCGACACGGGAGTTCGGCTCATCCCCGGTCGATGGACTTCCCTTTCGGATAATCCCGAACAAACCTGTGCCGTCGAACCTCGGTCCCGGGTCAGGACGGACCGGCTCAGCTGGACAGCAGAGGAACTGAGGACACTGATTGGCCTGGACGAAAGAACGATATCCCCAGTTCAAATCGATGTCGTCGACGACTAGCGCCATCCCGGGTCGCAAGGCCGTCCACGCCATATCCAGCTCAAAGCGCACATTGCTCTCGCTGTGTCGACTGTCATGTACGAAGAGATCGATCGGTCCGATCTGAGCAAGCAGCTGCGGTAGGCGCCGGCGACTCGATCCGCGAATGAGTGTCCATCTATTGCGGTGTCGCTGATCCACTGCTGCACCGACGCTTCGGGCCAGCTTGGGTTGGAGCAGAGGCGGTAGGTCAATGCTCCATAAATGACCGGTTCCGTTCCGCCCCAGTGCCTCCAGGATGAAGCGCGAGGTCAGCCCATGAGCCACCCCCGTTTCGACAACTTTCGTCGGCTGCAGATGTCGAACCAGAAACCAGATCGCACGAACAAATGCCGGGTCACCATCATTATAGATGCCATAATTGGCCGGGCCCACTCGCATGCCTCGCGCGGCGAGTTCGTTTGATGTTTCAAGCCAGATTTGCCGGAACTCATTTAACACCGCTTCGTTCGCAGCGATGCCGAACATCATCAGAAGTTTTGCTTCCCAATCTGCGTCTACTGGATAAGCGCAGGGTAATTCGGTAATCTCCTTGCGCTCGGCAAGCTTCGACTGCAGAAGTAACCAAGACTCTACTGGGTCCATTCCGACGGCGCGCGCAATTTGCAGTGCCTTGGAGAAATGACGCAAAGGAGTAATGAGGTTCACTTTCCCGCCCCGGAATTCTGCTCAGTTCAAGGATGAACCACTGTTTTACAACGGCGTTCAAGCCCAAACTGTTGATATAGAAGATTATACGCAGTCAAACCTTACCGATCAAACCCAAATGGAGCTTTGCCTGTTGGCGGTGAATTTACCGACATACGTGAACGGAAATGCGCCATCGCGTGCGGATAGCGGAAGAGGCGGTGTCCCGGCGGCGGCGTTTCCACCAATGTGGCCCTGACAGGTGGCGCGGGCGAGACCGTGCTGGCTGCAGCCGCCAGCTGATTCCCCGCCGCAATAGAGGCCGGGGATAGCCTCGCCGTTGATATCTATATCCCCGCCCGTGAAGTAGAAATCGCGATCCCGGCGGCTTCAAGGTCGGCCCGCAAACCCGCGCCGCGATAAAATCCCTCCCCGGCATCATCGACGTGCACGATATTTAAGGGTGCCTTTACGGCCACGTCGGCATCCGTCGTCCGCGCATCTAAAAATATCTGCATTGCGCACCCGTCATTTGGTTCCGGACTGCGATGGTGCGGCAGGGGGTGTCGGCCCGTACTCGACCCCGACCTTGCCGCCGGCGGCGATGCCGGGAGATTCATTGCCTTTTGTGTGCACCGTTCCAGCCTGCGCCAGGTGCTCCGTGCCCGCTCTCCCGCTCGCCGAGACGGAAGAGCGCGAGGCCGAGGCTGAGCTGGGCCATTGCCCATTGAATCGGCACGCGCTCGCGGGTGTTTTCTTGCAGTGCAAGCTGGAGCGTATTGATCGCACTCCGAGCGCGGTGTTGTCGCCGCGTTCATAGCCCCACTGCGTCAATGCGTGTGCCAGGACAAGTAGGAATTGCCCCTTCTGGTCAGGGTGCCCAGCTGGCACGAGGTCCACTGCTTGCTGGGAGTGCCGCGCCGCGGCCTCATAATCCAGTCTGGTCATGGCGATGTCGCCGCGCACGCTGCGGTCATGGGCGGCGCGGAGCAAACGTTGATCGGCGGCCGCTTGGGCCTGCTGCGCGAGTTGCTGGGCCTGGTGTGCCGCCGCGATTTCCACCTGCTCGGCTTGGCTTACCAGCTCATCGGCTTCGTCGAGGTGGGCCAGCCTTGAAGGCGACATCGGCGCGCGCGACGACATCGCGCGTGATAGGGTCTTGCGGATCCAGCGCTTTCAACCGTTCCATCGCCGACTTGTATTGTTCGGCGACCCCGGTCAGCTTTCGCGGCAGCTTTTCGAGCGGGACGTCCTGCTGTCCGATAATGCGCAGCATCGAAACCGCTGCGCCCTGGGTGACGCCCAATCGATTGCTGAGGTCGACGATCTTATCTGCGAGCGGCCCCACGGGCGCCGGTCGTCGCAGCTCTTGTCAGCTCCTGGACCTGCTCGGGAGTGAGCCCGTAGGTGACGGCGACATTGCCGCTGGCGGTTATCGCCGGGCTCTGAGAGCCTTGCGTCTCGACCCGCTGCGGCTGCTGAGCAAGCGCCGGCAACGCCAACGCCGCAAATCCCAAGAGCTGGAGGACACGCTTGAGGGGCCACCAAGCCATCCCGCAGCGGCGTGGTAGGGTCGCGATATACGTCAGTGACGGAACCGGGACCACGTGCACGGCCTGGTCTCTTATCACGCCGCAAGGGCGGCATCAGCCGACCTTTCAGCGTTTGTGCAGATATCGGACCGAGCGGCTCTCGAAAAATCGCGTCAGCCGCCAGTCGAGCTGGCCGGCGGCTCGAGCAGCGCATCGCCAATGGCGACCTCGCCGCCGGCCACTACCTCGGCGTAGACACCCATATTGATGTGGCCGAAGGCGCGCCCGAGGGCGGCGACGATGTCGAGGTCGCGTTCCGCCGTGGCAGGATTGACCTGGGTTGCCGCACATCTGGTGATCGGCGAGATGACCCGCAGCCGTGCGGCTCCGACGGTGATTTCGGAGTTGATCCAGTCGTGCTCGCTCCACGCCGATGCCCCGTCGAAATAGAGGTTGGCGCGAAAACGGATTGGGTCGACCGGCACGCCCATCGTGGCTTCGAGCGCCGCGATGCTCGCGCGGTTGATCAGAGAAACGTATTTATCGCTCGTCGCATTCGGTTTTCGGCGCGCATCGGCAAAGGCATGTCCCGGCGCCTCGACGACGCGCAGCGGCCCCTTTACGGCATCGCCGAGAAGATCAGTGAAAAATTCTGCAACCAAGCTGCGTCCCGCGGTCTCGGTCATCCGCGCGCACAACAGGACCCGGCCGTTTTGAGCGATCGTGAAGACCCCGCTTTTCGCGTCGAAGCGGGTCTGCAACTGCGCGAGCTTTTCGTCGCGCATCAGCATGATGAAATGGATCTTCGACAGCCATTCCGGGCGCTGCGGATCGAAGAGTGTCGAGCCGAGCGCGATCGCAAAGCGCCGATCGTGCGGCAGGCACTCGCCTGGGATGAGGGTCACGCGCCCCATTCTTTCCGCGCTCAGGCCCTTTACCGGGTAGCGGTAGATCGCGGCAATGGAGGCGGCCATGCGGGCAACCTACCTCTCGCCTGCCCCAGGGGCAACAGCACCTTCCCCTGTCAGAAACCCGAGGCCGGACCCAAAATTGCCGTAATGGCATGGTAACCATCGCACCGAGTGGTTCTCATGCCGGGGCAAATAGCGACGTGGGCGATGCCCCCGCGCCATTCCTGGCTGTTCTCTCGCTGTATTAACAGCGATAGTCGGCGAACACGGTTGGTTCCGCACACACGCAGCAAACGTGATCCTTGCGGGTCTAAAAAAGTCGGCGGCGCGCCGTCACTTTCGAGTAATCGGCCCGGCCGAACTTCGACAGCGGTTCGTTTGCTGATACGCTAGGCGTTCTGTCCGGAGCCTATTGGAGAGCAATCATGCCAATGAAATCCGCGCATATCATTGATTGCCCTGGCTGCAAGCGCCGCGGCCGTGCTGGCGCTGTCGTCGACGTCGGCACAGCAACAGGCAGCGCCGGGCCAAGGCTCTGTTACAAAGGAAGAGCTGGCGCAGAATTTCCAGGCCGAGCACGAGGTTGGCCGGCGCTACCATTTCGATCCCAATGACCTGCCGCCGCCGAAGACCGGGCCGATCGTCGCCGACCGGTCGATGATCGTGCCCTTCAACGGGCAGAAATTGGAGGTGCCGCCAGGCTTCACCGCGGCGCCGTTCGTGACGGGTCTCGTCAATCCGCGGCGGCTGCTCGTGTTGCCCAACGGCGACGTGTTGGTCGCCGAGCAGAGCGCCGGCTATGTGACCCTGCTGCGCGACGACGGCGAAGGCCGCGCCAAATGGATCGACCGCCATGTCGAGGACCTCAACCGGCCTTATGGCCTCGCGCTGCGCGGCGACGAGATCCTCGTCGCCGACCAGGACGCGATCTGGCGCGTGCCGCACATCGTCGGTAATTTGCGGGCCGGCCGCCCGGTGCCGCCGGAAAAGGCCGAAGAGGTGCCGCCCGACCAGCGCAAGCCGGTGCCGGGCGCCTATGGCGCGGAATTGCTGACCAAGAAGGGCGTCTTCGGCATCGCGGTCGGCCACCAGAACCGTCATCTGGCGATCGATCCGAAGACCGGCGGCCTCTATGTCGGGGTCGGCTCGTCCGGCAATATCGGCGTCGAGCCCGAGCCCAAGGCGACGATTCAGCGCTTCGATGCCGACGGCTCGAACCAGACGACGGTCGCCTCCGGCACGCGCAACCCGACCGCCCTCGCCTTTCAGCCGCAGACCGGTGAGTTGTGGGCGGTTGTTCAGGAGCGCGACGGGCTCGGCGACAACCTGCCGTCCGATTACCTGATCCGCGTGCAGCAGGGCGGGTTCTACGGCTGGCCCTACGCCTATATCGGCAAGCACCCGCAGCCCGGCTTCGCGCAGCTCGCCCCCGACAAGGTGGAGGCGACGATCACGCCCGACCTGCTTTTCCAGGCGCATTCCTCGCTGCTCGACCTCGTCTTCTACGAGGGCGACCAGTTCCCGGCGGAATACAAGGGGAGCCTCTTCGTCGCGCTGAAGGGGTCATGGAACCGCTCGATCCCGACCGGCTACAAGGTCGTCCGGGTGCCGTTCAAGGACGGCCGGCCGGAAGGCTATTATGAGAATTTCGCGACCGGCTTCTGGGCATCGGGCGAACAGCGGGCCGAGGTGTGGGGCCGCCCCGCCGCGCTCGCCGTCGCCAAGGACGGCTCCTTGCTCGTCGCCGACGACACCGGCGGCACGATCTGGCGAATTTCGTACAAGGGCCCGCCCGCTGAGCATGCCGGCGGACCTGCCGAGAGCACCGGGTCCGAGGCGAAGAAGCCGCCACGATGAAGCTCGATCTCGAGACCCTGGAGACCGCGGCGGCGTTTGTTCATCAGATCGTGCCGCCGACCCCGCAATATTGCTGGCCACTGCTGACCAGGCGGGTCGGCGCCGAGCTGTGGGTGAAGCATGAGAACCACACGCCTATCGGCTCCTTCAAGATCCGGGGCGGGCTGGTTTATCTCGACGCGGTCAGGCGGTCGCAGCCCGATATCCGGGGCGTGGTGACCGCAACCACGGGCAACCACGGCCAGAGCATCGCGCTCGCCGCGGCGCGGCTGGGGCTCGATGCGAGGATTGTCGTGCCCCACGGCAACAGCGTCGAGAAGAACCGGGCGATGGCCGGATTCGGTGCGCTGCTCGTCGAAGCCGGACACGATTTCCAGGCCGCGTTCGAGCATGCGACCGAATTGGCCCAACGCGAAAAGCGGCATTTCGTGCACTCCTACGATCCGCTGCTGGTGCGCGGCGTCGCCAGCTACGCGCTCGAACTGTTCCGCGCGGTTCCCAACCTCGACGTGGTCTATGTCCCGATCGGGCTCGGCAGCGGCATCTCGGGGGTGATCGCGGCGCGCGACGCGCTGGGGCTTCGCACCGAGATCGTCGGCGTCGTCGCCGCCAACGCCCCGACCTATGCGCTGTCCTTCGCCGCCGGCGCGCCGGTCAGCACCAATTCCGCCGACACGATGGCCGGCGGGCTCGCCGTGCGGGTGCCCGACCCGGAAGCGCTCGACATAATCCGCCGCGGCGCCGCGCGGATTGTCACCGTCTCTGAGGCCGAGATGCGCCGCGCGATGCGCATCCTGTTCAGCGACACCCACAACGCCGCCGAGGGCGCCGGTGCCGCAGCCCTCGCCGCCGCTTTGCAGGACCGCGCTCGCCTCGCCGGCAAGCGGGTCGCCGTCATTCAATCCGGCGGCAACATCGACCGCACACTCTTCGCCGAAGTGCTCGCGGAGGAAGACGCGGCAGCGATACCTTAGGCAATGCGAAGCGCCAGAACCTCGTCACGTCTGTGGCCGGCGATCGTCGCGGCTACCGCCGCGATAAATGCGCCGACCAGCATTGAGAAGGCAGTAAAAAACGCGCCGGTCGCAGCTACTTTGCGAGCCGTATCGGCGGCTTGGCGGGCTTTAACTTCGGCGTCCTTGGCCTTGGCGATGACGTCATCGACCCGCTTTTGGGCGTCGGCTTGGCTGATCCCGGTCCGGGCGGCGACAAGCTGGGCGAGATAGGTCTTATCCGATGGTGGGACGTCGCCATTGCGCAGCCCCGAAACGATGATTCTGGTAGCTTCGGCGCGGACATCCTGTGGGCTGGCGTTGGCGTCCGGGTGGTCGGAGCGGAACAAAGTGTCGACCAGATAGCCCGTCGGATCGACATTGCCCGACTGACCTGCGGCCGCGCCGGAGCCCTGGGCTGCGGCGGTGGCGAGCGAGCCCGCGCCTCGCGCTGCGCTCCCGACCACGGAGGAGACGACAGACGACAGCGCCGCCGCCATGATCACGGCAGCGACGGCCCACGCGAGAAAGCCGTGAGCTGTGTCGCGGAAGTAAACTTCGTCAGTATGAACCCCGACCCATTTGGTCCGCAACCGACCGGTGACATAGCCGCCCAACGCGGCCGACAGCCATTGCACAATGATCAGCCAAACCGCCGCCCAGACGCCGAATGTGGTCGCCGAGGGCCCGGAATTATACCATGGCGACACCGAAGCCAAGCCAAGGCCAGACCCGAGGGCCAGCAGTATCAGCGCGGCCGCGGCGATCGCGAACGCGCCGGCGATGATCGCCGGCCATGAGACCGCTGAAACTGACGCTTTCGACGGCACCGCTCCGGGCTGTGACAACTTGCCCGTCTCGCACCAGATCGCTCGAGCTTTGCATGATCCCCCCCTCGCCCTTCCGGTTAGTGCCAGAGCAGCAACAGAATGATGATGATGGGGATCGGAATCCCCAGAAGCCATAACAGGATTGCACCCACGGTTGCGTCCTCCAAAGATCGATTGCCTAAAAAAACAGCAAGGGGATGACAACGTTCCGTGCAGACTGCGTCGATTTTCAATCAAACGGAAGGGGTAGGTTGCCGATGTTCGCTGTTTCCGAGTCTTCAGCCTTTGGCAATTTCGCGGGCGATGACCAGCCGCTGGATGTCGCTGGTGCCCTCGTAGATCTGGCAGACGCGGACGTCGCGGTAGATGCGCTCGACCGGGAAATCGGCGACATAGCCGTAGCCGCCATGGATCTGGATCGCGTCGGAGGCGACCCGTTCGGCGATCTCGGAGGCGAAGAGCTTGGCCATCGACGCCTCCTTGATGCAGGGCTCGCCGGCATCGCGCCGCGCCGCGGCGTCGAGCACCAGACCGCGCGCCGCGGCGATCTGGGTCGCCATGTCTGCGAGGCGGAACGCGACCGCCTGCTGCTCGATGATCGGCTTGCCGAAGGCCTCGCGCTCGTGGGCATAGGCAAGCGCGGCCTCATAGGCCGCGCGCGCCATGCCGATCGACTGGGCGCCGACGCCGATGCGGCCGCCTTCGAGGTTGGAGAGCGCGATCTTGTAGCCTTCGCCTTCCGCGCCCAGCATCAGATCGGGGGTCAGCTCGACGTCCTCGAAGACGAGCTGCGCGGTGTCGGAGGCCCGCTGGCCGAGCTTGTGCTCGACCCGCGCAACACGAAAACCGGGGCTGTCGGTCGGCACGAGAAAGGCGCTGATGCCCTTCTTGCCTTGTTCGGGGTCGGTCACCGCGAAGACGATCGCGATTTGCGCATGCTTGCCGGAGGAGATGAACTGCTTGGTGCCGCTGAGCACCCAGCGGTTGTCATGGCGCCGCGCTCGCGTTTTGATCGCCGCTGCGTCGGAGCCGGCCTGGGGCTCAGTAAGACAGAAGCAGGCGAGCATCTCACCCTTCGCCATCGGCATGAGAAAGCGCCGCTTCTGCTCCTCCGAACCGTATTCCAACACCGGCATGCAGGCGACCGAGTTCTGCACGCTGAGAATCGTCGCGACAGCGCCCTCGCCGGCCGCGATCTCCTCCATGACCAGCGCGTAGCCGATATGGTCGGCCCCCGCCCCGCCATGTTCCTCCGGCACCAACATGCCCATGAACCCGAGCTTGCCGAGTTCGGCGACCGCCTCGGCTGGAAACCGCGCCTCGCGGTCGCGCTCCGCGGCATGCGGTACCAGCCAGTCGCGCGCAAAATCCCGCGCGACATCGCGCAAAATACGGTGCTCGTCTGTCAGCCTCATCGGATAAGCCTCATTCAATGACTTCAGTGTCCGACCAGCTTTGCCACAGCGAAAACGGCCCCGACGATCGCAACGATGTTGACGACGAGCAAACCTAGAATCAGGCCAAATACTCGGTTCAGAATGTCCGCCTTGATCGCCTCGATTTTCGCTTCGAGACGCAGCTCGGATTGGCGCAGCTCGTTGCGGAGATCGGCGATCTCGGCCTTGAGCTCACTCCGAAGCTCGGCAAGCTCTGCCTTGAGCCCGCCGCGAAGATCGCCGATGTCTGCCTTTGTAGGAAAATCGGCGGCCTGCGACGCCTCCTGCAGCGTGACGACGACTGCTTCGGCTTGCGGATCGCTGAAGCCGGCTTCCCGCAATCGTTTGGCAACCCTCAGCGTGTCTATCGCCATTCTGCAACGCCCGAACGGGACTTTATTACCGCATGGCGACCATAGCCCGAGCGGAAAAATCGTCGGATTGCTGCCGACCGGCACATTCGTGCTGGGGTACGGCACGCCCTTTCTCTCGGTGACCGACACGCCGTTCGCGCAGGCCGGCGTGAGTGATTGGCCATCGCGGTGCCGGAACCCACGAGCGCGGGCCTTTGAGTTCCGCTCTAATCTGTCGGCAATGGGCGCGCCGGCGGCGCGAGAAGACAAGCGGCTTATTGCTCGAGGGTACCGCGCGGCCGACCGGCCGATAATTTGCAACGCAAGTGACGACTTCGGGCTTGTTCTGTTGCCGTTCTTGACGGTGCCGTGTTAAGGGGTTGACAGCGGTCAATCGGAGAGGTGCCGGAGCGGTCGAACGGGGCGGTCTCGAAAACCGTTGTCCCTCTTACGGGGGACCGAGGGTTCGAATCCCTCCCTCTCCGCCATATAGTCATTCGCTACTGGCCTTTTCCCGGCATAGCTTGCGCCTGCACCGCGATGGCCGCCGGCCTCATAGCCTGCGCGATGACGACGTCGGCACCGCCCGCTTCGAGCGAACGCGCCTCCGCCACATTGTCGCAACCCAAGCCGCCGGCCTTCCACACTGGGGCGGTGAGCGCCGGCTGCTTTGAAGCCGCTCATCGTCGCCTGAACGATCGGGTGGGTAACGCCGAGCAATTGACGACACCGGTGTGTGGCCACATCGAACTCACCTCCCATGGCGCCCAAAAACATTACTCTAGAGCAGATTCCGACCAGATGACGGCGGTGCATAGGAGGACCTTGCGCAACTTCCGCGGATATCTCCCGTTCTCAATTGCCTGGTCTGCCCTTATTTTAGTTCTCCTGAACACCGGCAACGGGCGTGCCCTTGGCTGCACGCGCAAGGAGTAACAATGGCGGAAAAGGATCCGGCGGAAAGCGGTCGACGCCTGCATGTCACAACGCTCCTCGTCGCCTCGCGCCGGGCGCTCGACAACGCATTGTCCGAGCTGGGCTTTCCCGAGGATGACGACCGAGTGGTTGAGCACGACGGCCGCCTTGCTTTTCTGACTTGCTCGCATGAAGAGGATTGCGACGATATGTTCGCGCTGATCAGCGAATTGTCGTCGCGCGGCGAAAGCTGGGAGTTGCAGTCGCGCATCGACGCCGAGCCCGGACGCGCCATCTACCAATCCTTTGCACGATATCGCCCTGTCGAGGCGGTGGACGCGGCCGTCGAGGACGAACCGGAGCCGGACACCCCCGACACGCCGCTGCACGATGTCGAGACGGCGGAAGGCCTGTCGGCGCTGAAGCGCATCCTGAAGCGGATCGAGCCAGCCGACGCGTTTGCGACGATCCGGGCCGGCCGCGACGGCCGCGCCACCGCCCGCGTCCTGCGCCGCGGTTCGCGGCGGCTGCTGGCGGCGGCGACCGCGGCCGACGAGTTCGACACTGCGCAGCATCATCCGAGAGATCCTGCCCAATGTCATGCTCGACGTCGCGATGAAGCCGCCCGGCTAAGCGAGGCTGGGAAACCGGAGGACGCTACTCTCATTGGCGCACCCGCGAGTGCAGCGCGGGGGTGCGGATGATCAGCCCGGACATGCGCGCGCTCGATAAGCTGCCCAGCCTGACGGCGCTGATCCGTGACAGCACGCTGCGTCTCGCCGTTACCGGACTCAGCCGGTCCGGCAAGACCGCGTTCATCACCAGCCTGGTTCACAATCTCTTGAGTGCCGCCGGCAGGCCGGGCCGTCTGCCATTCCTGCGGGCTGCCGCGGAGCGGCGGATTATTGGCGCGCGGCTGCTCGCGCCCGAAGCCGACGATGTGCCTCCGTTCCCGCTCGAGGAAACGGTCGCAGCGCTCGCCGCCGACCCGCCGCACTGGCCCGCGAGCACGGCCGATTTGCGACGGGTGCGGCTCTCACTGCGGTTCTCCTCGGAGAGCCTCCTTCGGATGGCCAAGCTGCTCGGCGCCGCCGCCGAATTGTCCGTCGAAATTCTCGATTATCCCGGCGAATGGCTGCTCGATTTGCCGTTGCTGCAGCAGAGCTATGACGATTGGTCGCGCGCGACCCTCGCCTTGGCGCGCCGCGGGGTGCGCGCCACGCTCGCCCGCGATTGGCTCGATTTTGTGGCCCGCCATCCGGCAGATCGCGCCGGCGATCCGCAAACGGTGTTGCGGGCATATGAACTCTACCGTGGCTATCTTGACGCTTGTCGAGAACGCGAGCAGTTGAGCCTGCTGCAGCCGGGACGCCTTCTGAACCCCGGGCAGATCGCCGATCCTTCTGTGCTGCAGCTTTGCCCGCTGCCGCTGGCGATCGGAGCGCGGGCGCCGCCCGGCAGCCTCGCCGCGACGATGGAGGCGCGTTTCGAGGCGTACAAGCGCACGATCGTGCAGCCCTTCTTCGCGCAGCTCGCCAGAAACGTGGACCGGCAAATCGTACTCGTCGACGCGCTGCGTGCGCTTAACGCCGGCGAAGAGGCCTTCGGCGATAACCGTCTGGCGCTCGAGACGATTCTAGCCGCGTTCCGCTTCGGCAGGCGAGGCCTGCTGCGCCGGCTGTTCGGCGCTCGCATCGACCGGGTCCTGTTTGCCGCGACGAAGGCGGACCATGTCCCGGCGTTGCAGCGCGACCATCTCGAAGCGCTCATGGCAAATCTGGTGGAAGCCCCGAGTTTGCGCGCCAAAGCCGCCCGTGCCCGCGTCGCGGCAACCGCGCTCGCTTCGATCCGCTGCACCGAGGATGGCACCGACGTGATCGACGGGCGCAAGGTCGATATAGTCGTCGGATTGCCCGAAGGCGGCGAGCGGCGCATTCGCTTTTTCCCCGGAATCGTGCCGGTGACGCCGCCGCCAAGCGGCTTTTGGGGCGAGCGGTTCACACAATTTCCGGTCTTCCAGCCGCCGCGGATCACGAGTGCAGCAGCCAACGGCATTCCCCATATAAATCTCGACAAGGCGCTCGATTTTCTGCTGGAGGACGCCCTCAAATGATCACCCTCGGCGACCGCCGTTTGTTTCCTCTCCCTCCGCCGGCCGGGGGGAGAGGGCAGGGTGAGGGGGGCCGACGAGCACGCTCCCCCGATGCCCACCCCACCCTCCCGTCCCCACGGATCAAGTCCGTGGGCCGAAGGCTCACGCGCGCCGCGCCCCCTTCCCTCCCCCCAAGGGGCAGAGAGGCGCTCATATGACGATCGAAACGGAGTTGACGCGGGAAAAACTGCGGCCGCGCATTCTCGAAACCGAGGAAACCGGGCGGCTCGAGCTGAGCCTCCCAGCGGCTCCCACGACGGACCTGCCCGCTCCGCGAACTCAGCGGCCTCGGTCGCCAATTCGCGTCGCGGCGAGCGGCCTCGGCATTCTCGTCCTCGGCGTCATTGGCATTGACTTCGTCCAATTCATCGATGGCGCGTTTGCGCATGGGGCCGGGCTCGGCATAGCCGCGACAGCCGCGGTGGCGGCTGGTTGCGGCGGCGCTGCTTACTGGCTTGTGGCCGAGCTGCGAGGCCTGTGGCGGCTGCGCTCCGCCGAGCGCCTGAGAAGCTTGATCCCGTTCGCCATGGCGGACGAGTTGAAGGCGGAGATCGATGCCGCTGCGGCAATCATGGCGGCCAACCCGCTGTTGAGCGAGGCGGTCGCCCGCTATCGTACCGTTCGCGAAGCGCATCACAGCGGGCGTGACGCGCTCGAACTGTTTTCCCGCTTTGTCCTGGCCCCGGCCGACCGCCTAGCCGAGGCCGCGATCCGCCGCGCCGCGACGCAAGCCTTTGCGATAAATGCGGTCAGCCCGACCGCGCTGCTCGATACGCTGTTGTTCGCCGCCCGCGCGCTGCGCCTCATTCGCGAAATCGCCGAGATCTACGGCCAGCGCCCAGGGCTGGCCGGCACCGTACACCTGATGCGCCGGCTCGCGAGCGGCGCTGCCATGGTCGGAGCCGTGGATCTGGTCGGCGGCATTCTGGTGCAGCAGCTCGGCGGCGCAGTCATGGAGCGGCTCAGCGCCAGCGCCGCCGAAAGCGCCTACGCCGCGCAAAAGATGGCCCGCCTGGGCATCATCGCAATGGCGCTGTGCCGCCCCGTCGACTTCCGCCCCGGCGAAGTTCCCTCACTGCGCACCCTCGTCTCGAATCTCCGCAAGTCCAACACCGATAAGGCCGAGTGATCCCCACAACCCTTCTTAGTGGTATCGTAGCCGACAATCAATGAGTACGTGCGTCCGAAATTTTGCCATAATGGCATGCTAAGTTGAGAGATTCGCACAGGCAACTGCTCAGTCTCGCTCGGATGACGATTACGGCCCTACTCTCCAATCACCCAGCACAGCGAGCGCTGGCTGTTATTGCTGGCTGTTTTTTCGCTGTTCCTTCTTCACCCCCATCGTCAAAACCTGAAGAATTCCGCCTGCTTACACTCACTCCGGCTGCTTTGTCGCTGCATTATCAGCGATATCAGCCAGCGCTTCTTGCTGACGCGCTTGAAAAAGCTTGCCGCAGCACCCCAAGCGGCACGACATTTGCGTAAGTGAAGCACCCCGCCCGGGAGGTCAGTCTCATGTTGTCGCGTCGCTCTCTGCTCATCTCTGTATCGACCACCGCCCTCATCGGCGCCCTTGCGGGTTTGGATCTCGCGCATGCCGCCGACAAAACGATAAAGGTGGGCATAAACCTGCCCCTTACGGGGGCCGACGCGCATGACGCCGAATTGATCAAGGACGGCGCCCTGCTGGCGATCGACGAAGCGAATGCGCAGGGTGGAGTCGCAGGTTACAAGATCGAGGTCCTGCTACTGGACGACGGCACCGCCACCGCCGGGCAGTATGACCCGGCGCAGGCGGCAACCAACGCGCGCAAGATGGTGTCTGACAAGGAGGTCGTCGCGGCAATTGGGCCGCAGATGAGCGGCTCGGGCAAGGCGATGTCGCCGATTTTGAGCCAGGGCGATCTGGCGACTGTCACCCCGAGCTCGACC
Organism: uncultured Alphaproteobacteria bacterium; assembly: GCA_963818695.1. Lineage (GTDB taxonomy): Bacteria > Pseudomonadota > Alphaproteobacteria > ATCC43930 > CGMCC-115725 > AP-15. Next base: position 390,003 of record CAWFTG010000001.1, read on the forward strand.
AACCCCGACATCACCGACCCGAAATTCGCCGGGCAATATAGGCCTAAAGGTAAGGCAATCTATTTCCGGACGGTGACCACCGACGCCTTCCAAGGGCCAAATATGGCCAATTATTATGCCGATGTACTCAAGGTGAAATCGGTCTATGTGCTCGATGACAGCGGCGCCTACGGGGTCGGGATCGCCGACACCTTCCAGGCGCAGGCAGAGAAGCGCGGCATCAGGGTGCTCGGCCGCGACCAGCTCAACCCCAGAGAGGCCGATTACGCGACCACTCTGACGAAAATCAAATCGCTCGATCCCGACGCCCTATATTACGGCGGCGTCGCTCAGGCGGGGGTGAAGCTCGTCAAGCAGGCCTCCGACATTCTCGCCCACATCATCAAGGGAGGTGGCGACGGGATGTATGGTGCCGAGATATTGCGCGGCGCAGGCTTTCCTGCGGCCGAAGGGTGGTACGCGACGATTGCGGCGCCGGATATCCTCGAAAACCCGGAGGCAGCGCCCGTCATCGAACGCTTTGCCAAGAAATACGGGCAGCAGCCCGAGAACTACTCGATCACCGCCTATGATGCGGCGCTCGTCATCCTCGACGCCGTCAAGCGCGTCGCCGCCTCGGGCAAGGAAGTGACCCGCGACGCAGTGCGGGACGCAATCCAAACCGCGCACGTCAAGACACTGCAGGGCGAAATCACTTTTGATGAGAATGGCGATTTGCGGAACCGCGAGATCAGCGTCTTCCGCATCGTCAAGAACGACAAGTATCCGCTCGACGATGTCCTCCATCAATACAAATACCTTGGAGTCGCACCGCAGAGTTCGTAAGGTTTAAGGTACAATTGTGCTGGTAATATCAACTCGTTACTCGTCACCCCCGCGAAAGCGGGGGTCCAGGGCAACCGCTGGCGTGTTGGAGTCCTGGACTTCCGCGTTCGCGGGAATAACGATTAACCTAGCGATACTCTGAGCCGTCCGGCGCGCCATGATGTCCGACTATGGCGTGCTCTTGCAGCAGCTGGTTAACGGGCTGAGCCTCGGCGCCATGTATGCCTTGCTCGCGCTGGGATTTACCCTCGTCTATGGCATCCTCGAGCTGATCAACTTCGCGCATTTCAATGTGTTCATGGTCAGCTCGTTTTTTGGCATGTGGGCCCTCGAGTTTCTGGGCATCACGGGTCAGAGTCAGGTCCTCACCGGCCCCGCGTTGGCCGGGGCATTGGCCTTTGCCTTCGCTGTCACGATGATCGGCGCCGGCCTCCTCGGCGTTGCGATAGAGCGTCTGTCGCTGCGGCCACTACGCGGGGTCCGCGGGACTGCGGCGATGATCACGACGATCGGCGTTTCGTACATTCTATTCAACATCATCCTGCTAACTGTCGGTGCCGGGTCGGAGAACTACCCCAACCCGCTGCCGGTGATGCACTGGCAATTCGGCGAGGTTACCCTTGAACTCAAGGAGCTGCTGATCTGGGGCGTCGCCGTGGCGCTTATGCTGGCGCTCCATTTCTTCGTCAATCGCACCCGCCTCGGCAAGGCAATGCGCGCCACGGCGCAAGACGCCGAGGCAGCCCGGATGATGGGGGTCGATGTCGACCGCGTCATTGTCACCGCGTTCTTTCTGGGTTCCGCGCTGGCCGGGGCGGCGGCGCTGATCTTTGGCCTCTATTATAATTATACGAGCTTCATCATCGGCTACACGGCCGGCCTGCGCGCGTTCACCGCGGCGGTGCTGGGCGGGATCGGCAGCATTCCTGGAGCGATGGTCGGCGGCATCTTGATCGGGCTGATCGAGACATTGGGCGGGCAATTGATCGCGGTGCGCTGGACCGATGTGATCATCTTCTCGATCCTGGTTCTCGTTCTTGTCTTTGTGCCGACGGGACTGTTCGGCCGCGTCACTCCGACAAAATCGTGAGAAACGCGATCGGCATCCGGACACTGCTGCCGATCGGTACCGGCCGCGGCGTTCTCGCCCGAGTTTCCTCGCGCAGGGGCGCCCGCCTCGGCGTCCTCCTGGTCACGGCGGCGGCGCTGTTGTTTCCATTGGTCAACGGAAACGATGCCGATATTGATTCGGCGGCGAACGCGCTCGCCTTTGCCGCCTTAGCACTTGGCCTCAACATCGTCGTCGGCTTCGCTGGGCTCTTGGATCTCGGCTACGCCGCGTTCTTTGCCATCGGCGCCTACGCCTACGGCGTTGCCAGCTCGTGGCAAGTCCAGCCGAAATGGAGCGGCTTTTGGGAGCCCTTGCAATGGCTCGACCTTGTCAGCCGCTTTCATACGGCAGGCGGTGACGTCGTCCATTTCCAGGTCTCGTTCTGGCTGATGCTGCCGGTCGCAGCAGCGATCGCCGCGTTTTTCGGGGTGTTGTTCGGCGCGCCCACCCTGCGGCTCAAAGGCGATTATCTGGCGATCGTGACGCTTGGTTTTGGCGAGATCGTGCCAATTGTCGCGCGCAACACGCCGTCGATCACCAATGGCGCTATGGGCCTCAACGGCGTTGCTGCACCGCAGCTCTTCGGCTACGATTTCGGCGTCAACGCGACGCCTTACTATTATGTCGGGCTCGCCCTCGTCGCGTTTTTGATCCTGACGAGCCAGAGGCTGAAGGATTCGCGCATCGGCCGTGCCTGGATGGCGATCCGCGAGGACGAGATCGCCGCCGCCGCGATGGGCGTCGACCGTGTCCGTTTCAAGCTCCTCGCCTTTGCGATCGGCGCTGCCTTTGCCGGCGCCACCGGCACCTTCTATGTCGCCAAATTGCAGACCGCGACCCCGGAGATGTTCATGTTCCCGGTCTCGGTCATGGTGTTGGTCATGATCGTCTTTGGCGGGATCGGCAGCGTCTGGGGAGTCGTGGTCGGCGCGCTGGTGTTGCAGATCCTGCAATCCTGGTTTCTCGAAGATCTGTCGCAATGGCTGCATGCGCTCGGACGGCTCGTGAACATCGAGTGGCTGCAACATGTCGAGCTTGCTTCGTCGATCGAGCTCATTTTCGGTCTTATTCTAGTGCTGATGATGCTCTACCGCCGTGAGGGGCTGATCCCGGCGACGCGCCGCGTTGCGCCGCTGAGCCTCGACGAGCAGACCGCCCAAATCGGGCGGGGTGGCTTCGACCGCCTTCCCGCCCCCCACCCTAACCCTCCCCCGCTTGCGGGGGAGGGAGGAGTGGGGGCTCGACCGGCGAGCGGGCCGTTGCTCGAAGTCTCGGACCTGACCGTGCGCTTTGGCGGGCTGGTCGCATTGCGTTCAGTCGAACTGAGCGTCCCCGCCCAGATGGTGGTTGCGGTGATCGGGCCCAATGGCTCGGGCAAATCGACATTGTTCAACGTCGTCACCGGCGTAGTTCCAGCCGATCGTGGCAGTATCCGCTTCGCCGGTGAAGAGATCGGCCGATTGCGGCCGCATGCGATATTGGAGCGCGGCATCGCCCGCACCTTCCAGAACATCCGCCTGTTCCCGAACCTGACCGTGCTCGAGAACGTCATGATCGGCATGCATGCGCGGCTCGATACCGGTCCCGTCGGCGCGCTTCTGCGGCTGCCGGCAAACCGCCGCGAGGAAGCGGCGGCACGCGAGCATGCGCGCGAGATCCTCTGGTTGTTCGGCAACCGGCTGTTGCCGCGTGCCGACCACCTCGCCGCCAGCCTCTCCTATGCCAATCGGCGGCGCACCGAGATCGCGCGGGCGCTCGCCACGCAGCCAAAACTGTTGCTGCTCGACGAGCCGACGGCAGGGATGAACCCGGCCGAAACTCTCGAGCTGGCCGACCAGATCCAAAGCCTCAACCGCAACGGTGTGACAATCCTCTTGATCGAGCACAAGCTCGACGTCGTCGCGATGCTGGCGGACCGGGTCATCGTGCTCGACCACGGCGAGAAGATCGCTGAAGGGCGCCCGGAGGTCGTGCGCCGCGACGAAGATGTGATCCGCGCCTATCTCGGCAAGAGTACCGCTTTTGCCTAAGACCCCCGCTTGTCGCCGCCCTCGCGAAAGCGGGGGTCCAGAGCCTGCCCCTGGCTTGAACAGGGGGCGAGATGCCGCTGCCTCAGCCACCCTGGATTCCCGCTTTCGCGGGAATGACGACGGAAGGAAGACCGGCTTTGACCTGCTCGAGTTTCGAGCTGTCGATACGCATTACGGCGACCTTCACGTTTTGAAATCGGTCGATTACCGGATCGCTGCGGGCGAGATCGTTTGCTTGTTGGGCGGCAACGCCTCGGGCAAGTCGACGACGATGAAGGCGATCATGGGGAGCGTCGCGCCGAGCGGCGGCGAGATCCTTTACGAGGGCCATTCGCTGAAGGGCGTTTCGACCGCTGAGCGGGTGCGCCGCGGCATCGCGCCGGTGCTCGAGGCGCGCCGCCTTTTCCCGCGCATGACGGTCTACGAAAATCTCGAGATGGGCGCCTATACGCGGCGCCGCGGACCCGAGTTCGACGAAGATTTGGCGCGCGTCTTCACGCTGTTCCCTCGTGTCGAGGAGCGGCTTCAACAGCTCGCCGGCACCTTGTCGGGGGGCGAGCAGCAGATGGTCGCGATCGGCCGCGCGCTGATGGCCCACCCGAGGCTCTTGTGTATGGACGAGCCATCGATGGGTCTCTCGCCGGCCTATGTCGAGCAGGTCTTCGAAATCGTCCGGACGATCAACCGGCAGGGTGTCACGATCTTCATGGTCGAACAGAACGCCAACATGGCGCTTTCCATTGCCGACCGCGCCTATGTCCTGCAGACCGGCGAAGTGGTGCTGAGCGGCCCCGCCGCCGAACTGCGCGAAACCGAACTGATCCGCCATGCCTATTTGGGCGAACTCAAGGTGGCGTAAGACTGCCCCTCTCCCTAGTGCAGTTGATCGAGTGCGAGGTTGAGCTTGAGGACATTGATCCGCTTCTCGCCGAGGACGCCGAGCAACCGGTCTTGGATCATATCGGCAACGAGGGCGTGGACCTTGTCCTGAGGCAAATTGCGGGCCTTCGCGACACGGGGCACCTGGAATTCGGCGGCGGCGGGAGTGATATCGGGGTCGAGCCCGCTTCCGGAGGTGGTCACCAGATCGACCGGGATCGGCGTGGAAGGATTTTCCGCCGTGAGCTTTTCGGCGTCATCCTTGACGCGGTCGACCAGCGGCTGGCTAGTCGGCCCGAGATTTGAGCCGCCGGAATTGTCGGCGGCATAGGGCGCCGGGAGCGTTTTCGTCGGGTGGTTGGGGTCGGGCTCGGTGGTGGCCGAGGGGCGGGGATGAAAATATTTGGCGTCGGTGAAATTCTGGCCGATCAGCTCGGAGCCGATCACCTTGCCGTCCTTCTCGATCAAGCTGCCATTGGCCTGATGCGGAAAGACGAGCTGCGCAATGCCGGTCATGCCGAGCGGGTAAATGAGGCCGGTGATGACCGTCATCACGATGATCATCATGATGGCAGGGCGGATTTGGCGGAGCATATGGGGCGATCCTCAGGCAAGGCCGATGGCGGTGACCGCCAGGTCGATGAGCTTGATGCCGACGAACGGCACGATGATGCCGCCGACGCCGTAAATCAGCAGGTTGCGGCGCAAGATGCTCGCCGCGCCGGTCGGGCGATACTGCACACCCCGCAGCGCCAGCGGGATCAGTGCGATGATAATGAGCGCGTTGAAGATGATCGCCGAAAGGATAGCGCTCTCCGGGTTGTGCAGCCGCATCACGTTGAGCACGCCGAGCTGCGGGTAAAACGCCACAAACATCGCCGGGATGATCGCGAAGTACTTCGCAACGTCGTTCGCAATCGAAAACGTGGTCAGCGCGCCGCGAGTAATCAGCAGTTGTTTGCCGATCTCGACGATCTCGATCAACTTGGTCGGGTCGCTGTCGAGATCGACCATGTTGCCGGCCTCACGCGCCGCCATCGTACCGGTGTTCATCGCGACGCCGACATCCGATTGCGCGAGCGCCGGTGCGTCGTTGGTGCCATCGCCGCACATCGCAACGAGCTTGCCTTTGGCCTGCTCCTCGCGGATCAGCTTCAGCTTCTCCTCGGGCGTCGCTTGAGCGAGAAAGTCGTCGACCCCGGATTCGGCAGCGATCGCGGCTGCGGTCAGCGGATTGTCGCCGGTGATCATCACGGTGCGGATGCCCATTCGCCGCAATTCGGCAAAGCGCTCGCGGATACCGCCCTTGACGATGTCCTTCAGGTGGATGACGCCGAGCAGCCGATCGTTTTTGGCGACGGCGAGTGGCGTGCCGCCCTCTCGAGCGATGCGTTCGGCAACAACGGTCACCTGCCGGACCGCATCGGAGACCGGTGCCGCGCGCAATGCCGCCTGCGCTCCCCCGGTGGCGCCGCGCCATAGAGGGCCGGCGCTGCTGCCTTCCGTAAAGGCGATGATCGCGTCGACCGCGCCCTTGCGGATCGAAACGCCCTCGACATCGATGCCGCTCATTCGGGTCTGCGCCGAGAACGGCACAAAGCTCGCATTGAGCGGCGCCATTTCACGAGCCCGGAGCGCGTATTTCTCCTTGGCCAACACGACGATCGAGCGGCCCTCGGGGGTTTCGTCGGACAGCGAGGCGAGCTGCGCTGCGTCGGCCAACTCGCCCTCCTCGACGCCGGGAAGGGCGAGAAACTCGGTCGCCTGCCGATTGCCGAGCGTGATCGTGCCGGTCTTGTCGAGCAGCAAGGTGTCGACATCGCCGGCGGCCTCGACCGCGCGGCCGGACATCGCCAGCACGTTGAAGCGCACGAGCCGGTCCATGCCGGCAATGCCGATCGCCGACAACAGCGCGCCGATCGTCGTCGGGATCAGGCAGACGAACAGCGCGATCAGGACAACGACCGACACCGCACCCCCTGCATACGAGGCAAAGCTCGGGATCGTGACGGTGGCAAAGACGAAGATCAGCGTCATGCCGGCGAGCAGGATGTTGAGCGCGATCTCGTTGGGTGTCTTTTGCCGCACTGCACCCTCGACGAGCGCGATCATGCGGTCGATAAAGGTCGAGCCCTGCCCCGCGGTGATGCGCACTCTGAGCCAGTCCGATGTCACACGCGTCCCGCCGGTGACCGCTGAGCGGTCGCCGCCGCTCTCACGGATCACGGGGGCCGATTCCCCGGTGATCGCCAATTCATCGACCGAGGCGACGCCTTCGATGACCTCGCCGTCGCTCGGGATCAGGTCACCGGTCTCGACCAGCACCAGATCGCTCGCCCTGAGCGCGGTTGCGTCGACCAGTTCGAAGTTGCGCGAGTTGGCGGCTTGCAGGCGCTTGGCCTTGGTCTCGGTCCGGGTCCGGCGCAGCGCGTCGGCCTGCGCCTTGCCTCGTCCCTCGGCGACGGCTTCCGCGAAATTGGCGAACAGCACCGTGAACCATAGCCACACGGTGATCTGGCCGGAGAACAACGCGCTGCTGCCGACCACCGTGCCGCCGCCGAAGAACAGATCGCGCAGGAAGAAGATCGTCGTCAGCACCGAGACGATCTCGACGCAGAACATGACCGGGTTCTTGACCAGGGTGCGCGGGTCGAGCTTCCGGAACGAGGCCCAGATTGCCGGTACGATCAGCGAGCGGTCGAGGATCGCGAGCGGCCGCACATGTCGCCTGACGAGCTCGGTTGGCGGCGGTGCGAAAGTCGAAGAGAGGTCGGTCATACTGAAGATCCCTCGGGAATTACGTTTCTCATGGGCCCGGATACAGCTTGCCCTGGTTCATCGCGACCTGCTCGACCGCCGGCCCGAGTGAGACGGCGGGGAAATACGTAAGGCCGCCCATGATCAGGATGACACCCATCAAGAGGCCGACAAACATTGGCCGATTGGTGGGAAAGGTGCCCGCTGATGGGGCAAGGAGCTTTTTCTGAGCCAGCGATCCGGCAACTGCCAAGAGCGGGATGACAAAGATGAACCGCCCGATCAGCATCGCGCCGGCTATAGTCAGGTTGTAGAACATCGTGTTTGCCGACAGCCCGGCAAAAGCGCTGCCGTTGTTGGCGGTGCCCTCGCTATAGGCGTAGAGGATCTCGGAAAAGCCATGCGGCCCGCCATTGGCAATGCTGGCGAGGCCCGGTGGCAATACAGTCGCCAGCGCGGTCCACCCGAGGATCGAGAGCGGCAGGCTCAGCAGCGCGAGAATGGTCATTTTGACCTCCTTCGCCTCGAGCTTCTTGCCGAGATATTCGGGTGTACGCCCGACCATCAGCCCGGCGACGAACATCGCGACGATCGCGAAAGCGAGGATGCCGTAGAGGCCCGAGCCGACGCCGCCGAAGATCACCTCGCCGAGCTGCATGTTGACCATCGGCACCATGCCGCCGACCGGCAGGTAGCTGTCATGCATCGAATTGACGGCACCGCATGAGGTGTCGGTGGTGACCGTGGCCCATAAGGAGGAAAGCGCCGGGCCGAACCGCACCTCTTTCCCTTCCATGTTGCCACCGGATTGAGTGGCGCTGTACATCGAATCGACGTTGTATTGCGCAAAGGCCGGATTGCCATGCGATTCGGCCCAGTAAGCGGTCGTCACGCCGGCGAGAAACAACAGGCCCATCGCAGCGAAGATCGCCCAGCCCTGGCGCTCGTCTTTGACCATCCGTCCCAGCACATTGGTCAGTGCGGCGCCTATCGCAAAGATCGCGACCAACTCGATCAGATTAGTCACCGGGTTCGGGTTCTCGAAGGGATGCGCCGAGTTAGCGTTAAAGAACCCGCCGCCATTAGTGCCGAGTTCCTTGATGATCTCCTGCGAGGCGACCGGCCCCTGTGCGATGACCTGTTTCGTCCCTTCGAGCGTCGTCGCTTCGGTATAGGCGCCCAAATTCTGCGGTACGCCCAGCCAGACGAGGGCCAATGCCCCGACGACCGAGATCGGTATCAGGACGTAGAGCGTGGTGCGCGTAAGGTCGACCCAAAAATTGCCGATGGCCTTGGCCTCGCGCCGCACGAACCCACGGATCAGCGCCAGCGCCAACGCGATACCCGTCGCCGCCGATACGAAATTGTGCACGGTGAGACCAGCCATCGGCACTAGGTAGCCCATCGTGGTTTCGCCGCTGTAGGCCTGCCAGTTCGTGTTGGTGATAAAGCTGACGGAGGTATCGAAGGCGAGGCTCTGCTCGACCCCGGTCTGGCCCTGCGGGTTGAACGGCAGGTACCATTGCAGCCGCTGCAGCGCGTAAAGGCTGCCAAAGCCGGCGACGCTGAAGAACAGCAGCGCGACGGCATAGGTAATCCAGTGCTGCTCTTCCTTTTCATTGACGCCGCAGCACCAATACACCGCACGCTCGACCGGCCGTAGGATGGGGCTGAGAAAGGTCCGCTCGCCATTGAAGACACGCGTTATATAGCCGCCGAGCGGGCGCGTGATGAGGATCACGATCACACTGAAGAGCGCGATCTGGATCCATCCATTGAGGGTCATCGAACGCTCCTAGAACCGCTCGGGGTTGATCAGCGCGTAGACGAGATAGACCATGATCACGAGGGTCACGATCGAGCCGAGGACGTAGTCGAACAGCATCGCTCTCTCACATTCTTTCGCAGGCGAGCACATAGAGGATTGAGGCCGCGAAGAAGCCGGCGCCGATTGCGATCATCATGAAATCGAGCATGTGATTACCTCAGCAGGATCCTGCAGACCCTGGAATTCTTCACTCTGTACTTTGCCAAGAACGCCCAGCCGGGCAGCTTTGATGCAGGTTAAATCGACACCCGTTCACCATAAACCAGGATAGCCAATACCCGCGTTATCCCCGGCTCGGACGCGCCCGTTCTCCGGGCCCGGTTGCACGGATCAAATGCACTTTCCACCATTAGGATTTGAGAGGCATTGACGCCTTGTGTTATAAAAGAGCTATAAAGAGTCTCCCGGTCCCTCGTTCCACGAAAAGGCCGCAGCTGGACTACCCGGCTTCGTCAGCTGCAGAACAGGAAATCCAGGTAAGCTCCTCACTTTCGGTGTCCCGGCGGTCCGGCCGACGGTAGGATACTGCCCCAGAAAAGGGACACATCCGAATTGCTCGGCTTTCTGGAACCACTGCTTCACCACGCACATGCTCGACATCGCCTTTGTACTGATCGTCATTACCGCTCTGTTGGTCATTGTTGGTCTATGCCAGCCGCTGGCGGCTTATTTGAAGCTGCCGCCGCCTGTCCTGCTTGGCGTGGTTGGCCTGGCCCTGGGAGGGTTTCCTGCCCTGGTGACCCATCTGGGCTGGTCCCGCGAGACAGATACATTTTACGAAGTCTTCGTCGACCTACCGGTCAGTTCCGGCACCTTTATCTACGTCTTTCTTCCCGTGCTCGTCTTCGAGGCCGGTATTGCCACCGACGTCAGGCGAATGCTGGAAGATGCGGCGCCGATCCTGCTCCTCGCGATCGTTGCCACGTTGATTTCCACCGCAGTCATCGGTTTGGCGCTTTGGCCGTTTGGTCGGGTCTCGTTGGTGGTCTGCTTGCTGCTCGGCTCTGTAGTGTCAACCACCGACCCCGCTGCGGTCATCGCCATCTTTCGCGACATCGGCGCACCGGCCCGTTTGACCCGCTTGGTCGAGGGCGAGGCTTTGCTCAACGACGCCGCGGCGATCGCGTTATTCGCCGTCTTGCTCGGAATGATCGGAACCGGTCGTGAGCTGGACATAGGTTCCGGGCTGAAAGAGTTCTTCATGTCGTTTGTCGGCGGCGGTCTGTTCGGAATGCTCGCCGGCCGGGCGCTGCTCGCAGTCATTCCATGGGTTCACGACGACCGCCTCGCGGAGGCTACTTTGACCCTGGCGCTCGCTTATGGGGTTTTTATCGTCGCCGAGCGCCTGCTTCATGTATCGGGCGTCGTCGCCGTGCTGGCATCCGCCCTGACCATCAGCGCGCTCGGCCGTTCTCGTATTGTGCCCTACAATTGGTCCTTCCTGACCGATCTCTGGGATCAGATCGCCTTTTGGGCCCGGTCGTTGATTTTCATCCTTGCCTCGATCCTTGTTCCAAAGCTGCTCGGCGATATTGGCACCCACGATCTGCTGCTCCTTGCGGTCCTGATAGTGGCGGCATTCGCGGCTCGCGCCCTCGTGCTGTTCGTGCTCATGCCACTGCTCGAGCTCGTCAAACTCACCCAGCCGATTAGTTCCGCCTATAAGTACGCGATCATCTGGGGCGGATTGCGCGGTGCGTTAACTTTGGTGCTGGCGCTCGGAGTGACCGAAAACACAGCCCTCGATCAGCGCGCTCAGCGGTTTGTAGCGGCGCTCGCAACCGGCTTTGTACTCTTGACGCTTTTCGTCAACGGCACGACGTTGCGTCTGGTCATCGCCGTGCTCGGGCTCCAACGCCTTTCGCCGCGAAACCAGGTCCTCCGCGACCGGGTTCTCGCCGTCGCTTATTCCGAAGTGGCCGATTCGGTGCGCCACATGGCGCAATACCATGGTCTCGCTGCAAGCTCGGTCGAGCAAGTCATCGAACCATACCAAACCTGGATTACCGCGGCGGACGCCCGGGATGAAGCCGAGCGGCTTCCCGAGCGGGAGCGGCTGGCGATCGCACTGGTTGCTCTGGGCAACCAGGAGCGGGTGCTCGTCCTGGAAACCCGTGCCGATCAGGTTGCGTCGCAGGCGACCGTTCAGGTGTTGTTACGAAATGCGGATGCCCTGGTCGAAGGCGCGCGTTCCGAGGGCCGTCTTGGATACCATAGAGCTGCCGAAGCGACGCTCGCGTTTCCGCCGGCATTCCGGGTCGCCTATTTCCTCTACCGACATTTCGGAATTCAGCGGTTTCTTGCCGATCGGCTGGCTAACCGGGTCGAACTGCTGCTAGTAACTCGGCTATTGGTCGAACGGCTGATCAGCTTCAACGATGAGCGTCTGGGCACAGTTTTCCAAGAACGGCTGACCGAGATCACCCGGGAAATACTCGAGCGTCGTCGCGAAGAAGCGGGCAACGCCTTGGATGCGCTTCGGCGGCAATACCCCGACTACGTGGCGGCTCTTGAAGAAAGATTCCTGCGTCAATCCGCGCTGCGGCAAGAGATGGGCCGGTATCAGGCCTTGTTCGAAGAAGGGTTGATCCCGCAGGAACTCTACGACGATCTGAAGCGGGGAATATCCCGCAACCGTGCCGAGCCGCGGCCGCGATTCGAGATCGGCCTGGACACGCATCGCCTGATTGAGAGGCTCGATATCCTCTCGGGCCTCGACGAGCGGCAGCTGGAGCGTGTGGCCCAGCTGCTGCGGCCGCGCTTTACTGTGCCGAACGAACGCGTCATCCGCCAGGGGGACCGAGGGGACGCCGTCTTTTTTATTGCATCCGGTGCTGTCGAGGTGAGATTGCCGGCACGCCGCGTGCGGCTCGGCAGCGGCGAGTTCTTCGGGGAAATGGCTCTACTGTCGGGTCGGCCGCGTCAGGCCGATGTGGTCGCTCTGACCTATTGCCGGCTGCTCGTTCTGCGGAAAGCCGATTTTGAGCGTTTCCTCGCCGCAAATCCGGAGGCGAAAGCGGAGATCAATCGCATCGTCGAGGCGCGTCTTTCGGTGAACCGGGAGGACGGAGACCGAGCTGCCGAATCTGTATCGAAGTAACGTGAGGCCTGCGGCATTCGAGACCTCTTGCTCCCTCCCGCCATGTGCAGTGACGGTGCGCGGTGATCGCGTGATTGACCGATCCGCGCGAGGGCGATGAAACTGAGACCCGAGTTGTGCCAAATCCATGAATGAACGATCATCGGATAAGTTTTCGATTGAAAACCCGCGCCACCGTCGTGAAGAACGCATAAAGCTGGCCCGAGCAGCGGACCCCCTCATCTCCAACTCGAATCAGCGGCGGGGAGAAGAAATCACTTTGACGCAGGCGCTGTCGCCCGCCGCCTCAAATAACGCAAAGCGCAGCGCATCCTTTTTTGGTGCGAAATACTCTGCCTATCAGCCCTTCTTCGCCTTTGGCAACCCAACGGCCTCGACGGTTCTCGCTCACTTCCAAATGGTGCAGGGTGAGCACGGCCGCAGGCGCAAAACTGGACATATTTGGTCTGCCGGTCTGTAACTGCTGACGCTCTCTAGAGCCGCTAATACAATGGGCGGCCGTCATTGGATTGCGAGAGGTCGCTGCTGCAGTATCGGCTCGACAACTGGCATGCTACCATGTTCATCCTAGGAGCGATGTCGATGATGATGGTGCCGCTTGCCATCGGACTGCGGGAACAAGACGCCGCGGCCGCAAAACCCAGCCTTACTCGCCAGTTCGGCGGCCTTCCGATCGCCCCTGACGGCCGCCAGGCCACCTTCGCTTTGAACCCCGCGTTGTGCTTCTTCCGTGTCCGTTTCATGTCCTGCTTCTGCGCCTCCGGCGCTTTCTAGGGGCAGGGCTCCACCTTCGCTCACTCTATTTCGGGGTCCATCTCACTTGTCTTGGATCTTGGACCGGCTGCCAACTCTCGCTCGTATTAGTCGCCCAAAGATCTTAGCGCCCAGCGGGTTCGTTCAATCCACAGATCCGCAACTCCGATGCATCTACCCTGTTTGAGAAATCCGGGTTAGAATTCCCAGGCTTGGGGATCCTGCGAGATAGGGATGGCGATCCCGATGGGTGAAGCCGCCGCTAGCGCGGCGCCGTTCTCACTTGCCAAGCCGGGCGCAGGAGCGAGCTGGCCCCAAGACCACCTGGAATCCGAAAAATGTCGGTAACAGCCCTTTCTGTTTGCAAAATTCTGGGCAGAAGGAGAATGCCGGTGAACCATCGACCCGCGGCGCGTTCGACCGATGGCTCACAGGAGAACGCATATGATCAGTCTCAGAAAAGCTAAACCGTGGTTTCTCCTTGGTCTATACTTGATCTGTATGTGCGGTTTAATGCTTCAAATAATTGAAACAAGAATCTTGTCGGTTATCTCATGGTACCATCTAGCATTTTTTTCGATCAGCATGGCGATGTTCGGGCTGACAGCAGGATCTCTTGTTATTTATTTTAAGGAGGGGTGGTTCGCCACCGAGCGGCTGTTCGAAAATATGGTCTGAATTTGCAGCGCGTTCGCGATTGCTACCGTGGTTTCGACACTCCTCTTGATCTCGACCGTGTTGATGATCGGCGGGAAGCCAGAGTTTCTGATGATGGTACTGTTCTGGCTCAAGCTGATCGTTATCCTGGCGGCGCCTTACCTCTTCGCAGGAATGGCAATATCGTTGGCCCTGACGCGCAGCCCCTGGCCCGTCCCGCTCGTCTACGGTGTAGATCTAATCGGAGCAGCGACCGGCTGCCTCGTTGTTCTCGCGGTGCTCACTTTCGTCGATTCCGTTTCAGCGTTGCTTTTCGTCGGCACGGTAGGGCTTTAGCGGCCACTGCATTTTCACGCGCCCGCCGTGCATCGGCCTCCTCCCCGAACGCGCCGCTCCTGCCCGTGGCCCGGTTTGGAATCTTCACTCGTCCAGCAACCCTGGCTACAGCCTTCGCCTTGTTTGCATTGGGTGATGCTGCAATCCAACCGTACGGTCTGAACCTGTCGATCGTAAAGAATTCAGTTCGAGTCCATGGTACGGAGCGCCACCGCAACCCGTGTGTCGGAATTTATGCGTTGGAATTCGTTTCTCGCGTCAATGTGGGTCCGAGCGATCTCGGCGCTCCGTCGATGTGGGGGCCATCGTCCGAGACGCCCTCTTCCGATATAGAGCAGCGGGGGATGGCGATCGACGGCTCGGCCGGCACGAGCATGTACCGCTTTGACGGCGATTTCGGAAAGCTTGATTTCCTGAAATACGACGTGACCAATTTGGCCTACTACATTCGCCATGCAGGCCGTGCCGCGGTAATCGGGGTTGGCGGTGGCCGCGACATACTCTCCGCACATCTCTTCGGATTTCAGGATATAACCGGCGTCGAGCTCAACCCGATCTTCATCGAGATGCTGTCACGAATGCTTCGGTCGTATAACCATTTGGTCGATCTTCCGGGAACGCGGGTATTCGTGGACGAAGCACGCAGTTGGTTTGCAAGGTCGGCTGACCATTTCGACAGTATAGAGATGAGCCTGGTTGATACCTGGGCCTCGACTGGAGCAGGCGCGTTCTCGCTGTCCGAAAACGGTCTTTACACGCTTCAGGGCTGGCGCACGTTTTTCGATCATCTGGCGCCATCGGGCGTGTTCACCGTCTCCCGGTGGTTTTCGCCCGCCAATGTCAACGAGACTGGGCGGATGCGAAAAGGTGGCAAGCGAAAGGGCCGGTCTTATCAGGCCTGCCCTTTAGCATTGAGCCAATCAGGGGAATTTGGGATGATGTGTGCTCTCGATCCTCGGAAAGCCGTGTATGCCAAACCGCTGCCGCCGCGGCGATCTGCACAGTTCGGGTCGGCCTCGACGATCTCGTCTATTGGCGGCGCGGGGTGACGGACTAACGCAGCCTCCGCGGCAGATCGCGTCTTGACCCTCAAAGGGCTGCTATATAGGGTGGTATCAGTTAACGTGAGACCAATTCCATGACTGAAACGATTATTATCGAACCGGGCCGGCTCGAGCGCAATTATTGGCTCGATCTTTGGCGATACCGCGAGTTGTTTCGGGTGCTCGCGTGGCGCGACTTGGCGGTGCGCTATAAGCAAACCGTGATCGGGGTCGCTTGGTCGGTGATCCGGCCGCTGCTGACGGTGCTTGTCTTTACGGTGGTCTTTGGCCGCATTGCAAAGCTGCCGTCCGACGGGACCGTCCCTTACCCGCTGCTGGTGTTCGCCGGCATGTTGCCATGGACGTTTTTCGCGACGGGATTGAGCGAGGCCTCCAACAGCCTGATCAACAATGCCAATCTGATCAGCAAGGTGTATTTCCCGCGACTGATTGTGCCGACCGCGACGGTGGTCGTCGCGTTTGTCGATTTCCTGATCAGCTTTGCGCTCCTGCTGCTGCTGATGGCCTGGTACGAGTACCCGCCGGATTGGCGAATGCTGTTGTTGCCGGGATTTGTGCTGCTCGCTTTTGTCGCCAGCGTCGGACCGGCATTATGGATCACCGCGCTCAATGTCAAATATCGGGATTTCCGCTACGTTATTCCGTTCATCGTGCAGTTCGGACTGTATGTATCGCCGGTCGGGTTCAGCTCGAGCGTCGTGCCCGGCGAGTGGCGGCTGCTTTACTCCCTCAATCCGATGGTCGGCGTCATCGACGGCTTTCGCTGGTCGATTCTCGGCGGGCAAAGCCCGCTCTATCTGCCTGGCCTGGCGGCCGGGTGCTGCGTCGCCGCGTTCTTTCTGTGGTTTGGTATCCACCGCTTCAGAAAGACGGAACGCAGCTTTGCCGATCTTATCTGAGGCCGATTTACCGTAAGCCATGTCGGAAGCGATAATCACGGCCGAAGGCCTGTCCAAACGCTACCTCGTCGCGCATAACGCCGAAAACCAGGGCCACCGGCGCTACCTCGCGTTGCGCGACGTGATCGGCCGCGAGATCCGCAACATCGCACGCAAGAGCCTCGACATGATGCGCGGCCGGCAGGTGCTGCAGGGCGATGAAATCGAGGAGTTCTGGGCGCTTGAGAGATGTGAGTTTCGAGGTCAAGCAGGGCGAGGTTGTCGGCATCATTGGCCGCAACGGCGCCGGGCAAGAGCACCTTGCTGAAGATCCTCAGCCGCATCACCGAGCCGACCGAGGGGCGCGTACTGCTACGCGGGCGGGTGGCAGCCTGCTCGAGGTCGGGACCGGGTTCAGTGCCGAACTCACCGGCCGGGAAAACATATTTCTCAACGGCGCGATCCTCGGTATGACGCGACGCGAGATCGCGCAAAAAGTTCGACGAGATCGTCGCGTTCGCCGAAGTCGAGCAAGTTTCTCGACACGCCGGTCAAGCGCTACTCCTCCGGGATGTATGTTCGCCTCGCTTTCGCGGTGGCGGCGCATCTCGAGCCGGACATCCTCATCGTCGACGAGGTGCTCGCGGTCGGCGACGCCGAGTTTCAGAAAAAGTGCCTTGGCAAGATGGACGAGGCCTCGCGTCGCGATGGGCGGACGGTGCTGTTCGTGAGCCACAATATGGGAGTTGTGACGAGCCTTTGCTCGACGACGATCTGGCTCGACGGCGGCACGATCAACGACTCCGGTGCGTCGCGCGAGGTCATCGGCAAGTATCTGTCGCGCCGTACAGAGCGCGAGCGGATCGTCCGATTGACTGAGATGCCCAGGGGGACGGACGATAACCGGCTTCGTCTATCATCCGTCGAATGGCTCTCTGACTTCCCCTTACGTCATGGTGAGCCAATCAAGGCGCGCATTCGGTTCAGCACTCGAGCTCCTGTTTCGGCGGTTTCCGTCGGGATTGGTTTTTCGACTCTCGAAGGAACCCGCTTGCTCAGCTATGACACTGATTTTCAGGATGGCCTTCGGCACGATCTGTTGAACCCAGGAAATTATGTCGTCGATGTGGCAGTGGACGCCCTTCCGCTCGGTCCAGACCTTTATAATTTGGACGTCGGCGGCCGCTCTGGAGACTTTCACGGGCTTGATTATCTCCCGGCCTGTTCGCAAGTTGAGGTCATTGCTGGTCCGACCACGCCCGGCACCATAATCAGAAAAGGTGCCGGCGTGCGGCTGCGAAGCGAGTGGTCGTGGCAATCGGCGGTGCAATCTAGAGAACCGCAGCTCGTTAGAGGATAGGCAATGGCGGAGCGAACGCCTCATCGGGAGGAGCTTTTCGTTTTGCATCCAGGCCGGCAATTGCGGCCGTTTTCCCGAATCAGTTCTACTGGAAAAAAACTGACTTGAGCATACCGTTGCGACTGGACTCGGCAGTATCGCCCGAATTGGCACATTCTACTAGCTAGGTAGGTAACTATACTTGGATCTTTGCTCGTACCGAACCTATAATAGGTTCTTTCTCCGTTTTATGGCCCCGTATGTGTCACTATGAGTGTAAACACGCTCCGATAAGCTGGTCGCCAATACGAATGCGCATCGGTAGGTAGCCAATACTCATGCGTCGCGCATTCCACCGACCGTTTCGACCTCTGGCTCAATTGGCACCTCAACGTAGCGCCCCCAATCGGCAGCGTGACCTGGCCAGTAATGCAAAAGATATTTGGCCCGATTGTAATGATTTTCGGCTGAGAAAGGGCTTTGAAACCTGTCATTTGTAAGGTGATTGCCAACGAAGAAGGCGTTTTGTCCAACAAAATTCGTGCCAACTAAGGAATATCCTAGACGATAACCCAGCCGTACAAGTGCCTCAAGGGAGGCCCCCATATAGTCAGTACCCTTCCAACGATTATCTGCCTTATATTTCTGTACAATCGCCAACGGTGGTGGAAATTTAGCATTAAATTCAATCACTACGACACGCGGCTTGACCGCTCTTATTGTTTGCCATACGTGAAAATCGTTTCCATCGATGTCTATAGACAACAGATCAATTTCTCCAGTTCCCCAAGTGCCGATCAGATCGTTAATGTTCTCGGCCGTTATGAAGGCACCTCGCGCTGTAAGCCGCCCATTGGCAATCTCATCGGCGAACCGGAGATTGATACGCCGCACGTGCCGTTCGCTGCCCTCGATCCACAGGCCATGCCAGCCTTCTAGCAACAATTTAAGTGTATTGCTTTCCAGCCCGTCTTCAACGCCGAACTCGATGAAGCGGCAATCGGTGGTTCCGATCCGGTGGAAGATTTCTTGAATTATTCCGTCTTCGTCGAACTGCGAGTAGACTCTAAAGCCGTGGCGTTCCAATCGCTTGGGATCGGCATACCTCTCACTGCCGAGCGCTTGGGCTAAGTATTGCTCATTTGCGATATAGGCCGACCGTTCCGCCGACAATCTTAAATCTTCCACTGCGTCTAGCATCCGCCAAATTTTAGACAGACCGATAGCGCTGCGGAGTTTGGACTGAACTGCCAGCCGTTGCTCAGGCCACGGCTTCCGGGCAAAGGTGGAGAACCTTTCGAGTAAGGGCATTGAACGTACTCTGTCCTTAATCTTGGTTGCCCAGGTCAGATTATTGACGTAGTCACGGGCACTCGTGCTACTTGCTTGCGCGGCACCCGCCACGGGCTCTGCCGCGCCTCTAGTCTCAGGAACGGAAATTGGTCATGCGGTTGCCATTTGGTTGCCAACAGCGGGCGATTGTTTCGGTCGATGAAGTAGCAGGTCATTTTAATCGGCGTCCGGAACTGAGTGTGAGGCGGCGAGCGCCAGAATTGTCGAAGCAAGCAGCAACTGTATTTCGAAAGTGGTCAGAACGCCAGGCACGGGTTTACGCAGCCGGTTTTCGAGAACTTGTTAGACAAACCTGCCCTTAAAATTCGCTTAGATCGAAACTGTCTCGACCGCAAGCGGACTGCGTGGCCTGTCTGACAATTCCTGTATTGCCGACACAACGTCCCCTGCCGAGATCTCGCGCATGCACCTGCGGTCGAAGTCACATAAATTCTTCCGCCAGCAAGGTGCGCAAGGCACGGCGTTGTACAGGTTGAGGTTGCTGATATACCCAGACTGCCAAGGAGCTTCGCGCCCTCCGTATACGATCACGCTCGGGCAATCGACGGCTCTTGCAAGATGCATCAAGAAGCCCACATAACCAACGTTCAGCCGCGCGTTATGGAGAATGGCTGCGAACTCCCGGATCGTCGTGCAGCCGCGCAGATCCAGAACATGATCTAGTGGTGGATCCTTCCGAGACCCGATCTGCACGAAGTCCCACTTCTTTCGTAATGCGTCTACGACTTCTTGGTATCGCTCTGGGAACCAGTCCTTAAGGCGCATATGGTTACGCGCACCTGCGCCGCTGCTTTGTATGACCATTCGACCGCTGGCCCAAGCTGCCGCAGAAATTTCGTCTGCGGTTAGGGAGATATAAGGTCTAATCGATATCGGCCCGTCGATGCCGGCACTCGCACACAGCTCAGCAATATAATGGCGCGATGGCGCCGCATTTTGGTCACCTTGAAGCCAGCGAGAGAAGAAAAGCTGCACGAGTTCGCCGCCATCCATTCCGGAGAGTCGCCTATAGACCGACAGCGGGCGATCCCTGAAAGAGTAGGTGTCACCAGCTGGCAAGATCAATGTCGAATTGAGTAGACCGGGAAACAGCTCCGGAAAATTTGAAACCATTGCTACGGCGATATCGCCACCCCGGATGCGAAGTTCCTTGAAAATTGCCGTGCACATGAGATCGTCACCGGGAGTGAGGCCGTGAAATAGGAGGCGGTGGCCATTAGGTAGGCTGGCGCGCGAAAAGTGATATTCCGCACGCCAGAAAGCGGAAGATGATGCGGCCCGAAGCTTACCCTGTATAGTGGTAGGGGCCTGCCGAAGCCTGCGCTGAACAGCGTTCAGCTTTTCGCGCGTCGGCTTCTTTGCAAAGCGGGCGAGAATGTCTATCGAATTCATCTGCGTTCGCTTCCTCGGAAGAAATGGCAAGCGAGCCCTAAAAGACTTCGCGCCTGGTTCATGCTAAATGAGTATTATCAAAAGTACAGCGGCCCGCTTCCCCGATGTGCGGCGCGAGTGCCATAAAGCATGTTCTGCCCAAATATGGCATATGCATATGATATCGTAAGGACAGCCGGTCTGCCAACTTCGCTGTCCTCTGGACGTCGGTGCAGCCAAGGCAATCGACGGAACCAGTCGCGACCGCACTCGGGCGCGCGGATGCAGCAGATGGCCCAAAAACATCCTATCTGGTACGGCAAAACGCCTGCGATGTGAAGTGAACCGGGTGTTTAACCAGATCCTCGATGCTCACCGCGGGTGACCGGCATCGCCGGCTCCCGCCCGAGAGACGCTGGGTCGAATGCTACAGAGTGTCGCAGAGGTGTGCCTTGACGAAGGTAAAGTCAGGAGGTCCAGTTCCGTGGTAATAATATCGCCATGATTGTCGGTATGGGCCGTAGCCTGCGGCTCCTTGTTATGAACTCCTCAAGGACTACGATTTCGTTTGGTGGGAAATGGACATTCGCGGACTGCGGACTGATATCATTCCTCGCATAAAGCTGATCATCCGTTGCATTCTGCCTGCCCGGGCCTATGGAAGCTTAGGCGTTTGCAGGGATTGGATTACAGCCCTCGCCGTTGGGATTAACTTTCTTTGCCGCAATTTGCCCGTTCCGAAAACAATCTTGTTTTTTGGAGTTGCACCTGGCGATGATCTCTTGTGCACCGCCGTTTTGCGGGAATTGCGGAATCGCGGTCGCGACCCTCTATTGATGATTTCCAACTATAGAGAATTATTTATAGGCAATGAGACTACCCAATACATTCGGCCGGCCGGGAGCCCCCACTCAATCAATCGAATCTACTCAAACTTAGCAAAGTTCTGGGGCGGCGATTTTAGGATGCCGTTCTACGCGCATTTCGACGGCAAAGATCAAAGCGAACCGCCCTCGCGCCATATTGTAGCGAATATGTGCGCCAACGCTGGAATTGTCGGGCCCATATCAATTCGTCCCTATCTCCGATTGACTGAGCAAGAAAAATCACGCGCCGCCTGGGCGGCCGGCCGAATTGTCATCCAGAGTAGCGGGCTGTCGGGGATACTCCCGATGCGAAATAAGGAGTGGTTCGCGGACCGCTTTCAAGGCGTAATTGACGCGCTGCGCGACGAGTATGAATTTGTCCAACTAGGGTCGTCGACAGATCCGGCGCTCGAGCATGTCGAGGGCCTGCAGGGTCGGACGAGTATCCGGGAATCAGGCTCCATCCTGCACCACGCTCGGCTTTACGTCGGGACGGTCGGATTCCTGATGCATCTCGCAAGGGCCGTCGAATGTCCGGCGGCTATCGTCTTTGGCGGGCGCGAAGCACCTTCGCAATCCGGCTACATCTGCAACCTAAACCTGTACTCTGCCCTCCCCTGCGCACCATGCTGGCGCTGGAACTCCTGCGAGTTCGATCGCAAGTGCATGACCGATATATCGGTGAATGATGTCGTTTCTGCTATCCACGAGATGATGGAACGGCCGCGCGGACCGCTCCCTGTCGAAACGGTGAATATCATGCTGGAGAGGCCAATTCCTGCCGGATTAGGTTCCGAGCGCCCGTTACAACGACTTTAGCAACCGCCTTAATGCACATCGTTCGCACCCCAACTCCCGGGCCTGCCATGATTAGCCAAGACCAAACAGTTATCCGCCGAGGAGCCTGGGCGAACCACGCCAGAAGCATTTGTTGATGGAATTGCCGGCCTGGCAGCTCCTCATTCTAGCTGCCGTCGTCGCGCTCTATGGGCAGCGAGCCTTTTCGACTGGGACTTCGTGGTCGGACGAGCTGCCTTCTGGCGGTTCCCACAGGGGACCATCGGCGGCGCGGAAAACGATCTAGCGGCCCCCCTTGCAGCGTATTTTTACCACGTGCAGAGCCCGTGGCATCTGCCGCTGTTCTATATCTCCGCGCTCGATGCGCCCTCGGGTGTGAACGCCATCTACACGGACTTCGTGCCGATTGTCGCGCTGATCGGGTAAATTATCCATAGCCTCACTGGCGCCGTAGTCAACCTCTACGGCGGATATTTTTTCCTGTGCTTTTCTCTCTCCGGCGTGATGATGACCCTGGTGCTGATCGCGGCCAAAGTGCGCGGCGCCGTGGCGACAGTCATTGGTGCAGTTTTTGCTGATACTGCGCCGGTTTTGCTGTGGCGTTGGGGTCATGGGGCTCTTGCCCCGCAATATCTCCTGATCTGCGCCCTCGCGCTTTTTGCAATGGTAGGTACGTTTGGCTTTGCGCGATTCTTCAACGGCGCCTCGGTGGACTGCGACCACCGGGGAGGTGCTCGGGATTGGGGTACTCACAGTTGGGGCGGTTATGAGCGTTATCGCCGTCGGCGGACAATTTGGCTCGGGGAGCCCCCCACCGTTTACCTTCGATTATGGTATTGCCTCGATGAACCTGCTCTCGCCCTTTGCGCCGCAAAAAAGCGGCTATTTCCGGGACTTGGCGGTGTCATCTACGCCACCCGCCGCCAATACGAAGGATTCAACTATCTCGGTTTTGGTTTGTTGCTCGCCTCGCTGCTGATGCTGCCGGTTGAGGTGAGCTGGTTTAGGCAAAATCTGAAACGTCATGTCGTGCTATTTGTCGCCTTTGCAGCGGTGACCGCTTTTGCGATCTCCAATCGTCCCTTTGCTGGTCATTGGCTGCTGTTCGAGTTACCGATGCCCCACATCAAGCGGGTCCTCGGAATCTTCCGGAGCGGTGGCCGGTTCTTCTGGCTAATCTGGTATGCGCAGCTGGCAGTTGTTATCATTCTAGGGTTTCGCCGGGCGCGCCCCGCCTTTGCGCTGTGTCTCGTGGGCGCGGCGATCATTCAGCTGTTCGATGTGCAGCCCCTCCGGGAGCAGATCATAGCCAGCATCGCCAACGGGCCGGGTCCGGAAAAGCTCGCCCCGAGCGAGCTGGCGCGAGTGGTAGCTGGCGCCCGCCGCATCGAAATCGTTCCGAGCTTTCAATGCAGTGATACGAAGGATTTGGAGCGAGCGAATACGGAGTTAATGCTTGCGGCCGCCCGTCAGAACGTCCCTACGAATACCGTCTACCTAGACCGGTACGCTTACGGCGCTTCCGTGCGCGATCTGTTGCGCGAGCCGTCCCGGACTGACGCTCTGCTCCGGGCGCGACGCGACGAGTATTGCAACAAGAGATCGAGCGGGCGCGGAGCGGGGGACGTTTAGGCGATGTCTTTGTGCTCCTCTCTGATTAGCCTCAATCGGAGCAGATGCTCACTGATGTCACCTGCTCGCCGCTTTCTTGGGCACGCTACTGGGAGAAGTCCGAATCTCGCCAGAACCGACGTCAGTGATTTGGCTTGTACTTGACACCGGAGCGGAGCCCCTCGAGTTACTGCATGGATTGCAGACCCGCCACGGCTTTGCATATTTGTTCATCAGCCACGACCTCAGGGTCGTGCGCGCGCTGGCTCACGAGAGCCTAGTCATGAAGGACATCCGCCTCAAGCTGTTCAAGATTGGGGCGCTGGTCCGGGTCAGCGTCCGCCGAATCAAGATCGCGATGGCTCGGCCTGCCTCTGCCGAAACGAGTTCGCCATCGCCCATTCGCGGCTGACCGCGGCGGCGCGCCGACGACCCGGAACCGCTGTCCGACATAGCCCAATCCCGGCCCGAGGCCGACCCCCGCCTGCACTGCTTCTGCTGTTCCTCGCGCCGGATGCCCCCTGCGCACTCCACCCCACCGCGCACCACCCCGGCAGACCCTTCACAGCCGCTCCAGGTATGAGAAATCCGGGTTTGTGCTTCGCGCCGCGAAAGGGGCTGCCGCTGGCGAGAATTGCGGCCCTGTCGTGTGGGCGACCCGTCATCGCCACAAATATCGCCGGCGATGCGGAAATCATACAAGACGGCGTAACCCGGGTCCTGGCCGACGGCCAACCTCCACCAGTGTTGGAGATGCACTCGAGCGATTCGGCCTCGGAGAAGCGAGGCTGGAGGAATTGGAACAGAGGCTTCCAGAGCAGCGCTGGCGCTCTCAGCCAGAATACGCCGGCTCAGACTAGCCGCTGCGGCGCTTGTTGCGGCGAACTTGCTGTTCGATCCACCGATAGGTCGGCTCTAGGCCGGCGCGCAGCGGTGGGGCCGGCGCCCAACCCAGGCTCTCGAGGATGAGCCTGTTATCGGAGTTCCGCCCGCGCACCCCTTGCGGGCCCCGGAATATGCTTCTTGCCAATCCGTTTTCCGGCAATCTCCGCCACCAGATCGACCAACTGGTTGATCGTCACCATCTCCTGCGAACCAATGTTTACGGGGCCAGGGAAAGTCGAGCGCAACAGCCGCACCGTACCCTCGATGCATTGGTCGACATAAAGAAAAGATCGCGTTTGTTGGCCATCGCCCCACACCTCGATCGCCTCGCCGCTGTGCGCCATTGCAACCTTGCGGCAGATTGCGGCCGGCGCCTTTTCGCGGCCGCCGGTCCAGGTCCCTTCTGGCCCGAAGATGTTGTGATAGCGAGCGATATGCGTCTGCAGACCATAGTTTCGGCGATATGCCATATAGAGCCGCTCGCTAAACAACTTTTCCCAGCCATATTCGCTGTCCGGCGCGGCCGGATAGGCGGAATCCTCAGCGCAGTTTGGGTTCAGCGGATCCTCTTGATTATAGGCGGGGTACATGCACGCCGATGAGGAATAAAAAATTTTTTTAACGCTGCGCTTCAGGCAAGCGTCCAGCATGTTCAGATTAATCGATGCCGAATTATGCATCAAATCGGCATCGTGCTCGCCGGTAAAGATGTAACCGGCGCCGCCCATATCGGCGGCGAGCTGATAAACTTCGTCAAATCGGCGATCGACGACAGCGCGGCACAAGCCGGCATCCCTCAAATCGCCGACGACGAAATCATCGGCTTCGCTCTCCGAGAATTCGTGAAACTTTAAGTCGACCCCCCTTACCCAGTACCCGTCACGCTTTAGCCGCTTTACCAGGTGGCCGCCGATGAAGCCGCCTGCGCCACAGACCAATGCACACTGCGTCATAATGCCTCTCCGAGCGCGTCAATGAACATGCTGGCTTCGTCAGGACGGAATGCGGGAGGGCTGAAATCTCATGCTCAGACCCGCGGAATTGAGAATTTTCTGCTGCCGGACCCAGCCCCCGCGGCCCAGCAACTGTCGCGCCGCCATTATTTGAACGCGACCCCTTCAGTTTGGGTGAGCTTCCGGTTAATTACAACACGCTATCTGATCCAATAGAGTTTCTTTCGAACCGCCATCGTTAAATTGCGCCATGTAGCCGGTCAGGCCGGCAGATTTGCCGAGAGAAAGCGCAGGAGTGTATACGTTCTTGCATATTTATGATTAATCAGCAATGATTGCAATGAGATCCATATATTGGTGACGGTGCACGATGCTGTTGATCCCGGCAACAATCTAGCTTATCACTGCGGCAATGTAGTGAGGCGATCTCTCGTCGTCGACAACGGATCCACCGACGGATCCAGGGATTTCTGCTCGCCCAACCGGATTGCTGTCTATCCTGAGGCGCAGTTCAGACGCCGATTCGCACTATGGCTTGGAGGGAAGAAGGCACTTCCAGAGGAATCGGGCGCGTATATATCGAGACAATTCGAGAGAGAACTGCGATGGGGCCTGCGGATATGCACCGGTATTTGGCCGAGCTCAAGACGACCCCTCCCTGAGCTCCTCATTTTCGGGGTCTGTGTCGAGTATGAAGGAAGTGAGCAACTGATAAGCTCAAGTTTGTTGCGCGAAGACCAGCGATGGATGCGGATCCGTACTGCAGCAAGGGGATATGGCGATGTTAAGGATAGGGCGATCAGCCCGGCGGCCGGCTCGGCTTGAGCAGCAGCGATGTTCGTAACGGTTGCCATTTGTACATTTAATCGCGCCGAATCGCTGCGCCGGACTCTCGATTCGCTTGTCGCGATGCGAGTGGCCCGCGATCTCGCCTGGGAGCTCATCGTTGTCAACAACAACAGCACGGATCACACTGACGCGGTTATCGCGGATTATCGTGATCGCCTGCCGATGCGGCGCGAGTTTGAACCGCTCCGGGGGCTTTCTAATGCTCGAAACCGCGCGATAGCCGCCGCCCGAGGAGAATATACCGTCTGGACAGATGATGATGTGGTGGTGGACGCGGGCTGGTTGACGGCCTATGCGGGAGCCTTTCGGCGGTGGCCCGATGCGGTGGTTTTCGGAGGCCGGATTAAACCGAGGTATGAACCACCGGTAGCGAGATGGGTCGCCGAAAGCGAGCGAGTGTTGGGTGGCCCCTTCGCGATCCGCGACTTCGGCGACGAGGTGCTGTCTTTGTCGGTGGGGGAAAGCCGGGTCCCCTATGGCGCGAATTTCGCTGTGCGTACGGAAGAGCAGCGCGTGTTTCGGTACGATCCCGATCTCGGTCTTGCGCCCGACCGGCGCCGGTACGACGAGGAAGTGGATGTCATCGCGCGGCTGCTCGCAACTGGAGCCAAGGGATATTGGATACCGCAAGCAACTGTGGAGCATTGCATCGGCCGCGAGCGCCAAACGGTCGGCTACATCGCCGCGTTCAACGAAGGTTGCGGAGAAACCTGCGCGTTTCGCGACGCAAACGCAGCGGCCCCAGCGTCGTTATGGTTTGGTATTCCGAGCCGGATCTGGCCGCGACTATTTGTCTGGGGGCTGCTCTACCGGGTTTGCCGCCACGTGTCGCCCGCGCCTTTCTGGGTCAAATGCCTACAAGCTTATTCGTACAATAAGGGTAAGTATCGCTATTGGATCGGGCGCAGGGCTGAGAGCGCAAAGGCGTACTCCGCAAGGTAATCATTCCCTCTTATCGGGTGCAATCAGACCGCCGGTTTCGCTCTATGCGAGGCGGCTTCCGATCCGTGGGGCGCGAGCTTGGCCACGGGCACGGCGGGCCGCGCCGAGCGCTTTCATCAACAGAGGCTCGAACCAGGCCGGCCTGAGGCTGGGCACAAAGCGGAACTCTATGAGCCATCGCGCGACAGGTCGCGGCGCGCCGGCGATGCTCATAAACCATACGATCCGAAATACCCGATTTATTGCCGGCAGTTGCGCGCCAATACAGGCCTTGATTGCACGGTAAAGGGTGACAGCGATCGGTTCTGCCGCCGCCGCCCTGCCGTCAATCTTCGCGGCAGCCAGCCGGCACTCTTGCAGCCAGATCGAGCTGTTGCGAGCCGCGGTAGCGTCAAAGGCGATACCCCACTGTCGGCAGCGGCGCGCAAAGTAATCCACTTTGAGCTCGAAGGTACGGCATTTCATCGCGAACCGCGCATTTTCGAGGGCGTTCATAGCATAGATATTGCTGTCGTGGATCCGATAGCAGGCCAGCGGTTCGTAAAGGGTCGTCACCTCACCATAAAATGGCGAATTGCACTCCAACACTGCGTCCATGTGGTAGTCCCGCGGGTTCTCGAGATCGAAGGCGCCGTCGGTCCTAAGCCGCTCCAGCAATGCCAGCGAATACGCATTGCCGCTGCCCGGTGAGTTGGGCGATCCACCGGTCCGAAGGAGCTCTGTCCGCAGCATCGCCGTGTCAAGGTCTGGCGGGTATTTTGGTGCAACATGACCAAGTTGGCGGCCCGTTTTGTCGATCGTTGCCAAGGGAAACTGAACCTTGACCGTCTCGGCCGTCCAGAGGCCAGCAACCGTTGCGGCGGCATTCGGCAACAAAAGATCGTCAAAGTCGAGAAAGATCAGGATGGGATAGCGCGCCAGCGGCCAGGCGCTATCCTGTGCCACGACCTGGCCGCCATTGGTGTCGCGAAAGAGGCACCGGATCCGGCCGCCGTAGCCCAAAATGATCGCTCGCGAGTGGTCAGTTGAACAATCGTCGACAACGATCACTTCGCACAACGGATAGTCCTGCGCAAGAGCGCTAT
Organism: uncultured Alphaproteobacteria bacterium; assembly: GCA_963818695.1. Classification (GTDB taxonomy): domain Bacteria; phylum Pseudomonadota; class Alphaproteobacteria; order ATCC43930; family CGMCC-115725; genus AP-15. The sequence continues at coordinate 418,273 of CAWFTG010000001.1, forward strand.
CTATTGCAGAAGCCAGAAACTCGGCGTTGTTGTAATTGACGACAATGACGCTAACACCCCAGCACTCGTTCATATTACCTGCCTCGCAGTCGCGCCGCACAATGTCATCGGACAGCCAACGATGAACCTTATAAAACACGACCCGCGGTCACTCCAAGCAGAACCGGCGAAGCACATTTGCATTGCGGAGAGCCACCCCGCCGCTGCGCGAAACGGCCTCCCATACCTCGCTTCTGTGGAGCGGTTGCAGGGCCGCGTTTCTGGTCCGTGCTGCGCAGGTTGCGAGAACGCGCATCGCCGCCTGCATTCTGAGCAGGGATACGAGGGAGCGACCAACCGGGCGACCGGCCTGGTTAAGCGGTTTGCCGAGGTTTTGCGGACAGCTGAGCCGCGGAGCTGATCGAGCACGACGTGGTGACGCTGGTCGGACAGCGCGTATTTGGTATTGCGCTGGGCTACGAAGATCTGGTCGCTCACAACAGCTGCGGCTCGACCCGGCGATAGCGGTGTTGGCCGGCAAGCTGTCCGTTCACCGCAAGGATTGCGCACCAATGGCGGGTAAAGGCACGCTCAACCGGCTGGAGCGGCCCAGACGGACCGCGTCACCTGCGGTTGAAGTTGAAGTCGGCAGAGATACGCGCGTGACGAAAAATCACGCAGCGCCGAGCACTCTTCGACCGCGCGACTTGCATTTCGGCTGCCGCGCGCATCGTGCCATCACTTCGCCGCTTTCGATGCCTCGGGGTTCCGCCAGCCCCGCTCAGCGAGGTGGATGTCAGGTGGCTGCTCGGCGGCGGCGCTCTTTCGGCATGACCTGTACGATGCGGCTTCGGCTGCGAAACGGTCGGAACGCAACCGAATTGCCGCGCGCCGGCCGGCGCCTGACGGCGCCGGTTGACGCGCGGCAGCCGATTACGGCGTCGCGGTCAGCGGTGTCCCGTTGCACATTGTGGTCTGCCACATCCCGCAGCTCCACACTCGGACGCTCTTCACCAACATATCGGTGCGGGTAAGCGGGTTGACGGTGCCGCCGACGGTGTAGGAGCCGCCGGGCCAGCTTGTGTCCTGCAATATCCAGTCCGTGTCGCTGGTGTTGCCAGATTTGCTGCAGGCGGAGTGCAAACCATTGGCCGCGCCGATGCCTCCGACACCTGAGATGTTCATCAGGTTGCACTTGGCGTAGTTCACCGCAGCGGCAGTCTGGATGGCTATCTTGCCACCCGAATTGTAGACCGCAGTAATGCTCGTATTGACGCAACTTTGGTCGGGTATCGGACCACCGGGACCACAGGCGATGCCTTGCCACAGGATCAGGGGATGACGCTGAACCGCTTCGTCGCCCTGATAAGGCCAGGTTTGGCACGTGCCCACCTGAACGCCATCAAAGTAGGAGCAAAATGCTGCCTGGCTCGTGCCGTCGCCGGTCACTCGCATCCCAACCGTATGATACTGGTTGGCAGTATAATTGGGGCACGGGTTCGGTGCGTAAGTCGTTTGGCTCGTCGTCCCGCCGGTGTAGTTGACGACGCCACCGGAAAAGCAACCGTTATATTTCATGAAGCTGTCGAGAAAGTCCAATTCCCAGCCGAGCTGTTGACCTGGACGCTGATTAGGGAAGCTCCACCACGATTGGAGCCCGGCCGGGATGTTGTTTAGGAACCCGCCGCTGACGTTTGGCGTGCTCTGGTAGCGAAAGGTCGCCTCGTAATAGGCGTTCGGAAAATCGGTCGCGATTTGGATGGGGATTGTTGGGCTATGGGTATAGATCTGTTGCACGGTGTAGGGATAGGCGGAGGCTTGGTAGGAGGGCTGCCAACCGATGTCGAGGACGGTGGTTCCGGCCACGCTATCGAAGGTCTGCCTGATGTCGCAAGGTGGGTTGCTGCCCGACGGATCCTGATACCATTGATGGGGCTGGCCATCCCACGGTGAACAGCCCAGCCAATTCGACGGCAGGGGTTGCGTGAAGTCGTAATTGGCCGCGAGCGTGGTAAATCCGGCAGCCTGCGCCCCGGCTGGCACCGCTGGCGATGACGCTGCAGGAACGACCTGCACGCTTAGGTCGCCGCTTGGATTGGCGCTATATGCAAGACTCGGCGCCAGCAGCATCGCGGCGAAGAATAGTTTCTTCTTCATATCGAGAACTCCGCAGAAACCGCTTGGCCAACCTGCGTCGCGGTTATTACTGTTGAATGCAAGCCATTATCGGCGGATGTAACAGCGCGCGCGGTCACAATATTGAGCCCCGATATTGCAAAGAAGTTGGTGTCGCTTGACATCAACGTTCCCTGGAATTGCGAGCCGTCCGACATCGTGACGTTGGCCGTCGCGATCACGGTCCCGGCAGGGCTATTGTCGGGTATTGTAGGGCTGGCGGGAGACAGGGTAATCGCGGTGGGAGTGGCTGCGTCCTGGCTGCTGACCACGAACGGAGCGGTGGCGAGCAGGGTCGCCGTCGAGACGCCGTCGTCGGCGTAAAACCGAGCTTCGTAATCCCCGGTAGCGCTCGGCGCAAGCAATGATAGGGTTGCAGAGGTGACGCCCGGAGTACCAACCGGCGGCCGCTGCATCGTGCCAGTTACAAGATAAGCGTATTCGGTTTCGGTATTCTGCGGCTGATTTGGTGTCGCGATACCTACCCAATCCGTTCGGTCTCCTGGCCCGCCAGCAACAACTATAGACATTGCCGTGTCAGGCACCTCAATCGCGCCGCTATCTAAACCGTCGACCGCAATGGTCGGAGGTGCCGGCGGCGGTGGTGGCGGTGCTGGTGCCGGTGGTGGCGGTGGTGCCGGTGGCGGTGGTGCCGGTGGTGGCGGTGGTGCCGGTGGTGCCGGTGGCGGTGGTGCCGGTGGCGGTGGTGCCGGTGGTGGCGGTGGTGGCGGTGGTGGCGGTGGCGGTGGTGCCGGTGGCGGTGGTGCCGGTGGCGGTGGTGCCGGTGGCGGTGGTGCCGGTGGCAGCGGCAGCGGTGTGATAACGCCGACGTTGAATATGGCGCTCGCGCTGAATCTGGTGGTCGGATCGAGTGCCCGGACCCGCACCGAATAAATACCGGGCGAAATCGACCCGCCAAATGCCGTAACCAGGTTGTTCCCGGCGATGGCAAAAAAGCCGGCGGAATTTTTCGTCAGTGTGAAAGTGCAGGGTATTACCGTGCCCGAGGCATCATAAGCGGCCAACACGCCGATAATAGTGGCTCGAGGTGCGTTATTGCTCACGGTCGAATTGTTAATATTTATCGTCATGCAGCGCTCCGGCCCGCAATTAAGCTGATTAACGGGTCCATCCGCATTCTCCTATCTACAACGGTGTTTTAGTGCATTTGTCTCAACGCAATCTATTGTATTATCAATTATTGTATTTGTCAAGTTCGCATTGACGAATGGACAGGACGCGTGCCGAGTTCGAGCGCTCCCTGCTGACGCGAACTGACGCAATCAGTAAGCATCTGGCCAGGGCGTGAGGGGTGATGGTCAGGCGACTCCGGTTTGGCGGTGCTTCCAGTTGCCAGGGGAGCAGCTCGTGCAGCTGGGGGGCGGGATGATCGGCGATGCGGCGCAGCACTTCGGCGAGCCAGGCGGTCACGTCCGTCAAGCTGGAGGAGATTCGAGACGGAGGCTGCGGCGCCGCGGGTGCAGGGGTGTTGGTGAAGTGATCGGCGCTCGGCGCAGTGGCACGCAGCGCGATCGACGGCCTGGCGAGTTGGGGTTCCGCTGGGGCTGGGTTCTACTACCAGGGCCTATACCGACGAGAAGGTCGGGCCACGCTACGCCTCGAGCGCGCCGCCACCGGGCTCCGACCCCGCCCGGTACCCTTCCCGTAGCCGGTGTGCCGGGTCGTCAGTGTCGTGCCGAGACCAAGCGCGCGCGTTGTCAAGAGCATGTTCTGTACCGCTGAATAAATCGACGAGCCGGCCGTCCGGTCCGGGTTTTCGCCGTCCTCGGGCAGGGGACGATCCACACCGGCGCCTCGTGGTAATGATCGGTCAGGTACTTGACCGCAGCGTGCTGGCATTGATAGCCGGGGGCCTTCAGCCCACGGGCTTGACCCGTGGGCCAAGTGCTGGCGGTAGAGCTCGCCAATCGCGAGAGCCGATCGTCGGTGACGACAAACTCGAACGCCGTGCAGACCGCGCGCCTCGACACCCCACAGGAAATGGCGCCGCCTCTCAGCACCGCCTGGCTGGCATCACCGCCGGCCTCGCGCACCCGCTCGTAGCGGGCGTCAAGGATCAGATAGGGGAAGGGTGCGGCCGGCAAATTGCGCCAGACTCGCATCCAGCCGCTGGTTCATTGCACTGATCGAAGAAGCCGAAAAGCTGTGGCCGCACAGCTCCTCGGTGATCGTCTTGACCCCCGCCTTCGCGAGGGCAGGCTCTTCCGGGTCGATACCCCTTGCACGTAGATCTCCGCCAGCGCCCGCTCCGAGCGTTAAAAGCGGTCGAACAGTGCGGCGGCTCCGGATTTTTAGACAGCGGGATTAGCTAAAGGCTGACCGGTCCAAAAGAGGCGTGAGACGTCGGCATAAAGAGAGAGCAGCACAGCGCGGAGTTCAAAGCCTGCCCCGGCGAAAGCCGGGGGCGCGGGTGGCGATGGCGGCGCTTTCGGGGGAGAAGACCGTGGCGGAGCTGTCGGCGGAGTTTGGGGTTCACCCGACGATGATCAGCGGCTGGAAGCAGGAGCTGGTGAAGCGTGCGGGCGAGCTGTTTGCGCGCGGCGGCAAGGCACCCGCGGTCGAAGATGCGCAAAAGGTGATCGACGATCTGCACCGCAAGATCGGGCAGCTGCAGGTCGAGTGCGATTTTCTTGCCGGGCAGCCCGCATCTCCCGAGTGCTGCGAGGCGGGCGATGATCGCGCCGGAGGCGGGGCTGTCCGTAAGCCGGCAATGCGCGCTGCTCGCGGTGGCGCGCAGCAGCTTTTATTATCAGCCCCGGCCGGAGTTTGCGGAGGAACTCTAGCTTCTCGAGCGGCTCGACCGGATTTTCACCGACCATCCGATCTACGGCAGCCGCCGCCTGCAAGTGGCGCTGTTGCGAGAGGGGATTTCGGTTGGCCGCCGGCGCGTCCGGCGGCTGATGAGAAAGCTCGGGCTATGGGCGGTCAGACCGAAGCGGAACACCAGCAAGCGGCGCATCCCGGGCACCAGGTCCACCCATACCTTCTGCGCGGCAAGACGATCGACCGGGCGAACCAAGCCTGCCCTCGCGAAAGCGGGGGTGTGGGCTGCTGACATAACCTACATACCGATGCGGCAAGGGCTTTTGTACCTGGTTGCGATCATCGGCTGGGCAACCCGACGAGTGCTGTCCTGGCGGCTGTCGAACACGCTGACGGCAGGGTTCTGCGTCGAGGCGCTGAACGAGGCGCTCGTCCGGTTCGGCAACCCCGAAATCTTCAATACCGATCAGAGCCTGCCCTCGCGAAAGCGGGGGGCGCGCAATTCACCAGTGACGAGTTCACCAAGGTACTGCGGGATCACCGGATCGAGATCAGCATGGATGGACGCGGGCGCTGCCACGACAACATCTTTGTCGAGCGCTTGTGGTGGACCGTGAAGCACGAATGGTTCTACCTACGCCCGCGGCCGACGGCATCGAACAGAAGCGCAGCCTTGGCGAGTTCTTTGACTGGTATAATCTGCGGCGGCCGCATCAGGCGCTCGGCTGGCGAACACCCGACGAGGCGTACCTCGGCCAATCGACGGCGGCGACGGCACTGGCCGCCTGACGCGATGCCGAGGAGGTGCCGTGAATTTGTGGACAGTCGGCCGCGCCGATCCCCGCCTGACCGCGCCAGCGCGGTCCTCTGTGGACAAGCCGGGGAAAACGCTATGCGTTTCCCCCGGCTTGCCCACAGGTCAGCGGCTGCCCACAAGCTTTACAGCACCCCCAGCAAGACAGGATCAATTTGATTTCGGGAAAGGTGAAACCAGCAGCCGGCTACCGGCCTTTAGCTTATTCCTCCCCGGAAGCTGTCCAAATAACCGGGACCGTCGCAATGCACGAGGTTTATCGCAGAAATCCCGGAGTACGTGACCTCATTGACACCGACGTCCGCAAAGCCATTATGGCCGGTGTGCCGACTGCCTTTATCAGCCACTCCGCTCGGCACCGTCGCCTATGACCTGTTGTGGCGCGATCGGAGAAGCTGAACTAAAAGGTGCCACTCTTCGTTAGCCTTGGGTCTCCGCTCGCGATGGTCGCGATCAAGCAACCGCGGCCAATTAAGTTTCCCGTATGCGTCAGCAGAATGGTATAATGCGATGCATAGTCTTGACGTAGTTGCACTGAACCCGCTCGACGCCGTGAACTCTGACGTGGAGTCGGCGATCGAGGACAGCGAACGGCGGCGGGTGTTGTGTGATCGGAGGCTTTTGGCGGATTGGCGCGCTTTTTGCTCCTCAAGGATCGTCACACTAACTTCCTTTCTGCCGGCTGTTCTAGGCAGCAGAAGCAAGCTGTTGGGGGCGAGATGACCGTTGGCGAAATCCCTACCGCGGAGCACGACCGCAAAATTTTGAGAAGCTTCAATTTTAATCCATTTAGTCGGACACTGATCGCCATTGCACAGATGGTCGGTGATGGTCTTCTCCTGACGACGCTGTCATACTTATCGCTTGAAATTGTTACATATGTACGCGACGAAACTGTATATATTAACTACTTTGCATACACGCTTTGTACAACCTCGACAATCATTATCTTAATGGCTATATCCGCGAGTTCCGGAGTGTATGATGTTTATGAGTCTGGTCGCTTTGAGATATTAAGAGGTACTATCAAATCCGTGGCGATCGCCATGCTAATGCTTACTGCTGTATTGTTTATTTGCAAAGTGTCAGATAATGTATCGCGCGTATGGTTGGCGACGTGGAGCTTCACAAGTCCGTTAGCATTGTGCGGGTTTCGCTTGTATACGGGATCAGTCGCACAGAGATTGAGGCAAAGGGGTCGATTGACGAAAAATGTTGCGATCCTTGGAGCGAGCGATGTTGGCCAGCAGCTGGCTGCCAGATTCATCGAGGAGTGCTCGGGCACTCGGCTCGTCGGAATATTTGATGAGCGTCAATCGCGCTTTGTTAAAAGCGGGTTTGCCAGCAGCACGCGAGTGCAACAGTTAACGGCACTTTATGAACTCCTCTGCAGGGGATGCATTGACGAAGTCGTGATCGCAATCCCGCCACACGCGTCTCATCGAATTCTGGAACTGTCGCGCCGCTTTCATCCCTTCCCTGTGTCTCTGCGAGTCCTCGCTCCTGACGGGTATGAGAATTTCCGAGTGCTGGATAGTCGGCAATACGGCGACATTGGTACCTTTCGGGTAATGGATAAGCCGCTGGACGAGGTCGCCGCTCTCGTCAAACGCGTCGAAGACATAGTTATCGCAGCCATTTGTCTGCTGATCACGCTTCCTCTTATGCTGGCAATTGGGGTGGCTATCAAACTGGACAGTCGAGGCCCGGCGCTGTTTAGGCAAAAGCGATTAGGCGCCAACAATCTCCCGTTCGATCTGCTGAAATTCCGCTCAATGTACGTGGAGCAAACCGATCCGCTCGGCCATCAGCTCACACGGGCCGGAGACCCTCGGATCACCCGAATTGGCCGCTTTCTGCGCATGACGAGCTTGGACGAGTTGCCGCAGCTCATCAACGTGCTGAAGGGCGAGATGTCGCTGGTCGGGCCGCGGCCTCATGCGTTGGCGGCAAGCGCCGCCGGGGTTGCATATGCGCGTGCGATCAGCGATTACCCGATCCGCCACCGGGTCAAACCCGGCATCACCGGTTGGGCACAGGTAAATGGATGGCGAGGTGAGACAAAGACGATCGAGCAGATCCGCCGCCGCGTCGAGCATGACTTGTATTATGTCGAAAATTGGTCGCTGGGCTTCGATCTTTTAATACTGGGGCGAACGGTTTTTGCGGTGCTCTCACGTGCCAATGCAATCTGATCAATGCAAACGGGATTTGAGATGATGATGGGCGATGGACTATTAGCTGGTGACCTCAGTCATCCTGTAGCGGATGGTCTGTCAGCGCGCGCATTGCTGTCGAGCATCCGCCGGCACTTGGTAATCGTTATCGTATGTACGCTGTCGCTATGCGCCGTCGGCGCGTTCATCGGGCTCGGGCTGCCGGCATGGTATCAGGCGGAAGGGGTTCTGGTCATTCAGGCGCGGCCGCAGCGCATCGCCGAGCTGCAAGAACTTCCCGACCCCGGTGCCGAAATTTCCGTGATCCAGAGCGAGGTGGATATCCTGCAGTCGCGATCGGTGATCGAGCCGGTGGTGCGTTCCCTTAGATTGTGGGAGGCGCCAGAATTTCAGAAGATGGATTATCCTAAAGGTTGGTCTTGGCAAACGGTAAAGACACGTGTCGGCGAGATATGGCGCGACATAGAAGACATGTGGGGGACTGACGGTGGCGCACAGAATAGTCCGAGCGCGCAGCCCATTGTGGATCCCCAACCCAACGATGCCAATCCGCCGACGCAGGCGCAAATCGACGCGGCGGTCAGCACATATTCGGGCTATCTGGTCGCGGGCAACGACGGGCACTCGAACACGATACGCGTGTCTTACCGGGCCTGGACACCCCAGCGCGCCGCCGCTGTTGTGAATGCGCATTTGGATAGCTATCGAAACCTAGAAGTGCAGGCCAAGGTGGAGGCGGCCGAGCACGCCAACGCCGCGCTGAGCTCGCAAGTCGCCGGGCTGCGGCAGCAGCTCCAAGCGGACGAGACCGCCATTACGCGTTACCGGGTCGAACACCATCTCACCGGCGCAGCGAAGGACAGCGGTGGCGTGTCGCAGCAGCTCGCCGCGTTAAACAGCCAGTTGATCAGCGCTCAAGCCGATCTCGCCGAGAGCCAGGCGCGCGCCGCTCGGATTGCCACCAGCGCTGGGCCTGACAGCCTACCTGAGGTCGTCAATTCGGGAACCATCGCCGGATTGCGCGGCCAGGAGGCGCAGCTTACGGCACGCGAGGCCGCTCTCAGCACATACCATGGCGACGAATATCCGGAGCTCCAACGCGTCCGTGCTTCGCTAGAAAATCTGCGAGGTCAAATCTCTCGCCAGATCGGGCGCGACCGCGCCGCGGCGCTGCAGGTGGTCGAAAGATCGCGTGCGCGCCAGCAGTCGCTCCAGCAGAGCATTACGGAGCTGACCAAGCAGCTCAATACCGCGGATGCCGGGCTTCAGCAGCTGCAAGGCAACGCTAAGTCGATCAGGTCGCTACTCCTCAACCTTGAAAAGAGGGTGGCGGAAACGGCAGCAAATCCGGCGTTCGTCGCACCCAACTCGACGATCGCTTCACGCGGCAACGTTTTCGCTACATCGACATCGCCAAAGGCGAAACATACTTGCCGGTGCCGGCGGTTTCGTCGGATTTGCCTTCGGCAGCCTCCTTTCCTTCTTTCTCGAATTTCGTGACAAACGGTTCCGCACCAGCGCTCAGGTGCAGGAGCATATTGGATCGGTGGCTGTCAGCGCGACGCCGCGAGCAGTCGGCCGTTACCGGAAATGGCCTGCAGACATCATCGTGAACGACAACAGATCCGCGTTCGCCGAGGCATTTCGTGTATCCTGGGCCAAAATTCATTTCGCCGTTGCGCATCCGAAGTCCGTTGTCGTTAACGGACGCGGGCCGGGTATCGCCCTCGGTATCACTTCTGCGGCCAGCGGTGAGGGTAAATCCGTCCATGCTCTCGCCCTGGCACGGACGGCAGCGCTGACCGGCGAAAGGGTCGTCCTGGTCGATGCGGATCTGCGCCGCTCCGGCGTCTCGCGGCTCATCAAGCAAGATTTTTGCTTCACGTTGAGAGATTTTCTTGACGAGCGCTGCGCAGCCAACGACGTGATCGGCTCAGAAGGATCGTCGGGCGTTCACTTTGTGCCGGGCGCTTCCAGTGATATCGCTTGGTCAACTCGGGACCTTCGACGGTTTTTTGAATTTATCGACTACCTGAAGCAGCGGTACGCGTTAGTGATTATCGATTTGCCGCCGGTCGTCGGCCTCGCCGAGACCATCCGTTTGGCGCCGGCAGCGGACCACATAGCGCTGGTCATCCGTTGGGGCCGCACCGAACGCCAGTTCGTGCAATTCGCACTGGATGTCCTGCGCAGCGCCAGCATCTCGATCGTTGCGGTGATCTTAAACGACATCGACCTGAAGTCGCAGCGACGACGCGGCTACTACGATCACACTTTGGTCTATACGGACAAGAGGCTTTATCGGGTTGAATCCGACTACCGGGAACCCGCCACATCGGCGTCATTGACGATGGCAGATGCCATGCAGGATGTACGTTCCGAGGCGAACGGGCCCGAGCCAAGACGTGACGAAACCCATCGCGGGCGCCCGCCGTCAACCGGATCGGATATCGAAAGATTATACGATCGGTACCGTGGTGATTAGATTAAGCGAGTACGACGCGGATCGGCGAAGCCCGCCCGAACCCTCGGCGGCATCCATCCGACCCCCATTTAAATGGAATGATCCGGCAGCGCGGGTGGACCTCGCATTGCTCTTTAGTGCCCTATTTCTGCCGCGCTTCTCATTGCCGTTCGGCGGCACATTTCTGATGCTGGACCTCATACCCGTCGTGTTTATTCTGGCCTACCAATTTTTTGCTGGGAAACTGTTGATTCAATACGATCGTTTGCTGTGGTTTCTGGGCCTCGTGCTCGCAGCGTCGTGTTCCTTATTGTTGAACTTCAAAAGCACGATGCTGACCTCATACCTTCTATTTCTAGTATTGTATTCTTTAGTCACTTTGGTCAGGCCGTCTATCCCTGGTCGATACTACAGCACTCTGCACGCCTTTCAACTGCTTGTACTGATCCTTTCGTGCATTGGTGTGGCACAATTCGTCGCACAGTTCGTGGTGGACGGCAAACAGCTGCTCAGGTTCTATGGCCTAGTTCCGGATTTGTTATTCGGGTACTTTAATGCCGGCGGAGTGAATACAATTCATCCACTGTCCCAGGGATCGGCCATTCTCAAGAGCAATGGCTTGTTTCTAGCGGAGCCGTCGACCTTTTCGCAAATCACCGCTCTCGGCATATTGATCGAGGTTCTCGAATTTCGTCGACCGCGATACCTGCTCGGTATGGCGCTGGGATTTCTGGTAGCGTATAGCGGGACCGGGTTGATACTCCTCCTTCTGTCTTCCGCTAGCCGGCCTTCGTCACAGCAGGGCCGGTCTCTCAGCACTACTCGTCATCATGTTGCCGCTCGCGCTCTTCGCGACAGGAATTATCAACTCGTCGGTTTTTCTTGGCCGCGTCGGCGAGTTCGAGGACACCGGGGCGAGCGGTTTCGGCCGGTTCGTCGCGCCGGCCTTGGTAGCAGCCAAGCAATTCGATGACGCCTCGTTATTGTTACTGCTGGTAGGGAACGGCCCGGGGACGGCAAAAACCTTGAACGATGGTGCTTTCTATTACGCATACGCGCCCACTTGGTTTAAGCTCTTTATCGAATACGGCATAATCGGCTCATTCATTTTCGTCTGCTTCTTAGCCTCTTGCCTGAGGCGATCGAAATGCCCCGGGCTCGTGCTGGCGGCGATGATCGTCAACTACATCTTCAACGTCGATTTCCTGACGACTTCATTTTTGACCGTCATGATCGTCCTTGGCACGCTGAACAGTGCTGAAGCTAGACGAATTCGCGAGCGATAGCGCGCGCGGGTACCGTCCGGCCGTAGAGTTTGTCCCTAGCAGGGTGCGGAAAAAGGCCGAGATTGTGGTCAAGCTATTGTTTACAATGGGCGTGTCAGACGAGATGTTGGGGGATGTCCGATGCGCGGTGGGGATGCGCGGACAGAAGCGCTGTTCAGCTATGTGAGCTGCGAGGCGCGGGTGCCAATGGATCATCCGTTGCGGGCGATCCGCAACATTGTGAACGAGGCGCTGGCGGTGCTGTCGCCGGAGTTTGAGACCGTCTATGCCAAATCCGGGCGGCCATCGATCCCGCCGGAGAAATTGCTGCGCGCCCTGCTGCTGCAAGCCTTCTATTCGGTGCGCTCGGAGCGCCAGCTGATGGAGCAGCTCGGCTACAATCTGTTGTTCCGCTGGTTTGTCGGGTTGTCGCTGGATGCCGCGGTGTGGGACGTGACGGTGTTCACAAAGAACCGCGAGCGTGGAGGGTGACTCGCGCACAGTTATGGCGGCAGTGCTGAACCAGGAGCGGATCAAGGCGCTGCTGTCGGACGAGCATTTCTCGGTGGACGGCACGCTGATCGAGGCGTGGGCCAGCATGAAGAGCTTTCGCCCGAAGGACGGCAGCGGCGAGCCGCCAGCGCCGGGCCGCAACGGCGAACGGAACTTCCACGGCGAGAAGCGCCGCAACGAAACGCACGCTTCGACCACCGATCCTGATGCCCGGTTGTACCGCAAAGGGCCGGGCCAGCCGGCCAAGCTGGCCTATCTGGGGCATGTCTTGATGGAGAACCGGCATGCTCTGGCGGTCGACACGCGGCTGACCCTGGCCACTGGCACGGCCGAGCGCGAGGCCGCGCTCGACATGGTGGCGGCCCGTCCCGGCAGTCACCGGATCACGCTCGCTGCCGACAAGGCCTATGACGTCGCCGGGTTTGTCGCCGATCTGCGGCAGTACAAGGTGACGCCGCATGTGGCGCAGAACACCACCAATCGACGATCGGCAATCGATGCGCGGACGACCCGGCATCCCGGCTACGCGGTCAGCGGGCGGATGCGCAAGCGCATTGAGGAGGTGTTTGGCTGGAGCAAAGCAACCGCGGGCTTTCGCAAGACCCGCCACTGTGGCCTCGCTCGAGTCCACTGGATGTTCACGTTGACGATCACCGCCTACAACCTCGTCCGCCTGCCCCGTCTGATGACCGCCGTGGCATAACCAAGCCTGGACTCTGCCCAGTGATGATATTCACCCCACAAAATAGGCAGCAAAACCCTGCCCAGTCAGGTTTTACTGCAATCCAGACGAGTAATACCATCAGCAATTCTACCAAATGCCCATCGCAGACCGGTTTTTCCGCAGCCTGCTAGTGTCGAGGGCTTCTTCGAGGCCTGAAGGTCTGAAGACAATGTGCAACGCGCGATTCGGCGCTGATCGAAGCGATACCAGTTTCTTGACTGAGCCCGCTACGTGTAGGGATGGTTCGATCGCAGCGGGGCGGTACACGGCGGTATCTGTTTCAGCTATCGCCGTTCTTGTTGTGGTCGTCTATGCGACTATGTTCGGTAATTATCGGGTCAATCTTGCGATTGATACGCCATGGTATTTGTCATTTTCCTATAATTACTGCATGAAAGGAATAAATACCGACGCTACGTTCGGAGTAGCTTTCCCGGGCGGCATGGGTGGTACAGTCGCATTCGGAAAGCTCGCCGCGTTCGTGCAGTGCCCGGCGCTCGCGCCGTTCAATTGGTCGCTGCTTGCCGCCAACTTCCTGTCGGTGGCTGGAGTCGTGCTTAGCATGGCAGCCATCTTTGCCTTTCTCGTGGACCAAGGTTTCAGTCGCTTCGGCGCCGTCACGTGTTGTCTGGCACTCGCGGCGACCGAACCGATCGTCGCGATGGCAAATCAATCCAAGTACGAATACATCACGTTCCTCTTCGCCGTGAGTGGGCTGCTTTTGGCGGCGCGCCGGCAGCTTTTCCTTGCCGGACTGATTTCGGTGTTAGCGATCGAGGTGCAGCCGATCGGGATCATGGCGCCGATCTATTTGATTGCCTATGAGTTGAGTCGGATGATCCAGATGCGCCGATACCGGATCGAATTCGACCGCGTCGCCAAGCTGGGGCTCGGCGGCCTGATGGGTCGTCGCGGTCTATTTTATGCTGCATCCTCACATTCTGGCCTTGTTGGCCTCATCCGCGAACGCTGCCGAATGAGAATCAAGGATCGATCCATTTCCTCTACGGGTATTTCTTCGCGGCAAGGCTGTATCGGCATCTACCCGAGTTCGCGGTGTTTGTCGCTTGCTTTTTAATTCATATCTGGCGCCGGGATTACATGCAGTGGCCATTCCCGATCATCGCGTCCGTCGCTACGCTGTTGATAGGGTTTGCTCTCGTTCATCATAATTATTTCTATACTCCGTTCTGGTACTTCCCGGCTTTCCTTGTAGTGTTTATGACAGCGAGCGCGGCATGGCGCGCCATCGTGCTTCCGGCCCTTGTATTGGCGCTGTTCGTTCCGCAATACGCGGTGGGGTATATCGAAGGGCACAAATACGCGCGGCAGGACGAACTGGAGGTGGCGCGATCGGCGATTGCCGGCCGCGGCACTGATCTGAGCCAGGCCCATATCTATCGGCGACTTCATATTCTGGCCCGTCTTCAAGGACCTCTCGTTCGAGTGGTCCCCGTCGATCTTGCATCACCTAAGGGGGGTCGCGCACGGTACAATCTATTTGATCTGTGGTCTTGATCCGCCGTTCAGCCCGGAAGAGAGCGTGTGCGCCGAAGCGCTGCCGACTTTCAGCGGTATGCAGCTCGTTGCCCAGTTTTCGTGGGCCGGCCGGAACTATCGCATATACGAACGGCGCAGCCCCCAAGGCGGATCGGCGCAGGCTAGAGGCGATTGAGCATGCGGCGTTACCTCTGCAGCCCGGTTTGAAGGTTTCACGAGAGCGATTGATGCTAGCTCGGGCGGCGCGACGAGCCACCAAATTGGGCCGCCTTTTGACCTTCACGGCTGGGCGACATGGGCTTCGATACGGTGTCGGCGCCGCAATTGAACACCGCCAGGCACTCACCGGGCTCGATATTGGGACAATTGTCGACGTCGGAGCGAACAAAGGCCAATTTGCGTTGCTCGCCGCTGAGGTGTTTCCTGACGCAACTGTCTACTGCTTTGAGCCCCTTGAAGAGCCGGCGGCCCGCCTTCGCAAGATGCTCGGCACCGGCGTCACGCTATTCGAGACGGCGATCGGACGCTCGGAGAGCCACGGCGTCATCCATGTCTCCCGGCGGGCCAACTCCTCGTCCCTCCTGCCCATTGCTAAGCAGAGTGAAGTGTTTCCCGGCACGGAGTTGCGGGAGAAACGGGTTGTTTCGGTAGCTCCTCTGACAAAATATCTCTCCGCTGAAAATTTAAAACAGCCGGCACTGCTCAAAATTGATGTCCAGGGATATGAATTGGAGGTGTTAAAAGGGTGCGCGGAGCTGTTATTTGTGTTTCAATATATTTATTTGGAATGTTCATTTGTCGAGCTGTATCATGGGCAATCATTAGCTGGAGACGTCATTCTCTATTTGCTACGCCGAAACCTCCAGCTGTCTGGTGTGTACAATCAGGTTGACGATTCAAACAGAAGACCGGTACAAGCCGATTTTCTTTTCTCGAACGCCGATTGCAGCGGAAACCACGGCGGGGGTGCTGGCGCTGACGTGCACGGCACCGCCGCACGGGGCGACGCATTGGACGGCCGGGCGATGGCCAAAGCCATCGGCATCTCGCCGGGTTCGGTACAGCGCATCCGGCGGGCGCACAATTGCAGCCACACCGCCTACGCACCTTTAAACGCGCGCGCGATCCCAGCTTTTGCTACCAAGCCTACTGATTTCCTGGGACCCCTTTATGTCGACCTGCCGGTCCAGGCCGTGGTGCTGTCGATCGACGAAAAGGGCCAGACTCAAGGCTCGACCGCACCCAATCTAGGACTGCCGACCAAGCCTGGGCGCTGCCTGAGTTCCACTTCACCCCCACCTCGGCCTGTGGCTCAACGCCGTCAGAAGTTCTTCTCCAAGATGACCCGGCAACGCATCCGCCGCAGTGTCTTTCGCTCGATCCCCGATCTGCAGGCCGCGATCAATGCTTATCTCGCCGAGCACAACGCCAGCCCCAAACCCTTCCTCGGGACGCAATCCGCCGAGGCTATTCTGGCCAAGCTCGACCGCCTCCCTGTAACAGCGGCTTACTCAGTGCACTAGGTGGGAGAACTCCCATGGCCACCACACATGCTAATTTCATGGTCTCAGAAGATGATGTGTTAAGGATTGCAGTCAGATACGACAAACCGATCATTATCGATTTCGATGAGACCCTATATTTACAAAATTCAACAGAAGATTTTATCGATTGTGCGATCCCCGGTGTTTTGGCACTGATTGTCCTTAAATTTTTAGATATATTTGCGCCGTGGCGGTGGACCGGCGGCAAGAATACTCGTGACATCTGGCGCGTTCGCTTGGTTTTGACCCTTTTTCCCAGAACACTTTCACGGTGGAAGCGACGGTGTCGGGAACAGAAGAACGCTCTGACGAACATGCCGCTTCTACGGACTTTTCGCGAAAGAGACGCACCCTTTGTTATCGCAACGAGTGGCTTTTCGGTTGTGGTTAATCCGTTACTCTCCGAAATGGGCTGCGCCGATGTGCAATTAATCGCTTGTCGACTGAATCACATGGCGGATCGAAAAGCAGGAAAATTGGCGTTAATAGAGCAACGAATTGGTGCCGCCGCTCTAGCAGAAGCGATGGTCGTTACAGATTCGATTGATGATGTTGAAGTATTACGCCGGTGTGCCTGTCCCTGTCTGACGCAGTGGAAGAATGCAAGGTTTCAGCGCTCTTTTCGGAGAGTATACCTGCCTGGGATGTATGAGATAACTGTGAAGCGTCCTGGAAGACAGGGGATCGGTGGTCTAATAACTAGTTTTTCCTTCTGGCTGTTGGCCTCAATGACGGGGAGCGAATTTGAGTTGTCATCCGTCATTGTGATATTTGTGCTGTTCTTGTCACTATGGTCAGTTTACGAAGTTGGTTATATGGATAACGATATTTGCGCGCAAAAGTTCGAGGCAGACCCGGTCGTTTCAGACGAAACCCGCGATTTTCCTTATACGTCTGTCAAAAGGAGCGCATGGATTTCGGCAGTAATACTTGGTATCATCGGCTGTATATTAGCAAAGAGTTATGTTTCAGTATGGAATTTGTTCGTGAAATGGGCATTGATACTAGCTTTTACGCGGTACGTCTATTATTATTATAACAGGATTGACAAAAAGGCGAGGATATGGCTCTATTTAATCTTGCAATTGTGCAGAGAGGCGTCCTTCATGGTGGTTGTTCCGGTGGGCGTGATGGGTGCTATAGCTTGCACTGCGCATATTATTGGGCGATGGCAGAAATATTTTATATATCGATATACATCAAATTGGCCTGAGATCCAGTTTCATACGGTTCGACTATTCCTATTTATTTTGCTATCTGGTGCTCTGTTTATTTCTGAGCAACCCGTAAATCTGTGGGCGTGGCCGACTGCGGCGATATTGGCCTGGTGCGCGTTTCTGGCACGCAACGAAATCGTTTCGATCTTGAAGGAGACGCACAGAATCGATACGAAAGCTACTGGGCCGTGACTCCCGCAGGGAAGGCGTGCATTTAGCTTTGCTACGTAACGGAACTTCGAGTGCGTTCGGTCGAGCACCTGGCGCTGGCTTTTCTCGTAAAGCGAGAGCACCACGGCTTGCGCCGGCGGATCGAGATAGAGACGGACCACTTTCTGGCGTATACAATCAGGTCGAAGATGCAAATGGGAGGCCGGTACAAGCAGATTTCCTGTTCGCGAAATCCGGCCCATGCTCAAAGGCCTGAAACCTTGCGTCGCCCCGTCGGGCACTTGACAGGGAAACACTCGATGAAGCTCTCAGTAATCATAGCGAACTATAACTACCGGGACTTCGTCGGAGCTGCGATTGAGAGCGCGCTCGCGGTCGATTGGCACGACAAAGAGGTAATCGTCATAGACGATGCGTCAACTGATGATTCGAGAGCCGTCATCGACTCGTTCCGAGGGCAAGTGGCGGCTCACTTCAGGCCAAAATCGTACCAATTGGGGGCCCACATCTTCGGATTCGGACAGAGCACCGGGGAAATTATCATCTTTCTCGATGCCGACGATTTGCTGGAACCTGACGTCATGCTGGAGATCGCCAAGGTGTGGCGGCCAGGCGTCTCCAAAATTCAATACCGGATGAATCTGATCGACGCGGCCGGTTCTCAATTGGGAACCGCCATCCCACAATTTCCACCGGTAGACGACACCGAAAAGCTCCGCCAAACATTTCTGCGCACGATGACGTACGTCACGCCGCCAGGATCGGGCAATGCTTACTCACGGGATTTCGTGCGAAATGCCTTCGCCATGGCCCCGGGGACGATCCCTCAGTCGGACGCTGTGCTGCTGACCTTGTCGCCAATGATGGGCGATGTCTTGACAATCCGGAAGCCGCTCGCCCGGTACCGGATCCACGACACCAACGCAATGGCACTCCGATCGCTTGACGCGGCCAAGCTTCGCGGCCGGCTACAGCAAGATGTGGAATTGGCTCGATTGTTTAGCACCGCGGCCCAACGGCTCCAGCTGCCTGTCGCCGCCGACCCGTTGAGCCGTAGCTTCAACCATCTACAGTATCGTCTCGCCTCCCGCCTGGTCGAGCCGTCCGGACACCCGTTCCCGGAAGATACCGTCGCCGGCATCGCCTACCGACTGGTCTGCGCGGCGATTACCTACTCGCAAATGCGATTGCGCGACCGAGCCATACTGCTGGTGTGGATGATCGCCTGTACGCTGACGCCGTCATATTACCGTCGTAATTTCGTTCTGTGGCGTTTTGCAGCGATCTCGCGGCCCCAAGCGATCAAAGCGCTTCTCGGCGCGTTGAGCTCATTGCGATCGCCTCGCCTTCCCGACCGAGCGTGATCGGCTGCTGCGTGGCATGAATATCATTCTCCACGAGATGGGGACCTATACCCACCGACAAGAGCTGGCCAAAGCTTTGGCGTCCCGCGGGCACGAGGTCGCTTACCTTTATTGTCCATCCGCGCGGACGCCGTCACGGTCGTCGCTGTGCTTCATCCCCGGCGACAACGTAACCGTCATCCCCGTTGAACTCGATGCGGAATTCGCGAAATGGCAGCTCTTCAAACGGTTTTTGCAGGAACGCGTCTATGGCGCCCGCGTATCCTCGGCAATCGCCAGCCGGTGCCCCGATCTGGTCATTTCCGGAAACAGCCCTATCGCGATCCAAGCGGCAATACAGAGGGCGTGTCGAGGTTCGGGAACGCCATTTCTTTTCTGGCTGGAAGATGTCTACTCGATCGGCGTCAAATCGGTGCTCTCGAAAGCGCCCGTCATTGGCGCTTCGATTGCAGCCGGTTACGCTTCGCTCGAGCGCAGAGTAGCGCGCCAGAGCAATGGGATTGTCGCGATTTCGGAGGATTTTCGTGATCTCGCAGTCAAATGGGGGGTCGATCCAGCTCGCATTGCCGTGATCGAGAATTGGGGCGTAATACCGCCAGACCCGCTGCCCCCCAAAGACAATGACTGGGCGGCCCAGCATGGGCTCGTGGGCAGGCGTGTTCTTCTGTACTCGGGTGCCCTCGGCTTCAAGCACAACCCGCAGCTGTTCCTGGAGCTGGCGATGGAGTTTCATCGCGAGGACGATGTTCGCGTCGTTGTGATTTCCGAAGGTTACGGCGCTGAGTGGCTGTCTTTGAGGATTCGCGAGTTCCCGCAATTGGTCTTACTGCCGTTCCAGTCGGCAGAGAACTACCGTAACGCGTTGGCAGCGGCCGACGTGCTGGTAGCCATACTTGACCCGACTGCGGCAAAATATTCCGTCCCGTCCAAAGTCCTGTCGTACATGACCGCAGGAAGGCCCATTCTGGCGGCCATCCCTGCGGATAATTTGGCAGCTCGCACGATCAAATCGGCTTGCGCCGGGCTGATCGTCGAGCCCGAAAACTCGGCCGAACTTCGGCGATTGGCCAGATCCCTGGTCGAGGATAGCGACTGTCGGGAACGACTGGGCGCCGCCGGACTAACTTATGCCCGCGCAAATTTCAATATCGATGTCATTGCTGCCCGGTTCGAGGAGCTTTTCGGCCTGTTTACTGATCAACCGCCAAAAGCGGTTGGACGACCTGAGATCAGGCGGATGGGAGATTTGATATGACTGCACTCTCTTTGTCGAGAGGGGGACCATCCCGCTTTCGGGGCCGATGAACGGAGGATTACGCCCAACCGACTGGGAAGCCGGGGACTGTCGGCTGAAGGGGGAGATTCCACCGCGGCGACGCACATTCCTGGGCAAGGTGCTGTCGGGGCACAATTGGCGAGGACTGGCGGGACTCTTGCTCACCGCGCGAGTGCCCCTGCTGGTCATATGGCGCTATTACTTTAAGCGTGGCAGATACCCGTACACGATCGGATTGCGCACACGGATTGGTGTCACCGATCTAGAGTTGTACTCTAGAGAAGACCTCGTCACGATTTACGAGGTGTTCTTCCGCAAGGACTATCGGCTGCCCAGAGATGCCCGCCTTGTCGTCGACTTTGGTAGTAATATCGGCATCAGTGCGGCATATTTCCTCACGCGTAACGGCAGGCTGAAAGTTCACGCCTATGAGCCGGTGCCAGCGAACATCTCTCGGGCAAAGCGAAACCTTGGGCCTTTCGCCGACCGGGTCGAGTTTGTCGAATGCGCGCTCGGCACCGAGGCCGGCCGCGTCAGCTTCGGCGTCGAAACCAGCGGCCGCTACGGAGCGATCGGCTTGCCGGCGAGTCCGATGTTAACCGGCGCGCTCTTGACGCCTTTCTCGAAGTGCCGTGCCGGCGCGCTGAAGACGAACTCAAGCGCATCTTGAAGGACAATCCACGCAGAGACGCGCTGAAGGTTGACGTGAGGGCTTTGAGATTCCAATTCTTATATCGCTCTCGACCCGAGTGTTGGCGCGGATCTCGTGCATCATGGCTGAGTGCAAATGGCCAGGATGTCAGCTTGCCTAACTTCACCTACCGGCAGAAGCTGTCGATCGCTTGGTTTGCCGCCCAATGTTGTAAAATCCCGAAATAGTGTGAACTGAATCACATCGACTATGATTTTCGGTTAGAGACCCACCACCGCTGTAAATCCGTTTGACACACTGGAGAACATGCTAAAAGAATTAAACCGCTGTGAGTTTGATGCCGATCTCGATACAAAGAGGTTACGAGATCTGTGTTAGCGCGCGTAAGCCACCGATCACTTTATAGCTTTAGCTCGGGGAAATCATGCATTTTAGTTTCCTGGCGCTTAGGTTTTCAGTCGTGTGGCAGCGCGTTACTATCAAACTTGGACGGCAATGGTCTGTTTAGCGAATGTGAGGCCGCGCGATGGGCCTGTAAAAGGGCTTTCGTGCCGCCGTGCCGGCGCTAACCTGGGAAGGATGCGTAACTTTACTGAGATCGGCCGCAACCCGTTGCGGTGTCTTTGGCTGACGCGGATGGATCCGGCATCACCCGACGCCGGAGATCTGGCGTACAGCTTTCATCTTTTGTCCAGCCTCAGCCGCGCTGGTGTGCGCCTAACGGTCCTAGCGATGCGCGGTACCGGCGGGCGTGCCCGAACTGCCGAGGTCAACGGGATCGAATGGGTAATCGTGCCTTGGGAAGGCGGTGGAAAACTCGGTCAAGGCGCTGCGCAGCGCAGCCTGTTCAGTTCCCTCCCGAACGTCGCGATGCAATACCATACCCGAGCGTTCCGTCGCGCGTTGCGCTGTCAGATGGCGCGGGGCTGGGATGCGATCGCCGTCGACCATCTCGGAATGGGCTGGGTTTGGCCCGCGGTCCAGGCTTACTGCCGCCGCAACGCGGGGGTCGTCTCGGTCTATATCGCCCACGGATACGAAAGCGATTTTCGACTGGCGATGGCGCGGAACTTCAAGGGGAACATTTTTCACAAGCTGGCGTTGCGACTCGATGCTGCCAAAGCGGGGCGGTTGGAAAGAGAGATCGCCCGCAGCGCGACCCTTTTCTCGGCGATCACCAGCGAAGATCGGGACCGCTTCGGGAACTTGCCGAACAGCTTTGTGCTCACTCCGGGATACGCCAGGGTGGCCGCTGCTGCTCGCACGATCACCGCGACTACGCCGCGTCGCGTTGTGTTGTTTGGCAGCGCCCTCTGGTTGGCCAAGCAGATGAACATGATAGAATTCATCGAGGCAGCTGACGGGCTCTTCGCGCGGCAACAGATCGAATTGTGGGTGGTCGGAAGAGTGCCGGATCATATGCATGGACGGAGCGTTAGCGCCACCCGCTTTCTAGGCTTTGTCGAGGATCCGCAGCCGATTTTCCGTACTGCTAGAATGGGTATCGTCCCCGAACGAACCGGTGGCGGGTTTAAGCTCAAGACACTCGATTATATTTTCAATCGAATACCGATTGCCGCGCTAAACGGCAGCACGGCCGGGTTGCCGCTTACGCCGGGGCTACACTATCTGTCCTTTCCATCGATACCAGAGCTCGTGCAAGGGGTAGCTATCGCAATCGACAATTTCGAGCTGCTCAACAATCTGCAGGAGACCGCCTTTGCTGAGTGCCGCGCGCTTTTCGACTGGGCCGATCGCGGTCAAGCGCTGCACGATGCCATGCTGCAGGCGCACCGTAGGCTGCAAAACGCTGAGGATTGCGACAGCAAATCTTCCTGATCAGACGCGCCGCTCGAGGTCCACCGTCGCTTGGGTCTCGATCCGTCTTTGTAGCCAAAAACGCAACAATCCCTTGTTGTAATAGAATGCTTTCAGATACTGAACCCAAACCGGCGCGGGAAGGATGAACCGGCAAAATCGGTAGAGGGCCCACCATACCAGCAGTCGCGGCAAAATCCGCCGCGGAATGCCACACAAACAAGGCGCCCCGGCGGTCACGGAGGCGTTAAGAAAAGCCCAGGTTTCACCCCATTGCTCGTAATAAGCAGCGATATAGCGAATGGTTTGCCGCTCCCGACCAATGCGGTGGTGCACGATTGCATTCGGGATCCAGTAACCGGTGGCCCCCGACCAGAGAAGCCGACGGATAACGTCTGTATCCTCCTGCACTCGCATCTTGTTTGCTATCGGCCCGAGCTCAGGATTGTACCGGAAAGCGCGTTGATCGATGGCCCGAACGGCCCAATTCGCGCCATAAGGGAAATGATCCTCGTCAATAGCTGAGAGCGGATACGGGCGGTCGCCGAAATCGCGGATCGCGTATGGGCCGCCCAATACGGTTTCGCTTTCCGCCACCCACTTCGCCACAGGGGCCTCGTAGCGCGGCACAATTCGGCCGCCAAATACCGCCGCTTCGGGCCAGTGTTGGAATGCCTCCGCATAAGCTGTCAGCCAGCCGGCGTCGACTAGCACGTCGTCATCCGTCCAGACTATATACTCTCCCCTTGCAACATCTATGACCCGGTTCAGTGCATTTGATTTTCCTGGCACGGGTTCAAACTCCCGCCGCACCGGCAGGCGGCCGACATATTGCAGGATGAGATCGTTGGTATGGTCCGTGCAGTTATTGTTAACAATTACGATTTCCCAGGCGAGATCGTTCGGGACCCGCATGGCGACGAGAAAGTCAAGGGTTCCGCGCAGCGATTCCGCCCGATTAAAGGTGCAAATTCCAACCGTGATTAACATCGGATTCGTTGAGATTAACGTCGGAGCGTACGTCTATATCTTCCTCAGGAACCGTTGGGAGGTCTGCAACCAAGTGCAAGCCCATCCCGTTGCAAGGCTATAGCACTATCTTGGTGGATACAACTTCGGATCGTAGTTAACGCAATTTTGCCGTTACCGCCGTTATCCCACGGTGGGGAACTGCTGCATGCCCACTCAGAAGCAGCGATGAAAGCTCGCTTAACTCGCGAGAGCGTCAAGCTCAGATATTGAGGCTCCGTTCGCGGCCCAGCAGCGATCATAGTTATCTCAACTGTGGAAGCGCCTTGCCGATTTCATTTAAGTTCAACCGGCAGGCATGATCATGTCGGAGCCTGTCATCGCCGTCGAGAATCTGTCCAAACATTATGTCATCGAGCATACGCCCGACGCTCAAGGCTACAAACGCTACACGGCATTGCGCGATGTGATCGGAGACGCCGCCCGCAACCTTACGCGCAAGGCGCTTGCCGCCGCCAACGGCCGCCAGATCTTTTCAACGGATCGAATCGAGGAATTCTGGGCACTCAACGGAGTGAGTTTCGAGGTCCAGAGAGGCGAGGTTGTCGGGATCATCGGCCGTAACGGCGCGGGCAAAAGCACTCTTCTGAAAATCTTGAGCCGCATCACCGAACCGACCGCCGGGAGGGTCATTCTGCGGGGCCGTGTCGCGAGCCTGCTCGAGGTCGGCACCGGATTTCACCCCGAATTGACCGGCCGCGAAAACATCTATCTCAACGGTGCGATCCTCGGCATGACCCGCGCCGAGATCCGCAGCAAATTCGACGAGATCGTCGACTTTGCCGGCGTAGAAAAATTCCTGGATACCCCAGTAAAGCGCTACTCCTCAGGAATGTACGTCCGCCTCGCCTTTGCTGTGGCTGCCCATCTAGAACCGGAGATCCTGCTCGTTGACGAGGTGTTGGCGGTGGGCGATGCCGAATTTCAGAAGAAATGTCTCGGAAAGATTGATGAAGTCTCTCGGCGGGAAGGCCGAACGGTGCTGTTGGTGAGCCATAATTTGGCAGCGATAGCTGAAATGGCTAACCGGGTACTGTTGCTTGATGCCGGGTCAGTCGCGGTTGATGGTTCCGTTACGGAAGCTGTCTCGACCTACCTATCGAGAGGGGCGAGGAAGGCCACCTACATACGTCCCTTTGATCCGCAGGTTGTCTCCCCCCATATCGCTCGGATCGAGGTCTTGACCTCCGATCCGAATGCGGTCCACCGTTTTGGTGAGCCCCTTGAGATAAAATTCTGGATCCGACATCCGGTACCTATGATACACGGAAGCTTTTGCTTTCAGATTGTAAATAGCCAATTTCAAATCCCGGTCATCTGTTCGTCCTATTACCAGGGGGCCGGATTTGGTGCTGCGCCCGGCTCCTCGGTACTTTCTTGTCGTTTCCCTGGTATTCTATTGAACGTAGGACAGTTCCAGCTGTGCACTTGGCTTCAAGATCAACGGAGTCAAGATACTTATGAGAATTTGGATGGGGTTTGTGCTTTTGAGGTGATCCGAGTCGATGAGAACCAGATTGCGGGCTGGCGTTCGGAGGTTTGTGCGTATCATGAGCCGCATGCCTGGACGGTCGTTGATGTCACCCCCACCGTGGAGGCCTGAGCAGGGTGTTTTCAGTACCGCCCATAGCAGCCTAAAACACCAGTCGCGAGCATGCCAATCGGGGCAAATTGCGTAGTTACTATTCGAGAGTGATGGTTCTCACAATTATAGCGCTGTTTCGGAGTGTTAAAGATGAACCAATACCTACGCGCTTATGAGTACGAAGCAGAAAAGCACCAACTTTATCTGAACCACTATGAACGTCATTTTAACTTGCTCACTGAGCGTGATGTAAAGTTACTTGAACTTGGAGTTTACAAGGGAGGCTCGTTGCTGCAATGGAGAGACTTCTTCCGAAATGGTCAAATAGTTGGATTGGATTTGGACCCCGTGGCAATCAAGGATCCAACCGGACGAATTCGCACCTATCGCGGTGATCAGCGCGATCTTCGGCTTCTAGATCGAATAGCCAGCGAATGCGCACCCGGCGGTTTTGACATCATCATCGATGATGCATCGCATATCGCCACCTACACCAAAATCAGCTTCTGGCACTTGTTTGATAATCATTTGAGACCAGGTGGCTTTTACGTGATCGAGGATTGGCGGGTCGGCTATTGGGAAGCTTGGCCAGATGGGGCGAAATACAATTGGCCAACTCCAAGTCCAGCTCCACCGGCGCAGTTTTCGGATGCGACGGAGCCGAAGTCCGGGTTCCCAAATAATAATCACCAAATCGCTAGTTTAATTAAGAGAGCATTGGATAAGGTAGGGGCAGAATCAATTACTAAGCCGGCAAGCGGATTATATCGCAAGTTCAAATACAGGCAGCGGCGGTTACCCAGCCATGATTACGGCATGGTCGGTCTCATCAAGCAACTGATTGATGAACTCGGTATGGATGCGATCACCAATCCGGATCGCAACGGCTCGCCGCCGCAGCGATTTCCAAAATTTCAGCGTATGGAGGTCTGTCCAGGGCAGGTGTTTATTGTGAAGACGACAGAGCAAGATCATGCCTTGCTAGCGGAATCTCTTCGTCACCCTTTCCCTAAATCATCGGCTCCCACGGGCTAGGGTAGCGATGAGCACGGCGCTAAGTCTCGGCCTACTTATCTGAGTCCTTATTGCGGGAGACTAACATGAAAATTCGCGCGGTCTCTCACGAATTTTAATCCGGCAGGCGACGCGATCAGACCGCAGGGCCGCTGTTGGTTATGCAAAAGAGTCGGGCACACGCATGACTATCCAATCGTTCATAATTGC
This sequence comes from uncultured Alphaproteobacteria bacterium, assembly GCA_963818695.1. GTDB lineage: Bacteria > Pseudomonadota > Alphaproteobacteria > ATCC43930 > CGMCC-115725 > AP-15. The sequence continues at coordinate 444,548 of CAWFTG010000001.1, forward strand.
GTCGTCCGCGTGCAATTGCGGACGTCCGCTATGGCCGGCGAGATCCGGCAATCAGCGGCACCGCTTATGTGAACAGTCGAGGACTTTATATGAAGATGCATGGGCTATGCCTTGTCAAAAATGAGGCGGACGTTCTAGACGAAACGTTGATATCGGCGCTGCATTGGTGCGATCACATCTATGTTTTTGATAATGGCAGCAGTGACGGAACCTGGGAGTTGGTCAATGAGCTTGCCAAAAAGCACCGGCAGATTGTCCCGTACAAGCAGGATGACACGCTTTATAGCAACGGCCTGCGGGCTGATATTTTTAACGCCTTTCGGTCGAACGCAGATCCCCGAGATTGGTGGTGCGCCCTAGATGCCGATGAATTCTATGTAGATGATCCGCAACTCTTTCTCACCAAGATACCCGATCGATTTAAAACCGTTTGGTCAGCCAGTCTCAATTATTATTTTACAGACCAGGACGCAATTTTATACCGGCAAGACCCAGTGAAGTTTTTGGCAACTCCGGTGCAGGAGCGATTTCGTTACTACTGTAATAACTGGGGTGAGCTGCGCTTCTTCCGGCACTGTGACGATATCGTGTGGACCCCGGCCCAGGGCGGATTTCCACCGGCTATGTTCACGGCGTCCGCTTATCCTGTCCGGATATGGCTTAAGCATTATCAATACCGGTCCCCAGAACAAATCGAGCGACGGCTGCTCACAAGGCGCCCGGCAATCCAGGCGAAGACCGGATTCTGGCATGAGTTCACGCCGAACTGGCGCACTTCTATCGCGACAAAACGGGACGCTCCCCTCGATTTCGATGATTCGCGTCCGGAGTTCGCCGCATCTCGTTGGGAAGAGCGCATTGTTCCGGCCGCCTCTTTGGATTATGATGCATTCGATCGTCGATACGTCGTAAACGAGAGCCTGATGCCGGAATTTCCAATTCGGGTTCCGTGGTCGCGGGCTAAGGCAGTAATACCTGAGCCCGTTCGCGCCCAGCTTGGGCGAGTACGGCGCCAACTGCGAATGGCGATCGAGCGATCGAACCCGGGGCGGTGAAGACGGCGGGTTGCGAGCGTGCGCGCTCACTAGAAGGAAGTTTAGTGACCGCTTGCGTATTGGGCACCTGGGTTTCGAATTGGGGCCGAGCGGCACCGAAATGGTATCAGTCCCGGTGGGCCTTAGGTAAGCTAATTTCCCCGATGTTAGCTTGGTATAGCCCCCTAAAAACTTTTTCCGATGCGTCAACGACACAGAAAAGAGATGCAAGCAAGCCGGCGCCTAGACGGGGACCCATTTAATGACATATCAGCGCATCCTCTTTGTCGCCAGCGTCGACTACCCCCCTTGGGGGGGTGGCGCCGAGGAACTCTGGTCGCGCGCCGCCGTGCACCTTGCGACGGAAGGTTTCCGGATTTCAGCGAGTGTTGTCGCATCATCACCGCCCGCCCGGCGGGTATTGGAGTTGACCGAACGCGGTGTGGAGGTGTGGTCTCGGCCGACGCTATATTCACTGCGAAAGCGCGCCTGGCGCGCTTTGACTGCACCACAAAAGACCCTGACCACTCTGGAAGTCGAACGGCTCATTGTTGCGCGATCGCCGGACCTTGTGGCAATCTCCGATGGCTCTCCATTTCCGCCACTCGATTTACTAGAGATGTGCGTCGCCAAACGGTTGCCGTTCGTCACAATAGTGCAGTGCAATCAGGATTTTTGGTGGCCCACTGACGCTTTGGCCGAGCGCTACCGAGCGGCCCTCGCTGCGGCGCTGCGGTGCTACTTTGTTTCGAATGCAAATCGCCGGTTGGCGGAAAAGCAGATTGGTGGCGAGCTGCGAAATGCAGAGGTGGTTCGCAATCCTTTCAATGTCGACTTCGGCGCGTCGCCACCCTGGCCGCCGCTCGGAGGAGACGGCGGATTGCGTCTTGCCTGCGTCGGCAGATTGGAGCCGCCGGGCAAAGGCCAGGATATCCTCTTCGAAGTGCTGGCGGCCCCGGAGTGGACGAAACGAAATTGGCGACTGCACTTGTACGGCGACGGTGAGAACCGAGGCGGCCTGGAACGATTGGCACAGCGCCTTGGGCTGGCCGATCGGATCGTGTTCGAGGGCCATGTTCCGGATGTCCAGAAAATTTGGTCGCTAAACCATGTCATGGTGATGCCCTCCCGAATAGAGGGTCTGCCGTTGGCGCTCGTGGAGGCTATGTTCTGTGGCCGACCGGTGGTTGCGACCGATGTGGCGGGCGCGGAGGTAATCGAGGACGGCGTAAGCGGCTTTCTGGCCAAATCGCCAACCGTCGGCTCTATGGGCAACGCGCTCGAGCGATTTTGGGCCCGAAAGGAAGATGCGGCGGAAATCGGCGCCACCGCCGCTAAGAGAATACGTTGCCTTGTCCCTCCGGACCCTGCCCGGGTCTTTGCTGAGAAAATCAGGGAACTACTCGGTATAGGGGAAAGCAACGCTAAGCCAGGTTAGCGTCCGCCTCCACAGCGCATACGCTGAAAGGCGGCGATCTCGAAATGTGGAAGGGCACCGAAAGAAGGCTGACCTGCGCATAAGCAATCATTGCTCGTCGAAGCGGCGAGCGACCAGAAATTTCGGCCGCGATACGGTTCCTGGAAATTGACTGGGATCCACCTCCAACATCTAGATCAAGGAATGAACAGCGTTAATTCCGAACCCTACTTCCATACGAGCAAGCCGCGTTTGATCGGATTGGAATAGATCATGTCCCCAAACGCGCGTAACGAGGTGCTGTGCAAAGGGCTTGATCCGCGGCCCCGCTCTACAAGACAAATTCGCGTCGGCGCTGACCATTTGATAACCGGGCCGCAATAGAGTAACGCCGATGTCGTCTATGCACCAAGAGCGGCGCTGGGTGCGCCGGGCCGTGCGCACATCCGAGCGATAAAGGAAGGATGCCTGTGAAACGATGTCGATCGTCGAAGACATTTTGCGCCATCGTATAGGCGGCTGGGAGTGCCTGGCGGGTCAGCGCATTCACAGTGCTCGACGAGTTGCGATGGCGACCTCTAACACAAAGCCGATATGTTCAATGTTTCACGGATACGTGCTTACCAGTGGGGCTATGAGGCCAAGCCATGTCGGCATTTGTAGACGTTTCATGGCGGCTGTAGAGTTGCCTGGGAAAAGTCGCGCGCCGGGACAATTTTTTTGTAGGATTTCATAGCACGGTTGGGAGATCCCCGGCTGCCTGAAGGTGCGGTGACGGCTTGGGTCGCCGCGGATATAGCATAAGCGACTCTCATGCTGTCGTACGTCATCCCGCTCGCTCTCCGCAAAGGGCTTTGCAGCGTGCGCGTGCCAAGGAGTTCAGCAACGTCGGCGTTCTGCGAGGTGAAGGAGACGACAGTCAGGTGCAAAGCGCCGGGCGCCTTCGACCGGATTTGACGGCGGCCGGCCCGTTCGGGCATCCGACGGAATCGCGTGGCCATTGGCGACGCGATATTTCGATCGACGCCAGGCGCAAACCCGCCGAGTGTCTGGACTCGCGGGTGCAGGCGCCGCGGTAATCAATAGCTTCAAAGGTGATTTGAGGGCGCCGAACACAGTGACTTCCAAGCTCGCGATTACGCCAACTCGTGGGGACACTTAGACCGAATTTCTTGGCCCAGACATGCCGTTGTCAATGGCTCAATTGAGTTCGGTTTCGGGGGCGGCGCGAAGGAGCGGTATCGAGGCCAGCACCGGTGCGTGGCGCGCCTCCTTTGTGAGAACGACGCAGCCGCGACGCAGCCTGCCTGGTAACAACCAGACCTGCGGCACCATAGGCGTGGAGGATAATCCGCAACCGAGGGAGTGGACAGAAAAAAGGCCGCAGCTGGTGTACTGCTATCGCCGGCCTGATGTAATCAAAAACCAGCGCTCTCCCCGGCCCGTAATCGTCATAGCCATACCCGGCATCGTTCGGGCACCGCGAAATCGTCGATCATGACGACCGCCGATGGGCATCGCCGAAAGACGATGTCGAGTTCTTCGGCAAGAGGCAGATCATCACCAAACACGTGCCCGTGAGCATCAAGGTAAAAGAAAAGCGTGTGTCCGGCCAGATCCTGCAACGGCCCATCGAACAGCCGACGCAGGCCTGTCCGGCTGTCATCATGGAGTAATTTGATGTTCCGCTTGCGCCAAAATCGTGCGCGCGCAAATCCGTAGTGCGGCGGGTATAGCTCGATGGTAAAGACGGGCAATCCGGTCTGGGACATCAACTCGGTCGTAGCTCCAAGCGAGGTGCCGGTTTCGACGAGCGCGTGCGGCTTCGTATTTGTGACGATCTCCACAAACAGCGCTTGGCGGGCGGTTTGTCCGTTGAACGGACCCCATTCCGCGCCAAGCTCTGGGTGTCTCAAATAATCGATCATTCCGACGGTTTGCTGAAGCAGCCCGATGGCTTGGCGAGGGAGCAACCGCCGTAGCGCCTGCTTTGCAAAGACCGGCGGATCAAGGGCCAAGCTCATGGCATCTCCCAATCGCGGACCGGGGCGCCGGCCGCTCGGCTCCGGCGCTTTGGCAATGGCCGGACTCATCCTGCGATATGCCCCATATCTCGACTTGTGCCTGTTTTAGCCCACCTCCCTGTGGCACCTCAAGCCTTTAAAATGCCAATATCTGCCGGCTGGTTTTTGATCGCCGCATAGATCTGCGTAGCATCGATACATCCTCTCGGCCACTATGTCCCAGGTAAAATTCTCGTAAACCCAATCGCGGGCTGCGCGCCCCATTTTCAGTCGTAATTCTTGATCGCGAAGAAGCTTAAGAATGTTGTCGGCCAACGCGCGAGGATCGTTTTTTGCGACCAAAAATCCGGTTCGCTGATCTCTGACGATCTCCGGAAGGGCGCCGCTACGAGTAGCGACCACCGGAGTCCCGGCAGCCATGGCTTCAAGTGGGGGAATCCCGAACCCTTCGTTCCAGATCGGCGCGAACGCGAAAACATCCGCGTTATAATAAAGCTCAATCAGCTCTGGTCGCGGGACAAAGCCGCGAAAGGCAACCTTTCCGCTCGCCGCCACCGACAATCGTTGCCTCAAATGGGCAAGATAAGTTCCGGCATCGGCGGGCGCTATCGCCAATTTTGCCTTCAGCCGGGTGGTCCAATCATAGGCGTAGAACGGATATACGGTTTCAATCACCTCCTGGTCGCGCAGTTCAAAATTCTCAGCTAAAGGATAGCTCGCTTGCAGGCCGACGACATCCAGCCGGACATCTGGATATTCCTCGACCACCATGCAGAAGGCATCGAACAGGACATGCAAGCCTTTGTGCGGCGAAACTGCGCCCGCATAGAGGATACGTTTTTCCTGCCGCAGCGCCGGGTCGTACCGCCTTTCGCGACTGAACTCGGCCGCATCGACCGCGTTGTACATCGTATGGCAGCGGTCGGCAATCATCGGGAATTGCCGGCGGGTTTTCTCGCTGATGTAATCGCTCACAGTTGTTACCAGATCCACGTGACGCAGGCGCTCTTCGAGGATCGCCGGCCGGTTTTGCGAGAACCACTCTGCATGTAGCTGCAGGACTATCCGAGCGCTGGGGTTGCGGGCTCGAAATCAGTGGAACATACTGCGCACAATGCTGGACATGGATCACATCACAAGCCTGCACGCGGAGATCTTCCGCCACCCGGCGGCCGAAGGCTCGAAACAGCCAGCGGGAGCTCGAAGCCGGCGCAGAAGACGGAAAAAGCTTGGAATATTTCTCCCTAGCCTTGGCCGCGAGTCCTTCGAATAGCGGCACCGGAAAGAAACGAAAATCGACATTGTGCTCTCGGTAATCGGCAGGAAAGCTTTTGTGCCGGTTGCTTGTGCCATACGCAACAACCTCGCAAAGCCTGGCCAGTGAACATGCCGCACCGTAAGTGCATGCCCCTACCGAAGTCTGGTATGGCGGAAGAATGGTGTCGATCGGCTGATTGACAAAGGCGATTTTCATTTCGCTGCCCTAGGGGTAGACGCCTGGGCTTGTGGGCGCCTATGCCAGGATGCGTTCATACTTCTCAACAAGATCCTCGGCGATACGGTCCCAAGAGAACATAGTGGAAGCGCGCTCCACGGCCGCGCGCGCCATCGCGTCCCGCTGATCCGGGTTGGACAGAATTTGCAGGATTGCGTCGGCTAGCGCGGGTGCGTCAGAGCGTTCTACCAGCAAACCGGTCCGCCCGTGTTCGACAATTTCCGGGAAGGCGCCCCCTCTAGTGGCTACAACCGGTGTAGCCGACGCCATTGCTTCGACCAGTGGCATGCCGAACGACTCTTCGCACACCGAGGGGAATGCAAAGATAGTAGCGGCGTGATAGTGCGGTGCGAGTTCACTGAATCTCACGCCATCATTCAAGAATGAGATACTGCCTGAAGGGAACTCCGATATTTTTGCGCGCAGAAGTTCCGCATACGTGCCGGGCCGAAAATACGGTTCGATATCCAGCAGGTGCGGATCCGCGCAGCCGGGGAAGAGCGCCTCCAGCGGGAAGACCCTCTCCTGGCCGATCAGCTCGAGATGCGCGTCGGGATGATGCGCGAGCACGATCTGAAAGGCGTCGAGCAGGATGTGGACACCTTTTTCAGGAGCGAGCCGGCCAACATAGAGAAGCTGCTTGGGCTTTGGCAGGACCCCAGCAGGTCTGGCGAACAGTGCGATATCCGCGCCGTTGTAAATATGGCTGCATCGTTCTGCGAAGGATGGGAAGCGCCGCCTCACGCCGGCAGCGATGAAGTTACTGACGCCGAGGACCAGGTCGGCAGCGTCGATCCGCCGCTCGATCACCGCCGTGTCAAACTCCTCGAGCCATTGACAGTGCATATGAAGCACAATCCGCGCTTTTGGTACCCGGGCACGGATAAATGGGACGAACTGTGAGAAATTCATGATGTGGACAATGTCGCAGTCTCGTAACGCCGGATCCGCGGTGACCTCACCGATGAACTGCCGGTACCATAGAGAAGAATTAAAAATTGGCTGCAGCGCATTTCGCCGATAGACCAAATCGAGCAGCCGCATGATTTTTCGGTAGTATGAAAAGACCCGGCGATCGAGCGATGTCGACATTCGCCGATACTCAACACCTCCGCACTGCTCGACCTCCTGCTGGTCTTCACCACGCGCGCAATATGCGATTACCTCGTGCGATCGGGCCAGCTGCCGCGCAATTTCGTCCATTACCAAATCGCCGGCAGAACCATACGTGGTCAATGACACTGGCGGACAAATCTCGTTGACCGGCATGAAAATGATCGCGATTCTCCGCCTGCGTCTTAATTTCTCGGTTGTCATGAAATTCGATACGTGTCCAATTCGCCTAGTTCGATCATCGACGATAATAGTCTGCGGAGCGCGAAAAATCCCTACTGCTCAGATAAACCCGACAAAACTCTGATACAGATGGCAAGTACGGCTCGCACAGTTATGTCATTTCACCCTCGATGGATCCGCCTGATCAGTGGGCTTCTTACGTCGCATGTACACAGTAGCCACATCTCGGACTTCTTGATCGACACTGAATCACCACGCTAAATTTCGACAAACAGCGGCCTTTTGCCTGTAGTGCGGCGTAAACCAATCGGCAGAGCAGAAGTTAGCGAGGCACCAAGACGGGTGATGTTCATGACCTCACCCCAACTCTACGCTCGAATTTCCATGATTTCGCACTCACCGGACGTGGTATACCTGCCGGTCGCGAGAAGCTTCTCCACGACCACTCAGTTCCCATATTACTTAGTCGTTGCGAGGTTTGGAATAATTCTTTTCGCCAAAGTTGACGCAATGTGTCGACAGATGCTACACACGTGTTGTGCGACGTGCTGAGAGAAGGGCAGCAAGTCATGTGGAGAGTGCGGCTGTACGTACAGATATGCACCGTATTTGGAAAGCACCCTAGAATAGGTAACTGGGTGTACAAATTGCCCTTCTCCCGCACATTAATGGTTCTTCTCGCAAATTTTGACCACAGTTTCAGTGATCGGAAGTACATGTCGGAGAATATACTTACGACATTAGGGGCGGCGGGACTTCGACGCGTGCTTTTCGTCGGATGCCAGCCCTACACCGCGCGTTATGGCAGACAACTCACCGGTGCTGGAATTGACTACTGGACAACCGACCTCGATCCCGCAGCGGCGAAGTGGGGCGAAACAAATCATCATATCGTCGGCGACGTTACCCAGATCGATGATTTGTGCACTCCCAACTCGTTCGATGCGGTTCTCCTCAATGGTGTTATCGGGGACGGGACAGGGCTTGACGAAGAAGATCAGATGAACCAGGCAATCACAGCGATCGCACGTATTCTCCGGCCCAATGGGATATTATTGATTGGCTGGAACTCCTTCAAAGAGCACCCGGACCCGCTGCAACTCGAAGCGGTGGCGACTAATTTCCGGCACGAATGCCCATATTCACTACCGTCGCGACAAACCTTCCCCGATACGGATCACGTCTATGATTGGCTGGTCAAGGTAAGTGGCGGAGAGAGGATCGCAAGTACAGCCTCCAAGCGACCGAGGTAAACCAAACCAACTGTGATATGCGCCCTCCATGGTGCGTGCGCGCCAAGCAGCCGGCCCAAGAAGCAGCCAAAAACCATTGAAAATGCGGAGTGCCTGACGCATGCCCGCACGCGCCATCGCGAGGAATGCCGGGCTGTCGGCGTCGAGCAGCTCCACACGCGCCCTCCCGACGAAGTCGAGAAGTCAATGATGCCTCTATGGCTTCGGTTGCCGTCAAGCGATGCAGATCCAGCGTTCGCACAAGCTTTAGAATATGGACGCCCCTCGTGGCGGATGAGGCAAATGAGGCAAATGAGGCAAATGAGGCAGTCGTCAGCGCGATAGCTGCTAGCGCTGCCGACGCTGGGATTTGCCAGCCAAAGTGGATGGACAGGGTACGAGTACCCGTTCCTCTGTACCAGAAAAGGGATCTCGCCACTCAGCCCCATTATTACGCGAGCCCTGGGGCGTTGAGTATACCCCAAGCCGAGTAGGCCTGCTAACGCGAATCCCCACCGAACCCCCTTCCAAAAGCAAACTCCAAGCGAGAGCGCCAACAAGCTCGGCGATTGAGTGCGACTGAATGTTGGTATAAATCGGAACGCCAACCGTCATAGCGACGTAAAATTGGCCTAGCGCGCCGACCGAAGCGAGGGCCAAGAAGGCTACAACTGCAATTGCCGAAGCTCCCGCGACGATCGCCAGCTGCTTCCCACCAGCGAAATCGGCCCGATAGCAACGGCAAAAAGCCAAAAAGACGCCGGTCGGTTTGATTCGGGAAAAGCCGAATAGCAGGCTCCGGGATCCGCGAGTTGTTGCTTGGGCAATTCCACGGAAACCCTCGCCAAAATACGCCGTCGCCCGACTGATCTGCAAAGGCGAGCCAAGCATCGAGTAGCATCATCAACACACGGCTCAGCCGCGCGTCAGAGGTCGCGCAAAAGGGTATCAATAAACCCTCACGGCGATTCCCACCGTCTCTACTGAAAGAAGACGGTCATGGTATTGAATACCCGTTTTTCCCAAGCATCGGGATCATAATCTTTGAATTCCGACAGAAGCGCCGGACCCTTGCTCATACTTATTTTTCCTGATGTTATATTGATGATGGTGTTCGGCAAAAGAACGATGATGTGGCCCGGAACGCGGCCCAAATATCGACGCCGTTCAGTGTCGGACTCTGATTCCCAACCGAGGTCGATCGCGATGACGCGCGCTTCTGTCGGAAGCGTCACCACAAGCGGAAGTGACGGCAAGACGAACAACGCGTCGCGTCCCTCCCGCGCAAATGTATCTCGGGCGAAGTCTACCGCAGCAGAGTCATAAACAATCTGGTTCGTCCAGGTCACTCGATCGAGAGATTGGCTTTCGGCCGTCTTATACTTACCGATAAGAAATGAGCCTAATCCATAGAATGCCATGAGCGCGCAAAGGGCCAAGAACAAGTTTCTCGCCCATATTGGAGCTCCCGCTGAGCGGGAGGCTACCAACGCACACACGAACAGAAGAGTTCCTACAAAACGGAAATGACGTTCTTCCAAATAGATGTTTGCGCCACGACTAAAAAGATAGATAAAAATTGCCGCCACGATCCCGTATGACACCAGGGAGAAATACCTCAGTTTCAGTTTTTGGGCCGTTTCAAGCCGAAAACCCACAACTAAATACATGATCAGAAGCGCTGGAGGCACAATGGCTGCTAAGTATAGTGCATTTATAGAAGACAGGTCCGGGTCCCTTGAGACAAAGAACAGCGACCAGAACAGCGCTGTCATCAGTTCGGGCCACGAAATGCCTGCGACCCAGGGAACAAAAGATGAAAACGCGATACCGTCAACCAGCGGTATGGGCGATTCCAGCTCTGAAGCCGGGGTTGGTCCGCGCGAAAGGAAGCTGACGTAAATGACGACGAACGCCGTCACTGCACCTAGGAACCCGCCGAATATGCCGTGACTGATCCGACGGCCCACCGCGATGCTAATAAAAGTAGCGGTCACAAGCGCAGCTGCTACGACGATAAGCCCGGTAAGTTTTGCCATGAACGCGACCAACACAGCGCCTGCGGCGAGGAGCGCCGCGCGCACGCCGCTCATCTCCGGGACGCGGTTGGCCGCTAGAATAAGCCAAGGGGTGACGGCTTGAAGTAGAATTTCTCCGCCACGGTACGTTCGAAACGCAAATGTCGAATAATGGAAACAAGCCACCAAGGCAACGACTAGAAGAGCTAAGGGTGTATTCGTGGCGAACGTCCTAACGACAAACATCCAGCCTATCAAGGAGCACAATAATGCTAGTGCCACCGTAAGCGTCATCGCGGCGCCGAGCGGCAGGCCTGATAACGAGATTGCACCCGGCACCAGATATTGACCGGGACTCCAGCGTGTTTGAAACTGGAAAGAATCTTGAGCGATATTCGCGGGATCAGGCGCAATTACGTAATTTGGTGATCCGAGCAAAGTGCCGCGCCAAGCTTGGAACCCAGAGGCGGAATCATCTTCGATGAATGGAGGAACGAGCAGCGAAATTCCGCCCAGCACCCCGCAGATAGCGAAGGCCGCGATCAGTGCCCGCACACGATCGATCGCCTGCCGACGCGCGGGGGCCATCGTGCCTTCATCAGGGCGCAGCTCTGCCGTCGTGGTCTGTCGCATAGCAAACTGCATCCATTTTATGACGAGGGAAAGACCACCTGCCGTGACAGCGTGAAATTCAGCATCATGCCGGCAGGCGCACCGCCGGCCACCGCAAAGACCGGCTGCGAGGCGCACAAGGGCACCCCGAAGCTGGCCAAGGAGCGGCGCACTTCATGCGGCGGCGGCCCGACCGGGCGCTTTAGCAGGTATCCAATCCTATCCTGCAAGACCCGACTGATCGGTAAGCGGATCGTGTAGCTGGCAGCTCGGCTTCGAGAAATTCGTACATCTCAGTATTGGTAAAGGCCGCGTCGCTCCGGAATAGAGGCGCTTCCCGGTGTCCCTATATCGAGCGATCACCGGCTCCAGAACTGCGCGCCAGCCGGCCGCGCTGTGCACTTTGCCCGACCTCAAGACACCAAAACAAAACGGGAGCATTACATACGTCCGTAAGGGATTGCAGTATGGGCGCCGAAGACTTGTTGGAAGGGGTTCAGCGATTAACCGGCGAGCTGTTTAAGGTATTCGGCCCTCCAAAGAGCATTGATTGCGCAACCGCAAATCGCATCTTCGGTCACCGGCATGGGGCACGTCAAGGCGGATCGGCGGTCAGATTGTGGCAGACGCGAGATGCGCGGCAGGCTGAATTTCAAAGAAAATTTCTTCGTACCCTGTGAATTGGCGCAAAAACCGACGTCGCAGCGGCGCCCCGCCACGCCCGCCGGTCAAATTTGTGATCTGGCTGCGATAGGCGGCAATTGCTTCACGCTTGCGAAGGCGAAATTCATCCATCCGAACGATACGGACCTGCAAATCGAACAGGTCGCGAATGCGCCACAACCGCGGGTCCCAGAACCAGACCGGATATTCGTAAAAGCCCTGAAGCCGCTGAGCCCGGGCCTGCGCCAGTTCTCGCGCGACTTCCGCCAACGCTCGATGATCGGGGTGACTGTCGATGATCGATGACACAAACACTTCGTCCGGCTTGAAGTCATCGAGGGTCGCGGCGAGACGCTCCCGCAAAAGCTGTCGATGATCCGCCAGTCGCTGATCCTCAAAGCGCAGAAACACAAGGTCCGCGTCCGAAAGCCCGAGAATGGCGCAGGCGCGCCGGGTCTCTTCCTCTCTGAGCGCTACCCACCGATCGGCGGACAACCCGCCCGGGCGAGGCGAAAGCCGGCCGTCGGTCGCAATGACGACCGAGACCCGCGCCCCTGCCGCCAGCTTGCGCATGATGGTCGCGCCGCAGCCGAGCGTCTCGTCATCCGGATGCGGCGCCAGGACAAGACATGACCGTGCTTGCGTCTGCGACGTTACATCTGCGGCCCTCGCCAGCAACAGTGGACGTCCTAAGGCCGCCAATCCTTCGCAGAAGACGGGATACAGCCTTTGCCGCAGAAAAGAGCGGACCCCCCAGCCGCCATGACCCATATTATCCATCGCAAGTGTCCGCTGAATGAACTCCTATAACAAATTTGTTACAACCGTTGACGACTGTACAGCCAGCGGCTTGGCTCGCGGTGCGCGGGATATCACTCGAGTGAGAAGATGAAATTTGGTATTGGCACGCTTGCCGGCTTACTGGTTGGTGCCTGGGCGTCGCGTGCTGCGCGTTTGCGCCTGGCGCCAGGCTCTCGGCCGAACCAACCGCTTCGTTTTTGCTCGCCGCTCCGACGCCGAACGCGCCCGGGTGTCACGTCACGCGACCTCGATCGATTACATGCTCAAGCGCTGGCCAGCCTTCACCCGCTTTCTCGACGATGGCCGCACGCGCCTGTCGAACAATGCCGCCGAGCGCGCTTTGCGCGGTATCGCTCGCCGACGTCGGGCGTGGTTATTCGCCGGCTCCGATCGTGGCGGAGAGCGGGTTACAGCTATGTACACCCTGATCGCCACGGCAAAACTCAACGGACCGATCCGCGGCCCTTGGCTCGCCGAACGCGTGTGGCGCCGCATCGCCGATCATCCCGCCCTCCCAGCTGCACGACCTGCTCCCCTGTCATGGAAGCACCGCCAAACCATCATCCATTACGGCCCTGGCCGGATGCTTACGTTAGTATTGGTGAACTCAGCTCTTGTAAAAACATTGTACACTGACAGAACGAGCCCCCATGGCCGCGCATCTCATTTGGACTGCCGGAACAATCCTCGGGTCAGCCGCCGGGAAGACGCGGTCGTTTGAGAGAACGCCTTAACCCATAGTTCATCTGCCGCAAATACGCTAGTTCGCGATAAAATTCCTCAGTTACGCGAAATTTCAATTTTGATCGAAATTTCACTTTTTCGTTGGAGACTTTTCTTTCACGTTCTGAATATTGAGTAACTTTGTGATCAATTACGTTGTTGTCCGGCGATCCAGTAAATTTGATTATCTTGCGTTTTTTCTTTATTGATTTAAGCGCCAAATCCTCATTACTTAAGGTGTAGGTGTCAATTTCTTCATAATCCATATGCCCCGCCAGCTTGGCGGGAACGCCGCAACCGGGACAGAAGAGCGCGACTTGATCTTCGAATTCAGAGATGTTCCTCCGCCACCAACCTGGAACGACTTCAATCCCATTATCGGTACCACGAGCGAGATCAAATGATGCCGCAACTTCGCAAAAATACGCGCGTAGCTTGCCTTTATTTTGGACGATCGAGGCCGACCACTCGTGGTTGATGTCGCATTTCGAGATGCGATCCCACATCTCTTCCTCTTCAAACAAGTCCTTGCCCGCGGTGAGCAGGGGCGAGTGTGATGAATGGCCCTCGTGGTACCATCCCCGTGACCTCAGGGTTGCCAAAGATTTTATGCCGCGTTCGGATCCATGCGGATTGAGATTGAACACACCAAATACTTTTTTAGCGATCTCGCTATGCTTGAAAATATTATTCGTCCACAGCCCACGCTGATTTTTATTGGGGACCTCTTTAACGAAGATGTCACAGAGCTCCTTGAAGTTCCGATGCATTGCCGGATTTCCGCCGATAATCGCAATAAGGCCCGGGAAACCATCTAGGCTGCGCACGGCTAGCCTAAAATTGTCGGGCGTCATATCCCAGAAGGCGTCTTGGTTCTCCAGTAACCTAGTGCAGTTCGAGCAAGCTAAGTCACACTTGTTTGTTATATCAATACAGATGATTTGCATCTCATAGGGGCTGCGCATATTCGCGATTGCTCTCTTACGATGTGGATTCGGCGCCACAGTGGTAAGAGATCCTCCGGGTTCGTGAAGGTGCACACGGCTCCCGATTTTCGGCCGGTCCCATGGCATTTCCATTATCATTCTCCTCTCTGTGGCTTACGCTCTGAGGAAGGTCTGAAGTTTGGCAACCTGCAAATTATAGAGCACCTGATCGCCCGCTATCAACAAATCCTTCAACATGAGCCTGAAATTTATCCTTATATAGGGCAGCAAGAACGAATAACAGCGCAGCTTCTGACCAACGCCCAGCGGTGCACGATAAATGGACATAAAATATTCACGAAACAAGCGAAACTCCGGGAATGTGATGGCTCTGGCTTTTGACGGATCCCACCATTCAAGCCCCGGAAGTTTCCTGGAATACCGGTTCGTGAGGCGGATCCGGCGTGGCTCCCGTAGACGAGGTGGAAGGGTTTTACTCGATTGTCCGCGGTGGTGCCGGCTAATGAAAAGATGCTCAGGAATTTCGTAAAACCGGCCTAGCAACGCCATTCGCGCCAGCAACACTGTATCGGCATTGACATAGCGGCCCTGCGGCGGAATCTGGCGCAGCGCAGAAATCCGCATCACACCGAAGATCTGGTAGGACCAACAAGGTATTAGCATCATATTGCGGAAGCGTGCGGCCGGATCGTTTGAGTCGGTCCTCATCGGGGTCACGTAATTCTTGATGAAGGCGCCGTTTTCGTCGATCTCTTTTGTTCTTGCATACGCCAATACACAGCCGGGATCGCGCTCCAGAACCTCGACGCACCGCTCGAGAAACGTTGTTTCCAACAAGTCGTCGACCGCAGCCTGCTTAAAATACTTGCCGGTCGCCAGTTCGTATACCCGCCGCACGTTCCACCCGGCGCCCATATTCTTTTCGCTTCGATAATAGCGGATACGGCTGTCACTTCTGGCGTAAGATTGCGCGATGTCGCCGGTTCGGTCGGTGGACGCGTTGTCGGAAATGATAAGTTCGAAGTCGGTAAACGTTTGGTTGAGGATCGAGCGCAGCGTCTCCTCGATAAATCGTTCTCCATTGTAAACGAACAGTCCGATGCTTAGGAGCGGCGCCATATCCATTCTCAATCCGCTGAAACGCTGGTCATCCCCGGCCTAAAGACGGCGACACCGCCCTCCGGTACGCCTTCGTCATAGGCCGCAACAATGTCCTCGGGGATCGGAGCGAAGTCCGTGACCCGCAGGAAATCGCGCAGCGAGGTCCCCGTCGCGTCGCTGTCGGTGTTCGGCGCGCCGCGTTTGCCGGCAACGTCGTCAAGGTTGACGGTGCGAAAGTCAATGCTCCAGCGCACCATATCCGTGGTGTTCGGCACGGTCGAGTGCAGCTGCGCCCCGGAGAAAACGATGACCCCGCCCGGCGGGACAATGAAGCGTATTTCCGGCTCGAGCTCCAGCGGCTCCTCTGCGTGCGGTTGGACGCGGGTGTCCTGGCCTATGTGTTGCGCGGCATTCTTACGGCTCTCGGCATTCCATCGGTAGTAATTGAAGTCGCGCGACCCATTCTTGACACCGCGGTTCCAGTATCGCGGATGGAAGGCCATGCCATTCTCGGCGACGAATTCGTAGATCGGCGCCCACCAATTGAACTGGCACATCGGCGCTGAATACCAGGTGTCTCGATGAGGATGGTGGGCGTATGCGATCCCGGTCGTGAGGTAATTTTTTGGAAAAGCGCAGCGCAGACGGGGCACGTCCTGGTAGGTCTTGTCACGAGAGCAGCCAAAAGAACTGAGCACCGCTCGTATCAGTTCTTTCGTACGGGGGTGATGGATATAGCTCGGCTTCAATTTCGAGAGGATTTCAACGCAACGTTCGACGGGCAGCTGCTCGTGAGCGCGTTGGGGATCGAGCGGGGCGAACGCATTCTCGATCATCCCGCGGGTGTGCTCGACCAATGCAAGCATTTCCGAGGGCGGCGACAAGATGATGATGCCGCCATCGTATATCATTTGGCGCCATGCTTCATCGCTCCGCTGTGGGTCATAAAATACACCAGTCATGCAGCCCTCCTTGATCTTAGTACCCCATCATCGCCAGCCGCACACGATTTGGCCACTTCCACTGCTAGCTCCCCACGGAGTTGCCGATCCCCCCAATTGCCAGCGGGGGCGAGGGAGAACGGGTTGGATATATCGCGAATTGCGTTTCCTCAATGGGCGCTCCTGGCTGCACTATACAAGGTTCGGGGACCGGGATGATAAAGCTGCCGCCCCGCTCGCGGTAAGCTGCTTGCTGCCGCATCACTTCGCCCGCGAAATTCCAAACCAGCAGCAGGACGTAATCCGGTTGCTCCGCCACCAATTGATCCGGATGTCGGATTAAGATGCGCTGGCCGGGCATGTATTTGCCTTGTTTATAGGGGTTGGCATCGGCGACAAACTCGAAGAACCCCTCACCTAGATCGAGATAGTTCACCAGCGTCGCCCCCTTTGCTGCTGCGCCGTAGCAGGCGATCCGCTTTCCTCTGTGTCTCTCCGAGACGAGCAGCTTGGCCAACGCGTCCCGAAGCGCCCTCACTCGGGTAGCGAAATCGTTATAGAACAATATCTCGCCGACGCCGAGCGCTGCTTCGTGCGCAAATAGCGCCTGTAGCTCGTCTGACCGCGCGCGCGTTCGGCTTACAGTCAATCGCAACGAGCCGCCATGGATCGGGAGTCGTTTCACGTCGTTCAAATAAAGCCCATGCCGCCCGAACAGCGGCGTAAGCCCGTGCAGAGTGTGATAGAAAAGGTGTTCATGGTAAATTGTATCAAACTCACAATGCTCGATCATATCCACGGCGTAGGCAAATTCGCAGATCGCGATCCCGGCCGGCTTTAACAAGCGCGCAAAACCGGCGACAAGATCATTAATGTTGTCGACGTGAGCAATGACGTTGTTCGCAATCACGACATCTGCCAGCTTGCCCTTGGCGGCCAGATCTTCTGCGCATCGCGATCCGAAGTATTCGTGAATTGTCGGCACGCCAATGGCGTTTGCCTGCGCTACGGGCCCGTCGGCCGGATCGATCCCGAGGCACGGAATCCCGCCTGCCACAAAATTGCGAAGCAGGTACCCGTCATTGCTGGCAACCTCTACGACGAAACTGGCCGGTCCGAGCTCGTATTGGCGGATCAGCCCTTCGACATGTTGGGCTGAATGCTTCAGGAGTGCAGGCGAGGACGAAGAAAAATACGGGTAGTCGCGCCGGTAAAGGATATCGGCCGGAATTGTCTCAGTGACCTGTAGAAGCGCACATGCCGGACAAAACGCCAGCATTAGCGGGTATCTCACCTCCGGACGGGTCAGTTCCTCCTGAACGAGCAGCGCATTCGCTATCGGCTGGGATCCGAGATCGAGGATAATCCTTAGATCATCGCCACCGCAGGACCGGCAATTTCCAACACCCATCAGAATCTCCAGGACGGCCGTCAATCAGCGTAGCTGTCTTGGTCATCCTCCATCGCAAGGAACTGACCTCTCAAAGCTCGCATAAACAGCACGAGGCTCGAGCTGCGGATATGCTCTCGGTCCGCCGACGATTTCGACAAGGCTATTATCGTAGAAGCACGTGTCCACCACAACAGGCTTTATGTCAAGTATTGGCATAATGTTGGCGAGGTACAAACCAGAGAATAAAGCTGACCGCCAGCGTAGACACGGACATCCCTTTCTCGATTGGATCTCCTGTCAAATCGCTGCCTTTTACAATAGCTCCAGTGCGGGATCGACAATTGTGTATACGCGGGGCTCGCAGCGCTGGCGCGCAAGTTCGCAGCCGATTTCATGACGATAGATCGGGTTCATGATGACGACATTATCGGGGCGGTAGTCGCGCAGGAATGCCGGTTGTACGATTTCCTGCCCAGAGCCCGGCAGAAATTTGCCGACGCGGTAAGGGTTGATGTCGACGACATGCTCTATCTCGTCGTGTATATCGAGCGTCGTCAGAAATGCGACGGCTTTCGACCCAGAACCCCAGAGAACCGTGCGCTGCCCGGCGGCGGCCCATTTACGGATCCGGCTTAGCCACGCAGTACGGCTGTGCAGCGCTGCCGCGGCAAAGCCCGCGCACGAGCGGATCACAGCGGCGATACCGTCCTCATCGCGAGGCGCCATCTCTGCTCCGCAATTGGCCGGACTGGCGATAACCATCAGATACTGGTCGTCATAGCCCGTCCAAATCCTCTGGACCGCAAAACCCGTCTCCGTGAACAGGCGTTTGAGCGAAATGGAGCTGAAATAGGAGCAATGCTCGTAATAGATGTCCCAAAATGCGCCCTCTTTTAAGATGCGGCGGACATCTGGAATTTGAAAAAAAATCACCAAGTCCTGGCGATCGGCCACCGAACGCACAGAGCTCAGAAAACGATGGGTCTGCGCTATGTGCTCGAGTGTCATCTTGCAGCAGAGTAGGTCGGGCGCGGTTTCGCGTGTCTCTCCCGTGAAAAATTCGCGCACGAACCGAATATCCTGCTCTGAGCGCTGTCGGTCAGGCACAAAGCTCGGGTCGTAACCGATGCCACGATTACCTCCGAGCTTGCAGATGAGGCTCAGGAACTCGCCTTTCCCGCAACCAATCTCCAGCACCCTTTTACCGCGAATGTCGTACCCGCTGATCAGCTCCTCGGCGATCGCGCGGTTGAACGCGTTGAATGTAGGCGAAAAGCCTTGGGTTTCCTCATATTGATCCGAATAAATGGTACGATCAGGGTCCCAAGAAGCATTGAAGATGAAACCGCATTCGCCACAAACAGCAAGCATGATATCGCCGGTGGGAAAGTCGAGCGCCCGGCGTCGGTCGTCGACCAGCAAGCAGCTATTGATCGGTACTGCCTGCACTTCGTAAAATGGGTCACAGCAGGCCGATGACCTGCAATTGGGACATTGTGTACTTGCCACGTGATACCCTCTAGGGGATTGGCGTGTCTGCGGCCGGCTCTAGCAGCTAGGTTTGAAGGATCGCGCGGTGGGCGTCTCCAAAGTCACGATCGGCACAACCCAGCGCAAACCGACATCGATGGCGCCGCGCGCCATCAAGGACTGCAGATATGCAAGCCGCTGATACCGCGCGCCCTCGAAGTCCTCTAACAGCAGCCCATACTCAGTATACCTGTTGTAAAGATCGCGCGCGCCGCGGCGCGCCGTCCATTGCGGTCGGAACTTGGGCAGCAAACGGGCGACCTTTGAGCAATCGACCCGATAGGTCCGCTTGTCGGGGCCGGCGCTCGCAGCGAACTCGATCCTGGAGGCAGGCACCGTCTCCTTTACGATCTCCGCGATTTCGCGAATGCGATAGTTTTCGGTTGTGATGCCGACGTTGAAAATTTCGTTGTGGACGGTTTCGACCGGCGCTTCGAGGGCCGCGAGAAAGGCTCGGCCGATGTCCTCGATATGGACAATCGGACGCCACGACATGCCATCACTCTTGAGCAGCACCTTGCCACTCGTGAACGCGTGGGCGGTCAAGTTATTGAGAACCAGATCGAAGCGAATGCGCGGAGAAAACCCGTAGGCGGTGGCACTCCGCAGGAATACAGGCGAAAACGTGGCGTCCGCTAACCGCCTTAAATCAATTTCTGCGTTCCATTTGGAAAGCCCGTAGGGGGTGATCGGGTTGGGTTCGGATTTTTCGTCGATCCATTCTCGACCGGCGGCGCCGTATACACTACATGAGGATGAGAAGACAAAGCGGCGAACCCCACTGGCTTTGGCAATTTTGGCCAGTCGCACCGTAGCAGCATGATTAATTTCATAAGTTGTTTCCGGCAGCAAATCTCCGAGCGGATCGTTGCAGACACCAGCGAGGTGGGCAATTGCATCAATGCCTTCGAGATCGGCCGGCGACAGCTCTCGGATATCGCGATTGATCGTTGGGACTCCGCTGTCCTTGTTCAGGCCGAAGGTGCAATCCTCATAAAGCTCCGTATCGACGCCCACCACTTCGTGACCGGCCACCTTCAGCCGCTCGACGAGGGGGCTCCCGATATAGCCGCGATGCCCGGTTACCAATACCCGCATCCCACTCACTCCCAGGTTTTCCAGGGTGCCTTGCCCGAGCGCCAAAGGTCCTCGAGCATCCGCTTCTCCCGGAGCGTGTCCATGCACTGCCAGAACGAGTTATGCCGATAAGCTGCAAGCTGTCCGTTGGCGGCCAGCTCTACCATGGGCCCGCGCTCCCAGCTCGTCGCGTCGTCCTTGATGTATTTGAAGACGCCCGGCTCCAGGACGAAAAACGCACCGTTTATCCATCCTTCGCCATCATCCGGCTTCTCACGAAAACCCCTCACCTGCTCACGATCGAGATCGAGATAACCGAAACGAGCTGCCGGCCGGACTGTCGTTACAGTGGCAAGCTTGCGATGCGCTCGATGGAATGCAAGCAGACGGTCAAGGTCGACATCTGACAATCCATCGCACCATGTAAGCATGAAGGTCGAGTCGCCGATGTATGGCGCGAGCCGCTTGATACGCCCCCCGGTATCAGTCAATGCGCCGGTGTCGATAAGATGCACGGTCCAATTCGCCTGGCAGTGTTGAGCGTGGACTGTAACAGTACCATCACCGGTTCTGACTGTGAGATCCGAGCTGTAGTAATACAGGTCCAAAAAATATCGGATGATCGCCTCTTTCTTGTACCCGAGCGCAATGATGAACTCGTTTAATCCGTAAGACTCGTAATATTTAATGATATGCCACAGGATCGGTTTGCCGCCGATCTCGACCAGCGGTTTCGGGCGGTGATCCGTCTCTTCCGCGAGCCGCGTCCCCATTCCACCTGCTAAAATCGCAACCTTCATCGAGGCCCATCCACCTGGCCAGTGGAGATCTGTCGGTCGGAGGATGAACCAAGCCAGTCTGAATTAATTAACCCTGACGGCTCATCTGCAGAAATTAAGCGCTGGTCAATGCGCACCGCAATTTGTTGGGCCAAGCGCAACCCGAAACCGAGTGAGCTCGACCAGATTAGGGTTAGGTGCACGTTGGTACCTTTGCGGGAGCGTACATGCGCCCGAGGACGATACTTTGCATCATCGCAGTGTCTTACCGCAATCTCTGTAATTGGCACGATCGGCCAGCGTCCTTCGAGATCAGCAGTTGGCCAACCAGTCGGCTTTTCCCACGAATCTCGTCAAAAGTATAGGAAAAATCACGGTTAATGCCGGTTAGGGCGAAAACGGGCACGGTCCCCAGACATCAGATCGATCGGAGACATCATTGCAGGCGAAAAGCGAGGGTCCCCGCGGGAGCACGGCGGCTCAGAACTGTGTGCCAACCCTCAAGGTCAGGATGTTTTGATTATAGGAGGACCCCGGAAGCGTTGAAGTGTACTGGGTGAAAAGATAAGAACCACCCAGAAAGAGGTTCCTGTTTACCAGGTATCTTAAGCCCGCGCCGACAATGAAGAAATTATCGGTCCTGGTAATGCCCTGAAAGGTGGCATTTCCATACGTGGCATTAAGGTTAATCAGCAGGTTAGGCAACAGTTCGTGGTCGGCGGTCGCTGTGATGATCCGAGTAAGATAGCTGTTTCCGGCTAAGCCGGTGATGAACGTCGTGCTACCTAGCGTGCCCGTGCTGAGTGCTGGCGTGCCCGTGCTAAACGTCGTGCTGCCTGGCGTGCCCGTGTTAAACGTCATCAGCCCGGTTAGGTTGAGCGTAGTAAGCCGAGTGATGGTCCACGTAAGCCGTCCGCCGAAGTCGGGGCTTGAGGTGGAGGCGAAGCTCGACTCAGCAGGGTTCTGTATCAAATATCCGGCATAGGCCTCGCCAGAAATGAGGTGTCTAGGGAGAATTTGCAGGCCGACGTCGGCGCGATATGTTGAAAAGTTCGCGCGCGTTCCTCCGGGCGCAGTATGCCAATAGTCATAGAGGCTGCCGGCGACCCGGATGTAGCCAAGGTAATCCGGGATGACTTCATAGCTAGCGCGAACTGCCGCTGTGGAGACCGTCGCATCTTGCACGCTCTGCGGCAATACGCCGCCACCGACGAGCGGTGCGGCATTGTACTGCGCCGCTTGTACACCGATATCGACCTGGTAGGAAAAGCGCCGCCCCCCTTGCCTATAGCCAGCGTTAGCAATGTAGTCCCAGAACGTGACCGGCTCAGCAATGTTGCCGGGCGAATTCGGAGTCCCGTAGGTTATGTGCTGATGCGCCACTTGCGCGTTGCCGTACAACGAACTCCCGGCGGTTACGTCGATCCGTCCGTCCGCGCTGACGGATCCGTCTTGAGTGTTTTGCGCCGGATGGTCGGCGTAAACCTGCAGCAAGGAGCTGCCGTGCAGATTCAAGGCGTTTCGTGGAAAGATGGACAGAAGATCGAAACTCGGCGTGAAAGCCGTAAGCAAATCGTAGGTAGGTTTGATGGAAGTCGCGAAGATGTTGCTGTTATAGGCTTCGTCGAGTTCGGCGCGCGGGAACCAGAAGAAGTCACCTAAACGAAGCCCGATCGGCTCATACGGCGAGCGCGGTGCCTGTGGGGCACTGGGTGCCAACGCATTCGGCAGCAGCGATTCGGTGATCTGGGCGAGCGCATCAAGCGGCCCTAGGGCGACCACCAGCAAGCAGAATGCGGCGAGCCAACAGCTCAGCCTTGTGCCGGGGATGTCGAGACGGGCGCCCGAATCCGGCGCGACCGCGACGCGCGCCCCGTCGATTTTCACTGAGGCAACCATCGCCGCCGCCCTCAAGTCATCGAATCAGACGACGTCCGGATATGCGCGCTTCCGTAGGCAACGCGCCAGCAGGGCTGCCGAGAGCCCTCCGAAGGACGCTCCGAGCGCCGATGCCGAAAAATCCGCGATCGACGGATCTCGGCCCGGCGAAAAATGCTGGAGATACTCCAGAAGGGCAGCGTATATCCAAGACAAACCGATGATTCGCACAGCAACTCGCCGTCCATATCCAGCTACCGCGATGCTCGCCGATCCGGCATAGGCGACGAAATGCTCAAGCTGGCCGGGAATTCCGGTTCGAACCATATCTTGCGCCGGCAATAACGAAAGGAGAGCGAGAAGAATGACACAGCACCATGTGAGGATGCGCAATGACGTCTGGACCCGGTGCATCGATGCGACATTATACATCAAAGGACTTTTGGCAACCCCTGTCGCGGCTATCCTACCCGGCCTGGCATGTGAGGATCTGGCATGTGAGGATTAAGAGGGCAGGCGGCGGGCGCGCGGGCGCTTTGGGTCTTGGTTGTGATTTCGATATCGGCGGTTATGATATGGTGAGGGTGCGAGCGGTTGCCGACGGTCCTCAGGAGGAGGTCAGAGTATGAAGCCATTTGTCCGAATCGCCTGGGTGGTCGCGCTGGTGGCTCTCTTTTCGCTGGACGCTTGCTCCCCGGGAAGCAACTTACCAGAGCTTGCCGTCAAGCCTGATGTCTCAGCGTATCACCTTGGTCCAGGAGATAGGCTCGAAATCAAAGTGCTCGGGGCCGATGAGCTGAACGGCCAATACTCGGTGCAGGACGACGGCACGATCAGAATGCTGATGGTCGGCGCGGTACCCGCGGCCGGCCTAACCCCTGAACAGGTCCAAGCCAACATTGAAGAAAGATTGCGGGCGGGCCGCTACATCACGCAGCCCCATGCCAGCGTGGCCGTATTGATCTACCGGCCCTTCTACATTCTTGGCGAAGTTTCGAGCCCTGGGGGATACCCCTATGTCGGCGGCATGAAAGTGCTCAGCGCCGTGGCGGCTGCCCATGGTTACACTTATAGAGCGAATCAGGATTACGTGGTCATCACGCGAAACGGCGAGGATCACCGGGCCGACATCTTGTCATCGATTCAGCCTGACGATATCATCCGCGTTCCAGAGCGTTATTTCTAATCCCGCACTCATTCGGGGCGTAGGTCAGGAGCACCACCTCAGGCCGCGCGAACTCGAGGCTGCTAGTGAGACTGCCGCTAGGTTTGGTGAGTAAAGCGGAGACGGTCGTCGCATTTGCCATGCTATTCGGGCTGATTGTCACCCTGCAGGTGGCGGGCGGCGCCTATGCAAGCGGCTTTGGAGGATATCCGGACGAGCCGGCCCATTTAGTAACCTCACTAATGGTGCGGGACTTTATCGCGGGTCTGGACTTCCGCCATCCCCTGCAGTTCGCACAGCAATATTACCTCCACTATCCGAAGGTGGCGATCGGCGTGTGGCCGCCCGTGTTCTATGGCGCGCTCGGCATCTGGTTCCTGATCGTCGGCGTCTCGCGCACCATGGCGATCATATTTATTGCGGTCATCGCCGCTACCACAGCCAGCCTTATCTATCTAACTGGTCGACGCCTGATTGGCCGCTGGGCGGGGCTAATGGCTGCCATCCTGTTCGTAGCATCACCGCTAGTACAGGAGTTGAGCGCTCGCGTGATGACCGAGCATCTTTCAACTCTGGCGATGCTGGTGAGCACATTGTGGTTCGCTCGGTTCGCGAGAACCGAGCGAACCGGCGATGGCGTCGCTTTTGGCGCTGTTGCGACGGTGGCCATCTTGACACACGGCAACGCCTGGGCGCTCACCTTGGTCCCGGGAATAACCATCGCATTTACCAACAGATGGCACCTGCTGCGCCGGGTGGGATTGTGGCTTGCGGCGGCCCCGGTATTGATTCTCTGTGTTCCCTGGTATGCATTGGCGCCCAGCATAGTTGGCGGAAGGACCGGTGGTGTTGCTGATCTGCTTGTTGAGGCCGCACCTGGTTACGTGCGGTTTATCGATCGAGGTGTGGGACTACCGATTGTTCTATTTGCATTACTTGGCGTTTGGGCAACGGTTATCCGAGTTAGACCGCGCGCAAATGTGACGCCCGAGTGGGCAGCGCTGGCGGCGCTGGCGATTGCTCTTTTCGTTCTGCATTGCGTCCTCCCGATACCGATTGACAGCCGGTTTATGGTTCTACTGATACCCTCGCTCGTTCTCTTCGCTGCGGCAGGTATCGAAGAAATTGCGCGCTGGCCGGCCGCTCGCTCATCGATCGGTCTTCTGCGCGTCGGCTTGGCTGCGGCGTTGATCGCGGTCTTTGGCGTGGAGAGTTTTGCGCTGCCGCTCCAGCTGAGGAATGAGGGTTACGAGGCATTGGTGCAAGATGTCGAAGCGAGGGTCTCAAACGTGCCACAGATTTGGCTGGTATCCTCGGATGCGACGGGCGAGGGGTGCTTGGTCGCCGCGCTCGCCCTTAGCGAACCACGCCCTGGCAGCTACGTCCTGCGCGGCAAGACGATCCTGGCCGGCGGCGACTGGTTCTGGCGCAACACCGAAGATCGCTTCGACACGCCAGAGAAGCTGGCTGCGCTTCTTGATGAGCTCTCGGTCACCATCATCGTAATCGATGATCAGGTTGCGCCCGACCAGCAACGGCCTTATCATGAGCGCTTGAAAAAGCTTGTCGCCGGTCGAGGTGACCGATGGGAGCTCATTGGTTCGTATCCGCAAACCCGGGGCGGTATCGTCGTCGCGAAATCGTTGCATGTTTATGCTCGACGTCCGGTCGCCTCGCTAAGCATTGCCGCGCCTGTGATCCCGCTTGAGCAGCTCAAGGCGCTGATGGTTAGAAAGGAATTACGCTAGAGGCGCTACGCCGAGTAACGGCAGCTATCCGGGCGGGAAGCAGTATTAAAACGACTTGATATGTATTTCTTCAGAAGCCACTGAGTACGGCGAGTAGCCAGTGGTTGCGCCGCTATGCGCCTCTAAGAGTTAATTACTTAATCCTTTCTGCACAGTGGGAGATGATTGCCGGCCGTAATCCGGGCGGGCCGCCGAATTGAAACGACCTGAAATTTACTGGGTAAGCGAGCGGTCCCGTTTGCGCCTCCAGTGCGGCTGCTAAACGGCTTTGTGCTCAATTCTTGAGGTGGACCGCGATCGTGCGACGGCCGAAGCCGCTTCTTCGGGTGTAGTCCGGCCGAGTTCGAGGTCGGGCTCCGATCGCGGCTACCGCGATGGCTGGTTCCACGATCAATACGGTCGGCGTGCCGGCTGGAATAGGGGGATCAACCAGCTTCGATCCAACAATTTTCGAGAAGTCCGGGGCTTTCCTTATCGAGGGTGGGCTCTACCGGGAAGGCGAGGTCGGAACCTGTGTCGCCATCCACATTGAGTGCCTCAAAAACACGAATCAATACGACATGGATCGAGGTAATGAACAGATATTGAAACCGATTGGAGTGAGCCGTGGATCTGATAATTCGCTTGATTAACGCCCAGAGGGCTACATGACGATCCAAATCAGCAATTTGATACTAAATAATAACGCACCTAAAGCGACTATTATCGGCGTGTTGGCCGCTTATGACGCCTCGGGGACCATAATACCTTGCACTTTCACAGTGACGAAAAATTCCGCCGGCTTTTTCGCTATCTCCGGGAACAACCTGGTTACGGCATTTAGCGGGTCGATTTCGCCCGGCACTTACTCCGTGCGGGTTCGCGCACTCGCGCCACGGCCATTTCAGCGCCAGCGCAGTATTTAACATCAGTGTCGTAGTAGCAGCAGCGCCGCCGCCAGCACGCGCCACCGGCCACCTCCGGCACCGCCACCTCCGGCACCGCCACCTCCGGCACCGCCACCTCCGGCAGCCACCGCCACCCGGCACCGCCACCTCCACCGGTACCGCCACCGCCGGCACCGCCACCGCCGGCACCGCCACCCCCCGGCACCGCCACCGCCGCCGCCACCGCCACCGCCGACCATTGCGGTCAACGGTTTAGCAAGCGGCGCGATAGTGGCGCCTAATACAGCTATGTCTATAATTGTTGCTGGCGGGCCGGGAGAGCGAACGGATTGGGTAGGTATCGCGACACCAAATCAGCCGCAGAATACCGAAACCGAATACGCCTATCTCGTAACTGGCACGACGCAACGGCCGCCGGTTGGCACTCCGGGCGTCACCTCTGCAACCCTATCGTTGCTTGCGCCGAGCGCTACCGGTAATTACGAAGCTCGGTTTTACGCCGACAACGGTACGACAACGGCCACGTTGATCGCCACAGCGCCGTTCGTCGTTCAAGTGACGACACCGACCATCACGGTAAACGGCTTAGGAAGCGGCGCAGTCGTTCAGCCGAACTCAACCCTTTCGATAGCCGTTGCTGGTGGGCGCGTATCCCGAACTGATAGGCCCGAATCGAACGCTCGCCAATCGGATGAACACCGAAACCGTTTATGCTTATCTTGTAACCGGCACGGCGCAGCGGCCGCCCGTTGGTACTCAAGGTGTTTCTTCGGCAGTCCTGTCTCTTCCGCGCCGAGCAGCAATGGGAATTACGAAGCTCGGTTTTACGCCGACAACGGTACGACAACAGCCACGTTGATCGCCACAGCTCCGTTCGTGGTGAACAGCGAAGTCGCAGCCACGCCCACTGCGATCACGCTATCTCCGGCCAGCGCCACAATACCCGATAATGCACCCGCCGGGACGGTGATCGCGACTGCCAATGTGACGATGTCCGACGGCTCTCAATTCACAGGAACATTGACGACGAGCAACACCAGTTTCTTTGCTATATCGGGGCTTAATATCGTCACCGCGCAAGCGCTTACATCGGCGAACGACGGCACCCAGTCGACCGTGATAACTGCAGTTCAGGGCAGCCAAGCATTGTCTAAGGAGTTCTCAGTATGATCAAGAGGCTATTTTTCACGGCCGCGTTGCTGGCGCCAAGTCTCGCCTATGCCGGCAACCCCAGCGCAAATTTGTCGGTGCAAATTCAGGCTGCGACGCAAGTCGTTCCGGCCGGGGCGCAGGCCGCCGGGTACACGACCCTGGCTTTCCACAGCGATTTTACACAGCCGTTCTACACCAACTTGTCGAACTGGCTCGACTGTGCCGGCGCGACCAGTCCGCAATGGTGGATCGCCGGCGGCAACGGCCACTCCCCGCCGCCCTGCGCTCGCATCAGCATGATCAGCGACGGTGGGGTGCAGGTCATGGACATGAGTTTCACTGCCGCCGACGCCGCCGATCTCGCGACGGTGCTGACGCCGATAAACATCCTTGCTGGCGGATACACCCAAGGGGTGGACTTCCCCAACGGGGCCTATTGGCAAGTTACGTTCCGCGTATTGCCGAGCGGTCTCAACAATAATCCCGCCGGAAATCTGATCGCGGCGTGGTGGACGTGGAGCGACACGGGGCAGACGGCGTCGACTGCATTCCAGGAGCGGGACTTTCCTGAAATCTACACAACCGGCTGCTGCCATAACGACGTCATCATTCATGAGTGGTGGGCACCGTCGGGGCAGAACCAAGTATTGCTGGCGGGACTTGGAGCGCCTGAATATCCACTCGATCCGACGGTCTATCACACCTTTGCGGCGCGCGTGACGCAGGACGGCAGCACCGACCTCGCGCTATGCTTCTATATCGACAATGCGCTGCAGAACTGTGGCGACATGATCAGCGCCGGCAACAGTGGCGCGACAGCGATCACGTCGTCACAGCTCAACCAGCGCAATTATCCCGCACTGCAGCTCGGTCCGCTAAATTCAACGCCGGTTGCAGAGACAATGGACCTGCTGGTCAAGGATGTGCAGATATGGACGTGCGCTGGTTGGCAAGGCCCGCTCAACCAGCCGGGGCACCCGTGTAACGGGCCGGTGCTGACCAGCGCACCATAGACTTGGGCGCGCTGGCGGCCTTGGCTTGGTGCAATTTCTCACTTTGCAAGGGCACGATTTTGCGAAATATGGGATCATGTTTATGAGTACCATCCCATGACTGCGCCTTTCTTAAGATGTTCACCAATGCTTGTAAGCGGTGCGCTAGACCACCATCGGCTTCGTCGTTCCGATTTGGCCCTTTTGGTCGCAAGCCTTGGCCTGCAACCGGTCGCAAGGCGTTGGCGTGGCTGGAACCAAGATGCCTGAATCCGCGCGAATCCGCGAATCCATATTTATGGCGCCCCGCGGACGGCGCGCGTATGGGCTCCTGTCGGGTGCGCCGGGTACGCCAATTGGGCAGAACTCAGCCCTGGTCCTCACCGGCTCCCTTTTCTCGCGTGGCAAGACCATAGAACCCAACGAGCGCGGGTAAGTCCGGTTCAGCCCTGACGGGATAAATCTCACATCCCCCACAAATTCGCGCGGCGCCGCATCGGCGCCGAGTGCTTCATTGGCGGTTTCGGCCGTTTCGACAGCATGCCTGCCGATCGCCGCAGCGATACTCAATTCCCGTGCATCGCCCTTTTAGCTTTTCACCCGGGCAGAAACTCGCTGTAACGAAGAAAGCAACACCGATCGTCTTAACCCTGAAGAGACCTCTAGATACGTTACGGACCGCTTGCCGCGAGATGATTTATGACTGAAACGATTATTATCGAACCGGGCCGGCTCGAGCGCAACTATTGGCTCGATCTTTGGCGATACCGCGAGTTGTTCCGGGTGCTCGCGTGGCGTGACCTGGCGGTGTGCTACAAGCAGACGGTGATCGGCGTCGCTTGGTCGGTGATCCGGCCGCTGCTGACCGTGCTTGTCTTTACGGTCGTCTTTGGCCGCATTGCGAAGCTGCTGTCAGACGGGAGGTCTTACGCATTGACGAAGGGACCAAGGACGGACTCACAGCTTCGGGCGACACCCACCTATGCCAACGCACTCAGCTAAACGTGGATTTTGTCCACCGAAAGGTACAGCTTGTTGCGACGGACCGGTGTCACCCCGGTGAATCGGCTGGTGATCGAGGAAGTCCGGACCTTGCCGATGTCCGCGTTCGAGCGGAAGCGCCCTTGACCGCCGACGGCAACTAGCAGGGTGCGGAAAAAGTTGCGATTTCGCGAAAACAGACATGAAACAGGCTCCGGGCCGGAATTCCGATCACGCCAAATCAACGGGTTACGGACAAGCCGTGATCCGTGACTGGCAGCGAAACGACGGTCGCCCGACTTTTTCCGCACCCTGCTAGTCGGCGGGCGCGTCGACGCGTAACCGTTGTTCGATGTGATCGAGGCGGCGCGTGTGATCGTCAATCGCGGCGCTGCTCGGCCGCCCGTTCCACCATCGGTTCAACGCCTGATTGTCCGTCCCGCCCGCCCCCTTATGAGATTTTTTCTCGGTGAGAAATTATGAATTTCTATCCGTAAGAGATAATGGCCTAAGCGCGTCGAATTGCGCCGGCCTGTCTGGTGAATATGGCAGGGACGCCACGCAATTACCCTAATCGCATTATACCCTCGTGGCCATTCGAGCCCGTCAGCCGTGCAACATTACGATCGAAGAAGTTGCGGATGCCTGATCTCGACCAGATAAAACAGGGGGAACCGGGAGCGAGGGACCGGCACGGGCGGCCGCCAAGGGCGGATCCCCCGGCCCGCGCGCCGGCTGGCGCAGGAAATCCGCGCTTCGTCCTTGCTTTGACGGGGAGGGCGGCTCCGGGTCGGGCTGGCTCAACAAGCAGTGAGCGAGAATTTGCTGCTGATTCGCTGCAGATGCAGCAACATGAAATAATAAACTCAATCATGGATTGTGCGCAGTCACGCAACCGGGAGAACAGCAGTCGTGGAGACGATCGGCGGTGCGTCAACCCCAACGCGAGCAGACCGTGCCCTGTCCATGAAAGCCGCCTAATCAGGAACGAACTCGGCCCGGCCCCGGTTTTCGCCTCATGGGGCGGAAAGCCGCTCGGCAAATCCGAAGGAGAACTTCCCGATGAGAGCTCTGTGCTGGCACGGCAGAGAGGACATTCGGTGCGACCGCGTCCCGGACCCGGAGATCGAGCATCCGCGTGACGCGATTGTCAAGGTCACGAGCACCGCAATCTGCGGCTCCGACCTGCACCTCTATGACGGCTTCATGCCGGGCATGAAATCCGGCGATATCATGGGCCACGAGTTCATGGGCGAGGTGGTCGAGGTCGGTTCGGAGAACAAGAAGCTGAAGGTCGGCGACCGCGTCGTCGTGCCGTTCACGATCATCTGCGGCGAGTGCGACCAGTGCAGGCGCGGCAATTTCTCGGTCTGCGAGACCACTAACCGTAACAAGAATCTTGCTGACAAGGTCTTCGGGCACACCACTGCCGGGCTCTTCGGGTATACGCACCTGACGGGCGGCTATCCGGGGGGTCAGGCCGAATATGTCCGAGTCCCTTACGCCGATGTCGGCCCGGTCAAGATCCCGAACGGGATCGATGACGAGAAGGTATTGTTCCTCAGCGACATTTTCCCGACCGGCTGGCAGGCGGCGGTGCAGTGCGACATCGAGCCGACCGACACCGTGGCTATCTGGGGCGCCGGACCGGTCGGCCAGATGACGATCCGCAGTGCCATCCTGCTCGGCGCGAAGCAGGTCATTGCGATCGACCGCCTGCCCGAGCGGCTCAGCATGGCGCGCGCCGGCGGCGCTATCACGATCGATTTCGAAGAGGAGAGCGTCGTCGAGCGCCTGAACGACCTGACCGGCGGCAAGGGGCCGGAGAAATGCATCGATGCCGTCGGGCTAGAGGCGCACGCGACGGCGACGATCGACTCGATTTACGACCGCGCGAAACAGATGCTGATGCTGGAGACGGACAGGCCGCACGTGCTGAGGGAAATTTTTTATGTCTGCCGTCCTGCCGGCACGGTCTCGATGCCGGGCGTCTATGGCGGGCTGTTGGACAAAATCCCGATGGGGATGTTCATGAACAAGGGTCTGACCTTGCGCACCGGGCAGACGCATGTGAACCGCTGGACCGACGATCTGCTCCATCGCATCGAGGAGGGTCAGATCGACCCCTCATTCGTGATTACCCACAAAGTCAGCCTCGATGACGGTCCGCGTATGTACAAAACCTTCCGCGACAAGGAGGACGGCTGTGTCAAGGTAGTGCTCAAACCGTAAAAGGGGGTGAACGTCATGGGGTATCGACAGAACGGCCGGGCCAACGCCTCGCTATTGGCGCTGGCGCGCGGTCTCGGCTGGTTCAGTATCGGGCTCGGCCTCGTTGAGATGCTGGCGCCGAGGATGCTGACCGAGCAAATGGGAATGCAAGGTAAAGATGGTCTGCTGCGGTTTTACGGGGCCCGCGAGATGGCGGCGGGCATCGGCATATTGATGAGCGACAATCCGGGCCCGTGGGTCTGGGGCCGGGTGGCGGGCGATGCGCTCGATCTGGCGACCCTCGCCACCGGGCTCGATAAGCAAAATCCGCGCAAAGGAAATGTCGCCATTGCGCTCGCTGCAGTGGCGGGCGTCACCGCCCTCGACTGCATCAGTGCTCAGGCTCTCGGCAGCACAAGCCGGCCGGTGCCCGATTACAGCGATCGCCGCGGCATGCCGCGGCCGCCGGAAGAAATGCGCGGTGCCGCAAGAAAGGATTTCACCCCGCCGCGCGACATGCGCACTCCAGAGGCGCTGCAGCCGTTCACGAGCCAACCGGCCTCGGAGCGCCCGCCCATGGGAGCACTCGCGAGCCTGATGTGCCGTGGCGAGAACCCTCCCGGCCGTCTCCGCCGGCCGCGAGGGTTCTCCGTCTGGAAGTCAACGGCGCGAGAAGTTGGGGGCCAAGACCATCAATGAGAAGATTTCGAACAGCATTTGGGCGCCGACCATTGCGGTGTTGCTGGTCGGATCGTATTGCGGCGCGACTTCGACCACATCGCCGCCGATGATATCGAGGCCTTTGAGGCCGCGCAGAATGGCCTGGGCCTCGCGGGGCGTCAGGCCGCCGGGTTCGGGTGTCCCGGTCCCGGGCGTGAAGGCCGGGTCGAGCCCGTCGACATCGAAGGAAATGTAGGTCGGGCCGCCGCCGACGATTTCGCGCGCCTTCGCGACAACGGCATCGATCCCTATCCGGTCGACATCCTCGATGTGCAGCACGGTCATCCCCGAATCGTAGGAAAAACCCCAAAAGATCTCGGCCGGGCCGCGGATGCCGATCTGGATCGTGCGCTCGGGGTCGAGCACGCCGGCAAGCACCGCCTGGCGGAAGGGGCCGCCATGGTGAAATTTGGACCCGTCGATCTCCCCCATCGTGTCGCAATGCGCATCGATGTGGACGAGACCGACCGGCCGATTATGCCCCAATGCCTGCAGGATCGGATAGGTGATCGAGTGGTCGCCGCCGACTGACAGCGGCCGTACCCCGGCCGCCTGAATACGTCTGTAGAAGGCCTCGATATCCTCGATGCAGCTGTCGAGGCTGAACCGCGAGCGCATCGGTACATCGCCGATATCGGCCGCCTCGCGCTCGGCTCGCGGCACGACCCCGAGCAGGTGGTTGTAGGGGCCGATGCGCTCGACCTCGCGCACCGCGCGCGGGCCGAAGCGGGCGCCCGCTCGGTTAGTGACGCCTAGATCCATCGGCACGCCGACGAGCGCGATGTCGAGCCCGCCGAAATCCGGCAAATCCGGTGCTTCGGGGCGGCACGGCAAGTCCAGCAAGGTCGATATCCCGGCAAACGGCATCGCCCGCCGGTAGTTGCTGCCGAACACCAGTGACAGCGCCTTTCTGAACTCGGCCGGCGCGATTTCTGTTTCTTTGGCGCCTTCGTATTTGGCGCGCAGCACTTCAAGTTTCGTCTTGTCGAACATCGTGAGCTGAACCCTCAGGTATCCGATCTATACTGCGGCATCGCCGGTCGGAGTTGATCATGTCGCCGCCGTCGAAACCTGACTCTCGTCCTTTCAATGCGTTGCGCCCGCCGACACCGCGAGGGCTAGTTTCTGCTACCAATCATCCAGACCGATCAGGCGGCGACCGAGTTCCGTCAGAGCAGCAGGCGGCCACGGCTCGACAAGGTCATAACCCCAGCGATTCCTCCACCACGGAAGACACCCCCCGTGCGCCACGACTTCGATGTGGGTCCGCCGGATCGCTTCGTCCACTGGCAACGCCCCCCGTTGCAGCGCCTTCGGGGTCGAGGTCGGTGGCAACCGGCGTCCACGTATAGTGATGCCAATCGGTGTTCGACGGCATGCCTGGCCCGAAATACATTCCCACTCCCGTTAGGTTTTTAGTCGCCAGGGTGCCGTTGTCCTGGATCGAGAGCGAGGTCAGCATGAACACGTTCGCAGCTCCGCGCCATCGGTAGGGCCAAAAGAGGCGCGACGGGTGAATCCACCTGCCATGAGCAAGACTGTGATATCCCATTTCATGACGGTCCTCCCTGGGCAGGTCTGCCGGGGCGACCGACATTACTCTGCCATCATCGTCCCCGGCAAACGACTACTTTGAGCTGCAGCCGTTCGCCGACAGTACCTGGATTTCAGACGGCAGGTGGGATTTCTGCAGCTCGCAGCGGCTAGGTTTTGATGAATGCCAACAGGTCGGAATTGATCGTTTCGGCTTCGGTGGTAGGCATGCCGTGCGGGAAGCCCTTATAGGTTTTCAGGGTTCCGTTCCTTAAGAGCTTAGCGGAGTGCGGCCCGGAGGCGACATAGGGCACGATCTGGTCGTCGTCGCCATGCATGACCAACACCGGGACGGTGATCTTCTTCAGGTCTTCGGTGAAATCGGTTTGGGAGAAGGCGACGATCCCGTCATAATGCGCCTTGGCGCCGCCCATCATGCCTTGGCGCCACCAATTCTGGATGACCGCCTCCGAGACTTTCGCGCCAGGCCGGTTGTAGCCGTAGAAAGGCCCTGCCGCGATATCGCGATAGAATTGCGAACGATTGGCGGCGAGTTGCGCCTGTAGTTCATCGAACACCTCCTTGGGAAGACCCTGCGGATTGGCCGCCGTCTTCAACATAAGCGGCGGCACCGCGCTGATCAGCGCCGCCTTGGCCGCCCGGCTTTCGCCATGCCGCGCCAGATAGCGCGCCACCTCGCCGCCGCCGGTGGAATGGCCGACATGGACGGCGTTTTTCAGGTCGAGATGCGCCGTCAGCACCGCGAGATCGTCGGCATAATGGTCCATATCGTGGCCGTCCGCGGTCTGGGTCGAGCGGCCATGGCCGCGGCGGTCATGGGCGATAACGCGATAGCCGTGATGCAGAAAGAACAGCATCTGCGCGTCCCAATCATCGGCCGACAGCGGCCAGCCGTGGCTCAACACGATCGGCTGGCCCGAACCCCAGTCCTTGTAGAAGATCTCGACGCCGTCCTTGGTGACGATGGTGGGCATGTGAACTCCTGTGAAAGGGCTGCTGCCGTTCCGATTAGAGCACATCCAAGCTGTCGCCACCGATCACATTCGACGACGTAGAGCGCGTCTCAAACGCTCAGGCTATTCGCGATTTCCGCGCCGATTCCTAGTGCCCGTTCAGTACATCCGAATGGGCGCGCGCGAACTCGCCAACGCTCATCGGCTTCCGACCCGTCAGCCTTTCGACATTATTGTTCATTCCCGACATTACGCCATGCTGGTAGGCGTCCATGGCGCCCCGGAAATGCTGGACCATGTACGCCGAAACCCCCATTGCCTCCGCAGATTTGCAATATTCGTCGATCGGGACGTTCTGGAAGACGATTTGGCGTCCCAGAGCCTCGCTGAGGTCAGACGCCATTTGCTCGTGGTCCATTTCCACTGGCCCGAAGAGCGGGTAGGTTTCGCCCTTATGTTCACTCGGATTTTGCAGGATTGCAGCGATTACCCGCCCCTGGTCTGCCGCCGCGATCGGCGCATGTCGCCCCTTGCCGACAGGCAGCCTGAGGATGCCTCTTTCAACAAAGAGCGGGAGCTGAAACGGGTAGAGCAGCCATTCAAGAGAGTATGTCGGTCGCAGGTGCGTAACTGCAAGACCCGACCAATTGAGGACCTGCTCGGCGATATAGGTCTCTTTGCACGAATTACTTTTCGAATTGCGATCAGCCGATCGCGGAGACGCCCGCTTCCTTCGCTGCCTGCGCGAAATTGACGGTCGCATCGATAAGCCGGGGTTGGACCGGGTAGACCAGATACGCCGCATCGACGCCTTCCATGGCCGCACGGATTGTATCGATATCGTGGAGATCGCCGACCACGACTTCGGCACCCAGCTTTTCCAACACCGCCGATCGATCGTCTTTGCCGTGCACCATGGCGCGGACAGTAAGCCCAAGCGCGATTGCTTCCTTAACGGCAGCACTACCGGTGTCTCCGGTTGCACCCGTGATCAATACTTTGTGGTTCATTTCCCGTTCCTGTTCTGGTGGGATCACGGCGAAAGTTTATGCATTTCTAGAACTTGTAGACTTTCATCGTAACTGAGGATGCCTACTTGATGAGCATTCCAAGTGGGCTGAGCGGTCCGATGGGCATCAGTTCGAATGTCAGAAGGTTCGCCCGGCCGAGCGGCAATGCCTTGAGGAGGCCGTCGGCTTCCTCGACCAAGTCGACGGTCATCAGAAATATGACCCCCGCCCCGTTATCGCGAAGCCAGAACTGCTCCATCTTTCCGTCCAGATAGAGCTGCAGGGTAGCTGGGACTTCTTTCGGAAGATACATCTGCCGCTGCTCGGGCGTGAGAGGCTTCAGTGTGCCGATTGCCATGACTTTCATGCTGTATCTCCAATACTAAAATTGACGGTGACGCTGATCCCGTGGACCTGCGCCAGCAACGCAGTGGATTTACCCAGATTGGGGTGTGTTATGACAGCATTGCTTTGGCCACTTGCTCCGGTTCATCGACTTGCAGCCAATGGCCGGCTCGCACCATATGCAGCGAGGAATGCTTCAGGTGAGACCGGCGCTCCTCGGCCATGCTGACGGGGAAATAGGGGTCGGCCTCTCCCCAGATCAGCTTGAATGGAATATCAAGCGCTTCGAGCTTGGGCAAGCGCTTCCTGCTTCGGGCGATTTCCGCGAAGAATTGCGCGGCCAGCTGCGCAAAAGCCGGGCCGGAACTTGGCTGCTGCATAAAATTATCGGCGATCAGCGGGAAGAGGAACGCGTCGTAATGCGCCCTCTGAGCTTCCGTGAGATCCTTCTGGAATCGCTGCTTCTGCGTAAGCGCTCGGTGAGGAGCGCCTGCCGCTGTGCCGCGATTGGCGCAATGATTAGCGGATGGCGGATCAAACAGAACAAGTATTCACTACCGGCTTGGTGGACACTAAGCAGCAGCCGAGCCCGACGAAGCGTCGACAGTATTCTGAAGCGTTGAAGCGCCAGATGGTGGCGGAGACGCAGACGCCGGGGGCGTCGGTGTCGATCGTGGCGCGACGTCATGATGTGAACAGCAACCAGCTGTTCAGATGGCGGCGGCAACTGTTGCCGAAAGCAGTGGTCGAAAGCGGCGCTATGGTGCCGGTCGAGATCGCGCCTGATGAAGGTCGGCCGCGGCGGAGGGATCGCGAGAGCGTCATCGAGATCACGTTTGGGTGTGGGGCACGGGTGCGCCTGCGCGGCGAAGTCAGCTCGGAGACGCTGCGGCAGGTGATCGAACTGCGGCGATGAACACTCTGCCGGCGGGCACCCGAGTATGGCTGGCGGCCGGTGTCACCGACATGCGCAAGGGGTTCGACAGCCTGGCGGCGCAGGCGCAGACAGTGCTCGGGCAGGATCCGTTCTCCGGTCACGTATTTTGCTTGCGCGGCCGCCGCAGTGATCTGATCAAGCTGTTGTGTAGTTGTGTGCGTCAAGTTCAGCAAATTGGTCATGGTTAGGGTGCGGTGGTTCATTGAGGTCAAATAGAGCAGCATCCCTTTGTTCGATCGGAAACGACCATCCCTTCGTCCCGACCTGCCTTCCGGCAGAGCGCCGCGCGCAGCGGCAGTCAAGGATGCCGCCGCGAATGCGGCGGCACCGGCGGAGCCGGCGCGCAGCGTCCCCCGCTTTCGCGAGGGCAGGCTCTTGACAGAGCGAGCACGGTGCTAGGCTGAACGGGTCGGGGGTCAGGCCGCATGTCGCAGTGCCTCCTTCTTGTGCTCGCGCAGATCGTCCATGTTGAGGTAGCGATGCTGCTCGAGCCAGTTCTCGTGGGTCTCGACCGCCAATGCGCGCACCAGCCGCAGGCAGCTCTCGCCATTGGGGAAGATGCGCACGACATGGGTGCGGCGCTTGATCTCCTCGTTGAGGCGCTCCAGCATGTTGGTCGATTTGAGATGCTTATGGTGCTGCCGCGGCAGCCGGTAAAAGGTCAACGTCTCGTCGATATTGTCTTCGACCCAGCCAGTGAGTTTCGAGTATTTCGACGACCATTTGGCGAGCCAGGCGGCCAGATCGCGGCGCGCCTCGATGAGATCGCGCCGATCATACAGCCAGCGCAGCTCCTGCAGACAGTCATCGTCGACCCGGCGCGGCACGTGGTCGAGCGCGTTGCGCAGAAAATGCACGTAGCATCGCTGGTAGGCCGCCTCCGCGCAGAACCTCGCGCAGCGCTGCCCGCAGGCCGGCATGATCGTCGGCCACGACAAATTCGACGCCATGCAGACCGCGCGCCTTGAGCCCGAGCAGAAAATCCCGCCAGCTCGATCGGCTCTCGCGGTTGGCGAGCTCGACCGCCAGCACCCCGGCTTTCGCCGGGGCAGGCTCTGGCGGCGGCCGTCCCAATCGATCCCGATCGCGATCAGAACCGCCTGGCTGGCGATCACGCCGGCCTCGCGCACCCGCTCGTAGCGCGCGTCGAGGATCAGATAGGGGAAGGCTTCGGCCAAAGGGCGGCCGGCGAATTGCGCCAAACTCGCATCCAGCCCCTGGTTCATTGCACTAATCGACGAAGCCGAAAAGCTGTCGCCGCACAGCTCCTCGGTAATCGCCTTCACCCCCGCTTTCGCGAGGGCAGGCTTTTGCGGGTCGAAACCCCTTGCACGTACATCTCCGCCAGAGCCGCCACCAGCGCCCGCTCCGAGCGCTGATCGCGTTCAAACAGCTCGGTCGAGAACCGCCCGGTTCGATCCTGCGGAACCCGCAGCTCCAGCTTGCCGACCCGCGTGATCAATGTCCGCCCGTAATAGCCCGACCGGTAGCCCTGTCGGCCCGCCGCCCGTTCACCCCCTGTTCAAGCCAGGGGCAGGCTTGTATGGGGCTTTTGGTGTCAAGTGATTTGAGTGGACCCCGTTTGTGCGTTCGGCGGGCCGCGTATGGTTGTTTGAATCATCGATTATCAATTCTCCTTGTTGGCGGGGCCGGTGGGTATGTGGGCGAAGGGGAGCATTTCCCCGCTTTCGAGCTTGCTCGGGAAGCGGGGGAAGCGAAGCCGGTCGGCGCCGCCGATCGTCCACATATCCACCGGCCGTTCTTGCCGATTGTGCCGCGGCGTGACCAAGGCTTCTGGGTGATGATCCGAGGGGAGCTCGCCATCAGGGGCGGAACATCGCGCCACACCCTTGTATTCGGTGGATCCATCCGGATCCAAACCATGATGCAGTCATGCGCATCGGCGGCAAAGCTCCGAGACGGCAGGCCCATTCTCTAAGACGGCGTGCAAACCATGCCTGCCTCGGGTCACCGCCGCCTCGGACATCATGGGGCATCGCGTCGTAAACATGGCGACGGGGCGCCCAATCGCGCTTGGTCGTCTGCTCCGCAGTGGCAGGTTACACAGCCGGTCGCAGCACAACGCCCTCTGGCACCTCTCCGGTCGTCACCAGCTGCCAAAGCGCGACGAGCAGCTTGCGCGCCAGGGCGACGATCATGGTCTTGCGGGTGGTACCGCGGTGATCGGTTGTTTGCATGCGGTACCCCCGGCCTGCGCCGGGGCAGGCTATTGCGCCAGTGCGCTGTTCTTCTGGAACATCAGGAAGCGCCACGCCAACTGGATCATGCCGCGGCGCACCCGGGCGTTGCCAGCCCTGGCCAGCCCCTTCTCTCGCCGTCGCGCGCCGCTCTCATCCGGCGAACCGGTCAGGCCAGCGTAGCGAGCCACAGCCTTCCGGTCACGCAAGTTGCGCGACAGGATCTCGTGAACGAGCATGTCGGCTGTCTCGATGCCGACGCCGATGACCCGCGCCAGCCGCCGGACCATCGCGTGGCTGGCCAGTTCCGGGTGCTGCTCGAGCCTGATCAGGCGCGCCGCCTCGATCTCCCGGATCTGGTCCATGACAAAGCGCAGACGCGCCATATCCCGGCGCAGCTCGGCCAGCGTGTTGGGCAGCAGCGGCACACCTTCCGCGGTGCGCAGCCTGTCGAGACGTTCGGCCGCTTTGCGCAAGGTCGGTTTGAAACCCCGAAGGCCGAGACGGGCCAGAGTGCTCTTCATCCGATTGACGATGCGGGTGCGCTCGCTGACCAGGTTCTCGCGCTCACGGTTGGGCCGCTTGGCATCTTCCTCTTCAGGCGTCGGGATCTTTGCCATGCTGCAATGGCGCGGTTCGCCGCGCAGCCAGCCGAGAAAGGCACGCTTGAGCAACTCGGTATCGAGCCGATCCGTCTTCGCCCGGCGATGCTCGCGCGACACGGCAACACTTGTCGGGTGGATCACATAAGCCTCGATGCCGCGTCCTCGCAGCCACCGTGCCAGCCAGAAGCCGTCCCGGCCGGCTTCGTAGGCCACCGCGATCCGATCGATCGTGCGGCCTGCCTTGGTCGCTTCGTCCCGCCAGCGATACAGCAGCTGGAGCAGCGCCGTCTCATCGGCCGCAAGTTTCTTCAGCGGCTGTCGGTTGATCCCCGGAACTATGCTGGCGACCAGCCAGGTCGATCGGCTCATCTCAATGACGGCGATAAGTGTGCTATCCTGATCCAGAGCGGCGAGCGATCTGCTCAGGTCATTCGGCTGCTGCATGGGGCACCCCGTCGGTTGTTTCCAGCGACGATGATGCCTTGTCCTCGCCGCTCGCCCCATAGCATCTCTTCTCGGCGCCCAAGGCCTCTGTCATCTCCGCTTCGAGCACCTCCTGCAGTGCCGTCCGCACCAGCGCCCGCAGAAACTCCTCGTCCTCCGTCAGAACGGCTTTGACGTCGATCGCCCCAGATTTACCCTGCCTCTTGGTCATGGTGTGCATCCTCGCCAAAGGATCCGGTGATTGCGCATCACCCGCATACCATGACCATCCCCCTCAGCGGCTTTTGCAGAACCTCCCGGACACTACCTATGCCTGTTCGCCAAGCGCCTGGAGCGTGGCCAATTCGTGTGGCCGCAAGCCGGGGAAGGCGTGGTGGTGCTGAGCCGGGCGCAACTCTGGATGCTGCTCGAGGGGATCGGCCGGCGGATGCCGCGTCGAACCTGGCGGCCGGAGCTGGCCGGGTGAACTTGGTCCGACTATGGGCTGCGGCAAATTAACTCAACCAACGGTTTGGCCGACGACAACGGCTGCAGATCTGATCCACTGCGGGCGTGCCGATCACACCCGACAATCTGCCCGACGACCCGGCTGCGCTGAAGCGCATCATTGCCGCGATGGCGCAGGATGCACTGACCGCCCAGGCCGAGATCGCCCGGCTGAAGTTCCAGCTGGCGCGTTACCGGCGAGCCGAGTTTGCCGTTCCTCGGAGAAGTTGGCGCGCGACATCGAGCAGCTCGAGATGGCGCTCGAGGCGCTGGAGACCGACCAGGCCGAGCGGCTCGCCGGCGGCATCGCCGGCCGTCGCCGCAGCCGTCGAGACCGCGGCCGAGGCGCAGAAGCCGGCGCGGCGCCCGCTGCCGGAACATCTGCCCAGAGAGGATTTGCGGCATCCCGCACCGTGCACCTGTCCCACTTGCGGCGGGCGCGCCCGCGCAAGATCGGCGACGCGGTGACTGAGACCCTGGATTACGTGCCGGGCCGGTTCAAGGGCCTGCCCTCGCGAAGCGGGGGTAGTCCGGCACATTCGCGAGAAACTATCGTGCCGGATTTGCCACACAGTAATTGCGGCACCTGCGCAGACCACGCAATCGCCCGCGGCCGTGCCGGGGCGGGGCTGCTCGCTCACAGCGTCGTCTCGAAATATGACGACCACTTGCCGCTCTATCGCCAAGCCGAGATCTTCGCTCGCAACGGAGTGAGCCTGGAGACCTCGACGCTGTCCGGCTGGGTCGGCGCGACGGCGGCGACACTGAAGCCGCTGGTTGATGCCCTAGCCGCCGACGTCCTCGCAAGCGACACCTTGCATGTTGACGACACTCCGGTGCCGGTCTTGGCACCGGGCACCGGCAAGACCAAGACCGGCCGACTGTGGACCCCCGCCTCCGCGGGGGCAGGCTTGTATGGGGCTTTTGGTGTCAAGTGATTTGAGTGGACCCCGTTTGTGCGTTCGGCGGGCCGCGTATGGTTGTTTGAATCATCGATTATCAATTCTCCTTGTTGGCGGGGCCGGTGGGTATGTGGGCGAAGGGGAGCATTTCCCCGCTTTCGAGCTTGCTCGGGAAGCGGGGAAGCGAAGCCGGTCGGCGCCGCCGATCGTCCACATATCCACCGGCCGTTCTTGCCGATTGTGCCGCGGCGTGACCAAGGCTTCTGGGTGATGATCCGAGGGGAGCTCGCCATCAGGGGCGGAACATCGCGCCACACCCTTGTATTCGGTGGATCCATCCGGATCCAAACCATGATGCAGTCATGCGCATCGGCGGCAAAGCTCCGAGACGGCAGGCCCATTCTCTAAGACGGCGTGCAAACCATGCCTGCCTCGGGTCACCGCCGCCTCGGACATCATGGGGCATCGCGTCGTAAACATGGCGACGGGGCGCCCAATCGCGCTTGGTCGTCTGCTCCGCAGTGGCAGGTTACACAGCCGGTCGCAGCACAACGCCCTCTGGCACCTCTCCGGTCGTCACCAGCTGCCAAAGCGCGACGAGCAGCTTGCGCGCCAGGGCGACGATCATGGTCTTGCGGGTGGTACCGCGGTGATCGGTTGTTTGCATGCGGTACCATTGCGCCAGTGCGCTGTTCTTCTGGAACATCAGGAAGCGCCACGCCAACTGGATCATGCCGCGGCGCACCCGGGCGTTGCCAGCCCTGGCCAGCCCCTTCTCTCGCCGTCGCGCGCCGCTCTCATCCGGCGAACCGGTCAGGCCAGCGTAGCGAGCCACAGCCTTCCGGTCACGCAAGTTGCGCGACAGGATCTCGTGAACGAGCATGTCGGCTGTCTCGATGCCGACGCCGATGACCCGCGCCAGCCGCCGGACCATCGCGTGGCTGGCCAGTTCCGGGTGCTGCTCGAGCCTGATCAGGCGCGCCGCCTCGATCTCCCGGATCTGGTCCATGACAAAGCGCAGACGCGCCATATCCCGGCGCAGCTCGGCCAGCGTGTTGGGCAGCAGCGGCACACCTTCCGCGGTGCGCAGCCTGTCGAGACGTTCGGCCGCTTTGCGCAAGGTCGGTTTGAAACCCCGAAGGCCGAGACGGGCCAGAGTGCTCTTCATCCGATTGACGATGCGGGTGCGCTCGCTGACCAGGTTCTCGCGCTCACGGTTGGGCCGCTTGGCATCTTCCTCTTCAGGCGTCGGGATCTTTGCCATGCTGCAATGGCGCGGTTCGCCGCGCAGCCAGCCGAGAAAGGCACGCTTGAGCAACTCGGTATCGAGCCGATCCGTCTTCGCCCGGCGATGCTCGCGCGACACGGCAACACTTGTCGGGTGGATCACATAAGCCTCGATGCCGCGTCCTCGCAGCCACCGTGCCAGCCAGAAGCCGTCCCGGCCGGCTTCGTAGGCCACCGCGATCCGATCGATCGTGCGGCCTGCCTTGGTCGCTTCGTCCCGCCAGCGATACAGCAGCTGGAGCAGCGCCGTCTCATCGGCCGCAAGTTTCTTCAGCGGCTGTCGGTTGATCCCCGGAACTATGCTGGCGACCAGCCAGGTCGATCGGCTCATCTCAATGACGGCGATAAGTGTGCTATCCTGATCCAGAGCGGCGAGCGATCTGCTCAGGTCATTCGGCTGCTGCATGGGGCACCCCGTCGGTTGTTTC
Source organism: uncultured Alphaproteobacteria bacterium (assembly GCA_963818695.1). Classification (GTDB taxonomy): domain Bacteria; phylum Pseudomonadota; class Alphaproteobacteria; order ATCC43930; family CGMCC-115725; genus AP-15. The sequence continues at coordinate 488,514 of CAWFTG010000001.1, forward strand.
CAGCGACGATGATGCCTTGTCCTCGCCGCTCGCCCCATAGCATCTCTATGTACGCGACGAGCGGCCATTCGCCGGCTCGCGGCCGCCGGCGGCCCTGTTCTTCTATTCGCCCGACCGCAAGGGGCGAGCACCCGCAAGCGCATCTGAAAGAATTTTGCGGCGTCATTCACGCCGATGGCGGCGCCTGTCCTCGGGCCGGCCAAAGGCCGGACCCGGGGGCCGGGGTTCAATGAATTGTTCGCCGGCGGGGGGATTGTCGAGGCCGGGTGCTGGGCGCATGTGCGGCGCAAATTCTTCGATGTCCACACCGCCACCGGCTTACCCATCGCCAAAGAAGCGCTCGATCGCATTGGCCAGCTCTACGCGGTCGAGAAGACCATCAACCGATCACCGCCCGATCGGCGGCGGCAACAGCGCCAGCTGCAGTCCAAGCCGATTGCCGAAGCATTGGCCGCTTGGGCCGACACCACCGTGCGCCAGCTCTCGCGCAAGTCCGAGCTCGCCCAGGCCTTCCGCTATATGCGGTCGCGCTGGACCGCGCTGGTGCGCTGCTTCGACGACGGCCGCTTAGCGCTCGATAACAATCCTGCCGAACGCGCTCTCCGCTGTATCGCCATTGGCCGCAAGAATTACCTGTTCGCTGGCTCCGATGCCGGTGGTCGCCGCGCCGCGGCAATCTATTCCTTGATCGAGAGCGCCAAGCTCAACGCTCTCAACCCGCAGCACTATATCGCCGACGTGCTCGCCCGCATCGCCGATCATCCGGCCCGACGTATCGCCGAACTCCTGCCCTGGAACTGGCAACCGCTCGACGCCACCCGCGCTGCCGCCTGAGCTGACCCGCTCGCCGAGCGCTTACGGAAAAGCCCGTTCAAGCGCTACAGTAAGCCCTGTTACGAAATGCTTCGGAAAAGGCTGAGCGAGGTCGACCTTGATGCGCTTTGGGAGGGCAGAAACCGGAAGACTGTGCCGGACAATGGCCCCAAAGCCTCCTATCGGGGCGGATTAGACCGGACTTCGAACAACTGAAGCAGGTCTGCCCGCCTCACCGATTGCAAACCCGCCCGGGCCCTATCGGCCTCTATCCGCAAAAATCCTGTGCCAACCGCAAAAGGCCTTGATTTAATTGAAAACCCGCTAGCTTACAAGTCAGCGCTATACCAACTGAGCTATGCACCCGCCGCGGAGTGCGCTCTATAGCAAGGCGCGCCCGGGGTGTCGATAGTCGACACCCGAGTCCCTTCAGATAGTGGAATGCAGCCCGAGACCGATCCGCGGGCCCCCAAGACCGCGTCGGTACGGCGGGGATGAGGAGCAGGAGACCGACGCGCACTTGCCCCTCCGCAATTAATAATGTCCTGCCGTCGGTATGCCACGACGTGACGCGTAGCGCGACCAAGACCCGATTGTATTTCCTCCATTTCGCTGCGTGAGGAGATGCATCATACTGCAGCGGTACCGGCGCGCACGGTCGTTACAGAGAGCACGATATTGAGGTCGGGGGTGGCAGTACGGCCCAACGCCTCGGGTTATGCTCCGCGGGCGGTTGAACCTTGCTGCAAGTGTCAGCCGTGAAAACGCTCCGCCATGAAGCCGCTATAGCGCTCCTCATACAGTCCCGGCATGCGCAGGATCTCCTCGGCCGCCGCTCGACGGCACGCCGCTCCGCCTATTGCGCAAATCCTCGGGACCAATCTGTCGTACACCTTGCGGCACTTCCGCGCAGGTTATTCCTTGCCGTATTTAGAGCGGTTCTAAAGCGGGACAGATCAGAAGTCAGCCGCACGCTCCCCCTAATCGCTTGTCCTGAAGTGAGCCCGAGCGGTAAGCTGCGGTGGAGACGTGCTCATCTGGCCCCGCAGAGGCTAGGATGAGAAGCCCAAGTTGGGCGCGAGCAGCTCGAGCGGGCGTGGCGGAACGGCAGACGCGGCAGACTCAAAATCTGTTGTCCGAGAGGACGTGGGAGTTCAAGTCTCCCCGCCCGCACCAATGGTGCCAGGCTTTGAAGGTAAAGGGGAACGGGAGGCCCGGCGTCAGAGTTCGGTCTGACCGGCCTGGGCCGATTCGGGCGCCTCTCGGGCAATTCTGCCAGCCTTCACGGAGCGCGGCGGAAAGGGTGTCACCCCCGCCGCCGCTTTCGGCCGGCTCGCGCTGCCCACTGGCTCGGCCGGCAGACGCAATCGCGATCATCGATCGGCCCTCGGTTTGCCTGCCGATGCGTGTTCGCGTACCCAGACAACGCAGGAAACGCCTCAGCAAGGATTGTCTCGGCAAGGGACGCACGACCAAGAGCCGCTCGACATATTCAAGCCGCAGGCGCGCAGCGCGCGACCGCTGGTCGAGTTCGACCCTCGTTGCGCTCTGGTCCAATATATCGCTTTTCGGCATGACCGTACTCCACGTCGAGACATCTTGGCTTTTGCCAGACGCCGGATAAATGACGCGGGCGGAGCGAAAGGGGTGTGAGGTACCTCACATTGCAAAAAAGTTTTTAACGGCTTGGTCATCAATGGCCGTATCGCACGCGGTACCACGCCAGCCCGATCAGTTCGTGAAGAGCATAGTAGCTCCGAAGCAATGCCGGGACCTGCGGCAGGAAAGCCGCGATCGAGAGCGGCGGGCTCCCACCCTCGGTGGTCGGTGACGGGACCACCGGGTAGCCGACCGCCCGGAAGGACCACAGCGCTCGCGCCATATCCCAAGGGTGCGCTACGACCAGAGCGGAATGAACGCCAGCGTGACGCAGGATCTCGGCCGAGAATAAAGCATTTTCGAAGGTGTTTTGCGAGCGCTCCTCGCACCATTGCACCGGCACGCGAAAATCCTCTTGCAGCACTCTCCTCATCAGCGCGGCGAGGGGGGCGTCAGGCGGACCGCCGCTGACCAGGATCGGCAGGCCGAGACGGCGCCACTGTCTTGCCGCCTCGGCGAGGCGCTCGAGGGTCAGCGGTCCGACGATGTCAGGCACGCCGGGGACACCGCTGCGCCGCATATCGGCGGATAATACGACGATCGCGCCGGGCGGCTTGTCCGACGGGAGGGTCGGTTCCTCGAATGCAATCGCCTCCGCCCGTCGAACCAGGAGATCGGCAGTGACCGGCATCGCGACAAGATAGAGCAGGCCGATCGCAGTGGTCGCCACCGCCAGCCCTAACGGCGTGCGCCGCCAAGCAATCAAGACGCCGATCATCGCCAAAAAGATAAATAGGTTTGGCGGGATCAGCGAAGAATACGACAGCCAAGACAAAGCTAATCAGTGCTGGGGCGCTCTCAGCCGACCGGAGCGAGCCTCTCGCGACGCAGCCCGTGGTACAGCATCGCGGCCTGGCGTTTCAGCCCAAAGCGCAGACCGCGCCACGTCCGCGGGTTGGCCGCGGTGATGCCCCACCTCTCACGCCGCTTTGGCAACCACAATTTCTTATACGGATCGTCACCGCGGCCGAGACTGATCTCGCGTGGGCGATCGTCGGTCAGCACGCGTTCGAACATCTCCATCGAGAGGAGCGTGCCGAGGGAAAGGTCGTCAAAGCGCTTGTCATGCGCCAGCTTGCAAATGACGGCTCGACCCTTCCACAGGATCCAGAACTGAGCCGCCGCCGGTATTCCATCCAAATAATATATGCCGAGCCGCAGCGCGCGGAGTTTGCCGGCGAGCCGGATCAACGCGGGCACAAAGTCGGGATATAATTCGGGCGGCTTCCAGCTCGCAGCGTAAACTGTTTCATAATCGGCGACCGCCCTATCGAGACCTTTGTCGTCATCGACGAAGGATGTCGTCAGGCGGTCGCCGCGCTCAAGCCCGCGACGCTTCCGACGCCACGTATTGCGCAACTCGGAAGGGCGGGCGGCAACATAATCGGGAAAACTTAGGCCCGCGGTCTCTTCATACCAGGTGCCGGAGCTGAAGCAGGGTTCGACGAGCAGGCCGGCGCAGCGCAGCGCGCCCACTAATGCGGCATAACTCGGCTCGCGCGGATCGAGCTCGGACAAGGAAAGGCAATCCCAACGCGGCCGTTCCGCAAGTATCTCCGAGAGGATCGCGGCGAGGCTAGTTTCGAGGTCGGCGCCCGACGCATGAAGGGGGCCGTGCTCGAGGCTGTGGGCATTCGTCAGGCTGGCCAGGTTCCGCCCGTCATTACCCGTCATAGTCTGAGTCAGGAGGGCGGTTGGCGGGGCCGCTCGCTCGGCCGTATACGCGCGGATTTCGGTTGCCTTCGGTACGCCATACCGTGCCATCAGGTCATACCAGGCCGGAAGCGCGAAGAAGTTGTCAGCGGAGCTTTTATGAAAAGCGCAAGCAAGACCGCTCGGCAGTTGCCGAAAATCCGGATTTCTGTAAAGTGGCATCAGGCGAAGCCAGCCTCTTCGGAGCTTTTCGGGCGTTGCCGGGTGCGAATCCTTACCTTCACGACGTTATATCCAAACCTGTTGCAGCCCCAACACGGGATTTTCGTCGAGACCCGTCTGAGGAAACTGGTTGCGAGCGGCGTGGTCAGCGCCCGGGTTGTCGCGCCCCGCCCTTGGTTCCCGTTCGGCTCTGCGCGGTTCGGACGATATGCCGTGTTTGCGCGTATGCCGGGCGAGGAAACCCGCCACGGGCTGCATGTCGACCATCCGCGTTATCCCGTAATTCCCAAGGTTGGAACGAGCGCGGCGCCGCTCGCCCTGTGCGCCGCAGTCCTGCCGTTTCTGCGCCGACAGATCCGCGATGGCCATGATTTCGATCTGATCGATGCCCACTATTTTTATCCGGACGGCGTCGCTGCCGTTTTGCTCGGATGCGCCCTCCATCGCCCTGTCAGTGTCACCACCCGAGGCAGCGATCTCAACGTGATCGCACAGCACGCGGTGCCGCGTAGATGGATCCGCTGGGCAGCGCGGCACGCGGATGGCTTGGTTGCGGTGTCGAGCGGGCTGAAACGCCGGCTGGTCGAGCTCGGCGTCAGCGCCGACCGAGTTCGCGTTCTGCGCAACGGAGTGGATCTGGCGCTGTTCCGCCCTCAGGACCGTGAGACAGCACGGGCCAGCCTCGGTTTCACGCGGCCGACCATTCTCGCAGTCGGCAACCTGGTCGCGCTGAAGCGGCATTGGTTGATGGTCGAGGCACTCACCCAATTGCCGGAGGTCGAACTCGCGATCGTTGGCGAGGGGCCCGAGCGCGCCGGCATCGAAAAGCTGGCGCGCGAGCGCAACGTCGCCGAGCGTGTGCTCCTGCTCGGCCGGATGCCGCAGGATCGCCTTCCCGAGATTTACAGCGCGGCCGATCTGCTGCTGCTCGTTTCGACGCATGAAGGCTGGCCCAATGTCCTGTTGGAGAGCATGGCCTGCGGCACCCCGGTCGTGGTCTCCTCGATAGATGGCGTCGCCGATATCGTCGCCGCGACCGTGGCGGGACGCATTTTGGCCGATGATACCCCGAGCGGTCTCGCTTCCGCGATCCGCGAACTCCTCGCAGCGCCGCCGTCCCGCGCCGCAACCCGCCTCTATGCCGAGCAATTCGATTGGCAGAGCACGACCGATGGACAAATCGCGCTGTTCCATGAAATCCTGGACCGGCGATCGAAAATTCGACGCGCTCCCGTGCACGCAGCCTAATCCCGCAATATACGCCGGTAGACCTCGCCATAACGGGCGACGCTATGCGCCCACGAGCGCTCGCTATCGATGAACTTGCTCGCCTGCGCCCGGATACGCGGCCAGGAATCCTGATCTGCGAGCGCCGCGAGCACGCCCTCGGCAAGGCGCCGCGGGTCGCCCGGGGGAAACAGGTAGCCAGTCTCTCGGTCGCGGATCAGCTCGCGATGACCGCCGACGCTCGAAGCGACGACGATGCGCTCCTGCGCCATGGCCTCGAGCGGTTTGAGCGGCGTCACCAGCTCGGTCAAGCGGGTCGAAACGCGCGGGAATACGAGCAAGTCGACCAAGTCGTAATACCGCCGCATCTCGTTTTGCGTCACCCTTCCGGCGAAGACCACGCTGTCGCCGAGGTCGAGTTCGCGGGCGAGGGCGCGCAAACTGTCCTCTTCCGGCCCACCGCCGGCGAGCAGTACGGCGATGGCGGGCTGGTGCCGCCGCATTTCGGGAACCGCGCGCAGCAGCAGATCCAGATCCTTCATAAGCGTAGAACGAGCCAAAGAAACCGAGAACTGTTTTCCGATATAGACCGAGCTGCGTTGCCAGAGCGCGGTCGGGAATTCCCGGCCCGCTGAAGATGTCGCGATCGACCGCGTTGGGAATGACCGTAATCTTGTCGCCGGGCACCCCGCGGGCGACCGCATCCGCGCGCAACCCCTCACATATCGTTGTCACTGCGTTGGCTCGGTGGAGCGCCCGAGTCTCGACGATCCGCGTCGCCGCGATAGCGCAGCGCCGCCGTGACCGTGCGTCCCGTGGCTGGCCGCCGCGTCCTCCCAAAGCGCGCGAACTTCGTAGACGACCGGGATCGCATGGCGCCGGCCGGCACGAATTGCCGACATCGCGTTGAGGACCGGCGAGTGCGCGTGCAGGATTTGCGGGCGAACCTCGCCGATCACTTCGTCGAGCCTCCGGTCGAGGTCGCTGACGATCGTCAGCTCGCGAAACCACGGTAGCCGGGCGGACAACCCGGTCGGCATCCGGGTCCGCAGAAACTCCCATTCGCCGATCCGCTCCCGCGCCGGTCCCGGCGCGTAATGCTTGCCGCTGGTCAGCAGCACCGGGTCCCAGCCCAGCGCCCGCTGCTGGTTGACGATGCCGAGAGTACGATAGACATAGCCGCTCTGCAGCGGCAGCGAATGGTCGAGAATATGCAGAATTCGCATTTACCGGGGCGTGTGTGGTGCTAATTGCCGGCAATATAGCAGGGTCGCTGGGTTGAACGAGCTTCCGTGGAAAGCCCTGAGTTACCGTTAACGAGCACGTCTCGCCGATGTCGAGTTCGGTCTCGAGACTCTCCCCCGGTTGGCGGAGCTCGAGCGCGAATGGCGCCGGCTCGAAGTCAGCCGGAAATCCGTCATTCTTCACGTCATGGTATTGGATCGGCACGCTGTTGAGTGCCTTACCGCCAGCGAGCCGGCCCAAACTGCTGCGCGGCACGCGCGGACGGCAAAACAGTTTCGCTGGCTTTAGCTCGGCGCCAATGAGACCCGCCGCCGGCGCGGGTTGGTTCGCTCACGCGGTCTTTATCTGAACGAGACCGGCGATCCGCGCTTCGACTCGTTGACGATTGAGCACAACGGGATCCTTGCAGCGGCGGAGTGGGAGCTCGTGATCTGGGACGAGCTGATCGGCTGGTTCGCCAATCTTCGCGGCGAGGCGGACGAGCTGCATGTCGGCGGTTCGCAGCGGCGCCTGCCCGAAGCAACACTCTGCAAGTGGGGGCTCGGATGTCACGAAACATCCCTTCCTTCCTACTCGGTCGATCTTTGCCGGCTGAAAGAGAGCGGCGGGGAGATCTATCCGGTGCTCAGCGCCAATGCGCGCCAGCAGCTCCGGCGCACCTTGCGGCATTTCGAGCGGTTCGGTCCGTTGCGTCTGGGCGAGGCGACAACCGTGCCGGAAGCATTGGCATTTTTCGAAGCGATGAAGGAGCTGCATTGTGCGTCATGGGAGCGGCGCGGCAGGCCGCATTCCTTTTCCGGCGGGTTCTTCGAGCCGTTCCATCGGCTGCTCGATCGAGCGCAGCTTTGCCGAGGGCGGAACGCAGCTTCTCAAAGCCTGCGCCGGCGACCGCGTCCTCGGCTATCTCTATAACTTTCGGTTAGGCAATCGCATCTATGCTTACCAAAGCGGGTTCGATGATGCCGACCGCCGCGAGCGGCCTGGGATCGTCACGCACTTCCTGGCGATCCGCCACGCCTTCCGATCGGGCGCACGGGTGTATGATTTCATGGCCGGCCGCAACCGTTTGAAAGAGAGTTTCGCGACCCGGTGCGAGCCGATGCTGTGGCAGGTCATCCAGCAGCCGCGCCTGGTGTTTCATGTGGAGCGGCTTGGCCGGCGCTTCAAACATGCCGTAGCGCCCGCCATTGCTATGTTCCTCTCCCACCCATCAAGGAGGGAAAAGGAGCATTAGGGGGACGGTGCGCAGGGGCTCGGGCGGGTTGGGAAGGCGCGAAAAAGGGCTTGTTGGATGGGCGTTTAGACGGTACCGCAGCCATTCTTAATCGCCGTGCAGCCGTGAATTGGAGCGTCGAGCAAAAGGGACCTCATGTCGATCCTTGTCACCGGCGCTGCCGGGTTCATCGGGTTTCATGTCGCCAAGGCACTGCTCGAGCGGGGCGAGCGGGTATTGGGCATCGACAATCTCAACGAATATTACGATGTGCGTCTCAAGGAGGCTCGGCTCGCCCGGCTGCGCGCCTTTCCCGGCTTTGCATTTGCCAAGCTGGATGTCGCCGACCGAGACGGGGTGTTCACGATGGTCGAGCGGCACAAGGATCTGCGCAGCATCATCCATCTCGCGGCACAGGCGGGCGTCCGGTATTCGCTGGAAAACCCTTACGCCTATGTCGATGCGAATGTCACCGGCACGCTGGTGATCTTGGAGGCGGCGCGGCGGATCGAGCATCTGACCGCAATCACCTATGCTTCCTCCTCCTCGGTCTACGGCGCTAACCGCAAACAGCCTTTCAGCATCGATGATCGGGTCGATCAGCCGGTCTCGCTCTATGCCGCGACTAAACGTAGCTGCGAACTGATCGCGCACACTTACGTCCACCTCTACGGTCTGCCAGCAACGGGGTTGCGGTTTTTTACCGTATATGGCCCATGGGGCCGTCCGGATATGGCGGCATTCCTGTTCACCCGGGCGATTCTCGCAGGCGAGCCGATAAAGGTGTTCAACGAAGGCAGGATGGCCCGCGATTTCACCTACATCGACGACATCGTCGCAGGTACGCTGGCAGCGCATGATCGCCCGCCGACGGCGGCCGAGGGAGTTCCTCACCGGATTTACAACCTCGGGAACCATAGGCCCGAACAACTCCTGGACTTTATCGCCGTCCTTGAGCGAGAGCTGGGCCGCACTGCAGAAAAGCAGTTCTTGCCGCTGCAGCCGGGCGATGTTCCGGAAAGCTTTGCGGATATCGAAGCCTCGCGCCGCGATCTCGGGTTCGAGCCTAACACCACGATCAAAGTCGGGCTCGCGCGATTTATTCAATGGTACAAGCAGTACTACCAGGTGAACTGATCGGTCCTTTTCATGGAACGCGGATTTGCGGTCATCGGCCTCGGCTATGTCGGTCTGCCGGTCGCCCTCGCTCTGGCGAAAAAGTTCGAGCCGGTCGTCGGTTTTGACATTTCGCAGCAGCGGATCGCCGCTCTGCGCAACGCCAAGGATACGACTGGTGAGGTCACCGAGGCTGCGCTGCGCGAGACGAGGCTCCGGTTTACCGATGACCCGCGCATGCTGAGCGAGGCCAGCTTTTTTATCGTCACGGTGCCGACGCCGATCGATGACGAGCGGCGCCCCGACCTTTCACCGCTCGAAGCTGCCTGTGCCCTGATCGGCGCCCATTTGAGGGCGGGCTCGGTCGTGGTATTCGAATTCGACCGTCTATCCCGGCTTGACCCGCGAATTCTGCGGGCCGCGTCTCGCCACGGCCTCGGGTCTCAGGCAAGGGATCGATTTCAAGCTCGGCTACTCGCCCGAGCGGATCAACCCGGGCGACAAGCAGCACCGGCTCGAAACCATCGTCAAGATCGTCGCCGGCGAAGACCCTGAGACTTTGGAGCGCGTCGCCGAGGTCTATGGGCGTATCGTCGATGCCGGGGTCTACTTTGCATCCTCGCTCGAAGTCGCCGAAGCGGCAAAGGTCATCGAAAACACCCAGCGCGACCTCAACATCGCGCTGATGAACGAGTTGGCGATCATCTTCGACCGGCTCGGCATTCCGACCAAGAAGGTGTTGGAGGCGGCGGGCACTAAGTGGAATTTTATACCGTTTACACCCGGGCTGGTCGGCGGGCATTGCATAGGGGTTGATCCCTATTACCTGACCGCGCGCGCCGAGGCGGCCGGCTATTATCCGCAGGTCATCCTCTCCGGCCGCCGGATCAACGACGGCATGGGCGGCTTCATCGCGCAGCGCCTCATCAAGTTGCTGATCGCAGCGGAGCGGCCCGTAAAGGGCGCCCGGGTCGGGATTCTCGGCATTACTTTCAAGGACAACGTGCCCGATCTGCGCAACAGCCGCGTACCCGACATTGTCGCCGAATTGCGCGAGTTCGGCATCGCCGCGATGGTCGGCGACCCGCTCGCCGACCCGGCCGAGGCGAAGCGCGAATACGGCATCGAGCTAGTGCCCCTCGGGGCTTTGACCGAGCTCGACGGGCTGATCCTCGCCGTGCCGCACCGGGTGCTCGGCAAGGGCGGTTGGGACAAGCTGTTCGGCATGCTCACGTCGAACGGAGTATTTGTTGATGTGAAGTCGGCGGTCGCCCGCGACGAGGTTCCGGCAGGTATACATTACTGGAGCCTTTGAGGCGCCCACGGCGAAGAGGCCTGCCGTTCTGAAATCACTCTGTCGCTGTCAAACAATGCCTTCGCGAACAGCCCTCGAAATGAACAACACTGTTCAGGGCGTTTTGACACCGGTCAACGATTGGGCTGCGCTGTCTACCGGCCGTGCGTCGTGAACCTCCAAACGCTGCTCTCGGCTCTAGCCCTTTTGGTCGGCGGTGCGGCCGCTGCGGACGAGCTCGTATCATGGAAGTCACTGGAACGAAATCAACCTGCCGACTTCGCCTATCGCTTTGATACGGCCTTAACCGGACGCGGGTCTCTCGACATTGAATGGAGTGATGTCGTGGGACGCATGGTCGACCGACTCCGCATTCCCCTCGATCTCGCCAACGCCCCGCGAGTAGTTTTTTCTTTCGACCTCAGACGAGCCGCGACCACAGGAAACCAACTCGTCGCGCATTTGTCGTTCGACGGTGTCGATCAGAGTGGCGGCAATCACCACTTGGAGAACGAAATATCGACCCCGTTCATCGTGCCGCCCGCAGACCATCCGTGGTCGGACTACCAAATCATCATGTGGCAAGGACAGACGCCGGCCGGTTACGCCACCTTAAAAAAGCTCGGGGTCACTGCCGGAATGGTGCAAGCCGACCATCCCAATGAAACGAGCACCTCAATGGTCAGCCTCGCCCGTCTGGTCGACGCCGATCTGCGCTGCTATCTCGAGAACATTGCGACAGATTTCTATTCTCCCTATCACAAGTGGTACGGTAGTCGTCCGGTAGATTGGCGATTTCTCGAAGCCAAACAGCGCCATTGGACGAACCCGGGCGACCGTGCCGCTTTTGTACGTGAGCCGAGCCTTTCCGATCCGGAATGGCTGAAAAAAATACACGACCGTCTGATCGGCAGCGTGCGGGCGCTGCATCCCTATCGGCCGCTGTACTACAGTCTCGGCGACGAAACCGGTATTGGCGACCTGGCGGCGTTCTGGGATTTCGACCTCTCCGATTTCTCTCTGGCCGCTATGCGCGAGTGGCTGAAAGATGAGTATGGCAGCCTGGCCGCACTCAATTACCAATGGGGTGCCGCGTTCAGCCTCTGGGACGAGGTCGTGCCGATGACGACCGACGACGCGATGAGGCGCTCCGACGAGAATTTTTCGGCATGGGCGGATTTTAAGGAGTGGATGGACGTCGCCTTCGCGCGCGCCCTCAAGAGCGGCAGCGACTCGGTTCACGCCGCCGATCCCGGCGCAGTATCGGCGATCGAAGGTGCCCAAATCCCAAGCTGGGGAGGCTACGATTATTCTCGTCTCGCAACCAGCGTCGACGCGATGGAGCTGTATGATTACGGCGAGAATATCGCGATGGCGCGCTCCTTCAATCCGGAACTAATTTTGCTTACCACGTCGTTCGGGAGCGGCCCGTCGGAGGCGCATCGGGTCTGGCGCGAGTTGCTCCGCGGAACCCGGGGTCTCCTACTGTGGGACGACAAGAGCGAGTTTGTCGGCAAGGACGGCAGTCTGGGCGACAGGGGACGCGCAGCAGCACCTTACTTCGGGGAGATAAGAAACGGTCTCGGCGCCCTGTTCATCAACAGTCGGCGCCACACGGACCCTATTGGCATCCTCTACTCGCCGGCGAGCAGGCGCGTGCAATGGCTGCTCGATCGAAGAGCCTCGACTGAGGAATGGAGCCGCCGCGGAGCGGCCACGGAGTATCAGGATGACGCGATCAGAAGGAGCACGCGGCAGTTTGCCGATGCGCTCGAGCACATCGGTCTGCAACATCGGTTTGTGTCATCCCAACAAGTCCGGCGAGGCGAGCTGCGTGGCGATTATCGGGTCCTGATACTGCCGCACGCAATCGCGCTCGGGCCCAGCGAGGCCGCCGAGATCTGCGGCTTTGTCAAACGGGGCGGGGTGGTCATTGCCGATAGCGAGCCGGGCCAGTTTGACGAGCATGGCCGACGGCTCACCAAGCCCGCTTTGTCGGATATATTTAATGGTCCGGCTACCCGCTCTGCTGGCAGCTTTGCCTTCGGCAAGGGGAAAGCGGTTTACCTCGCCTCGGCTAATGGTCGTGACCGGCAGAATACCCAGCGGCTGTCGCGCATTCTCGACAATGCGGGTGTGAAGCCGCGCTTCCCCGTGCTGCGCATCGACGGACGACCGGCCAGCGATGTCGAGACCCGTGTTTTCAGGAATGGAGAGCTGACGATCGTGGCTCTTCAGCGCGATTATCTCTCTATGCCCAACCCGGACAACCGCGAGACTGTGGTTCTGGCCTTGCCGCGGATGTTCAACGTCTATGATCTTCGCGCACGTCAGCTGCTCGGTAATGCCGACCGGGTAAAGTTCGAGCTGGGTCCGGTTGAACCGGTTATCCTCAGTCTATCGGAGAAGCCGATCGCTCCGCCCTCGATCGCCGGGCCTCGCCGGGCACACCGCGGCGAAATTGCCGACTTCCAGATTCGATCAACCTCACCGGCGGAACATGGCGTCGTTCACCTCGATATTACCGACCCCGAGGGCAGCACGATTGCGCATTATTCCGAAAATTTGCTCGTCCAAGGGGCGGTGGCGACCAAAGTCCTGCCTCTCGCCCTCAATGACAAAACCGGGGTCTGGACGCTCCGGGCCACAGATCTGCCGAGCGGCGGGACCGCGGCGGCGGAACTGCAGGTCGATCCCTGATCTGCCTGCCAAGGGGCAAGCCGTTCATGCGAATTTTTTACATATGCCGGCGCGTCCCGTTTCCACCGGACCGCGGCGACAAGATCGCCGCCTTCAACGCTATTCGTCACCTTTCTGCTCGGCACGAGGTGCATGTGTTCTGCCTCGGCGACGGCGTGCAGGATCTCGCGAATATTTCCGGCCTGCAAGCCTACGTAAGGAGCGTCACCGCCGCTCCAGTCGGCGAATTTACCATAAGGCTTCGCGCGCTCCAAGCGCTCTTTACCGGACAGCCGCTTTCAGTGGCGGCTTTGAACGAGATTAAGCTGCACGCCGCCATCCAGAAAGAATTCACTGAGCAGCGGCCCGACCTGATCATCGTATACAGCTGCAACATGGCGCAGTTTGCCGAGCACTTCTCCGATCTACCGCGGATCATGCATTTCGGCGATCTCAACTCGCTCAAATGGCCACAATACGCGGAACGGTCGGGTACACCATTGAATTGGATTTACGCGCTCGAGGCACAGCGGCTTCTCGGCTACGAGCGGCACATTGCGCAGATTTTCTCGCATGCGCTGGTTCACACCGAAATCGAGAAACATGATTTCGAAAGACTGATACCGGGTGTTCAGGTGACTGTCGTCGGCAATGGCGTCGATCTCGATTACTTCCGGTCGGCAGGCGAGGCCAAGCAACCGGCATCAATGGTTTTTACCGGGGTCATGGATTACCGCCCGAACATCGATGCCGTCGTCTGGTTCTGCAACGAGATCCTGCCGATGATTCAGACGGAAATTCCGGGGGCGAATTTCACGATTTGCGGCAGCCGACCTGCCCCGGCGGTGCGCCGCTTGGCTAAACGCCGCGGCATAATGGTGACCGGCTGGGTTGCGGACGCACGCCCCTACCTCGATCGAGCCGAGGTCTTCGTCGCGCCGTTGCGAATCGCGCGCGGCGTGCAGAACAAGCTGCTCGAGGCGCTCGCCATGGGTTTGCCTTCCGTCGCTTCGACGGCCGCCCTGAGCGGCACGGTAGTCGCCGACGGGCAAGGCATTCTGGCGACAGACGAGCCGATTGAATTTGCCCGGTACGTCATCGATTTGCTGCGAGACGGCGCGCGGCGGGCGGAGATGGCGCGCCGGGCCCGTGCAGTGGTGGAGGCGAATTACCGCTGGGAGGTGCAGTTGGCGCGCCTCGATGAGGTTATCGCCGCGGCGGTATCCCGGCCACTGCCGCCGAGGGTGGCGGGCGTCGACGGGGAGACGATCACGGTGTGAGGTCCATCCGGCCCGCGGCGGCCGATGCAGCGGCAGGGCCGGTCCCATCAAATCACAAATGGTCTCACCAAATACATGAGCCGCGCGCGCGAAGCGACTTGACGCGGGTGTCCTCAGGACTACGCTGCTTGAATAGCGCTGAAATCTGGGGGGACGCTGGGAGGCTGTGGCAGATTCCAGAGTAGAGCACAGGTTTGCCGTCATTATGTGCGCGGATGTCGTCGGCTACTCCCGGTTGATGGGTCTCGACGAGGAGGGCACACTGGCGGCGCTCAGAACGGTGCGCCACGACCTCGTCGACCCGGCTATCGCCAAGCACGGAGGCCGCATCGTGCGTACGATGGGCGACGGCCTGCTGGTCGAGTTCAACAGCGTCGTCGATGCGGTGCGCTGCGCGATCGCGATCCAACGGGCGATGCCGGAGCGCAGTGCCGATACGCCGGTCGACCGGCGCCTCCAGTTTCGCTTCGCGATCAACATGGGCGATGTGGTCTCGGATGGCGACCTGATCTACGGCGACGGTGTCGCCGTCGCATCGCGGATGGAGGCGTTGGCCGAACCGGGCGGGGTCAACGTCAGCCGCGCGGTGCGCGATCAGGTTCGCGATCGCCTGCCGATCGTATTTGAGGATTGTGGCCAGCACGAGGTCAAGAACATCAACCGCCCGGTGCGCGTCTTCCGCGTCGTGCTCGAAGAAAGACCTGCCGCGCGGGCCAGTGCCGGCCGCCGCAAAGCCGCCGCGCCAATCGAGCGGCCGGCGCTCGCGGTGCTGCCGTTTCAAAACCTCGGCGGCGACGCTGAGACCGAGTTCTTTCTCGACAGCGTGGCCGAGGATTTGATCACCGAATTGGCGCGTGCGCGGTGGTTTTCGATCGTCGCCCGCAACACCAGCTTCAGCTATAAGGGGAAAGGCGCCGATTCGAAGCAGGTCGCGCGTGAGCTCGGCGTGCGGTATGTGGTCGAGGGCAGCCTGCGTAAGGCAGGCAACCGGGTCCGCATCTCTTGCCAGCTCGTCGAGGCGGCGAGCGGCCAGCATCTGTGGGCCGAGCGGTTCGACGGCACGCTCGAAGACACGTTCGATCTGCAGGATAGGATCACCGAAAGCCTGATCGGCTCGGTCGGGCCGGTGCTGCGCGAGGCTGAGATCGAGCGGGCGCGGCGCAAGCCCGAGGCAAACCAGGACGCCTACGATCTCACCTTGCGGGCCTTCCCTCCGACCTTCTCCGAAACCGCGGAAGACAACGCCGAGGCGTTGCGGTTGTTGACCGAGGCGCTGGAGGCGGATCCCGCCTTCGCGATGGCCAATGCGCTCGCCGCGAGGTGCTACCAGCAGCGCTATCTGATGGATTGGCCGGGCGCGCAGCCCGATGACCGGGAGGCTGCAAGCCGGATGGCGCGGGTCGCGATCGACGAAGGAGCCGACGCACCGCTCGCCCTCGCGCTGGGCGGCTCGGTGTACGCCAGCTTGACCCGCGATCACGATTTTGCGCTCGCGGCCGTCGACCGGGCCATGATGATCAATGCCAACGTCGCCGCGGTTCTCGGCTTCGATGCCCTGACGAGATGCGTTTGCGGTTCCTACAACGCCGCCATCGAGCACGCCGAAAAGGCACTGCAGCTGAGCCCGTTGGAGCCGCTCGTCTATCACGCGACGTTTGCGCTCGCGTTGGCTTGTCTCCTCTCCGGCCGTGCCGAGGAAGCTGTCGCGCATGCCCGCAAGACCATCGAAGGCAACCGCAACTTCGGCCTTCCCTATTGTGTCCTCGCATTGGCCTCCGCCAGGCTTGGCCGTCCCGACGACGCGACCGATGCGGTGCGCCAGCTGGTCCGCGTCGCACCGCAATTTCGCCTTGGCTCGTTGCGCAGGATCCGCTTGGCCGACGCGGCGCGCCTCCAATCCGACCTCGAATTGCTTCGCGACGCGCAATTCCCCACGTAAAGCGCGGCTCGGTCGTGACGAGCCCCTCGATCCCACCTGATCAACCTGATAGTTCAGGGTGAGAACAGGTCGGAATCCGGTCCCGTGACGGAAATCCTCGCCTTTCGAATGGCTGCGGCGAAATAACAGGAAGAGGCCTGCGGTCCCCGCCGCCCGTCACCCTCTTCTCCCGAAGGGCAGAGAAGGGCTCGTGCCTGCGTTTTCGCGGAATTATGACTATGAGCCGAACCCCGTTCGAACGGCTCGATTTTTTGGTCAGGCTCTGAGCTATAGAGGCCGACTGCATCGCGTGCTCCGTCATAACCCAAAACGATACTGCGCCTTTGCGGCAATTTTCGGGTCGGCCGCCGTTCCCTTTGGTTGCGGCGAGATTCGCACTGAGGCCGGAAAAATCGCGCGAGTGTGAGCTGGTTCACTTATATTCGGCGAGACGCGGAACACTTTAACCGCATCTTAAGAAAAAAAGGTGCACAGCGCCGTGTTGGACGAAGCGCGACAGCGGGTAACCCGCCGGCTGGCGGCGATCCTGGTAGCCGGCTACAGCCGCTTGCTCCCTGGCGACGAGAAGGAGAACTTTGCCGAGCTGAGAGCGCTTCTGACCGGGGTCATCGAACCGCAAATCGGCGAATTCGGCGGAAACATCTTCAAGGAGACGGGCGAATTAGTCCTCGCTGATTTCGATAACGTCGTCGGCGCGGCGCGCTGTGCGGCCGCTATGCGCGATGCAGTCGCACAAACGAACCAGACGCTGCCGGAAGAACAGCGTATTGCTATGCGGATCGGGATCAATTTCGGCGACATCATCGCCGAGGAAGGCGACATCTTCGGCGACGGCGTCAACATTGCGGCGCGGGTCGAGGCGCTGGCCAAGCCCGGTAGTGTGTACGTCTCGGAGATCGTCCACCAACAGGTCGCGAGCAGAGTCGATTTCGATTTCGAGGATCTCGGTCCTCAGAGCCTCAAGAACATTGCAAGACCAATCAGGGTCTATCGCATGGCCGGCGAGATGGCCGCGCTATCTGAAGACCTTGTCGCCGCCGCCACGCTCGCGGCGCACGCGCCGGATTTCGACGATTGGCGCGCCATTGCGGTGTTACCGTTCGCCAATTTCAGCGGCGACCCCGAGCAGGAGTTCTTCGCCGACGGCATCACCGAGGACATCATCTCGATGCTCGCCGGCTGGCGCGCCTTTCCGGTGATCGCCCGCAACTCGACCTTCACCTATAAGGGCAAGGCCGTCGACATCAAGAAGGTCGGCGAGGAATTGGGCGTGCGCTATGTCCTCGAAGGCAGCGTGCGCAAATCAGGCCGCCGGGTCCGCGTCACGATGCAGTTGATCCGGGCCGACACGAACCATCACATCATGGCCGAGAGGTATGACCGCGACCTCACCGATTTGTTCGATCTGCAGGACGAGATAGCCCATACGATCGCCGGCGCTATAGAGCCGGAACTCCTCAAATTCGAGCGTGAGCGCATCGCCGAGCGGCCGCCGCGGAGCGAAGACGCCTACGAACTCCACCAGCGCGGCGTGTGGCACCATTACCGGCAAAACAAGGCGGACAACATCGAGGCGCAAGCCTATTTCCGGCGCGCGCTGGCGACCGATGCGCAATATCCGCAGGCCACTGCGGCGCTCTCGATCGCGCTATCCAGCGCGGCCATGATCGGGTGGGCGGATAATCCCAACGCCCGCTTCGAAGAGGCGTACGAGCTCGCGCAAAAGGCCGTTAGCCTCGACCCGCGCTACCCCAACGCCCACTTTGCTCTTGGTCTGGCGTGCATGTGGACGCGCCGTTCCGTACGCGGGATCGCGGCGTTCGAGGAGGCGATCAAGCTTAACCCGAGCTTTGCCGCCGCCCACGTTCTGCTCGGACAGATGTACCTCTACGCCGGGCGGCGGGAAGAGGCGATCGAGCGGGCCGAAAAGGGCATCCGCCTCAGCCCCAGCGATCCGCGCCTGTTCATTTGGCTTGTGGCGCCGGCCGGGGCGCACTACCAGATGCGGCACTATGCGGAGGCGATCGAAGCCGGGCGACGCTCGTGGTCGCTCAACCGGAACTGGCCGCATGGCCTGCGCTATGTCGTCGCCGGGCTTGCCCAGCTCAACAGAATTGCGGAGGCGCAGGCAGCACTTGCCGAGCTCAGGCTCATGGACGCGAACCTGGAATTTACCGCAAGCGTCTTGCGGCGAAATTGGCCTGATCCGGCTGATGTCGATCATCTTCTGGACGGACTGCGCAAGGCTGGCTTTGAATGACGCTTCTCCGCCTTGATGCTATTTCAGCCCGAAACTAAAAGAGTGAATGACTTTCACCAAAAGCTGTGTCAAAATCATCTAAGATCTGATCTATTAACTATATGCAACCAGGTCTAACTCGCTGATTTGACTAGGCTGACATTAATTTGCCGGTCATGAAGAACTCGGACCAGGGGGCGGGTATCGATGAATAAGCCGACGACCTTTTTGCCGGCGCTGTTTCTGGGTGCCGCGGGCGCGATATCAATGGCAGCCCCCTCGTTTGCCACACCCATCGATTATGTCGAGCAAGTCACAGGGGCCTCGGGCAATCTTGGCGGAGTGCCGTTCATCAACGCCATCGTTACGCTCACGATGAATAACGATACTACGAACGTCAGCGGATCATCACCTTCCTTTTTCAATGTACAACAAGCATCGAACCCATTGACACTGAACGTGACCGGCTTCCCGACGGGGACTTTTACCGACATTACCCAAGCCGCGGTCAATCAGACCACGGGCATCGTGAGTCCTGATGCCGGCTTTGGCGACAACACGGCGGCTCAGGGAATACTTTTTACGAAGAACTCTTCGTTTTCGACCTACGATCTGAAGACGTCTATCGGACCAATACTGGGTACGGCAATCTTCACGCTCGGTGAATTGTTCCCTACTAGCGACGGGCTATTTGTCCTGAACACAGTTAGCGGCTCGGCGACCTTCACCGCGACGGTATCGCCCGCGGCAGTTCCTGCGCCCGGTTCTCTGGCGATGCTGGTCGTGGGGCTCGCCGGCCTCGGTCTGATCAAATATCGCAGGAAGGCCTGAGCCCGTAGCCCGACCCGCCGCCTGCAGCCTCTTCGAGCGCCTTTACCCCCGCGGCCCGGGCGGTCCGCGAACCCCGAGCGACGGATCAGGGGCAGGTAATCCCCGGCGGCTGACCGCCTTCGATACATACATTGCCATCCGAAATGCCCGTGTTTACGGGGTTGTTCTTACAGACTAAAAAGCCAAAATTGTTGACGATCGGCGTGCAGCCTAGGGTGCCGGAGCTGGCGATCGAACCCGGGTTGGTGACCACCGGCGGCACTGTGGGGTTCGCATTCAGTGTGTTCGCCGTAACCTGATTTGTGGTGCTGTCGAACTCCAGCTGGCTCGTCGTTATGTACTGGCCAGTCGTCGTGCTCCCGGCGGCGCTCGGAAGGTTCAACGCGAAGGTGACGTTGGCCCCCGCCAGTTGCTGCAGCGTGGCGGGAACTTTGCCATTGAGGATCCCTTGCGAGAACTGGAGCGAGCTCGTTGGTCCGAACCCCGGCGCATTGAACTCGACGATCAGACATTGCGCCCCCGGGGCTCTGCATGCGCTATAGGCTGGTCCGATGATATACTGAGCGCTTGGATTGGTCGGATTATTGTCGGCGTCCGGGTAGTAGTCTACGTCCTGGATAAGATTGTTCGGCAATTGGGCGATGATCTTAAATCGGTTACTGGAGTCGAATTTGAGCCCGGCCGGGAGCATGATAACGACTACGTTGAGGGGGGCCTGAGGCGCGGACAGATTGAAGATTATCGAGCTACCGGAGCCCGAGGAGGCACTGCCGGCAGTCGACCGGGTGACGAGAGTGGCCACGGCCGCGCTCGCACTGCTGCTTCCGGATGTCGTCCCGGTCAGCACGGCGGGCAAAGTCGTTTTGATGAAGCCGCTCGTCAATACTTCCCGCTGCTGCGATATCGGCAAAGTCGTCGTGTTCTCCTCTGCCTCGACATTCAGCTGGTCGGCCGTCCCGTTGGAGAGGTCCGGGAGCGCATTCGCGATCGTCGGCTGGTTGCGAAGGTTCATCCCGGAGGTCCCGCCGGCGGTCATCAGGTTGACGGTACAACCGGTAAAGGGATTCGCGGAACACGGGCTGGTCGGCGTGGGCTGCGGTCCCGCTCCGAAAGTGTCGTGGTCGAGATTGAGGTCATGGCCGATCTCGTGCGCGAGCGTGTCCGGGCGCGCCGGCAAGCCCAAAGCCGGAACCCCCAGCAGGGTATTGGAGCTGATTGCGACTCCGTTGTTGCCGACCCAGCTGAAACCATAGAGCTGCCCGGGCGTCGCCGGCACGAGGGTATTAACGAAGAACATGTTGATCGTTGAAGGGTCCGAGGCCACCGGCACCCCCGGCGGGATCGTCGGGCTGGGAACGCTACCCTGCGAGATCGCCGGCTGCTGGGTGAGGACGAGGAAATCGCAGCTCTGAGATCCGGTCGCGGGACTGCCCGTGAGACCGCATGCCGGATTGTTCGTCACGACGTGCAGTGTCCGGAAGTCCGTGGCGGGATACGCGCCGGTGGGAGACACGTTAGGTGCGGAGTTGTATTGAACGACCGGCAGGAAGGCCACGTTGACACCGAGTTGGTCTAGGATGATCGCCTGAGTGATGTTTGCTCCCGAGGTCGGATCGAAGAACCCGACCGGCGTATTTGTGCCGTTGAGAACGGTCTGGCCCTTACTGTTGATCGGAGCGCAACTGGCCCCCGTGCTGTTGCACACGTCGATCGGTTGCACCCAGACGTTATAAGGAGCCGGGACCGTTTGGGCGCGCACGGCGCCCGATGCGAGGCATGCGACTGCCAATAACAGAAGACGCCGCGCCTCGCGGCTCCGGCACCAAATCAAATCCTTCATCATCAAACCCCCCGTTGCGGGCGCCGAAAAATGGTCCGCTTTTTTTCAGGAAGTGTGAACTGGTTCACACTTGGTCGGCATTGCAGGCGATATTTCCTTCGCGCCCCAGCTAAGCCAGAATGTGGCGGAGTCTCTCACGACGGTTACAAAAATCAACAACAATCCGGCATTTTCGCCGTTAACCAAACAAATCGTAACAAATGCGGTAGGAGCCTGGTAGAATTCAGCCGGAGGCGTTCTGAGGGAACGTTCGACCCATTTAGACGAGGGGGAGACGCGCTATGAGCGTATCGCTCAGGCTCTCGGTAATCTCGCGGCTCGCAGCTGCGGTTGCCGCTATTTCGCTGTGCGGTATCGGTTCGTCATGGGCAGGTGACGGTGGCTCGAGCGGGATAACCCTTCAAGGGGTTTTGGATGATGTCTGCTCGGTATTCGGATCCATGGTGCCCTGCCCGCAGCTCCCCACGGTCACTCAGCAGGTCATCGAAATTGCCGGCCTGACAAACACCTCCCCTGACTACGTTCGTCTTTCTAATTCGGTCTGCACCCCACCCGGTTGCCCGGATATCGCCGTAAATGCCGTCAACGGCCTAGCGAAATCACCGCCGTTGGGAACCATCGAGGCGATGTGGTATCTCACCCCGCTAGCCTTCACACCTGGGCTCGTGGCGACGCAATATGGTGATCCCGCTGCCAAAAGCTTTTTCTACTCCCATGTGCTCGCGGGAGCGAATGGTCAGCCTCAGACCTTCGATCTTTTCTACGACCTTCCCGGGACAAACAAGCTCGTTGTCCCGGTGGCCCTTTCCTTGCCGCTGGTGGTGTTGAACGCAAGCGGTAGCGAGCGTCCGGTCGCCGCCACGCTGGATGCGGTCTGCGTCGGTTTTGGGTGCGCGAGCGCCACGGTCGCCGGCGACTTTCTGGGAACCGGCACGACCGCGAAATACAGCCCGGGCGCGCTAGGGTTGAAACTCAACTTTGCCTTTGCCCCATCGCCGAACTCGCCCCTTCCACACCCAATCCTCGAGGTGCAGATACCGCTTGTCGTGACAATGCAAAACGACCCAGAGTATTTTGCCCCATCTTCATGTCCTACCGGATTCAATCCGATCTCCGGCTATTGTGAAGCCTTTACCACGGATGTCCGCGGTTTCTCGACCAGTGTTCTGGGGACGGGGACATCGGTCGGCATCGCCCCCTATGCGGCGCCCCCCTGTACCGCCACAACGTGCCCGTCCACGCCTCCCACCCCTCCGGCGACCTCGCCGAGTTTCTTTGGATTTTGCGCCACTATTTCCAGCAGCCCCGTTATTGCAGCGTTCGCCTCCATCGGGACGGACGGCACCACATACGCCTCAACGCCGACCCCGGGGGCGGCTTCTACGACTCAATGCCCGCCTCTGCATTGAAGGTGACGTGATCGATCTAATCGCCCGCAGCGCGGAGCGGTCGAGCAGCGGGAGGTGCTTCTGACCACTATTGTGATCTTTGGGAGTTTGCTCGCGGTCGCGCTGTGGGAATTTTGCCGGCCGCGACGGCGGCGGGAGTTTCCGGCGCTGCGGCGGCGGCTCGGCAATCTCGGCATTTGGCTCTTCAATCTCCTCCTCGCTTCCTTCATTTTCGCGCCGACCGACACCTTCCGGCCGCCGCTCGAAGCAGCGCTTGGCGTGGCTTTGCCATCCTGGCCGATCGCCAATCAATGGTTGAGCTTTGTGGCGGCCTTCCTGCTGCTCGACTTGCTGCAATACGCCATGCATCGCTGCCAGCACGCGGTGCCGTTCCTGTGGCGGTTCCACGCCCTGCATCACTCCGATCCCGATGTCGATGTCACGACGTCGGTGCGGCATCATCCGATCGAGTACCTGATCGCCGCGGGGTTCTACTGGCTCACGGTGCTCGCCCTCGATGTCCCAGTGATCGTCGTGCTCAGCCACAGTTTCGCCATGTTCGGCATGGCAACCGTCACGCACGGCAACTTGAGGGTGCCGGAATGGCTGGAGCGGCTTTTCCAGCCGGTCGTGATCACTATCGACTTACACCTCGTCCACCACTCCGTCGCCTACGATGAGGCGAACGCTAATTTCGGCGCGGTGCTGTCGATCTGGGACCGGCTCTTTGGGACTTATCTCCGGCTTCCCCGTGCCCAGCAGGAGCAGCTCGTGTTCGGGGTCCGTGACCTGCCGCCGCGCGAATGCCTGAAGCCGTCCGCGATGCTCCTCACACCGTGGCGGATTCCCCGTGCGGTAGTTTTAGATTGACCGACTAGCCCGATCTATGCACGAGCAAATTACACATGTTAAATGTGGATAAAGCCGCACTCGGATTGGTTGTAGGCGGAGGATTTAGGCGTGCCGGTCCAGACCCGCCGCAGTGGGTTTTTTGGTGGCGAGCGGGGTGAGGGCTGGAGGTTTCGGGGAAGCGGTGAGTTCGGAGGCATCAGCCCCGTCTCTCAGGTGACCAGACGCGGCAAGCGGCCGAGGAGCGTGGCAAAGATCGCCTGATCTGGGGCGCTCGACGGCAGGTGGATTTTGAGCTGGGTTTTGAGCTCGACGACACGGGCGGCAATTTTGATCAGGCGCAGCCGCAAGGTATCAAACTGCATCACTCGCCAAGTCGAACCTTTGGGCATGACGCGGCGCATCGACCACAACAGCCAATAGGCGCCGGCGTGCAGAAACAGACGAAACTGGTTGGCCGCGGCCGCATGGCAGGATGTGCGGTCGGCGGCGAGGTGGTTCTTCCACGCCTTGATGGAGTGGAGAAGGGCCGCTCGCGGTCGCCCTTTCCTGCCGCGGGGTTGTGCCGCCGGGCTGAAGCGACCCACACCTTTATGCGCGGGTGTAGCGGCGGCAGACGATCCGCAAATGATCCCGAAAACGCGGTCGCATGCGCTCGGTCCAGGGCGTGTGCGCAGCTTTTTTCCATGCCGCGGAATCCGGCACGTCGGACGATGCGAGGTGATAAAGCGCGACATAGCGCTGGGCGGCTCCCGTTCCGCGATAGCGCCGGGCGGACAATGTGCCGGGCACGGCGGCGAGCGCCGGGATGTGCTCGGTGTTGTACCATTCGTTGAATTCGTGCTCGTGCTCCGGCGCGACGCTCATCGCATTCACCAATAATGCCCCGGCGCCTGTCGGTGCGACCTGATCGCCCGGCAGGATCTGCTCGCCTTCATACCGCATCAGCATGTTGACCCGCCGCGTGACGCGCTTTGACCAGACCGACATATTTTCGCCGCCAATTGCCCGATAGCCCGGGCCCTTCAGAACCGCGACATCGTCGAGCTCGTAGGTCGCCACCGAGATCTTCGGGTTGTGCGCGCCGATCCACCGCTCGCAGGCGCGAAAGCCGAGCACCCGTTGCCGTTCCGGGAGGTGCTCGAGATCGTACCAGTCGTTGAACTCGTCCTCGGCGACATCGGTGAAGTCCATCGCCGAGAGCAGAATGCCCTTTGCCATCGCCCGCTCCCTCCGCTCGCCTGCATTATTAACCGGATCGAAGAGGGCCGTCTATTCCGCCGGGACAGGCACCCGTTTCGAGCCCGTTTGCGTAGATCCCGTCGCGGTCCACCCTCACCGTTCAGGTGCAGCTAGGCCTGCGACCAACCCTCGCCCCCATTGCCTGTGACTCTGCGCGCATTATCTCTGCCGCTATCTCGTCTTCGGCTGGGAGCCAATGATCGGAAGCCCTGGACTTCCTGTATCAGGGAGCGGCAACAAGGGGTTTTGATTTACCAGCCCCTCCTATACGCCAGCATTGACTATCGCAAGGCTTGCGGTGATGTAGCGACGGAGAGCAAAAAGGAGCGCAACGGGCGGCAGAACATAAATGATTGCTGCCGCCATCATTGCGTTCCACTCGGCATCCGCATCTGCGAATAGCTGACCCTGCGTCATCGAGACCGTCATGTGTTTCAACGAGAGCAGCACCGCCTGATACAGATAGTCATTCCAGGCGAGTAGCAGGGCATAGATTGCCACGACGGCCAGCGCCGGCACCATCGTCGGTAAGTAGATGCGCAGATAGACCTGCATAGGCGAGGCCCCATCAACGCGGGCGGCATCGTCCAAGGCGAGCGGTATCAGGCTGGCGTATAGCTGCAAGATCAGGATGGCGAACGGGGTGGCGAAGGTCACCTGGGCCGCGATGACCGCCCACAAATTATCGGTAAGCCCGTAGGCCCCCATGATCCGGTAATACGGGACGATCAGGAAAGAGGCGGGGATCGCATAAGTCAGGAGAGCTGCGTTCGTCAGGAGCGATCCCCTGGTAAGCCGCAGTCTGCTCACCGCGAAGCTCGCGAGCGAGCCGATCAGGACGGTCAACACCATCGTCAGCAGACCGATAAAGATGCTGTTGCCGAACAGCTGCCAGAAATTTTCGAGATAGCGGGCTTTCTGGGTCACGACATCCCAAAAAGCATCGAGCGACGGCGTCGCAGGCCAGATATTCCCGTCGAACTCGATCTCGCCTTCTTCGGGATCGAGCGCAATCAGGAACATGTTGTAGACCGGCAGCAGCGACCAAATCAGCAGCACTACGCCGAGCAGAGCCGACCAGGCCTCGATCAGCACCCGCCGCCGCAGGCGCGGTCGCCCGCCCGCTTGTCGCGCGACACCGAATGCGACGGTCATAGCCGGACCTGCTTGATCTGGAACGTCCGCATCAGCACAAGCACGATAGGGATGAGGACCGGCAAAGCCGAGGTCACCGCCGCGACCCCGAGCGCGGGTCTCGCGGTATCGAAAGCGTAGTGGAAGCCGAGCGTGGCAAGCACGTCGCTATACCCTGCCGGCCCGCCGCCCGAGACGAGAAACACGGTCGTAAAGTCGCCGAGCGTCCACAGCGTCGAGAGCAGCGTGCAGACGAGATACAGGTTCGCAAGCATTGGGAATGTGACGTGGGCGAAACGACGGACCCCGATGGCTCCATCAACTTCGGCAGCATCATAGATGTCGCGCGGGATTGTCATCCGCGCCACCAGAAAAATAACCGTCCAGAACGGCATCCATTTCCAAATGTAAGCGACGATATTTGCGCCAGTTGCGACCCACCTATCGTTGAACCATATTGGACCGTCTATATCGAACAAGGCCGACAATAAGCCGTTGACCAAACCCTGTTGTTGCAGCATCCAGTGAAACGAGATTCCGGCCTGCGCCGCTGCGATCAGCCAGGGCAAAACGTAGACGGCCAAGAGCGCCTTGATCCACCAGCGACGCCGCAGGAAGAACCCGGACAACAGCAGGGCCAACAACATCTTGATGTTCACGCCGAGACCAACGAACAGCAGCGTGTTCACGACGGTCGGCAGGTAAAACGGATCGGCAATCAGGTCGGCATAGAGAGAGGGCTTTGCAGCCATCCACAGGGCATACCCGAAGGGGTATACCACGAAAAGAAGGAAGACCGCCGCATAGGGGGCGATAAAGGCAACGGCCCACCGGAAATCGGAGCGGCGCAAATCGCTGCGCCGCGATGGCCGGCCCGGCCCTCTGGCCGACAGGGGCGACGCGCCTGCGAGAAGCTGGTCCGTGGTCATGCCGAACTCATTTCGGTCGGGGCTGCACCGACGAGCCCGAGGATACAGACGTTTAGGATCACCGGCGAGCGCCGCTCGACACTACCCCTCCCTGTCTCCGAGGTGGGGTTCCGATCGGCGCCGATTGGGGTCCCACCGGGCGATGATTTATGCAAGAAATTGAATGGGAATATCGCCACAGAGAGTGAGCGACGTGGGCTCTCCCGCATCGCGCTGACCGGCCAGACAACATGACCGTGCCTCAACGCCCTCGTTTGCTAAAATGCCGGCCCATAAATGTTCCCCCCTTAATCGCGAGTTAGGAATTCAAGAAATAGGCTGGATAAGCACGAAAGCGGGTCCAGAGGGTCATTCGATGGCATCGATCAACAATCAATCGTGGGGAGAAGGCCGTGGTGGGAGCCGCTCCGGAGATGACTGGGCTCGCGGAGGAGGAGGCGATGGCCACGACCAGGGCCACGACCACGACCACGACCACGACCGGGGCCACGACCATGACCACGACCACGACCATGACCACGACCACGACCACGACCATCATCATCACCATCACCCCGAGCCGCCCTGCTACTGTCGTGGGACGTTGATCCTGACCGAACGCGGCGAGGTCAGGGTCGAGGACCTCGCGATCGGCGCCATGGTCGTGACGATCTCGGGCGAGGCCAAACCGATCAAGTGGATCGGCCGGCGCAGCTATGCCGGGCGGTTTATCGCCGGCAACCCCGGGGTGTTGCCGATCGTCGTGCGCGCCGGTGCGCTGGCGCCCGAGATCCCGCTGCGCGATCTGTGGCTGTCGCCGGCGCATGCGCTCTTTCTCGACGGTGCGCTGGTGCCGGCCGAGCACCTCGTCAATGGGCTGACCATCCTGCGGGCGGGCGCGGTCGACGAGGTCGAGTATTTCCATCTCGAATTCGAAGCGCACGAGGTGATTTTGGCGGAGGGCGCGCCGGCGGAAAGCTATGTCGAGTGCGACAACCGGCAGGGCTTTCACAACGCGCATGAGTTCGCCGCGCTCTACCCTGACAACGCGCGGGCTCCGTTTGGTCATTGCCTGGCGCGGCTGGAGTTGGGGATGGCGGAGCTCGCCGCGATCCGCGCCCGGCTGCTCGAGCGGGCTGCGGCGCTCGGCCATGCGACCACCGCCGACCCCGACCTCCACCTGGTCGTCGACGGTGCCGTCGTGACGGCGCAATCGGTCGCCGGGGGCCGTCATACGTTCCGGCTCGAGGCGGCGGCGGGTGAGGTATGGCTTGCCTCGCGTTGCGGTGTCCCGGCCGAGTTGAATTCGCTGGCGAGCGACCGGCGATGCCTTGGTGTGTGCCTCGAGCAGCTCGTCTTGCGCGACGATCATCTGCGGGTCGAGATCTCGCACTCCCATCCTGCGCTCTGCGAAGGCTTCCATGAGGACGAAGAGGGCGCGCGGCGCTGGACGACCGGCATGGGACGGGTTCCCGAACGCTTCCTGCGCGCCTTTGCCGGAGGGTTCATCATCGAGGTGCATTGCGTGCCTGCGATGCCGCGCTATCCCCTCCACCCGCAGACCGCAGCCATCCCGAAGCAGCCGGCCCCGGCGCGTCGCTCCGCACTGAGCTCACGCAGGGGCAACCACCCTATGCAACCGAGCAGACCCAGGCGCATCCGGGCGTGAACATCGTCCGGGGTGCCCTCCATCGGAGGTCTTGTCATGATCCGAGATAATCGGCGCTCACACGCATTCATAAGATCAGCAAAGCGCTGTCGATAACGTCATGCGGGCACGGCGCTCTCCGCTGTTTTTGCTGTTTTTTGCAGCAAATTATCAGCCAGCGAGATCTCTTTCCGCGGAGATCCTGGGCCCGCTGCCGGTTCGGCGAACGTAAGAACAGCCAAGTCTTCGGCTGTTCCTCCGCGGTTTTCCGCTGTTCTTGTGGAAGAGTGCAGCAGTCGCGAAGATGGCACTACCGTCGGAACCAGTCTCAGCGTGGCCGATGATGATCGTCATATCTAACGATATCATAAGGACACGACTATTGTCAAATGACAATGCTGAATTAGCGCCACCAGGGCGCTGTGCGGATAAAGCTGGGGCAGCCCGGAGCCCGGCATCAACCGAGATGTAGCTTGTATTACTGGGACAGTGCGTTCCCAGTTTTGTCTGTCCCACTCTTTCTTTACGTTCAGTATGTTCTGCTGCAAGCGGTGAACAATGCAGGGCAAAATACACATGCGTCAAGGGTTGCCGCCTAACTCTCGACTTCAAGGAAGGTATCATGAAGCTCTGTTTTGCGTTTGACATAGTCGACGGCGACAAAGTCGAAAATGACATTGGTGCTTATGGGTTGATTCCCAACGCGCCATTGATCCAATATTTGCTTAATCGTTCTTCCAAGTCCATACCGATCATCTCTCTCTCTAAGGCTAGGGAACAAGGCACAAAGTCCGGTTATGCGAATATATATAGTTTTCGCTTCGCAGTTTTCCCGAAAACAATTTTATCGGCTGGAGTTACTGAAAACGACTGGTTCGGCGATAGCGATCGGCATCGGCTCTTTAGACAGAAGATTGAGCAACTCGCATCCATTGACAATTTAAATTTGCTTATAGATCATAGTTGGGAGTGCCTCTCCCCCGAACAAGCCGAGGATTTAATAAAAATATTTCTCAGACTTCGTTTCCCTAGCGAGCGACTTATAATAATTTCGAGCAACATAAGATTATTAGAGTTGTCGAAATTACTACGACAATACGGCACGATCGTTATGGGACACTGGTTCTGGGAGGCATACGTCCAGTCCTTGGCAAACCAGACCTCATTCAGCGATGACAATAACAATCACTTAGCCGCGCTCGCGACAGATCGCCTTTATCTTTCGTTGAATCGGAATCCGCGACCGCATCGAATCGCTATGTGCGCGTTCTTGCTTTCGCGGGGATACGACAAGATTTCTCATTTATCATTCGGAGGTGAAAAGGCGCTTCCTCCGGCGCAGCGCGATATCACGGCACTAGCAAATATTGCAAAACGACGCTTTGCAGACATGAACGGGCCGGTTCTGGAAGGCGATATTGACAACTTGATTTCGAGAGGTCCGATTGACCTTGATGTGAGATTTTCCCCGGCAACCGAAAGCGCTAAATTAGCCACGGGAGCATTCGAGTCGATTAATACATTCTACCGAAATGCCAAGATCTCGATCGTAACCGAAACGATATTCAGTAACTCTCTTTTGGAGGTGTGTCTAACAGAAAAGATCTTTAAGCCGATCGCCTATCGGCATGTATTCCTGGTAACAGCGTCACCGGGAACGCTTTTTGAGCTTCGGCGACTTGGATACGAGACGTTTGGGGGAATTTTTGACGAATCATATGACGAGATATGTGATCCGAAAGAAAGATTAATCGAGATTTTCCGCGTCATCGACCAATTATCGAAAGATTGGGTCGACCGAGGAGACGAAATTTTTGCGCCACTTCAAGACATTTTGACTCACAATTGGAATAACCTGATGCACTCATCGGATCGTCGCTTAATGGATTTGATTGCCTCGTTGGACAAGAGAATAACGGAAAGGCAATTTCTGCAGGGAGAATTTGGAGCAAGAAATTGCGACTACGTGGCTTGCGCATCGGATCTGAGGGACGAACTGGTGTTTGCGAGCGGTGGCAACGGTGCCACCTGTCTCGTGTCTGGCTTTAGTGACCCAGAGCCGTGGGGCGTCTGGACCGTCGAGCCGCAGGCGACTATTACTGCGCCAATCGCATTTCCTAGTGATCTCCTACTGTGGCTTGAATTTCAGACCTTCGCCCGTGCTGATGGCCCATCGGCGGGCTTTTCGATTGATGTTCAGGGTCAGCCCGTCGGAAATTTTCGCGCTCCGTCCGCTCGATGGGGTGAGGTTTACGAGTGCAAATTCGAGATCCCTGGGAGACTAATCCAGCGAAAGCAGCTCGAGATCACTCTCAAGATAGAAAATGGCCCCACGAGCGCCGAGCTTGCGCCCGGCCGCCGGCCGATTGGGGTTGGACTGCGTAGAATGCGATTAATCTCGACCTCGCCGACGCGCCAGCCTTGCGATCTTGCGACCAATTTTAAACAAATCCCTACCCCCTCCCCGCGACCGGCACCCTCGGACAACGGACCCATGTAGCCGTCACATTCGGCACGGAAGTCATCGGTACTTCAACAGCTTAGGGCGGACTAGATTGTGCACCGAGCCAAAAGATTAAGTGGCGGGCTCTAAATGAGGTTCGTATCAAGATGGCCAATCTTGAGACGCATCGTCAGCAAGATCCCGGTCAGCACACTGTTTGCCATTCACGCTACGGCCACGGCCCCAGCGGCCAGCGACAGCCCGCCACCTGCGCTCGTGACTTCCGATTACGTGCAGATACATAACGGAAGGTTTGAGCTCCACGGCCAGCCATTTGTGCTTCGCGGCACAAATTATTTCGGCAGCTGGCGCTTCCCGGAGGCGTTCCCCGGGCGCGATGGCGTTGATCGTGCCACTGTCTGGTCGCTATATCACGCCTGGGACGCGCGGAAGGCGGCGCTAGATTTCGACTTTCTCCGCTCGAAACTGCGGGCGACAGCGGTCCGAATCGGTACGCCCTCTCGCGATAACTTTGCCCCGCTCGTCCAGGGTCAAGGCTACGAGCCCTGGTATAATCCCGATGGGTCGATCACGGACTACTACAAGCGAATACTCGTTGAGCTTGCCGATACGGCATATGCCCACGGCATTCGCATTCAGTTTTGCCTACTGTGGAACATCAGCGGCGAAATCATGAAAAGCCCCGGCGATTTTGCCTCGAGCGGGACGCTTGACCGGTTCTATTCGATGCAGGTGCGCTCGATCGGCGCGGCGCTGCGGGATCACCCGGGCGCGATGGCCTTTTCAGTCGGCAACGAGGTACTCGTCAAATGGCCGATCAACGGAACCCGCCCCTCCGCCTATGAGGGCCGCGCCGCGGCGTTCATAGCGCGACGACTTCGCGATATCCGAGCCGTTGCGCCCCGGCAATTGCTGACAGTCGACGAGGTGGCGAGCCCCGGCTCTCGTCTTTGGCACGATCCCGGGCCCGAGTTTGCTCTGATAGGGGATGCAGTTCGGAACCAGGCCGCAGATATGTTTAGGCTGGCTGACCAAGTCGATTATCTCGGACCGCATTTCTATCCCGAAGTGCTGAAGCCCTCGGACCTGCACGACGACGCATTCCGCCCAAAGGTGGTCGATGCGTGCCAAAAACTTTCCGACTACATGAAGACAGCCAAAGCGATCGGCAAGCCAGTCGTGATTAACGAAATCGGTCTAAAGATCGATCCGCCCACGCTGACTGCGGACGAATACTCAAAACCGCGCGACGAACTGTACGGCGCGTTTGTACCGGCGGCTGAGCGGGAGGGAGTGCAAGGGATCCTGCCTTGGCTTGCGTTGCCCAGCTTCGTGCTCCGCCCGGAGGACTATACGATCGTAGCGAGCCATCTCAATCCGTACGGCCCGATCGAGGTGGACATTAAAAGTTCCGGGCGGCGACTTTTATTGTACGAACCTGTCTGGCAGCTGTTCACTTGGGGCAGCAGCTCTGAGGAACCGATCCCAACGGCGGCTGCCGACACCATCGCGGCGGCATGGCCGGGGGTGTCGCCGTCAACCCGGTGAACCTCATGCCGATCAGCTTTGCTACCTTGGCGTACGGGGTTATCAGTTTAAATCGTCTCACGCGCCCTTGCGGTTAGCTCCAGCACCCTGCGATCGGAGGAAAACCTATTCCGGATAATTGTATTCGGTCAAAATCACGCCGAACTCAGCGTTCAGCTGTTTGATCGCGCTGGCTGCGAGATGCTTTCGGAAATTTCCCGGTGTTACCTGCCGTATGTGTTCGCTCGGGCGCTCGCGTTCAGGGCGGATGTCGTTCTCCGCGGCGATCCGCTCGATATCCATGGCTGTCATTGGCACCTCGAAATAGGCGAGCATATCGCGTAGCCAATTTGCCTTATCAAAAATGATGTCCTCGTAACGGTAAATACGAATATTAGAACTGATAATATGGTGGTAACTATGGAACTCTCTCTTGAAGTAATCTGCATACTCCATGCAGAAATCTTCGAGTTGTGATCGCTGCACGACTGCGCGACGGGCTAACATCTCATCTCTGATCACCCCGCCTTGCGGGATGACGTGGCTCTCGGCCATTGAGAAATAGTAGGAAACGACCATATCCCGCGGGTCTCTGACCAGCAGCACCTTCTTCTTGCCCGACAAATCAAATCGTCGAAGGTATCCAGGGAAGACTCGGAAGCCACGATAGCAATAGCCGCGTGCAAACACTATCTCTTCGGGATTAAGGATGTTGTTTTCGGGTAACCCTGCCTCAAAAGCTGCTTCCGATATCGCAATTTGCGGAATTTCGGCCAGTATGAGAGCAGAATTTACCATTCGGTTCAATAACGTGCTGCCGCTTTTATGCATTGCGAAGAGGTAGAACGATTTAAAGTCGCCAGGATTGGGGATTGCAATCTTCGTCTCCCCCATTGGCGTTTTGAGCGTCGCTTCGTTCATAATGATCTCCATATTTTGCTTCGCCTTGGCTCGCTTGGCCGACCCGCATAGCGGATGCGCCCAGGGTTAGCGAAGCTCCAAAGCGGCCGACCCTCTCTTGCAGGCGTTCAAGCTCGAATATTCATCACATCTTGGACGACCGATCGTCATATCTCTGCCCTCAGAGCCACTGAGGAACGATATTGGCCTTGTTCTAAAGCTGCCCCTTCACAGTAGGTACGCTGTCGTCGCCGAAGCGGCCCAGATATTCTTCGCAGTTGATCATCACGTCGATCTGCACCCGCCAGCCGAGACGGCCGAGTTGGTCGGCGGCGCCTTTGAAGGCTTCGGCCGATTCCGGGGGGCGGCCGAGAATGTAGCGATAGAGCTCGCGCGCCATTTCTTCGGGTGTCTTGTTGCGCAATCGCTTGTCGTAAAATTCGTCGGATTTCAGCATCCGCAGCAGCTGGGTGCGGGCGGACAGCCGGCCTTCCCCCAAATAGGTCACCAGGCCACGCAGCACCTCGCGCTCCGGCTCGCGTCCGAAGAGATCGCGGTAGAGCTGCTTGACCATGCTCTCCGCGGCGGTCTTCTCCACGCGTATCGGCATATCGGTTCCTTCCTGACAATGCTCCGGGTTCAGTCTGCGACTTGAATGCATCGCGTTTTCAAAAGGATTTATCGTCACCCCCGCGGAAGCGGGGGTCCAGGGCAACCGCTGCGACCTTGCCGGCTCTGGATTCCCGCTTTCGCGGGAATGACGAGAGGGGGTGGTCATTCACAGGCTGGCGCTCAGGCCTCGGCCGCGGCGGCCTCGAAGACCACCAGCGCCGTGCCGGGGGCGCACAGTTCCTCAACGACACCCCGTTCGGCCGGCAGCCCTGCGAGAGAGCGCCATTTTTCGTCATAGGTTTCGGTGCCGAGCTGGTCGGCGGCGAATTGCCGGGCGAGCGCGATGCGCTCGCGCCGCGCTTCCTCCGACGACAGCAGCCGGCGAATGTCGGCGGCGAATTCGTGCGGCTCGGCGCACAGCGGAAAGCCATAGGCGCCGAGATCGAGCGACCGATCGACAAAATCCGACACGCTGACGCAAAGGCCCCGCGCGAAAGCGTCGAGCACCTTGATCGGCGTGCCGGTGCCGACCGAGGTGGGCACGGCGACGACCGTGGCGATCCGGTAGAGCGGATCGAGCACATCGACCTCGCCCAGCGCAAACAAGCCGGGGACCATGTCGCCCTGTTCCAGAGCCATGCCGGAGCGCCCGACGAGGAGGAGGCTGACGCCGTGCGGCGCCAGATGGGCCGCATGCACCTGATGGATAAACCGGCGGATGCTCGCGACGTTCGCCGGGTGATCGCTGCCGACCAGGATGACGTCGACGCCGCCGCAGTCGCTCAACCAATCGAGCAAGCGATGACGGTAATCCGCGGTCGCGAGGTGCCGCGGCCGCGCCATAACGAACGCTTCGAGCAGAGCGGACGGCACTGGCGGCAAGCCCCTGCGATCCGAACCGGATGGCGCTAAGCTTCCAGAGGGTTCGAGACGGTATTCCTGCGTCCCTTCGTCGGTCAGCCAATCCAGCAGACCCTGACGATCAAAGTGGCCGGGGTTCGTCGCGGCCGGATAACGCTCGCACAGGTCGGCTCGCGAGCCCCATGCCCAACCGACGACAGTGGTGAGCTTTGTTCCGTCGGCGCCAATGGGAAAATCGGGATGCGGAGCGTCGGCGATTGCGGCGAGACCGGGGGTAACCTCGAGCATCGGATATTCGCGGCGGCCAAACAGCAATATCCATTTTAGGAACGCATCGAGAGAAGACGGCGTCCGTAAATCAAACAGGCTCTGCAAATCTTCGCGCTCGCACCAGATTTCGAGCCAATGCGGGCTGAGCTGTGACGCACCGGGGCGCCAGTCGCGCGAGATCTCGTCTCGGACCCGCACAGTGGGCAATACGAATTCGACCTTGGCCCAGGGATTGCGCTCGCCAATCTCCTCATACTCGGCGCGGCTGATCGCGACGACGGCATCGACATCGGAGAGCCTGCGCAATTCGAGCTCCTTGTCTTGCTCGTCGACCTCCCGTTGGGCGCGAATGGCGTGCTGGCAAGCCTGGATGTCGTGGGTCTCGAGCACGACCCGGGTACCCTCGCGGCCAAGCAGCCCAAGCTTCTCGACGACCGGGAGAAGATGCACATAATTGAGGCAGACGAGCGCAACCCGGCGCGACTCGATCAACCGCGATAGGCTTGCGGGAAATGCGCTATAAGCGTTCAAGCTCAGAAGGCGCCGGGTGCTGGCGCCGTGCTTGGCGATCTCGTCCAGGAGGTCAGGCCGCAAGGCGTCGTCGGACTGGTTCAAGATCCACGAATAGCACCCAAAATCATAACCGTTGGCTCCCCAACCCAGCGAGTTGGCCAAGAGATACTTCTCGAGGGCTTCGTCGCTGTGGCGGTAACCGCCAAGGTCCGGGAACGGTACGTAAAGGTTATAGATCTCGAAATCGTGACGCCGCAGGAAGTCACGCTGCGCGTCGTAGACGGCGCTGCATCCCTGCGACAATACTTCGTTGCCGACCCAGAGCGCGACCGGCCGCTCTTCGGGCACGCCGGCCGGTACCGAGGGCACATACTCGATCAGGGCGCGGATGTATTCGCTCTCGCTCTGCATCAGCGGCGAGCGGGCCAAATAGTCCTGCACCCCCGCCGATATGGCGGGCAAGTTGTCGACAACGAATGCGCAGGCTTGCGTGAAGGCTTGGGCGGTATGACTGACCGCGGTGATGCAGCCCTGGCCCGCGAAAGTCACCGCCATATCCGTCCCGGCCACAACCACGATCGGAATGCCGAGCGCGAGCCCCTCGAGAGCTACGCCTGATCCACGGACCTGATAGGCCGCGACATCGTACGGCATCAACAGGGCATCGCATCCTGCGAGCGCTGCATAATAGCCGCGCATATCCGGGAACTCGTGATAGAGGCGGATAGCGGCATCCGCTTTGTGAATTTCGGCGAGCCGCTCAAGGCGGCCCCGTGCTTCCCGGACCTCGTCCGTGTCGTTGACGGGGGCAGCTGAGACCTGAATGGCAAACTGAACTCGTTTGGCCCCGTAAAGACCGATCAGCTTCTCGACAATCTCGGGCAATAGATCAAAGCCCTTCTCGCGACGCGCCTCGCCGAAATAGCCGAAGACCACCGTTCCGCGTCTGCGCCGCTGCTGACGGAGATCCGCTGCGGTCAGGGCAGCGGCCGCGAGCGTTCGGCCAATGGGGTTCAGCAGCACCGGTAAACGATGACCCGTCAAACGTTCGAAATAGCGTTGCAAGGGGATGGACTCGGCTGAGATGCGGATGCGCTTGCGCCGAGCGGTCCCGAGCTCGCCGATCGCTCGCAACAGCCTCGTCTGGCGGATGTCATGCCAGCGGAATGACTCGTCTGCTGAGCAGATGCGGATGAGAAATACCGGGAGCTCCTCGATCGGACTCGTTGTGACCAGCTGCAGCACACCGCCGATTAGCGTGGGGTACGGCATGTGCAGGTAAACGTAGTCGCGGGGGCCCAAATGGTGTCGGCGCAAAAACGCCAGCAGCTCGTCGGCGAAACGGGTCGGTGTCACATGGGGTTCGGGCGCCTCGGAATAGCTCGAAAAGCAGCCATCAATTTTGAGCCCCGTGCCACCGTCGTCGAACTCTGCGTCGCGGTTCGCACCTACGACCGGGTCCAAGCCGGCCGCCTCGGCTGCTTTACAGAGACTTTCAAGGAGCGCGAATTGATGCCCGACCCGGCGCTTCAGTTCCGTCTCGATGTAGGCAAACCGAAGACGGGGTTCAGTAATCCGCGCGTGCATTGCAAGGTCTGCTAGCAACCCCGTGCCGAACCAGTCGGGAGATGATCGATGGACGAGATCGCTTTTCAGCACGAACTCATTGGTCAGGACGAAATTGTGAATCGCGAGCATGGTCTCCTCCGAGACGGTCTCATCGAGACGCCTCGGAGTGGCATGCACCACCTTTAAGATTTGACTGCGTAATGCAGCCCAGGAGGTGTCGCCCAGGTAAAACCCGTCGGTTTCACCATCATCGCGGAGCGCAGTATGGAGATAGCGCTCCCCTATTCCTGACGTATACTCGAGTTCCGCGAGGGTAGAGGCTTTAATGAAGCAGTGGAAAGACGCATCGATCTGCGACGCCACGTAGAACCGGATTGCGCGAGAGCGGTCGCTGGCGCCGTCCATATCATCAAAGTAGACAATCTCACCGATATCCGAGCACAGCTCTTCAAGCTGCGCTCGCTCACTCCTGTCAGCTGTCGGGGTAAACCAGACATCAAGCTCCGTCATCCCGTGGCTTTTACCCCGTCGCTTGCGAGCGGCCTTGACCTTGGTCGGCATACTGCCTTCCCTTTTCGTGCTATATGGAGCGATGAAAAGAAAGCGGCTATCGCCGACCGGATGGGCGGATAGAGCTTGCGCAGTTGTCGCGGCGTGGCGGATGATTTCTAAATCAGAGGTGTCCACGAATACGTGAAATAATATACGGCAGCTCTTGCGCCGAAGTTCTGCCATGTCGCGGTATGGCCGACTTCGATGCCGCTTCGGGCGATCGAACGCATCGACGGCGTCCGAGAAAAATTGCAATGTCTCCTGCGCGGTGCGCTTCGAGGAAAACTCCATGCTGCGCGCGAGGCCGGCCTCGCTCAGCTCATGGCGTCTCCGCGAAGTGGCTAAAAGGTGATGCAAATCTTCAGCCATTGCCCAGGAATTGCGGATGTTACGAAACGGTTCGTAGCACTCGCCAAACCACTCGCGCATCACAGCAAGGTCCGAGGCGATCACTGGGGTTCCAATCCGCATCGCCTCCAGGACCGGAATACCAAACCCTTCGTACATTGAGGGGAAGGCAAGCGCTTCGGCACCTCTTATCAACATGAATAGCTGCAGGCTCGAGACAAACCCAAGGTTGATGACCCGCCCCTGAGCCCACGACTGGTCCAATAGCCCTTTATAGAAATGTTGGCGGTGCTCGACACAAGAAGCTCCCGTGAGCACCAGTTTCACCTCGGGAACAGCCAATTCTTGAGAGAGAAAGCGAAATGCCTCGATCAAGCGATAATGGTTCTTGTGTGGCCAATTCACCGCCGGATAAAGAACGTATCGGCCAAATTTCTTTGAATACGGATTCCGATCAGAATCTATCGGGGCATCGCCGAAATCCCGCTCTATTTCTTCCGCTAGAAAGGGAGCGTGGGGAACAACACCAATGTTGCCGCGAACGTTGTACAGTTTCGTGATATTTTGCCGTTCTACCTGCGCGAAGGTGAGAACAGCGTCCGCTTCGGCGACTGCGTCGAAATAGGCGTTGTCGCGTTCAATCCGCTCGGACTGAGGAAAGAAACTCTTCAGAAACCGATGTTGCAGATCGTGGATTGCCGTAACCGCGGGAATGTGCCGATAGGTAGCCCGTTCGGGCAGGGCAGTGAAGGGTGCATAGAGGAGGTCGGCATCGTTCATGCTGACACGTATCGCCTCGGCGTGGCTCTCACCTTTGTCCGCGACAATGAGGCGCTTTCTCCGCTCGGTGACGGGTCTAAAGAAGTGGCTGTTGTTTGCCGACGCGATCACCTG
Source organism: uncultured Alphaproteobacteria bacterium (assembly GCA_963818695.1). Taxonomy (GTDB): domain Bacteria; phylum Pseudomonadota; class Alphaproteobacteria; order ATCC43930; family CGMCC-115725; genus AP-15. Next base: position 527,443 of record CAWFTG010000001.1, read on the forward strand.
CACGTCAACTAGCCGTGCCACGTGCTCAATGAGCGAAAGGAGATAGCTGCCTGAGCCCCCGGCCCCGCCACCCAAGCCTACAAAATCATATGCATCTATCAGGACCCTACGCATGCTCCGTCCTTTTTAGGCTTCGTTTTGCTCGATAGTCGCTGGGGCACTTTTGCGATAACCATAGGCCGCAACGGTTAACACTCGGTTTGGTGCGCCCGACAGCGGCGTCATCCAGTAAGTCAGATCAGTGACCCCGGGCTTGGCAGACAGCGCGGGTAGTTCCTGGTGCACAAGCAATAGCGGAGCGTAATAACCCGAAAAGCTCGTCGTCTGCGGCAACGCAGGTCCCGATCACTTCGCGTTCCGTTTAGTCTGCATCTCTATCCACTGGTAGGTTCGCCCCAACCCCTCCCTGAGGCTCTGGGTCGGCAGCCAACCGAGCTTCTGCGAAATGAGCCGGTTGTCGGAGTTGCGCCCACGCACGCCCTGCGGCCCGGGGATGTGCTTTTTGCCAATCCGCTTGCCGGCAATTTCGGCCACAAAATCGACTAATTGATTAATCGTAACCATTTCCTCCGACCCGATGTTGACCGGGCCGGTGAAAGACGAGCGCAACAGCCGGACTGTGCCCTCAACACACTCGTCGATGTAGAGGAACGACCGCGTTTGCTCGCCATCGCCCCACACCTCGATCTCGTCACCGCTGCGTGCCATGGCAACCTTGCGACAAATCGCGGCCGGCGCCTTTTCACGGCCGCCTGTCCAAGTCCCCTCCGGCCCGAAGATATTGTGATAGCGCGCGATATGCGTCTGCAGCCCGTAATTGCGGCGATAGGCCAGGTACAGGCGCTCGCTGAAAAGCTTTTCCCACCCGTATTCACTGTCGGGTGCGGCCGGATAGGCCAAATCCTCCGAGCAGTTAGGGTTCGAAGGGTCCTCCTGATTGTAGGCTGGGTACATGCAGGCCGATGATGAATAGAACAGTCTTCTGATGCGGCGTTTGAGGCAGGCATCGAGCATGTTCAGATTTATCGTTGCCGAGTTGTGCATCAAATCGGCATCGTGCTCACCGGTGAAGATATAACCGGCGCCGCCCATATCCGCGGCGAGTTGATATACCTCGTCAAACCGGCGGTCGATGATCGCACGGCAAAAGCCTGCGTCCCGAAGGTCCCCGATTATAAAGTCGTCGGCTTCGGTTTCCGAAAATTCGTGGAACTTCAAGTCGGTACCGCGGACCCAGAACCCGTCCTGCTTCAGCCGCTTGACCAGATGGCCGCCGATGAAGCCGCCGGCCCCGCACACCAATGCGCATTTCGTCATACGGTATTGTCCTTTCAATTCTCTACGTTCACTGCATCGCTCAGCAAGAGCTCATGCGCGGACCACCACAGTGGGCAGCCTGCACACAACGTTCATGGAAGCGCGGCGAATTCTTGACGCTGACTGGAGAGAGCAAGGAGGTCCCTGCCGGTAAGTCGTGATACAATGGGGAGACCACTACAGTGCGAGCTTGCCGGCGACGAGCAGCAGCGTCGTCGCTAATGTGAAGCGCAAGACAGCGTCGGGCACGCGCACCGAGACGTAGCTGCCGATCACGATGCCCGGTAGCGAGCCGGCGAGCAGTGAGCCGAGCAAATGCCAATCGATCGAGCCCAGCATCCAGTGCCCGATTCCGGCGACGACGGTCAGCGGCACAGCGTGGGCGATGTCGGAGCCGACAATGCGCGCCGTCGGCAGCCGCGGATGGAGCAGGATGATGGCGCTCACGCCGAGCGCACCGGCACCGATCGAGGAGACCGACACCAGCACTCCCAGCGCCGCGCCGAGAAGCACGGTCAGCGCTGCGGTGCGGCGCGGACTCAATTCGCCGATACGGGCAGCGAAAAAGCCCAGGATGCTCTTTCGGAAGATCAGTACTGCAGCGGTCGTGGCCAGCGCGCCGCTCAGCACCGCAGTGATCAAACCCCGCGACGCAGCGCTGTAAATGCCGAAACCCGACAAGACCAGCAGGGTCAAGGCGGTCGCAGGGACGCTGCCGGCGGCGAGCCGAGCGACGATGCGCCAATCGATGTTCCGATTGGCGCCGTGGACCAACGCGCCGACGCTCTTCGTCGCCGCCGCATAGAGGAGATCGGTGCCGACCGCGGTCGCTGGGTGAATGCCGAACAGCAAATCAACAGCGGGGTCATCAGCGAGCCGCCGCCGACCCCGGTCATGCCGACGAGCACGCCGACGCAAAAGCCGGAGATCGCATAGAGGAGGTCGACCGAGTGGATCATTGCTGCCGGCTTCCTCGCGCACTAAGCAGCCGGTGCGTCAGATGATCTCGCGCCGGCGCAGCTCGACCAGAATGCTTTCCGCGGCGGCCTCGGGTGTCACGCCGACCGTCGCTATGCGGATATCCGGAGCTTCGGGAGCCTCGTAAGCGGAATCGAGCCCGGTGAAATTCTCGATCCTACCGGCGTTCGCCTTGGCGTAAAGGCCCTTTGGATCGCGCCGGATGCACTCGTGGAGCGGGGTATCGACGAAGATTTCGAGAAAGACGATGGGGGCGGTCAGCTCTCGCACCATGCGGCGCTCCGCGCGGAACGGCGAGATGAACGAGCAGATCACAATCAGCCCTGCCTCGGTCATCAGCCGCGCGACCTCGCCGACGCGCCGGACGTTCTCGACCCGGTCGGTCTCGGTGAAGCCGAGGTCACGGTTGAGCCCGTGCCGCACGTTATCGCCGTCGAGCAGCATCGTGTGCCGGCCCGCCGCCAGGAGCTTCTTCTCTATGATGTCGGCGATGGTCGATTTTCCGGCACCCGACAACCCGGTCAGCCACAGCACCGCGGGGGCCTGTTCCTTCAGCGCGGCGCGCTGCTCGCGCCCCACGGTCAGCGCCTGCCAGCGGATGTTGCTTGCCCGGCGCAGGCCGAAGGCGATCATCCCCGCTCCGGCCGTCTCGTTCGTGAAACGGTCGATCAGGATGAAGGCGCCGGTGTCGCGATTGGCCGCGTAAGGGTCGAACGCCACCGCTACCGCAATAGACAGATTGCAGAACCCGATCTCGTTGACACCAAGCGTCTTGTCCGCCAAATGCGCCAATGTCTCGACATCGATCCTGTGCTTCAGGGCGGTGACGGTGGCCGGCACCGTGCGGGTGCCGATCTTCAGCAGATACGAGCGGCCGGGAACCAGCGGCTGTTCGCTGAACCAAATCACATGCGCGGCGAACTGGTCGACGCATTCCGGCGGGTCGTGCGGGTCCGCGAGGAGATCGCCGTGGGCGATGTCGATCTCGCTGTCGATAGTGAGGGTGATCGCGTCGCCCTCGGCGGCGTAATTCACCGACCCATCGAAGGTAACGATCTCCTTGACCCGCGCGGACCGGCCTGAGCCCGCGACGAGCACGGCATCGCCCGGTGAAATCGAACCGGAGACGACAGTGCCGGAGAAACCGCGGAATCCGGCACTCGGGCGGTTGACCCATTGGATCGGAAAACGAAACGGCCGCTCCCCGCCGGCCGCTCGCACCTCAACCGACTGGAGGTGCTCGAGCAAGCTCGGACCGTGGTACCACGGCATCCGCGCCGAGCGTTTGGTGACATTGTCGCCGGACTTCGCCGAGAGCGGGATATGGCAGACCGAGGGACTGCCAAGGCCCGCTGCGAAGGCCGAAAAATGGGCGGCGATCTCCTCGAAGCAGTGCTCGTCGAAGCCGACGAGGTCCATCTTATTGACCGCAAGCACCAAGTGCCGGATGCCGAGCAGCGTACTGATAAAGGCGTGCCGCTTGGTCTGCGGCAACACGCCCTTGCGGGCATCGACCAGGATCACCGCGAGCTCGCAGGTGGAGGCGCCGGTCGCCATGTTGCGCGTATACTGCTCGTGGCCCGGCGTATCGGCGACCGCAAAGGCCCGCTGCTGGGTTGCGAAAAAGCGGTATGCGACATCGATCGTGATGCGCTGCTGGCGTTCGTCCTCGAGCCCGTCGAGCAAGAGGGAAAAATCGACATCGCCGGTGGTTGGATCAAACCGCCGCAACTCGCGCTCCAGGGCCGCCAGCTGGTCGTCGAGGATCAGCGAGCACTCGTAGAGGAGGCGCCCGATTAAGGTCGACTTGCCGTCATCGACCGAGCCGCAGGTCAGAAAGCGCAGCAGATCTTTTTCTCGTCGTGCGACGAGGAGCCCGCCATCATTGGCCATCAGAAATAGCCCTCGCGCTTCTTGCGCTCCATCGCGGCTTCTTCGTCATTGTCGATCAGCCGGCCCTGCCGCTCCGACCGCCGCGATTGGCGCAATTCCTCGATGACGTCACGGGTTGTTGCCGCGGCGGAGTCGAGTGCCCCGGTGAGTGGATAGCAGCCGAGGGTGCGGAAGCGCACGAGGCGCATTTCGGGGCGCTCGTCGGGCTCGAGCGGGAAGCGGTCGTCGTCGACCATGATCAAAACACCCTCGCGTCTGACGACCGGCCGCCGCTTTGCGAAATAGAGCGGCACGACGGGAATTTCCTCGGCCGCGACGTATTCCCAGACATCAAGCTCGGTCCAATTGGATAGCGGGAAGACCCGCATCGACTCGCCCTGGCGCAGCCGCGTGTTATAGAGCCGCCAGAGCTCCGGCCGCTGGTTCTTCGGGTTCCAGCCGTGCTCGGCGCTGCGCAGCGAGAAGATGCGTTCCTTGGCGCGGCTTTTTTCCTCGTCGCGCCGCGCTCCGCCGAAGGCCGCGTCAAAGCGGTGACAGTCGAGCGCCTGCTTCAGCGCCTCGGTTTTCATCACCGCGGTATGCAGCGCCGAGCCCGAGGTGATCGGGTTGATGCCGCGCGCTCTACCCTCCTTGTTGGTATGGACGAGGAGATCGAGTCCGAGCCGGCGCGCGGTCTCGTCGCGGAACGCGATCATTTCCCGGAACTTCCAGCCGGTATCGATGTGGAGCAACGGGAATGGTGGCTTGCCCGGAAAGAAGGCTTTTCGCGCCAAATGCAGCATCACGCTCGAATCCTTGCCGATCGAATAGAGCATGACCGGATTGCGGAACTCCGCCACGACCTCGCGCATGATGCCGATCAACTCTGCTTCGAGGCGCTTCAGATGATTAATTCGGGGGTGCACGGACGCACCAAGCTCGGCAATGACGGGCAAAGGACCTCCCTTACTTGAGGCGAGGTATCCCTAGCAGAGAAAAGCTAATAGAAAGTAACCTCATCGCGTGATCGAACTGGGATAAGCACCGGACTTATCCTTACTGCTGGGCAGGCTATGCTGACCGGGACGGAGCTTCTCCATCAAAAACCCTACGCGGCGCCCGTGGCATCCGACCGTTAAAGGTCGATTTCTTTTGGACCTCGCAAGTCGGCTGGTCTTCGAGGCTGGATCGCGGCCGACCTGGTCCGATGAGTTGCGCCTCGTCCTCGGGCACCTCGATCTGCTTGATACGCAATTCGCTATATGTGAGAGGGCTTATGCACGAGCGTCCAGGCCATCCAGATTTAGGGTATGAAACAGGAACACACGTTTAAGCCCAGATTGTCAGCGCCAGCTCGCTCGCATGCATGATCGTACCCGCGGTCATCGAGGAGGTACTCGTTGGCGTCGCCGTAGGGCGCCCGACCAGCAATCGGCATCCAACCGTCACCGTGGCGGATAACACGTCCAGCCGCGTGGGGAAAGGCGCCGCCAACGATGATAGGCGGATAGGGTTTCTGAGCTGGCTTTGGCCATGTCGTCATCGTCGGGAAATTGACGAACTCGCCGTGATATTCAGCCTTGTCCTTGGTCCAGATCTGCTTTCATCGCGTCGATCCTCTCGCGCATCAGCTTAAAAGCGGGTTTTACGACATCGGGATATTGAACCAGTCCAAGAACTGCGCGGTCAAATCAGCCTGATCGTCATGCTTGCCCTTCGGGAACACCGTCAGGTCGTGGAGATATTCGGCGAACCACGGGGCCGCCAACATGCCGTTTGGCACCGATTACGGACACCCTGTGCTTAGCGCGCAGGATGCTTTCGACGTCGCCGTTTTCGTCGATAGCGAGCCGCGGCCGCACCAACTCGGCAACGAGCGAGATTTTCCTGACCGCCCAGATGGCAGCTCTGACATTCGAGCCCGTTGCCCGAGAACCGTTTCGCAGGATCACTGGCGTCCGGCCCGATCGTCGCCGCGGTGTTCACAATCAGGTCACGGCCGAAAGCGTACCGTCCGGCCGAACGCGTCCATCGGTAACACGTCGACATCCGGAGCGGCCCACTCCTCGGCTGATGCGCTGTTCAGCAGGGTGCCGCAGATCAGCGCGATCATCGGCAGAAGTTCCCGCATCGCGCCTGGCGCCACCAGCCCTCCCCATTGTTGCCGCGACCTGTTCATAATCTTGTTTCGGTGTCAACCGGAACGTTTTGGTCCCGGGCGACGAGGGATCTGCTCAAACCCTGCCCCGGCGCAGGCCGAAGTCGTTCGGCTGGGGCGTCGGGGCACTCCATCGATTAGATTGCAGCGACGAAGTTGCCATTCCTCGCCGCCTGCCCCATAGCGTCTTTCGGTTCCTGGTCGGATCTACTCCGCCGCGATGCGCTCCCAGGTGATCTCCCGGTGTTCCTCGCCTTCGCCGGTCTGGCGCGGCGGCGGAACGAGGACCATGCGCTCGCCCACGAAGCGCACCCCGCGCACCTGGTCGCTGCCGATCCGGGTCGGGTCCGACGCCGCGTCAACCCGAGTGACAAGCCGCTCGCCATCATAGGTGTAGTTACCGCAATAGGAGCTGTATTCCCGGCTGACGCCGGCCGGCAGCTCCTTCCGTCCGTCGCATACAACGGACATCATGCGCCCGTCAGCGGTAAAGGTGACGCGGCCGAGAGCCTTGCCGCCGTAAGGCAACGGGCGCGCCGCGCCCGCTGCGTCTCGGGCAGTGGCGTGGAGAAGTTTCCAGGTACCTACGATGGATTGCATCCGGTTTTCTCCAGGGGAAAGCATTTGTTGGGGGCTACGGTAGAGGATGATATCAAAGGGCCGCGGCAGCCGCGTCGGAATCGCCAACTGCGCGGCGCGGATTTCAGGCGGGCGATCGCCTTCGTCGCCTACGGGCGGCGTTTGTAACCTTCGTCATTTATCCGTTCGGCTACGCAACGTGAATGGCGAGCAAGCCCTCGTTCTACACCGGCCTCATCTAGACGCCCGATTGGGGTCGATGGGTTTTCGTGCCCTTCGCTTCACTTCTCGATCCGGCGCGGCGCGATCAATGGCTCTTCGTCGCCTGCCAGTGCGCCAGCGCCTCGTGCGGCTTCGAGACCGCCGGATCCATGATCTCGCCGTGCTTCCCCGTGCTGGCGGTCAATTCGATGACATAGCCGTTGGGATCGCGGAAATAGATCGACCGGACAAAGCGGTGGTCGACCGGGCCGCGCACCTCTCGACCGTCGGCCTTGGCCTTCTCCAGCATGGCGTCGAAGGTCTCGGGCTCGACCCCGAGCGCAATGTGCAGATCCAGCAAGTCCTGGCGTTTGAAATCGAAGCGTGAGCCGGGCACTTCGAAGAAGGCGAGGCAGGAGCCGTCATCCATCTCGAAGAAGGTATGGAGCGCGCGACCTTCGTTTATCTCGAAAGCGCTGACCATCCGCAGGCCGAGGAAATCCTCGTAAAAAGCCCGCGTCTCCTCGGAATCCCTGCAGCGATACGCATTATGGTGCAGACCCTTGATCATCTGATCCTCCTATCGTCACAACCAACCCCTATAGCTTTGGCCTGTCTTCAGCGCTCGCGCAACAGTCTGCCCAAGCCGGTGATCGGTGTCGTGATGCCGGAGAGGCGCAACAGGCGCCAGATAATGGCCGCAGGTCGGCCGATATTTCGAGCGCACGACACACGTGATATGCGGCCGGCTACAGAAGCGATGAGAGGGGTGATCGCGCGACCCCTCGTCTTTCGGACGGCAGCGATCAGCCTGAGTGAAAAGCTGATTAGGCCTCTGTAGTCTGCGGCGGGTGCCGTTCGATCACCTGACCCGTTTCGTCATCCACAATTTCCGCTCCCTCTCCCGCCTGTGCCGCGGCCCGCACAGCCCATTGGGCCTCGACAAGCTGGCTCGTTCGCACGAGCTGCCTGCCATTTACACGAATCACGAGTGCGCGAACATCGCGACTGTGGCGGGAGCCGAACCTCTGCGCGAATGATCGAACCATTGCAAAGCATAACGGGTCAAGTCACGCCAAAGTTTACTAATCAAACCCAATCCTGCAGAGCGTAAAGCTTATCTTCTACAGCAAGTCACGTGCCACAAACCTGCCGCAACGCGGCTTCGCGCGGCTTGGTCGGACCGGGCGCGCCTCGCCTCGTGCGTCGTTGGCAGCATATCCTCACGGCATTGAGCCGGCTGAACGACGGATGGCGGCAGGCAGTCGGGCAGGTGATGTCACATGCCGGCGGCGCGCGGCCGCGGCGGCTCGATGCCCCTAAGCACCCGCTCCGAGAGGCCAGCGGATTTGTGCACGAAGCGGAGCGGTGCGTCCCAGTCGAAATTCCGGTACACCGCGGCGAGGTTCGCAAAGGGTGGCGACTGGGCGAATAGCTGGAAGGTGAGCCGATGGCCGGCGTAATCGGAATTGAGCAGATCGCGCGCGAAGGCGAGCAGGCGCCGCCGGTCCTCCGACTGCCAATCCGCGCCGATCGAGTAGTATTTGTTGAGCCAGGATGCGGTTTCGGGGTTCTGGAACGCGGCGAAATCGGGGGTGACGCAGATCTGACCGCCGCACAGCTCGCGGCAGAGGTGCATCATCGTGTTCAGCTGCGAAGAGGCCAGCACGCGCCCCGTGTAGAGCAATGATTGGTTCGGCATCAAAAGGCCGCCCGGGCTCTCCTCGGCCATCGCGATCGCGGCCGTCAGATGGGCATTGATCCCCTCGCGGTAGCAGGCGAGCAGCGCGAGTTTCTCCTGAACCGCCTGCTGCTTGTCGAGGCCGGTCTGGCGCGCGTTGAACAGCGCTGCCCCGATCATCATGTCCGCGACTTTGAGGCTGCGCAGGACGAAGGCGTAGGCGCTGTAGCGGTGCAATGTCGCGCGGATAAAGGTTGCGGCCCGGGTATGTCGATAGAACAGCACGTTCTCCCAGGGTATCAACACGTCATCGAAGATGACGAGCGTGTCGATCTCGTCGAAGCGGTTGGCGAGCGGGTAATCCTCGACAGGGGCACGGCCGGCAAAACCGGTCCGGCAGATGAACTTCAGGTCCGGCGAGCCGAGCTCGCAGATGAAACCGACCGCATAGTCGGAAAGCTCTGCGTCGCCCCAATTGGCGATCGTCGGCTTAGTGAACGCCTGGTTGGAGTAAGCGGCGGCGGTTTCGAATTTGGCGCCGCGCACGACAATGCCGGCATCCGTCTCCTTGACGACATGCAAAAGCATGTCGGGGTCCTGCTCCTGCGGCCGCTTCGATCGGTCGCCTTTGGGGTCGGTATTGGCCGAGACGTGAAACGGGTCCAACCGCACAACGCGATCGACGTGCCGGCGGATGTTTTCCGAAAAGGCGGGATCCACCTCGTCCAGAATGTCCTGCCCATCGAACAGCGACCACATCTCGCCAACGGTCTCGTCGCCGACCCGTGTCACGACGCCGCCGATCTCGTTCAGTACCGCCTCGACCGCCTCACGCTTGGCGTGCCAGTCGGCCTGCGTGCGCGGCAGCTTGAGGCTGACCGCGCAGACCTCGCCCGCGTCACTGCAGTAGCTCAGCTCGTGTGCAAACCTTGGGTCGTGCTGCATGTCGTAGATGCGCGCCCGCACATCGACGAGGGGGCGGAACATCAGATGCACGGTCACGTCTTTGACGCGCTCGCCATTCATCCAGACCTGGCGGCCGTCGCGGATCGAGTCTCGGTATTGCTGTCCGGTGCGGATCATCGGCGTTCTCTATCGGTTTTGTGATTGCCGCCTGGCATTATCGCGCGAAGCACAAAGCGCGCCAATTAGCCGCGGCGCTGAGAGCGGCTGGCATGTCACGTGCCCTTTCGAGGCATACTCGCGCAATAGGGCGATTTACTACTTCTCCAACAGAAGGTTCAGTGATGGTTGAAATTCCACGGCTTTTGATGGTGGTCGGGGCCGCTACACCGCCCGGCCGGCTGGCCGCGGCGATCGTGGCAGTGGCGGAGACGGTTCGCAGCGATGCCGAGGGCATCGACGTCGATGTCATGAATCTCGCCGAACTGCCTATCGATACCTGCGACGGGCGACCGCTCGACGGATACGCAGCGGAAACCCGTCAGGCAGTCGGCCGGATCGCCGCTGCGGCGGCGGTGCTTATCGCCGCACCGGTCTACCGGGCGAGCTTTCCGGGGGTGCTGAAGAACCTACTCGACATCGTGCCGGTCGAGGCGCTGCAGGGAAAGCCGGTGGGCATCGTCGCGATGGGCGGTTCCGCCCATCACTATCTCGCAGTCGATGCCCAATTGCGCCAGGTTCTTGGTTGGTTCGGGGCACTGGTCGCGCCCACCGGCGTCTACCTTACCGGTGCAGATTTCCGCGACGGCGCGCTGACATCCGAATCCGCGCGCAAGGATTTGGCTGCGCTAGCGGATACGCTGCTGATGCTGCTCCGCCTTGACCCAGCCTTGCTCGGTCCGCCGCCGCTTGCCGCGAAATTCACCTGAAAGACAGTCGACCTGGTCAACTGACGCAGGCTCGGCAGTCTCGTCGCGGACAATATGGCCGCTTTCGGCGGGCCAGGCGGCGTGCCAGCACTGTACCGGGAGTGGACGCGTCGCCAGTCTCGGCGCGGTTCTGCCGGAACGCAATCAGCGGTGCGCCATTGGGCATCCGCAAATAAAGATGCCGGACGAAACCGTGATAGATCACCTGCTCGACGATAGCGGGTGTCGTGTTGGGCGTAGGGTTGCCATTGGCCGCGACGGGCATCAGCGCAATCAATTCCGGTCGCAGCGCCACGGTCACTTGGCTGCCAATTGCCCGCGGGGCCGGCACGGTGAGGGTCGGCCCGTCCGGCACGACCACGAGACTGGCTCCGTTGACGACGCGTTCGATCCGACCGCGAATGAAATTCGCCGCGCCGAGAAAATCGGCGACGAAGCGCGATACCGGCCGCTGATTGACCTCGGAGGGAGTGCCGATCTGCTCGACCCAGCCATCGCGCATGATGACGATCCGGTCGGCCATCGTCAGCGCCTCGTCCTGGTCATGGGTGACCATGACCGCGGTATCCCAAGTCGCTGCTGCAACCCGCGCAGTTCCGTTTGCATGTTCTGGCGCAAACTCTTGTCGAGCGCGCCGAGCGCCTCGTCGAGTAACAGCAGCATCGGTTCGACGACGAGCGCCTGGGCCAACGCTACGCGCTACTGCTGTCCGCCGTACAGCTGCGACGGCAGCCGGTCGCCGTAACCGGACAGCTGCTACCAAGGGAAGGCGCCTTTGCCGGGATCAACACCCTCACCCTCGTAGTCGAGCCAAGCGTAGCGCGAATTCGCTCCTCCGGTCATCGCCAATCCTCCGCCGGGTCGTTCGAAGCGGCCGCAAGACATGTGCCAGCACGAGGATGGCACGCTTCCTGCGAGTTGGACGGCGACCTCTTAGCCCGAGCGCGGAGAGAAAGCGATGAGCATCGCACGCCGGTTATCGCGCCGTCGATTTGTGAAAGCCTTGGGCATCGCCGCTGGCGGTCTTACCCTTCCCCGGCTGGTCTATGCGCAAAACAAGAAAGCGGTCCATTTCACGCTGCCTTGGGTCGCCGAGGGCAGCAATCTCTTCACCTTTGTCGCCAAGGGGATGGGCTTCTGGGAAAAGCACGGGCTCGATGTCGACATCGCCCGTGGATCGGGCTCCGTCGCTGCGGCGCAGGCGATCGGAGAAGCCCGGTTCGATTTCGGCATGTGCTCGCCTTCGGCCGCAATCCTGCAATCCACCAAAGGGTTGCCGACGGTGGCGCTCGCTGCTTGCGCATATGACGCGACGATGGGCATCGGTACGTTGATCGACGGGCCGATCAAGACCCCGAAGGACCTCGAGGGTCGGCAGATGGCGTCAACCGTGACTTCGGGCGAGTATCCTTTCCTGCCGGCCTTTGCCGAAAACGCGGGCTTTGATCTGGCGAAGGTCATGCGCATTCAGGTCGACAACAAGGTGCGCGACCGCCTGCTGCCCGAGGGCAAAGTCGATGCGATCTCCGGTTACGCCAGCAGCGCGATGCCGACCTATATCGCCACCGGAGTGAAGGCACGGTTCATGCTGTTCAGCGACTTCGGATTGCTGAATTACGGCACCGCCGTGATGACACAGCCGAAACGGCTCGCCGAGGAGCCGGAATTATGCGCTGCGTTCGTCGATGGGGCACTGCAAGGCCTCAAGGCGACGATGCTCGATCCCGCCGAGGCAATGAAAGTTTTTTTCAAGCAGGTCCCGGAAATGGCGCTGGCGACCCAGGCGCGCGAGCAAATCCGGGTCGGCACCGGCATTAACATCTATGTCAGCGCGCGCGACATCATCAAGACGAACGGGATGGGCTATATGGAGCCCAAGGACTACGAGGTGATGACCGACCTGGTGATGAAATACATCGCCCGCGACACCGATAAGCGGCCAGCAGTAGCCGACATGATGACCAACCGCTTCGTCGGCAGCCTCAAGCTCACGCCCGCCGAGTGGGAGCAGACCCAGAAGAACGCGCAGGAGTTCCGCCCCTATGTGAGCTAAAGGCGAAGGCTGGCACGCCTCTTGCGAAGAGCTACTCGGGAGCGATCCATGCCCTTTGTCGAACGACGGCCCTACGTACAGGTTGCCGAGGTCAGCAAAATCTATCGCAACGGCACGCCAAATGCGGTCGAGGCGGTGAGCTCGGTCAGCTTTTCCGTGCCGCGCGGACAATTCGTCGCGATCCTCGGACCATCGGGCTGCGGCAAGAGCACGTTGTTGATGATGGTCGGCGGGCTCGAGCCGGTGACGACAGGTCAAATCGCCGTGGACGGCTCCGCAATCGCCGGGCCGCGCACCAGCATCGGCATCATGTTTCAGGATTCGACTTTGCTGCCGTGGAAGAGCGCGCTTGACAATGTGTTGTTCCCGATCCGCATCCTGAAGCGCCCGCTCGACGCCTATCGCGACGGCGCGCGGCAACTGCTCGAGCGCGTTGGTCTTGCGGACTTCGTACACAAGAAGCCGCATGAGCTGTCGGGCGGGATGCGCCAGCGCGTCGCGATCTGCCGCACGCTCGCCTACGACCCCGAGCTCATGCTGATGGACGAGCCGTTCAGCGCGCTCGACGCCATCACGCGTGACGAGATGAACGAGTTGCTGCAGGATTTGTGGCAACAATACACCAAGACCGCACTGTTCGTGACTCACAGCATTCGCGAGGCGGTGTTTCTCGCCGACCGCGTGCTGGTCATGACCCGGCGCCCGGCGACGATCGTCGAGGATTTGACGATCCCGTTCACGCGGCCGCGTCCGATGGCAATTGGGGAGAGCCGGGAGTTCAACGAAATCTGCGGCCATTTGCGCGAGCGCATCGAGGAGAGCCATTATCGCGGGTCAAGGATCGACGCGGCCGCGGCGCGGCCGGAGCTCGTTACATGACTGCCGAAAGCCATGCCGCGCCACGGTTCGCGGCGGGTCCGACCGGGATCGCGTCGCGAGCCATCTTCGGCCCTAGCCTGCGTCAGCTGCGCCCTTTCATCCTGCCGCTGGCGACCGCTGGAGGAGTGCTGCTGATTTGGCAGCTTGTCGTTACTGGGATGCGTATTCCGGCGGTGATCCTACCGCCGCCGGTCGAGATCGCCGCCGAGCTTTGGCGCAATCTGCCCGTTCTGCTGCACCACGCGATCCCGACCACCCTTGACTCACTAATGGCATTTTCAATGGCGACGGCGCTCGGCATCGGACTTGCCGCGGCTATCACCTATTCACCCCTGCTGCGCGACACGCTCTACCCCAACTTGGTGGTTTTTCAGTTGATCCCAAAGGTCGCGCTCGCCCCGTTGTTCGTTGTCTGGCTCGGGATCAGCAGCGAGTCGCGCGTCACCTTCGCCACGTTTGTCGCCTTCTTTCCGGTAGTGATATCGGCAGCCGTCGGCTTCTCCGGTACGGAGGCCTCTGCATTGCGGCTCTGCCGCTCGTTGACGGCATCCAAATGGCAATCCTTTGTGACGGTGCGCTTCCCATTTGCGCTGCCGGCGATCTTCAGCGGCATGAAGATCGCGATGACGATGGCGATCATCGGCGTGATTATCGGCGAGTTCATCTCGGCCAAGGCGGGGCTCGGCTTCTACATCCTGTACGCGAGCTCGCGTATGGAAACCGGCCTGATTTTCGCGGCGCTGTTTGTGCTGTGCGTTATCGGAGTTCTCGCTGTTTGGGGCGGTCGCGTTCGCTGAGCAGCTTATGCGCCGCTCCTACGGCAGGCAGTGACGACGGGAGCGGGGCCAAATGACACTGCGACGCGGGATTACTCGACGGGACTTTTTCGCCAGGACGGCAGTGGCAGCTTCGGCTCTACTGCCATTGCCGGCCATTGCCGGGCCCCGTTCCGTCAAATTCACGCTGGCTTGGCTGGCGCAGGGCAATTCGGTCCATGTCTTTGTCGCGCGCGCCAAAGGGATGATGAAGGCGCGCGGCATCGATCTCGACATCGCCCGCGGCTTCGGCTCAGTGGCGTCGTCGCAGGCCATCGCTACCGGGCAGTTCGATTTCGGCATCGTCGCGGCGCCGCCGCTGATCCTGGCGGTGGCGAAGGGCTTGCCGCTGATCGCGCTCTGCACCTGCGATTACGATTCGACGATGGGCGTGGGCGTGCTTGACGACTCCCGGATCCTGAAGCCGCAGGACCTCGCGGGGAAGAAGGCGGCCTCGGTGCCGACCTCCGGCGAATTTCCGTTCTTCCCCGCCTACGCGGAGAAAGTCGGGCTCGCCGCCAATTCGATCGAATTCGTCCATGTCGACAACAAAGTGCTCGAGCGCGTGCTAATGGAAAAACAGGTCGACGCGATCACCTCGTTTGCGCTCGGTAGCGGACCGGCGATGCTGTCGAAAGGTGTCCCGAACCGCTGGTTTCTCTACAGCTCTGCCGGTATCCGGAACGACGGCCAGACGATCACGACGCAGAAGAAGACATTGGAAAACGACCCGGCTCTTTGCGAGGCAGTGACCAGCGGCCTACTCGAAGCACTCGCCTTTACTCTGACCAACCCGCAGGAATTGCTCGACATATTCCAGAAGGAGGTGCCCGAGATGACGCTCAACCCGAGCGCCAAGGAATTCGCCCGCATTGGGCTCGGCATGTGGCACCACGGCATCGACCGGCCCGAGGCGCGCGAGCACGGGCTGGGATGGTCCGACCCGGCCGGCTATGCCGAAACGACCGATCTCGTCATGCAGTATCTGATGGAGCGGGGGGCCAAGCGGCCCGATCCCGACGCGATCTATACCAACCGCTTTGCCGGCAAGATCAGGCTGACCGAGACGGAGTGGGCGAGCGTCCACCGGCGGGTCGCCGAATTCGACAAATATCTAGGCTGACCGACAGTCCTTCCATCCAGCACCGGAGGAGCCACGACATGACCTCTCGCGCCGAAAACGAATTGCTGACCCGGGTTGGCCCCGGCACTCCGATGGGCGCGCTGATGCGCCAATATTGGCTGCCGGCCTGCCTATCGTCGGAGCTGGTTGCCGATGGCGATCCGCTGAGGCTCATGCTGCTGGGCGAGCGGCTGATTGCATTCCGCGACAGCACCGGACGGATCGGCGTTCTCGACCACCGCTGTCCCCACCGCTGCGCCTCGCTGTTCTTCGGCCGCAATGAGGAAGGCGGTCTGCGCTGCATCTATCATGGCTGGAAGTTCGATGCCGCCGGCAACTGCCTGGAGATGCCCAATCTGCCGGCCGACCAGGACTTCCGGCAGAAGGTCAAGGCCAAAGCTTATAGAGCAGCCGAACGCGGCGGGCTCGTTTACGTCTACATGGGCGAGCGCGAGGCGGCGCCGCCAATGCCGGCGATCGAGGCCACGCTCTGTCCTGCCGAAGAAGTCAACATCTCCTGCGTCATGCGCGAGTGCAATTGGCTGCAGGCCCTGGAAGGCGACATCGACACGTCGCACTTCAGCTTTCTGCACACCGGCAAAGTCGAGTTCGCCGATATCGACCCCAACCATCTCGAGCGGTTCCAGCTGATCGACCGTGCCCCGCGCTACCACGTCCAGACGACCGATTGGGGGACGATGTACGCCGCCTATCGTCCGGCGGAGCCGGGGCATCTCTATTATCGCTTTGCCCATTTCGCATTTCCGTTCTGGACCTTGTTCCCGAACGGACCACTGACCGACAACGTCTTGACGCAGGCTTGGGTGCCGATGGACGACACGCATGTGATGTCGTTTCAATTCAATTGGAAGCACAAGACTCCAGTGCTGACCCGCGACAAGACCGGCGCGCCGCTGCCGCTGCTCGCACGCACAACTGACACTCTGCCGAACAGCGCCGATTGGTTCGGCCGGTGGCGCCCGGTGGCCAATCCGGACAACGACTTCCTGATCGATCGCGAGGCCCAGCGCACGATCAGCTACACTGGCATCGACGGGGTTTTTCCGCAGGATTTGGCGGTGACTGTCAGCATGGGCGAAATTTCCGACCGCACCCTCGAACATTTGGCTCCGAGCGACCGTATGATCGTGATGACGCGCCGGCGGCTGCTCGACGCTGCGCGGGCGTTGCGCGACGATGGAATTATCCCGCCGCTGGTCGATGACCCGCGTATCAGTGCCGCAATCCGCTCCGGCGATCTGATCGCCCCCGAGGATCAGTCTTGGCTGGAGGCTTACGAGCACACCATGCGGCAGGCGCTGCACCCCGGCATGCTGCAGGCGGCTGAATGAGGACACCAGGCCGATGGCAAGGCGAGCAAAGACCACACCCATCTCGGGGGCGACAATGGCCAGACCAGAAGCCGCGGGACCTCGCCGGCAAGAAGATCGGGGCCGTCCCGACCTCGGGCGAATTCCCGTTCCTGGCCTCCGCCAAAAAACCCGGTTTTGTCTGAACTCGGTCGAGCTGGTCCATGTCGACAACAAGGTGCTCGAACGCATCCTCATGCAGAAGCAGGCCGACGCGATCATGGGGTTCGGCTCGTCGAGCCTGCCGGCGGAATGGGAGCGAGTCCACGAACGCGTCGCCGAATTCACCAAATACATAAAGCTGAGCTCTGCGTAAATGGCTGCTCTGCAGGATGCCGTAGCCTCTCCGGTCCGGCTGGGCGACAGCGAACCGGACGGATGGCAGCGTATCGGCCGCGGCGTGCTATTGCCGCTCGGCTTCGCAGTGCTGGTGACGCTCGCGTGGGAGATCCTGTGCCGAGTGACCCGGATTTCACCGTTGCTGCTGCCGCCGCCCTCTGCGGTCTGGACAGTGCTGTCGGAGAATTACGAGATCCTTTTCCAGCATGCCTTGCCGACAACAATCGAGACCGTCGTCAGTTTCGGATTGGCGACGCTGCTCGGGGTTGCGCTCGCGGTCGCCATCACCTTCTCGGCCTGGGTGCGTGAGGCGCTTTACCCGAACATCGTCATGTTCCAGCTGATTCCGAAGATCGCGCTGGCGCCGCTTTTCATCGTCTGGCTCGGCGTCGGCAGTAAATCCTGCATCGTCGTCGCCATCTTCATCGCTTTCTTTCCGGTCGTCGTGTCGACCGCCACCGGCCTCGTCAGCGCCAAGCCCGAGGTCCTGCTGCTTTGCTCGATCGCTCACCGCGAGCGAATGGCAAATGTTCCGCCTAGCGCGGTTTCCTTATGCGATGCCCTTCGTCTTCGCCGGGATGAAGGTCGGCGTGACGATGGCGATGATCGGCGTTATCGTCGGCGAGTTCATCACCGCCCAGGCCGGCCTCGGTTACATCATCATGTTCGCCTCCTCGGCTGGCGAGACCGCGACGGTGCTCGCAGCGATCGTGCTGCTCTGCGGCATCGGGCTCGCCCTCTACGGCATCGTTGCGCTCGGAGAATTGGCGATGCAGCGGTGGTGTGGCGGCGAGATGCCGGTCGGGGGCGTCATATGACTGCCCTAGTCGCCGCAGCCCCGACGAGGCGGTGGCGATGAAGGTGGGTGCCAGGCCGACGCAAATCCCGTTCACGCCGGAACGCGTGCTCGCGGCGATCGAGGCGGCGCGGTGACCCCCACCGTGAGCCTCCCGATGTACAACCTGCCCGAAATGCGGGCGGATAACACGCGTTTCTGGGAAGCGCTGCGGGAGTTATTGGTCGAGGCGGGGCTGCGCGAGCTTCCTGAGAGGTTGACCTTCGACCGACTGCCGGTGCCGGAGCGGATCGGCCCTGAGGTACTCTTCTCACAGACCTGCGGCTACCCGCTTGAGACGATCTTTTCCGGGCAGGCCATCCGCCTTGGCACGCCGTGCTATGCCGTGCCTGGGTGCGACGGGCCCACTCATTGCGGGCTGTTCGTCGTGCCGGCCGGATCAGCCGCGCGCGAATTGCCCGATTTGCGCGGCAGTATTTTCCTCTTCAACAATCGTCATTCCAATTCGGGGATGAACCTGCCGCGGCGCGCCCTGGCAGACATCGCCGATGGACGCCCCTTCTTCTCGAAGGTCGTTGAAACGGGGAGTTATCCCGGCAATCTCGACCGCATCTCGCGCGGCGAAGCCGATGCGACCGCAGTCGACAACGTCACCTACGCCTTCTGGTGTCATTACCGCCCCGAAGCGGCGCGGCAAGTCCGCGTCCTCGCGCGGACGCCAGCAAGCCCGGCGATACCCTTCGTGACGTCGGCCGCGACGCCGACGGCGACCGTGGCAATTTTGCGCGATGCCCTGACCCGCTTGGGATGTGAGCCGCACACTGCAACAGCCCGCGCTGGTCTCTGCATAACCGGCATCGTGGATGTGCCCGCAGCCGCCTATCGCCGGCTGCTCGAATACGAGCACGAAGCAGCCGAACTCGGCTATCCTGAGCTCGCTTAAAACAGGAGGCATCAATGCTCGAGGAGAAATTACCGCTTGAGAACAAATTGACCGGCCGTGTCGCACGGTTTGCCGATCGCCGAGAAGACTGGTCGGTATTCGGGTTCGAGACCGCCCGCGACCCGCGCTACGCCCGTGCTCAACGCCGCTACCTCGGGGCCAGCGGCTCGGCAGATCCCAAGGATCTGCGCGGCGCCATCGCGGCGACGGCCTTCACAATGTCGATACAGACAATGCCCGCGGGAAATCGCATTCCGGTCCATTGTCACGAAACCGACGAGGTTTTCTTTATCCTGGAAGGCGAATGCCTCGTGCGCTGCTGGGAAGGTGGGGAGAGCTGCGACATTCGGCTGGGCCGCTGGGATCTCGTTGCGTTGCCGCCGTTCCTGAACCACGAGGTCTTCAACGACGGCCCCGGCGATTGCCACGTCCAGACATTGCTCGCCAAGCCCCAACCACTACGTCCGCAATATTCCGACCCAGAGTTGCTGGAGCTGCAAGCCGCCCAGGGGTGAGGCGTGCAGACGGCCGCTACCAGTCGCGAGTGACGGGCGACGGTGCGCTAAGCGGATAGGCACGGTTCCGACTGGCACGAATCCTGCTTGACACCGGCGACTTCTTCTCGAAATTTGCGAGGGAGCGGCCGGGATGGACCCCATCGCCGTTGCAGAGCTTACTTCCGAGGCATTTGCCCCCTTTGGTGAAGTCGGCGCACCACTCGCCGTCGGTCACGCAGCAGCTGATGTCGCGCTCGAACTGCCGCAAGCAATACCGCGGTTTTCGATCCCGGCGTTTGCGACATGAAGCGCACGGTCGAGATTGCCGGTGGTGGCATTGCGGGGCTGACGACCGGTCTCGCCTTTGCGCAGAAGGGCTGGCGCGTTTGCGTCCATGAGCAGGACAGCGCACTGCGAATTGTCGGCGCGGGGATCCACATTTGGGAAAACGGGTTGCGGGTGCTCGACGCATTGGGCGTGCTGACTCGAGTAACTGCCGGCGTCATCCCGGCCTCCCGCCATGAAAAGCGCAACCACAATGGCAGCGTATTCGCCAGCAGCCGTGTCGGCCGGGGTCTTCGCCTTTATGTGCCGTTGCGCGAAACCCTGCTGACGGCGCTCCATGAGGCCCTCATCGACACTGGCGGTGAGGTTGTGTTCAATTCGCGCGCGGTGGCGGCGAATCCGGACGGGTGGCTGCATTTTGAGAATGGAAGCTCGCGGCACGCCGACCTCGTTGTCGGCGCCGACGGTGTCAACTCGCCGGTCCGCGACAGCCTCGGTCTGCTGAAATGGCGGCGTCCGGCAAACCAATTCGGCTATCGGGCGATGATCCGTCGCGAGCCGGATGAGCTCGAAACGGCAGCTGGGCAAGCCCATTGCGAGAACTGGAATGGGTCGCGCCGGCTGCTCTACGCGCCGTGCACCACTGAACTTGCTTATGTGCAATTTTCTTCATTGGCAGGTGATACTTCGGGCAATGCGGTGCCGATCGATCGCGGCTTTTGGCGTTCGCTGTTTCCTCATCTGGGTTGGATCATCGACCGGATCCCCGATGAAGGACGAGGGGACTGGTTCGAGATAATCCGGCTCGAGGGCTGGTCGAGCGGCCGGGTGGCGATCGTTGGGGACGCGGCCAGCGCGCAGCCGCCCTTTCTCGGCCAAGGAGGCGGATGCTCGATGATGTCCGGCTTCGTGCTGGCTCACATGATCGATCGCGAAGGCGATGTGCTCGACGGCATCTCCGCTTGGGAGATTCATGAGCGCCCGTTCACCGAATGGGTCCAGCGGATCGCCTATTGGTATGGGCAATTGGCCTTTTTGCCGGCAACCGTACGTACAGCCATCTTTAGAGCCCTCAATGCAAATGAATGGGTGAAGCGTCAAACATTGCTGGCGGCCGCTTGCCGGGACGTGACCGCGCCACGCCGGATTTCGCCCAGCTCCGCGTCGAATTCATCGATTTATCCTCTAATCCACTGATGCTGGCGCGCAAACCGGTTACCTGGCGCCTTCACGCGCACTCCTAAAGGTGCCCGGTAGATGGAATGTATTGTCTACCGCGTGCCAATGTGCAACCCCGGCGACGCCTCGGCAGTTCTGCGGCTGATCGACGACGGGCTGACTGCCCCGCATGAAATCAGGGCGATCCTCGGCAAGACCGAAGGCAACGGCTGCGTCAACGACTTCACCCGCGGGTATGCGACGATGGCCCTCTCGGTCGCCCTCGCGAAGCCGCTCGGCATCACCGCCGAGGAGGTGCCCGCGCGCGTCGCCATGGTGATGTCTGGCGGCACAGAGGGCGGATTGTCGCCGCATTTTCTTGTGTTTGCCGTTCGCGACCGGGGAACGCCGCCCACCGGTGGCAAATCCCTTGCAGTCGGGGTGGCGTCCACCCGGATGCTCTCGCCCGAGCAGATCGGCCGCATGCCGCAAGTGGAGTTGACGGCGGTCGCGGTGCGTGAGGCGATGAAGCGCGCGGCAATCGCCGATAATGTCGGTGTCCATTGGGTACAGATCAAATGTCCGCTGCTGACCAATGAGCGCATGGCTGAGTCCGCATCACGTGGTACGACCACGGCGACCGACGATACCTACACCTCAATGGCCTTGTCGCGCGGGGCCTCGGCGCTCGGAGCGGCGCTCGCCCTTGGCGAAGTCGACCCTGCGGCGCTCGATGACCAGGCGATTGGGGGCGATTTCGGCCTGTGGTCGCCGCGTGCCAGCGCTTCGGCCGGTGTCGAACTCTTGCACAGCGAAATCATCGTGCTCGGCAACAGCGCCGCGTGGTCGGGCGACAATGTGATCGCCCACGGGGTGATGCAGGACGCGATCGATCTGCCCAGTGCAATCGGCGTGCTGAGTGAGCTCGATTTCAAGATTGCGGGCCAACTGGACGAAGCATCGGCCTCGCGCATTCTGGCCGTGCTCGCCAAGGCCGAGGCTTCGCGCAGCGGCACAATCCGTGGCGCGCGTCACGTGATGTGGGACGACAGCGATATCCAGGCGAGCCGCCATGCGCGCGCGCTCGTCGGCGGTGTGCTCGCCGGAGTCATCGGCCGCACCGACTTGTTCGTCTCGGGCGGCGCCGAGCACCAGGGACCCGACGGCGGCGGGCCTATCGCGGTGATAGCCCGCCGCCCCTGCTGAACAGCGGCTTGCTGGCCCGACAATTGCACGCGGCTGACCGGTGATGACAGCGTCGTCCGAAGTTCGGCTCATCGAGCTGACCAAGACCTTCGGCCGCACCGTAGCGGTCGACGCGATTTCGGCCGAGCTTCCCGGCGGCAGTTATTGTTGCCTGCTCGGTCCTTCGGGCTGCGGCAAGACGACGACTTTGCGCATGATCGCCGGCCACGAGCCTCCGACCAGCGGTGACGTTACCGTCGGCGGCGAGCGCGTGACCGATCTGCCGCCGGCGCGGCGGCGTACCGCGATGATGTTCCAGAGCTACGCGCTATTTCCGCATCTGAATTGCACCGACAACGTCGCATTCAGCCTGCGTATGCGCGGTGCGACGAAAGTCGAGCGCCGCGCTAAGGCGCGCGAGATGCTGCGCCTTGTCGAAATGGAGGCGCAGGCGGAGCGCCTGCCGTCCCAGCTGTCCGGCGGGCAGCAGCAGCGGGTGGCGCTCGCACGCGCGCTCGTCACCAATCCCAGCGTGCTGCTGCTCGACGAGCCGCTATCCGCGCTCGACCCGTTCTTACGCGTGCGCATGCGCGAGGAGCTGAAGCGCTTCCAACGCCGGTTCGGCATCAGCTTCGTGCACGTGACCCACAGCCAGGACGAAGCGCTGGCTCTCGCCGATCTCGTTATCGTGATGAATGAGGGCCGCATCGAACAGGCAGCGCCGCCGCGCACCGTGTTTGACTGGCCGAGCACCGCTTTCGTTGCGCGCTTCATCGGCGGCCACAACGTTCTGCGCTGCGTTGTCGAGGCGGCTGACGCGAAGGGCGCCCGGCTCCGCGGCCCGCATGGGATCGCGATCGAGACGGCAAGGTCTGGATTAGCGACGGGCAGCGTCGTTCATGTCGCGATCCGCAGCGATCGAATGCACATAAAACGGGCAGGGCAGCGTCTGAAAGCGGTCGGCTCAGGCAACGGCCTGGTGTTCTCGCGCGAGGCGCTGGAGTCGCAAGTCGCCGCAGTCGAATACCAGGGCGCCATTGTCAAGCTGCGCCTCGAAGCGGATTGGGGCGACGAGCTGACAGTGACGCTC
Source organism: uncultured Alphaproteobacteria bacterium (assembly GCA_963818695.1). GTDB lineage: Bacteria > Pseudomonadota > Alphaproteobacteria > ATCC43930 > CGMCC-115725 > AP-15. The sequence goes on from CAWFTG010000001.1 coordinate 550,594, forward strand.
GCCGACCAAACCTTCTACACAGCGCCGCTCGCCGAGGGCGACGTCGTGGCAATTGATTGGGACGATGCTGAAGCGCATGTCGTGAGCTGAACTTTACCTGGGAGGAGAGTAATGCGGCAGAGTTTGGGAACGTCACGACGCAGGTTTCTAAAAGGTACGGCAGCCACCGGGGGATTGGCGCTTGGCGCCGGTGCATTCACCGGCTTCCCGTACGTCCGCGCGGCCGAGCCGGTGACGCTGCGAATCGCCGGTACCGGTGTCAACCAATTCAAGGAGCTCGCCGACAAATGCAAGGCCGATCTCGGCTTCACCGTTCAATACACCTCCCTGGTCTCGGACGACGTCGTCAAACGAGCGGTTACTCAGCCGAGCTCGTTCGATCTCTTGGATTCGGAATATTGGATGCTGAAGAAGATCGTGCCGTCGGGCAATCTGCGCGGCATCGACGTCACTAGGATCAAGTACTACGACGAGATCGTTCCGATATTCACCAAGGGCGAGCTGCCAAACGGCAAAAAGGTGGCGATGGAGGGCATCGCACCGATCAAGGTCGCCTATCTGACTGCGGAAAAATCGGAGAAATTCGCCCCGCAACCATCGCAATGGATGACGGTGATCCCGACCGTCTACAATGCCGACACTTTGGGCATCCGACCCGATCTGATTAAGCGCCCGATCAAATCCTGGGGCGAGCTGCTCAACCCCGAGTTCAAAGGAAAATCGGCGATCCTGAATATCCCGTCGATCGGCATCATGGATGCGGCGATGGTAAGCGAGGCCAAGGGTCTCGTCAGTTACGGCGACAAAGGCAACATGACCACACCGGAGATCGACAAGACCATCGCCGTCATGATCGAGGCCAAGAAGGCGGGGCAGTTCCGCGCGTTCTGGAAGGAATTCAACGAAAGCGTCAACCTGATGGCCTCAGGTGAGGTGGTGATCCAATCGATGTGGTCGCCGGCGGTGACGAAGGTGCGGCAGATGGGCATCGCCTGCGTCTACCAGCCATTGAAGGAGGGCTATCGCGGCTGGGCCGCCGGGCTCGGCGTGCCGACCCATCTGCAGGGCCCGATGCTCGATGCCGCGTATGAATTCATCAACTGGTATTTGTCCGGCTGGGCCGGCGCCTTTCTCAACCGCCAAGGCTATTACACGGCCGTTCTTGACACGGCGAGGAAGCAGATGAGCGCGGACGAGTGGGATTTCTGGATGGAAGGCAAGCCGGCCAAAGGCGACATCCTCAGCCCGACCGGCGAAAAGATCGAAAGCGCCGGCGCGGTGCGCGACGGCGGCTCGTTCTGGGATCGCATGGGGCGCGTCAGCGTGTGGAACACGGTGATGGACGAGGACCGGTATATGGTCCGCAAATGGAACGAGTTCATCGCCGCGTGACGATCTCCAACGTTTCATGGAATCAACCCATTATTCCGCTTCAATTCATCATTCCCGCGAAAGCGGGAATCCATAGGTAGCAGGTGTCCTTGAAGGTCGCCCTGGGCCCCCGCGTTAGCGGGGGCGACGATGAAACACTGAAACTTATCGGTTTATTTGAAGCGACCGCAGGGCGCCGCAAAATATCGATCATCGCCTACTTGCAGACACTGCCGCTCGCGGTTGTGTTTCTGCTGTTTTTCGTCGTGCCGATTGCATTGGTCGTCGTAGTCAGCTTTTTCGGATATGAAACCTATCAGATCCTGATCCCAGCCTTTACCCTGGACAATTACCGGGAGGTCTTTTCGGAAGCGGTCACCTACAGCACCTACCTGATCACCATGAAATTCTGCGTCATCGTCTGGGCGATTACGTCGGTACTCGGTTTCTTCATAGCCTATTTCCTTGCCTTTCAGCTGCGCAGCCGGACCTCGCAGACAGTGCTCCTCCTCATCTGCTCGATACCGTTCTGGACCTCGATTGTAATTCGCATGATCGCTTGGATACCGCTCCTCGGCCGCAATGGTCTCGTCAACCGCTCGTTGATGGGCATCGGCGTCTTCGACGGGCCACGGGAATGGCTGCTCTACTCCGAATTCGCCGTTATTCTCGGCTACGTCCATCTCTACACGCTGATGATGATCGTGCCGATCTTTAATTCGATGATGCGGATCGACCGCTCGGTGATCGAGGCAGCCACTGACGCGGGCGCCAGTACGTTGCAGGTTCTGTGGACCGTCATTTTGCCGCTGTCGAAAACCGGGATTGCCATCGGCTCGATATTCGTGATCGCCATGGTGATGGGAGACTTTGTTACCGTCGACGTGCTCGGCGGTGGGCAGGTCGCTTCGGTAGGCAAGCAGATCGCCACCCAGCTCTCCTATCTCCAATTTCCTCCGGCTGCCGCCAATGCGATGGTCCTGTTGCTGGCGGTCGTCGCGATGATTGCCCTCCTGGTGCGTGTCGTCGACATTCGCAAGGAGCTGTGAGGATGCACGGCGCCGCGCGTCAGCCGATGTTCTACGGGCTCGCGGTGCTTTTTGGGCTCTTTGTCGTGTTCCTTTACGGACCGATCGCGACCGTTGTGGTGCTCGCCTTCCAGGGGCCCGAAGGCGGGCTCGTCTTTCCGATGAATGGCGTTTCGCTGCATTGGTTCGGCGAGCTGTTCCGCCCCCAGTCGATCGGCGACATTTGGGGCTCGTTCGATCGCTCGATCACTCTTGGCGCGATCGTGATGGTCGCGACGGTATTGTTTTCCTTTCTCGCTGGCCTTGCCTTCCGTCGCCGCTTCCCCGGCGCCACCGCCTTGTTTTATGTCGTCATCGCCAGCCTGGTGATGCCGTCGGTCGTGATCAGCCTCGGCATTGGCGCGATGTTCGAGATGCTCGGGATCGAGCGGGCCTGGTACAGCTCGGCGCTCGGCGCCCACCTCACCTGGACCTTGCCGTTTGGCCTCCTGATCATGCTGGCGGTGTTCAACCGCTTCAATCCTGCCTTCGAGGAAGCGGCCCGCGATTTGGGCGCCACGGGCTGGCAGACGGTCCGTCACGTCGTCGTGCCGATCATTGCTCCGAGCCTGGTCGGGGTCGCGCTGTTCGGTTTCACCCTATCCTACGACGAGATCGCGCGAACCTCGCAGTCGGTCGGTGCGCTGAACACGCTGCCGCTCGAGCTCGAAGCGATGCAGACCAATGCCACCACCCCGGTCATCTACGCCTTGGGTGCGATGACGACGGGTCTCTCCCTCCTCGTCATTTGTGCATGTTTGCTGGGGGTCATTACAGTGCGCCGGCGCCGCACAAGATTCGGCTCCGATGCCGGCAAGGCGGTATGAGGCGCCCATGTACCTGATCGGCGTCGATGTCGGCGGCACGTTCACGGACATTGTGTTCGCCGATACGAAATCCGGCCGAACCTTGATCCATAAGACGCCGACGACAAGAGACGACCCGTCGCGTGGTGTGGTCGCCGCGATTGGCGAGCTGTGCGCGCGCTTCGATCTACCCCGCCAGGCGATCGACCATGTGCTGCACGGCACGACGATCGGCACCAACGCAGTGTTGGAGCACGATGGGGCGGTGACCGGGATGATTACCACTGCCGGATATCGCGATATCGCCCACATCGGACGACACCAGCGACCGCAGCATTATTCGATCCGCCAGGAGATTCCTTGGCAAGATCGACCGCTTGTCCGACGCCGGCATCGTCTGACGGTTGCCGGGCGCTTGGCGCCGCCGCGCGGCGAGGAATTGGTTCCGCTCGATGAGGCGGCAGTGCGCGAGGCCGCTCGCGTGCTGCGCGCTGCAGGCGTCGAGGCGATCGCAGTCTGCTTTCTGTTCTCTTATCTGAACCCGGCGCATGAAGAGCGGGCGCGTGAGATCGTGCGCGAGGAATTCCCGCATTGCTTCACCTGCACCTCGGCTGAGGTGGCGCCGCAATTCCGCGAGTTCGAACGTTTTACCACCGCTTTGCTCAACGCCTTTGTCGGGCCGCGGCTGCGCGACTACGTCGCCCGGCTAGCCGGCAGCCTCAGTACCGAAGGCTTCGCGGGCGATCTGCATGTGATGTGTTCCAATGGCGGGGTCGCGACGCCGGCGACTGTCGCGAAGATCCCCGTAGCGACCTTGCTCTCGGGACCGGCTGCGGGCGTTCTCGGGGGTGCCTGGAGTGGGGCGCTGTCGGGGCGCAATCGGCTGATCACCTTCGATGTCGGCGGCACTTCAGCCGACATCGGCATCGTCGTCGATGGCCGTTTTGCCGAGGCCACGGCCCGCGACACCTGGATCGGCGGATACCCGGTACTGGCCCCGATGATCGACATCCATACGATCGGCGCAGGCGGCGGTTCGATCGCTTATCTCGATAGCGCCGGCGCTTTTCGCGTCGGCCCCCGCAGCGCCGGGGCCGATCCGGGGCCGGCAGCCTATGGCCGGGGCGGCGTCGAGGCGACCGTGACCGACGCCAATCTCGTGCTCGGCCGGCTCGACCCCGAAAATTTTCTGGGCGGCGCAATGCGGCTCGATCCCGCCGCCGCGCGCAGCGCCGTCTCTAGTCTGTCGGGACGGCTGGGCCTTGGCCTGGAGGAGGCGGCCGAGGGCATCCTCACGATTGTCAATGCCAACATGGCGAATGCGATCAGCTCGCGCACCGTGCAAAAGGGCCTCGACCCCCGCGGTTTTGCGCTCGTGGCGTTCGGTGGCGCCGGGCCGCTGCATGGAGCCGAGGTAGCGCGGGCGCTTGGCATCCCCGAAGTCATCGTGCCGGCTTATCCCGGTATCACCTCGGCGGTCGGGCTGTTGACCACCGACCTCAAATACGACTCGGTTCGCACCGAATTCCAAGCCGGGGAGGCGGTCGATCGCGACCGGCTCGACACCGATCTTGCGGCGATGCAGCATGATCTCACGCGCCAGCTCGGCGCTGATGGGGTGGCCGCCGACAACGTCGTCTTCGAGCGCGCGGGCGATCTGCGCTATGTCGGACAAGGCTACGAGCTGCGCGTCCCCTTTCCCGACGGCCAATTGGACCAGGCTGCGCTTGAGCAAATCTTCGTGCGCTTCGCCGAGCTACACCGGGCCGAGTACGGGCATGTGTTCGAGGCGAGCCCGATCGAGATCGTCAACATCCGTATCACCGGCATCGGTAGCATGCCAAAGATCACAGCGCCGCAGCCAACGAGCGGCGGCAGCCTCGCCGAGGCGCTCGTCAAGACCACGCGCTGCGTGTTCCGCCACAGCGGCGCCCTCGAAGTCATGACGACGCCGTTCTACCGGCGCAACTTATTGCCGTTGGAGCAACCGATCTCCGGACCGGCAATCGTGCTGCAAACCGATTCGACGACGGTGGTACCACCGGGTACGACCCTGATCGCCGAAGTGAGCGGCAATCTGGTTCTGACGATAGGCCAATAGGGACCGCAGGCATCCATGGTTCAACCTTTCCCAATCGATAGCATCACTGCGAGCGTGGTGCAGGGCGCGCTTGAAAACATCGCGGTCGAGATGGGCTACAAGCTGATGCGCATGTCCTATTCGTCGATCATCCGCGAATCCGAAGATTTCGGTGCGGCGCTGGTCGATGCGGATGGGCGCGGGCTCGCCGAGTCGGCACAGTCGACGCCGCTGCAATCGGGGCCGATTCCCGGTTATATCCGCGGCATCTTGAAAGCGCTGCGCGAACGCGGGGATGCGGTGCGACCCGGCGATGTGATCATGCACAACGACGCCTATGGCGGCGCCAGCCATGGGCCTGATGTGGGTTTCGCGGTGCCTGTGTTTCACGACGGGCGGCTCGTTGCTTTCGCCGCTACCACTGCACATCATCTCGATATCGGCGCGCTGACCCCGGGGAGCTGCGGGATCGTCGACGCGATCGACGCCTATGCCGAGGGGCTCCAGTTCAAAGCCATCAAAGTGTACGACCGCGGTGCTCGCAACGATGCGGTGTGGCAGTTATTACGCGATAACATCCGCGTCTCCGACCTCGTCGTCGGCGATATGGAGGCGCAGATTGCCGCGGCGCGGATCGGCGCCGAGCGGCTCGGCCGATTGATAGAGCGCTATGGCTATGAGCGCTTTACCGCAGCCTCCAATGCAGTCATGGACTACGCCGAACGTCTGATGCGGCAGGCAATTGCAGCACTGCCGGACGGCGACTATAGCGCGCGCACAATGATCGACGGGTTTATCGGCAGTCCCGATCCGCAGAAACGCCATCTGCCGATTGTCGCGACTGTGCGAGTGAACGGCGACGAGATCGAGGTCGATCTGACAGGCACCGCCGATCAGGTCCCCGATCGGCCGATCAACATGCCGTTCGAGGGCACCGTCGATGTCGCGGTGTGGTTGACGGTGCGTTCGGTGCTGCTCGACACGGCCGTGTGCGGCCATATCCCGGTGAATGATGGCCTGCTGCGTCCGATCAAAATCACCGCGCCGCTCGGCTCGCTCGCCAACCCGGTGTTTCCGGCGCCGACGATTGCTCGCTTCTGCCCTGGCAACCAGGTCGCGGACACAGTGATGAAAGCATTGGCGCAAGCCCTTCCCGGGCAAGTCTCTGCTGGAATTGGCAATCTCAAGGTCATTGCATTCTCCGGCATGCGACAGGGCAAACACTGGGTCCATATGGAGATCTTCGAGGGCAGCTACGGCGGCCGCGGCGGACTCGACGGGATGGATGCGGTCGACACCCTCTACGCCAATACCCGCAACAACCCGATCGAGGATATCGAGAGCCATTTGCCGCTGCGGGTCAGCCGCTACGAACTACGCGAGGGTGTGAGCGGGGCGGGGGCGTGGCGGGGCGGCCTCGGCTCAGTGCGCGAGTTCGCTTATCTGAGCGATGGCGGCGCCTCGGTCGAAGGCGAGGGCCATGAATTCGCACCGTGGGGGTTCGCCGGCGGCGAGCCCGGACATCCGGCCGAGCTGCGGCTGGTCCGGCGAGACGGAACGGTAGAAATGCTGCCGTCGAAGGTTCCGCATATGCAGATCCGGGCCGGCGAGCGATTTGTTTGTATCGGCCCGGCCGGGGGCGGTTACGGCGACCCTCTCGCGCGCGAACCGGCGCGGGTGCGCGACGATGTCGCCGATGGTTTGCTTCCAGCGGAGGTGGCTCGCCGCGAATACGGTGTTGCGCTTACCTCTGCAGGCGATCTTTGCGAGGAGGAGACGGCTCGCCTGCGTTCCGAGATGATCAACGCGCGGACAGACCCGATCCGATCGGGCTAGTCGGCCACCTCACGCCACCCCGACCCGCGAACTGGCACAAAAAGTGCGTACTTAGGATCGCTCAGGATGGAGGCGAGGGATGTGTGATCATCGCGGCATTGGCGAGGTTTCGATCGACCGGCGTGCTTTTCTGCGCCGCGGCGCGGCTGCGGGGGCCATCGCCGTAGCTGTGCCGACGGGTTTCTTTAATGGACCGGCCCAAGCCGCCGAGACATTCAAGGCCACGCATGGCAGCGGTTTCTGCAACAGCGCCTTTTTTATCACGCATGCCAAACAATTGGGCAAAGAATACGGACTGACGCTCGAATTCGTGAACACTCCGACCTTCGCCGAGATGGTCACGTTCCTCGGCGCCGGCATGGTCGACGTCAGCGTCCTCCCATACACCAGCTTTATCGGCCTTTATGACAAGGAGGCTCCGATCAAGATTGTCGGCGGCGGGGGCATCGAAGGCTGCGTGATCGTGGCCCAGCCCGGCCTCGACACGGCGGCCAAGCTCAAGGGCAAAACCCTTGGCACCTTTCAGATGGATACCCTCGAGGTATTGCCGTACGATTGGCTGAAAAAGAATGGAGTCAAGTTCAGCGACATTACGGTCCGCTACATGGGCAATACTCCCGAAGCAGTCGAGGCGTTCAAGGCCGGCGCGCTGGACTTCATCTGCACGATCGAGCCTTACGCCTCGGCGCTGCTCAACGACGTCAAGGGGTCGGTGCTGTTGTCGAACGGAGTCGACATCTATGGGCCGCACTACACCGACTGCGTGCTCGCGGCGCGCACGAGCGTCATCGAGGAGCATCGAGAGGATTTGAGGGCACTGATCAAGGCGATGCTGAAGGCCCAGCTGATGTTCGAGCAGCAGCGCGAGCAGATCCTCGGCGAACTCGTCGGCACTTACTACAAGACCTCGCTCGAAAACGCGCGCATTGGCGCGCAGAGGCAGCCGCCTTGCGTCGATCAGCGGGCGCAGACCGATTTCATCCTCGGCCGTGTCGATTCGATCCTCGAGATGGGCTACATCAAAAAGAAGCCTGGGCGCGATGCGATCGACTGGACGTTGCTCGAGGAAGCTATCAAGGAAGAGCCGGAGGTCTATTCGCAGCTGAAATACAAATCGGCATGACCTCTACTCCGGTCGCGCCCGCCCGGGCGGCGCCGTTCGCTTCGGCACCGCAGTGGCGGCGTGCCCGGGGTCTCCTCCGAGTTTGGCTGCCTCAGCTGGGCTGGACTATTGTCTCGGTGGGGTTGTTCGCCGTGATCTGGGAAGTGTGCTGGTATTTCGGCTGGGCCGATCCGCGCTTACTTCCCCCGCCGCACGTTTTTCTCAGTGATCTGACAGCCCAGGCCAAGTTCTTTAACACTGCCCAGCGCTGGCAAATCGGTGTCGACGCCAATGCCGGGCCGAGCCCGGCCCTGGCGGTGCTGATCACAATCCTGTCGTCGACGATGAGGGTCTTCGCCGGGCTCGGCCTCGCTATGGTCATCAGCATCTGCCTCGGCGTCGCGATACGCTACTTCCGGCTGATCGAGCATTTGACCTTGCCGACGATCACGTTACTCGCTCCAGTCTCGCCGGTGGCGTGGCTGCCGGTCGCGATCTTCTTGTTCGGGATCGGCAACGGGCCGGCGATCTTCATGGTCTTTGTCGCGCTGTTCTTTCACATGATCCTGGCGACGATTACCCAAATAGATGGAGCCAACCCCAATTACATAAACGTGGCTCGCACAATGGGCGCCAGCAAATGGCAGATTTATCGGCGGGTCATATTGCCGGCGATCTTGCCCGGGCTGCTCGTGGTATTGCGGTTCAACCTGTTCGGCGCCTGGATGGTGGTGCTGATCGCCGAAGCGACCGGCGTCGGCTTTGGCCTCGGTCAGGTCATCATGATGGCGCGCAACACCTTCAACCCCAGCCTGGTGTTTTTCACGATCGTCATCATCGGGCTATTGGGGTTCAGCTTCGATTTTCTGCTGCGGCAGCTCCAGCGCCGCCTTCTCTATTGGCTGCCCAACCGGACCGCAGGGTTGGCCGATGTCTGAGCCGGCGATTTGCTGCCGCGGAGTGGGCAAGGTCTGGGCAGCCGGCACCGAGCGCGCCCACGAAGCGCTGCGCGCGATCGACCTCACCGTCGATGCCGGTGAGTTCGTCGTCGTGCTCGGTCCGTCCGGGTGCGGCAAGAGCACGCTCCTATACCTGATCGCCGGGCTCGAAGAAACCAGCGCCGGCGAGATAACCGCAAATGGCATCCCAGTCACGGGTCCAGCGCCGGACCGCAGCCTGATCTTTCAAGAGACTTCGCTATTCCCTTGGCTGTCCGTCTGGCAAAACGTCAGTTTCGGGCTGTCGCTGCGGGGCATTGGCAAAGCCGAGCAGCGCGAGATTTCCCGCCAGGTCCTGTTCCGAACCGGCCTCGCCGAGACCTTCGACAAGCGGCCGCACGAGTTGTCGGGTGGAATGCGCCAGCGGGTCGCCGTCGCCCGCGCGCTCGCGATGCGCCCGAAGGTGTTGCTGATGGACGAGCCTTTTGCCGCGCTCGATGTGCAGACCCGGGCAAAAATGCAGGGTTTTTTGCTCGATGTCTGGCGCGAGAGTGGCGCCTCGGTCATTTTCGTCACCCATCACATCGATGAAGCGATGGCGCTCGCCGACCGGGTCGTCGTGTGCACAGCCCGCCCCGGGCGGATCAAAGACATTGTTGCGATCGACCGGCCACGGCCGCGCGACCCGTTCGCGTCGGAGGCGGTCGCGCTGCGGCGGAAGCTGACCGAACTGTTGAGCGCTGAAGTCGACCGCGCCTTCGCCGAGCAAGAGAGCGTCGCCACGGCTTGAGGGGAGAAGAAATGCCTTCCAGCATCGTCCGCGGCCTCGCCGTGATCACCGAACCGGCAGACCGCCGTCATTGGCAACAAATCGATGACGGCGCGGTATTGCAACGCGATGGCGTCATCGCCGAGATCGGCCCCTTTGCCGAGCTCTCGGCGCGGCAACCCGGTGTCCCGGTGATCGGCACCGGGCGCCAAGTGGTATTGCCGGGGTTTGTCAACGGCCATCACCATATCGGCCTGACCCCGGTGCAGCACGGTTCGCCCGACATGCCTCTGGAGCTGTGGTTCGTGACCCGGCTGGTGACCCGGCATGTCGATCTTTATCTCGATACCCTCTATTCCGCCTTTGAGATGATTGCATCCGGGATCACCACCGTGCAGCACCTGCACGGCTGGCTCCCAGGCGGGCTCGCCGCGGTGGAGGCGGGGGCCGGTGAGGTGATCCGTGCCTACGAAGACATTGGTATGCGAGTGTCGTATTCCTTCGCGCTGCGCGATCAGAACCGGCTCGTCTACCAGGATGACAAGCAATTCACGGCAGGCCTGCCGGCCGAGCTGCGTCCGGCAATGGAGCGGCACTTCGGACGCTTTGAAGTGTCACTCGCCGATTACGGCGCGCTCTTCGAGCAGCTCCGCGCCAAGCATCACGACAAGGAACGGATCAAGATCCAGCTCGCTCCCGCTAATCTCCATTGGTGCTCCGATGCGGCATTGACAATGCTCGCCGACTATTCGGAGCGATACGATGCGCCGATGCACATGCACCTCGTCGAGACCGCCTATCAGAAGGAGTATGCCCGCCGGCGCGGCGGTGGCACCGCCCTCGACTATATCGATCGTTTCGGGTTCCTGGGGCCGCGGCTGACATTGGGGCATGGCGTGTGGCTCAACGAGGCCGATCTCGACCGCATTGCCGCGACCGGCACCCATATCTGCCACAATTGCAGCTCCAACTTCCGCCTGCGCAGCGGCCTTGCGCCGCTCAATTTCTTCGAGAAGCGCGGCATCAATACCGCGATCGGCCTCGACGAGGCCGGCATCAACGACGATCGCGACATGCTGCAGGAGATGCGCATGGTGCTGCGCGCGCATCGCGTGCCGGGAATGGACGAGGCGGATGTTCCGAGCGTCGGCCAGGTTCTGCGCATGGCAACCGTCGGCGGTGCGGTGACGACGCCCTACGGCAGCCGGATCGGTACGCTCGCGGTTGGCAAGGCTGCCGATCTCGTCCTGATCGATTGGGACAAGATAGCCTATCCCTATCTCGACCCGGAAACTCCGATGCTCGACGCTGTGCTGCAACGAGGGCGCACCGACGCCGTGGACCTCGTCATGGTGGCGGGCGAGGTGGTCTACCAGGACGGACGGTTCACCCGCGTCGACCGGGACGCGGCGCTGGGCGAGCTGCATCAATCATTGCAGCGTCCTCTCGCCGAAGACGAAGTCGAGCGGCGCCAGCTGTCGAAAGCGCTGCTGCCATATGTGCGCCGCTTCTACGCCGGGTATTTCGATCCCGAGGCGCATCTGCCCTATTACCGGGGAAGCTCGCGTCAATAGCAAGCGCTAGCGATGCCGGATCGCGTGGGGACCGCTCAAGAACGGCGAGCGATCAAATCGACTTCGACGATGCCGCCGCGTGCCAGATGCGTGACCCCGACCGTGGTGCGCGCCGGTAGCCGGTCGGGCTTGAAATATTCGGTGTAGAGGCGGTTGAAGGCGGCGTAGTCGCGCTCGAAATGAGTGAGAAATATGCGCGCGCAAACAACATCTTCGAACCCGGCGCCGGCCCCGGCGAGCGCGCGTTTGAGATTGTCCATTACTTTGCGGGTCTGCGCCTCGATCCCTTCCGGAAGCGGCAGTGAATCATCGTCCGGGTCGGTAGCGAGTTGGCCGGTCACGAACAGCCAGCCATCCGCCTCGACGACATGGCTGTAAGGCGCCACCGGCTTCGGCGCGTTCGGGATCAGATGATAGATCGGCGCACTCACGATCCTTCTCCTTGCTACGGTCTGCCGCTCTGAGCCGGCCGCCAGATTATCGCCCGGATCGGCGTCAGGTTGTAGGCGTTGCAAGGGTTGTGCATCTGCGGACAGTTTGACAATACTGCCAATACGTCACGCTCGGCGCGCAGATCGACATAGCTCCCCGCCGTCGAATGCCCGTAGACATTGACTGCTGCGCCGTCGGCGGCGACCGGCACGCTCATGAAGAAATTGACGTTGCTGACGATATAGCTGCGGTCGAGCCCGAACTGCGCCAAGGCCTCGACGAAATTGGCGAAGCAGCTATGCGTCCCACGAACGCCGTAGCGCAGGAAGTTGTTGGGTTCGCTGCAGCAGCCGTAAATTGTGTCGTGCCGACCGCAAGTATCTTCGACGACCGTAAACAGCGCGTTGCCGAGATCGGAATACAGAACCGTGCCCTTGTCGACGAACAATTTGCCCTGGACCTTGATTGTGTTGGTCGCGCAATAGCGATCGGTCGGATCCGCCGCGTCGAAAGACAGGAAGTCGACCGCCTGCTGGCCCTCGAGATCGATCAGCCGCAGCATATCGCCCTTTGCGACGCGATGGCCCCAGGGCCGTCCGGGCGGCACCACCGCATCAAACAGGATTTCGCCGGGCGGGGGGCTCGGTTCGGTCATGGTACCATCCTAGCTAGCTGCGATGGCGGCGACACTGGCGGCGGCGTAGCGCTGGAGGAACTGGCGAGCGCGATCAGTCGACGGTGCGGAGAAGAACTGGGCCGGCGTTCCGGTCTCGACGACCTGGCCGTGGTCGAGAAAGACCATCCGGGTCGCTGCGTCGCGGGCGAAGCCCATTTCATGGGTAACGATCACCATCGTCATGCCGTCGCGCGCCAGTTGACGCATGACCAGAATGACTTCGCCGACCAGCTCGGGATCGAGCGCACTTGTCGGCTCGTCGAACAGCAGGAGATCGGGCTGCACCGCCAACGCGCGGGCAATTCCGACGCGCTGTTTCTGCCCGCCCGAGAGCCGCGCCGGGAAAACGTCGCGCTTGTCGCCGAGCCCGACCTTTTGCAGCAGCGCCTCGGCTGCTTCGCGCACCTCGGCCCGCGGGCGTTTCTGGACGTGCAGCGGCGCCTCCATCACGTTCTGCAATACGGTCAGGTGCGGCCACAACGCGAAATGCTGGAACACCATGCCGATGCGGGTGCGGATCTGCGCCAGCTCCGAATCCGACATTCGCAATACGGCCGCCCGACCCGATCCCAACCGGGCGGCCGTTCAAAAACACGGCGCCCGTGTCAGGCTTATCGAGCCAGTTTATGCAGCGTAGGAGAGTCGATTTGCCGGAGCCGGACGGCCCGACGATGCAGACGGTCTCGCCGCGGGCGACGGTCAAGCTAATATCCGACAATACTTGGAGTGCCCCGAAGCTCTTGGAGATCGCGCGCAGTTCGAGTACCGCCGCGTCAGCAGGCCGCTTCGCGACGGCGTCGTTCATCGCCGCGCTTCCGCCATGCGACCGATCCCGGCCACTGCCGCCTCGACGATGAGGCACAATACCCAATACAGCAGCACCGCGGTCACGAATGCGGCGAAAGGCACGAAATAGGTGGCCTGGATCGAGCTCGCCTCGTGGGTCAGCTCGGGCACTGCGATAATCGTCAGAAACGCACTGTCCTTGATGATCTGGATCAGCTGATTGCCGATCATCGGGATCGCCGCGAGGATCACCGGCGGCAGCACGATGCGGCGGAACAGGTTGAGCCCGACAAAGCCGAAGGCATGCCCGGCCTCGATCATCTCACGTGACAGCCCTGCCCCGGCCGCGCGCAGCAGTTCCGCCATGTAGGCCGTGTTATAGAGCGTCAGCGCGACTAGCCCGGCGCCCCAATTGGTCAAGCGGATGCCAAAAGACGGTAGCCCATAATAGACGAGATAGGCGAAAAGGAGGAACGGCACGCAGCGCATCGTGTCGACGAAATAACGCCCCGCCGCCGCCAGCGGCCGGACCTGCGCCATCAGCGCCACCGCCAGGAGGCAGCCGAGCGCAAAGGCCAATGCTGCCGATGAAAGCGACAGCCACACCGTGTTGGCGAGTCCGCTCAGGAGCTGCTCACGATGCGCCCAGGTGATACCAAAATCACGGATCATGCCGCCGCCGCAGTTGCAGTGATCCGCCGGCGTTCGACATTGCGCTGCGCGAGCACGAATACGGCAACGATGATCGCGTAGATGACGAGGGCAACGAGCAGGGGAGGCAATGGCCGATAAGTCTCGGCTCCGACACGCACCGCCGCACGCGTCACGTCGACGATGCCCACCACCGCCACGGCCGGGCTCGCTTTGATCAACAGGCTCATCTCATTGACCAGTGCCGGCAGGCAGATGCGCAGGATCTGCGGCAGGATGATGCGGCGGAAACGCAGCGCCCCGCCCATGCCGAACGAGACCGACGCATCGAGCTGCTCGCGCGGAAAGTCGACAAGCGCCGCCCGCCAGATCTCGCAATTGAACGCAGCGGTGTTGAGCGTCAGCGTCAGGATCGCCGTCGGCACCGGGTCCATTTCGATGCCGGCATTTGGCAGTGCGAAGAAGATCAACAGCGCCAAGGTTACCGCCGGCGTCGCGCGCATGACGCTGACATAGCTGGCAACGATCGGTGACAGCACCGGCACGCGGGTCCAGCGCGTGAGCGCCAAAGCTAGGCCGAGCGGCACGCCGAGTGCGATCCCCGACAGTGACAGCGAGACGGTCGCCACCGCGCCCCGAAGAATGGCAAGGAAGTCCAGGACGCTCATGCGCCCGCGCGCGGTCAATACTCCGCCGTAAAGGATGTCGGCATGTCCGGCATCTCGATGCCGAGCCATTTCTTCTGCAGCGCGACGAGTTCGCCATTGGCGCGCTCCTGGGCGAGGAACTGGTTGATCACCGCCAAGAGCTCCGAATTGCCCTTCTTGACCGGCCATGCCGCATAGCCCGGCGCAGCGACAGCCTCGCCGACGGCGAATACATCTGGCTTTTCCTTTACGATGGTGTCCAGGTTGATCTGCGTGTTGATGACGAAATCGGTACGACCGATCGCGAGGTCCTGATAGGCCTCCGGATAGGAGGTGTACTGCACCACCTCGCCGAGATGCCCACCCATGCTTTCCAGCTTGGCCTTGAGTTGCGGCAGGTGTTGGAGCAGCGCGCTGCCTGCCTGGATGCCCAGCGGACGCCCGCTCAAATCCTTGATCGATTTTATCTTGTCGTCATTCTTGCGCTTCAGGTAATAGTCGGTCACCGCGGCGACCGGCATCGAGAAATCGAGCGATTGCTGTCGTTCCTTCGTGATGATCGCGGCGGTGATGGCGATGTCGTACTTGCCGGTGCTGACCCCGGCCAGGAGCCCGGTCCACGGGATGATCTCCTGCTTGATCTCGAACGGCAGGAATTTGCGCAGTTTCTCGATCAGCTCGTTGTCGTAGCCGACCGGCTTGCCGTCCTGGATGTATTCGAAGGGGCGGAAATCGTCCTCGGTGACCACTACCAGGTAACCGCGCTTCTTGATCTCATCGAGCGTCGCGGCGGAGGCGAGGCTCGATATCAGCCCTGCCGCCGCAAGTGCGGCAATCAGCAACGCCCGGCGCCCGAGGGTGCGGCTCGCCAATGTGATCGTATAGGTGATCATCGCTTCCCCCACGGGTTCCATTGGTCGAGATCCCTCAGTCGAAGGTGAAGCTGCGGCGCTGCACCCAAGGCGGAAATGCGCCGCCCTCCGGCTTCGCCTCCTGGCGGAAATCACGAGCAAGCGCCATGCCATCCGCGCTTACGGCCCTACCGAGATCCTGCCGGCGTGTGGCACGGATTCTGCCTAATAAGCGATCACAGGCCGCCGTACTGCTCGGCGATGGCGGTAACATGCAGCGCTACATTGCAGCCCGTTGCGGTTCCGGGCGGACCAAGAGGGGCGGCGCTGCGGCGTTGGAAAGGAGGTCGAGATGGCAGGCGATGGAGTGCGACTCGGTCAGCGGCCTGAGCGGAGGTGACGTCGTATCGCAGACCGTTTCCAATTTGTGCGGGCAGCGTGCCGCGAAGACACAGCCGGCCTCCGCCGCGGCAGCCATAACGCTAGCGGTCGGCTCCGTCACCGCCTCGTCATCCGCGGCCGAAGCGAGCAACATCTCGGTATAGGGGTGGTGGGGCGGCGCCAACACCTCGGCAGCCGTGCCGATCTCGCAGATTCGGCCGCGATACATCACCGCGACTCGATCCGAAAGCTGCGCCACCACGGCAAGATCATGTGAGATGAACAGATAGGACAGGCCGAACGCATCGCGCAAATCGGCCAGCAGATTGACGATCGTCGCCTGCACCGACACGTCGAGAGCGGAGACCGGCTCGTCGCAGACGATGAAGCGCGGTTCGGTGGCGAGCGCGCGGGCAATTGCGACGCGCTGGCGCTCGCCACCGCTCAGCTGATGGGGAAAGCGCTTCCGGTAGGCGGCCGGCAGACGCGCCGGATCCGCATACTGGACCGCGTCAGTCGCGTGACATGCGCAAGCAGAGTAAGTGTCAGCGTCGCGACTGGCAGTATCAGATGGGCGACGAAGGCGTCCACCCCATCCGATAGACTGGCATAGCCGGTTGACGGCAGCAGGTGAAACGTGCTGCCGAATATCAGAACGAACACGAGGCCCCAATAGAACTCCGGCAGCGAGACGCCGAAATAAGTCAGGATCGACGCCGCATGGTCTGGCCATCGGCCGCGCCATACCGCGGCGATCACGCCGAGCGCCAAGCCCAGGGTCGAGACCACGGCCATTGCTGACAGTGCGAGAATGGCCGAACGGCTAAGGGCATCCCACAGTATCGGCGCCACCGGTCGCTCCATCTCGAACGACTGCCCCATGTCGCCTTGCAGCATATGACTGGCCCAATGCCAATATTGCAACGGCAACGGCTGGTCGAATCCGAGCTTGTGCTCGAGTGCGGCCTGCATTTCGGGTGTCGAGTATTGGCCGAGGATGAGCGCCGCGGCATTCGACGGCAGGGCGTGCGTGGCAACAAACACCAATATCGACATCGCCACCATAATGACGACGACGGAAACGAGCCGTTGCATGACGTATCCGGTCATCGCGCCTCGCTCAGAGCCCGACCGGGAATCAAAAGGTCACCGATTAGTCGCCATTCCCGCAAAAGCGGGGATCCAGCGGCGGCGAGGGCCGAGACGGCTGCCCTGGCCCCGGGGGCGACGAAATGTGTTGAAAAGCTAATCTCACTTTGAGCCGACCCTCAGGCGGTCAGCGCCGCCTTGCTGAAGTCCATCAACATCAGCGGCGAGATCACAAGATTGTGGACCTTGTTGCTCACTCCGCAGGCAAAGTTCTGCACGTAGATGACGCTGCCTGGGCTGTCATCCAGCACCATTTCCTGGAAGCGCCCGTAAAGCCGGGCCTGCTCGGCCGTTGAGTTTGTGGCTCGGGCGGCGTCGAGAACCTGATCTACCTCGGGATTGCGGTAGTGCCACAGCGTGTTGTTCCACGAGCCGGTGCTGTGATACCAGGGATAGACCATCAGATCGGGCGTGGCGCGGCCATAGAAGCCGTCGGCCGAGAACCGGACCTTTCCTTCCATTTCAGCGAAGAACTTGTCGGGCGGAGCGATGCGCAGCTGGACATTGATTCCCGCCTGCTTGGCAGCGTCGCGGAAGGCTGTGGCGAGCCGCTCGCGCGGCGGGTTGCTGCCCGGTACGTACATTTCAAGTTGCCAGCCATTGGGGATCCCTGCCTCGGCCAGCAACTTCTTCGCGCCGGCGATGTCGGCGCCGCCAATCGCGATATCCTTGCGGAAATAGGGGTGAAACGGCGGGATCGGCGTCAATGTCGGCGTGGCATGGCCGAACATCGCGATCTCGGTGAGCGCCGGCTTGTCGACAACTTGTTGAAGGCGCGGCGCACGCGGGGGTCGTCGAACGGCTTCATCGCGCAGTTCCAGATGATGCCCTGCCACCGTGCCGGCCTGCACCTCGTCGACATGTGCGACCGTGCTGTGCTTGGCGAGCTTTTCGACCTGCTCGGGCGGCAGGTCGAAGACCGCATCGACGGCGCCGCTTTCGAGCGCTGCGACGGCGTGGTGAATTCCGGAATGATGCGGAGGATCACGCGATCGAGCGTCGGCACGCCGGGCAGGAAATAGTCGGGGTTGCGTTCCATCACCAACTGGTCGCCCGGGCGATACTCGACAAAGCGGAAGGGCCCGGTGCCGATCGGATGGGTCGTCAATTTGTCGACCATGCTCTCGCTGACGATCGCCGCCTGGTAGGCGGCGACGGCGGCAGGCCAGATCCGCATAGGGGATCGACAGATTGAATTTGACGGTCAGCGGGTCGACGGCCTCGATACTGGTCGACAATGCTGAAATTGACCCGCAGAGACCGAGCCGACGCTCCTTATCGAGGATCCGCTTGAAGGTGAAGACGACATCGGCCGCCTCGAGCGGCTTGCCGTTGTGGAATTTCACCCCCGGGCGCAGATGGAAGGTCCAGCGTCTTCAGATCCTCGGTCGCCTCCCAGCTGGTCGCCAGATCGGGCTGCACCTGCAGCTTCGCGTCCAGCGCCGTCAGCCGGCTGAAGCAATTGTAGACGTAATTGTAATCGACACCGCCGACGCGCATTTTTTGTGGGTCTAATGTCGCCGGCTGGATAGCAAAAGCCACCCGAAGCGATCGGTTCGTCAGCGGCGCGTGCCGGTCTGATCAGCGCTGGTAAAGCGGCCGCCCCCGCTATTTTCAGGGCGCTGCGGCGAGTGATCCGCGGTTGTAACGAAGTTTCGCGCATCGCGGAGCCTTCGATGGTTATAATCCGCTCTTCAGCAGAGCAATCCGCATGCCAGACGCGGAACTTCGTTTAAAGTGAACCCCCGAGGCGTGGTTTCCCGCGACGAGCCTTCTGGTGCGAGATCCAGTTAAACTCTGCTGGCAGTGCCGACTTCGCGACAAAACAGCGAAAGAACAGCCAGCAGCACGCTGTTTTTTGTTACTCAACACCCGGCGCCCCAGGATTTGCCGGGCACGCGATGTCGACGGCTGATAATTCGGCCGGGAAACAGCAAAAACAGCGAAAACAGGGGCTAACTCAGTATCTCCGACGAGATCGAGGTCGGAGCAATTTCCCCAGGCTACGGCGATGACGATGTCGTGTATGGCTCGGTCCCGGCATCGCGTGTGCAATTTTCACGCAGTTTGCGTTTCGTCTACCACACGCCGGATGGGATCCGAGCCTTCGCTTATGCCGAGATACGTGACTTGCTCGATCTCGCCTACCAGGGGTTTTCTGTTCAGAATTCTCGCAATGTTTGACGCAGGGTGAGCTGGGTATACGCTTCTCGTACGAGGCCGCGGCGCTGCAATGCCGGCACCAGCCCTTCGCAAACCTCGTTGATAAAACGCCGGCTGACGCGCTGAAACGGCGTGCTGATCAGAAACCCGTCGCCGCCAATCTCCTCCATCGCCTGCCCCATGCGGTCGGCCACCTCAGCCGGCGTGCCGGTCAAATTGAGGCCGCTGTCGAACCGTTCCGATGCGAGCTGCCGCAAAGTCTTGCCACTGCCCCATTGCGCGAATTTGTCGAGCGAGCCCTGCTCGCCATTGGTTGTGATACGCGGCAGCGGCTCATCGAGATCGAACTGCGAAAAATCGATATCGGTGATCTGCCCGAGCGAGGCGAGTGCCGCATGGATGAAGCTGTCGGAGGCAACCATACGCTGGTATTTCGCCTTGGCCTCGTCGCTCGTCTCGCCAAGAAACGGATACACCAGGAACAGGACCTTGATGTCATCGGGATTGCGGCCGAATTTGACCGCATGCGCGCGTACATCGTCGCGGTACTGCTTCATGCCGCCGACTTGATTGGCTGTCGCAATGATCGAATCGGCGTGCTTGGCAGCAAACGCCCGGCCGCGCGGCGAGCCGCCGGCCTGCACAAAAGTCGGCCGCCGCTGCGGCGATGGCACGGTATTGAGAGGGCCGCGGCACTTGAAGAACTCGCCCTCGAAATGGATCGGGTGAACCTTGCGCCAATCGGCATAGATGCTGTGGTCGCGGTCCATCACCACCGCACCCGGCTCCCACGAATCGAAGAGCTGGTACACTAGATCCATGTATTCGTCGGCGATCGCGTAACGCCGATCACGCGGCGGCAATTTGTCGAAGCCGAAATTTTGAGCGGCGGCGTCCTCGCCACTGGTCACGATGTTCCAGCCGAACCGGCCGCCCGCGATGTGGTCGATTGTTGTCGAGACCCGCGCCAACATGAAGGGTGGCCAAGCCAGGGTCGACATCGTGGCGACGATGCCGAGCCGTGACGTAGCGGCGGCAATCATTGCGGCAAGCGGTACCGGGTCGTGCTTCGGCACCTGCAGCGCCTGGCTGAGCGACATCTCTGCCGTGCCGCCCCAGGCTTCGGACACCATCAGCGTGTCCTCGAGGATCATATAGTCGAAGCAGGCGCGTTCCATTGCCTGCGCGAACTCGACAAAGAATTTGCCGTCCCAGGGCGCGCCGCCATGGGAAAAAGTTTCGCTCCAATTGCCCGCAGTAAAATTGGTAAACCAAGCGAGGTGAAACCGCTTCGGCAATCCGACCTCCTCATCGTCGATATAGGTCTTGGGCGCTACGGTCGTGACCTGCGCGTTCGCAGCTTAAAGGGCAAGAATTAGGCCAAGGCAGTCTGGAACCTTTTGGATCTCGATTGTGCTGGCGCGCGGGAGGAGCCGTCTGCGGAATTCGGGCAGACGCGCGCGGATCGGCAGCCCGCCCTGTGCACAACCACAAGTTCGAGGCATACCGAGCGCCCGAACGAATGATTAAAACTTGGCGCATCCCTCTATAGGGCTGCCAATCACTTAGCCAGCTGGCTGGTCCTGTGCTCAGATCGACCCGCACGGCCTCCGGGCGATCAAAGGACCAAATTTCAGCATCCAACGCGGCACCGTTTTGCAGAGAATGCCCAGTCCACACTCGGCCAGAAGGTCCGCCCCCTTCGCGCGATGCTCCAGACACTGTTGCCTCCCTCCGCCGCGGCTGGACCGCCGAAGTCAGCGCGTGGATCGAAAGCCGATCTCGAGTATCATGCCACCAAAGTGTACGGCCGCCGCCGCCAAAGGTTTAAGTTAGGATGGACGATCAGAACCGATTTCCAGGAGGATGCCGTGGCCGAAGATCGCACCGTAACCCCGATCATTCACTTTGTCGGCAGCATTCCGCTCCCCGACGCGGAAACAGTATTCCGCACCCTGACCCGAAGCACCGGGCCGTACCTGCAGCGTCTGCCCGACGGCGAGACCGGCATCCGCAAAACCTGGATACGCTTTCTGCAACAGGTGCTCGCCGATAATCCGTCGATCGAGGTCGCCACCGACGTGCGGCCCTTCAAATTCACGCAATGGGATGGCAAGCTCCTGCGCGAAATTCCCCGCCTGCGCGTCAAACCCGGTGCGATACCCGATGCCGCCACGTTCGGGACCGGTTATGCCGATATGGCGATCACGTCGTGGAAGCTGTTCGAGCGGCTGCAGCGCGAGGGCGTCATTCCCTCGTCGGTCAAATTTCAGATCTCGCTGCCGACTCCGATTGCGCCGACCTACAACAACATGGTGCCTGCCGACCGGCCGGCCGTGCTGCCGGCGTTGACACGGCATCTAATCGGCGAGGTCGCCAAAATCGCCGCTGAGATGCCGAACGACCGCATCGCGTTGCAATGGGATGTGTGCCAGGAGGTGCTCGCCTGGGAGGGATATTACGAACCGGGACCGGTCGATTTCCGAACCGAGACGATCGATGTCCTGACCCGGATCGGCGAAGCGGTGCCGACTGCGATCGAGCTCGGCTACCATCTATGCTACGGCAGTCCGGCGGACGAGCATTGCGTCCAGCCCAAGGACATGGGGATCATGGTCGAGATCGCCAATGCTGCCAGCGCCGGTGTTGCGCGCCCGATCCAGTTTTTCCATATGCCGGTGCCAAAGGGGCGCACCGACGACGCCTATTTCACCCCGCTCGACAATCTGCGTCTGCATCCCGAGACCAAGCTTTATCTCGGCCTCGTGCATTACGACGATGCGGCGGGGGATGCGGCGCGGATTGCCGCAGCGCGGCGGCATGCACGCGTCGACGGCGTTGCCACCGAATGCGGCATGGCGCGTGGCGACCCTGAGCGGCTGCCGTCACTGCTGGCCGCGCACGTCCAGGCAGCACGGGCGGCGGCTCAGATGTAGTACCGGCGGCTTAAACTTCCGAAAATCTAGTATTAAGACCGGCCGCGTCTGCGTCTCAAGGTGATGAGCGACCGCGTCGATATTCACCCCGAAGATGTCGTCAGCCGGATCGCCGCGGAGTGCACCTTCATCGACGAGCGCGGCGCATCGGCGTTCGGCTAAAACCGGCCGCCGGGATCGTGCGCCAGTATGGCGAGCAATTCCGGTGCGCGCCCGGCGAAAGCAAAACCGCCGACCAAATCCGCCTCCGCTCTTTTGACACCGCCACTCGTCGGCCGCGCTCCACAATCCGTTCATTCACACCCCCGTCACCGCTATGGGCCGGGACTGGCGGTCGAACGAGCTGTGAAGATCAGGTGAGTTTTTCCGCCGGTTCGCGCAGCATACGAGTGACCGGCAGCGCGGCAGCGCAGAACACCGCCATGACCCAGAACCCGTGCGCCCCGAACCTCCCATAAAGCTGGCCCGAGGCGAGTGTCAGCAGCGCAGTCGGGACGCCGATGCCAACAGTCCCGTAAAGCGTAAGCGCCGTCGCCGAAAGATGTTTCGGGACGGACGCCGCGAGAAGTCTCATGCAGGTCAGGTGTAGAAGCGCGAAGCTCAGCCCGTGCAGCGGCTCTACCGCCGCAAGCGCCATCGGCCAAGTCGTCTCGGCCATCGTCACCCAGCGCACGATCCCGGCTGTGGCGGCGAGCGTCGCAGCGCCTGCCGGGCCGAGCCGGTCGAGCAAGGACCGGCCGACCATCAGGAAGACGATGACTTCAGCCGCCACCGATAGCGACCACAGCAGCCCGGCGGTCGCTGGAGAGATCCCTGCGGCTTCCCAGCAAATCACGGCAAAGCTGTCGTGCATCGCATGGCTACCGAGAATTAGAGCCGCGGCCACGACGATGCAGCGATAGAGCGGAAGTCGCAACAGCGTCCCGACCCCTAGGACATCGTGTTTGGCTGTTGACGGCGGAGGAGAGTGCTGCGTCGGCAATACCACCGGTACGACGCGTCCGGCAAAAGCCGCGACGATTAGCAGTGCCGCATTGAGCCAGACCACCACGCCAATCCCGAATTGGCCGATAGCCTCGCCGGACAACACCGATCCGACGATGAACGCGGCGGAGCCGGCGCCGCGTATCCAGCCATAATGAAGGCCTCGCGTGACTGGATTACTGGATCGGCCAGGAACCGCGGTGCCGAGCGCCAACGTATCGCTGAGCGGCGCCAGAGGCGCTAGTGCCGCTGAATAAAGCACGCCGACCAGGAGCAGGGGCCATAAGCTCTGCGCCGACGAATACCCCAGAGCTATCAATGCGGCGGCAGCCGCGCAAACGCAGAAGATCACTTTGGGTGCGTCCAGCCGATCGGCCAGCCGACCCGCCGCCGGCCCAGCCAGCAGGCGGACTGCGGTGGCGGCTGCCAGCACCAACGCAATGTCCTGCGGCGGGAGGTTGCGGCTCTTCAATAAGCTCGGGAGATAAGGAGACTGAACCCCGAACGCGGAATAGAGCGCGCCGTAGAGAAAGAGAAACCGTGCGAGCGGGGTGCAAAGGGCCGGCCTCGCCGATACCATCAAGCCTTCCTGCGTCGACTGGCCAGCCCGGGTGCTCGTTCGCTCCCAGTTTTTTGGCCTCCTCGGAGGGGCAACAACAATCCTGCCTGGCGCCGGTCAGGAGCCTTGACGCGTTTCCCTCGGCCCGCACCAATCCGGTTCGGGCTCGTCGCTTCCTGCGCCAGGCTGCGTTTCAGCGCCGCCATCAGATCGATAACCGGCGTTGGTGCGGCGGCCGGTTGCGGCTCGATGGTAAAGCCCTTCAATTTGGCCTCGACCAGCTGCTGTAAGGCTTCCTGATATCGGTCGCGGAAGGTTCTTGGGTCGAATTTGCCGGTTCGGTGTCTAATGATTGAGCCGGCGGTGGCCACCATCTCGGGGTCGAGATTACCCTCGACGCTCGGGAATTGTGTTGTCCGAACCTCGTCGGCGGACCGCAATGTGAACAGCGCCATCCCCGTACCGCGCGGGTCGACCATGACCATGCGCTCTCGCCGGCTGAGCGTTAGACGACCGATACCCGCGACCCCCGCCTCGGCCATTGCCGCGCCGATCACCCGGATCGTCTCGACCGCGTCGGGCCGTCAGGGTAGAGGTAGTAGGGGCTGTCGAAATAGACGGGATCGATTTCGTCGCGCGACACGAAAGTTTCGAGATCGATGACCTTCGAGCTTGCTGCATCGAGCGCCTTCAGCTCGTCCGGGCTGCACGTGACGAATTGCCCGCGGCTGTATTCGTATCCTCTGACGACCTCGCTCTTTCGAATCTCTTCGCCGGTCGCGAGATCGTGCGGCCGGATCGTGACGCGCGTCGCGGGGCCGGTCTGTTCCGCGTCGTCACTGGAGCGTTCCGCCCGCCGCGCGTCAGCCCGCTCTTCTCGACCTCGATCCGGCAAACTGTCTTCGAGTTCTTCTGCCGGCGCAGTGCGCCACACCCGATACAGGCGGATCGGCTTCGTTCGTGTCGCCGCAGGCGACAGATAAACCGGACAGGACACCAAAGAAAGCCGCAATGAACCTCGCCAACTCGCCCGTGGCATCTCGAACCCTCGCTGACTCAACAAGTCAACGGGCTCGCGGAAGCATCGATCCTCGATCACCAGTAGCGGGACGACGTGATCAGGTGTTTACCAAAACACGCCGCGCATCACGGTGAGATCGGCTGCGGTTGCAATTATCTTGCTGCGGGGTGCGCATCGTCGCGGTCTGGCACGGGCAGAAACGTCGTGCGATCCCGACGATAGGCACTCGCTACATCGAGGCGGCGATCGGCGGCGGCCTTGTTGGATGCCCTCTATCTGCCGAACGGCAATCCCGCGCCGGGCCCGAAACTCGATTA
The DNA here is from genome assembly GCA_963818695.1 of uncultured Alphaproteobacteria bacterium. GTDB lineage: Bacteria > Pseudomonadota > Alphaproteobacteria > ATCC43930 > CGMCC-115725 > AP-15. The sequence goes on from CAWFTG010000001.1 coordinate 575,690, forward strand.
CAAGCTGCGCTGGTTTGAACGGCTGACGCGCTACGCCAGGAACATCCTGAGAGCGGCGTGCCGGGCGTGTTGGCCGCTTGACCAGCCGGTCGCCCTCAACGATCCGCGCGCGCCGCGCGCTCGCAGGTTGTTCATATGACTAGCCGCCCGCGCCGATCTGATCATCGATTTCGCCGGCTTTGAGGGCCGGACGCTAATCTTGCTCAACAGCGCCAACGCCCCTTATCCATCCGGCGACGCACCTGACCCGCAGACCAACGGCCAAATCATGCAGATCCGGGTCAATCTGCCGCTTCGGGGAACCAACTCCTCGTTCGATCCCGCTCCCCGTCACGCGAGCTTGCGAGGAGGCAGGCATCAGCCGCCGGCAATCGTGCGGCTGGCATTGCCCGAACCGGGGACCATTGCGCCCGGAGTGACCATCTCCAAACGCAGACAGCTTATTCTGAACGAGGTCGAGGGCGAGGGCGAGGGCGGCCCCATCGAGGTCCTCTTGAATAACACCAAATGGGATGGCCAACGCGAAAGCACTGGCTTTCCGAACTCCCGCAGGTCGGCTCGACCGAGCTCTGGGAGATTATCAACCTTACCGAGGACGCCCACCCGATGCATTTGCGTCTGGTCCAGTTCCAGCTCTTGAACCGGCAAAAGATCGATGCCGATCGGTACTTGGATGCTTGGTCCGCGACCTTCCCCGGCAGCACCTTTGTCGCGGGATTTGGTCCGCCAAGCGCCTACAACAAACCGAACGCCGATTTCGCCGTCGGCGGCAACCCCGCGATTTCTCCTTTTCTCCGCGGCCCGCGGATGCGCCCCGACCCGAACGAGGCCGGCTGGAAGGGCACGATCAAGAGTTTGCCCGGCCAGATAAACCGCATCGTCGTGCGCTGGGCGCCGCAGGATGTGCCCGTAGATGCCGTCACCGCCGGTGTCAATCTATACCCATTCGACCCAACCGAAGGCCCGGGCTACGTCTGGCACTGCCATATCCTCGACCACGAGGATGATCACATGATGCGGCCCTACTCACCTAAGTGGTAGGCGGCCGGATCTATTCGGCGGCTTCGGCTTTCTCGGCCGGCAGCGGCTCGGTGCCGGTCCAGGGGTGTTCGGCGATGTCGAAGAGCACGCTTTCCGGGCCGTAGAACTTGACTTCGAACCCGCCGGCGCGGTCGCCGGCTTGGTCCATGTAATGCGTTCCACCCAACGCCTCGACCTTCGTCGCAAACTTCTCGACGTCGTCCACGAGGATGCCGAAATGGTGTAGTCCGGTATAGTCGAGACCCTTGCCGATCTGGTCGGTTTTGAACCGTAGAATCGCCAGATCGATCGTCCCATCGCTCAGGTGATAGCCATAAGCGAGCGGCCCGTCGGTCTTGCGGACCTCCTCGAAATCGAACGCCTTCTTGTAGAACTCGGCCATCGCATCGGGGTCCTTGGCGGCGATGGCGATGTGTCGCAGCTTGGCCATTTTTAGCTCCGTAACCGTCACCCGCGCGGAAGCGGGCTCCAGAGCGCGCGATGTGACGGCGCCCCTGGATCCCCGCTTCCGCGGGAGTGACGGAACAAAAGATTGCGATCTTCGGAATTACTCCGCCGCTTCTTTCACCTGCTCGGTCAGCGGCTCGGCGCCGGCCCAGGCGTGCTCGGCGATATCGAACAGGACGCGCTCCGGGCCGTAGAATTTCTTCTCGAAATAGCCGGCCTGGGGGTCCACTTGGTTGCGGTCGAAGTAGTGTTCGGCGCCGAGGCTCTCCAGCCTCTTCGAGAATTCGTCGACATCCTCGACCAACACGCCGAAATGGTGGATGCCGCGGTAGTCCAGACCCTTGCCGAGCTGATCGGTCTTGAATTTCAGGATCGCCATGTTGAGCGTTCCGTCACTCAAAAATACGCCGTCCGCCAGCACCCCGTTCGGCCGCCCGACTTCCTTGAAGTCGAACGCCTTCTTGTAGAAATCGGCCATCTTTTCCGGATCTTCCGCGGCAATGGCGATGTGACGCAGCTTGGGCATGACGACCTCCTCATTTAGCTGATCGCGCTAGCGTATCATGACCTGCCGGACGGATGCCAATACCCGCGCGAGGTTCTTGCCGACCCGCGACAGCGCTTCTTCCGATGGGAACAGCCCGAAGCGGTCGAATTCCGGCAGCGATGTTCCGTTGGAAAGTGCAAAATGCGAGGTACAGGTCAGGCGCTGCGGATCGGGCAGTTGCGCCGGTTTCCACATGAACAGGGCGAGGTCCTTGCCGCGCAGATAGGGATGTACGCCGAGTTCGGTGAGCTCCTCGGGGGCGACCGTGAGGCCGGTTTCTTCGAGCAGTTCTCGTGCAGCGGCGACGGGAAGGGCCTCGCCCGGCTCCGCCATGCCCTTGGGGATGTCCCAACGTGGCGAGCGGGTCGCGTGTCCGAGAAGGAGTTCTTTGACCGTCGGTGACGATCACGCCGCAACTGGTCTGGCGCGAAGTCACGGCCGCGTACCGCCGCCCGTAGTACCTCCGTAAAAGACCCCGCGCTTATCATTGTCGGATGTGCTGCCAGTGTCGGCGCAGCCGGCGATTAACAGCGCAAGCAGGAGCCCAATGGCGGCAAACCCGCGCCTAATTCTCATCGCCTCTTGTCCATTCCTGCCTCTCCAACCGTTATGCGCTACTATGCCATGGAAAGGAGATCAAAAGTGGCTGCAGAAATGCGTTCCTACCGGCCGGTGATCATCGGGACACGCGGAGCCGTCGCGGCCAACCATCCGCTCGCCGCCCAGGCCGGCCTCTTGGCGCTGCGCGCCGGCGGCAACGCGGTGGACGCTGCGGTCGCGACGGCGATGGCGCTAGCCGTCGTAGAGCCGATGATGTCGGGGCTGGGCGGCGACGGCTTCTATCATGTGTACGATGGCGCGGCCGGCCGCGCCGTCGTCTTCAACGGCACCGGCCCAGCCCCTGCCGCCGCGACACCGGAGCGTTATGCCGGACGCATCCCGCGTACCGGACCGCTGTCGGTCTCGGTTCCGGGCACCGTGGCCGGGCTCGGCGCGATGCACCGAAAATATGGGCGGCTGCCGTGGCGCGACTTGTTCGACGAGGCGATCGCCTTTGCCCGCGACGGGTTTGGCGCCACCCGCGCCTACAGCCATTTCGCCGATGAATACCGGGCGACCTTGACTGGCGGACCCGCGCAGCGCCGCAACCTTTCTCGCCGCTGGTGAGCCGCCGCCGCTCGGTGCTGCGATCGTGCAGCCCGACCTCGCCGGCACGCTCGAAGAAATCGCCGCGGACGGCGCGGACACGTTCTACCGCGGCCGCTTGGCGCGGCGACTGGTGGACGCGTCTCGAGGGGACGGGAACCCTGGTTTCGGCCGCTGATCTCGAATCCTTCGAGGCAGAGCAGCAAGAGCCGATCGGCATCGAGTACCGCGGCTTCACGGTGCTCGAGGCGCCGCCCAATTCGACCGGCTTCGTGTTGCTCGAAGAATTGAAGATCCTCGAGCATTTCGATCTCGCCGGCATGGGCCTCCTGTCGGCCGATGCGGTCCATGTTATGGTCGAGGCGAAAAAGCTCGCCTTCGCCGATCGCGAGCGCTGGGGCGCCGACCCGCATTCGATCGAAGCGCCGTTCGCGGAGCTCCTGTCCGCCGACTATGCCGCTCGGCTCGCGGCCCGCATCGAGATGCGGCGTGCGGCGGCGACCCGCAACCTGGCCGGCAGCGCGGGAGACACGACTTATTTTTGCACCGCCGATGGCGAGGGCAATGCCGTTTCGGGCGTGCAGAGCATCAACAGCGGCTTCGGTTCGGGTGTCATGGCGGGCGACACCGGGATCCTGCTCAACAACCGGATGAGCTATTGGCATCTCGAGCCCGGCCATCCCAACCGGCTGCAGCCCGGCCGCCGGGTCAGGCACACAATGAACCCGCCATTGGTTCTAAAGGATGGCGGGCTGTGGTGCGTCTTCGGCACGCCCGGCGCCGACAATCAGGTGCAAATCAATCTGCAGGTCCTGACCGCAATGATCGATTTCGGACTGGACCCGCAACAGGCGGCCGAAATGCCGCGCTGGACCTCGAATGTACCCGGCCAATACGCCAACTGGCCGCATGACGGCGAGGACGCGCTGACCATCGAGCGCCGTTTTCCGGAGGCAGTGCGCCGCGAGCTTGCGCGCCGCGGTCACCCGGTCAAGACGGTCGGCGATCTCGAGGGCCCGTGCAGCGTCGAGATCATCCGCCGCGACACGGCGAGCGGCATGCTTCTCGCCGGCTCCGACCCGCGCCGCGACGGGTGGGCACTGGCGTGGTAGGTCGGCGGAATTATTGTTTGGAGGCCGGCGTAATCGTCCCGAATAAACCCTCGGTCTCCCCGTTGGGGCGCCACCACCAATTTGTACGGAGCAGCCGCAAGGCCCACAACAACAACCCGATCTTCGCTTACGCCCGGATCATGTTCTGACCCGCGCCGATTGCGTCTGCAAAGCCACGACCGATTTTCGGGGCGGCCGGTAGACAGCGCCGTACGGCTCCCCTGGCGCGGTGACAGAGGTCCCACCCGCAATCGTTCGCGGCCGGCCTGTGCGGCCCAAGGCCGGCCATGAACGAAACTAAGGATGTTAAGATTAAGAAATGATGCTCTTGCGACGAGCATCGATGATCCAGCTCGGAGGAGCACGCCGTGAAAATCCGCGACATCGAGGTCTTTCAAATCCAATGGACGCCCGAAGACAAGCCCGCGCAGCGCAGCGCTTGGGTTCGAGTTCATTGCGACGACGGCTCGTCCGGGATTGGCGAGGCGTCGCCGATGCAGGGCGGTCTCGCCTCGCTCGGGATCGTCAAACACAATCTGGTGCCGGCGCTGATCGGCAAGGACCCGCTCGACCATGCGGTGCTGCTCGACACATTGTTGCACACCTTCGTCAAGCTCGGACCCGAAGGTGCACTGACCGGCGCGTTGGCGGCGCTCGACATTGCGCTGTGGGATTTGAAGGGCAAGTCGTTTAAACAGCCGATTTACAAATTGCTGGGCGGCGCTTGGCGTACCAGTCTCCCGTTCTACGCCTCGATCGGCGGCAATGGCGAGCGCACTGTCGACCAAGTACTGCGCGTTGTCGAAGCGCGGCTGAAGGACAAGCCGGCAGCGGTCAAGATCCGCTTTGATAACGACCGCACCAAACCCGACATCGACATTCCGGGCGACATTGCCAAGGCGCGAGCGGTTCGACGCCTGGTGGGCGACGATTTCCCGCTCGCCTTCGACGCCAATAACGGTTACTCGGTCGGTGGCGCAATACGCGTCGGGCGCGTGCTGGAAGAACTCGGCTATTGGTGGTTTGAGGAGCCGGTGCAGCATTATCACACGAAGGCAATGGGCGAAGTCGCGCAGAGGCTCGACATCACGGTCTCCGCCGGCGAACAGACTTATACGCTGGCCGGATTGACGGACCTGATCGCGGCCGGAGTCCGGATGATGCAGCCCGATATTGTCAAGATGGGCGGGATCACCGGTCTGACGCGCTGCGTCGCGCTGGCCAATGCGCATGGCGTCGAGCTGGTGCCGCACCAGACGCAGCCGATGATCGGCCATATGGCCAATTTGCATCTGGCGGCGAGCCAGCTGCACGCCACCAAACCGTGCGAGCTGAATGACCCGTCGCCCCGCATGCATGCGGTATTCGAAAATCCCCCACGGCCCGTCGACGGTCTCTTTCATCTGCCGCAGGAGCCCGGCTTGGGACTGCAGGTCAACGAGATGGAATTGGCGAAACGGCGCGTACCGATTTCCTGAGGAGAAGCGATGAACGCAGTGGTCACGGCGGTTAGCCGCAGCACGAAGCACGCGCTGGTCAAATCCAACCAGGACAGCATCCGGCTTTTGCCCGGGCTCGGCGTCGACGGCGACGCGCATCAGGGCGCTACTGTCAAGCATCGCTCGCGGGTGGCGCGCGACCCGACCCAGCCCAATCTGCGCCAGGTCCACCTGATCCACGCCGAATTGCACGAGGAATTGCGCGCGGCGGGTTTCGCGGTTATGGCGGGGCAGATGGGCGAGAACATCACGACGCAAGGCGTCGATCTGCTCGGCCTGCCGGCCGGTGCGCGCCTCTTTCTCGGCGGCGCGGCGGCCGTCGAGGTTACCGGCCTGCGCAACCCATGCGCGCAGCTGGACCGCATCCAGCCGGGACTGATGGCGGCGACCCTCAGCCGGGACGAACGCGGCAATTTGGTGCGCAAGGCCGGCATCATGGGGGTCGTCGTCGCCGGCGGCGAAGTGCGGCCAGGCGACCCGATCCAGGTCGAGCTGCCGCCGCAGCCGCATCGCCCGCTCGCGCCGGTGTAAGCGGCCCGGGGGGTGCGAGGATCAAACCAGATGAACCCGCGGTCCGCCGGCTTGGCGCTCGGCTTTTCGAGCGTCGGCCATTTTTTTGCGCATTTGCTGATGCTGCTCTACCCGACCGTCATGCTCGTGCTCGAAGGACGGTGGGGCATGTCGTACGGCGATCTCTTGTCGCTGTCGCTCGGCGGGTTCGTCTTGTTCGGCCTCGGTGCGCTGCCGGCAGGCTGGCTCGGCGACCGGTGGAGCGCCGAGGGCATGATGGTCATCTTTTTCATTGGCACCGGCGGCGCGGCGATCGCCACCGGGCTGACCGACGGGCCGGTCGCGCTGGCGCTCGGTCTGGCCGCGATCGGGCTGTTCGGCTCGATCTACCACCCGGTCGGCACCGCGTGGCTGGTCCGCAATGCCAGGAATCGCGGGCGGGCGCTCGGCGTCAACGGCATTGCCGGCAGCATCGGCCTCGCCGCGGGGGCGTTCGTCGCCGGCGCTCTGGCGCAGGCGATCGGCTGGCGGGCGGCCTTCATCATTCCGGGCGCGCTGTGCGCTCTGACCGGTGCGGTTTTGCTCTGCTGTATGCGCGGCGGCAATATCGTAGCAGCCGCAGCCGACCGCCGGCTCGAGCCTGAGGCCTCGCGCAACGACGTGGTCCGCACTTTCATCGTGCTGTCCTTTACGATGCTGGCCGACGGCACGATATCACAATCGATCACGGTCGCCTTGCCGAAGGCGTTCGCCGCCGGCCTGACCGGCCTCACCGATGGCGGGACCCTCGATGCCGGCGGCTTCGTCACCTTGGTGTTTCTGGTCGCCGCGACCGCTCAGCTGGCCGGCGGATGGCTGGCCGACCGCTTTGCGATGAAAGCGGTCTACGTGCTCGCGTGGGCGGCGCAGGTTCCGCTTTTCGTCATTGCCGCGCAGCAGCGCAATGCCCCGCTGCTCGGAGCGATGATGGCGGTCAATTATCTCGGCGTGCTGTCGGTGCCCGCGGAAAATTCGCTGCTCGCGCGCTACAGCCCGCCGCAGTGGCGGGCTACCGCTTTCGGCGCCAAGTTCCTGTTAGCGCTTGGCGTCAGCACGATCGGGGTCAAGCTCGTGGCCGTTATTTATGACGGCGCCGGGAGCTTCGCGCCGCTGTGGCTGATCCTGGCCGGCTGCGCCGGGTTTGTCGCCGTCGCCGGATTGTTCCTGCCCGGCCGCCTGCGGCGGGCCGCCCCGATTTTTACACCGCAGCCGGCGGAATAATAAGCATCGCCGCCAGCGAGCGGCTGGCGTTCTTCGCTTTTTACTGAAAATAGTCACCCGTCTGGTACACGCCTCGATTTAGGCTATATAACGCGCCGCAGGGCTTTTCTGATTTTCCGCTCGCCACGTTGCAACGGTTCGAAAGCCCAGCGTCGGCGGGTCCGGGACAAAGGCGCAGGAGCAAATCGTGAGCGAACCGCTGCCCGTCGTCTATCTCGCGAGGCACGGCGAAACCGCCTGGACCCTCTCCGGCCAGCACACCGGCCGCACCGACCTGCCGCTGACCGAGCGCGGTGAGCGCCAGGGGTGCGCCCTCGGGCAGCGGCTGCGCGGAGCAAATTTCGTCAAGGTATTGACCAGCCCCTCGCAGCGCGCAAGACGGACCGCCGAACTGGCTGGGTTTGGCAGTCTGGCTGAGATCGATCCCGATCTCACCGAATGGGATTACGGGCAATATGAAGGCCGCCGCACCGCCGATATTCTCGCCGAGCGTCCCGGCTGGTTCTTGTTCCGCGACGGCTGCCCGGGAGGGGAAACTCCGGACCAGATGGCTGCACGGGCCGACCGGGTGGTTGAGCGCGTGCGCGCCGTCCACGGCAACGTGCTGATATTTTCGAGTGCGCATATTTTGCGGGTCCTCGCGGCCCGCTGGCTCGGGCTCGAAGCGGCCGGCGGCCGCTACCTCTTGCTCGACACCTCTAGCCTCAGCATTCTCGGCTACGAGCACAATTTGGCGGAGCCGGCGATCCGCCTTTGGAATGAAAGCCATCAGCCGGAATGAGATCGGCTCAGAAGGACCCGCCCAAGATGATCACCCCCGATACGACCGTATTCCTCGTCGATGTCGACAATACATTAGTCGACAACGACCACATCCAGGCCGATCTGAAGCGTCATCTGGAAAGAGAATTCGGGGCGGCCTGCCGCGACCGTTATTGGGCGATCCTGGAGGACTTGTTCACCGAACTGGGCTACCGCGACTATCTCGGAGCATTGCAGCGCTATCGCGCCGAGCGGCCGCGGGAAATTCACCTGCTGTCGATGTCGTCCTATCTGGTCGATTATCCCTTCGCTAACCGGCTGTATCCGCAGGCGCTCGACGTAATCGATCAGTTCCGCAATTGGGGGCGAACGGCGATTCTGTCCGATGGCGATGTGGTCTTTCAGCCGCGCAAGGTCGAGCGCTCCGGGATCGCCGAAGCAGTTGACGGCCACGTACTGATCTACATTCACAAGGAGCAGGAGCTCGAAGACGTGGTACAGCGCTATCCGGCGCGCCATTATGTGCTGGTCGACGACAAGCCGCGGATCTTGGCGGCGGTCAAGGAGATCTGGGGCAATCGGGTGACGACCGTGCTGCCGCGTCAAGGCCAATACGCCAACGATGCTCGGGTTGTCGCCTCGCTGCCGCCCGCCGACGTTACTGTCGAGCGCATCGGCGACCTGCTCGACTATGATTTTCCCGCCCTGGTCAAGGGATCCTCGTAACGCTGCTTTGGAGGGAAGTCCACATGCAACTCGGAATGGTCGGCCTCGGCCGGATGGGCGCCAACATGGTTCGGCGGCTGCTCAAGGGAGGCCACGAGTGTGTGGTCTTTGATATGTCGGCAAAGGCGGTCAGTGAGCTCACCGCAGAACACGCCGTGGGGTCCGCCTCGCTTGCCGAATTGGTCAGGAAGCTGGAGAAGCCGCGGGCGGTGTGGCTGATGGTGCCGGCCGCGGTTGTCGACAAGAGCATTGCCGACATCCTGCCGGCGCTCGAACCCGACGACATCCTGATCGACGGCGGCAATTCTTATTACATTGACGACATCCGGCGGGCCAAGGAGCTGATGCCGCGGCGAATCCACTATGTCGATGTCGGCACCAGCGGCGGAGTGTGGGGCCTGGAACGCGGCTACTGCATGATGATCGGCGGCGAAAAGCCGGTCGTCCAACGTCTCGATCCGATCTTTGCGACCTTGGCCCCCGGCAAGGGCGACATCTCACCCACTCCGGGACGCGAGAAGTTGGGGGCCAGCACCGCCGAGCAAGGCTACTTGCATTGCGGGCCGAACGGCGCCGGGCACTTCGTCAAGATGGTCCACAACGGCATTGAATACGGTCTGATGGCCGCCTATGCCGAAGGCCTCAATATCCTCCATTCCGCCAATGTCGGGAAACAGACGCATGCGGCCGATGCCGAGACCACGCCGCTGCGCGATCCCGAGCATTATCAATATGACCTCAACCTGCCCGACATCACCGAGCTGTGGCGCCGCGGCAGCGTCATCGCCTCGTGGCTGCTGGACCTGACCGCGAATGCCCTTGCCAAGGACCCGCAACTCGCCGGCTTCGCAGGCCGAGTCTCGGATTCGGGCGAGGGGCGCTGGACCATCAAGGCCGCGATCGACGAGGCCGTGCCGGCGCATGTACTGTCGGCCGCGCTATACGACCGGTTCGCCTCGCGCGGTGAGGCCGAGTTCGCCAACAAGCTGCTTTCGGCGATGCGCTACGAGTTTGGCGGGCACATCGAGAAACCCGCCGGGTAGCGGCAATTCACTCGGCGGCCCGGGCGGCGGGGACCGGCACTCTTTTCCGCGCCTTGCGCCACTCCTCGAAACCCTGCAGCACGGCAAAGAACGAGGGCACGAAGAGCACCGCGAGACAAGTCGATGCGATGATGCCGCTCAACACGCTGAGTCCCAAGGAAATGCGGCCGACGGCTCCGGCGCCGGTCGCCAACACCAGTGGGACGACGCCAAGCCCAAAAGCAAACGAGGTCATCAGGATCGGCCGGAAGCGCAACCGCGCCGCATCGACCGCCGCCTCGGCGATCGGCTTGCCGTGCACCAGGCGGCCCTCGCGCGCCATCTCGACAATCAGGATGCCGTTTTTCGCCGACAATGCGATCATCAGGATCAGGCCGATCTGCGTGTAAAGATTGTTGGCGACGCCGAGGCTGGTAAGTGCAACGACCGGACCCAACAGCGCCAGTGGCACCGCTGAAAGCACCGCCAGGGGTAGGATCCAACTTTCATACTGCCCGGCCAGACAGAGATAAACGAGAAGAACCGACAATCCGAACAGGTAATAAAGCTGATTGCCGGTCAGTTTTTCCTGGTAGGCCATGGCCGTCCATTCGTAGGAGACGTCGCTCGGCAATGTCGCTTTTGCAATTCCTTCGAGCGCCGTGAGACCCTGGCCTGAGCTGACGCCGCGCGCCGGTGCGCCAATGATCGTCGACGAGGGATAAAGGTTGTAGAGGGTGATCAGCGACGGCGCGACTTCCGAGCCGAGATGCGCTACTGCGCCGAGCGGAACCATTTGATTGTCCTGGCTGCGCACATAGAGGTTCAGAAGGTCGTCCGGTTGGAGCCGGAACTGCAAGTCGGCCTGTGCGTAGACCTGGAATACTTGACCGAATTTGTTGAATTGATTGACGTAGGTTGATCCCAGGTACGAACTCAGGGTCGAGAACACGTCGCCGACCGACACCCGCAACGTTTGGATCCTGTCACGGTCTACCGTCACCGTGACCTGTGGCGCGCCCGGGCTGAAAGTCGAGAGCAAGTGTTGCAATTGGGGATCGCTATCGGCCTGTTTGACAATCTTGTCGGTGACTTCGCTCAACTTCTGAAAATCATAGCTGCCGCCGAGCAACTCGACTTGCATCTGCAACCCGCCGGCATTGCCTATCCCCTGAATTGGCGGTGGCGGCACCACGGTAAGCCTGCCGTCCGGCGCCGTGCTCAGCCCCTTCTGCAGGCGTTCGGCAATCGTCAGGATGTCGGTTCCCGTTGCCTTGCTCCGCTGATCCCAGGGTTTCAGAACGACAAAGTTGACCCCGGCATTAGCCTGGTCGGCGAAATTGTCGAGCGCCGAGAGGCCTGATATCGCGATTACCGTGTCCACGCCTGGCGTCTCCTGCGCGAGCTTGGTCGCCTGTTCGAGCGCCGCGGTCGTACGGCCGAGCGCCGCGCCATCGGGCAATTGCGCGACGATGAGCAGGTAGCCCTGGTCTTCATTGGGAATGAAAGCGGTCGGCAACCGGGCGATGCCCCAAATGCCGACAGCTGCGAGCAGCAGGCCGATCAGCACCGTCAACCCGCTGACACGCACCATCCGGCCAATAAACCCGGCATAGGCGTTTTCCATCCCGCCATAGACACGCTCAAAACCGCGGGAAAACCCACGTGAGAAGAAGTTGCGCTGTTCGACCGGCCGAGGGGGGCGCAGCCACAGCGCGCATTGTGTCGGCTTGAGGGTCGCCGCATTGACGGCGCTGATCAGCGCCGTGACCGCGATGACCAGCGCAAATTGCGCGAACATCTGACCGCTGAGACCCGGCACAAAAGCCGAGGGCAGGAAGACCGCCATCAGCACCAGAGTGATGCCGATAATCGGCCCGAACAGTTCATTCATGGCCTTGACTGCGGCGTCGTGGCCGGACATGCCCTGCTCGATATATTTCGACACTCCTTCGACGATGACGATCGCGTCGTCGACGACGATGCCGATCGCCAATATGAGGGCAAACAAGGTGGACAGGTTGACCGTGTAGCCGAGCGCCGCCATGCCGGCGAAGGCGCCGATGATCGTGACCGGGACTGTCGTCGCCGGCACCAAAGTCGCGCGAAAGTTCTGCAGAAAGACCAGGATAACGATCAGCACCAATACGCCGGCCTGCCACAAGGTCTTATAGACCTCGTTGATCGAGTTCTTGATAAAGATCGTCGTGTTGTAGGGAATGCTGTAGTGCAGCCCCGGCGGGAAGCGTCGGGATAATTGCTCCATCTTGGCCGCGACCACCGCGGCAACATTCAGCGAATTGGCATCCGGGGTCTGGTAAATGGCGATCCCGGCAGCCGGCTTGCCGTCGAGCTTGAAGTCCTGCGAATAGGTCTGCGCGCCGAGGTCGATGCGCGCCACATCCTTGACTTTGATCAGGCGGCCGCCTTGAGCGGTTTGATCCTTGACGACGATTTCCGCGAACTGGTTTGGGTCGTTGAACCGCGACAGAATGTCGATCGTGTATTGAAATTGCTGGTCTTTCGGCGCCGGGGGCATGCCGATTGCCCCGCCGCGACTTCCTGGCTTTGCTCTTTGATGGAGTCGATCACGTCCTTCGGCTGCAGCCCGAAGGAGTATAATTTTTGCGGGTCCATCCAGATCCGCATCGAGTATGCGCCGGCGCCCATCACCGTGACATTGCCGACACCGGGCAAACGCGCCAGTTCGTTGACGAGGTTGATCGTCGCGTAGTTCCACATGTAGAGCGCGTCGCGCGAGCCGTCCGGTGAATCGAGGGTCACGAACTCCAGGATCGACGGGGATTTCGCCCGGATCGATACGCCCTGCGCCTGTGCTGCCTGCGGCAGCTGAGCCATCGCATTCTGCACCCGGTTCTGCACCAGCACCTGGTCCATATTCGGGTCGGAGCCGATCTCGAAGGTGACCGTCAGGTTGTAGGTACCGTCATACGCACTGGTCAACTCCATATAGAGCATGCCGGGGGCGCCGTTTACCTGCAGCTCGATTGGCAGCGCGATCGTGTCGACGACGGTTCGGGCGCTGGCGCCGGGATAACAAGTCGTCACCTGGACGGTCGGTGGCACGATATTTGGGTATTGCGCGACCGGCAGACGGAACAGGCAGAGGGCGCCGATTAAAACCAGCACGATCGCCAGCACATTCGCCAGGACCGGATGTTCGATGAAAAATTTCGACATCATGGCTTCGGCCCCCCAGCGGCTGTGCCCGGCGAACCAGCGGAAGTCGTATCGAATGTCGTCAATTGCGGCGTCACTTTGGTGCCAGGGTTGGCGCGCCACAGGTCGCCGACAACGACCCGGTCGTCGAGCTTGAGGCCAGAAGTGATGACCCGCAAAGCGCCTATCAGTTGGCCCAGTTGCACATAGCGCTGCTCGACGACATCGTCCTTGTTGAGGACGAGCAGGTAACGGCCGCCTTGGTCCTCTTGCAGCGCCCGGTCGGGCACCAGCAATGCATTGCGGTCAACCTTCCCCATCGGCAGGCGGATATTGACGAAGAAACCCGGCAGCAAGTTTCGATCCGGGTTCGGAAGAATGCCGCGCACCAGCAATGTTCCGGTCGCAGGATCGAGCCCAGGCGCAACGTATTCGATCGTGCCCTGCAGCGGAAACCCGGTTTGGTCGGAGACGCCGACATCGACCGGGACTTTTTGCAGATCGGCGAGCGTAAGCCGATGTTGGCCCAAATTCTCCCGAACCTTTAAAACATTCTGCTCGCTCAGATTGGCGACCACATAGATCGGGTTGAGCTGGGTGATCTCGGCGAGTGCGGCCTGCTGGCCTCCGCCGCCGACGAGGTTGCCGGGGTCGATCAAGTGCTTGCCGGCGATGCCGTCAAAAGGCGCCCTGACCTCAGTATAGCTCAGGTTCAGTTTGGCCAGCGCAAATTGCGCCTGGGCATTGAGCAATTGCGCCTCCGCGCTCGCCCGCTCGAAAGTCCAGTGATCGACCTCGGTCTGGGTTGCCGCGTCCTGCTTCACCAGTTTGCTATATCTGACCAGTTCGGTCTTTGCGTAGATCAGCGACGCCTGCGCGGTGAGCAGCTGAGCTTGCGCTTGCTGTAGTTGATCCTTGTACTGGTCCTGTTGGATCGTGAAGAGCAGATCGTTCTTTTTGACGAATTGGCCGTCTTCGTAATGGATCTTTTCGAGGTAGCCTTCGACGCGCGCGACAAGCTTGACGGCGTTCACAGCGGCAGCATTCCCGGTCACCACCATGTAATCGGTGACGCCTTGTGTCCTGGGCCGAACGACGGGGACCGGCGGAGATGGTTGCTGTGAGACCTGCGCCTGTACAACCCCGGATGGTGAGCGTGGCGCCATCACTAGGATCGCCAATCCCGCGATTAAGGCGGCAGCCAAAGGGAGCTGAAGCCTGCGGGGAGTTGCGGGAAATATTCTCACAGCGACCTCACCATTCCGGCGCACGGGGGTTTGGACTGACGTCTTGCGGCGTGGGGAGTGCGGGGGCCGGCGGCTGCGGGGTGCTCGGCACCGGCAGCAGCTCGCCCCAATTGGTGCGTTGTCTCATCTCTTCGGCCGTCGCAGCGGGGACGAATTCGTTATCCGTGCGTATCTGCCATCCGCCCCCCAGAGCTTCATAAACCGAAGCTAAGCCGGCCGAGACATTGCCTTCCGCCATCGCCAGGTTGTTCTGCGCCGTATAGAGGTTCTGCTCCGCGGTCAACACGGTCGTGAAATCTCTGGTGCCCAAATTGTACTGCAGAAAAGCGAGGCCAAGCGCGGCGTTGGCTGCCGCCACGCTCTGCCGCAGGAAATCGACCTGCTCGCGACCTTGCAGAAAGCTGGTGAGGCCGTTTTCGACCTGCTGCTGCGCTTGCAGCACTGTATTCTGATAATTGACCAAAAGGGTCTGCAGCGCGGCATCTTCGACCCGCACCTGATTGGTGATCTGCCCGTAATTGAGGATGTTCCATTGGAATGCCGGTCCGAACGCGAAGGTGATGCCCCTGCCCTCGAAGACGCGCTTCAGCTTGCTCCGGCCGACGTTGCTGGCGGCCGTGCCGAAAGTCCCGCTCAGGCTGAACGCCGGATACAAGTTGGACTCGGCGATGCCGATTTGCGCGCTCTGCGCCATCGCCGCCAGCTCAGCGGCGCGGATATCCGGCCTGCGGCGGACGAGATCGGCGGGAATGCCGACTGCGACGGTACTTGGCGGAACCGGGATCCCACTTGACCCCCTCAGGAGCGGCTCCATCGGCTGCGGCGGCATGCCGAGCAGTACGGCCAGGGCGTTGAAGCCTTGGTTCAGCTGGATGGTCAGTTGCGGGATCGTCGATTCGGTTTGCCCGAGGACATTTTCCGCCTGGTAGACGTCGAGCTTGGTCGCGGTGCCGCCTTGATACTTCGCCGTGGCAATCGCGAGCGCCTTTTTTTGCTTGACGATGTTCTCGCGGGCGATCTCGATCTGCGTTTCTAACGTGCGGATGCCGATATAGGTCGTGGCGACATCGCCCAGCAATGTGGCGAGCACGTAGTCGTAATTGGCAATCGAGGCGAGGTACGCGGCATCGGCGGATTCGATCGCGCGCCGGAACTTGCCCCAAAAATCCAATTCCCAATTGACGGTCAAACCGAGCGAGTCGCGCCAGAAATTTCGCGTGACGCCCGATGGAAATGCCGTCGTGTCGGCATGGCTCGGCCGGATGTAGGTTACCGAGCCGTTGCCTTGCTGCAATTGGGGGTAGAATTCGCCGATCGCGACACCCAGTTGCGCGCGCGCTTCGAGCACTCGGGTTCCCGCGCTGAGTAAGGTCAAATTCTGGTTGTAGGCGATCTCGATGAGCCGGTTGAGCACGGGGTCGCGGAACACGGTCCACCAGTCGCGGTATTCCTGATTTCGAGTGTCGACCGACGGGTTGTCGGCCTCCAGCCATTTCTCCGCAACCGGAGGCGTTGGCGAGGAAAAATCAGGACCGACGAGACAAGCCGCACAGGATAACGGCAGCAATAAGCCCAGCCAGACGCGAAACTGCATCACCGGCCAATCAGATCTCCGCCTAGCGGAGCCACAGAAAGACATTCACCCCCCGGGTGGGCCAAAACAGCCGCCAGGCTATTTTGGTGAATGAGTCATTTAGCCTCTTCGCACGTCAAGCGCCCGTCCCTTCGAGCACGATTTCGATCCGACGGTTTTGCGCCCGGCCCTGTGGCGTGTCGTTCGGCGCTACCGGGTGCGTTGCGCCAAACCCCTTGGCCGACAGAATATTGGGGTTGATACCCTGCGACTGGAGAAATGCGGCCACGGCTGCGGCGCGACGGGACGACAAATCAAGGTTATCGGCAATGCCGGCGCGTTGCAACTCAGGCCCGACCGGCAAATTATCGGTAAAACCGTAGACCACCACTTTTGCGTTTTGCACCGACCTCAATTGCGGCACGTATTGGCTGAGCGCCGCCTGGCCGGCGACGCTCAGCTCATAGCCGCCCTCGGGGAATAGGAGGTCGCCCGCCATGACCCATTTGTTTTCAGCCTGCAATTTGGCGATTTCCGCCGTGGGCGGCTACCTGTGCCTGGGTCTGCTCCAACTGCGAGGCCTGCTCGTTATAGGCTGATCGGGACACGCAAGCCGCCAAGACCAGCGCAGAGAGCGGCGCGGCGGCCGCTCCCGGAATGATCTTTTGGGCCATGGACAACCTTCCCCCCCGCCGGCATTACGCTCCGGCCGCGCCGGGGCCCTGTACGGTGATCTCGATACGGCGGTTTGCCGCGCGGCCCTGCGGGGTGTCGTTGGACGCGACAGGATGCGTGTCGCCGAAGCCTTTGGCCGAAACGATGTTGGGATTGATCCCCTGCGAGACCAGGAAGCTCGCCACTGTGGCCGCGCGCCGGGCCGACAAGACGAGATTATCCGGGACTCCCTGGCGCTGCAGCTCGGGACCCACCGGAGTATTGTCGGTGTACCCGTACACGACGATCTTGGCGTTCTGCAGACCCCTCAGCCGTGGGACGACGTTGTTGGCGATCTCTGCCTGTCCGGCGGGGCCCATCTGAAAGCCGCCTGACGGGAAGAGCAGATCGCCGGCTTCGACGAATTTTTGCTCTGCTTGCGATTGCGCGAGCTGCGCTTGCGATTGCGTAAGTTGCGCTTTCAGCTGGTTGTTCTCCGCCACCACCGCGTCGTATTGCTGCTGCGATACGCAGGCCGACAACAGCAGCATAGTCAATGGGACAGCAATTGCCGCTCCAATCGCCTTTCTGTTCACGGCTAGTCTCCTCTGGTGTAGGCTTCTATCGAGTCCGATTTTAACCTTAGATCACGTCGAAGTTAAAGCAAAAGTTGCTGGGATTTGACGATTAAAGCCCGCAGGTTATAAGAGCGGCGTCCGAAGCCATGAACCAGCCCTTGCTCGTCATCGACGGCGACTTGTTCGCGCATCGCGCCTACCACGCCCTGCCGAAATCGATCCGGCGGCACGGCAACAAGGGCGCCGGTGCAATCGTCGGGTTCGCCAATTTCCTGCTGCGGCTCTACGCGCAGGAGCAGCCCCGCGCGGTGCTCGTCGGCTGGGACACGCTCGACGCCCCGACCTACCGGCACCGCGCGCTTGCCGGCTACCAGGGCGGGCGGGTCTTCGACGCCGAGCTATTGGAGCAGCTCGATGTCCTGCCGCAATTCGTTGCGGCCTGCGGGTTCGCCGTCGCAAAGGCGCCCGGCTACGAGGCGGACGACTTTCTTGCTGCCGCGGTCGTGCAGGAAGAACGGCGAGGCGGCGCCGCGGTCGTGGCGAGCGGCGACCGCGACGCCTTTCAGCTCGCCTCGGAGCGGACGGTGATCATGCAACCGGTGCGCGCCGGCGAGATGGCCCGGATCGGGCCCGCGGAAGTGCGCGAGCGCTATGGCGTCGAACCCCAACAGGTGCCCGACTTCATCGCGCTGCGCGGCGACTCCTCGGACAAGATCCCCGGTGCGCCAGGCATCGGCCCGAAGACCTCCGCCAGCCTCTTGCGCCGCTACGGCTCGCTCGAAGCCGCGCTGGCAGCGGGAAAATTCGCAGCCCAGGCCGAGCAGCTGCGGATCTACCGCTCGATCGCGACAATGGACTCCTCGGCCCCCCTCCCTCCCCTACCCGACCAGACCGCGACCTGGGACGTAGCGGCCGCCTTGGCCCGCGACTGGGACCTGAACCGCCTGGCCGACCGCTTGGCCGGACTGCAATCGGAGACGCTTCGCGGCCACTAGAATTCCCCGGCCCGATAAGCCTCGTCGAGACGCTCGGCGTCCGCCTCCGACGGTTCTTGCCACGCGTCGCCGCGGCGGCGCAAGGCGCCGGTGAAGGTGGGCGGGCGCTTCTCGTTGAAGGCTTGGCGGCCCTCCTCGCCGTCGGTCGTAGTCTGGATCAACAGCGAGTTGATCAGGTCCTGGACGTGCCAGGCCTGGTCGGTCGGCAGGTCGCCGAAACGGATCACGAATTCCTTCATCATACGGACCGCGACCGGCGGCAGAGTGACGATGTGCCGGGCGATTTTTTCGGCCCGCTCCATTAACTGCCCGTGGGGCACGACTTCGTTGACCAGGCCGATCCGCAGGGCCTCGTCGGCGTCGAAGGGGTCGTCGGTCAACAGGATCTTCATCGCGTCGATATAGCGGAGCTGGCGGACCAAAAGGCTCGCGCCTGGTCCGTGACCGAGCCAACCCTGCGACAGCAATGCGAATTTGAACCGGGCGTGCTCGCGGCTGGCAATCCGGATGTCGGTCGACGACAGCAAAATGTAGAGCCCCGCTCCCGCCGCCCAGCCGTTGACGGCTGCGATGACCGGCTTCCAGACGCGCGGGTAATGGTCACCCATGCGGCCGTCGAGCCCGGTCCTCTGGCCGTGCACGGTGCCGGCGAGCGGCCAGAAAATGCGCTGGGTGCGCAGGTATTCGCGTTCCTCCTCGGTAACGTTTGGCCGCGGCGCCAGATTGTGCCCGCCGCAGAAATGCCGGTCGCCCGCACCCGTCAAAATGGCGCAGCGGACATCGCGATCCTCCCAGAGATCGATCCAGGCGGCGGAAATAGCGTCCGAGGTCGGCTTATCAAGGATATTGGCCTTCCCGGGGTTGTTCAGCGTGATATAGGCGACCCCGTCGCGCTTCTCATAATCGATGGCCAAGTCGGTCTCCCTCGTCAGAAACGGTGCGTGGCCAGACTATACCCCTCCCGACCTCAACGGTTGAGCAGCCAAAGGATGAAGGACAGCACGAGGCTGACCACCAGACACGTCACGATCGGGAAATAAAAGCTGAAACTGCCGCGCTCGATGGCGATATCGCCCGGCAGCCGACCGAGCCCGAGCTTCCCCAGCCATGGCCACAGAAGACCAGCGGCAACGAGCACCAGCCCGATCGCGATCAGCCACGCTCTCATCTATCGATGCCACCTTCTCCGGCGGCGGTTGCCGGCTGACGGCCGCGTTCCGCATCTGGTTATATTGTGCCGGTTATCGGGTCGCGCCCGTATGAGCGCGCGGTGCCGGACAGACGCCATGAAGGGGAACCCTATGGCCATTCCAAAGCGCGTCGCCGTCACCGAGGTCAGCCATTGGCATTCGGTCAATGACGCCTCGTATCTGCGCATTCTGCGGGATCTCGGGTGCGACCTCGTCGGGGTCTCCGACCGCTCTGCGCGGATCGCCGGGGAGCGCGCCGAACAATTTGGCGGCACGCCGTTCACCGACTACCGGCAGATGATCGAGGCGACAAAGCCGGAATTCGTTATAGCCTTGGGGCGGCATTGCGACATGCCGGAGATCTTTCGTTTTCTCGTCGGCGCCGGTGTGCCGTTCGTCATGGAAAAGCCGTGGGGGACCGACCCCGAGACCGTCGCTGACCTCGCTCGCCTCGCCGCAGGCAGCGGCGCCTGGGTCGGGGTGCCGTTTATGTCCCGCTATTCCTTCTGGGCGGTCACCGTGAAGCGGATGATCGAGGCGGGCGAATTCGGTAAGATCTCACACATCTTCTTCCGCGGGATCCGCCCGACGATGCGGCGCTATGTCGAGTGGGACTGCCCCTGGATGGCTGACAAGTCCCTTTCCGGCGGCGGTGCGTTGCTGAACCTCGGCGGACACGGCTTCGACATGGTGCGGTTCATTACCGGCGAGGAGCCACAGGTCGTGTCTGCCGTGGTCAGCCGGCACGTGCATGCCGGAGACGTCGAAGATTACGCGCTCGCAACACTGCGTACCTCGAGCGGCATCCTGTTTCACAACGAAGTCGGCTACACGATGCCCAGCTGGCCGGCCAATCAGACGGACGGCGAGCAAAAAGTGGCCGGCGAAAAGCTGCTGTTGCGGCAAGCGGCGGGTGGCTTGCAGCTGATCGCGCCGGGTCGCGACGACTTCATTCCGCAGCCCGTGGATTGGCAAGCCGGCTACCCGCGGGCGATCCGGGAGGCTTTGGAAGCTTACGGCCGGGGCGATCCTCCACCGATACCGGCAAGCGAGTGCGCGCACGCCGTTCGCCTGATTTTCGACAGCTATCGGGCGGCGGGAGTGTGATAGCTCGTGAAAAAACGGCCGCTCCGGTTACGAAACACGAGAACAGCCGGGAACGGCGGGGATAAACCCCGCGTTCTGAAGTCAAAATCGCACGCCTTGGCCAAACCCGAGACTGGGCGGCAAGCGTGGCTGGCGGGTGAGGTAGGCGATGCCGCTTGTCAAGAAATTGACCCAATGGCTTATGCACCAATTTCCGGCAGCGGCCTCCGGAGTGGCCCTTGCCGGTGGGATATGGGTGTTGCACGGCCGGGCGATCTCGAAATGGGTCGGAAGACTGGCTCGCAGCGGGCAAGCTGGCCGGCCTCTTCCTAACGGCTAGAGCATGAAGTAACCGTGCCTATCACCTCCTCGGATGTGCGCCCGTTCTCGGTTGCTCTTCGGTGATGACCTTGAACTCAGCAAGCTGGGCTGGACCGAAACTGGTCGACAAGGCAACGTCTGCGGCATCGCGTCCGCGCGCAATTAGTATCCGACCGATCCGTGGCTGATTGTGCCGCGCATCGAAGGTATGCCAACCGCCCTCCAGAAGCACCTCGAACCACGCACTGAAGTCCATTGGGTCCGGAACTGGAGGCACGCCGATATCACCGAGATAGCCGGTGCAGTATCGTGCGGGGACATTCATGCAGCGGCACAAAGCGATCGACAGATGGGCAAAGTCGCGGCACACGCCGATGCCTTCCTGGTGGCCGTCCCACGCCGTCCGCGTCGAGCGTGCGTCAGGATAGCTAAAGGTCAGGCGGTCATGCACGTAATCGCAGATCGCCTGAACGCGTGCCCATCCTGGCGGCACGTGGCCGAAGAGAGACCAGGCGGTATCAGAAAGACGGTCGGTCTCGCAATAGCGGCTGCCGAGCAGGAATTGCAGCGACTCGTCCGGCAAATTCTCCACCGGGATCTGTCCTGCATCGGGTTCGACCGCGTCAGGCAGACCGCTGTCGCAGACCACGTTATCACTTGAAACAGTTAGAATGCTTGGAGGCATCACAATTCTCGTGCAAATATTTCCGAAGTGATCAGTATAGGTGTGCGATGGAATTGGCGGATCGAACGTAATCCGATGCGGTTTCGTCAGGTCGTCCAGACGGCTCGGGTGAACGCTTAGCATCAAAATGGTCGGAGTTGGCGTCACGCTGTTGAAGGCGATGTCATAGCCGATCCGAATTTTCATCCGAAGCCCCTATTCCGGAGTGCACGCAGGATCGGCCTAGCAAGAATAGGGCCGGATCTGTCGTCTGAATTGAACTCCTAAGAACTGGTATCGGTTCCCCCGTCGTCCGCGCGCCGGACGATCACCTCCACCGACATTCCCAGACTGGCTTCCGCTCTGCCATACCAGGTGCCCGTCAACGGCATGGCTTGGCGTGGATCACGCGCGACGGCGACGCGGATCAGGTCGCGGTTTCCAACAATGCCATTGGTCGGATCGAACTCTACCCAGCCGGCGCCCGGCAAATAGACTTGGCACCAAGCATGGGTGGCGCCGCCGCCGCGAATGTCCGGATCATCCCGAACAGGAACGTAGAGATAACCGGATACGAAGCGTGCCGCGAAGCCGAGAGCCCGCACCGCTTCCACCATCAAAAGCGCCAAATCCCGGCAACTTCCGTGACCAAGCCTAAGCGTAAGGCCCGGCTCCTGCACTCCTTGTTCCGAGCGGCGCATGTAGATAAAGCTGTCCTTGATCGCCGCGGTCAATGTCATCAGCAACGCGCCGGTTTCATTGGAACGGCCCTGGCGAAGGAAGCGCCGTACCCAACGCTCCACGGCATTGTCCGGGTCCGGATATCGCCGCGTCATGAACGGCAACAGGTCGGGCAGCTCGTCTTCGCTATACGAAAAAGGATAGGCCGTCGCCTCAGGCTCGATTTGCAGGTCCGGGAGGTTGGTGGGAGTGTGCTCCAGCCGTATATTGCTGGCAAAGGACAGCTCCTCAGCGCGTGAATCAAAGCTGGCTACCGCCACAAAGTTACCGAAAACGTCGTGCAACCAGCGGATTTGCGCAGGTTCGGGAAGGATCGTCAGAGCCTCGTCGAGTACCTTCTGGTCATAGCCGTCACGTGGCCGGAACATCATACGATGCTCGCCGAAGCCGACCGGCACGCGATAGCGATAAACCGTGATATGTCGAACCGTCAGGATCGTCATTTCAGCCAACCGCGCAACCTCGCGCTTCTCCTACACCGCAAACGCGGAAACTGCGAGGCGGAGCAGCTGTTACGGTGTCGCGGGCGAAAATAAGAGGCGGCAGGCGATAAACGCCGCCGTTCGACCTATTTGATTGCCACGTTTTCCCTCGCTCTTGGCGGCGGCAGTATCGTTTCGCCCGATCACTGGAGGTAGGACCACACAGCGTCGGCTACCGGCTGACCGAGGCCGCGCTGGTGTTCGGCGGCCGCACGACACGAATAAAGAGCGCTGATAGCACGTAACGGGCAACCGCGACCGCAAAGATGCGGATATTCGCGCCAGCGTGCGAGATCGCCACCCTCGGGAGGGTGCCGTCCCCAATCGTGCCATCGGATTGTCCGCGCCCGGGCGCGAGATAGCGGCCTCGAAAAAACCATTCACGATTGATCGACCGCTCCTCTGGCATAACGTGCGTATGCCAGACGAACACACGTTCCCGTTGCACAAAGCACAGTCAAATCCGCGGCGATACCACGGCACCGCGAAACGCACGCATGCCGGGCCTTGTATGCCGGCCCTAAAGTGGCTGGTGGGCCTCGCCTTCCTATGGAGTACTTCCACCTGTCTCGCACAAACAGCTACTGTCTCATAGTTCCGGTCCTAGGGTCTCGTCTCGGGCCGGCCGGTGCCGGCGGGCCACTGTCTGGCCTCAGTACGGATGAGGTGAATTTCTTCAACGCAGCGCGGCAGATATTCAAAGAGGTAGATTCGGTTACGGGAAGTATCGACGATGGCCCAGCGGGCGGAATTAGCGGTCGCGGACTTGGCCCAAGATTCAATCTCAATAGCTGTGCAGGATGCCATGCCCAGCCTGCCATCGGCGACACAAGCCCCTCGACCAATCCCGAGATATCTGTGGCTACTCTCGATGGCGCGCAGAACAATATCCCTTCTTTCATTACCCTACATGGCCCAGTCCGAGAGGCCCGATTTATCAACAACCCGGCGTGACCAACGAGCTCTTTCCAAACGAGCGTGATGACACCCCGAGCTGCCAATACAACCAGCTGCCCGAGGACGCTACAAACCTTACTGCACCGCCCAGGCCCAGCCCAGCATCGGCCTTTTCGTCGGACATCGTGAACTTCGCAGCTTTCTCCCGGCTGCTAGCTCCTCCCACGCCTGCCCCGGCCAACGCCGTTACAAGTCATGGGCAACAGGTCTTCAACAACGTCGGCTGCGGGCTGTGACACACACCGCAGCATACGACCACCCTGTCTATATCTGCCGCGCTGAACGAGGTTACCTATACGCCGTTTAGCGACTTTCAGATCCATAACATGGGATCCGGTCTCGCGGATGACGTTTCCCAGGGCCAGGCTGGCCCGCAGGACTTCCGCACGGCGCCCCTGTGGGGAGTTGGGCAGAGATTGTTCTTCCTACACGACGGGCGCACGAATGATCTACGACAGGCGATCACCGCTCATGCGAGAGCGGCTCAGAGGCCAACGGAGTGATATCGAATTTTACCAGCCTATCCTTGCCAGACCAGCTAGCGCTGCTCTTTTTCCTGCAGTCTCTATAGGGGTCTTAGCCGGTGCTCGCATTGTACGCTGTGATGCTGGTTATCTACGAGGCGCTAGTACCTCGTTGCGAAAATTAGCGTGCGGCACCCACCCTGTTCGTCGTCCCCGCGCAAGCGGGGACCACGAAAATTTCTCGTCCCTTCCGAGCGAGGATACCGCAGCGAGATGGTACGACATACGCCAATTTACGCAACCAGGTACTAGGCCATCAACTCCGGAGGCTCGCTCTTCCACGAGCGTCGTGGTCGGTGGATCCTCTCAGCTCGAAAAAGTATTCGAGTTGCAAGCCGCTAATTCTTTCGCAGAGTTTCCCGACAAGCTATCCCTTAGGGTCGTCCTGATTATTTAATCGGGTGGCCCCGACGGGTAAGACGCTTCTCATCCTACGCCGGCAGCAACAAGGCGGCCCGCGAGCGACGGGCTCAGCAGCAAGTGATCGATGCGCAATCCGGCATCGCGGGCACAGGCGTTCCGGAAATATTTCTAAAAATTATTGATCCGCTCGCCCGGATGAACGGTCCGCAGCGCGGCGGTCCAGTCCTGCTCGACCAGGCGGCGATCGGCCTCACGCGCCTCGGTCGGAACACGGGCGTCATCGATCCAGCGTTCCGGCGCGTAGACGTCGAGATCGGCCGGCATGACGTTGCAGTCGACAGGCCTCCATTCGTGCCGATTTGCCAGAAGGCCCGGCCTGGCCGGTTGAAAGACGACAAATCAACGAGACGCAGTTCGAGAAACCGCGCGTTGCAGCCATTCAGAAGACGAAAGCGATAGCGCCGCGGCTCGACATTCAGATAGGGCCATGTCTTGCCGTTGACGACCATCGCGTCACCGAAGAACTCCGGGATCCAGAATGGATGGATTTCAGGATTGGGCGGAGTGCCGTTCAGCCCGGCCGGATTCCCGGCGGGGAAGAACCACTGGCCATCGGTGTCAAACTGACGGTCCTGTATACCCAGCTCGATCTCGTAGGGTCCAGCCGGCAGGTTGAGCCCGGTGCCGGCGACCCCGGTGTCGTAGCGATCGCGGATCAGGTAGAATGCCGCCAAACTCGCATAGACGTTCAGGCTCGTCATCCCGAGGGCATGATCGTGAAACAACAGGGTGGTGGCCTCCTGCGCATTCGGATGGGTGTAGATGTTGGTCACGAAACCCTTGCCTTTGTAGGCCAAGCCGGGTGTGAACCAGGCATCGGGAGCGCCGTCAAACGCCGGAGGCCCCTCGGCGCCGTGCAAATACGTTACCACCGGCGGAGGCCCCTATAGGGCGAACGGGACCCCATTTGATCTAAAGGATCGGCCCAGTGCAGCGTCTGATCGACCGTAAGATACTGCTGCAGAAAGGGTGCTAGCGGCAGATCGTTGTCATAGGTGACCGTTGTTGGTCTACCGCGCTGGGCTTCGATCGTAAAACCGGGAAAATGGCGCGGCGCCGTGCCGACCTTGTAGCCCAAACAAACGTTCCCTCGTAAACGGTGGTTTCAACTCGCTGTAGCTGCTCGCAGGGAGCACCTGCTGCTGAAACTCGCCGATCGACACGTTGATGTTGGCGGCAGAAATGCGGGCGCCGGTGAATGTAGGAAGCGGGTCTACGTATTTCGGTATATCCGTTCCCGGAAGGGCCGTCTGATCGATTTGAGCCGGAGCGCTTATTGTGCGAAGCGTGCCCCTGCGGCAGATGGCACGTTAGAGGCTGAGGGTGCTGCGTCGCTGCGGCGAACCCTTCAAGGCTCCAGCGAGACCGCCGGCTCTCGGCAAAAAAAGGCCAATGCCGCCCGCCAAAAGTAGGAACGTGCCTTAGCGCAGCAACAACGGCGGGCTCTGCCGGTTGGCGATCCAATGCGACCCGACCGGAGCGCCGGCCGCCAGCATTTCCTCGGTCACGACATAGCGTTCGAACATGCTGCACTCGCCGCCGCCATAGCGCTTGGGCCAGGCCGTCCCCATCCATCCGCACGCGCCCAGTCGGCGCAAGCGGCCTGCCTGCCTATTGCGCCGGCCCGGAGGGCACCGGCTCAGACCGTCCTCTGCACAAGGCGACGGCCGCGCCTACATGCCGCGCCGCGGTATGCCGCGCTCAGCGGCTGCTGCCTGCCGTCCCGTTATTCTCGACCGACAAGCCGACGAACTCGCTCATCCCGTGGCGGTTCAGCAGCAACAGCACGTTGCCGTGAGCGGCCGCCTCCTTTAACTCGGTTGCGGCATTCTCGGGAGTGGTCACGGGTTTTTGGTCAACCGACACGATCACGTCACCTGGCTGAATCCCCAGGTCACCCGCCGGGCTGCCGCTCGCGACCTGACCGACCACCACCCCGTTCAGGTCCTTTGGCGCCTTCAATTCTTTGCGCAGCTGCGGATCCAGCGGAAGGAGTTCCATGCCGAGCGCATTGGCCTCTTTGCCGTTGCCAGGCTGTCCAGCCTCGGGTTCTGCAGAAGCCACGTTCTTCGGCATCTCGCCGATCGAGGCCTCGACGGTCTTTTGTTTTCCGTCGCGCACGATCGTCAACTCGAGCTTGGTACCGACCGGTGTGGCCGCAACGAGGCGCGGGAGGTCGTGCACGGATTTAATTTCGTGACCGCCTGTAGCGGTGATAACGTCGCCTTGCTTGATGCCCGCCCGAGCGGCCGGGCTGTCGGCGGTGACCGAAGCGACCAGCGCGCCTGTCGCGTGGTCGGGGTCAAGACCGAGGCTCTTGGCGATCGCCGGCGTGACGTTCTGAATGGCTACGCCGAGCCAGCCCCATGTCACATGGCCGCGCTCCTTGAGCTGTACGACTACGTGCTCGGCGATGTTCGAGGGAACCGCGAACCCGATCCCGACCGATCCGCCCGAAGGCGAATAAATCGCGGTATTGATGCCAATCACCTGGCCGTGAAGATTGAATGTCGGCCCGCCGGAGTTGCCGCGATTGATCGGCGCGTCGATTTGCAGGAAATCGTCGTAAGGGCCCTCATTGATGTTGCGCCCGAGCGCGGAGATGATCCCGGCGGTCACCGAGCCGCCGAGACCGAACGGATTGCCGACCGCGACCACCCAATCCCCAACCTTGGCTTCATCACTGTTTCCCCACGTCACGTAGGGAAGCTTTTGGTGGCTGTCGATCTTGAGGAGGGCGATGTCAGTCTTTTCGTCGCGGCCGATCACCTTGGCCGTGTGCCGGGTGTTGTCCTGAAAGATTACCGTCACTTTGTCGGCGTTTGCGACGACATGGTTGTTGGTTACAATGTAGCCGGCTGGGTCGATGATGAACCCGGAGCCGAGCGCCATGACTTTTTCCGCGGGATTGCGGGATTGGAACGGTTGTTCAAAAAAGCGCTTGAGGAACTGATCGAAAGGCGTGCCGCTCGGTCCGAGCGGCGCGGCACTCTCGTCCCCTGTGCCGTCGCCGCCCTGCTTCGCCGCCTGTCCCTTCAGCTCGACTGAGATGTTGACGACGGCTGGCATGACTCGCTCGACAAGCGGCGCGAGACTCGGCAGCGCAACGTCGATCTCGTTCTGGGTCTGTCGCGTGAGATTTGAGCCGCCCTTCGGACCGGTGTCGCCCGGCAATTCGGCATTGCACAATGCGGGAGCGAGGATCAGAGCGGCCCACACCGCACCTGTCAGGCTCCATCGGATACGGCTGGCGGTCATTTCAGGCAAACTCAGAAAGCAATTCACAACTCACGAACTAGGACGCGCAACGGCGGCAAAAGGTTCCGACCGGAACGGCTGCTCGCGCCGAAGGCGGGACGTGATCAATTCCTGGGGAGATGCTTCAATAGCCCCTCCCGCGCATGCGGCCGTGCCACTATTTGCACTGAAGAGCGCCGACTGGGCCGGTGGTGATGCACGAAGCCGGACCGCCTCGGCGTGCCGAAGGCTAGAGAGCAGCCCATGCAATTCCTCCGTACTATAGCGGCGCGCCTCAAAACGCTCGGGCCGCCGCTTCCCTTGCCGCTGCGTCGCCTGTTGCCGCAAAACGACACGGATGGGCTCGATTCCTCGATATATGGTTACATCTTGCATTACAGTATGCGGGAGCAAATTTATCTGGTTGTCGTGCACTCTGCTCTCTTTTCCTTTTCTCTATTATTCTCTCGACTTGCCTAAGCTGATTGTCAATCGTGCTATCTCTGGAAAGGAATTCCCGCAGAAATTCCTTGGTATGGAATTTGATCAAATCCCGTACCTTGTGATTTTGTGTTGTATTTTTCTTGTTTTGGTTTTGATAAACGGTTGGTTCAAACTGCATATTAATGTAAAGAAAGGACAAATCGGCGAGCGCATGCTGCGTCGGCTGCGCTATCAGCTCTATGAGCGGGTGCTGCGGTTCCCGCTGTATCATTTCGATCGCACCGCGACGGGTCAGGTGATCGCGATGATGACCGGCGAGTTGGAGCCGGTCGGCGGGTTCATCGGTGAGGCCTTCGCCTTGCCGATCTCGCAAGGCGGCACCTTGCTGACGATTTTCGTCTTCATGTTCGTGCAGGATCCCATGCTCGGCGCCGCGGCGGTCGCGCTCTATCCTTTGCAGGGCTATTTGATACCAAAGATGCAGCGCGTCATCCGCCGTCTCGGGCGCGAGCGGGTGCGCAAGGTCCGCGTACTTTCAGACCGTATCGCCGAGACGATCGCCGCACGCCACGAAATTCGTGCCAATGATGCCGCCGTCTATCAGCTGACCGACATCTCTCACCGCCTGGGGGAAATCTATGATATCAGGTTCGAGATCTACAATCGAAAGTTTTTCGTAAAATTCTTAAACAATCTTATCGGAAATATAACGCCGTTCATGTTTTTTTTGATTGGCGGTTACTTTGTCATAAAGGGCCAGCTCTCGTGGGGCGCGCTGGTGGCTGTACTCGCCGCCTATAAAGAGCTGTCGTCACCGTGGAAAGAATTGCTGGACTTTTATCAGAACCAGCAGGATGTGGCGATCAAGTATGAGCAGGTGGTCGAGCAGTTCCAGGTCCCCGAGATGCTTGACAAGCGCTTGCTGCTGGAGGAGCCGGAGCATACCGACCCGTTAAGCGGGGAGGTTACCGCCAGCAACCTCGGGGTGACGGATAGCGACGGCATCCATCTGCTGGAGGCAGTCAGTTTCGATTTCCCTCTTGGTGCCGATGTAGCGATCGTCGGCCAGAGCAACAGCGGGAGAAATCTCGTGCCGCAGCTTTTTGCCCGGCTGGTCACCCCGACCAGCGGGCGCCTTATCATCGGCGAAACCGACCTCAACAGCATACCGCTGGCGGTTACCGGCCGGCGCATCGGTTATGTCGGCCCGATCACCTATCTCTTTTCGACTAGCGTAAGGGAAAATCTGTTGCTCGGCTTGCGTCACCGGCCGAACCGGGTACCCGATGACGGCTCGGGCGGCGAACAGGCGCGCGCCCGCGAGGTCGAGGAAGCCCGTAAGTCGGGGAACATCGGCTACGATATCGCCGCCGATTGGATAGATTACCAGCAGGCAGGCGTGGCCGACGCAGCCGAGCTGGAGCTGCGAATGGGCGAGGTTTTGCGTCTCGTCGACCTCGAAGAAGACGTTCACCTCTTCGGGTTGCGTGGTCGGCTCGATCCGGAACGCCAGCCGGATGCAGCGCAGAGCGTTCTCGAAGCGCGCCGGGTGCTTGCCGAGCGTCTGGAAGCCAGCGGTATCGCTCATCTGGTCGAGCGTTTCGACCCGGAGCGCTATAACACCAACTCGCCGGTTTCCGTCAATCTGCTGTTTGGCACACCGATCGGATCGGCCTTTGAAGGCGACGGGCTCGCCCGAAACACCTACGTTCAAAAGGTGCTCGACGAAGTCCGGCTCACTAAAGACCTCCTCGAGGTCGGTGCCGGTGTTGCCCGAATGATGATCGAGTTGTTCACAGGCTTGCACCCCGGAGACATGCTGTTCGAGGAGTTCTCGTTCATCAGCTCCGACGATCTGCCAGTCTTCGAGGGTATTCTCAAACGGATGGAAATAGCCGGGGTCGAGAAGCTGCTGCAGCCCCCGCGCGAGCGTCTTCTATCGCTGGCCTTCAAATTGGTCGCCGCCCGCGACCCGCTCGATCTTATCGACGAAAAGATGCAGCAGCGGCTATTGGAGGCGCGGCGGGCATTTGCCGCGGGGTTGCCGGAGGAGCTGCGGGGTTCTGTCGAATTCTTCGACCCCGAGCGTTACAACGCGGCAGCTTCGGTACAAGAGAATGTCCTGTTCGGCACGATCGTACGCGGTGAGTCGGGCGGTCGCGAGCGCGTCCACGCCGCGATTACGGAGGTGCTCGACGAACTCGGCTTGCGTCGCACCCTGATCGAGGTTGGCCTCGACTATCCGGTCGGCACCGGGGGTTCTCGCCTGTCGGAGGCACAGCGGCAGAAGCTGGCCATCGCCAGCGCGGTGCTCAAGCGGCCCGATCTGATGGCGCTCAACGATGCCACGGCAGTGCTCGACGGGGCGACGGAGACCGCCCTCCTCGAGCGGCTGAAGGCTGAGTTCGCTGCGCGCAGTCTGGTGTGGAGTCTACACCGCCCGCGTCTCGCCTCGGCTTTCGATCGAGTGCTGGTAATGGAGCACGGCCGCTTGGTCGATCAGGGGCCTCCGGCCGAGTTGGAGAAACCCGGCAGCCCGCTGGCACCGCTGTTGGCCGCAGAGTAATTTCGCGGGGGTCGCGTCTCCGGCATCAAGGTTGCGACCAGGAGAGTCGCGCAAAGCCCGACAGCGGCGAGGCCAAGAAACGCCGACTGGCTTCCCAGTTGGTCCGCAATCAAGCCGGCTGCCGTGGTGCTCAAGGTTGCGCCGCCGCCAATCGCGAGTCCGACCACCCCGAGAGCGGTCGTGTAGCCGCCGGTATCGCGCGTGATGTCGGCCACGATCAGCGGGGTCAGGACGCCAATGGCCGCCGCGCTCAACCCGTCGAGCAGTTGGATCAGCACCATCAGATACGGGTCGGCGATGCCGGCGAACAGCATGCCCCGGATCGGTACCGCGGCAAAGCCAAGGAGCAGGATGGGCCGGCGGCCCCAACCTTCGGCGGCTCGCCCGACCCAGGGCGAAATGGCCGCCGCAACCGCCTGCGGCGCGACGATACAAGCTGCAATCACCAATGACGCTTCGCTCCCAGCCCGTTTTGTCACCATTCCGGCAGCGATCGGCAGCATCGCCGCGTTGGCAAGTTGGAACAGGCTCGCGCATGCGGCGTAGGCGAGCAGCCTGAGGTCTGCAAGAAACTGCCATGACCAGCCGGTACTTTTGGGCTTTGACCTCGGTGCCGGTCTCGAGTGGATCTTCGCCGAAGAGAGATCCGCGTTTCTGATCATCTCGATCGCGGCCAAGGCGGGGATGCCCAGTGCCGCAGTCAACAGAAAGACCGCACGCTCCCCCACGTAATAGCCGAAAGTACCCATGAGTCCGGCAGCGAACGCGTTGCCGAACGCCAAATAGCGGGCATTGCGACCGAGCCTTTCGCCAAACGCGCCGTGGCCGACCAGCGCGAGGCTCATGGCCGCGATTGCTGGGCCGAGGACCGAACTGGCAAACGCGTGCAGTACTTCCGCCAAGGCAATCGGCAACAGGGCAGGCCACAGAGCAATCAAGAGTGCGCTCGCCATGATCGCAAGGATCGCCGCGGCGGCCGCCGCTCGCTTGCTGCGTACGGCATCGACCAACATTCCGCCGGGGACTTGGCTCACCATCCCTGCGACAGTACCGGCGCTCAGCGCCGCACCAATCGCGCCCTGGGTCCAGCCTGCGCCGGTTAGGTAGACGGAAATGAACGGTCCAAATCCGGTTTGAAAGTTCGCGACAAAGAAGTTCAACCAATCGAGCCCCCGCAGACTGCGGGTCATCGGCTTCGCAGCGGATCGCGCCCACAACCCGCTCCGCCACGGCGATCGCGTCATCATCCTGTATTGCGTCACCGGCTCGGATCGGGCGCGGGTTCCTGCGGGGGCGGGGCCGACTGCGGCTGTGCAACCACCGGAATTGGCTTGTCCGACTCGGTGTATTTGTATTCGGGAGCGGCCTTCGAGTTGCTCCCGATCGAGATCGAGAGCGATTACATTCTTTTTTTCTCCGAGATCAAAACGCAGGGCGCTCCAACTGACAGCAATTTTACGAGTTCCCATACCAAGGAACCCGCCAAAGTCGATCACTGCGGCGTGCGGCTCTCCCTTTTCATCGAAGAGCACATCGATGATGCGCCCCATATCCTCGCCTTTCGCGCTCGCCACCTCCTTCCCAAGGATCCGGAAGAGGTGGTCTCGCGGGAAATAGTCGAGACTGGCGCCGTTCAGGGTCGTTATCCCCGGTCGCCTGATTGGCCGGAGCACTCGTCGGCGTTTCCGCCGCCACTACGCCCAAAAATAGTGCACCCGTTATGATTGTTCCGACGCCGACTAAGGATAGTTGCAGATTCCTGAAGAAAAGATTTCGGATCCGCCGCACTCCACCACCTCCTCCTCGGTCATCAGGCAATGCGGATGGTTCTCACGCCTGGGCGGAGGTGAGATCCTGGTAGATCCTCGTGTAATCTTCCGCCATTCGCCGCGCGGTGAACCGCTGTTCGAATATAGTCCGGATTAATGTCCGGTCCAGCAGATGAACCTGTCCGGCGGCCCTTGCCGCCGTGGTCTCATCGTCAACAATGAAGCCGGTGATCCCGTCGTCGACCACTTCAGGCACCGAGCCGGCACGCAGGGCGATAATCGGCGTCCCGCAAGCCATCGCTTCGATCATTACCAGGCCGAATGGCTCCGGCCACGCGATCGGGAATAACAGGCCGGCGGCATTGCCCAGGAACTCGGCCTTCTCGTGCTCGCCAATCTCGCCGATGAACTCGACATGCGGCTGAGCGAGGAGAGGCTCGATTTCCGCCTTGAAATAATCTCGGTCGACCGGGTCGATCTTGGCGGCGATCTTCAGCCGCATGCCGGCTCGCGCCGCTATGCGGATCGCCCGGTCCGGCGCCTTCTCCGGCGAAATGCGGCCGATGAAAGCTAGGTAACCGCCCCTGCCACTGCCGGGCAGCAGCAGCCGTTCGGGCAAGCCATGATACACCGTGGCGAAATAGGCCGCCTCGGGCAATGGCCCGCGTTGGGAATTGGAAATCGAGATCACCGGCACGTCGGAAAACGCCCTATAGAGCGATTTCAGTTCTGGCATATCCAGCCGGCCGTGCAGGGTGGCGAGGAACGGTACTCCCGCTCGCCGCAAAACCGGATAGCCGAGATAGTCGCAGTGGAGGTGAACGACATCGAAGTCGCGCGCACGCTGCGCGACCTTCTCGAGCATCACAAGCAGGGGTGCTACGCTGTCGCGGACTGTCGGATCGAGTCGAAGCGCCCGTTCGCAGCCCGGCTCCAGGGTGGCTGTCGTCGAACTATCGCCACTGGCGAACAAGATAACCTCGTGGCCCATCGCTACGAGTTCGTCCGTCAGATAGGCGACGATCCGCTCGGTGCCGCCATAAAGCTTGGGAGGAACCGCTTCCATCAGTGGCGCGATTTGGGCAATTTGCATTTTGGCTCCGGGTCACAATGCCGCACCCGCGGCTACTTAAGTAAATCGTCGGGCTGGCGAAAGGGTTCATCCGAGCCCTGCGGCATCACAGCCCACCCAGGATGAATGGGAGGCTTGCGAAAGTTCAGAGGTTGAGCTGGGAATATCTTCTCCGGAATCGACGTTTGCCCGCGGATGGGTAGCTCCGGTCACGAAGTCGAGCATCGGGCACAAAGGTTGCTTGGCTGACCATTCGCCGTGCTATCCGCTACGCTCCAAAGCCTACCTACGCCAAAGCCTACTTACGCCAAAGCCTACCTACGCTGATGACTGGACACTGAGCGTGTTGGAAAGTTTGAGAGAAACGTCGATGGGACTTGCACAATTCAGCACTGCTCGGTCAACCGCCGGCCTGGAAAACCCGGTTCGCCGGCGCGGCGGCGGATCGGAGCGGCACGAACTAGGCGCGGCCGCTTTTCCCCTCGGGCCGGTTGCCTTTTTGTGGCACTATGTCAGGAGGCGGCCGGTTGTTCACCTTGCCGCGGTTGCTTCAGTCGTCGGCGCGGCTTCATTCGCTTGCATAGCGCAATACGGGCTGAAGCTAATCGTCGACGCGATGGCTCGCGGCCCGCAGCATATTGCGGCAGTCTGGTGGGCGCTCGCGGTATTCGCCGCGCTCTTGGCCGGTGAGAGCATATTGTGGCGTTCCGGCAGCTGGTTCGGCTACCGCGCCATTCTCGCGGATAAGGCCGAAGCCAAGCTCGACCTGTTCAATCATCTGAGCGGGCACAGCAGCCGATATTTCTCCGATCGGATGGGCGGCGCGCTTGCCAACCGCATCTCGGCCGCCGGGGATTCGCTGCAGCAGGTGTTCTCGACCTTGCTGTTCAATATTGCTCCAGTATGCGCCGATTTTTGCGCCGCTCTGGCGATGGTAGCTACCGTAGATTGGCATTTGGTCGCCGCCCTATTCGTTTTCGTGATGCTGGCCGCGAGCACGCTAGTCCGGCTGAGCCAACGTGGCATGCCGCGGCACCGGCTTCATGCCGATCGTGCCGCCGACCTCGGCGGCGAGCTCACGGATGTGCTTTCCAACATCTGGGTGGTGAAGGCGTTTTCCGCGCGCACCCGAGAGCGCAGCCGCTTCGGGCGGCTGCTCGAGGTTGAGGAGACCTCGCATCGCGACAGTCTGATGTATGTCGAGCGCATGCGTGTCCTCCATGATATCGGTCTTTGGCTGATGGCGGGCGGTATGCTCGGCTGGACGCTGCATCTGTGGAGCGTTGGAAGGGTCAGTCCCGGCGACGTCGTTTTGACCCTGGCAATGGCCTTCCGCATCCTGCACGGCTCGCGCGATCTTGCTTTTGCCCTGGTGAACGCAAGCCAGTTCATCGCCCGCATAGCCGATTCGATCCAAGTCATCGGCGAAAATCACCGGGTCGTCGACCAGCCGGGTGCGAGACAGCTGATCCCATTGGGCGGCAGCATCGCATTCGAAGATATCGATTTTTCCTATCCCGCGGGAAAGCCGGTATTTAGTGGTTTCAACTTGCACATTGCGCCGGGCGAGCATGTTGCGTTGGTCGGACCCTCTGGCGCCGGTAAATCGACACTGATCAGCTTGCTGCAGCGGCTCGTCGATGTCGATGAGGGACGGGTGCTGATCGATGATCAGGATATTCGGGCGATGCGCCAGGACAGCCTGCGGGCCGCGATCGCCGTAGTGCCGCAGGAGATCTCGCTTTTTCACCGGTCGGTCCTGGAGAATATTCGCTACGCGCGGCCTGACGCATCCGACGACGATGTTTTGGCCGCGGCCCGGGCGGCGCGCTGCGACGATTTCATCCGGGCGCTGCCGCAAGGCTATGACACGATCGTCGGGGAGCGCGGCACCAAGCTATCCGGCGGCCAACGGCAACGCCTCGGGATCGCACGGGCCCTATTAAAGGATGCCCCGGTCATCGTGCTGGACGAGGCGACCTCGGCGCTCGACAGCGCCTCGGAAGTCGAAATTCAGCACGCGCTCGAAGTTCTGATGCGCGGCCGCACCGTCCTGGCGATCGCCCACCGCTTGTCGACAGTGGCGAAATTCGATCGCGTCGTCGTGCTCGGAGACGGCCGCATCGTCGAGGACGGCCCGCCTGCCGAACTAAGGCAGCGCCATGGGACATTCGACCATATGTGCCGGCTGCAGGAGAACAAGATCGTCGCGCTAGCCAGCTGAGGTAAGCAAACCACCCCATGGCCAGGTACGCTCCCGGCCATGGGGTTGGCGAAGGCTCAGGCGTGCTGGTGGTAGTAGGTGTTGCGCAGCACGCGGCCGGGGAGCGCGCCGGTGTGCTTGCCGTTCTCCATCAAGACTTCGCCATTGACGATCGTCGCCATGATGCCGGCCGCCGGCTCTTTCATGCGCCAACCGCCCGCCGGGAAATCATGGACGACGCTCTCGGGCAATGGCCGCACCGTGTCGGGGTCGAAAATCACGATGTCGGCGGCCATACCGGGGCGCAACAGCCCGCGGTCGTAGAGCCCCAGTGCCGAGGCGGAGTCGAAGGTCAGCCGCCGGACCGCATGCTCCAAGCTCATGATGTGCTTCTCGCGCACCCACTCGGCGAGCAGCCGTGTGCTGTAGCCGTAGCCGCCGTGGAACTGCACATGCGCGCCGCCGTCCGACAAGCCGACAATGGCGTTGGGGTAGGTCAGGATCTTCGCCATCGCTTCGTCGTCGACATTGTTTTCCGACTGCATGAAGCCGGTATCGAGGTTCTCTTCGACAACGAGCTCGAGGAAGGCGTCGATGACGCGCTTGTTCTGCTCCTCGGCGATCTGGCCGATCGTCTTGCCCTTGAGCCCCTGGTTCTTTTCGAGGACCGGGGTTTCCACCCACATGTAGTTGTACCACTCGCGCGAATATCCGGCGGCCGGCACATTCACTGTGTGCTCGACGACTTCGTCGTGCAGCTTCTGCCGGATTGCCGGGTCGGCGTAGGCGCGCAGCTTTTCTTCATCGGAAGACAAAAGGATCGGGTGCCAGGTCGGCGAGCCGCGGAACACCTGGCAGTTGCGCATCGTAAAACTCTGCGTAACGCGGTTCGGGCTGCACAGCGGGTAAGCCCGAATGCCGGCCTTCGAGGTTTCCTCGACACGCGCCATATGCTTTTTCCAAGCGTCGGGCTCGCGTACGGTCTGGCCGAGGTTGTTGTAGATGACGGTGCGGCCGGTCGCTTCCGACAAACGCGCCATCAGCCCGTCATTCAGTTCGGCAGCACGGCCGCCGCCCGATTGAATGATCCCGGTGCCCATCTCGCGCAACACGTCGCCGAGCGCGAAGATCTCCTTCTCGTCGGCCCACAAGGCCGGGATGTGAACGCCCTGCGGATCGTAGTGGCCCTTGTTGCGCGACACCGACAACCCGAGCGCGCCGCCCTTGATGCCGTCGCGCACGAGGTCCTGCATCTTCTCGATTTCGTCGTCGGTCGCGGTGCGCCCCTGGCTCTCGTCGCCCATCACATAGTAGCGCACCGTCGAATGCCCGATCAGGTTTCCGACATTGACCCCGAGATTCTGGTCGAGCCGGTCCATGTATTGCGGGATGGTTTCCCAATCGACCTCGACGGTGTTGAGGACGTCCATCGGGATCGCTTCGACATAAGACAGAAACTCGGCCACCCGCTTTGCGGAGCCCGGGCGGACTGGCGCCAATGCCAGCGAGCAGTTCCCGAAGACAACCGTCGTGCAGCCGTGGTCGGGCGAGAACGAGCACAGCGGGTCCCACGTGACCTGCGCGTCATAGTGGCAGTGATTGTCGACAAAGCCGGGTGCGACAACCTGCCCCGCGGCGTCGATCGTACGCTTGGCCGGCCCGCTCAGCTTGCCGATCTCGGCGATTTTGCCGTTCTTGATGCCAACATCTCCGCGAAACGCCGGCATTCCGGAGCCATCGACGATCCGGCCGTTCTTGATCAGCAGATCATACGCCATCGCTACCCCCTTCTCGGTTCAGGTCACAACCCACCGTTTACTCGAAAGGGAGTGTAGCACCGCAAAGCCGGCTCACCCATGCGAAATGCGGCGAATAGACGCGCTTCGGCGTATGATTCTGCATGCCAGTCGGATTCAGTTCAGCTGATCGAGTTCGTCGATGAAGCCGGCGATTATCGACAGGCCTTTGGACCAGAAGGACGGGTCGGCGACATCGAGGCCGAACGGTGCGAGCAGCTCGCGATGCCGCATCGTGCCGCCCGCGCGCAGCATTTCGAGATAGCGCTCGGCGAAACCTTGGTGCGTCCTCATAGACCGCGTAAAGCGAGTTAACGAGGCAATCGCCGAACGCCTAGGCGTAGACATAGAACGGCGTATGGATGAAGTGCGGGATGTAGGACCAGTAATGACGGTAGACGCCGTCGAGGCGCACCGGCCACAAAGCCGGACGCGGCAACCAAGCCGCCCGACGCCACCGGATCTCAACCACGGGCGGATTGGTTGATATAAACTCCGCATCAGCCGAGGAACTCGACAAGCTGCCGGGTGTCGAGCCCGCCCCTGCGAAGGCGATCATTGCCAACCGGCCGTACAATGGGAAGGATGATCTCACGCAACGCAAAATCATCCCACCGAACGTCTATAGCCAGATCAAGGACAAGATCATCGCTCGGCAGGGACCAACGAAGTAGTCAACGTCCGTAACCTTGTCGCGTTAGTCCGTTGCGCGGCTGCAAACATGGTTGCGGGCCCGGGCGAGGATACGGATCCGCGAGAGCGCAATCCCCGAAATCGCCGGGTGGTTGCGTGCCACCGACGATTCTGTTTACCTTTCCTGTAGCGGGCGCCGCCAAGCGTCTCGCTCCAGCAGGGGGCGTCGGCGGCAACATTGGCGGCTCCGCGCTGAAAGCAGTATGATTTGGGAACTGTCGGCAATACGATCGCCGATGTTGTCGGCGGCGGCGTAGGCGCACAGATCATGGGTCAATTCCTCGGCGGAGGAGCGGAAGCGGCCGGCGCGGAAGGCTTTGATATCGGTTCCATTATCGGCCAGATCGCTTCCGGCGGTGTGGGCGGGGGCATCCTGATGGTGATCGTAGGGCTGATCAAGCAGGCCATGGGCGGTCAGAAGGCCGTCTGAACAGGCTGGCGCATGGCATCGCTCAAAAGACTGCAAGCGGTGGCGCGTCGGCAACCTACCATGCGATAAGTGTGGACCTCTCTGCCGGGGCGAGTGCGATGTCGAGAGCGGCCGCAGTATGATTTCTCGACACTCGCCGAGCTTCCCGTCGACCACGCTACGGCGGAGGGTCCTATTCTGCTGCGTATGCTGCCTCCTTGTCCTGGATGTGCCCGACCGCGCCTCGGGTCAGTACAGCAGCGGCGGATACAGCCGTCCCGGCGGCGGATCGACTTCCAACTACTCGGCGCCGAGCCGTAGGACACCGGTCAGCAGCAGCGGCGGATACAGTCGGCGACCCTATTCGGGCACCGGCTATAGTACGGGCTCGTCCGGAGATCGGGCTGTTTCCCGCAACCTATCGTCGCAGGCGCTGCGCGACTATCAGGCGGCGCAGCGGCCTCCAGAGACGTCCCGCCGGCCGGCCGCTTATCCCGGCGGCTACGACTGGGCGGGGGAAGCACCGCGCCGGCCGCCGATCTGGGGAGGGGAGCAGCCAACGAGGATGGCGAGAAGACCGGCGTTGCCGGGTTCGGGACCGTTGACGGCGGTGGCATTGTGGGCGGCGCTGAATTCCCTGTCGTCGCCCAGCTCTGCCCAGTATTTCCATAACTACCAAACCGATCCCGGCTATATGCAATGGCGTCGGGAGGCCGATCGCGAGGCGGGTCACAATCCGACGGTAGCAGCCAAGCTCAATCAGCTCGACACCCAGCTGGCCCAAATGGAGGGGCAGCCGCGCAACCCATCCGCGGCAGCCCCCGCCCGGACGCCCGCACCGAGGGGTGGGTCGGGTTTCATATGGCCCGTCCTTTTCATCGGTATCGTCATCCTGCTGCTGCTGTGGTTGTGGCGGCGCCGCATGTCTCACCCGGCTACCGCCGCAGCCGTTCCCGGCCTTACCGGCAGCGCGGCCACGCGTTTCCGTGTCGGCATGACCATGCCCGTCGATCCGTCGCCGTTTCTGCTGGCTGCCGGATTGACCAAAGTGCAGCCGCCGGAGGGCAGCAGCATGATCAGCGTCGAAGTCGTGGGCCTGCTGCGCGAAGACGGCGTGCTGCTGCATCGCCTTTTCCTGCCGGGCGGCAAGGCATTCTTTCAGCTCCATCTCGGCGCCGACGGCCAACCGGACGAATGCCGGTACTTTTCACGCCTGGACGAGGTCACCCCGGCGGATAGTCAGGAGTGGGGGCTGTGGCTTGATCCCGCGCAAGGCATGATCGGGTGGCCATCGTTTCAGACCAAGGATGGCAAGATGTACGGGCGCGTCTGGGCGCCGGGGAACAGCCGAGTTCCGCCGCGAAAAATGGAGGAGACGCTGCAATACGTGGACCACACCGAACAGCGGCAATTGCAGATAATGCTTTACGGCGGCCCCACAGAGGGCGCACCGCCCGCCCCTCAGACCGAGTACATTCTCGTCAGCGCCATCGAGGCGGCGGGCCAGGCGTGGGTCGAGATCGATGCCGGCATCGACATCAACCCAGCAGCGCTGACGCTGCCGAGCGTCCCGCTGGCCGCCTGAACCGAGTCACGCATGAGCCCCGCATCCGACGGCACCGGCTCCGCCATTCTCGACGCGCTCGGCGCCGGCCTGCCGATGCTGCTGCTGCAGTTTCTGTTGGTGCTGGCGCTGTTG
Source organism: uncultured Alphaproteobacteria bacterium (assembly GCA_963818695.1). GTDB lineage: Bacteria > Pseudomonadota > Alphaproteobacteria > ATCC43930 > CGMCC-115725 > AP-15. The sequence continues at coordinate 616,265 of CAWFTG010000001.1, forward strand.
GTGGCCGGTATCTTTATCTATATGGCTGTCACCCCGTTTCACGAGCGCGACCTGTTGCGCAACGGCAATCCCGCCGCGGCGACGGTGCTCGGGGGCGCTCTCGTCGCATTGGCAATCCCGCTTGCCGCACTGCTGGCCACGACCGCTGCGTTGCTCGACATCTTGGTGTGGGGGGTGGTGGCCGTCCTGCTTCAACTATTGACGGTCACGATATCATTGCATTTGCTTCGCGGGATGCGCGCGATGATCGAAGCTGGACAGGTTGCCGCGGCAATTCCGCTGGTCGCTGCTCAAATCTCAATTGGTCTTCTGAATGCTGCGGCGATGGTGCCGGCTTGATCGCAACAAACGAGGAGGAGGCTCATGCTCACTTTCATCAGCAACCTGGTCGGGGTTAAGGCCGACAAAGCAATGCAGACCGGCATCGAGGCGCTCGTGCGCTGGGACCCGCAATCAGCCAGCGAGGCGGAGCTGCGCACGATGGAGCAGCATCTCGACGATCTCGGCCGGCAAGTAGCCAATGCAAGGCAGAGCTATGACCGGGAGCGGAAGGAGGCCGACGCGATCCAAGCGCTGTCGGCACAGCGCATGGCGGCGGCTGAGCAACTACAGAGACAGATAGAGGCGGAGCCCGACGCTGCGCGCAAAGCCTCGCTCGGGCGCAGTCTGGAGACTCTGGTCGCGATGCTCGAGCAAATGACACCGGAGATCGAGCGCGAAAAGAAGGACGCCGTCGACGCCAAGGATTTCCTCGAGACGCTGGAGAAGACTTATGCCGAAGCAGGCGGCAAGCTGAAACAGGGCCGGTCCGAGTTGGAACGCGCCCGCAGGGACATGGCGCGTGCCGGGCAACAGCGTCAAGTGGCCGAGCAGCAAGCCGAGGCGGCGCGGCGTGCAGCGGGCCTGACCAGTGCGACGAGCAGCATGACGGTTGCTTTGAAGGCGATGCAAGAGGCCGCCGCGCGTGATCTCGCCTCGGCGGATGCGGCGACGGCGAAGGCAAAATTGCTGCGCCCGACACAACCGGAGCACGATGACCCGAACATCGCCGGTGCCCTCGCCGCGGTATCCGGCAAATCTGCAGCCCCGCAGAGTGTGAGCGACCGGCTTGCGGCACTCAGGGCGCGAGGCGGGGGCTGATATTTTCCGGTAACAGCGACAGCTTGAGCGGTTGAACGTCGAGTAGGCGAGGAGGCCCTAGTCGGCATCATGGAAGATGATGCCGAGCGTGTAACGCTGGCCTGAGCGCAGGCGGCTGACGCCGTGGCGCATGGTTACGCGATAGGGTCCGCGGGTGCCTTCGACCGGCCGATGGTGGACCGGGAAGATCACCGCCTCGCCCTGCTGCAAAGGCACGACTTCGCCTCGCGATTGCGCCCGCGGCCGCTGCTCGACGAGCAGGAACTCACCGCCGGTGAAGTCCGCCTCCGGGTCACTGAGCAGCACCGTCAATTGCAGTGGGAACACCAGATCGCCGTAGAGGTCCTGGTGCAGGCAGTTGTAGTCGCCGGGCCCGTATTTGAGCAGAAGCGGCGTCGGCCGCTTCTGGCCGGCTTTGTGGCATCGCTCGAGGTAGACGGCGAGCGAGGGGGGAAACCGCCCCTCTTCGCTCAGCCGTTCCCGCCAGCGATTGGCGATCGGTGCGAGATGCGGGTAGATCGCTTGACGCAGCCGCTCGACCACCCTCGGCAGCGGGTAGCGAAAATACTGGTACTCGCCGCGGCCGAAAGCGTGACGCTGCATGATCACACGACTGCGAAAAACCTCCTCCCGGGGGTATAGCGCGGCGATTTCGCAGCACTCTCCCTTGGTCAGCAGTTGTGGGGTGATCGCGTAGCCCCGCTCATCGAGCGATCCGGCGACTTCCCGCCATTCGATCAGATCGGCGGCGGGTTTGTCGCTAAGCTGCCGCCTCATCGCTCTGCTCCGACGCGACTGCGGCGCGCTCTCGCGCGAGCAGCTCCCGCTTGCGCTCCAATCCCCAACGATAGCCGCCGAGATCGCCGTCGCTGCGGATCACCCGGTGGCACGGCACGATCAGAGCGAGCTTGTTCGCGGCGCAGGCCTGAGCGACTGCGCGGACGGCTTTTGGCTGGCCGAGCGCGGCGGCGATCTCGGTATAGCTCGCGGTCTTGCCGAGCGGGATCTTTTGCAACGCGCGCCACACCCGCGCCTGGAACGCGGTGCCCTGGATATCGAGCGGCAGATCGAGGTTCCGGTCGGGAGCAGTGATGAAATGCACGATCCGGTCGGCCCAGTCTTTGAGCCCGCCGTCTTCGGCAATGACCTTCGCGGCAGGGAAGCGTTGCCGCAGGCTGGCTTCCAGGCTCTCGCGATCATCGGCGAGCGCGGTCATGCAGATGCCACGGTCGGTCGCGGCCACCAATGCCCAGCCGAGCGAGGTCTCGACCGTGACAAAACGGATCGTCTGGCCGAGACCGCCGCGTTGCCGCGCGCCGGGCGTCATGCCGAGCCCTGCCGCAGCCGAGTCATAGGCGCGCGAACTCGAGCCGAAGCCCGACGCGTAAATCGCCTCAGTGACCGGCTGACCGGTCTCGAGTTTGTCGGCGAGACGGCCGAGCCGGTGGGTCCGCGCGTAGTCGCGCGGCGTCGCGCCGGTGATCTGCTTGAAAACCCGGTGGAAATGAAAGGGACTGATGCCTGCAGCATCGGCGAGCTCGGCGAGGCTCGGGATCGGCTCGCTGTTCCGCAACAGCGCGCACGCCCTCTCGACCGCGGCGACATGCCGCGAAGCAGAGGTGCCGTCAGTCGGTCGGCAGCGCTTGCAGGGCCGCAGTCCCGCCGCCTCGGCCGCTGCCGTCGTCTCGAAGAACATCGTGTTCCGGCGCAGCGGCAGCCGCGATGCGCAGCCCGGCCGGCAATAAACCCCGGTCGTGCGGACACCGTAATAGAACTTGCCGTTCGCGCCGGCGTCGCGCCGCCCGAGCGCCGCCCAGCATTGCTCGAAATCCAACATCGTCACCTCCTCCGCATCCCAATGAGCCCAAGATGGAGGAGAGGAGTGTCCTACTCTATCCGCCGCTTGCTTTTTAATTCGGTCGGATCGCGTACCGCTTCGGTAGCATCGCGTGGATGCCCTTGTTGCCGTCGACCAATTGGGTGACCCGCATGTCGACGGCGAGGCTGCAGAACATGTAGGCGTCCTCGGGCGTGAGGCCGAGGCGCTCGCCGATCAGCGCGATCATCTCGCGCAACGCCGTTTTCGCCGCATCGTCGAGGTCCTCGTCGAAACCCATCGTGATGTGGTGCGACGGCGTCTCGGCTCGCGGAAGGTCGAGTTTCAGGTCTTTGCGCAGCACCAGACGAAAGGTGCCGCAGAGGGCGGTTTCCAGCGCCGTCACGCAGACCTCGCCGTCGCCCTGCACGCCGTGTCCGTCGCCGGCCGAAAACAGCGCTCCCGGCGCCCACACCGGCAGGTACAAGGTCGTGCCGGCGACCAATTCCTTCAAATCCATGTTGCCGCCAAACTCGCGCGGCACGATCGAGGTCACCGCGCCATAAACCGGCGGCGGCGCCACCCCCATCACCCCGAAAAACGGCGCCAGCTCGATCTCCGCGCCCCAGGGCACGGTGGCCACGCCGCGCTGGCGGTCGACGGCGGTATGCCAGATCCGGCGGATCGGGAAATCTTCGGGCAACGTCCCGGCGAGCGGCCTGATCCGCGTGTACCCCCAATTCTGCCGGGGGTCGATCGCCAGGATCTGGATTTCGAGCACGTCACCCGGCTCGGCGCCTTCGACCGCAATCGGCCCCGTCAGGATGTGGGCGCCGAGGCGCGGCTCGAGCGCGCGCTGAATCGCCAGGTGGTCGGGTAGAATTTCGAATTTGCCCTCCTGTGGCAGCACATCGGGCCCGCCCGAGACGCAATCCATTGTCACCGTGTCGCCCGAGGCGACGGTCAGCACGGGCTTCAGCCCGGCATCGAAAAAGCCCCAGTGACAGGTCTCCGGGCTCGCCCGCAATACATGATGCTGCGACATCGACAAACTCTCCCTTTGTTGGCTAGAGCTCCCGGGTGCGGCGGGCCATTGCGTCCTCCCACAGGTTGTCGCGGTCGTCGTCAAAGACGAGCTTCGGCTCCTCGGGAGTGGTGAACCAGTTGTGACGCGCCAGCTCGCCCTCGAGCTGACCGGGTCCCCAGCCGGCATAACCGAGCGCAAAGAGGCTCTTCTCAGGACCCTGATTATGGCCGATGTCGAGCAGGACCTGACGGCTCGCGGTCATCGCTACCCGACCGTCGACATCCACGGTCTCGGCGCGGTGATATTCGGCGCTGTGGACGACAAAGCCCAGTTCCGGCTGCACCGGACCGCCGGCGAAGACGCGCAGAATGCCCGCTACGTCGGCGTCATCATCACCGGTCGCCTCCAGCAAGGCCGCAATCGAACGCTCGCCGACGGGGCGGTTTATCACGACCCCCAAGGCGCCCTCCTTATCGTGCCGTACCATCAGAATGACGGTATGGGCAAAACGCGGATCGCCGATCGTCGGTGCTGCGATCAGCAATTGCCCGGCGAGCGAAGTCGTATCCGAATGCTCGGGTGGAGCTGCTCCGAGGACGAACAGCGCCGCCAGCAGCGATACGAGCGCGGCCAACTTGCGGTGGCGGGAAAGGCGAGGAACAAACATGCGCAACTCTACCTCGCCCGTCGGCGGCCCGAAAAGAACATTGCAAAAATGCCGATTTCCCGCGGCTTGAGCGCCCCTCCTGCAGTGCTAAGATCGACACACACGCAGCAGGGAGTCTCGAGCCGATGCCAGAGCAGTCCTGGATAATTACGACAGCGGCGGGAACCGGCGAGAAGGGCTATGCCGGCGATGGCGGGCCGGCGTCGCGGGCCCTACTGAACGGTCCGTTCGACGTCGGGTTCGACCCGCTCGGCAACCTCTATTTTTCCGACACGTTCAACCACTGCATTCGCCGCGTCGACGCGCGCACCGGCGTGATCACGACCTGCGCCGGCTGCGGCGAGGCCGGCTATTCCGGGGATGGCGGTCCGGCCACGCGCGCCCGCTTCCACGAACCCTACGGCATTGCGGTCGACGATGCTGGAAACGTCTATGTCGCCGACCGGCACAACCATTGTGTCCGCCGGATCGATGGCACCTCGGGCATCGTCATGACCTTTGCCGGCAACGGTTCTTCGGGCTTTGCGGGCGACGGCGGACCAGCATCGCGCGCGGGCCTGGTCGAGCCGAACGGGCTGGCGCTCGACCCCGCACAGACCCGGTTGTTCATCGCCGATGTCGCGGACCATCGCGTCCGGGTCGCCGATGTCGCTTCGGGGGTCATCCGGACCTTTGCCGGCACCGGTGAAGCCGTGCACAGCGGCGACGGGGGACCAGCGACCGCCGCCGGGATTTACGGTGCCCGCGCCGTCAAGGTCGCAAGCGACGGGACGGTCTACATCCTCGAGCGGCAAGGCAGCACGTTGCGCGCGGTCGATCCGCGCAGCGGCAACATCACCACGATCGCCGGCACCGGGGAAAGGGGCTATGGCGGAGATAATGGGCCGGCTCTGAGCGCGATCTTCGATGCCCCAAAGGAGCTGGCGATCGACCGCGAGGGCAACCTCTTGATCGTCGATACCGAAAACCACGCGATCCGCCGGGTCGACATCCGCACCGGGACAGTCGCCACGATCGCCGGCAGCGGCCGGCAAGGCGGCGACGGAGACGGCGGTCCAGCCCGCGCCGCCGCGCTCGACCGGCCGCACGGCGCGACGGTCGCCGCCGACGGCTCGATTTATATCGGCGACACCAACAACCACCGAATCCGCAAAGTCGCTAAGACCTAATCAGAGAGAGGCTGGAAATGCCGGACAGCAATCCTCACACGGTGGAAGAGGCGCGGGCATTCGTCTCCCGCGTCGAAGCGCTGTTCATGCCATGGGATATCGAAGGTTTGCTCGCCGGTTTCACCGATGACTGCGTTGTCCGCTTCGGCGACATGCCGGAGTTCCGCGGCAAGGCGCCGCTCCAAACGCTGTTTCGCGCCCGCAGCGAGCGCCAAAAAGACTATCGGCTGCGCAAAGAGCTTCGTGCGTTGATGGGCGACACGATCGCCAACTACTGGGAAGGCGAGTGGGAAGATCGGGTGACCGGCGCGAAGATGGCCGGGCGCGGGGTCGAAATCTGGATTATGCGCGACGGCAAGATCGCGGTGTGGGAGGCCGCCTTCAACACCAACGAGGCCGGCAAACCCAGCGCAATGGGGTTGACCTGACGGGCACGCTAGGCGGAGAGTTCGCGGCATTTGACCATGCGCAGGGGCGTGTAGGTCGGTGCACCGCCGTCCTGTTTGACGACGCAGATGCGGGTGCGCACGAGACCGCGGTCGGGGCGGCTCCTGCTGCGCCGCGCCTCGACGACCTCGCATTCGGCATGGATCGTGTCGCCGGCAAAGACCGGGTCATCTCGCCGGGAAGGTCAGGCAGCCTTGATCCGAGCGGGCCGCATAGGGCTCTCCTCGGACCGGCGCGTGTGCGACGGAAGCAGCGCCGTTACCTTGGCCAGCATGGCGGGGAACGCCGATGGTGACACAGCCCGCCCGCGCATGACGGGCCCGAACTTGCGCAGAAACAGGATTTGCGTCGCTTCGCAGGCGTCGTAGGCGGTTTTCCAGTCCCAGATGCCCTGGGCGTCCGAACCGTCGAAGGCTGCGATCATCGCAGCGCGAAGCGCCGGCGCATCGATCGCACGGCCGCGCTCGAGATCGGCGAGCAGCAAGCCAGCGGCCGCGACCAGCGCGACGCCAGCGTCTGGTTGCGACACTGCGGGCACGGCGAGAGGGGCACCGCGATTGCGGCCGCAGAGACCAACGTAGAATTCATCAGGGACATCCAGGAGAGCGGGAACGGGGTGAACCGAAGGAGCGCTCTCTCGACCCCAGCCGGCTCAAACCCGTCCCGGCCGGCCTCTCCCTCTCATGGAAGCCGATCCCGTGCTGGCCACCATCTGCTTGTCCAACGGCCCGCGGATCAGTCTGCGATGGACGTGCGCGCCGAAGGCGCTCAGCATCGCGCAACGCCTTGCGTGCCGCACTGACGCCTCAGCGATGCCGAGCCGGCGCCGGGCGCGAGGACGGTGCTGCTGAAAGCGCGCTGTTCTTCGTCGCCATGACTGCGCGCACCTGCGCTGCCAAGGTCGGCGTATCCTCGAGGAGGCGGAGCGGCGCCAAATGGTTGGGGCCGCCGGTGTAATCGCGCCTGCCTTGGCAGGTGCGGATGAGGATGCCGGAATCGGCGCCGCTCGCCGGCTGGCAAACCTGGATATAGACGTCATCATGGTGAAGTGTGATCTCACCCGACACGGCGATCCCGCCGAGGTTCGAGCGGAGATCGAACGATCCGGGTCGAAAGCCCAGCGTTGTCGCCAACCGGCGTAACCGCGCGCGTGCGGCAGTGTGGAAGCGCTGCCTGACCTCGGGATCGTAAGCGCAACAGGCGTACCAGTCGGTCATGACGGGTCTCCAGAAATACGAAAACCCGGCGCGACGGCCGGGCTCGATGGGTTGGAAAGCAAGCGGGGCGGCCGAGCCGCCCCGCTTGCCTACGGTCATTCCGCCGCGACGGCGTGCGGCTCGGGTTCCTCGGGATCGGGCGGATCACCGGCGCCGTCGTCTTTGCCGTCGGCGAGGAACGCCGGGAGAGGCGTCGCACCGGCTTCACCTTCCCCATCGGCCTCGGCCGCGTGACCGTCGGGCGTGCGCAATGGCTCGGGCAGCCAGCCCGTGCCGTCCAGCAGGCGCTCGGCCTCCTTGGCCATGTCGGCCTTCTTGAGGTGGTCGATGAGCTGCGCCGATTGCTCGCCCTTCGCCTCCCGCACCGCTTCGAGGATGCGCCCCTTCGGGACTCGGCCGAGATAGTTGTCGACGGTCGGGGACCAGCCGGCTGCCGCCATGTCGAGGTTCATCGCGCGCGCCAGCGTGTCGGCGTGAGCGAGCCGCCGCGGGTTGCGGATCCACTGCTCATGCACGGCGTTGACGCTGAGCGAAGCGCAATGCGCGAACAGCGCAGCCTGGCTGTCGCTGTCGAACGACACCAGCACGTCCCATAGATCGTCCTCGGTCTTGGACAACTGCTTCGCCCATTGCTGGTGGCGCGCCTCGATCGCTTGGGCCGGAGCACTGTCGGCGAGTTCCGGCGCCTGTGCATTGAAAGTCGTGCTCTTGGCCGAGATCTCGAGGCAAGTGGCTGACGACATACGAAAGAATGCGCCGAGACAGAGCGTGTGCAGCACTGCCGCGAACGCGGTGCTCGGATCATTCGCCAGCGCGTCCTGCAGCGCCAGCGTGCGGTGCGCCGTCAGCTCGGTGATGAGGCGCTCCGACAACGGCTTTAGGCCATCGTCCTCGTCCCCCGCAGCCTCCGGCTCGGAACAATCACCGCCGCCGACAGTGATAACGGTGCGCTGGATCGCTCCATTCGGCTGGCCGGCGCCGTGGACGTTTCCATCGCTCCCCTTGACCGGCTCGGCCGGCGCCTCGTCCTCCGGACGGACATAGCCGCGCTCGATCCGGAGGTCGCCGTCGGCGTCGATGCTGACGAATACGCCGGCGCGTGCGATCTCGGTCGGATCGTAGACGACAGCCCGTGCTTCGAATGTGGCGAGCGCGGTCTCGATCTCGAGCTAGTTATAACTCAACTTTTAGTAGCAATTTCGAGCGATCTGCCGGGCGGAACGCGATGAACGGCAGCTGTGCGGCGAGCCGGCGGCGAGCATCTTCGGAACCATCGTAATGCCAGCCGAGGAGGCGGCTCAACACCGCGCGGATGAGCGGTGCGATGAACCAATTGCGTCGCTCATAGCCGCTGATCACCCTGATTGCCTCTGCCTCGTCGAGGAAACGGTGGTCGGCGACGAAATGTTGTGAACCGATGACTACCTCCGGGCCCGGTGTTGCCTCGATGTTGCGCAGCCAGTCGGCGTTGCGGCCAAAGGCGCTCATCACGACCGCCTCGGGACCTTCTTTGCGATACTCCACGACTTCCAGGACAGCGTGGCGGCGCAGCCGAGTGCGACGCCCGATATGCTTCAGCAGCAGGAAGCGGCGTCCGAGCAGCCAGCCGCAGTTCCAACGGTAGACGGGGGCCCGAAAGAGGCGGCGCACCGCATCATTCAGTCGTGCGGGCGACGGCGCGATCGAAACCCTAGCGGGGCAGCGGGTTGCCCTTGGTTTCGCGGCCGAGCAGCATTGCGAGGATACTGAGCAGAGCAAAGCAGGTCATGAAGGCCGTCACCCGGTTAAAGCTGCCGCCAAACGCGCCGACCAGAAGCCCGGCGACGAGCGGGCCGAAGCTGGTGATGATGCGGGCGCTGCCGGTGCAGAACCCGACCGCGGTCGAGCGGATGTGGGTCGGGAACAGCTCCGGCAGATAGACCGCGTAACCGGAGAATACGCCGAACACGAAGAAGCCGAAGATCGGCAGGACGACCGGGTACCACGGCTCGTAGGCAGGCAGGGCCAAATAGAGGATGAGGCCGAAGACGATCGTGCCGGTGCTGTAGAAAATAACGGTCAAGCGACGGCCGATAATGTCGCAGATGAAACCGAAAGCGATGTAGCCGCAGATGCCGCCGAGGCTCCACAGCATGATGCCTTTGCTGACGAACGGCACTGCGGCGGTGGCGTCGGCAGCGCCGCTCTTCTGCGCCATCAAGGAGAGGATCGTCGGCAGCCAGATGTTGGTGGTCCAGATCGCCAGCAGCGAGCCGAGGCCGAACAATACTCCGACCAGCGTGTTGTAGCGGTGCTCCCTGGAGAACAGCTGCAACGGCACAAAGCGCATGAACTCGCGGTCGCCGGTTTCGCTGCGCAACCCCGCGGCGACGGCGCGGCGGCGCTCGCGGACATCGGCGAAGCGCTCTGGGTCGAGCATCCGGCCGCGCATGATCGCCAGAATGATCGCCGGCACGACGCCGACAAAGAACACGTAGCGCCAGCCATACGGGCCAACGAGGCCATAGGCCCACGCGCCGATGAAGGTGCCGACTGCGCCGCCGGTCATCATCGTCGCGGCGATCTTCGCCCGGTGGGTCTCGGCGAGCGTCTCGGCAAGCAACGGGATTCCGACCATCAACTCGGCGCCGGTGCCAAGCCCGGCGATGAAGCGGTAAATGGCAAAATCGAAAATCCCTTGCGAGAGGCCTTGCAGTGCGGTGAAAACGCTGTAGAGCGCTATGCTGAAGGCGAGCGTTCGCACCCGGCCGATATAGTCGGCGAGGATGCCGAACAGAAACCCGCCAAAGGCCCAGCCCAACAGCCCCGCCATGCTGAGGAGGCCGCCATATTTGCCGATATCGGCCAATGGCGGGTTGCCGCCCAACAGCTCGGTCACCGCCGGCTTCAGCACCAGCGAGTAGAGCCCGAAATCGGCCGCGTCGAGCGTCCAGCCGAGCCAGACGACAAGAAAAACCAGCCATTGATACCGGCTGACCGTGCGCAGCCCGCCCAATTGCGCTACGGCTAACCCGCCCTTGTCCACCGGCCACCTCCCTGGTGTTCAGGTTCGAATCAAAGCTTGATGCCACCTACTATGGGGGGAGTAGCGGGTCAAGCAGTTCCCGTAAAAAGGCTGGGACCGGAACCTTCGCTAGCAGCCGGCATTTTCGCCATTGAGATGAAGTGGAGCGTGTCATGACGGAAAGGCCGAAAGCGCTGATCGTCGGGGCGGGTCCGACCGGATTGGTCATGGCGCATGAAGTCGCGCGCGACGGGATCCAATGCCGCCTGATCGACAAGGCGCCGCACCGCGCGATGGAGTCGCGAGCGATCGCGATCCATTCGCGGACTGTCGAGACGTTCGAACTGATGGGACTCGCCGACGATTTCCTCGGCGCCGGTCATCGCATCACCGGAGTTAACATGATACGGCGAGAGCGGACGCATCGCCCATGCCGCGTTCGGGATGCTGGACACCCGATATCCGTTTGTTCTCGGGGTGCCGCAAGACGAAACGGAACGAATCCTCGAGGAGCGGGTGGCCCGGCTCGGGGTGCGGGTCGAGCGCAACACCGAGATGGTCTCGCTGGCGCAGCGCGAATCCGGCGTCTCGGCCCGCCTGCGTACCGCCGACGGGGTAGAAGAGGTCGAGGCCGACTGGCTACTTGGCTGTGACGGGGCGCACAGCACAGTACGCGAGCAGCTGGGAATATCTTTCTCAGGCGCAACTTATCCGGAGCTTTTCGTTCTGGCCGACATAAAGGTTGCCGGCGAGCTCGACCATGCCGAGGCACAGGTCTGGCTGCACCGCGAGGGTGCGCTGGCGTTTTTTCCGCTGCCGGAGGATCGCTGGCGGCTCATCATCACCAACTCTCCGCCCGACTGGCACGGCGAGCCCAGCCTCGCGCAATGTCAGGCATTGGTCGACGAGCGCGGCCTCGACCGTCTGCGGCTCGGCGATGCGCGATGGACGTCGGTGTTCCGCATTCACCGGCGGGAGGCTGCGCGCTTTCGGAACGAACGGGTGTTTCTGCTCGGCGATGCCGCGCACATCCATAGCCCGGTCGGCGGCCAGGGCATGAATATGGGCATCCAGGACGCGTTAAACCTCGCCTGGAAACTTAGCCTGGTTTTGCGGAACGGGGGTAATCCGCAGCTGCTCGATAGCTACGAAGCGGAGCGCAAACCGGTCGACGAAGCGGTGATCCGGCAGACCGATCGCGGCACCCGACTTATTTCGTTGCACGGCTCGGTCACCCGCTTTGTCCGCGACCATCTGATCTCATTGCTGACGCAAATTCCTGCGGTCGCCGAAAAGCTCGGCGAGGGGCTGTCGGGGCTTGCGGTCAATTACCGGCGCAGCCCTATCGTCGAAGAACACGGCGCTGGGATGGCGGGGCCCGCCGCGGGTGACCGGGCGCCCGATGCGCCGCTCATCGCAGCAAAGGATGGTGCGTCGCTGCGGCTCTACGACCTTTTCGCCGAGCATCGCCACGTTCTACTGCTCTTGAGCGACAGCCCCGAGGCCGCGCCGCCCGCTCTGCCTCGCCTTCCGGAAAGGGTCTTTGCAGCATATCGCGTCGTCCCGCCAGGGACATCCGGCGGCGATTATGTCGATCGTGAGGGCATAGTCGCGCAGCGCTACGGGTCGGTTCCGGCCGCGTATTTGATACGCCCGGACGGCTATGTAGGGTTTCGGTGCGACCAACGCACGGTCGCCGAGAACCTACCTCACTACCTCGCCAAGCTCTTTTCGCCGGGTCGCTCCGGTTGAGCGGGTCGGCTCCGCGCTGGTGCCGGACGCGAAGTCCGAGGATTTGTTGGACTGCTCTGTTATCGGCGCTCTCCGGCTGCGCCATCGAAGGGCCGGTGAACAACGGCTGGGCTCTGTACGGTCTCGCGCAGTCATTAAAGCTGCAGAGCCGCGGCGCCGACGCCTCGGCAGTACAGCAGCAATTCGACACTGCGTGGAAAAACGCGGACGTAACCCTGGTCGCGTCCGCGTTTTAGTTAGATGGCTGCTCTTCCCTCACCTGACCCTTCCCCGCTCGCGGGGAAGGGTGGGGGCAAGAGAGAGAGTTTGGGGTGCGGACGGCCCGTTACGAGGGCATCTGGCCCATGAAGTCGCGCTTCCCGATCTCGACGCCGAGACTGCGCAGGATGTTGTAGGCCGTCGTCGTGTGGAAATAGAAATTCGGCATCGCGAAGTGATAGAGGTAGGTCTGGGCGCGGAAATTGCGCGGCTGGCCGCCGGCGGTGATGGTGACCTGCTGGTCCTCCCTTCCGTCGAGCTGGTCGGCCTTCAGGCCCTTCAGGAAATCGATCGTCTTGTCGATCCGCGCCTTCATCTCCGCCCAATTGTTGTCGATCGCCGGCAGGCTCGGCACCTCGACCCCGGCCGCGCGCCCGGCGCCAAAGGCGTGCTCGCTCGCCTGCCGCACCTGGCGGGCAAACGTGAACATGTCGGGATAGAGCCGCCAATTCAGTAGTGCGTTCTCTTCCCATTTATGGGCGTTGGCGTGCGCCTCGGCCTTTTCGATCACGCCCTTGAGGCCGCCGAGCAGCTGCATGAATACCGGCACGGAGGCGTGGTACATTGAAATCGGCATGAAACGGTCCTCCTCAACAGTGATGGCGTTGATGCCGCGCGGATCTTAACGGGCCGCGAGAAGCGCGTGAAGCCCACCTGCCGACCGAACGCATACCCGTTTGAGAGAAATCTTAACGCCGCTGTGCCTCGATGCTCCGTTCTTCTCGGAGCCTGGAAGTTTGTCCACCCTGTTCCCTACCGATCTCCGTCGCCGGTGCCGGGTCACCACAATCGAGATCGTCGCCGTCGGCATCGTCTTGATTCTGGCGATGTGGACGACAGTTGCGGCCTCGATCACGACCGCAAGAGGAGCGGCGATGGATCGCACGCGGTCAGAAGGGCGTAACCTCGCGGCTGCTTTCGCCGACGAACTGACCCAAATTCTCGGCGGCGTCACCGGCCCATGGAGATCGTCGCCCATCGCATGCGCACCGCGCATGGAAGTCTTCGATATGCATGCCTCGGCGCGCGAGATCCCGCTGCTGTCAAACGCGACGATTCAAGCGGCAATCATAGGGCCGGAAGGTAGGCTCCTCTCGACACGCTGGACCCCGCGCCGGAGCCGATCGACCTCAGCGACCGCCAGCATTTCGGCGTCCATCTCGATGGCCGGTTTCAGGGGATCTTCATCGGCAAGCCGGTGGCGGGCGCGCCTCGCACCAGACCACGATCAACGTGACGCGGCGCGCATTCGATCTGGGTCCCCGCGGCAGCATCGCTCTGATCGGGCTGGACGACATTGTGCGAGCCGCTTTACCCGGGAAGACCCGCACGGGCTGGCCGGCATCGGTCAGCGGGTCGGACATCCCTGGGCAGCCGCCATCCCCGCAAATGGCGAGGGGACGTTTATCAAGGAAAGCGTCATCGATCACATCACGCGGCTCTTCAGCTATCGCCGCGTCGGGGATTATCCGCTGGTCGTCACCGTCGGTTCGGACGTCGCCAAGGCGCTTGCGGCATCTCGTGAGCATGCAAGAGTGATCGCCGCAATCGCCGGCTTGGCAACAATTTTGCTCACAGGCCTCGCAGTGTATCTCATCCGCGAGATCCGCCAGCGCACCTCACACGAGATTGCGTTGGCCGACGAGCGCGACAAGCTTCAGGCCGCCAGTGACTGCCTAAAAGCCGATATTGCCCTCCGCAAGGAGGTCGAAGAGAAGCTTCGGGAAATACAAGCGACCCTGCGCGACGCCGTCGACAGCATTTCCGAGGGGTTCGTCATCTATGATCGCAATGATTGTTTTGTGATGTGCAATGAGCCCTATCGGCGACTGTATTTGAAAGCGGCGCACCTGATGGTGCAGGGAACGCCCTTCGAGGAAATCGTGTGGGCCGGTCTTGACGCCGGCTGGTATGCCGATGCAGTCGGGTACGAACTGGAATGGCTCGCCAATCGCATCGCCCCCGCGGCAGCGATTTCGTTCGCCTTCGGGTCGCCGATACCGGTTGTGGCATGGATGCCGAAACCCAGGATCGATATTCGAGCCCTTCTTTACAACAAAAACTGTTGGCGAGGGCACCAGGCTCGGACTCTCCGTCGTCCACGGCATCATCGCCGACCATAGCGGACGGATCGAGGTGAAAAGCCAACCGGGCGAAGGGACCGAGTTCTCCATTCTCCTGCCGTCAGCTCAGTTTGAGGCATCAGTGAACGGAGCAGCAGCAGCGTGAGGCTGCGACAACCGTTCTCTCCGGTTGCCGTCGCAAGGAAGGCTCCGTTAATCATTATTACCGAGTTCTCAGTGAAGTGGGGTATCTCGCTACACGAGGCTGACGCCATGAAGGTTTAGTCATCCACGACGACCATCTGGTCCGCTATACGCTTTCCAAGATCCTTCAGCGCAACGGTACCAGGTGGCGACCGCCTCTGACGGTAAGCGTGCAATGGCCATCTTCCGCGACGAGCGCCCCGACATCGTGATCACCGACGTCATCATGCCGGAGCAGGAAGGCATTGAACCATTCTCAAGATCCGGTGCGAGCGTCCGGAGGTCAAGATGATCGCTATTTCGGGCGGTGGGCGGACCCACAACCTCGATTATTTGGGGATCGGCCGAGGCGTTTGGGGCGGACGAGGTTATTCCAAAGCCCTTTGAGGCAGAGGAGCTGCTGAGCCGACTGGCCCGGTTTGACCTCGGGGCGTCCACCAATATTGGAGGAGTTCCGACCTAGTCCCGCAGCGGGCGACAGGGCGCGCGCGGGCGACAGCGCGCCCGGCCCTTTCTTTCGCCAGGAGGTTAGCGAACGCTGCCGGGCGACTTCGCTACCTCGTCTCTTCGCCGCCGTTGACAGTTCCTGCCGCTGTCGATACCACACCGCACCCTAACAAGAACACGACCCTGCAGAGCGTACGGGAGGAAGATGCGGGTGTTTTGCCCCCACTCTTAGAAGTCAGGGACCTGCACACCGAGTTTCGCACCGGGGCCGGTGTCGTGCCCGCCGTCGACGGCATCGCCTACACCGTCGAGCGCGGCGAGACGGTGGCGATTGTCGGCGAAAGCGGCTCGGGCAAAACCGCCGGGGCGCTCTCGATCCTTCGCCTGATCCCGGATCCGCCGGGACGGATCACGCAGGGCGAGATCCTCTTTTCCGGGCGCGACCTGAGGCGTTTGTCCGACGAGGAGATCCGCCAAGTCCGCGGTGGCGAGATCGGCATGATCTTCCAGGAGCCGATGACCTCGCTGAACCCGGTGCTGACGATCGGCCGCCAGATCACCGAGACGATCGAGCAACATCGCGGGGCAGACCGCACCGCAGCGCAGAAGCGGGCGATGGCGCTGCTGGGCATGGTCGGCATCGCCGATCCGGCGCGGCGGCTGAAGCAGTATCCCCATCAGCTCTCGGGCGGCATGCGCCAGCGCATCATGATCGCGATCGCATTGGCCTGCGACCCCAAGATGATCATTGCCGACGAGCCGACGACGGCGCTCGACGTGACCATTCAGGCGCAGATCCTGGAGCTGATGAAGCAGCTGACGCAGCGGCTCGACGTGGCGCTGATCATCATCACCCATAATCTCGGGGTGGTGGCGCGCTACGCCAATCGCGTCAATGTCATGTATGCCGGGCGCATCGTCGAAAGCGGCCCCGCCGCCCAGATCTACCACGACCCGCGGCATCCCTATACGATCGCGCTGCTGCGCTCGGTGCCGCGCCTCGATCGCCCGCGCCAGGCGCGCCTCGACCCGGTCGAGGGGCAGCCGCCCGACCTGACCCGGCTCGGTGACGGCTGCTCGTTCCGGCCGCGCTGCCGCTTCGCCGTCGAGGCCTGCGCAATGTCGCGCCCGGCGCTGCTGCCGGTCGGCGAAGGATCGCATTCAGCGGCATGCTTCCGCAGCGGCGAGGTGGCGCTCGAGACTGCAATTCCGGCTCGACTGCTCGAGTCCGCGAGCGGTTTTACCGCTCCCTGATCGATTTTTCTTCGCAAGAGGCGGATATGAGAACCGGTGCTTGGTGGTTGGCGGCAGGATTGAGTGCCGTCGCGCTTGGGGCCGCGGCACTAGCGGCGGCGCCCAGTGAGGAAGAAGCGCCGGCCAAGCGCGGCGGGGTGCTGACCTATACGATCCCAGCAGACGCGCCGCCGAGCTTTGACGGCCACCGCGAACAAACGTTCGCGACCCTGCACTCGGCGGCGCCCTTCTACAGCGTGCTGATCCGGATCAATCCGGAGAACCCGTCTTCGACGACCGATTTCGTCTGCGATCTGTGCACGGTGATGCCGAAGCCGACCGATGGCGGCAAGACCTACACCTTCAAGATCCGCGACGGGGTCAAATTTCACGACGGCTCGCCGCTGACCGCTGCCGATGTCGCAGCCAGCTGGCAGATGATCATTCATCCACCCACAGGGGATGCTGAGCCCGCGTGAGAGCTGGTACGAGATGGTCGATGCGGTGGAGGCGCCGGACGCTTCGACCGTCGTCTTCCGGCTCAAATTCGCCACCGACGCGTTTCTGCCGGCGCTTGCCGACCCGTTCGCCTTTATCTACAAGAAGCAAATACTCGACAAGGATCCGCGCTGGTACGAGAAGAACATACTCGGCTCCGGTCCGTTCAAATTCGCCGAATTCGAGACCGGCCAGTCCATCAGCGGTGTACGCAATCCCGATTATTATCGCAAAGGGCTACCCTATCTCGACGGCTTTAAGGCGATCTATGCAGACAAGCAGGCGGTAAGGCTCGATGCGATACGCGCCGACCGCGCGGCAATCGAGTTCCGCGGCTTCCCGCCGGCGGCGCGCGACGAGCTCGTCAAGGCACTAGGCGACAAAATCACCGTGCAGGAGAGCGACTGGAATTGCGGCAATCTGGTCACGCCGAACCACAAGAAAAAACCGTTCGATGATCCGCGCGTCCGCCGAGCCCTCAGTCTCGCCATTGACCGCTGGCACGGCGGGCCTGCATTGTCGAAGATCGCCAATGTCCGCACTGTCGGCGGCATCGTGTTTCCCGCCTCGCCCTTGGCGGCGTCCAAGGAGGAACTGCAGCAGATCGCCGGATTCTGGCCCGACATCGAGAAGTCGCGGGCGGAGGCGAAACGGCTGCTGAAGGAAGCTGGCGCCGAGGGGCTCTCCTTCGAGCTTTTGAACCGCACCGTCGACCAGCCTTACAAATATGTCGGCACCTGGCTGGTCGATGAATGGAGCAAGATCGGGCTTCACGTAACGCAGCGGGTCATGCCCACAGGGCCGGAACTGGAGGCATTGCGCACCGGCAATTTCGAGGTCGCGCTGATCGCCAATTGCCGCGGCGTACCCAACCCGCTGCTGGACGTGCAGACCTTTCTGCCGAACTTCGCCGGAGCCTACGGCTATTACGACGATCCGGACGAACTTGCCCTCTATGAGAAGATGCTGCGCGAAACCGATTTTCCCGAGCAGCGGGGGCTGATGCGGAAATTCGAGAAATACGTCGTGGATGACCAGGCGCACCAGATTTGGGTGTTGTGGTGGTACCGGATCATCCCTTACCGGTCTTATGTTAAAGGCTGGAAAATCAGCCCGAGCCATTACCTCAACCAGGACCTAGCGACGATATGGCTCGACAAATAAAGCGGAGAAATAGGCTCGTGCCTCTTCTATTTTCCCGCCATCCCGGCAAAGGCCGGGACCCATGGCTGGAATGGATCCCGGCCCTCGCCGGGATTACTGTAATAGCAGCAGCGCTCTTTTCGAGACCGGCCGCAGCGGACGAGGAACCAAAACACGGCGGCACCCTCACCTACATGATCCCGGCGGATGCGCCGCCGAGCTTTGACGGACATCGCGAGAGCACCTACGCGACGGTGCATTCGGTCGCGCCGTTCTACAGCGTGTTGATCCGCGTCAACCCGGAAAACCCGTCCTCGACGACCGATCTCGTCTGCGATCTCTGCACCGAGATGCCGCAGCCGACCGACGGCGGCAAGAACTACACCTTCAAGATCCGCCAGCACGTCAAATTCCACGACGGCTCGCCGCTGACCGCCGCTGATGTCGCCGCGAGCTTTAACGAGATCGTCTTCCCGCCCGAGGGCGTCTTGAGCGCGCGCGCCAGCAATTATCTGATGGTCGATAAAATCGAGGCGCCCGACCCCGAAACTGTCATCTTTCATCTTAAATTTGCGACTAGCGCGTTTCTGCCGGCCCTCGCCAGTCCCTTCAATTGGATTTACAAGAAGGCGATCCTCGACCAGGACCCACGCTGGTACGAAAAGAATATTCTCGGCTCGGGCCCGTTCAAATTTGCCGGCTACGAAACCGGTCAATCGATCAGAGGGGTGAGGAACCCTGAATATTATCACAAGGGGCTGCCTTACCTGGACGGGTTCACCGGGATTTACGCGGCAAAGCAGGCAGTGCGCGTAGACGCCATTCGCAGCGACCGCGCCGCGATCGAATTCCGCGGCATGCCGCCCGCCGCGCGCGACGAACTCGTCAGGGCGCTCGGCGACAAGATCACGGTGCAGGAGGGCGATTGGGACGTCGCCAGCGCGGTCACCCCCAACCACAAGAAAAAGCCGTTTGATAATGCACGCGTGCGCCGGGCATTGAGTCTCGCGACTCGACCGTTGGGGCGGAGCGCCGGGATTATCAAAGATTGCGATCGTCAAGACCGTCGGCGGCCTCGTCTTTCCCGGCTCGTCGCTGGCGGCAACCAAAGAGGAACTCGAACAGATTGCCGGGTATTGGCCCGATATCGAGAAATCACGGGCCGAGGCGCGGCGATTGTTGAAGGAGGCCGGCGCCGAGGGGCTTTCCTTCGAACTCCTCAACCGCGATGTCGATCAGCCCTATAAATACGTCGCAATCTGGCTGATCGACCAATGGAGCAAAGTCGGACTGCATGTGACGCAGCGGGTATTGCCGACTGGCCCGTGGTTCGAGGCAATGCGCAAGGGCGATTTCGATGTCGTGCTCGAAGCTCCCGGTTACGGCAATGTCAATCCGCCGCTCGATGTGCAAAAGGCTCTGCCGGCCTCGGTCGACAGCGAGAATTATGGCCATTACGAAGATCCGGAAGAAGTCGAGATTTACGACAAGATGCTGCGCGAGACTGATCCCGCGCGGCAGCGGGTGCTGATGCGCCGGTTAGAGAAATATGTCATCGACGACCAGGCGCATATGTTCTGGGTATTGTGGTGGCACCGGATCGTGCCATACCGGTCGTATGTCAAGGGCTTCAAGATCGCCCCGACCCATTTCATCAATCAGGATTTGGCGACGATCTGGCTGGATAAATAAAACGGGAGGTGATGGTGAATTTGAAAGCAGTGCTAGTCGGTGCTGTCTTTGCCGCATTGGCGATCCCGGCCGCGGCCGACGAAGAGCCAAAACGCGGCGGCACTTTGACTTATATGATCCCGGCCGACGCACCGCCGAGTTTTGACGCGCATCGCGAGGAGACCTATGCGACGATCCACTCGGCCGCACCGTTCTATAGCGTCTTGATCCGGGCCAACCCCTACGATCCGGGCAAGACCGACGATCTCGTCTGCGATCTGTGCACGGCGATGCCGAAGCCGACCGACGACGGTAAGACGTACACCTTCAAGATCCGCGAAGGGATCAAGTTCACCGACGGCTCGCCACTTACAGCGGAGGACGTCGCGGCGAGCTGGAATGAGATCATCTCTCCGCCGGAGGGCGTCATCAGCGCCCGACAGAGTAACTTCGTCATGGTGGACAAAGTCGAGGCCACCGATCCGGCCACCGTAGTTTTCCGGCTGAAATTCGCCACCGACGCGTTTCTACCGGCATTGGCCGACCCCTATGCCTGGATCTACAAAAAGGCGGTCCTCGACAAGGACCCGCACTGGTACGAAAAGAACATTCTCGGTTCCGGCCCCTTTAAATTCGTCAGCTACGATACCGGCCAATCGATCAAGGGTGAGCGCAACCCCGACTACTTCCGTAAAGGCCTCCCTTACCTCGACGGCTTTACCGGCATCTATGCCGACAAGCAGGCGGTCCGAGTCGAGGCGATCCGCGCCGACCGCGCCGCGATCGAGTTTCGTGGTTTTCCGCCCGCCACTGTCGACGAGCTGAAAAAGGCGCTCGGCGACAAGATTACTGTCCAGACCAGCGACTGGAACTGTGGCGGGGTGATAACCCCGAACCACCAGAAAAAGCCGTTCGACGACGTCCGCGTCCGGCGCGCCCTAACCTTGGCGATCGACCGCTGGGGCAGCGCACCGGAATTGTCCAAGATCGCGATCGTGCACACGGTCGGCGGCCTGACCTTTCCGGATTCGCCGCTCGCCCCAACCAAGGAGGAGCTGCAACAGATTGCCGGCTATTGGCCCGACATCGAAAAGTCGCGGGCCGAGGCGCGGCGCTTGCTGAAGGAGGCCGGAGCCGAGGGGCTCCATTTTGAACTGCTCAATCGCAATGTCGATCAACCCTATAAATATTATGGGATCTGGGTCGTCGACCAGTGGAGCAAGATCGGGCTGCACGTGACGCAGAAGGTATTGCCGACCGGGCCGTGGTTCGAGGCGCTGCGCAGCGGCAATTTCGAGGTCAGCACCGAGGGTAACTGTCAGAACGTCGTCAATCCGCTCGCCGATGTCGGCAAATACCTGCCGCATTCGGTGTCCAGCTCGAACTACGGGCAGTTCGACGATCCCAAAGAAATCGAAATGTACAACCGGCAGCTGCGCGAACTCGACAAGACCAAGCAGCACGCCGATTTGCTCGAGTTCAACAAATACGTCCTCGATGAGCAAGCCCATGCGATCTACCTGCTGTGGTGGCAGCGGATCGTGCCGTACCGGTCCTATGTCAAAGGCTGGAAAATTGGTCCCAGCCATTACGTCAACCAAGACCTCGGCACGATTTGGCTAGACAAATGACGGTGACCCCCGACTCCAAGCCGCTCCTCGAAGTCAGGGGATTGCAAATGCATTTCCCGGTCACCGAAGGGATCGTCATCAACCGCAAAGTCGGCGAGGTGAAGGCAGTCGACGGGATCGATTTCACGGTGCGGCGCGGCGAGACTTTGGGGCTGGTTGGTGAGAGCGGCTGCGGCAAGACGACGACCGGACGCTGTATCCTGCGGCTCGAAAAGCCGACCGCCGGCGAGATTCTCTATGACGGCGTCGACATCGCCAAGCTCGAGCGCAAGGATCTGATGGCGCTGCGGCGCCGCATACAGGTTATTTTCCAGGACCCCTACAGCTCGCTGAACCCGCGCATGAAGGTCGGCGAGATTATCGCCGAACCGATGATGGTGCATGGGATCGAGCGAGATGCAACTCGTCGTACAGCGCGAGTGCGGGAAATTCTGTCGGTCTGCGGCCTCGACCCGAAATTCGCCGACCGTTACCCGCATGAAATGTCGGGCGGCCAGCGCCAGCGCGTCGGGATCGCGCGCGCCCTGGCGTTGGAGCCCGAATTCATCGTCTGCGATGAGGCTGTCTCGGCGCTCGACGTGTCGATCCAGGCGCAGGTTATCAACCTGCTGGAGGATCTCCGCGAGAAATTCGGCCTGACCTATTTGTTTATCGCTCACGACCTCTCGGTGGTGCGGCATCTGTGCCAGCGGGTAGCCGTCATGTATCTGGGGCGGGTCGTAGAGCTGGCGGCCTGCGACGAGCTCTTCGACAACCCGCTTCACCCTTACACCCAGGCATTGCTCGCGGCAGTGCCGGTGCCCGATCCGACGGTCGAGGCGGAGCGAACGTTCCGGCCGGTCAAGGGCGAGGTGCCGAGCCCGATCAATCCACCCTCGGGCTGCGTCTTCCACCCGCGCTGCCCGATCGCCGTCGAGCGGTGCCATCAGGATCGGCCCGAACTGCGCGAATTACGGCCGGGCCACTGGGTCGCGTGCAGCGAGGTGCGGCTGCAATGAGGTCGCCGTAGGCGGAGTTCAGGCAGACTTTGGCCCCGGCGGTTCGATCAGCACGTTGATGGCGCGGGCGGCGACGGTGAGTTCGCGCCAGGTCTCGTCGTCGATCGGCACGCCGTTGGCGACGCGCTCGGCGCGAGTGCGGCGCTCGGGGTCGCCGGGGATCAGCACCGGCTCCTCCGGCCGCGCCGGCGGCGAGGCGGTGATGTACTCCGTCATACCCGCGATCTCCTGCGCCAGCCACTCGCGATCGACGAGGCGCGAGGGGTCGATGACGATCGTCAGCATGCCGTTCGTCGCCGTGCCACGGCCCTGCCGTTCGGGCCGCATCGTGCCGCTGCCGCACAAGGCGCCCGCCAGCATCTCGCACACGAAAGCCAGCGCATAACCTTTGTGTTCGCCAAAGGTCATCAACGCACCGCGCGGCTGGCGATACATCGCACCGGGGTCGGTCGTCGGCTTGCCCTCGCCGTCGATGAGGATGCCGGGTTTCAGCTGCTCACCCTTGTTGCGGGCAACGCGCACCTTGCCCATCGCGATGACGCTCGTCGCCATGTCGAGGATGATCGGCCGGTCGGGCTCGGGACCGGGGATCGCGATGCAGACGGGGTTGGTGCTGAAGCGGGCGTCGGTACCGCGCCACGGCGCCACGGCCGGGCGCGCGTCGGTGACGTTGACGAAATGGAACGACACGAGACCGGCAGTGGCGCACATCTCGCCATAAGTGCCGACCCGGCCGATATGATGCGGGTTGCGCAAGGCGACGACTGCGACCCCTGTCTCACGCGCCCTGGCAATGCCGACCATCACGGCTTCGCGCGCGGCGATCTGGCCCCAAGCGCGCTCACCGTCATAGACGATCAAGGAGCCGTTCTCGCTGACGACCCGTCCCTTGCGGTTGGGGACGACGGTGCCGCCCGCGAGATGCTGCAGATAATTCGGGATCAGCCCGACGCCGTGGCTGTCATGGCCGCGCAGATTGGCCTCGATCAGGTGGTCGGCAATGATTTGCGCTTCGGCGTGGTCGCTGCCGGCCGCTTCGAAAAGGCGCAAGGCGATGCCGTGCAATTCTGCATGGTCGATCAGCATCATCGGGAAATCCCTCTTTCAATCTGCGTCGCGCGCCGAGGCGGCGATGCGTAGCGGATGGGCCGGGTAAACGCCGAGGATCTTGACCTCGCGCGAGAAGAACGCGAGCTCTTCGAGCGCCAATGCCAACGGGCGGTCCTCGGGATGCGCTTCGACATCGGCGTAGAACTGGGTCGCCGCAAACGCGCCGCCGACCATGTAGCTCTCGAGCTTGGTCATGTTGACGCCGTTGGTCGCGAACCCGCCCATCGCCTTGTAGAGCGCCGCCGGGACGTTGCGGACGCGGAACAGAAACGTCGCCACTGTCGGAGTGCCGCGGGGCGGCCGCTTGGGTTCGCGCGACATGATCAGAAAACGGGTCGTGTTGTGCTCGGCGTCCTCGATGTTCTCTTTCAGCGAGACGAGACCATAGATTTGCCCGGCGAGCTCCGAGGCGATCGCTGCAATAGTGGGATCGCGGCGCTCGGCGATTTCGGCCGCCGCCCCGGCCGTGTCGGCCGCGACGACAGGATCGAGACCGAGCGAGCGGATCAGCTTACGACATTGCGACAGCGCGTGAACGTGGCTGCGGACCGTGCGGATCGTCGCCAGTGTGGCGCCCGGCAGGGCCAGCAGGTGATGGTTCACCCGCTCGAAATGCTCGCCGATGATGTGGAGGCCCGAATCCGGCATCAAGTGATGGATGTCGGCGACGCGTCCGGCGACCGAGTTCTCGATCGGAATCATGGCGAGCGCCGCCCGACCTTCGCGCACCGCTGCGAACGCGTCCTCGAATTGGTTGCACGGCAAGGTCGCCATCTCGGGAAAGACCCGCCGGCATGCAAGGTCGGAATAAGCCCCGAAGGCGCCCTGAAACGCGATCGTCCGCGCCGGGTTGGAAACTGCTCCCATTGATCTGCTCTCCATCGGTCCGTCATCCCCGCGAAAGCGGGGGGCCAGGATTGCCGACAGTACCCTGCTGCCCCAGGGTTCCCGCTTTCGCGGGAATGACGGGATGAAGCTGTGCGAGGTGGCGGGCGCGGGCGAGGTCGGCCGAGGTGTCGACCTGCACGCCGAGGCGGGCGGCCTCTATCAGGCTGACCGAAATGCGCATGCCGGCTTCGAGGGCGCGCAGCTGTTCGAGATGCTCGCGCTGCTCCAGGACGCCGCGCGGCAGTCCGACAAACCGTTCGAGCGCCGCGCGGCGATAAGCGTAAAGGCCGATATGCTCGTAATGCGGTCCCGGCCCCCACGGCACGATGGCCTTGCTGAAGTAGAGCGCGCGCGCCGGCCGCGCCATATCGGTAAAGCCGGCGACGACCTTGTTCACGCTAGTATCGGCGAGCGCCGCTTCGTCCTCGATGATTGCCGCGAGCGTCGCGATGTCGGTCTCGGGGTCGGCGAGGCCGGCGACCGCGACGCGGACCGCCGCCGGGTCGAGCAGCGGCAGATCGCCCTGTACATTCACCACCGCGTCGTGCAAGCCGCTCGGATCGATCCGCCCGATCGCCTCGTGAATGCGGTCCGAGCCGGTGGGGTGGTGCGGGTCGGTCAAAACGGCTCGCCCGCCTGCCGATTCGACCGCGTCGGCAATCGCACGGTCGGCGCAGGCAACGACGACGGGTCCGACATCGGCGGCGACGGCGCGGCGCCAGACATGCACGATCATCGGGGTTCCGGCGATATCGGCGAGCGGCTTGGCCGGCAACCGTGTGGCGGCGAGGCGGGCGGGAATGAGGATGATCGGGTTTTCTGGTGCGGATCCGGTCACGGGTATGCTTAAAACTTGCTTCGATAGCGACAACATGCCCGGTTCGTGCGGGCGCCGGAAGCGTGATATTCGTTACAGCCGCGGGAGGTTCGGGCGCCGATGTCGTCATTCGAGTGGAACAAGATCATTGCCTCGGTGCTCACGGCGATGATCGTCGCGATGGCGTCAGGGATCCTGGCGAGTTAGCTGGTCCGCCCGAAGGAACTGGAAAAACCTGTATTCGTCGTGGCAGGCGCCGAGCCGAGCGCGAGCGCGCCGGCGGCGGAGGGGGCGGCGGCAGCCGGCCCCGAGCCGATCGGGCCGTTGCTCGCCAAGGCCGACCCGAAAAAAGGCGAGCAGATCGCCAAGGTCTGCGCCGCCTGCCACACTTTCAACAAGGGCGGACCCAACAAGATCGGGCCGAACCTGTGGGGCATTACCGACGAGGCGATGGCCGAGGTGCCCGGCTACCAGTTCTCCGCTGCAATGGAAGCCCATAAGGGCGAAAAGTGGGACACGGATAAGCTCAATGACTGGTTGTGGAAGCCCCAGGCCTTCATCAAGGGAACCAAGATGACCTTCGCCGGGATCCCCAAAGGTCCAGACCGTGCAGATGTGATCGCCTATCTAGAGACGTTGAAATAGAGAGGGTAGGTGACAAAAAGGGCCCCTCACCCCAGCCCTCTCCCCGCGAGCGGGGCGAGGGAGCAAACCGCTGAGCCCCTCTCCGCGCTGCAGCGGGGAGAGGGAGGGGCCCGCGCAGCGGGAGCGTGAGGGGCGGCCTCGGTGCCAGCGAGCGAAGTCGACGAATTTCTTGCGCTCGCGCTGCGCTTGGCCGATGCGGCGGGCGAGGCGATCCGGCCATATTTTCGCCAACCGCTCGCGGTCGACGACAAGCCGGATCTATCGCCGGTGACCGCAGCCGACCGGGCGGCGGAGCAGGTCATGCGAGCGCTGATCGAGGACCGGTTCCCGGAGCACGGCATCGTCGGGGAAGAGTTCGGCCGCGCCCGCGACGATGCCGAATTCGTCTGGGTGTTGGATCCGATCGACGGCACGAAGTCCTTTATCAGCGGCGTCCCGCTGTTCGGCACATTGATCGCGTTGACCCGCCATCGGCGCCCGATCCTCGGCATCATCGACCAGCCGATTTTGCGCGAGCGTTGGGTTGGGGTTGCCGGCCGCCCGACAACCTTGAACGGCGCAGTAGTTCGCTGCCGGACCTGCCTCGCGCTCGAGGCCGCCACGCTCTTTGCCACGACCCCCGACATGTTTAAGGGCGGAGACGCTGCTGCCTTCGCCCGCGTGTCCGGTGCGGTCAAGCTGACGCGCTTCGGCGGCGATTGTTATGCCTATGGTCTCGTGGCCGCCGGCTTCATCGACCTCGTCCTTGAA
Source organism: uncultured Alphaproteobacteria bacterium (assembly GCA_963818695.1). Taxonomy (GTDB): domain Bacteria; phylum Pseudomonadota; class Alphaproteobacteria; order ATCC43930; family CGMCC-115725; genus AP-15. The sequence goes on from CAWFTG010000001.1 coordinate 642,860, forward strand.
GCCAGCCTGAAACCGTACGATTTCTGCGCGATGGTTCCGATCGTCGAGGGCGCCGGCGGCATCGCAACCGATTGGCGCGGATCCAGTCTCGATCTCGGCTCGGACGGCCATATCTTGGTGGCTGGCGACCGCCGCACGCATCGGCCGGCGCTGGATCTTCTCGGCGGTTGAGCTTTTCGCGCGGAGTGGAAGTCATGCACAGAGTTGCTGCAATCCTTGTCGCGCTCTCCTTGTCGCTCGGACCGGGCGTTGTCGCGGTCGCCGCCACGACGCCGGGAATGTCGCTGTTCGGCGACCTCAAATACGGTCCCGACTTCCAGCATTTCGATTACGTCAACCCCGACGCGCCGAAGGGCGGCACAATGCGGCTCGCCGCAATCGGCACCTTCGATACGCTCAACCCCTTTGTCGTCAAAGGTATCCCGGCCGCTGGTATCGGCCAGATCTTCGATACGTTGGCGGTAGCCGCCGAGGACGAGCCCAGCAGCGAGTACGGCCTCGTCGCCGAAAAGATCGAGCTCGCCCCCGACAAGCTTTCCGTCCTCTACACGTTGCGCAAGGAAGCGCGCTTTCACGACGGAACCCCGATGACACCCGAGGACGTCATCTGGACCTTCGACACGTTGCGGGCGAAAGGGGCTCCCTCCTATCGCGCCTATTACGGCGACGTCACCAAAGTCGAGAAAGAAGGCGAGCGCGGCGTGCGGTTCTCGTTCAAATCGGCGGAAAACCGCGAACTGCCGCAGATCCTCGGGCAGATGCCGGTGCTGTCGAAGGCCTATTGGTCGGGGCGCGATTTCGAAAAGACGACCCTCGACCTGCCGCTCGGCAGCGGCCCCTACAAGATCGAATCCGTCGACCCGGGCCGCTCAATCACTTACCGGCGGGTTGCCGATTACTGGGCGGCCGATTTGCCGGTCATGAAGGGCCGCTACAATGTCGAAATCATCCGCTACGATTATTATCGCGACGCGACGATATCGCTCGAGGCGTTCAAGGCCGGCCAATACGACGTCAGGCTCGAAAATTCGTCGAAAGACTGGGCGACCGGGTATGACGGCCCGGCCTTGCGCGCCAGTCTGATCAAAAAAGAAGAAATCCCGAACGGTCTCCCGAGCGGCATGCAGGGTTTTGCGTACAATCTCCGCCGCCCGTTGTTCCAGGACCCGAAGGTGCGGGAGGCATTGGCCTATGCCTTCGATTTCGAATGGTCGAACAAGAATTTGTTCTACGGCGCCTATATGCGCACCCGCAGCTATTTCGATAACTCCGAGCTCGCGGCAACCGGGGTGCCGCAGGGGGACGAATTGAAGATCCTTGAAAAATTCCGCGGCCAAATCCCCGACCGCGTGTTCACCACGGAATACGACCCGCCGAAATACGACGGTTCCGGCAACATCCGCGACGGCGTGCGCGCGGCGCTGAAATTGCTGAAGGAGGCCGGCTGGTCCTTCAAGGGCGAGAAGCTGGTCAACGACGAGACGGGTCAGCCGTTCGAATTCGAGATCCTGCTCGACAATCCACAATTCGAGCGGATCGTGCTGCCGTTTGCGAAGAACCTGGAGCGCATGGGCATTACGGCGCGCGTGCGCACCGTCGATAACGCGCAATATCAGAAGCGCCTGGAGACCTTCGACTACGACATGACCGTCGTGGCATTCGGTGAATCATTGTCGCCGGGCAACGAGCAGCGCGAATACTGGGGCTCGCAGGCCGCCGACGAGCAGGGCAGCCGCAACCTGCTCGGCATCAAGAGTAAGGTGGTCGACGAGCTGATCGAGGAGCTGGTTCGGGCACCCGATCGGGCGAGCCTGGTGGCCCATACGCACTCCCTCGACCGGGTATTGCAGTACGGCTATTACTTGATCCCGCATTACCACATCGCGTCCTTCCGGGTGGCCTATTGGGACAAGTTCCGCCGCCCCACGGTCGCGCCGAAATACGCGGTCGGCCTCGACACCTGGTGGATCGATCCGACTGCCGAGCAGTCGGTCGAGGCCAAGAAAGGCGAAGTGACCAAGCAGTGACCCTTTCGACCCTCACCCACCAAGCGCAGTGCGCTTGGTCCCTCCTCTCCCGCAATGCGGGAGAGGAGTTTCGAGCTCAATGCGTTCTAGCCCCTCTCCTGCACTGCGCCCTCTCGGCGCACGCGTGCGTGCGCCTGCCGGGTGGCGCATCTGCGATGCGCCAGGGGTGCCGAGCGCAGCGAGGCGGGTGAGGGTAGCGCAAATGATCGCTTACGCGATCCGCCGCATTGCGCTGATCATCCCGACCCTGTTCGCGATCATGGTGGTCAATTTTGTGATCGTGCAGGCCGCGCCGGGTGGGCCGGTCGAGCAGATGATCTCGCGCCTGAAAGGCAGCACGGTCAGCGCCACCGAGCGGGTCAGCGGCGGCACCGGCGAGTTCAAGGCGCAGGCGGGCGGCGGTGACACCCGTTATCGCGGCGCCCGCGGTCTCGACCCCGCGCTGATCAAGGAACTCGAAAAGCAATACGGCTTCGACAAGCCGCCATTGGAGCGGTTCTTGTTGATGATGCGGAACTACATCACGTTCGATTTCGGCACTAGCTTCTTCCGCGACCGGCGCGTCGTCGATCTGATCAAGGACAAATTGCCGGTCTCGATCTCGATCGGGTTGTGGACTACCCTGATCACCTACCTCGTCTCGATCCCGCTCGGCATAAAAAAGGCCGTGCGCGACGGCAGCCGGTTCGACGTGTGGACCAGCGCCGTCATCATCGTCGGCTATGCAGTGCCGAGTTTTCTCTTCGCGGTATTGCTGATCGTGCTGTTCGCCGGCGGCAGCTATCTCTCGATCTTCCCGTTGCGCGGCCTCGTCAGCGACAATTGGGCGTCATTGTCGTGGCCAATGCGCATCGCCGATTATTTCTGGCACATCGCATTGCCGATCACCGCATTGGTGATCTCCGGGTTTGCGACCCTGACGATGCTGACCAAGAACTGTTTTCTCGAGGAGGTCAATAAGCAATACGTATTGACCGCCCGCGCCAAAGGCCTAACCGAGCACCGCGTGCTCTACGGCCACGTCTTTCGCAATGCGATGCTATTGGTTGTCGCCGGGTTTCCGGCCGCGCTCATCGGCATCCTGTTCACCGGCTCGCTGCTGATCGAGGTGATCTTCTCGCTCGACGGTCTCGGCCTCCTCGGCTTCGAGGCGGCGATCAACCGCGACTACCCGATCATGTTCGCGACGCTTTACGTCTTCACCTTGATCGGCCTACTGCTGAAACTGGTCAGCGACCTGACCTACATGCTGATCGACCCCCGCATCGATTTCGCCGCCCGCCGAGTTTGACCCAGTCGGTGTCCGCCAGCACGCCTTCCTCGAACCCTACGATAATTCATAGCCCACGGCCAAGCCTGGCGTTCCGACTCGCTCAACGTCCGAGGAGCTTCACCGACGGCCCGTAAAGACTGTGGCGGGCGGCGGCCGCGGCAAAGGCGGCGTCCGCAGTGAACAATGTGGCTCGCTCGGCGAGGGCGGCTGCTAGATAGAGGCTGTCGTAAACCGTCTGGTCGAGATCGAAAGCGATCGCCTGTGCGGCGGCGACGCAGTTCGCGGCGGGCAGCAAGTCGATCGGAGCGGCGAGGATAGCCGCGAGGGCGGCAACCGCGAGCTCTCGGTTGATCGCACCTCGCCGCACTTTTGCCCACAGCACATTGGCGCATTCGACGATCATCAAGTCGGGAGCCGCCAGCGACTCCTCGATCAGCAATTCCCGGGCAGCCTCCGATCCATCCTCGTCGATGACCCATTTGAGCGCGACACTGGCGTCGACGACGACGGTCACGGCTCGTCACGGCGGCGGTCACCTCTCAAATCATCCACGATCGACTCGCCTTCGAGCCGCCCGATCGCGCTGCGGATTTCATCGACCCGCCGGAGCGCCGCTTCACGATCAAGACCGACAGCTTGCGCCAGTGCGCGGCGCGCTTGCTCCTCCATCGAGGTGCCGAACGCCGCGGCGCGTTTGCGCAAGGCCACGAGCACCGCCTTGTCCAGATTGCGGATTACGATCTGTCCCATCAACCCAGACTATACCCGACCGCGATATCAACGCAATCAGATTGCTGTCGAGCCGTCCCGCCGTGCGATCCCTTGCATAACGTCAACGCAGCCCCTCACGCGGCTCGTCAGTAGTAGCCTGTGCCGCCGTTGACGTGGATGGTCTGGCCGGTGATGAAGCCGCCACCGTCGCTGACGAGAAAGAGGCAAGTGGCGGCGATCTCGTCGACATGGCCCTGACGGCCAAGCGGAATGCCGGCGGCGCTTGGCACCCGCCCTTGATACCACTCGGGATTATCCCGTCTCGTATCGATGCTGCCCGGTGAAACGACGTTGACCCGGATGTTCTGGGCGGCGAACTCCGACGCCAAGGCTCGCGCCAGCCCGACGAGGCCCATTTTTGCCGCCGATACGTGGGCGCGCCCACTGCCGCCAGTGAAGGCGCCCTCCCCGGTGAAGAACAGGATGCGGCCATAACGGTTAGCGATCATCGACCCAATGGCCGCCTGGGTGCAGTAGAGCGCGCCGTCGAGGACGACCCCCCTGACGTGCTCCCAGTCTTGTATCGTCACCTCGGTGAACGGTTTGTGGGGCCGGATTGCGGCATTGTTGATCAGGATGTCGATGCGGCCGAATTCGGACATCGTCCGCGCCACCATCGCGTCGACCTGATCTTTCTTGGCGATGTCGGCAATGACGGTGAGCGCCCTGACTCCCCGCTCCCTGGCCTCGCGCGCGACGGCGTCGGCCTCGGCCTGGTTGGAGCGGGCGTTGACGACGACGTGCGCCCCTTCTCCCGCCAGCTTCAACACCGTTGCGCGGCCGATATTGCGGCCCGAGCCGGTTACCAGCGCGACTTTCCCATCGAGTTTACCCATCACTGCACCTCCATTACTGCATTCTATCGAGCGCTGCGCCGATCACCGACGCAGTCGCCTAGGCGTGCTCCTGCGAGATGTCGCGGTTGGTGAGATCCGGCATCAGCGCCGTCGCGACGATCGCACAGAAGAGGAGATAGACCGGCGATCGCATTGCCCGATCCGGTCGCCGCGAGGAGCGCCGTCGCGATCGGCGGCGCGGGCCCGTCGGCGAGAGCGTGGCGATCAGCGCCCTCTTGCGCCCGATCCGGTCGCCGAAATGGCCAAAGAACGCTGCCCCGATCGGCCGCGCGATAAAACCGCCAGTATAGACCGCGAAAGGCTCCAGCACGCCGACCAGCGGGTCGGATTTCGGGAAGAAGAGCTTGCCGAAGACGAGCCCCGTAACGATGCCGTAAAGGAGGAAATCGTGCCACTGGATCGTCGTGCCGACCGTGCTCGCGATCACCGCCCGCCGCAATTGCGGGCGGTGATCGGTCTCGGACAGCAAGGTTGACGCAGGGTCTACTGTTGTAATCGGGGCGCTTCCCGATTGATCTGTTTTCTTCCAGATTACCCAAGGTCTTCACCGCACCATGATCAGCCGGTCGGGTCCGATAGGCAACATGCTTTCGCGCATTGGCCTTCTCTTCGGCCGGGCGATAATGCCGATCCTAAATTCGCCAACTTCGCATCGCACAACAACGGACGATCAGAGTTCGGTGTTGCACGCAAAATCGGCCGGCAGCCGGCCGAGAGATCAAGTAACCGAGCACGGCGGCGAGAAAACAGCCAGGAACAGCCAGCTGCCGGCTGTTATTTTGCGGTCGATGGTCGCAGAAACCGAGGGTTTCCGCGGCCAGAGTCAGCCGTGCTGCTGCACTTTTCTGGAGTATCAGCGGGATCAGCAAATAGATCAGAACATGCCCATTCCGAGGATGCCGTCGACCGGGTCGAGGCCGGCCAGGACGCGCTTGCCGATCAGGTCGCGCAGGGTTTCGGTGGTGCCGCCGCCCAAGGTGCCGTAGCGGGCGCCGCGGTAGAAGCGCGAGACCGCGAATTCGTCGGTGAAGCCATAGCCGCCATGCACCTGGATCGCTTCGCTCGTGACGCGCAACGCCATCTCGTTGCAATAGGTCTTGGCGACCGCCGCCAACAGCGGGTCGGGGAACGGGTCGGCGCTGGCGCAGGCGCGGTAGAGCATGCTGCGCCCGACCTCGATATCCTTGTACATCTCGGCGATCTTCCAGCGCATGCCCTGAAACTCGCCGATCGTGCGGCCGAACGCGTTGCGCTCTTTGGCATAGCGCACCGCCTCTTCGAGCGCCCCCTCGGCGAGGCCCAGCGAGATGCTCGGGTTGAGGCAGCGCTGCGTGTTGAAGGCCGACAGCAATTTCTTAAAGCCGTCCTCGCGCAACACCAAATTCTCGGGCGGCAGAAGGCAATCTTCGAAGCGGATCTCGTGCAGGTTCTCGCCGCCCATCGTGTGATAGGTGCCGGTGACCGAAAAGCCGGGGGCGCCCCGCTCGACCAGGACGCAGCCGATCCCCTCGCGGCCCGGGCGCCGGTCGACCCGCGTGAAGACGACAAACATCTGCGCCTCGTCGGCGCGGCTGATCAGCGTCTTGACGCCGTTGAGCTTGAGGGCATTGCCGGTCGTGTCGACATTGGTCTTGTAATTGGCGACGTCGGTGCCGGCGTCGGGCTCGGTCATGCAGATCGCCAGAATAGCGTCGCCGCTGCACACCGCCGGCAAAATGCGCGCCTTGATCTGGTCCGGCGCGTAGGTCGCGATGATGCGGGTTTGCACACCGACTTCGCCAAGCACCGCCATCGCCGTCACATAGCAGGTTTTGGCGATCTCCTCGAGAACGAGCGCGGTGTCGAACACCGGCAGCCCCAGACCGCCATATTCCTCCGGCACCGCCATGCCGAGGACGCCCAATGCGGCGAGCCGGCGCATGTTCTCCCACGGGAAAGTACCGTCCATGTATCGAAGCGCATGCGGCCGGAATTCGCTCTGCGCCAGGTCGCGGACAGTCTGCACGAAACGGCGCTGCTCATCCGATAAATTCACAAACATGCCATTGCTCCCGTTCAGAGATCGACGACACCGATATTAGCGGCGATCACGGGTCCGCGCTCAAACGCTTTTTATTGACTGGAGGGTCACAATCCAAGCATGCAAAACCTAAAGTTAGATATATCCCACACCGATCAGATCTCACGAGTTCATAAAATGTTAAGGCAATTTTAAGAGAAAGATCTTGCGGGATGCTTTTTTCATCTAGTTTTTTGACGGCCTTCTGACGTTCGGCTAGGCAAGTTAAGAAGGCGTTAACCAGATAATTCGGTAGCGCGGCAACATCGGAAGATCGGGTCGAACACAATGCCTGGCCTCGCTCCCGAAATCCTGAACGCCCTCTGCTCGGCGGGCGCCGCCGCCTGGCCGGCGCTCGGGCTCCTAGCCGGGTTTCTCCTCGTTCGGCTGCGCTACGAGCGCAATAAACGCACGGCCGCCGAACGCGAGCTGCAGGACAGCGAGAGCCGGTATCGAGCGATCTTCGAGACGGCGGTCGACGCAATCATTGTCAGCGACCAGCACGGTATCATCCAAGAATTCAGCAGGGCGGCCGAATCCATGACCGGTTACCGGGCGGCGGAACTGATTGGCCAGAACATGCGGGTGCTGCTGCCCCCGGCCATGCGGCAGGAGCCTGAACGCTATACGGCGCGCTATTTGTGGACGATCGATGAACTCGAAGTCTGCCGCAAGGACGGGTCGGTTTTTCCGGCGCATCTGTCGATCGCCGAATGGTGGGCCGGCGGATACCGGCATTTTACCGGCATCCTGCGCGACCTCACCGTGCAGCACCGCGAGCAGGTCGAGCGGACCAAGCTGGAAGCGCAGCTCCATCAGGCGCAGAAGATGGAAGCCATCGGCAATCTGACCGGCGGCATGGCGCACGATTTCAACAACATGCTGGGCGTGATCATCGGCAATATCGACCTGCTGCGGGACCTGAAAGAGGATGATCCCGAGATCGACGAGCTGACGCGTGAAGCGCTCGACGCGGCATTTCGCGGGGCCGATCTGACGCGCCGCCTGCTCGCCTTTGCCCGGCAGCAGCCGCTGCGGCCCCAGCATGTCGATGTCAACGAGCTGGTCTCCGGGATCACTCGGCTGCTGCGCCGAACCATCGGCGAGGACGTCGAAATCTCGCTCGACCTCGCCGCGGAGCTGTGGCCGGTCGTCGTCGACCCGGCCCAGCTCGAAGCGAGCCTGACCAACCTGGCCACCAATGCCCGCGACGCGATGCCCGATGGCGGGCGTCTGATGATCGTGACCGGCAATCGCACGCTCGACGCCGATTATGCCGCGCAGCACGCCGAGGTCGCACCGGGCGGCTATGTGATGCTGGAAGTCAGCGACACCGGATCCGGCATGACCCCGGAAGTCATGCATCGAATTTTCGAGCCGTTTTTCACGACCAAGAGCCGTGACAAGGGCACCGGCCTCGGCCTCAGCATGGTCTTTGGGTTCATCAAGCAATCGGGCGGTCATATCGGCGTCTACAGCGAGCCCGGAATTGGTACGACGTTCCGCCTTTTCCTGCCGCGAATGGCCGCGAATGTGCCAGCCGTCGAGGAGAGCGTCGCAACCCCGCTGCTGCTGCACGGCAAAGGCAAGTCGGTTTTGGTGGTTGAAGACAACGAGGCTTTGCGCCGCGTCGTTACGCGCCAGCTGGGCGAGCTGGGCTATCGGGTGCTGGCGGCCGAGAATGCGGCTGCAGGTCTCGAATTGCTGGATCGGCAGAGCATCGATCTGCTGTTGACCGATATCGTGATGCCGGGCGGTATAAACGGCCGCGAATTGGCGCGGCGGGCCCGCCAGCGCTGGCCGACATCAAGATCGTCTTCACTTCGGGGTTCTCGGAAGCGCGGCTGAACGGCGATGCCGGACCGCTGGCTGCCTGCACGCCGTTGCTCAGCAAGCCCTATCGCAAGGAAGATCTGGCGAGCGCGGCACGCGAGGCGCTTGACCGGGTCGCATAACCACCGCAAGAGTTATCGCATGAGTGGTCCAAACGGGCCTGATATCGCAGCCGTCTACCAACTGCTGACGCAGGTCGCCGGCACGGTGACGGGGCACGACCGTAAGCTCGACGATCTTTCCGCCGAGGTAGCCGGGTTGCGTGGAACGGCAGCCGGGCTGAGTGAGATCGTCGCCAGCCACGACCGCAAGCTCGATGACCTCGCCGCCGGCCTCGCTTCGCTCCGCGACGCCGTCACCCACTATCATTCAAGTGTGCTCGGCCACGGGCTTCTGATCAGCGAGCTGGAGGAGCGGGTCCGCCGCATCGAGCGGCATCTCAAGCTCGAGCCCGCCGGCAGCTGAAGCGTCCGAGCCCCCCCTCAAATCAGCCCGAGGTCGCGCAGGCTACTGTGGTGCCCGCGGCCGATGATCAGGTGATCGTGCACGGTCACCCCGAGCGGGGCAGACGCCTTGACGATTTCCTTGGTTACCGCGATGTCCGCCTTCGAGGGTGTCGGATCGCCCGAGGGATGGTTGTGCACCAGGATCAAAGCAGACGCCCCGAGTTCGAGCGCGCGTTTGACGACTTCGCGGGTATAGACCGGCGTGTGATCGACCGTGCCGCGCTGCTGCCGCTCGTGCTTGATCAATGCATTCTTGCGATCCAGAAAGAGTATGTGGAACTCCTCAACTTTGCTGTGAGCAATTTGCGCACTACAATAGTCAATCAATGCGTCGCGAGAGGCGACCAGTGGGCGTTTATGCAATTCTGCCCGCATGAACCGAAGCGCCAGCTCGCGAACTAATCTGACCCCGGCAATCGCGGACGTGCTTAAACCCGCGGCGGCCAGCGCCTCGGGTTCGGCGCTAAACACCTCGGCAAGGCTGCCAAATCTATCGAGAAGCTCTTCCGCCAGTAATTCGGCATCAGCTCTCGGGTTGTTGGTGAAGAGCATGACCTCGACAAGTTCGTGGTCTAACAGGTTCTCCGCGCCTGCCAGGATTAAAAATTGCCGCAACCGGTCTCTCCAACTCAAAGTGCGCGATATATTTCGGGTAAGGGCAGTCAGGCGCCAAAGCTCTTTGCCGTGTTTCGCTTCGATTAGGTTCGGCTCGAACATCGCGAACGTAAGGATTCTGCTGCCACCTAAATGAGTGTTCTTGCATACCGCGGGACTGGTTAAGAGCTGGCGAATAAAGACTCAGGGTAGTTTAGCCCCTTATGCCGCCGAGATGCGCAGTTCCGCCAGCGACGCCTCGATCTGCCGACGCAGGTCGGAGGGTCGGAACGGCTTTCTGACGAGCGGGTGCGCCAACCCGTCCTCGGTAATACCCGCCAGGTCGGCGTAGCCCGAGATAAACACGATAGGCAGGCGTGGCTGCGACAGGCGCGCGCGGCGCGCGAGTTCCGGTCCGCTCATGCCGGTCATCACGACGTCCGTGAGCAGGACATCGATAATCCCATCCTGGTTCAACAGCTCGAGGGCAGCTTCGCCGCTCTCGGCCTGCAGCACGCCATAGCCCAGGCCTTTGAGAATATCCGCCGTGGTATAGCGAACCGCGTCGTCGTCATCCACGGCGAGTACCACCGCCCGGCTGGCCATTTGTTCTGCAGCCTCGGCAGGTCGGGGGCTCGGGCGTTCAATCCCGGCCGAGGCGCGAGGCAGGAAAACCGAAACTGAGGTGCCCATGCCGGGTGAGCTGTCGATCTGCACATCACCGCCGGACTGCCGGGCGGTGCCGAAGACCTGCGACAAGCCGAGCCCCGAGCCGGCGCCCGGTCCTTTGGTGGTGAAGAACGGCTCGAAGGCTTTGGCCTGCACTTCCGGCGTCATCCCTGTACCGACATCGATAACTATGATCACGACATAATCGCCCGCTGCCGGTTCTTCGGGCCGCGCCGGCGTGTCACGGCGGCAGTTGCCTGTCTCTATCGCCACGATGCCGCCGTTCGGCATGGCGTCGCGGGCATTGATCGCCAGGTTCAGAATGACAAGCTCGATCTGCGTCGGATCGACCATCGCCGGCCACAGTCCGGACGCGAGGCGGGTTTCCATTTGCACGCGATGGCCGAGCGCGCTCTGCAGTAAATCCTGCATGCCAGTGACGACCGCATTAAGATCGACCGGCCGGGGCAACAAGGGCTGCCTTCGTGCGAAGGCGAGCAAATGGCTGGTCAGCACGGCGCCGCGTTCGGCCGCGGCGTGCATTGCCCGGAGCCGCTCACTCAAGATCGGATCGAGCGTGGCGGCGCCCTGGATCAATTCGATATTACCGATCAGTATGGTCAGCAGATTGTTGAAGTCGTGTGCAACACCGCCGGTGAGCTGGCCCACTGCCTCGACGCGCTGGGCCTGACGCAGCGCAGCCTCGGCGCGCTCGCGTTCTTCCATTTGCTCGAGCAGCCGATTATGCGCCCGCTCGGCCTCTTCCTTGGCAAATTGATATTCGCGAACCAGCAACTCGACTTGCCGCGACCGCTGGGCGAGCATCAGAAGCAGCCCGGCAATCACAACACAAGCGCCCAGAGCCACCGACGAGAAGGTCCAGGTCTGACGCCGCCAGGATGCCAGCACCGCGCCTTCGGCCACCGATACGTTGACCGCCAGCGGGAACGCCTTTAACGCACGAATCGCAAGCACCCGGCGCACGCCGTCGAGCGGGCTGTCCATCACGACCGTGCCTGCCATATCGCGCGAGAGGATATCTTTGAACGGCGGCAGATCGGCATAAGTTTGGCCGATAACGGCATCGTTATGCGGATAGCGGGCGAGCACGGTCCCGTCTCGCAAGTGAAGCAAGATAGCGCCCTTTTCACTCAGCTCGACGGCCCTATAGAAATCTTCGAAATAGCGCAGGTTGAGATAACCGATTGCGGCGCCATCGAAATCGCCGGCGCGAATCGAGATTGGGCGGATCATCAGCGCCGTCCATTCACCATCGGTCCCACGCACCGGCTCGCTGATCTGAAGGCCCGCTTCGGGATGTCCGGCCTGCGCCTCGATCAAGCGGCGCGCCGCCACCGGGAGCTCACCCGGGGGACCGTCACGCGACGAATACAGAATATGCCCGGTACTATCGGTAATGGCGATTTCGGTCACCTGTCGCACGCCCTGGATGCGTCTCCGCAGCAGCTCCTCAAGCGCGCGGCCGTCAACCGGCGGACTGGCTCGCAACGTCTGCAAAGTCTCAATCGTGTTGCGCAGGATGAAGTCCACCGTTTCGACGGCGCGACCGGTCTGCTCCGCGAACACCATATCGAGCCGCGACATTTGACGCTCGGTATCGCTGATGATCGCCGAGCGCACGGTGAGCAGCTGTTGCGCCGTCGCGCCGACGATCACCACCAAAACTACTACAGCAAGCACTTGCAGCGATCGGCTGACGGAAGGGAGGCGGCTCCGGCGATCGCCCAACTGCTCACTCATTGCAGACTCACGCCGAGCGCCACCTTTGCGCTCCTTTCGCCGAACACAGTGATATTAATCATTTTAAACGGTCCGAGGACGTCAAGAAACCGTCCCGGCGTATTCCGTCGGCGGGAGAAGCTCGAAAACTCGAGTGGCTGCGTTCTCGGCCCCGCTTCAGATTAGCCCGAGGTCGCGCAGGCTGCTGTGGCGGCCGCGGCCGAGGATCAGGTGGTCGTGCACGGTCACGCCGAGCGGAGCGGCGGCCTTGACGATTTCCTTGGTGACCGCGATGTCCGCCTTCGAGGGTGCCGGGTCGCCCGACGGATGGTTGTGCACCAGGATCAAGGCGGACGCCTGGAGCTCGAGTGCACGTTTGACGACTTCGCGGGTGTAGACCGGCGTATGATCGATCGTGCCGCGCTGCTGCCGTTCGTGCTTGATCAGCATGTTCTTGCGGTCGAGAAACAGAATATGGAATTCCTCCACCTTGCCGTGCGCGATGTGCGCGGTGCAGTAATCGATCAGCTTGTCCCACGAGTTGACCACCGGCCGCTCGTGCAGTTCCGAGCGCATCAGGCGCAAGGCCGCCTCGCGCACCGCTTTGAGCGCGGCAATGCCGGCCAGACCGAGCCCGGCGCCGGCGAGCGCGTCGGGCTCGGCGCTGAGCAATTCCGAAAACCCGCCGAAATGCTCGAGCAGATCCTTTGCCAACGGTTTGACATCGGCACGCGGGTTGCTCGCGAACAGAATGACCTCGAGCAGCTCGTAATCCGGCAGATTGTCTGCTCCAGCCGCGATCAGCCGTTGGCGCAGCCTCTCTCGATGCCCGTGATAATGAGGGTTATCGTCCGACGCCTCGGCGAGCCGCGACTGTGTGGGGTGGCGCTTGGCGTTCATCGGCCGCTCAGCGAGAACGACGCCGGGCTCGCAATTCGGCAAGCAATGCGCCCGCCATGCGCGCCGGCTCGTCCGTGTCGTAGGCGCCGACGAAGCAGTCGATCCCGCGCTGCACCGCGGCCGCGGTCGGCAATTCCTCCCAGTCGAGGATCAACGATTTCTGCAGGCGGACCGCGTTGGGACCGGCAGAGAGGATCGGGCGGGCGAGAGCTTCGACCGCCTTGTCCAGGGTTTCATGCGGCGCCACGACATCGACGAGCCCCCAGGCAAGGGCCTCGGCAGCCCCGATCGTCTCGCCGGTCAACAACAACCGGCGAGCTCTGCCGTGGCCGACCAATTTCGGCAGCAGCGCGGCCTCGACGACCGAGGGAATGCCGATCCGGACCTCCGGCATACCGAATAGGGCGCGCGTGCTGGCGACCCGCAGGTCACAGGCGCCGGCGAGTTCGAGCCCGGCACCGAGCGCGTAGCCGTCGATCCGCGCGATGACGGGGACGGGCAGGCGGCGGAACGCATCGCAGCAACGATGGACCAGCGTGATGAACTCGCGCGCGCTCTCCCGATCCAGCGCCGCGATTTCGCCGATATCGGCGCCGCCGATAAAGGCGTGGTCGCCGGCGCCGGTCAGGACGACCAGCCGCAGCTGCGGGTCCGCGGCAAGCGCGTTGGCGGCTTCGATGATCTCCGCCATCAGCATGCGATTGAGGCTGTTCAGCTTCGACGCATTGTCGATCGTCAGTCGCGCGAGACGGCCGCCCTCAAGCCGTTCCTCGCGGTGCACCGTCACGCTCATTGCATGTCCTTGCCATTCACCGAGTGATATCCGCAGCAGCGGCGGAAACCAAACAAAAGCACCGGCTATTGCTGGAGGTTTTGCCGCCGCTCATGCATAGTGACGCCGTATTGACGGAGGCGAGCATGGAAGTCGTTGAGGACCTCGAGGAACTGCGCGAGATTTATGGACCGCCGGGCGACCGATCGGTCAAGAAGCAGCTGAGCCGCTTCGACCACCATTGCCGCGCGTTCATTGCACGCTCGCCGTTTCTCGTCATTGCCTCTTCGGATCCGTCGGGGCGCTGCGATGCATCGCCAAAGGGCGACGCGCCCGGTTTTGTTCAGGTCCTCGATGACGAGACGTTGCTGATCCCCGACCGGCTCGGCAACAATCGAGTCGACACGATCGGCAACCTGCTGGAGCGGCCCGGCGTCGGATTGATCTTTTTCGTGCCGGGGCTCAACGAGACTCTGCGCGTCAACGGCCGGGCGCGCATCAGCACCGATCCCGTTTTGATCGAGCCTCTGGCGGTCAACGGCAAACTGCCCCGCAGCGGTATCCTGATCACGGCCGAGGAAATCTACTTCCATTGCGGCAAGGCGCTGATCCGCTCCGATTTGTGGAACCCGGAAAAGCACCTCCGCCGATCTGAATTCCCATCTCTCGGCCGTATCCTCGCCGACCAGATCGGCGGGATATCGATCGAGGAGTCGGAGCGGCTCACGGCAGAGAGCTACAGGACCCGCCTCTACTAAGCGGAGTTATGCCGCCGCCTCTTGCGGCACCAGCTTAGTATAGAGGTCGTGTAGCGGCGGTTTGGTCGCCGCGAGGCTCTCGGTGATTGCCGAGCCGGCGACCGGCGTCAACGCCACCGCCTTGTGTTTCTTTATTGTCTGCTCGGCGAAAAAGCCCCAGCGGATCAAATTGCCGACGCGCTCCTTGATCGCAAGATGACCGAGCCGCAGTGCGTCCCACATCCTGCTGTTGATTTCGTCGATGACGAGAGCCGGCGCGTTTGGACGACCGCCGCCGAACGGGCTCGCCGACCACAGCAGCATTACGATGGCCCAATATTGGTAGGTGACCAGATGGTCCATCGCATCGTTAGCGTAGGCGGGGGTGAGCCCTTTATTTCTGATCACCAGCTCGCAGGTCTCCCGCCATTTCTGATCATAAGAATTGAAAAATCCGAAAATCGCGGAGATCGTAGCCCGGTCACAATCGACCCTTGCCACGCGCGAGCTCTCGCGGTCTCCGAAAACTTTGCAAAGCTCTTCGATCGTCTCTCGGCAATGGTGGTCGAAGGCCTCGTGCAATTTCTCCGTGGCGGCGATCAGAGACATGGGAGAAGCGGTACAAGGCTGGCCGGAAGCGTCCAGGACTCGGACGAAGCCGTCGTTTTCGCAGTCCTTTACCCGCTCAATGCAGGTCCGGATGTCGGTGCCATACAAACCATAGAGCGCGCGGTGGATCGAGCGGCATGAAATACCCTCCCCCGGACTGCACCGCGCCGAGAACATGACATGCCAATGCGCACGCTTGTTCAAGCCGGGAAAGTAATTGTGCCAGATGCTATGGTACACACAGAGAAACCCCGCAACAACCCGCTCGGCCGCGTCGGCCTCGGCAACATCGGTGTTCATCGCAACCACCGTCTTCAAATTTCTCCGGGCGTCTCAGTGTAATCCGTTCGGCGATCGCGTAAAAGGGAATCTTCCGGGAACTTGCTGGAGTTGACCATCAGGCTTTTGGGGCATAGTTCCCCAGCATTCCTGGCGAAAGCCGGTAAACGATCGCCGGCTTGACCTTGGCGGTTCGCGAGAAGCAGGCGGAGCTGGTTTGCAACCAGCACCACGGGTCGCCGTTACTGCTGCTGCCGAACGCCTGGGACGCGATGAGTGCAAAGGTATTTGTGGCCGCCGGCTTCGATGC
Source organism: uncultured Alphaproteobacteria bacterium (assembly GCA_963818695.1). Taxonomy (GTDB): domain Bacteria; phylum Pseudomonadota; class Alphaproteobacteria; order ATCC43930; family CGMCC-115725; genus AP-15. The sequence goes on from CAWFTG010000001.1 coordinate 658,796, forward strand.
GATCGCGAGGATGAGCGGAGATGTTGCATGGTCGCTTGGTTATGCCGACGGCGAACAGACGCGATGGGCAGAGGTCGTCGCTGCGACGGCCCGCATCGTGCGCGCGGCGCGAATACCGGTCACCGCCGATATCGAGGCGGGCTAGCGGGCTCGAGCTCGGTAACCAGTCATGGGTTGGCCCCGGCGCGCATCTTGTGCATCATTTCCTGTGGCGCGGACAGCTGCTCAATTTTGTCGGCTGGGCCGAGCACGACGAATGGAACCGGGAGGACTGGACCGACCGCACTACGGTTGCGAGGGGCGCTCGCCGCCTCTGCGGATTGGCACGAGCAGGTCCTAACGATCAACGCGGCGGCCGAGACCTGCTTCATCTGGGCATTGTTCGATCGCGATCCGTCGCCGCGCTGGGTCGGTCGGCCGGACGACCTTACTGGACGACGCCTGCCACCCGATGTACCCGTTCATGGGCCAGGGCGCGGCGATGGCGATCGAGGATGGCGCGGCGCTCGCCGCCTGTCTCCGCGCGATCAGCAATCCGGCGGAGGCGCTGTTGCATTATGAGCGGCTGCGTCTGGCGCGCGTCACCCGCCTGCAGGAAATGTCGCGCGCCAACAAGACCCGCTTTCACATGCACGATGGCCCGGCGCAGCAGGCGCGCGATGGCGAAATGGGCCAAGGCCGCCGACCGCTCGCCCGACGCACTGCGATAGCTCTACGAATACGATCCCGGCATAGTTGCCCCAGTGGCGGCGTGAGCTACGGCCCCGGATTTGGGTTGTCTTTAAGCGGCGGGATTACGCGCAGATATTCATACATCGCTCTCAAATCGCGATCGGTTTTCCAGCGATATAATGGCCAGGGCATGACCTGCAGCAGGCGTCCAGGATCATCGGGATCAAGGCCAGTCTGCATGACTTCGCGAAATGCGTCCCAGGTCAATCCTGCCGGCATGCCGTTCCTCTTGTCTGGGGTGATGTTCGCAGAGACGACTATGTGACCGTCAACCGGATCCGGCCCGAACTGTCGCCCACCGGCCAGGTACTCTGCCGTATTGATCTGGTCCGGCTGTCCCAGGTAGGGATTGTCGTTAGGCGCCCAGTTCGGATGGGTGTGGCAATCGTTGCAGCCGGTCGAGTTCACCAGATAGCTGCCGAGGCCGACCAGCGCCAAATCCTTCCCCGCGAAATTGAGCTTTGTGCCTTTCGGAAAGATTTCACTGATAATCTCATAGCCGCGCAGGATCTGGCTGATCTCATCGGCCCGCGCGGCGGGCACTTGCAGCATCGTCGCCACTGCAACCGCCGCGATCCACGTACCGGACCGCGCGACGATAGGCCTTTCCATTGGCTGAACCTTCCGCATGCTCGTACGCAGAGGCGCGTTTTAGCCGCGAATGCGTCAACGAACTGTCCCGATGCGAAAGGGATGGGGCCCGGCCGTCGGTCCGGGCCAGCCTAGCGGTGATACCGAGTTATTCGGGCTTGAAGCAGTAGGCGGCGAGCTTGTTGCCGTCGAGATCGCGGACATAAGCGGCATAGGCACTGGGATGCCAGCTGCGCGGCCCGACCGCGCCTTCGTCCTTGCCGCCGGCTGCAAGAGCGGCTTTGTGGAATTCTGCAACCGCCGCGCGGCTCGGCGCGACGAAGCTGATCGTGCCGCCATTGGCGAATGTCGCCGGTTGTCCGTTGGCCGGCTTCAGCACGAAAAATTCCGGGGCCGCTTCCCCCCAGATCGAGCCGTTCTCGCCCAGATCGTTCAAACGCTTGTAGCCGAGCGTACCCAGCACGCGGTCATAAAAGGAGCGCGCCTTCGCAAGGTCGTTCGTTCCTACGGTAACGTGCGTGAATATGGCCATCCGATCCTCCTCAACCCACAAGCGCCCGTTCAAATGCGCCGCCGGCAGATTACTGGCTTCGCAGAGGAGGGTAAACGGCGGATTCTGTGACGGTCGAAACTAGCCGACTTTGGAATTTCGGGGAGGTCGCGTGAGATCGGCCATACCCGGCATTAACTTCGAATTTGGTCTACTTAACTACCAATTCCTCGGAAATTTTAATTTTTATGCCCTAGGGTCGGCTTTGCGGGCAGATAAAGCTGGATGCGGTCTGGCCGATGTTCTCTTTGGAGACGACGATGCCCTTTGCGATGTCGCTATGGACGAGCTGTCTCGGACGGGATTGTCTCGTGCCCAATCTCGGTCACCGGCGGAATTACGGCGGCCCGGCAAGCGGACAGCACGGTCCGTGTCGGAATGGCGGAGATGGTGAGTGCGCAGGCCGCCCCGCATGGCCACTGTTCGGGCTGGAAGGCAAGGCCGACAATGCCGTCTCGAACACCCGTCATACGATCGAGTGAACTGGGGAGAAAATCATGTTGTCCGATTTCGATGTTCTGCGCGCTGCCGACCAGATGATGCACGAATTTGGCGAGAATGCCGAGCTCCAGGCTGCCAGATACGCCGATCTGATGCTCGGACACAGCAACCGGGCCGGGCTCCTGGTCTGGGCTCGTATCTGGCGCTCAATCGCCGAGAAGCGTCCGGCGCGGGCCGGCTTACCGCATTGAGGATAGGCTCCCCAGGAACTCGATCATCGCGGCGTTGACTTCCGCGGCCCGCTCCTGCTGGGTCCAGTGGCCGCAACCGGGCAGTATAATCGCGCCGCGAAGCTCGGGAACGAATTTCGGCAGATTGGGTATAAGCTGGTCCATGCCGGGGAACCTCACCACGGGATCGCGGTCGCCGGCGATATAGAGCGCGGGCACGGTTACCCGCGCTCCCGCGAAAGCGGCGAGGAGCTCCCAATTGCGATCAATGTTGCGGTAATAATTGAGGCCGCCGCGAAACCCGGTGCGGGTGAATTCAGCGGCGTAGAAATCGACGTCTGCCTCGGTGAGCCAGGCAGGCAGAGTCACGGGATTCACAAAGTGCGTGCCCCAGCGCGCGATTAGGCCGCCTTGGCGCGGCACCATGAGGGCGGCGGCCTCGCGGTCCGGCATATCTCCGGAGATCGAATAGAGGCTGGCGCGGATAAACCAGCGGATGTCGTGCTCGAACTCGGTCTCAGCCACACCCGGGGTCTGGAAATAGAGCTGATAGAAAACCGCATCGTCGGTCTGCGGCATGACGGTGGTCGGGCGAACCGCGCCGCGCGGCCGGAACGGCACGCTGAGGCCAATCACGCCGGGGAAGCGGTCGGGGCGCAGCAGCGCCGCATGCCACGCCACCGGCGCGCCCCAATCGTGACCGGCGATGACTGCTTGCTCGGCACCCAAGGCGTCGAGCAGACCGGCCATGTCGCCAATCAGGTGAAAGAGTGTGTATTGGTCAATTGCTTCGGGGCGATCGGTCCAGCCGTAACCGCGCATGTCCGGTGCAACGGCATGAAACCCGGCGTCGGCGAGCGCCTGCAGCTGGTGTCGCCAGGAATACCAGGATTCGGGAAAACCATGGCACAGCACGACTAACGGGCCCGTCCCCTGCTCGGCGAAATGAATGCGGATCCCGTTCGCTTCGATGGTACGGTGGCTGATCTGGGGCATTCGCGAGCTTCCTTCCCCGCGGCTGACTGGGATTGTATGCTCGCCGACCGGCGAGCACCAAAGCAAAGGAGTCACCATGGCGAGGTTGCAGCCGATTACCAGCAAGGAACAGGTTCCGGCAAAGGACCACGCGATCGTGGATGCCATCGCGCAGAGCCGCGGCGCGATTCAGGGGCCGTTCACTATGTTTCTGCACTGTCCGGAGCTGGCCGGTCGTGTCGCTCATCTCGGAGCGTTCGTGCGCTTCGAGGGCGCTCTAAACATGCGGGCTCGGGTGCTCGCTGCGATGACCGTCGCGCGCGAGTTCGACGCGGTCTATGTCTGGGGTGCCCAGACCGGCGGGGCGCGGCGTCAGGACGTGCCGGAGGCGACAATTGCGGCGATCCGCGAGAACCACTCGCGCGGGATCCCGCCAGAAGACGCCGAAATCGTCGACTTCACACGGCAGCTTCTCCGCAAGCACCGGGTCGACGACGCGAGCGCCAGCTCACTTCGGAAACGGTTCGGCGATCAGGGATTCATCGAGCTGACCGGTGCAATCGGATATTACAGCATGCTGGCGATGACCGTCAACGCGTGCGAACTTGAACCCGCTCCGGGTGCCGAACTTCTACAAGTCTGAATTTTTTCCGGAGTGACGTAATGGGCGCCGCAGCGGTCCGGCGGCGCCCCTCGGTTTAGCGTGGACCGTATCCTTGATCATAGGGCGGGGCGCTGCTGCCGTACCCTTCATGATCGGCCCGCTCGCGCTCCCACTGGCGCTCGCGAGCATGCTTGGCGGCCTCGTGATGGCCGATGATGCAGCCTGCCCCAGCCCCGAGCAGCCCGTGGTGACCGACAAAATGCCCGGCGACACCACCAATAATGGCGCCCTTTAGGCAGCCTTTGGCCGGCGCAGGAGTTGAACTCAGCGCGAGGCCTGTAACCGAGACCGCAAACGCCGCAGGGAGCAGTATCCGTTTCATCTGAAACTCCTTCACACGGGTTTATTCCTGCTAGCGAAACAGACCCCAGCAACCGCAGGTTCCCGTATCAAGGGGGTCGCGCGAAAGCAGGGCGAAGATATCAAACTGTAAACGAGAAGATACCTCCTTCAATGACGTGTAACAAAAACGTTGTCTACCTGCATGACATGAAAGTTACATTTGGATTACAACATTTTACGAAATACGGGAGCACCATTCATACGCGGATTACACAGAGCACGTAGGTTTGATGGCGACGCCCGGAGACGGGGGAATCACTAGAAGGAAGAACCAATGTCCGAATTCAGTGGTCTCGTCGAGCGAGAGATTCCGAGACTTCGGCGCTATGCGCGGGCGCTCACCCGCAGCGCCGATCGCGCAGATGATCTTGTACAGGAGACGCTGCTGCGTGCTATCTCCAAGTCCCATCTTTGGCAGACCGGCACCGACATTCGGGCGTGGCTGTTCACGATCATGCACAATCACTATGTCAACATGGTGCGCCGCGCGATGCGCGACGAGGCGACCGTCGACATAGACCAGATGTCGTCCTCGCTCGCCGCTGTGACAGATCCGACCGCATCGAGCCAGCTTCGCGAACTCGAGCAATCGCTCGCCCGCCTGCCTGGGGAGCAACGTGAGGTGATCCTGCTCGTCGGGCTGGAAGGAATGTCTTACGAGGGTGCCGCAAAAGTCCTCAGTGTGCCGGTAGGCACAGTCCGCTCGCGCCTGTCGCGCGGCCGTGACGCGCTGCGCCAACTGATGGGCCTGCCGGAAAAGCCCGCAAGAGGGGTCGAGACCCCGAGCGAAGCTGCGCCTCTCGCGGCCTAGCTGTCGCTTCAAACTTGCGAAGTGGCGCCGCAACCCTACGCCACTATTGCGTTTACGGCTGACGATAACTGAGCAGGCCGCCGCCGGCGCGGGGCTCATGGGCGCGGATTGCCGCCTCGTCGGGTTCTGTGCCCCATCCCGGCTCGTCGGACACGACGAGTTGCCCGTCCTCGAAATGCGGCGGGTTGGTGAACAATTCCTCGTCCCACGGCAGGCGATCGATGTCCACTTCCATGATCCGCAGATTGGGCGTGGCGGCTGCGAAATGCGCGTTCATCATCGTGGCCAGGTGGCCGTAAAAGTTGTGCGGCGCTATATTTACCTCATGGGCATCGGCGGCAGCGCCAATCTTCATCGATTGCCAGACCCCGTTCCACACTGCGTCGACGATCGCGACATCCATCGACTGCTCGCGGAAGTAAGGCATGAATTCGCGTAACCCGAGCAGGGTCTCGCACGAGCTAATGGGATGGGGACTCTGCCGGCGAATATAGGCGAGCGCCGCGGGGCTATAGCTATCGATTTCGACCCAAAACATCTCGATGTCGGCGATCGCCCGCAAGATCTTCAGATAACCTTCGGTCTTGGCGTTGAAGTTCAGATCGAGCAGCAAGTCGACACTGGGGCCGGCGCCGTCGCGTATGGCTTCGAGGTGGGCGCGCAAGTTGCGCAAGACCGATTTGTCAACATTGAGTTCGGGCATGAACGGAACCCCGAACCCGGGGCGCCAGCCGCGGGGAGCGCCCCCATCGTAGATGAAGATGTTCGTTTTCAGCGCATTGAAACCCTTGTCGCGCACTTCGGCGCCGATCGCCTTTACGCCGTCAAGACTGGTGATCGCGGGTTTGTAGAGGGTCGGATGATTTATCCGCCAAGTCGCGCAATGCGACCAATAAACCCGGATACGGTCTCGCACCTTGCCGCCGAGGAGCGCGTGGCACGGGACCCCGAGCGCCTTGGCCTTGGCGTCGAGCAACGCATTCTCGATGGCGCCGAGCCCTTCGGCGACAACGCCACCCGCGGCCGGCCGGGTGAAGCAATATAGTTCGGTATAGATGCGCTCGTGGTCGAACACCGGCTGTCCGACAACGCGCGCGGCGAGACGCTCGATGACGCTGCTGACCCCGGGCGAGCCGAAGCCCTCGTCGAACTCGCTCCAGCCAACGACGCCCTCGTCGGTGGTGAGTTTGAGGAAATGATAGTTTCGCCACCCGGCGTCGCAGCGAAGAATTTCGAGGTCCTTCACCTTCATTGGCGCTCCTCCCGCATTGGCGTGCCGGGTCAAGCATAACCAATTCTCGCCGACGCCGCATCTCGGCATCGCGGCCAAGCGTGGCGACTTCCAGGGCATCAGCGATGACGGCACAGTGCAGGGGCTGCTCTTCCCGGCGAGCCCGGCGTTCAGCCCTGATGAGAAATATATTTCACCTCGAACCTCGCTTTGTTCCCCTTTTCCGGAGTTCCGGAGACGGCGATCAATTCGCCCTGGACGCTTGAGGTCGAGCATTACTCGATCGCCAAGGTCCGCGCCGAAATCCCTCCGCCGACGGATCGGGACGAGAAATAGGCGGGCTGTCCGCTCACGGGCGCACCGCTGGGGGTGTCCGTCGGCATGCCGCGGACCCGCTCCATCAGGTAGAGTTCGAGCGCGACGGCCTGTGGAGCGCCAGTCGAAGGGCTCGGCGCGCACGCCGGTCATCTTAGCGATCAGCAGCTTGAGATAGGCCACCATCGCTTCGGCGCCGGACGCACGAGCCTCCGCCTGCTGCCGTGCCGCGCGCTCGGCAGTCAATGCCGTCTGCAGCGCGGCAATGTCGTCGGGCAGTGTTTCGGGCGACGTCACGAACCCGATTATCCCATATTGTCCGAGCCCGGCCTCCTCTCAGCAACGAGGACGTCAAGGAGTTCTATCTTGGGCTCTCGACGACCGGGCGGAAGAGTTACCGCAACGTGAAACATTACCGCTGCCGCAATCGGTGGCTCGCTTGAGATTCACGACTTTTTGGGAACTTTCGGGCTCGTCACGCCCGTTATCGGGTTCGTCAACGGGCGGGAGTCGAAGGTGAAAATAGTATCCGGGTTGCTCGGGGCGGCGGCGCTGGCGGGGCTGGCTGTTGCGGCGAATGCACAGGGGCTGCCGCCTGGCTCCTATCAGCAGAGCTGCAGGGATTTCAGAATTGAGGGCGGCACGTTGACCGCGGTGTGCCGGCGAGCCAATGGACGCGGCGATCAGCGGACGGCACTCAACGTGACGCATTGCGTCGGGGATATCGGCAACAACAACGGCCAGCTGGTCTGCAATGGCGGCCGGCCTGCCAGTCCTGTGCCGCCGCCACCGCGAGAAGCCCAGGCGCCTGGCTATCCGGCGCCCGGGTATTCGCCTCCGCCCGGGTACCCCACGCCCGGTTATGGGCCGCCGCCACGCTACGGCGAAGAGCATGGCTACCGAGAGCGGTGCGAGGGATTACGGCATGAGGAGCACGAGCTTCGCGACAGGCTCGCCTACACCCCCTACGGTGAAGAGCGCGAGCGGCTGCAATACCGTCTGGGCCGGGTCCACTCCGAGCGGGAGCAGCAGTGCCCGCGCTAGTTTCGGTAGCTCGGATCGAGCTTGTCGGCGAGCCGCAGCAGAGCCGGCCACTCGCGCTGGCCGGCGAGCGGCAACTGGCCCTCATTACCGCGCGGGCGCGCGGCCGACTGCTCGCAGGCTTCTCTTGACGGAAACAGGATCTTGGCGCCCGCCCCGGCAGCCGCCTGAATCTTCAGCTGAGCCCGCGCCGCCTGCTCGAAGTAATAGGTCAGCGAAAACGCCTCGGCGACATTGCGGCCGACCGTCAAAAGGCCGTGGTTGCGCAAAACCAACACTTGTTGCTGGCCGATATCGCGCTGCAGCCGCTCCCGCTCGTCGAGATCGAGCGAGACGCCTTCGTAGTCGTGATAGGCGATATTGCCGTAGAAGCGCAGCGCCCATTGCGACAAGGGCAAGAGCCCGTCCTCTTGCGCGCTGACGGCGATGCTGTCTTCGGTATGCGTGTGCAGAACGCAGCGGGCGTCGGGCCGCGCCATGTGGATGGCGCTGTGAATGATAAAACCGGCGCGGTTCGGCTCGTACTCCGACGGCTCGATCTGATTGCCGTCGATGTCGATTTTCAACAGGCTCGAAGCCGTGATCTCGTCGAACAGGAGCCCCATCGGATTGATCAGGAACTGGTCTTCCGCTCCCGGCACGCGCGCCGAGATGTGGCCTAGGATCAAATCATCCATGCCGAAATGAGCGATTAGCCGATAGCAAGCGGCGAGGTCGACCCGCACCGCCCACTCTTCCGGACCGATATTGCGAGGCCTCGCAGAAAGCCGCGTCTCAAGCGTGTCCATTTGCTCTTCTCCAGTCAAACAAAAATCAGGCGGGCGTGAACATCGGCACCGGCGGGCCGCCGTCGCTCGGCTTGAAGACGAGCCGTACGGCCTGCCCGATGCGGATCTTGTCGAGGTCGCAATCGACGATGTTGGTCATCATCGTCGGGCCTTCGCTCAACGTCACATAGGCGATCGCATAGGGGATCGGCGCGCGGCGCATGACGCTGTAGGTGTAAATTGTGCCGCTGCCCGAGGCCTGCTGCAGTTCGGTCTTGTCGCTGAAGCAGAAGGGGCAGATCGCGCGTGGGTAGTAATGCACCGCCCTACAGGCGGTGCATCTGCCGATCATCAGCTGGCCTTTCTCAGCCGCTTTCCAGAAGGCCTGGGTTTCCGCATTGGGTTGCGGGGCCTGGAGCTTGCGTTCCTGAGCAGGCATCTGCTCACTCCCTTTCCATGATCACGGTCGCTGCACCGTGCCTGGTGCCGAGCGACCCGCCGGTGCCATGCGCCAATGCCAGATCGCAATTCTTGACCTGCACCTCGGGATGCGCTTCGCCGCGCAATTGGCGCACCGCCTCGACCACTTTGGTCAGACCGCCGCGATTGGCCGGGTGGTTGTTGCACAACCCGCCGCCGTCGGTGTTGAACGGCAATTTGCCGGTGCCGGAGATCAGATTGCCGTCGGAGACGAACCGGCCGCCCTGACCCTTTTCGCAAAAACCGAGATCCTCGATCTGCATCAGGACGGTGATCGTGAAGCTGTCGTAGATCGAAGCGTATTTGATGTCCCCGGGTTGGACGCCGGCCTCGGCGAAAGCCGGCGGCCCCGACCATACCGCGCCCGAATAGGTCAGGTCGATCTGCCCACCCATCTGATGTTTGGGGGCTTCGCCGGCGCCGATGATTTTCACCTTGGGCCGCCTCAGGCTCTTCGCCACTTCAGGGCTGGCAACAATGATCGCGCCGCCGCCATCGCTGATGACGCAGCAATCGAGCCGGTGCAATGGGTCGGCGATCATCGGCGAGTTGACAACATCCTCGACGGTGACGACGTCGCGCAGCATCGCGTGCGGATTGTGCTGTGCGTGGTGAGAGGCGGCGACCTTGATCCAGGCGAGCTGCTCGCCCGTCGTGCCATACTGGTGCATGTGGCGCATCGCGCACATCGCGTACATGTTCGCGGTGGCCGGACCGTAAGGGTTCTCGAACGGCGCGTCGGGCGTGTTCTGGGCGGTGCGCGCTGCGGTTCCGGTCGCTTGGCCCTCGCTACGCGGCTTGCCGGCCAGGGTAATCAGCGCGATCTTGCATTTCCCGAGCGCGATCGCCTCGGCCGCGTGGCCGACATGGATGAGGTAGGATGAGCCGCCGGTATCGGTCGAATCCATGTGCCTCAATTTAAGACCCATGTAATCGGCCATCGAAAGCGGCCCGAGCCCGGGCGCGTCACCGGCGCAGAAATAGCCGTCGATATCGCTCTTGCTCAGGCCGGCGTCCTCGATCGCGCCCTTGGCCAACTCGGCATGCAACTGGGCGAGCGACTTGTCTTCGGCCTTGCGTGTCGGGTGCTCATAGATCCCGACGACATAGGCCTTGTTCTTGATGCTCATCGCGGGCTGATCCTCCCTCTGACGGCCAAAGCAATGGTCGAAGAATGGTTTACCGTTCGACGCCCGCGGTCAATCCCGGATTCCGCCCACCTAACCGGGCGCCGCTAAAACGCTGGCGGGATCATCGGCGCCGGCACGATGTGCTCCTCGACGCCGCGAACGCCAGGAATGTTCTCGGCCGCGACGCGCAGGGCCTGTTGCTCTTCTTCGGGGCGGTCGTCGGACACCCAGATATGCACGACGCCATCCCTGACGATGATGTCGGCCGCCCAGGCGTGAACCCACTCTTGCCCCTGCAACTCGGCCAAGAGTTTTTGGCGGATAGTGCGGTCGTCGGTGGCGGTTTCAGCGCTGAGACGACTTCCCGCCGTCGCCAGCGCCCGCACCAGGTTTGCCCGGCTCACAATGCCGACGAGCTTGCCGTCGCTGACAACGGGCACCCGCTTGATCCGCTTGGTTTCGAGCAGGTTCGCGATCTCGGCAAGGTCGGTGGTCTCACTGACCGAGGTGACCTCGCTCGTCATGACATCTCTGGCGGTGCGGCCATGCGATTTGACGTAGGCGCGTGCGAGTTCCTCGTCCGACCCGACCGTGTCGAGCCACCACGAGCGCCGGCGCCCGGTTCTGCGATCCGGCCGGCGATCGGTTCCCATCTCGACGCGATGCAGCAGGTCGCCCTCGCTGACGATCCCGACCAGCCGGTTCTGCGCGTCCACCACCGGAACCCCGCTGATGCTCCGCTCGGACAGGATTTTCGCCACCTCCTGTACCGATGTATCCGGGTTGACGGTGATCACATTGGTCGTCATCACGTCCATAGCGCGCATCGAAGAATCCTCCCTTTGATTCTGCCCTTTACATGGACACTTTATCACGCACGCTCAGGCTTCACACGTGTCGCTTCGACGGAAGCGGGAAGACTTCACCCGATTACGGCGACGCCTTGAACCTCGACGAGCATCTCAGGGCGGGCGAGACCGGCGACGGTGATCAGCGCGCTCGCGGGAAAATTGTCGCCGAAAATCTCCTTCCGCAGCTCGGTGAAGCGGTCACCGTAGCGAGCGTCGGTGATGAAGACCGTCATCGTCACCATATTGGCGAGGTTGCCGCCGGCCTCCTCGAGCGTCTGGCTCAAGCGGGCAAATACCTCTCGGACCTGGCCGTCGAAATCGCCGGCAAACGAGTTTCCCGATGCGTCCGCTGCTCCAACCTGCCCGGCGAGCCAGACGATCCTTCCGCCTTCGGTGACCACGGCCTGCGAGTAGGCCCGCGCCTGCGCCGTTTGCCGTTTGATGTACCGCCTGAGCGGCCCTTCGCTGATATTTTCGGCCAAAATCGAACCTGCCCTTAATTAAGAGCCGGCGCGGCGAATGTTGGCGCTGCGCTCGGGGATGCCGGTTTCCTCGAAGCAGACCCGGGCGAAGGCCGCGACACCGTCGCGGATCACGTCTTTTGACGGGAGCGCGAAACAGAGGCGCAGATGGGACTTGCTTTCGGCCGGGTTGCACGACCATTCGGGTCCCGGGTTGAAGGCGATGCCGGCTTTGGCGGCGGGCCCAACCAGCTTCGTGACATCGACGCGGTCGGGCAGCTTGAGCCACAGAAAGATGCCGCCCTTCGGCTTCCACATCTTCTCGACCACGGTGCCGAACTCGCGCTCGACCGCCTCGACCATCGTGTCGAGCTTCTCGTGCAGGGTTTGGGTCAGGCCATCGACGTGCTCTCCAAAACTACGCGAGAAATATTCGGCGACGACCATCTGATCGAGCGCCCCGGTGCCGCTATCGGCCTCGCGCTTACAGGCGACGACTTGGCTCATGACCTCCGGAACGGCGACGACGTAGCCGAGGCGCAACGACGGCGCCAATGTCTTTGAGAAGGAGCCGATGTGGATCACCTGCTGCGGGTCCATCGCGTACAAAGAGGGCGGACCCGAGCCGTCCCAAATCAGGTCGGCATAGCACTCGTCCTCGAAAACCGGGACGCCGTGTTTTCGGGTCAATGCGAGCAATTCCTCGCGGCGCTCGCGCGGCAGGATCGAGCCGGTGGGGTTCTGGATCGTTGGGATCGTGTAGATGTATTTAGGAGCAATGCCCTTACGCCCGAGATCATCGATGATCCGGGCGAGCGCATCGATCCGCAAGCCCTCGTCATCGAGCGGCGCGCCGATGATGTTGACGCCGAGCCGCTTGAGCTTGGTCAACGCGCCGCCATAGGTGAATTCTTCGAGAATGACGGTGTCGCCGCGCTCGAGCAGCAGTTGATTGATCAGATCGATGCCCTGCCCGGAGCCGGAGGTGATCAAGACGTCGTCGGCCGAGCATTTAATGGCCGGGCGGCGCGAGACCTTCTCCACGACGAAATCGCGCAGCCCGCGATAGCCCTGAGGCCCGTCGAAATTGTAGAGGGCCAAGTCAGCCCCGCGGCGCCGCAGGACCGTGGTCGCGGCATCGGCTAGAGCCGCCGCCGGGATGCGTTCCGGGTCGTTGTGCCCGCCGATGAAGTTGAATTTTGGAAAGCCGGTCCAAGGCGGCGCCGCCGGCGGAAGGTTCTTGTTAAAGCGGTTGCTGTAGGCAAAGCCGGCGGCGGTCATCACTAATTCCTCTCTGATACGACACGCTCCTCATCGTCATGCCCGGGCTTGACCCGGGCATCCACAAAAGTCTCCACGGCCTGAGGCTGTGGTGTGGATTGCCGGGTCAAGCCCGGCAATGACGAATCGCAGTTTGTAACGGCGCCCTCTGGGTCACCGGGCGGCTGGGGCGTGTTTCCCGGTCAATTGCGGCGTGATGTCTGGGTAGTTGCCCGCCGTCTTCTGCGCCGCCTTCTCATGCATTTGCAGGCGCGTCATCCGCTCCCACTTGCGGTTCAGCTCGTCCTTGACGTTGAAGGCGAGCCGGCCAACGCCTTCGATCTCGAGCTCGATTTTGTCGCCGTCCATAAACGGGTTGAGGCCGCGGTGATTGGTGCCGGTCGCGACGATGTCGCCCGGCTCCAAGGCATGGACCGAACTCAGCCACTCGATGCAGCGCGGGATCTTGTGCGCCATGTCGCTGGTGTTGAAGTTCTGCATCAAGGTGCCGTTGTTGTAGAGCCGGATCTGCAGATTCTGCGGGTCCGGAATTTCGTCTTTGGTGACGATATACGGCCCGATGGGAGCGAAGGTATCGCGCGACTTCATCGCAAAAAAGCCGGGGGCCGGCAGGCCGCGGGCCGAGCCGTCGATAAAGCAGGTATAGCCGAAGACGTAATCCATCGCGTCGGCGGCTTTGACGTTGCTCGCGCGTTTGCCGATGACGAGCGCCAGCTCAGCCTCGCCCTCGAAGATCGTCGCCGGCGCATCGGGCAATACCATCGTGTCGCCTGGTCCACAGATAGCGTTCGCCGTCTTTTGGAACGCGTTGATCGGCGCCGGCGCGCTGCGGGTGCCGTCCTCCATGTAATTGACTGCCATGCAGTCGATATTGTCCGGCTTGGGCAACGGCGGGCGCACCCGGACCGACGACAGTGGGACACCCTGGCTGCTCTCCGCGGCGTCGTTGAGCTTTGCGCGATATTGGTCAAATCGCGCGATCAGCCCGTTGATCAAATCGCCCGGACCGGTATGGGGGATATCGCGCACAACCGACGACACGTCGACGACGCGGTCGCCCTTCAGCACGCCCAGCTTGTAGTCGTCAAAATAAAGCAGCTTCATGTTGGCGCTCCGTTACTCGATGGGGACGAAGATACAGTGGCGGATTTTGCCTTCGACCGCCTTGGAGAGATGCCCCTTACCGGTCGTGTCCTCGACGAGGATGACCTCGCCGGCGGCGATCGTGCGGCTCTCGCCGTCGCTCGCGGTAATCTGCACACCGGCGTCGAGGTTGATGATGTATTGCCGCCTTGGCGCAGGGTGCCAATCGAGGTCATAGGTCGGTGGGACTTCGCGGAAGATGATCCCGGTCGCCGGCAGGCGCTTCGAAAGCTTGCCTCCGCGCGTTTCCTCGGCCCATTCGACCTCGATGTCCCGGAAGTGGGACTGGCCGCTCGAATCGGTGTAGAGGTTATGTATCCGCATCGGCGCGTCTCCCTCGAAATTGGCTTCGAAACGGCATTCTAGCGGGGGAGCGGAGCCCGGCGCCAGCCCTCTCGACTATGCCCGCCGACTATGCTCGTTGCGGGGCCGGCGCGTAACCGGCCGCCGCGCGCCGCCCGCCCGGCTTGAGGCGCAGCATCGGACGCTCGACGAGATGCCACGACAGGAAGGCTAGCGCCGCCGCCATCGGCAAGGCAGTCAAGAATACCTGCCACCACGCGGCATAGCCCCCGTAGAGCCATATTACCGCCTGCTCGACCGGCCAGCCATAGATGTAGAGGCCATAGGACAAATCGCCGAAGCGCGCCGCCGGGACGACCGGCAGTCGCGGGGTCAAGGCGAGCCATAATGCCAGATAACACCCGAACACGGGGAAGAGCGTGATGAATTGGCGCAGCGGGACGCTGAGCACGAGACCGGCGAGCGCCAGCAGCGCGACGCGGCCGTCGAAAATGCGAGCGTGGCGCAGTTTGTAGAGAGCCATTCCGGCGCCGAAGAAGCCGACAAGCCAGCCCCAGCCGCTGAGCAATTCGAAAAACCAGCCCCATTTTTCGAGCGGATAGAGCATCTCGAAATGCAGACAGGCCATACCAAAGGCCAACAGCAGGAATGCCACTCGCACGGTCAGCAGCCGCAATAGGCCCAGCACGAGCACCATCAGGTACATTGTGAATTCGAGGCGCAAGGTCCACAGGGAGCCGTTGATCTCGAGCCCAACGGGGTTGTCGGCGAAGGAGATGCCCGGCAGTTGGTGAACGGTCTGATCGAGCAGCGTGTTGCCGACGACATACTCGTAAGGTTCCGGCCGGCTCAGATAGGCGCCGAGCGGCAGCGTCGTGACAAGCGGTCCCAGCACGAACGCCGACACCATGGTCGCCAAAAACAGCCCTGGGAAGATGCGCAATCCCCGTTTCGCAAGGTAATGCAGCGGATTGGGGGTCTGCTCGAAGCTCTGGGTCACCAAGAAGCCGCTGATTGCAAAAAATATGAACACCCCGGTGAGGCCGAGGATGCACTGATTACCGGTCAGCAGAATCAGCCACTCGCGGTTCTGCGTGCCCTCCGCGATCAAGAAGGAATGCGAAAAAATGACTGAAATTGCAGCAATCAGGCGCAGCGCGTCGAAATTATTCTGTCTCGGCGGCAATGCGGTCAAAGTCTCATCAGCTGCGCGACGCGTTCGCGGTGCCAGGTGGCGTCGCCAAAGGCGACCTCGGAGGCTTTAGCGCGCTTGAAGTAGAGCTGCAGATCGTGGTCCCAGGTCATGCCGATGCCGCCATGCAATTGGATGCCGGTGCCGGCGACCTTGCGATACATGTCGGAGGCGGCGGCCTTTGCCATCGACATCGCCAGCGGCGCCTCGTCCAGCCCCTGATCGACCACCCAGGCGGCGTAATAGGTCAGCGACTTGGCGTTCTCGAGCGCCACCAGCATGTCGGCCGCCTGGTGCTTCACTCCCTGATAGCTGCCGATCGGCTTGCCGAAGGCGATGCGGATCTTGGCATAAGCGACGGTCATGTCGAGCACCTGCTGCGCACCACCGCACATCTCGGCTGCCAATGCCACGGTTGCACGGGCAATCACCCGCGACAAGGGCCCCCAACCCTGATGTAATTCGCCGAGCAGTGAGCCGGCCGGCAATGCGACATTGTCGAGCCTGACCTCGCATAATTTCCGCGTCTCGTCGATGGTCGGCAACACGCTGACCGTGAGCCCGGGAGTGTCCTTCGGCACCAGGAACAGGCTTACGCCGTCCTCCATTGTGCTGCCATCGCGCGTGCGCGCCGCGACCACGAGAATGTCGGCCAGATGCGCGTCGCCGACAAACATCTTGGTCCCGGACAGCCTCAAACCGCCGCCGGTCTCATGCGCCCGAAGGGTAATGCCCGCCGCATCCCAGCGCAGATTGGGTTCGGTCCAGCAAAGGGTCGCTTTCGCGCTCCCATCGACGATCTGCGGCAGCCATTGGCGGCGCTGCGCTGGCGCACCGGCCTCGGCGATCATGGCGCCGCCGAGCAACACCGTCGACAAGAACGGGCCCGGCATAACCGCGCGACCCATTTCTTCCATCAATACGACCAGATCAACGAGCCCGAGCCCGCTGCCACTCTCTTCCTCGGGATAGACGATCCCGAGCCAGCCTTGCTCCGCAAGTTTCCGCCAGAACTCGTCGGTGACCGCCGCCGGCTCGGCCATCCGTGCGCGCACGAACCGGGTGTCGCACTCGCTCTCGAGAAACCGTCGCGCGCTGTCGCGCAGCAGTTCCTGCTCCTCGGTAAACGCGACATCCATAGCTCAAGGTCCAGCTCGAACACCGCCCGCTTTGTCGGCATTGCCGGGCTTGACCCAGCAATCGACACGACCCGGGTCAAGCCCGGGCAGGACGACCCTTTGGTGATTGCTCATGCTCTACCCCTTCGGCAGGCCGAGGACGCGCTCGCCGATGATGTTGCGCTGGATCTCGCTGGTGCCGCCGGCGATCGTGTATTGCCGAGCGCCGAGCACGCGCTGGTGCCAGCGTGCCGCGTCGGGCACTGCCTCGGTCTGGGCGTCGATGGTCGCGTAGGGGCCGAGCAGGGTCGAGGAGAAATCGGCAATGCGCAGCGCCAGCTCGGAGCCGAACAATTTGAGGATCGAACCTTCGGGTCCCGGCGGCTCACCGCGCAACCGGCGGGTCAGTCCGCGCAGCCGCGTCACCTGCAACGCCTTGACGTCCATCGCCAGCTGCGCCAGTTGCTGGCGGATATGGCTCTCGCGCCAGGCCGGCTCCTGACGCGTCGGGAATTGCTTTGCCAGCTCAGCGAGGCGGGCGATCTGCGCCGCGTGGTCGCGCCCGCCAGCGCCGCTGCGCTCGAACATCAGGGTTGTGATCGCGACCTTCCAGCCCTGGTTCAATGGGCCGACCAAATTCTCTTTGGGGACCACTACGTCCTCGAAAAAGACTTCATTGAAGTGACGGTGGCCATTGAGCAGAACCAGCGGCCGCACCGTGATCCCCGGCGTCTTCATATCGACCAGCAAATAACTGATGCCGTGGTGCTTCGGCGCATCAGGGTCGGTGCGCACCAGCAGAAAGCACCAATCGGCGTAATGCGCGCCCGAGGTCCACACCTTTTGGCCATTGACGACAAAATGATCGCCGCGGTCGACGGCACGGGTCCGTAGGCTGGCGAGGTCGCCGCCGGCATCGGGCTCCGAATAGCCTTGGCACCACAGCTCGTTGGCGCTAAGAATCCGCGGCAGATGGCGCTTCTTTTGCTCTTCGGTTCCCCAATGGATGAGAGTTGGGCCCAATAGGTTCAGCGCGCTCGCGGTCGGCAGAACCGGCGCGCGGGCGCGGAAATATTCCTCGTCAAAAATCACCTGCTGCATAAAGCCGGCGCCGCGCCCGCCATATTCTTCGGGCCAGGAGATCCCGACCCAGCCGGCCGCGTGCATCGTCTTCTGCCATGCAATCCGCTTTTCGAGCGTCTCCCGGTCCGGCGCGACGCGCTGATCGGCGGCATCGTCGACGCGGATCTCCGGTGGCAGGTTCCTTTCGAGCCAGCGCCGGAACTCGGTGCGGAACGCCGCGTGCTCGGGGCTGTCGGCGAAGTCCATTGCCGGTCCTTCTATTGACCAAAGATGTCGAGCGGCAGGAAAGCGCTGACGACGAAATTCGGCACGTCGACCAGCTCGCTCAGTTTGAGGTCGACCGCGACACTGCAGATCGCATAAGCTTGCTGCCGGGTCCACCCGCGTTCGACCAATAGGTCGATCATCGCCAATAGAGCATTGCGGGCGCTCAATGTCGCGTCTTCGCTTTCGTTCGTGCCGTCGTCGCGGATAGACAATCCGGTCGTAGCGAGAAAGCGCTTCGGCGCGGCGAGCTCCGGCGGGAAATAGTAGTCGTCGCGGGCAAAGCGCGGGAAGCGGATGCCCCGGCGCTGCGCGTCGCCCTTGTGCACTGTGAAACGCACGGCGATTGCGCCCGCCATCTCGATCGCCGTGCCGCAGGCCTCGCCGTCGCCTTGCGCGAAATGCGCATCGCCGACCGAGAACAGGGCGCCGTCGACAAACACAGGCAGGAACAGCCGTGCGCCCTTGCTCAGTTGCTTGATGTCGAGATTGCCGCCGTTTTCGCGCGGCGGGATCGTGCGCAGCGCCTGCGAGGCGATCGGCTCCGCCGCCGGCACCGCACCCTCCTTCTCGGGCGGCAGCACCATCCCGCCACGGCCGAGAAGGTTTGCTTCACGGCGTTGGATCGTCTCCCGCAGCGCTTTTGAAGGCGCGACGCCGATGACCCCGACAAAGGAGCCATCCGGGATGCGCACGCCGGGCAACTCGGCCAACTCGGCAAAGCCGTCCTTGATCCTCCATTTGGCGATGTGCGGCTCGGGGAAGGCATCGCGCAGAAAGCCAAACCCCGGTACCTGCACGGTAAAACCGAAGGCAGCCGGCTTCATGTCGCAGATTTCGACTTCGAGCAGGTCGCCCGCCGCCGCGCCGGAGACGTACACCGGACCGGTCAGAGGATGAACTCGGTTCAGGTCGCAGCGGCGCAGATCCTCTGCCGTAGTGACCTCGCTGATCTGGCCATCGAAGGCGTCACGCGTCTGGATCTCGACCTCTTCGCCGGGTGCGGCCTCTATAACGGGCGCAATCGCCTCATGCCAGCGATTGTGACCCTTCCCCGGCTCCTCGGCGAGGCGCTTCGTGTAATCGACCGTGATACTCTTCATGCCTCCTCCCCAACCGTGCGCCATTCCGTTCGAGGCTATGCAGAGGCTATGCATATGGCCTGTTCGTGGCAAGTTCGGCGGAACCCGCCTCCGCTCCAAACCGTTTCGTCGAGAAAGCTTCGAGACGAACATCCACGCGGTGAGGATTTATCATGAACAAGGTTTTCAGTGGCGTTGCCATCGCAGCAATCGTCGTGCTCGCATCGCCAGCTTGGGCGCAAGGCATCACCACTCAGGGCCAACCGACCCGGGAGAATCCGCCGGGCAAGGCGGGCACTTCAAAGCCGGGCATTCCCGGATTGCCCGGCAGCAAATCCGGGCCGACCGTGACCCCATCCGGCAACACCGTGTCCGAGACCAAAACCCATTCGAGCGGCGACCAGAGCGGCGTTCAGGGTCTGCCCGGCAACAAATCCGGGCCGACGGACCGCCCGTCCACGTCAGGGAGATGACTGCCGGGTCACTTCCTCTCTAGCCGTAGCGGTTTCGGCTGCCAGTTGCCCTGGCACGGGGACGGTGGTCCATCCCTCCACCGTGATCCCGTCACTGTGGCTTGCTTCTGTCCGGGTCCGCGCTTGTCCGCCAATCACTGGGGTCGGGATAAGCGGACCGGGCTCAGAGTTCGATAAATTCCATTCCCACCTGCTCTTGAGGTGGGCGCTTGGCCAATGATCAGAACAAAGAAAGTCTGGCGTTCTCGACCCAGGTAGAACCTCAAATTGGAGACTTGCCGGAACAAAATCGAATCTGGCGCTGACGTCGCGAGCGCCGCAAAAGATATCGAGGGAATAGGTATCGGGGTGCAACGGCAATGCATCGATTTCAAAGTTTACCGCGTATACTCCTGGTTGCGGCAAATTTGGACGGTAGAGGTCACAAAGGTCACTATCGTAGGTGAGGATCTGTATACCGCCGAGGTCACAAATACCGAGCCAAATGGCTACATTTTCCACCGGCGTTAGAGTTTGAAACAGAATTCGTGCCTTAACCTCTTCGCCGTGGCGCAACGGTAAATCACATAACCATTCGAGGGCAATCAGGCGAAACTCATTTCCACCAAAATGGGGTCGCGGAAGCTTGTCCAGTTTGACAATACAGTCACGATTCAGAGTTCCGTGTGACAAATAACCTCTAATAACGCTGTCTGTGTTGCCGTACTGACGTATGAAACCGCGGTCCAGCCAAATAGAGGTTGGACACAATTTTTGGATTACGCCCATATTGTGGCTGACGAATAGCACCGTCCTGCCCTCGCGACGGGAGACTTCGTCCATCTTCCCCAGACATTTTTGCTGGAATTGGGCGTCGCCCACGGCCAAAACCTCATCCACGACCAAGATGTCGGGCTCCAGATGAGCGGCCACGGCGAAGGCAAGCCGGGTATACATGCCGGAAGAGTAGTGCTTGACGGGCGTCTCCAAAAACCGTTCCACCCCGGCAAAGTCGACGATCTCGTCGAATTTCTTACTGATCTCGCGCCGGGTCATCCCAAAGATTGCACCATTCAGGAAGATGTTTTCGCGCCCCGTGAGCTCTGGGTGAAAACCGGTACCGACCTCCAATAGGCTGCCAACCCGTCCGCGCAGCTGGATCCGCCCTTCGGTCGGCTCGGTGATGCGGCTTAGGATTTTGAGAAGCGTGCTTTTGCCGGCCCCGTTGCGACCGATGATGCCCAGAACCTCGCCTCGCCTGACCTCGAAGTTCACATTTTTTAGCGCCCAGAATTCTTCGATTTCACTGTCTTGCGGCGTATTCCGGTAACGGGCGATGGGGATCGCTTTGCGCGCAAGGCAGAGCAGCTCATGTCCAATGACATCGCGCAACGCCGTATAACGGCTGCGTCTTTCGCCACCCAGCGCCTGCTTGATAAAGTACCGTTTGGATAAATTTTCGACAGCAATAGCGGTTTCTGACACGCCTAATTGTTCCTCCGGCAGAACGGCGATTTCGTTAACCAGTTAATAAATCTTAACAACATCCTTTTGATGCACTGACTCTACTTTCCTCCATAGGAATGTCAACATTGATGCGGCCTTGTTAAGATGAATTAAAGCGATATAGATAGAGTTGCCGGAGTAGAACAAAAAGAGGGCCTTAGCCCACTGAGCGAGAGGGAGAGTAACTCTATGAAGTCACTCGTGTCGGCTGTGATCGTCGTCCCCTGCCGGATAGGCAAGTCGGGGCGTCCACCAGAAGTCATCTACGGGGCTGCCAGCGCGTTCCGAACGAGGTACGGAGTTGCCCGCGCCGTCTCGCGTGGTGTGAAGATGGACGACGGTGCAAGCTCACTGTCATCTGAAGTGTGAAGAGACCAAGCACCGAAACCAACACGAGACGCTTGTCGAAATCGGCCGCGGCTACAACGTCGCGCCCGTCGCCAACGGAATGTCATCTCTACTTTTCGCGCCCGGTTCATAACTGTTGATTGGTGCCCGGTTTTGCTGATGATTCGATTGGTTATCCGACGCGTCATCGGCTTTTCTCCCAGCTCTCCCGAGCTGCGGATCGGGGTGCCGGCCAGATTGAAATCTGGCAAAGCAGGTCTAGATGACGCCGCTGTCGTTCAGCTCCGCGATCTCGGCTGCCGACAGGCCGAGCCAGCCACCGTAGATCTCGGCCTTGTGCTGGCCGATGGTCGGGCTCGGGCCGGCGCCGACCTTGTCGGTGCCGTGCAGCCGCAAGGGCGTCGTCGGAACGACAATCTCGCCCAGTTCGGGATGATCGATCCGGGTGAGCATCCCACGCTCGTGCGTGTGCGGGTCGTTCATGACCTCCGGCGCGGTGCGCACCGGCGCGCACGGGATGCGCTAAGCCTTGGTGCGTGCGAACACTTCCATCTTGCCGAGGGTGCGCGTCCAGGCTTCGACCAACGCGTCGGTCTCGTCGATATAGGCGACGCGGGCGGCGTTGGTCGCAAAACGCGGATCGTCCCCGAGGTCCTCGCGTCCCATCGCCTTCAATAAATTTTGAAAATGCGCCTCGGTGACGACGTGGATCGCCACGTGCCCGTCGGCGGTGGCAAAGACGTTATACGGTGCGCTGTTCAGCCCCGACTGGCGGTTCCCGGTGCACGGCGGGATCTCGCCGGTGCGGTAGTAATAATTGTGGCTCGGCGCCAGGGCCGGGTAGACCGTCTCCTGCATCGCCACCTCGACGAGCCGGCCGACCCCGCTGCGGTCGGGGTCGTAGAGCGCCGTCACGATGCCGGCGTAAAGATGAGTTCCGCCCATGAAGTCGACGAGGGTCGGGCCGGCCTTGACCGGAGGTCCATCCGCGAAACCAGTGACACTCATGATCCCCGAGGCGGCCTGGATCGTCATGTCCATCGCGAGATTATCGCGGTCGGGACCGCTGATGCCGAAGCCGGTGCCGGTCGCATAGATCAGTCGCGGGGTGATCTCGTGCAACCGGCCCCAGCCGACGCCGATGTGCATCGGCGTCACTTGGAGACCATCTCATTCGGAGATCACGAGACAAGCGTGATCGCGATCCGCAAGGAACCACCGCCTCACTCAGCCTTTCCGGCCGCAAACCAACGGCATGGTCGAGCGCTTCAATCGCCGCCTTGGCGAGCATCTCAGCCGCATGCCGCAAAACCGTGCCGCCCACCACCGCCGCTTTCTCGACCATGCTGAACGCGACGCCTACCTCCACACCTTCGTCGCCGATTAAACCGCACCCGATTGCGATGCCTCGATTACCAAGCACCCGCCGAACTACTCGCTAAACTCACGGGACACAACACTTTCGCCGGGGCAGGCTTTGAACTCCGCGCTGTGCTGCTCTCTCTTTATGCCGACGTCTCACGCCTCTTTTGGACCGGTCAGCCTTTAGCTAATCCCGCTGTCCAAAATCCGGAGCCGCCGCACGTTTGACCGGGTTCGGTAATTCCCACAAACTCGCGCGGCGGGAGTGAGGTCTTAACGATGAGCGACAATGGCCCCCTTTATGTCGGCCGCTCGCTGTTGCGGCGCGAAGACCATCGGCTGCTGAGGGGCCAGGGGCAATTCATCGCCGATCTCGTGCTGCCGCGGATGCTGCACGCGGTTTTGGTCCGCAGTCCGGTGGCGCATGCGCGCATTCGCTCGATCGACCTGTCGCGCGCTGCCGCGGCGCCGGGCGTGGCGCTCGCTCTCAACGGCGCCGATCTGTTGCAGCTGCTGCCCCCGGTGCCCGAGGGGCAAATCTCGTTGCCGCGCAAATGGACCTCGATCATCCAGCATAAATTCCTTAATCCGCAGCAGCCGCTATTGGCGCACGACAAGGTGCGGCATGTCGGCGAGGCGGTTGCGGTCATTGTCGCGGAGAGCCGCGACCAGGCCGAGGACGCGGCCGAGCTCGCGACATTGGATCTCGAAGAATTGCCGGCGGTGGTCGGCCCAGAGGCGGCATTGCGCCCGGACAGCCCGATCGTTCACGACCGGTTTCAGACCAATTTGATCGGCGCGTTTTCGGTTGGCAGGGGCGATAGTCGATGCCGTGATGGCCGGCGCTCCGCACCGGTTGCGGCGCCGGTTTTATCACCACCGCTACGCCGCTGTGCCGCTGGAGTGCCGCGGCGTCGTCAGCGCCTATGATCCGCGCACCGACTCGGCGACGATCTGGTCCTCGACCCAGGTGGTTCATTGGGTGCGGCGCGAAGCCGCCACGCTGTTGGGCCTGCCCGAGGCGCGGGTGCGTTGCGTGGCGCTCGACGTCGGCGGCGGGTTTGGCGGCAAGGGGCATGTGTACCCCGAAGACCTGCTGGTTACTTTCCTCGCGCGCAAGCTCGGGCGGCCGGTGCGCTGGATCGAGGGGCGCAGCGAGCACCTGATGAGCGCGACGCATTCGCGCGACCAGTTGCACGATGTCGAGGTCGGGTTTGACGATGAGGGTCGTATCCTCGCATTGCGCGACGATTACATTGTCGATTGCGGCGCCTGGAACCCGATCGGGTCCGGTGTCGCCTACAACACCGCCGTCCACCTGACCGGCCCCTACAAGATCGGGAATTTGGCGGCGTCGGGAAGGATCGTCGTCACCAACAAAGTCCCGAACGCCCCATACCGCGGCGCCGGGCGTCCGGAAGCCGCGTTCGCGATGGAGCGGACCATCGATTTGGTGGCGCGAACCCTGGGCCTGGAGCCGGCCGAGGTGCGCCGCCGCAACATGATCCGCGCGGATGAGATGCCGTACAGCGTCGGCATCCCGTACCGGGACGGCGAGCCGATCGTCTATGACAGCGGGGATTATCCCGGCGCGTTGCAGAAGGCGCTCGATGCGGTCGGCGGGGTCGAGGCATTCCGCCGGCGTCAAAGCGAGGCGCACAAAGCGGGCCGCCACCTCGGGCTCGGCATCGGTTGCTATATCGAGGGTACCGGCGTCGGGCCGTTCGAGAGCGCCTTCGTCCGCATCGACCCGTCAGGCAAAATCTACGTCTCTTCCGGCGCCTGCCCGCAGGGCCAGGGGATGGAGACGATTTTCGCGCAGGTGGCGGCCGACCTTTGGAAGGTCCCTCCGGAAGATGTCGTGATCTCGCTTGCCGATACGGCTGCGATCGCGATCGGGTTTGGCACGATGGCGAGCCGCAGCACCGTCACATTGTCGGCGGCGATGCACCACGCGAGCGAGCGGCTGCGGGACAAGGTCTTCGCCATCGCCGCCAACCTGCTGGAATGTGCGCCGGCCGATCTCGAATTGCGCGATGGCGGCGTGGGCGTCGTTGGAGTTCCCGGCGCCACAGTGAACCTCGCTAGGATCGCCCAGGCTGCCCGTCCGGGCTGGGACAACGAACGCCCGCCAGGGGTCGATGCCGGCCTCGAGGAGACCTATTACTGGCAGCCGCAAACGGTCACTTGGAGCTATGCCGTGCATATCGCGATAGTCGATGTCGACCGCGAGACCGGGCGTGTGGGCATCGAGGACTACGCCGTCGCCCATGATTGCGGCGTCATCGTCAACCCGATGCTGGTCGAGGGCCAGATCATGGGCGGCGCCGCTCAGGGGCTCGGCGGCATCCTGTTCGAGGCGATCGCCTATGATGCAAACGGGCAGTTGCTCTCCGGCTCACTGATGGATTACGCGCTGCCGACCGCCGGCGACATCCCGGCAATGCGGATCGTTCATCAGCACTCGCCGTCGCCGCTCAACCCGCTCGGCGTCAAGGGGGTCGGCGAGGGCGGCGCCGTCGCCCCGCCGGCAGCCGTCGCCAATGCCGTCTGCGACGCCTTGGCTGCCTTCGGCATAGAAGTCAATGCGACGCCGATCAAGCCGGAACAGCTCTTAGATGCAATGCGACCGCGCTAGATGCGCTTGCCGTCGCGCCTCGCTCACGGAGAACGGCGAAAGTGCTGCATTAGCCAGAGAACCGCGAGGACGAGTAGAGAACCGACAAGGGCGGCCACAACATCTCTGAGCGAGACGGTGACCCTGTCCAGTGTGGGAAAGAGGCCAAGCAGGCGGAACAGCAGACCGCCGACGAGAGCGCCGACCAAGCCCAGCCCCAGATTCCGCAAAGCGCCAAACCCGCTGCGTTCCCGCTTGATTATTAGGCCAGCGAGGCTGCCGCCAAGCAGACCAATGATTATCCAGACGATGAATTGATCGAGTGAGATCATCGCGGCCTCCTACCAGTTGCGCGAGACCGAGGCGTTCGGCTCCGTATCCGAATTTAGTTTCCTCGCGTTTACAAGAGCGCGCCATAATAGACCCTTCTTCGCATGGGGAGCAGGTCATGTCGTACAAGCTGGAAGGGAGCATCCTCGAAGTTTGCGATTGCAATGTGCTTTGCCCTTGCTGGGTTGGCGAGATGCCGGACAACGGAACGTGCCAATCCGCCCTCGCCTATCATTTTGACAGCGGCACGATCGACGGGGTCGATGTTTCCGGTCTGACATTGGCGGTCAACGTATTCATTCCGGGAAACCCGCTGGAGGGCAACTGGCGGGCTCAGCTCTATGTCGATGAGCGCGCGAGCCAAGAACAGGAAGCGGCGCTCCTCGGCGTGTTCACCGGGAAGCAAGGCGGACCCGTCGCCGATCTGGCTGCGCTGGTGGGTGAGGTCGTCAAGATCAAGCGCGCGCCGATCGTCTTTGCGGTGCACGAGGGGAAAGGCACGCTGCGGATCGGCGACACGACCGAGGCCACGATGGAACCGTACCGCGGACCGGGCGGCAAGCCGACCACTCTGGTCGACAGCATCTTCTCGACGATCCCCGGCTCGCCGGCCTATGTCGCCAAGGCCTCGACCTTCCGGATGAAAAACCAGGCCGTGGGGGTCGACGTCAATCTGCGCGACCATAACGCGATCCAGGGACAATTCGCTTTCGAGGCTTAGCGAGGGCCCCGCGGATGCAAGCGGCTTCGCATCGCAGCCGCTTTTTGCCGCTGATGGCGGCGCTGACCGTCGCGGCGTGGCTGGCGCTGTGGCTCTGGGGACAGAGCCCTTATTCCCGCTACCTCGACCACGGCAGCTGGGCCGAGATCGGGGTTGCGGGCAGCCTCTCCCGGGCCTTGCCGGGCGGCCGGGGCGCGCTGGCCGGATCTGCTTGTCGTGAGCGGCTGGGTGCTGATGCTCTCCGCGATGATGCTGCCGACGACATTGCCGCTCCTCGATATCTTCCGGCGGTTGACCGCGCGCCGCGTCGATCGTTTCTGGCTGACGGCGCTCGTCATAATCGGATATCTCGCGGTTTGGGGCGCCTTTGGCCTTGCCGCCCACCTCGCCGACTGGGGCTTAGGGTTGGCGGTGCGCCAGTCGGAGTGGTTCGTCGCGAATGTCTGGGTGGTCGGCGCGGCCATTCTGGCGATCGCCGGGGGGTATCAATTCACCGAGTTCAAATACCGCTGTCTCGACAAATGCCGCGCCCCGCTCGGTTTTGTCATCGCGCACTGGCGCGGCGCCGGCAACAGATCTCGGGCGCTTCTTTTGGGCATCAGACACGGCGTGTTCTGCGTCGGCTGCTGCTGGTGCCTGATGCTGCTGATGTTCGTGGTCGGATCCGCGAATATCGGCTGGATGCTGGGATTGGCCGCGGTCATGGCGGCCGAAAAGAACCTGCCCGCCGGCCGCCAGCTCGCGGCGCCGATCGGCGCCATCCTGTTGCTCGCCGCAGTCTGGGTCGCCCTCGCCGGCGCGACAGCTTGATGCGCGCTAGTGCGCTGCGATGCGCCTGACCAATTCCGAATAGCGCGCGAGGCGATCGTCGGCGGTGTAGAGCATCGCCGGCTCTACCATGGCCTGCGCGATAAGAACGCGGTCGAATGGATCGCGGTGATGAAGCGGCAACTCCGCGACGAGAGCCGCGGCATCGGATCGGATCACCAGCTCGACAAACCCGATTTCGACAGCCGCGCGGGCGATCTCGGCCGGCCTGACCGTGAAATCCGCGCGGCCCAGTCCCGCCTTGATCGCGACTTCCCAAATGCTTGCGACGCTGAACAGCACTTCGCTGGCGCCGCTTTCGATCGTGGCGCGTGTCTCCTCATCAAGGCGATGCGGCTGCGCCAGGGCCCACAGCAGAACATGCGTATCGAGCAGAATGCGCATCAGCGGCTCTCGAATGCATCGAGGACCTCATCCGGCAAATCGGCGTCGAAATCCTCCGGCACCCGCAGCTTTCCTGCCAATACGCCGAGTGTGCGCTTTCGTCGCGGTTCGGGAAGCGGCCCCAACCGGGCGATAGGCTTGCCTGATTTTGCGATGATGATTTCCTCGCCTGCCGCGGCGGCGTCGACCAACCGCGAGAGTTGGGTCTTTGCCGCATGAATGTTGATGGTGCGCATCGCATCTCCTAAATTCGGACTAAACTTAGTTTGATCCTGCGTTCCGATCAACGGACTGCAGCGAGGGTGGTGGCGGTGAGGCTGGCGCACTAAATTCGTTGATGTCGAGAGCGGATCCCGCGCTATTGGCAGGCCGCCTAAGCCCTCGCCCTTTCCTATCGGGAGAGGATTTGTTGATCGGAATTGTCTCCGGATGACCACCCTCCCTTCCTCTGTCGACGACACGCTGGCGCTGCTCGGCAGCGCCGATTACGTCGCCGATCGCAGTCTTGCGACGGCGGTGCATCTGGCGCTGCACCTGAGCCGGCCGCTGTTTCTCGAAGGCGAGGCCGGCGTTGGCAAGACCGAGATCGCCAAGGTGTTGGGGAGCGCGTTGCAGCGCCGGCTCATTCGGCTGCAATGCTATGAGGGGCTCGATGTCGCCTCGGCGGTTTACGAATGGGATTATGCGCGGCAGATGATCGAAATCCGGCTCGCCGAGGCGGCCGAGGAGGACCGCGGCGAGATCGAGAGCACGATTTTTTCCGATCGGTTTCTGATCAAACGGCCCCTGTTGCAGGCGCTGGAGCCGGATATCGCGGGCGCGCCGGTGTTGCTGATCGACGAACTCGACCGCACCGACGAGCCGTTCGAGGCCTACCTCCTCGAGCTGCTCTCGGACTTTCAAGTAACGATCCCGGAGATCGGCACCATTCATGCCGAGCATCCGCCGATCGTCATCATCACCTCGAACCGTACCCGCGAGATTCATGACGCGCTGAAGCGGCGATGCTTCTACTACTGGGTGGACTACCCGACCGCAGCGCGCGAACTCGAAATCCTGAAGCGCAAGGCGCCGGGCGCCAGCGAGCATCTCTCTCGCGAGGTGGTCGGCTTTGTGCAGAGATTGCGCACGATGGACCTCTTCAAGCTCCCCGGCATCGCCGAGACGATCGACTGGACCGAGGCCTTGATGCAGCTCGACGTATTGGAACTGACGCCGCACGCGATCAACGACACGTTGGGCGTACTGCTTAAATATCAGGACGACATCGCCCGCCTGCACGGCAGCGAAGCCGCCCGCATCCTCGAACAGGTCAAGGCGGAAGCCGCCGCGGCGGAGGCATGAGATCGTGACGGGCGCGCCCCTCACCCCGGCCCTCTCCCCGCGCGCGCCGGGAGGGAAGGACCCGCGTCAGCGGGAGGGTGAGGGTCATCCCGGAGCCGAGCGCGGCCGGCTGCTCGCCAATCTGATGCACTTCGCGCGCACCTTGCGGGCGGCGGGGCTGCCGGTCGGGCCGGGCAAGGTCATCGACGCGGTGGCCGCCGTCAGCACGGTCGGCATCACCGACCGTCGCGATTTCTACTGGACCCTCCATGCCGTGTTCGTCAATCGGCCGGACCAGCGGCTGATCTTCGATCAGGCCTTTCATGTGTTCTGGCGCAACCTGGATCTTCTGAAAAAGATGATGGGGCTCGTGCTGCCGGAAATGCGGATCGACGGCGCCGAGGACGAGGGGACAGCGATGGTGCGCCGCCTCGCCGAAGCATTGCACCCGGACATCGGCAAGGAGGGCGAAGCCGAGGAGACCGAGATCGATGCCGCAATGAGCTTTTCCGACCGCGAACAGCTGCGCGGCATGGATTTCGAGAAGATGTCACTCGAGGAGCTGGCCCGCGCGAAGGCGGCGATCGCGAGGCTGCGCCTGCCGGTGCAGGATGTCCGGACTCGGCGTTTCGCACCGGACCGCCGCGGCGCCCGCGCCGATCTGCGCGCAACGTTGCGCGCCGCGCTGCGCTCGGGCGGCCTCATCGAGCTGAAGCGGCGCAGTCGGCGCCGGCGCCCGCCGCCGCTGGTCGTGCTATGTGACATTTCCGGCTCGATGAGCCGCTACAGTCGCATCTTCCTGCACTTCATGCACTCGGTAACCAACGACCGCGACCGTGTCCATACTTTCGTCTTCGGGACACGGCTCACAAACATTACGCGATATCTGCGCCACCGGGACGTGGATCTCGCACTCGACCGGGTCGCCGAGGCGGTGGCGGACTGGTCGGGCGGTACCCGCATCGGCCATGCGCTCTGCGAGTTCAACCGGCTGTGGTCGCGGCGTCTGCTGGGTCAGGGCGCGATCGTGCTGTTGATCACCGACGGGCTCGATCGCGACGCCGGCGCCGGTCTCGCGCACGAAATGGACCGGCTGCACCGATCGTGCCGCCGGTTGATTTGGCTGAACCCGCTGTTGCGCTACGAGGGTTTTGAGCCAAGATCTCTCGGTATGAAGGCAATGATGCCGTATGTCGACGAGTTCCGCCCGGTCCACAACCTCGAAAGCCTCGAGACCTTGATCGAGGTGCTCAGCGCGCCCACAACGCGGCGCGGGGCGGCGGCTATGCGATGGCACGCAAACCAAGAGAGGGTAGCATGAGCGATACGGCCGAGATCCTTGACCAGGCAAAGCGATGGCGCGAGGCCGGAGCGGGAGTCGCGCTGGCTACGGTGGTCAGCACCTGGGGTTCCTCCCCGCGGCCCATTGGCGCCAAGCTCGCGGTCGCCGATTCCGGCGCGTTTGTCGGCTCGGTGTCGGGCGGCTGCGTCGAAGGCGCAGTCGTGACTGAGGGCCTCGACGTGATCCGCGACGGCAAGCCGCGCCTTCTCGATTTCGGCATCTCCAACGATCAGGCCTGGGAAGTCGGTCTCGCCTGCGGCGGCAAGATCCAGATCTTTGTCGAGCGCGTCGAATGAGGCGACATCTGCTCGACGCGATCGTCGCGGCCGGAAGCGAGGGCCGTTCGGTCGCGCTGGCGACCGATCTCACCAGCGGCCGGCAATTGCTGGTCGACGAAAGCTCCGCCGAAGGCGAGTTGGACCTCGATGCGGCCGCGCTGGACGCGGTCCGCAGCGCGCTGAAGAGCGACCGCAACACGACGCTGGACGGCGCCGGCGCGCGGATCTTTGTCGAGGTGTTCAGCCCGCAACGCCGTTGCTTCGTGGTTGGCGCCGTGCACATCGCCCAGCCATTGGTCCAGATGTTGAAGCTCGCGGATTACGGAGTTACCGTCATCGATCCGCGCGGCTCTTTCGCGACGGAAGCGCGGTTTCCCGGCGTCGAGCTGACCCAGGAGTGGCCGGACGAGGCGCTGGAACGGATGAAGCCCGACCATCGCTCGGCGGTTGTGACCCTGACGCACGACCCGAAGCTCGACGACCCGGCCCTTGCCGTGGCACTGCGTTCGGATTGCTTCTATGTCGGCGCGCTCGGCTCGCGGCGAACTCATGCGGCGCGCTGCAGCCGGCTCACCGAGCTGGGTTTTGGCGAGACCGATCTCGCCCGCATCCACGGGCCGATCGGATTGGCGATCGGCGCGGTCTCCCCGGCTGAAGTCGCAATCTCGATCGTCGCGCAAATGACCCAGAGCCTGCGGCGGGGCGAGCGCGCGGAGGCGGCATGAGGTTTGGCGAGGTTCCCGTCGCGGAGGCGGAAGGCGCGATCCTCGCGCACAGCTTGAAGCTCGGGACGGCCGCGCTCAAGAAAGGCCGCGTACTGTCCGACGCCGATGTCGCTGCGATCGCCGCGGCCGGCCTTACGACAATCACCGTCGCGCGGCTCGACCTCGGAGATGTCGGCGAGGACGAAGCGGCGTCGAGGATTGCCGCGGCGGCGGTCGGGCCTGGCGTCTCGGCGGCACCCGCCTTTACCGGGCGGGTCAATGTGCATGCCGAAGCGCGCGGTGTCTTTGTTGTCGATCGGGAGCGGCTCGATCGACTGAACCTCGTGCACGAAGCCATCACCCTCGGCACGTTGCCGCCCTTCACCGTCGTCGAGCCGCGCCAGATGGTCGCGACGATCAAGATTATCCCGTTTGCTGCCTCCGAAGCGGCGATCCGTGATTGCGCCAGAGCGGCGATCACCGGCGGCCCGCTGCTACGCGTCGCGGCGTTTCAAGCGCGAGCGGCGGGGCTGATCCAAACTCGGCTCCCCGGCCTCAAGGAGAGCATTCTCGATAAGACCCGCGAAGTCACCCTGGGCCGCCTGGCGGCACTCGGCTGCCAGCTCACTCTTGAGGAACGCTGCGCCCATACGACGGCGGAGCTTGCCTCGCGTATTCGCGATGCAATCGGCCGCGGGATTGACCTGCTGCTCATTCATGGAGCCTCGGCGATCCTCGACAGGCGAGATGTGATCCCGGCGGCGATCATTGTCGCGGGAGGTGAGGTCGATCACTTCGGGATGCCGGTCGATCCCGGCAATTTGCTGCTGCTTGGACATGTCGGGAGCCACGTCGTACTAGGCCTGCCTGGCTGCGCGCGCTCGCCCAAGGTCAATGGCTTCGACTGGGTGCTCGAGCGGCTCGTCGCCGGATTGCCGGTTGGACCCGGCGAAATCATGCGCATGGGGAGCGGTGGCCTTCTCGCCGAGATCCCGTCGCGGCCGCTCCCTCGCGCCGAAGCGAGGCCCGCAGAGAAGCGGCCCGAAGCGAAGCCTGCAGGCCTGCGGATCGGCGCGCTCCTGCTCGCGGCGGGGCAATCGCGGCGCATGGGCGGCCCGAACAAGCTGCTCGCCGAGATCGACGGCTCTCCGATGGCGGCGCACGTGGCCCGGAGGCTGCTCGCCTCGAAGGCGCGGCCGATTGTGGCAGTACTCGGCAATCAGGCCGACGCGGTCGATGCGGCGCTTGGCAAATTGCCGTTTGAACGGGTGCGCAATCCCGAATTCGCCGAGGGGCTTTCGACCTCGCTGAAACGCGGGATTTCCGCGCTTCCGGCCGATCTCGACGGGGCGCTGGTCTGCCTCGGCGACATGCCGCTGATTTCTGGCCGGCACATCGACCGCCTGATCGCCGCGTTCAACCCGCTCGAGGGCCGCGCGATCATTGTCCCGACGCGACGCGGCAAGCGCGGCAATCCGGTTCTGTGGGCGAAGCGGTTCTTTCCCGAAATGGCCGAGCTCGCGGGCGATGTCGGGGCCAAGCACCTGATCGGCGAGCATGCCGATCTCGTCGCCGAAGTCGAAATGGACGACGACGCCATCCTCGTCGACATCGACACCCCCGAGGCGCTGGACGCGCTGCGGCAAAAGAGGAAACCGGCCGTGGAGGCCGCACCCTAAGAGGACAGGGCAATGGAGAGCTCGCGAGATCCGGTTCCGTTTCGGCCTTATGCCTCGGGCACGCAACCGGCTTATGACGCCCCGGCTTACGGCAGCACGCATAAGCGGCACCCGCAGGAAAACCTGGTACGGCTGCCGCACACGATCACCGAGACCAGCGGACCTCGCTTCAGCCCTGCGCATTTTCCGCCGATCCCCGATTTGTCGATCGTCGACGGCAAAGCGGCGCTGGGCGAGCGCATCATCGTGCGTGGCCGCATCAGCGACGAGGACGGCAGGCCGGTCCCGCGCACTATCGTCGAGATCTGGCAGGCCAACGCTTCGGGCCGCTATCAGCACCCGGGGGACCAGCATGACGCGCCGATCGATCCGAACTTCCGCGGCGAGGGCCGGGTCTACACCGACGATGAGGGCTGGTACCGGTTCACTTCGATCAAGCCGGGCGCCTATCCCTGGCGCAATCACGACAATGCGTGGCGACCGAACCATATCCATTTTTCGTTCTTCGGGTCCGGCTTTGCTGCGCGGCTGATCACCCAAATGTATTTCCCCGGCGACCCGCTGCTCGCGCTCGATCCGATTTTCCTGTCGATCCCCGACGAAGCGGCGCGCAACCGGCTCGTCTGCACGCTCGACATGGCGGTGACCGAGCCCGAATGGGCGCTCGGTTACCGGTTCGACGTCGTGCTGCGCGGCCGTGAGGCGACGCCGATGGAGGCTTGAGCCATGCCGAGCGCCACCAGCAGCCAGACGATCGGGCCCTTTTGGCACCTGATCGAGCACCCGGAATGGGCCGATTTGACGCGGTTCGGCGCCGCCGGCGCGCGGGTTACGTTATCCGGCTCGGTCGTCGACGGCGACGGGAATCCGGTGACCGACGCTGCCGTCGAACTCTGGCAGGCCGATCCGCCGGCCGACGAGAGTTTTCCCGGTTTTGGCCGCTGCCGCACGGATCAGCGCGGCGAGTTCCGGTTCACAACGGTAAAGCCGGGCGCGGCACCCGGACGCGG
Source organism: uncultured Alphaproteobacteria bacterium (assembly GCA_963818695.1). Classification (GTDB taxonomy): domain Bacteria; phylum Pseudomonadota; class Alphaproteobacteria; order ATCC43930; family CGMCC-115725; genus AP-15. The sequence continues at coordinate 692,758 of CAWFTG010000001.1, forward strand.
CAACGCGCAGCAGGCGCCGCATTTCGCCATCGCAATGCATGCCCGTGGCCTTCTTAAGGCCCTCATGACGCGCGCCTATTTTCTCGGTGACCCGCTCAACGAGACCGACCCTTTATTGTCCTCGATCGAGGACCCCGAGCGCCGCGCGACCCTGCTCGCCCGTCGGGAGAGCGAGGATCATTGGAAGCTCAATATCCGGCTGCAACGCGGCCCACACGGCGAAACCGAAACGGTGTTCCTGGACATTTGAACGGAGGCGGTCGTGTGCCCGGCACCGTTCCAGTTCCCTCGCTCGATAGCTACGGTTTCGCTCGCCGGAACCCTGCCGGAGAAGCTCGAAGCTGCCGCATCGGTTGGGTTCAACAACATCGAACTATTCGAGAACGACCTCCTGACGTTCGACGGCACCCCGGCCGAAGTGCGGCGGATCGCTCGAGAGCTCGGCCTCGCAATCACGGCCTTTCAGCCGTTCCGGGATTTCGAGGCGATGCCGGAGCCGCAGAGCGCGCGCAATCTCGAACGGGCCGAACGCAAATTCGACGTGATGCAGGCGCTCGGCAGCGATTTGATGCTCGTCTGCAGCAACGTCCACCCTGCGGCGATCGATGACAGGTCGCGGGCCGCCGCGGACCTCCGGATATTAGCCGAGCGCGCCGCGCGGCGCGGCTTGCGCATCGCCTACGAAGCATTGTCGTGGGGTAGGCACGTCAGACGCTGGTCGCAAGCCTGGCAGATGGTGCGAGAGGCGGACCACCCCGCGCTCGGACTGGTGCTGGACAGCTTCCATACGCTGGCCCTCAAAGACGACTTCGCCGGAATCGCGGCACTTCCGGCTGAAAAGCTGTTTTTAGTCCAGCTCGCGGATGCGCCTTTGATGGCTGGCGACCTGTTGTCGTGGAGCCGCCATTTCCGCAACTTCCCCGGGCAAGGCGATCTCGATGTCGTCGGGTTTTTGCGAGCGGTGCTGGCGTCGGGCTATCGCGGCCCGCTCTCGCTCGAAATCTTCAACGACGACTTTCGAGCAGCTCCAGCACGCCTGACCGCACGCGACGGAATACGCTCCTTGATCCTAGACGGAGGCTGAAGCCGGCGGGCGAGGGCTTCCGGACCCGCCGGTTTTCGACGGGGTCGAGTTTGTCGAATTCGCGGTCGACGCGGCCTCGGGAAAGGATCTCGCCACCTTTCTCGGACATCTCGGGTTCCGGCGCGCCGGAAGGCATCGCTCGAAAGCGGTCGATCTGTTTCGTCAGGCGCGGATCAATTTATTGTTGAACAGCGAGCCGGACAGTGCCGCCTCTTACCATTTTCAGCTGCACGGGCCCTCGGTTTGCGCGCTCGGGCTACGGGTGGACGACGCGCAACGGGCTCTTAATCGGGCGCAGGCGCTAAAATGTTCGCTTTGGCAAGAGCCGATCAGTGCGGGCGAGCGAACGATCCCCGCTGTCCGGGCACCGGACGGGATGCTGATCAACCTGATCGAGGCCGATATCTCCGGGCGGACGATTTACGATGACGACTTTCACTTGACGGCAGAGCCAGAAAGCGAAGCAGCATTAGTCGCCATAGATCACATCGCCCAGGCGCTGCCGGTCGGCCGAATGGAGGCGGCAGTACTGTTCTGGCGCGCCGTTTTCGGATTTGTCCCGCAGCTCCTGTGGGAGATCCCGGACCCTTACGGGCTGGTTCGTAGCCGCGCTATGGTGAGCCGTGAAGGAAGCATACGCCTACCGCTGAACATCTCCGAAGGGCGAAAGACAGCGACTGGCCGGTTCGTATCGGCCTCTGCCGGCGCCGGCATCCACCATCTCGCCTTCGCCAGTCAAGACATCGAGCGCGCGCTCGCATCCATGAGCGGTCACGACGACTGGATCTTGCCGATCCCGCCGAACTATTACGACGATCTCGGCGCGAGATACGGGCTCTCGGAAGAGCAGCTGGTTTCTCTGAGGAACCTGAACCTCCTCTACGAGCGTGATGACGACGGCTCCTTTCTTCAGGCCTATACAGACAGCTTCGAAGATCGGTTCTTTTTCGAAATTGTCGAGCGCCGCGGCCATCGCGGTTTTGGCGCCCTTAACGCCGCCGTTCGCATGGCGGCTCAAGCGCAACGCAGAGGCGGGAGCGATCTGGTCGCCCGGATGCGGGTTGCGCTCCTGTGACCCAAGCCGACGCACGGCGTCAATCCTCGTTCCTGGTCGGCCTTATCGGGTCGGCCATCCAAGCCTCTTTGACGCCGGCGATGCACGAGCGCGAAGCCGACGAACAGGGAGTGCGCTACCTATACCGCCTCATCGACATTGAGAAGCTCGGCGTCGGTGTCGAGTTCTTGCCCGAGCTCCTGACGGCGGCCGAGCGCATGGGCTTCGCCGGCGTCAACGTCACCCACCCTTGCAAGCAGGCCGTAATCCCGCTGCTTCATGAGCTCTCTGAGAATGCGCGGGCGCTCGGCGCGGTCAATACCGTCGTTCTGGCGCACGGGCGGCGGATCGGTCACAATACCGATTGGTGGGGTTTTGCCGAGAGCTTCCGTCGCGGTTTGCCGGGCGTGAGGCGCGAGCGCGTCGTCCAGCTTGGGGCCGGCGGCGCAGGAGCGGCGGTTGCGCATGCCGCTTTGACCCTCGGTGTCGCCCAGCTGATGATCGTCGACTCCGATCATGCGCGAGCCGAACATGTCGCCGCCAGCCTCAAGGAGCGCTTTGGCAAAGGCCGTGCCGCGGCGCTACGCGATCTCGCCGCCGCGCTCCGCGAGGCCGATGGGCTGATCAACGCCACCCCGGTGGGGATGGCCAAGTACCCGGGTTTGCCATTGCCGGCCGAGTTGTTGCGGCCCGATCTCTGGGTCGCGGACATCGTGTACTTTCCGCTGGAGACCGAGTTGCTCCGACACGCGCGCATGCTGGGCTGCCGCACACTCGATGGCGGCGGTATGGCGGTATTCCAGGCGGTCGAGGCGTTCCGGCTTTTCACTGGCGTAATACCCGACACAGAGCGGATGCTCCGCCATTTCACGGCGATGACGAACGGCTGATCGGCATCGAAGCGAAAATCCAAAACGGTACCGAGCTGGGAGGAAACAGACCATGCCTGCTGATAGCATCTACCAGGCTGAGGATTCTCACGAGCCGCGCGGGGCGAGAACCCCGAGGAAGGCGGCGCTCGCCAGCTGGATCGGCAGCGCGCTGGAATATTACGATTTCTTCATTTACGGGACCGCAGCCGCGCTGGTCTTTGGCAAGATCTTTTTTCCGAGCCAAAATCCGGCGACCGGGATCCTCTTGGCTTTGGCGACTTTCGGCGTCGGGTATGTGGCCCGGCCGATTGGCGCGTTCGTGCTCGGCCATATCGGCGATAAGTTCGGCCGAAGAACGGTTTTGATCTTTACGCTCATTTTTATGGGGGCCTCGACATTCCTCGTCGGCTGCCTGCCGCGGTACAGCGAGATCGGGGTGCTGGCACCCATCCTGCTCGTGATACTGAGACTGGCCCAGGGCTTCTCCGCATCCGGCGAGCAAGCCGGCGCGAACTCGCTGACACTCGAACACGCCCCGCCCCACCGGCGGGCCTATTACACGAGCTTCACTCTGAGCGGTACCCAGGCTGGGCTCATCCTCGCCACCGCCGTATTCCTTCCTGTCTCACGGCTGTCCGAGGACCAGCTATTGTCGTGGGGGTGGCGGGTTCCGTTCTGGCTCAGCATGGTCGTGGTCGCCGTCGGATACATCATCCGGCGCACATTGGACGAAACCCCGGCTTTCAAAGAGGAGCAGCAAGGTCAAAATGTCCCGAAAGCGCCATTGACACTCCTGTTCCAACACTACACGCCGGAAGTGCTGCGGGTTGTCCTCGCCGCTCTCGTCTCCATCGTAAGCACCATCTTCGGCGTCTACGCGCTCTCTTACGCGGTCAATACCGTGAAGATCGACCGCACCACGATGCTTTGGGTCGCGATCCTGACGAATATCGTCGCGCTGATCGCGATCCCATTATGGGCGATGCTGGCCGATCGCATCGGCCGCCGGCCGGTTTTCATCTTCGGCGCGATGGCGTCGGGCCTACTGATGTTTGCGTATCTGTGGGCCGTAAGCCAGACGAATATACCCCTGGTCTTTGCCGTTGCGGTGCTGATGTCGGGCGTTGTCTACAGTGCGGCGAACGGGGTCTGGCCATCTCTATACGGCGAGATGTTCGACACCCGCGTGCGCCTCTCGGGAATGGCCATCGGAACGCAGATCGGGTTTGCTCTTGCCGGGTTTGCCCCGGCGATTGCGTCGGCCGTCCAAGGTACCGGACCAAATGCCTGGGTTCCGGTCGCGCTCCTCAGTTTCGTGGTCTGTGTCATCGCCTCGCTTGCAGCCTGGACCGCTCGGGAGACGCATAGAGTTCCGATGCATGACCTTGGCAAGCTCGCGCTGCGCCAAGCGTGACGGCGGCTATTTGAGGCCGGCGCGACCGGGGCTAGTGGCGGAAATGGCGGATCCCGGTGAACACCATCGCGATGCCGGCGGCGTCCGCCGCGGCGATGACCTCCTTGTCGCGCACCGACCCGCCCGGCTGGATGATGGCGGTGACGCCAGCCTCGATCGCCGCTTCGAGGCCGTCGGCAAACGGGAAGAAGGCATCCGAGGCGAGGACCGAGCCGACTGTCGGCGATTGCGCCAGTCCCGCCGCTTTGCCCGCCTCGGCCGCCTTGGCAGCGGCGATCCTGACGCTGTCGACCCGGCTCATCTGACCGGCGCCGATGCCGACGGTCGCCCCGCCGCGGGCAAAGACGATCGCATTAGATTTGACGTGCTTGGCGACGATGTCGGCGAATGACAAATTGGCAATCTCGCTCTCGGTCGGCGCTCGGCGGGTCACGGTGCGCAGTCCCTCCCGCCCGACGGAGATCCGATCGCGCTCCTGGACAAGGATGCCGCCGGCTACCAAGCGAAAGCTACGGCCCGCGGCAGTGGGGTCGGGCATCTCCCCGGTAACGAGAAGGCGTAACCCCGTCCTGCGCGCGAGAATGGCTCGCGCGGCTTCATCGGCTTCGGGGACGATAACGACTTCAATGAGCAGCCGGGCGATCGCCTCGGCGGTCGGTCCATTGAGGCACCGATTGAGCCCAACGATGCCGCCGAAAGCGCTGACCGGATCGCAGGCAAGCGCCTTGTCCCAGGCTTCGTTCAAGGTGGCGCCGATGGCTGTGCCGCAGGGGTTGGCATGCTTGATGATCGCAATGGCCGGCGAGCTAAATTCGGCAACCAACTCGAAGGCGGCGTCGGCGTCGCCGTAATTGTTGTAGGACAGCTCTTTGCCCTGGAGCTGACGCGCGGTCGCCACCCCGGGACGACTTTGCCTGATGCGGTATAACACGGCCGATTGATGCGGGTTTTCCCCATACCGCAGCCGGTCCGCCAAATGCCCGGTGAGGACAAAGGTCTCGGGAAAAGAGGTCTGCCCATCGCGCCCCATCCATTCGGCTATCGCGGCATCGTAGGCGGCGGTCAGCGCGAAAGCCTTGCGCGCAAGCTCGCGGCGCATTTCTAAGCCGACCGCCCCGTCACCGGCGGCCAGTTCCGCCAGCACACGGTCGTAATCGGCGGGGTCGGTGACGACTGTGACGGCGTCGTGGTTCTTGGCGGCGGCGCGGATCAGCGCCACGCCGCCGATATCGATATTCTCGAGGCAATCCTCGGGGCTCGCGCCGGATGCGACCGTCTCCGCGAAGGGGTAGAGATTGCAGACGAGGAAATCGATCGGTGGAATTCGCCGCTCCGCCAGTGCGGCGAGGTGATCGGGCCGGTCGCGCCGGGCCAGGAGCCCCCCGTGAATTGCCGGGTGCAAGGTCTTGACCCGGCCATCGAGGAATTCCTTGACGCCGGTGACCTCGGCCACCTCAGTGACCGGAACCCCGGCGGCGGCGAGGGTCTGTGCCGAGCCGCCGGTCGAGATTATCGTCACGCCGCGCGCGGCCAGCGCGCCAGCGAATGCAACGATCCCATTCTTATCGCTGACCGAAATCAGCGCGCGATGGATCTTGAGATGGTCTGCGGTCATTGCCGCGGATATAGGGCTCCGTCGGAAGCCTCGGCAAGTCTCAAGAGCCGCGGGCGAGCGCCACCAGCAAGGTTGCGACGGTCGCGGCGGACACGGCGAGCGATACGCTGCCCCACCCGTTCTCCGACGCCCAGCCGCAGCCGATCAGCACCACATCGGCGGCGATCACCCGTTTGACCACGGCCGCGTGGCCGAGGCCGCGACGAACGGCCTCTTGGTAGAAATGCTCGCGATGAGCCTGCCAGACCCGCTCGCGGCGCAGCAAGCGTCGAACGAGCGTGATCGTCGCGTCCGCAAGGAAATAGAGCGGCAGGATAAGCGCGATCGTCCAGTGTCCGCGAACCGCGAGGTCGAGCAGCAAGAAGCCGAGCACATAACCAAGCGGCACGCTGCCGACATCGCCGAGGAAAATCCGCGCCGGCGACCAGTTCCAGACGAGAAAGCCGATCGCCGCCCCAGTCACCGCGGCAGCAAGCGCGCGCTGCGCCGGATCCGAACCGGCTCCAACACCCGCGAACAGCAACAGACCTGCGCCGATTGCCGCAGCTTCGCTGCCGGCCAGCCCATCGATCCCGTCCATGAAGTTGAACAAATTGATCCACCAGATCCAGACGAGACCGATCGCGACAAGAAAGAAAAGGTCCCGCGGCCCAGGCAGGACGAAGATGCCGACCGCAACGGCGGCGGATTGCGCGACCAGCCGCACGAATGGGGAGAGACCATGCAGATCGTCGAGCCATGAGACCTCCGCTAGCAACACGGCGCCAAGGGCGATCCCAAAGACCCCTGACTGCGCCGAATCGATTCGGGTGAGCAGGATCCAGGCCAGCAGTACCGAGCCGATCACCGCGATCCCGCCGCCGCGGGGTGTCGCCACCCGATGCGACGATCGCTCGTTCGGATGGTCGAGGATCTCCCGGTGGGCGAGGATCGGAATGAGCGCCCTAGTCGTCAGGCAGGTCAGCAAGCCGGTCGCAACAGCGACCGCCACGGGCCACACGGCCTCACCCACCGCTGGGCGGCTGATCCTCGGGAGAGGAAGCCTGCGCGGCCGAATTCCTGGGAGCTTGATCAATCGGAAATTGATCATCCTGGACCTGATCCGCGATGGACCGGCGCGGCTCTCGACGAATCGCCCAGCGCACCGTCACGCCCCCCGGCGGTACGGTCCCGCTCAGCACGACCTGCTGCGTCCTTCTCGCCTCGCCGGAGCCGAGATAGATGCTTTCGCCGAGGCTCATCTCCCCGCCGGCGGCGCGCAGCCGCCACACGATGCCGCTCGGCATCCGCAGCAGCGCGGCACTGCCCTCTCGGACCAGCTCCGCCTGAACCGACGGGTGCAGGTGGAAGCGCACGGCAAAGACCGCTCCGGGGAGACCGGTCAGCCGATCCTCGCCGCGCAGATCCTCGCCGTCGGCGGAGAGGAAGAGCTGGCGTGCATAGATCAGCCCGAAGCGCTCGCGATAGCCGTCATGCGTCGCGGAGACCCATTGCTGACCCTCGTGCTCGGCACGCTCCCGAACAACCGAAGTCGGACTGCGGCCGAGCGCGCCGTCCGCACGGATCTCGACCGAGTTGGTATCGGCGACGACCATGACCGAATGCGCAGCGCTTGCCCGCGCTACCCGCCACCAATTCGGCTTCGGGCCGCGATAGGTACCGCAATTGACGATGATCCGTTCACGCTCATGGCTCAACTCGAAAGACAAAGGCCCGGCATGCGCGTGGTCGTCGAAGCCGCGCGGCGGCGGTTTCCCGGTGTCGATCAGAACGAGGCTCTTGAAGGCCTGCAGCCGGTCGAAGCCGGTGTCGGGCGCATGCGACGGCGCGCGCCCCTTGGTCTCGGACCGCGTTAAAACCAGGTCGATAAGAACCCCGTCTTCCTCGAGCGAATCGTTGAATAGCGCCAGCCGGCGATCGCCGTGGCGAAAAAAGCGCAGCAACGGCGCCATTCGCTCGATGGCGTCTTTGAGCGCGGCCGGGACCTCGATCTGCGCCGACCGCAACACCGCGCGCGTGTCGATCAAATCCTGCAGCACCTGTAGTTGCAGCGACGGGCTGCGCGACAGGTGCCCGCCATCCGGGAGGATCTGAACCGACAATTCGCGTTCGAGACTCTTGAGCACTCTCGCCAAGCGCGGCTCGAACCCGCCGAGCACCAGCATGCCGGCGATCAAGCCTTTGAGTGCTCGCACTCGGCCCGCGCCGGCGACCTCCCAGGACGCGGTTCGCGCCAGGTGGCGGAGCTGGGCAACGAGGCTCGTCAGCATCTCCCGGCGCAGCGGATAATCCTGATCGCGCCTCACGATCTCGTCGAAGTGCGCAATCCAGGCAAAGACTCGTGTCGCCAGCACGTCGGAACGCCATCCGATACCGGTCCAGCCGGTGTTCTCGGCGATCCAGCTTTGCACCAGGGCGCGTGTTGCTTCGCGCGCGCCGCCGCCCGCCGCGGCGATATCGGCAATCCATCCGAAGCCATGCCATGCGGCGAGCCATTGCAGCCCCGCCGAGGGCGGAAACCAGCGCGGCGCCGGGGCGCGGACAAGCTCGCCCGCGAGCTCGATTTCACCGGCGGCAATCGCCGCGCCACGCTTGGCGTCGCCTGGCCAGCGCTGCACGATTCTAAGCCGAAGGTCGGCGGGAACCCGTCCGACCAGGGTGTGCCGGTAGAGGGGACCGGCGGCGAGAGCTTGGAGGGCGTCCCGCCGCAACCGAGTCAACAGCCCGGGAGAATCGGGTCCAACCCCGCGTGCGGCAATCGGTGGTCTGCCCCTTCCGCTTCCGCTAGCCGGTGCCGTCATCTGCCCGCCCCGCGCTGCATAGCCTGGGCCGGCGCGGCCACAGGCCGCTCGCAAAAGCTTTGCCGAAGAGGAAACGCCATGCGGTCTCGTAACAAGGAAAGTGACCTGCCGCAAGCCGCCGTGGCTCGCTTGCAGGCAACTCGGCCCCACGGTCACTCCGGGATGCCCACAAGGGGGGGAGGCCTCGGATCCGCGAACACCGACTTCGCCAAAACTTGGGCCGTTCCGGGCTCTGGATTCCGGGCTCACGGCCCGTGCCCGCCCGGAATGATAAAGGCGAGGAAATCGCCGGTGGACTGCAAAACTGGACGGCACTTGCGATGATTTGTATGCTTTTTGAGCCGCAGCCCGAAAGGTCACCGCAGCCGCCGCGTTTCGAAGTATGTCCCCCCCTGAAGCGCTGGAAGCCAAGGCGAAGACAGCCGGCGACGCCACGCCGGAATTGTCAATCGTCATGCCCTGCCTCAACGAAGCGCAGACGGTGGGGACCTGCGTCCAAAAGGCGCTGGCCTATCTCGAAATGTACGATGTGTGGGGCGAGGTCATCATCGCCGACAACGGCAGCACCGACGGCTCGCAGGCGATTGCGGCCGGTTATGGCGCACGCGTCATAGCTGTGGCCGCGAAGGGTTACGGCAATGCATTGCGAGCGGGTATCGAGGCTGCGCGTGGCGAATTTGTCATCATTGGTGATGCGGACGACAGCTATGATTTCACGAACCTCAACTTTTTTATTGGCAAGCTGAGGGAAGGCTATCAACTGGTCATGGGCAACCGCTTTCGCGGCGGGATTAAACCGGGGGCAATGCCCGCGCTGCATCGGTATCTCGGCAATCCCTTGCTGAGCGGGGTTGGGCGACTGTTCTTCCGCAGCGTCTGCGGCGACTTCCATTGCGGCTTGCGCGGCTTTAACCGCCACGCCATCCTGGATCTCGACCTCGCGGCGCCCGGTATGGAATTCGCGTCTGAAATGGTGATCAAGGCAACAATCGCCAGGTTAAGAATCGCCGAGGTTCCGACCACGCTGGCGCCCGACGGCCGCGGTCGTCCGACCCATCTGCGCAGCTGGCGAGATGGCTGGCGGCATCTGCGGCTGTTGCTTTTGTTCAGCCCCCGATGGCTGTTTCTCTATCCGGGCGCAGCAATTTTTCTGTTCGGCCTCTTGGCCACCCTTATCCTGCTTAGCGGCGAAATTGCCGTCGGACAGATCGGTTTTGCCGAGCACACCATGGTCATGACCGCCGCCGCGATCAACATCGGCTTTGAAGCGATGCTGTTTTGGGCCTTTGCCAAGGTGATCGCGATTCAGCGCGGGCTGCTTCTGCACGACCCGCTGTTCGAAAAACTGCGGCAAGCGATGCCGCTCGAGCGCGGTCTTGCGCTCGGGGCATTTATGCTGCTGCTCGGACTGATCAGCTTTGGTATCGCTCTGGCCCAATGGTCCGCGGTCGGGTTTGGCGAACTCGGCAGGGGCAGCGCAATACGCCTGGTAATCGTAAGCAGCACAACCCTCGTGCTCGGAGCGCAGATTTTGTATGGCTCATTCTTCCTGTATCTTCTCGACTACCGTGCCGCGCGCCGCGATAAAGCAATAGACATGCCCAACAGGGACACAGAAGCCATTGGAATAAATCTTATCGGAAGGGCCAATGAACGGACCCCGACATAAGCTAAGCTATGCTCCGTTCGAGTACATCGAAATTGGTCGCGCTGTCGACCGTATTGAATACATATTAAACGTTTGCAAGAACAAAATCGTCCTTGACTTAGGCGCAGTAGATGAGACCGCTTTCATTGCCAAAAGGACACAGGGCCTTTGGTTGCACGAGGAAATAGCAAAGGTAGCTTCGCGTGTCATTGGCCTGGATGCGTCAGATACCCTACCTGATGATGGGTTGGTGACCGCAGAGAACGCTGTGATTAAGAAAGGAAATATCCTAGACCTTGATTCATTGCTTGCTGAACTCGATCTTACTCCGGATATAGTAGTTGCTGGCGAACTCATTGAGCACCTAGAGAACCCGTTGGAATCCTTGAGGCTATTTCGATGTATCCGTCGACTTCAGGGAAAAGGCCTACTGCTAACGACGCCAAACGCGACCGCGATACACAACTGTTTGATAGCATTAGCAAACCGCGAATCAACCCATCACGATCACTTATGCATTCTCTCGTTCAAAACCCTGAACACCCTCCTTTCACGCGCAGGATATGAGAGCTGGCGCATTATTCCGTATCACGCGGAATTCGCTGAAATGAAGCACCGCAACTACGGTATACGAAGAAAGTTGGTTGTTGGCGGCGAAACGGTCATTAAGCTGGTAGAGAGAATTTTTCCGCTGCTCAGTTTCGGTCTGATCGTTGAGACTACGATCTGAACACCCTCTGCAGGCGTAAGCCTCTTCACGGCCGGGTGCGACGGTGCTACTAAGCGTGACAGACGGACAATGGCATAGAACGTTGCAACGCCTTTGGATTTATGGAAAAAGATTTCGTGCGGCTTATTACGTGTCCGAGTATAAGTGATCTCAGGATCCCATTAACCCTTACGGGAGTATCGTTGAAAGTCGCAGAAATTCCAGTTTTATCCTTTGCGGTGGTCTTGGCACGCGGCTCAAGGAGATGACTAAGTGTCGGCCCAAGCCAATGGTGCCGCTCGGGAATGATCCCATCCTCCTACACAGAGACAACGCAATACGCCTGGTAATCGTAAGCGGCACAACCCTCTTGCTCGGAGCGCATATCCTCTATAGTTCCTTTTTACTGCACCTCCTCGACTACCGCGGGATGCCTCGCGCCGGGGAGCGGAACCGCTTTCCGTGACGCGAACGGCATTGCCGATCCAGGAGGCGGAAAATGGAGGGGACATGGCTATCAGTAATTGTTCCCTCGCATAACGGAGAACGTTGGCTCTCCGCTGCGCTGCAATCGATTGCCGACCAGAATAATCAGGGCATTGAAGTCATCGTTGTAGATTCGAGTGTCTATAAGACGAGCCTGGAGATCGCAGAATCATTCTCCAACAAGCTTGCAATCCGGGCGTTTCGCCGTCCTGACCTGCTCAGTTGGATGGTCAAGACCAACTTTGCAGCCGAGCACGCCAACGGCGACTGGATCTGCATGCTGCATCAAGACGACCTGTGGTTGCCCGACCGCTCAGCAGAGTTGCAGACTTGGCTATTGCGCCAGCCCGACGCTGCGATGCATCTCCATCCCTGCTACATTATCGACGAGGCGGGGAGGCGGCTTGGGCTATGGCGTTGCCCGCTGCCGGCCGATGGCGCTGCGGTTCCGGCGCGGCTGCTGTTTGAGAGATTGCTCGTTCAGAACTTCATTGGTATTCCCACGCCGACAATTCGGCGCGACGCGTATCTTCGCGTCGGCGGTCTCGACAAAGGGCTATGGTATACGGCGGACTGGGACCTCTATCTGAAAATCGCCGATATCGGCACTGTCCATTATCATTCGATGCCGCTGTCGTGTTTTCGAGTCCATAGAAATTCTCTCACGGTGGTCGGCAGCAGGGATATTGGAGATTTCAGAAAACAACATAGCACCGTAGTTGAGCGTCATTTTCAAAAGCTTGCACCGGATTGCCGACCCACCATACTGCGCCTTTCCGAAGCCTCCATCGAGGTGAACGTCGCCTTGGCGGCAGCCGCTGCGGGAAATTCCTACGTCGGCGGAATGATAAGGGCTATTCGCGCCGTTGCTATTTTGGGGCCGACAGGTATCGTCCGGTACTTATCATACTCGAAACTTATGGACCGCGTAATTCCTCGATTGCGAGCCGTCGCTACTCGAAGGTTTTGACAGCCTCTAAGGTGTAATGAGCAAACCTTGGCCGGTGGGAAGGCACAACACCCGAACATTGCGGGATTCTGCAAATCTGTCAATGTCACTTGGACCAATCGATCCCAGGAATGCTCGGCGGCTGCAATCTCGGGTGCCGCGTTGTTCGTATCTAACGAGAGGTAACAGGTGGCTGCGCTTGTTACTTGCGGGAGGGTGTCAGGCACAATGTCCCGGATAATCCGAACTCCCGGGCAGGAGCGGAACGTTTGTACGACCTCGTCGTAAAGGCCCGTATCCGCCCGGCAGAAGGCCTCGTCTTCGTTCGTCCTGCGAAATGAGACGGTCAACCAGGCCCGCATACGTCTCCAAGAGCGAAAACCGCTTGTTGAGCCTGTCGAAGTCGACGTAGTGGATCACTGCCCGCGATAGACCGCCGCGATTGACGCCGCACTCGACGAAATCACCTTCTTTGTCTCGCACGCTCCAGGCTGCCCAACAGCAGACATAAGCACGCCATTCAACCTCCTGGCGACCCCACGACCCTGTAGCCTTGCCGAGACGATAAGCCGCCGTGAATTTGTCATCTCGGCGGAAATCCGAGTTATGGACCGTAAAAAGTCCATCCTGAAGGTAGGCGCCACGCGCCCGATAGGCCATGTATGCCAAGGTCGTCACCCAGGATGGCGCGAGGAAGCGGAATTTGTTAGCAGTCTGATGGTGCAATTGTCCCAGCATCGATTTTTCTCCTGTCACTTCAGGTAAGGTTTTCGCATTGTATTGGCACCCCGCAGCGTGGGCTGAAAGCGTTGACTTGATTGAACACAATCGCCATTGATCCCGGCTTGCGCCGATACCGGGGGTAACCGCCATCTTTAAAATTCTGGCGACCAGCGCTCGTATTTTGGTCACTGCAGGGCTAATTTTGGTTCTAGCCATGCGATTTGATGTGGGCCAAGCTACCGAACTCATCAGCCACGCCAATCCGCCTCTGATCGCGGCGACGCTCCTTGTGCTGTTGATCGCTAATTTCGTGGTCGGATGGCGCTGGCAATTGATTCTGTCGGCCGAGGCGGCTTCCCCGGGGCCAGCTACTTTATTGAAGATCGTGTTTGTCGGCCTTTTCTTTAACCAGGTCCTGCCGACCGGTGTCGGCGGCGACGCCGTTCGCGCGTGGCGTTGCAGCAGAGTAGGTATCGGGTTGGGTGCGGCGATCAGGAGTATTCTGCTCGATCGCGCGTGCGGCTACCTGGTACTTCTCGCCCTGTATGTGTTTGGCTTACCCAGTTTGTTGAAAATTCTACCGGACCCGCAGGAACGCGGAGCCGTACTCGCCGTGCTCATCATCGGCCTGCTCGGGCTGGTGGCGCTTGTTTCGTTGGACCGTCTGCCCCGGCCGATTATGCGTCTTCACCTGATGACCCCCTTTGCCGAACTGTCGCGAGCCAGCCGGCGGCTGTTTACCGACCCCGGACGGTGCAGCGCCGTTCTCGGCCTCTCCGTCATCACGATCGCTCTCACGGTGCTGGCTTTCAAGTTTGTCGGGGATGCGGTCGGCAGCCGGCTCTCGGTCGGCATTTGGATGATGATCGTGCCGCCGGTGACATTGATCCAGCTGGTTCCGGTATCGCTCGCCGGATGGGGCGTGCGCGAGGCGGCACTGGTCCTCGCATTGGGCTCGTTTGGGGTTCCCGCCGAGGCGGCACTGGCCGTGTCGATCCTGGTCGGTTTTTCTCTGATCCTGGTAGGCCTGCCCGGCGGGTTGATCTGGCTTGCGGATTGGGACATTTCACCACACCGGCGACCCATCGCGTAGGCCGAAGCGCCTCGACTAGCGGAGATCGGGTCATAAAGTCGCTGCGGATGGGTTTTGGACAACCAAGCTGTCACGGCTCAAAGGCGGCGCGGGCGAGCGTTGCGAGGAGAAACAGGGCGAGGCGCACCTCCATAGGCACGCCGATGCTCCACACCTTGTGAACGAGAAGAACATAATGGCTGCCCAGGACGCCCAGCACCCACACTCCCACCGCAGCCACAAGAATCCGCCTGCGCCAAGTCCCTGGAAAACCAGTGGCGGTCATCGAAAGCTAGCGATATCCGACGAACGCCGCCAGTGTCGTGAAGGGCGCCAAACCTAAGCGGTACCGCAACGTGAATGTGAAATAGGTGAGGAATTTAGACAACGGCCGAAGCATGCCCTATCAGTGCATCCTCAGCATCGCCAAGCTACGAAATTGAAGATCTGGCCTGAACCAAACGCGATAAAGATCGACGCCGGCAAGGATGACGGTGAGAGAGTTGGTGAGACGTGGCGTGAACGGTGGCGCCTCCATCACGGCAGACCGAAAGAATTGGGCGAAAGGCGGCATGGATTTTAGCATGTAGGGGATGCCGGTCGCATAGTAGAGGACCGCGATCCCGATGCGGTCGAAATTGAACTGCCCATAATCACCGACTGCCACGATAACTTTCGGATGACGTTGTGCCCAATGAGTATAGTGACCGCCGTCAAAGGCGAAGGGATTGCCCCACCGCCCGAAATTGACAATGCCGGCCGCTACTGCCAACAGGCCAAGTACGAAAACAGGTAGCGAGATGCGCGTCACGGGCCAGCGGTGCTTACTGCGCGAACGACGATGCGAAAAACATAACGAATGCCTCACGCTAACTTGAATTCTTCTAAAGGGTTCCCCCACCGTTTTTTAGTCGAGCGCATCGGCCCGTTGCACCAAAATAACACCATTTCATCAGGTTTTCGAACCGTAGGAGCGAGTAAGGAGCGAGTCCAGCGATCCCGGAACCCCCAGATCGTCCGCTGATGAGCCATCAAAGAGATGCCTCGCATTTGAGCGCCAGCCGTAGCGGCACCCGGTATCGCAGCAATGTTGAGAAAGATCAACGAACTGGGAATGCCATTACCGATTCTCCTATTGGAAATCGTCAATCGGGCTCGATCCAGAGATCCAACCCTTCTTGCGCCGATAGTCATGTGAGCCCCGCTGCCAAGGACGAGGCTGCTAACGCGCCGTTCGCCGCGGCTGGTCATGACCGGCGATCGCGACCCGGGATATGCCCGGACTGTCAAAGGCGAAACGCGTTGCACTTTTCGGCTCTCGCTTGCTGCTCGATCTTAGCCGATCGCGGCTTGGGGGGTAGCCCCGCGGAGTTGCCGGGCTGGCCGGCGGTTTCTGTGCTCGACCGAGTGCTGCTTTTTATAGCAAAATGGGCAGATGGTATATCGGTTCACCTTTGGACGCGATGCCCGGGTCAACGCGCTGCTCGGCGCCGGGCACTTTCTGTCGCATTTCTATCAGCTCTGCCTGCCACCGCTGTTCATCGCCTGGCAGAAGACGTTCGATGTGTCGTTCGCCGAGCTGGGGCTGGCGATGGCGGTCATGGCGGGGGCGGCGGCGGTGATGCAGACGCCGATGGGGTTTCTCGTCGACCGCTACGGCGCGCGGCGGTTCCTGATCGGCGGGACCCTGTTGATGACCTTGTCGATCGCGGCGATGGGGCTCGCTACCGCCTATTGGCAGGTCGTCGGGCTGGCGTTGCTGTCTGGGGCCGGAAATTCGGTCTTCCACCCGGCAGATTACGCGATCCTCAGCGGCTCGGTCGATCGGGCGAAATTGGGGCGGTCGTTCGCCTTTCACACCTTTACCGGTCATGTTGGCTTTGCCGCCGCCCCGCCGGCAACGGCCGCGCTGATGCTGCTGCTCGGTTGGCGCGGCGCGCTGCTGTTCATCGGCCTTTTGGGCCTTCCCGTCGTGGCGGCGATCCTATGGCAGAGCCGCATCCTCACCGATCAGGCGCGGCAGCCGCGCCGCCGCGCGGCAGCGCCGGGTTCCGGGACTCGGCTGCTGCTGAGCCGCTCGGTGCTGATGTTCTTTGCGTTCTTCATGGTTTCGGCGATGGCCGGAGCGGGGATCCAATCCTGGCTGATCACGATCCTCCACCAGGCGCACGGCCTGGCTATCGAGGCGGCCTCTTCGGCCTTGACCGGGTACATGGCCGGCATGATCGGGGGCGTGCTGGTCGGCGGGTGGGTCGCCGACCGCACCGACCGGCATTTGCCGTTCGTCGTGATCCTGACCGTCGGCGCCGCGGCGCTGTTGTTGGTGACCGGAATCGTCTCGCTCGCCGAATTGCCGACCATCGGGGTTCTCTTTATTGCGGGCTTCATGACCGGGGCGAGCCGCACGCCGCGCGATGTGATGGTAAAGGACGCGGCCCCGCCGGGGCAGATCGGCAAGGTCTTCGGCTTTGTCAGCTCCGGCATGTCCTTGGGCGGAGCAATAATGCCGGTGCCTTACGGCATGATCATCGATGCCGGGCGGCCGGATCTCGTGCTGGTCGTCGTCGCCGCGCTGCTGTTGTTAAGCCTGCTATGCGCCGGCGGCGCCCGCGTCAGGTTCCGCCGCACGCCGGTACCGGTCGCTGCAGAATAGTCGTCGAAAGAGGAGAGAGCGATGCGCAGGATCGGACCACATTCGTTTACCGAGGTCTATTTCGCCGGCTGCAATCCGAGCTTTGTGGAGACCAGCGACGGCTATGTCATGATCGACTTGCCGCAGCAGCCGATCGACGCGGTGCGCTGGCGCGAGCGCATGGAGGACAAGGCGCCGATCCGATACCTGATCAACACCGAACCGCACGGCGACCACATCTCCGGCAACGCCTATTTTCCGAACGTCAAGATCGTCGGTCAGGTCAAATTGCAGGAGTGCTTCGAGCGCTATCTGTACGCGTTCGGCTCACTCGAGGAGAAGCGCGAGCGCTTCAAGGAAACCGACCCGGACAGCGTCTTTCTGGTCGGGCACCCGGACTACCCGGCGGCGAACCCGCCGACCCTAACCTTTACCGACGCGCTGACTTTGCACGTCGGCAATCACACCTTCAACATTATCCATATGCCGGGCCACACCGCGCCGCAGACTTCGGTCCATGTGCCGGAGGAAGGGGTCGTGTTCACCGGCGACAACGTCTTTCACAAATGCCGTAGCTGGCTGCAGGAATGCGACCCGTGGGAGTGGCTCGAAGCGTTGCAGAGCATCGAGGCGCTCGATGTCGAGACGATCATCCCCGGGCATGGCGAGCCCTGTACCAAGGCCTACCTGAAGAAGCAGGGCCAGATCGTCGAGAACTGGGTCGGATATATCGAGCGGTTCGTCGACCGCGGCCTCGGCCCCGACGAGATCCTGAAGGAGCCGCTCGACGTCACCAAGCAAGACCCCTACCCGATCGGCCAGCGTCTCTTTATTCATGACGAAAGGCTGACCGGGATGATCGTGCGCAACCTCCACCAGCGCATCCTGGACAAGAAACAGCAGGCCGGCGCCTAAAGACTACCGGGCGACGGCTAGCTTCGCGGCCGCTCCGTACTCGCCGCCTTCAATTCCTCCAAGGGGCGGGTCGCCGCCATACGGCTCGCCGAACTCGGCAACTCTGACGCTTTGATCGAGAAACGCCTGCATATTGTCGCGCAGCAGCTTGGCCTGCACTTCGAGCATCTCGTTGAAGGTTCGGGCACGCAGCAAGGCTCGGCTCGCCTCCGAAGTATGCCGCATCACCTCCTCGGCGTACCGGGCCCATGCCGCCGTGATCTCTTGCGCACAATCGGCGACCGCAGAGCCCGACCGCCGAGCGGCGGTCGTTGCTGCTGCAGAAGCATCGGCGGCCCTGACGAACCCCCTGCTGGCCGAGTTCGGATAGGCGTTCGGCTTGGCGTTGAGCGGTCTGGCCGCCTGTCTCATTTCGGCCGTCAGAAGTGCCGCTCCGGTTAGTCTCAATGGGCCGCTCCGACTGCTGTGCGGTCTGCGGTCCTCCTTGTCTCGACTCTGCCATTGCAAACTCCGTTTCGCTTCGTGCCCTGATCAACGTTGCGGCCGAGGCGGGGCTCCCTTCTATTAAGCTTTTCTTTTGTAAGACGGGTCAGCATTTGCGGAGATGCAAAAACGGTGTATTCGTCGGCGCATCCGCGTGAAACCAATCCGTCCGTCTCCAGGCCCGTGAGGAAGTCGCATGATTCACCCTGTCATTCTGTCCGGCGGCTCCGGCACACGGCTCTGGCCGATGTCGCGTACGCTTTACCCGAAACAGCTGCTGAGCCTTCTCGGCCATGACAGCCTGTTGCAGCAGACGGTTCGCCGGGTCGCTGACGGGCAGGGCTTCGCCTCGCCCTTGCTGGTCGCCAATGAAGAGCATCGGTTCATCATTGCCGAGCAATTGCGCGATATCGCAGCCGTTCCGCGTGCGCTTCTGCTTGAGCCGATCGGCCGCAACACGGCGCCCGCCGCTTGCATCGCCGCCTTGGCGCTGACCGAAGCGGAACCCGATCCGCTGATGTTGGTCATGCCCTCCGACCACACGATCGGCGATCTCGCGGCCTTTGCCGCCTCCATCGAGCGCGCAGCCGCCGCGGCGAAAGCCGGTGCGCTGGTCAGCTTCGGCATCGCACCGCAGCGCGCCGAAACCGGCTACGGCTACATCCGGCGCGGCGGCGAACTGGACGGCGCCGACGGCGTCTTTTCGGTCGCCGAGTTTGTCGAGAAGCCTGGCCCGGAACAGGCAGAGGTCTATGTCGCCTCGGGCGAGCATTCGTGGAACAGCGGGATCTTTTTATTTCCCGCAAGGGTCTACCTGGACGAGTTGGAGCGGCTGCGGCCCGCCATGGTCGCTGCCTGCCGCAACGCACTGGCAACGGCGCAGCGCGACAGCGACTTTGTCCGCCTCGGGCGCGAAGCCTTCGCCGCCTGCGAAAGCGACTCGATCGACTACGCGGTCATGGAGCACACTCGGCGCGCCGCGGTCGTGCCGGTCAGCATGGGGTGGAGCGATGTCGGCTCTTGGGATGCGCTGTGGGAGATGGGCGCCAAGGACGAGCACGGCAATTCGATTGAAGGCAATGTCGTCGCCGAAGACACCCGCAATTGCTATTTGCGGTCCGAGGCCGGTCTCGTTGCGGCGATCGGGATCGAGGATCTGGTCGTTGTCGCGACCGCCGACGCAGTCATGGTAGCGCCGCGCAACCGCACGCAGGACGTCAAGAAGCTCTTCGCCCGGCTGGTCAAAGACCGCCGCGACGAAGCCGATGCGCTGCCGACCGTGCACCGCCCCTGGGGAACTTTCACCTCGCTGCACAACGGACATCGCGTGCAGGTCAAGCACATCATGGTCAAGCCGGGCGGCAAGCTGTCATTGCAGATGCACCATCATCGCGCCGAGCATTGGGTTGTCGTTCAGGGCACCGCCATGATCCGCCGCGGCGACCAGGAGATGATGCTGTCCGAGGACCAATCGACCTACATCCCGATCGGCACCGCGCATCGGCTCGAAAACCCGGGCAAGATCCCGCTGCACCTGATCGAGGTGCAATCCGGGAGCTATCTCGGCGAGGACGATATCATCCGCCTCGAGGACAGCTACGGCAGAAGCTAGCTCCTTGTGAGACCCACCGGCGCGCCTATGTGACTCGCCGCATCGAGCGGGAGAACTAGAGCCAATGTCGCTCAGAATTAATTCCGAGGCTCCGAACTTCAGCGCCGAGACGACCCAGGGCACGATCAATTTCCATGACTGGATCGGCGACGGGTGGGCGATCCTGTTCTCCCATCCGAAGGATTTCACGCCGGTCTGCACGACCGAGCTCGGCTATATGGCCGGGCTGATGCCGGAATTCCAAAGACGCAATTGCAAGATCATCGGGCTCAGCGCCGACCCCGTCGGAAACCACGCGCGCTGGGCGAAGGACATCGAGGAAACCCAGGGTCATGCCGTTACTTATCCGATGATCGGCGACCCGGAGCTGAAGATCGCCAAGCTCTATGACATGCTGCCGGAGGGAGCCGGCGAGACCTCGGAGGGCCGCACCCCCGCCGACAACGCCACCGTGCGCTCGGTCTTCCTGATCGGCCCCGACAACAAGATCAAGGCGATGCTGACCTACCCGATGAGCAGCGGGCGCAATTTCGACGAGGTGCTCCGCCTCCTCGACTCCTGCCAGCTCACCGCGAAGCACAAGGTCGCCACCCCGGTCAACTGGCGGCCGGGCGACGACGTGATCATTGCGCCCTCGATCTCCGACGAACAGGCTCGCCAGCAATATCCCAGCGGTTGGCAGGCGCCTCGCCCCTATCTTCGCATCATCCCACAGCCGCGTTAGAACGCAATTCCTTTCCGTCTATCGCACCGCCGCTGCCTCGGCAGCGCGAGTGACCGGCGGCGCGAGCAGATGAAGCCGCAGGGTCAGCAGGACGGCGACGACCGCGAGCCCGAGGGCAAGGCCCCACCATAGGCCGACCGCACCGTAACCGAGCGGAAAGGCGAGCAGCCAGCCTCCCCCGAAGCCGGCGCCCCAATAACCCAGGCCGGCGAGCAACATCGGAACCATCGTGTCCTTGTAGCCCCGCAGCACGCCGGCGGCGATCACCTGCGTGCCGTCGAACACTTGGAAGACCGCGGCAATTGCCAGGAGACGCCGCGCGATCTGCACAGTTTCGCGATTGGCCGGATCGGCAATTTCGATATAGGCGGCGATGATGGTGTCCGGCACAGTCCACAACACCACCGCCATGGCGCTCATGAACCCGATCCCGAGCGCGAGTGCCACAAAACCGGCGCGGCGCGCGGCGAATGTCCGGCCGGCGCCGAGTTCGTAGGCCACGCGGACTGTGGCAGCCTGGCCGAGGCCCAACGGCACCATGAAGCTGATGCCCGCGCAATTGAGGACGAGCTGGTGGGCCCCGAGCGCGGCCGTGCCCAAAAGGCCTATCAGGACGCCGGCGGCAAGGAATACGCCAACCTCGACCCCCATGATCCCGCCGATCGGCAGGCCGAGACGCAAGATGCTTGCGATCGGCGTCCAGCGCGCGGCTAAGGCGCTGCGCAGCACGTGCAAACCCGCAAGGCCGGGGATCATGCGGGTGCACAATGCCAACCCAGCCAAGATCAGCCATTGGTTGATGGCGCTCGCATAGCCGGACCCGGCGACCCCGAGGGCAGGCGCTCCGAGATGGCCGTAGATCAGCACCCAGTTCAGCCCGGCATTGCCGGCAACGCAGACGAGGAGCACCGCCATCACGGGGCGCGTATACGACAGCGCGGCGAGCAGACTGCGCAACACTGCGAAGCCGAGAAAAGCCGGCCCACCCAAGGCAATTGCCCGCAAAAACTGGCCGATCTGGGCGGCTAGCGCAGCGTCGTAGCCGAGCCAATGGAGTACTCGATCCAAGCTCGTCAGCGCGGCAACGTAGGGCAGCGCCAGCAGCACGGCGAGCGCCAGCCCGGCGCCGGCGATCCGACCGGCCGCGGCGCGGTCGCGGGCGCCGAGTGCATGCGCGGCGAGCGGCGCCACGGCGGAAAGGATGCCTTGCAGCACTATCCCGCCGGTGAAATAGAGCATCGCGCCGAGACCCGCGGCGGCGAGTGGTAGGGCGCCGAGACGCCCGACCATGACCATGTCGGTGACGCCCATCGCCATCTGCGCGAGATTGCCCGCGGCAAGCGGGGCCGCGAGGGCCAAAGTCGCGCTCAGCTCCGCGCTAATGCCGGACGCTGTGGCACTGCGAAGGCGCTGATCGGCTGGATCGACCGGTTGCATCTGGCTCTCTCATCTCCGTCACGGCGCCGCCGCCGATCCGAGAGAGACCCCCTAAAAAAGAAAGGGCCCCGACCGGTACCGGCGGGGCCCCGTATGGTCGCGTGTTCGTCGTATTCAGTACACGCGCATACCCTCAGGCCCCGCGGCAAAGCCGCGCGAGTCGGTAGTCGCAATCAGGCGGAGGGATGCGCAAACCATAGGCGGCTTGTAGATGAAAGAGAAAGCCGCGTCAACGTGGGAGCGATGCCGCGGTCGTTATTGCGGGGCGAGGGCACGCCCCATATAGTCCGGGGCTCATGCAGGGAGTTGCCCGCGAGACGGTATTCCGGCACCGGCATCTGCTCGGTATCGAAGGCTTGTCACCCGAGGACATCGAGCACGTCCTCGAACTGGCCGACGGCTACGTCGAGCTCAATCGGCAGGCCGAAAAGAAGCGCAGCTTGCTGCGCGGGCGGACTATCATCAATTGCTTCTTCGAGAATTCGACACGCACCCGCACCTCGTTCGAGGTCGCCGGTAAGCGGCTCGGCGGCGACGTGATCAACATGTCGGTCGCGGCGAGCTCGATGCACAAGGGCGAGACCCTGATCGACACGGCGATGACGTTGAACGCGATGCACCCCGACGTGCTGATCGTCCGCCATCCCGAATCGGGCGCGGTTCAGCTGCTTTCCGAGAAACTGGACTGCGCCGTCATCAATGCCGGCGACGGCAGCCACGAGCATCCGACCCAGGCATTGCTCGACGCCTTGACGATTCGCCGTCGCAAGGGCCGGCTCGGAGGGCTCACCGTCGCGATCTGCGGGGACGTTCTGCACAGCCGCGTCGCCCGCTCGAACATTGCGCTGTTGAATACGATGGGGGCGCGCGTGCGGGTCGTCGCGCCGCGCACCCTGTTGCCGGCCGAGATCGAGCGGCTCGGCGTCGAGGTCTTTCACGACATGACCGAGGGGCTTGCCGAAGTCGATATCGTGATGATGCTGCGGCTGCAGAGCGAGCGCATGCACGGCGCCTTCGTGCCGTCAACCCGCGAATATTTCCACTTCTTCGGGCTCGATTACGAAAAGCTGCGCGCCGCCAAGCCCGACGCGCTGATCATGCATCCCGGGCCGATGAACCGCGGCGTCGAGATCGGCAGCGAGGTCGCAGACGACATCGACCGCAGCCTGATCCGCCAGCAGGTCGAGATGGGGGTCGCGGTCCGCATGGCGTGCCTGGAGATCCTGACCCGCGATCTCGGCAATGGGCCGCCCGTGTGATGAGCCGGCTGCTGTTCCGCCATGCCCGGCTGCTCGACCCGGAGAGCAGGCTCGACACCATCGGCGATCTGCTCGTCGAAGGCGACCGGATCGCGGCGGTCGGCGGCGAGCTCGCGGCCGCGGCCCGCGACGCTGAGACGGTGAACGCCGACGGGCTGTGTCTCGCCCCCGGGCTCGTCGACATGCGCGTGCAGCTGCGCGAGCCCGGCGCCGAGCATATGGAATCGATCGAGACCGCCGGCCGGGCCGCTGCTGCCGGCGGGGTCACGACGATGGTAGCCTTGCCGAACACCGACCCGCCGGTCGACGACGTCTCGGTCGTCGAGTTCCTTGCGCGTCGGGCACGCGAGGTCAAGCTCGCGAAGATTCACACCTACGCCGCAGCGACCAAGGCGATGGCTGGGCGCGATCTGACCGAGATGGGCCTCCTCTCGGCGAACGGCGCGCTCGGCTTTACCGACGGGGTGCAGGCGGTGGCCGATGCGCTCGTCATGCGGCGGGTTCTCGCCTATGCCCGCACCTTCGATCTCCTGGTATTGCAGCACCCCGAAGAGCCGAGCCTCGCCCGCGCCGGCGAAGTCAGCGAAGGCGAGACCGCCACGCGGCTGGGGCTCCCGGCGATCACGCCGATGGCCGAAGTCATCATGATCGAGCGCGATCTGCGGCTCGTCGAGATCACCGGCGCGCGTTATCACGTCGCCCATGTTTCGACCGCCGCCGGAGTCGAGGCGGTGCGGCGCGCCAAGGCGCAAGGGCTGCCGGTGACCTGCGATACGGCCCCGCCTTATTTCGTGCTGAACGAGACGGCGATCGGCGACTACCGCACCTTCGCCAAGCTGTCCCCGCCGTTGCGCAGCGAATGGGACCGGCGGGCGGTGGTCGAAGGCTTGCGCGACGGCACGATCGACGCGATTGCCAGCGATCATGCGCCCTGGGACCAGGATTTGAAGCGCCTGCCGTTCAGCTCGGCAGCTTACGGGATCGTCGGGCTCGAGACATTGCTGCCGCTCTCGCTCGAGCTTTACCACAACGGCCATCTCGGCCTCCTCGAGCTGATCCGGCGGCTGACCGCGAACCCGGCCGGCATTCTGCGGCTGCCGGTCGGAAGGCTGGCGCCCGGCGCGCCGGCCGATCTCGTTCTGTTCGACCCGGATCTGCCCTGGCGCATCTCGACCGACGATTTCCGCTCGAAATCGAAGAACGCGCCGTTCGACGGACGCCCGGTGCAGGGCCGGGTGCGGCGCACGATCGTCGACGGCCGCACGATCTTCCGGGCCGAGGGCTGAATGCCGCCGAGCTACCCTCACCCTCCCAGCCCTACGGGCCGGGCCTTCCCTCCCCGGCAGTGCGGGAGAGGGGCTTTCACCCGCGACAGAGAACAGCCCCTCTCCCGCACTGCGGGAGAGGGTGCCGAGCGCAGCGAGGCGGGTGAGGGTTGCTCGCCGCCGCCGCCATACTCGGCTACCTCCTGGGCTCGATCCCGTTCGGGCTGTTGCTGACGCGGCTGGCCGGGCATGGCGACATCCGGCGGATCGGCTCGGGCAATATCGGCGCCACCAATGTTCTGCGCACCGGCAGCAAGGGGCTTGCCGCCCTGACCTTGCTCCTCGATCTGGCGAAGGGCGCGGCCGCGGTGCTGATTGCCGAGCGCTGGGGGCACGAGCCGCCGCGCTGGCGGCGGCCGGCTGTGCGATCCTCGGCCACATGTTTCCGGTCTGGCTGGGCTTTCGCGGCGGCAAGGGGGTCGCGACCGCGCTCGGCGTCCTGATCCCGCTCGCATGGCCGGTGGCGCTGGTCGCGGTGGTCCTTTGGATGGCCACCGCCCTGTTGTTCCACTATTCCTCGCTTGCCGCGCTGGTCGCCGCGGTTGCCGGCGCCGCGCTCGGCGCGATCTTGGCCGACAAGGCGACGGCACTGCTGATCGCCGGTATCGCCTTGTTAATCATCGCGCGGCACCATGCGAATATCCGCCGGCTGCTGGCCGGCACGGAGAGCCGGATCTCTCTCGGTAAAAGCTGAGGCACGCACTGGCCGCACGCGAACTCGATCCGCAGGAGCGCCTCGACTGGCTGCGGTTGTGCCGCACCGAGACCATCGGCCCGGTCAGCTTTTACGCTCTGTTGCGCCGCTTCGGCTCGGCCCGCGCGGCGCTGGAGATGGTCCCGCAGCTCGCGCGGCGCGGCGAGCGCTCCAAGACCGTGACTCCGGTCACCCGCGCCGAGGCCGAGGCCGAGTTCGCCGCGCTGCAGCGTCTCGGGGCGCGGCTCGTCTGCTGGGGCGAGCCAACCTACCCGAGCGGGCTCGCCGCAATCGACGACGCGCCGCCGATCCTGACCGTGCTCGGGCGGGCGGAGTTGCTCGGCAGCCCGATCGTGGCGGTGGTCGGGGCGCGCAACGCCTCGGCCAATGGCCGGCGTTTCTGCCGCGACCTCGCCGCCGGCGCTCGGGCAGGGCGGCATCGTCGTTGTCTCGGGCCTGGCCCGCGGCATCGATGCCGCGGCGCATCTGGGCGCGCTCGAGACCGGCAGCGTCGCCGTCGTCGCCGGCGGCGTCGATGTCGTCTATCCCGAAGAAAATCGCGGGCTGCACGAGGCATTGGCGCGCGAGGGGGCGATCGTCGCCGAACTGCCGCTCGGAACCGAGCCTCAGGCGAGGCATTTCCCGCGCCGCAACCGGCTCATTTCAGGGATGGCTCTCGGCGTCGTCGTGGTCGAGGCCGCGGCTCGCTCCGGTTCGCTGATCACCGCCCGATTCGCACTCGAGCAAGGCCGGGACGTCTTCGCGGTGCCCGGCTCGCCGCTCGATCCGCGCTGCCGCGGCTCGAACGATCTGCTGCGGCACGGCGCGATCTTGACCGAGGGTGCCGAGGATGTGCTGTCGCAGCTCGGGCCGCAGCTGAAACACCCCGCAGCCCCGCCGCCGCCCGCGTCCGATCGCTTCCGCCGCCGGCCGTGATGGACTGGCCGTCGGCCGGCATGCAGGCCGCCGGTAGCAGATGACGCCGCGCTCGAACTGATCACGGAGAGATTGGGGCCGACCCCGGTCGCGGTTGACGAACTGGTGCGCCAATGCCACTTGTCAGCCGCCGCGGTGGCCACCCTCCTTCTCGAGCTGGAACTCGCCGGCCGGGTCGAACGCCACCCCGGCAATCTCGTTTCCTTGCGGTGAATATTTGCGTCGCCTTGATTGCGCACCCACTTAAGCTGTCCCGCAAGGGGCGACCTTGCGCCATAGAGCCGATTGATGAAAGTCGTCGTCGTCGAATTGCCCGCCAAGGCGAAGACCATCAACAAGTATCTGGGCAGCGACTACAAGGTCGTGGCCAGCTACGGCCATGTCCGCGACCTTCCGGCAAAGGACGGCTCGGTTCTGCCCGATGCGGATTTTGCGATGTCGTGGGAGGTCGACGGCAAGTCCGAAAAGCATCTGAAGACGATCCTCGAAGCGGTGCGCGGCGCCGACCGCCTGTTTCTCGCGACCGACCCCGACCGCGAAGGCGAGGCAATTTCGTGGCACGTCAGCGAGGTGCTCGGTTCCCGCCGCGGGCTGAAGCACCTCGACATCAAGCGCGTGGTCTTCAACGAGGTGACCAAGAACGCGGTGCTCGATGCGTTCACTCGCCCTCGCGAGATCGACCGCGAGCTGGTCGAGGCCTATCTCGCCCGGCGGGCGCTCGATTACCTCGTCGGCTTCACGTTGTCGCCGGTGCTGTGGCGCAAACTCCCGGGCAGCCGCTCGGCGGGCCGCGTCCAGTCCGTCGCGCTGCGCCTGATCTGCGAGCGGGAATCCGAGATCGAGGCCTTCAAGTCCCGCGAATACTGGACGATCGAGGTCGAGTTCAAGACAGAAGCCGGCCAGACCTTTACGGCGCGGCTGACCCATCTCGACGGCAAGCGCCTCGAGCGCTTCGATCTCGACACGCGAGGCCAAGGCACGGGCCGCCGCCGACGCGATCCTGCGGACGCCCGGTTTTACGGTCGCCGAGATCGACAGCCGGCAGGTCCGCCGCAACCCGTTCCCGCCGTTTACGACCTCGACCTTGCAGCAAGAGGCCTCCCGCAAACTCGGCCTGTCGGCCAACCGGACGATGCAGATCGCGCAGCGGCTCTATGAGGGCATCGAGCTCGCACGGCGAGACGGTCGGATTGATCACGTATATGCGGACGGATGGCGTCGCGATTTCGGCCGAGGCGATCGCGCGCGGCCCGCCATCTGATCGGCGGCGAGTTCGGACCACGCTACCTGCCGGATGCGCCGCGGGTCTACCGCAGCCCCGCCAAGAACGCGCAGGAAGCGCACGAGGCGATCCGGCCGACCGATCTCGCGCGCAAGCCCGCCGACGTTGCTGCCCATCTCGACCGCGACCAGCTCCGCCTCTATGAGCTGATCTGGAAGCGGACCGTGGCGAGCCAGATGGCGTCGGCACTGCTCGAGCAGGTCGCGGTCGACATCGCCGACGCCGCCGGGCGGCTCCGCCTGCGCGCGAACGGCTCCGTCATCCTGTTCGACGGGTTTCTGACGCTCTACCAGGAGGACCGCGACGACACCGCCGACGAGGAGGGCGAAGGCGGGCGGCTGCCGGCGATGCGCAAGGCCGAACGGCTCGCGCGCGGCGAAGTAACTCCGAGCCAACATTTCACGCAGCCGCCGCCCCGCTACACCGAAGCCAGTCTTGTCAAGAAACTCGAAGAGCTCGGCATCGGGCGGCCCTCGACCTATGCCTCGATTTTACAGGTTCTGCAGGACCGTGATTATGTCCGCCTAGAAAAACGGAGATTTTTTCCCGAGGACCGAGGGCGCTTGGTCACTGCATTTCTGACGAACTTCTTCGAGCGCTATGTCGAGTACAATTTTACCGCCGACCTCGAAAACCAGCTCGACGATATTTCCGGCGGACGCATCGATTGGAAGGAGGTTTTGCGAAACTTCTGGCGAGATTTCTCCGCCGCAATCGACGGTACCAAAGAATTGACGATCAGCCAGGTGCTGATCGCTCTCGACGAGGCGCTCGGGCCGCACTTTTTCCCCAATGGCGACGCGGGGCACGACCCGCGCCTCTGCCCCGTTTGCGGCGCCGGCAGGCTCAGCCTCAAGCTCGGCAAGTTCGGCGCCTTCATCGGCTGCTCCCATTACCCGAATTGCCGTTTTACGAGGCCGCTCGCTGTCGACAGCGACGCCGAGCCCACCACTCCCGAAACCGCGCTGGGCGCGGACCCCGGGACCGGCTTGGCGGTCACGCTGAAGAAGGGCCCCTACGGCCACTATGTCCAGCTCGGCGAAGGCAACGGCGACTTCAAGCCCAAGCGTGTGGCCCTGCCCCGCTCCTTAAAGCCAGCCGAGATCGATCTTGAGACCGCACTGCGGCTGCTTGCTTTACCTCGCGAGCTCGGCCGCCATCCCGAAACCGGCGAGGCGATCGTCGCCGGCATCGGCCGGTTCGGCGCGTATATCAAGCACGGAACGATCTTCAAATCGCTCGGCGCCGACGACGACGTGCTGACGATCGGGTTGAACCGCGCCGTCGTGCTGCTGGCCGAACCGTCTTCCACGCAGCGCCGCGGGCCGCAGCTGGTACGCGACCTCGGCACCCACCCGGACGGCGGCACGGTCGGCCTCTATCGCGGACGCTACGGCCCCTATATCAGCCGCGACGGCGTGATCGCCTCGCTGCCGCGCAATGCCGATCCGGCCACCTTCTCCCTCGCCGAGGCAGTGCCGCTGCTCGCCGCACAGCGCGACAAGGGCAAGAAACGCGGACGCAAAACCACTAAATCCGCCTCCGCGAAAGCCGCCCCGGCAAAGGCCGCCAAGGATGGCGCTACGACTGGGGTGACGAAAAAAACCGAACCGGCGAAGAAGACCGGTGCCGTCAAAAGGGTTGCGGCAACAAAGACCGGCGTCAGTCGATCGACGGCGAAAACCCCTCGACCCCGATCCGGGCCGGCACCCCGCTGAGTGGCGAAGTTCCGCCCGAATATTTCTGGAGAGCAGCGCCGCGGCGATCTACCTTCGGCGGCCGAGCTTGTCGCCTTCATCCGCGAGAGCCGCTCCGCAGTCGGCAAGCGCGAGATCGCGCGCGCCTTCGGCGTGGCGCCGGGGAATCGCCCGGAGCTGCGCGACATGCTGCGTAATATCGAGCGTTCCGGAGCTGTCACGCGCGCCGCCAACCGGCGGTTTGTCGCCGCCCCGCCGCTTCCCGAGGTGACCGTCATCGAGCGGGTCGGCAGCGACGAGGATGGGTTGGCGCTCGCCCGCCCGGCCGCCTGGCCGGGGCCGGAGCCGGCGCCGACCTTGCGCATCATCGAGAGCGGGACGAGCGAGACGATAAGGGTCGGCGAGCGGGCCGCGGCACGGCTCGTGCCGCTCGAAACTGGCGATATCGAAGCGCGGATCATCCGCCGGCTCGACGGCGCCGGCGAGCGAATCATCGGGACCTTCCATAACACCCGCGAGGGCGGCAGGCTGGTGCCGGCCGACCGGCGTAACCGCAACGACTATCGCGTCGCAGGGCGCGACACGGGCGGCGCCGGCGAAGGGGAATTGGTCGTCGCCGAGCAGCTCGCCGCGGGAAGGCTCGGCGCGTCGCAAGCCCGTGTCATCGAACGGCTGGGTCCCGCCTCGGACCCCGGCGCGATAAGCCTGCTGGCGATTGCCGCCTATGACATCCCGACCGAATTTCCCGCCGCCGCGCTCGCCGAAGCCGAGGTGGCATTGCCGGTCAGCTCGGCTGGTCGAACCGATCTGCGGGATATCCCGCTGGCCACGATCGACGGCAGCGACGCCCGCGATTTCGACGACGCGGTGTGGGCCGAGCCGGACCTCGACCCGGAGAACCGCGGCGGCTGGCACCTCATCGTCGCCATTGCCGACGTCGCCTGGTATGTGCGGCCGGGCAGCGCCCTCGACCGCGAGGCCGAGCGGCGCGGCAATTCGGTCTATTTTCCCGACCGCGTCGTCCCGATGCTGCCCGAGGCGCTGTCGAACGAGCTGTGCTCGCTGAAGCCCGGCGTCGACCGCGCCTGTCTCGCCGTCCAGCTGTGGATCGACCCCGCTGGCCGTAGGCGGCGGCATCGCTTCGAGCGCGGCATCATGCGTTCCGCCGCGCGTCTGACCTATGAAGAAGTCCAGGCGGCCCGGGACGGCAACGCCGATTGCGGGCTTGCGCCGGAATCGCTCGCCGCTCTCTATGGCGCCTACGCAGCCCTCGCCGAGGCGCGAGCGGAGCGCGGCGCATTGGAACTGGACCTCAACGAGGATCGGGTCGTGCTCGATGCCGAAAGGCGACCGTCGGCAATCGTGCGCGCCGTGCGGCTCGACAGCCATCGGCTGATCGAGGAATTCATGATCCTGGCGAATGTCGCCGCCGCCGAGGAGCTCGAGGCGCGGCGGCAACTTTGCATGTATCGCGTGCACGATGCGCCCGACCCGGACAAAGTGGAGGCGCTGCGTGTCTTTCTGGAGGAGACCGGCCTTCCCGGCCTGGCGCTGGCGAAGGGGCAGGCGATAAAGCCGGAACTGTTCAATCGCGTGCTGCGCCGCGCCGCCGGCAGCGGAGAGGCGGTGCTGGTCAATGACCTGGTCCTGCGCTGCCAGGCTCAGGCGTCTTATAATCCGAACAATATCGGGCATTTCGGTCTGGCGCTGCGCCGCTATGCCCATTTCACCTCGCCGATCCGACGCTACGCCGACCTTTTGGTGCACCGCGCTCTGCTCGGAGATGCGGAGGCGGACGCCGGCCGTGACGGGCTGGATGCGATCGCAGCGCATATTTCGGCAACCGAACGGCGGGCCGCCGACGCCGAGCGGGCTGCCATCGACCGCTACCGGGCGACCCTTCTCGCCGGATCGGTCGGCAGCCTCTTCACCGCCGACATCAGCGGGGTCGCGGGTTTCGGGCTGTTTGTGAAGTTGCGGGAAAACGGTGCAGACGGCCTGGTCCCGATATCGACGCTGCCTGGCGATTATTATGTTCGCGACGAGAGAGCCCAACGATTGGTCGGGCGCAATTCCGGCCGGGTCTACCGCCTTGGTGAGGAGGCGTTGGTGCGCCTCGTCCAAGCCGACGGGATCGGCGGCCGCCTAGTCTTCCGAATCGAAGAAGAGACCGCGGCCGGACGGCCGGCGCGGCCAAGGTGGAAGACCGGCCCCCGCCGGCGTCGCTGATCCTGTTGTCGCAGCGCACGACTGTCACGATCGATATGGACGCCGACGTGCTGAATGGCTAAAGGCCGAGCCGAATGACGGCATCGCGAGATTCCAATAACGCCATGCGGCTTTCCATGGAAGCTAATCTGATTCGCGAGTCTGCTTTCGAGCACGCACCGAAACCATAGCGACGGACTTAATTTTTCAGGTTTGATCGTAATTTAGCGCATTTCACTGGATCGAGCCTGGGGCGCCGATGCCAGGGACAGCATTCGGGAACAGGCCCCTCTTAACGACGTTAGACAGGTAAGTCGTAAGCGACAGTGAATTCTGGAGAGGTACCGTGAACAGGCTCTTCATTGCCACGGATGACCCAAATTACTACGGGCGCCAGGTCAGCAACCGGCAAAATGGACGGCCAGGTGCAAAGCCCGGAGACCGACCGGCTGCAGAACGCATAGACCTGGAACCGCATAGAGCGAGGTGGCAACATGGCTAAAACAGTAAGTGATTTTTTCTGGGAACGGCTTTCCGCCTGGGGTGTAAAGCGCATCTTTGGATTTCCCGGCGACGGGATCAACGGTCTGGTTGGCGCGCTCGCCCGCGCCGGCGACAAGTTCGATTTCGTCCAGGTGCGGCATGAGGAGATGGCCGCCTTCATGGCGTGCGGTCACGCCAAATTCACCGGCGATCTCGGTGTGTGCCTGGCTACTTCAGGGCCCGGCGCCATACACTTGCTGAATGGCCTCTACGACGCGCAAATGGATCATCAGCCGGTGTTGGCGATTGTCGGCCAACAGGCGCGTACTGCGTTGGGCGGCCATTATCAGCAAGAAGTCGATCTGCTTTCCCTATTCAAGGATGTTGCCAGCGAATACGTCCATATGGCGACCGAGCCGGCGCAGGTTCGCCAGCTGATCGACCGCGCTGTGCGCATCGCCAAGGCCGAGCGCTGTGTCACCTGCATAATCATGCCAAACGACCTGCAGGAGATGGACGCTGTCGAATCGCCGCCGCAAAAACACGGCGCCATCCTCACCGGCATTGGATATGAAGCACCGGAAGTCACACCGGCAAAGAAAGATCTCGAACGTGCCGCCCGGGTGCTCAACGAGGGAAAAAAGGTGGCGATATTGGTCGGGGCGGGGGCGCTGCATGCGACGGACGAGGTCATCGAGGCCGCCGACAAGCTCGGCGCCGGCGTCGCCAAGGCGTTGCTCGGCAAAGCCGCCCTGCCCGACGATCTGCCTTTCGTGACCGGCTCGATCGGCCTTCTCGGCACGCGGCCGAGCTATGAGATGATGACCGGGTGCGACACATTCTTCATGATCGGCTCGCGTTTTCCGTATACCGAATTCCTTCCCGAGGAGGGTCAGGCGCGAGGCGTTCAGATCGATCTCGATCCGCGGATGGTCAGCATGCGCTATCCGATGGAAGTCAATTTGATCGGTGACAGTGCGGCGACGTTGCGCAAATTGCTGCCGCTGCTCGATCGGAAGCCGGACCGCTCCTGGCGCGAGACGATCGAGAAAAATGTCAAGAGCTGGTGGGAGGTCCTGCAGAACCGGGCGATGAACGACGCCAATCCGCTCAACCCACAGCGCGTCTTCTGGGAATTGTCTCCCAAGCTGCCGGAGAAGTGTATCATCGCCTGCGACACCGGCTCGGGCACCAACTGGTATGCGCGTGACGTCAAGATCCGCCGCGGCATGATGGCTTCTGTGTCGGGCACACTGGCCACAATGGGCCCCGGCATGCCCTACGCCATTGCAGCGAAATTCGCCTACCCCGACCGCCCGGTATTGGCTCTCGTCGGCGATGGCGCGCTGCAGATGAACGGTATGAACGAGCTGATCACATTAGCGAAATACTGGCATAAATGGAGCGATCCGAGGTTCGTCGTGCTGGCCCTCAACAACCGAGATCTCAACCAAGTGACCTGGGAGATGCGGGCGCAGGCCGGCGATCCGAAGTTCGAAGCGTCGCAGGACGTCCCCGACTTCCGCTACTCCAAATACGCCGAGCAGCTCGGGTTCAAAGGCATTTTCGTCGATCGCCCCGATCAGCTCGCTCAAGCCTGGACGGATGCCTTCGCGGCTGATCGCCCGGTTGTGCTCGAGGCCTTCACCGATCCGGACGTACCGCCGCTGCCGCCCCATATCACGTTGAAGCAAGCCCAGGCTTTCGCCTCGACCTTGATCAAGGGCGATCCCAGCGAATGGCGAGTCATCAAGGAGACGGCGAAGGAATTGGTCGCCGACCTGATGCCCAGCCGGAGTTGACCGAGCGGCGGTCAGGCTATTTCAGAGTCTGACCGCCTTCTTTCCTGACCGGGCTTCTCGGGGAAACCCGTCAGATGCCACGCGGCCAGACATCGGCGAGTTGAAGCACCGCGCGGGCATATTCGGCATGCGAAAAGATCATCGGCATGTTGCCGAGTAGCAGCCGCGAGGCAACGTCGGCCTCTTCCGAGAAAAGCCCGGGGGGACCCGTCAACTGCTCGATCCGCTGCAGCATGGCTTCGCCATCTTCCCGCCGTCCCATCAGCGCGTAGACCGCAGCGAGCCAGAAGCAGCACGGAAGGAAAGCGCCTTCGAAGCGGCCCATCGGCAAGTCGCTGTTCTCCGGCCTGAAGCGGTGGACGAGCCCATCGATCATCAGTTCTGTTTCAATCCGCTGAACCGTCGCGGCCACGCGGGGGTGATTCGCCGGCAGAAATCCCATAAGCGGGATCAGCAGTGTCGATGCATCGAGCGTGTCCGCGTCATAGTGCTGGCGAAACGATTGCAATTCGCCGCTCCAGCCGCGCTCCATGACTTCGGCGTGGATCTCGGTCATCGCAGCTCGCCATTGCCGAAACTTGCCACTCTCTCCAGTCCGGTCGGCGAATTCGAGCGCACGCTTCAAGGTCGTCCAACTCATGACCTTGCTGCTGACAAATTGCTGGCGCCGATCCCGCTCCCAGATCCCGTTGCTCGGCTTGCGCCAGTTTTGGACCGTGTATCCCACAATTTCTCGGATCAGCCGCCAATACTCCGGCGCCCAGCGTCCGCCCCGCTCGAGATAAATGACGGCGCAATCGGCGAGATAGCCGAAGCAGTCGATCTGACGCTGGCGATAAGCGTGATTGCCGAAGCGCACCGGGGGCGAATGACGATAGCCGGTGAGGTCGTCCCGCGAGCGCTCCTCAATGCCAGTGCCGCCGTCGACCCGGTACAGCACCTGAAGGGGCATCTGGGTAGACGAACCGAGCCGCGACAGCCAGCTCAGATACCGCTCGGCGCTCTCGACGTCTCCCAGCACGGACAAGGTGGCGATCGCCATCGAGGCGTCGCGTATCCAGGTATACCGGTAATCGTAATTTCGGTCGCCGCCGATCCGCTCCGGGAGCGAGCTGGTGGCCGCCGCGGCGAGCGCTCCGGTCGGCGCGAAAGAGAGCAGCTCGATGGTTAGGGCGGAGCGGATGACGCGATCTTGCCGCGGGCCTCGATAATTATAGCGCCGGCCCAACTCCCGCCAATGGCGCAATGTGGCCTGCAACGCCTCGTCAGCTGCTTGGGGGTTCCACGCCGCCGGATCATTGGCTAAACCCAGGATCGCCCAGAACTCTTCTCCTGCACCGAGCGCAAAGCCGGCGCAGACGCCGTCCGGGGCCGGGTCGACCGGTCGTGAGGTCCACAGCCCGAGAGCAAAGCCCGCGACCCTCAGCGCCAGACCGCCCGGCACCCGCGACGAAATGAGGCCGGGCGCAAAATCGTCTCGCGGCATCAGCTCCATTGCGCAGGTAACGAAACCATGCTTGCAGCGGAGCCGGCGCAGCAATGTCCGTCGCCCTTCCTCGCCCGACGGCCGTGAAGCATTGGGGGAGAGCATCGCATCGATCAGCTCGAGTTCGCCATCGGCGCTCTGCCACGTCGTCGCTAAAACGTTGTTCTCGTCAATGTAGCATTGGTGCCCGGCAGTGCCGCCATCCTGACCAGCAGCCGTCGGACCCAGGCGCCAATAACCGCCGCGCTCGGCGTCGAGAAGATTACCGAATACCGGAACGCCGTCGTAATCGGGTAAGCACAGCCACCGGACTATCCCGTCCGCGCTGATGACCGCCGCGGTCCGGCGGTCGCCGACGACGCCCAGTTGGGCAAGTTGCGGGTAGAGCTCCGTATTGCCGGCGCCGGCGGCCGACATGCGGGGAAGCTGCTCACGAAGTGCTCTTGGTTCTGGCATTCGTCGAAACGTTCGCTTGATGGCCCCGAGCGCTTCACCGGCCCCGGCGGGTTCGCGGGATGGACACCACAACGCCTGCTTTTTTCAATTGTTCCGACTGCCCGGCGATCGTCTGCGGCAGCAACTCATGGGGCGCGCAAGTGTTAGAAACACTGCAACACCTGCCAGTCCGAGGTGATCGTTATGCGGCGCAAACAGTTCTCGTCGAGGTGATCATGCCGCGGGTGTCATCTCCCGGCTCAAACTCCGCAGAGACGCTGTCTCGGCCATTCCGGGTCAACATGCAGAGATTGCAAGCGGGCATGACAATCCCGCGCGCGCTCGCCTATCTGGCGCTGGTCGGGCTCGCCGTCTTGTTTGTATGGCTGACGTTGCGGGTAGATCTGGTGATTTTCGGCGGCGTGTTGTTCGCGATCGGCTTGCGGCGCGCCGCCGAGGCGCTGAGTCGTCTGACGAGCCTGCCGGTCGGCTGGTCTCTGCTGGCGGTCGTGCTGCTGATCATCGGGTTCTTTTCCGGTATCGGATGGTTTTTCTCGCAAGCCATTGCCGGCCAGATCACCGAGCTTTCCCAACAGCTGCCGGCGGCAGCCGCAAAAGTCGGAAACATGATCAGCCAGTCAGGCCATTGGTAAAATCCTGAACCAGCACGTCGATACCGCCAGCGTCCAGACGTCCCCAACCACCCTTCTGGAAAGTTTTTTTGGTGTCGCGGCCAACATTGCGGAGGTCGTGGCAAGCATTGTCGTGATCGTGTTCCTCGCCGTGTATTTTGCCGCCGAGGCCGGCCTTTACGCGGGAGGACTGGTGAGGCTGGTGCCGCCGGCCCGCCGCGCGCGCGCTGCCGAGATCCTGCACGAGACGGCGAGCGCAATCTGGTATTGGATGCTGGGCCGGCTTTTCTCGATGACCGTGCTCGGCGTCATGACTGCGCTCGGGCTGTGGCTCCTCGGCGTGCCCTTGCCGGTGGCTCTCGGCTTCCTCGCCGGTATCATGACTTTCGTCCCGTATATCGGCAGCATTCGCTTCGGCAATTCCCGGCGTCATCATCGCCGCCTCCATAAACCTGACGCTCGCCATTTATGTGATCGCGCTCTATCTCGGGGTGCACCTTGTCGAGGGCTACGTCCTGGTCCCGCTGGTGCAACGCCGGGCCGTGCACCTGCCTCCGGCGCTGACCTTGTCGGCGCAGGTTATCCTCGGCTTTCTCGCCGGATTTATCGGTCTGCTGTTTGCGACGCCGCTCGTCGCCGCCGTGCTCGTCCTGGTCCGAATGATCTACGTCGAGGATGTGCTTGGCGACCGCAAGAGTCGAGCCCGCTCCATTCGAAGCGCTGTAGAACCGCCGGGTTCATCCGCTGTTGCGCAGACCCGCAGCAATGCCGTTGATCGTCAGGTGGATCCCGGTCACGACGTTCTCGTCGGTATCACCGGCGCGATAACGCTTCAACAGTTCGATCTGCATGTGGTTGAGCGGATCGAGATAGGGGAAACGATTGCGGATCGAGCGCGCCAGAAGCGGGTTGGTTTCGAGCAGGCTCTGTTGGTCCATGATCATCAGCAACGCATCTACCGTACTCTGCCACTCAGCCCGCAACCGGGAAAAGACCCGGTCGCACAATTTCGCGTCGGAAACCAGTTCGGCATAACGCGAGGCGATTGCGATGTCGCTCTTTGCCAGCAGCATGTCCATGTTGGACAGCAGCATCTGAAAGAATGGCCACTCGCGATACATCGCTTGCAGCATCTGCATGCCGCCGTTCGCTTGCAATTCTAGCCACGCCTTCACTGCGCTTCCAAAACCGTACCACCCCGGCAGCATCAGGCGGCATTGCGCCCAGCTGAATACCCACGGGATGGCGCGCAGATCTTCGATGCGTTCCGAAGGTTTTCGCGAGGATGGCCGGCTGCCGATGTTCAGGTTCGCGATCTCGCCGATCACCGTCGACTCGCGGAAGAAGCGGTCGAAGCCGTCGGTTTCGTAGACGAGGCTGCGATAAGCCCGGTAAGCCTGAGAAGAGAGGTAGTCCATTGCTGCCAGATATTTGACTGGCGGCTCGGCTGTCTCGGGCTGCAGCAAGGTGGCTTCGAGCGTCGCCGCGGCAAGGATTTCCAAATTGCGCCGGGCAAGCTCGGGGTTCGAATACTTGCTGGCGATGACCTCGCCCTGCTCGGTGATGCGGATTGCGCCCTGAACCGCGCCGGCGGGCTGCGCCAGTATGGCCTGGTAGCTCGGCCCGCCGCCGCGGCCGACCGAGCCGCCGCGGCCATGGAACAGGCGCAGCTTGACGTCGTGACGGCGAAACACCTCGACCAGCGCGATTTCCGCCTTGTAGAGCTCCCAGCCGGAAGTCAGGAAACCGCCATCCTTGTTGCTGTCCGAATAACCGAGCATGACCTCTTGCACGCCACCCCGGCTCTCGAGCAGGCGCGCGTATTCCGGGAGGCCCAGCAATTCATCCATGACGGTGCTGCAATTGCGCAGATCCTCGATCGTCTCGAACAATGGAACAATGTCGAGATCGAGCGCGCCGTCGCGCGGCCGCAAGAGACCTGACTTCTTTCAGAAGCACAGCGGTTTCGAGAATGTCGGAGACACCGGCTCGTTTTGGAAATCACGTAATGCGGGACCGACGCCGGCCCGTAGCGGCGATGCGCATCGGCAGTCGCGCCTAGAATTGCAACTTCGCTCTCGGTCTCGGCCGAATAGGAAAGAAAGGGGGAAGACAGCGGGCGCGCGGTCGTCAGCTCCGTCAGCAGCAAGCGCATGCGCTCAGGCTCGGCAAGAGCGGCGTAATCGAGACCCGGTTGCACGAGGCCGAGCATCTCGCCGACCGTACGCTCGTGCACGTCCGCGTTCTGACGCAAATCGAGCGCGGCCAGATGAAAGCCGAAGACGTCGACGGCACGGCGCAAGCTTTTCAAGCGACCCTCGGCCAGGATCTCGGAGCCATTGGCGACAAGTGAGCCGTCAAGGGTTGAAAGATCGGCCAGCAATTCCCGACTGTCTCGATAAGGCGGTGCGTCGCTGGCGGTATGCTGCGGCGCTGCGAGGTCATCGAGCACACGCGCCGTCCTCGCCAGCCGCGCGTAGATCCGCGTAATGGCGCGACGATAGGGCTCGTGTTCTCGGTTGGCGGACCGATCCGGCGATCGTGCGGCGAGCTCCGCGAGCGCATCCGAAATGCCCACCAAGCGGCCATCGAGAGACAGCTCACCGCCCAGGCTACGCAACTCGTCAGGTAGTAATTCAGGGCGCGACTGCTTTGGGCCCGCAATGCCGCGCGCAATACGCTCTCGGTCACAAAGGGATTGCCGTCGCGGTCGCCGCCGATCCAGCTGCCCAGCCGGATAAAGGAAGGCAGACCCTGCGCGAGCGTCACGCCCGCGCCGGCAAGCTCCTCTTCCAGCTCGGCGTAAAACCGCGGCAGCCCGGCGAGAAAAGTATTATCGTAATAGGAAAGGCCGTTGGCCACCTCGTCGATGACACGCAGCCGGGTGCCGCGCAGCGGATTGGTCTGCCACAAGGTCAGCACGGCGCGGCGCAGCGCCGCCTCGTTCGCAGCGATTTCAGCTGTGGTCGGAGCACAGCGATCGCGTTCCGCGATCAACTCGGCGACTTCCATCTCGCGGTCGATCGTGCTTTTGCGCCGCACTTCGGTCGGGTGCGCGGTCAATACAGGGACGACCATGGCACCGGCAAAGAAGGCGCCGAGGCGAGCCGGCGGGATGCCCGCCTCACGGGACCGGGCGAGGGAATGCGCCAATGTGCCTTCGCGTGGTGTCGCGGCGCTCAGGGAATGGGCGCGGGTCCGGCGGATATGGTGCTGATCCTCGGCGATATTGGCGAGGTGGGAAAAGAAGCCGAAGGCACGAATAATCTGAAGCGCCTCCTTCGGCATCAGACCGTTCAGTGTCGCTTCGAGTTCCCGACGGGCGGTCAGATCCTCGTCTCGGCGGAAGCGGACCGAGTTTTGCCGAATGTTCTCGACGGTCTCGAAAACTGCTTCTCCGCCCTGCTCGCGTATCGTGTCGCCAAGAATGCGGCCGAGCAGGCGGATGTCTTCGCGAAGAGGCAGGTCCTTGTCTTCGGTCTCGATTGCCGGGCTGGTCTGCATGCGCCTCCCCTCTCGATCGCCGTCGTCGATGAATTCTTGCAGGAAATGTGCCTTGCCGGCGATTGCGCTCGAGTACCGAGATCAATCCTGACAACAAGTGCTACCGTGCGACCGGCATGACCCTCGAACGACACTGAGGCAGCTAGTTTTGAGTCGAGATTGCGCACAGGAGATTGCTGGGATGAAGACGAGTGCCGAGCGGATCCTCACTACTCATGTCGGTAGCCTGCCTAGACCGCCCGAACTGCTGGAGTTTCTGGAGGCTCGCGAGATCGGACGGCCATTCGAGCAGGCAGCGTTTGATGCTTGTCTCACCGGGGCGGTGCACGAGATCGTCCAAAGGCAAGTCGCGGCCGGGATCGACAGCGTCTGCGACGGCGAGCTCGGCAAGATTTCGTACACCTTCTATGTCCGCCATCGCCTATCCGGCATCACGGCGTTCCGCGGCAGCGATGTCGAAGAGCCGCCGCAGACCGCAGCGCACCGCGACCTCCTCGACCACCCCGATTTCATGCGGCGTCTCAACGAGGCGCGCGGCGGCACGGCATGGTTCAGCCGCGCAGCGGTGCCATGCTGCGCCGGCCCGGTCGCCTACGCGAACCGGGCGCCGCTGGAAACCGACCTGCAAAATCTCGCGGCCGCCTGCGCCGCGGCGAAGCCGGCCGAAGCCTTCATGAACGCCGCCTCCCCCGGGGTGCTGACAAAATTTGTGCCGGACCGGTATTACCGGGACGAAGACGCCTATGTCGAGGCGCTGGCCAATGCGCTGAAAGAGGAATACGAGGCGATCACGCAGGCGGGGTTCATCCTGCAGATCGATGCGCCCGACCTCGGTTCGGCCCGGCACAACCAGTATCAGCACTTGTCAGACAGCGAGTTCCTGCGCATTGCGGATCGGAATATCGCCGCGCTCAACCAGGCGACCGCCAATATTCCGCCGCAAGCAATGCGCATGCATCTGTGCTGGGGAAATTACGAAGGCCCGCACACCCACGACATCCCGCTGGGAAAGATCCTCGACGTGTGCATGCGGGCGCGGCCGGCCGGATTGTCATTCGAGGCGGCCAATCCGCGCCATGCGCATGAATGGGAGGATTTGCGTGGCGCGAAAATCCCCGATGACAAGATCTTGATCCCCGGCGTCATCAATTCGACGACCAATTTCGTCGAGCATCCCCGGCTCGTCGCACAGCGGATTTGCCAATACGCTGACATTGTCGGCCGCGAGCGGGTCATCGCCGGCGCCGATTGCGGCTTTGCGACCTTCGCATTCGTCAACAATGCTGTTGCGCCATCGGTCGTCTGGGCAAAGCTGTCGGCGCTGGCCGAAGGCGCGCGCATCGCCACCTCGCGTTTGTGGAGCTGAGGTCGGGCGGCGGCTGGTTTGCTGCTATCCCTCAGCGAGCGCGCGCCGGGCGGCGGTGAGACAATCCTCCGTCCGGCCGCCGGCCTCGATGCGGACCCAGTCGATCCTCCCCGCATCTTGACGCAGCTGTTCGGTGAGAATTTCCGGCGATGCGTCGGATGCGTCACGAACACGTGCGCGGATGCGGTTTGCCATAGCTTCCGGCCCAGCTTCGAGCCAAAGCCCCGAAAACGGGGCGGCGGCGGCACGAGCGATTTCGGCAAAGGAGTTGCGTTCCTCCGCCATCAGCGCCACCGCGTCGATAATGACCGTATAACCGGCGGCAAGCCCCACCGCTGCCTTCCGGCATAGCGCGTCATAGACACGGGCCGAGTTCTCGGGGGTATAGGCGGTGGCCGGCAGGCGTTCCTCCGGATCTACGCCCATCAGAAGCTTGCGTGTCACATCGCTGCGCAGCAGGCGTGCGCCCGGGCGCAAACCGAGTTCGGGAGCAAGGCCCTCCGCCAATGTCGATTTGCCGGCGCCGCTCGGCCCCCCGATCGCAATAAGGCGGCGCGGCTGGGGCTGGAGAAATCGGTCTGCCAGAGCGAGATAGCGGCGGGCTTCGCAGGCCATCTTAGCGCCTGCAACAGCACTGGCAGCGTGCTCCAGCGCGGTTGCGGAGACATGCGCACGGATCGCCGCGCGCAACGACAGGAAAAGTGGCATCGCTGCGAGCCCGCCATCCTCCTCACTGCGGTCGAGGTAACGGTTGAACACGCGATTGGCAAAATGCCCGAGCCCGCGATGTTCCAGATCCATCAGTAGAAACGCGAGGTCGTAGAGCACGTCGATACTAGCGAGGGCCTCGTCGAACTCGAGGCAATCGAACAGTGTCGGTTGGCCGTCCAAAAGGCAGATATTCCGAAGATGCAGATCGCCGTGGCAATGGCGCACTTTGCCGGCTGCACGGCGCTGGTCGAGCAGCGCGTCCAGTGCTACGACCTGTTCGTCCCATTTCTCGAGAATGCCGTGGAGTCGATCCGGACTGAAGCCGGCGCGGCTCGGGGCTGCGAGGCAGCGATATTGGACCTGGGCAAGGTCGGCCATCTCCACCGCGCCGCCATGGTCAGAGCGCCGGTCGGCGGACGCGTGAAACTGGGCAATATGGTCGGCGAGCTGATCCATTGTGTGCCGGTCGAGGCCACCCGTCTCGGCGAGTGCATCAAATAATAAGGCCTGATCGAAACGCCGCATCACGACGACCCAATCGAGAGCCTCGCCGGTTGGCGCAAAGCTGACGGCGCCGTCAGCCCTTCGGAAGAGGCCGCGAACCTCCTCGTAAAGCGCCGGGGCGGTGCGCCGGTTGAGGACCAGCTCCGCCTCGCAGGCGCGCCGGCGGAGATCCGCCGTCGAAAAATCGAGATAGGGATACGCTACTGCGCGCTTCAGTTTGCAGACGCGCTCGCCCGCGATGAAGATCAATGAAGCATGCGTTTCGATGACCTCGACGCGATCCACGCCTGGCCCGTAGGAGGACGGATCCCTCAGAAAGACGATGACGTCCTGCTGATCTTCGCTCAAGACGGAGTTACAGCGTCTGAAACCGCGCGCGGGCGCTCCGTTCGATAGCGGCCGCGATCAATCGGTCGATATTGAGGCGGTCGCGGATCAGCTCGAGGATACGCAGCTCCTCCTGGGACGCCTCGCCGTCGGCGGCGGCGAGATCGCAGGCGATCGCGTAGGCGGTTTCCCGCAACTTTGCCGGCAGAGCAGCCTTGATCGCCTTCAACGTCTCCTCGAGCCCGTGCTCCCGGCCCATCAGCTCGGTGCAGTCGTTCAGCGCCTGAGACAGATCGCGCCGATCGAAATTGCGGAAGACCGGGAAATCCTTGACGATGTCGTCGATGATCCGCAGCTCCGCATCGGGCAGATCGCTGTCGGCCGCCGAGACGATGACCATCGTGTAGATCAGCGCGCGGTGGTGGTCGAGCATGCGGTCTCCTGTTGCGGTTCGGCCTTCACAGATCAGGAGCCGGGCGCGGCTGTCAAGGCGTATCCGCCGCCGCGTCCAAAAACCGGGCCGTGGCCCCGGCCGCCTCCGCCAGAGGCAAGCGGGCAATGCCGACCCCCTCGGGAAAGGCCGACAGCAGGCGCGAAGGCACGGCGCGATCGAGCATGACGAAGACGCCGCGATCGTCGACGCGGCGGATCAGCCGGCCATAGGCCTGCCGCAGCCGCAGTCGGGCAATGCGGTCGGCGTACTGCACACCGCCGAAGACCGGCTTGCGGGCGCGATGCAGGACGTCGGGGCGCGGCCATGGCACGCGATCGAAGACGATGAGCCGCAGCGCGCGCCCCGGGACATCGACGCCGTCGCGTACTGCGTCGGTGCCGAGCAGGCACAAATCCTCCTCGGCCCGAAAGATGTCGACGAGGGTCGCCGTCGACATCGCGTCGACATGCTGCGCGAGAAGCGTCAAGCCGCGCGCCTCGAGGGCGGGCGCAATGCGCTGGTGCACGGCGCGCAACCGCGCGATCGCGGTGAACAGGCCGAGCGCGCCGCCGCCGGCCGCGGCGAACAGCGACGCATACGCTGCCGCGACCTGTCCGATATCGTCCCGGGTAACATCGGTAACCATAAAAATCCGGGTCTGCGCCGGGTAATCGAACGGTGAGGCGATACGCGCGGCGGTCGGGGCTGCCGGGAGGTGCCGCAGACCGGTGCCGGCCTCTGCGCCGCGCCATGCCAACTCGGGATCGGCCGCATCACCAATCCCCGCATCATCGGTTAGAGTCGCCGAA
The DNA here is from genome assembly GCA_963818695.1 of uncultured Alphaproteobacteria bacterium. Classification (GTDB taxonomy): domain Bacteria; phylum Pseudomonadota; class Alphaproteobacteria; order ATCC43930; family CGMCC-115725; genus AP-15. The sequence goes on from CAWFTG010000001.1 coordinate 736,881, forward strand.
GTAACGACGAGCCCGTGCGCCGGTCGTGCCACTAGCGCGACAAACGGGATGCCGGGATCGACCCAGTTGCGGTTTACCGCGACGTCGCTCTCCAAACCGTCGATCCGGTCGAGGGCGAACCACTCGATCGTATCCGCCCGGGGCGTTTCGACGAGATCGCGAAGCAAACAGCTCCAGGCGGCGAGCTGCAGTCCGGCGCGGCGGTCGAGGCTGCGGATCGACGCGTCGAGGCGCTGCCGCAGCCCGTGCTCGGGCGGGTCCTCGGGATCCTCGAGCCGGGCTCGCAGCGCTTCCGATACCTTTAGCAGCGCGGCACGAAGCCGTTCGAGGCTCTCGGCGAGCCATAGAGCCGCCTCGACCAGCCCCTCGATGGGCGGCCGCGCCTCCGCCTGCAGGCCATAACCGCTGTCGGCCAGCACGGCGCGCGCCAGCACCTGCTGGCGGACCAGAACCAGAAATTTTTCGAAGCCTTGATGGCCGCGTCCTTCGGCGACGCGCTGCGCCCAGCCATTACCGGGGAGAACCCGGGCGGCAGCCAGAGCATCGAGCAATGCTTTGGCGCCAGTGTCGTCGCCTTCGACGAGATCGCCGATCCGGCGCCGCAGGCCTCTGGCACGCGAGCGTCCGCCTGCTTCGGCGCCGACGATCCAGCGCCGCAGCTCACGTCCTTCCTGGCCGGAGAGGCGCACCGAAAAGGCGTTGTCGGCGGCATCCAACAGGTGGTGACCTTCGTCGAAGACATAGCGGGTCGGGACGGTCGCATCGTCGAGTCCGCCTAGAGCGGCCTGCGCCATGACCAGCGCATGATTAGCTACAACGATGCGCGCCTGCCGCGCCTGACGGATGTTCTTCTCGACAAAACAGCGACGAAAATGAGGGCAGGCCGAGTGAATGCACTCGCCGCGGCGATCGGCCAGCCAACCAACCCGGCCACGACCGATGAGTTCGGCGAGCCAGCCCGGGAAATCTCCTGCCACCAAATCCCCGGCCGCGGTTGCACCGATCCACCGGGCGATCAACCCGAGATGCCCGGCCGGCCTGCCCGGCCGGCCCATCGTGGCGCCGAGGGCGTCCTCGTAATTCAGCAGGCAGAGAAAATTCTCTCGCCCCTTGCGGATCACGATGTTGCGGCGTTTGCGCGCGGGATCGGGATAGAGCCGATCGAGCTCGCTGGCGATTTGGGTCTGCAGGTTGCGGGTGTAGGTCGAGATCCACACCGAGCCCCGGTTCTTCTCCGCCCAGAGGCTGGCGGCTGCGATGTAGCCGAGCGTCTTCCCGACACCGGTCCCGGCTTCGGCAAGAACCGCCCGGGGTTGGTCAGGCTGGTCTCGCGGGCCAAAGGCGGGGGTAACTGCCGCGGCGTAATCGCTTTGCTGCGGCCGCTGCTCGGCGTCGGCGCCGAGCAGCTCGACCAACCGCGAGCGAGCCTCCTGGGGGCTTACCGGCTCGTTGCCGGGCGGCGGCGCCGGGGCCGGCTCCGACCACTCGTCGAGCCTTATCCAGACGCGCAGCCCGGCTGCTTTCCGCGATGCGCCGGCCTCGGCGGCCGGCAAGGCGGCGAGCACCGCGGGGCCCCACAGCCAACCCGCGTGCTCCATCACCTCGGCGATCGTACGAACCTCGGGATCGACCTCTTCTGCGAGCTTCTCCAGTAAGGCGCGTGCTACAGTGGCAAGAGTGACGCAAGCCTCCAGCGAACTGCTCGGCGGCGGCAGGCCGAGGACTTCAGCGAGACCGCGCGGCGTCGGCACGCAAAACCGCGCCGGATAGACAAATGCGAACAGCTCGAGCAAATCGAGCGCGGGGAAGCCGGGCATATCGAGCCGCCGCGCGGTAGCCGGGCCGTGGCACAACATCGGGGTTTCGCGTTCCACGCGGCTGCGTGCGTCGGCCGGGGAAAGCGCTTCGATCTCGCCGTCGGGGTCAAGCCACAGCACTTCCCGAAAACCGGCGACGAGAACCGGCGCATGTGGCACCAGCACCCGCCGCGGCGCTCGATCGATGGGTCGGGACATAGGATATGTCTATCACATCGGCGGCTCCGCCCTCATCCGCCTCGCCGCGCTCAGCACTCTTTCCGCATGCGGGGAGGGATTACAACGTTTTTGGCGGGGTTTCGGTATACAATGCAGCAACTGCCATGATCGACTTATATCCGTTGATCCGGCCGGTTCTGCGTCGGCTCCCGGCCGAAACCGCGCATAATTTGACATTGCGGGCGCTCGAGGCGGGGTTGGGTCGGTTTGCCGTTGACCGTCGCGCCCGAGAACCCGACCCACCGATCTTGGCGCAGCGCCTGTGGGGGCTGGATTTTCCGAACCCGGTCGGGCTCGCTGCCGGCTTCGACAAGAATGCCCGAGTGCCCGAGGCGCTGCGAGGCTTTGGGTTCGGGTTTGTCGAGATCGGTACCGTTACCCCTCGACCGCAACGCGGCAATCCAAAACCCCGTCTCTTTCGCCTCAAAGAGGATCAGGCGATTATCAATCGCATGGGCTTCAACAGCGGCGGGCTCGATGCCGCCATCGAGCGCCTTCGGCGCCGCCGTACCGGGATCGTTGGGGTCAATCTAGGCAACAACCGTGATTCACGCGACCCCGTTACCGAATATTCGGAGGGGATCCGCCGAGCATCGGAAGTGGCCGATTATCTCGTGGTCAATGTCTCTTCCCCGAACACCCCAGGTTTGCGCGATCTGCAGCGCCGTGCCAGCCTTCAATCATTGCTTGGCCCATTACTTCGAGCCTGTGAGGAAGGCCGGCGTCGGGTGCCGTTGCTGGTAAAGATTGCGCCCGACCTCACCACGCAAGAGCGAGAAGACATTGCCTCGGTTGCTCTGGGTGCCGGCATCGACGGCCTGATCGTTTCCAACACGACGGTGGACCGGCCGAAAGGCCTCGTGAGCCGCTATGCGACAGAGCCGGGCGGGCTAAGCGGGCCGCCGCTCTTTGCACCTTCGACTGCTCTCCTCGCCGACATGTACCGGTTGACACACGGTCGGTTGCCGCTGATCGGCGTCGGGGGGGTGGGTAGCGCCGCAGAGGCGTACCAGAAGATTCGCGCCGGCGCTTGCCTCGTGCAGCTCTATACGGCCCTCGTTTTTGCGGGCCCTGGTCTCGTGACTGGCATAAAGGGAGGCCTTGCAGAGTTGCTTCGGGCCGAGGGCTTCACCTGCGTTGCCGAGGCGGTCGGTGCGCCGGCAGCGCTCAAGGGCGGCTCCTCGGAACCCGTCGGTATGAAGGCGCCGTCCTAGTCCTCATTTTCTGGTTCTGCTGCAGCTGCGCCGCCATTATCCGCCGCATGGACGAGCTGCTCGAACTCGCTCTGCGTCTCACAAATGCGCACCTTGCAACGCGAATCGCGCCGCGCTTCGGCCAGCAGAGCACGCTGATCGTACCTTGCTGCGTCAACGCGCAGGTAACGAAACGAGCGCCTCAACCCCTCTGCCCTGGTGAAGGTGTCGTAACTGTATCCCCCATTTCGCTCGAGCAACGGTCCGATCAACAGTTCCATTTCGATCACTGCTCCCCTCAAGCGGAACAAGCCCAGCAATCTTCGTGCCGAGCGCTCTCGCCAGATTTCCTATCAAAGCCAGCGTCTTTATCTTGCCCCACCAGGGGGGCGCTTGCCCTCGACGGCTCTCGTATGGTTCAGATGGACCAGTGCCGCTTCGCCGGGACCTCTGCCGAGAGAACGAGTTCTCCGAACGGATGTTCCGTTAAGATTGGAAACATTCAGTAAACGGGAGGTCTTTTTGCCATGGTCCTAGTAAATTTTCTGCACCGATATTAATCTTCGATGTCGAGACATTATCGGCCGCTATTCGTGACTTCCGAGTTGTCGTCCGTATGCCGATTCAGCTGATCGCCGGCCTGCACGAGCTGACGCCGCGCTACGACGGCTTTATTCTCGACCTTTGGGGCGTGATCCATGACGGGGTCGCTCCGATCCCCGGAGCCATCGACTGCCTGGACTCGCTGATCTATTCCGGCAAGCAAATCGTGCTGCTCTCCAATGCGCCGAGACGGGCAGATGACGTCGTACGGCGCATCACTGCGGTCGGTGTTCCGTCGGGGCTGTACCATCACGTCATGTCGTCGGGCGAGGAAGCCTGGCAGTGCCTCAAGCGGCGCGGCGATCCGTTTTATGCCGCGCTGGGCCGGCGATGCCTGCATATCGGCTCCGAGCGCGACCTGGAGATCCGGGAGGGCCTCGATCTTGAATATGTCGATGCTCCTGAGGAAGCTCAGTTCATCCTCAATACCGGGCCGGCGGGGTGGGACGACCGAATCGAGGATTACGAACCGCTATTGCGAAGTGCGCTCAGCCGCGCTCTGCCGATGGTGTGCGCCAACCCCGATCTCGTCGTGATGCGCGGCAGCACCCTTCACCTTTGCGCCGGCGCATTGGCCAAATGGTATGAAGAGGCGGGAGGTCGCGTTCGCTGGCACGGTAAGCCGTTCCGTTCGGTCTACGATGCCTGCCTCCGCCTTCTCGGCATCGAGGACCGCTCGCGCATACTCGCCGTCGGCGACAGTCTACGGACCGACATTGCCGGCGCGGCCGGAGCGGAAATTGACAGCCTGCTGATCGCCGGCGGCATCCATGCCGAAGAATTCGGCACAACGGGCGAGCGAATACCCGATCTCCGGCGCGTCGAAGCCGCGCTGCGCGAAAGCGGGTATGATCCGGTCGGTGTTGCCTGGAGCCTCTGCTGGTAGCGGAACTTCAGTGACCGCTTTTGTGAAATATTGTCTCCCGCAGCCCTGTTGCGTAGTCGAGACCGAGCGACGTCACGACCGCTCCATGCGGGTACATCGAGCGGATCAAGCCTTTACGCTCCAGCGCCACCCAGACGGCGGGATTGCGCATCCCGCTGGCGTCACGGGTCGCAACCACGGTGTCGCCGAGGTGAAAATGATCGCCATGCGGATCGGGCGGACGCACTATGATGCCCGATTCTTCCGCCGGCCGGGAATAGGCGGGCAGACGGGCCAGCTCCTGCAGCAGAGCCAGGGTCTTGAGCTGCAGGGCATTGAGGCCGAGCGGGTTTCTCTTGGGCGGCATGCCGGTTGATTAGACCCGGCCGTTGGCCGATGCAACGCCAAGAGCAATAGGAGCCACGGCGCGCCGGCGTCAGGACAGCCGGATCTGTGCCTTTTCCTTGTTGACCGCCGCTCTCGACCGGCGCCGCGACAAGCCGGACCGTTCGCGCCGCCATGCCGCGTGGCCGTCCCAGCACAAACTGCCGACGAGCGGCAAGTGGTCGGAAGCGAGGCGGGCAAGTGGGCTGCGGTAGACCTCGACGTCGCGGAGTACCGCCGGCCCGTCGGCATAAATCCGGTCGAGCGCCAGCACCGGCATCCAGGACGGAAAGGTGCGCTCGGCGGCGCTCGGGCCGAGCTGTCGGTCGAACGCCCGGATGGCGCCGCTTCGGCCGCGCCACTCGTTCAAATCGCCCATCAGCAACACCGCTTCCGCCTCGCGCCGGTGCGGCGGCAAGCTTCCGGCGAGCGCACTCACCAACCGATTTGCCTGTAGCCGCCGCTCCGCGGCACGCAGACCGAAATGCGTCGCGATGACGCGCAGCACCCGATCGCCGAACAAGAGATCGGCATCGATTGCGCCGCGGGGTTCCCAGCCACCGACAGTGAGATCGATCGAGCGGGCGGTCAGCACCGGAAAACGGGTGAGAATGGCGTTGCCGAAACGCCCGCACTGGTCACGGACGCCGCCTCCGAGAACGGCCCGGCACCCAGTCGCCTCACCGAGATAAGCCCATTGATCGGCATGCCGCCCGGTGCCGCGTCGGGCATCGACTTCCTGAAGGCAGGCGATGTCCGCGTCGATTTCACGCAGTACGGCGGCCACTCGCCCGGGGTCATACCGCCGGTCGACCCCGACGCAGGTATGAATGTTGTAGGTCGCGACTCGAACCGAGAGGCCGTCCCCAGGCCCAATGGATTGCGGTCGAATGCCGGCGCGGTTGTCGATTCCCGCCCGCCCGCGGGCTTGGGCGTCCAATAACGATTGAAGCACGTTCTACAAACTCGTCATCAGTGGCAACTCGGTACAAGGAACTCCTCGGCGCGCTGGATATGGCGCGCCGCGACGATGGCGGCGAGAGGGTCACGGTCGCTATGGCAAACCGCCCGTCCAAAAACTGCCCGGCAGGCAGGGCAACCAAGGCTGTCCATGAGATAGGTTCCGGCCGAGCCTTTAGTGTCGCGCGGCAAGCCGGCGTTCGTGGACCTGGAGATGGCAAACCGCGGTCCGCAGCAGCGGTGCGTCAATTCCTTTGGCGCGGGCACGGCGCAACATGTCGCCAAGAACCTGAGCACCCTCGGTGTGCAAACCGGCCTCGAGGTCGCGCCGCATAGACGCGCTGAAATCGCTGCCCCGCTCGGTCAACATCGCGCGACATTGTTCTCGATGTTGCTTGCGCGGCGGGAAACCGGAGGCAGTCGCTACCGCTTCGCATTCCGCCAGCAGCTCGAGCATCAGGCTCTCACCCTCGTCGGCGGCCAGGACGTCGCCGACGGACCCGCGCATCAGGCAGTTTATGCCGGCCAGGGAGCTGATCATGACGAACTTCTCCCACATATCGAGCAAGATGTTGACGCTTATCGATGCGTTGACCGGCGTCGCGGCAAAGGCTCCGGCGATCGCCTCGACCCGGCGGCTGACTGCGCCCGAGCGCTCGCCGAATGCGATGCCGTGCACGCGGTTCAGATGGCGAATCGTGCCCTCCGCGGTCAAGCTCGCCGCGATGTAGGCGACGCCGCCCAAGACGCGCTCGGGGCCGAAAACTGCGTCGAGCCCGTCGAGATGCCGCAGGCCGTTGAGCACTGGCAAAATTGGCGTTCCGGGCCCCACTGCCGGCCGAATGCTTGCGATCGCTTGCCCGAGATCATAGGCCTTTGCCGTCAACAGAACGATGTCGAAGATCCCGTTGAGGGTATCGGCAGTCGCGACTTTCACAGGCAGCCGCACATCCCCCATCGGGCTTTCAATGACGAGCCCGCGCTCGCCGAGTGCCGCGGCGCGGGCAGGACGCACGAGAAACGTCACATCCGCATTGGCCTCCGCGAGACGGCCGCCAAAATACCCACCAACCGCCCCGGCCCCGAGCACCAGAAAGCGCGGCCCGGCTAGGCTTACCCCGGGGAGGCTCACGCCCGCTACCCCGCGCGGCCGCTGACCAGCGCCAACCCGCGCAGCACGTCTGCGGCTTCGCTGAGCTGCTCGTCAGCAGCCGATCCAATGTCGGCGGTCGCGAGCGAAGGAGCGGGCTCCGATGCCATTGTATCGCTTGACCCCGGAACTGCTTTACCGCGGGAATGCTTCGCGCCGGCGGGCACCGGGTCGGTATTCTTTAGAGCGCCGCGCAGATCAGACTCGCGCAGCCGGTCTCCCTGCGCAAGTTTCGCCAGCTTCAACGGCATTACCGTGAGGTCGGGAGTGAGGCCTTTGCCCTGAATTCTTTGGCCGCTGGGCGTCAAGAACCGGGCGGTGGTGAGCCGGATGGCGCCGTTTCCCTGAAGCGGGATCAGGCTTTCGATCGAGGCCTCGCCAAAGCTCCTCGTACCGACCAGCACCGCTCGCCGATTGTCCTGCAGGGCAGCGGCGACAAGCTCTGCCTCCCTCGCCGTCCCCCCGTTGATCAGGAGAACGATCGGCACCCCTTGAGCAATATCGCCGGGAGTGGCGCTGATCCGCTTGAGGCTGCCGGGTTTGCGGCCCTTGACGACAGCAATGTCGCCTTTGTCGAGGAAGGTATCGGCTACCGCGACAGCGGCCTCGAAGGCGCCGCCGGGATTGTTTCGCAGATCGAGGATAAAGCCGATCACCTTGTTGCCGGCCTGTTGCCGCAAATTCTGCACCGTATTGGTGAGCGCCGCCGGGGTTGCGGGGTCGAAGCCGGCGACCCGGAGATAGAGGATATTTCCTGCCTCAATGCGACCGGCCACCGTCTGGAGCTTGTAGCGCTCGCGCTTGGCCGTGACGTTGATGGGCCCGCGATTGTCGCGCCGTAGGCTTAGTTCGACTGCGCTGCCAGCCGGGCCCCGCAGCTTCTGCTCGGCCTCGCCGAGGGTCAGGTCGTAAGTCGGATCCTTGTCGATCGCGTAGATCAAGTCTCCCGGCTTGATCCCGGCCTGCGCCGCCGGCGAGCCGTCCTGGGGGGTGATCACCTTTAGCTGCCCGTTTTCGAGCGTCACTACCAGCCCGAGGCTCGCCTGGTCGTCATTGGCCGGCGTCTGCATCGCCCGGTATGCAGCTTCGCTTATGTAGGCCGAGCGGGCATCAAGCCCGGACAACATCCCGGCGATCGCGGCACCGATCAGCTTTCCTTCACCAACCGGTTCGACCGCATCTTGGCGGATGCGGTCATAGACTTCACTGAACAGGTTCAGCTGCTCGTAGCCGCCCCCCTTGCCGCTTTTCGCCTGCGACAGTGCCGGACCCGCCGCAAGCAGCGCGCCCACGACGAGCGCCGTCACCAACTTCCGCATTCGCCCCAATCTCCAGATTAGCGGCCGCACATTAGCCCAGGTGCGGGCGGTTGCAATCCTCTCACCGATCGACGAGGTTAGCGGCTCAGGTGTCCCGATCAGCCTCGACTGCCATGCTCGACAAGAAGCACGTCGCCTTCCCCGGCCGCCTCGTCATCGTCGGCTTCGGGAGCATAGGGCAAGGCGTCTTGCCGCTGTTGCTGCGGCATCTGGAAATCGCCGCAGACCGGATCACGATCATCACCGCCGAGGCACGCGGACACGATGTCGCAGCCGAGTACGGGATCCGTTTCATCGAAACCGCGCTGACCCGCAGCAACTACCGCGCGCTGCTCCAACCGCGGCTCGGCAGAGACGATTTTCTCCTCAACGTCTCGGTCGACGTGTCTAGCGTGGCGCTGATCGAATTATGCCAGGAACTCGGCGCTCTCTATCTCGACACCTGCATCGAGCCGTGGCCGGGCGGCTACACCGATCCAAGCCTGCCGCCTTCGGCGCGGTCTAATTATGCCCTGCGCGAGAGCGCCTTGGCGCTTCGTGTCCGTTATCCCCGTGGCCCGACTGCGGTGCTGACCCACGGCGCCAACCCCGGTCTGGTATCGCATTTCGTGAAACAGGCCCTGATTGATCTGGCGAGGAATGCCGGTTTGCAGGATGCGGTCCCGGCTACCCGCGCCGAGTGGGCCCGACTTGCCGAGACGCTCGGCGTCAAGGCGATACATATCGCCGAGCGCGATACGCAAGTCTCCACCATGCCCAAGCAGCCGGGTGAATTCGTCAATACCTGGTCGATCGACGGGTTCGTCAGTGAAGGCTCACAGCCAGCCGAGCTCGGCTGGGGAACACACGAGCGGCATTTCCCGTCGGATGGCCGCCGCCACGACTTTGGTTCGGGCGCAGCGATATACCTGCTGCGGCCGGGAGCGGTAACTCGCGTGCGCAGCTGGACCCCACTCGAGGGGCCCTATCACGGGTTTCTGATCACCCATGGCGAATCGATCTCAATTGCCGATTATCTGACGGTCAGGGACGGCGGCTCGGTCCGCCACCGGCCGACCTGTCACTATGCCTATCATCCCTGCGACGACGCGGTGCTGAGCCTGCATGAGTTCGCTGGAAAGAGTTTTCAGCTGCAGTCGCGCAAGCGGCTGATGATGGAGGAAATCGCCGAGGGGATCGACGAACTCGGGGTGCTCCTGATGGGGCAGGCCAAAGGTGTCTATTGGTACGGCTCGCGCCTGTCGATCGCGCGAAGCGCGGCGCGTGGCACCGCACAATAATGCCACCTCGCTGCAGGTCACCGCGGCGGTTCTGGGGGGAATGATCTGGGCGATCGAGCGGCCGCGGCAGGGGATCGTCGAGCCCGAAGAGATGGATTTCGAGCGCGTTCTCCAAATCGCGAGGCCGTATCTTGGGGATATCGTCGGTGTTTATGGCGATTGGACCCCGCTCGAGGGCCGCGAGCGGCTGTTTCCGGAAGATCTGGACCGCGATGACCCGTGGCAGTTCAAGAACATCCGAGTCGCCTGACGCATCAGGTGCGCATCGCTCGGCGTGGCTGGCGGCGCTCCTGCTCTACGGGCTCGCGGCCAGCGGCGACTTCGCCTATCACCTGATCGAACATCTGCATACCGGCAAACAGGCAATTGGAGTCTCGGAAGTCCTGGTCGCCTTCTCGGCAGCGGTGTTCTGGCCAGTCGACCTGATCGCAATGTCGCTGCTGGCGGCGCGCTGAGCCCGCGCTTTCCGAGCCGACCTGAGCTAGCTGCGTGGTGCTCGGCTAGAATGTGCCGGCGGAACAGAAATGCCAGCTGCCGCCGTTCTCGCCGTAAAGCAGTGCCAGGCGTTGATCCCCGGAATGGGCGACGACGACCTTGAACCGTTGACCGGTACAGGACGATGCGGGGGTTTCCGGTTTTGGCATCTTCTTCGCCGCGGCGCAGGTCGCGGCGGCTTCCGGCAGGCTCGACGGGGCGGCAGCGACCCGCTTGCCGGCTGAGGTTACGTAATAGTCGGATGGGTTTCCTTGCTTGACCTCGGTGCGCAACTCGAGGCGCCCATTGCGTGATTTGTACATACCGGCCTGCTGCTCGCCATCAGGCATGCCCTCTGGGAGCGGGCGGAAACTGATTGCAGAGCAAGCGGGCGCCGCCTTGCCCTGCGCCCGGGTCGCCGCCTCGGCCGGGAAAGCGGCCCAGGCGAGTGCAAAGCCGATCGCAACTATGATCGTTGTTTGCATTGTAGTCTTCCCCCCTGTCGCAAAGCTCTCGCTTATACCCGGCAGCCGACTAGGAAGGAAGTAAAGTTAACAACGACGGAACCGGCTCGTCCCTTAGCGGCAGAGTTCGGTCAACCGAGTTCGATCAAGGTTTTCATCAGGTCGGCCGGCCAGACCAGGCTCAGCGGAGCGCTCGTCAACGCCTCACTCGACGGGTTGCTGCCGTTTGGCAAGCCGACCATGTGGTGACTGAAATGCGCCAGTACTCCGGCAAGATAAATGCCGGTAACCCATTTCCATGCGTGCTGATGCTGACGCGATCGGCTCCGTTTCGGTGCAGCAAACGCAAAGACCCGGCGTCCATATTTCGGCAAACCCGGAGGCCCGATCATAATCTCACCCACGCCTTCACAGTCTTCGTTGACGTCGTTCGCGAAAGCCAGCCGTGCTATCCCGCAAAACGGGAGAGAGTCGAGTGAAAGCCTCGCGTACGACTGCCGATCATACTCATTTTTAGCGATCGCGTCACGGCTCTGCATAGTCATTTAACGATCTCTGTCGGCCGCCCGAGATTTTCATGATTGCGAGTGACAAGACCGAAGCTCGCGGCGGCGATCGTATAAAGCCCCGCGACGGTGAGCAGCGCGATCGCCAGAATGGCAAAGCCGCTGCTGCCGAGACGATCGCCGATCGGCCTCCCGGCAAGGCCGCCGAATAAGGCAAAGGGCGCCAAGATGCCGGCAATCACCCAGGTGGGATCAGGGATTCCGACGGTCGCGGCATGGGATACGACTGTTGCCCCGTATGACAGCGCAAAGAATGCGAGAAGCGTCGCGCGCACGGTTTGCGCCGCCGTTCCGGCGAGCAACAGATAGATCAGCACCGGCGGACCGGCCATTCCAACCAGCGCGGTCGCAGCCCCCGCGACGGCCCCGGCGGCGAGGTCGCGAGTTTGTGTCATCCCGAAAGGCACCCAGGGTTGGCCGCCGCGACGCTGGAACCCTGCCATTATCACCGCAAACGCAAGGATCATGGCGCCGGCCCCGAGCCGGACCAGCAGCGGGTCGGCGTAGCGGAATGCAAACAGCCCGATCGGCAACCCGGCGAGACTGCCAACACTCAGGCGCAGCAACAGCGCCGGAGCGACGGTTCGCCGCAATCTCGAAACCACCGCGAGTGAGAGCGCTGTCGTGAGAATAATGGCGAGTTGAACAGCCTGCGCCGGATCGACCAGCAGCAGAAAGAGCGGAACCGCGAGCACGGCAAAACCAAACCCGCTTACCGCCTGCAGGAGTGCCGCGGCAAAGGTTGTCCCAGCCAGTCCGGCCCAGCCAAACAGGGTCATCACATCGAGCTGTGGGGTTCCGGGTTGACTTCACCGAAACGGGGGGCCCCGGCCCGGCCGGTGTGGGGTTCCCTACGGCGTCTTATGAATCGAGGCGCCTCGACGCACCGGTGGCGCATCGTTACGCAGGGCAAATGCGCCTTCGACTGTTTCGATCCGATAGCCGCAACAAAAGCGGGCGACAAACGCATGGGCGAAAGCGGTGTCTTCGAAATAAAACGCGATCGCATCGTTGAGGACGCCGGCCAACCCCGCGGGGGCCATCCCCCAGCCCTCGGCACCGCAGGTCTCGTCGAGCCAAGCATGCATGATCTCGATTTGGCGGCCCAGCCCATCGGGCGGCACGGCGATTCGAATTCGCACAGGAAACCGCCGTTCAGTCTGCTGACGCGCTTGGATCGAAGCCCGTGTCATGCCGCGCCCTCTGTTCATGGTTCGTTCGAAACATTACAGCACCGCAGCAACGCTGTCGAGGGACGGCGTATATTTCTGATCGCATGATGTTTCCGGTGAAGTCCGGAACTACCCGGCAGCTTCGTCCCGAAGACGGAGGGGACGCCGGCGCCGCAAGGCGCAAAGGCTTAATAGGCCCACCCCAACTATGGCTATTGTGCTCGGCTCCGGAACCGAAAGAGCGGCGAACAGACCATCGGCTTCGGCATTGAGACCGGTGGTAAAATAGAGAATGTCGGGGCTGCCGCCGCTGCCGCCATTCCCGAAGGTTAAGGCCCAAAGCCCTTGCCAGGCCGAGTTGCTGTCGAGGGTCGCGAGAAAGTTTCCGTTAGTCGGGTCGTAGGCGTTGATTTCCCCGCCGAGGGGGCTGAGGTTGCCGTAGGCAAAGTTGCCGATCAGCAGGTCGCCGCTGAACTGGCCGAAACCGGTCGGGGCTAAAGCGATGCCCCATGGCGCGGCGAGCTGGCTGCTTGTGCTGAATGTCGTGAAAGTCCCATCGGGGTTGAGAATCGCCACAGCTCCGACCGTAGCCGTGGTCTGGGCTAAATGCCCGGCCGGTGCGTAAGTCACATAGATCGCGCCGCCGATGTTCTGCACATTGAACGGGACGAGGTTGGCGGGCAGGTTGGGATTGGTAAATTGGCCCACAAGCTGGAAGGAGCCGTTGAAGACGTCGACAGTACCCGCCGCGTTGTTGGCTGCGTAGAGGAGCGGCGCCGCGGTGGTACCCCCAATGGCCAGACCGGTGTAAGAGGCTCCCGCCGGACCCGTCGCTGCAAGCGCAGCCGGGTTCGGCATCGCGGCCCAGGCATAAATGTTGCCGTTGAGACTGGCAAAGATGAAATGCGCGGCGGTGGGGGTGCCGGATTGATTTGTCACGAAGGACGTCGTGGCAACACCGCCGATTGAATTGTTGACCTGGCCGGTGGGCGTCGGGACCGTGACCACGAGGGGCCCGCCCGCCGGGGTCGCGCTCAGCCCGTTCACCGTGTAAAGGGTGGATACACCTGCATGTTGATCCGAGATCCAGAGAGGGCTCGTCGCGCTCTCCGAAACACCCCAAGGGTTCTGCAAATTCGAATCCTGGACGGCAGCAATCCCAGGCAAATCCGAGACGAGATTGGTCTGAGAATAGCCGGTGATCGGAGTCGCATCGGCAATCGCTGCTGACAGCCCAAACCCGACCAGGATAACCGAGAGAACGCGAGAAGAACGCCTCATGGTCCTGCCTCCTACGGAAGTATTTTAACTACTTATCGGAAGCCTCGACGGGCGAGCAACGATCAAATTGGAAAATGCTTGCCGGCTGCTCCGAGCCGGTCGATCACATTCTCGTGAGTGCGGCGGCGACCGCGACGAGCGTCGCGTCGCTGCCGGGACCCCCGACGATCGATAAGCCAACCGGTAAGCCATCGACCTCGGCGCCGGGAATATTTACTTGCGGCGCTCCGGTGAGCCCGCCATGGGCACACAGACACAGGATGCGGTCGCGCTGGGCGCTTGCGACCGACAGCGGCTCGCCGCGCTTGGGCGCCGGGAATGGGGTCGTCGGGAGGCAGAGGATTGTGCCCGGCGCCAGCAGATGGCGCATCCGGCCGCGCGCCTCGTGCCGTACCAGATTGGGCCCATTGGCGCTCTGTTTCGGGGATTTGCGATCCCGTAAACAAATTTCGCGCGACGCTGTACGCGAAGCGAGGGTTGTCGCGCTCGATCCAATCCTTAAAGGTCAGCCAGGCCTCGGAGGGCTGCAGAGTGCGCTGCGCCCGCGCCCACTGCACAATGCCCGCCGGGGCCATGACCTCCTCGCGCGTATCGCCAACCATCTCTTGCAGCCGCTCGACCGTTGGCTGCAAGGCGGCGCCGACTTCCGGATCGGCAAAGGCGAAAGCATCGACTGCGACGATCAGCCTGTCCGGCAATGCCGACGGGATCGGCTCGTCGAGCATGACGCTCGCCACTTTGGCGAAGGAGGCGGCCTCGCGCGCGAACCAGCCCGTCGTGTCGGAGCTCGGCGCCTGCGGCATCATTCCCGCGACGGGAAGCCGGCCATGCGTCGGCCGAATGCCATAAAGCCCGCAGAAACTCGCCGGAACACGTACCGAGCCGCCCGTATCGGTGCCGAGTGCGGTGTCGCAGATCCCGGCGGCGACCGCAGCGGCCGAGCCCGATGAAGAGCCGCCGGGCACTCGGCCGGGCGCCCGCGGGTTGACTGGCGTCCCGTAAAACGCATTTTCGCCGACAATGCCTAGTGAGACCTCGTCGGTGATCGTCTTGCCGATCAATGTCGCGCCGGCGTCCAGCAGCCGCTGCACGGCCCAGGCATGCCGCGCCGGCACCTCGTTCGAGCGCGCCCAGTCGGGATTGCCGCCGCCGGTCGGATGCCCGGCCACGTCGAACAAATCCTTGGCCGCAAAAGTCAGACCGGAAAGCGGCCCGCCCGGCCGCCCCTCGATATGGACCCGCGGACCGGGCACAAAGGCATTGATGTCGTCATCTGGCATGTTGGGTCTCAAAGCAAGGACGGGATCGGCGGACAGAGGGCAATATGCATGCCGAACCACGCTGGGAGAAAATTCGGGCCGCGGCAAGAGCCTCACCCCTCTCGCTGCGCTCGCCGCCCTCTCCCACGGTGCGCACGGTGCGGGAGAGGGGCTACAACGCATTCAGCTCGAAGCTCCTCTCTTGAGCCGCCCCGGAATCCCGGAATTTTCTGCATGCTGGTACAGATCTACGAGGTTCGGACGCTCGAGGAAGCCGTTGCCCTGGCGCAAATCGGGGTCGACCACATTGGGGTGCTGGTTGGAGACGGCGCGTTTCCGCGCGAGCTGCCGCCGGACCGGGCGAGCGCGATATACGCCGCACTGCCGCCGGAAACCAAGCGGGTAGCGTTGTCGCTTTCGCCGGATCCCAATGAGATTGCACGGATCGTCGAGCAAACCCGGCCCGACATCATTCACATCGGGGCAGCGGTCGATCTGTTCTCCGTCCAAGACGCGCAGGTGCTCAAGGCCGCGTTCCCCAAAGTTCGGATCATGCGGGCGATCCCGATCGTTGACGAAAGGAGCATCGAATGCGCGGGGGATTATCGGGGCGTCGCCGACTTCCTGCTGCTCGACAGCCACGATCCCGGCGACAAACAGATCGGCGCCCGCGGACGCGTGCACGATTGGAGCATAAGCCGACGCATTGTCGACGAAGTCGGCGTGCCTGCCATCCTTGCCGGCGGTCTAGACGCAGATAACGTCGCCGCAGCGATTGCCGCAGTGCGGCCGGCAGGCGTCGATTCGAAAACCAAGACGGACCGAGCCAACGGCAATGGCAAAGATCTCGACAAGGTGTACCGCTTCGTCACTGCTGCGAAACTCACCACATCAAGGCAGTAGCCCGCAGCTCGACGGCCCCATTGTTCTGTACCACACCCAATAGCTGCCACCGGCACTGCGATCCGGGCGCACAGCCGAGGCGCCGGTCATTCTCCGCCTTAGCCGCGAATTGCGGGTCGAAAATGACCGGCTTGCCGCTGTCGGTCGGATGCGGCAAGGGCGCCCACAGCTGCTGAGCCAGTGCCGGCACCGCGACAAACCCGGCCACGAGAGCGGCAGCGAGGGCGCCGTACCGCATTGCGCGTCAGAGCGCCTTCAGCATAGCTTCGGCACTGGAAACGTCGAATACTCCCGGCTCCTCGACGTGCAACGCCTTGACGATGCCGTTGTCGACCAGCATCGAATAGCGTTGCGAGCGCATCCCCATGCCTTCCTTCCTGCGGTCGAGCTCGAGGCCGATGGCGCGAGTGAACTCGCCGCTGCCGTCGCCCAGCATGACGATGTCGTCTCCGCAATTGTGCTCCTTGCCCCAGGCGCCCATGACAAACGGGTCGTTGACCGCAATGCAGGCGATCGTGTCGACCCCTTTAGCCTTGATCTCGGCGCCATTGGTGACGTAGCCCGGCAAATGCCGTTGCGAGCAGGTCCGCGTATAGGCGCCCGGGACCGCGAACAAAGCGACCTTCTTGCCGGCGAAGAATTCGTCCGAGCTGACGGTCTTCACGCCTTCCGGGGTCAGATAGCGCATCGTCACCGAGGGGATCCGGTCGCCTGCCTTGATCGTCATTGAGCTGTCCTCCGTTCAATCGATGTGGAATACGGCTTTACCGCGGATTTGCCGGTCGCGCAGTTGCGGACCGATCCGAGCGAGCTCGCGCCAGCTGTGCTCGACGAGATGCGGCTTTAATGAACCATCGGCGACCAGCGAGACCAATAATGCCAGATCGGGCGCAAAGCGCTCCTCGGCTTCGGACGTGAAGTAGGAGAAGCCTTGAACACGCGCATTCGGGTGCTCAGCCAGATCGCGAAAGCTGAACGGCGTCGGCTCGCCCGACGAGTTGCCGAACACGACGATCGTTCCCTGCGCGTCAATATGAGCGATTGCGGCGGCGAGGGAGGACCCGCCAGCGGATTCGAGGATCAGCGCGAAATTGCCTTGAACGCTCTCGATCGTTTCGACGGTCTCGTCCGCCCCGCGCAGGTGACGGCCCCGCTCGGGTCCGCCGACCACGGCAGTGACGCGCGCCCCGGAGCGAGCGGCGATCTGCGTCGCCAGATGACCGACACCGCCGGCAGCGCCGGTGACCAGCACACGCTTGCCGAGGAGGGGGGCGCCATGACGCAATGTGCGCAATGCCGTCAAGCCAGCGACCGGCAGGGCGGCGGCTTCCTCGATGAGGACGTTGTCCGGCAATACCGCCATCCGGCGCGCCGGCACCGCAGCACGCTCCGCCCAGCCGGCGTTGTCGGTTAGCGCGACGACGCGTGCGCCGGCTTTCGGGCCGCTGCCGTTCGCCGCGGCCTGGACGACGACCCCGCTGATGTCCTGGCCCGGCCGCCAGCCTTCGGGACGGATCTGGAAAAGCCGCAATTCGCCGCGGTTGAGCGAAAATGCCCGCACCTCGACAAGCGCCTCGTTCGGCCTTGGCTCCGGCTCCGGTACCTCGCGGATCTCCACGGGTGCGGAGGCTTTGGAGGTGTTGACGACAGCGAGCACGTCGGATGCTCCTTCTTGCTCGTCATGGCCGGACATGACCCGGCCATTCACGAAGCGGCACGAGATCCCCGGTCGAGCCGGGGTGACGTTGATCGACCGATTGCCGGCCGATCAACGTCAGTTGAGCCGCAGGTCGGTGATGTGCTTCGGGTCCGGCTTCAGTTCGCCGCGCTCGACCCGAGTGACGATGTCGGTCAGGATCGCGTTGGTCGGCGCGGCGATGCCGACCTTCTCGCCCTCACGCACGACAAAGCCGTTGAGGAACTGGATCTCGGTGCGGCGGCCTTTCACCATGTCCTGACCCATGGACGGGCGGTGCTCGCCGCCGCCGGGCCGGTTGGCCTCGCCGAGACGGTGCTCGTCGATTTCCCGTTGCGCCGCCGGATCGCCTTCGCCGGCACGAGCCAGGGTTTCCGGATCCATGTGGCTGACTTCATCGAACGTGTATCCGAGCGCCTGCCCGACGCGGATCGCCTCGCTGCCGAGCCGGTTCGAGAAATGACGGATCGCGTCGTTCTTGATCATGTCGCGCGTAATCATGCCGGTGCAGGCCGAGAGACCATTGCCCATGACATTGGTCACGAGCTTCGACCACCGCTCGCCCCACAGATTTTCCGTCACCATCGCGCTATCAGCATAACCGACCAGCCCGCACACCTCCTGGGCGCGTTCGGTGATGCGCCCATGGACTTCGCCGACCCGGAAGACGGTGTGGCGCGAGCCCGACTTGCCGGCGGCACGGCGCACCTGACCCGGGGCGTGCAGTTCGACTGTAATGGAGCTGGCGATCGAGCCCAGGGTCTTGCCCCAGCCGACAATGCCGGCAATCGTCTCCTCGTTCATGCAGTTCTGCAACGACACAACGTATGCGCCGGGCGCGAGATATTGCTTGATCATCGCGGTCGCCCACGCAGTGTCGTAGGACTTCATGCAGACAAACGCGATGTCGATCGGCGCCTCCTTGGCGAGCTGCTGCGCCTCGGTGAGATGCAGGGCGCGAGGCTTGACGGTGAACGGCTCGACATCGCGGATATGGGTGACCCGCAGACCATCGTTGCGGATGGCCTCGACATTTTCCGGCCACGGATCGATGTAGGTCACATCCTCACCGGCCTGGACCATGTGGGCGCCGGCATAACAGCCGACGGCTCCCGCGCCGACGATCGCTATCTTCTTTTTCGCCATAACGTCTTCTCCCATATCAGGGTTGCCGGCATCGCTCGCCGTGTTCGCCCAATCCTAGTAGGCTCATGCGTTCGCGTCACGCTATCCCTTCGGCAAAGCCGATTTTGGCGGGCGGCGGACGGCGGCACCAAACCGTGCATGCCGTCCCCTATCGCTGGCGGTTGACGGGCAGCTTCCTCGCTCATCTGTTCAAGGCGACGGCGCAGCAGCACCATCGGGCATTGGCGGCGACGATCGCGCGGTTCGTGCCGGCCGAGGCGGTGGTCTTCGATGTCGGGGCGCATGCCGGCCAATACACAAAACTGTTCGCGCGCGCCGCATCGGCCGGGCGGGTTTATGCCGTCGAGCCCGGCAGCTATGCGCGCTCGATCTTGCGGACGGTGGTGTGGCTGCACCGGCTCGGCAATGTGTCGGTGCTGCCAATGGCGCTCGGCGCGGTCGATGGGCTCGACACGCTGAGCGTGCCGGTCAAGGCACATGGCAGCTACGGGTTCGGCCTGTCGCATCTGGGCCGGCCGCAAGACCGCTGGGCGGCGGTCGAGCAGGAGCTGGTGGCGGTGACGACGCTCGATGCGGTCGTCGCCGCGCTCTCGCATCGACCGCGTCGATTTCATCAAGGCCGACATCGAGGGCTGGGAGCTCGCCTTTCTGCGCGGCGCCGAGAAAACCTTGCGGCGCTTCCGGCCGGCCATACTGATCGAGCTGTCGCGGCAGCATCTGGCACGCGCCGGCGACCAGATCGAGGCCGCCTTCGCCTTTCTCGCCGCGCGCGGCTATGTCGCGTGCGAGCTGTCGCCGAACGGAGAACTCGTTCCGGTGGGTGCTCCGCTCGACGGCGACTTCTGGTTCATCCCAAGCGAGGACGCCGTTGCTGCACGATTTGGGTCGTAGCGAGCTGCCGCCTGGAGGAGGATTGTTTCAAGCTGGTGGCTTCGATAACCTGCCGCTTGGCAGATCAGGGAGAGCCCAGCATGGCGATCATTGTTGGCACCGGCGACTTCAAGTACCGCATCGTCGAGGATTGGGCGAAGCTGCCGGATCGCTGGTCGTTCAAGGAGGTCGGTGCAGTAGGGGTCGACGATAAGGACAACGTCTACGTCTTCAACCGCGGCGCACACCCGGTCATCGTGTTCGATCGCGAGGGCAATTTTTTGCGCTCCTGGGGTGAGGGCCAGTATCCGCGGGCGCATGGCGTCCATATGGGTCCGGACGATTCGATTTATCTGACCGATGATGGCGGCCATTTCGTCCGCAAATGCTCGCTCGACGGCAGGGTGTTGCTCGAGCTCGGGGTCCCCGGCAAGCCGGCGCCCTATATGAGCGGCGAGCCGTTCCACCGCTGCACCCACACCGCCCTGTCGCCGAAGGGCGAAATTTACGTCTCCGACGGCTATGGCAACGCCAAGGTGCACAAATATTCGCCCGACGGCAAATTGCTGATGTCGTGGGGCGGCCCCGGCACCAACCCCGGCGAGTTCAACATCGTGCACAACATCTGCACCGACGCCGATGGCTGGGTCTATGTCGCCGACCGCGAAAACCACCGCGTCCAAGTCTTCGACGGCAACGGTAAATACGAAACGCAATGGAATAATCTGCACCGGCCCTGCGGGCTCTACATGGACTATACCCGTCATCCGGTCTGCTATATCGGCGAGCTCGGCCCGGTCCAGCCGGTCAACCGCAACAGCCCGAACCTCGGACCCCGGGTCAGCATCGTCGACAGCCAGGGCAAGCTGTTGTCGCGCTTTGGCGACATGCACGCCGGCACCGCGCCGACCGCGTTTCTCGGCCCGCATGGGCTCAGCGTCGAACTCGCGCGGCGACCTCTATGTCGGCGAGGTGTCGTGGACGCAATGGCCGCAATTCTACCCCGACACGCCGCGGCCGGCTTACATCCGCTCGCTGCAGAAATACGAGCGCGTGCATTGAGGGCTTTACCGCTCTTCTTGTCATTCCCGCGAAAGCGGGAATCCAGAAGCGCCAAGGCTGCGGCGGCTGCCCAATTCAAGCCGGAGGCAGGCTCTGGACCCCCGCTTTCGCGGGGGTGACGAAATTGTGAGGGAGAACGCAATGACAGAGATCGTTGGCACCGGCGACTTCAAGTACCGCATCGTCGAGAACTGGGCGAAACTGCCCGACGGCTGGTCCTTCAAGGAGGTCGCCGCGGTCGGCATCGACGGCAAGGACAATGTCTATGCCTTCAACCGCGGCGAGCACCCGGTCATGGTGTTCGACCGCGACGGAAACTTCCTGCGCTCCTGGGGCGAAGGTCAATATCCGCGGGCGCACGGCGTCCATATGGGGCCCGACGATTCGATCTATCTGACCGACGATGGCGGCCATTTCGTGCGCAAATGCTCGCTCGACGGCAAGCTATTGCTGGAGATCGGCGTCCCCGGCAAGCCGGCCCCCTATATGAGCGGCGAGCCCTTTCACCGCTGCACTCATACCGCCCTCTCGCCGAAAGGCGAGATTTATGTCTCCGATGGCTATGGCAACGCCAAGGTTCATAAATACTCGCCGGACGGCAAATTGCTGATGTCGTGGGGCGAGCCGGGCACCGGCCCGGGCGAGTTCAACATCGTGCACAATATCTGCACCGACGCCGAAGGTTGGATCTATGTCGCCGACCGCGAAAACCACCGCGTCCAGGTGTTCGACGGCAACGGCAAATACGAGACGCAGTGGAATAACCTGCACCGCCCATGCGGCCTCTATATGGATTATACCCGCCATCCGGTCTGCTATATCGGCGAGCTCGGTCCGTCGATGGCGGTCAATTTGAAGAGCCCGAACCTTGGGCCCAGGGTCAGCATCGTCGACCACCAGGGCAAATTGCTGAGCCGGTTTGGGGACCCGCATGCGAGCCTGGCGCCGACCGGGTTCATCGGCCCGCACGGCATGTGCGCCAATTCGCGCGGCGACCTCTATGTCGGCGAGGTCGCGTGGACCTTGTGGCCGGGGGCCTTCCCGGGCGAACCGAGGCCTGAGAATTTGCGCTGCTTCCGCAAATTCGAGAAAGTCCGCTGATCTTGGGAGGTCCTTAACGGGGGGAGACATGGGCCAGGTCAGTGTGCCGGTGAACGGCCGCTCCTACGCGATCACCTGTGACGACGGACAGGAGACCCGCATCAGGCGTCTTGCGCAATATGTCGACGCAAAGGTGGCCGAGTTCGTCGGCAGCGTGGGTCAGATCGGAGAGGCCCGGCTGTTGCTGCTCGCGGCGCTTGTCATCGCCGACGAGCTCTCGGACGCCAATGATGCGATCGAGCGGGCGCGCAACGGCGCCGAAAACGCGTCAAATGGGAGAGACGAAACGGCCGGGCGGGTCGCGCCTATTGCGGCGAGGCTGCAGACACCCTAGCTTCCCTGATGCGGAGTGGGGCTGGACGGTGCGTTAGGCCGCATGTTGCCCCGGGGCCGATACCTACCTCTTGGGGGCCGTCTCTGTCGAAGTCGTGGCTTCGACACATGGCCACCCACCTGCTGCGGCGGGCCACGGAGGAGTTGCACGCCGACGGCCGAGCCGGCTCCACTCCGCAAGCCATTTCCCGCCTGGGGCGCCGCGTGAACATCCTGTTTTGTGGAGACGTCGTCGGACGGCCGGGCCGTGAGGCTGTCAAAAAGCACGTGCCGGCCTTGCGCCGTCAATTCGCCCTCGACCTGGTTGTCGTCAATGCCGAGAACGCGGCCGCGGGGCGTGGCCTGACCGAACGCCTCTGTGGTGAATTTTACGATGCCGAAGTCGATGTCTTGACCACCGGCAATCACGTCTGGGACCAGCGCGAGATCATCCCGTATATCGACCGCGATCCGCGGGTCCTGCGCCCGGCGAACTTCCCGAAGGGAACTCCCGGCGCCGGATGGCAGCTCCATCCGGTCAGAGGGCAGAGCCTCCTCGTCGTCAATCTGATGGGCCGGCTCTTCATGGAGGCGCTTGATGACCCCTTCGCCCGGCTCGAAGAGCTCCTTGCCGAATTCCGCCTCGGCGTCGAGGCTGCGGCGATCCTCGTCGACTTTCACGCCGAGGCGTCGAGCGAAAAGATGGCGCTCGGCCATTTCGCCGATGGCCGCGTCTCGGCCGTTTTTGGGTCACACTGCCACGTGCCGACCGCCGACAACCAGATCTTTCCGGGCGGCACCGCCTATCAGACCGACGCCGGAATGTGCGGCGATTATGATTCGGTGATCGGCATGCAAAAAGGCCCGGCGGTCCTTAAGTTCGTCACCAAGATGCCCGGCGAGCGCCCGCAAGTCGCCGAGGGCGAAGCAACATTGTGCGGCATCCTGCTCGAGACGGACGACAAAACCGGTCTGGCCCTGTCGGTTGAGCCGATCCGCATCGGCGGCCGTCTCGCCCCGCACCTGCCGCAGCGCTGAGGGTTCGAGCTGCCAGCCCTGTCGCTCGTCCGAGGCCGGCTCTTTCCCGGTGGACTTGGCAATGTCGTCCAGGCCTTCACCCATAGGAACTACCGCATCTATGCGAGCGGGAACGCCGTCTCGCTGATCGGCGTGTGGATGCAGCGCGTCGCGGTCGGCTGGCTGGCGTGGACCTTGACCCACTCCGGGGCCTGGCTCGGCATACTGTCGATGGCCGAATTCTTTCCGGTGGTGTTTTTGAGCCCGCTCGCCGGTGCGCTCGCCGACCGCCGCGACCGGGTCGGGATCATTCGGGTGACGCAGATTGCGGGCAGCATCGAGGCAACCCTGCTCTCGGTCCTCGTCTACACCGGCGCCATCACGATCGAGCTGTTGTTCGCACTGACATTGCTTCTCGGCGTCTTCAACGCAGTGGCGCAGCCGTCGCGTCTCGCGTTGATCCCGACCCTGGTGGATCGCGCGGCATTGCCTTCGGCGCTGGCGATCAATGCGATCATCTTCAATTCCGCCCGATTTCTCGGCCCGGCGGTCGCCGGCATCGTCATCGCCAAGGTCAGCGTCGGCGCCGCCTTTGCGGTCAATGCGGCAACCTACATCGTCTTTCTCGTCGCAATGGCCAATTTGCGCAGCCTTCCCGCATTGCCGGTCGCCGCGACCCAGAGTGTCCTCAAGGCCTCGGCCGAGGCCTATGGCTACGCCAGCCGCCATCCCGGGATCGCGCCGATGCTGCTACTGTTTACGATCACGACGGTCGGGACGCGCGGTTTTGTCGAGCTGTTCCCCGGATTTGCCGACAGCGTCTTCGGGCGAGGACCGCAGGGTCTGGCAACCCTGACCTCGACGGTAGGGCTCGGCGCGATCTTCGGCGCCGGCTGGATGCTGGTGCGCCCGGCGATCGCCGGGCTGACCCGCCTCGTGCTCGGCAACACGCTGATCATATCGCTGGCGATCCTCGCCTTCACTCTGACGAACCAGTTCTACCTGGCGCTTCCCTGCGTCTTCGTGGCCGGCGCCGCGATGACGATCACCGGAGTCGGCGCACAGACCCTGATCCAAGCGGCGGTCGATATTCAGCTGCGCGGCCGGATCATGGCGCTTTACGGAATGATCTTCCGGGCAGGCCCGGCGATCGGGGCGGTTCTGATGGGCTCGCTCAGCGGGCATTTCGGCCTGCGCCTGCCGCTCGCCGTCGGCGCGCTTGTCTCGTGCGGCTTCTGGGTTTGGGCCCGGTTCAAGCAAAGCCGCATCGCCGAAACGCTCGAAGCCGACCCGGTCGTGTTGTCGGCCAGCACCGTACCGGCGGCCGCCGGGACCTCGTCATGACGGTCCCATGTTTGTTCTGCTTCGGTTTCGGGTACACCGCGCAGGTGCTCGCGCGCCGGCTCGTCGCCGAGGGCTGGATCGTCGCCGGCACCTGTCGAACCGCGGGCCAGGCGTCGGCCCTGTGCGCAGCAGGGTTTCCAGTCGACGTCTTCGACCGCGACCATCCCCTGTCGCGGGAAGCGTTGGACGGGGTCACGCATCTTCTCGTGTCGGTTCCTCCGGATGCCGCCGGCGACCCCGTGCTGGCGCTGCATGGCGAGGACATCGCAGCCATCAAGCGCCTGCGTTGGCTCGGTTATCTTTCGACGACGGGTGTCTACGGTGACCGCGGCGGTGGCTGGGTGGACGAGACCGCCGCGTTGTCGCCGAGCGGCGAGCGCGGCCGCCGGCGGGTCGCCGCGGAAGCGGGCTGGCTCGATCTCTGGCGCTGCCGCCGCGTGCCGGTGCACATTTTCCGCCTCGCCGGCATATACGGCCCCGGCCGCAGCCCCTTCGAACCACTCCGCGCCGGCACGGCGAAACGGATCGACAAGCCGGGCCAGGTATTCTCCCGCATCCATGTCGACGATCTGGCGCATGTGCTCGCCGCCTCGATCAGCCGGCCGCGGCCGGGAGCCATCTATAATGTCTGCGACGACGTCCCCGCGCCGCCCGAGGCTGTCGTCGCTCACGCCGCGGCGCTGCTCGGCATGCCGGCACCGCCGCTCGTGCCGCTCGAAGCCGCCGGGCTCTCGCCGATGGCGCGCAGCTTCTACGACGATAACAAGCGGGTATCGAACCGGCTGATCAAGAGCGAGCTCGGCGTGACCTTGCGGTACCCAGACTTTCGTGCCGGTCTGGCCGCGATCCTCGGCGAGGAGGCTTGCCCAAATACTCGGCATCCGGCATCGTCGGACCAGAAGATCCATCCGGCTTTGGGAGGAGATGGCGGTATGGCGACTTACAACATCCTGATCATGGGGGCTTCTTACGGTTCGCTGCTGGCAACGAAGCTGCTGTTCGGCGGCCACAAGATAACGATGGTGTGCCTCCCGGCGGAGGTGGAGGCGTTCAACAAGGACGGCGCCCGAATAAGGCTGCCGATCAGAGGCAGAAGGGAGCCGATCGAGCTCAACTCGCGGAAATTGCCGGGCAAGCTTGCTGCAGCCGGCCCCGGCGACGTCAACCCGAAGGACTACGATCTCGTCGCCCTGGCGATGCAGGAGCCGCAATACCGCTCCCCTGGCGTTCGCGAATTGCTCGACGCGGTGGCGCGGTCCCGGGTGCCGTGCATGTCGATCATGAACATGCCGCCCTTGCCTTATCTGAAGCGCATCCCCGGGCTGAAGACGGACGCGCTCAAACCCGCCTTTACCGATGCGAGCGTCTGGGACAATTTCGAGCCCGGGCACCTGACCTTGTGCAGCCCGGACCCGCAGGCCATCCGGCCGCCCGGCGAGAAGATCAACGTACTGCAGGTCACCTTGCCGACCAATTTCAAGGTGGCCCGGTTCGACTCCGACAAATCCACCGCGATACTGCGCGAGATGGAGGCGGACATCGAGGCGGCGCGGTACGATCCGGGCGACGGACCGATCCAGCTGCCGGTCAAGTTGAAGGTCCACGACTCGATCTTCGTGCCGCTCGCCAAATGGGCGATGCTGCTGACCGGCAACTACCGCTGCGTGACAAAGGATGGCGCGATCGACATCAAGGACGCCGTGCACAACGATGTAGGCACTTCAAGTCGGTCTACAACTGGGTATGCGGCATATGCGAGCGGCTCGGCGCATCGCCTGACGATTTGGTGCCGTTCGAGAAATATGCCGCCGCCGCAAACGACTTGGTGCGGCCATCCTCTGCCGCCCGGGCCCTCAACAACGGCGCCCCCAATATCGAGCGGACGGACCGGCTCGTGCAGCTGATCGGCGCGCAATACGGCATGCGCAATGCGGTCGTGGACCAGACCGTCGCCCTCGTCGACGAGAGGCTCGCGGCCAATCGAAAAGCCGCCGCCTGACCCTCGGAAACCCGCCGCCGACACGGCGGCCCGGAGAGCACGGCGTCGTGATCGAAACCAATCGGCTTCGTATGCGAGCGCTGCGCGATGATGATCTCACCGACTTGGTCGCCTTAATCAATAACTGGGAGGTCGCGCGCTGGGTTTCCTCCGTGCCCCACCCCTACACCGAAGCGGACGGCCGGGAGTGGATCGCGCGGGTGCAGCAGGACCACGCAACCGGTCGTCCGCTGCGCTTCGCCATCGCATTGAAGGAATGCGATCGCCTGATCGGCGGCATCGGATTGGACGGCAGCACCGGCGACAAAAGCGAGGAACCGGCGCTCGGTTATTGGCTAGGCCAGCCGCATTGGGGCAACGGGTATGCGCGTGAAGCCGTCGCCGCGGTAATCGATTACGGGCTGCGCACCCTCGGCATGGCAACTATCCGCGCCTACACCGACCCGAGCAACCTGGCTTCGCAAAGGGTCTTATTGCGCTGCGGCCTCGAACAGGTCGGCGAAATCGAACTGATCCGACCGACCCGCAATGGCGCGCGGCACGCACCTCTGTTCCGTATCTCGCAGCAGTGATCGGGCGCCCACAATCACCGGCGGTCAATGGATCGCGCAGGAGGTGCGGGTGACGCGATAGGTCGAGAAATACCCGATCGTGTGGGTTGAAATGCGCAGAAACGCATACTCACTGAACCCGGGCTTCAGCTGGTCGACGACCTCGAGGCGGCAGTTGTTGCCCGGCAATAAGGTCACGGTCATAGTGCGCGTGCTTTGCGGATCATTCTGGACGCGCACGAGCCGGCCGTCCGGCGCCACCCGCCAAGACGCGTATGCCGCGTCGTCGCCGGAGCTGCCCAGCACCTGCATCATCGCATTTCGATCCTGATAGGGACCAGCGCTGCGGTTGCGGCCCTCGGAGAGATTGCCGCCCCCCGACACCGTGACCTGCAGGTTGTGGTGCACGGCGATGCCGGGGTGAATTTCCGGCCGCACCATATCCATCACCGAATCATAGGTGAGATCGATCACCATGTTTGCAGCGTTCCCTGGCAGGGCGCCGAATGCCGTCCACGCGGTGATCACGGCAACCAGCAGCCGAGCCGTTTTGCGATGTCCTAGAAGGAATAGCGAACGCATACAATTACCCTCGCGCCGAGTAATCAGCGCCCCAGAATATCATTGAGCGAGCCACGGGACGAACGAAAGTGTTCAGGAAAATCCTCGCTCTGTTCGCGATTGCCGTTGAGGTGGTGCCGACGCTCCCGCGCTTGCTCGGATCTATACGACGTGCTTTGCCGTCTGGCGCGTCACTGGCCCCAACGCTGCAAACAGAATCAATAAAGTTCATTTAGGATGATCGAGCGGTACAGCGACCACGCGGCGAATGAGCGGACGTTTCTCGCCTGGGTGCGCACGGCGATCGCCATCATGGCGTTCGGCTTTCTGGTCCAGAAGTTCGACCTGTTCCTCCGAATGGCGGCCTCGTCCCTCGCCGCGCGACCCTTGACGGCGGGCAGTCAGATCGTCGGAGACATCTCCGGCCTGCTGCTGATCGTGCTGGGCGGCGTGATGATGGCTCTCGCCGCGGTCCGCTTTCGCAAGACCACGCTCGAAATCGACGCAAAAGAGGTACGGCCGGGCCCCGGCGCACGGCTGGATATGACGCTCGTGGCACTGCTTCTTCTGCTGGGGATGATCTTATTCGTCTATCTAGTGTACACGGTAATCAGTCGGCTGTGAGCAAGTCCGGCCCTTACGCAATCATTTTGCGAGGATACGCGCAAGCTCGACCAGTTCCGTATCTACCGGCTTGGTGCGTCCTACGATGTCGGCGAGCGGCGTTCGCGTGACCTCGTTCTTCTGATAGCCGACCAATACGCCGGTCTCGCCATTGCTGAGGGCCTTGACGGCATTGACGCCCAACCGCGTAGCCAACAAGCGATCGAAGGCGCTGGGCGGAGCGCCGCGCACAACGTGCCCCAAGGTCGTGGCGCGCAGCTCAAATCCGGCCCTCTGCTTGTCGGCGTCGAAATAAGCGAGGATCTTGGCGGCATTCTCTTTGACGCCTTCGGCAATCACGACGATCGCATGCGTTTTGCCGCGCTCGAATGCGGCGCGCAGCCGCTGCGCAATCTCGCTCGCCGGCACCTCGAACTCAGGGATTGAGATGACTTCTGCGCCGCCCGCGAGACCCGCCATTATCGCCAGATAGCCGCAGTCTCTTCCCATGGTTTCGACCAAAAAAGCGCGATTGTGCGAGGAACCGGTCGTGCGCAAATGGTCGATCGCGCCAAGCGTGACATTGATGGCGGTATCGCAGCCGATGGTAATGTCAGTCCCGAACAGGTCGTTGTCGATCGTTGACGCGATGCCGACCACGTGAACCCCGAGCTGGCTGAGCATGTGCGAGCCCGCCTGTGAGCCGTTGCCGCCAATAACCACCACACCATCGACGCCCCATTGCGCAAGGTTGCGAAGCGCCTTGGACCGACCGCTCTCCTCACGGAATTCTGCTGAACGAGCACTGCCGAGAAATGTGCCGCCGACCTGAATGATGCCGCCTACGTCGCGCGCACTCAGTTGCCGGAACTGACCCTCGACCAGGCCTTGCCAGCCTTGGCGCACTCCATAGACCGTCATGCCCAGATCGAGCGCGCTGCGCGTGACGGCGCGTATCGCCGCATTCATGCCGGGGGCATCACCACCACTCGTAAGGACCGCGATGTGCTTCATAAGCCCGATATCATGGGCGTCTGCCCGGGCTGTTCCTCATGAATATGCAGGAAAACTCGAGTGCTCATTTCCTTCCACGGAACCACGCAGTCGGCATGCCAACCCAGGCAAAACCGGGTCAGCACGAAATGGGCGATATCGGCGCGTGTTCAGACCCATTCAGACGATCCATTGGTCGACCCCGGACCAATGCTACCCAAAAAACTCCGCCACACCGGCGAAGTCGCGGAAATGGGTCCCGGCCTTAGCCGGGAAGACGAAGGGAGGGTTCCGATCAGGGCTTACAATCCGAGGAGCATCGTCGCGGCGATTGAGCCGGGACGCCCGGCTACCTCGTCGCCCGCTATCGTCATCCGAGGGTTCGCGGGTCGTCGATGGCGAATGTCAGATGTTGGGTTGGCTGAGGGGTGGCGGTCATCAGGCTCACCCCGTCGGGAGCCTCGAAGCGGTGCCACGCCCCCTGCGGAACGATCACCACCATCCCTGCTTTGAGCGCATGGGATTGCGGCCCGTCCTCGGTCATGATGTGAAAGGTCACCGCGCCGTCGACGATCTGCACGATCTCGTCGCCGTTCGGATGGCGCTCCCACGGGCCTTCGCCGGAGAATTTGGCGACGTTGATGGCGCTGTCGCGATACGGCGCCAAGCGCGCAAAAGCGCCTGCGCGATCGGCTTCCGGCGTCTCCGGGGTGCGTCCGCGCAACATCTTCAGTTTGGCGAACTCGGCGTTGAGATCGAGGATGGTCAGCATTCTTCCTCCGATTGCTGGAAGGGCACGATTTGACGGCGCCCGAAGAATAGCCGTAATCGGATGGTAAACCCATCATCCCGGTTATCGGCGAGACGCCCTCGATGACACTCTTCCACCTGTTCCCCGGAAATCTTTCCTGCAGCCACTCTCAACCCGAGCGTTTCCGCGCTTAACGCGGGCATCCCTCCTGTTCTTTTTCTGTTTTATCAAGGAGGCGTGCCGCGAGCCGATCGCGGCCGGCTTGCTCTCGCGCCGCCGGTAACTATCTTGCCGTGATGAGCACCGCCACCCCCTCCGCCGCTACGGCCTCTCCGCTCCCCGCGCCGCGGGACCCGAAACTCCGCCGTATGGCAAATGCTATTCGAGCGCTCGCCATGGATGCGGTCGAGCAGGCCAAGTCGGGGCACCCCGGTATGCCGATGGGCATGGCCGATGTCGCGACCGTCCTGTTCACGCAATTTCTGCGGTTCGATCCGCAGGCGCCGGACTGGCCCGACCACGATCGCTTCGTGCTGTCGGCCGGCCACGGCTCGATGCTCCTTTATGCGCTGCTGCACTTGACCGGCTACGCCGACATGACGCTCGAGGAGCTCAAGCGCTTCCGGCAGCTCGGCAGCCGCACCGCCGGGCATCCCGAGCGGGGCCACGCGGCCGGAATCGAGACCACGACCGGGCCGCTTGGTCAGGGGATCGGCAATTCGGTCGGCATGGCGCTCGCCGAGCGGATGCTGGCGGCCGAGTTCGGCGAAGAGATCGTCGATCACCACACTTATGTCATCGCCAGCGATGGCGACCTGATGGAAGGGGTCAGCCACGAGGCGGCCTCGCTCGCCGGTCATCTCGGCCTCAACAAGCTGATCGTGTTCTACGACGACAATTCGATTTCTATCGACGGTCCGACCGAGCTGGCGTTCTCCGATGACCCGCTGCTGCGGTTTCGGGGGTATGACTGGGCAGCCGAACGCATCGACGGCCACGACCACGCCGCTGTCGCCGAGGCTATCCGGAGGGCGCAGAACAGCGATCGTCCGAACCTCATCGCCTGCCACACAACTATTGCCTTCGGGGCGCCGACCAAGGCCGGAACCGCCGCGGCGCACGGCTCGCCACTCGGCGCCGCCGAGATCGCCGGCGCGCGCCAGCGGCTCGGGTGGAGCGAGCCTCCTTTCGTGGTTCCCGAAGACATCCGCGCGGAATGGCGCGCGGCCGGCGGCCGCGGCGAACCCGTGCGCCGCGCCTGGGAAGCCCGGCTCAATTCCCTTGCCGGCGAGCGCCGCGCCGAATTCCTGAGGCGCCAGCGTAGAGAGTTGCCGCCCAGCCTCGACCAAGCGATCGCTACGATCTGCCATGATTTCCGCCAGGCAAATGCCAAAATCGCGACACGCCAGGCCTCGGGGGCGGTGCTCAATTCCTTGACCCGGGTCGTTCCGGAGCTGGTCGGCGGCTCGGCCGACCTCACACCGTCAAACAATACCAAGGCAAAGGACCAGGAGGACGTCCGCCGCGGCGACTATTCCGGCCGCTATATCCGGTACGGAGTGCGCGAGCACGGGATGGCGGCGGCGATGAACGGCATTGCCGTGCATGGCGGGCTCATCCCGTACGGCGGCACATTCCTGACGTTTTCCGACTATGCTCGGCCCTCGATCCGGTTGGCCGCCTTCATGGGAGTCCGTGTCATTTATGTCATGACCCACGACTCGATCGGGCTCGGCGAGGACGGCCCGACCCATCAGCCGATAGAGCATTTGGCGGCGCTGCGAGCGATGCCGGGGCTTTATGTCTACCGCCCGGCCGACCCGGTCGAGACCGCCGAGTGCTGGGCCCTGGCGTTACAACGGCGCGACGGCCCCTCCTTGCTCGCCCTGACCCGCCAATCGCTTCCGCTGCTGCGGCGCGAGCCGGATGCGGAAAACCGCTCTGCGCGCGGCGCCTATGTGCTGGCCGAGGCTGATGCGGAGCGCCAAGTCACGCTGCTCGCGACGGGCTCCGAGGTCTCCGTCGCGATGGCCGCTCGCGATGCATTGGCGCAGGACGGGATCCGCGCGGCCGTCGTTTCGATGCCCTGCTGGGAAATCTTCGACAAGGCTTCGAAGGAATATCAGAACGCAGTGCTCGGCTCGGCGCCGCGCGTTGCCGTCGAGGCCGCCGTGGAGTTCGGTTGGGATCGCTGGTTGGGAACCCGCGGCACCTTCATCGGCATGAAGGGCTTCGGCGCCTCGGCTCCCGGCGAGGCGCTGTTCCCGTATTTCGGCATCACGCCCGAAAAGGTTGCGGAGGCGGCCCGCGCGCTTCTATAGATCGGCGAGAGCTTTCGGAGGATGAGCCATGGCGGTACGGGTTGCGATCAACGGCTTCGGACGCATCGGCCGGCTGGTGTTGCGGGCGGCGTATGAGCACAAGCATACCGAGATCGAAGTCGTCGGGATTAACGACCTGGGGCCGGTCGAAACCAATGCACACCTGCTGCGATACGACAGTGTGCACGGCCGTTTTCCGGGCGAAGTGACGACCGGCGACAATTGGATGGATATCGGGCGCGGCAAGATCCGGGTGACCGCGGAGCGTGATCCCGCAAAACTCCCGTGGCGCGAGCTCGGCGTCGATGTCGCGCTCGAATGCACGGGCATTTTTACCAAGCGCGAGGCCGCCGCAAAGCATCTCGAAGCGGGCGCCAAGCGGGTCATCGTCTCGGCCCCCGCCGACGGTGCCGACATGACCGTCGTGATGGGCGTGAACCAAGAGGAATTGAAGCCCGAGCACAAGGTCATCTCGAACGGCTCCTGCACCACCAACTGCCTCGCGCCGGTCGCCTATGTGCTGCACCAGGGGATTGGCATAGAGCGCGGCTTTATGACGACGATCCACGCCTACACTGGCGACCAGAGCTTGCAGGACACACTGCACAATGACCTGCGCCGGGCCCGCGCTGCCGCGCAGTCGATGATCCCGACCTCGACCGGCGCGGCGCGGGCGATCGGCCTTGTATTGCCGGCCTTGAAGGGCAAGCTCGACGGCACCGCGATCCGCGTACCGACCGCGAACGTCTCGCTGATCGACCTTACATTCGACGCCGCGCGCGAAACCTCCGGAGACGAGGTCAATTCCCTAATGGAGGAAGCGGCAAAATCGAACCGGTTGCGCGGCATCCTCGGCATCAGCAAGGCGCCGACCGTCTCGGTCGACTTCAATCACGACCCGCACAGTTCGACATTCGATGTGACGCAGACCCAGCTTCTCGACAGGCGGTTAGTCCGCGTTCTGTCGTGGTACGACAACGAGTGGGGTTTTTCGAACCGGATGGTTGAGATCGCCGCCTATTTCGGCGGGCTCGCTTAAATCGGCTGCAATGCCCGAGACCATTATCATGTGCAATCGGGCCTCAAGAAAAACTGGTGTACGGGCATGCCAAAGCTGCCAGATCTCCCGAAGCCCACCCCTGTACCCAAGGGCCGAGACGGGCATTGTCAATTTGAAGTGAGCCATCAGGAAGAAGCTGCCCAATGGTATTCCTTGCGTCCGAGAGTGCTACTGTGCACTTTCCGACCCGGCCGTCCGCTCGGATCACCAATGAATTAGGGCGTGCGGCGTAGCAGATTTCAGGGGCCGAAAACAATGCGCCGGAATCGAGCCCGTCGAGTACAATCTTCTCCAACTCCCGGATGATCCCTGCCTGAGAGCGCGTCGGGATGGTTTCCATCGTAGGGTCGTTTGGACCGCCAAGGTGCTCTACCGCCTTCAGCAGCACCTTGAATCGCGGATCCGCGAGAAAGGTGACACGGAGCTGCGCCAGGAATTCTGGCATTAAGGGCAGATTGTCAGGAGTCAGGTGGACCCGGAGCAAGATGTCGACGGGCGCGATCCCGTCGCGAATCGCCAAAAGGTTATACCAGATTTTCTGGAATGTGCCTTTCCCGTCGGCGCGTAACCGAGTGCGATCGTGCAAAGCCTCCGGTCCATCCAGAGAAATTTGAAAATGGTGGATTCCGAGAGATGCCAGCCGCTCAACTTTAGCAATGTCGAGGAGGTATCCGTTCGTTGTCATATCTGCCACATAATGGAAGGGATTCGGCCGCTCGGCTCTTACTCGAACAATGTGTTCCGAGATGTCCTCGACAATCCCGCGCCCGAGCATCGGCTCCCCACCGAACCAAGACACGGAAAGCGATTGCAAGTCATCCAGCCGTCGGTCGATGAGCCGCTTGACTGCAAGGACTGTCTCGGGACGCATGCGCCCGATGGCAAAATCTTCGTAGCAGTAAGTGCAGCGGAAATTGCAACGCTCGGTCGGCAGAAGAATTAGATGAAGACTATCGCTACGGAACCCTGTAATTAGTGCTTGTTGAAAAGGGCTCTCTTGACCCTCTATTTGAAGATCAGCATGTTCGCTCACGGATCTGCTCCCTCATCTGCGCTACGTTTTAAGCAGCGGAGCTCTGACCAACTTCCACCTCACAAGGCTTGGTGGGAGTTCCAGGCCAAGTTGTCTCGGTCCCTCCTGGAACTCGCCACCGTGACGTAAGCGGTTCGACACTTCAGGTTCAAGTTAGCCGAGTGTTGCCGTTTACGTCATCTCAGTCAGAGCGTCCGATCAGCTCCGTCTCCTCGCAGGTAACCTACTGCAGCTTGACCCCGCAGTGAGCCACCGTATTCACAGTACACCCGCTGCAGTTCCCGTTTGTCGGTTCGGCTTTGGCTGCGACAGCGGCTTGGATTCGCGCAGCAAGTCCCGGGTTGTTGACTATGACCCTGCCATTTTCGTCTAGGGTCACGTCGTCAGAGGTCAGTGCGAACGGGGTTGGCGGCATCGCTTCACTCCACATCATCCGATGGTTAAGAGGGGTAATCAGATCTTGTGTTACTTCTAGCTGGCAGCCTGGCGCGTAAGCGGATTTGTTCCACGTTACGAGACCGGCTCTGCCTATTGCTGCGCTCCGGAGCCGCTATTGCAATTTGGCCCCGCAGTGGGCCACCGTATTGGTAGTACACCCGTTGCAGTTACCATTCGTGGGTTCGGGCTTGACGGCGACAGCGGCCTGTATCTGAGCGACAAGTCCTGGGTTATTGACTATGACTCTGCCGTTCTCGTCTATGGCGACATCGTCAGGAGTCAGTGCGAAGGATGTTTGCGGCATCGCGTCACTCCGTATTTGCCGTTGGTCAAGGTGGCAATGAAACCTCGTTCTATTCACCCGCCGTCTTGCACGACAGGGGGTCTCCTGTAGGCGGATAAACCAACATTCTTCGATTGATGGTCTTCCACCGACGCTGTGCAAAATAGCTAGTAGAGTGGGTCAAAATGTGTGAGGTAGTTCACGCTGAAAGATATTTAGGGGATTACCGTGACAGTCAGAAGCCCGGGCGGACCGAGACACCAGGCAGGAACCGCCGCTGCTGCGAGAATTCAAGTAAACTGCCACCGTAATGCCCCCCTGATGATCGCAATCAGCGAGGCCGTGTCGGGGTGGCGGGTGACCCAAACCGAAGCAAGGCGTCTCGCGGTAACGCAGCCTCGCCTGAACGATCTGCTGCGCGGCCGTGTCGGCAAGTTCAGTCTCGACGCCCTGGTGGCGCTCGCCGCTCGCGCCGGTCTCGCGGTGCATTTGGAAATCACATTGGCCGCATAGGCACGGCCAAGGAATTCGGAGATCCGGTGTGAAGCGGGTTCCGCTATCCGAAATGAAGGACGATCTTTCTGGATTTCTGCGCGAAGCCGAAGGCGAGGAGATCGTCATTCCCCGCAACGGGAAACCGGCCGGATTGCTGATCGGCTTCGGGTCCGAGGAAGACTGGCTCGATTACCAGCTCGAAAACGACCCGCGCTTTCTGCGCCGCATCGAGCAAGCGCGGAACAGCCTGCGGGCGGGGCGCGGCGTCAGGATTGAAGATGTCGAGTGAGAACCGCGAACCTTTAGGCGTTAAGAAAACCGTCAGCGGCTTCTACGATATTGATTCAATTTTTGTTGTGAGTGCCGCGTTGAGCTGAGCGAGCGATCCCTTTTGACCAGCTCTAAAGATATTCCATGTCTTTATTATCACTCCAGCGCGAGCCAGCTCATGAATTCTTCCGTTGTTGTTGGCCTTTTGAGAATGAAGCAGTGCCTGCATCAAATCTACGATTTGGTATTTTCCGTTTCGATCGCCTCGTTGCCAGGCTCTCGCAAAGTCCTCCGCCTTGTTCTTATCACGCTTGGCAAAATTATAAATTAGGGCCGCTATCTGCCCGACGGGATGCGAGAACTGTCTGTTTATCTGGTGGCCAACCTTAAGGAATGGCTCGATATCCGAATATTTCCCACGTGCCAACTCGAGTACCAAATCGGGCTGCAAAGTCTCTCTGTTATAAGGATCGGTATCCAAGAGATGCGCCCACCTAATTGCAGCAGCCATCGCGGAAGCGTACTTGAACCCTGCAATATGTAAGATGTCCGCCGCGTTTCGCGGCTTTCCAATGTCCATCCGACCAAATAAGGCGGGATCAATGCCGAAGACGACGTGCGTTCGAAAGGATTTCTCACTTTTGGCGCTTGCAGACAATCGATTTTGGCCGTCTAATAGTTGGCCGTTAGTGCCAAATTTTATCGTATCGCCGGTCAAACCCCACCGGTCCCGTGTCATATCGGCTGCAAACTGCTGGACTTTATTCGGCTTCGGCGGCCGATTTTTCCCGTTTCGAGTATCTAAAATTGCCTTCGCCGTCTTTGGGTCAATTACTATGATCACGCTAGTCTGAGGCGGGTTCATTAAGTGGGTTTCGATTGTCAAACTTGCTGGCATTTGAGTCATGCCGTCCATGTCCATACCCTCGGAGTTTACGGAACCTCGACTGTACAAATTTCGTACCATGAGGAATGGTTATTAAGTATTCCTATACGCAGTTGCCCGCTCCGCGCGAACGAGCTGGCCCCGTCGAGGAAATTAGCGGGAGCGCGCGCGGGAACCACCGTTGCTGCGAGAATTCGAGTAAACTGTCACCGTAATCCCAATGCCACCGGGTACGCTGGTCGGTCGACGACTACAGGATCGGTTGCGCCAACTCCAGGAACCGACAAAAGGCGTTCGCGAGTTGGGCTTGTCGCGGAGTACGGCTATCGGTCCTGATTAGCTCGGGCGAACCGACCATAACGGATATGCATTTGGCGCGCGATGTTGCGACGTTCAGCCGATTGAGGCTGTAAAGGAACTCCATCCCTCGCGGCGCGTCCGCCCGGCTTGATGTGGCGGTGGAATAGATGGCAATGGGCTTTTCCTGGCCCTGGAATTTGTCAACCGTTCCGATACGCGCGCCCGGCAGTCGCTGTTGAATCTCGAATACCTGGGCGTTGTAAGGCGTGATGATTATGATGTCGTCGAGACCAACCGGCTTTTTCTGACCCTCCCGATCGACCCATGTCGCGTCGCTTTCCAAAATGCGCCCGACAAGCGCGCTGACAGCATCGGCTTCTTCGGGAGAACAGTTCTGGTTGCCGTGGTGGGCGACGGGCAGATAACGCAACCCCGATCCGCAAACCGGGCTGGCTGCATTGATGACCTGCTGCTCTAGCCCCTCCCGCGACACAAGCTTGCCGTCATAGAAAAGCTCGGACGTGAACGCGGAGATATCGGGATGCAGCCGCCAGGTCTGTGCGAGAAAGAGACCCTTGTCCGGTGAAATCGTCTGCTCGCCGCTCAGTATGTGATCGAGCGCTGAAACGTCCGTGCCCTCGGGATGGCTGCCGTGCGTCGGCTGGTCGAGTTGTTGAGGATCGCCGATCAGCACCACGGTTTTCGCCGCCTGAGAGACCGCCAGGACGTTGGCGAGCGACATCTGCGCCGCCTCGTCTACGAAAAGCACATCCACCGTCTCAAAGGCTTCGGCCGTAGCCCAGAGCCACGCCGTCCCGGCACCTACCACGGCGCTGGTTCCCAACGCGTCAAACAGGTCCTTATTCCTTCTGGCAAGCGAAAGATGCGGTTGCGCGTCCTCCATCTCCGCTGGCTTCTGACAACAATGCAGATTGAGGCCGTGCTTCTCCGCCGTCTCTATGACCGCGTCGATCAGATTGCGAATGACCTTGTGGCTGTTGGCCGTAATGCCGACTGTCTTACCGCGGCGCACGAGCTCGCAGATCATTTGCGCGCCCGTATAGGTCTTGCCGGCACCGGGCGGGCCTTGAATTGGGAGGATGCCACCGCTCAAGCTGCCGCAGAGCCGTAGAGCCGCATCCACTGCGGTTTCACCCGGCCGGTGGAGAGGCTGTCCTCCCGCCCTCGGCATTTCTCTCAGCAACAGGTCGCGAGCCGCCAAATAACGCCCGTCTCCAACCATTCGGTGCTCGGCCACGTAGCTCGCGATCCGCAAAAGGGATTCCGCCATAACCTTCGGATCGACATAGCTGTGCGCGAAAACGGCTTCGGGGTGCAGGCCGACGCTGTCCTGCCGCTTTTTGATATCGATCGTGCCCTCTCCAATCGAAATCGCCTCGACCGCACCGAGTTCTCGCGCCTCCCATGTTGCGCAAATCCTCAGCGCCGCGAATCTCGGTTTCCTGCGGCGGAAAGCGGTACCTGTGCACCGGCGCGCGGAGGGTTCCGCCGACCTCCCCGGCAAAGCTGAGCCCCGAGAGGCCGCACGGTTCGTCCAGCAGGTCTTCTGCCGAGAGGTCGGCCAGGCGAAAGTATTCCCACCAGACAGCCTTCTCTTCACGGCGGTGCCAATCGATCACGTTAGCCAATATCCAGCGGGCTTGCTGCTCCGGAGTGCGGTCTGCCGGGTCGTCGGGGATGTCCACGGTCAGCTTCGCGATGACCGCGTTAATTCGGACGAGCCAGTCGGTGATCCTTTCGTTCGGCGCGCCGTCGCCCGGTTCCGGACGCGGCACGGGCGTCCCGTCATTCACTATTTCTTGGCGCAGGCTTTCCAGCCACTCCCGAAGGGCGGCGGCCGAGCGACAATCATCCTTGTTGTAGGCGAGCACCGTCGACTTGATTTCCTCCGAAATCGAGGAAACGTCGTCCAGCTCTATTTTGGCCTGTAGAACGGCGAGTGCCTTATTCGCGTCGGCAAGCGCGGTATCGCGGTTGAAGCCATACAGCGGTTCGAGCCGTTTGATGGAATAGCTTTCAACGCCGGCGCGAATGGCGTGCCGCACGATCTGATACAGATCCACAAATATTTTCGCCCGCAGCATGCGGTCGAGTTCTTCCTCCCGCGTTGCGTACCGTCCCATCAGACGCTTGAGTGCGGCCGGTTCGTAAGGCGCGTAGTGGTATATATGCATGCTGGGAAATTCGGCCCAGCGCGCCATGACGAAGTCGATGAAGTCCTGGAAGCCACGCTTTTCATCGGCGCGGGAAAGACCCCAGCTGTGTCGGTATTTGTGCGCTCCGCTACCCTCGCGGAACAGATATCCGAACAGATATTCGAGGCCGTGCTCCCCCGAAAATGGGTCGCCTTCCAGGTCGAGAAAGATGTCGCCCTTCGACGGTTCCGGCAGCCGGGGAAGTCCGAAACCCGCTTCCACCGCGAGAAGCTCGAATCGGGGCTCGCTGGCTTCA
Organism: uncultured Alphaproteobacteria bacterium; assembly: GCA_963818695.1. Lineage (GTDB taxonomy): Bacteria > Pseudomonadota > Alphaproteobacteria > ATCC43930 > CGMCC-115725 > AP-15. The sequence goes on from CAWFTG010000001.1 coordinate 776,354, forward strand.
CGTGCTTCCACCTGAATGCGGGCTTGTTCGCGAACGCGGGTGTAAGCCGCGGCGGAACTCCGTTCGGGTTTCCAATCCAGCGGCAAGGGCATGGCGGCCAGCGTCTTCATTGTTCGGAAACCGCGATCTGTTAGCTCGTTGATCTGGAGCTTAGAAATGCCCGCCACCAGGCACAGATGATCGTCTTCACGCCGCTGTCGCTCGCAGGCCGCGCGCCAGCCGCAAACTTCGCAATGCTCGTTCGGATCGGGATAGGTTGGTTCCGCCTCTGCCTGACTGAGTGATTGCATAAGCTCCCGTGTCACGCGCCGGAAATAGGCCGCATAGTCGGCAAAGCGGTATTGCTGCGGCACGAAGTCGGACCAAGGCACCACAATGGACATATGTTTGGGCGCGAATCCCTGAACTTCCTTGATGAGGTCGGAATAAAGGCAAAGCTGCAGAACGGCCCCCGCCTTCGTTTCACGCGCCAGCTTGGTATCGACAGCTTCGTACGACCAACCGCCGAGGGCACTCGGCAACTCGACCCGACGCAGAATATCGGCACGCCCGATCCAGCCGCCATGCGCCAGCGCGCCTTGCACGATCACCTGCACGCCCTTTTTCATCGCAGCAACCGTGTCGGCGACTGCCGCGCCGGTTACTTCGACGCCCTCGATCCCGACGACTTCAAGGCCGAGCTTTCTCAGGTGGTCAACATAGTTTTGTTCGTGGAGAAGACCACGCGACCATAAGGTGTTGAGGAAAGGGTCCGACATATAGGGTTTCGTAAGCGCGCCTTCGGCGACTGCACGCTCAAGAGCGAAGAGATGGCGGCAATTTAAGTAGCCGACGAGGTCACTCGCCGCTAGTGCGTAGCTGTCATCAGCTTTTCTCATGGGTTCTCGCGTGCCTTACGCCAGGTTCCTTGTCAGGCTGTAACGGTACCCGCCATTCGCTCAATGAATAATGAATAGCCTTTCTGAGACTGGCTCGTTTTTCTACGCGAGATTTGGCCCGCACCGCGGCAGTGCGGGCGTACCGTGCAACACGGGGCTTGATCGCGCATCTGCGCTCCGGAAACAGCAACTCCAGAATTGCCACAATAGGATTGTAGCGTCGTCGCGGCGTTGGACAACTCGGCGAGCGGGGCGGTTTGTTTTTAGGACCAGAGGAAGCCTGATCTCGGCCTGATAAAACAGGGCGAACAGGTGAGCGGGACGCACGCGGGCGGCCTTCGGGAGGATGCTCGGGCAATCCGGGCGGCCGGCCAAAGAGTGTCCGCCTTGAGCGCGACCTCGAAAAAAAAGCCGCTCGTCACCGAGCGGCCCTCTTTCGAGGGTGGCCGGGAACGAGCCCGGCCACCGGGTGCGACGGATTACGAGTGCCAGCGGAACTGTTGCGGCTTGCGGGCGGCGCCCTGCGAGATGACGACGTTGACGAGGGCGGGGCCGCGGTGGTTCATCGCTTCGTCGAGGGCGCCGCGTATGTCTTTCGGGTCTTCGACAGCGGGAAAGCCGCACGTACGGTTCTGTGCGGGGGGCGCTCAGTAATGAGCGTCCCTACCGCAATCCGTAACCCCCCTGGTCTTCGTCAACCGCGAGCCGACCGGACTCGACCCGATCGCCGACCTCGTGTTGAACCGGGCGATCGGCGAAACCCTGGGCTCAGCCAGCGGTGTCAACTGAGGATCCCCACCCCTGCTCATCCGGGCTTTGGATGCGATAGTTAACCGTTCCGCGGTGCGGTGCTCTTCACTTGATCGTCGCCTGGCAATTTACTATCCTGCGGTTTACCATCCTGGGGTTTCGGTCCGGTTTGGACCGGGGGAGTCTTACGTGATCCACCTTGTGTCTCACCGAGTCCGGGTCGTCGCCGCACTGGCTCTCACCCTTTTTGCCGCGGGACTAACGCAGGTGAAAGCAGGTCCAGCGGTCACCTTTGATGATACAACAGCGCCCGATGTTTTGGGGAACCCGCCATTCACCTTGGGGTGGCAATTCACCACGACCCAGGCCATTGCCGTGACTGCATTGGGCATGTTTGACAGTGGCGAGAACGGACTTGTCGACAGCTACCCAGTCGGGATCTGGAGTGGAAGCGGGTCCTTGGTGGTCTCCGCTGTCGTAGCTAGCGGCACAGCCGACCCATTGACGAACCAGTTTCGATACGCGGCCATCACGCCCGTTATCTTGGGTCCGGGAACGTTTGATATCGGAGCATTATTCACAACGAGCGATGATGCCCTCTTTTTTGCGAATTTTGTGGCGCCGACAAACTTTGCGACCGACCCACTGATCGTGTTCGATGAGGGAAGGTTCGCCTCGGGAGCGACGCTCACCGATCCGACTGGCGCCAACCCTGGAAGCCCCGGTTATTTTGGTCCCAACTTTCTCCTCACACCGGTGCCCGAACCCGCAAGCATCACGTTTCTTTGCGCCAGTCTTTTCGGCTTCGCGCTCCTGCGCGGGCTTAGAGGGACCTAAACGCCGCGCGGCAAACGCCAGCTTGGGAGATTACCGTGACGGAGATTACGGTGACAGTTTATTCGATTGGGTCCGACGCCATCCGCTGATAGGGGCCGCTCCGGTAAAGAAGCGGCCCCTAGGCTTCACCAGCAGCTTAGCTATGCCAGCGGAACTGCTGCGGCTTCCTCGGCGGCGCCCTGCGAGATCACGACGTTGACGGGGGCGGGGCCGCGGTGGTTCATCGCCTCGTCGAGGGCGCCCTTCAGGTCCTTCGGGTTCTCGACGAAGAAGCCCTTAGCGCCGAAGGCTTCCATCATCCGGTCGTAGCCAGGCGCGGTAAATCAGCGAGTTCGTCTTCAGGTTGAACATCGGGTTGTCCGGGATCTCGGGCATGCCGGGGCCGGTGCTGCCATTGTTCAACACGACGATCCCGGCTTTCGCCGGGACAGGTCCTTGGCCGGGAGTTGTAACGGACGAGCGTCTCCATGTCCTGTACCCATCCTATGCAACTGCAGAATTGCCGCAATGGCATGGTAGCGTAACGACATTGGACACCTCGCCAGTAGGGCAACTTCTTTGGGAATTTGGAAATGCCTGATCTCGACCTGATAAAACAGGGCGAACAGGGCCGCGCTTTTAGCGCACGGCGCTTCGGTGAAGAGGTGCAGCCATTTCGGGAATTCCGGGCGGATGAAGCCCTTGGGCGCGATCTCAAAAAAGCCGCTCGTTGCCGAGCGGCTCTCTTCCGAGGGTGACCGGGACGAGCCCGGCCACCGGGTTGCGACGGGTTACGAGTGCCAGCGGAACGCTTGCGGCTTGCGGGCGGCGCCCTGCGAGATGACGACGTTGACGAGGGCGGGGCCGCGGTGGTTCATCGCTTCGTCAAGGGCGCCCTTGATGTCTTTCGGGTTCTCGACGAAGAAGCCCTTGCCGCCGAAGGCTTCCATCATCCGGTCGTAGCGCGCGCCGTAGATAAGCGCATTGGGCTTCATGTCGAACATCGGGTTGTCCGGGATCTCGGGCATGCCGGGGCCGATGCCGCCATTGTTGAGGACGACGATCTTGACCGGGAAGTTGTAGCGGACGAGCGTCTCCATCTCCATGCCCGAGAAGCCGATCGCCGAGTTGCCGGAGAGGTGGATGACCGGCCGGTTGGGCTCCGCGACAGCGGCAGCGATGGCCTGGCCGAGCCCCACGCCCATCGTGCCGTAGGTGCCGGCATTGAGGCAGGAGCGGGCGTTGGCGACATTCAATTGGGTGAGGCCGATATCCATCGTGCCGGCGCCCTCGGCGGAGAGGATCGCGTTCTTCGGCATCCACGCGGCGACGTCGCGCAGCGCGCGGTAGTAATTGGCCGGCCCCTCGTCGTCATCGATCTGCGGCTTGATCATCGCCGCGTTCTCGGACGCCTTCTTGGCGATCATCTGGCGCCACGGCGTGTCGTTCGGATGGAGCTGGCGGTTGCCGAGCGCCTTGTTGAGCTGCGCGACGATCGCCTTGCCGTCCCCGACCAATGGCACTTCGGTCCGTTTATTGTGACCGATCTCCTCGGGCGCGATGTCGAGCTGGATGACCTTGAGGTTCGGGGCATAGCGCGGCGCCTGACCGAAATGGAAAATCCAGTTGAACCGGGCGCCCATCAGGAAGACGACATCGGCGTTCTGCAGTGCCAAGGTGCGCGCCGCCGCGACCGACAGCGGATGGTCGTCCGGCATCACTCCCTTGCCCATCGGCGAACGCAGGAACGGGATTTGCGTGCGCTCGATAAAGGCGCGCACTTCGTCCTCGGCGCGCGACCACGCCATGCCTTTGCCGACGAGAACGAGCGGCCGTTCGGTCCCCAAGGCGTCGCTGGGAACGGTCGCCGTTGGCAGGATACTAGGAGAAACTATGCTCGCCACAGCAAGCATACGAAACATGCTTGCTGACGCCAATCCGAACCTGATAGGATGATGCAAGAAAATGGGAAAATAGGAATCCTAAGGAACAAGCTCTTGGACCACGAACCGAATGAGACCCGATCGGGTCAGCAGAAGGGCGGATATGCTCGTAGAGAAAAACTTAGCTCCGAACAGCGGAGCGAGATCGCCACCCGTGCTGCGCAGGCACGGTGGAACCGTGAGCCGACCAATGTGAACCTAGCAAGCATCAAGGACATTCAGATGAACACCGATGCAATTGATGCTGCGGATATATTGACGACCGAACTGAGTGAACAGGAAGCATTCCTCTCCCAGGTGGGGATCGATGCGCTCTCGAATGGAAATTTTGCGGAAGCGAAACTGATCATTAGTGCGATCGAACAGACGCAGTCATTATGTAATAGAGCTGAACAGTTGAAGACAGAGATCATCGCGCTTCACTCCACCCTGATGCCAGCCGTGAAATCCGAAGGCGGGGCTCTTAGGGTGATTAGTCCGATGATTTTGAGAGTATTGAGCGAAAGCAGGATCGAACCGACCCTGCGTTGATGAATGCCAAAAGAAACGAGATACTTCGCCAATTAGAAAGTAAACACGGTGTTCGATTTCATCGGCGGTCGGCGGCGATCTATCGCAGCGAGGCCAACGAGATTGGGGTCGTTTGCACGATGTCAAAATGGCACGCCAAGAATGAGAACTACTGGTATGCCTACCATCCACACCAGGACAAATTCCTTGCCACGACCAAGGACGGGTATTTCGTTCTCGGAATGATGGATTTGGAACTCGCCGTCGTCTTGCCGGTAGAGGTCATTCGCCAAAACCTAGGGAAGCTGAATACGACAATGACGCCGGACGGCCGGAGCTATTGGCATATCCACGTCTCGCGTTCTGAGAATGGAGCTCTTTCCCTTCAACGGGCCAAAGGGGAGCCGTCGGTGTCGGTCGATCGCTACATGCTGCGAATCGTATCCGCGGAACGATTTCAAAGAGGCGGCCTGTTACCGAGCCGGTATTCTCGGAATCGGGCAGTTCTTGGGCATCCACGCCGAAGATTGAGCGTCGATGTCGGTAGCGAGGGAGCTTCGTTCCTGATAGCGATCTTCGTGTCGTGGGCTGGTTTTGCTAAGCGATCGGCTGACCCTTGGCGTCCTCAAGAACGCTGACCAGTTGGGCCCCTAGCAAATTCTCCAGCAAAATTTCAAGCGCACCTACGTCAATTCGATTGCTGTCCGCCCAAGCTGCATCGGCCGCCTCAAGCGCAGCCCAGTATGGCGGCTTGTTGCCGACGATCAGGTCGACAAGGGACTTCTTACCGGGAAGGCGATATCCGAGCTTCACGCATAGCACAAGATAAGATGCCGCTCTCGCGGTACGCCCATTACCATCGTCAAAGGGATGAACCCAATTAATACGCCACATGACGTAAGCCGCCAGATGGATGGCTGATTTTCCTCCAAAATTTTGATTCACATATTCACAGAGTTCTTCAACTCTGCTCGCTACCTCAGTCCGGGGCGGTGGTTTATGGTTGCTCCCATAAATGTATATCTCAGAGGGTCGATAATTTCCTGCGTAATTATTAATACCGTCCAGCGCATATCGATTTAGATCCAGGAGTATCGACGGGCGCAATCTGAATGGCGATCCGCCCGCGAGTGCTTCTTCCACGTATTTGATTACGGCATCAACCTGTCGGAGCCCGTTCGAGGCTTCCCTTCTGACACGTTGATCAGGATCTGTGATTAACTCCGGAAGCGCTGCTACGCTCTTTCGATCACTCCCTTCTAAATCCGTCATGACTCTGCGCGTTTCAGAGCTTCCGCTTCCTGATCAATCATTTCCCTGGTGATGCGGTCGTTTTCGATCTTCGTGTTGCCATACGCAAAACTGCGGCGCTGCTCTTCCCAGTCCTGCGCAGACATCTTCACGGATCGCGCCATCTCGATCAGCGTTGAGAGTTTCACGTTCACGTAGTCCTCCTCTCCGTCGCATATATGGGTCTTTTATTAGCAAACAATAAACGTTTTTGGCTCGGAACAATAGCGCTCTATACCAAAGCTTGTGCATGGGGCCGCTCGTGACCGAGCGGCCCCTGACCAAAGGCGTCAGCCGCTCAGCTGTGCCAGCGGAACTGTTGGGGTTTGCGGGCGGCGCCCTGCGAGATCACGACGTTGACGAGGGCGCGGCCGCGGTGGTTCATCGCCTCGGCGAGAGCCTGCCCTCGCGAAGGCGGGGGGCGCCCTTCAGGTCTTTCGGGTCCTCGACTAAGAAGCCCTTGCCGCTGGGGCCTGCCCCGGCGAAGGCCGGGGGCTTCCATCATCCGGTCGTACATGAGCGCGTTCGGCTTCATGTTGAACATCGGGTTGTCCGGGATCTCGGGCATGCCGGGGCCGATGCCGCCATTGTTTAGGACGATCCCGGCCTTCGCCGGGACAGGTTCTTACCGGGAAGTTGTAGCGGACGAGCGTCTCCATCTCCATGCCCGAAAAGCCGATCGCCGAGTTGGCGGTAGGTGGTGATCGGCCGGTCCGGTTGCGCCGCTGCCCACACCAGCAACTGCGGCTCAAATAGCAACTTTAGGAATGGCCGCCGAAGAGCTGCCCGATCTCGACCTCTCCCATCCGGTCGAAATCATCGGGCACCGCGATCTGCCCGGCCCTGAACCCGAGCCGGCGAACTGACCGGCCTCCGGGGTTTCCGGCGGCACGACCTTGACCAGCGGTTTGCCAGCCTTGGCGATGATGAACGGCTCGCCTTGGCGGCGCGATCGAGCAGCCGCGAAAGGTGAGTTTTGGCTTCGCGTATCTTGACGGCTCGATGCAACTTGCCTATCGGGAAGCCGAGTTCCATATCCTTTTGGCGGTTTCAGCAATTTTTACGGTCCTATAATGACGCTGTTGCGTTGCATAATTTGCTGGTTCGATGGTTTCCCTGCCAATTCCCTGCTGGCACCCCTCTGGCAGGGAAAACGTTTTCCCTGCCAATGTCGGCAAGCAAGTCTTCTTAACGCCATGATTACAAACGAATTTCTCGGCGGGTTTGGGGGTTTCGCGAAGAATTTCCCTGTTTTTCCCGCGCGGCAGAAAAAGGGCCGCCCTGGAGGCGGCCCTTTGTGGATCCCCGGATCAAGTCCAGCGATGGCTTGCTGCGGCGCGAGCGCCGCAGCAAGTCAGCTG
>CAWFTG010000002.1:0-161964 GCA_963818695.1 uncultured Alphaproteobacteria bacterium
AACTGGCATCATCACCGTTCTATCGCTTTTACAATAATGCAGAGTATTATGACCTGATTTATTATACGTACTATCGGAGCTATGGAGCAAATCTCTTACCCCTTCAGAGGTTCTCATCTTGTTGAGGTATTGCCCACGAAGCGAGCGGGCGCGATTGGCATCTTTTTTACAGAGCTTTTTATACTGCTCTTCTACAAACTTTGTGACATACACATCAAAAATCTTTTCGTCGCTGTTCACCTGCTGAAAAAGTGTGGCAACGGGTAGCATGTTCTCTTGTATCTTTTCAAGCTGCTCTTCATCCAGCTTCTCCAGAAAGCTCGCCAAAAGCTGCTGCTCACTCGTAAGTCTGGAGCAAAAGGTATCTTGACAAGAAATTCAGCCTTTCCAGCTCTTTTCCTGTAGGAGACATCAGACGCTTGCGCTCAGCATCGGAACAACTATCAAACATTTGCTCCAGCGAAGGAAAGTGTTTTTCATCTGGATCAAGTACATGATAGAGATCTTGAATACAGGAGAAGTATGGTGCCACCCAGGCAATCAGTGCAGACATGCTTTTTCGCCCACCTGCCAGGGAGAGATAGACGGTGTTCTGTTGCCGCTTCTGTTGTCTTAACTCCTTGACAAGCACTTGCTGAAAAATTGCAAGCACTTTGCAATAGTATTTGCATCGTCAAAATAGAGCTCAAGCAGCTACCGCGTTTGCATTTACCTGCGATAGCTTCTTTCACTAGATCGTAACTCAGACGCACCCGTTGGTCTTCAGGAAGCAGGAAAGCGCATCCACCTTTGGTAATTTCAAGCGCTTCTCGCTCTTTCAGAAGTTGGTACATTGCAGACACGACGACTATAAATCCCAGGAGAGGCGATGAGCACGTTCGCCCATAATTTTTCTCCTTTAGAGCCTCTCTCAATCTCAGGCGTCGATGCTGTAAATAATCCTTTTAGTACTATTTCCAGGGAGATCAAACCAGTCGCGCTTGTCGGGATAGGCATAGTCGATCCCACGCTCCAGCAGCAGAGCCTGATGCGCCGGCCAGAGTAGTCCATCACATCGTTATTGAGTGTGTGCGCATAAAACGCGTTCACAGGCCCATCGATAGCGTCCCAGAATTGTTTGCCCACGTACTCAACACAACCCTGCGTTGTGCCCGGTCTGGTGTAACGGGTGGCATAGTCGGATCTGGGTGAAGACGAGCGGGAAAGAGATAGATGGAGCCAAGTCCCATTGGTTTGCCGTAACCGATTTTGTGGCGCATCGTCTCTTCGAGTGTCACGGCGATAAGTCAACACGGCAAAGTGACCTCTTCCAGATTGCGAAATTCAATATCGCCACGAAACTGGGTATCGCGCTCAATTGGCTGGATATAGCGGTTGGCGGGTTGTTCTGCCAAAGGTAATCAGACGGTTGGCCTGATGAGGCTCTGCGCTGTGATGAAAATAGAATTTGCGCCCGGCAATATGTTTGCCACTCTCATCCAGGTAGAACTGGCATGATGCGGCTTCAGCTGCATCAGCGGAATGGAATAGATTGGCTCGTATAGATGGAGCGTCTCCGGTTTGACGACGGCATCACTGACATTGACCTTACCTAAAAACGCACTTTTGGATCGATCTTTGAGCATACCAAAGGTGCGACAGGTGATACAGAGATCATTGGTCTCACTGCAATGCTGAAATTTGGGCGCAACTTCCCGCTGATAGTTAATCTGGTTCCTTTCATACACGCCATCAAAGAGCGTCTGGCGGCCGTTCCAGTTATCAAAGACGTTGCGCAACAGTCCTTTGAGCGAGCTACCTGGAATGGCGTAGTCTCCCCGTCCATTCTTAAGCGAGAGGGCTGGTCTCCTGGGATCGGGCGAGACTGAGCGCGGATCACCGATAAAAAGCGGCGTCTCGGCGTAGATATCGATATCAAGCGTGCCACTATAGACCCGCTGACTGCCGTCTCCTGTGAGACGATGATGCCAAGCGGGGAGCCTTGCGCTGGGGTGGCGTCTGCCAATCGATGCGCACAAAATCATAGGGATTCATGTATTTTTCACCTCCTTCGGCTCCTCTTCATTCAGACCTACAAAACGAAACAACACAAGCTGACCCGTTGCTTTATTATCAATTTTTTGACCCTCAGACGGATTGGCCCCTGTGTCTCCTTCCCCTCATCTTTGAGAGGATAGCGCAACAGACGATGGATGCGCACCTCAGCAAAATCTCCTGGCCGCGCTGGTGGCCCAATCATATCCAGCTCATCTTTCTGTAAGCGCGTACCAAAGAGATAATATTCTTTGAGCTCTGAATACACAGGTGGAAGGGTCGCACTGCTCACGCGATAATCGCGTGACAGGGCCTCTATAGTTGCCGAAAGCGCTACCCCCTCTTCGCCTATATCGACAACCTGGAATCATCTTGCTCTCTCTCCCAGTGCAATTCGCCACTCTTTTGAAAGACGCGGCCTGTGTTATAATCTTGAAAAGAAAAGTTCGGCTCGAACACGCGAAACAGAAGTAGCTCTTGCCGCTTACTTCGTCCAATAACTGGATGCAGAGGCAGGGATTCCAGCAACATCAAAGCCTCTGCCGGGAAATGACATTGCTTAATCAGGGCTTGTAGCTCTGTCAGCGCAATGCGTCCACTATATACAATAGGCATCACAGCAATGCTCCTTAACACGTACCAACTAACTCGGCGGTCAGCGCCTGTTGAGCAGGCCACTGCTGCATACGCTCGACAAAATGATCGATAAAGGCATATTGTAAATTCTGCGAAATTATCCCCTGAAATGCTCGCAGACTACGAATACTGCGCGGCTGCTTTCTAGCGCAGGAATATTGTTGGAGATCATTCTCTTTGCTTGTTCCATAGCTGTTGTCATTGAGCCAGCGTCCCAGACCCCATAGCTCGCTCGATGGCTCCCGGCTATCGCGCAGGGTGCTGGTGACGAAGCCGCCCGGTTGACCATTATAGCTCTCTTGATAGATCTGCGCCGTGACCTTACCGAGACCGCGCGAACGTCCCGAACCAATGTGGATAAGACCATCCTGGAGATCTTGCAGCACCACGAAGAACATGCCGAGCTGCCAGATCTCGAAGTTGCGGATATGAATATCTGTCTCGAAGGTGACGCCAGTGCTGACAACCTCTAACTCAAACTTCGCCCCATGACTGGCCCCTCCGGTCATACGATCAATGCGCGCCGTCGCGGAACTCGGTCTGGAGCTGAAAGCGGTCGCCGCCGGGGACACGACGCAGTGGAAGATTGGGGACACCGAGAGCGGATCAGGGGCCAGCCGTCAAGCTCACGTGCTGGTCAAGCCGGTCTCCGCCGACCTGCCGATGAACAACATCGTCATCGCGACGGACCGGCGGACCTATCATATCGAAGCGCATCCGACCCGGGAGACCTATATGGCCGCGGTCTCCTGGCGCTATCCGCAAGACGAGTTCGTCGCGCTCCGGCGGCAGAATGCCGAAGCCGAGACACGCGCCAATGTCACAGCGGCGGGTGGCATCGACGTGTCGTCGCTGCGTTTCCGCTACCGGATCAGCGGAGAGTTCGCCGCCCTGGCGGCCGCTCCAGGCCTTTGATGACGGGCACAAGGTCTATATCCAGTTCCCACCCGGTATAGCTCAGGGCGAGACACCACCGCTCTTTATCATCGGGCCGACCGGCGAGGCCGAGCTCGTCAATTACCGCGTTAAGGGCTCGACCTACATTGTCGACCGCTTGTTCGCCGCGGCGGAATTGCGCCTCGGGTCCAACCCGCAGCAGACTGTGCGGATCAGCCAACGGAGGGTCGATGAGCGACATCGGCCCGCCGCGCAAGGAACCTCCGCCATCGGAGCTGCGGATCGGAGCTGCCCCGCGTCCGGTGACGCGGCTCTCGCGTCGAACACTGGTCGTCGCGACAGCGCTCGGCACGGCACTCGTCTTCGCAGCGCTCTGGTACGCGCTGGGCATCCGGCCGCTGCGTTTGGCGGGCGGCCCGGAACTCTACAACACCAACGCCAAACCCACCGATGCGCTCGCCAACATGCGGGACAGCTATGCCGATCTCACGCGACCCAGACCGGCACCTTCCCTGCCCCAGCCGGTCCCGCTGCTCGGGCCGCCTCTGCCCGGTGATCTCGGACGACCGATGCTTCAGCAGCAAATCGGGACTCCGGCACCTGCCACCGATCCCGAGGCGGAGCGGCGCCGGCGCGAGCGGGAACAAGCGGCCGCATCTGTCGTGTTCTTCACCATCTCGGCCAGGCCGGCCGCCTTTGCCGGGGCAGCGGCAGGTCAGGCAGCAGAAAGTGGCACTTCAGCGCCGTCGCCGGAGGGAACCGCACCGCAAACGTCTGCCGGTGACGATCTGTCGATCCAGAACGGCCAATCGCAGAAGGAGCGCTTTCTCAACGGGCATATTGACCAGGCGATCTACTCGCCGCAGCGCGTTCAGACGCCCCGCAGCCCTTACCAGCTCATGGCCGGATCCGTCATCGCCGCGGCCCTGATTACCGGCCTCAATTCGGACCTGCCCGGCCAAGTGGTGGCACAAGTGACCGAGGATGTCTACGACACGATAAGCGGACGATTTCTGCTGGTCCCGCAGGGCACGCGCCTATTCGGCAAATACGATAGCCATATTGCCTATGGGCAGGAACGCGTGCTGTTGATCTGGAGCCGCCTTGTCATGCCGGACGGCAGCTCGATCGTCCTCGACAACCTTCCCGCCACCGACACGCAGGGCTATGCCGGGCTCGAGGACGGGGTGGATTACCACACCTGGCGGCTGCTCAAAGGCGTCGTGCTCTCTTCGCTGCTCGGCATCTCGAGCGAGTTGGCTGCCAACAATGGTACTCAAAGCAATAACCGCCTCATCGTGGGGCTGCGGGATAGCGTGAACAACACAGCGAATGAGGCCGGACAGCGCATTGTGTCGAAAGATCTTGCACTTCAGCCGACCTTGACGGTCAGGCCCGGATATCCGGTGCGCGTCCTTGTCAACCGAGACATCGTGCTGCGGCCTTATGTCAATCGATGAGCGAAACATGATGAAGCTGAAACTCGGGCCGATCCCGGACGATAAGCCGGTTCGAATGACGATTATCCTCTCGGCCGAACTTGCTGGGTTACTGCGTACCTATGCGGACGCCGTCGGCTCAGGCAACAGCAAGCCGGTTACGGTGGAGCGTATCGTCCCGCACATACTCGAGCGCTTCATCCGAACCGACCGCGTTTTCATGCGGACACGTCGGCATGTTGCACATACCACCCCGCGTTCAACAGGGTCGGCAGCGGCGGAGCCAAGCTGATAGCTCGACGAGCGCGCGCCCGAAACCTCCCGAGCGATATTGAGAAATCGTCCGACCAACCCCGGCGGCGGGTCGATGTCATGCTTCAGAGCGATTACTGCGTAGCCGGGGTCTTGGAGCAACGGTCGCATCACCGCGCGCAGACCCGCGACTAATACCGACGAAGAGGGCGCTATTGCGATGGCGGAACCGGCGCGCGCCAACATGATAGCCGTTCGACGGTTCGAAACACGGAACGCAACGCGAGGCCAATCCGACTTCTCACCAACTCCGCGTAACCGGGCGAGGACTGTCTTCTGGGCTGAAGAACGAACCAAAGCGAGAGCTTCTCCAGCAAGGTCAGCCGGGAGGACCACGTCCTTGTGACAGAGTGCGTGGCCCTCAGGTAGGACGACGCTCCAGCTTTCGCGCCATAGCTCTTCAATCGCAAACCCATCCGCGTCCCGGGGCTCCGAGGCGAGTGCGAGATCGACTGTGTTTGCTTCAAGCGCCGCGAGCACCTCCGGCCCTGCTAATTCGACCAGCTCGACAAGACATTCGGTGAGCGATAATGGAATGCCGCGAGAATAGAGGTCAGCGCGAGAGTCGCGGCATCGTCCGTTAGGCCAATTCTCAGCCGCCCCGAGCGGCCATGCGCCACGAGTTGTACGCCGCGGATGGCGTCCTCGACCTGATCGAGGATGTGGCGCGCCTCGACAAGGAAATCGGTGCCCGCCGATGTAAGCCCGGCAAGACGATGCCGCGCCCGCGCAAACAGGCTGACGCCCATCTGCTCTTCGAGCCTGGCTACCTGTTTGGTGACCGCCGGCTGCGAGATCTCGAGTCGACCGGCGGCACGACGAAGATTTAGCTCCTCGGCCACGACCACGAAATATCGGAGGTGCCGAAGCTCAATATTTCCATGACGAATATCATCAGGCAAGCGGGTGCTGCGCGCCGAACGTGGTTTTCTCGTAACTCTCATCTCTGTCACTGCCAATTAAATCGCTGTACTCCAGACGGGAAGGCCCCAGTTCGATGCGAGTTCGCCAATTCGCAACACAGCATCCTCTCTCGGCGCGCTTTCCATTGCGCCGGTATTTTGTGAGAAAATTCAAATTTTCCGGAGAATTGATGGTTAGTTACTTCAATTTAATGATCGCAACCGATCTGTGATTTGCGATCACACCAATCGACGCGAGGCACCGACCACGACCTTATGGCCCTCGGCTCATAGTGCACAGGCTTGCCGTTGGCCCCCACGCCTTACTGATGATCGTTATTGCGCCGTGGATCCGAGCCTACCAGGGGGAGAATATTTCGGCATAACCGGCCCGCCGACCCCGTGCCGCCGCACGGCTCCGGCGTGTCGTCCACCACCAAGGATCGATCCGTAGGAACAAGGCCCAGCAAGCGCTGCACCGCGCGATGAGGTTGCGCACCCCTGTCGACCACCTTTCAAGGAGTTCGGGATGAAAGCGCCCTCGCGACCGCCTTGCGGTATCGGGCCATACACTATCGTCGCGGCGCGATGTGGGTCCACTGTCTGTCGAATCGTAGGATGGAAGAACCTTCGCGCCGCCGAAAATGCGCTGTGATATCCAACGCTCACTTTTTCGCTGCTTACAGGCTGCTTACAGTTCGGGAAATCGAAAACAGTGTAAGCGGGAGCGACCCCGAAGGGCCGCTACCATAGCTTTGATTTATGTCATAAATTCTGGAGCGGGCGAGGGGATTCGAACCCCCGACCCCAACCTTGGCAAGGTTGTGCTCTACCCCTGAGCTACACCCGCATCGCGTTGGAGGAGTTTGCGGTCTGTATCGCCGACATATGATAGCGGGCGACAAAGGGTTTGCAAGCCTTGCCTTCCGGGCGGGCGCATCGCATCGTGCCCGACACATGCCGCCGCCGTTGATGACCCCGGAAGAGCTGTTTGGGCATTTCGATGAACTCGGGATCGCGCACCGGACATTTTCGCATCCCGCAGTCTTTACCGTCGCGGAAGCGGCAGCGCTGCGCGGCACCCTTCCGGGAGCGCACTGCAAGAGCCTTTTCCTCAAGGACAAGAAGGGCGGGTTCTGGCTGGCGGTGATGCTCGAGGAACGCCGGATCGACCTCAAAAAGTTGGCGGCGCAGCTGACGGTGCCGCGGTTTTCTTTTGGCGGCGCCGCCGACCTCCATCGGCTTCTGGGAGTGCGGCCGGGGAGCGTCACGCCTTTCGCCCTCCTCAACGATGTATGGCATCTCGTCACTCCCGTACTCGACGCCGCAATGCTGGAATTCGACCCGCTGAATTATCACCCGCTGGAAAACGATCGGACGACGGCGATCTCGGCCGCCGATCTGCTGCGCTTCGTCGCCGCCTCGGGGCACGTGCCGCGGATCGTCGATCTGGCCGGCCTCGAGCGCGAGCCGGGTCTCCCGGAGAGCTGAGCACATCGAACGGCTTGCGCTTGCCTTACCTCGATCGCGCCGCCATGTTGTCGGATAAAACCGGAGAGAACAGCAATGCCGAGCGAAGCTCTGATCGGCGGCGCGGCTGCCGCCCCTGTAAAGGACGTCACTACCGCCAATTTTATGGCCGAAGTCGTCGATGGGTCGTTCGACGCGCCGGTCATCGTCGATTTCTGGGCACCTTGGTGCGGTCCCTGCAAGCAGCTCGGGCCGATCCTCGAAAAAACCGTGCGCGCCACCAACGGCGCCGTTCGAATGGTCAAGCTCAACATCGACGAGAATCCCGAAATCGCGCAGCAGATGCGCATCCAATCGATCCCGGCGGTTTACGCCTTCAAGGACGGGCGGCCGGTCGACGGCTTTGTCGGCGCTTTGCCCGAGAGCCAGGTCAAGCAGTTCGTCCAGCGCCTGGGTGGCGGGAAGGGTGGTCCCTCGCCGGTCTCGGAGGCGCTGGCCATGGCCAAAGAGGCAATGCAGGCCGGCGATCACGCCAGCGCCGGCGCGCTCTACTCGCAGATTCTGCAGCGCGAGCCCACGAATATCGAGGCGCTGGCCGGTCTGGCGCGGGCGATGATCGCGCGCGGCGAGTTCGCCAAAGCGAAACAGCATCTCGATCGCGTTCCGAAGGAGAGCGCCGGCCACGCCGAGATCACCGCCGCGCGCGCCGCCCTCGACCTCGCCGAGCACGCGCAGAAGGCGATGGCTTCGGCCGGCAAGCTGCGCTCACGGTTGGCCCAGAACCCGGACGACCACGAGGCGCGCCTTGAGCTGGCCACCGGGTTGTTCGGGAGCGGCGACCGCGAAGCTGCCATCGGCGAGCTGCTGACCCTGTTCAAACGCGATCGCGAATGGAACGAGCAGGCCGCTCGCAAGCAGCTCCTCAAATTCTTCGAAGTGATGGGTCCGACCGACCCGCTTACCCTAAGCGGCCGACGCCGGCTTTCTTCTGTAATGTTTTCCTGAACGGAGGATGCGATGAGCGAGCGGCGCGGCGGAGCGGCGCTCCCCGCCATTCTCCCGATCTTTCCGTTGACCGGCGTTCTGCTGCTCCCCCGCGGCCGGCTGCCTCTGAACATCTTCGAGCCGCGCTATCTGGCGATGACGCGCGACGCGCTCGCCGGCGAACGCCTGATCGGCATGGTACAGCCGAGCGGTCCAGCCACGTCGGGTCGCAATCCGCCGGTTTATCCGACGGGCTGCGCCGGCCGCATCACTTCGTTTTCCGAGACCGAGGACGGACGCTTTCTGATCAGCCTGACGGGCACCTCTCGTTTCCGGATCCGCGAAGAGCTGCCATTGCTAGAGGGCTATCGCCGCGTTGTCCCGGACTGGCACGAGTTTGCCCGGGATGTCGAGGGCGAGGAGATGCCCGAGTTTGACCGCGAGCGGCTTCTGCGCGGGCTGAGGGCCTATTTTCAGCAGCACCAGATCTCGGCCGATTGGGATTCGATCACCTCGGTGGCGGGCGAGCGGCTCGTCAGCTCGATTGCGATGATCTGCCCTTTCGATCCGAGCGAGAAGCAGGCACTGCTCGAAGCCCCCGATCTCGCCGAACGCGCGCGCCTGCTGACCGCGATTGTGGAGATGGCGGTAATGCAGCGCCCGAGCGAGGGCACCGGCGCCCGCCACTAGGTTTTGTCTGATACCGAGGGAACGGATGGAAGGAACACCGGAAATCGACCCGAAGCTGCTGGAGATTCTCGTCTGTCCATTGACCAAAGCGCCGTTGCGCTACGATCGCGATGCCCAGGAGCTGATCAGCGAAGAGGCGGGGCTGGCCTACCCGATCCGCGACGGGATCCCGATTATGCTCGTCGACGAGGCGCGCGCGCTGCGCGACGACGAGACCGAGACCAAGCGCCTGCCATCGCCCTGAGGTTCAGGTGAGCGCGGGCGGGACAGCGCGCTGGCCGCTTGAGCTGCGGTTGAAACGAGCGGAAAAGCTGCTCGAGGTCGCGTTCGACGACGGCAGCCGATTTCTCTCTTCCCGCCGAATACCTGCGCGTCGAGAGCCCCTCCGCCGAGGTTCAAGGGCACGGTCCGGGACAAAAGACATTGGTCCATGGCCGTGCCCATGTCGGGATCATGGCGCTGGAGCCGGTCGGCAATTACGCCGTCCGGATTAAATTCGACGATTTGCACGATACCGGCATTTATTCGTGGAATTACCTCTACCAGCTCGGCGTCGAGCACGAAAAGCGCTGGCGCGAGTATCTCGACGCTTTGGCCGCGAACGGCGTGAGCCGGGAACCCTGAACGGATTGACCCAGTGTCATCGCGAGGCGCGCGACGAAGCAATCCCGAGCCGACGAGCGCTGAGCGGCCCGAGATCGCTCTCTCCGCTTGCGATAACGAATGGAGCTGACGGTTCGATGCGATCGGCCCCGCTGTGAGCTACTCTAAAGGGGCTCGCCGCGGACGAGGCGCGGCAGGTCCCCGACAATGCCCATCGCGTCACGCATCAAGAGGCGTTTGAGCGGCGGGAACCGACTTACCGCGGCGAGGCCGAGATCGCGAGCGAGCTGGAGCGGCGGGAGCGAATTCGAGAATAACCGGTTGAGGCCGTCGGTGACCATGGCGAGCGCCAGCGCATCGAAGCGGCGCCATTGCTGGTAACGCAGCAGCACTGACTCGTTTCCGATGTCAAGACCCAAGCGCCGCGCATCGATTACCAGCTCGGCGAGTGCGGCGACGTCGCGTATGCCGAGATTGAGCCCCTGGCCGGCGATCGGGTGGATCGTATGAGCCGCCTCGCCGACGAGTGCCAGCCGGGGTGCGGCGTAGCTTTCGGCCAGCAGCAGCGTAAGGGGGTAGGTCCAGCGCGGCCCGATCGGCTCGACGGCCCCGAGGAAATCACCGAAACGCCCCGCCAGCTCCGCCGCAAAACCCGCGTTCGAGAGGTTGACGAGGCGCGACGCGAGCTCCGCCCGTTCCGTCCAGACAATCGAGGACCGGCTGCCGGTCATCGGCAGAATGGCGAACGGACCCGCGGACATGAAATGCTCGACCGCGATGCCATGGTGCGGGCGCTGGTGCCGCACAGTCGTCACGATGCCGGTCTGGGGATATCGCCATTCGACCGTTTGGATTCCCGCGGCGCGCCGTAGCGGAGATTCTCGGCCATCGGCGGCCGCGACGAGCCGGGCTCGGATTTGCCTGCCGTCCGAAAGCGCTGCGGTCGTGCCGAATGCCGTGGTCGAGACCGAGTCCACGGCTAGCGGCGCCAGAAACAGCAGATTCGGGATCGATCTGGCGCGATCGGTCAGGACGCGCCTGAGAATGCGGTTTTCGACGATGTAACCAAGCGGGGCGCCGGTGCCGAGTTCGCGATGGTCGTAATGAAGGAATAGTGGCGACTCACCGTCGGCGACCCGGATCTCGAGTATCGGCTCGGCGTCGGAAGCGATTTCCGGCCACACCCCGATCGCGTCCAAGACCTTGTGTGAACCGTAGCCGATCGCCGAGCTGCGCCCGTCAAAATCATCGGCGAGCAACGCCGCGGGATCCTGCCGATCGACAATCGAGGTCTTCAGCCCTGCACCGGCGCAAGCAGCCCCGAGCAGCAGCCCGGTAAGCCCACCGCCGGAGATCAGAAGCTCGACGTCATCGCTCACGGCTAACCCTGTGCAAGGAGCACCTTGTCGCCGACGGTGACCGGCTTTGCCGCGATCAGTACGAAAGCGATCACGCAAGGCTCGGTTCCGCGATTGACCCAATTGTGGATCGTCCCGCGCTGTACCAGCACGTCGCCGGCCCTAAGGTGGACTGTCCTATCGTCGAGCTCCATGTCCACCTCCCCCGACATCACGACGGCGTAATCGATCGAGTCGGTGCGATGGTTGCGCGGCGTGACCCCCGGCGCTAGTTCGAGAATGCGAAAGACGGTGCCGTCGTCGAGCGTCGTACCCGTTTTGCGCAGCCCGGCGTCCTCCTCGCCGGTGTTGTCGACCGGAAAACCCTCGGTCGTCCACACGACGCAAGCTGTGGCGCCCGGACGGGACGAGACGAGGTTTTTCGCAATCTCGTCGATCTTGACGACGGCGCGCCCGGATGCGTCGTGGCCGGTAACTACACGGCGGATCTGCAGTGCCATCAATCGCCTCCTTGGTTGAGTTCCTCGCGGTCGGCACGATCTTTCCCCAAGAGCGGCAAAATCTGCAACAATCCTGGCCCATGCAGCTGCGCGTCCGGTCGATCACCTATCTCGCCGAAGCCACCAACGGCTATGAGCTGGTCGACCCGCGCGGCCGCGACCTGCCGCGCTTTGCGCCCGGTGCCCATGTCGAGCTGCGGGCCGGCGGTTTTTTGCGGCAGTATTCGTTGTGGAACGACCCTGCCGAGCGGCGGCGCTATTGTATCGCGGTGTTGCGCGAAAGCGCGAGTCGCGGGGGCTCGCGCCATCTGCACGAGCATGTCCGGGCCGGCGATGTCCTCGAGGTGTCGGTCCCGCGCAACAATTTCCCGCTCGACCCGGCAGGCGAACGGCATCTCTTGATCGCGGGTGGCATCGGCATCGCACCGATCATGTCGATGGTCACGGAATTGCGGCGGCGCCGCGCCGAATTCATGGTCCATTACTGCGCCCGCGCGGCCGAGAGGACCGCGTTCCGCCGCGAGCTGGCCCCGCTCGCCGCCGAAGGGCGCCTGCGCTTCCACCATGATGGCGGCGATCCGGCGCAGGGTCTCGACATCGAGGCAACGCTTGCGCGAAGCGCGTCCGGGAACTCATCTCTATCTTTGCGGACCGGCGCCGTTGATGGCGGCGGCAACGGCAGGCGGCGCGCAACTGGCCGGCGGGCACCGTTCATTGCGAATACTTCACCGGTGTGCCTGAACCGGCGGCCACCGAGGACCGCCCATTTCGCGTCCAGCTCGCAAAGACGGGCGGCGATTACGAAGTCGGCTCCGGCGAGACGATCTCCGAGGTTCTACAGCGTCACGGCGTCGCCGTCAGAACCTCTTGCGAACTCGGCTATTGCGGGACTTGCCTGACACCTTATCTCGCCGGCGAGCCGGACCATCGCGACCAGGTACTCGAGGAAAACGGGCGTCGGCGCTATGTGCTGATCTGCTGCTCGCGGGCGAAGACCCCGGTCCTCGTTTTGGATTTATAGGAGCAAGTCAGCTCGCTCTTTCGAGCACCGCGTTGAACAACCTGACCCTGTCCTCCTGGTAATTGCGCGCCGAATTGCGCGCGATCGCCGCCCAATCGGGTCCGACCAGCAAATGTATCCCGAGTGGCGGCGGCGCCCCCTCGGCCGCGCGCCTCCAGGATTGGGAGGATGTTTGCGTGGTGTCCTGCCAGGTGACGACGCGAAAGCCGGCGGCTTCGAGCTTGGCGCGCGTGGCCTCCGCGGTCAGCAGAAAGCTGATGCTCGCCTCTGCCGCCCAGGGCACCGGGTAATACGGGGTCCCGCCGGGGCCGGCGACCACTTCCTGCAGCGCCAGCCGGCCTCCAGGTTTGAGGACGCGGTGCATCTCGGAATAGAGCCGATCGCGATCGGCGATGTTCATCGAGGCGTTCTGCGACCACACGACGTCAAAGCTCGTGTCCTCGAACGGCAGATCCAGCGCATTGCCCTGGCGATAGTCGACCTTGTCCGTCAATCCGGTGAGGCGGGTCAGCATCTCGGCCACGCGGCAGAATTCTGCGGTCAGATCGATGCCGGTGACCCGGCAGTCATAGCGGCTGGCGAGAAAACGCGACGGCCCGCCAATTCCGGAACCGATGTCCAGCACCCGCTCGCCTCCCCGGAAGCCGAGGAGATCCGCCAGCCTGATCGTCGCCTGCCGCTGTCCGCCATGAAACTCGTCGACCGGAGCGAGGTCGTCCGGCGTCAGATGGTCGATATCCTTCCCGGCCTGCTTCAGCGCCGCAAGGATGACGTCGCCGAGGTCCTGACGGGTATAGTGAGTTTCGACGGGATTTCCCGACAATAACGCCTCCTGTTGCCGCTCTATTGGCTGATCATGCGCGAAGTATCAGCCAGCAAGGGCCAGCTCACCCGCAGAAATCCTCAGTTCTAGCGATTATGTTCGCTGTTGTCGCTGGCTGTTCCTTCGCTGTTTTCTGGCTGTTTTCGCCAGGCGCTTAGGATGATACAGATGATTCAGTGCAATGCGCCTGTCCTCGTTTTCCTGGCGAAGGCCGGGACCCATTTCTGCCATCGGCACCGGCCTTCGCCTGTGTGACAGGATTTTGATGTGAGCCTTGTTCCGCGCTTGCTGAGTGAATTTTCCGTATGGGGCTGAACTCTAGTCTTAAGAGCAATCAAAATAGATCATCGCAAATGGCTTATGCACGAATTTCCGGCCGATCCAGATTTAGTGTACAAAACAGGAACTCAAGTGTAAGCTGCTCATCGGTGTCGGAAGAGCAGGGGTGAGTGTCGTGTCTGGATCTGAGGGACGGTTTCCGAGGTCGTTGCTCGAGTTTCAGGGCCGCTTTGCGACGGAAAGCGCGTGCGCGGAGTACCTCTTCGAGCGCCGTTGGCCAGAAGGGTTTGTCTGCCCGGGTTGCGGCGGGGGTCGGGCTTGGCTGCTGAAGACCAAAGCCTTCACCTATGAATGCGCCGATTGCCGGCGGCAGACCTCGGTGACCGCCGGCACGATCATGCATGCCAGCAAGCTGCCGCTGACGATGTGGTTCTGGGCGGCGTTTCTGATGGCGACGCACTCCAACAGCCTGCCCCGGCGAAAGCCGGGGGCATCTCGGCGCTGCAACTGCAGAGCCAGCTGAGCCTGGGTTCGTATCGCACCGCCTGGATGTTGGCCGCCAAGCTGGGCGCGCCATGGTCAACCCCGAGCGCGAGCCGCTCAGCGGCGTGGTCGAGGCCGACGAGACGATCATCCCGTTCCGCACCAAGAACGACCCGGTCGTCGTGCCCGCCGGCCGCAGCGGGGTCGGCAAGATGCTGGTCGCCGGCGCGGTCGAAATCGCCGGCGGCAAGCCGCGGCGCGCCCGGCTCAAGGTGATCGACGGCTTTGGCAAGCCGGAACTTCATGCCTTCGTGCTCGGCGCTGTCGCCCCGCAAACCCAGCTGGTCACCGACGACTGGCCCTCCTACCAGGATCTTCCCGGTGTCCGGCACAACGCGATCACCCTCGGCCCGATGGCGGCGCACGTCGCGCTGCCCTGGATCCATCGGCTGTTTTCAAACCTCAAGCGTTGGGGCCTGGGCGTCTACCACGGCCTGCGGAAAACCAACCTCCAGCACTACCTCGACGAGTTCGTCTTCCGCTTCAATCGGCGGCGAACACGGCATGCCGCCTTCGATACCCTGCTCGGCATCGGCGCCCGCACAACTCCGGCCCCCTACCGCGTCCTGATCCGCAAAGCGGCATAGCCCCACAACATTTAGAGCCACCGGAGCCTCGTGCAGAAGCCATCCCTTGGAAACCGGGACCTGGTTGGAACGGCAAGCTGATCGTTACATTCGGCTGCTGCGGCTCTGCACAGTATAATCAGGGCGTCATCAGCTCCGATGCGATATTGAGCAATACGGAACTGTCGCGCGGCTTTGCTTTCGCCAATTCGACCGAGCTGTTCAACCAGCAGCACGCCAACGCCCATTTACAGGGGGAAACCCTGATGATGCTGAAGGACTATTTCATCAAGAACTATGGTGTGCCGATATGGACCGCGGGAACCGGCGGCTCGGCGGCGCAATTCACCAATACCTGGTCACGCAGCTGTATCCGGGTCTCTTCGACGGCATCCAGCCGAGCATCTCGTTCCCCGAGACATTGATGCCTGCGATATGGGAATGCCGGTTGCTCGATCGGGTTTACGCTATGGATCCTGTTACCTGGACCACGACGAAGCAAGGTCCCCGAGCCACTCTCACCGGACAAAGTCATCGCCCACAAGCCGAGCGATGCCGTGGACACCCGTTGGGACCTCGGCGGCAACAAGATCGTCGAACCGGCGACAAGAGATCCCAATTCGCAATGCAATCTCCTCTATCCTTGCTTCAGCCAGCCGCAGCTCGAAGCCGGCCAGGCATTGACCCGCGATGTTTTAAAATGCGCGCTGAAGCAGATAAAATTCGCGGACTACAACATCACGATCACCCCGGCGGAGCAAAGCCAGCTGCTCAGCATTTTCCCGAACGGCGTTTGCGATTACACGCAGCCCGGCATCGGCCCGCAGCCACTGCTGGGTACGTACTTGCTTGTCGATTGAGCAGCATCGTCTCTCCGGTTATCAGCAAGCGTAGGGCGGATGCAATCCGCCATCTTGGCGATTGGCTAGCGAATACCGCTCTTATGGGGGCCCTCCGAGCGGCCCCTCGGTCTCAATGATGGAAGAGGTTCAGCGCCGAGCCTTTGCGGAACCATTCGAGCTGGGAGGCGCTGAAGGTGTGGTTGAGCCGTAGCGTCTCGGTCGTGCCGTCGGCATGCTCGATGCGGCACTCGACCGGCTGACCGGCCGCCATTTCCTCCAACCCGACCAGGCTGATGCGGTCATCCACCCAAATCCGGTCGTAATCCGCCCGGTCCTGGAACGTCAGCGCCAGGAGACCCTGCTTTTTCAGGTTGGATTCGTGGATGCGCGCGAAGCTGCGGGCGATGACCGCCGCGCCGCCGAGCAGGCGCGGCGACAACGCGGCGTGCTCGCGGCTGCTGCCCTCGCCGTAATTGTCGTCGCCGACCGCGACCCACCGGACGCCATGCGCCTTGTAGTAGCGGGCAATCTTGCCGATCGCCTCCCCTTTCTCGCCGGTCAGGACGTTGACGCCGGTGCCAGCCTCATCGGTGAAGGCGTTGGTCGCGCCCATAAACATGTTGTCGCTGAACTTGTCCAAATGCCCGCGATAACGCAGCCAGGGACCGGCTGGGGAGATGTGGTCCGTCGTGGTCTTGCCCTTGGTCTTGATGAGGACCGGCATGTCCACGAAGTCCCTGTGGTCCCACGCCGCCCACGGCTCCATGAGCTGAAGGCGCTCGCTGTTCGGATCGACCTCCAGCTTGATCGCGCTGCCGTCCTCCGGCGGCGCGATGTAGGTAGCAAGCCCGGGGTCGAAACCATGCGCCGGCACCTCGGGCGCGGGTTTCGGCGGGTCGAGCCGGAACTGCTTGCCTTCGGCGTCCGTCAGCGCGTCAATCATTGGGTTGAAGGACAGCCGCTTCGCTAAGGCAAGGGCGGTGACGATCTCTGGGCTGCCGATAAAGTTCATCGTCGTCGGCGACCCGTCGTTGCGCCGCGGGAAGTTGCGGTTGTACGAGGTGACAATCGTGTTCGGCACCGCATCCGCCGCGACGGACCTGCGCCACTGGCCGATGCAGGGCCCGCAGGCGTTCGCCAGCACGGTGCCGTCGATCTCCTTCAGCGACTGCATCTGGCCGTCGCGCTCGATGGTCGCCCGCACCTGCTCGGAGCCCGGGGTCACGAGGAACGGCACCGCGGCTTTGAGCCCGTGCGCCTTTGCCTGCTCGGCGACGTCCGCGGCTCGGCTCATGTCCTCGTAGGACGAGTTCGTGCAGCTGCCGATCAGCGCAGTCGAAATCTCGTCGATAAACCCGTTTTTCGGGTCGGCCACTTCGGCGGCGAGCTTAGAGATCGGGCGTGCCCTGTCGGGCGAATGGGGACCGACGATATAGGGTTCGAGTTTAGACAGATCGAGCTCCACGACGCGGTCGTAGTACTTCGCGGGATCGGCCTCGACTTCCTTGTCCGGTTCGAGCAGATGCTGGTTCTGCTGCATCATCGGGACAAGACCTTCCTTGCCGGTGGCGCGCAGGTATTTCCCCATGTGCTCGTCGGCCGGGAAAATCGAGGTCGTGGCGCCCAGCTCGGCGCCCATATTGGTGATCGTCGCCTTGCCGGTGGCGCTGATCGTGCGCGCACCGGGGCCGATATACTCGACGATCGCGTTGGTGCCGCCGGACACGGTGAGCTGCCCGGCGACATAGAGAATGACGTCTTTGGGCGCGGTCCATCCGCCCATGCTGCCGGTCAGGTAGACCGCGATGTGCTTCGGGTAGAGCACCTCCCAAGGCAATCCGGCGATGACCTCTACCGCATCGGCGCCACCGACGCCGACAGAACA
This sequence comes from uncultured Alphaproteobacteria bacterium, assembly GCA_963818695.1. GTDB lineage: Bacteria > Pseudomonadota > Alphaproteobacteria > ATCC43930 > CGMCC-115725 > AP-15. Next base: position 17,785 of record CAWFTG010000002.1, read on the forward strand.
GGCGCCGAGACCGCCGGCATTCGGCGTATGCAAGTCCGTGCCGATGATCAGCTCGCCTGGGAATGCGTATTGTTCCAGCACGACTTGGTGGATGATGCCGGCGCCGGGTCCCCAAAAGCCCAAACCGTATTTCGCCGCCGCGGAGCGAAGAAAATCATAGACCTCCTTGTTCTCGGCGAGGGACTCGCGCAGATCCGCGGCGCCTTCGACCCGCGCCTGGATCAGGTGGTCGCAGTGGATCGTCGCCGGCACCGCGACCTTGTCGCGCCGGGTCTGCATGAACTGCAGCAGTCCCGTTTGTCCCAGCACGTCCTGGAAAACGACGCGGTCGGGACGGACCAGCAGATAGCTCTTGCCGGGCTCGAGCTCCTGGTGTTCGGGGTCGTCGAGGTGCCCCAGCAGGATCTTGTCGGCCAACGTCAACGGCCTACCCAAACGGCGCCGGACAACCCTGAGGTTGCGCGCCATCGTCACGTAGACCGCAGCCGCCATTTCCGGGGTCAATTCGATAGCCACCATCGTCGAGCCTTTCTTGCCTTTCGTTCGGGGCATTAACCGCCCCCGCGCCTTCGTCTATATCAGATGAGCGCGATTGGTCTCGATGCAAATTATCGGGATGCGGCCACGCCCCTCTCTGCCCGGTTTGGAAAAGGCGAGGCCGTCAGATCGCGTCGAGCTGCCAAGCCACGTCGTTGGCGATGCCCCAGAGATAGCCGACGTCGGTTTGGCCGACGAGCGCATAGGCGCGCCCCTGGTGCCGCCAGTACAGGAGGTTGACCTCCTGGCGCCGCGCCAGGGTGGGCGGGGTGTCGGGCTCTTTCGACGACCCGATGATCAAGGTCAGCGGCCCGATCGCCTTGTTGTCGGTCGTGTACATCAACTGCGCGGCCGGCCGGCCGTCGGCAATGACGAGCCGGGCGCCGCGGAAATTGAGCCCCCAGGGCTTGAGGTTGAGGTCCGGCCAGCGCACCTCCTGAGGCAAGCTCTGGCTGATCTTTTGCCACGCCTCGCGGGCGTCGCCGGTAGCCGGCACATCGACCAGGGCGCCGTCGCCGGCGCTGGCGGCCAGCTTGAAATAGCCGACGGCATTGTCGAGCCAAAGATTGTCGGCGGCGGCCATCTCGACCGCCGGCTGCTTGCCCCCGATCCCCGCGGGCAGCAGCTTGGCGACACTCAGATAAGCAACGGCGCCGCCCAGCAGCAAGCCGAACAGCGACGCGGCCAGCGGCAACCCGAACCACCAGCTGCGCGCGGCAGGGGTGCTCCCCGTCCCCTGCCCGCGCCTCAAGGGTACGATTTTTGCGCTGGGTTCCGCCGAAACCCTTTCGCCCCGGGCAGCCGCGATCAGGCGGTCCGGCAGCGGTTCGTGCATGACCTCGTCGAAGGCCGAGCGCACCAGAGCAGCCGACTGGGCGAGCGCGGCGAGCTTGTCGCGAGCTGCCGGATCGCTGTCGAGCCAAGCCTCGATCTGGCGCCTTTCCGACACGTCGACTTCGCCATCGAGATAGGCAATCAGACGGTCGTCACTGCGCTGCTGCATTGTTGGTACTCCTGCGCATCCCGCCGCCCGCTTCGAGTTGCAGCTGCAATGCGATGCGGGCGCGCGCGAGACGGCTCATGATCGTTCCCACCGGCACACCTACGATTTCGGCAGTCTCCTTGTAGCTGAGTCCATCGACCGTCACGAGCAACAGCGCCGTGCGCTGATCGGGCGGCAAGCGGTCGACCGCCCGCCGAACCTCGCCGAGAGCGAGCCGAGCTTCGACCCGGCGCACCGCCTCGTCCGAACCCATCCGTTCTTCGGCAACCTCGCCACCTTCCTTGCGGACGTCCCGCGAGCGGACCTGATCGATCCAGATCGTCTGCACGATGCGAAACATCCAGCTGTCGAACCGCGTGCCCTCCTGAAACTGATGCTGGCGTGCGAGGGCGCGCTCGCATGCCGCCTGAACCAGATCGTCGGCCTCGACGGCCGAGCCCGTAAGCCCGCGCGCGAACCGCCGCAGCCTTGGCAGGACGGCGATCAGCTGATCGCCGAAACGGATGCTCACCGGATCCTTGCCTGGAATCAGGTGTACCGGCGATTCCGCCAAGTTTTGACTGGCCAATCTTGGCCCGGCCAATTTTCGACTGACTGACAACGGACCTCCCGACAACTTATTCCCGGCACACTCGCCCCCCGTTTGATACGCGACTGAATTTGCAGGTGTCCCCGCGCGGGCGCCAATACTCGGCCGCGCCCGTCGCGACCCGGCTGGCGACAACTGCAGCCTATCACCAAAGCAGACGAGCGCGGAAGCGCGGGCATGTTGCCCGGGTTCACTCTTCACAAATTGGACACCGCACGGCATTGTGCGGCGGTTCTTTCGGCCCTGCCACTCGGCCCTGCCATTGGGGAACATCCGGTCCATGAAAGTCGCCGTCGTCAAGGAAAGGCGCGCCTTCGAACACCGGGTTGCGGCGTCGCCCGATACCATCAAACGCATGATCGGAATGGGCCTCGAAGTTGTCGTGGAAAGCGGCGCCGGCGAAGGTGCCTGGTTCAGCGATGCCGCGTTTGCCGAGACCGGAGCCTCGATCGCAGCGGATGAGGCGACGGCTCTGAGCGATGCGGATATCGTCCTAAAGGTCCAGCGTCCGCTAATTGGCAGTGAGGGCGGCATCGACGAGCTGGCGTTGTTGAAACGCGGGGCGGCGCTGATTGGCCTATTGCAACCGGCCCAGAACCCCGCCGATGCGGAGGCCTATGCCGGCGCCGGGATTGCCGCCTTTGCGATGGAGCTGGTGCCGCGGATAACCCGCGCCCAAGCCATGGACGTGCTGTCCTCACAAGCCAATCTCGCGGGCTACAAAGCCGTCATCGATGCCGCAGCCGAATTTGGCCGCGCCTTCCCGATGATGATGACCGCGGCCGGCACGATCAAGGCGGCGCGCATTCTGGTCATGGGCGCCGGGGTTGCGGGGTTGCAGGCGATCGCCACGGGCCGGCGCCTCGGCGCCATTGTTTCTGCGACCGATGTGCGGGCCGCGGCGAAAGAGCAGGTTGAGAGCCTGGGCGCGACTTTCATCACCGTCGACGAGGCGGCGGCCCGCATGGCCGAGACCGCCGCAGGCTACGCCCGCGAGATGGGAGAAGACTACCAGCGGCGGCAGCGCGAGCGGGTCACCGAGGCGCTGAAGCGGACCGACATCGTCATTTGCACGGCCTTGATTCCCGGGCGCAAGGCCCCCGTTCTGTTGACCAGTGCGATGGTCGCCGAGCTGGCTGCCGGGTCGGTCATCGTCGATCTCGCCGTCGAGGCGGGTGGCAACGTCGAAGGCAGCCGCCCGGAAGAGACCGTCCTCACCCCGAACGGGGTCAAGATCATCGGTCCTGCCAACATGCCCTCCCGGATCGCCGCCGATGCGAGCCAGCTTTACGCCCGCAACCTGCTGTCCTTCCTCGCACTGCTGGTGAAGGACAAGGGGCTGAAGATCGACACCGCCGACGAGATCATCAAGGCGACGCTCTTGACCGAGAACGGCGCAGTCGTGAACCCGCTCTTCGCGGCGCCGGTCGCCGCGGAAGCGGCGGCCTCGAACTGACCGGAGACACGCGATGGCAGACCCCGCCTCCCTGGCCGATCGCGCGGCCGAGCTTTCCGGTCAGGCCGGCGCGCTGGCGCGCAATCTCGACTTGCTGACCCACCAGCTGACCACGGTGCAGACAACCCCGGCCGTGGCCGGCGGCCCGTCCTTCGTCTTCGAATTGACGGTCTTCGTGCTCGCAGTCTTTGTCGGTTATTACGTCGTGTGGCGGGTAACCCCGGCATTGCATTCGCCGCTGATGAGCGTGACCAACGCGATATCGAGCGTCATCATCGTCGGCGCCTTGATCGCGGCGGGTCCCCTCGGCGTCAGCTTCGCCAAGATCATGGGCTTCGTCGCGGTGACATTGGCCGCCGTCAACATCTTCGGCGGTTTTATCGTCACCCAGCGCATGCTGCAGATGTTCCAGAAAAAGCGATAGCGGGGCCCCGCGATGAGCGAGAACCTGTCCGCCTTCTTCTATCTGATTGCCTCGGTCTGTTTCATCCTGGCGTTGCGTGGTCTGTCCTCGCCGGTAACGGCGCGGGTCGGCAACATCTACGGCATCGCCGGCATGCTCATCGCGGTCGTCACAACGCTGCTCACGCCGCATGTCGTCAGCTTTTGGCTGATCATCCTCGGCATCCTGATCGGCGGGGCGGTCGGCACCTATATCGCGCTGCGCATCCAGATGACGGCCCTGCCGCAGCTGGTCGCGGCGTTTCACAGCCTCGTCGGCCTCGCCGCGGTCTGCGTTGCCGCCGCCGCCTTCACCTACCCCGAATTGTACGGCATCGGCGTGCGCGGCGCGATCCATGGCAGCAGCCTGGTCGAGATGTCGCTCGGCATGGCGATCGGCGCAATTACCTTCACCGGCTCGGTCGTCGCCTTTGCCAAATTGCAGGGGCTCGTCACCGGCCGGCCGTTGGTTTTCCCAGGCCAACATCTGGTGAACGCCGCGCTCGGGGTCCTCCTGATACTGCTGATCGCGCTGTTCGTCTCGATGGAAGCGGCGGCCGCCTTCTGGCTGCTCCTGCTGGTCTCGTTGGCTCTGGGCTTTCTGTTGATCGTGCCAATCGGCGGGGCCGACATGCCGGTCGTCATCTCGATGCTGAACTCCTATTCGGGGTGGGCGGCGGCCGGCATCGGCTTCACGTTGTCGAACAGTCTCTTGATCGTGACCGGCGCCCTCGTCGGCTCGTCCGGCGCGATCCTCAGCTACATCATGTGCCGGGGCATGAACCGCTCGATCTTCAATGTGGTCCTGGGCGGGTTCGGCACCGAAGGCGGCACGGTAGCCGCGGGGGCCGGGGTCGGCGACCGGCTCGTCAGATCGGGCAGCGCCGAGGACGCCGCCTTCATCATGAAGAATGCCAGCTCGGTGATCGTCGTGCCCGGCTATGGCATGGCGGTGGCGCAGGCGCAGCATGCATTGCGCGAAATGGCGGATATTCTGAAAAAGGACGGCGTCAACGTGCGCTATGCGATCCACCCGGTCGCCGGGCGCATGCCGGGCCACATGAACGTGCTGCTCGCCGAGGCCAACGTCCCCTATGACGAGGTCTTCGAGCTCGAAGAAATCAACCGCGATTTCGCCTCGACCGATGTCGCCTTTGTCATCGGCGCCAATGACGTGACCAACCCGGCGGCGAAGACCGATCCCTCTTCGCCAATCTACGGCATGCCGATCCTCGACGTCGAGCGCGCCAAGACCGTCCTCTTCGTCAAGCGCTCGATGGCCTCGGGCTACGCCGGCGTCGAGAACGAGCTCTTCTACCGCAACAACACGATGATGCTGTTCGGCGACGCCAAGAAAATGTGCGAGGAAATCGTCAAGGCACTCGAGTAATCGCGCGCTACCGGGATCTGGGAGGTCACCCGCCCTGAGATGGGTCAAAGACCAAGCTCGCTGTGCGAGCCGAGCCGGACAAGCTCTAGGCTTTCATCGTCCGGCTTGCGGTAAATCAGGATGAGGTCGGGTCGGATGTGGCAATCGCGGTGATCGCTCCACTCGCCACCGAGCGGGTGATCGAAATAGCGGCGCGGCAACGGCTGATCATTCGCCAGCATGTTGACCGTTTCGAGCAACAAGGCATCGAGGCGCCTGCTGTGCCGGCCCGATTTCTCGCGTCTGTAGTCGCGGCGAAAGCGGCTGGTGTATCTAACAATCCGCATTCAGGCTCGCGAGCAGCTCTCCCGGCGAGCCCGCAGTGGTCACTTCGCCGCGCCGCGCGGCTTTCATCGCCTCGATCGTTTCTTCATTCGGCACGAGCGGCTCGAACGGTAGCGCCTTTTCCTTGGCGATCTTGACCATCATCAGGCGGAAGGCATCGGACACGGTGAGGCCCATAGCCTTCAGCACGGCGGCGGCTTCGTTCTTGGTCTTCTCGTCGATACGCGCACGCACGACAGAATTCGCGGTCATGGCCAAATCCTCCAGATTGAGCCACAATGTAGCACAACAGCCAGTTAATACAAGCCATCCGGTTGCCGGACGCATGCCGGGCCACCTGAATGGAATTACGGTGACAGTTTACTTGAGTTCTGACAGCAGCGGCCGTTGCCGCTTGGTGTCCCCCTCCATTCGGGGCTTTGGGCCGGGTTTGCCGGGTGCCAGGCGCCGCCCGAGCTGGCGCTCGAGCGCCGCGATCCATTCCGGCGCGCCAAGCGGCCGTTCGATCTTCGGTGCCCGCTCGATCCGAGCCGTCGTCGCGGGATCGGCCGGTGCCGTGAGCAGCGCAGCAAAATCGGGGATCAGCGCGCGTAATGGCGCCACCGTTGCCAGTTCGTCATCCTCGCCCGCGAGATGGGCGCGAGCGCTTGACCATGGCCAGTCCTCGGCACGGCTCACCAGCCCCGCGGCCACCGGATTGAGCGCGATGTAACGCGTTGCCGCCAACAGGTGCGGCTCGTCCATCACCACCGCGCCGAAGCGGCCCTGGAATAGATGGCCCGTCCAGTGGAATCGAGCGTTGATGGCCCCGGTGTAACGGCGGTGCGCTTCGGCGAAGGTCGCCCGCAGCCCATCGTGGTCGGTCGGCGTCACGATCAGGTGGACATGATTGGGAAGCCCAGATCTCCGCGCCGGCACGCCGCGCCGCCGCCGCGATCGACCGACGGTAAAGCTGATAATCCCCGGCCCCGAAGAACACCGGCTCGCGACGATTGCCGCGCTGCGTGACATGATGTGGCAGGCCCGGCACAACCACGCGCGCAATCCGGGCCACAGCCCTCGCCTCCAACTCGCCAGTTCAGTCGACTGTAGGCCAGCTGATCTGGCTAGTAAACTGTCACTGTAACACCCGTTAGCGCGCGTCCCAAAATTGCCACGGGGAATAAACTACCGCGTGGGATCGACGGGATATATTGGGGTTAGCCTAAGGGTTCCTTCTAAATATCGAGCTCCCCGTTTAAACATTGTTAGAGAATAAGCGAAATTAATATTAACACATTAAGTTAAATAATTCAGCGCTTGGTAAAAATCAAGAATGTCACATTTGATTACAAAAAATAACGCGGATTCGTCTCTAAAATCTGTACTGTACCGGGCGCTCCTAAATCACAGCAGAAAGAGGAGGGCGCTGTGATTAACTGTAGGTGGGTCGTCCGGCCTCTCCGTCGTTGGCATCACAGCTCTGGGCATCGGCGTATTCATTGGCATATTGGTCATAGTCATGGTCACGTCTTTGCTGGGATTGCTGGCACAGTTGGCGCGGCGACTGGCGTGATTGTGTGCACGGAAATCGGGCCCGGTCTATGGAGCACGCCGCCTCATTCAAGTCGACCTTATGGCGGGCCAGGGCTCGGTCCTGAAGAAGTCAGCGGCGCACCCGTACCGTTCATCGGCGGGCCAGGATTCCCGGTCGGTATCGTTGGCGGCGAACTCGCCGCCCCGTCGATCTCCAGTGTCGGGAATGGGTCGACAACCAGCGAAATAAACCAGATTGGAAATCGAGGAAGTCTGCCTGGCTCGATAGAGATGAACTCGACGCCCGCTGTTGAGGTAATTGGCCAGGTGCCAGAGCCGTCGTCGGCGTTGATTTTCATCGCGGCTGTACTCGCGATGGCGGTGCTCCGCTCGCCGTCGCGCTGCCGGGCAAGATAATGCATCTTGCAGCGTAGTTTTGGCTTCGTCGCGGTCGCCGCGGCTGCTGAAGAGCCCAGCGGCGGTCCGGGCACCGATCGCCCGACGACCTCAACTGGCAAATCACGGTGACAGTTTACTTGAGTTCTCACAGCAGCGGCAGGTGCCGCTTGGCGTCCCCGTCCATTCGGGGCTTTGGGCCCGGTTTGCCGGGTGCCAGGCGCCGGCCGAGCTGCCGCTCGAGCGCCGCGATCCATTCCGGCGCCAAGCGGCCGTCCGATCGTCGGTGCCCGCTCGATCCGAGCCGTCGTCGCGGGATCGGCCGGTGCCGTGAGAAATTCAGCAAAATCAGGGATCAGTGCACGCAATGGCGCCACCGTTACCAGTTCGTCATCCTCGCCCGCGAGATGGGAACGGGCGCTCGACCATGGCCAGTCCTCGGCACGGCTCACCAGCCCCGCGGCCACCGGATTGCGCGCGATGTATCGCGTTGCCGCCAGCAGGTGCGGCTCGTCCATCACCACCGCGCCGAAGCGGCCCTGGAATAGATGGCCCGTCCATTGGAACCGAGCGTTGACGGCATCGGTGTGACAGCGGTGCGCTTCGGCGAAGGTCGCCCGCAGCCCATTCTGGTCGGTCGGCGTCACGATCAGGTGGACATGATTGGGCATCAGGCAATAAGCCCAGATCTCCGCGCCGGCACGCCGCGCCGCCGCCGCGATCAACTGACGGTAAAGCTGATAATCCCCCGGCCCCGAAGAACACCGGCTCGCGACGATTGCCGCGCTGCGTGACATGATGCGGCAGGCTCGGCACAACCACGCGCGCAATCCGGGCCACTGCCCTCGGCCTCCAGCTGCCATCCTCATTCAATCGAGTTCAAGCCAGTTGCCCTATCTTGTAAACTGTCACCGTAATTCTGGGTCACCGTAATTCTGGGTCACCGTAATTCTGGGTCACCGTAATTCTGGGTCACCGTAATTCTGGTCGGAAGAAGTTCAACTAAATCAGAACTATAATTTCTCCGGACTAGGGTCGCAGCGTCCGGAAAATCGCCGCAAAAGGATGTCAATAGACGGTCAGTTGAGAACGGATTGGACCAGCATGCTTTTGTTTTCGCATATGCGTAGCCGAACAGCGGTCGGCGTACCGGGATCTCGGCGGAAGTCACAACCTTTAGAAGATGCTGCTGCAGATTTGCTGCAGATGCAGCAACCAACGATCCCTTGCGCGACTTTTGGTTGCAGACTCGTGCCGATCGGCGCGGCCGATGTGCCGGTCGTCATTTCGATGCTGAACTCCTATTCGGGGGGCCGCCACCGGCATAGGCTCACGCCATCGAGCGCCAATGGGCGCGAAATCACCAAAGGGGGTGGGCGAGACCTGTTCTCGACCTGATAAAACAGGCGGAACAGGAGGCGCGTGCCAAAGGCACGGTGAAGTATGCGATCCATCCGGTCGCCGGGCGCATGCCGGGCCACATGAACGTGCTGCTCGCCGAGGCCAACGTCCCCTATGACGAGGTATTCGAATTGGAGGAGATCAACCGCGATTTCGCCTCGACCGACGTCGCCTTAGTCATCGGCGCCAACGACGTGACCAACCCGGCCGCCAAGACCGATCCCTCCTCGCCGATCTACGGCATGCCGATCCTCGACGTCGAGCGCGCCAAGACCGTCCTCTTCGTCAAGCGCTCGATGGCGTCGGGCTACGCCGGCGTCGAGAATGAACTCTTCTACCGCAACAACACGATGATGCTGTTCGGCGACGCCAAGAAAATGTGCGAGGAAATCGTCAAGGCGCTGGAGTAATCGCACGCTACCGGGATCTCTAGTGCTCATAGTCAGTCACATGATTCAGCCTATCCGCGTGGCGACAGGCCGGAAAGCGGTATCGAGCCGATCGCCGGCGAGCCACCCGTCTGATTCAGTGCACTAGGGTCAGGGCCAACTGGAGTGATATCGTCGCAGAGGAAGAAGGGTCCGGCGGCTAAAAGCGATGGCGAAGGCATGGCGAACGGGAGGGAATGATGAAGACCAGCTCTGACCACATCCTGACCAGCCATGCCGGGAGCCTGCCGCGTCCCGATGATCTGATCGCCGCGTGGGCAAGCAATGATAAACCGGCGCTGGCGGCAAAGCTCAGATCATCGGTGACAGAGGTCGTGCGCCGGCAGAAAGAGATCGGCATCGAGGTGCCCGGTGATGGAGAGTTCGGCAAGCCGATGGCGCAGCGGGTGAATTACGGTTCTTGGTGGCGATACTCGTGGAACCGCCTCGGCGGGCTCGATCCTCACGGCCCCAGCTTGTACGAGATGGAGCCGAGGCGTTCTTCGCCCGGTCAAGTCGTGCTGACGAGCTTTGGCGATCGCCGCGACCGAATGCGGTTCGCCGCGGCTTATGGCGATCCCGATTCCGGCATTACGACCGGCCCGAGGCCGCCAGCGCCGATCTGTGTCGCTCCGATCCACTATGCCGGGCACGAGGCGATCCAGAAAGACATCGGCAATTTCACGGCGGCATTGCAGGCCGCCGGCGTGGAAGAAGGCTTTATGACTGCGGTCGCTCCGGGCAGCGCCTCGCGGATCGGCAATTCATATTACAAGACGGAGGAGGAACTGCTCTACGCCTGCGCCGATGCGATGCGCGAGGAGTACAAGGCGATCCTCGACGCCGGCCTGATCCTGCAGCTCGACGATCCGGCGATCGCCGAGAACTGGGACATGATCAATCCGGAGCCGAGCGTCGAGGAATACAAGAAATTCTCCATGGTCCGGGTCGAGGCGCTCAATCACGCAATCCGCGGCCTACCTCAGGACCGCATCCGCTTCCATTTGTGTTGGGGCAGCTGGCACGGGCCGCACATCACCGACATCGCGATGCGCGACATCGTCGATGTCATGCTGGCGGTCAACGCGCACGCCTACTCGTTCGAGGCCGGAAATGTCCGCCACGAGCACGAGTGGAAGGTCTGGCAGGACGTCAGGCTGCCCGACGACAAGGTAATCCTGCCCGGTGTCGTCAGTCACGCCACCAATGTCGTCGAGCACCCCGAGCTCGTCGCGGAACGCATCCTGCGCTTTGCAAACCTGGTCGGCCGGGAGCGGGTCATCGCCTCTACCGACTGCGGTCTCGGCGGCCGCGTCCACGCCGATATCGGCTGGGCCAAGCTCGAGGCGCTGGCCCACGGCGCAGCGCTCGCCACGCGCCAGCTCTGGCGCTGAACCATCCGCGCGGCCCGAGTTGAGCTCCGAGTGAAGTCCCTCAAGCGACTTACCGCGCGACTCGGCGCGCCGGGACGGGGAAGGATCACGGCACTTCTCGGGGGCGTCGCCAACGAATTTGGGAAGCGCGACTCTAATCGGCTTTATTTTGGACGCGATTACGTCGATCGCGAAATCGAGATCCTGAACATCAAGGCGCTCGGCTACGAGATCGGGCGCGCGCTCGCCGGCGAAATGTTGTCACGCACTGTCGAGCGAGCGCCCAACCTGGAGCTGGGGTCAAAGCTGTGCACGCAGTCGGATGTCGAAAGCGACTGGTTCATCTTCTGGGCACGGGAGATGAAAGTGGCGCCGATATACCACCGGAAGCTCTGGGAACTCTCCTATATCGCCCAGGCTTTGTGGGGTGCCGGCAAGCTCCGGCCGGGTATGGCAGGTGTTGGTTTCGGCTGCGGACAGGAAGTACTGCCCAGCCTATTCGCCAAGCACGGCGTGCAGGTCATGGCGACCGATCTTCCGCCGCATCGGGCCGAGGCCAAGGAGTGGAATGCGTCTGGACAATATGCAGCCTCGGCCGAAGCATCGCGTCGGCGCGATATCTGCCCTGACGAGAAATTGCTCTCCTCTATTGGGTTCCGCCATGTCGACATGAGGGCGATCCCGTCGGAGTTCGCCCGGAAATTCGATTTTTGCTGGTCGTCTTGCGCCCTAGAACATCTCGGCAGTATCGCCAATGGGCTCAGGTTCATCGAGCAATCGTTGACAACCCTGAAGCCAGGCGGTCTGGCTGTTCATACTACCGAATTCAACCTCAGCCCTGGCGCCACGGTCGACCATCGCGACACCGTGCTCTATCAGGAGCGGCACATCGTTCCCTTTGCCCAAAAACTGCGCGAGCAAGGCCATAAAATAACGGAATTGGATTTTTCCCGAGGCGAGGGTTTTCTGGATAATTTTGTCGACATCCCGCCTTGGCCGAATGAAACCGTTGGTCCGCGCTTTTGGCCATACGGCTGTTTGAAGGTCTACCTTCAGGGTTTCACTTGCACTTCCTTGGGCCTGGTTATTCGGACCAAACAAGAGCCGACCCCGCCTCCGATCACATAAGGCACTTGGCTTGAGAAGACCGGAAGCGGGGTACCGGCGGGGCTCTGTGTGCGGCGGGTTGGGTTTTGCCGAACAAATTTTGGCGTTCGTGTCGCCGATCGTGCCTTGGCTGGCTTTCGGTCACACTGCGACCGCGCTTTGCACTACCGAGCGCGCCGCTCAATCTTATGCATTTGCGAGGGCGGACGGAAGCGTTGCGACCGCTCGCCCGAACGGCTAATCAGCGTTTCGTTCAGTCTATCCGAAAGGGATGGTGATGAACCGGCGCCGGCAAATCCAACTCACCCCTGACGAGCAAGCCGCCTTCCTGCGCGAGCACCGCAAGGCCGCTCTGGCGACGATCGGCAAGGACGGGTTTCCCCATGTTGTGGCGATGAATTTCCTGGCGAAGGATGGCGCCTTTTACATGACTTCCTATGGCAAGGCGCAGAAGGTGCTGAATATTCGGCGCAACGCCAAAGTCGCGCTGATGGCGGAGACTGGAGACAAATACGCGGAACTGCGTGGCGTCATGATCCGCGGCGAATGCGAGATCATCGAGGGGGCCGACGCCGTTCGCCAGGTCTTCGCCGCAATGGCCGAGGCGCGCGGTGCCCCGCCGGGCGAACGGCCGCGCGGATCGGTCGACCGCGCGCCAAAGCGCGTCGTGCTGAAGATAGTCCCGGAAAAGATCACCAGCTGGGATCACCGCAAGCTCGGCGGCGCTTACTAACGCCCGATCAGGATCCCTTGGCCGGTTCGACGAGGTCGGCGAGCTTGGTCCTCAGCAAGTTCGCCTTGTATGCCGGGATCGCATAGGTCCAGTGCGAGAGTTTGTCCTCGATCTTTCTCGCCTCCGCCTCGGCTGAACCGGAGGCGGTTGCGGAAATTGCGATCCAATTGCTCTTGTCGCGCTCCATCAGGCGCAGATCGACCGTCAGTCCGTCGAAGGTGGTGAAAGACGCCGTCACGACGTCCTTGTCGGGGACCGGCAATTCGCCAGCCGGCTTGACGTCGTCGAGGTCGAGGGTCTCGAGCGCAGTCGCGGGCCCGCCAATCGTGCTCTCGCTCTTGAATTTTGTGTCGGCCGGCGCGTCCGCGACGGCAAAGCTCGCATCGGGCGCCGCGCGGCTGATGACGAGTTTGCTTCCGTCCGGCTGGGTCAGAGTGACCTTGGCGATCTTCTTCTCGGAGATATTGATGATCTGCCGGTCGAGCCAGCTTGCCGGATCACCGGACGGATCCAGCGTGCCGCGCGCGAGCCAACTCTGCGCCTCCCCAGGCTTGCGCAGATAGACCCCGTCATTGCCGGCGCCCAGCCGATCGTAGCGCCGTTTGCCGACGATGGCCTGGGCAAGATCTCCGCCCGATTTGTCCTTGACCGCGACCAAGGCGGATTTTCCGTTGCTGGGGTCCTCGACCTCGAGCCGCGGGTAGAGATCGGGGTTCTGGGTCTTTGGCTCGACCAGTGTCAAATCCGCCATCGCCCGCACGATCTGGCTGATCTTGGCGGCGTTCGCCGGATAACTCCCCTTCTCGGCGACGAGCCAGCTGTTGCCGTCGCGGATAAAGGTCATGCTCGTGCCGTTGCGCGACACCGTGACCGACGCGACATCGCCGAGCTTCGATGCGAGCGCCGGAAAGGCCGGCTGGCCCGGTGCCGCGCGGCTGACGCCGCGGTCTCCGGAGGCGAGCACTGCGATCGCGATCGCGACAAGAACGGCCGTTGCAGAAGCAAGGAGGATCAGAGAGCGTGACTGCATTTGCGATCACGCCTCAGTAATGCGCCGGCTGCGACGGCGCAGCCGCAGCGCGCCGAGCACAATGGCCGCTGCAGCGACGATGATCGGGATCAGCGCAATGTCGAGAAATTCGAGCCCGGTCTTCAGATGCCCGATGTTGCTGCGCAGCGCGGCCTGCACGTCGCGCAACTGGCGGCGCGTTTGCACCATGTCGGCGCGAAATTCCTCGATCGCTTTGGTCTGCTCCTCCGATAGGCTTGCCGGCGCGTTTGCCTGGTCCTTGCCGGTAAGGCTGGCGAGCTTGGCCTGGGTGTCCTTGAGCTTCGCCTGCAAAGCGCGCTCCTTATCGCTGTAACGTGCCTGTGCCTCGCTCTGGATCCGCTCGACAACCTCGAACGGGCGCGCCGAGGTGCCGCGGCTGCGCAAACCAACCAGATCGTCGCCGCCGGCCAGCACCTCGATGGCATTGGCGACAAAGTCCCCATTGTTGGCCGTCGGGACGAGGACTCGCTGGCCGAAAAACTCCTGCTTCTGCAGCCAGAAACGATCGTCGAGCATGTCGGTATCGGCGACGACGACGACGCTGATCGGTTTGGCCGATTGCTTCAGCCACTCGGCCGCGGGAGCCGGCTCCGGCGGCGGTGGCGGCACCTCGCCTTCCTTCGCCTCGGGCTTGGCGGGCTCCTGCGGCTTCGGCGGGCCGTCGGGAAAGGCGGTTTCCGCCGTGCCGATGACGTGAGCGGCCAATATGTAGCGTTTGTCGTCCGGTTTGAATTCGGCGAGCAGGCCCGCGACATCGGGCAGCCCAGTCAGCTTTTCGGCCGGGATCTTCATCGAGTTCGGGCGATGTCGTGATCAGCGGCTCGATCGTCGTTTTGGCTCCCTCGATCGGCTCGATGATCCCGGGGGTAGCCATCATCACGTGGCTCAGATCGGCCGTGATCATGTCGGTGCGATTGAGGTTGTCGGACTTCAGGTTGAGCCAGGCGATGTAGTCGAGCGGCCGCGTTCCGCCGCGCGCTCCCGGCACCCCGACTCGCTGCGCGTCGCGGCGATCACCTGCGACCGTATTCGCCGGCACATCGAAGCCCCAGGATTTGAACAGCCGTTGGAGATTGCTGGCGGTCGGCGAGCCGGGCGGATTGAGCTGGCTCGGATGCGAGGCCTGCAGCTCGGAGAGCGGATCGACAAAGACGAGCGCCTTGCCGCCTTTCAGGACGAACTGGTCGATCGCGAACAGTGTCTTGTCCGGCAGGTTCTGCGGATGCACGAGCATCAGCACATCGACATCGGGCGGGATCGCATCGATGTTGGCGGCCAGCGGCTTGACCGTATCGAGCTGCTGCAATTGCTCCATGACTGCCATCGGCTCGGCCGGACGGCCGCGCATCATCGCCATCATGTCGCCTTCGAGCGGCAACGTGCTGATCAAGCCGACGACCGTCTTCTTGGGAAACGCCAAGCTGTGGACGAGCTTGGTCAGATCGTATTCGAGAAAGCGCTCGCGCTCGGGTTGGAAGAACGCAATGACCTGCTGGTCGTCGGTCGAGTTGGTCGCGGCGAGACCGAAATAGACCTGCTCGCCTCCGACATCGAGCGGCACCCCTTGCAGCCCGAAAGCGACTGCGCGGTCTTCGGCATCCGAGAACGGCAAGGGGTTATAGACCTCGAGCCGGATCTTGCCGTGGGACGCTGCGACATATTGATCGAGCAACTCGCGCACGCGCTGGGCATAGACGCCGTAAGACGGGACTTCGTCGGCGAGGCGGGTCGAATAATAGAACCGCAAGGTGATCGGCTCTTCGATCCTGGCGAGCGTTCGCAACGTGCCGCTGGACAGCGTGTAAAGGTGCTCACCGGTGAGGTCGAGCCGCCACGCAAAAAGGCGGGCGGCGATGATGTTGACCGAAATCAGCATCAGCGCGATGCAGAGCGAGCGCGGTGACGGCGACAGCGCGCCGCGACGCGAAAAAGCCGCGAAGGCGATCGGGAACCGCCATTACAAGGCCACCCCGTCGTCACCCCCGCGGAAGCGGGGGTCCAGAGCCTGCCCCTGGCTCGAACGAGGGGCGATGGGGGAGAACTGGGGTCCTGGGTTCTCGCTTTCGCGGGAATGACGAAGTGATGCCATCATCGCTCTCACTCGGCCTTTTCGAGGTCGATCAGGATCGCGTTGGCGGCAAGAAAGGCGATCATGATCGACAGAAAATAAACCAGGTCGCGCAGATCGATGACGCCGCGCGTGATCGCGCTGAAATGGCCGAGGAAGCTCGTTTGCGCGACCCCGTGGATCAGCCATTCCGGCGCCCAACCCTGAAATACTCCAAGGACGATCGGCGAGCCCGCCACGGTAAACAAGAAGGCCAGCGCGGCGGTAACCACAAACGCGATGACCTGGTTCTTGGTCATCGCCGAAACGCAGGCGCCAACCGCCAGAAATGCCCCCGCCATCAGCCAGCTGGCGATGTAGCTGGCGAGGATCACGCCATTGTCCGGGTGGCCGAGAAAATTGACGGTGATCCAAAATGGGAAGGTCAGGATCAGCGCGATGCCGGCAAAGCACCAAGCGGCGAGGAATTTCCCGGCCACCGCCTCGGTCATGCGGATCGGCAAGGTCAGAAACAGTTCAATCGTTCCGCTCCGGCGCTCCTCGGCCCACAGCCGCATCGACAGAGCCGGGATCAGCACGACGTAGAGCCAGGGATGAAAGGTGAAGAAGGGTTGGAGATCGGCTTGGCCCCGCTCGAAGAAGTTGCCGACGAAGAACGTCAGTATGCCCGCCATCACGAGAAAGATGACGATGAACACGTAGGCGAGCGGCGTCGCGAAATAGGCGGCCAGCTCGCGACGGAAGATGGTCAAGACGTTGCGCATTGGATTATACCGCAGCGGGCATTGGCTCGGGTGGGGCGGTGGTGATCTCACGAAAGACGTCGTCGAGCCGCCCGCGCTCCACCTGCAGGCCGGTGATGGTCCAGCCGCGGTTGCGGGCGAGATCAGCGATTTCGCCAACCACCGGATGTCCGCCGCGCGGGAAAACGATGAGGCCGTCGCGTGCGGCGCCGCCGGCGGGCTCGACTGCCGCCACTCCGGGCAGCGCCGCCAGCTCGGCCCTGACATTCGCGTCCGCGCCGCCGGTGACACCGAGGCGAACAGCGTTGTGATGGTGCGAGCGCTGAGCGAGCTCTGCCGGTGTCCCGTCGGCGAGGATACGGCCGTGCGCAATGATAATTGCCCGGCTGCATACCGCTTCGACCTCCTCTAGCAGATGGGTCGAGATGATGATCGCCTTGTCCGGCCGCATCGCCGTGATGACGGTTCGCATTTCGTATTTCTGGTTCGGATCGAGCCCGTCGGTCGGCTCGTCGAGGACCAGGACGTCGGGATCGTGCAGAAGGGCCTGCGCGACACCAACACGGCGCTTATAGCCTTTCGACAAGGTTTCGATCGGCTGATGCATGACCTCGCCGATCCTGATCATCTCGACGACCCGACCGATGCGCCGTATTGCTTCGTCGCCCGAGAAACCTCGAATGTGGGCGATGAAGTCGAGAAAGTCGGCCGGCGTCATGTCCGGATAAGCCGGCGCACCCTCGGGAAGGTAACCGATATGGCGCTTCGCAGCGATCGCCTGCGTTGCGATGTCATAGCCGCAGATTATCGCCGTGCCGGCAGTAGGTGCGACAAAACCCGTGATCATCTTCATTGTTGTCGATTTGCCGGCGCCGTTCGGGCCAAGAAATCCGAGCACTTGGCCTTGCGGCACGGTAAAGGAAACATCGTCGACGGCGATCAGCGGGCCGAACGATTTGACGAGATGTCGGATCTCCAGCATACCAGCGCGCTCTCCGAAGGCGGCCTGTTTGTGCCTCCCCGCGGCGCGCCCCGATAAAGAAATCGGGCTCCCGTGACAAGAGATTTCGTAATCCAGCACTGCCGACCACGAGCTTTTCAATGATCCGTCAACTGCGGCTTTTTTCCGGTCTGGTGATGCTCGCCTATGTGACGATGCATCTCCTCAATCACGCTGTCGGCCTGATCTCGCTCCGGGCGATGGAGGACGTGCTGTGGTACATCTTCCGCGTCTGGTCGAACCGCCCGGCGCAGGCGCTGCTCTACGGCAGCTTCCTCGTCCATTACGGACTGTCGCTATGGGCCCTCTGGCAGCGGCGCAGCTTGCGGCTGCGGCCGTCGGAGCTCAGCCAGATCTTTCTCGGCTTTGCGATCCCGATCCTCCTCGCGCGCCATGTCGTCGGCACGCAAATCTCCGACGATTTCTTCCACACCGATACCGGCTATTACGCTTATCTACTTTGGGTTTATTTCGTCAGATCCCCCGGACACGGCTATTGGCAAATGCTGGCTCTGGTCGTCGCGTGGAGCCATGCGATGATCGGCTTACATTTCTGGCTGCGCGTGCGGCCCTGGTATTCGCGGCTCCAGCCGGTCGCGCTTGTGCTCGCGGTGCTCGTGCCGGTCATGTCCTTGCTCGGCATGATCGAAGCCGGCCGGCATGTGGCGGCACTCGCGGCAGATCCGAATTGGACGCACGAAACCTTCGCCCGAATGACCCTGCCGTCGCCGGAAGCCGAGCGCGCCCTCCACCGGATCACCGACGAACTCAGCTGGTTTTTCGGCGGCGTCGTCGCCGCCGTTCTGCTGGCGCGAATCGCGCGCCGCGCCTGGCGCCGCCGTCACGGGGTCGTGCGGATCGGCTATTCCGACGGCCGCTACGTCGAGGTCACGCCCGGTACGAGCGTGCTCGAGGCGAGCCGGATGGCCGGGATCCCGCATGCCTCGGTATGCGGCGGCCGCGGCCGTTGCTCGACTTGCCGTGTGCGGGTGCGCGGCGAGGTGCACAGCATCGATCCGCCGACCGCCAACGAAATGCGCGTCCTGCGCCGCATCGGGGCGGGGGCCAACATCCGTCTCGCCTGCATGCTGCGCCCGCACGGCGCAGTCGAAGTGACCCCCCTGTTGCCACCGCTGGCGCTGCCCGCCGACGGACGGAGCCGGGTCGATTTCATGCAGGGCAGCGAGCGCGAGATCGCGATCCTGTTCGCCGACATCCGCGGCTTCACCGCGCTCGCCGAGGGCCGGCTCCCCTACGACGTCGTGTTTGTCCTCAACCGCTATTTCTCGGCGATGGGACGCGCAATCGAAAGCGCGGGCGGGCGCGTTGATAAGTTCCTCGGCGACGGAGTAATGGCGCTCTTCGGCATCGAACGCGGTGCGCAGGCCGGCTGCCGCGAGGCGCTCGCCGCCGCACGGCTGATGTCGGAGCGGTTGGCTGATCTCAATGCGTCGTTGCGGGCGGAGCTCGACCGCTCGCTGCGCATCGGCATCGGCATCCATTGCGGTCCGGTAATCGTCGGCGAGATGGGCTACGGCAGTGCCGCCGCGATCACCGCGATCGGCGATGCTGTCAACACCGCCAGCCGGCTCGAAGAGCTCACCAAGGATTATGATTGCGAGCTCGTCGTATCCGACGAGACCGTGGCTCGAGCCGGTCTCGATTTTTCGGAATTTCCGCATCACGAGATCGAGATCCGCGGCAAGCGGGAGATGCTTGCGGTTACAACCTTCAATCGCGCCGCCGACCTGCCTTCTCCCGGCGCCACCCCGATCCGTCACAGCGAGCCGGCTGTCGCGACCCCCGCCGCTGTGCCCGCCGATCCCCGCTGATGCTCGCCAAGAGTAGGACAAATTTTTCCAAGACGCCACAGTCGGGAACAGCAGAACCAGCAAGGATTTCCGAAGGTTTGGTTCAGGCTGCTGCCTGTTTGGTTCGTGGACATCAGCGAGAACAGCGAGTTTGAATATGTTCGTGTGAGTCCAGGAGATATCAGGCCGCGATGGCCTCGGCATGGCTGAGAAAGCGGCGGTTTGGGGCGCTGCGCGGACGGGTCGCGAGGCGCTCGTGCGCCAGCGACAAGGCAATATCGCGCTGACCGGCGCGCACGGCGGCCGCGGTCAGGGTCCAGTCGACGATGTCGCGTTGCGCGTGGCTGCCGCCGATCTGCCATAGATCGACACGGACAGGCTGCAGCAACTCCACCGACTCGGCATAGGCGCCACGGTGAAACGCCGCGAGGCTCTCGACCACCGGAATGCCGACGGTGCGGTAGAGGGCGGCCGCTTCAAGACCGCTGGCCGCCGTCTCGCGCATCGCCCCGAGGCGCCGCTCGACCAGCGGTTCCCGGCCCGACCGCAACTCGGCCATCGCCGCGTGTATGTCGGCGAAGACGAGGCATTTCCCGTCGGCGTGGTCCTGCCACAAATCCGCCTGCTCCGCCCAGCGGTCGCCGATGTCGCACCCCAATGTGTCGAGGCGCCACAAGAGAGCGGTGGCGTTGGTGAGGCTGAGGGCGACGGGGCGTTGCGTGGCGCGCATCGGCCCGTCATAGAGGGCGAGCGCGGCGTCGTATTGCCCCAGTTCGAGGTGAAACAGCGCCTTGTGCCACCAGATGTGGACCTGGTTCAGGTGGCCGGGGGTCGACCACAGCGCCTCGCGCGCCGCCATCCAGTCCAACCCGTCTTCCGGACGCCCGGTCATTTCCATCACATGCGCGACGGTATGGTGCGGCCAGAAGCTCAATGGTTCGAGTTCGGCGGCGGCGCGCAACTCGTCCTCGGCACGGGCGTAATCTCCGGCTTCCTCCAGCCCGAAGCCGTGGAAGGCCAGCAAGGTGCCGTAGCCCGGCTGGCTCTTGGACCAGAATGGCAGAGCCCGCGCCGACCGATCGCGGACCCAAGGGAAGCGGCCGAGGAACCCGTCGATCAGCGCCGCGCCCTGATGGGCGACAAGATCGAACGGGTACCGCATTAGGTGGCGATCCAAAACTGCAACGGCGGCCGCCCGAGAACCTTGAACCAAATAGGAGAGAGCGGCGAGGTGGGCTTGCTCACGCTCATCCAACGTCAACGGCCGGACTGTTTCGACCAGTGTTTTGGCCTTGGTCAAGAAGCCAGGGTCGTTGGCCACGGCGAACACCCAGGCTTTTCCCAGATAGGCCATGGCGAAGTCGGGCGCGGCCTGACACGCCTCCTCGAATAGGCCGATGGCGTCACCGTGCACGAGGTTGAACGCTCGGACTGCTCGATCGTATGTGGTGACGGCTTCGGCGGTCGCGCCGGAAACGTAATGTCCCTGGGCATCCTGGATCATGGTTGGGTCCATTGCTTTGAAGTCTCACTCAGCTGCCCACTGCAGCGTCTCGACCGATTGGCCGAGAGTGTCGCCAACCTCAGCGATGGCCGCAGCGATCGAATCGGGCCCGAAGGGGCCAGCTCCGGTAATGTGCAGACGACGATAGATTTCGGCTTGCGCATAGCGCCGAACGCCTCTCGGCATGTTCATCTGTTCAACGACCGTTGAGTTCACGGCACCAATATATCGAGAAAATCGCCTTTCAGGCGTAATAGTCGGACGCGACGGTCTCGTCGAGCGGCGTCCTCTGCGCGGCTATTGCGTCGAACACCGGGGTCAGAACGATCGTCACCAGGATGTTGAGGATTACGGTGTATAGGGCTGTGTAACCCGGGAAGGTATAGCCGGCCAATTGCAGCGGATAGGTCGGCGTGAGGTTCACTGCCGCGGCCATTCCGGTACCGAAGGTGATCCCGACAGCCCAGCCGACCAGCAGTGCCCAGTCATTGAACCAGCGCGTATAGGCGCCGACGATTACTGCCGGCAACGTTTGAATAATCCAGATGCCGCCCAATAGCTGCAGATAAATGGCATATTGCGTCGGCACAAAGATGATGAACACGAGGGCGCCGAATTTGACGATCAGCGACACCCACTTTGCCATTTGCGCTTCCTGCTTGTCGGTCGGATTCCGGTTGATGAACTCACGGTGGATATTGCGCGTGTAAAGGTTTGCCGCGGCGATCGACATGATCGCTGCCGGCACCAAGGCTCCGATCCCGATCCCGGCAAAGGCGATGCCGACAAACCACGACGGGAAGCTGTGCAGGAACAGCGCCGGGACCGCAAAGTTGTTGCCGAACTGCTTGAAGCCGGCGGCGTACTCGGGAAGACCAGCGACCCCGGCGGCGATGGTGAAGAAGCCGACGAGCGCGAGCAAACCGAGCATGAAGGAATAGCCGGGCAGCAGCGCGGCATTGCGGCGGACGGCGCGGCCGCTGCTGGCGCTCAGAATTCCCGTAACCGAGTGAGGATAGAGGAACAGCGCGAGCGCCGAGCCGAAGGCCAATGTCGCATAGGCGCTATAGGCGCCTGTGGTATTGGGTCCGGGGGCCGCCAGCAGCAATTTCGGCGGCGGGACCGCTGCGAAAATCTTGCCGAAACCGCCCAACTCGATCGGAATGACGATTACGGCGGCGAAGGCGGTCAGATAGATCAGGATATCCTTGACGATAGCGATCGAAGCAGGCGCGCGCAGACCGCTCGAATACGTGAAGGCGGCAAGGATCACGAATGCGATGATCAATGGCAGGTCGGCCGCAAAGCCCGTACCCGAAACGCCGAGGGCGCCGATCACGACCTGCAGGCCGACGAGTTGCAAGGCAATGTAAGGCATGGTCGCGACGATGCCGGTAATCGTCACCGCCAAGGCGAGCCAGCGGTTTCCGAAGCGGCCCCGCACGAAATCGCCCGCCGTGATGTAGTGGTGCTTGTGGCAGACGTACCAGATGCGCGGGAAGACGAGAAAAAAGATCGGGTAGGCCACAATCGTATAGGGCACCGCGAAGAAAGCGACGGCGCCCGCGCCGAAGGCGAGTGCCGGAACGGCAATGAAAGTATAGGCCGTGTAAAGATCGCCGCCGATGAGGAACCAGGTGACGACAGTGCCGAAGCGCCGTCCACCGAGCCCCCATTCGTGCAGCAAGTCGAGATCGCCTCTGCGCCATTTGGCCGCGGCGAAGCCCAACCAGGTAATAAAGCCAAACACAGCTATGAAAATAATCAGGGCAATCCAGTTAACGTGCTGCACAGTCTTCCTCCTCCCCTTTTTGGCTCTCGCTTGCGAGTCTATGTCATCGCGTCAGTCTTCCGTCACAAAGTACACGATAGCAGTAAGCCCGGCGCCGATGATTATCCAAAGCAGCTGATACCAGTAGAAGAACGGCAGGCCAGCCCAATAGGGTTCTGCTTTGTTGTAGAAGGGTGGCCAGAGTACAGCGACGAATTGGACAAAAAGCAGCAGGTACCACCAGCTCCACCCACTGCGCTTCTTACTTGGCTCGAACATGGGTCCCCCAAAGCCGGATACCGTCACGGAGCCGCGAACCCACGGCAGCTAATCGCACCGTTCCAACCGATACTCCGCTATCGACCAGGCGTTCAAGCGCGGTCAATATCACCAAGGTGCTGAGGCTCTGGACCCGCTGGATCACGGAAATGAAGACGGCACGAAACGGGCGCCGATCCCCACTAGCGCAAGCTTTGTCCCCAGCCGAGGCGGATGCGGCCGATTGCCATCACGACGGCAGCCTGGGTTGGCTCGACGACCGGGATCTGGACTGCCTCTTCGAGATCGGCGCGGTAGCGGGCCATACCGGCGCAGCCCATGACCAGCACGTCGGCGCCGTGTTGGTCACGCAACTGGCGGCCGATCTCGATCATCCGCGACAGCGTTCCGCGGCCATCGGCGAGTTCGGTGACGCCGAGGCCGATCGGCAGATCGCCGGCGAGCCGCTGCCCCATTCCCATCGCGGCGATGTAGCGCAGATGCCGCGGCACCGAGCGAGCCAGGATCGAGATCACGGCAAAGCGGTGGCCGAGGGTCAAAGCGGCCAGTATCCCACATTCCGCGATGCCGAGCACGGGCTTCGCAGTCACCTCGCGCGCCGAGAATAGCCCCGGATCGCTGAAGCAGGCAATGACAAAAGCAGCTGTTTCGGGCTCGGCGTCCCGGATCGCGCGACACAGCGGCGCGATGACGGCGTCCGCGTCGCTCTGGCTTTCGACGGCGGGCGGTCCTTCGCGGAGCGTCATGCAATCGATACCGGGCCCGCCGGTGATCCGCAGCGGGGCCATCGCGTCATTGATCGCGCGCGTGACAGCGTCGGTGGAATTCGGGTTGATCACCAGGATACGGTCCGGCATCGGACTATTCCTACAGCTGGCTGGACTAGCCGGACAAATTAACCCGACGCGCCCGATTGTCGCGCTTTTTTGCTGAAGGCCGGCGCGACGAGGCTCGCCAGTTCGCGGGGACGGCCATCCTCGCCGACCGCGACAAAGGTGAACTCGGCCTTAGGCACCTTGACCCGCTCGCCTTGGCCCTGGCGCAGCACCCACACCTCGACGTCGAGTGTGATCGAGGTCCGCCCCGTGCGCGTGACCTCGGTGTAGCAGCAGACAGTGTCGCCGACATGCACCGGGTGAAGGAAGGTGATGTTCGAGACGGAGACGGTCACGACACGCCCGCCGGCATGCGGCGTCGCCGACATCTTTCCGGCGGAATCCATCAGCGCCATGATCCAGCCGCCGAAGATATCCCCCTTCGGATTACAGTCGGCGGGCATCGCCAGGGTCCGCGAGGCCAGCTCTCCCTTGGGCTCGGTCGAATTCCGTCGCCTTTCTCTGGAACGCATCGCCATCTCCAGCTGCGGATCTCGGCAGATTATGTTGCGTGCAGCATCAAGTTTCCAAAGTGCTGGCAGAAGCATGAAGCTTCATGTTGCGATGCATAAAATTTAGACATCGCCTGGCGGTTTGATTACCGATGACGAAGTGTTCGCCTTACGAGGCGGACGACCGCGTTTGGGTTCACTCTTTGCAACCCGTGCCGTGGATCTACAACGCGGCGCGGCGCGAAACGTTATGCGTGCAAAATTTCGGCGGGCGATGATGCTGAGCCTCGACCGCGAGTCCTTCTTCGATATTCTCGCCGAGGGAAACGGCGACATCGGCGGGGCAATGGAGCCGCCGCCGGCCGGGATTTGGGGCATGCCGCCCGAGTTTTTGAAAACCGTGCCGGGCTATGATCCTACGAGAATTATGGCTGCGGCTCGGAACGCAACTACACCGGTTACTGTAACCCGGAACTCGAACAGCAGTTCGCTCGCAATCAACGGAAGCCGACCCGGAGAAGCGCCGCAAGCTGGTCTGGGAGGTCGACAAGAAATTGCAGGGAGGATGGGGCGCGTCCGATCATTTACCATTTCCGCGCCGCGACCTGCTGGCAGCCCAAAGTCAAGGGGCTGACGATCATGGTCAATACCCAATACAATGGCTACCTTTGGCTGGACGAGTAGGCGGCATCAAAAGGAGCGGCGGATGAAACTCGGCGTGGCCCTTCCCATCGTCGATATCGGCGGAGAGCCTGGAACCCTGCGGGAGTTTGTCCAGGCGGCGGAGGAAATCGGTTACCACGGGATTGCGGCGCCGGACCACGTGCTGGGCATCAATGTCGCGAGCCGTCCCGATTGGAACCAGCCGCGCGCCCGATCGACCGATCTGTATCATGACCCGTTCGTGCTGTTCGGGTTTCTCGCCGGGTGCACGAAGATCGCCGATTTTTCCACTCAGGTATTGATCCTTGCGCAGCGCCAGACCGTGCTCGTCGCCAAACAGGCCGCGTGTCTTGACCTGCTTTCCGGTGGTCGGTTCCGGCTCGGCATCGGGGTCGGATGGAACGAGGTCGAGTTCGTTGGCCTCAACGAGAATTTTCACAATCGCGGCCGGCGCTCGGAGGAGCAGGTCGAGGTCATGAAGGCGTTGTGGGCAGAGCCGAATGTTAGCTTGAAGGGCAGATGGCACACGATCGAGGATGCCGGGATCAACCCGCTGCCGACGCGGCGCAAGATCCCGTTGTGGTATGGCGGTCACGCCGATGTGACGTTGCGCCGCTGCGCCAAATGGGGCGACGGCTGGATGCCGCTCGCCTATCCGCCGGGCGATGAAGCGAAGGCGGCCTTTGCGACGCTACACCGCTATACCGAGGTGGCCGGCCGTGATCCGGCGACAATCGGTATCGACACGCGCGTCTCGGCCGGCGCCGGCAGCGAGGCCGAATGGCGCGACCAAGTGCGTTTCTGGAAATCGGTCGGGGTCACCCACCTGACCTTAGCCAATTACTACGAGAGCGGCCATCTGCACCGGATCGCCGGCCGCTCGCTGGGCGATCACCTCGCGGCAATGAAGCGCTATTGGAATGCCGTCGCCGACCTTCTATAGAGCGGCCCGACAGATCTGAAACGAGGCGCGCCTGCGCCGGCGGACCGCGCCGAATCCGGCCAGCCGGTGGCGCTTTGGCGTCGGCAGGGAAGGTAGGAAAGCCGGGTAACGGGAATGATCGTTGGTGGCCGCACTGGCGGGTGTCGGCAGCACCCCGGAGGCGCCGACCTGATAAACCGTGTTGATGCCGTTGCCGCCGCTGCCCTTCGTTATATAGAGCGTGTTGTTAGAGATCGTCTCACCACGGAAGTTGTTGTCTTTTGTCCGACTTGTCTGCCGGGCCATAGGGCATTCCGGTTTTGCGGATTGGTCTGGATAACCGAGAAGCCGTGGGGATTGCCGAGGCGGGCCGCACCGGCCGGGTCTACATTCTCGACCGCACCAACGGCAAACCGCTGATCGGCATCGAAGAGCGCTGGTGCCGCAGGAGCCGCGCCAAAAAAGAGCCAAGACGCAGCCTTATTCTGTCGGCAACGCAGCGGTGCCGCAATGCGCTCAGCCGGAGGGTCATGAGAAGGCCGGTTGCATCTTAGAGGCGTTCTGGGACGAGCCCCGTGCTGATACAACCGTCGGACAAGGGGAAACCAGCTGGTCGCCTATGCCGCACGAACCCAATACCGGCTTTTCTATACGGTCCGGGGACAATCCGGACGGGTGTGTTCTCGCGCGTGCCCAGCCGATACACCACGGGGCAGCGCTACACGAACGGCACGCACGCCGACTGGCTCGCCTTTAGCCGGTACCTTCACTGCGATCGACAGCACGACCAATATTGGCCGGCCCGCACTCGGATCAAGGCGGGAACAACCGTGACCTTTACCAATATCGGCGACATCCCCATGCGGTGACGGCATTCGACAAGGGCAAAGTCGGCAACTGGGAACACGGGTCTCCTGGCCAAGGGCGAATCAAAAGCAATCACCTTCACCGAGCCGGGTACCTATTTCTATATCCGCGCACCGCACCCGTGGGTGTACGGGCAGGTCGTCCTCGAATAATTAGAAACCCGCGGCCGCGCTGCCCGCCTATCGGGCGGGCGGTCGCGCCAGCCGCATACCGAGCAAAGGGGCGGCTGCCTCCGGCGGCAGCTTTGCGTAGTCGCGCGGTATTTCGAACAGCGCGGGGTCCTGCATGCCGATCTTGACGTGGCGCAGCTCCCAGCGAATCGTCGAAACCTTGCCTTTGTCGGTTGCAATCTTGGCGTCACACTTCATCGGGATGCCGTCCTGGCTCAGCCACAGCGCGCCGACCGCGCGGCCTTGCGGCGTTTTCTCGTCTACCTCATATTTCGTCGTCGCAATGCCGTTGACGGTTTCCGGCCCCATAGGTTTGCGCAACAGGTCGGGATCGCCGAGCATCGACAGTTCTTTCGGAAGCGCAAATTCGACGACGGTATGCAGCTTCGGCAGGATGATGTCGGCGATCGCGCTGCCGGCGTGCAGGATAAAAATTGGCCTTAATGCTGGCAGATTCTGCTCATGACGCTGCTCGCCCGGCATATGCCACATCCTGCCTACATAGCTCTGCCCATCGATGACCAGCACCCGCTCCGCGCTGAAGCCGACGCGAGCATCACCGAGGGTCTGCGCCGATCCCGGCGCCGCGACTAGCGCCACCACCGCGAGCGGAGATAGGATCAGGGCAAACGAGAGAACGCGCATCTCAGTTCTCGACCATCGCTCCGCTGTAGGCAGCCAATGAGGCGGTTTCGCGGCACGCTGGACAGCGGCGGCACAAGGCCTATCTTTGCACGCGCGTATCTTCGCGCCGAAACGGCGGACTATACGCGTTTGGAAACCAGGCGCTGGGCAGGCGATGAACGACAGCGGCGGAACTGTCACAATTCGGGTCCATGCGGCGATAGCCGAAATACCGGCCGCCGCCTGGGATGCCTGTGCGGGAGGCGTCAATCCCACGGTTTCGCATACTTTTCTGAATGCGATGGAGGAAAGCGGCTCAACGACGGCCCGCACGGGATGGACGCCACAGCATCTTTCTCTCGCGGGACCGGACGGGGAGATCGTGGGCGTCGTGCCGCTCTACGCCAAGACGCACTCCTATGGCGAATACATCTTCGACTATGGCTGGGCGGACGCGTATGAGCGCGCCGGCGGCCGGTATTACCCGAAGCTGTTGTCGGCCGTGCCGTTCACACCAGTTCCCGGGCCTCGCCTGCTGCTGCACCCACGTGCGCCGGCCGAGGCTCGCGAGCATCTCCTTGCCGGAATGGTCGAGTTTACGAAGCGCCGCCGAATCTCGTCGTTGCACGTGAACTTTCCCGACCCCGCCGAGGCCGAGGCGCTTGACCGAGGCAGGATTTCTGCAACGGCTCGGCCAGCAATTCCACTGGACCAATGCCGGATACCGAGATTTTGATGACTTTCTCGCGGCACTGAATTCGCGAAAACGCAAGGCGGTGAAAAAGGAGCGGCGCGAGGCGCTCGCCCGCGGTCTCGAAATAGAAGTGCTGACCGGGGCCGACCTGAAGCCGTGCCATTGGGACGCGTTCTTCGAATTCTACCTGGCGACTTCCGATCGCAAATGGGGGTCGGCCTACCTAAACCGCCGCTTTTTCGCGATGATCGGCGAGCGGATGCCAGAAAAGATCGTGCTCTTCATGGCCCGGCGCGGCGGCAACTATGTCGCCGGCGCGTTCAATCTGCTCGGCAAGGAAGCGATCTACGGTCGCAATTGGGGCAGCTACGGCGACTACAAATTCCTTCATTTCGAGTGCTGCTATTACCAAGCGATCGAGTTCGCGATCACCAGCGGATTGAAGCGCGTCGAGGCCGGTGCGCAGGGCCCGCACAAGATCCAGCGCGGCTATCTGCCGGTGCCGACCTACAGTGCTCATTGGATCCCCGATCCGGCGTTCCGGCGCGCCGTTGCTCAATTCCTCGCGCGAGAGAGCCAGATGATTGAGCACAAGATGAAGGGGCTCGGAGAATTTTCCCCGTTTCGGCATGAGGAGACCACGTGCCCTTCCTTTGAGCAGGAAAGAAAGGCGCGCGGGAGCTGATTCACTCGACGAGCGCCGGCTCCTTTGGCGTCGGTTCGGCCGGACGCTCTTCGTAAGAGAAGGAGAGCTTGTCCTCGTCGGGTTTGCGCGTCACGCGAACGATCCCGCCCTTCGACAACTGTCCGAACAGGAGTTCCTCGGCAAGCGGCTTTTTGATGTGCTCCTGGATCACCCGGGCGAGAGGCCGCGCGCCAAAGAGGCGATCGTACCCTTTTTCGGCGAGCCATGCCCGCGCGGAATCATCTAGCTCGATCATCACATTCCGGTCGGCGAGCTGTTCTTCGAGCTGCAGTACGAATTTGTCGACGACCCGCCCGATCGTATCCGCGGATAGCGGCGCGAAGGAAATCACAGCATCGAGCCGGTTGCGGAACTCCGGCGTGAACATGCGATTGATCGCCTCCTGATCATCGCCCTCCCGGATGCCGCTGCCAAAGCCGATCGACGGTTTGGCGAGGTCCCAGGCTCCGGCATTCGTCGTCATGATCAGGATCACGTTGCGGAAATCGACGGTTTTGCCGTTGTGATCGGTCAGCTTTCCGTAGTCCATAACCTGCAGCAGAATATTGAATAGGTCGGGATGGGCCTTCTCGATCTCGTCCAGCAACAGCACGCTGTGTGGGTGTTGGTCGATCGCGTCGGTCAATAGTCCGCCTTGGTCGAAGCCGACATAGCCGGGAGGCGCGCCGATCAGCCGCGACACTGTATGCCGCTCCATATATTCGGACATGTCGAAGCGGGTGATCTCGATACCGAGGGTACGCGCGAGCTGGCGCGCCACCTCGGTCTTCCCCACTCCGGTCGGACCAGAGAACAGATAGGAGCCGATCGGCTTTTCCGGATCCCGCAGTCCGGCGCGCGCCAGCTTGATAGCCGATACCAGAGCCTCTATCGCCGGATCCTGGCCAAATACCATGGTCTTCAGGTCGCGCTGAAGGTTCTTCAGCACCTCGCGGTCGTCACGCGAGACGCTCTTTGGTGGGATACGCGCCATTGTCGCGATGACCGCTTCGACTTCTCGCGCCGTTATTGTCTTACGGCGGCGGCTTTCCGGCACGAGCATCTGCGCGGCCCCAGTTTCGTCGATCACGTCGATCGCCTTGTCCGGCAGTTTGCGGTCCCCGATATAGCGATGCGACAGCTCGACTGCCGCCCGCAATGCTTCGGCCGTGTAACGCACCTTGTGATGCCGCTCGTAATAGGGCTTCAGGCCGCGCAGAATTTTCACCGAGTCCTCGACAGTCGGTTCGTTGACGTCGATCTTCTGGAAGCGGCGAACGAGCGCGCGGTCTTTCTCGAAATAGTTGCGGTATTCCTTGTAGGTCGTTGAGCCGATGCAGCGGATGACGCCTCCAGCCAATGCCGGTTTCAGCAGGTTAGAGGCGTCCATCGCCCCGCCGCTCGTCGCCCCAGCCCCGATTACGGTATGGATCTCGTCGATGAACAAGATGGCACCGGGCTGCGCCTCGAGTTCGGACAAGACCGCCTTGAGCCGCTCCTCGAAATCGCCGCGATAGCGGGTACCTGCCAGCAGCGCCCCCATGTCGAGTGCGTAAATCGTCGCGTTCAACAGGACCTCGGGGACCTCGCGCTGCACGATGCGACGCGCCAAGCCCTCAGCGATTGCCGTCTTGCCAACCCCGGGGTCGCCGACATAAAGCGGGTTGTTCTTGGCCCGGCGACATAGGATTTGGATCGTGCGGTCGACTTCAGCCTCACGGCCGATCAGGGGATCGATTTTGCCGCCCTTGGCCTTTTTGTTGAGATTAACGCAATAGGCGTCCAGGGCGTCATGGTTGCGCTTCTGCGACTTTTCGCTGCGGTCATCCTCATCGGCCCCCTGAACGCGACGCGTCTCTGAGCGGCCGGGCGCCTTGGCGATACCATGCGATATATAATTGACGGCATCGAACCGTGTCATGTCCTGTTCTTGCAGGAAATAAACAGCGTGGCTTTCCCGCTCC
The DNA here is from genome assembly GCA_963818695.1 of uncultured Alphaproteobacteria bacterium. Lineage (GTDB taxonomy): Bacteria > Pseudomonadota > Alphaproteobacteria > ATCC43930 > CGMCC-115725 > AP-15. Next base: position 48,621 of record CAWFTG010000002.1, read on the forward strand.
GCGAACATGGCAACCAGCACGTTTGCACCGGTCACCTCCTCCCGGCCCGATGACTGGACATGAATTGCGGCGCGTTGCAGCACGCGCTGAAAGCTCGCAGTCGGCTTCGCGTCGTCGCCATGGGCCGCGACAAGGTTGGCAAGCTCGTTATCGACGTAATTCAATACCTCGCGGCGCAAACGGTCGAGGTCGACGCTGCACGCGCGCAGCACGGCAACCGCGTCCTGATCCTCGGTGAGCGCCAGCAGCAGATGTTCGAGCGTGGCATACTCGTGCCGGCGCTCATTGGCGTGGGCGAGAGCCCGATGCAGCGACTTTTCGAGATTGCGTGACAGCACGCTCGCCTGTCCTTCCTTGGCCTAATCCTTTTCCAGCGTACACTGCAGCGGATGCTGGTGTTGCCGGGCGAAATCCATAACCTGGGTTACCTTGGTTTCCGCGACCTCGTAAGTGTAAACGCCACAGATACCCACACCGCGGCGATGTACATGCAACATGATGCGGGTAGCCTCCTGCCGGGTCTTGTTGAAGAACCGCTCGAGAATGTGCACGACGAATTCCATCGGAGTGTAGTCGTCATTCAACATAAGAACCTTGTACATGGAAGGCTTCTTCGTCTTCGGCTTTGTCTTGACGACAACACCCGTTCCCGGTCCTTCTTCGCCGCGCTTTCCGTTGTCGCTCATTTCGGTTCGAGCCGATTGATTGCTCGCTCCCAATGATATTGGCTTTCAGCCGGTCCAGAAAAGTTTTTTCCGCCCTCCGGCGCACCCGGCGCCCGGGAGTTCGCCGCCTCTTCCCTATTCGGCCCGGTAGGGCCGCCGCAACAGAAGATCGATAACGGCGCCTACCGGTTCACCGCGGTGAAGTAACGCATCAACTCCTGCGGCGATCGGCATTTCGATGCCGAGCCGTTCCGCCACTCGCGCGACTGACGCAGCCGTGGCCACGCCCTCGACGACTGAGCGACTGCCGCGGAGCGCGGCTTTGAGGTCCCGCCCGTGACCGAGCGCGAGGCCAAGCCGATAGTTGCGCGATCGATCGGAACTGCAGGTCAGTACGAGATCTCCCATTCCGGAGAGGCCGCAGAAGGTCTCGGCTCGACCGCCCTTGGCTACCCCGAGCCGGGTCATCTCCGCCAATCCGCGAGTGATCAGCGAAGCTCGAGCGTTGTCGCCGAGGCTGCGGCCGGCGACGATACCGCACGCAATGGCGAGGACGTTTTTGACCGCGCCACCGATTTCGGCACCGACCGGGTCTTGCGACAGATAGGGACGGAAGCTACTGCTTCCGAGGGCGCCAATGAAGGCGTGACCGAGCGACGCGTCACGGCTCGCAATGGTGACCGCTGTCGGCAACTCTCGCGCGACTTCGGCAGCAAATGTCGGTCCTGAGAGGACCGCCGAGGGGGAAGTAGGCAAAATTTCCGCGGCAACCTCCGACATCATTTTCAGCGAACTGGTCTCGATACCTTTAGCGCAGAGCAGCAAAGGCAGCCCGCGGCGGAGGTGAGATCCGAGCACCTGAATTACGCCGCGTAGGAATTGCGCCGGCACGACAAGTGCTGCCGCGTCCGCACCCTCTGTCGCCCACGCCATGTCGGTGGTTGCCGTGATGGCGGGGTCGAGGATCACACCGGGCAAGAAAAGTGGATTCTGATGACGCTCATTGATCGTCGCAACAACGCCCGGATCCCGGGCCCACAACATCGGAACAGAGCCGGCGCGACGAGCCACCATGGCGAGCGCTGTTCCCCAGGCACCGCCCCCGATGATCGCGAAGCGTCTCACCGGATCAAGCTCAAGGCCAACTGCTCACCCCTTCACGCCCTGTGCCGGGACGAAGCGGCGCCTCAGTGTCGAGCGGCCATCGCGGCCTAAGCGGTGCATCGAGACCGTCGACCAGGCCGAGTCGGAGCAGCTCAATGCCGGTCCAGGCGATCATTGCTCCATTATCGGTGCACAATGCAGGCGGCGGGGCAACAAAGCGCAGCCCGGCATCATCGGCTAGGCCCACCAGATGTCTTCGCAGCCTCTTGTTGGCGGCAACGCCACCGCCAACCACCAGCGAATTTCCGTTCCGGTATTTGCGGCGGAACCAGGCAACCGCATTCGCGGTCCGATCGGCCACCGCATCGCAGATCGCGAGCTCAACCGAGGCCGCAAGATCCGCCTGGTCACAGGGATCGAGCTTGCCGATCGCGGAAGTGATTTGACGCACGGCGGTCTTTAGTCCGGAGAAAGAGAAATCGCAACCCAGCCTGCCCTTCATCGGACGCGGCAGGGCGAAACGGGATGGATTGCCGCCTTGCGCGGCAGCTTCGATGGCAGGTCCTCCAGGATAGCCGAGCCCAATCAGCTTTGCCGCCTTGTCGAATGCTTCGCCCGCGGCATCGTCGAGCGTTGTCCCAAGCCGGGTGTAGCGGCCAACCCCGGAGCAGACGAGGAGCTGGCAGTGCCCCCCCGAAATGAGTAGCAAAAGGTACGGGAAGTCGACCTCATCGGTCAGGCGAACCGTCAGAGCGTGGGCTTCCAGATGGTTGACAGATAGAAATGGCTTACCCGCGGCCCAAGCCAACCCCTTTCCCATCATCGACCCGACAATCAGGCCCCCGATCAAGCCCGGGCCTGCCGCAGCAGCTACCCCGTCGACCTCGCCAAGCACAACGCCAGCCTCGGCCAGCGCGCGGGATATCAGCGGACCAAGGTGGTCGAGATGAGCGCGCGCTGCGATTTCGGGCACGACACCGCCATAGGGCGTGTGCTCCGCGAGCTGGGAGTGGATCAAATTGGAGAGGATCTTCGGGGCGCCCGTGGTGGTGGCCACCACAGCGGCCGCGCTCTCGTCGCAGCTGGTCTCGATGCCGAGAACGACCATAGCACATGCCACCACTCGGGGGCGCAGGCTTCGCTCCCCGCAAGTTCCCGGGTTCAGCCAGGAGGTGAGACCTCATAGGTTTTGAGTGTTTTATCGGTGGCGGCGTCGATTTCGAGCAGTTTGACGGAATAACCCCACAACGTTGCAGTATGCCGGATTACGGCGCGGCAGCTCTGTTCTTCCAGCAACACGCCGTTATGCACATAATGCGCCAGAATAAGGCAGCGATCCCCTCTCAGATCGACGTCGATCACCTGAACGTCGGGCTCGCGCCGGGACAGATCATATTGACGGGAGAGAGCGCTACGAATTTTTCGATAGCCGACATCATCATGGATCGCCTCGACGCGCAACGCGGGTTTGGTGCTGTCGTCCGAAACGTGGAACAGCCGAAAGCGCCGGATCATCGCCGGGCTGAGATGCTGAAGGACGAAGCTTTCATCGCGGTAATTCGCCCAGGCATGACGCAATACGCCAAAGCCATCTCCGGATCCGGCAATCTCGGGAAACCACTCCCGATCCTCTTCGGTCGGCTCCATACAAATACGCTGGATATCGCTCATCATCGCGAAACCGAGCGCATAGGGATTGAGGCCGCTGAAGCGCCGATCGTCAAAATCCGGTTGGAACACGACACTCGAATGCGAGTGCAGGAATTCGAGCATGGATCCTTCGGTGATCAGCCCCTTATCGTGCAATCGCCGCATGATTTCGTAATGGACGAAGGTGGCGCACCCTTCGTTCATCATTTGCGTCTGCTTCTGCGGATAGAAATATTGCGAGACCAAGCGAACGATACGGACGAGTTCCTGTTGCCAATCCTCAAGCCGCGGCGCGCGTTTCTCGATGAAATACAGCAGATTTTCTTCGGGCAGGCCAAGCTGGCGCTTGATCTCCTGCAGCTTCGCCTCGTCCCCGTCCCGATCCTCCTTGTCCTTCTCCGCGCCGGGAACCGTGCGCCACAAATCGTTGTAGGTTGCCTCGAAATGGGCGCGCCACTCCTCTGCCCGGCGGCGCTCTTCGGCCAGATTGGGCTTGGTCCGATGGGCGTAGCGGTTAACGCCGTGGTCCTTCAACGCATGAGCCGCATCGAGCACGCGTTCGACGGCCTCGGCCCCGTACCGTTCCTCGCATTTCTGAACGTAATCACGCGCAAAACTGAGATAATCGAGGATTCCGTTGGCGTCCGTCCATTGCCGGAAGAGATAATTGTTCTTGAAAAAATGATTATGCCCGAAGGCGGCATGAGCGATAACCAACGTCTGCATCGTCATGGAGTTTTCTTCCATGATGTAGCAGATGCAGGGGTTGGAGTTGATGACGATCTCGTAGGCAAGGCCTTGCAAGCCTTTCCGGTAAAGCGTCTCGTGATAGGCAAAGCGCTTGCCGAAGCTCCAATGCCGATACATCAGCGGCAGACCGACCGATGCATAGGCGTCGAGCATCTGCTCGGAGGTGATGACCTCGATCTGGACGGGATAGACATCGAGCCCGAGCTCGTCGAACGCAATACGCTCGACGGCGTCGTAGACCCGGCGTAACCCAGAATAATCCCAATTTGGTCCTGTGAAGAGCGGGGCAGCGGTTTCGAGCCGCAATGCGGCGGAGTCAGGCACGGATACCCCCCTTTGCGAACAATTCGTGGAACACCGAGAAGATCTGCGACGGGTCGCTGACCCGGCGCATTACGAAATGAGGATGTACCGGCGCCACCTCGCTGTAGGCCCTCCACAGGTCGCTGTCTCGCGACAATCCGGTCAGGCTCCCGCCCATGCCGTCACCGACTTCGACGTAGGCGAAATACTGGCAAAGCGGAAGAACCTCGCCACCCAACAAGGAAACGCACCGTCCGCTGTCCGCGCCATAATTGTCGCCGTCGGAAGCCTGAGCCGCGTAGATGTTCCACCGGTCGGTCGGATATCGCGCGCGCGCAATCTCCAGCATCTTTTCGAGCGCGGTCGAGACTACGGTTCCGCCAGTCTCACGGCTGTAAAAGAATGTCTCTTCGTCAACTTCTTCGGCAGTGCTTGTATGGCGAATGAAGACGATATCGACATGCCGGTAGCGCCGGATCAAGAATACATGCAGGAGCATAAAGAACCTTTTGGCGAGGTCCTTCATCGCCTCGGTCATTGAGCCCGACACGTCCATTAGGCAGAACATTACCGCTTCTGTATTGGGGCGAGGAACGCGCTCAAAGCGGTTATAGCGGACGTCGATCGGGTCGATATAGGGGATGATTTTGCTGCGGTGTTCGAGGCGGTCGAGTTCGCGCAGAAGCCTTTCGGCCTCTTCGTCGGCACCGCGAGCGCGTGCGTTGTCGATTGCCTCACGCAGCGCTTCGAGGTCGGAATGCTTTGGCCGTTTCAGCGAAATGCGGCGTGCCATGCTGTTCCGCATTGTCCGCCGAATGCTTAAGTTCGCGGGACTGCCGGTTACGGTGTACCCCGCCCGCTGTAGATCGACCGCGAACGTCTCCTTCAAACTTTTCTTCACGAGGTCGGGAAGTTCGAGGTCCTCGAAAAACATGTCGAGGAATTCTTCCTTCGACAGCGTGAACTCGAACGCGTCCTCGCCCGACCCGTCCGGGCTGCCTTGCGAGCCCCCGCGCCCTTCCCCGCCAGTCGGCCGGGGGATCTCGTCGCCCCTGATATACTCCTTGTTGCCGGGGACGACATGTTCGGTTCGCCCGGTGCGGGGGCTGTGATGAAAGTTCGGCTCGGCAATCCCGCGCGTCGGAATCGCCACTTTTTCGCCGTGGCCGACATCGGCCACCTTGCGCTTGCGCAGTGCTTCCTGCACCGCCGATTTTACCTCGGCTCGGGCGCGTGTCAGGAAACGTTGACGGTTACTGAGGCTTTTACCCTTGGGGTTCGGGCGACGGTCGACGATGTTCATGCGTGACCTCCGAGATGGGACCCGTGGTCCCTAGCCCGCCTTGTTTACCCGCATATACCACTCGACCAATCGCCGAACCTGCCGCTCGGTGTAGCCGCGGGCTACCATGCGCTCGAGGAAATCGGCGTGTTTCTTCTCCGTCTCGGTATCTTTCTTGGAGCCAAAGCTGATCACCGGCAACAGATCCTCCACCTGTGAGAACATGCGCCGCTCGATGACCTCACGCAATTTTTCATAGGACGTCCATGACGGGTTGCGCCCGGCATTGTTGGCCCGCGCCCGCAACGCGAATTTTACGACCTCGTTGCGGAAATCCTTGGGGTTCGCTATGCCCGCCGGCTTCTCGATTTTCGATAGCTCCTGGTTCAACAGCTCGCGATTCATCAGCTGGCCAGTATCCGGGTCCTTGTAGTCCGAATCCTCGATCCAAGCGTCGGCATAGGCCACATATCGGTCGAACAGGTTCTGGCCGTAGTCTGAATAGGATTCTAGATAGGCTTTTTGGATCTCATGGCCGATGAACTCGGCGTAGCGCGGCGCCAGCTCGGCCTTTATGAAGTTCAGATATTTCTTTTCGGCATCGTCCGGGAACTGTTCGCGCCAGATGGCCTGCTCCAGCACATACATCAAATGGACGGGATCGGCCGCCACCTCCTGCGTGTCGAAGTTGAAGGTGCTCGACAACACCTTGAAGGCGAAACGAGTGGAAATGCCGTCCATCCCCTCGTCAACCCCGGCCGCATCGCGATATTCCTGCACAGACTTGGCGCGCGGATCCGTGTCCTTCAAGCTCTCGCCGTCATAGACCCGCATCTTGGAATAGAGGTTCGAGTTCTCATGTGACTTCAGCCGCGAAAGCACGCTAAATCGTGCCAGGATATCTAAAGTCGACGGCGCACATGGCGAGTTCGAAAGCTCGCTGTTCTGCAAGAGTTTCTCATAAATCTTGCGTTCCTCAGTAGCCCGCAAGCAGTAGGGGACCTTGATCACTGAGATACGGTCGATAAACGCCTCGTTGTTCTTATTGTTTTTGAAGCTCTGCCATTCGGCCTCGTTCGAGTGTGCCAACACGATCCCCTGATAGGGGATGCCGCCGATATTCTCGGAGCCGACGTAATTTCCCTCCTGCGTCGAAGTGAGCAGCGGATGCAGCATCTTGATCGGCGCCTTGAACATCTCGACAAATTCGAGAAGCCCTTGCGTCGTCCGGTTCAGGCCGCCCGAATAGGAGTAGGCGTCGGGGTCGTTCTGGCTGAAGAATTCGAGCTTGCGAATGTCGACCTTGCCGACCAAGCTCGAGACGTCCTGGTTGTTCTCGTCACCGGGCTCGGTCTTGGAGATGCAGATCTGCTTCAGCCGCGAGGGCTGCATGCGAACCACAGTGAATTTGGTTATGTCGCCGCCGAATTCTTCGAGCCGCTTGACCGCCCAAGGCGAAATGGTGCCGGTTAGCCGCCGCCGCGGGACGCCATAGCGCTTTTCGAGCTCCTCACCGAGCGTCACCGGATCGAACAAGCCGAGCGGGCTCTCAAAAACCGGACTGAATTCCTTGCCGGCCTTCAGTACATATACTGACTCCTTCTCCATGAGCTGCTTCAGGCGTTCGGCGAGCGAGGATTTGCCGCCGCCGACCGGACCCAGCAGATAGAGAATTTGCTTGCGTTCCTCGAGGCCCTGTGCGGCATGACGGAAGAAGCCGACGATCCGCTCGATCGTCTCCTCCATCCCGAAGAAATCCGCGAATTCGGGGTAGACCTTGATGGTACGGTTCATAAAAATGCGACCAAGCCGCGAATCTTGGCTCGTGTCGACCATAACCGGTTCGCCTATCGCGCTGAGCATGCGCTCGGCGGCGCCCGCGTAGTAAGACGCATCATCGGAGCACTTGCCGAGATACTCCTCAAGGGAAAGCTCGACATCTCTCCGGTTTTCGTACAACCTCGAATAGAGTCCAAAAATCCCGTCATCGAATTTCATGTCTCACCTCAACCGATGCCCCGCGCTCAACCCGAAGCTTCCCGCGACACTACCAGATAACGACGAAACCGAGGTAACGTCTCGCTGGAACGTGTAATTCGTTGTAAATTCGCGTAATACCCTGTTACGTCGGTTCCCCCCAGATGGGTCTCCCGTTTTTGGCTCAGTTAGCAATTCTCCGGCCCCGCCCTGTCTCGCTGCTCGACACCCCAATCGGGACCAAAGCGATTATGCCAGCACTTTGTGGCGAGAGTACGAATGTGTTGGATACCACGATGTATATCGCCGCCCAGTTGCCGGCTGAAATCGCCATAGCTCCGAGCTCTGCCGATCAACAACATTTTGTGGTCAACTCCACCATAACCTCAGCATATATTAAATTGGGGAGAAACCCAATAGAAATCTAGGTTAAGACCTAGACTAGCAGCATCGATTGGCGTCGGGCCTCTGCAGCTTATCCCACATTGCCGCGTCACCGCGGCGTTCTGCCGCAGTACGGCAGATTCTATGCGAACTCGGCAACCACTACGTTCGTTATCTGAAAAGCTGCCGATGTCCGTTTCAGTTAGTTCGGCCGCGAGGATGCGGCCGGCTGCACGCCCCTCGGGTGCCCGATACCGGCGATCGTGTCGGGAGTGCGTTGAAGCGATTTCGCGAGCTTGTCGTTCGATCGCCAATTCGATGCCAAGGCCTGGGCCAGCTGGTTTGCCAGGCAGGCATAGCCAGCGTCGGTCATATGAAGCCCGTCGGGACCGACGCCGGAAGCCGGCGCGAGCTGCTCCGTTTGGTCCCATTCGTTCATGATCTCAAAGCGGCGGAACAAGCCGACCTTTGTGCGTCTCGCAAGGTCCGCGATCAGCCGCTCCATTTCGGCATAGGTGGGGCGCGCGAGCACCCGCGGGGCGTATTGCAGGTCCATCAGGACAACGTCGATCCCGCTCTCTTTCATCGCAGCCACACCGCGGCTAATGAGTTGTTCATCCGCAGAAAGATCGTCTCGCCGAAGCACCGCATTGGTGCCCACTTGCCAGATGACCAGATCCGGGTGCTCGGCAATCACGTCCCGGCCGAGGCGCGTCAATTCCTCCGGAACATCCTGACCGCCCACGCCGTGATTGATGACCCGGATATCGAGGCCGGGAAACCGGTGTCTCAATTCCTGCTCGAGTCGGCTCGGGTAGCTGAGAGCAGGCGTGCTCGCCCCAACCCCGAGGGTGGACGAAGAGCCCATTGCGACGATCGTGAGCGGTTGGCCGGATAGGATTTGGGATGAGGTGCGGTCCAGCGCAGCTCCGATTGCCGAAAGCGTGGGCGGGGCCGCGCAATTTGACGGGAGTGGTGTGGCCGTGTCGCCGGCAAACGCGGGAATACTGGCGGCCAAGACGATGGGGAGTGCCGCTGCAACACGCCGGATGAGGGACATCGCTGTCATCGGAGCGCGAGTTCGAATAGTTTCCGCCAGCTTGGCCGCGATGCACTCGTAAACTCTAGCGGCAAGGCTGGCCCGTTCCTCTTTAGCGACCCCGTCGAAGTTAAACACGTTCTGCTCGCTCCAATAGCGCATCATTTCGAAGCGCGGGAAGACATTTACGTTATTGACGTCACCGACCTGGTGAAGGGTGTTCAAGTATTGCTCGAAATCGATGACGGTCGTGGTGCTGTGTGAGAATTGCATATCGACCAGAATGATGTCGACACCGTGGGCCTTCAGCTCATCGATTCCGGTTTGCAGAGCCGCCGCAAAATCGTCGACTCCAACCCCCCGCACGGCATCGGTAGTGCCGGTTTCCCAAATCACGAGAACCGGGTCTTCGGGTATGACGTCGGTAGGGAACCTTTCTAGCATCTGCCGGGCGGTCTGGCGCGGAACCCCTCGATTGACGACTGTGATCGAAGACGAGGGGTACGAGCGGTCGAGGATCTCCTGCAGACGGTGGGGGTAGGCGAGATCCGACGAGCCCGCCGCCAATCCGGTCGTCGACGCTCCGCCGATCGCGACGATCCTGACGGGCTGCCCGGCGCGCAACCGCTCGGCCAGATGAGGCAGCTTGTCATCGACTTGCACCAACTCGTCCGGAACATCGCAGGGGAGCGAGCCGCCCGCGGCCGGTGAAGAGGACGGGAGCGCGGTCAGGGCAACGCCCGCCGCGAGTAGCGCCGGCCGCGCCAACCTGCCAACCGAGACACGCCATCTCATTGGCCGAGACGATTGCCACGACCGGGTTGAGTGGCGGCGGGCTGCGGCAGCTCCATTCGACCCATGGTTTTATACCAATGCAACATTATCGCAGTTAGGCACATCACGAGAATGCCCGCAAGATTAACGAGGATCTGGATGACGATCGCCGAATCGTATTCCGAAAGAACAAAATGCCCAAGGGCCGACAGTAGGATGCCGAGGCAGAAGATCTCAAGGGATTGTTGGCCGCACCGGATAAGCGGTTTCGCTGCGGGCGAACGCAACACGGCTGCATTGGCGGGCACGGCGACGGCGACGACAGCGACGGCGGCAAAGAAAGTGACGACCCGGATCGGGGACAAGTTATTCTTGTTCACTGGCCACATCTCCTTGAGAAGGAGACCGGGAAACGAGTCCCAAACTCCGTGGACCGTCCAGCTGAGCTTGATGACAAACCCTGCCGCAAGAACGATCACAGCGAGCGGCAATACCGGCTGAGCCCACCTCGACCATCGTCGCTCGTGCCGGCCAGGGAAGCCGAGCGCAGCTCCGGCGATGAACAGAAACTGCCAAGCCAGAGGGTTGAAAAACCAGACGTGACCCTCCGGATAAGCCGGTACGGACAGGTTGGTCGCCTGTACGATTAGATAAAGCAGGAAGGATGGCAACAATACGATCAGAGGCCGCAAGCGTAAGCCAAACAAGACAACTGGGAAGATCAACAGAAGCAAGATGTAGAGCGGCAATATATCGAGAAAGGTAGGTTGGAACTCAAGAAGAAGCGCCTTCACGATCGCGACGTGAGGCTCGTCGAGAAAATCGCCAACCCGCATTTCGTCGTTATACATTGGATTATTGAAAGTCGTGACGGTGTAAGACACCTCGGCGATGAACATCACAAACAAAAAAATGTGAGCGACGTAAAGTTGCCAAGCACGGCCGAGTACCCGCGCCGTTGCATATAACATTCCCTGCGAAACGAGCGTCTGCCCATAAACGAGAGCGGCGGTGTAACCCGAGATGAATATAAAGACCTCGGCCGCATCAAAGAAATTGGCCGCCTGTATGGTGAAGTAGCTGAAGATGTTCTCGGGGATATGATCGATAAATATAAATATCAGAGCAACACCACGGAAGAAATCAAGACGGAGATCGCGCGAGGAGGCGGGCACAGGCGGGCTCGAAAACTGTAGCGTTGATTGCAGCGCGCTGCGTGATTCTGGTTTAGCAAAAAGTACGACCGCAGTCGATGCGAGCGACACTGGCGGTCGGGATATCAAGCCGCGATGGTGTGACCGGCAGAGGACTCAGTCGCGTGCGGTGCCCGGAAAACGGGGCGCCGGAGTTGCGGACCGGCGCGGGCGATCAGCGGAGCCCGGAGGGCACCGTGAAGGATGCCTCGGTCTTTTGCCGGATTTCGTCGAGCGGCACGCCGGGCGCCAGTTCCATCAACCGCATCCCGGAGCGATCGATGGTAAAGACACCGAGGTCGGTGATCACCATGTCGACGACCCCCTTGCCGGTCAGCGGGAGTGTGCAGCGATGCAGCAGTTTCGGCTCGCCCCGCGCGGTATGCTCCATCAGAACAATGACCCGCTTCACTCCGGCGACGAGATCCATCGCGCCACCCATACCTTTCACCATGCGGCCGGGAATCATCCAATTGGCGAGATCGCCGTTTTCTGCCACCTGCATCGCCCCGAGGATCGACAAGTCGATATGTCCGCCTCGGATCATCCCGAAAGATTGCGCGCTGTCGAAATAGCTCGTCGTCGGCAATTCCGTGATGGTCTGCTTGCCGGCATTGATCAGGTCGGCGTCTTCTTCACCCTCGAACGGGAAGGGACCCATGCCGAGCATACCGTTCTCGCTTTGCAGCTGAACCGTGATCCCCGGCGGAATGAAATTCGAGACCAGGGTCGGGATGCCGATGCCGAGATTGACGTAGAAGCCGTCGTCGAGCTCCGCTGCCGCGCGGCGCGCCATGTCGTCGCGTGACCAAGCCATGTCGCTTTGCCTCCTCCTCAATTGCCGCGCTTGCGGACAGTGCGCTGCTCGATGCGCTTCTCGTAAGAGCGGGCAGCGCACGATGCGTTTGACAAAAATGCCGGGCGTGTGGATGTGGTCGGGGTCGATGACGCCGGGCTCGACCAGATGCTCGACCTCTGCAACGGTGACCTTCGCGGCGGTCGCCATCACCGGGTTGAAGTTGCGCGCGGTCTTCCGGTAGACGAGGTTGCCTTCGCGATCGGCTTTCCAGGCATGGATGATTGCCAGATCGGCGAAGAGGCCACGCTCCATGACGTAGCTCTCCCCATCGAAGTCGCGGGTTTCCTTCCCTTCCGCGACCAGGGTCCCGACACCCGTCTTGGTGAAAAATGCCGGAATGCCGGCGCCCCCGGCCCGTATACGCTCGGCGAGAGTACCTTGGGGATTGAATTCAAGGTCGAGTTCGCCGCTGAGATAAAGGTCGGCAAAGAGCTTGTTTTCGCCGACATACGACGAGACCATCTTGCGGATCTGCCGCGTCTCGAGGAGTAGACCGAGCCCTGCTCCGTCGATGCCGGCATTGTTCGAGATAACGGTCAGGCCCGTCACTCCGGAGCTGCGGATCGCGGCGATCAGCACCTCCGGAATTCCGCAAAGGCCGAACCCGCCCGACATCACGGTCATGCCATCACGCAGCAAGCCGGCAAGCGCGGCGTGGGCGTCGGGGTAAACTTTGTCCATAGTGTACTCCTGCGCTAAGCGGGCGGCCGATCATACCGCCGCCGTCAATTTCGGCCACCCTGCCGCAGCGGGTCTCCCACCTCCCCGAGCCGCCGTCGAGTCGCAGCATCCACGACGCCACTCACATTCAGACCGTTCTGCTTTTGAAAACGCGCAACTGCGCCGGCTGTGGCCGAATTGTACTCGCCCTCCTCCTCGACTGAAATTTTTGCCGCCGCTAGCTCGCGTTGCACGTTCTTGACATCGTTTCCCCGCATGGGCGGATCGGACGGCTTCAATAGGCGCGGCTGACCTGCCGCCGTCTCGGTCCCGTCGAACCAGGCGCTGAGGTCGTTGCTGTTGATCGCGATCCAATCTGTGGGAGAGGAGGTGAGATGGAATTGCAGCCGCGGCGTCCCGTCCGACGCCGTCCCCTCGACCCCAATTTCTCGGAGCACCGGAAGGTATTGGGCGAGGGGTACCCCACCGCCGAGCTTAGGGATCGCGTCAAACCCACGGACCGCCACATCTCCCGAGGCCGTGTAACCCTTTGGCGCGAGCGGCGAACCTTTGGCTTCAGCCGTTAGATCCACCCCGACCTCCTCGGTGTCGATCGCGACGTCATAGATATGGAAGGTTGGGTTGAGCATAGCCGCGGCTCCGAGCGCCTGCTGAAGAGCCTCCTGCTTTTTTGCTTCACGCTCGCTCTCTCCCGATACCCGCTGGTCAGTTGCGGTGATGAGGGCGTGGAGCAGGTTCGTCAGCGCTTGCGTATCGAGGTCAGCCACCCCGAAATCGAGCACCATTCGGCGGGGCACCTTCTCGTTCTCGAGAAGCGATGGCGCGAGGCCGAGGCCCTCGTGACTGATGCTGAACCGGAGCGCCGCCTGTTTCGTATCGAGTCCGCTGACCTCCGTTACGCTACCTGCCTTCGCCACAGCTACGAGCGTCTCACCGGTGACGCTTCTGACCGTCAGACCTTCCAACGCTAGTTCACCCCGTATGGTGCTGAAAGGTTCCGAAATTGTCGAGAGGGCCGCCAGAAAGGCAGCGCCGCGAGCTTGCGGTGATTTGCTGTCGCCAGCTTGCATTTGGTCGATCGCGTGGCGCAGCTTGTCGAGTTCGTTCAGCCTTGGACCGGCGGTGCTTCCAGTGAATGCGATCCGCTCGATCGCCCCGCCAACGGGACCCTGCGCCAGAAAGTATTCTATCCCTTTGACCTCTAATTCGACCGGTCCGCTCCATCCGCCATTCGGCTCGGCGGTGAGCCTCGAGGACATCGAGAGCGGTCCGAGGCTGACCCATGTCCCGGTTTTGGACTGATCGATCCGCATGCTCGCGATCTCGACAAGAGTTTCCCGGCCGCGCCCCAACTCGGCCTCTACCACGGTATCTGCTCTCGCATCCGTCAGGGTGATCTTGGTTTCGGCGCCGTCGGTCTCCCTGAGTATTATGTTTTTGGGCAATGTGAGGGCGAGCTCGATCAGCTTGCCCTCGTCTTTTCGGGCGATCTCTCGGATCTCGACGCGATCGAGAATGAGCTGGCCGGGTTGCGGCGTGTCTAGCGACAACCGAGCATTCTCGATGATCGCCAGCAAAGCTTCGCCGTCGCGCCGGACCTCGTAAGGATCCGAACCAACCCACTTTACCGCACCGTTCGAGCTCGGTCCGAGCCGCGCGAGAAATGCGTCGACCTCGGTCCTGAAACGATCGACATCCGGCTCGGCCGCTCGAGCGGATGCCGAGAGAAAGAGAGCCACTATCGTCGCGGTGACCACTAGTTTGCACCGCGAAACTGAACTCATGAGCTGATGTCCCATACGCCTCCGACCCGCTCCAGATATAATATCGTGTTGCCGTCACCGGACCCGTGCGCCATGTCGGGACCGGCGTGCCGGCTCACAATATCGACTGGCGCGTTAATAGAATGCCTGTGCTCCCGGGGAAATTCAGTGAGGCAGCCCACAGTATCCCTCAGGATTGGCCTTCTTTGGCACGCTATCTCGCATCCCGCGGCATCGAGCTCGGGCCAGGTCCGCCGCGGCAGTTCGCCGGCGGCTATGGAAATCTCAACTATCTGATCGAGATTGACGGCACGCCGGCCGTGTTGCGGCGGCCGCCGGCCGGGCCGCTGCCGTACGGCGCCAACGATATGGCGCGCGAATACCGCATCCTCTCGTCGCTGTGGCGGGAATATCCACTGGCCCCGCGGGCTATGCTTTTCTGCGACGAGGCAAGCGTGCTCGGCGCGCCGTTTCAGATCATCGAGTACCGCCCTGGAACGGTAATCCGCGACACTCTGCCGCCGGATTTGGCCGGCCGGCCCGAGGTCGGCATGTTGCTGAGTCGTCATTTGGTCGAGAGCCTCGCCGCTTTGCATGCCGTAGACCCGGCGCAAGTTGGCTTGGAGACACTTGGACGTCCAGCGGGGTTCCTCGCCCGAACCCTCGACGGCTGGGCAGCTCGCAGTGTTGCTGTCGCAGATCTGATCAATCCTCTCGCATTATCCGAGGTGGTCGATTGGCTGCGCCGCCGGGTGCCGGCCGACACGCCGGCCAGCCTTGTTCATTCCGACTTCAAGCTCGACAACATGATCCTCGCTCCGGAGACGCTCGCTCCGGCCGCCGTGATCGACTGGGACATGGGAACACGCGGCGATCCGCTGTGGGATCTGGCGGTAATGTTGAGCTACTGGGTCGAGCCCGAGGATCCCGCGTGCCTCCACCGGGTGCGGCAAATGCCGACCGCGCAGCCCGGGTTCTGGCGCCGCAGTGAAGTCCTTGCAGCTTATCTGCGTCTCAGCTGCCGCACAGTCGGTCGACTTCACCTTCTATCGCGTCTTATCACTATTTCGTTCGGCTATCGTTTTTCTTCAACTTTACGATCGGTTTCGCCGGTCGCCTGGGCAGAACCTGAGATGCGCCGCGTTCGATACGCTCGGGCGCGAGCTAATCGACCATGCCTTCGAAATCATCCGCGGGCGCGCCGAGTAACCGACGCCGGATCCAGGGCCTGCAACTTTCCCTCGCTCCACCCCAAGCGTGCGGGGTTAGGAACGAATGTAAACGGCGCCTCCGCAAATTCAGAACATGTGATACTGGCTCACGTGATTTGATCGCACAGTAAATTACCATCAGGAGTTATCCGGTTACGTTACCAATCTCTTTGATTTTCCTGCGGAATTTAGCTGCTTCTCGCTCAGTTTATAATATATGAACTCTGCCGGTTTGGGAGGATAGGCCGCACTGATGTTTGTGCGTTGCGAGCAATGTCCGCTCCGACGAAGGACTTTTTTTAGACCCTTCTCGGAGCACGAACTCGGCTTCATCACAGAGATGAAGACAGACCACATCGTTGTCTCGCCCCGCGCCGACATCATCCGAGAGGACGAGGTGGGGGGGCCGGTCTACACGCTGTTCGAAGGATGGGCGGTGCGCTACCACCGCCTCCCGAACGGCGCCCGTCAAATCCTCGATATTGTACTTCCGGGCGACACGGTCGGCATGCCTTCGGCGGTACTGGGCACGGTCAAGCACTCGGTTCAGGCGATCACCACGGCCACCCTTTGTGTTCTGCAGGGCCGAGGTTTTTCCGATCTGTTCACCGGCCACCCTGCCTTGGCCCTAAATGTCTTGCAGACGCGGGTCGAGGAGGAGCAGCGGATGGACGTTCGGCTTTCGCTGCTCGGGCGCTGCACAGCGGAACAGCGGGTCGCCTACCTGATGCTCGAGACTTTCGACCGGCTGCGGCAACGCGCCATGGTCAACGGCGGCTCGACCTGCCCCTTCCCATTGCAGCGGCGCGATCTGGCCGACGCTGCCGGCCTGTCGCGCGTGCATGTCGCGCGAACACTCAAATCGCTTCGCGAGCGTCGGTTCGCCGAGATCCAAAACGGCACACTCGTCATTTTCGACCGGCCGAAACTAACGGACCTCGCCGGGTACATCCCACTGGGCGCTGCGGCAGGCAGAAGAGCGCTTCTGTAACGGCTCCGGATTTCCCGGGTCGACTATTGCGATCGAGATCGTCCCCGACCCGCACAAGGTGCGCACAATCAGTTCGCCGAGACCGGTTAAGCGAAACGGTTTGGGTAAAAAGGGAAAAGAATGCCCTGAGCGCGTCTCGATGTAATGGGGATCGCCGCTCGTCAAGATTGTCGGAACTCCCAGCCTCGCAATGTGTTCGGCTAGCGAATTTCCTCGCTCGCCGCTCATCAGGCAATCAATCAGCGCGATATCGACCGACTCGCTCGCAAGAACGAGTCGCGCCTGTTCCGCCGATGACGCGGAAGTCACCCGATGGCCTAAACTAGCAAGAAACTCTGACACGATTGATTGTACATCGGCGTCATCTTCTACGAATAGGATATGCGCCATGAGCTGACGGCTACGCAGTGGGTTGGCATACTGTAGCAGGGAAGCTACATATGTTAAAGCGACGATTTACATTTCCAAATGCGCTGATCGCCAAACGCGTCTCGCGCACTCCCGACAACGCAGACCCGCCCAACAAAGTCCTTGCATCCGCAAAGCCTTGGTCCGAAATTGCGGAGGAGGCTGGGGTGCTGGCCGGCCGCGCAGACGATCTTGCGCAGCCGAAACGGCTGAGATCAGACCCACTGAACCTGGCCGGGCTTGCCCGGCGAAGGGAGTCCGCTATTACCGCGTCGATTACCGTCTCGTCGTTTCGCCCGAAGACCGTCATCATCGGCGCTGGGGTTATGGGTTTGGGCATTGCGTGGCGGCTCGCCCAATCGGGTTGCGCCGTTGCCGTCTACGACCGTGCCGCGGCCGGACGTGGTGCGAGCTGGGCGGCTGCGGGAATGCTGGCCGCCGCGGTCGAGACCGAGCCCGGTGAGGAGGCGCTGCTCGCCTTGACGCTCGAAAGCCAGCGCATGTGGCCGGATTTCGCGCGCGAACTCGAGGCAGTATCCGGCATCTCGGTCGACTATTGCGACGAGGGGACAATCGTTGTCGCTCTGACCCGCGACGACGCCGAGCAGCTGCGCTTTACCTTTGATTTTCAAAAAAGCCTCGGGCTCGATCTCGAATGGCTGTCGGGGGCGGAGGCGCGGAGGCGGGAGCCGCATTTGCGGCCTGGCATTTCCGGCGCAGTCGTCAGCCCGCGAGATCATCAGGTCGACAACCGGCGGCTCGTCCGAGCTCTCGCCGAGGCGGCTCGCAAGGCCGGAGCCATCCTTTACGAAGACCATCCGGTCCGAGAGGTTCAGATCACCGGCGGGCGTGTAGCCGCAGCCGTGACCGAGCACCGCCGCGAACCTGCAGATGTCGTGGTGCTGGCTGCCGGGGCCTGGTCGCGCGACATCGCCGGGATTCCGGCGGCTCATCTCCCCCCGGTTCGTCCGATAAAAGGCCAGATGTTGGCGCTGAGCATGGATCCGGCAAACCCGCTGCTACACCACGTCCTGTGGCTTCCGCGGGGCTACTTGGTGCCGCGCCGGGACGGGCGGCTCGTGGTCGGCGGGACCGTAGAGGAACGCGGCTTCGACGACACGATCACGGCGGGCGGCTTGCTGGCGCTGATCGAGGGCGCCTGGCGCGCGGTGCCGGGCGTCGAGGAGCTTCCGGTGGCCGAGACTTGGGTAGGCTTTCGTCCTGGTTCGCGAGACGATGCTCCCATGCTGGGGCCGAGCGGGATCGACGGGCTGGTCATCGCAACCGGACATCATCGCAATGGAATTCTGCTGACGCCGCTGACGGCCGAAGCAGTCAGCGCCTTCGTAATGACAGGGTATTTGCCCGAGGCGGTTCGGCCGTTCACTCCCGAGCGCTTCACCGATAACCACGGCCACTTTGGCATGACCAGAAGTTACGACACCGCCGCCGAGGTCAGCTGATGCGGCTCAAGGTCAATGGGGTGGAAGAGGAGGTCGCGGTGACGACCGTAAGCGAATTGCTGGCATTCCGCGGCGTCGATCCTGTCGCCCGATTTGTCGCCGTTGCTGTCAACGGGTCCGTAGTCCGCCGCTCCGAATGGTCGTCTAAATCTCTCGGACCCGGCGATGATATCGAGATCGTCCGCCCGTTTTCCGGGGGTTGAGGCCGGCTCCAAGCAGAGAGAATTTCAACAGGACAATGCCCGATGACAGATCCGTTAACCATTGCTGATACCTCATTCGCCTCTCGGCTGATCGTCGGCACGGCTCGTTATCCGAACCAGCAGATGATGCTCGATTGCCTCGAAGCGAGCGGCGCCGAATTGGTCACCGCCTCGATCCGCCGCATCAGCCTGGAGGGCTATGCCGAGAGTTTGGTGGACGTTCTCGGCGGCAGATACCGGCTGTTGCCGAACACCGCCGGGTGCGTTACGGCACGAGACGCCATTCTGACCGCCGAACTAGCGCGCGAGGCTCTCGAAACGAATTGGGTCAAGCTCGAACTGATCGGCGACCGTGAACTGCTTTACCCCGATGTCGAGCAGCTCGTTCATGCCGCCGAGGAGCTGGTCCGCAAGGGCTTTACAGTGCTCCCTTATTGCAACGAGGACCCGGTTACCTGCCAGAAACTGGCCGATGTCGGATGCGCGGCGGTAATGCCGCTCGGATCGCTGATCGGTTCGGGCATGGGTATTGCGAACCCGACAGCGATCGAACTGATCTGCTCGCGCAGCCCGGTCCCCGTGGTGCTCGACGCCGGGATCGGGACTGCTTCCGATGCCGCCTTTGCGATGGAGCTCGGATGCGACGCGGTGATGGTCGATACCGCCATTGCCCAATCCCGTGATCCGCGCCGGATGGCCGCTGCGATGCGCGCCGCGGTAGAAGCCGGACGCCTCGCACGGCTCGCCGGCCGGATACCGAGGCGCCGTTTTGCCCAACCGTCGAGCCCGCAGCTCGGCCTCGTCGGTTCCTGACCGGATAGACGCCCTTCAGGGCGTCCGCGCCGTCGGCGGGTCCTCGGCATGATCTTTGCCGTCCCGCTGTCTGACGACAATCCAACCGTCAACCCGCCGATCCTCACCTATTTCCTGATCGGCGCGTGCGTCGGCGCATTCCTATGGCAGCTCGGTCACAACGAGCGCTTCATCCTCTATGCCTACGGCATGATCCCGGCCGAGCTCTTCGGGCTCTGGCGTCCGCCGCGGAATTATCAGGCCTTGGCGCCCTGGGCGACAGTGCTGACCAGCATGTTTCTGCACGGCGGCTGGTTCCATCTGCTGGGGAACATGCTTTATCTGTGGATATTCGGAAATAACGTGGAGGACGTGCTCGGACGCGGGCGCTATCTGTTCCTTTATCTGACTTGCGGCATTGTGGCGGCGCTCGCGCAGGCGTTCTCGAACCCGACTTCGCACATTCCGATGGTCGGAGCGAGCGGCGCGATCGCCGGTGTCCTCGGCGCCTATCTTCTGCTCCACCCTGGCGCGAACGTGCGCTGCTTTGTGTGGATCGTGATCTTCTTCCGCATTGTCAATGTGCCGGCCTGGGCGATGCTCGGCCTGTGGTTCACGATGCAGCTGGTAAGTGGCCTGATGGCCGGCCCCGGCCGGCCGGGCGTGGCGTTCTGGGCGCATGTCGGCGGCTTCGTCACCGGATTGATTTTGGTCGTTGTGTTGCGCCCGAGCGGCGTGACATTGCTGCAGCCGCCCCGCAGTCAAGCCTTCGCCACCGCTCCCCCGCGCGGCTTTGTCGGCCGCACCTCCTATCGCGGCTCGGTGCCGCAAGCCGGCCGCCGGCCCACCCGGCCGCGCAATCCCTGGGAATGACGTGAAGCGAGACCTCCTCGAGAGCTAGAAACGAACGCAGCATCGGCGCGTCATTTGCAGGTAACCAGAGCCGAAAAGCGCTGTCGTTTCGAAGACAAGACGGTCATTCCGGGACGGCCCCTGGGCCGGACCGGGAAGCCACGAACACCGGCCCTTGGACCCCTTCTCGGGGGGCCGTGTTCATAGGTTCCGGGCTCGCGGGCGGAGCCCGCGCCCCGGAATGACCGGATCAAATCGTAGCCTTTCATCCCAGATGGGTACGCCCGGCTTCGTCAGGTGCCGGTCGCGCGCAGCTGTGCACCAGCCCCGGGGTGGCGCCAGGTGGCGAGCTCGTCCCAGCTGTCGGCTTCCATGAACTGGGCCCAGCGGCGGTAGAGGTTGCGCATCGGCTCTTCGCTCGACTGGGCTTTCGTGATGTCGATCACCCGGCCCGGGAGGCGCAGCCCGTCCCATTCGAAATTCTCGATCGCAGTGCCGAGCCCCATCTCGTAGGAATAGGGATAGCGGCGCGCGATCGTGCCGCGGCTAGCCTGGTGCGCGTAGTTCCAGTTCTCCATGTCGTCCTGCTCGGTCATCCCGGCCGGACCCGAATAGCGGATGTAATAATCGCGCAAGAAGTCTTTGACTTCGTGCGGCGCCTCGCGATCGACGAGGAACCAGCGCCACACCTCGGTCTGATGCGCGCCGCGCGGATGCCACACCGCGATCGTGCGCGGCTGGCGCGGCAGCAACGCGACATTGGGGAAGATTTCGCCGGGAGCGCCGAGCAGGCGCGCCGGGTCGCCGCGGGTCCGGCGGCGCTCTTCTTCGCAGTGGCGGAAATATTCCGAGACGACCGGCGAGTGCTGGTAGGTCGGCGGCGGCGGGCGGTCCTTCGGCAATACGTAGACGATCGTCTGGTGGCCGCGGTCGGGTATTGCGACATGCAGTTTGCGGCCGAGCAGCAATTCGGTCATGTCGCGGCGGCCGGCGCCGCTGGGGCCGATCCCGGCGAGATCGACCGAGCGGTGGCTGATATTGTGATAGCTGTCGCCGCTGAAGTTCTCGGCCGGGAACTTCCAGTTGCACGGGATCAGCCATTTCTGGACGCCGCCGAGCACCTCGGCCTGGCCCTCGCGGCCGTCCCGGCCGTCGAGGATCAGGTCGAGAAAGGTCGCGAACTCGCCGAGATATTCGAGGAAGGGCGGCGCGGCGGGATCCCAGCTCGCCCAGACCGAGCCCTTGTAGTTGCACAACTGCGCGACCTCGACGAGCCCCCATTGCGACCGGTCGAGCTGTCGAGTGATAGGCCTCGCGGAAATAGGGGACGCCGACGAGCCTGCCGTCGGTGCCGATAGCTCCAGCCATGGTAGGGGCACGTGAAAACCGGCGGTGCTGCCTTCGTCATAGCGGCACACCTTCATGCCGCGGTGGCGGCAGGAATTGAGGAAGACGTGGATCTGGCCCGCCCGGTCGCGGCACAGGATTACCAACTCCTCGCCCATCGAAGAGACGAAGAAATCGCCGGGGTTCGGGATCTGGCTCTCATGCCCGACAAAGAGCCAGGAGCGGGCGAACACCCGCTCCAATTCCTCGCGATAGATCTCGTCATTGACAAAGATCTCGCGGCTGATCTGCCCGGCTGCGACATCGACGAGACCCTTGCGATACCCTTTTGTCCGTGCGCTCGCCATCGCCGCTCTCCTAGGTTCTGCCCCGTCTGGGGTCTTCGGTTTGATAGCCGGCCACGTCCGCAACCGGCGCGCGGAGCTCGGCGCCGGCCATTGCCTCGAGGATCCGCGCGGCGACCGGAAAACCTTCCTGTCCCCAGCCCTGCGCCTGCGCGCGGCGCAGCACGTCATGCGCGAGGAGACCCAAATGGGCGGGCGCCCCGACTTCACGCGCCAGTTCGCAAGCGAGCTGGAGATCCTTCGCGACAATGTCGAGCGTTCCGCCGGCAGTGAACGAGCCCGGCAATACCGAGCGCGGGATGTTGTCGAAGGTCCTGCTGGCCCCCGCGCTCACCGGCACGATCTGCGCCAGCACGCCGAGATCGATCCCCGCTTTGGCGCCAATCAGCATGCCCTCGAGCGCCGCGATGAAGTTAGTATAGCCGAGATACTGAGTGACCAGCTTGGCGGCGCAGCCGGCGCCCGGCCCGCCGACATAGAAGATGTTCCCGGCCATCGCCGCGAGCAGCGGCCGGTAGCGAGCGAACACCGCTTCGTCACCGCCGACCATGACCGTCATTGTCGGGGGACGCCCGCTGACCGGAGCGTCGAGCATGTCGACGCCGCGCGCCCGGCAAGCCTCGGCAACCCGGCGCGCCACCGCCGGCGCATTCGTGGTCAAATCGATATAGGCGCCGCCCTGCTGCAACCCGGCAAGAATCCCGCTTCCCGGGTCGAGCGCTGCAAGCTCCACCTCAGTGGGGCCGGGCAGGGAGGTGAACACGACCTCGCTCGCGCCGGCCACGGCAGCCGGATTTTCGGCCGCGCGTGCGCCGCGGGCGCAAAGCGCGGCGGTGGCACCGGGCCTGACATCGTAGACCGTCAGCTGGTGGCCGGCATCGATCAGACACCCGGCCATCGGCGCACCCATCGTCCCCGTGCCGACGAAACCTAGCCGCATCGGATTTACCTCTCGCCTGAGGCAAACAAGCTAACCCGCGGCGTCGATCGAGACAACTGACGGGCCGGCGGCCGCTAGTCGCGGAAATTGACGTATTGCAAAGGCTGCTCGATCTTCATACCGCGGGCCACGGTGATCGCCGCCTGCAGATCGTCGCGCTTCTTGCCGGTGACCCGCAGCTCGTCGCCCTGGATCGACACCTGCACCTTCAGCTTGCTGTCCTTGATCTCGCGGATCAGCTGTCTGGCAAGATCGGCGTCGACGCCTTGCCGCAGCACGACCGTCTGCTTCAGCGTATTGCCCGACGCCTTCTCCGGCGCCTTATAGTCCAAAGCCGCGGGGTCAACCTTGCGGCGCGTCAGATGCACCTTCAACAACTCGTGCATCTGCTTCAGCTTGAGCTCGTCGTCGGCGATGACGTTGAGCACTCCCTCCTGACGCTCGACCTTGCATTTGCTTCCCTTGAAGTCGAAGCGCGTCCCGATCTCGCGCGTTATTCCCGCAAGGGCGTTGTCGACTTCGGCAAGCTCGATCCGCGAAACGATGTCGAAGCTCGGCACGACCGTCTCCTCCACTCGATAAGTTCGTCCGATATAGCGCGCCGGCAAAGCAAAATCAGCGCCGATCAGGGGGCTCCTGTCCGGGCCGAGTGAAGACCGGCTGATCCATGATCGATTGAAGATAAGCCTTGATCCGCCGGTAGGCAGCGTCGCACGGCAACCGCTGCGGCGGCGCGGTCGTCGCCTCGCCACTGTCGACGAGCGGACCCCATCGTGAACCGCCGCGCGCAGCTCCGGGTCGGCGAGAATGAAATCCACCACCTGGTTCTGCGTGCCGAGGCTGGGCGCGCCATTCTCTTCGCTCAACTCTCGGTAAAGCTCGATCGCATAGGCGAGCGCGTGTCGGATCAATCCGGTGTCTTCGGTGATGGCGGGCATCGGGCAGGCTCATTCCTGAGGGTTCGCATTGAGAACACCTCGGCACCGGGCGGGTTCTCGTTACGGCCGGGCGCGAAAGGCACTTGCCGTCGCAGCCAGCCCGATTTCGGGTCGAATCCGGGGCCGCCAATCGAGCGCGGCGCGCGTCTTCGCATCGTCGACCTGCAGCGAAAGGGTCAGCCGGGCGAGCAATTGACCCACCATCGGAACGCGGCAAAGCGCGGCCAAAGCGGGTTGCGGTACAGCAAAGAGCCGGGCCGGCCTCCCCAGCCCGGCGGCGAGGATCCGGATCAGCTCGGGTGTCGACAGGTCAGCCGCGTCGCGCGCCAGCAGCACCCGCCCGGCCGCGCCGGGATACAGGCAAGCGCGGCCAACGAGATCGACGAGATTGTCGATGAAGATCAGGCTGCGGCGATTGTCGATCCCGGCGAGAGGTAGCGGCAGGCCGCTCGCGACGAGGCGCATCAATGCCCGGAAATTTGCCTTCACGCCGGGACCGTAGACCAGCGGCGGGCGCAGAATGACGATCTCGATCCCGGTTTCCCGCGCCGCGGCTTGCACGGCGCGCTCGATCGCGAGTTTGCCGCGGCCATAAGGATCGCTGCGGGCGCGGCGGGTCGCTCTCGCGAAGCGGCGCTCCCGGCGGCGTGGCTTCGCTCATCGCCCGGACCGAACTCATATGGATCAGCCGGCGCACCCTGAGTTTTGCTGCGGAGTGCGCCAGGACCCGCGCGGCCTGCGCCTCGCTTTGATCTGCTCCCTCCCGTCCCGATCGGTGCGCGCGGCTGGCCAGATGCACGACGATGTCGATACCGTCGAGATGCCCCGACCAGTCGGTCGTAGGGCCGATATCTCCGATCTGGCGAAGTGCGACGCCCCGGATAGGTTCCGCTGGACGCCGGGATAGCCCGAGCACGGTATGGCCGCGCTCGGCGAGGCTGGCGCACAGCGTGCGGCCGATGAAGCCGGTCGCACCGGTCACCAGGATTCGTGCCAAGCCCCACCCTCGACGCCACCGCCTCGCCGATTGTCCAACCGATCCCAACGCACATGCATTAGAGAGATCCCGGTGCCGATGCCATCCTCGGTGTTTCGACGTGGCCTTATCCGTTACCACAGAACCGCTAAACCTGCCGCCACGGTCCACGGCGCCCCGTGCGCCGCGACGGCCAAAGCTCCTCTTCCTCGTCACCGAGGATTGGTATTTCTGCTCGCACAGACTGCCGGCAGCGCGCGCTGCCCGGGCGGCCGGCTTCGATGTCGTGGTCGCGACCCGCGTGCGCGCGCATGGCGAGCGGATCTGCGACGAAGGTTTCGCATTGCGCCCGATCGGCTGGCGGCGGCGCGGGGACGGGCTGGTGGGCGCCCGACGGGCAATTTCCGAAATCGCCGGGCTCTATCGCGCCGAGCAACCCGACCTTGTCCATCACATCGCGCTGAAATCGGTATTGTTCGGCGGCATCGCGCTGCGCCGCGCCTTCCCGACCCCGGAAGGTGCTCCGGTGGCGATCAATTCGATAATGGGTCTGGGTTCCCGTTTCTCGGCCGCGAGCTTTGTCGCGAGATTGCGGCGGCCGTCGCTGGGCATCGCGCTGCGTGTTGCGGGTAGGGGACGGGGTTGGGTCATTGTGCAGAACCCGGACGACCGCGACGCCCTGATAGCACTCGGGATTGCCCCGCAACGCATCACGTTGATCAGGGGATCGGGTGTCGACTGTAACCACTTTCGCCCGCTACCCGATCCTGAAGGCACGTCCGTGACGATCGCGCTCGTCTCGCGGATGCTGCGCGACAAAGGCGCGCTCGACGCCATCGCCGCAATCCAGCTTCTCCGTGGGCGCGGCCTGCCAGTCGAACTGCTGATGGCGGGACCGACCGATCCTGACAACCGTCGCTCGTTGAGTGCGGAATCACTGGTTTCGCTGACCACCGACCCCGGCGTTGCTTGGCTCGGCCCGGTCGCCGATGTCCGCACCGTGTGGCGCCGGGCGGCGGTCGCCGTGCTGCCCTCGACCTATGGCGAAGGCGTACCGAAGGCGCTGCTCGAGGCGGCGGCCTGTGCACGCCCTATTGTCGCGAGCGATGTTCCCGGCTGCCGCGAGGTCGTGCGCCCCGGCGAGACCGGACTTCTGGTGCCGCCGCGCGACGTCGACGGATTGGCGGCCGCCATCGCCGCGCTCGCCGGCGATCCAGCGCGCCGCAAAGCGATGGGATGCGCCGGACGCGCCTTGGTCGAGCGCGAGTTCGCCGAGGATATCATCGCCCGCGAGACCCTCGCTGTTTATAACGCCGCCCTGCGCGAAAGGGCGGCTCGGCAATGATCCGGGCGTGGCTCATCGCCGCGGCGCTTGGCGGGTTCCTGTCGGTTGCGGCAGGCGCCGCGGCGGCGCACTTGCCGGCCGGCGAACGAGCCGCCGAATTGCTGCGGACGGGCGCCCTCTACGGCATGGTGCACGCCGCAGCGCTGATCGCCGTGACGGCGATGGCGCAATCCCGCGGCCGGCTCGGGCTGGCTTTGACCGCCGCGGGCTGGAGCTTTGCCGCCGGCACGCTGCTGTTCAGCTTTCAGCCTCTTTGCGCTGGCGCTGAGCGGGCGCGAATGGCTCGGCATGATCACACCGTTCGGCGGCGCGGGCTTGCTCGTCGGGTGGGCCGCGCTCGCCGTACATTCCTTCAGCCGTCGCTAGGGAGCGGACGCGCCAGGTCTGTAGTTATCATTAAATCGGGTGTGCGATACTCGACCCGGCTGCGAGGATTCTGCGATGACAACGTTTCTTTATACCCACCCGGCTTGTCTCGACCACGATCCCGGCCGGCATCACCCGGAATCGCCGGCCCGGCTGCGGGCGGTGCTGGCGGCGCTCGACGATCCGGAATTCGCCCGGCTGGAGCGCCACGAAGCGCCGGAGGCAGCGCGTGAGGATCTGTTGCGTGTCCACCCCCGGCGGCACGTCGAGGGTATTCTCGGAGCGGTTCCGAAAACCGGCCATGTCGGGATCGATGCCGACACGGTGTTGTCACCGGCATCGGGAGAAGCGGCATTGCGCGCCGCCGGCGCGGTCGTCGCCGCGGTCGATGCGGTCGTGGCAAGAGAGGCCGACAACGCGTTCTGCGCGGTCCGCCCGCCCGGCCATCATGCCGAGCCGCAACGGGCGATGGGGTTCTGTCTCTTCAACAACGCAGCGATCGGCGCCCTGCGGGCGCGCGAGATGCACGGCCTCGCCCGCGTTGCTGTCGTCGATTTCGACGTCCATCACGGCAATGGCACGCAGGCGGCCTTCGAGGCGGACGGCAGCCTGTTCTACGCCTCCACGCATCAATTTCCGCTATATCCCGGAACCGGCGCGGCGAGCGAGACCGGGGTCGGCAATGTCGTGAACGTGCCGCTGCGCCCTATGTCCGGCTCGAGCCAGTTCCGCTTCGGCATGACGCAGCGGATCCTGCCGGCACTCGAATCCTTCCGGCCCGAACTCGTGCTGGTGTCGGCGGGTTTCGATGCCCACAGGAGCGATCCGCTGGCCCAGCTGATGCTCGAGGAGGCAGACTACACCTGGGTCACCGAGAAGCTGCTCGAAACCGCCTATCGCCATGCCAAAGGTCGCTTGGTCGCCACCCTCGAAGGCGGTTACGACCTCTCGGCGTTGGCGGCCAGCGCCGCGGCGCATATCCGTGTCCTGATGTCGGCGTGATGGATCGCCCCTTCCCGTTGTTGTAATTCGGCAACAATCGCCTTATTTCGCGCTCTCGTCATCCGCTAAACCGCAGAACCATCCTCGCGTTTTTTGTTAAAGAAGAAAGCAGATGGTCAACTCCGGCGTTACCCCCGATGGCGTTCCCCCCAATATCGCCGCGATGAATTTCGAGGATGCGCTTGCCGAACTCGAGCAGATCGTGCGCCGGCTCGAAGGCGGCCAGGTTAAGCTGGACGAAGCAATAATGTCCTATGAGCGTGGAGCTCAGCTGAAGCGGCATTGCGAAAGAAAGCTGGCCGAAGCGCAGCAAAGGGTGGATCGAAATCGTTATTGGCCCCGAGGGCGCCATCGGCGCGGAGCCCGCCAAACTTGACTGAAACGACGTGGTCCGAACGGATTTCTTTTTCGAGCGCTCTGGACGTGGCCGCCAAGCTCACCGACGCCGCGTTGGAGCGGCTGCTGGTCGTGCCCCCCGGTCTCGAGGCGAGGGTTTATGACGCGATGCGCTACTCGGCCCTGGCGCCGGGGAAACGGTTGCGGCCCTTTCTGGTCCTGGCGAGCGCGGGGCTCTTTGGAGTCGCCCGGCGCTGTGGCTTGCAGGTGGCTGCAGCGATCGAGATGGTGCACACCTATTCCCTTGTCCATGACGATCTGCCGGCGATGGACAATAGCGATCTGCGCCGTGGCCGCGCGACCTGCCACAAGCAATTCGACGAGGCGACGGCGGTTCTCGCCGGAGACGGTCTGTTGACCGCGGCCTTCGGGGTGCTGGCCCACCCGGACACGCACGGCGATCCTGCGGTACGGTGCGAACTCGTCTCGGAGCTCGCTGCCGCCGCCGGTGCGACCGGTATGGTCGGCGGTCAGATGATCGATCTGATCGCCGAGCACCGGAGCTTGGACATCGGCGCGATCACCCGACTGCAACGAATGAAGACCGGCGCGTTGATCGCCTTCTCGTGCGAAGTCCGGAGCGATTCTCGCCAAGGCGCCCGGTGAGGCCCGAATTGCACTGCGCGGCTATGCCCACGATCTGGGGCTCGCCTTCCAAATCGCCGACGATCTCCTCGATGTCGAAGGCTCCGCGGCCGAGACTGGGAAGCCCGTCGGCGCGGACGCCGCGGCTGGAAAGGCCACCTTCGTCTCAATCCTCGGGGTGGAGCGCGCCCGAGCTCAGGCTGAGCTGCTGATTAACCAGGCGGTGGCGCACCTTGATTTGTTCGAACAAAGAGCGGAACTTTTACGAGAGGCGGCGCGATTCGTGATCACCCGCCGTACGTGAGGAGCGCAGAATTGGATTCAAAACCAACCCGCCCGATTTCCAATCGGACGCCGTTGCTCGACCAGATCGATGTTCCGGCCGATCTGCGCAAGCTGCCGGAAGAAGATCTGCGGCAGCTCGCCGACGAGTTGCGCGCCGAGCTGATCGATGCGGTTTCGATCACCGGCGGTCATTTCGGGGCCAGCCTCGGCGTCGTCGAGCTGACCGTGGCGCTGCACTACGTCTTCGCCACGCCGCATGACCGGCTCATTTGGGACGTCGGTCATCAGGCATATCCGCACAAGATCCTGACGGGCCGGCGCGATCGTATCCGCACGATCCGGCAGGGCGGCGGGCTTTCGGGTTTCACGAAACGCTCGGAAAGTGAATACGACCCGTTCGGCGCCGCGCACGCGTCGACCTCGATCTCCTCCGCGCTCGGCATGGCCGTCGCCCGCGACTTCCGCGGCGAGCAGCGCAACGTTATCGCGGTGATCGGCGACAGCGCGATGAGCGGCGGGATGGCCTACGAGGCGATGAACAACGCGGGGGCAATGGATTCGCGGCTGATCGTCATTCTTAATGACAACGACATGTCGATCGCGCCGGCGGTCGGTGCGATGAGCGCCTATCTGTCGCGCCTGCTGTCCTCGAAATCCTTCATGTCGCTGCGCCACATCGCCAAGGAGGTGGTGCGCCACTTCCCGAAGCCGCTCGAGGATGCGGCGCGCCGGGCCGAGGAATATGCCCGCGGCTTTGTAACCGGTGGGACCTTGTTCGAGGAGCTCGGCTTTTACTATGTCGGCCCAATCGACGGTCACAACATCGATCATCTACTGCCAGTCTTGAAGAATGTCCGCGATAGCAAGGAACCGGGACCGGTCCTGATCCACGCCGTGACCGAGAAGGGCCACGGCTATCTGTCGGCCGAGCAGGCCGAGGACAAGTGGCACAGCGTCGCCAAGTTCGATGTCGTCACCGGCGCCCAGGTGAAATCGAAATCGACCGCGCCTTCCTACACCACCGTCTTCGCCAAGTCGCTGATCAAGGAGGCCGAAGCCGACGACCGCGTCGTCGCGATCACCGCCGCGATGCCGTCCGGCACCGGGCTCAACCTGTTCGGCGACAAATTTCCGAAGCGGTGCTTCGATGTCGGCATCGCCGAACAGCACGCGGTGACCTTCGCCGCCGGCCTCGCCGCCGAGGGCATGAAGCCATTCGCCGCGATCTATTCGACATTCCTGCAGCGCGCCTTTGACCAAGTCGTGCACGATGTCGCGATCCAGAAATTGCCGGTGCGCTTTGCGATCGACCGCGCCGGTCTGGTCGGCAATGACGGCCAGACCCATGCGGGCTCGTTCGACGTAACCTATCTCGGCTGCCTGCCCGGGTTCATCATTATGGCGGCGGGCGACGAAGCCGACCTTTTCCACATGGTGGCGACCTGCGCGGCGATCGACGACGCACCCTCGGCGGTGCGCTATCCGCGCGGCGACGGCATCGGCGTGCCGCTGCCGGAACGTGGCGTGCCGCTCGAGATCGGTCGCGGCCGCATCATGCGCGAGGGCACCAAAATCGCGCTGTTGAACTTGGGTGGGCGCCTTACCGAATGCATGAAGGCCGCACAGGAACTCGGCACCTATGGGCTGTCGACGACTGTGGCGGATGCGCGTTTTGCCAAGCCCGCTCGACATTGAGCTGATCAATCGCCTAGCCCGCGAGCACGAGGTCATGATCACGGTCGAGGAGGGGGCGATCGGCGGCTTCGGCAGCCACGTGCTGTACCACCTCGCAATGACCGGGATGTTGGACCACGGGCTGAAGATCCGCACGATGGTGCTGCCCGACGTCTTCCTCGACCACGATTCGCCGCAGGCGCAATACGATCAGGCCGGGCTCAACGCCCGCCACATTGTAGCGATGGCGTTGTCGGCGCTAGGCCGCGAACTTACCGAGCAACCGGCGCGCGCTTAGCTCAGGAACGAAGTTCCTTATTGCGGAACTCGCCCTCTCCCTACGATCGGGAGAGGGCTGGGTCGGTTTTTTCTGCGCGACTCAGGGCGAGGCGTGGCCCATGAAGATCTGCGGGATCGGCTGGCCCCAGGGTCCGCCGGTGCCTTCGCCGCGCTCCAAGAGATTGGGTGGGGTGTGGGCGTTCAGCACGTCGGTGTCGGCCCAGTGCTCGTGCACGCGGCCCCACGGATCCGCCCAGTAATCAAACAGCTGGCTGCCGATCAGATGGCGGCCGATGCCCCACATGTGCTGGTAGCCCTTCTTCTGCAGATGCTCGTTGCCGACCATCACGTCGTCGATGTCGGCGGCCTCGTAGGACAGGTGGTTGAGCCCGTTCTTGTCGCCGCGGATGCAGAAGAAGGCGTGATGATCGACATAGTCGTCGCCCCGGTCCAGACGGTTGAACGAGCCGACGATATTGGTCTTCTCCCCGGCATAGAACTCGTCGGAGCAGCGAAAGCCGAGCATCTCGCGATACCAGCCGAGCGTCTTCTCGAAATTCTTGCTCATGATGACGAAATGGCCGAATCGCTTGACGTGCGAGGGGCCGCGCTCGACACGGAACAATTCGCCCTTGCGGCGGTATTTGTTGTCGCCGGAATTGACCGCCGGACGCTTGACCGGGATCGGGTCCAGCATCTGCATGCCATAGACGACCTCGACCTGGTAGCCGTCGGGGTCGGTCAAGAGCACGCGCTTGCCGCCGCCCGGCTCGTCGATGTCCTCGATCCGCGAGGCGCCGTCGACCCGCGAGATCTTCTCCAGGTCCTCCATGCTGGCGGCGTGAACGGCGATGCCGACATACCGCGGTTCCCCCAGTTCGGTGACATGGATGTGATGCGGGGCATCGGTGCCGCGCATGTAGAGGGCGTTCCTCGTCCGGTCGGCGCGGACCATGCCGAAATCGGTCAGGAACTCCTCTTGCTTGTCGAGATCGGGCGAGCGCAACCGCCCATAAGCGAGGTCGAAGGCTTTGATCGCAGGCATGACTACCTCCCTAAACGAACCGATGCAGGCCATCTTA
The DNA here is from genome assembly GCA_963818695.1 of uncultured Alphaproteobacteria bacterium. GTDB lineage: Bacteria > Pseudomonadota > Alphaproteobacteria > ATCC43930 > CGMCC-115725 > AP-15. Next base: position 80,524 of record CAWFTG010000002.1, read on the forward strand.
GAATATTTCGAGGTCGGACCGGAATAGGGGAGCGGACCGTCATTGTCACGGAAATCGGGTGGCGAGGCGGAGAGATATCGGATATTCCCGCCGCTCGATATGCGCGAATGTCGGCCGAGCATCAGCGCTACTCAACGAAACCAGTCAGACGCGACACTGCAATACGCCGTTCGCTACGGCTTCGAAATAGTCCAAACCTATTCCGATGAGCGAAGGCCGGGCTGCGGGTTGGATGGCCGCGATGCGCTGAAGCAGTTGTTGCATGACACCGAAAGCGGCGATGCCGGGTTCAAGGCTATCCTCCTGTATGACGTCAGTCTTTGGACCTTGCCGGCCATCAAACGCCCGAAGACGCTTGGCCATTCGCCGAAGGCCAGATTGTGATAATGATGGATGTCCGTTCGTAGAGCCGGCTGATTAGGTGGAAGAGCAGGTTTGAAACCGTGCGGTTCGACAGCCGCCGCCAGGTGGGCGGTCTCGCCGCGCTCCGCGCGCGCAGTCATCCGAGTAGTTCAACGGAGACACTGCGCAGGCTTGCCCCGTTCCCGCGCATGCTGCATTCCCAGCCAAGTAGGGCGGCTTCTTGTGAGCGCGGGCCCTTTAGCCGAAGCGCGCCGCGGGCAAGAACGCTACGCGAAAAGGTCAAATAATTGAAAACACTTCGACTGATTACGACCGCATTGCTGTCGAGTGTGATTGCGGCACCCTACGCAGAGGCGCAAATCACCGTCGGCGGTAGCGCAGCCAACCTACCAACACCCCAGGGCACTATCGGAGCTACTGCGCCCAACGTCGGCGGCGCCGGCAGCTCCATCAGCCCAGGCAATTATGGTCCCGGCAACGCCGGCCCGGGCGCCGTTGGGTCCGGCAGACTTGGCCCAGGCGCGTATGGTCCCGGAAACACGGGTCCAGGCGCCCATATTGGCGGGGTCGCTGGACCCGCTGACATCGGATTAATGGTACCGACCGGCGTCAGGTGACGGCGCCCGAAACCCTGCCCGACAATATCGCCGCGCCTACAGACTGCGTTGTGGAAAGCGCCAGATAGGCTGGGATCGGTCATCAATCAATGTGGTCGCTCTATTCGGCCTCGTCGATGCGGGGTAGGGTGCTCGCGGTAGGCGCCCGCGACCAGGGTTTGACGGCACTGCGATCCGTAACGGAAGGGCATTCAGCTGATCCATCACGTATCGATCCCGGCACGTGAGCCGCAGCACGTTGCCGAGGTGCTGGCGGAACAAATGGGCGGCAATGGCACAGGAATAAGGGATTTTCTGAAGGGCGCCCAGACCGCCATGATGAGCGATCCCGAATCGTTGCGCCTGATGCGGGCGACCCATTCGAAAGCGCCGGTGAAAGAGCCAGCCTGACGGCTCGCCGCGCAGGCGGCCGTGCTCGGGATCAAGAGGGGAGGACCCAATGAAAAGCCGCCGAGATGCCTCGGCGGCTTTCCTAGCCGATGACCCAGCCGAATCAGGCGCGATGATGCCAATGGTGGTGGGCCCCGACCAGCTGGTTGGCCATTTGCTGCTGTTCGGGCGACAAGCTGGCGTATAGCGGCTTGAATGCAGCGAGAAGACGGGCATCGTTGTCAGCCCGCACTTTCGCAAATTGCTCGCGCAGCTCGAGGCGCCGCACCGCGTCCATGCCAGTGCGGCTCTGCCTCGCGCCGCTGATTTTTTCGTCGAGTGCCTTGGCATTCTCGTGCATCGCCGCAGCGACTTGCTGCCACTGGGTATCTTGCGCCGGCGTGATCTTTAGCTCGGCCTTCAAGAAAGCGATGCGCCCGTCGACGAATTGTCCGGGCATCATTCGCCCTATCACGTGATGCCGCGTCTCGCTCGGTCCTGCAGTGGAATTCGCCGGTCCCGACGCGGTTTGCGCCAAAGCGGGTGTCAGTCCGACCACAGCAACACTCGTAAAGAGTGCTGCGGCAAGGAACGGCGTACGCAACCTGATCATTTTGGACCTCTGTCATGAACGGGGCTCGTGCCCCTCATTCACGACTTACGGACCGGCGGATCGGCGCATACCCGGCAAATCGCACATTACAGGAATTTAATTGGGACAGGAATTTAATTGGGACAGGAATTTAATTGGGACAGGAATTTAATTGGGACAGGAATTTAATTGGGACAGGAATTTAATTCGGGACAGGAATTTAATCGGGACAGGAATTTAATCGGGGCAGGAACTTAATTGGGCCGACACACAAGCGAGCTCACTCGTGCAGAGCCGATCAGCAAGCTTCCCGGTTGGACGAGCCTGCTCCCGTGGCACTGGACAACCGAAAAGCTCGCCGCTGCCAGACAATACCTCCGTTACCGCCTTGGCCGACGGGCAGGCGGAAAGGCATCAGATCCAATTTACCTCGAAGCTGCGGTTGAGCCGAGTGGCGAGGGCGATGGGACAGCCATCGACACACCAAGCGGCGTTATCGAGGCCCTGGACGGAGCAGGGTTGCGGGTCGTGTCGCGGCCGAGGGGCAGCCGGCAGCGCTGTTCAAGCCAAAGGACGCTGCATGCCGGGAAAGCGAATTGTCACTGCTCACGAAATTCCTTGCCGTGTCCGGCGAGCTTCTGGCCGGGTAGATAGACCCCTTTGCTATCATCCTTGATCACTCGGCCGATGACCTGTGCGGGCCGGCCATGGCGCTGCAGAATGGCGAGAGCCCTGTGGCGATCCCTTTCGGCGACGAGAACACAAAACCCAACCCCCATGTTGTACACCTCGAACATTTCGGCATTGCCGACCGCCCCGTATTGCTGAATGAGGCGAAAGACCGGTGGCGTAGGCGGCAGGTTGTCAATCTCGAATCCCACTGTCGCGTCGACACGGGGGAGGTTCAGCAAACCGTCTCCGGTAATGTTGATCAGCGCCTTTACGGTCGGCACCTGTTCGATGATGTCGAGAATTTCCCGGACGTAAATCAAAGTCGGGCGAAGCAGCTCTTCCCCAAGATAAATCCCAAGTTCGGGGAAAATATGGTCGACCGGCAATTTGGCGCGCTCGAAGAATGCCTGGCGGGCCAGAGTTAAACCGTTGCTATGGATGCCATTGCTTTCGAGGCCGATAATGACGTCACCGGGTACGAGATCGCGTCCGGTAATTATCCGGTCGAGCGGCACGATCCCGACCGCCATCCCGATCAGGTCGAACCCGCGGATCACGTCCTTGAGCTGGGAAATCTCGCCGCCCGAGATCGAAATCCCGGCCTGCTTTGCTCCGGCCGCGAGGCCGATCGCGATCGCACCGAGCATTTGGGCGTCGGCATTTTCGACGGCGATGTAATCGACCATCGAAATCGGCCGCGCGCCGACGCAGATCACGTCATTGACGTTCATCGCCACGCAATCGATGCCGATCGTGTCGTATCGGCCGGTCATTTGGGCGATGATGGTTTTCGACCCGACCCCATCGGTGCAAATCGCCAGACCGATGCCGCCGATGTCGATGACATTGGCGAAGTATCCGATATCCAGCTTGACGGCCCCCAAAGCATCCGCCGTCGGCCAAGTCTGCTTGATGCTGGCAATGATCTTCTGGAGCCCGGATCGTGCCGCGGCAGTGTCGACTCCGGCCGTCTTGTAAAGGTGGTGTTCGGGTTGCATGGCTCTGCTCCGCCGGCATTCCTCGCTATGCGCAATTAGACGCGCGGCCGGCCGCGGCGTAAACTGCAAGCAACAAGCGACGGAGGATCATTCCATGGCCACACCGCAACTGAGCGCACTCGGCGAGCATCTCGGCACCGAAGCGCGCGGCATCGATCTGTCGAAGCTCGACGACGCGACATTCGCCTGGATCCACCAGGCTTTTGCAGAACATCCGGTGCTGGTCTTCCGCAACCAGCGCCTCGGCGCCGGCGATATTGCCGCCTTTGGACGCCGGTTCGGGACTCCGCGCATCCACTCTCTCGTCGGCTACCGCCACGAGGAGCATCCCGAAGTGTCGTGGCTGCGCAATGTCGACGCGGATGGCAACGTCGACTGGTATGGGGTGAAGCGCGCGACCGATTGGCACACCAACTCGACCTACGAGGAGGTGCCGCCGCTGCTCGCGATGCTGCATGCGTTGGAAATACCGGCCACGAAGGGCGGCACGATGTTCGCCGATATGTGCGCCGCCTACGATGCGTTGCCGCAAGCGATGAAGGAGCGCCTCGCCGGTCTCGTCGGATTGCACGGCCGCACCGACGGCCCCGCCGGCGCGCGTCTCTACGATCCGGAAGAGGAGATGCGCCGGACCGACAAGAAATATGTCGAGCAGCCGCGCCCGGCGGTGATCAACCATCCGGTGACCGGCCGCCCGATCCTGTTCGTCAACCCGATGCACACGCACGGCTTCGAGGGCATGGACCGCGAGGAGGCTTGGCAGCTGATCGAGGAGCTCGCCGCGCACGCCACGCAGGAACGCTTCACCTATTACCATTCCTGGCAGGTCGGCGATCTGTTGATTTGGGACGAGCGGGCGACGATGCATCGCGGCGCCGGCGACTATCACCCCGAGGAGCGCCGCATCATGCTGCGCACGATCGTCTACCCGAACTGAACTGGACGAGAACCTTCCGCCGATCCTTCACCCCGCTCGCCCCTCAAAGTTGTCTTGCGCGGGCTTGATCCGCGCACCCACGTCTTTGCGCGAGGGACCGGGGCCGGGCCTTCGATGCCGATGTCGATGTCGGAGCGCTCGCCGGCCGAACTAGTCGCGCGCGACGCGAACAGAAATACGCGGGTAGGCCGGATCGGACACATGCCGCCGGATCACCGAGGCAGCAAATTTGGCGGGCGTCCATCGGGTCGCGTATCGCTTGCATGCGGTCGCTTTACCTCTAAGCTCCGGCGAAGGCGATTGGTGGAGGGAAAGATGCGCGTCGGATTTATCGGGCTCGGCATGATGGGCAAGGGTATGGCGGCCAATCTGCAGAAGGCCGGGCATGAGCTTGTCGTGCACGATCTGAGCCGCGCCGCGGCCGAACCGTTTCTTGCAAAAGGCGCGGTGTGGGTCAATTCGCCGAGAGAGGTCGGCCAGCAGAGCGAAGTCATCTTCACCTCGCTGCCGGTGCCGGCCGATGTCGAACAGGTGGCGCTGGGCCCGAACGGGCTGATCGAGGGCATGCGCCCCGACACCGCCTTCTTCGACATGTCGACCAATTCGGTGGCGACGGTGCGCAAGATCCACGCCGCCTTCGCCGAGAAGAACCTCTACATGCTCGACGCGCCGGTCAGCGGCGGTCCCTCCGGCGCTGCCAGCGGCAGGATGGCGATTTGGGTCGGCGGCGACGAGCAGCAGTTTAACCGGCACAAGAGCGTGCTTGACGCAATGGGCGACCAGGCGGCGTATATCGGCCCGATCGGCGCCGGGTCGATCGCCAAGCTCGTGCACAACTGCACCAGCGCGGTGCTGGGGGCGGCGCTCGCCGAAGTCTTCACGATGGGCGTCAAGGCCGGGGTCGACCCGGTCGATTTGTGGGCGGCGGTGCGCCAGGGCGCAACCGGCCGGGTGCGCACCTTCGACCGGCTCGGCGACAAGTTCCTGCCCGGCAAGCACGACCCCGCCGATTTCGCCTTGCGCCTGTTGCACAAGGATGTGGGGCTCGCGGTCGGTCTGGGGCGCGAGGTCGGGGTGCCGATGCGCCTTGCAAACCTGGTCTATGAGGAATTGACCGAGGCAATGAACCGCGGCTGGGGCACCCGCAACAGCAGCGTCAGCCAGCTGTTGCAGGTCGAGCGCGCCGGCATTCCGCCCCTCGCCGCCGATCCTCAACGCATTGCCGCGGTGCTCGAAGCCGACAAGCCGAAATAAGCCGTGTCCCGCGCGGCCTATCTCCTGAGCTGGGACGAATTGCACCGGGATGCCAAGGCGCTGGCCAGGCGCCTCATCGAGTTCGCCCCATGGCAGGGGATAGTGGCGGTGACGCGCGGCGGATTAGCGCCGGCGGCGATCGTCGCCCGCGCGCTCGACATCAGGCTTATCGAAACCGTGTGTGTAATCGGCTACGAGCCCGACGATTACAACCCGCGGCGGGCGAGCGAAATCACCGTCATCAAGCCGCCGACGCATGTCGGCGACGGCGACCGCTGGCTGGTGGTGGACGATCTGGTCGATACCGGCCGCACCGTCGAGGTGCTGCGCAAATCGATGCCGAGAGCACATTTCGCCGCCATCTACGCAAAGCCCCTCGGCAGGCCCCTGGTCGACACGTACGTCACCGAAGTCGGCCAGGACACCTGGATTTATTTCCCTTGGGAAAGCGGCCAGATGGAGCCGATGACCGCGCCGCGCGACGGCAGTTGAACCTGTGTCCCCAGCAAGCGCAGGGCGGACGGTGCGCTCATCCGCCCTACAAGACTTGCTACTGGGCGGCCGCCGCCATCGGCACATGGCCCTTCAGGAACGCGCGCACGCGGTTGATCGTGCGTTCCTTCAGCTCGGGCGGCTCGCGCCACGGAAAGACCGTGATCTCGGCATTCGGCGCCAGCGAGGCGACATCGATCGAGGTCTGCAGCGGGTGCGCCGGCGTGTCGTCGGGCAGCACCAGCATCGGCTTGCGGCAGTTACGGATGAAATCGCGCGACACGCTGTATAGGAAATCGGGCCGCACCCGGTAGAGGTTGTGAAAATACTTCTCGATCGTGTCCATCGTCACGTCGGGCCGGCGCGCGCGGAACTCGGGGACCCAATTCTCGTGGCCGTGCCTGTACATGACGTCCGGGTCCTCTGGCCGGTGCCCGACACTCTGGCAAAACACAGCGGCGACGACGCGCTGGGGCGCACGTTCGAGGAGCTTGCCGGCAAAGCAGCCGCCGATACAGTAGCCCATATAGAAGAATTCGCGGATGCCGAGATGGTCCATCAGCCCCAGCTGGTCGTCGGCGAACGCGTCCCACGCGTTCTCAACCGGAACGGGACCGGTTGACTCGCCGCCATTGGCGTTGCGCTGGTCCATCGTGATGCAATGGAAGTCGTTCTTGAAAGCCTCCATCGCGTTGAACACCGCAGTCGGCCAATTGCTGACTTTAGAGTTCAGGCCGCCGCCTGGAGTGACCAGCAGCGGGAAGCCGGAGCCGGCCTCCTCGTAGCGGATGCGGACGTCACCTTTTTCATAGAACGGCATGGCAGTTTCTCCTTCCTCGATGTGTTGTCCCGCGCCCCTATGCGTCTCGATTCCAGAGTTCAGCCCAATTTTCGTCTCTGCTCAACCCCGTTACGCCGGCTTTCTGCTATCCTGGCGGCCGATCTCGCGGGTCCGGTATAATTCGCGCGCGCTAAAGGCGCATAACAGGGGGAGCGAAAATCATGGCGCATGATCCAAGGCTGATCAAACACGAGGACACGATCGAGGATCTGAAACCGGCCATCCCCGACTGGATCAAGAACCTGAAGCGGCCGGCGGCGCCGTGCGTCGCTCCCGCCTTCGGACCGCTCGAAGGGCTTCGGGTGGTCGGCACCGGCCAGCTGGTCGCGCAGCCTTATATTGGCACGAAGCTGGCCGAATTCGGCGCGGAGGTGATCCATGTCGAACGTCCCGGCGGCGATGTGTTCCGCTTTACCGCGCCGCAATTGACCCGCGGCCCGCGTCCCCACGGCTGCGACGAGGCGGAGGTCACCAAGAACAAATTGTCGATGGGCCTCGATCTCAAGCACGCCCGCGGGATCGAGCTCTTGATGGCGCTGTGGAAGATTTCGGACGTCTGGATGGAATCGTCGATGCCCGGAACGCTCGAACGCAACGGGATCACCAACGAGCTGGCGCTGGCGGTCAATCCGAGCCTCGTCATCGTGCGGGTCAGCACCTACGGGCAATACGGCAAGGAGGACTATCTCGGGCGACCGGGCTACGACGCGATCGCGCAGGCCTTTGGCGGCATGATGAACCTCACCGGCGATCCGGCCGGGCCGCCACAGCGGGCCAAGACCTACACCGGCGACTACGTCACTGCACTGACCGGATGGGCGGCGACGATGATGGCGCTGTGGGAGGTGAAGAAGAGCGGGCACGGCCAGGTGATCGACCTCGCGCAATACGAAGCGGTGGCGCAGACCAATGGCAACACCCTGCCGCTCTTCACCGGCGAAGGTGCGGTCTACGGACATACCGGAAACCCTCCGGCAGGGTTCCAACCCTACGACACGTTCAAATGCAGCGACGGGTGGGTTTATATCGCCGCTCTTGGCGGGGCGATTTATGACCGGGTGCCCAAGTTCCTTGGGCTCGACCCGCTCGAATACAGCTATGATTCCTGCTCGAAAGACGCCGCGGCGGTCAATTCCGAGAAGGGCCGCGAGCTGGACCGGCGATTGCGCGAGTATTGCGCGGCGCGCACCGCGCTCGAGGTCGAAACCGAGCTGAATGCGGCGAAGATCGGCTGCGCGCGGGTGTTCAACACGCGCGACCAATACGAGGACGCCCATTACGCGGCGCGCGAGATGACGGTGCCGGTGCTCGACCGGCAGTCGGGCGTGCCGATCCGCGTATACGGCGTCGTCCCGAAAATGTCGCTGACCCCCGGCCGCATCTGGCGCGGCGCACCGTCGATCGGCGACGACACGACCGACATTCTCGCGCACATGCTGGGCCTGTCCGAAGGGGCGATCGACAGATTGTACGCCGACGGGGTCGTGCACCGCACCGAGCCCTTCACCGAGCCGCAGGTCACAGCCGTCAACCCGTAGGCTCTCTCGAACCGCCGCTTAGGGTCGAAATCGGACGGTCTGGTCCCGACGGCATGACGGCGGCTGTCGACGGCATCAGTAAAAATAGGCGCCCGGAATCGGTGACCATTCTCTGGCCGGCCATGCTCCAGCTGCGGTAGATGGTGACCACCATGTCGGCGCGGCCGTCTCCTGTGGGTGGACCTTCCACCAGCGATATGGCGTTGCCTTCTCGTGCTGCTGCGAGGCTTCGGCGGTGCCGTTGAGGTCAGCGTGCTGGATCCATCACGACGACGGGGATCTCGCGCTCGGTCTTGCGCTGGTAATCGGCGTAGGGCGGCCAGAACTCCAATGCTTTTTCCCACAGCCGCGCACGCTCCTCGCCCGTAGCGGTCCTGGCGCGGGCCTTCATCTTCGAGGTGCCGACTTGCACGTCGACGTCCGGGTTGGCCAGCATATTGCGGTACCAGCCGGGGTGTTGCGGGGCGCCGCCTTTCGAGGCGACGACGAAATAGCTGTCACCGGTTTTCCCGTAAAACAGCGGGAAGATGAACCTTTCTCCCGATTTCCGGCCGGTCGTCGTCAGCAACAGCGCTGGTACTGTGATCTCCGGCCGCCCCGGCTGGGTCATCTTGTACATGTGTCCTTCGGCGCCGCCGCTCGACAAGTAGCGGTTCGCATGCTCGACCATCCAATCGGGAAGAGTTGGCGCGAGCTTGGCCTCTGTCATTACTCAGGACTCCTCTCAACGCGAATACCTTAGCATACAGGGGTCACATGCTCGCGCGGGTTAATTCAGATGATGCGAGACACAGCTGGAGCGCCAACGGGAGACCGGCACCTTGGTATGAAATTGACAAATATTGCTTATTGCGATATCATGGGTTCTTTGACCTGCCGAGACGGACGCGTCGGTAATGACACCTCGTGATGGCTGTTTTGTGCCGCAAAACAGCGAAGAACAGCCAGAAAATCAGTCCTCCCGCCGTTTTTTCACGGCGCCGAACAATCGACTGCCGAGGAATTCCGCGGCGGACGAGATGTCGCTGGCTGATAAATCGCTGCAAAGAACAGCAAAAACAGCCGGACTCACCTCGCGGTGGCGAAGCGCAACCGTCGCCCCCGCGAAAGCGGGGGCCCAGAGCCTGCGCTGGCCTGAAGAGGGGACACCCGCGGGGGGGCGCCCTGGATTCCCGCTTGCGCGGGAACGACGATTCTATGTCAGCGGATCGTGCCCTGGGCGCAACGATGAGGCAGCGCGCCGCCGCGCCGGGCTGGCAACAGTCAGTAATGGGTGACCCACGGGCTCTCGAGCGCGTCCTCGATGCGGCGGTGCCGCGCCTTGATGATTTCGGCGGGAACGGCGCTGACAAAGGCGTAGAACGTCTTTGTGCGGATCGCGTCCACCACGCGTTCGCCGACCCGCTTCGGATCGAGACCTGTGGTCGCGAGGCGTTCGGCCAGCGCCGCTTCTTCATTCGCGCGGATTTGCGGCCCGCCCAGGTGGGCCGGACGGTTGCGGGCGCCGCGCGGGATATTCGTGTTGACCGGACCCGGGCACAGCACCGAGACGCCGACATTGGTGCCTTCCAACTCGTGCTCCAACGCCTCGGATAGTGAAAGGACCGCGTATTTGCTCATCGAATAGGGCCCCTGACCGGTACTGCGGCGGTTCTGGAAGCCGGCGACCGAGGCGGTGTTGACGATGTGGCCTTCCTCCCCGTGCTTGAGGATGGCGGGAACGAAGTGGCGGATGCCATGAATGACGCCCCAGATATTGACGCCGATCACGAATTCCCAGTCGCCGGGCGGCACCTCGACCAGTCTGGTGCCGTGCATCGGCACGCCGGCATTGTTGCAGGCGATGTGGAGCTTGCCAAAATTGCGCTCGGCGTCCGCCAGCGCATCGAGCACGGATTGCTCCTGAGTGACATCTATCCGCACCGGCATGACCCGCTTGTTGGTGCCGGAGAGGCCATGAGCCGCCTGCTCGACCGCATCCTTCTGGATATCGGCCATGACTACATTCGCACCAGCCTCGGCGAGCGCGGTCGCAATGCCGAGGCCGATGCCGGAGGCAGCGCCGGTGACGATCGCGGTCTTGCCCGAAATGTCCATCATTCGCGAGACGCCTTTCGGATCATCAATGAAAATACCGGCCGGAGTCGATGACCACGGTCTGGCCGGTCATCGTCTCGGTGCGCTCGGCGGGGCGATTTACGGTCGCCGACGCCTCGTTGATGTCGAGGATCGTAACCTTGACCCCTGCCGCGGTCAGCGCCTCTGCTGTCGCCCGGCCGAGACCGGAGGCTCCGCCGCTGACGATTGCCGCCTGCCCTGCGATCTCCATGCGCTCCCTCCTGCCGATGACCGCGCCGAAGAACTTTATCGCCGAGGCGACCTCTGCGCACGCCCCTCTCCGCGGCGCGCCAGCCTGGCGAGCCGAGCCTCGCGATATGCGACGTAAACCGACGATCCAGCAATGATGGCCGCTCCTGCCCAAGTCCACAGATCGGTGACCTCGCCGAACCACAGGAAGCCGACCAGCGCCGCAAACGGCAGACGGGCAAACTCGAAGGGCGCGCAAGCGCTGGCATCGGCCGCCGCGAGCGCCCGCGCAACCGAAAGATGCGCGATCGTGCCGAGGCCGCCTAGCCCGACCAGCACGCCGATAGTGGATAGGCCTGGCCACCGCCACACGAACAGCGCCGGCACTAGCGACAACGGCGTCAAGTAGATCATGAACATCGCGACAATCCTGCCCGGCGGCTCGGTGCGCGCGAGAAACTTGACGGTAATGTTGTTCATCGCCGCGCTGGCCGCCGAGACCAGCAGGATCAGGAGGTTCGCGTCGAGCCGCTCCCCGCCCGGCCGCATGATCACGAGCACGCCGAGAAAGCCGATGACGACCGCGCTCCAGCGCCGTAGCCGGACATCCTCATGCAGGACAAACACCGCCGCTATCGTGGCGAAGAGGGGGGCCGTGAAGTTGACGGCGGTTGCAGTCGCGAGCGGCACGACGGTAATCCCATAGAACCAGGTTATCATCGAGATTAGGCCCACCGCTCCGCGCAGCAGGTAAAAACCGGCGTTGCGGCCGCGCAACAGAGCCGGGCCGCCTTTGATGATCCAGGGAAGCACGAGTACGAGCCCGAACAGGCAACGAAAGAACGCTACCTCAAACGGATGCATCGACTGAGCGGCGACGCGAATCAGCACGTTCATCATGACCGCGCAGATCCCGCTGAGCAGGATCCAAAGCGCGGCGCGGGTAGTCGGCGCGAGTCGCGGCATCATCCACGGAAACATCAGAGATCGATCTCGCCGCCTTGCGGCCACGAAGTGCGCAGAATCGATGTCAGCGAAGCGGCACGGTGTATTCGAGCAGCAAGGCCTGCTCCCCCGGGTTCTGTTTGGTCAGGCCGGCATTCGACATGTGATAAAAGGCAAGGCCGAGGCGGCTTCGGTTCGCGAAGCGATAATCGAACTCGGCGCCGCTGCGAAACTCCCACCAGGAGCCGAGATTGAGACCGTCCCCATGGTACCAGTACCCGCCGGCGAAGGTCGGAGTCACAACCCAGTTCGCACCAAAATTCACGTCGAAGCCGAAGCCGGCATAGCCGTAGAACGCGCCGGCGCTGGTGCCCATCAAGCCGACAAACGGCGCAAAGATCCAGGCAACGTCCCCGAACCGATACTCGCCCTGCAGCTGGGCGTTGCGCGTCGCGTCGGCTTTCTTCCGGTCGGGGTTGATGTCGAAAACCCCGGCACCGGTGCCGATGCTCGGCGGATCCGCGGGGGAACCCAGAGTAACGAAGGACCCCAACGCGATTTGCGCGGTCGCAGGAGGCGATGGCGCAATGCCAAACGCCAAGAGCAAGATCACCCCTAACTTGAGAATAGATTTCTTGCTCACGGCTTTTCCCTACCCCGATCGCGGCTCGGTCGAGACCCGCGCTTTTTTATCCTAAACGCAAATCACAGTGCGCAAGCAAAACCGATTGGCAAACTCAGGTTCGCTTCATTCGTTCGGTCGCAAGAATCAACTGCTCACGAATTCCCGGTTCCATCGCCGAATGGCCGGCATCGGGAACGATTACATAGCTCGCTTCGGGCCAGGCGAGTACCAATTCGTCCGCACTGCCAACCGGGCAGACCATGTCGTAGCGGCCTTGCACGACAACCCCCGGCAAACGCCGGATCTGAGCGATGCGGGCGATCAGGTCATATTCGCCGTCGAATAGATGCCGGCTGAAGAAGTGCGCTTCGACTCGCGCCAGGCCGAGAGCGAGCCGGTCTTCGCCGAAGGCGGCCACCGTCTCGGGATTGGGCAACAAGGTCGAGCAGGCGCCCTCGTAGATGCTCCAGGCGCGCGCCGCCGGCATGTGAACGCGCGGGTCCGGGTGTCGCAAGCGCCGGTAATAGGCGGCGAGAATATCGCTGCGCTCGGCCTCGGGGAGAAACCCCGAAAAGGCGCGCCACGCCTCGGGAAACACTCTGCGAATCCCGTAAAGAAACCACTCGATCTCCTCGCGCCGGCACAGAAAGATGCCGCGCAGCACGAGCCCGAGGCAGTGAAGCGGGTTGGTCTCGGCGTAATGCAGCGCCAATGTCGAACCCCAAGACCCGCCAAATAGCAGCCATTTGTCGATGCCCAGCGCAGAGCGCAGATGTTCGATGTCGGCCACGAGGTGGGCCGGCGTGTTGTCGACGATCTCGCCGAGCGGCGTCGATCGGCCGGCGCCGCGCTGATCGAAGACTACGATCCGCCAATACTCGGGATCGAAAAACCGCCGATGCACCGGCGTCGCGCCGGCGCCGGGACCGCCGTGCAGAAACAGCGCCGGGACACCGCGCGGATTTCCCGACTGCTCCCAATACATCGTGTGGCGCGCATCGAGCCGCAGAGTGCCCGTGCGATACGGTTCGATCGGCGGGAACAGATCGCGGCGGCTTCTCATCGCACCGCAATCTAAAGCCCCCGCCCCCGATTCCCTAGCGACGCGAACGAGCGGTTTTTGCCCAGGGCCGCGAAACCCCGCTCCCGCTGTTTTTGCTGTTTTTTGCAGCAAACATCAGCCAAGTGTCGGTTGCTTGCCTCTGACTCCCTGGGTTTTCGATCGGCATGCGCCTCCGAAAACAGCAAAAAACCTGCTGTTCGTGGCTGTTTCCCCCTGTTTTCGAGAGAGCCCGGCCGGCAGCGGATCGCAAATTCATGGCGGCCGTAGATTACCAATTTGACAGCGAAATTGCAAGTCGCAATTCCTATTGTAGCAATTACCTGAGGGCTGGTCAGGCACCTGGCCGTCCTCTTCGCCACGCGCCTCAAACGCCGGCTCGGGTAGGGAGCGACATTGGCGCCAGATTTCCGCGTGATCTAAGTGATTGTACCGCCCGCGCCGGCACCGCAGTGCGAAAGCCTTGGATTTCTTGCACCAGCGGGAGCGCGGTAGCCCCGCCGGGGACATGCGCCGGCCGTGCGCTACGAAACAGTGATGGTATACCGCGCCTCCCAGATGCCGTGTATGTTACAAAAACATTGTGCGATCAGCGTCATTGTCTGCTCCACCGGAATGTGGAACTCGCAGACCGGCCCGACGCCGACACGCGCAAAGGTCACATCGGCAATCGGCATATGCGAATCGTCGAACACGCGAAGCCGTTCGATCCAGTGGTTCATCGTCATCGGGTGCAGCGCTTCGCCGACGCTGACGGCAAGCGCGACGCTCTCGCCTTTTTTCGCCGTGATAGGTCCCTTGAAATACGGCACGTGAAGTTTTTCGAGGTCGCTCAGCGCGTTTGGGTTCTTGGCGCGGTTGATGCCCTCGAATAGGCCGAGACCCTGCGTTTCCGCGGCCTGCGCGGCCGGCAAAACGAGGCCCATTGCCGGGGCCGTCCCCGCGGCAAGCGAGCCGACCAGAAGACTGCGCCGCGAGTTGCCGATCAAACCATCCACTTCGGTCATCGTGACCTCCCTTGGCTTGGGCCGTCGCATCGCGACCCACTCGTTATCGGTTGCCGCTCGGTACGCCCGCGCCAAACATCGAGCGCGGCCGAACGCAGCGCGGAAATGGCAGCCGTCCTTTGGGCGTGTTCTGCCTAAAGTTCTGGCATAAGCGCAGCGGATTTCGGCTTAGTTCGTCGCCTGGGCCGTCATAGGTTCCGAACTCTCGATACGTACGTTGACGCGGAGCTTGCCAGCCTTCTCGAAGGAGAGAGTTAGCGGAAAGCTGTCTCCGACCTTCAGCGGTTGCGTCAGCCCCTCCAGCATCACATGGGCTCCCCCCGGCTCGAGCACCGTAGGCGCTGTGCCGGGGCTGACTTCAATGGCCGAGACCGGATGCATTCCATAGACCCCGTTCTCGACGTTAAAGACATGCAGCTCCACCTTGCGCGCGACTGGGGACGAGGCCGAGACAAGCAGATCAGGCTGCGCGCCATGGTCGGTCAACCGCATGTAAGCGGCACCGTTGGTGAGGTCGACGCCCGTTGTAGCCAGAGCCCAGGGATTGTCGACGTTGATCTGCCCCGCATGATAATTTTGCGCCGAGGCGATGCCTGCAGTAAAGCCGACGGCGCCCGCAGCAACGATTCCCGCCGTCAGCGATCTCGAAACGCATTTCATCAGAGGGGACCCTCCCGTGATGACCCATCGCTGAAACGATTCCGGATAAGGTTACGTTCCGGCGACAAGCTTTAAAATGAGGATACGCGGCCTCAGCATTTCGGGATTGTGAAGGAACCGCTCATCACGAAATCCCTTCTCGGGTTATAGGAGTGTCGATTTCGTACGCCGGGCGGAATGTCCGGAACGGGTCGAAGCCGGACGTTCAGACCTCAGGGCTCAGGGCTGGGGAGAGTATAGCCTGCCACTGCCCGAACCAAGCGCTCCAGTTCGCACTCATCGTTGTAGAAGTGCACGCGGGCGCGGACGAGCGCGTCTAATCCGCGCGCGCAGATCGAGGGCGCGAGCGTGGCGAGCGGGACACGTGGACGTGGTGTTCATCGCGGAGAGCCGGTCGCGCGTCTTGCCCGGCGCTCTGCCGTCAATTTAGAAAACTGACGATCCCGCATTGGTGCCGGATTGTACCCGCTGACGGCAGGCCGCCCCCGCTAACGGCTTGCCGTGACCCGGCAACCGCAAATCGGGCAGGCTGCCGTGAGTGACTGTGCCGAGGGGTCTTTGGCGAGCTCCGCCTGCAATTGCGTCAGCATGGCCTGATGCTCAGAAGGGCCGCCGCAACGGTCGGCATAGGCGCGACCCAGACGGCTCGCGGGGTCGATTTCTTCCACTTGCCACGCCTTCGCGGAGCGCGCGGCCGCAAGGGCGGCCAAGCCGCCGACCCATGCGGTGGCGGACAGCAATTGCCGCCTCAGTACCGATTTACTCAACTTTTCATCTCCCCCGCATTTCGAAGGACGCCTGTTTTACGGCAGTACCCACAGCAACATCGATTTCTTTCGCGAGCTTCTGCGCCATCGCGTCGGCGAAAGTATTGAAGTCCTTTACGGACAACATAAAGGCGTTCGGTCCGCCGATGACATTCTGCTGGTAATAGAGCGGCAGCCCGCCCGGGGGCTGGGTGTGCGCGGAATACCCCAAATTCGGCTTGTCGTTGATGATCGCCAGACCGTTGATCGTCACGCCTTGCGCGATGGCCTGGTCCCGCGCCTCGGTGATGGGACGGCCCGAATTATTCGTGCCGTCGCCGGAGATGTCGATGATCCGACGTTTGGCCTGCCATTTCGACGTCGCAAAATGCGCCATCGCGAAATCGATCGCGGCGCTGATCGACGTCCGCCCCATGAACGAGCGCGGCGCGGCGAGGATCGCCGCGGCCATGCTGCCGGCGTCCTCCTCGTCGCGGATTTCGGTCCAATCGACGACCACCTGCTGGTCCTCGTCCCCCGACCACTCGATGAAGCACACGCCAATCGCCGCGCCCGACCGGCCGTGAATGGCCGCGAGCACGCGCGGGTCGGTCAGCGCCGCGGCGTAACCCTTGCGCTGCAGATCGAATTCGGCGTCGTCGATGCTGCGCGAGACATCGGCCGCGAGGATCACCTCGAGATCGACACCGTCGCTTCGCGCCTCCCCGCCGAGGCAGAAGAGCGCCACAAACGCAATCGCGGCGATGGCAGTTCTCATCGGACTTTCTCCCATCCGGTGCTTTTCAGGATAAGACCAGATCTCGGTCTGGGGAAAGGGGTTCGCGGGCCCCTGTCCTAATGCACAGAATCACTCAGTTGATTCAGCTCGACACCCGCGTCGCGCTTTCCCGGCGAAAGCCGGGATCCACTTTTCCCGTGGGCACCGGCTTTCGCCGGTGTAGCGTATTTGGCGTGAGCGATGGGGGTCATTGCCGGATGAATCGAATGAACGACTCTGAGCAGTAGAGGGGCCCAGCAGGTTCAAGCGGTCCGCCCTTGCCGCTCCGGCCCGATTTACCAACTGTCGAATATTAACGCCGCCGCACCGGCTGCGCCGCGGCGTTCGAGCATTCTGAATACGGAAAGGCGCTATCCCATGACGAGTTGCTCCGCCCCCACCCATCCCGACCATGAGCATCAGCACGGCCCGGGCTGTGGACACTCCGCCGTGCGTCACGGCGGCCACACCGACTACCTGCACGATGGTCACCTCCACCACCCGCACGAAGCTCATGTCGACGAGCACGTGATCGAGGTGTCACGCGAGAATCCCGACGGCTGCACCTCCGACCATCGCTGCGGTGAGCACGATTCGGGCCATGTCCACGGGCCCGGATGCGGCCACGATGCGGTGCCGCACGGCGACCATGTGGACTATCGGGTCTCCGGCCATCTGCACCACCCGCACGGCGATCACTGCGACGACCACGGTCCCTTGGCGTCTGCCTAGAGAGGAACGCCTCTCGCGGCATCGTCCCGGCGGCTACTGACCGCGCACGCGCAGTTCGCCGCCCGGCCCGAGCGTAACGCCAGGGAGTTGCCGAAGCGATTGCGGGAGGCTGCGGTTTTCGTCGCCTGGCTGATCGAGCAGACGGCGACTGTCGAGCGTGTACGTCGTCGCGCCGAGAGGCGGCGCGATCTCCTCGCGCGCCTGATCCAGCCGGGCAGCGGCCCCGGCGTAATCCGGCCGCGGGGCGGCACAAGCGGCAAGGGCGGCGGTCGCCCACATGATCGTTGCAAGTCTCATAGATGAAATCGTACGCGGTCCGCTGTCCCGGCAAAAGCCGGGACCCATCGACCCGCTGCTCGTGCCCCGAGAGATGGACCCCGGCTTTCGCCGGGGAAGCGTTCAATATTTTCTGTCGTACGAACGCCTAGTTTCTCTCCCTATCGCCGCAAAGCGATCTGGGGCGCCAGCGTGCGTGCATCCGAGGGAGATCGCTTCCTCGTTCGCTCCTCGCAATGACGGCGCGCCATTTGGTTGAAATCTGCCCTAGTCACGATTTCCCGGGGCCGTTATAGTATATCAATCGGCCGCCGAATTCGGCGGCCGGTGCGGGGGCGGGTAATATCGAGATGCGGGGGGCCGCTCGACGATGGTCCTGATCGGTCGGGCTCGAGGGATAAGGCGCCGGGTTGCCGCGCTGACGGGCGCATTCGCGATCCTGGTCCAGGCTGTCCTCTTCGGCTGGCATCATCATGAAATTCCCCTTCGCCGGCACGCCGCCTTCGGCCTCATCCTGGCGACGCCGACCTCCCCGGCCATGCCGGCCGCAGACGACCACGATTGTCAGATTTGCTTCGCGCTCGGCCACCATGGCGCGGTCCCGGTAGATTTCTTCGCGCCGAGCCTGCCTGACCAGACACGGCTGCATCAGTCCCGACTGATGGCGGTCGACGCGCCTCTCGCGCGTTACTTCTTTTTTCGGTCCCGCGCACCACCCGTGGCCTGACGCTGCCTCTATCCCACTGACCTGCCGCAGCAGCTTGCTGCGCACCCCAAACATTTAGAGGAATCCAATGGCCAACCCGGTTTGCGCGGGGGCGCGGCGCATGCCCCCCGTCCTTATCACTGCCCTCGCTATATCGTTCGTGGGAGATCCGGCGATTGCACAGCAGACGCCCCCACCTGCCGGAGAGGGCCTGTCGCTCGATCTGGATGTCATCGCCAAGCAGCTCGATATTGCGCGCACCGAGATTCAGCCCAGCCTCGGCGCAACCGTCTACGACTTCAGCCGGCAAGCGATCGAGACTCAGCCGCAGGGCGACAACCAGCCGTTGAACCGGCTTCTGCTGCAGGCTCCGGGGGTCGCGCAAGATTCGTTCGGCCAGCTCCATGTGCGCAACGACCACGCCAATCTTCAATTCCGTATCAATGGGGTTCAGCTGCCGGAGGGGATCAACGTCTTCGGACAATCGCTGCAGACCAGACTTGCCAATTCCGTGGCGCTGATCACCGGCAGCCTTCCGGCGCAATACGGGCTGCGCACCACCGGCATCATCGATATCCAGACCAAGACCGGGACCCTCGATCCGGGGGGCTCGGCGACGCTCTATGGCGGGCAGCAAGGCACGTTTCAGCCGAGCGTCGAATGGGGCGGCCGGGTTGGGCAGATCGATTATTACGCGACCGGCGAGTACCTGCGGACCAACGAGGGGATCGAGAACCCCGCCCCAACCTTCAACGCGATCCACGACAACTCCACTCAGCCAAAAGGGTTTGCCTATGTCTCCGGCATTATCGATCCGACATCGCGGTTGACCGCCATTCTCGGTGCCTCGCGCAGCCAATACCAGATCCCGCAAGTCGCCGGTCAGACCCCGAGCCTCGGGCTCACCGTAAACGGCGCCAGCGACTTCGCCTCGGCCTCCCTCAACGAGAACCAGCTGCAGATCAATAATTTCCAGATCCTCGCCTGGCAGAAGCATGTTGACGATATCGATTTCCAGATCGCGGGGTTCAACCGATTCAGCAGCGTCTACTTCTCTCCGGGGGATCCCACGGGGGACCTTCTGTTCAACGGCATCGCCCAGACCGCGTACCGGCAGAACTGGGCGAGCGGCGTGCAGGGTGACGGCAGCTGGCGGGCTTCGCCCGACCACACGGTTCGCAGCGGCTTTTACATCCAGCGAGAGCGCTCGCCGTTCAGCTCTACATCAAATGTTCTGCCGGTCGACCAGAACGGCGTTCAAACCACCGACCAGCCGCTCTCGATCTTCGATTCGGGCAGCAAGACCGGATGGATCTACAGCTATTATCTGCAGGACGAATGGAAAATAATTCCGTCCTTGACCCTCAATTTCGGCGCGCGCTACGACCAGTTCGCCGAGTTTGTCAGCGAGCGACAGCTGAGCCCCCGTGCGAATTTGGTGTGGCAGCCGACCGAGGCGACAACATTTCATGCCGGCTATTCGCGTTACTTCACACCGCCGCCGTTCGAGCTCATCGCGTCGCCGACGATCGCGCTCTTTGCCAATACGACCGCCGCTCCGGCCGTCACGCTCGACTCAGTCGCCAAGGCGGAACGGTCGCATTACTTTGATGTCGGCGCCACGCAAATCATTCTGCCCGGGCTCAAAGCCGGCATCGATGGTTATTACAAGCTCGCCAGCGACCTGATCGATGAAGGGCAGTTCGGGGCGCCGATCCTCTTCACCCCGTTCAATTACCAGAAAGGATGGGTCAAAGGCGTCGAACTGACCCTCAGCTATGATATCGACAACTGGTCGTTTTACGGCAATTTCTCCGCGTCGCAAGAGCTCGCAAAAAACATCATATCGAGCCAGTTCAATTTCTCCGCAGACGACTTAGCCTACATAGCTACTAATGCTATCCACACCGATCACGACCAGACCTACACATCATCGGCCGGCATCAAGTACAAAGTCCCGGTCTGGAATACTCTCTTTTCGGTCGACCTTACCGCCGGCAGCGGTCTCAGAACCACTCAACTGAGCGGGCCTCCGAACGGGGCCGCTCTGCCCGGCTATCAGCAGGTGAATTTCAGCATCGTCCAGCCGGTCGACACCGGAATCTACAAGGGGCTGGAGCTGCGCTTGGACATCATCAACCTGCTCGACCAGATCTACCAAATTCGCAGCGGCACCGGGCTCGGCGTCTTTGCGCCGCAATTCGGCCCGCGCCGCACTATTCTCGCCGGGGTGACGCAGCGGTTCTAATGCCGCGGACACGCCACATTCTTCCTGCTTCAAGCTCGCGGTTTCTGTCGAAGTGAAGTTTCAGAGGCCGATCGTGACCGACCCCGCCGCGACCCTTTCGATCGTCAAGCTGTTCATGAACGCCGACCCCGTCGTCAAGGGCGTGCTGCTGTTGCTGCTCGCGGCTTCGGTGTGGAGCTGGGCGGTGATCATCGACAAGCTCTGGCGGCTCGGAGCGGCGAGCCGAGCCGCGCGCGAGCACGAGGCGCGGGCCGCCGCGGCGCGCTCGCCGCAAGAGCTGTCGGCGACAGAGGGGCGGGACCCGGCCGGCCTCGTCATATCCGCCGGCCTCGCCGAGAGCGCGGCCGAGCCGCGGCCGCAGCCCGAGACGGCGGGCGAACGCCGCGAGCGCATCGAGCGGGCGATGCGGCTGGCCCTCAACGCCGAGCTGCGGCGCCTCGAACTGCGCCTGCCGTTCCTCGCGACCCTCGGCTCCGCCGCGCCGTTCATCGGCCTCTTCGGCACCGTCTGGGGGATCATGCGCAGCTTCGAGGGGATCGCCGCGGCCAACAGCACCAGCCTAGCGGTCGTCGCGCCGGGGATCGCCGAGGCCTTGTTCGCGACCGCGATGGGGCTCGCCGCGGCGATCCCGGCAGTCGTCGCCTACAACAAGATCACGGTCGATCTCGGCCGCTTTGCCGGGCGCATGCAGGGACTGATCGGGCGATCCGGCGGTCTGCTCGCGCGAGCCGGCGCGGAGGCCTGAGGATGGCCGTTGTCGCTGCCCCCATCGGGCGAAACCGGCGAGGACCGCTACGCGCCGCTCGCCGAGATCAATGTGACGCCGATGGTCGACGTGATGCTGGTGCTGCTCGTCATCTTCATGGTGACCGCGCCGCTGCTCAGCGTCGGCGTGCCACTCGACTTGCCCAAGTCGCGGGCGGCACAACTCAGCGAGCCGAAGAAGCCGGTCGTCATCAGCCTCAACCGCGACGGCTGAGGTGTTCATCGGCGACGAGCGGATCAATGCCGACGAGCTCGAGCCGCGGCTCGCCGCGCTCGCCGCGGAGGACCCGAACCGCATCGTCTATGTCCGCAGCGATAAGACGAACACCTATGCGCAGCTGATGGACACATTGGGGCTGGTCAATCAGGCCGGGTTCTCGAAAGTATCCCTGATCGCCGAGGCGGCCGGTCCGAAGTGAGCGGCATCAAGCTTCCTTTGATGCTGTCGCTGGCCGGGCACGCGGTTTGCCTGACGTGCTGGTGCTGTTCCTCTCCGCTAACCCGCCTCCATTGCCGGAGCCGATTGCGAAAGGCGGGATCGAGGTGGTTTTCGAACAGCCGCCGCCAAAACCGGAGGCGCCGCCGCCGGCCGAATCCACGCCGCCCCGCCGCCCGAGCCGCCAGTCGTTCGCCGCCCGAGCCGCCGTGCCCGAAACGCCGCCTGCCGAGCCGCCACCCTCCGAAGCGCCGCCGCCACCCCAGCCCGAGGCGCCTGTCGCGGTGAGTGAGCCGCCGCCCCCTCCACCCCCGCCGCCGCGGAAGCACGTCGCCAAGAAGGTGCCAAAGACTGTCCCGCGGCAGCATGAGGCGCCCCCGCCGACCCAGACCTATATCCCGAACCTGCCGCCTCAACTCCCCGCCGCGCCGGCCCCGTCAGCGCCGCCGCAGACGGCGATGGCCCCGACGCCTATGCCGGCGCCGTTCCCGTCACCCGAAACGAGCGCCGGATACCGTGCTCTGCTGAGCGCCTGGCTCGAGAGCCACAAGCGATATCCCGACGCCGCCCGCCAGCGCGGCGAAGAAGGACGCGCGGTGCTCCGCTTCTCGGTCGACCGCAGCGGGCGCGTGCTCGACTATGCCGTGACCTCGAGCTCCGGCTATCCGGATCTCGATCAGTCGGTCGAAGAGATGCTGCGGGGCGCCACCTTGCCGCCTTTTCCAGCGGGGATGCCCCAGCACGAAATGCAGGTTTCGGTGACGATCCGCTTCAGCCTGCGGCGGTGAACCGCGTGCGGGTGCCTATAGCGTCGCGTCCACCAGCTTGCCCGGCACGAGATAGGCTCTATCCCAGCGCGACCATCGCCCCGGAACCGGCCGCCCGGGATTGCGGTCGCTGCGCCAGCAGACATCGGCGCCCGGCGGCGCCTCGATGAACTTGGTCGCATTGTTGGGCATCGTGAATTCGAGGGTCGACACGTAGCCCTCGTCGCGCGCCGCGCAGTCCGGGTTCGCGGTGATCACCGCCTCGACGTTGATCAGCCCGAAATTGGGATTGCTCAACTGCAGCCTGCCGGGCAGCGGCACCACCGGCTGCGGCGCACAAGATCCGGCGCAGAGCGACACAATGGCCAGAAAGGCCAGCAGGTTTCTTGCGGTCGACAATGAGATCCCCGGAAAGGAAGGTGCTGGGTTTTGAGCTTTTTCCGCAACCTGCGATCAGCTTATCATGGCCGAGCCCGGGTCAAGAAAGGACGAGATCATGGACAAACGTATTGCGGTGATCGGCGCCGGCGCGATCGGCGGCTACACCGGCGGTCATCTCGCGCATAATGGGTTCGACGTGATATTGATCGACCCTTGGCCCGAGCACATCGAGGCGATCCGCCGCGACGGACTCGCGATCGAAGGCGTGACCGAGGAGGAATATGTCTGCGCCAAACCGAAGACGATGCATCTGACCGAGGTCCAGGATCTCGCAAAGTATAAACCGATCGACATCGCGATGGTTGCGGCCAAGTCCTATGACACGGAATGGGCGACGATGCTGATCGCGCAGTACCTGGCGCCCGACGGATATGTCGTGTCGTTGCAGAACTGCATGAACGAGGAGCGCATCGCCGCGATCGTCGGCTCGGATAAGACGGTCGGCGTCATCCCGGCGCTGCTGGGGGCCGAACTCTATGCGCCGGGCCGGGTTCGCCGCACCGCCGCGAAGGGCGCCTCGCCCTACGAGGTCTACCGCGCCGGTGAGCTGCATGGCCGCATCACCAAGCGAATCGAAGAGCTTGCGGACATGATCCGAACGATCGACAGCGTCAAGGCGACGACCAATCTGTGGGGCGAGCGCTGGTCGAAACTGTGCGTCAACGGCATGGCGAACGGCGTCGCGGCCGCGACCGGCATGTCCGGCAACGACATGAACCGGGACGACAAGATCCGCCGAACTCAGCATCCGCCTCGCCGGTGAAGGGGTGCGCGTCGGCCAGGCGCTCGGCTATCAGCTCGAGCACATCCGCATGCACGAACCCGAGACAATCGCCCGCGCTGCCGAGGGCGACCGCGCGGCGCTCGACGAGGTCGAATCGGCGATCCTCGCCGCCCTGCAGTCGAACACCCGCAGCGAATTCGCGCGGCCCTCGATGGGTCAGGACATGCTGAAGGGCCGGCGCACCGAGATTGACTTCATCAACGGCGTGATCGCCGCAAAGGGTCAGGAGGTCGGCGTCCCCGCCCCGACCCACGTCAAGCTCGTGGCAGCGGTCAAACAGGTCGAGCTCGGCAAGATCCCGGCGAAGCCCGATAACCTCTACGGAATCTGATCCCTCAGCCGCCGCCGCGATGAACCTCAATTCGGATTTCGGCGCTCGCGCGGCGGTCCATGCGGCCCGGCTGGAATGGGCGCCCTCCCCTCTCCCGGGATAGACCGGCGCATGCTCGACCGCATCGGGGACGAGGTTGCGCGCGCCACCTCGATCGTTCGCTACGCCCCGCACAGCCATTTCTCGCCGCACATCCACGGCGGCGGCGAGGAGTTCCTGGTGTTGAACGGCGTCTTTCAGGACGAGCACGGCGAATATCCGGCGGGCACCTATGTCCGCAACCCGCCGACCAGCAGTCACAGACCCGGCTCCGAGCCCGGCTGCACGATCTTCGTCAAGCTCTGGCAATTCGACCCGGACGACCGCACACCGGTGCGCATCGACACCTCGGCCCGTCCTCTCGCGCCGGCGCCCGAACTCCTCGGTGTCGAATTTACAGTGCTCTACGAGAACCCCTGGGAGCTTGTTCTGCTGGAACGCTGGGCGCCGGGCATCAGCATCGCGGTACCCATTCCCGGCGGGATCGAGTTGCTCGTCCTGGACGGCAGCTTCACGGAGGGCGGGGAGGAGTTCACCCAACAATCCTGGCTGAGGCTGCCCGCCGGATCGACACTACGAGCCGGGGCCGGGCCGCGGGGTTGCCGCCTCTGGGTCAAATCGGGCCACCTGTCGCATGAGCCGCGGTCACCCGGGCCGTCGAAAGATACCGCGCGGTAGTCTTCATACGCATCTCTCGCTGTTTTTGCTGTTTCCCTGAGGAATTATTAACCAAGCGGCCTCTAGTTCTCGGCGGAAATTCTGGACCGCCGCCGGTTCAGCGACCAAGAACAGCCAGCTATCTCGCTGTTCTTACGCTGTTTCCCTGTTACTTTATTGATCGCATCGCTCCGCGCGCTCAAATTGTTTCTTGGAATAGCACCAAAAGTTCGACAACGTGGGTGCTTATAAAACAATTATGCTATTTTGTCAATGACCCGACTATCAGTCGTCCTCCTCGCTTTCCCAGGCCTCTCGACCTTCTTTCACGAGGAACGACACGATGGCGAGCGAGGTGACCGCGTCGATCCACCAGGCGCCGAAGGCGATTTGGGCGAGTAGCCCGAGCACAACGACGACTGACAGCCAGAGGCAGGCCAGCAATTCGGCGGCGTCGGCGCGCAGGGCTCGGCTGCCGAGCTGGCCAGCCAGAGCGAGCTTACGGCGTGCCACCACGAGCATGATCGGGATCGACAGAAGTGCGATCGTCAATCCGGGCCAGGAGAACGTCTCGCCCTCGCCGCGCCACAAGCTCCAACCGGCCGCCACGACGACATAAGCGGCAAGGGCAAACAGCAAGCCGCCGGCGATCCGCCGCGCAATTCTTTCCGCCTCCTCGGAGAGTTCGCGGCCGAGCCGCAACTCGCTCGACAGCCGCCAGATCAGGACGCCGGCGGAGGCGAGTTCGATGACGCTGTCGAGCCCGAACGCGATCAGTGTGATGCTGCGCGCCGCGATACCGGAGGCGACTGCGACGGCGGCCTCGACCGCCATCCAGCCGACGCTAAGCCATTCCAGCCGGAACGCTCGCCGGATCAGCCTTTGCCGCTGCGAATCACCCTCTACCAAGTGATCGTGAGCTTGCCGTCGCGCATTTCGTAGCCCTGCAGCCGGCCGAGGAAGCTCATGCCGAGCAGAGAAACGTCGAGATTTTGGAGGATTGAGGCGGGCACATCATAAATCGAAAGCTGGCCGATGCGGATTTCGCGCAAGGTAACCGGCGCCATACTCGCCGTGCCATTGGCCGTGTTGACATGTCCGCTGAACACCAGTCGGGTGGGATCGATGCCGGCGGCGCGGGCATCCGCTGGGGTGAGCGTCACCAGGCTAGCGCCGGTGTCGACGAGCATGCGAACCGGAGCCCCATTGACGGCGGCGTCGAGGACGACGTGGCCCCTTTGGTTTGCCGTATAGACGATCGTGTTGGATGCCGGGACAGTCGCGCGCGGGGCCGACATGGCGGCCTCTCGCTCCCGTCCGGCTGACGAGACAATATCCGGCAACAGCGCTGTGCTGCGGCCCAGCAGCCCGACACCTAGGAGGACGATACCGCAACACAGCAATACCCAACGCAACGCCCAGCCGATCACGACACCCGCTCCGGTCCCAATTATCGTCTCTCGGACTCTGTGAAGCCGGTGTTTAAGGCTTGGTGAAAGACTTCCCACCAAACCCTTCACCCCAACCCTCCCCCGCTTGCGCCGCTTGCGGGAGGGGATGGGGGGTGCCGATCCCCGGATCGTAGTCCGGGGGAAGGCGGGTGAGGGTTTTCGGGTAGGCTGCGCTACTCGGCAGCCCGGGGCGCGTCGGGATGGCTGTTTGCGCGCCAACGGCGCCGCCTGACCCCCGGCAATTCGGCGTCGATGCCCCAGCTGTCCCAGCCAGGCCGCGGGAAGCGGGCGAACATCTCGAGATAAGGCCCCTCGCATAGCGCCTCAATGCGTTTAGACGCCTCGTCCGGTTTGCGGCTGTGCTCGCGCCGTGGCGACACGATCAGCTTGCGCACATTCGTCCCACGGCGATGCGGCTTCCCGCGCGTCGCGAGCAGGCACAGCTCAGGGTTGGCCCGCGTCCAGAAGCCGAGGCCGGTAAAGAAGCTGCCTTCGCTGAACGAAGTATCCGGCCTGTTCAACTTTGCCCAATAGAAACCGACAGTTTTGTACGTAAATCCCCACGCCCGGATTATGTCGAACGCCTTCTCCAACAGAGGGTCGGTCGCCCACAGCAGCAGCACGCAATCGTCGGCCGCCCATTCGGCAACCGGCAACGCCCTGATGTCGGCGAGAGACATGCAGTCGTAATAGGCTTCGGGGCTCCTCCCCTTGCCCTTCCGCGAATAGGTGGCAAAAGTCCAGGGCGGGTCGGCGTAGATGACCCTGTAGTGTTTGGACTGGGGAGTGACGCTCATCGGCGCATGCTCGCGGGCTCGCGCCGCGTGGTCAACCGGCTTCCTCGCCGTTCCCTTCGTCGGGTCCCTCCTCGGTCGGGATGCGGTAATTGCCCTTGAGCCAGCGGCCGAGATCGATCTGCGCGCAGCGTGCCGAGCAGAATGGCCGATATTGCGGCGCCGCGGGCTTGCCGCAGATCGGACACGGGCGCGGTGCGGGGCGCTCAATCGACGAGATGGAGACCATTGCCGCGCGGATATAGTCAAAACGCCGAGATTTGAAAACGTTCGCGCTGATAGCTGGGGTCGGCCTCGATCGCGATGCTGCGGGCGAATCGCTGCTCGGCTTGCCGCACCGCGCCCGCCGTCGCCCCCGCCAACACAGCCGTAACCTCCGGAGCGACAGTGACGCGCCATCGCCGGCCGGGCTGCGCCCGTGCTGCACGGCGCAGCGCGCGCAGCGCCTCGTGCGAGACCGTTACCGCAGTCTTGACGAAAGCGCCGCCGGAGCTCGGCTCGAGCAATGCCTCGGCGAGCGGGCGCCTGCGGCGCGGCCGCACCAGCTCGAAATGTCCGAGCCGAGTCCAGCCGAGGAGCTGCGGGGCTGCCGGATCCGGCGCGAGCGCCTCGGCGAGCACCGCGCGCACCTTTTCACGCGCCGGGCGGCTGTCCATTCCGACAAAATCGACGACAATGCCGCCGCCCAAATTGCGCAGCCGGATCTGCCGGGCGATGGTCCCGGCGGCGGCAAGGTTGGCCATCCGCCCGGTGCGCTCCGGCGATCCCGTTTCCGGAGTTCCCGTATCCACGTCGATCAGCATGCCGGCCCGGGTCGGCTCGAAATGCACGGAACCGCCGCCAGGGAGGGCAAGCGTAGCGGACAGTGCCTCTTCGAATACCGCGTCGAGATCGATCGGCCACTCGGCTTCCGGAAGGTGTGCGACGGCGCAGTCCGGAAAAGCAGCGCGGAATTCGGGAATGGCGGCAGGCTCGTCCACAAGAATCTCGTTGAGTGCCCCCGGCAGCGACCTGGCGAGCGTGATGGCATAAGAAGCCGGCGGGTCGAGCCGGGCCGGCGGATCGAGCCGTGAAGCTCGTTCGAGAAGTTCGGTCCAGCGCTGAGACAATGCCGCTGCCTCGGCAGCAAGGGCGTCGACCGGCGCCGGTTCGAGAAACCTCAACCCCCACCCCTGCCCTCCCCCGTTACCACGGGGGAGGGAGTCCAATTGCCTCCCTCGCGACCGGGGGAGGGTTAGGGTGGGGGCTAATTGGGTGAGCAGCGCCGCGCCATCCGCCGAACCGGGGCGGCCGATGATCAGCTCGACTAGCGGGTCGCGCAAGGTCGCGGCCATTGTCACCCTTGCAGCTTTGCTAGCCTGGGCCTCGCGGCGAACCTGCACGATTACGCGCTCGCCCTCGTTCAGCCGATTGCCGCGCGGAAGGACCTCGCGTTGCGGCAGGAAGGCGGGCCGGTCACCGCCGATATCGACGAGCGCCGCGCCGAGCGCGGGCAAATGCCGCACGACTCGGCCGAGATGAATGCTGCCGGCTTCACTGCGATCGCCGCGCTCGACGAAGAGCTCGACGGGCACACCCGTTTCGAGCAGCACCGCGCGCCACTCGCCAGGACCCGCCGAGATCAGCAGTTCGCCAGCCAACTCGGTCGATAGCCGCGCCCAGCAAGCAGCTGGACGGTCTCGAAGAGCGGCAGTCCGACGACATTCGAATAGGACCCGCTGATCCAGCGGATCAGCGCCGCCGCCCGCCCTTGAATGGCATAGCCGCCGGCCTTGCCGCGCCATTCGCCGGTGCGTAAATAAATCCGGATCTCCGCCTCGCTCAACCGTTTGAACGCGACCTGGCTGTCGACCCGGCGCGTCACCAGGCAACCGTCGGGGCTCGCCACTGCTATGCCGCCGTGAACCCGGTGGCGGCGCCCCGACAGCATTTCGAGGCAGGACCGCGCGCTCGCCTCGTCCTCGGTTTTTGGCAGGATGCGCCGGCCACAGGCGACGACGGTATCGGCCGCCAGGACATAGGCGCCAGGATGGCGCGCGATTACCGCCTGCGCCTTTTCCTGCGCGAGACGGATCGCATGTGCCGGCGGCAACTCGCCGCGGCGGGGCGTCTCGTCAATATCGGCTGGATCTATGCAGTCGGGCATGAGGCCCACTTGGCGCAGCAGTTCGAGGCGGCGCGGTGATGCGGAGGCGAGCACAAGGGGCAGCCCCGTCACACATTCACCCCCGCAGGTGCAGCACGCAAATCAAGGTGAACAGGCGCCGGGCCGTGTCGAGATCGATCTCGACCTTGTCGGCGAGCCGCTCGATCAGCAGCGCGGATCCCTCATTGTGCAAGGACCGCCTGCCGACGTCGATCGCCTCGATTTGCGCCAGGCTCGAACGGCGGATCGCTTCGTAATAGCTGTCGCAGACCATGAAATAATCTTTGACGATCCCGCGAAACGGCGCCAGCGGCAGAGTGATCGTTTCGTTCGAGCCGTTCGCCATCGAGCGGATTTCGATGCTCAGCCGGTTCTCCTCGATCGCCAAATGCAGATGGTAAGGCCCGCTGCAGCCGGAAACCGGCGCGAAATGGTTCTCTTCGAGGAGATCGAAAATCGCCACCGCCCGCTCGTGCTCGATATCGGGGCTCCGGCGGACAACCGTATGCTCGTCGAGAGTGATGCCGGCAATTCGCGAGGCGTCCTGCTCGCCCATAGCTTGTCGGGTTATCCAGCGCGCGCCCGACCGAGCCGGATCGACAATGACAATGCATGTGCGTCCAGCCCCTCCGCCTCGGCAAGGCGGATTGCCGACGGGGCGAGCGCCGCGAGACTCGCCGCGTCGCAGCGCACGAGCGAGCTGCGCTTCAGGAAATCGAGTACGCCGAGACCCGACGCAAAGCGCGCGCTGCGGGACGTCGGCAGGACATGGTTGGGTCCTGCGATATAGTCGCCGATCGCCTCGGGCGTGTGACGGCCAAGAAAAATCGCCCCGGCATGATGGACCAGCCCGGCCAACGCGTCGGCCTCGTCGAGCGCCAGCTCGAGATGCTCGGGTGCAATCCGGTCGATTAGCACCGGCGCCTCGTCCCAATCGGCGACAATCAGAATGGCGCCATGCGCCTGCCAGCTAGCTCGCGCGATCTGCGCCCGTGGCAGCTGCGCCAGGTGGCGCTCTACGGCCGCCTCGACCGCGGCTGCAAAACCGGAATCATCAGTCACGAGGATCGCCTGCGCCGCATCGTCGTGCTCCGCCTGCGACAGCAGATCGGCGGCGATCCATTCCGGGTCGTTGTGCCGGTCGGCAACGACCAGGATCTCGGACGGGCCGGCGATCATGTCGATCCCGACCTTGCCGAAGACCCGCCGCTTGGCCGCCGCGACGTAGGCGTTTCCCGGACCGACGATTTTGTCGACCGGCGCAATCGTCGCCGTGCCGTAGGCGAGCGCGGCAATCGCCTGCGCACCTCCGACCCGATATATCTCGTCGATCCCAACCATCCGGGCGGCGGCGAGAACCAGCGGGTTCAGCACGCCGCGCGGGGTGGGCACGGTCATGACCAACCGCTCGACCCCGGCCACCTTGGCCGGGATGGCGTTCATCAATACCGAAGAGGGGTACGCGGCGGTGCCGCCCGGAACGTAGAGCCCGGCCGCGGCGACCGGGCGCCATCGCGAGGCAAGCCGCACACCCACCTCGTCGACATAATCGATCGCGGCAGGCAGCTGGCGACGATGGAAGCTCTCGATCCGCTCCGCCGCGACGCGCAGCGCGGCGATGGTCTCGGGGTGCGCCGCGGCGGCGCCATCGGCGATCTCCCGCGGCGTCAGACGGAGTCCGCCGGCCGCCAGATCCATCCGGTCGAAGCGGCGCGTATGATCGATCAGCGCCGCATCGCCGCGGACAGCGACGTCCTCGATGATCTCGGCGACCGCGGCGTCGACATCGGCCGCACTCTCCCGCTTTGCCGCGAGCAGCTGTAGGAACCCCACCTCGAAAGCGGGATCGCCGGTGGAGAGCATAACCGGCATCAGCGCCCCTTGCCCTCACCCGCCTCCCCCCGGACTTCGATCCGGGGGTCGGCACCCTCCCCCGCTTGTGGGGAGGGAATGGGTGGGGGCTGGGTGGGTGAGCGCCCTTTGTGATTGATCGTATCGCGAAAGCGCTCGATCCACCCGCCGACTTGTTCGGGGCGGGTCTTCAGTGCCGGGCGGTTGACGATCAACCGGGAGCTGACCTCGGCAATCCGCTCGATCTCGACCAAACCGTTGGCCCGGAGGGTGGCGCCGGTCTGTACGAGATCGACGATGTGATGGCAGAGCCCCAGACGCGGCGCCAGTTCGATCGCGCCGTTGAGCTTGATGCATTCCGCCTGAACCCCACGCGCCGCAAAGTGCCGGCGGGTAATTTCCGGATACTTAGTAGCGACGCGCACGTGGCTCGATCGTCTGACGTCGGTCTGCCCGAGCGCGTCCAACGTTGCCGCGACGGCGAGGCGGCAATGCCCGACATCGAGGTCGAGCGGCGCATAGATCTCCGAATAATCGAATTCCATGAGCACGTCATTGCCGGCGATGCCGAGCTGAGCGGCGCCGAAGGCAACGAAGGTGGCGGCATCGAAGCTGCGCACGCGGATCAAATCGAGACCGGGTTCGCTGGTCGTAAAACGCAGCTGACGTGAGGCGGGATCGTCGAAGGCGGGCTCCGGCTCGATGCCGATGTGGCGCAGGCGTGGCATCACCTCGCCGAGGATCCGCCCGTTTGGCAATGCCATTATCAAGGGATCATCGCGGATAGAGGCGCGCTCGGCAGTCACGAAACTTCATCCAAATCGTGGCGCGGCCGCCAAGGCGTCGGCCACGGATCGCCGAGGTCGCTGGCGTGGCAGAGGAGTCGCGCGACCTCGAGCCGGATCGCCGCGCCGCCGGAAAAATCAAGATGTACCGCGCCCTTTTTGTGCCGGATCGCCAATAACGACAATATCCGGCCATCATCGGTGCGGCGAAACCCGCTGTATGACACCGCCGCAACCTCGCTGAAGCTAATGCCGCACAAGACACGCTCAAACGGGGCTTCGCCGGGCGCCGGACGGAGCCCGTTTTCCCAGCGAAATCGGTTAGCGACGAACAGAAAGCTGCGTTCCTCCGGCGCGTAAGCGAGGTCGCGAACGGCAACGAGCGCGTCCTGCAGACAGGCCGAGATCACCGCCAGATCTTCGGCATCCTCGGCGCGCAGTTTGAGCGCCGCGTCTTCGTCAGGCGCCATCCCGCACCCTCTCGATCCGGGCATTGCACCCGGCGAGCTTTTCCTCAAGCCGTTCGTAGCCGCGGTCCAGGTGGTAGACGCGGTTGATCACGGTTTCCCCGGCGGCGGCGAGGCCGGCGACGACGAGCGACACCGAGGCCCGCAAATCCGTCGCCATGACCGGCGCCCCCATCAGCCGCGGCACCCCGCGCACCAGCGCCGAGGCGCCATGGACGTTGATGTTGGCCCCCATTCGCGCCAGTTCCGGGACATGCATGAACCGGTTCTCGAAAATCGTCTCGGTGATCATCGAGGCGCCATTAGCGACCGTCATCAAGGCCATTGTCTGCGCCTGCAGATCAGTCGGAAACCCTGGATACGGTTCGGTCATCACGTCGACACCTTCGAGCCGTTCGGCATATCGCCGAACCGTCAGCCCGTCGGCGGTTTCCGCGATTTCGACACCAGCGCCTTCGAGAATGCGCGCGACTGCAGGAAGGAGATCGAGACGGGTCCCGGTCAGCCTGACCTCGCCATTCGTCGCTGCGGCAGCCATGATGTAGGTCCCGGTCTCGATCCGGTCCGGGATGATCGAATGTGTCGCCCCGTGCAGCCGCGGGACCCCGAGGATCCTTAGACGGTCCGTGCCGATCCCATCGATGCGCGCGCCCATCGCGACGAGGCATTCGGCCAGATCGGTGATTTCCGGTTCGCGCGCGGCGTTTATGAGCAGGGTTTCGCCCTCCGCCAGGCTTGCCGCCATCAACAGATTCTCGGTGGCGCCGACCGAGACTGCCGGAAAAGCGATCTCCGCGCCCCGCAATCCCTTGGGGGCGTGCGCTTCGATATAACCTTCGCGCAGCTCCACCTCCGCGCCGAGCCGCTGCAATCCCCTCATGTGCAGATCGACCGGCCGGGGACCGATCGCGCAACCGCCGGGCAGCGAGACGCGGGCTCGCCCGCAGCGTGCGACCAGCGGGCCGAGGACGAGCACCGAAGCCCGCATCTTCCGCACGAGGTCGTAGGGTGCGGTGCTCGAAGTTATGTGCCCGGCCGACAATTCGAGGATGTGTCCCGGATCTGCCCCGTCCTCGCCTCGCATGAGAGCCACGCCGTGCTGGACCAGCAAGTTCGCCATCGTGGCGATATCGGCGAGAACCGGGACGTTCTTCAGGGTTA
This sequence comes from uncultured Alphaproteobacteria bacterium, assembly GCA_963818695.1. Lineage (GTDB taxonomy): Bacteria > Pseudomonadota > Alphaproteobacteria > ATCC43930 > CGMCC-115725 > AP-15. Next base: position 114,162 of record CAWFTG010000002.1, read on the forward strand.
AGGTTTCCGGCGTCAGCAGGGACGCGGCCATCAGCGGCAGAGCAGCGTTTTTGGCGCCGCCGATCGGAATTACGCCTTCGAGCGGCACGCCGCCCTTGATGCAGATCTTGTCCATCGCCTCGATGCCCGCGCCGCCGCCTAGACCGCCCCATTCAATTGGCGGTCAAACCGCCGTGCGAGTGCTTTTACTGGACCGCGAAGCGCCGCTCAAGCCGACGGCTCGCCGTCGGCTCCCGCGCGCTTTTTGGGGAGCGCCGCGGCGAGCCGTTGCCGGGCGCGCGCCTGCTCTTTGCGCCGCCGCAGATTGTCGCGCAACGCCTTGGCCAAGCGCTCTTCTCGCGCCACGCGTTCCGCGTTTTGCTTTGTGCCGAGCGGTGGAGGTTCGCTCATCCCGCGATGCAACGGGAGGGCAGCGGCCCTGTCAAGCAGCAGCTACTCCTCGACCCGGATCTTCGCATGTTTCGCAAGGATTACGGCGACTGCTTGCTTTGCTGCATATTCGGCGGATTGATCCGGATGCTCGCGCTGCCACGCCTCCACCCCGGCCCGGTAGCATTCCACCGACGGACGCCCGGAGCGGCGCGCCGCCTCGAACGCCTTCAGCACCGCGGCAGCGGCGACGTTCGCCGTCGGATCAATCTTCGATACACGCCAAACCATCAGGCGCTCCAGAAGCTCGGGCGAAAGCGCTAATCGTGATCAGCGAGAACAATGTGGGGAACATTAAGCAACGCACAGGGTTCCGGCTGGTGACAACCGCCCATTTCAGACGAAAACTGTCGCAATCTGACCATCTGCGACCGGCGCGGCAATCCACCTAAGGTGGCAGCAGATTAGATTGGTCCCGGCGGCTCGCTCAGGCAGCGGCGGTTGCGAGAAGCCCCTCCTGCTCCAGCGTGTTCGCGTAATCCGCCGCCGTCGTGCGGTGGAGGACGCGGCGCTGGGTGTCATCGTAGGGCCGGCCGCGATGATGACGAGGTCGCCAACGGTCCAGTGGTGCTGATAAACATTGCGGCCGGGTCGCGAAGGCGATCAGCTTCTCGATCAATGCCCTCCCCTCCTCGACCGGCCGGCCGACGATGTGCGAGGCGTGCGAGGCGAGATAGAGGCTGGTGCGGCCCGACGCCGGCCGGATTGTACGATCTGCGGCGGTTGTCGGACGGGCTCGGGCATGACCCGCGTCGCCAGGGCCACCGGTTGCGTGGCATCCCGCCACGGTTTCCAAAATTGTGCAGCATTGCACGCCGCTCGCTGATATCGCTGTTGCAGGCACGAAATACAGCCAGCTCCGGCGGCATGGCGGCGGAAATCCTGGTGTCTGGACCACTCTCGCATGACAATAACAGCCAGCAAATTCGCTGATCCTGGCTGTTCTTTGGCGTATCAGCCAGCGCTACAACCGCGGACGAGTATCACTCCATTGCGGCTATTTTGAGCTGGCCGATCCGGCGGCCTTCTCCCCTGGGTCTCGCCAGTGTGCAATCGCCGTTGTTCCTATAAGGTCAATTTTAGAAAATTCACGCGATTGCAGAGCGAACACAACGGCAGCATTCAACCCGAAAAGGGCGGGCCAATGAACCTGACATTGGGCAAAGAAGTGGCTCGCCGGCCGGCGGAGTTCGTTTGCCGCGCGATATAGAACGCCAATCTCCGGGTATTGGCGTCCGGCCTCCCCCCGAAGCTCCTCGGACTTGAAAAGCGGATGATTGATTGCCGTCAGCAACACAGTTGTTTTGCGGCGAGCCGCTTTACCGGGCCACGGCGACATTATCCTGTTCGTAAAAAACACAAACGCTTGCGGCCACGGATCATCCGTCTTCTGTTTCTGCTTGAGTTCGTTCAATGATGCCGCAACCTGTTGATGCCAACTCACCTGGAAGAGAGGTTTGTCATCTGGTGGCAAGTTCACGTCAGCAAAAATAATACGCTCGTGGTTTGCCCTTTTCGACAAGGCGTTTTGGAGCAATCTGTACATCCCGGCTTTCGGCGTCGGTTCGTCGTCTGAAGCCGGCGATCTGCGATGCCGGCTTTTGGCCTCGACCGAGAACGGACGGCCTGTCTGCCTGCTGGTCGCTTTAAATTCGCAGTGAGACGTGGTGCTGTCGCTTTCATCTTCGAACGCAATCGTAAAACCGGCTCGAAGAAGGGAGGCCGCGACGAACATTTCGTACCTGGCTCCTTGATATTGATCCTGCCTTCGGAGGCGATCAAACAACCGCTTCTGAACCTCGGCATTGTCGGCGAGGGTAAAAAGATCGTAGGCAAACGACAGAAAGGCCAACAGGCTACCGTTCGTGGTGGCCGCCACGAAATTGCCGTCGGTAACACCTGTCGGACTACTGCCCACTGTGCCCTTGATCAAGTGGTTCATCAAAGTGTGAGTTGTCGCATTGGTCTTTTTCCAGTCGGCTCCAAGTTGAGAATACCCGTAGTTCAAAAGGAACTGGTGGAAACTCCACGCGTGCGGAAGCTTAACAGATTCATTTAAAATGGTATTTATGGTGTTATTATATAGAATTTTTGTAATATTTTTCGATCACATCATCGAGTGGCAATAGGGAAAGGCAACCCTGGCTATCTATTGTATATTCTATATATTTATGTATTTATGGTGCCGTTTCTTGGTTTTAAGCAAATCAAGATCAGCCCTTAACGCACTCCGTGCGATGCCGAACAATACCGCAGAGATGAAGCCCCCGGTTCGTGTCGCTGCAGGGCTCCCGCCTGAAGCGACATGCTGAGATCAAATGGTGATGGCTATACGAGCGGCAATCGGGGATGGCGAGCGCCAGACAGAAAAGAATCCGACCCGGGGCTAAGTCAATTTGACATGACACCCGTTATGCGGCAGGGATGGAGACCTGACACTTGAGCTGTATATTGCAGGACTTTTCTACACCTTGCACAGGTTTTTGAGTGTTAAAAACCGGGCGCACCCAAGCCGCCGCCGTCTTGGGCGCGACGCCGTTCCCGGGAGTTTGAAGAGGCCGGCAAGGTCACGCTGACACGGCGGCTCTCCTCTCGGATGGTTCGCCCCTCAGCCAACCCCGGTGAACGGCCCGCCGGGTCCCTGCCTATACGACCTGGGCCTACGCCACCCCGTGATCTTTGAACCAGGCCAGCATTCTCGTCCAGCCGTCCTTGGCGGCGTCGGGGCGGTAGCTCGGGCGGTAGTCGGCGTTGAAGCCGTGCGGGGCGTCGGGGTAGACCGCGAATTCACAGGTCTTGCCGGCTGCCTTGCATGCGGCCTGCCGCTTTTCGATCGTCTCTTGCGGGATGCTCTGATCGGCGCCGCCGTAGAGAGCAAGGACCGGGCATTTCACGTCGGCGGCGATGTCGAGCGGGTTCTTTGGCGTCAGCTCGCTCGGCTTGCGGTCGGATCCGTACCACGCGACCGCCGCCTTCAAATTCGGGTTGTGCGCGGAATACATCCAAGTCGCCCACCCACCCCAGCAGAAGCCGGTCACCGCGAGCTTCGAGGTATCGCCCTTGCCCGATGATTTGGCGTAGGCAACTGCCGCGTCGAGGTCGGACATGACCTGATCCGTCGGGACCTTCACGACAATCTTCTGGATCAGCTCCTGAATGTCGCTGATCTCCGCCGGGTTCCCCTGCCTCGCATAGAGCTCCGGAGCGATCGCGAAATAACCGGCCTTGGCGAGCCGGCGGCAGATGTCCTTGATGTGCTCGTGCACGCCAAAGATTTCCTGCACCACCAGTACGGTCGGGAACGGCCCGCCCTGCGCCGGCATCGCGCGGTAAGCCGGGATAGATCCGTTTGCAACCGGAACCTTGACCTCGCCCGCGTCCAAGCCGTTCGTGTCGGTCGTAATCGTCTCGGCCGAGACCGGCTGTATCGCGAGCGCAAAGCCGCTAATGAGCGACGTCATGACAAACCCGCGCCGGCTCCATTGCGCGCGCGGCGAAAATCCGTCCAATCCGATTTCCGGCCCGTCCATGGCGTCCCTCCCATCTTATTTCCCATCGAGAGTAACTTCCTGCCATCAGGCCCGCTCAGCAAGGGCTGATCACCGAAGAGTGACCGCTCAGTAATCGTAATTGTAGTTGAGCCCGAGGCCGGTGCTGCCGGATTGGCCGGCCTCGCCCCCGATCGTCAGATGCCGCATTACTTCGATCTCGACGGTGACCTTGCTGGTCGGCGGCGACACACCTTGACTGACCCCGACGGAAACTCCGGGGGCGATGTATTTCCCTGCGCTCAGCGCGGTCCCGCCTGCGCCGCTGCTGCTCGCCGCCCCTCTCGGGTTCAGCGTGCCGGTCGTCGGCCCGCTCGGGGTCGAACCGAGTTTGAACCAATCCAAACCGAGACTACCTCGCAATTTATCGAGCACCCCGGGGCCACCGCCCGCGAGCGTGGCCGCGGCTGCGGCGAGCTGCATTCCTTCGCCGGCGCTGAGCTGACCGACGCCGCGATCGAACAGCACACGCGAAAGGATCTCGTCCTGCGGCACGGGCGGCGTCGAACTGAGCGTCACTTTTGGCGCCGAGGCAACTCCGCTGATCCGAATTTGTGCGGTAATGTCGGCGGTGCTCGCCTCGGCGACGATATCCAGAACGGGGTCGAGCTTCGCGCTGCCGTCAAAGGTGATTGCGCCCCGGGTCAACGTGAACGTCTTGCCGAGCAGATCGACGCTGCCGTGGATCTGCTCGAGCGATCCGCTGATCGCGGGTGCTGCGCTGGTGCCGGTTATCGCCAGCTTGCCGCGCCACTCGCTGTCGAGCCCATGCCCGCGGACAAAGATATTGCCGGGCATGTCGATCTTGATGTCGAGCACCGCGGGGAGCGCCGGCGGCTGGTTCGCGGCGGCGGGCGGCGGCGGCTTGCCGGTCTTGCTGTTGGTTTCGACGACTTTCACCACGACCACACTGGGCGGCAAGCTCTCGGGAAGGTTGATCTCGGCACGATTGATCGTCAGCGGGGCGGTGACCTTTGGCGCGGTCAGGGATCCGGCGATCGAGACGTCACCGCTCGCCGTTGCCACTGCTTCGTCGCGTGCGGCCACTCGGAAATTGTCGAGCGTCGCGGAAAGCTCGGCGGTCGGCCCTGCCGGGCCGCGCAGTGCTACATTACCCCGTGCCTTTAGAGTGCCGCTCGCGGTGTCCGAGGCTGAAAAAGAGGTGAGCGTGAACCGGTCGCGGTCGCCGACGACATCGGCCTGCATCTTAGTCAGAACCGCGCCGGTCGCAAAATTCTCGTAGCGTGCATCGGAGAGCTGTAGGCGGCCGTTTGCGGCCGGGGCGCCGACGGTGCCGCCCACCGCGATATTGGTAGCGAAATGGCCGCTGACGCGATCCTCGCCGAGCGGCAGCAGATCAGCGAGATGCTCCAACTGTCCTGATCCTTGCAATTGCAGGGCGAGGCGGCCGTCTGTGGGCACCGAGATCCCAAGCGGCGCGGGGTTGAGCAGCAACGGGACGGTGCCGCTAAACCCGATTTGATCGTCTTTGAGACCGATTACCTGCCCTTTCAAATCGAGGCTCCGCCCATTCCAATCGCTATCGACGGCGAGCCCGAGATTCGGCGATTGCGAATTTTTTGCCGCCGATAATGAGATCTGGCGGGCGTTCACCGAAAAGCGGCCTTGCGGTGCGCGCAAAGTCCCGCCGAGGTTTGCGGCAATCGCCAGGGTGCCGCGTACATTGTGATAGCCCATCAGCTCTGCGCCCGACGCGATCGGAAGATCGGCCACATTGAGCGCCAGCGACACCGCTTCGGCGCGCTTGCTCCCGCTGCCGGTGATCCGACCCGTCCCGAAATCGAGAGCGAGACCAGAAAAGGCGAGATCGGCGCCGCGTTTTGACAGCGTAAGCGGCTGCTCGAGGAATATCCGGTCGTTGCCGAGCGATCCCGTGAGGCGCGTGAGACGCATGTCAATTCGGCCCGCTTCAAGCCCGCCTTCGCCCGCGAGCGCCAACGTCAAGGGCCGGCCTTTGGCGTCGCCTTGAAAGCTGAAACGCCCCGGCCGCGGCGCGTCGAGGGCCAACGTTGCAGTGGAAAATTCGGCCGCGCCGAGCCTCGCCGTGGTTAATGAAACGCGCCCTGTTCCCGAGGGCGTTCGCAAGATATCGGCGAGCTTCGCGGTCAGCTCGAGGCGGCCTATTCCGACGCGTGAGGACCCGTTGCCAGCGCCGAGTCGCGAGCCGGTCAGCGACAGATCCAATAGCTGACCGCCGCGAGCCTCGAGGCCGGCGCGGAATTCGAGGCTACCGTCGAGCGGTGTTCCGGCAAGTTTGGACAAGTGCGCGAGATTGGGCGCACGCCCGCTGATCGAGCCTCGGGTGAGATAAGTATCGAGAGCGATGCGCAGGCTGCCCTCGATCGCGCTGTCCGCTGCCGTCAACCGGAAGCGCGGTAGCGCCAGCTCGGAATTGCCTTTCGGTTCCGCCGCCAAACTCAAAGCCCCGTCGAGCCCGTAGGCGCGGTACGTGCCGTCAAGCGTCGCCTTCGGCTCGCTCAGATCAGCGATCTCGCCCGAGAGCCGCAGCCGGTCGATCCGTGTTCCAACGGCCGCGATATCGTCACCTGCCACTTCGCTATTCAGCCGTAGGTGGTCGAGCACGCCCTCGGCATTGAGGCGGACCGACACTGCGCCCGCCACGTCCATGCCGAGCGCGGGGCCGAGCGGCTTCAACCGCGGCAATTCGAGCGCCAGCGCCGCGGCGAGGCGGTTGGAAGCCGGATCGAACCGCGCATCGCCGGAAAGGCTCGCCGCGGCGCCCGCGACGACGATCTGGTCGGCGACGAGTGCGCCTGCAGAGTCTCGCTGCAACGAGCCGGTTAATGTCACCGAGCCGCCGAGAAGTGCGTCCCCGGCTGCGATGCCGGTCCGCAGCCCTCTGGCCGAGCCCTGCAAACGCGCTTGGAACCCGGAAGAGCCTTCCCGTGCGGCGTCGGCCGCCAGCTCCATCGAGCCGGCGAGCGGATGACCGACCAACCCGGAGAACGGGCGGAGGTCGGCGAGCGATAAACGCAAACTCCCTTCGATCGTCTGCCCGCCTCCTGCGAGTTTCCCCGCCCCGGTAAGAGCAAGGCCCGCGCCTTCGGCCGATAGGCGGCTGAGATCGACGGCGCTGCCGTCGCGGGCAGCATTGCCGGCGAGCGAGAAGTCGATGTCACGCCCGAGTTCCGGCGGAACGGCCACGCCTTCCGGCGCGGCGAGCCCCTCGACCCGGCCTTTTGCGGCAAATTCGACTCGCGCATCCGGGTTGTCGAGGGCGCCGATCGGCGAGGCCGACACGCTCGCCTCGACATGGTCGGCGCCCGAAGTGCCGACGCGGAGCGCGCTCGCCGATAAATTCAGCGCGAGCGCGGGGCGGCTCTGTGTGCCGGTGACCTCGGCGGTGAGCGATGCCGAGCCGCCAAGTTGATTGCCGAGCAGTCCCGCAAGCGCGGAAAGCTCCGGCACCTCTGCCCGCAAATGCGCCGTGACGGCTTTTTCAGCTCCGCCATACGTCCCATCGCCCGTCAACGTTCCTGCCGCGATCCCGATCGACAGTGCGTCGAGGACGATCCTCTCGCCGAACGTCCCATGGGCCGATAGGGCTAGCTGGTCCCCGACGAGGGGTGCGAACTCGGCCGGGAGCAGCGGCGCCATTGCCGCTGTGCCGGAAAGCCCGAGAACCGTGTGATCTGTTACGGCCAGCCTCACATCGGTATCGAGACGGGCGAGTGTGCCGGCAGAGGCGGTGACCCGCCCGTGCCAATCGGCAAGCGGTCCGGTTCCGTTGACGGAGATAGCGAGCGGCGGGCGATCCGTCCGCCCGAGCAGACGGTCGAGCAAGACGCCAGTGGGCTCGCTCGCCTCGAGCTGGAGCTTCAATACAGGCGTGGTTCCGGCCAGGTCCATCGCCAATACGATGTTCCCGGCAACGTCGTCCATGCGGTGCAGGTCGAGCGCAATATGCGCCTTGCCGTCCGCCAGCTCGGCGCTTCCTTGGACCGTTGCGACGAGGCTTTCACCCAATATCGGGGGTGCGAGTGCGAGGCGGTCGATCGAAAGCCGGTCGAGCACGACGCCGATCGGGACGTGCGGAACCTTGAGGTAGTCGGTCCATGGCGTCGTCGATGGCGCCGTAGTCTGTCGCGCCATATCGATTTGCGCGAAGGTAAGCGAACGGATGTGAAGCTGACCGCGCGAGCAGGGCCGCCGCCGAGATGTCGAGCTGAAAATCACGTGCGGTAAGATAGGTGCCGTCGCGGTCGCCGATCTCGATCCGGTCCGCCCTCAGCTGAAACGGCACGGTGCCGCTCAGTCGCCCGATCGCTACGGTGAAATCCGGTCCGCTTATCGTCCGCTCGATGGTTCTCGCGAGCCAATCCTGCCCAGCTCGCGTCTGCAGTAGACCAAAAGCAGCCGCGAGCAACACGATCACCAGGCCAAGCGCAGCGCCGAGCCAGCGAAGGATTCGTCCGAGAGCGCGCATCAAAAGGCCTCTCCGAGGCTGATATAAAGCTGGATGGGCGAGTCGGCGCTGCGCTTGTGCAGCGGCGTCGCCAAGTCGAGCCGCAACGGTCCGAACGCGGTGTAGTAGCGTAGGCCCACGCCGCCGCCGTAAAGCAGCGTGCGGCCGAGCTGCGGCACTGGACTCTCATAGTAGCTGCCGGCATCAATGAAAGGAACTATCCCGATCGTTTCGGTGATCTTGACGCGGGCCTCGAGGTTGAGCACCAGGCTCGATCTCCCGCCGATCGGGTCTTTATTGGGGGCGAGCGGTCCCGCCAGTTGCCAGCCATAGGGACGGATCGATCCGCCGCCGCCGGCATAAATGCGCTGGTCGGCGGGCAACTGAAACAGCGAGGCGCCGTCGAGCGAGCCGAGCGCCAACTTGCCGGCGAGGATCGCCCGCTGCTCGGAACCCAGCGGCCAATAGGTGCTGCCCGAAAGCAGATTGGTCGCGAATGTCAGGTGCGAGCCGGAGAAGGTGTGCGCCGGCGTGACGCTGAGCTGCGCGCGGTAACCGTTGCTTGGGTCGAGCAGATTGTCGGTCTGGTCGAGCTTTAGGTAGGCGGGCAAGCCGGCCAGCTCATAACGCTGCGTGCCCATCCCGGGGACATTCGCCAGCTGGGTGACATTTGCTTTTTCAGCCAAGAGGGAGAGGCCGCCGGTCAGCCAGCGGTCGACCCGGCGCTCGATCCCGGCCGTCGCGAGCGCGCGCCGGCTGCGGTAGGCGACCGGCGTGTCGTTGGCGATCTCGGCGGTCGCCAGGAAATCCTGATCGATGGCCAAAAAATCGGGACGGCGGAAATTCGCGCGGAACTCGTCGATTTGCTGGCCGACCTCGGCGGAAAGCCGCAGGGATTCGGCGTTGCCGAACAGGTTGCGGTTTTCCCAAAAAGCGCGGGCGCCGATGCCTTGGCTGGTGTTGTAGGCGAGCCCGGCGCCGATCGTGCGATGCAACCGCTCGGTCGCCTCGATCGTCATCCGGGCCTCTCCCGGATGTTCGGGATCGGGGGTGGGCGTGATCTGCACCGTGCTGAACAACCCGGTTTCGATGAGCCTGCGGCGCGTTTCTTCGACCTTGCTCGCATCGTAGATCTCGCCCGCCTGCCAGCGCACGCGCCCCTCGACATAGGCGGGATTGAGGCGTTCGAGCCCGGCGATCGCGACCGGGCCGAAACGCATGACCGGCCCCGGATCGAGCGTGTAGGTCACGTCCATCGTCTGGGTGCCGCGGTCGATCTCGACCCGGCGGTTCTCCACTTTGGCAAAAGGATGACCGCCGTCGCCGAACGCCGTCACCAATGCCGTCTCGGTGGCCACGACCGGGGCCGTGCGCGCCGGGTCGCCCGGTTTGAGCGGCAGCTTCTTCTCGTCCTGCGGAATCGATAGCGGCTGCCCGTCGGGGCCCAGCACTTTGACCGAGGCGACGTGATAAAGCGGCCCCTGCTTCACCGTGACGGTCACCTTTGCTCTCTCGGCCGAGGTGTCGACCTCGTAAGAGAAATCCGCGTCCCAATAGCCGAGGCTGTGTGCGGCGTCGAGGAGCCGGCCGAGATCGCGATCGGCGCGCCGGCGCAACGCTTCTTCGGACGCCGGCGGCTTGTCTTCAAGCGTCTTCAGCTCCGAGACTTTGTTCAGCAGGCTCGATAGATCGCTGTCTTCGGCGCCGACAATTTCGGCGCGGTAACTCAGATCGGCATACGCGGCTGGACCAGACACCAGCGCCGCGGCAAGCGCTACCATCGGAAGAAATCGTCGAATCCACATGCCGTCCCCCCGACCGCAACGGCGCACCAAAACACGTTATTCCGAAGGGCGATCGTGCTTATCCTCTGTTACCATACGAGGCGCCAGATACGCACCCCATCCGAGGCGCAGCTGTCCCCCACGCTCGCGGCGTCAGCATCAAACCTCAAAAGCAGGGATATGGTCAGGCGACTGCGAAATTTGTGATCCTTGCGAAGGCCCGCCGACCCGCGCTTCGACGGTCTGTCCATCGACTGGCAGAGTAATTACGTTTCCTGCGTTTGGCCTCGGTTGTCCGTATATTCGAAAGGTTTTAACGGACCCGTCCTTTCGCGTCAATACTACGTCGTAGTCATAGCTCATAGTCTACCCCCTAAGCGCTAGCCGAACTCCGTCGCTCGGCGGAGAAGTTCTCAAAGAACGAACATTCAACTGATGCGGGATGTTCCAGTCTACGTTAGGCCCGGTGACACCCAGAGAAACGACGGTACTTTAAAGGTGACGTGACCTGTTGCTCCGATCAGGGCCCGGGTTGCTCGCCGCAATGCTTGAGCCGTCTCTGATCGGTATACGCTTTTGCGAACTCCGCACCGAGGAGAAGGATCTGGACTGAATAATAGACCCACACCAAGATGATTATGAGCGCGGCCGCAGCACCATAGGTCGACTCTATATTACTGCTTCCGATATAAAGGCTAATCAGATGCTTGCCAATAGTGAAGAGCACGGCCGCTACAGCGGCGCCAAGCCAAACTTCGTCCCACTCGACAGGCTTATCCGGTAGTATTTTGAATATGGTCGCAAAGAGCACAGTCGTGAAAGCAAAGGAGAGTGTCAGATGCACGATGTGCAGGATCGTTGCGAGCCCGGGTAGGATCCAGTCTAGGTAATCGCTGAACGCCGCCAATGCAGTGCTGATCACGAGCGAGACCAGCAATAAGAACCCGATCACGAGGATGATCGAGAGGCTGACGAGCCGCGTTTTTACGAGATGCCAGAGACCGAGGCCACCGCTCGGCGGAGCCTTCCAGATCAGATTTAGAGCCGACTGCAACTCACCGAGTACGGCGGTGGCTGCGATGATGAGGGTACCCATTCCGACCACGGTCGCAACGATTCCTGACCGGGTGCTGCTCGCGTTTCTCAGCATAGCTTGCGCTGCCGCCGCGCTCTCCGGACCGACGAGGTCCGCAAGTTCCCCGAAAAGCGCACCTTCTGCCGCTTCCTGACCGAAGGCGAGACCGGCAACTGCGATCACCATGACCAGTATCGGCGCAAGGGAAAATACCGTGTAATACGCGATTGCCGCACCCATCGTCGGGCCACGGTCGTCAAGCCAGCCGTAAACGGCTTTCATGCACAAGCTGACCCACCGTTGAAGCCAAGTCGGATAAATCCGCATCTGGCTGCCCCCGGGGATCAGCGTTTCCGCCATTTCGCCCGCCCTTCCACGCTAATATTCCACGCTATTGTTCCACGGCGGCGGAGGTATGCAGTCCGGCCTCCGCCGTCCAACCCGCGGCAGTGCTTCGGATTGACGCCAGCCTAACCAGTGTCATCGCCGGCCGCGTCCTCAGCGCTGATCGTACCGATAATCTCTTTGATCGGGATACTGAGGCCGATAGTCGCTATCGGGATACTGACGCCGATACTCGCTATCGCGGGAATAGCCCTCGTCGCGCTGGTAACGGTTATCGCCGCGCCCGCGATAATCCGGTCCATATTCGGGGCGGTTGCGGTCGGGGGCGCCTAGGCCGGCGCGATAGTCGCGCCAGTAGCGCTCCTCCTGAGGCCGACCGTTCCGGCGTGCTTGATCCTCCAGCCGTTGAGCATCGCTGGGATTCACGATGTTGTTCAGAGTGCGAACCACGTCATTCATGCTTTGGGCGGATCCCGTACGTGCATCGGGTGCCATTGTCAGCAGTCCAACTAGCCCAACGCTGCAAACCAGCTTCGTTGATATTGAATGTCGCGACATTTTTTGGCCCTCCCACTCGATGAACAGTTGATTGATCCCCGCGTTCCACTTGAGTTCAGATCCGCGGCTTTGCCACTCTTTGGCAGTTCGATAAGTTAACTTGAAACTAATCACCCAGGTTCCGGCATCTCGGGCTGAAGGGAATCAGGCCTTGGTCGCTATCATTTGCAGTTTCGGTGGGTAGCCGATCCAATGCCTCTGCAATGTGGCCCTAATTTCCTAGCCTCGATGTTGCTGCCCGGTGCGGTCAGTGATGTCGGCACCCGTAAAATGTACAAAAGATGACACAACCAGAAGACCAGAAGCTGCCGGTTACGCTCGACTGTTGCCGGCACGAACGTTCTGCCCGCTTGCTCAACATTGGGGCCAATCGGCTGTAAGCCTCTCATGCGTTCAACTTTGCAGTCGCTATCCCCCTTGCTGCTCCTCTTGGGCATCTGTGTGGCCAACGCCGCAGATCCGACCCAGCTTGCTGCGGCCGGGGCTTCCTCCTGGGAAATGCCCGTCGCTGCGGCGGAAAGCCGCCGGAAAGGTGATCCACGACTTCATCGCTGCCGCCGCCACAGAATCGAATGAGGCGGCGGCTGCGGATTCGCGCTTTTCCGAGGTATTCCTAACGACCGCTCTTCCACAAACCCGGACGCGTTCCCGTCCTGCACCGTGGTGATCCAGCAATTCGACAGGCTCGAGCGGCACCATGACCAGACCCGCAGGAACCGCGAAACCCAGGTCATGAGCCGGACCTTTTGAAAATGCGCGAATATTGAGCCAGTTATCAATTGAATGTTTTGATTACCCTAAGTGAGTTCTAATGTAACATTGGCGGAGCAACGGAACTCAGTCCTTTTCTCGGGTGTTGCCGAGATAACACCTGGAGTTGCAAAGTGCTGCGGGGAGAAAAGGAGAATCCGCAATGGGACAGTACGACGGGTTGACCCTAGAGGAACGGACTAGGATAACCGAAATCCAAGACCTTCTCATAGATCGATATGTAGAACAAAAGGAAGCGTTCGAAAGAGGCGATGACGTCCGTGCGAAGGAGATTGCGGGGGAAATAAAAGAGTTCCAGCGCGAGAAGAAGGAAATCAAAGAGTGGACGGCTACGTAATCAACACGGGTGCTATCAGAAGATCGACTAGTGGAGCGCTGTTCGTTGCCGTCCTCGGGTCCGCTCTCCTGATTGGTTTGGGCACGGCAAATGCACAAATCGGGGGAGCAGTGCAATACCCGCCCGCGTCGGTCGGAGAGGATGCCCAGCCTCCGCCACCAGCGAGGATGGCGCCCCAGACCATGTCGCCGAGACGGATCGAACTGAGCGTCAGCGGATCAAGCGAGCGACCCGACCACGCCATCCGGGGCCTCCGCCCGCGCGCATCGCCCACACCGCCGCCGACCCTAAGCGGCAATTAGCGAGGGTGTGCCGCAGCGCGCCCCCAGCCGCTATTCCGTTCCGCCGCTATTCCGTTCCGCCACCCTCTCAACGCGCCGCTTCAGACGACGGATCGCCGGCGACAGCTTGCGGTCGGGTGTGTCACGCAAAAACGAGTCGACGCCGCCTTTGTGCTCGATCGTGCGCAGCGCCGCCGCCGTGATGCGCAGCCTGACCGATCCCAGCGTGTCCGAAAGCACCGAAATCCGCTGCAGGTTCGGCAGAAACCGGCGCTTCGTCTTGATGTTGGAATGGCTGACATTGTGCCCGACCTGAACACCTTTGCCGGTGATCCCACATCTGCGCGCCATATCTACCTCGACAAATCACGACATAAAAACAAGACGCGCGGCTCCCTTCACGGCCGCGCGCTCATCCTTTTAGGCTTTTGGGGCCGCGTTGGTCAAGTCGGTATGTCCGGAGGGACGGAGCTCTCGCGAGCCTCGCTGCCGAACAATCTCAGTAATTCTCGAGCCGCCGCGGTCGGGGTGCGGGTGCCCGCGGTAACTTCCTCCTCCGCCGCGACGAGGTGCTGAGCGACGGCGGGAATGGCGCGGAAGTGGTCGAGGAGGCTGTCGCTAATCTCCGACCATAGCGCGGTGCGGGCCTGCTCGGCGCGCCGCTGCGACCACCGCCCGGTGCGTTCGAGGGCGGCGCGGAACCGATCGGCATCGTCCCAGACCTCGCGGATGCCAGTCCCCTCGAGCGCGGAGACAGCGCGGACCGGGACTTGCCACTCGGGGTAGGGGGGCCGGATCAGCCCCATCGCGCTCGCATAATCGGCGGCTGTGCGGTGCGCCAGGGCGGCGAGTTCGGCGTCGGTCTTGTTGACCAGCACCAGATCAGCCAGCTCGACGATCCCGCGCTTGATCCCTTGCAACTCGTCACCTCCCGCCGGCGGGAGGATCAAGACGAACATGTCGACGATTTCGGCGACAGCCGTTTCAGCCTGGCCGACGCCGACGGTTTCCACCAATATCGCGTCGAACCCTGCGGCCTCGCACAGCAAAATGGCCTCGCGTGTGCGGCGCGCGATGCCCCCATGGCTGTCGCCGGCGGAGGACGGGCGGATGAACGCTTCCGGCGCGCGCGCCAGCTCGGCCATGCGGGTCTTGTCGCCGAGGATCGCGCCGCCGCCGCGTTTTGAGGCGGGATCGACGGCGAGCACCGCAATCCGCCGTCCGAGCGCGATTCCGGAGAGGCCGAACCGCTCGATGAATGTAGATTTGCCGGCTCCCGGCGGCCCGGAAATGCCGACGCGTACGGCGTTCCCGGTTTCGGGCAGGAGCGCCTCGATCAGCCCCTCGGCCTCGTCGCGATGGTCCGGCCGTGACGATTCGGCCAAAGTGATGGCCCGCGCGAGCGCCCGCCGGTCACCCCGCCGCAGATCCCGGAGCAGCGCTGCGCCGGTCACCCCATCCGGGCGGGAAAGAAAGATCCGTCGCCGCGCTTGCGGCGCACGCATTTAGCGACCGTCTCCGTGAGGATCTTGTCGACGATCTCGACGAGCTGCTGTACCCGGAAGGGCTTCAGCAGATAGTGCCGGCCGCTGACCTGGAGACGCTCCAGATGCCGATGATCGCCGGTCACCAGGATCGGGCCGCATCCGTGATCGCGCGCAATCTCGGCGAGTGCAAAGCCATCCTCGTGTCCCGGCTGGGTCACGTCGATTACTACGATGTCGTAGTCATCCTCATCGAGCGCATCGCGCATATCCGCCCCGGTTTTGACCATCGCGAAGCGGAAACCCTCGTCGTGGAAAATATCGCCCAGCAGACCGCGCACGTCGTCATCGTTTTCGACGATCAATACCTTGCAAATCCGCGTCATTTGTCTCCCCGTTATAGCAGCTACTTCGTTCAATCGGCCGCGAGGGCTGCTTCGCGCCGAACAGCCTCTTGCTGGCGGGCCCACATAACGGCATAGACGCCGCGGCGGAGCAGCAGCTCCGCGTGGTGGCCGCGCTCGACGATATGCCCGCGGTCCAGCACCACAATCTCATCGGCATCGACGATTGTCGACAACCGGTGAGCGATGACGAGCGTGGTTCGGCCCGTGGAGACTTCGGCAAGGCTCGCCTGGATTTCGCGTTCGGTCTTGGTGTCCAGCGCCGACGTCGCCTCGTCGAATATCAGGATCTGGGGTGCCTTCAGGATGACGCGGGCGATCGCGACGCGCTGCTTCTCGCCGCCCGAGAGCTTTAGACCACGTTCGCCGACCATTGTCCCGTAGCCATCCGGCAATGTCGTTATGAAATCGTGGATGCGAGCCAGCTGGGCGGCTTCTTCGATTTCCGCCTGTGTCGCACCGGGGCGGCCATAGGCAATATTGTAGTAAATCGTGTCGTTGAACAGCACCGTGTCCTGCGGCACTACGCCGATTGCGCGGCGCAGGCTGTCCTGGGTCACATCGCGGATGTCCTGGCCGTCGATCTCGATTGAGCCTCCATCGACATCGTAGAAACGAAAAAGAAGCCGCGCGATCGTCGATTTGCCGGCTCCGCTTGGGCCGACGATGGCGACCGTAGCGCCGGGCGCGACATCGAAATCGACATCGGACAGTATCGGCCGCCTGAGATCGTAGTGGAAATCGACCCCGTGAAAAGCAACCGTACCCGCTCTGATCTTCAGCTCCGCCGCATCGGGCCGGTCCACGATCTCGGGCCTGACCCCCAGGAGCGCCGTCATCTGCTCAAGGTCGGTCAATGACTGCTTGATGTTGCGATAGACCATGCCGAGGAAGTTGAGCGGCGTATAGAGCTGAAGCAGATAGGCGTTGACCAGCACGAAGTCGCCAACCGTCATTTCCGCTGCCGCGACGCCTCGTCCTGCGAGAATCATCACCCCGACGAGCCCGATCGCGATGATCGTGCCCTGACCGAGGTTGAGCAGGGTCAGGGTGGTTTCGCTCTTAACCGCGGCGCGTTCATAAGCCTGCAGCGCCGAATTGTATCGGCGCGCTTCATGCTCCTCGTTCGCGAAATACTTGACCGTCTCGTAGTTCAGCAAACTGTCGACGGCCTTGGTGTTGGATTCGGTGTTGCGCTCGTTCATCTCGCGCCGAAAGCGCACCCGCCAATCGGTGATCGAGAAAGTAAAGGTGATGTAGACGAGGATTGTCGCGAGCGTGACGGCGGCAAAGGTCCAATTGAACAGCCGCCAGAGGATCCCGCAGACCAGCAGGATCTCGAGCAAGGTCGGCACGACGTTGAACAGCATAAAGGAGAGCAGGAAATCGATCCCCGCCGTGCCGCGCTCGACGGCGCGCGATAACCCGCCGGTGCGGCGCTCGAGATGAAAACGCAGCGACAAAGCATGGATGTGGCGAAAGGCCGACAGCGCCATCCGGCGGATCGCCCGCTGGCTGACCTTCGCGAAGACGGCGTTGCGCAGCTCGTTGAACCCTTGCGACATAATCCGGGCAAGGCCGTACGCGACGACCAATCCCACCGGCACGGCGATCGCGACGTGGGCCGGCGAAAGCGCGTCCACGGCATGCTTGTAAAGAAGGGGGACGCTGATGTTGACGAGCTTGCCGGCGAGCAGAAACACCAGCGCCAGCACGACCCGCATCCGCAGCCCGAACGAATCGCGCGGCCAAAGATAAGGCGTCAACGCTTTGAGCGCGCGCAGTTCGTCCTTGAGGCGGCCCATCTGGCGCGGCGGGCCGATTGCGGTGACCGGGCGCCCGCGCGGGCTCACCGCGTAGGCTCCGCCGGTTCGGGGTCCGCAAGCTCCGCTGCACCGAGAGCGCGGATGAGCCTCAGCGCGACCAACAAGGCGGCGACGACCAACACCGCTCCCCAAAAAAAAGCGGCATTGCGGCCGAACTCGCCAAAGAAGAACCCCGCAGCGGCCGGGCCGACCACTCGCGAAAGGCTGCCTACCGATTGCGAGACGCCCAAAACTTCACCCTGCTCGTCACGTCCGGCCCGGCGCGAGATCAGGCTGGTGAGCGACGGCTGTGTCAGACCCATGCCGACCGCCAGTGCGCTGATCGCGGGAGTGAGCACTGCAAGGCTGCGCGCAAAGGGCAAAGTGAGGAGCCCGGCGCCGATCAGAGCAAGGCCGCAGAACAGCAGGCGCTCCTCGCCGAAGAGCTGAGTCAGCCTTCCGATCAGCCCACCCTGCAATATAGCGGAGAGGATACCGACATAGGAGAAGACATAGCCTACCTGACGCGGACCCCAGCCGAATTGCCCGATGGCCCACAGAGCGAAGGTGCTCTCCATCCCGGCAAAGGCCAGGATCACGAGAAAGAAGATCAGTATCAGGCGCGACAGCGCAGGGCGGCCCAGTACGCCGAGGATCGCCGCCAAGCGGCTGCGTGAAGGACCGCCGTCGCGCTGGCCGGCCGGCCGGCTTTCGCGCAACAGCAGGGCGACCCCGCTAAGAGCGAGAAACGATAGTCCCGCGGCGACCCATGCCGGGGTCTCTACATCGGCAGTCGCCGGATTATTTCCGGCGAGGAGCCCGCCCAAGGCCGGGCCGATAATGAAGCCAAGGCCGAAGGCCGCGCCGATGAGGCCCATCCCTCTAGCCCGGTCCTCCGGTTTTGTGACGTCGGCGATATAGGCCTGCGCCGCGGCAATGTTGCCGGCGCAGGCGCCGGCGAGGGCACGGGCAGCATACAGCATCCACAACGCCGTCGCGCTGCCTATCCAGATATAGGCGAGCACCGACGCGGCCATGCTGACCATCAGCACCGGGCGCCTGCCGACGCGATCGCTGAGCCTTCCCCACAAGGGTGCGGTGAACAATTGCATCAGGGAATAAATTGCCAGCAGCACTGTCACCTGTTCCGGCGAAGCGGCAAAACGCAGCGCATAGAACGGCAAAAGCGGGATAACGAGGCCAAACCCGACGAGATCGACAAAAACGATGAGGAATAGGGTCGGCATCTGTGCCGCCCTGATATCGCTCACCAGTCACGGCTGGGCAAGAGCCCCGCCGCGGAAACCCGGATATTCGGCGAGGGCAGGGATCACTCTCCGAGCGAGAGGGTCAGCGCGGCGCGCCCGGCAAAACCTGCAATTCTCGATACAAGCGCACCGCGACAAGAACGGCGAGTGCAATCGCGACTGCCCAGGTAAGCGGCAAAGGTGCGAAGCGCGCAATCGCAGTCGCGGCCCAAGCGAGGACAGAAAACACGCTCGAGGCCACAGCGAGGGCGAGCAGACCGGCGAAGCCGCGCCGGCCGATCCGGCGCGTAGTTTCCAACCAAAGGGCGGCGGTCGCCGCCAGCACCCCCACCCCACCCGCGGCGATCAGCAGTTCGGACATGGCGTGGGCTCGCGGTATCTGGTGCTGCGCGCGACGCGCTCGAACAAAAGCTCGATGCTGCGGCGATCGACGCCGTCGCTTTTCATCAGAAGCCCGACCAAGGGATCTTCAACCAGTTCGGTGAGCGAACACTCTCTAGTTTTCTGGTCCATTACGCTTCTCCCGACCCCCGGCCCCATTCATCTCCAACAATCTCTAGCTAAGTCGTTAACGGACCGGCGCCAGACCGGATCTTCAGGGGGTCCGGCGCGGCAAAACCCAGGCCGGCATGCCTGAATGAATCCGGGCCGAGATTGCCTCACGTTCCCGACGGGTTCCCGTCGCCTGCCGTTGGGCTGGACGAAGCGAGTGCGGCGATTTACACTGGCTCCGTCATCTGCGGAGAGGCGGCGATGGAATTGGGAAAACTCGGCGTTTGGATGTCGACGGACGGCATGACCGCAACGGCGGCGGCGGCGTTCGCGAAACGGGTCGAAGAATGGGGGTATGCCGCACTATGGATCCCCGAAAGCCGCGGACGGAATGCGCTGGCGCACTCGGCCTGGCTGCTCGCCAACACGCAAAAGCTGATCGTGGCGACCGGCATCGCCAATATCTACGCCCGCGATCCGATGGCGATGGCCAACGGACAGCGCGGCCTCAACGAACAATCAGACGGCCGCTTCCTACTCGGGGTCGGCGTCTCGCACCGGCCGATCGTGCAAGGGGTGCGCGGCCACACTTACGGGAAGCCGGTTGCGACGATGCGCGCCTATCTGGCGGGGATGCGCGACGCGCCCTACCAGGCGCCGATGCCGCGCGAGAAGCCACTGACGGTTGTCGCGGCGTTGGGGCCGGGCATGATGGCGTTGTCCTCCGAGCTCGCCGATGGTGCTCACCCGTACAACACGACCCCCGAGCACACCGCGCAGGCCCGCGCTATTCTTGGGCCCGGCAAGCTCCTTTGTCCGGAAGTCTGGGTCCTGTTGGAGACCGACCCCACCACGGCGCGCCGGGCCGCGCGTGAGGCGCTTTCGCGCTATCTGCAGCTCGAGAATTATGTCAACAGCTGGCGGCGCGAAGGCTTCGGCAATGACGATCTCGCTGGGGGCGGCTCGGAACGTTTTCTCGACGCGATGGTCGCGTGGGGAGACGAGGGCTCGATCCGCGGGCGAGTCCAACAGCATTGGGACGCCGGCGCCGACCATGTCTGCATCCAGCCGATCCCTCCGCAGGGCTCGCGGCAGGTCGTCGACCACAGGATTCTCGAATTGCTGGCGCCTGCGCGCCGATCTTGACGCGTTTCGGCACGCGGCCGACATTGTAGATTGATCTGCCTGCCGACACGGCTCTCTGCCATACCGGGTCGGAATGCGAGAGGGCGATGACCATGTATTCGGAAACCACTCGATCCATCAAGGTCACGGTCAACCCGTTCTATCTGGAGGACCAGTCCTCGCCGGTCGAAAATCATTATGTCTGGGCCTACCATGTCCGCATCGAGAATCGCGGCAAGGAAACCGTCCAGCTACGCCACCGGCATTGGCAAATTACCGACGGCCGCGGACAGATAAAGGAGGTGCGCGGCGATGGTGTCGTCGGCGAGCAACCGGTGCTCGCTCCCGGCGAGGCCTTCGAATACACCAGCGGCACCCCGTTGCCGACACCGTCAGGGATCATGGTGGGGACGTATCAGATGGAAACGAGGGGCGGTGATAGCTTCCCGGTCCGCATCCCCGCCTTCTCGCTCGACAGCCCCCACCAGCCGGTCCGGCTCAATTAACCGCTGGGCGGGGGCCCTCCCGCCAATGAACGTTCCCAACCAACAAGAGAAGCTTTGATGCCGCGAGCCTTCGCCCCCTCCGTGTCCCGGTCCGAAAATTCCCTCCAACCCGTCCCGTCGCGGCAGCCAACCCGCGAGGAAGCTTTGGACGCGGTTCGCACTCTGCTGCGCTGGGCCGGCGACGACCCCGGCCGCGAAGGGCTGCTTGGCACTCCCGACCGCGTCGTGCGCTCCTACGACGAGTTCTTCAGCGGCTATAGCGTTGATCCGGTAGCGCTGCTGCAGCGCACCTTCGAGGAAACCGATGGTTACGACGAAATCGTCGCACTGAAGGATATTCGTTTCGAATCGCATTGCGAGCACCACATCGCGCCGATCATCGGCAAGGTGCACGTCGCCTATCTGCCAAACAGACGGGTGGTCGGCATCTCAAAGCTCGCGCGGCTTGTCGAAGTTTATGCCAAACGATTGCAAATTCAGGAGAAAATGACGGCGCAGATCGCCAACACTCTCGACGATGTGCTGCAGCCCAAGGGGGTGGCCGTGGTGATCGAGGCGGCCCATCAATGCATGACCACTCGCGGTGTGCACAAGCCCGGCGTCACGATGGTGACCAGCCGAATGCTCGGCGCGTTCCGCGATGACCCTCTCAGCCGGCGCGAGGTCTTGGCGATGATCGGCACCCCAGGCGGCGCCAAGCTCGACAACGTTTGAGTTTGGCTCGAGCCTCGCCTCCGGAGCCTACTCTTCCTCACCATTGCGAGGCGCGTCTCGCCCGACGAGGCAACTTCGCTCCGCTTTGCAATGACAATCCTGGCCGTTCGATCTCATCAAATCTGCACTAGCCTTTCGGCGGCGGCTCGGGAGCGGGCAGGACTCGCCGTTCGACTTCGCTGGCGAGATCGCCGAAACTCAGAAAGATGCGATAGCTGCGCCAGTCCCGGCGATATTCGATTTCGTCCGGCACCGGGATCGAGGCGGTCGAGACCATCGCCAGAAGTCGGGCATTGCCCTGCGGCGCGCCGGTCACCTCGGCAGGAACGGGTGCGACTTTGTCGATGCCGAAGATGCTGCCTTCGTAGGGAGTATCGATCTGTCTTTGGTAAGACGCGACGCTCGGCGACGGGTTGACATGGAGGTACGAAGCCGGTGTCGCCTGGCCGTCGGGCGCGACCAGCTCCGCAGTACGCAGCGGCAGGCGGTCGACCGCATCGATCTCGATGCTGTTGACGACACCGCCGGGAGGGAAGCGGGCACGGACTTGATCCGTCGGCAATGGCGACAACCCGCTCTCGGAGGCGCAGGCGGCGACGAGCGCGAGCATCAGCAAAAAGGCGGCGGCGCGCATCCGACCCCCAGGATCGACAATGTCAGCCGTGCTGCGCCCCCGACTCTCGGCGTACTGCCTTTTGCAGAAAATCGAGAGCGGCGGCGACCTGTGGGTCGCTGCCGGTCCCGATGATCATTGGCTTGATCGGGTGCTCTGCCTCAGCGCTACCGGTCCGAGCGGTGATTGCGGCGTTGGCACCCGATGGCGAGCCGATCGAGCCTCCGTTCTTCAGAGCCCCGTAGAGATCGCTTTCAAAGCTGATCACGGCGTTTGCCACCTGTTGGTTTTTCGGGACGTTGACGACGATGTCGGGCGAAATGCCCTGGCCCTGAATGGAACGGCCGGACGGCGTGTAATATAGCGCCGTCGTCAGGCGGAGCGCGCCGCGGCCCTCCAACGGTATTATCGTCTGCACCGAGCCCTTGCCAAAGCTGCGGGTTCCCATGACGGTCGCGCGGCGGTGGTCCTGCAAGGCGCCGGCGACGATTTCGGCAGCCGATGCCGAGGCGCTGTTGATCAGCACGACGATGGGTGTCCCGCGCAGAATGTCGCCGCTCACCTGAGCGCGGTAGACATGGTCATCCGCGGTGTTGCGGCCGCGTGTCGTGACCACGACGCCGCCATCGAGAAAATCCCCGGCGACATCGATCGAAGCATCGAGCAACCCGCCGGGGTCGTTGCGCAAATCGAGGATGAAGCCGTTCAGCCGGCCCTGCGTCCGCGTCTTCATCCTCTCGATAGCACCAGCGAGCTCCGAGGCAGTATTCTCGGTAAAAGTGGTAATGCGGGCATAGCCGATGTTGTTCGGCCTGAGGTCTGATTTGACCGAAACGACGCGGATCACGTTACGCGCCAGCGTCACATCGAAAAGGCCGCGGTCGTTGCGAGCAATAGACAGGGTTACCCTGCTCCCCGGAGGCCCGCGCAGCCGCTTGACTACTTCCTCGACATCCATGCCCGTGGTCGGAAGAGCGTCGATCTTGACGATGCGGTCTCCCGGCTCGATGCCCGCCTCGGCGGCCGGCGTGCCGTCGATCGGCGAGATCACCTCCGGCACCTTGCCTTCGAGGGTCAGCTCGACGCCGATGCCGCCGAATTGGCCGCGGGTCACCGCGGTCATCTGCTGATACTGCTCCTGATCCATATAATCGGAATGGGGATCGAGGCGCGTCAGCATGCCCTTCAAAGCATCCTTGGAGAGCTCGCCGCCGGTCACCGGCGCGACGTAATTTTTCTCGACCTGCTTCATCGCGTCCTGGATCAGGCCGAGATCGCCGGGGTCGGCAGGGTAGGCCCCGGTGCCCGCCCCGGCGCTGTCGCAGGCGCACAGCGTCAGCGAGACCAGAACGACGGCGGCCCTTACAGCCGAGTGGTGCGGGCGTGAAATGTCGATCATCGGGTTCTCGCGGAGGGTTGGCGCGGATCAGCCGCGCAGAATGTAGTCTCTAGGCGGCCTGCTTCCAGGGCGGGTCCCCAAGTGCGGTCAATCCAGGGAGAAACCGTGGGTGCGCAAGAAGGTCGGAAAGCTCTGGCCTTCGGGCTGAGCAGCCTGCCGCGCCTTGTCTTCCGACCAACCATAAAAAGACGCATAGCCAAAGACATCGGGCGAGCGTTGCTGCTCGCGCGGCAGCGAGTATCGCGCATCGCGGCGCCGGTCATAGGTATCGACAGTTTCGGCAAGCCGGCGATCGTCATATTGGTCGACGTGCACGCTCGCCTCGAGCGGCAGGCGCATGCTGACGTGTCCGGCGGCGGCGGGATAGCCGACACACAGTCCCGCTATCGGGAATACCTTCTCGGGCAGACCCAAAATGTCGGCAACCGCGTTGGCATGATTGCGGAGGACACTGATCGGACAGCACCCGAGACGCGCGGTCTCGGCAGCCAGGATGAAGGTCTGCAAGACCAGCGCTGCGTCGACGGCGGCGTTGAAAAACCCTTCGAGCTTGCCGTTCTCGTTTTTGTGGCCGCGCAGCTCGCCGATCCGCTCGAGGCGGTGCGCGTCTCCACAAAAGAGCAAAAATTCCGGCGCGTTGCCGACCCACGGCATGTCGGGCACGAGCGCCGCGAGGCGGTCGCGGCTTTGGCGGTTCCTGACCCAAATGACGCTGGCCTGCTGGAGATCCGATTTCGAGGAGGCTGAAACGGCCGTTCCCAGCAATAGGCGCAGCAAGGCCTCGGGCACCGGGCGCTCGGCATAGCGCCGATGGGTACGCCGCATCAGGATCTGGCGCAGCCATGGTAACTCGGGTATCTCCGGCGCGGGTTCGGTTGCTTCACCGAAGCGCGCCCGCCACTCAGACTCGTAGCTCATGCTGATCTCCTCGTCGGCGGCCTTTCCGGCGCAGATGGGCTGATTTTATGGATTGTCGTCAATGGCATCCGGCAGCTAGCGTAAGTTCTGATTACCAGGCGGCAGATCTGCCGACGCTGAAGGTTCCCGATGGCGAGATGAGGTGAATGCCCCACGCTAACCCTCCCCTGCTCGCGGACGTGGGAATGGGGAAGGGGCCGCGGGAGAAGGAAGGAGGTTATGGCGGATCTGCAGGCTGATTACGTCATTGTTGGGGCGGGTTCGGCGGGGTGCGTGCTCGCCGACCGGTTGAGCGAGGACGGCGCGCGGGTGGCATTGCTCGAAGCCGGCCCCAGCGACTGGCATCCGATGATTCACGTGCCCGCCGGCGCCTTGCATCTGCGGGCCAATCCGCTGGTCAACTGGAATTACTACACCGAGGCGGAGGAGGGCACGGGCAACCGCTCATTGCATTGGCCGCGCGGCAGAGTGCTGGGCGGCACCAGCTCGATCAACGGCATGCTCTATGTCCGCGGCAACCCGGCCGATTACGACGGCTGGGCCCAAATGGGCTGCCGCGGCTGGAGTTATGAGGACGTCCTGCCCTATTTCAGGAAATCCGAACATTATGTGTCCCGGGAATCGGAGTATCGCGGCAAGGACGGTCCGCTCCTTGTCGAGGATTACCGCACCATCCTGCCATTGACCCATCGCTTTGTCGAAGCCGCGCAAGAGGCCGGGTTTGCGTTCACACCCGATTACAATGGCGCGCAACAGGAGGGGGTCGGCTACTCGCAGATGACGAGGCGCGGGCGTTTCCGCGGGTCGACGGCGCGCACATTTCTGGCCGAGGCGCGGCGGCGGCAGAACCTGCGGGTCGAGACCAAGGCGGTCGCAACGCGTCTGCTGTTGGATGGAAAGCGCTGCACCGGCGTCGCGTTCCGGCAGAACGGCATTGACCGGCGGGTGGTCGCGGCGCGCGAGGTCGTGGTCAGCGGCGGCACCGTCAATTCGCCGCACCTGTTGCAAATTTCGGGCATCGGCCCAGCCGGCCATCTGCAATCGATCGGCGTCGAGGCGGTGCACGAATTGCCCGGGGTCGGCGCCAATCTTTCCGACCATTTCGCGGTTCGGGTGACGCATCGGGTGATAGACGAGGTGTCGGTCAATCAGCTGGCCCGAGGTGTGCGGCTGGTGCGCGAGGTCGGGCGGTTCGCCGCGACCGGCCGCGGTGCGCTGACCTTTGGCGTCACCACGGCGATGGTGTTCTGCCGCAGCCGCGAAGGACTGGCGAGCCCGGATTTGCAATTGCTGTTCACTCCCGGGAGTTACGACCCGAACGGCGTCGGGCGCCTCGAGCGGGAGCCGGGCATGACGATCGTCGTGTGCGCCGTGCGGCCGGACAGCCGCGGGACGATCATGGCGCGGTCGGCCGACCCGTTCGAGCGGCCGGCGATCCGTCCGAATTACCTCTCCGCGGCAAGCGACGAACAAGTAATCCTTTCCGGGACGCGCCATGCCCGGCGGATTTTCGCCGCCTCGCCACTGACCCGCCACAGCGCCGCCGAGACGATGCCTGGTTCTGACGTGAATTCGGATGATGCGCTGATCGACTTCATGCACCGAGGCGGGATGAACCTGCATCACCCGGTCGGCACCTGCCGGATGGGAGAGGACCCGACGGCCGTCGTCGATTCGCGGCTGCGGGTTCGGGGGATCAGCGGGCTACGCGTCATCGACGCCTCGGTGATGCCGACCGTGACGACCGGCAATACCAACGCGCCGACGATCATGATCGGCGAGAAGGGCGCGGCAATGATCCGCGAGGACGCCGCGGTGGCGTAAGAACAATCGGGGTGAGGGGTGGCGACGCTTTCACACAAGGCGGGGCAGCACCTTTTCGGTCAGCATCATAAAAGATTGGTGACTGAGCGGCGCGCACAGCAGATAGTCGAGCCCGATCTCGTCGCGCAGCCGCAGGATCTCGTCGCCGACCTTGTCCGGGGTACCGTAGAGGATCACCTCGTCGAGGTAGCGCTGGACCGGGTCGACGCCCGCCGGCGTGAAGGATCCTTGCATGACCGGCCGATGCTGTGCGCCAAGATAGGAATTGAGGATCCATTCGGCGCCGCTGCGCGCGACTATCGCCGCTTCACCTGCGCTATCGGAAACCGCCACCAGGCGTGCAATCGGGATGTCGCGGCCGGTCTCGGAGAAGCCGGCGGCAGCGAGTTTCTCGGCGTAGAGCCGCCGCTTGCGGCCGATCTCGATGCCCGATGAGTGCGGGTCCATCAGGATTGAAAAACCCCGGCCCGCCGCCCATTCGATCGCTCCCTCTGAGCTTGCCGCCATCCAGACCGGCGGATGCGGCTGTTGTGCCGGCTTTGGCAAGATCTCGAGGTCCTCGAAGCGGAAATGCTGGCCGGTAAAATTGAGCCGCTCGTCGGTCCAGGCCCGCAGCACGATCTCGACGGTCTCGCGGAACCGTGAGGCGCTCTCCTCGGGCGGCACGCCAAAGGCGGTGAATTCGACGCGCGCAAAGCCCCGTCCGGCGCCCCAATTGACCCGGCCGCCGGACAGCACGTCGAGCAGGGCCACC
This sequence comes from uncultured Alphaproteobacteria bacterium, assembly GCA_963818695.1. Taxonomy (GTDB): domain Bacteria; phylum Pseudomonadota; class Alphaproteobacteria; order ATCC43930; family CGMCC-115725; genus AP-15. The sequence continues at coordinate 141,043 of CAWFTG010000002.1, forward strand.
TCCTCGGCGAGCCGCAAGGGATGGTAGAACGGGGCGAGCGACACCGCCGTGCCGATGCGCAGACGCTGCGTCCGAGCCGCGGCCAATGTTCCCACCATGTGCACCGAGGGGCAGACGCTAAAGCTGCTGAAGTGATGCTCGGCGAGCCAGACCGCGTCATAGCCAGTGCGCTCCATGATCTCGATCCGCTCCAAAGCGCGGGCGTAGATCGTGGCCAGATCGACCCGGCGCTCCGGCCAACTGAAGAACTGCAGAACCCCGAGTTTCACCGATGCTCCTCTTCGGCCGTCCGCCAGAATTCGAGGGCCGTCCGCGCACAGCGCTCCGGCTGAAGCAGGTTGACGCCGTGCCCGTACCCGGCAAACAGCTCGAGCCGTCCGTGCGGCAGCCTGTCGGCGAGAATTTTCTGCTGCTCGGAGGCGATCCGGCTCTTGTCGCCGCTCAGCAGCAACACCGGAGCTTTGATCCCCGGAAGAAGCGGCCTTACATCGATTGCTTCGAAACACTCGTGCAAGGCGGCGGCAATATCCGGGCGCGTCTTGTCCATCTCGGCGACGACCCAGTCCTGCAGCTTGTCGCTCGCATGCTCCAGGTCGAGCCGGTAGCCGAGGGTTTGCCGGCACCACTCGCCGGTGCCGTGGGCCCGGATCGCTGCGGCGGTACTCTCCTGGCCGAGGGCGTATATCCCGCGGATCTCGTCGGGAATGCGCGTCGGAGTATTGCACAAGACAAGACTGGCAATGCGTTCGGGATATGCCGCGGCGAGCAGCAACCCCAGGATCCCGCCCGAGGATTCGCCGATCCAGTGTACCTGCGCCAGCGAATAGGCATCGAGCACGGCCAAGATCTGGGCGCCGATCTCTTTCGGAGTGTAGCGATAGCCATCCGGCGGGATCTCGGACACGCCGCATCCCAAAAGATCAGGACGGTAAAGGCGCCGGCTCTCGGCGATGGTGGGGACCCAGCGATTCCAGAATGTGGCATTGCGAGCGAAGCCGTGCATCATCAGCACCGGCGTCGGCGCCTCCCATGGCCACAAGTAGTCGTCGACGGTGCAGTGTATGAAGAGACCGTCAGCGAGACGGATCATCGGCAATCATTTCACTCCGCTAGTTGGGCTGCGATAAGTGCGCGGCCGGCGCTGGCGACGGTTTTTGCCGGCCCGCACGGGCCGAGCGATTGGCCGATCGCATAGGCGCCGTCGATCAGCAGCTGCAACTGCTGGGCGAGGAGGTCGGGGTCGCGAGCTCCCGACGCGGCCGCCAGCGCGCGGAGGCGCTCGCGGACAACGCGCTTATGGGCGAGGATCACGGCGCGCGCGGGGTGGTCGGGCTCGGGGAATTCGGTGGCGGTGTTGAGGAACGGGCAGCCGCGCCATTTCGGGTGCGAGGCTGTTGCCGCGATCATGTCGAGGATCGCTTCGAGTTGGCCTCGCGGATCGCCGGCACGGGAGGCCTCCGCCTTGTCCCAGCGCCGCCAGAAAAACCCATTGCGGTCCTCGAGCCAAGCCGTGACCAGGGCGTTCTTTGACGGGAAGTTGCGGTAAAGGCTCATCTTCGCGACGCCGGACCGCGCGATGATCGCATCGATCCCGACCGCCCGAATACCGTCGCGATAGAACATCTCCGAGGCGGTATCGAGAATGCGCTGCCGCGCCGGCTTTTTCTCTTCCGCCTCGCTCATGTTGCGTTCCTGCCCTGCGCTCTCCTTGGCTTGACAGAGACAGACCTGTCTCTCACTTTTCGCCTCGGCCCATCGGAGATGGAGAAGGGTAAGGGGAATGGCAAGGCAAAGGAAGCTGCATTACGCCTGGATTGTCGCCGGCGTTACCTTTCTGACCTTGCTTGTAGCGGCTGGGCTGCGCGCCACCCCCGGCGTTCTGATCGTGCCGCTCGAAACCGAGTTCGGATGGTCCCGCGCGACGATCTCCTTCGCGATCGGGCTCAACATTTTTCTTTACGGCCTGATCGGACCATTCGCCGCGGCGGTGATGGACCGCTTCGGGCTGCGCCGAACAATGCTCGCCGCGCTGGTTTGCATTGCGGCGGGGGTCGCGCTGACGCCGCTGATGACGCGGTCCTGGCAGCTGATCATCCTGTGGGGAGTGATAGTCGGCACCGGCAGCGGAGCCACCGCCTTGGTGCTCGGGGCGACCGTCGTGGCGCGCTGGTTCGCCGCCCGGCGCGGGCTGGTTATCGGCGTATTGACGGCGAGCACCGCAACCGGCCAGCTGATCTTTCTGCCGGCATTGGCGAGCCTTGTTGAAAATTACGGCTGGCGCGCGGTATCGCTGACCGTGGCCGGGGTCGCCGTGGCGTTACTGCCGGTCGTGGGTTTGCTGATGCGCGACCGGCCGCGCGACATCGGGCTCGCGCCCTATGGCGCGACCGACCATCGCCAGCCTGTCGCGGCCGCACACGGCAACCCGGCGGCGACCGCGCTGCTCGCGCTGCGCGACGGGTTGCGGTCCCGCGATTTTTGGCTGCTCGCCGGCAGCTTCTTCATCTGCGGCGCTTCGACCAATGGCTTGATCGGCACGCACCTGATCCCGGCCTGCCTCGATCACGGCATTCCGCAGGTGACGAGCGCCAGCCTGCTTGCCGCGATGGGGGTCTTCGACCTGGTCGGGACCACATTGTCCGGGTGGCTCAGCGACCGCTGGAGCAACCGCGGACTTCTCGCCTGGTATTATGGGCTGCGCGGGCTGTCGTTGATCTACCTGCCGTTCGCCTTCGGCGTTTCGTTCTACGGCCTCTCGCTGTTCGCCGTGTTCTACGGGCTCGACTGGATCGCGACGGTGCCGCCGACCGTGCGCCTCGCCGCGAGAATTTTTGGCACAGAGCGCGGCCCGATCATGTTCGGCTGGATCGCCGCCGCACACCAATTGGGCGCCGCGCTGGCCGCCTTCGCCGCCGGTGTGTTGAGGGTGACTCTCGGCACCTACCTCGAAGCATTCATGCTTTCGGGCCTGCTCTGCCTGATCGCCTCGCTGATGGTGCTGTTCATCGGGCGCAACCGGGACGCGGTGTCGCCCGTGCCCATCCCGGCGGAATAGGCCTAATTACCGAAAAGCCGGATCGGCTGGCCCTCGACCTTCACGTCGGCCTGCAGATACGCGATCAGTTCGGGCATCGAGTAGCGGCGATTGCTCTTGATCGTCTTCGTTGGACCCCAGCCGTCCAGGTCGGCATCATCAGCGTAGAGGACGGAACCGCCATCGCAGTGCAGTGAGCCGAGCAGGAATTCGTCCATGATGTGGCTGCCCAGCTCGCCCAACCGCTGGCTGGCTTGAGTGCCCTCCGCCTCCGCCAGGATGAACAGCCAAAGCGGGGTGCGCCGCGCCAGCAGGTTCGGGTCGAAGCCGGCGCTCTGCAGCCGGTCCGCAAGGACCTTGCGCACCTCGTTGGTGGAATCGCGAAGACCCGGTATGCGTTGTTGCGCGTAAGCTTCCATCTCCTCGCCCGTCGCCAGACCTATCGAGCCGGTGATCAGGGAGGTCGGATCGGACGCCCGCATGAGATTGCGGCGGGGCAGGTTGCGCTCGGTCGAGGTATCTTTACCGTTCACATCGGGGCCTGGCGGCAGCGCCGCGATCGGCAGGCTGAATAGTTTGTCAGAGACCAAGGTATCCACCGGGCGCCCCGGCTGAGCGCTCTCGTCTTTCTGGTCGACGCCGTACACGTCGTAAAAGTGGCTCCAGTCGATGACGTCGCCGGGCTGCACCGGATTATCGCCGACGAGCCCGACTGTTTCCGGATCATTCGTCGAGGCGAAGATCGGGCGAGGCTGACCGGTCAGCAGGCTGCCGTTGGCGTCGAGTACCGGATCGTGCAGCACGTAACTGTCACGCACGAGGGTATGGCCCAGACGGAACGCCGCCACCGTGAACTCGTGCGGGATATGGATCACGGCGTTCTCTCCGAGCCCGGGCGTGCAGCTGTAAAGGAACGTATTGACGCGATCCCAATGCGGCAATTGCGAGGTCGGCGAGGTCCCACGCTCATACGCGTGCAGTGCGCCAAGGGCGACGCGGTCTAAGGTCGCTTCGGCGGAAAAGCGCGGCAGGAAGTCGGTGGCGACGATCGTCTCGTAGGTCCACACTACTTTTTTATAGCACGCATCGAAGGCCCCGCCGATCTGCGCCTCGCTCGGCGCCCTGACGGCGCCGAGCGCATGGTCCATGCAGTTGTTGTGGGCCAGCTCGAAGAGGTTCTGGATTTGCGAGATAATCTTGTTTTCGCTGTTGCGCGGGTCGGGGACCTCGGCCGTCCCGTTCGGTACGCGCTGGTAGTCGAAGCCGTCGATCGCCGCCCCGAGCGAGGTGGGAGCCTGCACATGGCGTTGAGCGAAACGGCCGGTGTAGGCGCCATTGCGCTCCTCGAACCACGGCGCGGTGATCCCGGTCAGAGCTGCAAAGTTCGGTGACCCCGTACACGCTGTCGAGGTCGAGCTTGCCGGTGTTGACGCTCAGCGCCGAGGTCGATGTTGCGGCGTTTTCAATCGCTCGCTTCAGCTGATCCGGCGTGACGCCGGCCGCCGCGAGTTTAGCCCGGATGTGGGCATCTCCCTGGGCGCCGCGGTTCAGTTCGTCGAGTGCTGACAGCGCGGTTTGCGTGCGCGTCACGTCATGGTCGATGAACTGGCCTAAAAAGGTGTAGCCAGCAGGTTGCTGCGCGGGGACCGAACTCTTGTTGTCATCGACAAACGGGCTCGCACCGGTTCCGAGCTGCGGACCGATCATGGCGGTCAGGTTCGCATCGAACTCTATGGGCTGGCACACCTGCATCGGCGGGGATGTCTGGCCCGGCGCCGGCATCCCGCAGCTGGCGACGGCCCGCTCGGTTGCGCATGCCTCGTAGCAGAACCCGTAGATCGACAAGTCCTGGCTGGTCGCAGCAGCGCCATTCGAACTCTGAACCAGCGGCGCGCCGCCGCCGTGGCCGGTGCGCCACGGCGGGACAATTCGCAACACCTGCTCGAGCTTCGATTGCGGGGTACTTGCATCTCCCGGCGCCGAGCCGTCCGATGGGGAGCGGAGGGCACGAATAAAGAGATCGAGACGAGCCTCCGGATTGGGGGAGGCCGCTTGGCCGAGAGCTTCCGATCCGGTAAGTCCGGTCGTTAGCAAAAGCAAGCCGGCAAGAGCTTTCATCCGAATTCCCCTGGTGCTGAAACCCCGCTTTCGTTCCGGCGACATGCCCCGCCGGCCCCGCCCGAAAGCCATTTGAGGTTTTTTACAGTAGCGAATAATATACTTTGAAGCTGCTCCCTATACTTGCAAAGACATTTTTTCGTTCACGGGACAATAAGTTCGTTCAACGCAGATCACATGGTTTAAATATTAACTAAAAGGAGCGAGCCACGGCTAAGCATTCTCATCGCGGCGATGGACTTTACCGGTGTCGCTGAGGACGAGCTCACGACTGATGAGATACGGAACAAATCCCGGAAGGCGAGGATCTCACGCACGCGTGTCGGATTGCGAGATCTGCATCCTTTCAACCGGATTTCGGGGTGAGATGGGCGACTTTGGGGATCACTTCCCGGGCGAGAAGCCGCATTGATTCGTGCCAGGCCATGGCGTTCCCGCTGTAGTCGAAGCAGAACAGAAGCAGCGCTCCGAACCCGCCGACCTCGGCGTACATCCGCTCGATCTTCTCCACCACGGTCGCTGGCGAGCCGATCAGCCAATTGTGCCGAGCACAGTATTCCGGTGTGACGTCGCTGTCCGCGACATCGGGATCGTGTTTCAAGAACTGGATAACGCCGACATTTTTCAGCAACGGCAGAAAGTATTCGCGCATCATCCGCCCCATCATTCCCCCGACCGACAATCGCCAAGCCTCGGCGTCGCTGTCGGCGACGAAGATCTCGCGCACCAGGCGCCAATCGGCGCGGCTCGGCCGCCGTCCGGTGCGGCGGGCGCCTTCCTCGACCAACTCCCAGTGGCTGGCGACATAGCCGGGATTGAGGTTGAGGCTCATCGGCAGGAAGCCGTGTTCGCCGGCGAGCTTCAAGGTGTCCGAACCCTTGCTCACCCCAGCGACGCCGATCGGCGGATAGGGTTTTTGAAACGGCCGGATATGCGGGCGCAAACTCTCCAACATCAGGTCGGTCTTGGTCACCTTCCAGTATTTGCCGGCGTAATCGAAGGGCGCTTCCTCGGTCCACAGCTTCAGGATGATGTCGAGCGCCTCGCGTGTCATTTCGCGGTGCTGCCCGGCATTGCCGTCGACGTTGAACATCGCCCAATCGCTCGGCAGACCGCTGGCGGCGACCCCGAAGTTGAGCCTGCCCTGTGCCATGTGGTCGAGCATGGCCACTCGGTTGGCGAGCTCGGCGGGATGGTGATACGGCAATAGGAAGCCGCCGGGGGCGAGTCGGATATGGCGCGTCTCCATCAGTGCTTGGGCGATCAACAGATCGGGTGCGGGGTGCGGTTCCCACGGCGCGGTGTGATGCTCCCCGATCCAGCCCTCGCTGAACCCGAGCTCGTCCGCCCAGCGCAGGGTCTGGAGGTCCCATCGATGACCGTCGAAGAGCCCGCACTCCGGCGGATGCGAAGGCATCGTAAACAGGCCGTATTGCATCAGGACCTCCGGGCTGCTGGTCCGGCGAAAATAGTTTATCGAGAGCAAGCGGCCAACCACGCATTTGCCGCGATCGCAGATCCGCGCGACCGCTGCCGCCTCGGTTAATTTGTATCAGTTTTTGTCTCCATGTATCGAAGTATGACACAAAGGGCTTCGTTTTGCCTTTTTTTTGCCGCAGGTGGGTTGGAATGTCGCACCCACTTCGACCCCAGCCACCGTCCCCCACGGATAGCTGGGCCCATAGACAGCGCCTACAGATCGGGAGGGTCAGCGATGACCAAAGCCACCTCGTCTAAACGCCGCACGAGGAAACGGCACGTACGGGAGAAGGCGACCATCGATCACTTGGTCCGCGCGGTATATTTGAAAGCCGATGAAAGGGGGACGACGCATCCCCCGGTGACGGCATCCGGCCTTTCGGTTGAAGAGCAGGTCCGCAAGCAATGGCATCCCGGGCTGGGAGGTCTCCCGCTCTTCTAAAGGACCGCCGCAACATTCAGCGCAAACTTTCGACATCTAAGAGCCGGTGACCCCACCGGCTCTTTTTTTGTGAGACGCCGCGAGGCTTCCCCTATACTGACCGCAGCCGCCGCGTCCGGGGACGTACGCACCACAGACGCATCTAGAAAGCTGCCGTATTCCTGGCGCCCCAGCTCCCCCACTACCCCCTCCAGCTTGACGGACGTGATCTTTTTCTTGCGTTAATGCGATCGCCGGGGAGTTTCGATCCGACCCCTATACAAAACCGCGGGGCGCGGATGCCGAAGCGTCTAGGCCCCTAAAACGTGATGGACAGCCAAGGAGCACGGGTTTGCATGCTTACGGATAGTAACGATGTGGAACGAACTTTTCCCGTCGCCCTGGTCGGAATGGCATGTCGTTTCCCGGGTGCGGCTGACTTGGACGAATTCTGGTCGCTGCTCAAAGCGGGTCGGGACGCCGTAGGCGAGATACCCGACGACCGCTGGGACGTCGAAGCCTACTTCCATCCTGACCCGGCCAAACCCGGCAAGATGTATACGCGCGCGGGCGGGTTCATTGCGGATATAGACAAATTCGACGCCGGATTTTTCGGGATTTCGCCGCGCGAAGCTCGACGGATCGACCCGCAGCAACGCCTCCTTTTGGAGCTGACCTGGGAAGCGTTGGAGAGCGCGGGGATAGTTCCTGAGAGACTCGCCGGATCGCAATGCGGAGTTTTCGTCGGGATCTCGCTTTCCGATTACGCCGCAATGCAGCGCGATGAGCCGAACCAGGTCGACCCCTACGTGATGTCCGGCAGTGCGATCAGCAATGCGGCGAATCGAGTCTCCTATGTCTTCGATCTGCACGGTCCGAGCTTCGCGGTCGACACCGCCTGCTCATCGTCGCTGGTTGCGGTGCACGAAGCCTGCGTCAGCTTGTGGCGAGGAGAGTCGAGCCTGGCGATCGCAGCCGGGGTCAATGCGCTATTGTCGCCCTCAGCGGGCGTAGGTTTCTCAAAGGCCCGCATGCTGTCGCCGACCGGCCGATGCCGTCCCTTCGACGCGGCTGGCGACGGTTATGTTCGGTCGGAAGGCGGAGCGGTCGTCATTCTGCAACCGCTCGCCCAGGCGATCGCCGAGAACAATCCGGTACACGCCGTCATCGTCGGTTCGGGGGTCAATTCTGACGGCCGCACCAAAGGGTTAGCGATGCCGAACCAAGGGGCGCAGGAGGCGTTGCTGCACCGAGTTTACCGCGACGCCGGTATCGACCCGAGCGAGATCACCTATATCGAGGCTCACGGGACCGGCACGAGCGTCGGCGACCCAATCGAATGTGCTGCGTTGGGAAACGTGCTCGGCGTTTCGCGGGCACCCGGCGATCGCTGCCGGATCGGTTCCGTCAAAAGCAATATCGGCCATCTCGAACCTGCATCGGGGATTGCCGGGCTGATGAAGGTGGTCTTGGCGCTCCGCGGCCGTGCGATCCCGCGCACGCTGCATTTCACGAACCCCAATCCGCAGATCCCATTCGAGAAGCTCAATCTTTCGGTCGTTTCGCAACACACGGAACTGCCCCCGGGCCGGTTGACGATGGGCATCAACTCGTTCGGCTTCGGGGGTACCAACGCCCATGTCGTCCTGCGGAGCCCGGAGTCCCTTGGCTCCAGAGCGGCGCATCGAGCTGTATTAACAGAAGGCCGAGAGATCCGGCCGCTGCTGATCTCGGCGCATGATCCGCAGGCTCTCAACAGCCTCGCGCTGCGCTACGTCGAATTGCTGCGATCGCCGACGGCGGCTTCCCTATCAGCTCTGTGTCGCAGCGCCGCTACTCGACGGACCCATCACCAGCATCGGCTCGCCGCCTTTGGCCATACCCAAGCGGAGCTCGCCGCGCGGCTCGAGGCGTACGCCGCCGGCGATTCGCCTCCGCTCCTTGCAAAAGGTCATTCTCTCACGCCGCCGGTTCGAGTGGCCCTGGTGTTTTCGGGGAACGGCTCGCAATGGCGCGGGATGGGCCGGGACCTGCTCGCCGATCAGTTCATAGCCGAGTCAATCGACCGGATCGACGCCGCGCTCCGCCCGCTTGTCGGATGGTCGGTAACGAGCGTCCTTCAATCGGTGGAACCGGCAAATCTTTTCGATCGAACGGAGATTGCGCAACCGGCGCTCTTTGCGGTGCAGATAGCGATGCTCGAATGGCTGGAGGCGCACGGGATCGAAGCCGACGCCGTGCTCGGTCACAGTGTCGGAGAAGTGTCGGCGGCTTACGCGGCCGGCATTCTGTCGCTCGCCGAAGCTTGCCGGGTGATTGCCGAGCGCAGCGGGGCGCAGGGACGCACCGCCGGGACCGGCCGGATGGCCGCCCTCGGGCTGTCGCCCGAAAAGGCCGCCTTAGCCATTGCCCCTTACCGCGATCGGTTAACGATCGCCGCGGTCAATAGTCCCAGATCAGTGACTATTGCCGGTGACGCCGCCGCGATCGGCGCGCTCGGCGCCGAGCTCGAGCCGAACCAGATCTTCTTTCGTCCCCTCGACCTCGATTATGCCTTCCACAGCCGCTGTATGGACCCGATCCGCGAACAGATATTGGACCGGCTGGACGGGCTCGCGCCGCGAGACGGCCGGCGGCGCTTCGTCTCAACGGTTACCGGCACGACGATCGAGGGGCGCCGGCTCGACGCGGCATACTGGTGGGATAATATCCGCAAACCTGTTCAGTTTGCGCCCGCGATCACGTCCCTGGAGGCCGAGGGCTTCAATGTCTTTCTCGAAATCGGCCCGCATCCCATACTCGACAGGTATTTGCGTGAATGCTTCAGGGCTTCGGGGGGCCAGGGGGTTTCGATCTCAACTCTGCGCCGTCATGAGCCCGAGCGCGATGCGCTGTGGCTGGCGCTCGGGCGCTGTTACACCTCCGGCATCACAATTGACTATGATGCCCTCGACCCTGGCGGTAGTGGCTTCGTGCCGCTTCCTGCCTACCCCTGGCAGCGCGAGCGGTACTGGTTCTCCGAAAATGACAGTGAAGTCGGAGCGCCGCTGAACAGGCGCAAACACCCGCTATTGGGGAAGCCCCTGGCTACCACCGACGGGACCTGGAAGAACCGGCTCGATCCGGTCCTGCTTTCGTGGCTACCCGATCACGTCGTTCAAGACAGCGTGGTCTTGCCGGGAACAGCCTATATCGAGATGGCGATCTCGGCGGTTTTGTCGACCTATGATTGTGATCGCGCCGAGGTCGAAGCCTTCGAGATCAGGCGCCCGATCTTGCTTGCCGCCGGCGCCATGCCCTTAGTCGAGGTGGCACTGTCGATCGAGGACGGCAGCTTTCGTTTACGGAGCGGCGACACATCAACCGCGCTGCCCCCGGTCGCAGTCGCCCGTGCAGTACCTCTGGCGAGCAGCCCATCGGAACGGACCGTTTCGGTCGAGACAATCCAGAAACGAATGAGAAAGCGGACCGATGGCGCTGAGCTCTATCGTCGCTTCGCCGCCCACGGACTGATCTACGGGCCTGCCTTCCAAGGGGTGGCCGAGGTCTGGGCCAGTGAGAGTGAGGCGCTCGGACGCATCGTCGCGCCCGATGCGATAGCGACCGAACTCGGCAAGTATCGTATTCACCCCGCCCTGCTCGACGCCTGCCTCCAGGTGACCCTTGCGACGATTCCCGATCAGCTGGACGAGGAGGGCCGGATCGTCTTTGTCCCGAGCAAGGCAGAACGGATCCGTTTCTACGGCGGAGGCGAACGGATCGCCTGGTGCCATATGACCCTGGTTCAATCCGCAGCTCGCTCGATCGTCGGCCAGTTTTTGGTGCTCGGCGCCAATGGGGAAACGATCGCGGAGATCGACGGCCTGCGCCTGCGCCGTGTCGAGCTAGGCGGTCCGAGTGAAATCCCAGCCTATCACTGGCGCTATCGACTGGGGCCTTTGGCGCTCGATGCCGATAATGCCGCGGACTTGCCACGACCGGCGACGCTAGCGGACCCTTTTGCGGCAACAAGCAGTGAGTGCGAGCGCGACAGAGAGACCCGCGTATTCCTCGATCGCGTTGCTGCGGCCAATGCCGCAGCGGCGTTGGTGGGCGCTTTCGGCCAGGATCGGTTCATTGTTTCGCAGCTCGTCGCAGATCGACGTATCGGGCCCGAGCAAGAGCATTACCTTGGCAAGGTTCTCGCGTTCGCGCATCAGGCGGGGGTGGCGGAGCGCGACCAGGCCGAGTGGCGTCTCGCCGAGATTGGTTGTAGAGCGCCGGCGGAATCTCTCTGGCGCGAGGCAACCGCCCGCTATCCTGCTCACCTCGCGAGCTTGCAGCTGATCGCGCGATACGGTGCGGCGCTTCCCGGGATCCTGCGCTCAGAGATCGATGCGGTCGATTTAGTTTCTGCAGAGCGGGGGTTCGACACGGTCGAGCAGCTTTATGATTCCGACCCGCTGTTCCGGAAGGCGAACGATGTAGCAGCCGGGGTAATGCAACGGCTGTACCAGATGATCCCGCACACCCGTTCGCTGAGTATTCTCGAGGTCGGGGGTGGGACCGGTGGGCTGACGGCGGCGTTGCTCGCAGTGGTGCCTGCCGATCGCGTCGAGTACGTCTTTTCCGATCCGAGCGAGGCGGCGGTCGCGCGGGCGGAAGCCCGTTTCGCTGCCCTGTCCTGTCTTCGTTGTGCGGTGCTCGATCTCGGCAGGGACATTGCCGAACAAGGTTTCGCCGACGAGCAACACGATCTGATCGTTGCCGGGATGGGGTCGGCCGCGCGCCCGGATCTTGACCGGGATCTCGGTGTCATTCGCATGTTGCTTAAACCAGGCGGGCTTCTGCTGCTGATGATCCCGAAAGGGCGCGGTTTTCTGGATCTCATCCTAGAGATGCCCGCCGATCAAGTAGGCGAAAGCGAGTGGGAGAGCGCCGTCCTGGACGCCCGATTTGAGGAGGTGGTTTCGCTCGGCTATCGCGACCCGATCGCCGCCCGGGCTGTGCTGATGGGACGCAAACCATCGACGGCGTCACGCTCGCCGACACGCCGCGAGATCGATCCGGCGACTTGGCTCATACTTACCGACGACATTGCTGCCGATCCCGCGGCGACGGTGATCCATGCGCTCGATCGGCTGGGACAACGCGTAGTGATCGCTCAGGCCGGTCATTCCTTCGATCGTCTCGGCCTCGATCGGTTCGTTGTTCCGTGCGGGCACTCGGACGCCTACGCACGGCTTTTCCGCATGCTCGCAGCAGACGGGGTCAGCCCGCTTCATATTCTACACCTGCGGGGAACCGGTGAAGCGGCGCCGGCAGACCCGCTGGCGGCGCAACGGCACGGCAGTTTCGACCTGCTGGTTGCCGTGCAGGCGATGATCGCAGCGGGGCTGGCGGCGTCCGCGCGACTGACCGTCGTCACGTCGGGCGCGATGCCGACGCCGGACCGGTCGGCCGGTTGTGTACGCCCTTGGCAAGCTCCGCTTTGGGGGCTCGCCCGCACGATCATCAACGAGCGGGCCGATATCTCTTGCCGGCTGGTCGATCTCGATCCTGAGGGGACGGCGGCGACGGCGAGTGAGGCGCTGGTCCAAGAGTTGCTGCACCACGACGAGGAGGACGAAGTCCTCTTGCGCGGCCGGGCGCGCTATTTGCCGCGACTGACGCGCACAATGGCGGAGCCGGCCCCGCATGACGCCGACGGCCAAACGGGCTTCAGATTGACCTTCGCGCAAGGAGAAGCGCAGGAGCGCGTAGTCCTGCAGGGGATTGCGATCCCGCGGCCCGCTGCTGGGGAGGTCACTGCGCAGGTCCGGGCGGCGGGTCTCAACTTTCGGGACGTCCTGCAGCGCATCGGGCTCTTGCCGGAGGAGGCCTTCGAGGGTGGGTTCGCGGGTGCGACATTGGGCATGGAGTTTGCGGGCGAAGTCATCGCGGTTGGTGACGGCGTAAATCATATCCGCCCCGGGGACGCGGTGTTCGGCATCGCCCGCAATGCCTTCTCGTCCCATCTCGTAGCGCCTGCCGACGGCCTGTTCAAAAAACCGGCGTCCATGAGCTTCGAGGAAGCTGCGACGCTCCCGGTCGCCGCCACGACAGTCTATTACTCACTGCACCACCTCGCCCGGTTGCAGAAGGGCGAGCGAATTCTCATTCATGGAGCCGCCGGCGGCGTCGGCTTGGCCGCCGTCCAGTATGCCCGATGGGTCGGCGCCGAAATTTTCGCTTCCGCCGGCTCGGTCGAGAAACGCGAGTTTCTCACCCGGATTGGGGCGCATCACGTCGTCGATTCTCGCTCGCTCGCCTTCGCCGACGACATTCGCGAAATTACCCACGGCCAGGGTATCGACGTGGTTTTGAATTCGGTAGCCGGTGAGGCCATCCACAAAGGCCTTTCGATCCTTAGGCCCTATGGGCGCTTTGTGGAGCTCGGGAAGCGCGACTTCTACGCCAATAGCAAACTCGGGCTGCAGCCCTTCTGCAACAACATCCAGTTTTTCGGGGTCGATCTCGATCGGCTATTGGTCGACCGCCCCGCCCTCTCCAAACAGCTCTTTGCCGAGCTTGCGCCGCTCCTCGATCAAAGGGTTTTTGCCCCGCTGCCGCACCGAGTCTTTCCGGTCGCGCGAGCCGTCGAGGCGTTCCGCTGTATGCAGCACTCTCGCCATATCGGCAAAATTGTTCTGGCGATGAACGGGGTCGATCGTTCCGCGATCGCCCCGCGCCGACCCGAAACCGGGCTTCAGCTTTCACCCGCGGCCAGTTATCTCGTCACCGGGGGCCGTGGCGGGTTCGGTGTTGCAACCGCTCAGTGGCTTATGCGGAAGGGGGCCCGCCATCTCGCCGTAATCGGGCGCAGCGAGACCACCCCGCCCGATGCGGCGACGGCACTCGAGCGCTTGCGGCAAGACGGCGCCGCGGTTCACGAATTTGCCGTCGATGTTGCTGATGCGAACCAGATGGCCGCGCTGCTGGGTCGCATGCAACGCGAAATGCCGCCACTGCGCGGCATCATACACTGCGCGGGGGTGATCCAGGATTCGAGCCTGGTCAATATGACCGAACGGGACTTCTACGACGTCTTGCGACCGAAAATCTCCGGGGCGTGGAACTTGCACCAACAGACGCTCGACCGGGAGCTGGATTTTTTCATTATGTACTCGTCGGCGACAACTCTGTTCGGCAACGAGGGACAGGCGAACTACGTCACAGCCAATTTGTATCTGGAAGCTCTGGCCGAATATCGGCGTGGGCTCGGCTTGCCGGCCCTAGCGGTCGCCTGGGGGGCGATCGGGGATGTTGGCCACCTGGCGCGTAACACTCTCGTGGCGCGGATGCTTGGCGAGCGGCTCGGCGTGAAGCTGCTCGTACCGGCGCGTGCGCTCGACCGGATGGAGCAAGCAATTCGCTCCGGAGCGCCGCAGGTTGCGTTGGCCGAGATAAGCTGGTCGCGGCTCACGGTTTTGCCGGGAGTGGCCAAAGCACCGAAATTCTCCTTGGTGCGAGAGTTCTCGAACGACCCGGCGGGTGAGGGCACCGGCGGAAACATCGAGGAGTTGCGCACGCATCTTGCCGGCCTCCCGCGCGGTGAGGCAGTTTCTGTCGCCGAGCAGCTCCTGATCAAGCATGTCGCTGGCATCGTCGGGATGGCCCCGGCGAAGCTGACGGCCGATCGGTCGCTGCTGGATCTGGGCATGGACTCGTTGATGCTGGTAGAGCTGCAGCTGGGCTTGGAAAAGCAGTTCGGGGTCGTCATCCCGACGCTGGAGCTGATGGACGCGACGACTGTGGCGAAGCTCGCACAGCGCATCATCGATCACTCAGGAATCGGGCTGGCAAGCGCGCCGACCCCAAGGGCGCCCCATTCCGTCGCTGATCGAGACCAGCTCGAACCATCGGCCGAGCCTGAGCTTGTCGCTGCGATGGGGCGGCTCTTGCAAGATGATCTCGATCGAGCGAAGGAACGCGCCCTTTGACCAAAGCTGCATCGGCACTGCTCAAGTACTCTTCCTCCGACCAGAAGCGCGAGCTGGCCAATCGCATGATGCGCCAGCGGGTTGCCCGTGCGCCTCTCGAACCGATATCAGACCCGACCGCCCCAGAGGACGCTGCGATTCCCGAATCGCATTACCGCCTCGATCTACATCCGGCTTATTTGAACCTGCTGGCGCGGATGGCCGAGCTCGAGCCGCCCGAGATCGGCGGGGTTCCCTATTTCCGCTTTCACCAGGGCCTGGTGCGAGACACCACCCGGATCGGCGACCGCGAGTACATCAGCTTCTCCAATTACAATTACCTGGGGCTCTCCGGTCATCCTGCCCTGAAGGCGGCTGTCGCCGACGCGCTCGATCGTTATGGCACGTCGGTGTCGGCGAGCCGCATAGTAGGCGGCGAACGGCCCATCCACATCGAACTCGAAGGCGCTCTCGCCGAGCTTCTCGATACCGAGGCCTGTCTCGCTTTTGTAAGCGGGCATGGGACCAACGTCACGACGATCGCGCACCTCTTCGGGCCGAAGGATCTGATCCTGCACGACAAGCTGGTACACAACAGCATACAAATGGGCGCCCTGCTCTCGGGCGCCCGCCGCATCGCCTTTCGGCACAATGACTGGCGGATGCTCGACGATCTGCTGCACCGTCATCGCCGTCACTACGAGCGCGTGGTGGTGATCCTCGAAGGTGTCTACAGCATGGACGGGGACTTCCCCGACCTGCCGCGCTTCGTCGAGCTGCGCGAACGCCACAAAGTCTTCCTGATGATCGACGAGGCGCACTCGCTCGGGGTATTGGGGGAAAGAGGACGCGGCATCCGCGAGCATTTCGGGCTCTCCGGCAGCGACGTCGACATTTGGATGGGCACGCTGAGCAAGTCGCTCGCCAGCTGCGGCGGATATATTGCCGGCTCGCGCGCGCTGATTCTGAATCTCAAATTCAACGCCCCCGGCTTTGTCTTTAGCGTCGGCCTTTCGCCGGCCAATGCCGCGGCCGCGTTCGCAGCGCTCCAGGTGATGGCGGCCGAGCCCGAACGGGTCGCGGAGCTGCGCCGCCGCGCTGGGCTGTTCTTGGAACTGGCACGCGAAAGACAGCTGCCGACCGGCTCCAGCAAGGGTGTCTCGGTCGTGCCGCTGATCGTCGGCGATACGAAGCGGTGCGTCGCTTTGACCAATGCCCTCTTAAAACGTGGGATCGACGTGCAACCGATCCTCTATCCCGGGGTGAGAGAGCGCGCGGTGCGGTTGCGATTTTTTATCAACGGTACCCACACCGAAGACCAGATCCGGTGGACCATCGGCACCGTCGATGAGGAATGGCGCCGGTTTAACGACCGTCTCGGGTGAATGGCCGGACTGTCGGACCTCGGTATTGAAAGGGTTAGGAGATGACGATCGACGCCTGCAAGGTGCTGATGATATTTCCGCGTTTCAATGCCGATTCGTTCTGGAATTACCGGGCGACATGCGAATTGACGGGGGCGCGTTATCCGGCGGCGCCGCTTGGCCTGATTACCGTCGCCGCCCTGCTTCCGCAATCCTGGGAGGTGCAGCTCGTTAATCGCAACACCGAATCTCTCGCCGAGGCTGACCTCGAATGGGCCGATTTGGTGATGACTGGAGGAATGCTCTTTCAGCAGCCCGATACCCTCCGCATCATCGAGATGTGCCGCGCGCAGGGAAAGCCCGTCGTGGTCGGCGGCCCCGATGTTACCTCGACGCCGGGTATCTATAGCAGCGCGAACTTCCGAGTTCTCGGAGAAGCCGAGGAGATCATGGAGGATTTCGTCGCTGCGTGGCGGAGCGGAGCCGAGGAAGGCGTTTTTGAGGCGCCGATGGGGCAGACCGATGTCACGAGGAGCCCGACGCCGCGCTTTGATCTCTTAAAGCTGGAGCATTATCTCCACGTCGGCATCCAGTTCTCGCGCGGTTGCCCGTTCAATTGCGAGTTCTGCGACATCATCGAGCTATACGGCCGAGTGCCGCGAACCAAGACGAACGAGCAGGTTTTGGCTGAACTCGACACCTTGTACACACTCGGTTACCGCGGCCACGTCGATTTTGTCGACGACAACCTGATCGGCAACAAAAAGGCTCTCAAGAAATTTCTGCCGGATTTACAGAGTTGGCAGAACAAGAAGAGCTTCCCGTTTGAGTTTTCGACCGAAGCGTCGATAAATCTGGCCGACGATGCCGAATTGCTCAGCGCCTTGGTAGCAGCGAATTTCTTTGGAATCTTCGTTGGGATCGAGAGTCCCGATACCGACACTCTGGTCTCGATGCGAAAGAAGCAGAACACCCGGCGCAGCCTTCAGGAGAGCGTTCACAAAATCTACGACGCCGGCATTTTCGTATTCGCCGGCTTCATCGTGGGTTTTGACACCGAAAAGGCCAATACCGCCGAGGGGATGATCGAGTGCATCGAGGATACGGCGATCCCCGTGTGCACGGTCGGGTTGCTGTACGCACTGCCCACAACGCAATTGGGGCGTCGGCTGCTGCGCGAGGGGCGTCTCTTTCCGGGTTCTGAAGCACCCGGCCCGCAGGATACGGGCGATCAATGCACGATCGGTCTCAACTTTGAAACAAAGCGCCCGCGCCGTGACGTGCTCGCGGATTACCGGGCGGTGCTGGACGCAGTCTATGATCCGGTCGCCTATTTCGGCCGCGTGCGCCGTGTCGGCCGTATGCTCAGATGCGGGAAGCCCAGGTTCAAGGCGTCGCTGCCGCAAACGTTGCGCGACCTGCGCTTGCTGGGCCGGCTGGTTTGGCGCCTACCGGATGCGGGTCCCGGAACAACGGGGCAATTCTGGAAGAGCGTCCTCGACACCGCAACCCACAACCCTCGGGCCTTGCGGTTTCTGGTAATGATGAGCGCCCTCTATTTGCATCATGGCCCATTCTCGCGCCAGGTGATCGCCCAAATCAATCGGCAGATCGAGGATATCGACCTTGGTCTCTGGAACGCCCCCCATCTGGCGCCAGCCGATGACAAAGCTCTTTCGGCCGCATAGGACGCGACGCAGTGTGGCATCCTTACAGAGTCTTGGCGTAGATTCGATAGAGCTTATCGAGCTGCGCGCCAATGGCGTGGCAGCCTTCGAGGGAGGGTTTGTTATCCTCCAGGATCCATGAGAACTCGACCATCTCGATATTTGCCCGGCGCGCGGCGTCCAAGATTTCGCCCAGCATCAACGTGACGAGCGCCATGCTCAATGCCGATCTGCGATACCGTTGCCGCACCCCGGTCAGCATTACCCGCGCCGTTGTTGGTTTGCGAAAGCGCAACCGCCACAACAGTTTGAGCCAGTTGATTGGAAGCAGCTTGCCGTCGAGATCGGCGACGATCTCGTTTAGGTTGGGGAGGGCGACCAGCATCGCCGCCGGTTCGCCATCGGCAAGCGCGAAGACCACGCTTTGCGGCGGAAGAACCGGCGCCAGCTGGTCGATGATCTGTTTGGCTTCGCGTTCGGTCACCGGCAGGAACCCCCAATTTTGGGTCCAGGCCTCGTTATAGATATCGAGAGCCAGCCGCATTTCCTCCGCGAAGCGGGCGGGATCGAGAGGGCGTACGGCGATCCGCCCTTCCGCACGGAGCCGAGCGGTGATGCGTTCGAGTTGGTGGAGGTGCCTTGTTACGATATCGGCAAGCGTGACCCGTAGCGCGTGCAGGTCCTTGGCTTTGACGTACCCTTCCGCGACGAGGCGTTGGGCATAATAGGGAGGCGTGTAAGGCATGCCGACCATGGGCGGCGTCTCAAAACCGGAAACCAGAACGCCGATGTCGTCGTTCATCGACAAGCTGTAGGGACCCAGGATCCGACGCATGCCACGCTCCCGCAGCCAATTCTCGGCGGTGCGCTGCAAGCCAGCAAAAACGGCCTGGTCGTCTACCGCCTCGAGCAGGCCGAAATTGCCGGTCTCGTCGCGATGGGTTTCGAGATGGAGGTGATTGATCTGCGCGCTGATTTGCCCGACCGGGACCCCGTCGCGCCAGGCCAGCCAGAAACATGCCTCGCCATGATCAAAGAACGGGTTCCGGCGCCGGTCGAGCAGCCGGTGCATGTCGCGACGCAGCGGCGGGACCCAATTGGGATCATCGCGATGCAGCCGATAGGGCAGGTCGACGAAGCGATTGCGGTCGCGCCATCCGCGCAGCGCGGTCACCTCGATGGGGCTGCCTCTCGCCGGGTTCCGCTGGGCCTCGGGGCCAGCGTAGGCGGTATCTGGCGCGCCTGGAGCGCGAGCGCTATTCATCAGCATTGGAGCGGAGATGCAGCCGGCCTGGAGATACGTCCGGCGTCACTCTATGTTAATCGAGGTCGAATTGTATCGGAAAACCGAGATTCCAAGAAGTACCCTGTGTTCCGGCCATCCTTGCTCGCGAATGATGAGGGTTTGATCCCGCTACACCGCTCGGTGACGGGATCTGAACGTCGGGTGACTCCCGGGGTGCCCGCTGCATTTGCGGGTCAGCCGGAAGTCATCGAGGGCGATCTGCCCATCAGACAGCTGCGGCGAGCGGTTGACGATTTGTTGGTCCCAAGACCCGCTTTCTACTGGATCGACTTCCTAGCCTCGATAATTTGTTTTTACGCCGGGTTTGCGGCTAGTGCAGTGCTGCCGCTGAACAACCCGCTCAAGCTTGTCGGTGCGGTGGTCGCTGTGCTCTCTTTGTATCGGGCGGTCGTGTTCATCCACGAAATCGCGCACCTGTCACCGGGCCGCGTCCCGGGGTTCCGTGTCGCGTGGAATCTGCTGTGCGGCGTTCCCTTGCTGGTGCCGAGTTTTCTCTATGGCTCGCATCTCGACCATCACGCGAGACGCGCCTACGGCACCGCGAAGGACGGGGAATACAGACCCTGGGGGCGCCCCGGCAATCGCATCGGCATAGTGATGTTTGCCTGCTCCAGCTTTCTCGGGCTACCCGCGGGTGTGCTGCGATTTGGGATACTCGGGCCGCTATCGTGGTTCCACCGGCGGTTTCGGGAATGGGTCGCAATCAATGCATCGTCGCTGGTTGTCGACCCGCATTACCGTCGTGACCCGCCATCGCGGCAGGAGGCACGCGGCTGGCGCGTTCAGGAAGCGGGCGTCTTCACCTATCTCGTCGCAATCGCCATTGCCCTCGCTACAGGATTGATCAACGCGGAGCCGGTGGTGCAGCTCTATCTGATCAGCGCCGCCAGCCTGCTCCTGAACAGCTTGCGCACCTTGGCGGCGCATCGCTATCGCTCCTTAGGTGACCCAATGACGGCGAGCCAGCAATTGCTCGATTTGTTGAACTATCCCGGCGCTCCGGCTAGTCCCGCTGTGGGCGCCGGTCGGGTTGCGGTTTCACGCCATGCATCATCTGTTTCCTGGCATCCCGTATCATAATCTGGCTGCTGCGCATGATCGAGTGATGGGATATTGCCGGAGAGCTCGCCGTATCGCCGAACGGCCGGGCACGGATTGGCCGCCAGCCTTAGAGAACTCTGGCGAAGGGCTCGCTAGAGTTTGTCAGGTCTGTGGGCGATTTGAGAAGCAAATGTCAGCAGGGTTGCACCCGCCCGCCACCGCGGATCGCCCAGCGACCGATCGCAACCGGGCGCGGATCATCTCCCGGAGCACAACCAATTTAGCCGTATAATCCGATAATCCTGTTGTCCGCATGCCCCCGAAGCGGATCGAATTACCTGGAAAACCTGCTCTTGCTGCATCCGCGGTGCCGGAAATCCAAGATTCCGCAGGATTTTTTCCTTTCCAACAGTGAGACACTGTTAAATTTTTGCCGATCGGTTGCCGAAAGCTGGGATGATTGGTGGCTCCAACGCCTGGGGGGGGGGGGCGTCCCGATTAGCAATGCATATCGGCACCGCACTATTGCGCTTTGCCGACCCTGGCTCGGAA
>CAWFTG010000003.1:0-640915 GCA_963818695.1 uncultured Alphaproteobacteria bacterium
GGCAGCCCCGGTTATCAGCCGATAACCAAAGGTGCTGGGAACTAATTACGGAGCCGTGCGACGGAATTGCGGTTGCGGACCGATATAATCTGCATCTGCCGGGTTTGTTAGCGCAAATCGCCGGATTTTCGCAGCTTCTCGTCAATGAAGATATGGCGATAGCCGACGCGGGTCATCCACTGCGCTCGCGCGAGATGGCTTCGATGCGCGCGTCTGGCGCGCTCTGGCTCGGTCTCGGGATCAATATGCAATATGGCACGCGACGCCTCCTCCCACGGTAGGCAGTCTGCATCGGCGTCGAGCAGGCGGATGTAGGTGATCAGATGGAGTTGATCATAGTCTGTCAGTTTGTCGGCGGTCGGCGCCTGATCTAATATCGGCGCGTCTATCCTCGGTTCGGTCAATGTCGCCTCCCCACGACTGTGTCCCGCCTGCTCAAGCCTGTTCGTCCGGTTGTCTTGTCTCCGGCCGGACCAGCATGACGCCCTCTCCGCGGCCGGACGATAGGAACACGATGCCTGCGGCCTCGAGCGCCTTCCGCACGGCTTCCCGTGTCGCGTCCCGCACGGAGAGCCGATCAAACTCGAGCCGTTTCAAGCGCGGTCAGCGCGACCAGGGCCTTGTCCGCGAGCAGCTCTTGGTCCAGCCCAAGAGCGCCCGCGCGGCCCGGACCTGCCGGGAGGTGACCATTCAAGATCACCTCCGGAGGCTTCGGACTACACGCCACTCATACGACTAAAATAGTCGCTTCTACAGGCAAGCCAGCTTGAGATCGGCATCGGCCGCCGTTAGGGGCCGCCATGCCCCAGATGGTGCCGGCGGTGACCCGTTCCGCGAATTCCTCCCTTGCGGAGGCTTATAGCGGATTTTCAACGCGTGTCCATCGCAGGCGGGAACATCCAACGGCGACACAGAGTTCGGTCCGCGTTAGATGAAGGTCGACAAAACTTGCGGTGAAGCTGTGGGTTAATTCAGCCTTGAACTGCCGACTAAGGGGGCGGGGCATGTGGGTTCAGTGGAGGGTGATGGCGCGAAGCGGCCGTGCGGCAAGTGCGTCGGCGTCGGCGGAACGCCGAATGGGGATGACGGGTGCCGCGGACGGTCAATGACGGCGCGAAAGCCCCGCCCGGAGGTCCGGGCGGGGCCTTACCGCCGGGTTCCGCTTACTCGCCGTTGGCCTTGCGGCCGCGGGACCAGATCAGGCTGTAGCCCTCGCCGTCCTCGTCCTCGAAGAGGTTGGCGTAGATGGGCGCCGTGAAGCTCGGATCGTCGAGCTTGAGCGAGAGGTAGTCGCGGCCCTCGTTGGAGCGCTTCGACCAGGCGGCCCCGATCTCGGCGCGGCCAACAAAGACGCGGTGGCTGGGAACGTTGTCGCTGACCCGGCTGGCCTCGGGGACGATGCGGACGCCCTTGGTCTGGACGCTCAGGGTGACGATCTCGCCCTGCAACTCGCTGCCGACCTTCTTGAAGGAACCGATGTTCGCCATGTCACTTCTCCTTCGGCTGTCTCGAGCCCGCGACCACCGCGGCCTCGATGGGCGATCGGAAAGCCGAGGGCGATCGACGACGCACCCGCTCGCGGGCCGGAGCGGAGCGGAGGATGGCGCCGGTGAGACTTTGTTGCCTCGCGAGGAATGGGCATTGCCCAGGGGAAGAAAGTCGATCCGGCGCCGTTGCGGCCCAGGCGATCGAGGCGCAGCCGCCCTTCGGCCAGATCAAGCCAAAGAGAGGCCGTGTGGCTCGCGCGACCCGAACAGCATCCTCGGGAGAAGACGTGGCGGACCTGGGGTGTCGTTCACAAGAGGCGCGGCATGGCAGGCGAAGAGAAAGAAACCGTGGCGGAGGAAAGGGCGGGGTCGTCCCTCGGTCAGGTTACCGCGTGCTGCTTACCCGTATAGAGGGGTCGCCGGCCGAGCCGACAAGTTCCGCCCTGGATTGAGAGCGGCTCAACGTCCGGGGCTTTCCCGATCATGCTCGTGCCCGGCTGATCCTGAAGGCCATTCAAGCTACCAAGACGAGTTGGGCCAGCTCAATCCTCTGTGCTCGCGGTCGTCAGCAACGGCTGTGCCGAACCCGGCGACGGAGGTCTGCCCTCCCGAGCGGGTCCGTCAGGAGCGTCATCCGCCCCCAGGCCGTGCCGCCGACGAGGATCGCGCCGATGATTGCGAACGCCTCGCGCTATCCTTGTGACGACACGCCGATGTGCGCAACGGCAAGCGTCGCATGATATCCGGCGACCGCCGCCGGCGCGGCAAACAGCAGCGCGATCGCAGCGCGGATGAGTGGCGATCCGGCCACGGCGAAGGCGAGCTGTCCGGCGCCGAGCGTGACGGCGCCGGCGACGATCCCGATGACGATCGCGCCGATCACGCCGGCGCCGCTGTGGAACGCAGCGAGGCCTGCCGTGACGCTCGCGAAAAAGGGAAGCGCGTAGACCGCGAGCGTAAACAGCAGCCAACAGAAAAACCCGATGCCGAGGGCGCCGAGTATAAGACGGATGATGATCATGGTAGTGGTCCGCGCGACAAGGGTCAGAGGGTCGCGCCTCCACCACCTCCATAGCGCAGACGACAGTATAGCCGGATTCAATGGAAAGCCGCAGCCAAAATCTGCGGCTGTCGCTTTAGTCGCTTACTGATCTACCGCTTTGGTGGTCACCAGACTATCGTACTTTGTGTGCTCGGTGTTGCCTCCACGCCGATAACTGCCATTCGCCGATCCGGCGGCTGCCTCTGGAACCCGCGGTTTTAGGCTTCGCGAGCGAGGAGTGTTCCCTTCCAACTCTGCCATCTGGCGAGTAGGTTTCCAGGCGAGCGACCAGTTCGTACCGGGGGAGCATTGAAAGTCCGGCGCCTAAAGATAGAAAATTTTCGTGGTATCGCCTCTGCGACGGTCCTATTCCCGGATCACGCCGTGCTTATCGGCGACAACAACACGGGCAAGACCACTGTCCTGGAGGCGCTGGACCTTGCTCTAGGGCCGGACCGGCTGAACCGTAGGCCGCCCGTCGACGAGCACGATTTCTACCAAGGGCGTTATCTCGCCGGGAACGCCGCTGCGTCGGATGGTGTGGAGGACGTGGCGACGGCCGATGCTACCGGGGCCGCTGAGCCGGCGGATGACGGGCAAGGCGAACCGCCCCGGGCGGACCCGGATGGCGCTGAAGTGCCGAAGATCGAGCAGAAGGGGAGATTTGGCGCGTACATAGAACGGTGAGAGTTCTGGGATAAAGCAACTGACGCCTTCTATGACCACCCTGAGCCGGCCGGGATCGACGCCTCAACGATTTCCGAGGCACTCCGTGTCACGTTCCGAGGGTGGTACGATGACGCCGAGGACGATTTCGAGGGAAGAACGTACTTCACCCGCAGCCTTAGCGAGGAGGACGAGCCGAGTGGCTTTTCCAGAAGAGACAAGCAAATTTGCGGGTTTCTCTATCTCCGCTCGCTGCGCACCGTCTCGCGCGCCCTCAGTCTAGAGCGCGGCGGTCTCCTGGATATCATCCTGTGGCTGCGCGAAGTCCGGCCGCAAATGTGGGAGGACACCATCGCCAGGCTCGCCGGGTATTCGGTGGCAAGTGATCCCGAGTTGGGCATTTCCGGCGTGCTCGAAAGCATCAGCGGCGCGCTAAAGCTAAAGAAATACGTGCCCAAGGCTCGTCGCGAATTTCGACCGGATTGTGCGCCGCAACGCGCGAGACGAAATTGACGATCATGCCCGCCAGAACTTCCGGGTCAGCGTCACGCGCGGCAAGCAACGAACGACGATCCTCACCCCGAAGGGCGACCCTTGCGTGCTGCTTTTACCAGGATCGCGGTGAGCGATCGACGGGCTGCCCGCCGTCGTGGAGTGAAGACCGCCCTCGGCCAACAGAGATAAACGCGGCCTGCCCGGACAATGACCGGAATGGGGCCACAACCCGCCGTTGCCCGGCCCAACCGAGCACGCGAGAAGGGTCGAACGCAGAAATTCAAAGTGAGGGTGGCGGCGCTCATGCGCCGCCGTCGCCGAACCTCCAGACCGGGATGCCGAGCCTCTTGGCCTTGTCGGCGAGATTGGCCTGGATGCCGGGCCCGGGAAGACGATGACGCCGATCGGCATGGCATCGAGCAACTGATCGTTGCGCTTGAACGGCGCGGCCTTGGCGTGCCGGGTCCAGTCGGGCTTGAAGGCGATCTGTCGGACCTTGCGGCTGTCGGCCCAGCAGGCGGCGATGCGCTCGGCGCCCTTCGGTGAACCGCCGTGCAGCAGCACCATGTCGGGATGCTTGGCGTGGACCTTGTCGAGCCGGTCCCAGATTGCGCGGTGATCGTTGAAATCGAGCCCGCCGGTGAAGGCGATCTTGGGCCCGGCGGGCAGCAGTACCTCGGTGTCGGCCCGGCGCTTGGCGGCGAGGAAATCGCGGCTGTCGATCATGGCGGCGGTCAGCGTGCGATGGTTGACCATCGAACCCGAGCGCGGCCGCCAGGCTGAGCCGGTGTGGCGTTCGAACTGGTCGGCGGCCTGGTCGCGGAAGAACTCCATGGTGTTGCGCCGTTCGATGAGCGTCAGGCCTTGCGCGATGAGGCGCTCGAGTTCGACCGAGCGGATTTCCGAGCCGTCCTGTTCCTTCTGGCTGCGCCGCTGCGCCTGTTCGTTGTCGTCGAGTTCGCGCTCGATCCGGTCGATGGCGCGATGGAAGAGATTGACCGTCGACCAGAGCAGGTCCTCGAGATCGGGTTCGAGGCGCGTGTCGCTCAGCGTCGCGACCAGGGCGTCGAAGATGTCGGCGACGGCGCCGCCGATGGCGTCGGCTTCGGGCAGCGGTCTCGGGTCCGGCTCGTCCTGGAAGGGGCGGTGGCCGTAGAGCTGCAGTTCGGTGAGGACGTGGTCGGTCGGAGAGGAGGTGTGCGGTGGCTCGAAGCCTTGGTCGTCGTGGTCGGTCGCCATGGTGATGTCCCTTGTCGGATCGGCCGCGCCCATCGCGGCCTTCGTGGCGATCACCAGACGGCGGGCGGACCGGGCCTGCACCGCCGAGCGCAGCGACAGCGGCCGGAGCGCAGCGGAGGACGGCGGGCGGCGGCTATTTTGTTTCGCGATGCAAATGCCGGCGGTCCCCGCTAGCCCGCGCGGTGGGTGGTCCCGGCGGAAAAAGTCGCCGGCCCGCCGTTGCGGGCCCGGGCCGCTTGCCGTCCGATCGCCCTCTCGAAGGCCGTGGGCGCGGCCCTCTTCCGACACGAGAGGCTTCATCGCGATCCGATGCGATCGAGCGACGTGCAGAGCCAGGCCGCATCATCCCGTCTCGGCCGTCGCCCAGTCCATGAAGCGGACCACGTCCTCCGGCGCGAGCTGCACACGCAAACCCGCCCGAAGATCGCCGGTGCCGAGGCGGCGCAGATCCTCGTTGAAGTCGCCGAGTGCTGGCGACAGCGTCAGCGCCTCGATCCCGGCCGCGTCTGCGCGGTCGTTCAAGGTCGCCAGCGCCGCGTCTCCGGCCGGATCGGCATCGCGGGCGATGTAGAGACGGCGCAGTGCTGCCGGGAAACAGGATGGCGGCGAGGTGATTGGCGGAGAGTCGCGGCGACCATGGGCATGGTCGGCATGACGCTGCGCAGCGACAGCATGGTCTCGATGCCTTCGCCGGCCGCCATCACGTCGTTCGCCACGCCGAAGCGGACGCCGTTCCCGAGGAGATGGCCCATCGCCCGCCGCGGCGTGTCGACCGGAGCCTTGTCCTCGACCCGATGGATCGAGCCAAGTGCGATGCGCGCCGGTGATCCTGCCGCCGAGATCGGTGACCGCGGCGATCAGCGCCGGCCAGGTCTCGGTCGGGGCGTCGGCATCGGCCCGATAGTAGCAGCGGGGGTGGAAGCGGAGGGCGCCGAACTCCGTGCAAAGCCGTAATGCCGCGTGTGCGCAGATACGCTTCCGCGAGCGTGCCCGTAATCGGCTGCGCCATGGCGAACAGACGCCGTGCGGATTCTGGCGATCCGCGCGGTCGCGGGATCCCGTGCCGAATCTGTCGGCCGCGGGTTCGGGGCCGCGGCAGGCTGAGGAACGATCGGGCTTCGTCGAGCACGTCGCGCAGGCGGTCGAGCCCCCGGTTGAGCGCGATGAGGTCGAGGAGATCGCCATGCTCGCCGGTGGCGGCGTCGGTCCATTTGCCGGCGGCGCCTTTGCCACTGTCCGGCCCGCTCAGCCGGACGAACAGGCTGCGGCCCGGCGTGTTGGCGACATCGCCGACCAGCCAGTAGCGGCCTTCGCGACGGCCATTGGAGAGATAGTGGCGGCACACCGCCTCGGCATCGCGCGCGAGCCGGTGCGCCAGTTCGGCGGCTTGAGACGACATCGTGTCCACCTCACGCCGCCGCTCTGTCGGCTATGCGGATGAGCGGATGCCGCTCTATCACCTTGGCCGAGGATCGCCGGCCCCGTCCGCGCCGGTCGGCACGAACAGGCGCAGCTTCCACGAGATGATCTCGGAGATCAGGCCGATCGCCTTCAGCCGGTCGACCATGCCGTCGGTGAAGCCGGAGAGCTCGACGCGGAAGTCTCCCATGATCTTGACGCGGCGAAGCTCGAGCCCGTCCTGAAGCTGCAAGACCGTCCGTCCATCGAGCACGGCGACGAAGGCGTCGGCCGGGCTCAGTGTCGGCGCATCGACCTGCGTCGCCTGCGCGACCCAGGCCGGCGAGACCAGCCGGCCGATGATGCGTTCGCCATCGTCGGTCTGGAGCCGGTAGACGCGCATGGAGTCGTTCGGCAGCCGCTTCCAGATCGGCAGCAACAGGCCGGTGACGATGTGCAGGTTGCTGTCGGTAAATTCCGGCAGCGCGGCGATCTCGGCCTCCCAGGCGCGGACGAAGTCAGCCCGATCCGCGTCCTGCCAATGCGTCTGCGCCATCATGGCGAGCGGGATCGCGGTGCGCTCCATCGGGCGAAGCAGCCGCACGCGGCGTTCGACTTCGCCGTCGTCGAGCATCAGGCTCGGCGCCGGCACCTGCACGGCCGCGCGCCGGGACTGACTGTTGACCAGCAGCCGGGCGCGCGGATCATTTGCGCGGTCGAGCGCCTCGGCGAGCGTGAACGGCCGGTTGCGATCGCGGCGGGTGATGGTGAATACCTGCGTCTCGGCGCCGCTCTGCGGATGGACGTAGAGCGTCCGGCGATCTGTGACGATGAGACTCTCGGCAGTCACGGTCTCGACGCCGAGATCATAGGTGCCCGAAGCGATGGCGCCCTCGATCTTGGTCCGGAGCAGATCCTCGAACACGCCGAACAGCGTGTTCTGCAGATCGATGGTCAGCGCGAGGAGCCGATTGAGAAAGGTGGTGATCGGCGGCAGGTCCTCGCGCAAGCTGCCGTCGCCATCGGTCAAGCGGAGGCCGGTCGCGTCCTCGAACGCCTGAAACGAGCAGCCCTCGACCTTGCCGCTGTAGAGCAGGACATAGAGCTGGCGCAGCGCTGCCCGGCCATAGACGGATTCGAGATTGTCGTCGGCGCGGAACAGACCCTGGCCGCCGGTCTGGCGCTGGCCCTTGGTGATGGCGCCGAGCGTGTCGAGGCGGCGCGCGATGGTGGAGAGGAAGCGCTTCTCGGCTTTGACGTCGGTGGCGATCGGCCGGAACAGCGGCGGCTGCGCCTGGTTGGTGCGGTTCGAGCGGCCGAGGCCCTGAATGGCGGTATCGGCCTTCCAGCCCGCTTCCAGCAGGTAGTGGACGCGCAGACGGCGGTTCTTCGCCGTCGAGATCGGCATGGTAGGAACGGCCGGTGCCGCCGGCATCGGAGAAGACCAGGATGCGCTTCTCGTCATCCATGAAGGCCTGCGCCTCGGCGAGATTGGCCGAGCCGGCGCGGGCCTCGACCGCGAGACGGTCGAGGCCACCCGATCCCGCCTTGCGCACGATGCGCCGCGAGCGGCCGGTCACTTCCGCCACCATCTCCG
Source organism: uncultured Alphaproteobacteria bacterium (assembly GCA_963818695.1). GTDB lineage: Bacteria > Pseudomonadota > Alphaproteobacteria > ATCC43930 > CGMCC-115725 > AP-15. Next base: position 7,925 of record CAWFTG010000003.1, read on the forward strand.
TGCCGAACCGCTGCACGATCTGGTCGAGCGCGCCCTGGACGGGGGCGAGCGACGCCAGGCGCTCGATCATGCGGTCGCGCCGTTCGACGGCCTCGCGGCATTGGACCGGCTGGCCGTCGCGGTAGACGGGCCGGGACGAGAGATTGCCCTCGCCGTCGGTGAACGGCTCGAAGAGCTGGGTCGGGAAGCCGTGCGCGAGGTAATCGAGAACGTATTCGCGCGGCGTGATGTCGACCTGGACGTCGCCCCATTCCTCGGTCGGAATCTCGGCGAGCCGCCGCTCCATCAGCGCCTCGCCGGTCGAGACGATCTGGATGACGGCGGCATGGCCGGCTTCGAGATCGCGCTCGACCGCGGCGATCAGCGCCGGCGTCTTCATCGCGGTGATCAGGTGATTGAAGAAGCGCTGCTTGGCGCTTTCGAAGGCCGAACGGGCGGCCGACTTGGCTTGGCGGTTCAGCGTGCCGGTTTCGCCCGTGACGTTGGCGGCTTCCAGCGCCGCGGTCAGGTTGTTGTGGATGACCTGGAAGGCGCCGGCATAGGCGTCGTAGATGCGGACCTGCTCGGGGGTGAGCCGGTGTTCGACGAGCTCGTATTCGATCCCCTCGTAGGAGAGCGACCGGGCGGCATAGAGGCCGAGCGCCTTCAGGTCGCGGGCGAGCACTTCCATCGCCGCGACGCCGCCGGCCTCGATCGCTTCGACGAACTCGGCACGGGTGGCGAAGGGGAAATCCTCGCCGCCCCACAGGCCGAGCCGCTGGGCATAGGCGAGATTGTCGACCGTGGTCGCGCCGGTCGCGGAGACGTAGAGCACGCGGGCATCCGGCAGGGCGTGCTGCAGGCGCAAGCCCGCTCGTCCCTGCTGGGAGGGCGCCTGGTCGCCACGTTCGCTCTTGCCGCCGGCGGCGTTCTGCATGGCGTGGCTTTCGTCGAAGACGATGACCCCGTCGAAGTCGGAGCCCAACCAATCGACGATCTGGCGGACGCGCGAAACCTTCTCCTCGCGCGCGTCGGACCGTAGCGTGGCGTAGGTTGTGAATAGGATGCCTTCGTCCAGGCGGATCGGCGTGCCTTGCCGGAAGCGCGCGAGCGGCGTGATCAGCAACCGCTCCTGGCCCAGCGCAGACCAGTCGCGCTGGGCGTCCTCGATCAGCTTGTCGGATTTGGAGACCCACACCGCGCGCCGGCGGCCCTTCAGCCAGTTGTCGAGCAGGATGCCGGCAACCTGGCGGCCCTTGCCGGCGCCGGTGCCATCGCCGAGAAACCAGCCTCTGCGGAAGCGGACGGCTGTCTCGGCGTCATCGGGCGCGGCCGAAACGACGTCGAAGGTCTCATCGACGGTCCATGATCCGGCGAGATAGCCGGCATGGGCCTCGCCGGCGTAGATCACGCTTTCGAGCTGAGCGTCGGACAGCAGGCCGTCGGCGATGACGGCCGCCGGCAGATGCGGCCGATAGCTGGGCTTCGGCGGCGCGACCGAGGCCATGGCGGCCGACTGCACCAGCCGCGTCGGATGCGACGCAGATCCGGGAATACGGATCGACTGAAGTCCGTATCCTTCATAGAGCGCTTCGGTGATGCGTCCGCTTTGCGCCGGCGCCCAGTCCACGGCCTCATAGGCGAGTTCGACGGCAGCGGGTTCAATGACCGCCGCAGCGGACCGGCGTGGCGATCCTGCGCTGGGCAGCGGACGTGTCGGCCGCCATCCGCGCTGCGATTGGCGCGCTGGCGCATCCTACGGTCGGAGCCACCTTCACGGCGCTTCGCGCCGGGACAAGCCTCGTCACCCAGTCGAGCAGGATGGCCGTGTCGTTTGCCGTACCCGGCGAAGCCGGGAACGCCGTCGGATCGTCGGCGGGTATGCGGTCGATAACCGTCAGGCGCGTTTCAGCGCTGGTTCCATGGCGGGCATAGGCCCGGCCATCGACGGCCGCCGAGAACACGATGCGGCCGCGTTGCTGCAATCGGATAAAGCTGTCGCGCCAGGAGGGATTGTCGGGCGAGAGGCTGGCGCCGGTAATGGCGACCAGGCGGCCGCCCTCGGCGACACGCGCCAGCGCGGACGAAACGTGACGCAGCGCGGCGTCGGCGACCCGGCCGTCGACATGGGCGGCGACCGAGAAAGGCGGGTTCATCAGCACGACGCTCGGACGCACGGCGTCGTCCAGAAGGTCGTGGATGTGCGCAGCGTCGTGCCGCGTGACGACGACACCCGGGAACAGGCGGTCGAGCAGGTGCGCGCGCGTGTCGGCGAGCTCGTTCAGGACCAGGCTGCCGCCCGCGAGCTCGGCGTGGATGGCAAGCAAGCCCGTGCCGGCCGAAGGCTCGAGCACGAGATCGGTGGGCATGATCGCTGCCGCGACGCTCGCGACGAAGCCGAACCCGAGGGGCGTCGAGAATTGTTGGAGCGCCTGGCTCTCCTCGGACCGGCGCGTGTGCGACGGAAGCAGCGCCGCCACCTTGGCCAGCATGGCGAGGAACGCCGATGGTGACACAGCCCGCCCGCGCATGACGGGCCCGAACTTGCGCAGAAACAGGATTTGCGCCGCTTCGCAGGCGTCGTAGGCGGTCTTCCAGTCCCAGATGCCCTCGGCGTCCGAACCGTCGAAGGCTGCGATCATCGCAGTGCGAAGCGCCGGCGCATCGATCGCACGGCCGCGCTCGAGATCGGCGAGCAGCAAGCCAGCGGCCGCGACCAGCGCGACGCCAGCGTCCGGCTGCGAAACCGCGGGCACGGCGAGAGGGGCAGCCGCGATGCGGCCGCAGAGACAAACGTAGAATTCATGAGGGACATCCAGGAGAGCGGGAACGGGGTGAACCGAAGGGGCGCTCTCTCTCGACCCCAGCCGGCTCAAACCCGTCCCGGCCGGCCTCTCCCTCTCATGGAAACCGATCCCGTGCTGGCCACCGTCTGCTTGTCCGACGGCCCGCGGATCAGTCTGCGATGGGCGTGCGCGCCGAAGGCGCTCAACGATCGCGCAACGCCTTGCGTGCCGGACTGACGCCTCAGCGATGCCGAGCCGGCGCCGGGCGCGAGGACGGTGCTGCTGAAAGCGCGCTGTTCTTCGTCGCCATGACTGCGCGCACCTGCGCTGCCAAGGCCGGCGTATCGTCGAGCAGGCGGAGCGGCGCCAAATGGTTGCGGCCGCCGGTGTAATCGCGCCTGCCTTGGCAGGTGCGGATGAGGATGCCGGAATCGGCGCCGCTCGCGGGCTGGCAAACCTGGATATAAACATCATCGTGGTGGAGCGTGGTCTCGCCCGATACGGCGATCCCGCCGAGGTTCGAGCGGAGATCGAACGATCCGGGTCGAAAGCCCAGCGTCGTCGCCAATCGGCGTAACTGCGCGCGTGCGGCAGTGTGGAAGCGCTGCTTGACCTCGGGATCGTAAGCGCAACGGGCGTACCAGTCGGTCATGACGGGTCTCCAGAAATAGAAAGCCCGGCGCGATGGCCGGGCTCGAGGAATGGAAAGGTGCGGGGCGGCCGCCGCCGCCCCGCCTGTGTGCGATCATTCCGCCGCGACGGCGTGCGGCTGGGGTTCCTCGGGATCGGACGCCGCCGGATCGCCGGCGCCGTCGTCTTCGGCATCGGCGAGGAACGCCGGGAGAGGCGTCGCACCGGCTTCACCCTTCGCCATCGGCCTCGGCCGCCTGACCGTCGGGCGTGCGCAACGGCTCGGGCAGCCAGCCCGTGCCGTCCAGCAGCCGCTCGGCCTCCTTGGCCATGTCGGCCTTCTTGAGGTGGTCGATGAGCTGCGCCGATTGCTCGCCCTTCGCCTCCCGCACCGCTTCGAGGATGCGCGCCTTCGGGACGCGGCCGAGGTAATTGTCGACGGTCGGGGACCAGCCGGCTGCCGCCATGTCGAGGTTCATCGCGCGCGCCAGCGTGTCGGCGTGAGCGAGGCGCCGCGGGCTGCGGCTCCACGGCTCATGCACGGCGTTGACGCTGAGCGAAGCGCAATGCGCGAACAGCGCCGCCTGGCTGTCGCTGTCGAACGCCACCAGCACGTCCCAGAGATCGTCCTCGGTCTTGGGCAACTGCTTCGCCCATTGCTGATGGCGCGCCTCGATCGCCTTGGCCGGAGGCGCTGTCGGCGAGCCCCGGCGCCTGGGCATTGAAGGTCGTGCTCTTGGCCGAGATCTCGAGGCAAGTGGCTGACGACATACGATAGAATGCGCCGAGACAAAGCGTGTACAGCACTGCCACGAACGCGGTGCCCGGGATCGTTCGCCAGCGCGTCGCGCAGCGCCAGCGTGCGATGCGCCGTCAGCTCGGTGATGAGGCGCTCCGACAACGGCTTGAGGCCATCGTCCTCGTCCCCCTCGGGCTCCGGCTCGGAGGAATTGCCGCCGCCGACAGTGATAACGGTGCGCTGGATCGCACCGTTCGGCTGGCCGGCTGCGGGGGCGTCCCCGTCGCTCCCCTCGACCGGCTCGGCCGGCGCCTCGTCTTCCGGACGGACGTAGCCGCGCTCGATCCGCAGATCGCCGTCGGCGTCGATGCTGACGAACACGCCAGCGCGGGCGATCTCGGCCGGATCGTAGACGACAGGCCGCGCGTCGAACGCGGCGAGCGCGGTCTCGATCTCGCCGAGCCGCTGGTCCACCTCGTCCGGCAATTCGTCGGCTTGCGCGTATTCTTCCTCGAGCCGGTCGTATTCGGCCTTCAAGGCGTCGTGGCTCGCACGCTCCTCGTCGGTGAGATCGACGGTCTCGCCGCTCAGGCGGCGCAGGCCGGCGGTGTGCCCATAAGGGAAGTCGGGCGCGACCGCGATCCACTTCCAGCCCTCGACGCGAAGGGTCTCGGCCTGAGCCTGGAGCTTCTCGATGACCAGGCGGTCGAGCAGCGCCGGATCCTGGAGCCAGCCGCCATCGTCATGCTGGAACAGGTCGCGCAGCACGACGCCACCGGCCGCTTCATAGATGTCGACGCCGACGAACTGCGCTCGCTTGTCGGCGGCGCGGACCGCGCCTTCGGTAAGCTGGCGGCGGATGTAGTACGGCTCCTTGTTGTAGGCGCGGGCGAGCGACTCCCAAACCTGCTCCTGGCGCGCATGGTCGTTGGTGACCGTGAACGCCATGAGCTGCTCCAGCGTCATGCCGTCCTCGGCATAGACGTCGAGGAGCTTGTCGGACACGGCCGCGAGCTTCAGCCGCTGCTTGACGACGGTCGGGTTCACGAAGAACCGGGCCGCGATCTCCTCTTCGCTCAGCCCCTTCTCGCGCAGGGTCTGGAAGGCGCGAAACTGGTCGAGCGGATGCAGGGCGACGCGCTGCACGTTCTCGGCCAGCGAATCCTCTTCGCCGAGGCCGCCCTCCCGCACCACGCACGGCACGGGCTGGGTCTTGGTCATCCGCTTCTGCTTCACCAGCAGCTCGAGCGCCCGGAAGCGGCGGCCACCGGCCGGCACCTCGAACATGCCGGTCTCCTGGCCCTCGGCGTCCAGCACGGCCCGGACGCTCAAGCTCTGCAGCAGTGTGCGCCGGGCGATGTCCTCGGCCAGCTCCTCGATGGAGACGCCGGCCTTGACCCGGCGAACATTGGCCTGGCTGAGCACCAGCTTGTTGAAGGGGATGTCGCGCGAGGCGCTGAGGGTGATCTTCTGAACGGCGGTTGCCATGTCGATATTCTCCGCGACGGGCGGCCGAAAGCCTCTCTCTCGACCTTCAACCCGTCACGGAATTCCCCGCCTTCCTCTCCCTCTCTGGCCGAGACGGGAGTGGGCCGCCGCGCCCGCACGACCAGCGCCCGACGTGCCGCAGTTCCGTTTCTGGAGGTTTCCGGCGTTGCTAATTGCCGTAGCTGCGCCGGCAGCAAGCCTCTCCCGCGCTGTTGCATCCTCGCCAGGGTGGTCGGCGTACCGGCCGCCCTAGTCGGCCGGCACCGGAGGCTAGCGACGAAAGTGCATCACGCCATCTCCAACTCGTCGGGCGCCTGTATCGTGTCGACGGGCTCGGAAGGAGCGGGCCGGAAGGCGAGGAGGTAGTCGGCTGCCTTCGAGGCGGCGCTGGCGGTGCGGACGATGGCGCGATCGTCTTCGCGCAGCACCTCGAGCCAGGAGCCGATATAGTCGGCATGGCGCACCGTCGGCACGATGCCGAGCGAGGCGCAGACGAAGGCGCTGGTCATCTCCGCGACCAGTTCTTCCTTAGCATAGAGCGCCGAGCCGAAAGTGCCGGTCAGATCGCGAGCGAGCCGCGAGGGATGACCGACCCAGTGACCGAGCTCGTGCAGGGCTGTCCGGTGCCAGTTGATGGGCTCGAAATAGGCGTCGGGCCGCGGCACCTGGACGTAGTCGTGGGCCGGGCTGTAGAAGGCGCGATCGCCTCCCATGCGGAAGTCGGCGCCGGTCGCGGCGATCAGCGTCTCGGCTTGGGGCAGCATCAGCCCCTCGGACACGCGCAGCGGGACGCTGATCAGTCCGTCGGGAAGGTTCTCACACTGATCGGTGTTGAAGACCGTGAATCGTTTGAGGAACGGTATCGCGCCGGGCTCGTAACCGTCGCGCTCCGCCCGCTTGCGTTCGTCATCAGGGATGAAGCGATCTGCATAGACGACGGTGGTGCCGTACTCGCCTTTGCGGACATTTCCGCCGAGACTGAGCGCCTGGCGGAAGGTGAGCCAGCTCTGGTCGGCAAAGCCGCGGGCGACGACGGCATCCCAGAGAATGAGAACATTCACACCGGAGTAGCGGCGCTGGGTCGCGGCGTTTTTTGGCATGGCGAGCGATGCTTTCGCCGCGGCCGTCCCCCAGGGCTGGACCCAAGGCACGCGGCCGGCCTCCAGTTCCGCGGTGATCTTGTTGGTTATTTCGGAATAGAGGCTCGTCCGGTCCTGACCGGCACGAGCGCGAGCGGCTGAACGTGACATCGCGGGTCTCCGCGGCGGGCGCCGCGAGCCTCTCTCGCGATCTCCAACCCGTCACGGCCGACCCGGCCTGACTCTCACTCTAAGCCGTGGCTCACGGCTGCGGCGGCGGGCGATCGGAGCTCTGCCCGGCCGCTATGCCGGCCCGCGACTGCGCGATGTGTGGAGGGCGGTCATCCGGCCGAGCGCCACCACGCGATGCACCCCTCCCGCGACGCGTTGGCGAGCCGCAGCAGCAGATCGCCGTGGCATGCTGCGCGCGCAGAAGCACAGCAGATCCTTGCCACGAAGTTCGTCGAGCGCGCGCAGCAGGTGATGCTGATCCCGCAGCCAGCGGGCATGCTTGGCGATGACGGCCGCACGATCGCCATCGACGCCGATTCGAAACGGGTTGCCCCATTTGCTGCCGCGCCCGATGTAGATCGCGCCATGATGCCTGCCGGCGGCGTGCTTGTTAAGAACTCTATACATATAAACCTCCGTTTCCCGCTTCGTGAGCGGGGGAAGCCGGAGGGGCGTGGCAGCAGGCCAGCATGTCACGGGAGCGGGCGGCTCGACGACCGCTGCGGGAACGGGGCAGCCGTTGACATGCGGGCGGCCGCGCCAGAGTGGCCGACGGCGAGCGCCAAGCGGGACGGATCGAGGGCGCTGCTGGAGGGCGCAAAACAAGGTGACGGCCGGGTGTAATCGGCGAGATCGGCGCTAGGGGCTCGTTGGCTGCCCGCAGCACGCCTTCGCCGTGATTTCTGATCGCCAGCGAATCGCGGATCGTCGATCTGCTATCATCGTGTCATCGGCTTATTCGATCGGGGGCGTTGCGGGGGATATCCCCCGCAGATGGGGGTGTGCCGGCGGCCAAGGCGCCGGCCAGGCCAGCAGCGACATGCCCCCGAACGTCGGTGAGAGATAGTTACTGTTGATGCGTAGGACCGGAAATCCGGCAAGCGCACGCAGCTGGTTTTTCTTCTGGTTACGCGCTATCTGTACCGCCGTAGAATGGTTGCGGCCGTCGAACTCGATGGCGTAATCCGGCTTCCACTGATTGCGGCAGACGACGAAGTCGAAATGGGCTTGCAGGCCGTAGCCCTTCAGCTTCGCGACGACGCCACGGCCATGGAGATCGATGACGTCGCCAGTCGGACCCTGGGATAGACCGCGAGGCCCCAGCGGTCGGCGGAGGCCTTGATCTCGCCGTGAGCAATTTCTTCATAGCGATTCACAACCCGCAGCAGAGTCGACGCCTTATGCATGGCGCGAGTTTAGCCGAAATTCCATGGCATGGCTCCGACCGGACGAGAGGGCGGGCGCAGTGCGGTCTGCTGCCGTTGGTGGCGCACGGCCTGGTAGCTCGGCGAGTGCGTCAGGCCGGCGCCGGCGCCCCGTCCATCCTGTGTTCGATCCCCGGCAGACTGAAGCCATCGGCGTCCGACGCGCGATGATACTCCTGGCCCAAGGCGAAATTGCCGGGGTGGTTGGAATATCAGCGCCTCCGCCCGGAACACTTCGCCGCGATGTTCATGTTCGACGCGGATACGACGGCGAGCGTCCCCCGGTCCACAAACGATCCGGACGTCGCCAATGGGGAAGACGGCACTCAGGATGCACGGCAGGCCGACGCCTTCGACATGGGGCCAGAGCGCAGCCGAACTAACAACGATGACGCAACGATGGCCCTCGGCTACCACGCCCGCCTGCCGATAGGCGAGAAATCGGTGCGTTTCTCGCGCAGCGCCGGGGCGTAGCGCATCAGGATCTGTTCAACGGGGACTGGTCGCAAGCGGTTTGTCCGGGATCAGGTCCGCTGGCCGATCGGGATTGTTGGGTGCGCCCAAGGTCGGGGCGACTGCTCCATCCAGAGGCGCTCGCCAGTGGGCAGCCGGGTCGCGAGGTCCGGCCTGCCCTCGCCGCCGCGATCAAGCGCATAGCTCAGATCGAAAAAGGCGGCCGCCAGACGCAAATTTCAAAATCTTTAATCGGTGTCGCATGCGAAGGCGGACGCGAAGTGCCCGTCAAGGTGCAGGCGAACCCGCGGCCAGAGCCCATCCAATAGGCCTTCTGCTCCGCGTCGCTGGCGTCGTCGGCATCGCAAGCGCTCATACATCGCACTCAGGCCGGGACCATATTGACCGAAGAGCGTCATCTGGAAGCCTTTCCAGAACTTGGAGGTCGCGGGCCGAGCTCCGTGGTGTGCGGGCTGCGTGGGCTCAAGTAACAGAGGGGTCATGGACGACTAGAGGACGGCGAAGGCTGCGGGGCGGTCAGGGCTTGTGGCAGCGCCGCCAGCCGCGGACTGGCGACGTCCTTCAGCCAGTTCGCGGTCAAGGCGACCACGAGCGCGAGTGCGACCGCGCCGATCACGCGGTAAAAGGTCTGCTCCTTTTCGATGGCGTGCATGCGATCGCCTAGCGCCTTATCGACGTCCTTCACCTTTTTGGAGAGACCCGCGAAGGATTGCAGCTCGCCCGCGATACCAGTGATCAGCTCGGTGTCGATGCCCATGTGGACAGGGCCGTCCTTCTTGAATGCGGACTCGCGGTCCAGGCTCGCATACCAGATGAGAAAGATGGGCTGGCCGCGTCTGAGATGAATCGGCACGGGTCCCGCATTGAAGACCGCGAAGGTCAGCTGGCCGCGATAGCCCGGGTCCACGTGAAAGCCGGATACGTTCACCAGACCGCGAAACTTGATCTTTGCCCGGATCGAAATGAAGGCGAGTGCGCCGGCCGGGACGGAGACGGTCTCCTCGGTGAGCAGGAAGGCGAACTGGCCCGGCGGGATGGTGAACGCATCGCCCTGGGCGAGCTTGCGGATCGTGGCCGTCGTCGGATCAGCAGTTTGATCATTCGGCGACACATAAATTTCGGGGCCCACGGACAAGGTGTAGGCCGCACAATCGATCCGCTCGGGCGCGAAGGGCTCGATGAGCGGCGTCAATCGTTCGTTCAAGGTTTCGCCGCTCCAGAACATGTTGCTGACGCGTCAAGTTGACCGGTCTTCGTCATGGCGTATCCTCGTCCTCACGGACGTTCATCGCGGGGTCATAGTTATCCGCTTGAACAGCGCGTTGTTGCGCGTCTAACCGCACGGCCGGCGCGCCACGAGTTGCGGGCGACACGGCGGAGATTGGCGGTGGATGTGAACATCGTCGGACACGGGATCGATCTGGTCGACATCGCCGAGATGCGGCGCTGGATTGAGGATGCGCGCGATCCGTTGATCCCGCGCTGCTTTGTTCAGGAGGAGCTCGACGAGGTGGGCGGCGGACCCGATCGAGTTGAACGTCTGGCGGGCCGGTTCGCCGCGAAGGAAGCCGTTCTGAAGGCGCTGGGAACAGGGTTCGGCGCTGGCGTGGCGTTCTCCGATGTCATCATCCACCGTGCTTCGGGAGCGGCGCCGCAGGTCCGGCTTATAGGCGGCGCCGCAAAGGCCGCCGCCGAGCAGGGTATCACCGAATGGCGGCTCAGCATCAGCCATGCCGGCGCGATGGCCATGGCGAGCGCCATCGCGGTCGGCGGTGCGGCTCACGGCGAAGGGTCGGAACGCGGCTGATCGGCCCCGGCCGGGCCGAGATAGTCGAGGCGCCGCTGGTCGAGGTCGACGGCGATGCGACCGCCACGCGCCGCCAGGATGGCGCGCCACACCTTGAAGCCTTGCAGGATCGCCTGCTCCCACTCGCCCGTGGCGCACTGGTTGACCTCAAGATGCGAGGTCATGTCCTTGATCGTGCGCAAGAGCTGGAAGTCGAGCACGCTGACGCCCTCGAGCATGTGATGGCGTCGGGCATAGTCGAAAGCGAGCGCGGCCACACCCTCCTCGATCACCGCGGCGCGCCCGCCGTCCTCGACCTCGTCGAGCAAGGGGCGGCTCTTACGCTTCCGGCGCAGCAAGGCGCGCGTGATCGGCGACCATCCGAGCACGGCGGCGTAAGCGAAATGGAAGACGTCATGGAACCGGTAGCCGTCCGGATCATAGGCGTTGTCGGTCAGCTCGCCGCCGAACGGCACGCCGTTGATGGCCACGCGGACCCGTTGGAGATCCTCGCCTTCGACGTCGACCAGTTCGACCTCGAACCGGCGGGGAAGCCGCTCGCCTTCTGGAAGCGTCGCATCGAAGCACAGCGGCTCTGTGCGCTCGGTCGCCCAGCGCGCCTTCACTTTAGCGAGGTTGGCGGCCGCGATCTCGTCGAGCGTCAGGCCGAACTTGCTCGCGACATTGGCAATGTACCAGAGGAGATCACCCAGCTCTTCGGACACGCGCTCCTTGAAGAGCCGGTGCGCTTCGCCGTCGCGCAGATGCTTCTTGTACTCGCTGAGGAGTTGGCCGGTTTCGCCTGCGAGCCCAAGCATCGGGACGATGAGGGAAAGGACGTTATCCGAGCCGTCGCGCGCGGGCACGCGATCGGTTCGCAGGGCCTCTTTCTGATAGCTATCGAAATCCATCATCGCCTCCTTCGGCGCATCGCCCGACAACCGCCCGGGCTGCACCGGCCGCACGTGCGGATGTCTCGGCGCTGGCGCGTATCTTCTCATTCAGCTTCCATTTCGGCGGATAGAAGAGCTCGATCGACTCAGGAGTGGGCTCGAACTTCTGCTTGATCCGCGTGCGGCCCGTCCGTCCCGCGATGTGCGGGTGTGCGACGCGCGCATACTTGTCGACTTCGCAAAACAGGTTCTGGCAGTCGATCAGCTGGAGCCGCCGTCCCCACAGCGACTTCCAGTCGAGGCCCAGGCGCTCGAATTCTTGCTCCTGCAGATCGGCCATGAGCCGGATCAGTTCCGGCTCGTTGAGCCCGCCGGGGTCGACAAAGCATTTGCGCAGCCCATCGCGCGCGCCAGGGCCCGGAACGACGAAATCCATTTCGCAGAAATCGGTGATTTCGCTGTAATTGATATCGGTGATGAACTGGTAGGCGAGAAAATCGCCGATGGTCGGATACGCCCTAAACTTCTCGAAGCCTTCCTGCATGGTGCGGGTCTGCGCCAGGCGTTCGGGGAGCCGGTCCTCCATCATGCGGTCGAGCAGCAGTAGATGGTTCTGATGCTTGGCGGGCCGACCGAAGGCGCTGCTTCCCGGCGGCATGATGTAGGCGGCCGAATAGATCGGGCGCCCGGCACGCATCGCGCGTGCCAGCACCTCGTCATACGGGGCGAAGCGGTAATCCTCGAACGTGATTGGGCCAAGCGACCGCTCCAGCAGCTCCCAGGTCTCGATCTTGTTGAACAGCTTGAACAACAGGATGCGAAAGAACACCTCGCGCGGCGTGTTCGGCAGATCGCCCGATAGATGACGCGTCTGATCAGATACTGGCTTGCCCGATCGGAGGCCCGATAGGCGTTGGTGAATTTGTAGGTCGCGAGCACCTCATTGCCGGTCCACGGCCGCGCCTCGCCGCACGCGCGTCGGAAAAAGACGGCTTGGCGTTCGGCGGCGAAGCGCCAATAGCTCTCATAGACATCCGAGACCTGGGCGGGCGCGAGATGACGCAGGATGATCGGGCGTCGGCGCGACGGAAACTGGCGCCTCGCCGTTGCGCGGCGCGACCGGCAGGTCGAACGGCAGCGTGGCTGTCCCGGGGTCGGTGCGCGGATTTGGGCGGGCGGCCGCGCGGACGTTTGGCGGCGGGCTTAGGGAGCTTTTTTCTCAAAATGCCGCTCCGACGGCCATGACCGGGATCGCGGTCCGCGTTGGCGGTAAGGCCGGCGCCGGACACAAGCGCTTCGGCGGCGGCGACGAGCGGCGCGAAGTCACGGTCGCTCTTGGTGATGCGTTCGAGCTTGGCCACCCCGACCATGACGTTCATTCGCGCCAAGGGCATGTCCATCTCATGCGCCATGAATACGCCGAGCTGGGCGAGCCCGAGATAGTTGCCATAGGCTTTGTCGAAGATTTGCTGGGTCGCGTAGAAAGCGTTCACGACCAGGCCGGCCGCAGTCGGCTCGAAGCTGACCTGCTGCAGGCAGGGAAAGCCGAGCTGCGCGCTCGCTACATGATCGCGGGCCGGGTCGAAGGTCGTTGCCTGCAGCATCGAGCGGCGCACGCCCGCTCGCGAACCATATTGTGACAAGATCCACTCCAACTGATTTCCGTCGCACGGCCCGCGGCCGTACATGACCATGCGCTCGAAATACAGCCCACGCCCGTTGGCCTTCTTGTTCATCGCCTGCCAGCGCGGGAATGTCGCGCGATAGAGTGCAAAAAGGCGGGCGCGGTCGCCGCGCGACATCTCCCAGAGGCGCTGCGGGAAAATAGTGAAGGCGACATCCTCGACCTTAAGCCTGCCCTTGCGTTTGAGCAGCTGGTCCAGGGCCTGGCGTACGGCCTGGGTTTCGGGAACGGCTCCCCTCTCGCCGAATCCGGTCACGCTTAACACCAGCGGCGAGACCTCGGTGCCAGCGCCATCGAGGACGCCGAGCAGAAGGCGCGACCAGGCGCGCGACAGGTCGGTGTCGTTGATCATGACAGGTTCCAGCGCGGCCGATGCTTTCGATTTACTCATCCGGGTCGTTCTCTAGATGGCGATATTGGGCGAGGCCCACATAGGCTTCGGGCGCGACGCGGACGAAGACCGCCCACGCGCCCTTTTCGGCGCTCGCCTGGACGATTCCGGGGCGCACCGCGCGGAACAGGCGCCCGTCTGCGAGGTCGCGTTCGATGGACGAGGCTGTTACCGGTCGTTTCCGTTCCCGGCGGGAGGAGCAGCAGCGTCTCGACCTCGGCGTCGAGAGTCGGCCCCGCGCGATGACTGGTCGGCGACAATCAAGGGCGCGGGAGTCGAGGGCGCCGAGGATGTCGGCGCGCAAGGCTTTCGGCGTGACGCGCTGCAGGGCGGCGGCGCGTGCCCGCGAGATCATGTTGACGCCGGCCGCGAGGTGCGTGAGAAGCGTGCCGTAGCCGACGCCGAAATCGCAGGCGACAGTGAACATCTGCGCCGGCGTAGCGGTCTCGGGCGTCCAGCCACGTGCAGCGAAGGCGCGGCGCAGGCCTATGATCGGCATCAGCGTGAAGCCGGCAAAGGTATCGGCCAAGAATTCCTTGGGGTCTTCCCAGGGATGATCCTTGGCGTCCTCGCGCAACTCGTCGATCGACGAGCCATGGCCGAAGATGTGGTGACCGAGCTCGTGCGCGCAGTTATAGGCGCGCCGCGGCAGCGGGCGGCGCGCGGAGAGATGGATGCGCGGCGGCGCGCCGCGCTGGTACATCCCTTCCATGTTGATGTTGTTGAAGCGCACCGTGACGCCCAGCGTCTCGCAGAGCCCGTAAATGCAGATCGGGCCGTGCTGGTCGAGCTTGGCTTTCGCCCGCGTAGCGATCGCCGCCTGCATGGCCTGGGTCGCGAGCGCGCGGCGGTTGAAGCTCGGCTTAGTGGTGCGCATCACGTTCATCAGCGATCGCCTCCTCCGGCGTTCGGGGTGGAATCGCTGCGCATGGCAGCGAGAAGCTTGAGCAGACGGTCGAGGTCGTCGGGCTTGAGCTTCGTGAGTTCGCGGGCGGCGAGTTCGAGCCGGGGATCCTGGGCGTCGAGGGTCTCCGGCGCCTCGCCCAGCAGCCAGGCGACGCTGACGTCGTAAATCTCGGCCAGACGAGCGAGTTCGTCGGCCGAGACCCGGCGGTTGCCGGCCTCCATCTCCGATACCGAGGGCCGATGCAGGTCGAGGATCTTCGCGACATGCCCCTGTGAGAGGCCCGCGAGCTTGCGCGCCTCCTTCAGCCGTTCGGCGATCAGGCTGCGCTTGGCGGATTCGGTATCGCTCATGCCGTGGCCGCTTCCGTCTCGGCCTGCTTCTTCAGTAGTTCGCACACGAAGACCGCGGTCTCGTCGATCGAGCGCGGCAGCTTGGTCGCCTCGTCGACGAAGATGTTCACGTCGTTCGGGATCGTGCGCGCCGATCTCGGTGGCCAGGATGGTGGTCGCGACCGGCCAGACCTTGCTGTCGAACTTCGGGATGTTTTCGGCCGGCTTGGTCGCGCCCGTCAGCGGCGGGCAATCTAGGCCGCTATCGGCCTGGATCTGGCCGAGCACGGCAATCAGCTTCTCTTTCAGCGTTGCGGGGTCCATAGGGCGCCTCCTTGTATCCGACATATGGTAAGATAATCTTACGACGCCCTCGCGTCAAGAGGCGGGCCGCGTCAAACGGGTAGGGAATTGGATTTTGGCAGCCGGCGATCCCGGCTTGGTTGGTTGCAGCCGATTTGGAATACCAGGGTGGGTGCAAACAGAGGTCTGTTGGCGTCACCAACGTCCGGCCCCAGGGGCGTCAGGCTGTGTCGCCTGTTTGTAGTGAGTTCACGCCAGCAGAGTCCGACCGCTGGCGCCGCGGCGCTATGCTATGGAGTTTCCCCTTGTAGATGCGCTTGGTGTTTTCCAGGCCGCCGCGAGCGCGGTAGGATTTCCGAGTTTTAGGAGACGGTCGAGTCGGAAGGGTTGACCCCGCAACATGCCATCCATAAAGCGAGCAAATTTAAGAGCCCGCTTTTCTGACGGTAAAAGCGACGGTAAACGACTAGCAGGCCCGTTTAGAGGCACATTGTTTTCAATGGTGTACGCGGTCAGGAAACAATGGAGTGACAGATCAACCCGCCATCGTTCTACCGAGGCAAGGAGCTGGCAGAACGGCCTTGATGACCGCTGAGGCTTCGCACTGGTTGTCAGTGCGAACGCCGGATTGGCCGCCAACCGTGACACTCGTTTGTTCCCGGCGTCGAAGGGCCTGCAGGTAGCCGTGCGCGATGACGACAGGGGGACGACGGGTTCGTCGGCCTCCGCTTCACCACAGCACCGCCAGCGTTGGGCTGCGAAGCGTTCGCCGGTAGGCGGTATCTTGCCCAGCACCCTCGCCATCCGTCATGGGTGGCGAGGTATCGCAAGCGGCATTGAAGGGTGCGCAGGGGATCGGCGGCGTGAGGGCAAGCAGGGTCTGCCGCACGGACGCGCCATCGGGATGGCTACGCACGGCTTGCTCGACAGCCGCCAGCTCGCTCTGGGGAATCTATTTTGCCACCGACGCCCTTCATTGCGCATAAAGTCCATGCGCAAGCACGCTCGTTCTATGCGCAACTCTCAGACCACGGCCTGCGCGGACCCGGCAATGGTGAGGCGATGTTGATCCCGGTGAGTTCCGCGGGGAGCCGAATGTCCAGATTGCCTGCGTCGTAAAAGGTGACTTGCTTCTCACCATGCGATTGTCCCGCACAAAATCGGCAGTCGCGCGGGCGAGATCATTCGCCCGTTGCTGGTGTCCGCTCCGACTGGAGAAATTAACGATCACATCGGCGGGCAGCCCTCCAGCGTCCTGATAGAACTTCTCGGCCTGGCCTACGACCTTTTGGCGTAATCCCTCGATTTGAGGCGGCGGAAACCCCGACGGTGCAGCCGTTTGAAAGAGGCGCCGCACTTCGACGCCGAGGATTCCATCTCGACAAAGAAAGTCCGGGCTCTCAGAACTCGATGGGCTCGCTAGACGGAAATTCAGGACAGATGGAGCGCGCCAGCTCTAGGTAGGCACGCTCGATGCGCCTGCTGGCCATATCACGCCGCGAGCTCCTCGGGTACGGAAGCCTGCCAAGGGAGCAGACCCGCGATTTCCTCGCATGTCCGCGACGCGGCCAGCTTGAGCGCTTCGTCGATGTGGACGTAGCCTTGGGTCACGCCTCGCGCGGTGTGACCCAAGAGCGCGGCGATCGTCAACTCGGAGAAGCCGAGGTCGCCAGCAACGCTGCCGAAGGTATGCCGCAGGGTGTGGGGTGTGACACCCTCGATCTTGGCCGCGGCGCAGAGGCGCGCCAAGCAGCTCTTCGCCGCCGTGAAATGGCCGTCGCCGATGTCGGCGGGGAAGACATACGGGCAGTTCTTGCGGGCCGGCTGACTGGCCGCGAGCTGCGCCGCTGACGGCCCGATCGCTCGAACCTGTCCGTCGCTCTTGGTATCGGGGAAATGAACATAGCCTTGATCGGCGTGCAGCCAGTCTCGCTGCAGGCCTTGGGCCTTCGAGATCCGGAAGCCTGTCAGCAGCATCAGGCGCACGGCAGCAAGGGCGACCGGATGCTCCCCGTTCCGCTCGGCGGCGCGCATCGTCTCGCCGAGCCTTTTGATTTCCGCCACGCTGAGGCGGCGCTCCCTCTTCTTTCCGGCGAGCTTTCGCACACCCACGGCTGGGTTGGATGCGATAACATCGAGCCGGTTGGCGTGAGCGAGGAGGCTCTGGAGCGTCGAAACGGTGCGCGAGGCGACGCCTTCGCCGCCCGTGGTCACACCGCCGCGGCCGGGTTCCCGCGGCTTGGCCGTCTTTCCTGCCGCGATGTCCGCCTGCATACCGGAAATGTCAGCCGCCTTGAGCGCGCGGACCTGCCGTCGGCCGAGCAACGGCTTGATATGCGTTTCGATGCGGCTCCGGTCCATGGCCAGGGTGGACGGCTTGATCGGGCGGTTGCGGCGTCCGAGGATGCGGCCAGCCTCGGCTTCGACGAGATACCACTCGCAAATCTCAGCCACTGTGATGGTGTCCGCGGCCCGTCGACCTCTTCCGCCGGATCATCGCCATCCGCGATGGCCCCGAGCTTGATCTTTACTTTGTCCCGCGCCTGTTCGACCTTCAGGACCCCATACCGGCCGATCACGATGCGTCGGCTCCGGCCTTCGGCATTCCGGTATTGAAGGAGAAGGTCTTCAACCCCGACGAAATCGCGCGGACACCAAAGCCTCTCAGCTCGCCGTCCCACAGGAAAGTCTGGCCCTTCTTGGGCTTTTCAAGTGCATCGACGGCCCGCTTGGTCAGCTTGCTCATGATCTACTCGCACCTGCTCAGATTTTTATTACACTACCACAGCACGGAGGGAATGTAAGCACCCTGTAAGCAGTCGGAATGGTGATATGGGATACCCGAGGATGCCGTCGGATGGGACATGATCAAGAAACTCACAGAACCCAATAGGATATAGAGGCCTGGGATGCGCGCGGATAGCACCGGATAGGCCAAGCAGGACCTTGCCAAGGTTGGGGTCGGGGGTTCGAATCCCCTCGCCCGCTCCAATATCCAAAGCAAAAGCCGCGGGAAACCGCGGCTTTTCGTATTTGAGAAGTCTCGCTATAACTGAAGACGAGACCTTCTGGGGAGGAACGATCGATGAGCCTGACACTGGAAGAAGCCAATCGCATCATTCGCGGCGCCCTGGCCAAGGCGCAGGAGCTCAACATCAAGATCAGCGCCGCAGTTTGCGACAGCGGCGGCCGGCTGATCGCATTGCAGCGCATGGACAACGCGATCTGGGCGAGCGCCTACGGCAGCCAGGGCAAGGCGGTTGCCTCGGCTGCGTTCGGGCGGCCCAGCGGCGAAATGGCAGAGCGGGCCGACCAGCCGACTCCTCGCGGTATCGCCGCGGCGTCCGGCGGGCACATGATTATGGGCCAGGGAGCGGTCCCGATCATCCGCAACGGCGTCGTCGAGGGCGCCTGCGGCGTCGGCGGCGGCACCTCGCAGCAGGACGAGGACTGCGCCCGCGCGGGGGTCGCGCAGTTGTAGAACCGGGCCGGAGCTTTCGAGGGAACGCCGATGAAGATCGTCAAGGTCGAAGACCTGCACTGCGACGCCGGCTGGCGGGTCAATTCGTTTCTCAAGATCACCACCGACGAGGGGATCGTCGGCTGGTCTGAATACATGGAGGGCTACGGCGCACAAGGGCTGACCGGTGTTATCCAGAAGCTTGCCGAGCGCTTTCTGATCGGGCGGGACCCGCGGCCCGTCGAGCGCCACAGCGCCCATCTCTACGCCGCGACCAGGCAAGCGGCCGGCGGGATCAACCAGATGGCGATCGCCGCGATCGAGAACGCGCTTATCGATATCAAGGCCAAGGCGCTCGGCGTGCCGGTCTACGAAATGCTCGGTGGCCCGGTGCGCGACCGATTGCAGCTCTATTGGTCGCATTGCGGCACCTACCGCGCCCGCCATGCCGACCGCATTAGGGAATGGGCGGGGGTCGACCCGGTGCGCTCGCTCGACGACATCGTGGCGCTCGGCGAGGAGGTGAGGCGCAAGGGCTTCAAGGGGCTCAAGACGAACCTGATCCGCTTCGACCGCGACAAGCCCTACATGTACGGCCCCGGCACAGGCAATCCGCCGGGCTTCCCCGAGCTCAACGTCGACCACCATATCGTCGATGCCGCGGTCGCGCAGCTGGAGGCGTTCCGCCGCGGCGCCGGCCGCGATGTCGGGCTCCATCTCGACACCAACTTCAATTACAAGATCGACGGCTACATCAAGCTGGCGCGGGCATTGGAGCCGCTCGATCTGGTATGGCTCGAGATCGACCTTTACGACCCGGCCGGCCTCGCCTTAATCCGCCGCTCCGCCCGCACCCCGATCTCGTCCTGCGAATCATTGTACGGCAGGCGCCAGTTCCGGCCCTATTTCGAGCACCAATCGGTCGATTACGCGATCATCGATGTGGCCTGGAACGGCATCCTCGAATCACTGAAGATCGCCGCGATGGCAGACGCTTACGAGGTCAATGTCGCGCCGCATAATTTCAACGGCCATTTGGGGTCGCTGATCAGCGCCCACATGTGCGCCGTGGCGCCGAACTTCAAAGTCATGGAAATCGACATCGACGACGTGACCTGGAAGGACGACATCGTCACCGTGCCGCCGATCATCGAGAACGGCGATCTCGTGCTGCCCAAGGGTCCGGGTTGGGGCGCCGAAATCAACGAGCAATTCGTTCGCGCCCATCCGCCGAAACGTTAGGGGGTGATCCCCGTGTCCGCGTTTCTGCCGCCTCTTGCCTCCTATCCGCAAACACGACTGCGGCGCAACCGCCGCGATGCCTGGTCGCGCAAGCTGGTTGCCGAGACCGTGCTGACCGCGGGCGATTTGATTTGGCCGGTCTTTGTCCACGACGAGGGCCACAGGGCGCCCGTCCCGTCGATGCCGGATGTCTTTCGCTTGCCGATCCCGGCGCTCGTCGACGCGGCCGGAGAGGCCGCCGAACTCGGCATTCCGACGATCGCTGTGTTCCCGGCGGTGCCGGACGCCCTCAAGGATGCGGAAGGCAGCAACGCGGTCGATCCGGGCAATCTCGTCTGCCGCGCAGCCGCGGCGCTGAAAAAGGCCGTGCCCGAACTTGGCGTACTTTGCGACGTGGCGCTCGACCCGTTCACCTCGCACGGCCATGACGGGGTCATCCGCGAGGGCTATGTCGAGAACGACGAAACTGTCGAGATCCTGCAGCAACAGGCGGTCGTTCAGGCCCGTGCGGGCTGCGACATCATCGCGCCCTCCGACATGATGGACGGTCGGGTCGGCGCCGTGCGCCATGCGCTCGACGAAGCCGGGTTTGCGCGGGTCCGCATCATGTCCTATGCGGCGAAATATGCCTCGGCGTTTTACGGCCCGTTCCGCGACGCGATCGGTTCGAAAACGGCGCTCGGCAGCGCCGACAAGCGCACCTATCAGATGGACCCGGCCAACGGCGACGAGGCGTTGCGCGAGGTGGCCCTCGATCTGCAGGAGGGCGCCGATATGGTCATGATCAAGCCCGGCATGCCTTATCTCGACGTGGTCCGGCGCGTCAAAGAGGCGTTCCGGGTTCCGACCTATGCCTATCAGGTCAGCGGCGAATACGCGATGCTGCACGCCGCCGCGCTGAACGGCTGGCTCGACGGCGAGCGCGCGGTCATGGAAAGCCTGATCGGCTTCAAGCGCGCCGGCGCCGACGGCGTCCTGACCTATGCCGCCGTCGAGGCGGCGCGCCGCCTCAAAGCCGGCTGAAGGCCGAAACTCGCAGATCCAGCGGCCCGGTTGTTGCAGCGCTGCCGCAACTTGCGGTAGTTGTTGCCGGGTCGGGCGGCGTATATGAAAGAGCCGTAGCCGATCCGCGGCAACGAACAGGGAAGGGATCCGCTATGTCACATAGCGAGAATGGGCATAATCTGGGCAACGCAGCTCATCTCGGCGCCAATGTTACGCGCCGCCGGGTGCTGCGATGGAGCGCGGCGGGCGGCGCGGTCGGGCTCGGCGCGACGCTGCTGACCTCGACGCCCTGGCGCGCCGCGTTCGGTGAGGCCAAGCCCTACAAGTTCGGCACAGTGCAGCCGCTGACCGGTGTCGCCGCCTCGGGCGGCAAGACGGCCCTGGTCGGGGTGCAGATGGCGGTCGATCAGATCAACAAATCGGGCGGCATCTTGGGCCGCCCGGTCGAACTGATTGTCGGCGACGACCAGTCGAAGCCCGACACCGGCCGCCGCGCCGTCGAGAAGCTGGTCAGCGAGGACAATATCGATGCCCATATCGGCGGATTTCTGTCGAACATTTGCCTCGCCTGCACCCCGGTCTGGGAAGAAAACAAGGTCGTCAACATGATCGGCGTCTGCCTCGACACGACGCTGACCACCAGCAAGTGCAGCCGTTACACGTTCCGCAGCTTCGACTTCGCGCCGGCGCAGGCGAAGGCGTTTACTCCTCATCTCGTAAATAAGCTCGGCAAGCGCTGGTACATCGCTTTTGCCGACTATGCCTGGGGCCAGTCGACCCGTGATGCTTATGCGGCCGGCATTAAGCAGAATGGCGGCGAGGTCGTCGGCACGCTCGGCATACCACTCGGCACCGCCGACATGACGCCGTTCTTGTCAAAGATCAACGGCGATTTCGACGGCTTGTTTCTCATTTTCTTTGGCCCGGATGCGATCAACTTTGTTAACCAGGGCTATGACCTCGGCCTCGCCAAGAAATACAAATTTGCCGGCGACGGCGCTGTTGCCACCTCAACCCAGCTGCCCGCGATGGGCAACAAGATCGAGGGATTTGTTGGCATCGATCGTTATGTGCCGGTATTCGACGAACCGCTCGACACGCCGTACCTGCACGCTTTCTATAACGAAGCGCTCGCCCGCTTGAAAAAGATCGATCCGTCCGGGCCGCTGCCCGACCGCTACGTGCAATCCAACTTCGAGGCGGTCAACGCACTGAAGCTCGGGATCGAGAAATCGCATTTTCAGGGACGCAACGACTCGCCAAAGCTGGTAGCCGCGCTCGAAGGCCTGGAAATGAAGGAAGGCCCAGATTTCCCGACCGGCGACAAGGTGCTGCGCAAAGAAGACCATCAGGCCTTCACGCGCGAGCTCGTCTTCGAAATCAAGGACGGCAAATACCACGTCCTCGACGCAATCTCATGGGAGAAGACGGTGGTGCCGCCGGCCTGCCATTTCGCCGCCGCTTGAGAACATCGTCCGCCGCTCTAGAGCCACGTGCCTGGGGAATTTTTGCCGGGGGCGGCGCCGTTGTTGTGGACCGAAGATCTCACCGTTCGATTCGGCGGGTTGACCGCGCTCAACCAAGTCAATTTTGCGGTCGAACGGGGCGAGGTGCGCGCGATTATCGGCCCGAACGGAGCGGGCAAGAGCACGTTCTTTAATTGCCTGACCGGGGTATTGCGTCCCTCCTCGGGTCATATCCGGTTCAACGGCGCGGACATCACGGGAGCATCGCCCGACCGCATCTCGCGCAAGGGGATCGCCCGCTCTTACCAGATCACCAACATCCTGCCGAACGCCACGGCGCTCGAAAACGTCCGCATCGCCGCTCAGTCGCGCCGCCACGGCTGGAGCCTCTTCACCCATTATCGCGCTTATAGCGACATCATCGGCAAGGCCGAGATGGCCCTCGAGGCAGTCGGCCTGCGCGGCAAGGTGGGGGAGCTGGCCGCCAACCTGTCGCATGGCGAGCAGCGCAACCTCGAAATTGGCATAGCGCTTGCCACTGAGCCCCAGCTCCTCTGTCTCGACGAACCGACCGCCGGGATGAGCGCGGCCGAGACGCATGACACGATGGAACTGGTACGCCGGATCGCCAAGGATCTGACGATTTTGATCGTCGAGCACGACATGCAAGTCGTCATGGAGTTGGCGCAGCGGATCACTGTGCTCCATTACGGCGAGATCCTGGCCGAGGGGACGCCGTCGGAAATCCAGCAGAACCCCCGAGTGCTCGAGGTTTACTTGAAGACATGAGCCCGGGCGGTAGCGACGGTCCGACCACTCGTCAAAGTCGAGGACATCCATACCTACTACGGCAAGAGCCACATCCTGCACGGTGTGTCCCTCGAAGTTGGAATAGGCGAGGTGGTGGGCCTCCTCGGTCGCAACGGGGTCGGCAAGAGCACGACCTTGAAGGCGATCATGGGCCTCGTCCATCCGAGCCAGGGCAAGGTGCTGTTCGAGGGGCAGCCGATCAACCATTTGCCGGCGCACCGGCTGGCGCGGCTCGGGATCGGCTATGTTCCCGAAGACCGGCGGATCTTCCGCCTATTGTCGGTCACCGAAAACCTCCGCACCGGGCTCGACCGCCACGGGGTGAGCAAGGCTCGGAAGCTGCAACTGCTGGAAAAAGTCTACGGTTACTTCCCGGTATTGGCCGAACGCCGCCACCAGGCCGGCGGCACGCTATCCGGCGGTGAGCAGCAGATGCTCGCCATTGCCCGGGCGATGATGCTGGAGCCCAAGATCATCCTGCTGGATGAGCCGACGGAGGGTTTGATGCCGCGGATGGTGGCGGAAATCCGGCAGATCATCGACATGCTCCGCAGCGAGAATGTCGCCGTGCTGCTCGTGGAACAGAATGTCCCGCTGACCTTGGAGGCCGGGCAGCGGATCTACTTCATCGAGAAAGGCGTCGTCCGGCACCACGCATTGGCGTCCGAGCTGCGCGTCAACGATGCCGTGATCCATCAGTATCTAGGTGTGTAGCGTGGACATTCCCCTCGAGCAGATCCTGATCCAGACAATCAACGGCGTCGTCACCGGCATGATCCTGGCGCTCGTCGCGTCGGGTCTGACACTGATTTTCGGCATCATGGACGTGGTCAATTTTGCCCATGGCGAGCTCTTCATGCTGGGCGCCTATGTGGGCGTCATTATATTGGCGGCCACCGGAGATTTCTGGATTGCCCTGGTAGCGGCGACGCTCCTCATAGCGCTGCTCGGCGCAGTCATATACCTGACGACACTGCGCCCGCTGCTCGGCCGCGATCCGCTCTATACGATCCTCACCACCTTCGGGGTTTCGCTCGTCCTGCAGAATTATGCTCTGTGGCAATTCGGCCCGGTGGCGCGCAAGGTCGCGGAGCCGTTTACCGGCCAGTTCACGCTCTTTTACCTGGATTACCCGTGGTACCGGATTGTGATTGCATTGCTGTCCGCCGCGATCATCGGCGGGCTTTGGCTGTTCCTCAAATTCGGCACCTGGGGCATCTGGATCCGCGCCACGACGCAGGACCGCGTCATGGCTCAGGCGATGGGCATTCCAGTGCCGTGGGTTCTCGCCGCAGTCTTCGCGATCGGCTCCGGCATGGCGGCGGCCAGCGGGGTATTGTTCGGTCCGTTGGTCGGCGTCAGCCACACAATGGGCGTCGATTGGGTTCTCAAGGCGTTCATCGTCGTTGTCATCGGAGGGATGGGGAATCTTGCCGGCTCGATCGCCGCCGCAATCTTTATCAGCCTCCTTGAAGCCTATGCCTCGCTCTGGGTCAGCCCGGCCCAGGCGGTCATCGTCTCGTTCGTCGTGTTGATCCTCACCCTGCTGTTCCGCCCGACAGGCCTCTTCGTGCCGACCCCGAAATGAGTGCGTTGAAAATCCGCGTTACGGGGCTCGCAAGCCGCCCGGATCAGCCCAATAGGGCCCGGGCATGACCGTCTGGAGCCTACAGCGTCCGGTTAGCGGTCACCATGCAGCCCTCTATTGGATCGGATTTTCGTTCGTCCTGGCATTGCTGATCATTGCCCCGCTCGTGTTGCCCGAGTTCTGGCGGCGCTTCCTGACCGAGATCCTGATATGGGGCCTCTTGGCGATGTCCTCGGACATCCTGATCGGCTACACCGGCATGGTGTCGTTCGGCCATTCGGCCTTTTTCGGGCTCGGGATCTACGGCGCTGCAGCCGCCCTTTTGTTGGTCAGCCCGCCCAGTCTTCCGCTGGCGCTATTGTGCGGGCTGATCGCCGCCGCAGCGGCCGCGGTCTTTGTCGCATACTTCTCGACGCGCTTGCGCGACATCTATTTCTCGATCACGACTTTGATCTTTTCCCAGATTTTTTACGTCGTCATCTTTACCTGGACAGATCTTACCGGAGGTGAAAACGGGCTGACCTTCAGCCGTCCGCCGCTGGGAATCCCGGGTCTCTTCTCGGTCCGCTTCACGCCCGACACGCTGCACTGGTTCGTCCTCGGCGTCGTCGTTTTGTCTTACCTTCTGCTGCGCCGCATAACGCAGTCGCCCTTTGGCATGGTGCTACAGTCGATCCGGGAAAACGAGGCGCGCACCCGAGCCATCGGCTATCCGATCCAACGCTACAAGATCGTCGCGGTCATGCTCTCCGGGCTGTTCGCCGGGTTGGCCGGGGTGCTCTACGCGCTGCAGAACCAGTTCGCCGCGCCCGATTTTGTGTTTTTTTTGGTCTCCGGCGAAGTCATCATCTACAACGTCATCGGCGGGATCGGCACCCTGGTCGGCCCCATCGTCGGCGCCGCATTCTTTCTGCTGCTGCGCGAGGGATTATCGCGCTTCTTCACGGAATACTACCTGATCTTTGTGGGCCTGATTTTCATCGCAATGGTCATATTCCTGCCCCAAGGGCTACTCGGTTTCGCCCGGCGCTGGCTGAATGAATAGCTTGGCCCGTTAAAGCGCCGAGCGGCGGCTCAACTCGCCGCCGTCGATCTGATGATCGAGCCGGTGATGTAGCCGGACAGGTCGGAGGCGAGGGACGCGGCGATCCAGAGCTGAAGGGGGATGCTTTTTCTCCCGCTGAGAGGCGTAGTTTGCCCTCTCCCCGACAGTTGAGTAGCGGGGAGAAGGAGAATTCGGAGGCGGCGCAGGCACGTTCTTTCTCGCCGATAATGCGTATAGTGCCCCCCGAAACCCGTAAACTCGAAGGAATTCCCATGGCCAAAGCCCGCCACGCAATGCCGCCGGAGATCGCCGCCCTCTCTCTCGATGAGATCGCCGAGCGGTATATCGGGCGCTTTCGCGACAAGAAGGCCGATTGGGAGGCCTTCGAGGATGCCAAGATCGAGGGCTTCCGCCGCGCCCAGCATCGCTTCATAGGCGCCGGCGGGTCCGGCAAGCACAACGACCCGACGACGATCCCGTCACGCGGTTTCACGCTCAGCATCGTCTATGTCCCGCCGGGGCAGGGCAATGCCGCGCACACCCACGAGGTCGAGGAGGTATTTTTTGTCCTCGAGGGTTATCTGACGGTCTTTCTCGAAGACGAGGACGGCGGGCAGGTCAGCCGCAAGCTCGGCCCTTGGGAATGCATCGCCTGCCCGCCCGGGGTCATTCACGGGTTCCAGAACGACAGCCTAGAACCGGTCTATATGCAGGTCATGCTCGGTCGCGGGCGTCCCGACGCGATGGGCTACGCCGATGACGACCTCTACCGCCGCCGCGACGCGCATCTCGATCGGCCATGACCTGGGACATTCTTATCCGCGGCGGCACCTTGATCGACGGAAGCGGGCGGCCCGGCGAGATCGCCGACGTCGCGGTTCGCGGCGGGCGGATCGCGGCGCTCGGCCGCTCACTGCCGGACGGCGCGGCCAACGTGATCGATGCCGAGGGTTTGGCGGTGGCGCCCGGCTTCATCGACATCAAGACGCATTCGGACTTTACGCTGCCGATCAACCCAAAGGCCGAAAGTAAGGTGCGCCAGGGCGTCACGACCGAGATCATCGGCCATTGCGGGTTCTCGGTCGCACCGGTCTTGTCGGGCAAGGCGCAATTGCTTGCCGATTATCTGAGCGGCGGGGCGCCCTGGCTGCCGTTCCGCGAGATGCGGTTTCCGGAATATCTCGACACGTTTCCCGTGGTTGCGGTCAACACCGGGATGCTGGTCGGCCACAACACCCTGCGTCTTATGGTGATGGGGGCTCGAAGATCGCGCGCCGCGACCGGCCGAGATCGCAGAGATGATCGCGCTGCTGAAGGAGGGGTTAGGCGCCGGCGCGCTCGGCATGTCGTCGGGCCTGTTCACGCCGCCGGGCAGCTTTGCCGAGCCCTCCGAGATGCTCGCGTTCGGCTCCGTGCTGCAAAGCCATAACGCCGCCTATTTCACCCATATTCGCGACGAGTCGAACAAGGTGCTTGCGGCGGTCGCAGAGGCGATCGATTTCGCCCGCGCCGCGCGGGTGCATGTCGAAATCGTACATCTGAAATGCTCGGGCACCGACAATTGGGGGAAGGCGGCTGAGATCCTGGCGATGATCGACGCGGCGCGGACCGCAGGCCGCGACATCGACTGCGATGCCTATCCCTACACGGCCGGGGCCAATCCGCTGAAGAACCTGCTGCCGCCCTGGGTACAAATCGGTGGATTGGAGGCGATGCTGGCGCGCCTCGCGTTGCCGGAAATCCGCGAGCGGATCCGCAGCGAGATCGATCGCGACGGGCTCAACAATTGGGGCCGCCTCCCGTCCTGGGACTGCGTGCAGATCTCGGTGTCACCGCATTTGCCGCAGCACACCGGAAAGACGATCGCCGTGCTCGCCGCGGCACCGGGCCGCGACCCGGTCGACCTCGTCTGCGATTACCTGATCGAGGACAACGGCGCGACGCGCGTGCTGATCACCTCGATAGCCGAAGAGGATATCCGCGAGATCGTCGGCTCGCCTTCAGCTCTGGTCGGCTCGGACGGCAATTGCGTGGCCGATTACGGGGTCGTCAGCCAAGGCATGCCGCATCCCCGGTTCTACGGGACATTTCCACGCATCATCGGCCGCTACGTCCAGGAGCAGCACCTGCTGCCGCTCGAGCAAGCCGTCCGCAAGATGACGGGTGCGACGGCGCAGGCGCTGCGGCTGCGCGACCGAGGCTTGCTCCATGAAGGGTACCGGGCCGATATCACGATCTTCGATCCCGCCGATTTCAAAGACCGGGCCACCTACGCCGACCCGCACCAATACCCGAGCGGCGCCCGCACGACGGTGCTCGTCAACGGCGTCGTCGTCGTCGAAAATGCGCAGCACACCGGCACCACTCCGGGAATGGTCCTGCGCCGCGCCGCCGACGGCAGCGTGGGGTGAAATCTAGGTCAGCCAATCCAGGCTCTTTTCCTCCTCCAGCCCCTGCAATCGCTCGAACAGCGCCCTCGCAGGGTGTTCGCCGAGTGCCGCGCGGGTCAGCCGCAGGAATTTGTCCCCCAGCTCTCCGGGTTCGAGCATTCCGCTCTCGGCTGTGCGCTCCAAGCCACGCCCATCGGCAAGCGTTATCGTCACCTTGCTCGCCATGCCGGCATGCTCGCCGCCCACTTCCGGCACGAGCCTGACGCGGCGGCAGAGAGCGCGGATCTGCGGGTCGGCCAATGCCGCCTCGTCCCAGGATTCGGGGTCGCGCGCCTCTCGGCAGAGCGCCAGAGCGACCGAGAACGGGATGCTGTACTGCGCCAGCATCAGGTCAGCGGGCTCTAGAATGTTGTGGCGCTCGACCATGCGCGGTGTACCGCTGACGGTAATCGCCTCGACCTCCGCGCCGGTGAAGCCGTGCTCGGCCTGCAGGTGGCGCACCGCCTTGACCGCGGCATGCGCCGTCGCGTGGCACGGATAGCGCTTCAGCACCGCGGTCGAGACGACGAATTCCTCGCCGAGGCCGCGGATCAGCTCGCCCGCATCCCATTTCGTGCAGAACACCTTCAGAAACCCGAACTCGCCCTCCAGCACGGTGCGCGGCCCGGCGAAACCGGCCGCGGCGAGGCTCGCCGCCAGGACACCGGCTTCCGAGGCGCGCCCCAAATGCAGACGTTTGACCATGCCGCCGTCGCCGCGGGCGAATTCCAGCAAGCCGCCGCACAGCGACCCGGCAATGCCGAGCGCATTGGTCATCGCCCGCGGATCGAGGCCCAGCAGATGGCCGGCCGCGACCGCCCCGCCGAACGGGCCGGTCGTGCCCGGCGCATGAAAGCCGCGCGCCTCGTTGGTGTGCCCGGTCGCTCGCCCGATCCGGATCATCACCTCGTTGCCGGCGACAAAGGCGGCGATCAACGCCCGGCCATCGGCGCCGCGTTCCTGGGCGATCGCGAGAGCGGGGGGAAATACGGTCGCGCCGGGATGCGCGCCGGCGCCTGGCCGGGTCAGGCTGTCCAGCTCGAAAGCATGGGCGAGCGCGCCATTGGCGAGCGCTGCAGCCGGCGCCTGAACCGCCGGTCCGCCCCGGCCGAAGATACGGCATTTGCCGCCGGGTCCGGTGCGCTCGGCATAATCGATGACGATGCCGCTCCACGGCATTGCCGCGCCGCAAATGGCCGCTGCGACCGTATCGATGATGCAGTCTTTGGCCTGCTGTACCACGGCTGTCGGCAGATCTTGGTAACGGAGGGCAGCGGCGTATTCGGCGAGCCGGACGGTTTCCTGCGACATGCTATTCTGCTCCGCGGAAAGCTGGTCTCGCGGAGGATTAAGCCATGGAAAGCATCGGACGCGAAGACTTCGACGTCATCGTCGTCGGAGCCGGGAACGCCGCAACCTGCGCCGCTTTGTCGGCGCGCGAGCACGGCGCCCGCGTGCTGATGATCGAAATAGCTCCTCAAGATCAGCGCGCCGGCAACTCCGCCTTCACCGGCGGCGCGTTCCGCGTCGTCTATCACGGCGGCGAGGATCTCGCGCGGCTCATCCCGGACATGAACGAGACCGAGCTCAGGGACGTCGATTTCGGCACCTACACCGAGGAGCAGTATTTCGACGATATGGGCCGCCTGACCCAGTACCGCTGCGACCCGGACATGACCGAGATCCTGATCCGCCGCAGCTTCGAGACCGGGGTGTGGATGCGCGGCAAGGGCGTGCGCTTTCAGCTCGGCCTCGGCCGGCAGGCGTTCCGGGTCGACGGCAAGTTCAAATTCTGGGGCGGGCTCGCCTGCCATATCTGGGGCGGCGGCAAGGAATTGATGAAGGCCCTGCACGCAAGGGCCGCGCGCGACGGGATCACGGTGCTCTACGAGACCCCGGCCATCGGCCTCTTGCAAGGCGACCGCGGCGTCGAGGGCGTGCGGGTGCGCCATCAAGGCCGCCTCCACGACCTGCGCGCTAAAGCGGTGATCCTCGCCTGCGGCGGGTTCGAGGCCAATGCCGAGATGCGGGCGCGCTATCTCGGGCCGAACTGGGACCTCGCCAAGGTGCGCGGCTCGCGGTTCAACACGGGCCAGGGGCTGAAGATGGCGCTCGAATCTCGGCGCCGCCGTCGCCGGGCACTGGTCGGGGGCGCACGCCGTCGCCTGGGACCTGAACGCCCCGCCCTTTGGCGACCTCGATGTCGGCGACCGCTTCCAAAAGCACAACTACCCGTTCGGCATCGTCGTCAATGCCAAGGGCGAGCGGTTTCTCGACGAGGGGCTCGATTTCCACAGCTACACCTATGCCAAATACGGCGGCGAGATCCTGAACCAGCCCGGCATGTTCGCCTGGCAGATCTTCGACCAGAAGGTCACGCATCTGTTGCGCGAGGAATACCGCATCCCGCGCATCACCAAGGAAAAGGCCGACAGTTTCGAGGCCTTGGCCGAGCGGCTCGAAGGCGTCGACCCGCGCCGCTTTCTGGAGACGGTGCGGGCCTTCAACGCCGCGCCGCGGCCCGAGGCGCCGTTCAACCCGAACATCCGCGACGGCCTGGCGACAAGCGGCCTCGCGATCGACAAGACGAACTGGGCCCAGCGCCTCGACCAGCCGCCCTACGAGGCCTATGCCGTGACGACCGGCATCACCTTCACCTTCGGCGGCCTCAAGATCACCGCCAACGCCGAGGTCGAAGACACCACCGGCCACCCGATCCCCGGCCTCTACGCGGCCGGCGAGATCGTCGGCGGCCTCTTCTTCCACAACTACGCCAGCGGCACCGGCCTCATGTCCGGCGCCGTCTTCGGCCGCATCGCCGGCAGGAATGCGGCGGCGCATGGCACCGGGTGAGGGCGGACTGCCGCACTAAGGCCAGCGCTAACCACAATCACAAAAATTACATTGGCCATCACGTCGGGCGGATGACGCTCAGCCGGCTTTGCATACCCCGAGCGCGCGGACGACGGCTTCCGGATCGGCTTCGATGACCCGAAGCAGCGTCGAGGCTGGCCCGGAGGGTCGCCGGCGCCCCTGCTCGTATCTGCTGCACCGTATCGAGGGTTATGCACGGCCCCGGCCTCATGTCCGGTGCCCAGTTCAGTCGCTGTAGCCTCCAGGGGTAGATCGGCTAGCCCCCTTGCGGCGAAATCACCGAATCTTCGTAGCGGCCATGGCCCATCCCGCCTTCGGCGAAGATGCCGTGCCTTGTGATCCAGTCGACGGTCTCGGCGTGGGCTTCCTTGGTGTAGGGCTCGAAGACGAGGCGCTCGCCGGGGCCCCAGCGGCGGGTGTCCATCAGCGGGTGGAAGCGCTCGGGGAATTCGTTCTTGTAGTAATGCGTGTAGCGGTCGGGGCGCAGGTCGAGGTCGCGCTGCGCGCGGCGCAAGGCGCGGAAGAATTTGCGCAGGTCTTCGGGGTCGGGGTCGCCGTGGATCATCGTCGCGATCATGAAGGTCGTGTCGATGATTTTGCGGAAGCCGAGCTGCTCGGCGAAGTAGTAGGGGCCGCTGAATAGGGCGACCGCCGGGGCACGGCGCTCGACCAGCATCTCCAGGCGGCGGAACAGCAGGCCCTCGGCGAAGGACAGGTTGATCTTGTCGGCCGGCAGATAGGGTTCGAGGGCCTGGATCGTCGAGTAGTGGCTGCCCGATTGCCAGCCGACCGAGATCGGCACGCCGGCGAGGTCGGCCGGGTCGCGGATCGGCGAGTCCGCCGCGACGAAGATCCCCGCCGGCGCCACCGAATAGAGGTCGGCATAGAGCCTGCCGTGACCGGCAGAGGCCGCGACGTTGACGGTCCAGTGGCAGGCGCAGCTGACATCGGCGCTGCGGCCCTCTTCGAAGGATTGGTAGGCGCCGACCCGCTGGCCGCCCATGTCGTGGTGCTGCCCGCCGGTCGAGCGGATCTTCTCGCGAAACTCGTAGTCGAGGCCTTCGGCGGTGAAATACCCCTTTTCCTCGGCGATCCATTCCTGCAGCCGGAAATGCGGCTCGATGACGAATTTGGGCATCTTGCTTCCTCCGGTTCCTATGCCGCCAGCTTCTGCCGCGCCTCCTCCAGGATCATCGCGGCGCCTTTTTCGGCGATCATGATCGTCGGCGCGTTGGTGTTGGTCGAAGTGACCGTCGGCATCACCGAGGCGTCGATGACGCGCAGCCCTTCGAGGCCGTGCACGCGCAGCCGGTCGTCGACGACCGCCATCGCGTCGGGGCCCATCTTGCAGGTGCAAGTCGCGTGGAACACCGTCGAGCCGTACTGGCGCGCATAATCCAACAGCTCGTCGTCGCTCTGCACGTCACTGCCGGGGAGGTTCTCGGCGACGACATATTTTTTGAGCACCGGGGCGGCGAAGAGCCGGCGCGCCATCCTGAGGCCGCCGATCACCGCGCGGCGGTCGGTCTCCTCGGACAAATAGCGCGGGTTGATCGCCGGCGGGTCGGACGGCCGGTTCGAGCGCGCCTCGACATAGCCGCGGCTCAAGGGCCGCATCTGCCAGATGCCGGCGGTCATGCCGGGCTTGTCGTCGAGCCGGCGTATCGGCCCCGGCGCAAAGCTTCCCGACGCTAAGAGGCATTGGATGTCGGGAGTCGCCGATTCCTCCAGCACCTTGACCGAGGCGGCGACCAGCGAGGCGGCGTAAGTCAGCATGCCGGTGCCGGCAAAGAGGTAGCGCAGCACCTCGCCGGCAAACGGCAGGCCACGCGACTTCTCGTTCAATGTCTTCGCGCCGGTCACCACGCAGGTTACCCGCGCGAGATAATGGTCCTGCAGGTTCTTGCCGACGCCGGGCAGCGCATGCCGAACGGGGATGCCGGCGCGGCCCAAATGGTCGGGGTCGCCGACACCGGAGAGCTGCAGGACATGCGGCGAGCCGATGGCGCCCGCCGCCAGGATCACTTCACGCGCGGCGTCGACCCGCTCCAGCCCGCCGCCCCGCGCGTACTCGACGCCGGCCGCACGGGTACCGTCGAACAGGATGCGGTGGACCAGAGCATTGGTGACGACCTGCAGGTTCGGCCGCTTCAATGCCGCACGCAAATAGGTGCGCGCCGCGCTTTGGCGCCGCCGCCCGCGGCGGGTCTGCTGAACCCAGCCGATACTGTCGCCGGCGCCGGGCGGCAGATGGTTGACGTCCGCGTGGTATTCGAGCCCGATCTCGGTTCCCGCCTGGATCAGCTTCTGACACAATAGCGGCTGGTCGGCGGTCCTCGACGTCAATAGCGGCCCACCCTGGCCGTGAAATTC
Source organism: uncultured Alphaproteobacteria bacterium (assembly GCA_963818695.1). Lineage (GTDB taxonomy): Bacteria > Pseudomonadota > Alphaproteobacteria > ATCC43930 > CGMCC-115725 > AP-15. The sequence goes on from CAWFTG010000003.1 coordinate 41,121, forward strand.
GTCGGCGCCGCCCTCCCAATCCTCGGCCTTCTTGAAATAGGGCAGCACGTCGTCCCACGACCAGCCGCGATTGCCGAGCTGTCCCCAGTGGTCGAAATCCTCGGGCTGGCCGCGGACATAGATCATTCCGTTGATCGAGCTGGAGCCGCCCAATACCCGGCCGCGCGGGTAAAGGATGGCGCGGCCATTGACGCCGGGATCGGGCTCGGCCGTGAAACCCCAAGTCAATGTGGGATGATCCATCAGCTTCATGTAGCCGGCCGGAATGTGGATCAGCGGGTTCCAGTCGCGCCCGCCGGCCTCCAGCAATATGACTCGCGTAGCCGGGGTCTGTGCTCAGCCGGTTTGCCAAGACGCATCCCGCCGAGCCGGCACCGATAATGACGTAATCCGCCCTCATTGCGTCCTCCTCGCGCTCGGCTTGTCCAATCGGGCTGCTCAATTTCGGACGTTCTGCCACGCCTGTTCGGCGGCGGGCGGGAGCTTGTCCATGTGCTTCAGAAACAGGGCGAGCGTCCAGATCTGCTCGTCATTCAGCGTTCCCCGCCATGCGGGCATGCCGGTCCAGCGGATGCCGTGCGCTATTTTCCAGAAGGAATACCCTTCGGGATCTTCCTCGACCCCGTTCGTCGCCAGTTGCGGGGGCGCGGGATATTCGCCTTTTGCGATCGGCGACGCCGAAGCATCACCTTTTGCCGTGCCGTGGCAGATCGCACAATGCTGGCCGTAAAGGTCGATGCCGGCGATGAGATTGGCGTCGGTCAAGGCGACCGGATTGGGGCTCTTGGGCGCCTCGTGAGCAAGGGTAGCATCGAGCGAAACGCCGGCCGCCCAACTCTCGAACCAACCGGCATTGGCGTCGGCATTGGCCGGGATGAGGCCGGCGCGCAGAACGGCGTAGCCGCCGCCCACGGCAGCCAGGATCGTCAGCACTACGCCCCATAGGAACGCTCTAAACATCAAATCTTCCGAAGGGCGAGGTCGATCAGCGGCAATAGGGCGGGGGCGGTCGGCAGGTTTCGGTCAATGATTTCGGCGCGGGAAAGCCACGCGACCTCGTCCGCGTCGTCCCCGGGAACGCCTTCGCCCGACTGCCAGCGGCCGATGACCGCGACGAGGGTGTAGTGATAGCGGACGCGGCCCTCCTCGTCGCGGTCGATCGTGTCGATGACCGTCAAGGGGCCGCCGGTTTCCGCCGTGACGCCGGTCTCCTCCAGAAGCTCGCGCATCGCGCCCTGGGCGACGGTCTCGCCCAGTTCGAGGACGCCGCCGGGAAAACCCCAGCGGCCGGACAGCGGCGGGTTGGCGCGGCGCACGACGAGGGCGCGGTCGCCCCGCAATACCACCGCCAGCACCCCGACGATCGGGCGTTCAGGGTATCGCCGGCCCTCCTTTCCGAGAGGGCCCCGACCCCGGTCGGGGCTCACTCTGCGGCGACCGCCTTTTCGGTGTAGATCTCGGCACCCTGCTCGAGGAAGGCCTTCGATTTCTCTTCCATGCCGGCCCGCGCGTAGTCGCGGATCTCCTGGGTGATCTGCATCGAGCAGAATTTGGGGCCGCACATCGAGCAGAAATGCGCGAGTTTGGCGCCCTCGGCGGGCAGGGTCTGGTCGTGGAATTTCTCGGCCGTCTCGGGGTCGAGCGACAGGTTGAACTGGTCGCGCCAGCGGAACTCGAAGCGCGCCCGCGACAATGCATCGTCGCGCTCGCGCGCCGCCGGATGGCCCTTGGCGAGATCGGCCGCGTGCGCGGCGATCTTGTAGGTGATGACCCCCACTTTGACGTCGTCGCGGTCGGGCAGCCCCAAGATGCTCCTTCGGCGTCACGTAGCAGAGGAGCGCCGTACCGAACCAGCCGATCATTGCCGCGCCGATGCCGCTGGTAATGTGGTCGTAGCCCGGCGCGATGTCGGTGGTCAGCGGGCCCAAGGTGTAGAACGGCGCCTCGCCGCATTCCTCGAGCTGCTTTTCCATATTGATCTTGATCTTGTGCATCGGCACGTGGCCGGGGCCTTCGATCATGACCTGTACGCCGTCTTCCCAGGCGAGCTTGGTCAATTCGCCCAAGGTTTCGAGCTCGGCGAATTGCGCGCGATCGTTGGCGTCGGCAATCGAGCCAGGCCGCAGCCCGTCGCCGAGCGAGTAGCTCACGTCATAGGCCCGCATGATCTCGTTGATCTCGCGGAAATGCGTGTAAAGGAAACTCTCCTGGTGATGCGCGAGGCACCACTTCGCCATGATCGAGCCGCCGCGCGAGACGATGCCGGTGACGCGTGAGGCGGTCAGCGGGATGTAGGCGAGCCTGACGCCGGCGTGGATCGTGAAATAGTCGACCCCCTGCTCGGCCTGCTCGATCAACGTGTCGCGGAAGAGTTCCCAGGTCAATTCCTCGGCCTTGCCGCCGACTTTTTCGAGGGCTTGGTAGATCGGCACCGTGCCGATCGGCACCGGCGAGTTGCGGATGATCCATTCGCGGATCGTGTGGATGTTGCGGCCGGTCGACAGATCCATGACCGTGTCGGCGCCCCAGCGCGTCGCCCACACCATCTTCTCGACCTCCTCGGCGATCGAGGAGCTGACGATCGAATTGCCGATATTGGCGTTGACCTTGACGAGGAAATTGCGGCCGATGATCATCGGCTCGGTTTCCGGGTGGTTGATGTTGTTGGGAATGATCGCGCGGCCGCGCGCGATCTCGTCGCGCACGAATTCCGGCGTCACATGGTCCGGGATCGACGCGCCGAACAACTCGCCGTCGGCGCCGCTCCGTCGCGCCGCATCTTTTCGCGGCCGAGATTTTCGCGGATCGCGACATATTCCATCTCGGGAGTAATGACGCCGCGCCGCGCATAAGCGATCTGCGTGACCGCGGCGCCTGGCTTGCCGCGCAAAACCTGACGGCGGCCGCGGTCGAACAATGACACGGCGCTCGCTTCGCCGCGCCGCAGGCCGTTATCTTCCGGCTTGACCTCGCGGCCGTCGTAGAATTCGACGTCGCCGCGCGCCAGGATCCAAGGTTTGCGCAGCTCGGGGAGGCCGCGGTTGATGTCGATTTCGATCGCCGGGTCGGGGTCGGAATAGGGGCCCGAGGTGTCGTAGGCGCGCACCGGCGGCTCGCCGGCCGAAGGATCAAGATCGATCTCGCGCATCGCAACCGAGATCTCGGAATGCAGCCTGCCCCGGGAATGGACCTTGCGCGAGGCTGGGAACGGCCCCGTGGTGACCCGAAGCTCCTCTACTTTCGGCATGAGCTTCGCGGATGGGAGTGGAGCGGAATCGGGCATCGGCGATCTCCGTTGCGCCAGTTGCACGAAGACCCGGGCAGCATCTGCGAAGAGGAGGGCGGCTTTTGCCGCGGTGTTCCTGTCCCTACGCCGGCACGACCCGGATCAGGTTCGAAGGGTTGCCGCGCCCCACCTCTCGGGCCGGCGGCGTCTCAGCCCCCTGTCGGGGCACCCCTTGGACGTGGCGATTATCCGCAAAGCATCCCCGGTAGGTCAAGGTTGCGCTTTGACGACGAAGGAAGCCGCGCCGCCGGTCGCCAGAAATAGGATCCGATCTATTGGTTTACACAGCAGTAGAGCGCAGTGCCGTTTATCCAAAATTTCGTCAAATCCGATTAGAAAAGCGTGGCGGACAACATTTTGACGTGCAATAGACGGCGCAATGACTAACCGCGATTAAGGTCGACGGCGTCTGGTGGCAGTCGAACCCCCCGCCTTATTGATTAGCCACCAGTGCCCAGTGCTATTTTTTGCAATCGAGGGAGGAGCTGGTGGAACACAGCTTCATATCGCAGCGCGTTTGCTGGGTCAATAACCACGGTCTGTTGCGCCGGCCAGTGCAACCCGACCGATCGAGATATGAAATAGCCTGCGCCCTGGCCAAAGAAGCTTTCTGGATACTGGTTTTATTATCCTCGCTGGGAATTTGGGCAGTCGTCTGGGCGGCGACCGCGTCATTGGCCTCTGCCTGGCTGCAATAACGAATACCCGCCGTCTGGGAAGCCGATTGGAATTCCCCGTAGTTTCCTCCGTAATCAGGGAGACATCGATGCTCGTGATCTCCGACGCCAGCTGCGAAACAGTCATTGAGGAATACATCCGCACAAAGGGAGTGACCCGCTGTCCGACTGCGTGCGTGGTCCCGACCCAGGCTTCGGTCACCGAAGCCGATCGCGCCGCGTTGGAAGAATATCGCTGCGAACGCGACCGGCAGCGCCGCGAAAAAGCCGCGGCACGCGCCCGATTATTTTGGGGGGCCGACAACTCCCCCGGTTGACGCCGGCCCGTCTCGCATAGCTGGGTCAGCGGCGCCGCATCGAGCCGAGGGCGTGATCAACAGCTGCACGATAGGCCGGTGACGGGACCATCGCGTCCCGGCGCAGACAGGCCTCGGTAAATTTGATCACATGCTCGTCACCATTGGCGAGAGCGCGGTCAATCAGTGCCTCGGCGTTCTGCGCGCACTGCTCGATGTCCTCTGCAATAGTGCCCGTGCCAAAGCACGCGTAAAGCGCGCAGCCCGACTGCCAGGCGTAACGCAGCGCCGATCGGGCGGTGGCATCGCTAATATGATGGATTATGCTGCCGAGCGCCGTTAGACTGGTGACGCCATGAATGAAAACGATTGTAGTCAATACGTCGTGGGCGTTCGCCAGATAAATCCGGGCGAAAATTTCAGTCAGCTCCGCCAGCAGCGTTTCGCCGTCGCCACTGACACCGATCAGTCCGATTGCCGGCGCAAATTCGGGAAAATCGTCGAGCATTGCCAGCGAGGCGGTGATGTTTCCGAGACTGCGCCGCTGATGCGGTGCAATGACGGGAGCTTTCGCAATCGCGTCGCGGGGCGTCATCGGGCGGTCAGTTATGCAATCGCTGGAAGGCAGCTCCCGGTAGGTGGCTGCCCAGCTCGCCAGGGCGTCGCCGAGTTCGCCCTTGCGCAATGGCGTCTCGCGCATTGCCAGGCTCCGAACGGCATGACCGACCCGGATGACGCCATGCGTCGCAGCGGCGGAAAATCCCGGCGCCAACCGCTCCGTCCAGCGGTCGAGCACCTCCGGCCAGGGCGCCTGTCGCAGCTCATCGCCGAAAAAATCTGCCCAATCCGCATAGCGGTCGCGTTGGCCCAGTGTGTGCCGCCAAGTTTCGGCGAGGATCGGATGGCCGGCCGCGGGACGCGGGAGCAGTCGTTCCCTATATCGGGCGATCCACGGCATGACCGCCTGCGGGCGGCCCATCGCACAGAGCGCCTCGGCGACCATCGGCGCGTGATTGCTGTTGCCGTTCTTCAGCCCGATATCGGATCCGGCCAAAGCCTCGAGCGCCCCGTCGAGTGGCTCGTAATCGGAAGTCGGCATCGCACCACCTCAATCGCCTCGACGAGTGTAGCCTATCGGCTACTCGCGCCAAATGCCCCGGCCGGCCGCCTGTGCCTTTTGTTCAGCTGCGAGCAGTCGCCCTGAAGCATTCGCCGCGACCCGGCCGGCGCCGTTTAGCACCACCGCCTCTCCGACGTCGATATCGCCGAGCTCGCAGCGGTATAGCGCGGTGCCGGGCTCGCTCGCCTGACAGACGACCTCGCGGCCTCGAATGTATTGCTCGAGCTCGTGGGCGAGCTCACCTTTTTCGCCCGCGACGCCCTGCAGATGCGCAATGCCGTCGGGAAACACGAGGGTTGCCGTATTGGCAACCCTGGGTACACCCCGCAACACGGCCGGAGGTTGCGTGAGCGCAGCTGGGGGCGCGGGTTGCGGTGCGGCATAGTGCGGGGCGGCGGTGATGGGCGTGGAGATGATCCGCTCCGCCTCTTCGAGGTAATCGTGCCAGATCTTGGCCGGGAGATCGCCGCCGACGACACCGTCCATCGGGCTGTCGTCGTCGTTGCCGACCCAGACGCCGACGACGATGTCGGAGGTGAATCCGATGAACCAGGCATCGCGATAGTCCTGCGTCGTGCCGGTTTTGCCCGCGGCCCGCCGGTCGAGCCGCGCCGCCTGTCCAGTGCCGTTGATGACGACCCCTTCCAGGAGCTGCACCAGAGCGTTGCGGTTCCAGTCCGGTCTTTCGACGACGGTGTCCGGACGGGTATAGAGCAGGCCCCGCGTCCCGGTGCGGATCCTGCGGATCGTGTAAGGTTCGATCGCCTTGCTGTCGACTGCGATCGCATCCATTGCCGCAGTCATGTCGAGCAAAGTGACCTCGGCCGAGCCGAGCGCCAGGCTCGGGACCGCCGGCAATTCCGTGTGAATCCCGAGGCTCTTGGCGATATCGATCACGCGCTCCACCCCGACCGCCTGGGTGAGCTGTACCGCGACCGTGTTGATCGATTGTGCGAAGGCGGTGCGTAGCGTCACGCGCCCCCGATAACCGCTCTCGTAGTTCTTGGGCTGCCAATCGCCGATCGTGACGGGCTGATCGACAACGACGCTGTCGGGCGCGTAGCCGGCATCGAACGCGGCGAGATAGACGAAAATCTTGAACAGCGATCCCGCCTGGCGGCGTGCCTGGACCGCGCGGTTGAATTGGCTCTGCGTATAATCCCGGCCGCCGACGAGCGCGAGGACCGCGCCGTCCGGTGCGAGCGAAACGAGCGCCGCCTCGCCGACATGCCGGCGAACTCCCTCTTGCCCGAGCCATCTATCGACAACGTGTTCGGCCGCTTCCTGGAGGCGCGGATCGAGGGTCGTGTCGGCGCCGAGGTCTATCGGCGGCGTGCCGACCAGACGCTTCAGCTCGCTCTGAGCCGTGTCGACAAAATAGTTCTGTCCCGGCTCGGTTTCAGGCGGTACTGCGAGCTTGGCCGGGTGAGCCCGCGCCGCTGCCGCGCGCGCGTTGTCGAGATAGCCGGCCGCCACCATAGCTTTTAGCACCGTGTCCGCGCGCCGGCGGGCTGCCCCCGGATTTCGCGTCGGTGCCAGTTGCGTCGGCGAGCGGATGAGACCCGCCAACATTGCCAACTCGGCCAGGTTCAATGATCCCGCCTTTTTCCCGAAGTAACGCTGCGCCGCGGCGTCAACGCCATAGGCCCCCGCCCCGAAATAGGCGGTATTGAGGTACCGTGCGAGAATCTGGTCTTTGCTCAGGCGAGTTTCGAGCCACAGCGCGAGGACGATTTCCTGCACTTTGCGCCGCAGTGAGCGGTCCGGAGAAAGGTACCTCATTCGGGCCAGCTGCTGGGTTATCGTGCTGGCGCCTTCGAGCGCACCCTCACCGCGCAAATCGTGCCAGGCCGCGCGCAAAATACTGCGAAGATCGATGCCGTGATGCGAGTAGAAGCGCCGATCCTCGATCGCGATGACGGCATGGACCAGATCCGCCGGCAACTGGTCGATTTCGACCTTGTCGCCTTTGGCGCCGCCGCGGGTCGCAAAGAACTGACCGTCAGCGGCCGTGAAGACGATTGCCGGACCGAACTCGTCCGCATTGCCGCCACCCGAGATTGGCAGGGTGACGACGCAATAGCCGATAAAGACTAGAACCAGCAGTGCCGCCGCCGCGCCGGCCCACCCAAAGCCGACCAGGACCCATCGCGGACCAGTTCGCAACCCGCTCCTCCTAATGCGACCACTCTTTGCCCTTACTTACCCGGAACCAAAAGAACCTCGCCTTCGTTCCCGTCTCTCATCCACTGCAACAGGCGGGAATTTGCTGCGAGGCTGGCACGAATGTAGGACTCGAAGAACATCGTGCGTCCTTCGAGGCCCCGCTTCACGAGGCGCCTCAGGATGAGGCTCTTCCTATGCCATCGAAGGCTTTCCTGATAACTGACCAGCGCCCCAAAGGGCCGCGTCTCGCAGCACGCACGGCACCCAATGCAGCGCATTCTGGCCCAGCCTCTGAGTGGAGCTTATCCGGCTCAGTCGACGCCGACCGCTGCGCCGAGGGTCTCGCCGATCGAGCGGTTGAGCACGAGGTCGGCGATCGCGTCCAGACCGGTAGGCTCGCGGTTGATGATTACCAGGGTTGCGCCGTTATGTTTCGCCAGTTCCGGGAAAGCAGCGGCGGGATAAACCACCAATGAGGATCCGGCGACAATGAACAGGTCAGCCGCACGGGTCTTGATTTCTGCGCGCCGCATTGCCTCGGACGGCATTGCCTGGCCAAACGAAATCGTCGCGGTTTTGACAAAGCCGCCGCAATCGTCACACAACGGCGGCGTCCCGCTGCGCTCGAACGCTAAGCGCAGTGCGTCGAGCTCGTAGCGCGTGTTGCAGTCGAGACAGTGGGCATAGGTCGTATTTCCATGGAGTTCGATGACCCGCTCGTCGGGTGTGCCGGAGGCTTGGTGCAGACCGTCGATATTCTGCGTGATCACGGCGGCGGCCGTGCCGCGGCGGACCAGCTCAGCGACGGCGCGATGACCGCGGTTCGGGGCCGCTCCGCGGAAGGTCTCCTCCATTGCAAAACGCCGCCGCCAGGTTTCCCGGCGCGCCTCCTCCGAAGCGAGAAAATCCGAGAAGGCGATCGGCGCCATGCGGGTCCAGATCCCGCCGGGGCTGCGAAAATCGGGAATTCCCGAACTCGGTGCTGATCCCGGCTCCAGTAAACACGACGGCACGGCGCGCCCGCGCAATCGCTCGGGAGAGCTCGGCAATTTCTCGATCGACGGTCATGCCGAGAGTTTGGCAAATGTGCCGCGACGCGCCAAGCCCAGCATGCGATGGTGGCGGCCGTGAGCGTTCGCACTGCTTACCTCGCCGCAGAGGGATTTGCCGAGGAACTCGAACATGAGCTCGGTGACGCCGAGAGGAGACAGGGCCGCCTGTTGATCGCCTCGGGGCCGCCACGCCCCGCCGCGTGGGCCGCGAATGTCTGGCTCGACCCGCAGGAAATCCCGATCGCCTCGATTTCCGATGCGGCCGCGAAGCTGCGGGCAATCCAGCGCAATTGGGCAGTCTATGCCCCTCGCCTCTACCGGCGCGCGATGCTGATCCAAGATCAGCTGCCGAGGGTTTCGGCCAAACCGCTCTTGTTCGGGGCATCGCCGCCGAGGGCTCCGCTCGGGTCGTGGATCTTGCTCGATACCGGGACGATCCTTGCCGCATCCCGCTGCACGAGCCCCTTTCCGAATGGCGAAATCCATTTCGTCGAGGATCGCGCCGGTCCGCCGAGCCGCGCCTATCTGAAATTGTGGGAAGCCCTGACCCTGATCGACCGGCGCCCCGGGCCGGGCGAGATTTGTCTCGATCTCGGATCGAGCCCCGGCGGATGGAGCTGGGCATTGCAGCAAATGGGCGCGCAGGTGATCAGCGTCGACAAGGCGCCGCTCGCCCCCGAAACCGCTCGCCTCCCTAGCATCCAGCATCGGCAGGAAAGCGCCTTCGCGCTCGACCCGTGCACGATCGGACGGATCGACTGGCTGTTTTCCGACATCGTGTGCTATCCGGCGCGGCTGCTGGCGCTCGTCGAGCGTTGGCTAGCCGCCCGAACCTGCCGCAATTTTGTCTGCACGATCAAATTCCAGGGCCCGACCGATCACCAGACCGCCCGGCGCTTCGCCGCGATCCCGGGCTCGCAACTCCGCCACCTGTTCCACAACAAGCACGAGCTGACCTGGAGCAAAATCGATTAGCATATGAGAGTTCGTCCTTCCTGGACCCCCGCTTACGTGGCGGTGACGAAAGGCCTAGGGAGAAGGGCTATGGAACTGGGATTGAGGCGACGCAAGGCGCTGGTGACCGGCACGTCGAAAGGGATCGGGCGGGCTTGCGCCGAGGAGCTGCTCGAGGAGGGCTGCGACAGTCGTGCCGGTGTCGCGCACTGCGTGCAATCTCGAAGCCGCCCGGGCCGCGCTCGGGCAGCGCAATTCAGAGAGCGGGAGCAAGGCATGAGGACAGGGGCGGAGTATCGCCAGGCGTTGCGCGATGGGCGGCGGGTCTGGGTCATGGGCGAGGGTCTCGTCGAGGACGTAACGACGCATCCGGCGACCCGCGCGATGGTCGACGAATATGTCGCCTGGTACGACCTCCATCTCGACCCGGCATGGCAGGAGGTCGCGATCCGCCCGCCCGATGCGGCGAGCGAAAGCACCCCATGGGCCTATGTCGTGCCGAAGAGCGCCGAGGATCTGGCCGGCATGGGGCGCTTCTTCTCCGCCACGACCTTTTTGAGCGCGGGCAACATTACTCATACCCCGTGCTATGGGCATATGATCGCGCTCGGCGTCCTCGCCTCGGTCGAGGAGCGCAGCGTCTCGCCCGAGCAGATCGCCAACGCCGCGCGGTACCGCGAAATGATCGCCGACACCGGGCATTTCCTGACCTTCTGCGGCGGCGCCCCGACGATCGGCGCTCGCATGCGCGAGGATCCAGCCGAACGCACCGCGCTGCAGCGGGTCCGCGAGACCGATGCCGGCATTGTCATCCGCGGGAAGATCGGCATGCATACGAGCCCGGCTTTTGCCGAAGACGTTTATGTAGGCAGCCTGTGCGGCCTCCAAATCGATGGGCATCGCGCGACTTTCATTGTGCCTGTCAACGCGCCCGGCGTCACGACGGTCTGCCGCAAGATTGCGGTGCGCGATGAGAACCCGTTCGTCGCGCCGCTGAGCAGCCGCTATGACGAGCTCGACGGCCAGATGTGGCTCGACGATGTGTTCGTTCCGTGGGAGCGGATCTTTCTGTTGGGCGAATCCCCCGAGCCGGTCGTCCGCTGGCTGATCTGGCATCACCTCTATGGCTGGCTTTCAAAAGCCGAGTTCACGCTGGGCCTGGCGCTCGCTCTGACCCACGCGATGGGGCTGGTAAAACATGACCAGACGATCGAGCACCTGGTCGATCTGGCGATCGAGGTGCAGACCGTGCGCAGCTGCCTCACCGCCTGCGAACGCGACCCGCGCTTCACCGAAACGGGCTATTGCGTCCCCAACCACGCGCATCTCGCGGTCGGCGGCATCGCGATCTTGAAGGCGCGCCAGCGCATGGCCGAGATCCTGCGCATCGTGCCCGGCTCATCATTGGTAATGAGCCCGTCGGACAGGGATCTCACGGCGCCCGAGGTCGCCGCCGGCTTGGCGGATTCCTTCGGCGGTGGCGGCTATACGGCAGTGCAGCGATCGGCCTTGCTGCAGATGGCCTGGGATCACGTCTCGTCGGCGCTCGACGCCCGCGAATTCCGCCTTCGAATTGCATGCCAGCGGCGGCATCCCGGCGTGGCGCGGCCGGCTGCGCCGCAGTTTCGAACGCTATGACGAGCTCGCGAACGCGGTCGCCCGGCGGCTCGACCGGGCGATGCCGGAGATCGACCTCGGCAGCCTTCGCGAGGTTCCGTGGGCGCCACGCCGGACCGTGGCGCCGCCTCCCGCCGCAGGGAAAGGCTGAGAGCCTCACCCGGAATAGGGTCGCAGTATTAGCGCTATTGCCCGCCCGCGGCCTCTCGGGCCTCATACCAGGTGCGGGTGGGCGACCCGCTTATTGGTCAACGGGACCAAGTACTTCTGCGGTAACGGGCGGGTCGGACGGCAAATCCTGGGCCCGCTGCTGATCACTAGCTTCGTCAAGGAGTGGATCAGCACGCAGTCTCCAGCGTGGCCGCGATTGGTACCATACGATGATGAAGTTGAAGTCCCGCACGAGTTGGGCGGTCGTCTCGCACGCACGTTCGGCTCGTTCGACGAGCACGGCTAGCTCTCCGACCACAGGAACAGGGGTATTTCCTTTCATATCGATTTTGCCCACGTTGCTGAAGCAGCTTCCTTAACGAATTGATCGTCCCGAGCTCGTCATTCGAGCGTCCGGGAATCGTCAGAAGTCTCCGCTAAGTAACCCCCGATTGCCACGCACCCTGTTGTCACCAAGGCGGAGATGGGCGTTAAATGCTCGGAACGTGCTAGTCTAGGGGTCAGAGCTGTGATGCCTCATCTTCCCATCGTCGGCATCGGCGCCTCGGCGGGCGGCGTCGAGGCGCTAGAGGCTTTTTTCCGAGCCATGCCGGCGGACAACGCCATGGGATTTGTGGTCGTCACCCACCTCCCGCCGGACCGCGATAGCTTGCTGGCCGAGATCATCGGCCGCGCTTGCCATGTGCCGGTAGTCAACGCACGAGACGGTCAGCCGGTCGAAGCGCAGCATGTCTATGTTCTTCCGCCCAGCGCGATCTTGACCATCGGCGCGGGGCGGCTCCGTCTTAGGCACCTCGCGGCTGGGAATCGTGAACGGGCGCCGATCGATGTGTTCTTCGCCTCCCTTGCCGAAGATCAGGGAGAGCGCGCAATTGGGGTCGTGCTGTCCGGCGGCGGCAGCGACGGGACGCTCGGTCTCAAGGCGATCAAGGAGAACGGCGGGTTGACCGTCGCCCAAGGCACGAACCTGACGCGGCCCCGTTTCGCGGACATGCCTGCCAACGCGGTGGCGGCGGGCTTTGTCGATCTGGTGCTGCCGGTCGAGGAAATCCCTCAACGGATCATCGACTATGTCCGTAATTGGGGCGCTTTCGAAGCGGAACGTCCGGAAGATGCGCTGAACAAAATCCATACGTTGCTGCACACGCGGACCGGGCACGATTTCAGCCAATACAAGGACTCAACCTTTCAACGGCGGGTCCAACGCCGCATGCAGGTGGTCCAGGCGACAAACCTTGAGGATTACATCGGTCGGCTGCAAGAAGACCAGGACGAGGTTGGTGCGTTGTTCCGCGATTTATTGATCGGGGTTACCAATTTTTTCCGTGATGCCGAGGCGTTTCTTGCCCTCGAGACCTTGGTCATACCCAGACTATTCGAAGGCAAGGGGGCCGATGACGAGATCCGGGTCTGGATAGCGGGATGCGCCACCGGCGAAGAAGCCTATTCCATCGCCATTCTGGTGCGCGAGCACATGGACTCCATCGGGGCGCGGCCAAGGGTCCAGATCTTCGCCACCGACATCGACGATACCGCCATGACTATCGCCCGCACGGCGCGCTATCCGAAGACGCTGATCAACGAGGTCTCGCCCGAGCGGCTAAAGCGCTTTTTTGTGCGGGAGGGCGCTACTTATCGTGTGGCCAAGGAGTTGCGCGACATGTGCGTCTTCTCGAACCACAGCGTGATCCGCGACCCGCCTTTCTCACGCCTCGATCTGATCTCTTGCCGCAACTTGCTGATCTATCTGAAGCCTGGCCTTCAAGGGCAGGTCTTCCCGTTGTTCCATTATGCTCTGGGGCCGGGCGGCTATCTCTTCCTCGGGCATTCGGAGAATATTGCACAGTACACAGACCTCTTTCTTCCGCTCGACAAGACGAACCGTGTCTTCCGACGCCGCGATCTGGGCGCCCGATCACCAGTGCCATCTCGGTCGTTCCGGCGGCACGGGCGGAGCGGGACCGTCTGGGATACCGGCCGGAACGAGGGACTGAATCGCTCCGGCCTGCTGCAGAAAGTGGCCGGCACCATCGTGGAGCATTTTGCGCCGGCCTTTGTCATCGTCGACGAATCCGGACAGGCGCTTTATTTCTCCGCCGGCACCGGAAAATATCTGCAGGCTGCTGCCGGTCCGCCAAACCGCGATATCATGGCGATGGCGCGCCGGGGATTGCGCGCCGATTTACGCGCATTGTTGCATCTGGCCAAGCAAGAGGGCAGACGAGTAGCGCGCGATCTGATCGTGGTGCAGGTCGACGGCGGCGTCCAAACGATCAGCGTTGCGGTCGAGCCGATAACCGAAGGCCACGAGACGGCCTATGGTATCGTGTTCATCGATCGCGGTCCGATCGAGACCGAGCACGAAAAGCGCAACTCGGAAACCCTGGAGAGCAAGGACATCACCGTTCAGCAGATCGAAAGGGAGTTGAACGAGACCAAGGAGCGCCTGCAGTCGACAATAGAGGAACTCGAGACGGCCAACGAGGAGTTCCGGTCCTCCAATGAAGAGCTGCTCTCTGTCAATGAGGAACTGCAATCGGCCAATGAAGAGCTCGAAACTTCCAAGGAGGAGATGCAGTCGGTCAACGAGGAGTTGCAGACGGTCAACACCGAGCTCACGGTCAAGATCGACGAGCTCGACCGCGCGAACAGCGATCTGACCAATTTGTTTCAAAGCACTAAGATCGCGACGGTGTTCCTCGACCGGGATCTCGTGATCCGCAGCTTTACGCCGGAGGTGACCAAGCTGTTCAGCCTCATTCCCAGCGACCGCGGCCGACCACTGACCGACATTGCCAGCCGCATCGACTACCCGGATCTGCAGAACGATATCCGAAGCGTCTTCGCCGGCGAGAGCATCGAGCGTCCAGTGAGCCACGCTAGCGGGCAAGGCCATTATCTCGCACGCATCTTGCCCTATCGCACCGAGAACGTGATCGACGGCGTGCTCCTGACGTTTGTCGATGTGACCAGCATCGTTTCCGCCGAGGAGCAGCAGAAGGTGCTTACGGCCGAGCTCAGCCACCGCGTCAAGAACAGTCTCGCCGTGGTTTCATCGATCGCCGAGCGAACCTTGCCGGACGGCGAGCCGAAGGATGACCTGATCGGCCGTTTCCACGCTCTCGGGCAGACCCACGATTTGCTGTCCCGAGGCGGTTGGACCGAGGCGCCCCTGCGGGAGCTCGTGATGCGCGAACTCGCGCCGCACAGTGCGGATGATGTTTCCAATACGACGGTGAACGGGCCGCCGGTCATGCTCAAACCCCAAGCGGCCCTCCTCCTCGCGCTGGTTATGCACGAACTGGTGACCAATGCAGCCAAATACGGCGCCTTATCGGCCCCAGGGGGTCGCGTAAAGGTGACTTGGGGTATCACGGGGCGCGGTCCTCAGCATCTCGAATTGATATGGGCCGAGCGAGGCGGCCCTAAAATCGACAATCTGCCAAAGCGCGGTTTCGGGACGGAACTGATCGAACGCGGCGTTCAATTCGAGTTAGAAGGCGAAACAGAGATCGGTGCAGTCGATGGCGGTCTCCACTGCAGGATAGTAATACCGGTAAATGCCCGACACATTATTGTCGGGACGCCGTCCGACGGATCGCCGATAGAGGAGGCTGCGGCATGACGGCGGCGCTCGAAGGCGTCAGAATATTGGTCGTAGAAGACGAGTTCCTGGTTGCGACTCTGATCGAGGACATGCTGGTGGCTGCAGGCTGCGTGGTGGCAGGCCCCATCCCGCGAGTGTCCGAAGCTCTCGATGCGGTGGGCAGCGGGACGTTTGATGCGGCGGTCCTCGACGTCAATCTTGGGGGCGATCGCGTATATCCGGTCGCCGAAGCGCTGTCCCGGCGCAATGTCCCGTTCGTATTTGTCACCGGCTACGGCGCGGGTGTGCTGCCGTGCGAATACGCGGCGCGCCCGCGCCTCTGCAAGCCGTTCAAGATGGCGGATCTGCTCGACAAATTGTCGAGTGTCCTCGGCCCTCCTAGTCGTTTGGGCGTAAGTCAGATCGACAGCCGTCCGTCTCCAAACAGGCGGAGACACAACCGGGCGGGCCGTCAAATCCGAAGTGAGATGTGATGCCGAGTTGCAAGACGAGCCTGGAACGCTTATGTCTGGGGTTGTCGATCTCCCGTGGTTCGGCTTGCTCTCCCAAGCTCGTAATTGAGCGCCGGACCTGCTCCCCGCACCGTGCTGAAGTTTGACCCGCCGCTCCTCCGACGGTGGCAATTTTGCTCTTGAAGGAAGACCTATGACTATTGGAACCGTGAAGTGGTTCAACCCCACAAAGGGGTACGGGTTCATTCAACCCGAGGACGGTTCGCAGGACGTGTTTGTTCACATCTCGGCGGTCGAGCGCTCCGGCATCGGCAATCTGCACGAGGGCCAGAAGGTGAGCTTCGAGCTCGAGCGCGGCGATCGGGGAAAGACCTCGGCCGTGAATTTGAAGCAAAGCTAGCTTCGAGCCAGAGCTGGGTTTCGAGGGGGAGCAGCGCCGGTTCGCGCGGCTCCCCCGCCTCGCCGGTACAGCAAGACGCAACAAGTCGAAGAGATAGCTGCTCATGCAAGTTTTTGTGCGCGACAACGACGTCAATTCGGCACTGCGGGTCCTGAAGAAAAAGATGCAGCGGGAAGGCACTTTCCGCGAAATGAAGCGTCGGCGGGCTTATGAAAAACCATCCGAACGCCGGGTGCGAGAGAAAGCCGAAGCAATCCGGCGGCACCGCAAGATGCTGCGCAAACGCCTCGAGCGCGAGGGCTACTGACGTGAGCGGTGCCGGGGTGCGGTAGGAGGAGTACTCGTGGCGTTCAGAACGAATTACCGCTTCGAGCGCTTGGAGCGAGATCGGCTGAAGAAGGCCAAAAAGGACGAGAAGCTCAAGCGGCAGCAGGAGCGAGTCGTCTCGCGCCGAGACGACAGCCCCGCGGAGCAGGGCCAGGAGGAGAAGGACACGCCCGAGATCTAGTTCTCTGAGTCCTTGGACAATCTGGCAAAATCGTCGAGTACCCTCGCGATCAGCTCTTGCCGGCGCGGCTCCCGTCCCTCGGGTGTCGCAGCGAAAAGGCGGATCAAATATTGCGCGTTTTCTGCGGCCTCGCACCAGGTAGCCGACGGAGCGGAAACCGCATGGCGCTCGAATTCTTCTTGACGGCCCCGCAACGCCGCATGATCGGCCTGTACCTCAAGGCTGCGGCGTCTGCTCTCCGTTGATTTTTGTGCAGCCATGCCACGATGTTCGTCCAGTTGAACTGGCTTATCCGTCGTCATCTTTCGCCCCTCCCGGGTTGTGGGATTCTTAGCCGTCGCGATTATGAAGAGACGGAACAAGCGGCCAAAAAATAATCTTCACGCATGGCAGTATTAAATCGGCAAATCGGCACATTTTGCGCCTTGCAAGGTGCCTGCTGCAATATGTACTGATAGAGACGGAATTCAATCCTCCGAGGGGACGGAAGCCGCGATCGCGCAAATAAGCCGCGCTGTCCTTCTCTCCCTGTCGGTTCCGGCGTGGTATAAGGGCGCATCGGCTCGGGAGGATGCTGTTGCCTGTCATTTATATTCTGAACGGTCCCAACCTCAATCTGCTCGGAGTGCGCGATCCGGCAGTTTACGGCAATGATACTTTGGCCGATATCGAGGAGCGATGCTTGGTTCGCGCTGCATCGCTCGATCTGCAGATCGAGTTCCGGCAGACCAATCACGAGGGCCAGCTCGTCGACTGGATCCAGGAGGCGCGCGAATCCGCCGACGGCATAATTCTCAATGCCGGGGCGTTGACCCACACCTCGGTAGCGGTGCTGGACGCGCTTCTCGCCGCCGAATTGCCGGTTATCGAGGTGCATCTTTCGAACATCTTCCGACGCGAAAGCTTTCGTCACCATTCCTACGTCAGTCTGGCCGCGACCGGTGTGATCTGTGGTTTGGGGTCGCAGGGCTACGAGCGCGCCCTCGACGCGCTCGCCAACCTCATCGGGCGAGAACCGGAAGAGACCGATCGCTAAAGATCGGCAGCCAAGGCTGGCCGCAACGGCGATTAGCAACATATCGATTATCTGCCACGGCCTTGGGTGCCTCCGCGAGGCGGATTTGGGTCCCCATCTTTCAGGATCAACAGCGCCGGACAGCGCGCCCAGATGAGAGCTCCAGTGGAACGCCGGCTTGCCGCCATCCTCGCGGCGGATGTCGCGGGTTATTCGCGCCTGATCGGCGCCGATGAAGAGGGCACGCTCAGCCGTTTCAGGACGATCCGCGCCGATCTGTTCGACTCTAAGATAGCCGAGCACCGAGGCCGGATCGTGAAGACGACCGGGGACGGCCTCCTCGTCGAGTTCGCCAGTGTGGTTGATGCGCTGCGTTGCGCGATCGAGCTGCAGGCCGGAATGGCTGAGCGGAATGCTGCAATCCCTGCCGATTTGCAGATTCAATGGAGGATCGGGATCAATGTCGGCGAGGTGGTCGTCGAGGACCACGACATCTTCGGCGATGGCGTCAACATTGCAGCGCGGCTCGAGGCTCTCGCCGCGCCCGGCGGGATCTGTGTCTCTGCGCGCGTACAGGAAGACGCGGCAGGGAAAGTGGACGTCGCGTTTGACGACCTCGGCGAGCAGCGGCTGCACAACATCAGCCGGCCGGTGAGGGTGTATCGAATCGGCACAGGCATTGCGTCTGGTCCCTCGCTGCCACTGCCGGACAAGCCGTCCATTGCGGTCTTGGCATTTACCAATATGAGCGGCGATTCGGCGCAGGAGTTTTTCGCTGACGGCATTGCCGAAGACATCATCACCGTGCTGTCAAAGTCGCGGTCGCTATTTGTGATAGCCCGCAACTCGACCTTCACCTACAAGGGAAAGACGGTTGCAGTCACCGATATCGGGCGCGAGCTTGGCGTGCGGTATGTGCTCGAAGGGAGCGTTCGCAAAGCCGGAAATCGTGTGCGCGTGACGTCACAGCTGATCGACGCTACGACTGGAGGGCATCTCTGGGCCGAGCGGTTTGACCGCGAACTTGCCGACATCTTTTCGGTGCAGGACGAAATCACCGGGCGGGTATCCGGAGCGATCCTGCCGGCCCTGGAGCGCAGCGAGCGCGAACGTGCGGCACGCAAGCCTCCGCACAGTCTCGACGCCTGGGAAAGCTACCATCGCGGAATGTGGCATTTCGCCAATGCCGAGGCAGCCGAAAACGAGAAAGCTCGCGGGTTCTTTAGGCGCGCGGTCGAGCTCGATCCGCGATTTGCCCCGGCTGAAGCAGCCCTTGCTCTGACTTATTTGAATGAGATTACCCTATTCCGCCCACACCTGCGCGAGGCGAATATCCCACGCGCTCTCGAGCATGCAGGTAGTGCGATCAAGATCGACGCGACGGATGCGACAGCCCATGCCGCTTTCGCGCGTGCGTTATGGATGTCGGGCCAGCACGCGGAAAGTCTCGTCGAGGCGGATCTTGCGGTCAGCCTGGATCCCAATTCGGCCGCGGCCCATGGCGCCAGCGGCGGCGCGCGCCTATGGGGGGGCCGGCCGCGTGAAGCGATCGAGCCGCTGCAGACCGCAATGCGGCTCAGCCCGTTCGACCCTCTCGTCCCGTTATGGCTGCACTTCATGGCCCGGGCGCATTACTGGGCCAAGGATTATGCCTCGTCGAGCGCGGTGGCGCGCCAGTTACGCCATACGTTTCCGGATTTTCGACAGCCCTACAACACGCTAATCGCTGCTCTCGGGCAAACGGGGCAGGTAAATGAGGCGCGCGCCGTGATGGCTGAAGGACTAGAGCGGTTTGGAGAAGGCTTCCGTCGGTACATGTCGCTGCCTCTGGCCGAACTGAGAGAACTCCGCCCGGAAGACCGCGAGCATCTGATCGAAGGCTTTCGGAAAGCGGGACTGGCCGCTGCGGGCGGGGCCGGTCGGTGAGAACTCGGTGGCCGCAGCCCACCTTTTCCTGATGCCGATCTGATCCGCACGCTGGCTGCGTTGCTCACCGAGACCGGTCTGACCGAGATCGAATACGCGATCGGCGATCGTCGCATCCGAATCGCCCGCGCCCTCGGCGGACCGGGGTCGGCATCGGCGCCAGTTGCCTCCCCCCCCGCGGCAACCCGTTCCCTGTCCGTCGAGCACCCCGGCTCGGTCAAGGCGCCGATGGTCGGGACTGCCTACCTCGCACCGCAACCCGGCGACCCGCCCTTTGTGCGCCTCGGCGATTCGGTTGCCGAGGGACAGCCCTTGCTGATTATCGAGGCGATGAAGGTGATGAATCAGATCCGCGCGCACCGCCCCGGCCACATTGCGCAGATCCTGGTTGCCGATGCGCAACCGGTCGAGTATGGCGCCGTCCTGATGCTGATCGAGTGAGGGTCCGCCGCCGGACGAGGTGCTGGCGCGCCGGCTCCGGCTAGACATGACCGAAGCCGAGAAGCGGCCGTGGCGGGAATTGCGCGAGCTCGGGTTTTCCAACCGATTTCGTTGCCAACATCCGATCGGGAAATACGTTGTGGATTTCGCTGTCCGGCGGCGAAGCCCGCAATTGAGTTGGACGGCGGGCAACACGGAACCTCTCTGAGGAAGACGAGTTGCAGAGCCGGGAAATCGTCCGCCGAGGCTATCGGTAATCCGGTTCTGGAACGGGGATGTGATGGAAAATATCGGGGGTGTGTTGGAGACGATTATTCGAGAACTCGCCAGCTCCCTCTCTGCCCCCGGGGGCGGAGAGGGTCGGGGTGCGGTGGGGGATTCCAGAGCGCCTCGCCGAACCCCACCTCACCCTCCCCGTCGATAACGCGCCGGGTCCCCTCCCTCTCCCCCCTAAAGGGCGGAGAGGGCCAAGTCGGCGGTTAGACCCTGTGTTCGACAAAGTTTTGATCGCCAATCGGGGCGAGATTGCGCTGCGCATTCATCGCGCGTGCCGGGAGATGGGGATCGCAACGGTGGCGGTGCATTCGACCGCCGACGCCAATGCGATGAATGTGCGGCTCGCCGACGAGACCGTGTGCATCGGCCCGCCACCGGCGCGCGACAGCTATTTAAACATCGCGGCGATCCTCTCGGCGGCGACAATCACCGGCGCCGATGCGATCCATCCCGGTCTTGGATTTCTCGCCGAGGACGCCGATTTCGCCGCTACGGTGGAAGAGCACGGGTTTACATTCATCGGCCCCTCCCCCGAGCACATGCGGCTGATGGGCAACAAGGTCGCGGCGAAAAAGGCCGCGCGCAAACTCGGGATTCCGACGGTCCCCGGTTCGGCAGGTGCGGTGCGTGATGTCGCGGCAGCCGAGGAGGCGGCCTGCGCGATCGGCTATCCGGTGCTGATCAAGGCTAGCGCCGGCGGCGGCGGGCGCGGCATGAAGGTGGCCCGGAACTCCGCCGAGCTGGTCCGTCTGCTGCCGATTGCGCAACACGAGGCGGCGTCGTTCTTCGGCTGCGGCGAAGTCTACCTCGAACGCCACCTCGAGCGGCCCCGGCATGTCGAGATCCAGGTTCTCGGGGATGGCAAGGGCGGCGTCATTCATCTCGGCGAGCGCGACTGCTCGCTGCAGCGCTCGCATCAGAAGGTGCTCGAGGAAACCCCTTCCCCGGCGCTGAACTGCGTGGAGCGCGAGCGGCTGGGCGCGCTGGCTGTCGCAGCGCTCGGCGAGATCGGCTACCGCAGCGCCGGCACGCTCGAATTCCTGTATCAGGACGGCGAATTCTTTTTCATTGAGATGAATACGCGCTTGCAGGTCGAGCATCCGATCAGCGAAATGATCAGCGGCATCGACATCGTCCGCGAACAGCTGCAGATCGCGGCCGGCGCGCCGTTTGGTTATCGCCAGTCGGACGTCAACCTGTGTGGCCACGCGATCGAGTGCCGTATCAATGCCGAGAACTCCGACACCTTCCTGCCTTCGCCCGGCCGAGTGACCGGTTATCATCCGCCGGGCGGGCTCGGCGTTCGCGTCGACAGCGCGCTCTACGACGGGTATGAGGTCCCGCCTTATTACGACAGCCTGGTCTCCAAGCTGATCGTCCACGGCAAGAGCCGCAGCGAATGCCTGATGCGGCTGCGCCGCGCCCTCGAGGAATATGTGATCGGCGGGATCGAGACGACGATACCGCTGCACCAGCGTCTCGCCGTCGATCCGGAATTCATTGACGGCGATTACCATATCCACTGGCTGGAAGATTTCGTCAAGCGACCCCGATGACCAGAGGCGTGACCGAGGGCGTGATCGGAGCCGAGGCGCGTTGCGGCTGACCCCCGAGATCATGCTCGCCGCCTATTCTGCCGGCATCTTCCCGATGGGCGAATCGGCGGAGGACCCGGAGCTCTTCTGGGTCGATCCGAGGCGCCGCGGCATCCTGCCGCTCGACGCATTCCACGTGCCGAAGCGGCTGCGCCGTGTAATTAGGCAGGGCGGCTTCGAGATCCGCTGTGACAGCGCCTTCGAGCCGGTGATCCGCGGCTGCGCCGAGGCGACCGAAAAGCGTCCCAACACCTGGATCAATGACGAGATTGTGCGGCTCTATGCCGGCCTCTTCGCCCGCGGCGCGGCGCACAGTGTCGAAACCTGGCATGGGGACATGCTGGTCGGCGGGCTCTACGGCGTCGCGATCGGCGCCGCCTTCTTCGGCGAAAGCATGTTCAGCCGCGCTACCGACGCTAGCAAGGTTGCACTCGTGCATTTGGCCGCGCGCTTGCGGCTCGGCGGTTACCGCCTTCTCGACACCCAGTTTCTGACACCGCACCTAGCGCAGTTTGGCGGGGTAGAAATCACCCGCGCACGCTATCACCGCCTGCTCGCCGACGCGCTCGCCTACCGCGCGTCCTTTCCGGTAGCGTTGCCGGAAGCGGTGCGCGGCGATCCGCTCGGCGCCTTGCAATCGAGCAAGGTCACGTCGTAGACGGGATGCTCTAGCGCCGACAGCGCTGGGCTCGATGCAAACATCCAGCCGCTGAACACCCGAGTTCTGACTTCGCCCGTGCGGGTTTCGTCGATTTCGACGAACGCCGCGCTCTCCGGCGGGTCTTCCGGCGGGCTTTTCTCGCAATCGCGGACGCGGATTGCGAGCGTGCCAAACTGCACCGCAGCACCGACGGGGGCCTCGAATTTCGACACCCGCGCAGTGATCTTGTCCAGCCCCTCCAGCAGCGCCACCGGCTCCGGGGTCGTGTCCGCCGCCGCCAGGGTCGGGACTGCCGCAACAAGCGTCGCCAGAAAAAACCTCCTCACTCCGACTCGCTCCCCGCTCTCACTTACGGTAGGGGTTGACGATCCCGGCGATGATGCCGGCTAGGACCTCGCACACCTGCCGCTCGTCGCATCCCATCAGCACCGCATCCTCGAGCGCCTCCTGCGCCAGCGCTTTCAGCTCGGCGAGATTTTCGTTCAGCACCTTGATTTTTTCGACGCAGGAAACCGGCTCGCCGTCCGGCGTGCGCCAGACCGGAAATTCGCTGTCGTCGCTGTCGGACATGCCCGAACCCGTCTATTTCGGAGCGGCGCCTTGCGGCGCCTCGCCCTCGCCCGGCTTCTTCTGCCCGCCGGGCGCGGAAAAGATCATTTGCCCGATCAGGTTTTCGAGGCTGACCGGGGATTGGGTAAATTTGATCTGTCCGCTCGGCGGGATCGTTTTCTCTTCGCCGCCGGGGACGAGCGACATGTATTGCTCACCGAGCAGCCCATTGGAGACGATCTCGGCCACCGTGTCCTCGGGCAATTTATAGGCCGGGTCGATGCTCATCCGCACAGTCGCGAGAAATGTTTTGGGATCGAGGGTTTCGGACACTATCGACCCGACTTTGACACCGGCGATCCGCACGTCGCCGCCGTCGCGGAGCGCGCCGACCCGTTCGAACTGCGCGGTCAACTCATAGCCCTGCACCGCCCTGACCTGGCTAGTCGTATAGGCAAAGAACAAGAACACCCCGGCGACGACCAGCACGACGGCGCCCATTACCGTCTCGATGACATTCCCGGTCATGTTCGCCGCAGCCGTCTTATTCGGGGGCCCACGGTTCGTAATCCCCGGTAGCTCGTGCCCGGCGGCCGCCGCGCAGGATCGAGCCCGGCGGGTAATAGGCAAAGGGCGTGCCGGTCATGTTCGGCTGGTGCGGTTTTTCCCAGGGATAGCGAGGTCGGTCGGGGCTCGGCACCTCATTCACCGTGTGGTGCAGCCAAGCATGCCATTCCGCCGGAACCTTTGATCCTTCCGGTTCGCCGTTATAGATCACCCAGCGCTTCTCGCGACTGAACCGGCCGCCGCCACGGCGCACCGGCCGGCCGCCGCGGTCGCGGTAATAGCGGTTGCCGTAACTGTCCGTGCCGACCAATTCGCCGCGCAACCAAGTCAACAACCGCGTGCCGAGCGTCATCGCTCCATCCGTGCCTCTCCTCGCGAACGGGTTATTGCACCGTTTCCGGGCGGGCGTAAAGCGTTGCCGTCCCGCAACATATGGTGTGCTTTCACGCGGACCACACGAAATCAATTGCTCCGTGGGAAGGCCTCAACTACATTTAGTAGGGTGGAGCGGACGAGCAACTACGTCTGGCAACGGGGTTGGGGAAGAGGAATGCACATCGCACGCCATTTTACCGCGGCAGGCCGGGACCCGTATGAAGCGGTGCCGTTCCGGACTGCCAGCAGCGAGATCCGCAACCCCGACGGATCGGTCGTGTTCGAGGCCGAGAGTTTCGAGGTACCCGCGCAGTGGAGCCAGGTCGCCTGCGACATCCTTGCTCAAAAATACTTCCGCAAGGCCGGTGTGCCTGCGCGTTTGGCGCCGGTTGTGGAACAGGGCATTCCGCCCTGGCTGTGGCGGCGCACCGCCGGTCCCTGCGAAGGCGGGGAGGGGGGTCTCGCAGCGCTGGCCGAGAGCGCCGGCCACGGCGGAGAAACGAGTGCACGCCAGGTGTTCGATCGGATGGCCGGGACTTGGACCTATTGGGGCTTTAAGGGCGGCTATTTCGATACCGAGGAAGACGCGTCAGCCTTCTACGACGAGATTCGCCTGATGCTCGCCCGGCAGATCGGCGCACCGAACTCGCCGCAATGGTTCAACACCGGCCTTCATTGGGCTTACGGCATCGACGGCCCGGCGCAGGGCCACTACTCAAGTTAAGAGCTTTTTGACCGATAGCTGTTAGGTCCTAATTTTATGACTATTCGCTTGCTTCACACGGCTGATCTCCAGATCGGAAAGACCTTCGGGCAGTTCCCTTCCGAAGTTGCTTGTGCATTGCGCACTGCTCGGGTCGACACTTTGAAGCAGATTGCGTTGCTTGCCCAGGATCGGAACGTTGATGCTGTGCTTGTCGCGGGTGACTGCTTCGACGACATCGCCATTTCGGATGAGACCCTTCGCCGCTTCAAGGTGGCCCTGGAGCCGTATGTCGGGACTTGGATAATCCTGCCAGGCAACCACGACCCGGCGATCGCCAAATCGCCGTGGACCCGGCTCAGGCGCCTGTCGCTTCCATGCAACGTGATCATAGCGGATGAGCCGAAGCCAATCCCGATCGGTGACGGGGCTGTTGTCCTGCCTGCACCGTTACGGCGCCGGCGTGATGCGGCGGATCTCACAGAGTGGTTCGACACCGCGATAACTGGAGATGGAATAGTCCGTATCGGGCTTGCTCACGGCTCGGTTCGGGAGTTTCTGCCGGAGGCCTGCAATGCTGCTAACCCTGTTGCGCTGCGTCGTGCCGAACGGGCCCGGCTCGATTACCTGGCGCTCGGTGACTGGCATGGACGCCTGCAGGTTTCTGAACGGACTTGGTATTCGGGTACACCCGAGCCCGATCGCTTTCAGGTGAACGAGCCCGGCTATGTGCTGGACGTCCGAATTGAGGCTTCCGGCTCAACCCCATTGGTTGAGGCAGTTGCAGTGGCAAAGTACCGCTGGATGCGTCGGGCTGTCGAAATCATACCCTGTGGCGCTGAAGCAATCCGTCATGCGTTCGTGGTTGAGGAAAAGGAACGCCTAATTCTGCGCGTGGACCTACAGGGCACTATTGATCTTGCCACACGTGCATCCGTGGATGAGGTGATTGCAGACCTCCGCGCGCGAGTGTTCCATCTGGAAGTAGATGAATCGGGATTAACAGCGGAGCCAACCGAGGACGATCTTGATGCAATAGATACCGCCGGCTTCGTCCGCGGGGCGATCGAACGGGATTCGCGAGAAACTGGAAGGGCTCGATGCTGATACCGCGCGGCGCGCCCTCGCTCTGCTCTATGGTATACATCGCCAAACTGCGGGGTGAGCGGTGCTTTTCCGGCGCATTGCTGTACGCAACTTCCGTAGGCTCATATCGCCTGCAGTGATTGACGGCCTTGGGCCAGGCGTCACGATCATCGCCGGAGACAATGAGGAAGGTAAGAGCACGCTGTTGCTCGCGATCCGTACTGGTCTCTTCGAGCGTCATAGCCTTGGCGGCAAGGCAGTCGAGGCTATGCAACCATTCGGGTGCTCGGTCCGGCCGGAAATCCAGCTCGATTTTGAAATAGACGGAGGGAGATACTCGGTTACCAAGGGCTTCGCTCAGAGATCATCGGCTATCCTGACGATGCCGAGCGGCATGTTAGAGGGGCCGGCAGCGGAAGAGCGGCTAGCCGAGCTACTAACGTTCCGAGTGCCGCAGCGGGGCGAGTCGAGGCCGGACGACCGCGGTATACTGGGACTATTCTGGCTTGAGCAGGGGCGAATACTCGAAGGGCTCGCCTTCGGCGAGATTGGGCGCTCGACGCTGCGCTCTGCTTTGGAACAAGAGGTGGGTGACGTTCTCGGCGGCGCACGCGGCTATAGGTTGCTCGAATTCAGTAAGAGCGAAGCGCGACGCCTTGCTTACCGCGACCGGCAGACCGCGCGCGGATCTGGCGGTTGCGATCGAAGAGGCTAAGAGGGCGGAACAGCGGGTCGCTGAACTAGAGGATGAACGCCGAGCATATGATCAGGAGACTGACGATTTGGCTCGGACCCGTCGCGAGTTGGCGAGGATCGGGACAGATAAGGTCCTGGAAAAGGCGCGAGAAGCGTTGGTAAATGCCGAAGAGCGGACCAAGGCGATCGAACAGCTTCGGCAGCAAGGCAATGCGGCCAATCAGGCGGCGGCGCTAGCCGAGGCACATGCGGAGAACGCTAAGGGCCGTTGGACGCAACGCGTCGCATTGATCAAAACGTCGACTGACCGAAAGGAGGCTTTGAAGAAAGCCCAAGCAACTGCGGCCGAACTTGAGAGGGAAATTGAAAGCTTAGTCGGACGGCTCGATAGAACCAGAAGAATCCTGGCTACCGCAACCAAAACGAGGAGTGCAGCCGAGGAGCGAGTGACCCTTTCCCAGAGCTGGGCGAGCGCGAAGCAGCTCGACGAAGAAATCGCAGATCTCGACCGCCGGCTTAAGGAGGTAAATCAACTCATCGACGATCGGACCGCAGCTCACGATGGCCTTCTCGGGGTCAAGATCGACAAACGATCCTTCGAAGAGATCCGGCGTCTTGAGAGCACCATGCGAGAGGCTCAGGCTGCGCTCGGAGCGATCGCGACGCGGGTTCGGTTTTCTCCCTCGGGGACCCAGAAAGTAAGAAAAAACGACGAGGAGATCCTAGTCGGAGAAAGTGTTGAATTAACCGAGGCGACACGCTTCACCCTAGGCGGCTTTGGCTGGGTGGACGTCGAGCCAGGCGCTTCAGAATTGGCCGGCCGTCGCGAGCGATTTACGGAAGCTAAAGGCGCTTTAGGCAAAGCGCTGATGACACTGGGTGTCGAGGATGTCGCCCAGGCAAGAGTTCACCTTGAACAGCGAATGGAAGCTGAAACCGCCGTTGCGGAGGCAAATCGGCTGATCGCGGTTTACGCCCCGGACGGGGTAAATGCCTTGCAGCAGGTACGGGCGCAAAAGTTAGCAGAGCGGCTCCGTCTTAGTCGAGAGTGTGATTTGCCTCTGGCGGTGGACACTGGCGACCCGGGAACCGAGCTTCGGGGATTGGCTGCAACCAGGGCCGAGGAGGATGCAGCAAGAACGATATTCGGAGCGGCGGAGGAAGAGCACAAGGAGCATGCCACCCGATTGGCGGTGGCTAGGCAAGCAGCGGAGACAGCCAGAGAAGCATTTGCGGAAGCAAATACGTCTACTGCAGCCGCGCGTGCCGAGGTCGCCGACGCAGATCTTCACCAAAGGTTAGAGACTGCGCAACGCGCAGTAGCGGAGAGGGAGCTCGACAAGGAAGAGGCTGGAAAACTCCTTGTGGCTGCAAATCCTGAAGAAATCGAGCTGCGACGTAATCGCGCTCAGGCGGCTCTGCAGACTGTCGAGGCGGAGCAACTCCGTCTCCGAGACGAAGGAATTAGGCTTGAAAGCAGGTTAGCCGCGCTCGGCAAGAATGGGATTGGAGAACTGCTCGAAGAGGGTCGCGAAGCAGCAGTTCAGGCCCGCTCCCGGCGGGATCGCCTGCAGGCCGAGGCGAGTGCGTGGGACCTATTGGTCCAAGAACTGAGTAACGCCGAGCGTGATGCAAAGGAGGCATTTCTCGGGCCGGTGTTGAAAACGATTGAGCCCTTCCTGCGACTTCTTTTCCCTGGCGCGCGCCTCGCACTCGATGAGGAGACACTGGAAATCACCGGAGTTATACGTGACGGTCAGGAAGAACCTTATACGGCCCTTAGCATTGGGACACGCGAACAACTGTGCATTCTCGTCCGCCTCGCATTTGCGGTCTTTCTGCGAGAGAAGGGCTATCCCGCTGCGGTTATTCTTGATGACGCCTTGGTCTACGCAGACGACGAGCGCTTCGAACGGATGCAACTTGCTTTGAGGAAGGCCGCAGAAACAGTCCAAATTTTGATCCTAACTTGTCGAGCGCGGGATTGGCGCCAATTCGGAGCACCGATTCGGCGTCTGGCGGACGCGGCAACCACAGCGTTCGAGTCCGTCTGAGCACAACGACCGGTTAGCGATCAGCTCGCGCGGACTGGTTTTGCGATCGTGGGTGGCACGCAGACCGGTGGTTTACGACATCGGCAGCTTGTCGCTACGCCGCATTCACCTCATACCGACCGCCCTCACCTAAAAAGGCTGCCGCAGGCCGGCACCGCCCAGCTCCTCGCGGAACAAAGTAACCAGAGCGATAGGGCTCAAGCCTCATCCCGGGCACTGCTGGCGTGAAGCGTTGTTCCGGTAACTGGCATCAATCTTTGCGGCGAAAAGCACGCGCTATATAGTGAAATGTAGCATGCACAACGCTATATATTGACATATAAATCCACGCCCGACATTGATGCCTAGCGGAGAGGGGCAACCGGGTAAGGGGGAAGGAATGCATATCGAACGCCATTTTACGACGGCCGGCCGGGACCCGTATGAGACCGTGCCGTTTCGGACCGCCAGCAGCGAGATCCGCAACCCTGACGGTTCGGTCGTTTTCCAGGCCGAGGGGCTTGAGGTGCCGGCCGAGTGGAGCCAAGTCGCCTGCGACATCCTCGCGCAAAAATACTTCCGCAAGGCCGGTGTGCCTGCGCGCTTAGCGCCGGTTGCGGAGCAGGGCCTTCCGCCCTGGTTGTGGCGGCGCACCGCCGGTGCCTGCGAAGGCGGGGAGGGGGGTCTCGCAGCGCTGGCCGAGAGCGCCGGCCACGGCGGAGAAACGAGTGCACGCCAGGTCTTCGATCGGATGGCCGGGACTTGGACCTATTGGGGCTTTAAGGGCCGCTATTTCGATACCGAGGAAGACGCATCAGCCTTCTACGACGAGATTCGCCTGATGCTCGCCCGGCAGATCGGCGCACCGAACTCGCCGCAATGGTTCAACACCGGCCTTCATTGGGCTTACGGCATCGACGGCCCGGCGCAGGGCCATTACTACGTCGACCACAAGACGGGCAAGTTACACCCCTCGGAAAGTGCCTACGAGCACCCGCAGCCGCACGCCTGCTTCATCCAGTCGGTCGCCGACGATCTCGTCAACGAAGGCGGGATCATGGACCTTTGGGTGCGCGAGGCGCGGCTCTTCAAATACGGCTCCGGCTCGGGTTCGAATTTTTCGAAGATCCGCGGCGAGGGCGAGGCGCTGTCGGGCGGCGGACGCTCCTCGGGGCTGATGAGCTTTCTGCGAATCGGGGACCGTGCCGCCGGCGCGATCAAGTCCGGCGGCACGACAAGGCGGGCCGCCAAGATGGTCATCGTCGACATCGACCATCCTGACATCGAGACCTTCATTGATTGGAAGGTGGTCGAGGAGCAGAAAGTTGCCGCGCTCGTCGCCGGCTCCAAGCTCGCCGCCCGCCACCTGAACCTGATTATGGCGGCGTGCCGCGAAGGGACCGACCCGGCGGAGAACCCTGGGCTGAAGCGCGAGATCCGCGCCGCCCGCCGGGCAATGATCCCGGAAAGCTACATCCAGCGCGTCGTTCAGTTCGCGCGTCAGGGCTATACCGAGATCGATTTCCGCACTTACGACACGGATTGGGAATCGGAGGCCTATCTGACGGTCGCCGGCCAGAATTCGAACAATTCGGTGCGCGTCTCCAACGAATTTCTGGAGCGCGTTCATAACGACGGCGCGTGGAACTTGACCCGGCGCACCGACGGGAAAGTCGCCAGGACGCTGCGCGCGCGCGAGCTGTGGGACAAGATCGGCCACGCCGCCTGGTCCTCGGCCGATCCTGGCCTGCAGTTCGACACGACGATCAACGATTGGCATACCTGCCCCGCAAGCGGCCGGATCAATGCGTCGAACCCGTGCTCGGAATACAATTTCCTCGACGACACGGCGTGCAACCTCGCCTCTCTCAACCTGATGGCGTTCCGCCGGGAGGACGGGACCTTTGACGTCCCCGGCTTTGAGCACGCGGTGCGGCTGTGGACGATCGTGCTCGAAATCTCGGTGTTGATGGCGCAGTTCCCGGCGAAGGAGATTGCGCGGCGCTCCTACGACTTCCGCACGCTCGGGCTCGGCTACGCCAATCTCGGCGGGCTCTTGATGTCGATGGGTCTGCCTTACGACAGCGCCGCCGGCCGCGCGCTCGGCGCCGCGATTACCGCATTGATGACCGGGTCGAGTTATGCCACCTCGGCTGAGATGGCGGGCGAGCCCAAGCTTGTTCAACCGGGCGCCTTCCCCGGTTATGCCGAGAACCGCGAGGCGATGTTGCGGGTCATCCGCAACCATCGCCACGCGGCCCACGGTGTTGGATCCTCCCCCTCCGCCCCCGCTGGCCCCCTCCCTTCCCTCCCCCGCGAGCGGGGGAAGGTTAGGGTGGGGGCAGCAGGCGGAGAGGGCGACGTGTACCAAGCGTTGTCGATCACACCGGTACCGCTCGATGCCGCGAATTGCCCGGACCCTGCGGTTGCCGAAGCGGCGCGGCGCAGCTGGGACACCGCGTTGGCGCTCGGCGAAAAACACGGCTTCCGTAACGCGCAGGCAACGGTGCTGGCGCCGACCGGCACGATCGGTCTCGTCATGGATTGCGACACGACCGGCATCGAGCCCGATTTCGCGCTGGTCAAATTCAAGAAGCTCGCCGGCGGGGGCTATTTCAAGATCATCAACCGCGCGGTGCCGCAGGCGCTGACGACGCTCGGCTACAGTGCCGACGAGATTGGAGCAATCGAGCGCTACGCGCTGGGTTGCGGGACGCTCGAAGGCGCGCCTCACCTCAACCACGAGAGCCTCAGGCAAAAAGGCTTCGACGACCGAGCGCTCGCCGCCGTCGAGGCGGCGCTCGCCTCGGCTTTCGACATCAAGTTCACGTTTAATAAATGGACGCTGGGCGAAGCTTTCTGCATCGACAGTCTTGGGATCGCGCCGGGCGCGCTCGATGATCCCGGCTTCGAGCTGTTGGCGGCGCTCGGCTTCGCCCGGGCCGAGATCGACGCCGCCAATAGCTGGTGCTGCGGGGCGATGACATTGGAGGGCGCGCCGCATCTCAAACCCGAGCATCTGGCGGTGTTCGATTGCGCCAACCCGTGCGGCCGCACCGGCCGGCGCTCGTTGTCGGTCGACAGCCACATCCGGATGATGGCGGCGGCGCAGCCCTTTATCTCGGGGGCGATCTCGAAGACGATCAACATGCCGAACGCGGCCACGGTCGAGGACTGCAAGGAGGCCTACATGCTGTCCTGGCGTCTGGGCCTGAAGGCGACCGCGCTCTACCGCGACGGCTCGAAACTGTCGCAGCCTCTGGCCTCCAGCCTGCTGGGCGACGACGAGGAAGCCGAGGAGTTCTTTACCGAATCGCCGGCCGTGCGCGCCCCGCTCGTCGCCGAACGGATCGTCGAGGTCGTGGAACGGGTTGTCGAGCGCGTGGTGCGGCAGAGCGAGCGCCGGCGCCTGCCCAACCGCCGCAAGGGCTACACCCAGAAGGCGGTCGTCGGCGGCCACAAGGTCTATCTGCGCACCGGCGAATACGAAGACGGCGGGCTCGGCGAAGTCTTCATCGACATGCACAAGGAAGGCGCCGCGTTCCGCTCGTTGATGAACAATTTCGCGATCGCGATCTCGATCGGCCTGCAATACGGCGTGCCATTGGAGGAATTCGTCGAGGCCTTCACGTTCACGCGGTTCGAGCCGTCGGGCATCGTCGAGGGAAACGATGCGATCAAGATGGCGACCTCGATCCTCGACTACCTGTTCCGCGAACTCGCGATCTCGTACCTCGACCGCGGCGACCTCGCGCACGTCCAGCCCGGCGATTTGATGCCGGATACGGTCGGCAAGGGCGAAGCCGAATCGAACCTGGTGCGCGCCGCCTCCAACGGCTTCGTGCGCCACAAACTGACCGTGCTCGACGGCGGAGCCGGCCGGCTCTCCGATTTCGACGGCGCCCTCGCACTTTCGCCAATGCCGGAGGGCGATCTCCGCCTCGAACGCATCCGCGCCGCCCGCATAAAGGGCTACGAAGGCGACAGCTGCGACGAATGCGGCAACTTCACGCTGATCCGCAACGGCACATGCTTGAAGTGCGACACCTGCGGCGCCACGAGCGGATGCTCTTGATAAATGGCGTTGTTTTTGAAGAGATTACGTTGCGGGACCACCATCCGGATCGGGGATTAAAGCGGCGGGGTAAGATGTAAGCAATACGGGCCTTTGCCGATTCGCTCTACGGCAATTACTAAATTGACAAAAAGCGGATTTTTGGGATAAATTGCCACCTATGCACCTTTTCATACTTCGTCTCAATGCGTTTACCGGGATCGTGCGCAATCCCGACCTTTGCTTTAACAACAGTCAGCGGGAAACAGCGACAGAACAGCCAAGGCTTCGCTGTTCCTTTGCGCGCCAAGACGTCGGTGGCCCAGGATTTCCGCCACGAACGAGGCTCGCTCGCTGTTAATTGGCTGACAGAACAGCGAAAACAGCAAGAGCGCCGATGCGGCCCCATACGACGCCGCGTGTTCGCCGTCGGGATATGAGCCTTGTTCGAGCTCGGACTCAGCCTGGCGACGAGATCCTCGCGCTCTCGCCAATGCCGGAGGGCGACCTCGAGAAGCTCCAGCGCTATTTTCCGCCGCAGTCGCTATGATCTGCCGCTGATCATCTGTTTGCCCGAGCTGTCGCTGACGCTACCGCGCAGCGCGGGTTTTGTTCACTAGCAGAGGAGCCGGGCGATGGATTTGCGCTTCACCGCCGATGAATTGGCGTTTCGCGACGAGCTTCGGGGGTTTTTCGAGACCGATCTGCCGAGTGATATCCGCGAGCGGATGCGGTTGGGGCATTCGCCGAGCAAAGCAGACACCGTCACCTGGCAGCGCATTCTGAACAAGCGCGGCTGGGCCGCCTATAGCTGGCCAAAGGAGTATGGTGGGCCCGGCTGGACGCCGGTGCAGCGCATGATCTTTCTGGAGGAGAACCAGCTGGCGCCGGCCCCCGAGGTTTCGTCCTTCAATATCACGATGATCGGTCCGGTGCTGATCCAGTTCGGCACCGATGAGCAAAAGCGGCGGTTTCTGCCGCGCGCGGCCAATATCGACGATTGGTGGTGCCAGGGATTTTCCGAGCCAGGGGCAGGGTCGGACCTCGCCTCCCTGAAAACTGCGGCCAAGCGCGACGGCGACCACTACATCGTCAATGGCCAGAAGATCTGGACCTCGACCGCGCACCACGCCGATTGGTGCTTTTGCCTTGTGCGCACCGATCCGCAAGCGAAGAAGCGGCAGGAGGGGATCTCGTTTCTGCTTATCAATATGAAGACGCCGGGCATCACGGTGCGTCCGATTATCTCGATCGACGGCAGCCACCACCTGAACGAGGTGTTTTTCGACGATGTGCGCGTGCCGGCGTCGTTGCTGGTCGGCGAGGAGAACCGGGGCTGGGACGTCGCCAAATTCCTCTTGGGGCATGAGCGCACCGGCATCGCTCGGCTCGGCAAATCGAAGGAGCGGGTCAAATTCGCCCGCGAGACCGCGCGCGAGATGCGCGCGAACGGCAGGCCGTTGATCGAGGATCCCGCATTCCGGCAGCGCGTCGCGCAACTCGAAACCGACATGAAGGCGCTGGAGATCACGCAGATGCGCGTCGTCTCGGCGCACGACAGGAGCCACGACGGAAAACCCGATCCGCTGTCTTCGGTGCTCAAGGTCAAGGGCACCGAGCTGTTGCAGGCGACGACCGAGCTGGCAATGGATGTCGGCGGGCCTTTGGCAATGCCGGATTGGGCGCAGGAATTGGCGGCGCTCAGCAACGAGCCGGAACTGGGCCCGGAATGGGCGGCCGAAGCAACCCGCAGCTATCTCTTCCTGCGCGCCGCCTCGATCTACGGCGGCACCAACGAGATCCAGAAGAACATCCTGACGAAGGCCGTACTGGGGCTCTGAATACCAATAGTCGTCATGGCCGGACTTGATCCGGCCGCCTGCGTGCCGGACACTGCTCCCTGTGCGCCGGAGGAGGCGTAGATCACCGGGTCGAGCCCGGTGATGACGATTTGGACAGGCGGAGCCGATGGATTTCGATTTGAGCGAAGAGCAGCGGTTGTTGCGCGACTCAGTCGACCGGCTGCTCGCCGACCATTACGGGTTCGATAAGCGGCGCTCGTACCTCGCCGAGCCCGAGGGTTGGAGCCGCGGGGTTTGGGCACAATATGCCGAGCTCGGCCTGTTGGGCCTTCCCTTTGCCGAGGATTATGGCGGGTTTGGCGGCGGTCCTATCGAAGTGATGCTGGTCATGGAGGCGTTCGGGCGCGTGCTTGCGCTGGAGCCTTTTTTGGCGACGGTCGTGCTCGGCGGCACAGCGCTGCAGCTTGCCGGCAACGAGGAACAGAAATCGGCGATCCTGCCGCAAATTACCGAAGGCAGCATGATCCTCGCCTTTGCACATGGTGAGCGGCAGGCGCGGTACGATCTGAGCGATGTGTTGACGATGGCCAAGCCCAAAGGCCGAGGCTGGGTGCTCGACGGGGCTAAAAGTGTGGTCCTGCACGGCGACAGCGCGCAGCGCCTGGTAGTCAGCGCGCGCACCGCCGGCGAACGGGACGATCCTGACGGCATCACGTTGTTTATCGTAGATGCGGCGGCGAACGGGGTAGCGCGGCGTGGCTACCCGATGCGCGATGGTACCAGAGCGGCAGAGATTTCACTGAGCGGTGTCGAGGTGAGCGGGGACGACGTAGTGGGCGAGGTCGGAGCCGGGTTCCCGGTCATCGAGCGGGTCGTCGAGGCGGGCATTGCCGCCACCGCAGCCGAAGCGGTCGGCGCGATGGAGACGATGCAGGCGATGACCCTCGAATACCTGAAGACCCGAACGCAATTCGGTCGGCCGATCGGCCAGAACCAGGTCCTGCAGCACCGCGCGACGGAGATGCTGATGGAGCTCGAGCGGGGCCGCAGCATGGCGATGCTGGCGGCGATGATGGTCGACGAACCCGATGCCGCAGAGCGCGCCCACAATATCGCAATGGCGAAGGTCGGCGTCGGCCAAGCGAGCAAATTCGTGTCGCAGAACGCAATCCAATTGCACGGCGGCATCGGGATGACAGAGGAATATGCCGTCGGTCATTATTTCCGCCGCTGCATGGTCATCGAGCACACCTTCGGCGACACCGCCCACCACCTGTCTCGGCTGGCCGAGCAAGTGCGATAGGGGCTCGGTGAGCACCTTATTCGAGCACCGGGCACCGCATCCTTTGGCCGACCTCTTGCGCCCGCGCAGCTTGGCGGAAGTGGTAGGTCAGGACCATCTGCTCGCCGCCGATGGTCCGATCGGGCGAATGGTCGCAAATCGCAAATTGTCGTCGATGATCCTTTGGGGCCCGCCGGGCTGCGGTAAGACGACAATCGCCCGATTGCTCGCCCAGGGCACGGATCTGGTATTCGAGCCGTTGTCGGCCGTATTTTCGGGGGTGGCGGATCTGCGCAAGGTGTTCGACGCGGCTAGGAAGCGCCGCGAGATGGGCCAAGGCACGCTGCTGTTTGTCGACGAGATCCACCGCTTCAACCGCGCGCAGCAGGATGCTTTTTTGCCGGTCGTCGAGGACGGCACGGTGATTCTCGTCGGTGCCACGACGGAAAACCCGTCTTTCGAACTGATCGGCGCATTGCTGTCGCGTGCTCAGGTCTTTGTGCTGCGCCGGCTCGACGACAAAGACCTCGAAACCCTCTTAAAGCGCGCCGAAGCCCATCTCGGCTGTCGCCTGCCGCTGACCGACGAAGCCCGCACGGCCTTGCGCGCCATGGCCGATGGCGACGGCCGGTTCCTGCTGAACCTGACTGAAGAGATTGGGCAGCTCCAGACGGAGCAGCCGCTCGGGCCCGACGAACTCGCCCGGCTGGTGCAGCGCCGGGCGCCGCTCTATGACAAGGCGCAGGAGGGTCACTACAACCTGATCAGCGCCTTGCACAAATCATTGCGCGGATCGGATACCGACGCGGCGCTCTATTGGCTCGCACGGATGCTGGCCGGCGGAGAGGACCCGATCTACATCCTGCGGCGCCTCACGCGGGCGGCGGTCGAGGATGTCGGCCTTGCCGACCCGCAAGCGGTCGTGCAGGCGCTTGCAGCCTGGGACACCTATGACCGCCTCGGCTCGCCCGAGGGCGAGCTCGCGATCGCGCAATGCGTGATCTATCTCGCCACGGCGCCGAAATCGAACGCGGCGTATCAGGCGTACGGAGAAGCTCGCACGATGGCGCGCGAGACGGGCTCGCTGATGCCGCCGATGCACATCCTCAACGCGCCGACCCGGCTGATGCGCGATCTCGGCTACGGCAAGGGCTATGTTTACGATCACGCTACCGAGGAAGGTTTTTCCGGCCAGAATTACTTCCCGGAAGGCGTGCCGCGCCGCCAATTCTATCGACCGGGCGAGCGCGGTTTCGAGAAGGAGATCAAGAAGCGGCTCGACTATTGGGACAAGCTGCGCCAACGCGTAGCAGTGACGGCGGAATGACCGAGGCCGATGAAACCATAACCGTCGACAGCAGCGACGGCTCGCTTCGCCTCGACCGCTGGTTCAAACGCCATTATCCCGGTCTTGGTCACGGTCAGCTCGAAAAGCTGCTGCGCACCGGGCGGATCCGCGTCGACGGCAAGCGGGCGCGGTCCGGGGATCGGGTAATTCCGGGCCAGGCGATCCGCATTCCGCCGCACGAGTTGGTACTGGCGCCCCGGCCCGTGCGGCCGCCGCCGCGGCCGGCGGACGAGGCCGTGCTGCAAGCAGCGATCCTGCATCGGGACGAGGCGGTCATCGTCCTCGACAAGCCTGCGGGGCTGGCGGTTCAGGGAGGCACCGCGACCGAGCGGCACGTCGATGGGCTCCTCGACGGCTTGCGCTTCGGAAACCCCGAACGCCCGCGCCTCGTGCACCGGCTCGACAAGGAGACCAGCGGCATTCTCGTCATCGCCCGCACCGTTGCCGCTGCCGCGTTCCTGACCAGGGCGTTTCGCGAGAAGACAACCCGAAAGACTTATTGGGCCGTCGTCGTCGGGCGCCCGAAATTAGCTCAGGGCCGCATCGACCTGCCGCTCGCCAAATTGCCCGGGCATGGCGGCGAACGCGTCCGGCCAGACACGGAGGAGGGCCGCCGCGCCGTCACCTATTATCGGGTGATCGACTGCGCCGGGATGCAGGCGAGCTGGCTCGCGCTGATGCCGGTTACTGGACGCACCCACCAGCTGCGCGTCCACTGCGCGGCGATCGGCACACCGATTCTCGGCGACTTCAAATACGGCATGGCGGCGGCCCACCTGGCCGGCGTTCCCGAAGCGCGTCGCCTCCACTTGCATGCACGAAGCCTGTCCATGCCGCATCCGATCGGCGGGCGATTGCAGGTGACCGCGCCGCTTGCGCCGCATATGTGGCGCACCTGGGAGTTTTTTGGCTTTGCGGGCGATGTGGAGGACCCTTTCGCCGAACTGGATGTATCGTGATGAAGCGGCTTTATCAAAAGGCCGAGGCAGCAGAGAGGGCCGGCGGCTACGCGATCACCGTTGACGGGAAACCAATCAAGACACCTGGCAAGCGTGATCTGCTCGTCCCGAGCGGGGCGCTGGCGGCGGGCATAGCCGAAGAGTGGAACGCCCAAGAGACCGAGGTTCGGGTGGCGACGATGCCGCTGACCCGCCTCGCGACGACGACCGTTGATCGGGTCGCGACGCAGCGCGATGCGATCATCCGGCAGACCGCCAACTACGCGGGTACCGACCTGGTCTGCTATCGAGCAACGCACCCGCCGGCGCTAGCCGCCCGCCAGCAGGCGGTCTGGCAGCCGCTGATCGACTGGGCGGTGTTGCGCTATGATGCGCCGCTCGTGGTTACCACCGGGGTTATCCCGAAGACCCAGTCGGCGACGAGCCTTCGCGCCTTTGCCGCGGCGGTGGCCGAGAATGATGATTTTGCGCTCACCGCGCTACATGTGGCGACCGCCGCATGCGGCTCCTTGATAATTGCCTTGGCACTGTTCGAGGGGCATCTCGATGCAGAAGGGGCCTTCGCAGCCGCGCAACTCGATGAAAGCTTTCAGATCGAGGTGTGGGGCGAAGACGCCGAGGCGGCTGAACAACGCCGCTCACTAGCGGCCGATATCCAAGCCGCGGCGCGATTCATATCGCTACTGCGCGCCTGAGCTTAGCCTGCTCTCAGCAGGTGGAACACCGAGCGGCAATGTTCGGTGAAGTCTCGTCTAACGATAGACCACCCGCTTTCATTGAGCCGCTTCTCCCAGAGCTTCAGAGGGTAGCCCCTATATCCGATTTCCCACTGGTGTCCGCCGGGCAGTTCTGCTTGGAAATCCTTTCTCCAGAGAAGTTTTTTCATCGAAAAATACTGCCTGAACGTGCTGCTGTTTGCGTAGAGCTCGACAAAGACCTGGAATGCCATGTAGGGGACGGAAACAACCAAATATTTCGCTCCACTCTCGCGGAACATGGCCAGAACGGAGCCGACGCGTCTCCATTCGATATGTTCGAGTGTCTCGCAGCAGAGGATCGCGTCGTATCCGCCAATTTCGTCAGATCTCTAGTTCGCAAATATCCTTTTCGAGGTGAGGAACATTCGGGTAGGCGAATGCTCGCGGCCCTCTGTCGAGTGTAGTTACATCATAGCCGACGTTGACGAGCAGGCTGGTGACGAGCCCGAGAGCCGGCCCGATCTCGAGCACGGTGCAGCAATCAGTTGCCCCGAGCAGATGGAGTTGAGTCCACTGATGTATGATTCTCTTACGAGAATAATAGGCCAACCACTCGGCTGGTCCCGGCTTTCGCCGGGGGGACGGAGCGAGCACTCCGCGCCGATCCCTTTCAAGCGGTCAATGGCTTCTCCGCGGCCTTTTCGGCTCGGAACTCGGCGAAGGCCTTGCTCGCCACCATCATCAACTCGCGGATGATCGGCACGCCGACATAGCCGGAGAGGTGCAGCAGAACTTCCATCAGTTCTTCTTCCGTCCAACCTTGGCGCAGCGCCATGCGCAGATGGAGGCCCAGTTCGGGCTCGCGGCCGGTGGCGGCATCGGAGACGACGCAGATCAACGCCCGCGTCTTCAGATCGAGGCCGGGACGCGTCCACAGCGCGCCGAACACAGTCTCTGTCGCCACATCGATGAATTTCTTCATCACCGGGTCGCTGTAGATCTCGCGGGCCGATCGCTCGACCGCCGCGTCGCCCATCAGCTGGCGCCGCAACGCCGCGCCTTTTTTATAGAGCTCGCTCTCGGCCATTCCGCCGTCCTCCTCCTCGGATTGCCTATCGCCAAGGCTCAGAGCCGCGGCTCTGGCCTTGCCGGATCGTCGATGCTATCTGCCCCATTCATTGGTCGCGAGGCAACATGCGCAATATTCTCGACCGCTTGGAAGAGCAGCGGGAGGCGGCCCGGGCGGGCGGCGGGGTCCGCCGCGTCGAGGCCCAACACCGCCGCGGCAAGCTCACCGCGCGAGAGCGGCTGGAATTGTTGCTTGACCCCGGTTCCTTCGAGGAATGGGACATGTTTGTCGAGCACCGCAGCCACGATTTCGGGATCGATGAGCACAAAATCCCCGGCGACGGCGTGGTCACCGGTTATGGCACGGTGAACGGCCGGCTGGTCTTCGTGTTCAGCCAGGACTTTACCGTGTTCGGCGGCTCGCTCAGTGAAGCGCATGCCGAAAAGATCTGCAAAATCATGGACCAGGCGATCAATGTCGGCGCTCCGGTTATCGGACTCAACGATTCGGGCGGGGCGCGTATCCAGGACGGCGTCGCCTCGCTGGCCGGCTATGCCGAGGTTTTCGAGCGCAACGTGCTGGCTTCGGGCGTCATACCGCAGATTTCGATGATCATGGGTCCGTGCGCCGGCGGCGCCGTTTACTCCCCGGCGATGACCGATTTCATCTTCATGGTCAAAGGCACCTCGTACTTGTTCGTGACCGGCCCCGAGGTGGTCAAGACTGTTACCCACGAGACTGTGACGCAGGAGGAGCTTGGCGGTGCATTGACCCATACGGCGCGTTCGGGCGTCGCCGATCTCGCTTTCGAGAACGATGTCGAGGCGTTGATCGAGCTGCGCCGGTTCATAGACTTTTTGCCCGCTTCGAACCGGGCGCAGCTGCCCCTGCGGCCGACCACCGACCCGCGCGACCGGATCGAACCTTCGCTCGACACCCTTGTGCCCAGTAGCGCGAACAAACCCTATGACATGAAGGAGCTGATCGAGAAGGTTGTCGACGACAGCGATTTCTTCGAGGTCCAGCCCGATTTCGCCCGCAACATCCTGATTGGCTTCGCCCGGATGGAGGGCACGACGATCGGCATTGTCGCCAACCAGCCGATTGTGCTGGCCGGCTGCCTCGATATCGACAGCTCCCGCAAGGCGGCTCGCTTCGTGCGGTTTTGCGATTGTTTCAACATCCCGATCGTGACGTTTGTCGATGTGCCCGGGTTCCTGCCCGGAACGGCGCAGGAGCACGGCGGCATCATCAAGCATGGCGCGAAGCTGCTGTTCGCCTTTGCCGAAGCGACCGTGCCGAAAGTCACCTTGATCACCCGCAAGGCCTATGGCGGCGCCTACGACGTGATGAGCTCGAAGCATTTGCGGGGCGATATCAATTTGGCCTGGCCCTCGGCCGAGATTGCAGTGATGGGTCCGAAGGGTGCGGTCGAGATCATCTTCCGCACCGATCTCGGAGACGAGGCTGCGATCGAGGCGCGCACCGAGGAATACCGGGAGAAATTTGCCAATCC
Organism: uncultured Alphaproteobacteria bacterium; assembly: GCA_963818695.1. GTDB lineage: Bacteria > Pseudomonadota > Alphaproteobacteria > ATCC43930 > CGMCC-115725 > AP-15. Next base: position 82,078 of record CAWFTG010000003.1, read on the forward strand.
ATTCGTCGCGGCGAGCCGCGGCTTTATCGACGATGTGATCCAACCGCGCGAAACCCGGCGGCGGCTGTGCCGTGCCCTCGCCATGCTGCGCGGCAAGCTGCTCGCCAATCCGCCTAAAAAACACGACAACATCCCTCTGTGACAGCAGCATGGACCATAGAGATGGATGAAGTAATTACAACGGAGGCGAGCCGGCTTGCGATGCTCGTCTTGGCCTTAGCCGCGTTGGCCGGTTGGGCAGCGAGTTGCTATGCCCAGCAGCCGACGCAGACTCAGGTCAAGGCGATCCGGCAGGCCTGCCGGACCGACTACCAGACTTATTGCGCGAGCGTTCCGACCGGTGGTTCGGCAGCGCTCGCTTGCCTCAAAGAGAATGCGCAAAGCCTCTCCGCTCCTTGCCAACAAGCGGTGGGCGCCATCGGCGGCGCCGCTCCGGCCCCGCAGCGGCAGGCGCCCGCGGCCGCCGCTCCGGGCATGGCCGCCCCGACCCAGATCCCGCCGGCCGCGATAGCGCCCGCGGCGCCAGCCTATCGGGCCCCTCCCCCACCGATGTCGCCACGGCAGGAAGCGTATCTGCTGCGCCGCGCCTGCGGCCCCGATTACCGGGCTTTTTGCAGCGCTGTGCCGATCGGTGGCGGCCGGGCGATCGAGTGCCTCCGGGAGAACGGCCCGTCCCTGTCGCGCCAGTGCCGATCCGCGCTGAGCTCCGTGATGCGCAGCCGCTGACCGCCAAGAATGAACCCTCCGCGCAATGTCAGCCTCAAAACGGCCGTCTCAGAGTTGCCCCCAATAATACGATGGCGCGTGATATTCGGGCGGACTGCGCGTCATGTTTAAGAAAGTCCTAATCGCCAATCGCGGCGAGATCGCCTGCCGCATCATCCGGACGGCGCAACGGATGGGGATTGCGACGGTGGCGGTCTATTCCGATGCCGACGCCGAAGCTCTGCATGTGCGGATGGCGGACGCAGCGATCCGCATCGGGCCGGCTTCCTCGGCCGAGAGCTACCTCAATATCGAACGGATTGTTGCGGCGTGCCGGCAGAGCGGGGCCGAGGCGGTCCATCCCGGCTACGGATTTTTGTCGGAGAACCCGACGTTTGCGCGGGCGCTTGCGAAGGCCGGAGTGACCTTCATCGGCCCGCCGGCGGAGGCGATCGCCGCGATGGGCGACAAGATCCAGTCGAAAAAGCTGGCGCGCGCCGCCGGGGTATCGAGCGTGCCGGGTCACCTCGACGTCGTTCCCGATGCTGATTCCGCCGTCGCGATCGCCCGAGACATCGGGTACCCGGTCATGATCAAGGCTTCGGCCGGCGGCGGCGGCAAGGGAATGCGTATCGCCGCGAGCGACAGCGAGGTCCGCGACGGTTTTCGCTCGGCTGCGAACGAGGCGAAATCGAGCTTTGCCGACGACCGCATCTTTATCGAGAAGTATATCGAAGAGCCGCGGCATATCGAAATCCAGGTGCTCGGCGACGAGCATGGCAACATTGTTTATCTCGGGGAGCGCGAGTGCTCTATCCAGCGCCGCCACCAGAAGGTCATCGAGGAGGCGCCGAGCCCGTTTCTCGACTCCGAAACCAGGGGAGCCATGGGCAGGCAAGCGGTCACGCTGGCGCGAGCCGTCGATTACCGCTCGGCCGGCACGGTCGAGTTCATCGTCGACCAGCGGCGCAATTTCTATTTTCTCGAAATGAACACTCGGCTCCAGGTCGAGCACCCGGTAACGGAACTGGTGACCGGGCTCGATCTTGTCGAGCTGATGATAAAGGTGGCGGCCGGCGAGCCGCTCCCGTTCGCCCAGCATGACGTGGAGCTCTCCGGCTGGGCCATCGAGGCGCGGGTCTACGCTGAGGACCCGGAACGCAATTTCCTGCCCTCGATCGGCCGCCTCGTGCGGTACCGGCCGCCGACCGGGGAAGGCGTCCGCCTCGACGCCGGGGTCTCTGAAGGGGCCGAGATCAGCGTCTATTACGACCCGCTGATAGCCAAACTCGTTGTCTCGGGTCCCGATCGCAACACGGCGATCGACCGGCTCTCTGGTGCGCTGGATGAGTTCTACGTCGCCGGCGTGCGGCACAACATCCCGTTTTTGGCGGCAGCCGCAGCGACGCCCCGCTTCCGCGCCGGCGCGCTGTCGACCAATTTCATCACCGAGGAGTTCCCCCACGGGTTCGTCCCGCCGTCCGGGTTTGTCGAAGCCGACCAGGTGATCCTGCTCGCGGCGGCCCTGGCCGGCCGCCGCCTGTGCGAGCGCGAGACGGCGATTGACGGCAAGCTCGCCGGGGCCTCGATGGATATTCCCGAGGTCTACACAATTCTGCTCGACGGCCGACCCACTCCGGTTGAGGTACGAGCGGAGAGCGGCGCTTACCGTGTCGAAATCGAGGGCGAGAGCCGGGTCGCGACGACCGATTGGAAGCCCGGCCAGCCGCTGCTGCATGCCCGCGTCGAGCAGCATGTCACGACAGTACAGATCGAACGCCTGCCGGGCGCGGCATTCCGGCTGATGCATCGCGGCGTGATACGCCATGCCCAGGTGCTGTCGCCGAGGGCTGCCGAGCTCCTCGCACTGATGCCGGCGAAAACGGCAGCGGACACCTCGCGCCTGCTATTGTCGCCGATGCCGGGGCTGCTTTCTTCGATCGTCGTCGAGCAAGGCCAGGAGGTGAAAGCCGGCGAGCCCCTTGCCATCGTCGAGGCGATGAAGATGGAGAATGTGCTGCGCGCCGAGCGCGACGGACGCGTCGCGCGCATCCGCGCCAACCCGGGCGAAAGTCTCGCCGTCGACCAGGTGATCCTCGAATTCGAGTGAGGCTCGCCCCGCTTTAGGCCGCCCGGCGCTGGCCGTGGGCAGTTGCGAACAGCTTAATCATCTCGCGGCTGAACGCCGGGATGTCATCGGGCTTCCGGCTGGTGACCAGATTGCCGTCGACGACCGCTTCCTGATCGACCACTTCCGCTCCGGCGTTCCGCAGATCGGTCCTGACCGAGGGCCAGGAGGTCATGCGCCGGCCGCGCGCCTTGTCGGCTTCGACGATCATCCAGGGGCCGTGGCAAATCGCTGCCACCGGCTTGCCGGCTTCGAAGAAGGCCTTCACGAATTGGACCGCGGCAGGGATCATCCGCAGCTTATCCGGGTTGATCACCCCGCCCGGCAACAACAGCGCATCGAAATCCTGCGGCCGGGCGTCGTCGAGCTTCAGATCGACCGGCAGAGATTGGCCCCAGTCGGTGAAATTCCAACCGCGCACTTCGTCCCCCTTGGGGGAGACGACATGGGTGTCGGCGCCGGCTTGATCGAGCGCCTTGCGCGGTTCGGTCAGTTCGACCTGTTCGAAGCCATCCGTGACGAGAATGGCGACCTTCATGCCTTGCAGAGTTCCGCCGGCCATGATGCTCTATCCTTTCATCAGGGGGTCTGAGACGCGATAGAGTTAATCCCCACCGCACCCTTCGCCCTTGATGAACGTCAAGTTCCCGGTTTTGTACCCGAATGACCGCGCCCATCGAAACAGTACGGCTCCGCATCACCGGTCGGGTGCAAGGCGTCGGATACCGGCTTTGGATGACTCGTACCGCCGCCCGCCTTGGGCTGCGCGGCTGGGTGCGGAACCGAACGGACGGCAGCGTCGAGGCGCTGGTGATGGGGCGACCGGAGGCCGTCGCGGTTATGATCGAGGCCAGTCGAAAGGGTCCGTTCGGCGCTCAGGTCACCGACGTATCCGTCACTCCGGATAAGGATGACGGAAGCGTCGGGTTTGCCTCCCGCCCGACCGGATAGCTATTCGAACAGTGACAGATCGATCGCGTCGCCCATCTTGTTGTAGCCGAGATCGCTCGGGTGCAGGTGATCGCCGCAATCGTAGATCGGCAGCATGCTCGTCGGGTGCTCCGGGTCGCGCAAGGCTCGGTCGAAGTCGATGACCGCGTCGAAGGCCCCGCCCTCGCGGATCCACTCATTGACCGCTTGGCGTGTCTCCTCGCGTTTCGGCGTCCACGCCCCGGGCAGGAAAGTTTCGTTCTCGAACGGCGTCAAGGTGGCGCCGAAGATCTTGATGCCGGCCGTCCGGGCACGCACCGCGAGTTGTTTGAGGCCCGCGATCATCTGGTCGGCGGTGACCTCTTCCTCCGGCTTGGCCCAGCGGTTGCGCAGATCGTTGGTCCCCAGCATGACGATTACGTGCGTAACGCCGGGCTGCGCGATGACATCGCGGTCGAATCGGCGCAAGGCCGCTGTCGCCGCGAATGTCATGCAGAATGCGGTTGCCGCCGAGACCCTGGTTCATAACTCCCATCAGGCGGCCGCCGCGGCGGGCCTTCAGGCGGCGGGCGAGCTGGTCGGGCCAGCGGCAATAGGCGTCCATCGTCGAAATATTGGCGTCGGTCAAGGAATTGCCGAGCGCGACCACCGCGCCCGTATCCGACGAGGCCAGCACGTCGACGCCGCTGACGAAAAACCACTCGCCGGTTATGCTACCCACCGGCATCACCGCCGAGCTGGCGAAGTTGCCCGGCGGGGAGATGTAGTTCGTCTGCCGCGCGTAGCGGCCGGTGATCCCGAAGTTGAGGGGCAGGTCGCCCGGCAGGTAGACGCTGACGGCAATGTCGGCGAGCGGCGGCAGATCGAACGCCACCGGGTCGCTGGCGAGAAACGAACCGGCCGCGATCGTCGCCGAATTCGGCGCCGCCAAACGTTAGCTTACTGTGAGAATCGGGCATCACCGCGGGACCTTTGTCGCGCAACCCCAGCCACGCCGCGCCGACAAGCAGCGGGCGTGTCCCGTAAGCATTCGATATTCGGACCCGAACCCGACTGCCGCCGATGCTGACGCGCGGGTTCATCCGCAAGGTCTGATTGCTAATGGCGCCGGCCTCGGCGGGCGCTGGCGCTGCAGTCCAGGTGCCGACCCAGTGCAGGTTTTCCGGCATGGCGGTTTTCCTCCTCGATGACGAACTTAAAGATCGCGCAGGCGTGATAATCAAGGCAACATCATGCCAGAACAGTCGGACAGCCACTAATGCCAGAAGACCACCCCCTTTCTAACCCTCCCCCGTTTGCGGGGGAGGTAGGGGTGGGGGCAGGCGTTGCCCTCGATCCGACCGTAGCGCCTCGCTACCCCAATTTTCAGCCTCTGGCTGTAGAAGAGGAGGGCCGCCGCATCGGGCTGCCTTATCTATCGCTCCTGGCCTTCGTGGTTGGCATCGTCGCCGGCTTCGGGGCGGTCGCGTTCCGCGATTTGATCGGCCTCGTTCACAATCTTTTGTTCCTCGGCCAGTTCGTCGTCCGCTACGACGCCAACATCTTCACCCCGCCGAGCCCGTGGGGACCTTTCGTGATCCTGGTACCGGTCGTCGGGGCGATTGGCGTCACTTTTCTCGTCACCAAATTCGCTCCGGAAGCGAGAGGGCACGGCGTGCCCGAGGTCATGGACGCGATTTACTACAATGGCGGCGTGATCCGTCCGATTGTCGCCGTCGTGAAGTCGCTCGCCTCGGCGATCGCGATTGGCAGCGGAGCGGCCGTGGGCCGCGAGGGGCCAATCATCCAGATCGGCTCGGCATTCGGCTCGACCTTGGGCCAGATCATCCGCATGCCCCAAGGGCAGCGCATCACGCTGGTGGCCGCCGGTGCCGGTGCGGGTATCGCAGCGACCTTCAATACGCCTATCGGCGGTGTGCTGTTCGCGATCGAGCTGATGATGCCGGAAGTCAGCGTCCGGACTTTCTTGCCGGTCGCGATCGGGACGGGAACCGCGACCTTTATCGGTCGGGTGTTTTTCGGCGATCAGCCGGCCTTCGTCGTGCCGCTGCCGCCGCTCCAGCACCCCGATGTCGCGGCGGCCCTTCTCCTTTTCCTTTATGCAGCTCTGGGCGTGATCACCGGTCTGGCCGCTACGGGCTTTGTTCAGCGGCCTGCACTTTCTCGAAGACCAGTTCGACAAGATCAAGGGGCCGTATGTAAGACACGTCTTCGGGATGCTGCTGGTCGGCATCCTGATCTATGTGCTGCATCAATATTTCGGTCACTATTACGTCGAGGGCGTCGGCTATGCCACGATCCAGGCCATCGTGTTCGGGCAGCTGAACGCGGCTTGGCTCTTGGCGCTGCTGTTCGTCTGCAAGCTGTTTGCCACGACGACGAGCCTCGGGTCGGGATCCTCCGGCGGAATTTTCTCGCCCTCCCTCTTTATGGGTGCGACGCTCGGCGGCGCGTTCGCTTCGGCGCTCATTGCCGTTCACGTGCCGCTCCCCATCGATGTGCCGGCCTTCGCGATGGTCGGCATGGCGGCGATGGTCGGCGGCGGCACCGGCGCGGCAATGACCGCCGTCACGATGATCTTCGAGATGACGCGCGACTACAACATCGTGCTGCCGATGATCCTCGCCGTGGCGTTCAGCCTCGGCGTGCGCCGCGTGCTGTCGCCGGAAAGCATTTACACGATGAAGCTGAGCCGCCGCGGCCACATGGTGCCAAAAGCCTTGCACGCCAACATGTTTCTCGTGCGCCGCGCCGGGGATGTCATGGACACGGATGTGCTCGTCTTACCGGCCGATACCGATTTTGATGAGTTCCTGAGCCGGCCGGAGCATGCCGGCCGCATGCGGCACGTCATCGTCACCCGAAACAACCGCATCTTCGGGGTCGTCCGCGTCAACACGGGGATCCGCCGAGGGCTGGCAAAAGTAGATACCGGCATCACTCTCGGCGACGTCGCCCGCCCCAATTTCACGATCGTGCGCGAGGACGATATCGCGTTCGAGGTCATTCAGCGGATCTGGCGCAAGCGCGCCGTCATGGCCATTGTCGTGCGCGGCCGTGGCGTGCCGCGGCCACAGAACATCGCCGGCGTGATCACCAAGGAGCACGTTGCCGATTCGGTAGCGAGCAGCGTCCAGATCTACCCGAGCTAGCGCGGATCGCTTGGTGCCGAAATCCAGACTCGCGAGGCTTATGGCAGCCTCTGGGTTCTGGCGCTCCTGGCGCCGATCGTGGGCGCGGCCTCGGGACTGATTGGAGCGGTCTTCCGCTTGGCGCTGGCCGAGGCCGATCAGTTTCGGGATGCCGCCATCCTCTGGGCTCACGGCTGGAAGTTCGGCGGGTTTTTGATCATAGCGGCGGGCTGTGCAGCAGCGGTCGCCTTCGCTGCTTGGCTCGTGCGGCGGTTCTCGCCTTACGCCTCGGGCAGCGGCATCCCTCAAGTCGAGGCGATTTTGAGCGACCAGCTGCCGCCGACCCCGCCTCGGCTGCTCGTGGTGAAATTTTTTGGCGGCCTGTCGGCGATCGGCGCCGGGCTGGCGCTCGGCCGCGAGGGACCGAGCGTGCAGATGGGCGCCGCAGTCGCGCACCTCGTAGCGAGAATCTCGGGCCGCACCTGGCTCGACTGCAAGGTCCTGATCGCCGCCGGTGCCGGTGCCGGCCTCGCCACCGCATTCAACGCGCCGATCGCTGGTGCGGTCTTCGTGCTTGAGGAGCTGGTGCGACGGTTCGACACCCGCATCGCAATCGCCGCACTCGGCGCTTCGGCGGCCGCGATCGCGGTCGCCCGCGCCTTGCTTGGCGCCGCCCCGGATTTCGGGGTCGCGCCGCTGGCCTATGTCGGCGCCGAGGTCTGGCCCCTCTTCGTCGCACTGGGCGCCATTGCCGGGTTGGCAGCCCACCTCTACAACCGCACGCTCCTGGGTGCTCTCGCGATAATGGACCGGCTGGGCCGCTGGCCCGCTGAACTTATTGCGGCCATTATCGGCGGAGGGGTCGGCGCGCTCGGCTTTTTTGCCCCTGACCTGATCGGGGGCGGCGACGACATCACGCAGCGTGTCCTCGTGCATGGGGTGGCGCCCGGCATTCTCCCATTGGCTTTTCTACTGCGCTTCGGCCTCGGCCCGCTGTCCTATGCCGCCCCGGTGCCGGGCGGCCTCTTCGCCCCGCTCCTCGTGCTTGGGGCGCAGCTCGGGTTATTTCTCGGGCTTCTCTGTCACCTGGTCTTTCCGGCTGGTAACCTCGACCCGATAGCCTTCGCGGTTGTCGGCATGGCGGCGTTTTTCACCGGAGTGGTTCAGGCTCCGGTCACCGGCATTGTGCTGGTGATCGAGATGACCGCCGGATTCACGATGCTGCTACCGATTATCGCCGCGTGCTTCGCGGCGATGCTCGTGCCCAACCTGCTGAACGGCACGCCGATTTACGATTCGTTGCGAGAGCGTGTGTTCCGCCTGCAAAAAGCTGAAGCGGCTACTCGAACGGCAGATGCACGAGCAGGAAATAGCCGTTGATCATCAACAAGGTGCCGGCAATGGCGAGGATCCCGCTCAGATGGACGAGCGGGCGGGAGGCGGCGACGATGCTGACCGACCCGAGCACGATTGCGATCTGAAACAAAGCCTCGGCAAAGTCGAAATTCGGGTCACGCTCGGCGGCACGTTCGCGCGTCGCCTCGAACTCCTTGGCCTTGGCGACCAGTTCTTTTTTGCCTTCGCCAGTCGACGGGTCGCTCTCATAGCGCTCGACCCTCTCGCGATAGCGTTTGATTCTATCTTCGATCCTGGTTCGCGCTGCCTCGGGCATCTCCGGCAACGCGAGGAGTTGCGAATCGAGTTGTTCGGCCGTCAACTGGTACACGGTCTGGCGGATATTCTTTGCTTGATAATACCCGTACGTATCGGAGGCTTGGATATTGGCGTTGAGCATCGTCTTTGTCGCATTCGACCCGCCGAGAGCAGTAATCGCAAGAAGCATCGCGGCGATACCGAGGTAGATACCGGTGAACTTGCGGAATGTAGCGTCGGCCTGGGCGCTGTGAACCTCGTGCTCCTCTCCGTGGATTTTTTCGGCGATCTCGGTCGCTTCCACCCGCCCTCTCCGTCTCAATGAGCCGTCAGGTCGTCGTCCCGCTGCTGAGCGCGGCCTTATAGGCCTGGACCGCGTTGGCAAAGCCCATCACCAAGGCGTCGGCGGTCAATTCGTGGCCGATCGACGCCTCGGCGACCACCGGCAAGGCGCCGATCAACGGCGGCAGGTTTTCGAGGTTTAGATCGTGTCCGATATTGACGACCAAACCGAGCTCTGCGGCGCGCTCCACCGCGGCGGTGCAGGCGCGCAGTAATGCCGCGTGGTCGCCGCGGCGGAAGGCGGCGGCGTAGGAACCGGTGTAGATCTCGATGCCGTCGGCCCCGGTATTGTGCACGGGTGCGACCGCGGCGGGGTCGGGATCGATGAACAGGATGATGCGGCAGCCGAGCGGCTTGAGCTCGTTGAGCGCGGCGTCGATAAGGCGGTGCTGCGCAGCGTCAAGCTTCCATCCCTCCTCCGAGGTGAAGGCGTCGGGGCTGTCGGGCACCAGCGTGCACTGCTCCGGCTTCACCTCGGCGACGATATCGAGAAAGCGGCGGTCAGGATAGCCTTCGAGGTTGAGCTCGAACGCGGGCCGCCACGGCAGCATCAGTGCGGCCAGCCCGGTCACGTCGCTGCGGCGAATGTGCCGTTCGTCGGGGCGGGGATGCGCAGTCAGCCCGTCGGCGCCGGCATCATGCGCGATCCGACCAAAGCGCAGGACGTCGGGAACGCCGGTGCGGCGCGAATTGCGCAACAATGCGACCTTGTTGAGGTTGACGCTGAGCCGGGCCATCGCGGTCATTCCGCGGCGGCGACGACCCCCGGCCGGTCGGCGGTCTCGAAGAACCGTCGGCGCGCTGCCCGCTGGTTTTCGTAGATCGAGCCCTGGTATTCGGCAGGCGGCAATGGCAGCCGCACCGGAACCGGCACGAGGCGCGGCGTCACGGTCGGTTCGCCCGCCAGCAACAGTTCGTCGAACTTCTCGATGCCGCCGGCGAAGCCGAGCAATGGCCAGGCGTCGGCGGCACGGTATTGAAACAACAGAAACCGCCGCTCCTTGCCCGAGAAATTTGTCGCCGAGCCGTGTACCGCGCGTACGTGATGCACCGTAATTGAGCCGGCCTTGCCGAGGCACGGCACGGCGGTGGACACATCGAGACCGCACGCATCTGGGTCCATCGCACCGCAGAACCGGCTGTCAGGGCCGTGGTGGTCGTAGACCGGGCCGAGATGGCTGCCCGGGATCACCATCATCGGACCGTTCTCCAGGTCGCAATCGTCGAGCATGATCCCGACGGCGGCGAGATCGTCGTTGGTATGCGGATAGAACGCCCAGTCCTGGTGCCATTCGACCGGCGCGCCAAACCCGGCCGACTTCATGTTGAGCTTGCCGGTGTCGAAGCGCACTGTCCCCCACAGATCCTTGAGCACCTCGACAATCATCGGATGCCGCGCCGCCTTGGCATATTCCGGATGGTGCAGATGCGGCGTCTTGATGCGCCGCACCCGCGGCTCGGCCGGCGAATGTGACTCCTCGAGGTCATAGACGTCGTCATTGGCAGCGACTGTCCGCGCGTTGCGCACGAATTCGTCGGTCGTATCGCGCAGCACCGTGACCTCGTCAGCATTGAAAATCCCCGGGACTACGATGAAGCCGTCGCGGCGGTAAGCGGCGAGGTCGGCGGGCGACAGCATGGCTCCTCCTGAGCTCGGTTGCGTGATCGATTGCTGAGCCGCGAGGACGCGCTTGTCAACCCGCAGCACTGCATGCCGGGACTACGCTGCCTCGCCTTCGATCCTCGACCATTGAGGTTGATTTCATTAACCACTGTGTGCTTAAACGGATGGCGGGGAATGCGATCGGGGGTGTCTATGCCAACCGGCAGACGCTCGGCCCAAAGGCCGGCGAGGTTCGTCTGTGGGTTTATCGCGAGCTTCGCAATCTGGGTGTCCGGGGCGCACGCAACGGACATTTGCATCAGAGAGCCTCGGGCCGAGGCAGTCAACTCGTCCGCCCCGGTGACACAGAGCTTTTTGGAGCAAATGAAGGCGATCGGCGTCAGCACCATCATCCGTTACTATGATCACGAGGACGAAACCCTTCCTGATAAAACGCTGAGGCGGCGAGAACGCGACCAGATTGTAATGAATGGTCTGAAGATGGGGGTCGTATTTCAGCACAATAATAATAAATTTGCGTCGTTCACCGCGCTGCGCGGCCGCCAGGACGCGGAGCGCAGCCTGTTGCTCGCCGGCGAGAACTCTCAACCTCGAGGAAGCGCGATTTACTTCGGGGTTGATGGCCCGTGGCGCGCGCTATCCGAGTTGGCCAACATCGTCGCCTATTTCCGGGCAGTGAACGCCAAAATGGCAGGCAGCGGTTACCGCGTCGGCGTTTATGGCAGCGGATTGGTCTGCAACACGCTGCTCGCCAACGGTCTTGCCGAGCTGTGCTGGCTAGCGGCGCCCACCACATGGCCGGATTTCAGCGCCTGGTATCAGACAAAGCGGTGGAAACTGGTTCAGCTCCCGACAACGCAGTGCGGCGGCCGCAGCGTCGATTTCAATCTCGTCAACGGCCTCGAAGCGGAATACGGCCAATTCGGCGGGTGAAACGCGGCTTGCCGCTGATGCTGGCTGATCTCGCTGTTATGCCGCGAACTTCCGCCAGCGCAGCGGTCCCGACCCGCAGAAATGTTTGCTTTTCGTCGGCGTCGGCGAGTGAATAACAGCGAAGAACAGCCAGCCGTAACAGCCAGTGAACGGCGCGGATGATCTGAACAACCGATAAACCTTGCAGTTCGGCGGTCGCCAGCCCGAACATAAAAACTGGACGCCTCTACCGCTCGCTGTGTGCAAGACCAAGCGACATCGCTGCTTGTTAACATGAGATTATGGCAATTCTGCGCTCTTTGCCTCACCCTTCCAGAGAATCGCGCCGTGAACCGAAATGGTGCTGCGGCTAGCCGGCGTCACACAATTTGCACATGCTGATGTTTCCCCCTTCAACTGTTTTGATGAAAAATTGCTCTTTTAGGGATCTTCGGCAAGGATAATCCCTGTGCGCGGTAGCGCGGTTGGGACGCGCAGCCCGGTCTCGCCCGAAGAGCTCGACGGAGGAGCAGACATGCTAAGGACGGGCAGCGAGCATCTCGAGCGGCTGCGGGACGGGCGAACCGTCTATATCGGCAGCGAACGGGTGGACAATGTCACGACCCACCCTGCCTTCCGCAACGCCGCCGGCACCGTTGCGGCGATTTACGACATGAAGGCCGATCTCGCCAATCGCGAGACCATGTCGTTCGCCGAAAGCGGCGACCGCTACAGCATGCATTACCTGCAGGCCCGCACCCAGGATGATCTGCGGCGGCGCATGCGCGCGCATCGCATGATCGCCGACATGACCTTCGGGCTCTTTGGCCGCTCGCCCGATCACGTCGCCGGCTTTGTGACCGGCATGGCAATGCGCCCCGATGTCTTCGCCGCCGGAAGCCGTCCTTACGCCGAGAACATCGTCAATTATTACCGCCATATGCGAGAGCAGGACATCTATGCGGCATACGCCGTGGTACCGCCACAGGCGGCGCGCGACCCCGCCTTCTATCAGAAGCAGAACCTGCCGATCCCGAGCCTGCAGGTGGTGCGCGAGGACGATGACGGCGTGGTGATCTCGGGCATGAAGATGCTAGCGACCGCGGCGGTGTTCGCCGACGAGATCTGGATCGGCAATTTGCTGCCATTGGCTCCCGAGCTGGTCAAGCAGGCGGTGACCTGCGCCGTACCGTGCAACGCCAAGGGTCTCACCTTGTGGTCGAGGAAAACCTTCGCGCGCAACGCCGAGAACGAATTCGACAGCCCGTTGGCGTGGCGCTTCGACGAGACCGACAGCATGGTGCTGTGTGACAATGTCAAAGTGCCGTGGGAGCGTATCTTTGTGATGGACGACGCGGTTTTGTCGCGCGAGATCTATATCCGGACGCCGAGCCACTGTTACGGCAATCACCAGTCCAATGTCCGGCTCTGGTCGAAGCTGCGGCTGATCGTCGGGCTGGCGAGCCGGGTAGCCCAATCGACGGGAGCCGATCAGGTGCCTGCAGTGCGCGAGGTGATGGGGCGCCTCGCAGCACTCGAAGCGACGCTCGGCGGCATGATCCACGGTCAGATCGAGGCATGGGAGCCCTGGCCGGACGGCTTTGCGACGTTCAACCGGCGGTACATGTACGCGGCGCTCAATTGGGGCACCGAAATGTATTCCCAACTCATCGACATTCTACGCGAGCTGTCGGGCGGCGGCGTGTTCCAGATGCCGGCGAGCGCGACCGTGATGCACGATCCTGCGCTGAGGAAACTGTTCGAGACCTATTGGCAGACGCCGCAATCGCCCGCCCTCGAGCGGATGAAATTGTTCAAATTAGTGTGGGAGCTGGTCGGTTCCGAATTCGCCGGGCGGCATCAGCAATATGAGAAGTTCTACGCCGGTGCGTCCTTCATTGTTCGCAATCACAACTACCGCGAAGCACCGTGGGACGAGTTCCACCAATACGCCGACGATCTCTTGGCGAGCTATAACATCCCTGAGCATCCCAATGGTTGATCTGCTCGCAGTACTGAGTGACGCGGCTCGGATCCAGCTCAGTTGGAGCCGCCCGAAGACGCAATGAGGTGAAGTCCAGCCCGTTGCCGCGCCGAAGGCTTGCCGCATTATCTCACAGCTTCAGCAGCATCAGATCGATCCAGCGCCGCTCGCGATTGCTCTGATAGCAGGCCTCGGCGAGCTGGACGCTTTTGGCGCCTTCCAGAAACGATGACGGGAATGGTGCTTCTGCGGCGACGTGCCGGAGAAACAGATCCCAGCCGGCACGGTAGCCGTTGCGCACCGGCTCGACATCCGGCATCTCCTGCCATTGTTCGTCGAAGATCATTGGCTGGGGGCGTTCGGGATCAAAGAACGGCTTCGGCGTTGCGACCAGCGGCTGCACAAAGCACCGGTGCAGCCCGCATACCGCCGATCCTCGGGTGCCGTCCACTTGGATCTGCAGGAGATCGTCGCGCTTGATCCGGCTCGCCCAGGACGAGTTGACCTGCGCCAGCACGCCGTCCGCCAGCTCGAATGTCGCAAAGGCGGTGTCCTCGACATCGACCGGGTAGGGATCGCCGGCCTCGTCACAGCGCTCGGGCAGCGCCGTGATGGCGCGGCACGACACCGCTTTGACCTCGCCCAGCAGGCGATCGAAAATATAGCGCCAATGCGCGAACATATCGAGGATCAGCCCGCCGCCGGTGGCCTTGCGATAATTCCAGCTCGGCCGCTGCGCTGGGTAGGGCGTGCCGTCGAACACCCACCAGCCGAAATCGAGCCGGATCGAGAGCACCCGGCCGAAGAAATCGGCCTCGTAGAGCTTGCGCAATTTGGTGAGCCCGGGCAGGAATAATTTATCCTGCACAACACCGTTTTTGAGGCCGGCGCGCTCGGCGCGGCGCGCCAGATCCAGCGCATCCGCCAGTGTTTCGGCGAGCGGCTTCTCGACATAGACATGCTTGCCGGAATTGAGCGCCGCTCCGACACGCGCCGGCCGGCCGCCGGTCGCGCTCGCGTCGAAATAGATCGCGATCTCGGGGTCGGCGAGACAGGCGTCGCGATCGGTACTCCATCTGAGGCCGTCATTTGCCGCCGCGAGAGCCGCGAGCTTCGCTGCGTTGCGGCCGAGCAATACCGGCTCGGGCACGAGGCGATCGCCATTGGGGAGCGCCAGCCCGCCCTCACTCCGGATCGCCATCAGAGAGCGCAGATGCTGCGTCGTGCCGAGCCGACCAGTCGCGCCCTCTATGACGATGCCGATCGTGCGCTCGCCCATACGTCGGAGCGAGACTAGCGGGGCCGCGCTATTGCCTGCCCATATGATGTGAAACGCGGGTCGCCGCACTCGCTATGGCCTTCAGAGAGGCAGTCACGATATTGCCGTCGATACCGACGCCATAGAGCGTTGCATCGCCGGAATCGCGAACCTGAACGTAGGCCGTGGCCTGCGCGTCGGCGCCGGCGCCGATCGCATGCTCGCGGTAGTCGACTACCGTCAGCTCGATGTCGCACTCGCGTTGCAGGGCGTCGACAAACGCGGCGATCGGACCGTTGCCGACACCCTCGACCCGCCGTTCCTCGCCGTTGATAACGATCGTCGCCGCGATGCGGCGGCGCTCCGGAGCGCGCGGCTCGGGAAAAATGCTGTAATCGGCCAGTTGAATCCCGTCGCGCCGCAGATAGGTCTCCTCGAAGAGAGACCAGATACCGGCGCTCGTCACCTCCTTCCCGGTTCGGTCGGTCATTTCCTGCACCCGCTTGCTGAACTCGACCTGCAGGCCGCGCGGCAGATCGAGCCCGTAATCGGCCTTCAGCACGTAGGCGACGCCGCCCTTGCCGGACTGGCTGTTGACCCGGATCACCGCCTCGTAGGTGCGGCCTAGATCCTTCGGATCGATCGGCAGATATGGCACTTCCCACAGCGGGTCGTTGCGCTTGGCCAGCGCCTCGAAGCCTTTTTTGATCGCGTCCTGATGCGAGCCCGAGAAAGCGGTGTAGACGAGCTCGCCGGCATAGGGATGGCGTGGATGCACCGGAAGCTGATTGCAGTGCTCAACGGTGCGGACGATCTCGTCGATGTCGGTGATCACCAGCCCTGGATCGATCCCCTGGCTGAACAGATTGAGCGCCAAGGTGACGATATCGACGTTGCCGGTGCGCTCGCCATTGCCGAAGAGTGTGCCTTCGACCCGCTCAGCCCCGGCCATTACGGCAAGTTCGGTAGCCGCCACCGCGGTGCCGCGATCATTATGGGGATGCACGCTGAGGGTAATGGCGTCCCGGTCGCGGATGTTGCGGCCGAACCACTCGATCTGATCGGCGTAGATGTTCGAGCTCGCCATTTCGACGGTGGCGGGAAGATTGAGGATCGTTTTCTTGTCGGGTGTCGGCCGCCACACGTCCATCACGGATTTCGCAGATCTCCACCGCAAAGTCCAGCTCGGTCCCGGTAAAGCTCTCCGGCGAGTATTGGTAGATGATCTCGCTTTCCGGCATTGACTTGGCGAGTTCGCGGATGAGCTTGGCCCCCGTCACCGCAATGTCCATAATGCCTCGTTTGTCCAGCCCGAACACGACGCGGCGCTGAAGGGTGGAAGTCGAGTTGTAGAGATGCATGATGGCGCGGCGGGCGCCACGGATCGAACTCGAAGCTGCGCTTGATCAACTCGGGCCGGGCTTGGGTCAACACCTGGATCGTCACATCATCGGGGACCAGCCGTTGCTCGATCAGCTCGCGGATAAATCCAAAGTCGGTCTCCGATGCGGCGGGAAACCCGACTTCTATCTCCTTGAAGCCGAGCTTCACCAACAGCTCGAACATCCGGCGTTTGCGGTCCGGTCCCATCGGCTCGACCAACGCCTGGTTGCCGTCGCGCAGGTCGACACTGCACCACAGCGGCGCGCGGTCGATGACCTGCGCCGGCCAGCGCCGGTCGGGCAGATCGACAGGTGAAAAGGGACGGTATTTGTGGATCGGCATGCTGGTCATCGGAAACTCCTGGTCGCAGGCTCACCACCGAATATGGCGGTTCAGTTGTTGAAATCGGGAGGATCGCGGTCGGCGGCCATCAAAGCCACCGACCGGTGCTAAGTCGGCGACCGAAATACGACTCTGCATCCGCCGGCCAGATTCCCGGAAGCGAGAGATTGTCGTTCAAATCGAGAGGCAATATCAGCATCAGCGAGCGCAAAAATTCCCGAGCTGGGAGAGGCAGCGACGGCGGCTCGGCGTTCCTCAGAACGCCGAGCAGCTAAGTCGAAGCTCGTAGCGCTCGCTATGCATCGGTGCATCGTTAACAGAATCGTTTCGCAAGGTCAACCAGCCCGAGCCGAGTGGCAATGAGCGCCGTCCAAAACCACAAGTTTAAAAGCTGTCGCCATTTTGTCACTGTTGCCGGAAAGACACGCCTCGTTCCAAAAACCCCGCATGCATGTGGCATCGATTGACTCTAGACCGTCGCCCGATAGTATTTGAGTACGCATTTGGCCTATGTGCTGTATCTGGTCTGGAAGCGACAAGTAGTCGGCAAGCGTTCGCCTTTCCCGTTCGTCGTGGGAAGGGAACTTGGTCGGGCCAGCGCGGGCAGTCGCGTTCGGGGGAATATGGCTGCAGCAATGCCGCCCAAGACGGGTCGAGGGGACAAAGTGTCGAAGCAGACCAACGTTGTGCCTTTCCCGCTGACGGTAAAGGGGTTCCGATCGGCGGCAGATCAAGCGTGCTCGCCAACCAGCTACGAATTCACCGAGGAGGAACTGGCTGCGCTGTGCCGGTGGTTTTCGGCCATGAAATATGCCTTTCCGGGGACGGAAGGAGTCATGATGGTCAATCATCAGGAGGCCTATTCCGCAGTCGGGCTCTACAACCGGGCAGGAGGCGCACCGAATTGCCTCGTTGCCAAACATCAGGTGGGCGGCGCTGCACGATTTTTCTGGTCGACCGAATTCGACCCACCCCGTCCGATTAACGGGTTAGCCGAGATCACGGACGCCCATATCCGAGCCATTCGCCCGCCACGCAACGAGAAGGGTTGGCTCGACCCCAACGGGTGGATGGGCGTCTATGCATCGCGGCTGATCGCAACGCAGTTTCAACTCGTCTAGTTCTTATCCCGTCCCGCCATCCGATCGGGCCTCGGAACGAGGAGCCAGATCCAACAGCGGTGATCGGCCGCGAGGCTTGCCCTGATCCTCCTATCGGTAGAATACTACACCGGAGATAGAAACCGTACCGCGTCGATGAAGTCTGCCGTACTGCTTGTTTGCCTCAGCGGCGCCGCACTCGTCGGCTGTGCATACCTGCCGACCGCCGGTCCGACCGCGGGCGAGGTGGTCGACCGGGGGGTGCAGGAGAATCGAATTCGCTACGATGTCGTCGACGTCAATTCCGGCGTCGTCGCGGCGCTGCTGGCGCAGCCGGCGGACAGCTTTCGAACCCGCTTCGGGAAATATGGCAAGCCAGAGGCACCGAAGATCGGGATCGGCGACACCCTCTTGGTTTCTATCTGGGAAGCTGCGGGCGGCGGCTTGTTCGGAACCTCGCCGACCGACCACGTCTCGGCCGGCTCGCGAAGCGTGACCATCCCCGAACAGGTTGTCGGCCGGGACGGTGGGATCAGCGTGCCGTTTGGCGGGCGGGTTCCGGTGGCCGGTCGGACGACCGTCGAAGTGCAGCACGAGATCGAGCGGCGCCTCGCCGAAAAGGCCATTGAGCCGCAGGTTATTGTAACGATTGCGAGGAGCGTGACCTACGCCGCGACGGTATCGGGAGAGGTGGTCAACGGCGCGCGGGTGCCGCTCTCCGTCAACGGCGATCGCATGCTGGACTTGGTTGCCCTTGCCGGTGGCGCAAAAGCGGCTGTCTACGACACCTTCGTACGGCTTTCCCGAAACGGCGTCACGGTAACGATGCCGATGGAACGGCTCGTATCGGACCCGGCCGAGAACATCTACGCACAGCCCGGGGACGTGTTGACGCTGGTTCGTGTGCCGCAGACCTATTCGGTGCTCGGGGCGACCGGGCAGAACGCCCAGATCACCTTTAATGCCGAGCGGATTACCTTGGTCGAAGCGCTCGCCAAAGCCGGTGGGTTGCAAGATTTACGCTCGGATCCGACGGGCGTATTTCTTTTCCGCTTCGAACCGCCGGCCGTCGTCGCCGCGCTCAATGCTCCCCAGCTGGGCACCGGTCCCGATCGAACCTCGCCGGTCGTTTATCGCCTCGATATGAGTGATGCGAACTCCTATTTCCTCGCCCAGCGGTTTCCAGTCGAAGACAAGGACATCATCTACGTCGCCAACGCGCGGCTAAACGAGCTCCAGAAATTCTTCACGCTTTTGAATACCCTGACCGGTCCTGTCATTACCGGCATCGTCGTTAAGAACGCAGCGCCGTAGCATCGCTTTCGGCTATAAGCCATCCAGGGCGGACCCCTTTCGAAAGGATGGCCATGCCGCGGGTGCAGAGCTTGTCTGGTGACGACCTGATCCTCGTTACCGGCGGCGCCGGGTTTATCGGCTCCCATATCGCCAGACATCTGGCCGAACTTGGCTTGCGCGTCGTGATCTCGGACCGTTTCGGATCCGGTGACAAGTGGCGCAACATCGCCTCGGCTCGGCTTTATGACCTTGTCCGACCCGACATGCTGTCCCAGTGGCTCGAGCGTCATAGCGGGAAGTTGGTGGCTATCGTGCACATGGCGGCGATATCCTCGACGACCGAGACCGATATCGACCGGTTCGTTGCCAACAATATTCGCCTGACGCTCGATCTCTGGGAGTGGTGCGCCGCCAACGCGATCCGTTTCGTCTATGCCTCTTCCGCGGCGACGTACGGCGATGGCAGCGCCGGCTTCAGCGACAACCAGAGCCCTGCGGCACTGGCTGCACTGCGCCCGCTCAACGCCTATGGCTGGAGCAAGCATGTCGTGGATCGGCGGGTGGCTGAGGACGTCTTGCTCGGACGGCCTTGTCCCCCGCAATGGGCCGGGCTCAAGTTCTTCAATGTATACGGCCCAAACGAGACCCATAAGGGGGACATGCAATCCCTTGTCGGCAAGTTTTGCCCGATAATCGAGGCTGGCGGAGCTGTTACGCTTTTCAAGTCGCACAAACCGGCCTATCGGGATGGCGGGCAGTTGCGGGATTTCGTTTATATAAAGGACTGCGTCGCTGTTGTTGAATGGCTATTGCAGAATCCGAACGGTAACGGGTCTGTTCAATGTCGGAAGCGGCGCCGCACGGAGCTTTCTCGACCTCGTCGATGCGGTCGCCGCGGCAGTCGGACGCTCGCCAAAAGTGCAGTTCGTCGACACTCCTGCCGAGTTGCGCGACAAGTACCAGTACTTCACCCAGGCCGATATCTCGAAACTGCGCGCTGCCGGATTCGACCAACCGTTTCGCTCTCTGGAGGAGGGTGTCCGGGATTTTGTTCAATCGTTGCGGGGCAATGAGTGATCCTATTCGACCTGTCGCGGCTGGTGTCGCGCGCCGGACGTGAGACACCGACGGGGATCGATCGGGTCGAGCTCGCCTATGCCGAGCATCTGGTGGCCGGCTGCGCTCCTCTATCCTTTACGATGATGACGCCCTTGGGTGGTTTCGGCATGTTGCCGGAGGTGGTTGCCAAGGAGTACCTCCAAGTGCTCGCCGGGGCATGGCGGGAGACGGGCTCGTCGCAGCCGATCCGGCGGGCGAAGCGGCTGGCGCGGACGCTCCACACCGCCGCCCTGTGGCGTGGAGAACGCCCATTGCGCGGGCAATGCCGCGCCGACACCGACCGCGTGGTCTATATGCTTGTCTCGCATCATCATCTCGAAAAGCGCCGCGTCATCGCCCGTCTGAAACGGCAGCTGCGGGCGTGCTTTGTCTGCCTCATCCACGATGTGATCCCGATCGAATTCCCCGAATACGCGCTGCCCGGCCAAAATGACAAGCACCGCAGGCGGATCGAAACCGCCGCGGCGCTAGCCGACGCAGTAATCGTCAACTCGACCGTCACGCGTGACGGATTTGCGCCCTATCTGGCGCGTGCCGGCCGAACCCCGCCCGTCGTCGTCGCGCCATTCGGAGTCGATTTACCGGCCGAAATGCCGGCCGAGCCGCCACTCGTCGAACCACCCTATTTCGTGTGCGTCGGGACCATCGAGGCGCGCAAGAACCATTTGCTGCTGCTCAATCTGTGGCGCCGGCTGGTGGATGAGCTGGGCGATGCCGCGCCCCGTCTCGTCCTGATCGGGCAACGCGGCTGGGAAACCGAAAACGCAATCGACATGCTCGAACGCTGCCCGGCACTGCGCGGCGTCGTCTTCGAACGCACCAATGTGCCGGACGATGAGGCGGCGCGCCTCGTCCAGAGAGCCCGAGCCCTGCTGCTGCCATCCTTTGCCGAAGGGTTTGGGTTTCCGATGGTCGAGGCGCTGGCTCTCGGGGTCCCCGTCCTGTGCAGCGATCTCCCTGCGTTGCGCGAGAATGGCGGGGACGTGCCGGAATACCTCGATCCGCTCGACGGGCTCGGTTGGCGCAGTGCCGTCATCGATTATGCGCTGCCATCGTCGCCGCGGCGCGCCGCTCAGCTCTGCCGGCTCTCGGGCTGGAAACCGCCGAGCTGGCGCGATCATTTCGCCGCGGTCGAAGCGCTGATTGCCGAAGCCCGATCGGTTAGCCAATATGAGACCGAAAGCCC
Source organism: uncultured Alphaproteobacteria bacterium (assembly GCA_963818695.1). Lineage (GTDB taxonomy): Bacteria > Pseudomonadota > Alphaproteobacteria > ATCC43930 > CGMCC-115725 > AP-15. Next base: position 103,171 of record CAWFTG010000003.1, read on the forward strand.
GCCGGCATCAGGGCTGGGAAAGCCTCTGTTTAACGCTCGGCAGACCGCAGAGATGCGCTGATTTATTCTCGGGAAGGAAACGACAATGGCCGATACACCGCGTCTCAATGGAGTGATTGCTGCGTTGGAGGAGGGCAAGCCCGCCTTCGTCAGTTTCTGCGCCGCGGAAATCGGGGTGGCGCAGGCAATGAACACGGCGTCATATGATGGCGTGGTGTTCGAAATGGAGCATCGTCCATATGACATCCGCGCATTGCGCGACTGCCTGCAATACATGCTGGACCGCCGGCAGATCCTGCAGAGAGGGACATTGGCTCCGGCGGTGACGCCGTTCGTGCGCATCCCGCCCAATGGCGGCGAGGCGAGCCAGTGGGTCGCCAAGCAGGTCTTGGACCAAGGCGTCTACGGCATTGTCTGGCCGCATGTCAGCACCGTCGACGAAGCGCGCAACGCGGTCACCGCCTGCCGTTATCCGCGGCCCCGCTCGGCGCAATATTTCGAGCCGGCGGGTCAGCGAGGCGATGCGCCCGCGGCGGCGGCGCGCTATTGGGGGCTGTCGCAGCAGGAATATTATGCCCGCGCCGATGTCTGGCCGCTCAATCCGCAAGGCGAAATCCTGGTTGCCATCATGTGCGAGGAAGTGCGCGCGATCAAAAATTTGCCCAAGATGCTCGAGGAGGTTGCCGGGGATCGGGGTCGTGATCATCGGCGAGGGCGATCTGTCGCAGGATCTCGGCTTCCCGCGGCAATACGACCATCCGACTGTGGCTGCGGCAATGGACGAGATTCTCGCGATCTGCAAACAATACAACGTCCCTTGCGGACACCCGCATGTCGACACCAAGAACGTCGAAGCCTTATTGGAGAAGGGCTTCCGCTATCTGATGCCGGCGCCGGTCTATTCCTACGCCGCGCTGGAGCTCGGCCGCAAAGCCTGCGGCCGCAGCTGATAGGTCATGTCGCGAGATAGCCGCCGTCGACCCAGAGCTCGGCGCCGGTGATGTAAGAGGCCTCGTCGGACGCTAAGAACAAAGCGGCGTTGGCGACCTCCTCGACCCGGCCGGCACGGCCCATCGGCACTTGACGCAACATCCGGGCGCGCACTTCCGGGTCGGCGGTGCGCCCGGACGAGCGCATCGGCGGCATCAGCCCGGGGTGCACCGAGTTGACGCGGATGTTGTCGGCGCCGTGCTGCACCGCCGCCGCCTTGGTCAGGGTGCGGACCGCGCCTTTCGAGGCATTGTAGGCGACGTGGACGTGGTGCTGGCCGGTGATGCCGGAGATCGACGAGATGTTGACGATCGAGCCGCCGCCGGCCGCCTTCATCAGCGGGATCGCGAATTTCATACCGAGAAAGACGCCGCGCGCATTGACCGACATCAGTCGGTCCCAGGCGGCGGTGTCGAACAGATCCTCGACGGCGCTGCCGGAGAGGCCGGCATCGTTGACGAGAATATCGAGCTTGCCGAACTCGGCAACCGTCGCATCCACCGTTGCCTTCCATTCCCCCTCACTGGTCACGTCGAGATGACGGAAGATCGCCGCGCCGTTGGCCTGCGTGATATCGGCGACGACCTTCTTGCCCTCCTCGTCGAGCACATCGGCGACGGCCACCTTGGCCCCTTCGCGCGCGAAGATCCGCGCCATGCTGGCGCCCATGCCGGAGGCCCCTCCGGTAATCAGCGCGACCTTGTCTTCAAGCCTCATCCGTTCCCTCCTCAGCATTATCGTCGCCCCCGCGAAAGCGGGGGCCAGGAGCAACCGCTGCGGCCCTGGCGTCCTGGGTTCCCGCTTTCGCGGGAATGACGGATGAACCAAAGCTAAACGACGGCGATCTGCCCGCGCAATTCGCCGGTGAACAGGCTCTTCGGTATCATCGCATGTACGGCGCGCACGATGTCAATGACCTGGGTCACCCGAAAGCTGACCGCGATGCTGCGCAAGGCATAGGCGTCGAGCGGGTCAGTTTGGCGCGGGTGGACAGAAACTCGATCGCGTGCGCCGCCAGGCTCATCGCCGTATTGCGAGACTACGGAGATCAGTGGGTTGGGTCTCGGCGACGGCCATTGGATTTCTTTTGTTGTGAAGACAATTTGGATCAGCACTTGAGGGGGAGCGGGTGAGGCTGATTTCACCGTCGCCTTGCACCGCGTGGGACTCGCCGGTGTAGATCAGGGACAGGCTCCACACCGGCAGGTGCAATGTCGAGCCTTCCGCCAGCTCGCGCATATCGAATTGCCGCCGTGCGGACCGGGCGGCACCGAGTTCGTGACCCCGGGCTTAGCGGCGGGAAAAAGCCGTCGGGCGGCGCGACGCCCAAGGTGCCCTGAAACGGCGTCAGCGGAATATTAATGTCGGGCGCAAACTTGCCCTGCATCGTCGTCAGGTCGAGATCGACGTATTTGATTTGTCCCTGCGTAAAATCCTGCGGCAGCAGCCCGGTGCCCAATGCGGCCGGGTTGTTGAACACCGCACCCCAGGTGGCCGGGTGCAATCGCTTGTAGCGGATCTCGACAACATCGCCGGTTTCGGCGCCTCTGACCGCAATGGGGCCGATGATCGAATGTGGCCCGCGCCCGGGATTGCTGGTGCGCAATTCTGCGAGCCGGCTGATCGGAACACCCGGCTCCAGCTCGTTCAGAAAATGCGACCACGTATTCGGAAAGCTGACCCAATCGCCGGACTCGACGGTCAGGATGGGCGGCAAAGTCGCATCGACCCATCTCTATCCCGGCAGGCTGCGAGCCGCGAAGATAAACGGCGGCTCTTCGTCACAATTGGGCTGGCGCGGTTTGACGTCGTCCGCCCGCCGAGACTAGCGGTGGCGGCGGTCTATCTGGACTGCCGGGTCGGGCGGAAGGCGGCGACTTCGCCGGGTTTGCGCAACATCTTGTCGACTTCGCTCGCGTGAAGCTCTTCGGCATAGACCATCTGGCGGGCGTATTCCTCGATGATGACCGATCGCCCCTCGGCGCATTTCAGCAGCTCGCGATAAAGGGCGAGCGCCTTTGCTTCGGTTTCGAGCGACTCGCGCATCACGGCGCCGATATCGGTTTGATGGTTGTCGAGGAGCGGGCCGATTGCCAGTGACGGGTATTCGCCTAGCAACGTGATCATCTCGCCGGCCTGCTGGGCGTGAGTGAGCGACTCGGCCGCCTGTTCGCGCATCCACGACACGATCGGAATCCGATTATGCCCGAAAACAAGGAAAGAATAATGAGTGTAACGCACCACCCCGGCCAACTCGGCCTCGAGGATGCGGTTCAACAGCTCCACCGCTCTGTCCTTGTCAAGCTCCGCCATCGCGCTACCTCCCGAGTTGGCGTGTTCGCGCCGGTACCTGTCTGCTAAACTTCACAGCGGCGGCCATCGTTCCGAGGCAAAAAATGTTCGAGGATTTCGGAAAACCAAATCTGGCCACTCTGCTCACTCTCGGGCTCGTCTCGGCGGTGCTGCCGAAATTACTTCCCCAGATGGGTCCGGCGGCCGGCACGGCGGCCAAGATCGTGATCGACTTGTTGACCGAGTCCGAGGCGGAAGCGGCGGAAGAGCTGATCGACGCTCTGGTATCGAGCACGATCGCCGAAATAAACAAAGAGGTCGCACGCCCGGGCGACCCGCAGCAATCCCGTCAGGCGGTCGAACGCACCGTGGAGCATTTCAAGCGCCGGGCGCGGCGCCGGGCGCACGCGTGGGGAGCGGACGAGCACGATCGGCAGCGCCGCTACCGGCGGCATCTGACGAAGTTGCGCGCGGCGGTGGACCGGGCAACGCACCAGCATACGGATTGGCGGCGCGACATTCTCGACGATGTCGGCGAGAGCCTGGACGAGGCTGCGTGACGATTGCCGGCTAGGTCGGGTTCGCTTGCGCCTTCCGTAATGCTTCGATCGCCAGTAGCGGGGCGGCGCCGGCCGCCAGCGATATCCCGAAATCGGCGATGCCGATCGCCGGTCCGAACAGGTTACGGAAGCCGGGGATGAACAATGCCGTCCCCTGCGCCGCGAAAGCGCAGCCGAGGGCGCCGAAAAAGAACGGGTTGGGCGGGCGCGCTCGACCGGAGAGGATCGATCCGCGCCTGGAGCGGCAGGCGAAGGCATAAAAGAGCTGCGCCGAGACGAGGCTATTAAACCCGACGGTCTGACCGGATTGCGTAGAGCCGCCGAGCCGCGCCGCGCAGGCTTGAGCAGCAAAAGCGCTGGCGGCGATCAGGCTGGCGTCGCGGGCGAGCGTGCCGAACTCCGCCGCCGGAATGACCGGCTCCTGCGGATCCCGAGGCGGCCGCGTCATCAAATCAGGGGCGGCCGGCTCCATAGCGAGCCCCAGCGCCGGCAGGACATCGGTCAGCAGGTTGATCCACAGCAGCTGGATCGGGCTCAGCGGATGCGCACGGCCGGCGGCCGCGGCAACCAGCATGAAGATGATCTCGCTGAGGTTGGTCGCCACGAGATAGCGAATGGCTTTGCGAATATTGATTGCAACCGTGCGGCCGCGTTCGACGGCATCGGTCAGAGAGGCGAGATCGTCTTCGAGCAATACGACGTCTGCGATGCCGCGCGCGGCCTCCACCCCGGAGCGTCCGAGAGCGATGCCGATATCCGCCGCGCGCAGCGGCGGCGTATCGTTGACGCCATCGCCGATCATTGCGACAACCCGCCCGCTGCGCTGGAGCTTTTTGACCAATTGCAGCTTCTGCCCCGGCGCGACCCGTGCGAATACCCGTGGGAGATCAACGACGGGCAGATCGCCATCGGCGGTCGTCGCGTGGAATTCCTCGAGCTGGGCGGCCTCGGCAATCTCCGCCCGGCTGCCGTTCGAAAGCCCCAGCTCGGCGGCGACCGCGGCTGCCGTCGCCCGTTGGTCGCCGGTCAGCATGATGCTGGTAATGCCGGCGCGGCGAAATGCGTCGATCAGGTCTCGGCGCGCCCTTGCGGATCGGGTCGGCCATGCCGGCAAGACCGGCCCAGATGAAATTCTGCTCGATGCTCGTGCCGCGATCTTCGACACCGGCCGACCGATAGGCAATCCCGAGCACCCGCAGCGCATCCTCTGCCATTGCGAGGTTTTCGGCCTCGATGGTGCGCCGATTCTCAGGCTCCAGGGGCGCAACGATGCCGTCGTGCAAACGCCAGCGGCAAAGCGCCAGTACTTCACTGGGATCGCCCTTTACGATCACCAGCTTCTGATCCGCGGCAGCATCATGCACTGTGACCATGTACCGGCGGTCTTCGGCCCGTTCGAGCGTCGCGCGGCGCGGCTGGCGCATGCGAACGGCCTCCACGTCGAGACCCGCGCGGATTGCTGCTCGAACGAGCGCCATCTCGGTGGCCGATCCGTTGGCGTCGCCGGCGGTTGCATCGAGCAATTCGACATCATTGCAGAGGATGGCGAGTTCGAGCAGACGGGCCAGTTCGCGATCGGTCGTGCAGTCCACTGCCGATCCGGTTGCCGTTCGGAACTGTTCGTCGACCAGACGCGCGCGTGTCTCGTTCCAGTACAAGCGAACGACGCTCATGTCATTGAGCGTCAATGTGCCGGTCTTGTCGAAGCAGGCAATTTCGACCGAGGCAAGGCCCTCGACCGCGCTCAGCCGGCGGATGATGATTCGACTGCGGCGCAAATCCTGGATTGCCAGCGCGAGCGTCGTCGTGGCGAGCGTCGGCAAACCCTCGGGGACTGCCGCGACCGCGAGCGAGGTCACGGTCTTCAGCAGCGGCAACAGCCCGAACCCGCGGATCAGCCCGATTGCGGCGAACAGCCCGCATGCCGCGACCGATCCGAATACCAGTTGCCGGCCGAGTGCGTCGAGCTGGCATTGCAAGGGTGTCGCGGGCTGATCCTCGGTACCCAAAAGCGATTGGATCCGGCCGAGTTCGGTTTCGGGGCCGGTTGCGGTAACGACGGCGCGCCCGGCTCCTCCCGTCACCACTGTGCCGCGGAACACCATGTTGTGACGGTCGCCAATCGGCGCAGAATGCGGTGCAACAACATTGGCCGCCTTCACTACCGGCACGCTCTCGCCGGTCAGCATCGCCTCGTTCACGGTCAGACGATTGGCGATGATGACCCGAGCGTCGGCCGGGACGATCTCGTCGCGGCGCAATTCGATGAGATCGCCCGGCACGAGCTCCTCGGCCGGGACCTCGCATTCCTTTCCATTGCGCAATACCCGGGAGACCGGAGCCCGGCTCTCGCGGAGGCTGCCGATCGTCTCCTCGGCGCGCGCTTCGGCGATAAACCCTATTGCGCTGTTGAGCCCGATGACGCCGAGGATGATCGCAGCATCGAGGAGGCCACCGCTGGCGATCGACAATACGGCGCCGGCCGCCAACAGCGCGATCGGCAAGCTGCGAAACTGGGAGAGCAGTATTTCGAACTGCGCGCGGCCGGATATCGGCGCTATTGCATTGTCGCCGGTTTCCGCGAGCCGTGTCTCGGCTTCTGCATCGGACAATCCCAGTGGATGGCTGTTGATCGCGCCGATGACATTTTCGGCATCCATCGCATGCCAGGATGGGCGGGCGGAAATGTCATCAGGGGCTTCCGGATCGAGGGCGCGCTCTGCGGTTTCGCCCAACCGCCGGGTAATCTCGATGAGATCGCGTCCGGTCTCGAACAGCACGAGCACCGTTCCCGTCGAGGTGCTGGCGGTGACCGAGCGGATGCCGCGGCCGGCAAGACCCGCTTCGAGGGCGCGCTTTACCCGGTCATTGCGCTTGAGGCCGGCAACGCTGAATCGGGCACGGCCAGGCACCGCCGTATGGATCGGCAGGACGGCGGGTTGGCTCAAATCGGTTCACCCGGCCTGCCCGGGGACCGGTTCAGCCGAAACTGCAACCCGCCCGTCTGCCGAGCGATCGCTCCATAGCCCGATCAGATCTCCCGCGTACCACAGTAGTGTCGGGGCCGGCGCGTCGAGCCTGCGTCGTAATAACTGGAATACGCCGCCGGCGAGCAGCAGGACGAACAGCACGCTGCGCATGTCGATCTCGTTCTTTGTCCAGTCGCGCAGCGCATTGTCGGCCGTCTGGAATGATCGCACCGCCGCCTGGGTCATTACGGGCTCTGATGAATCCGCGAACGCGGCATCGAGATCGATGTCGAAGAGGTCGTTTTTGGCGGCCGCTTCGAGGAATAGTTTTTCCGGTTCTGAGAAGTGGATCAGAACGCTGGCAGTCAGCGGGTTGGTTTCGACCCGCTCGACACTGCCCCATGTCGCCAGCTGTTCGGCGACGCTATCGAAGAACGCCCTGTCCCGCCGTTTCTCCGGAACCTTGATCCGCAATCGCCGAGGCGTGTAATGGCTGATGCGGGCCGCCGGCAGGCTAGGCATTCGGCGAGCCGGCCTCCCTGGCATGCCCCTTGCCCAGCCTTACGACTTCATTCGCCGCAACCGGGGTATGCTCGGCGACGCCCAGCCTCTGTTCGGCATCGTACTCGGCACGGGCCTCGGCCATCATGTCGCTGGCGAACTCGCCCAGCCCGGCAGCTCTCTCGCGGCCCCCCTCGTAGAGAGCGATCCCGGTCTTGAACAAGCTTTTGGCCGCCGGCCGGAAATTGCGCTCGACGCGCGGCAGGATCAGCGGCGCCATCAGGCCGCCCGCGACACCGGCCAGCACCGCGATGAGCATCGTCCCGAAACGCCCTGAACGGCGCCGGTTTGGAGCCGGTTCTTCCTGTGCCATGCTCAGTGCTTTTCGCGCGAGCTTTCGCGATTGACAGCAGCAGCTCTCGGCGTGGTCCCTTCGTGACCGGCATGGTGATCCTGCTCGAGTTCACTCTTCGCCTCTGCGACGAGATCGGTCGTCAGCTCGCCAATTCCGGCCACGGTTTCGCGATAGAGCACGAGCCCGCCCTTGATCATGGTCTTGGCTACGGGACGCAACGCCCGACCGATTGTCGGCAGGATTGTCGGGCCGAGGAACAGCGCCGCGGCACCGACCGCCACGCCCGTAAGCGCGTTGCCTTTGAACATGTCTTCAATCAGAGCCATCATCGTCTCCGTTCGTCGGTTGCCGGCAGCCCCCGCTTACGCCGCTGCTCCAGGTAAACACTCCGGGCCGCGTACGTCTCAGCCGTTCTGACGATTTTTTAACATGGAACCTGCCGCCCAGCTACAACCGTTACGGGACGAGCAGAATCTTGCCGATATGACGGCTCGATTCCATCAGCCGATGCGCCTCGGCCGCCTCGACGAGCGGAAACCGCTGGTAGGTGAACACGCGCAACTTGCCGGCCGCCCAGAGCGGCCAGACCTTCTCCTTCAATGCGGCGATGATCGCGGCTTTCTGCGCGACCGTGCGCGAGCGCAACGTCGAGCCGGTGACCGTAAGATGCTTGCGCTGAATCAAGCCGAAATCCGCCTCGACTCGGGTGCCCTGCATCAGCGCGACAAAACACAGCCTGCCCTCCCGCGCCAATAGATCGAGCTGCGGCGGGATGTAGTTGCCGCCGACCATGTCGAGGATCGCATCGACGCCGCGGCCGCCGGTAAACTCCTTGCCGACCTGCACAAAATCCTGGGTGCGGTAATTGATCGCAATGTCGGCGCCGTAATCGAGGCACGCCCGGCATTTCTCGTCGGTGCCGGCGGTCGCCAATACCTTGGCGCCGAACGCCTTGGCGAGCTGGATAGCGGTAACGCCGATGCCGCTCGTCCCGCCCTGCACGAGGAAGACCTCTCCCGCCTGGAGATGCATGCGCTCGAAAACATTGGTCCAAACGGTGGCGAAGGTTTCGGGCAGACCGCCGGCATCGACGAGGTCGACCCCAGTGGGCACCGGCAGGCACTGCATTGCCGGAGCCGCGGCGTATTCGCTATACCCGTCGCCGATCATCAGCGCACAGACCAGGTCGCCGACCTGCCACTGAGAGACGCCATCGCCGGTCTTGACCACGGTCCCCGAGCATTCGAGGCCCGGAATGTCCGGAGCGCCGGGCGGCATCGGGTAGCGCCCCATGCGCTGCAGGCAATCGGCGCGGTTGACCCCCGAGGCGGCGATCCGGATCAACACCTCGCCGGCCTTCGGCTCGGGGACGGGCCGGGTCGCCGGCACTAGCATCTCGGGCCCACCGGGCGCCTTGGTCACGATGACGGTCTGCGTTGCGGGGATATTGGTAAGCACGCTCGGTCCTCCCGTTGGGCAGTGTGCAGCATCTTGTATCGGTCATCGCAACGTGACCACAATTGCCATATTATCGTGACGCGGGCGAGGAGACTTGTTCGGTCAAGCCGCTGAAAGGGGAAACGTGCGATGGAGAAGAGATTTGGCGTGGTATCCGCGGATGGGCACTGCCGGCTGATGCATCTCCCCTTCGACCTGTGGACGAAACGTCTGCCGAGAAAATTCCGGGATGACGGGCCGCAGGTCGTGCAGGGTCCGGACGGCACCCGGCAGTGGGTCATCGAAGGACGACCCTGGAGCGGGGTCGGCTGGGCCGGCGTAGGCCGGGGGCCGGTCAACTGCTATACGCGGGCGGGTTCGGCGGAGGAGCCGGAGCCCGGCATCTTCCGCGCCGCCAATGCCAAATATCGCTGCGAAGACATGGACCGGGACGGGGTCGATGCCGAGCTCGTCAACGGTCCTTACGAGCAGATATCGGCCATCAAGAATCCGGAACTGCGGGCCGCCTGCGTTCGCGCCGTCAACGACTGGGCGCGGGAATTGTATGAGGAGTCGAACGGCCGGTTCATCATGCTCCTCCCGTTGCCTTGCCAGACACCAGAGGAGGCCGTTGCCGAGCTGCTGCGGGTGGCGGAGTTTGGCCTGCCCACCGGCGTCATCTTCGACTGGGTCGGCGCTCCCGAGCCCGTATTGCACCAGATGTGGGAGCCGGTCTGGGCGGCAGCGGGAGAGACGGGCCTGCCGGTCAACTTGCACGCCAACCCGCGCGGTGGGTCGCGCCAAATCGGAGTGGGGGTCTCGGGCCTGGAACCACGCAACCAGTCGCTGATGACGGTGGCGAACTTCCCGATGGGGCTGATGGCGGAGCTGATGAGCGCCGTCGTTTTCTCGGGCATCTGCGATCGCCATCCCGGGGTCCGGTTCGTGCTCGAAGAGGCCGGGGTCGGTTGGGTCCCGTTTCTGTTCTGGCGTTTCGATCGCGAGTACGATTTCGGCGGCCCATCTACCCCCGTCTTCAAGCCCGACATCCCGCTTTCCGACAAGCCGACCGAGTTCGTCAGGCGCCAGGTCTTCTTCACCTTCGAAGTCGAGGAAGAGGGCGGTTTTCGGCGCGTGCCGGAAATTGGCATACGCAACTTCCTGTGGGCCAGCGACTTCCCGGGCCTCGACAGCCCGTGGCCGCATTCCAAGGCGATGGGACACGCCCCGGCGGAGGCGGCGCTCGGCAAAAAGGCGCTCGACCAACTGGTCTTCGAAAACGCGGTGAGCCTCTACAAGGTGCCCGTCACATTGCCTGGCGCGCGGCCGCTCACCTAGGCCCCCGACAGCGGCATTACGTAGAGGAGGGTGTTCGCGCGCCGCGCACCCCCGCAGCCAACGCACGCACATCGGCGAGCACTGCTTCGACCAGCCCGGGTTTGGCGGTGTTGTCGAGGTTGAGGTCGAGGGCGAGGCGCTGCACCAGAGCCGTGCCGACGACGGCGGCGTCGGCGGCCCGCGCCACCTCGGCGGCTTGCTGCGGGGTGCGGATGCCGAAGCCGACGGCGATCGGCAATCGGGTGAAGCGGCGAAGCCGGGTGACTGCCGCGGCGACACTGGCGGCGTCGGCCGAGCGGGTCCCGGTGGTGCCGGCGACCGCGACGTAGTAAATGAAGCCGCTGGTGCGCTCGACGATGCGCGGCAGGCGGCGCTCGTCGCTGGTCGGCGTCGCGAGGCGCACGAAATCGAGGCCGGCGGCAGCGTGCCGGCTGGGTCAGCTCGGCATCCTCCTCCGGCGGCAGATCGACGACGATGACCCCGTCGACCCCAACGGCGACGGCATCCTGCGCGAAACTCTCCGGTCCGTAGCGGTAGATCGGGTTGTAGTAGCCCATCAACACGATCGGGGTCGCCTCGTCGGCGCGGCGTAGCTCGCGGACGAGCGCCAAAGTGCGCCGCAAGGTCATGCCTTGCTTCAGCGCGCGTTGCCCCGCCTCCTGGATAGCCGGGCCGTCGGCCATCGGGTCCGAGAACGGCATGCCGATCTCGATCAGGTCGGCGCCCGCTGAGGCGAGGCCGCCGAATAGCCGGGCCGAGGTGTCGGGGTCGGGATCACCCGCGGTCAAATAGGTGACGAGCCCTGCGCGACCCTCCTCCCGCAGCGCCGCGAAACGCCGCTCGATCCGGCTCACGACTGGCCCTCGCCGATATTCTCCCTCTCCACCCCCGGGGCGGAGAGGAAAAGTTCGCGACCAGCTGCGACGAGGATGTCGCGGCTCACAGCCGGACGCCGAGATGGTCGGCGACGGCGAAGATATCCTTGTCGCCGCGGCCGCACATGTTCATCACGATGAGGTGGTCGCGCGGCAGGGTCGGCGCGATCTTCGCGACATGGGCCAGTGCGTGCGCCGGTTCGAGCGCCGGGATGATCCCTTCGAGCCGGCTCGCCAGCTGAAACGCCTCGAGCGCCTCGCGGTCGGTGATCGAAACGTATTGCACGCGGCCGAGTTCGTGCAGCCAGGCGTGCTCGGGGCCGATGCCGGGATAGTCGAGGCCGGCCGAAATCGAATGCGCGTCGCGGATTTGCCCGTCCTCGTTCTGCAACAGGTAGGTCCGGTTGCCGTGCAACACGCCGGGCTCGCCGCCCGTCAGCGAGGCTGCGTGCATTCCGGTCTCGATGCCGTGGCCGCCGGCCTCGACGCCGATCATCGCGACATCAGGCTCATCGAGGAAGGGATGGAACAGCCCCATCGCGTTCGAGCCGCCGCCGATGCAGGCGACCAACGTATCGGGCAGACGGCCTTCGGCCTTTTCGAGCTGCGCCCGCGTCTCGTGCCCGATCACCGACTGGAAGTCGCGCACCATCATCGGGTAGGGGTGCGGCCCGGCGACGGTGCCGATCACGTAGAACGTGTCCTCGACATGCGCGACCCAGTCGCGCAACGCCTCGTTCATCGCATCCTTCAAGGTCGCGGTGCCCGAATGCACCGGGACCACCTCGGCGCCGAGCAATTTCATGCGGAAAACATTGGGTTTTTGCCGCTCGATGTCGGTCGCGCCCATATAGACGACGCAAGGGATATCGAAGAGCGCGCAGGCCGTTGCCGTCGCAACGCCGTGCTGGCCGGCACCGGTCTCGGCGATGATCCGGCGCTTCCCCATGCGGCGCGCCAGCAGCACCTGGCCCAGCACATTGTTGATCTTGTGCGCGCCGGTGTGGTTCAGCTCGTCGCGCTTGAAGTAGATCTTGGCGCCGCCGAAATGACGGGTCAGCCGCTCCGCTAAATAGAGCGGGCTCGGCCGGCCCACATAATGATCGAGATAGTAGTCGAGCTCGGCCTGAAACGCCGGATCACGACGGGCCTCGGCATAAGCCTGCTCGACCTGGAGAACCAACGGCATCAAGGTCTCGGCGACAAAACGGCCGCCGTAGATGCCGAAATGGCCGTGCTCGTCCGGCCCGCCGCGGAATGTATTCGGTATCTGCAATCTTTCCTCCGAGCGGCCCGCGGGTTGCCCGATTGACGGTCGATCGGGGCGACTCTAGCATCGGCGTCGAACAGGGGACATCAAAGATGGCAACGCCGCTTCCGTATACCGGCAGGGAATTTATCGACAGCCTCGATGACGGGCGGGAGGTGTGGATCTACGGCGAGCGCGTCAAGAACATCACCGAGCATCCGGCCTTCCGCAACACGGCGCGGATGATCGCCCGGCTCTACGACGCGCTGCATCACGACCATGCCGAAGAGAGAGGCGTGCTGACCTGCCCGACCGAATGGGGAGGGTTCACGCATCGGTACTTTGTCGCGCCGCGCTCGGCCGAGGATCAGACGGCGGCGCGCGACGCGATCGCCGCATGGTCGCGGCTCACCTATGGCTGGCTCGGCCGCTCGCCCGACTACAAGGCGGCGTTCCTCGCCACCCTCGGCGCCAACGCCGAGTTCTACGAGCCTTATCAGGAAAATGCGCGCCGCTGGTACCGCTTCAGCCAGGAGCGGGTGCCGTTCGTCAACCATGCGATCGTCCAGCCGCCGGTCGATCGCAACATGGCTCCGGGCGCCCCGGGCGGCCCGACCGATGTGTATGCGCACGTCACCAAAGAGACCGATGCCGGGATCCGAGTCACCGGCGCCAAGGTCGTCGCGACCGGCTCGGCGCTGACGCATTTCACTTTTGTCGCGCATGCCGGCGTATTGCCGGTGCTGGACAAGAGTTTCGCGATCGTCTTTCTCGTCCCGAGCAATGCCAAGGGTGTCAAATTCGTCTGCCGCGTCTCGAACGAGCAGCGCGCCGCGGTGCTCGGCAGCCCCTTCGACTACCCGTTGTCGAGCCGCCTCGACGAGAACGACGCGATCTTCATTATGGACGACGTGCTGGTGCCATGGGAGGACGTGTTCGTCTACGCCGACATCGACAAGGCCAACCGGTTCTTTCCGAACAGCGGGTTTCTGCCGCGCGCGATGCTTCAAGGCTGCACCCGGCTCGCGGTCAAGCTGGACTTCATCATCGGCCTCTTCGTGAAGGCGACCGAGATCGCAGGGACCCGCGGGTTCCGCGGCGTCGAAGCCAATATCGGCGAGGTGATCGCGTGGCGGAACACGATGTGGGGGCTTTCCGACGCGATGGCCAAGGGCGCCGAGCCGTGGGCCGGCGGCTGCGTGTTGCCGGCGATCGAGCCGGCGATGGCCTACCGCATCCTGGCGCCCGAGGCCTATGTCCAGATAAAGCAGATCATCGAGAAGACCGTCGCCAGCAGCCTCATCTATCTCAACTCGCATGCCCGCGACTTCAAAACGCCGGAATTGCGCGGATACCTCGACCGCTATGTGCGCGGTTCCGGCGGCGTCAGCGCGGTCGAGCGCGTCAAGCTGATGAAGCTGTTGTGGGACGCGGTCGGCAGCGAATTCGGCGCCCGCCACGAGCTCTACGAGATCAACTACGCCGGCAGCCACGAAGAAATCCGCATCGACGCATTGCGGGCGGCGGTCGGCTCCGGCCAGTACGAGCGCTGGAAAAGCTTCGCCGACAGCTGCATGGCCGAATACGATCTCGACGGCTGGACGGTGCCCGACCTCGTCAATCCGGACGATGTCAGTTCGCTGAGCTAGGCGAGGGTTCGCGACAGATCGTTGCGGTAGTCATTGAAGCGAATTGGTGTTCCGAACCGTCGCGAGTGGACGCGGCACCTGTCGTGTTGGCGGAGCCTTCTCGAGGCAAAGCAAACCTTCGTTCAATCCTATTTTTTTGCGATCCTCGCTTATTTCGTACTGATTTGTGCGGTTCTGCTGCCGATCGGAAACCTTCTGTCTTTGGGCTTCAAGTTCGAAATCAATTATAACGAAGGATGGAATGTCTACAACGCCGACAGGCTGATACACGGTCAATCCATTTATGACAACAATTACTGGAGGATAAACAACTACCCGATCGGGTCATTTCTGATTATCGCCGGCGCCAATGTTCTGGTCGATGATCTGTTACTGAGCGGACGACTGGTCGCTCTAGCCTCCTTCGCGGCGATAGCGGTGTTCGCGGCGATGGCGGTCCGGCGCTTCGGCGGCGGACGGACCGACGCCGTGTTTGGCGCCGCCTGCGCGGCGGCCTTTTGCTATCTGATGGCGCCGGCCTGGATCATCGTCGATGACCCGCAGACTCTGGGCGAAGCCGTCATGCTCGGCGCTCTGGTCAGTTACCTCGCGCGCCCACCCGATCACGTCAACTTGCTGCGGGCGGCATTCCTCGTCGTGCTCGGCGGCTTCATCAAGCACAACCTGGTGGCGATCCCGATCGCAATAACCCTCGATCTGGCGTTTCGCTCGCCGCGACGGGTGGTGTTCTGGCTGGTCTCGTGCGCCGGGTTCGCGACAGGTTTTCTCGGCCTGACACAAATTACCGCCGGGGGCGACTTCATCGATCACCTGATGTCGCCGCGACTCTTCGGGTGGTATGGCGCTCGATACCACCTGATGAAGTATGTGCGGCTGTTCAAATTTCCGCTGGCCGCGATCGCGTTGAGCGCATCGCTGGTTCTGGCTGCCGATCGAATGATCTTAACGGCCTGGGGCGCGTTCTCGATTGTCGGCGCGACTTTCCTGTCGGGCTTCGAAGGGACCTCTTACAACATGTTTCAGGATGCCGCGGTGTTCCTCGGGGTCGCCGCGGGCGTCATGATGTCCGAGTTGCGGAAGTCGGAGATTCGCGGCAAATTGGCAAGGGTACTGGCGAGTGCTCTTCCGTTTCTCGTGGCCCAGCCGATTCTGGCGAGAGCCCCCGCTATTGCCGTACAAGTATATCATGGCCCCGCTCTCTTAGCTTCGGACCGAAGAAGGCAAGAGACGTTCTTGGCTGACGCCAAATTTGTTGCGAAGAAGCAGGGACCGGCAATTTGTGAAAGCCTGCTCCTCTGTTATGTGGCCGGCCACCCTTACATTCTGGATCCGTTCAACTCGCGACAATACATGTTGTCAGGTAGGCTCGATCAAGGCGAGTTGATTCGGCGCATTGCCGATCACGAATTTGCCGTCATTCAGCTTCATGCCGATATTTGTGACGATCCGACGACGCCATCCTGTCATATCCTGCATTATCGGCAAAAGGTAGATCGTTTCACCGACGAAGTGCTCTACGCCATCGATCGATATTACGAGGTCGCGCGGCGCTCCACCTTCGGCTCCTTTTATGTCCCGAAATAAAAATGTCTTCTTAGTCATTTTCTGCGGACGAGCGACTGCTGCCGGTTGCGAACGCCGAAATGCGACTATAGGCTCCGGGCACACTGACAGGATCCGGTATCGTGCGTTATCTCAGCACCCGCGACCCTCGCGCTGCGCCCGCGACCCGCTCGTTTGCGGAGGCGTTGCTCGCCGGCCTCGCGGCGGATGGCGGGCTCTATGTACCGGAACGGATGCCTGGGCTTGCCGCCGACATTCCCGGCTTTGCCGGTCTGCCCTATGCCGAGATCGCCGCCCGTATCATGGCCCTGTTCGCCGGCGATGCCTTCCCGCCGGGCGAATTGCAGCAGCTCATCACCGCGGCCTACGGTAAGTTCCGCCATGCCGCGGTGGCCCCTTTGGTGCAGCTCGATGAGAGCCTCTGGCTCCTCGAGCTGTTTCATGGGCCGACCCTCGCCTTCAAGGATCTGGCGTTACAGTTGGTCGGGCCGATGTTCGATGCGGTCTTGGCCCGGTGCCAAGAGCGCGTCACGGTGATCGGCGCGACTTCGGGCGATACCGGCTCCGCCGCGATCGAAGCGTGCCGCGATCGCGAGGCCATCGACATTTTCATCCTCTACCCGCATCAGCGCGTCTCCGAGGTGCAGCGTCGGCTGATGACGACGCACGAAGCTGGCAATGCACATGCGATCGCGATCGAGGGTACGTTCGACGACTGCCAGGATCTCGTCAAAGCAATGTTCGCCGATGCCGAGCTGCGGCATGAGCTGAACCTGTCGGCAGTGAACTCGATCAACTGGGCGCGAATTGCCGCCCAAACGGTATATTACGTGGCCGCCGGAGTAGCGCTGGGGGCGCCGGCACGATCGGTTTCGTTCAGCGTGCCGACGGGCAATTTCGGCAATGTCTATGCCGGACACGTCGCCCGCCAGATGGGGTTGCCGATCGATCGGCTGGTAATCGGCACCAACCGCAACGATATTCTGGCTCGGTATTTTTCGAGCGGGCGAATGACCCTCGCTGCTGTCGAGCCGAGCCTCAGCCCGAGCATGGACATCCAGGTGTCGAGCAATTTTGAGCGACTGCTGTTCGAGCTGAAGGGCAGCGATGGTGACGCTGTTGCCGAAGCGATGCAGGATTTCCGCCGTACCGGAATGTTGCCCGAAGATGACCAGGCTTGGCGGGCCGCACGCCGCTTGTTTTCCGCTCACAAGGTCGGCGACACTGACACTATGAAATCTATCGCCCAGACTTACGCTGCATCAGGAACCTTGATTGATCCGCACACGGCGGTTGCCGTTGCCGCCGCGCAAGCCGAATTTGCAATCCACGGGAGGGGTAAACTGATGATCGCTCTGGGATGCGCTCATCCGGCCAAATTTCCCGATGCGGTCGAGCGGGCCACGGGGCTCCGCCCGGATTTGCCGCCAGCGCTCGGCGATCTCCTCGAAAGGCCCGAGCGGATTGTCGTCCTGCCCAATGACCTCGGCGCGGTGAGCCGCTTTATCTGCGGTCGTGTCCGGCGGACCGGAGCCGCGGCATGAGGGCCCGGGTTTCGCGACTGGCGAACGGGTTGCGGGTCGCCACCGACACTGTCCAAACCGTCGATACGGTATCGCTCGGCATCTGGGTCGATATCGGCACACGGCACGAACCGGCGGCGATCAACGGCGCCGCGCATTTCCTGGAGCACATGGCCTTCAAGGGCACCGAACGGCGTAGTGCTCGCGATATCGCCGAAGAGATCGAGGCGGTCGGCGGTCACCTGAACGCCTACACCTCCCGCGAGAGCACCGCTTATTACGCCAAGGTATTGAAGGAAGATGTGCCGCTCGCTCTCGATATCCTCGCGGACATCCTGCAGAACTCCACCTTCGACCCGGAGGAGCTCGAGCGTGAGCGCACAGTGATCCTGCAGGAGATCGGCCAAGCCAACGACACGCCCGACGACATCATCTTCGATCACTTTCAGGAATGTGCTTATCCCGAGCAGGCGATGGGGCGGCCCGTGCTCGGGAGACCGGAAATCATCCGCGGACTGGGCCGCGACGCCGTGGTCGCTTATCTGCGAGACCATTACGGCGCGCAGCGGATGGTGCTCGCGGCAGCCGGAAATATCGAGCACGAGCAGCTTGTCGACCTCGCCGGCAAGCTGCTGTCGGATTTTCCGGCCGAGCGCCCGGTCAGCACAGAGCCGGCGCGATATGCCGGGGGCGACCGGCGCGAGGACCGCGATCTCGAGCAGCTGCACCTTGTGCTCGGCTTCCCGGGGGTGATGCTCGGCGACGCGGACTATTACGCCGCATCGGTCTTGTCTACCGCGTTCGGCGGCGGCATGTCCTCCCGGCTATTTCAGGAAATTCGCGAGAAGCGTGGGCTGGTCTACGCGATCCAATCCTTTGTGCACGGCTATCGCGACGGCGGCTTGTTTGGGATCTACGCCGGGACCGGCGAAGACGAGGCGGCCGAGCTGGTGCCCGCGCTTTGCGCAGAAGCGATGAAATTGCAAGACGGATTGACGGCCATCGAGTTGAGCCGCGCCAAGGCTCAGATGAAGGCGGGGCTGCTGATGTCGCTCGAGAGTACCTCGGCCCGCTGTGAACAGCTGGCCCAGCATCTCTTGATATATGGCACGCCGTTCGATCCCCCCGAGGTTGTGCGGCGCATCGAGGCTGTCGATGACGCTGCAATTCGACGGGTCGTGGCACGTTGGCGCTCGGCGCCTCCGACCATCGCAGCGCTGGGTCCCCTGAGCCAACTCGAGAATTACGACAAATTGCAGGCGCGCCTGGTCGCTTGATAGGCACCGACAATAAATGGCGCCGCAACGGAAGACCTTCCCACGACTGTTTCTGTCCCGCGCCGATCCGTATCGGCTGACCAGCGATCGCGTCTTTCTGCGCCCCCCGGAACGGGGCGATTACGAGGCCTGGGCGAGCCTGCGCGCGGGCTCCCGAGATTTCCTTTCGCCGTGGGAGCCGAGTTGGCCGCCCGATGCGCTCAGCCGCGCGAATTTTCGGGCGCGAGTCGCGCGTTATGCCGAAGATTGGCGCACCGACCAGGCGTATAATTTTTTTATCTTCGCGCACGACGAGAACCTGATCGGCGGCATAGGCCTTTCGAATATTCGGCGCGGCGTTTCGGAGACGGCGAGCCTGGGCTACTGGGTTGGCGAGCCTTTTGCGCGCCAGCGCTACATGACCTCGGCGCTGCCGCTCGTCGTCGACTTTGCTTTCGAACGGCTCGGATTGCATCGCCTCGAGGCTGCCTGTCTGCCGAGCAACATCCCTAGCCGATCTCTTCTCGTCAGGGCCGGGTTCCAGCAGGAAGGCTACGCCCGCGAATATCTCTGCATCGCCGGCAAATGGCAGGATCACCTGTTGTTCGCGGTCCTGCGCGGCGACCGCAGTGCGTCCGAGAGCTAAAGTCGGCAAACTACAACCGGCGAATTAAGGCGCCGAGCTATCCCCGCGTCTGCGCGGTCGGATCAGGCGTGGCCCGCCTCGCTCGACAGCATCGTCAGATCGACGCCGAGTTTAGCCATTGCCCGTTGCCATTTCTGGTTGTGATCGGGATCGAAAATGATCGCGTCGTCGGCCGGGACCGAGAGCCAACCGTTGGCCTGAATCTCGGCATCGAGCTGACCCGGAGCCCAGCCGGCATAGCCGAGGGCGAACAGGCTCCGGCGCGGACCCCGGCCTCGCCCGATCGCGCGCAGGACGTCGAGTGTGGCGGTGAGCGCAATGTTGTCATTAACGACGAGGGTCGCGTCCTCATTGTAGTCGGTGGTGTGCAGGACAAAGCCGCGGCCCGCCTCTACGGGACCGCCGTAATGCACCGGCCGCGAACCGGCGGTGCCGCTCGGCGTAATCTCGAGCTGGGTGAACAGCTCGCCCATCGTGAGCGACCCGAGCGGCTTGTTGATCACGAGACCCATTGCTCCAGCCTCGCCGCTGTGCGCGCAAACATAGACGACCGAGCGCGCGAAGCGCTCGTCCAGCATCTGCGGCATCGCCAATAAAAGCTGGCCTGTCAGTGACATCACCCTGCCTCGCAACGCAAGCGGCCGCCGATCACGCGCTTTGCGCTCCGATACCTATACACCTGTTCAGGCGTTTTGTTGCGGATCCACGCTTAAAGGAGCGACCCGGCACATCGCCGGTGCGGTTTGCCCGGCAAGGGCATCCTGTGTTATCGCTCCGCCCCGCGAACACCACCCCAGGGATTCTCCAATGACCATCCAGGTTGGCGACAAGATACCATCGGCGACGCTCAAACAGATGACCCCCGAGGGGCCAAAGGACATCACTACCGATGAACTCTTCCGCGGCAAGAAGGTCGCCCTCTTCGCCGTTCCCGGAGCGTTCACTCCGGCCTGCTCGCAGCGCCACCTGCCCGGATACGTCGACAAGGCGGGCGACATCAAAGCCAAGGGTGTCGAGGAAATCATCTGCGTTGCGGTTAATGATGTTTTCGTCATGACGGCATGGGGCAAGGAGCAGAGGGCCGAGGGCAAGGTGCGCATGCTGGCCGACGGCAGCGGCGACTTCGCCCGCGCGCTCGGGCTGGATCTCGACCTCTCCAAGAACGGCCTCGGCACCCGCTCAAAGCGATATTCGATGCTGGTCGACAACGGCGTGGTCAAGTCGCTGAATGTCGAGCAGTCGCCGGGTCAGGTCGAAGGCTCCGGCGCCGAGGCGATGCTGCGGGCACTTTAAGGACCGGCTCGGCAAGCGATCTATCCGCGGGTTAGCGCGGACGGCTGCTTTCCCCAGCTCTCTTCGGCGATGCGGGCCCGCGCGATAGCGTCGGCCCGTTCGTTTTCAGGGTGGCCGGAATGGCCGCGCACCCATTCCCAAGTGACGACGTGCCGGGCCGCCGCTTTCTCGAGCCGCTGCCAAAGATCGACATTCTTGACCGGCTGCTTGTCAGCGGTCAGCCAGTTCCGGAGCTTCCAGCCGTGTATCCATTTGGTGATGCCGTCGCGCAGATATTGGCTGTCACTGTAAAGCCGGACGCGGCACGGCCGCTTGAGGGCTTCGAGCCCGGCGATCGCGGCCATCATCTCCATGCGGTTGTTGGTCGTCTGGGGGTCATAGCCGCTCAGTTCTTTTTCGACCTCACGGTAGCGCAATATCGCGGCCCAGCCGCCCGGACCCGGGTTACCACGGCAAGCGCCGTCGGTGAAGATCTCGACATCGGCCAGCTCAGGCATCGAGCCCGTAGCCCGCGATATCGGTGACGCCGCGGTGGAAGCGCAGCTTGCGCAAATATTCGAGGGGATCCTTCGGCCGGACCAACGCCCCCGCCGGCTGGTTCAGCCAATCGAACAGGCGGGTTAAGAGAAAGCGCAACGCGCTGCCGCGGGCCAGCAACGGCAGGGCGGCGAGCTCGGCCGAGGTGAGCGGCCGCGCCCGGCGATAGCCTTCGAGCAGCAGCCGCGCCTTCGTCACGTTGAGACTGCCGTCGGCTTCGAAACACCAAGCGTTGAGGCAGATCGCCAGATCATAGGCGAGAAAGTCGGTACAGGCGAAATAGAAGTCAATCAGCCCGGAAACCTCGCGCTCGCGGAAGAACACATTGTCCGGAAAGAGGTCGGCGTGAATCACCCCAGTCGGCAGAGCGTGCGGCCATTCCGCCTCGACCAGCGCAAGCTCGGTCTCCAGCTCGCCGGCGAGCTCGGGCTGCACTTCGGCCGCACGGGAGCGGCAAGCTTCGAATAAGCGCCGCCACCCGGCGACCGAGAGATCGTTTGCCCGGGTCATCCCGAACGAGATGCCGGCGCGATGAAGCCCGGCGAGCGCGGTGCCGACCGCGACGCAATGGAAGGGCTGGATACGACGCGGCCACATTCCGGCGAGAAAGGTCACCAATGCCGCCGGGCGGCCGCACAGCTCGCGCAAGGCGCTGCCGTCTCTGGCCTTTACCGGGGTCGGGCAGGCGACGCCCTGTGCCGCGAGGTACTCCATCAAAGCGATGAAAAACGGCAGGTCCCCGGCCGCCACCCGCTTTTCATAGAGCGTCAGGATGAAATTGCCGCGTTCGGTCGTAACGAGGAAGTTCGAGTTCTCGATGCCCTCGGCAATGCCCTTGCACGAGAGCACCTCGCCGATGTCGTAAAGCGCGATAAAGGCTCTGAGCTCGTCATCGGCAACATCGGTATAGACAGCCATCGGTTTTTGCCGCGTCGATCAGGATCTGTCAAATCCACCTTGTACAGCATCGTGACATTCGGGTTGTTCGCAAAAGTTCGTGCGAATACGACTACGCTGGCATCGTTTGAGAACGGGTCGATAATTGCTGTAATCGGTGACGTTCGGCTCTGAAAAACTGTAAACATCGGTTATGCATAGGAAGGGTTGCCGTCTTCGGCATTGGCAGCCGATGGTAGAAACAGAAATAGGCCGGCGAATACTGCTGGGTTGATCTTGTGCATGAAGTACCCGTTACGAAAAGACATATCCTTTTGCTTACAGAATTCGCGGCCCGCCGACAAGCTCGCCAAGCGCGACCCCCGATCGGAGCTGCGAGTTGCTGCTACGGTATGCGGCTCGCAGCGGCAGAGACTGTGCTGGCGACGGTGCCGGCCGGCGTGTGGTTTACCATGATCGCAACGCCCGTCCCGTCACCAGCAATCTGCAGGCGTCGGCGCTGCGCCGTCTTGCGCCGGAGGAGGTGGCATCCTTGGGGGCGCGGAATGACAAGCGGCCAAAATAGGCGTGTTTAACAGCGAGGGATTTGAAATTAAGGGGAGAGACCTGCCGCTGCCGCGCGCGGCCGGGTCGGGCGCGATCGCCTGGAAGAAGCGACTGCGGCGGGCGGCCCGACGCGGTTTGCCGCAAGCAAGCGAACGAAGTTGGCTTGAAAGCAACGCGGCGCTAACGCCGACTTGGTCATTGGGCACTCGAGCCCGTCGGAATGAACCAGGCACAGGCCGCTATGCTGACCGCATCCTGGCCCGCCCGATCCGGGCAGCTAAAGGCCGAATACATGACCCGTCCAAGCCGTTTCGACCTTGGATCCGGGGAAAGGTCCATACATGGGAACTGCCGAAATTTCGCGGAGAGACAGACGTCGCCGGGATGCCCTCCTTGGGTAAATCCGGATTTAGCTCCAAGGGGCGTCATGCCAGGGTCGCGCTCACGTCCGGGCGAGCGCCAGCGCGCGCTCGAAGCGGCGCTTGGCGATAAAGCATCACGGACAGATCATATCGGAGAGAATGTCGGTATGCATGTTTACTGCCGCCGCTTGACCTTGGCGTGGGGTCCCGTGAGGATGCCTGCATTATTGTAACCGGGCCTGAAGGGGAGTTTACCGTGTCGTCGGCCGAATCCCGAGACGGTCGGGATCTATATGATACGCCGCACCTCGCACGGAACGCGGCGAATTTCGGGCCGCTGAGCCCGTTGGGGTTCCTGTCGCGCTCAGCCCAGGTTTACCCCAACAAAATCGCGGTCGTCCACGGCGCTGGCCGCATCACCTATGGCCGGTTCTACCAGCGCTGCCGCCAATTCGCGGAGGCATTGCGCCGGCGCGGGATAGAGCGCGGCGATACCGTTGCGGTCCTCGCGCCCAACGTTCCGGCACTGCTCGAAGCGCATTACGGCGTGCCGATGGTGGGTGCGGTCCTCAACGCGCTCAATTACCGCCTCGACGCGCGGTCGATCGCCTTCATCCTCTCGCATGGGCAAGCGAAGCTGCTGATCGCCGACCGCGAATTCTCGCCGATCGTCAAGGAGGCGCTGGCCGCGCTGCCGGAACCCATTCCCCTCGTGGAAATCGACGACGAGGTCGGCGGCGCATCGCTCGGCGGGACCGAGTACGAAGCCTTCATTGCCGAAGGTGATCCCGCCGCAACATGGTCGGGGCCGCAAGACGAATGGGAGCCGATCGCGCTCAACTATACCTCCGGCACGACCGGCGATCCCAAGGGCGTCGTCACCCACCATCGCGGCGCTTTCCTTAATGCGATCGGCAATGCGATCACCTTTGGGCTCGACCGCGGCTCGGTCTACCTGTGGACCTTGCCGATGTTTCACTGCAACGGCTGGACCTATACCTGGGCAGTGACGGCAATGGCCGGGACCCATGTGTGCCTGCGCCGCGTCGACCCCGCTGCGATTTTCGCAGCGATCGCCGAGCACCGGGTCACCCATCTCTGCGGCGCCCCGATAGTGCTGAATATGCTCGTGCACGCGCCGGATATCGCGAAGCGGCGGTTCGACCACGTCGTCGAAGTCGCGACCGGCGGCGCGGCTCCGCCTTCCGCAGTGATCGAAGCGATGGAACGGATGGGCTTTCGAGTCACCCACCTCTATGGCTTGACCGAAAGCTATGGTCCCGCGACGGTCTGCGCGTGGCAGGAGGAATGGGCCGGCCTGCCGATGTCGGAGCGCGCGGCGCGCATGGCCCGGCAGGGCGTCGCTTACCTCACCCACGAGAGCCAGCGCGTCATCGATCCGCAAACGATGGCTGACGTCCCGGCGGACGGCAGCACGCTTGGCGAACTGGTCTTGCGCAGCAATACAGTGATGAAGGGTTATTTGAAGAACCCGGCGGCGACCGAGGCGGCGTTCGAGCATGGCTGGTTTCACACCGGCGACCTCGCAGTCCGCCATCCCGACGGGTATGTCGAAATCAAGGACCGCTCCAAGGACATCATCATTTCAGGCGGCGAGAACATCTCTTCGCTGGAAATCGAGGATGTCCTCTACCGCCATCCCCAAATCATGGAGGCGGCCGTCGTCGCCAGACCCGATCCGGTCTGGGGCGAGAGCCCGTGTGCTTTCGTCACCCTCAAACCCGAAGCCGTTCCGTATCGGCCGAAGGCATCATCGCTTGGTGCCGCGCCAACCTCGCGCATTACAAGGTGCCGCGGACGATCGTCTTCGGACCGTTGCCCAAGACCTCTACCGGCAAGATCCAGAAATATGAACTGCGCGAGCGCGCCAAGGAGATTGCGTCGTGACTGGGCTGCCGAGCTTCGATCTTTCCGGCCAAGTGGCGCTCGTAACCGGCGCGTCGAGTGGCATCGGCCGTCACTTCGCCGCGCTTCTTGCCGCCTCGGGAGCGAAAGTGGCGCTGGCCGCGCGGCGGGCCGACCGGCTTACCGAGCTGGCCGGTGAGATCGAGGCCGCCGACGGCCAGAGCCTGCCGATAGTCTGCGACGTCACCCGCTCGGATGAGGTCGCTGCCGCCGTTGCGACCGCGGAAAACGAACTCGGACCGCTGTCGATCCTTGTCAACAACGCCGGTGTTGTCGTCTCGAAGCCGCTGTTTGAGCACACCGAGGCCGATTGGGACCATGTGGTCGACACCAACCTCAAAGGCGCCTGGCTCGCAGCGCGCGAATTCGCCAACCACCTCGTGAAGCTGAAGCGCCCGGGCCGCATCATCAACATTTCATCGGTACTCGGTTTGCGCACGATCGGCCGGGTGCCGGCCTATTGCGCCGCCAAGGCCGGGCTGACCCACTTGACCCACGTGCTGGCGATGGAATTGGCGCGATACGGCGTCCTCGTGAACGCGCTGGCGCCGGGCTATGTGGAGACGGATTTCAACCGCGCCTTCTTTGAGACCGAGCCCGGCAAGGCGCTGATCGCACGCATTCCGTTGAAGCGCCTCGGGCAAACCGGCGATCTCGACGGCGCGCTGTTGTTCCTTGCCTCACCGGCGAGCGCTTATGTCACCGGGGCGGTCATCTCAGTCGATGGCGGACACAGCGTCGCTGCAATCTGAACCGCACGTCGAGCGACGCGCGGGCCTGGCGCGGTTTCTCGCCGCCGCGAGCCGGGCGGAGGCCGTTGAGATCACTGGGCTCGCCCCGCTGCGCGGCGGCGCCATTCAAGAAAACTGGGCGGTAAACGCGCATATTACCGGTGGTGTGCTCGCCGGCGATCAGCAACTCGTCCTGCGCGCCGCGGCCTCGACCGGTGTTCCCGCGAGCCTCGATCGGCTGCGGGAATTCGCAGTGCTGAAGGCCGCCTTTGAGGCCGGAGTTACGGTCCCCGAACCGCTGTTCGCGAACGAGGATCCGGCGATTTTCGGTAAGCCCTTTTTCATGATGCGGCGGGTCGAGGGGACCGCCGCGGCTCACCGGATCACCCGCGATCCGGCTCTCGACCCAGCGCTCCCGGCGATCGCCGAGCGGCTCGGCGGCGAGCTCGCCCGTATCCACACGATCCGGCCGCCGCGCGCCGATCTCGCGTTCCTGGTTCCCTATGAAAAGGTGGGGCCGGTACAACAGATCGCCGCCTTTCGCGTCTATCTCGACCGTCACCCGACGCCCCGGCCGGTGCTCGAATGGGGCATTCGTTGGCTCGAAACCCATATTCCGCCGCAGACCGGCCCCGTCCTTTGCCATCACGATTTTCGTACCGGCAATTACATGCTGCACGGCACTACGTTGACCGGAGTTCTCGATTGGGAATTTGCCGGTTGGGGCGATCCGCACGAGGATATCGGCTGGTTTTGCTGCAAAGGCTGGCGCTTTGCGCGGCTCGACCGCGAAGCCGGCGGCATCGCCGAGCGCAGTCCCTTTTACCGCGGATACGAGAGCCAGTCGGGGCGATCGGTCGACCCGCAACGGGTCTTCTTCTGGGAATTGCTGGCTAGCATTCGCTGGGCGGTGATCGCGCTGCAGCAAAGCGACCGCTATATGATAGCGGGCGAACGCAATCTCGATCTCGCGCTTACCGGACGGCGTGCGACCGAATGCGAATTGGAGATCCTCATGCTGCTGGACACCGGTGGAGCGCCGCACGATGCGTGATCTGCCCAGCGGGCCGGAGCTGCTGGCGGTCGCCCGCGATGTGCTGCTGCATGACCTGATGCCGCTTCTGCCGCCGGAGGTACATCTCGACGCGCGGCTCGTCGCCAACAGCATGGCAATCGCCGAGCGGGAAGCGCTGGCCGGAGAGGAGCCGGAGCAGGGCATCTTCGACGACCTGGAGAAGCTCTACGGCCATGCGGGCAGCGGAAGATCGGGGCTGCTCGCCCGCCTGGCCCATGACTTGCGAGTCGGTGCATTCGAATCTTCCGGGCAGCGCGAACGTAATGCGCGCCGCATATTGTGGCGTCTCACCATTGCCAAGCTGCGCAGCGCCAATCCGAGGTTCTTGAACGCCAATGGCTTGAGCTAGCAGCAGTGGGAGAGCAGAACGTGTCTCAGTCCCGTGTTCCGCAAGTCATCGACGCGTTCGCCCGCGGCGAAATCGTTGTCGTGACCGATGACGACGACCGCGAGAACGAGGGTGATCTGATCCTTGCGGCCGTGCACGCCACACCGGAGAAAATGGCGTTCATCATCCGCCATACCTGCGGCATTGTCTGCGCGCCATTAACCGCGGACACCGCGCGGCGCCTGCATCTGTCGCCAATGGTCGCCGACAATGACGCGATCCATGGCACCGCCTTTACGGTCTCGGTCGATTACCGCCACGGGACGACGACCGGCATATCCGCCGATGACCGCACGGCGACGATCCGCAATCTCGCGAACAACAATGCCGGAAGAGCGGATTTTGTTCGGCCGGGCCACATTTTCCCGCTGATCGGGAAGGATGGCGGGGTGCTGATGCGCTCGGGTCACACCGAGGCGGCGCTTGACCTCTGCCGGCTCGCCGGCATCGAGCCGGTCGCGGCAATCTGCGAGCTGGTCAATGACGACGGCACCGTGATGCGCGGCCCACAAGTCCGGGATTTTGCAAAACGGCACGATTTGAACCGCATCTCGGTCGCCGACCTGATCGCCTACCGGCAGGCCCGCGAGAAATTGGTGACCCGGGTCGCCGAATTCAACGTAGCGAGTGAAATCGGCGAGCTCGGAGGATATGCCTATGTGACGCCCTTCGACAAAGTTCACCATTACGCTTTTGTCTACGGCAACATTGGTGACGGAAAGGACATTCCAACCCGGCTGCACCGCGCCAATGTCCTCGAAGACGTGTTCGGCGGCGCCAAGCCGATCCATGCCGCGCTGAGCCGGTTCAAAGCCGCCGGACGGGGCGTCCTAGTTTACCTGAGGGACGGCACGTCCGGAGTGCCGGCCTCTCCGGTCGCAGAGGAGGCGACCGGCTCGGAGCACGAGCGCAACGTCCAGTGGCGCGAGGTCGGGCTCGGAGCGCAGATCCTGCGCGACCTGCGGATTTCATCGATACAGCTGCTGGCGACCCGCTCACGCACTTATGTCGGGCTCGCCGGCTTCGGCATCGAGATCAGCGCGACCGAGCCGCTCGAATAACCGGCGCTCCGGGCTTTTCCGGCGCCGCATTATACGGCGTCGGGACCTTGCTCCCCGGTGCGGATACGGATGGCCTGTTCGACCGAGAGAACGAAAATCTTGCCGTCGCCGATTTTATCGGTGCGGGCACTGTCCTGTATCGCCTGAACCGCTCTTTCGGCGAGCGCGTCGTCGAGCACGACCTCGATCTTGAGCTTAGGTAGGAAATCGATGACGTACTCCGCCCCGCGATAGACTTCCGTATGCCCTTTCTGCCGCCCGAAGCCCTTGACCTCGCTCACCGTCATTCCGGTTATGCCGAGTTCGTGCAGCGCGTTCTTCACATCATCGAGCTTGAAGGGCTTGATGATCGCTTCGATCTTTTTCATCTCTTAACCTCGCATCGAGCTCGGCGGGACTACTGGACGGCCTCCCCATGGAGCGCGAGGTCGAGGCCCTCGCGTTCAACTTCGGCGTCGAACTCTAAGCCCAACCGTAAGATCGATCAGTTTGAGCAGGATCAGAGAGACGATAACGTCGTAGACGATCGTGACCGTGATCCCGTAGAGCTGCACGATGACCTGATGCGGATTGCCGTCGATCAGGCCGCTCTTGCCTTCGCCGCCGACCCACGCAACCGCCAGCACACCGGTCAAGACAGCACCAACCATGCCGCCGACGCCATGCACGCCGAACGCGTCGAGGCTGTCGTCATATCTGAGCGCGTGCTTTAGGCCGGTCGTCGCCCAATAGCAGATGACGCCGGCCGCAACGCCGATAATCAACGCGCCGCGCGGGTCGACGAAGCCCGATGCCGGCGTAATCGCCACTAGCCCTGCCACTGCGCCCGAGATGATTCCGAGCACGCTCGGCTTTCCCTTCATGACCCACTCAGCGAACATCCAGGCGAGCGCGGCGGTGGCGGTCGCGATCTGGGTTACCGCCATTGCCATGCCGGCATTCCCGTTGGCTGCCGTCGCGGAACCGGCGTTGAAGCCGAACCAGCCGACCCACAGCAGCGAAGCGCCGATAACGCTGAGCACAAGATTGTGCGGCGGCATCGGCTCGGTCGCATATCCGCGCCGCCGGCCCATGACCAGCGCTGCCATCAGGCCCGCGAAACCGGAATTGATGTGCACGACTGTGCCGCCCGCAAAGTCGAGTACGCCAGCATCATTGAGGAACCCGTCCGGGCCCCACACAAAGTGGGCGATCGGACAGTAGACGCACACGCTCCACAGGCCGATGAACCACAACAATGCAGAAAACTTCATGCGATCGGCGAAGGCGCCGCAGATCAGGGCCGGGGTAATGATCGCAAAGGTCATCTGGAAACACATATAGACCAACTCAGGAATGGTCTTTGCGAGATCGTTAACGGAATTGAGAGTCATCCCGTACAATAAAAATCTACTAGTACCCCCCAGGAATGGAGATCCGGAAGTAAATGCGAAACTATAGCCGATGACCATCCACAAGACGGTGACGAGGCAGGTCACCGCAAAACTCTGCATCACCGTCGCCAGCACGTTCATCTTGCGCACCATGCCGCCGTAGAACAGTGCAAGACCGGGGACGGTCATCATCAGGACGAGCGCCATCGAGGTCAGCATCCACGCGGTATCGCCCGAATCGAGCTTCGGGGCCGCAGGAGCAATTGCAGAGGCGGCGGCGTCGGCCGGTACCGCGGCGGGAGCAGCCGGGGCAGCTGGCGCTTGCGCAACAGCCGAGAGCGTCAGCACCAGCATTATCGAGGTGGCCAGCATCAGCCGTTGCAACACAAGGTACACGGATTTCATCAGCTCCCTCCAAGAGACGACAGGCGCAAGGCGAACCGTACTCCTGATCCATGAGCCGGACGCGTTGGCGCTGGTTACCAAGAATCGTGCCAATCGACTGTAGCCGCGCCGCTTTCGGCGCATGAGAACTGCACCTCCGCCTATGCTGAATCCCGGAGTTTGGCGCCACGCAAGCTGATGATTAAAATTTAGGCAAAAAGTTGAGCTCAGCGCAGACAGTGGGCCGACGGCGCTGCGGGTTGGCTCAACGCACCAGCAACGATGCCAATAGCGCCAGCGCCAACAGGGCGGCCAAGCCTTGCCAGACCTGGAGCGGAGCGCGCTCGTAGAGCGTGCGCGGCCGGGGAATTTCATTCGGGGCCTGAGGGGGTCCGGCTTCCATCTCGAACGCAAACTCGCTCATGTCATGAAAGCGCCTGGCGGGATCGACCGCGAGCGCGCGAGTGAATACCGTTTGCAGCCAGGCCGGAAGATCAGACCGCAGGGCGGAAAAATCCTTCGGCCGGGTGCGGCGCGACGGGCTGGTGGCATCGACGTTCCCGTAAGGGAATTCGCGGGTGAACGCGCGGAACATCGTAACGCCGAGAGCATAAACGTCGGTCGCCTGGTTGCCGGGCTTCCCCGCTAACATCTCGGGGGCCATATAGGCCTGGGTCCCAGGAATCTCGTCGGGCGGAAATTCCTCCAGGCCGGGCACGCGAACCACTCCGAGATCGATTAGCTTCAGCGCTCCGCTGTCTTCAAGGATCACGTTGTCCGGCTTGATGTCGCGATGGATGATGCCGGCGCGATGCAGCGCCGCTGCCGCCCGCGCCAGCTTTACGGCGATGTTTCGCCCTTCTTCCAATCCCAGCGCCGGACTGCGCGATAGCCGTGTTTCCAGAAGCTCCCCCATATAGAGCGGCATAACGGTATAGAGGCAGGTCTGGCGTCCTGGAGGCAGTTCGATGACCCGCCCAACCCAGGGATGGTGCACCCGGGCGCCGACCCAAGCCTCGCGGACGAATGCCGCCCGATAGGCGGCGACGCTGGCGATCTGCGGCTTGGGAAACTTCAAAGCAACGTTCCCGCCCTCGACCTCGTCCTCCGCGGCCAAAAGCCTGCTGTATCGGCCCTCGGAGATCAGCGCCCTCAAGACGAAACCATCGACGGTCTCGCCGACAACCGGCGCCGGGATCACGGGCAGCTGAAGGATTACGGCGCTAATGTCGGCGGATCCCGCCATCGGCACCGCAACCACGTCCAGGACCAAGGCGGTGCAGTTGTCGGTGCTGCCGCATTGCAGAGCAGCGCTGACCAACGCGCTAGCTGTGTCCTCGGGAGCGCAGCGATCGCGTAAGATGTCGGCAATGCGCTGTTCTGTCAAAGCTCCGTGCACACCGTCGCTGCACAACAGAAAACGGTCGTGCAGCGCTATGGGCTGCGTGGCATAGTCGAGACGTGTATCCGCCTCCACACCCAGCGCCCGGGTGAGCGTATTCGAGCGTACCCCGCCTTCCTGGCGCACATGGTCGGTGGTCAGGCAAGTCATGCGGTCGCCGCTCAACCGATAGGCGCGCGTATCCCCGACGTGTAGCAGGTGGGCGACCCGTCCGCGCAGCACCAGCGCCGTAAAAGTACAGCCCATCCCGGCGAGCTTGGGGTCCTGGCGGCTCATGGTGTTGATCCAGCCGTTGAGCGCACTGACGATTCTGCCGCCCGCTCGCTGCACCTCCATCGTTTCGGGCAGATCGCAAAAGCCATCCAGGAAGCCGCGCACCGCTGTTTCGGCCGCGATGCGGCCCCCCTTCGCGCCGCCTATTCCATCGGCGATCGCAGCGATGACTTCCTGACGAGGCTCCGGCAGCTCAGCGCCTGACAGGGCGCCGGCGAAATCCTCGTTGGCCTTGCGCGGCCCAGTCTTCGAGGCGAATCCGACACTTGCCCGCACGCCGGTCTCAACGGTCGCCATTATCCCGATCCCGAGGTGGATCGTGCAAGCCGTTGGACGCGACCGCAGCCGCTGAGCCGCAGCTTCACATCGTTACCGCGCCGCTTCCGCACTGCAGCGATCATGGCGAAAATAGCCTCCGGTGCTCGATGCAACACTTGCGATAAGGTCGCCCGATTTGCGGTCGAGTGTGTAGTTGCCGCCATCCGCGGGATCGAACCAGGAAATCTTCGCTCCCGTGATCTTGGCCCGATTGGAATCGACCGTGGCTTTATCGAAGTCGATTGTTATGCGCCACGATGCGCCGCTCACCGGGTTGGTGCAGGTGAGGATAGTCGCGCCCTGCTGAGCGTCACAATTTTTGGACGGAACGAGCAAACCCGCCGCCAAGCCGGCTATTCCTGCCGCTAGGACCCGATTTTGGAGCATGATTTCGTCCACGTTGCCCTGCTCCGATCCTTGCCCAGTTCGCCGCTTCTTGCAAAGCAAGCCGCAGTGGGGGAGCCATCTATGGTTTGCCTACATTTTGTGCGATCGAGTGCAGCCGCTCCATCGATAAACGGCTCTCAGAAGGCAAAGAGCGGGCTCACGGGTGATTTTCTGTTGGCCCGCTAACTGGCATAGCTTTTGCCTCCGGTACCTCACTTGGTCCGCTCATTCTGCGCCACAGTCATGCACCGTTGGTTGTGGGGCTCGTCGCAACAGAAAAGTCGGGGGATACAGTCATGCTCGTACCATCACCCAAGTGGCTCGATTCCGGCAATAATGCATGGCAATTGGCGGCTGCCACGTTTGTCGGCCTGCAAAGCATTCCGGGCTTGGCCGTCCTCTACGCCGGATATGTCAAGCAGAAATGGGCGATCAATTCTGCCTTCATGTGCTTTTACGCCTTTGCCTCTGTCTTGGTAGTTTGGGTTTTATTCGACTACAACATGGCCTTCGGGGAGCAATGGTTTCCATTTCTCGGGAAACCGGCGTTGGCGACCTCCGCGAGCTTCATCACCGGCCAGGCGGTAGTACCGGCAGCCGCCTCCGGCATGCCCGAACTGACCTTCCCGATGGCTACGCTGATTTTCTTCCAGTTCGTGTTCGCTGCGATCACCGTAATCATTCTCGGGGGCTCCGTGCTCGGCCGTATGAACTTCACGGCGTGGGTGATCTTCTGCCCGGTGTGGATGACCCTGGTCTACACGGTCGGGGCGTTCAGCCTCTGGGGCGGCGGCTGGCTCTCGGCTTTGGGCGTACAGGATTTTTCGGGTGGTTATGTCATCCATCTCGCCGCCGGCACGTCCGGATTTGTCGCCGCCGCCGTGGTCGGGCCACGCTTACGGGCAGATCGCGAGCAGTTCCCGCCCAACAGCCTGCTGGTCGCCCTGATCGGCGCCGGCCTCTTGTGGCTGGGGTGGAACGGCTTCAACGGCGGTGATCCCTACTTCGCCAATCACGATGCGGGCGCGGCCGTCCTCAACACCAACACGGCCACCGCGGTAGGCCTCCTCGTCTGGACCTTGATGGACAAGATGGCTTACGGGAAGCCCTCGATCATCGGTGCGATCAACGGCATGATCGCCGGCTTGGTGGCAATCACTCCCGCCGCCGGTTTCGTCAATGGCTGGGGCGCCATCATCATCGGTATCGCTGCCGGGATCATTCCGTGGCTTTCGATGAACAGGTTCCAGAAGACCAGCTTCATGATGAAGGTCGACGATACGTTGGGCGTGTTTTCCACGCATGGAATTGCCGGCCTGACCGGCGGCTTGCTCGTCGGCATCCTCGCGAACCCGGACATGCTCGAATACATCGGGACCGACAAAGAGGCGCCGGGTGTCAGCGTTACCGGCCTACTCTACGGCGACGCCGGGACCCAACTTCTGGCCCAGCTCGAAGGCGCGGCGTTCATCATCATCTACAACGCCATCGCCACGTTTATAATTCTCAAGGTGATCTCGATCTTCGTGCCGCTGCGCATGAGCGAGGCGCAGCTGGCGATCGGCGACGATGCGGTTCACGGCGAGACCGCGTATGCCATCACCATGGAAGCCGCCGAATAGACGTGGGCATTGGTGGGTAGCGTTGCCGTACGCTCCCCACCCCCTCTCAAAGCCGTTTTAATCGCTAAGACGCCGCCGCTGCGGCTGGCTGTTGCAGTTCGCGTGGCGGCAGACCGGGCCCGGCGACGATCTCGCCTTTGAGGCGCTCGATTGCCGGCTCCTCGAGAGTCTCGGTTTCGAGCAGCGCTGCCGCCGTGTGGTCGAGCAGAGCGCGGTTCTGCTGCAAAACACCAGAGGCCGTCTGGAAGGCGCCGTCGACGAGCTGGCGAACCGCCCGGTCCACGGCTTCCGCGGTCTCTTCGCTGTAGTTGCGCTCCTGCGGAGCAGGCACATTGGGCTGCAGAAAGGGGGAGCGGTCTCGGTCATAGGTAACATTGCCGAGGGCATCGCTCATGCCATAGCGCAGGACCATCGCACGGGCGATATCGGTGGCCCGCGCGAGGTCATCGGCGGCGCCGGTCGATATCTCGCGGAATACCAGCTGCTCCGAAGCGCGTCCCCCGAGGAGCCCCGCCATCTTGTATTCGAGCTCGGCGCGGGTCATCAGGTACCGGTCCTCGGTCGGCCGCTGGATCGTGTAGCCGAGCGCCCCGACGCCGTGCGGAATGATCGAGACCTTGTGAACGGATTCTGTACCGGGAAGCGCCAGCGCGACCATCGCGTGGCCGAGTTCGTGATAGGCCACCACACGGCGCTCGAGTGGGTTGAGCAGGCGGTTGCGCTTCTCCAACCCGGCGACCATGCGTTCGATCGCCGCCGTGAAATCGGTCATCGTGACCGCCTCGGCATTGCGTCTGGTCGCGAGCAGCGTCGCCTCGTTGACCAGATTTGCCAGATCCGCACCGGTAAAGCCCGGGGTCAACGCCGCGACCTGCTCGGGCTTCACGTCGTCTGCGAGCTTCGAGACTTTCTTCAGATGCACCGCCAGGATCTGCTCGCGGCCTCTCTTATCCGGCCGGTCGACGAGGATCTGCCGGTCGAACCGCCCGGCGCGCAGCAGCGCCGGGTCCAGGACCTCCGGCCGATTCGTCGCGCCGAGCAAGACGAGACCGCTCGACGGATCGAAGCCGTCCAGCTCGGCAAGGAGCTGGTTCAGGGTCTGGTCTTTCTCGTCATGCCCGCCCCCGACAAAAGCGCCGCGGGCTCTGCCGAGCGCGTCGAGCTCGTCGATGAAAATGATCGCCGGGGCGTGCTGGCGCGCCTGCTCGAATAGGTCCCGAACCCGGGCGGCGCCGACGCCGACAAACATCTCGACAAATTCGGAGCCTGAAATCGAGAAGAACGGAACCCCGGCCTCGCCGGCGACGGCACGGGCCAGCAAGGTTTTCCCGGTTCCCGGCGGGCCAACCAGCAAGACACCTTTGGGGGCACGCCCGCCGAGTCGGCCGTACCTGACGGGGTCCTTCAGGAAGTTTACGATCTCGACGAGCTCGTCCTTGGCCTCATCGACGCCGGCGACGTCGGCAAAGCTCACCTTGGTCTCTTTTTCGACATAGATGCGGGCTCGGCTTTTGCCGATCTGCATCAACCCGCCAAGTCCGCCCTGACCCATTCGCCGGATCGCGAACATCCAAATCCCGACGAAGAAAATCGCTGGCAAAATCCATGACAGCAGGTCGCGCAGCCAATGGTTTTCGACGACGCCGCTATAGGTGACGCCGTGCTTGTCCAGGGTTTCGGCGAAATCGGGGTTGACCCGTGCGGTTACGAAATCCTTGACGCCGTCCTGCGCCTCCTTGAGCGAGCCACTTATGTAATTCGGCGCGATCTCGATTTTGGCGACCTTGTCTGCGTTGAGCAGGGTTTGGAAACGGCTGTACGGAATCGGCGTCAACTTGGTGCTCTCCAAGTAGAGATCCTGGATGAGCAACATGCCGAGCACTGCGGCAATGACATACCAGAAATTGATGTGGAATTTCTTATCCGTCTGATCCATGAACGCCTCAGCCCCTTATCTCGCGTGCAGCTGCCGCGAGTTATAATGCCCTGACGGAGCTAGGCTGCACATCGATTTGGAAACGTCCGCAGCCGGCAACACTTCCTTAGCTGATACCGAGCAGTATTGCGACTGCACGTTGCGCCGCGAATCGATAGAGCAACTAATCCGTAAAGGAATGTTCGCTAGTTTCAAAACCGTGCCACGTGCGCCAGGGAGAAGCCGATCGCAGCGCAGCCATGCGCTTGAAAGCCGCGGGGATGCAAACACGTAAGGGCGAATACCTAAATTTGTCGGAACTGAAGGCTGAGGAGAGCCAGGGAGACCAAGCCATGAGGAAGTCGATAGTGCCAAAAACACCGGCGCAGAAAGCGCTTTGTCTGGTCGCCGGCCTCGCGGCAGCGGCCCTCTCCTATCCTGTCAGCGCGGCGCCGGCGACCGGCGGCGACACGGTGCAAGGGCTTTACGACGCACTGCTCGGCACGATGAAGAACGCCCGCATCCTCGGGCAGAGCGGGCGGTTCACGCAGCTCGAGCCGGTCATCCGCCGAACCTTCGACATCCCGTCGATGACCCGCTTGTCGGTCGGCTCATCGTACTGGGCTGGGCTGAGCGAGGCGCAGCGTCAGCAGCTCACCGAGAGCTTCGGCCGCTACATTTCGGCGATCTATGCCGACCGCTTCGACAGCTATGCCGGGCAGAAATTGCAGGTCACCGGCGAACAGACAAATCCGGGCGGCGTGATGGTCAAGAGCCAAATCGTCAAGGCCAATGGCGAGCCGGTCAAGGTCGACTACCTGATGCGCCGCAATGGCGAGGGCTGGTTGATTTCCGACATCTATCTCGACGGCGCGATCAGCGAGGTGGCGACCCGCCGCTCCGAATTCGCCGCAATCCTCAAGAACGATGGCATCGACGGCCTGATTGCCGCCCTCAACCGCAAGGCCGACATGCTGACCGGAACGACCGCGCGCTCGTTTTAACTCCTGCTCGGGACACGCGCGCCGCGCACATCGCCGCCGTCCCGCATCACCTCTTGTAGAACCCGTCCTCATCGGAGAGGCTAGGGCATTGCCCTGGCCTCGAACCCGCGATGGTGATCCGATGAAGATTTCCGGTATTCGTTCTCAAATCGTCGCCCTGCCTGCCGACGAGCCGCTCGCCGACGCCGCGGAAAACCCGAACAGCAACCCGCCCGATCGTCACCTTGCAGGTTGAAACCGACGAGGGGGTCATCGGAGTCGGCGTCACCTATTTCGGGGGTGCGCTGACCGGCGCGTTGCGCAGCGCGGTCGACGAACTCGGCGGGCTGATCGTCGGTGACGATCCGCTGCGCGTCGAGGCAATCGTCGCGAAAATTCGCGCCGCCGCCGGTTCTGCCGGGCCGGGCGGCATCTTTCATCTGGCCTTGTCGGCGCTCGACATGGCGCTGTGGGACATTCGCGGCAAGGCGTTGAACCTGCCGTTGTGGAAGTTGCTCGGCGGCGCCCGCGATCGGGTCCCGACCTATGCGAGCGGCGCCTTGATGCGCGGGCTTTCGCTCGACCGCGTCGTCAAGGCGGCGGCGACCCTCAAGGAAAAGGGCTGGCGCGAGATGAAGACGCAGCTCGCGCTGCCGGGCGAAACGACGCCGGCGCTCGAGGTCGAACGGATGCGCCGCGTCCGCGAGGCGATCGGCCCCGACATCAAGCTGATGTGCGACATCAACCAGCGCTGGCGGCCGGAGCAGGCGATCGACATCGGCAAGCGCGTGGAAGATTCCGGGGTCGGTCTGTTCTGGCTCGAAGACGTGACGACGGCCGACGATTTCCCCGGCCTCGCCCGCGTCACCCGCGCGCTGTCCACACCGGTAGCTGGCGGCGAGTACGTCTGGGGCATCGTGCCGTTCCGCCACATGATGGAGGCGCGCTCGGTCGACATTCCGATGATCGACCTGGTGCGGGTCGGCGGCATCACCCAGTGGCTGAAGGTCGCCGGCATGGCCGAAGCCTTCAACCTGCCGGTGGTCAGCCACCTGATCCCCGAGGTGCACGTGCACCTGATCGGCGCGGCGCCGAACGGGTTGACGGTCGAATACATGCCGTGGCTGCAGCCGATGTTCAAAGAGGTGCCGGTGCAGCACAACGGCGAACTGGCGATGCCGACG
The DNA here is from genome assembly GCA_963818695.1 of uncultured Alphaproteobacteria bacterium. Classification (GTDB taxonomy): domain Bacteria; phylum Pseudomonadota; class Alphaproteobacteria; order ATCC43930; family CGMCC-115725; genus AP-15. Next base: position 141,031 of record CAWFTG010000003.1, read on the forward strand.
AAGCCGGGCCTCGGCCTCGAATTCGACCAGGCGACGCTCGACCGCTATAAGGCGTGAGCCGTCGCGCCTTGGGAAAGCGCCATCGCCGCTGCCCTGCACGGAGGACGCCACCATGCGATCGATGAACTGATGATCGCCGCCCTTGGCGAGGCGGTATTCCCGTTGCCAGCGGCCCAGTGCGACGCTCGGATGGCATCGCCCTGTTCGTCCCCGCGGGCGCCGTGCTCGATGTGAATTTCCGGAGGCTCGTAGAATGAAAATCGCCTCGCTCGAAACTGATGTCGTACTGCTGCCGAACGACGAGCCGCTCGCCGGGTTTTCAGAAAATCCCAATGCGAAGAACCCGATCGTCACGCTGCGAATCCGCACCGATGACGGTGTGGAGGGGTTGGGCGTCACCTATTTCGGCGGCGCGCTGACCCGCACCTTGAGGCGCGCGGTGGACGAGCTCGGCGCGCTGACGATTGGCGAGGATCCGCTGCGGGTCGAGGCGGTCGCGGCGAAACTGCGGGCGGCCGCTGGCGGCTCCGGACCCGCAGGGATCTTCACGATGGCGTTGTCGGCGATCGACGTCGCGCTGTGGGACATCAAGGGGAAGGCGCTCGGCTTGCCGTTGTGGAAGCTGCTGGGCGGCGGGCGCGACCATATCGCCACCTATGCCAGCGGTGCGCTGCGACGCGGCCTCAAGCTCGAAGAGGCGGTCACCGCCGCCGGCAGGCTGCGCGAGAAAGGGGCATCGCCAAGCCAAGATGCAACTCGGCCTGCCGGGGCGTTACGTCGCCGGCGCGCGAAGTCGAGCAAGCCCGGCTGATCCGCCAGGCGGTCGGCCCCGATATGGATCTGATGTGCGACATCAACCAGCGCTGGCGTGTCGAGCAGGCGATCGATATCGGCAAACGCGTCGAAGACGCCGGGGTCGGGCTCTATTGGCTCGAAGACGTGACGGCGCACGACGATTACGCCGGGCTCGCTCGGGTCTCCGCGGCATTGGCGACCCCGGTCGCCGGCGGCGAGTACCTCTATGGCATCGTGCCGTTCCGCCATATGCTCGAAGCCCGCTCGGTCGACATCGCGATGATCGACCAGGTGCGCTCGCGGCGGCATCACCCCGTGGCTCAAGATCGCCGGCATGGCCGAAGCCTTCAACCTGCCGGTGGTCAGCCACGGCGTACCGGAGATCCATGTCCACCTCGTCGGCGCGGTACCGAACGGCCTCACCGTCGAGTACATGCCGCGCCTCTTCCGTTTGTGGGAAGAAGTCCCAGTACCGGTGAATGGCGAACTCGCGATGCCGACCGCTCCCGGCCTCGGGCTCCAGTTCGACGAACAGGCGATCAGGGTGTTCGGGGTCGCTTGACCGGGGCAGCTCACGCCGCAGCGGCGACGGTGCGCAGCTGGTGGAGGCCCCGCTCAAGGTCCTCGATCAGGTCCTGCGGGTCTTCGAGCCCAATGTGGAGGCGCAGGGTAGGACCTTCCGCCTCCCAACGCGTCGCGGTGCGGCCCCTTACTGGGTTGGTCGGCAAGATGAGGCTCTCATAACCGCCCCAGCTCGACCCGATGCCGAACAAGTCGAGCGCGTCGATCATCGCGTATATTGCCGATTTGGACGCTGGCTTTAGGACGACGCCAAACAACCCGCTGGCCCCGAGAAAATCGCGTTTCCATAATTCGTGACCGGGGTCTTCCGGCAAGGCGGGGTAGAGCACCCGCGACACCTCGGGCCGGGTCTGCAGCCAGCGCGCCACCGCAAGCGCATTCTTCTCGTGCCGCTCGAGTCGCACCGAAAGCGTGCGCAGCCCACGCAAGGCGAAATAGGCGTCATCGGGACCCGCACAGTGGCCCAGATCGGCGGCCATGGTGCGCACCGGCAAGTACATCTCCTCGTTGGTGATGACCGCCCCGAGGATGACGTCCGAATGGCCGACGATGTATTTGGTCGCCGCGTGGATCGACACGTCGACACCGTGCTCGAAGGAACGGAACAGGTAGGGTGAGGCCCAGGTGTTGTCCATCAGCAACTTGGCGCCGGCATCGTGCGCCGCATTGGCGATTGCCGGCACGTCCTGCACCTCGAAGGTCAGCGAGCCCGGCGATTCGACGTAGATCACCCGGGTGTTCGGGCGCATCAGCCGGGCAATCTCACCGCCGATCAGCGGGTCGTAATAGGTCGTTTCCACGCCGCAACGGGTCAGCACCCTCTCACAAAAATTTCGCGCCGGGCCGTAGCAAGAATCGACCATCAACACATGGTCGCCGCATTTGAGGCAGGCCTGAAGCGGTGCCGTAATAGCAGCGAGGCCCGATGACATCAGCATTGCACGATAGCCGCCCTCGATGGCGGCCACGGCCTCCTCGAGCGCAAAGGTCGTCGGGGTGCCCAACAATCCATAGCGGACGACGTCGAAGCGGGTGTTCGGGTCTCGTTTGGCTTCCCACTCGGCCATATTCGCCGACAGTATCGTCGAGGCATGATAGACTGGTGGATTGACCGCGCCGCTTTGTGCCTCCGGATGACGCCCGAGATGGGCGAGGAGCGTATCCTTGCGATATTTTCGGCCGCTGTTGCCGCTTTTCATAAAACTCTACTCCGTCTTACGGCCACTGGACTTCGAAGGTACCGCGATTGGGGCGTAAGAAGCAAAATGGCAGATGGGCACGGAACGATCCCGGGATGGAGATGTTGCGCTTAGCTCCAATCTCGGGTCTCTGTCGCGGATAAAAGAGAGGTACGCTGGTGAGACCGGGTATTCTGGCCGCTCTGATGGTCCTTCTGGCCGCATGCTCGAGTTCGACGCCGCCTCCCCCCTCGGATCCGACAGCCTCCGCGGCGATCCTCAAGAAGGATTGCTCGGACCCGAAATGGCGCGAGGAAAATCTCGGTCTGTGGTATTCTGTGTGCCGCCAGTCATTGCGCTGGTAACCCGGATGGATTCGTTCAGAATTTCTTGAAACAGTTCTTGCCGTTTGCTTGCAGGACCCGGCAATCGGTGATTGCCCACGGTGCCTTTGGGTCCGGTGCGATCTGGATCGCAAAGCTTCTGCCGTCTTTACATTGTACGCTCCAGTAGGCGAGAGATTTCCATTTAGCGGTATCGACGACGCCCATCGCAAAGGCCGAGGTGCCGACACAACCGTGTCCAACAGTCTTTGCCAGAGCTTTTGCCTGCTCAGCCGGTGCCAACGCGACAAGACGGTCGTTCGTGGGATTTCCGGATCCCGCCGCCTCCGCTGCGCCCGGGCCGAAGGCGACGAGCGTGGTGAACAGCAAAGCTCTGAGCTGCATCGCTCTTCTCAGGCCCACGGTGGGATGATCGGCAATATCAAATGCGACGGTCGCGCCGCGTCGACGAAGACCCGGTTGCAGGCGAGGCGTGGACGCTCCATTGAGCCTTCGGGTTCGCCCGAATTCGGGTTGATGTCGATATGCGGAAAGTTGCTGCTCGCGATGTCGAGACGCAGCCGGTGGCCCCGGCTGAACAGATTGCCGGTTGGGAACAGCTCGATCGTGATCGCATAGACCTCGCCCGGCACCATCGGCGAAGGTCGCTCCCAGCTGTCCCGGTAACGGCAGCGCAGGATGCCCTCGGTCAGGTTCATCGCAAAGCCGTTCGGGTAATCTTCGTTTGGCGGCTGCACATCGACTAGCTTTGCCGTGAAATCCGTGTCCGGGCTGTTGGAGGCGATCCACAGCCGCACGGTAACGGGTCCGGTAACCTCCAGGCCACGCTTGAGCGGCGGCGTCGAGAAAGCCAGCACATCGGCCCGTTCCGCGAGCGAGCGGAACGGTTCACGCGCGCCGAACACGGTGGGTCCTTCGCGCTGATCGTAGGCGCCGCCGCGCATGACCGGCTCGCCCGAGCTGAGCGCGCCGCCGATTGTCGGCACCGGATTGCGCGGGTCGGAGATATAGTCGAGCGGTTGCGTGCCGTTATGCGGCGCTTCACGGCCCAGGCTGCGATCGGAACGAAGGTAGAATTTCGCCCACTGGGTCTGCGGCAACGGCCAGTCGGCGGCCGTCCGCCACTTTCCGCCGTGATCGAGCCGCCCCGCGGCGTTGCGCCGTCCCGATCCGCCGCCCATCACAAACACGCGCACCGCCGGTTCCGTATCGACGCCGTTGGCGGCGGCCTTGACCCAGCGGTCGAACCAGCGCCGGCGCAATGCGAAGAAATCGTCGGCGAGATTGCCGTCGACCGGTGCCGCCGGGCCAAAATCGACATCACCGGCATAGGTCAACGAGCGGTCGCCGTGGGTCCAAGGGCCGAGGATCAGCTGAACCGGACAACGCTTCCCCCGCGACAGGCCGAGGTAATTCTCCACGGCCGTGCGCGCATACGGATCGTACCAGCCCGAGAGATTGACGACCGGCACGTCGGCATAACGGTCGTAATAGCCTTCGGCATAAATGCCCGGCTGCTTCCAGAATTCGTCAAAGACGCCGTGCGACCATTGCTCGAACAGGTAGTCCTCGTATTCGGGCGCCGCACTGAGCGGCGAATCGCCCTTGCGCCACGGCATCCGCGCGAACCATTCTTTGATGTCCTGCGCCCTGAGTGCCGCCTTGACGATAGGGTCCCTGGCGTCGGCCAGCGCGTTGTTGAAGGCCCACGTCGCCTGTTTCAAATCGAAAGCGCCGCCGTGGCGGATGCCGCTGCGATAGGCGTTGGAAAACCCGCCGCAATCGAGAAACTGCGCCGCCAGAGCCGGCGGGTCGAGACAGCCGAGTGCGGCCTGGGTGTGGGCCGCGTAGGAGAGACCGAAGGTGCCGACGCGGCCGCTGCACCAGCTCTGCCGCACCAGCCAATCAAGGGTGTCGAAGCCATCCTCGGCCTCGCTCAAATATTTCGTAAAGCGGCCCCCCGATTTATACCGTCCCCGGCAATCCTGATAGGCGACGGCGTAGCCGTGGCGCACGAAATACGCTGCGACCTCGCTGCGTGACCGGGGCCGCGCGACGGCAGCCGTGCGCTCCGACCGGCTCGGCGCAGATTTGTCGTAAGGCGTCCGCTCCAGCAACACCGGAAAGGGACCGTCTCCGGCCGGACGATGCACATCCGTCGCCAGCTCGACGCCGTCCCGTGCGGTGACGACGAGATCCCGATCGACAATTATTTCGCCCCCGGGCATATCCATGCGACTTTCCTCGCGTTTGCCGGGCTGACCGCATTATCCGTCGCGCTACGGGCACCGGTAAAGGGTGGTGGTCTTGCAGATCCCCCGGCGGGACTTATATCGGTGCACATATTAACGATTTCTACTTGGAGTAACGCTCGTGGACGAATGGCAGTCAGCGGACGAGCGAAATAGTCGAGAAAAGATCAGCCGGGCGCGACAAGCGGCGGAAGACCTGTTCAAACGGGCGCAGTCCAATACCGATTCCGAAGTGACTAGACCGGCACAAAATTTCGGTGCGCCGCACGATCAGGAACAGCGGCGTCAGCCGCGAATTTTCACCGCTCCGCCGCGACTCTCACCGAGCCCTAAAGTGGAGCCTCCAGTCGCGCCACAGCCAATACGGCAAAGGGCCGTTGCCAAACCCCCGACGCGCACCGTGCCGCCTTCCCAAATCGGCCGCGTTCGTGCATTGGCGACTTACGGCATGACGCCGGTGCAAGTCGCCGAGCTCTACGGGGTCACCGTCGGCGAGATCGATCGCATTCTTAAATCGCCGGTCTACGCCGGAAAAAGGCGGTAATGCCATACTGCCGCTGCGGCAATGAATTTCCCGAGGCGAGAGCGCGGCTCGGTTTCGACCGCTGTCTCGAATGCGGCACTGCAGAAGCTGCGGCGGAGACTGCCCGCCGCGCCCACATGATCGCTCCGATCAGCCACAAATCGGGCTACACCTACCTCGGTCCGGACAGCGCGGCGCAGCGCCGCCGTCTGCTCGAGGGCTCGGCCAAGACCCCGCCAATGGAAACCGGCGTCGCGCCGATCGGCCGAGCGGCCCGGCCGAGGCGGATAGCGCACAAGCGGTACGAATTTGCCGGGTGGGAGTTCAAGCCCGACAAGCGGGGCGTGCGGCAGAAGCGGGCGATCCTTCGAGAAATCCCCACCGACTGAGGCAATCAAATCGCAATAGGAGGAAGCGTCATGTCCGGTGGCCGTGGGCTGTCACAATCCTCGACGCGGATCGAGCAACTGGCTCCCGAGCTGGAGCGGATCATCTCTCCATCGGAGCCGATCCGGCATCTCGCCGACGGCTTCGGCGGTGCTATGGGCCCGGCCGAAGGGCCGGTGTGGTGGAAAGAGGGCCATTACCTGCTGTTTAGCGACATTCACAATGATAAGCGGATGAAATATGAGCCCGGCAAGGGCGTCATGATCTTTCAGGAGCCGACCAACCGGGCCAATGGTCTCACCCGAGACCTGCAGGGCCGGCTCGTCGCCTGCGAGCACGATTCGCGGCGCGTCACCCGGCAGGAACTCGACGGCAGCACGACGGTAATCGCCAACAGCTTTCAGGGGCGGCGGCTCAACCGGCCCAATGACGTCGTCGTCAAGTCCGACGGCTGCATCTACTTCACCGATCCGTGGACCAGCCCAGGCGCGCCCGAGCAATGGGACCTCACCTTTTCCGGCGTCTACCGCATCACCCCCGATCTCGGCAGTATGAGCCTGTTGATCGACGATTTTATACTGCCCAATGGCCTCGCCTTCTCGCCCGATGAAAGGGTGCTCTACATCAACGACACGCGGCGCGGCCACATCCGTGCTTTCGAGCTGTTGCCCAACGGCACGCTCGCCAAGCAAACCGACCGGGTCTTTGCCGATTTGCGAGGGCCTGAGCCCGGCGTCCCCGACGGGATGAAGGTCGATGTCGAAGGCAATGTCTATTGCGGCGGCGCCGGCGGGATCTGGATCATGGACCCGCACGGCAAGCAGCTCGGCCGTATCGTCCACGGCGCTCCCGCCACCACCAACATCGCCTTCGGCGGCGACGACTGGAAAACCCTATACTTCACCAGCCGCAACCATCTCGGGCTCCGTCAACCTGAAGATTCCCGGTCTGCCGGTGCCGGCGCAGAAGACCTAGCCGCGGTTCTGTCGCGCCCCAAAACCGCTCCCGCGAAAGCGGGGGTCCAAGCGGTAACGGCTCGAACAATTGCGTCCTGGGTTCCCGCTTTCGCGGGAACGACTTATGATCCACTGTACTTGTTGTGCGGTTTTAAGTCAGACACTTAGATCTTGACTTCGCTGATCTGAATGGTCGGTTGGATGTCGGTGTAATTGGGGATATCCGCCATGATCGCATTCGCATGGGGGCCGAAGGCCGCTTGAAAGTCGGCCATCGCGTCGAAATAGAGATGGCCCATCGCGACAAAGGCCGGCCGTGACCCAGGCGTCGCGCCGGATAGTCCTTGTTCGACGGCAACATTTTTGCACGCCTTCCCCAATTTTTCCTGAACCATCGGGATGTGGCTATTGCAGTAGTAGCTCATGTCGAACTTGCTGCCTTCGTTATTTGGGTACAGCACGCTTACTTTGATCATTTATCCCTCCGGTGATTGCGCGTTGTTCCATACTTTGAGAGCGTCGATGGGAGGTGGCTGTTTCGCCGATATTTCCTCGACATACTTCTGCAACGAGACAACTACGAAATCGGGTTCTGAATTGGAATCCCTGGCTTCTCGGGAGCCCCGGCGGCGAAACAACAGCGAACGCCCTCGCTGATCGTTGGCTGTAATACAGCAAATAACCGCCAGGCAAGTGCTTCACAGCGCCGCTCTGCTCTCGTACTCTTACGCAGTTAGACCTGAAATGGTGGTCGAAGCCACTGTCTCAGAAACACCTATATCATTCGATCATGGCTATGTTCGGGTTCCTCGCCAGCCTGGATGAATTACGGCGGATTATACCGATTCTTCCTTCAAACGACAGGCCGGGTTCTGATTTCCTCCGGCACTTTGCGAAGTCAGGAACTGGCCGTCTTTGAGGTCCCCGGTGAAGGTGCCGCCTTCGACGACGATCTTGCCGCGCAGCATTGTGAGCGAGGGCCAGGCGGCGAGATCGCGGCCTTCCCAAGGGCTGTAATCGGCTTCATGCAGTTCGGCGGCGCGCACGGTATGGCGCCGGCGGGGGTCAAGGAGCACGATGTCGGCGTCCGAGCCGACGGCCAGCGCTCCTTTGCGCGGGTAAAGGCCCATGATCTTCGCGGCGTTGGCCGAGACGAGACCGACGAAATCGGCGAGGCCGTAGCGGCGCTTTTCGACAGTCTCGGTGTAAATCAAGGACAGGCGCGGCTCGACCCCGGCATTGCCGCCGGTCGTGTCGTCGATCCGCCGCCCCTGCAATTTGATGCGCAACGGGCAGCAGATCTCGTCGGTGGCGACGGTCTGGATCGCGCCGTGATCGGTCGCCTTCCACAACGCCTCCTGGTCTTCGCGGAATTTGAGCGAGGGATAAGTGTGGTAGATCTGGCCGTTCGGCCTTTTGTAATCCTCGGCGGTGTACATCAGGTACTGGTGGAGGGTCTCGCCATAGATCGGCACGCCCTTGGCGCGCGCCGCAGCGATCGCGCGAACCCCGGTCGCCGCCGAGGTGTGCATCATGTAGAGGGCAGCGCCCTCGATATTGGCGGCCAGCCGGATCACCCGGTTGAATGACAGATCCTCGGACAAGGTGTTGTGCACCTCGGCCATGTTCTCGAAGCCGGTCCGGTCTTCGCGGAACAGCTTCTCGTACATGTGCATGACGATGTCGTTGTCCTCGGCGTGGATCGCCGCGATGCCGCCGGCCTGCGCCAAGACCTTCAGCACCTCCCAGATGTCGCCGAAATCGACCATGCGGCCCTTGCGGCTCGGGGTGATGTCGGTCGTGAATATCTTGACCGAGGGGTACCCGGCTTCGACGGCTTCCGCCAGCTGCGGCAGGATCTCGGGTGCGATCTTGCCCTGCACCATCGTGTGGAAGGCGTAGTCGCAATGGCATTCGCCGGCCCATTCCTTCTGCCGCCGCTCGATCGCGCTCCGGACGCGGTCGCCCGTCTCGACAAGCGCGAAGTCGATGATCGTCGTGGTTCCGCCAAAAAGGGCGGCGCGGCTGACCACGGACGCCGGATCGGTCAGCTGGTGCTCGGTCGTCCCCGGCACGACGATCGGCCAGCGGCAGTGGACATGCGGGTCGATACCGCCCGGGATCACGATCTGTCCCGCCGCGTCGACAACCCGCCCGGCGCCGAGGGCGGCGAGGCTGCCCGGCGCACCGATCGCCGCTATGTGTTGGCCCGTCACACCGATATCGGCCGATTGCGGACCCGAAGGAAGGACGGCGAGACCTCCCGAGATGACAACATCGAGCATGTGAACCTCCTATAACGCCGAGTGCCAAACCTTAGGTGCGGCAAAGGCGAAATGCGCGAGGATTTCGCTGCGCGGGATATCGTGGACGATAAAGACCAACCGGCTGCGATGATCCTGGTCGGGCCAGTCGTCGAGCCATTCCGGCGCGAACATCGCGTGCTGAGCGGCTTGGACCACAGCCGGTCGCTCCGGGCGGTCGGAGAAGCGCACAATCCCCTTGACCCGCAGCAAGTCGGTGCCGCGCTCGCGGGCCAGGCCTCCCAGAGCGCGGGCAAAATCGAGACGGCTTATTTCTTTTTCCAGGATCACCCCGAGAGCATCAATGCCGTGGGTATGGGCGGCGACCGGCTCAATGGGCAACACCGGCGCGGCCGCGCGTTTGCCATCGCCGAACAGCACCAGGCCGGCATCCTCGGTTTCGGCCGCGACGATCCGGTCGGCGCGGTGGTTGAGCGCATCGAGACGGCGGACGAGATCCGGACCGAGCGGCGCGAGGTCGGTTTTGGTGATCACTAAAATGTCGGCGAGCGCGGCTTGCCGCCCCGCCTCTGCGAAGCGGTCGAGACTGGCGGCGCCGTTGACCGCATCGACGAGTGTGACGACCCGCGCCAAGCGCAACGAGTGGTCGAGCATCGGGTCGGCGCCCAAAGTGAAGAGGATCGGGGCCGGGTCGGCGAGCCCGGTGGTTTCGATGACGACCCGGCGAAATTGCCTGATTTCGCCGTCCTCGCGGCGGTCTAGAAGACTGCGCATCGTGCGTGCGAGATCCTCGCGCACCGCACAGCACAGGCATCCGCCCGGCAGTTCGAGCACACTGCCCTCGACGAAATCGACGAGGTGGTGGTCGATCGCGATCTCGCCGAGTTCATTGATGATGACAGCCGTATCGGCGAGAGCGGGCGAGATGAGCGCACGGCGCAGCAGCGTCGTTTTGCCACTGCCGAGAAACCCGGTCAGCACGGTCGTAGGCAGAGTTTCGGACAAGGCCACGCTTAACCATTCTCCGCCGCTAACTTCCGGCACCGATCTTTCACGTCGTGGCCGGAGCGGCAAGACGGGCAGCAAAAGTAAAGCGCGACAGTGACATAGGCCATTGCCTTCTGCCGTCTGCGTCTGCATCATGCCTGCCATAAGTAGCGCGCATATGCGCGCTGGCGGAAAGGCGAGGAATGCGGGCGGCATCGTGTCCGGCAATGTGAACGGTGGCGAGATCTCTCCCGGAGAGGCGCAACTCGCGATCTCCGGCGTGTCAAAACACTTTGGCGGCGTGCGGGCGGTCGAGGCGGTGACGCTCTCGGTCCGCTCCGGCGAACTGATCTCGGTCATCGGCCCGAACGGCGCCGGCAAAACCTCGCTCCTCAACATGATCAGCGGCTTCTATCGGCCCGACACCGGCGAAATCGTTTTTGCCGGCAAGGACATCACCGGCGCCCGTCCTTCGCAGGTCGCCGCGCTCGGGATCGCCCGCACGTTCCAAAACATCGCGTTGTTCGCCGGCATGACGGTGCTCGACAACATCATGCTCGGGCGTCATGTGCACATGAAGGCCGGAGTGCTGTCCTCCTTCATCTATTGGGGCCTGGCGCAGAAGGAGGAGATCGCCCATCGCGCGCGGGCAGAGGAGCTGATCGAGCTTCTCGAGCTCGAGGATTTGCGCAAGCAGCCGACGAGTGGGCTGGCCTATGGCTTGCGGAAACGCGTCGAACTGGCGCGCGCGCTGGCGCTCGACCCGAAATTGCTGCTGCTCGACGAGCCGATGGGCGGCATGAACCAGGAAGAAAAAGAGGACATGGCCCGCTTCATCCTTGACGTGAACCAGCAATGGGGCACGACGGTGATCTTGATCGAGCACGACATGGCAGTGGTGATGGACATCTCTGATCGCGTCGCCGTGCTCGACCGCGGCCGCAAAATCGCCGAGGGCAGCCCCGCGGAGGTGCAGCGTCATCCGGATGTGGTCCTCGCCTATCTCGGCACCGCGAAAGAACGCCAGGAGGTGGCTGCCGCATGACGCAATCGACACTGCCGCGTCTGCTGCGGCGCAACGCCGAACAGATGGCGGCGCGGCCGGCGGTCCGCGAAAAGAACCACGGCATTTGGCAGACCTTTACCTGGGCACAGTACTGGGTTGAGGTGCGCGATTTCGCGCTGGGCCTGGCCGCGAACGGCTTTCGCCGCGGCGACAAGCTCGCGGTCATCGGCGACAACCGGCCGAGCCTCTACTGGGCGCAGCTGGCGGTCCAATGCCTTCGCGGTACCGCGGTGCCGATGTACCAGGATTTCGATCGCCAGCGAGCTGGTTTTTGTGCTGAACCACGCCGAGGTTTCGGTCGTCGTCGCCGAAGACCAGGAACAGGTCGACAAGATCCTCTCGTTGCGAGCAGAGCTGCCGCATCTCGAACTCGTCGTCTATGACGATCCGAAAGGGCTGCGGCACTATTCCAGCAGCGGCCTCAAATCATTTGCCGAGATGCAGGCGGCCGGCCGCGAGTTCGGCGCGGCAAACCCGGGATACGTCGAGGCGGAGATCGATAACGGCGAGCCGGATGATCTGGCGCTCCTCACCTACACTTCGGGGACTACCGGACGCCCAAAAGGGGTGATGCTGTCGCATGCCAATCTGCTGAGCTCTGCGCAGGGGTTTATCGCGGCTGAGGACATCCGCGTCACTGACGACCTCTTGTGCTACCTGCCGATGGCGTGGATCGGCGACTCGCTGTTTTCGCTGGTGCTGACCCTGCTCGTCGGGTTCACCTGCAACTGTCCGGAGCGGCCGCAGACAGTGCAGCGTGATCTGCGCGAGCTCGGCCCGACGATCGCCATCGCGCCGCCGCGGATCTGGGAGAACATGCTGACCCAGCTGCGGGTCAGGGCGGCGGATTCGACGCCACTGAAGCGTCAGCTCTTCGAGTTCTTCCGCAAGCTCGCCGAGCGCGCGGAGCAGCGTAAAGGGGAAGGCAAACGCGCCTCGCTGATCTCCAGGCTCGGCCTTGCGCTCGGCGAGGTCCTGATCTACGGGCCGGTGCGCGACCAGCTGGGCTTGCGGCGGGCACGCTGGGTCTATACCGGCGGCGCGCCGCTTGGTCCCGATACCTTTCGGTTCTTCCGCGCGTTCGGGGTCAATATCAAACAGGTTTGGGGCTCGACCGAGCTTGCCGGTCTCGCCTCGTTACAGCGCGACGGCGAGGCGGACCCGGACACGGTCGGCCGGGTCACCCCGGGCTCCGAAGTGCGGATTGCCGAGGACGGCGAGGTGCTGATCCGCTCTGCCGCGGTGTTCAAGGGATATTACAAGCAGCCGGACGCCACCCGCGACACGATGACCGATGATGGCTGGTTGCGCAGCGGCGATTCCGGCTTTGTCGACCGCCGCGGCCACCTCGTGATCGTCGACCGCGCCAAAGATGTCGGCAAGCTCTCCGACGGCACGCCGTTCGCGCCCCAATTTGTCGAGAACAAGCTCAAATTCAGCCCGTTCATCGCCGAAGCGGTCGCTTTTGGCGATCGCCGGCCGTTCGTCGCGGCGATCGTCGCGATCGATTTGACGACGGTCGGGAACTGGGCGGAGCGGCGCAACATCGCCTATACCTCGTTCCAGGATTTGAGCGCCAAGCGCGAGGTGCGGCGCCTCATCGCCGAAGAGATCGCCGAGGTCAACGCCACTTTGCCGGCGGCCGCGCGGCTCCGGCGCTTTGTGCTGCTCAACAAGGAATTCGACGCCGACGACAACGAGATCACCCGCACGCGCAAGATCCGCCGCCGCTTCGTCGCCGAAAAATACGCCACCGTCATCGACGCGTTCTACAGCGGTGAGGCGGAGGTCGAGGTCACCACCGAAATCACCTACGAGGACGGCCGAAAGGCGACCCTGACCTCGACGATCGCGATCGAGGACATCCGCGAAATCGCGGAACCGGCCCGCGAACCGGTCTATGCCTGACAAAAATTCCTCTCGTCACCCCCGCGAAAGCGGGGGCCCAGAGCCTGCCCCTGGCTTGAACAGGGGGCATCTCTGCAAGTGCCCGCCGCCCTTGGATTCCCGCTTTCGCGGGAACGACGAAACCAAGGCGAAATCTGACCGCGCCCATGCCTGAGTTCGAGTGGCAATTTACGCTGGTCCTGCTGACCAACGGCGTCATGATCGGGCTGATGTATGCGCTGATCGCGCTCGGCTTTGTGCTGATCTACAAGGCGACCGACGCGATCAATTTCGCGCAGGGCGAGTTTGTCATGTTCGCCGGGTTCATCGCCGCGGGGGCCGCCGAGCTCGCCGGCGCGCCATTCTGGGTCTCGGCGCTGCTCTCGGTCGCCGGCATGGTGGCATTGGGCTTCGGGCTCGAGCGCGTCGTGCTGCGGCCGTTGATTGGCCGCCCGATCATTGCTGTCGTGATGGCGACGATCGGCCTTGCCGCGGTATTGCGAGGCGGCGCGGTCTTGGCGTTTGGCGCTGGGACCCGGGCGATCGAGATGCCGGTCAGCGACTCGCCGCTCTATCTCGGACCGGTCGCCCTCTCACAGGTCCAGCTCGTCGGCGCCACGGTCAGCATAGTCTTTCTCGCCACCTTCAGCTGGTTCTTCCTGAGGAGCCGGGTCGGCATCGCGATGCGGGCGGTGGCCGACAGCCAACAGGTGGCGATGGCGATGGGCATCAATGTCCAGCGCTATTTCGCACTCGCCTGGGCGATGGCTGGCGTCGTCTCCGCACTGGGCGGTGTCGTCTGGGGAGCGATGCTCGGGGTCGACAATCAGCTGGCGCTGGTCGGCCTCAAGGTTTTCCCGGTGGTGATACTCGGCGGCCTCGATTCGATCATCGGCGCAGTGGTCGGCGGGCTGATCGTCGGCATCGTGGAAAACCTCGCCGCCGGCTATCTCGATCCCTATGTCGGCGGCGGCACCAAGGATTTCGCCCCTTACATCCTGATGATCGTGGCGCTGATGGTGCGGCCCGAGGGCATCTTCGGGCGGCGCCGGATCGAGCGTGTGTGATGCGGTTCGTGGCCCGGCATCCCCGCCCTCCCGGGCCGCAGCGAGGCGGGTGAGGACGCCATGTTCCATCGCGAGTCTGGGGTGTTCAAGACCGGCTACGCCGCCGACATGGCGCTCTATCCGCTGCCGATCGCCAAATGGGCGGTGGCGGCGTTCGCCGGGCTGTTCATCGCCATCGCGCCGCTCGCGTTCTCCGAATATTCTTTGTCGCTGCTCAATCTGTGCTTGGTCGCAATTGTCGGCGCGCTCGGCCTCAACATTCTCGTCGGCTATACCGGGCAAATCTCGATCGGGCACGGCGCCTTCATGTCGGTGGGTGCGTATACCGCCGCCAATCTGATTGTGCGGCTTGGCCTGCCGTTCTGGATCACGATCCCCGCCGGCGGGCTGATGGCTGCGCTGATCGGCATCGTGGTCGGCATCCCGTCGCTGCGCATCAAGGGGATTTACCTGGCGATCGCGACCCTTGCTGCGCAGCTGATTATCGAGTGGACGATCAATCACGTGACCTGGATCTCGGGCGGCGTGCAGTCCTCGATCGAGATCCCGCGCCCGTCCGTCTTTGGGATCCCCTTGACCTCGGAAGCCGAGATCTATGAGTTCCTGATGTTTTTTGCAGTGCTGGCGATCGTCGGCACCTTGAACCTGGTGCGCAGCCGCATCGGCCGCGCGTTCATCGCCGTGCGTGATCAGGACATCGCCGCCGAGATCATCGGCATCAACATCTTTCGTTACAAACTTTACGCGTTCGCGATCTCGTCTTTCTACGCCGGAGTCGCCGGCGTCTTGGAAAGCTATTATCTCGGGATTGCGAATTACGAGCAGTTCCAACTCGACGTCTCGATCGATTATTTGGCGATGGTGATCATCGGCGGCCTCGGCTCGGTACTCGGGTCAATCTTCGGCGCCGTCTTCGTCACGCTTTTGCCCATTGCCACCCGCTGGGCGCTGCAGTCCTCCGGCAGCCTGATCTTTTCGGAGGCCGATCTGGCAAACATCATCCCGAGCCTGCGGCTGGTGATCTTTGGCAGCCTGATCATCTTCTTCCTGGTCGTCGAGCCGGAGGGGTTGGCTCGGCTGTGGCGGAACATCCGCAACTACTTCCGCGTGTGGCCTTTTTCCTATTAACTCGAGTGCAACGAAGGGAGGATCTTGGATGACTAGCAAATCGATGACGCCGCTCGCGCTCATTGTGGGCGCGACGACCGCCCTCTGCCTCGCCGGGACGGCGACGGCCCAGGACAAGAAAATCGTGATCGGCGTGCAGTGCGACCGCACCGGCCCGACGCAGATCGTCGGCACGGTGCTGTGCCCGGCGATGCACGATTATTTCAACCTCGTCAATTCCAACCACATCCTCGACGGTTACACGGTCGACGCGCCGGAGATCGATACTGCGTACAAGGTGCCGCCGGCCATCGAAGCCTATGAGCACCAAAAGCAAGAGGGTGCTGTGATCATGTCCGTCTACGGCACGCCGCAGGCGCATGCGCTGAACGAGAGGATCGAGAAGGACGAGATCCCGTCGACGACGCCCGGTTTTGGCATCGCGGCATCTGCGGACGGCAAGAAATATCCTTATCTGTTTCCGATCGCCGCGAGTTATTTCTCGCAGGGCGCCGCTGCCATCGATTTCGTCAAGAACAAACTGGGCGGCAATCTCAAGGGCAAGAAAATCGCCTACATGTACTATGATAATCCTGCCGGTAAGGAGCCCCTGCCGGTCATCGAAGACCTGCAGAAGCAAGAGGGTTTTGAGCTGCGGACCTTCGCCGTGCCGCCGCCGGGTGTGGAAATGGGGGCGCAAATTCTCGACATCACGCAGCGTTATCGGCCTGACTTTGTAATCTCGCACCTATTTGGCCGTTCGCCATCGGTATCTATCAAGGAACTCAAACGCAACGGCTACCCATTGTCGAAAGTGCTAGGCCTCGTCTGGGCCTCCGCCGAAGGCGACATCTTAGCGGCCGGCGGTTGGGCGGTCGCGCAGGGCTATAACACGATGCAGTTTGCCGGCGCCGGCGACGATTACCCGGTGCGCCAGCAAATCAAGGAGATGTACAAGAAGGAAGGAAAAGCACCGCCAAAAGAAATGGACGACACAGTGTACTACAACCGCGGCGTATTTCAGGCCGCAATCCAGGTCGAGGCACTCAAAAACGCGCTCAAACTGACGAACGGCAAAGAGCCGACCGGGACGGACGTAAAAAAGGGCTTCGAAGAAATCCATGACTTCACGCTCGGAGGTCTGGTCCCGCCGCTGCAGATCACGCCGGCCGACCACGAAGGTGGCGGATATGTGCGGATCTTCCAGGTTAAGGGCGAGAAACTCGTCCCTGAGACGGATTGGTTCCGCGCCTACCGCGATGTCGTGTGGGACCAGGTCAAGGCCGCGGAGAAGACGCAATAGCAGGATCGTCCGAGTGCTGGCGCTCAACAATATCGAAGTCGTCTATGACGGCGTCATTTTGGTGCTGAAGGGCGTCTCGCTGTTCGCCGAGCAGGGCCGCATCACGACTCTGCTCGGCGCCAACGGCGCCGGCAAGACGACGACCTTGAAGGCGATATCGGGCCTGTTGCGCAGCGAGCGCGGGCAGGTGACCAAGGGCACGGTCGAGCTCGACGGCGCGCGGCTCGACCGGCTCCCGCCGCATGACGTCGTCAAGCATGGCGTGACCCAGGTCTTCGAAGGCAGGCGGGTGTTTGAGAACTTGACGGTCGAGGAAAACCTGGTCGCCGGCGCGCACACGCGTGGCGATTCCGCGGCCGTTCGGGACGGCATCGACCGGGTCTACGACGCCTTCCCGGTGCTCAAGGAACGCCGACACAATCAGTCGGGCTATCTCTCGGGCGGCGAGCAGCAGATGCTTGTGATCGGCCGAGCGTTGATGTCCGATCCCAAGGTGATCCTGCTCGACGAGCCGTCCCTCGGCCTGGCGCCGCTGCTCGTCGAGGAGATCTTCGGGATCGTCCGACGGCTCAGGGACGAGCGCAACTTGACCGTGCTGCTCGTCGAGCAGAACGCAGCGCTCGCGCTCGATATCGCCGACCACGGTTACGTAATGGAGAACGGCCGCATCGTGCTCGAAGGCCCGGCCGACACCTTGCGCCAGAATTCCGATATCAGGGAGTTCTACCTGGGGCTCAACGAGGTCGGTGCCCGCAAATCCTACCGCGACGTCAAACATTACAAGCGGCGCAAACGCTGGCTGTCGTGAGCTGGTGATGGAGCATCCCTAATGCCGACGGCCCTCCCCCGCATCGCCGTTATCGGCACCGGCGGCACGATTTCTTCGCTCGGCGCGTCGAGCCTCGACGTGCTCGATTACCCTGATTTCGGGCAGAAGCTGACTTGCGAGGCCTTGCTCGACCGTTTTCCGGAGACCCGGCTCGTCGCCGATCCGAGGCCCGTGACCTTCCGCCAGGTGGGCAGCACTGATATCGGTCCCGAGGATTGGGTCGAGATCAGGTCGTTGATCCATCGCATCGCGCGCAGCGAGCCTGCCGCCGCCGGGTTCGTCATTCCGCACGGCACCGCGACCCTCGAGGAAACCGCGTTTTTCCTAAACTTGACCCTCGCCACGGCGCATCCCGTAGTGCTGGTCGGAGCGCAGCGCCCGGCCAGCGCGCTCGGCAGCGATGCCGGGATGAACCTTGTCAACGCACTGCGAGTTGCCGGCTCATCCGATGCGCGAGGCAAGGGGGTTCTCGTAGTGCTCAACGACGAGATCCATGCCGCCCGCGATGTCGTCAAGACCTCGACCTACCGGGTTCAAACCTTCCGCTCGGTCGATTTCGGTGCGCTCGGCCATGTCGACGGTGACGGGGTGCACTTTTACCGCACCCCGTCGCGCGCCCACATGCCCGATACTCCCTTTGCGAGCCTCGATCTGACCGCACTGCCGCGCGTCGACATTGTGTATTCTTACGCTGGCGCCGATGGGGCATTGGTCGACGCCGCGGTCAAGGCCGGCGCGCGCGGCCTCGTCTCGGCCGGCTTTGCACCCGGGAGCCCGACGCCCGAGCAGCGCGCCGCCTTCGAGCGCGCCGCCAAATCCGGGGTCGTCGTCGTGCAATGCAGCCGCGCGACGGGCCGAGTCGCCCCCCGTCGGCGGCTGCGCGAGAGCGGCATCGTCGCCGGCGAGGACTTTACGCCGCAGAAGGCCCGCATATTGCTGATGCTCGCGCTGCTGGCGACCAACGACGTGGTCGAGATCCAGCGCGCGTTCCAAACCTATTAGCCCTCCCGCACTACGAGGATTTTGCCGGCCAGAGACATGATCGGCTTCCAGGTGCTGGCGCGTGACGGCGCGGCGCGGCGCGGGCGGCTGACGACCGCTCACGGTGCTGCCGAAACGCCAACATTCATGCCGGTTGGCACCGCCGGCACGGTCAAGGCGATGACCCCCGAGGGGGTTGCGGCGACGGGTGCGCGGATCGTCCTCGGCAACACCTATCACCTGATGCTGCGTCCCGGTGCGGAGCGTATCGCGGCGCTCGGCGGCCTACACTGCTTCATGAATTGGCCATACGCGATCCTGACCGATTCCGGCGGTTTTCAGGTCATGTCATTGGCGGCCCGCCGGACCATCGCCGAAGCCGGCGTCACCTTTCGCTCGCATCTCGACGGCAGCCTCCACGAGCTGACGCCGGAACGGTCGATCGCGATCCAGCATCTGCTCGGCGCCGACATAACGATGGCGTTGGACGAGTGCACGCCCTACCCCTCACCGCGTGAGGCGGTCGAGAGCTCGATGGAATTGTCGACGCGTTGGGCCGAACGCTCGCGCCGAGCGTTTGTCGAACGGCCCGGTCACGGCATATTCGGGATCCTCCAGGGCGGGGTCCACTCGGATCTGCGCCTGCGTTCAGCCGCGAAATTGATCGGCATCGGTTTCGATGGCTATGCGGTCGGGGGGCTGGCAATCGGGGAGGGGCAGGCGACGACCTTCGCAGTGCTCGATGCGACCGTTCCGGGATTACCCGGGGACCGGCCGCGCTATCTGATGGGGGTCGGGAAACCTGCCGATTTGGTCGGCGCCGTGGCGCGCGGCATCGACATGTTCGATTGCGTATTGCCGACGCGTTCGGGACGCACCGCGCAAGCCTTTACCCGGCGAGGCGTTGTGAACTTGCGCAACGCCCGCCACGCCGGCGACCCGGCGCCGCTCGACCCGGAATGCCCGTGCCCTGCTTGCACTGGGTACAGCTGCGCCTATCTCCACCATCTCAGCCGTGCCGGCGAGATCCTCGGGAGCATGCTGCTGACCGCGCATAATTTGCAATACTATGGCGATCTGATGGCCGCGATGCGGGCGGCGATCGAGGCCGGAACATTCGCCGATTTTGCCGCCGGTTTCGAGAGCGCCGAATGAGCCTCACCCACCTCGGACGCCGCTCGGCCCTGCCGGAATCGCCCGATGAGGCGGTGCTCGAGACGGTGGCCAACCCGCATCCCGGACTCCTCTATGCCGTGCGCTTCACCTGCCCCGAATTCACTTCGCTGTGCCCGGTGACCGGTCAGCCCGATTTCGCCCACCTCGTCATCGATTATGTGCCCGAGGCAACGATCCTCGAGAGCAAGTCCTTGAAGCTTTATCTTGGCGCGTTTCGCAACCACGGCGCCTTTCACGAGGATTGCACATTGACGATTGCGCGCAGGCTAGTCGACACCCTAGCTCCAACATGGCTGCGGATCGGCGGTTATTGGTATCCCCGCGGCGGCATCCCGATCGACATCTTCTATCAGACCGGCGAGCCGCCCGCGGGGCTCTGGCTCCCCGATCCGGGCGTCGCTCCCTATCGCGGGCGAGGTTAAGCGGTGGTTTTGGACCGTGCGTCACTCGATGAATGCGGGTGTCCGGTTCATGATTTCGCTGCAATCCAAGCGAGGCACTGCGATATATTGGAACACCTCGGCCGCCATCGCCGGACAATTCGCGCTTCATTCTTGCTCCACCCGTAAGAGAAAGCGGCGTGGCCCTCGAGAAGGGCGAGCCGAGCCTTACCCTTAACCGATGCTCCCGACGAGCAGACGGAGGCAGTAATTCGCGGGGGCTTTCCGAGTATAATCTGGGGCAGGTGGGATCTATCGACTCGCCCGCTCTCCGCCCTGGTCTTCCACCCCGAGAGTTGGGCTTCTACGAGCGACAAGGATATCAGGTGCCGGCCACGCGCGAATCTGTATGATGAAAAAATCGGCGCTGCGATCTAAATCGTTAAGCATTGATTAACCAATTTTAGCGAAATTGCAGGCTAGCAAGGGCGTCCCTGTCCGCAGTGTCGGGGCGATGACCTCGCTTCCGAGCGGTGCCCGGGGTTTCGGAGATTGGGCAAATGATCACGCATGGAGCAAGCCCGGCGCTCGGCGAGACGATAGGGGTTAAACGCCGATCCCCCTGGCTGCTGCGCCTACCGCACGTCAGTTTGACGGTTCGGCTAATTATACTCGTTTTGATCGCTGTTTGCCCGGCAATCGTCATCCAAGCTTACAACGAATATGAACTGCGCAAAGCGCGCGAAACCGACATTCGTCAGCAAGTCGTACAGATTACAAAGCAATTCGGTGAGGAAATCGGCGAATTGCGCGAAGGGGCTCGTCAATTGCTGCTTGCACTCGCACAACTCACTCCCGTCAAGTCAAAGGAGAGTGACGCCTGTAATGCACTGTTCGGGTCATTGGCCTCGCAATACGCGAATTATAGTCTGTTGGCAGCGGCGGATACCGGCGGTCGCATATTTTGCTCGAGCAGTCCGCTGAGCTATTCCTCGGTTGCCGACAAGCCGTTCTTCAAGCGAGCAATGGCGCAGGACGGGCTCGCCGTCGGCAATTACTGGGCCGATCCGGCGAGCGGCGCGCGCATGATCCACTTCGCGTTGAAATTCGACAGCGGCGACGGCCATGCGGCCGGAGTTGTGTTCGCCGGGCTCGATCTGCGCTGGTTGTCGGAACATCTGAAAGAAAGGGGTTTGTCCCCGACATCCTCGATCCTGATTGCCGACCGTGAGGGCAACATTATCGCGCGATTGCCGAACCCCGACGCTCTGGTCGGCAAGAACATGAGAAAAAGCCATGAAGAGATTATGGACGGCAACACCACAGGCTGGGAGGAGTCGGTCGGCGTCGACGGCGTCACGCGAATATTCGGCTATGTCCCGGCAGCCCTGCCGCCTCGGGACTTCTTTCTGAGCGCTGGGCAGTCGAAAGCCGAAGCATTCGCGGCCATCGACAGCGCGACGGCCCGCGGTATCGCGCTGATCGTTTTCGGTCTGCTCGCAGCAACCTTTGCGGCGGTTCTCGGCGGGCGCCGGTTCCTGCAGGAGCCTATTAGCGGTCTGGTGGCTTTTGCGACGGAGTGGCGCAATGGCAATTATGATTTGCGAGTAAAAGTCCTTCACCCCGCATCGGAAATCGGCAATTTGGGAGCGACCTTCAATGCCATGGCTGACGCCTTGGCTGCCCGTTACGCCGCACAGAAGCGGGCAGAGGCCGAGTTGCGCGAGCTGAACGCGACCCTGGAGACCCGCGTCGAGGAAAGGACGGTCGAGCTAGCCAATGCTAATCGGGCAAAGTCGATGTTCCTCGCCAATATGAGCCACGAACTGCGCACTCCGCTCAATGCGATCATCGGGTTTGGGGAAATGATGCATCGCGAGATCATGGGACCGATCGGCATTCCGGCCTATAAGGAATACGCACAGCACATCCACGAGAGCGGTCTGCATCTGCTTTCCCTCGTCGAGGAAATGCTCGATCTCGCCAAGGTGGAAGCGGGGAAGCTGCAGATCGAACGTGTTCCGACCCAGCCCGGCACGCTTTTTGCGGAGAGTTCTGATGATGCTGCAATCGACCGCGGCGGCTGCCGCAGTCGAGATCGTCATCGACGGCGACCCGTCTGGCTGGCCGGTGCTCGACGGCGACCCGGTTAAATTGAAGCAGGTGTTCGTCAACCTGATCGGCAACGCGATAAAGTTCACGCCCGCAGGGGGGCGCGTCACGATATCGAGCGACACCGACGAGACCGCGTTGAACATTCGCATCCGGGATACCGGAATTGGCATCCGGGCCCAGGACATCCCGCTGGTGGTGCAGCCTTTCTACCGCGTAAATTCGGTGCTCGACAGCACGCATCAGGGCGCTGGTCTCGGGCTGCCGTTTGCGAAATCCGTTGTCGATCTGCACGGCGGCGTGCTCGTCATCGAAAGCGAGTTCGGCTGCGGGACGACGGTGACCATCAGCCTGCCCCGACCCCAAAGGGCTGACGCGGCAGCGTGATAACGACCTCGGCAGGGCCTCGATAGCCATCCTGGTTGGTGATCCACGCGACAATGGCGATGGCCGCCGCGATTATCAAATCCGTGTCAAAGCCGCCGAACGCCAGGGCTTGCCCGCCGATCAACGAGCCCAGCGAGATTCCCAAAAAAAGGGCGCTGTTGTTCCAGGCCAGAATTGCTGCCCGGCTGTCGGGGAATTGGTTTGCCAGCCTGAGCTGCTGAGCCGGGAAGAAAAGCTGCGCCGATAGCGAGGCGAGCCCAAAGGCACAGTCGACGCTCAATCCGAGGCGCAGCGCAACCAACAGCAGCAGAAGGCACGAACTGAGCCCCAAGAGACCGATCGAGACTGTCCGTCTTGCCCCGAGCCGGTCCGCGATGCGCCCGCCGATCAAGGTGCCGGCGATTGCCCCGCAACCGTAGAACAGGATCACCTCGGCGATCTGCTCGGCCGAATAACCCGATGCGCTCAGCCCTTCTCCGAGATAGGTGTACATGGCATAGAGCGCCGTGCTCCAAAGCACTGTCGGAGCAAGCCGCGCAGCGAGGAGCGTCGCCGTGAGCCGATGGGCTATCGCGGCACGACTCTTGGCGGCGGGGGGATCATGCCAAATGCGGCTGTTAGCCCATGCGAGGATCAGGCTCAGCGCAGCGAGCGCGGCGAAAACAATCGACCGCCCGAACGACGCGGCCGCCAGCAGGCCTATCGGTGCGCCAAGGGAAAGCGACATCAAGAGACCCGATACGACAATCGCAAGCCGGGTACCACGCCGCGCGGGAGGAGCGCTGCTTCCAGCGAGAGCATATATCGACGGCGACACGCCAGCAGCCGCCGCGCCCGCAACGATCCTCGTCGCGAGCAGCCAGGTGAAATCCCCGGCGATTGCCGTCAACAGGTTGGCTGTCCCAAAGGCCCAAAGACAGTAGACCAGGACGCGACCACGCCCAACCCGGTCGGCGAGATGGCCAAGAGCTGGGGCGCTCAGCATATAGGTGACCGCGAATACGGTTACGCTCAAGCCCGCCCAGGCCGGCCGCACGGCATAATCGGCCGAGATTAGCGGCAGTAGCGGCGAGACCACGAACAGGTCACTGCCGATCACGAACATGGTTAGCCAAGCGATCGCCAGCGGGGCGAATGCGCAGGACGTAGCAGAGGATCTTTGGTTGGCAGCTTCCATCGACACTCGCAACGCGGGAAACAGCTGACCCTAGAACCCAGCGATAAATTTGTAATTAATTCGGCAAACGAGTTTTGGATTTTAGATGCTTAATCTTAAGTTTACGGATCCGCGCCAAACTGTGTGGCAGTGCCGGGGTTGGGCTCGGCTGCGGTTTTTGACAGTAACCCGCTACAACCGAGGAAAATTATCGTGAAAAAGGATGACGAACCGACTGGCCAAAAGTCGCGACAATGGGAGCCGACCGTCTCCGCGGTTGAGGACCTGCCAAACGCATTGGCGATCATATTCGAGGAACACCGTCCGTCGCGCATGCCGTTTTTCCAGCGCTTGGCGGAAGTGCCCCGCGCTGTGGCGCGTGATCCAGCCCTTCTCGGGCAGATCCATCTGATCTACCAATCGGCCATGCACGCGACCCGCGCGGCGGTTTACCATCTTCCGCATCTCGATAGCCCAGCTTTGCGAAAACGCAAGCTGCAGATATTCATCGACGATGACGGGCTCGCCGGGGGCGATACTCACCATTACCAGCTGACCAGAGCGTTTCGCAGCATCGGCGCAGCGTGCCTGCTGGATGACGAGGAGTTCGGGGAACTCGGTGAGCTTTGCCACTATCTCGAAGCCGAAACGGCTGACTTTGTGCGGTTGGCCCGCAAACTCTACTCGCGGTCGCTCGGCGCATGGTGCGCGGTCGAGATGCTGTCGGTCGACTGGATGCGGGCGCTTGCCGATGCCCTTTCCGTTCACTTCCCACATTTCAGGCACGAAGCCTATTTCGAGGAGTGTTTCTCGCAACGTGTCGAGGAACGCCATGCCGCCGAGGCACTCGAAATGACGCAAATGGTTCTGCGGGCGCGCCCGGAACTGTTGGACGAGACATTGCGCGACGCGCGGATCATTGCCGAGGCGCTCGACGGAGTGTGGGCGCATTTGGACAGGATCGTCCGGGTTGCTCAGGCAACAGTGGTGCGGGGAGGCAGCATCAGGGTCCGACGCCAGCCCGGCACCCGCGATCCGGCTCCAGCCACGGCTCATGATGACGCATTGCTGTCCGCAATCGCCACGGAAGCCAACCAGATCTGCTGAAGCCGGAGCTACAGTCGAGAAATCACCCGCTCCTTGAACCGACGCATTTCTGCTATCGAAGCATCGGGATCGGGGCGGTCGAAATCGATATCGACTGCGCTAACCCCAGGTCGCGCAAAGCCCGAATATCGTTGATAATGTCCGGGGTGCTGCCCGAAAACAGTCGCCGCTCGCCGTCGGAAGCCTTCACTGATCGGCAGATTGAACCCGATCTGCATATTTCCTCCTGACGACTGGAGTAGCAGACAGCACTTGGGCATAGTCGGGGCGATGCAGCAACGGGTCGCGATTACCCAGGATCTTGTCCTTGTCGGAGGCGGGCACGCTCACGTGCACGTCGTGAAGAGCTTCGGCATGCGGCCGGTGCCGGGGGTACGCGTGACGCTCCTTACCCGCGGGGTCGAGACGCCCTATTCGGGCATGCTGCCGGGCTATGTCGCCGGGCACTATTCACTCGACGAATGCCACATCGATCTTGGCCGGCTCGCGCGGTTTGCCGGTGCGCGGGTGATCCACGACGAAGCGATCGGGCTCGACAGGGCCGATGGCGCAGTGTTGTGCGATGGGCATCCCCCGATCCGGTACGATGTTCTGTCGATCGACATCGGCTCGGCGCCGCGTTCCGACGATGTCCCCGGCGCCGCCGAGCACGCGATTGCGGTAAAGCCGATCGACCGGTTCGCGGTGCGTTGGGAGGCGTTGTTGGCGCGGGCGCGCGGGATGCCGCGGCTGCGTCTCGCCATTGTCGGCGGCGGCGCCGGCGGGGTTGAACTCGCCCTTTCGGCGCAACATCGCCTGACCGATCTGAAGGGCGACGCGGCCGAGGTAACCCTGGTTACCCGCGCGGCGTTGCTGCCGTCGCATAATGCCCGGGTCCGCCGGTTGTTCGAACGGATCCTCGCCGATCACCGGGTGACTGTGGTCGTCGGCAGCGCCGTTGTGCGTGTCGCGCCGGGTGTTCTGCTCTGCGCCGATGGCAGGCGGGTCGAATTCGACGAGGCGCTGTGGGTGACGCAGGCGGGTGCAGCGCCCTGGCTCGCCGATACCGGCCTGCCGCTGACGTCGGACGGCTTCATCGCGGTCGACAACAGGCTTCGCTCGCCCGCAGACCCGAAGATCTTCGCAGCCGGCGACGTCGCGACGATGCTCGGCCATCCGCGCGAGAAGGCGGGCGTTTACGCCGTCCGGCAGGGTCCGCCGCTCGCCGCCAATCTGCGCCGCGCGCTCGCCGGCCGCCGGCTGTGGCGCGCTGTTCCGCAAAAGCGCGCGCTGGCGCTGATCGGCACCGGGGACGAGCAAGCCGTAGCCTCGCGCGGACCGCTCGTCGCCTATGGCCCGCGGTTGTGGCAGCTGAAGGAGTGGATCGACCGCCGATGGATGCGGCGCTATGGCGAATTGCCGGACATGCAGCCCGAGCCAGGAGAAGACCCGATGCGCTGCGGCGGTTGCGCCGCAAAGGTCCCGGCGGCGGTGCTCGGCCGGGTCATCGGGCGGCTCCATCCGGCGACGAGCGGCGCCGTGATGATCGGCCTCGACAGCCCGGACGATGCGGCGCTGATCTCGTTCCCCGGCGCGCCGCCGCTGCTGCAGACCGTCGATTTCTTTCGCGCGATGGTTGACGACCCCTATCTGTTCGGCCGGATTGCCGCAACCCATGCGCTCGGCGACATCTATGCGATGGGGGGAACGCCGGAGAGCGCATTGGCGATCGCCACCCTGCCGCCGGCGCGCCCGCCGATCGTCGAGCACGACCTCTTTCATATGCTGCGCGGCGGCCTCGACGTGCTCGAGCCGGCGGGCGCCGTGCTGATCGGCGGGCACAGCGCCGAGGGCGCCGAACTCGCTCTCGGATTTGCCGTGACCGGACGGCCGCGGCCGGGAAAGCTACTGCGCAAGGCTGGGCTGGCTGTCGGCGATCGGCTGGTCTTGACCAAGCCGCTCGGCACCGGCGTGATCCTGGCCGCAGCGGCGCGTGGGTTGGTCTCGTCGCGCGTGGTGGAGGCCGCGATCACGACGATGGTGCAGTCGGCGGGTTCCGCAGCCGCTTGCCTCTTAGAGTATCGGGCCAGCGCCTGCACCGACGTGACCGGCTTCGGGCTCCTCGGCCATCTTCTCGAAATGCTGCGCGCCTCGGAAATGGACGCGGTTCTCGATCCGGAGGCGATTCCGGCTCTCGACGGCGCGCTGCCGCTGCTCGGCAGCGGGGTCACCAGCTCGCTGCATGCCGACAACATTGCTGCGCTGGCGGCGCTCGACCCGGCCGCGCAGCTTCATCAGATAGCCCCGTTGCTTATAGACCCGCAAACCGCCGGTGGGCTGCTGGCCGGCGTTCCTGCCGATCGCGCTGCAATCTGCGTCGCCGAGCTGCGCAGATGTGGCTATCGGGCGGCGCTGATCGGCCGCGTCGCAACCCTGAGCGGGAGCGCGCCGCGCGTCCGTTTCGAGGCAGGTGCCGCGCAGCCGGTCCCCGAATTGGTCGCTGCGAAATGACCTCGGAGGAACGCCGGGGCAGATTGGGGCTGCCGGGGGTCGACCGGGTGCTGCGGTCAGATACCGCCGCCGCGATGATCGCCCGATACGGGCGGCCGCTCGTCATCGAAGCGGTCAGGACCGCATTGGCGGCGCGCCGGCGGTGTGATCTCCTTGCCTCCGTAGAGGCCATTCTCGAGGAGAGCGCCGCTTCGCTCGCGCGCGATATGCAGCCTTCACAGCGCCGAGTGTTCAATCTGACCGGCACCGTCCTGCACACCAATCTCGGCCGCGCACCCTTGCCCGAGGAGGCGATTGCGGCGGCGGTCGAAGCGATGCGCGATCCGACGACGCTCGAATACGATGTCGAGACCGGCAAGCGCGGCGAGCGCGATGACCATATTGCGGGTTGGCTGTTGCGCCTCACCGGAGCGGAGGCCGCGCTCACGGTCAACAACAATGCCGGAGCGTTGGTGCTGGCGTTGAACACCTTGGCGGAAAGCCAGGAGACGATCGTGTCGCGCGGCGAGCTTATCGAGATCGGCGGCTCGTTTCGCCTGCCCGACATCATGGCGCGGGCCGGCACGCGCCTTCGCGAGGTCGGGACGACGAACCGGACGCATCTCGCCGATTACGCCTCGGCAATCGGCCCGCAGACCGGCCTCGTTTTGAAGGTGCACACCAGCAACTACGCCATCCATGGCTTCACCGCAGCGGCGCCGGCGGCAAAGCTCGCCGCTCTCGCCCGCGATCATGCGATCCCGTTCGTCGAGGATCTTGGCAGCGGTTCGCTGGTCGATTTCGAGCGCTGGGGGTTGCCGCACGAACCGACCGTAACCGAGGCACTGGCGCGGGGCGCCGACCTCGTTACGTTCAGCGGCGACAAGCTGCTGGGCGGCCCACAAGCGGGGCTCGTCGTCGGCCGCGCCGAACTGATCCTCAGGCTCGCGCGCAACCCGCTGAAACGGGCGCTCCGCCTCGACAAGATCCGGCTCGCGGCGCTCGAGGCCGTGCTGCGGCTCTACGCCGATCCCGATCGGCTCGCCGCGCGCCTGCCGGCGCTGCGCCTGCTTGCCCGGCCGATGGAGCAGATCCGGGCGCTCGGAGAGCGGCTGCTCCCCGCCGTCGAGCGCGCCTTCCGCGATGTTGCCGCGGTTGCACTGATCGAAACAAAGAGCCAGATCGGCAGCGGTGCGCTTCCGATTTCGTTGCTGCCGAGCGCGGCCTTGGCCTTGCGTCCTCTGGCGGAACGCTCCGGCGCCGCGGTCGTAGCCTTGGCGCGCGCGCTTCGCGCGATGCCGATCCCCGTTATCGGGCGCATCGAGGCGGGCCGCGTCATCCTGGATCTGCGCTGTCTCGAGGACGAAGCGGCGTTCATCGCGCAGCTCGACGGCCTTTCCATGCCTCACCGTCACCCCCGCGAAAGCGGGGGTCCAGAGCTTGCCCCTGGCTCGAACAGGGGGCGTCTATCGCAGGTGCCCGCCGCCCTGGATTCCCGCTTTCGCGGGAATGACGACAAACGGCCCGATGCAGGCTCGGTCGAGCCACGCCGATGATCCTGGCGACGGCCGGTCATATCGATCATGGCAAGACCGCGCTGATCCGCGCGTTGACGGGGGTCGATGCGGACCGCTTGCCCGAGGAGAAGCGGCGCGGGCTGACGATCGATCTCGGCTTCGCCTACGCCATGTTGCCCGATGGCGCCGAGCTCGGATTTGTCGATGTTCCCGGCCACGAGCGCTTCCTGTCCAATATGCTGGCCGGCGTGCTGTCGATCGAGCGGGTATTGCTGGTCGTCGCGGCCGATGACGGGCCGCGCCCGCAGACCCTCGAGCATCTCGATATCTTGGAGCTGATCGGGATCAACGAGATCACGGCGGTCATCACGAAGATCGACCGGGTCGATCGCGGCCGCATCGACGCCGTGGCAGCGGAGACGGGCGCGCTGCTGGCAGCGGCGGGCTTTGCGCAACCGGCGATTTTGCCGGTGTCGAGCCGGACCGGCGAGGGGATTGCCGCTCTCGCCGGGCATCTGCAAGAAAGCGCGCATGCCGCTGCCCGCAACCGCGTGGCGGCTTCCGCATCGGGTCTGTTCCGGATGCCGATCGACCGCGCCTTTACCCTGCCCGGGATCGGTCTCGTCGTCACCGGCACGATAACGGCGGGTAGGGTGGTGCCGGGCGATCGGTTATTGCTCAGTCCACAGGGCACACCGGTGCGGGTCCGTGGATTGCACGGCCACAACCGTCCCATCGAGACCGCTGCCGCCGGTGAGCGCTGCGCGATCAATCTCGCCGGTTCGTTTCCGGAAGGCGCCGAGCCGCGTCGCGGCGACTGGATCCTCGCGGCGGAACGGCACGCGCCGACGACGCGGCTGGACCTCTCATTGCGCGTCTCGCGCTCGGCCGAAGCTCCGCTGCGCGACGGGCTGCCGGTCCATCTGCACCTCGGCACGACAGACACCGTCGGTCGGGCCGCAGTGCTCGGGTCCCGGGAGATTGCTCCGGGCGAGCGCGGCTTCGTGCAGCTGGATCTGGAGCACCCGGTCGGTGCGCTGTGCGGCGACCGGGCGGTGCTGCGCGACCACGCCGCCCGGCGCACCCTGGCGGGCGGGCGCGTCGCCGATCCGTTTGCGCCACGCCGCGGACGGCGGCAACCGGCGCGGCTCGCGGTCCTTGAGGCGCTCGCTGCGACCGACCCGGCGCAAGCGGTGGCTCGTCTGCTCGCCGTGCAAGGTGTGGTCGATCTGGCGCAATTCGCGTTGGCGCGCAACTTGGCGCCGAGCGAACTCGACCGGCTGATAGCAGCAGGCGAATTTTTGCGCGTCGGGCCGACGCGCGCTCCGGTTGCGGTGACCTCGGAGCGGCTGGCCCTGCTGGGCGACAAGATCCTCGACACGCTCGGCGCCTGGCATAAGGCGCAGCCCGACGAGCTGGGACCCAGCCGGCCGGCCCTGATCATGAAATTGCGCGGGGCGGCTCCAGGGGCAGCTCAGGAGGCGGCGCTCGACGCGGCGCTCGCCGAGCTCGCCGGCTCGGGCCGCGTCGTACGCCAGGGGCCGCTATGGCGGTTGCCCGAGCACCAGCCGCGGCTGACCCGGTCGGATGAGCGCCTCTGGGAGCGTCTTCACCCGCTGCTGGCTGGGGCGGTTCTCCGCGCGCCGCGAGTCCGCGAACTGGCCGAAGAGCTCGGGCTCCAGCCCGAGGCGGTGGAACGCTTTCTCAAACGCGCCGAGCGGCAGGGCCTCGTCGCCCGGGTCGCCGATAACCGGTTCTTTCTGCCCGAGACCCTGGCCCGCCTCGCGGAAATCGCGCGTGAGCTCGCCGACGGCTCACCCGAGGGCACCTTCACGGCAGCGAGCTTCAAGGAGCGGTGCGGCCTCGGCCGCAATCTGGCGATTCAGATCCTCGAATACCTCGATAAGGTGGGGGCGACCCGGCGGACCGGCGACACGCGCGTCGTGCTGCGCGAAAGCGAGATGTTCACCTGACCGAAAGAACCAGGCGCTTTGACCTTTGATCGAGCGCGAAGAACCGGCAATATCGGTCTCGGAAGAGCATCGGGTCCGGTGACTCGCGCGGGCTTCAAACCCGTTGGAGGGCGCCAGGCGTCCTCGGTAGGTTCGACTCCTGCCTCTTCCGCCAACCAGATGATCGTGACTGTCTATAACAGTCCAATAATCTGATAAACGTTCTGGATTTTTAGGGTATTCTGCTCGCAGATCTCCCTGTGCCTGGCGCCTCGGGCACCTCTTTGAGGCTCAATTGAACAGGTGGCAGGCGACAGCGTGGTGCGGCGCGACTTCCTTCCGCACCGGCGCCGAGACTGCGCAATGCGGCATTGCGTGCGGGCAACGTGGGTGAAAACGGCAGCCGGAAGGCGGGTCGAGCGCGCTCGGAACCTCCCCGGTAATCGTCAGCTTTTCGTGCCGCTCGTCTGGGTGGGAAGGCAAGGCTGCCGAAAACAAAGCCTGGGTATAGGGGTGGAGCGGTTTGGCGCACAGTTCGAGGCTATCGGCAAGCTCGACGATCTGGCCGAGATACATGACGGCGATCCGGTGGCTGATATGGGCGACCGTCGCCAGATCGTGGCCGATGAAGAGATAGCTGACCCCTAGGGTCTGCTGCAGGTGCTCGAGCTGGTTCATGATTTGAGCGCGGATCGAGACATCAAGCGCCGATACCGGTTCGTCCAATACAATGAGCCGCGTGTTGGTCGCCAGGGCTCTCGCTATCGCGATCCGCTGGCGCTGCCCACCGCTGAATTCGTGGGGAAAGAGCCGCGCTAATTCAGGCTGGAGCCCGACGAGCTCGAGCACCTCCGCTATCCGCTCATCGAGCGCCTCGCGAGAGAGGTCGGTATGGATTTCCAAGGGCTCGCCGATGATGTCACCGACCCGCATGCGGGGACTGAGCGAGCTGTAGGGATCCTGGAAGACGACCTGCACTTCGCGGCGGTAACGCATCAGTTCGTCGCGCTTCAGCCCGGAGATGTCTTGGCCATCGAAGCGGATGGCTCCGGCGGTCGGTGTTTCTTGCAAGAGGATCAGCTTGGAAGTCGTCGTCTTGCCGCATCCGGATTCGCCGATCAGGCCAAGCGTCTCACCCGGGTAGATTACGGCGTCGATGCCGTCCACCGCCTTTACCCAGCCGATCTTGCGCCGCAGCAAGGCGCCGGTACTGACCGGGAAATATTTCTGGAGATTCTCCAGTTCAAGCAATGGCACCGGCATACTCTACCTTCTCCGGCTGGTCGACGAGCCAGCATTTCGCGGTCCAATGCGGGCCGACACGGCGTTCATCCGGTTCTTGCTGCGCACATCGTGGCATCACGTGAGAGCAGCGCGGATGAAAGGCGCAGCCCGCCGGCAGCTGCGCCAGATTCGGAGGGTGCCCCGGGATCGCGAAAAGCGGCTCCTTGTTGCCGAGCTTTGGCATCGAGCCTAGCAAGGCCTGGGTGTAGGGGTGCTTCGAGGCACGAAACAAGTCGCGCACCGAGCCTTGCTCGACGATCTTGCCGGCATACATGACCGCCATCTTGTCGCACATCTTGGCGACGATACCGAGATTGTGGGTGACAAAGATCAGGGCGACACCGCTCTCCCGCTGAATGTCCTTCAGCACTTCCAAATATTGCGCTTGGATCGTGACATCGAGGTTGGTGGTCGGCTCGTCGGCGATGATCAGCTTTGGACCGCCGGCCATTGCAATGGCGCCGACGACGCGCTGCCGCATACCGCCGCTCATCTGGTGGGGGTATTCGCGCATTCGCACCGCCGGCGACGGAATGCGCACCGCCCCCAGTAGCTCACTAACCCGCCGACGCAATGATCGGCCGCGGAATGCGCGATGAAAATAGGCCGGCTCGGCGACCTGCCAGTAAATGCTGAACAGCGGGTTCAGCGAGGCCATCGGGTCCTGCAGGATCATCGCAATCTGCCGGCCGCGGACGCGCCGCATCTCTCGGCTCGACTTTTGCGTCAGCTCCTCCCCGGCAAATTCTATGCTGCCGCCAACGATCCGCGCTGCCGGAGGCAGGAGACCGACAACCGACAAGCAGGTCGTTGTCTTGCCGCAACCCGATTCGCCGACTAGCCCGATCGTCTCGCCTTCATTCACGGTAAAGTCGATCCCATCGACGGCTTTTACGATGCGGGCTCCGCCAAACGAAAAGTAATGGGTCTGCAGTTCAGATACCCGGAGCAGAGGGGCCATTCTGGTGTTCACTCTCGGCGCTACATATTGCGCAGTTGCGGATCCAGGCGCACCCGCAGCCAATCGCCGAGGAGCTGCGTCGCCAGCACCACGAGCAGAATGCCGAGCCCTGGAAAAATGGTGAGCCACCAGTCGCCGACCATCAGCATCGACCGGCCGTCAGACAGCATCGACCCCCAGGCCGGCTCCGGCGGCGGTACGCCGACGCCGAGGAAGCTGAGGGAGGCTTCCGCGATGATCACGACCCCGATCGTCAGGCTGGCCAGCACCATCGTCGAGTTCAGCACGTTGGGCAGAATATGACGAAGGATCACCCTCGTGCGGCTGGCGCCGGCGATTTCGGCCAGCTTGACGAACTCGCGCTCCCGCAGGCTGAGCACCTCGCCGCGGATCACCCGAGCGTACCGGGTCCAATAGACGAGGCCCAGAATGATGATGATGTTCCACATACTCGGGCCCACCATCGTCGCCAGAAAAATGGCGAAGACCAGGCCCGGCAGGGCAAGCCAGGCATCGGTAACGCGCATGATCACTTGGTCCACCCAGCCGCCGAGATAGCCCGCGAGTATGCCCAGGGCGGTGCCAATGCCGCCGGCGACGATGGTTCCGGTCACCCCGACGATCAGCGACACCCGTGCACCAAAAATTAGCCGGCTCAGCACATCGCGCGACTGGAAATCGGTTCCGAGCAAGGCGTGCGCGTTGCCGCCTTCCATCCAGAAGGGCGGCTCAAAGATTTTGGCGCCTGGGATCGGCTCGGTCGGATCGTAGGGAGCGATGTAGTTGGCGAACACGGCGATCAGCACAAACGGCACCAGTATCGCCAGCGGCAATATGGGCAATCTGCCGGTCAGCCTGATCCAGCTTGGCCGAATGCTCGCGAACTCACGAACCGCGATTTCAGGCTCGGAAGACCGAGTCACTTCAAGGGTCGAAACCATTTTCACCTACCTGGTCAAGCGAATCCGGGGATCGATGTAGGCGTAGAGCAGATCGACGATCAAATTGATCAGCACGATCATGATGCCGGCCAGCATGACCACACCCTGCACGAGCGGGAAGTCGCGTTGAAAGATCCCCTCGTAGAGCAGCCTCCCGATGCCTGGCCAAGCAAAGATAACCTCGATGATCACTGCCGCGTTGATCATTACGACGAGGTTGACGCCGGCCAAAGTCAGCACCGGGATCATCGCGTTCTTGAACGCGTGCACGGCAAGCACAACGTAACCGGGCAGACCCTTCAGGCGGGCCAACTTGACATATTCGCTGCGCAACACTTCGAGCATGCTCGACCGCGTCAGGCGCAATAGCGAGGCCGCAAAATACCAGCCCAGTGCCAGCGACGGCATGATCAGATGGTCCCAGCCGCCCTGCCCACTGGTCGGCAGCCACTGCAGCCATACCGAAAACACAAGGATCATAACCAACCCCAGCCAGAAGCCGGGAATGGACAGACCCAGCAAGGCGATGATCTTGCCGAAATTATCCCATGCGCTATTCACTCGAACGGCGGACAGGATGCCTGCCGGTATTCCAATGAAAAAAGAAATCAGAGTTGCGGCCAGGGCCAGTTGCAGAGAATTAGGCAGACGCTGGAAATAAAGCGCGCTGACCGGCATCTCGTAGTTGAACGACTTGCCGAGTTCCCCGGTAAAGACGTTCTTGACAAAGGCGAGGTATTGCACCGGCCACGGCCGGTCTAGCCCCCACTCGGAGCGCACTCGCGCCAGATCTTCTGCGCGCGCGCCGGGTTCGGCGAGTAACGTCACCGGATCGCCGGTGAGTCTGACGACAGTAAAGATCGTCAGGCTCAGTATGAACAGGGTAACGAGGGCATAAAGTGTCCGCCGCAAGATGAACTGGCCCATTTCCGCCTCTCAAGCTCTTTGGCCGCCCGCGTCCTACTTTTCTGCCGAGGCAGTCTCGGTCAGTTGCAGATCCTCCCACGGGTAGGCATAACCGCTGGTGACGTTCGTCGGGAAGACGTCCTGCCATTTTTTCGCCGCCAGCCGCGGGCCATAGGCATTGACAAAAGCATGACGGAATACCGGTACGAAATAGTAGTTTTCCAGAATCTCCCGTTGTATCTCGGTTGCCAGATTCTGGCGTTCTTTGCGATCGGTCGAAGCAAGATACTTGGTGAATTTATCGTCCAACGGCGGCACGCAGTTGCGATCCTTGCCGTTGAAGCCGCCGCAGCGCATGAACGAGTCGTACCAATTGGACCAGGTACCGCCGACGCGGGCGGCGTTCATGATGATCTGGACCCCCGGCCACTCTTTCATCCCCCCCTGCAGACGCTTTAAGAAGACGCCGCGTTCCATCACTTGGAGCTTCGAACGGATGCCGATGCTCTGCAGCTGTGCGACGACGCGCTCGCCGCGCGAATAATAATTCGGGACCGGGGTGATCCAGTTGACGTTGAACCCATTAGGAAAACCGGCATCAGCCATTAGTTGTTTGGCCTTGCCGAGATTGTACTCCCATTTGGGCCATTCGAGGCCGTATTCGACATCGTTGTTGATCCAGTTCCCGTCTACCAAGCCCATTCCATCGCATTCGGCTTTGTTGATTGCGTCTCGATCGACGGCGAGACTGATGGCCTGTCTCACGCGCTTATCATGAAACGGGTTCTTGGGATCCTGGAAGCCGGGGAATTCGAGCCACCAATTGCCGGAAACAACCGGTGCCAGGGTCACCTTCGGATTGCTCTTGACGCGGTCGATCAGCTCGCCGGGCACAAAATAAATGATGTCCGCTTCGCCGCGTTCGAGCATTGCGACGCGCGTCGCCGCCTCCGGGACGCTGACCATCGTGAATTTCTTGATGTGAACCGGGCGGTAGTAATCGGCGAAGGCCTCTAGCTCGAGCCGGATGCCCGGTTCCTGCGAGATGAGCTTGTAGGGGCCTGCGCCGATCGGTTTCTGCAGGAACCCGTCCTGACCGACCTTCTCATAATATTTCGCCGGGACGGCCCAGCCGGCGCCGCTGACATTGCCGGTCCCGAGCAGGATCGGAAAATCGAGGAACGGCTCATTAAAGTGAAAGCGGACGGTGTGGTCGTCTACGATCTCGACGCCCTGGGTACGCTCATGGAGAACTTCACCCCACGCGCCGCGATAATGTTCATAGCTCCATTTGACATCCTCGGGAGTAACCGGCGTTCCGTCGTGAAATTTGGTGCCGGCTCGCAAATGGAAAGTCGCGCTTTTCGCGTCTTCGGCGAAATCATAGCCCTCGGCAAGCGCCGGATGATCATAGCGGACTTTTCGGAAATTCTTGATCAACGCGTCATGCAACGCCATCAGGAAATTGTCCGGGCTGGCGGTACCGTCGTGCTGCTGCGGGTCGAGCCAGCGCGAGGTGATATTGGTGTGCCACGCCAGCACCATTTTCCCCCTGGGAACGACTGTGGCCGCCGCTTCGGAGCTGCGCACGAAAGGGACCGCGAGCGCGGTCGTCGCCAGTGCCCCCGTCCTCAGCAGCGTGCGGCGTGTCATCGTCGTCTTCTTCATTCTATCCTCCTTATTGAACCGCAGTCGCACCACGCCAGGCCTCCAGCTGAATGTCTTCCCACGGACCATGACGCCGTACTAGGCCTTTAGCTGAATGTCTTCCCAAGGATAGGCGTAGCCCGTGCTGATGAAGCTCGGGAAAACGTCCTGCCATTTGGCGGCCTCGATCCGGGGGCCGATCGCGTTCATGAAGGCGTGGCGGAACACCGGGACAAAGTAGTAGTTCTCGAGAATTCCCTTCTGGATTTCTTCGGCCAAGTCTTTTCGCTCAGCGGGCTTGTCGGACGCTAAATACTGGTTGTACTTCGCATCGAGATCCTTGACGCAGAACGCATCGGCGGAGAGGAAACCGCCGCATTTGAACACCGCCTCGTACCAATTGGCCCAGCTGGCGCCGATGCGAGCGCCTGCCAGGATGATGTTGATACCGGGCCATTCCTTCATCCCGCCCTGCCGTCGCTTCGTGTAGACGGCGCGCTCCAAGGTCTGCATCCTGCCGCGGATGCCAATCGCTTGCAGTTGCGAGAGGATGCGCTCGCCCCGTGAATAGTACGGCGGTGCGGGGGTCAGCCAATCGAAATTGAAGCCGTTTGGGAAGCTGGCGTCAGCCATCAATTGCTTTGCCTTGGCAATGTTGTGCTCCCATTTCGGCCATTCGATCCCGTATTCGACATCGTCATTGATCCAATTTCCGTCGACCCTGCCGAGACCCGCGCACTCAGCTTGATTCATGGCGTCGCGATCGATCGTAAGGCTGATCGCCTCGCGCACGCGCTTGTCGTGGAACGGGTTCTTCGGGTCCTGAAAGCCTGGGAATTCGAGCCACCAATTGCCCGATACCACCGGCGCCAGCATCATCTTCGGATCGCTCTGTACGCGCGCGACCAGCTCGCCCGGGATGAAGTAGATTATGTCCGCCTCGCCGCGCTCGAGCATTGCCACCCGTGTTGCCGCATCGGTCGCGCTGACGATCGTAAATTTCTTTATGTGAACCGGCCGGTAATAGTCTTCGAAGGCCTCGAATTCGAGCTTGGTACCCGGCTCCTGGGCCACCAGCTTGTAAGGCCCGGCGCCGATCGGGTTTTTGACGAAACCTTCCTGCCCGACCTCCTGATAATATTTCGCCGGAACTACCCAACCCGCGCCGCAGACGTTGGCGGTGCCGATCAGCCGCGGGAAGTCCAGGAACGGTTCCTTGAAATGGAACCGGATGGTACGCTCGTCCGAAATCTCCACCCCGTCGGTCCGGTCGTGCAGCACTGAAGCCCAAGCGCCGTGGTAGTGCTCGTAGCTCCACTTGACATCCTGCGGGGTGACCGCAGCGCCATTGTGAAACTTGAGGCCTGGGCGCAGTCGGAACGCGGCGCTTTTGGCGTCCTCGGCAAACTCGAAGTGCTCGGCAAGAGCCAAATGATCGAAGAGCTTCTCGCGGAAGTTCTTGATCAGCCCGTCCTGCACCACATTGAGGAAATTGTCGGGGGTGGCTCCACCGTCATGCTGCAGCGGATCGAGCCAGCGCGGCGCGATATTGGTGTGCCACGCCAGCACCATGCTGCCGCCGGGAACCACTTTACCCGCCGCGTAAGCACCTCGGACATAGGGCGCCGTCAACGTAGTCGTCGCGAGCGCTGCAGTCCTCAACACGGCTCGCCGCGTCAGCCCGTTACCTCCCATCGCATCCTCCCTCGGACCAGGGTCGGCTAGGCGCTTCTTTGGTCGAGCGCCTTAGTGCGACTACATGCCCTCCCTGTGAGAGCTCTGCGTCGACTGTATCCCAGCTATGCAGGGATGTCCTGCGGTTTATAAAGCCCCACCCGTTTTCCTGGGCAGGCCCGCCCTTTATGAGCCGGGGAGAGGTATGAGCCTGGGAGAGGATCCGTTAACCGCGTGCTGTCCCCGGCTCGTGGGCCGCGAGCTTGTAACGACCGCTGTGGGTCAATCGGCGGTCCCGCTAATAGCTGCGCATGACCGCTTTACCTCCAACTACGGAACAACCGTTGTCTTGCCCAATCAATCGCTACTTGCCACAGCACCAAATCGCGCCCCGACACTTCTCACTTCCGGAGCTTATCTGTTGCCGGGCCCAGGATAGAGATCGTCAATAGCAGGTCGGGTTCCCTGCAAGAAAAGGAGGTTTCATCATTCCGGCTCGCCCTTGGTTCCTTTGGCGTAGCTGCCGAGGCCGAGCGAGCGGTAGATTGTCGCCCGGTTGACACCCAAAAAGGGCGGTCGCGTCCCCGGAGAGCGCGAAAACGACGCCGCTCTTACACCACGCCCTGGGACATGATCTGTTCGCGGTACGGAACGCCCTTTGATGCACGAAGGGTCAAGAAGGAGGCGCGATGTGCGCTGGGTGATTATCCATTGGTTTGAGTTGGGTGCCTTGGCTCTACTTTCCCTCAACCTTTGGTTCGTCTCTTCGGTATTGAACGCTTTGAGGGAGACAAATCATTGGCTTGCCTTTCTGACCCGGGTTCGGTGGGACGAGACAGAAGGGCCAAAACATGCAAACGAGGGCCAGCGCAGTCCCCCGTAGTGACACCTTTTTGACCGCAGGGGAATTAGGATCAAAGCGGGCTTGGCGTCTAATCCGGCCGGCCAAGCCCATGTGGGGAGCGGCGCCGAGAATATCCCCCAACCCGGCGCCGCTCCTTCCTCGGATGCCCTTGACGCCGGCGTAGTCAATCACCGATGCAGGGCGGACCACGGCGGCTGCCCAAGCAGCAAACTGGCACCGTCTTGCTCCTGCCAAAGAAACCGGCCCCGCAAAAGACGCCTGATTGACGCCGGCCGAGGTAGTGGTGTTGGCGGGATTTGATTCAAATCCATGGGAACTGGATTTTTTAGGCGAACTACCAGGCGCACTGCGTTCCGAGGATCCGGGCGCCAGGGAGGAGCAAATGAGTTTTGAAACGACTAGCCTGCTGCTGAACTGGATGGAAATGGGGGCCTTGCTGGCGATCCTGTTTCGCCTTTCCAGCACTTTCGAGCTGATCGCCAATACGCAGCGCGAGCTGAGGCGAGCAATCCATCGCGACCATCGCGCCGCCGAGATGCACATGGGCAACAGTGTCGATGGGCCAGGGACCGCGTGCGCTCTCCGGTCGCGGCAGGCGCCTGGCTATACCGAGAGGACGAGCCATCCCGACGATCTGGCCCGCCCATTGCCGTAAACTAAGGGCCGGTCGAGGATAATGCTGTCGCGCCGCACCGCGGGTGGCGGCGCTGTTTCGGCTTACTCTACAGGCCAATCGGCAGCTCAACGCTCGGGCTGAGCCGCCGTCGCGCTGCGGCCGAGCGTGTCCATAAAGCTGATCAGATAGGGCTTCCACACCGCCGCGTAGTAATGGGTGAAATGCCCGTGCGTCTTGTCGCTGTACGGGATCAGCACGTATCGACCGTCCTGAATTTTCTCCATTGCGCGCTCGACCGTGCCGAGCTCGGGCGGGTTGGCGACGTCCTCGACCGTGTTGATCAGCAGCAC
This sequence comes from uncultured Alphaproteobacteria bacterium, assembly GCA_963818695.1. Taxonomy (GTDB): domain Bacteria; phylum Pseudomonadota; class Alphaproteobacteria; order ATCC43930; family CGMCC-115725; genus AP-15. The sequence goes on from CAWFTG010000003.1 coordinate 181,039, forward strand.
CTTGGCCTTGATCTTGAGCAGATCCGGCTCGGGGCTATAATCCTCGATCGACTCGATGGCCCATAACGAGTCATTGGCGTCGCCCTTGGCGATGCGCGCCACGCGCTCGTCATAGAGCTTGTCGGCGCCCGCGCGCGTCGGCGCCATTTCCTGAATGCGCGCGGCGCTCTCGGGCATGAACGAGCCCGCTGCCGCGCTATAGATGTAATGAGTTCGGGTTCTTGTCGTAATTGCCGTCGTTCCAGTCGGGGTCATGACGGATCGCCTCGGCCGCGGCGCGACGCATGATCCAGTTGCGGCCGCTGATCTCGACCGGCTGACAGGAGAGCCCGACGATCCCGTCCATCAATTGAGGATACATCTCGGCCCACAGGAAACTGTGCATGCAACCGAGCGAGCTGCCGATCACCAGCCGCAGATGGGCAACCCCGAGCCCCTCGGTGACCAGCCGGTGCACGGCGTCGACCATGTCGTGATAACGGTAATGCGGGAAATTGCCCTTGAGCCCGTCGGAGGGCTTGCTCGAGCCGCCGCGACCGAGCGCGTCGGGGATGATGATGAAATATCGCCCCACGTCCAAAGGCTGTCCTTCCCGGAACAGCTCCTCGGACAGGGTTGGCCGCAGCCAGTTGGCCCCGGTGCCGGTATTGCCTTGCAACAGCAATACGCCGTTGACGATCTCGCCGGCACCGTTGCGCTCGGCAGAGCCGAGCGTGCGGTAGTGCAGTTTCAGCTGAGACAGGGTCTGGCCGCTGGCGAATTTATAATCCTTTATAAAGAAATCGCCCTCCTGGTAATTGAGCCAGTTCGTGTTTTCCGGTGCTGCGAGCACAGGTGCGGCAACGCCAATGAGGGCGGCGGCAAAGGCGGCACGAATGAACATGACAAAGGCTACTCCCACGGTGAGTGACGGCCCGCAAATTCAGCAGCGCCGATCAGGCTTCGAGGCGGCGCGCGAATTTGGCCATATCGATGACGGCACGGGAATGCGATCCGGCCCCGATCTCCTTATCGCCCTCTGTCGCGCGCACCCGGAATTCGACCCGCCGCCCGTCGACTTTCGTGACCTCGGCCTCGCCGGTGACCGTGCGTCCGACCGGTGTGGCGGCCAGGTGGCGGACATTGACTGCGGTGCCGACCGCGCTTTCCCCAGGGTCGAGATAAGTCTTGATCGCGTTGAGCGCGGCGTTTTCCATGACCATGATCATAACGGGCGTGGCGAACACCGCCGGCAGCATCGCATCTTTGAACCGGTTCGCGAGATGCTCGGGCTGGACCAGAAGTGAAAACGAGCCTCTGGCCCCAAGTGGTATCTGCTTCATGGCATAGGCTCCAGCGGGCTCAGCAGGCGAGGTTTCAAGTTCATTCATATCCGGGCGGCGGCGTGAAGCCGCCGATCTCATCGGCGAGCAGGCGGGCGAACTCAATCGTCGTCGGATCTTCGCCTTCCGCCCCGATGATCTGCAGTCCGACCGGCAGGCCTGCCGCGGTCAGGCCGATCGGTGCGGCGGTGGCCGGCAGATAGGAGAGGCTCGGCAATCCGGCCCAAAAGCGCTGGTCGCCATAGGGGATCAGCCGTCCGTTCACCGGGATCAGCCGCCGGTCGCGATCCGGGTTGTGGTCGTGCGGGAAGGCGGCGGTGGCGGCGACCGGCGTCAGCAGCACGTCGAAGCGCTGGAAGAAGTCACGCCAGGCATAACGCAGTTTATTGCGCGCCTCGTTGGCGATGCCCCAGGCGCGGTGGTCGAGCGTGGCGCCCCGTGCCAATGTCGCCCGAAAGCTCATGTCGTCGGCTGCAATCGTTGCGGCGATTTCCTTCTGTGCGGCGAAATCCGCATCGCTGATGCGCGAGGCGGTGGCCGCCCGCAACAAAGTCATGAACAGCCGGTGGTGTTCGGCATCCCCGATATTCGGCCGGGCGTTCTCGTCGACCGAGGCGCCGGTTCGCGCGATCCCGGCAACCGCTGCCTCGAAAGGTTCACGCACGCTGGCGTCGACCTCTGAGAGTGGCGAGGTTGCCCATACCGCGACGCGGAACTCGCCGAGCCTGCGTCGGCGCGGCGACGGCAGTTCGAGCCGCCACGCCGGCTTTTGCAACTCGTCCGGGCCAGCGAGGACGCGCAACGCCAAGGCGATATCCTCGGCATGGCGCGCCATGGGACCGACCACCGAGATATCGGTCGGCGTGACAGTCGCCGCGGGCGCATGGCCGCGCGACGGGATCAGCCCCCAGCTCGGCTTATGGCCATAAACCCCGCAGTAATGAGCGGGATTGCGCAACGACCCGGCGATGTCGCTGCCCGCGCCCAGGGCGGACAGCCCGGCAGCCAATACCGCGGCCTCACCGCCCGACGAGCCGCCCGGCCCGCGCGAGAGGTCCCAGGGGTTGTTCGTGGTCCCATAGATGTCGTTGTAGCTTTGCGAATCCATCAGCATGTACGGGACATTGGTCTTCCCGAACACGATCGCGCCGGCCTGCAATAGTCGGTCGACCACGACCGCGTTGCTCGTCGCGATGTTGTCCTTCCACAGCGGATTGCCAAAGGTGGTCGGCAAGCCAGAGACGTTGAATGATTCCTTGACCGTCATCGGGATGCCGTGCAGCGGGCCCCACACCTCGCCCTTGACCAGCGCAGCATCGGCGTCGCAGGCGCGCTGCCGGGCGGCGTCGATTTGCCAGGCGATGATTGCATTGAGGGCCGGGTTTTGGCGCTCGGCGCGCGCGAGGTAGAACTCGAGCAATTCAAGGCAGCCGATGCGGCGGTCGCGGATCTCGGCGGCCACCCGAGCGGCGGAACCAAACGCGCGCAAATCCATCTCGCTTCCTCCCCATGCGGTGACATGCCACCCTACCAGCGGTCCGGAGGGGATGCCAATCGCGCCTGCGTGACGTTTGATCCTCAGATCTCGACTTCGGCGCCGAGCTCGATCACCCGGTCAGGCGGGATGCGGAAGAACTCGGTCGGCCGCGTCGCGATGCGCACGAGGCCGGAATAGAGGCGCTCGCGCCATCGCGCCATCCCCGGCCGCGAGCTCGATTTGACGTTGGTGCGCCCGACGAAGAACGAGAGCTGGTTTGGATCGAGTGTCAGCCCCGGGATTTCCGCCCGGCTCAGCTCCCGCGCCACGTTGGGCGTCTGGGCAAAGCCGAAATGCGCTTCGATTTGCCAAAACCCGCTGCCGAGCGCGCGCGCCTTGATCCGGTCTGGGCCCGCTACTCGGGGGATATTCTCGGTGACGACCCGGACCAGCAATACCGTCTGGTGCAGCACCTTGTTGTGCTTGAGATTGCGCACCAAGGTCGAGGGCACGCGTTCGGTCTGCGCGGTGAGAAAAACTGCGGTGCCCGAGACGCGAGCTTCCGGGGCGGTTTCGCAGGTAGCTAGAAACTCGGCGAGCGGCACCGTCTCGCCCGCTAGCCGGCTCAGCACCAATCGGCGGCCCGTGCGCCACGTGGTCATGATCGTCAAGACGGCCAGTCCAATGAGCAGCGGGAACCAACCGCCGCTCGGGATCTTCAGGGCATTGGCGCTGAATAACGCGAGGTCGACGGTCATGATCGGCGCCAAAACGATGGCGATCGTCGGCCATCGCCAATGCCAGACGCCCCGCATGACCGCTCCGGCGAGGACCGTTGTGATGGCCATTGTTCCGGTAACCGCGAAACCGTAGGCGGAGGCGAGGCCGCTCGAGCTTTGGAACCCAAGCACCAGAGCGAGCACCGCAATCAAGAGCACCCAATTGACCTGTGGGATGTAGATCTGCCCCTGCGCGCGCGCCGAGGTCTGGAAGATGTCGAGCGGCGGCGCCAGCCCAAGTTGGATCGCCTGCCGCGATAGCGAAAAGGCTCCCGAGATCACCGCTTGCGATGCGATGACCGTCGCCGCGGTAGACAGCAGCACCAGCGGGAACAAGCCCCAATCCGGCACCATGCGAAAGAACGGGTTCTCGATGGCCGTCTTGTTGCCGAGTACCAGAGCGCCTTGTCCGAAGTAATTGAGGACGAGTGCGGGAAGCACTACGGCAAACCATGTCAGCCTGATCGGGAAGCGGCCAAAATGGCCCATATCGGCGTAAAGCGCCTCACCGCCGGTAATGGCGAGCGCGACGGCACCGAGCACGACGAAGCCCGCGCCCGGAGCGGTTACAAAGACGCCGACTGCATGCGCCGGGTTCAACGCCGCCAGCACGCGCGGTGCTTCAGCGATCTGCAACACTCCGCTTATCGCGATAACCGCGAACCACAACAGCATCACCGGGCCGAAGAGGCGGCCGACGCGTCCGGTGCCGCCCTTCTGAAAGAGGAAAAGTGCGAGCAGCACGGCGATCGCCAGCGGCAGGACGAAGCGGTTCAATGCGGGCGTCGCAATGCCGATGCCTTCAACCGCGCTAAGCACGGAAATTGCCGGCGTGATCATGCTGTCGCCGTAGAAGAGGGCGGCACCGCCGAGCGCGAGCAGGATCAGCAAAGTGCGCGAGCGCTCGGTCCGAGCTGCCTCCAAGGCCAACGCCAGCAAGGCGAGGATGCCGCCCTCGCCTTGGTTGTCCGCGCGCATGACCAAGACGACGTATTTGACGGCGACGACGATGATCAATGCCCAGAAAATCAGCGACAGCACGCCAAGCACGTATCCCGGGTCGAGAGGCAGGCCGTGCTCAGGGTTGAAGCACTCACGGAAGGTGTAAACCGGGCTTGTCCCGATATCGCCGAACACAACGCCGAGCGCGGCCACGCTCAGCCCGGCGAGACCGGTGGAGGTATCCGATCGGTGCCCGCCACGCTCTTCCTCTTCGGTCAACGCGGCGTGTCCAGCCGGGATCACCTCGGTCGCGCTTGGGCTGCTGCCGGTACGGTTTGCCATGCCTCATTCTGCTCGCCCCGGCTTAGGTGCACCATCGTTTTGGCCGAGAGCACTATGATCTGCTCTCCGGATCGTAATTGACGACAAATAGCAATTCTTGGCGCGGGCAGAATGATCCCGGAAAACCCGAATCGGGAATTCGACACACCCGTTGTCTCTTAATCCACTTACAGCACCGGTTGTCCAAACTGAACTTGCTTTGGCCCCGTCTAAATCGAAGGCGGTGCAAATGATGCTCGGGAATCTCTTTGGGCGATCGGGTTGAGCCTTGGCCGTTGGAGCCGCTATCCTTACCGCAATCGGGTTTGCCCGCGCCGGATTACCAGCCGCGGAGCTGCTCGGCCCCGGAACATTCCACGACATATCGTCGAGCGGCGGCCGCGCTTGCGTTTACCATCATCTTGACGACAGTCTCCATCGGAGAGGAATATTGTCCCAATCGGGTTTCTTTAAGCGGCGGCTGCCCGCCAATGTGTCGCCCGCCATAGCCGAGGGTCCACCCGTCGCGGGCTGGCTGATGCTGTACCAGTTTCCGTGGATGCCCGGCTCAAGGCCGGGCATGACGGCTAAGATGACACTGAAGGATCTGAATGCGTCAGAGGACTAGGAACGAAATTTCTCGGTGAATGATGGCTTCGGCGATTTCTGGCAGGCGTGGCTATTAGCTCGCCGAGTTTGCCGCGTGACGCCTTTGGGATGGTGGCCGTGGGCTTGAGACGAGGATTGTCATGTGTCGCAATATCAAGACGCTCCATAACTTCAAACCGCCGGCGACTGAGGACGAAATCAGGGCGTCTTCCCTGCAATTCGTCCGCAAGCTGAGCGGCTTTACTCGGCCCTCCAGGACGAACCAGCTTGCGTTCGACCGAGCCGTGGACCAGGTGGCCACGGCGGCGCGGGAGTTGCTCGACTCTCTTGTGACCAATGCCCCACCCCGCCATCGTGAAGTCGAGGCGGCAAAGGCCCGGGCTAGGGCGGCGGACCGGTTTCAACCGTCCGAGACCGGACGCGCCACCTAGCTTAGCTAAGCTAGCCAACCCAGGCCGGAGCTGTGTGCCTCGGTTTCCGCGAGGAGAGTGGTCATGCCGCAGCAGATCCGTGCCGTAGTTGTCGATCCGTCCTTGCCCGATAGGCTGGCGGTCCGGGAGGTCAGCTTACGCGATCCGGACCGCGACGAAGTCGTCGTCAGGGTCACTGCGATTTCGCTCAACCGTGGCGAAACCCGACGCGCCTTGCAGGTCGCCGAGGCGGACTGGCGGCCCGGCTGGGATTTCGCCGGGATCGTCGAGGCAACCGCCGCCGATGGCAGTGGCCCCAAACCGGGCACTCGCGTCGTCGGCATCCTGCCCTCGGGGGCTTGGGCCGAGCGGGTGAATTGTCGCAGCCATGCGGTGGCGGCCGTGCCCGAGGCAGTGAGCGACGCGCAGGCCGCCACTCTGCCTGTCGCCGGGCTGACCGCGCTGCATGCCCTGCGCCAAGGCGGGCTGCTGCTCGGGCGCAAGGTTTTGATCGACGGCGCCTCGGGCGGGGTCGGGCATCTCGCGTGCCAACTCGCCGCTGCGGCCGGCGCCATCGTCTGGGGGCATGTACGGCGTGAAGAACATCGCGTTGCAGTCGCCGATTGGTGCGGTGATCGCGTCGTGGTCGGCCGCGAGCTGGCCGCCGCCAAGCCGCACGGCCCGTTTTGGCTGATCCTCGACTCCGTCGGGGGCACCGCACTCGGCGCTGCGCTCGGCATGCTGCAGCCGAACGGCACCTGCGTAACCTTCGGCGTCTCCGAAACGAGCGCCGCCAACATTGAAAGCCGGGAATTCTTTGCAACCGGCGGAACACGGCTCTATGGCCTGACCCTGTTCCACGAACTGATGAGCGTCGAGCGCGCGGGAATTGGCTTGGGTCTGTTGGCGGAGCTTGTCGCCGCCAAGAAATTGCGGCCCCAGATTGCGATCGAAGCGCCCTGGGACGAGATCGGCGCGGTCGCCCGCCGCCTGATCGATCGCGAGTTTACCGGTAAGGCCGTCTTGCACATTTCAACGGGCGCGAAGATCCCCGCAGCGTGATAATTCAGGATGGCAGGTTATCAGCCTGGACGGCTGGATAATGTCGCCGACCGAAGCTCGGCTTTACGGCCTCGCGGCGGCCGGTGGGTCGCCGCAACTGTGAATCGAGAGTGTCACGTACTCACGGGGCTGAAAGCGGCTCGGCTAGCCCGGCTCGGCTGGTCGGGGGCTACCACCACCAGCCATACCAGCCCCAATACGGGCCGGCAAATGCCACTGCCAGCCAGAAGAGCACGAACAGCAGGACCAGCAAGCCAATTGCTCCGCCCGGGCTGTAATAGGAACGGCGATACCCGTAATATCCAGTGCCGCTCAGCAGGGCAAAAATGATGATAAGCCAGACGATGAACCACCACCACATCGTCACATCTCCTCAATCCTCAGAGCAAATGGCCAAGAGCAGGCGGGCCGCGCCGAGCCGGTCGCTCGCGCGGCCTCGTCTGCTGTGTTCCGCCATATCAGGCCAGCGGATTGCGCGGCGGAGGGTTGACCGGAGGCACAGTGGTGTTCGCAACGCGCTCTGGGCGTGCCATTGACAGGTTCCACAGCGAGATCAGGAAAATCAACGCGCCGACGGTCCAGTGGTCCCAGCTGGCCCGTCCCAACGGCGTGAAGCCGAGCGCCCAAGGCGCCACGAAGATCCACGCGCCAAGCACCATGTTGATATACTCCTGCCATGCTTCCATCCGCCCAATGGCCGACAGCGCGACCAGAAAGATGATGATGGCCAAGACCCATGCATTCCATGCCGCATGGCTGACTTCAACCAGCGGCCCAGCGGTTGCGCCGGCCGGAGCGGGCGCCAGCCCGGCCCCGAATCGCAGCACCCAGGGTGAAATAAACAACCAGATCGCCAGGACCAAATTAGCCCAGTCCTGGACCCGATTGCTGCGATGCCAGACGGGGAAGGTGCCGTACTGAGTTGCCATTTTAATGCCTCCGTTAGTTCGGGTTCATCAGTTGGAAGTTTCCGCACGCAGTTCCGTTACATCGGGAAGCCCGGCTGAAGCGGGAACACAATGCACGCCGGGGGCTGGTCTAGGCTCGCCCCCGAAATCGATCCGGTATGCCGAGGCCGATCGAGACGCGCCAATCTTCTGCGCCAATCTGCGGTACCATGGTTGGGAATAGAACCCCTCGTCCATTTGAGCGATAATGCTTTGCCGGGCGCGGCGAAGCACGAGCAGAACGTCGCGATGGGTCGTGTTGGGGTCGTCGTTAAAAGATTCGATCCGCCAATAGCGTTTTCCGCTCACTTCTCTGGTTGCACGCAAAATGATCGCTGGAAGCTCCTCCCAGGCATCCGCCGCCTCGATGGCTCCGACGAGGCAGTGCCGACCGTGAACGTCACGCAACCTGCCTTTGCACCATTGCTGCTCATTAGCGAGCAGACGCTCCACACGCCCGAGTTTCACAAGCAGAGGGTTCTCAGCGAATTCCATGCTATCAAGGGGCATCTCGGCACTCCGCATTCGAGTTTTGTGAACGCGCTCGCTCGCTATAGCCGAATGGCTTGTGCAGCTCTGTCGGCCGACGCGGGCTAACCGTTCTTGATTGCTAAACTGCCGGCCCGTCGGCGAATTCCAAATCTGACGCGCAAGTTGTTTGCAGACGGCAGCAGTTGCCTCGGGCGTAAGTGCTGCGCGGCAGTTCTCGCTTCTTGACATTAGCCGAGCGCCGCGCTAAATGAATGAAAGTTCATTCATAGCCTCATGCAGCTTCGCCCAGACCTCAAACCCCGCATCGACGCTGCCGCGCTGCATTTGTTTGCCGAGCGCGGGGTGGATGCGACCCCGATGCCCATGATCGCCGACTGTGCCGGGGTCGCCGTCGGCTCCCTGTATCGGTACTACGCGAACAAGGACGAGCTCGTGGGCCGGCTCTACGCCGACAATTACGCGCGGCTTGCCCAAGAGCTCGATTGCGCCCAGGCGCAAGCAGTCACGGCTCGCGACAAGATTGCGGCCATGATCCGCTTCATCTGCGGGTTCTTCGACCGGGAATGGGACCTCGCACGGTTTCTGCTGCTCGAACAGCATGTCCGGCTGAAGACCTATAGCGGAGCGGCAAACCCGGTCGACATCGTCCATGACGTACTCGCCGAAGGGATGCGCCGCGGCGAAATCAGGAGGCTCGACGGCGTGCTGGCGACGGCGCTGGTGATGGGTCCGGTTATCCAGGCCGCCACTTTCCGCACCTATGGGCGGCTCAACGGCCCTCTCTCCGCGGCCGCCGCCGACATCGCTCAAGGTATCTGGGCGGCAATACAAAACAGCGAGACTGAAGAATGAGCAAGCAGATCGAATTGCTGCAAGCACGGCGCTTCCTGCCGCTGCTGCTGACCCAGACCACGGGGGCGTTCAACGACAATCTATTCAAGAGCGGCTTTATCATGCTGCTCACCTATGGCGCTGCGGCCGGTCCCGATCCCGGGGTCGTGGCGGCCATCGCCGGCGGCGCCTTGATCGCGCCGTTCTTTCTATTCTCGGCGACGGCAGGTGAGCTCGCCGATCGGTTCGAGCGCTCTCGTCTATTGCAAATCCTCAAAGCCGCCGAGCTCGTAGCCGTGCTCGGCGCCGCGGCGGCATTGCTGACCGGCAATTTGGCGCTCTCTCTGGTCCTGCTGTTCGTGCTCGGGACGCAGGCGGCGTTTTCGAGCCCGGTCAAATACGCGCTGCTGCCGCAGCATCTCGCCAACCCGGAGCTTGTCGACGGCAACGCCTTGATGGAGGCCGGCACCTTTCTTTCGATACTCGCCGGTACAATCACCGGTGGTGTGGCGGTCGCAATCGCCTGGGGACCGGCCGCCTGCTGCCTCCTGCTGCTCGTTTGCGCGGGTTTCGGTTTTGCCGCGAGCCTGCGGGTGCCGGTCGCCCCGGCCCCGGCACCCACTCTGCGGCTCAGTTGGAACCTGGTTACTGCCACCGCCGGGATCCTGCGCCACGCATGGGAGCGCCGAGACGTGCGGTTGTCGATCCTCGGCGCGTCCTGGTTCTGGCTCGTCGGCGCCGTATCGCTTTCGCAGCTGCCCTCCTTCGCCAAGCTGACGCTGGGTGCGGACAGCAGCGTCGTTGTCTTGTTCCTTGCCGCCTTCTCGATTGGCGTCGGCGTCGGCTCGTCTTTGTGCGGCCGCCTGATGCACGGCGAGGTCAGCGCCCGCTATGTCCCGCTGGCGGCACTCGGGATGACCTTCTTCTCTATCGACCTCGGGCTCGCCGCGCAGGCCGCGGCGCCGGTGCAGACCGTGTTGATCGGGGTCATCGGTTTTCTGTCGCATTTCGCCGGGCTGCGCATCTTTGGTGACCTGCTGGGTCTCGCGGTCAGCGGCGGCTTCTTCGTCGTGCCGCTCTACGCGATCATCCAGAAGCGCAGCGAGGCGGCGTCGCGCGCGCGCATCATCGCCGCTAACAATGTCGTCAATGCACTGTTCATGTCTGGTGCGGCGGCTGTTACGGCCGCGCTCATCGCAACCGGCCTCGATACCCCGGCGCTGTTTCTGATCCTTGGTGTCGGCAATGCCCTGGTGACGGTGTGGATCTGCAAGCTGTTGCCGCAAGACGTCCTGCGGATGCTGGGTCGTACGCTGTTCCGCCTTGTCTACCGGGTCGAGGTGACGGGGCTGGAGAATGTCGCGGCAGCGGGGGATCGGGTAATCATCGTGCCCAACCACGTGTCCTTTCTCGACGCGCCGCTCGTCGCCGCCTTCCTGCCGGGATTGCCGGTCTTCGCGATCGATCCGGCGCAGATGCAGCGCTGGTGGGTCCGTCCGTTTCTGTCTGCGGTCGATGTCTTTCCGATGGAGCCGTCCCGGCCAATGGCAGCGAAGTCGCTGATCAAGGCGATCAGGGAAGGGAGCCGCTGCGTGATCTTCCCGGAAGGCCGCCTCAACGTCACCGGCGGCGCCTTGATGAAAGTCTATGACGGTCCGGCGCTGATCGCCGACAAATCGGAGGCGATGGTTTTGCCGGTGCGCCTCGACGGCGTCGAGTTCACCCCCTTCTCGCGGCTCGCCGGGCGGTTGCGCCGGCGCTGGTTCCCCAAAGTGACGATCACGATCCTCGCGCCGCGCAAGCTCGCGGTGCCTGCTGAGTTGCGCGGACGCGCCCGCCGTCACCGCGCCGGTGCGGCCCTTTATGACATCATGTCCGAGATGATGGCGCGGCGGCCCAATCCGCCGAGCCTTTTCGCCACTGTGCTCGAGGCGCGGGCCGCACATGGCGGCGGTCATTGGATCATCGAAGACCCCGCCACGGCGCCGCTCACCTATGATCGGACGGTCGCCGCGAGCCTCGTGCTCGGCCGTCGGCTCGCCCGCGGCACCGCGCGCGGCGATACGGTCGGCTTGATGCTGCCGAATTCGGTCGGCGCGGCGCTCGCCTTTCTTGCATTGCAGGCGACCGGGCGAGTTCCGGCGATGCTCAATCACACCGCCGGCGCCGACGGAGTGCGTTCGGCGTGCCGGACCACCGGGCTGCGCCGGGTCATTACCTCCCGCCGCTTTGTCGAGCTCGCCAAACTCGATGCTCTCGCCGAGCGCTTGGCGGATGAGGTGGAACTCGTCTGGCTTGAGGATGTCCGTGAAAAACTCGGCATCGTCGACAAGCTCTATGGCGCGATCGCGATGCGTTTCGCCGCTTCCTTGCATCGCCGTCTCGGCATTTCGCCAAGTGATCCTGCCGCGGTGCTGTTCACCTCCGGTTCGGAGGGTGCCCCGAAAGGCGTGGTGCTCAGCCATGCCAATCTGCTGGCCAACCGGCGCCAGATAGCCGCACGGGTCGATTTCAGCCCGGCCGATCTCGCCTTGAACGCATTGCCGATGTTTCACAGCTTCGGATTGACTGGCGGGTTCCTGCTGCCGCTGCTGTCCGGGGTGCGGGTGTATCTTTACCCGTCGCCGTTGCACTACCGCATCGTGCCGGAGATCGCCTATGCGACCGGTGCGACGATCCTGTTCGGCACCGACACCTTTCTCGCCGGCTATGCGCGTCGCGCCAATCCATATGATTTCCACGCATTGCGCTATGTCTTTGCGGGGGCGGAGCCGGTGCGCCGCGAAACCCGCGAAATATGGTCCGAGCGATTCGGCAAACGCATCCTCGAAGGTTACGGCGTCACCGAGTGCTCACCGGTAATCGCGGTCAACACTCCGATGCATTACCGCGCCGGCACGGTCGGGAGATTTCTGCCGCTGGTCGAGCACCGCCTCGAGCCGGTTCCCGGGATCGCCGACGGCGGGCGCCTGATGGTGCGCGGCCCGAATGTGATGGCCGGTTACTTGCGCGGCGGCGATATCGAAGAGCCGCGCGACGGATGGTACGATACCGGCGACGTTGTCACGGTCGACTCTGACGGGTTCGTGGCGATCGTCGGGCGCCTCAAGCGCTTTGCCAAGCTCGGTGGCGAGATGGTGTCGCTGGCCGGTGCCGAGCGCATCGCCGAGACGGCGGTGCCGGAGATCCGGCACGCCGTCGTCGCGCTGCCCGACCCGCGCCGGGGTGAGAAGCTGATCCTGGTGACCGAGGCGCATGGCTTCGACCGCACGCGGCTTGTCGACGCGGCACATCGGCTGGGCCTGCCCGAGATCGCCGTGCCGCGCGAGGTGATCGAGATCGATCACATGCCTCTTCTCGGCACCGGCAAAACCGATTATGCCGCCGTCACGCGGCTCGCCGAACAGGCGATGGCGGCTCCGGCTGGCGAAACTGCACTGGTGGAGCCGGCTGCTTTATCGCTTGTTCCAGGCTAGAAATTGGGAGGGCTGGATGCATTGGATATGGGTCATCATCATCGGGTTTCTCGCCGGCGCCATTGCCAAGCTGTTCATTGCAGGCCCTGGCGGGTTCATCGTCACGACCCTTCTCGGAATTGTCGGCGCAATCTTTGCGAGCTGGCTTGGCCAGCGGATCGGTTGGTACGAGCCCGGCCAAAGCGCCGGTTTTCTTGGCGCAATCGTCGGAGCAGTGCTGATTCTGGCAATCTACCGGGCCATTGTCGGCGCGCCGCCCTGACGCTCGCCCCCACGATCAACCGTTTGTCCGCAACCGTTTTGTTCGCACCTGCGAAATACGGTAATGCTTCAAGCGGATGGTTATATAAGTGACAGCGGCTGCACCGCCGAGGCGCAGTCGCTGTTTCGTCTTTAGCTACCGCGCAGAACACCCTTGGCCGTCAGCTCCGCACCACCCTCCGCTCCCGACATCACGCCCGTCACGATCGAAGAGGAGATGAAACGCTCCTACCTCGATTACGCGATGAGCGTGATCGTGGCGCGCGCGCTCCCGGACGTCCGCGACGGGCTCAAACCGGTCCACCGCCGCATCCTCTACTCGATGAAGGTCAACGGCAACGAGTGGAACCGCGGCTACCGCAAATCGGCGCGCATCGTCGGCGACGTGATCGGCAAATACCACCCGCATGGCGAGCTGGCGATTTACGACGCGATGGTGCGGATGGCGCAGGACTTTGCGATGCGCCTGCCGCTGATCGACGGCCAGGGCAATTTCGGCTCGATGGACGGCGACCCCCCGGCGGCCTACCGGTACACCGAGGCGCGGCTCGCCCGCGTCGCCGACACGCTGCTCGACGATCTCGACAAGGACACCGTCGAGTTCCAGCCGAATTACGACGACACCGAGCAGGAGCCCAAGGTCCTGCCGGCAGGCTTTCCGAACATCCTGGTCAATGGCGGCAGCGGCATCGCGGTCGGCATGGCGACCAACATCCCGCCGCACAATCTCGGCGAGGTCATCGACGCCTGTTGCGCCTATCTCGACAACCCGGCGATTACGATCGACGAGCTGATGCAATACGTCCCGGCGCCGGATTTCCCGACCGGCGGGATCATCATGGGGCGCGCCGGAACGCACGCCGCCTACCGCACCGGGCGCGGCGCCGTCGTCATTCGCGCGAAAACCCATGTCGAGGAGATCCGCAAGGATCGCGACGCGATCGTCTTCACCGAGCTGCCCTACCAGGTCAACAAGGCGAAGCTGGTCGAGCGCATCGCCGAGACCGTCCGCGAGAAGCTGATCGACGGCATCTCCGATCTGCGCGACGAGAGCGACCGGGAGGGTCTGCGCGTCGTCGTCGAATTGAAGCGCGACGCCGAGCCCGACATCGTCCTCAACCAGCTCTACCGCCATACGGCGCTGCAGACGAGCTTTGGCGTCAACATGCTGGCGCTGAACGGCGGCCGGCCCGAGCTCTTGACCTTGCGCGAGATCATCGCCGCGTTCATCGCCTTCCGCGAAGAGGTGATCACCCGGCGTACGAGCCACCTGCTCGGCAAGGCGCGGGATCGGGCGCACGTCCTGCTGGGGCTCTCGGTCGCCGTCGCCAATCTCGACGAGGTGATTGCGCTGATCCGCAACGCGCCCGATCCGGCGACTGCCCGAGCCGGTCTCGTCGGCCGCGCGTGGCCGGCTGCCGATGTCGCTCCGCTGGTGGCGCTGGTCGGCGAACCCGGGCGCGAGGTCGCCGCGGACGGCACCTACCAGCTGTCGGAGGAGCAGGCGCGCGCGATCCTCGATTTGCGCCTGCAGCGGCTGACCGGGCTGGAGCGTGAAAAGATTGCCGAGGAACTGCGCGGGCTGATCACCGAGATCGCCGGTTACCTCGAAATACTGCGCTCGCGCGTGCGGCTTTTCGAGGTGTTGCGCGGCGAGCTGCTCGATATCAAAGAGCGGTTCGCGACGCCGCGGCGCACCGCGATCGAGGATGTCGAGTTCGAAGCAGACATCGAGGCGCTGATCCAGCGCGAGGCGATGGTCGTGACCGTCAGCCACGCCGGCTACATCAAGCGGGTGCCGCTGTCGACCTATCGGTCGCAGCGCCGCGGCGGTCGTGGCCGCGCCGGCATGGCGATCCGCGAGGAGGATTTCCTCAGCGAGGTCTTTGTCGCCTCGACCCTCGCGCCGGTGCTGTTCTTCACCTCCTCGGGCCGGGTCTACAAGCTCAAGGTCTATCGGCTGCCGCTCGGCACGCCGCAATCGCGCGGCCGGCCGATGGTCAATCTGTTGCCGAACCTGGCGCCGGGCGAGACGATTTCGACAATCATGCCATTGCCCGAGGACGAGGAGAGCTGGAGCGATCTCACGGTCATGTTCGCGACCGCCAACGGCTACGTCCGGCGCAATGCCCTGAGCGATTTCGGCGATGTTCGCGCCAACGGCAAGATCGCGATGAAATTCGAGGGCGAGGATGTCGACGACCGTCTGATCGCCGTTGCAACCTGCACCGATGCGAACGACGTGCTGCTCGCCACCCGCAACGGCAAATCGATCCGCTTTCCAGTCGGTGAAGTGCGCGTCTTCACCGGGCGCAGCTCAGTTGGGGTGCGCGGCATCCGGCTGCTCGGCGAAGATCAAGTGATCTCGATGTCAATCCTGCGTCACGAGGAGATCGCTCCAGATATCCGCAATGCGTATCTGAGCCTCGCCGCGCGGCGCCGCCGGCAGATGGGGGAGGAAAGCGAGGCGGCCGCCGAGACGCCGCTCGAACCCGACGATCCGAACGGCGAAAACGGCGGCGATGAGAGCGCGATCTCCGAGGAGACGTATGCCGATCTCGCGCAGCGCGAAGAATTCGTGCTGAGCGTGACCGAGAAGGGCTACGGCGTCAGAACCTCGGCCTATGATTACCGGATCACCGGGCGCGGCGGGCAGGGGATCGACAATATGGACCTGACCCGCCGCAGCGATGCGATCGTCGCGGTCTTCCCGGTCGGGCACAACGACCAGATTATGCTGGTGACCGATGGCGGAATGGTGATCCGCTGCCCGGTGCACGATATCCGCATCGCCCGCCGGCGCAGCCAGGGTGTGGTGATCTTCAAGGTCGGCGAGGGCGAGCGGGTCGTCTCGGTGGCGCGGCTTCCCGGAGGAATCCGACGAGAACGGCGGTGCCGAAGAGCCCGATGACCCGCCGGATAATGAGCAAGCCAGTGAGGGGGACGCATGACCGAGCCGCGCGTCGGGATCTATCCCGGCACCTTCGACCCGATCACCAACGGCCATACGGATATCATCCGCAGAGCGGCCCGGATCGTCGATCGGCTGGTCATCGGCGTCGCGCGCAACGACGGCAAGGGTCCGCTTTTCGCCACGGACGAGCGGGTCGAAATCGTTCGCGACGAGATCGCCCACCTCGAAAACGGCGACGCCGAACGGATCGAGGTGCGCGCCTTCGACACGCTGCTGATGGGTTTTGCCCAGTCGGTCGGGGCCAAGGTCGTCATCCGCGGGCTGCGCGCGGTTTCCGATTTCGAATACGAGTTTCAGATGGCCGGCATGAATGCCCGGCTGAACCCGGAGATCGAAACCGTCTTCCTCATGGCCTCCGACCGCTTCCAATTTATCTCGTCGCGTTTCGTCAAGGAAATTGGGGCTCTCGGCGGCGATGTCTCGCATTTCGTCAGCCCGCGCGTGGCGGTGCGGCTTCTGGATCGCTTTGCTGCGGGCCGAGCCAAACCGCGGCGCCGCGTGGCCGCCGCGGATTAGCGCGGCGAACTCCTCGCTACCCTCAGGCGCCGGCGACGGTGAGATCGTCGACCCTGAGGGTCGGGGAATCGGCGCCGGTTTTGAATTCGAGGTCGTCGGCGGCGACGAGGCGGGCGAAGATCTCCTTCAAATTGCCGGCGACCGTCATCTCGCTGACCGGGAAGGCAATCTCGCCCTTCTCGATCCAGAAGCCGGCGGCGCCGCGGCTGTAGTCGCCGGTGACACCGTTGACCCCCATGCCCATCATCTCGGTCACGTAAAAGCCGCTCTCGATATCGGCAATCAGCTCCTTCGGGCTCAGCGCCCCCGGCTCGATCCACACATTGGTGGCGGCCGGGGAAGGCGGCGAAGCGGTGCCGCGCGCCGCGTGGCCGGTGGTCTTCAGGCCGAGCTGGCGCGACGAGCGCAGATCCAACAGCCAAGTCGTCAGCACGCCCTTGTCGACGATGGCGCGGCGGCTGTTGGCGATGCCCTCGCCGTCGAACGGCTTCGAGCGCAACCCGCGCTGGCGGTGCGGGTCGTCGATGATCGTGATCGCCTCGGGAAAGATGCGGTCGCCGAGCCGGTCCTTCAGAAAGCTCGTGCCGCGGGCGATCGACGGTCCGGAGATCGCCCCCAGCAGGTGCGAGATAAACCCGCGCGCGACGCGCGGGTCGAACACCACCGGGCAGCGGCAGGTCGGCATCTTCTTCGCGCCCAGCCGCTTGACCGCGCGCTCGCCGGCGCTCTTGCCGATTTCGGCCGGGTCGCGCAAATCGGCCGCGTGGATTGCGCTCGCGAAATCGTAGTCGCGCTCCATTCCGGTGCCCGAGCCGGCAATGACACTGGCGCTGATCCCCTGGCTCGACCCGGCGTAGGCTCCGGCAAAGCCGTTCGAGGCGGCGAGCGCGATCTGCGAGCGGCCCCATCCGGCCTCGGCGCCCTCGGAATTGGTGACGCCCTTGACGGCGAGCGCCGCTTCCTCGGCGGCGCGCGCCCGCTCGATCAACGTCTCGGCGCCCGGCTCCTCGGGGTCGAGCATGTCGAGGCTCGGCCAGTCGCGGGCGATCTCGGCGGGATCGGCGATGCCGCAAAAGGGGTCCTCGGGGACCGTGCGGGCCATCGCAACCGCCCGCTCGACCAGCTCGTCGAGCGCCTCCGGCGAGCGGTCGCTCGACGAGACGATCGCCTGCTGCCGGCCGATGAATACCCTCAGGCCGAGATCCCGGCCTTCCGAGCGTTCGAGCTTCTCGGTTTTGCCGAGGCGGCGAGCATGCGACAGCGAGGCGCCTTCGAACAGCACCGCATCGGCGGCATCGGCCCCGGCGCGGCGGGCCCGTCCGATCAGGTCCTGCAGCAGATCGAGCGCGGCGCCCGCTTCCTTGTTGATTTCAGCCATAGAAACTCCGGTCATTTCCAAATCGGCTTGCCCGATCCGGGCAGGCCGTAGCTCGCCCATTTGCGGGTCACCTCGGCGATGATCCCGTCGGCCATGCGGATCGGGCGGCCCCATTTGCGCCGGGTCTCCGGCGGCAATTTGCCGGTCGCGTCGAGGCCGATTTTGCCGCCGAGCCCCGATTCGGGCGACGCAAAATCGAGGTAGTCGATCGGGGTGTTGTCGATCAGCGTGATATCGCGCACCGGGTCCATGCGGGTCGAGATCGCCCACATCACCTCCTTCCAGTCGCGCGCGTCGATGTCGTCGTCCACGACGATGACGAACTTCGTATACATGAACTGCCGCAGAAACGACCAGATCCCCATCATCACGCGCTTGGCGTGGCCAGGATAGGCCTTGCGGATCGCCACCACCGCAATGCGGTACGAGCATCCCTCAGGCGGCAGCCAGAAATCGACGATCTCCGGGAATTGCTGCTGCAGCAGAGGAATGAACACCTCGTTCAGCGCCTCGCCGAGGATGGACGGCTCGTCCGGCGGCCGGCCGGTGAAGGTCGAGAGATAGATCGGGTTCGCCCGCATCGTGATCGCCGAAAGGCGGAAGACGGGGAAGCGCTCGACCGCGTTGTAGTAGCCGGTGTGGTCGCCGTAGGGGCCTTCGTCGCCGTACTCGTCGAGCGAGACATGCCCTTCGAGGACGATTTCGGCTTCGGCCGGGACCTTCAACGGCACCGTCTTACAGTCGACGAGCTCGACCTTGCGGCCGCGCAGCAACCCGGCGAACTGGTATTCCGACAGGGTGTCGGGGACCGGCGTCACCGCGGCGAGGATCGTGCCCGGATCGGCGCCGATCACCGCCGCGGCCGGCAACGGCTCGGCCCGCTCGGCGCGCCAGCGCTGATGGTGCTGCGCGCCGCCGCGATGCTTGAGCCAGCGCATCAGGGTCGTGTCGCGGCCGGTCACCTGCATCCGGTAGATGCCGAGGTTGAAACCGTCCTCGCGCCGCCCGCCGGGGCCTCTCGTCACCACCAGCGGCCAGGTGATCAACGGCGCGGGCTCGCCCGGCCAGCAGGTCTGGATCGGCAGCGCCGAAAGATCGATCTCGCCGCCGCGCAACACGATCTCCTGACATGGCGCGGCGCCGACCGTACGCGGACGCATCGCCATGACCGTGCGCAGCAGCGGCAGCATCTCCAGCGCCTCGCGCCAGCCGCCGGGCGGCTCCGGCTGCTTCAGAAAGGCTAATGTCTCACCGATCTCGCGCAGTTGGTGCGGCTCGCGGTCCATGCCCCAGGCGACGCGCTCGACGGTGCCGAACAGGTTCACCAGCACCGGCATCGGATAGCTTCCGCGGTTATCGCGGGTTACGTTCTCGAACAGTGCTGCAGGCCCGTGTTCGGCGAGCAGCCGCGTCTGGATCTCGGTTATCTCGAGGTAGGGCGACACCGGCGCGGCGACCCGCACCAGCCGCCCGGCGGTCTCGAGCCGATCGATGAAGTCGCGCAGGCTCGCATACGGCATGGAGGGCTATATGGGTGCGTTCCGATCGGCTGGCGAGCGCTGCGAGACGCGCGCCTCCGGGACCGATGCGTCGGCGCCGCAGCAGAGCTGCCGCGGCGCCGATGCTGCACGCTTAAAGACTCGATTTAGCGCTGGGGCGAAGAACTCCCCGACCGTTGCGTCGCGTTCGTTCCCTGCCCGGCCGCCATGCCGTTATTGCCGGCGAGTTCTTTCGCTTCGGCGAGGTGCTGTTCCAACACCGGCGTCAGATTTTCAGCAAAAGATTTGATCGCAGGGTTGTGTCCTTCTTTTGCTTCTTTCTGGAACAGCGGGACCGTCTTCTCGTGGTCCTGCACCATGTGTTGGATATACTGCTGATCGAACTGGGCGCCGCTAAGGCCTTCGAGCCGCTGCTTTTCCTGCCTTTGCTCGGCGGTGAGCGTCGGCTGAGCGCTCTCGTGCTCCTCCCGCAAAATGGCCTCCAACCATTTGTTCGCAAAGCCGTGATCGGTAGCCATCCATCGGCCAAACTCGCGGACGGCCGGGTCCGCGGCCTTCTGCTCGGCGAGTTGGCCCAGTTCGACCTCGGCAAGGCCGCCCGCACCCGCCTCGTGAACGAAGGTCTTGTCTTGTTGGCTCAAGGTCTGAGAACCCGCTGTCGTATTCTGTGCCCATACGGGTGCGGCGACCAGCAGAGCGCAGACCGATGCTGCCGCAAATAATCCTTTCATTGAGACGACCTCCCGTAACCATAAGACGGATGACAATCTGCGAACGCCCCCTCAGCTCGCACGTTCCGTCCTCTGATCGGCGGCGATCACTTCCCACACGATCCCCTCGCGGCTTTCGTGATCCTCGAGTTCGAGGCTGGTCGGGACGAGGTAGCGCGCAAGTGCGCGCAGACCCTCAGCCGGCAGATAAGCGCGCCCGGGATCGCCGAGCAACGCCAGACAGCCCTGCCCCGCGAGCGCTCGCAGCCAAGCGGTGGCCCGGCCCGCCATCGGCTGCTCGTAGCAGACGTCTCCGGCAGTGACGACCTCCCATATGGGGTCGGTTGTGTCGATCAGATCGGCGGTCGTGATATCTACCGAAGCCTCGTTCAGCGCCGCGTTTGCCGCAATCGCCGCGGCGGCGAAATGATCGATCTCGGCAGCCAGCACACGAGCCGCGCCGGCTTTGACGGCGGCGATCGCGGCAATGCCGGACCCGGCGCCGAAATCGAGAACGGACCGGCCGGCGACCTTTACGGGGTGGTCGAGAATGTAACGAGCGAGCGCCTGCCCGCCGGCCCAAGCGAACGCCCAAAACGGCGGCGGCACCGCGCTGCGCGCCAAGCTTTCTTCGGTGGCCTGCCAAATCGGGGTGATCTCGGTGGCGAGATGGAGCCGGATCTCCGGCACCAGCGGCGGAGCGGCGACCGCGGTGTTCCAGCGCACAAAGAGGGCCGGGTCCAAAACAGGTCAGGCGAAATGGCCGGCAACGATCCCGGCAAACATCAGCCAGCCGACCACTCGGTTCGAACGGAATTTGCGCAGGCAGTCTGCCGGGTCTTCGGTCGCGACCCGGGCCGACTGCCAGGCCAGCTGTATAGCGACAGCGGCAAGCCCGACCCAGAACATCGCACCGAGCCCGGCTGCGTGCCCGGCTGCGAACCACAACAGCACCGCGGCACCATAGAACGCGAAGAGCCAGGGGCGCGTATGCACCCCTAAAGCAATGGCCGAAGATTTGACGCCGATGCGGATATCGTCTTCCTTGTCCTGATGCGCATAGATCGTGTCATAGCCGACTGTCCAGAGAACCCCGCCGACGTACAGCAACAGCGACGGCCAGCCGAGCGCGCTTGTGACCGCAGTCCAGCCGATCAGCGCCCCCCAATTGAAATTGAGTCCCAAAAATACCTGCGGCCAATAGGTGATGCGCTTCATGAAGGGGTAGGTGCCGATCAGCCCGAGAACGGCACACCCCAGCAGGATGGTGGTCCGATTAAGGCTGAACAGAACCGCCGCCCCAATTGCCAACTGAAGCAGCAGAAAGACCACCGCACCGGAGACGGAGACGGCGCCGCTCGGCAATGGCCGCAGCCGGGTACGGGCGACCTGCCCGTCGTAACCACGGTCCGCGATGTCGTTCAAGGTGCAGCCGGCGCCGCGCATCGCGATAGCGCCTATTGCAAAGAGCAGCAGTAAGATAGGGTCGGGCCAGCGCCGCGAGGCGAGCGCGATTGCCCACCAGCCGGGGAACAACAAAAGCCAGGTGCCGATCGGCCGATCCAATCGGGCAAGGCGGGCATATGGCCGCAAACGCGCTGGCAGACGGTGCTCGACCCAGTCGCCTTGATGAATGTCGCTGGCATCAGAGCAGGCTGCGAGTTCCCCCTCACGGTCACCCTGCGCGGCTCCCTGCCTCTCCCCGCTCTCCCCCCACGCTTCCCTCCCCCGCTGGCGGGGGAGGGTTGGGGAGGCGGCGGGGAGCGGGCCGGGGTGAGCGGCAACCCTGCCAGAATTTGATGTTCGAGAGATCATTTTCGCTATGGCAAAACCTAATTTAGCCGGGGAAACAAAACAGTTCGAGACCGCAGAATGATCGAGCGCCGCAAGCCCCGTCTCTACGTAGCGGCCGAACTCGCCACCGGCGCCGAGATCGAGCTGGATCGGGCGCAGGCCCACTATTTGTGGTCGGTGTTGCGGCTCGACGCGGGGGCGGCCGTAGCGGCCTTCAACGCCACCGACGGGGAATGGCTCTGCCGTACCGCCGAATTCGGTAAGCGCGGCGCGCGGCTCACGGTAGGAGCTCAATTGCGCGCGCCGGAGCCTAAGGTGGAATCCGATCTGTGGCTGATGTTGGCCCCGATCAAGCGAGCTCGTCTCGACTGGCTCGTCGAGAAAGCAACCGAGCTCGGCGTCTCGGCGCTGTTGCCGGTATGGACGGCGCGCACCCAGGTCGAGCGCGTCAATCTCGAGCGGCTGCGGGCGCATGCAATCGAGGCGGCCGAGCAGAGCGAACGCGTGTCCGTCCCCGATATAAGAGCGCCGGAAGCGCTCCAGCGGGTGTTGGTCTCATGGCCGGCGGCGCGCCGGCTCATCCTGTGCGACGAGAGCGGCGCCGGTGAGCCGATTAGCGACGCGGCGGCACGCCTTTCGCGAGGGCCGGTCGCAGTCCTCGTCGGTCCCGAGGGAGGCTTCGATGAAACGGAGCTTGACGCTATCGGCAAACTCTCCTTTGTTACGCGCGTCGGGCTCGGCCCAAGGGTGTTGCGTGCCGAAACCGCGGCGCTCGCCGCGGTCGCGGTGTTTCAAGCGATCGCCGGTGACTGGCGCCGCGCCCGTACCCGTTGACCGCTTTTGCTTTGTCGGTTGATCAAGACGGTTGCTTTAGTCGGGCTGCCGCCACACGGTTAGCGCTGGAGTTTCGCCGAGGATGACGACCACTCCGAGTACGCCGGGAGCGCCGATCACCCACAAGCGGCAGCTCGTCGAATATCTGGAAGCCGGGTCCAAGCCGCCCTCGGCATGGCGGGTCGGCACCGAGCATGAGAAATTTGTCTTCCGCCGCTCGGATCTGCGTCGGGTTGCTCACGAGGGACCGGACGGGATTGGCGCGGTGCTGCGCGAGATGACCCGTTTCGGATGGAAGCCGATCGTTGAAAACGGCAACACAATCGCTCTGACCAACGACGCTCGATGTTCCATCACGCTCGAGCCCGGCGGTCAATTCGAGCTGAGCGGAGCCCCGCTCGAGACGGTGCATCAGACCTGTGACGAGGTCCACGAGCACCTTCGCCAAGTGCGCGAAGTTTGCGACGAGCTTGGGCTCGGAATGTTGGGGCTTGGCTTCGACCCGAAATGGCGCCGCGAAGACATCCCGTTTATGCCGAAGCAGCGTTATCGGATCATGCGCGACTACATGCCGAAAAGGGGCCGCCTCGGCCTCGACATGATGCTGCGCACCTGCACCGTGCAGACGAACCTCGACTACCAGTCCGAAGCGGACATGGTGAAGAAGTTCCGCGTAAGCTTGGCATTGCAGCCTGTCGCGGTGGCGCTGTTTGCCAACTCGCCGTTTGTCGAAGGAAAGTCCTCCGGCTTTCTCAGCTACCGCAGCTTCATTTGGACCGATACCGATCCCGACCGCTGCGGCACCTTGCCTTTCGTGTTCGAGCCGGGCTTCGGGTTCGAGCGCTACGTCGATTATATGCTCGATGTTCCGATGTACTTCGTTTACCGTGACGGAAGATACATCGATGCTAGCGGCCAGTCGTTCCGCGATTTCATGGCCGGAAAGCTGCCGGCGCTGACCAACGACGTCCCGCGCATCGGCGATTGGGCCGATCATTTGACGACGGCCTTCCCCGAAGTTCGGCTGAAGACATTCCTTGAGATGCGCGGCGCCGATGGCGGGCCATGGCGTCGGCTATGCGCGTTGCCCGCCTTATGGGTCGGGCTTCTTTATGACTTGGCGGCGCTCAATGCGGCTTATGACCTGATAGCAGATTGGACGGCGGAAGAGCGCGAAGCAATGCGTCGCAATGTGCCGCGGCTCGGGCTCGCGACGCCGCTGCGCTCCCGCACATTCCGCGACATCGCACTCGAAATGCTGGAGATTTCCCGGGAGGGCCTGCATCGGCGCGCGCGCCGCAACACAGCGGGTGAGGACGAGACGCATTTTCTCGACCCGCTCTTTGCAATCGCCGGCTCCGGCCGAACCCCGGCCGAAGAACTCCTCGAAGACTTCCGTACCCGCTGGGCCGGCAAGATCGATCCGGTGTTCACCGATTGCGCCTATTGAAGGCGCTCAGCCCGGCGCTAGCGCCGGGTGCGCCGGGGTCGTCTCGATCATTTGCCGGCCATTGCCGAGCCGCATCGCGCGCCAGCCCTCCGGGTCGTTCATCGCTGCCAATGGCGAGCGGCCGGACAGCGACATCCAGCGTTCGCGATGCCATGAGGTAACGGCGATTTCGGCGCGCAGCTGAGTTCCCGGAGCCGGCGCATCGATGCCTAGCGCCGACCACGGAATGACCACTTCCGCGGTAATCCGGGGCTGGTCGGCGCCGAAATACCCGGCTTTGGCGCCGCTGACCTCGGTACAACCCACGCTTATCGCCTGTTGCGCCGGCCCGGCGCACAGCTGCGCGGCCATTTCCGGGTGGTCGTGCCGCTTTGTCCGTGGCGGGATGAAAAACAGCGTAAAGCGCCGCGGTCCGGCGCCGATGTCGACGCCCAGCTCGACCCGGTAGGCGTCGATCAGCGGAAAGCCGCCCTCATAGGCGAAAAGGTCGATGTCGAAGTAATCCTGTCCGATTGTCGCCAGGGCGAGGCCTTGCTCGCTCCATGAGAGGTACGCTTCCCCGAACTCGACCGCACCCGGCGAGGGCCTGAGCCGCGGCAACAGACTGGACGGCTTGGGCCAATCGGCGAGCGAATGATCGTCGACCGATATGGCCGCGTGGGGCAGCGTGATGATGCTTGGCGACGCTGAAGGCACCGTCGAGATCGCCGCGCCGGAGTGAACCTGGCGGACGCGTCGGTTGGCGATTGCGAGGTCCGAGGTCAGCTGCCGATAGGGCTGGTCGTTGATATCGACCAGCCCGAAATCGTAATCCTCTCCGTCGCGACGCCCGCCCTTCGGGTGGTCGTAGTACTGGAACCAGTGAGCCCCGACGATTTCCGGTATCGCCGCGAAATTGAGAGTGGCGGCGGCCGCGCCGATGCCCCGCTCATTTTGCGTCGCAACCGTCATCAGGTGGCCGTTGTTACGGTTCCCCGTGCGGTTCTCGCGGGCTGCAAAGAACCACTCGGATATCAGGACCGGCTTGCCGCCCGATAGTTTCCTCAGCCCGTCGAAAAAGTAATCCGCGATCCAGCCGTCGGCGCTGTCGACGTTATAGTTCGCGGCAATCGCGTCGACATGTGGTGCCATCGCCCGCACCGCCGCCGGATCGTAATAGATCGGCAGCCGGTCGCCGAAGTACAGCGCATCGGGGTCGGCGGCGCGGATCGCCCGCTCGGCGAGCGCATAATAGTGTTCGGCGACGATACCGGTCCACTCGCGCACCGCATGACTCCCCGCGCCACCCGGCCTCATCCGGGTTCTCTCCGTGGTGGCGAGAAGCGCCTCCCACGAAGCGACCCCGCCGGGGGGCAGAAAATCGGCGGTGAAGCGCGACCAGTCACCGGCATAATGCCGGCGCAGCGTTTCGACCCAGCGCTGCTTCGTAAACGAGCTCGCCGGCTTCGCCGAATAGAAGATGAACAACGCTCCGGCCCACCAGCCGACTTCATTGTCCGAGAAATAGCCGATCCGGTAGGGCGAACCGCGGTAGGGTGCGACAAGCTCGCGGGCCAGCGCGTTCATCCGCTTCTCGGTTTCCGGGTCGAACGGGTCGAACCAGTGAAACCGGGCGAGGCGCCCGAGTTCGAGATTGATGATTGTCGGAAGCTTCAACGTCTCGGGCGGGAGCGCCCAGCCGCCTGCACTATTGAAGCCCCAGGTGAACAGGCGGTGGCGGGTTTCGGCCGCCCAATCTGCCAAAGTCGGGGCGAAGGCCTTCCAGCTGTACCAAACCTTGCCGGCCGTCTCGCGCTCGGGATAGCCGCCGTCCAGGACATTGACCCCAAGGCTGAAAAAGCGCTCGCCGCAGGGTGTCACCAGCCACGAGACGCCGGCCTTGGTAGTCAGGGACCAGCGGCTCGACGGCGCCGTCGCGAAATCCGCGCAAGCCCAAGCCGTATCAAACGGATAGGTGGTTAGTACTGCCGCTGAAAGAAAGGCGCTTCGGAAGAGTGCGGCTGCAGTGCGCCTCACGCGCTCGTGCCACCGATCGTTAGCCCGTCCATCCGCAATGTCGGCTGACCGACGCCGACCGGCACGCCCTGGCCGTCCTTACCGCAGGTGCCGATCCCGTCATCGAGGCGGAGATCATTGCCGATCATTGTGATTTTGGTCAGCGCATCCGGCCCGTTGCCGATCAATGTCGCGCCTTTGACCGCCGGCCCGACCTTGCCTTCCTCTATCAGATAGGCCTCAGACGCCGAGAACACAAACTTGCCTGAGGTGATGTCGACTTGCCCACCGCCGAAATTGACGGCGTAAAGGCCACGCTTTACCGAGCCGATGATTTCTTGCGGGTCTTGTTTCCCGGCCAGCATATAGGTGTTCGTCATGCGCGGCATCGGGGCGTGCGCAAAGCTCTGGCGTCTGCCGTTTCCGGTCGGAGCGGCGCCGAGGAGGCGCGCGTTCATGCGGTCCTGCATATAGCCTTTGAGGATGCCGTCCTCGATCAGGACGGTACAATTCGTCGGGGTCCCCTCATCGTCGACGGTCAGCGAGCCGCGCCGGTCGGGAATTGTCCCGTCGTCGACGACCGTCACGCCCTCGCTCGCAACGCGTTGCCCGATCATTCCAGAGAAAGCCGATGTCTTCTTGCGGTTGAAGTCGCCCTCGAGCCCGTGGCCGACCGCCTCGTGCAACATGACCCCCGGCCACCCCGGCCCCAGAACGACGGTCATCTCGCCCGCCGGCGCGGGCACCGAGCCGAGATTAACCAGCGCCTGACGCAAGGCCTCCTCGACCTGCGCCTTCCATTGCTGCGGATCGAGATAAAGATCGTAGCCGACGCGGCCCCCGGCGCCGGAGGAGCCGGTCTCCATGCGGTCGCCGTCGCCGACGACGATCGCCACATTGAGCCGCACCAGCGGGCGGATATCCGCGACCCGCCGGCCATCGGGGCGAATGATCTGCACCGCTTGCCAGACGCCGCCGAGCGAGGCCATGACTTGTCTTACTCGCGGATCGCGGCTGCGCGCATAAGCGTCTATTTCCGCCAGGAGCCGCGTTTTTGCGCCGAGATCGACGAGACCGAGTGGGTTTTGTTCGGTATAGAGGCTCCGGTTTGTCCCGGGAGGGGGCGCGGCGAACACCCCCGAGTGACCGCTCGCGACCGCCCGGACAGTTTCCGCCGCGCGTCGGATCGCCGCCTCCGACAGCTCGGAGGCATGTGCATAGCCGGCCGCCTCGCCGGCAACTGCCCGCAGGCCGAACCCCTGTGTCGTATCGAAACTTGCGCTCTTGATCCGGCCGTCATCGAGCGCAAGGCTCTCGGACTGACTGTATTCGAGGTAGAGCTCGCCGTCATCCATTCCGGCCAAGGATTGGTCGACGAGCGCCTCGATGCGGGCCGGCTCCATGCCCGTCCGTTCAAAAAACAGCACGTCGGTGACGGCGAGATCGGTCATTTGAAACTCCGTACAGGGTGCGCCTCAATATGGTCGCAGCCGACCCACAGAAAAAGGCGCAAGTTCCGTGACCCAACGCTTCCCACCGACTGCTTGGCGTGCGGCGGCTTGACGCAAACGGTCGCAGCCGGGTTTGTGCCGGTTGTTGTCCCGGCGAGCTATGGTATAGCTCTGTACTGGCGTTCGGGCTCGAACAGAGCCGATGATAGATTTGGTCGAGCGGAATGGGGACAGGTTCTCCCCTCTCGGAAGCCCTCTCGAAAACGCCGCTCCGGGTGCCAGCGAGGGGTGAGAGGCTGCAGGCTCAAGGTGAGATGACGAGATTGGTCACGAGGAAGGTCGCCGCCCGGGCACTGTTTACGCTCGCGCTGGTGTTGATCGTCACTACCGCCTTCTCCGCGCTTGCTTGGGCAGATGGGCCGTGGCGCTGGGAAATCGGCATGCAGCCGCCGGCCACGCCGGTCAAGGACCGGCTGACCGCGTTTCACAACGAGCTCTTGGTCATCATCTTTCTGATCACTCTATTCGTCTTGGGTCTGTTGCTCTACGTCATCATTCGCTTTCGCCACGAACGCAACCCGGTGCCGACGCGGACTTCGCATAACACCATCATCGAGATGCTCTGGACCGTGGTGCCGGTTCTGATACTGGTGATTATCGCGATACCGTCCTTCAAGCTGATGTATTACATGGACCGGGTGCCCAACCCGGACATGACGATCAAAGTCACCGGGCATCAGTGGTACTGGACGTACGAATATCCCGACCAAAGCGGGCTCTCATTTGACAGCAACATCATTCCGGAGGCCGATCTGAAGCCCGGCCAGAAGCGGCTGTTGGACGTGGACAATCCGCTCGTCGTCCCGGTCGACACGGTGATCCGCGTTTACGTAACCGGCACCGATGTGATCCACAGCTGGTTCGTTCCATCGTTTGGGGTCCAGGAATACGCGATCGTCGGCCGGCTCAACGAGAGCTGGATGAAGGTGGAGCGGCCTGGTGTTTACTACGGCGAGTGCAATCAGATCTGCGGCATCAACCACGCCTTCATGCCGATTAAGATCGAGGCGGTGTCGAAAGGCGATTTCGAGCGATGGCTCGGCGACGCCAAAAAGAAGTTCGCCCATAAAGACGGAGGCGACGATGCGGTGCGCGTCGCCGCCGCTTCTGCTCCGGCTACCACCGACGCCGCGCAGCCGGCGGCTGGAAACTGAGCCGGCTGGAAACTGAGCCGGCTGGAAACTGAGATCGAGGGAGCGAGAAATGGCTTACGAGCGCGGTGTCGACGTCGCCGACCTGCACGGTCATGACGTGTATGGCCACGGTCACGCGCCAGGGTTCTTCACCCGCTGGTTTTGTTCGACCAACCACAAGGATATCGGCACCCTTTACCTGCTGTTCGCAATCGTTGCCGGGGTGATCGGCGGGCTGCTGTCCATCATCATGCGGATGCAGCTGATACATCCGGCCAATGAGTTCATCTCAGACCATCAGTTGTACAACGTCATCGTCACCGCGCATGGCCTGATCATGGTGTTCTTCGTGATCATGCCGGCGATGATCGGCGGCTTCGGGAACTGGATGGTGCCGCTGATGATCGGGTCGCCCGATATGGCGTTCCCGCGGATGAACAATGTCAGCTTCTGGCTCTTGGTCCCGGCTTTTGCGCTGCTACTCGGCTCGACTATGGTCGGACAGGGCGCCGGGGTAGGGTGGACGATCTACCCGCCGCTGTCCGGGCCGGTCGGCCATCCCGGACCATCGGTCGATATGGTGATCTTCGCGCTGCATCTCGCCGGCGCGTCATCGATCATGGGCGCCATCAACTTCATTACGACGATCCTCAACATGCGCGCCCCCGGCATGACGATGCACAAGATGCCGCTGTTCGTGTGGTCGATCCTGGTCACCGCATTTCTGCTGCTGCTGGCGCTGCCGGTGCTCGCCGGCGCGATCACGATGCTGCTGACCGACCGCAACTTCGGCACGACGTTCTTCGACCCGGCCGGCGGCGGAGACCCGCTGTTGTTCTTGAACCTGTTCTGGTTCTTCGGCCACCCCGAAGTCTACATACTGATCCTGCCGGGGTTCGGGATGATATCGCAGGTCGTCTCGACCTTCTCGAAAAAGCCGGTGTTCGGATACCTCGGCATGGCCTATGCGATGATCGCGATTGGCGTCATCGGCTTCGTCGTATGGGCGCATCACATGTTCACGACCGGCATCTCGGTCGATGCGCGCGCCTATTTTACCGCGGCGACCATGGTCATCGCGGTCCCCACCGGGGTCAAAATCTTCTCCTGGATTGCGACGATGTGGGGCGGCTCCATCGAATTCAAGACGCCGATGTTATGGGCGATGGGCTTCATTTTCCTGTTCACGGTCGGCGGCGTAACCGGTGTCGTGCTGGCCAATGCCGGCGTCGATTTTGCGCTGCACAATACTTATTACGTGGTGGCGCATTTCCACTACGTGCTGTCGCTCGGCGCAGTGTTCTCGATTTTCGCCGGTTTCTACTATTGGATCGGCAAGATGTCGGGCCGCCAGTACAACGAGACTTGGGGCAAGATCCACTTCTGGACCAGCTTTATCGGGGTCAACCTGACCTTCTTTCCGATGCATTTTCTCGGGCTCGCCGGCATGCCGCGGCGGATCGCCGACTACCCCGATGCGTTCGCTCCCTGGAACTTTATCGCTTCGATCGGGTCTTTCATCTCGTTCGGCTCGACCTTGTTCTTCGTGTTCATCGTGCTGCACACGCTGACGGCGGGTCGGCGGGTCGGCGCCAATTACTGGGGTGAGGGCGCAACGACCCTCGAATGGAAGGTGTCTTCACCGCCGCCGTTCCACAGCTACGAAGAATTACCCGTGGTAGTTTAACTGGCTGGTTGAACTGGAGAAGGCGTCCTCGTGAGCGACGTTTCTGCGACCCCGCCATCCATTCCGCTGCGCCTCGCTACGGCGCCGGCGGGGGTTGCGGATTATGTCGAGATCCTCAAACCCAGGGTGATGTCGCTCGTCGTCTTCACCGGGCTGGTCGGGCTCGTTCTGGCCCCCGGCCATCTCCATCCGTTGCTCGCAATAATCGCGGTGCTGTGCATTGCGATCGGGGCGGGAGCAGCGGGCGCCATCAATATGTGGTACGACCGCGACTTAGATGCTGTTATGCGCCGGACCGCAGGCCGGCCATTGCCGGCGGGACGAATGATGCCCGGCGAGGCGCTCGGCTTCGGCGTTGTGCTCGGTGTCGGGGCCGTGCTGATGATGGGGTTGGCGGTCAACACAGTGGCGGCCGAGCTCCTCGCGCTGACGATCGCCTTCTATGTTTTTGTCTACACGATTTGGCTGAAGCGCCGAACTCCGCAGAACATCGTGATCGGCGGAGCCGCGGGCGCCTTCCCGCCGATGATCGGCTGGGCCGCGGTCACCGGCGACATCGGTTGGGGAGCGATCGCGCTGTTCGCGGTGATCTTTTTCTGGACGCCGCCGCACTTCTGGGCGTTGTCGCTGTACCGCGCCGGCGACTATGCCGCCGCAGGCGTGCCCATGTTGCCGGTCGTCGCCGGAGCGCGCGAAACGAAACGGCAGATGCTCCTCTATACGGTCGTGCTGTGGCCCGTCGCCCTCGCGCCGTACCTGCTCGGGGTGGCGGGGGCGCTATATGGCGCCGGTGCTTTGTTGTTGAGCGGCATCTTCACGGGCTCTGCCATCCTTGTCTGCCGCGATCCGACCGATCGCAGTGCGCGCCGGATGTTCGCCTTCTCGCTGCTCTATTTGTTTCTGATCTTCAGCCTCTTGCTGGTCGACCACGCGAGCGGGGCTTGGCTTTGATTGCCGCGGACCCCGACCGGGAACAGACCATTCGTGCCCGCAACCGCGCGCTGGTGGCCGTGCTTGTCGCCCTGGTCGCGCTGTTCTACGCCCTCGCGATCGTGCGGATGGGGGGTTAGCGGGTGGCTACGGCGAGACCATCGCACCGTAGGCGCAACGGGGCGACTGTCGTGCTGCTGGCATCCGTAGTCGCCGGCATGGTCGGGCTGTCCTTTGCCTCGGTGCCGCTCTACCGGCTGTTCTGCGCCGCGACCGGCTTTGGCGGCACCACCCAGCGTGCGGAGGCGGCGCCGACCCAAATCGCCGCCGGGCTGATCACCGTGCGCTTCGATGCCCAGGTCGCCCCCGGTCTCGATTGGGAATTTCGCCCCTTGAAGAACGCGATATCGGTTCATCCGGGCGCTCAAAACCAGGTCTTTTTTCGCGCCGTGAACCGCACCGCGGCGCCGGTCACCGCCCAGGCGGTCTACAACGTCACTCCGACCAAGGCCGGAATCTATTTCGACAAGCTGCAGTGCTTCTGCTTCAACAGTCAGACCTTGGCGGCGGGTCAGAGCGTGGATATGGGAGTTGTCTTCTTTGTCGACCCCGACATCTCGACCGACTCCGGCACTAGCGAGGTACGCTCGATCACGTTGTCCTATACGATGTTTCGGGCGCCCGAGGCTGCATCGCCGACTGCGTCAGCGGCACCTCGATCGCAGCCCGCTTCCGTAAATTGACCGATCCGAGCCCCAACCCATGAGCGAAGCACACGCCCCGCCGAAGCATCCCTATCATCTCGTCGCACCCAGCATCTGGCCGCTGTTCGGGGCCGTTGCTGCCGGTCTGATCACCACCGGCGGGGTCCTCTACATGCACGGCTATGGATGGACTCTCTTGATCATCGGCGTCCTCGCGGTGCTGACGACGATGGCGGTGTGGTGGCGCGACGTCATTCGCGAGGCGACGTTCCAGGGCTATCACACCCCGGTGGTGCAGCTCGGTCTGCGCTATGGCATGGCGCTGTTCATCGCCTCCGAGGTGATGTTTTTCGCCGCGTTTTTCTGGGCCTTTTTCGCATCGAGCCTGTTCCCGGTAGGCGGCGCTTGGCCGCCAAAGACCATCCACCCGTTCGATCCGTTCGAGTTCCCTTTTCTGAATACGTTGATCCTGCTGTTGTCGGGAACCACGGTTACTTGGGCGCATCATTCGCTGATCGAAGGCAACCGCAGCGGTTTGTTGCGCGGACTGGTACTGACCGTCTTTCTCGGCATTTGCTTCACGTCGGTTCAGGCCTATGAATACAGCCATGCGCCGTTTCACTTTACCGACGGCATCTATCCATCGACGTTTTTCATGGCGACCGGGTTTCACGGCTTTCACGTCATCATCGGGACGACTTTTCTGATCGTCTGTCTCTGCCGGGCGTGGGCTGGACACTTCAAACCCGACCATCACTTCGGGTTTGAAGCAGCCGCGTGGTATTGGCATTTCGTCGATGTCGTGTGGCTGTTCTTGTTCGTTTGCGTCTACTGGTGGGGCGAGGGCAGCGGCGGAGCCGGCGTGGCGGGATGAACGATATTCCGGCAATCTCCCCTATCCGCGCCGCACTCGGCTGTCGATGCCCGCGTTGCGGCAGGGGCAGATTATTTACCGGGCTCCTGAACGTGCGCGGTGCGTGCGAGGTCTGCGGTCTTGATCTCTCCGCACAAGACGCGGGGGACGGTCCGGCCGTTTTTGTCATCTTTTTCCTGGGCTTGATCGTCGTAGCGCTCGCGGCGGCAGTCGAGATGAAGTTTTCACCGCCAATCTGGGTACATCTCGTTCTGTGGACGCCGTTTATCATCGGCGGCGCAATCCTCATGCTGCGACCCCTGAAAGCCGGTCTGATCGCGCTGCAATATCGTCACCATCTCCTGGTCGCGCCGCCCCCGTCTTGAAATTCCGCTTGCGCTTCGCAGGACGAGGGTCTTTGGAGTCGTGCCGTCCTGGATGACAAATTTTCGGCCGCTGCTTTGGCCTACCGTGTTTTCCCTGCCGGCGCTGCTGATCTGCTTCGGGCTCGGTGCGTGGCAGGTGGAGCGGCTTTTCTGGAAGCAGGATCTGATCGCCCAAAGGCAGGCCGCGGTCGCAGCCGCGCCGGCTGCCGTGCCGAAAAGCCTCGCCGAGGCGCGCGATATGGAGTTCCGCCACGTCAGCGACGAAGGAGTCTTCCTCAACGACAAAGAAATCTTTCTCGGCGCGACCGCGGAGGGCGGTGGACAGGGATATCAAATCCTGACGCCGCTACTGGAGCCGGGGGGCCGCGTTGTCTTCGTCAATCGCGGATATATCCCGGCCGAACTGAAGGATCCGGCGAAACGCGCCGCCGGCCAGATCGCCGGCACAATCCGCGTGCAAGGGTTGCTGCGGCTGCCGCCGGCCGGGAGGCCAAACTGGTTTCTGCCCGACAACCGCCCCGACCTGAACTACTGGTTCTGGGTTGACCTCCCGGCAATGGGCGCGGCGGACAAGCTCGACCGGGTTGCACCCTTCTACATAGACGCCGACGCGACCCCCAACCCCGGCGGCTGGCCGAAAGGGGGCGTCACCCGCCTCACGCTGCCGAACAACCACCTGCAATATGCGATCACATGGTTTTCACTGGCGGTTGCGTTGGTCGTCATCTATGTCCTTTACCATCGCCGTAACGCGGGAGTGGCATGACCGTCTATCGTGAGCTGGAACAGCGGTTCCGACGACTGGGCGCGGTCGAGCAAGCCATTTCGGTTCTCCACTGGGATACCGCGGCAATCATGCCCAGCGGTGGAGCGGCGGCGCGCGCCGAGCAACTCGCGACCTTGCGGCTGATTGCTCATCAGCATTTGGTCGCGCCCGAGATAGAGGGATTGCTGGCCGAAGCCGAGGCCGCGGCTGATGGGCTTGGAGACTGGCAACGCGCCAATCTGCGCGAAATGCGTCGACGCTGGCAGCACGCCACAGCGGTACCGGCTGCGCTTGTCGAGGCCGAGTCACGGGCCTGCTCGGAATGCGAAGCCGTATGGCGCAGAGGCCGCTTGGACAACGACTTTGCCGCCGTGCTTCCGGGGCTCGAGGGAATTCTCCGTATCGAACGCGAAATCGCCTCCGCCAAAGCCGGGCTACTCGGAACAAGTCCTTACGAGGCTTTGCTCGACCAATACGAGCCGGGCGCCTCGGTTGCCGAAATCGATCGTCTGTTCGGTGAGATCGCGGGTTTCTTGCCCGATTTGATCGAGGGCGCCCTGGACCGCCAGGCGGCACTGTCCTCGGCACCCGTCTGCGGCCCTTTCCCGATCGAAACGCAGCGCCGCCTCGCCATGCGGCTGATGGAACGTATCGGCTTCGACTTCGCGCATGGCAGGCTGGACATCAGCGCCCATCCGTTTTGCGGCGGGACCCCTGAAGATGTGCGGATCACGACGCGCTACAACGAGGACGATTTTGCGCGGGCCTTGATGGGGGTGCTGCACGAGACCGGGCACGCCCTCTATCAGCGAGGGCTCCCGGCCGAATGGCGGCTTCAGCCGGTCGGCCGCGCCCGCGGCATGGCAATACACGAGAGCCAATCGCTGCTGCTCGAAATGCAGGTGTGCCGCAGCCGTGCTTTTTTGACCTACGCGGCCCCGATCATCCGCGAGGCTTTTGGCGGCGACGGGCCGGAATGGGACGTCGACGCGCTGTACCGGCGTCAAATCCGGGTTCGGCGCGGTTTCATCCGGGTCGACGCCGATGAGGTGACCTATCCGACGCACGTGATCCTGCGTTACCGACTGGAACGCGCGATGCTCGACGGCGAGCTCCATCCGGTGGACCTCCCCGTCGCCTGGGCGGATGCGATGCGCGAAATACTTGGGGTCGTGCCGCACAATGACCGCGACGGCTGTCTCCAGGATATTCACTGGTACGATGGCAATTGGGGGTATTTCCCGACCTATACACTCGGCGCGCTGATCGCGGCCCAGCTGTTCGAAGCGGCGCGCCGCGATGTCCCGGGCCTGATGCAAGCGATTGCGGAGGGCGAATTTGCGCCGCTGCTCGGCTGGGCGCGAGAGCGAGTGCATTCCAAGGGATCGCTGTTGTCGACGGCGGAGCTGGTCGAAACCGCCACTGGGCGGCCGCTCGGGACGGCGAGCTTCGAGCGCCATCTGCGCGATCGTTATCTGAGCTAGCGAAACAACTCGGTAACAGGGGTGTTAGCGGGGGCAATGCAATAGGGTATGGGGGACAACGTGCCTGAAATTGCCGTGCAAGAGGAAACTTACCGCGCCGATCGCCACACTGCTTTCCAACGGTTCGAAGCGGTGAGGCGAGAGACCAAATCGCTGACCGCCAACTTGACGGCAGAGGATCAGTCAATCCAGTCGATGCCGGATGTCAGTCCGACAAAATGGCACCTCGCGCACACCACCTGGTTTTTCGAGACATTCCTGTTGGCCCGGTTCGACCCCGAATACCGCGTGTTCGACCCCGCCTTCGGCTATCTCTTCAACTCTTATTACGAGGCCGTCGGGCCGCGTCACCCGCGGCCCGAGCGCGGCCTCTTGTCGCGTCCGACCGTCGATATCGTCATGGCCTATCGTGATCATGTGGGTTCGGCGATGGCTCGGCTGATCGAGCGGGTCGCCGAACCGGAATGGAGTGAGGTCGCAGCCGTGCTTGAACTCGGCATTCACCACGAGCAGCAACATCAGGAGCTGATCCTGATGGACATCAAGCATGTTTTCTCGGTCAACCCTCTGCTGCCCGCTTATCAGGCGCCGCAGTTGCAGCTGCAGGGGGCGGTGCACCCCCTCACTTGGGTAGACTTTGCCGGCGGCCTGAAGGAGATCGGACACGCGGGATCGGGTTTCGCTTTCGACAATGAGAGCCCCCGGCACAAGGTCTGGCTCGAACCGTTTCGCCTTGCGACGCGGCCGGTGAGCTGCGGCGAATATCTCGGCTTCATTGAGGGCGCAGGTTACAGGATACCGGAATTCTGGCTGTCCGACGGGTGGGCGACAGTTCGCGAGCAGGGGTGGGAAGCGCCGCTCTATTGGCTCCGCGAGGACGAGGAGTGGTCGGTCTTTACATTATCCGGCCGCCGCCGGCTGAACCCGGCCGAGCCGGTTTGCCACCTCAGCTTTTACGAAGCCGATGCCTTCGCCAGATGGTCAGGGAAACGATTGCCGACCGAAGCGGAATGGGAGACCGCAGCCGAAGATGTGCCTGTCTCGGGCAACTTCACCGATCGCGGCCACTTTCACCCGTGCGCGGGCGTCTTGTCGGACGCCACACCCCGGCTGCGGCAAATGTACGGCGACGTGTGGGAATGGACGGCCAGTCCCTATACCGCTTACCCCCGCTTTCGCCCGGCCGGCGGCGCAATCGGTGAATATAACGGGAAGTTCATGTGTAACCAAATCGTGCTGCGGGGCGGGTCGTCAATCACCCCGACCGGGCACATCAGGGCCACTTATCGCAACTTTTTCCCGCCGTCGGCGCGTTGGGCCTTCGCCGGGCTGCGGCTGGCGGAGGACCTTGAATGAAACATGGCGCGCGCTTTGCCTTCCATGACCTGGCACCCGGCGAAGAAAGCTTTCGGGATGCGGTGCTGGCGGGCCTCGCGCGCGCCCACAAGCGGATTCCGTGCAAGTTCTTTTATGACGCGCGCGGCTCGGCGTTGTTTGAGGAAATCTGCCGCCTGCCCGAATACTATCCGACACGTACCGAGATCGCGATCCTCGAAGAGAATTCGAGCGATATCGCGGCTGAGATGGGTCCGCATTGCCGCGTCATCGAGTTTGGCAGCGGCGCCAGTCAAAAGGTTCGCATCCTGCTTCAGGCGCTCGAACAGCCTGCGGCCTATGTTCCGGTCGACATCTCGCGCGAGCACTTGCGCGATGCGGCGGTCAGTTTGGCCGAGGATTTTCCGTCGGTGCCGGTTATCGCCGTTTGCGCCGACTACACTCGCCCCTTTCCGTTGCCGTCATTGCCCGGCGCTGGAGGAAAGCGGGTCGGATTTTTCCCTGGCTCGACGATAGGCAATTTCGAGCCCGATGCCGCCGTTGCGTTTCTCGCCAACTACGCGCACATCCTCGGGCGGGGCGGCGAAATGCTGATCGGCGTCGATCTGAAGAAAGAGACCGACATCCTCGAGGCCGCGTATAACGACCGAGCCGGGGTGACCGCCGCGTTCAACCTCAACCTCCTCGAACGCGTCAATCGCGAGCTCGACGGCGACCTCGATATTGACCGGTTCGAGCACCTGGCGTTCTACAGCATTGCCGAAGGCCGGGTCGAAATCTATATCCGCAGCCTCGCCGACCAGACTGCCCGGATCCTGGGAAAACGCTTCCGTTTCGCCAAGGACGAACTGATCCACACCGAATATTCATACAAATATTCGGTTGATGAGTTCCGTGCCTTGGCGGCACTCGCCGGCTTTCGTCCGGTCGACACCTGGACTGACTCGGCCGAACTGTTCAGCGTTCACTATTTCCGGCTGCGGTGAAAAGGCACGGCGCCAGCCTATCGCGAGAACAAGTTCCGTTTCCCGATGTGCCGCGCGACCGCCGCCAAATCGCTCGGCTCCGACGCCACGCGGCAACTCTCTTCCAGCAATATTGCGATAGCATTTCGGATCTGTTCCTCGGTGTGCGAGGCAGTCACGAAAAAGCGTAGCCGGGCGGCTCGCTCCGGCACCGCCGGGTAGAGGATCGGCTGGACGTTTACCCCTCGGTCGAACAGCGCCTGCGCGAGGCGCCCGGCGCGGATCGAGCTGCCGGTGACGATCGGCACGATCGCGGCCCCGATCGAGCCCCCAACATCGAGACCGCTCTCCCGCGCGAGCTTCAGGAACAGCGCGGCCCGGTCATTGAGCCGGCGCACCCGCTCCGGCTCGCGCTCGAGAAGTTCGAGCGCGGAGAGCGCCGCTGCGGCCGCCGCTGGGGCCATCCCGACCGAAAAGACGAAACCGGGCGCTGCGACTTTCAAATAATCCACGAGATCCTTGCTGCCGGCAATGTAGCCGCCGCACGACACGAGGCTCTTGCTGAGAGTGCCCATCCATACGTCGACCTCCCCGGGATCGACGCCGAACCGGTCGGCGCTGCCAAAACCACGCGGCCCGAGCACACCCAGCGCGTGCGCTTCATCGACCATCAGCCAGGCCCGATTGCGGCGGGCCGCAGCGATGAAGGCCGGCAGATCGGGGACATCGCCATCCATGCTGTAGTGCCCCTCGATGACGAGGAGCGCATGCCCGCCGCGTGGGCGCGTTTCACGAAGCAAACGATCGGCGGCTTCGTGGTCGAGATGCGGAAATGGTACCCGCCGGGCCCCAGAAAGGATTGCGCCCTGAACAATGCTGTTGTGGATCAGCGCATCGTGGACGATCACGTCCTCGCGGCCGAGCAAATGTCCGATTACCGTAACGTTCGTCGAATGGCCGCCAACCAGAACAACGCAGTCCTCGGTCCCGTGGACGCGAGCAAGGGCGCGCTCCAGAGCCCGATGAACCGGGCGCTCGCCGGAAACCGGACGGCTCGCCGAGACGGAGGTCCCGTAGCGGTCGATCGCTGCCCTTGCGGCGCTCACAATATCCGGATGTCCGTTCAGACCGATGTAGTTGTAGGATGCGAAATTGATGAAGCTTCGGCCATCGATCACCGTCTCGGCACCGGCAATTCCCTCGTGAACGCGAAAGAATGGATCGGATATGCCGAGAAAATCCGCGGCTTCGCGGATCATCCGGATTTCTCGAAACCCTTCCAGCCTTGACACGTCCAGGCGCCCGGTGCCGTCCTCATCCGCCGAGTCGGAGCGGCGTGCGACCCGCGGCGATCGCGCCGGAGCACTCGAAGAAAGCTTCTCGATCAGGAGCGCCTTGGCCTGAGCCGACAAGCCGAACAGGTTCCGGCGCGGTTCCATCGGCTATTCCGCGGCCACCGATTTCGGCTCGACCGTTACGGGGGTTCTCTGTGCATCGTCCGCAGGAGAGCGCAACTCATCCATGCCCTCGTGACGCGCGACCAGGGCGATCAGTTCGCCGTCCTTCGGGCCGGTCGAGATCGCTGTGGCAAGCCGCCCCGCAATCGACGCTACGCTCGTTCCTTCGGCGAGCGAAACCAGCGGCAGATCCACCCGAACCCGGCTTTCGAGAGCGAGGCGAAGCTCGACCGCCATCAACGAGTCCATCCCCATTTCCGAAAGCGGACGAAGCGGGTCGATCCCGCTCGCCGGCAGCCGCAAAATCGTCGCCGCTTCCTCGGCAACCACGGTTTTGAGCAGGGCAAGTGCGGCGTCCGGATCGAGACTGGCGATTTGCTCGTTGAGCGACTCGTCCGAGGAGGATGCCGAACCGCTCGTGCGGGCTTCCGAAAATAGCGGGCTGGCGAGGATCGGCAGAAAACGCCGAGCTTCGCTCCAATTGGTTTCGGCGAAGGCGACAACGGGCAAACCGCTCGCAATCATCGCGGGCAGTCCGGCCAGTGCTTCGGCCGCGGAGGTCGGTTTCGCGCCGAGCCGGCGCGCGAGCGCATCACGGGTCTCCGGCCTCTCGGCCAGATAGCCGGCATCCGCGATCGGACCCCAGGCGACGGCGAGCGCCGGCCGTCCGTCAGCCCGGCGCCGCCGCGCCAAGGCTTCGAGGGCAGTATTCGCTGCCACGTAGGCGCCTTGCGCAGGTGCGCCGACCAAAGTCGTCGCCGAGGAGAACAGCAAGAACAAATCGACGGGATCGTCCCGGGTCAGGGCGTCGAGAGCCAACGCCCCGCCGAGTTTTGGCCGAAGCACCGCTTGCAGCCGCGCAATCTCAATTTCCGAGGCAAGACCGTCGTCGATCGCCGAGGCAGCGTGCACGATGCCGCGGAGCGGCGGCTGGGCCGCCCGGATCGCCTCGAGGACCCCGGCCAAGGAAGCGCGGTCGGCGACATCTCCGCAGTACACGCGGACCTCGGCGCCGGCGCCTTCGAGTTCTTCAATCCTCGCGTTGCATCCTGGGGTGGCCGACCCGCGGCGGCCGATCAGGGCGATCGAGCCGGCGCCGTGCGAGACCAGCCACCGCGCGGCCTCGAACCCGAACCCTTCGACGCCGCCGGTGACGAGATAGGTTCCATCGCGCCGCAGGGTTATCTCCGGCGGCTCGCGAAGCCGCACGCCGGCATTGGCGCGCGGTTCGAGCACGAGCTTGCCGATATGAGCCGACGACTGCATCAGTCGGATCGCGTCGTCAAGCTCGCCAAACGAGAAAATCCGATGAGCCAGCGGCCGGATAGCCCCCTCGGTGAGGGCCGCGGACACCTCGCCCAAGAGGTCACGGGCCAAGTCCGGCCGGCGTGTCGGCAGCTGGTCGATGTCGATCGCGAAATACGAGATGTTCTGGCGCAGCGGCCGCAAGTGAATGCGCCGGTTGAGGTATAGATCCCGTTTCCCAAGTTCGAGGAAGCGGCCAAATGGTCTGAGAACTTCCAGGCTGCGCTCCATTGCCTCGCCGCTCAGCGAATTGAGCACCACATCGACGCCCTGCCCCCCGGTGATCTCGCGCACCTCATTGCAGAACCCGAGATCGCGCGAGTCGAGCACATGATCGGCGCCGGCCAGACGCAGGAATGATCGTTTCACCTCCGATCCCGCCGTGGCGATCACAACCGCCCCGCAATGCTTGGCGTACTGGATCGCGGCAAGCCCCACGCCTCCGCCGGCGGCATGAACGAGGACGTGCTCCGCGGGTGCAAGCTTTGCCAGATGCCCCAGCGCGTATATGACGGTGACGAAGGTTACGGGAATGGTTGCGGCCGCCGCAAAGCTCATTCCCGAGGGGATTGAGGTGAGCGCATCCGCCATTGTCACAACGCGCGTGCTGAGCGAGGCGGGGGCAAACCCCATGACCCGATCGCCGACCGCCCAACCTTCCACATTCGGGCCGATCGAGCTGATGATGCCGGCGCATTCCAACCCGAAGGTGGGTCCGGTAAACCCGTCGATTAGCGCTTCTTCGGGCAGCAGCCCCATTGCCCACATCATGTCGCGGAAATTGAGTCCCGCGGCATGCACCTCGACCTCGACTTGGCCGGGTCCGACGGGTCGTGGCGGCCCGACCTCCCATCCGAGAGAGTCGAGACCTCCGGGATGGCGGCTGCCCAATGTCAGGACGTCGGAGGGATCGGCCAATCGCGGCGGAAGACCACCGCGCACCCGCAGCGCGTGCCGTCCTTCGGGTGTCCAGACAATTTCCTCTTCAGTGCTGCAGGCCGACATCTCGACGGCGATTTGCCGGGCGCGATCATTCGGCGCCAGGGTTGCCGGGAAATCGACGAGGCGCAGCGAGATCCGCGGCATCTCGTTGGCGAGCACGCGTGCGAAACTCCATATCGCGCTATCAACGAGACCTGGCGTTTCGCCCATCTTTGAGGACTGCTGGGCGTCAGAGGTTATGACCCAGAGCTCTGAGCGGCGCTCGGCAGCCTGGGTCGCGATTTGCGCCAATGCAACAATTTGCTGCGAGGCGAGTTCGGTCGGGTCACCGGGGCAGGATCCGTCAGCCATGAAAAGAACAGTCGTCGGCAGCGCATCGCTACCGCGATCCGGCAATTCGTCCGCCAACCCGTCTGCCTGACCAGCGAGCCTGACGCGGTGGCCAGCCTCGGCGAGGCAATGACGCACCACGGCCGCAAGCACCGCATCGCCGGCGACGATTAAGATGGAACGCGGTTCGCTAGGATCCGCGTAAGGCGCCTTCTCGCCGGCCGGGGCCGTGCCCCAGAACACCGTGCACGGCCACGGTGTCCAGGCGCCCGATGCCGCATCGGCAGACCGGAACCCCGCCGCAGCGAGTTCTGTGCGCCACTCGTCGGCAGAACGGAGAGGCGATCCATCGCTCGCCCGCGGCCCCGCCTGCCACCATCCCGGGCTCTGGCCAAATACCATGTCCCAAAGCGGGTTCGGCTCGGGCTCGACCGCGACAAAAACGCCGTTGGGGGCGAGAAGCTTTCTCAGATCCGCAAAACGGTTGGTGTCGAGCTGTAGGCGCGCACAAGCGTTTACCGCCAGGATTATGTCGAAGCCGGCCTGATCCAGCGCTTCCGTTCCATCCTGCGGTGACCACCGGCGGGCGGAAACCCCGTTGAACGCCTCCGCCAGGAACGAGAGCCGAGCAGTTTGTTCGCCCTCACCATTGGTTGCGAGATAGCTGAAAGCGGAACCGGATTGCGTCAGACGGTCGAGCACTCGACGGGTCGCCCCACCTCCGATCGCGCCGAGCTCGAGAATGCGCAGCGGTCGGCCGCGGGGCCAATTCGTGGCGATCTCCTGGAGCGCATCGCACAGCAGGCCGACACTGGCGGCGCTCGCCGGCGAGGAGTGGAGCAGATGGTCCGTCATTGGAGCGAGTAAGGCATCGGGCGACCGCGGCCCGCCGGCGAGAATGTTCGGAAGGCTGTTGACGGCGGCGGCTGCGAGGGCGAGCTCCGCGACCAAATCCGGCGCATCCGCGAGCAGCAGGCGCCAGAGTTCCTCGAGATCGGGCAGGTCGGTTGTCGCCTCTATCCGCCATTGCGCTCCGGTCTGGGAGGCAGCACCGAACCGTTCGAGCAGGCGCAGCGCCCATTCAGCAAGTTCGCCGGAAGCTGGCGCGAGCACGCCGGTCTCGACAAGCTCTTCGATCGTGAAAGAACGACCGGCATCGACGATGCGCGTCATCGATCGAAGCGCGATCGAGCCGATCAGCGCATCGAGCAGCAGAGCCTGTTCGCACCGCGCCGGGTCCGGCTCGCGAGCATCGGCAAGACGCAAAATCAGCGCACCGACACGTTCTAATACGGCGGCACCAGCAAACTCGGTCAGCGGCGCGGGAACGAGGTCGACGCGCAATGCGCGCTCGTCGATCGACCCCCCGCGTGCCAGCTCGACCCGACGGAACCAGCACTCCACGAGTTCAGCCACGAGATTGCCGTCTCCGTCGCAGAGCGCAATGTCGGCGGATACCGACCGGGTGCCGATCCGGGTGAGTCGCAATTCAGCGCGCCGGGGAAGCCGTCCGAACGGTGCTAAAAACCGCACGCGACCGAAGCGCCAAGGGAGAAAGCTCTTACCCCGAACCTGATCCCGGCCGTCGGCCAAGAGCCCGATCAGCGCCTGCAACGCACCATCGAGCAAAGCAGGATGGACCAAATAGGGCTCGACATCTTCGGCGACCGGCGCGGGATCGAGATATGCGACCGCCGCTTCCGGTCCAGTGATTTCGATCAGGCTGACGGTTCGGAACCGAGCGCCATAATCAAGCCCTGCGCGCCGCGCCAGATCGTAGAGGGTCTGCGCGTCGATCTTCTGGCGAGTCGGTCCGGTATCCGAAGAGCGCAGGGTCCGGCGGGTATCGGTTTCCGCGCCGAGACGTCCAACCGCATGAACCGTCAACGGTTCGTTCGATAGGCGCACGCGGCTCGCCAGCTCCCAATCGCCTTCCCCCGAGCCGATCACGGCGCGCATCTCGCGCATTCGACCCTTGTCGAATGGTAGCGGTCGGCGGATTTCGAGATCGCGCAATTCGAGCACAGGCGCGTCCGGCCACTGCGCTCTCGCAGCCGCGCAAGCCATCTCCAGAATCCCGGCCGCCGGAAGAACCGGCACGCCTTCGATCGCATGGTCGCCGATCCACGGGAGCACCTGATCGTCGAGATGGTTAATCCACCACGGAACCGGACCGCGCTGGCGAAACCCGAGAAGCGGGTGCTCGAAGCGCGGATTTACCGGATCGGCAGCCTCGGCCGTGAGACTAAACCAGAAGCTCTGGCGATCCCAAGGATAGAGCGGCAGCCCGCGCGGATCGGCCATCCCATCGAAACGGGAGGATTGCGTAAAGTCATATCCGGAGATGTGGCAATTGGCGGCGATTGCGGGAAATGGGTCGCCATCAACCGGCTTGCGCGAAAGGGTGGCTAGCACGCGTCCATCCACCTTTGCCGCCCGTAGGGCATCGGTCAGATAGGACTGCAGAATTGCCGTCGGGCCGATCTCGAGGAAAATGCGATAGCCTTCGGCCGTGAGGAATGCGGTGGCCTCGGCCAAGCGCACCGGGTAGCGGATATTGCGCCACCAGTAGCCCGCGTCGAGCGAATCGTCCTCAACCGCCTCCCCCGTTACCGTCGATACCAGCCTCGCCGTCGGACGTCTGGATGAAAGGCCGCTCAGGCTCTCGAGCAGATCCTCGCGGATCGGGTCCATCTGTCGCGAGTGAAATGCAAAATCGAGATCGAGCCGGCGAAACCAGAGGCCGCGGCGTTTCGCCTCCGTTTCCAAACGCTCGATCTCCGCGCTGAGTCCAGAGACGGTTACCGAATGCGTGGCGTTGAATGCGGCGATCTCGGCCGGACTGTCGAGCCCGTCGAGGAAGTCGCGTGCGGCATCCGGAGCGAGCGCCAGCGCCGCCATGCGGCCCTCACCCTGCGTGCGCTGCTGTTGCCGGCTGCGCGCTGTGACGACGCGTGCGGCTTCCCC
The DNA here is from genome assembly GCA_963818695.1 of uncultured Alphaproteobacteria bacterium. Classification (GTDB taxonomy): domain Bacteria; phylum Pseudomonadota; class Alphaproteobacteria; order ATCC43930; family CGMCC-115725; genus AP-15. The sequence continues at coordinate 225,873 of CAWFTG010000003.1, forward strand.
GAGGGATAGCGCACCCGCTGCCCACGCCGCTGCAATCTCGCCGACACTGTGGCCGAGGTATCCCGAGGCGCTGATACCGACCTCGCGCAATGCCTCGACGATGCCGACCTGCACGGCGAAGAGGAGCGGCTGCGCGATGTCGGCCCGCGCCATCGCTCCGGCATCGGCGCCGGCTTCGAGAAGCGCAACGACCGACCAGCCGAGTTCCGGCCGAAGTATGCGATCAAGATCTTCAATTGCGCCACGGAAGGCCGCGTTGCTGCGCAATGCATCGCGCCCCATGCCGGCGAATTGCGCCCCGTTGCCCGAAAAGACGAACGCCAGCTTCCCTTCCCGAACTCCGGTACCCGCGATCAGAAAGGGCGACGGCTCGTCGTTGAGAAACCCCGCGAGCGTCTGCGCCATGGCCACCGGATCTTGCGAGAGCGCGACCAGTCGGTGCGGGTGATGGTCGCGCCCGCGGGCGGCCGCCCGCAGCAGCATCGGCGCCCGCTCGGGCGAAACCTCGACAAGCGCCGTGCGCCAGCTCCGAACGAGGGATCGTAGCGATGCCTCGGTCTGTGCCGAGATGACGAGCGGGGGCGGTGGCCCTGCTGCCGATGCCTCCTTGCACCGGGTCGGTCGGGCCAGCACGACATGGGCATTGGTCCCGCCAAACCCGAAAGAGTTGACGCCGGCGTAAGCCCTCTCGGGTGCCTTGACCGGCTCGATATTGCGCACCAGCCTCAGGTTCAACGCTTCGAACGGTATCCTCGGGTTGGGCTTCTCGCAGTGGATGGTGGGCGGGATGATTTCCCGATCGAGAGCGAGCGCTGCCTTGAGCAGCCCGGCCATACCCGACGCCGGCTCCAGATGGCCGATATTGGTCTTTACCGATCCGATGGGCAGCGGCATAGACCGGCTCTGTCCCAGAGAATGTCCTACCGCGGCGGCCTCGATCGGGTCGCCCGCCGCCGTGCCCGTGCCGTGCATCTCGAAAAATGCGAGATCGTCCGGAGCAATTCCGGCGGACCGGTACACCGCGCGCAGCAGAGCCGCCTGCGCCAACTCGCTCGGGAGCGACAGACCGATCGTGCGACCGTCGGAATTGACCGCGGAAGCCCGTATCACCGCTCGGATCGGATCCTTGTCGGCGATCGCCTCCCTGAGCGGCTTTAGAATTATGACCGCGCCGCCCTCGCTGCGAACATAGCCGTCAGCCCTCTCGTCAAAAGCAAAGCAGCGACCTCGTCGGGAGAGCATCGAAGCGCGCGAGAACCCGATAAATGGGTAGGGCGCGAGCAGAAGGTTGACGCCACCGACGATGGCCCCGCCAATTCTTTCGCTGCGAATCGCCTCACAAGCATGGTGAAGGGCGACCAGCGAGGACGAGCACGCCGTGTCGACGGCAAGGCTCGGTCCGCGCAGATCGAAAACGTAAGATATTCGGTTTGCCAGAACGCTGAGGGTGCTTCCGGTCATAAAATAGGAATCGGCGCCCGCCGGGTCTCCTAATCTCAGATCGGAATAATCGATGGCAGAGGCGCCAATATAGACGCCCATAGCGCTGCCGGACATCTTGCTGGGCGGAATGCCGGCGTCTTCGAAGGCGTGCCACGCGAGTTCCAGAAGGAGCCGCTGCTGAGGATCCATCTGCGCGGCTTCGCGCGGCGAGATACCGAAAAACGAAGGCTCGAACAGGTCGACCCCGGAGATCAGCCCGGCAGACCAAGTATAGCTCTTGCCCGGCTCGCTGCGATCGGGATGGTAATAGAAGCGTGTCGACCAGCGCCGGTCGTCGACTTCGGAGACCGCATCGCCCGCCGATGCGAGCAGCTGCCAGAACTCGTCGAGGTTTTCGGCCCCGGGGAATCGGCAGGACGCTCCGACGACCGCTATGGATTCGTCAGTCATAGCGTAAGAACAAAATCCGCAATCCCAGGAAGAACTTTCGTGACCCTTGCCAGCCTAGCCTTCTTTACCTGCGCGGAAGAGTCAAACGTTAGATAAGCCATCGATCCCCGATGTCGCAGGCCCGCCAGCCAACTGCTCGCAAACCAACCGAAAAGGCTGCGGCAGGCACGCAGCAAGCTACCCCTATTCCCCGAACCATCGGAGCCTTCCCCTGAACATCGGTGGCAGCGGTTCATCGAAACCGCTGGATTTTACTCGTCTAAGACGCCGTCCATGTCAACCTTGGCGAGGAAAGCGGTTGCCTGGCGTTTTTGTTTTAGCAAGGGTGTTGTCGGCAAGACCTTCTCAAGCCCGGCCGCTAGGCGTGTCGAGGCGTGCATCACGAGCTACCCAAATAGGGTGCCTCTCTGAACACATGGACGGCGACGGGCCACACGGGTAATTTGGCGCACTGGCTGGCCGATCCAAGGTGTGCCGTACGCGATGTCGCGCGGCGGCAACAAGGGACCGCCCGCCTACGATTTCACGGGCTTGAGCCATGAAAGTCTCCTATTTCGAAACGGGCCGATATGTCCCGCCGCCGGACCTGCCACGCGAATGGCCGGTGCCGGCCGGTTCCTACAATCCCGAAACCGGGGCCGAAGCCTATCGCGGCATGGTCGAGCGAGTGCGTTTTGTCGAGGAACTCGGCTTCGACTGGGTCAGCGTCTCCGAGCACCATTATTCGCCGCGCATCCTGACGCCGTCGCCGGCCGTCTCGGCCGCCTACCTCGCGGCGCGGGTCGACAAGATAAAAATCGCCCTCCTCGGGCCGATCGTGCCGGTCAGCAACCCGATCCGCATCGCCGAAGAACTGGCGATGCTCGACACCATGGCGCCGGGGCGCATCGTCGTCGGGCTGTTGCGCGGCACGACCAACGAATATCTGAGCTACGACCTCAACCCGAAGGAATCGCGCGAGCGCACCGACGAGGGAATGGAGCTGATCCTAAAGGCGTGGACCGAGCCGCAACCCTTCGGCTGGCAAGGGCGTTATTTCCAGTACCGCACCGTGTCGGTCTGGCCGCGCCCGCAATCTCAGCCGCACCCGCCGACCTATGCGCTCGGCACCAGCGCGGAAGCGGGCGAATTTGCCGCGCGTCACCGGCTCGGTATCGGCCTCTCCTACGGGACGTTCGAGCTGATGGCGAAATCGGCGCACTACTACCGCGAGCAATGCGCCCGCTATGGCTGGCAGCCGGGTCCGGACGACATCATCTACCGCGCCAATATGATCCTCGGCGAGACCGACGAGGAGGCTGAGGAGGCTCTGCGCCGGCGCGATAAGCAAGCACCGTTCCCGGTGCGCGCCGGATTGCGCGATGCGCTGCTGCAGTCGGACACCACGCGCAACATTGCCGGTGAGAAGCGGCCCGCCAACGTCGGCGGCGTGTTGCCGATCAGCTTCTGCGGCGGTCCCGACCGAGTTCGTCGAACAGCTCCGGCGCTGCCGCCAGGAGGTTGGCGCCGGGGTGGTCGATATCTCGCTGCAAGACCCCGGCACCGGCAATCTCGACGGCATGATGCGCGCCCTCGAACTGTTCGGGAAGAAGGTCCTCCCGTGCATCCGCGAGATATGAGCAAGAAGGGCCCGATTGTGGCGCAGATCCACGACGGATTGAAAAATGGAGCCGCCGGCGCGGCGTTCCGCGAAGGTTTTGTCGAGGGGAACGGGTTCCGTATCCGTTACATGGAGGCCGGGCAGGGCACGCCGCTCGTGCATCTCCATGGCGCTGGCGGCATGCGCCTGACCCCAGGGCATGACCTGCTGTGCCGGCATTACCGGGTGGTCGCCTTTGAAATGCCGGGTTTCGGCTCTTCGCCCGAGAACACCCGAACGCGGACGATGGCCGAACTGGCTGAGACCGTGGCCGCTGCGATCACCAATCTCGGCGTCGACAAATTCAATCTGATGGGAACCTCGTTCGGCGCCAAGGTCGCGTTGTGGCTGGCGGTGCAGGAGCCGGAGCGGGTCGCGGGCCTGGTCCTGGAAGCGCCGGCTGCCATCCGCCCCATCGGGTCCGAGCCGCCTTCGGGCTCGCCGGAGGAAATGGCGCGCCGGCTTTATGCGCACCCAGAGCGGCTCGCCTCCCTGCCCGTTCCGGACCCGGCGATCCAGGCGAAGACGCGGGCGCTGGTCGCGCGCCTGCGCGGGCCCGATCGCGATGCCGATCTCGAAACCCAGATGCGCCGCTTGCCGACGTCGACCTTGGTGCTGTTCGGCACTCTCGACCGTGTCATCCCGCCTGAAATGGGCCGCTTTTACAAGGAGCTGATGCCAAATTGCCACTTGGTGTTTGTCTATGACGCGGGTCACGCGATCAGCACCGAACGGCCTGAGGCATTTACCGAGGTCATCGTGGATTTTCTGGAACGCCACGAAGCCTTTGTCGTGAGCCGCGCAGAGACCGTCATTCATCCTTGAAAAATCATCGGACCGGCGCCCATAGCACGTCTTCGATGTCCTGGGCGCCGGTGGCAAGCATGACGAGCCGGTCGAAGCCGAGCGCGATGCCGGCGCAATCGGGCAGACCCTCTTCGAGAGCGTCGAGGAAATCCTCGTCGATCGGGTAGGTCTGGCCATAGAGCTGCCGTTTGCGGGCCTGGTCGGCGAGAAAGCGGGCGCGCTGCTCGGCGGCATCCGTGAGCTCGCCGAAGGCGTTGGCGAGTTCAAGCCCGCAGATATAGACCTCGAAGCGCTCGGCGAGGCGACGGTCATCCCGACGGCGGCGCGACAATGCGGCCATCGAGAGCGGGTAATCGTAAACAATTGTCGGCACTCCGAGGCCGAGCCGGGGCTCGATGCGGTCGAGGAAAATGCGAAAGAACAATGTCTCCCAATCGTCCCCGGGATGGGGCGAGATCCCAACGCCGCTCGCGGCGGCGGCAAGGCGATCCGTATCGGGGTGCAACGGATCGGGAGCCGTCGCCAACAGATCCAGACCGCAGTGCTTCTGAAAGGCTTCCGCCACGCTGATCCGCTGCCACTCGCCCATCGCGTCGGCGGTATGACCGCGCCAACTCAGCGCCTGAGCCCCGGCTGCACGCTGGCAGGCGCGGACCAGCGCTGTGCATTCCTCCATCAAGTCGCGATAGGAGGCTCCACTGCGGTACCATTCGAGCATCGAGAATTCCGGGTGGTGTGTTGCGCTCCGCTCGCCGTCGCGGAAGACATGAGCGAGCTGCCAGATCCGCGGCATTCCGGCGACGAGTAGCTTCTTCATCGCAAATTCGGGCGAGGTGTGGAGGTAGCGCAGCGCGGCCTGCCCCTGTTGCGGATCGTGAAGCTCGGTGGCGAACGCCCGAAGATGCGGTTCGAGACCCGGGCTCACCTGCAAAGCCGGCGTGTCGACCTCGACGAAGCCGCGATCGGCGAAGAAGCTGCGAATGGCTGCGAGGATGCGTCCCCGCTTATCGAGCCTCGCGCGGCGCAATGCGAAGCGATCGGGCCGCCACCATTCCTGCATCGTCCTGCCCTCGTTCTTGCCGGTGCGCCGACCTATGTTAGGGTCTACGATACATCCAGCGCCCTCCCGAGATCCCGCCAATGAAAATCAATGCCATCGACATCAAGCCGGGCAATGTTCTCGAGCACCAGAACAAGCTCTGGCTCGTGCTGAAGCGCGAACTGGTTCAGCCCGGCAAGGGGGGCGCCTTCGCCCAAGTCGAGCTGCGCGATCTGCGCGGCGGGTCCAAGCTGAACGAGCGTTTCCGTACCCAAGAAACGGTGGAGCGGGTGCGCCTCGACGAGAAGGAAATGCAATTTCTGTTCATGGATGGCGGCCTGGCGACGTTCATGGACAACGACACCTTCGAGCAGATTCCGATCGCGCGCGAGACGATCGGCGACCCCGCTGATTTTCTGAGCGAAGGAATGGTCTGCCAGGTGATGCTGTACGAGGGCTCCGCTTTATCGGTCGAGCTGCCGCCCAACGTGATAGTGGAAGTCGTCGAAGCCGATCCGGTCGTACGGGGCCAGACGGCGTCGTCTTCCTACAAGCCGGGCAAGCTCGAAAACGGGCGCCGCGTGATGATCCCGCCGCATATCGGACCGGGCACGCGCATCGTCGTCAGCACCGCCGACGGGACCTACCTCGAGCGGGCCAAGGACTAGCGTCTAGGCTGACAGCTCTGCGCCGGCTGAAGGGACCAGGTCCGGCCGCAGCTCGCGATAGACCGCGACATACCGGCGCGCCGCCGCCGTCCAGCTGAAATCGCGGGTCATTGCCCGCCGCATCATGCGCAGCCAAATCGCGCGCTCGCGAAATAGCGCAGTGGCGCGCCGGACCGCCGCCATCAGCGCCGGGGGGTTATCGCCGTCAAACGCGAAGCCGTCGGCGCTGCCGTCCGCCAGGCTGATCGCCGTCGCATCGACTACGGTATCGGCCAGGCCGCCGACGCGGCGGACCAGCGGCAACGTCCCGTAACGCAAGCCATAGAGCTGGGTCAGGCCGCAGGGCTCGAAGCGCGACGGAACGAGGACGATGTCGGAGCCCGCGATGATCAGATGCGACAGCGCTTCGTCATAACCGATCTCGACGGCGATCTCCCCCTGGTGGGCCGCGGCTGCCGCGGAAAAGCCGTGCTCCAAATCGCTGTCCCCGGAACCGAGGATGGCGAGCCGGCTGCCGTCGGCGACGAATTCCGGCAAACACGCGAGAAGCAGATCGAGGCCCTTCTGCGGCGTCAGCCGGCTGACCACGCCGAACAATGGCGCGTCTTCGCGATCGGCGAGCCCGAGGCGCTGCTGCAGCGCCGCTTTCGCATGGGGCTTCCCCGACGCGGCATCCTCGATCCCATAGGATCGGGGCAAGATCGGATCATGCCGAGGATCCCAGACGCGCGGGTCAACCCCATTCAGTATCCCGGTCAACGCGTCGCTACGGGTACGCAACAGCCCGTCGAGACCGCAGCCAAAACCCGAGGTCTGGATCTCGCGAGCATAAGTCGGGCTCACTGTGGTCAGGCGGTCTGCATAGAACAATCCGGCCTTGATGAACGAGACCAGACCATTGAATTCGACCCCGTCGATCGAAAAGAACCCCGGCGGCAACGCGAGTTCGGCAAACAGAGCGGTGGGAAAAAGGCCCTGATAGGCGAGGTTATGGATGGTGAAGACACTCGGGACATGATCGGCAGCCGGCGGCCGAGCCGCGAGATACGCCGGGGCGAGCCCGCCATGCCAATCATGCAGGTGAAGGATGTGAGGGCTCCAGCCGGGGTCGGCGCCGCGCGCCAGCTCCGCGGCGATCCAGCCGAAGAGCCCGAAGCGGGAATGATTGTCGGGCCAATCGCGCCCGTCCGGTCCGGCATAGGGATTGCCAGGCCGATCGTAGAACCCCGGTTGGTCGACCAGGTATGCCAGAAGTTCCGAGCCCGGCACCCGCGCGAGGCCCACCCGGACCCGCTCCGCCGCGAAAGGCGTGTGCAGCCGGGCGACATCGGTGATGCCGGGAAACGCATCGAGAAAGCCCCGGAAACCAGGCAGCAGGAGGCGTGTTTCAACACCGAGCGATGTCAGCGCCGGCGGCAGCGCGGCGGCAACATCGCCGAGCCCACCTGATTTGACCCAAGGATAGAGCTCGGCAGTGACGTGCAGGACGCGCAGAAGGCTAGTTCCGCGATCGGTCTACCAGGCGGTTTTCGGCGATCCAGGGCATCATCCCACGCAATTTCTCGCCGATCTTTTCGATTTCGTGCTCGGCGGCGCGGCGGCGCAAGGCCTTGAAGCTAGGTTGTCCGGCGGTGTTTTCGAGCACCCATTCGCGCGCGAAATTGCCCGACTGGATATCGGCCAGGATCTTTTTCATCTCGGCCCGGACATGGCCGTCGATGAGCCTAGGGCCGCGCGTGTAGTCGCCATACTCCGCAGTGTTCGAGATCGAGTAGCGCATGTTCGCGATGCCGCCCTCGTAGATCAGGTCGACGATCAGCTTCATCTCGTGGCAGCACTCGAAATAGGCCATCTCGGGCGCATAGCCGGCTTCGACCAAGGTTTCGAATGCCGCGAGAATGAGCGAGGTCAATCCGCCGCACAGCACCGATTGCTCGCCGAACAAATCGGTCTCGCATTCTTCTCTGAAAGTCGTTTCGATGACGCCGGCGCGCCCGCCGCCGATTGCCGAGGCGTAGGAGAGCGCGATTTCGAGCGCGTTGCTGGACGGGTTCTGCTCGACCGCGACAAGGCATGGGACGCCGCCCCCGCGGAGATATTCCGAGCGGACCGTGTGACCCGGCCCCTTTGGCGCGATCATGAACACGTCCATGTCGGGGCGCGGCTCGATCAAGCGAAAATGGATGCTGAGGCCATGCGCGAAAGCGAGCGCCGTGCCTTCGCGCATGTTGGGGCGCAGCTCGCCGGAATAGAGGGCGGCCTGTAGCTCGTCCGGGGTCAGCACCATGACGATGTCGGCCCATTTCGCAGCCTCCGCCGAATTCGTGACGCGCAGCCCTGCCTCCTCGGCCTTCTTGACCGAAGCCGAACCGGGCCGCAACGCCACCACGACGTCCTTAACCCCGCTGTCGCGCAGGTTGTTGGCATGCGCATGGCCCTGGCTGCCATAGCCGATGATTGCGACCTTCTTCGACTTGACCAGGTTCACATCGGCATCCCGGTCGTAATAAACACGCATTTAGCTGTCCTCCTATGTGAGAGCGGGGAGCGTTCCGTCGCTCGCCGCCCCTCACCCTCCCGCTGCGCGGGTCCTTCCCTCTTCCCGCTGTCCGGCCGCGCGCGGGGAGAAGGCGGGGTGAGGGGCTAATCGGTATTGCGCGCCCTAAAAGCTCGCGGGCCCCCGGGAGATCGCCGCCGCGCCAGTGCGCGAGATCTCGACGAGGCCGAGGGGTTCCATCAAGGTGATGAAGGCGTTGAGCTTTTCGCTCGAACCTGTCATCTCGAACACGAAGCTCTCCGTCGTCGAGTTCGACGACGCGCGCGCGGAAAATGTCGGCGAGGCGCAGGCTCTCGATGCGCAACTCGCCTTTGCCGGCAACCTTGATCAGCGCCATCTCGCGCTCGACAAAGGGTCCCTCGTCGGTCAGATCATAGATCTTGTGAACCGGCACCAGCCGCGACAATTGCGCCTTGATCTGCTCGATGATCATCCGGGTTCCGGTGGTCACGATGGTGATCCGTGACAGGCCCTTCCGACGGTCCACCTCGGCCACCGTCAGGCTCTCGATGTTGTAGCCGCGCCCCGAAAACAGCCCAATGACGCGGGCAAGCACGCCCGGCTCGTTGTCGACGAGCACGGCGATCGTGTGCCGCTCGATTTCGGTCACGCGCGCCTCAGACGAGCACCATGCCTTCCTCGGAGACCGGTTTTTCGGCCTCGTCCTCGGGCCCGAGCAGCATCTCGTTATGCGCCGCGCCCGACGGGATCATCGGAAAGCAATTCTCCGCCGGGTCGACCGCGACGTCGAGGATGAATGCGCCGTCGGTATCCAGCATCTCGCGGATCGCATCGTCGAGCTCCGCCGGATTCTCGATCCGCCGGCCGACCGCGCCGAACGCGTCAGCCAGCTTGACGAAATCGGGAAGCGCTGCGGTGTAGCTCTCCGAATAGCGGCCGCCGTGCAGCAGCTCCTGCCACTGCCGCACCATGCCCATATACTGGTTGTTGACGATGAACACTTTTATCGGCAGCCGGTACTGGGCGATAGTCGACATTTCCTGGATGTTCATCAATACCGAGGCTTCGCCGGCGATGTCGATGACGGTCGCATCGGGGTGCGCAATCTGCACGCCCATGGCTGCCGGCAGCCCGTACCCCATCGTGCCGAGACCGCCCGAGGTCATCCAACGCTTCGGCTCGTCGAACTTAAAGAACTGGGCGGCCCACATCTGGTGCTGGCCGACCTCCGTGGTGATGTAGACATCCCGGTCGCGGGTTAGCGCATACAGCCGCTCGATCGCAAGTTGCGGCTTGATCAGATCACGCCGGCTGCGATCGTAACGCAGGCAGTCGCGGGTCCGCCACGCCTCGATCGCGCGCCACCATCTGCTTCTGGCCGTGCTGTCGCCGGCGCGCAACGCGGACGGTCCGGCGGCCAGAATGGCCGACACCGCCTCGCCGACATCGCCGACAATCGGCAAATCCACGCGGACGTTCTTGTTGATCGAGGACGGGTCTATGTCGATGTGGATCTTCTTGGAACCGGGCGAAAAGGCATTGAGACGGCCGGTGACCCGATCGTCGAAGCGCGCCCCGACGGCGACCATCAGATCGCAGCCGTGCATGGCCAAGTTCGCCTCGTAGGTGCCATGCATGCCGACCATGCCGAGGAAATGCGGGTCGGCCGCCGGAAACGCACCGAGCCCCATCAAAGTCAGGGTGCACGGCACATCGGTCAGCCGCACCAGTTCGGCAAAGCGGGCGCAGGCCTCCGGCCCGGAATTGATCAACCCGCCGCCGCCGTAGAAAAGCGGGCGTTTCGCTTGAGCAATCATCTCGACGGCTTCGGTGATCCGCGCCGGATCGGGCCGCAGCTGCGGACGGTAGCTCTTGTGACGCACCTCCTCGGGCGCGCAATAAGGGCCGGGCGCAAACAGCACATCCTTTGGCAGATCGACGACGACCGGCCCCGGGCGGCCGCTCCTCGCGACGTAAAAGGCCTCGTGCAGCATGCGCGCCAGTTCGCGGATGTCTTTGACGAGGTAATTGTGCTTTGTGCAGGGCCGCGTAATTCCGGTTGTGTCGGCTTCCTGGAATGCGTCGTTGCCGATTAGATGGGTGGGGACCTGGCCGGTCAGGCAGACGATCGGCACCGAGTTCATCAGCGCGTCGGTCAAGCCGGTGACCGCATTGGTCGCGCCGGGACCGCTCGTCACGAGCACAACCCCGACGCGGCCGGTCGAGCGGGCATAGCCCTCGGCCGCATGCACTGCACCCTGCTCATGCCGCACCAGGATGTGGCGCAGTGCGTTCTGCTTGAACAGCGCATCGTAGATCGGCAGGACGGCGCCGCCGGGATAGCCGAATACGACATCGACGCCCTGATCGACCAGAGCCTTGATGACGATCTCCGCTCCGCTCAACGGCTCGGCCGGCATGACGACCTCCATCGGCAGCAACCTCGGGCGCGAGAAAACGCGCACCGCCGAGGAGTAGTTGGTGCCCCAAGGCGGGGGCGCAACGTAGTCAGCTATACGGGCTGGGTCAACAAAAACCGGTCAATAAAATGACGTGAGCAGTGCAACAAACTTTCCGAAAATTGCGCGCTAAGTACCAGGTCCGGGGTCATTTGATGGCGGAACCAGGTCATTTGGCGTTTGGCGTATCGCCGGGTGGCGCGCTGCGCTGCGGCTATTGCGGCACCGAGCGGGATATCGCAGTCCAGGTGAGCGATGAGTTCGGGAAGACCCACCGCCTTCATTGCCGGGAGGGTAGGATCGAGGCGGCGTGCGGCGAGCGCCTTCGCCTCGGCCAGAGCGCCGGCCTCGATCATCTGAATGAGCCGGGTATTGCACGCTGCATAAAGCCGCTCTCGCAGCGGCGCGAGCAGGATCGTCCCGAACCGATAGGGGGGTTCCGATTTTGCCTGGTGCTGCCAAGTACCGATGGCGACCCCGGTCGCCCGCACCACCTCGAAGGCGCGGATCAGCCGCTGTTTGTCTCCGGGGAACAGCCGCTGTGCAGTCGCCGGATCGAGCCGCGCCAGCCGCTCGCGAAACTCAACGCCGCCCAGCGCCCGATGAAGCTCGATCGCCTCTTGCCGGATCTCCACGGGGATGTCCGGGACGGGCGCCAATCCCTCCTTGATCGCCCGCAAGTAGAGCCCGGTGCCGCCGACCAGAATGGGCAGGCAGCCGGCCTTTGTCGCCTCGGCGATCTCGTCCAGCGCGAGCGCCCGCCATCGCGCCGCTGACCCGCGCTCGCCCGCGTCGAGGAAGCCATAGAGCCGGTGCGGTGCTCGCGCTTGCGCAGCTTGGTCGGGCCGCGCCGTTAATATCCGAAGATCGGAATAGATCTGCAGGCTGTCGGCGTTGATGATCGTACCGCCGCATAGGTCGGCCAGTTCGAGCGCGAGCGCGGACTTGCCGCTCGCCGTCGGTCCGGCGATGACGAGGACCGGGGGCGCGCTCTCGCGTGCCCGCTTGTGACCGGGCCGACCGCCGGGGTAGGAGGACGATCCATGACGATGGTCCTCACCCTCATCGCTGGTGTCCGTGGCCGGCAAAATTTGCTCTACCTAGCCGGCGCGGTCGCCGGCGCGGCGGGAATTGCGGGCGAGCCAACCTGGCTGGCAGACGACGCCTGCGATCTTGTTCTCGATGCGACCAGCCCGATGCTCGCCGAGGCGGCCGCGCGCGCCGTGATCGGCGATGCCGAGATCGACGTTCTGGTTCAGCCGGCTGCGAATCGGCGCAAGCGCCTCCTCGTCGCCGATATGGAATTCGACGATCATCGAGAATGAAATGCTCGACGAGCTCGCCGATTTCATCGGGCTCCGTCGAGAAATCTCGGAAATCACCCGCCGCGCAATGAATGGAGAGATCGAGTTCACCGCCGCGCTCGAGGCGCGCGTCGCCCTGCTCGCCGGCCTGCCGGATCACGCGCTCGACGAAGCGGCCTGCCGTATCCGGCTGAGAGCGGGCGCCCGGCAGCTGATCGCGACGATGCGCCGCGCCGGAGCGGTCACAGCGCTCGTTTCGTCCGGCTTTATGATTTTTGCCAACTCTGTTGCTGTGGACCTCGGGTTCGATCACGTCATCGCCAACCAGCTTGATGTGACAGCAGGCCGCATCGCCGGCACGGTCCCTCCACCGATCGTGACCGGACAGAGCAAGAGGGAAACACTGCTCGCCCTGGCTGCCGACCATGCCGTTCCAGTGCAGCTCTCGATGGCCGTCGGCGACGGCGCCAACGATCTGCCGATGCTGGCCGCCGCCGGGATCGGGATCGCCTTCCACGCCAAACCAACCGTCGCCGCGAGCGCCCGATGGCGGCTCGACCATGCCGATCTGACCGGTCTCCTCTACGCCCAGGGGTACCGGCAGGACGAAATCATCGGCTAACTTCGGCCCCGCGCGCTCGTGTTCACCCCTGATCGAGGCGGAGCGCGATGAAACGAAGATCGCCTTGGCGCTCGACCAGCAGCAGTATCGATTTCCGTCCCGACTTTTTCGCTTCCTCGATTTTGCTGCTGACTTCTCCCGGGCTCCTCACCTCCTCCTGTGCGGCTTCCATGATCAGGTCGCCCGGGCGCACGCCTTTGACCGCCGCCGGACTGTCCTTGGCGACATCAACGACGACGACCCCTTTCGAACCGTCGGCGAGCGAGAACTTATCTTTCAGATCGGTCGTGATCCCCGACAGCGTCAGGCCCAGGGTCTTGACCACTCCGGTGTCGCTCTGGGTGGCTTTCTTGGGTGAGTCCTGCGCGTTCGCTTGCTGCTGATCGCTTTCGTCGAGCTTGCCGACCGTGACCTGCACCGTGTTCTCTGCCCTTTTCCTCCAAAGCGTCAGCGGGACGGTCTTGCCGACCGGCGTCTCTGCAACCAGCCGCGGCAGCCGCCGCATGTCGCTGACATCCCGGCCGTCAAAGCTCAAAACCACATCGCCGGCCTGAATTCCGGCCGCCTGAGCGGGGCCGTTGTCGCTGACGCTGGCGATCAGCGCACCTTTGGGCTTATCGAGGCCGAGGCTTTCGGCGATCTCGTCGGTCACCGCTTGGATGCGAACACCAAGCCAGCCGCGGTGCACGTTGTGATCGGGCTCGTTCTGCAACTCGGCGACGACTGCCTTGGCGAGAGCGGAGGGGATGGCAAAACCGATGCCGATCGAGCCGCCGGACGGCGAGTAAATCGCCGTGTTGATGCCGATGACCTGGCCGTCCATGTTGAACATCGGCCCGCCCGAATTGCCCCGATTGATCGAGGCGTCGGTCTGCAGGAAATCGTCATACGGCCCGGATTGGATGTCGCGCTGGCGCGCGGAGAGTATGCCCGCGGTGACGCTGCCGCCCAGACCGAACGGATTGCCGATTGCCAGTACCCAGTCGCCCACCCGTGAGGCGTCGCTGTCGCCCCAGGTAGCAGCTGTCAATGGCTTGTCGGTCTTGACCTTCAACAACGCAATATCGGTCTTGGTGTCGCGCCCGACGAGTTCGGCCTTCAGATTGGTATCGTCGTGCAGAATGACGTTGATCTCGTCGGCATCGGCGATCACGTGATTGTTGGTTACGATGTAGCCCGCCGGATCGATGATGAAGCCGGAGCCAAGAGAAGTGCCCTTGCGCGGCTGGGCTTCCGGACGGCCTCCCTTGGGCACTCCGTGCTCGAAAAAGTCCCGAAAGAACTCCTCGAACGGCGAGCCTGGTGGGAACTGAGGCATCTCGGGCCCGCTGTGCTCATGCCCGCGTTCGGATTTGACCGTCTGTGTCGTCGAAATGTTAACGACCGAGGGCAGTAGCTTCTCGGCGAGATCGGCGAAACTGTCGGGTGCCGACCGAGCGGCGGCGGGTTGGACGAGCGCCGCCGGAGCAGCGATCAGGAAAGCAGCAATTAAAGCCGCAGCCGCGCGGCACACCAGGTTGGAAGGCAGAGAGCGCACCGGAGTCAACTCCTAGGAGCAAAAGCGAACGGTTGTTTTCGAGCAATCATCGGGAGTTTGTTGCGGGCTGCGTCCGAGATTGGCGGAGAAGCCTTGCGTATACCGGCCTATAGTAGCGCCAACATCATCGCCGCACCAGCCAGACAAGGACAACTCCGGCGCAGGCGGCCGCCAGCCCCGCCAGCCGCAAGGTCTGCGGCGGAACGGCAAGGGCGCGCGCCGCAGCCCGCTTCATGCCTTCCGGGAAAAGGGCATAGAGGGCCCCCTCGATCACCAGCACGAGAGCGAGCGCCGTCCACAGATCCCTCATCGCCCGTTAGGCACGGCCTAACCGATCGACGCGCCGCGATCCTTCGGACGGCTCATCGTGACCCAGCCGTGGGTCCCGGCGGCGTGGGCTTGGCTACGGTCCCGTCCAAATTCTCGAAAAACCGGAAAAAGCCGTTATCCGGGGTGAGCACGAAGGATGTGGTGCGACCGTTCAACGCGTCGCGATAGGCCTGCATCGAGCGGTAAAACGCAAAGAACTCCTTGTCCTGCCCGAAAGCGTCCGCGTAGGTCTTGATGCTCTGGGCATCGCCGTCACCGCGCACCTTCTGCGCGTCGCGCTGAGCTTCGGCGAGGATCACGGTGCGTTCGCGGTCGGCATTGGCGCGGACCGTCTGTGCCGCTTCGGCGCCCTCGCCGCGGTACTGCGCCGCCTGTTGCTCGCGTTCCGATTTCATCCGGGCAAAGATCGCCTGACTGTTTTCCTCGGGCAAATCGGCGCGGCGGATGCGAACATCGATGACATTGATGCCGAAGGACTTCCCCTGAGCGCTCACTTCATCGCGGATTTGAGCCATTATCGCCGAGCGCTGATGCGAAAGCAGAGCAGACAACGTGACGTTGCCGAGCACGCGCCGCAGGCTGCCGCTGACCATAGCATTGAGCCGCGCGCGAACGGCGGCTTCGGTGCTCACTGTCTGATAGAACAGCAGCGGGTCGGTGATGCGGTACCGGGTGTAGGTGTCGACGACGAGCCGTTTCTGGTCGGAAACGATGACCTCCTCCGGCGGGGGCTCGAAATCGAGCAGCCGGTTGTCATAGAAAATCACGTTCTCGATGAACGGCCGCTTCACCTTCAACCCGGGTTCGCGAACGACCCGGCGCGGCTGACCTAATTGCAGAACGAGTGCCTCCTCGGTCTGGTCGACGATAAACAGCGAGCTCATCGCAAAAATACCGGCGACGATAAGCACGACGGCAACGACGGCGAGGATGCGACGGTTCACAATTCCCTCCTCATTGCCGCCGCAGCGGCGGCACGGCAAGCCCTGGAGACGCCGTCCCGCTGGAGGGTAACCCGCCCGCTCCTGAGGCGCTCCCCGGAGCACCGCTCGGAGGCGATACATTGCCCGTCCCGGTGCCGAGGGCCGGGAGCGGTAGGTAAGGCAGGACTCCATTCCCGCCCTGCGCCGATTTGTCGATGATCACCTTGTTGCTGTTCTTCAGGATCTCTTCCATCGTTTCGAGGTAGAGGCGCTGGAGCGTGACATCCTGAGAAACCTTGAAGGCGTTGTAGACCGAGAGGAAACGATCGGCGTCGCCTTGAGAGCGCGCCGTGATCTCCTGCCGGTAGGCCTCTGCCTCCTGCTTGATCCGTACCGCATCGCCGCGCGCCCGCGGGATGATGTCGTTGCGGTAGGATTCTGCTTCGTTGCGCAGCCGCTCGCGGTCGGCGAGCGCGCGCTGCACGTCGCGGAACGCGTCGATGACCGGAGCCGGCGGATCGACCTTGAGCAGCTGCAGCTGGGTGAGCTCGATTCCTGCGTTATAGACGTTGAGGATCCCTTGCAGCAGGGCTTGCGTATCTGTTTCGATCTTGCCGCGCCCCTCCGACAGCGCCTGGGCGATCGGCGTCTCGCCGACCACTTCTCGCATGGCGCTCTCGGCAGCGGATTTGACCGTCGCCTCGGGATCCCGGATGTTGAACAGGTAAGCCTGGGCGTCCTTGATGACCCAAAAGACGGTGAAGTTGATGTCGACGATGTTCTCGTCACCGGTCAGCATCAGCGCCTCTTCAGGCACTTGGCGACTGAGTTGGCCGCGGCCCGGGCCCTCGGCGTTGCGATAGCCGATCTCGGTCCGATTGACGCGGGTCACGCTCGGCCGCAGGACCGTCTCGATCGGGCTCGGCAGGTGATAGTTAAGACCCGGCTGCGTCATCCGGTTGTAGGCGCCAAACCGCAGGACGACCCCGACCTCGTCAGGCAAAACGCGGTAGAAGCCGCTCGCCAACCAGAGGACGAGGATGCCGAGCACGACGATGGCGATGCCGGTCCCGGTTCCAAAACCGCCCGGCAACACGCGCCGAAACCGGTCCTGGCCGCGCCGCAACAGCTCCTCGAAATCGGGCGACTGCGGACCCCGCCCACGAGGGCTCTGTCCGCCGCCGCTGCCGCCGCGGTTACCGCCCCACGGACCGCCGCCGCGCGGTCCGCTGCCCCATGGCCCACCGCCCTGACTTTTCCAGAACATCGACCCTGAACCTTTCCGCGATGCCGCCGCGGGGGAAGTCGCCTTGTGGCCGCTTTCGGCTGGGCGTCTCCCCGATTGGTTGCGACGCGCGCGATGCGCGACCCGATAGAGAGCATGGGCGGGTGTTGTCAAGTCGGGTCGCCGGTCCCAAATCCCGCATATCCGGCGGCGCTCATGGCCCGGTCACGCAAACGGAGGGCGTCCTCACGTGAACCGGCCACCGGCTGACTCGATCGCCAGTCTGCCTCATCCGGCGCTCCGAACCAAGCGCCACGATCGATCACCCGAAATCTTGTGGCCCGCCGGGGGAAAATGGCCCGCGGGGAGAATGACATGAGCGCCGTCACAGAACGCCAAATCCTCGACGCGCTGGGCCGCATCGCTGATCCCGACAAGGGCGCCGACATCGTCTCGCTCGGCATGGTCTCGGGCCTCGTTATCCGCGACGGCAATGTGGCCTTCGCGATCGAGGTCGAAAGCGAGCGCGGCCCGCGTCTCGAACCGCTGAGGAAGGCGGCCGAGAAGGCCGTCGAGGTGCTGCCCGGCGTGCTTTCGGTGACTGCGGTGCTGACCGCTCAGGCGCGGCCGCGCGGCCGCGCGGCCCCGAGCCACGCCCCCCCGCCGCCGGGCGCGGGGGGCGTTCGCTCGGCGCGCGGGGCCGTGCCCGGGGTCGGCGCGATCGTCGCGGTGGCGTCAGGTAAAGGGGGCGTCGGAAAATCGACGGTGGCGGCGAACCTAGCGCTGGGGCTGCGGGCCAACGGGCTGCGTGTCGGGGTGCTCGATGCCGACATCTACGGGCCCTCGATGCCGCGCATGCTGGGGATCTCCGGCCGGCCCCGCTCGCGCGACGGCAAGACCCTGATCCCGATGGAGAATTACGGCCTCAAATGCATGTCTATGGGGTTTCTCGTGCCCGAGGACACGCCGATGATCTGGCGTGGGCCGATGGTCATGAGCGCCTTGCAGCAGATGCTGCGCGAGGTCGAGTGGGGCGAGCTCGACATCATGATCGCCGACATGCCGCCGGGCACGGGCGACGCGCAATTGACGATGGCGCAGCAGGTGCCGCTGGCCGGCGCGGTCATCGTCTCGACGCCACAGGACATCGCGCTGTTGGACGCCCGCAAGGGTCTCAACATGTTCACTAAGGTCGACGTGCCGGTGCTCGGCATCGTCGAGAACATGAGCTATTTCCTGTGCCCGCATTGCGGCGGCCGCAGCGAGATCTTTTCGCATGGCGGCGCCCGCCAGGAAGCCGAGCGCCTCGGCACCGAGTTTTTGGGCGAAGTGCCGCTCGATCTAAAGATCCGCGAAACTTCCGACGCCGGCACCCCGATCACCATCGCCGACCCCGACAACCCGCACGCCCTCGTCTTCCGCCGCATGGCCGCCCGCGTCTGGGACAAGGTCGCCGGCGCCGAAGCCGAGCTCCGCGCGCCGCCGCGCATCGTCATCGAATAGGCGCGCAGAGCTCAACATTCGCGAGCGCGACGTGCCCGTGCCCGGCTTCATCTCAAGGACCAGGAATTGCCGTCTCAATGCTCTTGAAGAAGTCGAGTTTATTTTCTCTAATGTCCATTATGAATACATACCCCCTCTACTAGGCTCGGCCAGCAACGTCGATGGATTTCGGGAATTGAGGGTAGACCAGTAAGCTATGCTCGCGGTGAGCTTTTCGACCTATGACCCAGAAGAGACAATCCGGCCACATCCGCGCGAGGATCGGGGCGTGCCGACTTGCGAAAGGAGGTGGCCTTGGGGGCTCCGAGGCGTCACTCGGTAGTAGCCGATCATATACCAACCAGTTCGCGATGCGTATAAGCAGCACTAGGTTCGATCTCCGACGTATGGGAAACCGCGCGTCTTTGGGGAACGTGCACGGAAGCCTCCGCTGCCTTGCCGACCGCGCTTCGCGCGCCTACGATCGCGTGCTCGCTGCCGTCGGGGTCCCGCAATGCGAAAACATTTCGCAATCGCCGCGATCGTTGCCGTCCTTGCGGGGCCCGGGATGCCGGAGGCGGCGACGGCAGAGCCGCAAGCGGGTGAGGTGCTGGCCTTGTTCGGGCAGTGTTTTGTCGAGACCGCCGGCCGGAGAAACGCGCTGAAGCTGGGCGACGCAGTGCATGTCGGCGACAGCCTCGATGTGGCGGAGGGAGCAAAGCTGAAACTGAGGATGAGTGACGGCTCAGTTATCTCCGTCGCTTCGGGCACTCACTTGGCAATCACCGACTTCCGCCTAGGCAATGGTGGCGAAAGCCGCGACGCGAGATTGTCACTGGGCGAGGGTCTGCTGCGAGCCGTCGTGTCCGTTCTCAGGGGCGTCTCGCATTTCGAGGTCGAAACGGCGACCGGCGTAGCGGCCGTGCGTTCGACTGACTGGTTCATCGAAGCCCGGCCGGGATCGACGCAAGTCGGCGTGCTCGACGGCCGCGTCAGTCTGATGAGCGTCGCCACGGGACGGGAGATCGTCATCCCCGCCCGCTGGGGTGCGCGAGTCGAAGCCGGCAGAGATCCGGTCCCGGCACGAGTGTGGACGCAGGCCGAATTCGCCGATTTCATCGGGCGCACCAATCTGCATTAGGGCAGGACGCCGTGAACTTGCCGCGGGGTGTGCGCTCGGCCGGTGTGGCGCTGGTCAGCGCGGCCCTCGTGGTGCTGGTGTTCACTGTCTGGGCCGATAATGCAATCGTCCGCGGGCTCGAGACGGCATCGCTCGATCTGCGGTTCCGGCTGCGCGGGGTCCGCCCACCAGGGGCGGAAGTGGTGGTAATCCTCGTCGACGACCGCAGCCTTGAACGCCTCGGCCGCTGGCCGTTCTCGCGCGCCCTTTTCGCCCGCGGCCTCACACTGCTGGACAGGGCCGGAGCGAAAGTTGTCGCCTTTGATTTCCTCTTCACCGAGCCCGATGAACCTGTTCCCCCCGATCTGCGTGAGGCGGCGCGTGCTGCTGCCGAGGCGCTCGCCGGTGAACGCAGCGACGGTCTACGCGCGGCCCTGGAGAAGCTTGCCGGAAGCGGCCGCGACAAACGCTTCGCCGCAGCGATACAAGCTTCCGGCCATGTTCTACTGCCGATCGGTTTTTCGTTTGTCGACACCCCCGGGGAGGAGCCCGCCTGGCTCTCGCAATCGGCCTACGCGCGGTTCGAGAAGAGCGAGCTCTCGCCGGTTTTCCCGTTGCGTCCCAAGTCGGCGGTTCTGCCGATCGAAACCCTTGGCGTCGCTGCCGCCGGGCTCGGCCATGTAACGGTTGCTTACGATCGCGATGGTGCACCGCGCTACGATTACACTGCGCTGCCGTTCGAGGCGGATTTCCTGCCCTCGCTGTCGATACGCGCGACCGCCGCTTATCTCGGCGTCGCCTGGCCGCAGGTCGCGCTCGCGCTAGGCGCCGGCCTTCGCATTGGGGACCTCGCGGTGCCGACCGACCGGGCGATGCGCTTGTTGATTAACTACCGCGGACCGCGCGACACGTTTCCAAGCTTCTCCTTTGCTGATCTTCTGGCCGGCCGCGTGACGGCGGACAAACTCGCCGGCCGCATCGTCCTGATCGGCGCCTCATTCGCCGGCAGCGGCGACAGTTTCGCCCAGCCCTTTGGCAATACGCCAATGCCGGGGGTCGAGCGCATGGCCAACATCATCGATACGATCATCGGTCATGACTTTATCGGGGAGCCGCCGGGAGCTGGAATATCGTCGTGACGGTAATAATCCTGGCGGCGGCGGCGCTGGCCGGGGCCATGACGGAATTCCTGCCGACGCGCTTTGTCGTACTCGCTGGAGTCGCACCGGCTGCGGCTTGGGCCGGCGCGGCGCAGCTCGCTTTTGCACAGAATGTGTGGTTGCCGCTCGTCGCCCCAATGGTTGCATTGGCGACCAGCGCGGTGACGGTTCTGCTGTTCCGCTACTCGGTCGTCGATCGCGACGGTCGCCGCATCCGCACGGCCTTCCGCCAGTATCTCGCACCGGAGCTGGTCGCCGAGCTGGCGGCCCATCCGGAGCGCTTGCAGCTGGGCGGGGAGATGCGGCCGATGACAGTCCTGTTCTGTGACCTTCGCAGTTTCACCACCCTCGCCGAAGGCATGGATGCAAAAGCGCTGACGAGCTTCCTGAACAATTTCCTGTCGCCGATGACGGAAATCATTCTTGCGGAGAAGGGAACGATCGATAGATATCTAGGCGACGGTATTATGGCATTTTGGAACGCCCCGCTCGATGATCCCAACCATGCCAAGAATGCCGTGCGTGCCGCCCAGGCGATGCGGCGGAAATTAGTCGAACTCAATCGCGGCTGGGAGGCCGAGGCGCAAGCGGCAGGGAAGTTATTCCGGCCAGTCCGTATTGGCATCGGCATCAACACCGGTGAATGCTGCGTCGGCAATTACGGCTCGCAGCAACATTTCAATTACTCGCTGCTCGGCGATCCGGTGAACCTCGCTTCCCGGCTGGAAGGTCTGGGCAAAATTTATGGTATCGATCTGGTGATCGGCGAGGAGACGGCCGCGCGTCTCGGCGGTCCGGAATTGATCGAGATCGATCTCGTGGCGGTCAAAGGGAGAACCCAGGCCGTCCGTGTGTATACGCTGTTTCCGGAGGGGATCGAGGATGAGCAATTCATTGTTCGGCACTCAGCGCTATTGAAAGCCTACCGCGGGCAGGATTGGGCAGGTGCCCGCGCCGCGGTCGCGGAGTGCCGGCAATATGACACGTGCTTGGCGCGGCTCTATGATTTGTATGACGAGCGCATCGCTTTTTTTGCTGCCAATCCACCGGGCTGCGAGTGGAACGGCGTTTTCGTGGCTAGCGAGAAGTAGCCCCGCCGAGAGATAAGAGCATGCACATTAGCTCGCGGGACTCGCCCATGCTGTGGCCAGTACGCTAGCCCGCCAGCGGCAGCCAATCTCGCACAAAGCGCTCAAGCTAAAGCTATTGATTTCCGCTGAATGGCAAAGCGTACTGCCGACTCGGGCGCCGCAGTGCCGGGCCGAGGGCGAAGTGATCATGGCGATCAGAAAAGAGGCCTGCCGATGCTGTTAGGAAAGAAATAATCGAGCCACACATGGAACTGCGCCGTAACCCCCAGCCCTTTGCCGGTCGCCCGTGTCATCGGAATCATTGCCTCGATGCCAAATTGCCATCCCTCGCCTGCATAGCTGATGCCGGGAGCGACGAGCGCGGTGTTGGCGGTGCCATGTGCTTGACCGGCCGGAGTGGTTAAGAATAGCTCGGTGATCGGCGTGAGCCCGCGGATCAGGTCGGGAAGATCGAAGGCTCGGACCTTGGATTGGA
The DNA here is from genome assembly GCA_963818695.1 of uncultured Alphaproteobacteria bacterium. Lineage (GTDB taxonomy): Bacteria > Pseudomonadota > Alphaproteobacteria > ATCC43930 > CGMCC-115725 > AP-15. The sequence goes on from CAWFTG010000003.1 coordinate 248,165, forward strand.
GATAGGGTATAGAATATTCGATCGCAAAACCCGACATCACTACATCAGGTCGCGGGCTCTGGTCCGCGATCAGGTACCCGAAGGTGCCGGAGATAGCTAGAGGGCGCAAATAGCCGATGTCAAGGTCGCCCAATCCCTTGCCGAAATAGATACTCGGCGTCGTCGCGCCCACACCGCTGAACCCGCGAGGTTGGACCCGCCTCGCACCAGTGCCGCTGAACTGCCGGTCGACTCCGACGGAGAACAGGAATTCATGCGGCCCGTCGAGGACCGCCATATACTGGGCCGTCGCCGTGAGCGTCTGCCAACCGTAACGTGAACTCGCGTCGACCGGGTCGAGCCAGGTGTACACATCCCTGACCCGAATTCCGAAGCTCTCAGTGAGGGTCTTGCCGAACAACCCGATAACATCGGTCCTACGTGTGTTCAGTGGTACCGGTGTGCCACTGAACGGGGTGGCGCCTTGGATGTAGGTCTCGTCCGTCGGGGCGATTTGGGGCAGGATCAGTGTTCCCGGAAACACCCGGTCGCCGGCGGCGACAAAGGCGCGGGCGGGGACAGGAACCAGTGCAAATGAAGCAACTAACAGCAAGGCACCAATTCGCAACCTGCTGCGGTTCGGGGGTCGTTGAATTCGATGCATCTCGCGGGAAAGCTTTGTCTTATTCACGCATACTTTCCAGCGCCGATGCAACGTATTCATCCGCCCCTCTTTGTCGACAGGCAGTAGGTTCAAAATAGCGTCCGGCCGGTAGTCGTCCTCGTTGGCGCGTAGGCCGAGTGCATAATGGCTACATTGGGTCCGACTGCGGCGGTTTGGGTGAGGCCGTCGGCTGTTGGCACTACCGGAAGAGCGCAAATAACTGCTGATTTCTGAACTTGGGGTGAAGGAGGATACGACAAGGCACAGGCCGCGCCATTATGAGTTCGCGTCTCTGTAAAAATGGCCTGCGCGTGGGGTGCTCGACGCCGACATCTACGGCCCCTTGGTACCGCGCATGCTCAGGATTGCGGGCCGCAGCGCCTTCGGCCGCATGCCGTTCAGCGCTGCGCGGCTCGGCCCAGCACCGCCATCAGCTCACGCCATTCTCGCGCCGAGAGGCCGCTGGACGGCTGATCGACCTGCTCGCCGGAGAGGAGGCGGCGGACCACCGAAAGTCCGGTGGCCGAGATCGTCGCCGCATTGATCCGGTATTCGAGAAAGGCGGCGTGGGCCATCGGCACCCAGCACTTAAGCGTCTCCAGCATCATTTCAGCATAGGCGCGGATCTCGTATTGGGCGTGGGGATCGGCGCGCAACGACAAAAAATGCATCAGATTGTGGAGGTCGGCCTTCCAATACCACTGGGTGTAGAAGCCGAGCGACAGGTTGATGCGGGCGAGCTCGCGGGCGAGGGCGGGCCGCGCCGGATCGATCGGCGAGCCCAATGCGTCTTCGTTGAGGAGTTCGGAATATCCGGCGTAAGCACGCTCGGCATCCTGGCGCAACAGGTCGAGGACGCGCTGCGCCGCCTCGCCTTCGATCGCCGCGCCGCGCCCCTGGCGGTTCGTCGTCGCCTGCGCCGCTAGGTGCTCGGGGGCCGGGATATAGAACTCCTTGTCGAGGATCGAGTAACGCGCCGAGTACTCGTTCACATTCGCCATGCGATGCCGGATCCACTGCCGCGCCACAAAGATCGGCAGTTTCACGTGGTATTTGATCTCGCACATCTCGAACGGCGTCGTGTGGCGGTGGCGCATCAGATAATTGATGAGCCCCTGGTCCTCGCTCACCCTGCGGGTACCGCGGCCGTAGGAGACGCGGGCCGCCTGCACGATCGCCGAATCGTCGCCCATGTAATCGACGACGCGGACAAACCCCTGATCGAGAACAGGGAGCGGCTCGTAAAGGATCGCTTCGAGCGCCGGCACGGTGGCGCGGCGCGTCTGATGCGCCGCACCTTGCTGCGCAGCGATTTCTTGCCGTTGCTCTGCCGTCAGCCGCCTCATCGGCCGGCGGTCCCCAGGCGTTCACATGCCATGCGCACCATTGGATCGCTCTGCGGCAACGTTAACAGACGATCCTTCAACCGCTCCCGGATTGCCGCCGCCTCCGGAAAATCGAGCTGCGTCCAGAACCGCTTTGCTCGGTCGAAATAGCCGACCGTGTCGAGAAACGCGATCGTGAAGTAGTAACTTTCCGGAAGAGATTCGGCGACAGCACGCGCGACGATCTCGCCGTCTGGGCCTAATGCAGCGGTCAGGCACCAATCGAGCAGCCGGGTCAGCTCCTCCGCGGCCCGGCGGCGCTGGTCGGGGAGCATGTGTGGCCAGCCAAGCTGGAGCAGAACCGCGACATCGTAGTTGTTGTGGTTCGTCAGTCCGATCTCGTCGTGCCAGCCATTGGGATACCGGCAGTCGCGAATCGCGAACAGCGTGTCGACGAGCTGCCGCCAGTATCCGATCCCGCCCTCGAGGTAGCGGGCCATGTGAAAGGTAAGGCTGAGATCGACGGTTCGAAGCCGCCTCCCTCCGATCAGGTAATCGGCACCGAAAAACCCGGTGGTCGGGTCCTGCCACTCGGCGATGAAGCGCCAGATGACGGCTTCGAGCCGCGGATCCCAAGGGTAGTTCCGAGGGCGCCGCCATAAGATCAGCCGAACGAGATCGGCAGTCGCGAAGTTGAGTTCTTTGCGACGGTCGATCCCGTCCTCGTCCAGCCGCGAGAGAAGCAGATTCTCCAGATAAATCTTCAACCGGGCCGGGTCGTTGATGCGATCGAGAAATCGCGGCTGCCCGTCTTGTTTGTCGAATTCGCCAGCGAGCATGTGATCGACGCAGGCGTCCAGCTTCAAAAACCATACATCCGTGCAGGCGCCATGAACTCTAGCAGCCTGCGAGGCGGCGGCGGGAGACGACGACAGTGCGGCCCGGGTGCGGAGGCGTTCGAGCGTGGCGCGGATGCCGCTCGTATCGACGGTGTACTCAAGCCGCCAACGCAGCTCCCGCAAGACCTGCCGCGGGCAGGAAGTATCGCCCCCGGCAGCCTCACGCCGATCGAGCTCGGCCTCTAGGTTTCGGATTGCGTGATGTGCTGACCGGGCCAGTTCGACAATTTCCGGACACTGCATCGCGATTGCCGCTCGCGGGTTCCAGCCGACGGGCGCCGGGAGTGAAACAGCCTGAGTTGCGCTGCACATTGCCGTGCGACCGACCCGCCGCTCGCTTCCATCACCGGCGAGCCGCTCTCTCGGGAGCGAGTTTCCGACCACGGCGAGCGTGAAATGGCGCAAACCCAGTCGAAGCGGCCCTCGCGGCATGGCGGGCGGCGTTGATCCCCCAGGCGCGCCGGGAATAAGATGCCAGTCGCACAGGTCGCCTGGCGAGCCACTCGTCGAGCGAAGTGACCGGCAACACCGAATCATCGTCATCGCAATCCGGCAACAATGCGACTGTCAACCGGCGGGTATTGTGCGGCCAGACGATCTGCACGCGCCTGATCAAGGCACCCGTGGCCCGCCCGTCTTCGTTATCGATGCGGCGGGGCAACTCCGCTACTTGGCCGCCATTGCTGCCGCCATCGCTATTGAGCAGCGGTTGACCGTGCAGCTGTCGAACATCGGCAATCGGAAATACTTGCGGCTCCGGCGGGAAGCCGATTTCGAAGCGCGCCGCCGACGGCTCAAGGATGCGCAAAACAAACCGGTCGTCGCCCGAGCGGAAGCGAGCAACGGAACCGGCCACCGAAATCGGCTCTGCACTGGTATGTACGGCCCATACGATCTCGCCGGACAACTCGGCGCGAACCTCGTCCTGGATGACCACTTGTCGGCCGATCAGGGCCGCTCCACGCCAAATGGAGCCTGCCGGTTTTCCATAAGCCGCCGATAAGTCGAAAACTGCCCATTTGCAATCCCCGTCGACGCAGTTGCCGACGATCGGCGCGCACGCGTCGGGTATTTGGTTGCCGCTATCGATGACCAACGTGTTGTGGCCGGCAGTCCGCGTGCGGTAATATCGCCAACGCGATCCTGACCTATTATCGGCGCCATGATCAAAATAACCGGGGAGATCGTAGTCGTCCGCCCCGAGATCGATGATCCATCGCTGTCGCGCACCGTCGAGAATGAAACTCCCGGCATCCGCCTGGTTGTGCAAGAAGACGTCTTCGGGAAGCGGCGGCGATCGGGCTCCGGGACCAGAGACATTTCCACCTTTGATGGCCAAGTAAACCGGGTACGCCGCCGGGTCGTTCGACCAGGTGTTGCGAAAGCATGCAAGATTATTGCTGTGAAATACCTTTCCTGTGGGCACCTTGATCCCCGCCGGCCGCGGCTTCGGTCGGTCAGGCCATATCACGGTGAACGGAAGATACCAACCGTCATACTGCTCCACGAGCCGAGCATCGATCGGCCGCCTAAACCGGTGCGCGAACCAGGCGAGCGGCGCCACATCGAGGCGCGGTTCGGAATCCCCAAAATTGAACGCGTCGCCGAACGGCCCGACGGCATGCAAGGCAAAGTCTCCAGTTTGCGCGAACCCCGGCCGATCTGCCAGGCCGAAGCTGTAGTGGAGCGTGCTCTCGAGTGCCGCGACCATTAGACTGGCATAGCGCATGGCGAGCGACCAATAACTCGGTCCTTCTGGCCAAGCGCCATCCGGCGCCAGCCCGTCGAAGGCGTTCCAGGCCGAGACGAGGCTCTTCTGAATGAGCTGTCGTGAAATATCCGGATATCGGTCGAGAACTGCGAGTGCCGCAACCAAAATGCCCGAATTCGACACCAGCGCGCAGTTATCGCGCCGCCTCGGCCATTGCGCGAAGCGATCGTCGTATGCGGCAAGGGCTGGTGCGAGGACGTGGCGCAACAGCGCATCCTCAAAATTCCGTCTCTCCTCCTCCGAAAATTCATCGTACAGCCAATCATAAGCGAGAGAAACCGCGACAGCGATCTCCGCGCAATCCAGAAAGGACTTGATCACCGGCCGGGCTTTCCAGCTCGGCTCGGCACTCAGCTGTGCCAATGCCGTGCGCGTGGCGTACAACGCATCGGCTTTAGCCTCGCCATCGCTGATCAACGTCAAAAAAGCCGTATGTATCAGGCAACGGACCTGGCGCTTGATCGTGGCGCGCAACTCTTGTTTGGTCGAGGTTTGACCGTTCTCGCATAATAATGATGCTTTCAGCCGCGCTATAAGCTTTGAATGGCTGTTCGCACGCACGCGAATCCAGGAGACGGCGTGCTCACCGAACAATAAATACGGATGTCTCGCGTTAAACCGCGCGACCGCGATTTTCAGGAATTTAAGGTCCGGTCCACCGGCCTCGACAAGCCGAAGAGATCGAGCAATATTTAGAGGCAACAGAATCCTCTGACCGAGGCATTGCAGTTGCCGAACCGACCGTGCGATCTGAAGCGCGATCCCCGAGCGTATTCGGCAACTTCAAATGCGGCAGACTCGACGGCGCGGTCAAGCTTCTTGTTACCACTCGGTAACCAATTAAATCAAAATTAATCAATATTTTTGATTTATCCCGCCTTTCAAATCGGCGAGTGCAGCTCAAATCGGCGAAAGCGACGCGGGCAGAACCCGTCCTTCGAACCGGCGAGGTTGAAGTTGCTGCAGGGCTACACCGGAGAGCGATCCCGTTGCATCAGGTTGCGGACCAAGAGCTCGGTCGCCGCCGCGTCGAGATATGCCTCAGCCCCACGTCAAAAAAGTCTAGAATTTGATGAGTATTAGCAATTCGGTGTAACATCCTTGAAATGCCGTCGCCCTTTAAAGTGATGATTGTTCGACTATAAAAGAGTACGACGGCGGAATTGCTAGAGGGATCGACCCCTGTCGCGATCCATACCATGCGCGACTGCTCACCGCAGGGCAGCACACACAAAAGCTCAAAAGCGCGGTTTAGCCAGCCGAGCGGGAGGAGTATCGCGATAGATTTGCAGTCGGGTCACCCGCAGACCCGCAACCCCGTGGGTATCAATCGCCCGCTGCCAAGCGAGGAATTCTTCGACGGAAAGCTCATAGCGCCGGCAGACTTCCTCCAGGCTGATGGCTCCGCTGCGCACTGCATTGACTACAACCGCCTTGCGCCGGGCGACCCATCGCTTCGTGTCGGAAGGCGGCAGATCCATTGCGGTGCCGCTTGTGCGCGGCAAAATTTCATTTGCGAGCAATTCGTACAACTCAATGTTGTCGTCCATGGCGGTATAGTAGAGCGGGAGACCTTAAGGAACCCCTAAGTGGAAAGCTTTGCAGCAAAGTCGAATTTTCGTGAGCGGGAGCCGCCATCTCAAATGCGGAATGCGGGGGTCGGCGACCCCGGGCCACAGGCGTAGGCCACCCTCAGCCCGGTCGAGCGCCATACCGAAAGCTGAGCCAAATCAAGGATCTTGATCGATTCTCCGGCTTGATGCGGAATGACCCGATTCATATACTCCGCGCCGCTTCGTTCACGGAGTTTCGGGGAGACCGATGCGTCCGTCACTACCGCCGGGTTACCATCCCTCCGATGCTGAAGAATTCATGAACCCTCTTCAGATCGAATATTTTCGGCAAAAGCTGTTGCGCTGGCGCGCCCAGCTGCTGGCTGAGTTGTCGGATACGCTGCAGCACCTCAAGGAAGAGAGTTTGCTCAAACCCGATCTCACGGACCGCGCTTCGCTCGAAACAGAACGCGCAATCGAGCTGCGCACCCGCGCGCGCGAGCGCAAGTTGATCTCAAAGATCGAAGCGGCGCTCAATCGCATAGACGACGGCACCTACGGTTATTGCGAAGAGACGGACGAACCGATCGGCGTTCGCCGTCTCGAAGCCCGGCCCATTGCCACGTTGAGCATCGAAGCCCAGGAGCGGCACGAGCGGATGGAACGCACTCACCGCGACGATTGAGGGGTCGAGGGAGTTCACCCCGCGCTGCATATCACCGGCAAACACCGGGCACCGGCCCGGTATTCCCTAGCATTGCGGCCAAAATCGATTGAGTTCGGGCGCCGCTTCCCCATCTGCGGCAGCAGATTGCGTGAAATTCCTGTCACTCGGAAATCCATCTCACTCGGATGCAACCAATGGTCGCCAAAGCGGTGCGGGCCGGTGGGTGGGCGAATCGGATTGGCGAGCGCTCAAGGGCTCCATCCACCCGCTGTCTGGCGATGGCGAGCTTGGTCCTGGTCGCTGTCGCGATCGTCCTGGAAATTTCCCGGATGGGGCGGCTCATTGCGGCTTGGCCTGCGGAAACGGCAGCAATTATAATGCTCGGCCTTGCCGGGCTCGCGGCTTTAGCCAGCCACAAGGCAGTAATGACGCTTAGGGCTCGCCTCGAGATGTTGAGTTGGGCCCTCGACTCGACACCCGAGGCACACCTGATCGTGGCGGCGGACGGTTGTATCCGATATGCCAACCGCGCTTTTTGCGAACTCTTCCCTGGCCCAGGCGAGTCGCCGTTGGATCGCATCAGGCAAGCGCTATGTTCGGACGCAGAATCCGAGGCGCAATTCCGTCGGCTCCGCGGCCGTGCCGCCGCTGGTGTGCCAGCTACTGCAATCCTCTCGTTGAGCAAGGCATCGATTTGCAATTCCGGCCATTTGAAGGTCAGGATACAGCCAATCGCGGATTATCCGAAATCTAGCTACTGGAGCATTCAGGATGTCAGTGCGTCTCATCGATCCGAGGCGGCACTCAGGGAAGAGCGCAACATTCTCGCCGACTTCATAGATAACGCACCCGTTGGATTTTATTCAGTCGATGATGCTGGACACTTTCGCTTTGTAAACCGGACACTCGCGCAGTGGCTCGGCAGCACTCCCTCGGAATTGTTGACCATTGGCGCTCGGTTGAGTGATTTTCTGGCCTGCCCGTCAGCTGCCGGAACACCAGCCTGGAGCCCGTTTCGTGGAGGAAAGGTTGGGGCGCAACGGGGCGAGGTCGTGCTCAAGACCCGTCAGGGCCGGATTGTGCCGGCCTGGATCGGGCAGAACGTCGTCGGATCGGGGACCGAGCTGCATACGCGGTCAGTCGTGTGCGATTTGACGCCCGAGCGCGAGTGGCAATCTACCCTCAGATCGTTCGAACGCTTTCGGCGTTGTTTCGCCAATGCCCCGGTGGGTATTGCACTGCTCGATCGCACCGGGCGCTTCGAGGAGGCGAACCGCGCGGTCGGTGAACTATTCGGCGCCACCCCGCAATATCTCAAAGGACGGCAGCTAATCGAGTTGTTGAACGCGAAGGACCGCGACCGCATTGCCACCAAGCTCGCCACGGCTGCCGAGGGGCCGGTGGATCCCGAGCCGGTCGAGGTCCGGCCGATGCGGCCGGGCGATAAGACTTCTGCTCCTGTTCCTCGGCCGCCTCGACGATCCCGGAGATGGGGCGCTTCGCCTCGATGCCGGTGCTGGGGATGAACCGGGCGAGGGGCTTACCCTCTATTTCATCGATGTCACCGAGCAGAAGAATCTCGAGATCCAATTCGCGCAATCGCAAAAGATGCAGGCAATTGGGCAGCTCGCCGGCGGCGTCGCCCATGATTTCAATAATCTTTTGACAGCGATGATCGGCTTCTGTGATCTGCTGCTGCTGCGCTCGCCGCCGAGTGACCCATCCTTCGCCGACATCATGCAGATCAAGCAGAATGCGAACCGGGCCGCCAATCTGGTGCGGCAGCTGCTGGCCTTCTCACGACAGCAAACGCTGCAGCCGCGAGTCCTCAACATCACCGATATTCTCTACGAGTTGCGGCACTTGATCGAACGGCTGATCGGGGAACACATCGACCTCGAGGTCGTGCATGGGCGCGATCTCGGCCTTGTAAAGGTCGACCAAGGGCAGTTCGAACAGGTGATCATCAACCTCGCAGTGAATGCGCGCGATGCAATGCCGAGCGGCGGCACGCTCACCATTCGCACGGCAAATGTTCATCAGGAGCATCAATTGCGACGCGGGCACGAGTCCATGCCGGCCGGCGACTACGTGCTGGTAGAGATCGCGGATACTGGGGTCGGCATCCCCAAGGAGAACTTGGTTCGCATTTTCGACCCTTTCTTTTCGACCAAGCAAGTCGGCTCCGGAACTGGCCTCGGTTTGTCGACCGTATACGGCATCGTCAAACAAACCGGGGGGTTTGTTTTCGCGAGCAGCGCGGCGGCCGAGGGCGCGGTTTTTCGGATTTACCTGCCGCGTTGCGAGCCAGCGGACGCGGCACAGCCTGCCCGGTCCGATATAGGTGAAGTCGCCACACTAACGGATTTGACCGGGCACGGTACCATAATGCTCGTCGAGGATGACGATCCGGTCAGGATCTTCGGCGCCCGGGCTCTGCGCAACAAAGGGTACAAGGTTATAGAAGCGAGAAGTGGCGAAACGGCGCTCGATTTGCTTCGCAACGCTTCAGAGGCGATTAATCTTCTGATCACCGACGTTGTTATGCCGCATATGGACGGCCCCGGGCTCGTCCGCGAAGTGCGGGAGACAAACCCGGAAATGAAAGTGATATTTATATCGGGGTATACCGAGGACGCGTTCCGTCAGCGCCTCGACAGCGACGTAGGTATCGAATTTCTGCCCAAGCCGTTCAGCTTGAAGGAGCTCGCGGCCAAGGTGAGAGACGTCCTCGCCGCAGGGGCTGCGTAGAGCGCGTACTTCAGTATTGCATTATTCGAACAAAAGGTGTACGAACGGCCAGCTCTGGGCGGCGTTCCCAGGCCGCGTTGCACGGCGTCATCGGCTATGGAATAAGGAGGAGGGACCAATGCAGACCGCATTGCGCCTCTTGGACAAGGAAGCAATGGACAAGCAGCGGGCTTTGGACGCGGCGCTCGGGCAAATAGAACGCGCTTTCGGCAAGGGTTCGATCATGAAGCTCGGATCGCGCGACGCGGCCGCCGATACCGAGGTAATATCGACCGGATCTTTGGGTCTCGATATCGCGCTCGGTATCGGCGGGTTGCCGCGCGGGCGGATCATCGAGATTTACGGGCCGGAGAGTTCCGGCAAGACGACGCTTGCCCTGCATGTCATTGCCGAAGCGCAGCGCGGCGGCGGTACTTGCGCCTTCATCGACGCCGAGCACGCGCTCGACCCGGCATATGCCCGCAAGCTGGGCGTTAATATCGACGACCTGCTGATTTCCCAGCCCGACGCCGGCGAGCAGGCGCTCGAGATAGCGGACACGCTGGTGCGCTCGGGGGCCATCGACGTGCTCGTCATCGATTCGGTGGCGGCCCTCGTGCCGCGCGCTGAACTCGAAGGCGAAATGGGCGACAGCCATATGGGGCTGCACGCCCGATTGATGAGCCAGGCATTGCGCAAGCTGACCGGCTCGATCGCCCGTTCCCGCGCAATGGTGATCTTCATCAATCAGATCCGCCACAAGATCGGCGTGATGTTCGGCAATCCGGAGACCACGACAGGCGGCAACGCCCTCAAATTCTATGCCTCGGTCCGTCTCGATATCCGGCGCATCGGCGCGATCAAGGAGCGGGACCAGGTCATCGGCAACCAGACGCGCGTAAAAGTCGTCAAGAACAAGATGGCGCCGCCTTTCAAGGTCGTCGATTTCGATATCATGTACGGCGAGGGGATATCGAAACGCGGCGAACTGATTGATCTCGGCGTTCAGGCTGGCGTAGTCGAGAAGTCAGGCTCTTGGTTTTCCTATGACGGTCAGCGCATTGGCCAAGGGCGTGAAAACGCCAAGGCTCATTTGAAGGAGCATGCCGAGATCGGCGAGACGATAGAGCACGCGATACGCGGCAATGCCGGCCTCGTCGCCGAAGCGATGATGGCAGCTCCTGGAGAGGCTGCCGCCGAAGAATAGCCGGGGTCAGTTTCCCGACGAGATTCTCGGGCCGAAGCCATCGCGGTTGTGGTTCGTGCCGGACGGGGGGGGGTCGGCTACATTGGCCTCAAACTGCGGCGGTGCTCGCTGAACCAGATCGGCTGCACGGATCCAGAAGCGCTCGAGCCTGCGCAGTGTAACGCTGGTATTCTGCAGATCGTCGGCGGTGAGGGTCGCCTGCGAAAGCATCTGGCCGTGGCGCTGATGCATGGCCCCCAAGCGGTCCCGCAATTTGCCCCCTTTCTCGGTCAATCGAACGTGGATCGAGCGCCGGTCGTGCACTGAGCGCTCATGCGCTAGATAACCGTTCTCCACCATCTTCTTGACGTTATAGGAGACGTTGGACCCGAGATAACAGCCGCGCAAAGTGAGCTCGCCCACCGTCATCTCAGCATCCCCAATATTGAACAGCATCATTGCCTGGACGTTGTTGATGTCGTGAACCCGGAGCCCCTCCAGCTCCAGTTTGACGACCTCCAGGAATTGACGATGAAGGCGCTCGACCAGCGAGATCACTTCGAGGTAAAAGTTGTTCATTGCAAACCCCGGGTTCGCCCATTTTTTGCGCGGCGTTGGGCTAGGCGCCGTTTCGGACGCGAAATGGGTCGCCCCGTCTTGATCTTCACGCCGGGGCTACGCCGGGATCCGTCAAAAAAACGTCCGTCACCAGGATCTCGCTCCGGCCTCTTGGCGTCGGGATCGAAAAATTGAGAGGAATCTTTGTTCCTTCATGGAGCACGCTGGCGATCATCAGGCGCCCGCCATCACGGTCCGAAGAGAGCCGTCGCCGGGCTTGCCGGTTGACACCTCGATTGCCGTTCCCGGCTGAACTGAAGTCGCGGCATTACACAGCAGCTTTCGCAGCATCTGCGCGAGCACCCGCCGGTCGGCTTGAACGCCGGTCTCTTCTCGGCCGCCTCGAAACCACCGCTCGATCACCGGCATAGGTCTGGCGAATTCCGCAACTGCAGTTTTGCCGCGCCGCATCATCCATTTGATGTCAGGCGACCCGTGGCAGGCGGTCGGAACGGCGGGCTTCGACGGTGCGATAGTCCTCGCGGATTACTTTGACGAGCTGCGCAGCGTCCGTAACCCTGCCCGATTTCGAGAGCGCCTCGAGCTCTTTGCAGTGTGTCGACAACACGATCCCCCCAGATTGGCGCTCGCCGACTTCAACGCATGACCGGCGCGGCACAAAGCAGGCCAACTCAGGCCCCTTGCCATAGGCCAATCGCTGAATAGCTCCGTCACCTCCTCCACAACGATCCGCAGATCGAACGCGCTGTGCTCGATTTCGACCTTGCCGGCCTCTAGCTTGAGAGGTCGAGGACGCCGTTGATGACCCCGAGCAAGATCTCGCCGGAACGCCGTGCGGTCTCGATAAAGCGTTGCTGGGGCGGTCCAGGTCGCGCAGCCCCTCCTCGGCGCTTTGCTGAGCTGCATGAGGTGCCGCGAGTGCCTCGGCCATCTCATTGAACGCCGCTCCCAGTCGACCGATTTCAGAAGACCGGTCTGTCAGGTGTCCACGCGCGGCATAGTTTCCTTTGCGCCATTCGGCGGTACCGCCGAGCAGACTTTCGATCGGCCGGCGGATGAGATTGCGGCCCCCCGCCCAGGCCGCGTACACCGCCGTTGAGAGCCCGGCCCGAATCAGCCCGATCCGGTCGAGTGGCACTGTCGATCGCGGCAAAAGCTTCAGCTTTGGTCTGGCTGGCGCTGAGAAAAAAATCTCTCGGCGGCAGAGCGGGCGGGACGAACCCGAAAATCCGCGTCGTCCCATCGACGCCGACCGCTTCTTCCCATCCCGCTTGTTCCCCATCCATTATGGCTTCATGGGACTTCCTCATGTTCTTGCCGACGAGGAGCTCCGGATGGGGCAGCCTTGCGATGATGTTGCCCTCGCAATCGGCGATCAAAATAAGAGGCGGTCGGCGACAAGCCGCGCTCTTTGAGTTGATCGGACAGCCAAACCAAGTCGAGCCGGCGAATACGATACGGCGACGCGGCCGTCTTCGTACTCGAACCGCTCGGCAAAATGAATCATTCGCTGACCATTGGCCGGATCGACCCAATAATTTCCGACGGCGAGCCCGGGTTGGGCCATTGCACGCTCGAAGAAGGGTTGATCTGCAACCGAGGAATACGATGTCGGCTCCCTGGTGCAAAAGATCCGGCCGCTTGTATCAGCCGCCCCGAGCAGACCGTAATTGGCGAAGCGTGCCCTCAATTTCGGAACCAAACCCTGAACCAGCGCCCTCGTTCCATTGTCCAGCTGGGATCGCGGCGCGCCACTCGACTAACAGCCCCGAGCGTCGACTCTGGCGCCGCGGAACGATCCCCAATGCTCTTCCGTAGCACCGGTCGATGTCTGGTTCAGCCAAGCGCGCTGAATGGTCGGTGGGCCCAAATGGTAACCCTGCAGATAGCTGAAGCCCTCTGCCCGCGCGACCGCCTCGTCCTGGGCGTTTTCCACCCCCTCGGCCACTGTAATGCAGCCGAGATCGCTGATCGGTCCGAGCAGATCACGCAGGAGAACGCGCCTTTCGTGACTATCTGCCAGATTTCGCACAAAAGAGCCGTCGATCTTGACTGTATCGACCGACAAAGTCTCCAGGTGGCGCCACGAGGCGTGCCCGACGCCGAAATCGTCGAGCGCCACCCGGCATCCCGTGCGGCGCAGCGTATCGACAAAGCGAGCCGATTCTTCGAGGTCGGACAGTGCCGCAGTTTCCGTGATCTCCACGACCAACCGGCGGGCGACATCGGGCCGATACTGCAACACCGAAACTAAAGATTGCAACCACGGCCCGATGCATGCGGTGAGCCCGGAGATATTGAGCCCGAGGTTTACCCCGGGATACCTCGCGAGTTCCCGGACAGTGAGGTTGAGAACATAGTCATCAATGAACCCGATCAGACCCAGTTGTTCCATCGGCGCGATGAATTCGCTTCCGGCGATGATGCTGCCCCTCAAATCGCGCATGCGCAGTAGGCATTCGAAATAATCCGTCTCCCCCGTTACTGCGCAAATCACGGGTTGGAATGCAAAGAGCAGCCGGTTCTGGCGCAGAGCCGTTTGCACCGCCGCGCAAATTGCCGCGCTGCAGTTTTGCCCTTCGTGGCTGATTTGATTATCCTTGTTGCCCACTGATGCCCCCGGCGAGAGCTCTGTCGCCGCCGGGGCGCAGCGGGCACGCCGCTGTCGCAACCGGTTCCATGCAAATTTAATCGTATATCCGTCAATCGGCTGTCAGCGCGGCGTCAAAAAGCCGTCTGTATGGCAGTGCATCACTGGCTCGCCATCGGCGAAATTTTTAATCGAGCCGTGCCCGACCCGGGACCAGGATCGCATTGATGATACATCCTACTAACGCAATGCCGGCAGAGATGGTTAAGTTAGCTCCGAAACTGCCCAGTGCGATCGCTTTCCCGCCGACCAGCGAACCGAGCGAAATGCCCAAAAACAACGCGCTATTGTTCCAGGCGAGCACAGTAGCGCGTCGGCGGGGGAAATCATTTGCCAGACCGGCCTGCTGGGCCGGAAAGAACAGTTGCGCGACAGCCGAAGTCACGCCGAGGGCGGGTTCCACCAATCTGCCCGCGTCGAGCGCCAGCCGCAGCAGCAGCAGGCAAGCGCAAAGGCCGGCAAAACTCGCAGTGGCGGTGAATCGGATGCCGAGCCGATCGGCCACGCGGCCGCCTACGAGAACCCCAACGGTGGCGCCGCATCCATAAAAGAGGATGGCCGCGGCGGTCTGCCCGGTCGAGAAGCCCACGGCAGCCAGGCCGGTGCCGAGGTAGGTATAGACTCCGTAGACGCCAGTGCTCCACAGCACCATCGGGGTCAAGCGCCGCAGCCAGAACACCAACTGCAAGCGGATCGCGGGCTGCGGAGTCGAGACCGGCTACCGCCTCGCCGCGATCGCATGGCCACACCCATCGGTTCAGCCAGACCAGCACCAGGCCGAGGCCGGCTAGCGCAAGGAATACCGGGGGTCGGCCGAAAACGACGCCCACAAGGCCGCCCGCCGACGCACCGATTGCAAGCGAGACCACCAGCCCGGAGACCACCAGCGCCAGCCAGGTTGCCCGATGTTCTGGTGGGGCAGCGGCGCCGACCAGCGCATAGATCGATGGCGAAATACCCGCCGCCGCGGCGCCGGCAAACAGCCTGACTGCGAGCAAGGAGGGCAGATTTGCGGCGCCGGCAGTGAAGATGTTGGCGAGGGCGAAGGCTAGGAGAGAACCGACCAACACCCGCCGGCGTCCGATCCGATCCGAGAAATATCCGAACAGCGGAGCACTCACCATGTAGGCTAACGAAAACATCGTCACCGCCAACCCCGCCAAGGCTGGAGCTATGTGGTAATCGGCCGCCAGCACCGGCAGCATAGGAGAAAAGACGAACAGTTCGCTTCCGACCAGAAACATGGTGAGCCACGCCACGGCCAATCGGGCCGGTGCTTTAATTCGCATCGAAATCGAGTCCTTGACGATGTGAGGTCGGCTGGCGCCACACCCGAACAGCCGGTCGGCTGGTGCCGACCGGGCTGCCACCGGCCGCGTCGCGTCTGCAGCCGAGCGCTTTGCTGATCAGGCCTGAAACGGTAGTGGTAGGGGCTCCGCGCTAATCCGCGCTGCGATCGCGCCGGCGAGTCAGGCGGCGCCCGAATATGACTGCGCAGCCTTTTGCCGGGCGCTCTCGACAATTCGGTCGAGATGGGTCCATACCCCATCGAGCGCCTCGGCCATGATCTTGGCGTCCTCGATCGTTGCGGACAGCAGCGCCGGCCGCGCGCTCAAAACCATCTGGGTAACCGACAACGACTCCTCGGCGTGGCGCTCTTCGACCATCTCGGAAAAGCACTCCGCAAAGTACGGCTCGTCGGCAAATTGCGGGAAATGGACCGACAGGGCCTCGGCAAGGGCGCGCATCCAATCGACCGACATCACCTCGATCGCACACCATGGCCCAAGCGAGCGCGAATAAAGCGTTTTGGCGAGGCGCACGAATTGGGCGGTTTCGCCGCCAAGGTGACGGCACAATTCCTCTGGCTCTCCGAACGCCTCGTCATCGAGGACGCATTTGGCGCCGATATTGCGAAACCCCCGCGTCAATTGGTAATGATGCGTATCGCCGCCCGGTAGACCATCATCATCGACAAATATCTGAAGCTTGCGCTTGCGCAGGGCCGGGCTGTCGAGGTGCGGCAGATAATAAACCGCGGCACGTGTGGCGTGCATCGTTGCCTGATAGACGAGGTGAATCTGACCAAGAAATGACGGATCGCTGGCGGCCGCGTGGTCGAGGGCAGCGAGATTCCGAAAAAATGGCATCCGGGACGGGCGATGTTGCTCGGCGAGCATTCTTATCGCCATTGGAAATTCGTTTACTGGATCGGAGCACAGCGCGATCTGCTCAAACCCAGTCGCGTCAATTTTAGAAATGTGTGACATTTCCATACTACTCCAGGATGAAATGATTTATACGAAAAGCTTATTCAAAACTTATTCATAGGTGAAAGCGTGCATGTTTACGTTTTGGACGCTAGAACAAATCAGGAACTAAGTCAAGTAAAATCCAATTTATCGACGGAGTGCTGACGCTTCCACCCCGCATGCCCGGTTGACGCAAAGGCGGTGGCATGCGGAAGTAAGGTCGCGTGCCGGTCGATCGGGCCGGTCCCGGGCCGAGGGAGGACAACATGCGCGCCGCGGTTCTGACGGAAATCAACAAACCCTTGCAGATCCTCGATCTGGAGCAGCAGGCGCCAAAGTCCAAAGAAGTTCGCGTTCGGGTCAAGGCAGCCGGCGTCTGCATGAGCGACTGGCACATCATGAATGGGGATTGGCCGTTGCCGCTGCCGATGGTGCTGGGCCACGAGGCCGCCGGCATCGTCGTCGAGAACGGGCCGGGAGTCGACGATGTCAGGCCAGGCGACCACGTGATCTTCTCTTTCCGGCCGCATTGCGGGCGCTGCCGCTATTGTTCGTCAGGCCAGACCGTGCTGTGCATCGGACACAATGACACGCCGCGCTGGCGCATGCATGACGGCACGGCCCGCGTCACGCTGAACGGCGAGCCGGTCAATCAGATGGCGCGCATCGGGACTTTCTCGGAGGAAGTCGTCTGTCCCGCCGAGCAGGTCGTCAAGGTGCGCGACGACCTGCCGTTTACCCATGCCGCGATCATCGGCTGCAGCGTCGCGACCGGGATTGGCGCGGTGATCCGTCATGCCCGAGTCCCGGCCGGCTCCAGCGTGCTGGTGGTCGGATGCGGCGGCGTCGGGCTCAACGTCGTGCAAGGCGCCCGGCTCGCAGGAGCCAGCCCGATTATCGCCTGCGATTTGCGCGACAACAAGCTCAGCTACGCGAGGAATTTCGGCGCGACGCACACGATCAATGCGACCGCCGGACACGTCGTCGAGCGGGTGCGGGAGATGACGGAAGGGTTCGGCGTCGATACCGCCTTCGACGCGATCGGCAGCGAACAGACTGCATTGCAGGTGATCGATGCCGTTGCCCCCGGCGGGCGGGCGGTGCTAGTCGGCATCCCGGCTTTCGCGACCCGGGCGCCGATCAACCCGTCGCAGATCGTCTACGGCGAGAAGGTCATCAGCGGCACCTATTACGGCTCGGTGCGGCCCAATATCGACTTCCCGATCCTCGCCGACCTCGACCTGGAAAAGAAGATCAACCTCGACGATCTGATCAGCCGCACCTACCGCTTCGACGAGATCAATGACGGCTTTGCGCTGATGCTGGCCGGCGAGGTCGCGCGCGGCGTCATCGTCTTCGATTGAGGACGGAACGTCCGGCTGGACAGGATTGCGGCGTCTCTTCTATAAGCGCCCCTCGCTGGAGCGCCCAGGTAGCTCAGTTGGTAGAGCAACGGACTGAAAATCCGTGTGTCGGGTGTTCAATTCACCCCCTGGGCACCACGAGCTTTTCGGGCTTTCAGCTTACCGAGCCAAAGGCCGCCTCTAAATGACCGAGGCGGGCCGCAGCATCGTGGTGTTCGACCTCGGCGGGGTTCTGATCGACTGGGACCCGCGGCATCTCTACCGCAAGCTGTTCGCCGGCAACGAGGCGGCGATGGAGCATTTTCTTGCGACGGTCTGCACCCATGAATGGAACCGCCGCCAGGACGCCGGCCGCAGCTTTGCCGAAGGCGGCCGACTGCTGAAGGCCGAGCATCCCGAAAAGGCCGAGCTGATCGACGCCTATCACCGCCGATTTGACGAGATGCTGGCCGGCCCCATCGCCGGCGCGGTCGAGATCTTGGCCGAGCTCCGGCATCGCGGCGTTCCGCTCTATGGGCTCACCAACTGGTCAGCCGAAACCTATCCGGCGGCATTGGAGCGCTTTGCGTTTCTCCGCTGGTTCCGCGGAATTCTGGTTTCGGGTGAAGTCGGGGTAATCAAGCCGGACCCGCGAATTTTCGCGCTGCTGATCGAGCGCTTCGCGGTCGAGCCGCGGTGCACCGTCTATATCGACGATGTCGAGGCGAACGCCGCTGCCGCGCTTCCCTTCGGCATTCACGCGATCCATTTCACGACACCCGCGAGATTGCGCGAGGAACTCGTCGCGCTCGGGCTGCTCCCGTCTTGCACCACCTGACCAACGCAAGCGTAGCGACCCGACATCGCCCGGGTATTGCGCGATTACGGGCGCGCCTCGAGAATCATATTGAACGGCGTCTCAGCGGCCCGACTGACGCTGCGGAACCCACCCGAGGTGATGACATCGCGCAGTTTCGCCTCGCCGGCTTGCGCGCCGAGGGCGGCGCCGACCTCTTGCGAGAGCGAGGTGGGAACGCAGCCCATTGTTGAGCCTGCGTAATAGATCCGCCCGACCGGGTTCAAATTGTCTTCGAGCCGATCGCCCGCCATTGGTTCGATAATCATCCACGAGCCGTCCGGCTTCAAAGACTGCCGAACGTGGGCGGCCGCGCCAGCCGGGTCGCCCATGTCGTGCAGACAGTCGAAGAAAGCCACGAGGTCGAAGTCTTTCTCCGGATAGCCCTTGGCCGTCGCGACCTCGAAACGGGTGTTCGCCGTAACCCCGTGTTCCCGAGCATGCGCCGCCGCGTTCTCGATCGAATTCGGATGGAAGTCGTAGCCGATGAATTGCGAATTAGGGAAGGCCTTGGCCATCAGCACGGTGGACCAGCCCTGGCCGCATCCGACATCGGCGACTTTGGCACCGCGCTGGAGCTTTTCGACGACGCCGTCGAGCGCCGGCAGCCAGTTGCTCACCAGATTGTTGTGGTAGCCGGGGCGGAAAAAGCGTGCGACCGCGCAAAAGAAACAGCTCGTGTGGTCGCTCCACGGCACGCCGCCGCCGGTCGGGAACACCGCCTGGATCTGATCCTTACTCTCGGTTATCCATGTCATCAGGTCGAACGCCCCCATCATGTAGACGGGGCTGTCCTCAATCGCGAAGACCATCGCCTGTTCCGGCGGCAGAGTGAATTTCTGCGTCGCCGGCTCATACGAGAGATAGTTCGAGGCTGCCTGATGCGACAGCCATTCGCGCAGATAGCGCTGGTTGACGCCGGCTGCGGCGGCAAGCTCGTCTACGGTCATTGGGCCGCGCTCGTGCAGAGCTTTGTAGAGCCCCAATGCATCACCGATCCGGACCAGTGCAACGCTCGCCGCGCCGCCGAGATCCGACAACATTTGTCCCATAAACTGATGCAGTTTCGCGTCGTCAACCATGGTTTCCTCCCTGAGAGTGGTGCCCAGCTGTCCGATTGGGCCGGGTGAACAGGATGCTTCGCTGATCAGTCGCGGAGTGTGAGATAGCTCACATTCCCAATCAGCCGGGGCGGGTTCATTTCGGCCCTGGGCACGGCCGCGGCGACTATGGCAGGATCGCAGCGGACCGAATAGGAGGCAGCGATGGCCGGGTTGCTCGACGGGAAATCGGCGCTGATCACCGGTGGAGGGGGCGGGATCGGCCGCGCCACGGCCTTGGCCTTTGCGCGCGAAGGCGCGCGCGTCGCGGTCGCCGACGTCTCGGCCGAAGCCGCCCGCGAAACCGTCGCCCAGGTCAATGCCGCCGGCGGCCAAGCGCTATCGCTGGAGGGCGACGTGACCCGCGACACGGATGTCCGCGCCATGATCGAAGGGGTGGTCGGCGCCTATGGCCGGCTCGACTGCGCGTTCAACAACGCCGGCATCGCCGGCTGGCACGTCGAAGCGGCCGGCAAGAAGACCGCCGAGTGGTCCGAGGAGGCTTTCGACCGCATGATCGCGGTCAACCTCAAGGGGGTATGGCTGTGCATGCGGCACGAGCTGCCGCAAATGCAGGCCCAGGGCGGCGGGAATATCGTCAATACCGGCTCGATCGCCGGGCTGGTCGGATTGCCGACCTCGTCGGCTTATGTTGCCGCCAAGCATGGCGTTCTCGGCCTGACCAAAACCGCCGCGATCGAATATGCCGAGGCCCATATCCGGGTGAACGCGGTGTGCCCCGGCTACATCAAGACCCCGATGACCGAGGAAACGATGCGCCGGCGCGGCGAGGCGATCCTCGCGCAGGTCCCCTTCCACCGCATGGGTAACCCCGAGGAGATCGCCGAAATGGTCGTCTGGCTCTCTTCCGACCGGGCGAGCTACGTCTCGGGAGCCGCGTACAATGTCGATGGCGGCTGGATGGCGATTTGACGGCGCGCGCTTGCCGCTTCAGAAATCGTCGGACCCACGGCGCGGCGCCTTCGCGGCGCTCCTTCGATCGCCTCTCGACCTCGGTAGGCGGCTGCAGCGCCGGCGTTCGGGTCCGGCGCGATCGGCAGCACGGGGGCGGGTCACCTTCGCTCCTGCGTGAGGCGGGCTTAACCCGAGGCAAGCCAGCATTAATAATGCCATCGGGGCGGCTCGGCCAATCTCAAAGCGGCAACGTCTCCCTTTACAAGTCCGCTACGGTGGCGAGCCGACCCGCGCTCCTGCTTATAGGCCCCGCCAGCGGCTGGCCGTGTCGCCCACGAAGCAATCATTCGCGTTAGACTTTGGTCATGCTGGTGGATCGGCTCACGTCAGTTCGTCTAACAGCGCCTTTGCTTCTTTGAGATCGGGCGTATCGAACCCCTCGGTGAACCAGCCGTAAACCGGCGCAAGCAGATCGTGCGCCTCGGCTCGACGGTTCTGTTCGCCCCATAGCCGGGCGAGATCGCAGGCGGCGCGCAGCTCATAGGCCTTTGCCTGTTGCCTTCGCGCAACGCGCAGCGCTTGCTCAAGGGCGCTCTGGGCATCTTCCAGCTTGTTGAGGCCTAGCAGGGCGATGCCTTCGACGCGATGAAGCTCCGCGTGCCATTGGCGGTGGCCCGTTTCCTCCTGCGCCTGCAACCCGTCCTTTGCCGCACCGAGAGCCGCTTCGTGCTCACCTCGCCGCGACAAGGCGTCGGCCAGCCCGGCCAGGCCGTAAGTCCGCACCCGCGTCACCTTGGGCCCGTCGGCGAGCCCGCGGCGCAAATAGGCGACCGCCTCCTCAAGCGCTCCCTGCGCCGTGAGGGCGACGCCGCGCAGGATCTCTGGTACCACCACAAGGCCAAGTCTTTGCTCGGCCGCGAGCGCCTCGGCCGCAGCGAGCAGTTGCAGCGCCAATTCTGGCTCACCGCGATTTAGATGAACCATCGCATTGTACAGTGAGGCGGTTACGAGGCTGAACGGGTCTTTGATGCGCCCGGCCAAGGCCAATCCTTGGCGGCCGAGCCTCAGAGCATCCTCGGAATATCCGAGCAGCCAATTGGCCTGCGCACCAAAGTAGCCGGCGCACGCGCCAGGGTCGTGCCCGCCGTAAAACCGCCGAAGCAGATGGTGCCGTTCGGGATCATAAAGCCGGCGCCCCGCCTCGCAGTGCTCGCGAGCAGCCGCGGGCTCGCCGGCGAACAGACTTGTTGCCCAGGCACTGTGGTGTGCCTCCAGACGTAATTCGTCTTCTGGCTCGGCGGCGGCTAGTTGCTGCAGCCGGTTCGACAATCTGCGGCAATCGAGGATGTGCCCGGCTCCGTTCGCCGACTGCCAAAGACCATAAACCGACGTGAACAGCTGGCGCACATCGCCCCGCCCTTCGGCGAGTTCGCGCGCACGGGCATAAGCCTGCGCTGCCTCTGCCGCGCTGAACCCCTTGGCCGCGAAGTGCGCCGACCCATTGGCCAATAGCAGCTCGATCTCACGCGCGTCGCGAGCGGGCCCTTCGGGCAGTGTCCCCAATGCCGCGAGACCGCGGTCGAAATGGCGGATGGCTTCGAGATGCGCTACACGCTCGGCGGCATGCCGGCCGGCCTCCAGCCATTGATCGGCTGCACGCTCGGTCTCGCCAGCCGCGGTCAAATGATGCGCCAGGAGTTCCGGCTGGCGCTCGACGAGATCAGCAAAATGCTGTTCCAGCGCCGCCGCGACCCGGGCGTGCAATTCCTGGCGTCTTCCGCGCAGCAGTGTGCCGTAGGCGGCGTCCTGCACCAGCGCGTGCTTGAACAGGTAGGAGGCGTGCGGAGCGGTACCGCGACAAAACAGCAATCCCGCGTCGCTGAGCCGAGCCAACGCGGCCTGCAACTCACTCTCTCCACGTTGCACCACCGGCGCGATCAACTCATAGGTAAACTCACGGCCGAGCACGGCGCCGATCTGCGCGATCTCCTTGGGCGCGGGCCCGAGCCGGTCGAGCCGCGCCATCAGCGAGGCATGCAAGGTCGCGGGCACCGACAGCGCGGCAAGCGATGCCGCTCCCAGCACCGTAGCAACCCGGTCTCCCGGCGCGGCGCTTTCCAGCACTGCCTTGGTCAGTTCCTCGACAAAGAGCGGCACCCCGTCGGTGCGCTCGACGATCTCCGCGACGATCTCGGCGGTGAGCGCGGCATTGCCGGCCAGCTTTTGCACCAGCGCCTCGCCCTCGCGTTCGCCGAGCCGATTGAGCGTCAAACTCGTGACGTGGGCGCGGCCGCCCCAGGGCGGCTGGAATTCGGAACGAAAAGTGATCACCAGCATTACCGGCAGTCGCCGCACGCGGTCGACGGTCAGATCGAGCAATTCGCGCGAGGTCGGGTCGATCCAGTGGGCGTCTTCGAACACAATCAACACCGGCCGCTGCCGCGTCTGGGCTTCGAGCTGGTTGAGCAGCGCCTCGAACAGCTTTTCGCGTTTGAGTTGCGGGCTGAGGTTGAGGTCCGCGGCGGAACTCGGCAGCGAAAGCAGCTCGCTCAACAGCGTTATATCATCGTCGTCCCAAGAGCCCGGAGCCAGCAGTGCCTGCAATTTGCCGAGCTTGGCTTCGACCGTATCGTCACGGGCAAACCCGGCGGCGCGTTCGAGCTGCGCAATGGAGGGATAGAGCGCGCTGTCCTGATGATGCGGCGAGCAGAAATAGCGCAACCGGGTATGCGGCTCGGTTCCGATGTGCTCGGAAAGTGCCGCCGTGAGCCGCGACTTGCCGATGCCCGGCTCACCGGAGATCAGCACCACCCGTCCTTGGCCGCTCTTCGCCTGTTCCCAGCGGCGCAGCAGCAGCTCGATTTCCTCCTCACGCCCGACGAGCGGCGTCTCCGCCGAGCGCAAGGCCTCGAAGCGGCTTACCACGCCGCTTTCACCCGTGACCCGCCAGGCGTGTTGCGGCTCGGCGAAGCCGGCGAGCGCTTGCCGTCCGAGATCCTCCAGATCGAACAATCCGCCGATCTGCCGGCGCGTCGCTTCGCCGATGACCAGGGTGTTCGGCGCAGCCAAACCCTGCAGCCGGGCGGCGAGGTTCGGGGTCTCACCGACGACCCCGCGCTCCTGCGCCGCGCCCTCGCCGATCAGATCGCCGACCACGGCGAGCCCGGTGGCGACGCCGAGCCGCACGCGCAAATCCTGTCGCGCGGGCAACCGGCCCACCGCCTCGATCACCTCGAGGCCAGCCCGCACCGCCCGCTCGGCATTGTCCTCGTGCGCTTGCGGATAGCCGAAATAGATCAGCACCCCGTCGCCCATATATTTCGCGACAAAGCCGGCGAAGCGGCCGACCGTCGCGCTCACGGCGCGGTGATACTCCCCGATCAGCTCGCGCAGATCTTCCGGGTCATGACGGGTCGACAGCGCGGTCGAGCCGACGAGATCGCAGAACATCACGGTCAGCTGGCGCCGTTCGGCGGCGCCGGAGATCGCAACGGCGGCGGGTTTGGTGTCCGCGGCGGCTTGCGGGGCATCGCCGCGAAGAGCGGCGATCGCGGCGACCAGCTTGCGGCGGTGCCCGACAAGGGTAACGCCCAGATCTTTGAGGTCGTCGGCCGTCAGTTCGCGCAAAACCTCGCCATCTACCGCGTTATCGCGGAAAGCAAGCGCGTATTGTTCGAGCCCCAGCCGGCGGAGCCACGCGTCTATGTCC
This sequence comes from uncultured Alphaproteobacteria bacterium, assembly GCA_963818695.1. GTDB lineage: Bacteria > Pseudomonadota > Alphaproteobacteria > ATCC43930 > CGMCC-115725 > AP-15. The sequence continues at coordinate 272,343 of CAWFTG010000003.1, forward strand.
ATGCGGTGATCCTCGGCTCGGAGGAGCGCCAAGCCCCTCACGGAGGAGGATAATACTCTGCCTTCCGGGCTACCAGCGGCAGCAGCTAAAATAGGCCGACAGGCTTGGCCCAGGTGTCAACGACCGCTGTCAATTTTCATTGGTATCACCGGCCGGGCAAATCGGGCACCCGCTTGGGCCGATCCGGCTGGCGCTAGGCAATGGCTGTAAAGGGGCAAATCCTGCCGTTCGAGCGGCGGTGGCCACGTGGCGCTTCAGGGTCGACAGCAGAAATTTAGACTGAGGGGCTTCGTTCAGGTAGAGGGCGAGCGACGAGCACACACGCGGACCCGAAAGTTGCCATAATGGCATGATACCGAGTGCTTGAACGTGAACATTGTGGCTGCGGAGACTGACTTGAGAGGATATTTTTCGTGATATCTCTAATGCAATTTTTTCGAAGGGCGAGTGCGGAAGGACGGGGATCCTAATGCGATCTGCGGCCCTAGCCGGCCCTCGCCAGCGTCCTGTCTCTCAATCATCGTGACAGCTTGCGCTTCGAGCGGCGGCCCTCCCCCTTGATGGGGGAGGGTTTGGGTGGGGGTGCGGGTGCCGCAGACAAAAGCGCTGCAGAGAAGAACACTCAAGCCAAGGGAGCCGGCTTCTTGCCGATGCTTCATGCTCGTTGCGCGTTCGTGAATGGACCGGGTCTACAAGATTTGCATGTCGGGAGCCGCGATTGGGCGGGCATCACCCCCACCCAACCCTCCCAATCAAGGGGGAAGGCTTTAGGTACCCTCGCGAAGGGTGCGTAATCTCATTTCGGCGACGCGACACCAGCACTCGAATCGCGTTGTACCGAGAGTGACGGTGCAATGCCAGGAGAAACCAAAGTCGATGTCAGCAGCAGAGCGCCGTTGCTTGCTGGCTGTTTCTGGCTGTTCTTGCTCGCTGTTCCTGGCTGTTATTTGCCGCTGGTGCCTGTCAAAAAGCGAGGGTTTCTGCGGCCGAGGCCGGCTTCCTGGCTGTATTTTTGCGGGATTTACAGCGATATCAGCGACGCCCGCGCGCTGCAGCGCCGGATACGTCAAGCGCGAGCAAAAGCCTGTTTGAACGCGGCCCAAACGAGGCGCTGCGCGTTCATCGCATCGTCAACTGCCGGCACCATGCCAAAGAAGGCATGGATCATACCGGGGAACTCCCTGTATTCGACCGGCACGCCGGCGCGTTGCAGCGCCTCGGCATAGCGCTGACCATCGTCGTGCAGCACGTCGCATTCTGCAGTGACGACTATCGCCGGCGCCACCCCGGCGAGGCTGGCCGCCTTGATCGGCGAGGCCCGCCAATCCTGCGCGTCCTCCGAGCTGCGCAGATAGTGGTCGCGAAACCACTCCATGGCGCCCCTGGTCAGGATGCCGTAGCCATTGGCGTATTTTTCATAGCTGTCGCCGACCAGGCCGTAATCGGTAATCGGGTAGACGAGCGATTGCAGCAACAATCGCGGGCCGCCGGCATCCCGGGCAAGCAGTGCCGCGACCGCCGCGAGGTTGGCGCCGGCGCTGTCGCCGTGCACGCCCATTCGGTCCGGATCGGCGCCGAGGCTTGCGGCATTGGCAGCGACCCACTGCAGGGCAGCCCAGGAATCGTCCACCGCCGCGGGAAATTTGTGCTCGGGACCCATCCGGTAATCGACCGAGGCGACCAATGCTTCGACCCCGCTGCAGAGATTGCGGGCAACAAAATCGTGAGTGTCGAGACTGCCGATCACATGGCCGCCGCCGTGGTAGTAAACGATTGCCGGCACCGGCGCCGCGGCTCGCGGCCAGTAGAGGCGCAAGCGGATCTCGCCGGCGGGGCCCGGTATCATGCGCTCTTCGACCCGGGCGACGGGCAGCGGCTCGGCCTTGCGCGCCCGCGCCGTGGCTTCGACCTGCTCGCGTGCCTCGGCCGGGGTCATCTCCTCGACCGGCCGAAGCTTCGCCTCGGCCATCGCCCTCAGCACTTCCCGGATCTGTGGATGAAGGCTCGGCACTGCGCCCTCCGACCGTGTTGTCGTCGGCATCAGTGTATCACAGTCCCCGTTTTACAAAGCCGTTCAAGGGCCGCGGCGCCTGATGTCAGGGTATGGTGTGCCATCCCGGCGGGTGTAGATGGCGGGCTTGCCATCGGCCGGCGCGACCATGTCGATATCCGGATAAAAAGCCGAGTCGCCGGGGACACGAGTGCCGATTTCAAGTACCCGGGCGTCATCGCCCGAGCGGTTCTGCAGGCAGTGTCCGTTGGTATCTCCAGCCCGGAACCCGGCCGAGTCGCCGGCGCGCAGGACCTCTTCCTCGCCATCGGTAACGAGCACGACCTCGCCGGAGAGGACATAGATGAACTCGTCGCCGCCGGTGTGCCAATGGCGCTGGCTCGACCAGACGCCCGGCGGCAGGCGAAGCAGGTTCACCCCGAACTGCGTCAACCCGGCGGCATCGCCGAGCTTGGTGCGCTCACGCGGGCGGCACGGCACATCGTATGGGGACGGGTAAAGGGTGCCGACCACAGAAGTCAGCGCAGCAAGCATCGATCCGTTTTGCCATAGGACTTGCTCCTAAATCAGCCAACGAGTGGCTTGTGCGCGAATACATAGGCCTATATCAATTCTGTCAACCTTGATTTAAGAATCTCAACCTATATGACCGAGGCCGATTTGCTCACTGCACGGCAGGCCGCCGAGCGGCTGGGGGTCAAGCTCGATACGCTCTATGCCTATGTCAGCCGCGGCCGGCTGCAGTCGGTCAGCCTTCCGGGCAGCCGAGAACGGCGCTACAGAACGGAGGACGTCGAGGCGCTGCTGGCCACGCGCGGGGGTGAGAGGCCGACCCGCAGCAGCGGATCCGAGGTGTTGATGCCGGTGATTGGCTCGTCGATCTGCCTGATCGAGAACGGCCGGCTGTTTTACCGGGGGAAAGACGCCATCCACCTCTCCGAGGAGGCCACGCTCGAGGACGTCGTCACCCTGCTCTGGCGCGCCGAGGAAGCCGATTTGGATGCCGACTGTCCCGACGTTCTTCCCGGCAACATCTCGGCGTCTGGGCTGATCGAGCGGTGTCAAATGAGCCTCGCAGCCGTGGCCGACGAGGATCTACCGGCGGTCGACCTGACTCGAGCCGGCGTTATCCGCACGGGCCGTCGGATTCTCCGCGTGCTGGCCGCGAGCGTCGCCCTTCTGCCGTCTTCGCCCGAACCCGTTCACCGCCGGCTCGCCACGGCCTGGAGATTGGATGAGAGAGGAGCCGAAATTCTCCGCCGCTGCCTTGTGCTGATCGCCGATCACGAACTCAACGCATCGACTTTTGTTGCGCGCTGCGTTGCCTCGACCGGAGCAACTCCTTACGCGGTGGTGTCGGCGGCGCTCAGTGCCCTCTCCGGCCGGCGTCACGGCGGGGCCTCGGCTCGCGCCGAGGCGCTGTTTGCCGAACTCGCGCGAGGCGGCGATGCTATGACGGTGATGGCCGGCCGCCTCGCGCGCGGCGAAGATCTGCCGGGTTTTGGTCATTTCCTCTATCCCGCCGGCGACCCGCGCGCGGCAACCATCCTGGCGGCCGTCATGCGGACATCGCCGGAAGCCCGCGCCCTCATCGAAAGCGCGGCGGCCGCGGGAACGCGCCTGACCGGGCGTCACCCGAATGTCGATTTTGCCCTCGCCGCCGCCGCGACCTCGCTGGGCCTGCCGCGGAATGCGGCGCTTGCGATATTTATTCTCGGCCGCACCGTTGGCTGGATCGCCCACGCGATCGAGCAATACGAGAGCGGCATCCTGATCCGCCCCCGCGCACGATATACCGGCCCGAGGGCCGAAGGGGCTTCGGGTTAACCCATAGGAACGGCGACGAGATCGAGCCGCCGCTCGATGCGGTCGAGTCCCGTTTCGATACGGTCGATCCGCAGCGACATGGCGGCCATGTCTCCCCGGATGCTGGCAGTCTCGCTGCGCAGCCCGGCAACCTGTCCCTCCAACGACGTCATTCTATGCTTGAGATCTTGCACGTCATCCGTCAGCCGATCGACTTTCGTGTCGATCCTTCGCAAATAGACAAGCACCAGGTTGTCGGGCTCTGCACTCATAAACATCCGTATGGACGATCCAGCGTTCAGATTCAATGAAGATGGGCATCGTGATAAGTTCGTGATCTCCCAGGTCGCAGGAAGGTCGAGCATGCGGGAAGTCACAGCGGCGGAAACTTCCGACTGGCGCGATGAGGTCTTCGCGGCGCTAAAGCAAGCAGGCGTCCGGCAGATCGGCTATGTACCCGACGCCGGGCATGCGCGGTTGATCGAGCTGTGCCGAGACGACCCCGAGGTTTGCGCCGTGCCGTTGACGAGCGAAGAGGAGGGGGTGGCGCTGCTCGCCGGCGCTTGGCTCGGCGGTCAGCGCGGGGCTTTGCTGATGCAGTCGAGCGGCGTCGGCAATTGCATCAACATGCTGGCGATGACGAAAACCTGCCGCTTCCCGCTGACTATGCTCGTGACGATGCGCGGCGAATGGGCCGAATTCAACCCGTGGCAGGTGCCGATGGGATCGAAGACCCAGGCGGCGCTCGAACTATGCGACGTCCTCGTCTACCGCGTAGATCGGCCGGAGGACGCCGTCGAGACCGTCGCCGCCGCGCTCGACATCGCCTTCAACGGCGATCTTGCGACCGCAGTCCTGTTGTCCCAGCGGCTGGTCGGCGCAAAGCGGTGGGTGAAATGATCCCGAACGAGGCTCGCCTCGACCGCCGGGTTGCGATCCGCATCCTGCTCGAAAATCGTCGCGATCTGTTGCTCGTCACCGGGCTCGGCTCGACGAGTTGGGATGCCGCCTCGGTCGCCGACGACGGGCGCAATTTCTATCTGTGGGGGGCGATGGGAGCGGCGGCGATGGTCGGGCTGGGGCTGGCGATCGCCCGGCCCGACCGCCGCGTGCTCGTCGTCACCGGCGACGGCGAGATGCTGATGGGGCTCGGCTCGCTCGCGACGATCGGCGTGCAGCGTCCGCCGAACCTCGCGATTGCGGTCTTCGACAACGGCCATTACGGCGAGACGGGCATGCAGGCGAGCCACACCTCAGACACTGTCGTGCTTACCGGAGTCGCCCAAGCCTGCGGCTTCAAGGAGACTTTCGACATCATCGACGAGCGCGGACTGCGCGAGTTTGCCGCCCAACTCCACAACTCGGCGACCAGCCTGTTCGCACGCGTCGCGATCCGCGCCGACGAGCCGCCGCGCGTCCTGCCGCCCCGCGACGGCGTCCTCCTGAAGAACCGTTTCCGTGGCGCGATCGGCGCGGATACTTGACCTTGCCGCGCGCGGCGGGTGTAAGTTCGACCACCGATTCTACCCAAGACCGGAGGAACCTCGTTGTGAGCATCGGATCGCTGCCTCTCGCCCGTTATACCGTTCTCGATCTGTGTCATGCCCGCGCCGGGCCGACCGCGGTCCGCCAGTTCGCCGATTGGGGCGCCAATGTCATCAAGATCGAGCAGCCGGGCGAGGCAAGGGGCGATGTCACCGGCTCGCGGCGCGACGGCTTCGACTTCCAGAACCTGCATCGCAACAAGCGCAGCCTGACGATCAACCTGAAGACCGAGGAAGGCAAGGCGATCTTCTTCAAACTGGCGGAGAAGGCCGACGTCATCGTCGAGAATTTCCGCTCGGAGGTAAAATACCGGCTCGGCGTCGATTACGAGTTCGGTCAGAAAGGTCAATCCGCGCATCGTCTATGGCAGCATTTCCGGGTTCGGCCAGAGCGGGCCCTATGCGAAGCGGCCGGGTGTCGACCAGATCGCGCAGGGCATGGGCGGGCTGATGTCGATCACCGGTATGCCGGGTCAGGGGCCGGTGCGGGTCGGCATACCGATCGACGATCTCTGCGCCGGGCTGTTGCTCGCGCAGGCAATGATGATGGCGCTGATCGAGCGCGAGACGAGCGGCGTCGGGCAATGGGTCCACACCTCGCTGCTCGAAGCGCAGATCTTCATGCTCGATTTCCAGGCGTCGCGCTGGCTGATCGCCGGCGAGGTCGCCAAGCAGGCCGGCAACGACCATCCGACCGGCATTCCGACCGGCGTCTTCCCGACCTCGGACGGGCAGATCAACATCGCCGCCTCGGGCGACCACATGTTCCGCCGCTTCTGCGAGGCGGCCGATGCGATGGCGCTGCTCGACGATCCCGATTACGCGACCGGGCCGCAGCGCTCGAAGAACCGCAAGGCGCTCAACGAACGGATCGGCGAGATCACCAAGAAGCGTCCGGCCGCCTATTGGGTCGAGTTGATGAACGAGGTCGGCGTCCCGTGCGGGCCGATCTATACGATCGACCAGACCTTTGCCGACCCGCAGGTCCAGCACCTCGAAATGGCCCGCCCGTCGATCATCCAAAGCTCGGGCCGATCAAGGTGGTGGGCCAGGCGATCAACATGACCCGCACGCCGGAGCCCGCAAAACTGCAGCCGACCCCGGATCTCGGTCAGCATACCGATGAGATACTGCGCGAGCTCGGTTACAGCGACAGCGCAATCGCCGAGCTGCGCGCCCGCGAAGTCGTTTAAGGAGCAAAACCCATGCTCGACCAACCCATGACCAGCAAGATGATCGCCGAGAAGAAGGGCGGCATCGGCCGTCTGATCTTCAACAACCCGGCGCGGCACAATGCGGTCTCACTCGAAATGTGGGAGGCGGTGACGCAGATCATCGACGATTTCGAGCGCGACGACGCGATCCGGGTCATCGTCGTCAGCGGCGCCGGCGGGCGCGCCTTCGTCTCGGGCGCCGACATCTCCGAATTCAAGGAGAGGCGCGCGTCCGAAGAAGCGGCTGCCCTTTATTCGAAGATTTCCGAGGGTGCGCGGCTGCGCCTGCAGGAAACCCTGAAGCCGACCATCGCGATGATCCGCGGCTATTGCATCGGCGGTGGGGTGGGCACCGCTCTTGCCTGCGACATGCGCATCGCGGCCGAGGGCTCCAAATTCGGCATTCCGGCGGCCAAGCTCGGTCTTGGATACGCCTATGACGGCATCAAAAAGCTGATCGACCTGGTCGGCCCGGCTCATGCCCGGGAGATCTTCTTTACCGCGCGCCAGTTCACCGCCGAGGAGGCGTTGCGCATGGGCCTCGTCAATCAGGTCGTGCCGGACGGCGAGCTGGAGGTTTACGTCGACGATTACTGCACGGCGATTGCAGCCAACGCGCCGCTGACCGTGCGCGCGGCCAAAGTCGCGATCCGTGAGGCGCTCAAGGACGAATCGGCTCGCGACTTGGCGTTGTGCAAGCGTCTGGTTGATGAATGCTTCGCCAGCCAGGACTACGCCGAAGGCCGCACCGCCTTTATGGAAAAGCGCAAACCGGCGTTCCAGGGCCGATGATCCCCTAACCCTAGGGTGAGGGGCAATTCTCGCCACTGAGCCCATTCAATGAAACTTCCCGCCCATAACCGTTACGACTACGTCCCGATCCACCGGCGGCCGCAATACGAGTGGCCGGGCGGCGCAAGGCTCGCCGTCACCTTCAATAACAACATCGAATATTTCGCCTTTGGCGCCGGGCTCGGCAGCGACTCGACCGGCGCCGCGGCGGCGCAGAGTCAGCGCAATTACGCGTGGCGCGACTACGGCAACCGGGTCGGCCTGTGGTATTACTTCGACCTGCTCGACGAGTTCGCTCTGCCCGGAGCGCACAATGTCAATTCGGCCGTGCTCGAACACTGCCCCGACATCGTCGAGCGGCTGAACGGGCGCGGCGACGAATATGTCGGCCATGGCAGGACAAATTCCGAGCGCCAGGATGTGCTGTGGGAGGAGGACGAGGCGCGGCTGATCGCCGAATGCACCGAGGTATTGACCCGCCTTTCCGGCAGGCGGCCGGAAGGCTGGCTCGGCCCCTACATCGCGCAGAGCGGCGTGACTTTGGATCTCTTGAAGGAAGCCGGCTACCGCTACGTGATGGATTGGGCGATGGACGATCAGCCGATCTGGATGCGCACCCGCGCCGGGCCGATCCTGTCGGTGCCCTATCCGCTCGAAATCAACAACTCGCCGGCGCTGGTTTACCGGCGCCACACCGGACGGCAATTCGCCGAGATGGTGATCGACCAGTTCGACGAGATGCTGGAGCAGTCACGCAAATACCCGCTGGTCTTCGCGGTCTCGGTGCACCCCTTCATCATCGGCCAGCCGTTCCGCCTGCGCGCGTTCCGCGACGCCATCCGCCACATCGTCCGCCACCGCGATCGGCTGTGGATCACCACGCCCGGCGAGATAGCGCGCTATTGCGAGAGCCTGCCAAAGGGCACAATCCCGGGCTCCCATTAGCGCATGGGCGCCAGGGGCCGGGAAATCAGGTGTCTCCGCCCCGGTTGGCGTGCATTTGATGTTACCGGCGGTTTCCGCTGGTTTTGTTATGACACCGGTGATCGCTCCACTCACGCGACAGGACCATCGAGCGAAATTGTATTCAGTTTCGTTCCGCCAGATAATGCTCTGCCGGAAGACGAAGCCGCATTGACCATACAGTTTGCTCAGAGGTTCGCCGCAATCGGCAAGCCTTGGCTGACACGGCCACTTCCTGATCAATTGCGGCTGAAGATCCTAAAAATGGGCTTCAGCAAAGTAGCGCATCTCTCACCTGCGGCCGCGGACCATCTCTACTTTCGGTCGCGCCAGGACGGTTTGAGGGCGTGCTTCATGGAACAAATGATGCGAGCGGTAGCTTAAAGGCGTCCTTGGCTGATATTGAAGAGAGGGGTGTCACGCTGATCGCCCGCAGCTGCTCGCTGCGACGTTCGATCTCGCGGCGCAGCTGCTCATCGCGGATGATCGCTAAGAGCGGCCCAGCCGCTTGTTGTCGGCAATCGCACCCTGATCGACCTGGCGAATTTTGTCGAAAGCGCGGTAAGCGAGCTCGACGCCCTTGTAGCGAATCGAGAGCCAGTCATCGGGGCAATCGAAAACGATGACCTGTCTTATCGCAGCGTCAGCGCCTGCGAGTGACGACCAGACAGCCGGGCAGGATCTTGATGTGGGTCCGGATCGCGCCCGGCCTTTGTCGCCCGCTCCCTGACATCGGCATAGTCATGCTGCGCATCGGCGAGCTTGCCGCCGCTGGCAAAGATCATCTCCGCGGTCTTGGCGGCGAGCTGGCGGCCGGCATCGGAAGCGCCGGCCTGGACGATGACCGGCCAGCCCTGGACCGGCCGGGCGATGTTCAAGGGGCCGCGAACCGACAGGAACTCGCCCTTGTGGTCGAGCACATGCAGCCGGTCCGGGTCGAAATAAATGCCCTCCTCGACATCGCGGATAAAGGCGTCGTCGGCCCAGCTGTACCAAAGGCCGGTCACGACATCGAAGAATTCGCGGGCGCGGCGGTAGCGCTGGCCATGCTCCATATGCTCGGTCATCCCGAAATTGAGCGCGGCGTCGGGATTCGAGGTGGTGACCAGGTTCCACCCGGCGCGGCCGCCGCTGATATGGTCGAGCGAGGCGAAGCGGCGGGCGATCGTGTAGGCCGGCTCAAAGGTCGTCGAGGCGGTGGCGATGAGGCCGAGATGCTCGGTCTTCATCGCCAATACCGGCAGCAGGGTCAGCGGGTCGAAGGAGGTGACCGTGGCGCTGCGCTTCAACGTCGCCATCGGCATGTTCAGCACGGCCAGATAGTCGATGGATCGCCAGATCGGCCTCGCCGAGCCGCTCGCACCCCTGTTGCGCCTGTTTTATCAGGTCGAGATCAGGCGTCACCAAATTCCCTCATCGAAAGCCCCGCTTCGCAAAAAATCGGTTGTCTGGGCGCGGCAGGCCGAGGTTTTCGCGCAGGGTCCGGCCTTCGTATTCGCGGCGGAAGAGGTTGCGGCATTGCAGTTCGGGGACGACCCGGTCGACAAAATCGTCGAGGCCGCCCGGGACCCACGGGAACATGATGTTGAAGCCGTCGCAGGCGTCGCCCTCGAGCCATTCCTCCATCTGGTCGGCGATCATTTTGGGGGTGCCAACCAGGGCGAGGCCGCCGTAGCTGCCGGCGATCTGGGCCAATTGGCGGACCGTCAGATTGTCGCGGCGGGCACGCTCGATGACCCGCTCGCGGCCGCTCTTGCTGGCGTTGCTCTCCGGGATCTCGGGCAATGGGGCGTCGAGATCGAATTGCGAGGCGTCGCAGCCCAAGGCGATCGACAATGAGGCGATGCCGCTGTCCGGGTGCACGAGGCTGTCGAGCAACGCGCGTTTCCTCCGCGCCTCCTCGGCGGTGTCGCCGACGACCACGAGGCAGCCGGGCAGGATCTTGATGTGGTCCGGGTCGCGCCCGGCCTTTTGCGCCCGCTCCCTGATATCGGCGTAATAGCTCCGCGCGTCCGCAAGCTTGCCGCCGCTGGCGAAGATCATCTCCGCGGTCTCGGCGGCGAGCTGGCGGCCGGCGTCGGAGGCGCCGGCCTGGACGATAACCGGCCAGCCCTGGATCGGCCGCGCGATGTTCAACGGGCCGCGCACCGACAGGAACTCGCCCTGATGGTCGAGCACATGCAGCCGCTCGGGGTCGAAATAGATGCCCTCATCGACATCGCGGATAAAGGCGTCGTCGGCCCAACTGTCCCAGAGGCCGGTCACGACGTCGAAGAACTCGCGGGCGCGGCGGTAGCGCTCGCCATGCTCCATATGCTCGGTCAGACCGAAATTGAGCGCCGCGTCGGGGTTCGAGGTGGTGACCAGGTTCCAGCCGGCGCGCCCGCCGCTGATGTGGTCGAGCGAGGCGAAGCGGCGGGCGATCGTGTAGGCCGGCTCGAAGGTCGTCGAGGCGGTGGCGATCAGCCCGAGATGCTCGGTCGCCATCGCCAATACCGGCAACAGGGTCAGCGGGTCGAAAGAGGTGACGGTGGCGCTGCGCTTCAACGCCGCCATCGGCATGTTGAGGACGGCCAGATGGTCGGCCATGAACCACGCGTCGAACCGGCCGCGCTCCAGGGTCTGCGCAAAGCGGATAAGGTGCCGCAGGTTGAAATTGGCGTCGGGGTAGGCGCCCGGATAGCGCCACCAGGCGGTGTGGATGCCGACCGGACGCATGAAGGCCCCGAGATGCAATTGGCGTGATCCCGTCATCCCTGCTGCTCCTCGGGTGGTGGACAAACCGGCGCCGCGGGCCGATGCTGGATTTGGCGCAGACTCTCGCGAACTACGTCAAGGGTCGCAAATGGCTGAGGATCAGCACGCAATTCCGTTACGCACCGATTATACCGTGCACAAGGGCGAGATTGTCGCTCGCAGTTTACCGCAAGCAGCTGGCCCAGCTGTCGGCAAGCCGCGGCGCCCGGTTCTGTTTCTCGTCCACGGCTCGTCGAATTCGGCGCTGTCGTCTTTCGACCTGACGGTCCCCGGCGCCGGCGAATACTCGACGATGAACGTCTTCGCCAATCTCGGCTTTGACGTGTGGACGATTGACCACGAGAATTACGGGCGCTCGTCGCGGACCTCGGGCAATTCCGATATCGCGAGCGGCGTCGAGGACCTCGTCGCCGCTACCGAGCTGGTGATCCGCGAGACCGGCCAGCAGCGGCTGCACTTCATGGGCGAATCCTCGGGCGCGTTGCGCGCCGCCGCCTTTGCGACGGTGCGGCCCGAGCGGGTCGGCCGGCTCGTGCTGAACGCATTCACCTACACCGGCCGGAACTCGCCGACCCTGGCGAAGCGCGCCGAGCAGCTCGACTATTTCCGCACCCACAACACCAGGCTGCGCGATCGGGCGATGATCCGCAGCATCTTTACTCGCGACCACCCGGGAACGAGCGACCCCGGCGTCGCCGAGGCGCTGGCCGACGCCGAGCTCGCTTTCGGCGACCAGGTGCCGACAGGAACCTACCTGGACATGACGGCAAACTTGCCGGTCGTCGACCCGCGCGAGGTGCAGGCGCCGGTCATGATCGTGCGCGGCGAGCACGACGGGATCGCCAGCGAGGAGGATCTGCTCGAGTTTTTCCGGCAATTGCCCAACCCCGACCGCCAGTTCGTCGTCCTCCCGGGAGCGGCGCATGCGCTCGTCTTCGGTCACAACCGGCACCAGCTCTGGCACACGGTGCATGCTTTCCTGACGATGCCGCCGCGCCGCGATCGGCAATAACTGCGGTATCGGCGCTACTCCTCCGTCACCTCGAAGGCGTAGCGAAAACGCGGCAGATCTTCGCCGGGATGGTCGGCCGCGTAAGTGAGCTGCGGGATCAGAAAGTTCCGCGGCCGTTGCTCGTCACCGCGGTAGATCGCGGGATAAAGGTCGATGAAATGCCACCCGGGATCACCCGTCGCCAGCAGGGGAATTTCGACATCGCCCTGGCTGTTGAAGGCGCAGACGTAGCCGATATAGCTATTGTCGTAAACGACGGTATAAATATTCGCCGTCTCGGTCCAGCCGACGCCCTTTAGATGCACCGTGAAGGGTGTGCTGGGCAGCCCGTGCTCGACGCTGAGCGGAAACGCGGTGGGTTTGATCCACAAGCTTCCCGTCTCCTTCTCGGTGCCGTTCTCGACAGCGAGCGCGTGCGGGCCGCCAAGGTCGTCGGGTACGGCGAAATGGAATTCGACGCGGCCAACTGGATCTGCCACCGCTTCGGCGACGGGTCGAGACGACTCGTTCCAGCCATGGCCGCCGACGCGGTTGCCGATTGTGGTGGTCCACTCTAGCGCATAGCGCTTGGCGGGTGTGTAGCCGGCCCCGCTTACGGTCACCGGCTGGCCGACACCGGCAAAGGGCGGGGCCACCATGAGCGCGCCCGGCGCCGGCAACCCGCGCACCCGCTGCTGCGCTTGCTCCTCTACAGGTGGCGGAAGTACCGGCGCACCCGGGGTTAGGTTGAAGCGCAGCGCGAACCGCGGCCGGTCGCCCTCGGGGCTCTGCTGCATATTGCGGTAGGGAAAGGTGAACTCACCGTGCAGCACCTCGAGCAGGTGCACGCCGGGCCGTCCGCTGGCGGCAATAGTGAATGTCGCCGACCCCGCCGTCGTGACCGCCGATATCCAGCCCGTGAAATTGTTGTCGTAGAGCAGCATCCAGCTGCTCTCGAGCGGCCGCCAGCCGATGCCCTTAACCTCGACCGTGATCGGCGTCCCCACCGGGCCACTCGGCGGGGACAGTGTCACCGACATGTCGACGGCGAAGCCGGCCTGAATGAAGACGCGCTCGCCTTGCCGCAGCACGACGTCATGCTGGAAGCCGAAATCCTCGGGCACCGTAAAGGTCGCGGCAAGCCTGCCCGTCCCGTCGGTCCTCACTGTGGCGATCTCGAAAGCGGCGGGCGTGTATTCGCGCCCGTGATATTCCGCCTGGGCGACTTTCCAGGCGCCCTTGACCGTGCGCCAGACGAGCTCGAAGTCAGTGTCGGCCGGCAGTCCTTCTGCTGCGACCTGGACCGGTGTGCCCGGCGGCCCATGCTCAGGCGCCAGTGTTATCCGCCCGACAAAGCCGTGCGGCGCGGCGAGCGCCGCTTCGGGGCCGAGTTGCGCGGCTGTGGCAGCCGGCCCCAGCAGAGCGGTTGCGAAGAGAACGCCCCGCGCCGCTGCGCCCAAGCCCCAGATCAAGTGAGCGCTCACTTGGTGGGTTCGAAAGTGCCGGCGACGATTGTTAACAGGGAGGGTTTGGTGTTGACCGGCTCCCAGGTCTGCGTGGCGCCATCCAAGGCGGTAGCCACTATTTTGTAATTGAAGGTTCCTGTCGGGTAGTCGTCCGGGACCACCCATGCCGTCGACCACATGTAATCAGTAGGCGCTTTCGGGGGATGGCCTCCGAAATGCGCCGGGAATTTCTGCCCGTCGGACAATTCGACGACGACGCTCTTAAGGCCCTTGTCGTCGAGTTGTTTTCCGGTCGCGTCCTGTACGCGGATGCGCCAGGCGACCTCTTCCTTCCTCATGAACCGGTTGCTGAGGACGCAGATCGGACCGCTTCCTCCAGGCCCCCGCACCATGTCGGCGGCGACAAACAGCGGCGTGCTGCTCTGTGCTTCGGCCAACGGCACCGCGCCGAGAGCCAGAAGTAACGCCAGGGATATCGTCCGTGCGATTGCCATCTCTTCCCTCCGCTTCGATGACGAATTTTTATCATCCATCGGCGAGGAGCGACAGCAGAGGTGAGCGCCGCAGTTTAGCGGCGACGGTTGCCGGAAGGCCTGGCGAACCAGCGGCCCGTCAAATTCTCGGACTGCACGCGTTCGCGATGCTCGGCGATCCATGCCTCGGCCTCGGCCTCGGTGCCGAACGGTTTGACCGTGGTCGGATAATTCTCCGGGATACTGACCTCGACGCCGAACGACCCGTCCTCGAGAGGGATGACCCGGTATGTCGCCTCGGCGTGGGGGTGCGTCTTTGGCATGTATGGCATCCGGTCCTATTAAGCCCTTATGCCCGATCGGTTTTATTTGAGAGGGGCCTCTTCGCGGGAATAGGGAGCGCCCGGCGCGGTTGGGCCGGCCCCCGGCGGTGGTAAGACCTCGATCCCCGGCCCGTACTGGTAGATCCGCCCATCCCGAATATAGACGGTGATGCCGAGCGCATGGGCGAGATTGCGCGCAGCATCGGCTAATTCGGCTGGGCTCATCGATATCTGCCTTCGGCGACCATGGGTAAGTATATTGGGATGGCGACAGCGAATAACAGGGCGGCCGCCGATCACGGCCCGGGCGCCGGACCAGGCGACCTAAGCCCGCCGCGACAGGAAGATCTGCTGGGATCCGTAGGACAGCCAGATGCGCCGCGAGCCGAGGAAATCGACGCCGAGGACGAGCTCGGCGTCCTTCAAGCTGACATTCGCGACGATCAGCTCGGGATTGCGGACGATTTCTCCTCCCACTTCCATCCGCGAGAAGCGGTGCAGATGAGAGTTCAGCCGCTCTGCCGTGGCACCGAGCGTTACCGTCGCCCGGTCGCGCGCCAAGGCCGCCTCGGTCACACCGAGCGCGAGCGCAGCTCTGCTGGAGAGCACACTCAGTTGCGCGCCGGTATCGATGAAAGCGTCGATCTGACGGCCGTCGAGCTGCGCCGAAAAGGAAAGGTGATCACTGAAGGTGCGGCGTGCCGGGATCGTCGCGTAAGGCTCGGCCCAGGCCGGCGCCGCGCCCGGGCAGAATTGTTTGCCATAGAACACCAGCCGATGGTGCGGCAGATCGAGGTCGACGTCGAAACTGCTCAACGTGTCGGCGCCGAGGACCCCGTCGAGCGGCCCGGAGAATACACTCGGCATATTGAGCGAGGCGACACGCACCCGGCGCCACGGTATCGCCACGCCGCCGGCAGTGAAGCTGCGCAATTCGACCTCGTTGGTCGCCAAGCTGCCGGCAAGCCCGCGTATCTGCCGGTCAAATTCGATGCGCGGAGTTTGCGCACCGACGCGTTTGGCGGAGGCAGGCGTCAGGATCGTCCACTCGGCGCCAGTATCGAGCAGCAGAGTGAGCGGGGCGCCATTGGCAACCAGCGTGACGATCGGCGCGTTCCGCAGGGTCGCAACGGTAATCTCGCCGATCCGACTGGTGCCGCAGCCGACAGCTCGGGTATCCGCTGCCGCCACCCCACCGAAGGCCGATGCGAGCACGACGGCGGCGCACACAATTCGACGCAACAGGCGCGCCGGAAGCATCAATCGGTTGATAACATCAAAGAGCGAGTCGGGGCCGTTCATTGACGGCCACCACGCGAATCCCGAATTCGTCGATCTGGATCGTGCTGATCGACGCGAGGCCGACCTCGATCCGGGAATAGAAATCGAGCGGCATCCCGAGCGCGAACAGCAATGCGGCGCGGATCACATCGCCATGGCTGACGACGACCACCGTCCCGTCGCAGTGGGCCTGGCGCAACTCGAACAAGGCCTTGACCGCCCGCTCCTGAACCTGGCGCATGCTCTCGCCGCCAGGCACGCAGGCGATGCTGCGGCAGGTGCTCCACAATTTCCACCGCTCGTCCTTCCTGACCGCATCAAAGGTCAGGCCGGTCCACTCGCCGAAATCGAGCTCCAGCACATCCTCGCGGTATTCGATCGGCAATCCGAGTCGCTCGGCGAGGATCTCCGCCGTTTCGCGGGCGCGCTGCAGCGGGCTCGAATAGAGCGCGGCGATCTGTTCTTCGGCGAGGCGACCGGCGACCGCAGCGATTTCGGCGCGCCCCCGCGCCGACAGACCGACACCGGGGGTGCGCCCGGCGAGCACGCGACCGCGCAGCACGTGCTCGCCGTGCCGCAGCAGATGATAGACCGTCACCGCGTGCAAATCCTTTCGTAGCCGCGCCCTTGCCTTTGTAGGGAGCGGTGCGGGCTGCGGTCAATGCCAGGGTTCGACCGAAGGGCCGTGCGGTTGTGGGGTGATCATCGCTGTCAGTCAATCCCAGAACCGCGGTTTAGGCTTGCGCCCAGGGGGCGGCGCGTTCGGAGAACCGGCGGACCAGAAACTCGATCAGCGCGGCGACTTTCGGCGGTCTGGGTCCACCCGGAGGCATTACGATATTGAGCGCGATCGGCGGCGCCGACCAGTCGCTCATGACCGCTTCGAGACGGCCCGCCCGAAGGTCACGCCAAACCACGAATTCCGGCTGAACAGCCAGGCCCAGACCGGCGCGAAGCGCCGGCATCAATGCGTCGGCATTGTTGGCGCGCAGCGGTCCGGTCACCGCGATTTCATACTCTTCGCCCGCCGGGCCGATGAATTGCCAATTGTCGCCCGAGGGCAGGTAGGAATAGCCGAGACAGGCATGTCCTGCGAGTTCTCGCGGATGCGTGGGCCGCCCGCGGCTGGCGAAATAATCAGGTGCGCCGACCAGCAGGCGCCGCACCTGACAGAGACGCCGCGCCACCATGCTCGAATCCGAGAGCGCCGCGATGCGCAACGCCAGATCAAAGCCGCCGCCGACCAACTCGATCGTCTGATCGCTCAGATGCAGGTCGATCGAGATCTCGGGATAGGCGTGGAAAAAATCGGGAAGCGCCGGCGCCACGTGCTCGACCCCGAACGACATCGGCGCCGCCAATTTTATCCGGCCGCGAGGCGCCGCCGATTGCGCCAGCGCTTCCGCCTCGACCGCCTCCGCATCGGCCAGGATCTGCGCCGCGCGTACCGACAGGACCCGGCCGGTTTCGGTCAAGGACAATCGGCGAGAGGTGCGGTGGAACAGGCGCTCGCCGAGGCGGCCCTCCAGACGGGAAATGGCCTTCGAGACGGTCGCCTTGGAGAGGTCGAGCTCGGCAGCGGCGCCGGCAAAGGAGCC
Organism: uncultured Alphaproteobacteria bacterium; assembly: GCA_963818695.1. Taxonomy (GTDB): domain Bacteria; phylum Pseudomonadota; class Alphaproteobacteria; order ATCC43930; family CGMCC-115725; genus AP-15. The sequence continues at coordinate 289,562 of CAWFTG010000003.1, forward strand.
GGCTTCGGCAACTTTGGCAAATATGGCCCAGGCTTCGAGATCGGGGAGCGTGAGGCATCAATTCTGGAAACGATGTGTTTCGAGCGGTTCTATTTTTCTACCGGCTCCACACCCCATCTTTCCACCAGTACGAGCGAAATTGCTCAGTCGGAGGCAATCACATGATCGAACGCAGACCGTTTGAGAAGTTGGGTGGAGCGCGGTACGACTGGCTGAAGACCAAGCACCATTTCTCCTTCGCCGACTACTTCGACCCACAGCGTATGGGCTGGGGAGCCCTGCGGGTGTGGAACGACGACGAGATCGCACCGCAGACGGGGTTCCCGCCGCATCCGCATGCCGATATGGAGATCATCACCTATGTGCGGCAGGGCGCGATTACCCATCAGGACAGCCTCGGCAACAAGGGGCGCACCGGAGCCGGCGACGTGCAGGTGATGAGCGCCGGCACCGGGATCCGCCACTCGGAGTATAATTTCGAGCCCGAGACCACGAAGATCTTCCAGATCTGGATCCAGCCGACGAGCCGGGGTGAGAAGCCGAGTTGGGGTGCACAGCCGTTCCCGAAGCACGACCGTTCGGGCCGGTTCGTAACCCTGGCGAGCGGAGTTGGCGAAGACCGCGAGGCATTGCCGATCCGCGCCGATGCACGGGTGCTCGGAGCAACATTGAAAGCCGGGGAGACTGCCGAATACCGGCTGGCGGAAGGCCGCCGTGCTTATCTGGTGCCCGCTCTCGGCTTGGTCGAGGTGAACGGCGTGCGGCTTGCAGCCCGCGACGGCGCGGCAATCGAGGATGAACGGGTGCTGCGCATCACGGCGATCGAGGACGCCGAGATTGTCCTCGTCGATGTAACCTGAACCAGAGGACGCGCGCGACGTGACCGAAGTCCCAACCTGGCCACCTTTGCCCTTCGACGCATGGAAGGACACCTGCGCCACCCTGCAGCTGTGGACGCAGATCGTCGGCAAGATCCGCCTCGCCAAGGCGCCGATGATGAACCATTGGTGGCAGGTGCCGCTGTATGTGACCTGCCGTGGGCTCACGACTTCACCGATCCCGCATGAGAGCGGGGCCAGTTTTCAGATCGACTTCGATTTCATCGATCATCACCTGCGCATAGAAGTGAGCGACGGAAGATTGGAAACCCTGCGCCTGGAGCCGTGCCCGGTTGCCGATTTTTACCGGGGAATCATGGATCGGCTGAAAGCGCTCGGGCTGGAGGCCCGGATCTGGACGGTGCCGGTCGAGATCCCCAACCCCATTGCCTTTGAGGAGGACCACGAACACGCGGCTTATGATCCCCATTACGCCCAGCAGTTTTGGCGCGTCCTCGGCAACGTGGATCGGGTGCTCAAGCAATTCCGCTCGCGCTTTCTCGGTAAGGCGAGCCCGGTGCATTTTTTCTGGGGCAGCTTCGACATGGCGGCCACTCGCTTTTCCGGCCGCCCTGCCCCGCCCCATCCAGGCGCTCCCCACATAGCCGACGCCGTCACCCGCGAAGCCTATTCGCACGAGGTCAGCAGTTGCGGCTTCTGGCCAGGAAACGGCGGCTTCGGCCAAGCTGCCTTCTACTCCTACGCCTACCCCGAGCCGGCGGGTTTACCAGACGCACAAATCGGACCCGACGCCGCCTACTACAGCCTCGAACTCCATGAGTTCGTTCTGCCCTACGATGCCGTTTGCCAGGCGGCGGCACCGGACCAATTCGTGCTCGAATTCCTGGAGAGCACGTACGCTGCCGCCGCCGATCTCGGCCATTGGGATCGCGCCGCCATCGAGCGCTGAGTGGCGGGGTTGCCGACGCCGCGCGGAGTTGACAACTGCCGGTTCGGCTGCTGTATGCCCACTCATGAAGGTGCGGTTGGTCGGGCTCTGGTTTCTGGCCGCGGTGATCGCGGCGTCACCGGCCGGCGGCGAAGAACCGCGGCTCAATGTCTACAACTGGTCGGATTACATTGCGCCGGACACGATCCCGAAATTCGAGGCCGAGACCGGGATCAGGGTGACCTATGACGTCTACGACGGGAACGAGGTGCTGGAGGCGAAACTGCTGTCCGGGCGCTCGGGATATGATGTCGTGGTCCCGTCGGCGAGCCCGTTCATGGCGCGGCAGATCGCGGCCGGGGTCTACCGGGTGCTCGACAAATCCAAGCTCCCCGGCTGGCGGAACCTTGATCCGCATATCCTCGAACTGGTTGCTGCCGCCGACCCCGAGAACGCGCACGGCACGCCTTATCTGTGGAGCGATACCGGGATCGGCTATAACGAGACGCAGGTCTATGCCGCACTGGGCGAGGCCGCGCCGGTCGACAGCCTCGCGCTGATCTTCGATCCGGCAGTCGCCGAGAAGCTCGCCGCGTGCGGGATCTCGCTGCTCGACACGCCGCAGGAGGTGTTTCCGGCGGCGCTCGCCTATCTGGGGCTCGACCCGAAGAGCCGCGATCTCGGCGACCTCGACAGAGCCTTCGCCGCTCTCCAAAAGATCCGCCCCTACATCCGCAAATTTCACTCCTCGCAATACATCAACGACCTCGCGGGCGGCGATCTGTGCGTCGCGCTCGGCTATTCGGGCGATGTGATCCAGGCCCGCAACCGGGCTCGCGAGGCCGGCAACCAAGTCAAGATCGCCTTCCGGGTGCCGAAAGAGGGCGCCATGATGTCGGTCGACATGCTGGGGATTCCGGCCGACGCGCCGCATCCCGAAAACGCGCTGCGCTTTATCGATTACCTGCTGCGCCCGGCGGTCATCGCCGACGTCACCAATGCCGTCTGGTACCCGAACCCGAACCTGCCGGCGACTGCGCTGGTCAAGCCGGAGATCCGCAACGACCCGGCGGTCTACCCACCGGAAGAAATCCGCCGCCGATTCTACGTCGATCTCCCGGCACCGGCTGCCTACGAGCGGGCCCGCACCCGAGCCTGGACCCGCCTCAAATCCGGCCGCTGAACACACGAGCCGGAATGGTTTGCACCCCGCCGACATTCTGTCGTCGCCCCCGCGAAAGCGGGGGTCCAGAGCCTGCCCCTGGCTTGAACAGGGGGCGGGCGTCATGCATCGGGGGCCCTGGATTCCCGCTTTCGCGGGAATGACGATCGGCAGGCATGGCGCTGCTCCAGATCACCGGGGCCTCGAAGCGTTTCGGTGCGATCACAGCGGTCGACGATGTTTCGCTGACGGTCGAGCGCGGCGCCTTTTACGCGCTGCTGGGGCCTTCGGGCTGTGGCAAGACGACGTTGCTGCGGATGATTGCCGGGTTCGAGACGCCCGACCGCGGCCGCATTGCCATTGACGGGGCCGACGTCACGACGCTGCCGCCTTATGCGCGGCCGGCCAACATGATGTTCCAGTCCTATGCGCTTTTCCCGCATATGGATGTGGCGGGCAATATCGCCTTCGGCCTGCGTCAAGAGGGGATGGACCGCCGGCGGATCGCCCCCCGGGTCGAAGAGATGCTCGCATTGGTGCAGTTGGACGGCTACGCGCGCCGCCGCCCGCACGAATTGTCCGGTGGTCAGCGCCAGCGCGTCGCCTTGGCGCGGGCACTGGCAAAAATGCCCAAACTGCTGCTGCTCGACGAGCCGTTGGCAGCGCTCGACCGCAAGCTGCGGGCGGAGACCCGGCTCGAACTGGTCGGCATCCAGGAACGGGTCGGGATCACCTTCCTGGTCGTCACACACGACCAGGAAGAGGCGCTCAGCATGGCCACCTGCGTTGCCGTAATGGATCGCGGACGCGTCGTGCAGACCGGCCCCCCGGCCGAGATCTACGAGCGGCCGGCCTCGCGCTTTGTCGCCGATTTTGTCGGCGAGGTTAATCTGTTCGAAGGCGAGCTGACCGCCGGGTTCAACTGCTTGGCCCTCGCCGTCCCGGGGCTCGAGCAATTGATCCCTTTGCCCCCCAGCCCACAGCTGCGCCACGGCGCCGCGGCAGCCCTGGCGGTGCGCCCGGAAAAGCTGGTACTGTCTCATGCGCCTCCCATCGGGTTTGCGATTGCCGCGACGGTATCGTCGATCAGCTATTTGGGCGGCGGCTCGATCGTCCATCTCGCGGCCAATCAGCAGAACGCGCTCAAGGCCTATCTGCCTGGGACCGCGGCGAACTCCTTCGTCCGCGGCACGCCGGTATGGGCGACCTGGTCGCCCGACGATGGCGTGGTCCTGACCCGATGACCGGATTGGGACGCATTGGCCGGCTCGTGCTCATCGGTGTGCCGTTTTTTTGGCTCGCGGTGTTTTTCCTATTGCCGCTGCTGATCGTCCTGAAGATCAGCCTGGCGGAGAGCACGATCGGGATACCGCCCTATACGCCGCTTTTTGCGCACGATGGCAGCGGCCTCGAAGTGCACGCGACATCGGCAAATTTTGCGCTGATCGCCGGCGATGACCTCTATCTGCGCGCCTATCTCGGCTCGCTCGGCAATGCGGCATTGGCGACAGTGCTCTGCCTTATGATCGGCTATCCGATCGCCTATGCCATTGCCCGCGCGCAAGGGGTGCGACAGCAGCTGCTGCTGTTCCTCATTATGCTGCCGTTCTGGACGAGCTTTCTGATCCGCGTCTACGCCTGGATCGCGATCCTCGAGCCCAATGGATTGTTGAACCAGTCTCTGATCGCACTGCGGTTGATCGCCGCGCCACTGCCGCTCCTCAATAACCAATTCTCCGTCGAGCTCGGCCTTGTGTATTCGTATCTGCCGTTCATGATCCTGCCGCTCTATGGCAGCTTGTCTAGGCTCGACCCGAACCTCATCGAAGCGGCCGCCGATCTCGGAGCCGGGCCGATGCGGGCCTTTCTCGACGTAACTTTGCCGCTGACTTTGCCGGGGATCGCGGCGGGCTCGCTGCTCGTCCTGATCCCGGCAATCGGCGAGTTCGTCATTCCCGACCTGTTGGGCGGCCCCGACACCTTGATGATTGGCAAGGTGCTGTGGGACGAATTCTTCAATAATCGAGATTGGCCGGCGGCCGCCGCAGTCGCGGTGGTGCTGGTCGCGGCAATGGCGGTCCCGCTTCTCGCGGCACAGCGGTTTCTCGAGCGAGGGCATGCGGCGTGACTCCGCCCCGGTCAGCAAGTTGGTTCGGTCTCGCTGCATTGCTGCTGGGCTTTGGTTTCTTATACGCGCCGATCGTGTTGCTAGTCGTCTACTCCTTCAATGCCTCGCGCCTGGTAACGGTCTGGGCCGGGGTCTCGGGCCGTTGGTATGGCGCGCTGTTCCAAAACGAAGCATTTGGCGCTGCGGCGCTGACGAGCCTCGAAGTCGCAGCAATGGCCGCCACCCTTTCCCTTGTGCTCGGCACCTGTGCCGGCTTCAGCATGGCTCGGTTCGCGCGCTTTCCCGGGCGGCTCTTGTTCGGGTTCGCGTTACTCGCACCCCTAGTAGTGCCCGAGGTCATACTCGGCCTGTCGTTGCTGCTGTTGTTTGTCACCTGCGAAAGCTGGTTTGGCTGGCCGGGCCGGGGCCTGCCGACGATCACGGTCGCGCATGCGACGTTCGGCGCCTGTTTTGTGTCGGTCCTGGTGCGCGCCCAACTGGCCGGTTTCGACCGCGCTCTCGAAGAGGCCGCGCTCGATCTCGGCGCCCGTCCCTGGACGGTGCTGACGCGGATCACCCTTCCCGGAATCAGCCCGGCACTGGTATCGGGCTGGCTACTGGCGTTCACACTCTCCCTGGACGATCTGGTGATCGCCAGTTTTGTCACCGGCCCGTCCGCCACGACCTTGCCGATGGCGGTATTTTCGAGCGTGCGCCTGGGGGTGAGCCCGGAGGTGAACGCACTCGCGACACTATTTCTCTGCGTTGTCTTCCTGCTGGTCGCGTTCGCCGGCTGGTTGATGGCGCGGGCGGAGCGCCGCCGCCAACTTACACACCAGGTCCGATGGATATGACGGAAAGCCTTTCTGTCCGGGCGCTGCTGCCGGGCGAGCGGCTCGAGACACGCGGACTCGAACGCGACGAAACCTGGCACAAACCCGTTCACCTTGCGCGTGGGGCGCCAGGGCACCGCTTCCGACCTCTCTCCGCAGGCGGGGCGAGGTGACTGCTGCGCAGTCGTCTCCCGACGGGATCGGTTGGCCGTTGCGTGCGCTTGGGCTAGAACCCCTCGCGGATGGTTTTAGCGTTTTTTCGTGCCGTCGGCGCGCTCTCCGAACCGCCGATGCGGCGGGTGGTCGCGCTGAGCTTTGCGCTCGCGGTCCTGACCTTCGCGGGGCTCTGGCTGGCGGTTGCCGCCATTCTCTACCATGCGGCCTTCTTCGATTGGCGGCTGTTGAACTGGCTCGTGGGCCTGTTGGGCGGGCTCGGCGTGCTGGGGCTGACCTGGCTGCTGTTTCCGGCCGCCGTCACGTTGATCATGGGTTTCTACCTCGAACGCGTGGCTGCCGCGATCGAGGCCGTCGACTATCCCGGGCGCGGCCCGCCGCGCCGGCAGTCCGTGGCCGAGATTCTATCGATGACGCTGCGGTTGACCTTGCTGACGCTGCTCCTCAACCTATTGGCGCTACCGGTTTATCTGCTGGTGCCCGGGATAAATCTCTTTCTCTTTCTCGCCCTGAACGGATATCTTTTCGGGCGGGGGTATTTCGAAGTGGTCGCGCTCAGACGGCTCGATATGGGGGCAGCCAGGCGAGTGTGCAGCCGGTTCGCCGGCCGCATTTTCCTGGGTGGGGTCGTGATTGCAGGGCTGTTCGCTCTGCCGCTCGTCAATCTCGTCGCGCCGGTGATCGCCACCGCCTTTATGTTGCACATCTTCGAGGCGCTGCCGCGCTCCGAATCGCATCCTTTGGGCCGCATCCCCTGACCCGGTCTGCGGTGTAGCCATCCTTTCCAACAATGTCGATCGGGTGTCCCATCCATGTTTGGCAGAAAGAAAACCGAGACAGAGGACCGCAAAATGGCAGATGCATCTGACGATTTGGGCATCCCGATGAAGCCTGCGCGCCCAATAGGACCTGGGGTGGTACCAGGGCCGGCCCCTGGCGCGGGACCGGGCCCCAATGGCCCGGCCAAGCCCCCCACGTTGCCGCCGCGCTCGCCCGATCTGGCGCGCGCCGGCGAGACGATGTCGATTCGCCCGGCGGAGCCGATTCGCCGCCCCGGCGACCCAACGATGCAGTCGCGGCGCACCGACGGCGAGGTCCGCAAACTGACCGTCGGCCGCGAGATCACCCTTTCGGGCGAGATCACGTCCTGCGACAAGCTGATCATCGAAGGCAGTGTCGAGGCCAACCTCAACAACTGCCGCGACGTCGAGATCGCCAAATCGGGGCTGTTCAAAGGCACCGCCTCGATCGAGGAAGCCGAGATCCAGGGCCGTTTCGAAGGCAATCTGGTGGTTCGCAAGCGGCTCTTGATCAAGGCGAGCGGGCGAGTTTCCGGCACGGTCCGCTACGGCCAGATCGAGATCGAGTGCGGCGGCCAGATCTCCGGCGACATCCAGGCCCAGCCCTCAGCCGAGCACGGCGAGATCCTCGCGGACATGCCGAGCGTGCGCGTCGCAAGCTGACCCGGAATTTGGCCTCCGCTTGGCTCGGAGGCTTGCGTCGAGGCAAGCGGCTCTCTGGTCGCAACCCGCCGCGAGGTGGAGCGGCGCGCTGGCCGTGACCGCCCGCATAGGCGTGCGAGAAAGACGAGTGGCGGGCGCCCGAAGTCGGACCGGGACGTTACGTGGATGAAGGCTGATCATCAGCCGTCGCCGCCGCACAGGTTCTCGCGCCACGGAGTTCTGCTCTTGTGTCAGCCAACCGCCTTGGGGTAAGCGGGACTGGGATACCGCGATCGTCGCCGTAAATTTCCTCGCGCCCGAGCGAGATGGTCCCTCCCAAGGGGTGTCACGAACCGACAGAGTCGGACGGAAGCTTCGCGAGCGCCGCACGGTCCATATCGGGGTAAGCGGAGACGGCCTGGCGCACCCGAGCGTTCTTCCCCCGAAAGCCACGTTTACTACACAGAGTCGCGGATTTGGGGACCATATCACCCTAAAATTGCCTCCTTTCCATTGCATACTCCGGCGTCGACGGTTTCGGGAAGGTACGCATGTGCGGAGACGAGGCGGTGGCTCGCAAGGCAGCTTCAGTCGAGCGTATATTCAATCAGAAGGCGAAACCTCGCTCTTAATTCGCTGCAAATACAGCGAGGGGCGATTTAGCAATGCAATTTATGATTGGAGCGAGCCCTCTGCCGCAGCCCGCGCAGCCTGCCAGTGCACCGCGGTGACAAACGGCCCGAGGCTGATTCTGCCGATGATCTGTTCGAGAGCGCCGTCGTTGCGGTCCGCCGAGACGAGCAGGGCGCTGACCGTGACTTGCGGGGAGTCTTCGCGATTTTCGCTCGTCAGCCGGCGCAGGCCGAGACCCGCGTCCGAGGACGCTGAAGCCAATGAGACCGCCGAACAGCACGGCGACCCCGAGGCGGACGGCAATGTTCCTGCGCCTCTATTGCATCGCAACTGGCGACATCATGCCGGACGCGGCGAGCGGACCGTGGCTTCGCCGCCGGCCGCCTCGCTCGCCGCCGGACGGCCTTGGCCGCCTCAGGCTCGACCACGGGCTCGCTCAACGCCTCGGGCTGGCCGCTGCCGGCGCGCGCCGCAATCAGCTCGGCGGGGCCGGTCTTGGCGCCGTAGCGGCAGAGATCGGCGACGACGCAATTGGGGCAGTCGGGCTTGCGCGCCTGGCACACGTAACGGCCGTGCAGGATCAGCCAGTGATGCGCATAGCGCTTGTATTCGCCGGCGTGACCGTCTCGAGCGCGGTCTCGACCGCGAGCGGCGTCTTGCCCGGGGCGAGGCCGGTGCGGTTGGCCACGCGGAAGATGTGCGTGTCGACGGCGATCGTCGGTTCGCCGAAGGCGACGTTCAGCACGACGTTGGCGGTCTTGCGTCCGACCCCGGGCAGCGCCTCCAGCGCGGCGCGGTCGCGCGGCACCTCGCCGCCATGTTGCTCGACGAGGATCCGGCTCAGCGCGATCAGGTTCTTCGCCTTGGTGCGGAAGAGGCCGATCGTGCGGATCAGCTCGACGATCCGCTCCTCGCCGAGAGCCAGCATCTTCTCCGGGGTATCGGCAAGCGCGAAGAGCGCCGGGGTCGCCTTGTTGACGCCGGCATCGGTCGCCTGCGCCGACAGCACGACGGCGACCAGCAGCGTGAACGGGTCGATGAATTCGAGCTCGGTCTGCGGGATCGGGCGCGTCTCGGCCAGACGCCGATAGAATTCCCGGGCCTCACGTTTCGAAAAAGCGCGCATCGATTGGGGAGTGTAGAGGGGCTTGCCGTCGACGACAAACGCGCGGCCGCAATCTCGCGACCGCTTTACGGATCGCGCAGCCCCGCCTTATGTTTTCCGCAGATGAGCCCGAGCCCCGCCTGCGCCGACCCCATTGCGCCGCCCGGCCGCCCGTTTTTCGAGCGCGTGCTGTCGCCGCATCGCAGCCTGCCGTCGCGCAACTTTCATCTGCTGATGGGATTGCTGGGCCTGATCAGCTTCGCGGTCGGGGTCGGGTTTGTGGCGATCGGCGCATGGCCGGTGATCGGGTTTTTCGGTCTCGACGTCGGGCTCGTTTATCTCGCCTTCCGGCTCAACTATCGCACTGCCCGCCAGAGCGAGACGATCCGGCTCGCCGACGACGTCTTCACGGTCGAGCGGGTCAGCGTGCGCGGCGAGCGCCGCAACTGGCGTTTTCAGCCCTTCTGGGTCAGGGTAATTCTCGAGGAGCGGCCGGATACATCGAACCGCCTGCTCGTCGCCTCGCATGGCCGCAGCCTGCGTGATCGGCGACTTTGTGCCACCCGCCGCTCGGCGCGAGCTCGCGGCGACCCTGCGCGATGCGCTCACCCGCTGGCGCAATTCCCTGAACCCGGCCCGCGCTGTAAGCGCGAGCGGCTCAAAGGCCGAGGACCTCCTTCAGGCCGTAAACTCCCGGTGGCTGGCCGACCACCCAGCGGGCGGCGCGTATGGCGCCTTTCGCGTAGATCACGCGGCTGGTCGCCCGGTGGATCAGTTCGAGACGTTCGGCGGCGCCGGCGAAGATGACATGGTGATCGCCGACCGCATCGCCGCCGCGCAACGCGGCGAAGCCGATATCGCCGGTGCGGCGCGGGCCGGTTATGCCGTCGCGGGCGCGCTGCTCGACCTGTTCGAACTCCACCCCGCGGCCCGCCGCCGCGGCTCGGCCGAGCGCGAGCGCGGTGCCCGAGGGCGCATCGACCTTGCCGCGATGGTGCATCTCCATGATCTCGACATCCCAGTCGGGACCAAGCCGGCGCGCGACTTCCTCGACCACGCTCAACAGCACGTTGACGCCGAGGCTCATATTCGGCGCCCAGACGATCGGAATGCGGCGCGCCGCCTGGCGCACCCTGTCGCCTTGCTCCGGCCCGAGGCCGGTCGTGCCGATCACCATCGCGGTGCCGAGGGAGGCGGCGAGCTCGGCATGCTCGGCGGTCGCCTCGGGCGAGGTGAATTCGAGCACGACGTCGCTGTCGCGGATCACCTTCTCGACGGTCTCGCCGATCGGGATGCCGATTCGGCCGATGCCGGCCAGCTCGCCGATGTCCTGGTTGACATACCCGCTGCCCGGCGCCTCGCTGCCGCCGGCAACGGAACAACCCTCGGTATGCAGCGATCTCGGCGACCAGCATCCTGCCCATCCGGCCGCCGCATCCAACGACGCCCATCTTGGTCCCGGCCATGCTCTGCCTCCGTTTCCTGACGCTGGAACGGTTGCCGATTGCCGGATAAAACTCAAGGCGAGTGTCGCCGGACACGGAGGCGGTGATGGAAGATCACGAGCACGACCACCAGGAAGCACCATCCGACCCGGCCCTGCGGGTCATGGCGCTCGAATCCCTGCTGGTCGAGAAGGGGTTGGTCGATCCGGCCGCGCTCGACGCGCTGATCGACACCTACGAGCACAAGATCGGGCCGCGCAACGGCGCGCGCGTCGTCGCGCGCGCCTGGGTCGACCCCGAATACAAAAAGCGCCTCCTCGCCGACGCGACCGCCGCAATCGCCGAGCTTGGCTACGAGGGCGGCCAAGGAGCGCACATGGTCGTGGTCGAGAACACGCCCGATTGCCACAACGTCGTCGTGTGCACCCTTTGCTCCTGCTATCCTTGGCCCGTCCTCGGTCTCCCGCCGGTCTGGTACAAATCGGCGCCTTACCGGTCGCGCGCGGTCATCGATCCGCGCGGCGCTCTGCGCGAGTTCGGGCTCGAAATCGGCGAGGATGTCGAGGTCCGCGTCTGGGATTCGACTTCCGAAATGCGCTACCTGGTGCTGCCCGAGCGGCCCGCCGGCAGCGAGCACCTCAGCGAAGAGGAACTCGCCGCGCTGGTCACCCGCGACGCGATGATCGGGACCGCCAAGGTGACGCTCGCAGGGAGCGGGCGATGAACGGCGTGCACGATATGGGCGGCATGCATGGCATGGGCCCGATCGCGCCCGAGCCGAACGAGCCGGTTTTTCACGAGCGCTGGGAGGCGCGGGTTTACGCGCTCAACCGCGCCATGGGGTTTCTCGGGAAATGGAATATCGATGCCGGGCGGCACTCTCGCGAGCGCATTCCGCCTGCCGATTACCTGCGCATGAGCTATTACGAAAAATGGCTCGCCGGGCTCGTCATGTTGCTGCAAGAGAGTGGTCTTGCCACCGAAGCCGAGCTGGAGAGCGGCCGGCCCAGCCCCGGAACCGTCAAGGCTGCGCCGGCATTGACTTACGAGAAAGTGGCAGAGGTGGTTGCCGCGCGCGGCACGTTCGAGCGTCCCGTCAACACGCCGCCGCGGTTTGCGGTCGGGGAGCGGGTGCGCGCGAAGAAGATCAATCCGACCGGCCACACCCGTCTGCCGCGCTACGCCCGCGGCAATCTCGGGGTCGTGGACCGCATCCATGGCGCCCATGTCTTTCCCGATACGAACGCGCATTTTCGCGGCGAGAACCCGCAGCATCTCTATTCCGTGCGGTTTTCGGCGCGCGAGTTGTGGGGCGAGGGTGCAGCGGCGCGGGACGCCGTCTATATCGACCTTTGGGAGGACTATCTCGAACCCGCGTAATCCGATGCCCACTGCGGAGCCGGTTTTTGCCGAACCGTGGGAAGCCCATGCGTTCGCGCTGGCGGTCAAACTGTCGGAAGCCGGTCTCTTCACCTGGTCCGAATGGTCAACCGCGCTCGCCGAAGAGCTCGCGGCGGCGAGCCGACGCGGCGAACCCGATGACGGCTCGCGCTATTACCACCATTGGCTCGCCGCGCTCGAACGCCTCGTCGCCGCAAAAAATCTCGTCGCCGCTCGACCTCCCTGCTGCGCTCGAAAGGAGGAGTGGGCCGAGGCATACCGGCGGACGCCGCACGGAAGTCCCGTAGCGCTGGAAGCAGCTCCTCACCCCAGCCCTCTCCCCACCCCTCCCTAACCCCCGTCGGAGCGGGGGAGGGAAGGGCGGGGAAGCCGGGAGGGACCCGCGTCAGCGGGAGGCTGAGGGGCGGCAGGCCGACGAAACTCGCCCTTTATGGCCTTGCTGCGCTCCGTCGCGACGGTCGGCTCCTACACCCTGCTGAGCCGCGTTTTCGGGTTTGTTCGAGACGTCTTCACGGCCGCAATCCTTGGTGCCGGGCCGGTGGCGGACGCCTTCTTCGTGGCGCAGCGTCTGCCCAACCTGTTCCGCAGCCTATTCGCCGAAGGCGCGTTCAGCGCCGCCTTTGTCCCGCTTTTCGCCGGCACCATGGCCGAGCACGGCAAAGAGGCCGCTCGGGTCTTCGCCGAGGACGCGCTCGCTGTGCTGTTGGCAGCGCTGCTCGGCTTTGTTCTGCTCGGCGAGATCTTCATGCCGGCGGTGATGGCGGTGATCGCGCCGGGATTCGGCGAGGATCCGGCCAAGTTCGGCCTTGCCGTCGATCTCGCCCGAATCACCTTTCCTTACTTGTTGTTCATCGCGCTGGTGGCGCTGCAGGGGGGTGTGCTGAACTCGGTCGACCGCTTCGCCGCCGCTGCCGCGACACCGGTCCTGCTCAACCTATTCCTGATCACCGCGCTCCTGATGATGGACCGCTTCGGCTGGCATGACGGTAGCGCCTTGGCCTGGGCGGTCACCGGGGCGGGGCTCGCCCAGTTCCTTTGGCTGCTGTCGTCGTGCGCACGGGCCGGTCTGGCGCTGCGGCTGCCGGTGCCACGGCTGACGCCGGGGGTGCGGCGCACCCTCGCCGTGATGGCGCCGGGCACGATCGGCGCCGGTGTCACCCAGCTCAACCTCCTGATCTCGACTGCCCTCGCCTCGCTGTTGCCGGGCGGCTCGGTCTCGTACCTCTATTATGCCGACCGGCTGAACCAGTTGCCGCTCGGAGTCGTCGGCATCGCGGTGGGCACCGCGATCCTCCCGTCATTGTCGCGCCAGCTGAGGCTCGGGCTTGCCGCTGACGCCGTTGATACCCAGAACCGCGGGGTCGAGCTGGCGCTGTTGCTGACCTTGCCAGCAGCAGTGGCCTTGGCTGTACTGGCCATGCCGATACTGGCGGTGCTGTTCCAGCGTGGCGCCTTCGGGCCGGCCGATACGGCAGCCACCGCCGCCGCCCTCGCCGCCTACGCCGCTGGCCTCCCGGCCTTCGTCCTGGTCAGGGTCCTGGCGCCGGCCTTCTTCGCCCGCCACGATACCGCTACGCCGGTCAAGGTGGCGATCGCCGCGATGGCGGCCAACTTGTGTCTGACTGTCGTCCTGATGCAGTTTTTGGCGCATGTCGGGATCGCCCTGGCGACGACGGCCGCCGGCTGGGTCAATGCGCTGACACTGCTCACGCTGTTGCTCCGGCGCGGATATTTCCGGTTCGACAGCCGCGCTCGCCGTAACCTGCCGCGGATCGGCATTGCCGCCCTAGGCATGGGAGTAGTGCTGGGGCTGTTGCGGATCGTCCTCAGCCCGGCGTTGGCCGGGCCGCCTCTCGTCCGCTGCGGTGCGCTCACGGCTTTGGTTGCCGCGGGTTTGGCGGCTTTTGCACTTCTGGCGTTCGCCTTCGGGGTCGCCAATTGGCGCGCCCTCCTGGGGCGTCTGCGCCGGCAACCGGCTTGACCGGCGCCGCGCCGCGGCATAACAGGCGCAGCCGTGGACACCTATATGAATCAAATGAACCGAATTTTTTCCGGCATCCAGCCAACCGGCAATCTGCATCTCGGCAATTATCTCGGAGCCATTCGGAATTGGGTTGAGTTGCAGCACAATTTTGAGTGCATTTTCTGCATCGTCGACCTGCACGCGCTAACTCAGCCGCAAGATCCCGCCGAGCTGCGCGCTTCGACTCGCGAGGTGACGGCTGCCTACATCGCCGCCGGGATCGACCCGGAGCGCTGCACGATCTTCAATCAAAGCATGGTCTCCGCTCACACCGAGCTGGCCTGGCTGCTCGGTTGCCTGACTCCGCTCGGCTGGCTCAACCGGATGACACAATTCAAGGAGAAGGCCGGCAAACATCGCGACATGGCCGGCCTCGGCCTTTATGCGTACCCGGTGCTGATGGCGGCAGACATTCTCGTCTACAAGGCGACTCACGTGCCGGTCGGCGAAGACCAGAAGCAGCATCTAGAGCTCGCCCGCGATGTCGCCGGCGCGTTCAACCACCGCTACGAACGCGACTTTTTCCCATTGCCCGAACCGCAGATTTTTGGTGCGGCAACCCGCGTGATGAGTTTGCGCGACGGCACGAAGAAGATGTCGAAATCGGACACTTCGGATTATTCGCGGATCAATATGACAGACGACGCCGATACGATCGCGCTGAAGATCCGCAGGGCGAAAACAGATCCCGAGCCCCTCCCCCCAGATGTCGCCGACCTCGAAGGCAGGCCCGAGGCCGACAACCTGATCGGCATTTACGCGGCCCTGTCGGGGCTTTCGCGTGGAGCTGCGCTCACCCGGTTTGGCGGTCGCAACTTCTCCGAGTTCAAGGACGCGCTGTCGGAGTTGGCGATCGATGTGTTGGGGCAAATCGGCGGCGAGATGCGCCGATTGATGACCGACCCCGGATACATCGACAAGATCTTGCGCCGGGGCGCCGAGCGCGCGTGGGCAATCGCCGATCCGGTCCTGCGCGAGGCCAAGGAGATCAGCGGTCTGCTGCGCCCTTGAGTAGGGTTCACGCTTTTCCCGCCTTGCGGCAGGTTGTAAGCTGACGGTGCAAGCGCGCAGCGAGGGCAAGCAGCGCGCAACGACAGCACGTAGCCGGCGCTTCGAGCACCATGGACATCTACCTGCCGATCGCCGAGGTGTCGCTCGACATCTTCGTTCTGCTCGGCCTCGGTGCGGCGGTCGGATTTCTCTCTGGAGTGTTCGGCGTTGGCGGCGGCTTTTTATTGACGCCGCTGCTCATCTTTATCGGCGTACCGCCCACCGTCGCCGTCGCCTCCTCGGCTAACCAGCTGGTCGGCGCCTCGGTTTCCGGCGTCCTCGCCCATTGGCGGCGCGGCAATGTCGATTTCAAGATGGGTTACGTCTTGCTGGTCGGGGGGCTGGCGGGCTCGTTTCTCGGCGTGTGGATCTTCACCTTGCTGAAACGCTTGGGTCAGATCGAGCTGACGATCTCGATCTGCTACGTGCTGCTGCTTGGGACGCTCGGCTTGCTGATGATGATCGAAAGCATGCGCGCGTTGTTCCGGCTTCATCGACCTGGAGCCTCGCGGCGCCGACTGCATCAGCACACCTGGATGCACGGGCTGCCGCTCAAGGCGCGCTTCCGCCGCTCGAGGCTTTACATCAGTGCGCTGTTGCCGGTTGGAATTGGGTTTGTGATCGGCGTTTTCAGCGCGATTCTCGGGATCGGCGGCGGCTTCATCATGGTGCCGGCGATGATCTACATGCTGGGCATGCCGACATCCGTGGTACCGGGCACTTCGCTGCTGCAGATCATCTTTGTCGCCGCCAACGTCACCGTGCTGCAAGCCTACACCAACCATACCGTCGATGCCGTCCTCGCCCTCGTCCTGCTCGTCGGGGGGGTTGTCGGCGCGCGGATCGGCACTCGGTTCGGGATGCGTCTCCGCGGTGAACAGCTGCGATTACTGTTGGCCCTGATGGTGCTCGCGGTCGCTGCGAAGCTCGCCTTTGACATGACGGTGCGCCCGGCCGACCTCTATTCGATCGCCTCGGATAGAGGATGAGACGAGGGTTCGGCTTCATCGGCGCTCTGCTGGTCCTTTCGCTGTTGTGTCGGGGATCGGCGGCGCGGGCCGAGGGGCTTGTCGCGGACCTCACCAGTCACCTGATCGCGATCACGACCGGGTTCACCGGCGCCTCCGTGGTGCTGTTCGGTGCGACGGACGGTGCAGGGGATGTCATCGTCGCCGTGCGCGGCCCCGAACGCGAGATGACAGTCCGCCGCAAGAGCCGCGTCGCTGGTATCTGGGTCAATACTCAGCAAGTGAGGTTCGCTAATCTGCCAAGCTTCTACGCCGTTTCCGCGAGTCGGCCGGTAGCGGAAATTCTGTCTCCCGCGGCTGCGGCGTTCTACCGTCTCGGGATAGCCAATCTGAAGCTGGTAGCTGCCACACCAGCGCCTTCCGTTGTCGTCGACGCGTTCCGCACCGCGCTCGAACGCACGCAGCAAGAGGCAGGGCTGTTCGTGGAGCGGATGGGTAAAGTCGACTTCCTGGGCGAACGGTTGTTTCGTACGACGATCACATTTCCCTCGAACGTGCCGACGGGGACGTATCTCGTCGAGGTCTTCCTGGTCCGCGACAAAGACATTGTCAGCGGACAGACCACCCCGCTCGTAGTCTCCAAGGTCGGCGTCGACGCCGCGGTGTTCGAATTTTCCACGCGTCAGCCCGGATTTTACGGCGCGATTGCGGTACTGACCGCTATGATGGCAGGATGGCTAGCAAGCCTGCCATTCCGAGCCGGCTGATCCTATCGACACCGAGACTTGGCATAGGATCTACAGATGGCAGAGATCGTCCATCAGCGCGTTTTTCTCGTCGTGGTCGACGAGACGGAAGAGCTTCAGATCGCCGTCCATTATGCTGCGCGCCGCGCTGCTCATACAGGCGGACGGGTTGCATTGCTCTACGTGATCGAGCCCTCGGAGCTGCAGCATTGGCGCGCGATCGAGGATTTGGCGCGAGAAGAACGGCGAGAGGAAGCGGAACAACTGATGCACCGGCTTTGCGAAGAAGTTTCACCGATCGCTGGGTCCATGCCGATCGTTTATATCCGCGAAGGGGTGCGCCGTGACGAGTTGTTGGCGTTGATCAACGAGGAGCCGAGCATCTCAATCCTGGTACTGGCCGCCGGAACCGGCCCCGAGGGACCGGGACCGCTGATCTCGTATCTGACCGGCAAGCCTGCGGCCCGGCTGCGCATTCCGATCACCATTGTCCCTGGCGGCGCCACCATGGAACAGCTGGACTCGGTGAGTTGAGAGGAAAGGCCGAGTGCAGGCGAAGGGTTGATTTGGTGAGCCGACGCCCCATGGTAAAAGCCCCGTCTCCCGTCCCGTTGCCATCGGAGCCCGTAATGTTCATTCAGACCGAGCAAACGCCGAACCCAGCGACGCTGAAATTTTTACCCGGTTGTGCGGTGATGACGTCGGGCACCGCCAATTTCACCAGCGCGGCGGCAACCCGCATCTCGCCCCTCGCCGAACGGCTCTTCTCATTGCCGGAAGTTACCGGCGTGTTTCTTGGTGCCGATTTCGTCACGGTTATGAAGAGCGACGAGGGGGACTGGTACCGGCTAAAACCGGCCATACTCGCCGTCATCATGGAGCATTTTACCGCCGGCCGGCCGGTCCTGCTTGGTGAGCCAGCGACTAGCACGGCGGCGGCAACGAGTGAAGAAGACGAAGTCGTGGCTCAAATCAAGGAGCTGCTGGAGACCCGCGTGCGCCCGGCCGTAGCGCAGGATGGCGGTGACATAATCTTTCATGATTTTGAGGACGGTGTCGTCTACCTGCATATGCAAGGCTCCTGTTCCGGATGCCCGAGTTCGACCGCAACGTTGAAGGCGGGCATCGAGAACATGCTGCGGCATTACATCCCGGAGGTGGTCGAGGTGCGCGCCGTCTGAGGGCTCGATCGTACTCTGTCAGAGGTAGTCGCTGACAAGAGACATCGGGATCGACACCCGCGCTCTGGTGCGATGACTGACACCGGCCCGCCAGTCGTCCTGGCCCTCGATTCGGCGGGTACGGGCTGCTCGGTGGCGGTGGGTCTCGGCGAAAAAGTACTCGCCGAGGAGCGCATCGATACGATGCATGGTCAAGCCGAAGCGCTGCTGCCCCTGGCGGACAGGGCAATGCGCTATGCCGGGCAGGAAACCGCTGCACTCGATCTTGTAGTCGTGACCGTCGGGCCAGGCAGCTTTACCGGGATCCGCGTAGGGCTTGCGGCGGCGCGTGGGATCGCGCTGGGAACCGACGCGCGACTGATCGGCGTCACCAGCTTTGAGGCAGTCGCAGTTCTCGCCGCTCAGAGCGACTTCTCGGAAACTTGCTTTCTGTTGGTCGCTCTCGAAAGCCGTCGTGAGGACTTCTATTTCCAATTCTTCGACCCGCATGGCGATCCGCTCCGCGAGCCGGCGGCAATCATGCCGGCCTTGTTACACGAGGCTGTGGCCGCGACCATCGGCGCAAACCCGTTGCTCATCGCCGGCGACGCGGCGCAGCGTGCCGCCGCGGCGCTAGGGCAGCACCTCGATACCGCCGCCGTCCTGAAAGCTTCGGCACCCCGCGCGGTCGGGACCTTACGAGCCGGGCTTCAGCTGTTGCGCCTCGGCAAGGCGGAAGATGCTCCGCGGCCGCTCTACCTTCGCCCCCCCGATGTCACACTACCTGCGATACCGCAAAAGCCAAGCCGAGCCAGGTTATGACCCCGCGCATCGAGCCGCTGCCGCGGAGCGCGGCCGCCCCGATATCCCTGCTTCACCAAGCGTGCTTTCCAGAAGAACCGTGGGACGCCGGAGCAATCGAGCAAATAATCGGCATCCCAGGGTTTTTTGGCCTAGTCGGGTGGGCGAGAACCGCCCCGGTCGGGTTCGCCTTGGTTCTTGCGCTTGGCGAGGAGGCCGAAATCCTGTCGCTCGGCGTCTTGCCGGATTATCGCAGGTGCGGAATTGGTTCGGCTATTCTTGACGCGGCATGCTGTGAGGCTCTATTGCGGGGCGCCAAATGCGTCGTGCTTGAAGTGGCGTCGGATAACGAAGCGGCGCGCGCCTTATACACCGGGCGAGGTTTTGCCGTCGTCGGACGCCGTCGGAATTACTACCGGCGAGTAGAACGGTTGGTGGATGCCCTCGTATTGCGAGTGCAGCTGCCAACAGCCTCGCTGGCAACTTGAGTTTGCTGAATCGCCTGTTTCCTGGCAGTTTATTGCGTTTCACCACGGATGTTCTTGCCGGCGCGCGAGTTTGAAGAAATCGATCATTCACCCGATTGCTTCGCTGCCGATTGTTAATTATATCTGAAATCAGACTATGACGGGATCATTGTGATGAACAACTCGGACCAGGGCAACGACTTGCTGACGTTGACAACGGAGATCGTTGCCGCGCACGTTTCCAACAATACCGTTGCGGTTGGTGATTTGCCCCAGCTGATCAACCAAGTATATAATTCCCTAGCTAACATCGGCAGTACCCCGGCAATTCCCGCTGAACGTCCGCAGCCTGCCGTCCCGGTAAAGAAATCCGTGAACCCGGATTATATCGTCTGCCTCGAAGACGGTAAGAAACTCAAGATGCTGAAGCGGCACCTCAAGACCGCTTACAACATGACGCCCGAAGCTTATCGTGAGCGGTGGGGATTGAGCGCCGATTACCCGATGGTGGCGCCAAACTACGCGCGTCAGCGCTCGCGCCTCGCCAAGGAAATCGGTCTGGGGACTCGCGCAAGACGGTCTCGGGCCTGAGTACTTCGCGCTCGTGGTCGACAATGCGATGCGCCGTCGTCGGGCAAGTAGGCGGATCCGATGCTTTCGGATATAGTAACGGTCGATGAGCCTCGCGATCACGGGGACGCGATGACCTCACGGTTAGAGAAGCTCTGTCTCGACAAAGGTCTAAAGATGACCGAGCAGAGACGGGTAATTGCGCGGGTGCTGTCGGAATTTGCCGATCATCCTGACGTCGAACAGGTGTACCGACGAGCAACCGCGATTGATTCGCGGATCAGCATTGCCACGGTGTACCGGACGGTACGGCTGTTCGAGGAGGCGAGCATCATTGCCCGGCACGATTTCGGCGACGGCCGATCCCGCTACGAGGAAATGCCGAGCGCGCATCACGACCATCTCATTGACCTGCAGTCTGGTCGCGTGATCGAGTTTCGCAACGAGGACATCGAACGTCTGCAGCAGATCGTAGCCGACGAACTCGGCTACGAACTGGTCGGACATCGCCTTGAGTTGTACGCGGTTCCGCGTGGCGGCAAGCCGAGATCCGATCCGGAATGAACGTTTCGCTGCCGTCTGAACCGCGTCCACCCGTGCCGCCTCTGGCCAAGTTGCCGGGAACCGGCCATTGCCCCGAACCGGATAAAATCGGGTGATTACCGGCGACATGGTCCAGCCGCAATCGATCCGCCCGGCTAGGACAGCCCTGCCGGCCGCGGCGCAACTGCATCAAACTATCGTCGATATACGGTCAGGCCCGCTGCAGGTGCGCCTCGCGGAAACGACCGCGGATATCGATGCGGCGCAGGCGCTGCGGTATCGCATCTTTTATGAGCGGCTTGGCGCCCAGCCGTTGCCGGAAATGGCATGCCGACGTCGCGATGTCGACCAATTTGATAATGATTGCGATCACCTCCTCGTCCTCGACCATAGCCGCGGCACCGACAGCGTCGTCGGAACCTATCGGCTGATTCGGCGGGATACGGCAGTCCGGCTGGGTGGCTTCTATTCGGCCAAGGAATTCGACATTTCTCCTGTCGTGCTCCATCCCGGAGAGATTCTCGAATTGGGCCGCTCGTGCGTCGATCCCGCGTATCGCAATCGCTCGGCCATGCAGCTACTGTGGAGCGGCATTGCTGCCTATGTCTTTCATTACGACATCATCCTAATGTTCGGCTGTGCCAGCCTGCCGGGGACCAACCCTGATGCTCTGTCCACGCCGCTTTCATACCTGCACCGATATCATCTTGCGCCCCCGGCACTGCGGCCGCGCGCTCTCGCCGATCGCTACGTCGAGATGTGCCGGCTCAGACCGTGCGCCATCGATGCGACTCGGGCAATGGCGGGACTTGCCTCCGCTGATCAAAGGATACCTCCGACTGGGCGGCTTTGTCGGTGATGGCGCCGTCGTCGACGAGCAGTTCAACACCACCGATGTCTGCATCGTCGTCAAAACCGATCTCGTGACCGAGAAGTACTCCCGTCATTACGAACGGCAGTCCAAAGATACATGGACCGCTTGAGGACATGGGTTCGTCGACGCTGAGGCTGTCTCGCCTCGCGCTCTACTGCGCTTGGACCGCCGGCCTGATGCCGGTTCAGTTGGTCGGTCTGGCCTTGCGGCGCCATTGGACGAGCACTCTGCCAGTCTTCTACCATCGCTGGTGCTGTCGGATCCTCGGATTTCGAATTCGAGTGATCGGCACACCAACCAGTGAGCGCCCGGTTTTATTTGCGGCCAATCATGTCTCTTACACCGATATTACCGTCCTCGGCTCGATAATCCCCGGCTCCTTCATCGCCAAATCCGAGGTGGCTCGGTGGCCCTTCTTCGGTTTGCTCGCCAAATTGCAGCGCAGTGTTTTTGTCGATCGCCGAGCGCGCAGCACTGTTGCCCAGCAGCGGGACGTGATGGGCAAGAGGCTGTCGGATGGCGATGCGCTCATCCTGTTCCCCGAGGGCACGAGCGGGGACGGCAATCGTGTGCGCCCGTTCAAGAGCGCATTGTTCGGCGCCGCTGAACTGGGCGAGGGTATCCCCCCAGCCATCGTTCAGCCGGTCTCCCTCGCCTACACGCGCCTCGACGGAATACCGATCGGGCGGTCTTACCGGCCGTTCTTCGCATGGTACGGCACGATCGATCTAGCGCCCCACCTGTGGAGCATGGTGGGTCTCGGGACTGTCGAGGTCGTGGTGGAATTTCACCCTCCGACCTTTCTCCGTGATTGCGGATCGCGAAAGGCGCTTGCGGAATATTGCCATTCGCGGATCGTCGGGGGCGTCGCGGGAGCTCTTTTCGGTCGGCCGCAGCCGATGCCGCAACCACCGGATCCGGACGCTCGCTCCTCACTCCGGCGAGAGTTCCATGGGGTGATCTCCGAGGCGGTGACAGGGTGACGCAAACCGAAATTACCACGAGGACGGCACCGAACGTGGCAAAGCACGTGTATATCAAGACTTATGGTTGCCAGATGAACGTGTATGAACTCGGCGCGCATGGCCGAGCTTCTGGCGCCGCTCGGTTTTACGGCGGCGCAGGCGGCTAAGGATGCGGATCTAGTTATCCTCAACACTTGCCACATCCGGGAGAAGGCGGCTGAAAAGGTTTATACGGAGCTCGGCAAAATCCGTAGTGTGAAAGCGGCGAAGGCCGAGCGCGGCGGGCGGATGATCGTGGCTGTGGCCGGCTGCGTGGCCCAAGCCGAGGGTGTGGAAATTATGCGGCGGGCGCCCTGCGTCGATCTCGTCTTTGGCCCGCAGAGCTATCACCGGCTGCCCGACTTGATCGCCCGCGTTCTGCGGGCCGACCGCGGAGACGTGCTCGATACGAGCTTTTCCGCGGAACCGAAGTTCGATTTTCTGCCCGAGACGACCGGCCCGAGGGGTGTTGCCGCTTTTCTCACCGTACAGGAAGGCTGCGATAAATTTTGCAGCTTTTGCGTCGTCCCTTATACCCGCGGCGCGGAATACTCTCGGCCGGTAATACAAGTGGTGGCCGAAGCGCACAGCTTCGTGCGCGGCGGAGCGCGCGAGATCACCTTGCTCGGGCAAAATGTCAATGCCTATCACGGCGAAGGACCCGACGGCCGAGAATGGCGGCTGAGTAAGCTGATACGACGGTTGGCGGAGCTGCCGGGTCTCGATCGCATCCGGTATACGACCTCGCACCCGCGGGATGTCGATGAAGAGCTGATCGCGGCCCACCGCGATGTGCCGCAGCTGATGCCGTTCCTGCATCTTCCGCTGCAGAGCGGCTCGGACCGTATCCTTGCCGCAATGAACCGGCGCCATACTGTCGCCGACTATCGCCGGATCATCGAACGGCTGCGCTCCGCCCGCCCCGATCTTGCCCTTTCAACCGATCTCATCGTCGGGCATCCGGGCGAGAGCGATATGGACCATCGGGCCACACTCGACCTCGTCGACGAGCTGCGATTTGCTCAGGCATTCTCGTTCAAATATTCGCCGCGGCCGGGCACGCCCGCGGCTTCAGCCGCATGCCAAGTTCCTGAAGCCGTGAAGTCGCAGCGGCTCACCGAATTGCAGCTGCGGTTGGCCCGCCGCCAACGCGACTTCAACGCAGCATGCATCGGCCGCACTCTCCCCGTCCTTTTGGAAAAGCCCGGCCGATACGAAGGACAGCTCGCTGGGCGCAGCCCCTATCTCCAGAGCGTGCATGTCGCAGCGGCGGCGAAACGGATTGGCGAGATCGTTCCGGCGCTGATCACGGCGGCGAGCGCCAACAGTCTGTCGGGCTCGCTAGAAGAGGTAGCTAAGGCATGACTGAGCTGTCGCCGGCCACCGGCGAGTTTGCCGAAGGGCGCACTCAGCTTGAGTTCGACGACAACTTGCTCCTGCCGTTGCTCTATGGTGAGCGCGATCAGCATCTCGATCGCATTGAGAGGCAGCTCGGTGTCTCGGTTATCACGCGCGGCAATCGTCTCGCGATTTCAGGCTCGGCCTCAGCTACCGAAGCAGCCCATCTCGCCCTGTGCCAACTGTATGAGCGTCTGAAGCGGGGACAGGAGGTGGATTTGCCGGCGGTAGAGGCGGCTATCCGACTGGCAGAGGCTGAGCTTGGCAACAAAAACCTCGATCTGTGGCGAGAAGACGCGGCGTTCCGGACCCGCAAGCGCCGCATCACGGCGCGCTCGCCCGGCCAGGCGGCCTACATCAAAGCGATGCGCGACAACGAGCTGGTGTTCGGGTTGGGACCTGCCGGCACTGGCAAGACTTATCTTGCGGTTGCTGCGGCAGTCGATCTGCTGATGACCGGCCGTGTCGAGCGGATTATTCTCTCGCGGCCTGCCGTCGAGGCTGGCGAACGGCTTGGTTTCCTGCCGGGCGACTTGCGCGACAAGGTCGATCCTTATTTGCGGCCGATTTTTGACGCGCTCAACGACATGTTGCCAGCGGATCAACTGGCGAGGCGCCTCGGCAACGGCGAGATCGAAGTGGCGCCGATCGCCTTTATGCGCGGGCGCACGCTATCGCATGCCTTTGTCATTCTTGACGAGGCGCAAAACACATCGCCCGTGCAGATGAAGATGTTCCTGACCCGGCTCGGAGAGGGATCGCGCATGGTTGTGACCGGCGATCCAACCCAGGTGGATCTGCCCGCCGGAGCGCGCTCGGGTCTGGCCGAGGCGCTCGAGACCCTGAGCGGCGTTGACGATATTGGCACGGTGCGGCTGACCGACCGGGATGTGGTGCGGCACAAACTTGTCGCCCGCATCGTCCGGGCCTATGAGGCGCACGAGAACGACTTGGGGCCAGGGAAGTCGTGATGGACTTGGCCTGCACGATCGACGTCACATTTGCCTGCGCCGGCTGGACCCGGTTATGCCCCCTCGCCGAAGGTCTTACGCGCGGCGCGGCCGAACTTGCTCTGGCGCGCGGCACGACGGATTTGGGGCTGACGTGGGAGGGCACCGTCGAACTCGGCATCGCCCTCGCGGACGCTACCGGCCAACGGCAGCTCAACCGCAACTATCGCGGCCAGGATCAGCCGACCAATGTGCTGGCCTTTCCGGTCTGGAAAGCAGGAACCCGGCTCGCTCCGGGCGCGCCGGCTCTGCTCGGCGATGTCGTGCTCGCGTTGGAAACCGTGGCGCAGGAAGCCGCCGAGCAGGAGAAACCGATTGGGGACCATCTCATTCATCTTACTGTGCATGGCGTGCTTCATCTCCTCGGCTACGACCACCTGACACAGGCCGAGGCGGCGACCATGGAGTCGCTCGAGAGGTCGATTTTGGCCGAGCTGGGGGTTCCAGATCCCTATCGGGACACGATGTCGTCAATCGAACCGGCGGCAGTTCAGCCATGAGCGCCTCCGAGCCCCCAGGAAGTAGCGGCCATTTCGGGCAAGATCGGTCCTTTTCCCGTCTGCGCAATTTTCTCCGCCTGATCCGCCGCCCCCGCAACGGCGAGAGCCTGCGCGAAACCATCGATGAAATGATCGAAGAGCCGGCGGCGGACGATGCCCACTCTCTGAGCGGCCACGAGCGGCTGCTGATCGGTAATGTCCTCAAAGTCCATGATCAAACGGCCGCCGACGTGATGGTGCCGCGCGTCGACATTGTGGCGCTCGACGCCGACGCGCCGTTTACCCAGGTCGTAAAATGCATGGTCGAGCAGGGCCATTCGCGGGTTCCGGTGTATCGCGAGACGCTCGACGACGTGATTGGCTTCGTGCACGTAAAGGATGTACTGGGCCCGGTCGCCGAGCACCGCGAGACGAAGTTGGCGCCGTTGCTGCGCAAGGTGCTGTTCGTCGCGCCGTCGGCGCCGATCCTCGACCTTCTCGTCCAGATGCGCCAGGCGCGAACCCATATTGCGATGGTGGTCGACGAATTTGGCGGGATCGACGGGCTGGTCACGATCGAAGACCTCATCGAGGAGATCGTCGGTGAGATCGAGGACGAGCACGATGTGGCCGGCGGCCCGAGCCTCGTCGAGCGCAGCGACGGGAGCCTGATCGCTGATGCCCGCACCCCGATAGAGATGCTCGAGGAGCATGAGGGCGCTCGGTTGCGCCCGGACGGAGACCAGGAGGAGGTGGACACCCTGGGTGGGCTGGTCTCGAGCCTTGCCGGGCGTGTGCCGAAGCGCGGCGAAGTCATTGCGCACCCCTTAGGCATCGAATTCGAAGTGCTCGATGCCGATCCGCGCCGGATCAAGCGTCTGCGCGTACGCCGACTGCCGGCAGCGACGGGGGGCGGAGATGCAGCCGGCGCCTGAAGCATCGGTATTGCGGATCCGGCCCGGCTCCCGGGTCGATACTCCGCTCTGCCGCCTGGCCCATCGCCTCGCCGTCATATCCGGCTGGCGCCGGTACGGGCTCGCTTTTTTGCTCGGTGTGTGCGCCACCGCAACGCTGCCGCCGGTCGACTTGACCCCGCTGCTGCTGGTGGCCTTTACCGGCCTCTTGTGGCTCGATGACGGAACCGCCGGGCCGTGGGCGTCCTTCCGCTTGGGCTACGCCTTTGGGTTCGGTTTCTTTGTCAGCGGCCTTTATTGGATTGCTGCGGCGCTGTTTGTTGATATCGCCAGCTTCTGGTGGCTGGTGCCGGTCGCCGCTGCCGGGCTCCCGGCGGCATTCGCGCTCTATGTCGGGGCGGCATTGCTGGCCACCAGTCTCGCCGTTAAGCATCTGCGTTTGCCGGGTACGGCTCGCATCTTCGCCTTTGCCGTTGCGTGGACCGTAGCCGAATGGGTGCGCGGGCACGCCTTCACCGGACTTCCCTGGAATCTGATCGGCTATGCCTGGTCGGGCGGGTTTCCCGGGGCGGTTTTGATGCTGCAGAGCGTCGCAGCGATCGGCATTTACGGGCTGAGCTTGCTGACGGTACTCGCCGCCTCGCTGCCCGCCCTCCTTGGGACAACCTCGCTCGACCCGCTTTCGACCGCCCGACGGCTTGCCCCGGCAATAGCAGCGGGCCTCGTGATCTTTGTGCCGAGCCTGTTGGGCGCTCTCCGGCTGGCGGGCACACCGACTGTCGAAACCGGATATTTTCTGCGCATCGTCCAGCCGTCGATCCCGCAAACGATGAAATGGGAGCCGGCCGCCGCGCAACGCAATTTCCGCCTCCTCCGCGACCTCAGCAGTGCCCCGGCGACCCGGAAGATTGCCGCGGTGGTGTGGCCGGAGGCGGCGACCCCGTTTCTGCTCGGGCGCGATGCGTACCATCGCCGTGAGATCGCCGCCGTCGCCTTGGGCCGCGGCTTTATCATTACCGGCGCGGTGCGGGCGAACCCGCCGCCGAGCCCGGTCGCGCAGGTCTGGAACAGCATCGAGGCGGTGGACGGCAATGGTGAGATCGTCGCCCGCTATGACAAAGCGCACTTGGTTCCGTTCGGCGAGTACATGCCGCTCCGCGAGTTCTTGCCTCTGCAAAAGATTACGCCCGGAAGCCTCGACTACACCGCTGGCCCTGGCCCAAAAACGATTGATCTGCCGGGGCTTCCCGCTTTCGCCCCGCTGATCTGTTACGAGGTCATATTTCCGGGCGCGATCGTCGACGAACACGACCGCCCGGCGTGGATACTGAATGTGACGAACGACGCCTGGTACGGGCGCACCTCCGGTCCCTATCAGCATTTTGCGATCGCCCGGACCCGGGCTGTGGAAGAAGGATTGCCGCTGGTAAGGGTTGCGAATAACGGCGTGAGCGGGATCGTTGACGAGGTGGGCCGGGTTGTCGCGCGGATTGACCTGAACACCGTCGGGTATGCCGATCTCCCGCTGCCCGCAGACACGTCCGCGGCAACGCTCTATGCCCGCGGCGGCGATTGGATATTGCTGGGGCTCCTGTGCCTCGGTCTTCTTCCGGTTGCATTTCGGCTGCGTTGACGGCTCCCCAAGCGCAACTCTTAGTCTGCTGTTAACACTCCTTGTTGACCGCCATCGATCGCCTGCCTTATCAAATCACTTCCGCTACTTTTTGCACTAGTGTTCCACCGATGGCGATGCAACCACAGGCTCGGCGCCCAGGTCGCCGAAAAGGCGACAAGCCGAACCCGATCGATATCCATGTCGGCTCCCGCGTGCGGCTCCGCCGAAACATGCTCGGCCTCAGCCAGGAAAAACTGGGAGAGGCGATCGGGCTGACCTTTCAACAGGTCCAGAAATACGAGCGAGGTGCCAATCGGATCGGCGCCAGCCGGTTGCATGATCTCAGTCGTGTGCTGGATGTGCCGGTCTCATTCTTTTTTGACGACATGGACCCGGTACGCGCGCCGGCAATCCCGGCAGGGTTTGCCGAGCCTGCGGCCGAAGCCTTCGAACTCCGACCCGTTGCGCCGGCGTGAGACCGTCGAGCTGGTCAGCGCCTATTATCGGATCGACGATCCGGCTCTGCGCCGCCGCCTGTTCGATCTCGCGAGGGCTCTGGCGGGCGGCGCCGAACGAATTTCGGGAAATTAACGCTTCCGCCTGGCCCGGCAGGCCGAGCGGAAAATCGGGCTTGACGCTCAACAGGCAAGATTGCATCAACGGCGGAGTGCTACCCTCCATTCTTGACGCTTTGGGAAAGGCAGTGCTTTGGCCAACCGGGATTACGTATTCACGAGCGAATCTGTGTCGGAGGGGCATCCCGACAAAATCTGCGACCGCATTTCCGACGCGATCGTCGACACCTATTTGGCGGCCGAACCGGAGGCTCGCTGCGGCGTCGAGACGCTGGTCACGACCAATCGCGTAGTTCTGGCTGGAGAAGTCCGCGGTCCGGCGGCGATCACCAGCGAAAAGCTGATCGAGGTGGCACGCAATGCGATACGCGAGATCGGCTACGAGCAGGAAAACTTTCATTGGCGATCGGCGGCGATCAAATGTCTGATCCACGGCCAGTCGTCGGATATCGCGCAGGGCGTCGACGCGTCGGGCAACAAAGACGAGGGCGCCGGCGATCAAGGCATGATGTTCGGCTATGCCTGCCGCGAGACGCCGGAATTGATGCCGGCGCCGATTTTTTTCGCGCATGCGATCCTGCGCTCCCTCTCCGAGGCACGGCACGCCGGGAAAACGCCGCTGTTGGGTCCCGACGCAAAAAGTCAGGTCACGCTGCAATATGTCGACGGCAAGCCGGTACGGGCGGTAAAGGTCGTCGTCTCGATCCAACACTCCGACCGGATCGAAACAGAAGAGGTGCGCGAGATCGTGCGGCCGTATGTGGTCGCTACTCTGCCCGAAGACTGGATGTGTGAGGAAGAGAATTTTCTCGTCAATCCGACCGGTCGCTTCGTGATCGGCGGCCCCGATGGCGATGCCGGGGTCACCGGCCGTAAGATTATCGTCGACACCTATGGCGGCGCCGCGCCGCATGGCGGCGGCGCGTTTTCGGGCAAGGACCCGACCAAGGTCGACCGCTCGGCCGCTTATGCGGCTCGCTATCTCGCCAAGAATGTCGTCGCCGCTGGGTTGGCCGAACGCTGCACGATCCAGATTGCCTATGCGATCGGCGTCGCCAAACCGTTGTCTTTCTACGTCGACATCGCTGGTACCGGAGACGAACAAAAGCTTGCTGCTGTCTTGCAAGAGCTCGTGGATCTGTCGCCGCGCGGCATCCGTACGCATCTCGATCTGAATAAGCCGATTTACCGGCGGACCGCCGCCTACGGCCATTTCGGCCGCCGGCCCGACCCCGATGGCGGCTTTTCCTGGGAACGGCTGGATTTGGCAGACGAGCTGCGGCGCGCCTTCTGAGCACAGCTGGCTGCGAGCCGGAGCGGCGCCATCAGGTCTTCGGCCGCCGTCGCGGGCGGGCTCTGCGTCCCGGACAGAAGACCCTCGTCAATGAATTGCTGCCGCGGCTGGCGATACAGGTTCCGGCATCGGGTTACCTCGACATCGCTGCCCTCTTCGGCACCGCGCGGTCCACGATTTGCCTCGAGATCGGATTCGGCGGTGGTGATCATCTCGCGCAACTGGCCGAGCAGCATCCGCAAACCGGATTTATCGGCTGCGAAATATTCGAGAACGGGATAGTCAAGCTGCTTGCGCAGATCGAGCGGCGACGGCTCGATAATATTCGGATCTTTGCCGATGATGCGCGCTTGATCATGGCGGCGTTGCCGCCGGCCTCGATCGGCCGGGTGTTCATCTTGTTCCCGGACCCTTGGCCAAAACGCCGGCAGCACAAACGCCGGATCGTGTCGCGCACAACCCTCGACGGCCTGGCTGAAATCATGACCGATGATGCCGAGCTGCGCATTGCCACCGATGAGGCCGGCTACCTCTGCTGGATCCTCGAACACATTACCGCTCACCCCGCCTTCGAATGGCTGGCCCGCCGCCGCGCCGACTGGCGCGAGCGCTCGCCCGATTGGCCGGCGACCCGTTACGAGGCAAAAGCGCGTGCCGCCGGCCGCTCGCCCGCCTTCCTGCGAATAAGGCGCCGGCCGCGGATAACAATTCGGAATTGAGTATTTTATCACCCCTGGCTGTATTTGCAGCGAACCTACAGCGAGGTGTCCTCCAATGGTTGAAGTGCAGTGCAACAAAGCTCATCACCTGCGGCGGTTTTGGATCCTTCGCATAGCACGCCATCATGGCTAATTTCAGGTCGGCGAACGCGGCCCATGATCTATCCGGTTCAGACCGGCGGCCCCCGCGCTGAGTGTATCGGAGCCACGGCGGGTTGTGCTTCGCTCACCCGCCCTACCCCCTCCTGCGCGCCGCGAAGTCCTACCGATCCGGACAGGTCAGGTCGAACTGAAACTCCACCGGGGCGACTGCCGACAATTCGGTGGAAACAAAGCTCGACCAGACCGCTGCTTTGCACGCGTTGGGCAATGACGCGCGTCTGCCACGGTATTTGTGCAGAGCATGCCGGTAAATCGGTAGTCGCATTCGTGTGCTTGTGAAGAAAGCGCCGCCCCGCCGAGACCGGCTGGACATCAATCAGACTATCCGTGAAGTCGTCGCTCTGACCCAGACCGAGATGCAACGCAATGGGGTCACGTTGCATACCCGGCTTGCGGACGACCTACCTTTCGTTGCGGCGGATCGGGTCCAGCTGCAGCAGGTAGCGATCAATCTGATCGTCAATGCTATCGAAGCGATGAGCGGCGCCAGCGAGCGACCGCGCGAACTCACGATCGGGTCTGGAATAGACAATGCGAACGACCTGTTCGTCGAAGTGCAGGACACCGGCCTGGGGCTCGATCCGAAGCAACTCGACCGGCTTTTCCAGTCTTTTTACTCGACCAAGCCCGATGGGATCGGCATGGGACTGGCGATCAGCCGCTCGATCGCAGCAGCCCACGGTGGCCGGCTATCGGCAGCGCCGAATAAGCCCCATGGCGCCGTCTTTCGATTGACGCTGCCGGTCGAACACTTTCCGAAGGTGTACCCAGCTTATACCCAAGTATAATCGCGACGAGCTGTTCCGCTGGGCCATCTTTACTTTTAGCGATCAGAGCCGACACCGGTGCAATGGCGGAAGCCCGTGACGCACATTATTTCTGGTCAAATTAGGGACCGCAAATTTGCCAAGGACAACCGTCATAGCGATCGTCGACGACGATCGCTCGGTGCGAGAGGCTCTGACAAGCCTCGTCAGGTCGTTGGGCTATGTTGCAATCGCGTTCGAATGCGCCGAGGACCTTCTGAAATCCAGACGCCGCCGCAACGTGTCCTGCCTGATTGCGGACGTGCAAATGCCAGGGATGACCGGAATTGAGCTCCATGATCGGCTGGTCGCGTCAGGTCAGCCCCTTCCGACCATCCTTATCACAGCGTTTCCCGACGAAAGGGCGCGCAAGCGCGCGCCTGAGGCCGGCGCGATTTGCTATCTCACCAAACCGTTCAGCGAGGAGGACTTGCTCACGTGTATGCGTTCCACTCTCGGGCTCGGTGAACCGGGTACTAAGTCGTCATGACGCATGGGCGCGCAACGTGGGCGCGTGGGCCGTCGGGTTTCGGATAGGTTGCCATTTGGCGCGGATGCGTGCGCCGGTGCGTCGCTGTACGAGGGTCTGCGGCATCAATGCATCGATCGAATTGCCGGACGCCAGTCATCCGGCGCGGCGGGTGATCGAGGAATGCAAAAGCCGGCACCGCGACCTGATCGTCGAGCTTTGCCGCAAGGCGAGGCTGCGCGATCCCGAGCTTCTCGCCGATGAATTGTTCCTGCTGGGCGAAGGTGCTCGCCTCAGCATTCAAAGCCTTGGACCGAACGGCCCCGCCGAACGCCTCGCCGAAATGTTCGAAACGCTGGTGGCGGCCCACACGCCCTCGGGGGATTAGCGCGAAGAGCTCGGCTCCAACCCTTCGGCGCATTTACATTTTACTGCCGACAAACCTTTTTGCAGAGGTTTCCGGCGCCGACCGTCGCACCGCCACCGCACGCAATCTTCTCGATCTGATTCTGCCGCCGATGCTGATGCGTGCGCTGTCGGAGAACGCCTCACAGCGTTTGCGCGCCGAGATCGCGCCGCGTGTCCCGCAAACGGTGGCGTTCTTCCTTGCCGCCTGCAGACAGGACGAAATTGGTTAGACCAAACGCTGTTGCGTAAACTTAAACAGGCTCAATGCCGCACCATACCCATCCAGAACATTGTCTTGTCGCCGACATCGACATCGTATTTGCGGACGAAATCGAGCTTGCCGCTGTCGTCGATGCGGAACACCGACAGGTTGGCGGGCACGATACGGATCGCCGCGCCCTCTCTCACCGGGAGCGCCATGATGTGTGCTGCGACCAGCATGCGTCCACTCGGGTCGATGTGGAAGGTGCGGCAGTGGATGCCGCGCGTATCGACGTGCTGCATCGGCACCGGCTCCCCGGTCTTCACATCGATCTCGTACACGGCAAACGTATTCTCGCCGCCGGCGAAGACGGATTTGCCGTCGACCTGGACTGTCGAGGACGCGCGGTTGGCGGCATAGACAAAGCGGCCGCTCGGGTGGATGTGGACAGTGCCGGCGGCTTGCCGGCCACGGATGTTGCCGGGCTCGGCCAACGTCTCCTTGCGGAAGATCGGCGCCGCCGAAAGCTGGCCATCGGTGATCGTGAACATGTCGAGCTTGTTCTCGCGCTCGAGCGAAACGTAGACCCAGGGCTTGGTCGGGTTGAAGTCCAGGTGGCGCGGTCCGAAGCCATAACCGCCGTTTGGCGCTATCGACACTTCGTCCCTCAGCAACCCTCCTCGGTATTGGAAAACCTTCAGCGCCCCCGGGTCTTCCGGCTTGCCTGCAGCGGCGTCATTTCCGCGTGTGACAAGGACGGCGAGCCGATTGTCGGGGCTGACCCTTACCTGGTGCCCGTAGATGCCGGCATCGATCGGCCCCGGCTGACGCACCTCCTCACCGGGGATCCCGTCGGGATTAACGCGGTAGACCCGAAGTGCACTCGGATTGCTGAAGGCGACCAGCAGGTGCTCGGAAGGAATATCGGTCGTCAGATGGATCGGGCGGGCCGGCAGCGGTATGGATTGGCCATGCGGCGACAGCGCACCCGAAGCCGGATCGATCCGGAACGTTGTCACGTGATGCTTGTCGCCCGCCGAGCCTGCCCCCGGCACGCTGTCGCTGGAGGCGACATAGAGATATCGCCCCGATGCGTGCGGCCAGGCATAATGCACATTGGCCGGTAAGGTGACGGTGCGGCGCCTGACCAGCGTGGCGCCCTCGACGTCGACGTCGTATTGCGTGAGCTCGGGCCCGACACTGGCGTAAAGCGCCACCCGAGCTGATGCAAATTGCGGCATGACAGCGGTCCCCGATGGTGGAATTGAACTTCAAACCATCCGCCATGCAGCGCTCGGCGTCTAGTATTTCTGGCACTCGCAAGCACCTCCCCTCGCGCGGGGTCAATCACGCGCGCGGCGCACGCCGCCGGCTGCAGCTCTTTAGGATGGTCACGGTGCCGGGAGCAGAGAGCTCTCGTCGACCGTTGCGATGGTGACTACGGTCGATCCGTTGCGCGCGCGCAGCCGAAGTATTTATGGAGAGTTCTCCTCGGTGTCGCCGCGGGAGATCTATCCGCCCTATGGATTCGCGACGATGAACGAGGCGGAGTTCGGAACCCCGACGCGGCTCGACTGATCGTGTGGGTCAGGCGGTTGCGCGAATGTCGTCTCAACCGCCAAATCGTACTGGAGGGCCCTGCTCTACGAATAGATTGCTGATCGAAATAAATCCGCGCATTCTGCTATTGCACGGTGTGCATCGTAGTGATAGAGGCCGAAAAGACCAATCCCGGTCGACCTCTACTTTTGTCTCGAAGGCACAGAATGGCGATATTGGACGAGATCACCAAAGAGAAGCAGCGGGTCGGCGAGGCGCTCGCGCGCCTCGACGCGCAACGCGAGAAGCTCACCGGCCAGCTCGGCGAGCTGGAGGCGACCGAGCGAGTGCTGGCGCGCTACAGCAAAGGCCAGAAGGCAAAAACGCCTGCTTCAACGGCGACCCCGCGCACCGCAACAAAGGCGGCAGCTGCTCCAGCGCGGCAACCCGGGCCGGGGACGACCGCGACACGCGCTGGTGGCAAGCGCACCCCGCCGACCCTCGGCGAGCGGGTTCTTGCGTTGGCAGACGGCAGGACGCAGCAGGAAATCGCCGCTGCGTGCAAGGGGGCTCGCCCGAATCATGTCGGCGGCGTCATTGCCCGGCACAAGCGAGCTGGCCGCATCGAACTTCGCGACGGGAAGCTCTATGCCACGCAGTCGGCTAACACGGAGCAACGCGCCACGGCCTAATACTCCAGTCGAAGGACCCTCTGCCCGGGGGCAGCCGACTGGGGCACATCTGCGGCGAGCATCGACCAAATTCAACGAGGCGATGCAGCGAAGAGGATCCGGCCTGATGAGGGTCGGGTCTGTGCGTCTTCACGCAGCTGAGGGTGGCCCGGTCGATCGGACGGAGCGGCATCGACGCATGCCGGACCGCGGCAAGTCCGTCTCGACTGATCGGCGTAATTTCTAATAGGATCTAGCCGTGGTTCCCCGTGAGCATGTCGGCTTTGCGGTTGAGGGCCGCAATGAGGCCGTCTATTCCGTCAGTCTTGAGGATGGCGGCGAATTCGGAACGACGGGTCGCGACCTCACTGACCGCGCCGTCGAGGTAGATGTCAGACACGAGCCACCCATCGCCACTGCGGCGCATCATGTAGTCGACCTTGACCGGCTCACCGCTGGCTTTAATGATCTGGCTCTTCACCATGACCCCGGAAAGCGCGGGCTGCTCGCCAGTCACTTCCAGCTCTGTCCGGCATAACTGTCGAAGCGGTCGGCGTAGATAGCTGAAATGTAGCGCCCAAAGCTCTCGGTCACCTGCCGGCGCTGCGCCTCGGTCAGACCGGCCCAAAACGGGCCGACTGCCAACCGCGCCATCGAGGAGATGTCGAAGCTGCGGCGAATAACCGGCTCCAGTTGCGTGAAGCGGCCGCTCTGCCCCAGTGTCCGGCCGTTTTTCATCGTGCTGAGCAGCGCGTCGTAAAGGCCTTGCACAGTATCGCCGCTGTTCGCGGTCGCGGCATGGACCGGATAGGAAAGCATGCTGAGGCCGAGACCGGCGGCAAAAGCCACAGCTTTGCACAATGACAATTTTGGTACGATCGGTTGGCCGATCGTTTGGTCAAAGATCGCTGGACAAGAGCGTATCGCCACGTTTCCTCTCCTTTTACACATGTGCGAGCCAATCAGCGTGAGCCTGATCTCAGCGTCTGCCCGCGTGACCAGGGGACAGACCAACCGTGCGGCGGTCGCCGAGAAATGGATCGCGAAGCCAACTTTGACCCGACCGCCGCCGGTTTCGACCGCTCCTTGGCCATTGGCAAATTGTCTCGAGGCACCGCCAAAACCGGCTCCATGAGCTCTCTCCGCTCGAAGCAGCAGAACCGCGGATCAAAGCTACTGGGACGCGTCAGGCCGTGCTATTGAACCTGGGGATGAAGGGGTGCCGCGTGGGAATATTTCTATTACACTTTCGTTTAGGACGGCTCTAAAAAGGGGCCTTGCGCGCCGCGTTTCTTAGCACCGCTCCGGCGCGGTCGAGGGTTTTACCTGCTATTACGGCGTCCGCTCATTGGTCTTCGCGCAGTTTCACGAAACCCTGGAGCATGCGATTGCTTGGGAGAAGCGGATGAAGAAATGGCGACGCACCCGGAAATTGGAGTAGATCGAGCAACACAGTCCGCAATGGCGCAACCATTACGACGACTTGGCACCCTAACGCGGCCCCCTGTTCATGCCAGGGGCAGGCTCTGGGTCCCCGCTTTCGCGGGGACGACGAAAATTTGTCGTGCCATCCGAGCGAGGATACCGAAGCGAGATGGGTACGACATACGCTAATTTAGGCAACCAGGTACTAGGCTTTTTACTCTCTCCCCCGCCGGTCCATACGTGAGGAGGGGAGGTTATATGGAGGGACCGGGAAAGGGCCGGGCAATCCGCCAGCCCGGCCCCGCGACGTGTGGTGATTTTCGCTGTCGCTCAAGCAAACCTCGGACATGTAAGCACTAGGCTAGGCGCAGACGCTCTGCTCCAGCAGGTCGCGCCTGAACCGATTGCGGACACCGCCGAGCAGCACGCGCCCGGGCACACTCACCGCTGAACCAATCGGCAGGCCGGACAAAGTCCGCGCGCCTCGATTACCTGCCGCTCGACGGCAAAACCTCTGCCTTCCCCGAGCCGGCGCAGGCTCTGCACGATCTCGTCGTCGCGGAGCTCTTCGGTGGCGCCGCAATCGTCGCAGATCATGAACTGGCTTTCGTGCGGATGCTCGATATCGCCGCAGGCGATGAACGCGCTCGACGTCTCGACCTTGTGGATCAGCTTGTTCGCGAGCAGGAATTCAAGCGCTCGGTAAACGGTCGGCGGCCCCAGCTTGCCACGGCCACGCCGCAGTTCGGCGAGCAGCGCATAAGCTCCCGTCGGCTGATCCGATGATAGGATCAGCTCGAGAACACGTCGGCGGACCGGCGTCAGCCGTGCTCCGCGCATCTTGCAGATCATTTGCGCGCGTGACAGCGCACCTTCGATTTGCCGGGGCGTCACCGCAGCCCTCTAGAACCTATTTAGGTCGAATTTAATTTTATAGCATAACTAATCAATACGCCTAACTTGTCCCTAGCTGGCTCCTATTGCTGTTTTCGCAGCGAAATATCAGCCAGCCATGTCAGCTTGTCCGCGGAATCCTGGACCTCGATCCCTTGGGGGGCCGAATTAACAGCTGCCTCTCACTCTTCCGTTTGCTTCTTGCTGCTAACGGGTTCCAGCACGAGAGAGTTTGGGTTCAGGGGAGATCCTGAGTCAACAGGACAATACCAATAACGCAAATCATTATCAAGGGAGAAATATCCTGACCCGCACCGAGTTTGCGTGCGTCATCTGTCCTCGTAGGTGGCCCAAGCGCACGCGCCGCGCTTGCCAACGCCGATCCTCGGCTCTAACAGTGCCGGGGACCCATGCGAATAGACTCGGCAATCGTGGGAATGCGGGGACGCTCGGCGGCCCTCGTTTGGCGCTTGGCGCGCGATTTCATGCGCCCTCACGTAGCACGCATCCTGTTCGCGTTTTTATGGATGGGGCTCGCCGCCGGCAGCACCGCGGGACGCGCCTGGCTGATGGAGCCGGTGCTGGACCGCATTTTTGTCGCGCGCGAGGGATCGCTGCTGCTGCTAATCGCCGGCGGAGCGCTTGCCCTCGCCGTAATCAAGGGGCTGGCCGATTACCGCGAGGCCGTGCTGATGACCCGGGTCGGCCAGCGTGTTATCGCCGATGTGCAGATCGCGCTCTTTGCCCGGCTGATGCGGGCCGATCTCGCCTATTTTCACGCGCATCCGAGCGGCACCCTGATTTCGCGTTTCACCAGCGACGCGGCGCTGTTGCGCAATGCCGCGGCAAATGTCCTCGCCGGTATCGGCAAGGACGCGG
Organism: uncultured Alphaproteobacteria bacterium; assembly: GCA_963818695.1. Lineage (GTDB taxonomy): Bacteria > Pseudomonadota > Alphaproteobacteria > ATCC43930 > CGMCC-115725 > AP-15. Next base: position 327,296 of record CAWFTG010000003.1, read on the forward strand.
TGACGGTCGTTTTCCTGGTCGGCGTGATGTTTTATCAGGATTGGCTTCTCGCGCTCGTTTCGTTCTTCGTCTTTCCGCTGGCGATCCGCCCGATCGTCGCGATCGGCCGGCGCATTCGCCGGGTGACCGCCAATGCCCAGGCCGAGATCGGCCAGTTCACGACCCTATTGAGCCAGACCTTCCAGGGCGCCCGGCACGTCAAGGCCTACGGCATGGAACCGTATGAGGAGCGCCGCGCCGCCGGGCTGATCGAGCGCCTCTTCGTGCTGATCGACCGCGGCACGCGGACGCGCTCGCGCGCCTCGCCGATGATGGAGGCGCTCGGCGGGACGGCGATCGCCGTCGTCATTCTCTACGGCGGTCATCAGGTCATCAGCGGCGCCCGCACGCCGGGCGCTCTGTTCTCTTTCATCACCGCACTGCTGCTCGCTTACCAGCCGCTAAAGAGCCTCGCCAATCTGAATGCGTCGCTGCAGGAGGGCCTCGCCGCCGCGCAGCGGATCTTCGAAGTGCTCGACGTCGAGCCGACGATCCGCGACATGCCCGGTGCCAAGCCATTGCACATTGCCGGCGGTGAAATCCGCTTCGACAACGTCCGCTTTGGCTATGTTCCCGGGACGGCGGCAATCGACGGTCTGTCCCTGACGATCCCGGCTGGCCATACCGTGGCGCTGGTCGGCCCGTCGGGAGCGGGGAAATCGACGATGCTCAACCTGATCCCGCGCTTCTTCGACATCGATTCGGGATGTATCGCAATCGATGGGCAGGACGTGCGCACGGTGACGATCGCCTCACTGCGCAGCGCCATCGCGCTGGTCGCTCAGGAGGTCAGCCTGTTCGACGACACCGTGCGCGCCAACATCGCCTATGGCCGCTTCGGCGCATCCCTTGACGAAATCGAGGAAGCGGCGCGGGCAGCCGCCGCCGATGCCTTTATCCGCGAGCTGCCGCAGGGCTACGATACCATGGTCGGCGAGCACGGCGTTCGGCTGTCGGGCGGCCAGCGTCAGCGAATTGCGATTGCCCGCGCGATGCTGAAGAACGCGCCGATCCTTCTGCTCGACGAAGCGACTTCGGCCCTCGACAGCGAATCGGAGCGGCAAGTGCAACGAGCGCTGAACACATTGATTCGCGGGCGCACAACGCTCGTCATTGCGCATCGGCTGTCGACGATCCAGGGGGCGGACCTGATTTGCGTCATCGATCGCGGGCGGATTGTCGAGACCGGTCGGCATCCCGAGCTGCTTGCCCGGGGCGGCCTTTATGCCCGCCTTTATGCGATGCAGTTTGCCGAGCAACACGCCGCCGCCGTGTAGAAGCGTGTGCTGAATTTGACCAGACCAGCCACCCTGCGGCGTCTTCTGCGCAATGCTCGGCTGCGCCGGGTGGCGTGCTGGTTCATCCATTGGTATATCCGCTTCGTCTATTTGACCACCAGCTGGAGCACAGGTGGGGCCGAATGGCCGCACCGCCTGCGCGCCGAAGGAAAACCTTTCATCCTTGCTTTCTGGCATGGGCGGCTGCTGATGATCCCAATGGCATGGCAGCGGCTGGCGCCGATGCACATGCTGATATCGGCTCATCCCGACGGGCAGATCATCGCCGATGCCGTGACTTATTTCGGTGTCGATTCGATATCCGGATCGACCAGCCGCGGCGGCTCCGCTGCGCTGCGAACAATGCTGAAGCGGCTCAAGGCGGGAGATTGCGTCGGGATCACGCCGGACGGCCCACGCGGCCCGGCAATGACCGCGAGCACCGGGATCGTCAATATCGCCAGGCTCGCCCGGGTGCCGATCCTGCCGATCACTTATGCAACCAGTCGTCGGCGATTGCTGGCGACCTGGGACCGCTTTCATCTCCCTTGGCCATTCGGCCGCGGCGTCTACCTTTGGGGTGAACCGATCACATTTGCCGAGGAACTCGACGAAGCCGGGCTCGAATGCGCCCGACGCCTCGTCGAGACCAGAATGGTGGAGATGGTCTGTGAGGCCGAGCGGCGTGTCGGGCACGGAGTACCGGCACCGGCTGCCACCGACGGCGTCGGGCCGGCGCGCCGAATTGCGGACGGTTGATGCTGCCGCTGCTTTATAAGGCCATGACGCGGCCGCTGGCGCCGCTGGCAATGCTGTATTTGGCGCAACGGCGCAAGCGCGGCAAGGAACACCCGATCCGTTTTCGCGAGCGCCGAGGCATTCCCAGCGGGACCCGGCCGGATGGTCCGCTGATCTGGGTTCATGCGGCCAGCGTGGGTGAAGCGACCGCGGTCCTGGGCCTAATCGAATATCTGCTGGAGACGCGGCCCGATCTCGAAATCCTGGTCACGACCGGCACGGTCACCTCGGCGCGCCTGCTGGAGACCCGGCTGCGGGCGCGCGCGCGCCATCAATTCGTTCCCGCCGACCTGCCGAGTTGGGCGGCACGCTTTCTCGATCATTGGCGTCCCGACCTGGCACTCTGGGTCGAATCCGAGTTGTGGCCCAATCTGGTCTTCGCGGCGCATGCCCGGCGCATTCCGATGGTGCTGGTCAATGCCCGGCTCTCGGCACGTTCGTACCGCCGCTGGCGATATTGGCCGGGGCTGATCGGGCCGATACTGAGCGCATTCGACTTGTGCCTCGCGCAGGACCAGCAGCAAGCCGAGCGATTTCGCTTGCTGGGCGCCCGGCAAGTGGCCGCCGTCGGCGATCTCAAAGCCGCCGCTCCCGCATTGCCGTTCGATCTCTCCGAACTGTCGCGCCTGCGTGACGCGATCGGTCCGCGTCCAATGTGGCTGGCTGCCAGCACGCACGCCGGCGAGGAGAAGGTCGCCGCGCAAGTCCATCGCGACCTCGCCGCGCGACATCCCGGCCTGCTGACGATCATCGCTCCCCGCCACCCGGCGCGCGGCGACGCAATCGGCGCCATGCTGGCGGAGCAAGGGCTGCGGGTCGCCCGGCGCGCTCGTGGCGATCCGGTCACTCGCGACACGCAAGTCTATCTCGCAGACACAATGGGCGAGCTCGGGCTGTTCTACCGCCTCGCCGGGATTGCGTTCGTCGGAGGTTCGCTGGTCGCCAAGGGCGGGCACAACCCGTTCGAGGCGGCCCGGCTCGGCTGCGCCGTGCTGCATGGCCCGGATATGAGCAATTGCGCCGCAATGGCGGCTGCGCTCGCAGCGGCGGGCGCCGCCGAAACCGTCAGCGGCGCTGCGGCGCTCGCGCAATCGGTATCGGCGCTGCTCGCCGATCAGCGGCTGCGCGCCGAGCGGGCTGCCGCCGCTGCCCGCGTTGCGGCCGCCGGTCTGGGTATTCTCGATGCGGTCTTGGAGCGGCTCGCCCCCTGGCTCGACCGGGTCGCGCCGGCAAGCGAGCTCGCGCCGCCGCCCCGCCTGGTGCGAGCCTGATGCGCACCGCCCCGGCCTTCTGGGAGCGGCCTCCGGGACTGCTGTCAGAGTTGCTGCTGCCGCTCGGCGCGGGCTGGGAGGCGGCAAGCCGGTTGCGGCACTCTTTCGCCCGCCCCTACTTGCCACCGGTTCCAGTGGTGTGCGTCGGCAATCTGGTCGCGGGCGGGGCCGGCAAGACCCCGGTCGCGCTGGCGCTGGCCGCGCAACTGGTCTCGTGCGGCATTGCGGTGCACATCGTGACGCGCGGGTACGGCGGCCGCCTCGGCGGACCGGTGCGCGTCGACCCAGCTCGCCACGACGCCCGAGCGGTGGGGGACGAGGCGCTGCTCGCTGGCCATGCGAGCGCCGTGCTGGGTGGCGCGCGACCGAGCCGAGGGCGTCCGCGCCGCGGCGGCGGCGGGAGCGCAAATTGTCGTGCTCGACGACGGATTTCAGAACCCCACGATAGGCAAGAATTTGTCGCTCGTCGTCGTCGACGCTGCGTATGGCTTTGGCAACGGGCGGGTGATCCCGGCAGGCCCGCTGCGCGAGAGCCTCGCCCGCGGGCTCGCGCGGGCCGACACCGTCGTGTTGCTCGGAGCCGAGGCGCAGCCGCTCAGAATTGATCCGGCTCTGCCCGTCTTGCACGCGGCTCTGCGGCCGGTCGCCGGGGAGCGGCTCGCCGGCGCGCGCCTACTGGCCTTTGCCGGGATTGGTCGCCCGGACAAATTCTTTACGACCTTGCGGGCACTCGGCGCCGAGCTTGTCGATACTCGATCGTTTCCCGATCATCATCCATTTCGCGCCGGCGAAATCGACCGGCTGTTCCGCGCCGCGGAGCGGGCGCAAGCCTGCCTCATCACGACCGCTAAAGACATCGTCCGAGTGCCCGCTGCAAAGCGGGCCGCGATCGAGGTTCTCGAGGTCGAAATCCGCTGGGCTGATCCCACAGCGCTCATAGAGTTGCTCAGAGCCGTCGTTGGTGATCGAGAAGCTAATTCCAATTGGTCGGGCAGCGACCCTCACCCGCCAAGACCCTGAGGGCGAGGTGGGTGAGGGGAACGCTTCGCGTCCTCGGCAGCCCATCAGTTTCACCCACCGACTGGAGGGCTGGGGAGCGGCGCTGTGCTTTGGCGCGTTCGGATCGTTGCCGATCGATTGGGCGTCGGCGATAGGTGGCGCCTTGGCGTGCGCGATCGGCCCCCGGCTCGGCATCTCCAAACGCGCCCGGCTCAACATCGCCCGCGCGCTGCCCGAGCTTTCGGAAGCCGAGGTCGCGCACATCATTGCCGGCATGTGGGATAATCTCGGCCGGGTCGCGGCCGAATATCCGCATCTGCGCGCAATCCGCGTCTTCGACCCCGACGGGCGCGTCGAAACGCACGGCTTTGAGCACGTGGATCGGGCCGTCGCCGCGGGGCGCCGCATGATCATTTTCTCCGGGCATATAGCCAATTGGGAAATTGGCATGCTCGCCGCGATCCAATACGGGGCTGAGGTTGCGCAGATCTACCGCGCCGCCAACAATCCGCTGGTCGACCGAATGATCGCGCGGTTTCGCAGCATTGGCGGCGAACTGATCCCCAAAGGCACCGTAGCCGCCCGGCGCGCTATTGCGGTGCTGCGGCGCGGTGCGCATCTGACGATGCTCGCCGACCAGAAGATGAATGACGGCATCCCGGTGCCGTTCTTCGGGCGCCCGGCAATGACCGCCACGGCGCTCGCCGCCTTGGCGCTGCGCTTCGACTGCGACGTGCTTCCTGCGCGCGTCGAGCGGCTCGGCGGAGCGCACTTTCGGCTCACCATCTTTCCGCCGTTGCCACTGCCGCAGAGCGGCGATCATCACGCCGACGTCGCCGCGCTGATGACGCGGGTCAATCAAACTCTAGAAGGATGGATCCGAGATCGCCCGGAAGAGTGGTTTTGGGTGCACCGCCGCTGGCCGGATTAGGGAGTTACCCGCCGCTCCTCGACCACAATGGTGTCCCTGATTTTCTCGTATTCGTACATCCAGCGGCTCACCAACCCGGCAATTACTGCGCCAATGATCGGCGCCACCCAGAAGAGCCAGAGCTGCCCAATGTATGCACCGCCGGCGAACAGAGCCGGCCCCGTGCTGCGCGCCGGATTGACCGAGGTATTGGTGACCGGGATCGACACGAGATGGATCAAGGTCAGCGCGAGGCCAATTGGAATTCCCGCGAAGCCGGTCGCCGCTCCCCTTGATGTTGTGCCAATGATGATCAGGAGAAAGAAGAAGGTCATCACCACTTCGTCCACGAAGCAGCTTCCGAGGCCGTATTTGCCGGGGCTGAGATCGCCATAACCGTTGGCGGCAAAACTGCCGGCGACCCATCCAGGCTTGCCCGAAGCGATCACCCAGAGGACCACAGCGGCGATAATGGCACCAATCACCTGCGCGACGATGTAGGGGAGCACGTGCTTGTTGGCGCACCGGCCGGCGGCCCACAAGCCGATCGTCACCGCAGGGTTGAAGTGGCCGCCTGAGATGTGACCTACGGCGTAGGCCATCGTCAGCACCGTCAATCCGAATGCGAAGGCGACACCGAGAAAACCGATCCCGAGGTTCGGAAAACCCGCGGCCAGGACAGCGGCGCCGCAACCGCCCAACACCAGCCAGAACGTGCCAAAGAATTCGGCGACAACGCGCCGTGAAATGTCGCTGTCCATCCTGCTCCTCCGACGTTAACTGATTGTACTCTAACGGTTGAAAACGCCGCCAACAAGCTCAGCCTAACGAATAGGCATCGGCCACGGCGGAGACCTCACCGTCGTCCCTCGATGCCCGGCCATGCAACCGTCGCTTGACGGGCGATCGAAAAGAGCGCTGGCCTCGCCGCCTCGACCTCGTTCTGCAGCACGACCCGCGCGGCGCCACGACATATCGAACGCGGCGGTCTCACCTAAACCGCGTTGGACCTGAAGAGGCCGGCTCGCGGGACCGACTGGGCGCCGTGGATCTTCGCGGCGAAACAACGGCGTTCGGGGCGTGATCGCGCTGCTCGTCGTCTGTTCACCTTCAACCTCGATCGGCCGTATTGGGCGCTGCTGTCTCTTTTCATTGTCTCCCAGCCACAGCAGAGCGGACTGGTCGTGGCGAAGAGCTTCTACCGCACTATCGGGACAGTGATCGGCGCCGCCGTCGCGCTCTTTCCCGTTGCCCTCTGCGCGCAGGAGCGCGTGCTCTTCCTCGGCGGTCTCGCCCTCTCGATCGGCCTTTGCACCTTTGGCTCGCAATACGCGAGGAACTTCGCCGCCTATGCCTTGTCCTGTCTGGATACACCGCAGCGATCGTTGGCATTCCGGGCGCGCTCGATGCCGGGAACGCTTTTTACATCGCTACAGGGCGCGTTAGCGAAATCAGTCTCGGCACCGTTGTGACAGCCACGATCAGCCACGTCGTGCTGCCGAACTCGCTGGTCCCCTCGTTATGGCAAGCGGTGGCCGACGCTCACGCGGGGCTCGCCGACTACGGCCTTGCGCTGTTCGGTGCCGGCGACACCGCGCCGGTGCGGACGAAACTATTGGGTCACGCCATAGAAATGTTTCTCTGGTCGGCCGCGTTCTTCTACCAGCTGTGCAATGGCATCCGAATCAGTCCTTGGCTGGATCAGGATTAAGCGGCAAGGTCCAACCTATGGCCGACCACTACTGAACCAGCCTTTGTTGACCAGAACAAGGAGCGTTTCAATGATACGCTGTATTCGGCTTTGGACCGGAGACGACGGCAACTCGCATTTTGAGGAAGGGGGAATTGACCTTCCCAAGGGCGAACGTGGTGACATCCTCAGCGGCACCGTCGACGTCGTTAGCATCTCGTTTCGCGAGACGAGAGCCGGTGGTGCTTTCGAATGGCACGACGCGCCGGCCCGCCAGTTCGTCATCACACTAAGCGGCACGCTCGACTTTCAGACACGCACGGGCGAGCACTTCATGCTACACCCGGGCGACATCCTCCTTGCCGAGGACACAGCCGGAACCGGGCACAGCTGGAAACTCGTCGATGAGAATCCCTGGCGCCGGGCCTACGTGATCCTTAGCCCAGGCGTTGAAGTTCCGTTCGTCGCCAACTCGCCAGTTCGTCGCCCAAGCTGACAAAAAGGGAAGCCCTTCATGATCCAGACGCAAAACCCCGGCGCACCCGACATTGTGCTGATCGGCGCGGGCATCATGAGCGCCACCCTGGGCACCGTGCTCAAGGAGCTCGAGCCCTCCCTCAGCATCACGATATTCGAGACGCTCGAGGATTGCGGGCAGGAGAGTTCGCAGGCCTGGAACAATGCAGGTACCGGCCACGCGGCCAATTGCGAGCTGAACTACACGCCTCTACGCGAAGACGGGAGCGTCGACATCTCCGAGGCGCTGAAGGTGAACACAGAATTCGATCTGTCGCGTCAGCTGTGGTCCTACCTGATCCGCAAAGGCGCGATCCCGGACCCGCGCAGCTTCATCCATCCCTGCCCGCATATGAGCTTCGTCTGGGGGAAGGAGAATGTCGCCTTCTTGCGCAAGCGCTTCGAGGCGATGTCCGCCAGCCATTGCTACCACGGGATGGAGTATACCGAGAATCGTGCCAAGATCGCCGAATGGGCGCCGCTGATCATGGACGGCCGCGACGACGAGGAGCCGTTTGCGGCTACTCGGATCATCACTGGTACCGATGTCGACTACGGCGCCTGACCCATCTGCTGGTAAAGCATCTTGCCGCTCAACCCGGCGTTTCGGTGCACTACAAGCATCGCGTCGTGGATCTGGAGCGTGAAAACAATGGCGCTTGGCGGGTGGGTATCGAGGACGACCACACGCACGAGCGCCAAGCAGTTTCGTCCAAATTCGTCTTCATCGGCGCCGGCGGGGGCGCGATTGAGCTGCTCCAGCAGTCGCGCATCCCCGAAGGCCGTGGGTATGGCGGCTTCCCGGTCAGCGGCATCTGGCTGCGGTGCGACGAGAGCGCAGTAAGCGATCGCCACCACGCCAAAGTCTACGGCAAGGCCGCAACCGGATCGCCGCCGATGTCGGTGCCGCACCTCGACACCCGCATCATCCAGGGCAAAAAGTCGTTGCTGTTCGGACCCTATGCCGGCTTCTCCAGCAAATTCCTGAAGCACGGCTCGTTGACAGATCTTTTCGAGTCAATTAGGCCCGGCAACATCCTGCCGCTGCTGGCGGTGGCGCGAGACAATATCGCGCTGACCGAATATCTGATCGGCCAGGTCTTTCAAAGCTCGGCACATCAGTTCGCGACGCTTCGCCAATTCTTTCCCAAGGCCGCCCGAAAAGACTGGCGCGAGGCGGTCGCGGGGCAGCGCGTCCAGATCATCAAGCCCGACCAGCAAAGACACGGCGTATTGGAATTCGGCACCGAACTGGTCGCAGCCGAGGACAAGTCCCTGGTCGCCCTGCTCGGCGCCTCGCCAGGCGCATCCACCGCGGCCTTCATTGCTCTCGGAGTGCTCGAAAAGTGTTTCGCGAGCGAACTCAGCGAGAGCGGGTGGCTCCCCAAACTAAAGGAGATCATACCGACATACGGAATCGATCTCGCTCGCGATGCCGACGCCTGCCGCAAGACCCGTGCAGACACCGCGGCCATCTTGAAGGTAGAGAATATCTGACTGCGACGGGTCGACCAGCTCACCCAGAAGCGGGCAGCTCGATTTGTGCGAGATGAGGCGACAGCGGGCCAAGTCTGCGAGGGCGCCGCATCTTGCAAGCTGATCGTATAGACGCACCGGAGGTGGCGATGATCGCCCCAAACAAGGAACAACCCGTCGGCTATGACGTTCTTCGCAACCCGCGTCTGAACAAAGGGACGGCATTCACTGAAGCGGAGCGGCGCAAATACCGGCTCGAGGGCCTGTTGCCGCCCGCCGTCACCAACATCGAACTGCAGGCGGCGCGGCGGCACACCGAGATCGCCAATCTCGACAGCGACTTGCAGAAATATTTGGTGCTGTCGGATCTGCAGACACGCAATGAGACCTTGTTTTACAAGGTGATAATGTCGGACCCCGCCCTTTATATGCCGCTTGTCTACACGCCGACGGTCGGCGAAGCTTGCCAGAAATTCGCCCACATCTTTCGCGAGGCGCGCGGCATGTTTCTGCCGATCAGCGCCTGCGGCCGGCTGCGCGAGATCCTCGGCAACTGGCCGGAAAAGGACGTGCGCTTCATCGTCGTGACCGACGGCGAGCGCATCCTCGGCTTGGGCGATCTCGGCGCCGGCGGCATGGGCATCCCGCTCGGCAAGCTCGCGCTCTATACCGCCTGCGCCGGGGTGCCGCCGCAATATTGCCTGCCAGTGGTGCTCGACGTCGGCACGAACAATCCGGTGCTGCACGATGACCCGCTATATCTCGGTCTGCGCCACAACCGCGTGCGCGGCGAAGAATACATGGCGTTCATCGACGAGTTCGTCGTTGCAGTGCAGCAGCTCTACCCGAAATGCTGCATCCAATGGGAGGATTTCGCGAACATCAACGCTGTCCCGATCCTCGCGCGCTACCGCGACAAGATCTGCACCTACAATGACGACATCCAGGGCACCGCGGGAATCGCACTGGCGGGGATTTTCGCCGCGTTGCGGATCACCAAACAGAAGATCACCGACCAGCGGTTTCTGTTCCTCGGCGGCGGCTCGGCCGGCACCGGCATCGCCGAGCTGATCAGCGAGGCCATGGCGATGGAGGGAATGGACATCGCCGAGGCGAGAAAGCGCAACGCGCTGTTCGACATCAATGGCCTCATTGTGACCTCGCGCACCGATCTGGCGGATTTTCAGAAGCCGTTTGCGCAGGAGCGGGAGAGGGTCACCAGCTTTGTCGACGCCGTGAAGGCGATCCGGCCGACCGGCATTATCGGCGTCAGCACGGTGCCGAAGCTATTCACCCGCGAGGTCATTGGGGCAATGGCCGAGATCAACGAGCGGCCGATCATCTTCCCGTATTCGAACCCGACCTCCCGCTCCGAATGCACGGCCGAGGAGGCTTATCGCTGGTCCGACGGCAGGGCGGTTTTCGCCAGCGGCAGTCCGTTCCCGCCAGTCGAGATCGCCGGCCGGCACTTCGTTCCGGGCCAGGGCAACAATGTCTACATCTTCCCGGCGATGGGGATGGCGGTGTTTGCGACCGAAGCGACCCGCGTCACGGAAGAAATGTTCATCGTCGCGGCAAAGGCCGTTGCCGAGCAGGTGACCGAGGAAAATCTCGCCTCAGGGCTGATCTATCCGCCGCAGAGCCGCATCCTGGAAGCCTCGCTGCATGTCGCCGAGCGCGTCGCCACCTACATCTTCGATAAAGGTTTCGCCCGCGTCCCGCGGCCGGACGACGTCGGCGCATTGATCCGCGCCCGCGCGTATCGACCGGTCTACCCGGAGTAACGCCGCCTGTTTCGCATAGACTTTTCTTACTTCTCGCCCGCCGCTTGCGTGGGAAGAGAGGAGGGTGCGGGTGACAATGCGCGTCTAGCGGCAACGTATTGATGGTGGGCGCGACTGGGATTGAACCAGTGACCCCTACGATGTCAACGTAGTGCTCTCCCGCTGAGCTACGCGCCCGTGACCACGGTCGGGGTTGGGACGAGGATGTAGCGAAATTGCGGACGCCAGGCAAGCCGCGGGGAGTTGAGATCACCGTCGCGCCGCCCGGCGCAGCGTCAGGCGCCGCCGGATAGGAAGGGGGCGACGGCTTGCAGGAAGGCCTTGCGGCTGCTCGGCATGGACCCAGTGTCCGGCCCCTTCGATGCGCATGATCCGGGCCCGCGGGAACAGCCGCCGGATCGCGGGTTCGTGCTCGGGTTTGACGTAGTTGGAGTGGGCGCCCGCGACGAACAACGCCGGTCCCCAATAAGCAGTGCCCGCCGGAAGGTCGGGAAAACCCAAGATCTGCGGGAAGCCGCGCTCGATCGCTTCTAGGTTCAGGCGCCAACGGGCGGCGTTTTCATCGAGCACCAAATTCTGCAACAAAAAAGCGCGTTCGGCGGGGTCGGGAACGGCCCCGGCCAGCGCGACGTCAACCTCCGCGCGCCGCTTGACGCCGCGGAGATCGACCGCCCGCATCGCGCGAATATAGCCAAGAAGGTTTGGGGGATTGGCAGCCGGGGCGATATCGACGATGACCAGCCGATCGACCTCGCCGGGATGGAGCAAACCCATCAGCATTGCGACCTTGCCGCCCATGCTGTGCCCCAAGAGTGCGGTGCGCGCGACGGCGCGTGTGCCGAGCGATGCCCGCAAATCCTCGACCATTTCGCTGTAGGACATCCCGTCCGCCCAAGGCGAGGCGCCGTGATTGCGCAGATCGAAGGCCAGAACCCGGTGGCGCGCCGCGAGGTGCTGGGCGGCCGACCGCCAATTGCGGCCAGAACCGAACAGCCCGTGCAGGATCGCAACCGGCGGCCCTGCGCCCCATTCGGCCGCAGCGAGCTCGATGGGCACCGTCATTGCCCTTTCGGTCCGCTCCGGTGCCCAGGCTTGCAAGTCGGGCCGCAGCAGAACAAAGATCGTAGCTTCATGTCGAGTTGCCCGGCAGTAGCGGTGGGGATGGCGTACGGGAGGAAGCTATGCAGGGGTTGATGTCGGAGCGGCCGCTCCTCGTCTCCGCGATCATCAAACACGCGGCGATTTATCATCGCGACACCGAAATCGTTTCGCGCACCGTCGAAGGGACGATCCACCGCCAAACTTACGGCCAAGCCGAGCGCCGATCCAAGAGGCTCGCTCGCGCATTGCTGAGGCTGGGGATCAGGCCCGGCGACCGCGTCGGGACGCTCGCCTGGAACACCTTTCGCCATTTCGAGCTTTACTACGCGATCTCGGGCATCGGCGCGGTCTGCCACACGATCAACCCTCGGCTGTTCGATGACCAGATCGTTTACTTAATCAATCACGCCGCGGACCTGCTGCTCTTTGTGGATACGAGCTTTGCTGCGCTGGTCGAGCGGTTGATGCCAAATCTACCAGCGGAGTGCCGGATCGTCTGGATGACCGAAGAGGGCACCGAACCCGCCGGCAGCTTCCCGTGCCTGCCTCGTTACGAGACGCTGATTGCGGCCGAGGACGAGGATTTCGAGTGGCCCCAATTCGACGAGCGGACCGCTGCGGCCCTCTGCTACACCTCCGGAACCACCGGCAAGCCCAAGGGCGCGCTCTACAGCCATCGGTCCACCGTGCTGCACGCCTTCGGGATCTCGCTGCCCGACGCGATCCCGTTGTCGGCGCGCGACACGGTCTGCCCGGTGGTTCCGCTGTTTCACGCCTGCGGCTGGGGAATCGCGTACACAGCGCCGTTGAACGGGGCAAAGCTGGTGCTGCCCGGGCCACGGCTCGACGGGCAGAGCCTTTATGAGTTGTTCGAGGCGGAGGGCGTGACCGCGAGCCTCGGTGTGCCGACGGTCTGGCTGGGGTTCGAGGCCTATCTCGCCGTCAGCGGCGCGCGTTGCTCGACGTTGCGCTGGGTCCTGTCGGGCGGCTCGGCGGTGCCGCCCTCGCTGATCGAGGCCTTCGAGACACGGGGCATTCTGCTGCGTCAGGGCTGGGGAATGACCGAAATGAGCCCGCTCGGCACGACGGCGGCGCTGAAGGCGAAGCATCTTGCCCTCGACCCGGAGGGGCAGATGAAGGTCAAGTGCAAGCAAGGCCGGCCGGTTTTCGGGGTCGAGATGAAGGTGGTCGACGATGCCGGTCAGCCCCAGCCCCATGACGGCGGATCGATGGGCGAACTGCTGGTGCGCGGCCCCTGGATCGTCAGCGCCTATTTCGAGGATGCCGAAGCGAGCGCCGCAGCCATCGACGAGGAGGGTTGGTTTCGCACCGGTGACGTCGCGACGATCGACTCCGACGGATATATGCAGATCATGGACCGGCGGAAGGACGTCATCAAATCCGGCGGCGAATGGATCAGCTCGATCGACCTCGAAAATGCCGCGATCGCCCATCCCGATGTCGCCGAAGCTGCCGTCGTGGCCGTGCCTCACCCGCGCTGGGCTGAGCGACCGCTGCTGGTCGTGACGCCGCTGCCGGAGCGCCGGCCGCAGCGCGACGAGCTGCTCGCATTTCTCGCCGAGCGCTTTCCGCGTTGGATGCTGCCCGACGACGTTGTGGTTCTCGACGAACTGCCTCACACCGCAACCGGAAAGGTTATGAAGATCCGCCTGCGCGAGATGTTCCGCGACCACCCGCTGCCCGAGCGTTGATATCATCGGCACCCGTCCCCATCCTCGGCGGATGAGCATCGTAGTTCGTTTTGCGCCGTCTCCGACCGGGTTTCTGCATATCGGCGGAGCGCGTACCGCGCTCTTCAATTGGCTCTTCGCGCGGCACCATGGCGGCAAGTTCCTGCTGCGCATCGAGGACACCGACCGCGTCCGCTCTACCCCCGAGGCGGTGGCGGCGATCATAGACGGGCTCGACTGGCTGGGTCTCGGGTGGGACGGCGGCATCGTCCACCAATTCGAGCGCGCGCGGCGTCACGCTGAAATCGCGCGGCAGCTGCTCGCCGCGGGACACGCCTATTACTGTTATTGCACCCCGGCCGAGCTCGAGGCGATGCGCGAGCGGGCGCGGGCCGAGAAGCGCTCGGTCCGCTATGACGGGACCTGGCGCGACCGCGATCCGTCCGAGGCTCCTGCCGGGGTTGCGCCCGCAATCCGGCTCAAGGCGCCGCAGCACGGTTCGACGACGATCCGTGACCATGTCCAGGGAGAGGTTACGGTCGCCAATGCCGAACTCGACGATCTGATAATCCTGCGGGCTGACGGCACCCCAACCTACAACCTCTCGGTCGTCGTCGACGACCACGATATGGGCATTACCCATGTGATCCGCGGCGACGACCACCTCAACAATGCCTTCCGGCAGAAGCAGATCTATGACGCGCTCGGCTGGGCGGTCCCGGAATTTGCCCATGTCCCTTTGATCCACGGACCCGACGGCGCGAAATTGTCGAAGCGGCATGGCGCCCTCGGCGTCGATGCGTATCGCGAGCTCGGATATCTGCCGGAGGCTCTTCGGAATTATCTTCTTCGCCTCGGCTGGAGCCATGGCGACGACGAGATCATCTCGACCGAACAGGCGATGGAGTGGTTCGACATCGATGCCGTTGGCCGCGCGCCCGCGCGCTTCGACTTCGCCAAGCTCGACAACCTCAATGGCCATTATATCCGCGCTGCCGAGGACGATCGCCTCGTCGCGCTGGTCGCGCCGAGACTTGAAAAGCTCGTAGGAAAGTCGCTCACCGATATCGAGCTCGGGCGCCTGCGAGAGGCTATGCCCGAGCTCAAGCTGCGCCCGAAAACCTTGGCCGAGCTCGCCGCCAACGCCCGCTTTCTGGTCGCGCCACGGCCGATCCGGCTCGATGACAAGGCCGCGAAGCTGCTAACTCCCGACGCGCGACGGCTGCTAGCCGATTTGATCGACCGCCTACACGCCGCGGAATGGCAGCCGGGTCGCCTCGAAGAGGAGATCCGCTCGTTCGCCGGTGAGAGAGGAACCAAACTCGGCTCGATCGCACAACCGCTGCGCGCCGCTCTGACCGGTTCGCTTGCGTCACCGGGTATATTCGCGGTGATGAAGATTCTCGGGCGCGACGAGAGCCTCGAGCGGATCGCCGATGCGGCCGGATCGGCGGGTTGACGCGCGCGTTTGCCAAGTTCGCTCGACACGCTTATTTTTGCACTGCATCAGGCAGCCGCCAGCAGGCTTAGCGACAGAGGTGGATCGATGGACGGGAACAACATGGTCACCGGGACGGTGACGCTCACCGACAACGAAACCGGAAAGTCGACCGAGCTTCCGGTGATTGGCGGATCGATCGGCCCGCGCGTCATCGATATCCGCAAGCTTTACGCGCAGACCGGGCATTTCACCTACGATCCGGGCTTCATGGCGACTGCCGCCTGCCGCTCCGGCATCACCTATATCGACGGCGACGAAGGGATCTTGATGTACCGCGGCTATCCGATCCAGGAGCTGGCGGAGCACAGTGATTTTCTCGAAATCGCGTATCTGCTGCTGAATGGAGAATTGCCGAACGCCAAGGAAAAGGCCCAGTTCGTTTACGACATTACCCACCACACGATGGTGCACGAACAGCTATCGAGCTTTTTTCACGGCTTCCGCCGCGACGCGCATCCAATGGCGGTCATGTGTGGCGTGGTCGGCGCTCTCTCCGCCTTCTACCACGATTCGACCGACATTCACGACCCCTACCAAAGGATGGTCGCCTCATATCGCCTGATTGCCAAGATGCCGACGATCGCGGCGATGGCATTCAAATATACGCATGGCCAACCATTCATGTACCCGCAGAACTCACTGGGTTACACCGAAAATTTCCTCCATATGACATTCGCCGTGCCGTGCGAAGAATACAAAGTCAACCCGGTCGTGGCACGGGCGCTCGATCGTATCTTCATCCTGCATGCCGATCACGAACAGAACGCGTCCACAGCAACGGTGCGCAACGCTGGATCGAGCGGCGCCAACCCGTTCGCCTGTATCGCCGCGGGCATCGCCTCGCTCTGGGGGCCGGCGCATGGCGGCGCCAATGAGCAGGTGCTGAAGATGCTCGACCGCATTGGAGACAAGAAGAACATCCCCGAATTTATTAAAGAGGTAAAAAACAAGAACGACATCGAGTATGGCTTTGGTCATCGCGTCTATAAAAACTACGATCCGCGGGCCCGCGTTCTGCGCGACAGCTGCCACGAAGTGCTTGCCGAGCTGGGAATCAAGGATGATCCAACGCTCGACCTGGCGATGGAGCTGGAAAAGATCTCGCTCAACGACGACTATTTTATTACGAGGAAATTATACCCGAACGTCGATTTCTATTCGGGAATCATTCTGAAGGCGATCGGTTTCCCGACGTCGATGTTCACCGCCCTGTTCGCAATCGCGCGCACCGTCGGTTGGGTCGCGCAGTGGCAGGAGATGCTCGAGGATACCGACGCCAAGCTGATGCGCCCGCGCCAGCTCTTCGTCGGAGCAGACGAGCGCCACTACGTGCCGGTCGAAAGGCGCGGCTGACCAAGAGTTTTCGGGGAGGAGGTCTACATGCCGGATTACAAGCTGATTTCCGCCGACTCTCACGTCAGCGAACCACCCGATCTGTGGGCGACCCGCGTCGACAAGAAATACCGCGAGCGGGCGCCGCAGCTGATGGTCAACCCGCCCGGCAAGGAGGGCGCCTATTTCCATTACGAGGGCTACGCGCCGCACCCGATCGGCATCGGCCTCGGCGCCGGCAAGAGCCCGGAGGAGCTGAAGGAGTTCCTGACGAAGGCAACCTATGCCGATGCCCGGCCTGGCGGCTGGGACCCAGCCGCGCGGATGAAGGACAATGAACTCGACGGGGTCGAGGCCGACGTGCTCTACACGACCCTCGGCTTCCGCATCTTCTGGCTCAAGGATCCCGGGCTGCAGGCCGACTGCTTCCGCGTCTACAACGATTGGCTCGCCGAATTCGTCAGCTACGACCCGAAACACATGGCCGGGCTGCCGATGATCTCGCTTTACGACCCCAAGGCCGGGGCGCGCGAGCTCGAACGCTGCGCCAAGATGGGCCTCAAGGGGGCGATGATCTGGTGCTCGCCGCCCGAGGGGCAGCCTTACAGCTCGGACATCTACGACCCGTTCTGGGCGGCGGCGCAGGAACTCAAGATGCCGGTCAGCCTGCATGCGATCACCGGCATGGGAATGGAGAGCCAGTACAATTGGGGTGAGCGCTACATGCGCTCGACCGTGCTGTCGCACGAGGTCGAGAAGTCGTTCAGCGTGCTGATCTTCTCGGGCGTGCTCGACCGCTTCCCGGAACTGCAGATCGTCTCGGCCGAGAACAATATCGGCTGGCTGCCGTATTATTTGCAGCGCATGGACCGCGCCTTCGAGCGCCAGCGCGTTTCTGCCGGCTTTACCAACAAGCTGAAGCCGAGCGAGTATTTCCAGCGCCAGATGTGGGCCACCTACATCGATGATTACGTCGGCGTCGCCAACCGCCACTTCATCGGCGTCGACAAGCTGATGTGGTCTTCGGACTACCCGCACCAAGCTTCGACCTGGCCGCATTCGCAGGAAGTCGTCGCGCGCGACTTCAAGGACGCCAGCCCCGAAGACCGCTTCAAGATCACCCGCGCCAACGCCGCCAGGCTCTACGGCTTCGACGCTTAAGCCCTAGGCTGAGAAGGATCGACCCGGCGCGGGCGAGCCAACTGGCGGAATGGTGGTGCCGGGCCTTAATTGATGAGCTCAGTATCGACTGGGCTGTTGACGGAATGTCGGCTGGGTTGTGCCTTTGATGGAGCAGGTCAACGGAGATGCGACTGCGAGCGCGGGGATGAAACCCCTCGGCTGCCAAGGGTCGACCAAGGGCCGGGGCTTTCCCCCCAGCCCTCGGAGCCGGTGCGTACGGCCTTCGAATTCACCGCGGCGGCACAGGAGGCGTTTGCCGAAGGTCTTCTTTCGGTCGTGCTGTTCGGCCCGGCTGCGGAGGGGCGCCTGCGAGCGACTTCGGATGTCAACGTCGTCGTTGTGCTGCGCCGCGTCGATCCGAATAGGATCGCGGCCATCGGCGACGCCCACCCCGCGATCCGCCTGTCGGCGATGTTCATTCTCGAAGACGAGATCGGCGTCGCGAAGGCATGCGGAAACAATCCTCGTCGTCGAGGATGACGATGACGTGCGGGCAAACAGCCCTCGCCAGCCTGCGCGAGCTCGGCTATCGCGTCGTGGAGGCCGCTGACGCCGCGAGAGCGATACGGCAGCTCGAGCGCGACCCGGCGATCCGGCTGTTGTTTGCTGATGGCGGATTGCCGCGCGGCCAGACTGGCCGGCAATTGGCCGATGCGGTGCGCGAGCGCCGGCCTGACCTGAAGGTGCTGTTCACGACGGGCTATGCGCGCAAGGCAATCGTGCATCACGGCCGGTTGGATCCCGGCGGCGAGCTGATCGTCAAGCCCTACACCTATGCCGCGCTGGCGGAAAAAATCCGGGCGGTTCTGGACACTGGTTCGTCGTAGCGGGTCAACAGGCACCTCTCGTTAGGCGGCGATGGCCCACCATGAAGACATTCGTGTTAACCGAACGTTTGGGCGATGTGGGCATAGAGGGCGCGCAGCGCGGTAGCCTCGGCGCCTTCGGGGCGGCCGGGGCGGGATTGCAGGTTCCATGCCATGACGTCGAGATGCGCCCAGGGGATGCCGGGCTCGACAAATTCCTGCAGATACAGCGCAGCGGTGATGGCGCCGGCATGCGGCGATTCCGACACGTTGTTGATATCGGCCACTTTGCTGTCGATCATCTTGCGATAGGGCCTCCATAGCGGCATCCGCCACATGGGGTCGTCTTCGGCCTTGGCCGTCTCGAGCAAATCGCGGGCGAGCGCGTCGTCATTGCAGAAGAGGGCCGCCAGCTCGGGGCCGAGGGCCACCCGCGCCGCCCCGGTCAAGGTCGCCATGTCGATCAATAACTCCGGCCTCTCGGTCGAAGCTTCGGCCAGCGCGTCGCACAGGATCAGCCGGCCTTCGGCGTCGGTGTTGCCGATCTCGACAGTCAGCCCCTTCCTGGTGCGCACGATGTCGAGCGGGCGCATCGCGTTGCCCGACACCGCGTTCTCGACGCAAGGCAGTAGCACCCGCAGGCGCACCGGCAGCCGGGCGTCCATGATTGCTTGGGCGAGCCCCAGCACGACTGCCGCGCCCGCCATGTCCTTTTTCATCAGGCGCATGCCGGAGGCGGTCTTCAGGTCGAGCCCGCCGCTGTCGAAGCACACTCCCTTGCCGACCAGAGTCACCTTCGGCGCCGCCGGATCGCCCCAGACGATGTCGACAAGCCGCGGGGCGCGCACGCTGGCGCGGCCGACCGCGTGAATGGTCGGATAATTCTCGGCGAGCAGATCGTCGCCGACGATAACACGATGACGCGCGCCGGCGGCCTTGGCGACGCGGACCGCTTCGCCGGCGAGCTCCTCGGGGCCCAGGTCCCCGGCCGGCGTGTTGGCGAGATCGCGGGCGAGGAACACCGCTGCGGCGAGCCGCTCGACGCAGCCGCGCTCGGATTTCTCGGGCCACACCAATGTCGCGGCAGATCGGGGCTTTGCGCTATAACGTGTAAAGGCGTAGGTCGCCAGCGCCCAACCGAGCGCGAGGTGTGTCGGGTCCGCGCCATCAGGAACCGCATCGAGCCGATAGCGCGCTTCCGGCAGTGCGGTCTGCAGCCCGGCGAGCGCCCATATCCCTCCCTCGGCATCGGGTCCGTCGCCGAGCCCGACGAGCACCCGGGCGAGGTTGCCGGTTGCGCCGGGAACCAGGGCGTGCTTTCCCGCTTCGGCGGAAAAGCCGATCGATGCCAACCAGTTACGCTCGCGCTCCGGCGCCTTTTCGAGCCAGGCCGGGAATTCCCCCTTGGTTAGAGCGGCGATCGGAACCGCGCCTTCGGTTTCGTCGATCAGTGAAAAGGGCATCTCGGTGCTCTCGTAGAGGTCGGGACGACCCGCAGAATGGCGGGCCATGCTATCTCGAGCAAGACCGACCGGTTGGACACAGTTCCTCGAACCGGATCACCAGTGGCATGAAGAAGACCGGTACCGTGATCGACAAGGGCAGCAGTTTGGCGTCATCGGTCACGGTCAGCTCCATTTTACGGGGCGCGTCGTCGGGGTCGCCGTCCTCGCTGGTTTCGCCTCGGAAGCCGGCGATCGGACGCAAGGTCAGTTCGGCCCGCAGCGTGCCGTCGCCCGGTTTATTCCTCGGCAGGATCTCCCCGGCGAGGTCGAAGCGCCGGGCGCCGTCATAAACTGGGATCGTAAACCTGCGTCCGGGCCCGGCCGTCCGCAGCGCCTCGCGGATGCGCTCCAAAGCCGACAATGGATCGACCGAATTCTTGCGGAACCCCTCGGCCAGCGGCGGCTTTCGGCTGGTGTCGTCGGGACCTCGCTCGGCGACCGTCGCGCCGGAACGATGGACGAAGAGCATGCTGACCCGGCTGTCGCGACGCTTGCGCAGATCATAGGCCGCCAGATAACGCGACGGCTCCGCCGTCCGATCCGCGGCAAGGCGCCCCTCCGCCGAAGCAGTCGCGCGAAAGCGGGAGAGCAGGTGCGGCAAACCCTGCGTCGTGATTTCGATCTCGTCGTGATACCCGGCAACGCCATCGCGCAAGGTCAGGCGGATATTGGCTGCAGGAAGCCCGGCCCAATACGCGCTGTAGTTTGCGACCATCTCGTCGGCGGCCGCCGGTCCAGCCGCAACCGCTGCCACCAGGAGGATGGCATAGCCGAGCCGTGACCAGGGTTGCCGCCAACAGCGCGGCAGGGTCTTAGACCGGGACGTAATTCCAGCTTGCTCCGTTCCAGACGATCTTCTCGCCGCCGGGAAACAGCAGCTCGATCGCACCCGACGGCGAGCGGGTGCGCTTGACCCTGCCCGCGGCGCCCAACGCCTCCGCCTCCCAGCGGTCGGTAATGGCGAGCCCGATCCGGCTCGGGCTCAGCCCGTCTCTCTGCAGCGCTATCGCGTCGTCGAAAAGCTCGCGGACAATGCTCATGTGGAGACCCCGCCCTTTCGTTAAGGCACGAGTTCGGCGACCGTGTCGTCAGGCAGCCGGCCTTGCGCCCGATACTGCCCGATCTTATCGAGCAGCGGCGCATCGGACACAGTGTAAAGGATCGCATCCATGTTACCGGCGTTGCTGTGGCGGTGCCAGGCAAAACCCGGCACGACAAAAATATCGTTCGCCCGCCATTCGAAGCGCTGCCCGGCAGCTTCCGTAACGCCCTCGCCTTCGATCACGATGTACAGTTTACTCGCGGTCTCTCGCTTGAACCGGGTCGCCTCATCCCGGCGGAGCAGCGTCGCGCCGTAATCCAACGTCGGAAACAGCGACGCGCCGGTCGCCGGGTTGACGAACCTCAGGCTAAGCGCGTCGTAGGGATCCCCCTCTTCCTGGCGCAGCCCGTCGAGCGCCTCGCGGATGTCACCACCGCGATAATGGAACATTGGCGTCGTGTCCCGCCCGAAACCGCGCCGGTGGTGCACAAACCGCGGCAGCAAGCCGCCTCGACCGTAGAGCTTCTGCGAATACGAGGGCTGTCGGATCACCCGTTGCGCGCGGGCGTTGCCGTCGGTTTCTCCGGGGTACGCCTCGTCGAGCCAGACGCAATCGAGAAATTCCATCAGCGGGAAATCCAAAACGTCGATCCACACGACCGGCGCGTCGCCGTCATTGCCGTGATCGTGCCAGGTGCCGTTCGGGGTCAGGATCAGATCACCGCGCGCCGCCTCGCAGCGCTCCCCGTCGATCGTCGTGTAGCCGCCCTCGTCCGACAGGATGGTGCGGCTGGCATTCGGGGTGTGGATGTGGACCGGGGCAACATCGCCCGGATTGTAGATCGATACCGCGCAGCGCATCGTGGCGGTGACTTGCAGGCGCCCGCCGAGCCCGGGGTTGGTCAGCAGAAACTGCTGTCGTTCGGCGAATTCTATCGGCGAGATTTCGGCGCCGCGCGCGATCTCGGCGATGCGATCGAGATAAGGCGAGATCTCGCTCCATCGCCAGTGATGGGCAACGGGCTTGAGCTGGGCGGCGCCGACCCGGCCGGCGGCAATCCGCCCGCTGGCGTCGAGCCCGGTTTCGCGAAACCATGGGCGTTGCGCCGGGGCGTTGGCCTCGGTTCGCAGCCAGATGTGAAACCTCCCAGCCTCGGAATTGAGCCGCTCCATCGCCTCTCTCGGCCCGATGGATGGCGCCGGGTTGCTCATTTCAATTCCTTCGCTCGGGCGAACAATCTCAGATCGGCGACGAGGCCTTCATCGCGCTCGATACCGTACTCGCTGCGCTCGGTCTCGGCCTTTTCGAGCACCATCAAAACCGCCGGATCCGCGGTTTCAAAGACGCGCAGGTTTCGCTTATCTAACTCCAGCTCCGCCAGCTTCGCCTTGATGGGCACTGCGGGCAGCCGTTCGGCGATGTCGATCAGCTCGATCAACCCACCGACTGTTATCCCGGCGGCCTCGATCTCTTGTTGCAGCGCCTCGACCGCGGCGGCTTTCGCTTGTGTTTGCGCCTGCCTCGCTCGAGCCTGTTCGTCGGCTTGTCGGCGGTATTCGGCATAATGCGGCTGGATCCTTTGCAGGAAGGTCGGCGTCGGCAATTCGCGGGTATCGATCCAGCTCTTCGCCTTGGTCCAGGTCGTCGCAAGCCAGTGGCGGATCCCCGGGTCCTTGATATCGCGGATGCGGTCGGCCCGCAGGGCGGCCGCCCAGCGGATCTGGGTAGGAGCGCCCGTCAATACCGCCCAGCCATCCTCCTCCGGTAGGACGCCGACGGCCGGAGTGGGTTTGACCTCGGCGGCTTGTCCGGTCTCATGACGCCTTTTCGCCTGCTCGAATTGCCGGCGATACTCCGCTTCCCATTCGTCGCTGTCCTCATCCGGCACAAAGCCGTTCTTGTCCCACAAGGCGCGTGTGGTCGCCTCGATCGCTTCTTCACGCACTACCTGAAGGTTCATGCTCCTGGCCTCCGCTGGTCGACCCGGTCCCAGACGGTAGCACGATCCGACGCGACGACGAGAGGCCTTGACGATGCGTCGAGCTCGATATCTGGCCGGGAGCCCGGCTTTTCCGGCGCTGGTTGAGGATAGCGGTAGCATCGCCCAGCCCCGGCGGCGCACGGCCTAGATCGGCTTTGAGGAATTCAAAACCACTGACGGAATTGGTAGCGGGAGAGGGATTTGAACCCCCGACCTTGGGATTATGATTCCCCTGCTCTAACCAGCTGAGCTATCCCGCCACAGGCGCTCGGATATAAGAGGCGGGCGCGGATGGGTCAAGCTGGGCCGGCGGATCCAGCCGCCGCCGAGCACCCGGTCGCCGTCGTAGAGGACCGCGGCTTGGCCCGGCGCCACCGCACCCGCGGGCGCATCCAGATCGAGTTCAGCCTCCCCGGTCCGCGAGCCGGGGTAGAGCCTTGCCGGTACCGGCATCTGCGTCGAGCGAAGCTTCGCCGCCACTGCCATGCCATCGGCCGCCGGCGCGCCGAGCCAATTCAGCTCGCCGAGAAAAATTCGGGTTTCGGCCAATCCGGCTCGCGGACCAACGACCACGCGCCGCTTTTCGGGCTCGATCTCCAGCACATACAGCGGCTCGTCCGCGGCGATCCCGAGCCCCTTGCGTTGCCCGACTGTGAAAAGGGCGATGCCGTTGTGACGGCCGAGCACGCGGCCGCTGCGATCGACGATGTCGCCCGGTTCCCGAGCCTCGGGCCGCAGCCGCTCGACTAGACGAGCGTACGATCCGCTCGGCACAAAGCAGATATCCTGACTGTCGGGCTTGTCCGCAATCGGCAGGCCGAAATGCCGCGCCAAGGCACGAGTCGCGTCCTTGCTGAGGCTGCCCAGCGGAAAACGCAGGAACTGTAATTCCTCGCCCTTCGTGGCAAATAAGAAGTAGCTCTGATCGCGCGCCGCGTCGCGTGCCCGGTGGAGCTCGGGCCCCTCCGGACCGGCAACCCGGCGCGCATAATGCCCGGTCGCCAATGCCGAAGCATCGAGATCCCGGGCCACACTCAGCAGATCGCGGAACTTGACCCGCTGATTGCAGCGGATACACGGGACCGGCGTCTCGCCTCGGGCGTAGCTATCGACAAAGTCGTCGATGACCGCAGCGCGGAAGCGGCTCTCGTAATCGAGCACATAATGGGGGATGCCGAGGCGCTCGGCGACCCGAGAAGCATCGTAGATGTCGCGTCCGGCACAGCAGGCGCCGCTGCGCCCTGCGGCGGCGCCATGGTCGTAGAGTTGCAGCGTGATGCCGACAACGTCAAAACCTCGCTCGACCAGCACCGCGGCGGTCACTGACGAGTTGACCCCGCCCGACATCGCGACGACCACCCTATGGCTGGCCGGGTCGCCTGGCAGATCGAGGTCCGCCGGATTGAGGTTTGGCAGGGTCACGACTTCGCCTGCAAGCCCATCTGCCAAAAATCCGCCTCGAGCCGGGCGGCGGCGGCGAAAGTGCTGGCAAGAGAGGAAAAGCGCCCCTCCCCACCCCGCCGGGCGAACTGCCCATCGAGCGCCGCTGCCGCCTCGCTGGCCAGGTCCTGGTAATCCGACCCCGCATACATTTCGAGCCATTCGCGGTAAGGATTGCCTTCGAACCGAGTCGTGGCATCGGCGACCCGCTCCGCCGCAATCACGGCATAACCGACAATGCACGGCGCGAGCGCCACTTCGAGGTCGAGCCGGTCGCCGGCAACACCGCGGTCGAGCACAAAGCGGGTATAGGCAATGGTTGCTGGTGCCTCGGGCTCGCTTGCCATCGCCGCTTCCGACAGCCCCCAGCGGCGGCAGTAATCGATATGAAGTCCGATCTCGACATCGAGAGTGGCGGCAACGAAGCGCTGCGCACGGCGCATTTCGCCGAGTGCATCGGATTTGTAGATCGCCAGACCCCAGGCACGTGCGAAATGGATCAGAAAGAGATAGTCCTGCACCAAATAGCGTCGGAAGCAGGCCTCGGGCAACTCGCCGCTGGCCAGCAGAAGCACAAACTGGTGGCGGATATAGGCGAGCCAGTCCCGATCGGACGCCGCGACCAGACGCGCGAAAAGGGCCGGCTCGGCGGTCATCGGCCTGATACCGAAGTTCAGCCGAGCAGCAGGTTTCGGCTCGCTGCGGGAAGCTGCACCGTCAAACCATCCAGCTCCTCGCTGATAACAATCTGGCAACCGAGGCGCGACGTAACCGTGAGATTGAACGCAAGGTCGAGCATGTCCTCCTCGTCCTCAGTCGCCTCGGTGAGCAACTCGTACCATTGTGGATCGACTATGACATGGCACGTCGAGCAGGCGAGCGAGCCTTCGCAGGCGCCTTCGATGTCGATGTCGTGGCGGCGCGCGATTTCGAGCACCGACATTCCGAGGGGTGCATCGACCTCGCGCCGGGTGCCGTCGCGCTCGATGAAGATCATCTTCGGCATTACTCAGGCCGCGGCGCCAGGTCTTCAGCGAGAATTGCCGCGGTCAGCGCCGGGCTCGCGCCGGCCGACAGCTCGGGCTTTCGGCTGAAATGCATCACCTTCAGTCCCGCCGCTTCAGCAGCCGCTCGCAGCTTGTCCGACAAATCCGCACCGGCTGTTTCGGCGAGGACAACCACGGCATGACTGACCGGGCGAACCAGGGCGCGTTCGGCGCGAATCCGCGCCGCTTCGAACAACTCTTGCCACTGT
This sequence comes from uncultured Alphaproteobacteria bacterium, assembly GCA_963818695.1. Classification (GTDB taxonomy): domain Bacteria; phylum Pseudomonadota; class Alphaproteobacteria; order ATCC43930; family CGMCC-115725; genus AP-15. The sequence goes on from CAWFTG010000003.1 coordinate 352,893, forward strand.
GCCTCTCCGGCTGTGAGATCGGGCGCGACCAAGGCGCGCTCGAAGCCTTCGCGATCGCCAAGAACCACCGCATTGCCGCCGACCGAGAAGGCTACTTCGACCTCAGCGCCGCCCGCGTCAATGCCGACCGCAGCTCCCGGTGCGCTCGGATCGGCCGGCCCTCCGTCCGGCTCTTCGATCTGGAACAGCTTCACGCCAACCCACCGCGCGCGGCGCGCTAAGAGTGTGGCTCTTTAAACGTGAAACAACTCGCCGCAGCCGCAACGTCCCTTCTCGTTGGGGTTGCGGAAGGTGAACCCGTTCTGCAGCTTCTCCTCGACGTAATCCATTTCGGTGCCGAGAATGAACATGACCGCTTTCGGATCGACCAGGATCGTGACGCCCTTGTCTTCGACGACCTCGTCGAACTTGCCCCTCTCATCGGCGTATTCGAGCGTGTAGCTGAGGCCCGAGCAACCACGCGACCGCACGCCGATGCGAACTCCGATCGACGGCTTGCCACGGTTGGCGAGAAGCGCCTGGATGCGCTGCGCCGCGGCGTCCGTCACCGACAAGGCCTGCTTTCTCGCCATCACTCGATCTCCGACCGCGAAATATCCAACCTCGGCATGAACTAAATTCCGGACTATCCGGACTATTATGTGGGTATGCCCCTCTTATGTGGGTATGCCCCTCTGCTCTGTCAGCCGGCTTGCGGCCGCCGCCAGCGCATCCGCGGCGAAATCAGCCTCTGCCGCCGTCGTGAAGCGCCCAAGGCCGATGCGGATCGAGGCGTTGGCGAGCGTATCCGGAAGCCCGAGCGCGCGCAGCACATAAGAGGGTTCGACCGATGCTGAGGTGCAGGCCGAGCCGGTCGAGATTGCAAGGCTCGGAACGGCCTCAATCAGCGTTAGTGCCGGGATCTCAGGAAAAGAGAGGTTGAGACTGCCGGGTAGCCGTTGCTCGAGGTTGCCGTTGACGCGTAGCCCGGGGACGCGTCGAGCGAGGTTGCGCAAAAGGCTGTCTCTGAGGCGCCGGAGCCGTTCTGCTTCTTCGGCCATTTCGGCGCTAGCGATCGCCGCCGCCCGGCCGAGCCCGACGCAGAGCGGCGTCGGCAAGGTTCCCGAGCGCAGGCCCCGCTCCTGCCCGCCGCCATCGATCAGCGGCAGCAGCCGGACCCGTGGCCGGCGCCGGATGTAGAGAGCGCCAACTCCTTTGGGCCCGTAGATCTTGTGGCCGGAAATCGACAGCAAGTCGATCTTCATCGCCCCGACATCGAGCGGGATCTTGCCGAAGGCCTGCGCGGCGTCGGTGTGGAACAGCACGCCCTTGGAACGGCACAGCGCACCGATCTCGGCGAGTGGCTGGATAATCCCGATCTCGTTGTGGGCGGCCATGACAGACACGAGGAGCGTTCGCTCGGACAACGACCCTTCGAGAGCGGCGATCGAGAGGAGACCATTCGGCTCGACCGGCAAATAGGTGACCGCGAAACCTTCCCGCTCCAATTCCCGGCAGCTTTCGAGCACGCATTTGTGCTCGGTCTGCAATGTCACGATGTGATCGCGCACCTGCCCATTCTGCGGGTGGGCGCGGGCGAAATGCGCCGCGCCCTTGATCGCAAGATTGTTCGCTTCGGTCGCGCCCGAGGTGAAGACGATCTCGCGCGGATCGGCTTAAATCAGCGCAGCAATCTCGCCGCGGGCGCGCTCGGTGGCCTCGGCGGCGGCACGGCCATAAGCGTGGCTGGTGCTGTGCGGGTTGCCGAAATGCTCGGTGAAGTACGGCAGCATCAACTCGAGGACACGCGGGTCGACCGGCGTCGTCGATTGGTTGTCGAGATAGATGGGCGGCGTGTTGACGACCGGCTCGGAGGAAAGCCGCGAGCGCGGATCAGCAAGCATCGACGTCATGCCGCGCGCGCCTCCTCGGCGAGAGAACGGCAGCGCCGGTAGAGGGCGGTCCAAGCCCGCAGGAAATGGTCGACCTCGGCCTCGCTCGAGCTCCAGCCGAGGCTGAACTCGGATCGTCGAGGACGCGATCTCGGGATCGACCCGCATCGCCGCCAGTACATGGCTTGGTCCAACTTTGCCCGAAGAGCAGGCGGCGCCTGCACTGACCATTACGCCGTCGAGATCGAGGGCGACGACCTGAGTCTCCGCGGCAACCCCGGGCATCGCGATCGCCGAGGTATTGGGCAAGCGGGGTGCTGCAGCGCCGACCACGACGGCTTCGGGCGCGATCGCGGCGATCTCCGCTTCCAATCCATCGCGCAATCCGGCCACTCTCTCATAGGCGGCTACTTCTGCTGCGGCAGCAGCTGCAGCGGCGGCGAAACCGGCGATCCCGGGTAGGTTCTCGGTTCCGGCGCGGCGTCGGTGCTCCTGGCCGCCGCCGCGCAACAGCGGGGCCAGATCGACCCCGCCGGCCACAACGAGAGCGCCGACCCCCGGCGGGCCACCGAGTTTATGTGCCGACAATGTGATGAGATCGGCGCCGATCGTGCCGACCTCTAAGGCGACCTTGCCGGCAGCCTGGACGGCATCACAATGGAATATGGCGCCATGCCGGCGCGCAATCGAGACGATTTCGGCGATCGGCTGGAGAACGCCGGTCTCGTTGTTGGCGTACATCACCGACACCAGAGCCGGGCGCAGATCGGCGCCGAGCAGCCGGTCGAGTTCGTCGAGAGCGACGATCCCGTCGCAACCGACCGGAATGATTTCGGCGGCTGGGACCGCGTAACGGACCGAATCGTGCTCGATCGCCGAAACGAGGACCCGCTCGCGCCCGGCACCAAGCAGGGCAAGGTGATTGGCCTCGGTCCCGCCGCTGACGAAAACCACGCCACTTGGATCCACATCGCCGAGCAGACGCGCCACAGCGTCGCGGGCGCGCTCGACAATCTGGCGCGCCGCTCGGCCGCGCCGATGCACCGAGGACGGGTTGCCCCAGCGGCCAAGCGCTTCCGACATGGCGGCAGCCGCCTGCGCCCGCAGCGGCGCCGTTGCGTTCCAATCAAGATAGCTCTCGATCCGCGGTATAGTTGGGCGCACCGAGCCGCCATTTGTGATGCCCGCTACCATCAGATCAGCTCGTGCCGGCCGCCGCGGGGCCGCGAAAAGTTTCGCAGTGGATGCGACCGCTGGTCCCGAGGATGCGTCGCTCGCAGACGTCGGCGAGTGATACCGAACTCAGATAGAGGTGAATCTGATTGCCGAGTTCCTCCCACAAATCGTGGGTGAGACATCGGGTGCGATTGCCGCGACACCCGACCGGCGCGCCGGGAGCGCAGCGGGTGGCACGTATCGGCTCGTCAACCGCCAAAATAATGTCGGCAATTCGGGTCTCACGGCGATCGTGCGCCAGCAGATAACCGCCGCCCGGACCGCGCACGCTCTTGACGAGCCCGTTCTTGCGCAGCATCGCAAAAAGCTGCTCGAGATAGGAGAGCGAGATTTCCTGCCGTTCGGCGATTTCGGCGAGCGAGACCGGATTGCCATCGCTGAATTGAGCGAGATCGACCATCGCCATCACGGCATAACGGCCCTTGGTGCTCAACCTCATCGTGGAGTCCTTGCGGAGGCTCGCATCTCGTCAATCGTCGTCCGTGCCGTTGCCGGCAGAGGTCGCAACGAGCCGGAGCGAAGGCTGCTCGCCCGTGGCCGGATCACGGGCCGGGACTTGCCCTACCTTCTTCTCTTCGAGTTCTGTGACTCGCGCTCGAAGGCTCGTGACCTCGTCCAGCAATCCGTTGAGGGCGCGGGCGATCGGGTCCGGTATGTCGCCGCAAACGGCGTAAGGCTGGAACGCAAGCTTCAATTCGCTGGATGCGCTGCGACGCGCGACCTGACGCGCCGGGTTGCCGACCATGGTGGCTCCGTCGGGCACCTCCGTCAGCACCACGGCAGCCGCCCCGATACGCGCGCCGTCGCCGACGCGAAATGGCCCCAGCACCTGTGCTCCCGAGCCGACAATAACGCCGTTACCGATCGTCGGATGGCGCTTTGCGCCCCGAGTGAGCGATGTACCGCCGAGCGTTACACCTTGATAGAGCGTGACATCGTCACCCACATCGGCGGTTTCGCCGATCACCACCCCCATGCCATGGTCAATGAATACCCGCCTTCCGATGCGTGCCGCAGGGTGAATTTCAATGCCGGTGAGCACACGGCCGAAATGCGAAACAAACCTGCCGGCAAGAAGCCACCCGCGTTGCCATAGCCAATGCGCGAAGCGATGATAGAGCAGCGCGTGGAACCCAGGGTAGCACAACACCACTTCCAGCCGCGATCGGGCAGCGGGATCGCGGGCAAGAGTAGCATCTATTTGTTCCCGCAGGTTTTTCAAAAGCATCGCAATCCCTATCTATGTTAGGCTAGCGCTGCTGGCGCGGGACCGCGCCGCCTCGCGGAGGCGGCCCGAGCGAACATATAATTGTCCGACGAATGTGATCAAGAATTACGGACACATGGAGAACCCCACAGCGCGACAATCTCCGACTGGCGTAGTGGGATTTAAGCTGGACCGACAATGCCCGATGTGATCATCAACGGCCCGGATGGCCGAATCGAGGCGCGCTACCATCATGCCCGTGCTGCGGCCGCGCCGATGGCGGTCGTTCTGCATCCTCATCCGCAACAAGGCGGCACGATGCACAACAAAGTGGTGTACGCCTTGTACCAGTGTTTTGTGCGCCGCGGTTTCTCCACCTTGCGGTTCAACTTCCGCGGCGTCGGGCGCAGCCAGGGCAGCTTCGACCGCGGCGAGGGCGAGCTTTCCGACGCTGCCGCGGCGCTCGATTGGATGCAGACCTATAATCCGAACGCCGGGTCGTGCTGGGTCGCCGGTTTCTCGTTCGGCGCCTGGATCGGCATGCAATTGCTGATGCGGCGGCCGGAAATCGAGAGCTTTATTTCGGTCGCGCCGCCCGCCAATTTGTACGACTTCACGTTTCTGGCGCCGTGCCCGTCATCGGGTCTGATATTGCAGGGTGACCAGGATTCGGTGGTGCCGGTCGAGGCTGTGCAAAAGCTCGTAACCAAGCTGTCGCACCAGCGCGACATCAAAATCGACTTCCGCAAGATCCCCGGCGCCGATCATCATTTCGCCGATCAAGTCGACGCCCTGGTTACTCACGTGGACAGCTATATTGGCAACCACGCGGGCGCCACCAGTAAACCACGAATCTCGTCCCAGGGCCGCGGCACCCGCTGAGCAAAGGCGCCCCCTGGGAGACCGAAGGCGATCTCAATCGGCGAAAGGGTCACGCACCAGGACGGTATCTTCGCGTTCGGGGCTGGTCGACAGAAGGGCGACAGGGGCGCCGATCAGCTCTTCCAGCCGTCGGATGTATTTGATCGCGATGGCCGGCAGATCGGCCCATGAGCGTGCTCCGCGGGTGCTTTCCTGCCAGCCCTCGGCGGTCTCGTAGACCGGCTCGACCTCGGCCTGAGCCGTCATTCCTGCCGGGAAGTAGTCGTAGGTGATGCCGCCAAGGCGATAGGCGGTGCAGAACTCGACCCGGTCGAAGCCGTCGAGCACATCGAGCTTGGTCAAGGCGATGCCATCAATGCCGCCCAGCCGGATAGCTTGCCGGACCGCGACGGCGTCGAACCAGCCGCAGCGGCGCCGCCGGCCGGTGACGACGCCGAACTCGCGCCCGCGCTCGCCGAGGGTGCGGCCAACCTCGTTATTCAACTCGGTCGGAAAGGGGCCGCTGCCGACCCGGGTCGTGTATGCCTTGGTGATGCCGAGAACAAACCCTACGGCACCGGGCGCAATACCCGAGCCGGCGGCGGCCTGCCCGGCGACCGTGTTCGAAGACGTGACGTAGGGGTAGGTGCCGTGATCGACATCGAGCATTGCACCCTGCGCCCCCTCGAACAGAATGCGCCGGCCGGTGCGCCTGGCCTCATCGAGCAGACGCCACACCGGCTCGGCATAGGGCAGGATGCGCGGCGCGATCTGGTGCAGCTTGGCGATCAGTTTGCCGCGATCGATCTCGGGCTTGTCGAGCCCGCGCAACAGCGCGTTGTGGTGCAGCAGCAGCTGATCGACGCGCTGTTCGAGCGCTTGCGGGTCGGCCAGGTCGCACACCCTGAGCGCCCGGCGCCCGACCTTGTCTTCATAAGCCGGACCGATGCCCCGGCCGGTCGTGCCGATCTTACTGTCGCTGAGCCGTTCCTCGCGGGCACGATCGAGCGCGCCGTGTGAGGGCAGGATCAGCGCGGCATTGTCGGCAAGCTTCAAATTTCCGGGATCGACCTCAACGCCCTTGGCACGGATCGCGTCGATCTCGTCGATCAGCGCCCACGGATCGACGACTACCCCGTTGCCGATGATCGACAGCTTGCCAGGCCGCACGACCCCCGACGGGAGCAGGCTCAGTTTGTACTCGACATTGCCGATGACGAGGGTGTGGCCGGCATTGTGCCCGCCCTGAAAACGAACCACGACATCGGCTCGCTCCGACAGCCAGTCGACGATCTTGCCCTTGCCCTCGTCACCCCATTGCGCACCGATAACGGCGACGTTGCCCATCTAGCGCCTCCTTTACCCGGCCACCACCGGCACACCCTGTTCGAGAACATAGCCGCAGCCGAGCCGGCGCGCCTCTGCGCGCCAATCGACGGCCGGGTCGAGGGCGGCGACAGTGATCCAGCCGCTCTCGCGCAGTTCGCGACTGAGGGTACGATCGGCGCCGAACGGCAGCAGCAAGCGCCTCGGCGAGGCGGCGGGCGGCAAGGTTCGCAGGATCGTGTCGGTGTACAGCGTGAACCCGGTCGCCGGTTCGGGTTCGGCCGGATCGCCGGCGTGATAGCGGCCGCCGCGGCCGAGTTCACCGACCGGACGCGGTGTGGCCGCGAAAAGCGTAAAGCTGATCCCGGTATGGTACTCGAAGCCACGGTTCTCGACCGGATCGACTGTCACCTTGAGTTCCGGGGCCGCCTCCGAGAGGCCATCGAGCACGTTGCCCAGCCGGACCCGTTCGGCGCGGGCTCGCGCCGGCAGATCGAGACGATCGAGGACCGCCAACGTGACGGCAGCCGGCCCCGCCGCCGCCAACAAACTCCCGAAGAGTCCGCCGGCCTCTCCTGCGACTGCCGCAACCGCTGCCGCATCCTTGTGGTCGAGCGCGGAGCGCAGCGCCACCGCGCGCTCTCCGGCAATGCCATAGGCCTCGGCGACCGCCGGCACCAGGGTCGGCAGAGTGATGTCGACCGACAAACCCGGCACGCCGATCGCGGCCAGCGCCTCGCCGGCAACCGCTATCGCCTCGACATCGGCGGCCGGTCCCGCCGCCCCGATCAGCTCGGCGCCGACTTGGCCGATTTGGCGCTCGGACCGGATCTCGGAGCCGGTGACTCGCAACACCTGGCCGGCATAGCTGAGGCGCAACGGCCGCGGCGCGTCGCCGAGCCGCGTCGCGGCGATCCGCGCGATCTGTGGCGTCATGTCGGCGCGCACGCCGATCATCCGGTGCGAGGCCGGGTCCATCATGCGAAAGGTGGCGGTTGCCATCGCCGCCCCGGCGCCGGAGAACAGCGTGTCTTCGAATTCGACGAGCGGCGGCTTGACACGTTCGTAGCCATGCGCGGCCAATGTCGTCATTAACTGCGCCACGACTTGCGCCTCGATCTCCGCCTCGGGCGGCAGAAGATCGTGCATGCCGGTCGGCAGCAGAGCCGGGTGCGGGGCGTCGGTCATGGCGTCGTCATTTGCACCTTAGAACCGAAGTGACTTAACCTGGATAACGTTGGGTAGCGCGCGGACGGTGTCGAGAATGGCCGGGGTCAGCGGCTGATCGACCTCGACCAACGCGATAGCGTCCTGGCCCGGAGCGGCCCGGCCGAGATGGAAAGTGGCAATGTTTACTGCGGCCGCGCCCAGCGCATTGCCGAGCGCGCCGATGAAGCCGGGTTTGTCGTAATTGCGCACAAACAGCATGTTGCCGCCGAGCTCGGCTTCGAGCGGGATCCCCTCGACCGAGACGATGCGCGGCTTGTCGCCGGCGAACAGGGTGCCGCCTATCTCCCGAGTACGCCTTTCGGTCGTGACGATAACTCGTATCAGGGTCTGGTAATCGACCGGCTCGGCGCGCCGCGTCTCGCTGACGCGGATGTCGCGTTCGCGGCAGATCTCCGGCGCATTGACCATATTGACCGTGGCGAGCTGCGGCGACAGCAACCCGGTCAGTGCGATCGCGGTCAATGGCTTGACATTGAGTTCGGCGACCGCCCCTTCGTATTCGACGGCGACCGCGGTAACGCCGGTCTCGGTCAGCTGCCCGGCAAAGCTCCCGAGCTGTTGGGCGAGCTTCATGTAAGGGTTGAGCCGCTTGGCCTCTTCGGCGGTCAGGGAAGGCACATTGACCGCATTCGATACGGCGCCGGTCAGCAGGAAATCCGCCATTTGCTCGGCGATCTGCAACGCCACGTTCTCCTGTGCCTCGCTTGTCGCGGCGCCGAGATGGGGCGTCGCGACGACGTTGTCGCGCCCGAACAGCGGGTTCTCACGCGCCGGCTCGTCGATAAAGACATCGATTGCCGCGCCGGCGACATGACCCCTGTCGAGCGCCGCGGCGAGATCATATTCGACGACGAGGCCGCCGCGGGCGCAGTTCACCAGGCGCACACCGCGCTTCATCTTGGCAATCGCGCCGGCGTCGATCAGGTTTTTGGTGGCCTCGGTGAGCGGGGTATGGAGGGTAATGAAGTCGGCGCGGGCAAAGAGCGCATCGAGCGACACCTTTTCGATGCCGAGATCGACCGCCCGCTCGGGCGACAGGAAGGGATCGTAAGCAATCACCTTCATGCGCAGGCCCAAGGCCCGCTCGGCGACAATCGAGCCGACATTGCCGCAGCCGATGACGCCGAGCGTCTTGCCGGTGAGTTCAACCCCCATAAAGCGCGACTTCTCCCATTTGCCGGCCTGCGTCGAGCGGTCGGCCGCCGGGATCTCACGGCACAACGCAAACAGCATCGCGATCGTATGCTCGGCGGCCGTGATCGAGTTGCCGTACGGGGTATTCATCACGACAATGCCGCGCTGTGTCGCCGCTGCGACATCGATATTGTCGACGCCGATACCGGCCCGGCCGATGACCTTGAGCTGCGGGGCGCGCGACAGCAGACCGGCTGTCACTTTGGTCGCCGAGCGAACGGCGAGGCCGTCGCAACCGGCGATGCGCGCTTTAACTTCCTCTGCGGGGAGACCTGGAGCTAGCTCAACCTGAATCCCGCGCGCGGCAAAGATCTCGGCCGCGCGCGGGCTCAAAGCATCCGAGATCAACACCTTCGGCATTTAGCGCTCCGACTTTATAGAAGTTCACGATGGGACAGCGAGAACCAACTTTTTTGCAATCGATCGCGGTGCTCACAGAGCGATTTTCCTAAATGTCTAAGTAGTTTTCAACATTTTCACCAACACCTCCATGCCACCTTCCACCTTTTCGTCCCCAAAGAAGCGCGAAATTTCCAAATGGTCGTCTTCAAATACATCGATCTCAACGCGCTCTCCAATAATCGTGACTGACAGCCGGATCGCATCCGGCCGTGTCCGCTCGATAAAGAAATGCAACCGAGCTTCTTCGAGCATGCGCATCGTCTTAAATAACGCAGATGCCATTTCCGGGCTCCCGCCTTGGCTCCTAGTGTTTAGACGCATACAGATGATTCAATGCGATACGCCCGCCCTCGTCTTCCCGTGGGGCTTCACCCCGCAAAATTGTTCCGTGGGGAAGGCCGGGACCCATTTCTGCCATGAGCAAACCGGCCCTTCGCCGGTGTGACGGGACTTTGATGTGAGCCTTGTTCCCCTTGCCGAGCGAATCTTCCCGTATGGTCTGAACGCTAGCTCGTTACTTCCGAAACCGGGTGTCGAATAGCAGTTTCCTCGCTGTCTGAGCCGATCGATCTCCTGTTTTCGCAGCCTCCAATACATTGTCGACGAGCGCATCGAGTAACTCGCCAGGAAACACGCGCAAAACGCTCGCCCTACAGTTCTGTGCAATAAACTCCCGACAGGTCTGCTGCGGTAAACCCTGTATCAACCGCATAGGTCATTCAAGCTGCCTTTGCGGTGCGGCGCTGTTCGTCCCAGGCCCAGTCGAGCCATGGGAGGAGCGCTTCGAGATCGGCAGTCTCGATAGTCGGCCCGCTCCAGATGCGCAGCCCTGGGGGCGAGGCGCGGTGGCTGGCGATATCGTAGGCCGCGCCTTCCTGCTCGAGCCGCCGGGTCATTGCGCGCACGCTCTGAAAGCGGTCCTCGGGCGAGAGCCGGGTAAACCATGGCTCGGTGATCTTGAACTGCGGCGACGTGCAGGAGATCGTGGCCGGGTCCTCGGCGAGGGGATCGGCCCAGGGACATTTCTCGACCCAGCCGAGAAGCGTCGCCAGATTGCGTTCCGACCTGGCGATCAGCCCGTCGAGGCCACCGACCGACTCCGCCCATTTCAGTGAATCGAGCGCATCCTCGACGCACAGCATCGACGGCGTGTTGATCGTCTCGCCGCGGAACACCCCCTCGATCAGCTTGCCCTTGGCGGTCAGCCGAAAGAGCTTCGGCAGCGGCCAGGGCGGAGTGTAGCTTTCGAGCCGCTCGACGGCGCGCGGCGACAGCGCCAGCATGCCGTGCGCCCCCTCGCCCCCCAGCGATTTCTGCCACGACCAGGTGGCGACATCGAGCTTGTCCCACGGCAGCCGCATCGCAAAGATGGCCGAGGTCGCATCGCAGATCGTCAGGCCCCGCCGGTCGGCCGCGATCCAGTCGCCGTTCGGCACCCGCACCCCCGAGGTCGTGCCGTTCCACGGGAAGACCACGTCGCGGGCGGGATCGACCCGGGAAAGATCGGGAAGCTGGCCATAAGGCGCCTGCATCACCCGGACGTCTTCGAGCTCGAGCTGCGCGACGTCGGCGACCCAGCCCTCGCCGAAATTCTCCCAGGCGAGCATATCGACGCCGCGCGCGCCGAGCAGCGACCACATCGCGATCTCGATCGCTCCGGTATCGGAGCCAGCGACGATGCCGACCCGCCAATCGGCGGGGATGCCGAGGGTCGCGCGTGACCGCTCTATAACTTCGACGAGCCGTGCCAGTCCGACACCCGAGCGGTGCGAGCGCCCAACCAGCGCCGCATCGAGCACCTCGGGCGACCAGCCCGGCCGCTTCGCGCAAGGGCCGGAAGAAAAACACGGGTTCGCCGGGCGCCGCGTCGGCTTCATGGAAGCTGTTCCTCGCAAAAATAGATACGAACCCGCGGACCGTAACGCGGCGATACTTATGAGCGAGCCCAGGCCGCGTCAATGCGGCGTCAGCGGCAATTCCCAGAACTGCCCTACCAAATCGCGGCCAAAGCTGTGATGCGGCTCCTCACGCACCACATGAAAACCGTTGGCCTCGTAAATGCGGCGCGCGGAGACCAGCACGTCGTTTGTCCACAAGGTGAGCTTGCGGTAGCCCGCTCGGCGGGTGAAGCCGATACACTCCCCGACGAGCCGGCGTCCAATGCCGAGCCTGCGAGCCTTTGGTTCGACGTAAAGCAGTCGCAGTTTGGCGATTTCTTCGCTTTCCTTGACGAGCAGTACCGAGCCGACGATTTCGCCGTCACGCTCGGCAATCCAGCAGCGCTCCCGCCGGGCATCGAAATTCTCGACAAATCCTGCAGCGATCCGCGCGACCAACGCCTCGAAAGTCGTATCCAGGCCATACTCCTCGGCGTAGAGCGCGCCGTGGCGGTGGATGATCCAGCCGATGTCGCCCGGTTGGTGCGGGCGAAGGATATACGCGAGTTCGGCCTCTTCGCCTCGCGCGCCGAGCAGGCGCTCCACCTGCTCCAGCGCCGCAACCAACTGCCTTTGGTGCGAAGCCGGCAACACCCCCAAGAGCGCGGCGATTTCGTCCCGGGAGCGCGCGTCTATCGTCGCGAACATCTCGCGACCCCGGCCGGTCAAGGTAAGGATGATCTGTCGGCCATCGCTCTTCGACGCATGTTTGGCGATGACACCCTTGGCCGCAAAGCTCTTCAGCATGCGGCTCAGGTAACCCGAATCCAAACCGAGCTCCTGCGCCAGCTCGGCCGCCGTCGTGTGCTCGCGCTGCGCAAGTTCGTAAAGCACCCGACCTTCGGTCAGCGACAGTGGACTGCCGAGCAGTCCTTCTTTTAGGACACCGATCTGGCGGGTGTAGAACCGGTTGAACCGCCTGACGGCCCGCACCCGCTCTTCCAGTTCTGAGTTCGGCAGTTCCGCGCCTGCAGTCATGCCTGCCTTTATCAGGCAAATTTATGACTGTGTCAAATATTTCGCCATCGAGAGCCGCCGCTGATATCGCTGATAACCCAAAAAAAACAGCCAATGGTTTAGTCTAGCCGCGGAAATCCTGGTTTTTCGACAGTGCCGGCGGAAGATACCAGCCAGCAACAGGAGCGAATATCAGCCAGGAACAGCTAACAGCGGGACTCCGGGCATTGCGCGCGCAACCGGCTTTGGCGAAACCGCAGGCAAGACATACTCTCCGATTTGGGCGATTTTCAGCTCGACCATCCCGGCTGCGGACCGAGCGTGAGGAAGGGGAGACGAGCAGCATGGCGTCATCGACACCGAACATCCTTTTCATTCTCGCCGACGACCTCGGCTATGCCGATGTGTCGTGCTACGGCCGCCGCGATTTCACGACGCCCAACATCGACCGCATCGCCGCCGAGGGCGTGCGCTTCACGCAGGCTTATGCCAATTCTGCGGTCTGCACCGCCTCCCGCGTCGCGCTGATCACCGGGCGTTACCAATACAGGTTGGCGGTCGGGCTCGAAGAGCCGCTGAGCACGCGTGCGCCGCGCAAGATCGGTCTGCCGCCGGATCATCCGACCCTGCCGTCAATTTTGAAGAAGGCCGGCTACCGCTCCGCGCTGATCGGCAAATGGCATCTGGGCACGTTGCCCGAGTTCGGGCCGCTGCAGAGCGGCTACGACTCTTTTTATGGTTTTCGCAGCGGCGCGGTCGATTACTTCACACATAAATCCGGTCCGCCCACGACCGACACCGATGATTTGTGGGAGGACGACGTCAAAATTCACCAAAGCGGCTACCTGACCGATCTGCTGGGAGCCCGCGCCGTCGACCTGATCGAGAGCTGCGCGAATTCCGCGGCGCCCTTCCTCGTCAGCCTCCACTTCAGCGCGCCGCACTGGCCCTGGGAGGCTCCAGATGATGAGGCCGAAGCGCAACGCCTCCGGAACCTCTTCCATTTCGACGGCGGTACCCAGCGCACCTATCAGCGAATGATCGGGCAGATGGATCTCCAGATCGGGCGCGTGCTCCAGGCCCTCGACGCGACCGGCTTGACACACGACACGATCGTCATTTTCACCAGTGACAATGGCGGAGAGCGATTTTCCGACACCTGGCCGTTCACCGGTAGGAAGACGGAGCTGCTCGAAGGGGGCTTGCGTGTCCCGGCCGTGATTCGCTGGCCAGGCCAAATTCCGGGCGGGATTGTTTCGGAGCAGGTGACGATCGGGATGGATTGGTTCCCGACCCTGCTCGCGGCGGCGGGTACTGCCCCCGATCCGGCCTTTCCTCCCGACGGGATCAACCTGTTGCCGCTACTGACGCAGCCATCAGCACCGCTCCCCCGCAAGCTGTTCTGGCGCTACAAGCTTCACGCCCAACGGGCGATGCGCGATGGTGACTGGAAGTACCTCAAGATCCTGGACAACACCTTTCTATTCGATGTCGTCCGCGATCCGATGGAGCGGGCCAATCTGAAGGAGCGCCACAAGGATGTCTATGACCGGCTCGTCGCGGAGTGGAAAGAGTGGAATGCCAGCATGCTGCCGCTCGACCTGCAAAGCTTTACGCACGGGTTCACCGGCGCGGAGCTCGCCGATCGTTTCGGCGTTACTCACGCCGGCGGCTAGTATTTGGATACCGTTATCGTCGCACGTTCGCGTGAACGCTGTGAACGCGCGATGGCCACACGCGCCGTACCGCGCTCATTAACTCGAGTACGGCAAACCCACGTCCATCAATGAGCCGCCGGGGCGGGGCCACCAAGTTTGCTCTTGCGCAACGTCAGCGCGAGCGGCACGGCCAAGAGCGAGATCACCATCAGTACCCAGAAGACGTCCATATAGCCGAGGTAGGACGCCTGCGACTGCACCTGCTGCCCGATCCATTGGATCGCCTGGTGCTTGGCCTCCCACAGCGAACTGCCGTGCGCAACAAAATAGTTCGTGACCTGCTGCAGGGTGTCCTGATATTGCACGCTCGACGGGAGCGCCTGGCCGACGAGCATGCTCTGATGGAACTGCTCGCGATCCCACAGCACATTGTTGGCTAGCGCGATGCCGATCGAGCCGCCGGTATTGCGCGCGGCGTTGATGATGGCCGAGGCTTGGTCGGTCTTGCCGGGCGGAACGCCGCTGTAAGACGCGGCTATGATCGGCAGGAAAATCAGCGGCAGCCCGACCCCAAGCAGCATCCGCGAGCGCGCGAAAAACCAAAAGCCGACATTGCCATATAAATTGGTTAGGTCATACATCGACGCCGCGGTGATGACCGCCCCGATCGCAATCAGGTATTTGGGCTGAACCTTGTCCGACAGACGGCCGATGACAAACATCATCACCATCGTGACGAGGCCGCCCGGCGACAGCACGAGACCTGCCCACATCGCCGTATAGCCGAAATCCGCTTGCACGAGGTTGGGCAGGAACTGGGTGGTCGCGTAGAGGATGGCGCCGGTCGCCAGCATCACCACAAAGCAGGCGCCGAATTGGCGCGTCGCCACCATTCGAAGGTCGATCATCGGATTGCGCCGGCTTGCTTCCCACGGGATCATCAGCACAAACGCGAGCACACAGACGGCCGCGACCGTCGTGATAAAGGACGAAGCAAACCAGTCATCCTCGAGCCCGCGGTCGAGCACGATTTCGAGCGCGCCGAGAAAGGTCGCGACCAATACGAAGCCGGTAAGATCGAACCCGCCCTGCTCCTGCAGCCGTTTGCGCCGTTGGAGAAGATCTTTAGCCGGCAGGATTGCCGCGATCAGCGCGAACGCGACGACGCCGACCGGCATATTGATCATAAAGCACCAGCGCCAGGAGAGATCGTCGGCCAGCCAGCCGCCCAATGTCGGCCCGACCACCGGCGCCACGACCACTGCGACGCCGAACAGCGCAAATCCTTGGCCGCGCTTTTCCGGCGGGAAGGAATCGGCCAGGATCGACTGCGCGAGCGGCACCATGCCGCCGCCGCCGAGGCCCTGGACGATGCGGAACAGCAGCAGCGCGTCGAGGTTCCAGGCATACCCGCACATCAGCGAGCTGGCGGTGAACAGCGCCAGGCAGATCAGGAAGAAGCGCTTGCGGCCGAGCAGCTGGGCGAGGAAGCTGCTTGCCGTCAGACTGACGGCATTGGCGACCAGATACGTCGTCACGACCCAGGACGCCTCGTCCTGGCTCACTCCCAGGCCGCCGGCGATGTAGGGCAGCACGACATTGGCGATCGTCGTGTCGAGCACTTCCATAAACGACGCGAATGCTACCAGAACTGCGATCAGCCACGGGTTGGCCCCTGCGCTGGTCCCCCTTCCTAACCCTCCCCCGCCTGCGGGGGAAGGAAGGGTGGGGGCAGGAGCCCCCGCTCGGCTTGCGGCGGCGCTCATAGCCACTCCGTCAGCCGCTTGTACAGCGACGGGTGTGGATTGACCCGCACGCTGACCTCGGTGGACATGCCCGGGCCGAGCGCAACGTCAGTCGGCGGATTGCCCATAACGACCTTGACCGGCACGCGCTGCACGATCTTGACCCAGTTGCCGGTGGCATTTTCCGCCGGCAGCAGCGAAAACGCGGTGCCGGAACCGGGCTGCACGCTGGCGACATGCCCGTGGATCGTGCGTTCCGGATAGGCGTCGATGTCGATCGTCACCGGTTGTCCCGGCCGCATTTTGTCGAGCTGCGTTTCCTTGAAGTTTGCCCAGACCCAGATGTCGTCCGGCACGAACATCGAGAGGTTCGTGCCCGGTTGCGCGTATTGGCCGACCGCGGCGGTGAGTTGAACGACACGTCCTGGCTGGTCTGCCGTAACGGTCGTGTAGGAAAGGTTCAGCTGCGCCTGCTCGCGCTGCGCTTTGGCTTGCGCCAGGCTCGCGACGGCGCTGTCGCGTTGCGCCTTCAGCGCCTCCACTTGCCGCTGCGCCAGCTTGAGGGTGGCTTGCGCATCGTTCAGCGTGGCCTGCTGCTGATGAAGCTGCGAGGTGTATTGCTCGGCGTTCTGAACGGTGCCCGCGATTGTGTGCGCCAGGTACTGGTAGCGCGCCGCCTGCTGCTGCGCGAAAACCAGGGCCGCCTGCGCCTTATCGACCTGGGCCTGGTCGGCGGCGATCTGGGCCTGCTGCATAGTCATCTGCGCACCGATGTTCTCGATGTTGGCCTTTGCAGCGGCCACTTGCGCCTCGGCCTGATCAAGCGCCGCGCGGTAAGGGCGATCGTCGATGCGGGCGATGACCTGCCCGGCGTTGACATGTTCATTGTCGGTGACCGGGACGGCCGTGAGATAGCCCGACACCTCGGGGGCAATCGCGAACTGGCGCGCCGCGATGTAGGAATCGTCGGTCGTCTCGAAATGACTGGTGTAATCCCAGTAGAGGTAGCCGGCTGGCAGCGCCAGCGCCAGGCACAGCAAACCGAGCGCGACCGCGATCGGGTGCCGGCGGAGCCAGCTCTTATGGGCTTCGCCGTCGGCATCGCGATCCTGCGGCTCACGATCCTCGTCCGCCTCGAAGGGCCGCTCCCGGCGCGCCGGGGCGCGAAGCCGGTCCGCCTCATCCGCAGGCGGGCCATACGGCTTCTCCTTCTCGCTAACCGGCACCGATTCGGATCGCGGCGCCTCCAGGAGCGTCTGATCGCCCGTCTCTCGACTATCGCGCTCTAACATCGGCCGTTTCTCGCCTATTGAAACGAAACCGTTTCGTTCTAATCTAGTTAGGCAATGCGTCAGCTGGATCAAGAGCCAACAATAGGAAGTGCCGGGCGGGTTCCAGCCGGGTAAAAGAGACGTCATGGAGGAGGAAGCAGCCACAGGAAGGCGTGCGTGGATTATCCGTTCGGGCAGGCCGCCCCGCGCGCTCGCAGGCGAGGTCGAAGAGCGGATCCTGAATGCGGCTCGGAAGGTATTCCTAGAGCGCGGGTTGGATGGTGCCAGCATCGACGAAATAGCCGACGCCGCGCATGCCGGAAAGCCGACGATCTATGCACGGTTTCCCGGCAAGGAAGCACTGTTCGCCGCGGTAATTTTGCGAAAAGTGCGCGAAAACGTCAACTCGATCGAGAGCATCGTGCCAATAGGCGTCACCTTTGAGGAGCGTCTGGCGAGCATCGCTGCGGCGATCCTGTATAAGGTACTGACGGCCGAGACGGTCGGGCTGTGCCGGGTGACCGTTGCCGAGGCACGCCGGTTTCCCGATCTGGCGGCCAGCGTCCACCGGATGGCGCGCGAGCGGACGAGCGAGGCCGTCGCTCAGCTGCTGGGGGAACTCCCCGAATCCGACAAGCTACCAGCGTTCGCCGCAGACCGCCGCGCCGCCACCGCAAAATATTTCACAGAGCTCATCGTGCTGCCAATGCTGATGCGCGCGCTGTTCGGAGAAGACCTCTCGGCGGTGCGTGACGAGATCGAGCCGCACGTTGCGCGTACGGTGGCGTTCTTCCTTGCCGCATGCAGACAGGGCGGAGTTGGCTGACAGCCGTTGAGCACAAATCCGCCGATTATTTCGGCCTGAGATAGGCCACTCGGTTCTTAAGCACCCTTCGGAAACCCGTATAGCGCTTCCGGGTTCTGCACCGGGATGCGGTTTCTGACGCGCTCGTCGGGGGCCCAGTCGAGGAGGAGGTCGAACAGGATCGCGTCGTCCGGCTTGTTGTCCCGTTCCGACGGATGCGGCCAGTCGCTGCCCCACACCAGCCGCTCGGGCGCCTTCTCGACTTAGGCTCGCGCGACGGCGGTGGAGCGCCATGGTAGCAAGACCGAGCGAGCCGAGAAGCCATTGGGAAAAGCAATGACCAGCCCCCGGGCAGTTGCTGAGGCGCCATCGGTGAGGCGATGGCCGTTGCCGCGCATCGCGCTGCGATATAGGCTTTGCGCTTCTCCAGGCCTGCATTGCGCTGCGCGAGGCCTGCGTGCAATTGCGGATGACGCAGTGGACAGACTACATGCGCTATTTGGCCAAACCGGAACGCAAGCACACGATCGACGTGTAATCACGATGACAACCGGAGATCCTCGGTGACGCAAGATCGAACGCCAGATCGGATGCATGAACCGCGCAGCCGTTGGGAGCGGCTGACACAGACTGGCGCCGGGACACCGATGGGCGATCTGCTGCGCCGCTATTGGTGGCCGATCGCCGGCGCCAGCGAGCTCGACCGGCCGGGTACAAAGCCGGTGCGGCTGCTGGCTGAAGACCTCGTGCTCTACAAGGATCGCGGCGGGCACTGGGGGCTCATTGACCGGCATTGCCGGCATCGCCGCGCCGATCTCAGCTACGGCTATGTCGAGGCGCGCGGGTTGCGCTGCAATTACCACGGCTGGCTCTATGACGAGGCCGGCCACTGTCTGGCGCAACCCTATGAGGACGTGGCCCATCCCGAAGCGCGGCTCAAGGACGCGGTCCAGATCAAGGCCTATCCGGTGGTCGAATTGGGCGGGCTGTTATGGGCCTATCTCGGCCCCGAGCCGCGGCCGCTTGTGCCGGATTGGGAATTCTTCTCGTGGCCGAACGGTTTCTGCCAGATCGTCAAGGCCGAGATCCCGTGCAACTGGTTCCAGTGCCAGGAGAACTCGATCGACCCGGTGCATTTCGAATGGACGCATTCGAACTGGGGCGCACGGCTGAAGGGCGTGACCGGCCCCTACGCACCGCACCACGTCAAGGTCGATTTCAGCGAGTTCGAGTATGGCTTCCAGTACAAGCGCATCCGCTCCGACACTACCGAGAACGATGACCTATGGACGATCGGCCGCGTCTGCCTGTGGCCGAATGCCCTATTCACCGGCAATCACATCGAATATCGGGTACCGATCGACGACGCGAACACGCTCAGCGTTACCTGGGCCTTCACTCGCGTGCCGAAAGAGCGCGAGCCCTATGTCCAGGAGATCATCCCGACCTGGCAGGGGCCCATCGCCGACGAAAAGACCGCGAGCTGGATCACCAGCCATGTCATGAACCAGGATTTCGTGACCTGGGTCGGACAAGGGCGGATTGCAGACCGCAGCCAGGAATATCTCGGCCCGAGCGACCAGGGCATCGTTATGATCCGCCGCCGCTTTTTGCGGGACCTTGATGCCATTGCGCGCGACGAAGACCCGAAAGCGGTGATACGTGACCCCGCAATCAACCGCTCTATTCGTCTGCCGGTCGCCGAGCGTCGGCCACTCGAGGATGGCCTTACCCGCGCCGAGATGCTGCGCGATCCCCTCAGTAGACGCGGCCTCGAAGGTTATATCTTTCAGACCGGCCAGCCGCCGGAGGTGCGCGACGCGTTCCTCGCCGCGATGGGCTTCAACGGAGCCGAATTTGCGCCGTCTGAGGACCCCTTCGACCCGCTCGCTCCGGCACCGCGTTGAGGGGAAGTGACCTTCAAGCCCCGCCGAGAAAGTCCTTTGTCCATTGCTGATAGTCGTCGGCCCGAGTGACGCGCCGCATCAACTCGGGCGAGGCGATGTCCTCGAGATCGCCAGGCGCTACACCGTCGCGCAGCGCCTTCAGCGTGTCGTAAACCGCCTGCACCGCGGCCGAGAACGGGGCGTGCGTCTGCAGTGCGACCCGGACCCGATGCGCGGCGAGCCAATCGAGATTGCCGAGCTGACCGCTGCCGCCGCCGAGGATCAGCGGGATCCTGATAGTCGACGACACCGCTTCGACTGCCTCGACCGTGACTCCGCCGGCGAGGAAGATCGCGTCGACCCCGGCTGCCTCGTAGGCCTTTGCCCGCTTGATCGCCTCGTCGAGGTTGGCGATCGCCAGCGCACTGGTGCGTCCGGCGATGACCAGGTTCTTGTCTTGGCGCGCCGACAGCGCCGCCTTCATTTTTCCGACGCCCTCTTCGACCGAGCTCAGGCTCGGCTTGCCGCCCGATCCATAGGGCCGCGGCAAAACCGTGTCCTCGATCGACATCGCGCAGACGCCGGCCGTCTCCAACTCCTCGACGGTGCGGCGCACGTTGAGCGCATTGCCGTAACCGTGGTCGGCGTCGACCAGCAATGCCAAATTACCGGCGCGGCAGATGCGGTAGGCCTGAGCGGCGAATTCGGTCAAGGTCAGCACGACAAGGTCGGGGGCGCCGAGCACCGACATCGACCCGATCGAGCCGGAGAACATCCCGACCTCGAAGCCGAGATCCTCGGCGATCCGCGCTGAGATCGCGTCGTATACGGATCCCGGATGGACGCAGCGATTGCCGGAAAGGATCGCGCGAAACCGCTCGCGCCGTTCGGTCCAATTCATTACCGATCACCCCATTCTTGTCTTCAACCGTCTGCTCTTCGATTTCATAGAACCGGTCGAGGCCCACCAGCGTCTCGATTTCGTGCCGGGCGGCGACGCAGTCCTTCCGGCTGAAGCCGCTATACTCGCCGTTCTGCTTCAGCTCCATCATCGTGTGCAGCGGCTCGCCGAATCGGCCGGCTCGGCGGATCATCGCGCCGACCGGCGAGATCGCCGCCCGCACGCTTGGCGAGAACGACGAGGTCATCGCCGCCACTCTCGACCTCGAACTCGGCGACTACATCAAGCGCACGATCTTCAACTTCGAGAAGCACCCGGCACATCGAGCATTACCGCCTGATCACCGAGCGCAGCTATCCCCGTCCTGCTCTCCCCGTCCATCGGGGAGGGTGAGGATGGGATTACGCGATCAGCACGACGTGCTGTTGTCGCCGCTGCTCCAGTCGCCACCGCCGCCGCCCCAGTCCTGATCGGAGCTGAAGTCCTGGCCCGTGTCGGCCACGCCGGCATCGCTGCTCCAATCACCACCGGCTCCGCCGGGATCGCTGCTCCAGTCTCCGCTGGCGCCACCGGGGTCGCTGCTCCAATCGCCGCCAGCGGCTCCAGCATCGCTGCCGTAGTAATTGTTGACGACGGTCTCGCCGAGACCCGGGGTCATTCCGCCGCTCATCAGCCCGCCGGCGTAATGGTTGCCGAACAGCGAGGAGATGCCCTGGAACAGCAGCGCGCCACCCGCGACACCCGCCGCCGTCGCCGCGGCCGACCGCAGGAAACCGCCGCCGGCGCCACCCATGCCGCCGCCCATGAACCCGCCACCCGTCGGCTGTTGGCCGTAGCCGGGCTGCTGCGCATAACCGGGCTGTCCGTAAGGCTGTGCCGGCGGCGCTGCCGCAACCTGCGGTGAGCGCGTCCACGGACCGGCCTGGGGACCGGCCTGGGCCGGGCCGCTCGCCGGGGCCGGCGGCCGGCTCCCAAACAGGCCCCCGAGGAAACTTCCCACCGTTGGCCTCGCAGCCTGCTGCGCATCGGCGAGCTGTTTCTCGAGATCGGCGATCCTCTGCTGCGCCTGATGCAGGCTGAGATCCTGGATCAGCACGGTCTGCGTCAAGTAGTAAGGCAAATCCGGCTGGGCGGCCAGCGCCTGACGGATCAGAGCATCGGCCTCGGGATCTTTGTCTTGCCGCGGGGCATTTTTCACGCGGTCGAGCAAGGTCGTAAGAAGCTCTTTTTCCTGGGGGTTCATGAATGCCTTCCGGTGCTGGAAAAGCGGTGTCTTCCCATGAAGAACATCAGCGCCGCCCTATTGGCACGCCGCAGTAGATGTGGGAAGGCCTAACCAGCGGTCAATGACGGGCCGTCAGAGCCCGTGGCCACCCATCGCGAGGAATTTTTCGCGACGCTGCAGGCGCAGCGTGCTCCCATCGATACCGAGCAGCGGACGCAGCGCCTCCTCGACCGCCTCGCCGAGCTGCTCGATGGTCTCTTTCGGGGCACGTTGCGCACCGCCGAGCGGCTCGGCGACGACCCGATCGACGACCCCGAGCCGCTGCAGATCCTCGGCGGTGAGGCGCAGCGCCTCCGCGGCTTCCGGCGCGTGCTCGGCGCTGCGCCACAGGATCGAGGCACAGCCCTCAGGAGAAATGACCGAATAGATCGCGTGCTCCAGCATAAGCACGGTATTGCCGGCGGCGAGCGCAATCGCCCCGCCGGACCCGCCTTCGCCGATGATCGCGGCGACCAGGGGCACTTTGATGTCGAGACAGGTTTCGATCGCGCGGGCGATCGCCTCGGCTTGGCCACGCGCCTCGGCATCGACGCCGGGATACGCGCCCGCTGTGTCGATCAAGGTGAGGACCGGCAAGCCGAAGCGGTCGGCGAGCCGCATCAATCGCTGGGCCTTGCGATATCCTTCCGGCCGCCCCATGCCGAAATTGTGTTTGAGGCGTCCCTCGGTATCCGCACCCTTTTCGGTGCCGAGCACGAGAACGCTGCGCCCGCGAAGGCGGCCGATGCCGCCGACGATCGCCGCGTCCTCGGCGAATGCGCGGTCGCCGGCGAGGGGCACGAAATCGGCGATCAATCCGCCGATGTAGTCGAGGCAATGGGGCCGTTCGGGGTGCCGTGCGACCTGAACCTTCTGCCACGGAGTCAGGCGCGAGTAGGTCTGGCGCAGCAGCCGTTCGGCGGTGCTCTGCAAACGGCCGACCTCGTCGGCGATGTTGAGTTCGCCGGTCGTCGACAGGCGGCGCAGCTCCTCGATCTTGCCTTCGAGCTCGGCGATCGGCCGCTCGAAATCGAGAAAGTGACGGATCATTTGCGGCGTGCCAGTGGATGGGCGTTCTCCACCAGCTTGCGCAGCCGTCCGGTCTCGACATGCGTGTAAATCTGTGTCGTCGCGATGTCGGCGTGCCCGAGCATCTGCTGCACGCTGCGCAGGTCAGCGCCGTGGTCTAGCAGATGGCTGGCAAAGGCGTGGCGCAGCACGTGCGGCGAGAGGCGTTCCGGGTCGAGCCCGGCCTTAACCGCGAGCTCCTTCAGCAGTTGGCCGGTGCGTTGCCGCGTCAGATGACCGGCGCGGCCGCGCGACGGAAACAGCCAGCGGGATGGCCTGGCGTCGGGCAGGAAATCTTCGCGGCACTCCAGGTATCTGCGCAGCGCAACGCGCCCCGGCTCGCTCAAAGGCACGACCCGCTCCTTCCCGCCTTTGCCCGAGATCACTAGGAATTGCGGGCCGCGGAGCGCCGCGGCGAATGGCAAGGTCACCAGCTCTGACACCCGCAGCCCGGTCGCATAAAGCAGCTCGAGAATGCAACCGAGACGTACCCCCTCGTTTCCGGGCCAGCTTTGCGCCGCATCGAGCAGAGTCTTAACCTCGGTTTCCGACAACATTTTGGGGAGCGGTCGGCCGAGTCTTGGAGTTTCGATTTCTGCCGTCGGGTCGTCCTGTCGTACCCCTTCGAGCAGCAGAAACTTGTAGAACTGCCGCATCGCCGAGATGCGCCGGGCGAGCGTACGCGGCGTCAGCGCAGCAGTAACCGGGCTCGCCAGGTAGGCGTGCAGTTTTTCTCGATCCGCCACCGCCAGCTCGACCCCGCTCGCCGCCAAAAAAACCGCGAGATTGGACAAATCGTTGTTATAGGCGGCCAGGGTCAACAGCGCCGCACCACGTTCGGCCGCCAGCATCTCGAGAAACGCTTCGAGATGTTTCGAGACGTCAGAGGCCGGCGGCAAGAGCAACTTCGACGGCGAGCCGGCGTGCGTCAGCCGTCAATCCGACCCGATTCAGACTGGAAACCGCAGTGTACAATGCGACTGAGTCGGTCGACAAAGTCCCCCCCTGTGAGGCGTCAATTATCGCCGCCAAAGCGGTTTCACCGATCCGCTTTCCGGCGGCGGCCTCGGCGAGGTCGAGCCACGCCGCAGGCGGCGGCGAGGGCGGGCCCGCAGCGGTCCAGCCGGCAGCAGGGAGCGCGGCCAAATCGGCCGCGGGTACAGGCTCGCCGAGTGCCGAGGCGAGGATCAGAAACAAAATCGGTCGCGGAGCATCCTCCTGATCGGGAGCGAGCTCTTCCTGAGGCGCCACCAGGGCGAGTAAGAAATGCAGCGAATGTTCTTCATCCCCGGAGGCCAAATACCCGGAGGCCAAATACCCGGAGGCCAAATACCCGGAGGCCAAATACCCGGAGGCCAACCCGCCCCAGCGCCGCGCCGCCCGGATGTCACCGGCGGCGATCAGCAGACGGGTGGCAAGCGGCGCCGAGCCGGCAAGGCTCGGATCCGGATCGATCTCCCGCAAGGCCGGCAGGAGCAGCCGCGCGGCCAGCGCGAAACCATCTCCTTGCCGGCTGCCGAACGCCTCGGTGAAGCCGGCGATCCTCGCCATCCGCTCGGCAGGGGTGCCGGCCTCCGCAATAGCAGCAAACAGACGGGCGTGGTCGAGCGCTCCTGCCTCGCCTGGGCGGCCTCCGACGCTCAGCGTCGAATACAATTCGCGCAGCCGATCTGGGCTCAGCGCGCCATATCGGGCAGCCCGCTCTGCCGCTGTTAATCGGGTTGCAGCAGGAGCCTCTTCGTCCAGCGCCAAACAAAGTGCGAGGTCGGGACGGAGCGTATTTACCAGCGCCGGCTTCAATTCCCATCGCGCCGCGACGAGCAGCCGCAAACTCAGCGGGTCGAGAGTGTTCGTTGGGTCGATGAATGCCGGCGGCGGCCGTCCGGCGAGCGTCTCGACGGCGGCGGCGAGAACCTTGGCGCGCGGACCATGCGGCTCTTCGGTGAGGAGTTGCAGCCCGAGGCGCGCTTGCTCGATCTCGCCCTGCAGCGCCTGGCAGGCAATCAGAGCGGTTTGCCAGAAGGGAGCCTCGTCACGGCGGACCATCTCACGCACGGTGCTGCAGGCGCGTCGGGTATCGCCGCCGATCGCGTCCGCGGCTACTGCAAGCGGCAATGCCGGTCCCCGCTCCGCCTGTGGGATGGCGGCAATTACAGCCCGGGCCGCATCGAGTTCGCCGAGACGGAGCAGCGCGCCGGCTCGCAACCCCGGCAATCTGTCATCACCCGCCTCCGGCCCCTCGGGCGCAGCGCCACCGGACAGGAGCAGATGGCGCTCCAGCGACTGCAGCGCCGGCGACGTCGTGTCGGGCAGCATGGCGAGAAGCACGTCGGCCATTTTGCGTGATGTGCCGCGCCATAACGCGTCGGGTAGTGTATCGCGCGCCAAAGGCGTGCCCCAGTCCCAGCCGGCGGCGGGCGCAGTCAATGGCTCGCTCGCGACCGCATCATCATGGCTCGAAGGGGACGGCGAGAGGTGGGGAGAATTCACCGAAGGCGCGGGAAATCAGCGGGATCGGAGGACCCGGCTGTCGCGCCGCAGATAATGCCGGCATCAACACGATCCAACCGGCGAAGAGGATCGGTATCAGCCGGTCGACGGATAGCCCGTCATTTGGGGAAGCGCGCATCGGGGATGACCTTCTCGACGGGCGCGGAGGGTGGCGGTGGGTTCCAGAATGCGAGGAAAGCCATGCCGCCAAGCAGCAGCAGGGCGATCACGATGACAAACGCGACAGTGACCTTCCCCATGCCCCCACGGCTCGCAACTTGCACTACCCCGATGTCCATGTCCAATCTGTCCCGAGCGGATTGACGACAAGGTTGGACGATATGCTAGTACCCCGTCGGTCGGCATGGAGAAAGAGCGGTGAGAGGCGAGGCGCAGATCGCGGCAGTGCTATCGGACCGAAAAGTGGCGGAAATCAAGCGGTTTGTGCCGAGCCGCTCGATTGTTCTGGTCGGTCTGATGGGAGCCGGGAAGAGCAAGGTCGGCCGCCGCCTCGCAGCCCGCCTCGGCTTGCCGTTTTTCGATTCGGATCCTGAGATCGAGGCCGCCGCCGGCGAGACGATCGAGGAGATTTTTGCCAACCGCGGCGAGCACGTCTTTCGCGCCGGCGAGCGGCGGGTCATCGCCCGGCTGCTGGCCCAGCCGGTTCACGTGCTGGCGACCGGTGGCGGCGCCTTCATGGATCCGGCGACCCGTGAGCTGATTGCGCGCCGGGGCATCTCGCTGTGGCTGCGCGCCGATCTCGATGTGCTGGTGTCCCGGGTCCTGCGCCGCAGCAATCGGCCGCTATTGAAACAAGGTGATCCGTGCGCAATCCTCGCTCAGCTGATCGAGCAGCGCCATCCCATTTACGCCGAAGCCGATGTGGTCGTGGACAGCGGCGAGGGATCGCCGGAAGCGACGGTGAGCCGAACTATTGCGGCGTTGGGCGCATGCCCGCGTGCGTTGTTGCCGCCCGAAGGATAGAAAGAGGAAAAATGGAAACGATCGAGCGGCTGCGCGTCGAACTCGGCGATCGAGGCTACGACATCCTGGTCGGACCTCAGCTGATCGGGCGTGCCGGCCGCGAAATGCTTGCCCTAATGCGGCGTCGCCACGCCGTCGTGGTCTCCGACGAAATCGTCGCGAGCCATTACCTCGCCCCTCTGCGGGACAGCCTCTGCGAGGCGGGGATCGCCCATCACGCCGTGCTTCTGCCGCCGGGCGAGGAAACCAAGGACCTGGCGCACTTCGGCAAACTGGCCGAGGACATTCTGGCGTTCGGCATCGAGCGCGGGTCGATGCTGGTGGCGCTGGGCGGTGGAGTTGTCGGCGACATCACCGGGTTCGCCGCCGCGACATTGCTGCGTGGCATCGACTTCGTGCAGATCCCGACGACGCTGTTGGCGCAAGTCGACAGCTCGGTCGGCGGCAAGACCGGGATCAACACCCGTACCGGCAAGAACCTGATCGGCGCCTTCTACCAGCCGCGCCTGGTGCTCGCCGATACTTTGGTTCTCCGCAGCCTGCCGCCCCGCGAGCTGCTCGCCGGCTATGCCGAAATCGTCAAATACGGCCTCATCCGTGACGCCGAATTCTTCGCCTGGTTGGAAGCCGAGGGTGGCGCGGTCTGTGCGCTCCTACCCGACGCATTGCGGCGTTCGGTCGTGACGAGCTGTGCGATGAAAGCCGAGATCGTAGCCGGCGACGAGCGCGAGGAGGGCGACCGGGCGCTCCTCAATTTCGGCCACACTTTCGGGCACGCCCTGGAGACCGAGACCGGGTTCAGCACGCGCCTGCTGCACGGCGAAGCGGTGGCGCTCGGCATGGTTCTCGCGACCGAGTTCGCAGCCAAGCTCGGCCTGGTCGCGCAGCAGGATGCGCTGCGGGTGCGCCGCCATCTCGAAGATTGCGGCCTGCCGACGCGCTTGGCCGAGATCGGGCTGACCGGCATCCCGGCCGATCGCCTGCTCGGCCATATGAGCAGGGACAAGAAGGTCCGCGACGGCCGCATCACCTTGATCCTGCCGCGCCGCATCGGCGAGGCCTTCGTCATGAAAGACGCACCAATCGAGCCGCTGCGCGCTTTCCTCACCGCCGCGGCCGCTTAGCTCCTGGCTTGGTAGCGGCGCCGCCGCGCTTTCCTCAGGGACGGCGGGCGCCTCCCGAGCCTTGTTCTTTTCTCGTACCCCGCGATCTGGTTACTAGTGCGGCCGGAAGGGGCAGCTGAATATCTTCGGCTCAAAAAGGATACGCCAGATGCTGATCGTCGATGGCCAGATTCATCTCTGGGAAAAGGGTACGCCGTCCCCGCAACATCGTCAGGAGCCGTTCTCCGCGGAGCAAGCGATCGCCGCGATGGATGAAGCCGGTGTAGACCGGGCGCTGATCCACCCGGTGCTGTGGGATCCCGACTCGAACGAATTGGCGATCGAAGCGGTCCGGAAATACCCCGGCCGCTTCGCCATCATGGGGTGGTTCTATCTCGACGACCCGAATGGTCGCGACCTCGTCGCGCGTTGGAAAGAGCGGCCGGGCATGCTCGGTCTGCGCTTCTATTTCAACGAGCGGCACAAGCGGGAGTGGATGACCGACGGGAGCCTCGACTGGCTGTGGCCCGCGGCCGAGCGGGCCGGCGTACCGGTGGCGCTCGCCGCCGCATTGTTCCTGCCGACCGTCGGCCAGATCGCCGAGCGTCACCCCGGGCTCAAACTGATTGTCGACCATATGGCCGTGCCGCCAGGGAGCAGCGGCGAGGCTGCCTATCGCTTCCAGCCCGAGCTGCTGGCGCTCGCCAAATACCCCAACGTCGCGGTCAAGGCGACCGGTCAGCCCGGCTACGCAGAAGACGCCTATCCGTTCCGCAGCTTCCACGAGCACTTGCACCGCTGCTTCGACGCGTTCGGTGCGGATCGGATGTTCTGGGGCACCGACATCACGCGGATGCCCTGTTCCTGGCGGCAATGCGTGACGGTGTTCACCGAGGAACTGCCGTGGCTGAAGGGCCGCGATCTCGAGCTGGTCATGGGCGAAGCGCTGTGCAACTGGGTGGGCTGGCCCCTTCCCGGCTGAGCGCAGCCCTCGGCAAGGGACGCATAATATGAAGCCCTATGTAATCTGCCACATGAACGCGAGCGTCGACGGCCGCATTCTCGGCAGCCGGTGGCGGCCCGCCGAGAACCGCATGGCGGGGCTCTTCGAGCGCCTGCACGACCGGCTCGGCGGCGGCTCCTGGCTCATCGGCCGGGTGACCGGCAGCGAATACGCCAGGGCCCGGGCCTACCCCGATCACACCGATCGGACCTATCCGCGGGAGCCCTGGTTCGCTCGGGGCGATGCCGCCGCCTACGGCGTCGCGCTCGATGCGCAGGGCAAGATCGCCTGGGGACGGTCTGACATCGGCGGCGACCCGATCGTCGTGGTGCTGACGGAGCGGGTCTCCGACGCGCATCTGGCGGGCCTGCGCCAGGATGGCGTCTCCTACATCTTCGCCGGCGTGGAGCAGCTCGATCTGGCATTGGCGCTGGAGATCCTGAACCGCGAGCTGGGGCTCGAACGCCTGCTGCTCGAAGGTGGCGGCGGTTCGAATGGGGCCTTTCTACGGGCCGGGCTGATCGACGAGATCAGCCTTGCGATCTGTCCCGCCGTCGATGGAGCCAAGGGCGCGCCGAGCATCTTCGATTCCAGCGACAAGGATGCCGGCATCGCAGCCCCGATCCGCTCAATGACGTTGACGAGCACCGAGGTGCTGGAGGGCGGCGCGGTTTGGCTCCGCTATCGGCTCCAAAACGGCTGATGTGCAGAAGCGGACGCCGGTGGCCGCCAGCATCCGCCACGCGCGAGGACCGCCCGGAAAGGGCGGCCCTCTTCAGTGTTGATCTGCGCTAATTCAGGCAGCGGGCATGCGATAAAGCCCGACCAGCTTGTTGCCGTCGGGATCGCGGAGGTAGGCGAGGTACATCTGGCCGGCGGCTCCTTGGCGCACGCCCGGCGGGTCTTCGATCGACGTGCCGCCATTCGCGACGCCGGCCTTGTGCCATGCCTCGGCCTGTTTGGCATCGCTCATCGTGAAGCCGATCGTGCCGCCATTGGCAGGGCGGCTGGCTTGCCATCTATCGGTTTGGACACCATGAAACGCCCGCCATTGTGCGTATAAGCCAGCCGGCCCCTGGGGTCCTCGACGCCGGGCTGGGCGCCCATCGCGACAAACAGGGCATCGTAGAATTTCTTCGACCGCGCGATGTCGTTACCCTCCGCCCCACAAGTAGAACACGGTTGCAGGCTGGGGTCAGTATGACGAAGAAGTAGGCGCCATAGGAGCCATAGAATAGATATCCGTAATAGCCGTGATAGGGCTCATAAGCTATGGCGGGCACCGCGAATTTGGCCAGGGCTTCGGCCAAGGCATGTGTGGCTTCAATGGTGGCGTTGGTTTTGACCATTTGACCACGCGGCGGTGGCGATTTCGGCCATGGCATGGGTGGCGGCTTCGGGCACGGCGGCGGCGGGCACCGGTAGAGTGCTCCCCCACCCCCCGGCTTGTGAAAACCGTAGAATCGCTTGCGTCTGAAACTAACGTCCGTCCTCACCCGGGGCGAGCGTCGTCAACGACAGCGCATGGACGCCCGCCGCGAGCTCGGCGGCCAGCGTGTCATAGACGAGGCGCTGGCGCGCGACCCGGCTCTGACCCATGAAGGCGGCAGATACGATGGTGACGGCAAAATGCGTCTCGCCTCCGGGGCGAGCCCCCTCGTGCCCAACATGACGGTGTGATTGGTCTTCGACCTCGATGTGGGTCGGGGCGAACCGCTCGGTCAGCTTTCGGCGAATCGTATCGGCAACAGACATATCGCGGAATTATCCTGGCGCCCGGTATTCGGCGCCGCCCACAGCGCGCTGGTGAGAAAGGTGCCGAGATCGTCGACGATGTGATGGATGTGATCGCCCTCGCAGCCGTCGACGGCCCAGTCGGCCGAATTGCGCACCCACGCCGTGGTCATGCCCAGCGCGGCGGCCGGAACAAGATTTCGCGCCATGTCTTCGATCATCAGGGCGGTGCCGGGGCTCACCTCGTGCCGCCGCAGCAATTCGTTGATAGCCGGCGAGCGCGGGCTTTGGGTCATAGCCGGCGGCGGCGATGTCGACGATTCCGCAGAACGAGCCGGCAATGCCCAGATGGCCAAGGAGCCGTTCGGCGTGGCGCTGCGAGCCGTTGGTATGGACGATCTTGCGGCCGGGCAATCTCGTCAACGCCTCGACGAGAACCGGGTCGGGCGGCACGCAGGCGAGATCGATCTCGTGCACATAGGCGAGAAAATCCTCGGGGTCGATCCGGTTGACCGTCATCAGACCGCGCATCGTCGTCCCGTGCTCGCGAAAATAGGTCTTTTGCACCGTCAGCGCCGCTTCCGGCGACAGTCCCAGCCGGTCGGCGATAAAGCCCGTCATGCGCGCGTGGATCTGGTCGAAGAGCCGGCAGGAGGAGGGATAGAGCGTGTTGTCGAGATCGAAGATCCAGGTCTCGATTTCGACCAATGGCCGCCCGCGCATGGAAATCATTCGATATCGCCTAGCCGGCCCGGATCAGCGTTCCGGCGCCTTCGGTGAACAGCTCGAGCAAGATCGCGTGCGGCACCCGGCCGTCGACGATGACCGCCGCCTCGACCCCGCCATCGACGGCGTCGAGACACGTCTCGATCTTGGGGATCATCCCGCCATTGATGACGCCTTTGGCGATCAGCTGCCGCGCCCTGGCGGCGGTAAGCTCCGCGATCAGCTTCTTGTCGGCATCGAGCACCCCGGCGACATCGGTCAGCAGCAAGAGCCGCGTCGCCTTGACCGCTGCGGCAACCGCCCCGGCGACGGTATCGGCATTGATGTTGTACGTCTCGCCCCCCGCGCCGACGCCGATCGGCGCAATGACCGGGATGATGTCGGATTGCTTGAAGGTGTCGAGCACCCCCGAGGCGATCCGCTGCGGCTCGCCGACAAAGCCGAAGTCGATCTCGGTCCTGACGCCGCCTTCGATCCGGGTACGCACGAGCTTTGTCGCCTCGATCAGCCCGCCATCCTTGCCGGTAAGGCCGATCGCACAGCCGCCCTCGGCGTTGATCGCCGAGACGAGCTGTTTGTTGATCGTCCCGGCCAGGACCATCTCGACCACTTCCATCGTCTCGCCGTCGGTCACTCGCAAGCCGTCGACGATGCGGGTCTCGATGCCGAGCCGCTTCAGCATATGCGCGATCTGTGGCCCGCCGCCGTGCACGACGATCGGGTGGATGCCGACCTGCTTCAACAGCACGACGTCCCGCGCGAACGAATCTTCGGACATGCCATCGGCTATGGCATGGCCGCCATATTTGATCACCAAGGTGTGGCCGGCGTAGCGGCGCATATAGGGCAGCGCCTGCGCCAGAACCGCGGCCTTGAGGACCGGGTCTGGGTTGGGCATCGAGGCGAATGTGGGAGAGCGGGTATCAGGGCTCATCGCGCCGCGCAACTCTATAGCGATTGTTCGACGGGAAGCGCAAAATTGGCCAGGGCCTCGCGCAATTCTGCAATGCCACGGCGGTCGAGGGCGCTCGTTATATGGATCTCGGGATGCGCCGCGACATGGGTGGCCAGCTCGGCAATGATTTTGTCGGGAACCGACGCGAGCTCACTCTTGCCGGCCTTGTCGGCCTTGGTCAGAACGACTTGATAGGACACCCCTGCATCGTCGAGCATGCGCATCAGCGCCCGGTCGGCCTCCTTGATGCCGTGACGTGAATCGACCAGCAGGCAGACCCGCCGCAAAGTGGCGCGCGTCTGGAGATAGCGCCGCACCAGGCTGGTCCAGCTCTTGATGGCGGATTTCGGCGCCTCGGCATAGCCATAGCCCGGGAGGTCGACGAGCATCAGCCGGCTGCCGAGATCAAAGAAATTGATCTGGCGCGTCCGCCCCGGGGTATTGGAAATCCGCGCCAGCATGCGGCGGCCGGTCAGCGCGTTGACGAGGCTCGACTTCCCGACATTGGAGCGGCCGACAAACGCGATTTCGGGCAATCCCTCCGGGGGCAGCCCCGACGGGCTTGACGCGCCGGCGATGAAACGGGCCTCCGCGGCGAAGAGCCGCCGGCCGGCCTCGGCCAAGCTGGAATCGAGCGCGCGCGGCGGGACAATTTCGACCGCGACGCTGCTTGAGCCGTTTGCTGCCCGGTCCATCACCGGTCGGTCCATCCGGTCAGGCGGCACCCGCGCGGTGCATGATCGTCCACTGCTGGGCGATGCTGAGCAGATTGTTCCACGCCCAATAGATGACGAGGCCCGCCGGGAAGGCGGCGAGCATGTAAGTGAAAACGATCGGCAGGAGCATGAACATCCGCGCTTGCACCGGATCGACCGGCTGCGGGTTGAGCTTTTGCTGCAGGAACATCGTCAAACCCATGATCAGCGGCCAGGCGCCGATCATCAGGATGTGCGGCGGCGCGAACGGCAACAGGCCGAAAAGGTTGGCGAACGACGTCGGGTCCGGCGCCGAAAGATCGTGGATCCAGCCGAAGAATGGCGCATGCCGCATCTCGATCGTGACGAACAGCACCTTGTAGAGCGAGAAGAACACCGGGATCTGGATGACGATCGGCAGGCACCCCGCCAGCGGGTTGGCCCCGACGCGCTTGTAGAGCGCCATCATTTCCTGCTGCTGGCGCGCCTTGTCGTCAGGAAACCGCTCGCGCATCTTCTGTATTTCAGGCTGCAAGAGCTTCATCTTGCTCATTGCGTTGTAGGATTTGTTCGCGAGCGGGAAGAAGGCGAGCTTGACCAACAACGTGAACAGCAGGATCGCCAAACCGAAATTGCCGAGGAGCCCTTCGAGGACCAGCAGGATCCGGAAGATCGGCTTCGTCAGGAACCAGAACCAGCCGAAATCGATCGCGTAATCGAATAGCGGGATACCCGACGCCGTATAAGACTGCAGCAGATTGAGCTCCTTAGCGCCGGCGAAGAAACGGGTCGAGGTCGACGCGGTCCCACCGGCGGGCACAGTGACTGGATTGCCGGTATAATCGACCTGATAATGATCGATCTGGCCGGGGCCCACGGCCTTCCGGAACTGCGCCTTGATCGTCTCACCCTGCGGCGGGACCAGCGCGGTCAGCCAATATTTGTCGGTAAAGCCGAGCCAGCCTCCGGCGGAGGTGAAATCCGTAGGCTTATCCGGGGTGAGCGACGCATATTTCACGTCGCGAATTGCCCCGTCGAGATAACCGATCGGCCCCTCGTACAAGATGTAATAGCCGGAAACCGGCGGTGTGCCGCCACGGCTGATCAGGCCGTAAGGCGTCAGTTCGACCGGCGTCGAGCCGGCATTTTTTACGGCGTCGTCGACGGTGAGCATATAATCCTTGTCGACGCTGATCGTGCGCGTGAACGACAACCCTTCGCCGTTGTCCCATGTCAGGGTCACCGGATGCCCGGGGGTTAGCTGATCGCCGGATGTCGTCCATTTGGTCTCGGCGCCCGGCAATTTGACGCCGGGCGTCCCCGCCCAGCCGAATTGCGCGAAGTAGGCGTCCGCGGTGCCAGGCGGCTGTAGCAGCACGACCTCCGGGCTATTCGGATTCACCGTCTCATGGTATTTCGCGAGGGTCAGGTCATCGATCCGGGCGCCGACAAGGTCGATCGAGCCATGCAGGCTCGGCGTATCGATCTTGACCCTCGGCTGCTCGGCAAGCACTGCCTCCCGCGGCTCAGCGGCATGCGCCGACGCAGTTCCGGGAGGGCTGGCCGCCGGAGCATTCGCCGAGGATGTCTCCCGAGCGGGAGGAGCCGACTGGCCCGAGGTTGCAGGCGCCGTAACCGATGTGCCGCCGGATGGCAGGGCCGGCTGCGGCGGGCGCAGGCGCTCGAACGCGAACTGAAAAGCGATCAGGATCCCGACCGAGAGCACGATCGCAATGAGGAGATTGCGTTGTTCCATATCGTGTTGGTTAGTCCCAAGGACCGGGCAAGAAAGGCTTAGGCGTCCGCGCCCGTGTGCAGGCGGTCCAAGGCAGCGGCCGCGGGAACCGGATCATAGCCGCTCCCTCCCCACGGGTGGCAACGGGCCACGCGTCGGAGCGCCAGAATGGACCCGCGCAAGGCGCCGTGACGTTCGATCGCTTCTGCGGCATATTCCGAGCAGCTCGGCAGATACCGACAGGACGGCAGCAGCAACGGTGATACGAAAAGCTGGTAAGCGCGAACCGCGCCCCTCAGCGCTAGGCTCATTGCCCCCCCACGATTATGCCGTTCCATCCCATCACTCCTGCGCGGCGCCGCACCACATCGAGACGGCAACCGACATCGCGCGCGCGGACAACCCCCCGGGCTCGCGCGGCCCCTCACCACGGGGTTGTCTGGGTCGCCAAGGCAGCCGAATGTGCGCGATTGAAATCAGGTTTTACCAACATTTCGGTTCAGGGTGAACCCGGCCCATAGGGGCATCGGGAAGCGCCGGCCGCCGGGCGCGCCGCTATAACGAGCCCCGCTATCTTGCGGGCACGACAACGAAAGAAAATCGGAGCGAACCTCCGGCCTTACAACCCCGCTCAAAGAGGAAATCAAGACTGGTCGGGTGAGACGATCGGTTGTGCTCGCCTTTCGCGCGACAAAGACCCGACCGATCAGATCGTTATCAGCTCGGAACCCGAGGTGGCGCTTGCGAGCGGAGTTGTTCCACTATTTAGTACGCGGGATACGCGCAGTGAGGCACTATTCTGACGCGCGGTTGACGTATCGGGGGTATCTCAGCCGTCCCAGCGGATAAGGAGCATCATGTCGGAGGCGATCGAAAGAGGGGGAGCCGCGCTAGATCTGAGCGCTGCCGAAGTCCGGACCGCCGACCGTGCCGCCCGGACATGGGCAGCCGACGAGCGCGGCCCGATCGTTCTCGGCAGCGAGGCGCACAAGCGGGCCTTCTGCCGCATGCTACTCGACACACATAATCCATACCGGCCGTCCATTGTCGATTGGCCCGCTCTCGACCCGGAGGCGCGCGATCGACTGGTCAGCCTGCCGATCTGGGACATCGCGATGCAGACCGAAGGCAACGCGAGCCTGCGGGTGCTGACCTATGCCAACACTGTTGCCGACCCGCTGTTGCGGGAAGCAATCGAAATCGACGGTTTCGAGGAGACACGACATAAGCAGGTATTGTCGAACCTCGTCGCGGCTTACGGTATCCATCTCGCACCGGAGCCCGAATACCTGCCGCCCAAGCACCCGGAATGGGCGTTCCTGCTCGCCGGCTTTTGCGAATGCGTCGACACGTTCTTTGCCTTTGGCCTGTTCGCGTTGGCCAAACGGTCGGGCTTCTTTCCGCCCGAGCTCGTCGACACCTTCGAGCCCGTCGTTCAAGAGGAAGGCCGTCATATAATCTTCTTCGTGAACTGGGTGGCGTGGCACCGGCGCAATCTGCCGGTGTGGCGGCGCATTCTTTTCGCGGCCAAGATCGCTTCGGTGTGGGCGTTTCTCATCTGGGAGAGGATCGGGTTCGCCCGTGGCCTCGATGGTGACGGCCCCGCTCAGCCGGGAAGCACCTCCAGGACAATAATTTCGTGTTCACCGGCAGCCGGGCGATCGGCAGCGGAAACGTTTCCGCCGCCGCAGTGATCGACATCTGTCTGAGTGAGAACGAGCGCCGTTTCGCCGGCTATGACCCCCGGCTGTTGCGACCTCGGTTGATGCCGCGCCTGATGCGTTTCGCCCGACGCTTCATGCGGTAATGGGGCTGGACCGCACCCTTCGCCGCGTGGCGTTGGTTAGGTTTTGGCAGTGAGGGCCGATCGCCTTTGCGCCCCGCCACGCCCGATGCGGCGCAGCGCCGCTTCGAGATCGGCAATCAGTTCCGCAAAGGGCCGATCAGGCGTGCTCGTCCTGGCAATCAGCACATAATCGGTTCCGGGTTGTCCATGAGACGGCAGGACGCTCGCCGCTGCCGCACGCATCCGCCGCTTCGCGCGGTTGCGGACAACCGCATTGCCGACTTTTCGGCTCGCGGTGAATCCGACCCGTATCCCGGTGGCGCTGGCTGTTTCGTGCGGATGCGGTGCGGCTTGCACAACCAGACCGGGCCGGGCCGACCGGCGTCCGGCGTTCGCCACCCGAAGAAAGTCGGCGCGGATTTTCAGCGTTTCGAGGTCGCCGCACAAGGTTTGAGGCTGATCCGGAGCCCGTGGCCTTAGGCGGAAAGACGCTTGCGGCCCTTCGCCCGGCGCGCCGCCAAAATCCGCCGGCCGGCGACCGTCGCCATCCTCGCCCGGAAACCGTGACGGCGTTTGCGAACCAAGTTGCTGGGCTGATAAGTACGCTTCACGGCTGCGGTTCCGATTAGGGCATCTCTCTCGAGCGGAGGCGGCTATATAATGGGGCCGGCCGGGGGCGTCAACGGCGGGCCGGGAGAGAGAGGATGTAACCGCCCGCCGAAGTGTTCTCTATGCACGCGGCTTTAGCAATCGGCGAAGGGCGCGCCGAATTGGGCTCCAACACAGGAGGTTTTGCGGATGTTCGATGATGCGGCGGTCAAGGCTGCCGACCATGCCGCCCGGATTTGGACAGCAAGCAGACCGGGGCCGATCGATCTCGGCAGCGAGGCGCACAAGACGGCCTTTTGTCGTATGCTGCTCGACACGCACAACCCATACAAGCCATCGATCATCGAATGGCCGCTGCTCGATGCCGAGGCTCGCGAGCGCCTCGTCAGCCTGCCGATCTGGGATATCGCGGTGCAGACCGAGGGGAAGGCCCGCCAGCGTGTATTGAGCTACGCCGCGATAATCAAGGACTCATTGCTGCGG
Source organism: uncultured Alphaproteobacteria bacterium (assembly GCA_963818695.1). Classification (GTDB taxonomy): domain Bacteria; phylum Pseudomonadota; class Alphaproteobacteria; order ATCC43930; family CGMCC-115725; genus AP-15. The sequence continues at coordinate 390,015 of CAWFTG010000003.1, forward strand.
CGCGCCATCGAACTGGACGGGTTCGAGGAAGGGCGCCACAAGCAGGTCCTTTCCAACCTCGTCGAGGCGTACGGCATCCGCTTGGCGCCGGAGCCGGAATATCGCCATCCGCGCGATCCGGAATGGGCCTTCATGGTGACCGGCTTCAGCGAGTGCATCGACAGCTTCTTCGCCTTTGGCCTGTTCGCGCTGGCCAAACAATCGGGTTTCTTCCCGTCGCCCCTCATCGATAGCTTCGAACCCGTAATGCAAGAGGAAGGCCGGCATATCCTGTTTTTTGTCAATTGGGTGGCGTGGCACAAACGAAACCTGGCATGGTGGCGTCGGCCGCTCTTCGCAGCGAAGGTGCTGGCGGTCTGGATGTTTCTGGTGTGGGAGCGCATCGGCATTGCCCGTGGGGTCAGCGGTGCCGGCGATGCCGGATCGGGAGCCGCGGTCCAAGACAACAACTTCACTTTGACCGGCGGCAAAGCGGTCGGTGCCGTCGACATGTCGATCGCCGGGCTGATTGACGTTTGCCTAGAAGAAAACGAGCGACGCCTTTCCGGTTACGATCCTCGTCTCCTGCGGCCCAATTTCGTGCCGCGCCTGATGCGGTTTGCGCGCCGCTTCATGCGGCGGCCAAGCATAATTCCAGTCTCCTGATGAAGATCGGATCCGACGAGCACAAGGAGCGCTTCTGTCGAGATTTCATCGCCAGCCACTGTCGCTTCGACCCCGCGACGCTGATCTGGCCCGACCTCGACGATTTGGCGCTCGAACGTTTGCGCGCCATCCCGTTTTGGGAGGAAGTCCTCTACACCGAACGGCGCGCGGGTGCCCTCGTCAACGCCTACGCCCAAACGATCGCCGACCCGGCGGTGCGCGACGCGGTCGCCCTCCAAGGGTTCGAAGAGGCGCGTCACGCCGAACTGCTGCGCGAGATGATCAGGCGCTACGGCATAGCTGCAGAAGAGCGTCCGCTCGACGAGCCGCTCAGCCCTGATCTCCGCCGGGTCTTTGCGGATTTTGGCTACGGCGAATGCCTCGATTCGTTTCTCGGTTTTGGCGTTTTCAAGATCGCGCGCCGGTCTGCTTTCTTGCCTGAACGGCTTTTCGAGATCTTCGACATGCTGATGCGCGAGGAAACCCGGCACATCGTCTTCTTTATCAATTGGATGGCCTGGCAACAGGCGGCGCGCGGAGGCATAGCCGGCCGGCTTGCGCGGCGTAAATGCGGCCTGGTATTACGGCCGAGCGATTGGGCGGCTGCTCGGCACCGTGCGACGCGGCCGCCGGGCGAACGATGGACGGGACTTCTCGGCCACGCAGGCGAGCGTCTTTCTCGAAGGCTTCACGCTGCGCGGCTTTGTCGAAGAGTGTTGCGTCGAACACGACAGGCGCATGAGGGAGTTCGCGCCTGATCTCCTGCAGCCTCGCTTCCTGCCTAGACTGGCCGCAATAGTCCTAGCCGGCCTACGTTTGGGCAGCGGGTTTCGTGCGGTAAGGGAAGAGCGCGTGTGAAGCTCTTTTCCGCGCTTGCGGCGGTCGTCGGACTGAGCTTGATCGCGGTGTTGGTCTTTCATTTCGGAGCGCAAGCTGTCACCCGCCCGCTGATTGCGGTCGGCTGGACCGGTTTCGCCGTGATCTGCTCGATTCACCTCGCGCTGGTGGCCGTAATGGGGATCGCGTGGGGCGTGCTGATCCCCGGCACCAGCCTTTGGGTGCCGGTTTGGGGTCGCCTCGTCCGCGACTCCGGATCCGAGTTGCTGCCGCTTTCGCAAATCGGCGGGTATGTACTGGGTGCGCGCGCCGTCACCCTGGCGGGTGTCGACGGGACCACGGCCACGGCGAGCACTATTGTCGATGTCACTCTCGAACTCTTCGGACAGCTCGCCTATACCGCGCTCGGTCTCTCTTGTCTCATATATGTCAAGCCGGGCGCCGCAATCGCCACTCCCGTCGCGATCGGTCTGATTGCTGCGGCACCTCTCACGGCGGGATTTCTCGTCGTCCAGCGTCGCGGCTTCGACCTGCTCAACCGATTTGCCCGGGTGCTCGGCCATGGCTGGGCCGATAAGACGGCTGTCGGCGCGGCAGCCCTCCATACCGCTCTAACCGCCATCTATCGCCGGCGGGGGCAAGTGTTTTCCAGCTTTGCGCTCCACCTGGCCTGCTGGATCGCGAGCACGCTGGAGGCATGGGTCGCGTTGCGCTTCGCTGGCGCCTCTCTCGGTTTTACTGCGGTATTGGTGATCGAGAGCCTGCTTTACGCGGCACGCAGCCTCGCTTTTGCCGTTCCGAATGCGGTAGGGGTCCAGGAAGGAGCTTATATTCTGCTCGGCGCCGGCTTCGGCCTGACGCCGGAGACGGCGCTCGCCCTTTCCCTCTTGAAGCGAGCGCGCGATCTGACGATCGGTCTGCCGGCGCTCGTTACATGGCAGCTCCTCGAAAGCGGACGGCTGTGGCGTCGGATTGCCACCCGCAGGCGCATTCAACCCTCCGAAGAACGAAACCCCGGTCGCGACGACCGGGGCTTCTCCCTCGTCAGCTGGCTGCGGTGACGGGGGCAATGAGCATCTGCCGCGAGATAATGCGACTCGCGCTCTTTGGTTGCAATCGATATCCGGGAAATTAACTATAAATGGTCGAGGTCAGGGATTTTGTTCATGACCCATCGCCCGGTAGATCACAAAAGCGATGAGCCAGGTCGCTCCGCATATGGCGACCACCAGGTACCCAAGCGCCGCGAAATGAGCCCCTGTGGTACCGGCCGTGAACCATAAGCCGCCTTTGAAGCCGAATTTGTCCCCGACCAAACCCAACGCCTCTACCGCGCCGACCAGCACGGCGAAGACCACCGAAAAGCCGGTTATCGCCATGTTGTAATGCAGTTTGCGCACCGGGTTCATGAACGCCCAACCATAAGCGCCGACCATCAGTACGCCGTCGCTGCTGTCGACCAGCGACATCCCTGCGGTAAACAGCGCGGGGAACACCAAGATCGACCAGACCGACAGCCCCTTGGATGCTTCTGCGGCCGAGATCCCGAGCACGCCGATCTCGGTGGCTGTATCGAAACCGAGCCCGAACAGGAACCCGAGCGGATACATATGCCAGCTGCGGGAAATAAGCCGGAAGAGCCCGCGCAACAGGCGGCCGAATAACCCCCGCGACGACAGAAAGACGTTCAGTTCCTCTTCGGTGTAAGTCTTGCCCCGCCTCACGCGCTGGAAGAGCCGGTACACGCCCACCAGCACGAAGAAATTAATGATTGCGATGCCCATTAGGAAAAACACCGAGACCAATGTGCCGACCACGCCGCCGACCTCGATCAACCCCGGGAAGCGCTGCTGCAGGCTGCTCGCCGTCAGGGCAATGACCAGCGAGGCGGCAAACACGACGGTGGAGTGGCCGAGCGAGAAGAAGAGCCCGACCGTGATGGGCCGCTTGCCCTCCTGCATTAACTTGCGGGTGATGTTGTCGATCGCGGCGATGTGATCCGCGTCGACCGCGTGCCGCAGGCCCAAGCCATAGGCTATCAGCGCGGTCGCTAATAGCAGTGGATAGCGGTGAAACGCAGCAACCGCCCAGACCCAGACCAGCAGATTGACGGCGAGGAGGGCAGTGTAGAGCCCTATCACCTTGGGTGCCAAACGGTTGGCCCCATCGTCGAAAATCGCGAGCATCAGCGATGGCGATCCGTTCTGCCGCCTGGAGATCATCGATATATCTGGCGGGTTCCCAGCACGCTACGTTCTGCGGTGACCGAAATTCCAGACGAAAGGTTCCGCTAATTTCACACGAAGGTGACTAGCCCACCCCCCAGGACGGGTTAGCATCGGGGTTTCTTGACCGCGGCACCGATTCGATGGCTGACCACACCTCTACGCAACGACTTGTTTCCGCCCGAGCGCTCCTGCCCCTCGCCCTTCTCCTCGCCGCGTGGATCGTTTTCATGCTGGCGGGCGGCTATCGCTATCTGACCTTCTCGGCGCTCGCCCAGAACCGCGATTGGCTGTGCGGCCTCGTTCAGCAATGGGGCATTCTCGCCGCGTTCGTCTACATCACGGTCTATGCGATGCTGGTCGCGCTGTCGGTCCCCGGTGCCGCTGTATTGACGATCGCCGGCGGCTTTCTGTTTGGAACCTGGATCGGCGGGCTGTGCGCGGTGACCGGTGCGACGCTTGGCGCCACCGCCATTTTCCTTGCCGCCCGCGCTGGTCTCGGCGGCCTGACACAACGCGCCGGACGGTTCGTCGGCAAGCTCGAGGCCGGGTTCCGTGCCGATGCCTTCAACTATCTGCTGGTGCTGAGACTGGTGCCGATCTTCCCGTTCTGGCTCGTCAATCTGGTTCCGGCATTGGTCGGCGTCAGGTTGCCGACATACGTGCTCGCCACCTTTCTCGGCATTGTCCCCGGCACCTTTATCTACGCCAGTCTCGGCAACGGGCTCGGCAGCCTGGTCGAGGAACCCGATCTGGCGATCATCTTCAAACCGAGCCTATTGGTTCCGATCGTCGGGCTGGCCCTGCTGGCGCTGGTCCCGGTCGCCTACAAGCACTGGCGCAGCAAAAGGCCGGCATGACCGGGACGCTCGCACCCGATCTTTGCATCATCGGCGCCGGCTCGGCGGGTCTGGCGGTCGCGGCCGGAGCGGCTCAAATGGGTGCCGACGTGGTCTTGATCGAGCGCGGGCTGATGGGCGGCGATTGCCTCAACTTCGGCTGCGTCCCCTCGAAATCGCTGCTCGCCGCCGCGCGGCTTGCAAACCTGGCGCGGCGGGGCGCGGCGCTCGGCATCACCTCTCCCCGGCCCGACGTCGATTTCGCTGCGGCCGCGGATGGTGTCCAAAACGTCATCTCCGCGATTGCGCCGAACAACTCCGTCGAGCGGTTCGAGCGGCTCGGGGTCAGGGTCCTGCGCCGCGAGGCGCGCTTCACAAGTCCCACTACGATCCGCGCCGGCGAGACCGAGATCCGGCCGCGCCGCTTTGTCATCGCGACCGGCTCGTATGCTGCGGTCCCGGCGATCCCCGGGCTCGCGGATGTTCCCTACCTGACGAACGAAACGATTTTCGCCAACCGCGAAGCGGCCGGACCATCTGATCGTGATCGGCGGCGGTCCGATCGGTATCGAAATGGCGCAGGCCCATCGCCGGCTGGGCGCGCGGGTCACGGTGCTCGACGTCGGACCAGTCCTCCCGCGCGACGATCCCGAACTCGTCGCCAGTCTCGCCGGCCATCTTGCCGGCGAAGGGATCGCGATCCGGCCCGGCATCGAAATCGCCGGCATCGAGCGCGACGCCGACGGGATTGTCGCCCGGCTCGCCGGCGGCGAGCGGATTGCGGGGTCGCATCTCCTGGTCGCAGCGGGGCGCCGCCCGAGCATCGAGACTCTCGACCTGGCCGCGGCCGGGATTGAGGCGACCGCCAAAGGGATCACCGTCGACGCCCGGCTGCGCACGACCAACCGGCGCGCCTTTGCCATCGGCGATGTGGCGGGCGGCCCGCAATTCACCCACGTCGCGCTCTATCACGCCGGGATCGTCATTCGGAACGCGCTCTTCAGGCTCCCCGCCAAGGTCGATTACCGGGCGCTCCCCTGGGTCACTTACACGGACCCCGAACTCGCGCAGGTCGGCTTGACGCAGGCCGCTGCCGGCGAGGATGCGCGCGTGCTGGAATGGCCATTCTTGGAGAACGACCGCGCCCAGACCGAACGGGACACCGAAGGGCTGGTCAAGGTTGTGCTGGGCAGGAATGGCCGGATCGTCGGAGCCTCGATCCTCGGCGCCGGCGCCGGCGATCTGATCCTCCCTTGGGCGCTGGCGATTGCGCAGAGGCTCAAAATCGGCGCGCTCGCTAATTTGATCGTGCCCTATCCGACGCGCGGCGAAGCGAGCAAGCGGGCCGCAGGATGCTATTATACGCCGACCCTGTTCTCGCCGCGCACCCGCCGGCTGGTGCGCTTTCTCGCGCGCTTCGGCTGAGGAGTGGTCGTGCCGCTGAAGAGCCTCTCCGCCCGCCTGCTGATCCTCACCGCGTTTTTCGTGATGGTCGGGGAGGTGCTGATCTTTGTGCCCTCGGTCGCGCGCTATCGCATGACCTATTTCGAGAACCGCTTGGCCGCCGGGTATATCGCGACATTGGCACTCGACGCGAGCCCGACCGGCCATCTCGACCGGAGCCTGACCGATAAGCTTCTCGACCGCGTCGGGGCGCAGGGCGTGGCTGTCCGTCGCGCCGACGGATCGGCGTTGCGGCTCGACCGCGCCGAGCCGCCGCGCCCCGATTTCACGATCGACCTGACCCACCCGAACGTTCTGCTCGCGATCCGCGGCTCGTTCCGCACCTTGTTCGGCGACGGCAACCGCATCCTGCGGGTGCTCGGCCCGGCGGGAGCGAACAATGCGGATACTGCCGAGGTGCTGCTCGACGAGGCGCCGTTGCGCAATGAGCTGTGGGATTTCGGCATCCGCATCCTCGAACTTTCACTGGTTCTCTCGCTGGTGACGGCGACGCTCGTCTATCTGAGCCTGCATTGGCTCCTGGTGCGGCCGATGCGGCGGATCACCGCCAGCATGATGGAGTTCCGCGAGGATCCCGAGGACGCCTCGCGGGTCATCTCCGCCGGCCGCCGGCGGGACGAGATCGGTGTCGCCGAGCGCGAGCTCGCAGTATTACAGACCACGGTGCGCCAGGCGCTTGGCCAGCGGGCGCGGCTCGCCGCGCTCGGCACGGCGGTGACAAAGATCAATCATGATTTGCGCAACATCCTTTCGACGGCGCGCCTGGTGACCGACGGCCTCAGCGCCAGCGCCGCGCCGGAGGTGCGCCGGGTCGCGCCGCGCCTGCTCGATGCGATCGACCGCGCCATCGCGCTGTGCACCCACACCCTCGACTTTTCGCGCGAGGACACCCCGCCGCTCGCGCGCAGCACGCTTTCCGCTGACGCCGCTGATCGACGAAATCGGCCCCGGTCTCGCGGTATCCGAGCACGATCTGGCGATCGAAGACGAGATCCCGCCCGATCTCATCGTCGAAGCGGACCGCGATCAGCTCTACCGGGTGTTCCTCAACCTCGCCCGCAATGCGGTCGAAGCCGGGGCGCACCGGCTGCGCTTTGCCGCGGCGCGCGATGCCGCGACGATTGCGATCGAGGTTGCCGATGACGGCCCCGGCCTGCCGCCCAAGGCGCGCGAGAACCTGTTTCGGCCGTTTTTCGGCTCGGCCCGCCCCGGCGGCAGCGGTCTCGGCCTGGCGATCGCCCGCGAGCTGGTGCGCGCCCATGGCGGCGAGCTGAGCCTCGCCTCGTCGACCGGCGCCGGCACCGTCTTTCGCCTGACCCTGCCTACCCCCGCCCTCCGCGAAACCAAACGAGCGCGAGCGTCGGCGCCGTGACAATCATGCACCGCTCCGGTGCAGTCTTCGCTGATATCGCTGTTATTTGCAGCCAAAGAACAGCCTGCGGAAACAGCTTTGCCACAGAATCCGTGCCATCTCGGCTATGTACAGCTGTGAAAAACAGCAAAAGCGTTCGCTGATATCCGCTGTTATTCGCTGTTTCTGACGTGAATAACGGGCGCATCGCCTAGACTTGGATCCATAACTGTCGTCGCGAAGCTATCCCCTATCATGAGATTGCGGCGATTTTCGGGTCAACGAACTCGCGGCACTCGTCTTTCGCCGATAACGAGGGCGAGTTCGCTCGGACCCAACGGGCTTCGGCACGAGAAACGGCTGCGGCGAGCGTCCGATCAATGAGCGTCGAGGGCGCCTTCCTCGTCCGCCGGGTCAACCGCGGGGAGCCCGCCACATCGGCGGGGAGATCGCGGCGAGGCGACGTTCGACATGACTTGCCCTGCCGGGCCCATCATTTTCGCAGCCGTCAGGCTGCGGCCTTTCCCCGGATCATGCGCTCGCTCAGATCGAGCACCTCGATCCCGATCACCCGCCCCTCGCTGTCGAGATCTAGCATGATCCCTGGCGCGACCTCTTTCGTCTTGACGGATTTGACGCCTTCCGGGCCGAACCAGACAAACATCGCGTCGGCCTCTGGGTCATAGGAAGTTCTGATCATCGCCGGGCTCTGCGGTCGAAGTGTACTGTGATGATCAGGATATCATCGCCCTCGGGTCGATGCACAACCCGCAACACCCGGCCACCATGTTCCGCGATCGCTTTATAGGATCGGATGCGATCCGGATGGCGCGGATCGGGTTCGATCCAATCCGGCGCGCTGACCGCCGCCTCGATCCAATCGACAGCGATGTCCCGTGCGCTGATCGCCTCTTGCGCATGCTTGGTGAGGCGGATCATCCCCTGTTAGCCGTGGTGTTCGGCGATTTTCGGATCGACGAACTCATGGCGCAGCGCTTGGAGGCGTTCGAGCGTGCCTTCCTCGTCCGTCCCCATCAGCCGCGAATAGCCGGCCACATCGGCCGCGAGGATCGCGGCGCGACATCCCCGATCTGGACGCCTGGGTGGCCGAGATGACCGAGATGCACGGCGATGAGATCAACGACCGTGCCGAACTGCTGCTGCGCGTCATCGACACGCTGGTTTGGGCGTCGCGCGCAAAGGACTAACCGTGAAGGGCAAACGACGACGTGTTTTGGCCTCGTTCTGGCTGACCATTCAGAGGCAGGTAGCTGCGAGCTACCTGCCGATCTGATGAATCTTCATCCAGGCTTTGCGGGCGTTATACAAACAATCACGAAAGTGCGGCACCAACTTACCGGGTCGGCAGTCGCACAACGCAAGGTCGGGACGTGGGGGTGGATCAGACTTTTCGAGTTCCTCCATCAGCTTCGTCTTTTCGGGGATCTCCGCTGGGTCAAACGCTTGGAAAAATGATATCCGGCAACCACGCTTCATGAAATTATTTATGGGCAATAGGTTGTCCCATAGCACTATTCAAGAAGCACTAATCGTGGCACTATCGGGATCATCCCCGCGCACCCCATCCCCTGCAAAGCCCTTGATAACTCTCACTTTTTGAGGCACTTTTGCAGGCGGGGTCGGGTGCGATGGCCTCCTCGACCATGCCGTCGGCGAAATACTCCTGCTCCGGATCGCCGCTCATATTGGCAAACGGCAGCACCGCGATCGACGGCTTGTCGGGCAGCGGCAGCGCTGCGGCTGCCCTCACCCGCCTCACGCCTCCGGCGCTCGGCACCCTCTCCCGCAATGCGGGAGAGGGGGGACCCCGGCGCATCTGCGGCGGGGTGGGTGAGGGCCGCGCGGACCCGATAGACCCGTACCGGTCGAGCGATGTTCTTGACCTGCTGCTCGCCCAGATCCTCGAAGACAAAGGGCAGCCGGTCGCGCACGTGGTCATGGACCGTATTGGAGACGAACACCCCGCCGGGATCGGCCAGGGCTTCGATGCGCGCGGCGATGTTGACGCCGTCGCCGTAGAGGTCGTCGCCCTCGACGATCACGTCGCCGAGATTGATGCCGATGCGCAATTCGATGCGGCTTTCCGCACGTATGCCGGTGTCCCGCTCGGGCATCGCCTGCTGCACCGCGACCGCGCAGCGCACTGCATCGACGACGCTGGCAAATTCGACCAGCAGGCCGTCGCCGGTGGTCTTGACGATGCGGCCGTGGTGCTCGGCGATTTTCGGATCAACGAGCTCGCGGCGCAGCGCCTTGAGGCGTTCGAGCGTGCCCTCCTCGTCCGCTCCCATCAGCCGCGAATACCCCGCCACATCGGCGGCGAGGATGGCAGCTAGACGGCGGGTTGCGGACATAGTCGACCAGGGTCAGCTCTGATGCCGAGATTACCCGAAATGGCTATTACAGCTCCCATTTCTTCTTCGGTCCGATGTTCTGTCCATTTCCACAGCAGCTTGCAGTGGTTGATCGGGAGACGTATATAGCATATGCTTAAACATATGCCAACGGAGTGGCCGTGACCCCGCAACGACATGTCAAGCTTTTCAAAAACGGCCGAAACCAAGCAGTGCGCATTCCTCGCGAGTTCGAATTGCCCGGCGAGGACGCCATCATTCGCAAGGAGGGCGAAAGGCTGATCATCGAGCCCACTCCGCCTAAATCCCTGCTGGCCTTGCTGGCCACCCTCGCCCCGCTCGAGGAAGATTTTCCGCCGATCACCGATCTGCCCCCCGACCCCGTCGGGCTTTGATGCGCTACTTGCTCGACACCAATGTCGTCTCCGACCTGGTGCGCCACCCGCAGGGCCGCATATCCGAACACATCCGCAAGATAGGCGAGGCACAGATCTGCACCAGCATCATCGTCGCCGCGGAATTACGCTACGGGGCTACGAAGAGAGGATCGCCAAGGCTGGCGACGCAGCTGGAAGCGGTACTTGGCGCGCTGGACGTACTCCCATTCGAGGCGCCCGCCGATGCCGCTTATGCCTTGATCCGCACCCGGCTCGAACAGATCGGAAGGCCAATCGGCGGCAACGATCTGCTCATCGCTGCTCAGGCAGTTGCACTCGGCTATACCATCGTTACCGACAACGAGGGGGAGTTCGCCCGGATCGACGGCCTTCTTCGCGAGAATTGGCTGCGGTGAGCTTCGGATCGACGAAATCATGGCGCAGCGCTTTCAGGCGTTCGAGCGTGCTTTCCTCGTCCGCCCCCATTAGCCGCGAATACCCCGCCACATCGGCGGCCAGGATCGCGGCGAGACGGCGGGTCTGGCTCATGTCGCCTCGCCTATCGCCAGCCGCAGGCCCGACAAGAACAGTTCGCGGTCCCCCGGGTTCCGATAGTAGGTGGCGCTCGGCACCACGAGCGGTGTGATGGTGCGCAACCGCCCGACGACCTCTCGCGCCTTGTCGAGCCGCCCCATATGGGCATAACAAGCAGCAAGGACACGGTATGTCACGGGGAACCGCGGAGCGCGTTCCAGTGATGCGAGCAGATTCGGCACCGCCTCGACAAACCGGCGACTGAAAAATAGGGCCTCGCCAATTCCTGTCAGGTAATCGGTTAAGCGGTCCCTCGGGCTTAGGCGCAAGAGGCGCTCGAAATGTTCGAGGGCAACCTGCGATTGACCGGCAAAAATCCTGAGCACGCCACTCGAATACCAGCCGCGAGCACAGCTCGGGTTGAGGGAGCAACAATGGTCAATCAACCCGAGTGCGACATCGATGTCGTCGCCGAAGCATCCGAGCACAAAGCCAGCAGGTGCAAGAACGTCAGGGTCGTCAGGACCGATCAGAAGGGCCCGCCGAGCAAGATCGATGCTGGTGCGGCGGTCCGTTTCCGGGTCTTCGGTCGCGCCACTTACGGCCAGCAAAAGATGACAATGGGCCGCCAGGGCGAGAGCTGGGCCGTAACGCGGATCGCGCTCAACCGCTTTCTCAAGCAGGTCGAGTGCTTGAAGGACACGCCGCTCGTCGTATGAGCTCCAGTGCGAAAGAGCACGCAAATAGAAGTCATAGGCGGTCAGATCATTGGTCGGCCGATCAGAAGACCGGCGAATCTCCTCAGCTCGTAGGGCTGGTTCGATGACGCCGGCGACACTAAGGGCGATCTTGTCCTGAAGCTCGAAAACGTCGTCGAGATCGCCGTCAAATCGGTCGGCCCAGAGATGCGCGCTACTGAACGCGTTAATCAGCTGCGCGGTGATGCGCACCCGGTGGCCAGCTTTACGCACCGAGCCTTCGAGTACGTAGCGCACGCCCAGCTCGCGCCCGATCTGCTTCACATCAACGGCTCGCGCTTTGTAGGTGAAGCTCGAATTGCGGGCGATGACGAACAGCCAGCGGATGCGGGAGAGCGCGGTGATGATCTCCTCGACCATGCCGTCGGCGAAATACTCCTGCTCCGGGTCGCCGCTCATATTGGCGAAGGGCAGCACCGCGATCGACGGCTTGTCGGGGAGCGGCAGCGCCGGTGGCGACTGGGTTTTTGCCAGCGGTGCTGGCATCTCGAACCCGGTAGACGCGCACCGGCCGGGCAATGTTTTTGACCTGCTGCTCGCCCAGATCCTCGAAGACAAGGGGCAGCCGGTCGCGCACGTGATCGTGGACCGTATTGGAGACGAATACTCCGCCGGGATCGGCCAAGGCTTCGATCCGCGCGGCGATGTTGACGCCGTCGCCGTAGAGGTCGTCGGCCTCGACGATCACGTCGCCGAGATTGATGCCGATGCGCAATTCGATGCGGTTGTCCGCCGCGACACCGGTGTTTCGCTCGGGCATCGCCTGCTGCACCGCGACCGCGCAGCGCACCGCATCGACGACGCTGGCAAATTCGACCAGCAGGCCGTCGCCGGTGGTCTTGACGATGCGGCCATGGTGCTCGGCGATTTTCGGATCAAGGAGCTCGCGGCGCAGCGCCTTGAGGCGTTCGAGCGTGCCTTCCTCGTCCGCCCCCATCAGCCGCGAATACCCCGCCACATCGGCGGCAAGGATCGCGGCGAGGCGGCGGGTTTGGCTCAACCTTCGCGCCACCCGGCCTTAAGCAGCCCTTCGGAGCATATGGGCGTGGTCTTCCGCGCCGGAACCAGGGGGGGCGCGCTCGGACGTACATCTCGAAAGCAGCCCGCGAAACCATAACGGCCGTCTCTAATGCCTGCTTCGCTTCCTCAATCCGGCCGAGCCTGCCCCAACGCCGCGGCAGCCAGCGGTAGGCCAATAGGAAAATCGGGGTAAGATCGGATTACCCCTTTTGCCGCTTGCGTCGCAGCTTCGTATTCGTGGCAGAAATAACGGGCTACCGACCTCCTGCATCGACAATATCGCCATGGACGGATCGCGAGGATCGAGCCGCCGATATCTTTGGATCTCGGGAGCCCATCCTTGGGTCGCCCCGACCAAATGAGGACGTGGCCGAGCCAGCCGCGTGCAATCGCCAAGTTCGGGCTTAATGCGATTGCGCGCTCGGCCTCCGCCAGCGCCCCCTCGTAATCGCCCCGAAAGCTAAGTAAGAAGTTACGCCCAGCCAAGATGTGCTTCTGCATCCCCGTCATCGAGCGCAACTGCGCGACGCGCCAGATGCTTCCATCGAACTCTGCACTTCTGGGAGACTGCGCGTTCTAAAAACGACCGCCGCATAGAACTGAGCCTCGGCGAGCCCGCGGTGAGGCCCGGCAAAAGTCGGGTCGAGGTCGATTGCTTGCTGAAGAAATTTCTGGGCAAGCGCGTTATCGCCGGTAGTGGCTCTGCTCATATGCCAGAGCGCGCGCTGATAGGCGGCCCAGGCGTCGAGATGTTCGGGCGGCTTGCGTATGGCTCGTTGCTGCTCGGCGTCGGCGATGGCCGGGGCAATCGCCACGGTTACCGCCTCGGTAATCTCGTCCTGCACAGCAAAGATGTCGGCGAGATCGCGGTCGTAGCGCTCGGCCCAGACATGTTTACCGGTCTCGGCCTCGACGAGTTGCGCGGTGACGCGGATGCGATTGCCGGACTTGCGCAGACTGCCTTCGAGCACATACCGCACGCCGAGCTCGCGCCCGACCTGTTTCACGTCGACCGCGCGGCCCTTGTAGGTGAAGCGAGGAATTGCGGGCGATGATGAACAGCGACGGATAGCGCGCCAGTGCGGTGATGACGTCCTCGGCGATGCCGTCGGCGAAGATACTCCTGCTCGGGATCGACGCTCATATTGGTGAATGGTAGCACCGCGATCGACGGCTTGTCGGGGAGTGGCAGCGACCGGCGCGCGATGGGCTCTTGGCGGCGGCCAGGTCGCGAACCCGGTAGACCCGCACCGGCCGGGCGATGTTCTTGACCTGCTGCTCGCCCAGATCCTCGAAGACAAAGGGCAGCCGGTCGCGCACGTGATCATGGACCGTATTGGAGACGAACACCCCGCCGGCATCGGCCAGGGCCTCGATCCGCGCGGCGATGTTGACGCCGTCGCCATAGAGGTCGTCGCCCTCGACGATCACGTCGCCGAGATTGATGCCGATGCGCAATTCGATGCGGTTGTCCGCCGCGACACCGGTGTTCCGCTCGGCCATCGCCTGCTGCACCGCGACCGCGCAGCGCACCGCATCGACGACGCTGGCAAATTCGACCAGCAGGCCGTCGCCGGTGGTCTTGACGATGCGGCCATGATGCTCGGCGATTTTCGGATCGAGGAGCTCGCGGCGCAGCGCCTTGAGGCGTTCGAGCGTGCCTTCCTCGTCCGCCCCCATCAGCCGCGAATACCCCGCCACATCGGCGGCAAGGATCGCGGCGAGACGACGGACAGAAGGCATTTAGGGCCTGCGGTCGCTTGATTTAACCAACTCTAACGCGAAACGCGCGGCGACCCTAGCCTCGAGTAGGCTCGGCATGCATCGCGGCCGCCGAGGGCTTAGGCGAGCCTCGCCAAGGCAGCCGCCAATTCGCGCATGTTCGCGGTGACCAATTTGGCTCCGCGCGTCTGCAGGCGAGCGGCGTGCTCGGGTCCGCAATGACTTCCTCCGGAAAAGCCGATCGCGGTCATCCCGGCGGCAATGGCGGCATCGATACCTGCCGGGCTATCTTCGATGACGAGACAGCGAGCTGGCGCCGCGCTGAGCTGCTCGGCGGCGTAGAGGAAGAGATCGGGGGCAGGCTTGCCGCGTGCGACCATGGTTGCGCTAAACAGGTTGTCGCCAAAATACGTCAGAAGCCCGGTCAATTCGAGCTTGCGGCGGATTTGCGCCGGCCCGCTGCTCGACGCGACGCAAACGGGCAATTGCAGCTGGTGGAGCAGTTCGGTAACTCCCTCGATTGAGACCAGCGATTGACTGAACCCGCTCTCGATCAGTTCGGCGACGCGCTCGCTATAGGACGCCGGAAGCGCGCGGCCATGCTCGCGTTCGATGATCTGGAGCATGTCAGGGTCGCTCATCCCGCAGAAGCGCTCGATCAGAGCTTCTTCCGTAATCGAGTAGCCGCAAGCGGTCAGCACCTGGGCATGGGCTCGATTGATGATCGGCTCGCTATCGACCAGCACCCCGTCGCAGTCGAAAATGATCAGCTCGAACCCCTTTGTTAAAATCTCCACCGCCTGACTGCTTAAGTCGATGTTGAGGAGAGGTACGCGGGAAATTCGCTTTCCGCCAAACGGCCCGCATCGAGTAGCCATTGCCGCAAAGCGCTGATCGCGGGAGCCTCGCCATTCGTCTCCGGCGTATAAACAAAATACCCGCGGGTCCGGATCGCCGGTTCTTTGATCGGCGCCAGCAACCGTCCCTCGCGCAATTCATCACTGACGAGCGCCAAGGGGCCCATTGCCACACCAAGCCCCTCGACCGCCGCCTGAATAGCGAAGTAAAAATGCTCGAAAACCTGATGGCGAGCCGGCTTGAGATCGGGTACCCCGGCAGTAGTCAGCCAGCGCAGCCACATTTGCCGTCGCGTTGCCGCATGGAGCAGCGTGTGCCGCGCGAGATCCGCCGGTCTTCGCAACGGGCTTTCCTTCATCAGGCCGGGGCTCAACAGCGGCAAGTACGCTTCGCCGAGAAATCGGGTGCCAACCCAACCGGGCTGGCGCGCCGGTCCCGAGACGACGACATCGACACCCATGCCGAACTGTTCGGCCGGCGTGCTCGCGGTGACGATCCGCGTTTCGAGCGCGGGATGTTCCCGCTGAAGTTCTGGCAGACGCGGAATGAGCCAGCGCATCGCGAAGGTCGGAAGCGCCGATATGTGGAGCACTCCGAGGGCCTTACCGGTCTGAAGACGCAGCGAGGCGGTCGCCAGCCGGTCGAGCGCCGGCCCGGCCTCGGCCAAAAGGTCGGTCCCGGCCCGGGTCGGCACGGCGTTACGGCTGGTGCGCAGGAAGAGGCTGGTGCCGAGCCATTCTTCCAGTAGGCGAATTTGCCGACTTACCGCGCCGTGGGTAACGCTGAGCTCGTCGGCTGCGCGTGTGAAGCTTCCCAGCCGAGCGGCCGCTTCGAAGGCCTTTACTGCATTGAGCGGCGGCAGGCGAGCGCGAGGCATGGCCGTGAGTTTTCCTCACATCTACCGGTCAGGACAAGTCGTTTGTCATCAAACCTTCATGGTGGGAAAACCGCGTCATGACAACCACGACTCTCTCGATCGCAACCGGCCCTACGGACGGTCCCGATCTCGGCCGAAGGCGCGCGCTCTGGGTCGCTTGCGGCGCCCATGCGCTGCATGACGGCTTGACCGACACGCTCTATCTGCTGCTCCCGATCCTGCAGACGGAGTTTGCGTTGACCTACGCCGCGATAGGCGTCCTGCGCGCGCTTTTTGCCGGCGCGATGGCGGGTTTGCAGGTCCCGGCAGCCAAGCTGGCACCGCGGATAGGCGGACCGAGGATGCTCGCGGCCGGCACCGCTATCGCCGGGGCGGCTTATCTGGCTCTTGGCGCAAGCTCAACCTTGCCCATACTGGTCGTCGCGCTGATCCTCGGTGGCTTAGGATCGAGCGTCCAACATCCGATCGCGTCGAGCCTCGTTGCCGCCGCTTACCAGGGGCCGCGCTCGCGGGGGGCGCTTGGCACTTACAATTTTGCCGGAGATCTTGGCAAAATGGCGCTGCCAGCGGTCACCGCCGGCCTGATTGCGGTGATGTCCTGGCGGTTGGCGGCCGCAGTGGTGGGCATCATCGCGGTGTTGGGCGCCGGTGCCATTCTGCTTGCGCCGTGGCGCGTGCCTGCCGCGAGCGACAGGCGCACTGACGCCCCGGTCTCGAGCAGCAAGGGTAACAAGCGGGCCAATCCGCCACGCAGCGGCTTCCCGCTGCTCCTGACGATTGGCGTCATCGACAGCGCGACGCGGATGGGGTTCCTCACCTTCCTGCCGTTTCTGTTGCGCGCAAAAGGCGCCGGGCTTCCGGAAATCGGCGTCGCGCTGACACTGGTCTTCGCCGGCGGTGCCGCCGGCAAGCTCGTCTGTGGTTTCATCGGGGCGCGGCTCGGAGTGTTGACCACGGTACTGATCACCGAAGGCGCCACAGCGGCCGGCATCCTCGCACTTCTTCCGTTGCCGATCGGTGTCGCTTTGGCGCTGTTGCCGATCGTCGGCGTGGCGCTCAATGGTACGTCATCGGTGCTCTACGGCACCGTGCCCGAGCTCGTACCGGCCGACCGCCGGGATAGCGCCTTTGGTGTTTTCTATACCGGGACGATCGGCGCCGGCGCGTTGGCGCCGGCTCTGTACGGACTGCTCAGCGACGCGATCGGCCTTACCCCAGCGATGCTGTTCGTCGCCGCGGTGGTTCTATTGACGCTACCGCTGGCCTGGCAGCTGCGCCGTGCTCTCGACGCGCTGAAATGAGATGCTGCCGGTGCTGACGCGGTGAAGAGCCACCGGGCGATCGTCATCGCCGCGCTCGGCACGACGCAGACCATCGCCTGGGCGTCGAGCTATTACATGCCGGCGATACTCGGGGCGCCGATTGCCGAAGGGCTCCATCTGCCGGACAGCGTGTTCTTTGGCCTGTTTTCGGGCGCGCTGCTCCTGTCGGCCGCAGTGGGCCCATCGGTCGGCCGCTTGATCGACCGCCACGGCGGTCGCGTGCTTCTTACTATTTCGAACCTGGTGATCGCTGCCGGATTGGTGATCCTCGCTGCGGCGCACGGCATCGCAGGACTGATCATTGCGTGGACGGTGCTCGGCGTCGGTATTGGCATGGGTCTTTACGATCCGGCGTTTGCTGCCTTGACCTGGCTCTACGGCCGCGAGGCACGCAGCTCTATTACCGGGATTACCCTGATCGCCGGCTTTGCCAGCACGATCGGCTGGCCGTTGAGCGCATTCCTGCTCCATGAATGGGACTGGCGTGCCGCTTGCCTGGTCTGGGCCGGACTAAACATTCTGCTCGCCGCTCCGTTAAACTGGCTGTCGATCCCGCGCCATGGCACCCCGGTCGGGCTGCCGCAGGCTGCGACGGAATTGTCGGCGGCCGAGCCGCCGCGTGCGGCGATGCCAATCCTGAGCTTCTTTTTCGCCGCGACTTGGTTTGTCCAGGGAGCGATGGCGGCCCATCTGCCGGGTTTGCTGCAGGCGGCGGGTGCATCCTCGACCGCGGCAATTGCCGCTGCGGCGCTGGTCGGTCCCGCTCAGGTCGGTGCCCGGCTCGTCGAGTTCGGGCTGTTGCGCTCGTTCCACCCGATCTCCTCGGCCCGGATTGCTTCGGTTTTGCATCCGATCGGTGCCGCGTTCGTTGTCTTGCTCGGGGTTCCAGGCATCGTCGCGTTCGCGCTGTTGCACGGCGCCGGCAACGGCATGATCACGATCGTCAAGGGCACCTTGCCATTGGCATTGTTCGGGCCGGAAGGCTATGGCCGTCGCAGCGGACTACTGTCGGCGCCGGCCCGCACGCTGCAATCAGCGGCCCCCTTTCTGTTCGGCTTGCTGCTCGACCGGGTCGGGATCGGGGCGCTGGGATTGTCGGCCGGACTTTGCCTCGCCGCCTTCGGCTCGCTGTTCCTGCTGCGCCCGCGCGACGCCGTCGCCGCCAGCCCCTCGCCGGCACGCGGCTAAGGCGCGAATCGCCTAACGGCGCGCTATCGTAAAGGTGTGACCATCCCCTCCCACGGCAGGCAATCATCCGAACCGCACGACGCGCACTCTGATGGGTGGCGCGTCTCGTAGCATTTGACCGCCGCTCGTCGCTAGGGCCCGGCGGAGGACGTCGAATCGACCCCGACTTCCTTCGGCAACTTCTCCGCCATCCCAAGCAGCGCCTGGCGGCGATCCATTTCGGCCCAAATCTCGGAGGCTGTAATACCGAGTTCGCTCCACAACACGACGAGATTGTAGAGGAGGTCGACGCTTTCATTGATGACCGCCGAGCGTTCTCCTCGCACGGCTTCGATGACGACTTCCGTCGCTTCTTCAGCCAACTTTTGCGCCATTCTCGGGACGCCCCCCGCGAGTAGACGGGCAGTGCGCGGGCTGGTTTGTCGCCCATGGCGCACGCCGGCAATCGCCGCTTCCAATTCCACAATTCGATCGGGAACGAGGCTTTTCCCCGCTCGTTTTTTCTTCGTACGCGCCACTCTAAACCCCGCAACTTAATCTTGCTTCAGTCTGCTCGGCAGCAGTTCGCCGCGCCCCTCGAGGATCGGATAGGCAGCCGCCGCCAGATGAGCGTTGACCCTCTTCATATCGCGCACGATGTCGAGGAGGAGCTTGCTCATTTCAATGGTCTCTGCCCGGCCGGCGCGCGCCCGTCCGAAATATTCCTCGGTTGTGCGTGCTTCGATCTCCCGGAAAACTTCCTTTTCGCCGAGGAGTTGGCGGGCCGCCCGCGGGTCTTCGGTCATGAACACGGCAGCTGCCGCGCGTGCGTTGCCGATCAGCCGCTCGATCATCTCGCGGATCTCGTCCCGGCCAGCCTGAGAGAAGCTGACGCCGCGTTTGATCCTCTTGGCGGCAAGCGGCATCAGGCTCTTCTCGACGATATCGCCGGCATGCTCGAGATTGGTCGTGAATGCCAGGATTTCCGACAGACGCCGGTGATCGGTTTCGTCGAGCGCGTCGGTATCGAGGGAGGTGAGATATTCCTTGATCGCGGTGTCGAGCCGATCGAGCACGTTGTCCATGCGCGCGGTCTCGGCAACGCGCTTGCGATCGCCTCGATTGAGAGAATCTAGCGCACCGTGCAGCATGGCCTCGAACACATCGACCATGCGCAGCGCCTCGCGTGCGGCACCGGCGAGCGCGATACTGGGCGTCTCGCGCGCCGCCCAGTCGAGATAGATTGGCTGCGCTGGATCGGCCGTGTCGACGCGGGCCGGCAGAAGACGCACGAGCAACCGAGCGAACGGTTTCAGCAATGGTAAGAACACCAACGCCAGGACAATGTTGAAGCCGGTGTGAAAATCGGCGACGGCTCGTCCGGCATTGGGCTCGATCGTAACGAGCGCCGGGCCGATCCAGTTGAGAAAGGCAAGGGCCAATGCACAGCCGACAACGCGGTTGATCAAATTGCCGATCGGCAAGCGCTTGGCGGCGGGGTCGCCGGCTATGCCGCTTTCGAGCAGCGGGTTCAGAGCTGTGCCGAGGTTGGCCCCGAGCACAAGCGCAAACGCGGCGTGCGGCGGCACGACCGCTTGGGCGGCAAAGGTCATGATCAACAATACGACGGCGACGCTCGAATGCGCCGCCCAGGTCAGTCCGGCAGCGAGCAGAACGTCGATCAGCGGGTCGGTCGTGACCGCACCCAGCAGCATCCGCAGGCTCGGCACGTCCTCGAAAGGAGTGATCATCGTAAAGAGATGCTGAAGCGCGATCAGCATCAGACCAAGGCCGATTCCCACCCGGCCGAGGTCGCGCGTGCGCGTAACACCGCCGCGCCTGAACATGAAGACGCCGATCAGAACGAACAGGAATGAAACTCGCGACACATCAAAAGACAGCACCTGGACGATCAGCGTGGTCCCGACATTGGCGCCCAGCATGACGGCCAGCGCCGGCATGAGGTCGACGAGCCCCCCGGCCGCGAATGCCGTCACCATCAGCCCCGTTGCCGTGCTGCTCTGTAGGATTGAGGTTACGCCCAGGCCGGCCAGAAAGGCGTTGAACCGGTTGCCGAGCGCGTAGCCCAGGATGCGCCGCAGCTGGGGGCCGAAGGCGCGCGTGATTCCGGTCTGCACCATGTGCACGCCCCAGATCAGGAGAGCGATCGCGCCCGCGAGATCGAAGAGGGTCAGCGTTGCGCCCATCTGCACGCTCCCGTATCGAAATCCCTTCGCCTTCGATCATACTCCCAAAATCCCCAAAGCTAGCCGCAGGAGAAGGCCGTGCGGCCCTTTTCAGTCGACACTCAAAGTCAGGGTCTTGAGATAGGCGGTCTCGGGCAATGCCGGATGGATCGGGTGATCGGCATCGGCGCCGGCGACCCGCAGGATGCGGCCGGCGCGGCCGGCATCGGCGAGGCCGCGACGCACCGCCTCGGCGAACTCGGCCGCGCCGACATGGAACGAGCAGGAGGCAATGAAGAGGATACCGCCGCCCGCGGTCACGGAGGCGGCGAGCCGCGCCAGCTTGCGGTAGCCGCGCAATGCCGCCGGCACCTCCTTGCGCGATTTGGCGAAGGCCGGGGGATCCGCGATGACGATGTCGAAGCGCTCGCCGTTGGCAGCGAGCCCGCCGGCTTCGGCAAAGGCTTCGCCGCGGCGGAACGAGCACACCCGGCCGACTCCGTTGAGCTCTGCCGCCGTGGTCGCCAACGCGAGCGCCGGCTCGGAACGGTCGATGCCGAGTACGGCGGCGGCCCCGGCGCGGGCCGCCTGGACCGCAAACCCGCCGGTGAAGCAATAGAGATCGAGCACGCGCGCGTCATGCGCCAGGGCGGCGATGAAGCGCCGGTTGTCGCGCTGGTCGAAGAACCAGCCGGTCTTCTGCCCGGCGAGCAAATCGGCGCGGAACACCGCGCCGTTCTCGCGGACCGCGACCGGGCCGTCGAGGGTGCCCGTTGCCACCCGCGTCTCGCACGGCAGTCCTTCGAGCGCCCGCACCGGGCTGTCGTTGCGCAGCACGACGGCCTCGGGGCTCAGCAATTGGCCGAGCGCATCGAGGACGACCGGCTCGAGCCGCGCCATGCCCGCGGCATTCGACTGCACCACGAGAACCGCCCCAAACCGGTCGACGACGAGGCCGGGCAGCCCGTCGGCTTCAGCATGGACGAGGCGGTAAAAGGGTAAATCGAACAGCCGCTCGCGTAATTTGAGAGCCCGCCCGATCCGGCGCGTGAGAAAGCGCCGGCCGAGCGGCGTGGCCGTATCGCGGTCGAGGAGGCGCGCAGCGAGCAGGGTGTGTGGGTTGAACATCGCGACGCCGAGCGGGCCAGAGTCGGCGCGCCGCACGGTGACGAGACTACCGGGTGCGAGCGCCTTCGCCGCAGGGTCCATGGCGATTTCGTTGGAGTAAATCCACGGATGGCCGGCTTCGGCGCGGCGGTGCCGTCCGGCAAGCAGCGTGATCGACGGGCGGGTTGCCGGATCGTCCGCGGCGGCCTCGTACGGCGCTATTGTATCGGGGCTCATCCGCGCTATGTGGTTTCGGCAAGAGCCGTCAGCCACCGCCGGGGAACGATGCGCCTTGCCTTCTCGGACCGCGGTGGAGTAGTTGTGGCCGCCGCGCGTCGCCGACCCGCTCTTGGCAGGCGCCCGTAGCTCAATTGGATAGAGCACCAGACTACGGATCTGGGGGTTAGGGGTTCAACTCCTCTCGGGCGCGCCAATCTTTCAAAGGGTTAGAGGAAACGGCACCGAACTCGGCCGACAGATCTACCGCCGCCGACGCGAGGCGCGGCCGGACTTTGGCGCGGAGCAGTTCGGTGGGCGGTGGCGACCGGCCGGTCAGCGGTGCTCGCTCGGCACGTATACCGTACTCGGGCTCGTGACAAATGGGCTGCTCGGCCCGTTGCCCGACTGCGGTGCAGAGAACTGGAGCCTCAGATTGCCGGGTATTCCGAGAACCGTTCCTCCGGATTGCCCGTTCGACATCTTGTCCGCGAGTTCGTCCGGATCGACCAGGCGGTTGCTCGTCGTCTCGGGATTGACCGGCTGGGTCGTAAATGCCGACGCGCCTTCTGCTTCCAACAGAAGGGCCACCACCACTCCAGCAATCAGAATCAGCGTTCTAATCATCGAACCCCCCTGAGAACGACAGGAATATACGCGTCGGGTGGGTCAGTGTCATCCGCCTTATAGGGGGCTGCGGTCGCACAGAGCCTGCCGCGATGAGTTCGACTGCGCGCCGATTACAACTTGCGCGCGCAACTCCTATGAGATACCAGCCGCTCCGTGCATGATGATTTCGCAGCCTGCCGGCCGGACGCCAACGTGTCTTCGCGGGTCGTGTCCCTTGGAGTGGTGTAGGAGCTGCGGGTAAGTGGCCCGCCGCAGCGACCGCCACGAGTCTGGCGGCGGCGGGCCACTTATCCACAGCGGTGGTCATCGCGGATCTCCGGTAGGGTTTGGTCGCCAAACCTTCACGCGAACCGAGGACCCGACGATGACCGATGAGATGATGAGCCTTCGCACGCTGCTGGAGAAGAGCTGGGATGCTGATTTACTCCGCCAGATGGTCGGTTTTGCCGCGCAACGACTGATGGAGCTGGAAGTCGAAAGCCTGACCGGCGCGGCGCATGGGGAGCGCCGCCCGGAGCGAATCATCATCGCAACGGCTATCGCGCGACCGGGTCTGGGAGACCCGCGCTGGGGCCGTCGAACGGCCCATCCCGAAGCTGCGCAAGAGCAGTTATTTCCCGGCCTTTCTGGAACCGCGCCGCCTGGCTGAGAAGGCGCTCAGCGCGGCGATCCAGGAGGCTTATGTCCAGGGCGTATCGACGCGCCCGGTCGACGAGCTGGTCAAAGCGATGGGGATGACTGGCATCTCGAAAAGCCCAAGTCAGCCGGTTGTGCAGTGAGATCGACGACAGGATCGCGGCCTTTCTCAATCGGCCGCTGGAAGGCGACTGGCCCTATCTCTGGCTGGATCCAACCTATGTGAAGACCCGCGAGAACGGTCGTATCGTGTCGGTCGCGGTGACCGTTGCCGTCGCCGTCAACGGCGATGGCCGGCGGGAGGTGGTCGGCATGGCGATTGGCGCCTCCGAAGCCGAGACGTTCTGGCCGAGTTTCTGCGTGCCCTCGCCAGGCGTGGCTTGCGCGGCGTCAAGCTGGTGATCTCGGACGCTCATGAAGGCTTGAAGGCGGCGCTCGTCAAGGTGCTGCATGCCTGCTGGCAGCGCTGCCGGGTGCACTTCATGCGCAATGTCCTGGCCCATGCCGACAAGCAAGGCCGCCGCGTCGTCGCTGCCTTTATCGCCACCGCAGTTGACCCGAGGCGACTTGCAGCTTAGGCGTTCGGACGCAAATTCATTTTTGTGATCAAAAGCACCGAACGGCATAGAGAAGCCAAATCTTTGGAAGCTGGCCTTAGGATCTGATTCGTCTTTGCACCAATAACGGCCTGTCGGCGCTGTCGCCTGCTCGGCGGCTGCGGGAATTAACCGAATTTTAAGACCATTTTGAAAGCGTTAGTGGCAAAGGTTGGATAGTCCCATTGCCGTGATGGCCATCGAGAGCGGTCGCTATCAGCCGCGTCGTTGCAATGTTTGTACTTATTCTTTCCCTCAAATCGTGCCGGCAATACCCGTCACCGATTCCTGCAGATGATCCTCGTAATCTTGGGAGATGTTGATGAGAACCGTTGCGATCACGATCGCCGGTACCGCGATGCTATCGTCGTTTTTCTCCGTCGGATCAGGCTCGCCGGCGGGCGCCGCCGAGCTGCCGGCCTATTTGCAGGGGATCGTCGGCACCTCGACGTCGAGCGCCGGCGAGGTCGCGACCAAGAACATTCTGCAGCTCAACACATCGATGCTCGACCTGTATTCCGAGGCTGGACTGGCCTTCAGAAAGAATATTCTGGCCCGGCACCCGGTAATCCTCGGTCTGTTCTCGGGCGGCGGCGGAAGGTTCATTCTCTACCGGCCGGGTGTTGCGCCGCTCGATGCGCCGCCAGTGCCAGTCGTCTATTCGCTGCTCAAGTCGGTCGCCCACAGCACGATGGCGCTGGCCGTGATGGACGAACCCTATTTGAACAGTCCCAATGACCAGTCTTGGCGCGGCGGGATGACGGCCTATCGCAGCCGTATGCAAACGGCGCTGGAAAGCCTCGATGCGGCCGACATGCAGGGCGACTGGCGGGCCAACAACCGCAGCATTCTTCAGAACAATATCGCGTTCATGGATGAGTGCCTGGCGGAAGGCGTGTCGATCGACGCGCTGCAAGAGTTCGCCCAAAAACAGCGGCCGCTGTTGAAAAAGAACATTGCCTGGGCTGCGCAAACCCAGGTGGCCCATTGGATGGGGGTGATCGGCGATTGGAAAGCAACGCTGGCGGCCGACTGGGATAAGACCTACGCCGTGAGCAACAGCATCTACGTGACCCGGCAGAACAATATTCTGTTCAGTGTGCTCGCCCAGTATATGGGACCGGAAGCGATCAACGACCGACTCTTTCTAGTCGAAACGACTTCCTTCACGACTACTCCGGAAGACATGCTGGAGTTGCTCACGCGCATTGTTGCCGACCGTTCCGTGGGCGCCACGTTCTTCGGCAACTATTATATGATGGACTATGAGCTGATGGGTGGCGACGCGCGTCAGGCGATCATCGACGAAGACGCCAAACGCAAGATCGACCCGAACTCTGCCGCCGCTGGTGTCGTGGGGCTCGCATCAATTCCCCAACCTTGTCACGCCGGGGTCGGGTCCCAAAACACTGGCAGACGTTCCATGAACTTGAACACGGTGACCAAGGTCAAGCGCCCGTCCTCGGCGGACGAAATCACCCAGTGGCGCGATGGCTATGCCTGGCTCGCCGGCGGAACCTGGCTGTTCTCCGAACCGCAATGGAAGACCGACACGCTGATCGACCTCGAGCAGCTGCGCTGGCCGGCGCTCCAGGCATCGCCCGCCGGGCTCGAAATTGCCGCAACCTGCCGGATTGCCGAGCTGTACCGGTTTGATGGGCCAGCAGAATGGACCGTCGTGCCGCTGATCCGCCAATGCTGCAACGCGTTCCTGGCCTCGTTCAAGATCTGGAACGCCGCTACGATCGGGGGCAACATCTGCATGTCCCTGCCAGCTGGGCCGATGATCTCGCTCACCGTCGCGCTGGAAGCGACCTACACGTTGTGGCCGCGCGATAGGCCGCCGCGCGACGTCCGGGCGGCGGACTTCGTGACCGGAAACGGCAAAAATGTGCTCGGCCCCGGAGAACTACTGCGCAATATCAAGATCCCGGCCTGCGCGCTCGCCAAGCGCTTTGCGTTTCGCCACGCGTCACTGACGCATCTCGGGCGTTCGGCCGCGTTGCTGATTGGAACGCAGGATCGTGCTCGCGGTGATCTCCTGATCACCATTACAGCGGCAACGCCGCGGCCGGTACAGCTGTACTTCACATCACCACCGACCGCGACAGAACTGCATCGGGCAATCGATGCGGAGATGCCACCCGGCGGGTATTTCGATGACGTCCATGGTTCGGCTGCCTACAAACGTTACCTCACGGCCTATTTCGCCGAGCAGATCCGCGCCGAGCTGACCTGCACCGGGAGCGGAAAATGAACTGCACGGTCAATGGCAAGTCCATTTCCACCGAGCCCGAACCCGGGCAATGCCTACGCACATTCCTGCGCGAGCGCGGCTTCTTTGGCGTCAAGAAGGGCTGTGACGCCGGCGATTGCGGCGCATGCACGGTGTGGCTCGACGGCACCCCGGTGCATTCCTGTCTGATCCCGGCATTCCGCGCTGGCGGACGCTCTGTCACGACGATAGAAGGGTTAGCACCGGACGCCAGATTGCATCCGATGCAACGGGCTTTTCTCGACGCGCAGGCGTTTCAATGCGGCTTCTGCGCCGCCGGGATGATCATGACGGCGGCCGCGCTTGATCAATATCAACGTGCTGACCTGCCGCACGCGCTCAAAGGTAATCTGTGCCGCTGCACGGGCTATCGTTCGATCGCCGACGCGCTCGGCGGTGTTGCGAATACCGAAGAAGACGTCGCCGGCCAGGCTTGTGGTGCGAGCCTCGCGAACCCCTTCGGCGAGGCGATTGTCACGGGCCGCGCCCGCTATACGATGGACATCGAAATCGATCAGCTGCTGCATCTCAAAGTGCTCCGCTCGCCGCACGCCCACGCACGCATTGTCCACGTTAGGCGAGAGCGCGCGCTGGCGGTTTCCGGAGTGGTCGAAATCTTTACCTGGGAGGATGTGCCGCGCCGGCTCTATAGTACGGCATTACATGAAGACCACTTGGTCGATCCCGACGATACCTATGTCCTCGACAACCTCGTGCGGTTCGTCGGCCAGCGGATCGCCGCGGTCGTCGCCGAAACCGAGGCGGCCGCTGAAACCGCCTGCCGGTTGCTCGACGTCACCTATGAAATCTTGCCTGCGGTGTTCGATCCGATCGCCGCGATGGCCCCAGACGCGCCGGTACTACACGAAAAGGGCGGGGCGCAGAGCGGCAATATCTATGTCGACATCAACGGCGAGGTCGGCAGCGTCGCGGACGGCTTCGCAGCGGCAGATGCCGTGCACGAGATGAGCTATTCCACCTCGCGCGTTCAGCACGTTCACCTGGAGACCCACGGCTCCATCGCCTGGCGTGGTGACGATGGGCGGCTGCATGTGCGCACCAGCTCGCAGGCGCCCTTTGTCGCGCAGCAAAAGCTCTGCCACATCTTTGGTCTGCGCGCGCGCGACCTGCATGTCTTCACGGAGCGCGTCGGCGGCGGATTCGGCGGCAAGCAGGAAATGATTTCCGAGGATCTCTGCCTACTCGCGACAATGAAGACCGGCCGCCCAGTGAAGTGGGAGTTCACCCGCGAGGAGCAGTTCATCGGCGCAACCACTCGCCACCAGATGACCACCCGGGTCAAGCTCGGCGCCAAGCGGGACGGAACGCTGACGGCGCTCGAAGTCCACGTGGTCTCCAACACGGGTGGTTACGGCGGCCACGCCAGCGAGACGCTCGCGGGTGCCCTCGGCAGCCCGCTTTCGTCCTATCGGTGCGCCAACAAGAAGGCGATCGGGTACGCAGTCTATACCAACCAGGTCCCCGGCGGCGGTTTCCGGGGCTATGGCTCGTCGCAGACAACTTTTGCGATCGAATTGGCGATCAACGATTTGGCCGGGCTATTGCATGTCGACCCGTTCGAGATCCGACGCAAGAACATGATACGGCCGAATGACTGGATCGAGTCGGTATGGAAGGATCCGTCCGACGTCGGTTTCGGAAGCTATGGCCTCGACCAATGCCTGGATCTTGTGGAGGGCGCGTTGGCCAAAGGCGGCGGGCTTCCCAAGCCAGACGGCGATGAATGGGCCCAAGGCACCGGTGTTGCGCTGGCAATGCTCGAGAACCCGCCGACCGAGCACCGCTCCGGGGCATTGATGATGCTTCGGCCGGACGGCACTTATCATCTCGCCGTCGGCTCGACCGAGATGGGCAACGGCTCGGTCACCTCACACCGCCAGATCGCCGCGGCGGTCCTTGGCGCCAGGGCCGGTTCCATCGACATCATCAACGCCGATACCGATCTCTGCCCGTATGACACCGGAACCTTCGGCAGCACGGGTACGGCCGTTGCCGGCAAGGCGGTGAACCTGACCGCGGAGGCCCTGCGCGAGAACATTCTCGACTTCGCCAGTCGCCACACCGGGGTGGAACGCTCCGCCTGCCGTCTCGAGGCCGGAACGGTGGTTTGCGGCGCACAGCGGATTGCACTGGCAGATCTTTACGCCACCGGCAGCAAGGCCGGCCACCGTTTCGAAGCCAAGCGCAGGGCCTACCTTTCGCCCCGCACCGTTGCGTTCAATGTCCACGGCATCCGGCTCGCCGTGCACCGCGTAACCGGCGAAATCCGCATTCTGCAAAGCGTGCACGCCGCCGATATCGGCCGGCTTATCAACCCGATGCAGTGCCGCGGCCAAATCGACGGCGCGATCGCAATGGGGTTCGGCTGGGCGCTCACCGAAAAGATGGTCTATGACGACGCCGGCAAGCTGATGAACCCAACGTTGCGCAACTACCGTATTCCTGCGTTTGCCGACGTCCCGCGCACGCAAGTGTTCTTTGCCGACACCCACGATGCGATCGGCCCATTGGGTGCGAAGGCCCAGGGTGAGTGCGCGATCAATCCGGTGGCGCCGGCAATTGGCAATGCATTGGCCAATGCGACCGGCGTTCGGTTTGCAAACTTGCCGTTCACACCGGACCGCATCTTCGACAAGCTTGTTCCATCGTGCGAGTGACGCAAAGCGCGACACCCGGCGGAGTAACCGTCGTTACCCAGACGCGGGTGCGCGCCGGTAAGGAGGATGAATTCGCCAACTGGCAGCGCGGCATCGGCGCTGCGGTTGCCGAGTTCTCCGACTTTATCGAGCAGACGGTCATACCACCAAACCCGCCGGTGCAGATCGACTGGGTCATTCTCCAGCGCTTCGCGAGCCTCGAAGGAGCGACGTCGTGGCTGAATTCCAGCCGTCGGCTGGGTCTGATCGAGCACGTGCTGCCAATGCTGGTGGGGCCGGACGACATCCATATCTTGAAGGATGATGCGGTCGGCGTTCTGCCAGCGCCGGTCTCCGCCGTCATCGCCACGCGCCTCAAGCCAGGGAGCGAAGCCGCATATCGGGCCTGGGAACAAAAGATCGCCGTCGCTCAGTCGAAGGCGAAGGGGTTTCAGGGCTATCGGTTCGAGCCGCCGATCCCGGGCGTGCAAGAGAGTTGGCTGGCGATCGTGCGGTTCGAACTCGGAGGAAAATCTGCAAGCCTGGATGAACTCGCCAGAGCGGCTAAATCTCCTCAAGGAAGCTGAGCCGTTGACCGAGCAATTCCACGCCCGGATTGTACGCACCGGCTTCGACCAGTGGTTCAAGCTTCCGGACGGAGCGCCCCCGCCTGCCGCCTGGAAGATGAACATGCTGGTTCTGCTGATGCTCTATCCGGTGGTGTTCTTGTTCGGCACTTGGGTGCAGACGCCGCTCTTGATTGGGAAGGCCGGGCTGCCGTTCTGGCTAGCCCTATTTATCGGTAACGTCGTGGGCGTGCTGCTGCTCAGCTGGCTGGTGCCCGCTGTGAGTCGCGGCTTCGGCTGGTGGCTCGCGCCGGGGCGCGATGTGGGCGGACGGACCAGCCTCGCAGGTGCGGCGCTGATCCTCATGCTCTATGCCGGATGCCTCTTCCTGTTCTCTAGGCTCTGATGAGAAAAGACGCGCCGCGGGGGCACCATCTGGCCTTGGCAAGCAAGAATTCAGACCCATTGCCGAACCCCGTATTTTCATGACGAGGTGTTCGAGGACGGCGTGGTGTCGAGCTGGCGGATCCAGCATTTCCTGTTACGGAACCTCTGCACAAGGCCACTGCAATGAACGTGGTATAATGCCGAAAGGGGTGGATTGGTGTACCGGTGCGCTGGATTGGGTTGAATGAAGCA
Source organism: uncultured Alphaproteobacteria bacterium (assembly GCA_963818695.1). Taxonomy (GTDB): domain Bacteria; phylum Pseudomonadota; class Alphaproteobacteria; order ATCC43930; family CGMCC-115725; genus AP-15. Next base: position 419,894 of record CAWFTG010000003.1, read on the forward strand.
GTTGACTCGCACCGTTAGTGGGTTGCACAATGTACTTCTCAGGCTCCCAAACGTATTGGCCGCCACTCCAGGCCCAATGACCGGGGTCCCACGCGTAATTGACACCGACAATCCGCCGCGCTACCCGCCTGCTGTCTATCGATTTGGTACTCGAATTCTATCGCGCCAATTATTTCATCAACAGGGGCATCGCTCAGCCGCCGCCGTGCAAGCTGCTGCGTAATCGAATGAAGGGAAAGGCCGTGTTCGACCTCGATCGCTTTATCGCCGAGTGCCGGGCTGCAGTGAGGTTGGACGCATCTCACAAATCTGTCCGTGAAATCGTCGCACGTGCCGTCTGCGAACCCGCCGCCGTCATCGCGGGGCTGGGCGCGCCCGCACGCGCCGAGGTGCAAAGGCTCCATAGTTCGGCGGAGTTGACCATCCTCAACGTGATCTGGGGCCCGGGCATGACGATCATGCCGCACAATCACCTGATGTGGGCAGTGATCGGCATCTACACGGGCCGCGAAGACAACATTTTCTGGCGACGCCTGCCGGGACAGGATGGCGGCCGGATCGAAGCCGCCGGGGCGAAGTCGCTGGGGGAACGGGATGTCGAGCCGCTCGGGCGCGACATCATCCATACCGTTACCAACCCGCTGCCGCGATTAACCGGCGCCATCCACGTCTACGGCGGGGATTTCTTTGCCGCTTCCCGCAGCGAATGGGATTCGGAAACGCTTCTCGAACAACCGTTCGATATGGAGAAGAACTTGCGGTTGTTCGAACAGGCGAACGCCCGCCACGTTTAGCGAATCCGCTTACTGCACGCGATGCAACCCGTAATCGGCGAGACAGCCTTCGATCGGGTCGTTCTTATTCGCGGCCTTTACGGTCTTTGCCCGGTCTTCGCAGGCGGCGACGACTGCCGCAAACTCGTTTTTCGAAGGCGGCGTTCCGGCCGCAGTTTGCCACTCGCTCCGCTCGGAAGAAGCATTCGCCGATGTCGCGGCATCCCCCATGGCGCAAGCGAGCAGGGCAAAGAAAACGACGAGCCCCACCCCGCGCATCTTTCAACACCCCTGAACAATGCCAATAGCTTTCCCACCCGGACTGTACTCGGTAAGCCCGGGATCCGCCACTCTTTTCGGGTTTGACAACAGCCGCTAAGGCCTACTCGACCTCGGTGAACCCGAGCTGGTCAGCAAGGCCGTACCCTTCCGCCAAGGTGCGCAGCTTGTACCAGGTGGCATCCTCGATTTCGATGCCATTGGCGCGGCGGTCTTCCTCGCGCAGGTGCTCGATCTCGCCGGGATAGTAAACGCCGCTGCTGCCTTCGGCCGGCTTGGTCGCCTTTATGTATTGAACAAACTCGCCGATGTCCTGCTTGAACTGGGCGAGCGGCCGGAAGGCGCCGACGTTGAAGACGGCCATGAAACATCCGTCATTGTGGCGCCCGGTCGGCTCGACCCCAAAACCGAGGCCAGTCAACAGACCGCAGAGGATCTCGACCATCACCGAAAGACCATAGCCCTTGTAGCCTTCGGTGCCGCCGACCGGGAGGAGCGCGCCACCTTGGCGCAGTTGGCTCGGGTCGGTGGTCGGCCTGCCGTCGCGGTCGATGATCCAGCCCGGCGGCACCGGCGTGCCGCGCGCGACCGACAGCGCGATCTTGCCTGCCGCCGCGGCCGAGGTGGCCATGTCGAGATAGAGTGGCCCGTCGAGGTCGGACGGCATCGCGATCGAGATCGGGTTGGTGCCGAGCCGCGCCTCGCGCCCGCCAAACGGCGCCACCGCCTTTGGCGAGCGCCCGGAATCGGCGGTGATCAGCCCGATCATCCCGGCCTTGGCCGCCATCAAGGTGTAGCTCGCGAGCCGGCCGATATGGCCCTGGCGAAACACTGTCGCCGCCGCTACGTTCGACTTCTCGGCCTTTTCGATCGTCAGGCGCATGGCTCGCTCGTTGACGACGTAGCCGAAACCCCAATGCCCGTCGACGACCGTGGTGGTCGGCGATTCCTGGACGATTTTCCAGGGCGCGCCGGGCACGATGTGGCCGACTTTGATGCGCTCGATATAGGTCGGGATCTGGATGACGCCGTGCGAGTCATGACCGGCGAGGTTGGCGTTCACCACGTGCCGCACGACAATCTCAGCCTCTTCCGGCGGGGTTCCCGCCGCCACAAACAGCGCCCGCCCGATCTCGGTCAGCCGCTCCGCCGGAATTTTCGGCATCGTCTTATTCCTCCCTAATGGCCTGCGGCGAAGGCGGCGGGGTCGACTGTCATTCCGTAGAAGCGCTGCGGGTTGTCGAAGAAGATCTTGCGCTTGAGGCCGTCCGCTATATCGGTGCGATCGGCCAGCGTCGAAACGGCATCGGGGAACTGACCGTCCCAATGCGGGTAATCCGAGGCGAATAGGATATTGTCGGCCGGGAAGAACTCCGGCACATAGCGCAACGTCTTCTCTTCCGGCTCGCAGGACACGAAGACCCGGCCACAGGTCATGTATTCCGACGGCTTCGCCTTCAACAGCGGCGCGTCGAAGGACCGGAATTCGTATTCCTCGTCCATATGCTCCATCCAGAACGGGACCCAGCCGATCCCGGCTTCGAGGAAGGCGACGCGCAGATCCTGATACTTCTCCAACAGGCCGCTGTAGATGACCGCTGTGCAGGCAATCAGCTGCTCGGGCGCGTGCGACAATGTATGGATCTGCAGGAAATTCTCGAAATGGCACAGCGGGTCCATCGTGTCGCTGCCCGAGGCGTGAAACGCCACCGACACTCCCTGGCGTGCGCATTCCTCATAAAACGGCCAGAAATCGCGGTGCGCGATATTGCGGCTGCGGTCGTAGGTATTGACCATCACGCCGACATTGCCGAGCTTTGCGACGGCCCGCTCCATCTCGTCGATGGCGGCCCGGGTATCGACATGCAACGGGACGAGAGCGACGGCTTTCAGCCGCTTGCGGTCGATCGCGCACCAATCGTAGAGCCAGTCGTTGTAGGCGCGGCACAAGGCGATCGCATAGTCGCGCTCGCGCACCCGCGTCAGCATCAATCCGCCAGTCGGGTAGATGATCTGCAGATCGATCCCCTCCTGCGCGTTGTCGGCGAGGTTCTGCGCCGGCGACGGCGGCCGCTTGGCGGCGAGCTGGCCGTTTTGCGTGCGGTCGAAATTGTCGGCCGGATAGATCGTCGCCCGCTGCCGGTATTTCTGGGGCAGCCTCTCGCGGTATACCGGCTCGTAATCGACGGCGTGCCCGTCGGCGTCGATAATGACCATGCCGTTCTTCATGCGGGAACCTCCTCGTCGCGTCAGTGCGGCTTATACCATGCGGTGCCGGTCCGCGGTACCCGGAGCGCTCGCTTTGCCATGCGGCCCGGGCTGAGCCGGATGGAAGACCGGAGGCATCTGTCATTTGCGGAGCGCAGCGACGAAGCAGCGCTCGCAATGACTGAAAATGTCGAGCCGATGATGCTCACTAGCGACCACTGCTAAGGCCGGAGGAGCAAGGGGAAGGTGGGGCGGGCAGAGGATCTCCTGGCCCTCCCCGTCTGCTTGGAGGTACGGCAGGAAGGCGTTTCGCTGGCGGATGCCGAAAGCGACAAACCAACGGCAGGGGAGGCCTTTTGTAATTGTAAGGGCGTGTAAGCGCGATTTCCGAGTGCTGCCGCCGCAGGACGCAGCGTAGAGTCTGCGGCGCGCGGCGCTTTGATAGCTGAAACTAGAGGCATTCTAAATTGCTTGACACCTTCGGTGACGCTCGCCACTTCAGAGTCGTTCTAAGTTTCCACCCTGCGAGGGGACCCATCATGTCCGACGAGCCGGTTTTAACGAGTGAAAGCAAGTGCCCGTTCTCGGGCGGGCCGCGCGCACGCACGAACCGCGACTGGTGGCCGAACCAGCTGAACGTTCAGGTTCTGCACCAGCACTCCAGCCTCTCCAATCCGCTGGGCGAGTCGTTCGACTATGCCAAGGAATTCAAGAGCCTCGACCTGAATGCCGTGATCAAGGACCTGCACGCCTTGATGACGGATTCGCAGGATTGGTGGCCGGCCGATTTTGGCCATTACGGCGGATTATTCATCCGCATGGCGTGGCACAGCGCGGGCACCTATCGCATCGCCGACGGCCGCGGCGGCGCCGGCGCCGGCCAGCAGCGTTTCGCGCCGCTGAACAGTTGGCCGGACAATGCGAACCTCGACAAGGCGCGCCGGCTCTTATGGCCGATCAAGCAGAAATACGGCCGCAGAATCTCCTGGGCCGATCTGATGATCCTCGCCGGCAACGTCGCCCTCGAGTCAATGGGCTTCAAGACGTTCGGTTTCGGCGGCGGGCGCAAGGACGTTTGGGAGCCCGAAGAGCTCTACTGGGGGCCCGAGGGGACGTGGTTGGGGGATGAACGCTACAGCGGCGAACGCGAGCTTCAGAACCCGCTCGCCGCGGTGCAAATGGGCCTGATCTACGTCAATCCGGAAGGGCCGAACGGGAACCCGGATCCGGTCGCGGCGGCCAAAGATATTCGCGAAACGTTCTTCCGCATGGCGATGAACGACGAGGAGACCGTCGCGCTGATTGCTGGCGGCCACACCTTCGGCAAAACCCACGGCGCCGGCGATCCGTCGTTTGTCGGCCCGGCGCCGGAAGCCGGCAGCATCGAGGACCAAGGTCTCGGCTGGAAGAGCAAGTACGGCACGGGCTTCGGGCCAGACACGATCACCGGCGGCCCGGAAGTCACCTGGTCGCAGACGCCGACGAAATGGAGCAACCACTTCTTCGAGAACCTGTTCAACAACGAATGGGAGCTGACGAAGAGCCCGGCCGGCGCCTGGCAGTGGAAGGCGAAGGATGCGGCCGCGACGATTCCGGACGCCCTTCGACCCGTCGAAGCGGCATGTGCCGACGATGCTGACCACCGACCTCTCGCTGCGGTTCGACCCGGCCTACGAGAAGATCTCGCGGCGCTTCTACGAGCACCCGGATCAGTTCGCGGACGCGTTTGCCCGCGCGTGGTTCAAGCTGACGCACCGCGACATGGGGCCGAAGGTGCGCTATCTCGGCCCGCTCGTTCCTAAGGAGACGCTGATTTGGCAGGACCCGATCCCCGCTGTGGATCATCCGCTGATCGGTGAGCAGGACATCGCTGATCTAAAAACGAAAATCCTGGCGTCCGGCCTCTCGGTTTCACAGCTGGTCTCGACGGCTTGGGCGGCGGCGGCGACGTTCCGCGGCTCCGACAAGCGCGGCGGAGCCAATGGCGCGCGCATCCGCCTCGCGCCGCAGAAGGATTGGGAGGTCAACCAGCCGGCTCAGCTAAGGGAGGTGCTGCCGACGCTCGAAGCGATTCAGAAAGACTTCAACGCGTCGCAGTCCGGCGGGAAGAAGGTCTCGCTTGCCGACCTGATCGTTCTGGGCGGCAGTGCGGCGGTCGAGAAAGCGGCGAAGGCCGCAGGGCACGACGTGAAGGTCCCCTTCACGCCGGGCCGCATGGACGCATCGCAGGAGCAGACCGACGTCGAATCCTTCGCGCCGCTCGAACCGACTGCCGAGGGGTTCCGCAACTATCTCCGCGGCAATCAGCTCATGCTGCCCGAGGAGGCGTTGGTGGATAGGGCGCAGTTGCTGACCTTGACGGCGCCCGAGATGACGGTTCTCGTCGGCGGTCTGCGCGTCCTCGGCGCCAATGCCGGGCGGTCCACGCACGGCGTCTTTACCAAGCAGCCGGAGACATTGACGAACGACTTCTTCGTCAACTTGCTCGACATGAGCACGCAATGGCAGCCGTCCGCAGGCTCTGACGGCGTGTACGAGGGGCGTGACCGAAAGACGAACGAACTCAAGTGGACCGGCACCCGCGTTGACCTGATCTTCGGTTCGCACTCGCAGCTGCGCGCCCTCGCGGAAGTCTATTCGTGCGCGGACGCGCAGGAGAAGTTTGTGGAAGACTTCGTGGCGGCGTGGACCAAGGTAATGGACCTCGACCGCTTCGATCTCGCCTGATCGCTGCGGAAAGGTGCTAGAGGGCTTCTCGAGCGCAGCTCTGACCTAGCTGGGGTGTCAGGGCCAGATCGGAGACCAGCGTTAACCCTGCGGCCCCATTTGTAAACCGACCGGATTACGGTTTTGGACAGGGTCCCGATCGGCGCCGATCGGGACCCTGCGCGAATCGGAATGCCCCCCGAACTATTCAGGTAGTTGGTTAATCTAAGAAGGGTCCCGCCGATGTGCCGTTTACAGGCATTGCAGGGTTGAGACGGAGAGCCGAAGGAAACCAGGGCTGGGTCAAGGCCGGCCATTACGGTTTGGTGCATATCTCGTGTTTGAATCTGAGCACTAGGATCGCGGAATCCGGCACATCGGCAACCGCGTGCGCCGGCGGTGGGTCTGTGATGCAGGATGCCTCCTCGTATACCGGGAAAACCGTGGGGTATGGTGTCGGCCGATTCCGGGGTCGTCACCGAAAATGCCCTATGGACGCCGCCACGACGATTTTTGATGCTGGTTCCGGCAAGCGGAATGGCGCTGCGCCCGGTGAGCGTCGCCGGCCCCGTGACCTCGCCGGCATGAACACTGTTCGCCCCAACCCCCCCGCGTCGCTCTACGTCGCCGGGCCGTTCAGCATGGGGTATGTCGATTTCTTCACCTTCCTGATCCCGCTCTATGGCTTGTCGCTGGGGCTCGATGCGGTCGAGATCGGCATCCTGGTCGGGGCACGCTCGATCCTCGCCTTGTTCCTGTCGATCCACATCGGCGTCTTGATGGACCGCTTCGGCACGCGCCGGGTCACCTTGTTCTTCGTCTGGACGGGTATGGCTCTGGCGCCGCTCTTTCCACTCGAGCCGGGGTTCTGGGCCTTGTTGCTATTGCAGCTGGTGAGTGGCGCCGCGGTTTCCTTTGCCTGGTCCGGCGCGCAGACCTTGATCGCCCAGCTCGCCGAGGGCGATGCCGGGTATATCGGCAAGTTCAGCTTCTTTGCCCGGCTTGGCTCCACGACGGCGCCCATTCTCGCCGGCATGGTCTGGGATTTCGGCGGAGTGTGGCCGGCCTATCTCTTTGGCGCTGCTTGGGGCGCGCTATTGACCATTGCATTGCTGCGCACACCAGAGGCCGAGATTTTCGGGCGCGGCCATGGGGCGCACCGGCGGATGGAACCGGACGAGCGCGGTTCCGCGCCCGCGACGCCTTGCCCCGTGCCTCGGATTACGTGAGCTCGATCATGCTGGTCGCGATCCCGGCCGTCGCGGTGTCGATGGCGGTCATCTCGATGCGCAATACGACATACAGCATCCAGACCTCGGTCTATGTCGTTTATCTCGAGCAGATCGGGCTCGTCGGCACGACAATCGGCATCCTGTTCGCTACGGCCGAGATTGCGAGTGGGTTCGGCTCGCTCTTTGCCGGGCGCGCGGTGCAATTGGGCGATCCTCTGCGCACGATGCTGAGCGGCACGGTGCTGTCGATCCTGCTGATCGCGATGACGCCGCTGCTGGGCGGGATCTTCGCCTTGCTGCTGCTGTCGCAGGTGATCCGCGGCTGGCTGGAAGGCGTCATCCAGCCGGTCATCTTATCGGTGCAGTCGAGGGCGGTCGGCCGCCATCAGCAAGGCGCGGTTGTCGGACTGCGTCAGACCGGCCAGCGGCTCACCTCGATCGTGATCCCGCCGCTGATGGGCGGCAATCGCCGACCATTGGGGTGTGAGCGAAAGCTTTTTCATTCTCGGCGCATTGATGCTGCTGTTGTGCGTCCCGCTCGCACTGCTCACCCGCCGCGCCGTGCGCTCCGCCTCGCGGTCCAAGCCGGAGCCCACTCTGGCTGATTGAGTTTGCGGTGGCCATGATGCTTTCGTGGCCCGTCGAGGTTCGCGTCGGGCGCCGTTCCATGCTAAGCACAATTCATGACTGGTAAAGAGACGATGCAGGTCCCCGCCGACACCCGATTGGCGGAAGAGCTGGCCGACGACGATGTCGTAGAGATGGCGAACCTTACGACGGCGCAGACCGGCGTACCCGGCACTATTTTCATCTCGACGGCGATGGGCGGGCACGGGCCGCGCGTGAAATATTTCTTGCAGCCGGGGCGGTCGCAGCCGAGCTTCTCCGTTGCGATTGCCGACGTTCCGACCGTCGTCGCCAACAGCCTACCGGTCCGCGTCGTCAGCCAGGCTGTCGCCGCAAGTTATCGACTGGGTGTCGCGCAACAAGGACGCGCTCCTCGATTTCTGGTATCACGGCGACACCTGGACGCAGCCTGAAGTAAACGATTTTATCCAAAAACTTCGGCGGGTTTGACCGACCGCTCCGCCTGTGCATCGTCAAGGCTCGCAGAGTGATATGGGAATCGGCAAAATTGCCATAATCGGATGCTACCTTAGCCCCGGAGATGATGCCGCGCCGCGGCGCCGAGGTCGGGGAAGGGAGATGCGGTTGGCTGTAGATTCGCTGCAAAAACAGCCAAGCCGGGGCGGGAAGGCGCCCTCGGGCTAGACCGGGGCGTCGTCGTTCGACGGCTTCAGGAACTTGTAGACCGACGGAGAAATCTTCGCGGCCGAGCCCGTGCGATGACGCGAGCCGGTAGAGCTGATGCGCCGCCGGCGCGACGGCGACCGGCACCCGCTTCTCGCGCGCGGCGCTGATGGCGAGGCCGAGATCTTTCGCCATCAGGTCGGTCATGAAGCCCGGCGCGTATTGCCGGCTCGATGCGGCGCTGTCGACGATGCCGGGGACCGGATGCATGTGTTCCATGACCCAGGTGGCGCCCGAGGATTTGGCGATCACATTGGTCAATATCTGCGGATCGACGCCGAACGCCTCGCCGATGCGGAACGCCTCGGCGACCGCGATCAGGGCCGAGCCCGAGATCAAATTGTTGCACAGCTTGGCGACCTCGCCGGACCCGACCGCGCCGACGTGGATGATGTTGCCGCCCATTGCCGCGAGAGCCGGCCGCGCCTCTTCGAGATCGCCGGCATCGCCGCCGACCATGATTGCCAATGTGCCCGCCGTGGCGCCGCCCACCCCGCCCGAAACCGGCGCATCGAGGAACCTCAGGCCACGTTCCTTGAGGCGCGCCGCCACCCGCTGCGAGGTGCCGGGATCGATCGTCGACATGTCGACGCAGAGCCGCCCGGCGGGGGCGCTCTCGATGATCCCGCCCTCGCCGAGATAGGCGGCCTCGACATTGGCCGAGGACGGCAGCATCGTAATCACAAGCTCGCAATTCGCCGCCGCTTCACCCGCCGACCCTGCCCGCCCCGCACCGAGCCTTACCGCAGCGTCGAGCGCGCCCGGCACGACATCGAAGGCGACGACCTCGAAGCCCTTCTTGACGAGGTTGGCCAGCATCGGCTGCCCCATCGTCCCGGTCCCGATGAATCCGACCTTCATCGCTTTACCCTCCTCAAATCACCAGATATCCGCCATCGACGGTCACCGTACTGCCGGTCACCCAGCGGGATTCGTCGGAGGCGAGAAAGAGGATAGCCCCGACGATATCCTCGGGCTCTCCCAAACGGCCGAGCGGGATCTGCGCGATCGTGGCGCGCCGCCTTTCGGGGTCGGCGTAGCTGGCGCGGGTGAGGCCGGTCAAAGTCGGGCCCGGAGCGATCGCATTGACGCGGATGCCGTGCGGCGCCAGTTCGAGCGCCATCGCATGGGTCAGCGACCGGCCGCCGCCTTTCGAGGCGACATAGGCGGCGCGCTCGGGGCGGGCGACCTCGGCGAGCTGCGAGGTGACATTGATGATGCTCCCGCCATCGCCCTGCCGGACCATCTGCCGGGCCGCCGCCTGCCCCAAATGGAACATCCCGGTCAGGTTGACCGCGATGATGCGGTCCCAAGTCGCGGGATCGAGGTCGAGAAAAGCGGCCGTCTGACTGATGCCGACGCAGTCGAGCAGCACGTCGAGCCTGCCGAATTCGCGCACCGTCGCCGCAACCGCAGCATCGACCGCCGAGCGGTCGCGCACATCGAGGCCCAGCGCCGCAGCACGGCCGCCGGCGGTGCGGATTTTGACGGCGGCCGCCTCGGCCGCGGCGGCATCGAGATCGGCGCAGACCACCGCTGCGCCTTCACGCCCGAGACCGAGCGCGCCCGCCCCGCCGATCCCGCCGCCCGCACCCGCGACGAGCGCTACCTTTCCCTCGACCCGCCCCATGCCACCCCTCCCGATGTTCTATTGGCGACTATAGAGGAAACTCCGAACGGCGCGCTATTAAACAATAATGATATGTGTTTGGCGCCAGATTTGACTCCCGCTCAGATGTAATTATCTCTGATTAATCGCGCGGAGGATCTGATGACGCATATCCATGTGATCCACGAGAACGCAGCTTGGCTCGAACCACTGGCGGCTGCATTGGATCGGGAGGGGCTTCCCTGGCGCAATTGGTTCCTCGACCGCGGCGTTTTCGATTTGTCGCGGCCGCCGCCCGCGGGCGTCTTCTACAACCGGATGAGCGCCTCGTCGCACACGCGCGACCATCGCTACGCCGCCGAGCTGACCGCCGCGGTGCTGGCCTGGCTCGAACGGCATGGCCGCCGCGTCGTCAACGGCAGCCGCGCGCTCGACCTCGAGATCAGCAAGGCGCGCCAATACGCCGCCCTCGAAGCCGCCGGCATCCGCACGCCGGATACTGTCGTTGTCGCCGGCAAGGAGCTGCTCGTCGAAGCCGCTCGCCAACGGTTCGGCGGCGGCCCGTTCATTTTGAAGCCGAACCGCGGCGGAAAAGGCCTCGGCGTGCGCCTGTTTCACTCGCCTGGCGCACTCGCCGACTACCTCGACAGCCCGGATTACGAGCCGCCGGTCGACGGGTTGCATCTTTTGCAGCAATACGTCCGCGCCCCGGCGCCGCTCATCACTCGCGCCGAGTTCATCGGCGGCCAATTCATGTATGCGGTCGAGGTGGACACCAGCGAGGGCTTCGAGCTGTGTCCCGCCGATGCCTGTGCTGTCGGCGACGCGTTCTGCCCCGCCGGCGACGAACCCCGTGCCAAGTTCACGATCATCGATGACATCGACCCGGCTCTGAAACAGCGCTACCAAGCATTTCTCGCCGCCAATTCCATCGATATCGCCGGGATCGAGTTCATCAGCGATGGCGACGGCCCGTTCTACACTTACGACGTCAACACCAACACGAACTACAACCCGGACGCCGAGGCCCGCGCCGGCCGCTCCGGCATGGCGGAACTCGCCCGCTACCTCGGCGGCGAACTCGAACTTTGTTCTCCTTGCGGGTGGGCGTGACGGACAGCGCCGCGCCCCAGCCGTGCCCCTACCCGGGCTGCAGCACGTGGATCGTGCGGCTGGCGATCATGTCCCGCGTCTTGGCGGCATAGGCGGCCATATGCGGCGAGGCGGCGTGCGCCTTCAGCGCGTCGGGGCTCTCCCATTTCTCGATCACGACAAAGGTGTCGGGACCGAATTTGGCCTGGAAGCTGCCGATGCCCTCGGCGTCGATCGCCGGCCCGTATTCGATGCAGCCCTTCTCGGCGTGGACCGCCGGCATGTTGGCGTGGAATTCCTTGAGGATCGCGTCGCGCATGCCGGATTTGGCGGTGATGATGGCAACCACGTGGATCATGTCTCTCTCCCCTCAGGCGATGCGTTCGAAGACGCTGTGATGGCGGCTGGTCGTCAATGGGCGGATCTTGGTCGCCCAATCACCGTAGCTGCCGGCCTTCTCCCAGGCCGCGCTCTTCAGCACATCGGGCGAGTCGAGCTCGTAGATCGTCAAGTATCGCTGCATGCCCGGCACCGTCGAGTGTTCGAGCCGATAGCGCGCCGCCGAGCGAACCCCCGGCACCTTCGACAGCATCGGGAAATGCTCGGTGTCGTAGACGCGGTTGAACTCGGCCTCGTGCTCCGCCGGAATGTCCAGCTGCACGACAAAGATGTGGGCCATGGTCAGGCGATCCGCCGGAAGATGCTGTGTTGGCGGTTTGTCGTGTGTGGCCGGATCTTGGGCTTCCACTCCCCGAGATCGGAGGCTTCCTGCCAAGCCGGGCTGTTGATCACTTCGGCCGAGTCGGTCTCGTAGATCGCCAGGTAGCGCGGCATGCTCGGGACCGTCGAATGTTCGAGCCGATAGCGTGCGCAGGACCGGACGCCGGGGACTTTGAGGATGGTCGGAACGTGGTCCTCGTCGTAGATGCGATTGAACTCGGCCTCGAGGTGCTGCGGAATGTCCATCTGCACGACATAGACATACGACATGGGCTGCCCCCTTCCCTCTGTAGGATCGATGACCGGCAGATTAGGCGAAACCGAGGACGATCACGATAGGGTTTGGTGTCCGGGAGGGAGAGGTGTGGGGTCGGCTATATCGATGCCTCGACAGCGGCGGATCGCTCGGCGCTCAGCCAATCGTACCACGCACCGACGCCATCCCCTGTGATGGCGGACAGCACGAAGCTCCTGATCGACCGGTTGACCGCCCGCGCGTTGCCGAGACAGCGTTCGATGCTGAAATCGACATGGGGCAGCAGGTCCGATTTGGTGATGATCACGACCTCGGCGGCCCGGAACATGTGCGGGTATTTCAGCGGCTTGTCATCGCCTTCGGTGACCGAGAGCATGACGACTTTGGCGCGCTCGCCGAGATCGAACAGCGCCGGGCATACGAGATTGCCGACATTCTCGATCATCACGACCGATTCTCGCGGTGGTTTCAGTGCCGCCAGACCGCGCCGCAGCATATCGGCGTCAAGGTGGCACCCCGTCCCGGTATTGATCTGGACTGCATTGCATCCGGCGGCGCGGATGCGGGCGGCGTCGGTCTCGGTTGCCTGATCGCCTTCGATGACCCCGATCGCGAGCGCGCTGCCGAGGTCGCGGATCGTCCGCTCGAGCAAGGTCGTCTTGCCGGCGCCCGGAGAGCTCATCAGGTTCAGGGCGAGGATCCCGCGCCCGGCGAACCAGCCGCGATTGCGCTCGGCGAGCAGATTATTCTTGGCAAGGATCTGCTGCTCCAAGGTCACGACAGTGCCGTGGCTGTGATCATGACCGTGGTCATGATGATGGTGGCCATGATCGTGATCGTGACTGTGATGATCGTGGCCGTGGTCGTGCGAGTGGCCCGGATCGATCACCGTTTCCTCGGATGCTACCGGAGCAGCCGCAGGTCGTGCACATCACGCCATCTCCATTTGCTTGATCCGCAGCTCGTCCCCGGCGATGCAGTCGAGACCAATGGCGCCGCAAACGCACATATCGAAAAGCGACGTTATTTCTTGCTCCCGTCCACACTCCGGGCACCGCCCTCGCCCCGAGGGCTCGATGATCTCGAGGACAGCGCCTTCGAGCACAGTTCCCTCGGTGCAGATATCGAAGCAAAATCGGAGGGCATCCGGCATCACCCCCGAGAGCCGGCCGATGATTAGGGTCAGCTTGTGAACCCGCGCATTGCCGGCCCGTTCTCCGACCATCTCTACGATGCTCTGCGCGATGCTGAGCTCGTGCACGCCTCGCCCTCAACAGATCCGCGGCAGCTGCTCGCCGACCAGCATGTCGAGAATGCGCGAGCCGCCAAACAGGGTGGTCAGCAACACCGTTTCCTCCGGCGTCTCCGCGACCTCGCCGATGATTGCGGCTTGCCGCCCGGCGGGATGCGATCGCAGCGCCGCGAGCGCGCGATCGGCATCCCAGCCGGGCACGATCGCGACGAGTTTGCCTTCGTTCGCAATGTAGAGCGGGTCGAGACCGAGCAGCTCACAGACACCCCGGACTTCGTCGCGGATCGGCAGATCGGTCTCGCGGATCCGCAAGCACAGCCGTGAAGCAGCGGCAAATTCGTTGAGCACGGTTGCCACCCCGCCGCGGGTGGCATCGCGCAGGCAGTGCACCTCGGGACAAGCATGCCAACAAAGCCGCAACGAGCCCGTTCAGCGGCTGACAATCGCTGGCGATCTTGGCGGCGAGGCCGAGATCCGCTCGCTCCTGCAGAATGGCGACCCCGTGGTCGCCGATCGTGCCGTTGACGAGGATCGCGTCACCCGGCCGCGCGCGATCGGCGGCGATCGACACGCCTGCGGGGATGACGCCGATACCTGCGGTATTGACGAACAATTTGTCGGCCGCGCCGCGCGGCACGACCTTGGTGTCGCCGGTGACTATTTTCACGCCGGCCTCTGCGGCGGTGTCCTGCATCGAGCGGGCGACGCGGCGCAGCAGCGCGATATCGAGCCCCTCCTCGGCAATGATCGCGCAGCTCAGGAAAAGCGGCCGGGCGCCCCCGACGGCGAGGTCGTTGACCGTGCCGGCCACCGCCAGCCGCCCGATATCGCCGCCGGCAAAAAACAGCGGGTCGACGACGTAGGAATCGGTCGTAAAGGCGAGCCGGTCGCCCTGCGCGACCAGCTCGGCGAGCGGCAGTCGCGCCTGATCTTCGAGCGGGTCGAAGGCGGCGTTGTCGAATGTCGCGACGAACACATCTTCGATCAGGTCGTGCATCGCCTTGCCGCCGCTGCCGTGCGCCAAGGTGATGCGCGTGTCGCGCACCTTGCGGGCGGCGCGGCGGACGGTCATTCGGCCGCCTCGGGATGTGCGGCGCGGCGCCGTTCGGCCACTCGCGCGCCGCCGTAATTGTAATAGGCGGCGCAGGCTCCTTCGCTCGACACCATCAGCGCGCCGAGCGGCGTCTCGGGTGTGCAGGCGCCGCCAAACACCTTGCACTGCCACGGCTTGATCACGCCCTTCAGAACCTCGCCGCACTGGCAGGCCTTGGGGTCGGCGATCTTCAGCCCGGGCAACGAGAATTTGCGTTCGGCGTCGTAGCGGGCATAGGCCCCGCGGACACGAACCCCGGAATGGTCGATCGATCCGAGACCCCGCCACTCGAAGAACTCGCGCAGCTCGAAGACGCGGCTGATCGCTGCCAGCCCGGGGCCGTTGCCCCGCTCGGGCACGATGCGCCGGTATTGGTTTTCGACGACACAGCGTTCCTCGGCGAGCTGACGCAGAACCATTGCGATCGACTGCAGTATGTCGAGCGGCTCGAACCCGGCGACGACGATCGGCTTGCTGTAATGCTCTGCAATGAAGCCGTAGGGCGCCGTGCCAATGACCATGCTGACATGCCCCGGCCCGAGAAAGCCGTCCAATGTCAGCTCGGGCGAGTCGAGGATCGCCTTGATCGTCGCAATGATCGTGATGTGATTGCACAACAGTGAAAAATTCCGAATGCCCTCGCGCTCCGCCTGCAGCACTGTAAAGGCCGTGCTCGGCATCGTCGTCTCAAAGCCGAGGGCGAAAAAGACGACCTCCTTGTCCGGGTGGGCGCGCGCGATCTTCAAAGCGTCGAGCGGCGAATAGACGATGCGCACATCGGCGCCGTCCGCCTTCGCTTGCAACAGGCTTTTGCGCGAGCCGGGCACGCGGATCGCATCGCCGAAGGTCGCCAGGATCACGTTCGGGTGCTCGGCCAATGCGACGCAATCGTCGACCCGCCCCATCGGCAGCACGCAGACCGGACAACCCGGGCCATGCACCAGCTCGACTCGATCCGGCAACAGTCCTTCGAGCCCCCACTTGAAGATCGCATGCGTATGGCCGCCGCAGACTTCCATGATCTGCAATGGCCGGACGCGGCAGACCGGGATCTGCTCGACGAGCGCCCGGATTTCGCGGAGCAGCCGGTCAGCTTTTTTCGGATCGCGGAATTCGTCGACATACTTCATGACTGCGCTCCGGCTTTCAGCGGGCCGCGGTCGTCGGCGAGCATCGTGTGAACCAGATCCCAGAGGATGTGGTAGAGGGTGACGTGTGTCTCCTGGATGCGGTGAATGCTGTCGGTCTCGACCACGAGGCAATGGTCGAGCAGACCCTCCCGGGCCATCTCGCCGCCGTCCATCCCGGTGATGCCGATCGTCGTCATCCCGAGTTCGCGGGCCTTAGTGAAGGCGGTGATCAGGTTGGCGGAATTGCCGCTCGTCGAGAACCCGATCAAGCCGTCGCCTCGCCCTGCCAATGAAATCAACTGGCGTAGGAAGACGTGGCCGAAGCCGACGTCATTGCCGACGGCGCTCATCATTGCGACATCGGCGGTCAGGTTGATCGCCGACAGAGCCGGGCGCCCCGCGGTGATCGGGTGGAGGAACTCGACCGTGAAATGAGCCGCATCGCAACTCGATCCCCCGTTGCCCATCGCAAACATCCGGCCATTTCGCCGGTAAACTTCCGCGATGGCTCGCGCCGCGGCGATAACCCGTTCCGCATTGCCCGCAAAAAAGCTCCGCTTGACCTCGGTACTGTGAGCTGCCTTTTCGGTGACGGAATGCAGCAGAGCGGCATTCTCTGCCGGCTCGTCCTTCCGCGAGCCGTAAAGAAACGGGTAGAGGGAGGCCAGCGCGTCTTCTCGGTCTCTACTCATACTCGGCCCCCGAATTCGTCTTCAATGGCGCCGAATTCGGCGAGCAAGGCCAAAGTTTGGGCCGCCTCTGCCTCATCGATGCGGCTCATCGCGAAGCCGACATGCACGAGGACCCAATCGCCGACGCAGGTTTCGATCGGGTGTTCGTCATCGACGATGCAGGCGAGATGGATCTCCCGCCGCACGCCGGAGACGTCGACGATCCCCAGCATGTTGTCGGCATCGGTGATCACGACGATCTGCCCGGGAATACCTAGGCACATGGCAGCGCCTCGCCTGAGTTGAGCCAGCGCGCCCCCGCGATCACCGCCTGACCGAGGGAGAGGCCGCCATCGTTAGCGGGCACCTGACGCGGCGCCAGCACGCGGAAGCCGCGGGTGCCAAGCCCTTTCATCACGAGCTCCAGTAAAACGCGGTTCTGGAAAGCGCCGCCCGACAACACCGCGGTTTCGATACCGTGCGCCAGCCGCGCCGCCATCTCGACCACGGCATCGGCAAGACCGCGGTGGAAACGCGCCGCCATGATCGGTGCCGGTGTGCGGTCGGCGAGATCTCGAAGCAGCGCCTCCCACATCGGCCTGCTGTCGAGCGTTGCCGGTATCAGGATCCTATCCCGCACTCCCGGAGAGGAAGGGCTGGGTGGGTGAGGGCAAATTGCTCGGGCTCAAATCGATCGCGAAGGGGTATCCGGCCTCGCGCTGCAAGGCGTGCTCGTCGACGCACGCCTCAAGCTCGATCGCCGCCTGCCCCTCGTAGCTCGTCCGCTCGCGGCAGATGCCGAGCGCAGCGGCTACGGCGTCGAAGAGGCGCCCGCAGGAACTCGCCGGTGGCGAATTGATGTTGTTGCGGATCATTGCCCGCAGCGCTGCCAGAGGCCGAGTTTCGAGGAAGCGGACGAGTTCCAGGTCGGGATGATCGCCGCGGCAGCGCTCCCAGCCGAATGAAATGTCGAGATGGGCGAAAGTGTTGCGCCAGGGTTCGCGAGCGGCCTGCGCGCCGCCCGGCATCGCCACCGGCTTGAATCGGCCAACGCGAGTGAAGCCGCGATAATCGGCAATGAGAAACTCGCCGCCCCAGAAAGTGTCGTCATCACCATAGCCGAGCCCGTCGAGAGCGATGCCGAGGACTGTCGGGGCATCGAGCGGCACCGCATGCTCGGCCATGCAGCTCGCAATATGCGCGTGGTGGTGCTGAACTTCTTCCAGCGCCAGACCCTCGCGCGCGGCCCATTCCTGGCCCAGCTGGGTGGACAGGTACTGCGGATGGCGATCAGTCGCGAGAATGCGCGGTGCGTGGTCGAACAGCTCGCAATAGAGCGCAAGGCTGCGGCGGTACTCGGCAAAAGTCGCGGCATCCTCGAGATCGCCCAAGTGCTGAGAAAGGATCGCCTGCCCATTCTTGAGGAGGCAGAAGGTATTCTTGAGCTCGCCGCCCATTGCCAGAACTGGAGGAGACGCGGCGAAGCCCTCCGGTAATGCAATCGGCGCCGGTGCATAGCCCCTTGCCCGCCGCAGGACGCGCACCCCCTCGCCCATCACCCGGGTCACTGAAGTCGTCGATGCGATTGACGATTTCGCGGTCGTGGAACAATGAGTAATCGGCGATCCCGGCGAGCTTCAACCGCGCCTCGTCATTGCCGATGCATTGCGGCTCATCGGAAAGGTTGCCGCTGGTCAGCACGATCGGCTGCTCGACGCGTTCGAGCAGCAGATGGTGGAGCGGGGTGTAGGGCAGCATAAAGCCGAGTGTGCGCTGGCCGGGCGCCACTGCCGCAGCGACTAGTTCGCGCCCCTCTGCCGGCAACACGACAATCGGCGACTCCGGGCTGCGCAACAGCCTCTCTTCCTGCGGCGTCATTGCGCAATAGCGTCGCACAATGTCGAGATCGCGGGCCATCAGCGCAAAGGGCTTGTCAAAGCGATGCTTGCGGGTACGCAACCGTTCTACAGTCTCGGCATTGCAGGCATCGCAGGCGAGGTGAAAGCCGCCGATGCCCTTTACGGCGATGATCGCGCCATCGAGCAGTAGCCGGGCGGCGGTCTCCGCTGCATCGGCCGTTGCCCGCGAAGGCCCGTCACCCAGCGGCTCGAGCCAAATGGTCGGGCCGCAAACGGGGCATGCGAGCGGCTGCGCATGAAAGCGGCGGTGCGCGGGATCCTCGTATTCAGCAGTGCAATCGGGACATAAGGCAAACCGGCGCATGCTGGTATTGGCCCGATCGTACGGGATCGCGCTGACGATTGAAAACCGGGGGCCGCAATGGGTGCAATTGGTAAAAGGATAACGGTGCCGCCGGTCGGAGGGGCTCAGCGTCTCGGACATGCAGAGTTCGCAGACTGCGGCGTCGGGAACGACCCCGGTCTGCGCCACGCCCGTGCGGCTGGCAACGATGTCAAAGCCAGAGTGAAACTGCGCATTGCTCAACGGAGCGCATTCGACTGTGTCGATACGGGCCAGAGGCGGAGGATTGTCGCGCAAGCGATGGACAAACTCGTCGAGCGCGGCGGGTATGCCCCAGGCCTGGATCATGACACCCTGGGCGTCGTTCCACACTTCGCCGGCGATGCCGCAGTCCTGTGCCAGTCGCCAAACCGTCGGGCGGAACCCGACACCCTGCACCAGGCCGCGCACCCTGACGGCTCTGCCCTCGCGCCGCTCGCCGATTGCGAGCGTTACATGTTGCGGATGCGTATGTAACGGATCAGATCGGGCATGTTGTACGCCACGGCGGCGGCGACCAGCACTCCCATCGTGATGCCGAATATGCTCCATCCGCTCATACCCCCGTCGCGCTCACGCGCTCGGTAGGGCTCGACGGTGCGGCCTCGTTGTGAGTCGCTTGCGTAGCGGGCATCCATGGCGCGCTCTCCTCGGTTAGCAGTTGCTGGACCACCTGTTCCACCAGATCGGCGGCAACATCGATCGCCGCCGCCACGGGCTGTGTCAGTTCCATGGCGCCCCACTCGTCATCGCCGAAACTGGCGGGCTCGCAGGCGACCAGGACCACGCGTCGGCATTGGCCGCCCAGCGCCGTGGCCAGCCGCAATATCCTGACCGGATCGAGCTCGTGCGGCGACAACAGCAGATCCTCGGGTTGGGGGTCTGCAATCGCGGAAGCCTCCGGCTCGATCACATAGACCGTTCCTGGCGGCTCACCGCGTTGCGCGGTGTCGACGAGGATAACCGCGGCGTAGCCGTCGAGCAGCGCGTACGTTAGATCGAGACCGCGAATGCCAAAGTCCTTGACCGTCACGCCTGCCGGCAACGGGCGCCCGGCCATGCGCTGCGCCACCGCGACGCCGAACCCGTCATCGCCCTTGAAAATGTTGCCAATGCCGGCGATTAGGATAGGTCTCATTCCATGCTCTCTGCGGGCAAAGGCTGCACCTCGTCCGGCCCGAAGAAGAAACGGTGGCCTGGCATGTGGCCAAAGCCCAGCTCGCGGCCTGGGTCGTCGGTGATCGTCACCGCGAGGTGGACGCGATCCTCGAAATCACATTCGATCGCCTCAATCACGGCCACCCGATCCTTGAGCACCAGGTCCATAATGTCGGCACGCGCCTTTCGGGTTGAGCCTCACCCGGTCGCCTACCGTCATCTCGGCTCCGGCAATGCGCACCGAGGCGAGCCGTGGTTTGTCGTCAATGCCAAACCATGCATTGGTGCCGAGACCGCGCGGACTGCGCAGCGCGCCGTGCAACCGTCCGATCTCCATTGGGGTCATGGCTTCGGTGCGTTCGAGGAGCGCCCGGGTTCGCGGATCGGCTGCCGCCATCTCGCGCTTCTCCTCATCGGTCATCGTGAGGATGCGCAATGTCAGCATTTCGTCGATCTCGGTCCCGTCGAAGAAGTCGCCGGGACTTTCCGGCGCTATTTGCGGATAGTCGTATAGGATGATCGGAGAGGAGAGCAGCGTATCGGTGCTGCCGGCCTCACCGACCAGCACCGGCCAAGTTCCCTGGTTCTCGCAGGAGGCCGCGGCTTGCCGCAAATCCTGCGGCGGGTCCATCAGCGAGACCCAATGCCCACCGCGCACCGAGAGGATCGTGTAAGTCGAGGCAAAGGCGCGGCGCTGTGCCCGGTTGCGATCGGCGATTTCGGATGTATCGCAAGGCGTGGTGTTTTCGATGCGAGTGGTCAGGCGAACCCCCTCACTTCCGAGAGGCTCAGCTGCAATCGTCAGTTCGCCTTGCAGCCGCAAGGATGTGCGCAGCAATGCGCCCGCGACCTGCCCATCCGCGCGCTTTAGCGCCTCGAGTTGACGCGTCCCGGAGAAATCGAAGGGTATCACGGCGGGGCCTTCAAGCAGCGAGCACAGCGCGAGATTGGGAGCGGCGACCTCGCGTTCGATGGCCTCTTCCCAGGTGACGAAGCGGGTTCCGTCGATGTCGAGCGACGGCACTGGGGTGAAAGGCGGCTCACTGTCGGCTGCAATCTCTAGGGCTGGCTCAGCCAGCGTCCCGACTTGCCGCGCAACCAGATGAAGGAACCGGACCCTGATGTCGACGACGGGATCGCGTCCCCGGACGAGGCACTGGGTCTGCATCGTGCAGGGATCACTGCCCGCGTTTTCGGCAAAGTTCGCGCGGGAAAATCCCGCCGAACGTCCAGCGCTGCTGATTCTTGATCGACGAAGGTCGGTACGGGTAAAGAATGTAGCCCTCGTACAGCACTGCTCGGGCAATCGCTTCGGCCGTTCCCCGGCTCATTGTCGTGCCTTCGCCAGGCGATCAGGCAGGAGGCTGCGCAAAGTTTCGTCCCAGCCGACGAACCCGTTATGCCGTTTGTATTCGTAAAGCTCGCCGAACACATCGTGGCCGACGCGCAGCCAGGTTGTATTGGGGTAATGCTGATCCATCATCGACTGCCAGATCCGCACCGGAAGGCGATAGGCGGCCTCCTTGTCGTGGGCAATCTGAACGATCTGCAAGCGTCCCTCACCGTCACGGTAAAAGATCGTTCCGCTGAACATCAGCGCGAGCGGAACCTCGCCGTTTTCCAGCCCATAAAAATATTTCGTTGCGGCGACATCAAAATCATAGCTGCAAGGCACCGGGAGGTTGAAGGTGCACCCGCTGTCGAAGGGCGGCACCAGCACGTTGAGGTGGGTCCACAGCATGCTGTGCAATGTAGCGCCCCAGCGATCCGGGGCGCCGAACAGCTCGCTCAGCGGCTCGTGCTCGTTCGCCGCATAGTGGCGACGGGTGGGTTCGATGCGGATCTGACATTGCAGCATGACGCTCTGCACCGGCGTCGCCGGTGACTTATTGGCCAGCCGCAGCTTGAACAGCACTGTCGGCGTGGCGGTGTGACGCGCCGCTTCGGCCCCCTCGACGGCGAAATCCAGGTCAACCATGGCGCCATTCCCGCTGTGCCGCGACCGGATCGCGCAACTCGACGAAGAAATGGCGAATCGCCTGCCAAGCTTCGGCGCCGCCGGACAGCCCGCGCCAGCGTGTTCGGATCAGGCCGACGAGTGCAAAGCAGCGGTCGATCGGCACGCGAGTAATACTCGCGAGCCCCGTCGATCCGATTGACCAGCAAGGCCTCGACATCGGGCTCGAGATCGGCCAAGGCGGGGTTGCTCGCTACGAGCTGCTCCCAAGCGTCGAGGTGGAGCAGCGACTCGGTCGCGCCGGCCGGGCCGGGATAGAGCGCGACCGGTCGCCTCTCCGGCGTGCTATGGAACAGAAACGCCATGTCGATCGGCAGCCGCAACGCGTCCCACTCCGCATCGGTCATATTGAAGTCGGGGAGCAGCCGGGCTCCGCTTGGCACGACGCGATATTCGCTGTCGCGGTGGCGCGGCAATCTTTCCGACACAACTTTCGCAAGCGCAAAGCAGGCGCCGGTTGGCAGGCTCGAGGAGATGCTGGTGTGCGGCGCCAAGCCCGCTCCCGCAGAGTTCACACCGTTCGATCGTCGGGCGAGTCGACAAACCGCCGCAGTGTCGCGACCCAATTGCCGCGCAGCACGCGCTCGCCGCCGGACTCATCCGGTGGCCAATGCCGCCCGCTCGACCCCGGCATTCTCCAATCCTTCGATCACGATCTCGTCGAGATCGGGGGCTTCCTCAACGATAGCTGCCTCGATCTGTTGCCGAACGCCCAGCGCGCGCAACCCCTCGGGACCGTGAGCGCCAGTTACCCGCAGCCGAACCATCGCCGCTCCGACCGCCACGACCCGCACGCGAAAGCCAAGGACCCCGAGCTCCGGTTCAAGCCGGCTCGACCGCTCTTTCGACGCGTTCCTCGATCGGCTCGGGGTGAAGTCCATGCAGCAGCAGAGCGGCCCGCACCTGCTCGTCCCGCGCCAAGCGCTCGACCAAAGCGCGGCCATCCTCGGCGGACGCGACAATGGCAAGGGTTCGGGCTAATGCCAAGCCGTGGAGGTCTAGCACCAGCTCAAGCAGCTCACGGGCCGCCTCGCGCGCACTGGCATCGGCAACCCGGTCGAGCGCCGAAGCGAGCGCGTCGATGCGGGAAAGCGCCTCTTCCAGCCGTGGCCGCTCGCCGTCGCTCACGAACCCGCCTGGCGACCGACGCCGAACATCGGTGAGTGCACGGTCTTCAGCGTGCGGCCGCCGCCGAGATACATGTGGACGCCGCAAGGCAGGCACGGGTCGAAGCTGCGCACCGTGCGCATGATGTCGATGCCCTTGAAGTTGTCCGGCCCGTTCTCTTCGAAAATCGGCGTGTTCTGGACCGCATCCTCATAGGGCCCGGGAGTGCCGTAGATGTCGCGCGGATTGGCGTTCCACGGTGTCGGCGGGTAAGGATGATAATTGGCGATCTTACCGTTGCGGATCACCAGGTGATGCGAGAGTACGCCGCGCACTGCCTCGTGAAAGCCGCAGCCGATGGCCTCGTCCGGCACTTTGAATTCGGTCCAGGTCTTGGTGCGCCCGGCTTGCACCTCGGCAAAGGCGCGTTCAAGGAAATAGAGTGCCGCGGCTGCCGAATAGGCCTGGAAATATGTCCGTGCCCGGTCGCGCTCGATTGTGTTGCTCCATTGCGGAACTTTCCATTCGAACTCGACTTCTGGCTTCAGCGCGGTCTTTGGCAGGTAGATCTTGACACTATTGCCGGTAGCTTTGATGTAGCCGATATCGAC
Source organism: uncultured Alphaproteobacteria bacterium (assembly GCA_963818695.1). Taxonomy (GTDB): domain Bacteria; phylum Pseudomonadota; class Alphaproteobacteria; order ATCC43930; family CGMCC-115725; genus AP-15. The sequence continues at coordinate 443,360 of CAWFTG010000003.1, forward strand.
GAGCCCGGCGAGCGCGGTCGACCACAGGCGGGCAATGGCCCCGCCGCCAGTATCCAACGCAAGATGGTCGCCGGTGCGCCTGTCGAGCCAGCGCGGCGACATCACCCAGGAATAATTGCCGGAGAAGTCGCGCTTTTGCGGCCGCGGGATCGTCGTCTGGTTCCACGGATGTTTCGGATCGACGTCGTTGCCGAGCGGGTCTCTCCGAACAAAGATCTCCTGGTTGTCCCAGTCGTCGTAATAGGAGTGGCCGAGCAGAATGCGCATTTGCAGATTAATGTCGACGAGATCCGTCGTCACCAGCTTGCCATCGACGACGACGCCGGGGGTCACGTACATCGCGCGGCCCCAATTGGTCATCGTCCGATACCGGTAATCGCAGACATCCGGGTCCTGATACGCGCCCCAGCAGCCGAGCAGAATGCGCCTTTTGCCGACTTCTTCGTAGCCCGGCAATGCCTCATAGAAGAAATCGAACAGATCATCGTGTAAGGGCAGGCACTTTTTCATGAACTCGACATATCTGAGCAGCCGAGTCATGTACTCGGTAAAGAGCTGCACCGACGGCACCGTGCCGACCCCGCCCGGGTAAAGGGTCGACGGGTGGACGTGGCGCCCCTCCATCAGGCTGAACATCTCGCGCGTGTAGCGGCTGACGAGCAACGTTTCGCGGTAGAACTCACCGGTGAACGGGTTCAGCGCCGTCATGATGTCGCCGATCGTGCGATAGCCATGATCGGCGGCGTGCGGCGCCGGCGTGTTCTGCGCCTTGTCCCACAGACTGGGATTGGTCTGCCGCACCATCTGCTCGCAGAAATCGACGCCGACGAGATTGTCCTGGAAAATGTTATGGTCGAACATGTACTCGGCAGCCTCGCCGAGATTGATGATCCACTCGGCGATATTGGGTGGCTTTATGCCGTAAGCCATGTTCTGGGCGTAGACCGAGCACGTAGCGTGGTTGTCGCCGCAAATGCCGCAAATGCGGCTGGTGATGAAATGCGAGTCGCGCGGGTCCTTGCCTTTCATAAAGATGCTGTAGCCGCGAAAGATCGCCGAAGTGCTGTGGCACTCGGCGACCCGGCGATTTTCAAAGTCGATCTTGGTGTAGATGCCGAGACTGCCGACAATGCGGGTGATCGGGTCCCAGTTCATCTCGACCAGATTACCGGACGTCCGGGTTCCGCCAGTGGCGGGCCGCTCTGCTACGTCGAGTGGGGTCGCCATCGGCTATGCTCCTGTTCCAGCGCGGCGGGGAATCGGTCGATCGGCGCGATAGCCGGTGGTTAGCTCCGCCCGGTTGTGACGCCACTTTGGTTCGTCGTTGAGCGTGTTGTTGGTTAGCCGGCGCAATCGCCGGATCAGTTCGCCATATGGACGAATCAGGCTTGACGACAATACGCCGCCCGGCGGCTCGTCCATGAACGGCATGAACTTGTCGGGAAAACCTGGCATTGTGCAGCCGATGCAGATGCCGCCGACATTGGGACAGCCACCAATGCCGGAAATCCAGCCGCGCTTGGGCACATTGCATTGCACCGCCGGTCCCCAGCAGCCGATCTTGACGAGGCACTTGGGCGACCCGTATTCGTGCGTGAAATCGGCTTGCTCGTACCATCCGGCGCGGTCGCAACCCATATGCACGCTCATGCCGAACAGCCATTGCGGGCGCCCCTGCTCGTCCAGCGGTATCATCGGCGCGAGCCCGGCGAGCTGCCTCAGCAGATAGAGCAACGTCTCCATGAAATTATCGGGTTGCACCGGGCAACCCGGGACATTGACGATCGGCAGCCCGGCCTTTGATTTCCAGTCGTGGCCGAGGTAGTCCTGCAGCCCCATGCAGCCGGTGGGATTACCCTGCATCGCATGAATCCCGCCGTACGTGGCGCAAGTGCCGGCGCCGACTACCGCCAGAGCCTTAGGCGCCAAGCGGTCAATCCATTCGGTGGTTCTGATCGGCTCTCCGGTCTTGGGATCATTGCCGTAGGCCGCCCAATAGCCGTCGCCGCTGATCTTCTCGTTGGGGATCGATCCCTCGACGACCAGCACAAATTTATCGATCTCACCACGACCGGCTTGGTGAAAGTACTTCATGAAGTCGTCGCCAACTTCGACGGCCAGCACCGGGTTGTGCAGATGGACCTTCGGCAACCCGGGAATAGCGCCGAGCAGCACATCCTCGATGCTGGGCTCGCTCGCCGCGGTGATCGACACCGTGTCGCCATCGCAGCCGAGCCCGGCCGTGATCCATAAGATGTGAACTTCGTCGATCGCGGGAGTGTGTTGCGTCTTGCGCCCGTACGGAACGGCGCCAGCTTCCTCTGCCATAGGCATGCTCCTCCCTGGGCATCCTCCGGCAGCCGGGACCGCCGGTTCGGTCGGCCTGATTACCGGGAACATGCCGTTCGCAGGTAAGTTCCCGGGCGGCGGCGAATTTTGCAATTTTACGGCGGCGGCCGGGTGCGATCCGGTGGAGTTGGGATCTCGCTCATCACCTGGGCATGCGAGATCAACGTGAAGAGCACAGTGCCGCCGACGATATTTCCGAGCAGGACGGGACAGACAAAAGATACCATCATATGCCCCAACCCGAGCTGCCCATTGGCAACCAGCAAAAAGGCTTCGACGCTGCCGGCAATAATATGCAGGAAACCGCCGATTCCGATCAGGTAGGTCATCATCGCAATTACGTGAAAGGCGGCGGCCTCGGCGCTCGGGATCAGCCACACCATTGCGGCGATCAGGAAGCCTGCGGAAATCGCCCGAAAGAACGACTCGATCCAGCTCGTCTGGAGGATATGTCGGCTGATGTCGATCATTACGTCGCGCAACTCGGGGGCAAGCACCGGCGGCACCGTGCAAAACACCGCAGCCGCCGCGGTCCCGGTCATGTTGGCGGCGAAGACGATTGTCCACAACCGAGCCAGCTTGGCAAAATTCGCTGCCGTGAACTTAGCTGCGAGAGGCAGTACCGGAGTGATGGTGTTTTCCGTAAAGAGCTGCTGACGCGCCAGGACGACGATCAAGAACCCGACCGGGTATCCCAGGCTGGTGAGCAGCGGCCGCCATGACGTATCCGGCAGATGTGCCTGGAGGATCGCTTCCGCGAGCAGGGAGAAGCTGATCGACAAGCCAGCGGCGACACCCGACCACCACAGCGAAGTGGCCGGGCGTTCCATCTCTTCCTCGCCCATTCGGCGGACGATTTCATAGATCAGCGGGGCAGGTAGGCGCGACCGCTCCTCGACAGTCTCTGCCTCGCTCTCACTGATCCCTTCCGGTTCCGGCGTGTCGCGGGGACTCGGTTGATCCCGCCTCATATTAGGGTCGTCTCGCTAATAGCAATTGGATAGGAGCGGTGGGAAATCTTACGCGCCTCACCTGCGCTCTTGGATAACAGTAGTTGTGGTCTTGCGATCCGCTTGCCTCGGTCGCCCACTTTCGTGAGCAGGCGCTGCCAAATCGGTAGTGTCCGGATTTCCGCAAAGCCGCTGTGTCGGATGGTTGCGTCCTTGCGCCTGTCGGGCGGATCTAGTGAAGTTGCGGAGGCGCAGTTGAGGCGGCGGGATTTTCTGAAGAGCACTGCGGCGCTCGCCGGCACCGGATCGATTGCCGGCGGCATTCGAACGGCCCGTCCGAAACGCCGCGAGACACCCTTTTGGTACTCCTCGAGAATGCCCGCAACAGCCTCGACATCCACGGGGTCGGGACTACCTTCCGCAGCTATGTCGCGTGTTGGAACCTCTATGACCGGCTGCTGACATTCGGCCGCAAGACATTACCGGATGGCGGCTTGTCCTAGGATTACACCAAGATCGAGCCCGAACTCGCCGAAAGTTTCGCACTCTCGCCCGACGGCATGTCGGTCACCTTCATATTGCGCCGTGACGCGACATTTCATGATGGCGCGCCGGTGACCGCCGAGGGCGTCAAATGGTCGCTCGACCGGGCGGTCACCGTCGGCGGTTTCCCGACGTTTCAGATAGCCACCGGCAGCCTGCAGAACCCGAACAGTTCGTCGTTGTTGACGGTCAGACGATCCGCGTTCGCCAAAGCTGGCTTCATGCCGTCGACAGCGTCAATTCCTGCATCGGACCGGGCGAGACGGTGGGCCTCGTCGGCGATCCGGCTGCGGCAACTCGACCCTGGTGCGGCTCGTCGCGCGCCTCATTGATCCGAGCGGCGGCGGCATTGAATTCGACGGCAAGGAGATCGGGGGGATACCGGCGCGGCACTTTGCCCGCCTGCCGCAGCGTTCCGCCATCCAGATGGTTTTCCAAGATGCGCGGGATAGCCTGAACCCGCGGTTCACGGCGTTTCAGGTCATCGCCGATCCGTTGCGGCGGCTCCGCCGGCTACGCGGCGCAGAGCTCGCGGCGCGAGTGCGCGAGGCGGCTGGCTTGGCCGGACTTCCCGACGAGCTCCTTGGCCGCTTTCCGCATCGATTGTCCGGCGGTCAGAAAGCGCGGGTCGGCATCGCCCGTGCCGTCGCGCGCGAACCGCGGCTTCTGATCCTCGACGAGCCTACGGCAGCGCTCGACGTCTCGGTTCAGGTGGTGATTCTGCAACTACTCGAGACGCTGAAGCGCCGGCTCGGCATGAGCTATCTGCTTGTCAGCCACGACCTGAATGTCGTCCGCCTGCTCTGCGACCGCGTCCTGGTCATGTATCTCGGCGAGATCATTGAGAGCGGCCCGGTCGACGCGGTCTTTGGGAACCCGGCGCATCCTTACACCAAGGCGCTGTGGCAGCGATCCCGTCGCTCGATCAGCGTGGGGTCAAGAGGCTGCGCCTCAGCGGCGAACCGCGCAGCCCAATCGATCCCGACCCCGCCACCTGGCGGTTCTATGGCGCTGTCCCAAGGGCCAGAGCAATTGCGCAACAATGATGCCGGACCTGCGGCCATTCGACGCCGGCCGCTCGGTCGCGTGCCATTACCCCGAGGTCGTCATTCGGGCCGAGACGGCGACCGCTGCGTAATCCGAAATTCTGCGACTTACCGCCGCAATGCCCGGCGATCAGTCAGTCCTCTCCGATCGCGTGCGCAGGCTCCTCGGCTGAAATCACCACTTGCGCGTAATCCTGCCTGCTGAGTGCATAGCAGACGCCGGCGACGATCAGATAGCCGAGCGCCACCGGGCCCGAATTGCCAATGCCCAGGGAGGTGCCATGAATGAAGCCGAAAAACGACAACACGGCTCCGGCGGCCGCGAACAGAGCGGCCCAATCGAACTTTCGGTCGATGATAAAGGCGGCAATGGCGCCAAGGATCAATCCGGCGAGCACGGCGCCACCGCCAAGTAGAGCCATCCCGTGGTAGACGACCCCAGTGGCGCCGAGCTTGGCCATGCCAATCTGCTCGGCTGAAGTACCTGCCGCGCCGAGCGCTCCGTCGATCAGAGTCTGCGCCCAAGCGGCGATGTTCGGCAGGATCGCCAGCACGATTGCAGGGGCATGTCGTGACGGCGCCGCCTGAAACGCCTGGGCGCCGATAACCAGGCCGATATAGAGGAGGATCGGCAGGATCGCGACCAAAGGAATGACCGCGAGCAGCAGTGCCGTCAGTCCGAGGAAGCAGACGACGCCGATCACGACACCGGTCGCCAGCGAATACCCGATCCGCCCGCCCACCGCCTTCCATCCGGGGTGGCCGATATAGACGGCCGGCGGGAACGGGCTACCCAACAGCGCTCCAACGATCGCGCCGGTGCCGTCGGCCAGCAGGATCTGGCGCAGGCTGTAATCGTCGCCGGCGGCGGCGGCGCTTTCGACGTTGTTCATTCCCTCGGTGAAGTTATAGATGCCGAGCGGTACCGCCGTAACCAACAACGGGCCGATGTCGCCGATCGCCTTGGTGAAGTCGGTCGACGGGTAGGGGAGCCGCAAACCGAACTGGCTAAAGGCGGAGACAACCTCGGCGGGCTGCATCAGATCGTCGAGGTGAACCAGCTTGGCCAGCCAGGCAAGCACTGTTCCGAGTACCACTGCGGCAAGCCCGCCCGGAAGGCCATAAGGCAGGCGGATACCGGCCATCCAGCTGACCAGGACGATGGTCAGCGACAGCATAAAGAGCCAAGGATCCTCCCAGCCGAGAAAGGCCGGCCGCATCGAGATGAAGGCGATCGAAATGCCGGCGAGGGTGCCGAGCATGGCGGCACGCGGCGTGTATTTTCGCACCGTGGGCCCGACGAAGGCGCCCAACAGTACAATCGCACCAATGATCAAGCACCATACCAGTCCCGACTGCCAGGCGAGCAACGGATCGTGCGTCTTCAAATAGATCGGCAACATTATCAGGAAGACGACGATAAACATGTGCGGAACGCTTGGCCCGTAAGGCATTGCCGTGACATCGTTGCGGCCTTCGTTCTTGGCGAGCCGCCAAGCGAGGTAGGCGTAGTACAGATTGCCCAGCGGCAATGCAATCCCGAGAGCTGGGAGGATCCGGCCGTAGACAATATCCGCCGGGAGGTTGACGACATGCAGGCAAAGCCCAGTCAGCACGATGACGTTCAGAACGACGTTGGTGAACAGACCGAAAAACCCGTTCCAATCGCCTGGTACCCACCAGCGCGGCGCCTCGGATGAATTCATGGTCTCCTCACGAGCCGGATTTCGGGAGAGCCGCGATGACCGCCTCGGATGAAGCGACCCATCCGAAGATGCCGCCTTGGGCCTTGATCATGCGCAGGCCCATCTCTTGAAATTCGGGGAAATACGAACCGACGCAATCCTCCACGACGACACATTCGTAGCCGCGGTCATTGGCCTCCCTGACGGTCGTATTGACGCAAACCTCGGTGGTGACGCCGCCGACAATGAGCTGGGTGATGCCGCGGTTCTTCAGCATCGCATCGAGATCGGTGGCGTGGAACGCGCCCTTGCCCGGCTTGTCGACGACCGGCTCTCCGGGTAGCGGGTAGAGCTCCGGGATGATGTCGTGCCCCGGCTCGCCGCGCACCAATATGCGGCCCATTGGGCCCGGGTCGCCGATGCCATTTGGCAGCCTGCCGCGCGCTTTTTTCGTCGGCGGCAGATCGGCGAGGTCGGGGCGATGGCCCTCGCGGGTATGGATGACGGTCAGTCCCGCCCTTCGTGCCGCGTCGAGCAGGCGCCGGGTCGGCGCAATCGTCCGACGCAGCAGCGAGACGTCATTCCCCAGTGCGGCACCGAAGCCACCCGGTTCGAGGAAATCCCTCTGCATATCGATGATGAGAAGACCCGCACGGCTCGCCACCAAATCGAAGGGATATGGCTCTGCTGCGATGATCGCGGTCATAACCCCTCTCCGCCCTCACGACGGACTACCAGGCAAATTTCAGGCTTTGACTTCGTGCAAAGCACGTGCCACGCGATAACCACTCTTTACGGGCGCCGGACCGCTAGTCCGCTGTCGGGGTGTCTTTAATTTAGGCGAATGCTCGAAACCGAGGCTCGCATTAGATGCATCGCACTTCAACCAGCACCCGTCCGAGCTCATCCGATAAGCTGAAGCAGTGCCTTCGAGTCAGCAACCGCACCAAAAACCCCGCCCTGCATCTTAACCATTTTGATCGCGTGTTCATGGTTCGACCGGTCGGTCGCGCCGCAGCAGTCTTCCACCAGCAGACATTCGAACCCGCGATCATTCGCCTCGCGCATCGTGGTGTGAACGCACACATCGGTGGTGATGCCGGTCAGCACGAGGTTGGCGATACCGCGCAGCCGCAGCATCAATTCAAGATCGGTGGCGCAGAACGACCCCTTGCCGGGCTTGTCGATGATCGGCTCGCCCGGAAGCGGCACCAGCTCGGGGATGATCTCCCAGCCGGGCTCACCACGCACCAGGATGCGGCCGCACGGGCCGGGATCGCCGATCCCGGCACCAATCCGCCGTGAGCGCCAGCGCTTGTTTTCCGGCAAGTCACAAAGGTCCGGCCGGTGGCCCTCGCGGGTGTGCAAGACGTGAAACCCGCCGCGCCGCATCGCCGCAAGCACCGCTGCGATAGGCGCGATCGGCGTGCGGGTCAGTGACAGATCGTACCCCATCCGGTCGACATAGCCGCCGATGCCGCAGAAATCGATTTGCATATCGATTACGATGAGAGCCGTATTATCGGGCCGCAGATCCCCATTGAAAGGCCAGGGATATGGGTCGGCCGTGACGTACTGTTCGGCCATAGCGCTTTCCATTTGTTGACGCTCGATCCCGACTATTTCAAATGCTGTGCCAATGAATATGGCGTCTAATTAATGGTCGAAGAGCCGTTGCAAATGGAGCGGCTGCGGACCGCCTTTCTCAACGGTCAGCTCTCGGCGACCGTGCTGATCGAGCGGGTGCTGACGCGCATCGCAAAATGGCATGATCCGGCCCTGTGGATTGCCCGAACGTGCGATGCCTCGCTGAGGCGGCGGGCAGCTCGAACTCGATGCCGCGGCAGCTGCAGATCGTGATTTGATCAAGCGCCTGCCGCTCTTCGGCATCCCATTTGCTGTCAAGGACAATATCGATGTCGCCGGTATCCCGACCACCGCCGCTTGTCCGGCCTTTGCGTATACCCCATCGGAAACCGCCCCGGTTGTGAAGCTACTGCTTGCTGCCGGTGCCGTGCTGGTCGGCAAAACCAACCTCGATCAGTTTGCTACCGGGTTGGTCGGTACCCGCTCGCCCTACGGCGTGCCGCGCAATCCCTTCGATGCGCGCTATATACCCGGCGGCTCGAGCTCCGGCTCGGCGGTGGCAGTGGCCGCCGGGCTCGTCAGCTTTGCGCTCGGCACCGATACCGCCGGCTCGGGACGCGTTCCGGCAGCCTTCAACAATATTGTCGGGCTGAAGCCGACGCGAGGCTTGCTCAGCACCCGCGGCGTCGTCCCGGCCTGCAGATCACTCGACTGCGTCTCGGTCTTTGCGCTTTCGGCGCAGGACGCCCGCGCGGTGCTCGATGTTGCCGCGTGCTTCGATCTCCACGATCCTCTCGCCCGCGAGGCTTTATTGGCCGGATTCCGGAGCTTTGGCCCGAAGCCCCGATTTGGCGTGCCGCTGCCGGGCGATCTCGAGTTTTTTGGTGATCGCGAAGCCGGATCCCTCTTTGCGGCGGCGATTACCAAGCTTGAGCAGGTCGGCGGAACCCTGGCGAAGGCAGATTTCGCGCCGTTTCGCGATGCCGGGCGACTCCTTTACAATGGCCCCTGGTTGGCCGAGCGCCTGCACGCAACGCAGGCACTTTTGGATGATGATCCGGATGCAATTCTCCCGGTGACCCGTTCAATCATCGAGAAGGGCCGACATTACAGCGCGCTCGACGCCTATCGCGCGCAATACGAGCTGGCGCGGCTGAAGCGCGAGGCCGATGCCGCATTCAGGTCGATCGATGTGCTGCTGTTGCCGACCACCGGCACGATCTACGAGAAAGCTGCAGTTGCCGCGGACCCGTTCCGCCTCAACGCCAATCTCGGTCTTTATACGAATTTCGTGAACTTGCTCGATCTGACGGCGATTGCGGTTCCTGGCGGGTTTCGCAAAAACGGGCTCCCGTTCGGGATTTCGTTGATCGCCCCCGCCTTTGCCGATCGCGCGTTGCTCGATCTGGCAGTGCGTCTCCAAGCATAATGCCAGCTGTCGCGGCTCCAGCTACGCTGCGTCGATGTTCGACGGCTAATCCGGGGTAGGACCGATCAGCCGGGTAATGGCGAGGCTCAGCTCCGCAGAGCGGAACGGCTTTGAGATGAGCGGGAACTCATCGGTGCCGGGAGCTTCCAGCCCGGCATTACCGCCCGTCCACAGGATACGCAAGCCAGGGCGTATCACCTATGCGTGTCGCGCCAGTGCAACTCCCGACATGCCGCCCGGCATGACCCAGATCGGTAAACGACAGATCGATCCGGTCAGAGCGCTGCAATGCTTCGAACGCTTCGTGACCATTGCGAGCCACCAATGTGCGATATCCGAGGTCTTGGAGAATTTCGCCCGACACGTCACGGACCTCGTCGGCACTTCGACGACGAGGATCGAGCCTGCACCATGCCGCGGTCGCCTACTATATGGTCCGCTACGGCACAACGTGCTGCCGCTCGCCTTTCGCCTGCTCGACCGGCGAAAAACTGCCGCCGGGCAAGGTGACGAAACATACCCTGGTCACCGCTGCCAACGTATTCCGGGAATATCCGCAATTTGACAGGAATTGATGTGGCGGTTGGAACGGCGCGATGCGCCAGGAGACGAACGAGATTGTCGCCAGAGCGGCAACGACTACGTCGCCCGCTCCTCCTTGGCGTGCAAGGACCTTGAGAGTGCGGCCGGCCTTGTCGGCAACCCCCGGCATCGCCTTCCTGGCGCACCAGCCGAGACGGCTTAAGCTGGCGCATCGGGAAAACCCGAAAGGCCTCTGCCCGCAGGGAGCCCAGTTTGACGTTGCCGCTATCACGACCCAACGGGAGCCGGCTGCATTACGCCCTGGATCATCGTTGCGGTCACCTTTGTCGCGGTTATCGTGACGGCCGGGGTGCGCGCAACACCCGGCGTGCTGATCGCGCCGGTCGAAGCGGAATTTTCCAACTTTAGGGAGATTTCCTGCTGTAGATTCTCTGCATGGAAAGAGGGTTGGGGCGGCTCGGGGTTTCTGATCGCGTGGACCGGCGGGGTGCAATCTGCTACGCCGTAGCCCATGCCGCTGACCCTTTACAACACGCTGACACGCCGCAAGGAGCGGTTCGAGCCGCTCGATCCCGAGCGCGTGCGTCTCTACGTCTGCGGTCCGACCGTTTATGACCGCGCGCACATCGGCAACGGCCGGGCCATTGTGGTTTTCGATGTTCTCTATCGGCTGTTGCGTACCATCTACGGGCGCGAGCACGTGATCTATGTTCGCAACATCACGGACGTCGAGGACAAGATCAACGCCGCTGCCCGCCAGAATAACGAGCCGATCGCGGCCTTGACGGCGCGAACGACGGCGGCCTTTCACGAGGACATGGCGGCGCTCGGCGCATCGCCGCCCGATATCGAGCCGCGCGCGACCGAGTACATTCCGCAGATGATTGCGTTGATCGAACGGCTGATTGCCGGCGGGCACGCCTATGCGGCCGAAGGCCATGTATTGTTCTCGGTTACCTCCGATCCGCATTACGGGCAGCTGTCGGGGCGCAGCCGCGACGAGATGATCGCCGGCGCCCGGGTCGAGGTCGCGCCCTACAAGCGCGACCCCGCCGATTTCGTGCTGTGGAAGCCGTCCGACGCCGACACCCCGGGATGGGAGAGCCCGTGGGGCCGCGGTCGGCCTGGCTGGCACATCGAATGCTCGGCGATGAGCGAGACGCATCTCGGCGAGACCTTCGACATCCATGGCGGCGGTCTCGATCTCGTCTTCCCGCACCATGAGAACGAGATCGCGCAGAGCACCTGCGCGCATGGCGGTCGGCCGTTCGCGTGCTATTGGATGCATAACGGTATGTTGACCGACGCCGGGGCCAAGATGTCGAAGTCGCTCGGCAACATCCGCACGGTCCGGGAATTGCTCGACGAGGCGCCGGGCGAGGCGATCCGGCTGGCGCTTCTCACGTCGCATTATCGCGACCCGCTCGACTGGACCAGCGACCGATTGCGTCAAGCACGCCAGACCCTCGACCGCTTCTACCGGGCGCTGACCTTGCCGCGCGACGCGGTCTTCGAGCGGTTCGGCGAGGCCGACGCGGCGCTGCGGCCAATCCGCGAGGCGCTTGAAGACGATTTGAACACGCCGCTCGCCTTGACCCATCTGCACGAATTGGCCGGCGCGATCAACCGGACGAGCTCGGATGCCGAGCGATCCGCGCTGCAGCGGGCGCTCGAAGCCGGCGGCCAGCTGATGGGGCTGCTCGGCCAGCCGCCGCTCGACTGGCTGCAGGGCAGTGCGAAGGCCGACGCCGAGCGGATCGAACAGAGGATCGCGGCGCGGGCGGCGGCGCGGCGCCAGCGGCGCTTCGGCGAAGCCGACCGCATCCGCGCCGAACTCGCCGCCGAGGGCATCCTGCTCGAAGACCGGCCCGACGGCACGACGACCTGGTGGCGAAAGGACTAAGAGTGGCCGGCACCGATCATCGCCGCCAGACGGTGACGGCGGGTCCCGCGATTGTGCTCGTCGAGCCGCAGCTCGGCGAGAATATCGGGACCGCGGCGCGCGCAATGATGAATTGCGGTCTCGAAGATCTACGTCTCGTGCGCCCACGCGACGGCTGGCCCTCGGACAAGGCGATCGCCGCGGCGAGCGGCGCCGATGCGCTGCTGGCGAAGGCGCGGCTCTTCCCCGACGTACCGGCGGCAATTGCCGATCTCGTTCACGTCTACGCATCGACGGCGCGCGACCGCGGCATGGTGCGGCGCGAGGTCACGCCGCGTCAGGCGGCGTACGAGATGCGTGATTGGCTTGCGGCAAGCCAGGCCTGCGGCGTCCTGTTCGGGCCGGAGCGCACCGGGCTGTTGAACGACGATGTGGCGCTCGCCGACACGGTATTGACGGTGCCGCTCAACCCCGGCTTCTCGTCCCTGAACCTCGCCCAGGCGGTGCTGATCGTCGGCTACGAATGGTTCACGTCGGTCGCCGCGGCGCCGCCGGAAAGGCTGCGCCGCGGCGGCAGCCGGCCGGCGATCAAACAGGAACTATTCAACTTTTTCGAGCACCTCGAAGAGGAGCTTGTACGCAACGGCTTTCTGCGCAATCGCGAAAGCCGGCCGAGCATGGTGCGCAACCTGCGAAGCCTGTTTCAACGCGCGCAGTGCACCGAGCAGGAATTGCGCACGCTGCACGGCGTCGTGACGGCGTTTGCCGGTCCGCGCCAACGCAAAGAGCAATTACGGGAAGGATTGGAACATGCCGAACCTGAATTATGAGACCGCGTTGATCGTCGGCGCCGGGTCGGGGCTCAGCGCGGCATTGGCGCGCCTGTTGTCCCGCGAGGGGCTGCGGGTTGCGCTTGCTGCGCGCAATTCGGACAAGCTCGGCGCGCTCTGCGCGGAGACCGGCGCCAAGGCTTTCTCTTGCGAGGCTACCGACCCGGCCCAGGTAGGCCAGCTGTTCACTGCGGTTGAAGCCGCGACAGGCGCCCCGGACGTCGTCGTCTACAATGCCAGCGCGCGCGCCCGCGGTCCCGTCGCCGAGCTCGTTCCGGCGGAGGTCGAGCGCGCCATCATGGTCAGCGCCTATGGCGGCTTCCTCGTGGCGCGCGAGGCGGCGGCACGAATGCTGAAGCAAGGGCGCGGCGCGATCCTGTTCACCGGCGCCTCGGCGAGCGTCAAGGGCTATCCGCTGTCGGCGCCTTTTGCGATGGGGAAATTCGCGTTGCGCGGCCTCGCGCAGAGCATGGCGCGCGAGCTGGCGCCGCAGGGCATCCATGTCGGCCATTTCGTGATCGACGGGGCGATCCGCAACCCGGGCCGCACCGAACCGCCGGACCGCCCCGACAGCATGCTCGATCCCGACGCGATCGCCGCATCCTATCTGCATTTACTGCAGCAGCCGCGCTCGGCCTGGGCTTGGGAAGTCGAGTTGCGGCCCTGGGTAGAGCGGTTCTGACGCAACGGCGCGCGGCGCTCCAGGTCGGGGGCGCCTTTGCGCTGCTGATGATCCTGGTGTCAGTACCGTTGTTCTCGACGGTGCTGCCGCCGCTCTTCGACTACCCCAACCATCTGGCCCGTATGCATCTGCTCGCTGAGGGCGGCAATCAATTCTATGCCGTGCATTGGCAGCCGCTGCCCAATCTCGCACAAGATCTGATCGTGCCGCCGCTCGCTCGGCTGATGCCGCTGGAGGTGGCCTCGAAGCTGTTTCTGGTTGCGATCTTCGGCCTGATCAGCGGCGCAACGGTCTGGTTGAACCGCGTGGCGACAGGGGCCTGGAGGGCATGGCCCCTGCTGGCGTTTCTGCTGCTCTACAATCGAGTGTTCTTGTGGGGTTTTCTCAACTACCTCTTTGGGATCGGGATAGCTCTTGCCGGCACCGCGCTGTGGCTGGCCCTCGAACATGAGGGTTGGTGGCTCAGGACGCTGGCCTCCTCGCTCGTTGCACTGGCGTGCTACCTCAGCCACATAGCCGCCTTCGGCTTTTATGCTTTGGTTATAATAGGCTTAGAACTTGCGCCCGCCTGGACTGAGCTGCGTTCCCGCCGCTGGCCGGCATTCGGCCGCAGGATCGCGCTTGCGGGGGTGCAGTTCGCTATCCCGGCAGTGCTGTTTCTCGGCTATTGGCGGCCGCTAGCCGCCAGCGGCATCAGCTATGCAGCGTTTTGGCGCAAGGCCGATCTCTTGTTCAGCGTCTTCGACAACTATGATCGCGCCTTCGATATCATCTGCTTTGCCCTGTTCCTCGGGCTCCTGTTGTGGCTAGCCGCAACCCGCCGGCTCCGGCTGGCGCCTCGACTAGCTGGCTCCGTCGGCCTTGTTTTCGCCGCCTATCTGTTACTACCGAGCCAAATCTTTGGCGGCTCGGGCGCCGACCATCGACTGCCGATCGCGATGTGCCTGCTGCTGATCGCCGCGAGCGCGGCACAATTCCCCAATAGGCGCACGGCGGCCGCGATCGGCGTTGTTGCGGCAGTGCTGCTGATCGTTCGCCTGGCCGTCATAGAATACGTCTGGCTACGGGCTGACCGCGTCTACTCGGCCGATTTGGCCGGCATCGACATGCTGCCGCGCGGCGCCAAGCTGGCCGTTGCCTATCCGGCGCGCGCGCTCAATTTTGTGCCGGTTCCGGAAGTGCATCTGGCCGTGCTGGCCGTGCCACGGCGCGAGGCCTTTGTGCCGACCCTATTTGCCTATGAGGGACAGCAGCCGATTGCGCTGAAACCGCCGTCCGATATGCTCGCGGACGCAGCAACGCCGCACGATTTGTGGGGCGTCGTCGTACCAGGCCGCAACGCGGCAAAAACGGCAGGGCTGCCAAAGGCGCTCCAGCAATACGACTTTGTCGCCCTGACCGGAGGCGAGCCATTAAACGCCCCGACCACCCGGTGTCTGTGGCCTTTCTTTGAGCAGCCGACGTTCGAGATATTCACGGTCCTTCACAATGGCGCCTGCGAGAGCCCAGAAGGATGAGGCGTGTAGAACTACTGGCTGCGGCAGAGCGGAGGCCAGGACAGGATGTGTTGCCAGCGGTGCTGGGCGGCATGCGGAGGGTAGGGCCAAGCCGCGATAAGATGCCATCCCTCCGGATCATGGCGGAGAAGAACCGCCTGATTGGCGGGCAGATCCCCCAATCCGCTCGGCGTGCATGAAACCAAGGCGAGCGGATAGCCGAGACGGGCGGCTTCGTCTAATGTTGCCGCATCGGCGGTATTGCGGCGCAGAATATTCAGCATATGACGGCGCGGCGGCGTGTCGGCCAGTACCCCGGCGATCATCGTGGCGACGCTGTCGTTGTCGCCTGGCAGCAGCAGTGCCAGGCGGCCGGCATCGCTCAGATAGGGCGACAGCTTCTTTGCAAGGTCCCACACCAGAGGTTGCGGCATATCGAGGTCAAAGCGCAGCCGTTTTGCAAACGCAATGGGCGCCGAAAGGGCAAGGCCCAATACAGCTACATTGGCGGCCCGCCACGGCCTCTCCCAGATCCGGGCGGCTGCACCGAGATCACGGATCGTCAATGCCAGCGAGAGAACAAGAACCAGCGACAGCTGAGTATTGTAGCGGAAATAAGAATGCGCCGTACTGCTCATCTCCGCCGGAAAGGCGGCAATGTAGGTCGTCAGAATGAACATATTGTAGAGGCCGAACAGCGCAGCGTTAAATGTCAGAAGTCGGGTGGTAGGCGTCCAACCCTGCCATCTCCACAACAACGGCAGTGCCAGGATCGCGGCGGCGATGCAGCCGAAGTAGAGCGGTTTTTCCGATACGACGCCGAGAAGGCTTGCCGCCGTGGCGGAGAGATGGATCCAGTTCCAATCAGCAATAGGCAGCGGGATCAGCTCGTCGACCCCCGCGTGGGCAACGTGGTACCGCCAAACCGCAAAGAGGAACAACGCCGGCAAGACCGCCAGACCCGTGCACCTCACCACCGCCATGAGCCGCACCCCTCTCTCGGCCCACGCACTGATGAGGGCGGCCCCGGCGAGCGACGCGACGAGGCCGATTCCGGTCTGCTTGGTATTGACAATTGCGGCCATGGTCAAGGCGAGCGGCAGGAACTGCGACGGCCGCTTGCCCTCGGCTAACTCGCCTTGCGCCGACACGAAGAGCCAGGCGGCGAGGACGGCCATTGCGGCGAGCGCCGGCTCGCCATAGCCGGAAAAATGAATGCGAGGCACGAAGCCAGGGTTGAACAACGTCACCAGCAAAAAGCCGAGCGCTGTGAGGCCCCAGCCAGGCGGCTCGGCCGACGAGGTCGCCGGCGGGCCAAATGCCCGGGCAATCGCGAGAGCGGCTACGAGCTGCAACATGATATTGACCAGCGACATCCCCGCGGCAGGATAGTCTGCGTCGAGCAGCGAGCCGAGAAAGCTCAAGAACTGTGTGTTGTAGGGGGCCGCCGGCAGCAGCGAAAAACTCGGCGGCCGGGCCGCGGTCGGCAGCAGGCCATAGTCGGCCAGATAAAAAGCATTGGGCAGAAGGTTGAGAAAGGCATCCGGCTGTGACGGCCGGATCGGCGCCATAACCAACCAAAGCGGCAGAGAGATGGCGAGCAGCCTACCCAGCGCGAGCCATGCTCCCGCGCTCGGTCGCCTTTTCGGCAGCAACAAGATGGCCAGCGCCCCGATGCCGAAAGCGATCGCAGGGAGCTGAATGCTCAACGGCGCAAAAACACCCCAGCTGGTCAGTAACAGGCATAAGGCGCCCCAGCCGGCAGCGATCTGGTATTCGGGTGCAGCGTCCTTGCCGCTCAAGCCGGATCCGGCCAAAAGAAGTGATCCGCCGACCGCCCAGGTTACACACAGCGCGCGGATATCGGTCAGATGTGGAAGGTAGGGATCCACAATATCCCTGGTTAGATCACTTGGCTGGCGTAGCGGGGATCGCCATGCAAGCGGCGAATACCCTCTCGACCGAGATATCGCCAAGATCGGGTTCCATGAGGACATGGACGAGTTTGCCGCGCGGCGCGCACAGACCTGGATCGGACGCCCGCGAGAACAGGACAACGACCGGGTTTGCACCAGCAGCGGCGACATGGGTGGCGCCGGTGTCGTTTCCCACGGTCAGCGCGGCCGAGCGCACCAAAGCGGCCAGCGCTGCGACGTCAGTGCGTCCGACGAGGTCCAGGGCGTCGGGGCAAATCTCGCAAATCATGCGGCCGAGATCGGCTTCGCCGTGGACACCCACCACGACAGGCAGATAGCCGGCGCGTTTCAGTTTTGTCGCCAGCTCGCCATAGCGAGTTGCCGGCCAGCGCTTCGCCAAATGGCGAGGCGACGAGCCCGGAATCAGCACGACAAAGCGCTTGCCGGAGAGCGCTGCGGGCACAAATCCAGCGGCAGGTAGCCAGGGCATGAGCGAGCCGGGGTAAATTCCCGCCATGAGCAATTGCTCGGCCTGGCGGTCCATCGTGTGCTGCCGGTTTCGCTGCGGATTGGCGTGCGGGTGAGAACACCGCCACACAATCCCCGACCATTCCGGCATTCGACCCGGCCGGAAGAGCCAAGCATAGATGCCGGACCGGTCCGAGGTTTGTAAATCATAGATCCGGTCGAACCGGCCGCGGTGCAGCGAGCGGCGCAGCGCGAGCCAGCCTTCGAGATCGAGCGCCTTTGGGCGACGGTCGATCAAAATGTCGTCGAACAACTGCGTTTGTGCGGCAAGCTCGGCATAGCGTGGCGTCGTCAGCAGGGTGATCCGGTCGCCCGCGTGATGGCGCCGGATGTCCGGCATCGGGCCGAGTGCCTGGATGAAATCGCCGAGCGCGCCGAGCTTGATGATCAGAATCTCTCGTGGTGGCCGCGAAGCCACATTTCGGCAGGGCCGCAAGCGGGCAACTTTGTCCAGATCGACATGTCTTGCCAAATCTTCGAAAGCCCGGAATACCGCGGCGTGCAAGGCTGGATCGAGCGCGCCGATGCTGGCCTTCAACGAGAGGACTAGGCGGCTCGCGGCCGCGACGGCTGGAGAACATCGGCATTGCTCGACAAGCTCGCGAGCGGCGCGGACGCTGGTTGGAGACACTCCAATTCGCTCGCCGAAGCGCCAGCTAATGAGCGGCCGGCACGCCAAGTGGACGAGACAGACATCGGATTCGCCCTCGAACCTTTGTAGCAGCCTGTGAATGTCGCGGGCGATGACATACCGGCGATCACGCAGATAACGCGCTTCGTTCCAAGTGAAAAACGCGTTGAGCGGCGTGTCCGCTGGAAAGGCGTTCGCGTCGAGGCGAGGCGGCAACGGAGTGGTAGACTGAGGCACAGAAACGACGATAGCCACGAACTTTATCGAACAATGCCTTTGACCGGGTGTGCCGTTCAAGCAAGCCGGATGACGCAGATCGCTCTTTCGCCGGGATCGCGGATTGAGGCATCGTGTCGCTTTCCGGGGGAACGATCGAGATCGCGATGTTCGAAGCCGAAGCCCGCTGGCTCCGCCGCGCGCTCGACGCGTTCCCGCCCGAGCGTCTGTCGCCCGTTTTGAACCTCGGCAGCAGCTCGGACGTGGTGCGGAAGGCGGTACAACCTTGGATCGAAGCCGAGGTGTTTTGCCCGCTGCGCCGCCGCGGCGTCGAAACGGTCCATGTCGACATGCGCGAGTTACCAGGCGTCGACATTCGGGCAGATCTGACGGTTGCTGCCGATGTCCGCCGGCTCGGTGCGGTTGGGCCAAAGGCGCTGCTTTGCTGCAACCTGCTCGAGCACGTCCCCGAGCCTGGAAGTTTGGCGCAGCATTGTCTCGATCTCCTGCCGCCGGGTGGGCTCGTCTTTGTCACGGTGCCGTTCAGTTATCCCTATCACCGCGATCCGATCGACACGATGTACCGGCCCAGTCCCGCTGAACTCGGCAACCTGTTTGCCGATGCTCGCCTCCTCGATGGCCTGATCCTTGGGGCCGGCATGTCCTATCGCGACGCGGTGTGCGCGCGGCCATGGATCCTGCTGCGCCACTTCTGCCGCTTTCCCGTGCCGTTCCTGTCCTTCGAAAGATGGAAGCGCTCGATGGCGCGGCTATACTGGCTCGTCGCCGAATACCGGATCACCTGCGCCATATTCGAAAAAATATAGATTATGGCGTATGCCTCATGACCGCTTCGCTGTCTGCGCCCGCTTTATTGCCTGCACCACCGCCGGGCGGTGGCTCTCCAGCGCCCATCCTGCGGCGTCACGGCCGGTAAAATCAGTCTTATTGGCGCTGGCGCCCTTGGCGAGCAGAGCCAATACGACATCGATATTCCCGCGATTGGCGGCCATCATTAGCGGTGTCATACCGTTCTTGTTTTCCGCATCGACCGGGGCGCCGACATCGAGGAGAAGGCGCGCCGCCTCGACTTGATTGCGATCGGCCGCCAGATGCAGCGGCGTGTTGCCAAGCTTGTCCTTGACGTCGAGCTTGGCGCTGGCCTTGATCAGAATTGCCAGGATCGTGAGATTACCGTTCATTGCGGCATAATGCAGCCCGGTGCGCCCCTCCTCGTCGGTCTGGTTCGGGTTTCCCTCGTTGGCTACTAGCGACCTGACCCGGCCCGCATCGTTCTGGCTGGCTGCGCGCGCCACGTTCTCCCAATACCCCCCGAAAATATTGACATCGGCATGCACTGCCGGGCCAAGCATAGGGGTACTGAGCGCAGCCAGCATGAGTAGCGTGGTCAGGCGAGTTTTCATGACACTCTCCTTGCCTCGGGTACACGGTAGGAGCAAGCGAGCCACTCGAGCGCCTCCTCCACGGTGTCCACCCCTTCGCCGGGCTCGGGCGGCGGCCGCCGGACCATGATGACGGGGAGACCGCGCTCCCGGGCGGCAATGAGTTTCGCCTCGGTCGCCCCGCCGCCACTCGCCTTGCAAACGAGCACATCAATCGCGTGGCGCTCGATATGGCTGTGTTCTTCCGCCACAGAGAACGGCCCACGTCCGACGATCACCTCGTAGGACCGCAACGGCAAGGGATGGCGGGGCGGATCCACGAGGCGTACCAAAAAGTGAACTTCATTCGCGGCACTGAAAGCGGCAATCTCTCTGGCACCGAGGGTGAGCCAGGCGCGCCGCCCGGTGCGATCGACGATCGCGGCAGCGGCCCTAATATCATCGACTTCGATCCATCGGTTGTGCGGGTGACGTTCCCAAGGGGGCCGCCTCAATAACAGCCGAGGGACATTCGCCTGCTCACATGCGAGGCGTGCCGCGGCCGAGATCCGAGCGGCGAAGGGGTGAGTGGCGTCGATCAACCGACCGATGCCGTGCTCGGTCAGATAAGCGGCAAGCCCGGCCGCGCCGCCAAAGCCGCCGATGCGAACGTGGCCCGCCAGACGGCGCGGGCGTTCGGTCCGTCCGGCCAGCGAGGTCGTGACCTCCAGCGCATCGCCAAAGCGCGTCGCGGCAGCATGCGCGAGTTCCGCTGCCTCGCCGGTCCCTCCCAGGATTAAGAGACGCTCTCTCGTCACGTGCCGACCCGCGCGAGGAAGCTGCCTTGGCGGTCAACTACCGCAACTTCGACGGCGGTCTTGCCGCATATCGTCGCCAGGGCCACCTCGCGCGCTCGCCCGGCGATGGCCCGAGCTAGTGGTTCCCGCAATTCGCCGGCGACGCCAAGCATCGCCGCCGCCCCACTAGCGGTGCGCGCGGTCGCCAGAGTGGCGGGCTCGGCACCGAGTTCGCCTAGCATCCCGGCAAGCCAAGCGGTGTCCACCCGGCTTCTCGCCGAATGCAGATCGAGATGCCCGGCGGCGAGCTTAGCGAGCTTGGCAAAGCCGCCGGCAATCGTCAGCCGCTTGACCGGGTGACGACGTAAATACTTCAACGTGCCGCCGACGAAATCGCCCATATCGATCAAGGCGTGGTCGGGCAGGTCGTAAAGGCGCTGAACGGCCCGCTCAGAGGTCGCTCCGGTTGCCGCCGCGATGTGGTCAAGGCGAGCGGCGCGAGCGACATCGATCCCGCGGTGGATGGAGTGGATCCACGATGCACATGAATAGGGGACGACGATGCCGGTGGTGCCGAGGACCGAAAGCCCGCCGACAATCCCGAGCCGCAGGTTCATCGTCTTCTCGGCAAGGCGGTCGCCACCGGGGATCGCGATCGTCACAGTGACATCCGGCGGGGTCGCATCGACTTCGGCTGCCGCATCGATCAGCATGTCGCGAATCAGTGCGCGTGGTGCGGGATTGATCGCCGGCTCGCCGACGGCGAGCGAAAGACCGGCCCGGGTCACCGTGCCCACGCCTTCCCCGGCAACGAACCCGATGCCCGAGCCGGGCGCGGCCCATGCGGTTTCGGCAATAATGAGCGCGCCATGCGTAATGTCGGGGTCGTCGCCGGCGTCCTTGACGACACCGGCGCGGGCGCCGGTATCCGTCAGTTCCGCTAGGGCGAGCGGAAAGGTCGCCGTTCCCCCTCGCGGCAAATGGATCGCGACTGGATCAGGGAAGCGGCCCGTGAGCATCGCGGCGAAGGCTGCCCGCGAGGCCGCGGCAGCACAGGCGCCAGTAGTCCAACCTCGGCGCAGCGCTCGGCTCATTCCCGGTGCCATAAACCGATCTTAGCAAAACCGATTAGAATGACTACCTTCTGGCATGCCGACAGCCCCACCGCCGCTGCTCGCGTGCAGGGGACGGGGGTTCGCCGTCTTTCCCGGAAGCGGTCTCGGAGTGATCGACAGCGCCTTTCTCGGTCTGCCGGAGTTTGAACCTGGCAGCGTATGGCTCGTCGGGGCCGGTCCCGGTGACCCGGGACTTCTCTCCGCTCTGGCGCTGCACGCGCTGGCGCGGGCCGACGTCGTCGCTTATGACGCGCTTGTCGATCCGCGCATTCTGCGTTTGGCGCGGCCCGGCGCGACGCTCGACTATGCGGGCAAGCGTGGCGGCCGACCCTCGCCGAGCCAGCCGGACATCTCGGCGCGGCTGATCCGGCTGGCGCAGGCGAACAACCGCGTCTTGCGCCTGAAGGGCGGCGATCCATGCGTGTTCGGGCGCGGCGGCGAGGAGGCGCTGGCGCTCGCTCGCGCCGGCGTCCCGTTTCGCATTGTGCCTGGGATTACCGCCGGGATCGGCGGACCGGCTTATGCCGGGATCCCCGTCACCCATCGCGATACCAATTCCGCTGTTACCTTCCTGACCGGCCATGACAGCGACGGCGACGTCCCCGGGAGCCTCGATTGGGACGCCATCGCGCGGGGCGCCCCGGTTCTCGTGCTCTACATGGCATCGCGGCATCTGAAGAAAATTACCGAGCGGCTGCTGGAGGCCGGGCGGCGATCCGATGAGCCGATGGCCATCATCAGCAAGGCAACCACACCCGCACAATCGGTGCTGGTGTCGACCCTAGGGGAGATCGCAAGGGCGCCGGTCGATATTCAGGTTCCCGCGGTCGTCGTCATCGGCCGAGTGGTGGGCTTGCGCGCCGCGCTCGATTGGGTTGGCGCGTTGGCGCGGCAGGAGCGCGGCGAGCCATCGTGACCGGGCGCGGGCTGATCCTCGCCGCCCCCGCCTCCGGAAGCGGCAAAACCTTGGTTACCGCCGGTCTGGCGCGACATTTGCTCCGGCGCGGGCTGAGCGTCGCGACGGCGAAAGCCGGGCCCGATTTCATCGATCCGACTTTTCATGCTGCGGCCACGGGCAAGCCTTGTTTGAACCTCGATGTCTGGGGGATGCGGTCGGCAACCCTCGCGGCGCTCGTCGGCGAACTCGAGGGCGGCGCGGACATCGTCCTCTGCGAAGGCGTCATGGGATTGTTCGACGGAACGGGCCACGACGGTGAGACCGGTTCGACCGCCGAACTCGCCCGCGTGACCGGCTGGCCGGTTGTTCTGGTTGTGGATGCGCGGGGGCAAGGCGCCTCAGTCGCCGCCTTATTGCACGGCTTCGCCAGTCATCAGCCAGCGGTCCCGCTTTCCGGGGTCATTTTCAACCAGGTTTCGAGCGAACGCCATGGCGCGCTGCTGGCGGCCGCGACGGCTCGGCGTCTGCCGTGTCTCGCCTGCCTCGGCTCCTTGCCGGCCGACCCGGGATTGGCTCTCACGTCGCGTCATCTCGGCCTCGTGCCGGCAGGCGAAAACGGCGATGCCGAAGCCGCCATCGAGCGCTGCGCCGACCATATCGGCGCCTCCGTAGACGTCGAGCGCCTGTTGAGCTTGGCCGTTCGCTCCGTTCTTGCGCCCGCGGCGAGCACCGCCCCGGTGCTGCCTCTGGGTCGGCGCATTGCGGTAGCCCGCGACGAGGCGTTCTGCTTCGCCTACCACGCGCTGCTCGAAGGCTGGCGCAGTCAGGGCGCCGAGCTCTCGTTCTTTTCCCCGCTAGCGGACGAGCCGCCCGACGACGACGCCGATGCCGTCTACCTGCCGGGCGGCTACCCCGAGCTTTGGGCGGATCGGCTCGCATCAGCGGAGAGGTTCATCAGCGGACTCCGCCGGGCCGCGGCTAAACGGGTAGCGATCTATGGCGAATGCGGCGGCTACATGGTTCTCGGCGACGCTCTGATCGATCGAGAAGGGCGCAATCGGCGGATGTCGGGACTCCTGCCGCTGGTGACGAGCTTTGCCGAACGGCGGCTGCATCTTGGTTACCGACGAGCGACCTTAAGCGCCGGTACTCCGCTCGGCAGTGTCGGTACCGTGTTTCGGGGACACGAATTTCACTACGCGACGATTAGCCGGCAAGGGACCGCCCCCCCGCTGTTTTCGGTGTTCGGTACGGCAGATGAACATCTCGGCGCCTGCGGTTTGCGGCAAGGGTCCGTCTTTGGCTCGTTTCTCCATCTCATCGATCGCGAGCCTCCGCGACAAAATCGATTCGGCACCCGGATGCTCTCGAGCGGAGATTGTAAGCACCACTAGCCGCGCTTCTAAACCGCCTTTCGCGCGTGCTTCTGGACACCGCGCCGCCTCGATAGGCTCGCCATTCACGGCGGGTGATTAGAGAATTGGAACTGGAAGATCCCCGAGGGCAGTATTTGGCGGTGTACGATTCCGACGCTCGCGTTTCGATCCGGGTCAGCCCGCGGGCGCGCCGGATCGCATTGCGGATCGACGCGGCCGAACACAAAGTCGAACTCATTCTACCCCCGGGCGTGCCGACGAGCCATGGTTTGCGGTTTCTCGCCGCCAAGCGGGGATGGATCGCGGCCCGCCTCGCAGCCCTGCCGCAACCGGTGCGGTTCGCTGAGGGTGCCGTAATACCGGTGCTCGGCATCCCTCATCGCATCCGGCGCGAGGACGACCCGGTAGCGCCGCCGGTGGCGATCCGTGATGGCGAGATCCGGGTGCGCGGCGATCCCGCTCATATCGAGCGCCGGGTGCATGATCACCTCGTCTCTATGGCGCGCGCCGAGTTTGCTGACCGGGCGCGGCCTCTTGCAGCACGGATCGGACGCAAGCTGGCGCGTGTCGGCGTACGTGACACGAAGAGCCGATGGGGGAGCTGCTCCGGCCAGGGGAACCTCTCGTTCAGCTGGCGGCTCATCTTTGCGCCCGAACCGGTACTCGACTATGTCGTCGCGCACGAGGTGGCGCATCTCGCCGAGATGAACCACGGGCCACGCTTTTGGCGCCTGGTGGACAGCCTTTCACCCGATAGCGCCGCAGCGCGGGCATGGCTCAAACGGCATCGCAGCCAGTTGTTTTCCTACGGCTGATCGGTGGTCTCGCGGCGCGCTCCGACTGCATGATCCAGACGAGGAGGCAAAGTCCAGGCAGGCAGGCCGCGGTTGCGAACACGAAAAACGGGCTCCAGCCGAGGGCGTCCGCCAGCAGGCCGCCCGATGCCGACAAGGTCGTCCGGCCGATCGCCGCGAGCGAGGTCAAGAGCGCATACTGTGTCGCGGTGAAGGCGATGTTGCAGAGGCCGGACAGGTAGGCGACGAATGCCGCCGATCCCATGCCGCCGGTGAGGTTTTCGACCCCAATCGTCAGCGCCAAGGTAGGCACATCGTGCCCGACCCAGGCTTGCAGCACATACATCAGGTTCGACAGCATCTGGAGGACGCCGCAGACGAGGAGCGCCTGGAAAATGCCGAACCGCAGCACGACGACACCCCCCGCGGCGAGACCGGCGAGGTTCGCGACAAAACCGTAGGCTTTGCCGATATTGGCGACCTCGACCTTGGTGAACCCGAGTGACACGTAGAGTGGGTTCGACATCGTTCCGGCGAGCGCGTCGCCGAATTTGTAGAGGATCACAAAGGAGAGGATGGCCAGCGCGCCGCGGCGGCCGAGCATATCGGCAAAAGGGGCAACGACGGCACGCTCGAGCCAGGCTGCAACCCGAGTAAGCGGCGAATCACCAGGCAGGGGTTCGAGCGGGCGAATGCCCCCCGGCTCGGGGGTAAACCAGACCGCGGTCATGCCGACGAACATCAGCCCGGCCATCAGCGCGTAGGCGAAGTTCCAGCCGCCAAAGCTTGCGGCATAGAGCGCTCCGGCCGAGGCGGCGAGCATGCCGAAGCGATAGCCCCACTGCGTAGCGGCGGCGCCGGCGCCCTGCTCCTCAGGCCGCAATAGCTCGATCCGATAGGCGTCAATGACGATGTCCTGGCTCGCCGACAGGAACGCGACGATTACGGCGGCAACCGCGGTCAGGCCGGGATCGGATCGCGGGTCGGTAAAGCCGAGCGCCAGGATCGCGATCGCCAGAGCCGGCTGGATCGCCAACGCCCAGCCGCGCCGACGCCCGAGGCGGGCGGTCAGGATCGGAATCGGCAGCCGGTCGATTGCTGGCGACCACAGGAATTTGAGGCTGTAAGAAACTCCGACGAGTGCGAATAGGCCAATCGAAGTGCGAGAGACGCCGACCTCCGAGAGCCAAAAGGATAATGTCCCGAAGGTCAGCGCGAGTGGCAGCCCGCTCGCAAACCCCATCAGCAGCACCGCAATCAGCCGCGGCTCGCGGTAAACGGCGAGCGACGCAAGCCAGCCCGTCGCGGCGCCCTCAGAGGTGTCGAGGAAACCCGCCGAATTCTCCCTCTCTGCCCTCGGGGGCGGAGAGGGTCGGGGTGACGTGGGGGACGCCGCAGCTCGCGAATTCGGCGCCAACCACCTCACCCTCCCCATCGCGGACGCGACGGGTCCCCTCCCTGTCCCCCCGCCAGCGGGTGGAGAGGGCAAAATTGCGCGGTTACCGCAGATACGGCAGCAGGCTGTTCTACGGCTTCTTCTCCGCGTCGGCGGCAACCTGCATCTTGATGATCTTGTCGGGGTTGGTGACCGTGCCGTTGCGGGCGGGATCACCCTTCTTGATCTGGTCGATGTATTCCATGCCCGAGGTGACCTTGCCCCAGATCGTGTATTTGCCGTCGAGCGATGGGGCCGGCGCAAACATGATGAAGAACTGGCTGTCGGCGCTGTTCGGGTCGGAAGCGCGTGCCATCGAGACGACGCCCCGCACATGCTTCTCGTCGGAGAACTCGGCCTTGAGTTTGTGACCCGAGCCGCCGGTACCGTCGCCCTTCGGGTCGCCGGTCTGCGCCATAAAGCCGTCGATCACGCGATGGAAAACGATGCCGTCATAGAAGCCCTGACGGACCAGCTTTTTGATCTGCGCAACCGTTTCCGGCGCGAGATCGGGCCGCATTTCGATAACGACGCGCCCGGCGGGCACGTCCATGTAGAGGGTGTTCTCCAGGTCCGCAGCCATCGCCCTGCCTCCCAAAACGAGCGCGGCGATGAGCCACAGAACCTTGCCCAGCGCTGCCATGATGTTCGTCCCCACACGGAAAAGCGGCGCGACCTTAGCGGAACGGGTCCGGTTGTAAAGGGCGGGTCACGCCGATTGCTGCCGCTCGTACCAGCCGCCTCGTCGAAACCGGTCGAGATAGGTCGGCAAGATAACCTCCACCGGCGTCGGCGAAATGCCCAGGCTCGACACGGTCAAGGCGCCGGGCGAGACGACATTGTCGCGCTTTAGCAACTCGACTTGATCGGGCGTCAGCGGCGGGTTCGGGAGAAGCGACATCAATTGCGCCTGCAACCAGGCGACGCCGAACGGGAGGTCGATAAACCAGCGCTTGCGCCGGATCTCTTGCAGAAGCAGCTCGAGCAGCTCGCGAAAAGTATAGATCTTCGGGCCCCCGAGCTCGTAAGTGCGCCCGGCGGTCGCCGGATCCTCGAGACATTTGATTACCGCATCGGCGACATCGCCGACATAGACCGGCTGGAACCGGGTTTCCCCGCCGCCGATCAGCGGCAGCGCCGGCATGATCATCGCCATTGCGGCAAAGCGGTTGAAGAACTGGTCCTCCGGGCCAAACACCACCGAGGGCCGCAGGATCGTCACGGTGGGGAAGGCATCGCGCACCGCCGCCTCGCCGGCGGCCTTCGTGCGGGCATAGGCGGAAGTGGAACGCGGCTCAGCGCCAATTGCCGAGATATGGACGAATCGCTCCACGCCGGCATCCCGCGCGATCCGGGCGAGCACTGCCGGACCGGTATGGTGCACCCTCTCGAAAGTCTGCGATCCGCTCTCCCGCAAGATGCCGACGCAATTGACCAGCGCACCGCTCCCGGCAAGAAGGGCAGGAAGCACGACCTCGTCGCCGATCGTTACATTGACCGGCTCGACCTGCCCGACATCGCCCATCGGCCGCAGGAACTTCGCCACTTCGGCATTCCGGCACCCGACCGGGACCACATCGCCGCGAGCGGCCAGCCGTTTTACGACATAGCGGCCGATAAACCCGGACCCGCCAAGCACCGCCGTTCGACGACTTCTCATGTTCTCCCCCACGTGCCGGCGCGCCTGCGCCGTCCCTTATAGCTCATCAGGCTCGGCTCCGCGAAGCCGGGTCGGATCTCTGTCGTGCCCGCAATCTTAAATTGGATCCAATATGACATCCCGCCGCAGCAGCGGGTCTGCAGCTGGAAATCTCCTTGAGGTTGAAAGGCTGAGCAGCGACTCGTCCCACCTTCGCCACCAGCCCTGCTCGTCACATAATTTACAATTGGAATGGGCAATTTCTTGACCATGGCTCGTCGCAAAGAGCCTCGTAGATTGACATCGAGGGGTCCGGGGCTTATTTCGGCGGTCCCCGAGACGCCCAGGTGGCGGAATTGGTAGACGCGCTAGATTCAGGTTCTAGTGGGCAAAAGCTCGTGGAAGTTCGAGTCTTCTCCTGGGCACCACCTCGGGGCGCGGCCGTCCGCTGCCCGGGATGACCAATCGGCTTTATTGCGGTGATCTGCCCGAAGGGCTCGACTTCGGAGCCGTTGTCGCCGTCGACACCGAGGCAATGGGGCTCAACCCGCATCGCGATCGGCTGTGCCTGGTCCAGCTGTCGGCCGGCGATGGGGACGCACATCTCGTGCATTTCACGCCCGGCCCCTACGCAGCGCCGCGGCTAAAGGAGCTGCTGGCCGATCGGCGCGTAACCAAGCTGTTTCATTTCGCGCGCTTCGACCTCGCGATGATCTATCATTACCTCGGCGTCATGGCGATGCCGCTTTACTGCACCAAAATTGCCTCGCGTCTGGCGCGGACATTCACCGACCGTCACGGGTTACGCGATCTGTGCAAGGACCTTCTGAACATCGACTTGTCGAAGCAGCAGCAGAGCTCCGACTGGGGAGCGCAGACCCTGAGCGAAGAACAGCTTCGCTACGCTGCTTCGGACGTGCTTCACCTGCACGCGCTGCGCAGCCGAACTCGATGCGATGCTGGCGCGCGAGGGACGCGAGCAGCTGGCCGGCGCCTGCTTTGATTTTCTGCCGCATCGCGTTCTGCTTGATCTTGAAGGCTGGTCGGAGCAAGACATCTTCGCGCATTAGCCGCGTGCCGGGGAAGGGGGGGTAGCGATTTTGGCAGCCGAACGAGTCATCGGGACGCGATGAGCGATTTCCTGGTGGCCGAGAAGCGCGGGCGGGAGGCGACGGAGAGAACCGATCTCGCCGTTGCCCGACGCGTCATCCGGGCCGAGATCTGCGGGCTCGAAAGCCTCGCGGAAGCGCTCGACGGCGCCTTCGAAGCTGCCGTCGACGCTTGCGCAGCCGTGCGCGGGCGCATTGTCGTCACCGGACTGGGCAAGAGCGGCCACATCGCCCGGAAGCTTGCCGCGACCCTCGCATCGACCGGCACGCCGGCGCAATTTGTCCACCCCGTCGAGGCGAGCCACGGCGATCTCGGCATGATCGGCTCCGAAGACGCCCTCCTCGCCCTATCGAACTCCGGTGAAACGACCGAATTCGCCGACATTGTCGCCTATTCGCGCCGGTGCAACATTCCGCTGATCGCGATTACCGCAGGCGCGCGATCGACCCTCGCCGTTGCGGCCGATATCGTGCTGTTGCTGCCGGCCGCCGCCGAGGCGTGCCCGATGGGTCTGGCTCCGACGACCTCGACGACGATGATGGTAGCGCTCGGCGATGCGCTAGCGCTCACGCTGCTCGAGCGCAAGGGGTTCTCCTCAGCCGATTTCCGTCTGTATCACCCTGGCGGCCGGCTCGGGCGGCGGCTGTTGCGGGTGCGCGACATCATGCATTACGGAGACGATGTGCCCTTGGTGCCACCGAGCACACCGATGTCAGACGCGATCCTGGTCATGACGGCGAAGAGCTTCGGCTGTGTCGGCGTGTGCGGGACGGACGGGCGCCTCGTCGGGGTGATCACCGACGGTGATCTGCGCCGGCACATGGGGGATTCGCTCCTTCGCCAGACGGTGGGAGCGGTCATGCATCAGAACCCGAAAACCATTGCGGCGACGGCATTGGCGGCTGACGCGTTGGGCGTGATGAACCGGTTCGCTATCACCTCGCTGTTCGTCGTGGACGAAGGGGGCCGACCCGTCGGCTTTCTGCATATGCACGATTGTCTGCGGGCTGGTGTCGCATGACCAGGCCGGCAGGCATAAGCGTGAGCGCGCTGCATGGCCACGCCGGACAGAGGCTGCCGGCCGCTTCGCCGAGGCCGCCCCGGCCCGCGCCGGGCTGGCACCCGCACCTTAGCGACCGTTACAGCCGTCGTGTCACATTTTTGAAGCGCCTGTTGCCCGTCATCGGTGTCGCGTTGTTGGCGCTGGTCGGCATTTGGCCGCGGCTCGTTCCGCTGCTGGAGAGCGTGCGGTTCGGGTTTCCGGTTATCGACTTGCGCGAGGCGCACGAACTGCGAATGCTCAATCCCCGCTATGCCGGGGTGGACCGCTACAACCGTCCTTATGTCGTGACATCGGCGATCGGCCGGCAAGCATCCAATCGGGACGATCTGATGTCGCTGGAAGGCCCACGGGCGCAAATGACCATGCATAGCGGCGCCCTCGTCGTGGTGACCGCCGCAACCGCTATGTATCAATCTCAGGCGCAACTGCTCGATCTGTTCGGCGACGTGAACCTGGTCCATGAGAACGGCACGCGCTTTGTGACGAACACCGCGCACGTCGACGTCGCCGCCGACACCGCCATGGGTAACGACCCGGTAACCGGGCACGGCCCCTCGGGAGACATCACCGCGCAGGGGTTTCGTGTCCTCGACAGAGGCAACACGATCGTCTTTACCGGGAAATCGAATCTCTTGCTGAAAGGGACGAAGCCGAGTGCCCGCCCGGCAATCAGCCCCCCCACCCTTCCCGCCGAGATAGCTGAGACAGCGGCGAGGCTTGAGGCGGCGGCCGCGGCGCCGGAGACTATTGTCCCCGGGGCTGTTGGCCCCGGGGCTATTGCGCCCGAAACCCCCGTTGCTCCCAATGCGCTTGCCGGTCCGTCACCCACGCCGCCAGCGGCAAAACCCGATCCCGCCGGTCAGTCCCACAGCTTGGCCAAACGCGACGCCAAGCCGCCTTTGGAAAAAGCCCCTGTCGGCGTCAGGGCGAAACCCGATGCGAGCTGACCGTTTCGCCCAAGCGATCGCTTTAACCGGCCTGGTGTGTGTCGGCGGCCTGTCGGACTCGCCTTGCGCGGCCGCGCAAGGACTGAGTCTCGGAGGTGTCTCGGAGGATCGGCCGATCGAAGTTTCGGCTGATGGCGGTATCGAGTGGCAGCAAGACGCGCAGGTTTACATCGCGCGCGGAAACGCGATGGCGAAACGCGGGACAACCGAGGTGCACGCCGATACGCTGACCGCGCATTATCGCCCCACCAAGGCGTCGGGGGACAAAGACAGGGGGGACAAAGACACGGGGGATAAACGCACGGGGGACAAGGGGACGGGGGACAAGGGGACGGGGGACAAAGGGGCAGAAGGCGAGACCGAGATCTACCGCCTCGATGCTGACGGCCACGTCACGATCAAAGGCGAGCGGCAGACCGTGGTCGGTGATAAAGCCGTCTACGACGTCGACCAGCAGATCGGCATTGTCACCGGCAAGGCGCTTAAGATGACGACTGCGACTGACGTCGTTACGGCCCGCGACAGCCTTGAATGGTACGATCAGAAACAGATTGCCGTCGCCCGCGGCGACGCGGTGGCGATACGGGATGTAAAGGTCATCCGCGCCGATGTGCTGACCGCGCACATGACAAAGGACAAGCCGCTAACGGCCGCCGGCATGCCCGAGAAAGCTGTGCCAGCGGCGGCGCAGGCGAAGGCGCGAAACTCGGCGATGCCGCTCGGCAACAGCGACGAAACTTCTAAGATCAGCCGCGTCGATGCTCAGGGTCACGTCCTCGTTTCGACCGAGACCGATATCGGCCGCGGCGACTACGGTGTCTACAACGCGGACACCGGGATCGCGACGCTCCTCGGAAACGTCACCATCACGCGCGGCCCCAATACCATCAGAGGTGAGTACGCGGTAATGGATATGAACAAGAACGTCAGCCGTATGATGGCCGCTCCCGCAACCCCAGGCGCAACGGCGACGCGGGTCGAAGGCTTGTTCGTGCGCCAGGATCAAGCGGCGGCCCCCACCGGAGTACCCTCGGCCGGAACCCCTCCTGCCGGAACCCCTCCTGCCGGAACGCCGCGCGGCAGCACGCCAAAACCGTGAATCGGAGCGGCGAACGTTACCGGCCACGGGCCGAGCCGGCGGCCGCCGATTTTCGAGCACCTGGGCGCCGGCCGCGGCTGGTCGCCGACAACCGCGGTCTCCTCGGAAACGGTCTGGGCAAAAGCTTCAAACGGCGGCCGGTCCTACGCGACGTCAACGTCTCCGTGCAGCGCGGCGAAGTCGTCGGCCTGCTCGGCCCCAACGGCGCGGGAAAGACCACCTGCTTCTACATCATCACCGGTCTGATAGCCGCCGATACGGGGGCGGTCAGCCTCGACGGCCGAGACATCACCGATCTTCCGATGTACCGGCGCGCCCGGCTCGGCATCGGTTACCTACCGCAGGAAGCCTCGATATTTCGCGGCCTCACTGTCGAGCAGAATATCCGCGCGATCCTCGAAATCGTCGAGCCTGCGGCCGATTTGCGCGAGTCCATGCTCGACGGATTGCTCGCCGAGTTCTCGATCACCCATCTGCGGCGGGCGCCGGCGATGGCGCTGTCCGGCGGTGAGCGGCGGCGGTGCGAAATCGCCCGGGCGCTTGCGACCCAGCCGCATTTCATCCTCCTTGACGAGCCGCTGGCCGGGATCGATCCGATCGCCGTGGCGGACATCCGCGAGCTCGTCGCCCATCTGAAGGACCGTGGCATCGGCGTCCTGATCACCGACCACAACGTGCGAGAAACACTCGAAATCGTTGATCGTGCTTATATCCTGCACGAAGGTCGGGTGCTGATGGAGGGGGCGCCCGCCGAGATTGTTGCCGACGCGGATGTCAGACGCGTTTACCTGGGAGACAGGTTTAGCCTATAAGCCGCTCCTGAACGGAGCGGGATGTGAACAGGACGGGTTATTCGCAACGGCTCGAGCTTCGCCAGACGCAGACGCTGGTAATGACGCCCCAGCTGCAGCAGGCGATCAAGATGCTGCAGCTTTCCAACCTCGAGCTGACACAGTACATCGATGCGGAGATCCAGCAGAACCCGTTGCTGGAACGCCGCGAGCCGCGGCTCGAACAGGCTGCGCCGGCTGACAACTCCGCAGACGCGGAGGGTCCGTCGCCGCCCTTACCGGAGGCGATGGCAGGCAATTTCACCCCCGAAGCGGCGGAACATTGGCATGCCGCATCGGGTGCGGAGGGGGATGGATCGGTCGATTTCGGGGGCGAGCCTTATTCGTGGCACGGCCGCAACGGAACGGGTGACGGGACCCGTCCGGACATCGAGCACACGGCGACCCGCCCGCGCACCTTACGCGAGCACCTGCTAGAGCAGATCGGGACCGATCTCAACGATCCGGTCGACCGGGTCATCGCTCTTTACCTCCTCGATCTGATCGACGAAACGGGCTACATGCGCGCCGGGATCGAGGGCGCGGCGCAACTCCTCGGATGCGAAATCGAGCGGGTCCAAGCCGTTTTTGCTCGGCTGCAGCAGTTCGACCCGCCGGGTGTTTTCGCCCGCGACCTGGCGGAATGTCTCTCCCTCCAATTGCGCGATCGTGACCGGCTCGATCCAGCGATGCAGACTTTGCTCGACAACCTGCCGCTGCTCGCCGCCCGCAACATCGCGGCGCTGGTTCGGCTGTGCGGTGTCGATGCCGCCGACATGGCTGACATGATCGCGGAGATCAAATCGCTCGATCCGCGGCCGGGGTTGGCTTTCGATCCGCCGCTCTCCCAGCCGGTCGTACCCGACATCTTGATGCGAGCTCAACCCGAGGGGGGGTGGATCCTCGAGCTCAATTCCGAGACCCTGCCGCGGGTCCTGGTCAACAACCGATATTGCGCGGAAATTCGCCGCGCGACACGTAACAAGGAGGAAAAGGATTACCTGACGGAGCGGCTGCATGCGGCGAATTGGCTGGTCAAATCGTTGCACCAGCGAGCGACCACAATTCTCAAAGTCGCAGCCGAAATCGCCCGCCAACAGGATGCCTTTTTCCGGCGCGGCGTCCAGTCGCTCCGACCGCTCATTCTGCGCGATATCGCCGATGCCATCGGCATGCACGAGAGCACAGTGAGCCGGGTCACGAGCAACAAGTACATGGCGACGCCGCGGGGCCTCTATGAACTTAAATATTTCTTCACGTCATCTATCCCGGCTTCCGGCGGTGACGGATCGCATTCGGCGGAAGCCGTGCGCCATCGTATCCGCAGCTTGATCGGCGCGGAACCGCCCGACAACACGCTGTCGGATGAGCGCATCGTCGAATTGCTGCGGGAGGATGGGGTGGAGATTGCTCGCCGTACGGTTGCCAAATACCGCGAAGCGATGCGGATTCCTTCCTCGGTTCATCGCCGCCGGGAAAAACTGCTCGAAATGTAAAGGCGCGGCAGCCTTAACTGTCGACCTCGACGGTGGGACGAGAGGGTGGATGCAATGCTTGATCGGGTACGGCCGCGTTCCCACGTCTTTGACCGGTGAGAGCAACCCGGCCCGCAAAGGGTAATTGGAGCCATGCAGCTCAGCGTAACGGGCAAGCAGACAGAAATCGGCGCGGCATTGCGACGCCACATCGAGGGCAGTGTCGGTTCCATCCTCGAGAAATATTTCAAGACAGCGATCGAGGCCCACGTCATCGTCTCGAAGGAAGCGCATCTGAGCCGGGCTGAAATTTCGATCCACATCGGCCGCGGCATTGTGGTCAACGCCCGCGCCGCAGCTTCAGACCCCTACTTAGCCTTCGATGCGGCTGCCGAGCGGTTGGCGAAGCAGCTGCGCCGGTACAAGCGGCGGCTGCGGGACCATCACGCAAAGGCGCGCGAGCCGGCCGTCGTCAGCGAGCGGGCAATGGACTATGTGCTGGCTCCGATCGGAGACGAAGAGGCCGAGGTGGGGGAGGCCGAGGTGGGGGAGGTCGAGGGGGAAACATCCGAGCGGGAAGGCGCCGATACGGACGGCGTCAACGGCGCACCCGCGGTGATTGCCGAGATGAGTACCGAGTTGCCGAGCCTCACGGTCGGCGAGGCGGCAATGCGCATGGATCTCGCCGAGGCACCGGTGCTGCTGTTTCGCAACCGCTCACACGGCGAGCTCAATCTCGTGTACCGCCGGTCCGACGGCAATATCGGGTGGATCGACCCCGAACGGGACGCGGCGCGCTCGACGCGTCGAACCGCCTCCTGAGCTATACGCCGCGAATGATCCGCGCTGGCGAGCGCTCCGCCGCGGTGAACTCAAGGTCCGCAATGAGGTGGGGTTTGGCCCATTGCGCGCCCGAGCGGGGAACCTGAGCAAGCGCTCACGGGTCGAGGGGAGATGGATATTGCCGATCTACTAACGCCGCGCAGTATCGTCGCCCAACTGCGGGCGGCGAACAAAAGGCATGCGCTGCAGGAGCTCGCCAGGCGCGCTGCAGCAATGTGCGGTGTAAATGAGCGCGCGATTTACGATGTGCTGATCGAACGTGAACGGCTCGGCAGCACC
Organism: uncultured Alphaproteobacteria bacterium; assembly: GCA_963818695.1. Lineage (GTDB taxonomy): Bacteria > Pseudomonadota > Alphaproteobacteria > ATCC43930 > CGMCC-115725 > AP-15. The sequence continues at coordinate 478,755 of CAWFTG010000003.1, forward strand.
GGAATTGGGATGGGGGTCGGGATTCCGCACGGCAAGCTGTCCGGGCTCGCCAAGCTCTATGGGATCTTCGCCCGGCTCGAGCGGCCGATCCCGTTCGAAGCAATCGACGACCAGCCGGTCGACCTGATTTTTCTGCTGCTCGCCCCGGAAGGCGCCGTCGCCGATCATCTAAAGGCGCTGGCGCTGGTATCTCGGTTATTGCGAGACCGTACCGTCTGCGAAAAGCTGCGCGGCACCGACAATGCCGACGCGCTTTTTGCGCTTCTCACCGATGCAGCCACTCATCCCGCCTAGCGGCGGTCCTTAGCGATGACGGGAAAATAGACAGCGGGAAACCGAACGAGGGGCCTCGTTCAGTGAACGCTCAACGGCTCGAGGTCGTGTTGGCGGACCGTCGCCAGGGCGATCTCCCGGTCGGGCAGCACGGTGACCTGCGTGCCGTCCGCAGCATGCACCGCAAAGGCGGTGACGCCGTTGATGAGCACGGGCTTTACATAGGCGAGGTCCTGCATCCCGAAGAGTGCGAGTTCACGCGACGACATGTGCCGGATGCGTTCGAATTCCTTCATTTCGTAACCCCTTTTTGGATCGCGACAGCGCCGACCCGCCTCACGAGCCCGAACCGATCGGCGCTCGCTTGGCCGCGTTCGAGCCGCGCTTTATCTCGACGGTACGCACCCTGCTCTCAGCTTCGGGTCGGACCAAGTCGATGTGCAGCAGCCCATTGTCGAGCAATGCGCCGCTGACTTCGATGCCCTCGGCTAGCACAAACGACCTCTGGAACTGGCGCCCCGCGATGCCCCGGTGCAAGTAGACGCGCTCGGTGTCGTCGGTCTGCCTGCCGCGCACCACGAGCTGATTGTCCTCGATTGTGATGCTGAGGTCGCTCAGCTGGAAGCCGGCCACAGCGAGGGTGATCCGCAGTGCGTTCTCGCCGAGCTGCTCGATATTGTAGGGCGGATATCCGTCTGCCGCTACTTTGCTGACCCGGTCGAGCGCCCGTTCGAAATGGTCGAACCCTAAAAGCAGCGGCGAGTTGAACAGCGACAGCCGCGACATGCATCTTTTCTCCTCTGCCTTGAGCGAGAGTGGGCGACGGGCCCGTTCGGCACCCGTCACCTACCATGCACCTGGCAGAATATTTGGGACCAGCGCGCCGACAATCAAGCAATCCGGCCTTCTCACCCGCCGTGCCGGCCGCCGCGGGGCGCATTCGCCCGAAAATCATTCCGCCGCGGCGAGCGACGCTTCCGCCGGTTGGCGCGCGTGCCCATATCGAGCGTATCCTGATTTTCCCGCAAACCTTCGGACGAGCCTACCATGTCGAACCGGATGCTTAACTGGCGCATCCTGCTGGCGGTCTTTATCGCCGCTACCTTCGCGCTGGCCCCGGCGATCGCCGAGGCGCGCGCCGGCAGCTCCGCGGGCGGCCGCTCTTCGAGCATGGGAAGCCGCGGCTTGCGCACCTTCGAGAACAACGGCGCACAGCCGCTCAGCCGCACTCTCACCCCGCCGCCCCAGCCGTCACGGCCGCCCGGCTTTGCCCCTGCCGCACCCACCCCTGCCTTTGGCGGCGGCAGCTTCTTTCAGCGCCACCCATTCTTGACCGGGCTGGCCGGCGGGTTCATCGGTTCCTGGCTGTTCGGACACAGCGGATGGGCGGCAGGCGAGGGGGCCGGGTCTGGGGCCTCGATGCTCGGCATGCTGGTGCAGCTCTTGATCATCGGGCTGCTGATTTATTTCGCCTTCCGGCTGTTCCGCGGGCGGGCTTACGCCACTGGCGGGCGCGGCGGTGGCCTCGGGTGGCCGCCGCGCTCGGCGGGCGCTGCCGCCGCCCCGGTGGGACATGGGGTGGGACGCGGGGTGGGACGCGGGCGCGACATCAACCTTTCCGATGCCGACCTGCAGGCCTTCCAGGCGATCCACGCCGCGGTGCAGGAGGCGTGGAGCGCGGGCGATCTCGCGCAGCTGCGCCGCCGGATGACGCCGGAGATGCTGAGCTATTTCTCAGAGGAGCTGACCCGCAACACCAGCCAGGGGGTACGCAACATCATCGCCAATGTCGAGCTCCTCAAGGGCGAACTGACCGAGAGCTGGGAAGAAGGCGACCTGCAATACGCCACCGCCTATCTCAAATGGCGGGCGATCGACTATCTGGTGCGGGCCGGGCGCGCGCCGGGCGACCCCGACGCGCCGGTCAGCGGCGACCCGCGCCACCCGGTCGAGGCCGAGGAGATGTGGACCTTTGTCCGCCGCCGCGGCGGCCAATGGCTGCTCTCCGCCATCCAACAGATCTGACGCGGGTCTTCGCGAAATAGGAAGGTGCAGGGAGGCAACAGCAACCGATAGGCGTAATTTTTATTGTAATTTGGTCAGAAATCCCCATTCTGCGCCGCTCGATAGTTGGGTTCGCCCGAACACCGGATTTTGGGGATCGAGCTGCCACGCCTTGTCATCATTGCGATTCTGGCCGCCGCATTGCCGTCGGTTCTGTCGATGCAGACCGCGGGTCCGGCCGCTGCCCCGCTAGTGGAGGCGCAGCCTGCCGACTCCCTGGTCGCGACACCACCTCCCCCGGAAGGCGAAACAAACACGGCGCACCCTCACTCCATTGACCCGGCGGCGACAGCGGGTGCGATCGATGCGGCGGCGGAAGCCGACCCGAGCGCCGGCTGGTTTGACCTTCGTGAGTTGAAGCTGAGTCCGGCCGTCGGCGACAAATCCGACATGTTCGTCGACCCCAACGCCTGCGTTTACCCCGATGCTTTTCTGCGCAGCCTCGCCGGAGGCCGGGACGATTGCAGCCTGCTCAAGCCCGGCACCGATGAATCCGAAATTTTGACCCTGCCATTTCTGGCGCTGACGGCTTGGGTTGTACTTATCGGCGCGGTCGCCGCACTGCACTATTCTTATCGCAATTGGCGTTTGCGGCGGTGGCTGCGCAATATGCGGGCTCAAGGATTGGTGACGAACGCGACGAGTTGGCGACGTCCGCCCCACCGCCGGCACCGCCGGTCGAGCCGGCATGACGGAACAGCTTCGCGGCGGTATGCGGGCTGAGCCGATCACACGACCGCCAAGTAGCGCTCGGGTGGAGCGGCGAGCAGTGCCGCGAGCCGAGCTATGCCGCACTCCATCCGCTCGGCTGTGGTCTGGGCGCCGAGACAAATGCGCACCGCGTTGGGCGGCTGACGGGTAACGGCGAACGCGGCGGCGGGGACGATCCCGACCCCGCACCGCCGCGCCGCCGCGGCAAAATCGTCCGCACGCCACGGCTCCGGGAGCGTCAGCCACAGATGCGCGGCGGCAGGATCGCTGGCGACCTCGGCGCCGGAGAGGATTTCGCGCGCTCTGCGGTTACGGGTCCGCGTCTCGCTGCGCTTCTCTGCGCCGAGCCGCTCCGCCGTGCCGTCGGCGACCCAGCGCGCGACGATGCGCGCCATCAAGGGCGGCGCCGAATAAATAGTGGCGCGCACAGCGGCGGCAATCGGCTCGATCTTCGCTTGGGGGGCGTGCACGTAGCCGACACGCAAAGCCGGCATCAGGCTCTTCGAAGTCGATGTGACGTAAATGCCGTGCTGCGGCGCGTATTGCGCGAGCGGCGGCAACGGCGCATCCAGCAGAAAGCCGTAAACGTCATCCTCGATCAATGTTACGCCGTGCCGTTGCGCTACCTCCGCCAAGGCTTGTCGCCGCGCCATCGGCATCGTTGCGGTGGTCGGGTTGTGCAATGTCGGCATCGTATAGAGGGCGCGCACCGGCGCAGCGCGGCAAGCCGCCTCGAACGCATCGGGGACCAATCCCTGCTCGTCCATGGCAATCGGGACCACCCGCAACTGCAATAACTTCGCCAGCGCCCGCAGGCCAGGGTAGGTCAACGCCTCGGCCGCCAGGCTATCCCCGGGCTGGGTCAAGGCACCAATGACGCAGGCCATGGCGTGCTGACCGCCAGCGGTCACCACCACTTGCTCGGGCATCGTGGCGAGCCCGCAACGCTCTAGGAGAGCGGTCCCTGCAACACGATCTTCGCGGCGGCCGGCCGGGGCCTGATAGTCGAGGAGAGCGGCGAGGTCCGGCTCGACCGCCAGCTCCTGCAGAGCCGCCGCGATTGCTGCTCCCTCACCCGCGGCGCTGGGCCGATTGATCGTGAGGTCGATGAAATCGGGATCCTGCATCTCGCCGAGAATGTCGCCGGGCATCACCGGAGCCACACCAGCCGAATGCCGCACATAAGTCCCGCGGCCCACCTCGCCAGCGACCAGGCCGCGGCGCTCGGCTTCGCCATAGGCGCGGCTGACCGTGCCGACCGTGACGCGCAGTTTCCAGGCGAGATCGCGCTGCGTTGGCAGCTGCGTACCTGCGGCGAGCCGGCCGCCCCGCACATCATCTGCCAGTGCCTCGGCTATAGCGCGATAGCGTGGTCCGTTGCGGCCCGATAAATCGGGCATCCAGTTTGTCATGGTGACAAGTTTATGATTGACGAGTCATTCCGAGTCAATTTGATTTACGTGCTCATATGAAAGCGATCAAACCATGGTTCATAGAGATTGTATCGATACAAGCTCGCGGCTTCCGATCTATCGGCTGTGCAACGGTTTCGGACCCGCTGCTCTGCCTCGGTTGCTGCCGTACCTGCTGAGCCGGGTTATAGATTGGCCGACACGAGCGCGGAGCCGACACTTGCTCCTGCAACTCGACGACCGCATGCTGCGCGATGTCGGATTAAGTCGCTCGGATGTCGATCGCGAGTGCGCCAAGCATTTCTGGCAACCCTGAGGCCCCATGCGCATCCCGCTCTACCAAGTCGACGCGTTCACTAGCCGGTTGTTCGGCGGTAATCCGGCGGCGGTATGCCCGCTCACCGAATGGCTCCCGGAAGCGACGATGCAGGCGATCGCCGCCGAAAACAACCTCGCCGAGACCGCATTCTTCGTGCCGCAGGGAGACGGTTACCTGCTGCGCTGGTTTACGCCTACGGTCGAGGTCGAGCTGTGCGGTCACGCGACGCTCGCATCGGGTTATGTGGTGACCCATATTCTCGCGCCCGAGCGGCGCTCGGTGACTTTCGACACACTAAAAGCCGGGCCGCTCGAGGTGATCCGTGACGGCGATCTGCTCGCAATGGATTTCCCGTCCTGGCCGCCGGAAGAGAGATCTGCCGATCCGCGGGTGCTCGCTGCGCTCGGCGCCCCGCCGCCCCAGAGCTTTGTCGCGCGCGGCCGGACTCTGGCAGTCTACGATCGCGCCGAAGACGTAGCGGCATTGCGGCCCGACTTCGCGGCTATGCGCCAGGTCGCGGGCGCCGATGCGATCGCGACAGCCCCCGGGCGCAATGGCATCGATTTCGTCTCGCGGTATTTTGCCCCGAATTACGGCGTGGATGAGGACCCGGTCACCGGATCCGCCCATTGCGTTCTAACCCCCTATTGGGCGGCTCGGCTCGGTAAAGAGCAGCTGACGGCACGGCAGATCTCGGCGCGCGGCGGTGAGCTCACCTGCACATTGCGCGACGACCGCGTGACAATAGCCGGTCGTGCCGTGCTCTATCTCGAAGGCGCGATCATCGTATAGCGGCGGAGGGGCTGGGCATGGCCGAACACTTCAATGAATTGGGGCAGCCGATCGGGTTTCCCTTACCGAACTGGACCCCGCGCCGGCGCCCGCCGCGCAGTGCAATGGAAGGCCGCTTCTGCATTGTCGAGCCGGTCGACCCGGCGCGCCACGCCCTCGATCTCCACGCCGCCAATTCGCTGGACCGGGAGGGCCGTAACTGGACCTATCTACCCTATGGGCCCTTCGACCGGCTCGAGGATTACCGCCGATGGCTGGACAGCGCCTCTGCCGGCGACGACCCGCTGTTTCACGCCATCCTCGAGCGCCAGAGCGGCCGAGCCGTCGGCGTCGCCAGCTATATGCGCATCGATCCCGCGGCGGGTGTGATCGAGGTCGGCGGCATCAATTACGCGCCGCCCTTGCAGCGCACCCCGGCCGCCACCGAGGCGATGTACCTGATGATGCGGCGCGTGTTCGACGAGCTCGGCTATCGCCGCTACGAATGGAAATGCGACTCGCTCAATGCGCCGTCGCGCGCTGCGGCGCAGCGCCTGGGTTTCCAATACGAAGGCATGTTCCGCCGAGCCACTATCTATAAGGCGCGCAATCGCGACACCTGCTGGTTCTCGATCCTCGACACCGAATGGCCGACGCGCAAGGCGGCATTCGAAAGCTGGCTCGACCCGGCGAATTTCGATGCGCAGGGGCGCCAGCATCGGAATCTGGCAAGCTGCATCGAACCCCCACGCGGCTGACTACACGCGCGGAGCCACGAGCTTCCCAAGGACAGGCATGAACGTGACCCTCGACGTGCCGTTGCTGCGATCGGACACACCCGGTGTGGCCAACGTTCTGCACTTTAACAATGCGGGCGCTGCCTTGCCGCCGCGTCCGGTCCTCGACGCGATGACGAGCCACCTAGCGCGCGAGGCCGCCATCGGCGGCTACGAAGCTGCAGCCGAAGCAGAGGGTCGCATCGCGGATGTCTACGACGGCGTCGCCACGTTGATCGGCGCGTACCGGGACGAGATCGCGTTTGTGGAAAGCGCCACGCGCGGCTGGGACATGGCGTTCTACTCGATTCCATTCCGGGCGGGCGACCAAGTCATCACCGCGCGGGCCGAGTACCTGTCGATTACTACCTCGCGTTCCTGCAGATGGAGGGCGGATCGCGTCGAGGATTTAGTCGAGACGAAGGTGGTTGCCGTGCGTAGGCGATGAAGCGTTGATGCGTCCGGGAAGCTCGACGATGAGCTGAACAAGCCGCGCTTGAGCGCCGGGCGATCGATTCGCAAACCAAGCTCGATCGCATTGGCCCAGGAGCAGGAAGTTGGGGTGAAGTGGAAGGTGAAGCGTTGGTGCCGCTTCAGCCAGGCCGTCACCTTGGGGTGCTTGTGGGTGGCGTAGTTGTCGAGAACCACGTGGACCGCTTTGGCGGCCGGCACGCTCGTGCTCGACGGCATTGAGAAAGCGGATGAATTCCTGATTCCGGCGGCGCTGCATGCAGCGCCCGATGACCTTGCCTTCAAGGATATCGAGGGCGGCGAACAGGGTGGTGGTGCCATTGCGCCCGAAATCGGGCCATATCGCCGCGCGCTTCACGGCAGTCCGGGCTGGGTGCGGTCAAGCGCCTGGATTTGGCTCTTCTCCTCGATGCTGAGGACCACGGCATCGGCCGGCGGTCGATGTAGAGGACAACGACATCCATAAGCTTCTCGGCCAACGGGTCGTTGGAAACTGAATGCGCGGACCCTGCGGCGAAGCCGTGTTTCTTCCACGTGCGCCGCACCGAGGAGAGGCTGACCCACGCCTTGGCCATCGCCGACGCGTCCAATGGGTCGCCTCATGCGGCGGAGCTTGGTTGGTCAGGGCAACGATGCGACGACGGTCTCGGGCGGCAAGACTGGGATGCGCGAGGGGCGGGTCTTGTCGCGGGTGAGCCCCTCGACCCCCTCGCGCATGAAGCGATCCTGCCGCGCCAGAACGGTTTTACCCTCGCCGTCGCCGCCCATAACGGCGGGTGCGGTGGCCGTCGGCGGTCGAAAATGATCGCACGCGTCACAAGTGCTTGTGCGGGCTATTGCGATCTCGGAAGATCGACGGCAACCGCACCCGATCGGCGGGCGTAACGGTGATGGAAATTCGTCTGCGCATCACCAAGCATCGCGCGAAACCCGGTCAAAACCCGTGTTCGCCTCTCCGCAAGTGATATCCACAGTGGCCCACGTATCGCGCTCACCGCGCGCTAGAGTCGCAATAGCCCTTACCCATATGCAACCGCCGCAGCCCCAACCCGCACCCGATCGCACCGTAATGGCGGCGATGTTGCATCCGTGGTCTCGCGAACCGAAGGGATATCAGAAGTACACGGTGTTAGTTGCCGGATACAAAATATCAAGGTTCGCACCGCCGCTTCGGCTTCGGCGGAACAATCACTTAGCTCGCGCAGAAATCCGGTGCGAATGCCCGCTTTCCACCCGCGCTGCCCTCTGTCCGCGCGCGGATTAGAGGTCGCTCGTCCGCGCCAGGCAGGAGCGATATGAACTTCGTCGAGACGAGTCAAGAGCGATGCGTTTCGAAGTCGCGCGCCGTGGCGGGCTAGATCGGTAGCGCCGAAAGGCGCAAGCGCATCTATAATGACGTTGACCCGATGCGAAGGCGGGGAAGGCGGCGAAGGCACCGGCTTCGCCGAAAATTTTGAGCGGCGGGCTAAGAGGGTGGTTGAACGGACATCGAACGATGCAGGTCGTCGGTGCCGGGCATTGGACCTGACTTGGCCCGGCCATCGACGCCTTCACGCGGCGAGATGGGCCGCAACCCAAACGCTGAAGGCGTTGTCGTCGGCGCAGTATTCACGCAGTTGGAAGCAAAGTCACTCCCACGTGGTTAGCCGCCCGCACCAAATCGATATCCTTGGTAGCAAGCGGGACGCCGCGGCGCATGGCAAGTTCGAGATAGCTTGCGTCGTAAGCGCTCAACAGTTCCCTCCGACTCAACTCGAGCACAGAGTTCAGGGCGACGCTGGGGGTCCGCTCGTCAATCACGATCGGAAGCGCGTCGATCAGGGCGATGAATTCGCTCGCCCTCGCCGGCGTGATGCGCCCTTTGCGCTCGCCCATCGCAAGAGCATTGGCCAGTTCCAAATGCCATAGCGAGGGAACCTCGGCGCGCTCGTCGTCGAACCGGTCCAACAGGGCGCGGGTTGCATCCGTCGCCTCGTCGTCAAAGCACCAGGCAAGGGCGACGGACGCATCAATGACAAAGCCGTTCACCGGCGGCCTTCCTCGATCAAGTCCTTCAGTTTCAGGCCACCGAGCGTCTGGCCTTTGCTGAATTGTTTCAGCTTGGCAATCGTTTCGCGGATCTGCCGCGAACTGGTGGGCTTCACAGGGACCAGCCGAGCGATCGGGGTGCCGTGACGGGTAATTGTGATTTGCTCGCCGGATGCCACCCGGTCGAGAAGGCGGGTCAGGTGCGTCTTGGCCTCGAACGTGCCTATTGTGTCCATCGGCTCAACTAGTTTGATACTGGTTGGAAATGGGCTGCCTCGCCTGTATTTTCAAGGCGTCTGCTGAGCACACATCTCGGGTCAAGTGCCGATTGCTTTTCGAATCCGCGAAGGGGTGGCGGGGCCGGTTAGATTTGTGACGCCGAAAGGGGCAAGCGCATCTACGATGGCATTGGCGATGGCGGGGAAGGCGGCGATGGCGCCGGCTTCACCGCAGCCTTTGACGCCGAGCGGGTTGGTCGTGCAGCGGGTGCCGTTGAAGCCGAGGTCGAAGGAGGGAAGGTCGTCGGCGCGCGGCATCGCGTAATCCATGAACGAGCCGGCGATCGGTTGGCCGGAAACCGGGTCGTAGACGGCGTGCTCGAGCAGGGCTTGGCCGATGCCTTGGGCGATCGCGCCGTGCGCCTGGCCGGCGGCGATCATCGGGTTGACCAGGACGCCGTAATCGTCAACGGCGGTGTAACGGGCGAGCTTGACTTCGCCGGTCTCGCGGTCGATCTCCACCTCGACGACATGGGCGCCATTAGGGAAGGTCATCCATTCGCGGGTCCAGGCGTGATAGGTGTCGAGCGGCGCCCCCTTGTCGCGCCCGATCGCGGCGACATCGAGCAATGACACCGAGCGATCGGTGCCCGACACGACAAACCGGCCGTCCTCGAAGCGGATGTCGGCTTCCGCCGCCTCCAATGCATCGGCGGCGATGCGGGTGCCCTTGGCGACGATCTCCTCCGAGGCGCGCCAGATCGCGGTGCCGCCCATATAGGTTGCGCGCGAGCTGCCGTGGCCGCCGCCCAGCGGGATCCGGTCGGTGTCGCCCTGCACGAGGCGGATGCGCTCGTTCGGCAATCCAAGGCGATCGGCGAGGATCTGCGGGAAGGTCGTCTCGTGACCCTGTCCGATTGTCTGTGTGCCGGTGATCAACGACACGGTGCCGTCCGCCTCGAAGCGAATGTCGACATTCTCGTGCGGCGAGCCGCCAGTGCCCTTTATGTGGTACGCGAAACCGAGGCCGCGCAGGAACCCCCGCACCTCGCTCTCCCGGCGCCGCGCCGGAAAGCCCTCCACATCGGCCGCCGCCAGTGCGCGGTCGAAGGTCTGCGGGAAAGCGCCGCTGTCGACGGTATTGCCAAAGGCGTTTGTCATCGGCATCGCCTCAGGCGGCACCATATTGATGCGCCGCAGCTCGGCGCGGTTGAAACCGCATTGCCGGGCCGCCTTATCGATCAGCCGCTCGATGATGTTTACCGCCTCGGCAAAACCCGGACCGCGGGTGACGCCAACCGGCGCCGTATTGGTCAGCACGGCACTGATTTGCAGCTCGATTGCCGGAATGCGATAGATTGTGCTCGGCAGATGGGCGTATTGGAAGGTCTGCACACCCCCCGCACTGACCAGATAGGCCCCGGCATTAGCGGCGCTCTTGACGCGCAATGCCAGAAAGCGGCCCCCGGCATCGAGCGCCAAGGCAGCCTGGGCGCAATGATCGCGTGCCTGATGGTCCGAAAGAAAAGCCTCGCTGCGGGTGGCAATCCATTTGACCGGGCGGCCGGCGCGGCGCGCCGCCCACGGGATCAGCACGTGCTCGGGATAGATGAAGTTCTTGGCGCCGAAGCCGCCGCCGACATCGGGCGCGACAAATCGCACTGCACCGGGCGGCACACCCAATGCACGTGCGGTATTGTCGCGCGTCGCGTGAATGCTCTGGCTCGAAACATAGGCCGTGTAACGGCCGCACTCCGCGTCCCAGACCCCGATGACGCCGCGTGGCTCCATCGGGTTGGTGACGATACGGTGATTGTCGAGATCGAGTTCGACGACGTATGCTGCGGCAGCGAACGCCGCGGCGACCGCGGCGCTGTCGCCGGTTCGCCAATCGAAGCAGAAATTGCCCGGCACCTCGGGCGAAATCTCGGGCGCTCCCGGTGCGCGGGCGGCTGCGGCGGTCGTCACTGCCGGCAATGGGCTGTAGTCGACCACGACCTGCTCGGCCGCGTCGAGCGCCTGCGCGCGGGTCTCGGCGACAACGAGCCCCAGCGGCTCGCCGACATAACGGACTTTGCCCGACGCCAATATCGGCTGCGGCGCGAAGGCGAACCGCTCGCCGGTGATGGCATTGGCTTCTGCGGAGGGCCGCAACGGCTGCAGCCCATCCGCGTCCGCATCCCCGGCGGTCAATACAGCTACCACACCGGGCGCCGCCCGCGCCGTTGCGGTATCGATGCGCTCGATCCGCGCATGCGCGTGCGGCGAGCGCAGCACCACGGCATGGGCCAGATCCTCGAAGACAAGATCGTCGAGATACCCGCCCCGGCCGGTGATAAAGCGTAAATCCTCCCGCCGCTTGGGTCTGTCACCTATAACCGAACGCATCGCAGCCTACTTGAGAACAATCACGAACGCGGTTCGTAGGCCTTCCCGGGCGGGTACGCCGCGTATTTCGGAAGGTCCGGGTTCATGTGATCCCAGGGCTGGGCGCTGTCGACGAAAATGTCGGCCTCCGGCCGGAACCAGCTCGGGTCGTCGAGCGTGCCGACCCGGATCCCCACCAGATCGGGCCGCGCCGAAACCCGCAGGAACAGCATGCAGCCGCATTCCGGGCAGAACGCCCGGGATACCTGATTGCCGCTGTCCGCGGTCTTGACGTAGAGCTTCGGCTCGCCTTGCGTGACGCGGAAGCTCGCTGCAGGCACCCGCACCGCTGCCGCGTAGGCGCTGCCGCTCTGGCGCTGACAGTCGCGGCAATGGCAGAGCAATGCAAAGACCGGTTCTCCCGTGCACTCGTAGCGGACGGCGCCGCAAAGGCAGCCTCCCGTCATTGGAGCAGTCACCGCGTCGCCCCCTTGCTCACGCCTTGTCGAGCCAGAACGTGTCTTCGCGCACGACGTCGTAGACGCCGAAATAGTCGTACGGGTTATGCCCCTTCACATAGTCGTACCAGACGTCATTAATCTTTTCCCAGGCGACCGGCAGCAGCGGCGGGTTTTCTTCCATGATGGCTTCGGTCTGCCGGACCAATGCCTTGCGCTTGGCCGGATCGACCTCGCGGTCGATCTGATCGACCAGCGCATTGAATTTTTCGTTGTCCCAGAACGAGTAGTTCTGCGGGCCGCCGGTGCGGTACCAGGCATTGAAATAGTCCGACGGGTCGAGCAAGGTCGAGACGATGGCTCCGATCGCCAGGTCGTAATGGCCATTCACCGCATCGTCGAACCACACCGACTCGACAACCGTGCGCAGGTTGCACTGGACATTCAGCCCTTCCTGCAGCATCGCCTGAATGGCTTGCGCCCAGAGCTTGAAGCTGGCGACGTCGCGAACCAGGAAATCCAATCCCTTGAGGCCGTCGGCATGGCCGGAAGCGGCCATCAGAGCACGAGCTTCCTTGAGGGCGGCCGTGGAATCCTCCTGGTAGCCGAGCCGCTTGCTGAGCTCGTCGGGCGGTGTCGCGAATTCCGATATCGGATAGATGAAACCGCCGACCCGCATCGGCGTCACGTCCTTGACGACATCGATCAAGGCCGGCCTGTCGAATGCCAGGTGCAGGGCACGGCGCACCCGCGGATCGTCGAATGGCTTTCGCTTGCCGTTGACCCAGGTTGCCTGGATCACGCTCTGATTGAAGGCGGTGGTGGACAACCCTGGGGTCGCCTTGGCCTTTCGCGCCGTGACCGGATCCGTAATCCGGATATAGTCGACCCGCCCGGACAATATCGCCGACCCGAGCTCGGGAGAAAACGGCAGCGCGTGGTAGAATTCGATCCCGTCGAGATAGGGCAGACCCTTGTTCCAATAGTTCGGGTTCTTCTCCATGACCCAGACTTCGTTCTCGACGCGGCGGACGCTGCGGAACGGGCCGGTGCCGGGGTAGATCTCGACTTTGCGCAGATTGTAGTTGTTGTCTTCGAGCGTCTTCTTGCGGACGATCACGTTCCAGCCGCTGGCGATCGCCGCCATCATAAAGCTGGGAGGGCGGGGCTCGGAGAGCTTGAATTCGACGGTGTAAGGATCGCGCGCATTGATCTCGCTGACCGTCTTGAACAGGATGCTGCGCGGGATATTGATGCCTTGCGGCGGTTTGGCGATCCGGTCGAACGTCGCCTTCACGTCTTCGGCGGTGAGCTCCGCGCCATCGTGGAACTGTACGCCTTTGCGCAGGAAGAACGTGTAGGTCTTGCCGTCTTTGGCGATCTCCCAGCTATGAGCCAGATCCGGAATGATCGTCTTGCCGCTGTCGCGCGGATCGTGCCGGACCAGATTGTCAAACATGCACCCCTGGGATCCGAGGTTATTGATCGTCCCGGACTGGTGGATGTCGAAATGCGGCGGCCGCATCGTGATGCCATAGCGCAACACGCCGCCGGATTTCGGGTTGGGCTCGGGGGCCTTCAGCTGAAATTTCGAGCCGTCGAATTCGAGGGGGATCTCGTCGGCATGAGCGACGCGCCAGGGAAGACCGTAGACTCCTGCAATGACGGCGGCACTGCCTTGCAAAACACCGCGGCGGGTCCATGCTTGCCGCGCAGAAACCGGGTGCCTCATAACGCTCCCTCCCCTTGGGTCTTTTCGGGACAGAGCACGGCGTGCTCTGATAGTCTCAAATATCACATCGAAATCTCGGGAGTCATTGTTTGAATCAAGCGGCCACGACAGAACCACAGATTGCAAAAGTCGGGCGGAACGGGGAGCGTACAATTCTCGAGATTAACGATCTTCAGACGCAATTCTTCACTGCCGGGGGCGTCGTGCGGGCGGTCGACGGTGTGTCCTATGCCGTGCGGAGCCACGAGACTCTGGGGGTGGTCGGGGAGTCGGGATGCGGCAAGAGCGTGACCGCGCTATCCGTTCTGCGCCTCGTCGCCGACCCGCCGGGGCGGATCGTCAGCGGGCACATCCGTTTCGAGGGCATCGATCTGCTGGAGCTGACCGAGAGCGAGATGGAACGCATCCGCGGCAACGACATCTCGATGATCTTTCAGGAGCCGATGACGTCGCTCAATCCGCTGATGACGGTGGGCCGCCAGATCGCCGAGTCTATCGCGCTGCACCAGGGGCTGTCGCGGCGCGAGGCCTTCGACCGAGCGGTCGAGATGCTGCGACGAGTTCATATCCCGGAGCCGGAGCGCCGAGCCCACGCCTATCCGCATCAGCTCTCCGGCGGCATGCGCCAACGGGTGATGATCGCGATGGCGGTGTCGTGCAATCCCAAGCTCTTGATCGCGGACGAGCCGACCACCGCACTCGACGTGACGATCCAGGCCCAGATCCTCGATCTGATGCGCGAATTGCAGGAGACGCTCGGCACCGCGATCGTTCTGATCACCCATGACATGGGTGTCGTCGCCGAGAATGCCGACCGCGTCGTGGTGATGTACGCCGGCAGGAAAGTCGAGGAGGCGAGCGCGAAGGACCTCTTCGAGCAGCCGGGGCACCCCTACACTAAAGGACTGCTGGGCTCGATCCCCAATGTCGAGGTCGCGGCGCATACCCACTCCCGCCGGGCGCGGCTGAACGAGATCAAGGGCATGGTGCCCTCGCTCGCGGACCTGCCGAAAGGCTGCACCTTCGCACCACGCTGCGGATTGGCGAGCGAGGAGTGCCGCGCATCCTATCCTCCACTCGTCCAGTACCGGCCCGGTCACTGGGTCGCCTGCTGGCACGCCGAGCGCGTGCTCGGAGGCGCAGCATGACCCCGCTTCTCGAGGTCGAGGCGCTGAAAAAGCACTTTCCGATCCATACCGGCGTGTTCTCGCGGGTGTCCGGCCAGGTCTATGCGGTCGACGGCATCTCCTTTCACATCGACCGCGGCGAAACCTTGGGGCTCGTCGGGGAGAGCGGCTGCGGCAAGTCGACGGCCGGCCGGACTCTACTGAAATTGCTCGAGCCGACTGGCGGGAAAATCAGAGTGCGCGGCGAAGACATCACCGATCTCGACCAGGAGCGGATGCTGCCTTACCGCCGGCAGATGCAGATGATCTACCAGGACCCTTACGCCTCGCTCAACCCGCGGATGTCGGCCGGCGAGATCGTCGGGGAGCCATTGGTCATTCACCGGGTCGGCACGCCAAACGAGCGCCGCGAACGGGTCGCCCATCTATTCGACCGGGTGGGCCTGCGGCCCGAGTTGACCAGGGCCTATCCGCATGAATTTTCCGGCGGACAGCGTCAGCGCATCGGGATTGCCCGCGCGCTCGCGTTGAGCCCGGAACTGATCGTCGGCGACGAACCGGTCTCGGCGCTCGACGTGTCGATCCAGGCCCAGATCGTCAATCTTTTGATGGATCTGCAGGACGAGTACCGGCTGTCCTATTTGTTCGTCGCGCATGACCTCGCGGTCGTCGAACACATCAGTGACCGGGTCGCGGTGATGTATCTCGGCCGCATCGTCGAGATGACCGACAAGACCACCCTCTTCGAGACGCCGTTGCACCCCTATACCGAGGCGCTGCTCTCGGCCGTGCCGATCCCGAAATACGGTGCGAAGAACCGCAAGCGAGTGATCCTGACGGGCGACGTGCCCAGCCCGATCAATCCTCCGCCGGGTTGCCATTTCCACACCCGCTGCCCCTACGCAATGGCGCGCTGCCGCCACGAGCCGCCGCTCCTGCGCGAGGTCCAACCCGGCCACTGGGCCTCCTGCCACCTCCACGATGCCGGCGTGCAGTACCCGTTGGCGAAGCCCTCTGGATAGCCGCAGAAGATCTGCTCGAGACCGTCACTCGCTGCGATCTGTTGACTTGTCGGTCGCCATCAGCGACAATGGTGCCGGTGAAAGTTTTCTTTTCGCGGGCGGCGCTGCGAAAGTTGCCGGATTTGCCTAATCGGGACCGAGCAGCGCTTATCGCGAAGATCGCTGCAATCGCGAACGATCCGTTTCAACCGGCTATACCGGTCCACCCCATAAAGGAAAACCGCACGCCGTACGAATTCGGCAGGGCGATTGGCGGGCGGTTTGTCGGATCGATCGCAGCGAGGACACGATCATCGTGGAACTGATTGGTGATCGAAAGGAAATCTACCGGTGAGTGATGCAGTAACCCTCACTCGCGCACAATATGAGGCGCTGCTTGCGCGCCTGGAGGACGCGGAAGACACGGCAGCGCTCGATGCCGCCGAACAGCGTGAGGCGGCGCTCGGAAAGCAAGCGGCTCGAGCCGATTACCTATCTGCAGAACTTGTCGAACGTCTTCTTGCCGGCGAGCATCCGGTCCGCGTCTGGCGCGGTCACCGGGGCCTCACTCGGGAAGCACTTGCCACCGCAGCTGGCGTTTCGCCTAGTTACCTCACAGAAATCGAGACCGGCCGCAAACCCGGCAGCTTCGATGCGCTGGCAAAGATCGCGAAGGCGCTCTCGATCTCGCTCGACGATATCGCCGCTTGGCGCGAAAAGGCCTGATGCTCACACCGCGCGGCGCAACCGCGGATCGAGCATGTCGCGGATGCCGTCGCCCAAGAGGTTGAAGGCGAGTACGGTGATCGTGATCGCTGCACCCGGAAACAGCACCAGCCACCACGGCGGGACGAGGCCGGCGTTCAGCGAATCCGCCAGCATATTGCCCCAGGTCGGGGTCGGCGGTGGGATACCGACGCCGAGAAAGCCAAGCGCCGCCTCGATGATGATTGCAACGCCGAGGTGGGTCGTAGCGAGGATCAGGTAGGGCGCCACGCATTGCGGCAGGATGTGCCGCGCCATAATGCGCAGGTGTGATGCGCCGAGGCCGCGCGCCGCCTCGACATAGGACAATTCCTTCAACGACATCACGACGGCCCGGATGACCCGCCCGCCAAACGGGATACGGGTGATCGCGATCGCGACGATGACAGTCCCAAACCCGGCGCCCAACGCCATCGCGATGGCCATCGCCAGGATCAGATCCGGGAAGGACTGGAGAAACTCGATGACGCGCTGGCTCAAAATATCGAAGCGGCCGCCAAAATAGCCGCTCGCCAGTCCCCATAATGCGCCGAGGGTCGTCCCAAAGAGCACGGCCCCGAAGGCCACGGCCAACGACGCACGGCTGCCGTAGATGACCCGGCTCAATACATCGCGGCCGATCTGGTCGGTGCCGAAATAATGCCGTTCGTTCGGCGGTTTGGACATCGCCCGGAAGTCGGACTTCAATGGCTCGTACGGCGCCAGGACCGGCGCTGCCACGGCCATCATGACTATTGCCGCCGCGATCAACCCCCAGAACGCCGACAATGGCGCGTGTCTGATAAACCAGCGAAAGCCCCCTCCGGTTCGCCGCAACCCCGCGCGCTCGGGCACCAGGGCGATCTGCTCGACCGGATATGCGGTCTCAGGCTCCATTGCCGTCATTGGTAGCGGATCCTCGGGTCAAGCCAGGCGATCGTGAGGTCGACCAGGATGTTCAGCAGCACAAAGACGACGGCGTAGAGGAAGACCAGGTTCTGCATGACGAAGACGTCGCGTTCGCTGACCGCGGTAAACATCGCATAGCCGAGACCGGGCGTCCCAAAAGCGCGCTCGACCGGGATCGAGCCGGCCAGCACAAAGCCGAGCAGAATGCCCGACAGCGTAATCACCGGCAGCAGCGCATTGGGCAGAGCGTGAAAGGTGATCACCGGACGGCGGCTCAGCCCTTTGGCGCGGGCCGTCCGCACGTAGTCCTCCCGGATGACCTCCAACAGGCTGGAGCGCGCCATGCGCGCGATGTAGGCGGCCTGACCGAGCCCTAGAACGACCGCCGGCCCGATCACGACCTGGAGATTGCCCCACGGATCGCTCAGCAAGGTGGGGCCGGCGAGCGGCGCCCGATAGCCAAACATGAACAGCGCAGCGAGCACGATCAGCATCCCGAGCCAAAAGCCGGGGACCGCCAAAAACAGGATGCTGAGAAACCGCGAGACGTTGTCGCCGAGACTGTTGGGACGCAGCGCGCTGACGATCGCCACCGGTATCCCGACCAGCCAGGAGAGGATCACCGACAGCACCGCAATTTCGGCGGTCAGCGGTCCGCGGCGCAGGATCATCTCGCCGACGCTTTCGGCGCGGAAGAACGATCGGCCGAAATTGCCTCGGGCAATGTCGCCGACCCACCGAAAATACTGCACGGCGAGCGGATCGCTGAGCCCGAGATCAGCCATATAGCGGGCGCGCTCGGCTTCGCTGAGCTTGGTAAAGCCCTCCGGCCCGAAAATCGCGACCAGCGGATCCCCCGGCAGGATCCGCAAAACGACGAACACGATGATCGAGACGCCGATCACGGTCAGCGCGCCGAAAGCCAGGCGGCGGATGATATAGCTGTACATTTCCTCCCTGAGTGCGGCCCGGTCGGCGATTTGCGGCGAGAGTGAGGTCCGCCCCGACGGGAAGTCAAGCCGCTCCGCGTGCCCGCTTTGCGGTTCGGCCCCGCTTCGGGTTACTATCGCGCGTCGGTTGCAGGCAGCTGTCCGCAGCTTTGCAGAAGCCATAGGGAGTTGGTGACATGGGGTACAGCCTCGAGCAGTTTTCGTCGCAATGCCACCGGATCCTCAAGCAGGATCCCGGTGTCGAGGGACGCAAGCAGGTGTGCGCGCTCGTCCAGCAAGTGCTGAAGGACGATGACTTCGTCAGGACGCATCTCGGCGACGATGTCCCCGAGCGCAAGATCCTGTACGAAGACCCCGAGCTCGGCTTCTGCATTCTCGGTCATGTTTACCATGGTGCCAAGGACAGCAATCCGCACGATCACGGTCCATCCTGGGCGATCTACGGGCAGGCGCGAGGCGAGACGCTGATGACCGACTACGAGCCGGTGGCGCGCCCCGGTGAAGGCAAGCCGGGCAAGGCGCGCCGCATCAAGGACTACACGCTAAAGCCGGGCGCCGCCTATCTCTACAATGAAGGCGACCTGCACTCCCCGCGGCGCGAGGGGTCCACGCGACTGATCCGCATCGAAGGCAGGAACATGGAGAAGGTCCAGCGCTTTCCCTACGAGCGCGTCGCGTAAGCTGCCTGTAGCGGGTGGCGCGGGTTATGCCCGCGCCACGGCGATATTGTCGCGCCGGCGGGCTGCAGCGGCGGCCTTGTCGAAATCGGTGTCGGTGAAGCCGTAGAGGCGGGCGCCGCCGCTCAAGATCTTGCCGCCGATCTCGGGCGTGATGCTGGTATTCGTCAGCACCCGGGCCGAGACCTCGGGGAAACTCGAGTCGAAATGCGGGAAATCGCTCGACACGCAGATATTGTCGGCTCCGCCCAACAGCTCGACCGTGGCGCCGACCTCGCGCTCGCCGCTCTCGATCGCCGAGAAGCAGTTGCGCTGCCAGTATTCGAGAGGCGACATCTTGAGATAGGGCGCATCGGAGTCATGGTGCTGGCGCAGATCCCACTCGATGCGGCCCAATAGCCCCGGCACCCACCAGCTCTGCGCCTCCAGGAAGGCGACCCGCAGGCGCGGGTAGAACTCGAAGATGCCGCCGAGCATCAGCGCGATCAGCGCCAATTGCATCTCGGTCGAATGGCTCGCGACATGGCGCATGAAGCGGTTCTCGCCAAAGCGCGGCTCGATCGTCGAGTAATACGATCCGGTGCCTTCGTGGAAGCACAAAGGTACGTCGAGGTCCTGCAATAGGCCGTAAAGCGGATCCCAGTAATTCGAATGCCAATAGCGGCCGTTGACGTAATTGGGCCGCACAAACGTGCCGACTGCGCCGTACTCCTTGACGCAACGATAGAGCTCCTGGCAGGCGAGATTGACGTCGTGGACAGGCAGCATCGCCGCCATCTTCAACTGGTCCGGACTGTGCTGCACGAAATCATGCAGCCAGTCATTGTAGGCCCGGCAAATGGCGGCGGAGAATTGCGGGTCCATATTGTCCCGCGCGAGGAACGACAAACCGGAGGTCGGGAACAGCACCGCGATGTCGATGCCCTCCATCTCCATGCCGATGACCTGGGCTTCGGCGTCGTAGCCGCGCTCGACCGCGAACATCACGTTGGTGTTGGCGCGGCGCGACACGAGCGGGCCGCGAGTGCGGTTGTATTGCGAGATGTTGCCGTCATTGCTGGTCGGCATGCCGTCGAAGAACCACAACGGCCGCCCGCGCATGCCGGTGGGACCGCCGTCGCTGCGCCGCATCGAGGAGGTGATGCGGTGCTTGAAGGCCGGATCTAGATATCTGTCGAACAGGTCCGGCGGCTCCATGATGTGCATGTCGCAATCGACAAACCGGTATCCCTGTTTCATCCGAGCCTCCTCCAGCGAAATCGCGGCGGCAGCATAGGCTTCGCAACGCCAGGGGGACAAGTCTCGGCTCCCGACGCTATCGTGCATGCCAGTGCTGCCACCGGATCAGGGAAGAGCTCGTGCGAACAATCAACGTTCTCGCCATTCAGCGCCTCGGCGCCGCGGAGCGGGCAAAGATCGAGGCGGTCCATCCCTCGGTCCGCGTGACCGATGCCGGCGGCTCGTTCGACGGCGAATACCGGGAGACCTGGCCTGCCTACACCGCATCCCGGTATCTACGGCCCGGCTCCGTCGGCGCGGGCACCCGCGAGGAGCGCGACCGCCTCCTCACCGAAGCCGAGGTGATCCTCGGCGGCTGGCCGTTTCCGCTCGACCTGCGCGCCCGGGCGCCGCAGCTCAAATGGTTTCATCAGCGTCCCGCCGGCGCCAGCAACCTGCTGCGGGGCGATTTGTGGGGCAGCGACGTCATCGTTACGACTTCGCGCGGCGTCGGCAGCACATTGGCGATGGCGGAATATGCGCTGGCCGGCATTCTCCATTTTGCCAAGAACCTCGACCGCGCCCTCCTCGATCGCGCCAGCGGCGCGTTCGACCACCGCGCCTATCGACCGCTGCTGATCGAAGGCAAAACCGCCTGCGTCGTCGGCGCCGGCGGCATCGGCCGCGATGTCGGCCGGCTCTGCGCCGCAATCGGCATGCGCGTCGTCGGCACCCGACGCAACCCGAGGCCGGATGAGCCGTTGCCGCCAGGGTTCAGCGAAATGGGCGGCGCCGCGGATCTCGACCGGTTTCTGCCGGACAGCGATTTTGTCGTGATCTGCTGCCAATGGACGCCGGAGACGAACCGGCTTTTCGACAAGACCCGCTTCGCGCTGATGAAGCCGGGAAGCGTACTAGTCAATGTCGCGCGCGGCGAAATCGTCGACGAGGACGCGCTCGCCGAGGCGCTGGAGCAAGACCATTTGCGCGGCGTGGTGCTCGACGTTTATGTCGGCGAATTCGAGCATTTGCCGCCGGCGCGCCTCTGGTCCGATCCCAAAGTGCTGATCACGCCGCACGTCTCGGGTGCGAGCGACGAGGACCGCCACGGCGGCATCGACCTGTTCTGTGAGAATCTGCGCGCCTATATCGACGGCCGCCCGCTGCGCAACGTCATCGACTGGCAGCGCGGCTATTAGGCTCAGTCCCGGTTATGAACGTAGGTGGTGGCGATATGCCGAACGGGGCTTGCCGGCGTGGTGGCAGCGCCGGTTCCGTTGTCGGAACGATCCGTCCGCCTGCCGGGTTATCCCGGTATGGCGTACATTATTATTGTCGATAGCCAGGCGGAATTTGGCCAGCAGCTCGTGCTTCAGCTCGAAAAGGCCGGCCACCGGGCCGCCGCCGTTGCGACCCTTTCTGCGGCCACTAAACTCATCGAGGACGAGGTCCCGGACTTGCTGGCGACGGACGGCGTACTCAGCGATGGTTCGAGCACCAGCCTGGTACAGCAAGCAGAGAACGCGGGCGCGAAAGTCCTCATCATGACCGGAAATCCCGACCGGATCATCGAGCTCGATGGAGCCGGTCAACCTTACGTGTCAAAGCCGGTTCCTCCCGAAGCGTTCGTGCAAAGGGTTCGGCAGATACTTGGCGACGCGGAAGGGTAACACCGGGTCTGTCTAGTGGGAAAACATAGGGGCCTAGCCATTTCTAGCTAAGCCCCTCGGCTAATTTCCCCTGGGCTGATTGGTGGAGCCAACCGGGATCGAACCGGTGACCTCTACAATGCCATTGTAGCGCTCTCCCAGCTGAGCTATGGCCCCACGGGTCTGTCAGCCGAAATTAGGAACAGTGCGACAGCGCGGCAAGCGAAAAATCGCGCGCCTCAGTGCTCCTCTTCGTCGACGTTCTCGATGACTTCGGCCATGTCGTCCTCGTCCTCGCCGAGTTCGGAGGCGTCTTCGAGGAGCTCCTCGTCCTCCTCCTCGGCTTCTTCGAGGGGCACCGCCTCCTCTTCTTCCTCCGCGACTTCCGCCTCCTCGGTTTCGACCTCGGCGTCGATTTCGTCGGCGCCGACCGGCTCCAGCTCTTTCTCGACCGGCGGGGCGGGACGGGTGCGGCGCGACTTGAGGAACGCCTCGGCATCGAACGGCGTCGCACATTTCGGACAGATTACCGGCTCGCGCAGCAAGTCATAGTAGCGCGCTCCGCAACTCGGACAAATCCGCTTGGACCCCCACTCGGGTTTTGCCACCATTTGCTCCCACTGACGTTTGGCAATGTCTCGCCGGCGCGGCATTGCCACAGGGTGCCTACCCTGTCAAAAGCAAAGTTACGAAAGTAGTTTTAAGGAGCCGCGCCGTCCGGGCTCGCGGATATGGGCTGCCCACGGCGTGACCGCAACCGCATTTTCCTGCATTGCGAGGCATTCGTTCCGCGATGGCTCACCCCGCCTCCCCAACCGTTGCACGGCGCTGCGGCCCGCTCGCCGGCGCGATCCGGGTCCCCGGCGACAAATCGATCTCGCATCGCGCGCTGATGCTCGGCGCGCTCGCTATCGGCAGGACCGAGATCACGGGCCTGCTCGAAGGCGAGGATGTGCTCGCGACGGCCGCAGCGCTGAATGCGCTTGGGGCGAGCGTGACCCGGGGCGGGCACGGGCGGTGGACTGTCGACGGCATCGGCGTGGGCGGCCTCGCCGAGCCCGAAGACCTGCTCGATCTGGGCAATTCCGGAACCGCGGCGCGGCTCCTCCTCGGCATGCTGGCGACGCACCCGCTCACCGCCTTCGTCACAGGCGACGCGTCGCTGAGGCGGCGGCCGATGGGCCGCGTCGCCGAGCCGCTGAGCCGCTTCGGGGCGCGCTTCGTCAGCCGCGAAGGCGGTCGCTTGCCGCTCGCGGTCAGCGGTGCCGTCGATCCGATCCCGATCGTCTATCGTCTGCCGGTCCCCTCGGCCCAGGTCAAATCCGCGGTATTGCTCGCCGGGCTCAACACGCCGGGAGTCACCACCGTGATCGAGCGCCAGCCGACCCGCGATCACACCGAGCGGATGCTGCGCCATTTCGGGGCGGCGGTCTCGGCAGAGCCCGAAGAGGGCGGCGGGGTGCGCGTCACCGTCGAAGGTTTTCCCGAAATGACGGCCGCGCCGATCATCGTGCCGGGCGACCTGTCTTCGGCCGCCTTTCCCCTGGTCGCGGGACTGATCGTTCCGGGTTCCGAGGTGACGGTCGAAGGCGTCGGGATCAACCCGCTGCGCACCGGTCTTCTCGAATGCCTCTCCGAGATGGGCGCCGATATCGCTCTGCTGAACCGCCGCGAGGAAGGCGGCGAGCCGGTGGCGGACATTCGCGCCCGGGCCGGCACCCTTACCGGTGCCGAGATCCCCGCCGAGCGGGCGCCGCGGATGATCGACGAATATCCGATCCTCGCGGTCGCCGCGGCTTGCGCCCGCGGGCGCACGGTGATGCGAGGCCTCGCCGAACTGCGCGTCAAGGAAAGCGACCGCCTCGCCGCGATCGCCGCCGGCCTTGCGGGCTGCGGCGTGCCTGCCGCGGTCGACGGCGACGATTTGATTGTCGAGGGGGGCGGCCGCCCGCCCGCGGGCGGCGCCTTGATCGAGACGCAGCTCGATCATCGGATCGCGATGGCCTTTCTCGTCTTGGGACTGGCTGCCAAAGAGCCGGTGCGGATCGACGATGTGGCGCCGGTCGCGACGAGCTTCCCCGGGTTCATCGAGCTGGTGACCGGACTGGGCGCGGCAATCGACTCCCCGGCATTCCCTCTCCCGAAAGCGGGGGAGGGTTAGCGTGGGGGCCGAACGAGGCGGCAAAATCATTGTCATTGCGATCGACGGCCCGGCGGCGTCGGGCAAGGGCACCCTCGCACGTCGTCTCGCCGAACGCTTCGGCTTGGCCCATCTCGACACCGGCGCGCTCTATCGCGCGACGGCGCGCCTCGTGCTGGACGAGAATGGCGACCCCGGCAATCCGGTGACGGCGGAAATAGCCGCGCGTCGGGTCAATCCGCAGATGCTCGCCGATCCGCGATTGCGCGCCGATGCGGTCGCGTCGGCGGCCTCGGTGGTCGCCGCGATCCCGGAAGTCCGCCGCGCCTTGCTCGGACTGCAACGGGAATTTGCCGCGCACCCTCCGGCATTGGCGCGCGGCGCGGTTCTCGACGGGCGCGACATCGGCACGGTCGTATGCCCGCAGGCGGATGTTAAGCTGTTCGTCACCGCCGGCACCGAGGTGCGCGCCGCCCGCCGGGTCAAGGAGTTGCGCGAGCAGGGGACCCCCGCTATATACGAGAACGTCTTGCAAGATCTTAATGAACGCGACGCGCGCGACAGCAGCCGCCCGGCAGCCCCGCTGATGGCGGCCGAAGACGCGCACATCATCGACACGACGACGCTCGACGCCGATGTGGTGTTCGAGCGCGCCTGCACTCTGGTTGCGCGTGCGCTTAAGGAGAAGGAATGGCAGCAGTAGAATTACAAACCCGGGAGGCGCCTGCAAAAGACAGCTTTGCCGCGCTCCTTGATGCATCGCTCGGAGTCGTCAATAGCCTCGAGGGCACCGTCGTCAAGGGCCGGGTCATCTCGGTCGAGAACGACGCGGTGCTGATCGATGTCGGCCTGAAATCGGAGGGCCGCGTTCCGCTGAAGGAGTTCGCCGCCGGAGGCGTCGAACCCGAGATCCATGTGGGCGACACCGTCGAGGTCTACCTCGAGCGGATGGAGGACAAGAACGGCGAGGCCCAACTGTCGCGCGAGAAGGCGCGGCGCGAGGAGGCTTGGACGCAGCTCGAGAAGAGCTTTCAGACGAACGACCGGGTCACCGGAACCATTTTTGGCCGGGTCAAGGGCGGGTTTACCGTCGACCTCAACGGCGCCGTCGCGTTTCTGCCCGGCAGCCAGGTCGACATCCGGCCGGTGCGCGACATCACTCCGCTGCTCGGATCGCCGCAGCCCTTCCAGATCCTCAAGATGGACCGCTCGCGGGGCAACATCGTCGTGTCGCGCCGCGCCGTGCTCGAAGAGAGCCGCGCCGAGCAGCGCTCCGAACTCGTCGCCAGCCTCAAGGAAGGGCAGATCCTCAACGGCGTCGTCAAGAACATCACCGATTACGGCGCCTTTGTCGATCTCGGCGGCGTCGACGGATTGCTGCATGTCACCGACATTGCTTGGCGGCGCATCAATCACCCCTCCGAGGCTCTGAATATCGGGCAGAACGTCAAGGTTCAGGTCATTCGCTTCAACCCCGAGACGCAGCGCATCTCGCTCGGCATGAAGCAGCTCGAATCCGATCCATGGGAGGGTGTCGAACTCAAATACCCGGCCGGCGCCAAGTTCCGCGGCCGGGTCACCAACATCACCGACTACGGCGCCTTTGTCGAGCTGGAGCCGGGCGTCGAAGGGCTGGTCCACGTCTCCGAGATGAGTTGGACCAAGAAAAACGTGCACCCCGGCAAGATCGTCTCGACCAGCCAGGAGGTCGAGGTGATGGTGCTCGATGTCGATCCGCAAAAGCGGCGCATCAGCCTCGGCCTGAAGCAGACCCTCGCCAATCCGTGGGAAGCCTTTGTCGAGGAGCATCCGGTCGGCGCCGAGCTCGAAGGCGAGGTCCGCAACATCACCGAATTCGGCCTCTTCGTTGGCCTGCCCGGCGACATCGACGGCATGGTCCACATGTCCGACATCGATTGGAACCGGCCGGGAGAAGAGGCGATCAACGACTACCGCAAGGGCGACGCGGTGCGGGTCAAGGTGCTCGATGTCGATGTCGAGAAGGAGCGGATCAGCCTCGGCATCAAGCAGCTCGAATCCGACCCATTCGAAGCCGGGATGGCCAAAGTGAGGAAGGGCGATGTCGTGACCGGCATGATCTCGGCTATCACCGACGGCGGCGTCGAGGTGACCATCAACGACGGGATGCCCGGGTTCATCCGCAAGTCCGAATTATCGCGTGACCGCAGCGAGCAGCGGCCGGACCGCTTCGCCGTCGGCGAAAGGGTCGACGCCAAGGTCACCGCAATCGATCGCGCGACCCGCAAGCTGTCCCTGTCGATCAAGGCTCGCGAGGTCGATGAGGAGAAGCGCGCAATGGCGGAATTCGGCTCCTCCAATTCCGGCGCGAGCCTCGGCGATATCCTCGGCGCCGCGATCAACCGCGCCCGCCGCCAGGAAGAGACCGAGGAGAAGAGCTGAGCCGTCCGGGCCCCCCACCCGTCTCGGGAGCCCCCACCCATTCCCTCCCCCGCATGCGGGGGAGGGTTAGGGAGGGGGCTTTTGAGGAGCGCTTGACGCTCGTCGGTTGGTTTGGCAGGCTGATCGCCGTCAAATACAAGACGGGCAGCGACGATCGCGATGACGAAATCGGAGCTCGTACAGAGGCTTGCCGAAGCCAACCCTCATCTTTACCAGCGCGATGTCGAGGTCATCGTCACGGCCATTTTCGACGAGATCGCGGCGGCGCTGGCGCGCGGCGACCGGGTCGAATTGCGCGGCTTCGGGGCATTTTCGGTCAAGCGGCGCGATGCCCGCGTCGGCCGCAACCCGCGGACCGGTGACAGTGTCTCGGTGGCCGAGAAGCACATCCCCTTCTTCAAAACAGGCAAGCAGCTGCGCGACCGCTTGAACCAGAGCGCAGGCTGAGCCTGGCGCTCCCTTTGATAGTCTGAGGCCCCGCGAGTGAGGATCCTTTATCGGGCCGTCTTTCTCGTCATCGCGATTATTCTGATCCTGTTCGCCGTCTCCAACCGCGAAACGGTATCGGTCGGTTTCTGGCCGCTGCCGTTCCTGGCGGATGTGCCGCTATACCTGCTGTGTTTCTTCAGCCTGCTGATCGGAGCTCTGATCGGCTTGGTTGCGGCCTGGATGGCCGGCCGTCGCAAGCGGCGCGAACTCGGAGCCCGGCGGCGGCGTATCGACGCGCTGGAGCGCGAGCTTACGGCCACGCAATCCCAGCTCGAGGGTCACTCCGAGCCCGAGAGGACGGGGTTACCCGCCACCCGGCAATTGCGGTCGTTTGTCAGAGAGCGAGCGTGATGCTCGCGAGTAGGGTCCGCGAGACTGCTCAGGTGGCGACCGCAGCAGTTTCCTCTTGTTCCCGTGCAATTCGCGAGATCGCTGGCGCAGCGGGCGACCGCCTCACGCGACGCGGTCGGAGTCGCCGCGCTCGGAGCGGCGCCGCTAGTCCGGCGTCCGCCTCCATCTGGGGCCGCGCCCGGGCCCTGATCCAAGCGCGGCCCTCATCCGCCTGATCGGTTGGGAAAACTCGTATTTCGCTGGGTATCAGAAAGCGAAGCGCTTTGACGGTGAGCCTCACCCAACCGATATCGGTCACGATCGCAACCCGCTCGCAGCGCGAGAGATCTTCCAACCCGAGTTCGAGATCGTCCCACGCAGCGCCGGGAAACCGCGAGTTGAGCTCGTAATAGAGCCTGATCTTGTCGTGCCGTTTGAGGGACTTCTGCATCGCCGGGATCAAGACGTCCTGGCAGTCCTGCATCGTCAGCCGTCCGCTAACCGCGATACCGACAACATTGCCGGGGAGGCCTTCGATCAGTTCGAGCATCGCCCGCCTCCTAGAAGGCTACGCGGAACTTGGCGGAGATACCCTGCGCATGGCCCTTGCCGTTGGCGACGACGACGCGGGTGCCATAATTGTACTGGATGCCGGTGGTGATGAACGCGACCGGGTTCCACACCAGATTGGCAAAGGCGTTCCACTGCTCCTTGGTAAATGTGCTGGACTGGCTCGGCCCTATGAGCTGTGAATCGAGGTCTTGATGCGCGATGCCGGCCGCTATCGTCGATCGCAGGTTCGGCGTCCACCAATGCTGGTAGCCACCATTTGAGCTATATGCAAAGTTCTGCTTGAAGAGGATGTTCGACGCCGCCATCCCACCTGTGCAGCCCGGCACGGGGCTCGCGCACGCGGTCGCGACAGTGAAGTTGCTCGACATCCCCGCAGCGTTGGCCCACCCGCCGCTCGTATAGTAGCCGATACCTTCGCCCGCGAGAAAGCTGAACAGAAAATCGTCCTTGGCCCACCCGAACCAGCCAGGCTTGACGTCGCCACTGAAATGGCCGCCATAGCCGAGGTACTCCCGGGAGATGAAATGGCCGTCGTTGAATTCCATCGGAACGAGCACCCCGGCGAAGTCCACGTGCCCCCAGGGCTGTGCCCAATAGGAGGCGACGGTGAGATTGGGCGCGATGGCCTTGGCGATGTTGCCGTTGACCGCGGTACCCGCACCGGTGCAAGGGACGCCGTTGCAGGTGGCGGGGATCGTCCCGGTCCCGGGACCGCCGGGGAGCCCGCCGGTGTTCGAGTCATTAGTAAAGAGGCCGCCGGGACCTTCGACGGCGACGGTCGGCTGTTCGGCCGACACCGAGAAGGCGCTGCCGTAAGGCCCCGCAAGAGTGTAGCGCACCTGCGGGATGCGCGCACCGCCGGTCGAGCCCATCGCGCCACCGAATTCCATGGATTCGGTATCGGCGTCGGCATCGGAAAAGTTCGAGATCGCCTGGCCGGCAAGGAACCCGCCCAACGTGCCGTAGGCGAACCGGAGGCGCGGGAGCAGGCTGTCGCCGCCGGCCTGCTGCACGGTCTGGCAGCTGAAATTGTTGCAGCCAGCCCAGTCGAATTCGAGGAATGTCCGCGATTCGCCCCAGGCGGTCGGGGTGCGGGTCTCGACATTGATCCGCGATTGCTGCGGGCTGAACTCGAAGAACCCGTTGCCGCGCGAATGGTTGGCCTGCTGTGGGACATTGCCGAGGCCCGGCACGAACATTTGGCCGACCGGCACCCCATTCAGGTTGCCGTTTTGGCCAAAATTCGACGACGGAGTACCAGGATTTCCGGTGTTGGCGCCCTGGAAAAAGTAGTTCGACGTGATGTCGACAAAGCCGCCGACGCGGATCGAGGTGTCGGTGCCCGGGATCAGGAAGGACCGCGGAAAGCTGCCGCCGATGATCGCTTGACCTGGGATCGGCGCGGTGCCCATCGCGCCCGGCAGCCCCGGAGATTGCTTCTGTTCCGGCAGTTCGCCCTGCGCCAGCTGGTCGATGCGGCGCTGCAGCAGCTCCTGATTGGCGCGCAGATCCGCCAATTCGTCGGCGCTGGCCGCTGGAAGACCCGTCAGCAACGCGATCGTCGCGGTGAGCCCGCCGATCGCCGCCAAAGTGCCGATAGTACGCGTTTTCGTCATCGTTCGCCGCTCCCCCGGTGACCAACCTCTGAAATCACAGGTTGATGTTGTCCGAGTGTGGGCTTCCGGCACTATCCATCGTCAGATTGAAAAGAGGTGGACACCGAGGTCTAAACCTCTGGTTTATTAGGTTTAGACCTACACCACGCAACATACTGAATACGTTGCGACTTCAATCGATTCGATGGTCCCGCTTGTTGCGATCCGTTTAGCTGAAGGGGCGGTGCCGAGACCAACGGAAGCGCGCAACTGTGTTAGATTTGCAACAGCAGAGAAGCGCGCCTGAGGGCGGGGCGACCGCGCTTCCTTTGCGATGCTCAGCTGCGGCTCATACGGCTTCCGTTCCGCGCGCGAATTACCGCACCTCACCTTCCCACCATTGCGGCGTGGGCCCCTTCCTCTCCCCTGAAGGCCGGACAGGAATTTCCTACCGGCGGTGAGATAGTGCATGCCCTAGTGCACAGAATCACTCCGTTGATTCAGCTCGACACCCCCTCCGCGCTTTCCCGGCGAAAGCCGGGATCCACTTTCCCCGTGGGCACCGGCTTTCGCCGGTGTAGCGGGATTTGGCGTGAGCGATGGGCGGGTGCTTGCCGGACCATTCGAGTGAATGCCTCTGAGCACTAGCGCGAAAGCCGGGTCCAGGGTTGCGAGGGCGCTGACGCGCGGACCAGGCCGCTCATCCTATCGCCTCCCCGGCGAAAGTCGGGGCCCATCGTTCCGCCGCGCGATCCTGTGGCCGTTGGTGAGCATACGATTGCTTGAAAAGTTCGGCCACGGTGCGATCGAGACTAGCGCTGGCCGAGGTAGGATAAGGTGGGCAGATACGCCTGTGCCACCTGCGGCGACATCGTGAGGATGGCAAAGGTATTCGGTGCGAAACTAAAATCCGCCTCGGGATAACCCACTTGCCAACTGGCTATCCACTGCGCTTGCAGATAGCTCTGCGTTCCTGCGGCGAGTTGGAGGGTGGTCGCCTGAGGGGTCGGAAGGCCATAGGGCTCTACCGTAAACGTGTAGGTCCCCGGCGAAAAATCGCGGAAGAAGCTCGAACCAACGGGAAGGTCGCCAACCGCTGCGCCATTCGCGAAGACCATTGGCGATGCCGCGTAGACATAGGTTTGGCCGCTCGGCGCATCCCACCCCCGCAGAAACCAAACCCGCGCTGTACCCGCTGCGGCCGACGGAATCTGTGCTTGCGAGGTCGTGACCTTCGCCTGCGGTGTGCAGTTTGCAAGCACGAGGATGCACGCGACGAACAGCACAGAAACCGGGAGAGCGTATTTGCTCGTGTGCATTCTCTGACCAGCGATGTTCAGAGGCATCGGATTGTCCAGTTTGTAAAAATGCCAGGCTCGTCGCGGGCCCGGTCCGGGGTACCTTGGTGCACCGTCTTGTCCATGACGCGATAACCGCCCGGACACACCCGCTCTGCCAGGCGCCGGTTCGGGGCTTCCGACCCTCCCGGGGATGCCGGGACTCTCGATCGCGAATGTACGGCTGTCGATACGGCTGATCGATGATTCGGTGCAGCCCGCGAGTGCGACTATCGCGATCAGCAGAAGAGGGCGCATTCGGCGTACGGCAAAAGCTTATGGACAGCCGATAGGATGCCTCAACGGGCTATTTGCGCAAGGGCGGTTGCGACGTCGCGCGCTACACTAGGCCAATCCCCTTCCTCACTCTGGCGGAACAGCCGAGCCGTCGGATACCAGGGGCTGTCTTCGCGCTCCAGCAGCCATCGCCATTCCGGCGGATACCGCAACAGAAGCCAGGTCGGCCGGCCGAGTGCGCCCGCCAGATGAGCAACCGAAGTGTCCACGCTGATGACCAGGTCCAGGCGACAAACCGCGGCCGCAGTTTCGGCAAAATCCGCGAGCCACGGCGAGAGGTCGGTAATCTTCACGCCGCCGAGAGACGAGATGTCGCCCGACCGCTCGCCGACCTGAAGACTGAACCAGCTTACATTCTCGACGTCCCACAATGGTTGGAGCAACCGCAGGTCGATCGCGCCGACCGTAGTGCCGGCCCATACGATACCCACTCTGGGGCCGGGCGTGATCGCAGGGATCCGCTCGGCCCAGGCGGCCGACGCTTCCGCCGGGACACCCAGATAGGGCACCGTGTCGGGGATGGTCGCCAGATTTGTCTTGAATACGCGAGGCAGGCTGAGAAGCGGGCAATGGCAGTCGAAAGCTCGGCAGCGGATCGCCGGCGGCGACGACCTCGGATGCGCCGGCGACCGTGCGCGCAAGCCGGACGAGTGATTCCGGCACCTCTAGCACAACTCTGCCGCCGCGCTCGGCAGACGGCGGGGATATAACGGACGAATTGCAGCGTGTCCCCGAACCCTTGCTCGGCATGGATCAGGATGCGCGCTCCGGCGAGAGGTTCGCCGGACCATAGAGGCTGGTCGAACTTCCGGTCGTACTGCGGCGACGGCAAATCGCCACTCATATTCCTGCCACCCCTCGTCGAATTCTCCGGTCAGCAGCAGAGCGAGCGAGCGGTTGAGATGCGCCTTCGCATAATCGGGTTTGAGGGCCAACGCGCGCCCGTAGCAGGCGAGCGCCTCGGCGTACAGGCCATGGCGCTGGAGAGCGCTGCCGAGATTGTAATGCAGTTCGGCGCGACCCGGCTGCAGAGCCAGCGCCTTTTTATGATGAGTGATCGCCTCCTCCCGCCGGCCCAGATCGGCGAGTGCGACGCCGAGATTGCTGCGCGCGTCAGGATGGTCAGGCGACAATGCCAGCGCCCGCTCGATAGACGGCGACGGCTTCCTCCAGCCGGCCTTGGGCGCGCAATACGACGCCGAGCCCGATATGGCTCTCGGCCCGATTCGGCCGGAGATCGAGAGCGCGCTCGTAACAGGCCTGCGCTTCGTCCAGCTTACCCTGCGATTGCAGAGCGCCGGCGAGGTTGTCGAGGCTCTCGACAAGATCCGGCCGGAGCGCCAGCGCCTTGCGATAGCAGCCGATCGCTTCGTCGAGCCGGCCGAGATCCTGCAACGCACTGCCGAGATTGTTATGTAATTCTGTCGCTTCGGGGTTGAGCCGCAGCGCTCGTTCGAAATAGGCGGCGGCGCGCTCCGGCTGGCCGAGGTCCTGGCATGTATTGCCCAGATTGTAGAGGGTATCGACCGAAGTCGGCGCCAGGCCGAGAGCGCGCTCGTAATAAGTAAAAGCCTCGGCGGGCCGATCGAGTGCTCTGAAGATATTGCCGAGGTTGTGGTGAAAAGCCGGGTCCCGGCCGTCTCGCATGATCGCCGTGCGGATATGCTCGATCGCCTCGTCGGAGCGGCCGCACTGATGTTCGAGCAAACCGAGCAGATGAAGGGTTTGCGCATGACCGGGTTCGAGAGACAGGATGCTACGGCATATTCGCTCCGCCTCAGCCGCGCGTCCTCCCCTTTGATGCGCGAGCGCCGCGCTAAACCATTGGGCGATCGGCGCTGCCGGGCTGCCTGGCGAGCGTCCTCCCCGCTGCCCATGCCGGGCTTCGACGCGCCGCTGCTTTCGGTTCATCGGGACTTGATAGCGCAACCGGCCGGAACATATCCATCGTCGCGGGAAAAACACCGCACCGCTGGAAAGAAGGGAGTGTCAATGGCGCGAGGTTCCGCTCCACGCCCGGGAAGGTGGCTCCAGTTGGCGAGTCTCTTGATGATTACAGCGGCGGGCTGCGCCGAAACGCCCGCACCGGCTCAAGTCGCGCTCGCAGCCCCACCGGTTCCGGCGGGCCAGGGTCGGATCTGGTTCTACCGTGACTGGTTGCCCTCAGAGAGCCTCAATCTCGCGAATATCGACGTGAATGGCACCTACTACGGGTCTGTTGCAAACGGCAGCTTGTTTTACCGCGACCTCCCGCCCGGCCATTACCACATCGCGCCGGTAAGCTATAACCGAGACTTCAACCAAGACAGGGATGTGGATATCGTCCCCGGCCAGCAGCTCTACATAAAGATCCTCTCTTCGCAAAGCTGGGACGGCGCCTGCAGAAACTGTGTGCGCGACACTTTCTATGCTTGGCTGATCCCGCAAGAGGTTGCACAGGCGGAAATCGCTCGCGGCCACAGCGGCATCTGACCTCCGGCAGGCCCACCTACCCGCGCAAAAAATCGGCTATCTCGGTTCTACGTCTAGCATTTAGTTTGCCGAGCAGGTTATGGACATGTGACTTCGTCGTCGCAACGCTGATGTTCAACCGGCGAGCGATCTCCTTGTCGCTGAGCCCGCTCTTGATCAGTTCGGCGGTCTGGCGCTCTCGCCGGGTTAGTGCGGGTCTGGCGACCAGGCGATTGCGGCGCGTGCTTCCATTAGCAGTGGTAGCGATGCGCCGCAGCAAGCCGGCAGCGACCCGACCCGAGCAGACCTGCTCGCCGCTATGGATATCCATCATCAGGCGCACGAAATCGCACAGCGGTGTGGTTCTCGGGATGTACCCGATCACCCCGGCCTCCGCCCAGGCGACGACGTCGTCTTCCGTCTCCCTGACCGAGGAGACGACAATGCGCATGTCAGGAGCCTCGTCGAGGGCGCGCCTTGCTGCGGCTGCACCCTCTGACATTCTTCCATCCAACAATACTATGTCTGGGTGCATGGAGGCACTGAGCGCCACCGCCTCGGAGAGATCGGCGCACAGTCCGACGGCCGATACTGAGGGATCGCGCTCGAGGAGCTCGGCAAGGCATTCACCAGTAAAGCGCACCCCCCATACGACCAGGATGCGTATACCCCGACCGGCGCGGCTAGAGGCTACAGCCTGGTCCGGTGCGACGTTTGCCTCCACAACCCATCCTCCCGTCCCGCATTTCTACGCGGACGCTCACGCCGGGTTAGGTTCGGGACCGGCATTTCGATCACGCAGCGATCGTTCCGATCCTCATCGCCGCCTGCCCCGACATTTTTCGCCTTGTTATTCAGTCGCCGAGGCCGAGAGCGGCGGCCCTATTGAGAAGATAATTCAACCTGGCGTAGCTTGTCCAGGAAGATATTGAGCCATTTATTCTATCGGGATGCTCTCAGCCCGCGGAGGGACGCCTCGCTGACGTTTGAGCCGGGCTTTATCTCACCCGAGCGAGGCGACGATCTCGCGGTAAGCCGCCTCGGGGAACGCCTTCAAGGTCTTGGTCCGCACACTGCCGAGCATTCCGAGCATTAGGCTGAACCGCGCCGCTACGGCATCGTCTGGCGCTTCGTAAATGCCGACGAGATCGTACTCGCCGAGCGTCATGTAGACAGCCTTGAACTCGCCTCCCATGTCGAACAGCGCCTTCTTGGCGGTTTCTAGCCGGCGCGGCAAATCCTTGACCTTCTGAGAGCCCTGGTCCGTCCAATTGGCGAGCATGATGTAAGTCGGCACGTTGTCCTCCCTTGATGATCCATCTTCAAGATGCGATCTCGGCGGCGATGCGATCCAGCTTTGCCGCCATTATGAAGTCGTTCTCGTGCAATCCCTTGATCTTTTTGGTGTGCAGCGAGACCCTTGCGTAACCCCAGCCGAAACCGATGTCGGGATGGTGTCCTTCGGCTTCGGCGAGCGCAGCCGCGCGCTCGACAAATCTGAACGATTCGGCGAAGTTCTTGAACCGGTAGGTTCGCTCGATCCGCTTGACTTCATCGAGAAGCGCCCAGTCGGGCGCTTGCGCATGATAAGCTGCGGCCTCTTGTTCGGTGAGCGGCGGTATGCCGCCGCGGCACGGCGTGCAACTCTTCTCGGCGAGTGCTACTGGCATGTCGTGACCTCCTCAGTTGCGGCAGGATAGCACGACACGCGCCACCTTGCCGTGGTGCTTCTGTACGAGACGCTGTCCGATGAAATTGACGATTCGCGCCGGCCTTCTTAGTTCGATACTGCTTTTCGGAGCGTTCGGCTGGCTCGGCGCCCCGCCGGCCAGCGCGGCCGGGGCATCCGGGACTTGGCAAGTCGTGCTTGCAGCGGGAGACGATGCCGAACCGGTGTTCGACAATGCGACCCGCGAAATGCGCCGGAGGCTCGCCGCGGCCGGCGTCCCGCCCGGCAACATCCACCGGCTCAGCGCAAGTTCTCCGGAGGTTACTGCCGGCGCCGAGCCGGCCACGGCCGAAGTCCTGTTGCGGCGAATCGCAGACCTGCCGGCCCGGCCAGGGGATCAGTGCCTGATCTTTTTGACCTCGCATGGCGAGCGCGGCGGCGGCCTGTGGCTCTCCCGGTCGAACCGGGCACTTGCTCCGGATGAGCTTGCCCGCGCTTTGTCGCACGGCTGCGCCGCGGTGCCGACAGTGGTGATCGTCTCGGCCTGCTACAGCGGCAACTTTACAGCCGGGAAAATGGCGAGACCCAATCGCGTCATTCTAACCGCGGCGCGCGGGGACCGGCCATCCTTCGGTTGTCAGGCCCACCGCACCTACAACTTTTTTGACGAGTGCCTGCTCGGCGCCTTCCCTAAAGCTGCGACCTGGCGTTCCGTATCCGATGGAGCCGACCGGTGCGTACGCCGCATGGAGCACGTTCTTGGCGTGCAGCCCTCCGAGCCCCAGGCCTACTTCGGCGGAGCCGTCGCAGCGCTGAAGGTTGGATTGGCGAAACTCAACGAACAGTGACGATCGGCACCTCTCCTTGGCGGCGCGTGATGACGGCCGAGACCTCGCTCCCGTGGCGGCGCAACAGGATATCGGCAACACCATGTCTCGCCTGCAGCCCGCGCAGGTGCAGGTAGTCGAGAAAATCCGGCAGCACCGGCTGCTCGAACCGGATCTCATCACCGGTCTGATCGAAACCCAAGCTGAGGCTCGCCTGCAACAACGCGAACACGGTGGCGCTTGCCCAAGCCTGCGGCGCGCAGGCGACCGGATAGAGTGTCGGTGCGGTTAGTTGCCGCCAAGCAAACCCGCAGAACAACTCCGGGAGCCGCCGCAAGTCCATGTAACTTGCGGCCTGAAAGAGGCCCTTGAAGATGCGCAGGACACTGGATTTCAGACCGTAACGGGCCAGCCCCAGGGCTATCACCGCATTGTCGTGCGGCCAAACCGAGCCGTTGTGGTATGAAATCGGATTGTAGCGCGCGGCCGATCGAGCCACCGTGCGCACACCCCATCCCGAAAAGCAGCTGGTGCCAAGCAGCGTGTCGGCGACACGCGCGGCGCGCTCGGGGGCGGCAATCCCGGTCAGCAATGCATGCCCGGCGTTCGACGAAATCACCCGACACGGTTTTTTGTTGCCGTCCAGCGCGAGCGCATAAGTCGCCAGGTCGTCGCACCAGAACGCGGCCTCGAACCGCTCGCGCAGTGCGTCCGCCTGATGCGAGAGGGTTGCGGCAGCTACCGAATGGTCCAGAACCTGCGCCAGTGCCGCGGCATGCCTCTTGGCCCCGTAAACATAGGCCTGAACTTCGCACAAAGCGATCGGGCCGTCGGCGAGCCGGCCGTCCTCATGAAAGATTGCGTCGAACGAATCCTTCCAGCCCTGATTGATCAGCCCTTCGGCATTCTTGCGCTGATATTCTACGAACCCGTCACCGTCCGGGTCGCCATAGGTGTCGATCCAACGGAGGGCAGCTTGGATGTTCGGCCATAGCTCCCGAACAGTTTCGAGATCTCCGGTGCGTTTGAAGTATTCGCCGACCAACAGCACGAATAGCGGCGTTGCATCGACGCTGCCGTAATAACGCGCGAACGGCACCTCGCGCAGCCGCGCCATCTCGCCGTCCCGCATCTCATGCATAATTTTGCCCGGCTCGGCGTCACGTTCGGAATCGAAATCGGTCGATTGCGTCGCCGCGAGAAAGCGCAATACGCCTTTAGCGATCGACGGATCGATCCATAAGGTGAACAGGGCGGTAAGAATCCCGTCGCGCCCAAACGGCGTGCTGAACCACGGGATGCCGGCGAACGGATATGGACCAAGTGCTGTCTCGGTCAGCAGCATGTAAAGGTCAGCAACCGAGCGTCGCGCTAACTCATTGAAGAGTGAATTGGAGCTGTCGACGCTGGCGGCCCTCCCGCTGGAGGCTCTCAGGGCCCGCCGCGCCGTGCGAAGTGAGGTGTAGAATTGCCGGCCAACGCCGATCTTCTGATCGCCGTCGTCCCTGCATGCAATCCGAACCACGGATCGCATCCCCTCGCCCGGACCGAGCGAAAATTCATAAAGTGCAGTCGCGGCATCGAGCCGGGTCGGGACCGGCTCGAATTCGATGCTCGTGCGCCGCTCTACTCCATCGAGGCCGAGGTATCGCAAGACGATCGCCGATGCAGACCTGCGCTCGATGGTGACCTGGCCTCGCCGAACCCGCTTCTGCCCTCTCACCTCGAAGAGATCGGCAAAATCAGCGGCAAATCTGATCCCGAGCCTTATATCATGAGCTCGGGTATCGAAGTTGTGGACGAGGAGCCGCTCGTAACAAGCGCTCTGCCAGATGTATTTGAGCCGGTTCACATGAATCAATTCGCCGCGAAATGCGACCCCGTCGCGGGAGATCAGCTCGGGATTCGCCAAATCCACAGTCAGGACCGCGTTGTCTTCCTGCACATTCGAGCTGAGCAGGAGGAGCGGAGCACCATTCAGCCGCAGCTCGAGTTGCGACAAGAAACGCGTGTCGTGAAGATAGATGCCGTCAGAATTACCTTCGCCCGCGACGATATCGCCGCGGTGATCGAACAAGGCAAAGGTATAGCCGGACTTGAGTGTGCGCGGCCGGCGCTCCTGGAAGGAGACGTTCGAACTCGATGTAGAACGGTGACGCTTCTTCATCGCCGGCCCGTTCAGCAGCCGGCGCAGTTTCGCGGGTATTCCTGTCGGAGCTCAGGCCGCTTCCCGCTGACCGGCTGCCCTGGTGCTCAAGCCAACCGTGTTGATCGAGCTGCGACGCAGCACATCGCCGTAAAGCTCGACATAGTCACGCGCCATGCGCTCGACCGAGAACCGCTCTTCGAAGCGACGTCGAATCTCGCTCCGATCAAGGGTTGCGGCACGCGGAACTGCAGCAACCGCCGCATCGACGCCGTCGACAACAAAGCCCGTCGCCCCCTCGTCGATGATTGCCGGAACAGAGCCCCGCCTAAATGCGATAGCGGG
Source organism: uncultured Alphaproteobacteria bacterium (assembly GCA_963818695.1). Taxonomy (GTDB): domain Bacteria; phylum Pseudomonadota; class Alphaproteobacteria; order ATCC43930; family CGMCC-115725; genus AP-15. The sequence goes on from CAWFTG010000003.1 coordinate 517,250, forward strand.
GGTGCCATTGGCCATGGCCTCGATCATGACCAGCCCGAAAGGCTCCGGCCAGTCGATCGGGAAAAGCAGCGCCATCGCCCGACCGAGAAATTCTCCTTTGTCGCGGTCGCCGATCTCACCGATGAACTCCACCCCCGGGCCCTTGAGTAGTCTCTTGATTTTCTCATTGTAGTAATCGAGATCGGCTTTGTCGACCTTTGCCGCGATTTTCAGCGGTATTCCAACCCGGCGGGCAATTTCGATCGCCCTTTCCACGCCCTTCTCGGGGCTGATGCGGCCGATGAAAGCGAGGTAGCCGCCGTCTCCCGGCCCCGCACGATAAAGATCTGTTGGAAGGCCGTGATGAACCGTGCCTTGCCAGCTCGCCCACGGCACCGGGGCCCGCTGAGCGTCCGAGATGGAGACCAGCGGCATCATTGGGAATTCGCGAAAGAGGGGGGGCAGGTCCGGCAGATCGAGACGGCCATGGGCTGTCGTCAACGTCTTGCCCCAAAGCCGGGCAAATAATGGGAAGTGCAGAAAATCCACATGAAAATGGATGATATCGAATGCTTCGGCGCTCCGCGCGACGCGGTTAAGCATGACCAAATGATGGGGAAGCGGATCTTTGCATGACGGATCGAGACGCAGTGCGCGATCGCAGGGAGCTCGCAGTGTCGCCTTGGTCTGCGAATCGCCGCTGGCAAACAGCGTGACCTCGTGACCCTGGCGTACCAACTCTTCGGTCAAATACGAGACGACCCGCTCGGTGCCACCGTAAAGCTGCGGCGGACAGCTCTCATACAAAGGTGAAACTTGCGCGATCCTCATTCCGAAGATTCCTCGTGAATTGCGCCCGGTTTGCCAAGGACTCGCCAGACCCAATTTAGTCCGCTAATACAGCGACCGCAGATCAAGAACTGTTCTGGGATTGAGAAGTTCCAGACGCCAAAGAGGATCGGTAGCGTCCGGCCCCGTTCGGTAAATTGTGCTGCTTTCGTCTGCTGGAGCTGGACGCGCAGGTGTTCCTGAGGCGGATCGTCTTCAGGTTGCTTCGGGGCAGAGGCGATTGCGATTGGCTTCGAGGCGGACGACCGATCTGGGTTCAAACATCGACCGATAAACGGGAGCGCAATCAAATACCCATAACACATCCTCCAACGGGCAGGGTACAAGGCGCGCCGAAATGATCGCGGCGCCCGCCGATCTTTAAGCTGAATGATGTAAGCGCTCCAGAACGCCCTTCAAGACTCCTACGAGTCTCTTATCGTGCTGTTTTCGCTTGGGTATTTATGCCTGGCAAGGAGCTTGAAGATCGCCGCGGCGTCACCAGATCGAAGGGGTGCCGGATGCCGACTGACGGGTCTGGGCAGGGAATGACGGCCGGACCAGAAATGGGTCGGCCGCGGTCATGTCGCTTCGCTGTGAGGATGTGATCCGAGTTGTTACGAAGATTTTTTCCCTGTTTGCCGCGCTAGTTGCCATCCGCATGCGTTACCAAGGTAAACATGCAGAGAGGTGAACCATGGCGCTTTCGGAATTTCCGCGATTGGGTTTCGACCCGTTTGCCGAACTGCGGCGAATGCAGGGTGAAATGAACCGGGTTTTTTCCGGGTTCAACGCGACCGCCGCCCGCGATTTTCCGCCGATAAACATCTGGCTCGGCGGACACAGCGTCGTTCTGACAGCCGAATTACCCGGTGTTACCCGCGATGACGTAAATCTCAGCCTTCAAGAGGATGTGCTTACCCTCGCCGGCAAGCGCGAACCGAAGGCGCAAGAGCAAAACGTCAATTGGCAGCGCCGCGAGCGGGCGTACGGTACGTTCTCGCGCGCGGTCCAGCTGCCGTTCCGTGTCGATCCCGATAAGGTCCAGGCTCGCTTCAACAACGGCATCCTGGAACTCGAATTGGAACGGCTGGAAGCGGATCGGCCGAAAAAGATCGAAATCCGCGCTGCTTGACCCGAGTGGAAGGAGTGCAATCATGGCCCAGGAAGTCAGAACCGTCGAACAACAGGCGCCGGCCACGCGGGAAACCGGTCAGCGCACACCACCGCGGCCTGTATTTCTGCCGCCCGCCGACATCTATGAAACCAAGGATAGCATCGTCGTGCTGGCGGAAATGCCCGGTGTTTCCCCGGACGGGGTCGATATCAGCCTCGAGCGGCGCGTATTGACGATCCGCGGACACAGCGCCGCCAACGAGCATGGCGGCTACCAGCGGGTATATAACGAGTATGCCGACGGGGATTACGAGCGCGTTTTCACTCTGTCGGAAAACATCGATCGTGAGCGCATCGAGGCTACGCTCAAGGAGGGTGTCTTGCAGCTTGTCCTGCCGAAGGCAGAAGCCGCAAAGGCCAGAAGGATCGAACTGAAAGCTTCTTGAGCCGCGCCAACGCATTGGCTGGATCTAAGGGGTGGAAACCGGCATTAGCGTGTTTCCACCCTATCTTAACGCTCGCCGCCATGCTCGCCACGCCACCATCGGCTGCGCCGGCAGCTGACGGCGTGACGGGTTTACTCGGGCAGGTCCATTGGGGCGAGACTTCGCAGGAGCTGTTGCAGCAATTCGACGGCGCCGCAACGCAGCTCCCCAGAGGTCTTGATTTCGGCGACAGCTATGTCGATGTCGTGCTGCACGGGGAAACCGTAGGCGGTGTCCCCGTCATTACTTTTTTTCAGATGGACAAGCGAACGCGCGGCCTCAAGCGCATCCAGCTGGAGCGGCCGCGTCACGGGGTCAACCCGCCGGCGTTGCGTGCGATCTCGGCGGCGCTATACGCCGATTACGGCCGGCCCAACAAGATCTGCCTTTTGCCGGTAAGGCCGATCGGCGGCTACCAGGCCGCAGCGCAGGAATTATGGGTTCGCGGCGCGGATGCGATCAGCGCGATTTACCGCGACACCACCTTGCAAGCCTTCGAGGGCTGTCTGTTTGGAGTTGCGTCAGGATATTGTGGGCTGACCGGACAGCTGTTGGTGCGGATCAGTCCGGCTGACGGTATCGCCGAGCCGGACCCTTGTTCTCTGACAAACCATCGCGGCTGAGCCTGACTAGGACGCCCGGACGAGCTGGCCGCGGATTTCCCCGGGTTTATTGGCCTCGGTATGAATGTTGACGTACCACTTCCCTGCCTCCAACTGCGCCATCTGCGCATCGGTCAATGTCGCCGAACCCTTGATCGGGCTGGCGAGATTGCCGGTGAAAGGTATGACGATCCCGGCGTTCGCTCCGGGATCCGCCGGGCCGTGAATATGCGCTGCGGTCGCGGGGCCGCTGAGGCCAGAGTAGTCGACGGTCCAAGTCAAGGTTTTGGTGCTGGTGTCGAGCGTTGTCGTCGCCGTGCCTTTGCCTGAGCTTGTTACCCCAGGGCCGGGAGCCAGATTGGCACTGAATTTGATCGCTTCCGCCTGTGCGGCGCTCCACACTAGAAATGCCGCGACGAAACCAAAGCTCAGCCATCGCGCTCGGCGCATTTCGTCTCCTCCCGATCGAAGAATTGACCGGCCTAGATGCAGATTATGACCGCGCCGGTCAAGCGTGAATTGAGTCGAAGCGCCCGCTGGCGGCGGTCTACCACAACGGGTAGATGTTGTGAGCCGGTTCCCGGGCCTGGCGCCGTCTTGATCGACGCAGGCGAGTGAGCGCGCCCACCGCTAAAACTGCCGCTGCGAGACCCGACAGGATCCACCATTCCATCTGCTAGCTTCTTTCTATTGCGACGCGGGTGCGGGGCCGCAACACGCTGGCGGCACGGGTGACAGCCGGCAGCATCGCCTCGGCGACCGCCGCGTTTCCGGACTCCGACAAATGGTACAGATCGATATAAACGGGCTTTGTCCAATCGTCAAAAAGTCCGGACAGATCGATGGTGTCCGAGGCCTCTGCCAGTTCGGGGCGACTTCGACGCTCGCCGATAATTGCCTCATAAAGCAGCCGTCGGCGCTCGGGATCGTTCGTGTAATCATCAACCCAGCGCTGCTCGTCCGGCGTTTTAAACTTCTTGGTCGTGATCACCGGCTGCCAGAAGAAAATTGGCTGGAAGGCGTATTCACGAGCCAGCAGGCGTACCAGACGCAAATTGCCCAGATAGGCTTCGATGACTTCGCGGGCGAGCCCGGCGAGATCGACCTGTGACAATTCCGTCTGCTCCACAGGCAATGGGCCGCGCAATGGAAGGCCAGTCAATCGGCGGAGTCGCCGTATTGTGCGCGGCGCCCAACTGATCAGTGCTGCAGCCACCAAATCGCACCGGCGATCCGGATGAAGCAGGTTGAACTCGGCTCGCCGGCGGGCCTCGTTGAACAGTCCGTCGGCGCGGCCAGTCTGCTCGGCGCACGCCATCTCGTTGATGCCATCGTAGAACAAGGCGATATCGAGCCGTTCTCCGGACTTCAACAGCTGCTGCAAGGTGATGACCTCCTGCGTGCTGTTGTGACCGAGCTGGCCATAATTGGTTGTCGAAACGCGGTATCCGCTCTTGGTGAGCCGGCGGGCCAGCACCGCCGGAATGGTTTGTTCGTCGCGCGCCCCCATCCCCATCATTGTCGAGCCGCCAAAGCACAGGATGCGGATGGTCTCACCATCCCCGGTCTTCTCGCCTGGCGTCGGCCGCAACCCGCGTTCGTCGAGCGTCACGTAAGCACCGCGGAACGGGCGTTGCCACCATTCGACATAGGGCTTCCAGTCGACGCGGACGGCGCGGCGGAACTCGTCGAAGTAGCCTGTGGACCAGTCGGCGCCGCCATAGGCGTCGGCGTTGGCGGCGCGGTCGGGGGGGATCGGGCGGTGGTAGCGCAAGTAGCGGCTCAGCCGACGCCACCCCTCGACGCCGAGCTCGGTAGCGAGGACGGCCAGCAGCAGCAGCCCGACTACATGCCAAAGGGCGACAACAAACCGGCCGAGCGCGCCGAGCATTCGCTGATCCGCTAAGCAGAAGTGTCGCCGACAGAGCGGCCGCACAGCAGCCGGCTCTCGCTGTACCGCAGCGAGGTTTCGACAGTTCCGCCGTCCAAGCAGTTTAAGCGAAAGCGGTGCGTCTTTTGCTCGCGGCCGGCGAGATGCATAACTCCGATCACCTCATGGGGCGCGTAGGGCTCGACAAAAAGGCCGCGGCCGGCGTCGAACGCCGGCGAGGCATCGCCCGGCATCCAGTTGCAATACGCCGGGAGAAAGTTGACCGGCAAGCGCTCGGCAAAGATGACATAATTGAGCGCCATCTGCTCGACAAAGAAGAATTGCGTCCGCTGCAGCACTTGCGCCAGGACGCGCGCCCAGGCGTCCCAATGCGGCGCCTCGCGATGCAGTGCGAATACCCCGCAGTTTACCATCGGGTTGCGTCCCAGACGATCGGCGGCGCGCCAGCCGAACGCTTCGCGATAATTCTTCCACGCCAATGTCCAGCCGAACGGCTTCGGCCGCTTGTAATGGCGCTTGTAAGCGCGGTCGATTTCGGGCGTGATCGCCAGCTTGTCGCGACCCGCCGCGTTCACATAAAGATCGATTGCCCGCCTGTCCTGAAGCCAGGCATCGGCGTCGACCCACAGATAGACCTCATAACCTGGAAAGTGCCGCCGCAGAAACGGGCGCGCCACCTGCGCCTTGAACGTGTCCGCCGTGTGCGCCTGGCCGGGAAAATCGAGGTCCCAAGCCGGCCGCACGACGTGCTCTACTCGCGGGGTCAGCCACTCACGTTGTTCTCCGTCGAGCCCGAGATCGAGGATCCCGACCGCAACGTTCCGGCACTGCGCCCGGACCGATAGCACCGTATCGCGCAACAGTGGAAAGTACTTACGATCCGCGCCGCTGGCGATCAGCAGGCGCCCGCCGCCCATTGCCGCCGCCGTCTCACGGTACGAGGCGGTAGCCCCCCGGCTCCGTCACCAGGATCTCGGCGCGGGCCGGATCACGCTCGATCTTTTGGCGAAGGCGGTACACATGGGTCTCCAGCGTATGGGTCGTCACCCCTGCATTGTAGCCCCATACTTCGCCAAGAAGAGTGTCGCGCGCGATTGCCTGATCGCCGGCGCGGTAGAGGTATTTGAGGATCGCCGTCTCTTTCTCGGTCAACCTGACTTTCTTGCGGCCGGTCGCATCGAGGAGCAGCTTGGCGCTCGGACGGAACGTGTACGGGCCTATTGTGAACACCGCGTCGTCGCTGTGCTCGCTCTGCCGCAGATGGGCGCGCAGCCGCGCCAGCAGCACGCTCAATCGGAACGGCTTTGTCACATAGTCGTCGGCGCCCGAATCGAGGCCGAGCACGGTGTCGGCATCACTGTCTGCCCCGGTCAGCATAATGATCGGCACCTGCACCCCGGCGCGACGCAACTGCCGGCACAAGTCCCGCCCGTCCATATCCGGGAGGCCAACATCGAGCAGAATGGCGTCGAACCGCTCGGTGCTCGCGAGTTGCAATGCCGAAGCCGCCCTGTCGCACTGAACGCTAGCGAATTCTTCATGCAGATCGAGCTGTTCTGCGAGCGATTGGCGCAACGCGCCGTCATCGTCGATGATCAATATTTTACGACAAACCCTCATCATTTTCCGGCCCGACGGGGGATTAGCAAGATCATTATGCGTCCAAATTGCGTGCCTCGTCCCCCCTTTCAAAGCCGTCTCACGATCGGGGCGAAAGGCCGGCCAGCAGGTGCAGTGCCTCTTCCCACCGTTCCGTCGCGTGCCGCCAATCCGGTAGCCGGCCACCGGCGGCTCGCGAGCCTGCCGCAAGACGTGCGGCCAGCGCCGGCTCTGCGATCACCCGCCGCAGCGCGCGCGCCAGTGCCGCCGCATCGCCCGGCCGAACCAGCAACCCGGCCTCGCGGGGCACGGTCTCGGGAATTGCCCCGGCGGCAGTTGCGATAATCGGGATGCCGTGCGCCATCGCTTCCGCGAAGGCCATCCCGTAACCCTCGTGGAGCGACGGCAGCACGAAGGCGTCAGCCGCCCGATAGGCGCGCCTCACCATCCATGGCGGCTTTTCGCCCGCAAGGGTGATGCGCCGGCGGAGGCGCGCAGCGGCTATCATCTGCCGGATCAATCGCGCCGTGCGCGGATCACGGTCGAGCGAGCCGATACACAACAGCCGCCAGTCGAGGTCCCGCACGCGCGCCAACGCCGCGACGAGGACTCGATGGCCTTTACGCGGGATCAAGCTCGCAACGCAGAGCAACGACCGAACCGGGCCGTCCCGCGACCGCAAGGGCCGGTCCGGCTTTACCGTGCCCGGCGGTATCACGAAGATGCGGTCGGGCGGGATGCCGTAAGCCGCGACACCGGCAGCCGTCCGTGGGCTGGGACAAACGACGCCACGAAACCATTGCAACGCGACAGCCTCGAGCCGAGTGAGGCGCTCCGCCGCCGCGCGGGAAAGCCCCGTCTCCTCGGCGAGTGGATGGTGGACGAGCGCGACCAGCCGCAATCGGCGCCGCTGGGACTCGACCGCCTGTTCGAGATCGGGGATCGCAAGGCCGTCGACTATCGTCGTGGTGCCGTCGGCGAGTTCAGCTAACGCCGTTTCACGATCAGCTGGGGCGAGCTCGATGACCTTTGCCGCGTGCCCACGGGACCGCAGCCCGTCGATGATATGACGGTCATAAAGATAACCGCCGGTCAGCTGATCGAGCCTGCCCGGGACGACAAAGACGAGCTCGGTCATTCGAGCTCGGCATCATAGCTGGCCCAGGCTACCGGGTTTTCACGCAATACCACCTTCAGGCCGGCGATGCGCTCGGAGCCGAGCGCTCCCTCCTTGATCCGCCGCGCCACCCGCCGATGGATTTCACCGGCGAGAAACTCGGTCGTCGTGTTCCGGCCACGGAACTCCTCCAATGCGTCGAGATTGCGGTATTCGAATTCGCTGAGTACGGCCCGGAGCAGGTCGAGAGCGCGGCCGATGTCGCAGACGATGCCGTCGGCGTCGAGTGCATCACGCCGCAACTCGGCCTCGACGACATAGGTCGCGCCGTGCAGCCTCTGCGCCGGACCAAACACCTCGCCGGCTAGGCTGTGCGCGATCATGAAATGATGACTGACGGTAATGCTGTACATCGGCTGCGCTCCTGGGCCGCGTGCGGAATCACGCTCCGCGGCTGGTTAGTCGTACCGTACGGTTTGGCAGAGAACGCCTGGCGATGGCGCCGCAAGCTGCGGCATCAATGCGGGCAAGGCGGTAAATTCGATTTCGCCCGAGAGGAGGACATCGAATACCGGTGCGCGCAACAGCGACAGGGCGAGCGTCAAACGGCGCCGATGCGACCAGCGCTGCACTCGGCCCGCCGGAACAACGCCAACCTGGGATGAGCGCAAGGTCAGGCGGCGAGAATGAAACGCGCCGCCGAGGGCGAGCGGCACAATCCGGGTGCCGTACCAGCTCATCTCGATCACGGTCGCCTCGAAACCGGCGATCGTCAGCGCGGTAGCGAGCCCGGCGGGTGATCCGCTGGCGTGAACGACCAGATCGGCCTCGGGAGAGGCCTGCTCCGGCGTCGCAAACCGGCAACCCACAGCCGCTGCGATTTTTTCGCGGGCCGGATTGATGTCGATCAGCTCGACCTCGGCGCCCGGCAACCGCGCCGCGAGCGCGGCGACGAGGCACCCGACAACTCCGGCGCCGATCACGGCGATGCGGTCTCCCGGACCCGGCACCGCATCCCATATTCCGTTGATCGCCGTTTCCATGTTGGCGGCAAGCGCCGCGCGCCGGTCCGGGACCGCGTCGGGAACATCGACGACGGCATCGCCCGGCACGATGAACCGGTCCTGATGGGGATGCAGACAGAACACCCGGCGTCCGAGCGCCTCGGCCGGACCGTCCTCGACAATTCCGACCGCCGAATAGCCGTATTTGACGGGCGCCGGGAACTTCCCCTCCTGGAACGGACAGCGCATCCGCCGCCATTCGCTCTCAGGTACCTCGCCACGGAAAACGAGGCTCTCGGTGCCCCTGCTGATCGCGCTCCGGCGTGTCCGGATCAGCACTTCGCCGGGCGCCGGCGATCGCAGCCGCTGCGCCCTGATTTCCCCATGACCCGGCGCCTTCACCCAAAACGCCCGCGCCTCTAGCATGGGAATAAACCCCCGTCCCGGAATGGTCTGACGGACGGCCGCTTGTTCAACGCGTCGCGGCAGCGCACGATCGCCAGATACACCGAACGCACTGATATGTCGACCGGGATCGCTTTGCCTTCACCCTCACCGTCCGCCCTCCTTCGCGAGGCGCATTCGTTCTTTGTGCGCTCGTTCGGGCTCGCCCTCATCGCAATCCCGGTGCCAGTGTTCGGGGGTGCGGTTGGCACCGTTCCTGCCCTGGCGGGCCTCGCCCTGTTCGCCGGCCTGCTCTTCGCCGTCGAGCGCGGGCTCGCCGCGCATCCTCATCCCCGGCTCGGCACGGCGAACCGCATTACGCTAGTCAGGGGGGCAATCGCCTGCCTGTTCGCCGCACGAGCGATCGAGCCGGCACCGCTCGGCGCGCCGGAAAGGTGGCTCCTTGCCGCCATTGCCGTGGCCGCGCTAATGCTCGACGGCGCCGATGGATGGGCGGCCCGGCGACAGGGCTTGGCTTCCGCGTTTGGCGCGCGCTTCGACCTGGAGGTCGATGCGTTTGCCATCCTTGTGCTCGCGATAACCGTCGTAAAAGCGCAGGCCGCTCCCTATTGGGTGCTCGCCATCGGCGGCATGCGATATTTCTACCTTGCCGCGGCGCTGCCCTTTCCGCTGTTGCGCCGGCCGTTGCCGCCGCGACGGATCGCCGATCGGCGCCGGAAGACGATTGCAGCAATCCAGAGCGTCGGCCTGACGATCGCGCTGGTGCCCGCGACTTTAGGGGGTTGGGCCGCGCTCGTTTGTGCCGCGGCGCTTGGGCTCCTGGCCTATTCATTTGTTGCCGATGTTGTCATTCTGCTGGGCACTCGCCCGCATAGGTGACGTCGAATAAGGTTGCTGGCGCGAGCCTCGGCACGCCATATGATGAGGCCGGGGAGGAGAAGAGAGTGATCGAGTCCAGGACGTCCGCACAGCCATCCCTTGGCGAGTCGATCACTGCGCTGCGCCGCGGAGAGCCCGTACTGATCCGCGACGACGAGATCAACGTTCTTGCGGTCGCCGCTGAGCTGGCGACCGAGGAGAACCTGCAGCGGTTGCGTCAAATCTCGCGGGCGCCGGCCCGGGTGGTTCTGACGCGCCGGCGGGCCGTAGCACTCGGCCTTGCTGCGCGCGACGAATTGTCAGGTGCCTTGACGATCTCGGTCTCGGACGAATTGCCCGCAGCAGTGATCCGCAACCTCGCCGATCCGGGAGCATCGCTCGGCGCGGAGCCGCCCGGTTTCGGCCCCAAGCCGCTCCCCGCCAAAGGCGGCGCCCTTGCCGCAGTCGCCTTGGCGAAGCTCGCCTCGCTACTGCCCGCGGCGCTTGTCTTGCGCGTTGGAAGAAGTGAAGCGACGTTCTTTGCGCGCCGCGGGGATCTAGCGGTCATCGATGCCGCCGCCGTCTTCAAGCGTGACGCGGCAACCGCCGGACTAGAGCGCGTCGCCGAGGCACGCGTCCCGCTCGCCGATGCGGAAAATGCGCGTCTGATCGCGTTTCGCCCCCGCGATGGCGGGTTCGAACACCTCGCAATCCTGATCGGGTCGCCCGATCCGTCAGCACCGGTTTTGGTCCGGCTGCATTCGGAGTGTTTCACGGGCGACCTGCTCGCCAGCCTACGCTGCGACTGCGGCGACCAGCTGCGCGGCGGCATCGCGGCAATCTCGCAGGCCGGCGGTGGCGTGCTACTCTACCTCGCACAGGAAGGGCGCGGCATCGGGCTCGTCAACAAGCTGCGGGCTTACCGGCTGCAGGATGCCGGCTTCGACACATTCGATGCCAACGAACAGCTCGGTTTCGACGCCGACGAGCGGGTGTATCTGCCGGCGGCGGAAATGTTGCGGCAGCTGGGTTTCGGTATGGTCCGGCTGCTGACCAATAACCCGGAAAAAGTCGCCGCGCTCGAGCGCTACGGCATCAGGGTCGTCGAGCGCGTGCCGCACATATTCCCGTCAAACGGCCACAACGAGCGGTATCTCCGCACCAAGGCCACCCGCAGCGGCCACTTTCTCTAACTTGCCGTCATTTCGGGACGGCCTACAGGCCGGGCCCGGAAGTTATGAACACGGGTCCGTGCCCAAAGACCATCCGCCAGTGTTCATAGGTTCCGGCTCGCGCGCTTCGCCAGCGCCGTGGAATGACTGCGGACCGTTTGTTCTGCCGAAGGAGGACGGGCGCCGGTCAATGCGCCGCACTGCGGGCGCCGAAGATTGCGGTGCCGACCCGGACATGGGTGGCGCCGAAGCGGATCGCCTTCTCGAAATCGGCACTCATGCCCATGCTGAGGATCCGCAAGTCGTTGCGCCGGGCGATCTCGCGCAACAGCGCGAAATGCGGCGCCGGCTCCTCGTCGAGCGGCGGTACGCACATCAGGCCGATGATCGGGAGGTCGAGGCGCTCCCGGCACTCGACGATGAACCCGTCGGCATCGGCTGGCATGATGCCGGCCTTTTGCGGCTCCTCTCCAGTGTTCACCTCGATGAGGCAGGGTGGCCGGCGACCAGTATGCTCCATCTCCCTGGCCAGGGCCTGCGCGACTCGCGGCCGGTCGACGCTCTCGATCACATCGAAACCCGCGACCGCATCGCGCACCTTGTTGGTCTGCAGAGGGCCGATCAGGTGCAAGGCGAGATCGGGAAATTCCTCGCGCAGCTCGGGATACTTTGCCTGCGCCTCCTGTACCCGGTTCTCGCCGAACACTCGATGCCCCGCCATCAGCGCCTGCCGCACGCTCGCCGCCGGATGAGTCTTGCTGACGGCGACGAGCGTCACGCTTTCCGGCGCCCGGTCGCCCGCCCGAGCCGCCGCCGCGATCCGTTCCCTGACGGCGGCCAGATTGGCCGCGATAACCCCTTCCATATCAGATCCATTCCTGGCAAAGATCGCGCGATGTCGCTTGCTCATTACCGCGCCGCCGCAGCCCTTGCCGCAAGTCTTTCGTTGGCGCTCGCCGCCTGCACGGCGAACTCGCCACCTCAACAGGCGCAAGGGCAACCGAGCGCTGCCGAGACCCAGAAGGCGTCATCGAGCGAGCCCGAGGACATCGATACCGAGGCAAATATTTTCACTGTGCTCGGCCTCGCCAAGAAAGAATCCGTCAAGGATCCGGGGCCGCAAACCGGTCGGACGGTAAGTCCAATTCTGTGGCAAGCGGCGCACGACACGCTCGATTTCGTCAAATACGCCTCGGAAGATCCGCTGACCGGCTCGATCGTCACCGACTGGTACTCGCCGCCGGGAAACCCGGATGTCCGCTACCGGATCAATGTCTTCATCTTGTCCCGAGCGTTGCATTCCAATTCGCTGACCGTAACGGTCGATCGTCAGCAACGCTCGGCGGACGGGCAGTGGGCCGAGACCACGATCGCAAGGCAGGTCGAGACCGATCTCGAAAACGCGATCCTCGGTCGAGCGCGGGAACTGAAGCGCGCCTGGACGCCGAAGCCGAGTTGAAGACGCCGTCCCGGGAGGCAGGTGAACCGGCTTGCAGGCGGGTCCAATCGTGGCCAGATCCCTAACCATGTCGCGATACAATTTCCGCGAAAGCGAAGCAAAATGGCAGCGCATCTGGCGCGAGAAGCGGCTGTTCGAGGTCACGGCAGAGCAAGGCCGCCCGAAGTACTATGTTCTTGAAATGTTCCCGTACCCGTCCGGCAAATTGCACGTCGGGCATGTGCGGAACTACACGATTGGCGATCTCGTCGCCCGCTATCGCCGCGCGCAAGGCTTTAATGTTCTGCATCCGATGGGGTGGGACGCCTTCGGACTGCCGGCAGAGAATGCAGCAATCGACGCCAAGGTGCATCCCGCCGACTGGACGCGCGACAACATCGCCACAATGCGCAACCAGTTGCAGCGCATGGGCTTCGGCTACGACTGGACGCGCGAGATTGCTGCGTGCCATCCGGGATACTACGGCCACGAGCAAAAGATGTTTCTCGATTTCCTTGCGGCTGGGCTCGCCTACCGCAAGGAGGCCTGGGTCAACTGGGACCCGGTCGAAAACACGGTTCTCGCCAACGAGCAGGTGATCGACGGGCGCGGCTGGCGCTCGGGTGCGATCGTGGAAAAGCGGCTTCTGTCGCAGTGGTTTTTGCGCATCACCGCCTTTACCGAAGAACTGCTCGACGCGCTCGGCGGGCTCGAACGCTGGCCGGAACGGGTGCGGTTGATGCAAGAGAACTGGATCGGCCGCTCCCAAGGCGCACGCCTATTTTTCAAAATTGCCGGTCGGGATGAGAGGATCGAGGTCTTTACGACGCGGCAGGACACGCTGTTCGGCGCTTCGTTCGTTGCGCTCTCGCCAAACCATCCATTGGCGCTGAGGCTCGCCGAGAACGACCCGGAGCTAGCCGCGTTTATCGCCGAGTGTAACCGTCTGGGCACCAGCGAGGCAGTCATCGAAGCCGCCGAGAAGCGCGGCTACCGCGCGGAACTCGAAGCGGTGCACCCGTTCGACGACACTCGCCGGGTCCCGGTCTATGTCGCCAATTTCGTGCTGATGGAATACGGAACCGGCGCGATCTTCGGGTGCCCGGCGCACGACCAGCGTGACCTCGAATTCGCGCGCAAATACCGGCTGCCGGTGATCCCGGTGGTGTTGCCGCCGGGCAAGGACCCGGCATCCTTCGCCATCGGCGACACCGCCTATATCGACGACGGCACGTTGATCAATTCCGCCTTCCTCGACGGCCTCTCGGTCGCGGAAGCAAAGCGGGCTGCCGGCGAGCGGCTCGAAGAACTCGGGCGCGGCGAACGGACCACAGTCTACCGGCTGCGCGATTGGGGGGTGTCGCGGCAGCGCTATTGGGGATGCCCGATCCCCTTAATACATTGCCCGGCTTGCGGCATCGTGCCGGTGCCAGAGCAAGACCTCCCGGTCGTACTGCCGCGTGACGTCAGCTTCGAGCGGCCGGGTAATCCGCTCGATCACCATCCGACCTGGAAACATGTCAATTGCCCGCGGTGCGGCGGACCGGCCTGCCGCGAGACCGACACGCTCGACACGTTCTTCAATTCATCGTGGTATTTTCTGCGCTTCTGCTCGGCGCGCGCACCCGTCGCGTTCGAGCGCGAGGCGGTCGATTATTGGATGCCGGTTGACCAATATATCGGCGGCATCGAGCATGCCGTTCTTCACTTGCTCTACTCGCGTTTTTTCATGCGGGCGTTGACGCGGTGCGGCTATCTCAATCTCGACGAGCCCTTTGCCGGACTGTTCACGCAGGGCATGGTCTGCCACGAGACTTATCAGAGCGAGACCGGCGACTGGCTCTTTCCCGAAGAAGTTCACACAACAGAAGACGGGCGCCTCGTCGACACGGCAGGCCGACCGGTCACGGCGGGCCGGCACGAAAAAATGAGCAAATCCAAGAAGAACGTCGTCGGCCTCGATGCGATCGTCGAAACTTATGGGGCCGATACGGCCCGGCTATACCTGTTGTCCGACAGCCCGCCGGAACGTGATCTCGAATGGACCGAGACCGGGATCGAGGGGATCTGGCGCTATGTCAACCGGCTCTGGCGGATGGTCAGCGAACCTCCCGTCCCGCTGGCGGTGGCCGGATCCCCAATTCCCTCCGCGCTGTCGTCGGCGCTCGACGCGACCCGCCGGTCAACGCACAAGGCGATTGCTGCGGTGACCGACGATCTGGACAAATTCCGGTTCAATCGCGCCGTCGCGCGGATCCGCGAGCTGACCAACGCGCTCGAGGAGCTCCCGTCGTCCGAACCCGGCGCACCGGAGGTGCTTCGCGAGGGCCTGGAAACCCTGGCCCGGCTGCTCGGACCGATGATGCCCCATCTCGCCGAGGAGATGTGGGAGACCCTCGGCGGCATGGGCCTGCTCGTTGATCAGCCCTGGCCCGTCGCCGATCCGCAGCTGACGCGCGACGAGCAGGTAACGATCGCCATCCAGGTCAACGGCAAGCTGCGCGGCACGCTCGAAATACCGCGGGATATGGATAGGACTGCCGTAGAAAACGCCGCCCTGGAGGTGCCGCAGGTGCTGCGCTGGCTCGAGGGCCGACCGCCGCGCAAGGTCATCGTCGTGCCTAACCGCATCGTTAATATCGTCGCGTGAAAGGCATTGCGAGGCGCCGCGTATTGCTTGCATTCGCGCTCGGCTGGCCGCTGGCGCTCTCGGGGTGTGGCTGGGCGCCGCTCTACGGAGAGGCCGTGAGCGGCCCGGCGAGTGAGGAGTTGCGCGCGATCCACGTCGAACCGATCTCCGAACGCATCGGGCAACGGCTGGAGATCGCATTACGCAACTCGTTCAATCCGACTGGCGAGCCCACCCCCGAACGCTATCGGCTGCGGGTCACGCTCGGCACCTATCTGACCAATCTCGGCATTGAATCGCAGGGTTTGGCCTCGCTCGGTAAGTTCGACGTTTACGCGACCTACACGCTGGTCGACAGCAAGAGCCGCCAAAACCTGGTGGTCAATACAGTGCACGTCGCGAATTCCTTCGATCTCGCTCCGAACCAGTATTCGACGGTGGTCGGCGAAGACGATGCCGCGGTTCGCAGCGCCGCTGAACTCAACCAGGAGATCGTGACCCGGCTCGCCCTGTTCATGGAGCGCCGGCTCGCCGAGCAGCCCCCGCCACCGAGCTGAGAGGGGTCGTGAGGCTAGCTCCGTCGCGGATTGTCGCGTTCCTGCACCGGCCCGATCCTGAAATTCGCGCCGTGCTGCTGTACGGCCCGGACGAGGGTTTGGTGCGCGAGCGCGCCGAGACCGTGGCGCGTTCGGTCTGTTCCGACCTCAAAGATCCGTTCCGCGTCACCGATCTGACCGCGGCTGGGCTCGCCGCCGATCCCGCGCGGCTCGCCGACGAAGCCGCCCAGCTGAGCCTCACGGGGGGCCGGCGGGTCGTGCACGTGCGCGGCACCGGCGACGCGCTTGCAAAGCTCTTTGTGGATTTTCTGGAGAGCACGCCCGGCGACGCGTTCGTCGTCGTCGAGGCGGGCGAGCTGCCGTCCCGCTCGGCGCTGCGCCGGGCCTTTGAAGCGGCGCGGTCCGCCGTCGCGATCGGCTGCTACCCCGACACGCCACGCGAGCTGGCAGCGGTAATCCGCGAGACCCTGGCGGCGCACCGGGTGACCGCGAGCCGCGATGCCGGCCAGTTCCTCGTCGAGCATCTCGGGGGCGATCGTCTGCTGACGCGTTCCGAGCTCGAAAAGCTTGCGCTTTATGCTGGCGAGGGCGGCAGGGTCGAGATCGAGGACGCCCGGCTCTCGATCAGCGACACCGCGGCGATCGAGCTCGATGATGCCGTGCTGGCGGCGGCCGAGGGCAACGCCGTGCAAGTCGAACGCGTACTCGGCCGGGTCCTCCAACAGGGGGAATCACCCGTCTCGATCATCCGCGCGCTACTGCGCCACCTGCACCGGCTGCATGCGTTGACCGCGCAGCTCGCGGCGGGCGCAAGCCTCGACGAGGTGTTGCGTGCGGCACGTCCGCCGATCTTCTTCAAACAGGAAGACAGCTTCAGGCGTCAGCTCGGCCTATGGACCGAGGCGCGGCTGCGCCCGCTCCTCGACCGTGTCGCCAAAGCGGAACTCAACATGAAGACCACCGGTCTTCCCGCCGAGACGATCTGCCGTGAGGCAATGCTGGCCGTGGCCCAGGCTGCGCGCGACCGGCGTCGTTGAGCGCGAGCTGGCCTTCCCGGCCCCGCTGTAGCCTTTCGCAAAGAGCTTCGAACGCTTAACATCCGCTGGTTTGGCAGCGGATATTCGCCCGCTGGCCAATTTCCAGGGAGGAATTGATGGCAGTTGCGAGCGTCACGAAGATCACTTCCGCGTCATCCGAGGGCTTCGATGCCGCCGTGCGCGAGGGGTTGGCGCGGGCCAACCGGACCCTGCGCGGCATTACCGGCCTTCACGTCGTCGAGCACAAGGCGAGCGTCGAGAACGGCAAGATCGAAGAGTACCGGGTTACGATGGAGGTGACCTTCATACTCGAAAACTGAGACCCGCTCAGTTCAGCCGGCGCGCAGGAGGCTCAGCACGCGATCAAGCTGGTCGAGACTCGCATAGTGTAGCGTCAGCGCGCCGCCGCGCTTTTTCGGCTCCAACGTGACACGCAGCCCGAGGGCGGCGCCGAGCTCGCGCTCGAGCGCGGCCGTATCGGCGTCGCGCAGGCGCGGCTTCGGAAATGGCATGGCGGAACGGCGCTGGACGAGCCGTTCGGTGGCGCGGACGTTTAGCCCGCGGCGCACGACTTCGGCGGCGAGCGCGGCCGGGTCCGGCGAGGCAAGCAGCGCGCGGGCGTGCCCGGCCGACAATTCGCCGTCATCGAGACTGCGGCGGACCGACGCCGGCAGGGACAGGAGTCGCAAGGTATTCGCGACATGGCTGCGGCTTTTGCCGACGGCTTCTGCGAGAGCCGTTTGAGTACGGCCAAACTCGTCCATCAGCCGGCGGTAGGCTTCCGCCTCCTCCAGGGCGGATAAATCCTCGCGCTGGAGGTTCTCGACCAACGCGATTTCCAGCGCCTCCGAATCCGTGAGCGGGCGGACGATTGCCGGGACCTCGTGCATCCCGACGCGCTGCGCGGCGCGCCACCGCCGCTCGCCGGCAATCAGCTCGAAGGCGGCTTCCTCACCGGCGAGCGGGCGGACCAGCAAGGGCTGGATGATGCCCTTTTCGCGGATCGACTGCGCGAGCGCGTCGAGCTCGGCCTCGCCAAAGCGCCGCCGCGGCTGGAATGCGCCGGGGCGGATCAGCTCTATCGGCACGCGGCGCTGCGGCGCCGGATCCGCGGACGAGCCGCCATCGGTCTCGCCGAACAGGGTTGCGAGGCCGCGGCCGAGCTGACGACGCCTCGCCCGCTCGCTCATTGTGAGGCCATTGGGGGTGTCGCGCTGCGGCGCAATACCTCGGCGGCCAGGCGAATATAGGCCTGCGCGCCGGCGCAGCCGTGATCGTAAATCAGAACCGGTTTGCCGTGCGACGGCGCCTCAGCAATGCGCACATTACGCGGGATCATCGTGTCGAACACTCTGGCGCCGAAATGACCGCGGACATCTGCAGCGACCTGGTCGCTGAGGTTATTGCGCTGGTCATACATGGTAAGCAGCACGCCCTGCAGTTCGAGCCGGGGATTGAGCGCGCGCTGCACCCGTTCGATCGTCCGCATCAATTGGCTGAGCCCCTCCAATGCATAAAATTCGCACTGCAACGGCACCAGTACCGAATCGGCGGCGACCAGCGCATTGATCGTCAGCAGGTTGAGTGACGGCGGGCAGTCGATCAGCACCTCGTTGTAATCGCGCACCCGGCTGCGAATGGCCCGGCTCAGCAGAAATTCGCGCCGCTCGCGCACCGCCAGCTCCAACTCGGCGCCGGCCAGATCCTGCGACGCGGGGATCATGGCCAGACGGGGGATATCGGTCGACACGACTGCCTGATCGAGTTCGGCCTCGCCAAGGATCAGCTCATAGCTGGTCACGGCCCGCGCCGGCCGCTCGACGCCGAGACCGGTGCTGGCATTGCCTTGCGGATCGAGATCGATCAGCAATACGCGGTGGCCGATAGCCGCCAGTGCGGTTGCGAGATTTATTGCGGTCGTCGTCTTGCCGACCCCGCCCTTCTGATTGGCGAGCGCGATGATGCGGGCGCGGCGCGCGGCCGGAACGGCGCGCGGCTCCCCCTCAAGCCTGGCGAGGCTCACGGGCAACCTGTTGCAAGCGAAGAACGACCCCCCGCCGGTCGGATAGGCTCTGTTCGACCGACACATTCATTGTCCAGGCTTTGCGGGCCAGGGTCAATTCCTCGTTGAACCGCTCGCCTTTCGGGAACAGGCAAACGGTATCGGGCGCCAGAAAGCGGTGCGGCCAAATCGAGCAACCGGTCGAGCGGTGCGCAGGCCCGCGCGGTCACGACATCGACTGCATGGGGCGGCACTGCTTGGATACGGCATGGCCGAATCGTGACCTCGGCCCGGGCGACGCGCGCGGCCTCGCGCAGAAACGCGGCCTTTCGCGAATCCCCCTCGACCAGCTCGACGCCGGGAACGCCGAGGATCGCGAGCACGAGCCCCGGCAATCCGGCGCCGCTGCCGAGGTCGATCAGGTTCTGGGCCGCACTCGGGACAAAACGAAGAAGCTGCGCCGAATCGAGCATATGCCGCCGCCACAGAGCGGCGAGAGTGTCGCGGCCGACGAGGTTGATGCGCGCCGACCAGCGGGTCAGCAGATCGGCATAGGCCTCCAGCCGCGCGAGTGTTTCACGTGAAACAGGGACGAGCTCGGCAAACCCTTCCGGCCCCAGCGCCGGAGTCACGCCGCTTGGAAGCCGCCCCCTCCCATTCCCTCCCCCGCTTGCGGGGGAGGGCTAGGGTGGGGGCTGTCGGGGGTGCTGTGCCGCCTCTTCACATGCTTCAGCAACGCCACCAATGCCGCCGGCGTGACGCCGGAGATCCGCGCGGCGGCGCCCAGCGTGGCGGGGCGCGCCGCAGCGAGCTTGCCGCTGATCTCGCGCGACAGGCTGCCGACAGCCGAATAGTCGAGGTCGGCGGGAAGCAGCAGCGCCTCGTCGCGCCGGAACGCGGCGATGTCCCGTTCCTGGCGTTCGAGATAACCGGCGTAGCGGGCGTCGATCTCCAGCTGCTCGGCGATGTCAGGCGACAGCGAGCCGAGTTCGGGCCAGACCCCGCCGAGACGCGCGAGATCGATACCGGGATAGGCCAGCAGCTCCGTGGCATTGCGGGCAATGCCATCCTCGTTGACCATGATCCCGTGGCGCTTCAATGCCGGGGGCGTCATGCGCAACTCGGCGAGCTGCCGGCGCGCCTCGTCGAGCGCCGCCATTTTCTCGGTAAAGCGCCGCTCGCGCTCATGGCCGACCGCGCCCAGCCGGATGCCGATCGGCGTCAGCCGCTGATCGGCATTGTCGGCCCGCAAGGTCAGCCGGTACTCGGCGCGCGAGGTGAACATCCGGTAGGGCTCGCTGGTGCCGCGGGTGACGAGATCGTCGATCAGCACGCCGATATAGGCGTCGGCGCGGTCGAGCACGAGGGGCTCCGCTCCGCCCGCCGCGAGCCCCGCGTTGAGACCGGCGACGAGACCCTGGGCCGCCGCCTCCTCATAGCCGGTCGTGCCATTGATCTGCCCCGCGAGATAGAGCCCGGGGACCCGCCGCGTCTCGAGGCTCGGATAAAGCTCGCGCGGGTCGACGAAATCGTACTCGATCGCATAGCCGGGGCGCCGCATCACGGCCCTTTCGAGCCCGGGGATCGTCCGCAGCATCGCCTCCTGCGCCTCGCGCGGCAATGAGGTCGAGATGCCGTTCGGGTAGATCGTATCGTCGTCGAGTCCCTCCGGCTCGAGAAAGATCTGGTGCCGCTCGCGGCCGGCAAAGCGCACGACCTTGTCCTCGATCGACGGGCAGTAACGGGGGCCGATGCTGGTGATCTGGCCCGAATATATCGGCGAGCGGTCGAGATTGGCGCGAATGACGGCATGCGTCGCCGGGGTCGTCGCGGTGATGTGGCAGACGACCTGCGGCGTCTCGATCTGCGCGGTCATGAACGAGAACGGCGGCGGCGGGTCGTCGCCGGGCTGGACGTCGAGCCCGGCCCAATCGATCGTGCTGCCGTCGAGCCGCGGCGGCGTGCCGGTCTTGAGGCGCCCGAGCGCAAAGCCGTGGCAGGCGAGGGTCTGCGACAGGCCGAGCGACGGTTTTTCGCCGACGCGGCCCGCCGGGATCTTTTCGTCGCCGATATGGATCAACCCGTTGAGAAAGGTGCCGGTCGTCAATACGACCCGACCCGCCGCAACGCGCCGGCCGTCGCCCAGCACGAGCCCGCGGACATGCCCGCCGGCATCGAGCAGCAGATCCTCGGCCGCCCCCTCGACGATATCGAGATCAGGCGTTTCGGCCAGCAGTTCGGCGACGGCGCGGCGATAGAGCTTGCGGTCGGCCTGCGCACGGGGCCCGCGCACCGCCGCGCCCTTGCTGCGGTTCAGGATGCGGAACTGGATCCCGGCGCGGTCGATCGCCCGGCCCATGATGCCGTCGAGCGCATCGATCTCGCGCACCAGATGGCCCTTGCCGAGCCCGCCGATCGCCGGGTTGCACGACATCTCGCCAATCGTCGCCCGCTTATGCGTCAGCAGCAACGTGCGCGCCCCGACCCGGGCCGCAGCCGCCGCCGCCTCGCACCCGGCATGCCCGCCGCCCACCACGACGACGTCATAGGACGCGAGAATTTGGTTCATGGCCGGGGAATGTATGGAGCGCGCGGAGGACTGTCGAGGTTTCACGTGAAACACTGATCGTATGGCAACGCGATCGGCGACCCCTCGTCATCTCCTCCATTTCGCACAAATCAATTGTGGTCAGTAGGTCAAGCTATAATTCCTAGAAGGATCTTGCAGTCGTCGCGGTGAGCATATCGGCTTTGCGGTTCAGTGCCGCGATAAGGCCGTCTATGCCGTCGTTCTTCAGGATGGCGGCGAACTCTGAGCGGCGGGTCGCCACTTCGCTGATCGCGCCATCGAGGTAGATGTCGGAGATCAGCCAGCTGTCGCCATTGCGACGCATCATGTAGTCGACCTTGACTGGCTCACCGTTGGCTTTGATGATCTGGCTGCGCACCGTGACCCCGGATGGGGTGGGCTGCTCACCGGTCACCTCCAGCTTCTGTCCGGCATAGCTGTCGAAGCGGTCGGCATAGATTGCTGAGATGTAGCGTCCAAAGCTTTCGGTCACCTGCTGGCGCTGCGCCTCGGTCAGATTCGTCCAGAACGGGCCGACCGACAACCGCGCCATCGAGGCGATGTCGAAGCTGCGGAGAATAACCGGCTCCAGTTGCGTGAAACGACCGCTCTGGCCCAGTGTCCGGCCGTTTTTCATCGTGCTGAGCAGCGCGTCGTAGAGGCCTTGTACGGTACCGCCGCTACTCGACGGCGCGGCATGGACTGGATAGGAAAGCATGCTGAGGCCGAGCCCAGCGGCAAAGGCCATACCTTTCCACAATGGCATTTTTGATACGATGGGTCGGTCGACGGCTTGATCAGAGATCGCTGGGAATGAGCCTATCGTCACGTTTCCTCTCCTTTTGGCAGGGGTGAGCTGATCCACTCCGACAGCACGCGCCGCCCTCAGTGTGAGCCGTATCAAAGCGACTGCGGCAGTGATCCCGGAACAGACCGACCGTGCGGCGACCGCCGAGAAATCCATTGGGGAACCAACCTTCGACTTGGCCGGCGCCCCCGTCGCATCGAGCGCTGGCAAGGACTCCAGGCTACAGTCGAGCGAACTGCGGCAGTGAACCGGTAGCCACGGCCGAACTCGGTTCGGATTAACTCGCGGTCTTCGCCGAGAGCCTTGCGCAACGCGAGGATTTGAACCTTCAAGTTCGCCTCCGAGACAACGATACCGGGCCAGACGCGGCTAACGAGCTCGTCTTTGGTGACCAGCGATCCATCGGCCTCCAGTAAAACCAGAAGGAGATCGAGGGCGCGCGTCCCCAATTCTATCGGTACGCCGCCGGCGACCAATTGGCGCTGGCGGAGCAGCACGCGGAAGCGGCCGAATTCGAGGGCCGCTTCGGCGGCTGCTCGGATCGACCGGTTTGCTTGATGCGGCGGCGGGTTCCCGTGGTCGAGGGCGGGCTCGGCGTCGGTATTCGTCGTCATCGTGGGCCCTCCGTTTGGTTTCATAGCCTGCAATTTGACGCGGCCTTGTGCGCTAGTCGCGTTAACGATTGTGAAATCATGCAAAAGCCGCCGTTGCAGATATTAGCGGCATCGGGAGTGCGGCAGAACGCCTGGGCAAGTTGCTGTCGCGTTGCAAAATTTCCGGCGGCCTGTATGAATTGGAAGGCACTTGAGGACGATGTCCCGGTGGATGAAGAAACCTTCGCCTTCGGATCGTTCCGCCTCATCCCCGCGCAGCGCATGCTGCTCGACGACGGGAAGCCGCTGCGCCTCGGTGGCCGGGCCTTTGACATCCTCGTAACGCTCGTTGAACGCGCCGGCGATACGATCCTTAAGGATCAACTGATCGCCCGCACCTGGCCCGATACGGTCGTCGACGAGGGCGCTCTGAGGGTTCATGTCGCCGCGCTGCGCAAGGCGCTCGGCGACGGCCGCGCAGGGAAGGAGCGCTACATCGCCAACAACCCTGGCCGGGGTTATACTTTCGTCGCGTCGGTGACGCGCGAGCATCCGCGCCCGGCACCTGCCGCGCCGGGTGCAACGACGACAGCCAACAACCTGCCCGTGCCGCTTACTCGTATCGTCGGCCGGCACGACATCATTGCCGCGCTTGCGGCGCAACTGGCCAAACGCCGTCTCCTGACCATCGTCGGTCCCGGCGGGATCGGCAAAACCACCGTGGCGGCGGCGGTCGCCGAAACCGTGAATGCGTCCTATGCAGACGGCGTACGGTTCGTCGGGCTCGCCTCGTTGCTCGATCCCGATCTGGTGCCAAGCGCCCTCAGCACCGCGCTTGAGATCTCTCCGTCAGGCGCCAACCCAGTATCCGGGTTGGCCGCGTGGCTGCGCGACAAGCAGATGTTGATCGTGCTCGACAGCTGCGAACACGTCACCAGCGCGGTAGCGCCGCTGGCCGAGGCGGTCCTGAAGGCGGCACCGCAAATACGCATTCTGGTCACCAGCCGAGAGCCGTTGCGGGCTGAAGGAGAATGGCTACACCGCCTAGCCTCGCTGGAGCTCCCACCGGACTCGGTCGATCTCTCGGCCGTCGAGGCGCTAGAGTTTTCGGCCGTTCAGCTGTTCCACGAGCGCGCCATGGCGGCAGTGGACGGCTTCACTTTTGGCGATACCGATGTGGCCGCGGTTCTGGAGATTTGCCGCAGGCTCGATGGCGTGCCGCTGGCGCTCGAGCTGGCGGCGGCGCGCATCGACGTCCTCGGCGTGCGGGAAATCGCGGCTCATCTTGACGATCGTTTTCGGGTTCTGACGAGCGGGCGGCGCACCGCCTTGCCCCGTCATCAGACGCTCGGCGCGACCCTCGACTGGAGCTATCAGCTGCTTTCGGACGCTGAACGTACAGTGCTGCGTCGCCTCGCCGTGTTCGCTGGCGATTTCCCGTTAGAAGCCGCTGTCGCAGTTGCAGTCGATATTGGGTCATCCGAGATCGTCGATCACATCGGAAGCCTCGTCGCCAAATCGCTGGTCGCCGCCGATCTTCGCGGTGAGCTCCCGCGCTACCGTCTGCTCGATACCACGCGCCTGTACAGTCGCGACAAGCTGAAGAGCTCCGGCGAACTTCAACAAGTCGCCCGCCGTCACGCCGAATATTATCATGCTGTGTTTGCTCACGCCGAAGGCGAGAGCGAGTCGCTGCCGCAAGCCGAATGGCTGGCCATTTACGGTCGGCATCTCGACAACGTGCGCGCCGGTCTCGATTGGGCCTTCTCTGCGGAGGGTGACCCGCACATCGGCGTGGCGTTGACCGTCGCGGTTGTGCCGCTATGGGTCCAGCTCTCGCTATTGGGCGAGTGCCGCGAGCGGGTCGAGCGTGCGCTGGCATGCCTCGACACCGCCGATGCCGCGACCGCGAGATCACGCATGCAGCTTTCTTGGGCGCTTGCCTGGTCGCTGATGTACGGCGTCGGCCGCGCCCGAGAGGCTGGCCCCGCCTGGGCAACCACGCTCGAACTCGCGGAAGGGCTCGACGACACCGGCTACCGTTTGCGCGCCCTCTGGGGCTTGTGCATCGATCAATTTAACAATGGCGGGCTTCGCGCCGCGCTTGAATTCGCCCGGCGCTTCGCCGATTTGGCGGCGCATTCCGGCGATGCGATCGATCTGATGATGGCCGATCGTCTCCTCGCCACGGCCCAGCATTACTTCGGCGACCAACGAGAAGCGCGCCATCATATCGACCGCGCGCTTGCCCAGCTCGCGGCTTTGGCGCAGCAAGCCCAGATCGTCCGCGTGCGGTTCGATATGCGGGTGTCGACGCACTATTTCCAGGCTCGCATCCTGTGGTTGCAAGGATTTGCGGAGCAGGCACTGCGCGTGGTCGAGCACAATATCACGGAAGGCTACGCCGTCGGGCAAGCCCTCTCCTTTTGCAGCGTCCTAGGCCAGGGGGCATGCCCGATCGCGTTTTGGGCGGGCGATCTCGACGCTGCCGAGCGCTACGGCGCAATGCTGCTCGACCATACCGAGCGTCACCCGGTGCGTCTGTGGAACGTCTGGGCTCGCTGCTTCAACGGCCTGGTGATCGCCAGGCGCGGCGACATCGCCGGTGGGTTGCAGGCTCTGCGCCGTGGGCTCGAACAAGCCGGCGAGGCGAGGTTCCTGCCACGCTTCCTGCTTCTGCTCGGCGAGCTGGCGGTATGTCTCGGCGAGGCCGATGAGGTCTCGCCGGGGCTCGCTACTGTCGAGGAGACGCTCGCCCGCTGCGAAGCCCGCGACGAACGCTGGTACGTGGCCGAGTTGCTCCGAATCAAGGGTGAACTTGTCATACTGGAGGGTGCGGCCGACGCAGCTGTCGCTGCCGAAGGACTCTTTCTGCGGGCTCTCGACTGGGCTCGCCGCCAGCAGGCGCTCTTCTGGGAGTTGCGAACGGCCACCAGTCTCGCGCGTCTGTGGCGAGATCAAGATCGAGCTGCGGAGGCCCGCGAATTTCTGGGATCGGTTTACGGCCGTTTCACCGAAGGTTTCGAGACGGCAGGTTTGCGACAGGCAAAAAGCCTGTTACAGCATTTAGCGTAGCCCGAACCCGCGCGGCGGCGCTGCTACCCCTTGACCAGCGCGGCAATCACTGCATCCGTCGTCAGAATGGCGTGGGCGAAGGTCGGCCCGTTGATCTCGTGCGCAGCATGCATCGCCTCGGCGCTGAATGCTGCTGTCGCGTCCCGCACCAATGTCACATGATAGCCGAACTCTGCGCCGCAGCGGGCGGTCGCCTCGACGCAGGTGTTTGCCACCATTCCCGCCACGATGATTTTTTCGATGCCGCGCTGCTTGAGCTGGAAGTCGAGGTCGGTATTGGCAAATCCGTTCTGACCCCAATGCTGCTGGATCAGGACGTCGCCCGCCTGGGGCACGAGTTCCGGATGCCAATCGCCGCCCCACATGCCGTCCCCAAAGATGGCTTCACGATCGGTCAATATCTGGCAGGGGCCAGGATGCCGCCATCCGTCATAATTCCCCTCGCGCCACCGCCGATGCGGCACGTAGAACACCCCATTACCCGCACGGCGTGCTGCTTCGACGAGCGCACGCAAATGCATCAGAAGGTCGACGGCCTCGGCGACCGCCTTGGCTTGGGGCCACAGCTTGCCCCCGTCGCTCAGCAGGTCATTGTACGGGTCGACGATCAGCAATCCGGTGCGGTTCGCCGTGTAACTACCCAGTGCCAAGATCTTCTCCCAAAGTCACGTCCTATCAGAGCCGGCGCCCGCCCTTAAGTTCTCGGCGGGCGCGCAACAGAAAGTTCATGTCTTAAAGACGTCCCGCCGATAATCGGCGCGCCATGCGGTCGAGAGAAATTAAGAGTTGTGAATACTTGTCATGTGCGGTCAAACCAGGCGCCGACAGCGCGGGCGGTCGCTGCTGGCACCCAGAGGGCCCGCGATTCAGTATCGAGGGCGTTGATGAACGATGATCGGCTGATTTTGCCGATGCTCATAGCGCGCCGCTATGCGCGTGCCGTCGCCCAGCAAGAGCCCGCAGAATGCCCGCCAGGAGCGAGCAGCAGATCCTCGGCCGCCCCCTCGACGATGTCGAGATCAGGCGTTTCGGCCAGCAGTTCGGCGATGGCACGGCGATAGAGCTTGCGGTCGGCCTGCGCGCGCGGTCCACGCACCGCCGCGCCCTTGCTGCGGTTCAGAATGCGGAACTGGATCCCGGCGCGGTCGATCGCCCGGCCCATGATGCCGTCGAGCGCATCGATCTCACGCACCAGATGCCCCTTGCCGAGCCCGCCAATCGCCGGGTTGCACGACATCTCGCCGATCGTCGCCCGCTTGTGGGTGAGCAACACGGTACGCGCCCCGACCCGAGCCGCGGCCGCCGCCTCGCACCCGGCGTGCCCGCCGCCAACCACGACGACGTCATACGACTCGAAAGCCTCGTTCATGGCCGGGGAATTTATGGGGCGCCCGGTGACCTGTCGAGGTTTCACGTGAACTACTGATTACTATACAAAGCGTTCGGCGGTCCAGGCGCAGGTCGCAAATGACCGGAATGGTGGCGAGCCGACGATCCGCTACTGCGGAAGCCGACCTTGATCTGCCCCATGGTCGTGCCATGCCTGCGAAGCTAATGTGGCTTCCCAAGCCGGTGTAGGTTTTCAGATGGATGGCCTCGCCCTCGCCCGCGCCCTGCATGCGGTCGCCGTGGTCGTTTGGATCGGAGGTCTTTCGATCGTGACCACGGCGCTCTTGCCGGCAATCCGCCGAGGTGAGTTGGGCGGCAACTGGCTGGCGGCCTTCCAGGCGATCGAGCGCCGCTTCGCATGGCAGGCGCGGATCGCGATCCTGTTGGTTGGCGGGACGGGCCTTTACATGATTGAGGAGGCAGACCTCTGGGACAGGTTCAGCTCCCTCGCATATTGGTGGATGCATGCAATGGTCGGCTTGTGGGCAATTTTTGCGATCGGGCTATTTGTGGTTGAACCCTTGATCCTCGATCGCCGATTGCACGCGTTGACCATCAGACGACGGGCCGCTAGCTTCGCCTGGCTGGCTGGGGTGCACTGGCTCTTGCTCACGCTGAGCTTGGTTACCGTCTTCGGCGCGGTCGCCGGAAGCCACGGATGGCTCATCTTTTGACCTCCAATTCTTGGCTACGAAGACAGGTGATCGCGGACTAAGTCAGCGTCGGGTTTCCGTACGGGAAAGGAAGCCGATGACGACATACACGGCCGGTTCAGGCCGCCCGCTGGAAGACCCCGTCAGCAACGTCCTCAAATGGGTATTGCTCGCGGTGGCCGTCGGCAGTTTTGCACTCTTCGCCTGGGCGACCTTGCTGACCTACGAACGGGCAGCCCCGCAACCCGACCGGTTCGTCGCGGCCGGCGGAGCGACCCTGATGACGGCCGACGACATCGTCGCCGGCAAAGCCGGTTTCCAGAAAGCCGACCTGATGGATTACGGGAGCCTCTATGGCATGGGCTCCTATTTCGGGCAGGACTACACCGCCTTCGCCCTGGTGCGCCTCGCCAAACTGACCGAAGAGCAGCTTGCCCAAACCCGCGTCGGAGTTGGTTTCGACACCCTGCCCACAGATCGGAAGGCAGCGGTGCGTGAAGAGATGCAGCGGCAATTGCAAACGCTCGGCCTGACGCAGCGCGAGGTCACCGTTCCCGAAGCGTTGGCGAGCGCGATCGACACGCTGCGCACCGAGATGGCGAACAACCTGCGCAAACTTGATCTCACCACAGGCTGGACCCCGGCCTACAGCCTCGACGAGACCGAGGCGGCGCACACGGCTGAGTTCCTGATTTACTCGGCACTGACCACGGTTGCCCGCCGCCCCGACACAACCTGGTCGTGGACCGAGAATTGGCCCTATGAGCCCGAAGTCGGCAACACCCCGACGACCAATACTTTCATTTGGACCTGGGCCAGCTTCTGCTTCACCTTCCTTGCTTTCGGCGCCGTGCTGTTTATTTACGAGCGCTATCTGAACGACCCCGACCAGGCGCCGATGGACCCGGTGCTGGTCACGTTCCGGCCGCTGACCGACAGTCAGCGCAGGATCGGCAAATATTTCGTCGTGGTGGCGGCGGTGCTGCTCCTGCAGATCCTGGCTGGCACGATCATGGCGCATGCCTATTACGATCGCCGCAGCTTCTACGGTCTCGATCTTCATAATTTCCTGCCCTTTAACTTCCTTCGCGACGTCCACATCCAAGCCCCGATCATCTGGATCGGCGTCGGCTGGATCGGCTCCGGCCTGTTCTTGGCTCCGGCGATCGCCGGCGGGCGCGAGGCGCGCGGCCAGGGGCTTTTGGTCGACCTGCTGTTCTACGTCACCCTGATCATCGTTGCCGGCGCGCTGATCGGTGACTGGCTCGGCATCATGGGCCATATGGGGCAGCAGTCCTGGTTCTGGTTCGGCAATCAGGGCCTCTCCTACATCCAGCTCGGCCGGTTCTGGCAGATCGGCTTCTTCGCCGGACTGTTGATATGGAGCGGCCTGATGTTCCGCGCCCTATGGCCGACCGGCGAGATGCTGCGCCAGGCGACACGGCAGTTCTGGTCGGGGCGCATTCGCCTGGAAAACCTGATCTGGGCCGCGACTCTCAACATCGCGATCCTGTATGTATTCGGCATGATCCCGCTTACCGGGATCGAGAAGTCGTTCACGATCACCGATTTCTGGCGCTGGTGGGTGGTCCACCTGTGGGTCGAGCAGTCATTCGAGTTCTTCGCCGCCAGCATGAGCGCCTATCTGCTGATGGCGGTGGGTTTGGTGTCGCGGCAGCTTGCCGAGCGGGCCGTATATTTCGCGCTGATCCTGATCTTCCTTGGCGGCGTCCTCGGCACCGGCCATCACCTCTATTGGGCGGGCGGCCCGAGCATGTGGGTGCCGCTCGGCAGCATGTTCTCATTTATCGAGGTGTTGCCGCTGGTGCTGCTGATTATCGAGGCGATCCAGCAACATCGGCTGATCCGGCGGCAGCAGGCGTTCAATTACCGGCTCGCCTACACCTACATCATTGGTGCGGCGTTCTGGAACTTCGTCGGCGCCGGCGTCTTCGGCGGCGGCACGCTCAACGCGCCGCTGATCAATTACTACGAGCACGGCACGTTCCTGACGCTGAACCATGCCCATACCGCCCTGTTCGGCGCCTTCGGCCTTCTCGCGATCGGCTTGATCTACTTCTGCCTGCGCTATGCGACGGCCGACCGGGTGCCGTTCGGCGAGCGCCTCGGGCTTTGGGCGTTCTGGCTCTACAACGCCGGGCTTGTGCTCTGGATACTCCTTAACTTTTTCCCGATCGGGTGGCCGCAGCTCGCCGCCGTGTACGAGCACGGGCTCGCCTACGCGCGGAGCGTCAGTTTCTACGAGACCACGCTGTTCTGGCAGTGGATGCGTCTCCCCGGCGATGTCGTATTCGCCGTCGGGGCGCTGATGATGGCCTGGGATTTCATCATGAAGGCGCGCCCGCTGCTGCCAACCACGTTGGTGCGCTGGATACCGGGCATCGGGCCGGCTGAGAGCCCCGCCGGGGGTGCCGAGTAGCTCTCTTGAGCTACATCAGGCACCTCTGGAGTGGTCGCGCGAAATTGGAAATATGCCGGATCGTGCCGAGGAGTTGCTGCCTAAGGTTACCGGCGCGGAACCCGCCAAGGTGTATCTAGCTGAAATCGCCGCCGCGCGAGCGCAGCTTGCAGATATGGGGCGTCGCGCCGCGAAGGATCGGGCCTGGAATGAGCATCACTGATCGGCGGGGGGTGCAACGCGTCATACCGGCCTTCCTGTCCTACGGGTTCCGGCCGTTTTTCTTGATGGGGGCCCTATGGTCCGCTGCCGCGCTGCTGGTTTGGATAGTGATTTTCGTCGCCGGCAGCAGCCTACCGAGCCGCTTCGACCCGCTCGGTTGGCACATCCACGAAATGCTGTTCGGTTTTGTGATGGCCACGATTGGCGGGTTCCTTCTGACAGCGATTGCCAACTGGAGTGGCCGTCCGCCGGTGAACGGCGCACTCTTGGCCCTCCTCGCATCACTGTGGTTGTTCGGGCGGCTTGTCTGCCTTATTTCAGCTTTTCTCCCCGCCTGGCTCGCTGCCGCCGGGGATCTTGCATTTCCGGCGCTGTTGGCTGGGGTGGTTGCGCGCGAAATTGTCGCCGGCCGAAACTGGCGCAACTTGCCGATGGTGGGCGCCGTAACCGTTTTGGGCATCGCCAACTTGCTGATGCATCTCGAGGCCGCCGGGGTGAGCGTCCCGCTGGGTTTGGGATGGCGGCTCGGGCTGGCCTCGGTCATTGTGCTCATCTCGGTAGTGGGTGGCCGAATAGTGCCGAGCTTTACCCGGAACTGGCTCGCAAAACGGCAGACACAGAATCTGCCCGGCCCGCCCGGAATCATTGATCGGACCGCGCTCGGGACCTTGCATGCCGGGCTGTTCGGCTGGGCGTTCGCACCTGACTTTCCGCCCCTGGGACTGTTGCTACTGATTAGCGCAGCACTCAATTTATGGCGCCTGACCCGCTGGCATGGCGCCGCAACGGCGGCAGAGCCGCTGCTGTTGGTTCTCCACCTCGGGTACGCGTGGATGGTGTTCGGCGCCGCTTTGCTTGGTCTTTCAATGCTCTATCCGGACGTGCCGCTCACCGCGCCAGTGCATGCTCTCACAGCCGGTGCGATCGGGACGATGACCCTTGCGGTGATGACACGCGCAACACGGGGGCATACCGGCCGGGAACTCTCAGCGGATAGCGTCACGACCACGATCTATGTGCTCGTCAATCTGGCCGCCGTGCTGCGCGTCACCGCCGCCTTTTGGTCGATGCCGCTGTTGGTCGGCTCGGCGTGTCTATGGATTGCCGCCTTCGCGGGCTTCGTGCTGTGTTACGCGCCGATGCTGCTCCGGCCAGGCAATAACGGTTAGAGATGCGGGCTGTGCCGGTTACGAACGGCCCCAGCATCGAGCATTGAAAACCCAGGCTCGAAGCACGCTTCGCAATGCTCGTTGCGTGAATGTCTCCAAAGGGGCAGATACAGCCGTTCGATCGCGGTTGCGACGATCGACTTTTTGGGTCGACTGCGGCGGTTTGAGGAGGCCCGACGAGGCGTCGGCTGGCACTAAGCGGACCCACAGTTTAGTATCGAGGGTGTCGACGCAGTTGGCTTGTCCACTCGGGTCCCACGGCGTTGAGGCTCGCTTAGGGTTAGGACCGGGCATCCTCGGTCATGCTGATGCCAAGATCGAAGCGTATCCTACGCCGTCATGTAACCCTCAGCGATCGCATCCCATTCGGATTTCCCTGTCGTTTCCCTGCGAAGGCGCTTGGCAGGGAAATGCAATTCCCTGCTGCGCGCGTCGGAGATTTTCCGCAAGCCACTGAACTAAAAAGATATATCGACGGTGAAACTGATGATTTTGGATTTTTCCCTGATATTCCCGTATGGCAGGGAATGGGGGCGCGGGGCCGACCTTTTGGAGACCTATAGGAACACCTCGGGTGGGTTGCCGAGCAACACTTGGCCGACGGTTTCGTAATGGGCGTCGCGGGATTGGATTTGCTGCGAGAGGGTGTGGATGTCGCGGAAGCGGCGCTCGAACGGGCTGCCGGGGAAGATCGCGTCGACGCCGGCGGCCTTGTAGGTCCGGTTGGCGACTGCGACGGCGCTGGTGATCGCGTTGGAGCCGGCGAGGCGGGCGCGGGCGCGGTCGGGGATGTCGATCGGGGCTGAGGGGCCGGCGCGGCGGTAGATTTCGGTCACCGTGTCGACAGGTAGCAGCGGGCGGCGCCGAGCCGGGCTTCGGCGCGGGCCACCTCGGCCTGGATCACCGCGTTGTCGGCGAGGCGGCCGGTGCCGCGCGGGGTCTTGCGCAAGGCCAGCTCGATGAAGGCGTCGAGCATGCCGCGGGCGATGCCGAGCGCGACAGAGGCGATGCCGACCGAATAGAGGGTCTGCTGCGGGAAGGCGTAGAGCGGGCCGGGCTCGCGGCGCAGGGTCGGGTCCTCGCGCGTGCCGGTGAATTCCTCGGGCACGAAGAGGTCCTCGACCGTGTAGGATTCCGACGCCGTGCCGCGCAGGCCGATCGGGTTCCAATTGTCGAGCAATCTCGCCTGTTCTACCGGGAACAGCCAGGTGCGCAAGGTCGGCCGGCCGAAATTGTTGAGCCGCAGCGAGCCGTCGGGCTCGACGACCGTGCCGTGCGCGCCAATCCAGCTCGCATGGCGGCAGCCGCTGGCGAAATCCCAGCGGCCGGTCACCCGGTAGCCGCCCGGCACCGCGATCCCGCGGCAATCGTTGGGCGGCCCCCAGGCGCAGGTCGCGCGCGGCGGCCCAAACACGGTGCGCGCCGCCTCCGGCTCGAGATAGGGCGCGAAGAGCCCGGTGCTGTTGGCGATCGAGACGCACCAGCCGACCGAGCCGTCGGCCCGCGCCAATTCCCCGACCGCGTCGATGTAGACCGCCGGCTCGACCTCGTCGCCGCCGACCGAG
Source organism: uncultured Alphaproteobacteria bacterium (assembly GCA_963818695.1). Taxonomy (GTDB): domain Bacteria; phylum Pseudomonadota; class Alphaproteobacteria; order ATCC43930; family CGMCC-115725; genus AP-15. Next base: position 550,431 of record CAWFTG010000003.1, read on the forward strand.
CGCGGGTAGAGCATGCGGAAGAGCCGCGCCCGGTGCAGTGCCTCGACCACCGGCGCGGTCAAACGCCGGCCGCGCTCGATCGCGTCCGCCTCCGCGGCGATCAACGGCGTGAGATCGCGCGCGCGGGCGACGGGGCTCGGCAGGCTCAGATCGTTCATCGGGCGTCCTAATCGGATTAGGACGCCATTAAAGCCTCAGGCGAGCAGCCCCTGCAACGGCTTCGCCGCGGTGCTGTCAGGGAACACGGCCGCCTCCAGTCTTTGCTCGTCGGCGCGCAGGTGGTCGCGCAACAGGCCCTTGAGGACGGCGCGCAGATCGGTCGTCGGCTTCAGATCGCGCTTATCGTAGAGATCGGCTTCTTTGAGGCCCGGCCAATCGGCGATGACGCGGCCACCCTTCAATGCGCCCCCGGCGAGCAATGCCACGGTCGCGGTGCCATGGTCGGTGCCGTCATTGCCGTTAATACGCGCCGTGCGGCCGAATTCGGTGACCAGCACGACAACGGTTTCGCGCCAAGCCTCGCCCATATTGGTTTCGATCGCCGCGATCGCGCCGTCGAGCGCGCCCAGCAGGTTGGCGAGCCGGCCCTTGTCGATGCCTTCGTTGACATGCGTGTCCCAGCCGTCGAAGGCGAGCGCGCCGACCCGCGGACCCTCCGGCTCGGCGAGGAATTTGGCCGCCGCGCCCGCCGCGTCGGCGAAATAGCTGCGAACCTGGGCGATGCCGCCGCCCTGAACCGCCGGGCGCGCCTCGCCCGGCTCGCTGTTCATTGCGTCGGCGCGGGCAATCGCCGCCAGCCCGATCCTCTCCTCGAGCACCCGCGCAAAGGTCGGATCGGTGTGGCTGTAAAGATCCAAGAGGCGCATCGTCGTATCGTCGCCGACCGGCGGCAGCTTCGGCGGAACCCACGACAAGACGGGCGCCGGGCCCCGTACGACGAGCGGCGTTATCGGCCCAACCGCAAAGGCCTGCCGGGGGTGCGGATCGGCTTGTCCGCCGGGCTCGAGCGCCGCGAGCGTGCGATTGAGCCACCCGGTGTCGGCTGCGCCCGGCTTGGTGACCCCGCTCTCGAGCACGTCCTGTCCGTCAAAATGCGAGCGCTCGCGATAGGGGGTCGCGACCGCATGCACGATCGTCGCCTGCCCCGCCTGGTAGAGGCGGTGCAGGTTCGGCATCGCCGGGTTCAGCGCGAAAAAGTCGTCGAGCGGCAGGGCCGGGGTCGAGCCGGTCAACAGCAGCGCCTTATCGCCGCGCAGCTTTTCCCAGTCGGGGTCTCCGACCGGCGCGGCGACGGCGAGCCCGTCGAGCGCGCCGCGCAATACGATCGTCAGAAACCGCGGGTCGCGGCCCTCGGCGCGCGCTAGGCGCGGCACCGCGGCCCAAGCGAACAGCACTCCGGAGCCGAGCAATAGCTCGCGTCTGGTCGGAGCGTGAAATTCGGCGGGCATTGTCACCTCCGCTGGAATTCCGGAGTCATCAGCAACAAGGTTAGCGCCTGCGGCCGGCTCTCGGCGCGGGCAATCGTTTGGCGAGTCTCTGCCGAAGCGAGCGGACCCAGCGCCGTTTCCATGACTGCCTTTGGTTCGAGGGCCAAGCCTTCGCGATGCGCGAAAGCGTTGGCCATATCGAGCCGTTGCGCCAGGCCGTCGAGCCAAGCCGCATTTTCGTCGGAGAAACCCGTGGGCGCCGGCGGCCGCCACAGCGGCTCTCCAAGCAAAGCCTGCGCCCCGAGAATGCGGACGATATCGCCGCGTTCCCCGGTCACGCGCAATGCCGCGACGATCCATTCGCCCGGCCGTTTCATCTTGGCCTGCTCCGGCGCCCAGGCTTCGGGTGCCGCGATCAGCGCCATCGTGACTTCCTTCAGGTCGCCGTCGGTGTCGAGAAAGCGCCGCGTCAGCCGCTCGACGAGCGCCGGCGGGGGGTCGTCGGCGATGAAATGGCGCGCCAGCTTGGTTGCGACGTGCTTCGCCGTCGCCGGATGGCGGGCGAGGTCGGCGAGCACCGCCCGGCCCTGCTCGGTCCCGGCCTCGTCGTACTCCTTGCCGATAACGGTTTCCGAGCCGGGCTCGTGCATACGCTTGATGAAGACGAACTCACCGCCGTGGTCCGGGTTCGTGACGGTCGGCAGGATCGTCCAGCCGGTCAGGACTTTGGCGAAATCGGTAACGTCGTCCTGCGTGTAGACGGTACGCACGCCGAGGGTGTGCAATTCGAGGACCTCGCGCGCGAAATTCTCGTTGAGGCCCTTGTCGCGGTTGATGCCGGCGACCGAGTTAGGGCCCATCGACTGTGCGTTGTCGAGATAGAGCAGCATCGCCGGATGGCCTTCGGCGGCGAGCAGCATGTCGGCGAAGCGGCCCAAGACATGAGGTCGGATCGCCTCGCGCTCATAGCCCCCGGCCATGACCGTCTTATCCTGGTTGACGCAGAAATGGTTCGACCAGAACCAAACCAGGCGCTCGATCAAGCCGATTTCGGCGTCGAGGGCCGCATCGATGCGCGCCCTGGCCTCGTTGCGAAAGAGCTGGCGCGGCAACGGCACCGCCTGGGACTGGGCAGGCGCAGCTTCCATCGCGGCCTGCGCGGAGTCTTGGCGCGGGCGCTTTTTCTCGGCGTTGCGCTCGGCCCGATACTCGAAGACGGCGCGATTGGCGGCGCCGCTCGTCGGCAAAGCCGGGTTGGTGATCTGCCCGGCGCCCGGCTTGCCCAGCTCCGCAACGAGCGCGCCGCGCGGATCCGCGGCGATTTCCTCAATCGACCCGGCGCGCGGCCCAAACCCAAACCGGTGCAGAGCCAACGCGGCCTCTTGCGGATTGCGAGCCATCGGCAAATCCTCGCACCAACCGTTTGCGGCATTATACGCAGCAACTCGCGGTTACATCACCATCCGCGTGGCGCGGGGCGGCAGGATAACATCGAGCGAGCCGAGCGGAGTAACCGTGGCGATCTCGCCTTCGCGCAGCAAGACCGTTGTCATCTCAGATTCGATTATTGCCGGCCCGGCGATGGTTTGCTTCGGCGCCAGAGCATCGAAATCATAAACCGGCAAGGTGACCCAGTCGTCGAGATAGGTCCGCCTCTCACCGCGGGGCGCAGCCGGCTGCACCTCGGGCAGATCGGGCTCCTGCGGCAAAGCCGACAGAAGGCCGGCGACCGCGACCCTGGCATTGACGAGGACAGTTTCCTGGTCGGGCAGAGCGTAGGTGTAAAGTTCCTCGTGCCGCCGATGAAAGCGCTCGACGATCTGCGGCAGCGGATCGGCGGTTTCCCAATCGACCCCGTTGAGCGGTACCGCGATCTCGAAGACCTGCTCGCCGTAACGCATATCGACCGACCGTTCCGTTCGCACCGGTCCGTCGAAGGACGCGCGCAGCCGTTCGAGGCCCTCGGCTTCCATTTCTTCGAACAGCCGCTTCACCGCCCCGCCGTCGAGCGCCCGCATGTCGCCGATATGCGTGCGCGCGACCTCGAAGCGCAGATCGGTCGTCAGCATCCCCCAAGCCGACAGCACGGCGGCGACGCGCGGCACGGTGACCCGCGACAGATCGAGCTGCCGCGCGATCTCGGTCGCGTGCAGCCCCGAAGCGCCGCCAAAGGCGAGTAGCGCGAAGTTCCGGGGATCGACGCCACGCCGCACCGAGACGAGCCTCACGCCCTCGGCCATTGTCGTGTTGACGACCCGGTGGATGCCGCGCGCTGCGGCCAGCCGATCTATCCCAAGCTTCGCAGCGATACCGTCGACCGCGGCTTCGGCGGCCGACCGGTCAAGACGACGCCGGCCGCCGAGAAAGTTCGCCGGGTCGAGGTAACCGAGCACCAGATTGGCGTCGGTGACCGTCGCGGCGGTGCCGCCGGCGCCGTAGCAGGCGGGGCCGGGAACAGCGCCGGCGCTCTGCGGACCGACATGCAGGATGCCGCCGGCGTCGACCCGGGCGATCGAACCGCCGCCAGCACCGATGCTGGCGATGTCGAGGCTGTTCAGCGCGATCGTGTGGCCGGCCACGCGGCGCCCGGTGACCAGGGTCGGCTGGCCGCCGACGATCAGTGAGATGTCGGTGCTGGTGCCACCCATGTCGAACGGGATCAGATTGCCTTCCGCGAGCAACCGCGCAGCATAAATCCCGCCGGCGATGCCGCCGGCCGGGCCGGACAGCACGGCACCGGCCGCGAGGCGCCCGGAATCGGCGATCGGTGCGACGCCACCATGCGACTGGATGATTAGGATCGGCGCACCATAGCCGGCTTGCGCGAGCCGTCGTTCGAGCCGCATCAAATAACGCGACAAGGCCGGTCCGACATAGGCGTTGACGACGGTAGTCGAGACCCTCTCGTATTCCTTGATCTGCGGCAGCACCTCCGAGGACAAGGAGACGTATACGCCGGATAGCTGTCGTTCGATCGCCGCCCTGGTCGCGAGCTCGTGCCGCGGGTCGCGGTAGGCGTGCAGGTAGCAGACCGCGACCGCCTCGACCTGTTCCTTCTTCAGCGCTTCGACGGCACGCTCGAGCGACGCCGGATCGAGCGGTGTCTCTATCCGGCCGTCGGCACGCAGCCGCTCACGGACGCCAAGCCGCAGCTTGCGTGAAACCAGCTGCTCGGGCGGCGGCAGGCGCAGATTGTACCGGTCGTCCTTCAAGCCCTCGCGCATCTCGACCACGTCGCGATGACCTTCGGTCGTCAACAGCCCGACCCGGGCGCCCTTGCGCTCGATCAGCGCATTGGTGGCGACCGTCGTCCCATGAACGACCCGCTCGGTTTTAGCCAGAAGCGGCGAGAGCTCGGTCTCGACCATTTCCGCGAGCAGTTTCAGCCCATCGAGAACACCGACCGAGGGATCGTCAGGGGTCGAGGGCACCTTGGCCAGGGTCGCCTTGCCGAAATCGTCGACCGCGACGAGATCGGTAAAGGTCCCGCCGACATCGACCCCGATGCGGTACATGGGGTTACACGTCGCCCAGAAACTTCGAACGCGCCTTCGACACGGCATCGAACGAAACTCCCTCCTCCGCAAGCGGGGGAGGGTTGGGGTGGGGGTTTTGTTCGCGTGGCGGTCCGAGCACCTCGGCGATAGTTCTCAACACTCCTGGACAGTTGGCCAGGATTTCGTTGTTCCAGAATCGGAGAACCCGCCAACCTTGCCGCCGCAACTCGTTGTCCCGCAAGTCATGGTCGCCGGGACGCCCATGTTGGCCGCCATCGGCTTCGACGATCAACCGCGCGTCAACGCAAGCGAAATCGACTATGTAGGGCGGGATCGGGAATTGGCGTCGAAAGCGGCGGCCCAGCCTATATTTGCGAAGTTCCTTCCACAGCACCTGCTCGGCATCTGGCATATTCCCGCGGAGTACGCGCGCTTTTTTCTTTATTGAAGACCCGCCGCGCATATCTGTTCGATTGGGCGGCATGACCCCCACCCTACCCTCCCCCGCTTGCGGAGGAGGGGACATGGCCACTGCGCCGGCAGGATTTTCGCTAGTGATAAACCCGTTTTCGAGATCCTCCGCGACCGCTGCGGCGTCGCGCTCGGCCGGATTGCCCCAGCCGCCGCCACCTCCGGATTCGAGGATCAGCACATTGTTGGGGTGGATCACCAAGCCGACTTCCTTGGTCTTGATTGCCCGCGGCGGCCGGCCATCGGAGTACAGCACGTAGCGGTGCGGCAGCCCGTCGGCGCCGCCGAGGATGCCGCAGGCGCCGTGGCGGACGCCGTCGCCGGCGGTGTTGCCGACCGCCGGCTCGGCGGTTTCGACGACCATCTCGACGACCCCGCCGGGACCGCCGCGAAATTTGCCCTCCCCGCCGGAATCGGGGCGGAATTCGTGGCGGCGAAAGAACAGCGGGAAGCGCACTTCGGTGACTTCGAGGCTGCCGAATTTGATCCCGCCCGCGGCCTGCCATTCGCCGGCGCCGGGCCAGCCGTCGCCGGCCGGCGACGCCCCACCGCCGGGCCGCGCCTGAAAGAAATGCCAGATAAAGGGCTTATCCGAGCGGGGATCCTTGCCTTGAATGGCGATGCGAAAACGGCGGCCCCAGCCGGCCATCGCTCGATCGGGACAGGCCGGCGCCAATGCCTTGATTATCGCCTCGATGATCTCTTGCCCGCAGTGGTTGGTCGCCAAGGTAACTGGCGCCCCGGGGTTGGCCCACACCACCGTACCCGGTTTCGCGGTGACCTTGAGGGGACGAAATGAGCCGTCGTTTTTCGGCGTGTCGGGGTCGATCAGGTAGGACAGCGCGACGACGACCGATGAATACATGTTCGGGTAGGACGAGTTGATGAAGCTCGTCACCTGCTCATGCGAGTCGGAGAGGTCGACCGTCAGGTCGCTGCCGCGCTTAGTAACAGTGGCGCGGATGTGGATGTCGCTGTTGCCGCGGCCGTCATCGTCGAGCAACGACTCACCTTGATAAATACCGTCCCGCCATTCGGCGATAACCGCGCGGGTCTGGCGTTCGGCGCCGTCGAGCACCGTCTCGATCGCAGCGTTCGCCAGCGGCCAGCCGAATTCGGCTGCCAAGGCAAGCAGCCGCCGCTCGCCGGCATGAGCCGAGCCGATCATCGCCGCGAGATCGCCGCGGAAGTCGCGCGGGTGCCGCACATTGGTCGCGATCATCTCCAGGAGATCCCGGCGCACCTCGCCGCGATCGTAGAGCCGCAATGGCGTGATGCGGATGCCCTCCTGCCAGATGTCGGTCGCCGCGGCGTTGTAGGCGCCGTGCGTCGCGCCGCCGATGTCGCTCTGATGCGCCCGGTTGATCGACCAGAAGCGCGGCCGCCCATCTCCGTTGGCGCCTTCGAAGACCGGCACGAAGGCGGTCAGGTCCGGCAGATGGTTGCCGCCGTGATAGGGATCGTTGAGCAGGAAGACGTCGCCCGGATGGATGTCATCGCGAAAGAACTCGGTCATTGCTTTCGCGGCAAATGGCAACGCGCCGACATGGATCGGCACATGCTCGGCCTGCGCGATCAGCCTCCCGTCGAGATCGCAGATCGCGGTCGAGAAGTCGCGGCTCGAATTGAGGATCTGCGAATAGGATGTGCGAAGCATCGCTTCGCCCATCTCTTCGACAATCGCCAGGAGGCGATGCTGGATCACCGATGTGACGATCGGATCGACCGGAACGGTCATGACATTTACTCGTGCAACGCTTCGGGGAACGGGAAGCCGAATTCGAAGGGCATCGCGAGGCCCTGGAACCATTGGGGCAGGGGCGGGAAACGGCCGACCGCGGCGACCATTTCTGCGACCCGGTTGTCGATATCGGGGTAACCCGAGCCGCGCCGGACCTTGAGGAGCGCGATCTTGCCGTCGTCCAGGACGACGAACTCGACGACCACCATGCCGCGGCGGCCACCGAGCTCGGCGGAAGAGAGCAGGTTGTAATGCTGCCGGATCAGTGAATGCATGTAGGCGAGGTACTCGTCGCGGGTTGCCGCGGGGCCGGGGAACCTCCCCCGTCGCGGGGCCAGATTTCCGGGCTCCTCGACCGGCCGCGGTATGCGATGTGCGGCCGGGGTCGGCTTCGGCGCGGGCTTCGGGACGGGGTCGGGTTTTGGTGCATCCGATTTCGCCGGCGGGAGTGGAGGCGGGGCGATCGCCGCCATCTGCTGCGGCTTGTCGGGCGGCTTGGTCTCGGCCGGCGGCGTTTCGGTCTTGGCCGGCTTCTCGGCCGGGGGCGGGTCGCCCTTCGGCTTGTCGACCTCTTTGGCTTCGGGTTCGCCGAGATCCTCCGAGGCGAGACGGCCGCGCGGCGGCGGCGGGGTGGGTTTTTGCTGCGGCTGCGGCGGCGCCGGCGCGACCTTCGGGGGCGGCTCGAAGACGAGCTGCACCGGGATCGGCGCGACCTCGGCCGGCCGCGAAATCTGCCAGTCGATCAGCAGCAACAACGGCAGCAGGTGCAATACGAGCGAACCAACCGGCCCACGCAGCCTGCTCCACCAGCGAGGTCTATCAGATTGTTGTACTCGTTCGAGGGGCTCCGGCGGCCGCAGCTCGTCATTCCGGTCAACCCGATTCCCGTCATCCCGGCGAAGGCCGGGACCCATCGATCCATAGGCACCGGCCTTCACCGGTGTGACGAGACTAATCGTCGGCTCCTGCGGACCCTCGGCAACCGGCGCCAGCGCCAGGACCGAGCACCGGCTCCAGACGTTCGTCGTCAATATCGCGGAACACCTGCCGCCATCATCCCCCGGCTTCGCGGGCGAGTACGAGCCAAGCGGCCTCGTCGAGCAGGGTGACGCCAAGCGCGGCGGCCTTTGTTGCTTTCGAGCCGGGGTCGGCGCCGGCGACTACATAATCGGTCTTGGCCGAGACCGAGCCGGTGACATTGGCCCCGAGCGCCTCGGCGCGCGCCTTCGCCTCGGAGCGGCTCATCGCCTCCAATGTTCCGGTGAAGACGATCGTCTTGCCGGCGAGCGGCGAGGCGGTGCGCTGCGCCGGCGCCTCGTAGTCGAGAACCGTCACCTCGCACGCAAGGTCGTCGAGCACGGCGCGGTTATGCGGCTCGGCGAAAAAGCCGAGAACGTCCGCCGCCATGTCCTCGCCGATGCCGTGAATGTCGAGAAGCCCGGCCCGGGCTTCGCCGTCCGGGTCCTGCGCGGCGGCTTCCATCTCGCGCCGCCACGCGGCGAGCGAACGGTAATGGCGGGCGAGCAGCCGAGCCGTCGCCTCGCCGACCTGCGGAATGCCGAGCGCGTTGATGAAACGCTCGAGGGAAATTCGCCGGCGCTCGTCGATCGCCGCCATCAAGTTGCGCGCGCTGAGCTCGCCCCAGCCTTCGCGCTTGGCGATCACCTCGGGATCGAGGCGGAAGATGTCGCCCGGCTGGCGGATCAGCCCGTCCTGCCAGAAAGCGGTGATGTGCTTCTCGCCGAGCCCCTCGATATCGAAGCAATGGCGCGACACGAAGTGCCGGAGACGCTCGACCGCTTGCGCGGCGCATATCAACCCGCCGGTGCAGCGCCGCGCGACTTGGCCCGGCTCGCGCACCGCGAGGCTGCCGCAGATCGGGCAGTGATCGGGAAATTGGTAGGGAACCGCGTCCTTCGGCCGCCTGTCGGGCACCACCGAAACGATCTGCGGGATTACGTCGCCGGCGCGCTGCACGACGACGGTATCGCCGATGCGCACGTCCTTGCGCTGGATCTCGTCCTCGTTGTGCAGCGTGGCGCGCTGAACGACGACACCCCCGACCGTGATCGGCTCGAGCATCGCAACAGGCGTCAACGAGCCCTGGCGGCCGACCTGGATCGAGATATCGCGCAATACGGTCTGCGCCTGCTGCGCCGGGAATTTCTGCGCGACCGCCCAGCGCGGCGCCCGGCTGACCATGCCGAGCCGTTCCTGCAGCGCCAGGTCGTTGACCTTGTAGACGACGCCGTCGATATCGTAGGGCAATTGCGCGCGTTCGGCGGCGATCTCGCGATAATAGGCGAGCGCCTCGTCGACGCCATGGCACAGCCGAGAGCGCCGGTTGACCGAGAACCCCCAGCTCCGGAACTGCGACAAGGCCTCGGCGTGGGTTCGGGCGAACGGCGCGTTGGTGTCGCCCCAGGCATAGGCGAAAAATTTGAGCGGCCGGCGCGCGGTGATCGTCGAATCGAGCTGGCGCAACGAGCCGGCGGCGGCATTTCTGGGGTTGGCAAAGACCGATTCTCCGGCGGCAGCGCGCTCCTCGTTCAGCGCGAAGAACCCGGCCCGCTCCAAATATACCTCGCCACGGATCTCGATCAGCTTCGGCCAGCCCTTGCCCGCGAGGATTTCCGGCACCGTGTCGAGCGTGCGAAGGTTCGTGGTGACGTTTTCGCCCGTGCTGCCGTCGCCGCGCGTTGCACCCAGCACCAGACGGCCGTCACTATAGGTGAGCGCAATGGACAGCCCGTCGATTTTGGGCTCCGCCACGATCTCGATCTTGTCCTCGGCGACCAGCGCCTCGGTCGCCGTGCGCCGGAAGAAATTGCGCACCCCGGCGAAGAAGTCGCGGACATCCTGTTCCTCGAACGCGTTCTCCAAGGACAGCATCGGCCGAGAATGGGTGACTTTGGCGAACCCGGCGGCAGGGGCGGCGCCGACCCGGCGTGTCGGGCTGTCGGCTCGGATCAGCTCGGGAAAACGGGCCTCGATGTCACTGTTGCGGCGGCGCAGCGCGTCGTAATCGGCATCGGAAATCTCGGGTGCCGCATCGGTATAATAAAGCCGGTCGTGGTGCTCGATCTCTTCCGCCAGCGAGGCGAGCTCGGCCCGGGCCTCGTCTTCGGTGAGCGCATCGACCGGCCGCAACTCCGGCTCCTCACGACGCTGCCGCGAGGCGGTCGAAGCGCTCATGCGCGGCCTCCTGCAATCAAACTCGCCGCCGCGGCGCGCGCCTCGGCGGTGATGTTGCGGCCGGACAGCATGCGGGCGATCTCCTCCTGCCTCGTATCCTCGTCGAGCTCCTCGACGCGGGTCACGGTCTGGCGCGCGGCGAGGCTTTTGGCGACCCGCCAGTGGTAGGCGCCGCGCGCCGCGACCTGCGGCGAATGTGTTACGACGAGGACCTGCAGATTTGTCCCCAGCCGCTGCAGGCGTTCGCCGACGGCCGCCGCGACGGCGCCGCCGATGCCGCTGTCGACTTCGTCGAAGATCAGGGTCGGCACCGAGGAGGTCCCGGCGAGGACCAGCTTCAGCGCCAGCATGAAGCGTGACAGCTCGCCGCCCGAAGCGATGCGCGCCAGCGGCCCGAAACCGGCGCCGGGGTTGGTCGCCACCTCGAAATGGATGCGCTCGCAGCCGTGCTCGCCCCAATCGTCCTCGGCGAGCGGCGTCAGCACCGTGCGGAAGCGCGCCTTTTCGAGGCGTAGCGGCTTCAGTTCGGCTGCGATAGCAGCATCGAGCCGTGTAGCGGCGGCGGCACGCCCACGGGACACCGCTTCGGCAGCGGAAATGAAACGGGTGCGGGCTTCGGCGGTCGCCCGGACCAGATGCTCGACAGTTCCGGCGCCAGCTTCGAGCTCGGCGAGCCGGGCCCGAAGCTGCTCGCGCAACCCTGGCAGATTGGCAACCGTCACCTGGTGCTTGCGAGCCGCCGCACGCAGCGCGAAGAGCCGCTCCTCGACCTTCTCGAGCTCACGCGGATCGGCCTCGAGATCGCGTGCCGTTGCCTCCAGGATGGCGAGCGCCTCGGCGGTTTCGGCGGTGGCGCGCTCGGTGGCGGCAAAGGCCGAATCGAGCAGGCCCTGGGCGCGCTCGCGGGCCCTTTCCAGCCGGCGCGCCGTGCGGGCCAACGCGGCTTGCGCCCCGGCATTGCCGTCGAGCTCGCCGATCGCCTCGGCCAACGTTTCGGCCAGACGTTCGGCGCTCTGCAGCACGGCGCGCCGGGCAGCGAGACGATCCTCTTCGTCCTCTTCGGGCATCAGCGAATCGAGTTCGGCCAAATGATGGCGCAGCAAGTCCTCTTCGTCGCGGCTCGCCGCGAGCAGCCGCGCCGCGTCGGTCTCGCGTTCCCGTGCTTCACGCCAATGGTGCCAGGCCTTTGCGAGCGCATTCGGGGTCACGCTGTGCTCGGCGAAGGCGTCAAGGATCATGCGATGGTTGGCGGGGTCGAGCAGCCCGCGTTGTTCGAACTGCCCCTGGATCTCGACGAGGCTATCGCCGAGATCGCGCAATAGCCCGACGCTCGCCGGCTCGTCGTTGACAAAGGCCCGACTGCGCCCGTCAGCCCCGACCAGCCGGCGCAACACGATTGCTTCGCCCTCGCCGTCGAGCCCGGCTTCGCGCAGGATCGCATGCGCCGGGTGGTTGCGCCCGACCGAAAATTCTGCCGAAACCGCGGCCTGCCGGGCTCCCGGGCGTACCAGCCCGCTCTCTGCCCGTTTGCCGAGCGCCAGGCCGAGCGCATCGAGCAGGATCGACTTGCCGGCGCCGGTCTCGCCGGTCAGCACGCAGAGGCCGGGACGAAGGGCGAGGTCGAGGCGATCGATCAGTACAATGTCGCGAATATTGAGCCCGAGCAGCATTGTAAGCCGCGAATAGTGTCGCTTAATCATATAGGCGCGGTGGCCGCCAAACCAGCGTTGGCGCGGTGTGGCTGGCGAGCATCCGAGGTGACCATGGAGAAGCCGGAGCTTTATCGCGATCTCGCGCGGCAGCTCGCCGCGCTGCTCGCCGGCGAACCGGATCCGATTGCCAACGCCGCCAACACGGCTGCGCTGATCTATCACGGATTGCCGAACCTCAACTGGGCCGGGTTTTACTTCCGCAACGGCGCACAGCTGGTCCTCGGGCCGTTCCAGGGTAAGCCCGCCTGCGTGCGGATCCCGATGGGCAAGGGGGTGTGCGGCACCGCCGCCGCCCGAGGCACAACCGTCTTAGTCCCCGATGTCCTCGATTTCCCGGGCCACATCGCCTGCGACCCGGATTCGCGCTCCGAGCTGGTCATCCCGCTTACCGAGAATGGCGGCGTGTTGGGTGTGCTCGACCTCGACAGCCCGCTGCTCGCGCGTTTCGACGAACTAGATCGCGCCGGCTGCGAGCAACTGGTCGCGCTTTTACTCGTTCATCATCGAAATTCGACCGGCAGATCCGGGCGCGATCCTGATGACCCGCATGGCTTCGGGGATAGGACTCGGTCTGCTGGCGGAGGTGGGCAAATGAAGACACTGGTCGATGACGCCGAACACTGGAGGAGCCGAGCCGAAGAAACTCGGACCATCGCCGAGATCATGACCGATCTCGAGGCGAAGCGGATCATGTTTGACATCGCCGAAGGGTATGACCGTTTGGCGGAGCGCGCCGTGGAGCGAACCGGCAATCGAGATCGGAAGCTGCTGCAGTGAGCTAGACGAAGCAGGTCAGGGGGAACGATGCAATCCGCGACAACGGGAGCGGCGATAAGTTTGCATTTGCCGGTCCGGCAGGAGTGGCTCGATGGGCGCCGCGAAGAGATCATCGAGCCCGATCTGCCGATCGTCGACCCGCACCATCACCTGGTCGACCGGCCCGAAACCGGCCGCTACCTGCTGCCGGAACTGCTCGCCGATCTCGGCAGCGGCCACAGCGTCACCGCGACGGTGTACCTCGAATGGTTGTCGATGTACCGCGCAACGGGCGCCGCCGAGCTGCGCCCGGTCGGCGAAATCGAGTTCGCCAACGGCGTCGCGGCGATGGCCGCGAGCGGGACCTATGGGGAGACGCAGGTCTGCGCGGGTATCATTGGCTATGCCGACCTGACGCTGGGCGCGGCGGTCGAGAAGGTGCTGGAGGCGATGATTGCGGCTGGCGGCGGCCGCTTTCGCGGCATCCGCTTCATCACCGCCTCGCATCCCGACCAGGCGGCATGGGGATCGATGATAGCCCGGCCAGAGGGGCTGCTTCGGGACAGCCGTGTGCGGGAAGGTTTCGCCCGGCTCGCCCCCCTCGGCCTCAGCTTCGACGCGTGGATGTATCACACGCAACTCGGCGAGCTGGTCGATCTGGCGCGCGCCTTTCCCGAGACGAAGATCGTGCTCGACCATGTCGGCGGCCCGATCGGGCTCGGCCGCTACGCGGGCAAGCGCGACGAGGTCTTCGCCGAGTGGAGCGCGCGGATCCGCGAGCTGGCGGGCTGCCCCAATGTGCATGTCAAGCTGGGTGGACTCGGAATGCGGATGTTCGGGTGCACATTTCACACCGGCGCATTGCCGCCCGGCTCGGAAGACCTTGCCGCTGCGTGGCGGCCCTATATCGAGACCTGCATCGCCGCTTTCGGCCCGCAGCGCGCGATGTTCGAGAGCAACTTCCCAGTCGATAAAGGCAGCTGCGGCTACGCCGCGCTGTGGAACGCCTTCAAGCGCATCGCCGCCGGCTGCTCCGTCGCCGAGAAAGCCGCTCTCTTCGCCGGCACCGCAACAGAATTCTACCGATTGGGTTAGTCGCGCCTCCTCCCCGCGCAGGAATTGCCGTCAGTGTGAGGCGCATCACACGCCTTTTGTGCGCAGTACGCTATTCGGAAGACGGGTAGCTCCGACGAAGAGGATGCCGAAACATCCGTACCGGGGCTGGTGCAAACCCGCGACAACGGAGAGATCAATGCCGCAAATCGCCGTGATAAACGAGTCGACCGTCATCTCCGACGCCGACGTTCAGAAGATGATCCCGGCTTTCGACCAGCAGTGGAACAAGGATTTGAGACCGGTCTGGGGCGTCGACGCCGCCACCTTTACTTTCGTCCCCAAGCACCGGATGCCCGCCTCGGGCAGCTGGTGGCTCGTGTTCCTGGACAACAGCGACGAAGCGGGAGCCCTCGCCTACCATGATCTGACAAACGAGGGGTTGCCGATCTCCAAGGTGTTCGTGAAGACGCTGAAAGCCGAGAACGCAAGCATCAGCGTCGGAGCAACGCACGAGCTCTGCGAGATGGCGGTGGATCCTTGGCTGAACAGCGCCTATCAGGATCCCAAAGGCGTCTTCTGGGCGGGCGAGGTGTGCGACCCGGTCGAAAGCGACCAGTACGGCTACAAGATCGGTGACGTCCTCGTAACGGATTTCATCACGCCCAACTGGTTCGCGCATCAGCATGCCAATGGCGGCATCGACCTGAAGAGCCATGCGCACAAAGCGTTTGATATTTTGGCCGGCGGCTATGCGCAAAAGTTCGACCCCGGCCATGGATGGGTTCAGGTCAATGGTTCGGCGGCAAAGTTGGGGCACCAAGCCCAGGCGGCGCGTGGTTCGCGCAGGGAGCGCCGTTCTCGCATGAGCGAGGGTTTACAGCGCAGCGCCGTCCACCGGGGCTGACGCAATCAGACCGAAGGCCCGGGTGCTCTGCACCCGGCACCTCTCTTTGAGACTATCGCGTCTCGACCAATTCCAGAGCTTCGCGGCTCGGGCCTTCTATCATCACGGCGCGGGTGTCGCCGAGCGGGTAGGGTTGTTCGAGGAAGGTAACTCCTTCGCTGCGCAATTTCTCGACCCACGCGTCGAGATCGGTGACGCTCAACGCGATGTGATCCTGCAATTGCCCGCGTGAGCCGGCGAGCGGCGCGGCGCCCTGGTTGGCGTACCAGATCAGCGCCACATCGCCGAATTCGACGCCGGCCCGCGGCGACCGGAACATCCCTTCGCGGTTGAGCGCCGGCCAGGTCCGGTCGGCGCCGCGCGGCACCTTGCAGTCGGACTCGCTCACGGGTGCGCCGCCCCAGCCGGCCCGCGGCGGCGCGTTCAGGTGCTTCTGGTACCACAGCTGCGCGCACAACGGGTCCTCCTGGTAGAGGTGCACGTGGTTGAAGCGCTCGGCCGGGTGGTCGCCGGCATATTCGACGAGCGCGTCATCGGGTCCGCGCATGTAAGCAAAGCCGCCGCCGCCGGCCGGCCCGACGCGCCTCTGCCTTGCCTCGGCAATCTGCGCCTTGGTCAGCCCGAGCACGCCGCCTTGGCCCGGCCAGGTGTCGCTGCTGATCAGCACCGAGCCGCCTTCCTCGCTGGTGTAGAGCGGCAAGAGCTCGACCTCCAGCCGGGTCTTGTAGGTTTCGAGACAGCGGCGCGAGTCGGTGACATGCCAGCCAAAATGCCAGATCGCACTCTGCGGCTCACTGACCGGCGGCGCATCCATCTTGTCGAACAGCACCATCACGTTGTTCGGCGAATTCAGCGCCGCAAAGCCGCCCCACCTCCCCTTCGAGGTGCTGGGGAATTGCTTGGTATAGAACGCTGTAGCGGCGTCGGGGTCGGTCGATCTCAGATGCAGGTGATGGAATTTCGGAGTCGGCAGCATGGCGACGCTTCCTTCGGGGAAATTGACACTATGCGCCATCCAACGCCGGATTGGGATACAGCAAGAGAAACGGCTCTGTCTCAGTTTGAATTTTTTGCCAAGCGGCATCGCTCGCCGACGGCGCCTCACAGCTGCGAGGCTGATGAGCCCCGCACCAAGCAGCGCGATCGAGGCCGGCTCGGGCACGGCAGCGGCGATTTCGGTGATGATCACCTCGCCGTTGTCGGTTCGGAAATCGGCGAGCAGGATCTGGTCCGTTCCGGCATCAAAGGAGCCGCCGCCGCCACCCGGACCACTCGCGCCGGAGCTGCCGCTGCCAGCCCCCCCGCCGCCTCCGCTGTAGCCGCCGCCGCCGGCGATGACTAGCGGCGTGTTTCCCGGACCGACAACGAAACTGCCACCGCCACCACCAACGCCCCTGCCCGCGCCGCCGACGGCAATCTCCAGTATCTCGCCTGCGGTCAGGATGAAGTCGCCCCCGATCTCGGCGCCTCGACCGCCTGTGCAGCCGGGATACCCACTGTCCCGCCGCGCCATAGGAGAGGATCTGATAGGTGTCGGCGGTCGGCACCGTGAAGGTGACGAGACTACCGGTATAAGTGAAATCGCGCTGGCGACCTGACTCAATGTTGCGAGCGCGAGGGACGACGTCGCACCCAGCAGAAGCCCTCTCATGTTATCCTCCCCGCTGTGCAAGGCGCGCTTTTTGCGCGTCCGGGGATAATTCTAGCGCAGGTGCTGCGTTCTGTCCAAATCAGTTGTTGGGCGATCCGCTTGAACGCTCGAGCTCTCCCGGGTCGTGGTCCGGAATCCGGTTCTCATGGCTCAACGGTGCGGGAGCGCTGCAAGCGGAAATCAGCAGTTTACCCATACCAACCTAACCACCGGCCCACTAACCGTTTACAACCGGTCTCTACGCCTTCCGCCAAGCTGCTGCCCTTCTTCGCCCATAGAGCGGTAAAGCTCTACCTCGGGAATGGCGATGCATCCCGGAGCGGAGTTCGATACCATGCCATCGAAATCACGTAAGAAGGGGCGGGCGTTTTCATGGGCGAGAGGAAAGGCATTCACTGGGGTTTCGTGCTCGGCCTCGGGCTGATTGCGCTCGGCTTCGCGCAAGAGCTGCGGGCTCAGCAGAACCCGGTCCCGACGGTCCAGATCGATGATGACGATATCGGAGGCGTCGTCACCAGCCGCTTCGGCCCGGAAGCCGGGGCGTGGGTCATCGCGCAGACCACCGAGCTCGGCACACGCTTCGCCAAGATCGCAGTCACCGACGAACGCGGGCGTTACGTCGTGCCCGATCTGCCCAAAGCGCATTACCAGGTTTGGGTGCGCGGCTACGGTCTCGTCAACTCGCCGAAAGTCGTGGCCGAGCCGGGCAAGATCCTCGACCTGACCGCCGAAACCGCCCCCAGCCTTGCCGCCGCGGCGCAGTACTATCCGGCGATCTACTGGGCTTCGATGATCAAATTCCCGGACCAGAGCCGCTTCCCCGGCACCGGCGACAAAGGCAACGGCATCCCGGAAAATTTCAAGACGCCGCAGCAATGGCTCAATTTCATCAAGACCAATGGGTGTGGCAACTGCCATCAGATCGGCAATTACGCGACGCGGTACCTGTCGCCCAAACTCGGCCAATTCGAGTCCTCGCAGGATGCGTGGTCGTATCGGCTGTCGGTCGGACCGGCCGGGCACGACATGGTGAACTTTATCACGCAGCTAATGACGCCGGACGGCGGCCACCTGAAGGCGCTCGCCGACTGGACCGACCGCATCCAGGCGGGCGAGCTGCCGAGCCGCAGCCCGCCGCGGCCGGTCGGCGTCGAGCGCAACATCGTCGTGACGGTGCGCGACTGGCTCGACCCCAAGCATTATCTGCACGATTTGACGACGACCGACCGGCGCAATCCGACGGTCAACGCCTACGGCCCGATTTACGGCGACACCGAGCTCAGCAGCAATGCGCAGCCGGTGCTCGACCCGGTGCACAACACCAAGACGACAATCCAGCCGCCGTTCCGCCCCGATACGCCGAGTTCAGCGCTCGCCAACCAGGTCATCAATCCGTCACCCTATTGGGGCATGGAGCAGACCTGGGACAGCAAGGTCAATGCGCACACCTCGGCGATGGACCAGGACGGGCGCGTCTATTGGACTGCGCAAAACCGCGCGCCCAACGATATCCCCGCCTACTGCAAGAAAGGCTCGCCGCTGCGCTCCGCCCAGATCTATCCACTCGACGTCACGCATGAGGGCTTCTTCCAGAACTCGCGCCAGGTGACGGCGTACGACCCGAAGACGCAGAAATTCACCACCATTGATACCTGCTTCGGCACGCATCACCTGAACTTCGCCGAGGACGCCGACAACACGCTGTGGCTTAGCAACAACACCGGCCTCGGCGGAGCCCCCGTGCCCGAGCTGGCCGTCGTCGGCTGGATCAACACCAAAAAGTTCTGGGAGACGGGTGATGCGGCGAAAGCGCAGGGTTGGACGCCGCTGATCGTCGATACCGTGGGCAGCGGCAAGCGCACCGACAGCTGGAACGAGCCGGGTCAGGCGATCGACCCAAATAAGGACACGCGGGTCCCGTTCGGCATGTACGCGATCGCGTGGTCGCCGGCCGACAGCTCGATCTGGGGCTCCAGCCTGGTCCATCCCGGATACATCATCCGCGTGGCGCCGGGCTCCAATCCGCCCGAGACCGCCTTGGCCGAGATCTACAAGATCCCGCTGCCGGGCTTTGGCATCCGTGGCATGGATGTCGACCGCAATGGCGTCGCATGGCTGCCGCTCGACAGCGGCCACATCGCGAGCTTCGACCGGCGCAAGTGCCAGGGGCCGCTGAATGGGCCGGGCGCCGAGAAGGGTGAGAAATGCCCCGAGGGCTTTTCGTTCTACGCCTTGCCGGGACCAGGCTTTCAGGGCGATCCGGGCGCCGAGGAGAATCCCTATTACATGTGGGTCGACCAGCACAATGTTTTGGGGCTCGGCGCCAACGTTCCGTTCGAAACCGGCAACCAGTCGGATTCATTGCACGCGCTGGTCGGCGGGCAAATCATCGAACTGCGCGTGCCCTACCCGATGGGCTTTTTCGCCAAGGGTCTCGAAGGCCGCATCGACGACCCGAACGCCGGCTGGAAAGGCCGCGAATTATGGGTGACTTCCGGCAACCGGACGCCGTTCCACATAGAAGGCATTGACGCCCCAGCCCCGGGCGCACCAGGCGCTACGCCGCAAACACTGTCGAGCCCCCTCGTCGTCGAATTCCAGCTCCGCCCGGATCCGCTTGCCCATTAGAGCCGGAGACGCGGGTCCTTCGTCGGATGGGTTGAGCCCCGAGCGAAACCCAGCGCCTCCGGACCGGGACTTGCCGTGTGATGGGTATCGCTTTCGCTCCACCCATCCTACGGTGCTACGTTCCGGAAGCTGTTCCTTCTGTTTGCGGGGCTTGTCATGATTATCGCCGCGGGTGCGCAGACGCTGCCGGCCGACCCCGCATTGATCGACGATCTCGTCGCCGCCAATCGCATCCTCTACGATCAGGGTGTGGTCGACGGCTTCGGCCATGTCAGTGCGCGCCATGACAAGAACGGGGGCCCGGCCTGGTGACCGCGGCAGACATCATGGAGTTCGACCGCGACGGCAATGCGATCGACCCCAAGCCTCCAGCCCTCTATCTCGAACGCTTCATCGATAGCGAGATCTATAAGGCCCGCCCCGAGGTCAAGGCGGTGGTGCACAGCCATTCGCCCGCTGTCATCCCGTTCGGCGTGACCGATGTGAAGCTCCGTGGGATTTTTCATCTGAGCTCGTTTCTTGCGGCCGGCGCGCCGGTATTCGAGATCCGGGAGGCGGGCGGGCCCGCCACCGACATGCTGATCCGCACGCCCGAACTCGGCTAGGCCGCCGAGTACGGCCATCAGCGCGATTTCGGTGCGGAAGGCGTCGGCAGTCATCGACCGGAACGCCTTCACGGCGGCGCTGAGGCGGGAAAATTCCTGCCCGCGGAACTCGTCGGCGGCAGAGGAGAAATTCATGGCTGCGGTTTTTTCCGCCCGGCCGGCCGGTGCCTCGATCCTCGCGCTTCGGTTTCCGACCGCCCAGACTGGCACAATAGCGGGCGTTGTTGCGCTGTGCCGCTGATGGGGGAGGGGGCTTGTCGCTGGGGTGGTCGCCGGGGTGGTTTGTCAGTCATTATAAAATAGGTGTGCCACTGGCCGGGTGCGGTGTCAAAACCGGCCGAGTGAAGCAACGCAATCAATTTACATGCTTGACAAGTGTAATGCGATACGTCACACTTCCCACCTATGATCCTGCGCTTTCGCCACAGGGGGCTGGAGCGGCTGTATTCACGGGGCGACACAAGCGGCGTTTCCGCCCAGCACGTGAAGCGGCTGCGCGCGGTGCTGGCGGCTTTGGAGACGGCTTCGGTGCCGTCCGACATGGCGCTGCCCGGTGCCCGGTTGCATCCCTTGCGTGGTGATCGCGCGGGCCAATGGTCGGTGTCGATCTCCGGCAACTGGCGCGTGATCTTCGAATTCGAGGGTCAGCACGTCACCAATGTCGATCTGGTCGATTACCACTGAACCGGAAGGAGGTGAGAGAACCAATGGCGCGCATGCACAACCCCCCGCATCCGGGCGAGGTCATCAAGGAGCTGTGCCTCGATCCCTTGAAGCTGACCGTCACGGCCGCGGCTGAGGGCCTTGGCGTCTCGCGGCGCACGCTGTCGATGCTGCTCAATGGTCATGCGGGAATTTCCCCCGACATGGCAATCCGGCTGTCAAAGGCGTTCGGGCGCTCGCCGGAAAGCTGGCTGCAACTGCAACTGCAATACGATCTGTGGCAAGCCGAGCAACGATCCGGCACGATCAAGGTGAAACACTTTCCGACACCGGCTCCATGCTGACCCTGCTTTGCACCCGGCGACAATTTCGATTTTTGTCGCAGAAGCGCGATTATGGAAAATTGACGCCGTTTCAGACTGACGGGGCGGCGGTGTGTTTCGGGTGCTATCCGTGCTCTTGCATTTCGGCATCGAGCGCCTACATTAGCAGTAACGGCCCGTTTGGCCTCCGAGCTAAAGGCAGTCCAACAGACGTTCCGAACCCTAGGGTTCCAAAGTCTTACCCGGCTGCCTCCCCCTTTACGATGGGCCGCTCTTTTGGGCGGCCCTAAATATTTTCGCTTATTCTCCACAAAATTCAAGTAACGGCCAAACACGCGGTAATTCAAATCCTGCCAAGATCGCCGCGTTAGTTTATTCGGCCAAGATGGTCTTTCGCGCGTCACAAAATGCGCCGGGTCTAATGTATCGATCAGCGCATGCACGACCGCACCATACTGCAAAAGCTTTTGGCGCTCGGTCGTGTGCCGCATGCGAGAAAGGAATGTTGCTAAGGGGCTGAGCCATTTTCGGGTATCGCCGTCCTCGTCGAACGCCGATACAAAATCTACGAAAGTGATGGTCTTGCCGTCCTTGATAAACACTTCGCCCACGGCGCGCTGTAAAATCCGGTCAACGATGCGGACGCGGCGGGATTCCAGACAATCGAAAAACTGTTGAAGGCGAGCGCCGCGAATATCCCTACCCATGGCGACGGTCATGCCCTGCTGGTGAATAATTTCGATCTGTGCCCAAAAACCGCCGAACAGAAATAACAGGCTGGCAAATTGATGGCTTTCACTTAGCTTGGTGTAATCGACATCGTGTAATTCCAGAAAATCGCTCTCGGCTAATGACCGGAGCTTGCCATTGAGTTCGTCTGCCGATTTCAACAGCGGGTCTAAATGCTCATCGACAAATTTGGTGGCAGTCTGCCGCTCGGTTCTACGCCGCTGAAATTCCTGATAGCCGATATCGAGAATTTTGAGCGTGAAACCGCCGACAAAACCTCCCCCTAGGGCGGCACTTATAATCTGAAGCCAGCCCGTGTCTGCCATTGGTTCAGCTATCCCCCTCCTGTCTCATTAGCATTAGCATGCGCGCATGCACCTTCGAAAATTGTGCGGGGGCTGGCTTGACCGTTCCGACCTATTATCCCGTCAAGCGGCAATTGGAGGCGGTTGCCCGCAAGACCTAAGCTACGGGCGCAAGGTGCGAAACCGCAAAGTCGGTGTTCTGGAAAATCCGCGCGGCATTGTCATCCTTTGTTAACTGCGCGGCCATACCTTGTAGTCGCGCCGCAGCCCTCCGGCCCGAACGACGGTTTGGATAACTGGGGGACAACTGCGGCGCTTTGCGATTCCGATCCGGAAAATCAGCCCGTCACAACTGGCGATAAGCCGAGGGCCGCGCATGCGATGAGCGATGATCGAGATTAATAACGATCCTCCCTTTACGCTGTATGATGCCGGATGGCATTGCAGACGATGTAACCAATTTGTTCCCGACGAGCGGGCTTATACTGTCGATGGAACGCGGGGGGTTCTCCGCGCGACCGATCTCGTGGACAACGCTTCGATTGTGGGGCGAATATCGACCTGTCGCCTGATCATCATTGTAGTAGCCGCCGCTCTGGTCGGTGCCCTTTCAATTGGCAGCGTCGACCGGATGCCTCGGCTCTACCTTGCCACGCCGTTTGACGATGCCGTCATGGATGTCATTCGTGGGTTGATCTGTGTATTCGCGTATGGGGTGGGCGCAGGTTTGGTTGGCGCATTTATCGATAAGACCTTGACCGGTGCCATACAGGATCGAGCGATAAAAAAGCGGCTGCGGGGGAGAGTGGCAGTGCTGAAGGAACAGGATGGGAAAAGCTAGATGTTGTATCTCCGTCGCCGCCTCGCCTTTCTCCTCGAAAGCCGCATAAGCCCCAATACGTTAAATTCCAATGAGGCGCGAAATCGTGCTGTTGTGGACGTTGTAGCTGCGCGCAATCTCGCGGAGCGTTTCGTTGCCGGCGGCGACGCGCTGCCGAGCCTCGTTCTGCTGGTGCGGGGTGAGCTTGGGCTTGCGGCCGAGCTTGACGCCGTTGGCGACGGCGCGGGCGCGTCCTTCGCCGGTGCGTGCGCGGATTAGATCGCGCTCGAACTCAGCCAGGCCGCCGAGCACGGCCAGCATAAGGCGGCCGTGCGCGTCGTGGTGTCGGCCCATGTGTCGCCGAGCGAGCGGAAACCGGCTTTCTTGTCCGTGATCGCCGCGAGGGTGTTCAAAAGATCGCGGGTCGAGCGAGCCAGCCGGTCAAGCCGGGTGACTGTCACCACGTCGCCGGCGTCGACGACGGCAAGCAAGCGGCGGAGCTGCGCGCGTTCGGTCTTCGCGCCGCTGGCCACTTCGCGGAACACCTTCTTGCATCCGGTCTTGGTGAGCTGGCGGACTTGCGCCTCAATGCTCTGGCCGTCGGTCGAGACGCGGGCGTAGCCGTATTTCATCGTTCAATGTGTCCGGCGTTCGCGCTTGACGACGTAGAGTGCCTTGCGCCCCGTATATTCAAAATGGCCGAACCTCGTCGTCGGTGCCGAGCGTATCGACGTGCATTTCGAGATGAAGGCCGGTTCGGTCGCACAGGCCCTCGGCGTCGAGGATGCGGCGCACGGCGGCGGTCATCGTCTCAAAGCGTGCAACGAGGCCCCACTCTTTCGCTTCGTTCGTCATGTGCAACTGCCACATTCTCCCCCCTTGCCCTCAGGGACATTATGCAGCAGATTTCGGCAGCAAAAAAGCGCAATGTTTTCAGTGTGGTAATTTTGCTGCGTTTTCTTGAATTGTGCACACAGCCAGTTGGGGAACATTGCCTGCAATTTATACGCATTCATCTATCCCTTTGACGGAGGGGTCTCGGCTTCGTAGTAGATCACATGGAAGTTTTCTTGATCTGATGGCGGCGTGAAATATCGGGTGACCTCATCGAACCGGTGTTCGCTGACAAAGCCGAAATAAACTCCTTCCGGCTTCGTCTCATTGCGCAAGCGCAGTCGCGCTTTGCACGATTCATCGGACGCGACGATATAATGCAACACATGGTCGGCATTGGCGCTTTCGAATATCGATCGAACCCAGGCACGGTCGTTCGGCGTGTTACCGGCGAAATCGAACACGATCGGCACACCCAACTGAAGCAGCCGGACAGCAAGGGGAGCTAAGGCGGCTTTCAGCCGCTTTGAATGACGCACATGGTCGGCCAGAGTGTTGATCTCCGCATCAAGACGCGTCAGCCATTCGTCCTCGCCGAACAGGACCGCTGCGTGACGCGCCGCCAGTTCGCGCGCCAACGTCGTCTTGCCCGACGCGGCTTTACCGCAAATGAAGTGCAACGTAGCCATCAGCCGAACCTACCATCCGCCGATCCGTTGAAAGAGTCCGCGCTCTGACGCGCAGGTGTCCTAGTGCTCAAATTCAAACACAAGCACCAAAACCGTCATGGCCGGGCTTGACCCGGCCATCCACCCGTCGCGGGCAGGCTGATGCGTTTCCACGACTGACATGACACTGAACCATCTAAATGCGTCAGAGGACTAGCTTCGCGCCGGAGCGGGACCGAATTGATTGTTGTTTAGAGTGCTATATCATCAAATTGCCAAATTGCTATCGTACTCTGTCGCGAGATGGCGGCCCGCGACGGGCCGCTTTTGATGCAAAGGAGAGTAAGCATGGCTGTAAATTCGCTGCAGAAACAGCCAGCAAGGGGGCCGGGACGGCCGTTCGAGAAGGGCCGGTCGGGCAATCCGGCGGGCCGCCCTCGCGGCGCGCGCAACAAGGCAACGCTCGCCGCCGAAGCGCTCTTCGACAGCGAGGCCGAGGCACTGAGCCGGAAGGCCGTCGAGCTCGCTCTCGGCGGCAGCGAGGGAGCATTGCGGCTCTGTCTCGACCGCATCATCGCGCCGCGCCGGGAACGGCCGATCCAGCTCGCCGTGCCGCCGATCCGCAGCGCTTCCGATATCGCAGCGGCGATGGGGGCGATCGTCAGGGCGGCAGCGCAAGGCACGATCACGCCCGACGACGCGTTCAAGCTGAGCCACATGGTCGACACCTTCGTCCGGGCGATCGATACCAGCGACTTCGACAAGCGGCTGCAGATATTGGAGAATGCCGGTGCCGAACAGTCCGCAAACGCGGTCGGTTGGATCAGCCGCTGAGTGAAACCTCGTGCACCAGATTCATTTCAGTGATGCGGCCAGTTGATGCGGCTCGACGTCCCCCTCCGCGCTTTCCCGGCGAAGGCCGGGATCCATTATTGCCGGGGGCACCGGCTTTCGCCGGTGTAGCGGATTTGATATGAGCGATGTCATTGCCTGGATCAATCGTGTGGACGACTCGGAGCACGAGGGGTGAACATGTCGAGATGCCGACCGTCGGGGCCCCGGAGAGCCATCTGCTTCGGGTTCCTCTTGGCCGCCTGGCTGGTCTTTCCGTTACCCGAAGCGCCGGCGGCGCCGGGGGCGCCGACAGATGTGGTGCGGAATTTCTATGGCGTGTTGCTCGATGTGATGCAGCATGCTGCAGCGCTCGGGCCGAAGGGCCGCTACGAGAAACTGGAGCCGTTCGTGCGCGGGACGTTCGACGTGCCGTTCATGGCGCGGTTGTCGGTCGGCCCGACATGGAGGACCTTGACGGCCGAGCAGAAACGGCGCGCCGTGCAGGCCTATACTCGCTACATCGCCGCGATTTACGCTACCCGGTTCGACGATTACGCCGGCGAAAAGCTCCAAGTGCTCGGGCAGCAGCAGATCAAGCACGGCACCTTGATCAAAACTCAAATCATCAAATCCAACGGTGAACCGGTCGCCATTAATTATGTCGTCCATGACAACGATAATGCCTGGCAAATTCGCGATATCTACCTCTCCGGCTCGATCAGCGAGCTGGCGACGCGAAGATCGGATTTCGCGAACATCCTGCGCACCAGCGGCATCGACGGTCTGATCGCCTCGCTCAACAAGAAGGCCGACGATTTGCAGAGTTGAAGTTTTTCTGAGGATTCCGGCTATTCGTCCGGCGTTCGAACCGGGGAGAGCGAGATGGGTGAACGGCGGCTCAAACACTTCGGCTGGGGGCGTGAAGGCGAGGGTCTGACGGACGAGGAGGAGGCTGCCGCTCTCGACCGCTACCGCCGGCTGTTCGCCGTCGACCGGTTCGACGAGCGCGACCCGCCGGCGCTGTCCGAGATCGCATTGCGGCCGCCGCGGATCGCCCCGCCGCCGGCCTTGGCGCCGCATTGCTCCAGCGAACATTACGACCGGGTCGCCCACACCTACGGCAAGTCTTTCTCGGACTACGCGCGGGGCCTTGCCGGTCTTTACGACAACGCGCCCGACGTCGTCGCTTACCCGCGCAACGAAGCAGAGGTCACCGCGGTCGCCGATTGGGCGGGCGGCGCGCAGGCGGCGCTGATCCCGTTCGGCGCCGGCAGCAGCGTCGTCGGCGGCGTCGAAGCCGGCGATCGAGGGCACCGCGTGCCGCGCGGCGATCTCGCTCGATCTTCGGCATCTGGACCGCGTCGTCGAGGTCGACCGCACCTCGCGCGCCGCCCGCATCGAGGCCGGCGTCTTTGGCCCCGCGCTCGAGGCGCAGCTCAAGCCCCATGAACTGACCCTGCGGCATTTTCCGCAGAGCTTCGAATACTCGACATTGGGGGGCTGGATCGCGACGCGGTCGGGCGGCCATTTCGCCACCCTCTACACGCACATCGACGATCTCGTCGAAAATCTGCGCGTCGTCACTCCGCGCGGCCTGGTCGAGACGCGACGCCTTCCCGGCTCCGGCGCCGGTCCCAGCCCCGACCGGCTGTTCATCGGGTCGGAAGGCATTCTCGGCGTGATCACCGAGGCGTGGATGCGGCTCCAGGACCGGCCGCGCTTCCGCGCCGGGGGCGCGGTGCAATTCGCCGATTTCTTCTCGGCTGCCCGCGCCGTCAGAGCGATCGCCCAAGCCGGCCTCTATCCGGCGAACTGCCGCATCCTCGACCCGCAGGAGGCGTACAACACCGGAGCGGGAGACGGGAGAGCGGCGGTCCTGGTGCTGGCGTTCGAGTCGGGCGACCACCCGGTCGATGCATGGATCGCCCGAGCCTTGGAATGCTGCGCCGATCATGGCGGCATACCCGAACATCCGGATAAGGCGGATGCGCATCGCGAAGGGGCGGCAGGAATGTGGCGCAACGCCTTTATCCGCATGCCCTATGCCCGCGAGCGCTGGTGGGACGGGCGATCATCGCCGACACTTTTGAGACCGCGATCACCTGGGAGCGCTTCGAAGCTTTTCACGATGCCGTGAAGACCGCGACCGAAGCGGCAATCCGCGAGGCCACCGGGCGGCCGGGGCAGGTGACTTGCCGCTTCACCCACGCCTACCCCGATGGGCCGGCGCCGTATTTCTCCTTCCATGCTTTGGGGCGGCACGGCGATCTGTTGTCGCAGTGGCATACGATCAAGAGCGCCGCCAGCGAGGCGCTGATCGCCGCGGGCGGGACGATCACTCACCATCACGCGGTCGGCCGCGACCACCGCCCGTGGTACGACAAACAGCGGCCCGAGCTTTTCGCGGAGGCCTTGCGCGCCGCGAAGCGCGCGGTCGATCCGCAGGGACTGCTCAATCCCGGCGTCCTCATCGACCCTTGAGCCGGAAAGCCCCCGCCCACCGCGCAACCGATCCTAAATTCGGCCTCCGCGGTTTCACCGCACGTTGAATGACCTCGGGGTCGTCGGCGACCGCGAAAACCAGGCGGGCCGACTACGCTCGCGAGCCTGATGGGTTCCCAAAACCCGTCGCAACGCGGCCGGCATCGCGATCGGTCGCGCGGTGTTGCGCAAAAGACGCGCACATACGACTAGAGTTTCGCTGCGTTGGAGCCAAACTGTTGCGTACCTGCCACAGCAGACACCGTTCTGCAGAGATTCGCCGGCAAGCGGTCTCGTTGAGAGAAAAACCGTTTGCCATCGGATCGGTGGATAGCGAAGATCGGCCATCGGTGGCGCGACGACCATCGTCATACGCGTATTTTTAGTGGCCGGAGGTAAGGGATGAAAACTCGCTATCTGCTAGGCGCTGGCGCAGCGCTTGCCGTGGCGTTCGGATGCGCCGAGGCGAATGCGCAATTTCAAGTGCCGTTCTTGTCGAGCTTTGGTCCGCCAGTCTTCTACGTCGGACCGGAGGGCGGGTGGACCAGCCTTTCGAACCAGAAGGACACGATCACGACGACGCCTTTCAGGGTCGACAATGGGCTTGTCCCTGCCAATGGCCCTTTTTTTAGCAGCTTCAACGGCAGCGCGCGATATGACAGCGGCTTCAACGCTGGAGGCCGGCTGGGTATCCAGTATGGCCCGGTGCGTGTCGAAGAAGAATACAGTTATCGGCGCAATGGGCTGTCGAGTTTTGGCGCGTTCTTCGGCCCCAACGTCAACTCGGCGTTTACTGGGGAGCGAGTTACCCACTCGATTATGACCAACTTCATCTACGACTTCACCATAGGCTGGCCGGTCAGCCCGCATATCGGGTTCGGCGTCGGCGCGGTGGACAACGTAGACTCCGTCTCACTCAACCCGGTCACCTTAAACGGGTTGGGCCCGACGACGGTCAGCGGGCCCGGAGGTGTACTGGGCAGGATCGGGGCAGGCACGCCTTTTCCGAACCCAACTCTTGGCGGAACCTTCCTGAAGGGAAGCAACTGGAATTTCGGCTATCAGGCGATCGCCGGTATCCGCTACGACATCAACCCGTTGCTCGCCTTTGATGTCGATTATCGCTACCAGGCGACCACTTCGCCGAGCTTCAACAACAAAGGGATAGCCCCGTTCCCGCCCTTCGGCTTCTCGGGCGTAAAATACACGTCGGGCTACAACACGCAGAACATCGTCGCCAGCTTGACGATGAAGTTCGGCGCGCCGCCCCCGGCTCCGCCGCCGCCGGCGCCTCCGGCCCCGCCGCCGCCGCCGACCCATCAGGTCTATCTCGTGTTCTTCGATTGGGATAAATACAACATCACTCCCGAGGGCCAGCAGATCCTTCAACTCGCTGCGAACCAGTATCACTCGGGCGGTCGCGTGACGCTTCAAGTGACCGGCTACACCGATACATCAGGGTCGGCCGGCTACAACCAGCGGCTTTCCGAACGCCGCGCCAATGCCGTCGCCGCAGCGCTCGAACGCCTCGGTGTGCCACGCAGCGACATGACGGTTGCCGGCCGCGGTCAAAACGATCTGCGCGTTCCGACCCCGGACGGCGTACGCGAGCCGCAGAACCGCCGCGTCGAGATCGTCTTCCCATAAAAGCAGTCTTCTCACTTGAAAATGTCGGGGGTCCCTGTCAGGGACCCCCGACAACCGCCGCAGTGAAGCGCGGCGGTTTTTTTTTGAAATTGTCAACAGACAGATGGCCGAGCGTTGCTACCAACCAAACGACCGCTTCAACCGAATTCGATTGGGCCGGGCGACCCCTCTCTCCGGTTGGGTAGTAGTGCCGATCGATCAAAGTCTCAATGCAAACATTTATGCTGTTTCTTCTATAATTCTTACCGCGCACCACCCCAGACATGATATTGTAAGTGTGCGGCTGGAGGTCGCAACTATTGCGGCGGTAATCTTTGGTTGCGCTCTCTTCAAGAGTGCGAGAAAAGCGACGCGTCGTTATTTTGACTCAGGAGTTCACCGATGAAGGCGCTCATCTCGGCGTTGGCGTTGTTCACATTTGTTGCCGGTACCGCGTTACCGGTCGAAACCTATGCCCAGACTACGGGGACCGGACAGACGATGGCCCCAGACGCTTCGGCATCCACTGCTCCGACCACCACGACGAAGAAGAAAAAATCTTCAAGGTCCCATCATGCCAAAAAGAAGTCGAAGAAGCAGTCCACAGCTCAAACCAGTTGAGCCAGGCAAACGTATGTTCGTGATAATATAAGCTGGACGCCGCCCTCTCGGTTACGCGAACGCGGTAACACCGGTCTCCCGACGCTTCGCACTGCCGCCGTCGGCGTCACCCGGAAGGGTCGGCGCGATGGCGGCAATGCGGCCCGGCTGGCTGTCCGAATTTGAGCGGTGCAGGAGCGCGGCCCTCTTCTGCGATGCCGCAAAGAAGACATACGGGTCACCGCCAAGTTTTATTTCGAACTCAAGACATTCGCCTCGCTTTTTCGGTTATTCCGTCGGCGTCTAGGCTACCATTGCGCTTGCCAAAGCCAGCTTGCCGCTATATCCTGTGAACCAATCGAGCGGAGTGATAGGCGGGAAAATTGCGTACTGGGAACATATCCACATCCTTAGTCGTTAACTGCGGGCCAAGTTGCAGAGCGAGCTCGGGCGGGAAGACATGCAGTCAGCTCTATCGGCAGGAAACCCCCGCGCTTGGAGTCCGGTTCTTCGATGCCCGTCCCAGCTCGCGCGCTAAGGGATCCCGGGTCGCGGGGACTCCGGCAACAGTAGATGAGCACAGCAGACTCGCAGAAACGGTTGAGAATACCATCTGAGGATAGAGGAGAGGACTTCGACCAAACGGCAGCCATGCTAGTCGTCCGACCATGTCCAAGTTAGGACCCAGAGAGAGAGGATCGCACAGATGAAACATCATCTTTTGACCGGTGTGGCGGTGGCCGCCGCACTCGCGTTTTCGGCACCTGTTTGGGCGCAAGGGGCTAGTCCGTCCGGTGGCAACGCCGTAGGAACGCCGGGCCCGAACCCAGGCGGACCGGGACTGACGCCGTACAGCTCGGGCCCGAACCCAGGGGGAGCGGCTCTCTCGGGGCCGCGCACGACGCCCTCGACTCCGCCGGCGGCGATGGCTCCCTCGGCGATGCCGCCGTCTTCGATGTCTGATACCAGTTCGGCAACGCCGCCGAGCTATCGTCACGCACGGGCGCATTACCACCACAAAAAGATGGCGGCGTATCATCACGAGATGGCGGGGTATCATCGCGGTAGAGCATACGAGACCGGGGGTAGCGCCAACCAGCTGAACCAGGAAGAGCTGCAGCGGCTGCAGGCGGGGAACTTCTCAAACCCATCGGCGCCTCCTGCCCCGGGCATGATGCCCCCTGGGCAGCCGGGCGGCTCGCGCATGACCCCTCACGGCACCGTGCAATAACGTCAACCCGCTTGGAATTTGCGCCAAGCGTCTAGGCAATCATCGCAAGGGGGCGGTCAGTCCCCTTGCTGTTGCCACCGATGCCTATTGTTGGATTTTCGGATGGGACGCCGGATTGGTCGCGCTCTGATTTTGTAGCGTCGGATGGCCTCAGGTGTTGGCGACCGGCTTACGTTGCCGAGCCACCCGCTCCATGTCATCCAGCAGATCATGCAGGGCTTGGTCGGCTACATAGGCCATCTTGGCGAACGCCCGCAGAAAACTGTCGGTGCGCGGTAGCTGAAAGAGGGTCTCGTCGCCATCCTTGCCTTTGGCGGCGCTGATCAAAACGACATTGTCGAAAGGTTGCAGCATCAGCTCTTCGAGCGCTTTGCCGGGGCCGGTTACGTATTCGACAACCCGATAGCGCTCCGAGCTGCGCGCCTCCTGCAGGATCGACATGCGGTAAGCAGCGCGCGTCGTCGCCGCCTCGATCAGGGCGCGAGCAAATGGGCGGAGAAAAGTCTCGTCGAAGCCGAGAATTGCCGTGGGGCGCTCGTCGCTGACGCAAGAGCGCATCTCAAGAGCCGCCCAAAGCGAGGCGCGCCCGTCAAAATAATCGGCCGAAGCGAGGTCGAGGTTGATCGAATTGATCGGCATCGGCGGTAAAATCGAGCGCGGCGACAAAAAGGCGAAACAAGCCGGCTCCCGCTTCAGGGAAATGTTCGTTGTCGCTTCGAGGTTCCGATCGGTGATCGCGGGAGTGTCGGCCATAGCGAAACCTAGTTCGGGAACGCGGTACTCGGATGATGGTCTCGTCTCCTTGCGGCTCCACGCCCTTAAGGAGAACTCCCGTCTCCGGGAAAGTGGATAGGCCGTTTGAGCCAAGTTTGTCAAAGTGTAACAGAGGATGACTGCACTCTGCGGCCTTTGGCCGCGAGTCTCGCGCCTTGACGCCACTCAATCATAATCCTTTGACCGGAAATTTCGATTGCGGCCGAAGAATCGCCATAATCAGGCGAGGACTGAGAGCCCAGGCTCATCGGGCTTCCCGCTCTATCGATTCTTCGGCGGCCAGCCACTCTATTTCCGCCCGCTCGATCAACCGCATTAATTCAGCGCGGCGCTTGAGGGCGGCAGTGAGCGCCAGCCCGTTGTCCCGCAGGCCAGGAGGTCGGGCCAAGACGCGATCGAGCACCTCGCGTTCCTCGGCCAGCCGCGTGATTTTTTCTTCAGCCTGGCGCGCGGCTTGGCGCAACGGCTCGAGGTCGCGCCTGCGCTCCACCGCGAGCCGCCGGGCTGCCCGGCGGCTGCCGGATTGCGGCTCACTCGAACGGATGCCCTCCGCTGATCCGCCGCCGTCGAGCAACCGACGCTCGTAATCGTTGAGATCCCCCTCGAAGGGCCGGGCCGTCCCGCCTTCGACCAGCCAGAGACCGTCGGCAACGAGTTCCAGCAGATGCCAGTCATGGCTCACCAGGACCACTGCGCCGGAGAAATCGTTGATCGCCTGGACCAGCGCTTCGCGAGCCTCGATGTCGAGATGATTCGTCGGCTCGTCGAGGATCAAAAGAGCGGGGGCATCATAGGTGACGAGAGCGAGGTTCAAGCGCGCCCGCTCGCCACCGGCGAGGTCCCGCACTGCGACGAACGCCTTTTCCTGGCCGAAGCCGAACCTGCCGAGCCGCGCCCGCACCGCCTCCGGTGTGTCGTCGGGCAGCAGTGCGGAAAGGTGATTGAAGGCCGATTCGCCCGGCCGCATCTCCTCGATCTGATGTTGCGCGAAAAAGCCGCAGGCGAGCTTTGGCGACCGGGTCATGCGTCCAGCCATCGGCGCTAAGCGCCCCGCCAGCAAACGCGCTAGTGTCGTCTTGCCGTTGCCGTTGCCGCCGAGCAGCGCGATCCGATCGTCTGGATCGAGCCGCAGATCGAGCCGCGACAGCACGGGGTTTCCCGGGACATAGCCGACCGCGGCCCCCTCTATCGAAATCAGCGGCGGGTTCAGCTGTAGGGGATCCGGGAAGGCGATGTGCGCCGGCGCCTCGTCGGCCGGGAGAACGATCGGCTCCAGCCGCGCCAACGCCTTCAGCCGGCTCTGGGCTTGGCGGGCCTTTGACGCCTTGTAGCGAAAGCGGTTGACAAAAACCTGGGTCCGCTGGCGTTCCAAACTCTGATGGCGCGCCAAAGCTCCGAGCCGCTGCGCCGCTTCTGTACGGGCCCGCAGATAGGCGTCGAACCCGCCGGAATAGGCGGTTAGTTTGCCGTGTTGGAGATGCAGGGTGACCGTCGTCACCGCGTTAAGGAAGCGGCGATCGTGGCTCACCAGGATCAGGGTTCGGCGATAATTGCGCAAAAACCGCTCGAGCCACAGTGCCGCCTCGAGATCGAGGTGGTTAGTCGGCTCGTCGAGCAGCAGCAGGTCGGGCTCGGCGAAGAGAATCGCCGCGAGCGCAACCCGCATCCGCCAGCCGCCCGACAGATCTGCGACGGACCGGCGCTGCATCGCCTCGTCGAGGCCGAGCCCGGCGAGGGCGCGCGCGGCCCGGCTCGGCGCCGAATGGGCCTCGATCTCAACGAGCCGGGTCTCGATCTCGGCGGCCCGCAGGGGCTCTGTTCCGGCCTCCCGCTCGGCCAGCAGTCCGGCACGCTCGGTATCGAACGCGAGGACGGTTTCGAGCGCGCTCGCCTCCCCGCCCGGGGCCTCCTGCGCCAGAAAACCGATCCGACAGCCGCGCGGCAGTTCGATCGACCCGCCGTCCGGCAGCAGAACGCCGCGGATCAAGTCGAGCAAGGTCGACTTGCCGGCGCCGTTTCGGCCGACCAGACCGACCTTGCTCCCTTCGGCAATTTGCGCGCTTGCCTGGTCGAGCAAGGTTCGCCTGCCGATGCGGTATGTCAGGCCGGAGATGGTCAGCATAAGGTGGTGTTATCACACCCGATCGCCGACGTGCGATGAGCCGCTCGGGAACGGTACGCATCGGCATCTCCGGCTGGAACTACGGCGGTTGGCGTGGCAGCTTCTATCCGTCCGGGCTGCGGCATTCCGATGAGCTCTCCTATGCCAGCCGGCAAGTCGACACGATCGAGATCAATGGCACCCATTACTCGCTCCAGCGCCCCGATTCCTTCGCCAGATGGCACGACGAAACGCCGCAAGACTTTGTCTTCGCGGTCAAGGGGAGCCGGTTTATCACGCATCTGAAGCAGCTTCGCGACATCGAGACGCCACTCGCCAATTTCTTCGCCTCCGGCGTGCTGCGCCTAGAGGAGAAGCTGGGCCCTTTTCTCTGGCAATTTTCGCCGCGCTTCAGATTTGACCTGGCGCGTCTCGAACATTTTTTCGCTCTGCTGCCGAGGGACACCGAGGCCGCGGCGGCCGTCGCCGAACGGCACGACCAGCGCCTCGCCGGCCGCGCCTGGCTGCGGACAGAACATCGACGGGACTTACGGCACGCGATCGAGATTCGCCACACGAGCTTTCTCGATCCCGCCTTTGTGGCGCTGTTGCGCCGGCATCGGATAGTGCTCGTCTTCGCCAGTTCGGTGGCGTGGCCTTATGCGGAGGATCTCACTGCCGATTTCGTCTATCTCCGCCTGCACGGCTCCGAGGAACTCTACGCCAGCGGCTATTCGGACGAGGCGCTCGATCATTGGGCGACGCGGATCAAGCTGTGGGCCCGGGGCCTCGAACCCAGAGACGCGCGGCTCATCGCTCCTGGCAGGAAGCCGTCCCGCCGCAACGCCCGCGATGTGTACGTGTATCTCGACAACGACGCCAAAGTCCGGGCCCCGGTCGACGCCCGTGCGCTGCGCGCCAAGTTGGCAGACCACCCCTAGCCTGTTTCTCCTGTTTTGTCAGGAGGAGATCAGGAGGCCCGTCTTCCAGGACCCCTCTCGTCATTCCCGCGCAAACCGGAATCCAGGGTGGCAGGGCCGCAGCGGCTGCCCCCTCTGGACCCCCGCTTTTGCGAGGGTGACGAATCATCTCCGAACAGCGCATGCTGTTGTCTATCACCCCAATTCGGCAATTTGATGGTCGTCCGTTCGGGGGCCGCCGGTTGCAATTTGGCCGCGGTTGCGCGAGCCTCGAACCCGAGCTTCGAGGAGGCTGCGCCCATGACCACCCGCCCGCCGGCCGAGATCGGCATGTCTCTCGACGAGGTCGACACCCCGGCCCTCATCGTCGATCTCGACGTGTTCGAACGCAATTTGCGCCGCCTGCCCGACCGCATCGCCGGCACTAGTGTCAGGGCGCGGCCGCATGCCAAGACCCACAAATGCCCGGTCATTGCTTTGCAGCAGGTCGCGCTCGGCGCCGTCGGCGTTTGCGTGCAGAAGGTCAGCGAGGCCGAGGCGATGGTCGAAGGCGGGGTCCGGGACGTGCTCGTCACCAACGAGATCGTCGGCCGGCAGAAACTGCGCCGCCTCACCGCGCTCGCGAATATCGCCCGCATTGGCGTGTGCGCCGACGATCCGAGCCAGATCCGCGCGCTCGACGAGGCAGCTAGCGAGGCGGGGGTCACCCTGCCGGTCTATGTCGAGGTCAACATGGGCGGCAACCGCTGCGGCGTCGAGCCGGGTGGGCCGGCGCTCGCGCTGGCGCGGCAGATCGCGGACGCGCCGCACCTGACCTTTGGCGGATTGCAGGCCTATCACGGCTCGGCGCAGCATTTGCGCGGCTGGGAGGAGCGGCAGCACGCGATCGGCGAGGCCACAAAAAAAGCCAGACTGACGCGCGATCTGCTGGCGCGCAGCAAGATAGACTGCCCGACGATCACCGGCGCCGGCACCGGCACCTTTGAGTTCGAATCGGCGAGCGGCGTCTACACCGAGCTGCAGTGCGGCTCGTACATCTTCATGGATGCCGATTACGGCCGCAACCTCGACCGCGACGGCGCCCCAACCAAGGCTTTCGAGCCGAGCCTCTTCGTGTGGGCGACGGTGATGAGCCGCCCGACCGACGACCGCGCCATCGTTGACGCGGGCCTCAAGGCGCTCGCCTTCGAACTCGGGGCCTCCTTTGGTCTGCGACGAACCCGCCGCCACTTACGAGCGCGCCTCCGACGAGCACGGCCGCCTCGGCATCTCGGGCGCCACCAACCGCCTCCAGATCGGCGACAAAATCCGCCTAGTGCCCGGCCATTGCGACCCGACCGTCAACCTCTACGACTGGTATGTCGCCATCCGCGCCAACCGCGTCCAGCAGCTCTGGCCCATCACCGCGCGAGGTGCGGTGTATTGATCAGAGCGCGTCCATTCCTTTGTCATTCCGACCCACTTGCGGAACGATCGCCATGATGAAACTTGAGCAAATCGTGCACAGGGATCCCGACATCTTAGGTGGGACGCCGGTCTTCTGCAGTACACGCGTGCCGATCCGGTCGCTATTCGACTACCTGCAAGGGGGGATACCCTCGACGAGTTTCTACGCCAATTCCCCTCGGTGCGGCGGGAGCAGGCCATCGCATTCCTCGAACTCGCGCGGGAAACCCTCGCGGCCGATGCGCCTGCTGCTTAACGAGCACCTACCCATAGGCCTTGCTGCGGAACTTCATGGTCATGCCGTAGACACCGTTTCCGGCCGCGGCTGGAGCGGGATCAAGAACGGCGAGCTGCTGCGCCGAATGAGCGGTCAGTATGATGTCCTCGTCACAATGGACTGCAGCATCGAGTTCCAACAGTGCATCTCGACATTGCCGTTTGGCATTGTGCTCGTTCGCGCCCGATCCAACCGCATGGAGCATCTACGGCCGCTCGTGCCGTCGATCCTCTCCGCTCTAACTCGGTCAAGCCTGGGCAAATTCGTCGGGTCGCTCCTGAACAACCCGCTTAGCCCATTGCTTGTGCAGCACGGAGACTGAAAAGTCGGGGCTTTCCGTCACAGTTTATCTCCCTTGGCCACTATCGGGATCAACCGACCGATGGCTCGCTTGCCTTAACAGATACGTCCCGCCGGAGGCGCGGTAGTTCTCGGGGAGCGGCGTCATCGTGTCGCTCGCTTGGGCGCAGACCTTGGGCGCGGTCGACGACGCACCCGTCGCGTTGACTAGGCCGCAGCTGATCGGGTATTGCGCGGGCAGAAATAGTATCAGCCGCCGCACGCGGAAAAAGTGACACGGCCTTCCGGGCGCCGCTATGATGACATCAAGACCTGGGCTGTCGACAACGATACGTCGCCCGAGATGGCTTCTCACTGCCTGATCCGCGACGCTCGGAATGGGCGAGACGGTGAGATCTAATTTTAGCGCGGCGGAGGAGTACATCCCTCCTGCGTTTACGGGCGGGTGGGTACCGCGGGCTTTACCGAGAATTTATATTGTCGGGACCATGCGGGCGGTCGCGCCCGGCGGCGCCGACTTTTTGCCGCGTGGACGAAAAACACGCGGATTGCTGGCCTGCTTGTGCATCGCGCAAGGCGAGCGCGTCTCGCGAAGTCGTCTCATCGGCCTGTTGTGGGATCGTTCGCCCGACGCGCAGGCCCGAATGAGCTTGCGGCAATCGCTGTCGGAGCTCAACAGCGTGGTCAACCGGCACGTCCCCAGCCTCGTCGAGATCGATCGCGACAGTGTCCGGATCGATCTCCGGAAGTGCTGGGTCGATGCCCTCGCAATCCTCCAGGCGAGCGCTGACCCGACTGGCGAAACCAACAATCTCCTCCAGCCCTACAGCGAGCGCCTTCTCGAAGATCTCGACGGGATCACACCAGCCTTCGACCAATGGCTTGCGGCCGAGCGAACGTTCTTCGAGGATCGTGTGCGGAAAATATTGGAGGCGGAACTCGACCGCCTGCCTGAACAGCACGCGAAACCGGAAATGCGCGCGGCGGCCGCGCGCCGGCTGGTCAATTTCGAGCCGACGCATGAAGGCGCCGTGCGCATTCTGATGAGGGCTTTTGCGCAAATGGGCGATCGCGCGCAGGCGATCCGCGAATTCGAGCGTTGCAGGCAGGCGCTGCGGACCGTCCTCGACCTGCCTCCTTCAAAAGAGACCACCGCCGTCTACGAAGCAATCCGAGTTGAATCGCCCCACTTGGCCGCTCCTATGATTTCCGAGGAACGTCCAGAGGACGAACTTGGCGTGGCCGCGGAGGCCCGGTCGCCAGCCCTATCTCCGGTTAGATGGGAGATCACGAAGCATAGCGAGCCCACTGCCAGGCCGCTGTACGATCCGGCGCGCGAGCCCCGGCGCGAACCCTCGATTGCAGTGCTGCCTTTTCGCAATCTCACCGGCGATCCGGCGCATCACCTCATTGCCGAGGGGCTGGTCGAGGACCTTATCGAAGCGTT
The DNA here is from genome assembly GCA_963818695.1 of uncultured Alphaproteobacteria bacterium. GTDB lineage: Bacteria > Pseudomonadota > Alphaproteobacteria > ATCC43930 > CGMCC-115725 > AP-15. The sequence continues at coordinate 588,453 of CAWFTG010000003.1, forward strand.
ATCTCGTGTTCCGAACTTTTTCGTGATTTCTCGGCTGTCGACGTTGGCCTTCAGGAATCAGGATCGCCATCCGCGCGAGATCGGCGATGCGTTGGGGGTTCGTTACGTTCTGTCCGGCAGTATGAGGATCGTCGAGGATCGGCTGCGTCTGACGATCGAACTGACCGACACGCAGTTGGGCGCCGCGCTCTGGTACTCGAAGCTGGATGAACGATTTCTGGATCTCTTCGAGGTGCAGGATCGCTTGTCTGAGATGATTGTCCGCAAGGTCGCGCCCTACTTGCACGCGGCTGAAATGAACCGGATTCGCGTCAAGCGGCCGGACAGCCTGGAGGCCTACGACCTCTTTCTGCGCGCGCTGGATAATATGCACAACTCCTCGCGCGCGGTCTTCGAGACGTCGGAGGCGCTGTTCGATGCCGCGATCGCGAAGGACCCACATTACGCCGCTGCTCTCGCTTGGCGGGCTTACTGGCATGTGCTGCGCGTCGGACAGGGCTGGTCGCCCGATCCGGCGGATGACGCGAGGCAGGCGGACCGGTTTGCACTCGCGGCAATTGATTGCAACAACATGGAACCGATGGCGCTCGCCGTTCACGGGCAGGTCGCGTCCTATCTTTACAAAGATTTCGATCTTGCCTTCCGCCGTTTCGAGGCGGCACTGCGGATCAACGCCAATGCGGCGCCGGCCTGGATGTGGAGCGCAGCAGCGCATGCCTGGATGGGCAATGGCCCTCGGGCCATCGAAGAGATCAACCACGCGATGGCGCTGTCGCCTTACGATCCTCTCATGTATGCCTATAACGCCTACGCTGGAATGGCCTATCTCGTCGACGGCCAGTACGAAAGGGCGATCGAATGCGCTCTGCGCTCTTTACGGGAGAACCGGACTTACACGGCGGCGCATCGGCTGCTCGTAATCGCACTGGTACTGGCGGGTCGAGCGGACGAAGCACGGGCTTCGGCGCGGCGGTTGTTGGAGCTCGAGCCACGGTTGACAGTGGCGGGGTTCCGGCGTCGCTACCCCGGCTGCGACGGCCCGCATGCCGACCTCTTTTGCGATGCTCTCGCGCGAGCCGGGATTCCGCTTTCTGGTGTGAGCGTAACCGAAACCGCGCCCGAATGACCCTGCCGTAAGTCCTTACCGAGACCGGCGCCGGTCAGCCGGCCTTTCCCGCCGACGCATCCAGATCTACGGCGGGTGCTCTCGGGTAGGAATTTCCGCTCTCGACGCGAAATGATCAGCTCTGCGATCAAATCGCGCCGCTAGGTTGAGCAGCTCCCGTCTGGCGCCGGGAAAATGGCATTGGCGGGCCAGCTCGCGCAGCTTCTGTGCGATTTCTCGGTAATGGGCGCCGTCACGAGGGGAGGCACTATCCGGGGTCGTGTCCATAACGCCCTCAATCGGCCAATTTAGCGACGCGGAGCGCGACCTTTGCACGCCGCGGCGAGCGATACTGCTGAGTGCGAGTAACGCGTAGCCCGGCAAGACCATGGAGTTCGAACGCACGGTCCCAGGAGAGGAGCTCTTCCTCGGACAACTGGTAGACACGGCAAGCCTCCTCGATCGTGAGACCGCCGCTACGCACGGCAGCAATCACCGCAGCTTTGCGGCGGACTACCCATCTTCTAGTGTTCGGGGGTGGCAGGTTTTGCATGAGCAGTGCCCTGCTCAGTGGCTCATCGGAAGCGGTTTCATTGGGCAGCGCGAGGATCTCGAGGTCCGATCTCGTATCAGCGAGGCCCTCCGTTACCCGATCGAGTGGCCAAGACAGCTGCATTCCGCACGCTCCTGTTCTATCGGGCTGGCTTCTTTGAAACCGGGCCAGTTCCCGTTGTGCTCACGATCTTTTCACGCTTTCGAACGCGTTGTCACCAGTTTTTTCCACTTCCGAAGCGGTGTCCAAGCTTCCCGGTAATGGAGCGTCAAAACGTTGACTACCGGAACTCGAGCTAATTGCCGCCGAGAATGAGAGTTAGATGGAGCACTTCGCCTGACACATGCAAGTCACATGCCGAAAAGCGGAGTTTCACCCACTATTCACGATGTGAAAGGAAATTTTTCACGCTCATTTGTTGCGCTCTCTGCGAATGTCGGCCTCGTTGAAGGGGAGCAATCTTGCTCTTACCGCAATGAGGAGACCAACACATGAACTCGACCGAACGATTGAACTCCGCTGTGGTGCTGACTAGCTTTCCGCGGCTGCGGCAGCCCCAGCCCGAAATCGACGACAATGGCACCGTGCGCCGCGGCGACGGTTGCATCACGGCCGGCTTCCCGGCGCTGCGACAGCCCAAGCCGGAGATCGCCGATCGCGGCACGGTGCGACTCGGCGATGCAAACATCACAGCCGAGTTCCCGGCGCTGCAACAGCCCAAGCCGGAAATCGCCGATCGCGGCACGGTGCGACTCGGCGATGCAAACATCACAGCCGAGTTCCCGGCGCTGGGACAGCCCAAGCCGGAAATCGCCGATTGCGGCACGGTGCGACTCGGCGATGCAAACATCACAGCCGAGTTCCCGGCGCTGCGGCAGCCCAAGCCGGAAATCGCCGATTGCGGCAGGGTGCGCCTCGGCGATGCAAACATCACAGCCGAGTTCCCGGCGCTGCGGCAGCCCAAGCCGGAAATCGCCGATCGCGGCACGGTGCGCCTCGGCGATGCAAACATCACGGCCGAGTTCCCGGCGCTGCGGCAGCCCAAGCCGGAGATCGCCGATCGCGGCACGGTGCGCCTCGGCGACGCAAACATCACAGCCGAGTTCCCCCCGCACCGTTAGAAACTCGACTGTCCACCGCGGAAAACGGAGTGTCAGAGATGGCTAAGCAGGCTGAAACAATCATCTGCCGTTTTTACCGGCTCATCCCCGACGCCCCGGTTCCGCGGTCGGCTGACCGATCGGCCGATGGCATGCTTCCCATGCGGGGCTATCGCTATTGCGAAGCCGTCGCCGCTGCTTCGGCGTTCGGGTGGTACATTTACCCGCCGCTGAGCTTCAGCTTGGTGTGGGACGGCGTCGAGATTGCATGGACCTACGCCGGCGCCGAGGATTGGTACCCGTTGCGCGGGGCCCAGTTTCCCGGATTTCGCCAATTCTTTGAAGAGGCGGCGCCCGAGTCGGTCAGGCATTTGGCCCCGCCTCTTCTTGCCGTCGCGCGCGAGCCCGGCGTGGTGCAGATCTGGAGCGGCTATCTGGCGCGAACGGCGCCGGGCTGGGCATTGCTGTCCCGCGGCCCCGCCAACATCCCGCGAACCCAGGGCTACGAGCATTTCGAAGGCATCCTAGAGTCGGAAACCTGGTTCGGTCCGCTCTTTACGAACATTCGGCTGACCCGCACGAATTCGCCCGTCGAATTCCATATCCGGTACCCGTTATTCCAGGTGCAACCGCTGCTGCGCGAATGCTACAGCGGCGTCGCTTTCGAGGTCGCCAGCCTGGAGGATATGAGCGCTGCCGATTGGCAAAACTTTGAGGCGACGATCAAGCCCAATACCGATCAGATGCGCATGCTGGGGCACTACGCCGTCGACACAAGGCGACGCAGCAGAAGAAAGCGGGAGCAGGCCTAACTTCAGGGAGCCGCTTTGAGAGCGCCGGCCTTGGCTCCGAGCGGCCCAGGGTCCGTGGTGAGCAGGCAACTTGTGAGGATGGCGACGACGCCAAGCCAACTGAGCAGGTCGGGAACTTCGCGAAACAAAACGATACCGCCGATAACGGCAATAACCAGACGGAGTAGTGTATAAGGCCCAAGGCTCGACGCGCTTGCATGACCTATTGCCACAATTCCTGCGTACATCCCTATGGGCCCGAAGATCAACACGCCGGACAGCCAAGGCCAGATGGCAGGCTGGGGCAGCGGTGTGGTAATCAACACCGGAAGGTTGCAGACGCCGGCAACAGCATTAACATAAAACATCGTTGTCAATTGCGAGTCACCGCCCGGACGCTGTAGATATTTGTTAAGCACGAATGCGAGGCCGTTAAAGCTGGTGCCGAGCAGAGCGACGAGATACACCATGTTGAGGTCGAGAAAAGCCGGCTTGACGATGAATAAGGCACCGACAATGCCGATGGCCGTGGCCATCCATCGCAGAGGTGTGACGCGTTCGTTCAGAATGAGTGTCGAGAACACTGCAATGTAAGCCGCCTGCGTGTAGGAAATCGCGGTTGCGTCGGCAAACGGCAGCCGGGCGAAGGAGTAGATCGATACCCAAAGGTATAAGACAGACACAAATCCGCGCAGCAGCTGCAATCGCAGCTGGCTAGTCTTCAGAACCGACCAGCCTGTCTTCCAGGCGAGGAGCCCAACCAGCATTACTCCCCCACCACTGCGCAGCAAGGCCAGTTGCATAACCGAGCCACGTGACCCGATGTGGTGGATCATCCCAGTCTCGACCGCGAACAGGATCGCCTGAGCGATCATCAATGCGACGGCGAGGCGCTGCTTTTTCATGCGCGCTCCTCGGCATGTGGCTTTCGCGCAACTGGGGCATACCTGCCTCGGAGGCGAGGCGGACTTGCTTTGTAATGGACGCCTTCCACCGCGGCCAGGCCGTCGAATTTTAAGATCCCCCCGAGGTGCCAGTCGCCTGGACTATGCTCGAGGTTGGCGGGGGCGCGCAGCAGCAAAACCCCTTCCGGCACCTCCGATCCAGTTTTGCAATATGCCGGGATCCTAAGTCGGGGCGCGACACCAGGGCGGGAACCCTTGGCGTTCTCGCCCGTGACGGTGCCAAGCTGCTCGGTGAAATCACGACAATGAGCGAAGTGCAGGGGTAATGAGGCTTAGGTGTCGTTTTTGGCCGAGAGGACCGAACGGCGTCGCGGAAAAAGATCTGGAGACTGACAGCCGGGCGATGTGCCAGTGGAAGCCGGAGGCGACGCTGGCGGGCCCGGAGCAGTGGCTCGTGCATGCCAGCGGAATGCTTACCGCGCCGATGAAGCGCCGCGCCGGGGAAGGCTCAGCTGCAAAGAGAAACTGCGTCAATACCGCCACCCAACGGAATAGCCGCTCTCAGCGTCACGACGACGGCACTGTCCACCCGGCTGGCTTCGATCGCGGTCAAGACTTTGGCGAGCCATCCGTTGGTGGTCCCGAGGACGACCATATGACGATTGTTCTTTCCAAGCGCCCGCGGCGGCCGCTCTTTGTGAGCAGGCCGCGTTCGGCTTCGCAACGCTAGCCGAGCGAACAGGCCCGACATGGCGATGAATCCTCTTGATGCCGCGAACGCGAAGGTGTGCCGCACCGACTACTCGAAGTACTTCTGCAGCTCGGGTGGCAAGGGACCGTTGAAATCATCGGCAATGTAGGTAATTCCGAGGAGGTTCTGCCCAAACTGACGCTTTTTCCGCGGCGGCTGGTACGGAACGAGTTTCGCTTTCGGCTTGCCTGCTTTGGCGATGACGATCCCTTCGCCGGCGGAGGCGCGGTCGACCAGCTTCGACAGGTTCGTCTTCGCGTCGTAGAGGTTCACGGTTCATCGCTGTGCCTCGGGGGCTCCTCCCGGTCGACCAAGTCGACCAACACGGAGCGACGAGCAATCCTTGCGCGTCGCAGATCACACCGCCGCGGTCGCGACAGTTTCCCGCTTGCGGCTGCTGCGGCCGACGCCGACGAAGAGCACCAGGATCGCGGCGGCGAGCAATAGCACGCCGGACAGCATAAAGACTTCGAGATAGGTGCCGAAGGCGATCCGCGGGAGGCCCCGAGATAGGCCGCGGAGGCGCTGCTGATCCGGTGGATGACGGTGATCCAGGCGACCATGATGCCGATCCGCTCGGCGCCGACGACTTGGCTCAAGAGGCGCACCGTTGGCGGCCCGCTGGCGCTCCAATCGAGGCCGTAGACCATGCTGAATGCCCATAGCCCATAAGCCGGCATGTCGAACGCGAAAGGCAGATAGATCAGCGAAAGACCCCGGAATCCGTAATAGGCGAACAACAGCAGCCGGTTGTCCCAGCGGTCGCTGAGCCAGCCCGAGATCGTGCCGCCGATGAGGGCGAAGACGCCGGTTGCCGCCAGCACGCCGGCGCCAGCTACCTCGGAGAGGCCGTGGTCGACGCAGGCCGGGATCAGGTGGGTGCCGATGAGGCCATTGGTCGTCGCGCCGCAGACAAAATAGCCGCCGGCGATCAGCCAGAAGTCGCGCAATTTTATGCCTGTGCCGAGCGCACGGAACGCCACCGCGACGGGGTTTCCCGGGGGTGAGGCCAGCGGCCGCGGCCTGCCCTCGGTGCCGTAGGCGGTGATGCCGAGATCCTCCGGGCGGTTGCGCATGAAGCGCCAGCAGCGGCAGCAGCACGACGATCGAGCCGGCCAGCACCAGCGACATCAGCCGCCAGCCGCCATGCGTGACGAGCGCCGCCATCATCGGCAGAAAGACGAACTGGCCGGCGCCGTAGCCGGACGTCAGGATGCCGACGAGACCCTTCATGCGTGCGAAACCAGCGCGCGGCGGTGAACGCCGCGAGGTAAGCGCCGATAAAGCCGGTAGAGAGCCCGACGACGCAGCTCCACAGCAGGATCAATTGCCACGGCTGGGCCATCGCGGGGTCAGCGCGACACCGGCAGCGCTCGCCGCGAACGACAGAATCATCGTCCGGCACACCCCGAAGCGGGCCATGATGGCCGCCGCGAAAGGGCGACCGCGCCATAGAGCAGGAGGTTGATGCCGAGCGCGAACGAGATCGGCGCCCGCGACCAATGGATTGCAAATGGCGCATCTGGCAATCCGCCGATTGTTCAAGGGTCGCGACAACGCAACGCGATCCGTGGGAAGCCCGCCAACGGTCCGAAAAGATCAAGGTCAATCGGCGTTTCACCACCGTGCCACTCTGCTAGGGGCCGTAGGCACAACCCGCCGCATGCGGGCGAGGCATCAAGGGTAACTGAAACTAGAGCTGCTCGATCACTTGCACCTCAATTGCCAACGCTTTGCGATTGGTTCGTATCTTCGGGGGCAGTACCATCACACGTCTTTCAGCTTGCTTCACCACATCGTCGGCATGACGTATTCGGCGCCGGCGCGGATGCCTGTGGGCCAGCGGGCGGTCACCGTTTTAAGGCGGGTATAGAAGCGCACGCCTTCCATGCCGTGCACCGCCATGTCGCCGAACAAGGAGCGCTTCCAGCCGCCGAAGCTGTGGAAGGCCATCGGCACCGGGATCGGCACGTTGACGCCAACCATCCCGATCTGGATGCGGTTGGCGAACTCGCGTGCGGCGTCGCCATCGCGCGTGAAGATCGCGACGCCGTTGCCGTATTCGTGGTCGTTGACGAGCTTGGTTGCGCTGTCGAAATCGGGGCTGCGCACGACCGAGAGCACGGGGCCGAAGATCTCTTCCTTGTAGATGCGCATTTCGGGCTTGACCTCGTCGAAGAGGCACCCGCCGAGGAAAAAGCCGTTCTCGTAACCCTGCAGTTTGAGCCCGCGCCCATCGACGACGAGATTTGCCCCCTCTTGGACGCCGAGATCGACATAGGAGCGCACCTTGGCGAGATGCTGGCCGGTGACGAGCGGGCCCATCTCCGCCTCAGGGTCGGTACCGGGGCCGATTTTGAGCGCGCGCACCCGCGGCACGAGCTTGTCCATCAGGCGGTCGCCGGCGTTCCCGACCGCGACGGCGACCGACACCGCCATGCAACGCTCGCCGGCCGACCCGTAGGCGGCGCCCATCAGTGCGTCGGTCGCTTGGTCGAGGTCGGCGTCCGGCATCACGACCATGTGGTTCTTGGCGCCGCCCAGCGCTTGTACGCGCTTGCCGCTTTCGGCGGCGGTCCGGTAGATGTACTGCGCGATCGGCGTCGAGCCGACAAAGCTGACCGCGGCGACATCCGGGTGATGCAGCAATGCGTCGACCGCCTCCTTGTCGCCGTTGACGACATTGAAGACGCCTGCTGGCAGGCCGGCCTCGGTCAGCAGCTCGGCGATGCGGAAGCCGGGGGAGGGGTCGCGCTCCGACGGCTTCAGCACAAAGGTGTTGCCGCAGGCGAGCGCCACCGGAAACATCCACATCGGCACCATCGCCGGAAAGTTGAACGGGGTGATGCCGGCGCAGACGCCGAGCGGCTGGCGCAGCGACCAGCTGTCGATGCCGCGCCCGACCTGCTCGGTGAACTCGCCCTTGAGGAGATGCGGGATGCCGCAGGCGAATTCGACGACCTCGGTGCCGCGCACGACCTCGCCGGCGGCGTCGGAGAGGACCTTGCCGTGCTCGTCGGTGATGAGGCGAGCCAGGGCGCCGGCTTCGCGGTCGAGCAATTCGCGGAATTTGAATAGGATGCGGGCGCGGGCCAGGGGCGGTGTGGCGGCCCAGGCGGGAAACGCAGCGGCGGCGGCCTTGACCGTCCGGTCGACCTCGGCTCCGGCCGCGAAGGCGACCCCGCGGCTTCTTTCGCCAGTTGCCGGGTTGTAGACGTCGCCCCAGCGCCCGCTCGTTCCCTCGGCGTGCTTCCCGTCGATATAGTGGTGGATATCGCTCATGCCCGGCATCCGCTCGCTGAAGTGTCGCACCGACATCATAGGCTAGCCGCAGCGTCGGCGGCAGGGGCTTCTTAGAATGGGAGGGAAGGTCTGACATTCCTTTTCGGCAAACTGGTTTGGTCGGTGTTGCAGCCCGGCAACCTGCTGATGCTGTGCCTGGTGGCCGGAATTTTTCTGTTCCTATTATCGCGTGGCCGGCGCGGCAAATTGCTGGTTGGTGTAGCCGCGTTGGGCTTTGCGTTGTTGGCCGTTGCGCCCATCGGGCCTGCAATGCTGCTGACCTTGGAACAGCGGTTTCCTCGGCCGGCCCAGTTGCCGGAGCGGGTCGATGGGATACTGCTGCTCGGGGGCGCGGTCGACCCAGCGCTTTCGTTATCCTTTGGCGAGACCGTGTTCAACGGCTCGGTGGCGCGCGTGCTCGGCGGCATTGCGCTGGCCCGCCGGCATCCCGAGGCGAAATTGGTGCTAGTGGGCGGTGAAGGAGGGTTTGTTCCGGTCGGGTACGCCGAGGCTCGTGCAACCGTCGAATTTGTCGTCGCCGAAGGGATCGCCTCCTCGCGCATCCTTACCGAGGAGCGCTCCCGCAGCACCCACGAGAACGCGGTCTATGCCAAGGAGATGATCCGGCCAGCGCCAGGGGAGACCTGGGTTCTCGTCACTTCGGCCTTCCACATGCCGCGGGCTGTGGCGTCGTTCGCCGGTGCGGGTTGGTCGGTGATCCCCTACCCGGTCGACTTCAAGGTCGACCCGAGGACAGGTCTGAGCGCTGGTTTCAGTTTACTCGACGGGCTCAGCGCCAGCACTTTGGCCGGCAAGGAATGGGCGGGTCTCGTGGGCTATCGGCTGATGGGATGGACGCGGGAGCTGTTCCCCTCACCGGCCGAGGTCAAAGCCCGTTCAGCGCGCTGATCGCAGAGATTACACTCCACACGACGAGCAAGGTGACCCCGCTCCAATACACGAACCGGTACATCGCATTCCCCCGGAGCCCCGAGACGGCACAGTCGATTAGTTGTACGTGTCGGCAGGGCATCTCCTCCCCGGCTTAGACGGCGTTAGATTAGGTTAGGTTCGAGTAACGATCACGCAGAATTTGGTCGGTCCCATGTTCGATCTCCTCTTTCTCGGTACTGCCGCGGCTGTGCCATCCGCCGAACGGGGTTTGCCGGCACTGTTCGTCTCCAGGGGGCCGAGCCGGTTTCTGATCGATTGCGGCGAGGGCACCCAGCGCCAGCTGATGCGAGCGGGGCTCGGGTTTCGCGGCTTGGCGCATGTGCTGTTGACACATGCTCACCTCGATCACGTGCTGGGGCTCGCGGGCCTTCTCGCCACCTTTGCTCTCTACCGGGTGGATGGGACGATCGCGATCATCGGCAGCGACGAGACGCTGACATTCGTCAGGCGCTACCTCGCCGACACGATCGGGCCGGAGCGCGATGGCGGGTACCGGCTGCGCACCGTCTCTCCCGGGCCTGTTCTGGTGCACGAGGGTTGGCGTCTCGACGCCTTTGCGGTAGCGCATCGCGGGACCGCGAGCCTCGGGTTTCGGTTTCAAGGCGAGCCCCGGCACCCGCTTATCTCCGAGCGCCTCGATGCGCTCGGCGTGCCGGCGGGGCCCGAGCGCGCGTTGCTCGCGCAAGGCCGTTCGATCGTGCTGGCCGACGGCCGCCATATCGTGCCCGAAATGGTGCACGGCGCTCCCGTACCCGGGGCCGCGCTCGCTGTGGTCGGCGATACGGAGGAGACCGCCGGCCTCGTCGCGCCGGTCCGCGGCGCCGATGCGCTCGTGATCGAGGCAACGTTCCTCGAACGGGACGCGGCGCTCGCCCGCGCGCGGGGGCATCTGACCGCGGCCGCCGCGGCCCGGCTGGCGCGCGACGCCGAGGTCGATGAATTGCTGCTCACCCACATCTCGGGGCGCTACCGCCCGGAGGAGATCCTGGCGGAAGCAGCCCGCCACTTTGCGAACGTCCGGGTGGTCGCCGATTTCCACCGTATGTCCGTCCGGGCACGGGCGGACGCCGTCAATTCTTGAGCATGCCTTGCTTATATCATATCACCCTTCGGCCATTGCGAACGAGCAGCCTGAATGATTGCGCCCGAACAATCCCCGCTGATCCCGGTCACGCTGCTGACCGGCTTTCTCGGCAGCGGCAAGACGACGGTGCTCAATCACGTGCTGAAGCAGCCCGACATGGCGGCAACCGCGGTCATCGTCAACGAGTTCGGCGAGATCGGTTTGGACCATCTTTTGGTCGAGCGATCGAGCGAGGATGTCGTGTTGCTCAACAGCGGCTGCCTGTGCTGCACGGTGCGCGGCGACATCGTCGACACCTTGACCAACCTGTTTGTCGATCGGGTTAAGGGCAAGGTCCCTTATTTCACTCGCGTCGCGATCGAGACCACTGGCCTCGCCGATCCGGCGCCAATCCTGCACACCTTGATGACCGATCCGATCGTCGCTGCGCGCTATATGCTGGACGGCGTCGTGACGACCGTCGATGCGGTCAACGGGGCCGCCAGCCTCGACCGGCAGCCCGAGGCGGTAAAGCAGGCCGCAGTCGCCGACCGGCTGCTGCTGACCAAGAGCGATCTCGCCGAACTCGGCTGCGCGGCAGGAGATCGAAGCGCGTCTCAGGACGCTGAACCCGAGCGCCACTATCGTGCCGGTCGCGCAAGGCGTCGTCGATCCGGCCCGGCTCTTTAACATCGGCTTCTACGACCCAGCCACAAAGAGCGTCGATGTGCAGCGCTGGCTGCGCGACGAGGCGTTCGAGAGCGGCCATGCGCAGGATGTGCCCCACGGGCACGAGCACCCAGATGTAAACCGCCACGACGACCGCATCCGCGCGTTCTGCATTACCCGCGAGCGGCCGATCTCCTGGGCCGCATTGTCGGCGTGGCTCGACGGGCTGGCGACGATGCGGGGCGACGATCTGTTGCGGCTGAAGGCGATCGTGGCGCTGTCCGACCGGCCCGATCAGCCTGTCGTGCTGCACGGCGTGCAGCACCTCTTCCATCCGCCGGTGCTGCTGCCTGAGTGGCCGAGCGCGGACCATCGCACGCGCATGGTGTTCATCACCCGCGACCTGCCGCGCGAAGCGATCGAGGCAACCTTGGCGGCATTCGAGGAAGCCAGTACGGAGAGCTGATCTCCTTCTTCCATTGGGTGGAGACGCTCAGTCCTCTTCTACGCAGGTCGCGGGCGGTCCGCCGCTGCACTCCAGACCGGGGCAGCATTGCTCGTTCGATGTGCATGTCTCCCCCTCGCTCGTGCACTCCGCCGCATAAGCTCGCGGTATCAATTCAATACCCAGAGTGCGAAGCAAATTTGGCAGCTCGCTCACCAGAAACGGTTCGCTTCCCGTAGGTCGTGCCGCAAACTGATCTTCCGCGGACGAGGCTCGCGGCAGGACGACGCACACGGTCAGTGCAAGAACGACGAGCAGAATGCGCATATCATGTCTCCGTTCATCGAGTAGCGGTTTTACCGCTCGGTCAGTTTGAGCTCGATACGCCGATTGCGGCGGTAGGCGTCCTCCGTGTTGCGCGGGTCCAAAGGCTGCTCGTCGGCGAAACCGGCCGCAGCGAGCCGAGTTGCCGGTATTCCCTGATCTATCGCGAAGCGCACCACGGATATCGCGCGGGCGGTCGACAATTCCCAATTGGACGGAAACTGGGAGCTGCTGATCGGGCGGTGGTCGGTATGCCCGTCCACGCGCAAAATCCAGTTGATGTCGGGCGGTATCTTGGCCGCGATCTCCTTCAGCGCTCCGATCACCGGTGCGAGCTGTTTTTTCGCATTGTCGCCGAGCTCGGCGCTTCCCGGCGAGAACAGCACCTCCGACTGGAACACGAAGCGGTCGCCGACAATTCGGATGTCCGCCCGATCACCGAGGATTTGACGCAATCGTCCGAAGAACTCCGAACGGTAGCGGGCGAGCTCCTCGACTTTGTTGACGAGCGCCAGATTGAGGCGCTTGCCGAGCTCGACGATCTGCCCTTGCTGGTCCTTGACCTTGGCTTCGGAGGCATCGAGGGCTGCGGCAATGCGCGAGAGCTGGTCGCGCAACGTGGCGATCTGGGCATTCAACTCGTCGACCCGGGCGAGCGCCTGCCGGCTGATTTCCTTCTCCGCGCTCAGCGCCTGCTCCGCTCCCGCAGCTCGGGTGCCGAGCTCGCTCAGGCGGACGTCCCGGGCATCGATCTGCTTTTGCGCGAGCGAGGTCTTTTCCTGCTCGGAGGCGAGCTGGGCTTCGAGCTCCTTCGAGCGGTCACGCACCGCTGTCGCGGTTTCCTGCTGTTGTGCAAGGGCGGCGACCTTCGCCTCGAGATCGGCCCTGACGGTTTTCAGAGCTTCGAGGTCGCGCCGCAGGCTCTCGATCTCGCGCAGCTGCAGCTCGATCTTCTCCTTGTCGGCGCTGACGATCGCATCGGCGTCGCGCAGCTTGCCGCTCAGCTGATCGCGCTCGGCGACGGCGCTCTTCAGCTGCGAAGATAGTTCGAGCGTGCCGGAACGCAGCTCGTCGTTGGAGCGCCGTTCGACGGCGAGCAGGCTCGCCAGCTCGATCGACCTGCTGCTGGAGTTTCTGCAATGCCTGGTCGCGGCCGGACAATGCCGCCCCGAGGTAGAATTGGCCGGCGGTGAACACCAGTAGAATGAAGATGATCACCATCAGCAACTGCGCCAGCGCGTCGACAAAACCTGGCCAGATGTCGATGCTGGAGCGGCGGGCGCTGCGTGGGGTTATTGCCATGTGTGGATAACGGGTTCGGTCAGCGCCGGGCGTCTTCTGCCAAAGCGGCGATGGTGCGCGCGACGATGCGGATATCGCCGCGCAGGTCTTGCACGCTCTGCTCCCGGCCCTGGACCACGTCTTCGCTGAGCCGCGCGACATAGGCTTCGATGTTGCGCAAATGGTTGCGCAGCACGTCGTCGTGACCGAGCGAGTTCTCGACCGCCTCGGCAAGCCTGGCAAGGGACGGCCTCAGCTCCAACTGATTTTCGGCGAGCCGCACCATCAGGATCTGGCCGGCCTTCATCTGCTCCCCTAGAACGCCGAGGCGATCGGTCAGGCTCGCGAGCGTGGAATTGGCGCCGATCCGGCTCTCCTCGCCGCGCGCGATAATGCGCTGGAGGTTCTCGAGGCTGTCGGCGGTCTGCTCGAGCAACGCCTGAATATAGACCGGCACCGATCCGTCTCCCGCGTCGCTCAACGGGCCGCCGGAGAGCCGCGTATAGGCCGACAGCAACTCCTCGAGCTCATTGTAGAACCGGTTCTGCGCCTGGCCGGCTTGCAGGTCGAGAAAGCCCAGGACAAGGCTGCCGGCGAGCCCGAACAAAGATGCGCTGAACGCGGTGCTCATACCGTGAAGCGGCAACTCCAAGCCGGATTTGAGATCGGCAAAGGCCCGAGCCACGTCATTGGCCCCAATATTCAGCGCACCGAGCACGTCGCCGACCGAGCGTACCGTCTCGAGGAGCCCGTAAAACGTCCCGAGAAGACCGAGAAAGATCAGTACGCCAATCAGGTACCGCGAGGTCTCGCGGGTTTCATTGAGCCGCGACGCGATCCCGTCGAGCAAGGCCTGCAACGAGGTCGCCGACAGACTGACACGCCGGCCCTGCTGCGCCTCGAGCATCCGGGCCATCGACCCGAGCAGCCTCGGCGGCGCCGCACTCGCCGAATCGCCACCACCGAATTCGTGATTGCGAAAGCCCTCGATCCATCGGATCTCGGGATCGAGCGACAGCACCTGGCGGAAAATATAAACGATGCCGGCGATCAGAATGCCGAGGATGACGCCGTTGACCGCAGGATTGCCCATAAACGCATTGACCAAGGAACGCCCTAGCAATGCGGCCAATCCCGCCACGAGCACCAGAAACAGAACCATCCGAATCAGGAAGCGGCGTGATTGGCTCATCCCGTCAATTCGCCGCCACTATGAGTCGCCCTGGATGATCGCTGTTGCTCTAAGAGCCGCCGCAGCGGCGCGCGGAGCATCTCCGCACCAAACAATTAGTGAAGGTAGCGCATCGGGCACTGGCGCAACAACGAAATCTCCGAGAAGATAGCGGCTCACGTTTGAAATCTGGGCAGCAAGCCAGATTTCCGCGATCAATCTCACCAAATTTGGCAAAGGAACGGGTCGGCAGTGAAACCGGCGAGTGAGGGCCGGCAGCATGCTGGAATGCCCTTTCGCCAACCGGTCCCCCTCGGCCGCTCCTAGTGCAGTGTTTCTCAATTGCCGTAGCTACCGCGCTCGCAGCAGCCCTCCCCCTCGATGGGGGAGGGTTTGGGTGGGGGTGACGGTGCCGCTGCAGAGGCGCCGCAAGAAGGGACATCGGACCCCAGAAGCCTTTTTGCTTCAAAGAAATCTTCATGCTCGTTCCGGCGCTCACGAATGGACCAGATTTCCGACACTCGCGGGTCGCGAGCGACGATCTGGCGGACATCACCCCCACCCAACCCTCCCCCATCAAGGGGGAGGGCGCTTCAGGGTGTTTGGCACTGTGGGAGTTTGAGCTTCGCCTTCCTCGCGCAGTTTTGTAACTGCATTTTGAAGACATAATACTAGTTGTTTTCGCTGTTTTCTGCAGCCAAATATCAGCAAACTGATAATCGGCAAATTAAAACTACGAGGATCATTACCGCTCCGTAATCCCCATGCTCCAAATCTGGCAAAACGCCGGGCCGGTCCTTCTAAAACCAAAGTTGTCACCTGTTCCACCTGTTTTATCAGGTCCAGATCAGGCTCCGCTCTTCGTTCCCCACGCTTCGCGGCGAGGGAAGTAAAACGTGGGCGGAACGCGACGAACGCTAACACCGCGATAACTGGCCATGCTCACCACGATAACTCCCGACGCATTGGCAACCGCCGACCTTAGCAGGCTATTGCTATATTGTCAACAGACTGCGATGTTAATAATGCAACACAAACGGAGAAGGCCTGGAGTTTGTCTGCCCACAGATCAGCGCGCCCGCGTGATCGACTTAATCGTGGCGACCTCTCTTGTGCTCCGCAGTGGATGCTCGAAGGAAGCCGCTTACGGGGCGTTATGCCGAAAAACCATTCCCGTCTCCGGCTCCGCCGCTGTCATCGTCGCCAACTCCCTCACACGGGCGTGAGCGCCGCTGGAGCCGCTCGCCTTCCCGTATCAGCATGACCGCCGCCGCCGCACAGGTAACTTCCGTGAAGCACCGGCATAAACCCGCCAGTCCTCCTTATAGCGTGAACCGAACGTTCCTCGGCTTGTCGGTAGTTATGCGGCAAGCATCACGCCTTTTGACGCCTTGGGCAACGGAAGTACCGCGCCGTGTGGCTGACTCGTGATCTGTCCGGTTTTTGTAGCGCGTGATCTGTCCGGTTTTAGAACCGTCCGAAAGGGGGGCGGGGAATGGGCCGGGCAGGAGTGCTGCAAGGGGTACGACAGATGCGTTTCGAGGGATTGCTCGAGCGGCATGAGCGGGGCGAGCTGTCACAGGGCGAGGCGGCGGAGATGCTGGGGGTCTCGGAGCGGACGTTCCGGCGCTGGCGCGACCGGCTGCGCGATGAGGGGCCGGAGGGCTTGCGCGATCGGCGGATCGGCAAGCCGTCGAGCCGACGGGCGGCAGCCGAGGAGATCCTGCGCATGCTCGGGCTGTACGAGGAGCGCTACGCGGGGTTCACGGTGAAGCATTTTCACGAGCAGCTGCAGAAGCGGCACCATTACAAGCTGGGTTACACGGTGACGCGGCTGGCGCTGCAGGGGGCGGGGCTGGTACGGCCGGCGCCGCGGCGCTCGGCGCATCGCAAGAAGCGGCCGCGGCGGCCGATGGTGGGCATGATGCTGCATCAAGATGCCTCGCGCTTTGCCTGGCTGCCGGGCGATGATCGGCAATACGATCTGGTGGTCACCCTGGACGATGCGACCAGCGCGGTCTACTCGGGCTTTATCGTCGAGGAGGAGGGCACGGCCTCGAGCTTTCGCGCGCTGGCCGAGGTGATCGACCGGCACGGGCTGTTCTGCGAGCTCTACACCGACCGCGGCAGCCACTATTTCCATACGCCCAAGGCCGGGGAGCCGGTGTCGAAGAGCGGTGCAAACTCAGGTCGGGCGGGCGCTGGCGCAGCTCGGCATCCGCCACATCGCGGCCTATTCGCCCGAGGCGCGCGGGCGTTCCGAGCGCGCCTTCCGCACCTTGCAGGACCGGCTGCCGAAGGAGCTGGCGCTGGCCGGGATCACGACGGTCGCGGCGGCCAATCGCTGGCTCGCCGAGACCTATTGGCCGGCCCACAATGCCGCCTTCGCGGTGACGCCGGCCGAGGCCGGCAGCGCCTTCGTCGCCGATCGCACCGGCCGGGTGCGCGACATCCTGTGCATCCAGGAGGAGCGCCGGGTGGGCAACGACAACACCGTCAAGTGGCGCGGCCTGAGCCTGCAGATCCCGCCGAGCCCGCTGCGGGCGCATTTCGTGCGCGCCATGGTGCGCGTGCACGAGTACCCCGACGGGTGCCTGGCGATCTTCCACGGGCCGCATCGGCTGGCCGATTACGACCCCGAGGGAAAGCCGTGCGACGACCACGAAACTGGCTGCGTGAGCCGCTTCGGCAGCCAGCCTGTGGATTTGTGGACAACGCTGCGCGTTGCCCACAACCCCACAGGCACAACCACCACAGAAGCGGTCAATTGATGCGCTACGAAGACCGGTCAACTTGACGCGTCAGCAACACGGAAGTACCGCGCCGGCGCCAAGGCATGGGCAACAAGTCAGATCGACCCACTAGTTAGGGGATCAGTCCCCACGGAACTCTGTGATCGTCTTTGTTGTTGCAGCAAGGTCACCCCGCCACAACGAGTCAGCGTAATGCTACGCACGCCCACCGGGAGGATCGTAATGCTAGCAAGAAAAATGTCGCTCGCAAGCGTAGTCATGCTGTGTGCTCTTACTCATTTTTCTAGATCGGGTGTTGCGGACGAGCGATCAGCTTCTACAGAACGCGAGCGACTTGAGGCCAGCAGGGTGGCCCAATCGGTAGTGGAATCGTATATGAATGCATACGACAAGCACGATCCCAAGGCCATATCTATGCTCTTTATTCCGGATGGAGTGTTCCTGCCGGGCAATGGCTCGCCGATAGTGCAGGGCCGCGATGCGATCGAACGTTCATGGGCCGGCCTATTCAAGAACATCGGCGGACATGAGACCATCACCGTCAAAGACGCGATCCCCGCAGGCAAGGACGCCGTTGTAGCGATTACGGAATTCAAGATTGTGGGTGATGGGCAGAACGCCGGGAAAACTATCACTGGCCGGGCAGCGGTCACGCTAGCGAAGACACCGGAGGGGTGGCAGTACGTTTCGATTGTGCCCCAGGTTCAACCGCCACCTTCCGCCGGCACAACGGGCGCGCGCCAATAGGTAAGCGCATTAATACTTTAGGCCGCCTACCCCTGTGAGGCGGGCCTTTGAATAACCTTCCCGCGCCGAAGATCCGGAAACGGGTCGACGGGGTTCTACCCTTTATAGTGCGGAAATCGCCAGCAGTAGGGTGGGAACGGGACATTTTTCACCAGATTTCTGCGCAAGCTAAGTCATTGTTCCAGCGTCCCGGGCATGGCCGAGCGAAATCTCCGATTGTGTTGAAAACTCGTTGTGCAACTGCATTTCGTCACGGGTCGCTCACCGGCAGTTATTTATCCCGTTACTCTAGCGGACCAGGTATCGCAGAACATCGCTTCAGGAAAACTCACCGCTTCTGTATGCGGCTGTATAACCGTTACCATTTCCAGAGGGCACTCGACGAACCATCAAATAGAAAAGGGGAGGGCCGAGCGATGCCGAAGACCAGCGGGTCGGATGGGCGGGCGCGGACGAGAATACTCCACGTTGTGTGCGCCGCGATCGTTGCGGGAGCCCTTTTTATTCCGTTGATGGCCGGCGCTGCCGATCCGCTGGGCCGTGCACGGCCCGAGCAGGTTGGCATGTCCTCCGACCGGCTCGCCCGTCTTGGCGAGGTGCTTGGCGCCGACGTTGAAGCGGGCCGCATACCAGGCGCCGTGGTCTTGGTGATGAGGCACGGAAAAATCGCCTATTTCGACGCTTCGGATCGGAAAATCCGCGCACGGCTGCGGCGATGCGGAAGAACTCGATCTTTCGCATCTATTCGATGACGAAGCCGGTCGTCAGCGTCGCCGTCATGATGCTGTGGGAGGAAGGACGATTCGACATAGACGACCCGATAGCGAAGTACCTGCCCGATTTGAAGGACCTCAAGGTTGCCGTCGTGCACAAAGGCACCGACGGCAAGAACAGTGTGGAACTCGATCCGGCTAAGCGTCAGCCGACGATCCAACAGCTCCTCACGCACACGGGCGGGCTGAGCTATGACATCCTGCCTAAGAGCCCCGACTATCCGGTTCGACAGATGTATCTCGACGCTGGTGTCGGAAACCCAAATGAAACGCTGGCAGAGCTTGTAGCGAAGATCGGCACATTGCCGCTCGCGAGCGATGCCCGGCACAGTGTGGGAATATAGCCGGTCCACCGACGTGCTTGCTCGTTTGGTCGAGGTAATCTCGGGAATGCCGATCGACCGCTTCCTCGAAACCCGCATTTTGGCACCGTTGGGCATGAAGGATACCGGTTTTTGGGTCAGCGGCGAAAAGGCCGATCGCCTGGCCGAGCCGTTTGCGAACGATCCAGCCCCCGGCAATCCGGTCCACCTTATCGAGGTGACCAAGCCACCGAAGCTGTTATCCGGGAATTACGGCCTCGTCTCGACGGCGGAGGACTATACGCGCTTCACGCAGATGCTCGTCAATCATGGAAGCTTCGATGGCGTGAGCGTTCTCGGACCCGAAACCGTCAAATACATGACCAGCGATCAGATCGGCACCGTCCGTGGCCCACTCTACTTGCCTGGGCCGGGATACAGTTTCGGATTGGGGTTTGCGGTCCGTCTCTCGGTCGGGCAGGCACCCTTTCCGGGTTCGGAGGGCGATTATGGTTGGGTAGGATCGGCGGGTACGGTGTTCTGGGTCGATCCCAAGGAGGATCTCACCGCAGTTTTCATGACGCAGCGTTTCGGAGCCTGGGTCCATTACACTAGGCTCATACGCACTCTCGTCTATCAGTCGCTCGTCCACTAGGCCCGTCACTCGAATCCCTGGCGCAGCGCCGCATTTCCGATCCGATGACGGTACGCGTTGCAGTTGTCGCGCGTTCCGAGGGTGGTATCACATCGCGCAATCTCCATTCTGCAATTCCGGCTTTGCAGGAGGCTCGATTTGAGCTGGCCCGAAGGTCCGGAAAGGCTCGACCCTTGCCGCTCGATCTCGGTCACGCGAGCGGCCGGAATTGGCGCTACCTAGTCGTTGCCGCGCGTTCCGGCGAAGGTCCCTTCACCGACCCTTTGCGGACCCACTCCTCGCGCATTGCGAACCGGTACTTTGTTGAGTTCACGGCCTACGCCCGGGCAACGCCTGACAATGGGTTTCGCTCAGCTCAACCCATCCTACAGGGAGACTACAGAACGAATTCAAAACGCCGCCCGGCCGGCGCGCATCGCCTCCTTGATCAGCGCGGCGAGCGGCAGGTGCAGGTGGGAATTCGCCGCCAGCACGTCGCCGCTGGACATCATGTCGTGACCGCCGGCCATGTCGCTGACGTATCCGCCCGCCTCGCGGACGAGGAGGAGCCCGGCGGCGATGTCCCACGGCGACAGTGCGAACTCCCAAAACCCCTCATAGCGGCCGGCCGCGACATAGGCGAGATCGAGCGCTGCCGAACCCATGCGCCGGACGCCGCTCGTCGCGCCCATGACCGCCGCGAGCGTGGCCATGTAAGCCGGCTGGTCGGCGCGGTCGCCAAACGGCATGCCGGTGCCGATGACCGCCTCGCCGAGCTGGCGGCGCGCGGAAACCCTCAGGCGGCGGTCGTTGACGTAGGCGCCCGCCCCTTTCTCCGCCCAATACATCTCGTCGCGAATGGGCTCGTAGATCACGCCGGCGACGATTTCGCCGTCGCGCTCCAGCCCGATCGAGATCGCGAAATGCGGGATGCCGTGCAGAAAATTCGTTGTGCCGTCCAATGGATCGACAATCCAGCGGTGCCGCGGGTCCGAGCCTGCTTCCGCCCCGCTCTCCTCGAACAGCATCGCATAGCCGGGGCGCGCCCTCTTCAGCTCGGCCTTGAGCGTGCGCTCGGCTTTCAGATCGGCAGTCGAGACGAATTCGCCGGCGCCCTTTACCGAGACTTGCAGCTGCTCGACCTCGCCGAAATCGCGAATAAGGCCGCGCGCCGCCTTCAGCGCGGCGTTTCCCATGACGTTGATGATCGGTGAGCGAACGGCCATCGCGACGATTTCGACGGGGTTAACCGCCGAGCACGGTCCCCTCGGCGATCCCCGCGTCGGTCGCTGCGATCTTGGCGCCATCGTCGAGACGCACCCGCGACACCTCCACGAAACCGCCCTGCGCGAGGATCCGCATGCCGGCCTCGCCGACTGAGACGACCTCGCCGATCTTGCGTCCGCGCACCGCGCCAAAGGCCGGGGCGATGATCTTGCGCGCGTCGAACAGGTAGAGCTTGCGCTCCCCCGCCATGGTCCAGGCGCCGGGCGCCGGGTTGCAGCCGCGGATCAGGTCATAGACGAAGTCGACATGGGCGGCCCAGTTGATACGGGACTCTGCCTCGCGCACCCAGCCCTCGTAGGTCGCGCGGCCTTCGTCCTGCGTCGTTTCGGTCGCGCGACCCGAGACAACCAGATCGGCGGCCTGCACCAGCGCTTCCACCCCGAGTGGGAAGATCTTGTCGAAATAGAGTGAGCCGGCAGTCTCGTCGGGTCCGATCGGCACCCGTTTTTGCAGGATCACCGGACCTTCGTCGAGACCGGGGGTCGGGCGGAAGATCGATAACCCGGTCTCGCTGCGTCCGCGGATGATCGCCCAGGGGATCGACGAAGGCCCGCGGTGCAATGGCAACAGCGAGGGGTGGAACTGGATCATTCCGTGTTTCGGGATGGCGCAGAACTCGGGCGGCGCGAACAGCAGCACATAGGCCATCACACCGAGATCGGCATCGAGCTCGGCGAGCGCCTGTTTTGCTTCATCACTCGAGTATTTGGCATGGCGATGGACGGTCAGCCCGCGTTCTTGCGCCGCCACGACGAGCGGGTCGGGCCTGGCACCCGGCCGCTCCGGCGCCGCAAACACGCCGGCTATCTGGTCGCCGCGTGCGACAAAGGCCTCCAGCACGGCTTTACCGAAGGCCTGCTGGCCGACGATCACGATGCGCATTTCGTTCCCTCCGAATATCCCGCCAGATGGCAAAATTTCATACGGCAGAGTTTCACGCTGAAGCGTCCGACGGCAAGCTTATCACTTCCGGTTCGTCCGGGGTACCGGCCTCGCGGGCCCGCGGCAGCAGCAGGGTCACCGCTGTGCCGCGGCCGACCTCGCTGCGGATCGACGCAGAGCCCCCGGATTGGCGAGCAAACCCGTACACCAGGCTAAGGCCGAGACCGGTGCCTTTGCCCGGTCCCTTGCTCGTAAAGAACGGCTCGAAGGCCCGCGCCAATATTTCCGGAGGCATGCCGGTGCCGGTATCGGAGATCTCCAAGCCAACAAAATTCCCGGCCTCGCCGGACACGCCGTCGGGCGAGGTCGTTTTGAATGTCCGCACCCGCATTACGCCGCCCTCGGGCATCGCATCGCGCGAATTGATCGCGATATTAATCACGGCAAGCTCGAGTTGCGTGGCATCGGCGTCGACCGGCCAGAGGCCGGGCGCAAAATCGGTTTCAACCCTAACTTTGCTGCCGACAGTGCGAGACATCAGTTCCGCCATTCGATGCAATAGGTCGTTGAGGTCCAGGCGCACAACCGAAAGCGGCTGCCGCCGTGCAAATGCGAGAAGCTGGCTCGTCAGCCTTTCGCCGCGCTCCACGGTGGCCAGCGCCATCTCGACCCTGGCCTGCAGGGTCGGGTCACGTTGACGGCCGCTCAGAAGTTCAAGGCAGCCTTGCAGCACAGTCAGCAGATTGTTGAAATCATGAGCAACCCCGCCGGTCAGTTGGCCCAGGGCCTCCATCTTTTGCGATTGGTGGAGTTCGGCCTCGGCGCGCGTTCGCCGATGCATCTCGCGGTTCAGCCGCCGCGCGGTAGCACGCCAACGCCATGTGGCCACCCTTTGCTGCTGCAGCTGGCGCACGGCGAACAGCGTCATACAGAACAGCCCAAGCGAGGCTGGAATCGCAAACAGCAGATAATCGACCAGATTGGCGCGCCACTGGGCCAGAATTCCCTGCCTCGGGATGCCGAAGGCAACATAGAGGGGGTATGCGCCGATCCGCTGATATCCGAAAAGGCGCTCGATTCCATCGATCCCGCCCCTACCCCAAAACAAGCCGTGAGCCGGTTGGGCAGCGATGGCTTGCATGAGGGGCGTTTCGGAAGAGAAGACCCGCGGGCTGGGCAACGGCGGATATCGCACGAGGACCGAGCCGTCATCGCGCAACAAGATCGCCGAGAAATTTTCATCACGAGAGATGGTGCTGAAAAAATCCGCGAAGTAACTAGGGTTGGCGGAAATGATGATGACCCCGTCGAAACTTTCGTCCGGCATCGATCGGCGGCGGCTGATGTCGAAATCGGAAAGACGGGTCAGTTGATCCATATGTTGGCGACCGACAAATATGCCGGCATCGCGCTCCCGTTGCGCGACAAAGGCGTCCCGGTTAGAGGCGTCGGCGGCCGCGGCTGGGAACTGGTTTCCGCTCGCCCGGATCTGCCCCTCGCCGTCAATCAACAGCACCGCGCCGATCTGCGGTAACGTTTCGAGGTTCGACAGAAATCGATGGAGTTCACCGTCATGCTCGATACGGTCCCAGTCGACGCCGCGGATACGGTCATCGACCCACGCAAGGATCAGCGCATAGGTCTCGATCGCTCTGAGCGCATGCTCATGCAGCTGGCCGGCCTCGATGGTCACCCGTTGTTTGGCCTCGAGCTGGACTAACCGGAAGTTCTGCCAGGCGGCAATCGCCAGTAGCAGCAACGGTACGGCGAGGGCCGCCACAAGCAGGAGTCGCGATGTCCACGCAAGCCTGCGCTGCGG
Source organism: uncultured Alphaproteobacteria bacterium (assembly GCA_963818695.1). Classification (GTDB taxonomy): domain Bacteria; phylum Pseudomonadota; class Alphaproteobacteria; order ATCC43930; family CGMCC-115725; genus AP-15. The sequence continues at coordinate 612,044 of CAWFTG010000003.1, forward strand.
ACGCTCCGCGACCGCATCCGCCTCGCCGTCGGCAGAAAGGCCCGAACCCTCCCAGCCCAGGCCGAGGTCGCGGCTAACCCTGGCGCCCGCCCAACTGGTAAGCCTGCTGACTCTCCTGATCACCGTGTTCATCGCCTGCGCTAGGCAGAGCGCGAGCCGGTTGGCAACCGTTCCCGCTCCCTTCATGCGCCGAGTTTACGCCGGCACTGCGGCGAGGTCGAAGGCTGCGGCCATCAGGGTCCGAGTATAGGGGTGCTCAGGGGCGGTCATGACGCGCTCGGTCGCGCCGGCCTCGACGATTTTGCCGTCCTTCATGACGAGTATCTCGTGCGCCAGAGCCCGCACGACCCGCAGGTCGTGGCTGATAAAGAGATAAGCCAAGCCGTGGCGGGTTTGCAATTCGCGCAACAGCTCGACGATCTGCGCCTGTACGGACATATCGAGTGCCGAGGTCGGCTCGTCGAGCACGACAAAGCGCGGCTTCAGGACCAAGGCACGGGCGATCGCGATGCGCTGGCGCTGGCCTCCGGAGAATTCGTGCGGGTAGCGCTCGGCCACCTTGGGATCGAGCCCGACCTCGACGAGCGCGGTTTCGATCAGCCGCCGCCGCTCGACGGCGCTGGCCGCGAGGCGGTGCACCTTGAGGCCCTCCTCGACGATTTGCGCGACCGAGAGGCGCGGCGACAGGCTGGAGAACGGATCCTGAAAGACCACCTGCATCTCGCGGCGCAAAGGCCGCAACTGGCGCTGTCCGAGCCCCGCGATATCCCGCTCCGCAAACCGGATGTGCCCTTGCGCCTCGGTCAGCCGCAGCAAGGCGAGACCGAGCGTCGTCTTGCCCGAGCCGCTTTCGCCGACGATGCCGAGGGTGGTCCCCCGCCGTACCGCGAGCGAGACGCCGTCGACCGCCTTCACATAGCCGCCCACCCGGCGCAGCACTCCTCGTCGGATCGGAAACCAGACCCTGACGTCCTTGCCCTCGATCAGTTCGGGCGCCCTGGGATCAGCCGGCGCTGCTCGGCCCTTCGGCTCGGCGGCGAGCAGCCGGCGTGTGTAGGGGTGGCGCGGATCGGCGAAGATCCCGGCGGTCGACCCCGCTTCGACGATCTCCCCGGCCGTCATTATGCAGACCTGATCCGCCATCTTTCGGACGATCGTCAGGTCATGGGTGATCAGCAACAGCGCCATACCGAAGCGGTCGCGCAGATCTTTGAGGAGTTGCAGGATGTGCGCCTGGATCGTCACGTCGAGCGCCGTCGTTGGCTCATCGGCAATCAGCAGATCGGGCTCGTTCGCGATAGCCATCGCGATCATGACCCGCTGCCGCTGACCGCCCGACAGCTGGTGCGGATAGGCGCCGAGCCGGTTCTCGGCATCGGGCAGACCGACCAGCCGTAACAGTTCGAGGGTTCGCTCGCGCGCCGCCTCGGCGGTCATGTGCTTATGGATCAGCAAGGTCTCGGCGATCTGCCGCTCGAGCGTGTGGAGCGGGTTTAGCGAGGTCATCGGCTCTTGAAAGACCATCGCGATTCGGTTTCCGCGTACTCGGCGCAACAACTCGGGCATCGCGCCGACCATTTCCGCGCCGTCGAAGCGGACGCTACTTTTAGGCCCGTGTGCCGCAATCGGATAAGGCAGAAGCTGAAGGACCGACAGAGCCGTCACGCTCTTGCCCGAGCCGCTTTCGCCGACCAAAGCGAGGGTCTCGCCGCGATCGACGTTAAACGAGACACCCTTGAGCGCCTCGACCGGGTTCGCCCCGCCGCGGCCGGCAAAGGTGACGCTGAGATTGCGGATTTCGAGAAGCGGCGCGGCACCGCTTCCGTCGCTCAAAGAACGACCTTGCGCGGGTCGAAAGCGTCGCGCACCGCCTCACCGACAAAGATTAGGAGGCTCAGCATCAATGCGAGCACAAAAAAGGCGGTCAGGCCGAGCCAGGGCGCCTGCAGGTTGGACTTGCCCTGCGCCAGCAACTCGCCGAGCGACGGCGAGCCCGGAGGCAGGCCGAAGCCGAGGAAATCGAGCGAAGTGAGGGTGGTGATTGACCCGTTGAGGATGAAGGGCAGAAAGGTGATCGTCGCGACCGTGGCGTTTGGCAGCACGTGCCGCAGAATGATGGTCAAGTCGGACACACCCAGCGCGCGCGCCGCCCGTACGTAATCGAAGTTGCGTGCACGCAGGAATTCGGCCCGTACGACATCGACGAGGCCCATCCACGAGAACAGCAGCATCAAGCCCAAGAGCCACCAGAAATTGGGCTCGATAAAGCTCGCCATAATAATCAGCAGATAAAGGACCGGCAGCCCCGACCAGATCTCGATGAAGCGCTGAAAGCCGAGATCGACGAGGCCGCCGAAATACCCCTGGACCGCTCCCGCCGCGACGCCGATTACCGAGGACAGTGCGGTCAAGGTGAGGCCAAAGAGCACCGAGATGCGGAAGCCGTAGATCAGCCGGGCCAGCACATCCCGGCCCTGGTCATCGGTACCCAACCAATTGACGCTCGACGGCGGCGACGGCGCGGGGCTCGGCAGGTCATAGTTGATCGTATTGTAGCTGAAAGGGATCAGCGGCCATATCATCCAGCCCTTCTTCGAGATCAGCTTTTCTACTGCAGGGTCGCGGTAGTCAGCTGGCGTCGGAAACTCGCCGCCGAACGCCGTCTCCGGGTAATCGACAAACACCGGGAAATACCAGCCGCCCTCATAGCGGACGACGATCGGCCGGTCGTTGGCGATGAACTCGGCGAACAGAGTGACGACGAACAGCGCGAGGAAAATCCACAGCGACCAGAACCCGCGCCGGTTGCGGCGGAACGCATCGAGCCGCCGCCGAGTGAGGGGAGTGATTCGGAGGCCGAGAAAGCGGTCGGCGCTGGATTCAGGGCGATGCGTCCTTCGAGACGGCCGCTCCGCGGCCTCCTCAGGATGAGCAGCATCCTTCAATGCCATCAGCACCAGACCTCATGCTGAGGAGCGCCCTTAAGGGCGCGTCTCGAAGCACGCACGATGGCGATGCAGCCTCGTCAGTTCGCGGTGGTGCGGCGCAGCGGCTCGACATTGGAGCGAGCGCCGCGCCGGCCGCCGAGATACTGCTTTGCCAGGATCTCGGCGATCTGGACGGCATTGAGCGCCGCCCCCTTGCGCAGGTTGTCGGCGACGACCCACAGGTTGAGCCCATGCGGCACCGTCGGGTCGCGGCGGATGCGGCTGACATAGACTGCGTCCTCGCCCGCCGCCTCGGCCGGAGTTACGTAGCCTTCGTCGGCGCGGTGGTCGACGACGGTTATACCGGGGGCTTGCCGCAGCGCGGCGCGCGCCTTCTCCTCGCTGAGCGGCCCTTCAAACTCGACATTGATCGCTTCGCCATGCCCAATGAACACCGGGACGCGCACGCAGGTGGCTGTGACCGCGATATCGGGATCGAGGATCTTGCGGGTCTCGACCGCCATCTTCCACTCTTCCTTGGTTGCGCCGTCATCCATGAAGATGTCGCAATGCGGGATGACATTGAACGCGATCTGCTTGGTGAAGTGCTCGGGTTTCAGCGGGTCATTGACGTAAATCGCGCGTGTCTGGTTGAACAATTCGTCCATCGCGGCGTGGCCCGCCCCAGAGACCGATTGGTAAGTCGCGACGACGATCCGCTTGATCCGGGCGAGATCGTGCAACGGCTTCAATGCGACGACCATCTGGATCGTGGAGCAGTTCGGGTTGGCGATGATGCCGCGCTTCGAGTGTTGCGCTATGGCCTGCGGATTGACCTCCGGCACGACTAGCGGCACGTCCGGCTCCATCCGGAACCGCGAAGTGTTGTCGATCACCACCGCGCCCGCCTTTGCCGCACGCGGCGCGAAGGCGTCGGACACCTTGGCGCCTGGCGAAGACAGCACGATGTCGATGCCGCGGAAATTGTATGTGTCGAGGCCCTGGACCTTGAGGACGTCATCCTCGCCGAACGAAACCTCGCGGCCGATCGAGCGCGATGAGGCCAAAGCCACCACGTCATCGGCAGGAAACTCGCGCTCGGCGAGCGTAGTCAGAATTTCGCGCCCGACATTGCCGGTCGCGCCGACCACGGCTACCCTGAATCCCATCTCGAAACCCCGCGGGCAAATATGGCGGATATGCGGATATAAAGATTATGGCCGCTGACTTACGACGCCGAGCGGCGCTTTACAAGGATGGCACGTTATGACCTATCCGGAGTTCTGGCGGCGCTATCTCGCGGCGCATGCCGATCCACGCACTCGCGGATTGCACTATCTCGGCACCTCGCTGGCGGTGACCGCCATCGCCACCGCCGCGGTCGAGCGCGATTGGCGCTGGCTGGCAGCCGCTCCGGTCGCCGGCTACGCTCTGGCGTGGCTCGGCCATGTCAAATTCGAGCATAATCGGCCGGAGACGTTCGGGCACCCGGTATGGTCGCTGGTCAGCGATTTTCGTATGATCGGGATGTTTCTTACCGGGCGGCTCGGTGAAGAATTGCGTGTCGTTGGCGCGGGAGACGGACGTGATGGTGCGGCTGATCGAGTATGACGAAGCGACGGCCGAAGTCCGCGCGGTCTATGACGACATCATGAAGACGCGCGGCACCGACTGGATCAACAACTTTTGGAAGGCGCTGGCGAACGACCCGCCGACCTTGCGGCGCACCTGGGAGAGCATCAAGGAGGTGATGGCGCCGGGCGCTCTCGATCCATTAACCAAGGAGCTGATCTATCTCGCGGTCAGCGCCAGCAACGGCTGCGCTTATTGCATCGCCTCACACGGCGCGGCCGCAAAGAAGCAGGGCATGACACCGGAAATGCTCGGCGAGTTGATGGCGGTCGTCGGCATGGCGAACGAAACCAACAGTTTAGCCAATGGCTATCGCGTTCCAGTGGACGAGAGGTTCGAAAAACTGTTTTGATACGGCGTCTACACGCCGAATTATTCGCAAGGCCGCTCGGCATCGGCTGATCGGCAACTTTGGAGGGCCCTGATGGCGCAACAACTCTACGATCGCACAGCCGAGGATCTCGGCAACCTCGTCGGTCTCGAACACGTCAATCTTAGAATCAACAATCAAGGGTTGGCGTCCGAGTTTTATCTGTCGGGGCTCGGCTTCACCCGCGACCCCTACATGTTCCCCGGCACCAACAACATGTGGGTCAATGTCGGCAAAAGCCAGTTCCATCTGCCGACCGGCGAGCCGAACGTGCTGCGCGGCCATGTCGGCCTCGTCGTCCCGTCGCTCGAGGAGCTGTGCGAGCGCCTCGGCGAGGCCAAGAAAAAGCTCGCCGACACCAAATTCGACTGCAAGCAGCACAATCAATACGTCGAGGCAACCTGCCCGTGGGGCAACAAATTCCGCCTCTACGAGCCGGATGAGGAGCGGTTCGGCGCGATCAATCTCGGTATGGGCTATGTCGAGTTCACTGTGCCGGAAGGGACCGCCGACGGAATCGCCCGCTTTTACCGCGAGATTTTCTACACGCCGGCTTGCGTCAAAGAAAACGGCGAAGGCCGCGCCGCGCATGTCAGCGCCGGGCACAAGCAGGAGCTGATCTTCCGCGAGACCGACCAGAAAATACCGGAGTTCGACGGCCACCACCTGCAGGTCTATGCCCAGGAGTTCTCGGGTCCGCACGACGAGCTCGAAAAACGCGGGCTAATTACCGAAGAAAGCGATCAGTACCAGTATCGCTGGCAGGACATCGTCTGCCTCGAAACCGGTAAGCACCTGTTTACGATCGAGCATGAGGTGCGCAGCGTTACCCACCCGCTCCACAACCGCCACATGGTTAACCGCAACCCGTCGCAGAACAACCGGCACTACCAGATGGGTGCGGATGAATGGGACTGGACGTTGCCGCGCTCGACCAAGCGTCTCGACCCGCCGCAACCGGCGCCCGAGCCCGCGACGCCGCTCGCCCGGCGCCGCGCCGCGCGCATGGCCGCGATGTAAAGCCTTAAGCCTACGGCCCCCTCTCCCCGCACGGGGGAGAGCGGGTTGGGTGAAGGGCTGCTTTACCACCCGAGCGCGTAAGCGGCGCGGCGCGGGTCGGCGCCGGCTTCGAGAATGCCACGGCGGCGGTCGGCGAGGATCGCGCACACCGCGCCGGCGGTCCAGATCCAGTCGGGCCAGCGCTGGATCTCATGCCCGCGCCGCGCCAATTCGGCGATGACCAACTCCGGAATGCGGCCTTCGAGGGCGAGCTGGCCGGGGTAGTAATCGAACGGTGCAAAGGAGGACGGGAAGCTGTAGGTCGCAAAACGCGGCGCCTCTATCGCCGGCTGCACGTCTTGCCCGTGCACGAACACGTTCAACAACACCTGCAGCATCGCTTGGGTCTGCACATCCCCGCCGGGCGTACCAAACGGCAGGAACAGGTCTCGGCCCTTGATCGCCAGCGCCGGATTGGGGGTCAACCGCGGCCGCTTGCCGGGCGCAACGCCGGCAGGATGGCGCGGGTCGGGCCGGGATTGCGAGCCGCGGTTCGACGGGATGAGCCCGGTCCCGGGCACCACCGGCGAGCCGTAGGAGCCGTCACTCGGCGTGGCCGAGAACAGATTGCCCCAGCGGTCGGCGGCGCAGACATAAGACGTGTCGGGCTCGGGGTTGGGGTTGCCGATGCTCGCGCGGAAACGGGCTCCGTTGCGGCCCAACTCACCCGGAGGCGGCATTTCCGGCCATGCCCGGTCGGGGCGGATCAATCTCCGGCGCTCGGCGGCGTATTCCGACGAGATCAAGGTCGCCAGAGGCACCTCGACCTTCGCAGGGTCGCCGTAATAGGCCTCTCGATCGGCAAAAGCGAGCTTCAGCGCCTCGGTCAGGTGATGGATATAGTCCGGGCTGTTCTGCCCGAGACGCGCGAGATCTGTCCCCTCGAGTAATGCCAGGGTCTGCAGCAGCACGGGTCCCTGGCACCATGCGCCGCAGGTGAAGACTTCGAGATCGCCAAAGCGGCGGCGCTCGGGCGGGCCCACCGGCGAGCGGTATTCGGCGAGATCTTCGGCCGACAGGAGCCCGCCCTCTTGCTTCATGAAGGCGACGATCTTGCGAGCGATGTCGCCGCGATAAAAGGCGGCGCGGGCGGCTTCGAGACCCGCCTCGCGGCCGCGCCCATTGGAACTGCGGTGGCCGGCGGCGCGCTCCTCGTCGGCCATGTATTGCAACGATGCGGCGAGGTCGGTTTGCCGGAAGACTTCGCCGGTTTCCGGCGGCCGGCCATTCGGCAGAAAGATGGCTGCCGTCGAAGGCCATGCGCGGTGATCCGCCTCGTGCCGCTTCAGGCTGGCGGCCATCAGCGGATACATCGGGAAGCCGTCGCGCGCGAGGCGGATCGCCCCATCCGCGACGTCGCCAAAGCTCATCGTGCCATAACGCCTGAGCGCCGTTATCCAGGCGTCGGGGGCGGCCGGCACGACGGTTCGCAGCACGCCCTTCGGGATCTTGCCGCCGTGCTCGCGCTGGAAGAGCTGCGGGTCGAGCGCCTTTGGCCAAGGGCCAAGCCCGGCGATCGTCACGACCTCCTCTTTGTCGGCGAGGTAGATCATGATCGGCGCGACACCGGCGACATCGACGAGATCGCTTTGCAGGACACCAAGCGCGATGCCGGCGGCGCAGCCCGCGTCGATCGCATTGCCCCCCGCCTGCAAAATGTCAAAGCCCGCGGTCGCCGCGAGGTAATGGCCCGCCGAGATGGCGTGCTGGGTGACGGCGATTGTCGGCCGTTGGGATGTTGCTTGGGTCATGGCGTCCCTTTCCGCGTCTTTGCGTCCTCTCTACAGTAGCGCTCGACTGACCGAGAGGAGAAGGGGCCGGAATGAGCGAGTATGATCTGGTCATCCGGGGCGGCACCGTGGCGACCGCCGCCGATACGACTTTGTGTGATGTCGGCATCAAAGACGGCGCCGTGGCGGCTCTCGGCAAGAATATCGGTTCGGCCACACGGGAGATCGATGCAACCGGCCGGTTGGTATTGCCGGGGGGCATCGACAGCCATTGCCATATCGAGCAGCGCTCCTCGGCGGGAGTCGTCTGCGCCGACGACTTCTACAGCGCCACCGTCGCGGCGGCGTTTGGCGGCACGACGACGGTGATCCCGTTTGCCGCACAGCATCGGGGGCAGTCGCTACGCCGGGTCGTCGAGGAGTACCACGAAGCCGCCGGGCCCAAGGCGGTCATCGATTACGCCTTTCATCTGATCATCTCCGATCCGTCGGAGCAGGTGTTGGGCCAGGAACTTCCGGCGCTTATTCGTGACGGATACACCTCGTTCAAGGTCTACATGACTTACGACTTATTGCAGCTGAACGACGGGCAGATGCTCGACATTCTGGCTGTGGCGCGGCGCGAGGGCGCGCTCGTCATGGTTCATGCCGAAAACCACGACATGATCAAATGGCTGACCGGCCGGCTGCTGGAGCGCGGCCTCGGAGCGCCGCGCTATCACGCGGTCAGCCACGCACGCCTCGCCGAAGGCGAAGCGACGAACCGCGCCGTCACGTTGTCTCAGCTGCTCGACGTGCCGATCCTGCTGGTTCACGTCTCGGCCGGCGAGGCGATCGAGGTGATCCGCAACGCGCAGACCAAAGGCCTCAAGATCTATGGCGAGACCTGCCCGCAATATCTGTTCCTGACGGCCGACGACATCGCCAAGCCCGGGATGGAAGGCGCCAAATTCTGCTGCAGCCCGCCGCCGCGCGACCACGCCGCGCAAGAGGCGGTGTGGAAGGGATTACGCAACGGCACCTTCCAGGTCTTCTCGTCCGATCACGCGCCCTACCGCTTCGATGGCTCGGGCAAGCTTCCCAAGGGTGACACGACCACCTTCAAGGAAATCGCCAATGGCGTACCCGGGATCGAATTGCGGCTGCCATTGCTGTTTTCCGAAGGAGTTCGACACGGGCGGCTCGACCTCAACGCCTTTGTTGCGCTCACCGCGACCAACCATGCAAAGCTTTATGGGCTGTACCCGCGGAAGGGCACGATTGCGGTCGGCAGCGACGCCGACATCGCGATCTGGGACCCCGAGCGCGAGACGACGATCACCGCCGGCTTGCTGCACGACAACGTCGGCTACACCCCCTATGAAGGCCGCCGGCTCCAGGGCTGGCCGGTTACCGTCCTGAGCCGCGGCCGCATCGTCATCGAAGGCGGCCAGCTCGCCGCGCAACGCGGCAGCGGCGCCTTCCTGCCTTGCGCACTGTCGGAGGCGGCTAAGCCGTTAGGCTCGCTAGTGCCGGAACTCGCCTTCGTCGTGGAACAGGGCACGGCGCTCGTTTAGATCTTGGCGAATACGCCGGCTGATCCGTCAGCCACCGATGGTGAGGCGACATGAAACTCGATGAAGCCATGGCCACGGCATATCCGAGAAAATATGTCGAAAACATCATCATCGGATTGGAGGATCCGCTGAACGAGCATCTCGTCAAATTGGTTGGTTTCGATTTTCCAGCCGAACAGCGCGGTCATTTCCGGCGCGAGCTACGGACTTGGCTCGCCAAAATCCAAAGACTGCGGATGAAGCCGGACAACCGAACGGGTTCCTTCAAGTTCTATTACGATCTCTTATTCGATTATCCATTTGGCGGAGTCGAGGTACAGAATTTGCGGACAATTCTCGACCTGATCAGCGAGGTATACGGCCTGCACCCGACCAAATCCCCGGAGGAGTTGGCCGAGTGGCTAAAGCAGTTCCATGCCGTACTTGCCGACCGGCTTCACCACGGTCAGACCGTGCTCGACCTGCTGCCGGATTAAATGGCTACTTACTGTAAAGGAGTGTCCGTGTGTCCCGGAAACTGAAGGCAGCCATCGCGCAATTGGGACCGATCCATCTTGCCGACACTCGCCCCGCCGTTGTCAAACGACTGATGATGTTGCTGCGCGAGGCGCATGCGGCGGGCGCCCGGTTTGTCGTCTTTCCCGAACTGGCGCTGACGACGTTCTTCCCACGCTATTGGATAACCGACCAGAGCGAAATCGACCGCTTTTTCGAGCGCGAGATGCCGGGACCGGAAACTCGGCCTCTCTTCGAGCTCGCAGTCGAGCTGGGTGTCGGATTTTATCTCGGCTATGCCGAGCTGACGCAGGAAAAGGGCGAGCCGCGCCATTACAACACCTCGATCCTGGTCGAGACCGATGGGCGGATCATCGGCCGCTACCGCAAGATCCATCTGCCTGGGCATTCGGAGCACCTGCCCGATGCGCCCTTCCAGCATCTCGAAAAGCGCTACTTCGACGTCGGCAACGAGGGCTTCAAAGTGTGGCGCGCCTTCGACACGGTCGTCGGCATGTGCATTTGCAACGACCGGCGCTGGCCTGAAACGTTCCGCGTGATGGGCCTGCAGGGCGTCGAGATCGTCGCGCTCGGCTACAACACGCCGACCGAGAACATCCACCACCCCGAGCCGATGCATCTGCGCATGTTCCACCATCTCGTGACGATGCAGGCCAACGCCTACCAGAATGGGACCTGGGTGCTCGCCGCGGCCAAGGCCGGCAAGGAGGACGGGTTCGGCCTGATCGGTGGGTCGGCGATCATCGCGCCGACCGGCGAGATCGCCGCCCGCGCGCTCGGCGAAGGCGACGAGGTAATCACCGCAACGGTCGACCTAGAGCTCGGCGACTACATCAAGCGCACGATCTTCAACTTCGAGAAGCACCGCCGCATCGAGCACTACCGCCTCATCACCGAGCGCACCGGCGCCAAGACCGAGGTATAGCCGATCTTGGAGATCGAAACGGCTGACCTCTTACTGCGATCCTTTCGCTGAGATGATCTCGGCGAGCTGCTTCGACTGGCCGGGAACTGGCAGGTCGCCCGCTGAACTCTCGACGATGCCCCATCCCTATACCGAAGCCGATGAGCGGGAATGGATCGCGCACGTGCAGCAAGACCACGCAACCGGCCGCCCGCGGCGCTTCGCGATCGGATTGGCGGAGACCGATCGCCTGATCGGCGGTGTGGGACTGGACGGCAGCACCGGAGACGAAAGCGAGGAGCCGGCGCTTGGCTATTGGCTGAGCGAGCCCTATTGGGGCAACGGCTATGCGCGTGAAGCTGCCGATGTGGTGATCGATTACGTTCCGACGAAGGCCCAGAAACTGTCGTCCATCGCTTTCGATCGGCTCGGGAAATATGGAAAATGGCCATAGACCAGCGAGAGCTCTCGATCCGCTTGGTCCGCGCTCACCCCCTCCGCGGCGAAACGGTAGAGCGCCGATACCAGTCCCGCCCGATCCGCCCCTGATTTGCAGTGCACTAGAAGCGGCTTTGGCGCATTGCGGATAATGCCGAGCACCTCGCCGATCTGCTGCCTCGTCACGAAGCGGTGGGCGGAAAGACCATAATCATAATGCGCGACGCCGAGCGCTTGCGACACGGCGACCTCTTCGTCGTACCAGGCTTGTCCCCGATGAGCGCCGCGCAGATTGAGTATCGATCGGATTTTGTGCTCGCGAATCGCGCTCTGCAGCTCGCCTTTGCTCAGCTGAGCGGATCGGTAAAACGCGCCTTCCTCTACCGTGTGGAAATTGCCCTGGTATTGGATCGCGCCCCAATATGCGCCGCAGGAGCCGACGGTCAGCCCGACGGCAACGATCCCAATTTTGATCGACCGCATCAGCAATGCTGAGTACCTCCCCGCGGCCGTACCACTGCAGCCGGAACTAACCGACGCGACGGATCAGCTCGGCCCAACGGTCGAGGGTCGGTAGAATTGCGTCGCTTTTCGCCGAAGGCAGCATCACGACGACACGCGCGATCCCTTTGTCGCGATAGCGCGCCAGCCGGTCGGCATCCTCGGTGACGCCGAAAAGGGTCAGTGGCACCGATTGCGGGTCGCGTCCGGCCTCCGACAGCATCTGATGAAACCGCGGCAATACTTCATCGAAATCGCCGTCGGGCCCACGGCCGGCAATCGGCGCCCAGCCGTCGCCGTAGCGGACCGCGCGGCGCGCCGCATGCGGGAAAGCGCCGCCGACGAGGATCGGCGGGTGCGGCTTCTGGACCGGCTTTGGCCATGCCATCATTTCAGGAAAATCGACCATTTCACCGTGGTACTCGGCCTTCGTCTTGGTCCAGATCTCCTTCATCGCCTCGATGCGCTCGCGCATCAGCTTGAAGCGCGTGCGGAACTCCGTCCCGTGATCCGCCATTTCCTCCGCATTCCAGCCGCCGCCGACGCCGAACAAGAATCGTCCGCCGGAGAGCTGATCGATCGACGCGACGAGTTTCGCCGTCTGGATCGGGTCACGCTGCTGAACCAGGCACACGCCGGTCGCGACCTTGAGCGTCTTGGTCGCGACCGCGGCCGCGGTCAGCGAAACGAACGGATCCATCGCCTCGTAGTACACCTTGGGTAGTTCCCCACCGCCCGGCCACGGCGATTTACGCGAGGTCGGAATGTGCGAGTGTTCGGGAGCCCAGATCGACTCGAACCCCCGCGCCTCCAGCGCCTGGGCAAATTCCGTCGCCGGGATCGCATTATCGGTAAAAAACATCAAAGCGCCGAATTTCATGTTCCGACCCCTCTGACCTGCCGAACCCCCTAACCTCGCCCCAGCTTAGTTGTGATTCCAGAAATGGGCTAGTGGGTTGCCGATAGAGCCCGGCAGGGGTCCTCCTCCCCATCCGGCCGGTGGCGCCGGGCCTCGAGGGGGACCATCCTCTCGACTACCTCGAGAAGGAGAAAGACATGGCCGATATTGCTCAAAACCCTCTGATCACCTTGTCCGAAGCGCTGGCAGAGCGCGTGAGGCTCGCTCGGCTTTTGGTTGCAGGCATCGCAGTACCGGGGCACCGGATGCGTTCCGGAACGCTCTGGCGCAAAGACGTCGTCGTGGCCTCCGAACAAAGATTCCCCGATGTCGGTGATGCGAAAGTGACATTGGCCGACGGAAGCGCCTTCACAGCGCACGTGGCCGGCCGCGATCCCGGCACCAATGTCGTTGCCTTAAGGCTCGACGGCGCGCCCGATCCGGCGCCGCTTCGGGCGGGTGAGCCGCAGCCCGGCGGGCTCGCTCTCGCCCTCGGCGCCGATGACAGCGGCATCGCGGTTAGGCTGGGCGTCGTCCACTCGGTCGGCCCCGCCTGGCACAGCCGCGCGGGCGGCCGGATCGATCGGCGCATAACCCTCGATATTGGCGTCACCCCCAGGGAGGAGGGAGGGCCGGTGCTCGACCCCGGCGGCGGTCTTCTCGGCATCTCGACGTTGGGACCCCGCCGAAGCGTTCTGGTCATCCCGGCCGCTACGGTCGAATCGGTGCTCGACACGTTGCTTTCGAAAGGACGGGTCGAACGGGGTTGGCTCGGCTTGGCGCTTCAACCCGTCCTCGTGCCGGAAGCACTGCAGGCCGAGGCGGGCCAGTCGCAGGGTCTTGATGGTGATGCGCGTCTCAAAGGACGGCCCCGCAGCCCGAGCGAACCTGCACGCCGGAGACATTCTCGTGAAGATCGCGGGCGAGAGCGTCACGAGCGCCTCGGCGGTTGCCCAATATCTCGGACCGGATTCGGTCGGAAAAGAGGTCGAACTGAATCTGATCCGGGCGGACAAGCCCTTTTCGCTTCCGATTACTGTCGGCATCCGCCCAAACAGATGAGTGCTCCGGCGGCCGGGATCCCACAACGCCTTCGCGTTGCAGTGATGGCGTCGAACGCGGCGGCGCTAGATAGGCTCGCTACACTCGTTGCTCAGTGCGGGCACCAGCTTGTCGAGCCGACGGCATCCCCCGATGCAGTCCTGACCGACGGCGCCGCCGAGGCCGTTCTGCCGGCTGCGGCCGTCGCAGTCGGCGTCGTCGGCGGAGAGTTCGCCGGCTGGCTTCCGTCTGACGCCAGCGCGTCTCAGGTCGATGCCGCGCTGCGCGCCGTCGCAGCGGGGCTGGCGGTACGTGCGACATCTCCACAAACACGAAATTTCGACTCGTTGCCGGCGGAGTCGCCAGTTCTGTTGACGCCGCGCGAAATCGAGGTGCTTGGCGCTCTTGGCAACGGCATGACCAACAAAGAGGTGGCGCGACTGCTCGGAATTTCGCCGTACACCGTCAAATTCCACATCGAATCGCTGTTCCGAAAGCTCGGCGTCACGTCACGCGCCGAAGCCGTCGTCAAAGGGATGCGGCAGCAGATCGTGGAATTTTGAGCCCCAATACGCCAGCACCTAACTTTGGACTAACCGGACTGGCTCTCGCCCTTGGGGCCGAGTCGCGCTTCGCGGTGCACGCCGACGTTCAGCAGCAGGCCGAAGCCGAACATGACTGCGAGCATCGCGGTACCGCCGTAGGAGATCAGCGGCAACGGCACGCCGACCACCGGAATGAGGCCCATGACCATTGCCGTGTTGATGAACACATAGAGCGAGAAATTCGTTACGATCCCGAGCCCAAGCAGGCGGCCGAAATGGCTGCGGCAGCGCAGGGCGATTACAAACCCATAGGCGATCATCAGCGTATAGAGCGCGAGCAGGCCGAGGCCGCCGATAAACCCGAACTCCTCGGCCAAGGTCGTGAAGATGAAATCGGTCTGCTTTTCCGGCAGGAAGCTTAGATGGCTCTGGCTGCCGTTGAGAAAACCTCTGCCGAACAGACCACCTGAGCCAAGCGCGATTTTCGATTGCAGAATGTGATATCCGGCGCCCAGCGGGTCGCTCTCCGGATCGAGAAAGGTATAGATCCGGTTCTTCTGGTAGTCGCGAAGGAAATGCCACCCGGCCGGGACGCCGGCCGCCGCACCCAGCGCCATGAAGGCAAAGAACCGCAGGCGCACGCCGGCGATGAAGAACAGTGCAACCCCGGTTATCAGCAGCATCATCGCCGTGCCCAGGTCGGGCTGTTTCAGTACCAGCGCCGCGGGTATCAGAACCATCAGCGCGGGCGGGATCAGGTATCGGACACGGGCGATGTCCTCATCGGGGCGGGCATGAAAATAGCGCGCCAGGGCCAGCACCAAGGCGATATTCATCAACGATGACGGCTGAAGCTGGATCAGCCCGAGGTCGATCCAGCGTCGTGCCCCCATTCCGACAAACCCGCGCAAATCGACCGCCACGACCAGCGCCAGCGCAACCGCGTACATCCAATACGCCGCCCGGAACCAATGTCGGATGCCGAGCAGCGCCGCCCCGATCATCGGGGCGAGCGCGATACCAAAGCGAACCATCTGGGTCGCTGCCCAAGGTTGCATATCGCCGTCGGCGGCCGAGTACAGCTCCCCGATACCGCAAGCCGCGGCGATAAAGACCAGCAGCACCAGCCCCCAGCTGATACTGCGGAGCTTGTCTAAAAAGCTGAGCTCGTGCCCGAGATCGGAGGTCAGACCAGCCACGGCTCAGCCGCCTGGCGCGTTCACCTGGGCCACCGCCTCCGCGCCGGGGACCCGCCGGGCGGGATCGCGCCGTTGTACCTCCAGCAAGACGTCGCGGCAAATCGGCGCTGCGACGGCCGAGCCGCCTCCGCCGCTCGTGCCACCGTGCTCGACCACCGTCGCGCACACATACCGCGGTGCGCCAACCGGCGCGAAGGCGAGGAACAGCGCGTGGTCGCGGTCCTTCCACGGGATCTGCCGAGCCTTGCGGACGCCGCGCGCCCGCTCGTAGTCGCTGATATGGCGGACTTGCGAGGTGCCCGACTTGCCGCCCATCCAAAAACCAGGCTCGCGGATACGCACGGCATAGGCGGTGCCGCCCGGTTCGTTGACGACCGCGTTCATCCCGTCGAGCACCAGGGCAATAGTGTGTGGGTGGAGGTCGAGAGAGGGGAAGTCAGGCGCGAGGCTGCCACCCGGCCGCATCAACCCCTCGGAGCGAACGAGCCGCGGTGTCACCGCCCGGCCGGTGACGAGCCGCGCGACCATCGTGGCGAGCTGCAGCGGTGTTGCCAGCACCGAGCCCTGGCCAATGCCGGCGATCAGTGTCTCTCCTTGAGTCCACGCGCTACCGCTGGTCGCGAACTTCCACTCGCGGCTCGGGATCAGGCCGGGCCGCTCGCCCGGTACGTCGATGCCGAGCACACCGCCAAAGCCGAACCTGCGAGCCATCGCCGCCATACGATCGATGCCGACCCGGCGAGCGGTTTCATAAAAGAAGACGTCACAGGATTTTTTGATCGCATCGCGCAGGCGCAAGGTGCCGTGACCACTGTGCCGCCAGCAGTGAAATGTCGCATTGCCCAATTCGAGATATCCGGGGCAGGTGAACGAGGTCTGCGGCGTCAGAACTCCAGCTGTCAGTGCTGCCGACGCAACCACCGGCTTGAACGTCGAGCCCGGCGGATAGACGCCGGCGATCACCTTGTTGGACAGCGGCTTGCGCGGATCGTTGGACAGCTCCCGCCACATCGCCGAGGTGAGCCCGGTCGAGAACGGCACCGGATCGAAACTCGGGCTCGAGACGAGGGCCAGGACATCGCCGGTGAGCGCATCGAGCAGCACGCACGCAACGCTCTGCTCGGCGCTGCAGCGGCGGGTGACGAATTCCTGCATGACAATGTCGAGGCTGGTGACAGCGTCCTGCCCCGGTTTCCCAGCCACGCGGGCGAGCTCGCGTACGACCCGGCCGACGGCATTGACCTCGATCTGGCTCGTCCCCGCGGTGCCGCGCAGTTGCAAATCTTGCGACTTCTCGACCCCGCTCTTGCCGATGCGGAAATCGGGCATTTCGAGCACCGGATCGCCATTGAGTTCCTGGTCGGATACTGCGGCGACATAGCCGACGACGTGCGCCGTGGTCTCGCCGAGGGGGTATTGGCGGGTTACACCCTGGTCGATCGACAGACCGGGCAGTTCCGGAATCGCGACCTCGATGCGCGCCATTTCGTCCCAACCGAGGTTGGGCCGGACGATGATGGGCACGAAGGAATGTTTGCGCCGGATCTCGCGCAAGACGCGGCGGCGGTCGGTCTCGCTGACCTCGATCAGGGCGCCGACTGCGTCGAGAGCCGCCGCGACATCGCCGGTCTGCTCGGGGACGATCACAAGATGATAATTCTGCTGGTTTTCGGCCAGCGCGATCCCGAAGCGATCGAGAATTCTCCCGCGCACCGGCGGTATCAGCCGCAGGCTGATGCGGTTCTCGTCCGCGAGAACCGCATAACGATGCGAGTGCAAAATCTGCAGCTGGTACATTCGCCCGCCGATTGCGGCGAGAAGCAGCGCCTGACCGCCGGCGAGGGTCACTGCGCGCCTGGTGAAGAGCTTTTGGCGAAGTGCATCCCGCCGCATTGCGCTCAATCCGCACCGATCAGGGGGCGTTGACTGCGGCCCAACAGAAAACTGGCGATCGGGAAGCTCGATATGGTCAGCACCGCGCGGAGAACCGGCGCTCGAAGCTCCAGCAATTCACCGGAGAGTAGCGAATTCAATGCCCACAAGAACAGCATCGCCGCGGCGGTCAGCAGGGCGAAGCCGGCCCACATGAACGGGAAGGGCCGGTCACCAAAATAATGCCGTTGGGATAATACGATCGCTCGGGCGAGCAACAGTGTGACCGCGGTTTCCCCCGGCAGTCCGCCCGAGAGCAGGTCTTGCATCGTGCCGATCAGGAACAGCAACGGAGCCGGCAATAAATCCGGCCGGTAAATCGTCCAGTAATAGGTGGCCATCAACGTGAAGGCGGGTGTCAGCGCCGCATAGCCGTCGAGGTGCAGCGGCTCGATCGACAGGAGCGCCGCCAGTATCGTTGTTGCGATGGGCAGCACGTTGATCATGCCTTTGTCCCCGGCGCCCCAAGCGCCAACTGCCGCGCGGGGCGCCCCACTCAGCGTCGCAGCGTCGGCGGGCCGCCGACCCCGGATTCCGCGCGCCTACCGCTTCGCGCGGAGATAGACAGCGGATTGGGCAGGGTTTCGGCGAGACCATAATCGACGAGCCTGAGGTAATCGACCCGCGATAACGCCGCGTAGGGCTCGACCTTAGCTCCTTCGCTGTCGATACTGGCAACGACACCCACCGGAAGCCCCGGCGGGAACACGCCGCCTTGCCCCGAAGTCACGATCCTGTCGCCGATCCGTATCGTTCCGCCCGAGTCTACATAGCGCAGACTCGGTCGAGCAGAGTTGTCACCGCCGAGGATCGCCCGTTGGCGGGTGCCATCGACGACAACCGGCACACGCGAGTTCAAATCGGTAATCAGTAGAATTCGCGCCGCGCGGCTTCCGACCTCGGAAACGCGGCCGACCAGACCCTCTCCGGTCATGGCTGCCTGGCCGCGCGCTACCCCGTTCTCGCGGCCGGCATTGACCATCACACCGCGAGTAAAGGCGCCGCCCGAATCCGCAATAACCCGCGCCGTGACAAAAGAAATTCCTGGTTCGGTTACCAGTTTCGCCAGGTCGCGCAACTCGGCGTTTTCCACCGAAAGCCTGAGCGCGACCTGTTGCCAGCCCAGCAATCTCTCATTCTCCTCGGCGAGCCGAACGTTGTCGCGATAGACGGTGATGAAGCCGCGCACTTCATCGGCGGCGGCGTCGAGAGCTGCGGCCGGGCGCGAGAGCATGTCCAAGGCCGGAGCGGCGGCATCCATCATCGAATTCCGCAAGGACTGGAACGCCACCTGATCGGCCTTGCCGACGATGATCATCGCCGCCGAGATTATGACCAGCAGGGTAAGGGACATCCGCTCGATCGCGGCGCGGCGGGCTGGCGAGATCCGCATCATACTGCCTTAGGCCGCACCGTCATCAATATCATCCCTGGAACGAGTTCCTACCACGTGTTGATCAACACATTCCTCAGGGTTTTCATCTCTTCGAGAGCGCGGCCCGTGCCGAGCGCGACGCAAGTGAGCGGGTCATCGGCGATCGAGACCGGGAGACCGGTGGCATGCCGTATCACCAGGTCGAGGTTGGTCAGCAAGGCACCCCCCCCGGTCAGCACAATCCCCTTATCGACGATATCGGCGGCGAGTTCGGGTGCGGTATGCTCGAGCGCAACCTTGACGGCCTCGATGATCGCGCCCACCGGCTCGGCGAGGCTTTCGGAGATTTGCCGTTCGCTGATGACGATTTCCTTCGGCACACCGTTCATCAGGTCGCGCCCCTTGATCTCCATGACCCTCCCCTCACCGTCCTCCGGCATGCAGGCTGAACCGATGTCCTTCTTGATGCGCTCGGCGCTACTCTCGCCGACCAGAAGATTATGGTTGCGGCGGATATAGGCGATGACCGCCTCGTCCATCTTGTCGCCGCCCATCCGGACCGACCGGCAATAGACGATGCCGCCGAGCGAGAGCACCGCGACTTCGGTGGTGCCGCCGCCGATATCGACGACCATCGAGCCGCTCGGCTCCGTCACCGGCAGGCCGGCACCGATCGCTGCCGCCATTGGCTCCTCGATCAGAAATACCCGCCTGGCGCCGGCGCTTTCCGCCAATTCCTGGATCGCCCGCCGCTCCACCGGGGTCGACCCGGAGGGAACGCACACGACGATCTGTGGGGTGGCAAAGCTGCGGCGGTTGTGCACCTTGCGGATGAAATGTTTGATCATTTCCTCCGTCACCTCGAAATCCGCGATGACCCCGTCGCGCAACGGCCGGATCGCCTGGATGTTCCCGGGAGTGCGGCCGAGCATCAGTTTGGCTTCCTCGCCCACCGCGAGAACCTGTTTGCGGCCCTTGACACTGGCGAGCGCCACCACCGAGGGCTCGTTCAGCACGATGCCGCGCCCCTTGACATAGACCAGCGTATTGGCCGTGCCGAGATCGATCGCCATGTCGGCGGAAAACAAGCCCAGCATTCTTCCAAACATCGGAGCGCGACCTTGAGATGCGAGAAATCCTAACCGTCGCCCTCGTCAAACGAGCGTCCGGTTTCGGATCGCCCCTAAAATGGCATCCTGGCACAAATGCCTCAACGGCGCGTTAGCGGGACGCGGGATTGCGCCGCGGCTGCAGCCGATTAAAATGCGCAGCAGCAATTTCTGCGAGTGCAGGCTTTAGAGGCGATGATCATCAACCTCAACCAATATCGCAAAAAGCGCCGTCGTGCTGAGGCCGAGACCCAAGCGAAGGAAAATCGGGTTCGTTTCGGGCGCACCAAAGAAGAGCGCACCGCGGAACTGCGCGAACGCGAGCGCGCGAAAAGGGAGATCGAAAACAAGCGCCTCGACTAGCCTTTCGGCTTGCTGAAGAAGCGGTTCTCGGGCCGCGGCACGCCGAAGCCGGAGGCATCGCGGGCGAGCGCGATCGACAACGAGGCGATGCCGCTGTCGGGGTGCACGAGGCACTCGAGCAATGCCCGCTTGTGGCGCGCCTCGGCGGCGGTGTCGCCGCCGACGAAGCAGCCTGGTAGGATTTGGATTTTGGTCGTGCTAACGCCGAGCAGGCGTTTGCCTGGCCGTTTGCTGCTCCTGCAGCGTTCGGGTCTGACCTCCACCATTAAAAGCGGACGCGAAGCCGGGCTCCGGCCACGACCGCGGTGTCGACATTTGCGAGCTGACTCGCCGCATTCAGTGCTTTTTGGATGCCCGGACCAATGATCTGCAGGTCGCCGGTGACGTTGAGCCATTGCGTGACCGCCGCGTTGTAGTAGATCTCGATCGCGTCCTCGCGCTGGAGGCCGAGGCTGAGCTGTTGGCGCAGAAACGGCACGAAATCGCCGCTGAACTGGGTTCGCGCAAAGCCAAGTCCGAAGGTGTCGTCAGGGCGGCTCGGCACCACACCTTTGCCGCCGATCCCGGTGATGAAGGAATACTGGATCGGGTTCGGGTTCCCGTCTGAGGCGCCAAAGCCGAAGAACAAGCCGATCCCGTGCTTCGGGTTGCCGTCCGGCTGCCAGAAATACTGGTCGAAGGAATAGCTCAATGCCCAGCTGCTGCTCTCGCGGTTGGCGGGCACAGCGGGGACGAGCAATGCCGGAAAGAACCTCTCGAGGATACCCGTCAGGACCGGGCCGGGATTGACCAACCGGGGAAACTGAGTTTGCAGCAGTGACACCGCAAGGTTGTTGGGATCCTGGATGAGCGAAAAGCGCTGCTTGTTGTTCCACGACAGCCCGAGGGATTGATGGCCGACGAGCCCGAACGGTTTGATCGTCAGCTTGCCGCTGGCGAGGACCTCCACCCCTGCGCTGAATGCATGGCCGAGATCGTTGCTGGTTGGCGTCCCATTCGGGTCGAGCGCCAGCGCCGACAGCAGGATGTCCTGTTGCGGGATAACGATAGCGCCGCCACCGAACGCTGCGATCGGAACTTGTTCGAGGGTCATCGGAAAGTTGAACGCGGTGTTCAGGAACTGGGTGCGGTAGTCGCCATAGAATTCGGTCACACCTGAATCCAGCATGTTGATCTTGCCCGCGAACAGACCGAACTGGGGACTGAAAAACTGCGTCAGGGTCGCGTTCATCAGCGCCGTGGTTCGCTCGTTGACCCCGGGTACCAGAGCTGCGGTGTTTACCGGGACAACTGCGCCGACATCTTGGAACACATTACTGCCGAACCCGGTGTCGCCCTGAAACTTGAAGAAACCGCCCGGCCACAGGCCGAGCTTCTGCGTGTCGATATTGAGCGTATAATCAATGTTGCCCCAGAGACCGCTGCCCGTTCTGCGGCCACCGCTCACAACGTCCTGGGGGGTCAAAAGCAGATCGGTGTCGAATACGACACCCAGCTTTGCGAGGTCGTCTCGCAAGCCGCCCCAATCGCCGGTGAGGCGGGGTCGGGACCAAATGTCGCCACCCCAAGTGTCAGGCGTGGGGTACGGCTGCGCCCCGGCAAAATCCGGGGCCAGCAGAAGGATCAGGCTCGCAAAGAAAGCCCCCCCTCTGAGGCCGCAATTGGCGAAGGCCGCGCACATTCTATTCCCTTTTTCGGAGATGTATTAGATTGGGCCGCCTCACCGCGTCGCGGGGAATATCGCGCCCCAGTCGCTTTTCATATCGACCACGGTCCACCTGCGCGTCACCGCCTCGTCCCACGCCTTGTCGAGCTTGCCGATGGACGACTGGCGGTCGTACGCGTATTCGCGTTCGGCATCGGTGTGGTGAACGATCCCCATAAAGCGTGCCCCGTCGCCGGCGGCGGTCCACTCCAGCATCTGCTGGTCGCCGTCGGAATTGCCGAAAGCGAGGATCGGGCGGCGACCGATAAAGCGATTGATGCCGACCGGCTTGCCGGGGCCGTCGTCGACAAATTCGACCTTGGCCTCCTTCATCAGTTCGGGCTTGCCGTCCGGCCCGAGCTGAAACCTCGTCACGCCCGACGAACCCACCACCTGCTCGGGCGGGATGCCGTAGACCTTTTCGGTCCACGGCCGCATAAACTCGATGCCGCCGCCGGACACAATGAAGGTCTTGAACCCGTTGGCGCGCAGGTAGGCGAGCAGTTCCAGCATCGGCTGATAGATCAGCTCGGTGTAAGGGCGCTTGAAGCGAGGGTGACGCGCGGTGATGGTCCACTCGGTGACGAGCTTCGTGAACGCGTCGGTCGTCATGCCGGTATGCGTCGCCGCCGTAATTTCGAGAAGAGCCCTTTCGCCTGAGGCGCCAAGCGCCGCCACGTCGCGTTCGAGCAGCGATTGAAAGGCTGCGTCGTCTTCCATTCCGGGTGTTGCGGCGCCAGCGCCGCGACGCGGTCGAAGGCGAACGCCAGCTGGAAATAAACCGGCTGCTCGCACCACAGCGTGCCGTCATTGTCGAAGACGGCGATGCGCTGCTCCGGCGGCACGAAGTCGGGACCGCCCTGGGCCGTCACCTTGGCGACAAATTCGTTGATCGCCTTCTTCACCGCCCCGTCATTCCACGATGGCAGCGGGTCGATTTGAGCGACTGCCGATCGCGGGAGCAGCGCGGAGAACGCCGTTGCGACGGCAGCGCCAAGCAGGGTTCGGCGCCGCATCGCGACGGGACACTGGACGCATGTCGGCTACCTCGTCCACGCAACCGAGAGAGGTCGCGGCGGCGAGCGACACAAGGTCCGAGTTTTTCACGGCCAGACTCCCACACCGGATTCGACATTTGGGAGAAGGGGTTCGAAAAGCTCCGTGTGCCGAAGCTCTTCAACCTGCGCGCCGACCCGTTCGAACGGGGCGACACGTCCTTTGAGTACGATGACTGGCATGGCCATATTCCGGCATGGCGGTAGCCTCGCCATTCCGGACGATTTGCGACCAGCGTTCGTCAAGCGCCACTTCCCAGCGGATTACCATCGGCTCCGGCGGCATGCTGCGGGTGTGATCGGGGTCGGGCGCCAGCGGTTCCGGCGCCAGCCGGGTCCACAGAATCACGCTGGTCGGGTCCCGGATTGCCGGAAGCGACGCCGAGCGTGAACGGGTCGCCGGCAAACGCGCGTGCCCGTCTGATGCGCGCCGCCGCGACGGCCGCGGCCGAGCCTGCTAAGAGTGTGCGACGCGTGACGGTACGACGAGCAATCATCGCACCTGGCATGATGAACTTATTGCGAGTAAAGCATGTCAAACCCTCAAACAAGCCGGGCTTGGCGCTCGTCAGGCCGGCACGGTCGACGCCGTCGCGGCAGGGGCCGGCAAGGGCAACTCGTCTGCCGTAAAAACACGGCCCGCTGAGAAACTCAGAGAGAGGTCGAGCCAATTCGGGATAATCGGCGATGGACTGGGGAGAGATTTTGCTCTTCTGCCGATCGGCGGCTCGTCATACTGTCGGGCCCGCAGGCCCCCTTCCGCTTGCGGGACGAGGCGGCGCGAACGTCTAAACCTCATATGGAGAAAACGAAATGTACAGCCACATCATGATCGGCAGCAACGATATCGCCCGGTCAAAGAAATTCTATGATGCTCTCTTTACCGCAATGGGCGCTCAGCCCGCTACTGAGGATGCGAGAGGCCGCTTGGCCTACTCCCACAATGGCAGCCGTTTCATGGTCACCAAGCCGATTGATGGCAAGCCGGCCAGCCACGCCAATGGCGGCACTATCGGCTTTGTCATGAAGGATGCGGCGCAAGCCGAAGCGTGGCACAAAGCCGGCGTTGCGAATGGCGGCGCGTCAATCGAGGATCCGCCTGGCAAGCGCCCAAATGGCGCTTATCTCGCTTATCTTCGTGACCCCGATGGCCACAAGCTCGTCGGGGTTGCCCGGTAAGCTGATCGCAGAGCAAAAAAACTGAGAAGGGCCGTCCTTTCGGGAAGGTTCTTCCGCTCTGGTGGACGCCGGCGGCCGCCGGTGTCCCCAGAGTGCATCACCGGTTTAAGAAACCGATACGCCGCCCTATTGGGAAGAGTGGGGCGCTGCAGAACTCTAACGGAACGAGTTGTAGACGTCACGCCAACGCTTGATGGCCTCGATGTGGCCGTCCACCGTGGTGAGGTTCGCGCCCATCGTCACGACAGAGATGTGGCTCCCCCCAGCCTCGCGCCACGCCGCGATATCGCCAGGCCATTGGTTGTCCCCGCGGCTGTATTGCTGGATCAACTCGAAGCCGAACGCATCGGCATCCCTGCCGAGCTCGCGCAGTTTGGCCACGATCCGCGCCTTGATTTGAACCGCCTCGGTTTGCGTCCGGCCCGAAAACAAGAATCCGTCCCCGATCCTCGCCCCCCGGTCGTAAGCGGCCTCGCTGAAACCTCCCAGCCAGATCGGGATCTGCCGTTTCGGGCGCGGCAATATCCCGGCTCTGTCGATCTTGTGGTCGGAGTCTTCATGGTCGACCACAAGCTCCTGCCACAGCTTACGGATCAGGGCAATCTGCTGCTCCTGCCGCTTGCCGCGGCGGCGAAAATGTCGGGACATTTCGAGACCGTCGTATTCCACCCAGTTCCAGCCGACCCCGACGCCCAGGCGAAGCCGGCCCTCCGAGAACAGGTCGACATCCGCCGCCTGTTTGGCGAAGAGCGCAGTCTGTCGCTGCGGCAGGATGATCACGCCCGTTACCAATTCGAGCTTCTTGGTGACGCCGGCGAGGTAGGCGTAGGTGACCAACGGCTCGTGGAACGGATCGCTTTCCTTATAAGGGCCGGTCAGTTTCGGTTCTCTGCCGGCATGAACGGCGCCGAGGACATGGTCGTAGATCACAATATGGTCGTAGCCCAGCTCTTCCGCCGCCTGGGCAAACGCCTTGACCGCCCCTGTATCGCCGCCAAGTTCGACCTGCGGATAAACCACACCAGCTTTCATCATCTATTTCCTCTCTCGTGTTGTGCGGTCTTGCGCCAGATTGAGGCTATTCGCGTCCGGTTCGGGAGCAGCAGCCCAAATGAAGAAGGGGGTTGGGCCCGCTCGGGCAATCTGGTTAAAGTTGGGGTCCGTGCAGCCCCCTCAACGGTCTATCCTTCCAGCCTCGTCCCGGGCGAGCTGGCCAACCCGAGGAAGACAAGCATCGCCTGATTGACCCGCAGGATATCCTCGGTGTCCAAGCGGCCGATCTGCGCACCCACCTTGGATTTCGGGACGGTGATGATCTTGTCCACCATCAGCCGGCTGGTCGCCAACAGTCCGTTGCGGTCATTCGGTTCGACAGGCAGGCGGAACAAAGGCGCTTCTGTTTCATCGGTGGTGAAGGCGCACACCGCGATCGAGTTTGTCGCGTCGAAACTGTCATCCTGGACGATGACCACCGGACGGGATTTGCCCGCGTAGTCCCTGCCACCAGCGACAGTCCAGATGTCGCCACGCCTCATTCATTCCGCCAATCAGACACCGCATCGATGAACGCCTGATCCTCGCGGGCATGAGCGCTCGTCGCCACAGCCAGCGATTGGCGGTGCGCCTCTGACCGGAAGGACGGCGCGCGCACGTCCGGCACCCAAATCTGGATGGGGCGCAGGCCCTGCGACCGCAGGCGTTCGCGATGTTCCCGAACCTTGACGCGGGACGGCTTGGGCTTCGATGTCGGGGCCATGGCAGCACTCCAGACCAGTTACATGTAACCTATCATCGATACGGGGTCTTGACCAGCTACGTCGCATCGAGGCTTTCGACCTAAGCGATCGACCGGAATGGGTCGGACCTGGGCAGCAAAGAAAGGCCGACTGAACGGATCGGCGCGCAGGCGGATATATCAGCAGAATTTGGAGCGCTCGCGTCCTCTCTCGAAACTGACCGGGATGAAAGTTTGCCGTTCAACAAGTACGGGCGAGGCGGTCGCGTTCGGTTCTGAAAAGGGATTGGACCCAATCCATAATCGCTCGCACACACGCGGCGCGCCGCAAGTCGCGGTGGACTATGAGCCAATACTCGCACGAGGTTTCGGGCACCGGCGGGGCAACACGTTCAAGCAGCGGGTCTTCGTCCGCGATAAAGCACGGAAGAATCCCGCGCCCCGCCCCGCCCCGGCGCGGATCGCGGTGAGGTGCATCGGCATGTCGGAGGCCCGGAGCGCCACCCAAGCGCCTGTCTCTCGGACACGCTGCTCGACCCAGCGGGTCATCGGAAAGTGCCCCTGCTCCTCCGGATAGGTTACCCAATCACGCCCCTCGGTGCCGATCCGGCGGTATACGGCCCCCGCGAATCCCCCCAATTTCGAAATGTATAGATCGCCGCTCTCCGGCGGGTAATGGCGAACGGCAAGATCAGCCTCCCGGCGAGCAAGGTTCGCGGTCTGGAACGTTTCGACAAGCTCAAGGGTAACACCGGTTGGCGGCGGGTTTTCGGACGAGCTGCCGACATGGCGAGTTAGAAACGCTGCGGCCCACTCGCCGACCGATATCCGCACGGTGCCGCTCAGCACCGATGAGGCAGCCGCACGATGCCGTTCGAGCGATAGCGCGGCATCCTCCAACTGCTCGGCGACGGGCAACAAGGCCGCGCCGGCCTCATTCAGGCGTAGTCCCTCGGGCAACCGGTCGAACAGGGTAGGTCCGCCGAAGACGGCCTCGAACGCAGCAATCCGCCGACCGATGGTCGGCTGGCTTATGCCAAGGGCTCGACCGGCGGCGCGTAAAGAGCCGTGGCGTGCGACCGCAAGAAAGATGCGGGCGTCGTTCCAATCGAGCAGCCCGGAGCCGTTGGCACCGTGCATGGCGATACACCTGTATATCGGTATGTCTCAAAAATGAGCTCTATCTGATTTGACATTGTATCACTACGTTGGTTCCGCAGTCACTTGTTTCTTGGAGGTCGCGATGCACACAGCAGTTATTCGGTCGGCCCAATCGCTCGGATTTGTTGCCGATCGGACGCCTCCACGTTGGAGTACCCGCGTCCGCTCAATTCTGAGCAGCTGCTGGCGCCGGCACAACGAATAACCGAAGGACGACAGCCTATACCGAGTTCGACGACCGGCTTCTCGCCGACGTCGGACTATCTCGCGGGCACCGAATTCACAATCCGCAAAGTCAAATCTTCCAGCTATCGGGATCGCCGGTTCCGGCCCCCCTGCTTGCGATGTGGGCTCCGCTTTAAACGCCCGAATTTCCGCTCGACCGCCGTGTTTCAGGAACTCCCCATGTCACTTTTACCGATCCGTTACATCTCGTTCGACTGCTACGGCACGCTCATCAATTACCGGGTCGGCGATGTCGCCCGTGACCGGCTCGCCGACCGGGTGCCGCCCGACCGGATGGCAGCCTTCCTCGACGACTTGACAGCCTATCGCTTCGACGAGGTGCTCGGCGCGTGGAAGCCGTATCCAGAGGTGCTGCATCGCTCGCTGGAGCGGACCTGCCGGCGCTGGGGCATCGCCTTCGATCCGGCCGACGCACAGGCGATCGTCAAGGCGGTGCCGAGCTGGGGGCCGCATCCGGACGTCCCGGCCGCGCTGGCGAAGCTGGCCGAGATCCTGCCGTTGGTCATTCTCTCCAATGCCGCCGACAGCCAAATCCGGTCCAATGTGGAGAAGCTGGGCGCGCCGTTTCACGCGGTGCTGACGGCCGAACAAGCGCAGGCTTACAAGCCACGTTTCCGGGCATTCGAATATATGTTCGACACCCTCGGCTGCGGGCCGGAGCATTTCCTGCACGTCTCGTCGAGCCTGCGCTACGACCTGATGTCGGCGCACGATTTGCGCATCGGCTGGCGGGTGTTCGTCGACCGCGGCCACGGGCCCGGCAATCCTGCCTACGGCTACCAGGCGATCGCCGATCTCGGCGAGCTGCCGGGCCTGCTGGGGATGACGGACGGCCGCCGCGGCCGTCACGCCGCGGAGTAGGTGGACATGAGCGATGCGATCACGCTGCCGCCAGTCTCGATGACGGACCTGGATGCCGTCATGACGCTCGTGGCGGCGGTCGGTTGGCCGCACCGGCGGGCCGACATCGCCGCCCTGATCCAGCTCGGCCGCGGTCGCCTCGCGCGCGACGGCGACGGCCGGACACTCGGGGTCGGCTTGTGGTGGCCGTTCGGCGACACCGCCGCCCGGCTGGGTCTCGTCGTGGTGTCCCCCGCCAGCCAGGGCCTCGGCATCGGCCGACGGCTTTTGGAGCGGCTGCTGGCCGACGCCGCCCCCCGCTCGGTCATGCTGCTGGCGACGCCGGCCGGCCGGCCGCTCTATGAGAGGCTCGGTTTTGTAGAGGTCGGCGCGGTCTGCCAGCATCAGGGCGAGTACCGCGGCGGACGGCACCTGGATTCACGCATCCGCGTGGCCACTTCCGAGGATCGGTCTGCCGTGCTCTGCCTGGACGCGGCGGCGTTCGGCGTCCCGCGGCCGGCCGTCCTGGAGCACCTGCTGGCGGTCGGCCGGGCCTGCGTGCTGGTCGAGAACGGCAGAGGGGTCGGCTACGCCATCGAGCGCGCCTTCGGCCGCGGGTCGGTTGTCGGTCCGGTGGTGGCCGCGACCGAGCCCGACGCGATCGCTCTGTTCAACGCCGCTGCGCGTCCGGGCTTCGTGCGCGTCGACCGGCTGTCGGAGGCGACGAATTTCGGCCGGCACCTGACAACATACGGCCTTACCGCGGACGGCGAGTTCCCGGGCATGCTGCGCGGCGATTGGCCGGCGTCGACGGGGCCACAGCGCATCTATGCGCTCGCCAGTCATGCCTTGGGCT
>CAWFTG010000004.1:0-125702 GCA_963818695.1 uncultured Alphaproteobacteria bacterium
TGCCAGGGGTGATTGGTTAACCCGTAAAATCCGTTATTTCTGCATAACCGTCGCGCGATTGGCGGTTTAATCTCGTATATTACGGCAAAGCTTGGGGTCGGGCCGATTTGACCGCTGGTGCGTCTTGCGCTTTCGTCGTCGCACTGCCTGATGCGAATTCTAGGCGCGCTAATCCTTCTGGAGCCTTCTTCAGGCGCGCAGGTTAGCCGCAGGCGAAAAGCCGAGGGCGTATGCGAGCAACGGTGTCCTCCGATAATAGCCGGAGGTTTCGCATCCTCGCCAAATTCGTCCGCTCGCTCTCTCGTCTGGTGGAAAAGGGCCGTCGCTAACAGCCTCTTTGGAGTAAGATCCAGATGAGAACGATTGCTGAATTCATCAAAACCACGCTGATCGGCGGATTGCTCATTGTTCTGCCAGTCTATATCGCGGTGCTGTTGATCTTGAAGGCGCTACAAGGTCTTGTGACCGCGGTGAAGCCGATCACGGCTGCAATCCCCGGTTCCGTGAAGTTTGAGGAGATCCTGGCGATTCTAATACTCGCCGCCCTTTGCTTCATCGCCGGTTTAATCGTCCGCACCAGGGCGGGTTTACGAGCGAAGAACGTCATTGAACGCAGGGTATTACAAAGGCTCCCCGGCTACACGCTTTTGCAGGGCCTCACCGGACGCGTCATGGGTCAGGCGGACGACCCGGCATTCGCACCCTGTCTCGCGGAGATTGAGGAGGCACTGGTTCCCGCACTGATTGTTGAGGAATTGCAAAACGGTTCCTTTACAGTGCTGGTGCCTTCGGTGCCGACGCCGATGGCTGGAGCGGTATACATCCTGCCACCAGAGCGAGTGCATCCAGTCGATGTGCCATTTACCGCAGCACTCCGGGTTTTTACGAAATGGGGTGCCGGGTCCGGTGAGTTCGTCCGAGCCCTGGAAGCGGGTAAGCCATCCCAGGCCGCGCCGTCGGCCGCCTGATCAACGATGGTTATTTACAGGTGCGCGGCGGAGTTCCGCGAAGTTTGGATGGGCCGGAAGGCGTTGCGGATTTTAGTTGACTCCGCAACAGCAGGCGTTTTTTGTGCGCCGCACCAAGCCCGTTATTCCCCCGTTGTGCGGGCGGCGAGTTCACAAAACTATAAAATAAAAGGCGACTTCTATCAACTACGGCTCATGAGCTGAGAGGCTGATATGAAAGGTAATGCTGGATCCCAAGTGGCGGAGAAGCCCGCGAACCTGCCGTCTCCATGGCCGATGCCTGGGGCGAACGACCTGCTCGATTACTGGGTCGACGCTTGGCAGCGCTCCATTCTGCTGCTCGACGTGCTGCGGCAGCGCGGCAACAACAGCCGCGAGCACAATGCCCGTACGGCCCCTAATGTGTTGAGCTTTGAAGCCGAACTGGTCCTCGACGGCCGCTCGCTGCCCCGGCCGGTGAATTACGGGTTGGTGCGGATCGTCCCGCCTAATGGAACATCCACCGACCAGAACAAGCGGCCGTTCGTTGTTTTCGACCCGCGCGCCGGGCATGGCCCCGGGATCGGCGGCATGAAGCACGACAGTGAGATCGGAGTCGCGCTCGCCGCCGGCCATACTTGCTACTTCGTCGGCTTCCTGCCGGACCCGGTGCCCGGGCAGACGATCGAGGATGTGTGCGAGGCGGAGGCTCGTTTTGTCGAGGAGGTTGCGAAGCGCCACCCGAACGCCGAGGGCAAGCCTTGTCTGATCGGCAATTGCCAGGCCGGCTGGCAAATCATGATGATGGCCGCGATTTACCCGGAACGCGTCGGCCCGCTCATGCTCGCCGGATCGCCGCTCTCCTATTGGGCCGGCGTGCACGGCAAGAACCCGATGCGCTACCTGGGCGGACTGTTGGGCGGGACCTGGCTGACCTCGCTGGCGGGCGATCTCGGCAACGGCATTTTCGATGGCGCCAACCTGGTCGCCAACTTCGAGTCGCTGCACCCCGACAATACGTATTGGAAGAAGATCTATAATGTTTATTCTCAGATCGACACAGAGCCGCCCCGCTTTCTCGAATTCGAGAAGTGGTGGGGCAGTCCGGTGCTGCTCAATGCCGAGGAGATGCAGTCGATCGCCGACCAATTGTTCGTCGGCAACAAACTCGTTTCGGGCGAACTGCACAGCTCAGCCGGTACGCGTGTCGACCTGCGCAACATTAAATCGCCGATAATTGTGTTCTGCTCCTGGGGCGACGACATCACGCCACCGCAGCAGGCGCTCAACTGGATTCTCGATCTCTACGATCACGAGGACGAGATCGTCAAAGCCGGCCAGACGATCGTCTATTGCCTGCATCAGAGCATTGGGCATCTCGGCATCTTCGTCTCCGGGAAGGTGGCAACGAAGGAGCATGAGGAATTTGCCAATGCGATGGACATGATCGATTTGATGCCGCCCGGGCTTTACGAAGCGGTGATCACGGGTGTCGACGAAACCGTCGAAAATCCCGAGCTGGTGCAGGGCAACTACCTGTTCAGTCTGGAGACCCGCAAACTCGACGACATCCGCAAGATTGGCGGCAACAGCCCCGAGGACGACCTTGCCTTCGCTACGGCCGCCCGCGTTTCGGAAGTCACCCAAGGCGTGTACAGCGCTCTGATGCGGCCGGCAGTGCGCGCCACGGTGACGGAAAGGAGCGCGGAGCTGATGCGGCGCAGTCATCCGAACCGCCTGCGCTTCGAGGCCTTCGCGGATCAGAACCCGTTTATGCGGCCGATTGCGGATTGGGCGGAGACGGTGCGCAGAGATCGCCGCCCTGTGAGCCCGGACAATCCGTTCCTCGCCTTCGAGCGCATGGCATCGGACATGATCACCAGCGGGCTCGAAATGTGGGGCAAGGCGCGAGATGCGGCGACGGAGGCGTTCTTCTTCAACACCTACGGCTCTCCGGCCGTGCAGGCGATGGTCGGCCTGCGCGCCGACAACACCTCCGTGAGCCGCCGCATGGGACGCGATGTGGCGCGAGAGGCCGCCGCCAAAGAGGCGGCCGTCCATCTCGAGCAGCGCATCGATCAAGGCGGCCTGATCGAGGCCGCAGTGCGGGCGTTGATCTATGTACGCCTTCCGGAGGGCAAGGTCGACGAGCGCGGATTTGCCGCCCTGAAGCAGATCAGCGCCGAGCTGCCGGCGGCCAAGCGCGTCGGTCTCGTCCGATTCAAGGAGATCGTGAAAGAGCAATATCTGATGCTGCTGATGGATGCGGAGCGGGCGATCGCCGCGCTTCCGCAGCTGTTGCCCGGCAATCGCCGGCAGTGCGACGAGGCGCTGGCGTTGGTGCGTCGCGTTCTCGCAGCGCGCGGCGCTCTGCCCGAGGAGGGTCGCCGCAGGCTCGAGCGCATCGAGGGAATGTTCGCCGGTCCGCCCCCGGAGGTCGGCCGCGATAAGGCGGCGTAGGCCGGCGAGGAATGGGGCAAGCGATGGAAACCAAGGCTAACGGGCCACGTGAGCGATACGACCGGCTCGTGCACGCGGCGCAGCAGCTGCCGCCGGTCACGACGGCGGTTGTTCATCCCTGCGATCGTATCTCGATCGAGGGCGTGGTCGAGTTGGCTCAGCTGGGGCTTATAGCGCCGATCCTGGTCGGGCCACCGGCTCGCATCCACGAGGCCGCCGAGCAGGCCGAAGCCGATATCTCGAGCTTCCCGCTCGAGCAATCGGCGCACAGCCACGACTCGGCCGCCAAGGCGGTCGAGCTCGTCCGTCAAGGGAAAGCCGAGGCCCTGATGAAGGGCAGCCTTCATACAGACGAGCTGATGGGGGCCGTGGTAGCGCGCGAGACCGGGATTCGAACGGCGCGGCGGATCAGCCATTGCTTTGTGATGGATGTTCCCGGCCACAAAGATCCACTCATCATCACCGATGCCGCGGTCAACATCGCCCCGAGCCTCGCCGACAAGATCGACATCGTGCAGAACGCGATCGATCTCGGGCATGCGCTGGGCTTTCAGGAGGTGCGGGTGGCGGTCATGTCGGCGATGGAAACGGTCAATCCCGCGGTCCCGTCGACGATCGAAGCCGCCGCGCTGTGCAAGATGGCGGAACGCGGGCAGATCACCGGCGGGATTCTTGACGGTCCGCTGGCGCTCGACAATGCGATCAACGAGGAGGCTGCTGCCATCAAGCACATCATCTCCCCAGTGGCGGGGCGCGCGAATGTGCTGGTAGTGCCGGACCTGGAATCCGGCAACATGCTGGCCAAGAGCCTCTCGTTTCTCGCCGGTGCGGCGGCTGCCGGCATCGTTCTCGGCGCTCGCGTCCCGATCATCCTGACCAGCCGCGCCGACAGCGTCATCACCCGCCTCGCATCGTGCGCCGTCGCGAGCCTTGTGGCAGAGGCGCGTCGCCGCAATGCGGCAGCGGCAATAAAATGACGGAGACCGATAGCGTGCCGCCCGAACTCACCCGCTCCTCGATCCTGAAAGGCAAAAAGGCGCTGATCGTCGGCGTCGCCAATGATCGCTCGATCGCCTGGGGATGCGCGCAAGCCATGCACTTCGCCGGCGCCGAAATCGCGATGACCTACCTCAACGAAAAGGCGCGGCCCTATGTCGAGCCGTTGGCTTCCGCCATCGAGGCATTGCTGCTGCTGCCGCTGGAGGTCCGAGACGCACCGCAGGTTGATGCACTATTCGAGGCGATCGCGACAAAGTGGGGGCGGCTCGACATTCTCGTCCACTCGATCGCCTTCGCGCCGCGGCAGGCGCTGGAGGGGCGGGTCACCGACTGCCCGCGCGATGGCTTTCTGACCGCGATGGATGTCTCGTGTTGGTCATTGCTCGACCTGACGCGCCGCGCGGAAAAGCTGATGACATCGGGCGGGACGGTCTTTGCGATGAGCTATCACGGGGCGAACGAAGTCATCGAGAATTACGGGATCATGGGCCCGGTCAAGGCGGCGCTCGAATCATCGGTGCGCTACCTGGCGGCCGAACTCGGGCCCAAGGGCATCTGCGTGCACGCGATCAGCCCAGGTCCCTTGGCCACCCGCGCGGCGTCCGGTATTCCCGATTTCGACGCGCTGATGGAGCGGGTCGCGGAGCGCGCACCGGCCCGTCGTCTGGTAACGATCGAGGAGGTGGGCGCGGCCTGCGTCTTTCTGGCAAGCCCATACGCCGGGGCGATGACCGGTGACACGATCTATATCGACAGCGGCTACCATATCCTCGGCTGAGAGACTTGCCCCTTATGAACGCAGCATCTACAGAGCCGCTCATCGGCGTGATCAACGCCGGTTCGTCGTCCCTCAAATTCAGCTTTTACGAGGGCGAGCGGCGGCTTCTCACCGGGCAGGTCGATGGGATCGGCGCGCATCCTTCGGCGAGCGCCGCCGGGCCCGATGGCGAAAAGCTGGCACCCCCAGACTTGGGCACGAAGCCGCCGACCACCCCGAGCGAAGTGCTCCCGGCGGTATTGCCGTGGGCCAGAGACAGGCTAGGCGACAATCGGCTCGCGGCGGTCGGGCACCGCGTCGTCCACGGCGGACTGCGTTATTCGCGACCCGCCCGTGTGACACCGGGATTGCTGGCCGAGCTGGAGGCGCTGGTACCGCTGGCGCCCTTGCACGAGCCGTACAATCTCGCGCCGATCAAGATGGCGATGACCCTCAATCCCGATTTGCCGCAGGTGGCGTGCTTCGATACCGCCTTCCACCGCACTGCGCCGGAGGTCGATCAGGCATTTGCCTTGCCCTATTCGTTTTTTGAGGAGGGCGTACGGCGGTACGGCTTTCACGGCCTGTCCTACGAATATATCGCCTCGGTATTGCCGCATCGAGCGCCGGAAATCGCCAATGGTCGCGTCGTCGTAGCGCATCTCGGCAATGGCTGCTCGGCTTGCGCGATGCGGGATCGGGTTTCGGTCGCCACGACAATGGGCTTCACCGCGCTCGACGGGTTGCCAATGGGTACCCGTTGCGGCGAGCTGGATGCCGGCGTGGTGCTCTATCTCATCCAGCAAAAGGGGATGACGCCAGACGAACTGGTGGACCTCCTCTACCGGCGCTCCGGCATGCTGGGGCTTTCAGGTATTTCGTCGGATTTCCGCGAACTCTTGGCCAGCGACAGTCCGCGTGCTCGATTTGCGCTCGCGGTGTTTTGCGATCGCGTTGCCCGCCACATTGCCTCGCTCGCAGCGGCACTCGGCGGCCTCGATGGCATCGTGTTCACCGCCGGCGTCGGCGAGAATGCGGCACCGGTGCGAAGCGCGATTTGTCGGGCTTGTGAATGGCTGGGGGTGGAGCTGGACGAGGCGGCAAACCGCGAGCACAAGGAACGGATCAGTTTGCCCAACAGCCGGGTCGCCGCCCATGTGATCAAAACCGACGAGAATCTGATGATTGCCCGCCATGCCCGCATGCTGGTAGGAAGCTGACAACGGGAGGACGGAGGGAAATCGTGTCCGAAACGCGCAACCCGATTCCACCAGCCGGGACAGGTAAATTTTCCGCTGCTGATCTAAGGCGCCGAATGGCCGAGCGCGAGGCGGCCAAGGCCGCCGAGGAAATGCACCATCTGAAGGAGCAGGAAGACAAGCAGAAGGCGGTGATGGAGGAGTTTCACAAGCCTCCGGACAGGACCCCCGACCAGCTGATGCAGATGCTAATGCAGCTGGTGGACCGGGCCGCCGAGCGCGGACAAAGCGAGGTTCAGATCTATCGCTTTCCCAATACCCTGTGTAGCGATGGCGGCCGAAGGATCAACAACTCGCTGCCCGAATGGGAGAGTACCTTGGAGGGCCGACCCAAGCTCGGCTACGAATTCTGGCGCGACCACCTGAGGCCGCTCGGCTTTGGGCTGAGGGCTGAAGTCCTCGAATATCCGGGAGGGATGCCCGGCGACATCGGCTTCATCCTCACCTGGTAGCCCGAGCGCCCTCCCCTGTTTCGTCCAGCGAACGCCCCGCCATCCTCTTTACCAGCGGGTTGGCCATACGGGCATGTGCAATGACGCTCAGCAAAACAGCCAGCCAGCAGTGAGCATTATAGTTACCGTGACAAAGCCCTCAGCCTGACGGGTGGTAAGAATGCTCCCCGTTTTTCTGTGCTTGATCAGAACGCGAACGAGTGCGGCGGACAAGCTTTTCATAGGATGGTTCGGCCCGCGCGGGCTGGCGACGATCGTCTTTGCGGTTTCTGGTCCTAGACGCGAAGCTGCCCGGTAACCCACCATAGGGGGCGATCCTCCTGCCCTGCCCATCTCACCAATGATAACGTCCTTTCTCAATCACAAATAGAGGACGCCAAATAGGCGCACAGCTGGTCCCAGCTTTGCTGGCCGGGGGATTGCCCCGTTGCGGGCCTTGCTCAGTAAGAGGGGCGGCGGGCGATCACAAGTAAGCCACGCGCCTGCGTCACCTCAATCCAGCAACCTCCGCGTAGGCCCTCAGCTCCCGTTCCACATCGTAACCGCTGGTCCCGAAGATGATGCCGGTGGCGCCGCGGGCCTCGAGCTGGGCGAGACGTTCGCGCAACTCCTCGCGAGTGCCTGTGAAGGTCATCTGTTTGGCGGCGGATACGTCGACGAGCGCGTCATGGCCGTTCGAAATGTCGAGGGAATGACCGCGGTGAACGGAGAGGTGGCGGATTTTTTCGTCCGCACGTTCGACGCTGGCCAGCCACGCTTCGCCGTTCGGCAGCGCTTTCACGCTTTCCGGATCGGTCGTGTACCTGAGGTGATAGGCGAGCGCGATGAGCGGTTTGACGGCGGTCGAGGCGCGCGGCGAGGTGACGTCCTCGCCATCATCGAGGACCGTGCCGCCGGTCGACACGAGGCAGGTCTCGAACCCTTCGGCCGGGCCGCCGAGGGAAATCAGGCCGTCGGTAATCTCTTTGGCGAGCGCGCGGGCCTTGGGGCCTTGGCCTGCCATGTAGACTGGCACGTTGATCGGACGATCGGGCAACCAGCCGTCGGACGCGAGGATCTGGGCGAGACCGCCGTCGATGTCGGCAACGTCGCCGCGCAGCAATGCCTTAACCTGCGCAATATGCGTGCGCATGCTCGCGAGGCTCAAGGGCTTCTTGCCCATCCCCGCACGGCCGGTAAAGCCGGTGCCGAACCCGACCATCAGGCGTCCCGGCGCGATCTGCTCGAGCGTCGCGATGGCCGAGGCCTGTGCCATCGGATGGCGATAGCTCGGGATCAGCACGGAGGGGCCGAATTTGATGCGCTTCGTCTTTTCGGCGATGCGGGCGAGAGTGACCCATATGTCGTGGCCGAAGGCGGGAATCTCGGGACACCAGACCGCGCGAAAGCCTAGCTCTTCGGCAAGCAGCGCGTACTCGACGGTTCGGGGGCCGGGCGGCAGGCGGAAGTCATAAGTCAGCACGGGGCGTTCCAGAAATAAGCATCTTCAACCGACATTCGCCCGATTCCCGGCGATTTCGGGACAAGGTCGCCCCTTTGGCGGGTTTGGGCAATCAGTAAGTCGTACTCGCTGCCGGTATAGAGGCGGAAAGGCGGTCATTCGACGGCACCGAGCTACTGAAACGCGCTGATTTGGCAGGATCAAAACGCAACTCCGCTGTCGCCGCTCTTCAGGTAATCTTCCTTACGCAACAACTCGCCGTGGGAAAGCCACTATCGGCGCATCTTTCTAGTGGATCAAATCTAACGCTTGGTACCCGCTCCGGGGGTCGGCTCGGGGTGGAAACCGGACATTCGGCATGCTCGCGCGCGCGAAACCGTCCTACAAGAAGGGATCTGTCCCATCCGTCCCCCAATTGAGACCCGAAACCCAATTCACGGGCCGCCGCCGTTGATTTTTGCCAGGGGCGATGCCTTTGCGGCCAAAATGCAACGACAAATTAACCGGAGATCGGTAGCCTCGCCCATGTCGTCGCCCCTCGGGAGGGTTGCACGGTGGTGGCTCTGTCCCATCCCATTCTCGCAGTGATCGCGCTCGGTGGGCTGATCTACGCCTTTTCCTCCATGTGCCCGCCGGCTACCCGGTGGCCTCAGCGCCTATGCTATGGGCTTATGTTGTCGCTGGCGTGGTGGTGCGCTTGGCCGGCTTGGGTGATTTTCCTAGCCTGTTTCGGAGCCGACATGCTCGTCCGCCTGCCAGCACGGATTTACCAGGATGCAAAAGGAGAGGCGAGCCGCTGGCTAGACGGAACTCCGCCCGAAGATGAATTTTCTTCCATGTAAAGAATGCGGTTACTCCCATAGTGAGTGGTGTGCCCCGCCTTGGGTGAATAACTATATTTTCTGGGACCATCCATACGTTCCTGCTTCGATTTACACGCTGGTGCAACAGATCTATGATGCTGCACTTCAAGATAAGGCATACTGGCTCGCTGCGATGGGAATTAGAGGGGTGCTTGACTTGACGATGATTGAGAAAATTGGCGACAGGCGGACGCTGTTTGTAATATCGAGAAGGGTAGCGATTTCGCAGGCGCTAGGCACCCATTTTCTGTGAACAGCCGCGTGCCCCGCCTCGATTAGAATGTTAAGATTCAGTGCCTGGCGCATCGACAAATACCCAGCCTTCTGGAAGGCGTCCACCTTTTCCTCGAACGCATAATAGAACCGGCTTATCTTCACGAGAAGCGCGTGCGTGATCTCGAACGCAATGTGCCAGAGGACCCGCGAAGGAAGCGCACATAGGAAAGAAGCGCCAAAGTTTGTTCGGAAGCGAAGGGCGCATCAAAATTCTGACGTTGCGCGAACCCGCGCGATCTCTGCCTCCAATGTTGTGTTCGCGATCGAGCTCAGCGCGTAGGTCGTGCAGAAGAATTCCGGATTGCCGAAAAAGTAGAGGAGCCACATTGAATGGTCGGCGCCGTTAGGAGACTGAATCCAGCGAAAGCTGAAGGCATCGCCGATTTGCGTTAGAGGCTCTCGGCCGAGGAGCTCCAAAAATTCGCGGAGAGCCAGTTCAACTTCGGGATCCACATCCATTAACTGACGAAAGCGCCCGGCATAAAGCACACTGATAGTGTGATCGTCAGGCAAGCGATGGCCCTTCACTTTGAAGAACAGCCCTTTGATGATCCGCTCTGCGGTTCGATCGAGGCGCGCTCCGTCGACCGATAGTAACCGCTGGTGCCCCAGGTAGAGCCCACCGGAACTGTAGCGGGGTAGAACGGCCGAATTAGCCAGAAGCGCAGAGCGAAAGCGGCGTGCCTCGGACCTGTTGAGCCCGCGGATCACGGTTGGGAGCACCGCGTCCCGGCTGGTCTGACCCTTCGCTCGGTCACTGATGGTCAAGGCGACGCGGAAGTACTCGTCATCCTTTGAGAATTTCCCGTTGCAGGCTGCACACGCCGGGATGGTCCAAAGGTTAGGTGGATAAGGCTTGCTAAAAAGGTTCTTCGGCGGGACGTGGTCGGCCGTCAGCGGCTTCAATTTTCCGCAATAAGTACAAGTGCCCCTTCGGGTGGGGTCAGACTTCCGCATGGGTCATGAACCCTGGACAGGGGAGCTATCGCCCAATGTCCGAGATGTGTCGAGAGGGGGCCTCCAAGCGGGGTACCAAGCGTTTGATTTGCACCACTAGCCCCTTTGCTTCGCCGCGCTGCCTCAGGGATTGCGTAGCGCGTAAGGGCAAGCAAAATCCGCGACTATTTGCCTGGCACCGATAGCTGAATATTCCTCACAGCGCGGTCATGCCGCCGTCCACGAACAGCAGGGCGCCGGTGACGTAGGAGGCATCGTCGGAGGCCAAAAACAGGATCGCGGCGGCGACCTCCTCGGCCCTGCCCGGGCGCTTCAGCATCGTGCCTTGCGCGGCCTTGGCGTTGTACTGCTCGACGGTCTCGCCGGAAGCTGCGATGCGGCGCTGATGGAACGGCGTGAAGATCGGGCCAGGGCCGACGGCGTTCACCCGAATGCCCTCCGGCGAGTGGTCGGCGGCGAGCGCCCGCGTCAAGCCCGCGACCGCGGCCTTGGTGGTGTCGTACTGCAAGTTGCCGCCGCCTGCTACGACGGAACGCACGGAGGCGACGTTAACGATGGCGCCGCCATTGTTGCGGCGCATCAGCGGAACCGCCGCCTTGGCACAAAAGACGTAGCTCATCAGGTTGACGTCGAGGATCTCTTTCCAGCTCGCCGCGCTCGCCTCGTCGACCTTCTCGTATTTGCGGATGCCGGCATTGTTGACGAGGATGTCGAGGCGCCCGAACTTCTGCGCGGCACCGTTGACGAAGTCGAGGCATGCGGCCTCGGTACCAACGTCAGCCTGCGTGAAGGCAACCTTGGCGCCGGCGGTCTCGAGCTCGGCCGCGACGCGCTGGCCGCGCTCGCCGTCCCGGTCGCAGAATGCCACGCTCGCGCCCTCGGCTAGGAAACGCCTGACCGTCGCCTCGCCGATCCCCGATGCCCCGCCCGTCACCGCTGCAACCTTGCCGTCGAGCCTACCCATATTCGCCACCTTTCACTGCACTGCGAACGCACATCCACGATACGCCGTATCCATCCGGCGGGCACCGCCTTGTTGGCCCGGCCTGGGTGTCCGACCTCAACAGGCTGCGGAAGCTTCAAGCGTCCGCTTTGGCGAGTAGAAGCAATTGCTTAGCCAAGAGGCCCGATGGCCCGACAGGATTGTAGCTGTCGAAGCTTCAATCTTGAGGGAGGTCGCCGATGGCTCGGATGACGGCGCTGCGTTGCCGCATGATCGAGGACATGAAGATCCGCAACCTGTCACCGGTAACACAACGGTGCTACGTGCACGCCGTGGCAAATTTCGCCCAGCATTTCAACCGGTCGCCAGATCTCTTGGGGCTGGCGGAGGTACGGGCCTATAGATCAGATCACCTCACCTCCACCGGCACCTCGTGGGCCGCCTTCAATGTCGCAGTTTCGGCCCTGCGCTTCTTCTATGGGGTTACCCTCGGACGCGCCGCGATCGTCGAGCGCATCCCCTACGCGCGCGAGCAGCAGCTGCTGCCGGTGATCCTGAGCGCCGACGAGGTCGTGCGGTCTTTCGCGGCGGTGCCGAGCCTGAAGCATCGCCCCGCGCTGATGGCGGCCTACGCCGCAGGCCTGCGGGTCTCCGAAGTTGTGCGGCTGCGGGTCGCCGATATCGACAGGGACCGCATGCTGATCCGGGTTGAACGGGGCAAGGGACATCGGGACCGGTACGTCATGCTGTCGGCGCAACTCCTCATCATGTTGCGCACCTATTGGCAAGAAATCCGACCGAAACACCGGTTTTTCCGGGCCGCGACGAGAGCCGCCCGCTCGACGCAAGCACGCTCCACTGGGCGTGCCGGAATGCTCGCAAGGCGGCGAAGGTCGGAAAGCCGGTGAGCGTCCATACCTTGCGCCACAGCTTTGCAGCCCACCTCCTCGAAACGGGAACCGATATCCGCACGATCCAGGTGCTGCTCGGCCATCAGCATCTGTCGACCACGGCGCGTTATACCCAGGTCGCGACGACCACGATGCCGCTGCGAACCTGAGGCGGTCTCTCCGTATGTAAGCTTGATTTTGCTTGGCTGGGGCGGGAGGATTCGAACCTCCGTATGGCGGAATCAAAATCCGCTGCCTTACCACTTGGCTACGCCCCAACCGGCAACAGGATAACGCACCCCGGCCGAACCCTGAAGGGATTTACCTGACGGGATTTGTCTATCGGGGCGCTCGCGATCCTGGTAGCGCAAGCTCCCCAACCGAGCGCTCCCTCTAAATCTTACGAATGGTGCTTCGACATAGGGAAAGGGTTGACGCTCTGTAAGGACAGGGCGGCGGCCGCTCGCCGGGAATTGCGTCGCACCAACGCCGGGACTGCTATGAGCGCTTGCAAGCGCGTCGAACCGCACGACGACATCCAGACATCTCCGACCCAGCCACCCGCGCCCCCGAACCCGGCAAAGCAGACGCCATCTCAACGATAAGAACCCTGAATAAGCTCGGGTATCCTAGTCGGCGAGTGAGGCGCGCGAAACAAAGCCGCCTGCTGCACACCACCACCCAGGCTCGGCTGCGGTGAGGACTGCGCAGGACTCCTCGGCGGCGGCGAAATCGGCGAACAGCGCAAAGCAGGTGGCGCCGCTGCCGCTCATCCGAGCGAGCAAAGACCCGGGCAACCGGCGGAGCCGCGCCAGCACCGCGGCAATCTCCGGAACCAGGCCAATCGCGCCTTCGGTCAAATCGTTGCGGCACGGCATCAATGCACGGGCAAGGGCCGAGGCTTTGCTTGGCATCGGCGCGAACCGTCCGACATGGCCGAACGGGCCGCGCCGGACGGCGAATACCGCGGCGGTCGGCAGCGCTCTGCGCGGATTGACCAGCAGAATGCCGGCTTCCGGCAGCGGCCCAGCCGGCTCGAGGCGTTCGCCGATTCCCCCGACCCACACGGCGCGCCCATAAAGACAGGCGGGTACGTCGGCGCCGAGCCTGGCGCCGAGAGCGCTAAGCGCCTCGTCCTCCAGCGATATCCGCCACAACCGCCTTAGCGCGAGCAGCGCCGCCGCGCAGTCGCTCGACCCGCCGCCGATCCCGGCGGCAACCGGCAGATGCTTGTCCAGATGCAGCGCGGCACCGGCGGTGATCCCGGCGCGGTCGGCCAACAGTCGGGCGCCGCGCAGCACGAGGTTGTCGTTACCGATCGCGGCAAGGTCAG
The DNA here is from genome assembly GCA_963818695.1 of uncultured Alphaproteobacteria bacterium. Classification (GTDB taxonomy): domain Bacteria; phylum Pseudomonadota; class Alphaproteobacteria; order ATCC43930; family CGMCC-115725; genus AP-15. The sequence continues at coordinate 13,578 of CAWFTG010000004.1, forward strand.
CCGCCTCGGGTCCCTGGACCGCCAGCGAGAGAGATGCCGCCGGCTCGGCGGTCAGCCGATCCCCGACATCCACGAATGCGACGAGGCTGTCGAGCTGGTGATAGCCGTCGTCCCGCCGACCGGTCACATGCAGATAGAGGTTGACCTTTGCCGGTGCAAAGGCCGTAACCGCCACCCCCGCTCAGCCGCCGCGCGCCGCCCCGGCAGTGGGCACGCTGCCGCCGTCGAGCTTGGCCTGGATCGGCTTGATCTCATCGTCCTGGGGCCCGAATTGCAAGGCGCGCCGCCATTGGTACCGGGCCTCGACCGACCGACCGCTCTGCCAATAGGCGTCACCCAAATGGTCGTTGATCGTCGGGTCCTCGGGTACCAGCTCGATCGCCTTTTCGAGGTACTGAACCGCGCTCGAATAATCGCCGAGGCGGTAATGCGCCCAGCCGAGGCTGTCGACGATGTAGCCGTCTTCGGGCCGCAACTCGACCGCCTTCTGAATCATCTTCAGACCGCGCTCCAAATTCTCTCCGCGGTCGATCCAGGAATATCCGAGATAATTCAGCACAAGCGGCTGGTCCGGCTTCAATTCCAGAGCGTGCAGCAGGTCGGCCTCGGCTCGCTGCCACTGTCCCGAGCGCTCCAGCGCGATGCCTCGGCTGTAGTAGAGCGACCAGCGCTCCGGCATACCGGCGGCTTCAAAGCGCTGGATGGCTTCGTCATAGGCGTCGACCGCCTCGGTAAACCGTTTTTTGCCGCGCAGCAGGTCTCCGAGCTGCATGTCCGCGCCGGCCCGCGTCGGTTCTTTGGCTGCCATTTCTTTGAGCTGGGCGATTGCTTCGTCGGTGCGATCCAGCAGTTCGAGATTGGCGGCGATGCGCAGCCGAGCCGACCACCAGTAAGGCGAGGTCCGCGGAACCTCGGCAAGGGCCGCAAGACTCAGTTCTGGTTTGTTCTGGGCACTCAGCACGTCCGCTAGAAGCAGTTGCGCGAGCACCATATGCGGGCGCAACTCGAGTGCGCAGCGGACATAGAGCAGCGCCAAATCGAGCGTCTCCGGCTGATTGACAACGCTGGCGAGGTCGAACAGCGCCTCGGCCAAGCCGTCCTCAGCCGACCCGATCAACGGCGGCGGAACCCCGGCGGGCCTGCGGGCGAGCACCAATTCCGCGAGCTCGCTTCCCGCATTGTCCTTGACGAAGCGCTGATAAAGCGCTTGTGCCTCATCGTTACGGCCGTGTCGCTGGTAAAAATTCGCCAGCGAATCTGTTAACCGCCAGTTGAGCTGGCCGCTCGCCTCGAGGGCTTGCTTGAAGTTGTCCGCGGCACGCTCAACGTCGCCGGCAAAATCATAGACGAGAGCGAGCTGGTAAAATTTTAGCGGCGCAAATCCGTTGAACTTGTCGAACGCCTGCAGCGCCTCGTCAGCGCCGGCGACATCGCCGATCGCCATTCGCGTCCACGCCCGCGCCAACGGGCGGACAAATCGATGCACTCCCTCCTGCGGAAGTGCGTCGGCGCGGGCGACTGCGCCGGCCTTGTCACCGGCTTTGACCTGCTCTACCAGCAAAACGAGCTCGGCCATTGCATCGGTGGAATCGAGTTTGAGCTCGCTCTGGGCGAGCGTTTGGGCTCTGTCGAACTCTCCGACGCTCGCGTCCATCAGAAAGGTTCGCGTGATCAGCTCGGGCAATTCGGGGTCCGCCTTCAGCGCGTCCTCGAACAACGTCACGGCCGACTGGTAATCGCGCTCATGCTGCGCGTGGCGGCCTGCCAAGTAAGCGCCGAACGGCGCTTCGAGAATGGCCCCGGGCTTGTCGAGGGTCGGCGCCGCCTCGCTCGCCCCGGCCGCGAGACCAACGAACAAAAACCCCGCCGCGCCGCAAATCCGATAAAGGTCCATCACTGATTTCCGCATGTATTCTCTACCCGTTCAACTGCATCACATGTTTGGATAATTGGGCCCCCCGCCTCCCTCCGGCACAACCCAATCGATGTTCTGCTCTGGATCCTTGATGTCGCAGGTCTTGCAGTGGACGCAATTCTGTGCGTTTATCTGTAAATACGGTCCGCTCGCATCAGCCTGCTCAACGATCTCGTAGACGCCGGCCGGACAATAGCGCTGTTCGGGGGAATCGTAGAGCCGATAATTGACCGTGATCGCCTTCTCCGGGACGCGCAGCCGCAGATGCGGCGGCTGGTCTTCCTCGTGGTTGGTGTTCGAGATAAAGACCGAAGAGAGCCGGTCGAAGGTGATTTTGCCGTCGGGCCGCGGATAGTCGATCCGTGGCGCCTCGCTGGCTCTGGTCAGCTGCAGGTGGTCCGGATGGTGGTGAAACGTCCAAGGCGCATTGCCGCGAAGCACATAGGTGTCGAGCGCCGAATAGGCGAGACCGGCCCAAAGGCCCCAGCGGAAGCTCGGTCTGATATTGCGTACGCCGCGCAATTCCTCCCACACCCAGCTCTGTTCGAGGGCGGCTCGGACCTCGGCGCCCGCATCTCCAGACAATCGGCGAAAGATGGTCTCGGCCGCGATCATCCCCGACTTCATCGCGGTGTGGTTGCCCTTGATCTTCGGTACGTTGAGAAACCCGGCGGCATCCCCCGTAAGCGCGCCGCCCGGGAAATCGAGGCGCGGGATCGATTGAAAGCCGCCCTCGTTGAGCGCCCGCGCGCCGTAGGCGATCCGTCTGCCGCCCTCGAAAAAGGGGCGGATCGCCGGGTGCGTCTTGAAGCGCTGGAACTCCTCGAACGGGTTCAGAAACGGGTTCTTGTAATCGAGCCCAATCACAAACCCGACCGCCACCTGCCGGTCTTCCAGGTGATACAGAAAAGAGCCGCCATAGGTCGCGGTGTCGAGCGGCCAGCCGATCGTGTGCACGACCAGTCCGGGCTGGTGCCGGTCAGGCGCGACCTCCCACAATTCCTTGATGCCGATCGCATAAGTCTGCGGGTCGACGCCGTCGCGCAGCCGGAAGCGCTGCACCAAGGTCTTGGTCAAAGAGCCGCGGCAGCCTTCGGCGAACAATGTCTCGCGGCCGATCAGCTCGACCCCCGGCTGATAGCGGTCGGTCGGTCGGCCGTCTCTGCCGATCCCCATATCGCCGGTGGCCACTCCCCGCACGCGGCCGGCGGCGTCGTACAGCACCTCTGCGGCGGCGAACCCCGGATAGATCTCGACGCCGAGTCCTTCAGCCTGCTGCGCCAGCCAGCGGCAGAGATTGCCGAGGCTGATGATGTAATTGCCGTGGTTCGCCATTTGCGGCGGCGTCGGTAGGCGCAGCGAACGGGTTTTCGTCAGCAGCAGGAAGCGGTCTTCCGCCGCCGGGGTGACGAGCGGGGCAGCTTGTTCGCGCCAGTCCGGGATCAGTTCGCTCAATGCCCGAGGCTCGAACACGGCGCCGGACAGGATGTGGGCGCCAACCTCGGAGCCCTTCTCGACGACGCATACGCCCAGCTCGCGGTCGCCGGCGGTCGCGAGCTGCTTCAGACGGATCGCCGCGGCGAGGCCGGACGGCCCGGCCCCGACGATTACGACGTCGTACTCCATCCGCTCGCGCTGCGCCCGCTCCTCGCTCATCACTCTTCCGCCGATCTCTGCGGAGCGACTATAGAGGATCTGCAGAGGATCTGCATAAAAACGGGAGTGCGCTGCTCCCCTAATGGCTGCTCCTCTGATGAGAGACTCGCCCGAATGAATGCCGATGATCGCGAGGCGGCGCTCGCTGTATTGCGCTGGTACGTAGAGATGGGCGCCGACGAGGCGATCGGGTTCGAAGCGACGGACCGGCTTGCGCCGCCCCCGGCGATGCCAGCGCCGATGCGTGCGCAAACCCCCCGCTCCGTTCCGGCCGCCCCGCCTGCTGCGCTGACCGAATCTCTGGGGGAGGCCGCCCAATCGGCACGCCGTCTCGCTTCCGGCGCTGACAGCGTCGAGGCTCTGGCCGCGCTGGTCGCCGGGTTTGACGGCTGCCCGCTGAAGCGCACGGCGACGAACACGGTTTTCATTGACGGCAGCCCGGCAGCGCCCGTCATGATCATCGGCGAGGCTCCCGGCGCGGACGAGGACCGGATCGGCCGGCCGTTTGTCGGCCGCGCCGGGCAATTGCTCGACCGCATGCTGGCGGCGATCGGTCTCGACCGCAGCGGCGTGTTGATCACCAACGTCATCTATTGGCGCCCTCCCGGCAACCGCACGCCGACCGCCGCGGAAATCGCCTCTTGCCTGCCTTTCGTGTTCCGCCTCATCGCGCTGGTGCACCCCAAAGTGCTGGTCCTCAGCGGCGGCACCGCCGCCGGGGCTTTGTTGGCGCAAAGCCAAGGCATCACCCGGCTGCGCGGCCGGTGGTTCGACCTCGCGATCCCCGGCCTCGACCGGCCGGTCCCGACGCTGCCGATGTTTCATCCGTCCTTTCTGTTGCGCACGCCGGAGCGCAAGCGCGAGGCCTGGCGCGACCTCTTGTCGCTGCGCGCCCGCCTCGACGAGTTGCTCGCCGCCGAAGCCCCCGGCGTCACCTGCTAGCCGCACGCGATCCGCGGACCTATGTTGATGGCATCTGAAATGGAGCTGCTCAATGCCCCGGCTCGATGAAACCCGGCCTTTTCTGCCCGTCAATATCGCCTTGCTGACGGTGTCGGACACCCGCGACGCGGCGCAGGACCGTTCCGGGAATACGCTCGCCGACCTTGCGGCATCGGCCGGCCATCGCATCGCCGCGCGGCGGATCGTGCGCGACGAGCAGGACCAGATCGTCGCCCAGCTGAACGAATGGATCGCCGATCCCGACATCGACGTCGTGATCTCGACCGGCGGCACCGGGGTCACCGGGCGGGACGTCACACCCGAGGCCTTTCACAGCGTTTATGAGAAGGAGATCGCCGGTTTTGGCGAGCTCTTCCGCTGGCTGAGCTATGAGAAGGTCGGGACCTCGACAATCCAGAGCCGCGCGACGGCGGGGGTCGCCGGCGGTACCTATCTCTTCGCCTTGCCCGGGTCGCCGAGCGCCTGCCGCGACGCCTGGGAGGGTATCCTCGTCCACCAGCTCGACAATCGCTTCCGCCCGTGCAATTTCGTCGAGCTGATGCCCCGGCTCCAGGAGCATCTGACGCGCTGCGTCAGAAGCCTCGGCTCGGTTTGAGCCGGCGATAGGCGTCCCCGTCGTCTACGTCTTCCAGTCTATCGGCATAGCCGACCTTGATCCGCCGGGGCAGGCCGGCGAGCGTGTCGGCGAGCGCATAAGGGCCCGACCAGCGCACCCAGGCAAATAAACGAGGCAATCGGCGTGGGTGACGTGCGCCGACAAGCCAGAACCCGCCATCCTCGGCACTGCCGAAGATCAGATCATAGCAGCCGAGGAGACGGAAAGCCGTAGCAAGATGGCGGGCATCGAGGGCCGGGATGTCGCTCCCGACGAGAACCGCCGGTGCCGCGGGGCAGTTGGCAAGCACGCGACGCATGCGGATCCCGAGATCACCCGCGCCTTGTCCGACCGTCTCGACCGCGCGGCGCCAATGACGGGCGCGGCGGCAGGCCTTATCGGGCGTCACCGCGATCCGCAACCGCCAGCGCCGGTCGTTCGCGAGACGCCGCATGAGCAGCGCGATCATCGCCCGCTCGAAACGAAGCGCCGCAGTATCGCCTATGTCGCGTGCCAGACGTCGCTTGCCAGTCCCGAGCTGAGGCGAGCGCACGAACAGGACGACAGTGGGCCGCATCAGCCGTAAAACCGCATGATCCGGTAGGGCGATACCCCGGCGAAATAGAGCGAGAGGCAGAATAAATTGCGCAGCGGCCGAAACCAGTACCCTTCGCGGCGGTAGCGCTTCGGCGACGAGATGCATCGCGCGCCGATGCGGGCGAGCCGCCTGCGGCCGAGGCGGCGCACGAGGTCGACGTCCTCCATCAGCGGCAATGGAGGAAACCCGCCGACCGTGCGGTAAAGATCGCGGCCGATCAGCAGGCCCTGATCGCCGTAGGGCAGCGCCAGAACACGGCAACGCCAGGCGACAATTCGCTCCAGGCGCCGCGCCGCTGGTGCGGGATCATCGAGGGCGAAGTCGAAATAGCCGGCGCGGCTTGCTGCTTGGGGCGCCGCAATGAAAACGGCGACAGCCGTTTCCCAACCCGGCGCGAGACGACAATCGGCATGCAGGAACAAGAGCCAATCGCCTGAGGCCGCTTCTGCGCCGGTCGCGAGCTGAATCCCTCGTCCACGCGGCGCCGCGACGATCCGCGCGCCTGCGGTGCCCGCAATTGCGACCGTTTCGTCGGACGAGCCGGCGTCGACAATGACGATATCGTTCACAATCGCGGCGGCGTTCAGCTGCTCCGCCACCGGCGTCAGCGTTTCGGCTGCATTCAGTGTGGGAATAATTACCGAGACCTGCCCCTCACCCCTAACCTCTCCCCCACCCTGACCCTCCCCCGCTCGCGTGGGAGGGAAAGCTGGGGGCAAGCGGGGCGAGGGAGCAGTTGCAGAAAGTTCTTGAAATGTTCCCATGGAGCCCGCATTATCGGCGGCATGGATATGCCGGCCACAGTTAGGCCGCGCAAGGGACGCGGCGCGGCGAGCAACGACAGCGGACGCTTCGAAGCCGAAAGGCGCGTCGCGTTCGATGACGGCTGGGGCACGGCCGACGAAGAGCCGGCGCCGTTCACCACGACTTTGAGCGTGGATTCGACGCGGACCATCATCGCCCGCAACGACTCTCCGGACATCGGCTTCGACCGCTCGATTAACCCCTACCGCGGTTGCGAGCACGGCTGCATTTATTGCTACGCGCGGCCGAGCCACGCCTATCTCGGTCTGTCTCCCGGTCTCGATTTCGAGAGCCGCCTGTTCTACAAGCCCGATGCGGCGAAGTTGCTCGCAGGGGAGCTGAGGAAGAAAGGGTACAACTGCGGGCCGATCGCGCTCGGCAGCAATACCGATCCCTACCAGCCGGTCGAGCGCCGGCTCGGCATCACGCGCGGGATCCTGGAGGTGCTCCGCGATTTCCGCCATCCGGTCACGATCGTCAGCAAATCGGCGCTGATCCAGCGCGACCTCGATCTCCTCGGCGATATGGCCAGGGACAGGCTGGCGAGCGTGACAATATCGGTCACGACGCTCGACCGCACTCTGGCCCGTTACATGGAACCGCGCGCCTCGACACCGGAACGCCGGCTCGAGACGATCGCGGCGCTGGCGGCGGGTGGCGTGCCGACCGGCGTCTTGAGCGCCCCGATGATCCCGGCCCTCAACGACAGCGAGATGGAAGCGATCCTGGATCGCGCGCGGGCAGCCGGCGCGACCTCGGCCGGATACACAATGCTGCGCTTGCCGCTCGAACTGAAGGCGCTGTTCAAGGAATGGCTCGAAGAGCAGTTCCCGGATAAGGCGGCGCATGTGCTCTCGCTCCTCGCGCAAACCCATGGCGGTCGCCTCTACGACTCGACCTGGTCAAAGCGCATGACCGGCACCGGTCCCTATGCCGACATGCTGCGGCTGCGCTTCGATCGCGCCTGCCGCAGGCTCGGTTTCAACCACCGAACGACACGGTCGCTTGACACCACCCTATTCTGTCCGCCGCCGCAGAAGGGCGATCAGCTGGCGTTGCTTTAGCGCACCATACCCTCGGTATTTTTGGAGCACTGTACTAGTCTCTCCGTCGACGAGGCCGGAGAGGTGGCGGCGTGGCCAGGGAACGACGGCTCGATGCGCGCGAAGTGGGGGAGATTTTCACGGCTTTCGCCGAGGCGATGCGAGAGCTGCCGCCGGATGTCGAGGCCGGCTGGCTCGACGCGCAGGGCGATCTGCGCCTCGCCCCCGACATCGCGCGCAAGCTACGCACCGCGCGGCGGGTGCGCCAGTTGCTCGTGGAACTGCGGCAACGCGAGCGGGAGGGCTGAGGCCCGTCAGCGGCCATCCGGACCGGCGACAACGCGCTCATCGTGAAGCCGCCCGATCTCGGCCGATGAGAAACCGAGCACGTCGGTCAGCACGATATCGGTGTGCTCGCCGAGGAGCGGCGCCGGGTGCGGCGGCTGACGCGGTTCGGCGGAAAAATCCAATGGCAGACCCGGCATGAGATAGCGGCCGATACTGGGCTGATCGACCGAGGCGAACAACGGGTTGGCCGTGGAGCAGCGCGGGTCGGCGCGCACCAATTGGCAAAAATCCTGAAAGTTACCCCACAGCACACCCGTACCGGCGAAGGCTTGCCGGATCTCGTCGAGAGTGTGGCCCGCGCACCAGCGGGAAAGCAGCGAGGCGATCGCATCGCGTGCCTCGTAGCGCCCGGTCTCGGTGTCGAGGTCGACATCCATCATCGGCCCGATCATCGCCAGCCGCCCGCCGAGACCGGTCGCCTCGCCGATCGCCCTCCACTGGCGGCGAGTGAGCGCGATGATCATGACCCGTCGGCCGTCGGCGGTCGCGAAATCGCGCCCGAAGCTGCCGTAGAGGTCGTTGCCGATCGCCGGCCGCGCCGTGCCGTTGATCTGCACATCACCGATATAACCCAGGTTGCCGACCGTCGCGAGCATGACATCCGAGAGCGCCGCCACGACCTCCTGACCCTGGCCGGTGCGCGAGCGATGGCGTTCCGCCGCGAGCAGCCCGGTTGCGAGATAGAGCCCAGCCGCAATGTCCCAGGCCGGCAGGACATGATTGACCGGCATGCCGCCTTGTCCCGTGACGAGCGGAAACCCGCTCGCTGCGTTGACTGTGTAGTCTACCGCCGCCGAACCGTCGCGGTTGCCGGTGAGCCGCAACATGATCAGGTCGTCGCGCGCCGCCTTCAGGGTCGCGTAATCGAGCCCGCGCGACGGCGGCAGGTTGGTCAATACGATGCCGCCGCCTGCACCCGGCGCGGTGATGACGGCGCGCGCGATATCTCGGCCCTCGGGCTTATCGAGGGCCAACGCCAGCGAACGCTTGGCTTTGTTGAGACCGGCCCAATAAAGGCTGGCGCCGTCGCGCGTCACCGGCCAGCGCGCATAATCGATGCCGCCGCCGATTGAATCGATGCGGATCACATCGGCGCCCATCTGCGCCATCGTCATGCCGCCGAGTGGCGCCGCGACAAAAGCCGAGATCTCGACGATCCGCAGATCCTGAAGCAAGCGGTTCATGTCTCCATCCCGTACGCCCCCTCCCCTCACCTACCCTATTACAGCCCTAGGCGGGGAATCTCGATTGCCGGGCAGCGATTCATGACGACCTGAAGTCCATGGGCTTCGGCGCGGGCGGCGGCGGCGTCATCGCGGACGCCAAGCTGCATCCACACCACCTTGGCGCCGACGGCGATCGTGTCGTCGACCACGCCACCTGCCATTTCGCTGCGGCGGAACACGTCAACCATGTCGATCGGCTCCGGAATATCGGCGAGACTCGCGTAACAGATCTCGCCGTTGATGGTAGCGCCGATCGCGTTGGGGTTGACCGGGATCGTCCGGTAGCCGCGCCGCTGCAGGTAGGCCATGACGCCGTTGCTCGGCCGCTCGCGACGTGGGCTTGCGCCGACAACGGCGACCGTGCGCACACTCGTCAGGATGTCGCGTAGATAAGGGTCCGGATAATTCTCGTGGTCCACCTTATGCCTCACCGGTCGTGCCAGACGGGAGCGCGCCTGGCGAGAAAGGCATCGATGCCTTCGCCGGCGTCCTCGGCCAGCATATTGGTCGTCATGACCTCGGCGGCGTAGCGATAGGCGGCGGCCAGATCAAGCTCGGCCTGACGGTAGAACGCCTCCTTGCCGATCTTGACGGTAAAGGCGGATTTGCCGGCGATCTGCCGGGTGAGCCCGTCGACCTCATCGCGCAGCCCGTCCCGCGGGACCACGCGGTTGACGAGCCCAAGCGAATGCGCGGTCGCCGCATCGATCAGCTCGCCGGTCAGCAGCATCTCGATGGCCGCTTTGCGCCCGATCGCGCGCGAGAGCGCCACCATCGGGGTCGAGCAGAAGAGGCCGATGTTGACCCCGGGTGTCGCAAAGCGCGCCTCCTCGGCGGCAACCGCCAGATCGCAGGTCGCGACCAGCTGGCAGCCGGCAGCGGTCGCTACCCCGTGCACCTCGGCAATGACCGGCTTCGGCAACCGCACGATCGTCAGCATCAGCTCGCTGCACAACGCAAAGATGCGCTGATAGGTCTCGCGCCGCGGATCCTGGCGCAGCTCGCGCAGATCGTGCCCGGCGCAGAAGGCGGGACCGGCGCCTGCGATCACGACGACCCGGCTGTGCGGGTCGCCCGCGGTGCGGCCGAGCGCCTCGACCAGCGCCGTCATCAGCTCGATCGAAAGCGCGTTGCGCGCCTCCGGCCGGTTGAGGGTCAGGCGCAGAACTCCGTCTGTGCGCTCCTCCAAAAGTATCGCCGCCATTCTTGAGGCCTCTCTTCGGCTAACGCATTGCTTGACCAATGGGAGCCGATCGCTTACATGACCGCTTTTCGCGGCCTGGGCAACTGTTCCGGGCCGCGTGGGCATTTCCCTTCGAGACATGAAGACCTTTTCCGCCAAGCCGTCGGACATCGAAAAGAAATGGTCACTCATCGACGCCGACGGTCTGGTGCTGGGCCGGCTCGCCTCGATCATCGCGATGCGGCTCCGCGGCAAGCACAAGCCCTCCTTCACGCCGCACATGGATTGCGGCGACAATATCATCGTCGTCAATGCCGAGAAGGTCCAGCTGACCGGCAATAAGCGCGCCGACGACATCTTCTATTGGCATACCGGCTACCCGGGCGGCATCAAGGGGCGCAGCAAAGGCGCCATCCTCGAAGGCAAGCACCCGGAGCGGGTGATCATCAAGGCGGTCGAGCGCATGGTGCCGCGCGGCCCGCTCGGCCGCCGGGTGATGAAGAATTTGCGGGTGTTTGCCGGACCCGAGCACCCGCACGAAGCACAGCAACCGGATCGGCTCGATGTCGCCGCGCTGAACCGCAAGAACAGAGTTTGAATATGGCCGACAACGACCCGCCGAGCTCGCAACGCCCGCAGACCTTTCAGGGCCTGGGGAGCCTGCGCCAAGCCCTCCAGCAGGCGCGCGCCGCGCCCGCAGCGCCCGTGCCAACCACGTCCGTCCCCGATGACGTCAAGCCGCAGATCGACGCCCTCGGCCGATCCTATGCGACCGGCAAGCGCAAGAACGCGGTGGCGCGGGTGTGGATCAAGCCCGGCGCCGGCCGGATCGACGTCAACGGTCGCGAGAGCCCGGTCTATTTCGCGCGGCCGGTGCTGCGCATGCTGATCAACCAGCCGCTCGTCGCGAGCAACCGCCTCGGCCAGTTCGATGTATGGTGCACGGTCAAGGGCGGCGGTCTCTCGGGCCAAGCCGGCGCGGTCCGCCACGGCATCAGCCAGGCCCTGACCCGCTACGAGCCGGGCCTGCGCCCCTTGTTGAAGAGCCAGGGCTTTCTCACCCGCGACAGCCGCGTCGTCGAGCGCAAGAAATACGGCAAAGCTAAAGCCCGCCGCAGCTTCCAATTCTCGAAGCGCTAATCCCCACAAGCTATTGGCAATCTCCCTCGCCCCGCTTGCGGGGATAGGGCTGGGCCGAGGGGCCGTCGCCGGGAGATGACCATGCAGTTCGCGATTGCCATTCCAACCGACGCCGCTTCCTGGCGGGTGGTGCGGCGGGCCGAGGAGCTCGGGTTTGCGCGCGCCTGGTTTTATGACACGCAGATGCTGAGCGCCGACCCGTTTGTCGCGATGGCCGCGGCAGCAGTGAAGACGACGAAGATCCGGCTCGGCACCGGCGTGCTGATCCCAACTAACCGCATTGCCCCAGTTACTGCGAATGCCTTTGCATCGTTGAACAAATTGGCGCCGGGGCGGATCGATTTCGGGGTCGGGACCGGGTTTACCGGGCGGCGGGCGATGGGGCTCGGCGCCGTCAGGCTCGCCGATATGGAGGAATATGTCCGAGTCGTCATGGCGTTGTTGCGCGGGGAGACGGTCGAGGCCGAAATCGAAAACAAAAAGCGGCTGATCCGGCTGCTCAACCCGGAGCTCGGGCTGATCAACACGCGCGACGCGATCCCGCTTTACGTCGCGGCCTCGGGTCCACGGGCGCGCAGCTTGACCGCAAAGCTCGGCGCCGGCTGGATCGCCACGGCCGGCGATGTCGATGGCGGGGTCGCGGCGATGGCCGACATGCGGGAGCGCCGGCGGGCTGCCGGGCGTGACGCGGAGCCGCTCGATGCCGTGGTGCTGACCGGCGGCGCGATATTGGAGGAGGGTGAGCCTGCCGAACTCGGCGCGCGCCCTCGCGCAGGCCGGGCCGCGCGCCGCGATGCTGCTGCACCGCGCGGCCGATGCGGAGCTGGCCGGGTTGCCGATGATGGCGCCGATGCCGCCCGCGGTCGCTGAGAGCGTCGCGGGCTATGTCGAGCTGGCCCGCAAATTCACGCCGCAGGGCGCCCATTATCTGGAAAACCACCGCGGCCATTTGATGTTCGTGAAACCCGAGGAGCGACGGTTCGTCACTGCGGAATTGATCCGGCGCACGACCTTCACGGCGACCGAGAGAGAGCTGAAAGAGCGCATCGCGGCATTGGCCGACGCCGGCTACACCGAGATCGCACTGCAGATCGTGCCCGGCCAGGAACACGCGATCGAGGATTGGGGCCGCATCCGCCGCGCCTTCGCGTGACGCGATCGCACGCCGAGTGGGCGCCGCCGATGCCGCCGGAGATCGCGGCATTACGCGACGGCGGACCGGTTTGGATATTCGCCTACGGCTCGCTGCTGTGGGATCCCGAGTTGCGTGGTGCCGCAACCGAGCCGGCCTTGCTGTATGGCTATCACCGCAGCTTCTGCCTCTACTCCTACGATTACCGTGGTACGGCAACAAATCCCGGGCTGACCCTCGGGCTCGATCGCGGCGGCTCCTGCCGCGGTGCAGCGTTTCGATTGCCGACAGAGGCGCTCGATCGAATATGGCAGCGCGAGATGAGTGGCCGCCCCGTCTACGCAGCGCGGCTGCTGCGGGTCCAAACCGCAACCGGCGTACGGCGGACGCTGGCATTCGCCGCGCTGCGAACCTGCCCGGATTACGCCGGCAGGCTGCCGCTCGACGAGGCGGCCCGCACGATCCTCGGCGCCTCCGGCCGCCGCGGTACGTGCCGCGATTATTTCGAGAATACACTGCGACACCTGGAACAGTTCGGCTTTGCGGATCGTCCGCTGCGCCGTCTGGCCGAGCGGGTCCAGGCACTGGTCGTGCATGACTGATTTTGCCACGCTGATAGCGGCGCGTAAGGCTTGCCGCGTCTGTGTCGAACGCTGCCCCGGCAAAATCAGGAGCTGCGCCGAATTCGACTTCGATCCCGATGTGGTCAGCCATTGGGAGCAGTGGCTCGGCCACCGAAGCCCGAAGCTGCTCGTGGTCGGCCAGGATTTCGGTAATGTCGGCTATTTCGTCCGCTGTCGCGGGCGCGACGAGCCGAACAACAAGACCAACGAAAATTTGTATAGACTGCTGACCGCAGCCGGCATTGCGGTAGAGCACCCGTCGCAGCGCGATCGCGGCGCCCCCGTCTTTCTGACCAACTCCATCCTGTGCATCAAAGAGGGCGCAATGAATTCGCCCATTCGGTCGAGCTGGGTGGACTCCTGCTCCGAGCAGCATCTGCGGCCGCTCATTTCATTTCTCGCACCGCCGGTTGTCGTCGGCATGGGTAACGCCGGATGGCGGGCCGTGCGAAGGGCCGTCGCGCTGGACCACTCGCCGCGACTGATCTCCCGCGCCGCCGGCTCCAGCTGGATTGCGCAGGACGACACCCGGGTGTTCGCCGTCGGCCATTGCGGCCCCCTCGGGGTGATCAACCGGCCCTGGCCGCAGCAGCTCTCGGACTGGCGGCGGATCGGAATGGCTGTTTCCGTCTGCTAGACCGCCGGTGCGGGGGTTCGGCCCGGCGCCGAGCAGCCTGCCTCTGGGCTGACTGGAATTTCTTCGATCGCGCCATTGGACAGCCGAAAGACCTTGTCCTGCGGCACTGGCAACGTCAGCGCCGCCTCGCGCGGCAGGCGCGCGTAGAGACCGCGCAGGACGCGGCTGACCATGCCATGCGTCACGACAATTGTGAGCGGCGCATCCACTGGCTCGCTCAGCCAGTCGCCGACGCGCGCCGCAAAGCCCTCGTACCGCTCTCCATCGGGCGAGCGGAAGCACCACTCGGAGCGCCCGGCTCCATCGAATATTCCGGGGGCACACAAGGCGATCTCGCTATAGGTCAAACCGTCCCATGAGCCGATCGAAAGCTCCCGGAGCCGATCGTCGAAGCCCAACTCCGGAGCAGGGTAGAGGTGCTCGCAGATGATCTCGGCAGTCCGCCGCGCGCGACCCAGCGGGCTGGCGACGATGCGGGCCGCTGCGGCGTGCGGCAACATCCCGGTCAGCCGTCCGATTGCATGAGCTTGCGCAATACCCCGTTCGGTCAAGGGCGAGTCGAAGCGGCCCTGATTGCGTCTCTCCCGGTTCCATTCGGTCTCGCCGTGCCGGACCAGCAGGATGCAGCCGGTCACGACCGCTGAAGCCGGTAAAGGACATGGCGGCGCAACGGGTGCCCCGGAGGCAGCCGCGGATGCTCGAAATCGAAATCCTCTGCCGGGTCGCGGGTCATCCCGAGCTTTTCCATGACGCGCCGGGACGCCAGGTTCGCCGGCACCGTGAAGGCGACGATCTCGTTGCGACCGAGCCGGCCGAAGCCGTCGTCGATCACGGCCCGTGCGGCCTCATAGGCAATGCCCTGTCCCCAATACGGACGGGCTAAGCGCCAGGCGGCCTCGACCGCCGGCGCAAACGGCAGCGCAAACCGCAAGTTGCTGAGGCCGACAACACCGATCATGGGCGCTTCACCGCGAAGCTCGACGACCCACGGACCAAACCCATGGTCCTGCCAATGCGTGCGGGCCGCCACGACCCAGGCGTCCATGGCTGCGCGGTCGGCAAAGGGCACCAGGTATTGCATGACGGCAGGGTCGGCGGAGAACTCGGCGAAAGCCGCAGCATCGTCATCGCGCCACTGCCGAAGCACCAGCCGCGCGGTGCGCAGCACGTCTGTCACCGCTATTTCTTCTTGTCGCTCGCGTCCGGCATGTTCGCGAAAAACATCTGCTGCAGCTGCTCGAACCCTTTGAGGGTCGCCGGCAGCCAGGTCTTCAGCATCGCCTCCGGGTCCATGGCCTTGAGCGTGTTTCGCAGCCGCTCTTCGACTTCCGGCAGCAGCGCCTCCTGCAGCGGCTTCACGTCCGGCAATCCGAAAAAGGCTCTCGCCTCATCCGGAGTGCAATCGATGTCCACCTTGAACTTCATCTCGGTCGCTCCTCTTCCTTTCGCGGATCTTGGTTCACTCTGCGCAAAGAAGCACCTGTACTACGGAAATTCCCGGAATTGTGTGGCCGCCTCACCTAATTTGGTCGCGCAACAGCTCGGCAGCCCGAGTCGCGCGGTTGGTGGAACCACCGCAGCGACCGGCAGGACTTGCCGGACCGCCCCCCGCAGACGATCTCCGTCGGCCCCGCATGGCTGTTTTTGCAGCGAAATAACAGCCATAGCTCCACCTCGTCCGGTCACTCGGCGCCGCCCATCGGCACCTCCCCGAAGCTCCACGAGACACCAACATTATGGCAATTTTAGTGTTGCTCACATGACAACTTGCGTGCCGCCACGGCCAAGGATCACTGAACCCGGCGCAAGGTCGCGTATTGCAGATCCTTGCTGCCAAGAACGTTCACCGTCACTGCCATCGTCTCGCCATCCGGGCCCATCGTGCCCATGATGGTCCGCTGTGGGCCGGCCAGCTCGATGTCAACGTTCAACCGGCCCCTCGCGTGCCACCGCCCCTCTCGCCCAAACACGGGGTCGGACACGCTCACATCGCCGGCATAACTCGTGCCGCCAAACCTCAGCGTCACCTCGCGCCCGTCGATGGTGCCGGCCCAGGCCTCGCCGGACAGGTCCGAAGACGGCCGGTAGGCGGGCTGGCCCGTGCCGTTCGTGACCGGCTGGCTCGGCGAAGGCGCCGTGGCCCTCGGCCCAGGCGCAGTAGGCGGTGGAGCGGGGCGCGGCGAGGGTGGTGACGGGATGAACGCCTGCCACGTGCCGTACCCGAGGAAGCCCATCACGGCCAACACCAGGCTGACGACCGTCGCCCAATCGACGAAGCTCCAACGGCGCTTGGCTGGCGGGTCCGGCCCGGGTGACATCGCTTGTCGCATGTATATAGCCGCACACTGGCCATCCGCGCAACGAACCTCACGGTGATTTTGATTGCAATTCCACAACGCGCCGCTCCATATCGACGCTGGGAGGACGGCCGCCATGATACGTCGGTCCGCAACTTACACCGCTACTCTGTTCGCGGTCGCTGCGCTGCTGCCGGCAAGCTCCGAGGCCCAATGCAGCGACTGGTTACGAAACGTCGCCCTGCCCCACCTGGGATGCAGCCCACAGGCGATCGGGCAGATCTGCGCCGGCGCCCGGCCGGTGCCGACCACGCCTTATTGCGGCGGCACCGAGCAGCCGGCTGCGGGCATGGGTGACTGGTGCCAGACGCCAATCGGCGGCTGTCAAATCGGTACGCAAGCCGCGCTCGATCGGGCCTGCCAATGCCCGAGCCCAGCCGGCATGGTCAATGGCTGGGTAACCCGGCAGTAGGCAGGTGGCGGACCGTTACGGCGATTACGAAGCTTTCACGGGCTACGCGAACTATTGCGCAAGCAAGGACTGGTGCCCGGGGAATGGTGCCCCTAACGAAAGTGCCGCAAGTCAAGATATCTGCATCGTTGCCGCACCCTTGATAAAATTGGGCTCTTTTGATGCAGATTTCTGATGCACAATGCGGGCATGGAAAACACCCCAAACCCGCATATGTGGATTCCCTATCAGGGCCGGAACCCCACAACGAGGTTTGCGGCTTATGTGGCGTTTTCAGCGGCGCGCACCACAAGAAGCCTGACCACCCGCCGCGACACTGCCTTGCCCGACCGTGGCCGACATGGCCGGAAGCTGACGACGAGCAGCAGCACAGCTCATGATTTACGGCTATGCCCGCGTCTCGACGGCCGCCCAAGATGAAACCGGACAGGTGCGCCAGTTAAAGGCGGCCGGATGCGAAAAGGTATTCCGCGAGAAGATCACCGGGACGACCGCCGACCGGCCGCAGCTTAAAAAGCTGATGAAGGCCCTCGCCCCCGGCGATGTTGTCATGACCCCGGCCGTTGACCGCCTTTCGCGCGACACAAGCGACCTACTGGTTATCGCCCGCGACATGCAACAGGCCGGGGCCGGTATCCGCTCACTGGCCGAACCGTTCCTCGATACCAGGTCCGACTTCGCCGAGATCATCTTCGCTATCCTCGACGTTGCGGCGAAGCTCGAACGCCGCCGCATTCTCGAACTTACCGCGCGCGGCCGGGCCGACGCCAAGGAGAAGGGCGTCAAATTCGGCCGCAAGCCGACCCTCACTCCGCACCAGCAGAAAGAGGCCCGCGCCCGCATCGCGGACGGGGAGACGCAGCGCAGAGTGGCGCGCAGCTACAACGTCAGTCAGAGTACGATTTCACGGCTTTGAGAGCGCCCCGGCCACTGGCAGACCGTTACTGTCTATCCTCCCAGTGCCTCATGGTGATACTCGAAATCACCTCTCGGCCAACAGCAATCTTGCGCTGCCAGTCACTCTCCTTATCGAACGTCAGGAGACATTTGTCTCGGCCGAGAATAAGACTATAGCCGAGGCGTGAGAAATACCAAGTGGTGGCCGCAGCGTAATGAAGTGTATGTAGCGAGTTCTCTGTGGCCAACCCTAAAATTGCGTGACGGAGAGTATCAGGATCACCAAGCACAGGAGCCATCGAAGTTAGACGAGATACTGCATAGGATAGGTGCGCCGACTGTGAGAGTATCTCATATTCGCCACGGCGATATTCTGTCATCGCTGCAATGGTTTCCTGATCAAAGCCCGTAGTTTTCTCAATCTTAATGATAAGGCTATGTAAATTCTTCGGTGAGGCGCGCTTGTGCCAGAACGTCTTCACCTGTGCATCATCTTGCGCATCCATATAGGCTTGCGCCAAGTCTTCGTCATGCAGAACCGCTAGACAAAGGAGTAAGGCGTCAACGTAGCTTCGTAGTAAAGCACGGGCGGGAGTGTCAAAGCCAGATAGGCACAGTGTACGAAGCGATAAGCCGAATGACACAGCGGCACCAACGAGAGACCATGTCACGCGATGGCAAGGTCTCTGCCGGTTGACGCCGTTTTCAGTATCGAGAGCAACGTGAATGGACGTGAGCCATTCGATGCCAACCTCTAAGATGCCGAGCCAAGGTTGAAGCCCATCCGAAGTCTGCCCTCGAACCTTGGTCTCCTGTGCAGCGCAAAGATCACCGAATTCCGTTCTCGGCGGAGGATTTTCGCCGGAGTTCGGGTAATGCTCCACCCACTCCCGTTCGATCTCTTCATAAATGTCCGACATCTGTAACCCCATATATAGACCATGATTTCATTAAGAAACGTGGCATGGCCCAAGAGGCAGTTTACACGCGGTTATTCATCAACCCCGGCGCAAGCCAGTATGGTTTAATTCCCTGATACGTATGAAATTTTCCAGAACGCCGATCTGCGCCTTTGGCTTAACATAATTCCGGAAATTCCTGTAATCTCCCCGCCATGGCCGTCGAGATCCCTTTCCGTCGCGAATTTTCGTTCGAATATGGCCGGCTGGAGCCGGTTGCGCCGATGATCCGGCGCATCGTGGCGCGCAATCCCAGCCCCTTTACCTTCCGCGGCACCGGGACCTATGTCGTGGGCCATGGCGAGGTTGCGGTGATCGACCCGGGGCCTGACCTCGCCGAGCACGTCGAGGCGCTGCTCGCGGGCCTCGCGGGCGAGCAGGTCACGCATATCCTCGATCACTCACACGCACCGCGACCACTCGCCGGCAGCGCGCGCACTGCAGGCGGTGACCGGCGCCCCGACCTATGGGTTCGGCCCGCACGCCGGGGGCAAGCGCGGCGACCCGGGGGTAGAGGAAGGCGGCGATTGGGATTTCGTCCCCGACAAGACGATCGGCGACGGCGACCGGATCGCCGGCAAGGGTTGGGTCTTCGAGGCGGTGCACACGCCGGGCCACACCTCGAACCATCTGTGCTTCGCGTTGGCGGCCGAGGGGGTTCTGTTCAGCGGCGATCATGTCATGGGGTGGTCGACCAGCGTAATCGCCCCGCCCGACGGCGACATGGCGGCCTATATGGCCTCGCTGGAGAAGCTGCTCGGCCGTGCGGATGCGGTCTATTGGCCGACGCACGGACCGGCCATCACCGAGCCGCAGGATTACGTCCGCACCTTCATCGCCCATCGGCGCGAACGTGAGGCCGGCATTCTCGACTGCCTGCGGGCCGATATCGGGCGGATCGAGGCTATTGTCGAACGGCTCTATACCGGCCTGCAGCCGGGGCTGCGCCGGGCCGCCGGACGTTCCGTCCATGCGCATTTGATCGATCTCGTCGGGCGCGGCATCGTCGAGAGCGAGGGCCCGCCGGGACTGGAGGCGCATTATCGCACAGCCCGCAACTGAGCACAGCGCCGGTGCTCCCTACCCCCGGCCGCGATACCGCTTCGCGATGACGTAGGTCTCTGCCGACTGGGCACGGCTCGCCGGCGGCTTTGCATGGCGCAATTCGGCGAAGGCACGCTTGAGCTGCGCGAGGAGCGCGCCCTCGGCACCGCCCTGGAACACCTTGGCGACAAAGCTGCCGCCAGGCTTGAGGATCTGCCCAGCGAGTAGGAATGCCGCCTCGGCGAGGGCGACGATCCGCAGATGGTCGGTCGCGGCATGACCCGTCGCGGACGGCGCCATGTCGCTCAATACGAGATCGGCCAAACCGCCGAGCTCGGCCTTGACGGCGGTCACTGCGGCGGGGTCGTGAACATCCGCGCGCAGGATCGTGGCGCCGGCAATCGGCGCGGTTTCTGCGAGATCCATCCCGACGACGGCGCCGCGCGCGCCGACGCGCTCGACGGCGATTTGCGTCCAGCCGCCCGGCGTACAGCCGAGATCGACCACCCGGCGGCCCGGCAGCAACAGCCGAAAACGATCGTCCAATTCGATCAGCTTGAAGGCGGCGCGCGACCGGTAACCGAGCCGCTGCGCCTCGGCAACATAAGGGTCGTTCAGTTGACGCGACAGCCACTCGGTGGAGGACGGCTTACGCCGGCGCGCGCTGCGGACCTTTACCGCTGCGGTGCGCGTGGCCGGCAGGCCGGAACGGTCCGCGCCGCGCCGTCCCCGATCTCGGGACCGGCTGTCCTCGCCTGCCATGTCACGCCCGCATCAGGTCGAAAAGGATGCCTTCCCTGACCCCGCGATCGGCAACGCGCAGGCGGCCGACCGGCCAGGTCGCGCAGATCGCATCGAGGATCGCGCAGCCGCTCAGCACCAGATCGGCGCGCTCGCGGCCGATGCACGGATTGGCGGCGCGTCCGGCAAGGTCGAGACCGGCCAGGTGGGCCGAGACGACCGAAATCTGTCCGAAGGTCAGCACGCTGCCGTCGACCAGAGCGCGGGTGTAGCGCGGCAACGCCAGATGGATGCCGGCGAGCGTCGTTACCGTCCCCGAGCTGCCGAGCATCTGCACCCTGCCGGTTCTGACGTGGCGCTGAATGTCGTGGTCGCGCTCAAACGGCGCTAACGCGGCCACCGCCTCGGCAACCATTGCACGATAGGTCGCCGGCGAGACTTCGGTGCCGCCGAACCGATCGGTCAAGGTGACAACCCCGAAAGGAAGCGACACCGAGCCGAGGATCTCGGGCCGTCCCCGATCGCGCCCGCCCCAGAGCCGCAGCCACACGATTTCGGTCGAGCCCCCGCCGATGTCGAAAACGATCGCGTAGGGAATGCGCGGATTGAGCAGCGGCGCGCAACCGGCGACGACGAGCCGCGCCTCTTCGCTGCTCGAGATGATTTCGATCTCGAGCCCGATTTCCTCCCGCACCCGAGCGAGGAAAGCCTCGCAATTTGCGGCTTGGCGGCATGCCTCGGTAGCGACGTAGCGCCCCGCGGCGACCCGGCGCCCGGCGATCTTGTCGGCGCAGATTTTGAGCGCGTCGAGAGCGCGCGCCATGGCCTCTTCGGATAGCACCCCGCTCGCTGCCAGACCTTCCCCGAGGCGGACGATGCGCGAGAAGGCATCGACGACGCGAAACCCCGAGCCGGCCGGCCGCGCCACCAACAGCCGGCAGTTGTTTGTGCCGAGATCGAGCGCGGCATATTGCGGCGCGAAGCGCGGCGCGGTGGTTTGCGGCCGGGCCACCGGCATGAAATCCGGCGCGTGCGAACGCCCCGCCCGCAACCCGGCGGACATCGACTTTCCGTTGGTCCCGGGTGCGCCGGGCGCCGACGGCGAGTGAGCCGGAGCCCCGCCGCCTCCGGGCGGAACCCTGGTGCCGGGCGATTTCTCCACGGCAGCAACCGATCCTCATCGAGGCACGACCTGAGATGCTAGCGCAACCGGGCGAGGAATCAAAACTTCACAAATCTCGCACAGCTGCCCGGCAGTACGATAAATGCTAAGCCCTACCGTCCGCCGCCCTACCGTGTTATCAATTCAAGGAGCGATTGGCCCCGACCTTGAGCCGAGCGTCGGATGGGGGATCGTCTAACGGTAGGACAGCGAACTCTGACTCCGCCAGTCTAGGTTCAAATCCTAGTCCCCCAGCCAAAAACGAGACGTTATGGAGAACCAGAGCCCTTTCCGGGGCTCTCTTTCTTGGTGGGGCGCCATTCGGGGCACCACGGCCCCCAAGCTGGTCGCACCTCTCGCGCACGGTCCTCGCGGCGTACACAGCCCGACGCCGACCATCACGATGCTGAGCAGGAACGGGATGCGCCAGCCCCAGGTGAGGAACTGGTCGACGGAGATCCAGCTGAAGATCAGCATCGCCAGGTTCGCCAGGAACAGGCCGGCGGGAGCGCACACGATAGGGTTAGGGCTGACCGCCGCGTCGAAGTTGGCGCCGGTACAGCTTGCGATCGCCACGAGTCCGAAGTTCGTTTGACTTCGCGGGAGGGAGCCGGCTTGGAACCGTCGGTCCCCCCTTGGCGAACCAAGTTACGGCGCCGCGGTTAACCGCACTTTCTCGATTGGCGGAACCCGTCGATCGAGCCGTGGGCCACACCCTTGGGACGGGCGACAGTTTGCACCGCTGCCTCCTCGGCGACGCAGTTTTACTCCGCGGCGGCTCGCTGTCTTGAGACGCTTGGCTCAACCTGCACTGGTGGATTGCGTTGCCGTCCGTTGCCGCCGTCGCCAAGCCGCTCCACCACAATCCGGGTCATCGCGGGAACGTCGTTGCCGACCGCCCGGATTTCGGAGGCAGTCCAATTGAGGCAATCCGAAAACCATTCATGCTGCGTCTGCAGGATATCTAACACGTTGCGGGCTTCACACATCCTCTGCATGGATCGGAAAGATGCCTCTAGGACTTGGCGCTGCCGCTGCGCCCACCCGGTGATCATCGTCTCCACACCGGTGAGGACATCACCTTGTGCGCCCATCCACAACTCGGCCTGTTTAACCATCGCCGAGCCAACGGGGATTGCCTTCGATTTCGCCTCGCTCATTCCTGGCCTCCTGAAATGCACTCGTGCCCATCGTCGCCAGAGGCGACGACATACGCTTTGGCAGCGCCTATGTTTGTGAGATGCGCCGACATGATGCCGCGGGGCATGCGGCACCAATGTGGCGGGTTTGCAAATTAAAGTTAACGGGGGCCGGCGCGACGCATCCCGCCGCCAACTCAGCCCGCCGCGCGCTTTCCGATCAGAGACATCCCGCGCAGAACGTCGATCGCCTGGGTCAGTTGCTCGTCGCTGGTCGAGCCGATATCGCCGGTCGCGACGGAGGGCGCTTCTGGCGGCGCCGGCGTGGCGGTCGCTCCCGGAGGAGCATCGGCCGGCGGCTTGGCCGGCGTTGTGGCGGCCTGATCGGGATTTTTGAGCGCGCCCGGCAGATCCGCCTCGTGCCGGCCTTCGCCCTGCCCGAGCTTTGCAAGCTTGAGCGTGCTGACACCGAGGTCGGGTTCCAGACCTTTGCCCTGGATTTCGCGGCCGCTCGGGGTCGTGAAACGCGCTGTCGTCAAACGGATCGCCCCGCCACTGCCGAGCGGGATCAAACTTTCGATCGCGCTCTCGCCAAAACTCTTGGTACCCAGCGTCACTGCCCGCCGATTGTCTTGCAACGCGCCGACAACGAGTTCGGCCTCGCGGGCCGTCCCGCCATTGATCAGCGCGACGATCGGCAGACCCTTTGCGAGGTCGCCGGGGGTGGCGCTGATACGCTTCGTCTTATCCGATTTGCGGCCTTTAACAACGACGATATCGCCCTTGTCGATCAGCGCATCGGCGGTGGCGACCGCTGCATCGAAGTTGCCGCCGGGGTTATTACGCAGATCGACAATAAACCCGATCAGCTTGTTGCCGGTGCGTTGCCGCAAATCCCGCACTGTGTCGGCGAGCGCCTTCTGGGTCGTCCCGTCGAACCCGGCGACGCGCAGATAGCCGATATTGCCGCCCTCGAGGTGCCCCGCCACAGTCTGCAGTTTGAACGGCTCGCGCTTGATCTTTACATCGATCGGCCCGCTATTGCCGCGGCGCAACGTCAGCTCGACCTCGCTATCCGCGGGGCCCCGCAGCTTTTGTTCCGCCTCGTGGAGGGTCAGATCGTAAGTCGGCTCCTTGTCGATCGAAAAGATCACATCTCCGGGAGTGATGCCGGCTTGCGCCGCGGGCGAGCCGTCCTGCGGCGAGATCACCTTCAGTTGGCCGTTCTCGATCGTCGCCACCAATCCGACGCTGGCCTCATTGTCGTTCGCCGGGGTTTGCAACGCCTTGAATGCGGCCTCGTCGAGAAAGGACGAGCGCGGATCGAGCCCCGTCAACATGCCAGAGATCGCCGCGTCGATCAGCTTTGTGTCGCTGACCGAATCGACTAAATCCTGGCGGATCCGCTCGAATGCCTCGTCGAAGAAGTTGAGTTCTTCATAAACGCCGTCCTTCCCGGCGTTTTGCTGGGCGAATACGCCGCCCGCTACAAATAGCGCGGACACCAGCGCGAGGATCGCCAACTTACGCATGCACCAATGTCCTCCAAGGGATCTGGGCCAGGGATCGGGGCGGCCAACGAAGCGGACCGTTAAACCGATAATCGTGGCATAACCGTGGCCGTCAAAGGCCACCGCGGCGGTAGCGCTTTCCTGCAGGCGATCTTGCCAGAAGACCGCGCACAATGCTCCTCTGCGTGCGGAAAAGCCGCACCTCAGGGAGGGACCGTCAGTTGGATATGCTCGACCGGGTGAATGAAACAAAACTGCCGTTCGCCGACCTTTTGGGCATCGAGTTCGTCAGCGCCGTGCCGGACAGAATCGTTGCCGAGATGACCGTCCGTGAGGACCTCTGCACGATTCCGGCCGTGCTTCACGGCGGCGCAATCATGGCGTTCGCCGACACGCTCGGCGCGATGGGCACGCTCGTCAATTTGCCGCAAGGGGCGGGCACGACGACGATCGAGAGCAAGACAAATTTTGTCGCGCCGGCGCCGGTCGGGACCCGCGTGATCGGAGAGACGACACCGGTCCACCGCGGCAGGCGGACGATGATCTGGCAGACGCGCATTTCGACCAGTGAGGGCCGCCTCGTCGCGCTCGTCACCCAAACACAGCTGGTCCTCTAAATCACCCGCTCTTCGCGCAGCGCGGCGATGCCGGCGGCGGTATAGCCGAGGCTCGTGAGGATCTCGTCGGTGTGCTCGCCGACCAGCGGGGCGCGGCGGCGGTAGGCGCCCGGCGTTTCCGACAGCTCGATCGGGGTCGGCGCCAGCGGCAAGGTATTGTCGAGCCCCGGAAAGGTCACCTCCTCGAGCAGGCCCGCGGCGCGGATATGCGGGTCGTCGAGCGCCTGCTGGGGTGAATAGACCTGGCCGGCCACAATGCTGGCCTCTTCGAGCGCGGCCAGTGCCTCGGCGCAACTGCGGGACGCGCACCATTCGGACATGCGGGCCGAAATGATCTCGCCATGGTCGGCGCGCGACTGGTCGTCTTCGAAGCGAGGGTCGCGGAGCCAATGCTCCTCGCCGATCATCCTGGCCCAGCGGCGGAACATCGGTGCGCCGATGACCGTCGCGACGATCCAGCCGTCCTTGGTGCGAAAGATATCGGCCGGCGCCGAATTGAAACCGCGATTGAGGGTCGCGGTGCGGTTCACGCCGGTCAGCGCCTGCTCGATCAGGGTGGCATTGGTGAAGGCGATCGCGGTGCGCAGCAGGGCGCCCTCGACTTTCTGGCCGCGCCCGGTCTTGCCGCGCTCGATCAGCGCCGCCAATGTGCCAAAGGCGGACAAACAGGCGGTGCCGAAATCCACCCACGGCACCTTGATCGCGATCGGCTGCTCCGGCGTGCCGGACAGATAAACGGCGCCGCTCATCGACTGGCCGATGCCGTCGAACCCATGCTTGTGGCTGAGCGGTCCGCCGGACCCGAAACCGGTTACCGTCGTCAGGATGATGTCTGGCTTGGTCTGGCGCAGGCTGTCGAGATCGAGCGCCAATGAGCGCAGGACGCGGGGCGGCAAGTTGGCGACGACAACATCGGCGGTGGCGACCAGCTTTCGGACGATCTCCCGGCCTTTCAACGCCGCCGGATCCAAACTCATCCCGAGCTTGTTGCGGTTCATCGCGAGAAACATCGCGCCGCCGCCGGTGAACGGCTCGGTCGCGGGCCCGGCGCCGACTGGGATCATGCCGCGATCCTCGCCGCCGCCGATCCGTTCGATGCGGATCACCTCCGCGCCGAGATCGCCGAGCAGCGCAGCGCAGAACGGTCCCGCGATGTAGCGCCCAAAATCGAGGACGCGAATGCCGTCGAGCACACCAGCCACCAGATGCCTCCCGCTGCTTGCCGCTTTCGCTGGGTCACGCCGAGTTTATCGCCCAGCCGGGTGTGACGCATGCTAGGATTGCGGTGTCGTTGACAAATTGTTCCAGGGAGGATGGCGATGAACCCGGCGGATTTCGAGAACGAACTGGAGGCGCAAGGCTATCGGGAGGTCGTCGATCGCCGGATGCAGCCGGGCGAGATCAACCCCGAGCACGCTCACGAATTCGATGCGCGCGTGCTCGTCCTCGAAGGCGAAATGACGATCGTGTGCGACGGCGAGGAGCGCACCTACCGCCCCGGCGATACCTGTGCGCTGACCGCGGGACAGCGGCATACCGAGCGGTGCGGGCCGGAGGGTGTCCGGTATCTGGCTGGACGCCGCTATCAGCAGGCGCCGGCGAGTTAAAGCCGCGATGTCGCTCAATACGATCAAAGTCCCGAGCCTGGAGCAACTGGGCGAAGTCGCCGCTGAGCTCGGCCTCGCCTTGCCCGAAGCCGAGCTCGCCGCCCATCATCAAAGCCTGCTCGGGGCGTTCGAGGCGTACAGCCGGCTCGACCGCATGCCGGACGAGTTGCCGCCGGTCAGCTACCCGCGCCTGCCCGGCCGGCGCCCCGCGCCCGAGGAAAACCGGCACGGCGCCTGGTACGTCAAGACCGAGGTCGCCGGCGCCGCCGCCGGCAAACTCCGGGGGAAGACTATAGCCCTCAAGGACAACATCTGTCTCGCCGGTGTGCCGATGATGAACGGCGCCTCGACGATGGAAGGCTATGTGCCGGATGTCGACGCGACCGTCGCGGCGCGGATCCTCGACGCGGGCGGCACGATCGTCGGCAAAACGGTGTGCGAATATTTCTGCTTCTCGGGCGGCAGCCATACCAGCGCGACCGGCCCGGTGCACAATCCGCACCGCATGGGATATTCGGCCGGCGGCTCGTCATCGGGCAGTGCGGCCGTCGTCGCTGCGGGCGAGGTGCCGATGGCATTGGGCGGCGACCAGGGCGGCTCGATCCGTATCCCGGCTTCGTTCTGCGGCATCTATGGCATGAAGCCGACCCATGGGCTCGTGCCCTATACCGGCATCATGCCGATCGAGCTGACATTGGACCACACCGGCCCAATGACCGCGACGGTCGAGGACAATGCCCTGTTGTTGGAGGTATTGGCGGGGCCTGACGGGCTCGACCCGCGGCAATACGGCGCCGTGGCAAAGCCCTATCGCGAGGCGTTGGGCGGAGGCGCCGGCGGGCTGAGGATCGCCATCGTCGAAGAGGGCTTCGGCCATTCGCAATCGATGCCGCCAGTCGATGCCGTTGTCCGCGAGGCGGCCGGGCGGCTCAGCGGATTGGGCGCCACAGTCGACACCGTGTCGATCCCGATGCACCGCGACGGCTCGGCAATCTGGCTGGCGGTCGCCGCCGAGGGGGCCCTGATGCAGATGATGCTGGGCAATGGCTTCGGCTTCAATTGGCAAGGGCTTTATGTCACGTCGATGCTGGATTTCCACAGCTCGTGGCGAAGCCGGGCGGACGAGCTATCGGATACGCTCAAAAACACGATGCTGCTCGGGCATTACATGGTGACGCGCTACCGCGGCCATTACTACGCCAAGGCGCAGAACCTCGTGCGCCGTCTGCGGCGCGCCTATGACGAAGTGCTGTCGCGCTATGATCTATTGCTGATGCCGACATTGCCGATGGTCGCGACGCCATTGCCCGAAGCCAATGCGCCAGTCGCGGACATCCTGCAGCGCGGCTTCGAGATGTTGGCCAACACGGCGCAATTCGACTGCACGCATCATCCGGCAATGAGCCTGCCTTGCGGGATGGTCGATGGCCTGCCCGTCGGCATGATGCTGGTCGCCAAAGCCTTCGGCGAAGAGACGATCTACCGCGCCGCCGCCGCGTTCGAGAGCGGCGTCGACTGGAAGGGGCTGCGAGCCGGTTGACTGGTCGCAAATCTCGGCCGGGTCGGTGAGGAATCCCTCTCCGCCCTTAAGGGGGAGAGGGGCGCTATACTCGACCCCGTTACGCAAAGGGCTTTAATTCCCGACCCATCGAGGAACCCGACATATGAACATCCGCCACACGCCGGGCACGGTGGCCGCGCCGTTCGGCCCTTACAGTCACGCCGTCGAGGTGCCCGAAGGCTCCCGGCTCCTCTACATCTCCGGCGAGGTCGGCGTGCTGCCCGGCGGCACCGTGCCCGAAGGCATCGAGGCCCAGGCCGAGGCCTGCTGGCGGAACATCATCGCCATCCTCGCGGATGCCGGGATGGGGGTCGGCGATCTGGTCAAGATCACCACCTACCTGGTGCGGCCGGAGGACGTGGCCGCGGCCGGCGCGGCGCGGGCAAAGCATTTCGGCGACGCGCGGCCGGGCTCGGCGACAATCATCGTCAAGGCGCTCGTCGCGCCGCAGTGGCTGATCGAAATCGAGGCGGTCGCGGCGGCGAAGGCTTGATTCTGCGTAAGGTCGAGCGCGGTCCGGGAGGTAGGCCGGCGAGCGGCCTTGATCCGAGGAGCCCGAGATCTCAATCGGTGACCCGGAGGGCAGCGGTAGGCCGTCAGTGCCGGCGTGGGCGAAGTGGGCGGGCTATGCCAAACGCGCCGGGGGGATGGCTATCCCGATCGCCTCGGCGACAAGTTCCCCAGTCGTCCAATCGAGCGCCCTGGCCGTCTCTACGAACTCTCGCGAAATGGTGAAAGTCACCTTTGCGTGCCCCTCTGGCCGGAATTCTATCCGAGCCGCAACACCGCGCTCGTTGGCGTAGTCAAGCTCCGCTTGGTCGAACGCGGCCGCGATAATCTGCTCCTCAGGATCTAACTTCATCTCTGACACGTCTCATGAAATCGGGGAAAGGACATGGCTACAATCGCCCCGGCGAGTAGTTGTCTCACGTTGTTAACGAAATACATCTCTAGATTGGCGAGATATTATTAACGGGACTTCCCAGGTTGAGAAGTTGACGGTGACATAGCAGAAGGCGGCCCAGCGGTCCCATTACTTCGGGCCGTTGCTCGACCGCACCAGCATGGTCGCGCTTAGTTACCAAGTGATGGATAATTTACAGTTCTCAGCGGGGCTGTAGCGCTTTCGGTTCTCTGGCCCCAAATCGCTGTAGAGACGCAGTTCCCCCGCCTTCGCGGGGGCAGGCTTGTATGGGGCTTTTGGTGTCAAGTGATTTGAGTGGACCCCGTTTGTGCGTTCGGCGGGCCGCGTATGGTTGTTTGAATCATCGATTATCAATTCTCCTTGTTGGCGGGGCCGGTGGGTATGTGGGCGAAGGGGAGCATTTCCCCGCTTTCGAGCTTGCTCGGGAAGCGGGGGAAGCGAAGCCGGTCGGCGCCGCCGATCGTCCACATATCCACCGGCCGTTCTTGCCGATTGTGCCGCGGCGTGACCAAGGCTTCTGGGTGATGATCCGAGGGGAGCTCGCCATCAGGGGCGGAACATCGCGCCACACCCTTGTATTCGGTGGATCCATCCGGATCCAAACCATGATGCAGTCATGCGCATCGGCGGCAAAGCTCCGAGACGGCAGGCCCATTCTCTAAGACGGCGTGCAAACCATGCCTGCCTCGGGTCACCGCCGCCTCGGACATCATGGGGCATCGCGTCGTAAACATGGCGACGGGGCGCCCAATCGCGCTTGGTCGTCTGCTCCGCAGTGGCAGGTTACACAGCCGGTCGCAGCACAACGCCCTCTGGCACCTCTCCGGTCGTCACCAGCTGCCAAAGCGCGACGAGCAGCTTGCGCGCCAGGGCGACGATCATGGTCTTGCGGGTGGTACCGCGGTGATCGGTTGTTTGCATGCGGTACCATTGCGCCAGTGCGCTGTTCTTCTGGAACATCAGGAAGCGCCACGCCAACTGGATCATGCCGCGGCGCACCCGGGCGTTGCCAGCCCTGGCCAGCCCCTTCTCTCGCCGTCGCGCGCCGCTCTCATCCGGCGAACCGGTCAGGCCAGCGTAGCGAGCCACAGCCTTCCGGTCACGCAAGTTGCGCGACAGGATCTCGTGAACGAGCATGTCGGCTGTCTCGATGCCGACGCCGATGACCCGCGCCAGCCGCCGGACCATCGCGTGGCTGGCCAGTTCCGGGTGCTGCTCGAGCCTGATCAGGCGCGCCGCCTCGATCTCCCGGATCTGGTCCATGACAAAGCGCAGACGCGCCATATCCCGGCGCAGCTCGGCCAGCGTGTTGGGCAGCAGCGGCACACCTTCCGCGGTGCGCAGCCTGTCGAGACGTTCGGCCGCTTTGCGCAAGGTCGGTTTGAAACCCCGAAGGCCGAGACGGGCCAGAGTGCTCTTCATCCGATTGACGATGCGGGTGCGCTCGCTGACCAGGTTCTCGCGCTCACGGTTGGGCCGCTTGGCATCTTCCTCTTCAGGCGTCGGGATCTTTGCCATGCTGCAATGGCGCGGTTCGCCGCGCAGCCAGCCGAGAAAGGCACGCTTGAGCAACTCGGTATCGAGCCGATCCGTCTTCGCCCGGCGATGCTCGCGCGACACGGCAACACTTGTCGGGTGGATCACATAAGCCTCGATGCCGCGTCCTCGCAGCCACCGTGCCAGCCAGAAGCCGTCCCGGCCGGCTTCGTAGGCCACCGCGATCCGATCGATCGTGCGGCCTGCCTTGGTCGCTTCGTCCCGCCAGCGATACAGCAGCTGGAGCAGCGCCGTCTCATCGGCCGCAAGTTTCTTCAGCGGCTGTCGGTTGATCCCCGGAACTATGCTGGCGACCAGCCAGGTCGATCGGCTCATCTCAATGACGGCGATAAGTGTGCTATCCTGATCCAGAGCGGCGAGCGATCTGCTCAGGTCATTCGGCTGCTGCATGGGGCACCCCGTCGGTTGTTTCCAGCGACGATGATGCCTTGTCCTCGCCGCTCGCCCCATAGCATCTCTTGACCAAACGATCCTGCAAGATCTTGTGCGCGCGCTCGACCCGCTCCCTGTTCAAGCCAGGGGCAGGCTTTTGGTCGGGCTCGAATTGGCGCAGATGATGCCGATGTTCAATGCGTGTAATGCCCGGCCAAACTGGATCATCCCCTCGCCACCAAGCGCGCCTGGATGGTTGACCCGGAAGACGCCATGCATGTTGTCGCTGTAGAACGCCACCGGCTTGCCCCAGGCCTCCAGATAAGCGCGGGCCGCATGGAAATAGGCGATAGTCGACTCGCACCATTCGCCGACACACTCGCGCCGGTGGCGGGGTTGATGAACCTGCTTCCGCCATTGCTTGCGATCAGCCCAAATCCCAGCCTCGATCATCCATACTCGTAGCGTCTCACGGCCGAGCGTGATCGGATGTACTTCACGCGCTTCTCGGCCGCCAACAGCCTGCTCCTGCGAAAGCGGGGGTCGGGCCAAAATTCCAATAGCGTTCGCGAATCACCGACAACGCTTCGGTGCGAACCGCCTCGGGCTTGCGCCGGTTGCTGGAGCGGCCGCGGCGCTTCGAGATCAAACCAGCCGGACGATCAGTGCGGTAGGCCTTCAACAGCCGATATACCTGACGGCGCTCGAGCCGCAGCAGCTGTGCCGCGGCCGCCGCCGTCAATCGCCGCTGATCCAAATCCCGCAGCACCTCGAGCCGCGACAACTCCCCATCGCTCATCACCCCAGACACCCCCGGAAAATCCGCCGGGAGTGTCATTTCAAACTGGCACAGGGGTGACATTTTAGTCGGGCGCCTACAACACCGCAGCGCATAAGGCGAGATTATGGAAACTCGCGGCGGGTGACGTGACGAAAGCCTAGCTCCTTCTCGAAGCGGTGCGGCATTTCGACAAGGATATCGACTAGCCGAGTACTTCGGGTGGCAATTTCACTGGCGGGGGCACGCGGTAAATGCTGGGTCGATCGCAAGACAAGAAGGTTGTTGCAGTCCTCCCGGAGCTTACGTAGCCAGTCGCAAATATCCTTTGAAAAGAAAAATTCTGCTTCATTCAATTTTGCGAGCAAGGGCACGACTTAGGAGCCTTGGACGTTGGATTTATTGACCACCAAGGCGATCAATTCTCTTGCTGTGCTGTAATTGGCGAAGCGTTTTTTCGAAGAGGTTGTAGCGGAACTGATCGAAGGCGGTGTTAGCCTGCTGCTTCGCCGTATCGGCCTGCTGTTGTGCTGTGCGAGCCTGCCATGAAGCAAAGCGCCACGTCATCAAAGCGGCTGTGATTGAGGCGATGATCGTTGCGACTGGCCCGGCGAAGTCTTTCACAATTTCGTACCTCTAGTTGCTCATGGTCGGCGCTGTCAAAAAAGCCGCATCATCGACGAGGGCTTATGCACAAAGGTCCGGTTGCTCTAAATGTTGTGTGCGCTAGGCGGCTTTGCGGATCAGGATGTGGTAGAGCGCCGGAGTGGTGCGGGCGCCGATGCCGAGCAGGGTATCGAAGGCGGCATGCCGTGTTCGCCGCCGATTGAAGCGGAAGACGAACTCGTCGAGATAGTGCTGGAGGTTGGTTTTCCGCAGGCCGTGGTAGACGCCCAGGCCCCGACGCTTGAGGTTTGAAAACAGCCGGTGGATCCAGGGCAGCGCGACGTGCGCCGCCATCGGGCCGAGGGTGATCGCGTTGTGCCAGACACCAGGAAGATCTTGGTAGGAGGGCCAGTTGTCGGTGACCAGCTGGGTCTGCGGGGCGACGGCACCGAGCACGAAGGCATGAAGTTCCGGCTTGCCAAAGCCCTCGATCACCTTGAGCCGGGCGCGCCGCGGCTTGCCGCCGGCGATTTCGACCGCGCCGGCGACCAGCATCTTGCCGGACCTCGCCGCGGCCGGCGGGCACGACGACCGGGTCGTTCTTGGTGCGAAACGGGATGATCGTCTCGTCGGCCTCGACCACGCCGCTGAGCGGCTCGCGCTCGGGGTTGACCATGGCGCGCCCAGCTTGGCGGCCAACATCCAGGCGGTGCGATACGAACCCAGGCTCAGCTGGCTCTGCAGCCGCAGCGCCGAGATGCACCCGGCTTTCGCCGGGGCAGGCTGTTGGAGTGCGTCGCCATCAAAACGCCGCCCAGAACCACATCGCCAGCGGCAGCTTGCTGGCATGCATGATCGTGCCGGCGGTCACCGAGGTCTGCCGCCGGCAATCGGCGCATTCATAGGTGAAGGCTTTGGTCTTCAGCAGCCAAGCCCGACCCCCGCCGCAACCCGGGCAGACAAACCCTTCTGGCCAACGGCGCTCGAAGAGGTACTCCGCGCACGCGCTTTCCGTCGCAAAGCGGCCCTGAAACTCGAGCAACGACCTCGGAAACCGTCCCTCAGATCCAGACACGACACTCACCCCTGCTCTTCCGACACCGATGAGCAGCTTACACTTGAGTTCCTGTTTTGTACACTAAATCTGGATCGGCCGGAAATTCGTGCGTAAGCCATCACCTGTGATTAGGGCCGGCTTGATCACCCTTCGCAACACAGCCACCCCTATTTATCCAAATATTCCATAATTCATCGTGATAGATGAGAGTGAATGCACTCTGGAGATGTGGTTTTACCGCCTCGATGAGAGGCTGCGAATAATAGACCGGTGGCAACGGAGACTGTTCCGGTTCAGTAACTATACATGCATCTCCTATAATCTCTTGCCAGCCGGGTTTATATCCGATGGGTATATCACGATTATGACTAAAATCCCACCAGACCCACACCCCTTCAGGAGGCGGAGCGAGAAATAACGCCGGAAATGGATTCATGAAATCCAGATTAGCGATGGTCTCGTGGCTTCCACCAAACCCTTCGATGACACGAATTGCACGGTTTAGGTAAAACACCAGGCGACTATTATATGACTCAAAGGTATCTGTTGCTAATATTTTGAACGTTACTCCTTTGTTTGCCGAGACCGTCATGAATTTTTTGGTGCCGGCGGATATTTCATGATCAAGCTTAACAGCCCTAAGCGATGCTAATAACTCCGGCACTAACACAATGGCAAAAATCAACAACGGGATTGCGTCCCTGGCTGTGATTTCGTGCAGTCTACCGGGGGAAAACCTTCGCCATAAACGGTGCCAAAAACCTGATGTGTGAAATGTGTCTGTCCAGGTCACTAGAGCAACAGCTGCGGCAGGGGCAAGAAATGTGAGATCCGGGGATCCTGTACCGTTGCTCATGTTAAGCACAATCTGACACACCCAATAGAATGCTATGATAAAAAAACACCGGATCAAAGAATCTCCACTACTGTTCCGGCCTGGCCACGAGATAACATAAAGACCCAAGAGCACGACTACCTCTAGGACCCGCAACCGTGAAGCAAACCATAGCGCATCAAGAGCCGAATTTGACCCCAGTCTCGCTCGAGCGGCCATCGTGTATTCGTAAATCACAGGGAGTAAGCTGGTTCCCGTAATAATCAAATCGACTGCTACCATAAGAGTCAGGAACAGCGATATCAGAGGGATGCCAACGAGATTTTGCCAAGAGGGGTCGCGAATAATTTTTCCCACTACTATGATTGCGAGGCCGACCACGAGTCCGGATACCTTTATGAGGAAAAGGATGTTCAAAAGCAACGCAGCGGCGAAAAGGTCAAAATAATCGCGCTCACGTCTGGAATCCAAATCGTTGGCCAAACTCTGTACAAACAACACCAACAAACCAGCCATGAGTAATCGGTCGTATGAAAGTGCTATGCTGAAATCACGCGTGCTTCCATACTCTGACGGCCCAGATGCTACGAAGGCCACTGTTATACAAAACAGCATAGCGAGGCCCGCCGCACGGCGTAACTGTCGTACCGCAACTACGCAGCCGCAAATGACGAGGGCCAGTGCAAATATATCCACCGATGCGCGCAGGGCGTGATAGTGCGGTCCAAATAGACGCCATAACGTGGCTGCTACTTGAAAAATGCCAAACCCCCGCGGGTCATGGAAATCTATGCCGAGAGATTGCCCTTGAACCAAACGCCACACCGGGTCGATGAGCGACATGGCATCCTCGGGATTGACGGTGATCGGCGTCAGAACGCCGAGCACGAAATTCGCACCGACGATCATCGTAGGCAAAAGCAGGGTCAACGCGAGAAACGGTAAAAGAGGCATCCGCTCGCTGCTTTGTTGCGCAGCTGGTGTCGCTAGGCTTAGAGATGATATTCCTGATTTAGCCAACATTCTCCCAATTCCCGGACAAGTTTTTGGTTGGGCCATGATGTATAACTAAGATGGTTGTTTGATACATTTTGGTCATCAATATATTGTTTTCGCTACCGTGCCGCGGCCTCGCGCTGTCTCTCTCGGATAGAGAAGTCATAATTTCTCACCAATAGAAATGTCACGGTGAGGGGGTCGAGCTGGACGACAAAAATTCCTTGATCTGATGGTGGAACGAACTGCGGCGGGCGAGGGCGCCATCAAGCCCGCAGGCGCCGGAGGCGGGGCCGGCAGGGCCAAGCTTTACATCGCCTCGCCCGCCTCAGAGAATCGGAACGGAAGACAATGCGTCCAGCCGGTGTCCGAAGATGACGCCGGGATCCGATCTCAGCCGACTTTGAAGATGTGGCTTACCTGTCCCTGACGACGCGGCGCTTTCTGGCTTCGCTGCCGCGGGGTTTGACGCCATTGCTCGCGGATGAAGGCAAGAGCGGCGCCAAGGTGCTTGTTCTCGACGATCCCCCCCGTGAAACCTGACGCAACTTTGTCAAAGGTGGTGTAGGGCAGGTCAAGCCCGCCGTAACGGATCGCCAGCCGGCCGTCGGGATAATCGACAACAGTGACGCGCTGGCGGCGGAGTTCGCGGGTGATCTCGATCGGTTCGAGCAGGAACAGAACCCTTGTCATATTGCAAGGTCAAGCTGTTGGAAACCGTCCGCGGTTCGGGGACAGGACGCCGGTAGGGCTTGACGGCGATCTCGCTCGGCTCGCTGTCGCATGGTGTAGGCGTCGTGCCATGCCTGCTTGTTCAAGAGCATTTTCATCTTCACGCCGAAGGCCTTCTCGTCCGCAGGACCATTTCCGCCGAAAATGCGGCGTTGCCCTTAATGAGGTCACAGACGGTGGCGCGGCGCACCTTGAGCACCGTTGCCGCCTCGCTCGCTGTCAAGCCGAGTTCGTCAAGAATTTCGTCGCGGACGAACCCCCGGGCGCCATTCCAATTCTCGCGGTGCGGAGCTCATCAGCTGTAGTCCTCCAAGTCGAGGTCACTGACTTCACAGTGGCGCCTCAAACCTGTCCCCCTGGGGGCGTGAGCGAATCAGTATTTGGCCTTGATTGATTTACAACATCATACTAATATCGTAATATGACACTCGGCCTTCGGGGAGCTACGAAGCCGACCGAGCAGCGCGCCTTCCCGAAAGAATGTAGCGCCCGGCAGCGTCTCTTAGCATTATTG
This sequence comes from uncultured Alphaproteobacteria bacterium, assembly GCA_963818695.1. Lineage (GTDB taxonomy): Bacteria > Pseudomonadota > Alphaproteobacteria > ATCC43930 > CGMCC-115725 > AP-15. Next base: position 49,820 of record CAWFTG010000004.1, read on the forward strand.
CGCTGTTCTCTCGCTGCTATATTGTCTTCATGCCGACAACGGGCCAGGGTTTCTGCGGCAATCAGAAATCGATTTCGCGGCCATAACAGCAAAAACAGCCAGCGTCCCTTCGGGAAGGCCGTCCCGGCTTTATGGGGCTAACCGAGGAGCGCCCGGGCGATCGTCTCCCACTCTTCCTTCAGGGGTGCGGTCGAGGCGGGGCGGCCGGCGCGGCTGTACCAGCCGCCGGCGTTGCGCAGATCGCCTTCGACGCGGTGCAGATAGGCGTGGGCCCAGGCGCCCGCCGCGTCGGGCTGCTTCTGCGCGCATTGATGCGCCAGGTGCCAGTCGCCCTTTGCTTCCCACCAGAGCGCCTGCGCCGCCATGCTCAGCCCCTCGGGCGGCGCCTCCTCTGCGAGCGAGGTTTTGTAGGTTTCGAAATCCATCTCAGATCTCCTCTCGGAACATTTCGCGTCACGCCAGCAGGCGGTCGAGATTGTCGCGCAGCCGATAATAACCGCCGACGGCCGGCAAGAACCAGGGCTTGCCGGAATAGAGCGGATGGCCGGGGAAATCCTCGGTATCGTAGCTGCAGGCGTAGTTGGCGGCGCGGGCGATCTTGCGCGCCGTCTGCCAGCCGAGATAGGTCATCATCGCCACCCCGCTGCCGTTGCAGCCGAGACAATAATGGAGGCCGTCGCGCTGGCCCATATGCGGCAGCGCGTCCAAGGTAAAGGCGACATTGCCGGTCCAGGCATGGGTGATTTTGACCCCGCGCAATTGCGGGAAGCGATCGGTCATATAGCGGTGGAGGATCGGCGCGCTGACCGTCGCGTCGACCTGCGTGAAGCGCGCGCGGCCGCCGAACACCATGCGTCTGCCGTCCGGCGACATCCGGTAGTAGCACAGCACGCGCTTGGTGTCGGACAAGGTCCTCGCATTCGGGATCAGGGACCGGGCGAGATCCTGCGGCAATTCCTCGGTCGCGATGATGTGGCTGGCGACCGGAACGACACGGCGCCTGAGCGCCGGGGTAATGCCCCGGTATAGCCGTTCGTCGCGATCACGACATCGCCGGCGGACACCGCTCCGCGGGCGGTCTCGACATGCCATCCGGCGCCGCTCCGGCGGATGCCCGTGACCGGCGACTTGGCGCAGACCAGTACATTGCGCCGGCGGCAAGCGTCGAGCAGCCCCTTGTAGTAGAGCGCCGGGTGCAGTTTGCCGGACCGCTCGACGACCATGCCGCCAAAATAATAGTCGCTGGCGATTTCTTCGCGCTGCCTCTCGAGCGGCACCATGTACGCGCCCGACTGCGCCGCCGAATTGAGGGCGGCGAGCCGCCGCGTCTGCGCCATGAAATGCCTCTTGGTCCAGGCGGCGACAAAGCGGCCGGGCTTTTCCCAGAAGCAATCGATCTTTTCCTCCTCGATCAGCCGGTCGATGAGGCCAAAGGCGTCCGACGCGTCCGACAGCAGCCGTTCGGCTCGTTCGGGCTCGACGTCGGCGCTCCGCCCGGTGAAGCTCTTGCCGATATTGACGCCGCCGCTGACGGCGCCGCCATTACGGGTGCTGGCGCCAAAGCCGAGCTCACCCGCTTCGAGCACGGCGGCGTCGATGCCGTGCTTGGCCAACTCCAGCGCCGTCGACAGCCCCGCATATCCGCCGCCGACAATCGCGACGCGCGCCGACCGGGGGGCATCGACGAGTTCGCCGGCGGTAGGCGTGTAAGCCTCCCACCAAAAAGGCGTCGGCGTGAAATCACGGTGGAAGATGTCCGGAACCATCGGCCTCAATTCCTCGAATGCACTCGCGCTATGCGGGCAAGGCGGTTGTCGCGGGCGGCGGGACGGGCCTAATGTTAGTCAAGCCAGCGACAGAATGCGATCGAGGAGCAAAAACTCATGCCAGCGCAAGCCGCAACCGCAACAAACGGCCGTCAAGAAGCGGCTCGCCTCTATCAAGAGCTCGAGGGTCGCCTGCTCGCGCGCGATCAGGAGGGCGGCAGCCGGGTATATTACGAATTGCTGCGCCGCGGCCGGCCCCTGCCGGAGATCATGGCCGAAGCGGTGCGCATCCATGCGCCCTATACGCATGTGCCATATCACCAGCGGATCGACGACGGCTTTCCGAATTTTGTCAACAACGACCATTGCCTGCTTTCGGCGCGCGCCGCGGTTAATCTGCAAAGGATGCTGCCGGAGACGCTCGCCGGCCTGCCGCTCGCGCAGACGATCTGGTACATCCCGTCCGGGCTCGACATCTGGAACCAGAAGATTTTTAAGGCGCCGGGCCATTATGCAACCCGCGGCTACAAAATGCCGAACACCGAGCCGCCAAAGCCGGTCGTCTATTGGCCGGACCAGGAGCCGCTCAGGGAAACGGGACCGTTGAACGAGCGTCTCAACAACTGGCTGACACTGGTCGAGCGCGGTCAGGTGGTCGATGCGTACCGTGTTTTCCTTGGGCTCATGGAGGAAACCGAGCACCGCAAGGAGGTGCTGGCCCAGCTGGTCTTCGCGGGCATGATCGATGTGCAGGACCGCATGCTCTACAACCGCTCCTATACGACCGGTCACAAGGCCTACCGCGCGCGGTCGGTGGTCGAGATCGGCAATGCGATCGGTTGGGAGAACGCGCACGACACGCTCTATGCCGGCGCGCTCGACATTGCGGTCGGGCCGCGCTGGCACTCGGTCTACGAGATGGCCTGCAACGTCATGACGATCTTTATCGAAGGCAAGGAGGTGCATGCGGTTCCGCAAGGCGGCACGACCGAGCGCGAGCGTGCGCTGCTCGCCAATACCGGATCATTAAGCGAAGCCGAGACGGAAGAGCTCGTTGACGCGTTGATCAATCAGCACGAGCCCGCCTATATCGAAAAGATCAGCGCGCTGTTGCTGGCCGGCAAATCGCCGCGCCGGATCATCGACGCGATCCAGCTGGCGGCTGCCCAGGTGGTGCTGGAGACGGTGGGGCCAAACAATTTTTCGATGCCCCAGCACACCTACGAGTATTGCAATACGATCGGCTGGTTTTACGACAATTTCGAGCACCCGCAGCGGCTGAAGCTCCTCTATGTGGCGGGCTCGATGGTCAATCAGGCGGCATGGAACCAGCGGAGCTCCGGCTGGCTCAAATCCGAGCCCGTGAAGGCGCCGGGCGGCGCCGACCGGATGAATGGCAGCCAGATCATCGGGAATTTGGAGGCGGCGATCGCCGCGCTCGACCCGCCGCAGGCTGTGGCGTGGACCAAGGCCTATCTCGACAGCGGCGAAGACCGCTCACTGCTCGTGCAGCGCCTCGCGTTGATGGCGACGCGGATCGGCAACGACCCGCACAACCAGGAAATCCCGCAATGCATGCTCGAGGATTACGGCAAGAACCAGAGCCGTGATCGCGAGCGGCTATTGCTTGCCTGCGCCCATATTTCGGCCGGCCACCGCAAATACGGCGATTTCTTTGAAGCCAGCCGCCGCTTTGGCGAGGCGATGGGCGTTCCCGAACTGCACTGAGCGGAGTTGAGTTAGTGGAACTGAGGCTTCACCTTCTCGCAGAGCAGCTGCAGTGACTTCATTACGCGCTGATGCGGGATCTTGGTGCCGCAATTCATCTCCGCCAGGATACCGTCGAGGCCGAGCTCCTCCTGAAGTCCCATCAGCCGGTCGGTCACCTGCTCGGGCGTGCCGACGATGATCTTGTCGCGCAACGCCTCGTCATAGGTGATGGTCTGCAGCCGCCGGCCGCGCGCCGCGCGGTCCTCGATCGCGCGCACGCCGGCGCGGGTCGCCGAAATCCTCGAGCCGCTCGCCGAGATAACGATAGAAGTACATGATGCTTTCTTCCGGCTCCGAGCGTGCTTGCGCCGCTGTCTCGGCGACATAGACCGGCGCCCGCAGGAAAACTTGGCCCTCGCCGGGGTGCCCTCCCTCTTTCCAGCCTTCGCGGTAGGCCTTGATGTTCGGCGCGAGCTCGGAAAGCGTGCCGAGGCGAACCGCGACAAACACCCCGTGGCCGAGCTTGCCGATCGCCGGAAAGGTGTCCGGACTGTTGGCGGCGATGCGGATCTCGGGCCAGGGTTTTTGGTAGGGCTTGGGGGTCGCTCTGACGTTTTGGAACGAGTAGTACTTGCCCGAATAGGAGAACGGATCCTCGGTCCACGCCTTTTTCAGGATTTCGAGGGTCTCGGCGAAGCGCTCGCGGCTCTCGCCATAGGGCACGCCATAAGCCTCATAGGTGCGCGGGAAGCCGCTGCGGCCGACGCCGAAGATCAGCCTTCCGTGGCTGATCTGATCTACCGTGGCGGCCTCTTCCGCCAGGCGCAGCGGATGGCACAGCGGCAATACCTGCACGCCGGTGCCGATCTTCATACGCTTGGTGCGCGCCGCGATCGCGCTGGCAATGGTCAACGGCGCAGCGCAGACCGAGCGCTCAGGCGCAACGTGGATTTCCGCCAGCCACATCGCATCGAGACCCCAGCGCTCGGCCGCTTCGACCTGCTCGAACAACTCGGCAAAAGCCGCCGGCTGACTCATGCCGGCCGGACACTGAAACTCGTGAAACATGCCGAATTCGAACGCCATCGCAGCTTCTCCTTTTGGGTCGCGCCGACACTGTAGGATCGAGAAGGCGCCGATGCCAGCCAAGAAAGGGTGCCGGCTCTGTTGCGATTGTCACAGCCCCGTCATCGAACGAGCTGCCCTGCTTTAGCGTAAAAACGTCGCCCAATTCCTACCTTAATGTTAAGATCGGCTGCCCCCTTCAAGTTAGCATACCGAATTAAGAATTCTCTGAGCATTCGTTAAATTAAGATAAAATTGATCATATAGCGTCATAGGATAGTCCTTAATTAATAGCGGAATGGACGGGTTTTTGACGATTGAGTGACGATTTTATGACGGGTGACGCTTCATCCTGACTAACGAATTCTTAATATTTACTGTTACGGCGCACCTGCCCGAGAACATCGTACTGTGACCGATTTCGATGTAATTTGCGAAGAGGCGATAGACAGCGCCCGACCATTGGGCGGCGCCGGCGATTTCATCGAGGCCTGCCGAGTCTACCTTGCTCGGCGCAAAGTTCCCGAAGCCGAATTCTCCATTTTCTTTGGCCGGCTCAGCGAAGCCTTGATGCACCGGGGATGGCGCGAGCACGCCGCCGAATGCGCCCGCGTCGCCTTCGAGTTGAGGCCGGAGCAAGAACAAATAGCCGATCTCTGTGCCTGGGTGTTCAGCAATTCCGGAAGGCACGAGGCGGCTGCGGCAGCCTACGAGCGGTTGCTCGAAATCCGTCCCCGATGGGCCGAAGGCCACCGCCACGCGAGTGGCTCGCTGGCCGCCGCCGGACTACTGGACCGCGCCATTCTCCATGCCTGCAAAGCCAGCGAACTCGATCCTCATTCGTTTGAATTCGCAGTCCACGCCGCCGGCCTGTGCGAGACGGCAGGGCGATACGAGGATGCCATAGACTATCTGACGCGCGCGGCGGCCATTGCGCCCGGCCGCAGCGCTGTCCTGCGGCAGATGTCGGGCCTCAAATTCGCCCTCGAAGAGACCGAGGACGCCGTCGCTCTTGCGCTACGCGCCCTGACCCTGGCGCCCGGCGATCGGCAGAATGCGCTGCACGCCAGCGAGCTGCTGCTGCGCACCGGGCAGTTCGACGAGGCGGCCGATATCATCGCTGGCACGCTCGAGACCCACCCGCAGGACGAGGTCGCGCTGCGCCAGTTGTCCGCAGCGCAGATGCTGCGCGGTCGTATCGGGGACGCGCTCGAGGCAATCGACCGGGCGGTCTCGATGGCCCCGGAAATAGCGGAGTACCATCTGCATCGAGCCAGCCTGCTGTACCGCCTCGGCCGGCTCGACGAAGCCGCCGAGGCGTTCGGCCGGGCGGCCGCGCTCGATCCGTCAAATGCCGACGCCAAGCGCTCCCAGCTGACGGTCTTTTTCGACAGCGGCCGCTTTACCGAGGCGCTCGCCGTCGGCGGCGAGCTGATCCGGGCCGCGCCGGAAAACGAAGAATATGCGCAGGTGATGCTGCAAGTGCTCAACCGCCGGTTCGAGACCTTGGACGGCGATTACGTCGTGCTGAGCGAGCGTGCATCGCAACCGCATCGGGAACCGCGACTGCCCCCCGGTTTTTGTCGAAAGATTGCGCACACAAGGGCGCGTTATCCACGCCCTGATCATCCGGGAGACCCGCACGCGCTTCGGCAACTCCAGGCTCGGATACGGGTGGGCGTTGCTCGAACCCATCGCACACATCCTGATGCTGTCCCTCGTATTTGCGGTGATGATGCGCGGACGGCCGCCGATCGGCGAAGAATTCTTCATCTTCTATTATACCGGGATCATCCCCTATCACATGTTTGTCCACACCAGCAGCAGCATGACTTACGCGATTGCGAGCAATGGGTCGTTGCTGCAGCTGCCTCTGGTCGGCACGTTCGACGTGCTGATGGCTCGAGGCCTGCTCGAATTGCTGACCGACACGCTGGTAGCGGTTGTCCTGCTGGCGGGCTTCGGCGCGCTTGGACTCGGTGCGCTGCCGCAGGACTTTGCAGGCGTCTCGATCTCGCTCCTGGTTGTCTGGCTGCTCGGCTGCGGATGCGGCTTCCTCAATGCCGTGATCAATGCTTTCGCCAAGTCGTGGGACAAGATCTGGGCTCAGTTGACCCGTCTCTTGTACTTCTGTTCTGGAATTTTCTATGTGCCGGGAATGATGCCGGAGTGGATCCGCGACCTCCTGGCGTGGAACCCGGTATTGCAGGCCGTCGACTGGTTCCGCTCGAGCTTTTTTCGGGAATACGAGCCACACTGGCTCGACCGCTCCTATCTGCTGACATTCGCCGTCGTGACCTTGTTGGCGGGACTGGGCCTGGAGCGCGGATTGCAGCGCCGGCTTTACGAGCCGCTATGATCATGCTCGACCGAGTCTGCAAGTCGTATCGCACGAAAACCGGCCGGAAGACCGTGCTCGACCAAGTCAGCACGATGTTCCAATCCGGTCACAACTTCGGAATACTGGGGCCCAACGGGGCCGGCAAGTCGACACTGATCCGCCTCATCGCCGGCTCCGAGCCGCCGGATGCCGGTATCGTGCGGCGCTTCGCCCGAGTCTCGTTCCCGCTCGGTTTCGGCGGGACGTTTCACGGCGCCCTATCCGGCCGTGAAAATGTGGCCTTCATCGCTCGAATTTATGGAGCGCCGATACGCGCCACAGTAGACTATGTCGAAGGTTTTTCTGAACTTCGACGAATACTTCGAAATGCCGGTCAACACCTATTCGGCCGGGATGCGCGCACGGCTGGCATTCGCCACCTGCCTCGCGATCGACTTCGACGTCTACCTGATCGACGAGGTGACCGAGATCGGCGACCAGCGGTTCCGCCGCAGATGCGCCGAGGCGTTCCGCCAGCGCATGCTGCGGTCCGACATTATTCTCGTAACCCACAACCCTCACACGATCCGGCAGTATTGCGACAGAGGCGCTGTCCTCGCCAATGGCCGGCTGATGTTGTACGACGATATCGGCACGGCATTGGAATCTTACCATCGCCTCCTGCAGGAGAGTGCGTGATGACTGCTCAGCCGACACGCGCACGGTCTGCTCGCGACTGGATCGGCCCGCCGGCCTCGCTGGCCCGCGAACCCGCCATTGCCGCCGGACTTCCGGTAGCTCCCGAGGACAGCGGAGCAATCGCCGTTTTTCAGGCGCAGGACTTCGCTGCCCGCCGCCGTCGCTTCCCGGTCCGCTTGCTGTCGTTCGTTGTTATCGTAGTCGTGCCGGTCGCGCTGGCCGCAGTATATTATTTCGTGATCGCCGCCGACCAGTACGTCGCCGAATTCCGCTTTGCACTGCGCACTGTCGAACCGGTCCGAGCCGAGGTCGGCGGAATATTGCAAGGTAGCGTCGCGCCCTCGCCGGTCGGTGTGGATTCCTATGCCGTCGTGCAATACCTCGGCAGCCGCGACGTCATCGACGATCTTGGCAAGACCACCGACTTGCGCGAGATGTTTTCGCGGCCGGAAGCCGATTGGCTGACACGGCTGCAGCTCCCGGTATCTATTGAGGAGCTGGTCAGGTATTGGAAAAACCAGGTAGACGCGTTCTACGACATCACCAACGGGGCGATCGTTGTCCGGGCCCGCGCGTTCACGCCGGAGGATGCATTGCAACTGGCGCGGGCGGTCCTCGCCTCGGCCGAGCACCTGGTCAACGATTTGTCGGCGCGGGCGCGCCGCGATACTCTGTCGAATTCGGAGAAGGAAGTGCGCCGCGCCGAAAGGCGGCTCAAGGCGACGCTCGCGCGGCTTCGCGAGTTTCGCGACCAGGAGGGCATCATCGATCCGCGCAAGACCGCCGATGCCACGCAGGCGCTGGCTGGCCGGATACGCGACGAGATCGTCCGTGCCGACACCGAACTATCCACCATCAAGCATTACATGCGGGCCGACGCGCCATCGGTGAGGATGTTGGAGGCTCGCCTGCAATCGCTGCAGACTGAGCTCCGATCGGTGGAAAGCGAGGTGACCGACACCGAAAAATCGCGCTCCGAGGTTCTGTCGCGGGTGATGGGATCATACGAGCGGCTCGAAAGTGAGCGGACCTTCGCCGAAAAAGCCTACCAGCACGCATTGGAGGCGCTCGATCGGGCGCGCATGAACGCTGACCGCCAGCAAGTCTACATTGCGGGCTTCGTGCAGCCGAGCCTTCCCGAGGAACCGCTCTATCCGCGCCGGCTGCGCAATGTCGCCATCGCCCTTCTTCTCTGCAGTGCAATTTGGCTAATTGGCGCCTTTATTGTCCAGACGGCACGAGAGCACCTTTAGGCTGCACTGCAACTGGTTTGGCGTCGAACGGGAGCTGTCGGAAGAGAGACATCATGGCGACGCTCGAAATCGACACTCACCCTCGGCTGCTGTCGGCGCCGCCGATCACGGCCTCGCCTTTTCATCACGTCCGTCGCAGACGAAAACGGTTCGCCCTGATTTCGACCCACGACGATTTGTGCGGGATCGCGGCCTACACCCGCAGTTTGGAGAAGCAGCTAAACGATGTTTTTGAGGTTACGGTATTCGACCTGGATCAGTATCTGCTGCGCAGCCCGCATGGCCGCGTCAGAAAATTCGGTGACCGGCACATTCTGGATATCTGTCGTGAAGTAAGAGACTACGAGGCCGTCAATCTGCAACTCGAGCATGGCACATTGGGCCGCAGCTGCCACGACATTCATCGGCGGTTTTCCTGGATTTTGCGGGCAGCTCCGCGGCTTTCAGTGACGTTCCACACGGTGTTCCAATGCGAGGCCTTCAATTATCGGGAGTATTTCAGAGAAATTCTGAGGCGAAATTTCGCCAGAGCGATTGCAATGCGAGCGCAGTATAATCGCGAACACCTGCTGTCGGCGGGGCTGGCCAGCCGGCTACGTCGCGCACAGCGCTTCAAGCCAGTCACTCTTATCGTGCATACCCGCCGCGACCTGTGGCAGATGAAATTCGCGCACGGCATGCGGAATGTATACGACCATCCCCTGTCGTTTCTATCTGCCGCCGAAGTGGCGGACGTTCGGCGCACCGCATCCCGGAAAAAGTTTCCGGTACTCGATGATGTCCCCGCCGGAAGCAGGCTGATCGGGGTGTTCGGATTTCTCGGGCGCTACAAGGGGTTCGATACCGTCGTCAGGGCATTGCATCACCTGCCGAAAGATTATCATCTGCTGATTTTCGGCGGCGTTCATCCAAATGAAATCAAACCCCAACAGCCCATCGATCCTGTCGTTTCGTCTTTGCTCGACGCCGGTTATGTCGATACCAGTGTCGCTGAGCGGATCCTATCCAACCCGGAGGGGACCGCGCCGGCGGTCTCGCTCGCTGTCGACAGCTCGATGCGCGATCTGTTGATCGAGCATCCAAAGGATTTGTCGGATCGCATTCATTTTATGGGGGCCCAGAGCGACGCCGATTTCCTTGGTGGCATGGCGATCTGCGACGCCGTCGTATTCCCTTATATGGAGGTAGGGCAGTCCTCGTCCGGTCCGATTTCCCAGGCATTGGAGCTGGGCTGCCGTGTCATCGCGTCGCGTACCCATACGTTCATTCAGCTCAGCCGCTATCACCACAACCTCATCGAGTTCTTCGACATCGGTAACCACCTGGAACTGGCCGGCCGCATCCGAGCGCGGCCGCAATTCGAGCGGCGGGACCACCTCCCGGCGTTCAACGTCGAGACAAACAAGGCAGTCTACCTCGCCGCCAACGGCTCCCACACCGCGGCTTCCCGAGTCAGGGTCTGAACCCAAGATCAAATTGCCCGCGACAATCGATCCCTGCGAACGCTATCATCGGCGGGGCGCAACTGCGATTTTGGGGCGTCGGCGAACGGAGGAGCCAAATGAAGAACGGGTTTCGCGTGTATGATTCCGATACGCATGTCAACCCCGCCGCGGAGGTGCTGGAGCGGTATGTCGACCCGGACTTCCGGGCGCGCCTTGGCGAGCTCTCGCCTTACCGGTTTGCGGTCGGGCAAGGAGCGGTCGGCGGTGTGGAAGGGCTCCACAACTATCGCGTCGGGACGAAATACTACCGGCGGGTTCTGGGCGAGCGCGCGCCCCGCGATACCTTCACCGGGCGCGAGACGAAATGGATGGGCAGCAAGATGCCGCGGCCCGGCGTGCAGGACGACCAGGCCGAGAACCGCGTCAAGGACATGGATGACGAAGGGACCGATGTTCATTTCTTGATCCCGACCTCCTGGCTCAGCGCCGTCGGTCTTCCCGACCCGGCGCTCGAAATCGGCCTCATACGTGCCTACCACCGGCACATGTCGGATTTTTGCGGGCAATATCCGACGCGCCTCAAAAGCATGATTGTCGCGTCAACCCGCGTTCCCGAGGAGGCCGTGCGCGAGATCCGCGAATGGGGCAAATCGAAATGGGCGGTCGCCGTGATGCCGCTGCTCGCCAAGGACCTGCCGGCGGACCATCCCGATTTGAGCCCGATCTGGGAGGCGGCCCAAGAATACGATCTGCCGATCGCCAACCACAGCTTTACATGGAACCCGCCCTACTACCCCGGCTACGAAGACCTCTGGGAAAACATCTTTCTCAGCCGGCTCGCTGCGCATCCCTGGGGCGCGATGCGGTTTGTCGGGTCCTTCATCGGCGGTGGCCTTTTCGATAAATATCCGAAGCTGCGGATGGGAGTCCTTGAATGCGGCTTCGGCTGGCTGCCGTTCTGGGCCCGGCGCATGGACGAGCAGGCGGTCTACGTCGGCGGCACCGCCCCGCTCAAGCAAAAGCCGAGTGAATACATGCAGAGCGGCCGGTTCTTCTGCAGCATCGAGCATCACGAGGGCGAGGACATGTTCAACTATGTCACCCATTTCCTCGGTGACGACGTCCTGATGTACGCCTCGGACTATCCGCACTCGGAGTGTCAATTTCCAGAATCGATCGACAACATCATCGCCTGGTCGAGCCTCAACGAGGATACAAAGAAAAAACTCCTCTTCGACAACGCCGCCCGGTTCTTCAGGGGAGCCTGATCGCGTGAACGCACGAGGAGAGCCGCCATGAGAAACGGCTTTCGCGTCTATGACGCCGACACGCATGTCAGCCCTTCCGCAGAGGTCCTCGAACGCTACCTCGATCCGAGCTTTCGACCCAGGCTCGCCGAGTTGGCGCCCTATCGGCATGACACCGGCGACGGTCTGCACTCCTACAGCTTCGGCAGGAAGTTCTATCGCCGCGTGCTCGGTGAAGCGATGCCGCGCGAGACCTTCACCGGCCGCGAGTCGCGGTGGCGCGGCAGCAAGATGCCGCGCCCGGGCGTGCAGGACGCCGACGCCGCCAACCGCGTCTTGGACATGGATGACGAGGGGACGGATGTACATTTCCTGATCCCGGGCTCGTTTATGAGCTTCGTTGGGCTCGACGACCCGGCTTTCGAGGTCGCGATGGCGCGCGCCTATCACCGCCACATCGCCGATTTCTGCGGTCAGTTCCCGAACCGGCTGAAGAGCCTGATCGTCGCCTCGGCGCGCGTTCCCGAGGAGGCCGTGCGCGAGATCCGCGAATGGGGGAATTCGAAATGGGCGGTGGCCGTCAAACCGATGATGCCGACCGACATCCCGCCCGATCACCCCGACCTCGAGCCGATCTGGCGGGCGGCGGAGGAATACGACCTGCCCATCGCGCACCACAGCTCGACTTGGAACCCGCCCTACTATCCCGCCTATCGCGATGTCTGGGACAATATATTCCTCGGCCGGCTGGCCTCACATCCGTGGGGCGCGATGCGGTTTATCGCCTCCTTCATCGGCGGCGGCATCATGGACCGCTACCCGAGCCTCAGAATGGGCGTGCTCGAATGCGGTTTCGGCTGGCTGCCGTTCTGGGCGCGGCGCATGGATGAGCAGGCGGTCTATGTCGGCGGCACTGCCCCGCTCAAGCTGAAACCAAGCGAATACCTGACGAGCGGCCGCTTCTTCTGCAGCATCGAGCGCCAGGAAGGCGAGGATATGTTCAACACCGTCACGCAATATCTCGGAGACGATGTGTTGATGTACGCCTCCGACTACCCGCACTCGGAATGCCAATTTCCGGACTCGATCGACAACATCCTCGCCTGGTCGAGCCTGGATGCCGACAGGCGAAGGAAGCTCTTCTGGGGGAATGCGAACCGGTTCTTCAAACAGACCTAATCTAAGAGTCTGCCCAGATTTGACCTCGCAATATCAGGGAAGTCATCGTCACTCCGCGGAAGCGGGGGTCCAGCGGAGCATGTCCAAACACTGCCCGCTGGATTCCCGCTTTCGCGGGAATGACGGATAAGGAACTGACTGAAAACAGGATCCTTTCGGGCCAGTTTGTGAGAGAGATTTATCCCGAGGTTTGCTCGCGGAGTTTGAAGCGCTGGATTTTGCCGGTGGCAGTCTTCGGCAGGTCGTCGAGGAATGCGTACCAGCGGGGGCATTTGAAGGGCGCCAGCAGCCCCTTCACATGCCCCTCGAGCGCCCGCACGAGCTCCTCGTCGGCACGAACCCCGGGTTTGGCGACCACAAACGCCTTCGGCTTGAGTCAGGCCGTCCTTGTCCGGGGCACCGACCACGGCCGCCTCGAGCACATTCTCATGCGCGACGAGCGCCGCTTCGACCTCGGCCGGCGAGACGTACATCCCGCTGACTTTCATCATGTCGTCGCTGCGGCCGCAATAGACGAAATAACCATCCTCATCCTCGAAATATTTGTCGCCGGTGCGGGTCCACCGGCCCATTGAAGGTGGTCCGGCAGCGCTCGCGATTATTCCAGTAGTAGGCGGCACTGGTCGGTCCGCTAACAAACAGGTCGCCGATTTCCCCGCGCCGGACGGGCCTTTCCTCCTCATCGACAATTTTCAGCTGCGTAGCCAGGGATCGGTCTGCCGGTGGTGCCGTATCGAACCCTCACCCGGCCGGTTGCTGAGAAAGATGTGCAACATCTCGGTCGAGCCGATGCCGTCGAGGATGTCGACCCCGATCCGCGCCGACCAGCGCCGGCCGATCTCCTGCGGCAGCGGCTCTCCCGCCGAAACGCAACGGCGCAATTCGAGTTCGTCGCGTGACGGCAATTCGTCGCCGGAGAGCATCGCATTGTAGAGGGTCGGAACCCCGTAAAAGATCGTCGGCCGCCGCTCCCGCAAGACGCGGCTGACTGCGGCCGGCGTCGGCCGCTCGGCCATCAGCACGCTGGTGGCGCCGACTGCCAGAGGAAAGGTCAGCGCATTGCCGAGCCCATAAGCGAAGAACAGCTTTGCCGCCGAGAACACAATATCGCTCTCGCCGATGCCGAGCACCGGGACGGCATAAAGCTCAGCCGTCTGCATCAGGCTCGAATGGACGTGCACGGTGCCTTTCGGCCGGCCCGTCGAACCCGACGAGTAGAGCCAGAAGCACGGCTCGTCCGGATGGGTAGGAGCGGTGCCGGACGCCGTCGGCATCTCGGCGAGTAGCGTGCCGAGCAGGTGATCCTGCGCGTCGCCTCCGGAGACGATCAGAGCCGGCCGAGGCCCCGGCAAATTGGCCAATGCAGCATTCATGACCGGCAGCAACGGCGCGGAAACGACAACGGCGCGGGCGCGGCTGTCGGCCGCCATGAAGGCGAATTCGGCGGCAGAGAGCTGCGTGTTGACCGCGACCGGAACGGCCCCGGCCTTGATTGCGCCGAGAAAGGCGGTTGGAAAATCGATCGTGTCATGCAGGCAGAGAAGGATGCGCTCCTCCGCACGGATGCCGAGCCGGTGCACGAGATTGGCAAACCGGCTCACCCGTTCAGCGAGCTCGGCATAGCTGTAACGCCCGCGATCGTCGATAAATGCAGTCTTTGCGCCGCGTCCGGCAGCGAGGTTTCGCTCGATCAGATCGGCCGCGGCATTGTATCCCGTCGGGCTCCCACTGCTCATCCGCCATCCTCCCCGGGCCGTAACCTGTCGAGATCGGCCGCCAGGCCATTATATTCCCTGCATGCAACGGTCAAGCAGCGCTCGCCGGCTTCCCGAGCCCAACATCGAGCGGGACGATTATCTCTGCCGCCTCGGCGAGCGGGTGCGCGAGGAACGGGCCCGGCGCGGCATGACGCGCCGGATTCTGGCGCGCGATTCCGGACTGTCGGAGCGTTATCTCGCGCAGCTGGAAAGCGGGAAGGGCAATCTCTCAATCAAATTGTTGCGCCGGGTCGGCGACGCGCTCAACCTGCCGCTTCCCAGGCTGCTCGGGGTGGAGCCGGCCGAACCGGCCGAATTGGGGCGGATCGTCGAGCTTTTGCGCCGCTTGCCGCCGGATCGGCTGGGCGAGGCGCGGGCGCTGCTCGACGCGCACTTCGCGGCGCCCGACGGTCAGGCGCGGCAACGTCGCATAGCGCTAATCGGGTTGCGCGGCGCCGGCAAATCGACCTTGGGCAGCCGTCTCGCGCGTCATCTCGATCTGCCGTTTATCGAGCTCGACGGCGAGATCGAGCGGGATTTCGGGCTGTCGCTCGGCGAGATCTTCGCCCTTTCGGGCCAATCCGCTTACCGCCGGTCCGAGCGCCGCGCCTTGCACAGCGTGCTCGACCGCCATTCGGAATTTGTGCTGGCGGCGGGCGGCAGCATCGTCGCCGAACCGGAAACGTACGACGAGCTCCTCGCGCGCTGCTTTACGGTGTGGATCAAGGCTTCGCCCGGGGAGCATATGAGCCGCGTCATCGCGCAGGGCGACCTCCGCCCGATGTCCGAGAACAAGGAAGCAATGGCCGATCTCGAGCGCATCCTGGCCGCCCGCACCCCGCTCTATGCCCGAGCCGATGCCGTTATCGACACGGCCGGGTTCTCGATCGAAGCCAGCTTCTCCAGCCTGCTCGCAGTCCTGCCGAAGCGGTGCGCTCGGTGACGCCGAGTGGGTTGCCGCCTGAGGCTGACTGCCGCATGATTAACCGTTGAACCAGAAATTTACGGTCGGGGAATGAGCGCCAGGAGCAAGGTCTGTTTCAGCTTCGATGATGCGGTCCGCGACATTCCGGATGGCGCGACGCTGGGTTTTGGCGGGTTTGCGGTCGTCGGGATGCCGATCAACCTCTATCAGGCGGTCGCCAATCAGGGCGCCAAGAACCTGACCTGCGTGTCGAACTCGACGCGCGGCGGCGCCACCCTGCCCCCCGATGCGCCTGATATGGGCCAGATGATCAAAAACGGGCAGGTCCGTAAGGTGATCTGCGCCTTCACCGCTCCGACGCGGGCCTCGCAGCGGCTGATCCTGACCGAATATGTTGAAAAAGGTCTGATGGAGGCGGAGCTCGTGCCGCAAGGAACGCTCGCCGAGCGGATGCGCGCGGCCGGCGCCGGCATCCCGGCCTTCTACACCCCGGCTGCGGTCGGCACCGAGCTCGCCGAGGGGCGCGAGACCCGCGTGTTCAATGGCCGCGAGTACCTGCTCGAGCACGCCTTGGCGCTGGATTACGCGTTTATCCGGGCCTACCAGGCGGACGCCGCGGGAAACCTGCGTTTCCGGCGCTCGCAGCGCAATTTCAACCCGATCATGGCGATGGCGGCGCGGGTGACGGTCGTCGAGGTCGAAGAGGACATCCTGCCGGTCGGCGCGATCGACCCCGACGATGTGCATACGCCTGGGGTGTTCGTGCACCGGATCGTCAAGATCCCGCCGCCGCCCGAGGGATGGTGGCCGCAGCCTCCAGGGAGCATCGGGCGATGAGCGAGAGGGCGAAAGGCTTGACCCGCCAGCAGATGTGCGACCGGCTGGCGATGGAATTCGGCGACGGCTGGATCGTCAATCTCGGCATTGGCATCCCGACCCTGTGCTCGAATTTCGATTTCGGCGACAAGCAGATCATCTTCCATTCCGAGAACGGGGTGATCGGGTACGGCCCTCTCGCCGCACCGGGCAAGGAGGACCTGCATCTTGTCAATGCCGGCGGCCAGCACGTCACACTGCAGCCGGGCGCGGCGATTGTGCACCACGCCGATTCCTTTGCGCTGATCCGCAGCGGGCGGATCGACGTGACTGTGCTCGGCGCTTACGAGGTCGCCGAAAACGGTGATTTTGCGAACTGGAAGATGGCGGGCCAGCAGGGTGGCGGCATCGGCGGCGCAATGGATCTGGCCTCCTGCGCCAAACATGTCTTTGTCGCGATGGAGCACCAGACGCGGGACGGCAAGCCGCGCCTCGTCGAGCGCTGCGCGATCCCAGCCACCGCGCGCGGCGTCGTCAACCTCGTTATCACCAATTTCGGCCTGTTCGAGATTACGAAAGAAGGTATGGCGCTGCGTGAGATCGCCCCCGGCGTAACGGTCGAGGAAGTCAAGGCGACCACCGGATGCAACCTGATCATCCCCCGCGAGGTCCCTCCGATCCGGCTTGCACATTAGGTCTCGCACATAAGAGGACTGTGATTGGAACAGCGTCGTCTCGGCCGATCCGGCCTGCTCGTGTCGGTGGTGGGCCTCGGTTGCAACAATTTCGGTGGCCGCATCGAGTTCGAGGCGACAAAGAAGGTCGTCCACGAGGCGCTCGATCTCGGCATTACCTTTTTTGATGAAGCCGATACCTATGGCGACCCTCGCGGCAGCTCCGAGGCGTGCCTCGGCCAGATTCTCGGCGACCGTCGCAAGGACATCGTGCTGGCGACCAAATTCGCCCGCCCGATGGATCCCGCCGGTCGGTTTCAGGGGGCATCGCGGCGCTACATCATCGCCGAGGTCGAGGCGAGCCTCCGCCGGCTCAAGACCGACTGGATCGACCTCTACCAGCAGCACCAGCCCGATCCTTTGACCCCGATCGAGGAGACGTTGCGGGCGCTGGACGACCTCGTCCGGCAGGGCAAGGTCCGTTACCTCGGCTGCTCGACCTTGCCGGCCTGGCAGGTCGTCGAAGCGCAGTGGACCTCGAAGCACCTCGGCCTAAACCATTTCATCTCGTGCCAGGAGGAGTACAGCCTCCTTGCCCGCGACCTCGATGGCGACATGATACCGGTTCTGGAAGCCTACGGGCTCGGCCTGATCCCGTTCCGCCCACTGGCCGATGGTCTGCTGACCGGCAAGTACCGGCGCGGCGCGGCGCCGCCTGCCGGTACCCGTCTGGCGACGATGCCGCGAGCAGCAGATCGCAATTTGACGGATGAAAACTGGGCGATTGTCGAGCGGCTTGCGGGGTTTGCCGCCGAACGGGGTCATACGCTATTGGAGCTTGCCTTCAGTTGGCTGTTGCGCCGCCCGGCGGTGGCCAGCGTTATCGCCGGCGCAACCAAGCCGGAACAGGTCGAAGAGAATGTCCGCGCGACCGCATGGGCCTTGACGCCGCAGGAGATGCAAGAGATCGATCGGCTGACGGCCAAATGACTTAAATCCCGGAGGAGGAGGAGTAGCAAGATGGAAATTCGGTTGGACGGCAGGACCGCGGTCGTCACCGGCGGCAGCAAGGGGCTGGGCTTGGCAATCGCCGAGGAATACGCCAAATCCGGCGCCGACGTCACGATCCTGGCTCGCGACCAGGGCACTCTCAACGAGGCCAAGGCCAGGATCCAGGCCGGCGCGCCGGGCCGCAAGGTCGCCGCGATCAGCTGCGACGTATCGAACGCGGCCGACATCCGCAAGACGTACGATCACATCATCTCGGAGTTCGGCAAGATCGACATCTTCGTCAACAACGCCGGGCAATCGACGCGCGGGCCGTCGGAGACGGTCACCGATGAGATGTGGCAGGCCGATTTGGACCTCAAACTTTTCGCACAGATTCGCTTCTGCCGGCTCCTCTTCCCGCAGATGAAGCAGCGCAGATGGGGCCGCATCATCAGCGTCCTCAACATCGGCGCCAAAGCGCCGGGCGCCGACAGCGCGCCGACCTCGGTCAGCCGCGCCGCCCAGATGGCCTTTACCAAAGTGCTGTCGCAGGAAGGCGCGCCGCACAACGTGCTGGTCAATTCGCTGCATGTCGGGGTTATCGTCAGCGATCAGATCGTGCGCCGCCATCAGCGCGAGGGCGCCAACGTCTCGCTCGACGATTTCATCGCCCAGGCCGGGCGCGGCGTGCCGATGGGCCGGATGGGAAGGGCCGAGGAATTCGCCAACATCGCGACTTTCCTGGCTTCCGACGCCGCCTCTTACATCACCGGCTGCGCCATCAACGTCGACGGCGGCCGCTCGCCGGTAGTGTAGAGCCCCTCACCCCGCCTCTCTCCCCGCAAAGCGGGCGAGGGAGTAAAGCCCCTCTCCCGTGCCGCGTAGCACCGCGGAAGAGGAAGCCGAGCGGAGCGAGGCGAGTGAGGGCTCTCACCCGAATTGCATATATTTTTCCTCGAGCGCGCGCCACCGGGCGGTGCCCACGGCGTCCTCGCGTTCCTGGAAGGTGGCGAGGTCGCCTTCGATGCGGCTGGTGTCACCGTTCTCCTTCAATGCCGCCAGCACCTTTTGCGCTGCGCGGATCGCGGCGCGATGGGTCTGCGAGGGGTAGATGCCAAGGCGGAAACCCATCGCTTCCAGCTCGCTCGCCGGCACCATCGGCGTCTTGCCGCCTTCGAACACATTGACCAGGGCCGGCCCTTTTACTTGGCGCGCGACGATCCGTAACTCCTCGACATTTTGCGGCGCCTCGACAAAACCGACATCCGCACCCGCCTCCAGATAGGCGTTGACCCGATCGATGGCCGCCTGCAGGCCCTCCACCGCGCGCGCATCGGAGCGAGCGATGATGACAAGGTCAGGATCGCGCCTCGTATCGACCGCGGCATGGATCTTCCCAACCATTTCCCTGAGGCCGATAACCTCCTTACCCTCGTAATGGCCGCATTTCTTCGGGCTCACCTGGTCCTCGATGTGGAAGGCGGCGACCCCCGATTTCTCGTACTCGCGGACCGTGCGGATCACGTTTATCGCATTGCCGTAGCCGGTGTCGGCGTCGGCGACCACCGGGATGCCGACCGCCTCGACCGTCAACCCGATAAAACGGACATTCTCGGATAAGGTGAGTAAGCCGAGATCGGGATAGCCGTTGGCCCGCGAATATCCGCCTCCGGTCAGGTAAACTGCCTCGAACCCGGCGTGCTCGACGAGCCGTGCCGTCAAGGTGTCGTGGGCCCCCGGCACCATCGTGTAGCCGCGGCGAGTAATCAGCGCTCTCATCCCCTGTCGTGGTGTCATCGGGCTCTCCTTCAACTTTCGTCAGCTATATGATCCCTCAAGGGAATTTGCTTTCTTTTCGGGACACTCCGTGACCATAAGGGGTGCCGCTTGGCGCGAGTGCAACCACAGCACGCCCTGCCGTAGCCGAACCACAACAGCCCTGCCTGGGAGGAAATGATAGTGATCAGCAGATTGCAATCGGGCAAGCTCGACCGCCGCACCATTATCAAGGCGGCAGCTGCGGCCGGTGTGGCGCAATTCGCCACGCCCTTCGCAATCACCGCTCGCGCCGCCGACGAGATCAAGTTCGGTCTCGACGATCCGCTGACCGGCACCTACGCCGAGCTCGGCAAAAACGAGCAGATCGGCTGTCAATTGGCAATCGACCAGATCAACGCCAAAGGCGGGATCCTTGGGCGCAACGCCCAGTTGCTGGTCGAGGATTCGACGAGCGCCGATACCGGCATCGCCGTCCAGAAGGCGCGAAAGTTGATCGAGCGCGACAAAGTCGATTTCCTGCTCGGCAACGTCAACTCGGCGATGGCCATCGCGCTCGGTCAGGTGTCGAACGAACTCAAGAAATTGCACATCGTCACTGGCGGCCATACCAACTCGGTTACCGGCACCGATTGCCACTGGAACGTCTTTCGCGTCTGCAACACGACGCGCATGGAAACCAACTCGGTATCCAAGACCCTGTTCAACAAATACGGCAAGAAGTGGTACTTTATCACTCCCGATTACGCCTTCGGCCACACCTTGCAGCAAGGCTTCGAGGCGAGCCTGAAGCAGTTCGGCGGCACCGAGGTCGGCGCCTCTCTGACGCCGCTCGGCGCCACCGATTACTCGTCCTATCTGATCCAGGCACAGGCGGCCAATCCGGACGTCATCATCTTCCTGGTCGCCGGCCAGGATATGATCAATGCACTGAAGCAGGCAGTGCAGTTCGGCCTCGACAAGCGCTTCCACATCGCCGGCGCGCAACAAGAGCTGGAGGTTCTTGAAGGCCTGCCGCCTGATGCGCGCATCGGCACTTGGGTCTTCGAGTGGTATTGGGTACAGCCCGATGTGCCGCACGTAAAGGAATTCGTGGCCGATATCCGGAAGGTCAATGGCGGCAAGGTGCCGACGGCACGCCACTGGTTCGGTTACGTCGCGACCTGGACCTGCGCGCTAGTTGCCAACCAGCAAAAGACCCTCGACCCGGTCAAGCTGGCCAAGGCTCTCGAAAATTTCAAATTACCGCCCGAGATCGCGCTGATGCCGTACGACACCTTTTATCGCGCCGGCGATCACCAGCTGATGCCGACCCTCTATGTCGGCAACGCGATCGAAAAGGGACCCGAGCCCGAGGATCTGTTCAAGGTCGATGAGCTGGTCAAGGGCGTCGACGCCGCGCCGCCTGTCGCCGAGACCGGGTGTCATCTGAGCTGGCCGGCCTGAGAACTGCAGCGAGACCAGTGAGGGTGGGCATGCGATACACGGGTCGATGACGCAGCTCCTCCTTTTCAACCTGTTCAATGGGCTCATCATCGGCGCGTTCTACGCGTTGATGGCGCTCGGTCTGTCGCTGATCCTCAACCTTTCCGGCGTGATCAACTTCGCGCATGGCGGGTTTTTGGCGATCGGCGGCTATCTCGCCTATATGCTGATCCCGCATATCGGCTTCTGGGGCGCATTGGTGGTCGCGCCGGTCCTGACGGCAGCCCTCGGCCTCGTCGTAGAGCGCGTGTTGATCCGCCCGCTCTACGGCCGCGATCCATTGTACAGCCTGCTGCTTACCTTCGGCCTTGCCTTCATGCTGGAGGACGGAACGCGTTACATCTGGGGCCCCGCAACCTTGCCCTTCGCGATCCCCGGCTGGCTATCCAGCCCGCTCAGCAACACGCTCTTTTTTCTGACCGGCTATCGCGTGTTCATGGTGGGGCTGGTGGTGACGGCGGTGGTCGGGCTGTTTCTAATCCTCAACCGAACCCGGCTCGGCATCCGTATCCGCGCCGGGACTCTGGACCTCGAGACGGTGTCCGTCCTCGGGGTCAATACCCGCATCTTGCGCAACCTGAATTTCGGGCTCGGCATCTATCTCGCCGGCCTGGCGGGGGTTCTCGCCGCGGGCATGCTCGGCCTGCAGCCGACGATCGGCAGCACGCTGATAATGCCGAGCTTTGTCGCGATCATTATCGGTGGTCTCGGCAGCCTGCCGGGCACCCTATTGGGCGGCTTGCTGATCGGCGTTGCCTCGGGGATCACGACGGTGTTCTTCCCGTCGGCCAGCGAAGCGGTGATTTATGTCCTGATGGGACTTGTCCTCCTGGTCCGGCCGCGCGGCCTGTTGGGTGAGGAAGGACGGTTCTAGTGAACGTGCTCGGCAGGCGGGCGCCCGATGTTGCAGTCTGGCTGGTGCTGCTCACGCTGCCCTATTGGCTCAATTGGGTGGGCGGCTACACCGCACTGGGAAGCCGCGTCCTGGTACTGGGCCTCGCCGCGATGTCGCTCAATTTTCTATTGGGCTTCACCGGCGTCCTGTCGTTTGGGCACGCCGCCTATTTCGGCCTCGGAGTTTACGGCCTCGGCCTCACGATCAAATATCTGGTGCCGAGCACATTGGTCGGCATGGCAGTCGGAGTGATTGCCGGCGCCATCGCCGCAGCACTTATTGGGTTATTGATTGTGCGCCTCAGGGGCATCTATTTCGCGATGGTGACGATCGCCTTTGGCCAGGTCTTTTACTTCATTGCCTATCGCTGGAACTCGGTCACCGGCGGCGATGACGGACTCTCCGGCTGGCATCGCATGCCGATCGATTTGGGATTTACCACGGTCGACATCCTCGGCAATGACAAGGCCTTCTATTATCTGGTCCTGGTCTGCTTCGCGGTAGCCGTCGGCATCATGGCAGCGCTGCTGCGCTCGCCCTTTGGCCGTACCTTGCTGGCGATCCGCGAGAACGAGCGGCGCGCACGCTTTCTGGGTATTCCGGTGGACCGCCACATCTGGCTGTCCTGGGTCATCTCGTGCCTCTTCGCCAGCCTCGCCGGTACGCTCTACGCATTGCTGAACAATTTCGCTGATCCCCACGATTTGCGCTGGGACCAGTCAGGCGATTTCGTGATCATGGCCGTCCTGGGCGGCATGCGCGCGTTCTGGGGGCCGCTGATCGGTGCGGCGATCTTTGTCGTGCTGCAGGACTATCTGTCGAGCGAGACGGCGAACTGGATGTCGTTCATCGGGCTGTTCTTCGTGCTCGTCGTGCTGTTCTTCCCACGCGGTGTGCTCGGCATAATTCAGCGCAGGGCCGCACCGTGAGCCTGCTCGAGGTCGAGAACGTCTCGCGCCACTTCGGCAGCCTGCTCGCCGTGCGCGGCGTGTCGATGTCCGTCGAGGACGGTGAATTGCGGGCGGTCATCGGTCCCAATGGCGCGGGCAAGACGACCTTCTTCAATCTCATCAGCGGGTTTCTGGCCCCGACCTCCGGCCGCATCCTGTTCGACAAGGAGAACATCACGAATTTGCTGCCGGCGCGGCGCGTCTGGCGCGGGATTGCGCGTACCTTTCAGGTCACCGAGATTTTTCCCGAGCTGACGGTGCGGGACAATCTGCGCATCGCCGTCGAGGTTGCGGCTGGTTATCGACTGCGGCCGTGGATCTCTCGCCATGCCGACGCCGAGATCAGCGCACGCGTCACCGATCTTTCCGACAAGGGGGGGCTCGCCGACAAAGAGGACCGGCCGGTCGGCGAATTGAGCCACGGCGACCAGCGGGCGACCGAGATCATGATGGCGCTCGCGCTCAATCCGCGGCTTCTGCTGCTCGACGAGCCGACCGCAGGAATGGGCGATCAGGAGACCTACAACATCACCCGGCTCATTCGCCAACTGCACCAAGACCACAAGCTCTCGATCGTGCTGATCGAACACGATATGCGGGTCGTCTTTCGCCTCGCCGACCGCATCATGGTCTTGGCCGAGGGAGCGATGCTGGCGGAGGGCACGCCGCAGGAAATCGCCGCTAACGAAGCCGTGCAGGCCGCCTACCTCGGGGAAGCTGCATGAGCGGGCCGGTGCTGGTTGCCGAGGACCTCCACACCTTTTACGGCAAAAGCCACATCCTGCATGGGGTCGGCCTCGAAGTACGCGAGGGCGAGATCGTCACTCTGTTGGGACGCAACGGCGCCGGCAAGACGACGACCTTACGGAGCTTGGTCGGGCTTACCCCGCCGCGGACTGGCGTGGTGCAGATCTTCGGCCACACGACGACGGCCTGGCCGCCCTACCGGATCGCCGCGCTCGGCGTCGGTTATGTGCCGGAGGGGCGCCACATATTTCCCAACCTGACGGTCGAGGAGAACCTCAAGGTGCCCCTCGAGCGGCCGGGTCCGTGGACGATCGCGCGCATCCATGCGCTCTTTCCGCGCCTGGCGGAGCGCCGCGGCAACAAGGGCCGCCAGCTCTCGGGCGGCGAGCAGGAGATGCTGGCGATCGCCCGCGCGCTGATCCTCAATCCACAATCTGCTGATACTCGACGAGCCGTCGCAGGGCCTCGCTCCGCTGATCGTGCGGGAGGTCTTCAAGGTCGTCGCCTCGGCGCGCGCGGAGGGGATCTCGATCCTGCTGGTCGAGCAGAACGTGCGCGCAGCGACCGAGATTGCCGACCGCGCCTATGTACTGGACGATGGACGCGTCGTGTTTTCCGGCGCGGCCGGCGAATTCGCCAAAGACGAGGCTCGTGTTCGAGCACTAGCGGGCGCCAGCGCCGAAGCCTGGGCCGACGCCGAAGCGGAGTAGCTAATGTCCCGAACCGTAGCGCCGGCCCGATGCGCCGCTCGACCAGCGCTCGCTTTCAACCCGCTGTCGGCTGTCGCTGGCCTTGAGCAGGCTTCGGCCGCCGGGAGCGGCGGCGTCGGGATCTTTCTTGGGGGCTGGCGCGCGCTCGCGGCGGAGTTCCTCCATACGCGCACGGATCGTCGCAAAATCATCGGCAGCGCGGGGTCTTGTCACGTCTCCTCCTGGAGTTTGGCCGAGCCTCGCCGAGGCTCATGTCGCTTAATTAAGGAAAGCTTGGGCCCATGCTGGCGCATGGGCGGGGCTCGGGCAAGCAAAAATCAAGGAATCGACGCGAGCACCCGACATTGTTCCTCAGGCGAATATCCGCTTGCATTGGAAGCGAAGGTAGGCCACCTGACTAAGTAATGGCCAACCTCGACGATATCGTTTCGGCAGCGGCGAGGGTGTTTCGGACCAAAGGCTATCATGCCGCCACGGTCCGTGACATCGCCGACGAGGTCGGCATCCTGAAGGGCAGCCTCTACCACCATTTCGACAGCAAGGAGGACTTGCTCTACCTCGTTGTCAAAGAGCCGATCGCGCAGATGTTCCGCACAATCAGCGAGATCGCCGCCGCCGACGGGACGCCCACGGAGAAGCTGCGGCGGGCGATCTCGGCCCATCTCGAAGCCTTCGACCGCCATTACCCGCACCTCTTCGTCTACCTGCGCGAGCGCGAGTCGGTAAAGCGCCGCTTCCGCGAAATGATCGGCTTTTCGCCGAAAGAGTACGAGCGATGCTGGCAGCAGATCATTCGAGAAGGCGTCGAAACCGGCGAGTTCCGCGCCGAGCTCGACATTCAGGTCGCCTCATACGGCATCCTGGGAATGCTGAACTGGGCCTACAAATGGTACGACCCGCAGGGCCGCCTCGGCGTGCAGCAGGTGGCCGAGCAATTCACCTCACTGGCGCTCGCCGGCCTCGCCGCTCCTCCCGCCGCGACAAAACGCGGCCGCGCCAAACCGGCGCGTTGATTTGCGGTGTGACCGAAAACAGGATTATATACTGTTTGTACTTTACGAATTTCTGATCAGCAAGGAATTGGCCATCTTTAGCCACGAGAACTGTCTGTGACGCTCGTCAACGTCCGTCGCGCCGCCCAAATTACCCTGCCGCGGGATATCCGCGAAGCGGCTCGGCTGGAGGAAGGCGACTACCTCGAGGCGGAGGTGACGGAGAGCGGGGCGATCCTGCTGAAGCCGGTCAGCATTGCCGGGCGGGATCCTACCCCGGAACAAGAGGCCGAAATTCTGATTGCCGTAGATGAGGCCAGAAGCTTCTACGCCAAAAAGCGCCGTCGTTGATGCCTCTGTCTTGTCAGCCTTCCTCTTTCCCGAAAGTGTACCCGGGCGCGTCCTAAAGTTCGCCGGCGAGGACAAGTACGTCCTGCATGTCTCGCCCCTGCTCCTCGATGAGACCTGCTATGCGCTTCTTTCTACCCGCCCGCCGGCCCTCATTGCGGCGAACAAGGACGACGCCAACGCCTCGAAGTCGATCGGCGAACGTGCTGGGCCGTCGAGCATGCGGCCGAACATCTTGCCGGGCAGTAGATCCACATCCTCGGCGAACATGCAGAAGGCGAGCCGGTTGATGAAATGCGCGACCCTCTGCGAGGGGTGGTTGCGGTCGCGCAATCGTTGGGCGAGCCGGGCGAACTCAGCCGCGGCCTGTTCGGTCAAGGTCTGGCGGGTCAGGCCCGGCTTCAGCTGCTCCGGATCGGTAAATGCCCATTTGAGCCGGCGGAGCTTCCGAGAATCGGTTAACTCCTCGAGCCCGATCTCGTAGGTATGGCTGACCGTGTTCGTCCAATTGGTATGGATCTCGAACCGCGAGAGATCGCAGACGATCAGTAACGGCGGGTTTTCGAGGGCCGGCGCATAGCGCTGGAGCTGGGCGAAGGCTGCCCTCAGATCCTGCCCTTGCGCTTGTATTCCCAACCGAAACGCTCACGCTTCCAGACATCGGCCCAGCCTTCTCCGCCGGTCGTCTTGGTGGCGCCCTTTTCAAAGGCGTACCACTCGCCTTTCGGGTCGGCGGTGGTCGGCGGCTCCCCGCCGAGGAGATCGCACAGATCGCGAAAATGCGACTGTGCCGCGGCGCGCTCGGTTAGATCGGCCGAGCGCCATCTGGCGATGAAGTCAGCGGCGAGCATCGTTCGCGTTAATGTCACATGCCGCCCGGAAACATCAATCGAAGATGAACGCGATTTTCGGCAAATTGGATTGCGTTGGCATTCCCGTTTCCTTTTCGCCTTTCGGGACACAAGGAAACGTCCCTCAAATCCCGCGTTGTAGACTTTCACCCCTGCTCGGTTCTGAGAACAGTAATGGCCGAGGAGGAGGGTCCCGACTGCAACCTGCAGAGGAGACTTTGCTGCTGATCTGCTGCAGGTGGAGCTATGGCCGATCGGCTGAACAACCTATGATTGTGGGTGGCGTTGTCGTGCCGGGGTATATGCGGGTCGGGGTTGACAGGCTTGGCTGGGGGGCATAGCGTCGCAGCAAACCAAACGGGCGTTTGGTTACGGGCTTCGTCCAGGCAACCCGAGAAGGAGCTGGGTTATGGGTCGCGTCTACAACGTCATCGATGCCGACGGTCACATCCTCGAACCGCTCGATCTGTGGGACAAATACATCGACCCGGCGTTCCGCGACCGGGCGCCGCGGATCGTCAAGGGCGAGAATGGCAAGGAGCGGCTCATCATGGAGGAGCACGCGGTCGGCGACGGCCGGCTCGGCATCGGCCGGATCGGCGCCGTCGGCGCGCGGCAGGGCGTCGTCGAGGGCGACACGATGGCCTACAAGGACGGCAAGCCCGGCGGGTTTGATCCGCACAAGCGGATCCCCGACATGGACGCCGACGGCATCGATGCGGCCTTCCTCTATCCGAGCCTTGGCCTGTTCTCCGGCGCGATTCAGGACCCGCCGCTCGCCGCCGCGACCTGCCGCGCCTACAACCGCTGGCTCGCCGATTACTGCAAGCCCTATCCCGACCGCCTGTTTGGCGTGGCGATGCTGCCGCTGCAGTCGGTCGACTTGGCGATCGCCGAGATGCGCTTTGCCAAGAAGGAGCTCGGGTTCCGTGGCGGCTTCATCCGGCCTAACCCCTACAATAACAAGATGATCCACCACCCCGATTACGAGCCGTTTTGGGCGGCGGCCGAGGATCTCGATTTCTCGATCGGCTTCCATGAGGGCGCCTCGAGCGGCATGCCGACGGTCGGCGTCGACCGCTTCGAGGGGCGCGGCGCGCGCCACATCATTTCGCATACGATGGAGATGATGCTGGCCGCGATGAGCGTGATCTGGGGCGGGGTCTGCGAGCGCCATCCGAAAATCCGCATCGCCTTTCTCGAATTGGGCGGCGGCTGGATCGCACCTTGGCTCGACCGCATGGACCGGCACTTCGACGACCAGGGCTTCAACGATTCCGGCCTGACGACGCGGCCGAGCGAGCTCTTTCAGCGCAATTGCTGGATCTCTTTCGAGCCGGTCGAAGGTAGCATCAAGGCGCTGGCCGATTATATCGGGCCGCACAAGATCCTGTGGGCGACCGACTATCCGCACCCCGACGGCTTCTTCCCCGGCGCTCCGAAAATGATTATGGATCGCATGGACGGGTTGTCGGCCGAGACCAAGCACCAGGTCATGGCCGGCGGCGCAATGGGGCTGTACGGGCTCAACTAATAAAAAGAACAGCCCTGGTTTCGTCACCCCCGCGAAGTCGGGGCTCCAGGCGCCCCCGCGAGAGGCTGGGGCCTGGATTCCGCTTTCGCGGGAATGACGGTTATACGAGAAGGGAGGAGGAATATGACTACGCGCTATTCGAGATGACATGTTCACCCCGGACGTCATCGCCGACCCCTATGCGTACTACGGGCGGCTACGCGACGAGGACCCAATACATTGGAACGACACCTACGCGCTATGGGTCATCACGCGTCATGACGACGTGACGTGGATGACCCGGCACAACGAGCTGTTCTCGTCCGCCGTCTTCAAGAACGACCCCCGGCCGGCTTACCCGGCGATCGAGGAATCCGATCTCGGCCTCTACGAGTATGTCAGGAACTACCAGGCAGACCAGTTCATCCAGCACGACCGACCCGAGCATCTCGACATGCGCAAGATCGTGCATGGCTACTTCACACCCAAAGCGATGGAATCCTGGCGACCGTTTGTCGTCAGCGCCGTGAAGGAGCTGCTCGACGCCGCCGAGGAAAAGGGCAGCATGGATATAATGCGGGACCTGGCGACCCCGCTGCCGGTGCTCGTGATCGCGCAGATGATGGGCGTCCCGGCCGAGGATCGGCCCTATGTCCGGCAGCTGGCGGAGAAGCTCCTCTACATCGGCCGCGGCGAATACGACCGCATGCCGATCCTGACCGACGGCATGAAAGGGATGGTCGAATACGTCTCCCCGCTCGTCGACGAACGCATTGTCAGGCCGGGGGACGATTTCATCTCGGTGCTGGCGAGCGGCGAAAAGAAGGGCGTCTTCACTCGGCATCAAGTGCTGGTCAACACCTCGCTGCTGCTGCTAGCGGGTCACGAGACGACGATCAACCTGATCTGCAACGGCACTTTGGCTTTCATCCAGCACCCCGGCCAATGGGCGCTGTACAAAGAGGATCCGGCCGGCCGGGCCAAATGGGCGACCGAGGAGTGCCTGCGCTATGACGCGCCGGTCAAGTCCATCCAGCGGCTCGCCTCGCAGGATATCGAGGTGCGCGGCAAGGTTATGGAGAAGAACGACCGCATCCGCTGGTTCATCTCTTCCGCCAATCGCGATCCCAACGTGTTCGCGGACCCCGAAAAATTCGATATTACCCGGCAGCCGAACCCGCACGTGGCCT
This sequence comes from uncultured Alphaproteobacteria bacterium, assembly GCA_963818695.1. GTDB lineage: Bacteria > Pseudomonadota > Alphaproteobacteria > ATCC43930 > CGMCC-115725 > AP-15. The sequence goes on from CAWFTG010000004.1 coordinate 79,123, forward strand.
TCGGAAATGGGGTTCACCACTGCCTCGGGGCGACCTTGGCGCGCGTCGAGGGTCAGGAAGTCTTCAAGGCTCTCGCCGAGCGCTTCCCCGATTTGCAAGTAGCGACCGAGCAACTGGACTATCAGCCCAGCATCACGTTCCGCTCGCTGAAGTCGCTGCCGGTTACCTGGCAATAGGGGGCGGCCGGTGGCCCGCAAGCTGCGCGTCCGGGTGGACCATGACGTATGCGTCGGGAATGCCATGTGCGAGACGATCGCCCCAAAGGTGTTTCGCCTCAATGACAACCGCCAATCGGAGGCCGTCGATCCCGCAGCGGACACCGTCGAGAAGATCCTGGAGGCGGCGGAGAATTGCCCGGTCAGCGCGATCTTCGTGGAGGACGCCGAGACCGGGGAACAGTTGTTCCCGTAGGCGTCATGCCCAAGGTCACGTATATCGAATATAACGGAACAGAGCACCGGGTGGAGGTGCCGGTCGGCCTATCGGTGATGCGCGGCGCGGTCAACAATACCGTGCCGGGCATCGACGCCGATTGCGGCGGCGAATGCGCCTGCGCGACCTGTCACGTCTATGTCGATCCTCAATGGCTCGATCGCACCGGATTGCCACAGCCGGACTCGCAGGAGGCCAGCATGCTGGGGTTTGCGGCAGCGGCCGAACCCAATTCTCGTCTTTCGTGCCAGATCAAGATGCGCGAGGAACTCGATGGCCTAGTCGTCCGGCTCCCGGACGGACAACATTGAAACCGGCTGGAGCCGGTATTCGGAGGCGATTCAATGGATACTCACCTCAATTACGACCTCCGCACCGACGCGTATTCGAGGCCGCTCGACAAGATCGACGTCAGCGACCCGCAGCTCTATTTCACGGACATTGGTATCCTTATTTCGAACGGCTGCGCCGTGAGGACCCGGTGCACTACACGCCGGATAGCCCCTATGGGCCCTACTGGGCGGTCACCAAGTACAAGGACATAATGAAGGTGGAGGTGAACCACCGGGTCTTCTCGTCATCCGACGATGTCGGCGGTATCAGGATCGACGATCCGCCAAAAGGCATGGAGCGGCCGAGCTTCATCCGCATGGATCCGCCGGAGCACGACGAGCAGCGCAAGGTGGTGGGTCCCACCGTGAACCCGATGAACCTGGCGAAGATGGAAAGCCTCATTCGCGAGCGTACTTGCAGTGTGCTCGACGAGCTGCCGCGCAACGAGGAATTCAATTGGGTGGACCGGGTCTCGATCGAGCTCACCTCGCGCATGCTGGCCACGCTTTTCGATTATCCGCTGGACGACCGGCGGAAATTGATCCGCTGGTCGGAGGTCGCAATCTGCGACATCAATGCGCCCGACGCGCTCGTTCGCTCCGAGGAAGAGCGCTTTGCCGAGCTGCTCAAATTCACCGAGCATATGAATGGATTGTGGGAGGAGCGCGCCAAGCGGCCGCCCGAATTCGATATCATCTCGATCCTCGCGCACAGCGATCTGACCAACAAGATGTCATTGCGCGAGCGGATGGGCATCCTGATCCTCTTCCTCGTCGGCGGGAACGACACGACCCGCAACTCGATGTCGGGGGGCGTCTGGGGCATCAGCCAATATCCGGACGAATTGCACAAAGTGCGGGAGAGCCCGGCGCTGATCCCTGGCCTGGTGTCGGAGATCATCCGCTGGCAGACCCCGGTGATCCATATGCGGCGCACCGCGCTCGAGGATGCCGAGATTGGCGGCAAGCCGATCAAGAAGGGCGACAAGGTCGTGATCTGGTACATCTCGGGCAATCGTGACGAGGAGGCAATCGAGAACCCGAACGCCCTGATCGCCGACCGTCCCCGCCCGCGCGAGCACCTCTCCTTCGGCTTCGGCATTCATCGCTGTCTCGGCAACCGTCTCGCCGAGCTGCAATTGCGCATCCTGTGGGAGGAGGTCCTGAACCGCGATCTGAAGATCGAAGTATTGGACAAGCCGGTTTACGCCTATTCGAACTTTCTGCGCTCGATCAAATCGCTACCGGTGCGTCTCGCCGCTTAAACGCTCAGAGCGGTGTGCTGGGAGCGAAATCGGGTCGGCGCTTCTCGCGGTGCGACGCGAGCCCCTCCCTCACGTCGGGGCCGGTAAAGCCGAGAAATTCGAGCGCCAACGACGTATCGAAGGTCGGCCCCATCGCCCGCAGCCAATTGTTCAATGCGTATTTGGTCCAGCGGATTGCACTCTGCGCCCCTTCGGCCAAGCGGGTAGCAATCTCCACTGCTTTTGCGTCGAGCTCGGTATCCTCGACCGCTAGCGAAATGAGGCCGATGCGCTCGGCTTCTTCGCCCAGCACTTGGTCGCACAGCAGCAGATAATATTTGGCCTTGGCGAGGCCGCAGAGCAGCGGCCAGACGATCGCGGCGTGGTCGCCCGCCGCCACCCCCAGGCGCGTATGCCCGTCGATGATGCGGCAATCCTTGGCCGCAATCGATACGTCGGCGAGCAGACCGCAGACGAGGCCGGCGCCGACTGCAACCCCGCGCATCGCGCTGACAACCGGCTTGCTGCAGTTGATCACATTGTAAACGATGTCGCGCGCCTCCTTCCATTGCCGGGCCCGCGCCGCGAAGTCGTCGATATTCTCTTGAATGATCGCGAAATCGCCGCCGGCCGAGAATACCTTCCCGGCGCCGGTCAGGATCGCGGCATTCACGCTCGCATCCCGGTCGACATCGCGCCAGATGTCGCCGAGCTCTGCATGCAGTGCCGCATCGGTGGTGTTCATCCGGCCGTTGTCCATCGTGATGCGGAGAACCTTGGCGTGCGGGCGGTCGAATTTCAGCCGCGTGTACCGCGCATAAGGATCGATCATGGGCCTCTCTCGACAAGAAGCAAGCCGGTGCAGTGTCGGGCGCGTGGCGATGCGGGGCAGAGGTTACGCATTTGAAGAAATCTGACAAGAATGACGTGCGGTTTCGCCGGCTCCCAAGCCGGTGGATGCGCTCCGTTGAACAAAAACCCCGGAGGGCTGTTCTGCTGATACGAAAGAAGCCAGAATGCAGGTCCGGCGGATGCGTTGACGTGCCCGCCTCGCCTCGAGCCGGATTACCGGAGTGAAACTTTGAGCGGGAGCGATCGAGCGTCGTCCGGACTAGCGGGGCTGGACGAAATCCTCGGGGGCGGCTTTGTCCTTGGCCGCCTTCATCTCATCGAAGGCAGGCCGGGGACCGGCAAAACGACAATAGGCATGCAGTTCGTTTTGGCCGGCCGTGACCAGAATGAGAAAGTGCTCTACGTCAGCATGTCCGAGACCCGCGACGAATTGCATGCCGTCGCCAGCGCCCACGGCTGGTCTCTGGAAGGCATCGAGATGTGCGAACTCGTGCCGCCCGATGCCGAGGATGGCGACGGCAACCGGCAGACTATGTTCCGCCCCTCGGAAGTCGAACTGGGCGAGACGATGCGGCTGCTGTGCAATGAGATCGAGCGCATCGACCCGGAGCGCATCGTACTCAACTCGCTCTCCGAGATGCGGCTGCTGGCGCAGAATCCGCTGCGCTATCGGCGGCAGATTTTCGCGTTGAAGCAGTTTTTGGCGCGACGGCACGCGACGGTGCTGGTGCTCGACGACATGGCGTCCAACGGCCATGATTTGCAGCTTCACAGCATCGTCCACGGCGTCCTCACCTTGGAGGAGCTGGGGCTCGACTATGGGGCAGAGCGGCGGCGGCTGCGGGTGACGAAGATGCGCGGGGTAAAGTACCGCGGCGGTTATCATGATTACGCGATCCGAACGGGCGGGTTGGAGGTTTTTCCGCGCCTATTGCTGTCCCAGAGTTCGGGAACCCTCCCGAAGGAGATCGTCCGCAGCGGCTCGGAGGAGCTCGATGCGCTGCTCGGCGGCGGGTTGCGCCGCGGCACCAGCGCGCTGCTCGTCGGTCCGGCCGGATCCGGGAAGTCCTCGGTGGCGCTCAGCATCGCCTACAATGCGGCGCAACAGGGCGAGTGCGCCAACCTCTACGCGTTTGACGAGGGCACCGAAAGTATCATCGAGCGGGCGCGAGGTCTAGGTATCGAGCTCGAGCCGCTGATGGCGTCCGGTGAGATCGTGCTGCATCAAATTAATCCGGCAGAGATGTCGCCGGGCGAATTTACCGCGCTCGTCTGCCGGGGCGTCGCCGAGCGGAACTCAACCGTCGTCGTCATCGACAGCCTCAACGGCTACCTACAGGCGATGCCGCAGGAACGCTTTCTAGCGCTCGAGATACACCAATTGCTCACCTACCTGAACCAACAGCGAGTGTTGACGATTCTGGTGATGGCACAGCATGGCCTGGTCGGCGTCGTGGAATCGCCGATCGACCTTAGCTATCTCAGCGACGCCGTGCTGTTGCTGCGGTTTTTTGAGGCCCAGGGGAAAGTTCGCAAAGCGATCTCGGTCTTGAAGAAGCGCGTCGGCACGCACGAGGATACGATCCGCGAGCTTCGATTGACGGCCCAAGGGCTGCAGGTCGGCGAGCCTCTTGCAGACTTCCAAGGCATCATGTCGGGAATTCCAACCTATGTTGGATCGCAGCCTTTGATCCAAGCGGCCGCTGATGACACACGTGGGTAAGGCGGCGTTCCGCTCGCGCGTGCTGATCCTGGCCCCGGTGGGCCGCGATGCCGTGTTGACCGGGTCGGTTCTCGACCGTGGCGGTGTAGAGAGCCTCATGTGCTCCGACCTGCACGAACTGCAGCGGAACCTCGATGACGGCGCCGGTGCCGCCGTCATTACCGAAGAGGCGCTGATTGGCCAGGATATAAGCGGTCTTCTCGATTGGGTCGCGCACCAACCCTCCTGGTCGGATTTCCCCTTTATCGTCCTGCTCGAGCCGGGAGCCTCTGCCGAGGCCTGTAGCCAGGAACGTGACGCGCTGCAGCAATCGGGTAATCTGACCTTGCTGGAACGCCCGGTCGGAACTGCGACCCTGGTGAGCGCGGTACGCGCGGCCTTGCGGGCGCGGGGGCGCCAATACGAGGTGCACGATGCTCTCGAGGCGCTCACCGCCAGTGAACGCCGGTATCGCACGCTGGCCGAAGCATTGCCGCAATTGGTGTGGACCAGCCAGCCGGATGGCCAGCGCGACTATTTCAGCCGCCAGTGGGTCGAGTACACCGGCATTCCTGAGAAAGAGCAATTAGGGTCTGTGTGGCTCGACAAGGTCGTGCATCCGCTGGATCGAGGGCGCGTTCGGGAGCGCTGGATGGCCGCCGTGCAAGGCCGGGACGACTACGATTTGGAACTTCGGATACGTCGCGCCGATGGCCAGTATCGGTGGTTCAAGGCGCGCGCGACCCCGGTTCGGGACGAAGGGCGGACCGTCCGATGGTTCGGCACCTGCACCGATATCACCGACATTGTCGAGGCGCGGGAGACCTTGAACCGCAGCCGGGAGGAACTCGAACGGCTGGTCGGCGAACGAACCCGCAGTCTCGCCGCCGCGAATGACCAATTAACCGCGGAGATTGCTGAGCGGCAGCGGACCGAGGAAGCGCTGCTGCAGGCGCAGAAGCTCGAGGCGGTGGGGCAGCTCACTTCCGGCGTTGCGCATGATTTCAACAATTTGTTGACCGGTGTTCTCGGCAATCTCGAGCTGTTGGAGCGCCGGCTGAAAAACCAGGAATCACTCCGCCGATTGCGGGCGGCGCGGCTGGCGGCCGAACGGGGGGCGCGATTGACCCACCAGCTGCTCGCCTTCTCGCGCAAGCAGCGCCTCGCCCCGACCCCGCTCGATCTGAACCGGCTGATCGGTGAAGCCAGCGATATGCTGTTCCGGACGATCGGCGTTACCGTGCGCATCGAGACCGTGCTGACAGAGGGGCTGTGGCCCGCGTTGGTCGATCCCACGCAGATCGAGCTGGTCCTGCTGAACTTGGCGATAAACGCACGCGACGCGATGCCCGAAGGCGGGCGACTGACGATCCGCACGGCCAATGTGAGCCGGGCTGCGGCACCTCCCGACCTCGCTCCGGGCGACTACGTGCTGATCTCGGTTTCGGATACCGGCGAGGGCATGTCCGAGGAGGTGCTGAGGAGGGCGGTCGAGCCCTTCTTCACGACGAAGGAGCCTGGCAAGGGCAGCGGTCTCGGCCTCAGCATGGTGCACGGTGTAGCGACGCAGTCGGGCGGCGGCTTGCATATCGACAGCCGGCTCGGCCGTGGGACGACTGTCAACGTCTATCTGCCGCGTGCCCGCGCTGTCTCGGCAGCGGCGCGGGAGCGTGAACCTCTATCGGCAGCGGTTCACGAACAGGCATCGATCATGGTCGTCGACGACGATCCGGATGTGCGGGAAGTGGCGGTCAGCAGTCTCGAGAGCCTCGGCTACCATATGCTGGCCGCCGAGAACGGACGCGCGGCACTCGATTTGCTGGCGCGAAGCGGGCCGGTCGACTTGCTGATCGTTGATATGGCGATGCCGGGGATGAACGGGGTGGAGTTGATTAGGCGGGCGCGCGAGCGCCAGGGCGATCTTAGAGCGATGCTGGTCACCGGTTACGCCGACGTTGCAGCCTTCGCGCCAGCCGACGGTGATCTCGTTCTACAAAAGCCATATCGACTGGAGCGGTTGGCCGAAAACGTCGCCGACGTACTGCGCCGGGAGGCGCCCCGGCAAGGGTCGAATGTGATTGCAATAGCGCCGGAGCCGCGTAGGGCGTAAGTCGCCCCCGGAAGGTCGACCATGATCCGCAATTCGCTCGAAATCCGCCCCATTGCTGGAGCGCTGGGCGCTGAGATCGGCGGGGTCGATCTTATCGAGGAGCTCGACGGCGAAACCATCGCGGCGGTCCGGCGCGCCTGGCTCGACCACCTCGTGATTTTCTTTCGCGAGCAGCACCTGACGCCGGAGCAATTTCTGGGCTTCGCCAAGCGCTTCGGCGAGGTCGTCGAATACCCGTTTTTAAAGGGCATCGATGGATTTCCCGAGATTACGCCGGTCGTCAAACTCGAGCACGAGAGGGTCAATTTCGGCGGGCTCTGGCATACCGATACCGCCTATCTCGAATGCCCGCCGATGGGCACTATGCTGATCGCGCGCGAGGTGCCGCCCTTTGGCGGCGACACGCTGTTCGCCAACATGTACCTGGCTTACGAGACATTGTCCGCAGGCATGCGGCGTGTGCTCGACAGACTGGTGGCGGTCAACTCCTCGGCCAAGGCCGACGTCACCAAGACGCGCGAGGACCGCATCCGCGACGCCGCCAAGGCTGACGCGAACCGAGAATATGTGGCCGAGCACCCGGTGGTGCGCTCTCACCCCGAGACCGGCAGGAAGGCGCTCTACGTCAATGGCGGCCACACCGTGCGGTTCAAGGACATGACCGAGGCCGAAAGCACCCCGTTGCTGCAGTATCTATTCGCTCATCAGCGGCGCCCGGAATTCACCTGCCGTTTCCGCTGGGACGTCGGCTCGATTGCCCTTTGGGACAATCGCTGCACCCAGCACAACCCGATCAACGACTACCACGGCCACCGCCGCGTCATGCACCGGGTAACCTTGGCCGGCGACAAGCCGCGCTAATCTTTGATCACCCGCCTACGAGCGCCGCAGGATGCCGGTCGCGGCGCCGGGGTCGTAGCCGGCGGCGACGTGGACATCGACGACGCAGACTTTGCCGGCGCGCACCGCGGCTACAGCTTCGGTGAGGGCCGCCAGCAGGCGGCGCGGATCGTCGACGGGGCCGATGCCGACGCAACCCTGAGCGCGCGCCATCGCGGCAAGGTCGATGTCGGGATCGCGGATCGCCTGGCCGATCCAACGGTTCTCGACCGGCCGGCTGCGCTCGCGGGCGACCCGCTCCTGGTGCAGCTCGTCATTGAAGAACGAACGGTTGTTGGCGAGCACAATCAGCAGAGGGATGCCGTTGCGCACCGCGGTCCACAGCGCGGTGACCCCCATCAGGAAATCGCCGTCGCCGAGCACTGCGACCGGCAGGCGCTCGCCGTCGCGCAGGGCCAATGCCGCCCCGACCGCCATCCCCGGCCCCGATCCGATGCCGCCGCCGCCATCGGCGCCGAGAAAGTCAAGCGGGTCCCGGAAATCCCAAAGATGCTCGCCCCAGCTGAGTGGCAACCGGATCATCGAAACCGGCTCGCCGGCCAGCGCCTCCTTCAGCGCTCTCGCCAACAGCGGCACCTCGATGATCGAGGCGGCTTCGAGCGCCGACACTGGCGGCGGCTCGCGCCGTTTGCGCGGCGCCGGCAGCGGCGGCGCATTGGGGCGCAATAGCTTCACCTCGGCCAAGAGGGCCGGCACTGCCGCGTCGGGTTCGGCCAAGAGATAGACATCGGCCGGCGGCAGGCCCTGGTAATCCATGCTCCAGCCATTATGAACGTATTGGTCGACGGAGACCTGGACCACCTTGCCGGCCGGGGGCTTGCCCTGGCACGCCCCCTTCAGTGTGCCGGCGAGATCGATCCAGTCGAGGCTCAGGATCACATCGGCCGCCGCGACCAGCTCGGCGCCCGCCGGCGACAGCGCGGTCGCGGGCCCCGCCGCGTGCAGCGGATGATCGGTCGGAAAGGCGGCGCCGGCCTTGCGGTCGGTCATCACCCGCGCGCCGATCGCCTCGGCGAGCTCGACCCGCTTGTGCCACGCCCCAGGATCACGCGAGGTGCGCCCCATCAGCATTACCGGACGCTCGGCCCGGGCGAGGAGCGCGGCGGCGTGGCGCAGTTCCGGCCCGGCGGGTTCCAACGGCGGCGGCGGAGCAAACCGGGCGGTCTCCGGATGCGGCGGCGCGGCGGCGATCTCGTCTTCCTGCAATTCCAGGTTCAAGTTGATGTAGACGGGTCCGCGCGGCGCGGTCTGTGCGATCATATTCGCCCGCAAGAGCGCCTCCTGCGCCGCCCCGATGGATGAGGGCTGGTCGTCCCACTTTGTGTAGCTGCGGATCAGCGCGCCCTGGTCGCGCGCTGTGTGAATCCACTCGATCCACGGCCGGCGCCGCACTGCATCGACCGCGCCGGTGGCGCCGAGGACGATCATCGGCACGCGATCGCACCAGGCATTGAAGATTGCCATTGTCGCGTGCATCAACCCGACATTGGCGTGCGCAATCACGGCGAGGGGACGTCCCGTCACCTTGGCGTAGCCATGCGCCAATGCGACCGCGCTCTCCTCGTGCAGGCACAGCAGCATGCGCGGCCGCGTATTGCCGAGATAATTGACGATGCTGTCGTGCAGGCCGCGGTAGCTCGACCCGGGATTGAGCGCGACATAAGGAATATCCAGCTCGCGCAGCATCGCCGCGATCGCATCGCTCCCCCAGATCCGCGTCGAGGGCTGGCCCGGCACCGGCCGATCGATTTCGTTACCGGCAGCCTCGACCGGTCTTGCGGACGGGTCATCCATTGTTTCCCTCCTGGAATGGGAAGTGCTTCGCGAGCACGTCGACTTCGGAAATTTACTTGTCGGTGTTCCAGATATCGGTCGCAAGCTTCCAATCGCGGCCAACCTTGCGCCAGACGACGACGTATTTCCCGACGATTTGCTGTGGCGGCTGTGACTTTGTCTGCAAGGCGACCGTACCGATTTCACGCGCCGCGGAGCGACCGAGCGGCAGCACATCGATCGTCGTCAGCTTGGCGTCACCCATCTGCTGCGCCGCTTGCCGCCAAAATGCCTCGATCGCGGCACGACCCTTGACCATTGCCGATCCCGGCGGGAGGACGTAGGCGTCTTCCGTATAGAGCGCCGCGACCGCGGCGGCGTCGCCGTTATTGAAAGCCGCGGTCCAGACGTCGTTGAGCTTCTCGATTGTCGCCTTGTTCTGAGCGAGCGCCGGCGCGCCGACGCTCAGCAAGCCAATGATCATTGCAATCCGCCACATCGTGTTTCCTCTCCTTGGTCTGGAACCATCACGGCGCAATCGTCGTGCCGCCGTCGACAATGATCGTCTGACCGGTGATGAAGGCACCGGCGCGCGAGGCGAGCATCACAGCAACGCCGGCGATGTCCTCGGGCTCGCCGAGCCGCCGCAAGGGCGTCGCGGCCTCGCGGGCGGCGCGGCGCTGCGGGTCCTCGTATAGCACACGCGCGAACTCCGTCTTGACGAGGCCCGGCGCGATGCAGTTGACCCGCACATTGTCGGGGCCCCACTCAGCCGCGAGATTGCGGCACAAAGCGTAATCGGCGGCCTTGGTGACCCCGTACATGCCGAGCACCGTTGTTGCGCGCACAGCGGCGACAGAAATGATGTAGATGATCGAGCCGTCGCGCCGCTCGCGCATCTCGGGCGCCACCATGCGCGACAGCCAAAGATTGCTCAGCACATTGTTTATCATCATGCGCTCGAATACTTCGTCGGTCAGCTTTTCGAGCGAGCCGTAATGCGGATTGACCGCCGCGTTGCAGACGAGGATGTCGATGCGGCCCCATGCCTCGCGAGTCTTGACGACCAGGTTTTCGAGCTGCGTCTTGTCCGAAATGCGCGCCGTCTGCGCGATCGCCTCACCGCCTTTCGCGCGGATCGCTGCTGCGACCTCCTCGCACGGAGCGAGGTTGCGGGCGGAAATCACGACCCGGCCGCCGGCCTCGGCGATCGCCTCGGCGATCGCCCGGCCGATGCCGCGGCTCGACCCGGTCACGATTGCCACTTTCCCCGACAAATCGAACAGATTCATTGTGCCCTCTGATCAGCGATTGCGGCGGCCAATCATGCCGCATCGAGCGATTTTCCGAAACAGGATCATCATCACCAATTTAATTCCCTCCCGCCGCGCTTTGTCACGCCACTAGACTTACCGGCCGCTTCGGAATTTTTCGGAACTTTGAATTCGGCAGTAAAAACCGTTTCATTCGGTTGCGGTATGCTGTATGCAGGGTAAGTCGAGGATTGAGCGGCAGGAAGAGCAGCAGTCATGAATACCGAAAATACCGAAAAGGACATCGATCTGCGGCCGGTAACCAAGATTATAGCAAGCTATGTCGGCAATCATACACTGTCACCCGAGCAGCTGCCGGCTCTGATCACCTCGGTGCAGCAGGCTCTCCGCGATCTCGGAAAACCGGCGCCGGTGGCGGTGCCGCGCACCCCCGCGGTACCGATTCGGCGTTCGGTGCAACATGATCACGTCGTCTGCCTCGAATGCGGGTTTCGAGGGAAGACATTGCGACGACATCTCGGCACTCGGCATGGATTGCAGACCGCCGAATACTTGCGGCGCTGGGATCTGGCGAGCGATCATCCGCTGACTGCGCCGGCCTATTCCGAGCAGCGCTCGACAATGGCGAAAGAGCTGGGCCTCGGCCGGAAGCGCAGCCGGCCACGGGGCAGGCCCCGCCGCGCCAAGGGGTGACGAATTGAAGGCGTAAACGGATCGCCGTATCGGCTTCGCGGCCCGCGGGTTACGCGCTTAATGGGCCTCGGATTCCTGGTCCCCAAAATAGCCGTAATGGCATGATACAAGCAGGGATGCCGATGGGGTTGCCGTTCTGCTCTCACGTTGGACCGCCAGTTAAGCGCCAAAGCAAATCCCTTACCCGGGCCGGACCTTTCCTGTTTTGCGCCGGTAGTATCAGGACGCCGGCCATTCTCGTTGTCGCTGTCGTGCTCGGGACGACGGCAGGTCGTGCGGAGACCTCGTTGCCGGTGACGGAAATCGCGTCCGGCATCTTTGTCCATAATGGCGTGCACGAGGAGGCGTCTGCGGCGAATGAGGACGCGATCGCCAATATCGGTTTCATCATCGGCAATGAGGCCGTCGCGGTCATCGACCCCGGCGGCAGCTTCGCGGAGGGCAGCGCGTTGCGCGCAGCGATCCGCGCCCGTACAGATCGGCCGATCCGCTATGTGATCCTGACGCACGTCCATCCCGACCATATCTTCGGCGCCGCCGCCTTTCGCGGCGATCACCCCGAATTCGTCGGGCATGCCAAGCTGCCTGGCGCGCTTGCCCAGCGCGGCGACTATTACCTTCGCCGGCTGCAGGGTGAGCTTGGCGAGGAGGCGAATGGTACCGAGGTGGTGGTGCCGACGGTCCTGGTTACCGACCGGCTCGATATCGATTTGGGTAACCGGCACCTCATCGTGCGGGCGTACGGGCCGGCTCATACCGATAACGACCTGACCATATTCGATGAAAAGACCCGAACCTTCTGGCTTGCCGACCTGCTGTTCGTCGACCGCATCCCGGTCATCGACGGCAGCATCGTCGGCTGGCTCAAGCAGCTGGACGAGCTGATAGCGATACCGGCGGACCGGGCCGTTCCGGGCCACGGCCCGGGCTCCGTACCCTGGCCTGAAGCGGCGGAGCCCGAACGCCGCTACCTCGCAGCTGTCGCCCGCGACACGCGTGCAGCGATCAAGGCGGGGATCGGGATTGCCAGCGCCTGCCGGCACGTCGCAAACTCGGAGCGCGGCCAGTGGCTGCTGTTCGACGACTATCACGCGCGCAACGTCACCGCGAGCTATAAGGAGCTGGAGTGGGAATGACCTCAGCCATGCTCGGTCGAGCCGCTTTATGCTTGCTGGTGCTGGGTTGCTTGCTTCCGAGACCGGCCTGGGCCGAGCGGACCGAGGAGCAGCGCATGGCGCGCTGGGCCGATCTTCGACATGCGATTTTCGGGGACCGGGCAGTCCAGGGCGCCGAGGATCTCGTTTCGATCGATGCTCCGGCGCGCGCCGAGGACGCCGCAATTGTGCCGGTGGCGATCCGGGTCGCGGAGAGGCTCGCTCCCGAAATCCGCGGCCTCTATCTGGTCATCGACAACAATCCGTCGCCACTCGCGGCTCACTTTCTACTCGGGCCGATCGCGGACGCACGGGAAATCGCGACCCGGGTCCGCATCGACGATTACACCTACCTCCACGCCGTCGCCGAAACCGCGGACGGTCGGCTCTACGCTGCCGCGCGCTTTATCAAGGCGGCCGGCGGCTGCTCAGCGCCCGCCGGCAAGGACCAGGCCCTCGCCCTCGAACGCCTCGGCAAGATGAAGCTGAGCCTCACCGACCGATCGAGGCCGGATGAACCAATCAAGGGCCAAGCTGTTGATCAGCCATCCGAACAATTCGGGCCTGCAGATGGATCAGGTGACGCGCAACTACATCCCCGCCGATTTCATGCAGACGCTCGACGTCAGCTATAACGGCCAGCAGGTATTTCGTCTCGAGTCCGACATTGCCGATGAGCGAGGATCCGAGCTTCAACTTCAGCTTCCGCCCTTCTGACCCGGCGGCTGCGGGGGTGATCAAGGCGGAAATCCTCGACAGCAGCCAGCGGCACTTCAGTCAAAGCTGGCCCGTTCCGGCAGCGGCGCAGATGTGAGCGCGGTAGCGTTCGCTATCACCGGCACTGCAGGTTCGCTTCGGCCTGGGCGCGGTGCAGCTCTTCGATGACGGCCTTGATCTGCGGCGGATCGCGAAACAGCCCGACCCGCCCGCCGACGCCGCCGCCCGCTTGCAGGCTGAGCGCGGTCTCCGCCTGCTCGTAATGGGAATAGGGCATCAGCGCGGCGATCGTGTCGATCGCGCAAGAGCATTTCAGCAGCGCCTCGCGCGTGTTGCCGTTTGCCGCCATGCATCCGATCACGTAATCGGCCCGGGCAGAGGTCGGGTAATCGTTGGCCTGCGCAACGCAGACTGGCTCGCCGCGAGCGAGAGCACGAAGAGAACGGTACGCCGATGTAAGGGGATCGAGCCCCGGCCGAGATTCGTTATCTCGCGTCGAGTGAAGAGACGCCATGACAGCGCTCGTGCTCGTCTTCTGCCTCCAGGCGGCTCCGTCATCCTGCACCGAACAGCGTCCGATCGACGATCTGTCGCTGCAGGCGTGCCTCGTGCGCGGCCAACAGTATGCCGCGGAATGGCTCGCCGAGCACCCGAAATGGATGCTGTCGCGCTGGCGGTGCGAGCACAACGTCCCGCGGCAAAGGCCGGCGTAGCGCTTGTGCGTTAACCCGAAGTGAAATAGCATCGCCGCCTTAACCTATTACGTAAGCAAGGTCGGGAGGGAAGAAGGCGATGAAATCACCACGATTTTGGCTCGCGCTCTCGGCGTTCGCGCTCGTCGCGGGCGGCGCCAGTGCCAATGACGAGCTGATCAAGCTCTCGAAAGATCCCAACCAATGGGTTATGCCGACCGGGGATTACGCCAACTACCCGCTACAGCCCGCTCAACCAGATCAACAAAGACAACGTCAAGAACTTGCGCCCGTTGTGGACTTTTTCGACCGGTGTATTGCGCGGCCACGAGGGCGGTCCGCTTGTCATCGGGGACGTCATGTACATCAGCCACCCCGTTCCCGAACAACGTCTTCGCGCTCGACCTCAACAACAATGGCCGAATACTGTGGAAATATGAGCCAAAGCAGGATCCGACCGTTATCCCGGTGATGTGCTGCGACACGGTCAATCGCGGCGTCGCCTATGCCGACGGCAAGATCATCTTCGATCAGGCCGACACGACCCTCGTGGCGCTCGACGCCAAGACCGGCAAGGTGGTTTGGAGCGTCAAGAACGGCGATCCGAAGAAGGGCGAAACGGTGACCAGCGCCCCGATGGTGGTCAAGGACAAGGTCCTCGTCGGCATCAGCGGCGGCGAATTCGGTGTTCAGGGGCACGTCACCGCCTACAACATCAAGGACGGCTCGAGGGCGTGGCGGGCCTATTCGGAAGGCCCCGACAACGAGATCCTGTTCGATGCCAACACCACCGAGCTCGGCAAGCCGGTCGGCAAGGATTCGTCCTTGAAGACCTGGCAGGGCGACGAGTGGAAGATCGGCGGCGGCGATACCTGGGGCTGGATCTCCTATGACCCGCAGCTCAACCTGGTCTATTACGGCTCAGGCAATCCCAGCACCTGGAACCCGGTGCAGCGGCCGGGCGACAACAAATGGTCGATGACCATCTTCGCCCGCAATCCCGATACCGGCGTCGCCAAATGGGTCTATCAGATGACGCCGCACGACCAGTGGGACTACGACGGCGTCAACGAGATGATCCTGGCCGACATCAACGTGAAGGGCCAGCCGACAAAGGCGCTCGTCCATTTCGACCGCAACGGCTTCGGCTATACGCTCAATCGCGAGACCGGTGCGCTGCTGGTCGCCGAGAAATTCGATCCGAAGGTCAACTGGGCGACGCAAGGTCGACATGCAGACCGGCCGGCCCGAAGTCGTCGCCCAGTACAGCGCCGGGCTCGCAGGGCGAGGACCACAACTACAAGGACGTCTGCCCGGCGGCCCTCGGCTCGAAAGACCAGCAGCCGGCGGCCTTCTCGCCGAAGACCGGGGTCTTCTATGTGCCGACTAACCACGTCTGCATGGATTACGAGCCGTTCAAGGTCTCGTACACGGCCGGGCAGCCCTATGTCGGCGCGACATTGTCGATGTTCCCGCCGCAGGGCGACAACAATCTCGGCAATTTCATCGCCTGGGATCCGAGCACCGGCAAGATCGTCTGGTCCGATCCGGAGCCGTTCTCGGTATGGTCGGGCGCATTGGCGACCGCTGGTGACGTCGTCTTCTACGGCACGCTCGAGGGCTACCTGAAGGCGGTCGACATGCAGAGCGGCAAGGAGCTCTACCGGTTCAAGACCCCGTCCGGGATCATCGGCAACGTCAACACCTATCACCCATGGCGGCAAGCAATACATCGCCGTGCTGTCCGGCGTCGGCGGCTGGGCCGGGCATCGGCATGGCGGCGGGCGCTGACGCAACGAACACCGACGGCGCTCGGCGCAGTCGGCGCCTACAAGGCGTTGGCCAACTATACGCAGCTCGGCGGCGTTCTGACGGTCTTCGGTCTCCCCGAATGACCGTCGGATGACTCGAAGAAGATTCGGGCCGGCATCCCGACGTGGGATGCCGGCCTTTCTTCGCGGCGATACCTTGGTGAGCGAAGTGGCGCCGCTATTTTGCGTCGTTGCCGCGCATTGGTGTTCGGGACGAGTTCGGGCTGGCGGCAGAAAGCGATCAAGCGGCCGAAAAGCCGTACACGATCGAGAACGGCAAGGTCGACAAGAAGACCTATAACGGGTGGCGCCGATACACCGAATCCTGCATGCGATGCCACGGCCCGGACGGGGCCGGCAGCTCCTACGCGCCGGACCTTGTCAATTCGGTCAAGCACATGACGCGAGGAACAGTTCAACGACATCGTCATCAACGGCCGGACCAACGTCAACACCGCCAGCGAGAATGTGATGCCGCCCTTCGGCGAGGTCGAGGACGTCGTCCTCTATCTCGACGACATCTGGGCCTATATGAAGGCGCGCGCCGACGGCGTGTTGGGCCGCGGCCGGCCGCCGCGGATCGGCGATTAGGATGCGGACGCGGCGGCGCCTGCCGCTCGCGGCGCTATCTGGCCTCGCTGCTCGTCTGCTGGCGGCGGGCCGGCCGGCGCAGAACCGGCGAACTCGTCGACCGCAGCGCGCTCAAGGTGTGCGCCGATCCGCAACAACCTGCCGTACTCCAACGAAAAAAAGGAAGGGTTCGAGAACAAGATCGCCGAACTGATCGGCGGCGAGCTCGGCCTCAAGGTCGATTACGCGTGGTTCCCGCAGGTGATTGGGTTCGTGCGCAATACGTTGCGCGCGCACGCTGCGACTTGGTGATGGGACGGTTGCGGGCGACGAGATGATGCAGACGACTAACCCTTATTATTTTACCACCTATGTGATGTTCTACCGTTCCGACAAGGAGTTTCGCGTTCGAGCGGTCTGCAGGATCCGCGCTTGCCGATTTGCGCCTCGGCGTGGTCGCCGGCACGCCGCCTGCCGACCTCCTCGTGCGCCATGATTTGATGTCCCACGCCAAGCCTTATGCCTTGACCGTCGATACGCGGTCCGAATCCCCGACCCACCAGATGGTCCAGGATGTCGTCGACGGGACGATCGATGTCGGTTTTCTGTGGGGACCCATCGCCGGCTATTACCACAAGCATGACGAGCTGCCGCTGACGCTGGTCCCGCTGAAAGACGAGCCGGGTGCGCGCACGCATGGCCTACCATATCGCGATGGGGGTTCGCGCCAACGAGCCCGAATGGCGCCGCCGCATAAATGCCGCGATCCTCAAGCGCCAGGGGGAGATCACGGCGATCCTGCGCGATTACGGCGTGCCGCTGCTCAACGAGCAGGGCGAGCTCGCCGATCCTTAAGGAGAAAGCAGCGTGGCCAGATTGCTCGGCATGTGTGGCTGCTGCTCGCGTTCCGGTTTCGCTGGTGCCGGCCGCCGATCTCAGCGCCGACCAGGTCCGCGCGATCCTGGCTTCGGCCGGGCGAAAGCCCGGCTAGCTTTCCGGAAAATCGCTCGAAAACCTCGATCTGAGCCAATTCGACTTCAAAGGGGCAAATCTCTCCGGAGCCGACCTTTTCGGCGCGAAATTGGTCGGCGCGGATCTTTCGGGCGCCAACCTTTCAGGCGCCAAGCTCGACCTCGCCTGGATCATGCAGGCGAATTTCACCAATGCCGACCTGTCGCACGCCAGCCTGCGCGGCTTGTTGTCTCCCGGGTCTGGAAATCTCGCTGGCGGAGGCCCCGGTCTTCAAGGGCGCCAATTTCTCCGGGGCTCGGATCATCGCGCGATTGAGCCGATTCGATCTGAGCGGAGCCAATTTCGCCGGTGCAAAGATGGGCGCCGACATGAAGAACCAGTCCATGGGATTGATGCGGACGGACTGTCGGGATCCAATCTGGCGGGCGCCAATTTCTCCAAAGCCGATCTCAGCCGCGCCTTGATGCGCTTCGCCAACCTGACCGGCGCCAATCTGAGCGGTGCCAATCTGGCCGGGGCCGATCTGTCGGGCGCCGACCTCACCGGCGCCGATCTGACCGGCGCCGACGCGACGCGAAGCCGATTTCGGCGGCGCGAAGCTGAAGAATGCGCGGGGCCTCGACACGGTCAAAGGATTTAGTCCACCGAAGAGACCATAGCGCTCGATTCGGAAGCGGCTTCTGCAACGCCCGCGCCCATGCGCCTGAGACGCGCATCCAGCGCGACCGGGGTCTCGCACGCATAGCGGATCGTGCGCCGGATTTCTTCGAAGTTGCGCGCCGTGAAATCATGACGCTGCTGCAGGTCCACCCGCTTGGCGGCGGCCTCTCCCTGAGCATCGGGCGGGATAGTCTCGAGGTCGGTCGCGAGCCTGGCGACCAGATCGGCGAACTCGCGCTGCCGTCGCCCGATCTCCTTCAGCTTCTGGATCAGATCGGCGCGTTCGCGGTCGGTTTCTTCGAGAAGCCCGCGAAACACCAGCGCCAGCCGGCGCGGACGATCGTTCGACGATTGATTGGCGAAAGGCGCAATCTCGGCAGCCCCTCCTCCGTCGAGACTTGTCGCGGCGCGAGGCGGCGAACCAGATCGGCGACCTCGGGGTCGGAACGCCAGTCGCCGAGCCCTTCCAACGCCGGTCCGTTCCAATAAGCGGCCGCGGTCAGTTTGGGAACCAGCCGCTGCTGGCACGGCCAATCCGGATCCTCCGCCGGCCGCGAGGCCGCGTGCGCGTGAAATGCAATGCCGCAACCCGCCGCCAGCGCGAAGAGCGTCAAGGAATATCTGCTGATCAAGCTGCTACTCGGCGGTCCGGCGGGCCATCAGGCCCCTTGCCGGGTCGTAGCCATAGACTGCGAGAGTGAGGAAGACTGCGGTTGCGGCCACAAGGACGACTGCCGAGACCGGTTCGAGTTGACCGTAAAGAGCAAACCGGATCAGCTCGACGGCGTGGGTGAACGGGTTGATTTCGCAGACGTCATAAAGGAGGAGGCTCGCTTCCTTGACATGCCAGAGCGGGTAGAGGGCGGACGACGCGAAGAACATCGGGAAGATGACGAAATTCATGACGCTCGCGAAGTTCTCGAGCTGCCGGATCGCCGAGGACAACAGCAACCCGAGCGCTCCCAGCATGAGTCCCGACAGAATAAGCGCGGGTAAAGCCGTGATGTAGCCGTACCAGGGTGGCTCGATCTCCCAGATCAGTGCGATCGCGAGAAACGCGTAGGCCTGCAATATCGATACGATCACGCCGGCGAGAAGCTTCGCGGTCAATAGGAACCAGCGCGGCAGTGGGCTCACCATCAGGATCCGCATGCTGCCCATCTCGCGGTCATAGACCATCGACAACGAGCTCAGCATGCCGTTGAACATCAGAATCATCGCGATCAGGCCGGGCGCGATGTAGACCGAGTAAGGGACGTAGGTCTCGTAGGGCGGAATGATCGACACGCCGAGCACGAAGTGGAACCCGGTGGCGAAGATCGCCAGCCACACGAGAGGGCGCACCAGCGCCGAAAAGAAGCGGCCACGCTGGTTCAGAAAGCGCAGCCACTCGCGCATTGCGATGCCGCAAAAACAGCGCAGGTAATGGATCGGCCTCATGCCGCTTCGCGCTCCTGCACCAGCGTTTCAAACACCGCCCGCATCGACGAGGCCCGCATCTGTCCGAGCAGCTGGGCCGCAGCGCCGTCGGCGAGCACCTCCCCCTTGTGCAACACGACGACCCGCGCGCCCTCCCCGACTTCGTCGATCAGATGCGTCGCCCAAAGAGCGGCAAGGCCCTCGTCTCGACACAGCCGGCGGACGTGGTCGAGCATGAATTGCCGGCTGGCGATATCGAGCCCGACGGTCGGCTCGTCGAGCAACAAAAGGCGCGGCTGGTGCAACAAGGCGCGCGCGATTTCGATGCGGCGCCGCTGACCGCCGCTCAGCTGCCGCGCCTTGTCGCGGCATTGGTCGACAAGTCCGACACGCTCGATCTCCGCTGCGATCCGTCTGGCCGCCTCGCGAAGCGACAAGCCGTGCAAGGCACAGTGGTAATAAAGGTTCTGCTCGACCGTGAGGTCGAGATCTAGAGTCGGCTGCTGGAAGACGATCCCCATATGGCGCAGGCACTCCAGCATCCGCTCGCGAATGTCCATGCCGAAGATGCGGATCGTGCCCTCGGACTGGGCGTAGAGCCGCGTGGCAAGCGAGAACAATGTCGTCTTGCCGGCGCCGTTCAGCCCGAGCAGCACGGTGAAATCGCCCGGTGCGATCGAGAACGAGACGTCTTCTAAGACGCGCCGCTGCCCGAAGCGGTGTCCGAGCCGCTCGACCGACAGTGCCGGCGTGATACTCATGAAAGCCTCACGGACGGGATACGACACCCCAGGGAGCCTGCCCGACAGGGACGGATTTGATCACCTTGAGCGATGCGACTTCGATGACCGAGATGTCGTTGCTGACCCCGTTCGTCGTGTAGACCCGGCTCTGATCCGGGTTGAAGGCCAAGCTCCATACCCGTTGTCCGACCAGCAAATACTTCAGGACTTCATAGCTCTGCGCGTCAATGACGGCAACGCGGTTGGCGGGCCCGAGCGCTACGAAGGCGTGCTTGCGGTCGTGGGTGATCGCGATCCCGACCGGCTGGATCGCCTCGGTCGGCACCCCGGGAACGGCGAAGGTGATGCGCTTGACGACTTCGCGTTTCGCCGAGTCGACGATACTGACCGATCCGCCGATTTCGGCGGAAACCCAAAACTGTGCGCCGTCGGCGGTCCATACGGCACGGCGTGGGCGGCTGTCGACGAGGATGTTGGCGACGACCTGGCGCTTCGCCGTGTCGATGACATGCGCCATATTGGTCGTTTCCGAGGTGTTGACGAGGTATTTGCCGTCGGGGCTGATGCCCATCCCTTCCGGCTCGACGCCAACCGGGATCTCGGTGACGACCGCGCCGCGGTCGATGTCGACGATGGTGACGAGGTTGTCGTCCTCGTTGGCGACATAGAGCAACTTGCCGGCGGGATCGAGCGCGAAGTACTCGGGATCTACACCGCTCGGCAAAGTACGGACGATCTTATCGCTGGCGAGGTCGAGCTCCTCGATATGGTCGCTGTCGCTGGCACAGATGTACAGAGAATTCGCGTCCTTCGACAGCAGAATGCCGCGCGGCCGTTGGCCGACCTGGATCGTCTTCGTCGGCTCGAGGGTCTTGCCGTCGACGACGGTGATTGTGTTGTCCTTTTCGTTGGAAACGTAGATCGTGTCGGCTGCTGCAATCCGGATCGCGCAAAGCGAGGCAATCGCCACAGCCACCATCAACCCATTCGGCATTTCGTCTCTGGTTTGTCAATTCCGAGCGTATCGAGCTCGGAGAATTGGTGCAAAAAACCCGGCTGTGGCGACACCGAAACGAGCGAGCGCGCATCGGCGAGCAACACCGGCTGGCGCAGCTGGCCGTCCCAGGAGCGGAAGCTGAGCCGAGCGCCCTTGTAGGCCGCGAGCTCGAAGCGGTCGCCTCGCATAAATGAGACGACCGCGGCAGGATCGGCCGATTTCGACCGCGTCGCCGCTTCGCCGATCGCCCGCACCGCCATCCAGGCAGCGTAGTCGCGCTCGGTCATCCAGCGTTTCGCTTGGTGCAGGAACCGCTCCTGCAGCTGGGTCGCGCCCCATTGCTCGTGCGGCCGCGCCCAGGCTGTCGGGACGAGGCCTTGGGTACCGGCCACCGGGCGCGGGTCGAAGGTGCGGTAGGACAGATCGTCGCCGAACTCGTCCTCTTCATCGGCGACCACCAGCACATCATAACTGATGCCCTGCGTAAAACGCGCGACCTCCGCCTGGATCGCAAAATGGCCGGTGTCGGTCCGCCGCGCTCCCGGAACAAAGGTCCACGGCTTTTCCCGGACGATGTGCGCCTGGAATTTCAGCGCGGCATGACGGATGTCGCCTGCGAATTCATGATCCCCATCGCCGTGACCGACGACCAGCAGAAGGTCTTGCCAACGTTTCACGACGAGGTATTGGACGAGGGCATCGGCCAGCATCGCGCGGCTCGGCAGCAAATGCAGAATGTTGGTGCGGCATTCGTCACCGCGCAGGCGATCGTCTGTGGAGCCGGTATCGAAGAACGTGATCCCGGTGGCCTCCGGCATCCCAGTAACTGACAGCAGCTCGGGCGCCGCTAAGTCGGTGACGACGAGCCGGATGCCTTTCGTCGCGAGCTCGCGCAGGCCGGCCGCGATATCGCCGTCTTCCGGGACGATTGCCTCGGTCAGCGTGAACGATTGTCCGGTAAAATGGCCGGTCGTGTCGTTGTCGGCA
The DNA here is from genome assembly GCA_963818695.1 of uncultured Alphaproteobacteria bacterium. GTDB lineage: Bacteria > Pseudomonadota > Alphaproteobacteria > ATCC43930 > CGMCC-115725 > AP-15. Next base: position 101,157 of record CAWFTG010000004.1, read on the forward strand.
ATGCCGAGCCGCGCGCCCTGAACACCTTCATCCTGCGGCGGCTGGTCGAGATAAGAGAGCGGCAACGTCAGCTTCACCGCCCGCGACAACCACCCGATCTGCACTGCTTCCTCGCCGGCATGGCTAGCCGCCGGCGCCAATGCCGCGGCTACGACGAAAATCATCAGCCGCAGCCTGACATGGCGCCAAGCCCTCATCGGCGCTCTGCGGCTTTCCGAGTGTAATCGTCGGCCCCGCGAAAGCGGGGGTCCAGGAGGAGCCGCTGCTCTGGGTTCCCGCTTTCGCGGGAATAACGAAGAGAAGCTGCTACCGTAGTGATTTTACTCACTTCAGCGTCTCGAGGTAGGCGATGACGTCTTGCCGCTCTTTCTCGTCCTTTATTCCGGGAAAAATCATTTTAGTTCCCGGGACAACCGCCCGCGGATCAGCCAGGTACGTATCTAGGGTCTGCGGATCCCAGGTACGGTCGAATTTTTTCATCGCTTCGGAGTAATTGAAATTGTCCAGGCTCGCAGATTTGCGGCCGACAACGCCGAACAGGCTGGGCCCGATCTTGTTCTTCCCCGCCTCGGTGGTATGGCAGAGCGCGCATTTCTTGAAATCTGCCTTGCCGGCCTCGACATCGGCGGCTCCAGCGGGGCAAACCGCAAAAGCCGGCAGCACCAGAATACCCAAGCCGAGGTATGAGATCGGCAACCGCATCCTTCCTCCTGGGCCCCAGTTTCACCGCAGTCATTCGCTTTATTCCCATGCGGGGGCCGGCGCAAACAAGTGTTCCATGAGCACGCCAACTGGGACCGACCACGCTCAGCTGCACTACAAATCTAACGTTGTGTCTGGCCTCGGACGCCGCTGTATCTGCAGCCAGTCAACAGCGAAATATCGCGTTTTGGTTGTGATCACCGTCCGTTCTCAAGAGCAATACCGAGAGTGCAATTTGATTCAGGCAATTCTTTGGTCGTCGATGGTCGCAAACCTGATCCGTCCCGAGCTGGCTCCGGCCTTGCCGTCGGCACTCTTGTTGTCGGCTGCTGGCTAATGCGATAAGGGCGGCTGCGTTAATATAGGTCGCGTCAACCCGAAGCCACGGAGGAGGTCGTGGAGACACGCGCTGCTGTCGCTTTCAAGGCCGGTGAGCCGCTCAAGATCGAGACTGTTCAGCTCGACGGTCCTAAGGAGGGAGAAGTGCTGGTCGAGATCAAGGCGACCGGAATCTGCCATACCGACGAGTTCACATTGTCAGGTGGCGACCCGGAGGGCCTCTTTCCGGCAATCCTCGGCCACGAGGGAGCGGGCATCGTCATCGATGTCGGACGGGGCGTGACGAGCGTTGCTAAAGGCGACCATGTGATCCCGCTCTACACCCCGGAATGCCGTCAGTGCGAGTATTGTCTATCGCGCAAGACCAATCTCTGCGTCGCGATCCGCGCGACGCAGGGGCAGGGCGTAATGCCCGACGGCACCAGCCGGTTCTCGCTCGGCGGCAATAAGATCCACCACTACATGGGGACCTCGACCTTCTCGAACTTCACCGTTTTGCCGGAGATCGCGGTGGCAAAGATCCGCGAGGACGCGCCTTTCGACAAGGTCTGCTATATCGGCTGCGGGGTGACCACCGGGATTGGCGCGGTGATCAATACGGCGAAGGTTGAGCCCGGCTCCAACGTCGTCGTTTTCGGTCTCGGCGGCATCGGACTCAACGTCATCCAGGGATGCCGGATGGCCGGGGCGGACATGATTGTCGGCGTCGATCTCAATCCTAAGCGGCGGGATATGGCCGAGAAGTTCGGCATGACTCATTTCGTCAACCCGAACGAGGTGCAGGGGGACCTCGTCCCTTACCTCGTGAACCTGACTAAGGGCGGCGCCGATTACAGCTTCGAGTGCATCGGCAACGTTAATGTCATGCGCCAGGCGCTCGAATGCGCCCACCGTGGCTGGGGGGTCAGTGTGATTATCGGCGTTGCGGGCGCCGGCAAAGAAATCTCGACGAGACCGTTCCAGCTGGTCACCGGCCGCGTCTGGAAGGGAACCGCCTTCGGCGGCGCGCGAGGCCGCACGGACGTGCCGAAAATCGTCGATTGGTATATGGAAAGCAAAATCAACATCGACGATCTGATCACCCATAAGCTCACGCTCGATGAGATCAACAAGGGGTTTGATCTCATGCATGCGGGCGAATCCATCCGCAGCGTCGTCGTCTACTGAGTTTGCCCAGCTCGGTCGCCCCTCTCCTGCACTGCACTGCGCGAGGGGTGCTGAGTTCTGTGCGGGCGCAGATCAGGTTCGGCGGCCCAAGGCGAGAAAGCCGTCGTTTTTAAAGCCAGGCTTTCCGTAGGTGAGAGAGGTGCCGGTCAGCGTTTCGACGCGTCCTCCAGCAGCCTCGAGGATAGCTTGCCCGGCAGCGGTGTCCCACTCCATCGTCGTGCCGAAGCGCGGATAGAGGTCAGCCTCACCGGCAGCGATGACGCCGAATTTCAGGGCACTGCCGCAGCTCTTGCGCGCCCGCACTGGATAAACTTGCAGGAACTCGGCAAGTCGCCGGCTGTTCTCATGCGACCGGCTGTGGATCACGACGAGCCCGTCCTCTGGTGCGCGTGCATGGATCGGCTCTGGCGCGCCACCATCGCGGCGGCGGGTCGCAGTGCCCGGACCATACGCGGCATAGGTCAGACCGACCGCCGGCCCGTGCACGACGCCCAGCACCGGCCGCCCTTCCTCGACAAGCGCGATCAGCACGGCGAACTCGCCGTTCCGGGCGATGAACTCGCGAGTACCGTCGAGCGGATCAATCGCCCAAAAGCGATCGCAGCAAGGCGGCATTCCCTCGGACTCGCATAATTCTTCAGCGACGCAAGGAATGTCGGGAAAGGCTGACATTAGCCGGTCGATAATGATCCGCTCGGCAGTCAAATCGGCTTTGGTGACTGGGGTCTTATCGGCCTTGTGGTGAACGTCGAATTCTTCTGCATAGACTTTGAGGATTGCCTCGCCGGCTGCAAATGCCGTCCGGCATACGATGCCGAGCATTTCTTCACGATTGGCGGTCATGCCGCTTTCCGCTGTTCGGCGGCCTCAATCGCCCGCCACACCCGCTCGGGGGTGAGCGGCATGTCGAGATGGGCGATGCCGAGCTCGCCCAGCGCGTCGACAACCGCGTTGACCAGGGCGGGCGGGGCGCCAATCGCCCCGGCCTCCCCCGCGCCCTTGACGCCGAGCGGGTTGGTGCGGCACGGCACGATGTTGTAGGCAAACTCGATCGCCGGCAGGTCCTCGGCGCGGGCAATGCAGTAATCGGTCAGAGAGCCGGACAGCAGCTGGCCGGTTTCCGGATCAAAGACGGTGCGTTCCAGCATCGCCTGGCCGACCCCCTGCGCGACCCCGCCCTGCACTTGGCCCGCGAGCAGCAAAGGGTTGATGACGGTGCCGAAATCGTCGACGACAAGGTAGCGCACAATGTCGATATGCCCGCTATCGGGTTCGATCTCGACTTCGCAGACATGGCAACCATTGGGGAAGGTCGGCTGCGGCGGCGTGAAATGGCCGGTCTCGTCGAAGCCGGGCTCGACACCGGGCGTTTGCCGCGCAGGGTCGAAGGCGGCGCGCGCCACCTCCTCGACGCCGAGCCGGCGATCGGTTCCGGACACCGAGAACACGCCGTCGGCAAATTCGACATCGGCCTCGGCCGCCTCGAAGAGGTGCGCGGCGATGCGGCGCCCCTTGGCGATCAGCTTGTCGGCGGCCTGGACCAGTGATGCACCGCCGACCGGGATCGAACGCGAGCCCCCGGTGCCGCGGCCAAACGAGATCGCCGCGGTATCGCCCTGCAAGACCCGCACCTTGCCGGGGTCGATGCCGAGACGTTCGGCGGCGAGTTGGGTATAGGCGGTCTGGTGTCCTTGACCCGACGACTGCGTCCCCATCAGGATCGTCAGGGTGCCGCTAGGGTCGAAGCGCAATTCGGCGAATTCATCGGGCGGGAAGCCCGATTGCTCGATGTAAACGGCGTGGCCGAGCCCGCGATAACGGCCCCGCGCCCGCGCCTCGGCGCGCCTTGCCGGAAAGCCGACGCAGTCGGCGGCGGCGAGCGCCTGATCCATATTGCGGGCAAACTCGCCGCTGTCATAGTTGAGGCCGAGGGGGGTGCGGTAGGGCATCGCCTCGGGCTTGATGAAATTGCGCCGCCGCAGCTCGTCGGGCGGCACGCCGAGCTGGCGAGCGGCGTAATCGACCAGCCGTTCGATCGCGTAGGCGGCTTCCGGACGGCCGGCCCCGCGATAGGCGTCGACCGGCACGGTGTTCGTGAACACGCCCTTGACGCCCACGTGAATTGCCGGGATCGCATAAACCCCGCTGTGCATGACCGCCCCCGAAGCGGTCGGGATCTCCGGCGCGAAGTTCGACAGATAGGCGCCCATATTGGCGATCAAGGTGACGTTGAGACCAAGAAAGCGAAGATTTTCATCCAAAGCCAAATCGAGCCGCGTGACGTTGTCGCGGCCCTGCGTGTCGGTCATGAAGGCATCGGAGCGGTCGGGGATCCATTTCACCGGGCGGCCAACTTTCCTGGCGGCCCACAGCATGAGTACATGCTCGGGATAAAGAAACAATTTCATCCCGAAACCGCCGCCGACGTCGCGCGTCACGACGCGAATGCGGTTCTCAGGTACCTTGAACACAATGCCGGCGAGCAGATTGCGGATGAAATGCGAGCCCTGCGTCGAACTCCACAGGGTATAGGTTTCGTCGCCCGGATCGTACTCGCCAACGGCGCCGCGCGGCTCCATCGAATTGACCACGACCCGGTTGTTGACGAGCTCAAGGCTGACGCGATGACGCGCTGCCGTCATGGCGCGCTCGACCGCGGCCTCGTCGCCGACGTCCCAATCGAAGCAACCATTGCCCGGTGCCTCGTCCCACACCTGCGGCTGGCCCGGATCGAGCGCGTGCGCGGTATCGACGACGGCGGGCAGCGGCTCGTAATCGACCGCGATCAGCTCGGCCGCATCGCGCGCCGCGGCGGCGGTTTCCGCGACGACCGTCGCGGCCGTGTCGCCGACGTGCCGCACTCTGCCGCGCGCGATGGCCGGATGCGGCGGCAGCACCGATTGTGAGCCGTCGCGGTTGGTAATGGCGCTGACGCAAGGGATGTCGCCGATCGCGTCCCGCGCGAGGTCTTCTCCGGTGAAGACGGCAATCACCCCGGGGGCGGCGAGAGCCGGGGCTGCATCGATCCCCGTGATTCGGGCATGCGCATGCGGTGAGCGCAGCATGAAGGCGTGCGCCTGACGGGGCCGGCTGATGTCGTCGACGTAATTGCCGTGGCCGGTGATGAAACGCCGATCTTCGACGCGGCGGACCGGCTGACCGATGCCGAACTGCTTCATGGGACATGACCTCCGAGGCGCACCGCTAAGGTGGGGTCGCAGCGGCGCCGGGGCCATGCCCTTCGGCGGCGCGAGGGGAAACCGCTGATGCGGCTCCCTTCGGCGCGGGTGTTGCCTCTTGTCCCGCGCGCCCTTGTGTTGATCCATATAGGTTCGGGTGTGGTGATGGACTTCACCCTTCTCGTCGCGGTATTCGCGTTGTTTCAAGTAGGCATCTTCCGACTCGCGACCCATCATTGCGGCTAGACAGCCGTGTGAGGTCCCTTGAAACCGTGCCGGCACGGCCGTCACGAAAGATCGGAGTGAATTCCGGCTTATTGTCTTTTGGCTGAAAAAGAAAACGCAACAGCAGACAAACTGATGCCCAAAGCAGCAACAGTCATCGAAACGGATATCCCGGCGCGGCTCGACCGTTTGCCCTGGACACGATTTCACACCCTCGTTGTCGTCGCGCTCGGTATCACCTGGGTTCTTGACGGGCTAGAGGTCACTGTGGCGGGTTCGATCGCCGGCGCCTTGATGGAGAGCCCGGTGCTGCATTTCACGGCGGCCGAGGTCGGGCTCGTCGGCAGCGCCTATCTGGCCGGCGCGATCACCGGCGCGGTGTTGTTCGGCTATCTGACCGACCGATTCGGGCGCAAGAAGCTGTTCATGGTGACGTTGGGCCTTTACCTGACGGCTACCGCGGCGACCGCGCTGTCATGGGACTTCTGGAGCTTCGCCCTATTTCGCTTTCTGACCGGCGCCGGGATTGGCGGCGAGTACACGGCGATCAACTCGGCGATCCAGGAATTGATTCCGGCACGCTTTCGCGGTCGCACCGACCTGGCGATCAACGGCAGCTTCTGGCTTGGCGCGGCTCTCGGCGCGGGTGGCGCCATCGCCTTTCTGCGGCCGGGCGTTTTGCCCGCGGATTGGGGCTGGCGCGCCGCCTTCGGCATCGGCGCGGTGCTCGGCCTCGGTATCGTCGGCTTGCGCCAATTCATTCCGGAAAGCCCGCGCTGGCTGATCCTTCACGCCCGTCCCGACGAGGCGGAAAAGGTGACCGAGGAGATCGAGCGCCGGGTCGCGCATGCCGCCGAAGCAAAACTTCCGGCGCCGTCGGGTGGAAGAATTCGCCTCGCCGCAAGCTCGCGCACGCCGATGGTGCGCATGGTGCTGGCGATCGTCCGCGACTATCCGCAGCGCGCTATCCTCGGGCTCGTGCTGATGGCTACGCAGGCGTTTTTCTATAACGCCATCTTTTTCACTTACGCACTTGTCCTGACGAAATTCTACGGCGTGCCCTCGGCTTCGATCGGCTGGTATGTGCTGCCCTTTGCGCTCGGCAATTTTTGCGGACCGCTGTTGCTCGGGCCGCTGTTCGACAGCATCGGGCGTAAGCCAATGATCGCGTCGACCTATGCTCTTTCCGGGGTGCTGCTGGCGATCGTCGGCTATCTGTTTCCGCGAAGACATTGTGACGCCCGCAAGCTGACCCGTGCTGGACCGGGATCTTCTTTTTTGCCTCGGCGGCGGCGAGCTCGGCCTATCTGACGGTCAGCGAGAGCTTCCCGATCGAAGCGCGAGCCCTCGCCATCGCATTCTTTTATGCGGTCGGCACCGCGCTCGGCGGCGTCGTCTCGCCGTGGCTGTTCGGGACTTTGGTCGGTTCGGGAGAGCGCGGGGCGGTGTTCGACGGATATCTCTTGGGCGCCGGCTTGATGGTGATAGCCGCGCTGACCGAGATCGCGATCGGCATCAAGGCCGAGCGGCAACCGCTGGAAAGCGTGGCGCGCCCCATCTCTGCCGTCGGCGATTAGAAGGCCGGCGCGACCTCGTCCATGAAGCGCGCCATCTCGTCCTTGACCTGAGCGTGCGGCTTCAGGCCGACGTTGAAGTAGAGGATGACCTCGTCGAAACCGGCGGTCTCGACCTTTTTCAAGGTCTCGGTGATTTGGGCGGGCGAGCCGAGCAACACCGAATTCTCGGTCAGGTCGGCGGGGCGCACACTGCGCAGCCGGTCGACCATTGCGATGAAATAGCGATAGCTCGGCGGCGCGGTTTTCGGATCGCCGGGGAAGGCGGCGATCACGCATTCCTTGTAATAGCGGATCTGCCGGGCCCGCGCCGCCGCTTCCTCGGCTTTCGTGTCGGCGAAATGAATGAAGTAACTGCACATCAACCGGCCCGGCGCCCGATCATGTCGAGCGCACGTCTGGTGATAGAGCTCGGCGACTTGCCGGAGCCCGCCATAAGTCATCGCCGCCGCGAAAGGCGCGACGATCAGCCCGCAGCCCAGCCTGCCCGCGAGTTCGATCGAGGGCTGCGAGAACGAGGCGACATAGGCCGGGATTGGGCGCTGCAAGGGTTTTGGCGTGATCGCGACATCGTCGAACCGGTAATGCTTGCCATGGTGCGAGATAGGCTCCTCGCTCGCCCACAGCCGGCGGACCACCTCCATCCCCTCTTCGAAGATGTCTTGGTTATCCTCGAACGAGACCCCGAGCGGCAGATACTCGCGCCGGTCATAACCGCGGCCGGCGGCGAAATCGACGCGCCCGCCGGAGAGCAGATCCAATGTCGCCCATTGCTCGGCGACACGGATCGGGTGGTGCAGCGGCAGTACGGTGACGGCGGGCGCCAGGCGGATGCGTTTCGTCCGAGCCGCAACATTGGCCAGCACCAGATCGGGGCAGGAGAGCACGCCGAGAGTGCTGAAATGATGCTCGCCGATCCACGCCGAGTGAAGGCCGACCGCCTCGGCATAGACCGCCTCGTTAAGGATGTCGGCGACAAAGCTGTTCGCGTCGCGGCTGTTGTCTTGGTAATGGTTGTCGCTCAGCGTGAAATAGCCGAATTTCATCTGCACCTCCCGCGCCGCCGAAGATGCGCCCGCCTCCGGATGCGTGCAAGCGAGAGCCCAACAGATGACGCATCGCTCGCGCCCTGCGCAATCCGTCAAATCGCGTTAAGGCGGAATTGCGGCCTCGCGTTTTCGGATAGCGACGGCCCGCGTCGCGTATTAACATTGCTGGCCGCAAGGGAGGATCATCCGATGCCGATAGTGCATAATTTCACACGATGGTTCCGACTGCCTGGCCGTGCCGCGCTCATCCTGGGATTGGGCGCGCTGTCCGGCGCCGCCGCCCGCGCCGACACGCCGGACCAAGCACACCGCACAGCGCTTGGCGACCTGCAAGTCCGCAGCGAGGGCGGGAAGATCTATTTCTCGGAAGGGGGCAGGGAGAGCGAGCTGAGGCTCGGCGCGACCCCCGAGCGCGACCGGCTGTTGCGGCTGCTCGAGGAGCATGGGCCCGCCGGCGTCAAACTCGATCGCGATCCCCGCCTCATTATGTCCAGCGGCGGCGGCAGCGGGTTTTTCTGGTGGGGCGTAAGGAAACCGCTGCCGAATGAACCGGTCCCGGCGCTGCAGAATTCGCCCCAGCTGCCGACGCAACCCCAACTCGACCCGCGGAGCGCTCCACGGCCGGCACCGCGGAACAATTACGCACCCAACGACGGAAAAGGTTGACCCCCGCTGGCCTCGGAATCGCTGACGCCGTTGCTCAGACGGGGTTACCGAAGGCGTTCCGACGCGGCACCCATCGTCTCGTCCCGCCGTCCGATACCCTCGCTCGGTTCCGTCCCTTTGCGCTGCAGATGGGCATAACGCGGCTCGCGAACATCACCGGGCTTGACCGCATCGGCATACCGGTCGTCACCGCGGTGCGCCCGAACTCGCGCTCGGTCTCTGTCTCGCAGGGCAAGGGTCTGGACCTGACCCAGGCGACGGCATCGGCGCTGATGGAAGCGATTGAAGGCTTTCACGCCGAGGAGGTCGCCGAGGGCCGGCGGGCGAGTTATCGCGAAATTGCCGCAGAGGCCGCCGTCGTCGACCCGCTGACCTTGTGCTCGACGGGCCGGCCTTTCGATGCGGATGCCGAGATCTGCTGGCTTGAGGGCTATGATCTGCTCCGGCAGGAGCCCTGCCGGGTGCCGGCGGAGCTGGTCCATACCGACTACACGCAGCCACGCGACGGATATTTTCTCGCCGGCTCGAACGGCCTCGCTTCCGGCAATCACCCGGTCGAGGCGATCGGCTCGGCGATCTGCGAGCTGGTCGAGCGCGACGCCGTCGCGGTGTGGAGCGCGTCGGGCATTCGCGCGCGGGCGGGGAGGTCTCTCGACATCAACTCGATCGACGACGCGGACTGCCGGACCTTGCTGGCGAAATTCGACAAGGCGGGGATGGCGGTCCGGCTGTGGAACGTCACGACGGAGATCGGCATCCCGGTCTTCGTCTGCGATATCCGCGACCTGTCCGGGGGCGATCCAAGCCGGCTGCGCCGCTTTCACGGCGCCGGCTGCCATCCCGACCGGGCGATCGCTCTGAGCCGGGCGCTGACAGAGGCGGCGCAGACCCGTCTCACCTATATCGCAGGGATCCGCGACGATCTGCTGCCGGCTGAATACGAGGAGCCGCCAAACGCCGACATCGTCGACGCGCTGCTCGACGCGCTGCGCCGGGAAAGCGCACCGCACGCGTTGCGAGACGTCCCGAGCTTTCCGGCGGACGATCTGAGCCAAGACCTTCGCTGGGCATTGGAGCGCCTCCGCGCGGCCGGCATCGGTCGCGTGGTCGCGGTCGACCTGACGCGCCCGGATTTCGCGATCCCGGTCGTCAGGCTCGTGATCCCGGGTCTCGAGGGCGACATCAAACACCCGCATTACACGCCCGGCCCACGCGCATGCCGCGCCGCGACGCAATGTCGCTGAAGGCCGTCATCTTTGCCGGCCCGTCATTGCCTGCGGCGTTCCGGCCCGAAGACCCGGCGCTCGAATGGCGCCCTCCGGTCAAGCAGGGCGATGTCTACGAAGCCGCGCTCGCCCGCCCGGCGATTATCGGCATCATCGACGGCTATTTCGAGGTGACGCCAACGGTCTGGCACAAGGAGATCCTGTGGGCGATGACGCAGGGCATCCACGTCTATGGCAGCGCCAGCATCGGCGCCTTGCGCGCCGCCGAGCTTCATCGTTTCGGCATGGTCGGGGTCGGCCGCATCTTCGAGGCCTACCGCAACGGCATCCTCACCGACGACGACGAAGTCGCCGTCCTACACGGCCCCGAGGAACTGGGCTATCCCGCCGTTACCGAGGCGATGGTCAACATCCGCGCCACTCTCGCCGCCGCCATCGCGGAGGGAATACTCGACCGGGCGCTCGGCTCCCGTTTCGCCGACATCGCCAAGGACGTGTTCTACAAGGAGCGGAGTTGGGATTTAGTGTCGCGGCTTGGCGCCGAAAGCGGGCTTTCGGTTACAGCGATCGGCAAGTTCGCGGCTTGGCTGAAGCTTGGACGCGTCGATCAAAAGCGCGTTGACGCGCGGGCGATGATCACCGCGATCCGCGCCCAATTGGCATCCGGCGTCTCGCCGCTTGCCGTGTCGTATCAGTTTCACGAAACCAACTATCACAAAGGCGCGATGCGGCAACCTTAGGCCGAGGCGCGCCAGCTGGCCGCTGACCTTTGTCTTGCTAGGCTAGTGCGACAAGGCGTCGAAGCAGCGCAATTTAGCTTCTACCTTCGGCAAGGCGACCCCTCCTTTCAATATTGGCCGGTCGACTACTCCGGCGACATTAACCGTCAGGTCGCGCAACGGCCCGTTGCGAAGAACCGACCATTCGAAGGCCTCGACAAAGTCTTCGTCGGGAGAATATGCCGCAAGAAGGCTCGGGTATTGTCCGCTGGAATAAATCCCGTCGATAACACTAGCCGCATCTCCCGATCGAAACAGTGACCGTGAATTCGAAACAGGCGAGTTCGGGCTTAACTCGCCGAAGGTGACATAACGTCCGGCCGGTATGTCGACCGCCTTCGCTTGCCTGGGCGCCGCTTGGGCGGGCCAAAGCCCGCCAGGGTATATAATCCCCCCGCAAAAAGCCGCGGTGTTGCTGATCGAAAGGCTTCCTGGCGGCTTCACAAACATCTCCCACCACCAGATATGCCCCCTTTCATGCGCCACTGCGGTGAGAACGGCAAGGCCCGTAGTATCAATGCCCGGGGGGACCTTGAAAATCGGCTTTATACCCGTCGAGATCCCTGCGGTTCGGTCGAGTAGAGCCGTAGCCAGCCTTTGGTGAAATTGCGTAAACGTCGGCGCACAGTAATCCTGCGTGGATCCCTGTGGGCATCGCCACATCCCGAGCGAAATGGCGACATATTTATGATTTGACTGGGTGCGAAATCCCCAGGAGTTGTCCACAACGTCCGTGTCTTGCATTGTGCCGCAGCTGCTCGGAGCATAGCTTGAACACTGTGCAGTATTGATAAAGAGGCCGTCGAGGGTGCAGAGTTCATTTCTTGAGAAAGCCGAATTGGCGGTAAAGGCTGCCGCCAGATCGCTCTGGATGTGGGGATCAACCTGCGGGGCGCCCAATGAGGGCGATGGTTCAGTCGTGAACGGGTATACCGGCATGAAGTTTGTATAGTGAATATGGTTGAGCAGATCGTCGCCCGCACCGCAACTAACCGAGGACAGCCCGGAAGTCACCACAGGCGGAGGTGCCGGCGCCGGCTGGACACAGGCCCAAATCGCCAGGCAGAGAATGCCGACAAGCGGGATTGCAGAGCGCTTCATTGGTCAATATCTCCCCTTGCTCATGTGCGGCTTGATCGCCTTTTTGACGCTAAGTTGCCCGCGACAGCGCGCTTGCTGATAAGTTGCCATAAACGAGAGATAGCGTATCAAGCTCTCGAGCTCGCTTCCAGCGCTTTGCGACCCGCACGCCGAAACCAATTCGCTGCGTAAGATTTAAACCGATCGGGGGCCCGTCTGAGCTGACGAGCCTGCCGCGAGCAGTGCGATCGGCGCGCCGCGGGCGAGGGCGGCGCGGGCCGCTGCCATGCGGGCGGGTTCGTCGAGGGTGCCGAGTGCTCGGAAGATCGCGGCGGCCTGGTCGAGCAGATGCCGGGCGGTGGCGACATCCCCGGCGGCTTGGCGCAATGCCGCGCGCGTTAGCATAGCGCGTGCGAGATCGTTGCGGGCGCCAACGCGGCCTAGGATCTCCATCGCGGTCTGCACATAGGGCTCGGCGGAAGCAGGGGCTTCGGGCGCTAGGCACTCAGCCATTAGCCAGCACGCCAGACCCTCGAAATGCAGGTAGCCGGTTTTCCGGCTCGTCTCCAGCACACGTTCGATCAATGGTCGGGCGAGTGCGTGATCTCCGCGGCGGAGATAGCCTTCGGCGAGCCGCAGCGCATAGTGTGCATGCGTATAGCGAAGGCGAGAATCATCGAGCCAAGTGACTGATTCTGCAAGATCCGTAATACCGGCGTCGAGCCGACCTGCCTTGATTTCCCCGTATCCGCGGATTCCTCTCGCCATTGCGGCATCGAATGGAAGGGGGTCAAGTGCGAGCGCTTCATTGCAGCACTGTACCCCGCGTTCGAGATCGCCTTGATAAATGTATGCCGCTCCCATGCGCCACAGGCCGATGACCCTGAGGCGGACATCATTGAGAATGGCACCATGCCCGAGGATGCGGCGGCAATAACTCAAGCTCCTGTGCCACTCTCCGAGAGCTGTGGCCGCAGGGTTTAGATGGGTGAGTGTTCGGCTAGCCCACCACAGATTGCCCATAGCCTCAAAGGCGGCGAGGGCGCGCTCACCCGAATCGATTACTTCGCGGAACCTGCCGGCAACCAAGTACACCTGCGCTAGGCAGGCCTCGGCATAGGCCTTGATTTCGTCCAAGCCGGCCGCCGCGGCAAGCTCTGTTGCCTTGTTGCAGTGATCGATCGCGATGTCGGGCCGGCCACCCGTCATGATGTGCGTCCACCCGCGCCAGTAGTGCCACGTGGCGCGGCGATGCGGGTCGTCGGTCTGGTCAATGAGGCCGGCGATTTGATCGAGAGCCTGGATATGCTCGGCGTGCTGTCCGAGAGCGAACTTGCCGTCGCCCTGCTTGATCACGGCGTCGATGCGGCGCAGCCGGTTGGCCTCCGTGCCGGGCAGCAGGTCGAGACGTTGCAGTGCGTCGCTGAAGTAAGTCAGCGCTTCGCTGTTGGCCCAGCGGCGCTGCGACTTCTCTCCCGCGAGGATCGCGTAATCGACGGACTTTTCCGCCTCGTTGCTGCGGCCGAAATGGAGCGCCAACAGTTCCGCGACTTCGTCTGCGCGGCCGCTGTAGAGCTCCTCGAGAGCATGGCCGATGTGGCCGTGATAAACGCGGCGATGGCGCTCGAGCAGGCTGCCATACGCGGTTTCCTGCGTCAGCGCATGGCGGAAGACACAGACCGATCCCTCGGTTGCGATGCGCTCGTAGACGAATTCGTGGCGGATGAGCTCGCGCAGATGGTCTTCCGCCGAGCCGAGTCCCTTCCATACGGCACTCAACAGCCGCAGCGGGAATTCCCGGCCGATCACCGCGGCAGTTTGCAGAAGTCGTTTGGTTTCGTCCGCCAGTCGATCGATGCGCGCCATCACGACGTCGTGGATCGTATTCGGCACCATGAGATCAGTGCGAAGATCCCGCGCCTCGCCGGCGTGCAACGCCAATTGCTCCAGGAAAAACGGGTTGCCGTCCCCCTTGGCGACGATCTCCTGGGTTACCAGGTCGATCAAATGCTCCGTCCGAAGCACGGAACGAACCATCTGGACGCTGTCGTCCCGCGACAACGGTTGCAGCGGGGTCTGCCCCGCGTACGACTTGTCGATCCACGGCGGCTGGTAGCCGGGCCGGTAAGTGGCGAGCAGCAACACCCGGACGTTGCGAATATTCTCCGCGAGGAAGCCAAGAAACTCCTCCGATATCTTGTCGACCCAATGGAGGTCTTCGAGCACCAGAATAAGGGGGCGCCGGTGACTTCGCTTTACCGCGAGCTGCCGGAGGGTTTCGAAAGCCTTGCCTTTGACCGCCTCGGGGTTCGACAGCGCCGGCGAGCCGGCGGCGTCTTTGATTCCCAGTAGATGGAGGAGGACCGGCCCGTCCTCGTCCGGATCCATCCCGCCCTCGCGAAGGCACGCGCGGATTTTGTCGGCGACAACATCGGGGGTATCCGCCTCGAGAATGCCGCAGTTGCTGCGCAAAAGGTCGAGTGCCAGCAAATAGGGGATCGCGGTGCCGTAGGAGAGGCATCGTCCTTCGACCCAGGTCGCCCGTTCGTCAGCGACCTGCCGCCGGAATTCGGCGAGCAGCCGGGATTTGCCGATGCCGGGCTCACCCACGAGGCCGACGGCTTGGCCATGTCCGTTTTCGACCTGCCGAAGAAAATTGTTCAGGATCGCGAGCTCGCTCTCGCGATCGACAAAAACCGCCGTACGAGGCGATGTCAATTCCCGCAGCCCGGATCGGCGATGCGACACCCCGAGCAAACGGAAAGCCGGGATCGGCTCGGCCTTGCCTTTGAGAATGAGCGGTCCGACCGGCTCGACACGCGTATAGCCTTGCGCCAGCAGGAAAGTCGCTTCGCTCAAGAGGATCGTTCCCGGCTCCGCGGCTTGCTGAAGCCGGGCGGCCACATTGGCCGTATCACCGATGACCGTGTAGTCCATCGCCAGATTGTCGGCGACCGGGCCGAATACGACCGGACCCGTGTGGATGCCAATTCGCACCGTCAGCTCGAAGAGCTCGGGCTCGGTCGCCGCGCCACCTTCGAGGAGCGCCCGTTGTATGGCAAGGGCCGCCAATAACGCGCGCCTTACGTGGTCCTCCTGAGTGAGCGGCGCCCCGAACAAGGCCATGAACCCGTCGCCGGTAAATTGCGGCGCCGTGCCGCCATAACGGTGCACCTCCGCCAGGCTGGCCTCGAGAAAGGCATGGACGAGGTCGCGCATCCCCTCGGCTCCGAGCCGCTCGGTGAGCGGAGTCGAGTTGACGATGTCGCAGAAGAGGACGGTAACTTGCTTGATTTCGCCGGGAAGCGTGCTCACTGCCCCGGCGGTCCGAGGCCTCGGCGTATACGGTTCCGGCGCGGCCGCCTCGCGCAGCCCCGGCATGCTGAGCGGCGCGCCGCACTGGCCGCAGAATTTGTGGCCCGGAGAGTTGGCAGAGCCGCACGACGGGCAGATAGGAGCAAGCGGCGCGCCACACTGCCCGCAGAACTTCATGCCGTCGGGGCAGTCAGCTCCGCATCGAGAACACGTCATTCCGGGCGCCTACCCGCCGCCCGTCATTGTTCGCATAGTTGACGGCGCCCCTTAGGCCCGACCCCATAATTCATTCGTCGCGAGGCGCGCGCCTTCCGCCAATGCCGCCAATTTGGTCCAGACGACGCTGGGATGGACCTCGCAGGACGTTGAAAAGCTGGCGAAGCCGCAATCGGCGCCGGCGATCACGCTTTCGCGCCCGACGACGCCGGCAAAGCGCGCAATCCGCTGCGCAACGGTTTCGGGATGTTCGACCAGATTTGAGGCATGGGTGACAATTCCGGGGATCAATGCCTTGCCTTCAGGCAGCGTCACCGTTTCCCAGACGCGCCATTCGTGCTCGTGCCGCGGGTTGGCCGCCTCGAAGGAATAGGCGCCGGCCCGCACCTGCAGCATAATATCGACAATGTGCTTCAATTCCATGTCGTGCACTCGCGGGCCCATATTGATGCTGTAGCAGGTATGATAGCGGACCCGCTCCGCTGGGATGCCGCGCAGCGCGTGGTTCAGC
The DNA here is from genome assembly GCA_963818695.1 of uncultured Alphaproteobacteria bacterium. Classification (GTDB taxonomy): domain Bacteria; phylum Pseudomonadota; class Alphaproteobacteria; order ATCC43930; family CGMCC-115725; genus AP-15. The sequence goes on from CAWFTG010000004.1 coordinate 117,185, forward strand.
AGTTCGACGCTGCCGCTCGCCCATCTGCGGCACTCGGCGAGGTCGATCCCGGGGTGCATCGCCCAATGACTCGCCAACTGCGGATCATCGATCTGCAGGACGAGGCCGGCATCGACGATCGCCTGGTACTCCTCGTGCAGCGCGTCGGCAATGGCGATGCGGAACTCTTCGTCGGTTTTGTAATACTCATTGGTGTTCCAGTTGGCGAGGTTGCTCGGGGACACCGCCGGCATGAAGGCTTCCTCGCAAGTCACTGCGGTGAGGGCGGCCTTCAGATTGCCGATGTCGCGCTGCAGCGCGTCCCGCCCGCGATAGGCGATCGGCCCGGTGCATACCCATTGGGTCGGCGGATTCCTCCCCGCCGCTCCCGGCATTTGCGAGGCCCATTGGTAATACTCCGGAAACGCCAAAAATTCCCGCGACTGGGCCCAGTTGCTGCCGCGGCCGCCGCTCTTGCGCGGCTCGATGCCGGCAAGACGTTCGTTCACATAGGGGATGAAGCCGAACCGCCCCATCTCGCCGTCGGCGACGATATCGATGCCGCTTTCCGCCTGCTTGCGAACCACTTCGGCGACCGCGCTGGCGACGCGGCGCGCAAAGGCGTCGCCGTCGAGCGGCTCGCCCCGCTCCTTGGCCTGGATCATCTGCAACAGATCGGGCGGCCGCGGCAGGCTGCCGACATGGGTGGTGAGTATTCGCTGGGTGCTTCGCTTCATCGCGCCCCTCCGGTCGGACTAGACAGCGTAGCGCGAAACTCGGGTCAGGTCAGCACCGTGCGCAGCGCCGATATCGACGGCATGAAGAAATAGGCGGCGGCGGTCAGCACGACGAACTGCCGCGGCATTTCGAGCGTAGTCCGCCGGTTCCCGGCCGGATAGTTCGGGTAGGGCTCGTCCATTTCGCGGGCGCGGTTACCGGGCGCCTGTCCGATGATCGGATCGAAACCCGGGCTGACGGCGGCCGCCGCCGGGGCGCATCTCACCGGCGACAAAGTCGCGGTTGTTGGCGTAACTGCGCTGGATGAACTCGAACTGCCGCTCGATCGAGGTCTGATAGCACACAAACATCAGCCCGCGACTGTGCCAGGTCGTCGTCTCGCCCGGTTGTACCTCGGGGCCGAAAGGAATGCCGGCGCGGATAATGCGATGCCGTTGCGCCTCGGCGAGCGCCACGTCGTCGCGCGGGTAGACTTTCCGAATATGCGCCGCGTATGGGCATTTCCGCTGATAGCGGTCGTCGCCGAACCCGAAATGGTTGTTGCGCTTCTCGTCTCGCCCTAGCGCCGCATCGTCGCGCCGCGGCGCCAGCTCCAGCGGCGCGCCGCTTTTCCAGCGGCCGACCATGCGCGCCGCGAGCAATTCCGGATCCATGCCGAGCCTTCCCGCGGTTTGCCGCACGAACTCACGGAACTCAGGTACTTTCTGCTCAAGCCGCCGAAAGACCATATAAGAGCCGTTGCGCATCCACGGCGCCGCCATTTCCGGGGCCGGCCCTGCCTTTGTCGGGTGCTCGGGATGCTGCCCCGGATAGCCGAACACAAATTCCCCCGGCCAAAGAAGATCCTGCCCCGGCAACCCTTCATCGGATCTGTATATTGGGTTCGACTTTCGGGTTAGACCACGCACGCCCGGTTGCGAAACCCCATCGAGAAAACCGAAATGCTCGTGCCCGCGCTGCGTTCCCGGCCGCGTATAACCCATTTCTGCATATACGACTTTGATGGAGCTTCCCAGCGACCTTAGCAGCCCATTCGAGTAAGACATCACGGATGACCGATGGCGTCCAGTAATCAAGAGCACGCCATCTATCCGGTCGGAAACGAAACGCGACAACCAAACGAAACTGGGAGGATCGTTTAAATGCTCGGTCGTCCTCCGATCATCAGCACCCCTCTCAAACGCTGGATCCAACATTGGTCGCGCGCCAATAAGCTGGGTTAAACCAGTTTTTGTAAAGCCGATATTAAAACTCAGAAACTCGTCCCGTGTGCTCTCGCCTAGCTCCCTACAACGTTAAATCACGGACTCCCGTTGTTGAGCCAGCTGCATACTGTGATTCTGCTAAAAATATTATCTCGTAATGTGTGCTTAACCAAGCCCCTCTCAACGATTTTAAAGAAGACGAAGTTTTCGAAGTCCTTTTGTAGGGGCATGAGAATGTCACCTTGGACCTCACCTAGGTCGAGTGTGCTCTCAGTCATGCCAAAACGCCCCCCGATATCTAGCGCCTTCCAACTCGGCCGTTTTCGCAGCTTTACTCAGGACTTTAAGGGAGGGCTATCTGGAGTTGGAATTCCCGTCGGGCCGGAGTTTGATCGTCCGGCCCGCGGGCCGTAGTTGAATTAAGGACCGTTCCCACCGGCGTAGCCAATTAATAGATGCTGGGTGGCAAAGATCGGGAGAAAGGTGCCATCCTTGGCTGTGAGCGGGCAACGATACGGAATGAGCAAGGCCCTATTCACCCGGTACGAACTCCCCTTGAACAGCCACTCTCCCGCATAATTCTCAACCTGCACCTGGAACCGGCCGAGATCCTCAGTTTCCGGATCTCTTGCATTTACCAATTGTCGCACATCTGGCGGTGCGCCGGGCCCCGCGTGCATTGTTCCTGGCTTGCCACTCCCATAGGGGTTGCACATCCGGATCAACGTTCCGAGATCGCATTCGATGCTCATTGCTCGTCTCCTGTAGAGGATTCCCTCATTCCACTAAGTACTTCGCTCGAAAGCGAGCACCCAAGGGCGTTAGCGCAACTTTGAAACAACTACTCACGCTATTGTCTCCAGCGCCGAGCTCGTGTGAGCTGGTTCACACATCCGAAGCTTTTCTTAAGGTCTGCTGAGCTGCAAAGGAAGCCGGTGAGAAAGTTGGCTGTGCCATCAAGGCCGAAGCAACGTCCGGCCCTTGCTGATCCCGCAGGCAAATCTCGATTGGAACTCCAGAACCCGACGTATCAAGATCGCTCCGCAAGGAGTGGAATTGGCGAGCCTCGGCGGAGTGCGGCGATTGCAGCTTCAACCCGGACGGGCTCGTCCTGGGTTCCTAGCGCTACGAAGATCGCATACGCCTCATCGAGAACTTTCCGTGCTGTCTCCAGATTTCCCGCGGCTTGGTCTATTGCCGCTCGCGTGACCATCGCTTTGGCGAGATCGTTCCGTGCGCCCACCTGCTCTAAAATCCTTAGCGCCCTCTCGACATAATCCCCTGCGGCCGACGACGCTTCGGCAGCAAGACAATCACCCATTAACCAGCAAGCCAAGCCCTCGCAGTGAAGGTAGCCCATGGTGCGGCTGGTATTAAGCACTTCATCGATTAAGGTTCGCGCGTTGACAAGATCGCGGCGCCGCAGGTGGCCTCGGCGAGCCACAAGGCGTAACGCAGGTAAGCGTAATGGTGGTCTGAGCGGCGAAACCAGGCGACAACTTCACTCAGCTGCGCTATGCCAGAATCTACGTGACCCGCTTTGATTTCTGCATATCCGATTGCTGCTTTGGCCATCATGGCATCGCGCGGGATCGGTTCAAGCGCGAGCGCATCATTGCAGTACTTTAGCGCGCGTTCGAGATCGCCTCTTTGGACATAGGTGGACCCTATCCGCCATAAGCCGAGCGCCTGGACAGATTTGAAGCGAGCATCATGGACTGCGAAGGGGTATTCAAGCGCTCGACGACTATATCTCAGGCTCGCATCCCATTCTCCTAGATAGTTGGAGGCCATAACAAGAAACCACAGCGTCCGAGCCGCCCACCACAGATCACCACGCGCTTCAAAGCTCGCAAGCGCCCGTTCCCCTGTTTTGATCGCCTCATCGAGCTTACCGGCCACAACATAGACCTGGGCCAGGCAGGACTCTCGCAAGAGCCTCGAGATCGTCTAGACCGGATCCTGATGCTAATCCTCGCTGCCTCGACGCAATGTTCGATCGCAATCTCCGGCCGCCCCCCAGCCACGCTGTGCTGAAGCCCAATCCAGTAATGCCACGCAGCGCGGCGGCGAGGGTCGCGAGTCTGCGTCTACAATGTTGCGAATCCCCCCGAGGTCTTGGATGTTACTTGCGTACTGCCCCAATGCATACTTGACCTCAGCCTGTTTGAGTATGGCGTCGACGCGCCGCAGTCCGTTGGCCTCTATGTCCGAAATCGTGTCGAGGCGCCGAAGAGCATCCTCGAAATAGGCCAACGCTTCGTTATTGGCCCAGCGGCATTGGGCTTTCTCCCCGGCCAGTATTGGTAATCGACCGCCTTTTCGGTCTCCTCGCTACGTCCGAAATGAAATGCGAGCAGTTCGGCCACCTCCTCGAGGCGGTCGTGATAGATCTGCTCGAAGGCACGTCCGACAATGCCGTGATGCGCACTGCGGTGACGATCGAGGAGGCTGCCGTAGGCCGCCTCCTGCGTCAGCGCGTGGCGGAAGACGTAGACGACCCCGTCGCCGACCGCCGCTCGTAAATGAATTCGAGACGACTGAGTTCCCGTAGCGGCCCTCTATCGGCTCCGCATCCCGCCACACGGCGCTCAAGAGACGCGGCGAAAATTCACGGCCGATGACGGCGGCGACCTGCAGCAGCTGTTTCGGCCGTCTGATAGCCGATCGATCCTCGCCATCACGACGTCATGGATCGTGTCCGGCACCATCAGACCCGATCGAAGGTTCTTTGCCTCGCCGGCGTGCAGGGTCAATTGCTCGAGGAAGAGGGGATTGCCGTCCGCCTTTGCGACAATCTCCTCGGCAGCCAGTTCGATCATCCGTTCGGTATTCAGCACCGAGCGAACGACCTCGATGCTGTCGTCGTGAGATAGCGGCTGCACCGGCAACTGCACAGCGTAGGATTTGTCGATCCAGGGAGGACGATAGCCCGGCCGATAAGTCGCCAACATCAGAACGCGCGTCTCGCCGATATTTTCCGCCAGGAACCCGAGGAATTCTTCCGAGATTTTGTCGACCCAATGCAGATCCTCGAGCACCAGGACGAGGGGCCGTTGGAGACTGAGTTTGATCGTGACTTGGCGGAAGATGTCGAAGGTTTTGGCCTTGACAGCTTCGGGATTGGCAAGGACCGGCGTAGTCTCGGCGTATTTGACGCCCAACAGATGCAGCAGCACGAGGCTATTCTGATCCGGATCAATCCCGATCCGCTCCAGACGCGAGCGAACCTTCGCGATCATCGACTCCGGGGTGTCGGTCTCCAGAATGCCGCAATTGCTGCGCAGCAGATCGAGCATCAGCAAATACGGGATCGCGGTGCCGTAGGAAACACACCGGCCTTCGATCCAGGTCACCCGCTCGCTGGCGAGTTGCCGCTGGAATTCGGCGAGAAGCCGCGACTTGCCGATGCCAGGCTCGCCGACGATGCCGACTGCTTGCCGGTGGCCGCTTTCGACCTGCCGCAAGAAATCGTTCAAGATCGCCAGATCGCTCTGCCGGTCGACGAAGGTTGTCCTGCGGGTTGCCGTGGATGGCCGCAGCGCGGCGCGCGCTTGCGACACGTCGAGCAGGCGGTAGGCAGGGACCGGATCGGCCTTGCCCTTGAGGACGAGCGGACCGACCGGTTCGACCCGAGCATAGCTCTGCGCCAGTCGTAAGTCGCCCCGCTCAGCAGGATCGTCGCCGCCTGGGCGGCCTGCTGGATCCCGGCCGCGACATTGGCGGTGTCGCCGATCGCCGTATAATCCATCGGAAATCTTTCGGCGACTGGGCCGAACACCACCGGTCCGGTGTGGATCCCGATCCGCACCGGCAAGTCCAAATTATCGGCGCCGCTTGGTCCTCGTCCCGCCGAGCGCCCGCTGGATCGCCAAGGCGGCGAGCAATGCGCGCTGTACGTGGTCTTCCTGCGTCACCGGGGCGCCGAACAGCGCCATAAATCCATCGCCGGTAAATTGCGGCGCGGTTCCTCCATAACGATGCACCTCGGCAAGGCTCGTGGCCAGAAACGAGCTGACGAGGTCGCGCATCGCCTCGGCCCCGAGCCGTTCGGTGAGCAGGAGTAGAGCCGACGATGTCGCAGAACAGCACCGTGACCTGCTTCATTTCGCCGGGAAGCGTGATCCGCGGAGCCCAGCGGCGGGTTTCGGTGCAAATGGCTCTCGGCGCAACGGCTTCCTGCAGCCCGGGCGGTCCAGCGGCGCGCCGCATTGGCCGCAAAACCGGTGTTCGGGAGGATTGCCCGAGCCGCAAGACGGACAGAGGACGCCCAGCGCCGCTCCGCATTGTCCGCAGAACTTTCATCCCGGCGAGATTGTCGGCGCTACACCGAGGGCACCTCATAGCGAGCCTCCACCGAGTGCCGGAAACTGCAGATTGAGATTTTGCAGCCTAGTCGTCTCCCGGTCGGGCGGTCAAGATTTGGCGAGTGCGGGGCACGGAGCGTAATACTCCATGTAAAAAGGTTAATGCTAAAGCGGCCTCAACATGATAGAATACTAACCGGCACAAGGCTCAATGTAACAGCGCATCGACCGACGGCGCTTGCTCTGGCGAGAGATAACTTTCTCGCCTTCTTGATCGTGCTAGAAGGCAATTGCCATGAACTCCCCAACGCATCAGCAAAAACGGCAGATCTTTGAACATCACCCGTTGTTCGGGAAGCTGACCGCCAACGAGATAAACTCGCTGATAAGTTATGCCCGACTAGAACGCTATCCAGCCGGCCACGAGATCTTTGCCAAAGGGTCGCCCGGGCAAAGCTTGATCGCCGTATTGCAAGGCAGCATCAAGATCAGTTCGCTTTCCAACGAAGGCAGAGAAATCATATTCAACATAATCAATGCTGGTGAAATCTTCGGTGAAATAGCGGTCCTCGACGGTGAAGAGCGCAGCGCGGATGCGACTGTGATGACCGACTGCGAGCTCTTGGTATTGAACCGCAGGGATTTTTTGCGTCTGCTTGAAAATCGGGCGGATCTTTGCATGATCCTGCTGAGAATTCTGTGCCAGCGGGTACGGCAGACCAGCGAGCAGGTCGAGGATGTGATGTTTCGGCATCTCAAGTCGCGCCTCGCAAAAGCCTTGCTGCACCTGGCCGAGAGCGTCGGCCTGCACGGATTGCAAAGCACCTCCGTGGAGCTTCACGTTTCGCAGAGAGAACTCGGCAACATGGCCGGAGGCAGTCGGGAGAGCGTCAATAAAATTCTGCAGAACTGGCACCGCCAGGGCCTGATAGACCTCGGCAAGGCGTCGGTCTTGATCCGCGATACCGAGACCTTGAGGCGGCTGATCTGAGTTTCTCGAAGCTGGCCGTTCACCGCGCCGGGCCCGGCTCCTATATCAGGGGTTCCCGGCAACGCCACCTTGCGCCCGATGTCGCCCTCCCCTCCGCGGCCCGAGACCTGGATCACGACAACGCCGGCCGGGCTCTATTGCGAGCCCGGCGGCTTTCATGTCGATCCGCTGCTCCCGGTGCCGCGCGCTGTTATCACGCACGGGCACGGCGACCACGCCCGGCCGGGGAGCGAGCGCGTGCTGGCGACACCGGGCACGATCGCAATCATGCAGTCGCGTTATGGCGAGCTGGCCGGAGGTTCGCTGCAGCCGCTCGACTATGGCGAACCCATCGCGATCGACGCGGTCGGGGTGCGTCTGCTCCCCGCCGGCCACGTGCTGGGCAGCGCGCAAATCGTGCTCGATTACCGCGGCTCGCGGGTCGTCGTCTCCGGCGACTACAAGCGCCGGGGGGACCCGACTTGCGCGCCCTTCGAGCCGTGCAACTGCGATCTCTTCATTACCGAGGCGATCTTCGGATTGCCCGTCTTCCGCCACCGCCCAACCGCTCGAGATCGACAAGCTGCTGCATTCGCTCACCCTTTTTCCCGAGCGCTGTCACGTCGTCGGGGTTTATGCGCTCGGCAAGTGCCAGCGTGTTCTAGCGCTGTTGCGACGCGCGGGATACGAAGAGCCGGCTCTATCTGCACGGCGCGCTGATCGGCCTGACAGAACTCTATGAGAGCCTTGGGGTGCCTCTCGGGCCAGTGCTGCCATGGGCCGAGGCCACACGCGAGGCTCTCAAGGGCCGCATCGTGCTGGCGCCGCCCGCCGCCACGACCGACCGCTGGTCGCGGCGGCTGCCGGACCCGCTGGTCGCGATGGCGTCGGGGTGGATGCGGGTGCGCCAGCGGGCCAAGGCGCGCGGCGTCGAGTTGCCGCTCGTGATCTCCGATCACGCCGACTGGGATGAGCTGACAGCCACGATCGACGAAGTAGCCGCCGAGGAGGTCTGGGTCACCCATGGGCGCGAGGAGGCGCTCGTCTATTTCGCGACGAAGAAAGGCTACCGTGCGCGGGCTCTGGCGCTCACCGGCTTTGAGGAAGACGAGTAAGAGGAGCCCTTTGCTCCTCATCGGCGGGAACCAATAGCGGGCAAGAGCCGTTGCTGAAACTGGCGGCTTTTTTGGTGCGGCTTTATGGAGAAAAAAGAGCGGGTCGGCCCGAAACTGCTCGTGCCCGGCTTCGCGGTATGGGTCGCATCCTTTGCGCTTTACATGTCTCTTCCACGGGAACCCAAAAACCAGCCGAGCTAGCGG
>CAWFTG010000005.1:0-622541 GCA_963818695.1 uncultured Alphaproteobacteria bacterium
AAATACGGCCGGTGCTCGCCGAGGAGGCATTTACGCTCGTCCTCTGCAGCCCGATGCAGCGAGCGCAAGAAACCTGCGACTTGGCGGGTCTCGGTGCCGTCGCGGTTATCGACCCCGATCTTGCCGAGTGGAATTACGGCGAATACGAGGGAATAACGACCAAGCAGATCCACGAGAGGGCACCTGGCTGGCTATTATTTCGAGATGGATGCCCCGGTGGCGAGAAGCCGGAGCAAGTGGGCGCGCGGGTGGATCGGGTGATAGCCCGAGCCCGTGCAGCCGATGGCGACGTGGCGCTGTTCGCCCACGGGCACGTGCTGCGGGTGCTCGTCGCGCGCTGGATCGGGTCGCCGGCGGGCGCGGGGCAGCATTTTCTGCTGGATACGGGCACTCTGTGCGTTCTCGGCTATTACCGCGACGTCCCCGCCGTAAAGGTTTGGAACGGGCCGCTGCCGGGACGCACGGCCGGCTAAGGCAGTTGCCCCGCGAAAAAAACACATCGGCAGCAGGAGAGGGAAAATGCCACAGCCCGATGCCCAGCGTGCGATCACCCGGGACCGGTACGACGCCGTCCTGCTCGACCTCGACGGTGTGATCACCGACACCGCCAGCGTGCATGCGGCGTGTTGGAAACAGATGTTTGACGAGTACCTTCGAAAACGCGCGACACAGAGCGGCGAAGTATTTCACTCCTTTCGATTCCGCCGCAGATTACCGGCTATATGTCGATGGGAAGCCTCGCTTCGACGGTGTTCGGGACTTTCTCACATCTCGCGGCATCCGGCTCTCCGAGGGGACCCCGGACGATCCGCCAGACGCTGAAACGGTGGGCGGACTGGGCAACCGTAAGAACGAGCTGGTCAATAAGGTCATTGAAGAGACAGGGGTCGAGCCTTACGAGGGAAGCATCAAACTCATTCATCAGCTCCGCCGTCGCGGGTTCAAAATCGCCGTCGTCACCTCCAGCCAGAACTGCACGGTGGTTCTAAAGGCCGTCAAGTTGGATGGCTTCTTCGATGTACAAGTCGACGGCAACGTAATCCATGCCCGGCAATTGCACGGAAAACCTGCCCCGGATACGTTTTTGATGGCGGCAAAGCTACTCGGGGTTGAACCGACGCGCGCGGTCGTCATCGAGGATGCTCTTTCGGGAGTGGAGGCCGGGTCTGCCGGGCGTTTTGGCTTTGTGATCGGCGTCGCACGCAAGGGGAATGCCGAGGAGCTTCGGCAGCATGGCGCGGATCTGGTGGTGAGCGATCTGGCCGAGCTGGTGGATTGACCACACCTACGCTCTTGGGAGGAACAGCCCGATGATGCATGAGGCGCTGGAGCCGACGCAAGATGCTAGCTGGGTTCTGACCCACGAAGGGTACAACGTGCTGACCGAGAATGCGGTGGAATCCCGCTTTGCACTCGGCAACGGGTTTCTAGGGATGCGGGCCTCGCGTCCGGTCAGCCGTGGCCCGACATGGGTCAGCTGGCAGGGCTATGTCAGATGGGCGTCGTGGCCGCGCTGTTATGTTGCAGGCCTGTTCGACAGACCTAATACCGTGCCGCCGGTGCCCGCGCTGGTGCCCGTCGCGGACTGGTCGCGCGTGAGACTTGTGCTGGACGACAACCCGCAACTCTTGCTGGATGGAGAGTTCCTCGCCAGCGTGCGCCAGCTCGATATGCGCCGCGGCATCCTCCTCTCGGACCTGAGCTACAGGGCGCACACTGGCATCACCATAAGCAGCGACGAACTGCGCCTCGTGTCACTGGCGGATCGCGCGGTGGCACTGCAGCTCCTGAGGTTTTCGCTCGACCGCGACGGCATCGACGTGACACTGGAGGCCAACTTCGCCATGGCCGGCATGGGCATGGAGCCGCTACAGCTGGACCGCGATGTCTGTGCCTGGCACACGGAGGGCTCCCATAAAGCTGTCGCGATGGCGGGCAGCGTCACATTGCGGGCCGATGGCCGTCCGCTCGTCCCGGAGCGGTCGTTCTCGCTGCGTTGGATCTGGCGTTGGCGTTCGGTTGCCGGACAGGTGCTCGAACTCGACCGTCTCGTCACGGTGGCGCGTTCCGACAGGTTGGCGGACGACCCGGCCCCGGTTGCCACCGATGCGCTGGCGCGCAGCCGCGCGCTTGGCTGGCGCGGGGTGCTGGGAGCGCACGAGACGGCATGGCAGCAGCGTTGGGACGCGAGCGACCTCATCATCGAGGGTGACGATCAGGTGCAGGAGGCCGCCCGCTTCGCCGTTTACCATCTTACGAGCGCCGCTAACCCGCAGGACGAACGTGTCTCGGTTGGCGCACGCGGCCTGACCGGGGATGCGTATTTCGGTCATGTGTTCTGGGATACCGAGATCTATCTGCTGCCATTCTATGTCGCGGTCTGGCCGCAGGCGGCGCGCGCGCTGCTGATGTATCGCTATCACACGCTGCCCGGCGCGCGCGCCAAGGCAGAAGCGATGGGCTACAAAGGCGCGCTCTACGCCTGGGAATCGGCCGACACCGGCGAGGAGACTACGCCGGAGCGCGTGGTGGGTCCCGCCGGAGAGACAATCGACATCCTGACCGGCAGGATGGAGCAACACATTAGCGCCGACGTGGCCTATGCGGTCTGGCAGTACTGGCGTGCAACGGGCGACGACGGGTTCTTCATCGATGCCGGCGCGGAGATTCTGCTGGAGACCGCTCGTTTCTGGGCGTCGCGCGCCGTGCCGGAGGCGGACGGCAAGCGGCATATCCGCCACGTGATCGGGCCCGACGAGTACCACGAGGACGTGGACGACAACGCATTCACTAACGTGATGGCGCGCTGGAATATTGCGCGAGGACTCGAGGCGATCGAAGTGATGCGCACCCGCTGGCCCGACCGTGCCGCAGCGCTGCGGGAACGGCTCGCGCTGGGCGAGCCTGAACTTGCCGACTGGCGCGACGCGGTTGGACGCATCGTTACCGGTCTCGATCCGGCCACCGGGCTCTACGAGCAATTTGCCGGATATCACAAGCTGGAACCGCTCGACCTGTCGCTGTACGCCGACCGCAAGGTGCCGATCGACGTGGTGATAGGCCGCGAGCGAACGCAGCGATCGCAGGTCGTCAAACAGGCCGATGTGGTTGCACTGCTCGCGCTCCTGCCGGAGGAGTTCCCGGGCGCGGCGGCGAAAGCCAATTTCCGCCACTACGAGCCACGCTGTGCCCATGGCAGTTCGCTGAGCGCGGGTATCCACGCGCTGGTCGCGGCACGGCTCGGCGAAACCGAAACCGCCCTTCGTTTTCTCCGCCAGGCCGCGGCCGCGGACCTTGAACTGGACCCGAACAGCGCCGGCGGCATACGGATCGCCGGACTGGGAGGGCTGTGGCAGGCGATAGTACTCGGCTTCGCCGGCCTCGACCTGAAAGGCGATACGCTTGGGATCAACCCGAGGCTCCCGCCCCAGTGGCGCAGCTTATCATTCCGCGTGCGCTGGAGGGGCCGGTCCGTGGCGATCCGCATAACTGGACGAACGGCGCATGCGACGTTGGTGGAAGGTGAGGGGATGGAGATGCGGACTGCGGCTACCACTGGCAGCCTGGCTGTGGGCGCGACACTGGAGGTGTCGATATAGGCTGCTAACCCAATTCCCCACCCTGTCGTGCGAGGAGCAGCCCGATGATCCATCATGAACGCCTCAGGCCGCCATCCCATGATTATCCGGCCGACGAGTGGAACGTCATCGAAAAGGGATTTCACCCCGAATTCCTGGCCCAGCTGGAAACAATGCTGGCGCTCGGCAACGGATATCTCGGCATGCGCGGATGCCCGGAGGAGGGCGGCCCCAATGCCGAAAACACCACCCTCATCAATGGGTTCTATGAGACCAGCCCAATCGTGTACCCGGAAGAGGCTTATGGCTTCGCGAAAACCGGCCAGACCATCATAGGCGTGACCGACAGCAAGATAATCAAGCTCTTCGTCGACGACGAGCCCTTCTGGCTGCCCAATGCGAACCTCTTGAGCTACGACCGCCGGCTCAATTTGAAGTCCGGGACGCTCGACCGGGAGGTCCTCTGGGAGACGCCGGCAGGCAAGCAGGTGCTCATCACATCCCGGCGTTTGGTGTCTTTCGCCAATAGGCACGTGGCCGCCATCTCCTACATGGTTACTCTTCTTAATGCGGCGGCATCCCTCGTGATCTCTTCGGAGATGGCAGTAAATGAACCGAGCACCGTCACTGCCGCTGACGATCCGCGACAGACGCGGTTCTTTGCAGGGCGGGTACTCCATCCCCGCTCCAGCTACGCCAAAGACCAACGGATCGTGCTGTGCCACGCGACGGAAAAGAGCCGCTTGACCCTGGCGTGTGCCACCGACCATTCATTAGAGACCGTCTGCCCGCATGCCCACAAGGTTGCTAACACCGAGGATTTCGGCCAGGTCGCCTTCACAATTGAAGCTCTGCCCGACAGTCCGATCCGCCTCACCAAATACATGGTCTATCACACATCGCAGACGGCTTCGGTTGAAGAACTTTGCGGCCGTGCCGAGTGGACCATGGACCGTATGATGACCCAGGGATTCCAGGAACTGCTTGTCTCCCAAGAGCAGTACATGGACGATTTCTGGCGCCGCAGCGATGTCCGGGTGAGGGATATCAGAGAAGAACGCACAAAGCGCAGCACCGTGGAGATCCAGCAAGCGGTCCGCTTCAACCTTTTCCACATCCTGCAGGCCTCAGCGCGCGCCGAAGACGCGGGTGTGCCGGCGAAAGGCCTCACCGGACAAGCGTATGAGGGGCATTATTTTTGGGACAGCGAAATCTATGTGCTGCCGTTCCTGATCTATACTTCGCCGCGGATTGCAAAGAACCTGCTGACGTTCCGCTACAAGATGCTGCCGCAGGCAAGAGCCCGCGCAAGGCAATTGGGCCATCGAGGCGCCATGTTCCCGTGGCGGACCATCAGCGGGGAAGAAGCATCGGCATACTACGCTGCCGGAACAGCACAGTACCACATTAACGCGGACATCATGTACGCGCTGCGCAAGTACGTGCAGGCGACGGGCGACGAGCCGTTCCTGCGGGACTGCGGCGCCGAGATGCTCGTGGAGACGGCACGCCTATGGCTGAGCCTGGGCTTCTACTCCGAGGCAAAAGAAGGGAAATTCTGCATCAACTCCGTCACCGGGCCAGACGAATACAACACGGTCGTCAACAACAACGCCTACACTAACTTGATGGCCCGCGAAAACCTGCGCTACGCTGCCGAGACCATCCAGTATCTGCAGACGACCTACCCAAATTCATACAACGCGCTGGTACAAAAAACGGCGCTCGAACCCTCTGAGCCGGAGGCGTGGGTAAGGGCGGTGGAGAGCATGTATGTGCCATACGACGAGAAGCTTCGGATAATCCCACAAGACGACAGTTTTCTGGATCGAGAGCCCTGGGATTTCCAGAACACGCCGAGCGACCGCTATCCGCTGCTGCTAACTTACCATCCGCTCAATATTTATCGCAAGCAGGTGATCAAACAGGCAGACGTGGTGCTGGCCATGTTCCTGCTGGGGAATGCGTTCTCCGCCGAAGCAAAGAAACGTAACTTTGAATTTTACGACCCTTTGACCACCGGCAACTCGTCGCTGTCGTCTTGCGTTGAGGCAATCATCGCAGCGGAAGTCGGTGATATAGACAAATCAATTCGGTACGGGATGGCGGCACTACTGATGGACCTGGCCGACGTGGGCGGTAACGTGAAGGATGGCTGCCATATCGCCTCAATGGGCGGTACTTGGATGATGCTCGCTTACGGGCTCGGCGGCATGCGGGACAATGACGGGACATTGTCATTTTGGCCGCGTCGCGCGCCAGAGGACAACGCCATACTTCGGTTTCCCGTCACCTACCGCGGCCAGATGCTGGAAATCGAAATCGGTCAGGAAAAGGTGGAATACGCGCTGCGTGGAGGCGAATGCCTCGTGATCCGCCATGAAGCGGAAGAAATTCAGCTAACGCGAGAACAGCCGCTGGCCGTTCGGCCGGTCAGCAGGTGGTAAAACGAAATCATTGTGGTCTCCAGCTGAACCGTGACCACAGAGGCTTGCGCTTGCGCTGGCGCTTGGTGCATAGCCGTATTGGCCGGGCGCAGTGGCGCCGAGGACGGGAAGGAGAGATGCATGCGACCCTGGTCACTACACTGCTTGTCGGCGGCGCTCGCGATATCCGCCCTTCTGCCCCTGGCGGCAAAGGCCCAAGTCATCCCGTTCTCGGGACACTTTGGCCAGGGTCTTGCGCCTTCTGATAACCAGATGTTGTTCGAGAGCGTGGCGCGGCTGAATGCGGTAGAGCCGAGCAAGGTGGGCCAGTCCAACTCGTGGAGTAATCCGGAGACGAAAAGCTCGGGCACCTCCACCATACTCAAGGTGTTCCATTCGGGTGGCATGGCTTGCCACCTCGTGCGCCATCACATCGTCGCAGGAAGGCCACCGCCTCGCGACTACCGCCTCACCTGGTGCCGCACGCCGACCGGCGAATGGAAGATCAAGAGCTGACCCGGCCGCGCGGCGGGTGCGTTCTTTTCGGGCGGGCGATGGTTCGGGAGTTGCGCGCGGTGGCCAGGTCGCCAGCAGAAGCGGGAAGAAGCTATTACGAACGAACCCGAGCAACCCGGCGCTCGCCAGTCGACGAGGACAGAACTCAGACCGGGTCTGCTCCAGCTGGTCAGCGAATTAATTCGCCACCTATCAAGGCACCGGCCGCGACCTCGTCGGATCCATCAGATTCGGTTGTCGTGATGGGCCAATCTAATAGAATCACAGTTGTTTTCCTTTTGCTGAGCCTGATCACGCTCTACGGTTGCCAGGACCTGGTTCCGCGCGACACGCAGAGTCTGTTTTTCCCTGGGCTTCAACGCTCAGAGATCTTTGGCTTTCTCGCGGGTATGGGAACAACCTTTGCTGCCGTGCCGGATTTGGCCGGCATGCTCAAGCGTCGGTCGCGCGCGGGTATGTACCCAATGATGGCGGCAATCATGGGCACTTTTCAGATCCTCTGGGTCTACTACGGCATTTTGATTGCTTCGAGACCAGTGATCGCGTGGAACGTGGTAGCAGTTTTGATAAATTTTCTAACGGTAGGCGCCTACGGTTATTTCGGCCATAAAGAAAAGTCCGAATGAGTGAGAAATTTGACAGACGCAACAATGCTTTCTCATCGGTCGGCGGGTATTGCGAAAACGAGCGCGCACTGTTGCATGCCCTATCAGCAATCGAGAACACCAGCATGATGACCCCACCGGCCCGATGCTGGTGCACGCCGCGACCACGCATATCTGTTGAGTTGCGCTTGCGAAAGCCTGCGCCAAGAGAAAATTTGGTGCCTTGCTCAGGGGAAACTCTCTTCGAGCTCGAATAACCTTCGTTATAGAACGGCTGACTACACTGGAGAAGACTGTTGCCTGACCAGATGAGCCCAGAACGCGGGAAGACGGCGGAGGAGTTGCGATTGGATGAGGCGCGTGAGAAGGGGGTGCCATGGAAGCAATGGGGCCCGTATCTCAGTGAGCGCCAGTGGGGCACTGTTCGCGAGGACTACAGCGAGAACGGCGATGCGTGGAATTATTTCACGCACGACCAGGCGCGGTCCCGTGCCTATCACTGGGGCGAAGACGGTCTGGCAGGGTTCAGCGACGACCATCAGCGGCTGTGCTTTGCCGTGGCGCTGTGGAACGGCAAGGACCCGATCCTCAAGGAGCGGCTGTTCGGCCTGACCAACAGCGAGGGCAATCACGGCGAGGACGTCAAGGAATACTACTTCTATCTCGACAGCACGCCGACCCACTCATATCTGAAATTTCTGTATAAATATCCACATAGTCCATACCCATACCAAGAACTAATAGAGACAAACCGGCGGCGCGGTCGCAACGATTGGGAATATGAATTATTGGATACCGGCATTTTCAATGATGACCGATACTTTGATGTGTTCGTCGAGTACGCGAAAGCAGCGCCGACTGACTTCCTGATCCAGATCAGCGTGGCGAACCGTGGGCCTGAGGCGGCGGTGCTGCAGGTGCTGCCGACACTGTGGTTCCGCAACACCTGGACCTGGTGGCCAGACCAGCCGAAACCCTCCTTGCGACAGAAGCTAGGAGAAAACATCGTCACGATCGAAACGACGCATGCCGAGCTCGGCGGCTTCCTGCTGCATTGCGACGGAAATCCGCAGCTGTTGTTCACCGAAAATGATACCAACAATGAGCGGATCTTCGGTAGGCCCAATCCGTCGCCATACGTAAAGGACGGGATCAATCTCTATGTTGTCGCGGGCCGTCGAGAGGCGGTCAATCCGAACCAGATTGGAACCAAGACTGCCGCGCACTATCAGCTGAGTGTGGGCGCCGGCAAAACTGCCGTCACTCGGCTGCGGCTCAGCAACGCTACCTTAGCGGACCCTTTCGGCGGCCAATTCGGCCAGATCATCGCACAGCGACGCCGCGAGGCGGACGAATTCTATCGGGCGATTACCCCTCCACGAGTCGGTGAGGATGCGGCCAATGTGATGCGGCAGGCATTGGCCGGGATGTTTTGGAGCAAACAGTATTTCTTTTACGACACCGACAAGTGGCTCGAGGAACACGGCTACGACGCGATGCGGCCTACGCCTCACCAGGTCCGCAACCGCGAGTGGTTCCACATGATCGGTGACCATGTCATCTCGATGCCGGACAAGTGGGAGTATCCCTGGTTTGCCGCCTGGGACCTGGCTTTTCACACGATCGCACTGTCGACCGTCGACATCGATTTCGCCAAGCAGCAGCTCGACCTGCTGCTCCGCCAAGTGTACCTGCATCCGACCGGGCAAATCCCGGCCTACGAGTGGAATTTCAGCGATGTCAACCCGCCAGTACAAGCCTGGGCGGCGATCTTCCTCTATCGAATGGAGCAGGCGCTGCGCGGCCAAACTGATCTCGATTTCCTGAAGCGGGTCTTCGGCAGGCTGACGGCGAATTTCGGTTGGTGGGTGAACCGCAAGGACCGCTTCGGCCGAAGCCTCTTCGAGGGCGGGTTTCTCGGCCTCGACAATATCGGCGTCTTCGACCGCAGTGCGCCGCTACCAACCGGCGGTCACCTGGAGCAGGCCGATGGCACGGCTTGGGTTGCTCTGTTCTGCCAGAATATGGTCGAGATTGCTTTCGAGCTCGCCGCGCACGACCCAACCTATGAGGAGCTGGCGTCGAACTACATGATGGAGTTCTTGTTAATTGCCCGCGCGATGAATGGGATCGGTCCGGGCGGCATGTGGGACGAGGAGGACGGTTTTTATTACGACGTCCTTCGCCTGCCGGACGGAACCGCGACGCGGCTCAAGGTCCGCTCGATGGTCGGTCTCCTCCCGTTGTGTGCCGCCACGGCCGTAGAGAAGTGGCAGCGCGAGCGCGTGCCCAGACTGACGGCAGAACTGCTAGATCGCCTGCGGCGCATGCCGGAACTCCTCGAATCGATCCATGCAACCGGGCCCGGGCACTTGGGCGTGGCGGAGACTGGGATCATTGCGCTGGTCAACCAGGACCGGCTGCGCCGGATCCTCACCCGCATGCTCGACGAGAACGAGTTCCTGAGCCCGTACGGCCTCCGATCGCTGTCGCGCTATCATGCCGAGCATCCGTATGTCTTTTCAGTGCAGGGCCAGGAATACCGGGTGAGCTACCTGCCGGCGGAATCCGACAGCGGCATGTTCGGCGGTAACTCTAACTGGCGCGGGCCGATCTGGATGCCGGTCAACGCGCTGATCATCCGCGCGTTGCTGCACTATTATGCCTATTACGGCGACAACTTCAAAATCGAATGCCCGACTGGTTCAGGTAACTTGATGAACTTGTTCGAGGTTGCCCGGGAAATCGCCAGTCGGTTGACCCGCATCTTTCTGCGCGACGAAACCGGCCGTCGACCGGTCTTCGGCGGGGCCGAAAAATTTCAACACGACCCCCACTGGCGGGACAATTTGCTGTTTTACGAGTACTTCCACGGCGATAACGGCGCCGGCATTGGCGCCAGTCATCAGACCGGGTGGACCGGTGGCGTCGCCACCCTTATCGATTTCTTTGGCAAGGTCGATCCCGAGCATTGGGTTGGCGGCCGCGCGCCCCCTGTCGCCCTCGAGAAAGGGAGAGCTTAGGAAGCAAGCCCTATGGCGAACCCTATGCGCTATCCGACACTTTTCCAAATCAACACCCGCATTTGGCTTCAGCGCTTGTCGCGCGAGGTCGGCAAGCCAATCACCCTGGCTGACGTCGACGACGCGATGCTCGATGGCTTTGCGGAAAAGGGCTTCGATTGGATCTGGCTACTCAGTGTCTGGCAGATCGGCGCGGCCGGGCGGGCAGTTTCGCGCAGTAATCCGCAATGGAGCGCCGAATTTCGGACGATTCTGCCCGACTTGACGGAGGAGGACATCTGCGGCTCCGGCTTCGCGATCATTGACTACACCGTTAGTGACGCGCTAGGCGGCGAGGCGGCGCTGGCGCAGTTCCGCGAAAAACTGGCGAGGCGCGACATGAAGCTGCTGCTCGACTTCGTGCCGAACCATACCGCTCCCGACCATGCCTGGGTGAATACCCGCCCAGACTATTATGTCGAGAGCAGCGAAGAGGCGTTGGCCGCGGCGCCGCAGAATTACCTGCGGGTCGAGACCGACCGTGGGCCCAAGATCCTGGCCTATGGCCGCGATCCGAATTTTGCTGGTTGGCCCGATACTTTGCAGCTCAACTACGCCAATCCCGAGCTGCAGGCGGCGCGGGTCGATGAACTGATCGCCATTGCCGGCAAGTGCGACGGCATACGATGCGATATGGCGATGCTACTGCTGCCCGAGATCTTCCAGCGGACCTGGGGGATCACGCCCGAACCGTTCTGGCCGAAGGCAACGGCAGCGGTGCACGCGAAATACCCTGCTTTCACCTTCATGGCCGAGGTCTATTGGGATCTCGAATGGACATTGCAGCAGCAAGGCTTCGCGTATTGCTACGACAAGCGCCTTTACGACCGTTTGCGAGACCGCCATGTCGGGCCGATTCGTGATCACCTCTCGGCAGGCCTTGACTACCAGGACAAGCTCGCCCGCTTTCTCGAAAACCACGACGAGCCGCGCGCGGCGTCCGAATTTCCGTGGCCGCAGCACCAGGCAGCGGCGATCGTCACCTTCCTCTCGCCTGGCCTGCGCTTCTTCCACCAAGGTCAGGTCGACGGGGCTCGGATACGGGTGCCGACCCATCTCTGCCGCGGCCCGGTCGAGCCGACAAGCCCCGAAATCACCGCGTTTTACACCAGGCTGTTGCGGGTTCTGAAGACCGGTGCGTTTCGCGACGGCGCCTGGTCGCAGATCAATCCGCAGCCGGCCTGGGCCGGCAATTGGACCTCGGAGGATTTCATAGCCTTTGTTTGGGCTGGCGACAATGGTGCCCGACATCTCGTCGTCGTCAATTATGCGGATAACCAGGGACAATGCCGGCTGCCGCTGTCCTTCCCAGAATTTCGCGGCAAGCCGGTGCGTCTGACTGATTTGACGGGGACCGAGGTTTACGATCGCGACGGCAGCGAGCTCCTCGAGCCCGGTCTCTTCATCGATCATGCTCCCTGGCAGTTCAATGTATTCGGGCTATCGGCGATCTAAAACCTTCTATGCTCAGAAGACTTGCCGCCGCTGATCCGGATATTCGAGGAGCTACGCGCCCTAGGTTATGAGGGCAGCTATGACGCGGTTCGTCGATACGCCAAGAGGAGGCGTGCGAGCGCGGTGCCGCAATAGCGGAAGCCTTTGTGCCGCTGAGCTTTGCGCCCGGCGAGGCGTACCAGTTCGACTGGAGCCAGGAGATCGTCCTGATGAACCGCATGCCGGTTACGGTCAAGGTGGCGCTCTGTCACAGCCGAATGCCGTTCGTGCGGGCTTATCCGCGCGAGAGCCAGGAGATGGTGTTCGAGGCCCATACCCGCGCCTTTGAAGTTTTACAGAGGCGCCTGCACACGCGGCATCTACGACAATATGAAGACGGCGGTCGAGACCGTATTTGTCGGCAAAGACCGCCAGTTCAACGATGCAACTGGGCCTAACCCTGGGCATGCCAGGCAAACAGCTCGCGGGCGAGCGCCGGCAGCGTCGGCTCGCGATGCAGGCGTGCCAGCAACGGCTCGATTTTGTCGACGCCCCGCGCCGCGACTGCGTCGGCGAGACCACCCGCTTCACCTATCGTCCCGATCACGAGTGGTACTGGTTTCCCCGGGAGAAGCCGACCGAGGTCTGCTATGACTCGGTGACCGACGGCTCAGTCTCGCGCTGGTCTTTCCATACTGCCTGTACCGACCCGACCGCACCCGGCCAACGCGCGATGCCGCAAAAACGTCGTGGTCCGGTCCTTCGTATGCTTTTAGGAAGACAGGAAGCGGTAGCGGGCAGAGGAAGCCGACATCGGTGTCGTGTCACTTGACGACCGGATGGCCGGTTTTGGCGCCAAAGCTCTCATCCTGCAGCCGACGGTCCCGCGGCGCAGGCCAAAACACAGCCAAGGATCGCATTATCCTGCTCGGGTGCGGGTAATCCGATCCGGTTGCGATAGTTGCCACCGTAAAGATCACATGGTGCCGCTCGCCTGTGGCGGGCTGACGCGGTTGCTAAGACGCAGTGGCAAACCGTCCGTGAGGCGCGAACCTGCGAGTTCGCGGCCATCCGCCGCGTGGTGGGTTTCTCGGCGATTCGCGTTGACCGGGCGGCGCCAACCCTATTTTTCGCAGAGCAAGATCGAGCGTGACCGTGCGCTGATGGGGCCTGATGCAGGCTGCGCTCCTTATCCGGATGCAGCCGCTGCGAAGCGCGGCGGCTCTTCGCCATCGGGGTTCCCCCTGGCCCTGAGACAAACGGTTGTTGCAACTCGATTTTCTCAGATCCAGGGCTCCGATACACCTACCCCGTTTGAGAAATCCGGGCTAGCCGGTCGGCTAATCCGATGAGGAAGCTACACTCGGCAAGCGCAACCTAAAGCGCGCAACCCGTACGCTCACTCCTTAAAACAAGCAGGCAAACTCCGTTACGCGATAGCGTCCACACGCAGAAATCTTTGCCATCTACCCCATACGAGAGTTCTCGAAACTGCTGAGCTGCCAATAGAGATAGCCAGAAATAGACTTTGACATCGAACACGGTAATCGCGAAATCTTAACGGACTAATCGTCACAAAGCATTTGGAGTTAAATGTGGTTGTCCCAACTGTGATTATCGGGGCAGGTCCTTACGGTCTGTCGATCGGCGCACATCTGCGGGGCCGCGGACTTCGCTTCCGCATATTCGGTAAGCCTATGCACGCTTGGACTTCGAACATGCCGTCCGGCATGGCTCTGAAGTCGGAAGGTTTCGCATCTGATCTGTCCGATCCCAATGGGTACACGCTCGCGCGGTTCTGCGCGGATAACCGCCTTGAATACCGGGATTTCGGCTGTCCCATCCCATTGCAGACATTTACTCGTTACGGCTTGACATTCCAGGAACGGTTAGTGCCGGAAGTCGAGGATAAGACGGTCGAATATGTCGACCTCTCGCCCGACGGCTTTGTGCTGCAGCTTGATGATGGTGAGATGCTGACTGCCGCCCGCGTCGTGCTTGCCGTTGGTCTGACCTATTTCAACCGCATGCCGGAGTGCTTCGAATCCCTACCGGGAGCTTATGTATCGCACAGCAGCGAGCATGGCGATCTAAGCCGGTTCCAAGGTCGTCAAGTCGTAGTAATTGGCAGTGGCGCTTCGGCGACCGATATTGTCGCCCTGCTGCACGAGGGCGGTGCCCAGGCCAAACTGGTCGCGCGAGCCCCGAAACTCGCCTGGCTATCGGAGGCGCTGCCACGTCCTTGGTGGCAGCGGTTGTGCAACCCGCATACTGGGTTGGGGGTCGGTTGGCATCACGCCGCCTACATGACCGTACCCGGGCTGTATCGGTATCTCCCGCGGGAAACCCGCTTGCGCGTCACCCGGACCGCCCTCGGGCCGTCCGGAGCGTCCCATGTGCGCGACCGTGTCATTGGGCGAGTGCCGATCCTGCTCGGTCAATCGGTAACCTCGGCCGCGATCCGGAACGGGCGCATCGATTTAACGCTCGTCGGCCGCGACGGGACGACGCGGGTGGAAACGGCAGATCACGTTATTGCGGCAACCGGCTATGAGGTCGATCTGGCCCGGATGAGCCTGCTGAGCCCGCGATTACGCGCGCGACTGCGAGTGATAGGACGCGCCCCGGAACTGTCCGCCAGCTTCAAATCCTCGGTCCCGGGTCTCTACTTCACGGGCGCCGCGGCGGCATTCAGCTTTGGGCCTCTAATGCGATTTGTCGTCGGAACCGGCTTTGCGGCTCCCCGTATCGTCCAGCATTTGAGCAGAGCACATTCACGCAAGCGAAGCTTGAATTCACTTCGCCCCGGCAAGCCGTCCAGTACGTTGCAGACCGGAGAGCACGCCGCGCTTTAGGAACTTGGCTAGACAAGCTTAGACAATAACAACAAATTTGGCAGGGAGGGCTTTGTGTCATCCGCCGTCTACGGGCGCCGGCATTTTCAAACTGATTCCCCTGGTCAGAGACGCCCCCCTCAGGGGCCCGGCTTCTCGGCGGCTGCGGAAGCAGTGGATTGCGTTCGGTTCCAGGTCTCCCAAGACGTCACTTCGCTGGAACGCGAATGGCGCTCGCTTGAAGCAAAAGTTGAAAAACCGCTCCTGTTCCAAAGTTATGACTGGTGCTTGGCGTGGCTCCGGGCATGTGAAGCGGCCGGTCTGCAAGAAGATGTTCGGATAGTTAGCCTTTGGCGAAACAACAGGGCCGTCTTGATTTGGCCGCTGGCGGTTCGGCGCCTATTTGGGTGCCGGGTACTTCACTCGCTCGGTGAGCCCGCCACGCAAGGCAGCGATGTCTTGGTCGATCCCGCAGAGAACAAACAGCAATTGGTAAAGCACGTGCTGGCGACCGTGCGAACTTCTCTCGA
The DNA here is from genome assembly GCA_963818695.1 of uncultured Alphaproteobacteria bacterium. GTDB lineage: Bacteria > Pseudomonadota > Alphaproteobacteria > ATCC43930 > CGMCC-115725 > AP-15. The sequence goes on from CAWFTG010000005.1 coordinate 14,986, forward strand.
CGTTCAAATCATTGAGCTTCGGCGCATCAGGGACGGATCGCTGCTCAGGAGTTCGCCATTACTCGCTGGATATGCCGTCCGCGGTTCCGAGACGACAGCGCCGGTGCTGGATTTCGCCCGCCTCGACAATGGAGTTGTGGATGATCATCGTTCAAGTCGCAGCCGCAACGCTCTTCGCCGCCATGAACGCCAGATCGGTGCCCTCGGCGCGATCCATTATGAGCTCTTAATTGAGCCCGAGCAGCAGGGGCATGCAGTCCATGCGGCGGTTGCTTTGAAGCGTATCTGGATGCGTGAGAAAGCAAAGCTGAGCAGTGGTTATGCCCATCCGGCGAGCTTGGGCTGCCTTCTCGAATTTGCCCGAAGCGGCAAGCTGACCGCAGCTCAGCTGCGCGTTGGCCACCGGATTGCTGCGATCGAGATCGGAATTGTCCAAAGAGCTTGTTATTGGTCGCTGGTCCAAAGTTACGATTTCGCCTTCGCGAAATATGCGCCGGGCCGTCTATTATTCCGGCATCTCCTGGGTTTGTGCCCGGTGTTGGGAATTGAGATGTTCGATTTCCTGGCCCCAAGTACACGCCACAAGAGCGAGTTGTCGAATGTGGAAATACCGGTTTGCGACTTCCTGATGCCGACTTCGATAGCCGGCTCGATGGCGAGGTTCTACTTGGCAGGCATTAAGCCCCGCTTGGGTCAGATGGCCTCGCATCTTCCCCCCACGGTTAGGCAGAGAACCGAAAAATTCGTGGGGTTGCTGAGCTAATGGTGCCCGCCACTCTTCAAGATTGAGACGAGAAATTGTCCATGCGGATTGCACTAATTTGCCACAACCCTAGGCTCGCTCAAGTGGTTATCTACAGCTTGCGGGCGAACGATATAAAGCCTCTTCTCATCTGCAACAAGAACACGACCGCTTCGCTATGCTCGTCACGCCTCATTGCTGGTGTTATCTTCTTGGGAGATCCTTGGGCGGATAAGGCAGCAGTTGTCGACGCGATCAACCGTCAGCATCGCCAGACCCCTCTAGATCTCGTCATGTCGTCGGATGTAGATGGTCTTTTATTGCTCTCCGATATCCGCGGCGATATAGAACCCGCAGTGTTTCCTATCTCGTCCCGTGCGGTGCTCGAACGTTTGAACAATAAGTGGGCATTCCGGATGCTCTGCGAGGAACTTGAGCTCACTGCCCCTGCGACCCTGTTTTACTCGAGCGAGACATCGCTGGATTTGGATCAAGTTACCCGCAACATCGGGCTTCCGGCTGTGGTCAAGCCTGTTGCAAAGTGGGCGAGCATCGGAATGCGGATGGTGCCGTCCGCGAAAGAGTTGCAAGACCTTATTTCCGCCCGGGAGTCCCTGCGCGAGGATATCGTGGTGCAGAAGTACATCCCCGGGCGCGACGTCGGCCTGGGACTTTTCGCCCGCGATGGAGAAACGATGGCCGCATGCACGTTTTTCTGCGGCGATCGGGATGCGGCTGAGTTCGTCGATATGCCCAGCTTTCGCCGTATGGGTGAGGCGATCGTCGGAGCGACCGGCTTCACGGGGGTTGCAAATTTCGACGCCCGCCTTGACGAAGCAGGGCGTTTTTGGTTGCTCGAGTGCAATCCGAGATTTTTTATGCGGCTCGGAGCCGCGCGGATGTGCGGGCTGGACCTGCTAAAGCTGGGCCTCCCTGGCCTCGAGACGGAAAAGGCCCCAACAGCCTCCGGGACCTATCAGCCGCGCAGCGATATTCTGTCGCCGGCCGGCATTTGGCGCGCCCTGCGGCGGAAATCGTCTGCCCGCACTCTCATGCAAGGCGCACTCGAAGCAGTGGCAGATCCGGTGCCGTTGTTATTGCGTCGCTTCGGTCGCGATCAAATCCAACATTAAGGAACGTCTGAATAAGAGCTGGAACTTGGGTAAGGGCGCATGGCGATTTGCCCAGTGACTACGCAACGAGTTTACTGGGCGGCGTTGATGCCGTATTGGGCGGCTGCATGGTTACCGGCCTGGTTGCAGACACATTACGCGCCCTTTGGCAGCCTAATAGCGATCGGCGCACCATGAACAGATTGGCAACAGCGCAGGTCACCAGCAGGCCATGCGTGTTCTTTTTAAGTCCGCGATCGCGCACCTTGGCAAAGCCGAACACCCGCTTGACCCGCTTAATGACCCCGATCGCATGCTCGACCCGGGCCCGCACTGTGGACTTGGTGCGGTTTTTCGCCCGCTGCACCTCATCCACAACACCGCGGTGGCGGTAGCGCGATTGGTGCAATCGCGGGCCTTGGGCGCGTGCTCCCGGATCACGCTCCGCTGACCGCGGTCGGCCTAGCCCGTTTTTCTCACACAGGGTAGGTGCATCGGGCTCCGGGATCTGAGTGTGAAATCGGCATGGAATAAGGACCCCGTTTTCGGGGTGATCGGCACCCAATCGGGACCCCGGGACGGCGGGTCCACAGTGGCTTTCCGTGGGGGATACGGGGGCCAGGTTGGGGATGCTGGTAGTGGAGACGATCGCGAAGATCTGTCGGGCGTAATTTCGCCCAGAACAAGCCCATCAAGACGATTTCCCGCGAGCTTCGGGTGGAGTTGTGTGCGGCAAGTTGAGCAAATTGGTCATGGTTGGGGTGCGGTGGTTCATTGAGGTCAAATAGAGCAGCATCCCTTTGTTCGATCGGAAACGACCATCCCTTCGTCCCGACCTGCCTTCCGGCAGAGCGCCGCGCGCAGCGGCAGTCAAGGATGCCGCCGCGCATGCGGCGGCACCGGCGGAGCCGGCGCGCAGCGTCCCCCGCTTTCGCGAGGGCAGGCTCTTGACAGAGCGAGCACGGTGCTAGGCTGAACGGGTCGGGGGTCAGGCCGCACGTCGCAGTGCCTCCTTCTTGTGCTCGCGCAGATCGTCCATGTTGAGGTAGCGATGCTGCTCGAGCCAGTTCTCGTGGGTCTCGACCGCCAATGCGCGCACCAGCCGCAGGCAGCTCTCGCCATTGGGGAAGATGCGCACGACATGGGTGCGGCGCCTGATCTCCTCGTTGAGGCGCTCCAGCATGTTGGTCGATTTGAGATGCTTATGGTGCTGCCGCGGCAGCCGGTAAAAGGTCAACGTCTCGTCGATGTTGTCTTCGACCCAGCCAGTGAGCTTCGAGTATTTGCCCGACCACTTGACGAGCCAGGCGGCCAGATCGCGGCGCGCCTCGATGAGATCGCGCCGATCATACAGCCAGCGCAGCTCCTGCAGACAGTCATCGTCGACCCGGCGCGGCACGTGGTCGAGCGCGTTGCGCAGAAAATGCACATAGCATCGCTGGTAGGCCGCCTCCGCGAGAACTTCCCGCAGCGCTGCCCGCAGGCCGGCATGATCGTCGGCCACGACAAATTCGACGCCATGCAGACCGCGCGCCTTGAGCCCGAGCAGAAAATCCCGCCAGCTCGATCGGCTCTCGCGGTTGGCGAGCTCGACCGCCAGCACCCCGGCTTTCGCCGGGGCAGGCTCTGGCGGCGGCCGTCCCAATCGATCCCGATCGCGATCAGAACCGCCTGGCTGGCGATCACGCCGGCCTCGCGCACCCGCTCGTAGCGCGCGTCGAGGATCAGATAGGGGAAGGCTTCGGCCAAAGGGCGGCCGGCGAATTGCGCCAAACTCGCATCCAGCCCCTGGTTCATTGCACTAATCGACGAAGCCGAAAAGCTGTCGCCGCACAGCTCCTCGGTAATCGCCTTCACCCCCGCTTTCGCGAGGGCAGGCTTTTGCGGGTCGAAACCCCTTGCACGTACATCTCCGCCAGAGCCGCCACCAGCGCCCGCTCCGAGCGCTGATCGCGTTCAAACAGCTCGGTCGAGAACCGCCCGGTTCGATCCTGCGGAACCCGCAGCTCCAGCTTGCCGACCCGCGTGATCAATGTCCGCCCGTAATAGCCCGACCGGTAGCCCTGTCGGCCCGCCGCCCGTTCACCCCCTGTTCAAGCCAGGGGCAGGCTTGTATGGGGCTTTTGGTGTCAAGTGATTTGAGTGGACCCCGTTTGTGCGTTCGGCGGGCCGCGTATGGTTGTTTAAATCATCGATTATCAATTCTCCTTGTTGGCGGGGCCGGTGGGTATGTGGGCGAAGGGGAGCATTTCCCCGCTTTCGAGCTTGCTCGGGAAGCGGGGGAAGCGAAGCCGGTCGGCGCCGCCGATCGTCCACATATCCACCGGCCGTTCTTGCCGATTGTGCCGCGGCGTGACCAAGGCTTCTGGGTGATGATCCGAGGGGAGCTCGCCATCAGGGGCGGAACATCGCGCCACACCCTTGTATTCGGTGGATCCATCCGGATCCAAACCATGATGCAGTCATGCGCATCGGCGGCAAAGCTCCGAGACGGCAGGCCCATTCTCTAAGACGGCGTGCAAACCATGCCTGCCTCGGGTCACCGCCGCCTCGGACATCATGGGGCATCGCGTCGTAAACATGGCGACGGGGCGCCCAATCGCGCTTGGTCGTCTGCTCCGCAGTGGCAGGTTACACAGCCGGTCGCAGCACAACGCCCTCTGGCACCTCTCCGGTCGTCACCAGCTGCCAAAGCGCGACGAGCAGCTTGCGCGCCAGGGCGACGATCATGGTCTTGCGGGTGGTACCGCGGTGATCGGTTGTTTGCATGCGGTACCATTGCGCCAGTGCGCTGTTCTTCTGGAACATCAGGAAGCGCCACGCCAACTGGATCATGCCGCGGCGCACCCGGGCGTTGCCAGCCCTGGCCAGCCCCTTCTCTCGCCGTCGCGCGCCGCTCTCATCCGGCGAACCGGTCAGGCCAGCGTAGCGAGCCACAGCCTTCCGGTCACGCAAGTTGCGCGACAGGATCTCGTGAACGAGCATGTCGGCTGTCTCGATGCCGACGCCGATGACCCGCGCCAGCCGCCGGACCATCGCGTGGCTGGCCAGTTCCGGGTGCTGCTCGAGCCTGATCAGGCGCGCCGCCTCGATCTCCCGGATCTGGTCCATGACAAAGCGCAGACGCGCCATATCCCGGCGCAGCTCGGCCAGCGTGTTGGGCAGCAGCGGCACACCTTCCGCGGTGCGCAGCCTGTCGAGACGTTCGGCCGCTTTGCGCAAGGTCGGTTTGAAACCCCGAAGGCCGAGACGGGCCAGAGTGCTCTTCATCCGATTGACGATGCGGGTGCGCTCGCTGACCAGGTTCTCGCGCTCACGGTTGGGCCGCTTGGCATCTTCCTCTTCAGGCGTCGGGATCTTTGCCATGCTGCAATGGCGCGGTTCGCCGCGCAGCCAGCCGAGAAAGGCACGCTTGAGCAACTCGGTATCGAGCCGATCCGTCTTCGCCCGGCGATGCTCGCGCGACACGGCAACACTTGTCGGGTGGATCACATAAGCCTCGATGCCGCGTCCTCGCAGCCACCGTGCCAGCCAGAAGCCGTCCCGGCCGGCTTCGTAGGCCACCGCGATCCGATCGATCGTGCGGCCTGCCTTGGTCGCTTCGTCCCGCCAGCGATACAGCAGCTGGAGCAGCGCCGTCTCATCGGCCGCAAGTTTCTTCAGCGGCTGTCGGTTGATCCCCGGAACTATGCTGGCGACCAGCCAGGTCGATCGGCTCATCTCAATGACGGCGATAAGTGTGCTATCCTGATCCAGAGCGGCGAGCGATCTGCTCAGGTCATTCGGCTGCTGCATGGGGCACCCCGTCGGTTGTTTCCAGCGACGATGATGCCTTGTCCTCGCCGCTCGCCCCATAGCATCTCTTCTCGGCGCCCAAGGCCTCTGTCATCTCCGCTTCGAGCACCTCCTGCAGTGCCGTCCGCACCAGCGCCCGCAGAAACTCCTCGTCCTCCGTCAGAACGGCTTTGACGTCGATCGCCCCAGATTTACCCTGCCTCTTGGTCATGGTGTGCATCCTCGCCAAAGGATCCGGTGATTGCGCATCACCCGCATACCATGACCATCCCCCTCAGCGGCTTTTGCAGAACCTCCCGGACACTACCTCGGGTGTCGCGGAAGGTCGTGCGCAAGGTGATCCGGTCGCAGGCGACCGAGTTTCGTTATGAGCGCAGCCGACAGCCGCGGCCGCGGATTGACCCGTGGCGCGATCAGCTCGAGGGTCTGCTGCTGGAGAACGCAGGCAAGGCGGCGCGCGAGCGGCTGACGCTGATCCGGATATTCGAGGAGCTCCGCGCCCTCGGTTATCAGGGCAGCTACGACGCGGTTCGTCGATACGCCAAGAGGTGGCGTGCCGAGCGCGGCGCCGCGCTGGCGGAAGCCTATGTACCGCTGAGCTTTGCGCCGGGCGAGGCCTACCAGTTCGACTGGTCGCACGAGATTGTGCTGATCAACGGCACGACGGTGACCGTCAAAGTGGCGCACATCCGGCTGTGTCACAGCCGCATGCTGTTCGTGCGGGCCGATCCGCGCGAGACCCAGGAGATGGTGTTCGACGCTCACAACCGCGCCTTTGCTTTCTTCAAGGGGACCTGCACGCGTGGCATACGACAACAGATGAAGACGGCGGTCGAAGCCGTGTTCATCGGTAAAGACCGCCAGTTCAACCGTCGCTTTCTGCGGATGGGCGGCCATTACTTGGTCGACCCAACCGCCTGCACGCCGGCTTCGGGCTGGGAAAAGGGCCAGAGCCTGCCCTCGCGAAAGCGGGGGTCGAGAACCAGGTCGGGGTAGTGCGCGAGCGCCTCTTCACGCCGCGGCTGCGGGTGACGAGCGGAGCCTGTCCTCGGGCCGCGCGAGGCGCGGACCCCGGGGGAGGAGCTGAACGCCTGGTTGCTCGACCGATGCGTCGCCTACGCCAAAGCGCACAAGCACCCCGAGCTGACCGACTGCACGATCTGGCAGGCTTTCGAGGCGGAGCGCCCGCAGCTGGTGCAAATTACTGGGCCATTCGATGGGTTCCACGCGACGCAAGCCTCGGTCTCGAAGACCTGCCTGGTGCGCTTCGACAACAACAACTACTCGGTCGCCTCGCATGCGGTCGGTCGGCCGGTCGAAATCCAAGCCATGCCGATCGCGTCGTGATCCGCCAGGAGGGCGCAATCGTCGGCGAGCATCGCCGCCGCTTCGGCCGCGGCGAGACAGTCTATGATCCCTGGCATTACGTTCCGGTGCTCGCCAGGAAGCCCGGCGCATTGCGTAACGGCGCCCCCTTCAAGGATTGGCTCTTGCCGGCCAGCCTGGAGCGCGTGCGGCGTAGGCTGCAAGGCTCGGATGATGGCGACCGCCAGATGGTCAAGGTGCTGTCGGCGGTGCTGACCGACGCCTTGGCGGCTGTCGAGGCTTGCCGGAGTTTATCCTCGGGGAGCGCGAAGCGCGGACCCGTGGGCCGAAGCCCTCGCCGACGGCGTCCATTCCGCCGACGTCGTTCTCAACATCTTGTCGCGGCACCGTGACCCCGGGCCGGCGGCGACGATCCTGGTCCCCGATGCGCTGCGGCTGCAGCACCTGCCAGTCACCGATTGCACCCGCTATGACAGCCTGCGGAGAGCTTCCTGATGGAGCGCAGCGACATTCTCGAGCTCATGTCGACGCTCAAGCTCTACGGTATGCGAGCGGCCGGAGCCTGTCCTCGGGCGGGCTTCGGCCCGACCCTGGGGACGAGGTGATGACCACCGGCGTCAAGCGTCGGCACGAGCCGCCGCGCATCGTCGGCGATCTGCTCAGCGCCGAGATCGCCGAGAAGCAAGCGCGCTCGATCAAGTATCAGCTGACCATCGCCAAGCTGCCGCTGGCCAAGAGCATGCCCCCGCGAAGGCGGGGGACATCGAGGACTTCGACTTCACCGGCATGCCAATCGACGGCGGCGACGACACTGGCCGCCTGACGCGATGCCGAAGAGGTGCCGTGAATTTATGGACAGTCGGCTGCGCCGATCCCCGCCTGACCGCGCCAGCGCGATCCCCTATGGACGAGCCGGGGAAAATGCCCTGCGTTCCCCCCGCCTTGCCCACAGGTCGGCGGCTGCCCACAAGCTTCACAGCACTCCGCAGCAAGACAGGATCAATTTGATTTCGGGAAAGGTGAAACCAGCAGCCGGCAACCGGCCTTTAGCTTATTCCTCCCCGGAAGCTGTCCAAACAACCGGGACCGTCGCAATTTACCGCGTGCTTCCGGCAGAAGCGGCTGCGGATCGTACCGTCCAAAGCGCAATGGCGCCCGAGGCTTGTAGACACTCATCGATTTCGCATATTCCCGAGATGCAGTGCGAAGCTCCATCTGCGGTGACTTCACAACGGGCCGATGTAAAAGCTCATTAATGGAAAATGAAGATAAAGGGTGAAGATTGCTATCAAGAGAACTTTGGTCTTGAGTTGGCTCGAGGAGGAGCGGGGTGGAGCGGCGTGTCGGCATTTGATAATATTGATGCACAGCATTCGAGACCTAACCAGCGCCAGCAACGGCCGTGGGGTATCACCGAGTTCTATCGGCGACCGAGCCGGTCAAAATCCGCGAGAACGGTTCGTCCGGCTGCCATCAGCCGGAGTTCAGGCGCGTTCGGTAGTTTGAGATCGAGATCCGGGCCGGATCGCCGCCCCAAATGAAGGTTTTGATCGTCAGCTTTGCGTTCCCGCCTTCCAATGTGATAGGAGCGGTCCGCGTCGGCAAGCTCGCGCGCTATCTCGATCATCGGGGCCATGATGTGCGTGTTCTGGCGGCCGACGTAGCCGAAGATCGGAGCTTGCCGCTCGAGATCTCGCGAGAACGGGTTTGTTATACCGAGTATCGCGAGGGCCAGCGTTTGATCGATCGGCTGGCGCGCCGGCTGCGCGGCCGCACAACCGTCCCGACCGGAGGTCGTCGGCACGCCCCGGCCCCGCAAAGTGGCGCAGCAGCGACATCGCTTCGACAGAGGCTTCGCCGCCATTATTTGGGGCTGATCCACATCCCCGATATGCGGGCGGATTGGGTCAGGACGGCCATTCCCGCCGGCCGCCGATTGATAAAAAAATGGAAACCCGAAATCATTTTCGCGAGCGCACCCCCCTATACCGGGCTGATCGTTGCCAGCCGTCTCGCGCGGACTTTTGACATTCCGTGGATCGCCGATTTCCGGGATCTTTGGGTCGATAATCCGTATTACAGCGAGCCTGGCTGGCGCAAGCCGATCGATGCGATGCTGGAAAGGCAAATTTTGAGGCGCGCCGCGACATTGGTGACTGTATCGCCGATTTGGGCGGAACAGCTGCGTCGACGCCACGGGAAGGCCACCTCGGTGGTCTACAATGGGTACGCAGAGGAGGATTTCCCACCGCGTGCGCCACGAGCCGAGACGGGGGAGCTTCTCACCATCCGATATTTAGGTTCGATCTACCGAGGTTTTCGCGACCCCTCTGCGCTATTCTCTGCCATTGCATTGCTGCCTGATCAGCTACGCACTTGCATAAGGGTCGAGTTCTTCAGCGATGAAGGCGACGCGGTTCTCGACGCGGCAGTAGCACATCGGGCGGAGAGCGCGGTGGCTATCAAGCCGCGCATTCCTTATCGGCAAGCTCTCGAATTACAAATGGAGTCCGATGTACTGTTGTTACTCCAATCGAATGATCCGCGGGACGAGGGCAATCTCCCTGCCAAACTGTTCGAGTACCTCTACGCGCGCCGGCCGATCCTGTTCATCGGCTACGAGCGCGGTGTCGCGGCGCGGCTTGTGGTCGAGCGGAGCGCCGGGCTTGTTTCCAACAACCCAGTCAAGATTCGCGATCAATTACAGAGGTGGCTCGATAACAAGCGAGCCGGCCGCCTCGAGAGACTAGACCCGTCGGTCAGCCTTGGCCTCAGCCGAGACGATCAGTACGACGAGCTCGCACGCCTTTTTCAGGAAGTTCTCGAAAATCGGGTTGGCACAGGTCATCGGCTGTCGCCCAGCGAGGCCAGGGCTATCAATTACCCCTGACAATTTGATCTTTGGCTTACCGGAGCGCGAAAGCAGGCCACGATGTATGTCAAATTGCATTACAATAATGATTAACTCGCTTCGGCTCATCTTGGATACCGGATCAGAATGGTGTATCCAGCCGTACCCCTTGGACGTACGATCGGCGCGAGTCGGATTATCTCGACCAGGCGGACATGGCATCGTGAGGGGATAGCCGAGAGGCGCATGAAGCAAGACGCCGCGCAAGCCGGGCTGCCGCTCGCAATCTGCATTGGACTTTTCGCAGCCGCGGCTCCGATTCCGCGATCGCTGATCAGGTTCGCTCTCTATTTGATGAAGTTTTTAGGGCTTTTCCGGCTCGCGCGCCGCGTTACGCGTCATGGGTTGCGCATCATATGCTACCACGGCTTTGCCGTTGGGGAGGAGTACAAATACAGAAGCACGCTTTTTATCAGGGACGATTTTTTTCGCAGGCGCGTTGAATATTTGAGGCGCGAAGGCTATCCGATTTTGCCGTTGCGGGATGCACTGGACGCTCTGGCTGCGGGCCGGCTTCCGCCGTGCGCCACGGTTATAACCATGGACGATGGCTGGCGCGGAGTTTTTACGGTAGGATTGCCGATCATTCAGGAACTGGAATTACCGGTTACGGTTTACGTCGCGACCTATTACGTCGAGAACCGGATGCCGGTCTATACGGTAGCCTCTTCTTACTTGTTCTGGCGAGCCGCCCCTCAGCTGATTAATTTGCCGCGCGGCATCGGAACTTTCGACCTGGAGTGCGAGGCGGCAGAGGCCGAGGAAGCAGCGCAGAATTTCGGCGCGGCGCTGCCGCCGGGCGAACAGCTCGAGTTCTTGAAGGAACTGGCGGCGGCCCTCGGCGTCTCTTTTCATGAAATCGAAAGTCAACGCCTGTTCGAGGTCATGGATGAGCAGCAGCTGCGCGGCCTCGCGGCTGCCGGCGTCGACATCCAGCTCCATTCGCACCGGCATCAATGGCCGCTCCATGACAGGAAAGAGGTTAAATCCGAAATCGAGGAAAATCGCCGATTTCTCCAGCGTGTCGTCTCGTCCCCGCTGGAGCACTTTTGCTACCCGAGCGGCGTATACGGGCTGCACCAGGCAGAATGGCTGGCGAAATTGGGGGTAAAGAGCGCCACGACCATAGAGCCCGGATTGAATTACCGCGACACATCGCTTTTTGCACTGCGACGACTGGTGGATGGAGGACGTGTATCCGACATCGAATTCGCCGCCGAGATGACCGGCTTCATGGAAGTTGTGCGTTCATTGCGGCGCGGTTTGCGCGCTGGGCGCGGGATGAAAGCTCGCAAGCAGGTTCGCCGAAACGAGGAGGGCCGCTCCCCCTCGCCACGCAACGAAGGTCGGCCTTAGATGCGCGGCCTCGCATTTTTTATGATTTTCGTTGCGGGCCTGCCGTTCATTTTTGTGTCACCGTTCAACGGCGTGCTGGCCTGGTACATTTTTTCCCTCGGGAATTTCCACACTCTGATTTGGGGCGGACCGTTTGCCGGTCTCAATTACGCTTATGTCATCGCCATCCTTACCTGCCTTTCGTGGGTCTTTTCTCGGGCGGACCCGAAACAGCTTCCCATCACCCCCCTTGTTGTATTGACGTTGCTGTTTTCGGTATGGGTCACCTTTACCTCCTTGTTCGCACTGGCACCGAGTGAGGACGTCTGGGCCAAATGGGTTACGGTCCAAAAGATTTTGTTTATGTGCCTCGTCGGCTACGCCCTTACGACGACGCGTGAACGGCTCAACCAGCTGATATGGGCGGTCGCACTGACGATCGGGCTTTGGGGAGTAAAGGGCGCGCTCGCGAGCCTGGCGCATGGCGGCAGTGAAATTCACGGGCCCGACGGCGGCATGCTTGCCGACAACAACGATTTCGGTCTCGGGCTCACATTAATATTACCATTGATTTTCTATCAATGGCATATGGCCACTAATCGGCATATTCGCCGCGGGCTTATGTTGATGGGATTCCTCGTCACTCTGGCTGTGTTCTTCACCTATTCCCGAGGCGCATTGGTCGGGGTATGCGCGATGGGAATGGTTTTCTGGTTTAGATCGCGCGCGAAGTTCATCACGGCGTTGCTGATTGCTGCGCTCGCAGCGTCCATCTACACCGTCGCACCTGAACAGTGGTTTAAGCGGATGGGGACGATAGAAACCTATCAGCAAGATAAATCGGCAATGAGCCGAATCAATTTCTGGAGGATTTCACTTCGGATTGCCGAGCTTCATCCCGTCACCGGCGGCGGCTTCAGGGTGACATACTGGCCCAACGTGACAAACAACATGTTGCGCGGCACCGATCTGGATAGGCTGACAAAACCTCGCGCCGCGCACAGTATCTACTTCGAACCGCTATCCGAACACGGCTGGGTTGGCCTCTTCCTGTTCTTGATGATCCTTGGCTATTCCTGGATGAACTGCGGGTGGTTGATCCGTCGTTCGCGCAACAGACCTGATCTTGCCTGGGCAAATCTGTTGGGGAGGATGGGGCAGGCGGTGCTCGTGGGCTATGCCACTGCAGGCGCCTTTGCGTCTCAGACCTATTTGGATGAGTTTTGGTGCATCATCTTTATTTTCGAGGCTGCGCGGCGCCTGCTTGCCAAAGAAATCGCCCCAGACGGCGCCTTATCGGGCGCCGGACCGATGCGCCTGGCTGTCCCTCGGCAGGCCGTCACCCCGGCCGCGCTCGCGAAAGCGAATACCGCGTTGGGCTATGCCAAATCAAACCCATAACTCATAGGATCACCAGCCATTGGCTCATGGTGCCCTCGGGTTGGTCGGGAAGACTTGAGGCCGGCCGCCGATCGGCCGCCCCCCTCTCTGGCAGTAACAATTCCGGCGCAATAAAATGAAACTGGCGCGATTCACCAGGCGTTAAACCCCGGTGATTACCGAAAGGCTTTGGTCATGAAGGCTCGCAAGCGCCGCCAACAACTGTCCCTCGCCATGATGATGAGCGATCTGATGCTGGCATCGTGGGAGACTATTACGCGTCGCTCCTTATTGATGGTGCAAAATAAATGTCCGCCGGCGGAATACCGGCGAATGGTCAACGAGAAAGCCGAGGCGGCTGCGAGATCCGCGGCGCGGTTCGTTTCCGGCCGTGGCAGAGCAACGATGACTTCGCTTCTGGTGCCTTGGCACACTCGCGCGGCCGCAAATGCGAGGCGCTTGCGGCAGAAATAGGTGTCGATTTCCCCATTTGCACTGGAAAACAGCCATAATGCGATGTTACTCATGTAACTATGAACAGTTCAGGGATCAGAGGAGCGATTTGCCGCCGGCGGCCAGGAGCGCCCTGTACTTTCTCTGCAGTAACAGGCGGCGGAGCACGTCTTGTGGTAGAGGCTGAAGCGCACCATTAGCCGTCCGAGCCCCCCTGTGATACGTCCTGTTCTCGCGCTCGCGTGCCTCACCCTCTCGGCCGCATTCTCTTGCGCGCAAGCGCCATCGATCACCACCGAGCCCCTACAAGGTCGGGTTTTTTGTGACCAGAGCGTCACCTACCGGAGTGCTGAACCTGCGACAGTCCCGGAGCCGTACCGGCGCTTTCTCGGGGCCTGGACCGATGCGGCCTGGGACGCCAATACCTGTGCGGCGCTGATCATCGAGAATATCGATCGGGGCGGCACCGCTTCGATCATCTATGCCTATGGACCGCTCGGATCGAGTGCACGGGTCACCGGCGGAACACTGCACGGAACCGGAATCATTCGCGACGGCGAGCTCAGATTTCAGAACTCCGATGGAACGCAGTTCACTTTCCGCCCCGGAATCGCTGATCTGATCGGGAGGATGACGACCCCGAGTGGCCAATCATACGAGGCGGCATTCAAGAAGACGTTGTGAACCCCTACCTTATTCGGTATTTAACGCCCGTCAGCTCCCTGACGAGTTGACGCCCGCAAAAGGCATTCCTAAATTCGCGCTCGCTGGGTTCGACCGCCGCCTGGTAGCCTTGCCGGTACTCCGGTCGGCCCCGATTGGCTGACGAACACCGGGTGACCACATCCACAGCTAACAATCGTGGATCGACCGCAGCTACGGGCGAGACCGCCTGTGAGACGGATCATTACATGTGGTTGTGCATGCCCCGACCTGTCGTACCTTCCCCGATAAACGAGCTCAACGAACGCAGCCGCGAGATCTTCCGCTTGATTGTCGACAGCTATGTCGCAAATGGCGAGCCGATCGGCTCGCGGACCCTGTCACGGCGCCTCGGACAGAACTTGTCGCCAGCGACGATCCGCAACGTCATGGCGGATCTGGAGGAAGCAGGGTTGCTCTACGCACCACATACTTCGGCCGGGAGGCTGCCGACCGAGCTTGGGCTGCGTCTCTTTGTGCACGGTCTGCTCGAGATCGGCGGGCTGGCCGAAGCTGAACGCCGCAGCATCGAGAGCCTGTGCGTTGCCCGCGGGAAGAGCCTGCCGCAAGCGCTCGAGGAGGCAACGAGCGCCCTCTCCGGCCTGTCCCATTGCGCGGGCATCGTCGTGGTGCCTAACCAGGACCGTCCCTTAAAACACATCGAATTCGTCAATCTTGGTCCTGGGCGCGCCCTCGTGGTGCTGGTAACCGAGGACGGGCTGGTCGAGAACCGGGTTATCGAGGTTCCGGCCGGCCTGCCTCCGGCCGCACTGATTTCGGCCGGCAACTATCTTAACGCCAGGCTGATCGGCCGGACCGTCGAAGAGGCAAAGGCGGAGATCGAGCAGGAAATCGCGTCCAATAAGATCCAGCTCGACGAGTTGACGTCGAAGCTCGTCGCGGCAGGCCTCGCCAACTGGGCTGGCGGCGACGAAGGCAGCGCGCTGATCGTGCGCGGTCAGGCCAATCTGCTCGAAGACGTCACCGCGCTCGCCGACCTCGAAAGGCTGCGCACTCTTTTCGAGATGCTCGAAACCAGGGAGACGATGCTCCGTCTGCTCGACGCCAGCAAACAGGGTGAAGGCGTCCAAATATTCATCGGCGCTGAAAACCGCCTTTTCGGGGTGGCCGGCTGCTCGATGGTGATCGCCCCCTACCAGAACAGCCGCGAGCAGATCGTCGGCGCGATCGGTGTTATCGGCCCGACCCGGATCAACTATGCCCGCATCATCCCAATGGTGGACTACACCGCCAAGATGATCGGACGACTCATCGGATAGGACAGACCAATGGACGATACGACGACCAAGGAGCAGGAGAAGTTTCCCGCTGCTGCGGAGGAGGCCGCCAACAACAATGTCGACGGCCTCGCCGGGGCGCCAATCGACTTGGAAGCAGAGGAACCTTCGCCGGAAGCTCGAGCTACCGAACTCCAGGCTGAACTGGGAGATTATAAGGATCGCTTGCTGCGCGCGCTCGCCGAGACCGAGAATGTCCGCCGCCGCGCGCAGCGAGAGCGCGAGGATGCCTCGAAATATGCGATTGCCAGTTTTGCCAAGGACTTGCTCTCGGCGGCGGACAATTTGCGCAGGGCGCTAGAGAGTCTTCCCGAATCAGAGGCGAAGGACGAACGGACGCGCAGTCTTCTCGCTGGGGTCGCGGCGACCGAGCGCGAGCTCTTGGGCGTCTTCGAGCGCCACGGGATCAAGCGCATAGATCCGAAGGGCGAAATTTTCGACCACAATTTCCACCAGGCGATCTTTGAAGCCGAGCGGCCGGACCAGCCGAGCGGCTCCGTCGTCGAGGTATTGCAGCCCGGTTATGTGCTCAATGACCGGCTGCTCCGGCCGGCGATGGTCGGCGTCGCCAAGGGCGGCCCGAAGCCGCCCGAAATCGCTTGAAGTCAGTGGATTTTTGACCTCGCAGGCCACAGCCGGCGTGTTGTAGCGGCACGACCCGACACATATATAACCCCAGCCACAGTCAGGGGATGGCTGTGAATCACTTCCCGGGGGATCGGGACGGTGCTTCCCCGGGCCGCCCGGTCCTGCTTTAGAATGAGGTGTCCATGAGCAAGGTCATCGGTATCGATCTCGGCACGACAAACTCCTGCGTCGCCGTGATGGAAGGCAAGAGTGCCAAGGTGATCGAGAATAGCGAGGGTATGCGAACAACGCCCTCGATGGTTGCATTCACCGAATCCGGCGAGCGCCTCGTCGGCCAGTCGGCGAAACGCCAGGCGGTGACCAATCCCGAGAACACGTTCTTTGCGATCAAACGCTTGATCGGCCGCCGCTTCACCGATCCGATGGTGAAGAAGGACATGGATCTGGTCCCGTACAAGATCATATCCGGCGACAATGGCGACGCTTGGGTCGAGAGCCGTGGCAAGAAGTATGCGCCCTCGCAAATCAGCGCGTTCATCCTGCAGAAAATGAAGGAAACAGCCGAGGCTTACCTCGGCGAGACGGTCTCGGAAGCCGTCATCACCGTCCCCGCTTATTTCAACGACAGCCAGCGCCAGGCGACCAAAGACGCCGGCAGAATTGCCGGGCTCGAGGTGTTGCGCATTATCAATGAGCCAACCGCAGCAGCACTCGCCTACGGCATGGATAAGAAGGGTACGGGCACGATTGCGGTTTACGATCTCGGCGGCGGCACCTTTGACATCTCTGTGCTTGAGATCGGCGACGGCGTGTTCGAGGTGAAGTCGACCAATGGTGACACCTTCCTCGGCGGTGAAGATTTCGACAAGAGCATCATCGACTACCTTGCGGATGAATTCCGTAAGGAGCAAGGAATTGACCTACGCAACGATCGGCTAGCCCTCCAGCGTCTAAAGGAGGCGGCGGAGAAGGCCAAGATTGAATTGTCGTCGTCGATGCAGACGGACGTCAATCTACCGTTCATTACCGCCGATCAGCACGGGCCGAAGCATCTTAATATCAAGCTGACCCGGGCGAAGCTGGAGGCGTTGGTCGATGATCTGATCCAGCGGACAATCGGCCCTTGCCGTAACGCCCTCAAGGATGCGGGGCTCAGGGCATCGGAGATCAACGAGGTCATCCTCGTCGGCGGCATGACCCGGATGCCCAAGGTAATCGAGACAGTCAAGCAATTCTTTGGCAAGGAGCCGAACCGTAGCGTAAACCCGGACGAGGTCGTTGCGGTCGGCGCGGCGATTTAAGCGGGTGTTCTGAAGGGCGAGGTCAAGGATGTCCTTCTCCTAGACGTTACTCCGCTGTCGCTCGGCATCGAGACGTTGGGCGGCGTCTTTACTCGGCTGATAGACCGCAACACGACGATACCGACGAAAAAGAGCCAGACCTTCTCCACCGCCGAGGACAACCAAACGGCAGTCACGATCCGCGTGTTTCAGGGCGAGCGTGAGATGGCGGCGGACAACAAGTTGCTCGGCCAATTCGACCTGGTCGGCATCCCCTCCGCGCCGCGCGGTATGCCGCAGATCGAGGTGACCTTTGATATCGATGCCAACGGCATCGTGCAGGTCTCGGCGAAGGATAAGGCGACCGGCAAGGAACAGCAGATCCGTATCCAGGCCTCGGGCGGCCTCTCCGAGTCCGACATCGACCGCATGGTCAAGGATGCCGAGGCACATGCCGACGAAGACAAGCGCCGTCGCGAGCTGGTCGAGGCGAAGAACAATGCCGACGCGCTGATCCACACGACCGAACGGACGTTGAACGAGAGTGGCGACAAGGTTCCGCAAACCGACCGTGAAGCGGTGCAGCAGGCGATCCAAGCCTTAAAGGATAGCCTCGGCAGCGAGGACGCCGGGCAAATCAAGGCCAAGACGGACGCTCTGGCCCAGGTCTCGATGAAGCTCGGAGAGGCGCTTTACAGGAGCCAGCAGGCCGAACAGGCCGGCTCCGGTGACGGTGGTAGTGGCGGTGCGTCGCAAGGCGGACCGTCCCCGGGGGCTGGCGGTGGCAGCGACAAGGTTGTCGACGCCGATTTCGAGGAGGTCGACGATCAGAAGAAGCGCGGCTCGGCATAATCGGCGCGACGGAGGTGCCGGACAGTTGCGAATGTCCCGGCGGATTATCCGCCGGGATGACGCGCGGTGGGGAAGCTCTCTCTCGAACACCCGTCGACCATGGCTAAGCAGGATTTTTACGAGATCCTCGGCGTCTCTAAATCGGCGAGCGGGGACGAGCTAAAAAAGGCCTATCGCAAGCTCGCGATGAAGCATCACCCGGACCGCAACCCGGGTGACAAAAGCGCCGAACAGAAATTCAAGGAGATCAACGAGGCCTATGACATCCTCAAGGATGATCAAAAGCGCGCCGCCTATGACCGCTTTGGTCATGCCGCCTTTGAACAGGGGGGCGGGCGCGGCCCGGGCGATTTCGGCTTCTCCGGAGGATTTGCCGATATCTTCGACGAGATGTTCGGCGAGTTTATGGGCGGCGGCGGACGCCGCGGCCAAGGCGGACCGAGCCGCGGCAGCGATCTGCGTTACAACCTGGAGATCTCGCTTGAGGAAAGTTTCCGCGGGAAGCAAACGACGGTTCGGGTGCAAACTTTGGTCGCCTGTGACCAATGCAAGGGCAGCGGGGCCGAACCAGGATCGAGGCCGATCACCTGCCCAACGTGTCATGGTCGAGGGCGGGTGCGCGCGCAACAGGGCTTCTTCACGATCGAGCGACCCTGCGCTACGTGCCAGGGAGCGGGGCGGGTCATCGACAATCCGTGCAAGCCCTGCGCGGGCCAGGGCCGGACGCGCCGCGAAAAGACATTATCTGTAAACATTCCACCCGGCGTCGAGGATGGCACCCGCATCCGGCTCGCCGGCGAGGGCGAGGCGGGGGTGCGCGGCGCCCCGACGGGCGACCTCTACATCTTCATTACGATAACGCCGCATCGGATCTTCCAGCGCGACGGCGCCAACATTTATTGTCGCGTTCCGATCTCGATCACGACAGCAGCTCTCGGCGGCTCCATCGAGGTCCCGAGCGTCGACGGCAGCCGAGCACGCGTCACCGTGCCCACCGGTACCCAATCGGGTCACCAGTTCCGGCTGAGGGGAAAGGGCATGAGCGTTTTGCGATCACCCGCGCGAGGCGACATGTTCATCGAGGCGATCGTCGAAACGCCGGTCAATCTGACTAAGCGCCAGCAGGAGCTGCTGCGCGAATTCGAAAAAGCCGGCGACCAGGCCGGGACTTACCCCGAAAGCGAAGGTTTTTTCGCCAGGGTAAAGGAGTTCTTCGAGGACCTGCGCGAGTAGCTATTCGGCCGCGGCCGGTTCACGGCTGGCCATCGGCGGGGCAGGCTCTCCAGCCGGGGCGAGAACCGCTTCGAGGGTCCTTTGGATATCGGAAAGCTTTGCCGGGTGCTCGACTTTATGGCCGAAGAGATTCTTCACATAGAAGACGTCAACCACCTTTTCACCGTAAGTCGAGATTTTCGCGCTCGAGACCTGCAGGTTGAGACGGGTCAGCGCGCGGGTCAGCTCAAAAAGGAGCCCGGGTCTATCCCGGCCATTGATCTCGATGACGGTGTACGAGCCGCTTACCTTGTTGTCGAGAAGAACGCGAGGCGTCACTGTGAACACCCGAGTTCGGCTCGAAAAGGCAGGTGGGCGGGCAAGTTCGCGGTGCGGTTTTAAGTCACCGGTCAGGACATTCTCGAAAACCACCGCCAGCTTGGCGAGCTTGTCCGAGCGGTCGAACGCGCCGCCAGCCGAATCCTGTACCCAGAAGGTATCGAGCGCCATGCCGTTTGACATCGTCATGATCTTGGCATCGACGATATTGGCGCCGCTGACCGCCAGCGCGCCGGCAATGCGCGAAAATAGGCCGGGATGATCCGCCGTATAGAGGGTGATTTCGGTTACCGATCGATGGCTATCGACGCGTTTCTCGACAGTCAGAGGCGCGCCGCTCGCCTCTGCCTCGCGCATCAGGCGCGCATGTCGTGCGTGCGTGGCAGGATCGAAAGACAGCCAATAAAATGGATACCCGCGACTGACGAACGTCGCGAATTCTGCTCCGCTGAAATCGGGCAGCAGCTGGCGGGCCGCGACTTGAGCAGATGCCGCACGAGAATCTTGCCCGTCGTCGTTGAGCCCACCGGAGATCACTTCGATCGCCCGATGATAAAGCTCGCGCAGCAGCGCCGCCTTCCACCCGTTCCAGACTTTCGGACCGACAGCGCGGATGTCGGCCACGGTCAACACCAATAGCAGCTTCAGTCGTTCCGGGGACTGCACGCGCTCGACAAAGTTGGCGATGGTCTGCGGATCGCCAATATCGAGCTTGAAGGCGGTGCTGCTCATCAGCAAATGCCAGCGCACCAGCCAGGCGACGGTCTCCGTCTCCTCAGCCGATAGCCCGAGCCGGGGGCCGAGCTTCACGGCGATCTGCTCGCCGATCTCCGAGTGATCCCCGCCCCTGCCCTTGGCGATGTCATGCAGCAGCACGGCCAGGTAAAGAGCACGGCGGGATACAATCGTCGGCATCAGCTGGGTGGCCAGCGGAAGCTCCTCTTTAAGCAGCCCGTGCTCAATCTTGTGCAGGATGCCAATTGCGAAAAGCGTGTGCTCGTCGACTGTGTAAACGTGGTACATGTCATACTGCATCTGGGCGACGACACGACCAAAATCGGGAATGAAGCGGCCAAAGACCCCGGCCTCGTTCATTCGCCGCAACGCCGTTTCCGGATCCTTCCGCGTGGTCAGGATTTCGAGGAAAACACGGTTCGCCTCCGGATCCTCGCGCAATTTTTGGCTGATCAACCTGAGCGACTGACTGGCCGCCCGCAGGGCCCGCGGGTGGATATCCAACTCTTGCTGTTGCGCCACATGAAATAGCCGGAGCAACGCCAGTGGGTCCTTTTTGAATAAATCCTCCGAAGGAATGGTCAGTCGCTCACCGTCGACAACAAAACCCCCGAGGGCCCGACGCGCGCTCCCCCAGCGAACCCATGACAGCCGGCGTTTGTGCTTTTGGTCGGCTTCGAGAATGGCGCAGAAGATCCGAGTCAGATCACCGACATCCTTGGCCACCAAAAAATAGTGCTTCATAAAGCGCTCGACCCCGCGGCTGCCGGCGTGGTCTGTATAGTTCATCCGACGCCCGATCTCCGTCTGCAGGTCGAAAGTCAGCCGCTCCTCGGCACGGCCAGCGAGGTAGTGAAGGTGGCAACGAACCGTCCATAGAAATCTCTGAGCACGATCGAAGCGTTGCGATTCTTCCGCCGACAACACACCCAACTCGACGAGCTTGGAGACGTCGTCTATGCGGTAGATGTATTTGGCTATCCAGAACAAGGTGTGCAGATCTCTCAACCCGCCCTTGCCCTCTTTGACGTTGGGCTCGAGTTGATAACGGCTGTCCCCGACCCGTTTGTGTCGCGCATCCCGTTCGGCGAGCTTACCTGCCACGAACTGGGCCGCACTGCCCTTTACGATGTCCAAATCGAAGCGTCGCTTGAGTTCGTGGAAGAGCGCCTGTTCGCCCCACAGATAACGCGCCTCCAGCAGTCCGGTGCGGATCGTCAGATCGGATTTGGCATGACGGAGGCATTCCTCGACGGACCGGGTCGACTGCCCGATCTTGAGCCCAAGGTCCCACAGCAGATAGAGAAGATATTCCACGACCTGCTCGGAGTGCGGGGTCCGCTTGTACGGCAATAGGAATAAGAGGTCGATGTCGGAATAGGGAGCGAGTTCGCCGCGTCCATAGCCACCCACTGCAATGACCGCCAGCCGCTCGCCCGAAGTCGGATTGGGGATAGGGTAGATGACCTGCGTGACGAGATCGAACAACCCGCGTATCAGCTGGTCCATCAAGAAGGACTGCTCGCGGACGGCAGCGGCACCGTCGCCAGTCGCCTCGAAACGGCGGCGGATCTCCGTGCGGCCCGTCGCCAGAGCCGACTTCAGCGGCGCGAGAAATGGACTGCGATCGAGCGCAGGGGCCCGGACGGTGCCAGCGACAAGGGACAGTCGCTCGGTCAGTGCTCTGCGATCGATGATCTCGCGTTGGCGGGTGATGGTGCCCATGCCGCTTCCTTGCCGTCCGGACCGCTATCCGGTTCTATAGGTTATCGGACGGCATCGCGGTGATGATCGAGCCCGTCCTGCGCTTGAGATGGGTAATGCAAGCGATTACCGCGAGGGCTATACCACAACCGCCACTTTGCCGGCTAATCTCGGTCGTCATTTACTCTGCTCGGACCACGCTGCCCCGGCCGGCGATATCCGCTAAAAGCGGGTTGAACTTATCAGCTGCCTCGTATTGGACCCAATGCCCCGCTCCCGGAATAACCTCGAACCGGGCATCTGGTTGGATATTGCGCAATGCGCGGGCGCGGTCATCGAGATGGGGGTAGGCAGTGGCGTCGCGCTCGCCCCAAATCCCGTCGATGCGCGCCTTGATGAGCGGTAGCGCCCGGGCGAGCGTATCGGCGCGTGAGAACCTGCGGCTCTTCACGCGGCCCCGCGGTGCGTTCTGCGCCTGAATGTAAATCGCAAGCTCATCGATTTTGCCTCGGTCGGCGATCATCAGCGCGGCGAGATTATGACGGGCAACGCCGAGGGCCTCGGCCTCGGAAGAATCTTCCGGTAGCCGCCGAAGCGCCGTCGGCTGACGGACCAGCCCCAGACCGTTCGACCCGACAACAGTAAAGGTGCGCACGCGATCGCCAAGCTGCGCCGCGACGTGGCCGCCGAGAACGCCCCCGAAAGAAAAGCCGGCGATGTGCAGACCGGTCACACCTCGAAACACGGTGTCCAGCCCCTCGACGACGATGCGCGCCAACCCCTCCGCAGTATGCGGCTCGGGCGGAGCCGCCGACTCGCCGAGACCCGGCAGGTCTGGTGCCGCCACGGTGAATGCCTGCGACAGCGGAATCACGTTGCGTATCCAGTGCGTCCAGGACCCGTACCCGCCGTGAAGCAGTGCGAGCGGCGGTCCGTCTCCCCACACACGCCAGATCATGTGGCCATCACCGCAAGGCGTCTCGACCCGTCGCGCCTCGGCCGCGACACCTTTCAGAAACGCCACGGTTTCTTCGCTGATCAAATTTGACATTCGCCCCTCGCCAGTCCTCCCCACAGGCTAAACCGGAATCTCACCGAACGCCTAGGCCCGCCGAAAAGCGGATGTGGAACCGCCTTCGAGCGGACCTGTTCAGCCAAGAGAAAAGCGGTTTGACCAAGGAGAAGAGCCATGGAGCATAAGAGAGAGCGCGCTCACGACATCGCTGAGGAAGGGTTGGACAAGCTCGTCGAAGGCGGCACGGCAGCCGGCGAAAAGTTGATCGACAAGGCCAAGAAAATTGATCCGAAAGCGGTCGAGGAATTGGCTGAGGAGGTCGAACGCGATAAGGAGCACGCCGAGCGGTTCATCGAAAAAGGTTAGCTGGCCTGATTTCTAGTTCTCCACCCAGACGAATGCCCGCAGCGTCGCGAATGCGGGCTTTGATCGCCGATCGCTGTTGCGCGTGCTCGATGCCCCACCCCCAATATGGTCCCCACTGAAGGGAGGGAAGCATGAACGAGAATCGGGTAAGACGGATTTTGGGCCAAGGCGGGCTCGCGCTGGGCACCCATGTCGGCGGGATCGCCGACCCGCAGATCGTCGAGATCATCGGGCTGGCGGGCTTCGACGCCGCCTTTATCGACATGGAGCATACCAGCTACGATCTGCACGATGTACAGTTCGCGGTTATGGCGGCCGAGCGCGTCGGGATCACACCGATCGTGCGCACCCCCGGCTTCGACCCGGCCTTCATCTTGCGGCTGTTGGACATGGGCGTGCAGGGCATCCAAGTGCCGCATGTCAGCAGTGCCGAGACTGCTCGCGAGGCGGTAAACGCGGTTCGGTATCCGCCGCTCGGCGAACGCGGCATGGCAGGGGGCAGCCGCGCCGCCGAATATGGCCGCATCTCGCTCGTCGAGCACATGGCACAGTCCAACCGCGAAATCCTCCTCGCCTGCATGATCGAGGACATGGCGGCCGTCGAGGTGATCGATGAGATCGCCGCGGTGGAGGGGGTCGACCTACTGGCGGTCGGCCCGTCGGACCTGTCGCGCTCGCTCGGCGTCAGCGGCCAGCCCGACCATCCGCGGCTCGTCGCCGCGATCGACCGCGTGCGTGAGGCGGTGAAGAAAGGCGCCGGCGCGCGGCTCGCGTTGCCGCTCAATCACGCCGCCTTTCCGCGCAATGCGGTACAGCTGAAGGAACTCGGCGCCGGCTACACCAATTGCGCCCCGACCCCGGAAGCCCGCTTGCTGCATTCTTTGCAGGCCCAGCTCGCCGAAGCCCGCAAGCTGCTCGTAGGCTAAGCGGCTGCCTTTGCCAGCCGGATTGCGCGATGGCGTATCACCGGCCAGATGAGCCGGCTCGCAACGCGCGCGAGGCAACCATGGGGACTTAGTCCTACGGCCTTGAATATCAGCCGAACACCGTTTGCGACGTGGTGTTTGCCGCAGAGCGCGTAAGCACGCCGTGCATAAGCGCGGCGGTAGCGATCTCGATCATAAGATGCGGCGCTCTCGTTCGCGGCGTAATAAGCGTAGGCGAGCTCGTCATCCTCGGATTCGGCGATCCGCCCGGCCGCCACCCGCGTACGCCCCCACAACCCCATGCGCTCGCGCTCGAGGCAGCGAATTAGGTTCTTGTAAAATAGCTTATAATGGCGGATCTCGTCGGCCGCGATTTGTCGGCAGATCTCCTTTAGCACAGGTTCCCGTACCGCGTCACGCAGCGCTGCGTAATAGGAGCTCGTCCCAACTTCGACAATGCAGCGCGCGATCATCTCCCCTGAGCGAGATCCGCGGCGTGAGGTGGCGCAGTCGAGATCGACCCGGTAGCCGGCCTGAAATCGCTCAAAGGCCGCCGCGAAATCGAACTCGGGATCGGCGAATTCGGCCCAGCGTGCCAACGCCTTGCCGTGTTGTATTTCCTCCGCGCCCCAGCGACGCGCGCTTTCCTGGAAATCGCAGTCGTCGTCAAAAATTCGGCACAAGTGGTGGGCATACGCGGCACCATTGAATTCGACGAGGCTTGCCGCTTTGACGAGCTTTACAATCTCGGGATCGAGCCTGCTGCGGTCAAATCGATCCCAGGGTATCTCGTCGAGGGTCCAGCTCAAGCTGCGCCTCCGCTCTCGCCCATCAGCTTCCTTCGGAGCAGCTCATTGACCAGCGCGGGGTTAGCCTTGCCGTCAGTGGCGCGCATGATTTGGCCGACGAAGAAGCCGTAGAGCTTGTCGCGGCCCGCGCGGTATTCGGCGACCTTGTCGGCCTGGGCTGCCAGCACCGCGTCGATTGCCGCCTCGATAGCGCCCGAATCGGTCACTTGGCGCAGACCTTTTGCCTCGATAATCATCGCAGGGTCGGCGCCTGATGCGACCATTTCGCCAAACACGTCCTTGGCGAGCCGGCCGGAGATCGTGCCGTCGGCGATGAGGTCGATCAACGCCCCCAGCTGCTCGGCAGATACCGGCGATTGCTCGATACCGACCTCGAGCCGGTGCAACGCGCCGAACAGATCCCCCATGACCCAGTTCGCGGCTGTCTTGGGGTCCCGCCCGGCCGCGACCCGCTCGAACAATTGGGCGGTCCCCTTATCGGCCACCAGCACGCCCGCGTCATCGGGCGACAAACCATAAGCCGACACGAAGCGCGCCTTTTTGGCGTCGGGCAGCTCCGGAAGCTCTGCCCGCAGACGCGCGACCCATTCGGGATCGAGCACCAATGGCAGCAGATCGGGATCGGGAAAATACCGGTAGTCGTGCGCCTCCTCCTTCGAGCGCATCGGCCACGTGACCCCACGCCCTGAGTCGAAAAGCCGCGTCTGCTGAGCGATCGTGCCGCCCTCCTCGATAATCTCGATTTGGCGGTGCGCCTCGTACTCAATCGCCTGCATCACATAGCGCACCGAGTTGAGGTTCTTGATCTCGCACCGGGTGCCATAGGGTTCGCCCGGCCGGCGCACCGACACGTTGCAATCGCAGCGCAGCGAGCCCTCCTCCATATTGCCGTCGCAGGTGCCGAGATAGCGCAGGATTGAGCGCAATTTGCGCAGATATACGCCTGCTTCCTCGGCGCTGCGCAGATC
The DNA here is from genome assembly GCA_963818695.1 of uncultured Alphaproteobacteria bacterium. Classification (GTDB taxonomy): domain Bacteria; phylum Pseudomonadota; class Alphaproteobacteria; order ATCC43930; family CGMCC-115725; genus AP-15. The sequence continues at coordinate 40,834 of CAWFTG010000005.1, forward strand.
GGGCTCCGAGACGATCTCCATCAGCGCGATGCCGGCGCGGTTGAGGTCGACATAGGAGAGGCTCGGGTGCCGGTCGTGCAGGCTCTTGCCGGCGTCCTGTTCGAGATGCAGCCGGGTGATGCCGACCTCGCGCGTCGAGCCGTCCGGCATGTCGAGCAAAACCTTGCCGCGGCCGACGACCGGTTGCTCGTATTGCGAGATTTGATAGCCGGGCGGCAGGTCGGGGTAGAAGTAGTTCTTGCGGTCGAAGACGCTTTCTAGCCTGATCTCGGCGTCTAGACCGAGGCCGGTCTTGACCGCCTGCTCGACGCAGAACCGGTTGATAACCGGCAGCATGCCAGGAAAAGCAGCATCGATCGGCGAGACTTGGGTGTTCGGCTCGGCCCCGAATTCGGTTGAGGCCCCCGAAAACAGCTTGGCTTTCGAGACCACCTGGGCATGGACCTCGAGCCCAATCACGGTCTCCCACTGTCCCGTGCGGCCCTCGGTCATCGCCGGCCTCCCGCGACAAAGCTCGGCAAGCACCGAAATTGCGCCGCGCTCTCCAGCACCTCGCCGACCCGCAACACCGTTTCCTCGTCAAACGCCCGGCCGGTGATCTGCAAGCCTAGGGGCAGCCCATCGCCCGAGAGCCCGGCCGGGACCGAGATCGCCGGCACACCGGCTAGGTTGGCGGGCACGGTGAAGACGTCGTTCAGATACATCGCAACCGGATCTTCGGTCTTCTCGACGATAGCAAAAGCGGCCGATGGCGCCGTTGGAGTGAGGATACAGTCGACCTTTTCGAAGGCCGTCACAAAGTCGCGCGCAATCAGGGTGCGCACCCGTTGCGCCTTCAAGTAGTAAGCATCGTAATAGCCCGCCGAGAGCACATAGGTGCCGATCAGCACGCGGCGGCGGACCTCGGCGCCAAACCCCGCGGCGCGGGTCAGTTCGTACATTTCGTCGAGAGTATCGCCTTCGACCCGCAGGCCAAAGCGGACGCCGTCATAGCGCGCAAGATTCGAGGAGGCCTCGGCGGGCGCGATGATATAGTAGGTCGGCAGCGCATATTTGGTCATCGGCAGGCTGATCTCCACCGGCTCCGCTCCCGCCGAGCGCAGCCACTCCGTGCCCTGCCGCCACAATGCCTCGATCTCCGCCGGCATGCGTTCGACCCGGTATTCCTCGGGGATCCCGATGCGCAGGCCGCGGATGTCTCCCGTCAGCGCGGCTTCGAAATCCGGCACCGGGAGGGGCGCTGAGGTCGAAATCTTTCGGATCGTGCCCGGACATCGCGCGCAGCATAATCGCGGCGTCGCGCACCGTCCGGGTCAGCGGCCCGGGGTGGTCGAGCGAGGAGGCGTAGGCCACGACGCCCCAGCGCGAGCAGCGGCCATAAGTCGGTTTGAGCCCGACGATCCCGCAAAAGCTCGCCGGTTGGCGGATCGAGCCGCCGGTATCCGTGCCGGTTGCAGCAAGCGCCGCACGGGCGGCCACTGCGGCAGCCGAGCCACCCGAGGAACCGCCGGGAACCAGCGGCCGGTTGTCGCCAGGCCGACGCCACGGGTTTTCGACCGGGCCGTACCAGCTCGTCGTATTCGACGAGCCCATGGCGAATTCGTCGAGATTGGCCTTCCCCAGCATGACCGCACCCGACTGCCACAGCTTGTCGGTAACCGTCGATTTATAGGGCGGGTGAAACCCGTCGAGGACGTGGGAAGCTGCGGTAGTCAGCACGCCCCTTGTGCAATAGAGGTCCTTGACGGCGATCGGGATGCCGTCGAGCGGCAAGGCCTCGCCCCCGGCAAGCCGATGATCCGCCGCCTCGGCCATCGCCAGCGCCCGATCGGGAGTTGGCGTTATGTAGGCGTTGAGCGGCTCGATCTCGCTTACCGCGTCGTTGTAGGCAGATGTGAGCTCGCGGGCGGAGAATGATCTACGGGCGAGCCCGTCTCGCGCTTCTGCCAGGGTCAATGCCAGCAGCGAAGGATCGCTCACTCGATCACCTTCGGGACCACAAAGAACCCGCGGGCCGCGCGCGAAGCGTTGGCGAGAATTTCATCGCGGCGGCCGCCGTCGGTCACCTTATCCTCCCGCATCGGCAGTCCGCTCGCCGCGACGCTCGCCATCGGGGCCACCCCTGAAGTGTCGACCTCGTTCAGCTGCTCCATCCATGTCAGAATGTGAGAAAGCTCATCCGCCAGCGGGTCGAGCTCGGCTTCGGAAAGCCTGATTCGTGCCAGGGCGGCGATATGCGCGACGGTGGCTTTGTCCAACGCCATGCTTTCACGATCTCCGCAGCGGGCGGTTAAAACGAGCTATCATCGGTCGTGATCCTAAGCAATCCCTTGGAACTGCGAGATTCGGTGCCGGCTGGGGCGCGGCTGATGGGCCTCGACGTCGGAACCAAAACGATCGGCCTGGCTTTGTCGGACACCCGCCGGGTCATCGCCACTCCGCTCGAGACGATCGGGCGGCGCCGCTTTCGCGAGGATATGGCGCGCCTCTCGGCGCTGATCGATGCCCATGGCGTTGCCGGCCTCGTCATCGGCTTGCCGCTGACTCTCGCCGGCACCGATGGGCCGCGGACCCAGTCGGTACGCCAGTTCGCCAGAAACCTCCTCACTCTGCGCGACTTACCGGCCGTGCTGTGGGACGAGCGGCTCTCGACCGCCGCGGTTACTCGAGAGATGATCGCCGCCGACCTGACTCGCAAGCGTCGCGGCGAAATCGTCGACCGCGTCGCCGCAGCCTACATCCTGCAAGGCTGTCTCGACTTTCTCAGCCGCCCGGCTTGACCGTACCTCACCTCCCGGTGTTGATGATGAACAACTCGCCGCTGCATCTGCAGCGGGTGAGCAGCGGGATCTTGCCTCAAAGTAGAACAGCGTCTCCTTTCCGCTCTAGCACGCCCAGCTCCAGCAGCGCCTCTGGACTGCATGTTATTATGCGAATTTGGCAGTTTTACGGATCGCTTGCGGGATTCGGAGCTATGAGCGATGCCGGTTGCTCCGATCAGTCGGCCGGCCCATCTATTGATCATCATGGATAACTCAGCTGCCGGTCTGACGGACGGCGGCACAGTGGGCCACTCAGCGGACACGAGGTTTGGGTTATGGAATTCGAGAAATACACCGATCGCGCGAAGGGTTTCCTCCAATCGGCGCAGACGATGGCGCTGCGGCGCGGTCACCAGCGGCTGACGCCGGAGCATTTGCTCAAAGTCCTTCTGGAGGACACAGAAGGGCTGTGCGCCAATCTCATTCGCGCTGCGGGGGGCGATCCGAAGGCGGCGCTGCAGGCGGTCGACGCGGAGCTCGAGCGGCTACCGAAGGTGGAGGGGTCGGGCGCGGGACAGGTCTATATGTCGCCCGAGCTGGCGCGGGTGTTCGAGCAGGCCGAGCAGTTGGCGCAACGAGCGGGCGACAGCTTTGTGACGGTCGAGCGGCTTTTGCTGGCGCTTGCGGCGGCTGCCGGGACCGGCGCGGCCAAGGCCCTTGCCGCCGCCCGCGTCGACGCGCAAAGCCTCAACCGAGCGATCGAGGAAGTGCGCAAGGGCCGCAAGGCCGACAGCGCCTCGGCCGAGGAGGGCTACGACGCCCTCAAGAAATACACCCGCGACCTGACGGAGGCGGCGCGCGAAGGCAAGCTCGACCCGGTCATCGGCCGCGACGAGGAGATCCGCCGCACGATCCAGGTCCTGTCGCGCCGCACGAAGAACAACCCGGTGCTGATCGGCGAGCCCGGGGTCGGCAAGACCGCGATCGTCGAAGGCTTGGCGCAGCGCATCGTCAATGGTGACGTGCCAGAGAGCCTCAAGAACAAGAAGCTCCTGGCGCTCGATCTCGGCTCATTGCTCGCCGGCTCCAAATACCGCGGCGAATTCGAGGAGCGCCTCAAAGCGGTCTTGCAGGAAGTCACCTCGGGCGCCGAGGGCATCATCCTCTTCATCGACGAACTGCACACATTGGTCGGCGCCGGCAAGGCGGAAGGCGCGATGGACGCCTCCAACATGCTCAAACCTGCCTTGGCGCGCGGCGAATTGCATTGCGTTGGGGCCACGACGTTAGACGAATACCGCAAGAACATCGAGAAGGACGCCGCGCTGGAGCGCCGCTTTCAGCCAATCTATGTCGGCGAGCCCTCGGTCGAGGACACGATCTCGATCCTCAGGGGCATCAAGGAAAAATACGAGCTGCATCACGGCGTGCGCATCACCGACGGCGCGATCGTCGCCGCGGCAACCCTCGCCAACCGCTACATCACCGACCGCTTTCTGCCCGATAAGGCAATCGACCTGATGGATGAGGCCTCGGCACGATTGCGCATGACGATCGAACTCGAAGCCGGAGGAATTGGACGAGCTCGACCGCCGCATCGTGCAATTGAAGATCGAGCGCGAGGCGCTGAGGAAAGAGACCGATCCGGCCTCCCGTGAGCGCCTGCAGCGGCTCGAACAGGAACTCTCACAGCTCGAGCAGCAATCGGCCGAATTGACTGCGCAGTGGCAGGCCGAGAAGCAGAAGCTCGCCAGCGCGCAGAAGCTGAAGGAGCAGCTGGAGCAGTCGCGCATCGAATTGGAGCAGGTGCAGCGCCGCGGCGACTGGACGAGGGCCGGGGAGCTCGCCTACGGCATCATCCCCGACCTCGAAAAGCGGCTCGCCGAAGCCGAAGCCAAAGAAGGCCGCAGCATGATGGGGGAGGAGGCGGTCACCCCCGAGCAGATTGCGGCGGTCGTCTCGCGCTGGACCGGCGTGCCGGTCGAGAAGATGCTCGAAGGCGAGCGCGGCAAGCTCCTCCACATGGAGGATGCGCTGAAAGCCCGCGTCGTCGGCCAGGACGAAGCGATTGCCGCGGTCTCGCAGGCGGTGCGCCGGGCCCGCGCCGGCTTGCAGGACCCGAACCGGCCGATCGGCTCGTTCCTCTTCCTCGGGCCCACCGGCGTCGGCAAGACCGAATTGACCAAGGCACTCGCCGCCTTCCTGTTCGACGACGAGCGCGCGATGGTGCGCATCGACATGTCGGAATACATGGAGAAGCACTCGGTCGCGCGCCTCATCGGCGCGCCCCCCGGCTATGTCGGCTACGAGGAGGGCGGCAGCCTCACCGAGGCGGTGCGCCGCCGGCCCTACCAGGTGATCCTTTTTGACGAGGTCGAAAAGGCCCACCCCGATGTGTTCAACGTGCTCTTGCAGGTGCTTGACGACGGGCGGCTGACCGACGGGCAGGGCCGCACCGTCGACTTTCGCAACACGCTCATCGTGCTGACCTCGAACCTCGGCAGCGAGTATCTCGCGAGCCTGCCCGATGGTCAGGCGGTCGATGCCGTGCGCGGTCAGGTCATGGAGGCGGTGCGGGCGGCCTTCCGTCCGGAATTCCTCAACCGGCTCGACGAAATTCTGTTGTTCCGGCGCCTGTCGCGCGACGACATGGTCGGAATCGTCGATATCCAGCTGGCGCAATTGGAGAAGCTGCTGGAGGACCGCAAGGTCTCCCTCGACATCGATCCCGAGGCCAAGAAATGGCTCGCCAATGCCGGCTACGACCCGGTCTACGGCGCCCGGCCGTTGAAGCGGGTGATCCAACGCGAGTTGCAAAATCCGCTGGCCGAAAAGATCCTTTCCGGCGAGATACGCGACGGCGACACCGTGCGCGTCACGGCGAGCCCGCTCGGCTTGCTCCTGCAGCCGGTCCGGCATGACGAAGACCTCGAAGCCCCCCGCCACGCAGCGCAGTGATAGTCATTCGGGGCCGCGGGCATCGCCCGCGAGCCCGGAAACCGTGAACACCAGCCCCCGAGTAAGGGACGATACACTGGTGTCCATGAATTTCGGGCCGGGCCCTGCGGGGCCATTCCGGAATGACCAGTGGAGAACCACCGATGTCATTGGATAGCCGGCCACCGCACGATAGCTTTGCTCGCGAAGTGCTGGGCTTGCGTTTGTGGGAGCCGCTCGACGATCGGATCGTCGGTCAGCTGCGCGATTTGTGGGCCCACAACCCGGTATTGGTATTCCGCCGACAGTCCCTTTCCGAGCGCGAGCTCGCTGAGTTCAGCGCGCTCTTTGGACCGCTCGAACGCGTCGTCCGTACCGAATGGGCTTCACCCGTCGTGCCGGAAATCGGCCTCATTTCAAATCTGAAGGACGGCCAGGGAAAACCCATCGGTGGCCTCGGCGATGGCGAGCTCCAATGGCATTCCGATCAGTCCTACATGGCGAACCCGGCGACCGGAGCCGCGCTCTACGCGGTCGAGCTGCCGCCTGAAGGAGGCACGACCTCATGGGTTGACCTGTCGGCCGCCTACTCGGCATTGCCCGAACGCCTCAAGCGGCTGGTCGAGGGCAAGCACGCGGTCTTCAGCTATGTCAAACGGCTCGCCGGCTATCAAGGGGTCGACCGGGTGATCTCGGCGGAAGCGAAGCGCAAAACGCCGCCCGTTCTGCATTCGCTGGTTCACACCCACCCGGTCACGGGCCGAAAGGCGCTCTATCTCAACTCCACGACGACAGTCGGGATCGAGGGAATGGAGGCTGCCTCGTGCTCGGCTCTCCTCGATGAGATATACAGTTTCGCGACGCGGCCGGAATTCGTTTATCGTCACGACTGGCAAGTCGGCGATCTCTTGATGTGGGACAACGGGCTGACAATGCACAGGCGGGAACCCTTCGACCCGACGGCGCGTCGCCTGATGAAGCGGACGACGATTTTTCTGTCCCGCGAGCGCCATGTCGTTCCGGAGGGCTGTCTCGACACAGAGGAGACAATGGCGTGAGCCCCGTCGAGGAGCGGGGTAGCGAGCCGGGGCTGGTCGAGAAGGCGAGGCGCGTTCTCCCCGGCGGCAGCTTTGGCAATTTCCCCAGCGACATCGTTCTCCGTGAAGGCCGCGGCGGGCGGGTGTGGGACGAGAGCGGCAAGGAATACGTCGATTTCCTGCTCGGTTCCGGTCCGATGCTGGTCGGCCATGCTCACCCCGAAGTGACCGCCGCCGCCCAGGCGAGGGTTGCGCAGGGCACGACCTTTTTTGCCAATAACCGGTACGGGATCGAGCTCGCCGAAGCCATTGTCGACGCCGTGCCCTGCGCCGAGCAGGTCCGCTTCGTCAGCACCGGGTCCGAGGCGGATCTCTATGCGATGCGGGCCGCTCGCGCTTTCCGCAAGCGCGACAAGATCCTCAAATTCGAGGGTGGCTACCACGGCATGAGCGACTATTCGCTAATGAGCCTCGCTCCGAAGCGGCCCGGCAATTTCCCGCAGCCGATCCCGGATTCGGCAGGCATCCCGCGCAGCCTGCGCGACGAGATCCTGGTCGCGCCCTTCAATGACCTCGACGTCGTCGCGGGCCTCGTGCGCGAGCACAAGGACGAGCTGGCCGGGGTGATCGTCGAGCCGCTGCAGCGCATTATCGCGCCGATGCCCGGCTTTCTCGAAGGATTGCGCAAGATCACCGCCGAAAATGGCGTTCTCTTGATCTTCGACGAAGTCGTGACCGGGTTTCGGCTCGCTTATGGGGGCGCCCAGGAATATTACGGCGTGGTTCCCGACCTCTGTACGCTCGGCAAAGTAATCGGTGGCGGCTTCCCGCTCGCCGCGATCGCCGGCCGCGCTGACATCATGGCGCATTTCGACCGCAATTCCGTCGGCGATGAAGGGTTTCTGATGCAGGTCGGCACGTTGTCCGGCAATCCGGTCGCAGCGGCGGCTGGTCTCGCGACGCTGGAAATCCTCAGGCGGCCGGGAGCATACAAGCGAATTTTCTCTACCGGCCGCGAACTGATAGGTGCCCTTGCCGAGCTGCTGAAGGCGAACGGAGTGACCGCGCAGGTTACCGGCGAGCCGCCCCTGTTCGACACCGTGTTCAGTGGAGAACCCGTGCGCGACTATCGGAGCACTTTGCGGGGCGATGCGGAGATGCTCCGCCGGTTCAATGCGCTATTGCGCGAGCGCGGCATCTTGAAGGGCGAACAGAAATACTACGTGTCGCTCGCCCACACGCCGGAGGATATCCGGCACACCTGGGAAGCATGGGCCTCGGCGATCAAGATCCTCCCCCCGGGCTGACCTCTCCTCCGACTTACCGAAGCACCCGGGCGAGACGATCGCCCCGCGTGCTGAGTTCCTTGAAGAGCTGCCGCGCTTCGGGTTCGGGGAGCCAACCCTCCTCCGCAATAACCGACGCCACCCCTTCGGCCGTGAAGGGTTCGCCTTCCCGTCCGCCGGGCATCATCGGATAAATTCGGCCTGCCCGCCTCTCAACGACGGCAAAACGCGATCCGGCGCGGATCAAGAGAAAGGAGCCGTGCTCCTCCACGATGTCGAACCTCGGGGCAGTGTCATCACTCATTGCCGGCGCTCCTCGATTTCGTCCAACACCGCCTCGGGGGCGACGTCTTGCTTGAGCTCATCGACCTCGGCGTCCACCTCGGTTTGGATAGCCAGCCGGTCGGCAATCGCGGATAGCAGCGCGGCCAGCTTGGTGACCTCGTGCTCGGCGAGCAGACTGATCTGCAGATCGAGCTCGGCGCGCTTTTCGGCGGCAGCGCTCATCCGGTTCTGCGTGATCAGTATGAAGGTGGAAAGAAAAATGGCCTCGACCGACGCCACCATTGCCAAGATCACAAAGGACGGGTCGAATTTGGGGACTCCCGGGACGACCCCGAGATTGGCGAGGATCCAGAAGCCGTACACGGCGACGTGCAGGTAGACGAACTTCATGGTCCCGCTGAAGCGGGTGATCGCGCCGGCGATGCGCTCTTCCGTTGTCGCAGTCGCATCCTCGCGCTCGCGGCGCTCCTGGAGCATCCGAATATTGCGCGCGAGAACCGATGCCAACCCCGGTGGCTTCGGCGAAGGCGTGGTCGGCCCCTGCTTCGATCGTGCAGCTTGCCCAGCCAATGCTGCTTCCCCTTGTCTTCTCGTGTTCAGGAGAACACGACGATGAGGGGCGAGGGTTCCCCGGCAAATCGGTGCCAGCTGCCTCGCAAACTCACAGAAGGAGATTTCCATGAGCGGGCAATTTGTCGACCTCGCAACCGGACGCGCTTACTTCGCGGTCCCGGAGAAAGGTAACGGGCCGGGGCTGTTGGTATTCCCCGATGTCTCAGACGATGACCGGGAGCTGCGCGAACTTGGCAATTTTTACGCCGCCGAGGGCTTTGTCGTGCTTTGTCCCGAGATCTCTGCCATCTCCAACGGAGCCCAGGACATCGTGGCCGCCGTCGCGGCTCTGCGCGCCCGCAGCGAATGCACCGGGAAAGTCGGCGCGCTCGGCTTCGGGCTCGGCGGCAAGCTCACCTATCTCGCGGCGGGGGAAGCTAATATCGAATGCGCCGTTTCCTACTATGGGTTCGGCATCGATGATATCGGTCTCAGTTTCGTCTCACGAATCGGCTGTCCGCTTGTTCTCCACTTTGCCGAGAAAGACCCGCGAATCCCGCCGGAGGCGGTGGCTCGGGTGCAAGAGGCTTTTGCCGGCCGTCCGGATGTCGCGATTTATGTTTATCCCGGCGCCGCGCCCGGATTCGATCGCCCCACCAAGCCGAATTATCAAAAGCAAGCGGCCGGGCTCGCCCACTCGCGCACGATTGCCCTGTTGCGTCGGGCGATAGGGCCGCATTACGACCTCGAAGGCCTTTGGGAGATGCACACGAACTCCGAGTTCGGCACCCGCGACGTCGCCGCGACAATGCGCACGATGGTCGCCGAGCCCTACGTCAATCACATCCCGGTCATGACCGGCGGCGTCGGCCAACGCGACCTCGCCCGCTTTTACGCGCATCATTTCATTCCGAAATTGCCGCCCGACACCAGGCTGGTGCCGATCTCGCGAACTGTCGGCGCCGACCGGGTCGTCGACGAGATGCTGTTTTGCTTCACGCACGACACCGAAATCGATTTTCTGCTGCCTGGCGTGCCGCCGACCGGCAAATACGTCGAGGTGCCGACGGTGGCGATCGTCAATTTCCGCGGCGACAAGATCTGTCACGAGCACATCTACTGGGATCAGGCGAGCGTGCTCGTTCAGGTCGGGCTGCTCGACCCTAAGGGTCTGCCCGTCGCGGGCATCGACACCGCAAAGAAGTTGCTCGACGAGACCCGCCCCTCGAACGCGCTGATGAAGCGGTGGGTAGAGAGCGCGCCCGAGCGCGAAGATAATTAACGCATGCTGCTGGTTTGTTGCCGCTGCTCAGCCGCGGGCCAGAGCGTAAACCTGCGTGCCGCCGGGCGGCCGCGGATGAGTGGTCCAAGTCTCGCCGCCGTCACGGCTGCTGAAGACCTCGCCGCCATTGGTCGCACAGGACATAGAGGCCGGCCGGCGCTCGTCGAAGGCCAGCGCGAACATCGTGTGCTGCGGCCGCAGCCCCATCTCGACGCGGGTCCAGCTGTCGCCGCCGTCGGAGCTCTTCAGCAAGACGCCGACATCGCTCTGGAAGCCGGCTCCCGCCGCTACCCAGAGCTTGCGCGGATTGCCCGGGACCTCGCGGATGTCGCGGCAATAGATCTGCCCTTTGGGGTTGAGCGGATCGAGCGGCACGGTCCGCCAATGATCGCCGCCGTCGACGCTGTGGAACATGCCGGCCCGGCCGATCGCGTAGACCGAGTGCGGCCGCCAGCGGCTGGCCAGCACGCCATGCATGTCGACGGTGTCGTCGTTGACGTATTGACCGTGGCTCAGATTCTCCCAGTGCTCGCCGCCATCGGTCGAGCGCAACGTGCCGCCGACCTCGATCGCGGCGTAGAGCAGCTCGGGCTCTGCGGCGCTCGCGTCCATCTTCAGCACCCGCTTTGCCGGGTTGGCGCCCGGAGCGGTAGTGATCTCGGGGAAGCGGACGCTGACCGGCAGCCGGGCCCAATGCTCGCCGGCATCGTCGCTGCGGTAGATCTCGCAATTTTCGTAGCCGATGAGCATCACGTCGGGATCGTGCGGGTGAAACAGCACCGACCAGACCGGGAGGCCGTGATCGGGCAGCTCGACCTTCTCCCAATGCTCGCCGTGGTCGGCGCTGCGGTAAGGGCCGGATTGCGTGCCGGCGTAGACGATCTCAGGCTTCAGCGGGTGCACCGCCAGTGCCCTCACCGCCGGCGCCTCGGGCAAGCCGCGCTGCAGAACCTCCCATTCGTCGCTGCCGTCGGCTAGCCGGCAAAGACCGGTATGCACCGCCCTCCCCGGTCCGGTTTCGCCCGCCAAACCGAGATACAGATAAGACCCACGATTGTTCAATGCGTCGGATGCCATCGGATCGCCCTCCCTTTGCGCGCTGAGGATAGGCTCGCCGACCGCATTGCTACAAGCGCGCGGTGAGCCCGTCCGGTTCCTCCGGGATCAGCCGCTCCATGATTCGGCGCATCTGCATGCGTGTCGCATCCGATGCGATATCGATGAGGGCCTCTTCGCCGAACTCTTCGAGGCGAGCCTGCTGCGCCTCGACCATGACGCGATCCTCGACGAAGGTCGGGGCGATCTCCTGGTATAATTGCTCCGTCGCCTCGGGCTCGTTCTGCCGGTAACCGTTTGCGACCGACCAAAAATAAAAACAGCTGGTCTCGGTCTCAGGCGTCAAACCATGGAACAGCCGGAACTGAAAGCCGCCGTCGCGCTTGCCTTCATAGGCGCCGGTGCCGGCATCGGCCGCGCCGGTCCATTGCAGCACGCTGCCCGGGGCGACGAACTCGAATTCCTGCCAGCGATCGACGCGGCCCGTGAAACCCGCCGCCTTGACGTAAGTCGGGGGCGGCACCGAATTCCTCAGCCAGCGCGTGAATTTGACACCAGTCGGAGTGCGTGTCGTCTTCATCTCGGCCTCGACGTGTGCGGCAGGATTGCCCCCCACCGTCTTGGCGTGCAGATACCCGAGATGCGTCAGGTCCATCAGATTGTCGACCATCAGCATGTAGTTGGCCTTGATCGGATAGACGTCGTGCTTGTTGGGCCATTTGCGCGGATCGTTGTGGTAGGGATAATGGGCGATCTTGGTGGCGTCGGCCTTCACCGGGTCGCCCATCCAGACCCACACCATCTGGTCTTTTTCGATCGCGGGATAGCTGCGGACGCGAGCGTCCGCCGGGATCTGCTTTTGCCCGGGAATGCGCACACAGCGGCCCGATCCGTCGATAACCAGGCCGTGATAACCGCACTGGATCCCCTCCTCGACAACGCTGCCCATGCTGAGCGGCGCGGAGCGATGGCAGCATCGGTCGGTAAGTGCCGCCACCCGGCCCGTACCTTCGCGAAACATCACGACAGGCTCGTTGCAGATGCGGCGTGCCAGCGGCTGCTCGCCGCCGATCTCGTCTGCCCAGGCGGCGATGTACCAGGCATTACGCAACAGCATGTGAAGCCTCCTCCGAATGAGCCGCCATTCTGCGCTTACTCGCGCATAGAGCGCAACGCGCGCCACACTTTCTCGGAGGTCGCGGGCGCTTCGACGATCGGCAACCCCGCCCGCACCAGAGCATCGTTGACGGCGTTCATCACGGCCGGGATCGCGCAGAGCGTGCCCGCCTCGCCGACGCCTTTGACGCCAAGCGGGTTGCGGTCGGTGAAGGTCGGGTTACTGGCAAGCTGGAAACGGCAAAAATCGCCGGCGCGCGGCATTGCGTAATCCTGGAACGAGCCGGTCAGCAGCTGGCCGCTCGACTGGTCGTAGACCAGATCCTCCATGAGCGCCTGCCCGGCCCCCTGGACGATCCCGCCGTGGATCTGTCCCTCGCATAGCAGGGGGTTGAGAACCCTGCCGACATCGTCGACCGCGACATAGCGGGTCAAGACGACTTCGCCGGTTTCCTCGTCGATCTCGACCTCGCAGCAATGGGCGCCGCTGGGGAATGTCGCGCAGCCGGGCGGGCCAAAATTGGCCCGTTCCGAGAAGCCGGTCTCGAGATCGCCAGGCAAATGTGCGGAGTCGAAAGCCTGCTTGGCGACATCGACGATGCCGACCGACCGGTCGGTACCGGCAATCGTGAATTTACCGTCGGTAAATTCGACGTCGTGCGTCCCGGCTTCCATGATATGGGCGGCGATCTTGCGCCCCTTGTCGATCAGCCGGTCGGCGGCAACGACGATCGCCGAACCGGCGAGCTGCGCCGAGCGCGACCCGAAGGTGCCGATCCCCATCGTCACGAGGTCGCTGTCGCCATAGCGGTAGCGGATCAGCTCGGAATCGATGCCGAGCTTTTCGGAAAGCACCTGCTTGAAGGTCGTCCCGTGGCCTTGGCCGTGATCCATGCTGCCGGTCATCAAGACGACGCCGCCGGACGGGTCGAAGCGGATTTCGGCATGCTCGTAATCGCGGCCGCCCGAGGCGGCGACCGCCGTCGCCACACCGACACCGAGCAGCTTGCCGCGTTTTCTCGCGGCTTCGTTGCGTTCGGCGACATGGCGGTAATCGGCCAAGCTGAGACAATCATTCAGGTTCTTGACGAAATCGCCGCTGTCGTAGGTTTGCGCCAACACGGTCGTGAACGGCATCGCGGCGGCCGGGATCGTATTGCGGCGGCGCAGCTCGGCGGGCTCGATGCCGAGCTCGTGCGCGGCCTTGTCGACGATCGTCTCAATGACATAGATCGGCTCGGGCCGGCTGCCGCCGCGGTAGGGGGCGATGCTCATCGTGTTGGTCAGCGCCGCGATCACTTGCGCGTGAACCGCCGGGATGCCGTAAGTATTGACCAGGCAGCCGAGCCCGATGGTCAGCGGTATGGTCGGGCGATCGGTCGAAAAATAAGCGCCGATCGCCGCCTTCCACTGTGCCCGCAGCGCCAGAAAGCGCCCTTCGCTGTCGACCGCCAGCGCAGTCTCGACGACGCTGCCGCGCCCCTGCTCGTCGCTCAACAAACCTTCGCTGCGCTCGGCAATCCAGCGGACCGGCCGTCCGATTACCTCGGAGGCCCACAGCGCCAGCCCATATTCCGGGTAGCAGCCGCCCTTCATGCCAAATCCGCCGCCCATATTGTCGCACACCACCCGGAACTGGTGCTGCGGCAGTTTGAAGATGCGATCGGCCAATGCCGCTCTGGTCGCATGCACCGACTGAATGGTACAGCGGATCGTATAGCGGTCTTGATCCGGGTCGTAATGCGCCAGGCATCCGCGCGGCTCCATGCTGTTTGCCGTGACCCGGTTGATCGGGATCGTGTGGCGGACAATGCGGTCCGCCTTGGCAAAGGCGGCGTCGACCGCGGCCTTGTCGCCGACCTCGTGAAAGAACGCCTCGTTCCCCGGGTTCTCCTCCCAAACCGCCGGTGCATCCGCCGCAAGCGCAGCTTCGGCGCTGATTGCCGCGGGCAGCGGTTCATAGCTGATGTCGATCAGTTCGGCCGCGTCCTTTGCCTGGTTCAGCGTCTCGGCGACGATGAATGCAACCGGGTCTCCGACATAGCGGACGCGACCACGCGCCAATAGCGGCTGCGCGCAGACAAAGGCCGGGGCACCATTGCGCCGCCTGCGGCGGACTTGCGGCATCAGAGTGCCGAGACCGCGGCGGCGCAGCTCCTCGCCAGTCAATACCGCTAGCACACCGGGCGCGGCCAGTGCACGCCTGGCTTCGAGCGCGGAAATGCCGGCATGCGCATGCGGCGAGCGCAGCACATAGCCGCGCGCTTCGTTCGGTTCCCTGACATCGTCGACATACCGGCCTCTGCCCCTGAGGAGGCGCAGGTCCTCTTCTCTGGGCACCGGCTGCCCGATCGCTTGCACGCTCATAATCTCGCCCCGTCTCTGCTAACGCCGCCCACCACCCCCGCCGCCGCGGGCTACGCCGAAGCTAGGGCCAAAACCGCGGGCGAAACCGTGCCCGAAGCCGCGAGGAAAGCCATAATGGAAATGATGGAATCTCTGCACGACGACGATCGACGGCCCGAGGCCAAAGTACCACGGCGCGCCGAGCCAATATGGAAAGAACTCGGGATAGGCGTAGTCGACCGGGTAGGGGTAGTCGTAGGGGTAGGGCGAGGACGCAGGCGGCGGCACCTGGTAGACCTGCGTCGGCAGCCCCGGCGTAGTCTGCGTGATCTTCCAGCTCCCGTCGGGTTGCGGGCAGGCCTCGATGAAGGCCTGCCGCGGCTGCCCGCCTACCGTGAGCGGAGCCGTATAGCTGCTGCAGGGCGACTGATTGGGTGAGGACCGGCTCGGTAGTGGCTGTGCAGGTGGGGTGGCCGCGGTGGCCGCCTGGCCCGGCGGCCCCAAGACATAGGTTTGGGCCGGCAGTCCGGGGGTGTTCTGCACCACTTGCCAGCTGCCGTCCGGCTGCTCACATGCTTCGCCCCTGGCCTGCTCCGGTCTCCCGCCCGCGGTTACCGGCGTGGCGAAATCGTGGCATACGGGCTCTGCTGGCGGCACGACCGCAACCTGAGTACCTTCGGGTGGGGGCTGACAAGCCGCGCAAGCGAAGATTATCGCGATCGCCGATATCCAGCGCATCGGTCCCTCTCCCCGAGGTTCAAGTTCCAGTCGTCGGATAGTCGCCGAGCTTGATCAAGAGCTTGCCGAAATTGCGGCCGTTCAGCAGGCCGATGAAGGCCTCGGGTGCCCGGTCGAGACCCTCCACGATGTCCTCGCGGTATTTCAGCTCGCCGCTGCGCACCAGAGGCGCCGCCATCGCGCGATACTCGCCGAAACGCTGCCACTGGTCACTGACGATGAAGCCTTGAATCTTGAGCCGCTTGCGTACTGCCGCCATCAAGTTGGGACCGGGGCGAGGCTCGACGTCGTTGTATTCCGAGACCATGCCGCACATCACCATGCGGCCGAAATCATTGAGCCGCGGGAACACCGCTTGCTGCACCGAGCCGCCGACATTCTCCCAATAAACGTCAATGCCTTTCGGACAGGCGCGGTCGAGCGCGGCCGCCAGATCTGCCGAGCGATGGTCGATGCAGGTGTCGAAGCCGAGCTCACCTTCGACATAACGGCATTTGTCGGCGCCGCCGGCAATACCGACAATCCTTGCGCCGTGACGCCTGGCGAGCTGGCCGGCGACAGCGCCGACCGCCCCCGAAGCGGCCGAGACGACGACGGTCTCGCCGCGCTGTGGCCGGCCGATTTCGCTGAGCCCGACATAGGCGGTAAGCCCCGGCATGCCCAGTACGCCGAGCGCGGTCGACAGCGGCGCCTCGTTGGGATCAAGCTTGATGAGGTCCTTTCCCGGCACCGCGCTGTAGAGCTGCCAGCCGTAGCCGCCGTAGACATAATCGCCCTCGCGAAAGCGGGGATCGCGCGAGCGCACGACTTGCCCGACGACCCGACCCTCCATGACGGCGCCGATGTCGACCGGCTTCGCATAGGAGCGCACACCGCTGATGCGGCCGCGCATATAAGGGTCGAGCGAGAGATAGATGCCGCGCACCAGTGTCTCGCCATCGCCCGGGTCGAGGACCGGCCCGTCGGCGATATCGAAATCAGCGGTTGTCGGCGCGCCGGTCGGGCGCCGTTTCAGCAGCACCTGTCGGTTGCGGTTTTCCATGCCCTGTTTCCTTCCTGCGAGGCGGTCTAGAATTAACCGATCGCCTCGCTCATTCGAAGCGCCATTGCACGACACGACCGAAAGGAGGCACTTCATGGAACCCACTCTTCGCAACCCGGCCCGCGAGCGTCTCGAGGCCGGCGAATTGGCACTCGGCGTCGGCATCCGCCAGAGCCGCACGGTCGATATTGCCTCGATCATGAAGGCCTGCGGTTATGACTGGCTGTTTCTCGATCTCGAGCACAATTCGATGGACCTCGACACCGCGGTGCAAATCTCGGTCGCCGCGCTCGGCGCCGGGATCGCACCGATCGTGCGGGTTCCGGCCGGGCAATTCTGGCTCGCCACTCGGGTTCTCGACGGCGGCGCGCTCGGCATCGTCATGCCGCATGTCGACACCCCCGAGGAAGCGCGTGAGATTGCCGACCGGCTGCGCTATCCGCCGCAAGGCCACCGCTCGATAGCGGGCGGCTTGCCGCATTTCGGCTATGTTCCGATCGCCGCCGGCGACGCCTGCGCCGCGATAAACGCCGCAACCCTCGTCATTGTGATGCTTGAAACCCCGCAGGCGATAGCCCACGCGCCGGCGATCGCCGCAGTGCCGGGCATCGACGCGCTGCTGATCGGCACAAGCGATCTGTCGATGGAGCTCGGCATTCCCGGGCAATTCGGCGACGAGCGCATCGTCGAGGCCTATCGCACCGTCGCCGATGCGTGCAACGCCAATGCGAAGTTCGCGGGGATCGGCGGCGTCTACGAAGAGAGCCTAATGCGACGCTACATCGGGATGGGCGTCCGGCTGGTGCTGGGGGGCGGCGATCTCGGCTTTATGACCGCTGCCGCCACCGAGCGGGCAAAGCTACTGCGCGACTGCCACTGAACGC
Organism: uncultured Alphaproteobacteria bacterium; assembly: GCA_963818695.1. Lineage (GTDB taxonomy): Bacteria > Pseudomonadota > Alphaproteobacteria > ATCC43930 > CGMCC-115725 > AP-15. The sequence goes on from CAWFTG010000005.1 coordinate 58,157, forward strand.
GCTTGCGCCGCTGCGAACCGCATCTGAGTTTCGTAATGCGGTTCTTTCTTGACATAATTCACGATTTGTTCTATCTTACCTCCAATATTCCGGAAGCGTGGATAATCTAACGAGCCGGTAACATACTGCCGGTCCAAGGCCCTGATCTGATGAAATTACATTGCTTTGCACTCAATAGTGATCCACCAAAGATTGTACCGGCTCGTGCTTCCCGCCAGTGGATGGACAATTTTCCGGATCGCCACGCCTATCGCTGTCTGCCGTTATCGATTGCCAACGCGCATGGTTGGGACATTCTCTGCCCCGTCGCTCTTGCAATCGACTGGAACGGCGGCCCGCGGACGCAAGATTTGACCGTTCGTCCGCTACAAACCGTGCCTGACGGAAGACCGGTTTCGGCTTTTTGCCGGTCCCATTTCTCCAGCGGCATTGTGACCTTTCATACCGACTACATCTTTCGCACCGACGAGGAGTGGGACCTGCTGGCCACCGGTCCGTTCAACTCGCCCAAAGAAGGTATTTACCCGCTGACCGGCATCATCGAAAGCAACTGGCTGCCTTACCCGTTCACGATGAACTGGCAAGCCACGAAACCGGGCACGATCGTCTTCGAAAAGGACGAACCCTTCTGCTTCATTTTCCCGATCCGGAAGCAGGCAGTACTCGATTGTCTGCCCGAAATTCACGATCTTGCGGAAGATCCCGAGTTGCGGCGGCAACACGACGCGTTTGCAATCTCCCGCAACGACTTCATGAGGCGCTTTCACGCCAATGACCCGGAAGCTCTGAGAAACCCCTGGCTAAAATATTATTTCAAAGGGCGTCACCCTGATGGAGTTGTCGTCGACAATCACATCAGCAAGCTGCGCGTAGCATCACCGGTCGACACACGTCGCGCAGCTCAGCGCGAATGAACCAGGCGATGGAGAGTGCAGCGGCAGCGCCGCCGGACGATCGTTGGGCAAGCGACAGCCCGCTCAACAGAATTCCCCGGCGGCAAAACCGGCTCAATGAACTGGGCAGGGCGCGCATCACTGGCGAGGGGCAGTTGCGCGACTGCGATGGAGATCGACACCTGGCTTGCCCGGAAGATCGGCATTGCTTGGTGCTCGAAGATTTTCTCGACCGCAAGATCTGCGATGCCCTGTACGACGCATTTCACGACCTGTCCGCGAGGATCGTCAATCGCGTTCCGGGGTTCTGGGATGGCCGTTTCATCTGGCATTCGGATGTGTCGAAAGCCTACCGTGAACTAGCCGATCATATGCTGAATGCCCAGCGCCGGGCAGCCGCCATCATTACGGACCTCTATCGTCTGACCGAACCGATCTATCCCGACCTGCTGCAAATCATGAGCTGGTCGGTCGGTATTCATATGCCGCCCCACGCCGACAATGCCAATCCGGACGGCTCGTCGCACGCCATGGCGCACCGTGATTTCTCAGGGATCGTCTACCTCAATGACGATTACCACGGAGGCGAGTTCTATTTCACCGCTCTCGACACGGTGATCAAGCCGAAGAAGGGCATGCTCGTTGCCTTTACCGCCGGTTTTTATCATGAGCATGCGGTTTTGCGTGTCGAAAAGGCTCAGCGGTTGACAATGCCCTTCTTCCTGACTTTCGATAAAAAGTGGGCGGACCCGTCGCTGCTGTAATGGCAAACGGGGCGGCGGTTCCGCACTGACAGCAGGGCTGCTGAAGCCGGACGGCGATGATCTGGGTTGCCGTTCCGGCCACATCGTCAAGACGACCGGCGACAGGATGCTGGTGGAATTTCCGACCCTGTCGATGCGGTCCCGGGCTGCGCCGCCGAAGTACAGCGAGCTCATTAAAGATGGTCGCCGGCGGCCGAATGGTAGCGCCGCAGCGCGGCGAGATGGTCGCTCATCGTATGGCCGGGGATGCGCTTGTGATGGCGGCGGTTGAAGGTCGTCGTCAGGCAGAGGTGGGAGGCGCCGGCCTGTTTCCAGAAGCGGGCTTCCTTCGCCCAATCGGCTTCCGTTCCGGTGCCCATCGAGACCCAGACCTCGATCCCGACCTGGGCGGGATCGCGGCCCGCCTCTTCGGTCATCCGGCGCAATTGGCCGAATACGTCGAGCGCGCTCTGGTCGGGCGGATAGGCGTTCGGCATCCAGCCATCGCCCCATTTGGCGATGCGCGGCAAAGTGCGCTCGTGGTGGCCGCCGTACCACACCGGCACCTTGCCCGAGGCGGGGCGCGGGTTTATGCCGGCGTCTTCGATCGTGTGCCACTTGCCCTTGAAGCTCACATGCGGCTCGGCCCACAGCGCCTGCATGACCTGCACCTGCTCCTCTGAGCGGCGGCCCCGGTTGTGAAAATTCTCGTTGAGCCCGGTGAACTCGACCTCGTTCCAACCGACCCCAATTCCGAGCCGGAACCTTCCGCCGCACAGCACATCGAGCGAAGCCGCCTGCTTCGCGACCAGAACCGTCTGGCGCTGCGGCAGGATCAACACACCGGTCGAAAACCCGAGCTTTCGGGTGCATCCGGCGAGATACCCGAACAGTATGAACGGGTCATGGTATAGCCCGGCCCCGGTGCGACCCGCCTCCGATGCGCTGGCCTCGCTGGCGCCGAGCACGTGGTCTGGCGCCTCGATAAAGCCGTAGCCGATTGCTTCGGCGGTCTGCGCGTATTCCCGCACGGTCGCCGGATCGCCGCCAATATCCCCGAGTGGCAGTAACGCACCCAATTGCATTTGTTTAACTCCTATGACTTTCCCGGCGAAGGCCGGGACCCATTTCCGCCATGGATACCGGCCTTCGCCGGGAAAGCAAAAACGAAGGGGCACACGAACCACACGTCGTAACCCGGACCCTAACCTACATCGCCGGGGTGCGGCCGACCACGGCGGTGATCGGATCGCTGACATCCTCGACCCGCTCCGCCAGCTGGCGGGTCTCGATCCGCTCGAATCCGGCGTGGCGCAGATAGCGTTCGACGAGGCGCGCGTGACCCAAATCGTCCAGTGCCCGCCAGATCGCGACGGCTTTTGTCCAGAAGCAACGGTTGGAAAAGCTTATGACGAGAGGTGCGCCCGGCCGCAGCACGCGCGCGACCTCGCGGAGCACCGCCACCGGCTGCTGCAGATACTGGATCGATACGCAAACCATGGCGGCATCCACGGTGGTGTCCGGCAGAGGCAAATTCGTGTCGCGGTTGAGGTTCTGGACGAACCAGCGGGTGAGCCGCGGGTTGGCCGCGAGCTCGGTCGCATTCATGCCGTGGCCGATCACCTCGGCATAGTCGATCTCAGGCGGCAGATGGCTGACCCAGCTGCTCATCAGGTCGAGCAACACGCCGCCCGCGGGCAGCGCAACCCGATAGAACTCGGTCAGCGCCGCAATCGCGCCGTCATCGATGTGGCAGACCAGCCGCGGCGGCTCGTAAAAGAAGTCGTCGTCCTCCGCGTCGAGTTTCGTATACGCGTCTTGCGGCAGTCCGAGGCTGTCATCCATAGAGCTCATCAGGCTGAAGTTGCAGGTAGTCGCTGCCGGATTATATCACCGAGACAATCATTAAAGGAGGGCCGGGCATGGCAGGAGAATCGGCGCACTTCGGATTGCGCGACAGACCCCCAACACCGGCGGTGCGGCCGTTCGAGCTTCCGCCGCGCATGCAGCCGATGCTCGATCGCGCCAAAACAGGGCTTGCCGAGCCTTTCCGAGGGATCACCAGCGACGGTCGGATCGTCCCGGGCCGCTTTGCCATCGAGAAGACCGGGGTGTCGCTCGCGCCCCTAATCGAGGCCGCACGGGCCTTCCTTGCCGCCCTGAGCGCGGAACAGCGCAACGCGGTATGTTTCGCGATCGGCGACGAGGCTTGGCGGAAGTGGTCGAACATTCACCCCTGGCTGATGCGCCATGGGATCTGTCTGGCCGATCTCGGCGGCCCTCAGCGCGAGGCTGCGCTCGCTCTGTTGCGGGAAAGCATGAGCGCCGCCGGGTACCGAACCGCCCGAGACGTGATGCGGCTCAACGATCATGCTCTCGAGATTACCGGCAAACCCGAGGAATACGGCGAATGGTTCTATTGGGTCAGCGTCTTCGGCACGCCGTCGCCGGAGGAGGCTTGGGGCTGGCAGATCGATGGCCATCACCTCAACGTCAATTGCTTCGTGCTGGGCGACCAGCTCGTGCTGACACCCAACTTCATGGGCTCGGAGCCGGTGCTCGCGCGCTTTGGCAAGCACAAGGGAACCCGCGTCTTCGCCGCAGAGGAGGAACAAGGCTATGCCTTGATGCGCGCCCTTTCGCCCGAGGAGCGGCAGCGCGCGACAGTCGGCAAGGATCTCCCTTCGGAATTGCTGACGGCCGCCTTCAACGACAACCGGCGGATCGATCCCGCTGGGATTCGCTTCGACGAGCTGCCCGCCGACGGACGCGAGCGTCTCGAGGCCCTTCTCGCGACCTATCTCGGCCGCATTCGGCCGGGCCATGCCGAAATCCGCTATGCCGAGGTGAAACGCCACCTAAACGAGACTCATTTTGCCTGGATCGGCCCAGTCGACGATTCGAGCCCGTTCTACTATCGCATTCTGAGCCCGGTGATCCTCGTCGAGTTCGATCACCAGTCCGGTATCATTTACGACAACGACACACCGTCACGTGACCACATCCACACGGTGGTCCGCACGCCGAACGGCAACGATTACGGCAAGGACCTGTTGCGCCAGCACTATGCCGAACACGACCACTCGCATCCGATGCCGGCACACCGACACGCGCCAGCCTAATACCGCTAGAGCGACGCTGCTGATTTGTCTCCGATCGAAACCGCCATCACCGGGCTTGACCAGATCAAGTCCGGCTCATGACGAACGACTGGAGGTGTCAACGTCGAGGAACTTTGGGTTGAAGCAGACGTTGCGTCGGCCTTTACCGTTCCGCTAGGATCGCTCGGCACCCTAACGCCGAGCGCCCGAATGCGAGCGAGACAGTGGCGAGGCAGGATCTGGGCCGCGCGGCTCGGCCTCCTCGCGCTCGCGCTCAACGCGCTGGTGCCCGTCCATATTGCCTTCGACCTCGCCGAGGCGTTCGAGCCGGCGCACCAGTGCGGCGCGCGGACCGAGGTCGGCGGCGCCGAGCGGCGTCTGCTGGCGTTGCTCACCGGACATCGTGAGGTGGACGGCGCACCGGACGAGCACAGCAAACATCATGCCTGCCCGGTGTGCAGCGCGCTGGGCGCTCTCGCCGGCTTTGCGCCGCCCGCGCCGACGGCGCTGTTAGCCCTGTCTCCCGCGGGGCCGCCGACCGCGCATACCGTAATCCAAGCCGAATGCGCCGGCGCGCCCGCCGCTTATCGCTCCCGGGCTCCTCCCGTCGCCTGAGACTGCCTCCTCTGAGCTGCCGGGCCGCCTTCGCGCGGCCACGGCCCATTGGCATTTCCTCAGGAGCCTTCCATGAACCCTATACGTTCGGGGGCGGCCGTTGCTGCCGCCGTCATCCTTCTGTCCGCGAATTCCGCCGCACTGGCGCACGGTTTTGCCGGCCAGCGCTTTTTCCCGGCGACGATCCTGACGGACGATCCGTTCGTCGCCGACGAGATGTCGATCCCGCAGGTTACCGTCAACCCGCCCGGGCCCGACGGATCGCGCGAGACCGATATCCAAATCGATCTGTCGAAGCGCATCACGCCCGATACCGACGTGACGATCAGCAATCAATGGCAACGCCTGAAACCGGCGGGTCTGCCCGCGGTCACCGGGTTCGGCCCGCTGGAGACCGGAACGCAATATCAGCTCTTCGTCAATGGGCCGCACGAGGCGCTCGGCCTGGTTGGGCTCAACGTGACCTGGGCGCATACCGGACGGGTCCAGGCGTTGGGGGCGCCCGATTTCACGACATTGTCGCCGACCTTCGATTTCGGCAAAGGATTGGGCGACCTGCCGCGTTCGCTCCCCTACCTGCGGCCCTTTGCGATCACCGGCAATCTCGGCTTCGACTTCCCGACGAAGGTGGAGAGTGCCGGCATGCCGAACCCGAACAATTTCAATTACGGCTTCGCCTTCGAATACAGCTTTCCCTATCTGCAATGCTGCGTGAAGGACATCGGGCTCCGCGAGCCGTTCAATCGATTGATCCCGCTGGTCGAGGTCGCCTTTACGACCCCGATCAATCGGGTGCCGGCGACTCAGACGATCGGCACGATCCAGCCCGGGGTCATCTGGGCCGGGCAATATTTCCAGATCGGCGCGGAGGCGATCTTGCCGGCGAATCGCTTCACGGGGCACGGCTACGGCGGCGTCGTCCAGTTCCACGTCTACCTCGACGATCTGTTCCCGCACAGCATCGGCAGGCCGATTTCGGAGTGGTGGTGATGCGCGGGATCGTGATCGCGCTTGCAGCCGGTGCCTTGGCGATCGGCAGCACGACGCCGGCGCGGGCGCACGCCTTCCTCGACCATGCGAGCCCGGCGGTCGGCAGCTCGGTGCCGGCCTCGCCGCCCAGCGTCACCCTGTGGTTCACACAGGATCTCGAACCGGCCTTCAGCGGCGTGACGGTGACGAACGAATCGGGACAGCGGGTCGATCTCGGCAACGCCCAGATCCCCCAGGCAGTCCGGCCGAGCTGCAGATCGGGCTGAAGCCGCTGCCGCCGGGAACCTACACGGTCAGCTGGCACGTCGTCTCGGTCGATACCCACCCGACCGAAGGGACCTTTACCTTCGACGTCGGGTGCGGATGAGCCTCGATCGCGACGGCTGGAGGCGGCGATGGAAGGTCTGCTGATCGCGGCGCGCTTCTTCCATTTCGCCGCGGCGATCATGTTGACCGGAGTGTTCGCCTTCGAGCGCCTCGTCGCCGGCCCGGCTTTCCGGCAATCCGGCGCCGCGGTTGCAAGCGCGGCGGTACTTCGCCGCCGGCTCGGCTGGCTGGCTTGGGCAAGCCTGGCGCTGGCGATCGGTGTCGGGTGCCGCCTGGCTCGTCGCGGTCGCAGCCGGTATGAGCGGAAAGCCGCTGAGCGCCGCGCTGTCGCAAGGCGCCGTCGCGGTCGTGCTGACCCGCACGCGTTTCGGCGAGGATTGGCTGCTGCGGTTCGCCTTGGCCGTGCTGCTCGGCCTCTGCCTTCTAGGGCAGCGCCGGCGGGCTGGCGGAGCGCTCCGCTGGATGGCGCTCTTGCTCGCCGCGGTGATGCTGGCGAGCCTCGCCTGGGCCGGCCATGGCGCGGCGACGCCCGGCCCGGCCGGAGACCTGCACCTGACCGCGGATATCCTCCATCTGCTCGCCGCGGGCCTGTGGCTGGGGACGCTCCCGCCCCTGATTCTGCTCCTGGCCGAAGCGCGGCGGACCCGCGATGCCCGTTGGGCGGCGGTCGCGCGCACCGCTACGCGGCGCTATTCGGTGCTCGCCGTGTCGAGCGTGACGGTTCTGCTCGCAGGAGGCGTGGTCAACACCTGGTTTCTCGCCGGCACCGTCCCGGCCTTGGTCGGGACCGAATATGGCCGCCTGCTCCTCGCCAAGATCGGGCTCTTCATCGCCATGCTGCTGGTTGCCGCGGTCAATCTGCTGCGCCTCACGCCGCGGCTCGCCGCCTCCACCAGCCGTACCCGCAATGTTTTCTGGCGGACCGTCGCCCGATTGCAAAGCAACGCGCGGATCGAAACGGCGCTCGGGCTCGGCGTCCTCGCCATCGTCGGCGCGCTCGGCACCTTGCCGCCGGGCCTGCACTCGGAACCCGGTTGGCCGTTCCCGTTCCGGTTCGACATCGACGCGCTGACGGCCGGATCGCAAATCCTGCTGGCGGTCCTGGCTGTGGCCATTTGCGTCTGCGGCGTAGGCATCGCAGCCAGCGCTGCGGCAGGGCGGTATCGGCGATCGGCTTTCTTTGCCGCCGGCCTCGCGCTGTGCCTGGCAGGTGGCTGGCCCCGCTGCTCCCGGCGATCGAGCGCGCCTACCCGACCAGCTATTACGCCGCCGCCGAGCCTTACGCCGCTGCATCCGTCGTCCGCGGCGCCGCCGTCTACGCCGAGAATTGCGCGCTCTGCCACGGCGCAACGGGCCGCGGCGACGGCCCCGCTGCCGCCCGCTTGCCGATCCGGCCGGCCGATTTGACCGAACCGCATCTCTTCGCGCACAGCCCGGGCGACCTGTTCTGGTGGGTCGGCCACGGGATGGACGAGGGCGTGATGCCCGGCTTTGCCGGCGTGCTGAACCCAAACCAGCGGTGGGACGTGATCAACTTCATCCGCGCCCGCGCCGCCGGCGTGCTCGCCCTGCGGATCGGGCCGGAGGTAACCACCGCCGCAGCGCCGGAGGTGCCCGACTTCGCGTTCCAAGCCGGCGGAAGACAGCAGACGCTGAGGGAAGTGCTCGAAACCGGCCCGGTGCTGCTCGTGCTGTTCGCGCCGCCGGTTCCGGTCGAGCGCCTTCAGCAGCTGGCGAGCGGCGCAGCCACGCCTCGGCGCGGCCGGCCTGCGGGTGCTTGCGGTCGGGCTCGGCACCACCCCCGACGAAAGCTCCGAGGGTAACCACATGCCGCCCTTCGTCGTTGGCGTGTCATCCGAAGTGAGCTCCGCGCTGGCGATGTTTCGCGCGGCCGAGGATGGCGGCGAAACGGAACTACTGCTCGACCGTGCCGGAAAAATCCGCGCCCGCTGGAGCAGCGACACGCCGGGGGGCCTCGCGCCGACCGATCTACTGATTGCCGATGCCGAGCGGGTCGGTCGGATTGCCGTGGCTACTCCCAGCCATGCGGGTCACAGCCACTGACCGGCCGCAAGCCCGCGTCACGATTTTCGGCACCGGCATCCACAACGTGATCGTCGCGATTACGATCCCACTGATCCCGCGCTGCGGGCCGCGTTTTGCGCTCGAGCGCATTGTCGATCCACGAGGTGCCCTACATCGACGCCGCGCGCGCCTGCGGCTTTGGCCATTCGCGGATCATCCTGCGCCACATGGTCCCCAATGTGATGGCGCCGTTCCTGATCCTGCTGACCGCTTTGTCGGTCAGGCGATCCTCGCCGAAGCTTCGCTCTCCTATCTCGGCCTCGGCGTGGAGGAGCCGGTCCCGGCCTGGGGCCTGATGCTGCAAGGCGGCGCCGAGGAATACGCCTCGACGGCGCCCTGGATCGCGGTCTTCCCGGGCCTGGCGATCGCATTGACCGTCTTCGGCCTCAGCCCTTCGGCGACGCCCTGCGCGACGCCCTCGATCCCAAGCTGCGCGACCGCTGAGCCGCGGCTGCCCTGCACCCTCCCGTCGCTGTCGCGACAGGCCCCTCCCTCTCCCGGCTCACGCGGGGCGAGCAGCTGGAGGACTCGACTCGCTCGCCGCGACTCACCGTCGAACCTTGTCCCGCCACGCATACAAAAGCCGCCCCCGCAGCTCCAAATCCCGTGCTACCTCAACGACGCTCTCCCCCGGCCGCCAGGCGCGCCACCGCGGTCTGCTTCGGCGCCGTCGGATATTCCCGGTGCTTCGTCATCAGTTCCTCTCCTCGAGAAACTGCCCCTGATTTCCGTATCTCACTTTTCGGGTGCACTACAATCGTCAGTCAGCCGCAGAAAACCTAAGCTCGGGCCAATTTCAAGCCAGCAAGGAGAGCGGTGCCGCCACCAGTTGTGCTGTTTCAATTAATTTGAACTATGTCCATCCGAAGCCTTTGTGAATACCCGCGGTTGATATGACCATATCAATGCTAAAATAACAAGAAAAGGTAGGTGGTGCTGTCATCCAGAACTAACCTTGACTCCTCGCTCGGAAAACGATCTACGGTGCTCGGAAACATAGGAAGAACTCGGGCTGCCGTAACGCTCGCGAACAGGAGACAGTCATGAAGTGGAACAATATCTCCACCATAATCCTGACCACCGCTTTTGTAGCGCTTTTGGGCTCAACGAGTGCCGTCGCGGAAACCAGCGACAAAGCGCCTGCCGCCGCAAAGAGCGGCGAGGTCGATTTTCCGATTTCCTGCAGCGCGCCGGCGCAGAAGAAATTTAACGAGGCCGTCTGGGTCTTGCATTCCTTCTGGTATGACGAGGCGGTCAAGGCCTTCACCGCCGTCACCGAGGTCGAGCCCGATTGCGCGATGGGCTATTGGGGCGTCGCGATGAGCCATTGGTATCCGCTGTGGTACCCGCCCAACGCGGCGTCGCTGAAGGCGGGATCGGCCGCGGTCGAGGAGGCCATGGCGGCAAAGCACAAAACCGATCGCGAAAGCGATTACATCGCAGCGATCGCCGCCTTCTATCGGGACAACGATAGGATCGATCATCGCACGCGCGCCGTTGCTTATGAAAAAGCGATGGAGCAGGTTCACCTGCGCTATCCCGATGATCGCGAGGGCGGTGTGTTCTACTCCCTCGCGTTGCTGGCGACTGCGCCCCCGACCGACAAGACTTACGCAAATCAGAAAAAGGCGAAGTCGATTCTCGATAAGGTCAATGGGGAGCTGCCGAACCATCCGGGCGTCCAGCATTATCTGATCCACGCCAATGATTCGCCTGCGCTGGCCGAGGACGGGCTGGCGGCGGCGCTGTGCTATGCGGGGATCGCACCGGCGGTGCCGCATGCACTGCACATGCCCTCCCACATCTTCACTCGCCTCGGAATGTGGCAGCAATCGATCGACGCCAACCGCGCCGCCTCGGCTGCCGCCCTCGGCTATGTCCGCGAGGAACTCGGGCCGGACGCTTTCGACGGTGAGACCGTACACTCGTTGGATTACCTCGAATACGCCTACCTGCAGACCGGTCAGGACCGCGCGGCGAAACTGGTTTTCGAGGAGCTGCAGTCCTTCGGGCGAGCCAAAGGGCCGAACCTGCCGATGGCTTATGCCATTGCGGCAATACCGGCGCGTTATGCGGTCGAACGGCGGAACTGGCCGGAGGCTGCGGCCCTCACGCCGCCGTCGATGCCGTTTCCATGGGAGCGCTTCCCGTGGGCCGAGGCGATGATCTCCTTCACGCGGGCGCTCGGCGCGGCTCATACCGGCGACACCGCGGGCGCCGAGACCGAAATCGCCAAGCTTCAGTCCTTGAAGCAGAAGCTCGAACAGGCGAATGACGATTACTGGGCCAAGCAGGTCGAGGTCCAGCGGCTGGGCGCCGCCGGAATCCTGGCGCACGCCAAGGGCAACGATAAAGAGGCGGTCGAGCTGGTGCGTGCAGCCGCCGATCTCGATGCGTCGATGGACAAGCACCCGGCAACCCCGGCCGAGGTAATCCCGGCGCGTGAATTGCTCGCCGACCTGCTGCTGGAGGTGAATGAGCCGGCCGCCGCGCTCAGGGAGTACGAGCAAACCATGAGTGCCGAGCGCAACCGCTTCCGCAGCATCCTTGGGGTCGCACGGGCAGCCAAACAGACCGGCGACACGGCCAAGGCGCGCGAGGCCTACGGCAAGCTCGTCGGTTTGGCGAGCGCCGATACCGACCGTTCGGAACTGGGCGAAGCGAAAGCGTTCCTGGCGGATTGAATCGAGGCCCGACGCGAACGGGTCGTTGGTCGACGGTTCAGCGCACCTCGATCAACGTCTCGCCGGCGACGACCATTCGCGCGACCTTCGATAACAGAGGCATCAGCCATCTTTAGAAGCGCCAAGTTCGAGGCATTGCCGACCCGCAGCCAAACGACTGTTGGCCCGGTATGTGCACGCAATCGGCGAAGGCGAAATCCTCGTCCTTGGTGATGATAACAGCGCCTTCGAGGACCGCCTGGTCCCACACGGCTCGATCCGCCGCATCGCGCCGGCCGACTTCGGCGATGTAGTGGGCCTGGTGACCAGCGCCGATGAGCAGCGAGGCAAGTGTCGGCGGCGGCAATTGCGCGTCGATCAGAATATTCACTTACCGGCTGTAACCAAGACCGGATGATCCGCTTCTTCAGCCGCGTACGCCAGGCAGGCGCGTATGTCTTCGGCCTCCAGGTACGGGTAATCGGTGAGAATTTCCGGTTCACTGACCCCGGCTGAGGACATCCTTAACGCGGATGCGCATCCCCGCGAATGCATGGCCGTCCGCCGCATTGCTCGGGGTTGAAGGTGATCCGTTCCATGGCATGAAACTACCCATCCAACAAGGCGCAGTAAAGCCGGGGTACGGGGCCTCCGGTCCGCTGTCGCCGGCACGGCTTTCGCGCTATCATTACGTTTATGAAGAGCGAAGAGCGAGGTCGGGTCGAGCGGCGGCCGGCCGGCGGGAGTGGTCGATCCGAAGATCGGCGAGCATCGGGGACGGATCGTTAAACGACCGGCGACAGCATTCTGGTCGAGTTCGTCCGAAGAATGACCGTCACCCGCCGCCTCGCCGCCATTCTCTCCGCTGGCCTTTATCGTGATTGGCGTCTTTGAAGGGGAGGTACAGCCAGATGAAATTCCCGCAAACCGGTGGCTGCCAGTGCGGCGCGCTGCGCTACGAGATTACCGAGGTGCCGCGGATGGTCTACACCTGCCACTGCACCGACTGCCAACGCCTGACCAGCAGCGCATTCTCGATCGCGGTCGTCGTCGCGGCCGAGGCCTTCCGCATCACCAGAGGCGAGCCGCGATTGTTGCAGAAGACTGCCGACAGCGGGCGCGTGATAGTGCGCTGGATCTGCCCGCAGTGCGGTTCATGGGTCTGCGGCACCCCAACGCCTGGCTCGGCAATCCGCGTGCGGGCCGGCACCCTGGACGATACCTCCTGGCTGCAGCCGACGGTGCATTTCTGGACCCGCAGCAAACAGCCCTGGATCGCTCTGCCGGAGGGTGACCAGAGCTTCGCGACACAGCCCGCGGATCTTCAAGGGTTCCTCTCCTCGGCCGGATGATCTGCGCTGACGGAAGGTGGTGGATGGCCGGATCAAGCCCGTCCGTGCTTCGCGTCAATTGCCGAGGTGGAAGAACTCGACGGCGTTGCCGGCCCAGATCTTGCGCTTGTCGGATTCGGGGATGTCGGCGTAGATCTTGTCGATGATCGGCCGCGAATTGGGCCACTCGTTTTCGATATGCGGAAAGTCGGTGGCGAACATGATGCGGTCGACGCCGACATGGTGGCGCTCCTCGATCGCCACGCGCTCGTACTGCACGCTGAAACAGACGTGCTCGCGCACATAGTGGCTGGGCAATTCCTTCAATGGCTCAAAGCCGAGGTATTCCTGCGCCCAGCCGAGGTGGCGCTGGTACCACAGATCCATATGCTCGAGCCAGAACGGGACCCAGCCTAGGCGAGTCTCGGCGAAAAAGATCTTTAGCTTCGGATGGCGCTCGAACACGCCGGCCAATACCAGCTGGGCGATGCTCACTGACGGCGCCAATCCGAAATTACACAGCCATTCGAGAAACGGCCGCCGCAATCTCTGCATGATCACAGGGTCTTCCTTCGGGTATTTGAAGGTCGGCTGCGTGGCGCGCACCCCCGTGCGGTAGAACTGGACGTGCACGGTGACCGGCATTTGCATGTCGACTGCGGCGGCCCAGAATTTGTCGTCCTCCGGCGTCGGATAGCCTTTCGCACTCGGCAATGCGCCCAACAGGACACCCTTGAGGCCGAGCTTCTTGCAATGCTTCATCTCGGCGATCGCGTCGTCGACATTGGTGATCGGAATGACCCCCATGCCAATGAGGCGGTCGGGCGCGACCGAGCAATATTCCTCGGCGAGCCAGTCGTTGTAGCCGCGGATCACCGCCTTATAGACCTCGTCATGGGCGATGTTGCGCCAGAACACGGGGCCGGCGACCATCGCCGCGAACAGAACCTCGGCGTCCATGCCATCCTGGTCCTGCTCCTTTACGCGCTGCTCGGGCGAGCCGGTGCCGGCGGCGTCGGCGACCTTGAGGCCAAAAGGCTGCCAGGTCCCCTCGGCGCGGCCGGCGCGCAGGTCGAGGAAATTCGCTTCCAACAGCGGCTGCCCTTCGATCATCAGCGCGTCGCCGCCATCCGGCAGATGGACGGTGTGCGGGGCGCGGTCGCGGTATTTCTCGGGTACCCGATGCACCCAACGCTCCGGCGGCACCTCGAGATGCCCATCCGCCGACATCAGATTGTATTGGCGTGCCATATTCGTTTCCTTCCGTTCCGGCCGCCCCCTCCCTAACCCTCCCCCGCAAGCGGGGGAGGGAAGGGTGGGGGCTGATATTGCACCAATGCTCCCGGGGCGGGGCAGTATTCCAGGCAGTCGCCGCAGCCGGTGCACTTCGTTTCCTGCACTTCGTACAGATGCCGCGGCTCGAGCAGGGCGGGGCGGATCGCCGAATTCCGGACAGACTTCGCGGCAGAGGCCGCAGGAATTGCAGATCGCGTAGTCGATCCGCACCTTCATCTGATGCCGCCGACCTGGTGCAGCAGGTAGTCGAGCGCGTCCTCGACCGGTTTCTGCGTCTCCGCCGTCGCGCAGAGGAAATCGATCTGGAACTTGCCTTCCATGAAATGCATCAGCTCTTCGTCGCGCTGGCTCAGATGCTCGTGCCGGACCAGCGGATCGTCGACCCGGTCGAGATAGGCCATGATGCCGATGCAGGCATTGGCTTCCTGGTAATAATTCTGCGCGGCGCGGGCCAGCGGGTGAATGTGCGGGAACATCATCGACAGGCCGAAATACGCGGGCAATGGCTGCGTATTGGCTTGCGCGATGTCCATCAATTCGCGTTCGTCCTTGATCCAGCCTTTGCCGAGCAAGACGTCGGCGTGCAATTTGCTGTGCTTGCATTCATCCCAGATCTGGCGGGCGCGCATGCGCTGCAGATCGATGAAGCGCTCCTGGTCGGCGATATCGACAGACAAGAGCTGTCCCGACATCTGCTTGATCGACATGTGGACGCCCTCGGCCGCATAGCCGCGCAAGGCGCGCTCTTTTTTCCACGCTTCGTCGTTGCGGCCCAATTCCTCCTCGATCTCGCCAAGCGTACGCTGCAGTGAAATTTCCCAACCCTTGAGGCATTTCTCTCGGGTTAGGCGCAGCCGGAACTCGGCCCCCGGCGCGCCCGGCATTGTCGGCCACACCCATTTGTCGAGGAACTGGTCGAGGATCGGATGCATCGGTCAGGCCTCCTGCCAGGCTTCGGGTGGTGGCGGCACCATCGAGCGGCCGCTCTCGACCTCGACGATCGAGCCTTCCGCCGGGCAATACATCAGGCATGCCGTGCAACCGGGGTAGGTGCACTTCTGCAGATCGATCTCGATGCGATGCAACGGTTCGAGCGCGACGTACACGGCGTTGATGTCGATCTCGCGGCAGACGATATAGCACATCCGGCACTCGGTGCAGCGCTGGTGATCGATCTTGAGACTGGGCATGCCGCCTCCGTCAATCGGTCACTTGCCGGCGCGGGGCCGGCGGCGCCGGCGCCTCTTGCTCCAGCACGAAGGCGCTGAGCTCGCCGAGAAATCGGCCGTAATCGCGCTTGGCGACGGCGCAGGCCCAACGGCACAGCTCGGTCTCGACCGGCTTGGTCACGAACTCTTCGACGATGCGCCGGCCCATATTGATGTGGCTGCGGTTTTCGACAAACTGGCTCTCGAAGACGCCTTTGAGGTCGGGGTCGGCGATCGCTTCCGTCAGTCCCTCCATCCAGGCGAGCTCGAGGATCTTGGGTCCCAAATTCAACGCCGCGATGCGGATCGGGTGAGGGTAGGTGGCCAGGTTGCGCAGCGAGAAAACATAATAGGCCAGCGCCGAATCCAGCACGAAACAGCCGGAGGGATGCCGGAAGGCGTCCTTCTGGGTGGCGACATACCCTTTGTGAAGCAATGCGTCGAGATAGAGCATCTCGTGCGTCAATTCGTCGACAATCTGCTTCGAGAACAGGTATTTGATGGAAGGCGGGAAGTCGTTGATCTCTAGACCTTGGCCCCAGCCGCCATAGATGTAATAAAACATCCGCTCGAGCGTCCACAGCCGGCCGATCAACCGGTGCGCCGCCTCGTTATTCAGGCCATCCCGACGGATAGCCTGAATAACGATCTCTACGGGTGTAGCGCGGCTCTCGTTCCTGCTTTTCTCGATGAGCTCCCGCGCGAGGTCTTTTCCTGGGAGGTCAGGCATGACCTGCCAGCTCTCTACGACACTGGGTATCCGGTCATGGCCGGATCAAGTCTGATCAAGTCCGGCCATGACGGGGAAATGAGCCGTTTGCCTGCACCCAAACTCAGGGTCCTAAGGCTCGAATACGGCGAAGCACTTGTTCGAGTTGAAGATATAGCTCTGCACGTAGGAGGTTTCGGTCGGCCGCCGGCCGAGCTCGTTCATTGCGCCGGCGAGGCACATCCAGTTGAGCACCTCCTGCTGGCCGCTGTCTTCGATCGCGCTCAGCGGCCGCTGCCGCCACGTCGCGTAATCGCCGGCCTGCAATGCCTCGTAGAGGGCGCGGTCGGCCTCGACGTCGGGGTAGAGCAGGTAGTGTTTGGGCGTCAGGAAGGCGTGCGACCAGCTTGACGAGGCGATCAACGCTACCCGCCACGGGCTTTTCTCGACGACCCGGGCGCAAGCCGCTCCGAGATCGAAACAGCGCCACGGGGCAGGGGAGGGGGGATCGAGCTGGTCTTCCGAGGGGAACTGGCTCAACCCGCGCGCGCCGGCCTGTTGGGCGACCACTCGCCTGCCGTAGCAATTCACCTGAAACGGCACGACCGGATAAGGGAAGCCCTTGCGGTCGTAATCGAGAAACAACAGCGTGTTCAGAAACGCGTGGCCGAGCTGGTGGTGCAGCGGCTTGTAGGCGTAGGAGAGATCGAACCCGGCCTCGATCATGCCGCTGGCGATAAATTTCCCGGCGTCGCGATCGCCCTTGTATTCGAAGGTCTTCTGCGTCGGCTCGTTCCAGACATTCGGGCCGCGATAGTATTGCCACGGCTTTGTCGTCAGCAATTCATAGGCCAGCACGCAGAACGGCGGGATGATGTCTTCCTTGAAGTTCTCGTATTGGTCGTCACCCCAGATCACGACAAAATCGGGGTCGAACTCGTCCAATACCCGCCGGGCATTGCGAAACCCGGTGAGGAGCGCCTCGCGGTGGTGCCTGGCGGCGGTAAGCCCGGCATCGGAGCCATATTCCTCGCGCATCGCCGCGGGCCAACCCGACGGATCCCGCATCCGCTCCGGAATTGCCGGGTCGTCGAGCGCACGCTTGAGAATGCGGCCGAGATTTTCATCGGTTCCCGAAAGCGGCGGAAAGTGAGTGACACCGAGGCCCAGAACCTGTCCCATGCCATCCTCCCTTGAGTACGTGGCGGGAGGATAGGCTTTGACCGCGCTGGGAACAAGCATCGAAGACCTGCTGCCGATAATTCCGGCGATTCGAGTCACGGCAATTCGAGGCGGATCTGGGACGACGGCGCCGTGAAGAGGGGTGAGGAGGCCGGAATCCGCCGCGGTAGACCTCGATTGTTGCGGGGTTCGGCTCCCTTGTGGCAAGAGACGAGAGAAAGGTTATGGGCAGCGGTGAGTTCTCTGGATGACGTCTCTGCGCTTGAGCCGTCGGCTGATCTTTACAGTTCCGTTTCTTGCTGCGTCGGGCGTTGCCATGCGGCGGGCGAGAGCGGCCGAGGGTGACTTCTACGCATTCCTGTCGGGCGTGCGCCGTGACGCCGCGGCACAAGGGGTTCGACCCTCGACGATAGAGGTCGCGCTGCGCAACACGCAATACCTGCCGCACGTCATCGAGCTCGACCAAAAGCAGCCCGAACGCACGATGACGTTCGGCGAGTATCTCGAAAAGGTCGTCACCTCGCAGCGCATGGATGGCGCCCGCTCCCAGCTCGCCGAAAATCGAATGCTGCTCGACGGCATCTGGCGGCGGTTCAATGTCGAGCCGCGGTTTGTCGTGGCCCTGTGGGGTATTGAGAGCGATTTCGGCAAGGTCATGGGCAATTACGCGGTGGTCTCGGCGCTCGCCACGCTCGCCTATGACGGACGCCGCAGCTCGTATTTCCGCGGCGAGCTGATCTCGGCGTTGCGCATCCTCGATCAGGGACACATCCGGGCGGACAATATGACCGGGTCCTGGGCGGGGGCGATGGGGCAGTGCCAGTTCATGCCCTCGACCTTTCTCGGATATGCCGTCGATTACGACGGCGACGGCCGCAAGGACATCTGGAACGACCGGGCCGACGCGCTGGCCTCGATCGCCAATTTCATCTCGCGCTTGGGTTGGCGCGGCGGTGAGGGCTGGGGACGCGAGGTCATGCTGCCCGCTGGGTTCGACACCAGCTACACCGGGCTCGAAGTCAAGCGGCCGAGCGGCGAATGGAGCCGGCTCGGGGTGCGCAGCATCGATGCCGGCCCGCTTGCCGGCCGCGAGGGCGAGGCCTCGCTGGTGATGCCAGACGGCGCCGGCGGGCCGGCCTTCCTCGTCTATGACAATTTCCGCACGATCATGAAGTGGAACAAATCCACTTATTTCGCGACCGCGGTCGGGTATCTCGCCGACAGCATGGCACGCGGTTGATTGCTGCAAAGTCGCCAGGACGGATATTCATCCTGGTTGGGCGTCTCGGCCCGGAAGAGAGAGTGAGCGAGAATGGCGGATCGGAAAATCGGGAAAGTTTTTATGGTGCGCACGATCACCGCCGGTATTGCGGCGGTCTTGCTCGTAGCCGGGCTCAACGGCTATCCGGCGGCAGGCGCACGAGGCCATGCCAAGGCAAAGCCCACCGCCGCCGCCCAAGTCCCGGCAAACCCGACCGCGGGCATGGAAACGCAGGCGACGCATGCCTTTCTCATCGAGGTTGAGACCGGGACGGTGCTGCTCGACAAGGCCGCCGACGAGCGCATGCCGCCGGCCTCGATGAGCAAGATCATGACCGCCTATGTCGTTTTCGACATGCTGAAGCACGGCCGCGCCAAGCTCGACGATGAATTGCCGGTCAGCGAGCGGGCCTGGCGGCTGCAAGGGTCGAAGATGTTTGTGCCGATCGGCGGGCGCATCAAAATCGACGATCTGCTGAAGGGCGTGATCATCCAGTCTGGCAACGATGCCTGCCTCGTCCTCGCCGAAGGCCTCGCCGGGAGTGAGGAAGCGTTCGTCGAGCTGATGAACCAAAAGGCGAAGGAAATCGGGCTCAAAGACAGCCATTTTGCCAATGTCGACGGTCTGCCCAGCTCCGACCACTGGATGACCGCTCGAGATTTGGCGACTCTGTCAATCCGAACAATCGAGGATTTCCCCGAGTACTATCACTACTATAGTGAAATGGGGTACGAATACAATAACATCAAACAAGGCAACCGTAACCCGTTGCTCTATAAAGGGGTCGGCGCCGATGGGTTGAAGACCGGCCATACCGAGGAGGCGGGCTACAGCCTGACCGCTTCGGTCAAGCGCGACGAGCGCCGCATCATCCTCGTGCTCGGCGGCCTGCCAACGATGAAAGCCCGCGCCCAGGAGAGCGAGAGGCTGATCGAATGGGCGTTCAGGGAGTTCAACGACTACAAGCTGTTCGCTGCCGGAGACAAGGTCGATGATGCCGATGTGTGGCTCGGTTCCGACCCGAAGGTGCCGCTTACGGTCGCCAATGATCTGGTCGTGACCCTGCCGCGCAAATCGCGCAAGGACATGAAGGTCATGGTCGATTATGACCGCCCAATTCCGGCGCCGGTCAAGAAGGGCCAGACAGTCGGAAAGCTGGTGGTGACCGCTCCCGATGTGCCGCCGACCGAGGTGCCACTCGTCGCCGGTGCCGACGTCGACCGCATGGACCCCCTCAGCCGCGTCGCGACCCTCGCCGGCTATCTGGTTTGGGGCGGCCGGCATTGACGTGACCGCTCCTCGCGGCCGGTTCATTTCGATCGAGGGCGGCGAAGGCGCCGGCAAGTCGACGCAGGTCGGATTCCTGGTGGCCGCGCTCGACAGGGCCGGGATCCCAGTGCGGGCGACCCGCGAGCCGGGAGGCTCGCCCGGCAGCGAGGCGATCCGGCAGTTGCTGATCGAAGGCGAGGGCGATCGCTGGGATGCGATCGGGGAAGCCCTCTTGCTCGTCGCCGCACGGCGCGATCACGTAGCCCGCCTCATCGCCCCTGCTCTGGCACAAGCCGTATGGGTAGTGTCCGACCGGTTCGCGGACTCCACGATGGCCTATCAGGGCTACGGCAGAGGAGTTGCGCTCGCGGACCTCGCCGCATTGCACCGCTTCGCCGTCGGCGATTTCGGGCCGGACCTGACCGTGATCCTCGACCTGCCCGTCGAAATCGGGCTCGCCCGCGCTGCCGCGCGCTCGCCTGCCGACCGGTTCGAACGCCTCGACCGCGATTTCCACGAAAAGCTGCGTTACGGGTTCCGTCAAATCGCCGCCGACAACCCTGCCCGTTGCGTCTTGGTCGACGCCTCGGGCGATCCGCAGTCCGTTCACCGCGCCGTGCTCCAAGCGGTTGAGCAGCGACTGCGCGTAGCGGTTGCCCCTCACCCCAACCCTCTCCCCGCGAGCGGGGATAGGGAGGAACCCGCGCCAGCGTGAGGGTGAGGGGCAGCGTCGACGGAAAAGAGGCCGTGCTCGCGCCGCGGGAAAATCCCCAGTTCGCTGGCCACGAGAATGCCGAGCGCGAGCTGCGCCGGCTCGTCGAGGCGGGACGGCTACCGCACGCGATCCTGCTGAGCGGGCCGCGCGGCATCGGCAAGGCGACGCTCGCCTTTCGGCTCGCCCGTTTCCTGCTCGCCGGGTCGAGCAGCGGCGGGGGGCTCGAGGTCAAGCCCGAGAGCAGCGTGTTCCGCCGGGTCGTATCTGGGGGCCATGCCGATCTGCTGACCGTCGAGCGGGCCTATGATCCGCGGCGCCGCCGACTGCGCAGCGATATCATCGTCGAGGATACGCGCGCGATCGCCGGTTTTTTCCGGCTGACCGCGGCCGAGGAGGGGTGGAGGATCGTCATCGTCGACGGCGCTGAGGAGATGAACCGCAACGCCGCCAATGCGCTCTTGAAGATCCTCGAAGAGCCGCCGCGGCGGGGGCTGTTGCTGCTGGTCAGTCACAGCCCGGGCCGGCTGCTGCCAACTGTCCGCTCGCGCTGCCGGCATTTTCCGCTGAAGCCGTTACCGCGGCCGCTGGTATTGCAGCTCCTGGGGCAATACCGCCCCGAGCTCGCTCGATCAGAGGCCGAGGCGCTGGCGGGGCTGGCCGAAGGCAGCGTCGGCCGGGCCATCGAGCTGGCAGATGCCGGCGGGCTGGCGCTCTATCGGTCAATTCTAGGCATCCTAGCGCAGGTTCCGCGCGTCGAGATCGCCGAGCTCTATGCCTTTGCCGACAAGCTCTCCCGCTCCGACGCGGAAGAGGCCTATCGAGCAAGCGAGGAATTGCTGTCGCAGTTTCTTGCCAAAATGGTTGTTCTTGCCGCCGGTCGGCCGTTCGGACGCGAAGAGCTGATCGCCGGGGAAGGGGAGGTTATGCACCGTCTCGCCGCTTGCGCCGATGCCGCGCGCTGGGCGGATCTGCGCGATCGGATCGGCTGCGACTTCGCCAATACCGACCAGCTCAACCTCGATCGCAAGCAGACGATCCTCGGCGCGTTCTTTGCCCTTGAGGAAATGGCGGGGTAGAACGGCGGCGCCGGGGCGGCGGCTGGATCGCGATCGGCACGGCCCCATATTTGGGGTTTGGAGACTGCCATGACCGCCGACCGGCCATTTTTCGTCACGACGCCGATTTATTACGTCAACGACACGCCGCATTTGGGGCACGCCTATACGACGGTGGCGTGCGACGCGTTGGCACGGTTCATGCGGCTCGACGGTCGTAGGGTGAAGTTCCTGACCGGCACCGATGAGCACGGTCAAAAGGTCGAGCAATCGGCGCGCTCTGCCGGCATCTCGCCGCAGCAGTTTACCGACAGGATCTCCGGGGCGTTCCGCGATATGACCCAACTCCTCGACATCAGCAATGACGATTTCATTCGTACCACCGAGCCGCGCCATGTCTGTGGCGTCCAGGCGCTGTGGCAGGAACTGGAGCGACGCGGCGAGATTTATCTCGGACGCTTTGCCGGATGGTATTCGGTGCGCGACGAGGCCTTTTACGACGAGGGCGAACTGGTTGACGGGAAGGCGCCGACCGGCGCCGAGGTCGAATGGCTGGAGGAGGAAAATTATTTCTTCCGACTCTCGGCGTGGCAGGACCGGCTATTGGCCTATTACGATGCGAACCCGCACGCAGTTGCCCCGCGCAGCCGGCGCAACGAGGTCGTCAGCTTTGTGAAGTCGGGCTTGCGCGACCTGTCGATCTCGCGAACCAGCTTCAGCTGGGGAATTCCGGTCCCGGGCAACCCCGACCACGTAATCTATGTATGGCTTGACGCGCTAATCAACTACATCACCGCGCTCGGCTACCCGGACACCCAAAGTCCCGAGTTCTCGACGTTCTGGCCCGCTGATCTTCACGTTGTCGGCAAGGATATCGTGCGGTTTCATGCGGTCTATTGGCCGGCTTTTCTGATGGCTGCCGGTCTCGAGCCGCCGCGCCGCGTCTTCGCCCACGGCTGGTGGACGGTTGAGGGCCAGAAGATGTCGAAATCGCTGAATAACTTCATCCCGCCGAAGCAGCTCGTGGAAACCTACGGGCTCGATCCGGTGCGCTATTTTGTGCTGCGCGAATTGCCGTTCGGCAGTGACGGCGATTTTTCGCATCGCGCCGTGGTGGGCCGGCTCAATGGCGATCTTGCCAATGATTTCGGCAATCTGGCGCAGCGCGTTTTGGTGATGATCAACCGCAACTGCGGTGGCTGCGTGCCCGCGGCCGGCGAGCTGCAGGCTGGCGACGCGGCGCTGCTGAACGCTGCGCAAACCTTGCTCGGGACAGTGCGTGGGCATATCGCAGAACAGGCGTTTCACTTGGCGCTCGAGGCGATCTGGCGGGTAGTCGGCGAGGCTAACCGCTATGTCGACGAGCAAGCCCCCTGGGCGCTCAGTCGCAGCGATCCGGCCCGGATGCGCACTGTGCTTTATGCGCTGGCCGAGACGCTGCGGCATCTGGCGATCCTGGTGCAGCCTTTCGTGCCCGGCGCGGCGCGAAAGCTCCTCGATCAGCTGGCAGTGCCGCAGACGGCACGCGATTTCGCCGCCTTGGCCGAGGCGCCACTCGCGGCGGGCACGCGGCTGCCAAAGCCGGAAGCTATCTTCCCGCGCTTTGTCGAGGAGGCGTCCCCGTAATGGCAGAGGGCAGGGACCCCATGCTGGTCGATAGCCATTGCCATCTCGACTTCCCCGATTTCGCAGCAGAGCGGGATGACGTGATCGCCCGCGCCCGGGCAGCCGGGGTCGGAACGATGCTGACGATCTGCACGCGGCTCGACCAATTCGACGGGGTGCGCGCGATCGCCGAGGCCTATGATGATATCTGGTGCTCGGTCGGGGCGCATCCGCACGAGGCTGCCGATCACGCTCCGCTGATTACCGAGCAGCTTTTGATGCTGGCCGAACATCCCAAAACCGTCGGCATCGGCGAGACCGGCCTCGACTTTCATTATGATCTGAGCCCGCGCGATACTCAGGAGCGCGTTTTCCGCATCCACATCGCGGCATCGCGCGCCAGCGGCCTGCCGTTGATCATTCATGCCCGCGAGGCGGATCGCGAGATCGCGCATATCCTGGAAGAAGAGCGGCCGCCGCCCGGGGTTTTGCATTGCTTCAGCAGCGGCCGGGCGCTGGCCGAAACCGCGATCGCGCTCGGATTTTATATCTCGATCTCCGGGATCGTGACGTTCCGCAACGCCGAAGAGCTGCGGGGGATCGTGCGCGACCTACCGCTCGATCGGCTGCTGGTCGAGACCGACGCGCCCTATCTCGCGCCGGTCCCCTATCGCGGCAAGCGCAACGAGCCGGCCTTCGTGGCGGCGACCGCGGCAGCCGTCGCGGCGCTCAAGGGGCTCGATCCGCAGCACCTCGCGGCGGTGACGCACGACAATTTCTTCCGGCTCTTCACCAAGGCTTCCCCGTCCGCAGGATGAGGGTCACCCTCCTTGGCTGCGGTGCCTCGACCGGCGTACCGGTAATCGGCCCGAACTGGGGCCGCTGCGATCCCACCGATCCGCGCAACCGCCGCCGCCGCGTGTCGGCATTGGTCGAGGTCGGGGACGTTGTCATCCTGATCGATACGTCACCGGATTTGCGCGAGCAGCTGATCGACGCCGGGGTCTCGCGCCTGGACGCCGTGATCGTGACCCATGCGCACGCCGACCATCTTCATGGGATTGATGACCTGAGGTCGATCAACCGGCTGATGCGGCAAGCGATCCCGCTCTTTGCAGACGCAACGACCCTGGCTGAGATCGGTCACCGTTTCGGCTATGTTCTGCGACCAATCGCCGAGCCTGGCAGATATTACAAGCCGACCCTGGAGCCGCACGAGATCGGTGGCCCATTCGAGATCGCCGGGGTTCCGGTCGTTCCGTTCGCGCAGGACCATGGCTTCAGCACGACGCTCGGTCTGCGGATCGGTGGCTTTGCGTACTCGACCGACGTCACCGAACTCGACGAGGCGGCGTTCGGCGCGATCGACGGGATCGAGCTGTGGATCGTCGACTGCCTCCGGCGCGAACCGCATCCGACCCACTCTCACCTTGTAAAGACCTTGTCGTGGATCGCTAGGGTACGGCCGCGGCGCGCCGTGCTGACCCATATGGACCAAAGCCTCGATTACCGCGAGCTCAGCGCCGAATTGCCGGACGGCGTCGAGCCCGGCCAGGACGGCCTCGTAATCGAGCTGCACGACCTGTAGTTTCCCGGCGACGCCGGCTTGGCCGGTCTCGGTTTGGCGCCGCCGCCGGAAGCTCGCCTAAAAACGGCGACAACTCGGCTAAATGGGCGCCTGGCGTTCAGCCGGCCGTTCCTTTTGCGGATCAGCCCTCACTCAATGCGGTTGCTTGCCGCTCACGATGCTATTCCCGGCCAGATCCGGTCCCAGCCCATCGAGAAGCTGCTTCAGCACATCTGCGTCGGGACGCCAACGCCCAACCGAGCTGCGGTAAATAGGTTGGCGGATTTGAGCCGCGCTCGCGGTTTTGACCGCGCGCGCCGTCTTATCGTAGGCGAGACAAGCATCGTCCCATTCGAGACCGCAATGCGCGATAATCCGGCGTGCCTGCCGCTCGAAATCGGCTACCAGTTCCTCGTATTGCAGATCGAGCATCACGCCCTCCGGCAGTACGCAGCGCCAGTGCTCCATGAGCGAGTTGTAGGCGCGATAATACCGCCCGAGCTCGCCCAGGTCGTAAGCGAATGGTTGATCCGCGCTGAACAGGATCGAGAAGCAGGAAAGGCAGGTATCGACCGGCTCGCGGCGGGTGTGAATGATGCGGGCGTTCGGCAGCGCCAGATGGATTAACCCGGCCAGTCGGAAATTTGCCGGCATTTTGTCGGTGATGCGCTGCCAATTACCGGGCGAGGCCGGCAGGGCCGTTTTGAGGCGATCGAGGTAATCGGCGCCGAGCCGCCGCAGCTCGTCGCCGGTCGTAACCAGAAAGCGTTCGGGGAAGGGCAGGGAGATCTCGCTCGCCGCGCCGAAGCTGTTCAATGCGTCCCGCAAATCGAGACGTTCCCCAGCGCCGAAGACCTTCGGGTGGCTAGCCAGGATCTGTTCGACCAAGCTGGAGCCGGAGCGGGGCATGCCGACAATGAAGACCGGCAAGTCAGAGGCATCACCCTGGCCCTGCTTCGCTCGCATCAGCTCGGGGGTGAACACGGCTCCAGTGCGGTCGAGGGCCCGCAGCACCGCCGTCTCGTCATAGACCACCTCTTGTCGCTTCAGCGAATTTCCTTTGAGAAGATGCTCAAAGGACTGCCGCTGATCTCCGATATTCGCGAGAGCTTTAGCCAACGCGAAATGGAGGTGGATCCGATCCTCCGCGCTGAGCGAGGCTTCTTCCCTCGCCAAGCTCTGCAAGTTGGCGAAAAGTCGGTCCTCCAGTGGTAATCTCTCGATATTTAGCAAATTCAGGTAGAACTCAACGTGCCTTGGCGCGAGCGCGATTGCGCGCTCCAGGGCGACGCGCGCTTCGTCGAGCCGGCCGAGCTGCTGCAAGGCGACACCCAGATTGTTGTACGCGTCGGCAAAGCCCGGCACGGCCGCGAGCGCTTTCTGATATAGCTCGACCGCCTGCTCGTCACGATCCAGGGCCTGGAGCGCAATGCCGAGCCCGTAATTGGCTTCAGCATAGTCGGGGTCGATGTCGAGAGCTTTCTCGAAGAAGGGGATTGCTTGAGCATGCCTGTTCAATGCTTGGAGCGTCGTGGCAAGCCCGTAATTGGCCTCGGCATAATCAGGGTCAATGGCAATGGCCGTTTCGTAGTGAACAATCGCATCTTCAAAGCCCTTAAGGCCCTGAAGGGCGAGCGCGAGGCCGTAATTGGCTTCCGCATGACCGGGATCTATAGCCAGCGCCCTTCGATAACCGGCGACAGCATCGTCGAGACGCTTTTGAGCCAAGAGCGCATTGGCGAAGCTCGCGTGGGCCTCCGCCGAGCTTGGTTTTTGTTCGATCGCCCGGCGGAACAAGGTGATTGCCTCGTCGGCGCTCCCCGTTTGCAGCCGGATCAGTGCCAGGTGAATCAGACAATCGAAATGATTGCGATCGCTCGCTAGGATGGCGCGATACCTCCGCTCGGCTTCGCTCAGTTCGCCTTTCTGGTGCAAACCGAGCGCTTCCCGGAATTCTTGTGACGGCATTCCGCCGTCACCGGGACAAGGCCCAGCGTTAACCATCGTAGTCTCTTTCGCTGCTAAGTTACGTGAGCTTAGCATGAACGGCAGCTCCTTACACTGGTTTACAAGCCGCCTTATTCCTGTCGAGAAAATTTACACATCGACGGTTGAAGATCGTAGAGTTAGTGCGTGGATATCGGTATAGAAGTCGTGCCATTCCTTTCAAATGCGGACAATTTCCGCCCACCTTGCGGCGGGAGAGCACCGTGCCGGACGCGGCGCGTGGGGATTCGTTAATGTAAAAAATCCCGTCAACAGCACGACCGGCCGCTCCCCGATTCGCACTAAGGCTCTGATCTACATGGCTTGGCCCCCTTTTTGCTCATCAACATTGCAATCGCGCATATCGACGTAAGGGAGAGGTGGTCTATGGAAAGAAGCTTCAGACAATATCTGCTCGCCGGCACGATGCTGGCGGGAGGCGCCGCGTTCGGCGGCGCGACACCGGCGGCCGCGGCCGTGTGCCCGGCGGTCGGCGCGGACTCAGGCTGCGCGCTGATCCTCGACATAACCAGCGTCAGCGGCGGGGTGGGCACGTATACGGTTTCGAAGGGTCCATCCTACGGTACCCCTTATGACAGCATCGAGGATACCCTGCTCGGGGTGACCAACAGTTCCGGGTCTCCCGTTAATTCGATCCATCTCTCGGCCAAGACCGACATCTTCGGGTTCGACGGCGACGGCGTCGGCGGGCCCACCTATCTGAACCTGAAGGGCGAAACATCATCGACTGCCAACTATGCCGGCACAATATCGAAGACCGGCAGTTTCAATCTGAGCGGTCCACTGGATACGTTCTCGGGCATCACCGCGGCTGACAGGTCCGGCGATTTGAACTTCCCGGGCGGCCTCGTTGCCGGCGGCAGCGCGTTCTTCTCGCTCGAGGAAGCGTTGACGCTCAGCAGCATCGTCACCGCAACCCCGGAACCTGCGACACTGTCGATCCTCGGCGCAGCCTTGGCCGGGTTTGGATTGTTGCGACGCCGAAAAAAGGTGACCTAATCCTTCAGCGCGAATACTGGTCTGCAATCGGTAAACCCCGCCGCGGCGGGGTTTACCTTTTGTACAACTTAGGTTGTTAAGAAAGGACCGTGTGAGCTAGGCTGGCTCCGTGCGACAGACTACATCGATGTTATCTGGTTGCCATGGTTTCGATCGCGGCTGACAATTCGGCAATCGAGTGTTCGCTGCAAAAGAATATCGACCTCGCTGAGCAGGATGGCGCAGAGTTCAGCGAGGAGCTGTTGCTCAGATGCGTTGAGGGATATTTCAGCCTCGAAGCACCGCCGGAAATTCTCGGCAAACAGCTCATATGTCTCCCGTGGGACTGCCTCATACCGATCCGGCCGTTTCAATTGGCCGTGGCCGGCGACGATATCTTCATTTCCTCTCACGAAGCGGCACTGAGCGCCGGCTGCATTGCGCGAATGGAAGCGGTTCTGGAGCTCTTTAACCTTGCCAATAAATATGCGGAGCATCGCCGCATGTCGCCGTGGTCGCTGATCGCCTCCAATCCCGAGTTGTTGCAGTTTGTCAGGCAGCGGCGAGGCGTTAGTATTCCGATGTTCGACAGGCTCATTGCTTCAGGCGACGAAGATGCGCTGATGTTGCAGACATTCATCGGCAGCCGGGCTTACAACTTCGCCTTAGAAACCGGGCACAGCCAACCGAACCTGGTATTGATGCCCATTCTCGATATGATGAACCATCATATTTATGGCTCGCCATATCGTGGACACCACAAGGCGGCGAGCCGCGCGCTTACGATGAGCAGATCCGCTCCGCTAGCCGCCAACGAGTGTTTCGCCTGCTACGGCCCTTATGACAGCTTCGATACCTGGCTAAGTTATGATTTCATTGACGGCGTCGCGCCTTTCGTGTGCTCGGTGGCAATTACGATAGAGTTGCGCGGGTTGGGAACGATCCGGGCGGGCAAGCTCACCAAGCCACGAGTTAAGATCGATTTGCCGGATCCCGTGAAGGACCTGTGGTTCTATATCCCAAAACTGCTTGCAAGAAACGGAAATCACATCGAGGTCGCCTCATTATTGATCCCGGGTCCGCAGTCCCCTCGGGCGTTGCGGCGAACCCTGAGGTTTTTGATAACGGAAATCAGCCCGAATTATCCGTGCCCGAACGATCTCGTGTTGCACGCCGAGGAGCAGATAATTGCCGCTAACCGAACCTACTACTCGAACCTGTTGGCCGTTCTTGAGAAGTCTCCGCCTAAAGGATGCTCTGCAACAGCCAATTTTGGATAACTTCATTCGCCTCTGTCAGCTGCAACTGGCACGCATTCAAGTTTATGTCGGCTGCGCCGAAGGCTGATTCCAACCAGTGAACCAAAAAATCAGAGTTCTGAATGAGTTGCAACAGCAATAGAATTGCGCGGCGAAACGGATCCGTACCGCAGTCTGCTCCGCGGCGCATTCAGGGAGGCCCAAACCCGCTCCTCGCCCAGGCCGAGACGTTGTGTCAAAGAGGACATGTGCGCGAGGCCGAGGCTCTCGTGCGCATCGTGTTGTCTTCCACGCCGCGAGATCACGCGGCACTTCATGTGCTGGGCGTCATCGCGCGTCGAAAGGGAGCGGATGAAGCGGCGATCGATCTGTTTCGCCAGGCAATTACGATCAACGGCCGAATTGCCGCCTATCACGGCAATCTTGGTAATGCCTATCTCGAGACTTCCCGACCCGCTGAAGCCGCGCGC
Organism: uncultured Alphaproteobacteria bacterium; assembly: GCA_963818695.1. Classification (GTDB taxonomy): domain Bacteria; phylum Pseudomonadota; class Alphaproteobacteria; order ATCC43930; family CGMCC-115725; genus AP-15. The sequence continues at coordinate 87,486 of CAWFTG010000005.1, forward strand.
TCCTACCGGCGAGCCCTCGCACTCGATCCCGGCTCGGCGCCGGCGCGTTTCGGGCTCGGCATCGCATTGATCGGACAAAAGAGCTATGCCGCTGCAGCGAAGGAGCTCAAGGCCGCGTTAAAGGCTCGCCCCGGTCTTGCCGACACCCATCTCAACCTCGGGATCGCACTGATAGAACTGGGCCGCATCGACGAAGCGATCACGCATTGCCTGCGCGCAATCGCGCTCAATCCCGGCTATGCCGTCAATCATTTAAAATTGGGCATCGCATTGCGAGCCAAAGAGGAATTGGGTAAAGCCCATGCCCATATCGCCCGCGCGATCGAGCTCGATCCGGCACTGGCTGACGCCCGTTACGAGCTTGGTATGACGTATTACGCGTTGGGGCGTATGGTCGAGGCAGAACGCGCGCTAAGGAAGGCTTTGGCGCTGAGCCCCGATATGGCGGAAGCGGTCGCCGAGCTTGGTAATGTTCTGAACGAATTGGACGAATTCGAGGAAGCGGTGGGCTGTTACGAGCGCTTGATAAGGCTGGTGCCGCGATCGCCCGTGCCGCACCGCGGCATCGGCCGCGCCCGCCTTTATCAGGGTCGATTTGAGGAAGCTCGCGCGGCGTTCGCCCGGGCCCTCGAGATTGAACCCGACAAGGCTGATGCCTACGCCAAGATCGGCCAGAGCTATTGGTCGGAAGGCCGCTTTGCTGAAGCGGCCGGCTGGCTCGAACAGGCGCTTAAGCGGCAGCCGGACAATGCCGAGGCGCATTACTGTCTGACTATGATGCGCAGCTCGAGCGACCGTGAAGCGCGGATCCAGGGGCTCGAGCGAGTAGTCGCGCGGGGATCGCTCGACTGGCGGCAAAGCGCGGCGCTCAATTTCGCGCTGGCCAAGATGTACGATGAAGATGGTAATTACGATGCGGCGTTCGGCTGCTTCAAGGCAGGCAATGAACTGCACAAGGCCCGAAACCGCTATGATCCCGAGGCAGAATTGGCCTACCTCGACCGGGTTATGACGAGCTTTGACAAGGAGCTGTTGGCCGAGAAGGGGCGGATCGGCAGCGAGTTGGAGCAGCCGGTCTTTGTCGTCGGATTGCCGCGCTCGGGCACGACCCTGGTCGAGCAAATCCTGGCGAGCCACCCTGAGGTTCATGGGCACGGCGAACTCGCTTATCTGCATGAGCTGGTTCAAGTTCTTCCCGAACGCCTGGGCGGGCGCGAGCCTTATCCCGAATGCGTCGCGGCTCTCGATGCTAAGACAGCGCAGAACATTGCGGCCGCGCATTTGGCGCGACTGGAACGGGATGCCGGCAATGCTCTTCGCAGCGTCGACAAGATGCCCGATAACTTTGCCCGGCTAGGATTGATTGTGTTGCTCTTTCCGCAGGCGAAGTTGATCAACTGCATGCGCGACCCGCTGGACACCTGCCTTTCTTGTTACTTTCATGATTTTGGGGCACGAAATACCTTCACCCGCGATCTCGAATATCTCGGTCGCTATTACCGCGACTATCAGAGAATAATGACGTATTGGCATGCCACGCTGCCGAGCCCGATCCTGAATGTGCCCTATGAGGGATTGGTGAAAAACCAGGAGACCTGGAGCCGCAAACTGATCGACTTCCTCGGCCTGCCATGGGACGAGCGCTGTCTCACCTACTACAAGACGGAACGGCCGGTACTTACCTCGAGCGCATGGCAGGTGAGGCAGCCGATCTACACCTCGTCAGTCGGACGTTGGCGGCACTACGCGGAGCACCTCGGTCCGCTGTTCAGCAGCCTTGGCCTTTCCCCGCCAGCGCGGTAAAACCGAGCAGAGTTTCCATAATATATATTATGCGACAAATTATTCTAGGCGCCGGACTGAAATGTCATCCGTCTGTCAATTAGAGATACGCTAGCCTTCGATAAAATGCCTCAGATCGATCAGGGCCGTCGTCCTCGCGGTCCCATCATGTTGGCGGGCAAATGAGACCTCTCGATCGCCTGCTCGAAATCATGGCGCGGCTGCGCCATCCGGAGCACGGCTGCCCCTGGGATCGGGAGCAGAATTTCTCGACAATCGCGCCGTACACGATCGAGGAGGCTTATGAGGTAGCCGACGCGATCGCGCGCGACGACATGGCCGCGCTGAAGGACGAGCTCGGCGATCTTCTTTTTCAGGTCGTCTTCCATGCTCGGATGGCCGAGGAACAGAGCCTCTTCTCCTTCGAAGATGTTGCCGAGGCGATCGCGGACAAGATGGAGCGGCGTCATCCGCATGTCTTCGGCGGCGTCCAAATCGAATTCGGTAGCGGCACAAGGCAAGGCCTGGGAGGAACACAAAGCGGCCGAACGCCGGGACCGCGCCCAGGCGAGCGGAGCGGCGCAAAGCGTCCTCGATGGAGTTGCCCTGGCCCTGCCGGCTCTGCTGCGAGCCGACAAGATCCAGAAACGCGCAGCGCGGATCGGCTTCGACTGGCCCGATGCGCGACCGGTGTTCGACAAACTCAAAGAAGAAATCGCCGAACTCGAGACCGAATTGCAAAAACCCGCCGAGGATCGCGCCGTGGAAGACGAGATGGGCGACATTCTATTTGCCGCCGCCAACCTCGCCCGCAAGCTCGGCATCGACCCCGAAGCGGCACTGCGGCATGCCACCGCGAAGTTCGAGCGCCGCTTCCGGCGCGTCGAGACCCTCGCCGCCGCGCACGGCGTCGGCAGCGATCTCGACGCGCTTGAGCGGTTGTGGCGGCAGGTCAAGCGCGAAGAGCACGAGTAGGCAGTAAGTTACGCTTCGAAGGCGAAGGCGGGATGCGGTTTTCGGTATCGGTAAAGGGTGTCCTCCTGGAGGACCACCGGGTCGTGCTTCTCCTGAATGAACGCGACGAGTGGGAATTGCCGGGTGGTCGACTGGAACGCGGCGAAGATCCGGTTGCCTGCCTAGAGCGCGAATTTGCCGAGGAACTCGGCGCCGAAATTGTCGCGGATAGGATACTCGATTGCTGGCTGTATCACGTGCCGCCCGGAAAAGAGGTGCTGATCGTGACTTACGCGGTGCTCCGCACCGACCGACGGGAGTTCCGGGTCAGTCGGGAGCACCGGAAGTTCGGCATGTTCACGGTCGGCGAGCTGCCGGGTTTAGCGATGCCCGAAGGCTACCGCCGTTCGATACGCGCTTGCGCGTCGGGGCGCGCCTCTTGTTAGTTTTAGTGCAGGCGGCGTCGATGGCGGAGCCGCGCAATGTCGTCTTCCGGCAATCGAGCCGAAATGTGTGCGGCCTCATTGTCGTCGCGTCGGCCCAGCACCTCGCCGCGTTGGTATATCCACGCCAACGTCTTGCCGTCGGTCAGCGGAACATCGAGCCTCACGACGCGGGTATCGCTCTCGAGCCGGCTATCGATCAGCTCGAGCAACCCGTCGCATCCCTCACCCGTCGCGGCTGATAGGGCTATGCTTTGCAGATTGCGCAGCTTCTGCTGTTGCAGTGTTTGCCGCGTGGCCGGATCGAGCAAGTCGATCTTGTTCAGCGCTTCGATCAGTCCCTCCTCGACCGGCTGATCGAGGCCAAGATCGACGAGGACGTTCAGCACATCATTACGCTGCGCCTCGCTGTCGGGATGATGCGCATCGCGGACGTGGACGACGAGATCCGCTTCGGTGACTTCTTCGAGCGTGGCGCGGAAGGCGGCAACAAGATGGGTCGGGAGGTCCGAAATGAAACCGACCGTGTCGGATAGGATGACTTGACGCCCCGACGGCAATCCGAGCCGCCGCATCGTCGGATCGAGGGTCGCGAACAGCATGTCCCCGGCAGTTACCGACGACCTGGTCAAGCGGTTGAACAGCGTCGATTTTCCGGCGTTCGTATAGCCGACCAGCGCCACCACCGGATAGGGCACGCGGCGGCGCGCCTCGCGATGCAAATTCCGCGTGCGTCTGGTCGCGTCGAGCTCACGCTTCAACCTGGCAATGCGCTCGCCGATCAGCCGCCGGTCGATTTCGAGCTGGCTTTCGCCTGGGCCGCCGAGAAAGCCAAAGCCGCCGCGTTGGCGCTCGAGATGCGTCCAGGAGCGCACCAGGCGGGAACGTTGGTAGGTCAGCGCCGCCAGCTCGACCTGCAATCGGCCCTCATGGGTGCGGGCCCGCTCGCCGAAAATCTCCAGGATCAGGCCCGTGCGGTCGATGACCTTGGCTTGCCAGCGCCGTTCGAGATTGCGCTGCTGTACCGGGCTCAACGCAGCGTCGATGACGACGAGCCCGATGTCGCTTTCGCCGATCAGCTCGCCAAGTTTTTCGACCGTGCCGCTGCCTAAGAGGCTGCTAGGACGCGGGCGTGTAATGCTGGCGACTTCGGCACGGATTACGTCGAGACGTATTGCCTTGGCGAGACCGACCGCTTCTTCCAGCCGCGCCTCGACCGAACGGCCGGAGATTTGTTTAGAGTGCCGTGCAGGTGCCGTTTTAGACGCCGGATGTAAGACGAGAGCGCGACCTGTCGAGGCCGTGTGGACAATCGCTGGGGTAATTGCTTGGTTCAGGATTTGGCCATTTCCTTTGGTTCGAAAAGCTGGATCGGCTGCCCCGGCATCACCGTCGAAATTGCGTGCTTATACACCAGTTGCGAATGCGCATCTCGGCGCAACAAAACACAGAAATTGTCGAACCAAGTAATAATCCCTTGCAGCTTGACGCCATTCACGAGAAAGATGGTTACTGGCGTCTTGTTCTTCCGGACGTGGTTCAAGAAAACGTCTTGAACGTTTTGCGACTTTTCCGGAGTCATGGGTCTTTCCCCACTCCCTTCTTGGAACCGAGCCGGCCAGTTCACGCCGAAGCACTCGGACGAGACCCCGAGTTGCCACAATCAAAATGGGCGCGCGCCGGCGAATTGCAAGCCCCGCACAAAGTGAAACAAGGACGCACCATCCGGGAACACAAGGCGCGGCTCGCAACGGAGAAACTCCTTCTCGGTCGCTGGGTTGCCGAGCAAAACTGGAATGCAATCGCTGTTGTAGGCGCACTCCATGTCGGTGCCGGTGTCGCCGACGAGCCAGACTTCCTCGCCGGGCTCGACGCCGCTTGGTTCGAGCGCGAGCGCGACCGGGGCGGGGTTCGGCTTGTCCTGCGCCGCGTCCCCTGCCCCGATGACGCTGCCGAACAGCTCCGACCAGCCGATCCGCTCAGCCTCGCATCGCAGCAGAGCGCCGGTCTTGTTGCTGACCACCCCGAGGAAGATACCTTCTGCGAAGAGCGCGTGGAGCAACTCGCCGCGGCCCGGCAGCGGACTCAGCCGGTCAAGATGGATCGTGCGGAAAACATCGAGATAGATGCGCCGCGCCTCTTCCCATCGCTCGCCGAAATGAAGCGGAAAGCTCTCACGCAGACTGAGCCTGACGCGTTCTTTAGTCTCCCGCAGCGACCATAACGGCTTCTCCATCGCCGCCATGACAGCGTTGAGCGCTTCGTGGATTGTCGTCCAGCTGTCGACCAGGGTGTTGTCCCAGTCGAACAAAATCGCCCGCGGCCGGGTGAGACCATGCGGCGCTGCGGCCGCGAGGCTGACGGCGCTCACGCCGCTTTCGCGACATGAGCCAGGTAATGCTCCCGCAATCTTCGAGAGAGGCGGCCGGTTACGCTACTCCCCGCCCCGGGCAGCAGATCGACGGCGAACTGATACCCGCGATCCTCGATTTGTACGGTGGCCGAACGGTGCGGCAGATACTGCCCGTCGCCGTAAGCGATACGCGACATTGATTTTACCCCCATCACCCCGCCCTCGCCCTTCCCGAGAGCTGGGACGGAGGTTTAAGCCCCGACCTTCAAAGGACGATCATTACCGAAGACACCCAAGGATTTCAACTTGCGGTGCAGGGCGGACCGCTCCATCCCCACAAAAGCCGCGGTCCGCGAGATGTTGCCGCCAAACCGGGTAACTTGCGCGATAAGGTATTCCCGCTCGAATACCTCTCTGGCATCGCGCAACGGCAAGGTCATGATTTCGCTGCCCTTGTCCCATTTCACGACGGTGGGAGCGATCGCGGTGATTTCGTTCGGGAGCATATCGGCGTGCAGCGGCTCGCGCGCGTCGCCCGGGGCCATGATCAACAGCCAGTCGATGACGTTGCGCAGCTGCCGCACATTGCCAGGCCACGTATAAGCCTGCAGCGCCGCCATCGCATCCTCGCCGAACTCGCGCGGCGTGAGCCGCGCCGCTTCGGACGCCCGAGCCATGAAGTGACGCGCCATCAGCGGGATGTCCTCGCGCCGGTCGCGCAACGGGGGCAGGCGAATCGGCACGACGCTCAAGCGATAGAATAAATCCTCGCGGAACCTACCGGCGCTGATCTCCCCACCGAGTTCCCGGTTCGAGGAGGCGACCACCCGAACATCGACCTCGACGCGGCTCGACCCCCCTACCCTCTCGAAAGTCTGCTCCTGCAGTGCACGCACGATCTTGCCCTGCGTCTCGAGCGGCATGTCCGCCACTTCGTCGAGAAACAACGTGCCGCCATGAGCGCGCTCGAAGGTGCCCACCTTGCGCGGCGCGCCGTCGATTCGTGCCTCGGTCCCGAACAGCTCGATTTCGAGCCGTTCGGGCCGCATCGTCGCGCAGTTGACCGGAACAAAAGGCCCCTTCGGGCGTCGGGAGCGCGCATGCAAGAGACGCCCGACAACCTCCTTGCCGGAGCCCGGCGGGCCGGTAATCAGAACCCGGCTGCCGGTCGGCGCTACCCGCTCGATCTGCTGCCGCAGCTGGTTGGCCGCCGGCGAGATACCGACGAGGTGGAGGTCCCCTCCGGCGCGCAGCCGCAGCTCCTCGTTCTCGCGCCGCAACTGCGCCGCCTCGATCGCGCGCTCGACAACCAGTAGCAAGCGGTCTGATTTGAAGGGCTTTTCGAGAAAATCGTAGGCTCCCAGCTTGATCGCCTCGACGGCTGTTTCGATGGTTCCGTGGCCGCTGATCATGACCACCGGGACCGAAGGCATCTCGACGCGCAACTGCTTCAAGATCTCGATCCCTTCGAGCCCACCTCCCTGCAGCCAGATGTCGAGGATGACGAGCGTGGGCTGTCGCGCCTGGATCGCGGCCAAGGTTTGTGCGGTATCGGCAGCTTCGCGGGTGGCGTAGCCCTCGTCCTTGAGGATGCCCGCAATCAGCATGCGGATATCGGCTTCGTCGTCGACGATCAGAATATCATGCGCCATGGCCGATCGGGCTCAATTCCATGGGCTCATCCGCTGCATTGAGACGGAGCGCAGCGTGCATCTCCAAGGCGGCAAAATGGAGACTGACGCGGGCGCCCTCCGTCTCGCCATCCTCTAGGATCAGCTCTCCGTGATGATCTTCCATGATCTTCTTGACGATGGCCAGACCCAAGCCCGTGCCCTTTGTCCGCGTGGTGACATAAGGCTCGGTCAACTGCTCGCGGCCATGCTGCGGCAAGCCTTTCCCGTTGTCTTCGATGATCACAGCGGCCTGACCCTCGTCCTGCGCGACCGATACCCGGATGCGACCCGGTGGGCTCGCGCTATCCTCTGCCCTGCGCACTTCGATAGAATTCGATCGCATTCTTGACGATATTGATCAGCGCCTGGCCAACTAGGCGCGCGTCGCAGCTGACCGTTACAAGGGTCGCCGGGAACACCGGCTCGAACACGATCTCGGGATGGGCGGTGCGCTGCAGGAATACGGCCCGGTGCACGATTTCTACTAGATTTTCAGGCTTGAGCACCGGGGTCGGCATTCTTGCAAAGGACGAGAACTCGTCGATCATCCGGCCAATATCCCCGACATGCCGAATGATCGTGTCCGTGCAGATCGTGAAGGTTTCGACGTCGTTCCTGATCTCTTTCAGGTACCTGCGTCGCAGTCGTTCGGCGGCCAACTGGATCGGCGTCAGCGGATTCTTCGATCTCGTGGGCAATGCGACGGGCGATATCGGCCCAGGCCGCCTTGCGTTGGGCCGACAATAGCTCGGTGATATCGTCGAAAGTGACGACAAAGCCGCTCATATCGCGGTCATTGTGCTCGGCGGCGATACGAACGAGCAAGGTGCGGGTGCTGTTCCCGCGGAGGAGCTCCACCTGCGTCTGGGCGAGGCGATCTGGACGGCGTTCCGCCTCGTCGAGCAAGCCCGCCATTTCCGGCGCGACCTCGGCGAGGTCCTGTCCGATCGCTTGTTCGAGATCCGTGCCGAGCAGAGCCGAAGCCGAACGATTGGGCAGATTGACCCGTCCCAGGCGATCGAGCCCGATCACCCCGGCCGAGACACCCGTCAATACTGTCTCCGTAAACCGCCGCCGCTCGTCGAGCTGGCGATTCGCCTCTCTGAGTTCGCGTTGTTGACTCTCGATCTGGTACGTCATTCGGTTGAAGGCGCGGCTTAGCGAGGCCAGTTCGTCGTCCTTCTCCCCTTCCGGCACACGGGCTGCGAGATCGCCGCCGCGGACCCGTTCGGCGGCAGTGATCAGGCGGCTGATCGGACCGGCAAATTGGGCGGCAAAATGAATTCCGATGGCAATCGCCGCCACCAGGAACAGCATCGCCACCATCATGAAGATCAACGCGAAGGTAATCTGAAATCCAGAGCGTTGGCCTTCCATCTGCTCGTACAATGCCGCGGCGCGCTGGGTCTCCTCCATGTGATTTAAAACCCGCGGCTCGATAAACCGCCCGACATAAAGATAGACATCGCCGAACTGGTTCAGACGCACTAAAGCCCGCACCCGGTCATCGCTGTCGTTGGTCATTATCGCCACATCACCGGCGTCGGCGAGGCGTATCGCGTCATCGGGGACGGGCTCGAAACCCAGGGTGAAAGAAAGACTGGACCGCGCCAGCATATGGCCGGCGCGATCGAATACCATGGCCTCGGTCAGTCCGCGCAGGGCCGCCTGAGCCGAGACCACCTGCTGCAGATGCTGGGGATTGAGCGCGAGCTGCACGGAATCACGGTTGAGGTCGTTGGCCATTGCCAAGACATCGGCGCGGATCGCCTGCTGATGTTCGTGCAGATAGGCTTCAGCGACGGCCAGAGATTCAGTGATTGCGGTGCGCACTCTGTCGCTGAACCAAGACTCCACGCCAAAGCTGAAGAAAAGGTAGGAGAAGCCGGCGACGATGATCGTCGGCATGACCGCAATCAGGCTGAACAGCACGACAAGTCGGATTTGCAGCCGCGAGCCGGCAAGGCCGCGCCGCCGCTCGGCCCAGACCTCGACCAGGCGCTTGGCGATTACCGCACCGAGCGCCAGCAGCAAAATCAGGTCGAGGTTGAGAAGCATCAGGACCGCATTGGGATGCGGTCCGAAAGGCGGTGCGCCGGTCAGCGCCAGGTAGGTCGCGATCCCCGAAGCAAGGGCCGAGATCGCCAGGGTGATCGCCAGCTTGCGGCCCAAGCCGATACGGCCGGCCCAGATTCCTATCCGCCGCATCGGGTTCATTCACGACCTCTACCCGAAGGCGGCCGCCGACTGCTTTGATACAAACGACTCAAATTGTCTCCGGCCGATGCCTCAGTGGCGTGGCGGCGGTAACGTCGATCCGCTTATTATTTTAAGCCGCGGACCACCGGGATGTCCAATTCGCGGATTTTCTTGCGTAATGTGTTGCGATTGAGGCCGAGTAGATGCGCGGCCTTGATTTGGTTGCCGCGGGTCGCTCCGAGGGTCAATAGGATCAGCGGCCGCTCCACTTCCCGCAGCACCCGATCGTACAGTCCAGCGGCCGGCAAGCCGCCTTTATGCGCAGCGAAATAACCCTTGATGTGACGTTCGACCGCTGCTGCAAGCCCCTCTCCGCTCGGCCCATCCGCGGGATCACCCGTCATTGGCGCGTCGCCGAGTTCGGCTTCGATGATCCCGACCCCGATTACCTCCTGCGAATAGAGCGCTGCCAGCCGCCGAACCAAGTTTTCCAGCTCACGCACGTTGCCGGGCCAGCGATAGGTGCGCAGACGCTCCATTGCAGCATCGTCGAGCCGCTTCAACGGCAGCCCTTCCCTTACTGCCAGGGTAGCGAAGTGGCGGACCAGCGCGGGTATGTCGGCGCTTCGTTCACGCAGGGGCGGCAGACGAATGGGCGCCACGTTCAAACGGTAAAACAGGTCTTCGCGAAACAGACCCTGCCGGATCAGGTGCCGCAGCTCATGATGTGTCGCGGCGATGATCCGCACATCGGCGCGGATCGGCACTCGGCCGCCGACCGCGGTGAATTCTCCCTCCTGCAAGACCCTTAGCAGACGGGTTTGCGCTTCGATCGGCATATCGCCGATTTCGTCGAGAAACAGTGTCCCGCCTTGAGCCTGTTCAAATCGTCCGATCCCGCGCGAGGTCGCGCCGGTAAACGCCCCCTTCTCGTGACCGAACAATTCGCTCTCGATCAACTCGCGGGGGATCGCGGCCATGTTTATTGCGACAAAAGGGCCGCTTCGGCGCTTGCCGTAATTGTGCAAGGCACGGGCGACCAGCTCCTTGCCGGTGCCGCTCTCACCCATGATCATAACCGTGAGGTCGGTCCCCATCAGCCGGGCGAGAACGCGGTAGATCTCCTGCATCGCCGACGAGCGACCGATCAACGGCAGCTGGTCTTCGGTTTCTTCGTCGGCGTACGGCGTAGGAGCGTCGTGAGGTGCGGTCAATGCCCGCTCGACGACACTGACCAGCTCGCGCAGGTCAAACGGCTTGGGGAGATATTCAAACGCCCCCCGCTCGGTCGCCTTGACGGCGGTCAGCAGCGTGTTCTGCGCGCTCATGACGATGATGCGCAGCTCCGGGCGAATTTTCTTGATGCGAGGGATCAGATCGAGGCCGTTCTCGTCAGGCATGATCACATCGGTGATGACGAGGTCGCCCTCGCCCTCTGCAACCCATCGCCACAGAGTTGCGGCGTTGCCGGTCAGCCGCACATCGTGGCCGAGCCGGATCAGCGCCTGATTGAGCACCATCCGGATCGCGCGATCGTCATCTGCCACCAGGATCGTCGACGCCATCACGCAGCACCGCCTTGCGCGACCACCGGCAGAAACACCCGGAACACGGTTCGCCGGGGCTGGCTGTCGAATTCGATCACGCCGCCGTGGTCGCCGATTACCTTGGCGACCAGTGCAAGACCGAGGCCAGTGCCGTTCCGTTTTGTCGTGACGAACGGTTCGAAGAGATGAGGCCGCAGGTCGTCCGGGATGCCGCCGCCGTTATCGGTCACCGACACCATCAAGGGCAGGTGCTGCCGGCCCTCGCCGCCCGGATGCCTAAGGCGCAGGCCGTGCCGATAAGCCGTCGCGAGAATGATCTCCCCTTCCCCGCTCGGCACTGCCTCGGCCGCATTCTTGACGAGGTTTAGAAAAACTTGAACGAGCAGATCGCGGTTGCCGTGAACCGATGGCAGCGAGGGGTCGTATTCTTCGACGAGTCGGACGTGGCTGGCAAAACCGGACTGCGCCGCCCGACGTACCCGCTCGAGCACCTCGTGGATGTTGACCACTTCGCGTTCGATCGGCCGGTGATCGGAGAACGCCTCCATGCGATCGACGAGCGCGACGATGCGGTCGGTTTCGTCGCAGATCAGCTGGGTCAGCTCACGTCCGGCCGGATCGGAATCCTGCTCCAGCAATTGCGCCGCGCCGCGGATCCCGGAAAGCGGGTTTTTGACCTCGTGGGCGAGCATTGCCGCCATTCCGGTAATCGAGCGGGCGGCGTTTCGGTGGGTCAGGTGGCGGTCCATCATCTCCGCCATCGAGCGCTCGTGCAGTGTGAGCACGAGCGTGTCCGCGCCTTCGCCCGTCAGCGCTCCCTGAATGGTGACCAGGCGCCCCGGGAATCGCGGTCCCTCGAGCGGAATGTCGTACTCGGAAATCGTATTGCCGATCCGCCACACCGACTCGACGAGCGCCAGCAGCGGGCTGTGCGGCGCGACGAGATCGGCGAGCGCAGTGCCGCAGAGCGCGGCCGCGCCGGACCCGAAGAACTGCTCGGCGGCCGGGTTGACGAGGCGGATGGCTCCACCCCGATCGATGACGATCACAGGAAGGGCGAGAGCTGCCAGGATCACCGCCGCGTCGGGTTGGGCTACCCCGAGAGGACGTGGTTTCGGGTTCGAGCTTGCGCGGTGCCGAAACGGCGTCCTGATGATCATGTCGTCCCGCGGGCCAGCAGCGGCTCATAAAAGGATCGAATCAGGTTCCGAACGCGCGCGACATCGATGGTATCGTTGACCGCCGCGCGAAATTCCGCCGACCCAGGCAGGCCTTTCGAGTACCAGGCAACGTGCTTGCGCGCGATCCGCGCGCCCACCGCAGTCCCATAATGCAGGAGCATTTCCTCGTAATGGCCGAGCACGATCTCGAGCTGCGCCGCGAGCGGCGGGTCCGGAACCCGCCGCCGGGTTTTCAGCCATTCGATGACGTGACAGACGAACCACGGCCGTCCGTAGCAGCCGCGGCCGATCATCAATCCGTCGGCGCCGGATTCCGCCAATGCCCGGTCGGCATCTTCCAACGTGCTTATATCGCCATTGGCCACAACGGGGATCGACACTGCTTCCTTGACCTGGCGGATGAACCGCCAGTCGGCCGAGCCGGCATAAAGCTGGCAGCGGGTGCGCCCGTGCACGCTGATCATGCGGATGCCGCAGGCTTCGGCGATGCGGGCGAGCCGCGGCGCGTTGCGGTTTCGCTCGTCCCATCCGGTGCGCATCTTCAGGGTGACCGGCAGGTCGACCGCCTTCACCGTCGCCTCGAGGATTCGCGCGGCATGGGCCTCGTCGCGCATCAGCGCCGATCCGGCGTGTCCGTTCACCACCTTTTTCACCGGACAACCGAAATTGATGTCGATGATCCGCGCCCCGCGGTCGGCGTTGAGCCTTGCCGCCTCGGCCATGACACGCGGCTCGCAGCCGGCCAGCTGCACCGCCATCGGCTGCTCATCGGCGCAGCTTCTCGCCATGGTCATCGATTGACGGGTTTCGCGGATCATCGCCTCGCTGGCGATCATTTCGGAAACGACGAGACCGGCGCCGAGCCGCTTCACAAGCCTGCGGAACGGCAGATCGCTGACCCCCGACATCGGAGCGAGGATGACCGGATCGTCGAGAGTTACGGAAGCGATCGAGATGCCCATAGAATACGCAATTATGCAGTTTGCCTATCTAATAGGCAGATATTAGCTCTTTTGATTTTGCGGCGCAACATCAATGCTTAAGGGCAATTGCGGCGTAATGGCATGGGGCCGACCAGTGGGTTAAGCTGAGGGATGTCGTCGGTTTATGCGCTCGTAGTCGCGGCGGGCCAGGGCAGCCGATTTGGCGGCTCTCGTCCCAAGCAGTACATGCCGCTCGCAGGCACGACTGTCTTGCGCCATGCACTCGCTGCGCTCGGCGGGCACAGGCTCATCGCAAATGTGTTGGTCGCGATCAGGCCCGAGGACAGAGCGCTGTTCGACAGCAGCGTCGCCGGCTTGACCGTGATGCCGCCGGTCGCCGGCGGCCCGACGCGCCAGGAATCCGTTCGCCTCGGCCTCGAAGCATTGGCCGCCTATTGCCCGCACCGTGTACTCATTCATGATGGGGCGCGGCCCTTTCCGGATCAGCAGCTCCTCGACCGGGTCATTGATGGTCTGGACAAGGCAGTTGCGGCGATCCCTTGCCTGCCCTTGCGCGACACGATCAAGCGCGCCGAGGGCGGGACCATTCGGGAGACGATCGACCGCTCCGCGCTGTGGTGCGCGCAGACCCCGCAGGGCTTTCACTTCGAGGCGATCTTCGCCGCCCACCGCGCCGCGATCGGCCGTGAGCTGACCGACGATGCCGCAGTCGCCGAGGCAGCGGGCCTGGCGCCGTTGATCGTCGACGGCAGCGAAGACAATCTGAAGGTTACGACTGCAGCGGACCTTGCCGCGGCCGAGCGCCTGCTCGCCGCCCGGCAGAGCGATGTCCGCGTCGGCCAGGGCTTCGACGTGCACCCCTTTGCGCCGGGCGATCATCTCTGGATATGCGGTGTCAGGGTTCCGCATGGCATGAGCCTCGCCGGACATTCCGACGCCGATGTCGGGCTGCACGCGCTGACCGACGCGGTGCTCGGCGCGATCGGGGCCGGCGACATCGGCATGCATTTCCCACCGAGCGACCCGCGCTGGCGCGGCGCCGCGTCCGACCAGTTCCTGAGCCACGCCGCCGATCTCGTGCGCGCGCGGGGCGGCGCCATTGCCGCGGTCGACGTCACGATCATCTGCGAACGGCCCAAGATCGCGCCCTATCGCGCGGCGATGGTCGAGCGGATCGCCGCCGTCCTCGGCATCACGCCCGATCGCGTCAGCGTCAAGGCGACGACCACCGAGAAGCTCGGCTTTACCGGCCGCGCCGAAGGCATGGCCGCGCAGGCCGTCGCCACCGTGCGTCTGCCGTTCTGAAGAACACTCGTAGTGGGCTCGGGCTGCCGCTTTGGCATCCGGCGCTGGTGCTCGGGACCTGGTTCGGCGCAGGCTTGCTGCCGGTCATGCCGGGAACCTGGGGCTCACTCGCCGCCCTGCCCTGCACCTGGGCGATCCGCAGCCGGTGGGGCGTCGCAGGGCTTGCGATCGCCGCGATAATCGTCTTTGCCGTCGGTTGTTGGGCCGCAGGGACGCTCGCCAAAACGAGCGGGGTAAAAGACCCCGGCGCGGTCGTAATCGACGAGGTCGCAGCGCAGTGGCTGGTGCTGCTACCTGCGCCCCTCGATCCCCTATCCGATGCTGCCGCCCTCCTGCTCTTCCGGATCTTCGACATCTGGAAGCCGTGGCCGGTACGATGGGCCGACCGTCGGGTTCAGGGTGGGCTCGGCACCATGCTCGACGATCTGCTGGTTGCGGTCTACGCTGTTCTGGTGTTTGTCGTGCTGTTGCCGATAGGTGGAGCATTCGGTGTTCGAAGCTGAAACGCTGAGCCTCGCGCAATCGGCGCTCGACGCCTGCCGTGCCCGCAATTGGCGGCTGGCGACTGCGGAATCCTGCACCGGCGGGCTGGTCGCCGCCGCGCTGACCGCGATTGCGGGTTCGTCCGAAGTCGTAGAGCGGGGGTTCATAACTTACTCGAACGAGGCGAAATCGGAGCTGCTGGGGGTTCCTCCCGAAACGATCGCCGCGCATGGCGCCGTCAGCGCCGAGACTGCCGCGGCGATGGCGCAAGGCGCGCTCGCCCGCGCCCCGGTTGACCTGGCGGTCTCGGTCGCCGGCATCGCCGGCCCCGGCGGCGCCACCCCGACAAAGCCCGTTGGCCTGGTGTTGTTCGGTTTGGCGCGCCGTAACGGCGAATGCCGCACCGAACGCCGCGTCTTTCGCGGCGACCGCGAGGCCGTGCGGAAAGCCGCGTTAGAGGTGGCCCTGCGACTGCTCGATGCGGAGGCGCACCGGTGAGCGCAGCCTTCAAAGACCGCCCTGTGTCACGACGAAATCACGGACGCAGTCGACGCCTTCGCCAGTCTTCAGGTTGGTGAAGACGAAGCGACGATTGCCGCGCATCCGCCTGGCGTCGCGGTCCATGATTTCGAGGCTGGCGCCGACCAGCGGCGCGAGATCGATCTTGTTGATGACGAGGAGGTCGGAGCGGGTGATCCCCGGTCCGCCTTTGCGCGGGATTTTGTCGCCGGCGGCGACATCGATCACGTAAATCGTCAGATCGGCAAGCTCGGGGGAGAAGGTTGCGGCAAGGTTGTCGCCGCCGGACTCGATGAGGATCAGATCGAGATCCGGAAAAAGGCGGTGCATCTCGGCGATGGCCGCGAGGTTTATCGAGGCGTCCTCGCGGATCGCGGTGTGCGGGCAGCCGCCGGTCTCGACGCCGCGGATCCGCTCGGGCGGCAAGGCGCCGCTGCGCGTCAGGAATTCGGCATCCTCGCGGGTGTAGATGTCGTTGGTGATCGCGGCAATCTCGTAACGGCCGCGCATCCTCTTGCATAGCCAATCCATCAGCGCGGTCTTGCCCGACCCGACCGGACCGCCGATGCCGACCCGCAACGGATTGCTCATGAGCGAAAGAGCCTAGTGTACTGGGTTTCGTGATCCATCGAGGCGAGCTCGACGGCAAAGGCCGCGCTGCCGAACGCCTCCGGGGCGCGGGACAACGCGCCGGCGACTGCCGCGCTGATGACAGGCTCCAGCGCTGCCACGATGCGCTGACCGTCGGTTTGCCCAATAATCCCGAGCCGCAAGCCGGCAGATACCAGATTGGACGCCAAAGCCTGCAGATATCCGAGCAGCGCGCAGTCAAGGCCGATGCCTGCCTGCGCCGTCGCGGCGCCCACCGCTGCAGCGTAGCACACCGCGCCGCCGCTTTCGCTGAGCCCCTCAGCCCAGCGATCGAGAAACGGATTAGGCCACGCGGCGCGGCAGGTGGCGAGGAACGCCTCGCCTTGCCCAGTTGTCTCGAGCCGGGTTTCGGCGGTGGCGCGAAACGCGACGCCACGCCGGTTGGCCTCGATCAGCGCTCTGATGTCGTCCGCCGCCGACGCCCGATATGCATCGCGAAGGATATCCGCATCAATGCGCCCTCCGCCCGAAGCGAGAACGGCGCCGATCCAGCGTTGCAGAGAGTCCCGGCCGCGGACGGCACCGCTCGCCACCGCCGCTTCGAGGCCGTGCGAAAAGGCGAAGGAGCCGATCGGAAACCCCGGAGACAGCCACGCCAACATTCTGTAAAGCCCGGCGCCGAAACCGCTCTCCTGCGGGACGGGCAATGGGCTTTTCGGGTCAGTCATGCTCATGATAGGCGCCAGCTTCCGGGTCGAACGGCGCGTCCAATTCGACGATCCGACCGCCAAGGCCGGTCACCATCTCGGCTATCACATCATCGGGCCGGATGCGCAGCCGTTCGCCGGCGATTTGCACCGGCAGGTGCCGGTTGCCGAGATGCCAGGCAATCCGCAGCAAATCTAAGCCACTGGCAGCGGCAATCTCGAATAGCGGCTCGGCGGCCGCACTGACGCAGAGATAGCCGCCGCCTTCCAGTTCGAGACCGTCGCCGTTGACCAAGTGATACGCGCGAGGTAGATCAAGGAGAAACGACTCGCCTGAATCGGCGACGAGGCGGATGCGCCGGCGGTGCCGGTCGAGATAGGGGATGGTTACCGTGTCAAGTGCAGCCGTCTTCGGCCATTCCCCGCGCCGATGCACTGCAATCGCGCGCCGCATCAAGAATTCGCAATGAGAAAGTGAGGCAGTGAGGTAAACCGCTGCGGACTGCAAATTATCATCATCTCATCGCTTCGCCATCTCATTGTGAATCATCATTATTCAATAAAGGAAATATCGCTGGGCCATTGGCAATACGGTAGCCGGTTCACAAGTCAGGTGGACGCCGTCGGCGCGCACCTCGTAGGTCTCGGGATCGACTTCAATGTGAGGCGTCGCGTCGTTGAGCAACATGCGCTTCTTGTCGATTGCACGGATGCCGCGCGCCGGCAGCACGGTGCGTTGCAGCGCGAGCTGTTCGTGGAGCCGCCGCTCGATTGCAATCGTAGGCAAGAACGTGACGCAGGACGCCGATAATGCGCGGCCGAAGGCGCCGAACATCGGCCGATAATGGACCGGCTGGGGAGTCGGGATCGAGGCGTTCGGGTCGCCCATCAAGGCCGCGGCGATCGTCCCCGCTTTCAGTACGAGATCGGGCTTTACTCCGAAAAAGGCCGGCGACCACACGACGAGATCGGCGAGCTTGCCGACCTCGACCGAGCCGATGTGCTCGGCGAGGCCATGCGTCAGCGCCGGGTTGATCGTGTATTTCGCGATATAGCGCTTCGCCCGGAAATTGTCCGACCGGTCGCTATCCTCCGGCAGCCGGCCGCGCTGCCGCTTCATCTTGTCCGCGGTCTGCCACGTGCGGATGATGACCTCGCCGACCCGGCCCATCGCTTGGCTGTCGGAGGACATCATGCTGAACGCGCCGAGATCGTGCAGGATGTCCTCGGCGGCGATCGTCTCGCGCCGGATCCGGCTCTCGGCGAAAGCGACATCCTCGGGGATGCGCGGGTCGAGGTGATGGCAGACCATCAGCATGTCGAGATGCTCGTCGACGGTGTTGACGGTGAACGGGCGGGTCGGGTTGGTCGACGAGGGCAGCACGTTCGGCAATCCGCACAACTTGATGATGTCGGGGGCGTGGCCGCCCCCCGCCCCTTCGGTGTGAAAGGCATGGATGTTGCGGCCCTTGAACGCCGCGATCGTATCCTCGACAAACCCTAACTCGTTGAGCGTGTCGGTATGGATCGCGACCGCAATGTCCAATTGCTCGGCGACGCCGAGGCAGGTGTCGATTGCCGCCGGGGTCGTTCCCCAATCCTCGTGAAGTTTCAATCCGCAGGCGCCGGCCTCGACCATCTCGATGAGCGCGCGCGGGTCCGACGCATTGCCTTTGCCGAAGAAGCCGAGATTGACCGGCAGCCCTTCCGCTGCCTGCAGTATCCGGCCCAGATGCCACGGGCCCGGCGTGCAGGTCGTCGCCGCGGTGCCGGCAGCGGGGCCCGTGCCTCCCCCGAGCATTGTCGTGATGCCGCTGTAGAGCGCCTCCTCGACCAGCTGCGGGCAGATGAAATGGATATGCGAGTCGATGCCGCCGGCGGTGACGATGCGGCCCTCTCCGGCGATCGCTTCGGTCCCTGGGCCGATCACGATGTCGACGCCGGGCTGGATATCGGGGTTGCCGGCTTTGCCGATCCCGCTGATGCGGCCGTCGCGGATGCCGATATCGGCTTTGACGATGCCCCAATAGTCAAGGATCACGGCATTGGTGATGACGGTGTCGACGGCGCCGTCGGCGCGGCGTCGCCTGGCCCTGCCCCATGCCGTCGCGGATGACCTTGCCGCCGCCGAATTTGACCTCTTCGCCATAGATCGTGCGGTCGCTCTCGATCTCGATGATGAGCTCGGTATCGGCCAAGCGCAGCCGATCGCCGGTTGTCGGCCCGAACATGGCGGCATAGGCCTCGCGCGGAATCGCCCTCGGCATACCCCTATCCCAGCTTGCCGTTGATCCGGCCGTTGAAGCCGATCACTCGTCGCTCCCCGGCATAGGCGACGAGCCTCACCTCGCGGCTCTGCCCCGGCTCGAACCGCGTCGCCGTCCCGGCCGGGATATCGAGGCGGAAGCCGCGCGCCTGCTCGCGGTCGAACGCGAGCGCCGCGTTGGTTTCGTAGAAATGATAATGCGAGCCGACCTGGATCGGGCGGTCGCCGGTATTGGCGACGATCAGGGTCACGGTCGGGCGGCCGGCGTTGATCTCGATTTCGCCGGCGGCGGTGATCAGTTCTCCGGGGATCATCCCCCCTCCTGCGGAGTACCCCTCACCCCTGCCCTCTCCGCGAGCGGAGAGAGGGAGGGCCCGCCTAGCGGGCGGGTGAGGGGCAGCAAGCGGCGGTTGTCAGCCTGTTGCTCATATTTCACCGGATCGGCTCGTGCACCGTGACGAGCTTGGTTCCGTCCGGAAAGGTCGCCTCGACCTGAATTTCATGGATCATCTCGGGCACTCCCTCCATGACTTGACCGCGCCCCACGACCGCGGCCCCGTCGCGCATCAACTCGGCCACGCTCTTGCCGTCGCGCGCGCCTTCGAGCACGTAATCTGTGATCAGCGCCACCGCTTCGGGGTAATTGAGCTTGACGCCACGCTTTAGCCGGCGCTCGGCAACCATGGCCGCCACCGATACCAGAAGCTTGTCCTTCTCGCGCGGAGTCAGGTTCATAGGATCCCTACACCTGCCCGTTTACGTAGCATTAACCGTGCCATACCTATGGCGAAGCTTGCGCGACGACGGCGCTCGACGGGCCTTCGTTCCCTTTACGATCGGGTCCGTAACGCAGGATCCGGACTTCCGACAGCGAGACGAGCCCACCTTTCACCATCTCATCGAGTAGCGGCAGAAAGGCAGCGATTTTCTGCTCGCTATCGATGATTTCTACCACGACCGGAAGATCCTCCGAGAGACGCAGAACCTTAGCGGTATGAAGCCGGCTCGAATGGCCAAAGCCCATCGGTCCGCGCAGAACCGTTGCCCCGGCAAGCTGTTGCTCACGCGCCTTGAGAACAATGGCCTCGTATAGGGAATGGTGGTCGAACCGGTCATTCTCGCCGATGAAGATGCGCAGCAATACGGCCTTCTCTTCCAATTGCATCATCCGCTCCCGTCCACCAGGGTCCCCGTCAGCGATTAATCAAGACGCCCGCGATGTGCCCCAACCAGACGCCGATCAGGCAGAACACGGTCGACGCCAATATATAGGCCCCGCTGGCGAACCACTCTCCGTTTCGCGCGAGGTTGAGGGTTTCCAGGCTGAACGAGGAAAACGTCGTGTAGCCACCGCACATTCCGACCATAACAAAGACACGGAGATTGGCGGGTATCAAGAATACGCCGTCCGGTCCCGTTAAGGTGTTGAAGATCCCAATAACAAAACAGCCGGTGACATTGACGACCAGAGTACCCCACGGAAAGGTGGCGCCGATCCAATTTGCGACTACGCCCGATAGCCCATAGCGCCCGACCCCGCCGACCGCGGCACCGAGGAAGACGCACAGATAAGTGATCCACACTGTTGCCTAATGACCCACCATCCATGGGCGGTCGGGCGGGCTCGCGTGCACATCGCCGAACTGTTGCTTGATCAGCGGGTTGACCCCGTGGCGGTGACCATGATGCCGATGATCTCGCGGCAGGTCCTCGCGGCGAACGACCTTTGGCTCATGCGCGCTGCGCTCGTTGCGCTCGTGAGCGATCCGGTTGTTCGACGACAGCACCGGCAGCATCGGTGCCGCAGCGAGCCGTGGCGCCGGAAGAGCGCAGCTTGGGCAGGGCGCCTTTGCCTCCCAATCGCTCATGCTACGCCATTCCCGGAACGCTCCGCAGTTTCCGCATCCATAGTCATAGAGAGGCATCTCGTGTTTCCTCCGTTGCGCCGGGTTCCGCGTCAGTGCGGCGGCACCGGCCCGCCGGGCATCGCGCCGGTGAGAAGCAGATAGCCCGGAATCCAACCGGTATAAATCCCCTCGAGTGTGCACAGCGCCCCGGTAAATCTTGTTAACTCTTTTCTTCCCGCCGCCAGCAGCAAATAAAATAGAAACCAGAGAACACCCCAAGAGAGCCAAGAGAATGCCAGCCAATAGTCCCATAGAGTATGTGCGGAGGCAAAGCTCTGCAGGGCTATCGGAGCGCATGTGATGGCGACAAACAGGCAGAACCAGCCGAGCCCCCGCCCGTCAGCGCCGTTCCATCGGTTCCATGCAACCCAATAATAGGTGAAGGTGAACAGCAGCAGAAATGCTGCACCCTTTATGCTATCTGCATTGGCGCCCGGGCCGAAGGCGAGATAGATCGCGACACACAGCGTCAGGGTCCCGACGAAGACGTCGATGACCGCGATCTCCCGGTCGCCGACCTTGTCGAGTACCCACAATCCATTGAGAAAAAGGACAGCACCAACCCAAAAGAGTGACAGCCCTAATAGCATCGTCCCCTCCTATTCTTGTAGGGATACGGCAACCGAGTTCTGGCGCGCGATTTCGCGCGTCGGCAGCTAGGCGGCGAGTTGTCGAAAGGAGCCGTCGGGGCGGCCAACGAGCAGCCGCCCCTATGCTAGGAGTGACTAAGTGCAGGCCGAGACGTCACTCGCCGGCACCGAACGCGTCGGGCCGGAAGCGGTGGGACGGATGTCAAAATCGAAGATTTCCGTCGGGATGGCCAAGGTGCAGCACGCATTCGGGATGTCGACGATCCCACTGATCCGGCCCTCGCAGGGCGCGGTGCCGAGGATCATGTACGCCTGCTCGCCGGTATACCCGAACTTCTTGAGGTACTCGATCGCGTTCAGACACGCCCGCCGGTAGGCGACATGTGCATCGAGATAGAGCTGCTTTCCACTCGTCTCGTCGACCGAGATGCCTTCGAACACGAGATACTCGGAGAAGCGCGGCTCGATCGGGCTCGGCTTGAAGATTGGGTTGATGATGCCGTATTTCGCGATGCCGCCCTTAATCAGATCGACGCCGATATCGATCCAGCCGGCCATCTCGATGGCACCGCAAAAGGTGATCTCACCATCGCCTTGCGACCAGTGGATGTCACCCATCGACAGCCCGCCGCCTTTGACATAGACCGGAAAATAAATCTTCGAACCCCGCGACAAATTCTTGATGTCGCAGTTCCCGCCGTGCTCGCGCGGCGGCACGGTGCGCCATGCCTCTTGTGCTGCAGTCTGGGCGGTTCGGCCCGTCATCTGCCCCATCAGTGCGGTCGGCGCGTGCGGGGGTGCGAGCAGCGGCGGTACACGGTCGGGATTGGTGGCGAGCAACTCCGCTTCCCGGCGGTTTGCTCTCTCGAGCAACTCGCGGTCGGGGAGACACCCGATCAGCCCGGGGTGAACCATCCCGGCCCAACGCACGCCAGGGATATGACGCGAGGTCGTGTAGATGCCGTGGTAGTCCCAGATCGCCTTGCGCGCCTGCGGATAATGGTCGACGAGAAACCCGCCGCCGTTTTCCTTGGCAAAGATGCCGGTGAAACCCCAGGGCGAGTTCCGGCAGATAGCCGATGTCGAGTAGATCGACGACCATCAGATCGCCCGGCTCGGCGCCGTCGACGCCAAACGGTCCGCTCAGATAATGGACCTTTGTAAGATCGACATCGCGCACGTCGTTGGCGCTATCGTCGGGTGCAATCTGCCCGCCTGTCCAATCAAAACATTCGACGCGGAATTCCGCCCCGGGCTTGTACGTCTCCACCAAGGGTATATCGGGATGCCAGCGGTTGTGGGTTTTTATTTCCGCCGAATTCAGGGGTTTTTTTAAGATCGGTGTGAAAGGCAACCTTCGGCATTACCGTCTCCTCTCTCCACGATTTGCGATTGGCGTCGCACAGTCGCGAGCCAAGCAGCGACAACTACCGTTTATTCACTCAGTCAGGTGCCTCCTCAACAAACTGACCCGTGGCAACTATCCAAGCCGATGACCGACGGTTCGCTCCGCCGAGTGACCTTGTTTTAGGCAGGCTAAATCTGGCACCCAACATGGAAAGTTAACGTGCAGGAGATATGCCAAGTACGAGTTAGCGTGGATAAGATAGAAGGCCGAGATCGTCTGCCGCCCGTTACTGGGGCAGGTGATTACAATTCGGTCAAACCTTAGACGTTATGATATAACGTAACGTTGTTACTGGTACCCACTCGCAGCGAATTTATCTTTCTTGGCACTTCGAATTGCCCACCTGGTGACGATCAAATTTCCACCAGCGGTGATCATTCCCAAGAAATGAAAACCTTCAGCGATGCAGCCAAGCGAAATCATTACGCAAGAAATTGACAGAATAGGTCCCAAATTGCCCCGTGAAACGCGCGATATCAGCATGCGCCATCTTGCTACCGGGGCCGACATCTTTACCGAGCCGCGATCAAGGGATGGTGTGTGTGCGGCGGTTCGCAGCACGGCGCCGGCTCACCGCGCGCTCGAGCAGTCGGTCCGCGTCACTTTCCGAATAGAACGGGCTTAACGACTGGATTGCCTTTCGCGCGGTCTCTCTGAGATGCGGCTGGTCAACCCATTTACCGGTTGCATAGCAGACTCTCTGATATTCTTCGATAATATCATCCAATTGCCGTAACGTTGCGTCGTGACCAGGAAGGTCAAACGAATAATCAAACAATGTCATCGATTAAGGGAAAAATCCTCGGGAGCGTCTATCCAGGTTTACATGAGGCAGCGTTTAAAAATCGTCTATATCGGGTCAGGAAAACACCAAAACGCCCGCTTCGACGCCGCGGGCGATCTTTTCCATTACTGATTAAACATGCCAAACCCGCGGCAGGCGATCCGGTAATCCCAACACTGCCGATCGGAAATGGCAAGCGAGATCAGCATAGGCGCGGCGCAACACGGCCGCATCCGCAGCGAGCCACCGGGCAATAACGAGGCCGGAGACCGCCGTAGCCCCGGCGCGCAAGCCCGTCGTCGCGCTGGAGGATTGTACGAGGCGGGCAGTTTCGAGCAGGCTGCGGGCGTCTTCTGCGGGCGGCGACAAAATCATTGTCGCAAAGGCCGATGCGCCGTCGAAACAGGCCGGATCATCGATGATGCGTCCGACGTCATTCTCGAGGTGCAGCGCGTCTCCCCAGACGAGGTCGCCGCCGCAGCGCAGTTTCCAGACCTCGCGCAAGAGGCCGCGGGCGAAGCGCTCTCCGCGCGCACGGCGGCCGAAAACCACGATGTCGCCGCCCAAAAATGCAGAGCCCGGCGTGAACTCGACCGTCGTTTCGCGCCGCAGGCGGGCGCCGTCGAACAGGATCGTCTCGGGCGGCAGGAATTCGAGAGCGGCGCCGGGCCCGATCGAGAAGGTCTGTTTGATGGTCGTCGTCCGCCCGGTCGACCGATAGACCTTCTCCGCCGCGGACGCGGTGACATGCGCCGCCGCCCCTGGGGCGAGCTCGATGCGGATATCCAGCCGGTCGCCGGCGACGAGCCCGCCCGATGTCGTGACGATGACCGCGACCGGCGGATCGCCTGCGGCGGGCGCCGGGAACAAGACGCGCAGCGGGTCACGCTGATAGAGCTGGGCCAGACGGGTGACCCCGTTGCGCCGCTCGAAGCGGATTTCGGCGGCGCCCTCGGTCAATAGCCGAGGGCCAGCCCGTCCTTGCGCGGATCGGAACCGCCGATCAGAACCCCGCGCGCGTGGTCGATCCAGATCGCCTGACAGCCGCCGAGCGGCACTTTGCGCACGTCGATGTCGTGGCCGCGGGCCGCCAGATCGGCAACGATGGGCTTCGGGACGGCCCGCTCGACCTGCAATTTGCCGCGGAAAGCAAAACTACGCGGCGCCTCGGCCACCTGCTGCGGATCGAGGCCGCGGTCGATCAGGCGGTGCACGAAATGGGCGTGCCCAACCGCCTGGTACTGCCCGCCCATGACACCGAACGGCATGACCGTGCGGTCATCCTTGGCCAGCATCGCCGGGATGATCGTGTGGAACGGCCGCTTGCCCGGCGCGATCGCGTTCGGGTGGCCGGGGATCGTGCGGAAGCCGCTGCCGCGGTTCTGCAGCAGCACGCCGCTTTCTGGCGCGACGATGCCGCTGCCCCAGTTCGAAAACAGCGAATTGATCAACGACGCGGCGTTACCGTCGCGGTCGACGGCGCAGAGATAGACCGTGTCCGTGTGCAGGGAGCCGCCGTGCCACTCGTTGCCGGGCAGCACCGCGTCCAGCCGGATCTGCTGCCGCGCGCGCTCGGCCCATTCGTCCGACAGAAAACCGGCAACATCGACATCGACCTGCGCCGGGTCCGCGAAAAAATCGTCGCGCACGCGATAGGCCACCTTGGTCGCCTCGGCGAGCAGGTGCAGCCGGTCGGCCTCACCGAGCCCATCGCCGCCGAGGTCGAAGCCTTCGAGCTGGCGCAGGATCATCAACGCCGCCAGCCCCTGCCCATTCGGAGGGCACTCGTACACCTCATAGCCGCGATAGGAGGCATGGACCGGGTCGACCCACTCCGAGCGCTGCGCCGCGAAATCATCCGGTTCATGCAACCCGCCAAGCGATTTGAGCCGGCCGACGATGTCGCGCATCACCGGCCCTTCGTAGAAGGCCGCGCGGCCCTCGCGGCCGATATGGCGCAAGGTGGCGGCAAGTGCCGGATTGCGCATCGTGTCGCCCGGATGCGGCGGCTTGCCCTCGGGCAGAAATACCGCCGCTGTCACCGGATCGCGCAATTTCCACTCCAGGCGATGCCAATCGTAGGAAACTCGCGGAGTTACGACGTAGCCGTCCTCGGCTGCGCGCGCCGCCGGTTCGAGCAGTTCGGCGAGCGGGCGGGTGCCGTACTCGCGGTTGAGCTGGCACCAGGCATCGACCGCCCCCGGTACCGTCACCGCATGCGGCGTCAAAACCTCGATTTGCTGCATCTTCCGCTCGGCGTACCACTCGACCGTGGCCTTGGCCGGGGCGCGGCCCGAGCCGTTCAGCGCCACCGGCGGCGCGCCTTGCTTTGAATAGAGGGCAAAGCAGTCGCCGCCGATCCCGGTACTTTCCGGCTCGACGACGCACTGCATCGCCACTGCGGCGATCGCGGCATCCATCGCGTTGCCGCCAGAGCGCAGCACGTCGAGGCCGACCAAAGTCGCCATCGGTTGCGAGGTCGCGACCATGCCGTTCGCGCCCATCGCCGCGGACCGGCCCGGAATATTGAAGTCACGCATAATCGAGCCATTTGCCGTGGTATTGCGGTTGCTCCATCGGCACATCGCTCGCCGGCGGTCATCCCGCTTGTCCGGGACTAATGCCGCGTCCTAACCTGCCGGTCAATTCGCCAGCCGAGAAAAGCAATAAATTATGGACGGAAGCCTGACCCCGTTGCAGTTTCCGGTTGCGGCCCCGCCCCCGCCGGGCGAGACGTTGGCGATCGCGCCGGGCGTGCACTGGTTGCGCATGCCGCTCCCCTTCGCGCTCGACCATATCAATCTCTGGCTGCTCGAAGACGGCGCGGGCTGGACAATCGTCGACACCGGCTACGCGATGGCAAAACCCAAGGAGCTGTGGGAACGGATCTTTGCCGAGCGGCTCGGCGGATTGCCGGTCACTCGGATCATCGTGACGCATTACCACCCGGACCACATCGGACTCGCCGATTGGCTGACCCAGCGTTGGCAGGCGCCTTTATGGGTGACCGAGAAAGAATGGCTGTCCGCCCGGGTGATGACCCATGCAGCCGAGGATTTCGCCCCGATGCGGCGTCGTTTCGCGCGCCGCGCGGGTCTCGACGACGCGGAAGCGGAGCTTTTCAGCGAGCGGGAGAACAGCTACCGCCGCGGGGTCCCGTCGGTGCCGGCGAGTTTTCAGCGGCTTGCCGACGGGATGGCGATCGAGATCGGCGGACGGGAATGGCGGGTCATCGTCGGCGAAGGCCATGCGCCGGAGCTCGCATGCCTTTATTGCGCAAAGACCGGTGTGCTGATCGCCGGCGATCAGGTATTGCCGAGGATCTCGCCCAACATCAGCGTCCAGGCACACGAGCCCGACGGCGATCCCCTCGCCCGCTATCTGGCGTCTTTGGCCAAATTGCGCGATGCGATACCGCCCGAGACGCTTGTCCTGCCTTCGCACAACCTGCCGTTTTTCGGGCTGCACGCTCGGATCGAGAGCCTCGCCGCGCATCACCGGGCGCGCTGCGGCGAGGTGATCGCCGCTTGCGCCGTGCCGAAGACCGCCATCGATTTGGTCAAGGTTCTGTTCCGGCGCGCCCTCGACCGGCACCAGATGGGCTTCGCGCTCGGCGAGGCGCTCGCCCACCTGAATTACTTGATGCATCAGGGCGCCCTCGACCGTGAGCTCGGCGCTGACGGCGTCCACCGGTTTATCCGGGCATCGGCCTAGACAGCGTCAAGCCCGACAAAGACGGTCTAAAATTGAGGCTGCGTGAGCGGCTGGAACCATCGGTCATTTCGTCCGTTTCGGGACAATCGGAACCCAAACCATCCCCAATCGACAGTTCTGCAATCTGCAGACCTCGAAGGAGAATGTTCAATGTCGCTCAAACCGCCCGCAATCATGCTAGCCGCCGTTACCCTATGCGCCGCTGCGTGTTCCGCACCCGCCTTGGCGCAATCCGAGAGCTGCGCCGATCAATACAATCGCGTGACGGCGCTCTACCAGACCGCTCCCCTATCTCCCGAGTACAGCCAGATGGCCGCCGCCTATAGCGCCCGCTGCCTGGCTGGCGCCTCCGCGGTCCCGCCCCCGGCTTATTACGGTAGCACCCCCGGGTATGGCTACAACGGCCCTGCCTACGCCGGATACGGCTACAGTCCGCCTGTGTATTACGGACCCGGCTACCCCCCGCACATCAGCCAGCACGGCACGGTGCAATGAATTTGACCCGCCTTTAGCAGGCTGCTGAAAAGGCCCGGATCGCCGTCATTCCGGGGCCGGAGCGCAGCGAGGGAACCCGGAACCCATGGACACCGGCTCGAGAAACAAGGGCTTGACCTGTGTTCGTGGGTTCCGGGTTCCGCCCCCAGGGCCGCCCCGGAATGACAGCCGAATTTTCCGCAGCCTGCTAGACTGATCGGCGATCCGCGGCGGCGTGCTCGCGGTTGAGGTCGAGCAGCCGCGCCAGCGCGCCGCCTGCGGCGAGACCTGCGGGTCGGCCATAAGCTGCGCCAAGCCGGCTTAAGTTGTGAAACATTGGTACTCAAAAAAACCGCAACGAAAGTCGCGTATCTCACTTCTGAAGATCGCGCGGGAGTGGGGCAGGAATTTAAATGCCCTGTCAGGGGACACGGCTTCGCTTTAAGAGCCTCGGTTAATATTCGGCAGCCACCCACCTCGCCGTCATGCCCGCGAAAGCGGGCACCCAGAGCTTGCCCCTGGCTGGAACAGGGGGCGGCGGGCACGGCGCCTGTAGCCCTGGGCCCCGCTTTCGCGGGGGCGACGAGAAAAAGGCAGCCGGAGTCCCTCCATTCGGTCAGATACCATTAGCTCGCCGAAATTCACTTCGCGCTGCAGCCAACCGCGGTTGCTGCGAAGCCAGCGGCGAAAAAATTAAACCAGCTATTCCACTTGATGCTGCTGAGGATGCCAAAATCTTCCCAGACGAGAGTACCAACTACGCTAAGAGCCCATGCAAACGCCGAAATCTCTCCCCAAAATACAGCTAAGACTTGGGCCCCGGTATGCGGTCGAGATGTTCCATAGCCGCTGTAAAACGCCCAGAATATCACGAGCGTGACGCCCGCAAACATCAGAACCGAACGAACGGGCGACCACACAATTATGAGCTTTTATCTTTATAGATTGTCAGCGCAGCCCCGATTAACGCTCCAGCCCCGCATATGATGCCGCCCGTCAGAGCAACCGACCCGATGAAATTGGTGCCCAAAAACCAGTACGCGGTCGCTAGTATTAGGACGTAGAGCGAGAGAGCATAAGCTAAAACAGCCACTAACGGCTTAAACCGTGCAGCGGAGATTTTGAAGCGGAGCGACTTAGAGACACCATATACGTCAGATTAGCCTCGATACGTACAGAATCAACCCAACAAGCCCCGACACTGAGGGCTACCACGTGCCCAACAGCCCCAACCGGTTCGCCGTCAGCTTCTGGATGCCGTTCAAATACGACCCAGACGGCTCCCTCGACCTCTATTTCCAGAACGAAAGCCCGGGCGCCGACTAGGAAGCGTACTGGCTGCCGGCACCAAAAGGGCCGTTCAACCTCACGATGCGTCTCTATGCGCCAAAGGCAGCCGCGCTGACCGGTAAATGGAACCCGCCGCCGGTGAAAGACGGCCGCGCCCACGCTGTTGCCGGCGCAATAACCGTCGTCGCCGCCTGGCGGCGGTTTCAACATCTTGTGCGGCTGCACTTGCTACTTGGCTCCATGTCTCTCACCGATAAAAAAGTTGCATATAATGGAGTTCTGGAAAATCACTGCTGCGAAGTCGCATAACGGCATTATGGAAAGGTCGCCTGCTGCGTTTAAGTCCGTGACTTGGGTTCAAATCGGCAAATGAAAGATTTGGTTTTCATCTATGCGAACGGTTTTTCCGTCGCCGCTGGCCTTGGCTAGTTCCTCCGACACTGCCTCTAAGTCAATTCCAGAAAGCAGCATGAGGGCCTTAAGAGCCTTGCTCAGCGTGTTATGAATTGACTCAGGTCATCCAGCATGAGCGATCTACCTGCATTGGTGTTCTTTCGCCAATTGTGTTTTCGATAAAAGTGATGCGAAAGGCGATTGCGTTCTTCCAGTGCTGCGGATAGCAGTGGCTCCAGTTGATCTAGGGCGTCTGTATGGCCCTTTGTGTTCTTTACTAGCTGGCCAAGCGTCAGACGGTCGATCCGTCCTAGCAGTTCAGCAGCGCGTTTTCCGTCTACCTGAAGGGTCGGCGTTATTAACCCCTCATCAACAACACCAAAGAACAACAACATCGAGCCGAGTTCCGTTTCGACAAGTTGAGCCGCTTCTGCGACTTCGCCGAATTTATTGGGGCCGGCCACGCTCGCGCCGCGGCGGGCATGTACGGCGCCGGGCCGGATGGGTACTTCAACTCAGAGGCGAGATTTTGCTGCAGATCCGCCGCAGATGCAGCGAGGCGCAATCGCCGCTGCAATTCGTGATTGCGGCAGGCCAACGGGCTAGGGGCATCGAGGATGCACCGACATCAGCCTATGCAGCCGTTGTTCTCAACTGGACACTCGCGGGTCGCACGCGATGAGGGTGTTGTCGAGACTGGACGTGCGGCCGACCAAGAAATATACGTCTGCCCTCAGCTAATGTTGACAAGAAATAGGGAGGAAGCAGTGGTCCAGCAGGTAACACGTCGCTGCGTTGCGGCCGCGGTAGTCGCGGCCTCCGTGCTCGTCGCGAGCGCCGCGCGGGCGGCGGAGCCGATCACGATCGGCTTTGGCATGGCGCTGACCGGGGGGCTCGCCGCTGCCGGCAAGGCTGCGCTCCTGGCGATGCAGATCTGGCAGGACGATGTCAACGCCAAGGGAGGCCTCATGGGCCGCCCGGTCAAGCTGATCTACTACGACGACCAGAGCAATCCGGCGACCGTGCCGGGCATCTATACGAAACTGCTGGATGTCGACAAGGTCGACCTCATCGTATCCGGCTACGGCACCAACTTGATCGCGCCGGCAATGCCGGTCGCGATCGGCCACGACCGGTTGTTCCTCGGCCTCTTCGGGCTCGCGGTCAACAGCGAGTTTCACTACCCCAAGTACTTCTCGATGCTGCCGACCGGGCCCGATCCGAAACAGGCCTTCTCGGAGCCCTTCTTCAAGGTGGCGATGGCGGCGAACCCCAAACCGAAGACCATCGCCTTGCTCGCCGAAGACGCCGAGTTCCCGAAAAACGCCTCCGAAGGGGTGCGCGATCACGCTAAGTCTACCGGGATCACGATGGTCTACGACAAGACCTACCCGCCGGGGACGCCGGATTTTACGCCAATTGTTCACGCCATCCAGGCGACCAATCCCGACATGGTCTTCGTCGCCTCCTATCCGCCGGGCTCGGTCGGCATGTTGCGCGCGGCGACCGAGAGCGGGCTCAAGACGCGGTTTTTCGGCGGCGGCATGGTGGGCTTGCAGTTCACCTCGGTCAAGGAACAGTTCGGACCGAAACTCAATGGGGTCGTCGATTACGACTGGTGGATCCCGGCGCCGACGATGCAGTTCCCGGGGATTCTCGATTTTCTGAAAGAATATCAGGCCAAGGCGCCCGCCGCAGGCGTCGATCCGCTCGGCTGGTATCTCCCGCCTTTCGCGTATGCAAACCTGCAGGTGCTCGGAGAAGCGGTAGACGCGGCCAAGACCCTCGACCAGACCAAGCTGGCGGATTACATCCGCAGCCATCCGTTCAAGACCATCGTCGGCGACATCAGCTTTGGCAAAGACGGCGAATGGGCGAAGCCGCGGGTCCTCGAAGTGCAATGGCAAAACATCAAGAGCAACAATCTCGACGAGTTCAAGGACACCAAGACCGAGGTCATTCTCGAGCCGGCGGAATACCACACCGGCTCGGTGATCGCGCCCTATAACGGTGGCGGCGAATAGGAGGGAAGCGGATGGCGCGAATCAACCACGTGGCGCTCAAGGTCGCCGACCTCGAGGCGGCGACCAAGTTCTACGAAAACGTGTTCGGGTTTCGGCAGGTCGGAACCGGGCGGTCGCGCGGGCATATCTCGCGGCACCTGACCGACGGCTATGTGGACCTCGCGCTGATGGTCTATGACAGCGAGGCGGACGAGGAGGCCAAGCTCGTCGGCGAGGGCCCGGCAATCCACCATTTCGGCATCGAGGTCGACGACCACCAGGGTTTTGCCGAGAAGGTCGTCGCTAATGGCGGCAAAATCCTCTCCAAGCCCGGCGAGGTCCCGATCAAATACCGCGCGCCCGACGGCACGGTCGCCGAAATTGTGCCGAAGGGCCGCTACGAGAAGATGCGGGACGAAGCAACCTTAAACGACAGGGGCGCGGAGCGGGCGAAGGTCCGAAGCCGGGCGCAGTGCCGCCTCGGTTTTGGCCTGCAGCGCTGGAAAATCGATATCCTCGACCATCTCGCGCACGACGAGGCCGTCGGCTGTCACGTCGATCACGGCGAGGTCGGTGTAAATCCGGCGGACCACCGCAGCGGCGGTCAGCGGGTATCCGCATTGCCGGCGGATGCGCGGCGCGCCGGATTTGGTCGTGTGCTCGACCAGGACGCGGATTTCCTTGGCGCCGACCGCCAGATCCATCGCGCCGCCGACGCCGGGCGGAAAGCCGGGATCGTCGGTCGTCCAATTCGCCAGATCGCCTTTCTCCGACACCTCGAAGGCGCCGAGCAGCGCCAGGTCGAGATGGCCGCCGCGGATCATCAGAAACGAGTCGGTATGGTGCACGTAGCTGCCGCCGGTCACCAACGTGATCGGCTGCTTGCCGGCGTTGATCAGATCCCAATCGACTTCATTGTCGCCCGGCGCCGGCCCGACGCCGAGGACGCCGTTCTCGCTGTGCAGGACAATCTCGCGATCGGCGGGAATGAAATCGGAAACCATCGTCGGGAGACCGATCCCGAGGTTGACATAGGCGCCATCGGCGAGATCCTGCGCGGCCCGCCAGGCGATTTGGCGACGTTTCAGCGGCATTTTTCCTCCTCGGATTTATTCACAATGAGGCGGCAAGACAGTGAGACATCATCCATGGTGTTTCTCATCGCGTCACTGTCTCATTGTGAAACGATCTAGAACGCCACCTCGACCAGTCGGTCGATGAAAATGCCGGGCGTCACGATCATTTCCGGGTCGAGCTCGCCGAGTTCGACGATGCGGCGCACCTGCACGACCGAAAGATCCGCCGCCATCGCCATCGTCGGATTGAAATTACGCGCCGATTTTCGATACGTCAGATTGCCCCACCGGTCGCCGCGATCGGCGGACAAAAGCGCGACGTCGCCCTTCAGCGGCTTTTCTAATACATAGATACGCCCGTCGATCTCGTGGTGTTCCTTGCCGTCGGCGAGCCGCGTCCCGACCGAGACCGGCGAATAGAAACCGCCGAGCCCCGCGGCAGCGCAGCGCATGCGCTCGCTGATGATGCCCTGCGGCACCAGCTGCAATTCGATGCGGCCCGCGGCATAGAGCTCCTCGAAGACGACCGAGCCGGCGCTGCGCGGGAAGGAGCAGATGATCCGGCGCACCCGGCCGGCCGCGAGCAATGCGGCGAGCCCCCTCCTCCCAGTCCCGGCATTGTTGGCGACAACGGTCAGATCGCGGGCACCCTGCTCGACCACCGCCTCGCACAACGCATCCGGCAGCCCGGCGCCGCCAAACCCGGCGCACAGGATCGTCGCGCCATCGGCAATGCCGGCGACGGCTTCGGCGAGGCTCTTGACGCGTTTGTCGATCATCAGAACGCGACCGCGTCGCCGCCCTTCAGCGCAAGCATCGCCCGCGCCTCGTCGGGGGTAGCAATTTCGAGCGACAGGTTCTCGATAATCGACCGGACGCAACTGACCTGGTCGGCATTGCTCTCGGCGAGCTTTCCTTTGCCGATCCACAGCGAATCCTCGAGCCCGACGCGGACATTGCCGCCCATGATCGCACCCATCGACACCAAGCGGCAATTGGTGGCGGCCGGCGGCCAAGACAGACCAAGCATAGGAATCGCCGAACAATTTGTCGGCGATCCGCTTCATGTGAACGACATTTTCCGGATCCGCCCCGATGCCGCCGAGGATCCCGAAAATCGTCTGCACGAAGAGCGGCGGCTTGACCAGACCACGATCGAGGAAATGCGCCAGGTTGTAGAGATGGCCGACATCGTAGCACTCGAACTCGAACCGGGTGCCGCAGCCCTCTCCCAAATCCTTCAGGATGCGCTCGATGTCGGCAAAGGTGTTACGGAAGATGAAGTCGCGCGTCATTTCGAGATGCCGCGACTCCCAGGGGTATTTGAACTCCTTGTACTTCTCCAGTAGCGGGAACAGGCCGAAATTCATCGACCCCATATTGAGCGAGCACATCTCCGGCTTGGCGCACAGCGGAGCCGCTAGCCTTTCCTCGAGGCTCATGCCGTGACCGCCGCCGGTCGTAATATTGACGACCGCCCCGGTAGACTGCTTGATCCGCGGCAGGAACTGCATGAACACATCGGGGTCCGGCGTCGGCCGCCCATCCTTCGGGTCGCGCGCATGCAGATGCAGGATCGCCGCCCCCGCCTCCGCCGCGGCAATCGCATCGCGCGCGATCTCGTCCGGCGTCAGCGGCAAATGCGGGCTCATCGTCGGGGTGTGGATCGACCCTGTGACAGCGCACGTGATGACGACCTTGCCACGCAGCGGCATCCTGCTCCTCCCTCCTGCCGACGGCCACGATTACCCTATCATGGCCGAGTTTGGGCCGGAGGTGGTGCGACTTTTTGCGGAAGGACGTCTACAACCTCCCTGCCCGCAATCATAAATTGAGCCGATTATTTCTGCTGGCTGTATCTGCAGCGAATCAGCAGCCAAATTCTCGGAATGATTGTAACGCTGAGTCACGCCCGCAGCCCTGTGCTGGCCCGTCCCTTTTCGTGACAGCCCATCCGCCAACAGCACCTCCTTTCTCCAACCAAATGGCCGGCCCGCGAAACCCGGCGAAGGGCAAGAGTATGCAACGCGAACAAGGCGATTTTAGGGTTTATCAATGCCAGCAGTGTTCTTCATCACCCACCCGGATGTCGCGATCGATCCGAGCGTCCCGGTTGCCGATTGGCCACTCAACGTGCGCGGGCGATCACGCATGCAAGCGATGGCAGCCGTTCCTTGGGCAAGCGGCGTGCGCCATATCTTCTCCAGCACCGAGCGCAAAGCGCGAGACGCGGCGCAGCTCCTCGCTGACGGGCTTGGATTGCACGGGTACAGCGTCGTTGATGGCCTCGGCGAGAATGACCGATCAGCGACGGGCTACCTCGCTCAGCAAGAGTTCGAGGCAACGGTTGATGCGTTTTTGCCCAGCCGCTGACCAGCGTTCGGGGCTGGGAGCCCGGGGCAGATGCCCAGGCGCGGATCGTTCATGCGGTCGAACAAGACATCTCGCAAGCCTCCGACGACGGCCACGTTGCCATCGTTGGGCACGGAGGCACAGGGACGCTGCCCTATTGCCATCTCGCCGGACTGCCGATCAGCCGGCGTCACGAGCAGCCCGCGACAAATGGTGGAAACTGGTTCGCCTTCGATCTGGTGAGCCGAAAGCTCCTGCACGTCGGGCGGCGCTCGATCGACACGCCAACACCGGAGAACTCCTCATCAATACGACGGTCCCAGCACGACGGTCCCAGCGATAGCTTCGGGCATTCCTACCTTGAGTGCTTGGATGCATAAAGATGATTCAGTTCAATGCAGTGCACCCGTCCTCGTCTTCCCGGCGAAGGCCGGGACCCATGTCTGCCATGGGCACCGGCCTTCGCCGGTGTGACAGGATTTTGAGGCGAGCCTTGTTCCGCCCTTGCCGAGAGAATCTTCCGAATGGGTCTGAACATTAGAAACCGCTGCGATGGCGAACCAATGCCTCGACGCACACGACGCAGGTCTACGATCGCCGGCCGCAGCAAGGTCGCCGCGTGATGGTCCAGTTCGGCGGTTATTCGGTTGCCCTAACATCCTCGCGACATTCTACCGTCAAGTAAACTGTCACTGTAATCCCAAGCCGTAATCCCAAGTACTTCGGCGACGCACGGCCGGGCTCGGCGACGATCATCGTCAAGGCGCTCGTCGCACCGCAGCGGCTGATCGAAATCGAAGCGGTCGTGGCGGCGAAAGCTTGATCCGGTGGTACGGTTGAACGCGGCCCGCCGGGTACAACAAATGTAGGGCGGAAAAGCGCAGCGTCATCCGCCTCTTGGGTGGCGAGCTTTTCGCGGTCCATTGGCATCGATAACGGTGCCTCCGTTCGGCCGGAACGTGCCGAATATCGCTAACAACCGGTGGCCAAGTGCGCTGCGCTGTTTCAACTTTAAGATTGCTGGTCGGGGTGGGACTTGCATGCTAATTCTCCTGCAACTCCACGACGGATACCGGAGCCAGAGAAAGACCCGCCGCATGCTACTCAAGCCGACAAAGAGTTGTGGATGGCTGCCTGTTCGAAGGCTAAACGTTCTACTGCTGGGGAGTGATGAACAGCGTAGTTGACGCCGTAGCCGAGCACAGGCTCGAGCCCATGTGGAGGTTGTCAGCAAGCGTACGGCGGAAAAACGGAGCGCATTCCGCCTCACCCGGAGTTCGAGCATACTCCCGCCATGCCGGATTATCGCAATCGGGTCTGGGCGGAACCTTCTTTATCCCTCAACCTGCTCGACCGGCCCTCGGATAGAACTTACCACTTGAGATGAGTTCACTTATTTGTCGGCTCCTTGTGGCGCTAATCGGAGCTGAAGCGTCGTGGTATGTGAGGTCTCCAGTAAATACCCGCACGAGATACTGGCTCAAGCTCACCTGAAACCACAGCGTCCAGAGGAAGACTTTTCCAACGACCGAGGGCCGGTCGGTGCCTCCTGCGGAATATGACTGGGCCTCAGTTCCCGAATGCGGATTACGGTGACAGTTTACTCCACTCTCACAGTAGCTGCGCTTGCAGCGCGGCGTCCCGCTCCAGTCGCGGCTTTGGGCGGGGTTTGCGGGGTGCCAAAGGACGGCCGAGCCGGCGCTCGAGCATCCCGATCCATTCCGGCGTCCCAAGCAGGCGGCCGATGGTAGGGGCCCGCTCGGTCGCGCTGCCCAGCGCCGTCATCGGGACTGCCGCCGCGTGGAATATCTTCGAGTTTCCCTTCGATCTGATCATCATGGCGCGGACCAATCCGCCGATCCCGACCCATCCGATACTGTATCGGCAGCTTTTCTTCCTGCCGTTATTCCTGGTCCAGTTCTCAACAGTATCGCTGACGTTGCTGCCTTCGATGCGGGTGACCGCGTACGCCTCTTACGCGGTGGCGGGGATGTTTGTGATATTCGCCGTCTGGGCTGCGTTCGGGTTCGCCTTTCCCGCGGAACCGCTGCCGCTCGCGCTGAACGTCATTTCGAAGATCCTATGCTTCGTAGCGGCGATCATGCTGTTTGTTTGGGGATTACGGTGACAATTTACGCGATCTCGCCTTGCATCCTCGCGACCTTCTACCGTCAAGTAAACTGTCACCGTAATCCCCGCGGCGTGCCAGCCGACGATAATCAGCGAGCCAGCAAATATCACCGAGAGTCCCAACTTTCGCGCGGTCGAAAGCTTCTCTCCCAGAACGAGCGCGGCGATCAGAGCAACGAACAGCGGCATGCAACCCGGATTGAGCGCGCGGCCATCGTAGGCGGGCGCGAAGCGCAGCCCGACCGCCGCCACCAGTGCATAAGGCGAGCCTGTCCCGGCGATGATCAGGGCCAGTCCAAGCCATCCAAGCCGATCGCGGGCAAGGCCTCGCTGCACGAGAACCGGCGACAGCAGGAGACCCGCCACACCGAAGCGCAGCGCAACGATATTCCACGCGTCCAGGCTTGTCGTAACTGCCAGCCGCGTGATAACGCTCCAGCTCGCCCAGATCGATCCTGCAGCGAAGCCGATTACGGCGCCTTTCAGAAAGTTCGCGCTGGCTGGCTGCATCGCCAACTCCAACACGAGACCGAGGAGACGAGGCGGCTGGCGGGAGCGGGCCGGATCAGCCCGCTTCGACTTCATGCCTAGCTCAAAGTGAAGTCGGTCTTTGGGTTATCGTCGCCCCTGCGAAAGCGACGCGAAAGCGGGGGTTCAGATATTGCAGCATGGCAAAGATCCCGACGCCTGAAGAGGAAGATGCCAAGCGGCCCAACCGTGAGCGCGAGAACCTGGTCAGCGAGCGCACCCGCATCGTCAATCGGATGAAGAGCACTCTGGCCCGTCTCGGCCTTCGGGGTTTCAAACCGACCTTGCGCAAAGCGGCCGAACGTCTCGACAGGCTGCGCACCGCGGAAGGTGTGCCGCTGCTGCCCAACACGCTGGCCGAGCTGCGCCGGGATATGGCGCGTCTGCGCTTTGTCATGGACCAGATCCGGGAGATCGAGGCGGCGCGCCTGATCAGGCTCGAGCAGCACCCGGAACTGGCCAGCCACGCGATGGTCCGGCGGCTGGCGCGGGTCATCGGCGTCGGCATCGAGACAGCCGACATGCTCGTTCACGAGATCCTGTCGCGCAACTTGCGTGACCGGAAGGCTGTGGCTCGCTACGCTGGCCTGACCGGTTCGCCGGATGAGAGCGGCGCGCGACGGCGAGAGAAGGGGCTGGCCAGGGCTGGCAACGCCCGGGTGCGCCGCGGCATGATCCAGTTGGCGTGGCGCTTCCTGATGTTCCAGAAGAACAGCGCACTGGCGCAACCGGTACCGCATGCAAACAACCGATCACCGCGGTACCACCCGCAAGACCATGATCGTCGCCCTGGCGCGCAAGCTGCTCGTCGCGCTTTGGCAGCTGGTGACGACCGGAGAGGTGCCAGAGGGCGTTGTGCTGCGACCGGCTGTGTAACCTGCCACTGCGGAGCAGACGACCAAGCGCGATTGGGCGCCCCGTCGCCATGTTTACGACGCGATGCCCCATGATGTCCGAGGCGGCGGTGACCCGAGGCAGGCATGGTTTGCACGCCGTCTTAGAGAATGGGCCTGCCGTCTCGGAGCTTTGCCGCCGATGCGCATGACTGCATCATGGTTTGGATCCGGATGGATCCACCGAATACAAGGGTGTGGCGCGATGTTCCGCCCCTGATGGCGAGCTCCCCTCGGATCATCACCCAGAAGCCTTGGTCACGCCGCGGCACAATCGGCAAGAACGGCCGGTGGATATGTGGACGATCGGCGGCGCCGACCGGCTTCGCTTCCCCGCTTCCCGAGCAAGCTCGAAAGCGGGGAAATGCTCCCCTTCGCCAATACACGGCCCGCAACAAGGAGAATTGATAATCGATGATTAAACCATACGCGGCGCGAACGCAAAAGGGGTACAAACATGAACAAAGCATACAAGCCTGCCCCTGGCTTGAACAGGGGGCAACCGCTGCGGCCTTGCAGCCTCTGGATTCCCGCTTTCGCGGGAAAGACGAGTAGCAGCGGTGACTGGGTGAGAATCACGCAGCGACATCGATGACTTCCATCGACACGATCTGGTCGGGCTCGCCGGAATAGACGCTGAGGCTGACCGTTTCGGTCGCGATCATAGAGCTGTGCGGCTGGCCCGTCGGGTTTAGCGTGTAGCCGCCCGAGGCGCGCGCCGGTGCGCCCGATTTGGTCGCGCGGCCGCCTTCGAGATTGAAGACATGCTCGTCGGAAAGGGCGGTCGCGACGATCTTGATCAGCTTGCCCGGCGGCGGTGAGAATTTGCCGAGCCATGCGATCCCGCCTCCCTCGACCCGACGGTCGCTAAGAATTTTTGAGCTGCACGATGCGAAGGGGCGCCGGGGCTCGGCTATGTGCTGCGCCGCGGCTTTGATCTGCCGCCCTTGATGTTCACTCTCGAGGAGACCGATGCGATTGCGATCGGCGTGCGGCTGCTGCGCCGCCTCCGCGGTCCGAAACTCCAAAAAGCAGCAGAAAGCGTGCTCGCCAAGCTGGCCGCTGTGGTTCCGCCGGAATTACAGTCGCAGCTTGTCGCAGCGCCGCTTTTCGTATCCGATGGCAGCGCCCCGGCGGTTAACGGGATCGACCAATCGCAGCTGCGCAACGCGATCCGCGAGACCCGCAAGCTCGCGACCGTCTATGTCGACGAGGAAGGCCGCCGCACGCAGAGAACGATCTGGCCGATCGCGATGGCCTATTATGTCGACGTAACCCTTCTGGGTGCGTGGTGC
Organism: uncultured Alphaproteobacteria bacterium; assembly: GCA_963818695.1. GTDB lineage: Bacteria > Pseudomonadota > Alphaproteobacteria > ATCC43930 > CGMCC-115725 > AP-15. Next base: position 127,270 of record CAWFTG010000005.1, read on the forward strand.
GAGCTGCGAGGAGGCTTTCGCAATTTTCGGGTCGACCGCATTCTTGGCTGGCAGCTGTTCGACGACAGGTTCAAGGCCGACAGCGGCAAGCTGATGGTCCAGTGGCTGGCGCTTCCAAAGGACCATTCCCGCGCCGCCGCGATGGTCGCGACGTTTGAACCAGCGCGCGGAACGAGAGCGGCTAGCCCTGCGCCCGGATGAACGATTTGACCTTCGGATAGGTCTCGGTCTGCCAGCGGCGGCCGTGGAACACCCCGTAATGGCCGACTTTGAGCTGGAGGTGGTGCGTCTTTTTCGCGGGCGGGATGCCGGTGCAGAGATCGTGCGCGGCGACGGTCTGCCCGACCGCGCAAATGTCGTCGTTCTCGCCCTCGACGGTCATCAGGGCGGTCTGCTCGATCGCCTGCGGCTCGACCGGGTCGCCGTGTACCCGGAAATGCCCGAGCGGCAGATCGTGGTCGTGAAAGACGCGTTTGATGGTCTGCAGGTAGAAATCCGCCGGCAGGTCCATGACCGAGCTGTACTCTTTGTAAAAAGCGCGGGTCGCCGCCGCGCTGTCGCCGTCGCCCTTGATGAGGTTGTGGAACATCGACCAGTGCGCTGAGACATGCCGGTCGAAATTCATGCTCAGAAAACCGGCAAGCTGCAGAAAGCCGGGATAGACCCGGCGAAAGGCGCCCGGATACCGCGCCGGCACCGTAGTTATGACGGTGCGGTCGAACCATTCGAGCGAATGCGCCATCGCGAAGCGATTGACCTCGGTCGGGTTCGCCCGCGGATCGATCGGGCCACCCATCAGGATCATCGAGGCCGGCTGGCAAGGGTCGCCAGCAGCCGCCAGCACCGACACGGCGGCCAGCACCGGGACCGAAGGTTGGCACACCGCCATGACATGGATGTTCGGCCCCAACAGACGAACGAACCGGCTCACCACATCGACAAAGTCGTCGAGATCGAACCGGCCATAAAGCAGCGGAACGTTTCGCGCATTCACCCAGTCGGTGATGTAGACATTGTGGTCGGGCAGCAAGGCCCCGACGGTGCCGCGCAACAAGGTCGAGAAATGACCCGAGAGCGGCGCCACGACGAGGACCGTCGGCTCATCGCGAGTTCCCTCTTTCCGAAAATGCAGTAGCCGGCAGAACGGGTGCGACGCCACGACCTCCTCGGTGACGCCAACCTCCTCGCCATCGAGGAAAACCTTGCGGATCCCGAACTCCGGCCGATCGTGTGACATCCCGGCATTGGAGAGCAGCTCCATCGCCGCCGCCGCGCTCCTCACCAGCGGAGCATTCTCGATCAGCGGCCATGGCTGGGTCAGCATGCCGCGGAAGAACTCGGCCATCAGGCGAATCGGGGCGAGCGCGTCGCTGTGTACTTGGTAAGTGTCGTATAACATATACCCTCGAATCTACCCGCCCGTGCTCGGGAACCTCCAAACCGTCGAAACGGTTCCTATTTCGATCCATCAAAAAAGGCGAAATCATCCCACCGCAAAACTTTTGAGATTTCAAGGGTATATTTATATTGTCAGTCATTTAGGCAAGGGCGCGGGAGATCCTTCTCTCCCAGTATTGCAACTGTGGTATGCAATGCTCAAAACTTTGGTTAACGCTGCCGTCTTATAGGGCAAATGGACACAATTGCTTAAAGCATGGGCGTCGATGGCGGCGAGGGCGCGCCATTCACTTCAAATATTAGCCCCCGGTCGGGACTCAGTGCGGCGGAGCCGCCAAGCCGCCGCGAACTTCGTGCACGACAATGCCGGAAATGCGCGGCGGCGGCGCGAGCCAGCGAGGATGCGCCAGGCTGGTCCCGATGTCGCTTTCTCCGGCTCGCCACCGCCGCGTAATCGCGGCCGACGAGAAATCGGCCATCTTGACCGCAAACTCGGCGGCGTCGACCTCGTGAACCAGATGCAAAATCGTCATCGTCGCATTGCTCGCCTCTGACAGGCATCGCCTGATGTCGACATCGCTGCGCTGGGTCGGGGGGACCCGCTCACCGAGCAAAGCAATCCTGCGGCGCAGGTCGTGCGTGCGGCGCATCGCGGCAATTTCCCGCGCAGTCCGACTGATGCCGCCGTGCGTTCCGGGGACCGGATCATAACCATCGACCGCGAAACATAGGGTATCGGCGGGACGCGCATCGTCCAGCGCCGAAACCGCGATCGCGCTGCCGCCGAAAAGTTGCCCGTCAATTGCGGTCGGCGGCAATCCCGGCAGCGGGGTGCCGGCCATTACGTGATCGGGGGTGAGCACGTGCCGGTCGTTGTCGAAGAATGTCTCTGCCCCCGTCGTAAGGTTCAATGCGCCCAAAACGACCCGAATGGTTCCCGAATTGATCCGTTCGAAGTCGACCGTCTCGGCGATCAGCGCACGCAATTGGGCAGCGGAAACGACGGGCTCTTCGCTGTAAGCCTGCATCGGCACGGGGCGCAGGCCTCCCGACAGAAAGTTCGTGAGAGCCGATTTGGCCCATCGGGCGGGGCCGCGGGGACGCCGCGTTGCCGTGCACTTGCTCAGCTCTCGCCAAAACTGGCGCAGCCTTATCACGCGCTCATGCGGCAGATTGCCGACGATAATCGCGGCGTTAATGGCGCCAATAGCAGTGGCCGCGATCCAGTTTGGCCGGACCCCGCATTTCTCGAGCGCCGAGTAGGCGCCAGCCTGATAGGCACCGAGTGCTCCGCCGCCCGACAGCACCAACGCGACCCGCTCGAAACGGGCCAAGCTCTTATCCGGTCGCCCTCGCGCCAAGACGCACTCCCTATCGTCAGTCGACCATTTGCTCGATCAATCAACGCCTGAGGACTACCCGCAGGATCCCGATCTGGCGCGGCCCGACATCATAGGAACTCCTGCCGGCGCGTCCAGTCTCGAAAGCCGCGCTCACCGCCCCTTCTTCTGCGAATAAATCGGCGGAAGCGATTTCAGGTAAACCGCGATCGCCCGCCGATCGGAATCGTCGAGACGAGAAGTGTTGCGCACGACCTCTCCCATCGCGCCGCCGACGAAGTCGAATTCCGGAGTCTGGCCGGTTTTCAGCAATGTCGTGATGTCCTCTTCGCTCCAACTGCCGATGCCGGTCTGCGGGTCGGGAGTTATGTTCGGGACACTCTTGCCGTCCGGCCCGTTCGGGTTCCCGGCGAGAAAGCGCTCCGGCTCCATCGCGCCGAACCAGTTGCGCGGTGTGTGGCATTCGCCGCAATGGGCGAGCGCCGTTACGAGGTAGGCGCCGCGATTGTAGGCTTCGGAGCGCTCCGGTGCCGGCCGGAACGGGCCCGGAGTGAAGAACAACAGTTTCCATATTGTTTGCAGGGGGCGCCACGAGAATGGGAAAGATACATCGTGGGCTCGGTTGGCCTGCCGCACCGCCGGCAGTGAAAAGAGGTAGTCTTTGATCGCTTGCACATCCACGTCGGTGATTTTCGTAAAGCTGGGATACGGGAACACCGGGAAATAATTTGCGCCGTCTGGGCGCACGCCCTCGCGCAATGCCCGCAAAAACTGTTCGTCGCTCCAGCGGCCGATACCGGTCTCCGGATCCGGGGTGATGTTCGGGCTGTAGAAGGTGCCGAAGGGCGTCGCGATCGCCCGCCCGCCGGCATAGCGCTGTCCGCCATGCTCGCGATCAGTGTGACAGTCCTCGCAGCCGGCGGCGTTTGCGAGATAGGCCGCTCGCGACATCTCGTCTGCTGTCGCCGAGAGGCTCAGAACAGGCAGAAACGCAACCGCCGCTGCACTTAAGATTCGGTAGAGAGTACCGGCTGGACCGGCCGCCGGTCTAACCCGATGCAAGGGAGGGGTGAGAGGCTCCTATTTCTCGATCTTTTCCCGGAACGTCGTGTGGCAGGCGCCGCAGCCGTTTTTGCCAAGATCGTTGAAGGCGGCTTCGATCGCGGTCTTATCGCCGCTGTTCACCGCAACGAGGAGCGCGTCGGCCTTGGCGGCAGCGTTTCTTTGAGCGTCGAGGAACTTGTTCCAGTCCGTCCAGATCACCGGTTTGGCGACATAGTCGCCGGTCGGGTTCGGCCCGCCGGTACCGGGGGGAAACAACTCCGGGATCTTCTTTGTGGTCTGAGTAAGATCGGCGGCGGCCGTTTTGGCTTGCGCCAAATCCCCCTTGCCGTCGAGGTAGGCCTTTACGGCCCCGGCGTCCTTGCCTTGTTCCTTCATCGTCGCTTGACGATCCCTGAGGACGGTCTCCTTGTCTTGTGCAAGAGCCGTCCCGCTTGCGCCCACCACAACAATCGCCAATGCCGCTCCCAATATCCGAAATTTCGTCACGGAGAACATGTTCCCATCCTGTCTTAATCAACTCCGATCGACTCCGATGCAGACTAGCCTGCGGTGGCGGCAGGGCAATACCCACCGCCACCGCCTCACCGTCACGTGATCGGGATTTCGATGTGCCTTTTGAAGGCGGGGCGCTCACGCAGTCGCTCGAACCAACCCTTGAGGTTTTTGAGCGGCGGCCGCTCGATCGGAAAGGCGTGCCAGCGATAGACCAAGGTTCCCAGCGTGATCTCGGCCAGGCTCAATTCCTCGCCGGCAAGGTAGGGATGGACCTCGAGCGCGTCATCGGCAATCGTCCAGGCGGCCAGCGCCTTGCGGCGCGCCGCCTCTACCGCCGCATGATCGCGCTGCTCCGGCCTGGTACGGATGAGGCCGAACAGCAACGCGCCCATTGGCGGGCCGACGCTGGAGAGTTGCCAGTCCATCCATCGCTCGACATGCGTTCGCGCCGCGGGGTCTTTCGGATAGAGCCGCTCGCCGTTGCGTGTCGTGCAGAGATAACGGCAGATCGTGTTCGATTCCCACATGACCAGATCGCCGTCTTTGACGGTCGGCACGAGGCCGTTGGGGTTTAGCGCGAGGTATTCCGGATCTTGATTGCCGCCAAAAGGGCCGCCCAAATCGACGCGTTCATGCTCGAGCCCAAGCTCGGCGCAACACCACAGCACCTTCTGCACGTTGGACGATGTGGTCCGCCCCCAGATCTTCAGCATTCCAGCCTCTCCGATTGGATCCGGCCTATGGAGCCTCAGTTTTTACCGAAGCGCAACAGCGCGGTGGGCGAGAGGCGGTATGATCGCCCGGTGTATGATTGGGGGAGGAGGTGCCGATGAACCGATTTGCTTTCGCGCTCGTCGCTGTGTCTCTCTTGTGGCCGCTCAGCGCGGTGGCGACCCAACAGGGTCAATCGGCGATGAGAAGCTGGAAGACGATGGACAACTGCGCGAGGCAGGCGCAGACCGCTTATCCCGATTTCAGCGCCGAGTCGAACGCCAAACGCGACGCCAAGCTGAAAGAATGCCTGAACGCCAACGGCCTGCCCCCGCGAGCGCCGCTCGCGCAGCCCGGGTCCCGATAATTAAGGTGCCGGCCGCCGGCGTAGTTCAGCCGGCGTGGCCCTCCTCCCAGCCCTCCGCCATCGGCGGCAACGCGGGCACGCGTCGAAAAGCACCTTCGTCCGATCCGTCGCGAGCTCTGTCGACAAGAGCGAGCTGAGTATCGAGTTGAATACTCAGGCTGGAGGTGATCTCTAGTCGCGGGTCCTCGAACACATGCGTGCGGCGCCGCCGCCGCCATGCCATGACAGTCTCGTCGCGGGCCTGCAACAGCGCGGCGATCTGCGGACGGAAGAGCCGGATCATCGCGCCGATCCAGCGGTTGACGACCGCGGACGGCTCCCTCTCGGCGATCACGAAACGATCGAGCATCTGGGTCACATCCTCGGCCCGGTACCACGTTTCGCCGGTGACCCAGCGATTGGTGGTAAACAAGCGAATTGGCTCGCCGCGAGCATCGATGGCGATCGCAATAAGGTGGCTTACTTCGTCTCGCTCCCCGCGCTTGAGCGGCGCGGCCTGCGGCGGCAGCGCCGCGACATTGGCGACCGCCAGCTCAGGAAGGAGCAGCGGCACCACGCCGCCCGGCATGCCCTCGGCTCGCAGAAAGGTGTGGAAGTGGCCGCGCTCCGCGGGTGGCCGGCTGTCGGGTGCATGCGCATGAAAAAAATATTGCGCATGGCTTGTCGGGTCGAACACCTCCCCGGCGGGGTAATGACGCCAATCGCAAATCGGCGCCCCCCCCGTGACCCCACCGACAACGTCGGTGTTGTGGGCGGCGAGGTCGCGCCGGCAATCCCGGATGATCGCCGCGGCGGCTATCATCTGCTCGATTTCGACTTGGCTGATTCGCAAGCTTTCGCGGTCCGAATGTGCCAACCGACCACCTCACGCGAACAAAACGCGTCCAAGATAGCTAACCTCGCTTCACCGACAAAGCGGGATTGGTAACCGTCCAAACGACGATTTCCTTCATCACGCCACCGAGCGCCTCATCGAACGCCAATACGATGCTGGGAACGTTGTTGGCAGAAGCACGCTCGCGCCGCTCGAACGAGGTCTGCGTGACGACATCGCGGCTGGTGGGGTTGACGAGCCTGACAATGATCGCCACCCAGATCTCGGGCGGCGCATTAGCCGAATTGTACACGGCCTCGAAATGGCGAATTTCGGTCTCGAGGATGAAGTCCGCTCGCAATCCGACGGATTCCCGGTCGATCGCGGTGATCGCCTTGCTGTTCTCGAAGGATTGAAGAAGCGCCGTCTGCACCAGCAGGGGAGCGCGATCCGTCCACTCCGAATCGGCAAAATAGTCGATCGACACCGGGGACCGGCTCAATGCGATGCGGGATTTGTCGAGCCCTGCGGGTGCGAGAGGCTCGTTGATGAGGAGCTGAACGGAGCGGTGCGGCAAATTCGGCGGATAGGTGTTCTCCGGGGTGAGGCGATAGAGGTGTGGAGGCTCGCCACCTCCCAGCAAGCCCGAGCAGCCGGCAGGTGTTAATATCAGGACGCAAAGGACAAATCGGCGCGACAGGCGAACCGTCGGCCGTGTCATTGCGGCTTATATCCCTCCCGCCGTTCGCCGAACAGCAGCCGTGCCGGATCATGCTCGACCGATGCAACGAACCAACTCAGTCCGGCGATAAAATGCTGCATGTCACTGACCAGGTTGCTGACCTGGGTCAAGGTCGACTGTGTGAACTCATGCAGACCCGGGCGGTTTTCTTGCAGCACTTGCTGAAGTTGCCGGTTGGTGTCGACCAGATTTTTGGCGAGCCGATCGAAATCGGCCAACGCTTGCGAAGCCTCGTCCTTCAGGCCGCCTTTGCCCGCAAAGCCGTGGTCGATGTGGCCGAGTAGCGCTGTCATCTCCAGCACGGTCGTGTTCGCGTTACCAACGAGCTCGCTCACCTCCTTGCTGGGTGCGACAAAGGCCTCGGTTATCGTCCGAACATTCTGGAGGCTGTCGGAAACAGCCCTGCGGTTCTGCTCCGACAGCAGGTCATTGAGGTTGTCGACGGCGACGGTCAGCCGATCCAACAATTGGGGCCCTGCCTCGGTCACATGCTGGATTACCGAGCTTCCCGCCGCGATGATCGGATAGCGATGACCCGGCTCCGGCTCGAGATCCTTGGCCTCGCGGGTCCCGCCGCGGATTTGGATAGTGGCGACACCGCTCAACAGATTGGTGTCGACAAACGCCCGGGCATCGGTCTTGATCGGAACGAGGTCCTTGTCGATTTCGACCGTGACCTGGATCTTTTCCAGATCGTCCGGATCGATTCGGACGTCGATTACCCGGCCGACGGTGATCCCGTTGTACTGGACTACCGAGCCTTTGCTGAGCCCCGTGACGGATCCCTTAAAAAAAATGTAATACCGCTTGAGGTCTTGTGCAAACTCGACGCGGCCCAGCGACAGCACTGCCACAAAGCCTATGACGATGGCAGCAAGTACGAATGCGCCGACTGCCACATAATGGGCTCTGGTTTCCATCTGCTCTCTCCTGAGGGAGCGCGGCTCATACCGGCGCCGCGCTCGGTGCTCCTTGCTCAGTCCCGGCGGCTTCCTCCGAGTGCTTCGCCGCCCGCCCGCGCGGGCCGTGAAAGTACGCGTGAATCCAGGGATGATTGTTATTGAGGAGCTGTTCAAGCGTGCCGACACGGACCTTTTTGTCTACCAATACCGCGACTCGGTCGCAGATCGCGAACAGGCTGTCGAGATCGTGCGTCACCATGAACACGGTCAGCCCGAGGCTAGCCTTAAGATCCCGGATCAATCCGTCGAAGGCGCCGGCTGCGATCGGATCGAGACCCGCGGTAGGCTCGTCGAGAAAAACGACCTCCGGATCGAGCGCAAGAGCGCGAGCGAGCCCGGCGCGTTTGCGCATGCCTCCCGACAACTGAGCGGGATATTTCTCTCCGGCGTCCTCGGGCAAGCCGACCATGCCCACTTTGACCGCCGAGATCTCGTCCATGAGGCTCAGCGGGATGTCGAAGTACTCCTTGATCGGCACTTCGATGTTCTGCGCTACCGTCAGCGAGCTGAACAGAGCGCCGTCCTGAAACAGCACTCCCCAACGTCTTTCGAGCTCTCGCCGTTGCAGGTCGCTCATCGCTAGGACGTCGCGCCCGAAAACCTCGACCTTGCCTTCGACCGGCCGGTTGAGCCCGACGATCGTCCGCAGCAGGACCGATTTCCCGGAACCGGATCCGCCTACAATGCCGATAACTTCACCCTGCCGAACATCGAGGTCGAGACCGTCGTGCACCGTCTCGGCGCCAAATCGGTTGACGAGCCCGCGCACCCGGATGATTGGTCCCTCCGTGTGATCCGCCGCACTCATATTCCGACAAAAGAGAAGACCATAGAGAAGGCCGCATCGGCGACGATGACGAAAAAAATCGCCTCGACCACCGAGAGCGTGGTCTGCCGCCCCACGCTCTCGGCGCTGCGAGCGACTTGAAAGCCTTCGTAGCAGCCGATCAGCGCGATTATGAAGGCGAAGAACGGCGCTTTGACCAAGCCGATCCAGAATGTCCAGGCATAGAGGGCCGATTGCAGCTGCCGAGTGAATTGCGGGGGCGTGATGTCGAGCGAAACCCACGCCATCAAGGCACCCCCCAAAATTCCGAGAAGGTTGGCGCAGAGGGTCAGCATCGGCAAAGTCAGCATCAGCCCGAACAGACGAGGGATGACCAGCACTTCGACAGGGTCGAGGCCGATTGTGCGCAGCGCGTCGATCTCCTCATTGACCCGCATTGTCCCGATCTGGGCGGTGAATGCGCTGCCCGAGCGGCCGGCGATGATAATCGCCGCCATCAGCACCCCGAGTTCGCGCAAAATCCCTACGCCCAGCAGATTGACCGTGTAGATCTCGGCGCCAAAGCGGCGCAGCTGATCGGCACCCTGATAAGCGAGTACGACCCCTATCAAGAACGACAATAGGCCGACGATCGGCACGGCATTGACCCCGGTCTGTTCCATCTGGGCAACCAGCGCCGTCAGACGTAGACGGCGGGGGTGACGCAACACTCTTGCGGCCGCTAGGCAGATGACGCCGAAGAAGCTGAGAAGACTGAGGACACGACCGATGAGCCCCAGCGAAATCCGGCCAATTCTCTCGAGAAACCCAGTGAGCGTATGGTGCGCCGGGCGCGGATGAGGGGCGGGAACCACCATTCCGCCCGCCCGGACTTGGTCAAATATGGGGGCGAGATTCGCCCGAAGGTTGCGGAACTCGACGATGTTGCCGTGCGCCGCCAGTTCGTGCTCGGTCCGCAGCAGCAGCCAAGCGCCGGCGGTGTCCAGCCGTTCGATGCCCGCCAGGTCAAGGGTAACCCGTTGGTCGCGGGACATATGGATTGCGTGCAGCCGCCGGTCGATTTCGGCGGCGGTTGCAACCAGCCATTCACCGGCCGCTGTGAGGACCAGCGCTCCAGGCTCTTCGGATTCGACCAGTGTCGCGGCGACGGACGCCATGAGGTTCAAGGGTTCAGAGTGCGCTTATCCGCCGGGCGAGGCCTTCCCAACTACAAGAAAAGCGGCTATGCCGCAACGATCTCCATTTCAAAAGCCGTCGATTCGTCGAGGACGACCCCATGGACCTAAAGCAGCATATTCGGTCGATACCTGATTTTCCGAAGCCGGGCATCGTCTTCTACGACATCTCCACCTTGCTGGCCCATCCCGAGGCCTGGCAAACGACCGTCCGTCGCCTCGCCGAAGCGCTCCGGCCCCACAAGCCAGACCTGCTGGTCGGCATCGAATCCCGAGGCTTTCTCGTCGCTGCTCCTCTGGCGTATCAGCTCGGCCGCGGTTTCGCGATGGTTCGCAAACAAGGCAAACTGCCCGGCCAGACCGCCCGCTTCACCTATGATCTCGAATATGGCACCGACACCATCGAGATCCAGGAGGACGCGATCATGCCGGGCCAGCGGGTCGCCGTACTCGACGATCTGCTGGCAACCGGAGGAACGATGCAAGCGGCCGTCAATCTCGTCCGTCAGCGCGGTGGCGAAGTCACCGCGGCGGCGTGCATCATCGAGCTGTCTTTCCTGAAGGGGCGCAGCCGCATCGACGTGCCGTTCACGTCGATAGTCGCGTACGACAGCTAATCAGCGGCCATGACCGGCGCGGAACCAAGGCTGCGCCCGATCACCGCGTAAAGCGGATCGTCGCCGCGGGGGGGCGTCCGATCCAGGCAGCGGATATCGCCCCAATTCCCGGCTTGCACGAAATGTTCGGCAATCAGGCAGAGATGCCCGGCATCGTCGAGCAGGCACCAGCACCCGATCGCGCGCGTCGGCAGGCAACGGTTCGAGAATGTCACGATCAGCGGAGCGCCCGGTTTCAACACTCGCCCGGCTTCGCGGATCACGTCGCACGGCCGCGTCAAATACTGGATCGCGACGCAGATCGCAGCGGCATCGAACTCGGCGGCAGCAAAGGGCAGGTGCGGATCGCAGTTCAAATCCTGTGTGTGCCACTCGTCGAGAAACGGATTTTCCGCCAGCTCCTGCGAATTGAGGCCAACCCCGACGACCCGCGAATAGGGGATTTCGGGCGGCAAATGGCTAACCCAACCCGACATCAGATCGAGGATGGCGCCGCCGGGTGGCAGGACCTCACGATACAACTCGGTGACCGCGGCGAGCGCGGCCGCGTCGATTTGCCGGGCGCGCGCCAGTTCGCAACCGGCGAACGCCGCGGGTCGCATCTCAAGGTGCGCTGGTGCAGTGATCGGAAGGAGCGCCATAACCCCGCCTCCAGCCTGTTTGGCTTCAGATAGGGATGGCGCGAAGGTCAATCCATAGCGAAGTAGCCGAAACTCTAAGGTTTATCCCCTGCGAGTATTTGTTCGGGCGGCGTGAACGGGAGTCCCAGATCGCGAGCAACCGCTGGATGAGTGATCCGCCCCCGGCAGATGTTTAGGCCGTTTCGCAAATGCACGTCTTCGCGTATAGCGCTCTGCCAGCCATGATCGGCGAGTGCCAGCACATACGGCAAGGTTGCGTTGTTGAGCGCGACGGTCGAGGTGCGGGCAACCGCCCCTGGCATATTGGTCACACAATAATGGACGACCCCCTCCTCCACGTAGGTTGGCGCGGCATGCGTGGTCGGTCGGCTCGTCTCGAAGCAGCCACCCTGGTCGATTGAAATGTCGACCACGACCGCACCCGGTTTCATCGCTCGGACGAGGGCGCGGCTGACGAGTTTGGGTGCCGCCGCGCCCGGGATCAGCACTGCCCCGATAACCAGATCGGCGGCGGTCACCTCGCGCTCGATATTCTGCATCGTCGAGAACAGCGTGTGGAGCTGAGCCCCGAATTGCAGGTCGAGCTCGTATAACCGCGGCAGGGAGCGGTCGATGACCGTGACATAGGCTTCCATGCCCATCGCCATCCGCGCCGCATTGGTCCCCGATACACCGCCGCCGAGGATCACCACCTTCGCGGCGGGGACGCCCGGAACTCCGCCAAGAAGCACGCCGATGCCGCCCTGCTCCTTCTCCAGGCAGTGGGCCCCGACCTGCACGGCCATGCGACCCGCGACTTCGCTCATCGGCGCGAGAAGCGGCAGCCCGCCCCGCGCGTCAGTCACCGTCTCGTAGGCGATCGCAACGGCGCCCGACCGAATCAGCGCCTCAGCCAGCATTTTGTCCGCGGCCAGGTGCAGATAGGTGAACAGCACCTGGCCCTCACGCAGCGCGGCCGCCTCCTGCGGTTGCGGCTCCTTGACCTTGACGAGCAGTTCCGCGGCGGTGAACACTTCGGTCGCGCTCGACGATATCTTGGCCCCGACAGCCTCGTAGCCAGCGTCCTCGAAGCCGACGCCAGCCCCCGCGCCAATTTCAACAACGACCTCGTGGCCGTGGTGCACCAGCTCCCTAACACTTCCCGGGGTGAGGCCGACGCGGTATTCGTGGCTTTTCACCTCTTTTGGCACACCGATCAGCATCGGAAACTCCGCTCGGCCGACGAAGGCGCATAAACGGTGGTTATGAACTTAGGTTTCTTCCGCGACACTTTGTCGCGCTCAGGCGAATAGTCTATACGCCGTCCGAAATCCGTCGACACTGTGCTCCAAAATCCGTGTCCTTGCACAGGTCGTCACCATTGGAAACAGTCGTTGAGTTCGCTCTCATCTATCTCGCGGTCGGCGCCGTGTTGTTTGCGTTGGTCCCCGGTCAGGCCATGCCCTGCGATTTCCATTGGCGCAGTCAGGCGGACGCGTTTCGCGACAGCGTGCCAGAAGTTCTCGCCTGGCCTGTCGTGCTTTGGCGGCTTTGCCGGGGCTTTCTCGATTAACTTCCGGCCCAGCTGAGCTGTCGCGCTACCTCGTCGGCGAGCGGCAACGATGCCGTGAGCCCCGGCGACTCGATGCCGTATAGATTTACCAGACCCGGCAGACGGTGGGTATCGGGGCCTTGCACGACGAAGTCTGCGGCCGGCTCGGCCGGCCCGCTGATCTTCGGCCGGATGCCGGCATAACCCGGCTGCAAGGCGCCATCCGGCAAACCCGGCCAGTAGGTGCGAATTGCGGCGTAGAACACCTCGCCGCGCGCCGGGTCGACCGTGTAATCGACCGAGGAGATCCACTCCACATCGGGTCCGAACCGCGCCTGCCCCGCCAGGTCGAGCGTGATATGCACCCCGAGCCCGCCCGCCACCGGGACGGGGTAAATGAGCCGGTGAAACGGCGCCGGCCCGTTCAGCGTGAAATAGACCCCGCGGCAGAAATATGCCGGCGGGATCGTCTCCGCCGGTATCCCCTCGATCACCCGAGCGAGAGCGGGCGCGTGGAGCCCGGCGGCGTTGACCAGAGATCGGCAGCGGATCTCGGTCGGCTCGTCGCCGCCGATGGCAAGCTCGAAACCGCCAGGGCGCACGCTGCCGCAGAGGACCGGAGTACGCAGCACGATGGTCGCACCGGCGGCCTCCGCTTCACCCTGAAAGGCGAGCATCAGCGCGTGGCTGTCGATAATGCCGGTCGAGGGCGACAGTACGGCTGCCACGCAATTGAGAGCGGGCTCGAGCATCCGGGCTTGCGTTGGATCCAGCCATTCCAGATCGTCTACCCCATTGCCGCGGGCTGTCGCGGCAATCCTTTTGAGACCGGCTATCTCCGCCGCGCTGGTGGCGACGATTAGCTTGCCCAGCCGGGCATGCGGGATCCCGTGCTCGCGGCAGTAGCGGTAGAGCCGGTGGCGTCCTTCGACGCAGCTGCGTGCCTTCAAGCTGCCGACCGGGTAATAGAGCCCGCCATGGATGACTTCGCTGTTGCGCGAAGAGGTCTCGAACCCAATCGTGTAGGCCTGCTCGAGGACGAGCACTTCCATTCCCGTCAGCGCGAGCGCCCGAGCCACCGCCAGGCCGACGACGCCGGCCCCGACCACGACGCACTCAACTTCATCCATCAGGTTTCCGTGATCTCACGATCAGCACCATTGAGAAATAGGGAGCCGGGTGTTGATTGATGCAAGCGAAGGGGGCGACGCGCTGGGTCGGCAAGGTCGCGTGCTCGATATAGACCGCGCCGTCGAGACGACCCAGCCGATCGAGCACCCGACGCACTTTTGCGACGTGGCGGCCGAGCTTGACGATCGCGACCGAATCGCTTGCGGCGAGACCTCTCGCGATTTGGTCCTCCTCGAGCGTCGCTGGGATCACTGCGAGCGTGTCTTCCCGCGACACTAGAGGGATCGCCGCGGCGGCGGCGCAGCCAGTCACGGACGAGACGCCGGGGACGATTTCGATCCGGTACCGGCCGGCAAGGCGGGTGAATACATTTATAAAGCTGCCGTAGAACAGGGGGTCCCCCTGGCACAGCAGCGCCGCGTCATTGCCGGCATCGAGTTCTGCAGCTAGTGCGACGGCGGCGGCATCGTAGATCGCCGCGGGCAACGGCCCCGGGCGCATCGGAAAGCGGATCGCGATCTCGCGCTGGTGCCGGCCGATCCAGGCGGCGACGATCGAGCGGGCGAAACTGTCGCCATGCTCAGGTGCCGGATAAGCGACCACCGGTACCGCGCGCAGCAGCCGCAACGCCTTCAACGTCAGCAGCTCCGGGTCGCCCGGCCCGACACCGAGCCCGTAGAGCCGACCGGAGTTTGCCCGCATTCAGCTGCGCTCCAAACGGTAGAGCGTGAGAACGAGCTTGCCGCCGCCCGCCGAATAGTCGAGCCCCTCGACGCGGTCGAGCGCTCGGGCGGTCAGCCCGTGGCGGGCCAATGATTGCAGGAATTCCGAGTCGTAGCGGCCATTGACTAGTGCCATACCGGCGCCGGCCAACTGGCCATCTCCAGGGTCCGCGGTCACCAGACGGGTTGCCGTGCCAAGCAAAAAAACGAGGCTCGGCTCGCTGTAGCCGACCGACAAAACGGCCTCACCCGGACCCGGCGGGTGGCGGGCGAGCGCCGCCGCGGCCGCTCGACTGGGCCAAAGATCGTCGAGCCCGGGCGCGACTACGAGGGCAGCCGGCACCACCAAGGCGGCGGAGATGGCGGCGACCAGTCCGGCCGCGCGCACCGGCTGCGGATCTCGAAACATCAGGAGCAACGCCAGGCCGAGCATCACCGGGACGGCGACGATGGCCGCTGGCGAAACCGTGCCGCGAAACCACAGCGGCAAAATGAGTATCGCGGCTGCCAGAGCAATCGTAACCGCTCCCCAAAGCACTCCGATGGCGCTGTCGACAAACCGCGCCGGCCCCGCGAGATGTCTTGCAAACCCTTCCGCCAGCGCGCCGCCGACGAGCAGCGCCAGGGCGGGGTAAAGCGGCAGGACATAATGCGGCAACTTGGTCGGAACGAGCTCGAAGACGATCCACGCCGGACCCAGCCAGGCGAGCAGAAATCGACCGGTCGCAGCGTGGCGTTGCCGCAAACCCCAGATCAGCCCCGGTACGATGAAAAGCGAGCCGGGCCAGAAGCTCACGATAAATATCGCCAGATAATAGCCGGGCGGCGCGCCGTGGGATTCCTGGGCGCCGACCAGCTTCGGCAAGAGATCGTGGGCCAGCGAATCCGAGATGAAATGGCCTGCGGTGGCTATTTGCACCGCGATCAGCCACGGAGCCACCGTCGCCGCCATGATCAAGATGCCGGCAAGCGGCCGCAACCCTTTGACCCAACGGATGTCGCGGTCGGCGATCGACAGGCAACCCACCGTCAACAGTGCCAACACCGGGCCGGGCGGCCCCTTCGTTAGGATCGAGACGGCTTCTGCCAGCCAAAAGAACAGCGCAAGTGTCCAGCCGACCGGGCGGCCGGCTCGGGTCGCGATGTAGACGAGCCCGAGCGCGCCCTGCCCCGCGACTACGGCGGCGAGAAGCGCCGCATCGGTCTTGGCGAGGTGCGCCTCGACCACCACGCCCAACGCGCTCGCCGTCAGCACCGCGGCGATGAGCCCGGCCGCACGCGACTCCAACAGCCGGGCGCCGAAGCCGAAGGTCAGGAGCACGGCCGCGGTTGCCGCCAAGGCCGAGGGCAGGCGATAGGGCCAGATCGCGGTGCTTTCCGGCGAGCTGAGTGCGGCGACAGCCGCCGCCTGCAGCCAATAGATCCCGATCGGCTTCTTGTTGCGCGCCTCATCCTGGAAGCGGATGCGAACGAAGTCGCCGGTCTCCAACATCTGACGCGTCGCCTGCGCGAAACGCGCTTCGTCGCGGTCGAGCGGCGGGATCGCCGCGAGCCCGGGGGCATAGAGAAAGAGGCACAGTAGACACAGCAATAAATAAAGCCGGATGCCGCTCCCCTCACCCACCCAGCGCTCTGGGACTACCCTCACCCAAGCCCGGAGCCTGTCCTTGGGCCGCGCTCCGCGCGGACCCGAGGCCGCTTGGTCCTCCCTCTCCCGCAGTGCATTGCCGAAGAAGCTGCCGAGCGCCGCGAGGTGGGTGACGGCATTCACGAGGGCTTAGCCAGGTTTCACTGTAGCGAGCTGCGTCACTGTGGCGAGCGGCCGCCAAAGATGATGGCCGCCGACCGGCTCTGCGCGGCTGACCGCGATGCGGGTCAGCGTCCCTCGGTGCCGGGCATGCCATTCGAGCAGCCGCGCCTCGCCCTCGGTGGTGACGACGTTGGCGACGAGGCGCCCACCTGCCGGCAGGCTCGCCCACGCTTGTGACAGCAAACCGGCCGCGCCGATCCCGCCCCCGATGAAAATAGCATCCGGCCGTGGCAAGCCTTCGAAAGCTTCGGGCGCGGTGCCGAGAACAATGCGCAATTCCGGGACGCCGAGCGCGGCGGCGTTGCTGGCGATCACCGCAGCGCGCGCCGGATCCCGCTCGATGGCAATGGCCGCACGGCCTTCGCCCAAACGTAGCCATTCGATGGCGATCGAGCCGCAACCCGCTCCGACATCCCATAGCGTTTCGCCGGGCAACGGGCGAGCGCCGCGAGGGTCGCCGCCCGAACCTCGCGCTTGGTAAGCTGGTCGTCATGCTCGAAAGCATCGTCAGGAAGACCGGCATGCGCGGCAGTGCTCGGCGCACCGGGGCCGAGGGACGCAGACAACCGCCATCGTGTTGAGGTCGGGAAGCGGCTGATCGCCCCAGGAATGCGCCTCGTCGGCGATGATCGTTTCACGGCTGCCGCCGAGATGCGCGAGCACGGTGAGCCCGCTCGGTCCCCAGCCGAGCTCGGTGAGGAGTTCGGCGACCGCTCGCGGTGTGCCGCCGTCCTCCGATAGGATCAAAATCCGGCGATGCGGCGCGAGGTGCAGCCGCAAGGTGTCGAGCGGTCGGCCGTGCAAGGTGATCGTCGCGCAATCGGCGAGTGGCCAAGCGAGCCGTGCGGCCGCGAGGCTGAAAGCGCTCCGCTGCGGCACGATCGTCATTTCCTCCCGCGGGAAGCGGCGGGCCAGGGTGGCACCAACCCCGTACCACATCGGGTCGCCACTGGCCAACACAGCCACTCTCGCGCCTCGGCGAGCCTCGATTGTTTCAATCGTGGCGGTCAGAGGGCGTTCCCATCGGATCCGCTCGGCGCCGTAATCGGGCACCGTGCCGAGATGGCGCGCGCCGCCAACCAATACTTCGGCGGTTTCGATCAGCGCCCGAGCAGCCGGCGCAAGGCCGGCGATCCCGTCCTCGCCGATGCCGATGACGGCGAGCCAAGGCCTCACCCGGCGCTCGCGAGCGAGTTGACCGCCGCAGCGGCAAGCGCGCTGCCGCCGCGGCGGCCGTGGAGGGTGATGAATTCGAGCCCATGCCCAAAATCGGCGAGCGCCGCCTTTGCCTCGGCAGCACCGACAAACCCGACCGGAAAGCCGAGAACGAGCGCGGGTTTCGGCGCGCCCTGCGCGAGCAACTCAAGCAGTCGAAAGAGCGCGGTTGGCGCGTTGCCGATTGCCACCACCGCGTCCCTCAGGTGCGGCAGCCATCGGTCGACCGCCGCGGCCGAGCGCGTGGTCCGCCTTGCCGCGGCCCGCTCTGCTGCCTCGGGATCGCGCAGGGTGCATACGATCCGGGTCGGATCGATCGTGATCCCGGCGGCGACCATCGCCGAATCGACCAGGATCGGCACACCCGCGGCAAGCGCCTTCTGCCCCGCCGCAACCGCACCCTTGGACCAGGCGAGGTCGCCGAGAATCGAGCTATCCCCGGCCGCATGTACCAGGCGCAATGCCAGCGCCTCAAGCGCCCTCGGGAAACGGGCGAGATCCGTTTCCTCGCGGATCCGTGCGAATGAGCGCCGCGAGATCTCGGCCGGGTCTTTGAGGTAAGTAAATTTGCCGATAGCCGGCGTCCGCCCTTCACCCTCCCGCGGCGCGGGTTCCTCCCTCTCCCCGCTTTGCCCCCAACCTTCCCTCCCCCGCTGGCAGGGGAGGGTTAGGGTGGGGGCTAGTTGAGCGGCACCCGGCGGCACGGCTATCGGGCGCTGCTTTGCCGCGGTTACGCCGAGCGTCCAGGCCTCCTCGGTTTCGACGCGGAACCGCTGTTCCGAGGTCAGGGACGGATCACCGGCGAAGAGTGTGGCGAGCGTGCCGGCGCGGTCGCTGTCGGCAAAGAACCTGGCGACGGAACGCACCTGGGCCGCATCCTTAGGTTCGCCATCGGCCGGGGATACTGCCCAGAGGGAAGGATAGACCTCGGCGATGACAATCGTACCCTGTTCGGGCGCCTGCAGGCCCGTTTCGAACGGCCAGATACGCACATGATCGATCCAGCGCGGATCGTTGCGCAATGCGCGCACGACCGGTATGCCGGTCAAGGCCTGGCCGCCGACCGAGCCGGCGCCGAGCAATTTCCAGCAAGGCTGGGCGCTCGGGATATGTAGGTCGACCAGCCGCCGCTCCGCCAATCCGCCGCTTTCGTGTGCCCGATGGTGCTTGGGTCCGAGGAAGGGAGTGTCAAACCCGGGCGGACGACCCCAAAAAGGAAAGCAGCCGTTTGAAACTCGCCGGTTGAACTCGGCGGCAATCTTGAAGCGGTTATTCCCATTTTCCTCGGAATCGTGGAGCAGACCGGCGATCTCGTCCCAGACGGCACGCCAGGGCGGCCCGGAAAGGCCAAGCCGGGCGGCGAAGCCCGAGGGGTAACCGAACGGGAAATCGAAGCCGATAAGAACCCGCTCCCCGCGTTCCACCCCCTCCGCCAGCCAATCGGCGAGAATGGACTTTGCGGCGTGCCGGGTAGGAGGGTTCTCCAGCCTTTCCCTGTCTTTGGCATGCCAGCAGATCCAAATGCTGTCGCGGCCGGTGCGCGGCACGGTTGCCGCGCTCCAATCGACCATTACAAACGCATCGAACATCATTCGTGGTGATGGTGATGGCCGCCGGGGCCGATACCCCGCACGTGATGATGGTGGCCGGCCTGCGGCGTGCCCGCGTCGTGCTCGTAGCCGACGATCTGAGCGCGGTATTTGCACAGTTGGCAGTTCATCGCCGGCTGGCCTTCGGAGAGCTCGGCGACACGGTCTTGGAACGCGCCGAGCACTCCCTCATGGTCGCGCAGGTGAAGCGCCTTGGCGAACTCGATCTCCGGAAAGAAAGCGGCGACAGCATCGGTTTGCTGGTAGATCCGTTTGACCAGCACCCCGGTAAACAAAAAATAGGGAAACACGATAATGCGGCGGAAACCGAGTGCTGCGCACCTCATCAGTGCGGCATCCACCCGCGGATGGGCGACCCCGCTGAAGGCGACCTCCGCCCATCCCAGCCCCATGCCTTCCCACAGCATCCGAGCGAGCTTGGAGATGTTGGAATTGGCGTCGGGGTCGTTCGTGCCGCGCCCGACCACCAAGAGCAAGGTCTCAGCGCGAGGAATTCCCGTCTCGGCGGACACTGCTGCGATCCGGTCGGCCGCGGCGCGCAGCAGCTTGGGGTCGATGCCAAGATCGCGTCCGAAACGCACATCGATACCGGGATTCTCGGCGATGAAGGTGTTCATCTCCCAAGGCAGGTCGTTTTTGACGTGACTTGCCGCGAACAGCATGCCGGGGATCGCCAGGATCCGCCGGGCGCCGCGCCGGGCCAAGAGAGCGAGGCCGTCGCCGATCGTCGGGCGGGCGAATTCGAGGTAACCGGTGGCGAAATCGAATTCCGGCAGCCGCGAGCGCAATGCCGCGGCCGCCAGCTCGAATTCGACGACCGCTTCGGGATCGCGGCTGCCGTGTCCGCAGAGGAGTACCGCCGTCTTGCTCAACAGCTGTTCCTCACACCGCGACAATGACGCCGGTGACAGCCGACCCTGTGCTGCTGCTCGTCGCGGGCCTCGTGATCGACGCGCTGTTCGGCGAAATGCCGGCGATCTTTCGCTATGTGCCGCACCCGGTTGTCCTCGCCGGCCGCGCGATCGCATTCTTCGACCGCAAGCTCAACCGTGAAATCCGCCGCGAAGCGTCGCGCCGCGAACGTGGCATCGTGACGGTCTTGGTACTGGTCGGCGGCGCGGCGCTGATTGGGCTGATCGTCGAACGCGCCTGCCGCGGCAGTTTGATTGGCGCCGCGGTCGAAGCCGCCATAATTGGCGTCCTCATTGCGCAGCGCAGCCTTTACGAGCATGTCGCCGCGGTGGCAGCGGGGCTCGCTAATAGCGGGCTGGAGGGCGGACGCGAGGCAGTACGGCATATCGTCGGCCGCGACCCGATGAGCCTCGACGTGCACGGCGTGGCCCGCGCGGCGATTGAAAGCCTGGCGGAAAATTTCAGCGACGGCGTCGTCGCGCCGGTTTTCTGGTACCTGCTGCTCGGTCTGCCCGGGCTCTTCGCGTACAAGATCGCGAACACGCTTGACAGCATGATCGGCCATCGAACCCCCCATTACCGCGCCTTTGGATGGGCGGCAGCGCGCCTCGACGATGTTCTCAATACCGTACCGGCGCCGCTCAGCGGGCTGCTTCTCGCAGTGGCGGCGGTGTTCGCCAAGAATTGCCGGCCCGGTCACGCGCTGGCCATCATGCTGCGCGACGGGCGTAAACACCATTCGCCCAACGCCGGCTGGCCGGAGAGCGCGATGGCGGGGGCGCTCGGTCTGGCGCTGGCGGGACCGCGCCGGTACCCGGAGGGTCTCGTCGCCGATCCGTGGCTCGGCGACGGACGCGCCCGGGCCGGCGGACCCGACATTGTGCGGGGACTGGAACTCTACCGCCTCGCCTGTCTGATCCAGGGCGGGCTGTTGCTGGGCGCCTGGCTTGCTGCACATGCTACGCTACTCGCCTGAGGCCAGGCGGCCGAGCCGTGGCCAAGAGCGCCGAAAGATCGAGACTCCGCTCGAGATGGTCGGCGAGCAAGTCAAGCGTGGTCTCGACCAGGTGGTCATACAGGATTCCGCCGGCCTCCGCTCCCAACCCCGCCAGAAATGCGCGACGAAAAGAGTCGCTCGCAAACAGCCCGTGCATGTAGCAGCCGCCCACCAACCCATCGGGGCTGACGCAGCCATCCGTGCCGCTCGTCAGGCGCAACAAGGGACGTTGGAGGCCCGGCCCGCTCGTCTCTCCTAGGTGCATTTCGTAACCCCTGACCGGCATTCCGCTCGCCAGCTCGACGCCGCAAAATTCGGTGAGGCGTTTTGTGTCAGTCAGAACAGTCTCGATGTCGAGAAAACCGAGCCCGGGCACCGTCTGTTTGCGTCCTTCCACACCGAGCGGATCGGCGATGCTCCGGCCGAGCATCTGATAGCCACCGCAAAGGCCGAGTATTCGTCCGCCCTGGCGGCGATGCGCGAGAAGGTCGATGTCCCACCCCTCGCGCCGCAAAAATTCGAGATCGCTGATCGTGGCCTTCGAGCCGGGAAGAATGACAAGCGTGGCGTCCAGCGGCAGCGGGCTCCCTGGCCGCACCATGACCAGCTCAACGCCCGGCTCCGCGCGAAGCGGATCGAAATCGTCGAAATTGGCGATGCGCGGCAGCAGGGGGACCGCAATCCGGACAGGCCCCCTTCCCTCACCCGCCTCGCTGTGCTCGAAGCCAGCCCCCTCCCCTTCCCTCCCCCGCAAGCGAGGAAGAGTTAGGATGGGGGGTGGTTGGGTGAGGGGCGGTGTTAGCCCCAGAGAATCCTCTGCAGGAAGCACCGCCGCAGCTGGAAAATACGGCACGATACCAAAACAGCGCATCCCGGTTCGTGCCGTGACAGCCGCGATGCCGCCGTCGAAGAGCCGGACATCGCCGCGGAATTTGTTGACGATGTACCCGGCGAGCAGCGCGCGCTCGGACGCCGACAGCAGCGCGTGTGTGCCGACCAGCTGGGCGATGACGCCGCCGCGCTCGATATCGCCGACCAGCACTACCGGGACATCGGCCGCCTCGGCAAAACCCATATTGGCGATGTCGCCGTCGCGCAGATTAATCTCCGCCGGGCTACCCGCCCCCTCGACGAGGACGAGGTCGGCTGCCGAGGCGAGGCGGGAGAACGAGCCGAGGATCGCCGGCAACAGGCTGGGAGCCAGCCGCCGATACTCGCCGGCGCCGGCGGCGCCCCAAATTCGGCCGTGCAATACGATCTGCGCCCCGCTTTCCGACTGCGGCTTCAGCAGCACCGGGTTCATGTCGGTAACCGCGGCCGTCCCGCAGGCGCGCGCCTGCAATGCCTGCGCCCGGCCGATCTCGCCGCCATCGACGGTCACTGCGGCGTTGTTCGACATGTTCTGCGGCTTGAACGGCCGCACCCGCAGACCTCGCCGCGTGAAAGCGCGCGCCAGACCCGCCAGCAGCAGCGATTTGCCGACGTCCGACCCGGTCCCCTGGAGCATCAGGGCGCGCGCCATTAGAACTCAATCCCCGGTTGCGCCTTGACCCCGGTGCGGAACGGGTGCTTGACGAGCATCATCTCGGTGACGAGATCGGCCGCCTCTATCAGTTCAGGCCGGGCGTTGCGGCCAGTGACCACGACGTGCAGGTCACGCGGTTTCGCCTTCAGTGCCGCCACGACCTCGCCGAGCGGCAGATAATCGTAGCGCAACACGATATTGAGCTCGTCGAGCAATACCAGCCGGTAGGCCGGATCCAACAGCATCGCTTTAGCGGTCGCCCAGGCATTCCGGGCAGCGGCGATGTCGCGAGCGCGGTCCTGTGTATCCCACGTAAATCCCTCCCCCATAGCGCGGCAGGTGACGAGATCGCCGAACCGCTCCAGAGCAACACGCTCCCCGGTCGACCACACTCCCTTGACGAACTGGACGATACCGACCCGCATGCCGTGACCGAGGCAGCGCAGCACCAATCCGAAAGCGGCCGTCGATTTTCCCTTTCCCTTCCCGGTATGGACGATCAAGAGACCACGCTCTTCCGTCTTGGTCGCCAGCATGCGCTCACGCACTGCCTTGCGCCGAGCCATTTTTTCGTTGTGGCGGCGGTTGAGTTCTTCTTCGGTCTCGAAATGTTTGCCCTCTTCGCCCACCGGGGCGGAGAAGGGGTGATGGGCCCTCACGCAGCGCTCCATTTCGTCAGATCCTCACGCGCACTGTTGCGACGCGGGCGCCACAGGCCGCGGTCTATTGCCTCAAGGAAGCGGCGGCTGGTCTCGTTGAGGGCCGCAGGGTTGTGCTCGGCCATGAAGCCGCGCACCGAATCGTCTGCGAGATAGGCGTCGTAGAGGGCATCGAAATGCACATCGTCGACCGCCCGCGAGGTGGCCGCGAAGGCAAAGAGGTAGTCGACGGTGGCGGCGATCTCGGCGGCGCCCTTGTAGCCGTGCCGCATGACGCCCGCGATCCACCGTGGGTTCGCGGCGCGGCCGCGGACGATGCGTCCTAGTTCCTCGCGCAGGCTGCGGATTCGCGGCCTCTCGGGCCGCGAGTGGTCGTTATGCCACACGGCCGGCGCGCGGCCCGACAGGCACCGGACGACGAGGGCGAGGCCACCCTCGAACTGATAGTAATCGTCGCTGTCGAGCAGATCGTGCTCGCGGTTGTCCTGGTTGTGCAACACCGCATCGGTCTCTGCCAGTCGCGCTTCGAGCATTTCACGCTCGGAGCGGCCCTCGCAGCCCGCCCCATACGCGTACTCGCCCCAGCCGAGATAGGCCTCGGCGAGATCGGCTTCGTCGTCCCAGATCCGCTCGTCGATCATGACTTGAAGCCCCGCCCCGTATGCGCCGGGCTTCGAGCCGAAAACCCGATAGCCGGCACGCCGGTTCGCTTCTTGCGGCGAAACCCCCTGAGCTTCAAGCGTACGCCGGTCCTCGGCGACGCGCTCAGCGAGCGGGTTGACCGAGACCGGCTCATCGAGTTCGGCGATCGCCCGAACGGCCGAATCGAAAAGGTCGATCAGCCCGGGAAACGCATCTCGGAAAAACCCGGACACGCGCAGAGTGACATCGACGCGCGGCCGATCGAGCACCGAGGCCGGCAGGATCTCGAACCCGGTCACGCGACCGCTCGATCGCTCCCACACCGGACGCGCGCCGATCAGCGCCAGCGCCTGCGCGATGTCGTCGCCGCCGGTCCGCATGTTGGCGGTCCCCCATGCCGACAATGCGACCCGCGCCGGGTAATTTCCATATTCCTGGGCGTGGCGCTCGAGCAGCAATGCCGCCGATTTCCAGCCGAGCTGCCAGGCCGCTTGCGTCGGCACGGCGCGGGTGTCGATCGAATAGAAGTTGCGGCCGGTCGGCAATACCTCGGGCCGGCCGCGGCTCGGCGCGCCAGAGGGCCCGGGCGGAACAAAACGCCCGTCGAGCCCGGCGAGAAGCCCGGAGATTTCGGCGGCGCCACTTCCCGTGACAGCCGGGCCTAGTTGATGTTCGATCCAGTCGAGAACCGCAAGGGAGTGTGACCAGCTCGGTTCAGGCGCCACTTCGCCCGCGACGAGGCGTAAGGCCAACGTCTCCAGACGCTCGACCGTGTCGCCGTAACTGCGCCACGGCCCGGGGCCGGCGAGCGCACAAGGACGCGCCCCGGTCCAGGGTTCGGCAGGATCTTCGCCGAGCGGATCCTCGCCGAGGCCGAGATCCGCCGCAAGCGCCCGCAGCAGCGAGGCGTCCTGCGGCGCGGCGCCGCGCCCGGGGCGGGCGAAGGCAACCAGCAGCGAGTGCAGCTTCTCGCCCTGCGGGCTTCGGCCAAAGACATGTAGCCCATCGCGTATCTGCAGCTCTTTCAACTCGCAGAGAAACCCATCAAGCTTGCGCAGCGCGGCGGCGGTTTCATCGCTCGCGGTAATGCCGCAATCACCTTCTAGCCCGGTAGCGCGGGCTTGTTCGAGAATCGCCGCGGCGAGCACAGCGAGCCGGCGGGAATCGCCCAGCGCAGCCTCGTAATACTCGTCGATCAGCCGCTCGAGTTCGGCCATCGGCCCGTAGCTGCCTGCGCGGGTCAGAGGCGGCGTCAAATGGTCGATAATGACCGCCTGAGCCCGCCTTTTGGCCTGCGTGCCCTCGCCGGGATCGTTGACGATGAACGGATAGAGATGCGGCAATGGCGCAAGCACCGCTTCCGGGAAGCATTCGGCGGACAAAGCCAGCGCCTTACCCGGCAGCCATTCGAGTGTGCCATGCTTGCCGAGGCTGGATCACGGCGTCGGCGCGGAATTCGTCGGCGAGCCAAGCATAGACGGCGAAATAGCCGTGCGGCGGCACCAAGGCCGGATCGTGGTAGGTTGCTTTCGGGTCGATGTTGTAGCCGCGCGCCGGCTGTATCAGCGCGGCGAGATTGCCGGCGCGGAAGCCGGGAATGGCGAAGCGGCCGCAATCGAGCCGGCCCGGCCGGAAGAATGGATCGCGTTCTGCGGCTCCCCAGCGGTCCGCTACCGCCCGCTGCACGGACACCGGCAGGGTCGCGAAAAAAGCAGAATAATCGGCGAAGGACAGAGATTCCTCGCCAGCCGCACCGGGATTGCCGTTGGTCGGACCGTCGAGCAGCCGATGGATCAATTCTCCAGGATCGTCCGGCGCGTCCGCGATCCGGTAGCCCGCCTGTGCGAGCGTGCGCAGGATCGAGATCGCCGAAGCCGGCGTATCGAGACCGACGCCGTTGCCGATCCGGCCGTCGCGGTTCGGATAATTGGCGAGGATCAGCGCGATACGGCGTTCCGAGGGAGGTTTCGCTCGCAGCCGCGCCCAATTGCGCGCGAGATCGGCGACAAACGCGATGCGGTCGGCGACTGGCTTGTAGCCGACTAGATCGGCCTCGGTCTCGCGGTCGCGCCCGAGCGGCGCCTTGAACGACACCGCCCGCGACAGAATGCGCCCATCAATCTCCGGGAGCGCCACATTCATTGCGAGATCGCGCGGACCAAGTCCTCGGGTTCCGGTGCGCCAGTTCTCCTCGTCATTACCGGCAAAGACCGCCTGCAGGATCGGGCAGTCTGCGCTTGCCAGCGGGTCGGCACTGCCAGCGGCGCCGGCTGAAAAACCCGTCGCGTTGAGGATCACCGACGGCGGCGCTGCAGCGAAGAGTTCGGCGATCAGCGCGGCACTTTCACGATCCTTGAGAGTCTGCACGAAAATCGGCAGCGGACGAAGGCGCCGGCGAGATAGAGCCTCGACCAGAGCGTCGACCGGCGCAGTGTTCCCCGACTGCACCAATGCCCGGTAGAACACGATCGGCACAATCCCGCCGTGTCCGCGCCACAACGCGGTGATTTCGCTGAGGCTGGGCAGGGCGCGATTGGGCCAGTACAGCCCGGCCCGCAGCAGGGCCGCCGGCTCCGCCCATTCTGTCTCACAACCGATCAGAGATCCGGCGAAGCGGAGCAGGTTGTCGGCATTGGCGGGGCCGCCTTCGGCGAGGTACCGCCACAGGCGGTGGACCTGCCCAGACTGCAGCGTGGAGAGCCGATCGAGTTCCGGATCGGGTTTGTCGTCGCCGGGCACCAGCGCCAGCGGGATGCCATGCACCCGGCAAGTCTCGATCAGGCGCTCGAGCCCATAGGGCCAATACGTGCTGCCGCCGAGCAGCCGAGCGACGACCAGCCGGGCTTGCGCGACCGTCTCCATGTAGAGGTCGACGGAGAAATTGTGGCCGAGCCGCGAGATTGGCGCCAGACGCAGGCGGGGTGCCAGCGGATCTTGCGCGCGGCGCCGCTTCTGTGCCGATGCGAGGAGCGCGATTTCGGTATCGGCGCTCGACAGCAATATAATGTCACCCGGGGTCTGGGCGAGATCGACGGCGGCCGAACCATCGGCGATCGTGCCCGGCATCGTTGCAAGCAGGTGCATTCAGCCGCCCAGTCCGCCTAGGGCCGATGTGATGGCGGCACGGTCGAGGCCTTTGCGGCCGATCACGACGAGCCGCGTCTCGCGTTTCTCGCCAGCGTGCCAAGGGCGGTCGAAATGTTGTTGCACCCTCTCGCCGACCGCTTGCACGACCTGCCGGCGATCGCGGCCGGGCAGGTCGACAAAACCTTTGACCCGCAGCACGTCGTGCAAGCCGATCGCGGCACGCAGCCGGGCAAGGAATTCATTCCCGTCCACTACCGGCCCTGCTGTCACGACAAAACTCTCGAAATCGTCGTGATCGTGCCCGGCTTCGAGCTCGTGCACCGAGGGGCGGGAGGCAAGGTCGTCCTCGGCAGCCGCCGCCAGACCGAGCGCCACCTGCGGTGCTACCCTGCCCTCGCGCACGCCGACGAGCTTCACCCCCGGACGAAGCTGGGCCTGGACCCCGCGGCAGAGCGTCGTCAGACGTTCCGGGGCGATCAGGTCAGTCTTGTTGAGAATCACGAGATCGGCGCAAGCGAGCTGGTCGGCGAAAACCTCCTCGATAGGGTTGTCGTGAGCCAGCGCGGGATCCGCCGAACGCTGCCGGGCGACGGCTTCGGGGTCGGCCGCGAACAGCCCGGCGGCAACTGCCGCACCGTCGATTACTGTCACCACGCCGTCGACGGTGGTGCGGGTGCGGATCTCGGGCCACGCGAAGGCCTGCACCAGCGGTTTGGGCAGAGCCAAACCCGAGGTCTCGATCAGAATGTGTTCGGGCGGCATGCCGCGGTCGAGAAGGCGCGTCAAGGTCGGCACGAAGTCATCGGCCACCGTGCAGCAGAGGCATCCATTGGCCAGCTCGACAACATCGTTCTCGCCGCACACCGTGTCGCCGCAGCCCAGCAGCAGCTCCCGATCGATACCGAGTTCGCCGAACTCATTGACGATGACCGCGAGACGCTGCCCCCCGGCATGCGCCAGCAAATGCCGCACGAGGCTCGTCTTGCCGGCACCGAGGAAACCGGTAATGACCGTCGCCGGAACGCGCCGCATCGGTCAGCCCTCCTTCAACACGAGGGGCAGGCCGGCCGCGACAAACACGACGCGGTCGGCGAGCGCCGCAACTTCCTGATTGAGGCGACCGGCGGCGTCGCGGAAGGTGCGGCCGAGCTGTGTCTCGGGGACGAGCCCCATGCCGACCTCGTTGCTAACGAGCACGACCGTGCCACGGGCCTTCCGCAATGCGCTGCACAACTCGCCAATCTCTTCGCCGGCTTGTCTGCCCGCGAGGAGCAGGTTCGACAACCATAGGGTCAAGCAATCGACGAGAAGGGGACGCTCGGGTTTGGCAAGCGCAGCGATGGCCGACGGGAGCGCCAGCGGCGCCTCTACCGTATGCCAGAACGAACCGCGGCGTGCCCGATGCGTGGCGATGCGCGCGGCCATCTCGGCGTCGCCCGCCTCGGCGGTGGCGCAATAGGTGCCCCCTCTCGCGGCGTCCTCGACGAGGCGCTCGGCATAGCGGCTCTTGCCCGAGCGGGCGCCGCCCAACACCAAGGTGACGTGGGGAAGACGCGGTTCGTCCGCGCCATTTGCCGGCAATGGCCCCTCCTCCTCCGCCCGAGGAATCGTCGCAGCTCGCGCGATGCGGAGGTCTCCTGGCTCGGGGTCGTCGACCGCGGCGCCTTCCCAGCCGGGTCTGACCCAGCCAGTGGCGTTTGCCGCGGACTCGCCGCTAACAGTTGCGGGGGCAGCGCCGGTCTCGCACCGGACTTCCCTGTCGCATCGCAAAGATCACGCTAGCACACGAGAACCGACTGCGCCATCCTGCTCGGTGAATGTGTTCGTTTCATCGGGAGCTGGGAGGGCTAAATGAAAATCGAGGGTGGCTGCTTGTGCGGCAAAGTACGCTATTCGGCCGACGCCGAGCCCGCCTTTGTCGGCGTGTGCCACTGCAAGAACTGCCAGAAAGGTACCGGGACCGCCTTTGCCATCGTCGTGGCGCTGCCAACACCTGCCTTAAACGTGCAGGGCACATTGCAAACGTTCGCCGGTCGGGGCGACAGCGGGAAAGCGACCTATCGGCGCTTTTGCCCGGAATGCGGATCGACGCTTATCGACGAGGCCGAGGTCATGCCGAACGTCACGATGATCATGGCCGGGACGCTCGATGACCCAAGCTGGGTAAAACCGGGGATGGAGATCTTCTGCGATAGCGCCCAGCCATGGGTAGAGCTCGGCGGCGAGAGGCAGCGCTTTGCGAAAATGCCGGGCTAATCTCGACCCGGTTATTTTGGGTCGGCGCGCGGAAGAACAAATTAAGCCTGAGGAGAAAACGCCATGTACGGGCTGGGGCCTCTCGTTGTCGCGGCTGCACTCTTGGTCGGCAGTTCCTTTCCCAGCGGCGCTCAGCAGCCCGCTGCACCCTCGCCGCCGCCCACGATCCCTTACGGCTCGCCGATCACTCTCGATGCAGCCAAGAAAGCCATGGCCGCCGCCGAGGCGGAGGCCATGAAGAACAACTGGGCCATGGCGATAGTCATTCTCGACAGCACCGGTCATACGGTGATGCTGCACAAGATGGACAACACGCAGTATGGCTCAATTCGTGTTGCGGAAGACAAGGCACACACCGCGCTGGATTTTCGCCGGCCGAGCAAGGTATTCGAAGATTTGGTTGCGCAAGGCGGCCTCGGCTTGCGCACACTCGGCCTTCGTGGAGCGACCCCAATCGAGGGCGGCTTCCCAATTATCCTCGATGGCAAAATCATCGGGGCCATCGGAGCTTCCGGCGGGGCTGCTCCTCAGGACGGACAGGTCGCCAAAGCCGGTGCCGACGCCGCGATGGCAAAGTAACTGTCCCTCACTGCTGCCGCAGCACGTCCCGTGCGTTTTGGTTGAACAGGACCCGGCGCTCCTCGTCGCTCGGCGGTGCCGAGCGGCGCAGTTCCTTGCCCAAATCGACGCCGGCCTGCACCGCAGGGCGCTGCTTGATCGTCTCGCGCCAGCGGGCGACGTTCGGGAAATCGTCGAGCGGCTGGCCGAGCGGCTTGGCGATCAATACCCAGGGCCAGCTCGCCATGTCGGCGATCGAGTAGTCGTCGAGGATGAACTCACGCCCGTCGAGCCGCCGCTCTAGGACACCGAGGCACCGATTGTATTCGTCGGCATAGCGTTTGCGCGAATATGGGTGCTCCCCCTTGGCATAATTGACGAAGTGGCTCAGCTGGCCGGCCATCGGGCCGAGATTGCCGACTTGCCAGAAGAGCCATTCCAGGCATTCTTTGCGGCCGCGCTTGGTTTGCGGCATGAAACGCCCGGTCCGCTCGGCCAAGTGGATGAGAATGGCGCCGGACTCGAACACCGTCACCGGCGCCTCCTCAGCATCGTGGTCGACTATCGCCGGCATGCGGTTATTGGGGCTGATCGCCAGGAATTCGGGCTTGAACTGGTCGCCGCGCCCGATGTTCACCGGGATCACACGATACTCGAGGCCGCACTCCTCGAGCATGATCGCGATTTTCCAGCCGTTCGGCGTCGGCCAATAATAAAATTCGATCATCGGCTGGTCTCCGGGCTTATTTTCGCAATATCGGCCGCCGAGTAGCCGAGCTCGGCCAAAACCTCCTGCGTGTGCTCGCCGAATGCTGGGGCGCCGCGGCGGATCTCCGCCGGGGTGTGCGAAAAGCGCGCCGCCGGCCGCGTCTGGCGCAGGCGGCCGGCCTGGGGATGCTCGGTCTCGACGACAAGGCCGAGCGCCGCAACTTGCGGATGCCGGATGACCTGATTGCGGGTCAGCACCGGGCCGCAGGGGACGCCGGCGACCGTCAGGAGCTCGATCCACTCGGCGGCCGGGCGGGCCATCAGTGCGTCCTGGGTCACTTGCAGGCGTGCGTCGATGTTCTTCTGGCGCAATGCCGGGGTCTTGAACCGCTCGTCGTCGAGCCATTCAGGCCGACCGACGACGCGCGCCAAGCCGGTCCATTGCCGATCGGTCAAGGCCGCCACCGTCATATACCCATCCGCCGTCTCGTAGATCAGGTCGAAGGCGCTCGCCTGCTCCTGCCGCGCCGGCTCGTCGCCGACAAAGGTCTGGCCGCTCATATCCGAGGCCCACATAAAAGAGAGCACGGCTTCGAGCATCGACAGCTGGACATGCTGGCCTTCGCCGGTGCGCGCGCGCGCCAGCAGCGCCGCGGTGATCGCCTGGGAGGCGGTGATCGCGGTCAATTTGTCGGGCAGTATGGTTCGCAGCAGCCGTGGGCGCGCCTCGTCGGAGCCCGCTTGCACCGTTGCGAGCCCCGAGAAGCCCTGAATAACCGGATCGTAGGCCGGCTTCTCGGCGTAAGGGCCTTTCTCCCCAAAGCCGCTGATCGAGACGTAAACGATGCGCGGTGAGACGGCGCGCACGGCGTTTTCGCCGACGCCCAGCCGGTCGGCTACGCCGGGACGGAAATTCTGCACAAAAACGTCGGCGCCGGCCGCGAGTCGCAGCAGGGCGTCGCGGCCGCCCGCCGTCTTCAGATCGAGGACGATCGAGCGCTTGTTGCGGTTGTTGTTGAGGAAGGAGGCGGTAAACCCGGCCCGCCGGTTGCCGCCGGAGCGCGTCGCGTCGCCGCCGTCCGGCGCCTCGACCTTGATCACATCGGCGCCCTGGTCGCCGAGGATCATTGTCGCCAGCGGCCCCGCTACGTTCGATGTCAAGTCGATGACCCGGTACCCGTGCAATGGACCCGGCATGATTTACCTTTCACGCAATCGTCACCCCCGCCAAAGCGGGGGTCCAGGACCTGCCCCTGGCTTGAACAGGGGCGACGCTCGGAGCGCTGCCATCCTGGGTTCCCGTTTGGGCGGGAACGACGGGGTTAAAGATCAATGAAACCGCGGCTTGACTTCCTGGCAAAGGAGCTGCAACGCCGTCATAACCTGGCGGTGCGGGATGAGGCCGCCGCAATTGAGTTCCGCCAGGATGCCGTCGATGCCGAGCTCGTCCTGCAGGACACGCAGGCGCTCCGTGACCTGATCCGGGGTGCCGACCAGCACTTGACCCGTCAACGCCTCGTCGTAGGTCAGGTTTTCGATGCGTTTGAGCCGCTCGGCCCGGCCTTCGATCGCGCGCGTGCCGGCGCGGCTCAACGAATCCCTGAGCCGTTGCGCCTGCTCCCGGTAGAAGTGCATCAGGCTTTCCCTGGGCTCCTCGCGCGCCCGATCCTCGGTCTCGGCGAGATAAGCCGGGACGCGCAGGTAAACCTGCCCCCTACCCTCGTGGCCGGCCGCCGCATAGGCCTCGCGATAGACCCGGATCTCCGGGGCAAATTCCGCAAAGGAGCCGTAACGCGCGTTGATAAAGATCGGCAGCCCGCGCTCGCCTACGGCGGGATAGGTGTCCGGGCTCGCGGCGGCTATGCGGATCGGCGGATGAGGCTGCTGCAGCGGGCGCGGCGCCACTGTGATGTTCTGGAATTTGAAGTACTTGCCGTCATACGAAAAACCCGGTTGCGACCACGCCAGCTCGACAATATCCAGAACCTCAGTGAAACGGTCGCGACTTTCGGCGTACGACACGCCGTAATCCTCATAGGTGCGCGGCAGGCCGCTACGCCCGACCCCGAAGATCAGCCGGCCGCCGCTGATGTGGTCGACCGTCGCGGCTTCCTCGGCCAGCCGGAGCGGGTGGCAAAGTGGCAAGACCTGGACGGCAATGCCGATCTTGATCCGCTCGGTACGGGCTCCAACCGCGGCGGCAATGCTGAGCGGCGCCGACAATACCGAGCGCTGCGGATCAAAATGCAATTCGGCCAGCCACATCGTATCGAGGCCCCAACGCTCGGCGGCGTCGATCTGCTCGAACGCCTCGGCGAAAGCCTCTTTTTGCGTGCGGCCGGGGAGGGCCGGAAATTGGTGGAACATGCCGAATTCCATGGCGCCGTTCTCTCTATCTGGTCGCGTAGACGATACCGCGTTCCTATGGCGCCGGGAAATGCGTGCGCAGCTCCTCGCCGCCAACTTTGGCCGCCTCCGCGTCGATCAGGATGAACGCAAAGACGCAGGGCGCCGGGCCGTTATTGACCCAGGCGTGCATCGTGCCGCGCTGCACGGCGATGTCGCCCGGTTTCATATGTACGACCTCGCCGCTGTCGAGCTCGAGGTCGCACTCGCCTGAAAGCAATAGCGCGTAGTCGACCGTCTCGGTACGGTGCATGAATTTCGGCGCACCGGGCGCGAATTCGGTGATGCGGATTACCGTGCCCTGGCCGGTGCCGACATAGTTGTAGCGTTTGACGAAGCCTGCGCGCTGCGCCGCCTCGGCCTCTTCCGATGTATTGTCGACCGGCATCTTGTCGGTCGACCAGATCTCGCAACCCGCGATATGCGGGCGCCCGAGCCGGCTGACGCCTTGCAGCCGCTCGTCGGTCTTGACGATGGCCTTCCCGTTCGCGTCGTGCCCGGTAACGATTCGCCTTACTTCCAGAGCCATGGCTTTGCCTCCTAGGCCTTGCATTTGTTGCCGCGTCGCGCGACGGTAACCCATAGCAGATCGATCTGACGAGTGGAGGGATGCAGTGAACGATATTGCGCCGACACGGTGGAAGTGGGTTGGAACACGGCCGATCCGTCCGGACGGGGTGCCGAAGGTGACGGGCCGGGCGATGTACGGCGCGGATTTCGCGACGGCCGGCACGCTCTACGGCAAGATCCTGCGCTCGCCACATGCGCACGCCCGCATCCGCTCGATCGATACCTCGAAGGCGGAGGCGTTGCCCGGCGTCAAGGCAGTGGTGACCGCCGCGGATTTCCCGGACCACAAATTCGAGTATCAGGGTCCGGAGCGGGTAGCGCAGAATTTCTGGCACATCACGCGCAACGTCATGGCGCGCGAGAAGGCGCTCTATGAGGGCCACGCCGTCGCCGCCGTCGCCGCGATCAACAAGAGTGTCGCCGAGGAAGCCGCTGCGCTGATCGACATCGATTACGAAGTGCTGCCGCACGTCATCGATGTGGACGAGGCGATGAATCCGGACGCGCCATTGCTCTTCGAGAACCAGATCACCCGCGGCATAGAGCCGGCGCCGACCCGGCCCTCCAACATCTCCAAGCGGGTCGAGTTTAAGATCGGCGATATCGATGCCGGCTTTGCCGAGGCCGATGTGATCGTCGAGAAGGAGTTCAAGACAGCGGCGGTGCACCAGGCCTATATCGAGCCGCATGCCTGCGCCGCGCGCTTCGACCACGACGGCAAGGCCGAGATCTGGGCGTCGAGCCAAGGGCATTTCGTCGTCCGCGCCCTGACCGCCAAGCTGCTCGGCATGCCGGTCGGCGATGTGCATGTGACGCCGGCCGAGATCGGCGGCGGCTTTGGCGGCAAGACCGTCGTCTATCTCGAGCCTGTCGCCGCTTTGCTCGCCAAGAAATCGGGACGGCCGGTCAAGATTACGATGAGCCGCGACGAGGTGTTCAAGGCCTCAGGGCCCACATCGGGCTCGTCGATGCGGGTCAAGATCGGCGTCAAGCGCGACGGCACGATCACCGCTGCCGAAGGCGTCTTCAAATTCCAGGCTGGCGCCTTTCCCGGCTCGCCGGTAATGAACGCGTGCATGTGCGCCTTTGCGCCTTACAACATCTCGAACCAGCACACGATCGGCTACGACGTCGTGTGCAACCGGCCGAAATCGGCCGCCTACCGGGCCCCCGGCTCGCCGATCTCGGCCTTTGCGGCCGAAAGCGTGCTCGACATGCTGGCGAAGAAGATCGGCATGGACCCGCTGGAATTGCGGCTCAAAAACGCTGCACGAGCCGGCACGCCAATGATCTACGGGCCCAAGCTCGGCCATGGCGGCTATGTCGAAACGGTCGAGGCATTGGCCAATCATCCGGCCTACAAGATGCCGCTCGGCCCCAACCAGGGGCGCGGCGTCGCGTCGGGCTATTGGTTCAACGGCGGCGGCGAGTTGAGCGCCTCAGTGCAGGTCAACGAGGACGGCACCGTCATCATCGCGACCGGCAGCCCCGACATCGGCGGCTCGCGCGCATCGATGGCCTTGATGGCGGCCGAGACCTTGGGGATCGACTACCACCAGATCCGCTCAATCGTCGCCGACACCTCGTCGGTCGGCTACACCCATGTGACGGGCGGCTCGCGCGTCACCTTCGCGACCGGCATGGCGGTCATCGAGGCGAGCAAGAAGGTGGTCGACGAACTGCGCGCCAGGGCCGCGATGATCTGGGACGTCGATGTCGACGGCGTCGTCTGGGAGGACGGCCAGGCCAAGCCGGCGAGCAGCAATGTCGGCGATTTCGCGCCGTTGTCGTTCAAGGAGCTGGCGGCGAAGAAAGCGCTGACCGGCGGCCCGATCACCGCGGCGGCCTCGGTCAATGCCGGCGGCATGGCGCCCGGCTTCTCGACGCAGTTCTGCGATGTCGAGGTCGATCCCGAGACCGGCAAGGTGACGATCCTGCGCTTTGTCGCGGCCCAAGACGTCGGCAAGGCGATCCACCCCTCCTATGTCGAGGGCCAGATCCAGGGCGGCGTCGCGCAGGGCATCGGCTGGGCGTTGAACGAGGAGTACATCTACGACCGGCAGGGCCGGCTCGACAACGCCGGGTTCCTCGACTACCGCGTGCCGGTCGCTTCCGACATGCCGATGATCGAGGCGGTCATGGTCGAGGTGCCGAACCCGGCCCACCCCTACGGCGCCAAGGGGGTCGGCGAAGTCAACATCGTGCCGCCGATGGCGGCGATCGCCAACGCGATCGACAGCGCGATCCACCGCCGCCTCACCGAACTGCCGATGTCGCCGCCGAAGGTGCGCGCGGCACTCGACCAGGGCGAGGCGGACGATTAGGGATGACCGGCGGCAAGACCCTCACCCGTCTCGCTGCCGTGTCGCTGCGCTCGACACCCTCTCCCGCAATGCGGAGAGGGGGGACCAAGCCTGAAGGGCTTGGTGGGTGAGGGATTGCGGTAGAAAGGAACCGACATGGCCGCGCGGGTTGTCTTCACCTCTGGGTTCAGCCGCCGCTATACGGGCGGCGTGCGCGAATTCACGGTCGAAGCGAAGAACCTGCGCGGCGTTATCAAGGAGATGGACCGCCTCTACCCCGGCCTCGGCGAGCACCTCGAAGAAGAAACCACCGTCGCGATCGACGGCGCGATCCACGAAACCGCCTATTTCCAGCCGATCCGCGAAGGCTGCGAAATCTTCTTCATCCCCAAGCTCGAAGGGGGATGAGATGAACGGGAATCAGGAAATCTCAGTATCTTTCGTTTCTGCAAGAAGGCGGTTGTACTGCTCACCGAGCCATTGCTTTGCCGTTTGGCAATTCGTTGCTGTTTCGTGGTAAGCCCTAGTCAGACTTGGGTCATATTGAGACGAGACCCCGCCTTGGATGTGTGGCTTCGCTAAAGAACGAGTAGGTGTCCTTTAGGGATACTTCAGACTCCCCCATCGGGTGAGCAGATAAAACTTTACGCACCTCGTAAAATTTAACTTCAACGCCCGAGCGCCACTTCGCTGCGACGGCCTCATCTTGGTTCGATGCTACAACGAGACATAGCGACTCAAAAGCTCGACGCGCCATCGGATAAGCGAGATGGGGCATTCCCTTCTCGATTAAGGTCCGCGCTTCGTGAAAAAAATCGAGGACATCAGCCGCGAGACCACGCGTCATCGAATCCAGTATGGCCTTCGGTGGCACTTGCCCGAGCATAAGAACAATTCTGCAAATCAACTCGCCGTACTGGTCGGCGACGCGGGTGTACGGCTCCAGAAGCGGCAGCAACTCCCTCCGCCGCATATCGGCAAAGCCCACCAAGGCGGCGTATTGTGTTTCGGCTCGCTCGGCCCAGTTCGTCATTGCAACGCTTCGCTCTGTCGATTTTCTGCGGATCCCGTGACGGCCGAATTCGACGGAGTTGGCTGATTACTCACATAACGATTAAGGAACCGTTCTCGTATTTCGGCGGGAGCTCTATATCTCCCTGGGGCCGCGGCGGGAGGCTGAAATCATTTCTGCAAGTTCGGTTGAGACCGGATATCGCGGACTACATAATTGGCTATGATCGCCAAATCCGCCGATCCGATCCTGAAGCGCTTCCGAGCCGCACTCGATGAGCTATACGGCGAGCGGATCGAGCGTGTCGTGCTGTTCGGTTCGCGCGCGCGCGGCGAGGCTCGCGCCGATTCGGATTACGACGTTGCGGTGTTTCTGAGAGATTTGACCGACCGCTGGCGGGAGATCGACCGTATCGTTCCGGTCGTGACCGACATTATCGACGACACCGGCGCGGTCATCCACGCCATGCCGTATCGAGCAGGTGCTTATCAAGACCGCACATCGTTGATGCGCGAAATCCGCCGCGAGGGCGTCGATTTGTGACGCCGGAGACCAACGAACATCTCGACAAGGCGCGAGAATATCTGGTCAAAGCGCGCAATCTGCTTGACGTGATGCACTATAACGACGAAGCCGGGCGCGCAGCCTACCTCGCTGCGTTTCACGCCGCGCAAGCTCTGATCTCCGAACGCACCGGCAAGACAGCGAATACCCATGAAGGTGTAAACAGCCAATTCAATCTGCTGACGCGAGGCGATGAGCGCGTCGATACGGAGCTGCGCCGGTTCCTGTCGCATGCCTACAGCTTGAAGGCGATCGCCGATTACGAGACGGGACCGGATGCGGCCGTCCCTCCGGAGCGGGTCGAGGCGGCTATTGGGACCGCCACTCGGTTTCTTGATTGTGTCGCACAGGTTCTCAAGTAGTTGCTGGCTGCCCTGATCGACCGCAGGCTGAATTTCCACCGGCCTACCAGCCGCCGCTGGGCCCGAATCAGGGGCGCGGCGTTGCCTCGGGGCTAACCTCGCGCCTTTCCTTGCGCGCGTCCCCCCGCACGCCATGCCAAAGTAGCGCGCGCATACGCAGTCGTCGGTTGAGCGCCACCCCTGCAGCCGTCACTTTACTGCAGCGGCGGACACACCAGATTGATTTGTATCTGCGCCACAATTGCCGAATTGAACGGGCGGTTGGCGCAGCGCGCGTTGTATTCGCTGACCCGCACATTGTAGCGCGCCGTGGCTTGCTCGGCTTCGGCATGG
The DNA here is from genome assembly GCA_963818695.1 of uncultured Alphaproteobacteria bacterium. Classification (GTDB taxonomy): domain Bacteria; phylum Pseudomonadota; class Alphaproteobacteria; order ATCC43930; family CGMCC-115725; genus AP-15. Next base: position 165,297 of record CAWFTG010000005.1, read on the forward strand.
ACCGGGCCGATCGACTGGCGATAGGCGCCATCGCGTCGTTCCAGCAGCGCCTTGTAACGAGCGACCGCGTCGGGGTTGTTGACATTTATTGTCGATCGATCGCGCGCGAGCTGCGAATCAAGGTCAGCGAGCTGTTGGGTGACCGCGTTCAAGGCTTGATTTTTGGCGTTCATTTCGGCCGAGAGCGCCGAGACCGCCCGCTGCAGACACAAACACGCCGTGATCTCGGCCGCTTCGGGCGGCACCTGCGCTCTTGCTGCTCCGGGCGCAAGCGCGGCGACCAGGCCCCAACCCAACGCCATCCCGCGCGCCCACCGGATCAGGTAAGCCATTGTCCCTCCCCTGTTTGCCGCCGGGCCCTTCCCGGCACCGCAAGACTAACGCGTCCTGCCGCGCGTCGCGGAATCGGCGAGCTCCCGGACCCGCTCGGCAGCCTCATGGCCAAACTCATTGGCCTTGTTCCACAATCCGTCGCGGGCTTCGCCGACGTATTCCTGCTCTATTCTGGTGGGCGGCAATATCGCCGCAAAAAGCGCGCCTGCAACCAAGCCGGCAACGCCAATCAGCCAGGGATCGGTCGACAGCTTCTCCGTCACTTGACCGCTCGCCCGGTTGGCCAGATCGCCGGCTGCGCCGGCCCGATCGAGCACGGCACTGCCGGCGTCGCGCACTGTGCTGATGGCGCCGCGCGCCGCTCCCGCCGCCTGATGCACCCAACCATTATCCCGCCCCGAATCGTTGCGGGCCAGCGGCTCGCCGTCAGGTCCCAGGACCTGCCCGCCGGGCGCTTCGCTCGAACCGCCACCGATCCCGATATCACCGGCAAGCTCCCCGATCCGCCGTTGTGCGGCCTGGACACGCTCGTCCTTGATTACCCGATCCACCAAACCCGTGTTGTTTGCTACGAGCCAGGCAAGACCCACGCCAATCAACGTAAGCGGCACGCTGTTGGCTTGAATTACCTCACCGAGCCCGTTGCCTTTCAGTGAATCTCTAATCATTTCGCTTCCCTTCCGTTTCCATTCAGCGGATCACGAGACCTGATCCCGGATCCAAGCTTCATCCTCGCGAAGCGAGTTCAGCGAGCGGCGCGGGACCAAAGCGTCGGCCTTCAGCCGGCTCTTCCCGAACAGCGCCAGCCCAGCCCCGAGCGCTATCACCAAAATCCCGATGATCAGGGCGGAGAGCCATGGTGCCAAAATATGGCTGAGGCCAAGGATCGCCGCCGCTACCAATGCGAGCCAACCGCTGAAGGCGATTATCGCTCCTGCGCCAAGCGCCCCTGCGCCGACGCCGATCTGCCCCAGCTTTTCATTGAGCTCGGCCTTGAACAGCGCGATCTCCTGGCGGACCAGTGTGCTGGTCTCGCCTGCGAGATCGGACAGCAACGCGGCGAGCGGACGCGCCGACCGCACGCGGGGCTCTTCGATGTCCGGCCCGAGGCGGCCGTTGCCGGAAATCATCAGCGGGTCTCCACGGCTCCGGTTAGCGGGGCGCCGTTACCGGTCAGGTCACCGGCGGCAGTGCCGGTTGCGCTCGATACCGCCGCCGTCACGGTACGCGGCGGTTCGCCGCTGCGAGACGACCAATCGGCATTATGCCGCCGACCTGGTCGACGCCCATAAGAGGCGCCCGACGACAAAGCCGGTGGCAACTGCGCCGAGCACAAACCAAGTCGGTTGGCGCCGTGCGAAATCCTCGGTGTCGGCGACCAGCTCGCCCCAATGCCTCTCGTGCATCGTGCGCGAAAGGCTAGCGACCTGCGCCGCCCCCTCTTCGAGGTAGCGGGCGATTACGCGGCTTTGCAATTCGTCGAGCGGACGCGCGGCGCTTCGCAGCGCCTCGGCTACTCCCGAAACCTTTTCGGCGATCTGTCGCTTCTGTTCTTCGAGCAGCAATTCGGCCGCCGATCGGGCCGCGTCCAAGAATTCTGTGACGACGCTCCGGCTGCGTCCTCTCTGCGCATCCGTTGTCGAGTTAGCCTGCCCTACTGTCCCGCTCGCGGTGATCATGCTCGAGGAGGCATCGTTTCTGTCAGCCATGCGTCTCTCTCCGAGAAAAGTCGTGACCCGCCGTCCTGCTCCGACAACGGCTTCGTTCGACCTCAGGTTCCGGCGTCGGAGCGGGATTCCTCTGAATTCGTTGTCGAACAGCTGCCACAGTTTGCCCGATAATTGAGAGCATGCCATGCGAGTGGGCCGGCGGGGGAGCAGGGGTGTCGGAAAGCAAGACGATAGCGGCGGCGGGCGCCCGTGGCTGAGCCCAGGTTGCGGCTCGACCCCGCCGAGCGCATCCGGCCGCCGCCGCGAGCGCTAGCGCGTGCGCCGCGGCGACGCGCCCGCGGCAAAGGCTTCCTGCCGCGAGCCTCCAAGCTCGGCGTGTTGCTGCTGCTGTGGATGGCGATCGTCGGCGGCGTCGTTCTCGGCTATTTCGCCCTCACGCTTCCCGACACCGGCGAGCTCACCCGCGCCGAGCGGCGTCCAAGCGTCACGATCCTGGCGGCGGACGGCAGCCTGCTGACGACCTATGGCGACCTCTTCGGGCAGCCGTTGACCCTGAAGGAAATATCGCCCTACTTGCCGAAGGCCGTCGTAGCCACCGAAGATCGCCGCTTCTACAGCCATTTCGGGGTCGATCCGATCGGGCTCGTTCGGGCTGCTTTCGCCAATCTCGCCGCCGGACATGTGGTCCAGGGCGGCAGCACGATCACGCAGCAGCTCGCCAAGAACCTGTTCCTGACACCCGAGCGCAGCCTCGGACGCAAGATCCAGGAAACGCTGCTCGCACTTTGGCTCGAGCACCGTTTTTCGAAAAACCAGATCCTCGAGATCTACCTCAACCGCGTCTATCTCGGGGCCGGCACCTATGGGGTGGATGCCGCGGCGCATCGGTATTTCAACAAATCGGCGAGGCAAACGAGCCTCTATGAAAGCGCTGCCATTGCGGGCCTATTGAAAGCACCGACCCGGTTCAACCCGACCCGCGACCAAGACAAGGCCGCAGCGCGGACTGCGCAAGTCCTCGCCAAAATGGTCGATGCCGGGGTTGTCACCAGCAGTCAGGCAATGGCCGCCCTGAGCGGCGGAACTTCGCTTGCCGCGGTGCCCGTTACGCGCCCGGGCGCTCGTTATTTCGGGGATTGGGTGGCCGAGCAGCTGGGAGATTTTGCCGGTACCGGAAACCGTGATTTGACGGTGGTGACGACGCTCGATGCGCGCATGCAGGCCCAGGCCGAAGCTGCGATCGCGGACGTCATCAGCCGCGAAGGCAGCAAAATGGCGGTGAGCCAGGGTGCGCTCGTCGCGATGTCCCCGGACGGAGCGGTCCGCGCCATGGTCGGCGGTCGCGACTACAACGGGAGCCAATTCAATCGCGCGACCCAGGCACAGCGGCAGCCTGGCTCCGCTTTCAAGCCGTTCGTCTATTTGGCCGGACTGGAAGCCGGCTTACAACCCTCCGATCAGTTCGTCGACGAGCCGATGCGCGTCGGCAATTGGCAACCCCGCGATTATACCGGGCATTACCAGGGCGAGATGACCTTGGCTGAAGGCCTGGCCCAGTCGGTCAACACGATCGCGGTCCAGGTCGCGCAGCGTGCCGGCCTACGCAATGTCGTGGCGGTCGCCCACCGGCTCGGAATTTCGTCACCGCTCACGCCCGAGATTAGCCTTGCTCTAGGCACGAACGAGGTCAACTTGCTGGAGCTGGTTTCCGCCTACGCGCCGTTCGCGAATGGCGGTTTGGGAGTGTGGCCGCATGGCATAACCGAGATCCGCGACGGCGCGGGAAAGGTCGTGTTCCGCCGCACCGGTTCGGGGCTCGGACAAGTGGTCACCCCAGAGCTGACCGGAACCATGAACCAGATGCTGAGCGCCGTGATCGGGCACGGCACAGGCAGGAGCGCCGTACTGCCCCGCCCGGCCGCCGGGAAGACCGGCACGACGCAGGATTATCGCGACGCCTGGTTCATCGGCTACACCGCCGACCTCGTCGCCGGGGTCTGGCTCGGCAATGACGACAATACGCCGATGAACAAGGTGACGGGCGGCTCGTTGCCAGCGCAGACCTGGCGGCGTTTTATGCTGGGTGCCACCCAGGCGATGCCGGTGCGGCCGCTGCCGAGCGGACCGCTGCCGCCCGCCGGTGTAATGGCCGCAGCGCCGCCGCGCACCGGCGGCGGGTTCTTTGAAAATCTCTTCGGTTTATTCCGTGTGAGGTAATTGAGCGTGACGGGGTGCCCTCACCCACGATCGCTGGCGCGATCTGGATGAGGGTAACTCGTTAACGCAACGGCGAGAACGACGCCGGTACGACCAGCATGTTCTCCTGCTTGACGAACATTCCGCGGGTGGCAGGCGGCCAGCTGCCGTCTTTGCGCGATTCCTCGCGGATCCGGGCGCGTTCGTTCGCATCCTTATACGCCCAGATGTGGATCCATTGGTTGAGCGGCCCGAGCTCGGTGTGCCCGGCAGCCGCCAATGGCGACAGCTTGACCCGTCCCTCGATCCGCTCGGCCCACCGTTCGATGACCTGCTGCGCGACGCCCGGCAGCATCGTATAGGTGCGGATCTCATAGAGATTGCCGTGCTGCCGAGGTGTGAAGGCCGGACAGAACGGCGCCGCGTTGACGATCTTGCTCTCCATCTCGACGATGAATTCCTGGATCTTCGGCGGCCAGTTCGAGATCGACTGCGAACGCACCCGCGTGCGATGCGATAGATCGTCATATGGCCAGATATGGATGATGTGGTTCAGCGGCCCCACTTCGGTGTGAAAGAACGCGCCGAGCGGCGACACCTTGACCCGATCCGTCAGCGCCTCGCCAAACCGCTTCTCGGCTTCCGGCACCGAGCCCGGCTGCAAGCGGTAAGTCCGCATCTCAAAGATCATCGGCTTGCTCCATCATGAGTTCAGCGCGCCATCCTATCGGCGCTAAGGAAGGCGTGCCAGCTTGTCGGTCAAAAGTTCATAGAAGCCGTCGGCATCGACGGTGTTCAAAAAGCGAACATTGGGCGGCCTGCCGGTGACACCCCGCCAATCGACCACCGTCGTACCGATGGTCAGCGGGCTTTCGGTCTCAATCGCGACGTTGACCTCGCGCCCGTCATAGAGCGCCGGGCGCAGCAGATAGGCGATTACCGACGGATCGTGGAGAGCCATCGCCAGCGAGCCGAATTGGGAGCTACGGTTTCTTTCGAAGCTGGTCAGCAGCGCGGCAACCGCCGGGCCGCAGCGATTGCTGAGCGCACGCAACGCCGCGAGTCGCGGCGGCGTGCTCAGCACCTGATGCGTGACATCGATCGGGATCATCGTGATCGGAACGCCGCTGCCGATGACGATCGCCGCGGCGTGGGGGTCGGCATGCATGTTGAACTCGGCCGTCGGGGTCACATTGCCCAGATCGAAACAAGCGCCGCCCATCACCACCACTTCGCGGATCTTGCCGGCGACCTCCGGCGCCTTGACCAGTGCCATCGCAACGTTGGTCAATGGCCCCAGAGCGCAGACCGTAATGGTGTCGGGCTGGGCACTGCGCAACGCCTCGATCAAGAAATCGACGCCGTGCTGCGACTGCAACAGCGTGTGCGGTTCCGGCAGGATCGCTTCGAGCCGCGGGTCGCTGTGGATGTCGACAGCGGTTGCGAGTGTGCGCATCAAGGGCCGCCCACAGCCGGCGTAAACGGGGATGTCGCGTCGCCCCGCCAATTCGCAGATCCGCCGCGCATTGCGCTCTGTCAGCGCCAGCGGCAGATTCCCGGCGACGGCTACGACGCCGGCGACCTCCAATTCCTCGGGCGCCGCCAAGGCAAGCAGGATCGCAACGGCATCGTCCAGGCCAGGGTCGGTATCGGTGATGATCCGGCGCCGGGTCATTCCTCCGGCATCCCGGCTCTGCGCAGGCCAGCGAAATAAGTGGCTTCGTAAAGAGCTCGGACCGCCGGTGTTCCGAAATCTACGACAGTTTTCAAACGGGTGAGGCTCGTAAAACGACCATCGCCGCTCAGTCTGCGGGCCTCCGCGAGCTCCCTGGCAGCGCGAACAACGTCTCCCTTGAGGGCATAGGTTGAGCATAGGTGGCTGCGGTGCAGCGATTGTTCCGGATTGGCGGCCCGGGCCTTTTCGAACCAGATGATCGCATCGCCAATGCGCGATTGCAGCAGATGCACGAGTCCAATCCGAGTATACCAATGATGGAGGTCCGGGTCCCGAGGGCTCAGCCGGATGGCGTGCTCGATCAACGGGATCATCTCCTCGACTAACCCGGCGTTGAACTTGCTCCGGCCAAGCTGCGCGTAGACCTGCGGCCAGTTGCGATTGAGCGCGATGACCATCTCGTATTCGGAAATGGCTTCTGCGTTTCGGTGCTGCTGGCGCAGAAATTGGCCTTTGGCGTAATGCGCAAGTTGGCTGCGAGGCGATGCCGCGAAGGCTTTCTCGACCAGCGTTTTGGCGCGAGCGATATCGGCTGCGGGCGAATCGGTCATGGCATCGAGTACCCGGCCGACGAGCGCAATCGCCAACCAGCTCTGCGCCTCGACAGAACCGGGATCCAGCTCCAATGCGCGTTCGTATAAGCTTATGCGCTCCGCTTTGTTATCGCGCGTTTCGGGCTTCTGCGCTGTGGCGCGGGCCCGGAGAATGTAATCCAGCGCCTCGGGATGCTCCATTGGCCGAGCCGCCTCTGCGCCGATCATCTCAATGTTGAGCGCGATCGCTATCCGGCTGGTGATCTCGTCCTGGACAGCGAACAGATCGCCTGTGATTGCGGTCGAAGCGCTCCGCCCACAAATGTGCATCAGTTTCTGCATCGATCAGCTGCGCGTTGATGCGGACCTGGTTGCCGGATCGGCGAACGCTGCCTTCCAGAACATAACGTACACCCAACTCGCGGCCGATCTGCTTTATATCGGTCGGCTTGTTCCTATAGGTGAACGCGGTATTGCGCGAGATCACGAACATGTGCGCGAGCCGCGACAGATCGGTCGTCACATCCTCCGTAATCCCGTCCGCAAAATATTGCTGCTCCCGGTCGTCGCTCAAATTGGTAAACGGCAGCACGACAATTGAAAGGGGAGGCCACGGGCGCACGCCGCCCGCAGCACTTGACGGGGAACCTGCGTCGGATCGGGTCACGCTAGCGACAAACCGGTAGCCACGTCCGGGAACGGTCTGGATGCAGCTGCCCCCTTCCCGATCCCGATCGAGGATGTGGCGCAGCGCTGCGATCTGCACGTTGAGGTTGCTGTCTTCGACCGCCGTTCTCGGCCAGACGGCCTCCATAATCTCAGCTCTCGAAACGAGGTCGCCTGGCCGCTCGACCAGCACGGCGAGAATGTCGAGCGCGCGCGAGCCGATCGTCATCGGAGCAAAAACGCCGCGCTCATCGCGCCGGAACAGAACGCCGCCCCGCCGGTCGAGACGGAAACCCTCAAATTGGGAAATTTCGGCTGACGAGAGTACGTCCATACCCGCGCGTCCCTCAATTTCCCAACATTTTACTACAATTTAGAAGTTTTTATCGCCGTCTCATAGCGCGTCCCCGTCAAGCGGGGCTTAATCGGGGTCCGGACCGAAACGGGTCAAACCGATTACAGGCAGGAAAGCAACTCATGAAACAGTACATCAAGTTCGTAGTAGCCGCCGCGATGGCGTTGGCCGTGTCCGGTGTCGCGCAGGCGAAAGATGATGACGACGGCAGGAAAGTTTGCAGCGTTCCCACGCTGGATGGACTCTACGTCTTCACCGCTTCCGGATTTAATATCATCGGAACCGCCGCGCTGCCAAAGGCCATCGTGGAATTGATCACCTTCAACGGCGACGGCACCATCACTAGCGGGAAGACGACGGTCAGCCTAAACGGCACGATTATCTATAGCAAGGACACGCCAGGGACCTACACGCTCGATCCCGACTGCACGGGCCATCTCAAGTTTATGGACGGTGGGGCGAACCCCGAATTTGACTTGTATGTAGCCTTCAAAGGCTCTCAAATTCAAATGATTCAGACCAAACAGACCGTCGGGGCACCGGTGTTTCAGGGGACCGCCGAGCGGATATCGCGCTAAGCGAGGCCCGACACTCTGGAGCTGTGCCGATAACCCCGGCTCGTCATTTCCCCGGCGAAGAAATCTACCGGCGCAGCACCATCAGTTTTTTGATCTCGGCGATCGCCTTGGCCGGGTTGAGGTTCTTCGGGCAGGTGCGGGTGCAGTTCATGATCGTGTGGCAGCGATAGAGCCGGAACGGATCTTCGAGCTCGTCGAGACGCTCGCCGGTCTTCTCGTCTCGGCTGTCGGCGATCCAGCGATAGGCCTGCAGCAGCACTGCCGGACCGAGGTACCGCTCGCCGTTCCACCAGTAACTCGGACACGAGGTCGTGCAGCAAAAGCACAGAATGCATTCCCAGAGCCCGTCGAGCTGTTCGCGCTCCTCGATCGATTGGCGCCGCTCGCGGTCGGGCGGCGGCGGGCTGGCGGTCTGCAGCCAAGGCCGGATCGATTGGTATTGCGCAATGACATGCGTCAGATCGGGCACCAGATCCTTGACGACCGGCATGTGCGGCAAAGGGTAGATCCGCACCGCGCCCTCAATGTCCTCGATCGCCTTGAGGCAAGCCAGCGTATTGGTGCCGTCGATGTTCATTGCGCAGGAGCCGCAAATCCCTTCGCGGCACGAGCGGCGGAAGGTCAGGGTCGTGTCGATCTCGTTCTTGATCTTGATGAGCGCGTCGAGGACCATCGGGCCGCAATCGTTGAGGTCGATCTCGAACGTGTCGATGACCGGGTTGTTCCCGTCGTCGGGGTTCCAGCGGTAGATCTTGAACTCGCGCAGCCGGGTGGCGCCGGGCGGCCCGGCAAAGGTCTTGCCGGCGCCGATTTTCGAGTTCCGCGGCAGAGTGAATTCGGCCATCGCAGTCTTGATTTCTTAAAAGACAGAATAATCGTCACCCCCGCGAAAGCGGGGGTCCAGGGCCCGAGGCGCAAGGGTGCAGCCGTTCCTGGGTTCCCGCTTTCGCGGGAAAGACGGAATGCCAGTTGCGCCAGGAATTAAGAGCCATTTTACCTCAATAGACGCGCGCTTTCGGTGGGAAGGTCTGCACCTCGTTCGACAGCGTGAAGAGGTGGACCGGGCGATCGCCGAGCTTGACCCCGCCATCGCCGTCGAGCCAGGCAAGCGTGTGCTTCATCCAGTTCCGGTCGTCTCGCTCGGGGTAATCTTCGCGGGCATGTGCGCCGCGGCTCTCCGTCCGATTCTCCGCCGAATGCAGGGCCACGACCGCCTGCTCGAGCAGATTTTCCAGCTCTAAAGCTTCGACCAGATCGGTGTTCCAGATCATCGACCGGTCGGAAATGCCGAGATCGCCGAAGCTGTTGGCCACCACGTCGATTCGGCTGACCCCTTCCCGGAGCACTTCTGCCGTGCGAAAGACGGCGCAGTTGGTCTGCATGACGCGTTGCATGTCGGAACGGATCTCGGCGGTTTTGCGGGGGCCGCGTGACTGCCGCACCGCGTCGAGCCGGGCTACCGCGTCCTCGCCGGCGCCGTTGGACATTGGTTTCTGCGGTGTGCCGGGGCGCACCAGCTCGGCGGCACGTTGGGCGGCGGCGCGGCCGAACACGACGATGTCGAGCAGCGAGTTGCAGCCGAGCCTATTGGCACCGTGCACCGAGACCGAAGCCGCCTCGCCGATCGCCATCAACCCGGGAACGGTCGCGTCCGGTTCGTCCGGCGTCGGCCGCAGCACCTCGCCATGGTGGTTCGTCGGAATGCCGCCCATGTTGTAATGCACCGTCGGAAGTACCGGGATCGGTTCGCGTGTGACATCAACCCCGGCGAAGATCTTGGCGGTCTCCGAGATCCCCGGCAGGCGTTGGTGCAGAACTTCTGGCGAGAGGTGCTCGAGGTGGAGGAGTATGTGGTCCTTCTCCGGTCCGCAGCCGCGGCCGTCGCGGATCTCGATCGTCATCGCCCGACTGACGACGTCGCGTGATGCCAAGTCTCTGGCGTGCGGCGCGTAGGCTTCCATAAAGCGCGCGCCCTCGCTGTTCGTCAGATAGCCGCCCTCGCCTCGGGCGCCCTCGGTGATCAGGCAACCGGCGCCATAGATCCCGGTCGGGTGAAACTGGATAAACTCCATATCCTGTAACGGCAACCCGGCTCGCAATACCATGGCATTACCGTCACCGGTACAGGTATGCGCTGAGGTGCAGGAGAAATAGGTCCGGCCGTACCCGCCGGTGGCGAGGACTACGAGATGAGCGCGAAACCGGTGCAGGCTGCCGTCTTCGAGGTTCCAAGCCATGACCCCGCGGCAGGCGCCCTCCTCGTCCATGATCAGGTCGAGCGCAAAATACTCGACGAAGAATTCCGCATTGTTGCGCACGCATTGCTGATAAAGGGTGTGGATGAGCGCGTGACCGGTGCGGTCGGCAGCGGCGCAGGCGCGCCGCGCCGGATCGCCCTCGCCGTACTCCATCATGTGCCCGCCAAACGGCCGCTGATAGATCCGGCCATCTTCTGTGCGGGAGAACGGCACCCCGAAATGCTCGAGCTCGATCACCGCAGGGATCGCATTGCGGCACATGTATTCGATCGCATCCTGGTCGCCGAGCCAATCCGAACCCTTGACGGTGTCATACATGTGCCAGCGCCAGTCGTCCGGGCCGACATTGCCGAGCGCCGCGCTGATCCCACCCTGCGCGGCAACCGTATGGCTGCGGGTCGGGAAAACCTTGCTGATGCAGGCTGTCCGGAGCCCCTCGACGGTCATTCCCAATGTCGCCCGCAGACCCGCACCGCCGGCGCCGACGACGACCACGTCATAACTGTGATCGATGATGTTGTAGGCCGGTGCCATACGGGGCTCCGATTAGCTCGTCGATCCAAGGGCAATGCTGAGCACTGCGAAGATCCCCGCCACGGCGAAGCCGAAACTGAGCAGGCGGACGGCGACGACGAGGCCGAGCTTGGCGAGCTCGGTATGAACATAGTCTTCGATGACCACCTGGAGCCCGAGCGACGCGTGATAAAAAGTCGCGATAAGTAGCAACACGAGCAGAATAGCCGGCAGCGGGAGGCCGACCCAGTTCTGCACAGTCTCGATATCCGCGCCGACCAGGCCGATGACGGAGGCTACGAACCAAAGGCTCAACGGAACCAGGGCAATCGCGCTAATGCGCTGGGCCCACCAGTGCTCGACCCCCTCCTTCGCCGAACCCAGCCCCATTGCACGGCCGAGCGGCGAGCGCATCCGCGATGCCATCATGTCAGGAAATCCAGCGAGCTATCCCGGCGATCCAGGCAACCAAAGTCAGGACGCCAGTCGCCCCGACGACGATCCAACCACCAATATAGGTCAATTCTAGATCGAGCGCATGGCCGGTGTCCCACACGAGGTGCCGAATGCCATTGCACAAATGATAGAATAGCGACAGCGTCCAGCCGAACAACAGCAAGAGCCCGATCCAGGAGCCGAGGAAATCCTGGACGCCCTCATAGGCCTGCGGCCCGGAAGCGGCGGCAACCAGCCACCACACGAGCAGAATAGCTCCGGCGCTCAACGCCACGCCGGAAGCGCGGTGGAGGATCGACAGAACGGAGGTGAGTTGCCATCGGTAGATCTGAAGGTGCGGCGAAAGCGGCCGGTCGGCAGGTGTCATTTAGGGCAATTCCGGATTTCCTTGCGGTCGGCCGCTGTGAATTAGCCCGCGTGCCGGGGAGTGTCAACGCAGGCTCGCCAAGCAGCCGCTTCACTTCTCGCTGGAGAGCCGCTCGATCTCATCGGCTAACGCCAACAGCCGGCGTGCGTTTTCCACGTGCAGGTTTTCGATCAGCCGGCCTTCCACGAGGACGACGCCCTTGCCCGCAGCGGCCGCTTCGCTGTGCGCCGCGATGATCCGCCGCGACCACTCGACTTCCTCGCGGGTCGGGGCGAATGCTGCGTTGGCGGCAGCGATCTGCTTGGGGTGGATCAACGTCTTGCCGTCAAAACCGAGCTCGCGGCCTTGCCGACATGCGGCCGCGAAGCCCGCATCGTCGGAGAGGTCGAGGTGAACCCCATCGAGAACCGCCAGCCCGTAGGCGCGAGCTGCCAGAATGGCAAGGCTGAGGGAAGTAATTAGGGGCAGACGATCGTGGCTCGGGAGCGCGTGCAGGTCCTTTGTCAGGTCAGAGGTGCCGAGAACGAGCGCGGCGAGTCGCGGGCTCGATGCGGCGATCTCGCGGGCATAGAGAATACCGCGCGGCGTCTCGATCATGCACCAGACCGCGAGCCGTTCCGGAGCGCCCAACGCGTCTAGCAGCGACACGGTCAGCGCCACCCGGTCGGGATTCTCGACTTTGGGCAACAGGACCGCATCGATCGGCATCGTCGCAGCGGCCTCCAGATCTGCATGGCCCCATGGCGTATCGATCGCATTGACGCGGATTACCAGCTCGCGATCCCCATAGCCGCCCCCAGCGAGCGCCGCCGCGACGATCTTCCGGCTGCCCTCCTTTGCTTCCGGACCCACGGCGTCTTCGAGATCGAAGATCAGCCCGTCGGCAGGAAGACCCCCCGCCTTCTCCAGCGCCCGCGGGTTCGAGCCGGGCATATAAAGGAGACTGCGGCGAGGGCGAGGCGTGGCAGACATCGGCGCTCGTGGCTTAGCGGAATTCTATTCCGCAGCCTTGGCCGCCGGAGACGGCCAGCTCTTTATCATCATGATCATCAGGCCGACATCCATGGTCCCCTCCGAACAGCTCAGCTGTGCAGCAAGCTAGTCAGCTCGGAGACGTGCGTGACGCGGCGAAAGTCGTGGATCACCGCCAGACTCGCCTCGATGTGCCGATCGCCCAAGCGGACGTGAGGCATCAAGGCGCGGTACTTCCGGTCGATATCGGCCCAGGCGATCCCGGCGGCGCCCGCACCTTTGGGTGCGAAGACCGTGCTCGTGCTGACCCGGCCGTCCGTTGTCCGAATGACCACAGTCGCGCCTTGCCGATACCGCTCGGCATTGCCGGTCGGCGGGGGCCCGACCCGGACCTTGTCTATCAGCCGATGAATGACCGGGTCGGCGATCTTGGCGGCGGTCGCGTGCACCCAGGTGAAGTCGTGATCGGCCGCTCCCGCCGCGAGAAAATAGGCGGGGCTGTGCGCCATGCCGATCAGATCGGCCGGGTGCAGGGGACCGGTCAGCGCGGTGAAGCCGGGACGCAACACGGTGATGCTTTCGATTTCCTGTGGTGCGATGTTCGCTTCTTTCGCCGCATTAGCAGCGGCCTCGGCCAGCGCATGGTAGGGATGACCGCCGGGCACCAGCTTGACGGCCATGTCGGTGATGATGTCCCAGGATTGTCCCAGATCACGCGTCACATTCGCACCGGCCGAGGCACCATCGGGCCCGCCATAGACCTCGAGAAACCCGCGCTTGGTCTCGAGGATGCTCTCTTCCGCCAGATATCCGCGCTGCGCCGCGAGCGCGGCTCGAACACCCAGCAGCGCTGCCAGCCCCGCATGATATTCGCGCGCAGTGCTGGTGTTTGCCGCAGCCATCAATCCCCCGATCGAGGTAGCGGAAAGGGCGATGGCCTGCGCCATCTTCGCCGCGTCGAGCCGCAGCAGCCGGCCCGCGGCCACCGCGCCGGCGAAGATCGCGACGAGGCAGCCGTGAAAACCGCGAGCGCGAAAGCCGGGCGTGATCGCCTCGCCGATGCGCCCGGCCGCCTCATAGCCGAGCACGATCGCCGTCAACACGGCTTCGCCGTTCCCCGCGGTCCGCTCGGCCACGGCGAGCGCCGTGGCCACGAGGATCGTGCCGGCATGGACGATGTTGCGCAGATCGCTGTCGTCGGAAGCCGCCGCGTCGCTCATCACCGCATTGACTTGTGCAGCCTCGGCTACCGGTAGCTTTGGCCCCGCATCGAACCACAGCGAGGCTTCGGCGATCCCACCGCGTTCTCGCGCGAGGTCGCGGATGATGACCGAAGATTTTATCCCGGCGCCAAGCGCCGCGCTGGCGAGTGTGCTGGCGATCAGCATCGCGGCATGATCGACTGCTTGCGCCGGCAGGTCGGCCGGGCCGACCCGAGTCAGAAACTCGGCCAATTCCCGGGCGATCGTCATCGGACGAGTTCTCCCATGTTGATACTAGAGCAGCCGTTCCCCGCGAAAGCATAGGGCTGTCCGGGAATGGACGTCGATTGCAAAGCTGCCGTCCCGCTCCATCACCGATACTCTCGCCGGGACAAGAGCCCCCTCTCCGCCCTTCAGGTTCAGGGGGGAGAGGATAAAGGTTCCTTTGAGATTCAGTGCGGTGGGACTTCTCACGCCGGCATTGGCGCGATCAGCCCCACATCATCTTCTTTGATGTTGTTGACCCGATCGCTGACCGGAGCGATGGTCATCGTGCCGGTGTAGGGGACCAGCAGCCGCTTTGCCGTCGCCTCGGGGCCGGTGAGCCAACGCTGATAATCGGCCGGCGCAACGATCGTCGGCATGCGGTCGTTCACTTCACTGACCAATTTGTTCGCCCGCGTGGTGATGATCGCGAACGTCTCGACCGGGTCGCCAGTCTCGGGTGTCCATTTCTCCCAGAGTCCGGCAAACGCACACAGCGCTCCGTTGCGCAACATTATCTTGTAGGGCTGTTTCTTCGCCCCTCTCGTCCGCCATTCGTAGTACCCGTTCGCCGGGACGAGACACCGTTGCGTCTGAAACGCCGACCGAAAAACCGGCTTGTCCTCGATCTCCTCGGCAAGCGCATTGATCATCCGAGCGCCGAGCGAAAGATCGCGCGACCAGGGCGGCACCAGGCCCCAGCGCCCCAGACGAACTGCCCTGAGCTTTTCCGCCGCGACCACCATCAAAGAGACCTGGGTCGGAGCGATGTTGTACCGCGGCACCAGCTCGGGGACCTGGTCGACTAGGAACTTCTTCTTTATTTCAGCCGCACTGGCTGTGAGGTAAAAGCGCCCACACATGAGCCGGACTATAGCACCATGCAGTGCCGGCCGGCATAGCTCCTTATCCTCGCGATGTGGACCCGGCGCTCGTCGCTGCCGATCGGTATGGCTAGGTTACCGGCGGCCGTGAAGCAACAGTGCGGTCATGTAGCCCAGGGCGAAGCTGGCGGCCACCATCAGGAAGGGCTGTTCCTCGAGCACCTGGCGCGCCGCACCCGATCTCTCGTGCGGTAGAGAGAGGCGAGCGGTTTTCCCGGACCGATTTCCCGGGGCGGCGCTGCCAGGGTCGGCATATGCATCTCCGACTCGCTCGCCGATAGACTCTGCGGTCTTCTCCGGAATGCTCGCCTGAGGTCCGGCAGGCTTCGACAGCCGTCGGGCCACTTCCTCCTGAGACATGTCCGGCTGTTGCGTCGCGGCCTCGCGCGGACGGTCCGCATGCCTTTGGCCGACAGCCTCTTCGGCGATCGCGTCCGGGTCCGGTTTTCTAGTGTCCATGGTGATCTCCCGCTTGCCTCAGGCGGACTCATTCATCGAGATACAACATCGCCTGAGGATCCGAATTCCCGGCCAGAGTTGATGGTTGGACGCGTACCGCCAAGTCGCGCGTCGGCACCAGGCGGGTTATCGCAACGGTGCGAACGCGGTCTCGCGCGTCCGCAACAGGATCACGAGGGTGACCAGCGCGGCGACGATGACGTAGGCGGCCGGTGCGTGGTTGTTGCCGGTCACGCGTACGAGATAGGTGGCGATGAATGGCGCGAAACCGCCAAAAATCGCCACAGCGATATTGTACCCGATCGATAATGCGGTGTAGCGCACCCGAGTCGGAAAGATCTCGGCGTAAAAGGCCGGGCATGCCCCGGCATAAGGGACATAGAGCAAGACCATCAGCAGCTGCGCCAATACCGCCAGCTCGATATTGCCCGACGAGGCCATCAAAAAGAACGGATAGCCCAGCACTGCGTAGCCGACACAGGAGGCGATCAGCAGCGGCCGGCGCCCGACGCGGTCCGAAAGCCAGCCCATCAGCGGCAGCAGCAGGACGAACACCGCCAGACACGAGGTGCCGATCCATAGCACGGTGCTCTGTGACAGCTTGCCGACCGAACTCATATAGCTCGTCAGGTAGACGAGCGCGATGTAGTAGGCGACTGTGTTGTGCAACGTGACGCCGAACCCGAGCAGGGTCTCGCGTGCGTATAGTCTCAGAGCCTCGCCCAGTGGCGCCGCTGCGACCGCGCCCCGCTCCTCTATTTCGGTGAATTTCGGCGTGTCGTCGAGCCGCCAGCGCAGGTAGAAGCCGACCGCGCCGACGGCAATGCCGAACAGGAACGGCAACCGCCAGCCCCAGGCGAGCCGGTCGGCCTGCGGCAACACTGCGTTGAGCAATGCCGCGGTCAGCGAGCCGAGCAGAAAGCCGCCGCCGACGCCGACCAGTTGCCATGAGCCAAAGAAGCCCCGCCGCGCAGGGGGCGCGAACTCGACGATATAGGAGGTCGAGCCGCCCCATTCGCCGCCGGCCGACAGTCCCTGGAATAACCGAACGACGACGAGGAGGACTGGCGCGAGCACGCCGGCTTGGCCATAGGTCGGCAACAGCCCCATCGCGAAGGTCGCTAACGCCATCACGAAAACCACGGTGCTCAACGCCTTGCGGCGGCCGTGACGGTCGCCGTAGATGCCGAACAGCACTGACCCCACCGGACGCATCACAAAGCCGACGCCAAACACCGCAAATGTCGACAACAACGAGACGACGGGGTCGCCGCTCGGGAAGAACAGCTGCGATATCGTCGATACGAGATACCCGTAGACGCCGAAATCGTACCATTCGAGGACATTGCCGATGACGCCGGCAGTGATCGCCCTGCGGTATTGCGTGCCGGTCCCCGCCGGGCGATCGGCGGCCGCGGCGATCATGTCCGCTCCAGTTCTTCAGCCGCGACTTGCGCCGATATGCGCGACGGCCTCGATCTCCACTTTGAGTGAGGGGTTCGCCAGCGCTGCCACCTGGACGAGGGTCGAGGCCGGGAAGTTGCCGGTAAAGAATTCGCGTCTTGCTTGCCACACCTTCTCGCGCTGGGTGATGTCGGTGACGAAGATCGTGACCTTGACAACGTCGGCCATATTGCCGCCGGCCGCCGCGAGGAGATGACGGATCTTGGTGAAGATGACCTTGGCCTGCGCGTATTCGTCGCCTTCCGTCCCTGCGGCAGTCATGCCGGCGACGTAGGCGACCCCGTTCACCACCAGGCAGTTCGACCAGGTGCCGGGCTGAGGCTCGGCCACCTCGGGACTGACCGCACGGACAATCTTGCTCATCGCTATGCTCCCACCTGCTGTTTGAGCTTGGCCACGCGGTCCAGGATCGGCAGAACCTCGTCCGCCTTGGCCGGGGGCACCGGAAAGTTGACCCGCACGACGCCGAGGTCGCGGTAGCGCTTCAGCATGTCGGGGTCTTCCGGCGCGCCGCCCAACGTCACCGGCAAAGATTTCGGGTCGCGGCCGGCCTCTTCGGCCATCTGCCGGAAGCGCGGCAGGTATTCCTGCGGATTGCCGCTGCTGGCGTTCGGGTACCAGCCGTCGCCATAGCGCACCGCCCGGCGCGCCGCCCACGGGAAGGCGCCGCCGAGGATGACCGGCGGGTGCGGCTTCTGCACCGGCTTCGGCCAGGTCATCATCGGCGAAAAATTGACGAGATCGCCTTGGTATTCCGCGGTCGATTTGGTCCAGATCTCCTTCATCGCCTCGATCTGCTCGCGCATCTTCTTGAAACGAGACGTGAATTCCGTGCCGTGGTTTTCGATCTCCTCGGCATTCCAGCCGCCGCCGATGCCGAACAGAAAGCGCCCGTTCGAGACCTGGTCGATCGAGGCGACGAGCTTGGCGGTTTGGATCGTGTCGCGCTGGATCACCAGGCAGACACCGGTGCCGAGCTTGAGCCGCTTTGTGGCGGCCGCCGCCGCCGTGCGAGCGTCACAAAAGGGTCCATCACATCATAGTACCGTTTCGGCAGTTCGCCGCCGCCCGGCGCAGGGTGTGCGCCGCGGCACCGGGATATGCGAGTGCTCGGCGGCCCACAACGCATCGAAGCCGCGCTCCTCCAATGCCACCGCCAGCTCCGCAGGCGAGATCGAATAATCGGTAAAAAAGATCGACGCGCCGTATTCCATTGCTCGCACCCCACCGCTGCTGTTCGGGATGCATGCTACGCCGCTATGCGCATCGAATAAAGCCGCCCTGACCCTCCGCTGCTCTTAGCGGCTGTCGGGACTGAGCGCCTCTCTAACCTCCCGACAAATTACCCCCTGATGGGGTCGGATCGATAGCCGCGACGACGCCCTCTGCCGCTTCGATAACTTCGCCCGCGTCGAGGCACAAATCCTCGCGAAAGCGCGGCGCCAAGATCTGCACGCCCGGTCGCAAACGCCCAAGATTGCCGACCGGCACCGCGAGCGCGGGAATTCCCAGTACCGGCGAGATCAGCCCGACGCGGACGGAATCCAATATACGCGTGACTCCGTCCCGCGTCGTGTCGAGGTTGTGCGGTGGCGCCAGATCCCCCATGGTCGGCATCACGACCAACGGATAGCGCTGCATAAAGGCAAGCCAACGCCACAGCAGGAGATCGCGTTGCGCCAGCGCACCCAATACGCCGCGCAGGTCGCTCGGCGGCATCAGCTCGAGCCACAGGCGCATGGATAGGCGCGCATCGTCATCGCCATGCTCCTCCATCAGCGGGGCCAGCATGGCGAGCACGTCAGTCGAGCCGATGCGGTGCCAAATATCGATAGTCTCGTCGAGATCAGGCGGGGTGACCTCGTCAACAGCGTAGCCTGCGGCGGCGAGATGGCGGCCGGCCTGATGCACTGCTTCGGCCTGGGCGGGGTGGGTGAACCCGCCCGGGTTCTCGGCCACCAACGCGACACGGATCGGGCGCAGCACCGGCGGGCCGACGAGCGGCACGTCGGCCCAGCGCGTGTCGATCGGATCGCCCTGCGCCATCGCCGCCAGTGCTAGGCGCGCATCGCGCACGCTACGCGTCAGCGGCCCTTGCACCGCCATCAATTGCGAGCCGATCGGACGGGCGATGGGTTGGCTCGGGTTATAGGATGGGATGCGGCCGAGCGAGACCCGCAGCCCAACGATCCCGTTATAGAGGGCCGGGATGCGGACTGAACCGGCGATGTCGTTGCCATGGGCGATCGGGCCGACTCCGGTGGCGACAGCCGCCCCGGCGCCGCCGCTCGATCCGCCGGCTGAGAGCGCGGAGTTGCGCGGGTTCAGGGTGCGTCCGTGGAGGGCATTATCGGCAAAGGCGCGCATCGAGAAGGCCGGCGTGTTGGTCCGCCCGATAATCACCGCACCCGCGCGTTTGAGATTGGCGACGACCGGATGGTCTTCGGTCGCGATGTTGTCGCGAAAGGCAACAACGCCGTTGTCGGTGGGACAGCCCGCCTGGTCTATATTGACCTTTGTTGTGACTGGCACGCCGTGCATCGACCCCAGGATCTCCCCGCGCGCCTGTGCCTCGTCGGCAACGGCCGCAGCCGCCAACGCCTCCTCCTCGAGGACGCGAACGACGGCGTTGATCGTCGGATTTACCGCGCGGAGGCGCGAAAGGCATGACTGCGCCGCCTCGCGACTGGAGGCACGGCCGAGCCGGATCAGTCGAGCCAGCTCGGTCGCATCCAGCCGCCATAGCTCGTCGGCCATATCAGGTTCCCAACGGTCAGGAAGTGCGGACCTCCTTGATTGCCCGCCACACGCGCTCCGGGGTCGCCGGCATGTCGATATGGCGAACGCCGTATTCGGACAATGCGTCGACGAGCGCGTTCATGACCGACGGCAGCGCGCCGGCACAACCTGCTTCGCCGCAGCCTTTCGCCCCGAGGACGTTCGTCGTGGCTGGCACCGGATGGAATTGATGCGTGAACAGCGGCGTGTCCTCGGCACGCGGCAATGCGTAATCCATGTACGAGCCGGTCAGCAACTGGCCCTGCTCGTCGTAGATCGTGCGCTCGCGCAATGCCTGGCCGATGCCCTGTACGATGCCGCCATGCGCCTGGCCATTGACGAGCATCGGGTTGATGACGGTGCCGAAATCGTTGACGAACGCATAGCGCACGACCTCGACCATGCCGGTGTCGGGGTCGACCTCGACCTCGGCGATGTGGCAGCCATTCGGGAACGCCGAAGGGGGGCCGTCGGCAACGAGCGCGACATCGAGGCTCCGCGGCAATTCCGGCGGCAGTTCGAGCCCCGAGCGGACCTTCTCGGCCAACTCCATGATGCCGACAGAACGATCGGTCCCGGCGATCACGAACCGGCCGCGGCGGAATTCGATATCTGCGACCGCCGCCTCCAGCACATGCGCGGCGATCTGCTTGCCGGTCTCGACCACCTTGTCGCCGGCCGCGACGATCGCGGTGCCGCTCGTCATCATCGATTTCGAGCCGCCGGTGCCGCCGCCCGCGATCAGCTCGTCGCTGTCACCCTGCAATAAGCGTATGCGCTCGAACGGAATACCGAGCCGGGTCGACAGAACCTGCGCGAAGGGCGACGCGTGGCCCTGCCCGTAATCGAGCGTGCCGGTGATGATCGTGACAGTGCCGTCCGGCTCGAACCGGATGCCGCCCATCTCGCGGCCGGGCGGGCCGGTCAGTTCGAGGTAGTCGCTGATGCCGCGTCCGCGCAACCGCCCGCGCGCGCGGCTTTCCGCCTTGCGCGCGGCAAAGCCGTCCCAATCGGCGAGCGCCAGTGCCTGGTTCAGCAAGTTGGTGAAGTCGCCGCTATCATAGGTCGTGCCGTTGGGGGCCTTGTAAGGCATCGCCTCTGGCGGGATGTGGTTGCGGCGGCGCAGCTCGACGCGATCGATCCCCATTTCGGCCGCGGCCGCGTCCACCAGCCGCTCCATGTAGTAATTGGCCTCGGGCCGGCCGGCGCCGCGATAGGCGCCGACGGGTGTCGTGTTGGTGAACATGCATTTTGTCGAGACTTCGATCAGCGGAGTCCTGTAGACGCCGAGTGTGTTCCTGACGGCATTGCGGGTCGGCGGGCCCGGCGCGCCGTAAGTCGCCCCGAGATTGCCGTAGATGGTCAGCCGCACCGCAAGGAAATTGCCGTCGCGGTCGAGTGCCAACTCGGCTGTCGTCTCGGCGTCGCGGCCATGCGTGTCGGACAAAAAGCTGCCCGAGCGGTCGTCGGTCCATTTGACCGCGCGCCCGAGTTCGCGGGCCGCGTGCATGATGCAATAATATTCAGCATAGGTCGGCTGTTTCATGCCGAACGAGCCGCCGACGCGATCGGTTATCACGCGCAGCTTGTCGCGTCCGACCCCGAACACGCCGGCGATGTAATTGCGGAACCCGAACACCCCCTGACCCGGCACATGGAGGGTCCAGTGCCGGCGTTCGGCATCGTACTGGGCCACTCCGGAGCGCGGCTCCATCGCATTGACGACGATGCGGTTGTTGCGCAGCTCAAGCCTTGTGACGTACGCGGCAGCGGCAAAAGCGGCGGCGACTTTCTCGCTGTCGCCGTAGTGAAAATCGAGCCCGACATTCCCGGGAATGTCGTCATAGAGAAGCGGCGCTCCGGGCTGCCGCCGCCTCCCGGGCTGACGTGACGGCCGGCAACGGGTCTATATCGACGACGACCGCCTCCGCGGCGTCCTTGGCCTGCGCGGCGGTGTCGGCAACGACCGCGGCAATCGGATCCCCGACGTAACGAACCTTGTCGGTCGCCAGCGCATACCGGGTCGGGCTACGCATCGGCGTCCCGTCGCGATTGTTCATGACCTGCCGCGGCGGCAGCGGGCCGATGCCGCCCGCCTCCAGATCCGCCGGGGTATAGACACCGAGCACCCCCGCCATGCCGCGCGCCGCGGCGGTGTCGATGCCGCCGATGATGCCGTGCGCATAATGGCTGCGCGCAATCGCGCAATAGGCTTGGCCCGGAAGATTGATGTCGTCGGTGAACCGGCCCTTTCCGGACACCAGCACCGGGTCTTCGCTGCGCGGCACCGGCTGTCCGATCGCATATCGATCGAGGTCGAGCAGTGTCGGATCGACGAAATCATCCATGCGTCATTCTCCTTCGCCCCGCAAACTAGCGCCTCGATGCCGCAGTCGCCAAGCGTCGAGGCGATCGTCTAAACCACCACTGACCGCGGGTAGATGTGGGGCTGATCGTGAGGGCGCGCACGCGGGCTAGCCAGCCCAGAGTAAGATATACGGCCTTGCTCGGCGCGCATCGCGCGCCACTGGGCGCGGCGTCGCCCGAGACGGGGTCTGTCGTCGTCGGAGGCCCCGGTTTGACCACCGGGGCCTCCGACGACAACCCGAGCGGGATTGCCACCTATTCTCAGACCGGCGCACAATTCGGCTACAGCATGGATGTGCGGAACTGACCGACATTAGGCGGGGCCCTAATGGACCCCGTGCCCACAAAGTCTAGCTCAGCTAGTGATTAAAACCGAATAGTGCTTGCGCGTTGTGGTGCAGGATCTTGTCCGTGTCGGCCTTTGGCAGGCCCAGCCGCTCGATATAGGCGAAGGTCTCCTTGTACTCTTCGTAATCCTGCAATACCGGATAATCACTGCCGGTCACCAGGTGATCGGCGCCGAAGGCTTCGAGCGCGCAGATGAACGCCGCCTTCGAGCCGTAGCACACGGTGTCGTAATAGAATTTTTTGGCGGTGACGCTTGGCGCCTCGGCCGAGGTTGGGGTGGCCGCTCTGATTCTGACCTTGTTTGTCGAGGCGATTGAGCAGCATAGGGACGGGGCCGCCCAGATGCGGCACGATGAATTTGATGTTCGGGTAGCGATGCGGGATCTGCTTGGCGATCATGTGCAACACGAAGGTCGCGTCCTCCAGCGAGGTGCCGACCGACGCCCGGAAATTGTAATCGACGATGAATGGCGAGCAGATCCCGGTCCCCGCCGGATGCACGAAGAGCACCGCGCCGCGCCGGTTCATCTCGGCATAGATCGGCTCGAACTCGGTCTCGGCGATCGAGCGGTTGAGGCAGATGATGTTCATGTTGACGCCGACGCAGCCGAGTTGGTCGAAGCCGCGCTCCATCTCCTTTAGCGCGGCGTCGATATGCGGCAATGGGAGCATCACGTATGAGGAGATCCGCTTCGGGTAACGGTGCGCCAAATCGGCGTAGCCGTCGTTCAGCATCTGGACCGCTTTGACACACTCCGCCTCGTCGGGGAGGTAAGGCGGATGGTTCGGCGACAATACCTGCTTCTCGACTCCGGCCTCATCCATCAGCTTGAAACGCCCCTCGATATCCTCCGGCGAGTTGGAGAACGGGTGCCGCGCCATCCCACGCTTGACCGGCAGATGAACCGGCGACGCAAACCGGTCGCCCATAAACTCGCTGAAATTTCTCGGCGTATAGTGCGCGTGCACATCACAGATCATCAAGCGTTTCCCGTTCGAGAGCCGATTACAAGAGCAGGTATCAGGGTAGGCGGTTACAGCCCTTACGCGCAAGACGCTGGGGCTGCATCAACGCCGCCTGCTCCGAAATGGTCCCGTTAGCCGGCTCTATCCCTCAGCCGCCCTTGCTCGGTATAGAGTTCGGCAAATGCCCCCTAGCGCCATTTTGACGGCCTCAAAAAGATGACGTTCAGCTCCTCGTGGACGACCGGCCAAGATCCACAGGGTGAACCCGCAAAACGCATATACCAGCCCCCCGACAGTCACAGCCGCAGCGAGCATCGACCACGCGTATGGTAGAGGTTCGGAATTTGGCCAAACCGCCTGAAGCGCTAAGACCGCCGCCACCATCATTGTAACGGAAATGATCGATCGCCAGCAGCCTGCGAGCAGCGTCGACATCGACAACTGCAGCAATCGATTGACCAAAATGAAATCCAATGCGGCGCACAGAACGGTTACTGCCAGCGTGGCGTAGGCCGCGCCCAAAACGCCGGCCCGCTCGGTAGCAAAGATCAGCAACGGAACCATGGCAATCGCACTGCCGGCGAATAGCGCCGCCGTGTAATGCGGGCGTCCGGTGGCGATATAGATCGGGCTCGCGGCAGCGGTTATGAGCTGAAGGAATTCCCCGACGCAAAGGATTTGAATCAACGGAATGGCGCTGAGCCACTGATCACCCAGCATGATTCTCACCAACGGATCTGCGACAAGGCCGATGCCCAACGTGAGCGGCGCACTCACGAGAAAGACTAAAGCGAAAATGTCTACGTATGTATCGTGCAAGCGCTCGATATCGGGAGCGAGCTTGGCATACCCTGGTAAGATGGCTCTTCGCAGCGGCATCAGTAAATTGGCAGTGACGATGCTTGCAATTTCCCCCGAAAGGGTGAAGACGCCGACCGCGCTCGCTCCCGATATTTTTGCCAGAACGAACGTACTGCTGCGGCCGTAGATAAAGCCGCACAAATTCCCGATAAGAAGCCACTTCGAAAAGTGCATAAGGTCGTGCCAACCCTCGAAGCTGATCCGGGGGCGGTAATTATGCATCGCAAAACTCAGTGCCACCTTAAACGCCGAACCGGCCACGATGCCCGCTATCAACGCCCAGTAATCGCGCCAGATAAAAGCGAGCGGCACCGTAACAATCGTCGGCCCCAGCTTGCCAATCACCATGAATACCAAATCTCGGTGGAAAGCTAATTCCTTGCGAAAGTCGACGACTGCGATGTTTTGAAAGCCTGTAAAAAAAGTTGCTAACGCCAGCCAGTGCACGACCGCTTCGAGCCGCTCGTCGCCAAACGACGACGCGATAAGTCGTGCTCCCGCCACAAGCGCGCCGGCGAGGATCGCATTCCGGCATATGGATAGCGTCCAAGCCGTGTCATACTCGCGTCGGGCGGCGCTCTGATTGTGGATCAATGCCAGGTCGAAGCTGAACTCGCTGATCGCGTGAAGCGCGCCCGATAAAGCGGTCGCCAGAGCCACCAGGCCGAAATCCGCAGGCACCAGCAACCGGGCCAGGATCATCGTGCTCAGCATAGCGATGCCCTGGATGGTCAGCTGCGTTCCGACCGTCCACCCGGTTCCTTTGGCCATGGCCCGGCCAATGTCTAACGGTACGGAAAAACTCCGATCGTCCGAAGAGGATGCAGGGGGGTCGATCGGAGTTTTCATAGATTTCCAAATAGGCATGGGTTATGGTGCGCGATTACGCAATGAGGTGTCCTTGTCTGGGGCATCCTCTACCTCCGCAAATGCGTTAACTTCGGAGTCATGACGGTCGGTTATATGCAGGACGGCACAGCGTAGCCTGCGCAACACTCAAAAGATATTAAGAACGAGCTTCCAAAATGTCACCTGCCCGACCGAACCCATCGAAGAAGCGCAGGCAAGTGGTAAGTTCGGGCATCGCGGGCGCACGGTTCGCTAGTCTCCCGTCGCGCAGGCCGCTCGTTTTCTTTGAACTCTTTGCTACTGCGCCCGAAATCGGATAATCGCGCCCGCCACTGCCGAGATTGAGAAGCTGTCGGTTGATGCGAAGCAAACGACATCGGGAAGTCGCATCCGATACCCGCGCCCGCCCCGGCTGGGCGCTCATCATATGGTGTGATCCGTTGTCGTGCACGGGCGGCGTGTGTCAGGTAGTCCTCAATCTTGCCAACGAACTAAACCTGCACGGGTTGTATCGCCCGATCGTGATTGTGAACGAATGGACAGCGGCTCGTCCCCGCATGGAGATGCACGGCGGAGTGCATTACGTGTTCGTTCGCATGCGCGAGCCGCCCGACTTCGCTCGCATGCCCCCGTCGCCCGACGACCGCGTTCCACTTTATAAGCGGATTTGAGCTCGATTTTCGCGTGGGGTGAAAGTCGGCGAGTTCTGCGATTAATCCGTACGCTCAATATACAAGTTGTTAATCCCCATTATCCGACGCTCGCGCAAGGGATGTTTGTTGCCCGACCTCGTGTCGTCACCGGGAGGCCGGTGAAAGTGATTTTTTCGCTTCACGGCATGGACATCGTGGGGGCAGCCAGTTGGCCCGAGTATTTACCACGATATGTCCACATGCTGGCGCGCGGCAGCGCCGTTGTAGCCGTCTCGCACGCCTTCGCGGATCAAGTGACCAAGTGCATTGCTCCCGAACTTGGTGGTAAGGTCTCGGTCATCCATAATGGCGTTTCAGCGCAAACTATCCAAGACTATGAGCCGATAAATGCCGCTCTACCAGCGCGTTACATTCTGAATGTAGCGACCTTCGAGGCCAAAAAGGGGCAACGTTGCCTGTTGAATGCGTTCTCCCAGATCGCCGACATTTATCCCGACCTGCACCTCGTCCTTGCGGGCAGGGACGCGGGCGTTCTGAATGATCTTACCCGGCAGGTTTCACTACTCGGTTTGGATAACCGCGTACTGTTTCTGCTCGATGTACCGCACGCAAAGATTGGCGCTTTGTTTGCGGCGGCAACTCTGTTCTGCCTCAGTTCGCTCGCGGAGCCGTTCGGGATCGTCCTGTTGGAAGCCGGCGTGTTCAGTTTGCCCGTGATCGCCACTCGCGTCGGCGGTGTGCCGGAGATCATCCGCGACAAGAAAGACGGCATTCTGGTCGATGGCGGCGACGCGACGCAGCTCGCTGAGGGCATCAGGGCCTTGCTGGATGTGCCGGAACGAGCCGCCGCGCTCGGAGCCAGCTTGCACGATCGCGTTCTGCGGGAATTTAGCTGGCGGCAAGCGGTCGAGCGTTACGTTAGCCTAGCCGCCTCTCTCTAATTCAGCGGAAACCTGGGATCTTCGTCTCAGAATTTTTCGAAGAAATAGAAATCGGCGAAGCTACCGGTTTCGGTGCCGTATTGGGCAGTCGGGTATCGGTTTTCCAGCGTTTGTGTCAATCGCCAGCGCGTGAAGTTCACGTCGACGTATTCCGTGAAGCGTCGATGGCGGACATGTGATCCTTTGATGATCTCGTCATGATTGGAAGAATATATGATTACGTACTTTTGAGCGGCCTCAAACAAATGCTTCATGTACAGGATAAACAATTTATCCTCTACCAGGTGATATACGCACGTCCAGGGATATTCCCAGCTCAGCCGAACGTCGATCGACGATGCTATCGAATTTCTCAGGAGTATAAAGAAAGAAAACTTTTGTTCTGTCGGCGCAGAATTGCGAGACACACTTTTGGATCGCGGTCCGCGACACATCGAGACCAATGTAGCTGGGGTATTTGGCAAGCGACAACTGATTGCCGTCGCCACAGCCGAACTCTATGATCGAAGTTATCCTTTTAAGTGCCACGAATTCATTGATTATTTCAGCCTTGTAATGAGCCAAATGGCCATACGAGCCGGCTCCTGAATTTCCTCCACCCGAATATCGCGCCTCCCAGTACGGCCGCGACCCGCGCCATGTGAGCTGATCTGCGTATCGCCAAAGGAAAGGAGTGCGTTTAAGTAAAAAGCGAAGTTGCATGCCGTGATTTATCCATCAGCTTGGAATTGGCCCAGCTGCTGGCATGATCTGATTGGCGGGGAAATCGCCTCCGCATCATCGTCCGCTAAATGTATATTGCAGCGGCCTGACCGCCTTGTCTATAGACTTTTTTATAGAGTTTTCTTCGTCGCCGCCACCAAGCGAGAAATCAATGAAGGCAATCCGTCTGATCGTCAATGGAACCGCCGTTGATGCATTCTCCGACCCCGACACTTCGCTGCTCGACATTCTGCGCAACCACCTCGGTTTGACGGGGACCAAATTCGGCTGCGGCCTCGAACAATGCGGCTGCTGCATGGTGCTGGTCGACGGCCGACCGGAAAAATCCTGCGGCAAGCCGCTTTCGGCCGCCGCCGGCAAGGAAATCGTCACGATCGAAGGTTTGGGCACGCCGGACCGTCCCCATCCGCTGCAGCGAGCCTTTATCGACGAGCAAGCCGGCCAGTGCGGCTACTGCCTGCCCGGCATCCTGATCACCGCCAAGGCATTGCTCGACCATAACCCCTCGCCTTCGCGGAAAGAGATCGCCGAGGCGCTCGACGACAACATCTGCCGCTGCGGGTCCCATATCCGCATCCTGCGCGCGGTCGAACGCGCCGCCCGTTCGCTGCATGAAGGAACTGCGCAATGAGCGCGTCGCCGACCCTGCCGCCGCTGCTGGCGGCCAATCCGCGCCTTGATCGCTGGGTCGGGTTCCCCTCGCCCGGCCATGTCACCGTTTCGACCGGCCGGGTCGAAATCGGTCAGGGCGTGCTGACCGCGATGCTGCAGATCGCCGCCGAGGAGCTCGACGTTGCCCCCGAGCGCATTCTGCTGCAGACCGGCGACACCGACCTGACACCCAATGAGGGCTACACCGCGGGCAGCCAGTCGATCCAATTCGGCGGCGTCGCACTGCGCCTGGCATGCGCCGAGGTGCGCGCGTTGTTTCTCGATCGTGCCGCGGCGAAGTTCGGCTACTCCCGTGCGGATTTGTCGGTCCACGACGGAGCCGTATTCCATCGTGGCGAGCCAACCGGCCATGATTATTGGTCGCTCGCCAGTGTCGTCGATCTCGGGAGGCATGCGACCGGTGTGCCGGGAGCCAAGAGCGTAACAGACTATCGCGTCGTTGGGCGCAACGCGCCGCGCCTCGACCTCGCCGCTAAGGTGTTCGGCGAACCCGTTTTTGCCCACGACATGATTCTCGACGGTATGGTGCATGCTCGTGTCGTGCGCCAACCGCGCCGTGATGCGGCGATCGCGACCGTCGACGAGTTCACGCTGCGGCGTGCCGCCAAAGGGCCAATCGAGATCATTCGCGACGGCAACTTCCTCGCCATCCTCGGCGCCGATGAGACGGTCGTCGAAGCCGTCGCCGCCGTGGCGCCAAATCACGTTACCTGGGACGGGGTCGATGCGATCAATCCGTTTCAGGAAGAGGCGCGTTGGCTGTTGCAACAGCCCTCGACCGATCGGCTGATCGGCCCCCCTCCCCCACCCGATCCATCAGCCGCGGGCAGCCGTCAATCGGCGACTTATACAAGGATGCACATCGCCCACGCCTCGGTCGCGCCGTCTTGTGGGCTCGCTCTCTATCGCGACGGGCGGCTTACGGTGTGGACCCATTCGCAGGGGGTGTACCCGTTGCGCGATGCTCTGGCGCGAACCTTGAAGCTCGATCCGGCAGCGATTTCGGTGAAGCACGTCCAGGGGCCGGGCTGCTATGGGCACAACGGCGCCGATGATGCGGCAGCCGACGCGGCGGTCATCGCGTTCCGCAGACCGGGGAACCCGGTCAAGGTGCGCTGGCGGCGCGAGGAGGAATTCGGTTTCGAACCGGTCAGCCCGGCGATGGTGGTGACGGTAAGCGCCGCGCTCGACGGCGCACAGCGACCGGCCGACTGGACCACCGAGATCTGGAGCGGCCGGCACACCAGCCGGCCGGGCGGCGGCGGCAACCTGCTTGCGGCCGAAGCCCTGCCGAACCCGCCACCCGCGCCGCCTGCTTCGGAATCGTCTTATCCGCCGGGAGCCGGCACGCGCAACGGCGAGCCGCTCTACGCTTTCCCGGCCAAGCGCATCCTGCATCACCTGATCGCCGAGACGCCGGTACGGACTTCGTCCTTGCGCGGGCTCGGCGCGACACTCAACGTCTTCGCGATCGAGTCCTTTATGGACGAATTGGCCGAGCGAGCCAGCGTGGATCCGGTCGCCTACCGGCTCTCGGTTCTGGCGGACCCGCGGGCCCGCGCGGCCGTCGAACATGCGGCCCGCCTCGCCGAGTGGAAACCCGGGCTGCCGCCGGGCACGGGACGCGGCCGCGGGATCGGCTTCGCGCGCTACAAGAACCTCGCCGCCTACGCCGCCGTCGTCGTAGAGGTCGAGGTCGACGAAGTTGTCCGGCTGCTGCGCGTGTGGTGCGCGGCGGATGCCGGGCTGGTCATCAACCCGGACGGCGCAATCAATCAGCTCGAAGGCGGCATCATCCAGGCCGCGAGCTGGGCCCTAAAGGAAGGCGTGCGGCTCGACACCGGCGGCATCAGCTCGCGCGACTGGGAGAGCTACCCGGTGCTGCGCTTTAGCGAGGTGCCGGAGGTGCTGGTCGAGCTGATCAACCCGTCCGCCGATCTCCCGCCTCTCGGCGTTGGCGAAGCAAGCGGCGGCCCGACGGTCGCCGCCATCGGCAACGCCGTCGCACATGCCCTCGGCGCCCGCCTCCGCGACCTGCCACTGACCCGCGAGCGTGTCATCACGGTGTTGCTGAAACTTTGACTTGGGAATTACAATAGAAAGCTCCGGATTACCATCAGTCAGAACAGTTGCGAGGAGGCGCGGACGCTGCTGTTTAAAAGCGACCCATCTCCCTTTAGAACGTATTTTAGAAGCTCTCTTCGATAGCCGATGCGACTCATATGGTCCCGATACGTTTCCGACGTAAAGTCAAAGCCATCTCTCCACACTACGTCTGGACCGATGTACCGAAACACTGCCTTTTCATAAACGACGGCAAATTTATTGTTGTACCGGTACGCCGGATCACGTTTGTTCGCAAGCAATAAAACACCTCTGCGTCGACATTCTGAAACTAGAACGTCAATGATTTGATTATATTCGTGGTTGTACTCTGTTATCTCTCTGTGTCGATAGGCGGTAGAGCCCACATTGAACATAGGACGTATCTGCAGAGTGGTGACGCCGTAGCCGCCGTATTGATCGAAAAAATTACGTAGCTCTGGCAGGTTGTCTGGATTAACTGTAAAATTTATACGAATTGCTGGCTTCGTTTTCCCATATTTTTGTTTAATCTCGACGATGGTTCTAAGAGTGCGATGAAAAGTTTCGAAGGACGCACCCTTCATCATCCTCTCGTAGGTCTCTCTTTGGGTCCCGTGAGTAGAAAGCGTGATTTCGTCAAGACCGGCCTCCATTATGAGAAGAATACTCTGTGGCGTCAAAAGTTGCCCGTTGGTCGTAAGGCTAATGAATGGAATTTTGTGCCGCTTTCCGAGCGTCACCAGGAACGGGTAGTCCTTGTATAGCGTAGGCTCCATACTGCCGCCGATATGAAGCTGCACCGCCTGCGGAAAAAACATGTCCGCCAGACGCCGAATGTCACTGTCCGAAAATCTTTTAACAGGGTGTTTCTCAAGCCATTTATCGTCGCTGAAATGGCACATTCCGCACCGTAGATTGCAAGCCTGGATAGGATCGAAATACAAAATCAGATGGCGCACGCGAAGCAAGTCGGCGGCCAGCACAGCTAAAAATTTTAACCTGTTGCTCGGCACCAGGCGATTCAACCTCACCAAAGTCTCCGACCGCATAGTTTCCCCTTATGCCTCAGTCTCCAGCCGCATCGACTTCCTAGGCTGTAGCAATGTTGCTATCATTGTCTCTCCAGGTCCCGCGATTAGGCGGAATTGACCCAAGGGTGCCGTAGTTTGAGTGAGCTGGCGCTTTCGTCGCGCTAATTCTGACAAAAGTTCGAATATACCACAAGAGGCAAATCTGGCCATTCAAGATATTTTTCTTAAATGGTTAATTATTGGCACAGTTGGTTAATGAGAGGTCTTTCCGACATTACTGTGATAGTCTCGCAAGTTAGTTTTCCCTCGACACGACTATTTACTCCTCCGCCAGGCAATTGGGCGTCGACCGGCGACCGGTTCGAGGCGGAATGCACCTGTGCTTTCCGCGCTACGATTGTCGGCCAATGTTACTGTTCCCGGATGACCGTGGACACGCTGTTACGGCAAATCGGAATCTCGGCGATCATCGTGATTCCGCAGAGGCGGATCACGGCTCACGTCTTGCGTTCGCTCTGTTCGTGGCCGGCGCCTAGGAACACATGAGAATGCAGGGGTAATGGGGCAGCGTGAGTGGCCTGCGATCAGTATCCCACTGTTTTGTCGACTTCCTGCAACAGCGGGCCGCCGGCTTCGAGGCTGCGGATGTTTGCGGCGATCTCCGTCACCAGCTGGAGAACGGTCGGCCGGCGCGCCACATGCGGCATCACGGTGACTTTCGGGTGCAGCCACAGTGGGCTGTCCGGCGGCAAGGGCTCGGGCCACAGCGCGTCCAATGCGGCGTAGGACAGTTGTCCCGAGTTGAGCGCGCGGATCAGATCCTCGACCACCACGTGCTTCCCGCGCCCGACATTCACCACCATCGCCCCTCTCGGCATCATCGCGAAGGTGCGAGCGCAGAAGATGCCCTCGGTTTCCCGCGTCAGCGGCAGCAGGCAGACCGCGATGTCGGTCTGATTGAGAAACGGCTCGAGCTGGTCGCGGCCGCGGAAAACCGGCACTTCCTCCTGCTCGCGCGGCGAGCGGACCCAAGCCGAAACCGGGAAGCCGAGCGACTTCAGAACCAGCGCCGGCGCTTTCGCCATCATGCCGTAGCCAAGGAAACCGACGCGCCGTTCCTCGGGCCGCACGATCCTTGTCCGGCGCCACTCCCGATTGGCCTGAGCCGCCTGATAACCGGGCATGTCGCGATGAAAACGCAGCACGTGCATGACGACGTATTCCGTCATCATCGGATCGCCGCCCGGCGGCTCCATCTTGCCGAGCGGCGCTTTCGGCAGCTTGGGATGGTTGACAAACGCCTCCACCCCGGCCGAGCGGCTGAACATCGCCTTCAGGTTCGGCAATTCGGGAAGCGCATCGAAATCGGGGTGCATGAAGGCGAGGTATTCGATATCCGCCAGCCTCCCCGGATCGGGCCAAATGCGAATTTCCAAATCCGGCAGGTTTTCTGCGAAGGTGTCGCGCCACGCCGTCGCGTTGCCGATACGCTTGTCGAGGTCGACGATGAGCAGCGCCATATTTTCTCCTATAGAACTATCGTCGCCCCCGCGAACGCGGGGGCCCAGGACGAATGGTAAGGAGGGTTGCCCTGGATTTCCCGCCTGCGCGGGAATGACGATCACAGTTTCCCGGCCTCTAAATCCCGTCAGCGCCGCCCGGCCTGCGCGCGGGCCTTGTCGAGATCGGGGATGTTGCTCGCCGAAGCCACGTCGCCCAACCGTGAACCTCGCGTAACCGAGAGCGCTGCGACCGCGGCCTCGTTTTCGGTGATCTTCGCCATGATCGCTTCCTTGGCGCGGTCGAAGACGCCGCGGTTGGTGGCGACGAAGTGCTGCGAATCGCGTAGGCCGGCGAGATAGCCGTTGATTTCCGGCACGACGTAGCGGGCTACCATGTCCCAGCTGCGCATCGTGTTTTCCGGGTTGGCCCAGTCGTGCACGAAACCGACGAGAGTGCCGAAGCCGCCGCTGATCTCGAGCACGGATTTGATCCGCGCGACCAGGTCGTCCGGCGTGCCGATCGTTGCCGAGGCCCCCTCCGAGAACGCGGCTTTGTCGACCGCCTCGTCGGGATTTTTGAACGGCTTCGCATCCGGCCGCTGCAATGTCCCGACAATGTACTGGTTGTGATGGCGCAGGAGCCCCTCGCGGGCCTCGGCGCGCGCCTTCTGGCGGGTTTCGGCGATGTGCCAGCTCAACAGGACGCGCCAATTCTTGCGGTCGACCGTCTTCCCGTGCTTGGCGGCGGCGGCCTCCGCAAAACCCCATTGCGTCGGCAGAGCGTTGAGGCCTTCGCTCGACATCGAGCCGATCGAGATGATGCCGATGCCGTGCTTCCCGGCCAATGTCATGCCGGATGGGCTGATCTGCGAGGCGACGGCGAAGGGCATCTCCTCTTGCAACGGCAGGAGTTGCAACGCCGCGTCCTGCAACGTGAACCAGTCGCTTTTCGCGGTCACCCGCTCGCCGTTGAAGAGGCGCCGGATGATGCCGATCGCCTCGTCCTGGCGGTCGCGCTGCACCATCGGATCGATCCCGAGCGTATGCGCGTCGGAGGCGAGCGCGCCGGGGCCGGACCCGAAGATCGCCCGCCCGCCGGTCATCCAGTCGAGCTGCACCATGCGTTGCGCGACATTGAACGGGTGGTGATAGGGCAATGAGATGACGCCGGTGGCGAGCTTGATGCGTTTCGAGCGCTCACTCGCCGCGGCGAGGAACATCTCGGGCGAGCCGATCATCTCCCAGCCGCTCGAATGGTGTTCGCCGCACCAGAACTCGTCGTAGCCGAGCCGGTCGAGATGCTCCACGAGGTCGAGATCGCGGCGGAACTGCAACATCGGATGCTCGCCGACCGGATGATGCGGGGCGAGGAAGGCGCCGAAATTCAAACGCGGCATGACGGGTCTCCTGGATATTGTCAGGCGCACAACCGGGTGACCTGCGATTCATCGAATCTCGCACATGGCGCAACCAAGGGGAAGGTGAGAGACTGATCGCAGAGTTTATTGCACGCGCACAGCGAACGAGGCGATGCGATGACAGAGACAAAACCCGGCCGCGCGCATCTGATTGCCGGCGGTTTTCCGCCCGGTTCGATGGCTGGGCACGATCATGACTATGCCCGCCTGCGGCTACTGGGACTGCTGGCCGAACGGGATGTTCCGGCCTCGGTCGCCAACGACTTCGCGGATGTCGAGAAATGGCTTCCGGTCAGCCGCCTGCTGATCACCTATGTTGCCGGCCCCTATCCCGACGCCGCGCAGACCCGCGCGATCGAGAGCTGGCTGGAGGCGGGCGGCCATTGGTTGGCTTTGCATGGCACGAGCGGCGGCCGCGCCGAGCGGGTGGAGGGCGCCCGCCAGCGTCGCACGGTCAAGGCCGAGCACCACGCGCTGCTCGGGAGCTATTTCCTGACCCATCCACCGATCCGCGAGTTTCGCGTCGAGGTGAGCGCCGTCGATTCCCCGCTCACCCGAGGGCTTGCCACGTCGTTCGTCGTCGAGGACGAGCCGTATTTCGTCGAGCTGCAAGATCCGGGCTCGACACGGATCCTGCTGACCGCGGATTACGGCCCGAGCGCGGTATCACCCGCCATCGGCACGCTCTACCCCTCGGACACCTCGCTGCAACCCGACGGCAGGACCCGCGTGCTCGGCTATACCCGTCACGTCGGCAATGGCGGCGTCACCTACTTCACTCTCGGCCATTGCCACAACCCCGCCATCCGCGCCGCCCGGGCCCCCGACCCGGCGGACAAGACGCCGCCGATCTTTCACGGCGCGTGGGAAACCGACGCTTTCATCACGTTGCTGCGCAACGCCATCGCCTGGGGCGTTTCGGGAGAAGCCGGTTAGGAGCTCAGAAATGCAATTGATCCTCTATTACGCGCCCAACGCGTGTTCGCTCGTGCCTTACGTGACCTTGACAGAGGCAGGCGCGCCGTTCGAGGTGCACCCCGTCAATTTCCGCAAGTCGCAGCATATGTCGCCCGAATATCTGCGGCTCAATCCGAAGCACAAAGTGCCGGTACTGGTGATCGACGGGGCGCCGCTTACCGAGAACGTCGCAATCCAAATCTGGATCGCCCGGCATTTTCCGGCGGCAAAGCTGCTACCCGCGGACCCGATGCAGGAATTGCATGCGATCTCGCTGATGGCCTGGTGCGCATCGGGCATTCACCCCTTCCTGTCGCGCATCAATTCGCCGCCACGCGTCTGCGACCTCCCCGGCGCGGAGGAGGCTGTGCGAAGGCTTGCGCAACAGCAGCTGTTCGAGAATTACCAGATTGCAGACGACAAGCTCGCCGACCGCGAATGGTTCTTCGACCATTTCACCGCCGTCGATGCCCACTTCTTCTGGTGCTTTCGACGCGGCACCCAATTCAACCTCAATGTTTCGCAATTCAAGAATTGCATGGCGCATTTCGAGCGGATGCAGCAGCGGCCGAGCGTGCGTAAATTGCTGAAATATGAGCAGGAGGTGCAGACCGCGTTCGCCCAGGCAGCCTGAGCGCGCCGGCCGCATCGGGTGGGGGGTGGCCCGAGTTAAGACCACAGAACGCTGCCGATCACCGGAGCGGTGCCGTAGCCGGTTCACGCTGTTTGTCGCTGGTCGGGCCGTAACTGCTGTGGCGAGCCCCGAAGCCGGCGGCGGCCATCATTGCCGCACCCATTGCGATCGGAAACAAAACCCCGATCTTGCGAAACCGGGGAACGAGCAGGGCGGCTAAACTGCCTGCCACCACGAGCATTCCACCGGCAGCGAGGAAATCCAGCTCATCCCATTCCCCAAAGGGTCCGCCAGTTTTCATTCAGCATCCTCTGGTTCAGATAAATTCCAACCGCGGCAGCGCGATAGAGTTACCAGCCGTGTGCGCAATGCGCTCCCGTTTTACCGCCTTAGATTGGCCCGGAACGGCGGCAGGGTAAAGAGAAGCTGAGCTCTGCATCTAGAAAGTCATACTTAGAGTAAACCGCACCGATAGCGGCTCGACGGGCTTGAAGTGAACGTCGTAGACGGGGGCCGTCTCGCTCGCCAATTGCGAGGGGTAGAAATAGTCGATCTGATGGGCGCCAGTGTTGTCGAACAGGTTGAGAATGTCGAGCCACAGCCGCGCCTGATCCGAAAACTTATAGCCGACCCGCAGATCGCAGAGCGTCGTGGGTTTCGAGGTGACGCTGTCGTCCTCGATCAGCGGCCGCCGGCCAAAATAGCGGAAACGCAACGCCCCGAACCAGGGACCGAGATCCTCCACGGTCGCGCTCGCCGACGCGATCATGTTGGCCGCGCCGGGAATGTAGCTGCCGGGATGGCCGGGCTCGGTATCGGCGGCGCCGTTGTCGCCATTCGCATAGCGCGCATGGGTGGCGGCGAAATCGCCGTCGAGGCGCAGCCAGGGAAGCGGCTTGTACGAGGCGGTTAACTCGATGCCCTTGCGTTGGCTGGGGCGCCCGGGAGTAGTGACCGCCTCGTCGCCGTCGAAGGTTGCCTCGCTGGCGAGGTTGAGCACAAAGAGCGCGCCTTCGAGCTTCAGGTTGGGCAAAGGTTCCGACCGCATCCCGGCCTCATAGCCTGTCGCCTTGGTCAATAGCGGCGTCCTGCCCTGCGCGACGACAGTCGGGTTGCCCTGTTGGAAGTTGATCTCGGTCGCCAGTGCGTCGACATTCGTCAAGGCGCCCCGTAAATCGTTGCTGTGAAAGCCCTGGCCGACGCTGAGGTAATATTCGGTATCCTGCCACGGGCCGAAGATCAGATTGCCCTTGGGGCTGGTGATGGCCTGGAAAATATTCCCGGAATTGGCCAGCAAGGTGCTTTCGTCCGAGCCCCGGTAGAGATCCTCGCGTAGACCCGTCATCGTGCGGAACTTGTCCGCCCATTGGACCCGGTTTTCGATGTAGACCCCCGCGCTCGAACTCGATCACATGGTCGTCGCGCACTGTGAAGCGCACCACCCGGCCAGTGGTTTCCGCCAGATCGATGTGAATGTCGTCGGTGCGGGTCTGGAAGCCGAGCGTGTTCTTCGCGTCGTACCCGAAGATGTTGCCGGGCATCATATAGCTGACGTTGCCGCCATAGATTTTGCGCCGGTCCTGCTGCACGAACTGGTCGCCGATCGGCGGCGGAAATGCCACGAAGCCGTCGAAATTATTGAACAGCTGCAGTTGATACCCGATGAAATAAGTATTGGCGTTGACCTGCCCGGTGTCGGTCGTCGCGGCGTATTTGGTCGAGAAGCTGTAGCGCTCCGAGCTGCCGCCGTCGGTCGGGTCGAACGGGCAATAGAGGCAGATCAGCCCCTCGGCGACGGCGCGTTGCGGGATCTGATTGGTCGCATGGAACGCATCGTTCATGTACATGCCGGTGAACGAGAAACCGTTGTCCGCAGTGCCCTGGCTGTAGTTCAGCACCAGGTTGCCCTTGTTGTAGTTGTCCGGGATCGTCCACGGTCCATTGTCGTGCACATATTCCGCCGCGGCCAATAGGTTGCCGGCGCCGGCGGGGTGCGAGGCCGCGCCGAGCCCGCGGTAATAGCCGAGCGTGCCGGCGGTCACGACGGCGAGGTCGTGAGGCAGCGTGTCCACGTAATTGATCTGCACCGCCCCGGCCGTATCGAAATCGCCGAGATCGGGGAAATAAGGGCCCTTGCTGTAATGCAGGGTGCTGATCAGCTCCGGGATCATGAAATTGAGATCGGCATAGCCCTGGCCGTGCCCGTGGGTGCGCATGTTGACCGGCATGTCGTCGAGCGTTATGTCGATATCGGTGCCGTGATCGAGGTTGAAGCCGCGCAGAAAATACTGGTTGGCCTTGCCCTCCCCGCTGTGTTGCGTGGCGATCAATCCCGGCACGACCTCGAGCACTTCGCCGACCCGAGATCTCGGCTGCTCCTCGATCTCTTTGCCGGTGACAGCTCCCTGCGACGCGGTATCCGGCGCGAAAAATGCCGTGTCCGCCGGAGCGGATACGCTTACTTCGGGAAGCGTGACCGCGGTTTGCCCGGCATCCTGGGCTGTTGCAGCGGGCGCCAGCCCGAGATACAGCAGCGCAAGCAGCCCCGCCTTGTGTATGATCTTCATAAGGATACATCATACACAATTTACCCGAGCTGTGGAGTGGCAAGGATGCAGCGCATTACGATTACTCTCGACGACGAGCTCGTAGCGGCGCTCGATGGAGTCATTGCGGCATACGGGTATCAGAATCGGTCGGAGGCGATCCGCGATCTCGCTCGAGCGGGAATTGCTCAGCGGCAAGAGCACAGCCAGGACGATCCCCGAGCCGGGGTGGCGGCGCTCGTATATGTGTATGACCATCTAGAGCGAGGAATGGCGAAGCGGCTCACCGGGTCGTTTCACGAACACCACGATCTGTCGGTCGCATCGATGCACGTGCACCTCGACCACGTCAGTTGCATGGAGGTTGCCGTCCTCAGGGGGGCGCTGCGCGATATCCGCCACTTCGCCGCCCATATCGTTGCCGAGCGCGGGGTCCGCCACGGACGTCTTGTTACTGTCCCGGTTGAATTTGAAGACCAAACGCACGAGCACGGCGGCGCGCCCCGCCGGCGCCATCTGCACGTCCATGTAAAGGAGGCGCGATAGCCATCGCGCGCCGCTGAGCGCTGGTTTCCCGCGGAGCTGCGCTCTTCGCCGATCCGGCCGATCGCAGGGCGACGGCTAGGAGTGCGCTCGGGCAGCAGCGCTGATAGCTGCGTTCAGGCGTCGACCCGGTTTTCTACCGGCAGGATATGCCCCGGCCATTTGCGTTCGATCCAGTTCGTGAGGAGCTTTGCGGCACCAACCGCGAGGGCCACCGCAATGATCCATCGCGCAAGGATCATCAGCCCCGGCCCCGTCGGTTGCGGCCACGGAGTTTTCCACAGCACATCGGCGCGGTCGAGCATCCAATGCCAAGCCGTATGGGCGACGATTGCAGACACCACGATGATCCCCATCCGTCCGGACATCGCGCCCCGGAACAGCAAGGCCAATGCCGGAACGAAGACGCACAGAACGGCGAGCTGGCCGATCTCGATCCCCACATTGAACGAGAAGAGCGACACCAGCAGGTTCGACCCGGCGAACTGCAATTGCTCCTTGAGGATGTCGGCGAAGCCGAAGCCGTGAACGAGGCCGAAGAGCCCGGCAATGATCCAGCGCCGGTTCAGGTTGGCGCCGACGATATTCTCGAGCGCCATGTAGACGATCGATACGGCGATGGCCATTTCTATGAAGGGAGGAAACCACGCACCGACCGGAGCAATGTTATAGGCGGTGCCGATCAACGTTATCGAGTGCCCGACAGTGAATGCCGTGATCACGGGTATCAGTGGTTTGACGCGGCGAAAGGGGATGACCAGGCACAGCAGAAACAGCAGATGGTCGATGCCGCTCAAAATATGCTCGATACCGAGTCTGACGAACCCGCCGGCCGCTTGGTACCACGCCGGATCAAGGGCCACGCGGCCCGATCCGCCGGTGATTATCATGGCCCGAGCGTCTTCGCCGAGCGGGATATAACGAACAGTCAGCTTGGTGTAATCCCCGAGATCGGCGGCAAGGCGCGTCTCTATCGAGAAAACGGATTTGGGCGAGGAGATCGGATAGACGAAATGGGCGTCTAAATAGCCCAGCTGGAAGGCGATGACGGTGTCCGGCGCCAGTGGCTCGGCCACCTGCACGACCGCCTGATCATAGTCTTCGAACGAGCGATCCGAGAGCGGAGCCAGCTGACCGGCGGAGCTCGAAGGCACGAGACGAACGTTGCCTTCCCAAAGCTCGAAAGCGGTGGCCAGAGCCTTGAGCGCGGTTTCGACGGCGGGCCTGGACACCGCAATGTTGTAGTGGTCCCCCACGAGCGGAAACGGCACCCCGAGCAAAAGGTCCAGAGGCACGCGGACCACCAAGTCGGCTTGGTGCGGTTCGATCTTGACGAAGCTGTTCATGATCCGGTTGACCGGCAGATCATGGGCACCTGTCGGTGTCGAACCCAAGATCGTGCAGAACAGCCAGATGGCCGAGCAGCAAATCCAACGCTTCAACATTGGCAGGACTCTTTCGCCGCGCATCGCAGCGGCCAAGAAGCGCCGCTTCTTGACCGCTGGCACAGCCGGGCTTACGTGCTTCTAGTGCCCGTATCTTACCGGCACGAACTTCTGGATGCGGCGTCCGGTGATCGTTTCGGCAACATAGATGTTGCCTTTCGAATCAACGCCGACAGTGTGGCTGTAGGCGAAGTGGCCCTCGTTATGCCCGGGGCACGGGATGATCCCGCAGACGCCGAGAGCGCCGAACACGGTCGCGGTTGCCTTGTCCAACAGCCACACGTTGTCGTTGTTCAGATCGACATCGACGATGGCATTCTGGCTGGTCGGGCTCTTGGTCGCGAGATAGTCGACATTGGGCCAGAAATCCATGTCGCATGCTCGCGTCGTGGTGGAGCCCAGAATTGCGGCGGTGTCTTCCGGGGCAAAGCTTGCGAACGCGTTGATGCCGTCATTAAAGCCGGCAGGGGGGGTCTGGCCGGCATTGCCGCCGATGTTGATGATCCGCGATGGGGTGCACAACGGCTGCGGCACGAGGGCCGTCGATGGGGCACCGCAACTTCTGGAGAACACCTGGATTCGGCTATTGGGGCGATCGCAGGCATAGACATTCCCGTCGTTGCCGAGGACGACGCAATGCGGGTGACCGCCGCCGGACGCCCCGAAGGTCCCGGCAGGACATGCCTGGCTGTTGCTTGCCACGCCGTTGATCATACACGTCTGACCCCACTGGCGATTGTATTGGTAGGTTTGACCTCCATCAGCAGTCGTGTAGACAACGATCCGGTGGTTTCCGTAGCCGTCGGCAATATAGACGCTTCCGCGCGTGCCGGTGACCGGATCCGGTAACGGATCCACGGCCATGTCCGGGGGTTCAT
The DNA here is from genome assembly GCA_963818695.1 of uncultured Alphaproteobacteria bacterium. Lineage (GTDB taxonomy): Bacteria > Pseudomonadota > Alphaproteobacteria > ATCC43930 > CGMCC-115725 > AP-15. The sequence goes on from CAWFTG010000005.1 coordinate 206,399, forward strand.
TCAGCAGGGTGTGACTGCTGTTGAGGTCGTTGGTCTCGCCGCACGAGCTGAACGGATTGGAGTTTCCCGATGGCAGCGTGCCGTCACACATTCCCTTGGTGCCGATCTGCGTCACAAAGGTCGCATTGGCGCCCTCGGCGTTGGCGGCCATCGGGTTGTATTTCTGAACGATGCCGTCGCCGTTTCCGCCGACCCAGACGTAACCCTGGTAATCGACATAGCAGCCATGCGCGCCGTGCGGCATATAGGCCGCATACCCGTAATCCGCCCCCGTTTGGATCAGGCTGGGATTCCCCCATCCGGCGACGACATTTCCATCGGAATCGAATGCGACGACCGGGGGAGACGGGATCGCCCCCCCTGCGGTGGCGTCGTTCCCGTTGATGGCCCCGGACTCGTTTCCTTGCAGGACGCCGTTGACGGTGACACCGACCTCCCATCCGCGGTTGAAGGTGTAAACGTTATCGCGCATGTCGATGCAGCTTGCCGGCGACCTCGCCTTGCACCCAGGCGTGCGCCTTACCATCGGTCCCGACGGGGGCCGGCAGCGGGTTGGGCCACGAACCATCGACCGCGAAGACCGGCCGACTGCTGCTGTCCGCGTTCGCGAGCGGATGCCATCCGCCGATCGTAATAACCATTGCGGCAAGCACCGCGCCGCCGAAATAGGCATATCGTCTGGTCTTCATCGTTTCCTCCTCGGGCTAGCACTTTCACTGTGGCCGCCTCTGTTCTCGTCAATTTTATTTTTGAATGTGCCGCGCTTTCTCTACTCCTCGGCTGAAACGCAAAGCGCAAAAACCTTAAGGTTAATGCTACCCTTAGGTGTGAGAGTGGTCAAGTTGAATTGTTAAAATTATTTAACGTTAATCCAGATTTTTCGGCCGGCACTGCCATGCGCCGAGGTTCGAGGGATGTCATGCCTGGCAGGCGGAGCGTCCGCGACAGGACGGACCCGGCAGAGATGACGGGGGGCCTTGCGCTGCGTGCAAGGCTCAGGGCCGATCGCTTGTGGCGAAGCGCTCGGAATACCCCCACAATGGATAGTGTTATACCCCGACTTCTCCGGAGAAAATCCATGAGCGCGCATATGACCCCTGAACAGGTTCGGTCGAAAATCGACCATCCGATCGTCGATGGCGACGGGCATTGGGTCGAATACGATCCGGTGTTCAGCGACAAGATGCGCAAGGTCGGCGGCGATCTCGCCGCGGACGGCTTTCTGCAGGCGATGGGGACGACCCGCGAATTGCTGTCGATGCCGGTCGCCGAGCGCCGCGAGAAACGCCTGGGCCAGCAGGCGTTCTGGGCGCGCCAGGCGGAGAACACGCTCGACCGCGCCACCGCGATGATGCCGAAGCTGCTGTACGATCGCCTCGACGAACTCGGCCTCGACTTTGTCGTCGTCTACCCGACCGCCGGGCTGCGCTTGCCGCGCATCCAGGACGACGCGACGCGGCGCGCCGTGATCCGCGCCTACAACATCGTCTCGGCCGATTATTTCAGCGGCCTCGCCGACCGGCTGACCCCGGCCGCGATCATCCCGATGCACACGCCGGACGAGGCGATCGCCGAGCTCGAATTCGCCACCAAGCAATTGGGCTCGAAGGTCGGCATGTTCGGCAGCAACATGGCGCGCAAGGTGCCGGCGGCCGCCGCCAACGACCCCGACACCGCGCGCTTTGCGGTGTGGTACGACGTGCTCGGGCTCGACAGCGAATACGATTACGACCCGGTCTGGTCGAAATGCGTCGAATTGGGGATCGCGCCGACCTTCCACAGCGCGTCGAGCAGTCAGGGCCTGCGGCTGTCGCCGACCAATTTCACCTACAACCACATCGGCCATTTCGCGGCGGCCGGGCATGCGACCGCCAAGGCGATCTTCCTCGGCGGCGTCACGCGGCGCTTCCCGGAATTGCGCTTCGCGTTCCTCGAAGGCGGCGTCGGCTGGGCCTCGCAGCTGTTCGGCGACCTGATCGAGCATTGGGAGCGGCGCAGCGCCAAGGCATTGGAGCGCATGCATCCCGACAAGCTCGACCGCGCCAAATTGATGAGCCTCGTCGAGAAATATGGCTACAGCGACATCGCCGGGGCATTGCGCGAGCGCGGGGGCCTGCCCGACCCCGAACAGGCGTATCTCACCGGCAATCTCGAGAACATCGACGATTTCTCGGCCTGCCAGATCACCCGCAAGGAGGACTGGGTCGACCTCTACGCCAAGCCCTATTACTTCGGCTGCGAAGCGGACGACCGCATGAACGCCGCCGCGTTCGGCCGGAGCAACCCGTTCGGGTCGAAGCTCAACGCGATCTTCAGTTCGGACATCGGGCATTTCGACGTGATCGACATGCGCCACCCCTTGCCCGAGGCCTACGAGCTGGTCGAGGACGGCCACATCACCGCCGACAATTTCCGCGCTTTCACCTTCGAGAATGCGGTGCGGTTATGGGGCACACAAAACCCGCGTTTCTTCGAGGGCACCCGCGTCGCCAAGGAGGCCGCCGCCATCCTCGCCACCGCGCAAACCCCAACCCTCGCCGCCGCCGAATAACCCGGCACCGCAGCGCCGCCCATCCGGCGGCGGCGCTGCTTTCGTGCAGTACCGCGCTGCCAGCCTAATTCCCGGCTACGCGAAGTGTTGCACGCTGTAATCGACCACGGCCTGGCCTGTCAGCTCCGCAGTAGCATTGGCCCCCCGTACGAAGAAGCGTTGCGCGGCGCCGTCCTTGACGAAAGCCGGCTTCGGGCCGCACTCGCAGCGAACTGACATCACCCAGCCGCCGTCATGTTCTACGAACTCGGGATGGACGTAGGGCAGGAAGAGCTCCCCGATCCGGTCGCGTATCAAGTTGACCAGATGCAAACTCATTTTATCCTCATTGGGGAAACCGTCGGCCGCCAAGCCTGTTACGGAGCCGTCGTCGGCGACACCGATCAGCAGCGTTCCTCCACCGGCATTCAGGAAGGCGGCAATGGTCTTCAGAGCTGCCATCTGCATTTTGTCGTCGGGTTGGCCTGTGTGGAGGTTCGTTCGAAGCGTCGACTTGAACTCCACCCCTTCGGTCTCGCCGCCCGTGATCAGCTCGGCCGTGGTCGGCGCTACGTCCGCTGCCGGCGGTCCTCCACGCAATCGCTCCCATGCGGCTCGGACTACGTCCGCCATGCGCCGACGGCGCTCACTCAGAAACGTATCGTGGGCATTGTCCACCACTCAGGCGGCAACGCATGGTGGAACCGATCATCTTTCGACAGCGTGACGTCTAGCGGAGGCGCGTAAATACCGGGCGCCGTAGCGCCCACCTTCAGGTTGTCTGGCCATTCGGCGGGCCGGGTCGATCACGCCGGTAGTCGGGACACGGCCTCGGAGGGCCGCATGGACAGCTTCCAGCTTTCCGCGTTTCAATCCCAAGCCGACCATCACACGCAACAACTGGTCGGGCGATGGCGCGATGAAATAATTCTTCGGACTAGGCTTGCCGTCTGGCGGGCCGGCGGCGGCACGCGCGAAAGCTTCCAGGTCCTTGCGGCCTTCATCCCAAAAGACCGACATCAAGGTCAGGATGAAATCTGCCTGATTGAGCTTGGTGCCTTGGCCGTTGATACGCACGAACACCTCGGCCACCGTGTCCACACCGGCCTCGGTGGTAAGCACGAGCGCGTTGAACGGGTGCTGCGCGAGCGCCACAAGACCGCCGATCGCCGTCTGGATCCGACTGGTCTCCTCCGCAGTGAGCGCGCGCACCGCGCCCAACTCTCTGAGATAATCATTCGCAACCTTGAAGGCGTTCGCCCCCGGCTTCCACACCTCGGTCACGTTTGATATGAAGGCGCGGTCCTGAGCGGTCGCTGCGTTCGCAACCTCGAACCGCTCTGCAAGCGGATCAAAGGCGATGCGGATACGCTCGCGCGAATAATCAGCGCGGATCACTTCAGCGCCGCTAATCACGGCGTAGAGCGAGGTCAACCGCTGTTGCCCATCGACTATAGCGAGGCTTGGCGTCTCCTCCTTTCCGTTGGTCCCGATCCCCTTCAAGCCCGCACCCGTCTCCCACAACAGCAGGAAACCACACGGATAGCCGTGGTAGAGGGAATCAAAGAGGTCGCGAATTTTAGCGTTGGGCCAAACGAATGGCCGCTGAAGTTCGGGGAGACCGATCGCGCCGCGGCCGATTTCGTGGATCAGCGTAGCGAGCGGATAGGTGGTTGTGCGATAGAGACATCTCTACACTTAACTGAAGACCTGTCGAATTTCCAGAACTCCCGGTTTCGCCACCCTACCGCTCGGCGGCTCGTTCCCTCGCCAGCTCCTCGCGGCAGACGTTCTCCAAGGGTGGTAAGTCGTCATGCACAACGCGCCAAAGCACATCGTAGGCAACCCGCTCGTACTCGTGGCGCAGTACATTGCCAATCCCCGCCACTTTCGACCACGGGATTTCCGGATGCCTGCGTTTCAGCTCATCGTTTAAATGCCGGCTGGCCTCAGAGATGATTTCGATGCCGCGCTCGACCAGCCATCGCTTGCGTATGTCGGATTCCAAGATCTCGAGCGTCATGCCTGTCAGTTCGCTGCGGATCAGCTCAACGGCCTCAATGATGTCGGTGAGGCGTGCAATCGGTGACGGCGCGGGCATTAAAAAACGCGCAGCGCCGAGGCCTCAATCCGCTCTCGGAGAGCCGGGTGCAAGCTGCGCCGGGTCATGATGTCGGTTTTGCGCCCAAGGATTCGAGCGGCCGCCTCTTTCACGTCCATCAACTCGAATAGCCCGAGAGAGCCCTCGGGATGGTCAAAGAACAGGTCGACATCGGAATTTTCGCGGGCCTCTCCACGCGCCGTCGAGCCGAACAGGAAGAGATGCTCGACGCCGAGCCGTTTCAACTCGGCTTCGTGTTGCTTGAGCTTGGTGACCGCTTCGGTGCGTTCCATCGTTCCGCCTCTTATTTTGAGCATAGCACAAACAGTGCCCTCGCTAAATGCGGGCCCGTGCGACGGTACGTTTCCTGGAACCCCGAAAGGATTGGGCCGGCGCGCATGATCGAAGGTCGGCATGTTCGGCAGCAACATGGCGAGGAAGGCGCCAGCGGCCGCCGCCAACGACCCCGCGCGCCGTGCTCGGCGGCGCTGCCGGCTAACGAACCCTCCGGCAAAGATGCGTGTGTCCGTCACGCATGTCTGGGGAAAAACCCAGCGATTCCCAAAATGAAACGCTTCCCGGTGCGGCATTGACGGTCACCAACAGGCCGGTAATCCGCGCCCGTTCGAGTAACGCCCTCGCCAAGGTGCGGCCAACCCCGGCTCGCCGGAACAGCGGTCTGACGTAAAATCTTCGCATACGCAGAGCACCGGGGAGGACAGGTTCGATTGTGAGACCGCCAATACCGGCGAGCGCTCCAGTTACATGCGCAGCGAGCAGCGCCTCGCCCGCACCGTCAAAGCGCATCCTGCGCGCTTCCCAATCGGCCGCGAGCCGTTCGACGAACCTATAGCCCTCGTCACGGGCTTCCGCCCGCAAGGCGTCGAACCCCTCAGGCAAGTTCTCGATCACGAGCTGCAGCTGGGACCAGGAATCGATCTCATCCTTGGAGCGCAGCAGAGACCGCGGCTTGTTGATGGTCGCGACGGATCGCCACCCGAAAATTGCCGCATTGGCATGCTAGTAACATCTCGTTTCGGCACCGGGAGCTTTTTATGCTCGTGATTGTTAAGCGTTCTGTTGCCGCAGTTCGCCGTCAGTTCGCGAATAACAGCCAGGATTTTGGCTGTTATTTTGGTGTGGCCACCCACGAAACCTCAGGTTTTCTGCGGGTTTCTACAGCCTCCATGGCTGTTTCTTTGCGGATTATCAGCCAGATCAGCCAGGCCGTTCTCAAAACTCTCACGTCCGGGCTATCCGGCGCAGCTTGCCCCGACGATGCCCACACGGCTAGCATCGAGCTAGAAGAGGGACAAGCCCGACGCCAATCAAATCGGCGGTCTCCTGGAGCGAAGAGTGACACCAGCCCACTCGACCCGTTTCCAGCTCACCCCCGATCTCACGATCTGCCGCCTTGTGAACGGCATGTGGCAGGTCTCTGGCGCGCACGGGTACATCGAGCCGGCCGGCGCCATCGCAGAGATGTTCTCGTATCACGACGCCGGGCTGACCACTTGGGACCTCGCCGATCATTACGGCCCGGCTGAGGACTTCATCGGAAGCTTCCGGCGCCAGTTCGCCGCCCGTAACGGGGTCGAGCGGCTTTCCGAGATCCAGGCCTTCACCAAGTGGGTTCCGGCTCCGGGCCGGATGACCCGGCGCGTCGTTGATGAAGCGATCGGCATCTCGCTCTCGCGAATGGGAGTGGAATGTCTCGACCTGCTCCAATTCCATTGGTGGGATTACCACGACGAGAATTACCTAGACGCGCTCCGACATCTCGCAGACCTGCAGCGCGAAGGCAAAATCCGCCACCTCGGGCTGACCAATTTCGATACCGAGCGTCTGGGCGTGATAGCCGACCATGTTCGCATCGTCTCGAACCAGGTTCAGTACTCGCTCATCGATCGCCGACCCGAGGTCCGAATGGCGGCGTTCTGCTGCGAACAGGAAATTACGCTTCTCGCCTACGGCACGCTGCTGGGCGGACTCCTCTCGGAGAAATACCTGGGCCGCCCCGAGCCACGACGGCCCGAGCTCAATACCGCCTCATTACAAAAGTACAAGAACATGATCGACGCATGGGGCGGATGGACCCTGTTCCAGGAGTTGCTCGCGGTGCTGAAACAGACCGCCGACAAACATCGGGTGACTATCGCCAATGTCGGTGTCCGCTACATTCTGGACCGTCCGGCGGTGGCCGGCGTCATCGTCGGCGCGCGGCTCGGCGTAGCGCAGCATATCGCCGAGAACACTCGTGTCTTTGGCTTCGCCCTTGACCCCGGTGATCTTGCCATGATCGAGGCGGTCCTCGCGAAATCGCGCGACCTGACGCAGATAATCGGCGATTGCGGTGACGAATACCGATAGCGGCCAGCCTCTTCGATACCTCGGCTGATCGCCGGCTCAGCGGCCTTTGAAGGGGCCGGGCTGGCGTTTTTCGGCAAAGGCGCGGGCGGCTTCCTGGAAGTCTTCCGACAGGTACAGCTTCAAGGGCGCGGTCTGCATCGTCACTTCGCGCTCGAGCTGGTCCATGTACCAGCGGCGGGTACGCACCGTCGCGCGCACCGAGAGCGGCGGGTTCTTTGCGACTTCGGCGGCGAGTTCGCAGGCGACTTCGAGATGGCGCCCTTCCGGCGCGACACGGTTGATGATGCCGGCCGCGAGCGCCTCCTCGGCGGTGAAGAAGCGGCCGGTCAGGGTCACCTCGGTCGCGAAGGCGGCGGCGCCGCGGAAATTCAACAAGGCCCAGTATTTGGCGCCGCCGAGGCCGCGCGAGGTTTCGGTCACCTGGAATTTGGTGCCCGCCGCAGCGACTATCAGGTCGCATTCGAGCACGATGCCGAGTGCGAGGCCCATCGCATAGCCGTGCGGCGCGGCGATGACCGGCTTCCAGTTGACCGACCGGGTCAACAGGTCGCCGGAATTGGCGCCCCAGCCCTGCGGCCCGCCATGTTCCAGGAATTCCTCGCGCTTGCGCAATTGGCGTTGATGCACATCGGCGCCGCTGGAAAAGGCGCGGCCGTTGCCGCAGATGACCGCGACCTGAGCCTCGGGGTCGAGGTCGAAGCGGCGCAGCGCATCGGCCAGATGCCGCACCAGTTCGTCGTTGAAGGCATTGAGCCGTTGCGGCCGGTTGAGGGTCAGCGTCGCGACCTGGTCCCTGCAGGCGTATTCGACCAGGCTCGCGGTGCTCTCCTGCGCCATCCTCGTTTCCTCCGGTCTATTTGTCGAGCCACACATCTTCGAAGCGCCAGTCATTGTACTGGCTGTTGGTCATCATCGTCAGCCCCTTGACGTCGGGTTGCCAGCAAGTCGCAGCGCGCCGGTGGTAAATGATCGGGCGCGTCATATCCTGCTGCAATTTTTAATCGATATCCCCAGGCCAGCCGCTTGCGCTTTTCCTGATCGGTCTCGATCGATGCCGATCGACCATGTTGTCGAATTCTTGTTGCAACAACTGGTGAAGTTGCGCGCCGAGCTGCAGACAGAATTCTGCGGGAAGTGGACGTCCGGATCGTCGACCGATAAAGGCGGTTAGCGGCCTTTGCCAACACGTGGGCCAACGGGGAGGTAGCGCCGATTCCCCGTTGATGCCGTGAGTTAGTGGGGCGGATCGACCCGACTGGGTCACTTCCGCCCGGACGGCGAGCGGCTGCACAGCGCGCATTCCGGCCTTTGAAATGTCTGTAGATGAACGGCCGAGGCTGTGGAGAACGCGTCAAGCGACATGGGGTGCGCCGGCTTTGCGCTCGGCTTCGACCGGACCATCATGCTGCGCACCGGAGCCAGCCGCATCGCGGACGTGCTCTTGGCGCCGGTGGATTGAAGCTGTCACCGTCACTTCGAACGGCCGTAGCGTCCGACGATCTTCGCCGTTGCCAGCGTGTTGGCACCGAGGCTGGGCCCGACCTGGGCGCCCGAGGCTGTTTCGTCAAGCGGCAGCGATGGAACCTTGAGCGCGTATATCGTGATTTCGTAGTGATGCGCGTGGTCGCCGACCGGTGGGCACGGCCCGCCGTAATGCGAAAATCCGAAATCGGTCCGCCCCTGGATTGCGCCCGCGGGTAAATCTTTCGAGCCCTCGCTACCGGCGCCGGCTGCCAGGCGATGGACCGAGGGCGGTATGTTGAACACGCTCCAATGCCACCAGCCCCTCCCGTTCTGGGCGTCGGTGTCGACCATCGTCAGCGCGAAGCTCCGCGTACCGGAGGGCTCGCCCGACCAGGTGAGCGCCGGCGAAACGTTCTGCCCGTTGCAGCTGCCGAGCACCTGCGCCAATGCCATCGGGCTGCCGCTCTTGACGTTTGTCGAGGACATTCTGAACTCCGCAAGCGCCGGCGTTGCCGCCGCCGCCAATGCCGCTCCCAAAATCAGCGTGCGCATTCCGCCCTCCTTGACAACGGTTTCCGACGGTTTCCAACGGTTTCACACACCTCGGCCCGTCCCCCGCCTGAATGGCCTACGCGAATCGAACCCTTGACCCCTCTCCTTGACAAGCGGCAGGACCACCCGACCAACCATATTCCCGCGCAGGACGGCTCACCGATGGAACTCATCCGCCGCTCGACCGTCTTACTCTACATGAGAGAACGATCAGGGAACACGTTCATGACTGCCAAGACGCTCTCCCCCGAAAATTCGAACCGCATCAAAAACCCGGATGATTGGATTACTGGCGACGAGGAGATAACCGGCGCCCAAGAATCCTGATCTGCAAACTCTTGCGGAGCAAGCCCATGAGAGTGTTGAACCAGATCTGACGAAAGCCGAAGCGTCGAAAGAAATTGACCGTCTGAGGGCGAAAACCGGGCGCGGGCGGCGGACTGCGGCAAAACCAGTAGCGAAGGCTCCGCGGCGCGCTTCCTGATTACCCGGGTAATCACCTGCTGTCGCGTGGTGGTGTGATCTTCCTCGCAGGCTGGCGTCTCCATTCGATCCGCCTCGCGTCTTTGGGAGGGGCGCTTCTCGCCCGGCTGCGTGCTGTCGAACCGTCGAATGCGGAAACTCGCCGCCGCGCTCGATCGCCAGCGCCGCCTGCTGGCATCGTATGACGAACTTGGCGTCGAGCCCGACCGCCTCCGCTTTTCTCTCGGCCACGACGGTTATCTCGGACGACGTCTCGAACCCGAGATAACCCGCATTGGGGCAGCGGGTCGAGAGCCGGACGTCCGATATCAGACGAAGCCGACCACCGCCTGCGGAACATAGACTGAACGATGGCAGCACCACGTTCGATCGGCTGTCTAGTATCCGCTTGTTTCAGTCTGCCATTCGGTCGGCACGCCGCCCGGTCATAGCGCGCCGCCCATGCCGAAGGGCAAGAGACAGGCTATACGCGTAATCACCTCGCTCTTGCAGCTTGATTTGTTAGGAGGGTCGTTTAGCGTCGACGGCAGGAATATTCCCTGAGCGCTGCTGGCCGCTGATGAAACCCGTCTCGTTTAGATATTTTGCGCCCCGCACGGTTGACGATGCGCTCGATCTCCTCGCCACCCACGGTCAGGAAGGGAAGATCCTTGCCGGCGGACAGAGTTCTCGTGCCGGCGATGAATTTTCGGCTCGCCCGTCCCAGTAGCGTTATCGACATAAATAGCATCGATGCGCTCGATTTTGTGCGCGAGGACGGAGGCGAGCTGGGCATTGGCGCGCTTGCCCGGCACGCTCGTTTCGAGGCTCCCGTTTCCGGTGGTGCGCTCTCCGCTTTTCTGCCGCGGGTTGCCCGGCACATTGGGCATCTTCCGATCCGCGCTCGCGGCACCTTCTGTGGAAGCATCGCTCATGCTGATCCGGCTTCGGAGTGGTGCTTATTGGCCGCGACGCTCGATGCCGAACTCGTCATCGTCAGCCGCCGCGGGCGGCGCAGCGTCCGGCCGAAGGAGTATTTCGTCACCGCGCTCACGACGACACTAGAACCGGACGAGCTGCTGACCGAGATCCGCCTGCCCTTGCTCGATGACCGCTGGCGGACGGGGTTTGCCGAGTTCAGCCGGCGGGTGGGTGACTACGCGCTCGCAATGTGCGCTGCCTTTCTGCGGTTCGAAGAGGGACGCATCGCGGAAGCGCGGCTTGGCGTCGGCGGCGCCACCGACCGGCCCTCACGCATTGCCGCAGCCGAGGCAGCACTGACTGGCTCCGACGGCGGGCCGGAGATTCTCCGCAAGGCCGGTAACATCGCGGCCGAGACCATCGACCCGCTGGAGGACATTCACGCGAGCGCCGAATATCGCCGAGACCTGGTGCGGGCGATGGTCGGGCGGGCCTTGAACCAGGCGTTGATGCGGTGAGGTGGGTCGGCCGCCCGCTGCCGCGCTACGAAGACCCGGTTCTGCTGCAAGGCCGCGGCCGCTACACCGCCGATCTGGTGCAGGGCGCCCGCATATTGCGCTTTGTGCGCAGCCCGGTGGCGCGCGGCCGCATTCTTGCCGTGAACGCGCCGCCGGGAGTGGCACTCATAACCGCGGCTGTCCTCGGCGATGTCAAACCGATCTATCCGCGCCTCGATCGCCCCGATTATGTCCCCGTCGCGCAGCCGATCCTTGCGCACGAGCGGGTTACCTATGTTGGCGAGCCGATCGCCGCAGTCATCGCCGACACCGCCGCTGAGGTTGAAGATCTCGCCGAACAGGTCACGGTCGAGATCGAAGCCGAGACGCCGGTTGTGACGCTCGACCAGGCGCTCGCGCCCGGCGCGCCGCTAGTTCATGACATGGCGGCGCAGAACACGCTGATCGACGCGCGCCTCGAAACTCCTGACGTCGCTGGCGCCTTCGCAGCTGCGCACGAAGTGGTCGAATTTGTGTTCACGTCAGGCCGGCAGGCGGCGGTACCCTTGGAGGCGCGCGGCTGCGCCGCCGCTTTCGAATTCGGCGACTGGCCGCGTCACCCTCTCGGCGTCGACGCAAATGCCGCACCTGTTGCGGACCGGCATTGCCGACGCGCTGGGGATCCCGGAATCCGAACTCCGGGTCGTCGCGCCGGAGGTCGGCGGCGGCTTCGGCCAGAAAATGGCGCTGATCCCCGAATATGTCGTCGCGGTCTGGGCGGCGCGGCGTTACGGCTGCGCCGTCGCGTGGATCGAGGACCGGCTCGAAAATCTGACCGCCTCGTTCCACGCGCGCGACCAGCGCCTCCATTTGCGCGGCGCGTTCGATGCAGACGGCAGATTGCTGGCGATCGACGCCGATATCCTTTGCAATGTCGGTGCCTATTCGAATTTCCCGGCCACCTGCGGGGTCGAGCCGCTGATGGCGCTGGCGGACATGCCCGGGCCCTACCGGGTGCCCGAGTACCGCGCCCGCGCCCGCGGCGTCGCCAGCAACACCTGCCCGATGGCGCCCTATCGCGGCGTGTCGCGGCCGGTCATCACCGCGGCGATGGAGCGGCTGATGGATTGCGCGGCCGCCCGGCTCGGGCTCGACGCGCTCGAAATTCGGCGCCGCAACCTGATAACTGAGTTCCCCCATACCTCGGTGACCGGCGTGGTACACGACCCGGGCAGTTATCGGCAGGCGATGGAGGCTGCGGCGCGGGTCGTTGACATTGCCGAATTCCGCGCACGACAGCATACAGCACGCGCCGATGGGCGTTGGCTCGGCCTCGGGATGTCGGTGTTCGCGGAGCGCACCGGTCCCGGAAGTCCCGCGTTTTCCGCGCGGCGCATGGCGATCACCCCGGGCTTCGAGCGGGTCGAACTGGTGATGGACCCTTCGGGCTTTCTCGAAGCCCGGATCGGCAGCTCGCCGCACGGTCAGGGGCTGAAGACCACCTTGGCGCAGCTGATCGCGGACGAGGTTGGCGTCGCGCCCCAAGAGATCCGGGTCGTTGCCGGCGACACCGACCGCACGCCCTACGGCTGGGGCACTTTCGCCAGCCGCTCGCTGGTGATCGCCGGCGGCGCCTGCAAGCTCGCGGCAGTGAGGTTGCGTGAGCGCCTGCAAGCGGTCGCCGGCCAGATATTAGAGGCGGCCGCCTCTGACATCGAGATTGGCGACGGTCGCGCCTTTGTGCGCGGCACCGATCTCGGGGTCGAGGTTCGGCAATTGGCGCGCACCGCCTACCACCAGAGCCACCGCTTTCCGGCGATCGCCGAAACCGGGCTGTCGGCGGTGGCGACCTACGATCCCTACGGCACCTTCTCGAACGCCTGCCATCTTGCGGTCGTGGAGGTCGACATCGCGACCGGCCACGTAGAGATCGAGCGGTTCGTGGTCGTCGAGGACGCCGGCCGTCTGATCAACCCGATGATCGTCGAGGGACAGATTCATGGCGGCGTCGCCCAGGGCATCGCCAACGCGCTCTACGAAAAGGTGGTCTACGACGACGACGGCAACATATTGACCGGCTCGCTTGCCGACTATCTCGTGCCGACGATGGCGGAAATCCCGAGGGTCGAAATCCATCATCTGGAGACCCTGACCGAGGCGAGCGTCACCGGCGCCAAGGGCGTCGGCGAGGGCGGCACGATCGGCGCGCCGGCGGCGGTGCTCAACGCGGTGTCCGATGCATTGGCGCCGTTTGGCGTCGGCATCTTCGAAATGCCGATCACGCCACAGCGGATCCGGCAGCTGCTGCGCGAGGTGAGGTGCGAAGCGCAATGAGCGATAGACAGGACGTCATGTTCACGGTGAACGGTGAAGAGCGCACGATCCGCGTCGAGCCGCGGCGCAGCTTGGCCGACGCATTGCGCGAGGATTGCGGCCTCACGGGCACACATCTCGGCTGCGAGCATGGCGTCTGCGGCGCCTGCACCGTGTTGGTCGACGATCAGCCGGTGCGTTCCTGCCTGATGTTTGCGGTGCAGGCCGAGGGTACCAGGGTGCGCACTGTCGAGGGGCTCGCCACTGGCGACAAGCTGCACCCGCTGCAGCAGGCGTTCTGGGACCATCACGGATTGCAATGCGGCTTTTGCACGCCCGGATTTTTGATGCTGGCCGTCGGCATCCTGGAGCGCGAGCCCGATATCGCCGAACCCGAGCTGCGCGAGGCGTTGTCGTCGAATTTATGCCGCTGTACCGGCTATCAGAATATCCTGAAATCGGTGTTGGCCGCGGCCGCTGAAATGCGCAAATGAGCCTTATCGGCCAGTCGGTCAAGCGCCTCGAAGACCGCCCGCTGCTGACCGGCAGCGGCCGCTTTGCGGCCGATGTCACGGTACCGGACATGCTCTACATGCGCATTGTGCGCTCGCCGGTCGCGTTCGGCCGCCTCACTGGCCTACAAATCACAGAGGCGCTGGCGCACCCCGCCACCGTCGCCGTCTGGACTGCCGAAGAGGTCGCGGAGATTCCCCCGATCGGCTTTCGCATGACGTCGGTGCCGGGGTTGGAGCCCTATCGCCAACCGGTCTTGGCGCATCGACTTGTGCGCTATGTCGGCGAGCCGATCGCGGCGGTGTTCGCCGCCGACCCCTACGCGGCCGAAGACATCGCCGACCTCGTCGCACCGACGATCGAAGCGTGGACGCCATGCCTCGATCCGGTCGGTTCGCCGCGCGAATTTTCGCCAGGACGCAGTACCGAGGCCGCTGTGATCAGCAAAGCTTATGGCGATCTCGACGCTGCCTTTGCCGCAGCGCATGCGGTGGTAGCGCTGGAGTTGACGATCGGCCGGCACAGCGGCGTGCCGCTCGAAACCCGCGGCGCGATCGCCGTGCCGGAAGCGCGCCAGCGGCATCCTTCGGATGTACGGCGCTGCCAAGGTGCCGCATTACAACCGCCAGGCGCTCGCCGCGATGCTCGGGCTGCCGCTCGACCGGATCCACCTGCACGAAGGGCACGTTGGCGGCGGCTTCGGCATTCGCGGCGAGCTCTATCCGGAAGACGTTTTGACCTGTGCAGCGGCGCTGCGGCTCGGACGGCCGGTCAAGTGGATCGAGGACCGTTACGAGCATCTGGTGGCGGCGAACCAGTCGCGAGGCTCGGTCCACCGGGTTCGCGCGGCGGTCGACGAGCACGGCTTCATTCTGGGCCTCGACGACGAGTTCTGGTTCGACCAGGGAGCCTATCTCCGGACGCACGGCGTTGTCGTCGCCGACCTCACCTGCGCGATGCTGCCCGGCCCTTACGTGATTCCCGCCTACCGTTCGGTCGGCCATGTGCGGCTGACCAATAAGACGCCATGCGGTACCTATCGCGCCCCCGGACGGTTCGAAGCGAGCTTTGTCCGCGAGCGGCTCGTCGATGTGATCGCCGACCGGCTCGGGCTCGATCCGGTCGTAGTCCGGCAGCGAAACTTCATTGCGAACACGGCGATGCCGTTCCGCCGCGAATTCTCTGCCCTCGGCACCGACATCGTCTATGACACCGGCGACTATGCAGGCCTTTTAGACAAGTTCCTGCACCGAGTGGAATGGGAGAGGCTGCGCGCCGATGTCGCCCGCCGTCGGCAAGCAGGCGAGATGGTCGGCCTCGGGCTTGGCTTTTTCGTTGAGAAAAGCGGGCTTGGCCCGTTCGACGATGTGCGCATCACGCTCGGCGGCGATGGGACGATCGAAGTGATCACCGGTGCCGCGTCGATCGGTCAAGGGGTCGAGACGGTCATGGCGCAAATTTGCGCCGACGGGCTGGGTACCGGTCTCGACCGCATCCGGGTCATCCATGGTCAGACCGATCGCATTGCCCGGGGCATGGGGGCCTTCGCCTCGCGCGTCACGGTAATGACCGGCGCGGCGGTGACGATCGCCGCTGCAAGGCTGCGCAGCGAAGTGCTGAGGGTGGCCGGGCAATTGTTGCAGACCGCGCCCGACCGTCTTTCAGTCAGCGATGATCGGGTGGTTGTGCGCGACGCGCCCGGCGGACCCTCGCTCGACTTCGCCGCAATTGCCCGCGGCGCCGGCGGCGCCCTCACCGCCGACGCCACCTTCACCACCGATCGCATGACCTACCCCTACGGCGTGCATCTCGCCCAGGTACGCATCGAGCGCGGCAGTTGCGCAATCGCAGTCGAGCGTTTCTTCGTCGGGTACGACGTCGGCCGCGCGGTCAACCCGATGCTGGTCGAGGGGCAGATCGCCGGCGGTGCCGCTCAAGGCATCGGCGCCGCGCTGCTCGAGGAATTTATGTATGACGCCTCCGGGCAGCCGCAGTCGGTTACCCTGGCCGATTACCTGATACCGACCATCGCCGAGATCCCAGCCATCGAGGTGGCCCTCTTCGAGGACGCACCGACGCCGCTCAACCCGCTCGGCGTCAAAGGGGCTGGGGAAGCCGGCATCAGCGCGGCGGGCGCCGCAATCGCCGCCGCGGTCGATGATGCGCTCGGCCGGCCGGGTGCGGTCCGGCAACTGCCGATCACCCCAAACCGCCTCCACGGGCTGCTGGCCGAACTTCCGGGGGAACGCTGACGCGCTCGTCTTATCGGTCGCGGAAGCGATCCATCAGCGGCTTTTGCTGGCCGCCGTCGATTTCGATCATCGTGCCGTTGACAAAATGCGCCAAATCGGAAGCGAGGTAGGTGACCAGGCTGGCGACCTCCTCGCATTCGGCAATGCGCCCCAGCGGAATGCTGCGCGGGGCGAGCGTATCGGCCTCCTCGTGCGGGATTTTCATGTCGCGGGCCATCGCATCGACGAGGCCGGCCCAGCGCTCGGTACGGACCGGCCCGGGATTGACCGCGACAAAGCTGATGTTGTCCTTGCCGTACTGTGCAGCGAGCGCCAGTGTCAGGTTCTGCCCGGCGGCATTGGCGGCGCCTGGCGCGATCTCCCAGTACGAGGGTTTGACCCCGTCATTGCCGATCAAGTTGACGACGCGGCCGCGCCCCTGCTCCTGCATGATCGGCAAGACGTGCTTCAGGCAACGCACATAACCCATGAATTTGAGCTGCAACGACTGGGCCCAATGCTCCTCGGTCAGGAACTCGAGCACTCCACCAGGCGATGATCCGGCGTTGTTGACTAGAATATCGACGCGCCCAAGCGCTATGTGAGCTTCTTTGACAAAAGCTTCGGCATCGTCGGGCTTCGTCAGATCAGCCGGGATCGCGACGATATTTCGGTTTGTCTCGCGCGCAATCTGCGACGCTGCCGCCTCCAGCGGCTCTTTGCGCCGCGCGCAGATTGCGACATCGACGCCCTCGCGAGCCAAGGCATAGGCGATCGCCTTACCGATCCCAGCGCTCCCTCCGGTGACGAGCGCCGTCTTCCCGTTCATCTGGAGATCCATGAGAATTCCTGTATTTAATAGCAGTGAAGAAGGCGCGCTAGTGCACTGAGTTAAACGGATGGTACAGGGCAGAGGTCGAGTTTGGTCGTAATGGCCTCGGCGGATTGGGTCCAGACAAAGGCCGCGCACGGGATCTGCCGAGGATCGACATTCGGCGTAAACCTCCTCATGAATGTAAAATAAACCTTATGAACAGATAATTGATTGTAACTGAACGAGCGCGCTACACTACGCGGGCGCGGCACTCGCCAAAGCCGATCGGCGTGCAACCGGCCTTCCGGCAATAGGCGCGGAAAATCACCTCGTCGCCGTTCTCCAGGAACGTACGGGTCTCGCCGGAGGCGAGCACTATCTGCCGCAGGCCGTCAGCGCTCAGTTCCATCAGGCTGCCATAGCCCTCGGGTATCGGCCCGGAGATCGTTCCGGTGCCGAACAGATCGCCGGCCCCGAGATTGCAGCCGCCGCAAGTGTGGTGCGCGACCAGTTGGGCGAGGGTCCAGTAAAGGTCGGTCGTGTTGCTGGCCGACATCCGGTGCGGCGCCAGGCCTTTGCCCCGCAGGCCTTCGGTCAGTCAGCAAGGCTTCGAGCGCGATATCGTATGCTCCCGTCTGCTGGTCGGCGTCATCCCAGAGATAAGGCAGCGGCCGCGGATCCCCAGCCGGCCGTGGCGGCTGCGGGACCCGGAACGGGGCGAGCGCCTCGGTCGTGATCACCCAGGGGGACACTGTGGTGCCGAAATTCTTGGCGAGAAACGGCCCGAGCGGCTGCGATTCCCACGCCTGCACATCGCGCGCCGACCAGTCGTTGACGAGCCCCAGGCCGAACACGTGATCCCCGGCCTCGGCGATCGGGATCGGTTCGCCGAGCTCGTTGCCGGGTCCGATCCACACCGCGAGTTCGAGCTCGTAATCGAGCTTCTGCGCCGGCCCGAAAGTCGGGGCATCCTCGTTGATGGCTTTGCGTTGGCCACTTGGCCGGCGCATCGGCACACCCGACGGCCGCACCGAGGACGCCCGGCTGTGATAGGCGACCGGGACGTATTTGTAATTGGGGTTGAGCGGATTGTTCGGATCGCGCCGCATGCCGCCGTTTCTCGCGTGGTGGATGCCGGCGAAGAAATCGGTGAAGCTGCCGATCGCCGCCGGCAGGTGCAAGGTGCAGTCGGACGCGTTGTGCAGCAGCCGCGCGGCGATCGCCTCGATTTTTGCCCGGTCCGGGACCGTCTGCCGACAGCAGCGCCGAGAGGCGCCGGCGCAGTGCAAGGCGCGCATTCTTGCCGCAGGCCATCAGCGGGTTCAGAGTTGCTCCAGCCGCCGCTTCCGCGGCGTGCGCTGCCTCCCCGGAAAACAGCCCCGCCTCTAGTGCTGCCCGCAGGTCGAGGATCTGGTCGCCGATCGCAACCCCGCCGCGCGGCGGGCCGCCCGCCGGGCTGAACACGCCAAACGGGAGGTTCTGGACCGGAAACTCGGCATGGTTCTGAGCCGAGGCGACCCAGCTGGCGCGCCGCGGGTCATGCGTTTCGTCGATCAAGCTCATAGCGGCCATCCTTCGTCGGTACACACGGTGGCAAAATCATGCTTCCTTGTCCGTCAGCGATGACCGGCAAAGATCCCAGATGCCAGATACGCCGGACCGTGGAGCGCGAAATTTCCGCCCGTCTCGGTGGCAGGGTTTCCGGGAAGATTGCCGAAGAAGGTCCCGTTGGCCGAGCCAGTGAGACCAGAACCCGACAACGATCCCGAATACCCCGCGCCTAAGCCGTTGACCGTGCCGGAAACGGTCTTGCCGTCGAAATTGCTGATCGTGAACATCCCCGTGTGGCTGCCGAAATTGTAGGTGTTGGAGAACCCTCCGGAGGCGAGATAGCTCGCTCCGTTGTTGACCACAGATCCCAGCGCGTTTCCGCTGAAGCTTCCGACGCCGGTTGCCGGCAGGGTGACGCTCGGGACACCTGCGATCCATGTATTGATGTGAGCCACATCCTGGCGGAGGGCCCCGGTTCCGGCAGCATTGGGCGTGTCGAGCGCGCCGGTCCAATAGCCCCATTGCAGGAACTGGCACGAGCTGCAAAGACCGTTTGGCAGCAGGGTGTTCGTAGGCACCGTGCTTGAAGTCACCATGGCAACTCGCGGGTATATTTGCGTGCTGCTCGGCGCGCTGGGGTTTGGTAAGGGCAAGGTGGCGCCGTTGACCTGCGATGCGGTGTCGGGGCTTTCGAGAGCAGCGTAGCGGGCGTCGTCGACGAAAGCGCTACGAGACCGCGAGGTGCCGGTAAAGCCGCCGAACTGTACCGTCAGGGTGTTGGTACCGAACGGATCGCTCCCGGTAAAGGTGGCGCCGACCCGGTTGTTCGTCGCATTGGTCTGGACCGACGTCGTGCCGGCCACTGCATAGGGCGAGCCGACGGAGCCCCCGACGACGGGATACATGACGCCGCCAAAATAGCCGGTGGTCGTTTGCGTCGTTCTGGTGCCGAAGCCGGTATTGGCGATCGGGGTCGCGGGCTGGTTAAAGGCGTAGGCGGAGGCGGTGCCGCCTAACGGGATCTGATCTGCTACCTGGTTCGGCACGAAGTTCTGGTTGGTGTTGTATTGGTTTGGATCCAGGACGAAGCCGCTGATCGGGAGCGACCCGGTCCCCGTCCCGAAAATATTGTTGCCGTTGCCATCGGGCACGGTTGCGGCACCCGAGCCGATCCTAACCGGCGCTGTTGTTCCATTCGCCGCGAACGAGCCGCGCACGACGCCGTCACCGGCTACGGTTCCCGTATCGGTCGAGGTAAAGAAGCTCCCGGTCTGCACGACAAGCGCTGAAGTCTGGGCTGCTCCTGTTCCATTGATCGCCAGGCTCGCCTGCAGAGAGCGAGTCCCGATGGCGCTAGGGTTCGTGGAAGAATTGAACGCGCCGAACGGCGACTGCGCCGGCGCGACCACATAATACGAAGAGATGCTGGGGTTTGGAATATTGCCGCCGGTGCTCTGAGTGATGAACGGTATCGGGGACTGCAGAGCGGCGTCTTGCTGAAGGGTGTAGGTGTAAAGCTGCGGCGTCCCCGGTGCGGTCGTAAGGAAGCCGGAATTCGAGGGCACAGGCTGGCCACCAAAGATGAAGCCGCGTTCCTGCTGGATAGCAGGATTGGTCGGCGTGAGGTTGGCATAGAAAAAGGTGGAATCGGGCGCCATGTAGCTCGTTCCGGTGAACTGGCCAAATGAGCTCTGCGTGCCGGCGGGGCCGAAATTCACAAAACCGGGGCTGGTAGAGCCCGGAGCGAGCGGGAACTGTATCGAGCCCGGGCCGAGTGTCGCTGCGAATACGCCATTGGCTGGCTGGCCGGCCGGGTATGTCAGCGTACCACCGGTATAGGCAATCCTATTGTTGGGGCCCTGGTTGATAAACCCCTGAGTGGTCGCAGTGCCGCTGCCCGGCGTGTCCTTGAAGAGGCCGGCATAACTGATGACGACCGGTGGTGGGGTGACCGGCGTTACTGGTGTGACAGGGGTGACCGGTGTGACTGGTGTGACCGGTGTGACCGGTGTGCCACCGGTGTTACCGGCGTGACCGGTGTCCCGGGCGTAGTTGGCGTCGTTTGAGCTTGGGAGGCCGTTATGCTCTGCTGGACCACTGGGCTGTTGGCGGTTACCTGAAGGCTCGTAGTGGCTTGCCGAACGGCGTTCGCCACTCTGGGCGGCTGTTGCGTTTGCGCCTGGATGCCGACTGGAGCCGTGCTTGAGACTGCCGCGGCGATGCCGCTGTTCGCGACTGCGGCGTCGGTCGGGATCGTGCGCGCGCCGCCGTTTCCGCCGGGCCGGCCGTCGAGCTGCGCGAGCAGCGCAGCGGCCGTGCCCGGCGGGGCCGGTGACGGCGTCGACGGTGCGGCGCCCCGTCCCGCCACGGTGACCTGAAAGCCGGGGCGCGTTATGGTTTGCGCAAGGCCGTTCAACCCGGTCACGGTCACGCCGGCGCCATACCCGAAGATCACCTGTAGTTGGCCGTCCGGGGTCAAATCCACTAGGATCAAGCCGCCGCGGATCCCGATCGTCGCTGAGGGCGTCTGCATCGTGACCGCGTTGTCCTGTTTGCTGAGTTTGCCGCCGACAAAGCGGAAGACCCCGCGCGTCAAGCTGGCCGCCAGCTTGCCGGTACCGGCATTTGGGTCATAGACAAACTCGTCGATGACCATATCCGAGCGCGGCCCGACGGTCATCGTCGACTGGTCGACAAACAAGATTTGGGTTTGCCCCTCGGGCCCGGTGCTGATGCGCTCGTTAAAGACGACCTCTTGTCCGAGCACCAGCCGGCGCGGTGCCACGCCCGGAGGAGTTCCGGTAGCTTCTGGGTTGACCGCGCTGTTGACGCCGACACGTTGCTGCGCAACTGCCGGCGCGCCCGTCAGCCCCGTGCCGAGCAAGAAGGCGCCCAGCATGACAGCGCGAAGCGGACGGCGTGCGACGGGTGTCATCGAGCTCTCCTCAAAACCGGATCTGCGGACCGATCAAAATCGAAGTGTTGTTATAGGAGTAGAGCGGCAGGTTGGACGAGACTATATCGCGCTCCAGCTGCGCCACGATGGCGACCGTGGCCGTAACCGGCCAAGTCTGGGTCACGCCAAATCGCCAACGCTGCGTCAATTGGGTGCTGAAGCCGTTGGGATAGGTACCGGCGAACAGATTGCCGCTGGTATTACAACAGGGATCCGGGGCGGCGTAGTAGCTCCAGGCGCGACCGACGAAGGGGGTAGTCTCCCAAGAAAAGGGAGTAAATCCGGTAGGGTCTTGGTAGCGGATCCGGTAGGAGCCCGCTACAGCATAGGTTGTGTTCGTATAGAAGGCTAGCTGCGTCAACTGATCGAGATAATCGAACTCGAGATTCAAAACAGTATTCTCGGTGATCGGTTTGGCGGCCGAAAAGGTGACAAGCTTGTCATTGCCGTTGAGACCCGTCGACAGCGGACGGTCGGGGGCGTTGGTATAATTCTTGTGCCGAAATTCGAAGGCCGCTTTCAACGCCAGGTCATTCCAGACGATCTCGTCATATTCGATCCCGGTACCCCCGGCGGCGAAGTATTGGTTCCACCCCAGCCCTACCTCGTCGCCGATAATGTAGGGCTTCAAGGATGCTGCCTTTACACCGATCAGATTCGGAAAGTTGAAGCGCGGGCCGCCGGTCACCTCGAGGAGGCTGAGGTCGAGCCGGTTCACCGCAGGATTCATGTAGTGGTTCAGGTAACCGACGCTGGTAACTTCCAACGTATCGCGGTTCTGCGTTTCCAAATCGTAGCTATAGAGCAACGAGCCGCTGCCGAACATGCTCCCGGACGCCTGCTTGATGAATTGGTTGCCGAGCACCACGGGGCCGACCGGTGACAATATCAGCGACGAGCCGGCGACGTTGGCGTCGGTTTGATACTGGCCGCCAAAGAAGACGTAACCGGAGAGATGATGGCGCGATTGGCTCTTTTCGATATCCGCCAAATATTGCTCGACGCGCGCGCGAACCTCGGGCGGCGGATTGGCGGCGGCAGCCTTGTCGAAATAATCACGGGCAAGTTCATAGGAGCCCATGCGATAGTAAAGCGCTCCGAGCTCCAACTGAACCCGCGGCAGATCCGGGTTGAACAGCAGCATCCGTTCGAGTGCCGAAACTGCCGCCTCATAATCCCCCAATCTCGCCGATACATCGGCATAGGCGAAGGTTACGTCGAGGTTTGCCGGATCGCGAAACATCTGCTGGAACAGCGCTTCTTTTTGCGCTTCGAGACTAGCCCTGTCCTGGGCCGACACCTCCTGCGCGGTAGCCCTCTCCGGCGGCGCGAGGACTAGCGCGAACGCAAAAATGCCACAGACGACTGGCCACAATCTTCCGGACACGAGGGTCGCTCCGGTATTCCGTTTGACAGCGTTCACCGCCTCTCCCCCGATTTGCGGCACCGCACTCGCGGTTTGGTTAACTCGCGCAAAATTTACCTTGGCGCGAGTTGCACGTCAAGATTTTCAACCACATACCATTGCACGGTCATTCTTCCGTGGTTTGACCAGCTGCGGCTCTTGAATCTGATTCCATGCTAAATTTCGCGGACTGGATGGCATCGAGACGGCGCTGGTTAGCGCTGCGGCGAACGGCTTGGCGCGGCGCGATTTACGTGTTGCCGCTAGCGGTCCTGTTTGCGACGGCTACGGCGCGGGTCGCCGCTCCCGACCTACTCGACCGGATGTCGCTGATCTGCTTCGACCTTTATCAGCGCGCTGCACCGCGAAAGCCCGAAGGCGGCACGCCGATACGCATTGTCGATATCGACGACGACAGCCTCAAAAAGATCGGCCAATGGCCATGGCCGCGCACGCTCGTTGCACAAATGATCGATAAGCTGCGCGAGGCCGGCGCGACGATCATTGCTTTCGATATCGACTTCGCCGAGCCGGACCGTACGTCACCCAAATTGCTTCTGCCTTTGATGGCTCAGAACGGCGTCGGAGCAGAAGAGACGAAAAAGCTTCTGGCCACGCTACCAGATCCCGATCAACGCCTCGCCGAGGCTATCGGCACACTGCCTGTCGTGACTGGGTTTATATTGACCAACCACGGCGAGACCCGGCCGCCTGCTTCGAAGGCGGGCTTTGCTTTTGCCGGTGACGATCCCCTCGGCCTGGTCGACGCCTTTCCGGCGGTGGTTGCCAACTTGCCGGCACTGGAAGCCGCCGCCGCTGGCAATGGCTTCCTCAATCAATATACCGACTGGGATCATGTGGTCCGCCGGGTTCCGCTTATTCTGAAGCTCGGCGACAAGCCTTACCCTTCGCTCGCCGCCGAGGTCCTCCGCCTCGCCTTTGGCGCGCACGGCTATGTTGGACGCGCCGCCGGGGCAAACGGTGAGAAGAACTTTGGCGAAAAGACGGGGCTGACCGCGATCCGCGTCGGCCCGCTGACGATACCGACCGATGCCGCTGGGCGGGTATGGTTGGATTACGCGCCGCCACGACGCGACCGCTTCGTCTCTGCGGCTGACGTTCTCGAGGGGAAATTCGATCCTGCGCTCTTTGCCGACCACATAGTGCTGGTCGGAACCTCGGCGGCCGGCGTGATTAACGATCGCCAGGCGACACCGATTGCACGAGATGTCCCGGGAGTGGAGATCCATGCCCAACTGATCGAGCAGATCCTCCAGGGGGCGTTTCTCGTTCGGCCCGATTGGGCGGTCGGCGCCGAGGTGCTGTTCACGCTGCTGTGCGGAATCGGGCTGATCGTGGGCGTGGCGCGCATCGGGGCGTTGCCGAGTGCCCTTCTCGGCGCCGCTGCCATAGTTGCCGACGTGGGGATTTCCTGGCTCGCATTCCGGCGGGCACAGCTCTTGATCGACCCCGTCTATCCTTGGGCAGTGATTACCCTTGTCTACCTCGCCGCATCGCTGCTTGGCTATCTGCGGACCGAAGCGCGGCAGCGCGAGATCCGCAACGCGTTTTCGCGCTATATGTCGCCGCACTACGTTCAAGAGCTCGCGGCGCACCCCGAGAAGCTTGTCCTCGGCGGCGAGACGCGAACAATGACGATCATGTTCTGCGACATTCGTGGGTTCACCAGCCTCGCCGAAGGCATGGACGCCAGAACATTAACAAGATTTATGAATAGCTTTCTGTCGCCGATGACGGAGATCATCACAGAGCAGAAAGGAACAATCGACAAATATATCGGCGATTGCATCATGGCGTTCTGGAACGCCCCGCTCGATGACCCCGAACACGCCCAGAACGCGGTTCGGGCCGCCCAGGCGATGCGCCGCGAGCTGGCGGAGCTAAACCGCCGCTGGGAAAACGAGGCTCTGGCGTCCGACAAATCGTTCGAGCCGGTCAAGATAGGCATCGGCATCAACACGGGTGAATGTGTCGTCGGCAATTTCGGCTCACAGGAACACTTCGACTATTCGCTGCTCGGAGACCCCGTGAACCTTGCGTCGCGGCTGGAAGGCCTGGGGAAGGTCTATGGCGTAGATCTGGTCATCGGCGAGGACACCGCGGCGCGGCTCGACGATCAAACGCTGATCGAGATCGATATCGTCGCGGTCAAAGGCAAAACCCAGGCCGGCCGGGTGTACACGCTGCCTCCGGAAACGATCGAGGAGGCGCAGTTCGTCGACCGGCATTCAGCGCTGCTGACGGCTTACCGGCGACAGGATTGGGCGGCGGCACTGCGCCTTCTCGATGACGGCCTGCTCGCCGCGGCACGCCATCTCGCGCCCGTCTACGACCTCTACCGGCGGCGGATCGCGCAGTTCCAGATCGAGGCTCCGCCGCAGAACTGGGATGGCGTCTTTACGGCCGAGGAGAAGTGAGCCCGGTCGCAGGTGGTGAGTGGAGATTGTCAAGATCGCTTGGCGACCTCAGTACTGAGCCGCTCGGATAGAGCCAGGCGTGGCGCTGCGCCGGGCCGGCGCAAGGCAAGAAGGCCGAAAACCAAGGCGAGCGCCAGTGACGCGACGACGACGATAACCATCGACAGGGCGCTGTGCTGCGGCAATCGGCCGATCAGCAATGTGCCGAGCGCCGCGATCATCATCTGCAAGAACCCGAGCAACCCGGAAGCGGCGCCGGCGATGCGCGGGTGGACGCTGAGCCCGGCCGCGATCGCCGGCGGCTGGCTCAGACCGTTGCCAACGGAGCTGATCGCCATCGGCACGAACAACGCCCACGGCGTCAGCTCAACGAGACACCAGACCGCGAGCATCACCCCCGACGCGAGCGACAGCGTCAGGCCGAATATCAGAAGACGGGCACTGCCAAGCGCCACGGAAAAGCGCGTGACACCGGCATTGCCCAAGATATAGGCGGCCATTGGCAGCAGGATCATCAGCCCATAGGTGCTCGGCGGCTCGTGCAGCACCTCGGACAACAGGTAAGGCGCGCTCGCCAAGAACGTGAACCATGAGGCGCTGGTGAAGGCTGTCGTCAATGCAAATCCGAGAAATGCCGGGGAACGCAGCAGCAGCACAAAGGATCGACCCATTGCTGCAAGATTGGTTGGCATGCGACTGCGATGGGTTTCGTCGAGGCGCGCTGCCGTCAGGACAAGCACCGCCGCACCGAGCGCGCCGAGCAGCGCGAAATCGGCGCGCCAGCCGACCCATTGGGCCAAATATGCTCCGACCGCCGGCGATATCGACGGCGCCAGGCTCATCGCCATCGTGATCGTCGCTATCGCGCTCGCCGAGCGCTCGCGGTCGAACAGGTCGCGCACGATCGCCCGGCCCAGCACCATGCCGGCGCACCCGCCGCAGGCCTCGATCACTCGGCCGACGATCAGCATCGGCAACGACCAGGCGAGGCCGCACACCACCGTTCCGGCGAGGAACAGAACGAGCCCGGCGATCAGCACCGGGCGCCGCCCGAAGCGATCGGAGGCGGGACCATAGACGAGCTGCCCGACGGCGATACCGGCGAGAAAGAGCGTTAATACCAGCTGGACCGTTCCAGCTGGGGCGGCGAAGACCTTGGCCAGCAGCGGCAGCGACGGCACCGGCATGTGCAGCGCCGCCGGCGCGATCGCGGCCACCGCGACCAGGAGGCCGAGGGGTGCCCGGGAGCTCATAAACGGGTCTGGCGAGCGTCAGCCGAAGGACTATACCGGTACCGTTCCGCGAACCACGCTGCGGTGCAGGACCCGCCGATATCGGCCGATTTCGTAATTGGCTACGGCGCGGTGAAGCAGGCAGCGATTATCCCACATCACCAGATCGCCGATGCGCCAGCGGTGAGCATAAACAAATTGCGGCTTCGTCGTGTGTTCCAGAAGTTCGTCGAGGAGCCCCCTTCCCTCCGCTTCGGGCATCCCAAGGATATGCGAGGCATGGTTGCCGAGATAGAGTGCCTTCCTGCCGGTCTCCGGATGGGTACGCACCAGTGGATGGTCGACCGGCGGGTGTTCGCGCAAATCCGTCGGCGCACGCGGGCTCGCGTCCGGTTTGCGGGCGCCCGCTCCCCAATAGAACACCACCCGCAAACCCTCGATCTGCCGTTTTATCACATCGGCGAGCGCGTCATAGCCCATGACAGTATTGGCAAATTCCGTATCGCCGCCGCGCGGCGGCAGTTCGACCGCGTAGAGGGCGGTCAACATCGGCGGCACAGGGTAGTAGGATTTGTCGGTATGCCAGCGGTAGTTGCTGACCGGCGACGTGGACCGGTCCACGGGATTGCCGTCACTATCGAGATTCGAGATGACGTGAGCGGCCGCATAACGCTTTGCCTGTACATTTCGCCCGCCGTGGCGCTCGACCTCCCCGAAATTGGCGATAAACGCGAATTGCTGTTCCCGGCTCAGCACTTGGTCCGGGGAACACCACGACGTGATGGAAGCGAAACGCCTCGCGGATCTGCTCCCACCGGCTCGGTGGCAGCGGTGTCGACAGGTCGAGACCGGTAATCGTGACGCCGGCGGCTTCCGACAACGGCACGCCGAGGATACAACTCATTTTCCTCCCCGATTCGAAGTTGATTTCGCAGAGTTTGGCCGAACGAGCAAAAAAAAAGCAACGGCGCTCCTCAATAATACCTCAACCCAGCGCGCAAAACGCAGGCCAGCGTGAGACGCGCGTCTTCAAGGTTTGGTTCCGAACGCGGGAACAAAGGTTGAAAGGAGGCGTTGGAGCGAGCAACGTCTTCTGATCGGGTCTTACCCGGTAAATGGCTTTATCAGAACTTTGATGTCCGAAACGGTGACCGCACGCCAAGTTGCGCTCGACCTGATCGGTGCGGTGCTCCGCCGCAAGCGACCGCTCGACGATGCGATCGAAGACAGCTCTGGGATGCATCAGCTGTCCGGCCGCGACCGCGCCTTTGCACAACTCTTGGTTGCGACGGTGCTGCGCCGGCTGGGCCAGATCGATGCCTTGATCGCCGATTGCCTCAATATACCGCTGGCGCCGCGCGCGGCGGTCGTGCAGGACATCTTGAGGCTTGGCGTCGCGCAACTGCTGTTTTTGCGCACCCCGCCGCATGCTGCGGTGGCGACCAGTGTTGATATCGCGCAAAGCTGCGGGTTTGTGTCACATAAGGGGTTGGTCAACGCCGTGTTGCGGCGGTTGAGTGTCGAAGGCGCCGCTCGTGTCGAGGAGCAGGATGCTCCGCGTCTCAACACGCCCGATTGGCTGTGGTGGTCGTGGAGCAGGACCTACGGAGAAGCGACCGCTCGGGCGATCGCCACCGCACATTTAAAGGAAGCGCCCCTTGATCTCACGTTGCGCGACGACGCTGAGACGTGGTGCGCCACACTCGACGGGGTCTTGCTCCCGACCGGCACGTTGCGCCGGGCTGCCGGCGGCGCCCTCGCGACCCTGCCCGGTTATGCCGAGGGCGCTTGGTGGGTCCAGGACGCTGCCGCGGCCCTGCCCGCGCGACTTTTTGGCGATATTGCCGGACGCGAGGTGATCGATCTGTGTGCCGCGCCGGGCGGCAAGACCGCGCAGCTCGCGGCCGCCGGGGCTCGGGTGACCGCGGTCGACCGCTCGACCCGCCGTCTCGATCGGCTGGTCGCCAACCTGCAGCGGCTCGATCTGCCGGTCGAGGCGGTCGGGGCGGATGCCTTGACCTGGCGCCCTCCGCATCCGGTCGAGGCCGTGCTGCTCGACGCCCCTTGCAGTACGACTGGCGCAATTCGGCGTCACCCCGACGTGCCGCACCTTAAATTGCCTGACGACGTCGCGCGGCTTTCGGCGGTTCAAGATAATTTGTTGCGGGCGGCCGTCGACATGCTCCAACCCGGCGGCGCCTTGGTCTATTGCACCTGTTCGCTGGAGCCGGAAGAAGGGCTGGAACGCATCGAATCTTTGCTCTACGCCGGGTTGCCGGTCGAGAGGCTCGAGATCGGACCCGAGGAGGTCGGTGCAAGTCCCGAATGGATCACCTCGGAGGGAGACTTGCGGACTCTGCCCTGCCATTTCGGCGAATATGACGGCATCGACGGCTTCTACTGCGCGCGGCTGGTAAAGCTCGGAGTCTAAAAGGCGCCGTCCCACCTAACGGAAATCTCGGGATTCGGTCAGGCCCATCGGCGGGCAAATATACGCCGAATTAGGGGCAAATGCGCAAACACCGCACGCGGGGGGGCGCCGCTTGACTTGGCATTTCAAGGAGCAATAGGGTTCGGCTTGCCGATCTTGGCATTCCTGCACTCGGCGAAAACGGAGGAGTCTGTGATGGCGGAATACAAGCTGATCTCGGCGGATTCGCACATCGTCGAACCGCCGGACATGTATACCGGGCGTATCGAGCCGAGGTTCCGCGAGCGGGCGCCGAGGATGGAGCGCCGCAAGACCCCTGCCGGCCGGGAATACGACGCCTGGGTGCTCGACGGCATGCAGGTCGGCACGCTTGGAGCGGTCATGCAGGCCGGCCAGCGTTTCGAAGACCCCTCGCAGATCGATTTCCTCGGCATCTGGGAGGATGTCCGCAAGGGCGGCTACGACGCACATGCGATGATCCGCGAGAATGAAGAGGACGGCGTCTGGGGATCGTGCCTGCAGCCCAGCCAAGGCCTCTTCTGGTACCGCATCCCGGACAGCGAGCTGCTGACTGAGATCTGCCGCGTCTACAACGACTGGATCGCCGATTTCTGCAAACCCTATCCCGAGCGCTTGAAGGGGATCGGCATGCTTAATGTCGACGATGTCAACGAGGGCTGCCAGGAGCTCGAGCGGTGCAAGAAATTGGGCCTGGTTGGGGCTTTTATCCCGGTCTCGCCATTGCCCGACAAGCCCTATAGTCATCCGATCTATGACCGCCTGTGGTGGACCGCGCAGGATCTCGGGTTGCCGCTGCTGTTGCACATCGCGACTCCGCGCCACGGCGTCCCCGGCAACGAATTCACGATGAACGTCGCCGAGATGACCGGCGCCGGCCGTTCCACGACCGATTACTGGGTGCGCTACTCGCTGTCGTCGATGCTGTTTGCTGGCGTCTTCGACCGTTATCCGCGGCTCAAGGTCGGCTCGGTCGAGCACGAGACCGCATGGATCCCGCATTGGCTGCAGCAGATGGATTTCACCTATCGTGAGCGGCCGGTGTTCACCAAAGGCTGGAAGTCGCGTGAAGGCCTGCTCCCGAGCGATTATTGGCGGCGCAACATGTTCGTCGAGTTCATGGAAGACGAGCTCGGCGTGCAAATGCGCGACAAGATCGGCGTCGAGACGATGCTGTGGGGCAGCGACTTCCCGCATGCCGAATCGACTTGGCCAAAGTCTCAGGATTTCCTCGGCCGCATCTTTAAGGGTGTCCCGGAGGAGGACCGGCGCAGGATCACCTCGGACAATGCGGCGCAGCTGTTCGGGTTCCGGCCGAATTAGCCGACCGGCGGCAAGGCCCTCTCCCCGCATCGCGACGCATCGCGGGGAGAGGGAGCGATTGGTGGACCACCCGAATGCCCGATGAGTTTGTCCCCGTCGCCAAGGCAGCCGAGTTGCTGCCTGGCCAAATGAAATGGGTGGCGATTAATGGCGAGCGCCTGGTTCTAGCCAATGTGGACGGTGCCTTTTTCGCGCTGAGCGATATTTGCGGACACCGCAATGCGCCCCTTTCGCGAGGCAAGCTCAACGGGCATCTGATCGAATGCCCGCTTCACTATGCGCAATTCGACGTGCGCACGGGGGAATTAGTGAATGGGCCGGTGTCGACCCCCGTGCCAATCTATCAGGTCTGTGTCGAAGGGGACACGGTGTATATCAAACCTTAGATCCTCGAAATTAGCCGCTAAGAGCGTGTCCCCAGTTTGGGTAATACAGAATTCGCATAGAATTCGATCACTTTCTTTTGGTCTGGTTGCCCCGAGTGGATGTTGACGATTGTCGCGCCGCTATCGAATAGTTTGGTGATCGCCTCGACATGGATGGCCGGATCGGTTCCAACCGGCCATTCGCTGACTATTTGTTCGAGCGGCACCTCGCTGTCGGCCTGCTGCTGAATTTCGGCCGGGCTTGCGATGTTGTAATATTTCTTGAAGCCCTTTGGCAGAAAGCGCCAGAATTCGGCGGCTCGCTGGGCCTCGGCTTTATCGCCGACTACGACAAATTGCTCCACCAGAACCGGCATATCGGCGGGATTTTTTCCGGCGTCTCGGGCGCCGCCTTCCCATTCGGATTTGTACTGCTTCCAAGTGCGGGGATCGGTAATCAGCCCGTCCCCATGTTGCCCGGCAAGCCGCATCGATTTCCGGCCGTTTGCGGCGGTCAGAAGAGGGATCGGTTGCGGCGGCGGGTCGTAGAGCTTGGCCTCGACATTGTAGTATTTGCCTTGATGCGCGAGCTGCTCGCCGTTCCACAAGGCGCGGATGATGCCGATCGCCTCGACCAGCCGCTCCCAGCGCTCGGGCCATTTCGGCCAGACGCCGGTGCCGGCTTCCTCGTTCAGCGCTTCCCCCGATCCGACGCCGAGAAAGACCCGGCCGGGGTACAGCAGGCTCAACGATGCGAATGCCTCGGCGACCACGGCCGGATTGTAGCGCAACGTAGGGCAGGTCACGGTCGTGCCGATCCATGCGGGGGTCGCCCGTTCCCCGACCGCCGCGAGGGTGACCCAGGCTTGGCCGCAGTGCCCTTCGTTGGCCTGCCAAGGCTGCAGATGGTCGCTCGTCGCCAGCAGGTCGAAGCCGGCATGCTTCGCCCAGTCGCCGATATTGAGCAGTTCGGGTACCGTGAACTGCTCGTGCGCCAACATGTACCCGACCATTCTCTTGTGCTGCAGAGACTTGGCTGGAGTATTGGCGTTTTCCACCGGCTGGTCCGCACCACCAATCGGCTGGGCAGCAGCACTCGAGACGGCCCCTGCCGCCGCCATGAAGGCGGTAGTCGATTTCAGTATCTCCCGCCGGCTCGGGGGAAAGCCAGCGGCGCCGACGTCGATGAGCATCATAAACTCCCGATAGACTTGGCGGTGAAGACCAGCTGTCGCAACGACAAGCAAGGTGCGACGCGTTCTTCCCGCCAACGCGGCGCTTCAAGAGGGGTTCCGGATGCCCCTCAGCCGCGCTACCGGAGCTTTACCCCCACAGCGCCGCGGCGGCGCGGGCGACCCGCGCGGCGCGGTCGAGCTGGCGCAGCTCGGCGCGGGCGAGGACCGCCTCGAGGACCGCCGGGTCGGCCCGCTCCGGCGAACCCGATGCAAACGGCGGCTGCGGGTCGTATTCGATGCCGAGCTGGATCGCTTCCGCCGCGGCTCTGCCAGCGATCTCCGCGGCGACGGTCAGCGCCACGTCGATGCCGGCGGTGACGCCGCCGCCGGTGCAGAATTTACCGTCGACGACGACGCGCTGCGCGACCGGCTCGGCGCCGAACAAGTCCAACAAGTCGCGCGACATCCAATGGGTCGCCGCGCGGCGCCCCCGCAACAGTCCGGCAGCGCCGAGCACCAAGGAGCCGGTGCAGACCCCGACGACATAGCGCGCCTCGACCGCGGCGCGGCGCAGAAAGGCGAGAACCTCAGCGTCCTCGAGCAACGGGTTGATCCCCGCGCCACCTGGAACGAGAATGAGATCGAGCGGTGCGCAGGTCGCCAGGGTCGCCATTGGCAGGATCGTCAGGCCATGCTCGGACCGCACCGGATCCATGTTCTTCCACAACAAGAGGGTCTCCGCGCCGGGCAACCGAGCAAGAACCTCGTAGGGGCCGGTCAGGTCGAGCTGCGTCAGGTTGGGGAACACCAGGAGCCCGCTGCGGAAACCCGTCGTCTCGGTCATCACCCGCTCCTTGTGGAACGCACGCGTTCTTACTCTTTATCTGGGGATTGAAACTCGGGCAATGCGGAGACCGAGATGCCTCTGATGCTTACCAGCCCAGCAATCCCGCCGGGCGGAGAGAGACCGGCGCAATACTCCCGTGACGGCGCCGATATCTCGCCGCCACTGTCGTGGTCGGGAGGCGGGGACCGGGAGCCTCGTCCTTGTCGCCGAGGACCCCGACGCACCTTCCGGCATCGGGCGGTGTTCCACATTCCGCCCGCTTCCCGCAGTCTCGATGCGGGTTATTCGGCAAAACCAGCCAATTCCCCCTGAAGGGCGGAGACGGGCTCTTGCCGCGGGTATCGACTTCCGCACATCCGGCGACAGAGATATTACGGCTGGGCGGCACGGTAAGCTGTCGAACAAGTTTGATTCTCCCGAGAGCCCTGCGCTTGCGGGGGAGGATACGGGGAGGCTGCCGGCCTGGTCGCGACACGACATCACCGGTGCGCCCCGACACCGGAGCGGCCACGATGGCTTAGCTCCGACGCATTCCGTCCCCTACGCCCAGCCTTCCTCACTACTCCCCGGCAATCCGATTGCGGATGATGCTGTTGCCCGCCGCCGGGACCAACTTCGGGTCCTCGGCAGCGCGACGGGTAAACTCCGCTATCTAGCGGTAGATGTGACGGATGCCTGGTTCTTGGACCTCAGCGCCAGCACTGATCCTGTGCTTCATGAATTTCCCGCAGCCGGTGCTCGAGCCTCGCGCGCTCTGGCCCATACGGCATATAAGCCGCTTGTTCGCGGAGCTCATGTTCTCTGTGTCTGAGATGTTCGCAATGCTCTGCACGCCGGTCGTATCCGGGCGGCGGCATTTGCCCGTATCTGGGAGGAGGGGGCGGAGGCTGACCAATCGTGACTTGGCCAACCCCAGGCACCCCGATTTGAGCTTGCGCGTGAGCCGGTTGCGAAGACGCTCCGGCAAACAGCAGCGCCGCGAATGCTGGATATATCAATTTCATGGAAACCCCCTTCCCCATGTACGTCAATAAACTTAACGTTTAAACTCGGGTTTGTGTTCCCACTCAATGCCGTTTACACGGAATGAGGGATGGGCTGACCATCGGCGTCTGGACGCTCTCGGCGTGCCGAGGAGGTAGACCGAAGTCGCGGGCGCCTCGGCTGCGACCAGGGATCAAGGCGCCGCCGTCAGTGAATGTCTTCTTGCTCGTCGAAGGCTTGACGCAGCCGAGCGACCGAAAAGCCGGGGGCCTTCGAAGCATCGATGATGACCTTCTCGCGGCGCGCAATCAGCGCGACGGCAGCCGAGATTTCTTTGACCGAATCGGGCGGGATCACGACGGCGCCGTGGCGGTCGGCGTGAATGACGTCGTTCGGCGAGACGGCCATTCCGGCGATGCTGACGGTGCCGCCGTAATCGACCAGATGAACATGAGCGTGGGACGGCATGACCGAGCCGGCGAGCACCAGGAAATCGGGCGCCATCGCGTCGAGGTCGCGGACCGAGCCGTCGGTGATGACGCCGGCGCAGCCGAGCCCCTTGTGGACATGGGTCTGCACCTCGCCCCAGAACGCGCCGAACCCGGTATCGGGCGCGTCGATGTCCTGGATGACCGCGATGCTCGGCAAAGGCTCGTCGGCAATATGCTGGTAATAGCCGAGCCTCATCTCCGTTGCTTGCTCGCGGCCGCGAGGATGGGGTTCGCGGGCGCGGATGATCGCGGTCCGGGCAAAGGCGACGACCGGCTTCATCTGCGGAAAAGCGGCGAAGAGGGGCCTGCGGTTGAACCCCATCGCACGGCGCGCCGGCACGACGAGCTCTAGCGCATTGCAGATCGTCGGCGTGTCGAATTCCCGCAGAGCTTCGAGATCGGCAGGGTTTGGCAGGCTGGGCACGGCAGGCTCCTCCACGAATCATCGTCGGAGGTCAGCCTTTATTGGGAACGTCCGCCCGCGGCAAGACCCTTGGTCTCAGGTGCCGATCATTCGGCCGCCGACCAGGAACCCGAGTGGGATCGCGAAGGACAAAATGACGAGCACGACCGCAAAGCAGCGTTCGGCCCGGCTCCACCGTTTCCAGTCGGAAATCCAATCCTGCATAAGACACCGCCCCCCGGCCACTTCACCCTTCGCCAGAGTTTCCATGTAACCGATAAGCATGAAAAAAATTCGACCGAACTATGGCTTCCGGGTGATAAAGAAAACGTAATCCCGCCCAAAATGTTTACGCGTCAGCGATGGAGGGTGAAATGTATGATCCGAACCGGGTGAGGCAGTTGCGGCGGCTGCAGGGCCACCCTTTCCGCATCGGCAAGCTGGGTCACATCGTGCTCAACGTGCGGGACGTGGAGCGGTCGGCGCGGTTCTATACCGAAGTGCTCGGTTTCGAGATCTCGGACGTCTACCCCGAGGAGATGGTGCCGGGCGGCATGGTCTTTCTGCGCTGCAACCCGGACCATCACGGGATCGCGCTGGTCGGTTCGCTGAAGGAGCCGGCGGCGAATGCCGATCTCAACCATATCGCCTTCGAGGTCGCCACGCTCGATGAAGTCCTGCGGGCGCACGACCATCTGCGCCGGCACGGGGTCGAGATCGACTTTGCCGGCCGTCGCCGCGCCGGTTGTCAGCTCGCCGTCGAATTCCGCGATCCCGACAATCACCGGCTCGAGATCTACTGGGGCATCGATCAGATCGGCAGCGACGGCCATGTCCGCCCGCCGAGCGAATGGAAGGGCGCGCGCAGTCTGGAGGACGCGATTGCCGACCCGGTGCGCGGCCAGGATACGACGTTGCACGACCCATCGCTGCTCGGGCGTGACCACTGATGCTCGACATCTCGGCTGATGTCACCCCGCCCCGCCCGGTGCGGCTCGCCGAGTACCGGCCACCCGCCTTTCTGATCGACACCGTCGATTTGGTGTTTGAGCTGGGAGACAGCGCTACGCGGGTCAAATCGCGCCTGCGGATCCGCCGCAATCCGGAAAGCTCCGACCGCTCGACAGCGCTGCATCTCGACGGCGAGGAGCTCGCGCTCGTCTCGCTGGCGCTCGACGGCGAGCCGCTCGGCCCCAATCGCTATGAGCTTCCCACCGAGGGCGGCCTGATCTTGGCCGACGCACCGGACGCCTTCTCCCTCGACATCGAAACCCGGATTTCACCCGAGACCAATACCGCGCTCTCCGGCCTCTACATGTCGGGCGGCAATTTCTGCACTCAGTGCGAGCCCGAAGGGTTTCGCCGAATCACCTATTTTGTCGACCGGCCGGATGTGATGGCCCGCTACACCACGACGATCATCGCCGAAAAAAGCCGCTTTCCGGTGCTGCTGTCGAACGGCAACCCTGTCGAGCACGGCGAGATGGGCGACGGCCGCCACTGGGCAAAATGGGTCGATCCCCACCCGAAGCCCTCATACCTGTTCGCGCTCGTCGCCGGCGACCTTGTCGCCGTGCCGGACCGCTTTACGACCCGCTCCGGCAAAGAGGTAGCGCTTGCCATCTGGGTGCGCCGCGGCGACGAGGACAAATGCGGGCATGCGATGGCTTCGCTGAAAAAGGCGATGCGCTGGGACGAGGACGTATTCGGGCTCGAATACGATCTCGACGTCTTCAACATTGTCGCGGTCAGCGACTTCAACATGGGGGCGATGGAGAACAAGGGCCTCAATATTTTCAACACGCGTTACGTGCTGGCCAAGCCCAACACGGCGACCGACACCGATTACCAGAACATCGAAGCGGTGATTGCGCACGAGTACTTCCACAACTGGACCGGCAATCGAGTTACTTGCCGGGACTGGTTCCAGCTCTCGCTGAAGGAAGGGCTGACCGTCTTCCGCGACCAGGAGTTTTCCGCCGATCAGGGGAGCCGCGCGGTAAGGCGCATCGCCGAGGTGCGCACCTTGCGCGCCATCCAATTCCCCGAGGATGACGGCCCGCTTGCCCACCCGGTGCGGCCGGACAGCTATATCAGGATCGACAATTTCTACACGCCGACCGTCTACAATAAAGGCGCCGAGCTGGTGCGCATGATCCATACGCTGATCGGCAAAGAGGGGTTTCGCCGCGGCATGGATCTCTATATCCGGCGGCACGACAACCATGCCGCGACGATCGAGGATTTCGTCGTGGCGATGCAGGATGCTGGGGGCGTCGATCTTGGCCAGTTCAAGCGCTGGTACGAGCAGGCGGGCACACCGGAGATCACGATCGAGGACCGCTGGGATGCTGCTGCGCGCAGCTACGAGCTGACCGCGCAGCAGAGGGTGCCGCCGACGCCCGGGCAACCGGATAAATTGCCGATGCTGATTCCGTTGGCCATGGGATTGATCGGACCGGATGGCGGCGAAATGCCGTCCCGGCTGGAGGATGAAGCGGCGGGCCGGGTCGGAACGCGTGTCCTTCCACTTGTCGACTTGCGGCAGAGTTTTCGCTTTGCCGATGTGCCGGCGCCGCCGGTGCCGTCGCTGCTGCGCGGCTTCTCGGCCCCCGTCAAACTGAAGGACGTGCCGCTCGCCCGCCTGAAATTTCTGGCCGTGCACGACACCGAGCCGTTCGCCCGATGGGAAGCCGGCCAGCAGGTTGCGACGAAAATTCTGCTCGACCGGATTGCCGGTCATCAGCGTGGCGAGGCCCCTGCCCCGCTCGACCCCGATCTTATAGCGGCGATGCGGGGCATCCTCGCAGATGCCGGCCGCGATCCGGCCTTCGCCGCCGAGGCTTTGATTTTGCCGAGCGAGGCTTTCCTCGCCGACCAGCTTGCGGTCGTGGACGTCGACGCCATTCGCGCCGCTCGTGAAAGCGCCCGCGCGGCGCTCGGCAAGACCTTGGCGGCGGAATTTGTTGCGGCTTACCGAGATCTCGCCGATGCGGGCCCGTACAACATCGACGGCGCCTCGATCGGCCGGCGGGCATTGCGCAACGCCTGCCTCGCCTATCTCGCCGCCGCCGATCCGGACAACGGTGCGCAGCTCGCCCGGGCGCAATTCGAGACCGGGCAAAATATGACGGATGTGCTGGCGGCGCTGACAGTGCTCGTCGACCTTGATCGCCCCGAGCGCGCCGTGGCGCTCGCCCGCTTCTACGAGTTGTGGTCGCCTGACGATCTCGTCATCGACAAGTGGTTCGCCTTGCAGGCGCGCTCGTCATTGCCGCAGACCCCGGACCGCGTGCGCGAGCTGACGCGCCACCCGGCCTTCGAACGCAAGAACCCGAACCGTGTCCGCGCCTTGGTCGGCACCTTCGCGCAGGCCAACCAGCTGCGCTTCCACGACGCGCGCGGCGCCGGGTATCGCTTGCTCGCCGACGAGGTGATCGCCCTCGATCCGCTCAACCCGACGACGGCCGCGCGTCTCGTCCAGCCCCTCGGCTCGTGGCGCCGGCACAAATCTGCGCGCCAAGCGCTGATGCGGCGAGAACTCGAGCGCGTTCTCGCCACCCCCGACCTGAGCGAGAACACCTATGAGATGGCATCGAAAAGCCTGGCCTAGCCGCGGCTGTTCCGGACCGGCTTGGCGATTGACGCCGACGGGCCCCGGTCCGCGCTGGTAAGTCCTTCGCCCGACTGCGGCTATGATCTGCTGACGCTGGGCGAAACTTTGCTGCGGCTGTCGCCGCCCGGCCAGCAGCGGCTCGATCAGGCGCGGCTTTTCGAGATCGGGGTCGGCGGCAGCGAACTCAACGTCGGCTGCATGCTCGCGCGGCTGGGACGCCGGGTAGCCTGGGTGTCCAGGCTGCCTGTGGGGCCGCTCGGCCGGATCGTTGATGGCGAGGCGCGGCGGCATGGGGTCGACACCCGCTGGGTACGATGGATCGAAAATGCCCGCTTAGGGCTGATGTTCTATGAACCCGGACCTCTGCCGCGAACCAGCCGCGTCATCTATGACCGCAAGCATTCGGCGGCCTCGGAACTCGGGTTTGAGGATGCGCCGTGGGAGTCACTGGTTCAAGCGAGCGCTTGGCTGCATCTCTCCGGCATTACTCCGGCGCTCGGCCCGAGTTGCCGAGCGCTGGTCCTGCATCTGGCGGCGCTCGCAACGGCTTCCGGTAAACCGGTGTCCTACGATTTGAATTATCGCGCCACCTTGACCAACCCGGCAGACGCGAGAGCCGCGCTGGAGGGTGCCGTGCCGCATCTGCATTTGCTCGTCCTCGCCGAGCGAGACGCGCAGAATGTGCTGGGGTTCGCGCAGGCAGGCGAGGATCTCGCCACCGCGATCGCGGCACGCTATGCCGTGCCGCTCATCGCGCTGACCAGGCCGCCCGATGCCGAGCCCGGCACCCTGCTGCTCGCGCGCGGCGAGTTCCGCTACGCGCCCCGTCTGGAGGTGGAAGTCGTCGACCGCATCGGCGCCGGCAACTCGTTCGTTGCCGGCCTGATCCACGGCTTGCTGGACGGCGATGTCGATCTGGCAATTCGTCTCGGTGGCTTTGCTGCGGCAATCGGGCTAGCCACGCCGGGCGACATCAATTACCTCGGGACCGAGGACATCGCTCGCTTCCACGCCAACAGGCTCGGCGGGCTCGAGCGCTAACGGGGCCGATCTCGTTCAACATTTCACGTATTGACAGGTCACCAAGCCGGTGACGATCGGACCGGTGATTTGACTAAGCGCGGTGAAGAACTTGTAGATCTGTGCAGCCGGGGCATCGGCGACAAAGATGACGTCCTTGTCGTAGACCGGGAACTCTTGCGCGAGCGAATAGGCTTTGCCGTCTCGGAGATCGAAGCGGTAGACCACCGGCGAGACACCTCCTCGGGTGCCTCCGGCGACCGGCTGATCGAGTGCCTGGAGCACGGAGTCCGGCTCATAGCGGAACAGAAACACGCCTTCGGGGTTGGCCAGATCATCGCGCAAGCCTTGCGACTTCGCCAGCGCCTCGCCGAGCGTGATGTTGCGTAAGTCGAAGGCAATTTCGGCGTTTCGGCCCGTTGCACCAAAGACGCTGAAGGATTGCGGCACCCGCAAGAGAGTGACCACGTCGCCGGGTTGTGCATAGATGTCTTCGCCCGGATTCGCGACCAGTTGTTGCAAGGGAATTGTCGCGGTCACCCCACCACGGGACAGTCGCACGAAGGTTTCGTTGACCGGAGCCTTCGTACCGCCCGCCTCGGCGATAATTTGCAGCAACCTGTCGCCGCCGGGCGAGAGCGGCACCCTCGTACCCGCCGCCGGCACCGCCTGAATGGGGTTCGCTGAAACTCCCGCACCAGCCGCTATCGCGGCCGGGGCCTCGGACTTGTTGGATGGATTGCTGGTGAGATTCTGGATGGGAGTCTCACTGGACCCGACGGAACTCACCTGCCCAAACTCGTTGAGGAGCACCGTCACGGCATTGGCAGCACTTTTCTTGACTATTACCAGGGCTTGCGGCCCGAGCGCCTTTTCGGCCAATCGCAACTCGATCGCTTGCTGCACCTCCGCCGGCAGTCGGCCGGCCGCCGGGACGCGCCCGGCATAGGGTACGCTGATCGCCCCGTCAGCTCCGACCTCCTGGTCCGGGATCGTAGCAGACCGCCGCCCGCCGGGCGCCTCGATTGAAAACTCCTGGCCGGCATTCGGCGGTTGCTCCTGCGGGCGGCGCGTTTCGGTTGGCCGGCGTGGGATGCCGAATTCGCCCTCCGGCGGCAGCGAACCCGGTGAGGGTGACTCCGGGGCGAGCGGCTCGATCCCCGACCTCCCGCCGATCGGAGCCTGAGGCGGCCCTTCGCTGAACAGCCCGCCTGCAGCGCTTTCCCAAATCATCACCGAGACGGTATCGCCGATCGCGATCTTGACCTCCGGCGGCAGGGCATCCTTTTTGAAGCGAAGCGCAAACCTCTCCTTTGGCTGGCCGATCAGGGCGTTGACAACTCGGTCGTCGACCTGGACGACGTCGAAAAGGATCCGGCCGCCGGCCTGCCCTTGTTTGAAAACATCGCTCGTCGACGGTCCGGCCCTCGGGATCCAGGAGCATCCGGCAACCGACACGGCAATCACACAGAATAGGCGGACCAAAAGCTTCATTGCTTCCGGCGTCGTCAACCAAAGCGGCAAACCTATCATGACAGATGACGAAATTAAAATCCGTCATTACTCGTCAGGGCGTCCCGACGAGCAATCATGGTAACATCGAAAGGTCGCTCGTGAGCGACGCCAACCCGCGGCGAAAGGATCGCGAATGCTGCTTCAGTTGCAGACTTGGCAGGAGGTCGAGGCTTATCTTCAGACCAGCCGGGGGATCATCCTGCCGATCGGCTCGACCGAGCAGCACGGGCCAACCGGCCTGATCGGTACCGATGCGATCTGCGCCGAGGTGATTGCGCGGGGTGTCGGGGAGGCTGCCGGGGCGCTTGTAGCGCCGACTATAGCGGTCGGCATGGCGCAACACCATCTCGGCTTCGCCGGCTCGATGACGTTGCGGCCGAGCACCTTGATCGCCGTCCTCGAGGACATGGTCAAGTCACTCGCTAGACACGGCTTCGAGCGCTTCTACTTTATCAACGGCCACGGCGGAAACATCGCCACGCTCGCTGCCGCCTTTTCGGAGATCTACGCGACGCGCAGTCTGAGCGCGGCTTCAAACGCGCCACCGATCAAATGCCGGCTGAAGAATTGGTGGCAGAACCAGGAAGTGTACGATCTGGCGAAGGAACTCTATGGCGATGCCGAGGGCAGCCACGCCACCCCGAGCGAGGTTGCCGTCACCCAATTCGCCTATCCGGATGCACTCAAATCCGCCACCCTCGACCCGCCGGTCGCGCCGCGCGGCGATTTCGCCGATGCCGCCGATTACCGCCGCAAATTCCCGGATGGCCGCATCGGCTCCAACCCCGCACTGGCGACCCCTGAAGCGGGCCGCCGGCTCTACGAGGCCGCGGTCGCCGCTATAATCAAAGATTATCAGAGTTGGGTCGCCGCCTGACGAATGCGAACGTGCGATTGAGCTTCAACTCACCGTCGATTGCCGCCTGTAGAGGGCCAGTGTCAATTCATATCGACGGCGAGTTCAGCCACGAGAACCTTGTGCTTGGCTCCGGGCTCAACAGCAGCGAGACGACGACGCTAGCCGCTGCGACAACGGTCCAACCAGCCTCGGATCAGCAGGAAGACCGTGAAAATCGAGTGGCCGCCGTCGGCTCAGGCTACGACCAGATCGGCGGAGAGTACCTTGCCCCTTGTCTCCGGACCGAGCGCGATCGCGATAGCAAAACTCAGCGCCGCGGTGATTGTCCCGACCAGCATCGGAATGGCGTAGCCCAGATTCCCGGCGGTGGCGAACCAAGCCAAGAGCGGTGCCACCAGGCCGCCCCAGATCGCCCCCTGGTGGTAGCAGAACCCGGCTGCCGTGGCGCGCACCTCAGTCGGGAACCGCTCGGCGAGGTAGGCCGGGGCCTGGCTGGCAAACCCGCCGCTACCGAACGCGCCCTGGATTACAAAGGCCCACCAAATCAGCGTGAAATTACCGGTCAGCAGATAGAGCGGGGCGATCGGGATGGCGATCAAGGCGGGCAGGATCTGCGCCGCCTTGCGGCCAAACCGATCGGCTACCCAGCCCCAACCGATGCTGGCCAGGAAGACGACGAGGTTGGCAGCCACACCGATCTCGCCGATCGCCCCGGGAGACATCTTCAGGTCGACCTGAAGATGTGTCGGGAACAGCACGTTGATCGAATAATACAGCACGAACCCGCTGGCCATGAACCAGCAACAGCTCAGCGTATTGAGGATCATGCCGCGCTTGAAGATGCTGACCAGCGGCGCCTTGACTTCGCGCTGTTGGGCGCGCTGGAGCCGCCGGTTTTCGATCCAGACCTCGGGCTCCTTGACGAAGAAGCGTATATAAAACACGGCCAACGCAGGGAACACGCCGACCCAGAGCATACCGCGCCAGCCGATCGAATTGAAGAACAGCCCGTAAATCGCAAACGATAGGAGAAAGCCGAGGCCCCACGAGCCCTGCAGAAGACCGCCCATGAGCCCGCGCGAGCGCTGCGGCCAAGTCTCCATCGCCAAAGAGGCGCCAGCAGGCCATTCGGCCCCCATGAACAGGCCGAGGATCGCCCGGAATAGAAACAGGAACCAGAACGTCGGCGAGAAACCGGCGACGAAGTTGCACGCCGAATAGCCGAGGATCGCGATCATCAACGGCAGCTTGCGACCCATCCGATCGCCGAGCCAGCCCGAGCTGGTGGCGCCGATAAGGCGCATCCACAACGTGATCGTAAAGACGAAGGTCACCGCCGTCATCGATACGTGGAAGGTTTCTCGCGATCGGATGCATGATCAGCAGGAACACGGTGAAGTCGAACGCGTCGAGGGTCCAGCCCAACCAGGCCGCTACAAAGGCATACCACTGATCTTTGGTGGGCTCCTTCCACCACGGCCCGGCCCCTACCGTCTCCGCCGCTGCCATCGCTTCACCTCTCTGTTCATATCCGGCTCGTTCCGGCGAGCCCTGCAAGAACTGTAGTGAAGCGTTGCGCGATTGTCTCTTGTTTTTTGTGATTAATTTCTAAGCATGTCATCTTTAGCGTGTAGCCGCGTCATAGCGAAGCAGCCCCCTCGCACCCACAATCACGCCACCACCAGATCGGGCACTAGCTCCTTGCCCCGGGTTTCCGGGCTGATCGACATTGCGAGGATCAGGCTGACGCAAGCGACCGTCGTCCCGATCAGCATCGGTATCGCAAACCCGAGCTGCCAGGTGGTTGCGAGGTAGGCAAGGATGGGTGCTACCAAGCCGCCGAAGATCGCGCCCTGATGGTAGACGAAGCCGCCCGCGGTTGCCCGCACCTCGGTCGGGAACCGCTCCGATAAATAGGCCGGGTACTGGGCGTGCATGCCGCCGGCGCCGAACGCACCCTGCAAGGTGAAGAAAATGACGATCATCGTGTAGTTGGTGGTCAGCAGGTAGAGCGGCGCCACTGGGATAGTCAGAAGGGCCGGGATCATAATCGCCCAGCGGCGGCCAACGCGATCGGCGAACCAACCCCAGAGCGACCCCGACAGAAAGAACATCAAACTCTGCAATAAGACCGGCAACGCCACATGCCCGGGAGTCAGGTGCAGGTCCCTCTGCAGATAAGTCGGGAACAACCCGCCGATCGAATAACCGACGACAAAGGCGCTGGCCATCATCCAGCAGGCGGTCAGCGTGTTGCCGAGCAGGCCCCGCTTGAAGATGCTGAACAGCGGCGTACGGACCTCGCGGTGCTGAGTGCGCTGCAGCCGCCGGTTCTCGACCCAAACCGGCGGTTCCTTGACGAAAATCCGCACATAGACGATCAACAGCGCCGGCAGGACGCCGAGGGCCAGCAGGCCGCGCCAGCCGATCGAATCGTATAAGAGGCCGTAGGCGGCGCTCGACAGCACCGCACCCAAACCCCACGAGGACTGCAGCACGCCGCCCATGAAGCCACGCGAGCGGATCGGCCAATTCTCCATTGCCAAGGCCGCGCCGACCGGCCATTCCGCCCCCATGCCGATGCCCAACAGAGCGCGGAACAGGAACAGGAACCAAAAGGCCGGCGAAAAAGCGGCGATAAAATTGCAGGCCGAATACCACGCAATCGAGATCATCAACGGCTTCTTGCGCCCCATCCGATCGGCCAGCCAGCCCGAGGCGGTGGCGCCCACCAGGCGCATCCATAATGTCAGTGTGAAGACCGCGGTGACCGCGGTCAGCGGGACGTGAAATTCCTGCGAGATCGGCAGCATGATCAAAAGGAAAATCGTGAAGTCGAACGCGTCGAGCGTCCACCCGAGCCAAGCGGCTATCCAGGCATACCACTGCTCTTTTGTCGGCTCTTTCCACCAGGGGATGTTATTCGTGGCTTCGATCGCCGCCATCGCCCTTCCTCCCGTTCAAAACAGCATTACTGCGTAGCCTTGTCGAAAGGGTATACCGGTTATGCGCGAAAGTCTCTTTTTTTTTAACTATACGTGACCTGCCGAAATCGGCCCGGCGGAGCGGCGGTAGCCATGGAGGAAAAGCACAGCGGCGGGATGCGTGCCATGGCGGATGACGCCGCCGCGGTCCAATGGCAGCGCACGCTTTGGGTCATGGTGGGCATTCAATTCATCATGACGGGGGCGTTTTCGGTGCTGAGCCCGATCATGCCGCTGCTGTTGCCCGAGCTCGGGGTAGAGACGGCGAGCGCGGTCGATCTGTGGGCCGGCATTCTCAACGGCGTCACCTCCTTTGTCGCGGCCTTTGCTTCGCCGGTGTGGGGACGCGTCGCCGACCGCCGTGGCCGCAAGCTGATGCTGTTGCGCTCGAGCCTCGCAATCGGCGTCTTCACCGCATTGATGGGCGTGGCAGCGAATGTCTGGCAATTTTTTGCGTTTCGCGCGCTGATGGGCGTGTTCGCCGGATTTTCCAGTGCGGCAATCGCGCTGGTGGCAAGCCAAGTTCCGGAGGGCCGGCTCGGCTATGCCCTCGGCTGGCT
Organism: uncultured Alphaproteobacteria bacterium; assembly: GCA_963818695.1. Classification (GTDB taxonomy): domain Bacteria; phylum Pseudomonadota; class Alphaproteobacteria; order ATCC43930; family CGMCC-115725; genus AP-15. Next base: position 251,340 of record CAWFTG010000005.1, read on the forward strand.
CAGCACCGGCCAGCTCGTGGGTTCCCTGGTTGGTCCGCTGATCGGCGGCGCATTGGCCGATCTGACCGGCAGCTACCGCATCCCGTTCTACTGCACCTCTGCGACGATCCTGCTGTCGCTCGCTCTCGTCTGGTTCGCCGTCGATGAGCGCTTTGTGGCGCCGCCGAGAGGTCGCGGCAGGACATCGATCCTCAGCAGCCTGATCGCGGTCGCGAGCACGCCGGTTCTGTTGGCACTGTTCTTTGTGCTGATGATGGCGCAATTCGGCGTGCGCACAGTGCAGCCGATCGTGACCTTGTATGTCCAGGAGCTGGTCGGCCCGCGCCCCGACCTCGCCACCCTGAGCGGCATCGCCTTTTCGGTGACCGGGCTCGCCAATGTCATTGCGGCGCCGTTTCTCGGCAACCGCAGCGATCGGATCGGCTACCGCCGGGTATTGCTGATCTGCCTCTGCGGTGCGACCCTGACGACACTGCCGCAGGCCTTCACCGAGAATTACTGGCTGTTCACCGCCCAGCGGTTCGGCGTCGGGCTGTTCATCGGCGGCCTCTTGCCGACCGCTAATGCGCTGGTCGGCCGCCTCGTGCCGCGAGCCGAGCGCGGCACCATCTACGGCATCACCGCGTCAGCGATGTTTCTCGGCAACTCGCTGGGCCCGCTGACCGGCGGCGCGGTCGCCGCCGCCTTCGGCCTGCGCTGGGTCTTCCTCGTGACCGCGGCCGTGCTGTTGGCGAACCTGCTGTGGGTATATTTCAAAGTGGACGATAAGGCGGTGTTATCGGGGGCTCATAGTGGGAGCATGCGATGAAGATCGCGCCGGTCACTGTGCGCGCCGATCACCTTCTCGCGGTAAATATTGCTGCATCCCGCGCCGCGCAACTGCTCGATCTGGCGTCGAGCGTCTGGCCGTGGGTGCTGACGCGGGCATAGCCGAGACGGCGGTTTTGCGGGTGAGTTTCGGTCATATCTTACGGCAAGCGTAAGCCCTTTGATCCAGCAATTTGCCAAAAGTCTTGCATTACCAAAGGCGGGCACGGGAATCATCGACTGGTTCCGGTAGTGACGTATCGGCGCCTGTTGAGGGGGCTTCCAACCATGCCAAGAATCAAAGTGGTTTCCGGCCACTGGCGATGTGGAACTGGGTCGGCGCGGCGAAACCGTCTGGCATCATCCACTGACCGAGGACGGTGCGGACCTCGGCCCAGGCGGCGTCCTGAGTGGATTGGGGCTGGTCGGCGATGATACCGCGGACCGCGCCAAAGGCTTCCTGAAATCATAACCAAAGCGTCGTCGATTGAGGGAAGCGTGTAGATCGCATCGGACGTCGTGATGGTCACATCGGTCAGGCCGGCGCCGGCGAACAGCCCAGTCAGAATCGCTGGGTCTGCCAAGGCGAAGAAGCCGGGACCCGAGGCTGGGGCCGGTTTGTTCGCGTGACGACGCAGGATCGACGGCACGGCAACATAGAACGGGTTGGCGGAGGGTGAAGACATGACCAAGCCGCTGACGTAGCCGCCGGGCCGCAGCATGTCGCGCACGGCTGCAACGACGGCCGCGGGGTTATGCATCAGCATCAGGCCGAGGCGGCAAATTGCGGAATCGAACGGCGCATGATCGCGCGGCAGGTCGTCCGCCGCACAGGCATGTGTCACGATATTCGCGAGACGGGCGGACTGGGCCTGCTCGGCGACGAACTCCAGCATCGCCGGAGAGATATCGGTCGCTAGGACATAGCCCGCAGGCCCGACCCGCCGTGCAGCCGCGAGTGCCTGATCGCCCGCACCGGTGGCGATGTCGATTACCCGACCACCCTTGGCCACACCAGCACGATCCAGCAGCTCCTGGGTCGCTGCGGCGAGCATGCGATTATGGACTGGTTCCCACTTTACCCAACCCGGAGCGGCGCTGTTCCACTGCCGCAGTGCCTCATCGTTTTCCATCAAGCTGCCTCCCGTTATCCGACGCCTCCCAGCTGTCCGGCGGCGCCTAGTTGGCATCAGGGTCGTCGCGCTTTGGTCGAAGCCAAAGCGTTGGCTAACCGATATTGCCGCAGACCATCGCCATGAACATGGTAGGAACGTCACACGTAGCGGCTAATATTTTCTCATGTGCGAAATTCTTGAAATCTTGAACGCGAGGCATGACCGGCGAGGGCGGGTGCCTAGTAGGGCCTGTGTGGTAGGCTGCCGCTATGATCGCTTACGCCATCCGCTTTGTGCTGCAAAACCTTCCCGCCCTGCTATTAGTCGTCGCGCTCGTGATGGCGGCAGCTCGACGCGGCCATCGGCCGACTGCCGAGCGGTTCCTTTCGTGGATACTGCTGCTTCCTATTGGCGTCACCGGAGTGTGGGCCGGTGCTTTTCATGTTTTCCTCCCGGCAACGGCTGCGGCGCTCATTGGCTGGCAAGTAAGCCCCTTCCAGTTCGAGGTTGGTATGGCCGACTTAGCCATTGGCGCTACGGCCTGCATCGCCTTTTGGCGGGATCTGAGCTTCAAGGCGGGGGCGGTCTGCGCCGCCTCTATCTTCCTGCTCGGCGACGCCGTAGGGCACGTCAGAGAGATGGTCATGGCGAGGAACTTCGCGCCGGGCAACGCGGGTGTTCCGTTTTACATGGACATCATCTGCCCTCTGCTCTCTATCGCTCTTTTGCTCGTCGCCAGCCAACGAAGGGCCGTGCGAAATTCTTGATTTTTCAACGGGACGGGAGTTCAGGTAAAGACAAGTCCTGCCGCTAGCGATAGAGAGTGTTCGGCCGCTCGGCACCGACGACGACACTATTGGGGCTGCACTCCGCTCACGGGTCGCCCATCCACTACGTCATGCTGCTGCGCCGGCTCGTCCTTCGGAGCCTCATGCAGCAACAACAAAATTGCCATAATCATATGGTATTCGTCTCCGACGCGAGCGATTTCGATAACCGCTTGTGGCAATTGGAGAAAGCGTACGCAGCAAACCGCCCAGACCTTTGTGGGTACACGGCCCGCTAAGGACCTGAGCTTGAGTCACACTCCCGATACAGCGGAAGACAGCAAACCGACGGCAGAATTGCCGCTGTTACTGCGCCCGTCGAGACGTCCGACCCACAGGGTCTCCGACGCGGAGCGAAGTCGATCGCTCTATTTTCGCTGCAAAAAACAGCAAAAACAGCAAGGAGCGGACGTGGGCTCGGCGCAGCGAGACCGGCGAGGGTCAACTACACGCTATCGACGCCAAACGCCCAGCGGCGGGCGATCTGATGGCCGATGGCCAAGGGCGGCGGCAGGGTGGCAAGACCCGGAACGGGATCGTCCGAACGCGACCGTTCGACCATGGCCCGCACCTCGTCGCGCTCGAACCAGCGCACCTCGGCGAGTTCTTCGGGATCGATCGTGATCTCCTCGGTCAGCGCGTCGCAGAGAAAGCCCATCATCAGGCTCGACGGGAATGGCCAAGGCTGCGAGGCGAGGTACCGGACCCGCCCGATCCGGATGGCGGATTCCTCGAACACTTCGCGGCGCACCGCCTCCTCCAGGGTCTCTCCCGGCTCCATAAAGCCGGCGAGGCAGGAAAAGCGGGCGCCGGGCCGCCGGTGGCCGCGGCCGAGCAGACACCGCTCGCCGCTGACCGCGAGCATGATCACGACCGGGTCAACGCGCGGAAAATGATGCGCCTTGCAATTCGGGCAATGCCGCACCCACCCTCCCGAAGCGACGACGCTCGGCGTGCCGCATTGCGCGCAGTAGCGGTGCCGGGCATGCCAGTCGATCAGCGAGCGCGCCTCGGCAAGGATCGCCGCCTCGCTGCCGTCAATCATTGGAGCGGCCGCGCGCGCATCCATCGCGACGCTCTCGCCATCGGATGGGATTTGCCCCGAGGTGGCGTCGAGCGCGAAATAGGCGCGCTCCTCACGCAAGCCAAGGAGAATGAGGGTGCTGCCTTCCTCGATCAGCGGCCGCCACGGCGCGACGCTCTGCCAATTCAGAGCCGCGGGCGAGGAATGGCGGATCTGCGGCTTGAGCCCGTGCAGCGGCAGCACCCGCGTGGCGGGATCCTCCAGCAAGGATGCGACCCAGGAGCCATCCTGGCGGCGCTGGCTCACGCGGTCGAGCGGATTGCCGGCAAAACAATAAATCTCTTCCATCTGGACAACATATCTCCTCGATGCCGGTCCCAGTCAAACGGGGCAGTGCGGCATTGCGCCTTGGCTTAGTTCGCTTCACGAGTTAGCAGCATGCGGCCGTAGGGGGCCATCGCGGCCTGGCGGCTCGCGGCATGGTGGGTCAGGATCGTCATCACGTCGCGCCGGATCGCCCCCAGCTGGTCGCTGTCATAGACCCAGCGCGCGCCGTCCATTTCGCACAGGCGGTCGAGCGCCCAGCTCACTTGGTGCTGCGCGTAGACCATGTCGCGCCGGGCGCGCAATGCCTCCGCCTCGGTGATCTTGCGGCCCGAGCTGACCGCGGCGGTGCTCAATTCGCGCCCGGTGTGCAGCAACATCGTTGCGACATCGATCGCCGCGGCGGCCTCGCCGACCGCCATCTGCACGACTTCGGATTCGGCCACCTTTGTCACGCCGCGCGATACCCGGCCCGCCAGCGCGCCGCAGCCGATATCGAGCGCGCGGCGGCCGAGCGCGATGGCGACCGGCGGCAACGAGTAGGACACCAGGAACCCGCGCGGCGCGCGCAGCACCGGATATTCCGGGTGCACCAGCGCCCCCGGCGGCGTCCCGGCAAAGAGATCACTGACCATGACGCAGCGGTGCTCGGGAATGAAAACATCGTGCGACACCAGCGACTTGCTGCCGGTGCCCGCGAGGCCGAGCACCTGCCAATCATCGACGATTTCGACCTCGGCGAGCGGCGCCAGCAGGTAGGCGATATGCCGCGGGTCGCCCATCTCCCCAAGGAAAGCGCCGAGGATTGCCCATTGCGCATAGTCGCAGCCGCTGGAGAACGAATACCGTCCGCTCAGCCGCCAGCCCCCGCTGACACGCTTGGCGGCCGCACGCGGCGCCAACGAGGACGAGGCGACTGCCTCGGGATCATCGCCCCAGACATCGATCTGCGCCTCTTCGGGATACTGGGCGATGATCCACTGATGCTCGGCAAGCACCGCATAGACCCAGGCCGAGGACGCGCAGCCATAGGTCAACTCCTCGACGATGCGGGAGAACAGGCTGAACCGACCCTGCATGCCGCCGAAACGCTTCGGCTGCAGGATGCGCAGGATGCCGGTCGAGTGATACTCGGCGATGGTCTCCGGCGGCAGTCGCCGAGCCGCAGCCGCAGCCGGCGCGCGTTCGCAGAGCCGAGGGATCAGCGCCCGTGCGCGACCCAGCATCGCTCGCTCCTCCTCCGGGAGGATACTGTCATCCGTGAAGTGAGTGAGTTGGCCGCCGCCTGTCATAGGGTACCTCTTCTCTGATCAAGCTACCTTGCCATAGCCCGGCATTCCGATCAGCCCTTGCGCGGCTCGAACCTGTAGGGCGTCGCGCTCGAGGTCAGCGGATCGAGCGCGAGCCGGTGCTCGAGCGGGGGAAAGGCCCGACTGCGGCAGTCGGAGCGATTGCACAGGCGGCAAGACAAGCCGATGCCGACCTTGGCTCTTTCGAGGTCGAGCCCGTCGGCATAGGCGACCTCCTCAGCATGCACCACGCTGCAGCCCAGCGCCACGACATGAACGGGGCGGGGTTCGCCCCAGTGTGTCGCCGGCCGGGCCACAGCCCGCGCGAAGCAAAGGTAGGCGTCGCCGTCCGGCAGCTCGGCGACTTGCACCTGGACCGCACCGGGCTGCGAAAAGGCGGTGTGCACGACCCAGCGTGGGCACGAGCCGCCGTAACGCGCAAACGGGAACCCCGCCGCCGAGAAGCGCTTCGACACGTTCCCCGCCGGGTCGACGCGAACAAAAAAGAACGGCACGCCGCGCGCCCCGGATCGCTGCAAGGTGGACAGGCGGTGACAGGCCTGTTCGAAGGACACCCCGAAGCGTGCGGCCATCGCCTCCATGTCGTGGCGCAGCGCCTGCGCTGCCGCGAGGTACGCGGCGTACGGCATCAGAATGGCGCCGGCGACATAGTTGAGGAGGCCCACGCGGATCAGCATCGCCGCTTCCGCCGAGGACGGCGCGGCCTTGCGCAACACAATTTCTACCGCGTCGCGCGCTTCGAAGAGGGCGAGCTGGAACGCCATATGGAACCCGCGGCTCTCTCGCGGCAGAGTTTCGGCGAGGGCAAGCCGGCGCGTCTCCGGATCAAAGCGGCGCAACACCCCGTCGAGCGGCTGCACAGTGACGGTAAGCCCGTGCATTTTGCGCAGCCTTTCGGCGATGGCGTGGTTCATCTCGGCTGGGGCGGTGTTGCAGGTGGCGACGATCCCGTCGGCGGCCTCTTCGAGGGTCGGGAAATGATTGGCGCGGTCATCGAAGAAATCGCGCGCCTCTTCATTGGGCTGCAGAATGCGCCGCCCGGACGGGAGGGCGATGCCGCCGGCGTCCTCGCGGGCGACCCGCCACGCACGATAAAGCGCGAGCACCGCGCGCGCCGCATTCGGACCCGAGCCGGCCAAAGCGGTAATTTCGGCTTCGGGCACTGCATCGACACCGAGCAACGGGTCGGAAAAAGCTTCGCGCAGTCCGACCTCGAGCCGACGCTCCTGGGAGCCCGACAGCGCGGCTAGATCGAGATGGAAGATTTCGGCAAGCTTGATCAGCAATGTGCCGCTTACCGCGCGCTGATCGTGCTCGATCAGGTTCAGATAACTCGCCGAAATGCCGAGCCGGTTGGCCAGTGCCTGCTGGGACAGGTTCCGGTCAGTGCGCAGCCTCCGCACCGTACGTCCGATCTGGACACGCGACATTTTTACAGCCTTTACAAAAATTGGAAGCGGTATGTGAAGACACCAACAGAATTGCACCGATCATGCCACATCGGGGCTCGCTGTCGCAGCTGCAATGCCGTTACTGAACCAGACGGCTTCGACAGAGGGAAAGACCTGATGCAGCGCGACAGTTTTTCAAACATCCACCGAGACTACGGCCCGGCCGAAGTCGAGCGGCTGGCCGGCTCCTTTCGCATTCGCCACACGTTGGCGGAAATGGGCGCCGCGCGGTTGCGGCATCTGTTGAACGCTGAGACTTTCGTGCCGACGCTCGGCGCCCTGACCGGCAATCAGGCCGTACAGCAAGTCAAGGCCGGTTTGAAGGCAATTTATTTATCCGGTTGGCAAGTCGCCGCCGATGCCAATACTGCCGGACAGATGTATCCGGATCAGTCGCTTTATCCGGTGGATTCCGTGCCCAATGTGGTCAGCCGGATCAACAATGCATTGCGCCGCGCCGACCAGATCGCCCACTCGGAGGGCGATGGCGACGACACGTATTGGATGGCGCCGATCATTGCCGATGCAGAGGCCGGGTTCGGCGGCGCGCTCAACGCCTACGAGCTCATGAAGGCGATGATCGAAGCAGGCGCAGCCGGCGTGCATTTCGAGGACCAGCTCGCATCGGAAAAGAAATGCGGCCATCTGGGCGGCAAGGTGCTGGTGCCGATCAGCCAGCACATCCGGACTCTCAACGCCGCCCGTCTCGCGGCCGATGTCGAAGGCGTGCCGACTGTGTTGCTGTGCCGCACAGATGCGCAATCGGCGCAATTGTTGACCAGCGACATCGACGAACGCGACCGCCCGTTCATCAGCGGCGAGCGCACCGCGGAGGGCTTTTTCCGGATTCGCCCGGGGCTCGGCGTCGAATACGCGATTGCGCGCAGCCTCGCTTACGCGCCTTACGCCGATCTCCTATGGTGGGAGACGAGTGAGCCCGACCTCGACGAGGCCGAATGCTTTGCGGATGCGATCCATCGCGAGTTCCCAACCAAAATGCTGGCCTACAACTGCTCGCCAAGCTTCAACTGGCGCAAAAAACTGGGCTCCAAGAGGCTCGCGAGCTTCCAGCACGACATCGCGCAAATGGGCTACCGGTTCCAGTTTGTCACTTTGGCCGGCTTTCATAGCCTCAATCTCGCGATGTTCCAACTGGCCCGCGACTACCGCGAGCACGGTATGGCGGCCTACTCCGAATTGCAGCAGGCCGAGTTCGCAGCCGAGGCGGAAGGTTATACTGCGACGCGGCATCAGCGCGAGGTCGGCGTCGGCTACTTCGACGCAGTCGCAACGGCGATTTCCGGTGGACATTCCTCGACGACCGCGCTGGCCGGCAGCACCGAAACAGCGCAATTCCACGAGGATCGGCCAGCAGACTCCATGCAGCACGGCCATGACGAGGGTTTGGTGCACAACCACGACTGGGCGGTGCACGATTGGGCTGCGCAATGACCGCGGGCGTCGCCATTCGCGGGCCGATGAAGCCCGGTTACGAGAAGGTGCTCACACCGGAGGCGATCGGCTTTGCCGTCGAGCTCGAGCGTGAATTCGGTGCGGAGCGGCGGCGTCTTCTCGCCCGCCGCGCCGAAATCCAGCGCCGGTTCGATGCCGGATGGAAGCCCGATTTCCTGCCCGAGACCAAGGCGATCCGAGATGGCGAGTGGCGGGTGAGGTCCATTCCGCGGGACCTCGAGGACCGGCGCGTCGAGATCACCGGCCCGACCGACCGCAAGATGGTGATCAATGCGCTCAATTGCGGCGCCAATGTCTTCATGGCCGATTTCGAGGACGCCAACACACCGACCTGGGACAACCTGATCGAGGGCCAGGCAAATCTCCGTGATGCAGTGCGCCGGACGATCGCCTTCGATGACCCGCACACGGGGCGGCATTATTCGCTGAACGGCAAGACCGCGGTGCTGTTCGTGCGGCCGCGCGGCTGGCATCTCCCGGAAAAGCACGTCCTCGTCGACGGCGAGCCAATGTCCGGGGCACTATTCGACTTCGCGCTGTTCTTCTTTCACAATGCCAAAGAGTTGGCGGCGCGCGGCACCGGCCCGTATTTCTACCTGCCCAAGCTCGAGAGCCACCTCGAAGCGCGCCTCTGGAACAGCGTTTTCCTACACGCGCAGGCACGGCTCGGCTTGCCGAAGGGCACGATCCGCGCCACCGTGCTGATCGAAACGATCCTCGCCGCGTTTGAGATGGACGAGATCCTCTGGGAATTGCGCGACCATTCGGCCGGGCTCAATTGCGGCCGCTGGGACTACATCTTCAGCTTCATCAAAAAATTTGCCGAGGACCCGGACTGTGTGATGCCCGATCGCGCTCAGGTCACGATGACGGCGCACTTTCTGCGCAGCTATTCGCTGTTGCTGATCAAAACCTGCCATCGCCGCGGGATCCACGCGATGGGCGGGATGGCCGCGCAGATCCCGATCCGCGACGATCTGGCCGCCAACGAAGCGGCGATGGCGAAGGTTCGGGCCGACAAAGAGCGCGAGGCCGGCGATGGCCACGACGGCACCTGGGTTGCACATCCCGGGCTCGTCGCGATCGCGAAAGAAGTCTTCGACCGCTCGATGCCACAGCCCAACCAGATCGCCCGCGGGCGAGAGGATGTAGAGGTGACCGCGTCCGATCTTCTAGCGTTGCCCGAAGGCACGATTACCGAGTCCGGGCTGAGGCAAAACCTCAATGTCGGGATTGGCTATATCGAAGCCTGGCTGCGCGGCATCGGCTGCGTGCCGCTGTACAATTTGATGGAGGACGCCGCCACCGCAGAGATCAGCCGCGCCCAGATCTGGCAGTGGATCCGCCACCGCGCCAAACTCGAGGATGGCCGCACCGTCGACATGGCGCTCTGCTGCGCGGTCCTCGACGAGGAGCTCGCAAAGCTCCTCGCCTCCAACACAATCGGCGGTTATGAGGAAGCGGCCGAGCTGTTCAGCGAGCTGACCGAGGCGCCGGCCTTCCCTGAATTCTTGACGCTGGCAGCCTACGACATGATCACGGCGGGAGTAGAGTAGAGGCAGGGCAAGGATGCGCCGAATTGAGTGGCGTGCGCGCTCGCGACGCGCCCCCGGGTGCGCCGGGTCGCCCCTCGGCATGAAATCATGCACAGGAAAAATTCCTTCCCCGCTTTCCCGGCGAAAGCCGGGACCCATGCCTCCGCCACCTCGAAATTTCTGACGACAATCGCAAAATCCCTTGCCAGCGAGGATGGGCTCGTGCCGCGAAAAAATAGGCCGCGGCTTTTGCCCGGGAAGCGTAAGCCACCCAAAACGTCCGACTAACTTCGCCGTGCATTCAAAATCGGTACGGCAGTCATATGAGCAACTGTCATTGACCGGGCAGCATCGGTCAGCGATGCTTGGCTGGCGCCGGGGCACGGAATTTGGCCTGGTGCCAGATCCATAGGGAACCGAAATGGCGCGATTGACCGATTTACCTCCGGCGGTGGCAAAGCGCTACGCCGAGCTCGAATGCCCGAGTTTCAGCACGACACCGTGGGTGAACGGTCCGCCGTTGGCCAAGCGGCGCGTCGCGATCGTGTCCTCCGCCGGGCTCGTCGTCAGAGGCGAAAAGCCGTTTCGCGGGCGCGACCCCGATTACCGGGTGATCCCGTCCGAGACTCGGCCCGATCAGCTGATGTTCAGCCACATTTCAATCAACCTCGACCGCAGTGGCTTCCAGGAGGACTGGAACGTCGTCTTCCCGCTCGACCGCTTGCGCGAGCTCGCCGCAGACGGGGTTATCGGATCGGTCGCCGCGACCCACTATTCCTTTATGGGCGCGACCGACCCAGTGCAGATGGAACGCTACGCGCGGGACGTCGCCGCTCGGCTGAAGTCCGACACGGTCGACGCGGTTTTGCTCTCCCCCGTTTGACCGCTCTGCACGCGCGCCGTGAGCGCACTGGGGCATTATCTCGAGGAAGAGGGCATTCCCACTGTGGCGATCAGCCTCATTCGGGCGCAGACCGAAAATACCAAACCGCCGCGTGCCCTGTGGGTTCCCTTCGAACTGGGCCGCCCGTTCGGTCCGCCGAGCAACGCGGCGTTCCAGAAGCGCGTCATACTCGCAGCATTGCGCCTGCTCGAACGCGACCGCGGGCCCGTGATCATCGAGGATTTTCCCGAAAACGATCCGCGGGAACGGCCCGACCCTGCCTGGCGACCGCCGTTTGGCAAACCCAACCTCGAAGACGGCTCGGCAACTCGGCTCGCTGCTGCGCTGGAGGACGAGAGCGCGCGGGTCGAAGCCACCTATCGACGCGCTGCCAAAGAGCGGGAGCGAACGATCGTCGGGCTCAGCGGGCTGTCGATCGGCGAGGCAGGCCGTTACATGGCCAGCTGGTTGCGGGGGCAAACCGCGGAAAGCCCGAGCGCAGAAATGTCGGCGCCGCTCACACTGCGTTTCGCGGTCGACGATCTCAAGGCGGCCTATATCGAGGTCGCTCTCTCAGGCTCCGCCAAACCGTCGAGCAAGCAGCTGGGCGACTGGTTGTGGAACGACACGGCGGCCGGCCGGACGATCTTTGCCTTGCGAAGCATGTATCTGACGAGCGACGACGACCGCCTCAAGGCAATAGCGGGCCTCTTCCTCGTGCCCGGTGTGCGGGTGCCGCCGAGCGGCTGACCGACAAGGCAATGCCATGACGGTTCGGGCCTTGGTTTTCGACGCCTATGGCACGCTCTACGACGTTCAATCCGTACTGGCGAAGGCCGAGACGTTGTGCCCGGGTAACGGCGAGGTGATCACGCAGATCTGGCGGCTGAAGCAATTGGAATACACTTGGCTGCGCAGCTTGATGCAGGAATATGCGGACTTCTGGGAGGTGACGGGTGCCGCGCTCGATTTTGCATTGCAGGCGGCCGGGGTCGAGCCCAATGACGCGATCCGCGATCCGCTGATGGAGAAATATCTCCACCTCGACCCCTATCCCGAGGCCCAAGAGGCGCTCGCTGCGCTCACGGGACACAAGCTTGCCATCCTGTCGAACGGCACCCCGAGAATGCTCCAAGAACTCGTTCGGAATTCTGGGCTCGATCAATGGATCGAGGCCGCGATCAGCGTCGACAGCGCCCGTGCATATAAACCTCACCGATCCTGTTATGCCCTCGTCGAACCGGCGCTCGGCGTGCCGAAGAAGGAAGTGCTGTTCGTCTCGTCAAACAGCTTCGACGTCGTCGGCGCCAAGGCCTTCGGTTTCGAAGTCGCCTGGATCCGCCGCGGTAGCGGGGGCGCTTCGGCCACGATGTTCGGGATGCTGCGCGGACGCGCCGAAGAGCTCGGCCATGCCCCCGACCATATTGTCTCGGCATTGACCGATTTGCCCGAGCTCCTCGGAGCGTTTAACGGAACCGGCCGGCAGAAAAAGGCCTGATATCGATCGAGGGCGGCCGGCCGGCGACGAGGTCGGCGACGATCTTGCCGGTCATCGGCGCCGAAGTCATGCCGACATGCCCGTGGCCAAAGGCGTAGATCACATCTGGCGTCGCGCCAGACGGGCCGATGACCGGCAGCAAGTTGGGCAGGCTCGGCCGGTGGCCCATCCACACCGAGATCTGTTCCTGCGGGTGCGACGCGGCGAGGCCGGGCAGCATTTTGCGACCTTGCTCGAGCAGAATCTGGGCGCGCCGCCAATCGGGCGGCGCCTCCAGACCGGCGAGTTCGACGGTGCCGGCAAAACGCAGCCCGGTATCCATTGGCGTCGCGACGAATTTGCCGTCGGCATCGGCGGTCGGTATGCGCGGCATTGTCTCGGGATCGCGGATCATCAGGTGATAGCCGCGCTCGGTCTCGAGCGGCGCCTTGTCGCCCAGCGCCGCGGCGAGCGGTTTCGAATAGGCCCCGGCACAAATGACCGCGGCGTCGGCAGCGAGGTCTCCGGTGTCGGTCTCGATCGCGGCGAGCCGGCCGCCTTCGAGCCGAAAGCCGCGCGCCCGTCCCCGCACTAGCTCGCCGCCCGAGCGAAGGAAGTGCTCGACGAGACGCTCGACCAATGTCAGCGGGTTCGTGGTATGCCCGTTTTCGCGGACCAGCAGGCCGCGCACATAGTCGCGCGACAGAGCGGGCTCCAGCTGGCGCAATTCGTCGGCGTCGAACTCGTCGATCTCCACTCCGTTCTCCCGCCGCAGATCCCAGGCGAAGCGCTCCTTCGCCAGGCTTTCGGCCGAGCGGTAGACATAGAGATGGCCGAGCCGATGAACGAGGTCGTCGGCGCCCGCCGCGCTGATCAGCGGCCGCAATGCATCGAGGGTCGGCCCGACGAGCGGGCGCAAGGCGCGCGCCGCCGCCCGCGCCTTTTCCGGCGTGCCGGCACGGATGAACCGCAGCAACCAGGGCGCGAGCGCCGGCAGATAGCTCCAGCGCAGCGCCAAAGGGGCCAGCGGGTCAAAGAGCCAACCCGGAACATTCCACACGACACCGGGCATCGCCACCGGGGTGACGGACGAGCCGTTGAAGCATCCGGCGTTGCCGAAGGAGGCGCCATAGCCGGGCTCGTCTTTGTCGATCAGAAAGACGGCTGTGGCCGTCGCGCTGCAACCAACTCGCCGCGCACACCCCGACGATGCCGGCTCCGATCACGCCGACCCGCTTTGCCCCGATCCCTCCTGCCCCGGTTGGCGGCATCATCCCTCTCCTCCGCAAATCGACTGCGATCTTAGGGGCCACCGCCAACTGTGGAAGGGAATTTCCTCACGGTTGAGGCCCTTCAGATTAGCGGCTGTTCGAGGGACGAGCAGAGGTGCCTGAGCGATCGAACGGGCGGTCCCGGAAAGCGGTGCGCCAGGCCGGCCGCCGAGGCGGCTCACATAAGAAAGATTAGTCGATCAGAGCGTTCCAGATGTGGAAAACGACCGGCAGTTTGCTGCGACACAGCCACCGGTCAACCTCTCGACAACAAAAATTCTTACTTACGCCGAAGAACAATTTAACAAACTCGAATGAGTTGACCCCGCGATGTAGCTCACTAGCCGTTCGCGGCGCTTCCCACCGTCCTCTCATCGCGACCGACCCCAGCCGCGATACCGCGAGGAAGGCACAGCCCGCCGCGCATTCCACTGCCGAGTTGGCAATAAATGTGCTAGGAAATAATGCTATAGTTCGACACGTTTGACTGAGCTGATCGCCGCCGGCTAGAGCGGGCGGCGGCTACCGTGGTTCAACCCTTAAGGGGAAATCGATCCGATGCGCATCGCGGTGATCGGGACGGGCTACGTGGGCCTGGTTTCGGGGGCATGTTTTTCCGAGTTCGGCGTGTCGGTGACCTGTGTCGACACGGATTCGGCAAAGATTGCGCGGCTGCGGCGCGGCGAGATGCCGATCTATGAGCCGGGGCTGGCCGCGTTGGTGGCGGCCAATACGGCGGCGGGGCGGCTGTCTTTTACCACCGAGCTTTTGTCGGCGATTGATGGTGCCGATGCGGTCTTCATCGCGGTCGGCACCCCGTCGCGGCGCGGCGACGGCCACGCTGATCTTAGCTATGTCTTTGCCGCGGCCGCGGAGATCGGCCGAGCCCTAGCCGAGACCCGAGACCTCGGTTACACGGTCGTCGTTACCAAGTCAACCGTGCCAGTCGGAACCGGGCGCGAGGTCGCCGCGACCCTGCGCCGGGTCTGCCCTAACGTGTGGGTCGATGTCGCCTCGAACCCAGAATTTCTGCGCGAGGGCTCGGCGATTCAAGATTTCATGCGCCCAGACCGGGTGGTGATCGGCGCCGACAACGACCGGGCCCGGGAGGTGATGCGCCAGCTTTACCGGCCGCTCTATCTGAGCGAGACGCCGATGTTGTTCACCGACATCGAGACCGCCGAACTGGTCAAGTACGCGGCAAACGCCTTTCTCGCGACCAAGATCGCCTTCATCAACGAGATCGCCGATCTGTGCGAACGGGTTGGCGCTGATGTCCAGGATGTCGCCCGCGGCATCGGGCTCGACGGCCGCATTGGACGCAAGTTTCTGCATGCCGGGCCGGGTTTTGGCGGCTCGTGCTTTCCCAAGGACTGCCAAGCCTTGGTGCGCACCGCCCATGAGGCGGCCGCGGGTCTGGCGATCGTCGAGACGGTGGTGCAGGTCAACGAGGCGCGCAAGGCGCGCATGGCCGACAAGATCATCGCCGCCTGCGGCGGCGCGGTCGCCGGCAAGACGATCGCCGTCCTCGGCCTCACCTTCAAGCCCAATACCGACGATATGCGCGACAGCCCCAGCCTTGCCATCCTGCCGCGCCTCACCGCGGCGGGCGCGGCGATTCGCGCCTTCGACCCGGCCGGGATCGGCGAAGCGAGAAACCTGATGCCCGACCTCGTCTATTGCGAGGACGCCTACGAAGCGGCCGAAGGCGCCGATGCGCTGGTGCTCTTGACCGAATGGAACGAATTCCGTGCCCTCGATCTCGCCCGCATCGAGCGGTTGCTCGCAGAGCCGCTCGTCATCGATTTGCGCAACATTTACCAGCCGGCCGAAATGGCGGCGGCGGGGCTGTCCTATGTCAGCATCGGCCGTCCGCCGCAGCTCTGTAGAGCCTGAACCTATCATAACCCCGGATTTCGCATGAGCTCTGTTCGAAAGCGCGTTCTAGTGACCGGCGGCGCGGGTTTTCTTGGCTCGCATCTCTGCGAGCGACTGGTGGCCCGCGGCGACGATGTCCTGTGCGCCGATAATTACTTCACCGGCCGCAAGGACAATATCGCCGGCTTGTTGGGCGTCCCGCATTTCGAGGCGATGCGCCACGACATCACGCATCCGCTGTTTGTCGAGGTCGACGAGATCTACAATCTCGCCTGCCCGGCGTCGCCGATCCACTATCAGTTCGATCCGGTGCAGACCACCAAGACTAGCGTGATCGGCGCGATCAACATGCTCGGCCTCGCCAAGCGGCTGAAGGCCAAAATCTTCCAAGCCTCCACCTCGGAGGTCTATGGCGACCCGACCCTCCATCCGCAACCCGAGGCCTATCGCGGCAATGTCAATCCGATCGGTCCGCGTGCCTGCTACGATGAGGGCAAGCGCTGCGCCGAGACCCTGTTTTTCGACTATTACCGCCAGCACAATCTGCGGATCCGCGTCGTCCGGATCTTCAACACCTATGGCCCGCGCATGCACCCCAATGACGGCCGCGTCGTCTCCAACTTTATCGTCCAGGCCCTGCAGGGTGCCCCGATCACCCTCTATGGCGACGGCAGCCAGACCCGCGCCTTCTGTTATGTTGACGATCTGGTCGACGGCTTCCTCGCGCTAATGGCCGCCTCGGACAACATCACCGGTCCGATTAACCTCGGCAACCCAGTCGAGACCTCGGTCGCCGAACTCGCCGGCATGATCATCGAGTTGACTGGCTCGCGCTCAAAGATCACCCGCCGGCCACTGCCAATCGACGATCCGGTCCAGCGTTGTCCCGATATCGCCGAAGCCGAACGGGTTCTTGGTTGGCATCCCAAGACAGCCCTGAAAGACGGCCTGACCCGTACCATCGACTACTTCGACCAGTTGCTCGGCTCGAATGTTGGACACTAGGCGTCCCCGTAGGAGGCGCCTGTGAGGGTTCTGGTGTTCGGGGCCGGAGGGCAGGTCGGCCGCGAGGTTTGCCGCGCAATTTGGCCTCCATCGTTTGAGCTCAGACCCCTCGATCGCAGCGCGGCCGACATCACCAAGGCAGCAGCCGTAAGCGCCGCGATGGCGCGGGAACGACCCGATCTGGTCGTCAATCTCGCCGCTTATACGGCCGTCGATCGCGCCGAAAGCGAGCCAGAAGCGGCCTGGTCGGTTAATTGTGCCGGAGCCGCTCACATAGCGGCAGTTTGCGGCGAGGATGGGACGCCTCTCGTTCATCTGTCGACCGACTACGTGTTCGACGGGCGCAAAAGCGGACCCTACCGCGAGGTGGACACAGTCAACCCGCTCAACGTCTATGGGTGCAGCAAGGAGGCCGGCGAGCGCGCCGTGCGGACGGCGGCGCGTTGCCACATCATCTTGCGCACCGCTTGGGTGTACGGCGCCTACGGCGCAAATTTCGTAAAAACCATACTGCGGCTCGGGGCCGAGCGGCCGGTCTTGCGGGTTGTCGCAGACCAGCGCGGCTGCCCCACCGCAGCCGCCGATATCGCTGCCGCACTGATCGCGATCGCCCGGCAAATCGAGCGCGGCGGGACGGAATGGGGCACCTTCCATTTTGCTGCGGCCGGCAGCACCAGCTGGCATGTCTTTGCCGAGGAGATCGTCGCTTTGGCACAGACGCGCGGCGCGTGGCCGAGTGGATCGGGGCCGCTGGTCGAGCCGATCACCAGCAGTCAATATCCGACAGCGGCGCAGCGGCCGATGAACTCGGTGCTCGATTGCCGCAAGATCGCGACGCTCGGCATTTTCCCCCCACCGTGGCGGTCGAGCCTTCCCGCTGTGGTTCGAGAGTTGGTCGGGGCTGGAAGCCGATGAAGGGGATCATCCTGGCCGGTGGTCACGGCACCCGGCTCTACCCGGCCACTCTGGCGCTCAGCAAACAGTTGTTGCCAGTTTACGACAAGCCGATGGTGTATTATCCGTTGACTACCCTGATGCTGGCAGGTGTCCGGGAAATTCTGGTCGTCACGACCCCGGCCGAACTGCCCCGCTTTGCTGGTTTGCTGCGGGACGGCGGACAGTGGGGCCTCTCGATTCGATATGCCGAACAGGCGAGGCCAGAGGGGCTGGCGCAGGCCCTCATCATCGGGCGAAGCTTCATCGGCAGCGACCACGTCGCGCTGGTCCTAGGGGACAATATCTTTTACGGCGCACGGACTTCCCGCCATGCTCCGGCAGGCGGCGACGCCGCGCTCGGGCGCCACGATCTTCGCCTATCAAGTGCGCCACCCGGAAACCTATGGCGTCGTCGAATTCGGCGCCCATGGCGCACCCATTGCCATCGTCGAAAAACCGCGGCAGCCGCGCTCTCATTGGGCTGTCACCGGTCTCTACGTCTATGACAATTCGGCGCCGGAAATCGCAACCTCCCTAACGCCTTCGGCCCGCGGAGAGCTGGAGATCACGGATCTCAACAACGTCTACCTGTCTCGGGGAATGCTCAGGGTCGAGCGGTTCGGACGCGGCTACGCCTGGTTTGATACCGGCACCCACGATTCGCTGTTGGAGGCATCCGAATTTGTCCGCACGATAGAGCTGCGACAAGGCCTGAAGATCGCCTGCGTCGAGGAGGTCGCCTATCGCATGGGCTATATCGACGTGGATCAGTTGCTCAAGCTCGCCAGGCAATTCATCACGAGCGGATACGGCAGCTATCTCGAGCGGCTCGTCGAGGAACCTTGCTGACCCGGCAAACCCTCAATTATCTGGCGCGCCCGCAATTCCTGGAGGATCTTCTCGGCAGCGGCCTCGGGCGTCACGCCAATCGTCGTGACGCGGATCTCGAAGGCCTCCGGGGGCTCATAAGCGGAGTCGAGACCGGTGAAGTGCTCGAGCCGCCCGGCCCTCGCCTTGGCGTAAAGCCCCTTGGGGTCTCGGCGTATGCACTCCTCCAGCGGCGTGTCGACAAACACTTCGAGGAAAGCAGTAGGACCGGTCAGCTCGCGGACCATGCGGCGCTCTGCGCGAAACGGCGAGATGAATGAGCAGATTACGATGAGCCCGGCCTCGGCCATTAGTTTTGCAACTTCGCCGACCCGTCTGATGTTCTCGACCCGGTCGGCGTCGGTGAAGCCGAGATCGCGATTGAGACCGTGCCGAACATTGTCGCCGTCGAGCAGCATCGTGTGCCGACCGAGTGCCAGCAGCTTTTTTTCGACGATGTCGGCGATCGTCGATTTCCCGGCGCCGGACAGTCCGGTCAGCCAAAGCACCGCCGGCAACTGGTCCTTTAGCGCAGCGCGTTGCTCCCGGCCGACCGTCAGCGCCTGCCAATGTATATTGCTGGCCCGGCGGAGGCCGAAGGCGATCATTCCGGCTCCCGCCGTCTCGTTGGTGAGGCGGTCGATCAAAATGAAGGCGCCGGTGTCGCGGCAGACGGCGTATGGATCGAACGCCACCGGCGCAGCAGTCGACAGGTTGCAGAACCCGATCTCGTTGAGCCCGAGCGTGCGGTCCGCCAGATGCGCCAGCGTCTCCACATCGATGCGGTGCTTGAGCGCGGTAATGGTGGCCGGCACGGTGCGCGTCCCGATCTTCAGCAGATAAGAGCGGCCGGGGACGAGCGGCTGGTTGCTCATCCAGATCACATGCGCGGCGAACTGGTCGACGCATTCGGGCGGCTCATGAGGATCCGCAAGCAGATCGCCGCGCGCAATGTCGATATCGGTTTCGAAGGTAAGGGTGACCGCATCACCCTTCCGTGCACGATCCGCTGTGCCCTCGAAGGTGACGATTTCCTTGAGTGTTGCGGACCGACCCGAGCCCGCTAACAAAACGTCGTCGCCGGGGGCGATGGAGCCGGAAACAACGGTACCCGAGAAGCCGCGGAAGTCACCGTTCGGCCGATTGACCCATTGCACCGGGAAACGGAACGGCCCTTTGGCGCAGCCGCCACAAGTGTCGACGAAGTTCAGGTGCTCCATCAGGGTGGGTCCGCCATACCAGGGCATCCGGGCCGAGATCTCGGTGACATTGTCGCCAAACCGCGCCGAGAGCGGAATTGCCGCGACGGAGACTTCGCCGAGGCCGGCAGCGAAGGCCGAAAAGTGCTTAGCAATCTCATCGAAGCGGTGCCGCTCAAACCCGATGAGGTCCATCTTATTGATGGCGAGCACGATCTGCCGGATCCCAAGGAGGCAACAAATAAAGGCGTGCCGTTTGGTTTGCGGCAGCACGCCCTTGCGCGCGTCGACCAGCATCACGGCGAGTTCGGAGGTCGAAGCGCCAGTCGCCATATTGCGCGTGTATTGCTCGTGCCCCGGCGTATCGGCGACGATAAAAGCGCGCTGCGGCGTAGCAAAGTACCTATAGGCGACGTCGATGGTGATCTTCTGCTGCCGCTCATCCTCGAGACCATCGAGCAGCAGCGAGAAATCAACCTCGTCACCGGTCGTTCCGAACCGCCGGGATTCGCATTGCAGCGCGCCGAACTGGTCGTCGCGGATCGAACCGCATTCGTAGAGCAGCCGACCGATCAATGTCGATTTGCCGTCGTCGACGGACCCGCAGGTTAAGAGACGCAACAGATCTCTGCTCGGCCGAGCCGAGGGTTCGCCATGCGGGCGGGACATCAGAAATAACCTTCCCGCTTCTTGCGTTCCATTGCGGCTTCCTCGTCGCTGTCGATCAGCCGGCCCTGGCGCTCGGAATGGCGCGTTTTGAGCAACTCGGCGACGATTTGGGCCGGCGTAACAGCGGGCAATTCAATGGCACCGGTCAACGGATAGCATCCCAAGGTGCGGAAGCGAACTCGCCGCAATTCGGGCCGCTCGCCAGCGTGCAGTGGCAGACGATCGTCGTCGACCATAATCCAAACTCCGCTACGCCGGACGACCGGGCGCGACTTGGCGAAGTAGAGCGGTACGACGGGAATTTCTTCGGTTGCGATATATTCCCAGATGTCCAACTCGGTCCAATTGCACAGCGGGAAGACGCGCATCGACTGCCGCTCGCGCAAGCGGCTGTTGTAAAGCCGCCAGAGTTCCGGCCTCTGGTTCTTCGGGTCCCAGGCGTGCCCGGCGCTGCGGACTGAGAAGACCCGCTCCTTGGCGCGGCTCTTTTCCTCGTCCCGGCGTGCCCCGCCGAGTGCCGCGTCAAAGCCATGACGGTCGAGCGCCTGCTTCAGCGCCTCGGTCTTCATCACCGCGGTGTGCAGCGCCGATCCCGAGGTGATCGGGTTAATGTCCCTTGCCTTCCCCTCCTCGTTGGTGTGGACGAGAAGATCGAGCCCGAGCCGGCGCACCGTGTCGTCGCGAAACGCGATCATGTCGCGGAATTTCCAGCCGGTGTCGATATGGAGCAGCGGAAAAGGCGGCTTGCCGGGAAAGAAAGCCTTGCGCGCCAGGTGCAGCATCACGCTCGAAATCCTTCCCGATCGAATAAAGCAGGACCGGCTTGCGGAATTCGGCAGCCACCTCGCGCATAATGCCGATCAATTCGGCTTCCAGGCGCTTCAGATGTTCGGGCAAGAGCCGAGCGGACGGGGCTTGGTCGCGGACAATAGGCAAAGAATGTTCTTCGATACGCAGCCGAAATTGGCGGTCGAGCGAGCGGCGCGTCTTTGGCTCAATGCAGCTTCGGTGTTTTGAGGAAACGCGTCCGATCAGCCGACAGGATGCGAACGGTGAGCGTCTCGTTCTCGCGTACCACCTGCATCACTACCTCGCTGCCGGCGGGCCCCCCCGCCCACACCTTCCGCCACAGCCCGGCGAGGCTGGCGACCGGATCATCGCGCACTGCCAGGATACGGTCCCCGGGGCGCAGCCCGGCTTTGCTTGCAGGCCCTTTCTCGGCGAGCCCAGCGACCACGATCGCGTCCTCCACCTCGGCAGCGTACAGCCCGAGCCATGGGCGGGGCGGCCGGTTCGGCCGTCCATATGTCAGCACGTCATCGAGAATCGGGGGCAGCAGCTCGATCGGCACCACCATATTGACATCGCGGCGCAGTTCGCGGCCATTGGCGTGCTGAACATGCAACGAGCCGATGCCGAGCAGGCGGCCATCGGCCCCGATCAGCGCGGCGCCGCCCCAAAATGGGTGTGCCGGTGCCGTAAAAATCGCGCGGTCGAGGACATATTCCCAATATCCGGCAAATTCCTGCCTGGCGACGACCCTCGCCGACAGCGCGTGGCGCCGGCCTCCTTCGGCAGCCATGATCGCGCGGTCGCCGGCGCCGACCCGTACCCCGATGCCGAGATCGATCGGCGGCACGCTCAGCCGCCCGAGCGCCTGCACGAGCCCGAAGCCGGTCTCCTGGTCATAGGCGAGGACATGCCCTTGCACGGCACCACCGCCCTCTGAGGTGAGCCACATGGTCTCGGCTTCGGTAACCAGATAGCCGATCGTCAGCACCAACCCGTCCTCCCGGATCAGAACACCGCTGCCGGCCCGTTCGGTGCCGAGTGTCCCCGCGGTAAAGGCATCCTCGGGGACAGTCGCGCGCAAGCCGAGGACGGCGCTCAGCGCACGGTCGAGATCGAAGGAGCAATCCGCCTGCTTCGGCTGGATCTCGCCCGGTATCTCCCAATCTACGGTTCGCGACATTTTGGCGGCTCGTTCATAGCGGGTAGTCGCATCATAACCACAAACGCCCCCGCTGGGTTTAGCTCTTTTCAGAGTGTCTTGCTTGCCGGATTGGTAGGGTCTTCGCGGGTTGGGATGCCCGATAACCTACTTGACAATCCGATAAGACCGAATTATGTCGGCAGCACTCTCGGGGAAAGAGTGCTAATTCCGTATTTGGTTTGGATTAAAGGAGGTATTCATGAAATTCCGTCCATTGCACGACCGCGTCCTGATCCGGCGGGTCGAGGGCGAGGAGAAGACAGCGGGCGGCATCATCATTCCCGATACGGCGAAAGAAAAGCCTATGGAGGGTGAGGTGGTGGCCGCCGGTCCGGGCGCGCGGGGCGATGATGGGAAGCTGCAGCCGATGGACGTCAAGGCGGGCGACCGTGTGCTGTTCGGCAAATGGTCGGGCACCGAGGTCAAGCTTGAGGGTGAAGAGCTGATCATCATGAAGGAGTCCGACATTATGGGTGTGCTCGAGCGCAGCGCCGCCGCACAAAAGGTCGCTTGAGGAGATTAGGAGAAATGGCTGCCAAAGAAGTCAAATTTCATGGCGACGCACGCGAGCGCATGCTTCGCGGTGTCGACATCCTCGCCAATGCTGTCAAGGTGACGTTGGGCCCGAAGGGGCGAAATGTCGTCCTCGACAAATCGTTTGGCGCGCCGCGCATTACCAAAGACGGCGTTACGGTCGCCAAAGAGATAGAGCTGCCCGACAAATTCGAGAATATGGGCGCTCAAATGGTGCGTGAGGTCGCATCGAAGACCAGCGATCAGGCGGGCGACGGCACCACTACTGCGACCCTCTTGGCCCAGGCCATCGTGCGCGAGGGAGCGAAGGCGGTCGCGGCCGGAATGAACCCGATGGACCTGAAGCGCGGTATCGATGTCGCCGTGGCCGCCGTCGTCGAGGACATCAAGAAACGTTCAAAGAAAATTTCGACCAACGAAGAAATCGCGCAGGTCGGCACGATCTCGGCCAACGGCGAGCGCGAAGTCGGCGAAATGATCGCGCAGGCTATGCAGAAGGTCGGCAACGAGGGCGTCATCACGGTCGAGGAGGCGAAGAGCCTGGAGACCGAGCTCGATGTCGTCGAAGGCATGCAGTTCGACCGCGGTTATCTCTCGCCCTATTTCGTTACCAACGCCGAGAAAATGATCGCCGAGCTGGAAAACCCCTACATTCTGATCCACGAAAAGAAACTGTCTGGTTTGCAGGCGATGCTGCCGGTACTCGAGTTAGTGGTGCAGAGCGGCAGACCTTTGCTGATCGTCGCCGAGGATGTCGAAGGCGAGGCGCTTGGCGACGCTCGTCGTCAACAAGCTGCGCGGCGGCCTCAAGGTGGCCGCGGTTAAGGCGCCGGGTTTCGGTGATCGCCGCAAGGCGATGCTCGAGGACATCGCGGTCCTGACTGCGGGCCAAGTAATCAGCGAAGATCTCGGCATCAAGCTCGAGAACGTCACGCTCGACATGCTCGGTCAGGCCAAGCGCGTGCGCGTCGAGAAGGAGAACACGACGATCATCGACGGCGCCGGCAAGAGAGAGGATATCGAGGGCCGCATCGCGCAGATCAAGCAACAGATCGAGGAGACGACTTCGGACTATGACCGCGAAAAGCTGCAGGAGCGACTGGCGAAGCTCGCCGGCGGCGTCGCAGTCATCCGCGTCGGCGGCGCAACCGAGGTCGAGGTCAAGGAAAAGAAGGACCGGGTCGACGACGCGATGCACGCGACCCGCGCTGCGGTTGAAGAAGGCGTAGTCGCCGGCGGCGGTGCGGCGTTGCTGTATGCGATCCGCGCTCTCGAGGGGTTGAAATCGACCAACAACGACCAAAAGGTGGGCATTGACATCGTCAAGAAGGCGCTGTCGTACCCGGCCCGTCAGATCGCAGAGAACTCGGGCACCGACGGTTCAATCATCGTCGGCAAGCTGCTCGACAGCACCGACCCGAACTACGGCTACGATGCGCAGAAGGGCGAGTTCACCGACATGATCCGCTCCGGGATCATCGACCCGACCAAGGTCGTGCGACACGCGCTGCAGGATGCGTCGTCGGTCGCGGGTCTGTTGATTACCACTGAAGCGATGGTCGCCGAGAAGCCGGAGCCGAAGACCCCGCCGGCCATGCCGCCCGGCGGCGGGATGGGCGGTATGGACTTCTAAGTCGCCGCCCAAACCGACTGTATCGGAGCCGCCTGTCCGCACCCGCGGGCAGGCGGCTTTGTCGTTAAGCACGAGGGTGGGTTGCATAAACGGTAAATTGGACCGATCCTGCCGCCGCATCTGTTTTGCGTGCCGGAGGGAGGAGGTCCGATGGGCGAAGTCATCCCTTTCCGGTCCCGCCGCGCGGCCGGCGCGGCTGCACAGACCGGTGCGCCGCAGCGTCCGCCCGAGACAGTCTACCACGACCGAGGCTGGCGCATTCTCGAGCTGCCGAGCAGCGGGCAATACCTGGCGGTGTCCGACTACTGTCGGCGCGGCATTGTTGTGGGCCGCTTCGCGCCGCAAGCCGCGCCCGAAAACCATCACGAAGGCACCGAGATCGCGATTTTGTCCGGTTGCGGAGCCGACGAGAAGCTGGCGCGCTGTGCGATAAACTGGCTGAATTCCGGCGGGCCTCGCGCCGCCGTTCTCGGATCCTTCGTCGTCGTGGCGGGAGGACGCTATCGTTATTGGCGCGATGCAATCGTCGAGATCGCGGCGATCGGCGGCACCAGGCTGGCGCGGCTGATCGACGGCAGTATCGCAATCGCCCGCGAGCCCGAGCCGGTACCGCTGCTCGACCTGTTTGCGCCGATGAAGGAGAACCGGCGCCGCCCCGCCTTTGACCGGCTGCCGCGTGACACGCGCGCGGCGGTTTTGCGCTGGGCCGACCCTCGCGCGCAATTCGGCGATTTATTGGATCCCGCCGCGCGGCGGTAGCGCGGCGTCTGCGTGGGCCGCAACCCTGCCCTGCTCAGTTCACGCGCGCGACCGCGCGCCGCGCGGTCTCCTTGCCAGCGGCAAGCCGCCTGCCCATACTGATATCGATGCCGCGACTCTTGCCCGACCCGTTCCTCGACCCGGTGGCCGATGCGCCGGCGCGGCTGTGTGACCATCCCGGCTGTCCAGCCGGCGGGGATTTTCGCGCGCCGAAGTCACGGCTCAACCTACACGATTATTATTGGTTTTGCCTCGAGCACGTGCGCGCTTACAACTCTGCTTGGAACTATTACGCCGGCATGAGCGACGCCGAAATAGAGGCAGACATCCGCTATGATACCGTATGGCAGCGCCCGAGCTGGCGACTTGGCGACCGACATGGTCCCGGTTACGGTGAGCAGATCCGCGATCCTCTGGGCGTGTTTTCCGACTATGCCCATCGAACAGGAAATCGCCGCCGGGCCGATGGGGATCATGGCACCGACCCGGTGCGGCGCGCGTTGTCAGCCCGCGAGCAGGCGCTCGCCGTCTTCGAGATCGAGCCGCCCTTCACGATGGTCCGCCTCAAGGCCCGCTACAAGGCCTTGGTCAAATTGCACCATCCCGACGCGCATGGCGGCGACAAGGCGTCCGAGGAGAAGCTCAAGATCATCAACCAGGCTTACGCCACGTTGAAGGCCAGCTATTTCGCATGAACTATTGCGCCACGGGCGCCTCGCACCCATCCTGATCCACTACTGGGACATAAGAGCAGAATGCCAACCGCTCAGCCAACGGCTCCTAGCCCCGCATTTCCCCTCGACAAGCCGGACATCGCGATCTCGGTGCGCCAGACCTTTGGGATCAACAGCGATCTCCAGGTACCGGCGTTCAGCCAGGCGAGCGAGCACGTCCCCGACCTCGACGACGCCTACCGCTTCGACCGGGACACCACATTGGCGATCCTCGCCGGCTTCGCATTCAACCGCCGCGTCATGATCCAGGGGTACCACGGCACCGGCAAATCGACCCATGTCGAGCAGGTTGCCGCGCGGCTCAACTGGCCGTGCATCCGGGTCAACCTCGATAGCCACATCAGCCGCATCGACCTGGTCGGCAAGGACGCGATCGTATTGCGCGACAACAAGCAGGTCACCGAATTCCGCGAGGGCCTCTTGCCCTGGGCGTTGCA
The DNA here is from genome assembly GCA_963818695.1 of uncultured Alphaproteobacteria bacterium. Taxonomy (GTDB): domain Bacteria; phylum Pseudomonadota; class Alphaproteobacteria; order ATCC43930; family CGMCC-115725; genus AP-15. The sequence goes on from CAWFTG010000005.1 coordinate 277,481, forward strand.
CCACCCGGTCGCCTTGTGCTTCGACGAATATGATGCCGGGCGGCCGGACGTCATGTTCGTGATCCAGCGCGTGCTCGAGGTCGACGGCAAGCTCACTTTGCTCGACCAGAACCGCGTCATCCGCCCACACCCGAATTTCCGGCTGTTCTCGACCGCCAATACCGTCGGGCTCGGCGACACGACAGGCCTTTATCACGGCACGCAACAGATCAACCAGGGCCAGATGGACCGCTGGAACATCGTCGCGACATTGAACTATCTGCCGCACGACGCCGAGGTCGACATCGTGCTGGCGAAAGTCCCCAGCTACGACAATGACGAAGACCGTCGCACGATCAGCGCGATGGTGGCGCTCGCCGATCTGACCCGCGCCGGTTTCATCAACGGCGACATTTCGACCGTGATGTCGCCGCGCACGGTGATGACCTGGGCCGAGAACGCCCGCATCTTCGGCGATCTCGCCTTTGGCTTCCGGCTGACGTTCCTCAATAAATGCGACGAGATGGAGCGCTCGACGGTCGCCGAATACTACCAGCGCTGCTTCGGCACCGAGCTCCCCGAAACCGGCGTCAACGCAACGTTGATGTAAGCCCATGCGAACTCCCGTCATGTCCGGGCTTGACCCGGGCATCCACGCATTGTGTCCGGCGCCCCGAGCTCGGCAGATTGCCGGGTCAACCCCGGCAATGACTGGCTAAGCCCGATGGCGCAAGAATTTTCCCCCACGGAGATCTTCAAACGCGCCACCGCGGCGACATTGCGGGCGATTGCCGAGCGCGACGATGTGACGGTCGGCTTCGGGCCCGAAGCGGCGGGCCAGAGCGGTGCGCGAGTGCGGCTTCCGAACCCGCCGCGCGACCTGCCGGCCGAGGAAGCGGCGCAATTGCGCGGCGCCGCCGACAGCGTGGCGTTGCGGCTGCGCTATCATGACGACGGCGTGCACAGCAAGCGCGTGCCGAGCGGCCCGCTCGCCCGGGCCGTGTTCGACGCGCTCGAGCAGGCGCGCGTCGAGGCGCTTGGTTCCAGGCGCATGGCGGGGGTCGCCACCAATCTGGAAGCGATGCTCGACGAGCAGTACCGGCGCCAGGGTTACGAGCGGATCACCGAGCGCACCGAAAGCACGATGGCCGAGGCGGTGCGTCTGCTGACTCGTGAGGCGTTGACGAAGGAGCGCCCGCCGCCCGCGGCGCGGCGTGTCGTCGATCTGTGGCGCCCGTGGATCGAATCGCGCATCGCCAAGGATTTCGCCGAACTCGACCGCGCGATCCTCGACCAGGATGCGTATGCGCGCGCGACCCGTAAGCTATTGCAGGATCTCGACATCGATTTCGGCGAAGCCGACGAGTCGGAGGACACCGAAGAGCAGCAGGGCGGTGAGGAATCGGACAGCGAGAACCAGAGCGAGGGCGAAGGCGCCACCGCCGGTGCGCAGGCCTCTGACGAAGGCTCGCCCGCCGACGGCGCAGCCGACGATGCGCAGGACGCCGCCGAGGCGGGCGACGGCGAGATGATGCCGGGTTCGAGCGATGACGATCCCGGGCGGCCGGGCCGCCCTGGCCAGATGCCGCGCAACCGCAGCGACGACACCGCTGTCTATCGCGCCTTCAGCGTCGCCGCCGACGAGGTCGTCGAGGCGGACCAGCTGTGCGACGCCGACGAATTGTCGCGGCTGCGCCACCTGCTCGATCAGCAATTGGCACATCTGCAGAGCGTGATCGCGCGCCTCGCCAACCGATTGCAGCGCAAATTGATGGCCAAGCAGACCCGCGCCTGGGAGTTCGACCTCGACGAGGGCCTGCTCGATGCCGGCCGCCTGTCGCGCGTCGTCGCCAACCCGGTATTGCCGCTCGCCTACAAGCGCGAGCGCGAAACCGATTTCCGCGACACCGTCGTCACGTTGCTGATCGACAATTCCGGCTCAATGCGCGGCCGGCCGATCACAGTTGCGGCGATGAGCGCCGACATCCTCGCCCGCACCCTCGAGCGCTGCGGCGTCAAGGTCGAGATTCTCGGCTTTACGACGCGCGCCTGGAAGGGCGGGCAGTCGCGCGAACGCTGGATCGCCGCCGGCAAGCCGCCCAATCCGGGACGCCTCAACGATCTGCGCCACATCGTCTACAAGGCCGCGGACGCGCCGTGGCGGCGCGCCCGGCGCAGCCTCGGGCTGATGCTGCGCGAGGGCATCCTCAAGGAGAACATCGACGGCGAGGCTCTGATCTGGGCGCATGAACGGCTGCGCGGCCGTGCCGAGCAGCGTCGCATCCTGATGGTGATCTCGGACGGCGCCCCGGTCGACGATTCGACCCTGTCGGTCAACCCCGGCAACTACCTCGAAAAGCACCTGCGCGAGGTGATCCACGACATCGAGCGCCTCGGCGAAGTGGAGCTGACCGCAATCGGCATCGGCCACGACGTGACGCGCTACTACCGCCGCGCCGTGACGATTGTCGACGCCGAGCAGTTGGGCGGCGTCATGCTCGAAAAGCTGGCTGAGCTGTTCGAAGAAGATCACGGCGCCAACACCCGCGTGCGCAGCCGCCGGGTTGCGTGAGCTGAGCCGGATTGGCAATTCGGCAGCATACGGAAGGGGAAGCCATGCCCAACCCCATTAACCGTGCCATCGAACTTTTGGAGCAGGACCAGGCGATTTATTACACCGGCGGGCATAGCGGTCATGTGCTGACATATCCGCAGGGGTGCGCAGACGCGCATGTCTGGGCTGATTACATCAATGTCGGCATGGAGCACGGAGCGTTCGACATGGCCGGCCTCGCCGAATACATGCGCGGGCTCGTCGAGAGCGGCCCCACGCGCTCGGGTCACCGCACGCCGACCGTCATCGTCGAGGCGCCGGTCAACGGCACGGATGCGGCCAATGTCCGCTTCAACGCGTGGCAGTTCCGTCAAATCCTCGGGCGCGGCGTGCATGGCGTGCTGCTCTGTCAGGCAGAATCGGCGTCAGCCGTCCGCGCCTTTGTCGAAAGCTGCCGTTATCCGCACCAGGCTGCCGGTGTCGATCAGTCTTTACCCACGCCGAGCGAGCGAATGCGCGGGGCGTCCGCAGAGGCGAGCAACGGCCGCCTCGGGATCGGCACGCGCGGCCGCGGCTCGGAAGCAACTGCGGCTCCGGTCTGGGGGATTGCGCTGGAGGAATACATGCAGCGCTGTGATCCCTGGCCACTCAACCCCAAAGGCGAATTGCTGCTCGGCGTCAAGCTCGAAAGCCCGGCGGGAATCGCCAATTGCGAGGAGATCCTCGCCGTTCCAGGCCTCGGTTTTGCCGAATTGGGACCGGGCGACCTCGGACTGGCGCTCGGCTATTTGTCGGTCCCGCGCGACCCGTATCCGCCCGAAATGAAACAGGCGCGCGAGCGTGTCTTTGCCGCCTGCCGGAAAAACCGCGTGCCGTTTCTCGAAACCTGCTCGCCCGAGAACATCGCCGCCAAACTCGACGAGGGTGTGCGCGTCGTTGCCGGCCACCAAGAGGAGACCGCGCAAATCGGCCGCGCTCACCAGAAGCGGACACTACCGGTATAGAATTGCGGTTTTTTACCGCGCCAAAGAAAAGTTGGTTGTAGTCTTACGGTACTCGGCCTCCAGGTTGGGTCGTAGTGTTTGGGCACGGCGGAAACACAGCCGTAACTTTTGCAGTTCATCGCCCTCAGCAGCACTGGTTGTGCGCGTCGCAGGGGGTTTTAGAACTACAGAGAAGTATCGTCTGTTGTACCTTTGATCCGGGCACTTTCGTTATCGTGAATATGCCACATGCCATTTCGGTGCTTTTCATTTTGGTGAATATTCAGCTCCTCTAGAGCGCGGACAGATCGGTTCGAAATCCCATTCGGATGTATCGCCGCTTGCGAAGGCTGCTGGCGGGTAACAATAGAGAAAACTCTCCGGCCGCTGGCCCAGCCACACTTGGAGCCTATTGTAGTTCGTCCGATCTACTGCGCCAACTCAAACAGATGTTACAGGAATTCGGTCGAGTTTGGTCATAATGGCCTCGCGGATTGAGTCCAGACAAAGGGTTTGTGGGCTGGCGTTGTGCTCCGCGAGATAAGCATGGATGGCAGCTTGCAGCTCGGCGATCGAGCGCGTGGCCAAGCTGCAAAGGGCCAAGACAGCGGCGGTGGCCGTAGCCTCGCCATGGTCTCTTCTGACGAGAAACCCGGGATCCAGGCGATCGGTACGACCGCTCCGGATTGGTCGCCACTTCCCGGCACCAGCCCGACCGTGATGCGTGATCACGAGTACAAACGGCACGGCACCCTGACCCGGATGGCCGGCATCGATCTACTCACCGTCATGTCCACGCCCTCGTCAAGGAACCCACCGCAGTCGTGAGTTCATTGAGTTTCTCAAGCTCCTCGACGCCGCCTACCCCGCCGATACCAAGACCGAGGTGATTCTCGACAACCATTCCGCCGTGTCTCGCGCGAGACCACGAGCTGGCTTGCCGAGCAGCCGATCGGGCGCTTTACCTTCACGTTCACGCCGACGCATGGGTGACCTCAATCTCATCGAAGGGCTTCTTCTCCAAGCTGGCGCGTTCGGTGCTGCGCCACATCCGCGTCAGCGCCAAACACGAACGCCTGATGGCCTTCATCGACGACATCAATCGCGAGCCAGTGAGCCAGTCGTTCACACTTGCCGCTACAAAATCGACAATGCAGCATAGCCCCCATAAGTATGTTGTTTTGGAAACATCATACTATGTGACGTGGCCCAGCTGACGGATGAGCTATTGGAAGTTCGGATGCGAGCTTACTACATCACTTACATACGTGTATCTACAGCGCCAAGCCAGTGAAATCTGGTAAATATCGGTAACGAGCAAAACGCTCGAAGCCGACGTTGATCTCCTCGACCGGATCGGCCGACAGCAGGACGTGGATCGTGTCGCCGATCCCGACCACAACGGCATGCGGGACCGCCACTGCGAAAAGGTTTTGTTGAGAAAATCACCGGCACGACCCACCAACCGGCCAAAATTGGGAAGCTGATCGCGGCCCTCGTGTCCGCCGATTTCCTCACCATCCCGGCCGTTGACCGCCTATCCCGCTAGACCACCGACCTTCTGGTGGTCGCCGGCGCGACGAGCAGAACGCTCATCTGTTCAAAATCGGCTGAGCCTCTAGCTTGCTCTTACCATCGGCAGCGCGCACAATTCATCAGCATGCGAACGGCGACGCGCAGGCGCAATATGTTCTTTCGACAAATCGGTTCCCTGTTGGCGACCATTGCTGCTGTCTACTCCGCTCTGCTCGCCTGCTATCTGATCACTTGCATGGTTGTCACGCGACTGAACCGCCGCGCTATCAAAATCCAATCCTCCCGGCAGACGCCAATCTCGCAGATCCGTCGCGACCGTAGGCAGAGCGTTGTTTCGCTGGCGGTTATCGCCGCCATGCTCGGCGGCGGTCATTGGACCTACACGACGCTCGGCTGGGGATTTCGGCCGTTGCCTGGCATCGGCGGGGCAGCGTTCTCGATCCTCGCCTCTCTTGTGCTGTTCGACACGTGGTTTTATTGGCTGCATCGACTGATTCACACCCGGTTTTTTTATCGGCGCGTCCATCGCTGGCACCATCTGACAATCGCGCCGGTGGTCTGGTCCAACAATAGCGATCGCTTGCTCGACAATCTTTTCTTGCAGTCGTATTGGTTGGTCGCCCATTTGCTGATACCGATCGCCCCCGCGGTGTTGTTCGCGCACAAGATCTATGATCAGATCACTGGCGTCATCGGCCATTCCGGCTATGAGCATGGTGGTCGATGGTGCTGGCCGCCATCGCCGCTCGTCGGCGTCACCCATCACGATCAGCATCATCAGTTCTTCCGCTGCAATTACGCCACGCATTTCAGCTGGTGGGATCGAATGATGGGAACCCTCCATCCCGACCACGACCGCGCGCTCAAGGCCAACATCTCGCTTTCCCGTGGAACCCAGGCCCGTGGAACCCAGGCAAATGGCTCGACCTGATTGGCGCTTCCATCACAGCGGCGATGGCCGGTGTCTATGTCGGATATCGGTCCCCGCCCACGGGACGAAAGTTAGGGCCGGCAAGGAGAACTTGCGGTGTCCTTCACCATCACAGCGATGAAGTAGCACCGCTCCTTTCGCTCGAACTCCCCAAACCGCGTCGACCCGGGCAGAGACACCCATTCCCGGGCGATTGGCCGAAGGTAGCGGGGCAAACGGTCGACCAGCTCGCTGCGCCGCCCGTCATCATTGCGACAAGCGTCGCAGACACTGACCGTGATGTCGCGAAAGTATACCACCCTCAGGCCCGTCTTCTGGCCCAAATCGATCAGCCCGAGATGGCAGGCCTCCGGACCATGCGGCATCGTATCGGCTACGGCAAAAACACCATTTCCAGTAAGTACGCGGCAGATTTCCGCAAGGAAAGGCAATTTTGGTACGTCGGCCAGCGCCTCAACATTGACCGCGAGATCGATGCTCGCCTTGGAGAGCGGGAGCTGGAGGGCATCCCCTTGCAGATGAGCGATCGCGGCGTTGCCGTTGCGGCCGTGGCGAATCGCCAATAGCGATCGATCGATCCCGATCGTCGCCTCAGGCGAGAGCGTGGCGTGGAGATGGGCGAGACCGCCGCCTCTGCCGCAGCACACTTCAAGCAGCCGTGAAGGCGCGGTTCGGCCCCCCGCCGCCCGAACGGCCTTCGCCACCTCGGCATAGAGCTGGATCTGATGGGGCTCGTTCGGCCAAGCCTCCGCCACGGACTCATCGGGGGGCGCATAGCCGTAGTTGAAGGTCGAGATCTCCCGCCACTGCGGCAAGCCATAGGCGCAGTCGTAAATATAGCGGTGCAGCCGGTTCAATGCGCCCATGCCGAGATAGGAACCGACCAGATGCTGGAAGACGCGAAACGCCGACAAGGTGGGAAGGACAGCTAGCTGTTGAAGTCGCGAGCTCAGGGATATCAGCAGCTACGCGGCCGGTCCAGCGCCCGCGTCGGCGAATTTCGACACCTCGATCCGTGAGCCACCGCCGCCGCCCGACCTCGAGTTCCCTTCAGCCCCGCTGGTAGGCGAAGGATCGTCTGATTCGGCGCCGGGGCCTTATTGCGCCGCCGCGAGGCCAGGTTCGCTTTCGCTACGCTTTGCCGTTTCGAGCTCGGCGGCTCTTTTCTCGACGAGTTCGACGAGGTGGTCGACGATGTCGGCGTCTTTGAGGCGGTGGTCGGTGAGGCCGCTGATGTAGACTTGGTGGGTGCCGTTACCGCCGCCGGTGAAGCCGATGTCGGTCTCGCGCGCTTCGCCCGGGCCGTTGACGACGCAGCCGATGACCGACACGGTGAGCGGCGTCGTGATGTGCGCGAGGCGCTCCTCGAGCCGCTCGACAGTCTTGATGACCTGGAATTGCTGGCGCGCGCAGGACGGGCAGGAGATGACGGTGACGCCGCGCCGCCGCAGGCCCAGCGATTTTAGGATCTCGAAGCCGGCCTTGACCTCCTCGACCGGATCGGCGGAAAGCGAGATCCGGATCGTATCGCCAATGCCGGACCACAGCAGCATGCCGAGTCCGATCGAGGATTTGACGGTGCCGCTGCGCAGGGCGCCGGCCTCGGTGATGCCGAGGTGGAGCGGGTAGTCGCAGGCCTCGGCGAGCTGTTGATAGGCGGCGACCGCGAGAAACACGTCGGAGGCCTTGCACGAGATCTTGAACTCGAAGAAATCGTTGTCTTCGAGGATCCGGGCGTGGTTGAGCGCGCTCTCGACCATCGCCTCGGGGCAAGGCTCGCCATAGCGCTCCAACAGGTCGCGCTCCAATGAGCCGGCATTGACCCCGATCCGCATCGAGCAGCCGTGGTCCCGGGCGGCTTTGATGACCTCGCGCACCCGAGCCGACGAGCCGATATTGCCGGGGTTGATGCGCAGACAGGCGGCGCCGCTCTCCGCCGCCTCGATCGCGCGCTTATAATGAAAATGAATGTCGGCGACGATCGGCACCGAGACCTGGTTTACAATGTGTTTGAGCGCGAGAGAGGATTCCTGGTCGGGGCAGGAAATCCGGACAATGTCCGCGCCCGCCTCTTCGAGCGCCCTCACCTGCGCGACCGTCGCCGCGACATCGCTCGTCACCGTGTTCGTCATCGACTGAACGGTGATCGGCGCATCGCCGCCGACCGGAACCTTGCCGACGTAAATCTTGCGGCACTGACGGCGGTGGATGTCGCGGTAAGGCCGGACGCTCATCGATCAACTCTCGCGTGGTTGGCACAGCCTAAAGGCCATATAGACGTTTTCGGCGCCGCACAAAAGGGCGGCCGGAGAAATCCTTGGACGCTCAGTTGCGAACCGCGCTGCCGGCGAGCAAGGCCCGCCCGTCGAGCGCGACATTGCGCCGGACCATTCCTTTTCGGCCGATCGGTGGCGCAGGAATGCCGTCCACCGTGATCTCCAGACCACCGGCGTTGCCGGTGCGCATCGACAACCCCGGCCGAGCCGGGGCCCGGCAGCTCTCACCAGCCTTCAATACGCGCGTGAGCAGCACCGACTGGCTGGCGTCGCGGATCTGAATCCAGCTGTTGGCAGTAGCCCGGATAACGACCTCGCCCGCACGGTTTGGCGCCGGATCAGTCGCCGCAAGTAGCGCGGGGACACTCGAACCGGCAGCAGCAGGGGGGCCGCCAGAACCCGACCCGGCCTCGATGCGGCTGGGGTGTTCTGATCCCTCCGACGGTGCGGTCGAGGATTGCGGCGCCGCCTGCGCCTCCGCCGGCTGCGAGACGGCTGGTGGAGTTCGAAACGGCTCCCGGTACGGCAGCAGCTCGAGTGGCACTTCGGCCACCCGTTCCGGCCGTGGACCGTCGCCGGCCGACAGGTAGAACCATCCGCCAAATCCGCAAACCGCCAGGATCAGCCCGACCAGCAGGATTCCCGCACCGGGTATGCTGCGCTCGCCGAGCGGGATCGGAGAGACGAGATCCGGTTTTGTCGCCAGCAGGGTCGATTGCTCCTTGAAAAGCCGCACCATCGGGCCGCTACCGAGCCCCAGGTAATCGGCATAGGCGCGGATAAATCCGATCGCATAAACGGCGCCCGGCAACTCGTCCGGACGCCCGTCCTCGAGCGCCGCAAGGTAGGTGGAATTGATCCGCAGCACGGCCGCGACATCGGCGAGATCGAGCCCGAGGGCTTCCCGCTGCTGGCGCAGCATGGCCCCCGCCAGGTATGGACCTGGCCCCGCCCCGAGGTCGTGGGCGCTATCCGTCAAAGAAGGTTTGGAACCCATGGAAAACGCCATCGACGCCCCGGGCAGCACTGCAGATTAGCTTAAGCCTCAATTGTAGGGCAGACGTAAAAACGGCGCTCGGTGGAATTGCCGAGCGCCGCACAATGAGCGCCGATTTAACCTGCCGTGATCGGAATGCGCTTCACCTGGCGTTGCGCCTCCGGCCGCTTCCGAGTCATTCACCCTGCCTTCCGGCAGAGCGCCGCGCGCAGCAGCAGTCAAGGATGACACCGCGACTGCGGCGGCACCGGCGAATGCGACATGAACTCGCATACTATGACCATCCGCCTCCGCGGCTTTTGCAGAACTCCCCGGACACTACCATAAAATCAAGCCCACGCGGTGTACTCGACGGGTTAACAACCCTGACGCTTCGATCCTCGTCGAAATGTTTGTCCGACCGTTCAGCGGTTCGGGTGTAGTGGTGCGAACCTAAGTCTTGGTACCCGTGCTTTTCTTCGTCATGCCCGCGCAAGCGGGCACCCAGGGGCAACCGATACTGCGCCTGAGGCCCCCTGTTTCAAGCCGTGGGCAGGCTCTGGGCCCCCGCTTTCGGGGGGCGACGACAAGGAGAAGATTGGACTCATTTGGCTGGTTCGTACCACTAGATGGGCAAATGACCACGGGCCCTCTGATAGCCGAGATGGCGGCGTTCGTTGTGGAACCCGCGAGGGCTACAATGCTTGGCGCTTCTCGATGGCGGCGCCCTGACCGCCAGCGAGCTTGCCTTTGCAGCGCGGGTGACACCTGCTTCAGCCAATGATGCGGGAATATCGGCCGATGGCAGCCCCGTTCGTAGAGCGCAGGCTTGCCGACCCCAGTTTGCCGAGCCAATGGCGGACCATGTTCTTTTCCCGGCGTGTAGAAGAAGGGGGTGTCATGGAGTTCTGGACAGAACCACAGTTGGCGTCGATCCACAAAATGCTCAACCCGCGCTCCATTGCGATCGTCGGCGCGACGCCGCGGATGCAGTATGGCGGGCGGTTTCTGGCTGCCGCGCTCAAGGCCAAAGACCGGATCAGGGTTTATGCCGTGAACCCGCGTTATGACGAAATCATGGGGGTGAAGTCCTACCCGAGTGTGACGGACCTGCCGGAGGCCCCCGATGTGGTCGCCGTCGTCGTGCCCTGGGACCAGGTGCTCGATGTCCTGCAGGAGAGCCACCGCAAGGGGGCGGGATCGGCGATCGTGATCTCGGCGGGCTTTGCCGAGCGCGGCGTCGACGACCGGCGTGATTTGCAGCGGGAATTGGGTGCCTTTGCCAGCACCTCAGGCATGCGCATCAGCGGCCCCAACTGCCTGGGGCTCGCGAATGTCAAAGACGACATCTGGGCCACCGCTTCCTCGCGCGGGGCGGAGGGTCTGACGGGGCCCATCGGCCTCGTATGCCAAAGCGGCGCCACGGCGTTCGGGCCGTTCCTGGTGCGGGCGGTCGAGAACGGCATCGGCTTCAGCTATATAATCTCGACAGGGAACGAGGCCGACCTCGACTTTACCGATTTCGCCCGCTATCTGCTGGACGATCCGGATACTCGGGTAATTGCCGGCTTTGTCGAAGGCTTCAAAGAGGCCGATAAATTTCTCGAAGTCGCAAAAATCGCCGCAGAGCGCGGCAAGCCGATCGTCCTGATCAAAATCGGGCGTTCGGAACTGGGAGCCCGGGCGGCACGCTCGCATACTGCAGCGCTGACGGGCGCCGATGCCCGGTACGATGCGATCTTTGCCCAATACGGGGTGATCCGGGTCCAGGATTACGACGAACTCCTGGAGATGGCGCACCTCCTGGCCCACACCCCCAAGCCCCGCGTGCCCGGCATCGCGGTGGTATCCCACTCGGGCGGCATCAGCTCGCTGACCGCCGACATGTGCGGTCAGGCCGGTCTCGATCTGCCGCCGCTCGGGCGACGAGGCGCGTGACGGCATCAACGGGATCCTGAAGGGCTTCGGGTGGGCGGCGAATCCTGCCGATGTGACAGGCTTTGCCAACAGCGAGTCCTTCCCGCAAATCATGGAGCATATGATCAATGATCCCCGGATGGGGACGCTCGTTATCGCGAGTGCCGGGGCGGACGCCCAAGCTCAGCAGGTCATCAGCCTGCGTGATCGGACCGACAAGGGTGTGGTGTTCTTGTGGACCGGAAGCCGGGACGCCAAGGCTGGCCTGGCACAGCTCAAAGACGCCCGGATACCGATCTTCTACACGCCGGACAAATTGGCCCGCGGCCTGCAGAGCCGCCTCAAGTATCACACATGGCGCGAGCGTCGCCTGGCCGACGGCTTTGCCACGGCCCCGCCGCGCACGGCGCCGCAGGATGCAGGCCATCGCCCAGGCTCTTGGGCTTGGGGCGTCCGACACTCTCGGAGTCCGAGAGCAAGCAGCTGTTGGCAGCCTGGGGAGTGGCGAGTGCGCGCGAGCACCGGGCAAATTCTGCAGAGGCCGCCGTCGAGGCCGCAGGAGCAGCTCGGGTTTCCGGTGGCTCTCAAGGTCGACTCGCCGGATATTCTGCACAAGACAGAGGCCGGGGTCGTTCGGCTGAACCTCGGCGATGCGGCACAAGTGCGAACGGCCTACGCCGAGATCTTGGCCAGTGCCAAGGCCTATTTAAATGCCCTCCCCCTCGATGGGGGAGGGTTGGGAGGGGGTGATCGCGCCGGCGGCAATCCATTCGGGCAATCGGCGGCGAATTCACCCCCACCCCGGCCCTCCCCCATCAAGGGGGAGGGAGTAGATGCGGCAAATGCGATAGCGCCACAGGCTCGGATCATCGGCGTGTCGGTGCAGGAGATGGTCGGAGAAGGGGTAGAAGTTATCATTGGCGTCAATTGCGACCCGCAATTGGGCCCGGTGCTGCTGTTCGGGAGTGGCGGCGTGATGGTCGAGGTCTACAACGATGTGGCCCTGCGACGCTGCCCGATCACGCGCTCGGAAGCACAGGCGATGATCGCCGAGGTCAAAGGAGCCCGGTTGCTCCAGGGCTTTCGCGGACGGCCAGCGGCGGACCTCGAGGCGCTCGAGGATACCCTGGTGCGCGTGTCGTACCTCGCCATGCACCTTGAAGGACACTTGGCGGAGCTGGACATCAATCCGCTGATGGTGCTGCCGTCAGGTCAGGGAGTGAAGGCGGTAGACGCCCTCGTCGTGCTTCGCGGCACATAGTAGTCAAAACCGATTGCATTCAACGCTGTCATCGAGTGCAATGGAGGCGGTAATGCAACAGGAACGAAACCTCGATGGCGACGCTGACGATCCGCAATCTCGATGCGGCGCTGAAGGAACGCCTGCGCGTGCGCGCCGCCCAGCACGGGCATTCGATGGAAGCCGAAGTGCGGGACATTCTGCAAGATACGCTGAACGAACCGGAGCGCCCGGCGGTCAACCTCTATCAGCGCATCCGCAGCCGGTTTGCGCCGCTCGGCGGCGTCGATCTCGAACTGCCGCCGCGCGAGCCGGCGCCAGAGCCGCCGCGTTTCGAGTGAATGTTCCTGCTCGATACCAACATCCTGTCGGCCGTGATGGGTACGCGGCCGGACCCGCAAGTGGCGAGCTGGATGGAAGAGCAGCCGCCCGATTTTTTGTTCACCGCCGCCGTGTGCCAGGCTGAAATCCTGTCGGGCATCACAGTGCTGCCCAAGGGCCGCCGACGAGAGGCGCTGGAGATGGCGGCGCTGGCGATGTTCCGCGAGGATTTTGCCGGCCGCGTTCTGCCCTTCGATACGGATGCTGCAGTGATCTACGCCGACCTTTTTGCCCTGCGGCGCAGCGCCGGCCGCCCAGCGGCGATAGCCGATCTAATGATTGCCTCAATTGCCCGCGCGTGTGGCGCCAGCGTCGTCACGCGCGACACGGCGGATTTCGAGGGCTGTGGCTTGGCGCTGATCAATCCGTGGTCGGCTTCATCACAAGCGGCAAGCGCGGCGGGCCGAAAACCGGGCGCATGATTGAATTTGGCAGAGCTGGACATCAATCCGCTGATGGTGCTGCCGTCAGGTCAGGGCGTGAAGGCGGTAGACGCCCTCGTCGTGTTTCGCGGCACGTAGTGGTCAAAACCTGATGCTGCGCTTCACCGCGCAGGCACTACGGGCTAATACAAAGGACGCCTGGAACGAGTTATGAAAGAAAACAGCATACGGCGGGCGGTGCGCGAAGGGCGGGCGGCCCTGGGCACCGGGCTCAAGGAGTTCGCATCGCGCGGCGTTCCCTGGATTATCGAGGAGGCCGGCTTCGACTACTGCGCGATCGACCACGAACATGGGGCGTTCGACATGGAAACGATCGCCGATCTGGCGAGCTGGTTCCAGGCCACGAATGTCTCCGCCATCGTTCGGATCCATAAGTCATTCGCGCATCTGATTCCCGGCATTCTGGATCAGGGCATCATGGGCATTCAGGTGTCCGAGGTGGACACCGCCGAAGAAGCGCGCGCGATCGTCCGCCTGGCAAAATATCCGCCGATCGGGAACCGGGGCATCTCCGGCCAGGGGCCGCATACGGGATACAAGAGCTACGGCGCCCGCCACGCCACCGAATACGCGCCGTGGGCCAACGAAAACATCATCATATTCCCGTCGATCGAATCGCTCGAAGGCCTGGAGAATGTCGAGGAGATCGCGGCGGTCGAAGGGATCGACATGATCGCGTATGGCCATTCCGACCTGAGCGCGCAGCTCGGGGTGCACCTTGACCTCGAACACCCGAAATTCAAAGCGGCGATCCGGCGGATTGCAGCAGCATGCAATGCACATGGCAAGCTCGCTCGCGGATCGGCGGAGACCGAGGCGCAGATCGAGGAATATTGGCAGCTCGGGTTCAAGGTGCTGAACCTGCCGGGGAACGACGTGAGCACTTATCTTGACGGGATGAAAGCGCGCGCGGCCCGTGCGCATGCGCGGTTGAAGTCGATCGGGGTGCCGACCCCATGAGGGGACCGCCCGAAGGAAATCTCGAACACGCTGACCGAAGGACACCCCATGACTAAATATTTGCACACCATGATCCGCGTAAGCTCGCTGGAGGACACGATCGCCTTCTTCGAGGTGCTCGGCCTGCGCGAGATCCGCCGCCGTCCGGACGAGAAAGGCCGCTACACCAACGTGTTCCTCGCCGCCCCCGGCGACGAGGCGGCTGCCGTGGAGCTCACCTACAACTGGGATCCCGAGCCCTACGCCGGCGGCCGCAATTTCGGACATCTCGCATATGCCGTGGACAACATCTACGACACCTGCAACGCCTTTATCACCCGCGGCGTGACGATCAACCGCCCGCCGCGTGACGGCCGCATGGCCTTCGTCCGCACGCCGGACGGCATCTCCATCGAGCTACTGCAGGCCGGCGACGCGCTGCCGCCTGCCGAACCCTGGACCAGCATGGCCAATACCGGTTCATGGTAGAGCGAGACGCCTCTGGCGTCGCTGCCCGATCACGCGCCCGGAAGCACAGGCGATGATCGCCGAGATCAAAGGCGCCCGGTTACTCCAAGGCTTTCGCGGCCGGCCGACAGCGGACCTCGAGGCGCTCGAGGATACGCTGGTGCGCGTGTCCCACCTCGCCATGCACCTTGAAGGACACCGGACATCAACACGCTGATGGTGCTGCCGGCAGGTCAGGGCGTGAACGCGGTAGACGCCCTCGTCGTGTTTCGCGGCACATAGCACTGCGCGTGGCTGAGTGCCTGCCTCAAAAGTCTGCGTCGTCAATCATCGGCCGCAACGGGCCGCTTTCGAATCCGACACCGGCCGTTGAGCCTCGGCGTCGGGAACCGCTGAATTTGCCCGAACCGGACCAGGTGCCGCTGCCCCGGCGCGCTTTTGCCTGAACATCGCTCCTGAATGCCGCGCACACCCCTCAGGTTACGGCCGCTACGCGACTGCCGCCAAAAGTGCCGGTAATGTGAAGCGGTTCACACTCGGTGGATTGCCGTCCCGCCTACACGTTCTGTAGACTGCAAGTGCGGTTGCACCGCCAATACCATCCGGGAGCGGGCGGAAGAACGCCCCTTCGGACAAGTCGCGCTTGAACAAAGGGTGGAAATGTCATGGACAGCATCGACCTGCCACGTAGGCAATTTCTGCGCCAAACCGGCGCCCTGGCTACCGCTGCGGCCGTTCTGAATAGCCCCCTGTTGACGCAGGCCTTCGCCGCCCAACCCAGTGAAGAAATTATTCCTTGGTCGGATCAGCCGTCGGTCGATCCGGGAGTCACCAGAGGCGTTCTCCAGAACTTGCAACGCTGGGAAGACCTCGACTGGTTAACACCCAACAGCAAGTTCTTCAGCGCTTCGCACTATGGTCGTCCCCACATCGACGAGCAGGACTGGTCACTGGAGATCACCGGCCTCGTCAGAAAACCGGGCCGGTTTCACCTGAGCGACATCAAGGCGAGACCGCGCCAGGAGCTTGTTTTCACGCTCGAATGCTCAGGCAATCACGGCCGTCCGTCGTTCCTGACCGGCATCGGCACCGCCCACTGGGCTGGGACGTCGCTGGCAGCGATGCTACGCGAGGCAGAGGTGCTGGACCGCGGTATCGAGGTGGTCTTCGTCGGCACCGACACCGGCGAAGAGCAGGTACGCAATATCAAGATGCCGACGAGCTTCGCTCGGAGCATGAGTGTCGCCGATGCCATGGGGCCCGACAATCTGCTGTGCTATGAGATGAACGGTGCGCCGCTGCCGCGGGAGAACGGCTTTCCGCTGCGGCTGATCGCGCCCGGCTGGTATGGGATCGCCAACGTCAAATGGCTGAAGCGGATCGAGGTGCAGGCCACGCGGCTCGAAAACCGCTTCATGGGACGCGACTACGTCACGATTTGCGAAGAAAAGCACGACGGCAGGACCGAATGGGTCGAGACTTCGGTCGGCCGAGCACAGATCAAGTCGGCACCGGCTAAGGTCGTTCGGGAGGACGGCCATTACAAAATCGTCGGCATGGCCTGGGGTGCGCCGATCGCCCGCGTCGAGGTGAGCATCGACAGCGGCCCCTGGCAGGTGGCGACGATCGATCCGGCCCACCAGGAGAAATATGCATGGCGTCTGTGGTCTCTCGACTGGCCCGCTCCGGCACCAGGCGAGCACGCCATCACCGTGCGCGCCATCGGCGCCGACGGCAGCGTGCAGCCCGCCCCGACGGACCCGCAGATTGAAGGCAAGCACACCTACTGGGAAAGCAACGGGCAGATCACCCGACACATCCTCCTGTCTGATTCTGCGCCGACGCGGCCGGTAATCTGCGAACCGATTGGGACTTCGATCTCGCTCCTGCCGGTCAGTATCAGCGGCCGACCGAGGGGAGAAGTTATGGGGCTGGGCAAGGAGGTGTTGAGTTCACCAACACGTTCGGCCCTGAGGCGTCGATTGCGCCGGCTCGGCTGATGGCGGCGACCGCCACCGGCACGCCAGTCGAGGCTTCCGTTTCAGAAAGGGCCGGTTTCGGCGCATCTGCGTCGCTGCTAGACGCGCGGCGAAGGTCGGCTGACCGATTTGAGAGCAGCCGCTCGCCGCCGGCATCAGCACCGGCGCCGTCATCCCGGCCGGCATCCTTGTCACAGGCCCTCAGCTCGGGGATTTGCCGAACATGATCCAGCCGCCACTGCTTGGCGTGGTGAAGGCCGCCAGCGCTGTCTCTGCCCGGGGCCTGACCTGCCGGGCGCCCGCCGTGCCGCGGAGCTGCTCTATGCTGTCGATGTACATGGCCGTACGAAGGCGCCCGGTCCCGAGATTGCCGCCGCTCGAGCAGAACGGGTGCGGTCCCTCGACCCTGATATCGCCCGCGTAGAACGCGAAGGCATCGCCGCGTTTGACACCGTGCCACTGGAAGGCCTCCAGGAAGAACTGCGCCATGATCGAATAGCCGTCGTGAGGATTGAATACATCGACGTCCTCGGGCCCAAGCCCGGCGCCCTCGTACATTCTCCTGGCGGCGCGGTCGGTCCAGTCCTCGGTCTCGTCCAAATCGGCCTGCGTGCTGCGCTGCCTGAAATTGTGCTGTGAGTGATTGAGCACATGGACCGGCGCCAGCATCTACAATGCCTTTGGCGCATGTCGCGAGCGCGCTCGGCCTGATGCCAATATCTGATAATGTCTGCGACTCGGCGGCGTGGTAAGAAGAAAATATGGACGACAGCACCTCAGCCGCCTTGACGGAAATCACCGTCCGCATCCCCGCAGATCTCGCCCGGCGCCTCGGCACCGGCGGCGAGGTCGAACGCCGCGTGCTCGAAGCGCTGGCGCTCGACGAATTCCGGCAGGGGCATCTCGGCCGTGCCGAACTGCGCCGGCTGCTGGGTTTCGCCACCCGCGCCAAGCTCGATGAGTTTCTGACCGGGCACGGCGTCTTCGGCACATACACGGCAGACGATCTGGAGCGCGAGCGCCGCGACCTGCAGCGGCTCGGCTTCTGATCTCGCATGCCGCTGGTCGTCGCCGATGCCGGGCCGCTGCATTACCTCGTGCTGACCGGCGACATCGAGTTGCTGCCAAAGCTATTCGAGCGCGTGCTCGTGCCCCAGGTGGTGCGGGATGAACTCGCCAACGCCGAAGCGCCGCAGGCCGTGCGCGACTGGATCGCGCGTGCGCCAAGCTGGCTGGACGTGCGGCCGGCTCATCCGGGCGCCGACGATGTTGCCGTGGCGAAGCTCGACGAGGGCGAGCGCGCGGCGATAGCGCTCGCGCTGGCCGTCAAGGCCGAGCTGGTGCTGATGGACGATCGTGAAGGTGTCGGCATCGCCCGCGGCCGCGGCCTTGCTGTCACCGGCACGCTGGGCGTGCTCGATCTTGCGGCCCGCCGCGGCCTGATCGATCTCGCAGCAGCGTTCGAGCGTCTCAAGACGACGACCTTTTACTACCGGCAGGGACTGCTCGAGGCGTTGCTGGCGCGGCAAGCCACCAGGCGCGGCGGAGAGCGATCATGAGACATGCGGATTTCAGGATCGGGGCGGCGGGTTGCACCGAGAACCCGCCGCACCAGCCGTTTAAGCGCCGACGCACCGAAGCGACGCTGACCCCGAATTTGCGCGTCGCGACGTAGCTGAATTCCGCCAGCGACTGCAGCAACAGCACGGCAGTTTGGCGGCGGGCTCCGCGAATTATCAGGCTTTGTGCCCGCTGGCGTTTGACATCCGCGGGTTGCCCCAACGTGTAGACCAGGATGTTGTGTCGAACGTGCAGCTCATCAGCACTCGTGCATTTCGTCGCGGGTGAACGTTCGAAAGCCGCCGCGCAAGGTCACCGGCTCGTTCATCGCAGCGATCATTCGATCGATGGCCGCTTGGCGTTCGGCGGCGAGGGCTTCGGCAGGGTACGGCGACATCAGCGCGACCGGCCTCCCGCGTTTGGTGATGACCACCTGCTCGCCGGTTTCTACGGCCGAGAGAACCTCGGAAAAGCGCTGATTGGCCTCGCGCGCGGTGACGCGTCTCATTGCATGCTCCAAGTAGTACGGGTAGTACATCTGTCTCGCGGGGTCGTTGTCATCCTGGAGTCGCGTGGCCTGTTCACATCGTGTCCCCTGAGCACGAGGGCGTTGATCCCTCGACAGATAAATTCCATGTCGTCTGGTCTATTTCGCCATAATCACATGATATTTATTGACTTATTAGCAAAAACATGCTATCGTCGGCAGTTACCAATGATTTCGGGAGTTATCGCGTGAGCATGGCCGATTATCGCGCTTGTCGGGCCCGCCCAATATTCTCCGACCTGTTAGGGAGCCGAGCCTGATCTGCACCTGCTAAAACAGGTGGAACAGGTGACAACATTGGTCGTGGAAGGACCGGCCGGCCAGGATTCCGAGCATGGGGTAGCGGTCCTCGTATTTATACAGCAATTGTGGGTTTGGCTGTTATTTCGCTGCAGAAACAGCCAGGAGGGGCCGAGGGCGTCCGTTTGCGAAGGGCGGTCCGGCAATGCTATCGGCCCCACGCGGCGGTTCCACGACCGGGCCGCATGGGCTGCCGAGCCGTTGCTCTGCCAAATTCGGTGAGACTGATCCTAACCGAGGAAATCTGGCTTGCGGCCCAGACTTCAAAGGCAGTCACTACCCGTCAGCTCGGGGATTTGCCGAACATGATCCAGCCGCCACTGCTTGGCGTGGTGAATGCCGCCAGCGCCGTCTCTGCCCGAACCTTGACCTGCCGGGCGCCGGCCGTGCCGCGGAGCTGCTCTATGCTGTCGGTGTACATGGCCGTACGGAGCGCCCGGTCCCCAAATTGCCGCCGCTCGAGCAGAACGGGTGCGGTCCCTCGACCCTGATATCGCCGGCGTAGAACGCGAAGGCATCGCCGCGTTTGACGCCGTGCCACTGGAAGGCCTCCAGGAAGAACTGCGCCATCGGTGCATAGCCGTCGTAAGGATTGAAGATATCGACGTCCTCGGGCCCAAGCCCGGCGCCCTCGTACATTCTCCTGGCGGCGCGGTCGGTCCAGTCCTCGATCTCGTCCAGATCTTCCTGTGTGCTGCGCTTCCGGAAATTGTGCTGCGAGTGATTGAGCACATAGACCGGCGGCTGCCGCATGTCGCGGGCGCGCTCGGCCGTCGTGAAGAGATACGCGGCCGATGCATTGACCGGCCGGTCGCAGTCCCAGAGCCTGAGTGGGTTCAGGACGTAGCGCGAATTGACGTAATCCTCGATCGTGAGCTGCGGCACCTTGTGGGTGGCATTGTACCCCCACGGCGTCAGCAGCCCGTTGCGGTGCTGGTTGACGACAAAGGGGGCGAGGTCGTCGTGCTTGCCGCCGTATTTCAGGCAGTACTGATTGTGCGGGAAGATGTTGATGAAATCGTTGCCGCCGTGATTGCCCCAGGGCGCCGTCCATTGGCGGGCGCCGCGGGCGTAGTCATCGGCGTTCTCGCCGCCGCGGCGATAGCGGCCTTCGAGATTGCCGGTCGGGTAGATGACGAGACAGGTGTGGCAAACGCCGTCACCCACGGCCTGTGCTGCCATGCCCACCATTTCGCTGATGGTCGGCACGCCGGTCGGCGCAAATTTGACATTGGTCAGATGCATCTGCGCGATCAGCCACTGCGCGTTGACCAGAGTGAGCCCCCACTCCGAATCGTAGGGCGGGGCGAAGTAGGGCCGCGGCGCCCACTGCGACGCGGAGCCGCCGCTGCCGCCGGCAATATGGCTGTCGCAGCAGATGACGCCGTCGATCTGATCCGGCGTCACGCCGGCGTCGTCCATCGCGTTGCGGCAAGCCAGGATGGAGTAGGCGCCCAGCGTCTTGTCCATCGAGACGCCGTCCCAGCGACGGTCGACCGGCGAATGCCCGACACCAGCCACCGCGACCTTGCCGCGGTGCTCCCATACGCCTGTTCCGTCCTTGTCTCGCCGCCACTGATACCCCTCTGGCGCGGTCATGGCTCCCCCTTTCCCTCTATGCTCCGGCAGTGAAGGTATGGCAGGGACGAGTTAGTGGTCAAAATCACACGGATGGTACCATCGTTTGTACCAACTGTGAGATTCCGACCACTGGTTAGTCCAGTTATTCCTGGCGGACGGCCTCAAGAGGGTATCCGTCCAGATCGATCACGAAAGCGGCGTAGTACGTCGGCCCATAGTGTGGACGTAGGCCCGGAGCGCCGTTATCGGTTCCGCCAGCCTTCAAGGCCGCCGCGTGGAAGCTATCAACGGCTGCGCGGGACTCCGCGTTGAACGCCAGATGGAAGCCCGGCCCAGGAGGCGCAGCATCCGATCGTTTTTTCAGCGCCAATATATCGCCTCCTCCTGCCGGCCCGTAGCCAGCAGCATCGCCTTTCGTCCAAACGCGAGTGAGGCCCAGAGGCGCAAGCGCGGCATCGTAGAACGATATCGCGCGGTCAAGATCGGAGGTGCCGAAGGAAAGGTGGCCGAGCATGAGGTTGTCCTGTGGCCATAATCTTACACTTGGTGCCCTACAAGCGCCCTGTGATCCCTCCTGCCTGACGGGTAGCGTCTCCATCGACTTTAACCGCTAGGCGACGACCTGCCACTCGTGGATGAGCTGGCCTGGGGCCACCTCCTCGAATGTCGCCTCGACGGCGGCGCCCACTGGCGCCTTGTAGGGCGGGGTGCCCGGGAGATTGGAATAAAAATTGACCCGCGGGTCCGCGTCCAAGCGTCACCATTGCCAGGTTATAGGGCTGATCTTGCATGCGCCGGTTGAGGCGGCCATCCTCGATCACGATGTAGGTCGCGATATGGCCTCTTCCCTCGACCTCTTTCCACGTCAGGCCGGCGGCCGAGTTGCAGACCTGGCAGGCCTGCTGCGGCGGGTATTGCAGCCGGTCGCATTGAGCGCAGTGCTGCAAGACGAGCCGCCTTTGATTGACGGCGTCCCAGAAGGGCTGGCTCAACGCGTCGGGGACGGGGATCAGCTTCGGCATCGTTTCCTCGGAGGCTTACGTTTATCGGGTCCCTGCGAAGGCAGGGACCCATCGGGCAAGCGGTCGAGCGCCGGCGAAATGGGTCCCTGCCTGCGCAGGGATCCGGAACACAAATTTTAGCAACTCCTGACGCTTTGCCGCAACGGCACACCGCTTTATCGGGTCTTCGCAGGCAGGGGCGCATGTCGTCCGCCGCACTACGGCGACAGGGATGGGTAAAGATCAGCCCAATGCGGGTTTTCGCGTTCAATCAAATTGATTTTCCAGTCGCGCTTCCACTTCTTGATTTGCCGTTCCCGGACCAGCGCTGTCTCAAGGCGTTCATGGGTTTCGAACCACACGAGACGGTCAACGCCGTATTTGGCGGTAAAGCCGGGGATGGCTCGTGTTTTGTGCTGCCAAACGCGGCGCGCGAGTTCGAAGGTCGAACCGACGTAGAGCGTCCCATATGGATTAGCGGCGAGCAGATAGACGAACGGCATTGTGCGGACCGGAAGATGGATCCCTGCCGGAGTTTATCCTCGGGCCGGCCGCAGGCCGGACGCGTGGGCAGGGACCCGAGGTTTGCGGCCCCATCTCGGAAGCGCTCGGTCGCCGGCGAAATGGGTTCCTGCCTGCACAGGAACCCCGAATTGCGTCTCGTTTTACCCCTCGCCTCGGCCGACCCACTGGCCGTAGACGGGGTACTGGCAGCAGATGAACTCGATATAGGCGGGGCGACCTGAATCATTGACGTCGAGCGCCCGCCGCAGGGCCGGGATGATTTCGGCCGGCTCGCTCACCCGCTCGGTGTGGAAGCCGAGGGCGCCTATCACCTTCGACATATCCACCTCGTCGGGCCCCAGCACCCGGTGTGTGAAGGGATCGTGTCCCGGCCCCCAGAAGCCGGGTCCATAGCCCGCAAAGCCGCCATTGCTGATGTGCACGACCGTGATCCCGAGTTTCTCGCGCAGCAGCACCTCGAGGTTGCCGAGCATGTAGCCAAGGCCCGCCTCGCCGGTCACCGCCACGGATGTCCTGTCCGGAAACGCCTTCTTGGCGGCAATAGCGGCAGCCAGGCTGAAGCCCAATGTCGAGACATTGCCCCAGCCGAGGAAGCCGCGCGGGATCAGCGTGTCGAAGACGGTGCTCAGCTGGTCGCGCGTGTTGCCGGACTTCGTGCGTCACGAACGAATTCTTCAGATCCAGCACCTCCATCAGATCGCCGTACACCCGATAGGGGTTGATCGGCGTCTCGTCGGAGTTCATGACCTGCCGGTATCTGGCGAGCCCCTGGTCGCGCGCCGCCTTCACCTCCGCCGCCACATCACCCGCCGTCCGTCCGGCACCGGACGTGCGGTCGGACACTTCCTGGCGGAGCGCCTGCAAGGTCAAGCGCGCATCGCCGATCACCGCGTGCGCCGTCGGATACATCTTGTTGATGTGCAATTCGTCGATGTTGCAGTGGATGATGGTCTTCTTCGCCGCATCAGGAATACCGTGGCTGAAGCGGCCCGGCGAGAGGCTCGAGCCTACGGCGAGGATCAGGTCGCTTTTGTTCAGGTAGTGCGCCACCTGATCGCCGCGGACGCCGACAAACAGCGGATGGTTCTCCGGGAACGCCCCTTTGGCCTTGAGGGTCGTGATCACCGGCACATTCACGAGTTCCGCCAGCGCTTTCAGTTCTTCCGAGGCGCCCGCGTAGATGACCCCCTCGCCGGCGTAGATCAGCGGGTTGCGGGCTTCGAGGAGCAGGCCGACGGCAGCGCGCACATCCGCCGGGTCCGGCGCCGATTTCCAGCCCTTCACCGGATGGTAGGGGTCGGCGGTCTCGTCGTATGTCGCCGTGGCATTGGGAATAGCCAGGATAACCGGGCCCGGTCTGCCGCTGCGCAGCATCGTAAAGGCGCGGCGCATAAGCTCCGGCGTGCGCTCGGGCTTGTCGAGATAGCCGAACCACTTCGACACGGTCTTCATGGCCGATGCGACATCGTACTGGCTGTTGCCCGAGCTGCCGGCCGGCACGCCATCGGTGATGCACAGAACCGGCGAGCCATCCTCATAGGCCTGCGCCATCCCGGCATAGGCGTACTGCATGCCGGCGGCATTGACGCCGCCTTGGAACGTGCACACCCCGATCCGCGAGCCGCCCGTGATGCGCGAGAACGCGTCGGCGACCGCAACGGCGTAGCGGTCGTCTCGCATCATCAGCATCGGCACCCCTTCGCGCCCCAGCGCGTTGTTCACCCGGCAGACCGGGAAGGTCGAAACCCAACCCACACCCTCCTCTTTGAGAATGCGGGCAATTCCGGTCGCTACATCGATCGTCATGGATGTGGTCTCCTTCAGCCGCGTGCCATGTCCGGCCTCGCAATCGCGGGCAATCCGGAAAATGACGGGCACCTGTCGCCCTGGCAAGTGGCGGTCGGGCATGAGAATGCTCGACTGGCTCGAAAGCTCGGAATTGCTTCTACGCTGCCAATGCCGGGCTCAACAAGAGCGAGCAGCGTCATTTCCTCGCGCAGGTCATCTGCACCTTGAAACAAGGCCGGGTTGCCGACCGCAGTGCCGAGGCGCAGCAGTTTCGTGCCTCCGGCCTCAACCTCGTCGTCGCCGCGATCGTGTTGTGGAACTCCACTTACATCGCGGACGCCATCGCTCGTCTCCGAGCGACTGAAAAATCGGTGCCCGATGCATGGCTCGCCCATACATCGCCGCTCAGCTGGGAGCACATCAGCTTCTCCGACGATTTCCTGTGGGAGCGGGCCGCCGCGACCGCAAATAAGCGCCGCCCCCTCAATTTTGGCCAGACGCGAGTCGCTGCATGACCCGCGACTTTCTCAGTCGGTTCGGCCGTGGCGTTGTTTAAATAACAGCCGACGCTATGCCGTCAGTAAGCGAGCGGCGATGCGGATTGCGGCGTCCGGTGATAGGCTGCAGCCGTCACGCCGGATCGGGAGCGATGAGATCAATGCCGGAAGCCCAAATCGCACAAGCGGTGCAGCTGCTCGACCTGATGCTCGAGCATTTTGCCGACGACGGCCACTGGACGCGCGGCCGCTATGACGACGGAAACGGCGGCCATTGCCTTGTCGGCGCTCTCCTGCACCTGAGCCGCAAGCATCGTCTGCCGCGGGCGCCGGCGATCGCGCTCCTGCAGGATGCGATGCCTCGGCCCGGCCTTCCGCTTGTGCACTTCAACGACACGTGTTGCGGCAGCGTCGACGAGCTGCGCTCCCTAATCCTCAAGGCCCGCCGTCTCGCCGGCGATCATGCGGAGCAAGAGCGAGCGGCCGCCGGGGCCAGGACTTGGCTGCTCGACCAGATCGCGAAAAGGCGAGACGCGCCGGCGCCGGATAGGGCGGAAACGGCGCCCGACAAGCCGTTCATCCCCGAACGCCTCGCCGCCTAGAGACCGACCGAAACGGCCCGCGACCGACGACGCGAAGCTGTACGACCGCCCCGATCGCGCCCCCGCGATTATCGGCGCAGCCGGCGGACCGGAGGTCGCGCGCCTGGCGGGGCGCAAGGCCGACGGGATGATCACGACCGTCCCGCAGCCCGAGCTTATTGAAATTTTTCGCTCGGCTGGCGGCAAAGGGACGTCGTGTGCCGAGGTGCCGATGTGCTACGCGGCGAGCGAGGACAAGGCGCGCGAGATCGCGCATCGCTGTCATCGCTGGGCGCTGGCCGGTGGCCCGGTAATGCTGGAGTTCTGTCGCCCTGCCGATAACGATACAGCAGACGGCGACGGCCAGATTGGCGGCGAGCGCGAGCATCCCGACCATATCCATCAGCTCGGCTTTCGGTACGGTCGCGGTAATTGCGCTATGCAGGGTGCTGCCGCCCACTCAAAGGCCGAACAATCCCATGACGCTGCCTTTGAGCAGCGCGGCCCCCACCCGCCATTGCAAGGAAAGACCGACGACGGCGAGCGCGACGGCGTAATTCGCAGCATCCCCCAGAAAATCGAGAGCGTCGGCGCGCAGGCTCACCGAGCCGGCAAGGAAGCTCGTAACGATCTCGACCAGGAACATCTTGACATTCATGCCAAGCGCCGCCCACAGAATCCGGCGATAGCGGGCGGCCGCGTTGGCGCCTGTCAATAGTGATCGCAGTAGCTCATGGGCCATACCCTGAGGATGAGTGCCGCCTTGGTGAACGATGGCTCGCGCGACGACACCTGGTCTGTGATGGGCGACCTTGCCGCTTCCGATCTCCACGTCTTTGCGATCAATCTGTCGCGGAATTACGGGGATCAGCGAGAATTTACCGCGGGCCTACAATTTACCCGGGGTAACCGCATCCTGATCATCGATGCGGATATGCAGGATCCCCCTGATCTTCTCCCTCAGATGATGTGCTGGATGGATGATGGCGCCGACATAGCCTATGGCCGACGCGGAGTCCGAAAGGGCGAAACCTGGTTCAAGCGAGCCAGCGCGAGCTTGTGTATTTGGCCCGGAGCTACTGGAATCACCTCGGCTGTTTCAGATTAAAATACACGCTGTCGTTCGGGGATTTTTATGGGGCGAATTCATTTATCAGCCTTGCGCTGCGTGCTTCTGAGTCCGTACTTTATTCCCGTCTGCCTTGTGTGTTATCTCGGCGTCAGAGTTGCCGTAGTATGGTTCGTTCCGATCGACCAATACTCCGACAATTTATGGTACTACAACAGGGCAGTAACCTTGGCGGCCGGCCAGGGGTACTCGCAAGGCGGCATCCCGACCGCCTTCTGGCCTCCCGGATGGCCGGGCTCTTTGGGTCTGTTGTTCTGGGTATTCGGCCCCTCGCCGTTGGTCGGACAAATTGCCAACGTGGTTTTTGCAGCAATTACCTTTTGCCTAGCATTGCGCTTGGGATCGCTCCTCTTTGCAGATGAACTGGTCGGACGGCTGACGGTGTTGATATTGGCCGTTTACCCAAACCGGATCGGATACATACCGCTTCTTGGAACTGAAGTCTTTTATACTGCGTTGCTGCTGCTGGCGATCGCACTGATCGTCGGACGCCAAAATTGGCCGAGATTGGTTTTGTCCGGGATCCTGTTTGGGATTGCGACGCTGACCAAAGCGCAGACCCTGTTACTACCCGTTGTACTTTTAACCGTGTGGTGGCTGGCTGCGATAGACCGACCCAAGGTCTTTCAACAAATCGCAAAAGTAGCCGTCGTCTATGCCGCGATGGCGATTGCGATCGTGCCGTGGACGGTGCGAAATTACGAAGTCTTTGGCGAGTTTGTGTTGATATCGACGAATGGGGGAGGAACCTTGCTGAGTGGCAATAACCCCACCGCATGGGGCGACTATACCGAGGATGATCCCCTCGTCAAATCGGTCCCGAACGATGTTGCAGGGCAGGTAGCGAATGACCGCCTCGCCAAGACACTTGCGTTGAAATGGATCCATGAACACCCGGGCGCGTTTCTCGCGCTCGTCCCGAAAAAGATTTGGCGCCTTTGGGCTCCCGACGGCGAAGCTGAATGGTCTTACCAGGCGGGATTTAAGTACTATGATCGTTATTGGCAGATATTTCGAATGGTGCGTGGCTTTAATCAAATTTATTACGCTTGCCTGATCATACTGTTTGCCATCTCATTCGTTTATTATGTTCGTTACCGGGGCAACGTTCCAGCGTACGCGATAACAGGCTACGTGCTAGCCGCGTATTTCACGGCAATTTCGATCGTGTTCTCTGGCCAATCGCGTTTTCACTATCCGCTTATGCCTTGGGTCGCAATCTACGCGTCTTGGACCATCATTCAGTGGGCGCGATGGGGCAAGGCGAGGCAACATCCCGCCTTAGCTGGAATATGAGCGAGCACGCGGTCCGCGTCGCTCAGACCTTCGGCCGCCGCCTCAGCCGGCGACGTAGCGTCGTTCTCCGGTCGAGGGTTGATAAAAAACCGTGACCAGCTTGCCGCTTTCCGGATCGACAAAGCGCTCGCTCGTCGGGACCCAGTCGGGCCCCGGCCGGCGCTCCGTCACCCGCTTGTAGCGCCAACGTTCGACAAGCAGTCCGAGCAACAGAACGAGCCCGGGGACGGCGAGGCGCAAGCTGACGCCGAGAGTGCAGCCAAAGGCCGCCAGGAGCCCCGCAGCGGCAAGCAGAACGCCGCCGGCAGCAAACAAGAAGGCCCGCAGCACCGGGCGGCTCACATCCCCTCGGGCTCGATGACGGCCGCCGTGCCGTAGGCGACGATTTCGCTCATCGTCTGGCCGATCTCGGCTGAATCGAACCGCATCATCAACACCGCGTTGGCGCCCATCGCAGTCGCATTGCGGACGAGCCGGTCGACGGCGTGGCGCCGCGCCTCCTCGAGCAGCTGCGTGTATTCGTCGATCTCGCCGCCGACGATCGAGCGCAGCCCCGCCATGATGTTGCCGCCCAGCCCGCGGCTCCGCACGACGACCCCAAAGCATTGACCCTTAACCTCGGCCACCCGGTGACCGGTGACATTTTCCGTCGTAACGACGAGCATTGATCTCTCCAACTCCGTCAATCCCTCAGAGCTTAGTCGAAATTTGGAACCCGTCACCCGGATGCTGGCGCAATTCGACTAATAAGTAGGCCTTATGATTCTAAAGGCTTACTAAACTGCAACCCTGCAATGAGCAAACGGTTGGTTGCGACGGCCGGTCACGTGGCGCTAGGCTAGGGTTCGGCGCAGAGCGAGAGGGATTGCGATGGCGGCGGGCAACAGCTGGAGCGAGTCGGTCCTCGAGGTGGCCGGCGGAAAAATGCATCTGGCGCGCGCCGGCAGCGGGCGCCCGGTTCTGATCCTGCACCATGATATCGGCAGTCCCGACCGGCTGCCGTTTTACGACGAGCTCGCCGGCCGCTTCGATGTGCTGGTGCCGCACCATCCGGGTTATGGCAAGTCCGAGCGGCCGCAATGGCTGCGCAACGTGCGCGATGTCGCGGTCATGTATCAGTGGCTGCTATCCGATCTCGGCGTCGAGCACGCCTCGCTGGTCGGGCTCGGCTTTGGCGGATGGATTGCCGCCGAGATGGCGACAATGGCGCCGCGCGACTTCCATAGGCTGGTCCTGGTCGGGGCGATGGGATTGAAGCCGCCCGACGGCGACATCTTCGACCAGGCGATCGTCAGCTATCTCGATTACGCCCGCGCCGGGTTTCACGACCAGGAGGCGTTCGCCCGGGTCTATGGCGACGTGTCGACCGACCAGCTGGTCGAGTGGGACCTCTGCCGCGAGATGAGCTTCCGGATCGCCTGGAAGCCCTACATGTACAATCAGAGCCTGCCGCATTTGTTGGGCGGGGTGCGGGCGCCGGCGCTTGTCGTCTGGGGCGACGACGACAAGATCGTGCCGAAGAGCGCGGGCGAGCGATTCGCCGCGTTGCTGCCGCAGGCGCGGTTGGAGGTCGTGCGCTCGTCCGGGCACTGCGTCGAGATGGAGCAGCCGGACCAGCTCGCGCGTCTGGTCCGGTCTTTCGTCGAGGAAAATTAACGGATCTGCCGGGCGCTCTCGGCAAGGAGGAAAGCGATGCATGTGATGTATTTCACCGAGCAGCCGATGTCCGCCTATCCCGCCGATATCGGGCTCGAATTCGGCGCCACCGCGCTGATGTTTTCGAACAAATACTTCGATCCGGTCGCCGCCAGCCGGCTCTATAACGAATACCTCGAGCAATACATCTACGCCGAGGAGATGGGTGTCGAAGGCTTCATGCTGAACGAGCATCATAATGCGCCGTTCTGCATGCAGGCGAAATGCAACATCTTCGCCTCGATCCTCGCCGCGGTAACCAAGAAGGCAAAGATCGTGTTGCTCGGCAACCCGTTGCCGCTGGCCGAGAACCCCGTGCGCCTCGCCGAAGAATTGGCGATGATCGACATGATCTCGAAGGGCCGCCTCGTCTCCGGCTTTGTTCGCGGCGGCGGCCAGGAGCAATTGGCCAACGGCGTCAACCCCGCCTACAACCGCGAACGGTTCGAGGAAGCGCACGATCTGGTCGTCGCGGCATGGACCCGCCAAGGCCCGTTCCGCTGGGAAGGCACGCACTATCAGAACCGCGTCGTCAATCCCTGGGCGGTGCCGTTGCAGAAACCCTATCCGCGCGTGTGGATCCCGGGGGTGCTGAGCAAGGAGACGATCATCTGGGCGGCTAAGCAGCGCTACCCCTATATCGCGCTCAACACCTCGATCGAGGCGACGAAGAACATCTGGAAGATTTACGATGCGGTGGCGCTCGAGGCCGGCTACGAGGCGGGGCCGGAGAACCGTGGGTACCTGCAGCAGGTCCATGTCTCCGACAGCGAGGAAAAGGCGGAGAAGAACGCCCGCCAGTTCCTGTGGATGCAGGGCGAGTTCACCGGTCTCGCGCACCCGGTGTGGTCGGCCCCGTCGGGCTACTTCTCGCCCGAGCATCGCCGCCAATTCGTCGAGTTCGCGGTCGGCCGGGCCGAGAGCCCGCGCGGCCGACCCACTTTTGAAACGCAGGTCGCCGATGGGCGGGTTCTCTACGGCACGCCAAAGACCGTCATCCCGAAATTGCGCCGCGTGCTCGAAGAAACCCGGCCGAGCATCTACGGCCTCTGGGGCAATGACGGGTCGGTCAGCAACGAGGACGCGCGGACCTGCATCCGGCTGTTGGGACAGGAGGTCATGCCGGCGATGCGCGACATCGGCAAGGAGCTGGGCCTCAAGGACCCGTTCGAAACCAACGCACCGGTCCATTTGCGCTATTCGACGGACCTGAAACAGATGCCGCAAGCCGCGGAGTAGGGCGGGGGCCGCCTACGGTCAGGGGGGAGAAACTAGCGCCAATGACAACAGCCGTCGAGACCACTAAAAGGCCGATCCCCTGGTGGAAAGAGCCGACAAAAGACCAGTGGTACGCCTGGGTCGCCTCCTGGCTCGGCTGGACGTTGGACGCGTTCGACTTCACGATGTTCCTCTTGATCATGGTGCCGATCTCGCAGGAATTCGGCGTGCCCTTGACCGAGGTCGCATTCCTGCTGAGCGTCACCTTGTGGCTGCGGCTCGTTGGCGCGGTCGGCTCCGGGTGGCTCGCCGACCGGATCGGCCGCAAGACCCCGCTGATGATCTCGATCCTGTGGTATTCGATCTGCAACTTCATCGCCGGCTTCTCGCCGGCGTTTTGGTTCCTGTTTCTGTTCCGCGCGCTGTTGGGCATCGGCATGGGCGCCGAGTGGCCGGCCGGCGCGGCTCTCGCGATGGAATCCTGGCCGGCGCGGTCGCGGGGGTTCATGAGCGGGATGCTGCAGGGCTCGTGGAGCCTCGGGTTCCTTCTGGCCAGCCTGATCTACGGGCTGGCATTCAATGCCATCGGCTGGCGCGGCTTGCTGATGATCGGCGTCCTTCCCGCTCTCTCGGTCGTCTATGTGCGGTTCTTCGTCAAGGAGCCGCCGGTATGGGAGGAGAACCGGCGCCGCCAGCGCGCTGAGAAGCGCGAAGTGCATGCGCCGCTGATCAACATCTTCAAGCCGGGCCTGCTCGGGAACACCTTGACTGCCTGCTGGTGGATGGCGAGCAGTTTCCTCGTCTACTACTCGATCAATGCGTTGTTCGCGACGCATCTGCAGAAGGATCTGAACCTGAGCCCGGCTCTCGTCGCGACACCGATCCTGTTTGCGAACCTGGCGGCGTTTTTCGCGCAAGGCTTCTGGGGCTGGTTTGCCGACCGCTTCGGCCGCCGCTGGTCGATGATCATACCCGCCGCAATCGCGATCTTTGTCGCGCCCCTCTACCTCCTGACCACAGATTTTACTTGGATCGCCGCCGGCTTTGTCTTGCAAGGCTTCTTCGGCCAAGCGATTTATGGCCAGAACCCCGCCTACCTTTCTGAGCGGTTCCCGACTGAGGTCCGCGCCACGGCGAGCGCTTTCTGCTATCATCAAGGCGCGATCTTCGGCGGCTTTGTCCCGCTCGTTTTGACTTGGTTCGCCAGCCATTACGACCTCGGCTTTGCAATCCCGATGCTGATCGGCACTTGTGTCGGAGCCGCAAGTTTTGTGATTGCGCTGCTGCTCGGACCGGAGACCAAGGGAAAGGTCCTCGTGCCGGATCTCGTCGTGGCCTAGATGTTGTCTATTTCTCCGTCTCGCGGCGCCGGCAGCCTCTAAGCCTTCCTGGTCGCTGGCGCAATGGATTGCGCAGAGATCGCTCGCCCCCGCAGCATCGCGTAATTAATGAGCGAACCGGTCGCAAGCGTCGGGTCCGTGCCGATTGCGGCATCTACGATCCCTCCGAGGGTAACTCCGTCCCTCCGCAAATGTGTGTTGTATGTGTCGCGGATGCTATTGCAATTCCATAACGGCTAGTATTGATGTAGCGCTCGGTAGGGCAGCCTGAGCGAACGAGATGGCTGCTGTGACGGGAGGATCGCCATGATTTCGGTTTTGTCGCGCTCGCGGACGCTGTCGCTCGCGGTGCTAATGGCAGGCGTTTTCGCGGCCCCGTGGCCGATTGCGGCGCAACAGGCGCCGGCGAGCCAGGCGCCCGCCGCCGCTCCGGCATCACCCGCGGCAGCGCAAACCCCGACGACGCCGCCGTCATGGATGCAGGGCGCGCCCAACTCGGCCGAGGAGTCTCATCTCGCGCCGCAAGTGCCGCCGCCAATTCCCACCCCCGCCGACAAGCTGCCGGTGGCGGAGTTGAAACTGCCGAAAAACTTCCACCTCGAAGTCTTTGCTAGCGGCGTCCCGAATGCGCGCTCGCTCCGGGTCGGCGACAAGGGAACGGTCTTCCTCAGCACGCGGACCCTCGACCGAATTTATGCGATCGTCGACAAAAACGGCAAGCGCGAGGTCAAGGTTCTGGCGACCGGGCTGAATTCGCCGAACGGCATAGCCCTGCACAACGGCACCCTCTACATCGCCGAGATCAACCGGATCTCGAAGATCGACAATGTCGAGAGCCAGCTCGACAACCCGCCGAAGCCGACGGTCATCTACAGCGACCTGCCGAACGACGCGCCGCACGGCTGGAAATTCCTGACCGTCGGGCCCGACAATAAGCTCTATTTCAACATCGGCGCGCCGTGCAACATCTGCATGCCGCCGCCGACGCACGCCCAGATCCGTCGCATCAACCTCGACGGCAGCGGGATGGAGGTCGTCGCGCGTGGTATCCGCCAGGTCGTCGGCATGGATTGGCACCCGGTGCTCAAGCAGATGTATTTCACCGAGAACCAGCGCGACTGGCTGTCGGAGGACGAGCCGAACGATAAGCTCAACCGATTGGCGCACCCCGGCCAGGACAATTTCGGCTATCCCTATTGCGACGGCGGTGACATCCCCGACCCGCAATTCGGCTGGGGCCACAGCTGCAATGAGTTCACCAAGCCGGTGGCGCAGCTAGGGCCGCATTCGGCGCCGCTCGGCCTGCGCTTCTATACCGGCCGCATGTTCCCGCGCGAATACGACAACGCGCTCTTCATCGTCCGCCACGGCTCATGGAACAAGACGAAGAAGATCGGCGGCGACATCGTCGTGGCAAAGCTCAATGCCGACGGATCGGTGAAGTCGATCCAGCCGTTCATCACCGGCTTTCTGCAAGACAACAAATATGTCGGCAGGCCGGTTGACGTCGAGCTGATGAAAGACGGCTCGATGCTGATCTCGGATGATTGGAACGGCGCGGTCTATCGCCTGACATACGGCTTGCAGCGCGTCAGCGCGCGCCATTAGGCGGGGTCTCGATGAAGCGTGCCGGAGGCGCCTGCGCCGTTGCCGCAGCGCTCTTGACCGGCACGCTCTCCGCATTTGCCGCAGCACCGCCGGAGAAGCTCGAGCCGTGCCTCACCTGCCACGGGGCGGACGGGCCAATCGGAAATCGAGAATGTGCCGTCGCTCGGTGCGCAGCCCTCGAAATACGTGTTGATCCAGCTCTTTATGTTTCGTGAGGGGCTGCGCTCGGTCGAGCCGATGACCGAGCTGACGAAAGGTTGGAGCGACGCGGATCTGCAACAGGCGGCGGATTTTCTCGCCGCGTTGCCGCCGCCGAAGCCGCCCGTTGATCCCGCCGACCCCGCGCGACTCGAACGGGCCCGCGCCCTGGTCGAGCTGAACCACTGTAATGTCTGCCACCGCTCGGATTTTTCCGGGCAGGAAAATGTGCCGCGCCTCGCCGACCAGCGCGAGGATTACCTGCTGAAGGCGCTACGCGAATACAAAAGCGGCGCCCGACACGGCTACGAGCCGACGATGGCCGAGGTGCTGCAGCCGATCGACGACGCGCAGCTGGCCGAGTTCGCATACTACTTGTCGCGCCTGCGCTGACGGGAACGCTCATCGCCCCCAAAGGAAGCCGTATCCTTGCTAACCTCGGCTAAGCGCCGCCTCACGGAGCGCCCGCCAGAGGCGCTCCGGCGTGGCCGGCATTTCGATGTGGCGGATGCCGAGCGGGGAGAGTGCGTCGACGAGGGCGTTGGCGACGGCAGGGAGGGCACCGACATTGCCGGCTTCGCCCGCACCCTTGACCCCCAACGGGTTGGTCTTGGTCGGGACCGGGTTGCTGTCGCAATGAATAGCCGACAAGTCGCCCGCACGCGGCATCGCGTAATCCATGAAGGAGCCGGTCAGCAGCTGCCCCGAGGCGGGGTCGAAGCGGATATCCTCCATCAGCACCTGACCCACGCCTTGCGCGATACCGCCGCAGATCTGACCTTCCAGCAATAAGGGGTTCATGACCGTGCCGACATCGTCGACGACGCTGTAGCGCAGAACCTCGACCTCGCCGGTCTCCTCGTCGATTTCGAGCTCGCAGATGTGGCAGCCGTTCGGGAAATTCTGCTCCTTGCAGCTGAACGTGGCTCCGGCGATCAAGCCGAGGTCCATTCCCTCGGGCAGGTTTTCCGGGTTCAGCAACTCCCTCGCGATTTCGCCGACAGTCAACCGGCGGTTCGAGCGCGGCGCGGAGAAGAGGCCGTCCTCGAAATTGACCTCGTCACCATCGGCGCCAAGAACGGAAGCGGCGATGGTCTTGGCTTTGGCGACGATCTTCTCGGTCGCGAGATGGACCGCCGACCCGCCGAGCGCGGCCGAACGCGAGCCGCCGGTGCCTTCGCCGATCGCCACCTTGTCGGTGTCGCCCTGCACGTAATGGACTTGGGACGGATCGATGCCGAGCCGGTCGCAAAGCAATTGCTTGTAGACTGTTTCGTGCCCTTGTCCCTGCGTGATCGAGCCCGACAGCAGGGTCACGGTGCCGGTGCGGTCGAAGCGGATCTCCGCGGCTTCGAACCCGCCGGCCGCGGCGCGCTCGATCGTGTTGGAGATGCCGAAGCCGCGCAGTTTCCCGCGCCTGCGCGCCTCGGCGCGGCGCTCTTCGAAGCCGGTGAAATCGGCCAGGTCGAGCGCCATGTCGAGGCCCTTCTCGAACTCGCCGCAATCGTAAGTGAAGGTGAGGCCCGATTTGAACGGCATCGCCTCCGGGGAGATCATGTTGCGGCGGCGCAATTCGATCGGGTCGATGCCGAGCTCGCCCGCCGCGAGGTCGACCATCCGCTCGATGACGTAAGCCGCCTCGGGGCGGCCGTTGCCGCGATAGGCCCGCATCGGGTTCGTGTTCGTGTAGACGGCGGTCACATCGGCATAGACCGCCGGCGTGCGGTACACCCCAGCCAAGGTCCCGAGATTGGCGACAAAGGCGTTGGACCCCGCCTGCGGGTAGGCACCGACCGCCGCGATCGTGCCCACGCGTAAAGCGAGGAAATGGCCGTCGTGGCCGAGCGCTAGCTCGGCCTCGGTGATATTGTCGCGCGCCTGCGCGTCGCCGAGGAATGATTCGGTGCGCGTGCTCGTCCATTTGACTGGACGCCCGGTCAGCTTGGAGGCGAGCAGCACCAGCGCGACCTCATTGTAGATCGCGGATTTCATGCCGAAGCTGCCGCCGATGTCGCCGGCGACGACGCGCACTTTGCTTTCCGGTACTTTGAGGATCTGGCGCGCCAATTCCGAGCGGTAGGCGTGCGTGCGCTGCAGGGTCGTGTAGATCGTGTAGTGGTCTGCCGCAGCGTTGTAGTCGCCGATGCAGCCGCGCGGCTCCATCGTCGCTGCGGTAACGCGATTGATGACGAATTTGTGCCGGATGACATGCGCGGCCGCGGCGAAGGCGGCATCGGCCGCCGCCTTGTCGCCTTCGAGATAGACAAACGAGATATTGTCGGGGCTGTCCTCCCAGACGCGCGGCGCGCCCGCATCGAGCGCGCCTGCGGTCGAGACGACCGCCGGCTAGCGGCTCGTATTCGACCGCGATCAATTCCGCCGCGTCCGCCGCCTGATGCGCGCTCTCGGCAACGACAAAGGCGACGTAATCCCCGACCCAGCGCACCCGGTCCTTGACCAAGGCCGGGTAGCGCGGCCGATAGGCGGGTGAACCGTCGCGACGCTTGTTGCCCATCGCCGTCGGCAGGTCGCCCCACCCCGAGGCCTCCCAATCCGCGCCGGTCAGTACCGCCAGCACGCCAGGCGCGGCTTTGGCCGAGGTCGTATCGATCGAACGGATCCGGGCGTGCGCATGAGGCGAGCGCAGCACATGACCGAACGCCATGCGTGGCAATACCATGTCGTCGACATAGCGGCCGCCCCCGCGCAATAGCCGCGGATCCTCGAATCGCGGCACCGCCTGTCCCAATGCGAATTCACCCATGCCGAATCCTCCCGATGCCAGTCGTCATCGAAACGGGTTGACGATCACAACCCCCTCGACCTCCTGGCCGTGGCTCATATCTTCTGAATAGAGTTCGCGGCATCCAAGGGCGCGAGCCGCTGCGATGATGGCGCTGTCCCAGTAGGAAAATCCGTACGCCGCTTTGATTTCCAGTGCGCTATTGAGCATTGAGAGAGTGATCTCCTGGACCTTGAACCGGGTCCATGCGTTAAGAAGCCCTACGGCGGTCTCGTGAGGCAACGGGCGGGCCCGCGTGGCCCGCGTCGCCTGCACGTAGAATTCCTGGAGCACCTGTATCGATAACGCGCCATCGTCCCGACCCAGCAGAGCGATGGCTTGTTCCCGCTTCAGGGCGTCAGCCGGGTTCCGGCTGATCGAGTAGAGCAGGATGTTCGTGTCGAGGAAATGCGGCATTTACTCAGGCGCCGCGGCGGTGAACATCGTCGCGGGAGAGCCGGTCGGACGCGTCGAAGTCGGTGATGCGCTCGCGCAATTCTCGTTCCTGGCGCTTCAGCCGCTCGGTTGTGTTTTCCCCGGAGGTCAGTTCGAGGAGAAAGCCTTTCACCAACGCGGATACCGACGTATCGCGCTGCGCCGCTATCATCCGAGCACGTCGATAAGTCTCGTCGTCGAGTGATACTGTGATATTTTTCACGTTTTCACAGTCGTTGTCCCGGTCAGAAATGTCAAGGCGTTTTCCTCATAGCAAATACACAGGTCGCCCGTGGCCTCTCGGGCCACCAACCGGTTCGCGAAGCTGAAACGGCGCCGCCGGCTCCTTAGGCTCGCGTGCCACAATCTCGGCCGTTCGCCGCAGACCTCAGCGAGGTCGAGGTCGCGCGGCGCTTCGCCGCCTCGCGACAGGAAACGCGAGCAGACCGGCGATGAGCATCCAGATCGACGGAGGTTCTGGGACGGTGGGTGCATCGCGCACCAGAGCCGCGAGGCAGCCGCTATAGCTGCCCGTTGTGCAGCCCTCGGTGAACCCACTATAGATCAAATAACTGGATATCGTATAACCGGATGTCATATAGCCGGGAAAGAAAACCACCTCATCAAAAAATGGCCCTGGACCTGCCGGTACCGGAACGGGATAATAGTTGTAATCAACCTCCGCTCCGAACGGAATACCGAAAAGGCTGGTGAAATTAGCTTCGGCTGTCGGGTCTACATTACAAGGATAATCACCGGAACAACCTGAAAGGCCAGGCACAGCTGGAAGGCCAAATTCTCCCATTATACCATCCCAATTATTTGTCCCCGCGAACCGGAAACCCGCGAATTCCTGGCCCGGTCCCAACTCGGCGAGCACGGCTAATCCGCCAGTCGCTAGACCATTGTAGGTGAGATTGACCCGCAGCCACTCGAGGTTTGTCGTCGTATCCAGCACTAGCGAGGATGGCCCGAATACCGGATCGTCGATCAATGTCAGTGTCGCCGCGGCTGGACTGGCTGCGAGCACGGCGAGGACCCCGACGAAGCTTCCGACGGTCTTGATATTACGCCAAAAGATGGCCGCTAAGGAAAGTCGATCCATGGCTGAGGCTCCCTGGTGATGTTTTGTAATTGGTTGCCTAATCCCTGGCGCAATTTTGGTGCCAGAGTTAAGTTTGCCTTCATACGATAGGTTGAAGAATACGAAAAATCAGTTCCCTGGAGAAGTATAAATTATCCCGGCCGTTTGCTGGCTTCCCTGGCGTCCCCTATTCCAAGACTCATTCTTCTAACCTGGGCATATTTCCTCTACACCCTTAGAACGCCGCAAAATACTTGGTTAATGTCGTCGCCGGATCTGCTGACTATCAGCCGTTTCGCCTACGCGGCATCAGTCCTGTTGTAAAGAATCCGACATTAGGGCTGGCATTGTTCCGAAATGACGGCGACGCTAAAAATTGAGTACCCTGTCTGCTCGTCTCCGCGAGATTGGCCGAAGTGCCGGCTGACGAACCCCGCAACGGTCGGGCTTGACCCGCTCAAGGCCGGGCATGACGGCTGAGATGACACTGAATCATCTGAACGCATCAGAGACTAGTGTTCAGACCCAGACGGAAGCTTCACTTTAATCGCCCTGGCCGGCTTGACCCCTGGCCTTCAGCCGACGGACTGGATCCGTGGGCATCGACAAGCGGCGGCGCACGCCTTGGCGGCGCTTGCTTCTGTTCAGTGATCGATGCCGAGCAGCTTGGCTGCGGTGCCGCCGAGGATCGCGATCTTGTCGTTGTCGCTGAGGCCCGGGATCGACAAGATGTGGTCGACCGGCACGCGGTTCCACGGGAACGGGTAGTCGGTGCCGAGGATGATCTGGCCGACGCCGGTCTCGGCGATAAGGTGGCGCATCGCTTCGCCCGTAAACATGATCGAGTCGAAATAGAGCTGGCCGTCCTTCAGGTACTGGGTTGGCTTCTTTTTGGGCAGCGGGCCGACGCGGTTCGGAAACGTCGTGATGACCGCATCCGAGCGGTTTGCGTAGGACGGCAAAAAGCCGCCGCCGTGTGCGGCACAGATCTTCAGGCCCGGGAAGCGGTCGAGCGTGCCCTCGAAGATCAGATGCAACAACGCGATCGTGGTTTCGAGCGGGTTGCCGATCGTATTGGTCAACAGGCCGCTGCCGTTGAGCCGCCCGCTCGGCTCCAATTCCCTGGTGCCGAGCGGGTGCATAAAGATCAGGATGCCGAGCTCCTCGGCCTTGGCCCAGACCGGGTGGAATTTCGGGTCGGCCAATTCCTGCCCGGCGACGCTGCCGCCGACCGACAGGCCGCGCAGCCCCAATCGCTTGATCGCGTGTTCGAGCTGCTCGACAGCGAGCTGAGGATGCTGCAGCGCGACCGTAGCAAAGGCGACAAAGCGGTCGGGTGTCGCGGCGCAGAACTCGGCCAGCTTTTCGTTCTGGATCCTGATCAGCTCGGCCGCGGCATCGCGCTCGGCGCGGTACCAAAAGGGGTTGATGCTGAGAGCCTCGACATCGACCCCCTCCGCGTCCATTTCGGCGATGCGGTCGGAGACATTGGACCATAACAGCCCCGGCGCCTCGAGCGGGTGGTTGATCACAGCCGCCGCCTCGGGAACGATCGTATGGGCGTGGATGTCGACGGTCTTGACCCGCTTGCCGTTGACCACGACCTCGCGCCGCCTCCCCTGCCCCGCCCCGGCGCTTGGCGTCTCCGAAGCATTCGACAGGCTGCATCCAACAAACGCGAGGCCGGCCAATGCGCCGGCGATCAATTCCCCTGAAATCGGCATTTCCGTCCTCCTCGATCATTCGTGGCCGTCCAGGGGAGCAACTTACACGGCTCGGACTCCCTCGGCGAGCCTCGCGAGAACGGTAGAGCCGAGACACGATGGTTTCGCGACGTTATAACATCCCTTCCGGTGAGTCCGACGGCCGGTTATTTGGGCCGCTGGTCAGCAATTTTATCGGAGGCGCCCCCCTGGACCATCGTGCCGTCTTCGTTGCCTTCGCCGCTTTGCTGATCGCGCCAACGCTGGCGTGGGCCGCCAGCCCCATCGCCGTTCTTGCCGCCGAAAACTTCTACGGGGACATCGCGCAGCAGATTGGCGGATCGGATGTCAAGGTGACGAGCATTCTCACCAATCCCGATCAGGACCCGCATCTGTTCGAGGCGAGCCCCTCGGTCGCGCGAGCCGTCTCCACGGCACGGATCGTCGTCTATAACGGCCTCGACTACGACCCTTGGATGAGCAAGCTGCTGAACACTGTCGCGAGCTTTGGCCGGGCGGCGATCGATGTCGGCAAGCTGGTGGGCAAAAGACCGGGCGAAAACCCGCATATCTGGTACGACCCCAATACGAATTTGGCGCTCGCCGCGAAATTGGCGGACGAGTTCAGCATTGCCGATCCGGCTCACCAGTCAGATTACCGGCAGCGTCTTGCAGAGTTTCGGCAATCGCTGCAGCCGATAGAGGCCAAGATCGCAGTATTGCGTGCGCGCCTGGCCGGCACGCCGGTCGCCGCGACCGAGCCGGTCTTCAATTACCTGCTCGACGCCATTGGAATGCAGGTCCATGACCGCCGGTTCCAGCTCGCTGTGATGAATGATACCGAGCCCGGTGCTTCCGACGTTATCACATTCGAGAAGGACCTCGAGAGCCACCGCGTTCGGATGCTCGTCTACAATAGCCAAGCGTCGGATCCGGCGGCCGACCGTATGGTGAGCCTCGCACGGACATCGCATATCCCGGTTGTGGCGGTGACGGAGACCGAGCCGCCGGGAAAGAATTACCAGGAATGGCTGTCGAGCGAACTCGATGCGGTCGATCAGGCGCTCCCGAAACACTAGCCAATGAACACAATCGAATTTCGCAATGTCTGCCTGACGCTCGGCGGTCGCATCGTGCTGGACGGCGTGAACCTGGAAATCGCGCCCCGCGAGTTTGTCGGGGTGCTGGGACCGAACGGCTCCGGCAAAACCACGCTGATGCGCGCCGTTCTCGGTCTGGTGCGGCCCAGCCGAGGCGCTATTCGCGTCCTCGGGAAGCCCGCAACGCGCGGAAATTCTGCTCTAGGCTATATGCCGCAAGTTCGCGGCGGGGTGGCGGAAACGCGGCTGAGCGGCTGGGACTTCGTGGCCGCTGTCGTGAATGGCCACCGGCTCGGCCTGCCAATTCCGGGCAAGGCGGGCGGGGCGGAAGTCGACCGGGTGCTCGATTTGGTCGGTTCACGCGGGCTGGCGCGGCGCCCCATCGCCGAGATCTCGGGTGGCGAGCGCCAGCGCTTGCTGCTGGCCCAGGCATTGATCGGCCGGCCGCGGCTGCTGCTGCTCGACGAGCCGCTCATCAGCCTCGATCCGCACCATCAGCGCGAGGTGGTGGCGCTCGCGCAATCGCTTCAGAGCGAGCTCGGGATCGCGGTACTGTTCAGTGCTCACGAGCTGAACCCGCTGCTCGGCGCTCTCGACCGGGTGCTTTATCTGGGCAATGGCCATGCCGCCCTCGGCACGGTCGACGAGGTGATCACCGGCCCCGTACTGACGGAGCTTTATGGATCCGAGATCGACGTCGTGCGCCTCGAGGGCCGGATATTCATCATGTCCGGCAGCCATGATGTGGAGCGTGACGCCCACCAGCACGATCCTGCGCATTCGCCGCCGCGATACACCTCCCGCTAGCTGCGCCTCGGCGATGTTCGACTACGATTTCATGCGCAATGCCTTCGCGGCAGCATCGGTAGTCGCGACCGTCGCGGGCATCGTCGGCTATTTTTTGGTGCTGCGCGGCCAGACATTTGCCGGACATGCCCTGGCGCATGTTGGGTTCACGGGCGCCACCGGGGCCATCCTCGTTGGCGTCACCCCGCTCTGGGGCTTGGTGCTGATGACATTGGCCGCCGGCATCGGCATGGGGTCATTGGGCGAGCGCCTGGCGCAGCGGGACGTGGCAATCGGTCTGGTGCTCGCGTTGTCGCTCGGTCTAGGCCTGCTGTTCCTGCATTTTTATACGGCCTTCGCGACGCAGGCGACGACATTGCTGTTCGGCAATGTACTGGCCGTCGATCTCCGTACGGTCTGGACATTGCTGGCGCTCGGTGCGGTGAGCCTCGGAACTCTTGCTATCATCTCCCGCCCCCTGCTTTTCGCGACCTTGCAGCCCGAGCTGGCCGAAGCGAAGGGCGTCTCGCTGCGGCTTTATTCTGTATTGTTTCTGGCGATCGTCGCGTTGGCGACCGCCGAATGCGCGCAAATCGTTGGAGTGTTGCTCGTATTCGCGCTGATGGTGGGCCCTGCCGCAGCAGCTCAGCGATTGACCAGCAGTGTGGCAACCGGCGTCCTGCTCTCGGGAATTTTGGCGCTCGTCGAGGCTTGGCTCGGCATCAGTCTCGCTTTCTACACCGACTGGCCGACCAGCTTCTGGATTACCGCGCTGAGTGCGGCGGTCTATCTTCTCACCACTCTTCGGCGTTAGCCGCCGAGTCTCAGTCGGCGAGCCTTAGCTGTGCCGCGGCGGGCGCCCGGCCTTGCTGAAGGCGTAACTCGAGCCAGGCGGAACCCACTACCGGGGCGGCCAAGACAATCTGTCAGGCTTTGTTATCCAAAACCGTTTGGGAATACACATGGATAAGTCCTACGCAGAGGATACGCTCTCAGGGCATCCAGGCAGAGTCCCGGCAGAGCGAGGTCAACCCCAGGTGGCTTGGCCGCCGACGGCGGTGATCGTGATGTGGCCCATTGTCGTGTCGGCCTTGGCGCCGTGCCAATGGCGTTCGCCGGCTTTGATGTGCACGACGTCGCCGACATTGATCTCACGCTGTTCGTGCTCCGTCGCCACCATTCCGGAGCCCGATGTCACGACCAGTATCTGATCGCAGCTATGGGTATGCCAGCCCGTCGTGCAGCCCTGGCTGAAGTTGACGACGCTGCAGTTGTAGTTCGCGGAGTCCCCGGGCTCGATGATTGTCTGCCGCGACCGGGAAACCGGCCCGGTCCAGCCTTCGATCCGCTCGGCCCCTTCTACTGGCACATTCGGTATATCTTTGAGTGTGGCCACCTTCATGACGACTGTCTCCTCGTATTGACGGGTTCAAGGTATCCGAAATCCGCCTCGACGCAAAATCGCCAACTTCCTATCGTATCCTCCGAACGATGAGGGCAACGAGGGGAAATGGCGTGATTGCAACCAGTGAGAGAGTATTGGCTGTAGACGTGCTGCACAAACAGCCAATCATCATAAACTACTCTACTCAACGTTGTATTTGTGCCAAACTCGCGAGGGCGGCTTCGGCGGCGGTGAGGCCGGAGAGATAGGCGCCGTGCGCGGTCGAGAAGAAATTGGGCGAGGTGGCCTCGCCGGCGAAGAACAGGCGGTTGTCGACCGGTGCGGCGAGCACCGCGCGATCCTCGGCGTGGCCCGGCAGCGCATAGGAATAGGAGCCGCGCGCCCAGGGGTCCTGCAGCCAGGCGGTCGAGGCGAGCGGCGCTATTTTTCGGCGAATGTCGTTGCCGAAGCGGCGCGCGAGTTCGTCGGCGGCGAAGGAGAACATCGCCCCCTGCCCTTCCCGCTCGAGCGCCGCCGCGAACCGCCCGCCGAAAAAGGTGTAGATCGCCGGCCGATCGAGGGGCCGGACCTGGTAGGTCATCGTTTCGCGCGAAGTCGTCGAGCCGACAAGAAAGATGTCCGGCTCGATCCCGGGAAACGAGCCGGTCAGCGAGATGAAGAGTTTGTTGTCGATCCCGAGCGGCAAACCGGCCGCTGCGGCGAGCTTGTCGGGCAGGGGTGGATCGAAGCGCAGCACTTCCGCGGCGAGGATCGAGGTCGGCACTGTGACGATGACCCGCCGCGCCGTGACCGTGCCGCGCGGCGTTTCGAGCCGGATCGCCCGGCCGCCATGGTCGATGCGCGAGACCGCGGTGTCGAGCGCGACCGGGAGTCCCTCCGCAAGTCTTTCGAAGAGCCGCCCATAGCCCTCGCCCAGCCGCCAGTTCGTCCCGCTGTCCTCGTAGCGGACGTAGTCCTTGACCGAGACGCGGTCGAGCTCGGCGCCGTTTCCCCAGGTGCTGGTCGCGTCAAGCAGCTCGTTCCAGCGCCCGCCCGGCGGCACCAGGCTCGCCAATGGCCGGTCGAGCGGTTCGGCGGCGGCTTTCCGGCGGGCCCGGCCTTGCGCTTCACGGGTGGCGAGCCAATCGGCCTCGGCCTCGACCGTCTCGCCGCTGCGGCGCAGCCGGGTCGTCCATTCGGGCGGCCGTTGGTGGACCCGGAAGCCGAGCTCCCGGGCGATCGGCGACAAGGGGTTGCGGTCGGCCGAATGCAGCCATTCGGCGCCACGGTCGAGCGGAAACCCGGCCGGCTCGATCGTATGCACGCGCCCGCCCACCCGGTCGCGCGCTTCGAGCACGAGCACCGAGACCGAGCCATTGTCGGCCAGCCGCCGTGCAGCGCCGATGCCGGCAGCGCCGGCGCCGATCACCGCGACATCGACCTCCGATCGCAACGCCGCCATAGCTCAGCGGCCGGCCGAGCGGATGCCGGGGGCGGTCTCGGCGATTTCGCTGACCAGCTTGTTGGTCATGGCGTCGGCAAAGGAATGAAAATCCTCGACGACCCGCAAAAAAGCGCCCGGGCCGCCGATGACATTCTGCCGGTACCACTCGGGCAGACCGCCCGGCGGCTGGGTATGGAACGCATAGCCCGGGTTCGGCTTGTCGTTGACGATGGCGAGCCCGTTGATCGTCACCCCCTTCCCTACCGCCTCGTCACGGGCATCGGTCACCGACCGGCCGGAGTTGTTGGT
This sequence comes from uncultured Alphaproteobacteria bacterium, assembly GCA_963818695.1. Taxonomy (GTDB): domain Bacteria; phylum Pseudomonadota; class Alphaproteobacteria; order ATCC43930; family CGMCC-115725; genus AP-15. The sequence goes on from CAWFTG010000005.1 coordinate 321,974, forward strand.
ACCGTCGCCGGAGATGTCGATGATATGGCGGCTGGCGCGCGGTTGCGCGGCCGCGAAGCGCTCCATTGCAAAGTCGATGGCGCCGCTGATCGAGGTGCGCCCGATGAACGAGCGCGGCGCGGCAAGGATTGCCGCCGCGAGCCCGCCCGCATCCTCCTCGTCGCGGATCACCGTCCAATCGGCGACGACGTTCTGCTCGCCGGCGCCGGACCATTCGACAAAGCAGATCGCGATCGCACCGATAGTCCCGCCGCGGATCGCCGCGAGCACGCGCGGGTCGGTCAGTGCCGCAGAATAACCCTTGCGCTGCAGCGCGAACTCGCTTTCGTCGATGCTGCGCGACACATCGGCGGCGAGCACGAGCAGCAGGTCGGTGGTCTGCGCGCCCACGCGTCCGGCGAAGGCCAGCAGAGCAGCCAGAAAGACCGCAGCCGAGACAGCAGATCGCATCGGAAAAACCCTCGTCGCCGCGGGCGAGGATAAGCCGACCGGCAGCGCCGCGGAAGGGTGTCGCCGGATCCACTCTGGAACCCCACATCTCCTTTCGGAGATTATCGACGATGCATATCGCCCAGACCCGCCTTTCGATCGAAACCGCGCCGCGCGAGATCAAGGAAATCACCGCCGAGGTCGCGGAGTGGACCGAACGCCAGCGCCTCTCGGTGGGCCTCTTGACCCTCTATATCCCGCACACCTCGGCTTCGCTGCTGATCCAGGAGAATGCGTCGCCCGACGTGCGGCGCGACCTCGACGCTTTTCTGCGCCGGATCGTGCCGGAGGACGTCGCGCTCTACCGCCACAACGACGAAGGACCGGATGACATGCCGGCCCACATCAAGAGCACGCTGACCCAGACGCAGCTCAGCATCCCCGTCACCGACGGGCGGCTGCAGCTCGGCACCTGGCAGGGCATCTTCCTGCTCGAGCACCGCGCCTCGCCGCACCGCCGCTCGCTCGTCCTGACCCTGATCGGCGAGGAGGAGTAGCTCCGCTTATCAGCTCTGCATCGCCTGGGTCACCGCGCCGCCGGTAGCGGTGCGGCCGCCGTCGATGACGTATTGCGCCCCGGTGATCGCGGAGGCGAGGTCGGAGCACAGGAACAGGACGGTATTGGCGATTTCCTCCGGGTTGACGTAGCGGCCCATCGGGATGGCCGATTGGTAGCGCCGGCTGACGCTCCCCGGGTCGGACGGGTTGAGCTGGGCTTCGAGCGAATGGATCATCCGCGTGTCGACCGGGCCGGGGCAGACCGCGTTGACGCGGATGCCTTGCCGCGCGACCTCGCCGGCGGCGGTCTTGGTGAGGCCGATCACCGCGTGCTTCGAGGCGACATAGGCCGGCATGCCCGGCGTCGCGACAAGCCCAGCTACCGAGGCGGTGTTGACGATCGCGCCGCGCTTCTGCTGCAGCATGACTGGCAATACGTGGCGCAGGCCGAGGAATACGCCCTTGACGTTGACGCCGATGACCGCGTCGAACATGTCCTCGTCATATTCGGCGGTGTGCGCCCACTTGCCTTCGATGCCGGCGTTGTTGAAGAAGCAGTCGATCGCGCCGTAGGCGTCGAGCGCCGCCTTTACATAATCCCGCACCTCGGCCGATTTGGTCACATCGGCGGTGACGAAGCGCGCCTCGCCGCCTTGCTGCCGGACGACCCCGGCGGTCGCCTCGCCCGCCGCCGCGTCGCGGTCGACGAGCACGACTTTGGCGCCGCCCTTGGCAAAGCCGAGCGCGGTGGCGCGGCCGATGCCGTTGGCGCCGCCGGTGATCAGCGCGACCTTGCCGGTGAAATCCAGATCCATGGCGTTCCTCCTCTCAGTTCGTTATTTCCGGCCGATCAGCCGGGTCCATTTCTCGAGAGCGACGAGCATGTCGCGGATGAAGCCGCGCGCGGCGTCGTCGGTCAGGCGGCCGGACGCGTCGAATTTGGTCTGCGCCTGGCCGATCAGCACCTCGGGCTTGTTCAGCGGGTGCATGTCGAGAAAGACACAGCTGCGGCGCAGATCGTATTGGGCGCGCGCCGTGCCGGCCATCCCGGCGCCGGCGCCCATGATCGCCACCGGCTTGCCGGCGAAGGGCTGGTCAGGCGGGCGCGAAGCCCAGTCGATCGCGTTCTTCAAGACACCCGGCATCGAATAGTTGTATTCGGGGGTGACGAAGAGCAGCGCGTCGGCCGCGGCGATCTGCGCCCTGAGCTTTTCGACCGGCGGCGGGAAGCCGAGCGCGCGAACGTCTTCGTTGTAGAGCGGGATCGAGCCGATATCGGCGGTCTCGATCGTCATGCCCGGCGGCTTCTCCTCGATCGCGGCGCGCAATGCCGCCTTGTTGAACGAGCCTTGGCGCAGACTGCCGCAAATCGCCAAAACGGTGATGCCTCTACCTTCGCTCATCGCCCTCTCCAATCATCTCGATCCGGTCCCGATCCGGCTTGTGCCACCGGCCCGATGGATCTAAACAACGTGTTAGACGGCGTAACCCGTCGGGGTTGTCAGGGAGGAAACATCATGGCGCGAATCGACCGGCGGAGCCTACTGAAACTTTCCGGCGCCGGCGCAATTGCAGCGAGCGCCGGAGGGATCGCGGGGATTCTCGCTTCGGGGCGGGCCCCCGCCTATGCCCAGGCAACCTCTCTTCATTGGGTGCGCTGGTCCGATTTCGTTCCCGTCTCCGACCAGGTGCTCAAGGGCAAGATCACCCAGGAATGCGAGAAGGCTCTCGGCATCAAGCTGCGGCTTGAAACCATCAACGCCAACGACATCCAGGCGCGCGTGACCTCGTCGATCCAGTCGGGCAGCGGTCCCGACATCATCATGTCGATCGGCAACTGGCCGCAGCTCTACGCCACCAGTCTCGCCGATGTCAGCGAGGTCGCCGAGGAGATCGGCAAGTCGCAGGGGGGCTATTACGACATCTGCAAGGAGGTCGCGACCTATCAGGGTAAGTGGATCGGGGTTCCCTGGGCGGTCGGCGGCGGGCTCGTCGCCTACCGTAAATCCTGGCTCGAGGAGGTCGGCTACCCGAAATTTCCGGTGACCTGGGACGAGTGGCACGATGCCGGCAAGAAGCTGAAGGCCAAGGGCCGGCCGATCGGGCAGACCCTCGGCCACACCTTCGGCGACGCGCCCGGCTTCTGGTACCCCTATCTGTGGTCGTGGGGCGGCAAGGAGGTCGAGGCCGACGGCAAGACTGTCGTGCTCAACAGCAAGGAGACTGTCGAATTGGTCAAGTTCGCGGTCTCGTTCTGGAACGATTGCTGCGATCCGGGCGGGCTTGCCTGGGACGACACCAGCAACAACCGCGCCTTTCTCTCCGGCACGATTTCCGCCACCAACAACGGCGCCTCGATCTATCTCGAGGCCAAGAAGAAGCCCGACAGCTATCTGACCGAGAAGGGCACACCGATGAAGGACGACATCCTCCATGCGCCGCTCGGCACCGGCGCCGGCGGGCATTACAACCTGCCGGGGCCGTTCACCGACATGGTGATGGGCTATTCGAAGAACCAGAAGCCCGCCAAGGATTTCCTGCGCTGGGTCCACTCCAAGCCGGTGTTCGAGGAGTGGTTCACTTCGCAACAGGGCTACACCACCGGCGCCACAATTTATTGGGAGGAGGACCCGGTATGGAGCGCCGACCCGGTGCTGACGCCGTTCAAAAATTTGCCGGCGGCCGGCCGGCTCGTCGGCTATGCCGGGCCGCCGAGCCAGAAGGCTGCCGAGGTCGTGACGAAGTACATCATCGTCGACATGTACGCCAAAGCCGTGCAGGGCATGAAGCCCGAAGACTCGGTCAAATGGGCGCATGAGGAGCTGGTCAAGATCTACACCTGAATCCCGGAGAACCTCCCGATGACCTTCACCTATGCGGCCGCACAGGCTTATGCGGGTACACCGAGACGCGGTCCAGTAACGCGGCTGCTCGAAGACGAGCGCTGGCTGGCCGTCGCACTGCTGTTGCCGACAGTCGTTCTATTGGGGCTCTTTATCGCCTATCCGTTCGTCAAGGGTGTGGAGTTGTCGGTCACGGACACCAAAGTCGGGGTCCCGGGTCATTTCGTTGGATTGCAGAATTTCGAGCAGATTTGGAATGACGGCATTTTCCACGTCGCCGTCTGGAACACCTGCGTCTACACAGCTGTGACCACAGTGTTCAAGCTCGCGTTGGGCCTGTGGCTGGCACTGTTGCTGAACAACAATTTTAAGGGCAAGGCGTTTACCCGCGCCTTCATCCTGTTGCCCTTCATCATCCCGACGGTGCTGTCGACCCTCGCCTGGAAATGGATGTTCGACCCCACCTTCAGCGTCATCAATTACCTGCTGTTCCAACTCGGGATAATCCATAGCCGGATCAACTGGCTCGGCGATCCGAATCTGGCGTTGATCTCGGTGATCATCGTCAATGTCTGGCGCGGCGTGCCGTTCTATGCGATCAGCTTGCTTGCCGGACTGCAGACGATCAGTCCCGAATTGCACGAAGCCGCGGCGATTGACGGCGCGCGGGCTTGGCAGCGCTTCCGGCACGTCACCTGGCCGTTGCTGTTGCCGGTGACCCTCGTGATCGTGCTCTTCTCGGTGATCCAGACCTTTGCCGACTTCCAGCTCGTCTATGTGCTGACCGGCGGCGGACCGGCCAACGCAACGCAGCTCTTTGCCACCTACGCATACCAGATCGGCATCGGCACGGGACTGCTGAGCCAGGGCGCAACGATCTCGCTTGCCGTCTTCCCGGTGCTGCTCCTCGTCGTCATCGTCCAATTGCTCTACATCCGCCGGGTGGAGACCCTTTAAGAGGCTGCATCTAAAGTGAACATCATGATTTCGGCGCCCATCGTCACCCCGCGGAAGCGGGGGTCCAGGGCGGCGGCTGCGGCCTCTCAATTCCTGGATTCCTGCTTTCGCGGGAATGACGAATAAAGGACGGGTAGGCCGATGATCGAAGGAGCGATCTGGCGGCGCTGGGTTTTCTTTTACGTCCCGCTCACCGCCTTCATCGTTGCGCTGCTGTTTCCGTTCTACTGGATGCTGGTCACCACCGTACGGCCGGACAGCGAGCTCTATCGCCCGTGGAACGCCCCTAACTACGCCCCGTTCTGGACCTGGCATCCGACCCTGGAGCACATAAAGGATCTGCTGACAGGGACCTTGTTCGGCACCTGGATGCTGAACACGATGATCATCTCGCTCTCCGCCACGGCGATCTCGCTGTTCTGCGGACTGCTTGCCGGGTATGCGCTGTCGCGGTTGAAGTTTCCGTTCGCCGGTAGTTTGGGCACGATGATTTTTATCACGTACCTTGTGCCGCAAACCCTGTTGTTCATCCCGCTCGCTGACATCATCCGGAACTTTCGCCTGGGCGACACGCCGTGGGCACTTATCCTCACCTATCCGACCTTCCTGATCCCGTTTTGCACCTGGCTGATGATGGGCTATTTCAAATCCATCCCCAAGGAGCTGGAGGAGTGCGCCCGCATTGACGGCGCAACGCGCTGGAAGGCAATGCTCTACATCATCTTCCCGATCGCGGTGCCGGGCATTCTCTCGGCCGGGATCTTCGCCTTCACGCTGTCCTGGAACGAGTTTATCTACGCCCTCGTATTCCTCTCTTCACCCGAGGAAAAGACGGTGCCGGTGGGCGTCACGTCCGAACTGATTCGCGGCGACGTGTTCTACTGGGGTGAGCTGATGGCCGGCGCGCTATTAGGCTCTATCCCCGTCGCGTTCGTCTATTCCTTCTTTGTCGAGCACTACGTCGCCAGCCTCACCGGCTCAGTCAAGGGATAAGTGAAAAGTAATGGCTCAGGTCGTCATCCGCAGCTTGAACAAAAAGTTCGATGAGGTTCATGTCGTCAAGGACGTGAACCTCGATATTCGCGACAAGGAATTCATGGTCTTTGTCGGTCCTTCCGGCTGCGGCAAGACCACGACATTGAGGATGGTGGCGGGGCTCGAATCGATTACGTCGGGGCGAATCCTGATTGACGACAAGGTGATAAACGAGCTGCCGCCGATGGATCGCGACATCGCGATGGTGTTCCAAAACTACGCGCTCTATCCGCATATGAGCGTCTACGACAACATGGCCTTCGGCCTGAAGATGCGGAAATTCGACCGCGCCGATATCGCCAAGCGCGTGCAGGAGGCGGCCGAGATCCTCGGCATTCAGGAGCTTCTCCAGCGCAAGCCGCGGCAGCTTTCCGGCGGCCAGCGCCAGCGCGTTGCTCTCGGACGGGCGATCGTGCGGCACCCTCAGGTGTTCCTGTTCGACGAGCCGTTGTCGAACCTCGACGCCAAGCTGCGCGTCCAGATGCGCGTCGAGCTGAAGAAATTGCACGACCGGCTCGGCACCACCGCGATCTATGTGACGCACGATCAGGTCGAGGCGATGACCCTGGGCGACCGCGTCGTCGTCATGCGGGACGGCCTCGTGCAGCAGGTCGGCGAGCCGCTCGAGCTCTACAACGAGCCGGCCAACCGGTTTGTCGCCGGCTTCCTCGGCTCGCCGGCGATGAATTTCGCGACGGTCAAGGTCAACCGGGAAAATGGCGCGATCTGGGCCGCCAATGCCGGCATGCAGATCAAGGCTCCGCCCGAATATGCGAACCGGCTCGGCCGGTATGTGGGACAAGAGGTCACTCTCGGGATCCGGCCCGAGGATCTGCACGTGGCCTCGCCCGCCGATCCGACCGAGCTCGGCTTCGACGTCGTCGTCGAGGTCGTCGAGAAGCTCGGCTCGGAGATCCTGTTGGATGTCGCGGCCGGACCGGACACGATGGTCGCTTCCGTCGAGCCGAACGTGCGCGCCAAGATCCACGACCGTTTGCGTCTCGCGCTGAACCCGGAGCGCCTGCATTTCTTCGATATGCATTCGGAAGCGGCGATCTGAACGAGGGATCTGGGAGAGGCGGCGCATGCAAAGAAGCGTTGAGTGCGCGTGGATCGTCGGATTTTTCGGCTTGATTGCTGCCGCGAACGCACAAGCGCAACCGCCTGCGGCGGCTGGATCGCCCTATGACGGTACATATCGGCTGGTTTCCTCAGCGAACGTAAACGCAACTTACACGACGCGGAAGGGGCAGACCGGGCCATGTCCTAGCCGGCGAGCGGGGCCGCTCCATATCGTCAATGGGCACGCGCAGTATAACAGCGCCACAGGCTTCCGGGTCACAGGAGCGGTCGGGCCCCAGGGCGAACTGGCGATGCGAGCGGAGGGGCCCAGCAGCTGGGCCAACCAGCCCATCGACCTTAGCGTCAGCGGTACCGTAGACGCTGACGGCACCGCACGCGTCCGCCAGCTCAGCCACTCGTGCAGCTACGATTTCGTCTGGCAAAAAGCGGGCAGGTGATATTAGGCTTAGTCGCTATCCGCTACTGTCCGTCATGCCCGCAAAACGGGAATCCAGGCCCGTGAGGCCGGGGCGATCGCCTGGACCCCCGCTTTCGCGGGGATGACGATAACCTGAGCGAATATGCGACTGGTCTCGACGCGGGCTGGGAGACAGAAACAAGAAAACGCCGCGAGATAGCAGGGGAAGCACATGGAAAAGCGCGTTGGATGGCTGTGCATCGCCGGATTTGTCGGTGTGGTTGCTGCCGCGGATGCGCAGACCGCATCGCCTCCGGCCGCCACCTCGCAATTTGACGGCACCTATGCGTTCGTCTCTGCAACGAAAGTGAATGAAACTTACACGACGACGAGATCAAACCGGGTAGGCCGATGTGGGGATTACCGGGGCCGGCCGCTCACCATCGTGAACGGCGAGATGCGCTATCCCACGCGCGGGCGCCTGACAGCGGCAGGGTTCGAAGGGAGGGTCGGGCCACAGGGGGAGCTGGCGATGCGATTGAACTCCACGCCGGCGAGTAGAGGAGCAGGAGCATCGCCAGGTGTAGAGATAACCATCCGCGGCAAAATAGACAGCAACGGCACGGTTCACGCGCGCCAAATGGGTTACTCTTGCAGCTACGATTTGATCTGGCGAAAAGAATCCAAGTAGAAACTCTGGATAGGGAGCAATGATGCAATCCCTCGGTCGCCGCCGCTTATTGCGACTTTCCGGCCTCGGCGCGCTGACCGCCGCGAGCGGCGGCCTGGCCGGCATCCTCGCTTCCGGGCGGGCGCCGGCCTACGCGCAAGGGACGACCTTGCATTGGCTTAAATTCGTCGATTTCGTGCCGGTCTCCGATCAGCTCCTGCGCGGCAAGATCACCGAGCAATGCCAGAAAGACGCTCGGCATCAAATTCGACTCGAGACGATAAACGGCGACGGGGTTCAGGCGCGCATCACCTCGGCGATCCAGTCCGGAACGGGTCCCGACATCATATGGCGATCAACAATTGGTCACAGCTCTACGCCGATAGCGTCGCCGATGTCAGCGACGTCGCCGAGGAGATCGGCAAGGCACAGGGCGGCTATTACGAGACAGCGCACGCCGTCGCCTAATGACGGCAAGAAATGGATTGCCGTTCCGATACACGATTGTCGGCGTGCAGATGACCAACCGCACCTCCTGGTTGAAGGAAATGGGCTACGGTCCCGAAAAATTCCCCCAAACTTGGGAGGAGTATCGTGCCGTCGGCAAAGAGCTCAAGCCCAAGGGTCATCCCTACGGACAGACCCTCGCCCACGCCTTCGGTGACGGTCCCGCCTTTTGGTATCCGTACCTCTGGTCGTGGGGCGGCAAGGAGGTCGAAGCGGATGGCAAGACCGTGGTGCTCAGCAGCCAGGAGACGGTCGAATTGGTCAAATTCGCGGTTCGGTTTTGGAAGGAGTGCTTCGACGAGGGTGCTTTCTCTTGGGACGATGCCGGCAACAACCGCGCCTTCCTGTCCAACACGATCAGCGCGACCAACAACGCCGCTTCCATCTATATCGCTGGCAAAGAGCAAGCCCGAGACCTATCTGACCGAGACAGGGAAGCCCATCAAGGATGACATCTTCCACACCCCACTTCCCAAAGGTGCCGCTGGCCAGTTCAGCTGCCACGTGCCGTTCTCCGACATGGTCTCGGCTTATACGCAAAAATCAGAAAGCCGCGAAGGATTTCCTGCGCTGGTTCCACGTCCAAAGAAATCTACGAACAATGGTGGTCACCTCGCAGCAGGGCTTCTCCGTCGGCGCAACGAAAATGTGGAAGGACGACAAGCTGTGGCAGGTCGACCCCGTCATGGCGCCCTTTCGCACCGCGGCGGAAAGCGGACGCTTTGCCGGCTATGCAGGGCCGGCCGGACCGGGGGGCCGCCGAGGTCATCTCGAAATACATCATCGTCGATATGTACACCAAAGCCGTCCAGGGAATGCCGGCCGAGGACGCCGTCAAATGGGCGCATGGAGAGCTTGTTAAGATCTACGTCTGAACTTTTTATAGACCTCAGCCGCTCCACTACGGCGGCGGAGGCCAGCCACTAAAACCGGATGGTGCGGGAGGTGCAACAGATTATCTGGGCTGCGGTCGTTGCTATATAGGCGACACTGAAATTGCCATAATGTTCGTGTCTCATGAGGGGTCGGAAGGCGCCGATGGCCCGGCGCGGGGCAGCCGCGAAGAGGAGCGATGGCTGTTATTTCGCTGCAAAAAACAGCAGAAACAGCTGGAAGGATTGAACTGACTCCACCCATTGAGACCAAGTACCGACCAGAGAGTGCGACGGATGGATCTCATCGTACGCAATGTTCGGCTCCCGGATAGCCGCACGGTGGAGCCGGTGGACATCGGTGTTGCGGGCGGGAAGATTGTAGCCATCGAGAAAGGTTTGGCGGCAGAGGCGGAGACGTACAACGCCGAGGGGCGGCTGGCCTGCGGCGGGCTGATCGAGACGCACATCCATCTCGACAAATCCCGCATCATCGGCCGCGCGTCGCCCGAAACCGGGCGCAGGATCAGCCCGATGAAGCAGGTCGCGGCTTTGAAAAGCAGCTTTACCGTCGAGGATGTGCGCGCTAGGGCGGAGCGTACGCTTGCCGAATGCATCCTCCACGGCGCGACGCGGATGCGCACCCAAGTCGAGGTCGACCCCGCTATCGGGTTGCGCGGATTTGAAGGGATACAGTCGCTGATTGCCGAGTACGGGTGGGCCATCGAGATCGAAATCTGCGTTTTTCCGCAGGACGGGCTGACCAATTATCCCGGCACTGACGAGTTGTTGGTCGAGGCTCTGAAACGCGGCGCCCGAGTTATCGGGGGCGCGCCGCGATACGACACCGACCATGCCGGTCAGATCCGGCGGATCTTCGAGCTTGCCCGCGAATTCGATGTTGATACCGATATCCATCTCGATGTCGGCGACACGCCGGAGGCAATGGACATCCATCTCGTCTGCGAACTGACCGAGCAATACCGCCGCGGCGGACGGGTGGCGGTCGGCCACATGGCCAAACTGTCGACGATGCCGCCGAGCGAGGTCGCAGCCTTGGCGCGCCGCCTGGCCGATACCGGGGTAGCGGTTACCGTCCTGCCGTTGACCGACCTTTTCGTCATGGGACGGGACCAGGACCACAACGTCCGCCGTGGCGTAGCCGACGCCAATTTTCTCGTCGAGCATGGCGTCAATTGTTCGCTGTCGACCAACAATGTGCTCAATCCGGTGACGCCCTATGGCGATTGCTCGCTCATCCGCATGGCAAATCTCCATGCCAACGTCCTGCAGATCGCACAGCCGGCACAGCTGCGCGAAATATTCGCGATGCTGACGGAGCGCTCGGCACGGCTCCTCAACCTGAGGGACTACGGGATCGTCGTCGGCAACCCAGCCGATATCGTCGTCATCGATGCTGGGTCACCCGAACAGGCAGTCGCGGAGATCCGCCAACCGCTCGCGGTCTTCAAGCGCGGGCGACGGACGGTCAAGCGGCAGCCGGCCGAACTCGTGCGGCCGGTCTAGAACCTCACGCGTCATCTGGGACGAAATGACCCAGACCCGATACCTCCTTCACGCGCCGATGGTCACCTCATTGACGGCGCCGCAGCAAGGGCATTCCGTCTCGATCGAGGCGATGCGCTGTCCCGAACCGATGCTCGCCGCAATGACGAACTCGCAAACGCCGCAGACATAGTCGGTGTCGCCACTTCCGGTAAAGAGCGGTCCGGCTCCTGCCGGTGCGATCCAGGGCGGCGGTAAAATCGCGTCACGAACAATTTTCAACTTGATCTGCGGCATTTGTGATAGATCACCAACGGTCCACAATTCATCATGATTATAGCATCTCTGGGCGACGCTGTATCCTCAAGCCGAACTCGGCGCGACGCTTGAGAAGGAGCGAAGTCATGAACAGGATGGCCTTGGCATTCGCTGTCTTGGTGCTGGGCAACGCTGCTGCCGCGCCGCAAGAATTGACGAAGTGCGTCGCCGGTCAGCATGTCATCGACAAAGAGGACAGGTCCGGTGTAATCGTCGCCGACGATAGTAAGCTCTGCCAAGTAAAATACGCAGATGGTCAGATTTATAGTTGGATATTCTGGAACCTTCGTCCTACGGCGGCCCCTGCCGAAGCCGGGTTGGTGACCCCAATGGCGAGAGTGCCCGATGCGGTGATGGGCGCACCGCTGTCGACCAACGCTCCTCCGGCGCTTACCGTTCTTAGACCGCCTTCCAACCGCACACTGGTTTACCGCGCCGACCGGCGCGGACACTTCAGCTTGACGGCCACAGTCAACGGCGCCCCAACTCGCTTCGTCGTCGATACCGGTGCGAGCCTCGTCGCCCTAACTCTCGACGATGCCCGCGCCGCAGGGATCGGGCGCAGCGAGCTCAGCTTCAATCAGCTTAGCCAGACTGCCAATGGCCGGGTGCGTTTCGCGCCGGTGATGCTGCGCGAGGTTCGCATCGAGCCGCTCTCGATCGAAAACGTGCCGGCCGCAGTGATCGAAAATCTGGATCAGTCGCTGCTGGGGATGAGTTTTCTCAAGCGTCTGAAGGGCTTCGAGATGCGCGAAGGGGCGCTAACGATCAGCTGGTAATCGGGCTCGGCCGAATAGCGACGCAATACTCAGTCAGGTCGCAAGTCAGCGTTCGAGGATGATATCGACCCGGCGGTTATAGACAGTCGGATCGCTTGATCCGGTCTGGCCTATCGGCTCCTGCCGGATCATCGTCCGCGCAATACCGTCCTCTTCGAGCTGGTCCGCGACAATGGAACTCCGCGTCTGCGCGAGATATTTGTTGGTCTCCGGTCTGCCAGTGGCGCTCGCGCGGGCTTGGACAACAATAATTTTCGCACCGAACTCCCGCGCCCGCTTTGCGGCATCGGCGATTGTCGCTTTTGCTTCATCGGACAGGTTCGCACTGAATTCGTCGAAATACACCAGGAAACGAGGGATCTCGGCGGCAGGGGTATTCGCTGGTGTCTGCGCGCTCGCTAAAGTCGCTCCCGCAAGCGCGACGAACAGAAAAGTCACTCGGCAGAAATTTGCCATTCCACAGCTCATAGCGTCCATCGCCCCCTCACGATGAATTGCACTGTCTACCGAAAGCATTGGTGCAAATGATTTATCTCCTTTATCACGATCGACACGGCGCGACAAGTCGGCTCGCGCCAGTCGGCTCGCGGTTGGCACAACCCTCAGCGACGAGGCGCGGCAATATCGTTGTCTGGTCTATTCGCCTCCGCCATCCACGACAGCAGCAAGGTGTATGCCACCGCCAGCACCACCGGGCCGAGGAAGATGCCGACCAGACCAAAAGCAATGAGGCCGCCGATCACCCCGGCGAGCAGCAGAAGCAGCGGCAGGTGGGCCCCCCTGCGGATCAGCAACGGGCGCACGACGCTGTCCGCTGTGCTGAGGAGCACGCTCCAGATCACAAGGACCGTACCCCAGACCAATTCACCGCTCCAATAGAGCCAGACCACCGCTGGAACCAGCACCGGCAACGGTCCGAGCTGGGCGATGCAGAGCATGAACATCACCGCGGTCAGCACTGCAGCGAATGGCACGCCTGCCAATGCCAAACCAAGGCCGCCCAGCACCGATTGCCCGACCGCGGTCACCACCACGCCGAGAGCGACGCTGCGGATAGCTTGACCTGCCAGGAGGACCGATTGCTCACCCCGCTCGCCGGCAAGGCGATGACCAAACCGGCGGACGAGGCTGGCCGCGCGCTCGCCGCATCCGTAGAGGATCACAGCGATAATGACGGTCAGGACGAACTGTACGAACAGCACCCCAAACCCGCCCAGTGCGCTGACGAACCAAGCAGCGGCGCCGCCCGCGTAAGGCGCCGCCTTGGCCACCAATGGCTCGATCCCGCTGGCCGCAGCGCTTGCCCAAAGCGAGGCGGCATACGCCCCAAAGAACGGCAATCCGGCCAGCCAATGCGGCGGTGGCGGCAGCTGAAAGGATGCCATAGAGGCTGCCCAGCTGGCAATGCGGTCGAAATGTTGTGTAATCGTTGCGATCGCCAGCCAAAACGGTAACACAAAGATCACCAGCAGTGCGATGGTCATCACCGCAACCGCCAGCCCGCGCTTGTGCCAGAGCCGCAGCTGGACGTGCAGCATGATGGGCCAGGTGGCGACGACCAGCGTCGTCGCCCAAATGATCGCCGGCAGAAACGGCCATAATATCCAGAACGAGGTCGCTATCAACCCGCCGACGAAGAGGACGGCAAGTGTGGTACGGGTAAGCTCGGAATGTGCTTCCATGCCGGCGGTCGGCTCGGCGTCATCTCGCGCGCGGTCGGATCAGGGGCGCACCATCACCTGAAACCGATGCCCGTCAGGGTCGCAGAGGTAGATGCAGCGATCATGGCCGGGACGACCGCTGACCGCGATCCCGCGCTGCTCCAATTCGGCCTTCAGCTTCTGGAAGGTCCCCTGCCGCCACATTGAATGCCAGATGATGCGGATCAGTCACGGCGAGCCGGCCCAGCCGGCCCACTGTCTTTCGGCGGCGTCGGCAATGCCGATCAAAGCCGCTGCAGATAACCAATTACCCTTCAGATGCGAAGCGGAAGCCCGCAAATGAAGTTGCCAGATCACCCCGATGCCCTGCCGGGCGAGCAGCCGCCTTGCGATGGTTTCAACCACTGTCGGCTGTTTCATTCAGCGGCCCACCTTCGATGCGCTGTATTGGACCAGATGGTGCCCCGAGTCGGATTTGAACCAACGACCTACCGCTTACGAAGCGGGTGCTCTACCGCTGAGCTACCGGGGCAGCGACCGGTAGGCGACCGCAGCGCCCACCGGAATGAGCTTTTAACGTCTAATCCCGCCGTCGCCAAGCCGATTCGCGACTGAGTCAGCTGCTCGCCGAATGCCCGGCGGGCAACTCCTGTTCTTCGGCACTCGGCGGTTTTGCCAAAATCGGGAGAGTGCTGCCGGCAGCGGCCCAAGCGGGTGTCCGCCACGCCAGCGCGTCAAAACTGCCGCAATGCGGACAGAGCGATCGCCATTCGAGGCTTTCTCCACCACAAGTGGCGCAGACATAACGTGGATCGGGCATCGCGGTCACGGCTCGGTCGAGCCATTCGCGCGATTGGGGGCCAACTCCGTGTTCTGCTTCCTCTAGGCGCGCCATCATTAGACACAGACGCGGCGTCGGGCCGGCCAGCCTGTTGTTCTCATCAGGGTCGGGCGTTACGGGGAAGGGAGCGGGGTTTGGCAATCTGGCGATAACCGGCGGCGCCGGCGCGCTGAGCGCCTGTTCGAGGTGGCGGCGCGCCTCGCCCCAGAGTTGCGCATCGAGCGCCGCTTCCGCCAAGGCCAGATGAGTTTCCCGCGCACCCGGGTTTTGCGCCGCCAGCCGCTCGAAGCTCTTCAACCTGTCGAGAGGTGCCGCGCCGTCGTAGATCGCGGCGTAAACCTGCGCCAGATCCGGATGCGGAATCGTCCGCCAAGCGCTTTGGATAGCACTTGCCGCAGGTCCGGTACGGCGATCCTGGAGCAGCAATCGGGCGTGATGAGCTGCCGGAGTGGCAAGATCTGGCATCAGTGACTGGGCCTGGGCTGCCAGACTGCGCCCGCGCGCCCGGTCGCCATTGGCAATCGCGGCATGGCTGAGCTCGTAAAGGATCACCCCGCGATGATGACGGGCCCGCTCGCGCGGAATAATCCGGCGCTTGACCGCTTGCGCCAGCGTCTCTTGGGCCGCCTCCCATCGCCCTTCACGTGCTTCGAGCTCGAACAGGCTCTCGACAACCCAGGTGGTATGCGGACGCAAAGTTGCGGCGCGCTCGGTCAGGCGCAGCGCCGTTCCTCTGTCGCCGGCACGCAGTGCTTGGTTAAGGAGACCGCGAAGTCCGAGAAATTCCATCTGGGGACGGTCGAGCATAGCCGTGAAAAACTTTTTGGCCGCCGTCTCGTCGCCCCCGAGCTGCGCCGCCTGAGCCGACAGGAGCAGGGTCAATGGCGGGTCGGCGAGCAGCGCATCGGCTCTGCGGGCGCAATGCTGCGCCTCGTACGGATCACCTGCTGCGACCGCAACCATCCCCCGAGTCAGCGCACGGTAACCGGCACGACGCCGGCGCTCGCGCCGGTGCCTCAGGAATGCACGCGGGCTGTCGAGGATCACAGACACGAGCCAATAGAGCAAAGCGATAGCCAAGCCAGCGAGCACCGCGGCGGTGGCGAGCACGCCGACCGAGGTCTCCACCTGCCAGCCCTGCCACACAATCTCGACTTGTCCCGGACGATCAGCAAAAAAAATTGCCGCGGTGATCACCCCTGCAAAGACGAGAAGGCCGAGGAGGCCGCGGATCACGATCGTGTTCTCGCCTTCTCCGGCTCGGCTGGAGCCTTGGCCGGGGCGGCACCCGGAGCAGCCGGTGGGCTGCCCAGGCGCTCCGTCAGCAGCTCCTGAACGTGGTTGAGCGCTTTCTCGGCCGCGAGCCGCTCATGCGCCATGAGCAGCCAAGGGCGCGCCGCCTCGGCGTCCGCCCCGGTCAGCGGCTCGATCACCGCCACCGCACCCGCCAGATCGCCGCGGGCAAGGACGGTTTGGGCGGTGCTGACCGCGCCTTCGGGCCCGGTGTGCGCTGAACCATCGATGCGGCGGATCGTCACCAAGCTGCGTAGTCGGGCGAGGGTCTGGTCGCGCCAATCCGATTTGACGGGAGGTTCGCTCGCCACCGCCATCCGGCCGGCCAGCTCGGCCAGCCCTTTAACCAAAACGGCCCGGCTTGCCACGCCGTTTCGGGCAGGCTCGGCGAGCGGCTCGGCAGCAGAGGCGAGGTCGGAACCCCGGGCGAGCTTGGTGAACGCATCGAACTCGGAAGGGAACGGCCGCGCCTGCTCGATCGCCTCGCGCATTTGTCCCAGCAGCAGCGCCAACATCCCGTCGGCCTGAAGCTCGGCCTTGTTTTGCGAGTGTGCCTCGCGCTCGAGCGCCGCCACTCGGTCCGCGAGTTCGCCTTCGACTTTGCCGATGCGCGAGAGCTCCTGCTGCATATCCTTGGACGCGGCAGTGTCGCTCGCCATCCGCGAGGCGGATTGGGTTTCGATTACGGCGAGCCGCTGCTCGAGTTGCTGCATTCCGGCCCGGATCGGGCCAAGGTCGGGTTTGCCTGCCGCGTCGAGTTGATCGACGCGGCGCCCCAGTGCGCTCAGAGCCGAATTGATCGTATCGGTATCGGCGCTCGAAGGCCCCGGGCGCTTCTCTATCGCCGCCAATCGCGAATCGAGCTGGTCGACACGGCGCGCCAATTCGCTCAACGCCGATTGGATGGCGTCGCTTCCCGCGTTGGGTGCAACGGGGCGCGCCTCGACCGCCGCTACCCGCGCGGCGAGCGCCGCGTAGTCGTCGCGGTTTTCGCTCCACGGGAAGAACGGCGCGATTTGCGGCGCCCAAAAAGGCGACAGGGCAACCCCGGCAAGGATCACGACCAGCAAACCCGCCAGCCATAGCGCAACTCGACCAGATCCACGCGCAGACCCAGCGGAGGGCCCCGCCGGCTCGACCGCCGGGATGGGGCTCGGCTCCTCGGGCACGACGCCCTCTTCTGCCGGGCCCTGTTCGCTCTCCCGTTCCGACATTTTGCCGCTATTCCTGGTTAATCTTGCGCCATAGACGGAGTACTTGGTCGAGCGCATCAAGTAGGGCCGGCTGATTAGGACGCTCGGCTATGCGCCTATCATGCCACAGAAGCCCGGCGAGGAAGGCATCGGCAGTCCCACTGATCGACACCGCGGTGACCCTCGCACAGCACTCGCCGACCCCGGCGATACCGGCAAGCCTAGCAAAAATCTCCGCGGTCCGCGGAGAGAAAAACAGCGCGAAGGCGATCGCACCCTCGCGTAAGCTGTCGACTGTCGCCGGACTCAGCGCGGCCGCCGCCCGGGCTTCATAGAGGACACGCCTCTCGACGTTAAATCCCTGCGCGCGCAACAAGCCGGCAAGATCGCCGGCAATGATATTTCCGGCGACATGCAACAGCGACCCGTTTTGCGGGCGCAGCCGCGCCACCGCCAAGCGGGCGAGATCGCTGACGTCGCCCTGGGCGCTCTCGACAGACCCGAAACCCTCGGTGCGAGCGCGCGCCGCCGTCGCGTCACCGACCGCCAACAGCGGCACACCGCGCTCGCCGCTCGCCCGTGCCAAGGCTCGCACACCATTGGCGCTGGTGCACAGGATCGCTTGTATCCCGGCTAGATCGATCGCCTCCGCCGCCTGCCAATGGATCTCCATCAGGGGTTCGACGACGGCCTCGATGGCCCGGACTGCCAGCGCTGCGATCAAGCCCTGCGCTTCTTCGCGAGGCCGTGTGACCAGCGCGCGCAAACCCCGCTTCTCCATCCAATTCCGCCTACCTCGGTACCTGCCTGCCCCTGGGTAATAGCCGCACGCGACCAACTGATCCATAATGGACGCTCCGGATACCTGGGATCATAACCGGAATGCGGGAAAGAGTGCCGAGCGGAGCGAGGCGGGTGAGGACATCTCTCGCGATTGCCGTCGCGCTGTTCGCGTCGGCCCACGCGCTGGCGCAGGACGCCGATCAGCGCATGGCCGTGCTTCATCTCAGCCAGACGGCGGAACGCTCGGTGAGCCGCGATCTCTTGCGCATCGAGCTCAGGGTCGAGGAGACCGGGGCGGATTCCCGCTCGGTCCAGACCGCGATCAACCGACGGATGGCCGCGGCGCTCGATCGCGCGCGGCAGGTGCAGGGGGTGCGGGTCGAGACCGGCTCTTACAATATCGGCGAGGAGCGCCCGGAGAACGGCCCGGCCCGCTGGCGCGGCAGCCAGTCGGTCATTTTGACCGGGAAGGACGCGGACTCGATACTGAAGCTGGCCGGTGCGCTGCAATCCGATGGTCTGTCTACCTCGTCCCTGGCCTACGATATTTCGCCCGAGACGGTCCGCGGGGCCGAGGAGGATCTGACCGATGAGGCGCTCGCGGCGCTCGACCATCGTGCCGCCTCGATCGCCGACCACATGCATTTGGCCGTCGTTCGGTTCCGAGATGTGCGCGTCGGCAATGCCGAAACGGGCGGCAGGCCGGTCCCGCGTCTTGCCGCGATGGCAATGGCGGCGCCGGTCGCCGAGCCCGGCGAGGCGATCGTCCGGGTGACGATCGAGGCCGAGCTGCTCCTCGCCCCGCCCCGGCCGTAAGAACGGCCTCCCGTGAGCCTCCCGGTTCCGCCTCTGCTGGTCATATCGGACCGCCGCCAGGCGGGCCGGCCGCTCGAAGAACTCGCCGACGCAATTTTCGCCGGCGGATGCCGGTGGCTGAGCCTGCGCGAGAAGGATCTGCCGGCAGCGGAACGCCGAGCGTTGTTGAGCGCCCTGGTCGCGCTCGGCCGCCGCTGGGGAGCAACCGTGACCGTCCACGAGGATGTCAATGCGGCGGTGATCGCCGGCGCGGGCGGGGTGCACCTGCCGAGCGCAGGAACCCCCGAAGCCGCCCGCGCCCGCCTTCCCGGCGGGCTGCTCATCGGCGCTTCGGCACACTCCGCCGAGGAAGCTTCGGCGTTGCTGGGTTTCGGCGCCGATTATGTCACCGTCAGCCCGGTCTTCATCAGCGCCAGCAAGCCCGGCTACGGCCCGGCGATCGGTCTCGATGGCTTGGCCGAGATTGCAGCGCAGGCACCGGGCCCGGTCATTGCGCTCGGTGGGATAAAGGCTGCGACAGCCCCGCTCTGCCTGTCTTCCGGAGCGAGCGGAGTTGCGGTTATGGGCGAGGTGATGCGGGCCACAGACCCGCAGGCCGCGGTAGAAGCCATTCTGGCCGCGATGTCCGGCGGCTGACACATCGGATCAGTAAAAAATTTGTGGTTAAATGGAGTAAAGCCATTTCCCTCCTCGTTTTCCCTTCAGTGGGTAAGCATCGAGGAGGCAAAAGCATGAGAAAATTCGTCCTGGCGACGCTCGCCGCCTTGGCGATTGGCAGTGCTGCCTTTGTGCAACCGGCAGACGCTGCGTGCTGGTGGAACGGTTTTGCTTGGCATTGCGGACATCCACATGCCTGGTATTGGCGCCACCATCATCCATGGCATGCCTGGGGCTGGGGCCATCACTGGTGGCACCACCACTACGCCTACTATCGTTAATTGATCGCGGTTCATCCTCGCCCTCCCCGGCCCGGGGCCAGGGCGGGGATGCCGAAGTCAGCGCTGGCTGCTTTTGCTGTTTTTGCCGAGTGTTATCAGCCACGCATCAAATCTTCTCCGCAGAATTCCTCAACCACCAGCGGCCCGGCACAATTGGAACAGCGTAAGGCTTCGCCTATCCTGGCTGATCTACGCTGTTATCGCGTGCGCCTCAGCCAGATACCGTTTTTATTTCGCGATGTTATTATAGTATATCCAGGTTAATTAGCAATACGCTCCTCTCTCGTCATAAGTGCCCGCGTTCAGCGCCGTAGCACTGCAGTTCCGGCCGTGCTTCCGGCGATTTTGCCGAATACCGAGCCGGAAACGAGACCGGTGCCGCCCGGGTAATTGAAATAGAACAATCCACCGACGAGTTCTCCCGCCGCATAAAGTCCGGGGATCGGCTTTTGCGCGGTGTCGAGCACCCGCCCGTCGGTGTCGATGCGCAACCCGCCAAATGTGAACGTGACCCCGCACGTCGTGCAATAGGCCTCGAAGGGCGGCTTTTCGATCGGCATCGCCCAGTTGGTCTTATTGATCGCGAGACCCTTCGTGGTGCGGCCGTCTTTGACCGTCGGGTTGTAGGGGATGTCGCGCTGAACCGCGGCGTTGTAGTCGCGGACGGTTTCGAGAAACCGCGCTTTATCGACCGGGGCGTATTCGGCCATTTTGTCGGCGAGCGCCTCGATCGTGTCGGCGGTGACCTTGGTCACCTGGCGGATGCGGTACTCGTCGCGCTGCAGGTGGACGACCTGCTGGTCGAAGATCTGCCAGGCGAATTGATGCGGCTGGTTGAGGATTTCTCGGCCGTATTTGGCATACGTGTAATTGCGGAAATCGGCACCCTCGTCACAGAACCTGATGCCATCGGCATTGACCATGATCGCGAACGGGTAACTGTGCTTCTGGAAATTGTCGCCGACCGCGAGGTCGCCGAATTCCGGGGCGTTGTAGTCCCAGCCGACCGCGTGGCAGCCGGACCAGTTGCCGTAGGGCATCGCGCCGATGTCGAGCGCCATCTTGATGCCGGCGCCAGTATTGAACCGGGTGCCCCGGACCTTGGCGAGATCCCAGCCGGGGCCGAGATATCGGGTGCGCATCTCGGCATTGGCCTCGAACCCGCCGCTGGCGAGGATGACGGCCTTGGCCGGGATCCGCGTCGTCTTGCCCTCGACTTTGGCGACGACGCCGTGTATGCCGTCATCGTCGGCGATCAGCCCCTCGCCGCGCGCCTCGTAGGCGATCTGGATCTGCCGCTCCTCGGCCGCCTTGAAGAGGCCCTCGACGAGCCCCGGACCGCCGCCCCAGGCTTCGAGCGCCAGGCCGCCCCAGAACACGAACTTGCCCTCGTGCTTGAAGGCTTGCCGCGAATACATCGGCGCAAAACGGATGCCTTGGCTGCGCATCCACAGCAGCGTCTCCTGGCTCTTCGTGACGAGCAACTCGGCCATGTCCGGATTGCTGCGATAGTCGGTCAGCCGCCCGAGATCGTCGTAATACTGGTCGGTCGTGTAGGTGCCGAAATCGCTGGTCGCGATCTCGGTCTCGCTGAGGTCGCAGAGCTTCAGGAGGTCGTCGACGCCGTTATAGACAAACCGCAATGCGCCCGCGGTAAACCGGCTGTTGCCGCCGCGCTCGTCAAAGGGCGCCGCTTCGAGCACAAGCACCCGAGCCCCCTCCCCGCGCGCCGCCAGCGCCGCGCACATGCCGGCATTCCCGGCCCCGACCACGACGACATCGAACTCGCCCGCAATCATCTCGTTCCCTCCGCCACAATTGTTCATCACGGAGTAGCGCGAGGAAAGCGCAGGTGGCAAGCCTTTGCCGGTTCGATCGTTCGGCCCGTCGTACTATCATCGGCGAGAAACCATACGGACAGAGGGAGGAACGCGAGATGAAGAAGAGCCTGGCGCGCATCAGAACCTCGCATGTCGGCCGGCTGCCGCCACCCAAGGGGTGGGAGGACATGCCGGCGCGGCTCGCCAGTGCCGAGGTGACCGATCCCGCTTCCATCGCAGCGCAGGTCGCGCCGGCTATTGCAGAGACGGTGCGGAAGCAGGTCGAGGCCGGGATCGATTGCATCGGCGACGGCGAATTCTGGACGGCCCGCTCTCTTGCCCACTACACCGCGCATTTCACCGGCATCGAGGCGCGCCCGGTGGCTCCGGGCGAGCCGCCCACCACCCGCCATTCGACGCGCGAGCGCGACGAATTCCCCGATTTCTATGCCGACTGCGACAGGGCCGGAACCTTGTTCCTGGTCCCCGGCGAGAGGCCGATACCACCGGTCACCGTGCGGGTCGTCGCCCGCGGCCCGGTCAAATCGAAGGGGCCCGAGGCCATCAACCGCCAGCTCGACACGTTCAAGGCGGCGATCGAAGCCTCGGGCGCCACGGTCGACGAGGCGTTCGTCCCGGTGCTCGCGCCCGGGTGGCTCGACCATTTCATCTTTAACGAGTACTACAAGACCGAGGAGGAATTCCTATTCGCCTTGGCCGACGCGTTGCGCGAGGAATATCGCGCGGTCGTGGCGGCCGGGTTCATCTTGCAGATCGACGACCCTGGCCTGCCGGACTGGTGGGATATGCTGAAGCCCGAACCGTCGGTCGAGGCTTATCGCCAATTCGCCCGGCTGCGCATCGATGCCGTCAATCATGCGCTCGCCGGCATCCCCGAGGAGAGCGTGCGCTATCACTTGTGCTGGGGCAGCTGGCATGGCCCGCACACCCATGATCTGCCGCTCGAGCACATCATCGATTTGATCCTCGAGGTAAAGGCGCAGACCTATTCCTTCGAGGCCGCCAATGTGCGGCACGAGCATGAGTGGCGGGTGTGGCAGAACGCAAAAATGCCGCCGGGCAAGATGCTGATGCCGGGCGTCGTCAGCCATGCCACCAATCTCGTCGAGCATCCGCAGCTCGTAGCCGACCGCATCCTGCGCTACGCCGCGATCGTCGGCCGCGAGAACGTCATCGCCGGCACCGATTGCGGCCTCGGCGGCCGCGTCCACGCCGACCTCGCCTGGGCCAAATTGCGCACCCTCGCCGAAGGCGCCCGCCTCGCCTCAAAGTCGCTCTGGCGTTAGCTGAATGCGTAATGAACTTGGGGCAACGCTCAAGTCGGCTACGTCTCACGGCCGCGCGCATCGCTTGCAGAAGTCTCGCTTTACACACGAGGTCCTTAACACAGGCCGCGTAGCCGGTTTCTCAGCCTCGTCTCGAGGACGGTTCGGCAGTTCGCCCGATATACGAAATTGACGGCGCGGGGAAGATAGCGCCTCCGGCGCAACGATCAAAGACAAATGGCCGAAAGGGAGATGGCGATGGCTCTGACTGGAGTGTTACGGCCTGGTCACGCGCAAGTCCGAGTCACCGAGATCGAACCCGCAATCCACTTCTATCGCGACGTGCTTGGGCTGGTGGAGACGGGGAGGGACGCCTCCGGCCGCGTCTACTTCAAGGCCCGGGACGAGCGCGACCACAGCAGCGTCGTTCTGCGCAAGGCCGATACTGCCGGCATAGACCATTTCGCTTTCAAGGTTCGCGATTCGGCGACATTGGAGCGCTTGGAGAGCGATTTGCGTGGCTGGGGCGCATCGTGCGAGCGCGTGCCGAACGGAGAGATGCTCGCAACTGGCGCGCGGGTGCGGTTCGAAATCCCGAGCGGGCACCTAATCGAACTTTGCGCTGAGAAGGAGGCGGCCCCTTATCCTGGTCAATTGCGCAACCCACGGCCCTGGACCGAAGCAGCCGAACACGGCATCGCGCCGCTGCGAATGGACCACGCCCTATTCTACGGCCCTCGCGTCAACGACAATCTCGCGCTGTTCACTGATGTTTTCGGCTTCTACCTGACCGAATATGTGACTCTGCCGGATGGGGAAACCAGAGGCGCGCTGTGGCTCAGCTGCTCGATCAAAGCTCACGACATTGCCTTTGTCGAGCACGCCGAACCGGGCAAGCTGCACCATGTCTCGTTCCTGTTTGAATCGTGGGAAAAGATCCTGCGCGCTGGTGACATCATGTCTATGAACAAGGTACCCGTCGAAATTGGCCCGACACGCCACGGCATCACGCGCGGGATGACGATCTACGGCTTCGATCCCTCGGGGAACCGGTTTGAGACTTTCTGCGGCGGCCTGCAAAGCTATCCTGATCTGGCTCCGATCGCCTGGAGTTGGGAGGAGATGCCGTCCGGTCTGGAATACCCGCAGCGCAAATTGCACGAGACCTTTCTGACCGTCGTGATCTGAAACGGCTTCCACTACGTGTGATGTCTGCAAGGACAGCAGTAGGACGCGCAGCAATCGACACTTGCTGAAGACCGTCGCCGGATACAATGGCGCATTCGAATCGATCGACGCCGCCATGCAGGATATCAAGCGAATCGGATGAAATGATCGCTGGAAAGCCGCATAAGCTTCCATTAATCGGGGTAGGGCGGAAAAAGCGAAAAGCGCAGCCCATTCCGCCATCGCAAACGGCGGATTACGCTTTGCTCATCCGCCCTCCTAGCTGTTGCCAGACGCGAGTGGCGGAGCATAGCTATCCGAACCGCGGCCATTTTACGGCCGCGCCGGGCAGCACGCTCAGCGTGGTATCGGGTATTGCTCGGCGCGGTAGGTGCGGCTCATCGGGTTGAGCTTCAACGGCACCGGAGAGCCGAGCCACACCGCATAGCGCGAGTGGTCGTCGTAGGAGTTGTCGGTCAGCGGGTGGACGAGAACGTCGAGGCCCTGGCGGTTGAGCATCAGCCACGGCACGATCTTTTCGAACTGCGCAGTCGTGAACATAAACCGGAACTGCGGAATCGGGTGCGGGCCCCTCGGCTCGTCGCTCAATTCCCGGACCTCGACGCCGAGCGAGCCGGCGATCGTTTCGCGCAATTGCGCGGCGCGCGTCCGAGTCGTGGGGTCGTAATAGACATGCGCGTGATAGCCGTCGATTTTGACCGGCTGGGTGTTTCGTTCCATCATTGTCGTATCTCCGGAATGAAGAATTTAACAGAGCTGGAGGAGCGCAGTGCGTCCCGCGAGCGGGCCACTATGTGGCCTCCTCGGGATTAGGTGTTTTCTTTGTGCCACCACGAACTTACCTCATCCTGAGGAGCGCCCAAAGGGCGCGTCTCGAAAGACGCAAGACCTTCATGCGGCCCCTTCGGCTACGCGCTTTGCGTGACGCCCGGGCTCGGCAGCGCTAGCGAAAGGTCACGGGGTGGGCGGAAGGTGAGGGCGATGGCGACGGCTCCGAGACCGATGCCGAAGGAACCGATATAGAGCCAGAAATAGCTGCCGTAGGTGTCGTAGAGCCAGCCTCCGGTCCACGGACCGATCGCCATGCCCAAAGTCGAGGCCACGTTGACTGCGCCGAACATCGTTCCCATGATCCGGGCGCCAAAATATTCGCGCACGAGAATGGCGTAGAGCGGCATCACCGCGCCGTAGGAAAACCCGAACATCAGCGCAAGGCCGTAAAAGCTCGCGAGGTCTCGCGTGAACACGTAAAGGCTGACCGACACCGCCTGGAGCGCCAGGCCGAAGACGATCATCCGCTTCGCGCCGATGCGGTCGGCCGCGAGCCCGCCGATGACGCGGCCGCTGAGAGACGCCACACCGGCTGCGCCAAACACGGTGGCCGCGGCCATTGCCGGCACGCCGCAATCGATCGCGTAGCTGACCATGTGGAAGATCGGCCCGGAATGTGCCGCGCAGCACGCGAAGTAGGTGAACGAGATCGCGGCGAATTGCGGCGTCCACAGCGCGCGCGCCACGGTGAATTCGCGATCGGCGGAGACCATGCCCGGCGCGGCATCAGCCGCACGCGGCAGCGCGGGGGGTTTGCGCACCAGCAGCGCGGCAGGAGTGATCAGCAGCCAGGACAAGCCGCCCAGCGTCAACATAGCAGTGCGCCAGCCGTAATCGTCGATGAGCCAGCGCGCGAGCGGCGATATCGTCATCGAGCCGACCGCGAAACCGGCCGAGACGAGGGCCACCGCGAGGCTGCGATGGCGGGTGAACCAGCGTGTCGCGGTCGCAGTCAGCGGCGCGTAGAAACTGCCGGCCGCCACACCGATGATCATGCCGAAGAGGATCTGAAACTCGCCGACCGTGCCGGCTTGGCTCGCCGCGACGAGGCCGAGGCCCAAGAGTACGCCGCCCGCGAGCACGACCGCCCGCGTCCCGAACCGGTCGGAGAGGGCGCCCCACAAGAACGAGGCCGGGCCCATGCACAGGAAATTAAGCAGCGCGGCGGTCGAAATGCTCGTCCGCGACCATCCGGTCGCCAACGACATCGGCTGCAGGAAAATGCCGAGCGACATCATCGTGCCCATGCCGAGGCAGGTTATGACGATGCCGGCGCCGACGATGATCCAGCCGTAGAAGATCTTCATCCCGCCTCTCAACACCCAGGTGACAAACAATATCCACGGCCCAGCCGCTAGTCTCCGTCTTTCAAATTGGAACTCTTGCGCGGCGGGGCGCCTACCCTCAGCTACAAGGCGTGAATTTATCACCTGCAGACACCGAAGCCCTTGCCGCGGCGGTGCGGCGGCTCGAAAGCCCGAGCCTTGCCGGACGGCTCGCGGGGCTCGCCGGAAAGCCCGTCGGCTTTGTGCAACGGGCATTGCCGGCGGCCGCCTCGACGGCGGTCGCCAAGGTGGCGAAGCATGCCTTGGAGCGGGCGCTCGACGTCGCTTTGTACAGTCTGCGTTACCGCCGCTTTGCCGGCGGCCGCAAGCTTCATTCCGGGCTCGCCTGCACCTCGGGGGCGATCGGCGGCGCGTTCGGTCTTGCCGCGCTGACGGTCGAGCTGCCGGTTTCGACGACGATCATGCTCCGCGCGATCGCGGCGATCGCGCAGCAGGAAGGCGAGGATCTGGCAGACCCGCGCACGGGGCTGGCGTGTCTCGAAGTGTTCGCGCTTGGCGGTCCGCCGGCCGACGAGACGGGCGTGGAGGCCGATTATTTCGCGGTCCGCGCGATGCTCGCCCGCGGGCTGGTCGAGGTTGCCGATTTCGCGTTGGACAAAGGCGCGATCCGCGAGGGGGCGCCGTTTCTCGTCCGTTTCTTGACGCAGATCGCTTCGCGGTTCGGAGTCGTCGTGTCCCAGAAGATCGCTGCACAGACCGTCGCGGTAGTCGGCGCCGTGGGCGGTGCGGCCGTCAATCTCGCCTTCATCGAGCACTTTCAGGATGTGGCGCGCGGTCATTTCACCGTGCGACGGCTCGAGCGCGTCTACGGCGCCGAAATCGTGCGCGCCGAGTACGATCGGCTCAAAATGGCGGTCGCGGCAGCCGCATAAGCCTGCATAGCACGACGGCGAAGCTGGCCATTGTTCTCGGCTGGCACTGCAGCTAAGCCTGACCCGATACATTCAAGCGTCGGAGTAGGTTGCGAAGAATGACAAGCGATGCAATCGCCCTCGGTCGTCGCGGGAAGAGTGGGGAGCTTCGGGCCATCGGGCTCGTTTCGGCGGCACATTTCGTTTCCCATTTTCACATGCTGGTGCTGCCGCCGCTGTTTCCGTTTCTGAAGCAGCATTTCGGCGTCGGCTTTGTCGAACTCGGCTTCGCGCTGACGATCGGCGCCGCCGCGTCGGTCGCCGCACAGCTGCCCATGGGCTATCTAGCCGACCGAATGGGCTCGCGCCGGTTGCTGATTTTAGCGCTTTGCCTCGGCGGGTCCGCGATCGCCTCGATCGGGCTGGTAAATTCGTACCCTTGGCTGCTCGTTGCGGCAGCGCTGCTCGGGATCGCCAATGCGGTTTATCATCCGGCCGATTACGCCATCTTGTCGGCCAGGATTACCGCCGCCCGCATCGGCAAGGCCTTTTCGGTGCATACTTTCGCCGGCATGTTCGGAGGTGCGATTGCGCCGGCCACGATGCTGCTCCTGGCCGCGACGGTAGGCATGAAATTCGCGTTGATCGTCGCGGGGCTGGTTGGCTTTGTCGTTGCCGTGCCGCTGCTGCTCGCGCCGCAAATCGAGGGTGAGGCCGGCCCATCGCGGCCCGCGGCTCGCGCCGACCGGCAGGCGCGCCAGCACGGCAAGGTGTTCAGCCCGGCCATCCTCGGGCTGACGGTCTTTTTCATCCTCCTCAGCCTGTCCACCAGCGGCATCAGCAACTTTTCGGTCGTCGCGCTGATGGGCGCCTACGCATTGCCGTTCTCAACGGCGAACCTGGCGCTCACCGCGTTTTTGACGGCGAGCGCCTTTGGGGTGCTGGGCGGCGGGTTCGTCGCCGATCTGACGCGTCGGCACGGTGATGTCGCTGCCGCCGGGTTTGCGATCAACGCCGTCATCATGCTGCTGATCGCAACGGTCGGGTTCGCACCGACGGTGCTCGTCGGGTCAATGGGCCTAGCAGGCTTTCTCTCGGGCATGATCATGCCGTCTCGCGACATGCTGGTCCGCGCCGCCGCTCCGCCCGGCGCCGTTGGACGCGCGTTCGGGATCGTCACGACCGGGTTCAGCATCGGTGGCACCGTCGGGCCGATGCTGTTCGGCTGGATCATGGACAGCGGCGCCCCGCGTTGGGTATTCGGCGCCAGCGTCGTGTTCATGGCATTGACGGTCGCGCTGGCACTGCTCGGCGAGCACTGGCCACTGGGCCGCCGGCAACGAACACTTGCCGCCATCGCCTCGCCCTAAACCAAGCGTGCCTGTTGAGATCGCGCTTGATTTTAACGAATATTTGTGGTATAGTTAATTTGTTGGGTCGTTTGGCGATCCCGGCCTAACAAACCAGCGTTACAGAAGAATTCGAGTTCGGTCCAGCTGCCGCTTCGTGCCGTGGCAGAGCCGTTCGCAGATCTGCGCGGCGCATGTCGACAAAACTGAGGAGTGTGGAGCTATGCCAAACAATCCGCTGATTGGCAGCGAGAGGCAACCGCTGCCAGACGCACATTCGATCGGGAAAGCCGATCCGACGGAACGGCTGGAGGCTACCTTGGTCCTGCGCCACCGTCAGCATGACGCATTGCAGGAAATGGTCAGGAAGATCGCCGCCGGCGACAAGTCCGATCGTCACCTGACCCATGAGGAATACGACCACCAATTCGGGGCGGACCCGACAGACATCCAAGCCGTCAAGCAATTCGCGAACCAGCACGGTCTTGCCGTCGTCGAGGAGCACCCGGGCAGGCGTGCGGTCGTGCTCTCCGGCACAGTCGTCCAGTTCAATGATGCTTTTGGCGTGGATTTGCAGCAATTCGAGCACGCTGGCGGCTCATATCGCGGCAGAACCGGGGCGATCCACCTGCCCGACGAGCTGCACGGTGTGGTTACCGCCGTGCTCGGTCTCGACAATCGGCCGCAGGCACGCCCGCATTTTCGCACCCGCCCCACGCACAGTAATGTGCAGTGGCATGCCGCCGCTGCGGCGTCCACCTCCTTTACCCCAACCCAACTGGCTGCACTGTACGGGTTTCCCGCCGGAACCGGACAAGGCGAGTGCATTGCGATCATCGAACTCGGGGGCGGCTATCGTACCGCGGATCTGCAACAGTACTTCTCGGGATTGCAGGTCAGCCAGCCAAGAATGCTCGCCGTATCGGTCGACCATGCGAAGAACCATGCGACGGGCGCCGGCAATGGACCGGACGGCGAGGTGATGCTCGACATCGAGGTCGCCGGGGCAATCGCGCCCGGCGCCAAGATCGTCGTTTATTTCGCGCCGAACACCGATGCCGGCTTCCTCGACGCGATCACCTCGGCAATTCACGACACCACAAATAAACCCTCGATTATCTCGATCAGCTGGGGCGGCCCGGAATCGTCCTGGACACAGCAGGCGATGACTGCATTCGACCAGGCCTTCCAGGCTGCGGCTGCGATGGGGATTACGGTGTGCGTAGCAGCGGGCGACAACGGGTCGGATGACGGCGTCGGCGACGGCGCCGATCACGTCGATTTCCCGGCGTCGAGCCCGTTTTGCCTGGCTTGCGGCGGCACCAATCTGCAAGCCTCGGGCATCGCCATCAGGCAGGAGACAGTGTGGAACGAGGGCCCAAACAACGGCGCAACCGGCGGCGGCGTCAGCAGCTTTTTTGCGCTGCCGCCATATCAGGAGGGGCTGCAGGTCACGCGGACCCACGGCGGAACACAGGCGTTGGCGATGCGGGGCGTACCTGATGTCTGCGGCGTTGCCGACCCGCGAACCGGCTACGATGTGCGGGTCGACGGCCAGAACACGGTCATCGGCGGAACGAGCGCCGTCGCGCCGCTGTGGGCCGGCCTGCTCGCGCGCATCAATGCGACAAAAGCCCAGCGGGCCGGGTTCATCAATCCCCACCTCTACGTAAATGCGACAGCCTTGCATGAGGTAACGCAGGGCAATAACGGGGACTTCGCGGCCTCCACTGGATGGGATGCCTGCACCGGGCTCGGCAGTCCCAACGGCCAAAAAGTCGCCGACGCCGTCTGAACCTGCGTCCGACATCGCCTTGCCTCTCCCCGCCGAAACACAAGCGCGCCCAGCGGGGAGAGGGAGGAGGGGTTCGCTTCGGTGCGGCGCCCGCCGGTTTCCGGTATATTTCCCGTGCAACGCACGAGGGAGAATGGCAATGCCGGTCCAGCGCAACAAAACCGAAGACGACATTACGGCCGAAGCGCTGCAGCGCTTTGCACAGACGCCAGACCCACGGCTGCGGCAGATCATGCTCGGCCTCCTCAAGCATCTGCACGCCTTCGTCAAGGAGGTCGAGCTGACTGAGGCGGAGTGGTTTCAGGCGATCGAAATCCTGACCGAAGCTGGCCGAATGTGCAGCGACAAGCGCCAGGAATTCATCCTGTTCTCGGACACGCTCGGGGTGTCAATGGTGGTCGATCTGATCAACCACCGCAAACCCGACGGGGCGACCAAGTCGACGGTGTTCGGGCCATTTCACCGGCTGGGCGCCCCCGATTTGCCGGCCGGCGGCAACATCGCCCGGCTCGACAAGACCGGCGTCGCGGCCCTGGTCAGCGGCCGGGTTCTCGACCTCGAGGGCCAGCCAATCGAGGGCGCCCTCCTCGATGTCTGGCAAACGCAGTCGAGCGGCCTTTACAACTCGCAGGACGAGAGCCTCGAGGGCGAGCTCCACATGCGCGGCAAGTTCCACACCGACGCCGAGGGCCGCTATCTGATCCGCACTGTCCTGCCGGTCAATTACCCGATCCCCTCCGACGGGCCGGTCGGAGGGATGCTGCGCGCCACCGGCCGCCATCCGTGGCGCCCGGCGCATATCCACTTCGTGGTTTCAGCCGGCGGCTACGAGCCGGTCACGACCCATATCTTCGACCGGCGCGACGCGTATCTGGGCAGCGATGCGGTGTTCGCGGTCAAGGATTCGTTGATCTGCGATTTCGTGCGGCACGAGACCCGCGACAGCGAAGCAGCTCGACTCGGGGTCGAACCGCCCTACTACACCGCCCCATTCGATTTCCATCTCAAGCCGGCAACCGAACAGAAGACGACGGTTCTCGATGCGCAGCAGCGCCTAGCCGCGCTTGGCGCCCGAGCAGCGGAGTAAGCGGCGACAGCCCTCATCCACCAAGCGCCCCTATCCGGCATCGCGGGAGAGGGTGCCGAGCGCAGCGAGGCGGGTGAGAGTCAGGCCTCGACGTGGGCTTCCGGCGCCGGTTCGTTTTTGTCGAAATCGAACTCGACTTTGGCGCCGCACGGGTCGTGGAAGAACAGCTGCCAGATGCCGCCGCCGGGCAGGCGCCGCAGCTCGTAATCGATGCCCTCGCGTTTGAGGGTCGCGACGGTGGCGGGCAGATCCTTGGCGGAGAACGCCATGTGGTCAAGGACGCCGCCCCGGTCCTGCGGGAGCGTCTTGCTGTGAATGACGTGGAGGATCGGGGTGTCGTCGCCGGCATAGAGCCACCATCCCGGAAACTGGAAGGGCGGCCGCCAGCCCACCTTGAAGCCGAACAGATCGCAATAGAAGCGCCGCGTGGCCTCCAGGTCGTCGCTCAACACCGTGAAATGGTTCATTGCCGCTACAGGCATTGGGAATCTCCGTTGGGATCGCTCATCCGGAAAAGGCCTACTCGCGTCG
The DNA here is from genome assembly GCA_963818695.1 of uncultured Alphaproteobacteria bacterium. Classification (GTDB taxonomy): domain Bacteria; phylum Pseudomonadota; class Alphaproteobacteria; order ATCC43930; family CGMCC-115725; genus AP-15. The sequence continues at coordinate 353,537 of CAWFTG010000005.1, forward strand.
GGGCTGCGGCGTCAATCGGCTCAGCAGCCGAAGCGGCGGCGGCGTTGTTGGAAGGAGCGGATGGCGCGCAGGAAATCGATTTTGCGGAAGGCAGGCCACGGGACATCGGTGAAATAAAATTCGCTATGGGCGCTCTGCCAAAGGAGAAAGCCCGAGAGGCGGATCTCCCCGCTCGTGCGAATGATCAGATCGGGGTCGGGCAGGCCCGCGGTGTAGAGATGGCTGGCAATGGCTTTGGGGGTGACTTGATCGATCGCCTCGGCCAAGGTTGCCTGCTTCTCAGCCGCGCACCAGAGCAGGGCGCGCACCGCATCCGTGATTTCCTGGCGCCCGCCATAGGCGACGGCAATGTTGACCTCCAGCCCGTCATAGCTCGAAGTCGCGCATTCGGCCGCCCTGATCGCGGCAAGCACGGGCTCGGGGAGCATCGTGAGGCAGCCGATCGCACGAACCCTCACGCGCCGACGGTGGATTTCGGGGTCGCTGGCCAACGCCGTCAGCTTGGCCTCGATCGAAGCCAGAATACCGGAGACTTCGGCTGCCGGCCTCTGGAAGTTGTCGGTCGAAAAGACCCAGAGCGTGACCGTTGGAATATCGAGCTCGACGCACCATTCGAGGATGTCGTCGAGCTTGTTCGCACCGAGGTCGTACACTTCCCTCGGCTCGGTGATGCCGCGCGAACGGCCATGGCGGCGGTTGCCGTCGAGAATGATGCCGACATGGCGCGGCATCGGCCGGCTCCCGACGTCGCGGACCAGCCGCCGCGCGTATAGGTAATAGATAAGGCGGAACATCGGCGCCAAGAAAACGTCGCTGCGAGCGCCGGATTTCGGGCGTCGCCGCCCGGTTCCGGTCGTCCGCGGATCATTTGCCGACAATAGCGCCGACGGATGACCGAGAGATGAAGCCAACCTGTGATCATTCTGCATAGGAAGGGTCACCGGCCGGCCTTGTTGCTATCGGCCTCGGCGTCCGATTTGAGCTTGGTAGCGCAGGCTGATCGAAGCGATCCCGGCTGCGACGTTGAGACCGGTGTTGCCTTCGATGCTAACCGGTTGCAGCGAAATCGTCCGGTTGGAGCCGCCGACCAGCACATTGGCGCCGGCGCCGACCCCGACCGTGGCGCTTCCGCTCGCGCCAACATAATTGCCCGACAGCGCTCCGGGCGCGAGGCTGCCGCTCGGCGCGAACACGCCCCAAACCAATACGCCGCCTTGCGTATAGCCAATGTCCACACCGAATTTGTCGATCGAGCCGGCATAGTGCTCCGGCCGGCCTCCCGCCCGCGCGAAGGTACAGCGCACGGCCTTCGACGAGCCGAACACAAATCCCCATCCGCCGGACACATTGCAGGTCAGCGTGCCGACCTGCACATTCGCCTGGGCAGCCGCCGGCGTGCCGTTTCCGACCAGCCCGATTGCCAAACCGAGCGCCCCCGCGGCCAAACCGGTTACTTTATACATCAGTGTTTTTCTCCCTTGGAGTTGGCAATCATGTGCGCACCGATATCGGGTCAAGGGCGCGACCAGACCCCTATGAATAGAAATATCGCCGAGTTGCGATGCGAGGAGTAGGATAGCACAGGCTGGCATATCCGGGAGGAGCGCGATGCCCGAGGCAAAAACCGACAAGCGCGGGGCCCCGCCGCGCTTCGATGAGCTGCTGGCGCGGGCCGAGGCGCTGATCCCGATTCTGCGCGAGCGCGCCCCGCGGGCCGAGCAGCTTCGTCGGCTGCCCGACGAGACGATCGCCGATCTGCATTCGAGCGGTCTCTTCCGCATGCTGCAGCCGGCCCGTGTCGGCGGCAGTGAGCTGCCCTTCCGTGCGTTGTACGAGCTGACCGCGGTGATCGGGCAGGGTTGCGGCTCGACCTCCTGGGTGCTGGCCAACCTCGCCGCCCATCATTGGCTGCTCGGTATGTGGCACCCCGAGGCGCAGGACGAGATCTGGGGCGAATTCGCCGGACAGCCTGATCAGCTCGGCATTGATCTTCGCGCGCGGCCGCGCGCGGCGCGTCGAGGGCGGTTATCGCCTCAGCGGCCGCTGGCCGTTTTCGAGCGGCATCGATGCCGCGGCCTGGAACATGTTCGGCGCCGTGGTCAGCGACGAGGAGACCGGGCAGAGCGAGCACCGCATGCTTCTGGTGCCGGCGAGCGACTACACGATCATCGACACCTGGGAGGTGATCGGCCTCGCCGGAACCGGCAGCAAGGACGTCGAGGTCAAGGACGTTTTTGTTCCGGCCTATCGCACCCTCGCCACCGAGCGCATCAAGGGTGGCCCCAATCGGGGCAGTGAACTCAATCCCGGAACGTTGTACAAGCTTCCGGCCGTCAGCCTTTTTGCCTACGCTATCGCGGGCGTGTCGCTCGGCATAGCCCGCGGGGCAATCCAGCACTTCGCCGAGACGACCCGCAACAGGCTGAGCGCCTATACCGGCAAGAACCTCGCCGATTTCACCAACATCCAGGTGCATCTCGCCGAAGCGGCGGCGCTAGCCGACGCGGCCGAGGCGATCGCAGTGCGCGATTGCGACGAGGCAATGCGGATCACCGAGGCTGGGGTCGTGCCGAGCATCGAGCAGCGCGCGCGCTACCGGCGCGACGGCGCCTTTGCCGCGAGCTTGTGCACCAAGGCGGTCGATCTTCTGTTCGCCGCAACCGGCGGCGGCGCGATTTATCACAGGAACCCGATCCAGCGAGCGTTCCGCGATGTCCATGCGGCCAATGCCCATTACCATCTGAACTGGGACGTCAACGGCGCGATCTACGGCAGGGTGGCGCTCGGGCTGCCGCCCGACGCGCCGCTCTGAGGGTGGCGGCTGTGGACAACGAAATCCCAAAAGACGAGTTCATCGGCAGCCATGCCGCACCGGTGCGAAGCACGGCGGGCGAGGGCTTCGATTTGCGCGATTTCCGCAGCGCGCTCGGCACCTTTGCGACCGGCGTGACAATCGTCACGGCGCGCAGCGCGTCGGGTGGGCTCTACGGCATGACCGCCAACTCCTTCACCTCAGTGTCGCTGACGCCGCCCTTAGTGCTGTGGAGCGCCTCGCTCTACGCGCAGAGCCTGCCGGCTTTCCAGGAAGGCTCGCATTTCGTCGTCAACATATTGGCGCACGACCAGATCGAGCTGTCGAACAAATTCGCCCGCACGCACGAGAACAAATTCGTCGAAATCGACCACATCATCCCCGAATGCGGCGCCCCGGTATTGATCGGCTCGGCAGCGCATTTCGAGTGCCGCAACGAATATCGGCACTATGGCGGCGACCACATCATCTTCATCGGCCACGTCGAGCGCTACGCTTATACGCCGAAGCCGACGTTGCTGTTCTGCCGCGGCAAATACATGCGCGGCGAGCCGCTGATCCCGGCCTGACAATCTGCGTATCTCGTCCTGGTATCGGCCAGCCGCCGCACTGCACAGTGCGTCCGCGCCGCCGTTGCGCCTACATTGCAGATAATACATCCGACAAGGATGCCTACCGAGCCTGCGCAGAGGCGGCATTGATCAGGACCTCGTCTTAGAAAGTAAACTGGATGGCCGCATAATAGGAAAATTCGTTGGTTGTGGCCGGATTCTGGATGCCCCGGCCAGCTGAGAAGAGCAGATGATAATGATCAGTCAAATCATACAGGATTCCGAGATTAAAGCCGGTTTGGTCATTGCCACCCGCAGTTTCAGCAGTCTGGTGGTACACCTCGCCACCAACCGCTAGATCGGCCGTGACCTGCCGTTGTACCGCCCATCCAAAATACCAGAAGTTCCGGTTTCCAGCCCCAGGATTTCTCGAATAGCCGATGCCGGCAAAGGTCGTCCACTCGCCGAGACTCTTCTGCACCCATAACGGCAGGAACGCGTGCGCATGGCCGGCGCCCAAGTTCCTTGAGGCATTCCCAGTCGGGAAATCGAGCGCTGGGTAGATCGCAGCCTGTGGCCGCAAGCCTGCCGGATCTTCCTCCAGAAAGCGATACTTTATGCCCAGTTCGGAGTCCCCGTAGCCGAAGCGGGCAACGCTACTTCTCTGATCAAACGCGACCGGAAGGGTAGCGTGCAGCTGAACATTTGGTGCCGCGCCGTAATTGGCGTCGATCCCCGGCAAAATCGCACTCGTTTCGCCTGCGGTGTAAGTGCCCGTCGAGAAGGCATACACCTCCCAGTGGTGGGGTTCCACGGGCACCGGGTCATCTGTGCGGAACGGCGGTCCTCCCCAGGTCGGCGCGGGAACCCACGCCAGGCCCGACAAGCCCACCCGAACCAGGAGGCCGACGAGCGCGGTCCAGGCTTGGGGGCGATCCATACCAAATCGCGTCCGGCGCAACTTCGGAGCAGCGGCGCTCAGTCGCACCGCCTCAACATTAAAAAATCGTAAGGTGGTCATGATGCCCGTTGCGCAGACCAATCCGGGTTCCAACTCTTTCTGTCAGAGTAAATTTGATAGGACATTCGCGCCAGAGAGCGCGGATGTTCCTTTTTTGTTGCCCTATTGTCGTCCGAAGCAAGAGGTCCAGACTATGCGTAGTTCTGATGATTATGCTACTAAGGTACCAGCGGTCACATTAACCTTCTGGATCATCAAAATTGCCGCGACAACCTTGGGGGAGACCGGCGGGGATTCGGTCACGATGACGTTGAATTGGGGCTACCTGACGGGAACGGCGATTTTCCTTTCACTCCTGGTGATTCTGGTTTGGCTTCAGATTGCGGCGAAAAAATTTCGTCCGTTTCTTTATTGGGCAACGATCGTGGCCTCCACGACGGCCGGTACGACGATGGCCGATTTTGCGGACCGCTCCTTGGGCATTGGCTACACCGGTGGATCGTCGCTTTTGTTTCTCTGCCTCCTGGCAACGCTCGGCCTGTGGTATTGGTCGCTCGGTTCCATATCGGTGGAAACCGTCAACACGCCCAAGGTAGAAGCATTCTATTGGACGGCGATCACCTTTTCACAAACGCTGGGAACTGCTCTCGGCGATTGGATGGCCGACACGACAGGTCTCGGCTACGAAGGAGGGGCGCTCGTCTTTGCGGCTGGGCTGGCGGTGCTTGCTGCAGTCTATTACTGGACCAGCGTGTCGCGGGTTCTGCTGTTCTGGGCGGCGTTCATCCTGACCCGACCGCTTGGGGCTACGGTTGGCGACTTCTTGGACAAGCCGGTAAGCCATGGCGGGCTCGCTTTGAGCCGCCCAATCGCGTCGGCGGTGATCGCTGCCTTTATTCTCGGATGCCTTGTCTTTCTGCCACAACGGGCCGGCACACATCCCGGACAATCTTCAGCGGCGTGAAAGTCGCGCCGCCGATCGCGACGGCTTCGTATCGGCGGCGCACCCGAGAGCTATTTCTGCATCGCCGAGCAGGAGCGAGGAGGCGGGGTTTGCAGCGGCTAGTCACGGCGCGCAGCCGCGCCGGCGGGCTCTAGGGGAAGGCCGCCAACTCTTTCACCTCGGTTTCGCTGCCGCCGCGCTGGTGCTGTGGAGCGCCTCGCTCTTTGCGTAGAGCATGCCAGCTTTCCATTTGACAAGGCTTCCGCTCAACCTGTTAACCAAACATCATCCCGATTTTGCGCCTTAAAGTTACATTTTCTTACAAAACGTAACAGACATAAAACCATCATAAAGGCGAATTAGTCAAAAACGCGTCAAAAAGATGTTGACTATCTAATTTAAATGTTTAATTTTTTGCGCGCCGGACGCTACCTCGAACGGCGCTCTCGACAACACTACGCGAGATGGGAGGACGAAATGCTTCAAGCGCATAGTACCTTGCGCGCCTTACTAAAGAAATGCGTTGTATCCTCAGTATTGATGGCCGCACCCGTGCTGGTGGCCGGGGGAGCGTGGGGCGACGATGGCGGTAGAAAATTTGAACCGGCCGTCCATCTGCTCTCCAGCGTTCCGATCCCGATCAGTGCCACCAACACCGGGACTGGCACATTCTCATTCGATATCAGTTTCGTCGACCAGTCGGACGGAACCTACTATCTTGCCGATCGCTCCAACAAAGCCGTCGACGCACTCTTTGCCGAGTCGATCGTCAAACAGATTGTCCCGAACAACGGCCACGCCCCGTTCGCGGGGATTTCGCCGCCCGCCTTCTCGACCGCCACGGCCGGCCCCAATGGCGTCGTGGCCGCTTTCCCGTGGCTCTTTGTGACCGATGCCCCGAGCCGCGTGCTGAGCTTCGACCTCAGGCAAAACCCGCCGCTGACCGTCAGCGAGGTCACTACTTTGGCCGGCGAACCGACGCGTGCAGACGAGCTGGCCTACGATCCCAAGGACGGGCTGATCCTGGCGATCAACAATGCCTCAACGCCGCCCGTTGCTACCTTGGTTAGTGTCAACCAGACGACCGGCGCCCTCGCAGTCGTAAAGAATATCTTCCTTGATACGGCCCACAGTGGCGTTGACGCGCAGAATGGGGCTGAGCAACCTGTGTGGGATCCCGGCACCCAAAAGTTCTTTCTCTCGATCCCGCAACTCGGGCCGAATCCCACGCAGGGAGCGGTCATTCGCATCTCGACCACGGGCACGGTGGAAGCGATTTATACCCTGACGTTTTGCTCGCCGGCCGGTCTTGCCTTGGGTCCGCACGAAGATCTGCTCGCCAACTGCAATACAATCTGGGCTACGAACGGCAGCTTATGGACCGGGAATGCGGACAGGAATACGTTTACCGCAGCGCCCCAATTAGTGGTCCTGAATGCGAAAACGGGCAGCATCGAAGCGAACGTGCTGGGTGCGGGCGTCGGGGACGAGGTCTGGTTCAACAAGGGCGATAATCACTATTACGCCGCGTCATCAGGCAGCAATCTCGCCCCCAATGCTCTCTTCCCGGCGCGCCCCCCGGTAGGGACAGCCACGACAGCACCCGTCAACGTTTCGCAAGGTGCCGCGACGCTCGACGTGATCGACGCATTGAGCGAAACCCTGGATCAGCGGGTGCCGACGCTTAATGTGCCGGCGAACGACGGCACGACCCCTGCTGGGACGGCACATTCGGTGGCCGCCGACGCTGATACCAACCACGTGTTCGTGCCCATAGCGGCGAACAACGCGGTCCCCAACTGCTTGACCGGGTGCATTACGATCTACGGACGGTACGACCCAGACCAGGATTAGTGGTCATCTGACCTAATCAACGGCCCACACCCCATCGCCTCAGCGCGATGGGGTGTTTTTTTGCCTGCCCGTTGACATGTCGAGCGACCCGGGTTCGGGAAAATCCTCCAACACGGCTTGTATCGGAAAACACATCGCAATTAGCCTGGGCGATGCTCGAATGCCTCTCGCGACGATCTCTTAACATCACGCATTGATACTGCTCTAATGGGCCGGAGAAAACCGAGCTCAACCAATGGGAAGGAGATATGCTGAGATCGACCTATGCTGCCTGCAGCGTGTCCGGACGCATGCCGGCGGACAGCTGGCTCTCATGATTTCTATCGATCTGGCGGTCAACGCGATCGTCGCCGGCCTGTTGCTCGGCGGGTTTTACGCGGCGGTTACGGTCGGCGTCACGATTTCGTTCGGCATGCTCGACATCGTCAATATTGCGCACCCGGCGTTCATCATGCTCGGGTCCTTTGTCGCCTATATCGTCAACTCCAATTTCGGGATCGACCCGATCTTGATTGGCGTCGTCATGGCTCCTGCATTCTTTCTCGTCGGCATGGCGGTCTACGAGATCTACTATTATGCGTTCGAGCGGCGCGGCGAGGAGTCGATCCAGGGTCTCGCTTTCTTCTTCGGTCTGTTGTTTGTCGGCGAGGTCGGTTTGATCCTCGTCTTTGGCGTCGATTACCGGTTTGTCGAAGCCCCGTACATCGGTCCGAGCCTGCATCTCGGCTTTGTCGATTTACCGTTGCGCATGCTGGTCCCGTTCCTGGTCTCGCTGCTGATGCTCGCGGTAATGCAAGTCTTCTTGGGGCGCACATTTATCGGCCGCGCCATCCTCGCGGTGTCGCAGGACCGGCTTGCCCTGCAGCTGATGGCGGCCAATCCCAGCCGCGTCAAGCGCATCGCCTTCGGCATCTCGATCGCCACCGCCTCAGTCGCCGGCGCCCTCTTGATCATCATTCAGCCGGTCGAGCCGTCGATCGGCCGCGATTATATCGGACGGATCTTTGCGATCTGCGTGCTCGGCGGCATGACCAGCTTTCCCGGCATGCTCGCCGGCGCCATCCTGATCGGCATCGTCGAAAGCATCACCGCGACTTTCTACGGCCCCTCCTGGGCGCCGGCCGTCGCGTTCGGCTTTCTCCTGCTGACCCTCGCCGTCCGCCCCGCCGGCATCCTCGGGCGCTAGCGATGATGCGGAGCGGTCCAGATTCTTGCCCAATTAGCCTTTCTCCCGCACTGCGGGATTTGCTCTCTCCGCCCGCTTGCGGGGGGAGAGGGAGGGGACCCATCGCTTCGGCGATGGGGAGGGTGAGGTGGGTGGCGCCACAGCCCAGAATTCCCCCACCTCACCCCGGCCCTCTCCGCCCTTGGGGGCGGAGAGGAGGAATAGCCAGCCCTGCGGGCCGGGTCCCTCCCTCTCCCGCATTGTGGGAGAGGGGCTCTTTAAGGTGAGGGCAGATGGGCACCGGGAAATTCTGGATCGTCTCGTTTGTTGTCGCCATCGCGTTTCTGCTGCTGACGCGGTGGCTCCTCACGAACGAGTATTATTTCTTCGCTGCCTACCAGGTTTTGCAGTTCATTGTCCTCGCGACGGCGTGGAACATTCTCGGCGGCTATACGGGATACACCAATTTCGGGACGGGCGCGTTTTTTGCCGTTGGCGCCTATACCACGGTCGTGCTGCACAAGACGACCAGTCTGCCCGTCCCGGTCATGATGCTGGTTGGCGGCGTCACCTCCGGCATTGTCGGGTTTGGGATGGGGTATTTGACCCTGCGGCTCAAGGGCGTGTTTTTCGCGATCGCCACCCTGGCATTGGCGATCGTCGCGCAGACCCTGATCGTCAACTGGGATTTTGTCGGCGGATCGCGCGGCATTTATGTCATTCGGCCGCAGCAATCGCCGATCTATGGCAGCTATATCCAGTATCTCTATTCGCTGATGCTGGCGCTGACCTGGATCTCGGTGGCGATCGCGCGGACCATCGAGCGCTCGACGCTCGGCCTTGGCTTCAATGCGATCCGCGACGACGAGCAGGCGGCCGAGGCGGCGGGAGTGCCGACATTGCGGCTGAAGCTCATCTCTACGACACTGAGCGGCGCCTTGATGGGCATGTCCGGAGCTCCCCTGCCCTACTACGTCACCTATCTCGATCCGGCCTCGAGCTTCAATCTCTCTTACGCCGTCAATAGCGTCGCAATGCCGATGATCGGCGGCATGACCAGCTGGATCGGTCCCGTAATCGGCGCAGTATTGCTCGGCACGATCCAGCAGCTCGCCACCGTGACGATTTCCTCGGCGCTCAACCTGCTGATCGTCGGCGTTCTGCTGATCGTCTTTGTGGTCATCGCGCCCAATGGCATCGTCGGTCTGGTGCAGAGCCGCCGGCGTGCCAGCCTCCGCTGATGCCCGCTTCCATCCTCGAGGTCCGCGGGCTCGGCAAGCGCTTCGGCGGTTTTGTCGCGCTGGAGGACATCAACCTCACCGTCGCCGCCGGCGAGCGGCTCGGTTTGATCGGACCCAACGGCTCCGGCAAGAGCACGCTCGTCAACTGCCTCTCCGGCACATTGCATCACGACAGCGGGAGCGCGGTATTTGACGGGCACACGATCGACCGCATGCCGGCCTACCGGCGCACCCGATTGGGGCTCGCCCGCAGCTTCCAATTGCCAAAGCCGTTCCGCAGTCTCAACCTCGTCGACAATCTGCGGATCCCGCTGCTCTACACTGTGAATGCCCGTCATGGTGCGCATCTCTCCGGTGCGGCGATCGATGAACGCTGCCGCGCGCTGCTCGCCGATGTCGGGCTCGCCGACAAGGCGCTGCATCTGCCGCGAGACCTGACCCAGGTCGAGATGCGCAAGCTCGAGCTCGCCCGCGCCGTCGCCAGCGCGCCGCACCTCCTCTTTGCCGACGAGGCAATGGCGGGCTTGTCGCCCTCGGAGGTCGAGGAGATCCTGCTCGTGCTCTTCCGCCTCAACGAGCAGGGCATCACGATCGTCTTGATCGAGCACATCATGCGGGCGGTCATGAGCTTTTCGACCCGGCTCGTCGTGCTGGTCGCCGGGCAGAAGATCGCCGACGGCTCCCCGCAGGAGGCGATCCGCAACCCCGAGGTCGAGAGGGCCTATCTTGGCGAGTAGCCTTTCCGTAACCGGCCTCGACGCGGGCTATGGCGCGGTGCGGGTGCTCGAGGACGTCTCGCTGTCGGTCGAACCGGGCCAGACGGTCGTGCTGCTCGGCACCAACGGCAACGGCAAGAGCACGCTGATGAAATGCATCATGGGGATCGTGCCGCCCACCGCCGGGACGATCGTCGCCGAGATCGACGGCGAGCGGCACGATTTGGTCGGCCGCTCGACCGAGGCGATCGTCGATCTCGGGATCAGCCTGGTGCCGGAAGGCCGGCGCCTCTTCCCAAAGCTGAGCGTCGAGGAAAACCTGCTGTTGGGCGCCTTCCGCCCGCTGGCGCGCACGGCAATTGCGCACAATCTCAACTCCTCATACGACACCTTCCCGGTGCTCCGCGAACGCCGGCGCCAATTGGCAGGCAGCCTCAGCGGCGGCGAGCAGCAGATGCTGGCCTTGGCGCGCGCGCTGATGTCGGCGCCCAAGATCCTTTTGATCGACGAGCCGTCGGTCGGCCTCGCCCCGGTCCTCGTCAAGCGCACGATCGAGAAGATCAAGGAATTGAAGGACCGTTACCAGCTGACCGTGCTGATGGCCGAGCAGAACTTCAACCAAGCCGTTCGTATCGCCGACCGCGGCTATGTCATCGTCCACGGCAAGATCGCCTTCGAAGGCGGTTCCGCCGACGAGCTCAACAACAACGAACTCGTCCGCAAATTCTATCTGGGGCTGTGAGCGCGCCCCTCAGCGTGCCGAGACGAGGTCCGCCGGCAGCTCGACGCCGATCTCACGGTAATAGCGCACCGCACCCGGATGGTAGGGGATGAAGGTGTTACGGTCCAAATTTTCGACCACGCTCTCCCCGGCCGCGGGGTTGGCCTTCACGAGCCGGTCGTGATTGGCGTAGAATGCTTTGACGATGGCATAGACCAGATCGTCTGGGAGGTCCTTGCTCGCAACGCCGAAATTGAACAGGCCGACTGTCTTGTAATCGGTATTCAGCAACGGGTACGACCCGGCCGGCACCACCGACGCCGAGAATTCCGGCATTGCCTTGCGCAGCTTAGTGATCTCGTCGGCACTGAGCGGGATAAAGCGGACATGCTCTGTGCGGTCGAGTTCGGTAATCACCGGGAATGGGACACCTGCCGTGCCGAGGAGCGCGTCGAGCTGTCCGGATCGCACCTGCGTGCTCAGGCTGCTCCAGGCCCCATAGCGCACCGCCGTGGGAATGCCGAGCGCCTCGAAGATCTTGCTCGCGTATGACCCTCCCGTGCCTCCCTGGGGCCCGACGCCGATCCGTTTGTCGGCCAGATCGGGCAAGGTGTGTATCGCCGAACTCTCGAGCGCGACAAACTGGAACGGCGTATCGTACATCGGGAACAATGCGCGCATCGACCGCAGCTCTTTGCCATGCGTCCACGCACCGGTCCCGTTCCAGCCTTGAAGCGCGGTCCCCATCGTCACAAAGGCCAGCTGCACGTTGCCGCTTTCGAGCAGCAGTATGTTTTGATCAGGACCTTGCGTTGCTTGCGCCGAGTTACCGGTACCCCGAGGGCGTTGGCGAGAATGGGCGCCAAGGCATTCCCGTAGACCAAGTAAACCCCGCCCGGCGATGCCGTACCAATGGTCAAAGAAGACGGCCAGCCCGCTTCGGCACAGAGCGAAGGTGAAGACCAGCCGATCACGATCATCGGCCATATCGTTGCCCAAATCCGTATTCGCATGGGTTGTCCTCCCTAGCTTATCTTGTGAAGTCTCGCGCGGGTGAGTTTCGAGTTTCTCCGGTCGAAGGTCGCGTGGGCGCTTATTGGGTGAACACGTGCATGCTAGGCGTATCCCAGGAAAAGTTGGGCCAGCAAAGCCGAGGTATAAGACTAAGCGTGAAGAACATCCGAACTGGAGCGCTCACCTAACTGGGGATGAAACGTCAAAGTCGAGATGATCCGGCCAAATTTTCGTCTTCCGACCGGACTGCGGGGCCGGCTTTTGTTGGCTTTTGGCGGGATCAGTTCGTTTGCTGTCCTTGCCGCGGTAGCGGGGTTGGTGGCGTTTGTTTCGGGCCGTCAAGCGCTCGAGGACACGACCGCACGACGGGTTCCCGAAACCGTCGGCGCGATGGAGTTGCTGCGGCACACCGAGCGCCTAGTCGCCACCGGGCAATCCCTGGTGAACACAGCGAGTGCCGACGAGATCTCGGTAATCACGGCTGCAAAGAATTCCGAGTTGGAAGCGATACGCCGCGAGCTTGGCGCGTTGCAGTCGGTCGACGGCCAGACGCCGCCGCTGATGGAGATCGATGCGACCATCGAGAGCCTGACCGCAAATCTCGACGATATCGGCATCGCGGTCATGCGACGAAACGAGATGGCATCCGACGAAAAGGCGCTGCTGCGGAACGCATTCAAGGCGTCCCGACAATTTGCCAAAGCCTGGTCATCGCAGTTTGACGCGTTGCAAAAGCAGGTCGTCGATTTACAGCGAGAATCCTCGGTACCCGGCGCAAACACCGCCGATAAGGTTGGAGCTATAGACGAGCTTGACCAGGCGACATTGGCGATGCTTCCACTCAATCAGTTACAGCGGAAAGCCGCGGACAGTTTTCAAATCTTGGTCGGCGGCATGGAGACTGGCGACCTTGAAGAGCTGGCGCGAATCGAAGCCAACGCAGAAGCTGTGATGCGCGAGATCGACGGACTGGTGTCCGGGGTCGACCTTGAAACCTCTACCGCGCTGCTGCCGGGAATCGAGCTGATGCATCGATCCGCCCTCGGTCCCGGCGGACTCTTCGCCGTCAGAAAGGCCGAGTTGGAGGCCACCGGCGACAGTCGCCGGTTGATCGCCGAGAATACCAGTCTCTCCAATCGTCTGTCGGACGCGGTCAAAGCGCTCGTCTCCATCTCGAAGCGGCAGATGGACACCGCGGCTCGACGTGCCTTTGCAGCACAGCGCGCCGGCAGCATCGCATTGGCCGGCATCGTGGTGTTGAGCTTGCTGAGCTCGGTGCTGATCGTCTGGCTTTATGTCGGCCGCAACATCGTCTCGCGGCTGACCCATCTCAGTGCCGCAATGGCGGCGATCGCCGGCGGACGCCGCGATATCGCGGTCAACCACGAAGGCGCGGACGAGATCGCGGCAATGGGCCGGTCGGTCGAAGTGTTCCGACAGAACGCTATCGAGCGCGATGCGCTGCTCGCCGAGCGGGCCGAGGCGGCGGAGCGGCTCGAAGTGCAGGTCGCAGAGCGCACCGCCGAGTTGCGCGACGCCCTCGATCAGCAGCTCGCGACGGCGGAAGTATTGCAGATCATCAATAATTCGCCCGGCAACATGACCCCGGTCTTCGAGACGGTGCTCGACAAGGCGGCCCGGCTATGTAACATCGATTCCGGGATCTTGTGGATCTATGACGGGACGCGCTTCAATCCCGCGGCGTTCCACGCCGTACCGCCGGCATACCGTCACTACATAGAGAACCCGGCCGAGGAGGCGCCCGTCTTCGCCGATCTCCGGCGCGGCAACGACGTCGTCCATGTCCCGGACCTGGCCGCTACATGCGCGGAGAACAAGCTGCGTCGTGCCGTCCTGGATTTGCGCCGGTCGCGCACCGGTCTCAACATCGCGATCCGAAAGAACGAAGAGCTACTTGGCGTCATCGCGGTCGGCCGCGAACAGGTCCGGCCGTTTTCCGAGGCGCAGATCGCCCGACTGAAGGGTCTTGCCGCCCAGGCCGCGATTGCGATCGAAAACGCGCGGCTGCTCGCCGACCTGCGACAGCGCACTAATGATCTGCAGGAGTCTCTGGCGTATCAGACTGCGACAGCCGAGGTGCTGCGCATCTTGACGAGTTCTCCCGATGACCTCAAACCCGTATTCGAGGCCATCCTGGATCGCATCACGGAGTTGTGCAGCGCCGATGCCGGAAATCTGTGGCTCTACGATGCCGGGACCTTTACCCCGGCAGCGGTGCGCAATCCCAATCCCGAGGCGGTGGCGCTTTTGCTCGAGAATCCGTTTCGACCGGGCCCGCTGACGGCACTTTGTCAGGCAGCGCAAAGCAAGGCTCCGGTCCATGTCCCGGATCTCATGGCGGATGACGCCTACCGCGCCGGCGACCCGTTCCGGATCTGGACATTGGAACGCGTGGGCGCGCGCTCCCTTCTCGCTGTTCCTTTGCTCAAGCAGGGCGAGATGATCGGCGCCTTAGTGACCTACCGATCCGTGTGGCAGCCCTTCACCGATAATCAGATCGCCCTGGTCCAAACCTTTGCCGACCAGGCGGTGATCGCGATCGAGAACGCGGGCCTGTTCAGCGATTTACGCCAGCGCACCGAAGATCTGCAACAGTCGCTCGCCTACCAGACTGCGACAGCCGAGGTCTTGCAGGTCATCAACTCCTCCCCCGGTGACCTCGCGCCAGTATTTGACGCGATGCTGGAAAAGGCGATGCGCCTATGCGATGCCGCGTTCGGGACTTTGCGGCGCTATGACGGCGAGCGTCTCGACACCGTCGCGTTTCGCGGGGTCCCCGCCGCCTACGCCGAATTTCTGCGCACCAACCGCTACTTCCGGCCGACCGGCACCGGTCTGGTGGAATTGGTGCACGGCGATCCCGTCGTGCATCAGATCGATGTCGCCTCCGAGCCTGGCTACGAGAGCCCGGCGCGGCGCGCCCTCGTCGAACTCGGCGGCGCCCGCACGATGATCGCGGTGGCGCTGCGCAAAGAAGGCACCCTCTTGGGCTCGATCACGCTCTATCGCCAGGAAGTGCGACCGTTCACTCAGAAGCAGATCGCGTTGGTGCAGAGTTTCGCGGCGCAGGCAGTCATCGCGATGGAGAACGCGCGGCTGCTCGACGAGATCCGGCAGCGCCAGGCGGAATTGCGGGTCACCTTCGACAACATGGCGCATGGCGTCGTGATGTTCGATTCGGAGCTGAGACTGGCGGCGTGGAACCGCCAATTTCAGGAGATGCTCCAGCTTTCGGAAGGGTTTTTGGCCGAGCCGCGCAGCTACGCCGATTTCATCCGTTTTCTCGCCGAGCGCGGCGAGTTTGGTGCCGGGGCCGACCCCGAGGCCGAGCTGCAACGCTATATCGCGAATGCGGCGCGGCATTATTCGTTCGAGCGTACTCGGCCGGATGGTGCCGTACTCGAAATCCGTCATAACCCGATGCCGGAAGGCGGTTTCGTGCTGATCTACAGCGACATCACCGAGCGCAAGCGAAGCGAAGCCGAGATCCGCGCGGCACGTGACGCGGCGGAAGAGGCGAGCCGTACTATTGCCGCCGCCTACCAGGAACTGAAGACGGCCCAGGCGAGATTGATCCAGGCCGAGAAGATGGCCTCACTTGGTCAATTGACGGCCGGGGTCGCACACGAGATCAAGAACCCGCTCAACTTCGTCAACAATTTTGCGAATTTATCGGTCGAGCTGTTGGATGAGCTCAAGGAGACCACCGCACCGGCCCTAGCTGCGCTCGACGACGATAAGCGCTCCGATGCCGACGAGCTTGTCGAGATGCTGACCGGGAATCTCGAAAAGATCGCCGAGCACGGCCGGCGCGCCGACGGCATCGTCAAGAGCATGCTCGAGCATTCGCGCGGGAGCAGTGGCGATCGCCGGGAGGTCGACCTCAACGAGCTGGTAGAGGAGGCGCTCAACCTGGCCTATCACGGCGCGCGGGCGCAGGATCAGGATTTCAACATTACGCTAGAACGCGACTTTGATCGTGGCCTTGGACCGATAGAGATAGTGCCGCAAGACTTGACCCGGGTCTTTCTCAACCTGTTCGGCAACGGCTTTTACGCCGCCAACAAGCGTCAGAAAGAAGTTGAAAACCCGAATTACAAGCCAACTCTGACCGTGACGACGTGCGACCTTGGCGGCGAGGTCGAAATCCGGGTACGCGATAACGGCATTGGCATTCCGCCTGAACATCGTAACAAGCTGTTCCAGCCGTTCTTCACGACAAAACCGACCGGCGAGGGTACCGGTCTCGGCCTGTCGATCAGCTACGATATCGTTACCCAGCAGCATGGCGGCAGAATCGAGGTCGCAAGCGAGCTCGGCGCGTTTACCGAGTTCACCGTGCGCCTGCCGCGCGTCCGGCACTTGATGACCACAGAGGCCGCCGCGTGATTGTCATCATCCTCGTCATCGATAACCAGCCCGATGCACAGCCGATTGCCGTCGCGGTCGGCTCCCGCTAGCTTGTCGGCGGCAATTCTGAACGAACAGCAGCGCCGATCGAGCCTGCTCGATGGAGGAAGGGCATGAGGGCTGATTATGTAATCGTCGGTGCCGGCTCGGCGGGTTGCGTGCTGGCCAATCGGCTGAGCGAGGATCCCGGCACAAAGGTGATTTTGATCGAAGCGGGCGGGAACGACCGTAGCCCCTATATCCATATCCCCGCGGGCTTTATGAAGCTCCTCGACCATCCGACCTTTACCTGGGGGTTTCACGCCGAGCCCGATGCCGGCACGGCCGGGCGCGCGATCCTCTATCCGCGCGGCAAGGTGCTCGGCGGGTCGAGCTCGATCAATGGGCTGATCTACATTCGCGGTCAGCCCGAGGATTATGACCACTGGGCGCAACTCGGCAACCGTGGCTGGTCGTGGGAGGATTGCCTGCCCTATTTCCGCAAAGCCGAGCGCTGGGAGGGCGAGGAATCCGAGGTGCGGGGCAAGGGCGGCCCGCTGTTCACCTCGCGCATGGACCGGCCGCCCCTTTGTCAGACCGTGATCGAGGCGGGCAAGGAAATCGGCCTCGAATACCGCGAGGACGTCAACAATCTGCCACCTGGAGCGGGCGACAGTATCGGCTGGTGCCAGCAGACTCGCGGCGGTCGCCGCCGCGCCAGCACCGCGCGCACTTATCTGCGGCCGGCCTTGAAGCGCCCGAATTTGCAGCTCGTGACGAACGCGCTGGTGCACCGCGTGCTGTTCGAGGGCAAACGTGCAGTCGGGGTCGAATTCTCGCGCGGTGGCGGCACCGAGCGGGCCGAGGCGGCCCGCGAGGTCATCCTCTCGGCCGGGGCAGTCGGCTCCCCTCACCTCCTGCAGCTTTCCGGCGTCGGCGATCCCGAGCATCTCGGCCGGGTCGGCGTCCCGGTGATCCACGAATTGCGCGGCGTCGGCAAGAATATGCAGGACCATTACGTCTGCCGCATGACTTATCCGATCCACGGCGCACGCACCGCCAATGAGCGCGCCCGCGGCTTGCCCCTTGCCGCCGAAATCGTACGCTATCTCGTGACCGGCAAGGGCATGCTGACCTACAGCGCCTCACTGGTCGCCGCCTCGGTCAAGGTGCTGGAGGAATCGGCGACTCCCGATGTGCAATGCTCATTCGCGCCGGGCAGCTTCAAGGACGGTCAGATCGGCCAGCTCGAAGCGGAACCCGGGCTGACCGGCGGCGCGTGGCAGATGCGGCCGTTGTCGCGCGGTTATGTCGAGGCGAAATCGCCCGACCCGCAGGTCGCGCCTGCCATCAACCCGCGCTATCTTTCGGAAGAGGCCGACCGGCGCGCGGTGATCGGGGGTTTGCGGTTTGTGCGCCGCATTTTCGCGGCGCCGGCTTTGGCGCGCTATGTCGGACCGGAAAAGCTGCCCGGCGCGCAGGTGCAGAGCGACGACGAGTTGCTCGATTACGGGCGGCGCAATGGCAATACGGTCTACCATGCGAGCTGCACCTGCATGATGGGGCCAGGCGCAATGTGCGTCGTCGACAGCGAATTGCGGGTGCACGGGCTCGAGCGCCTGCGCGTCATCGACGCCTCGGTGATGCCGTCAGTGACATCGACAAATACCAACGCGCCGACCATCATGATCGCCGAGAAAGGCGCCGACATGATCTGCCGCGCGGCGCGTACCGCACAACCCGAGGTTACCGTCAAAGCCGCCTAACCGCGAAGGGCATCAGCCGCACCCCTTTGCCGCTCCCCTTTGCAGATTGGAGGACCATCATGAAGCTGATGTGGTTCCACCTGATGCCATACACCGAGCTGCCCGCCGATTTCCGGGACAAGAACCCCTCGGTGTGGGTGGACATTCACTCCTCGCTGTTCGACCCGCGGCGCGCCCACCATATGTATAACGACTTTATGGACGAACTCGAATTCGCCGCCGAATGCGGGTTCGACGCGATCTGCGTCAACGAGCATCACTCGAATGGCTATGGGCTGATGCCATCGCCCAATCTGGTCGCGTCGTCCCTCGCCCGCCGCACCTCCGACGCGGCACTTTGCGTGCTCGGCAATTCCTTGGCGCTCTACAACCCGCCGACTAGGGTTGCCGAGGAATTTGGGATGATCGACTGCATCTCGGGCGGGCGGCTGATTGCCGGGTTTCCCGTCGGCTCGCCAATGGACACCTGTTTCGCGTATGGCCAGAATCCGAGCCTGCTGCGCGAGCGCTACCACGAAGCTCATGATCTGATACTTCGGGCGTGGACGGAGCAGGACACTTTCGCGTTCAACGGCCGCTTCAACCAGCAACGCTATGTGAACATCTGGCCGCGGCCGGTGCAGAAGCCGCATCCGCCGATCTGGATCCCGGGCGGCGGCTCGGTCGAGACGTGGCAGTGGTGCGCACAGATGGATTACGTCTATTGCTATCTTTCCTACTACGGTTACAAGGCCGGGCAGTCGACGATGGACGGCTTCTGGGAGGAAATGCAGCGGCTCGGCAAGGACCGCAACCCCTACCAGGCCGGCTTTCTGCAGTTTGTCGGCGTCGCAGAAACCCGCGAGGAGGCCTATCGGCTCTACCGCGAGCCGGCAGAGTATTTCTATGGCCGCTGTCTGCACATCGATCCACGTTTTGCCGGTCCCCCGGGCTACACCACCGAGGCGACGCAGCGGCGCGGTGCCCAAAGCCAGGTGGCGCAGGCCGCGCAGCTGTCGCGGTACGAGTCAAAATTTCAGATGTTGGCGCGTGAGATGGACGCGATCGTCGAGCGTGGCTATGTCATCATCGGTTCGCCCGACGAAGTGGCTGCTCAATTGCGCGAGGTCGCGAAGAATCTCAATGTCGGCCACCTGATGCTATTGCTGCAGTTTGGCAACATGAGCAAGCATCTGGCCAAGTACAACACGCAACTGTTCGCCGAGCACGTCATGCCGCAATTGCATGAATTTTTCTCCGATTGGGAAGACCGGTGGTGGCCACAGCCGATGGACCGCTCGGCGCGGGCGCCGCTGAGGGGGCTTCAGCCCACGGCTCTGGCTGCCGAGTAGCCTCAGAGCCATGCCGACCGTCTACAACGCTCGCGACGCGGGCAATTACGAACGGTTGATGGGGCGTTGGAGCCGGCGCTTGGCGCCGCTCTTTATCGAGCACGCCGGCGTCGCGGATGGCGAAGAGGTCCTCGAAATCGGCTGCGGCACCGGTAGCTTGACCTTCGCGCTTGCAGAGGCCTCCCGGTTCGCTCGGCTGACCGCGATCGATCAATCCGAAGTCTACCTCGCGGCGGCTCAGGCCAAGAACCGCGACCCGCGGATCCGCCTCGAGCAAGGCGACGGCTGCGCGTTGCGCTTTGCCGATTCAAGCTTCGAGTGCAGTTTGTCGATGCTGGTGCTGCCTTCGGTAGCGCCGAAGCCGGAACAGATGGTCGCCGAAATGCGCCGGGTAACCCGCCCGGGTGGCGTTGTCGCCGCGGCTTTCTGGGACACGCCCGGCGGGACGCCGCATCAGCGCATGTTCTGGGACACCGCCGCCGCGCTCGACAACTCAGCGGGCACGGCACGCGACAACGCCTTGTCGCGGCCGATTTATGCCCCGGGCGCGATGGAGCGAATTTGGGCCGAGGCCGGGCTCGTCGAGATCGACCACCGATCATTGATGATACGCATGGACTTCACCGATTTTGCCGATTACTGGGCGCCGTTTGCCAGCGGCGAAGGCGGGCTCGGCGCCTATGTCGCAACCCTCGACGACGCTCGGCGCAACCGCCTCGAGCATTGCCTGCGCGCAGCCTACCTGACCGGCCGCCCCGACGGAGAACGCTCGTTCGTCGCGGTCGCCCTCTCCTGTCGCGGCTTGGTCCCCAAGACCTGAGGTCTGCTTCGTTCCTGCGTGTTAAGGGTAACTTCACTCGGGCCGCTGTAGAATACCAGCTTGCGATCCTGTGCTGAAATAGCGCCCGCGCCGGTGCTAATGTGGGAACCAGGAAGCGGCCGAGCCGTTTCTGCCTCGGCGGCATTGCAGGTTACGCGGAGATGAGGCAAGCTGACGCACCCTCAAGAGGGTGTGCAGAGCGGGCATGGCGGACCGGGCGAAAGCGAAGATGACGCTTACACGCACTACATGTATAAGGCCGCCGTCGATGACCGGGGCGAGTGACCGCGCAAGACGGTGAAGGGATCGGGCGGCGCCCCGGTTGCCAGGAGGAGCCTAGTGCAGCCTACCGACATCAGTAACCCGGATTATTTTCATAAGGTCGTCGATTGCCAGTGGGCGTGTCCGGCGCATACGCCGGTGCCGGAATACATCCGGCTGATCGCCGATCGGCGGTACACCGACGCCTTCATGGTCAATTGGGAATCGAATGTGTTCCCCGGCATCCTCGGCCGGACTTGCGATCGGCCATGCGAGCCGGCCTGCCGGCGCGGCCAAGTCGAAGAGGAGCCGGTCGCGATCTGCCGTCTGAAGCGCGTCGCGGCCGACAATAAGGGCGACATCCGCCCCTTTCTGCCCGCCATTCCGCGCGAGAAGAACGGCAAGCGGATCGCGCTCGTCGGCGCCGGTCCCGCATCGCTGACCGTCGCGCGCGATCTGATGCCGCTCGGCTACCACTGCGTGCTGTTCGACGGCGACGTTAAGGGCGGCGGCATGATGCGGACGCAGATCCCGCGCTTCCGGTTGCCGGAACCCGTCACCGACGAAGAGGTCGATCTGATCCTTGATATGGGGGTCGAGACCCGGTTCGGAAAATTCGTCCCAAGCCTGAAGGAATTGCTGCGCGAAGGTTGGGACGCCGTGTTTGTCGGCTGCGGCGCGCCGCGCGGCCGCGATCTCGACATTCCCGGCCGTAAGGAAGCCGCCGACAATATCCATATCGGCATCGACTGGCTCTCCAGCGTCTCGTTCGGCCATATCGACAAGATCGGCCGCCGCGTCGTCGTGCTCGGCGGCGGCAACACCGCAATGGACTGCTGCCGCTCGTCGCGGCGCCTCGGCGGTGAAGAGGTCACGGTCGTCGTGCGCAGCGGCTTCGAGGAGATGAAGGCCTCGGCTTGGGAAAAGGAGGACGCGATGCATGAAGGCATCCCGATCCTCAACTGGCTGGTGCCGAAGGAATTCACCCATGAATGGGGCCAGCTGACCGGGGTACTGTTCGAGAAGGTCAAGGCCGAATACGATTCGCGCGGCCGTCGCAACCTGGTACCGACCGGCGAGCCCGACGTGCACATTACCTGCGACGACGTCCTGATCGCGGTCGGCCAGGAGAACGCCTTCCCGTGGATCGAGCGCGATATTGGGATCGAGTTCGACCGTTGGGACATGCCCAGAGTAAACCCCAAGACTATGCAGTCGAGCTTGCCCAACGTCTTTCTCGGCGGCGACGCCGCCTTTGGGCCGAAGAACATTATCTGGGCCGTGGCGCATGGTCACGACGCTGCGATCTCGATCGACAAATTGTGCCACGGCGAGGATGTCAACGACCGACCGCCGCCCGGCGTGACACTCGTCAGCCAGAAAATGGGCATCCACGAGTGGAGCTACGACAACGACATCTCGAATGATGTGCGGTACAAGGTGCCGCTCCGCGACACCGCGGTTGCGCTGAAGGACATCCGCGTCGAGGTGGAGCTCGGTTATGACGAGAAGCTCGCCTTCCTCGAAGCCGAACGTTGTCTGAACTGCGACGTGCAGACCGTGTTCGCCGGGCAGCTGTGCATCGAATGCGACGCCTGTGTCGACATCTGCCCAATGGATTGCATCACCTTTACCGAAAACGGTACCGAAGAAGACCTGCGTGGCCGACTGATGGCCCCGGCGCTCAACCTCGATCAGGACCTCTATATCGGGAATTCGCTCAAGACCGGGCGCATCATGGTCAAGGACGAGGATGTCTGCCTGCATTGCGGCCTATGCGCCGAGCGCTGCCCGACCGGAGCATGGGACATGCGCAAATTCCTTCTCGACATTACACGGGCCGGGCCGGCATGCCGCAGCCGGTAACCGGCTTCGTCGTCTTCCACGAGCTCTGAACAATGGCAACACAGCCGAAACTGAAAATCCCCGCGATCCAAAGCGTCAACGACTTCGTCGTAAAATTCGCCAATGTGAACGGGTCGGGCTCGGCGAGCGCCAATTCGCTGTTCGCCAAATCGATCCTGCGGATGGGAATTCCAGCCAGCTCGCGCAACATATTCCCGTCGAACATCCAGGGTCTGCCGACCTGGTACGAGGTGCGGATCAGCAAGAGTAGCCATCTTGGCCGCCGCGGCGGCGTCGATCTGATGGTCGCGATGAACCCGGAGACCTGGGACGAGGACGTCGCCGAGATCGAGCCCGGCGGCTATCTGTTCTATGACTCGACCAAGCCCCTGCCCGCATCGAAATTTCGCGAGGACGTCAATGTCATCGGCGCGCCGCTGACCGCAATCTGCAATCGAGAATATACCGACCCGCGACAACGGCAGCTGTTTAAGAATATCATCTATCTGGGCGTTCTTTCGGCCCTGCTGGACATCGACGTGGGGTCGATCGAAAAGCTGATCGGCGAGCAGTTCAGGGGCAAGGACACGTTGATCAAACCCAATCTGCACGCCCTGCATCTCGGCCGTGACTGGGCGCTTTCGGCGCTGGATTGCCCAATCGGGCTCCGTCTCGAGCGCATGGAGAGGGTTGGTGACCGCATTTTCATCAATGGCAATGATGCCGCCGCATTGGGCTGTGTCTATGGTGGGGCAACCGTCGCCGCCTGGTATCCGATCACTCCGTCATCTTCGCTGGCGGAGGCGTTTTCGGGGCATTGCCACCGTCTGCGCCGCGATCCCCAGAGCAAGAAAAAGCGCTTTGCTATAATCCAGGCGGAGGATGAGCTTGCCGCGATCGGCATCGTCATCGGAGCCGCCTGGAATGGCGCGCGGGCCTTCACGGCGACCTCGGGCCCCGGCATCTCGCTCATGCAGGAATTTATCGGGCTCGCCTATTTCGCCGAGATCCCGGCGGTCATTTTCGACATCCAGCGCGGCAGCCCCTCGACCGGCATGCCGACACGCACGCAGCAGGCCGACATTTTATCTTGCGCCTATGCCTCGCACGGCGACACCAAGCACGTCTTGCTGTTTCCCGAAGACCCCCGCGAGGCCTTCGCCTTTGCCGCCGACGCGCTCGATTTGGCCGACCGGTTGCAGACCCCGATCTTTGTCATGCTCGATCTCGACATCGGGATGAACGATTGGCTGGTCGAGCCGCTCGCCTGGGACGCGACCCGGCGCTACGACCGTGGCAAAGTGATGACCGCCGAGATGCTCGAAGCCGGGCTCGAATTCGGCCGCTACCTCGACGTTGACGGAGACGGCATCCCCTATCGCACCTATCCCGGGACGCATCCGATGCGCGGCGCCTTTTTTACCCGCGGCACCAGCAAGGACCGCTATGCGCGCTATTCCGAAGAAGGCTCCGACTACATCGACAACATGCAGCGGCTGGTGCACAAATTCGAGACCGCCAAGCGGCTGGTGCCTCGCCCGATGAAGCTTGCGGCGCGCGAAGAGACCCGCTTTGGCGCGTTGTATTTCGGCTCGACCGGAGCGGCGATGGCCGAGGCGCTGGAGGCGCTCGAAGCACGCGGCATCTATCTCGATACGATGCGCATCCGCGCCTTTCCGTTCCACGACGACATCCTCGATTTCATCGCCGGGCACGACCGCATCTTTGTCGTGGAGCAGAACCGCGACGCGCAACTGCGCACCTTGCTGATCAGCGAGGGCGACATCGACCCGGCGCGGCTCGTGCCGATCTTGCATTACGACGGCACACCGATCACCGCGCGGTTCATCGTCAAGGCGATCGCCGACATGCTCGCCGTCGTCACCCTGGCGCCGCTCAAAAAGGCGCTGCCGTGACCGGGCTGTCCCCCGTCATTCCCGCGCAAGCGGGAATCCAGAGCCGCCTGACGAAACGCTCGCCCTGGACCCCCGCTTTCGCGGGGGCGACGACCACCTTTGGTACCTGTCTGAGGTCCGCATGACCTACATCGCCAAACCGCGATTGCATCACCCCAAGCTTCCGACTAACGCGCTCGGCTATACGCGGCGTGATTACGAAGGAGCGGTGTCGACTTTGTGTGCCGGGTGCGGCCACGATTCGATTAGCGCCGCGATTATCCAGGCCTGCTTCGAGCTCGATCTGCCGCCGCATCGCATCGCGAAGCTGTCCGGCATCGGCTGCTCGTCGAAGACACCGACTTACTTTCTTGGCAAATCGCATGGCTTCAACAGCGTGCACGGGCGCATGCCGTCGGTCTTGACTGGAGCCAACCTCGCCAATCGCGACCTCATCTATCTTGGCGTCTCGGGCGACGGCGACTCGGCGTCAATCGGGCTCGGCCAGTTCGCGCACTGCATTCGCCGCGCCGTCAATATGGTCTACATCGTCGAGAACAACGGGGTCTATGGCCTCACCAAGGGCCAGTTCTCGGCGACTGCCGACAAGGGATCGAAGGCGAGGCGTGGCGCCGTCAATACCGATTTGCCGATCGACCTGGTCGCTCTTGCCCTGCAGCTCGGAGCCTCGTTCGTCGCCCGCAGCTTCTCCGGCGACAAGACCCAGCTGGTGCCGCTGATCAAGGCCGCGATCGAGCACAAGGGCGCGGCCTTCATCGACGTCATCTCGCCATGTGTCGCGTTCAACAACAACCCGGAATTGACGAAGAGCTTCGATTACGTCCGCGCCCATAACGAGGCGGTCAACCGACTTGACGTGATTGTCGGCCGCGACGAGATCGTCGCCGATTATGCGCCGGGAACCGTCGAGACCGTGGTCCAGCACGATGGCTCGATCCTGCGGCTGCGCAAACTCGCCGTCGATTACGATCCTTGCGAACGGATCTCGGCATTGAGCTACCTGCAGCAGCGCCACGCCGCCGGCGAGGTCGTCACCGGCCTCCTGTTTGTCGACCCCGATTCCGGCGATATGCACGAGTTTCTCGACACAGTCGAGGCGCCGCTTAACAGCCTCGGCGAGGGCGAACTGTGCCCCGGCCTCGAAGCGCTCGCGCGCTACAACGCCGCCCACTGCTGATCTCCCACGCCGCATCTCCCGGCACTTTTCAGCGCAGTTATTCGTTCGCTCTCCTGTGAGGAGAATCCCTCGTAGGAGAGCGGTATGTGGAACAAGTTCGGATACACCGTCTTTGTGGCCGCGCTTCTGGCTGGAACGGCACAGTTCACTCAAGCGCAGTCGCAGCCCAGCCCCACCGCAGGCGCGGGCCGCGATGCGAGCATGACCGTGTTTCATGGCACCCCGGGCGAGGTTGGCAGCGCGCCCCAGATCCCGGGCTACGGCAGCAGCGCGCCGCCGGGCTACACGGCCAGCGCCGCCGGCACCACCGTGTTTCACGGCACACCGACGGGCGCGCCGTCTCGGACACTCCCACCGCCTTGGGTGTCGCAGCCGCCAGCGCTCGGCAGCGGCCGGTAGTTTGCAACTGGGATCAAAAAAGGAGAGGGCAGATGCGCAGGCACATCAAGTCGGTGTCGATTTCAGTGATCCTCCTCGCCTTCGGCGCAGGGACAGCCTGCGCTCAAGGCAGCTCCACTCAGGATCCCGGCAGCCTGACCCCAGGGAACCTGACATTTCAAAATCTCGGCCCAGCGGGGCCGGCACCCGGGCCGACGCAAACCCCGCCAACCGGAAATTGGCCCCGCGCCTACGGGACGAGCAGCACGACCGGCACGATTGGCGGGCCGGGGACAAGCCCGACTGGCTTTGGTGCCGGGAATGGCGGGGGGTTTGGAGGCAACGCTACCGGCGCTGGGCGATAGCGGCAGCCGGCGGCGCGCGGTTCAGTCAGCGGTGCAGCGGGTCGCCTTGCGGCTCACCAGCCAGGGCTCATACGTCTCGCGCGTCTTGGCGAGCATCGGCGTCTTCGAGTGGACATCGAGCGCCGCCTGGTCGCGCCACGCCTCGACCAGCAAGACGCGGCTCTGATCTTCCTGCGGCAACAGCACGTCGAACTGCTGGCAGCCGTCTTCGGCGCGCGAACGTTGCGCGTGCCCTTTCATCAGCTCGATGAACTGATTGCGGTGCTCGGGTTTGACCTCGAACTCGACAACGATCATGATTCGGCTCATCGGCATTCCCTCCAGGAGTAATCCGCGGCATGATCGGCGTCGGCCGGCATGGAGGCAAGTGCCGGTTGTCTGTTGGGGAGATCTCGACCATGACCCATGACGCGTTGGGTACGATTCTGCCCGTTGCCGGCTGGCCCGAGGCGCGGGCTCGCGCGGTCGAGATCACCGGCGGCACCGACCCGGTGTTGCCGACGCCGTTCCGCATCGGCGCGGCCGGTGCCGCCGCGCTCGCCGCGACGGGCCTCGCCGCGGCCGATGTCTGGGAATTGCGGACCGGACGCCGCCAGGATGTCGCCGTCGATCTGCGCCAGGCCGTCGCCTCCTTGCGCAGCGGTCATTACATGCAGATGAACGGGAAACGGGTCTCCACCGAGCGTAATAAAGTGATGGGCGTTTATCCGGCGAAAAACGGACGCTGGAGCTACATCCATGCCAATTTCCCGAACCATCGCGAGGCCGCACTAAAAGTCCTCGGCGTGCCGGAAGACCGCGACGCAGTACGCCGGGCGGTTGCCAATTGGGATGCGCTCGAACTCGAAGAGGCGATCATCGAGACCAAAGGCGCCGGCGGAATGGTGCGCAGCATGGCCGAATGGGCGCAGCACCCGCAAGCGGCTGCGATAGCCTCGCTGCCGCTCATGGAGATCATCAAGATCGGCGACAGCCCGCGCGAAAGGCTGCCCGAAAGCGACCGGCCGCTGTCGGGGATCCGCGTGCTCGACCTGACCCGAGTCCTCGCCGGACCGACCGCTGCGCGTACGCTCGCCGAGCACGGCGCCGACGTGCTGAAGGTCACCGCACCGCATTTGCCGAATATCGGCTACCAGGAATACGACACCGGTCACGGCAAACTGTCGGCCAATCTCGACCTGCGTTACCCGCGGGATCTCGAAACCCTGCGAGGACTGGTGCGGGAAGCGGACGTATTTTCACAAGGCTATCGGCCGGCGACTCTGGGCAACCGCGGCCTTTCTCCTGAAGAGCTGATCAAATTGCGCCCCGGCCTCGTTTATGTCTCAATGTGCGCGTTCAGCCACCTCGGCCCGTGGGCCTCGCGGCGCGGCTTCGACACAGTCGTGCAAACGGTCAGCGGGATAACGACCAGGCAAGGGGAACTTTTCCCGGGTGCCGAACCCGGACCCCAATTCTACCCGGTTTCGGCAATCGATTATCTGACCGGCTACTTGATGGCATTTGGCGCGATGGTGGCCTTGGCCCGCCGCGCCCGCGAAGGCGGCAGCTGGCTCGTGCGCATCTCATTGGCGCAGACCGGGCGCTGGCTGGTCGATCGCGGCGAAGTGCCCGAAGCCACTCTGAAGGATGTGCCGAAGGAGATACCGCAAGCCGACATCGACCGCTGGTCGATCGAAAGCGACACGCCGGTCGGCCGCCTACGCCATCTCGGGCCCACAGTGCAACTGTCCGAAACCGCGCCCTACTGGGCCCGCCCGTCGGTCCCGCTCGGCTACAACGAGCCCGTGTGGCCCGCCCGGGCGTCATAGTCGAGAATCATTCGCGCGTTCGATCTGCAGGCATTCGCCCTCTTTGATCCTTGAGTAATTCGCGTCCAGTCCGTGGTTGCTCCGCTTCGCTCAGCGGCGTTCGCAAGCGATGCGGGCGAAGGTGGCGAGAATCCGAAACCCGGCTTTGACGGTGCCGCGGAGGGTACCCGCGACCTTGGATTTCCCGGCGAGGCGGCGGCCGTGCGGCACCGGGAGTTCGAGTATGCGCAGGCCGGCGCGTGCCGCCCGCATTTGCATCTCGAGGTTCCAGCCATAGGTCATCTCGCGCATGCCGAGCCGCCTCAGCGCATCGGCGCGGATCGCGCGAAAAGCGCACATGTCGGTAAACCGCACGCCGTAAAAGAGACCGATCGCAGCGCCAATCGCGCGGCCGGCAAGCGCCTGATGGGCTCCCATGCTGCCCTTCTCGCGCTCACCCCGGGTGCGCGAGGCGATCACGAAATCGTGTTGGTCATCGAGAATCGGCTGCACCAGGTTCGGGATCCTCTCGGGCCGATCGCCGCCGTCGCCATCCAAAAAAACGAGGATTTCCGCGCCGTTTTCGATTGCCGCCGCAGCCCCTTTGGCACAGGCTCGCCCATACCCGGGCTCCGGCTCGAAGAGCACCGTTGCTCCGACGGCGCGCGCCTCGGCGACCGTGCCATCGCGGCTGCCGCCATCCACCAGGATGATTTGGTCAACCCAGTCCTGCGGTATCTGCGAGAGGACTTGGCCGATAGCGCCCTCCTCGTCGAGCACCGGAATGATTGCGGCGATCCGCGACCGCTGTTTGCCGCTCACAAGCTCCAGCGCACGCCGCAGGAAGAGCAGGCTGGAGGCGGTGTTTCACTCAACAACGCGCGACGAAAGTCGCGGTAGCGCGGTCCATTCCAGATCTGCCGCAAACTCTCTTGGCTTGCATCGCCCAATGTGAAACCGTCATAACCGCGCACCGAAAACGGCGCGATGCAGCACGGTATCGCGCGCCCGTGGGCGGTGAAATACATCAATGTCCACGGCCGGCGGCACAACGACCAGGGCTGGTCTTCTGCCGCACGCTTCAGGCTGGTGCCTGGCTCGGTCGCACCCGAAGCGTTGAACCGGATCCCGAGCGTCTCGGCGAGCGCGGCGGCCTCACCGATCCGCCTCGGCTCGTCGCCTTCAAGCTTTTCGAACAGGGCGGATTGCGCGCGCGCCAGCCCCTGACCTTCCGGGGTGAAGACCAGGCGTTGCAGATGGACCTCCGAAACGCCAATGCGGTGCGCCAGCCGAACAAATTCGGGAAGTTGATCGAGGGTCTCTTTGAGCCCTGTCAGCCACAGTGACACCAGTGGGCGCTCAATGCGCTCGGCGCGCTGTAATGCGGTAAAGGCGCTCACATTGCGGACGATCCGGTCGAACATGTTTTTGCCGCGCACGGCAAGAAAGGCCTCGGGCTCGGCGGCGTCGAGGGATACGCGCAACTCGTCGAGACCGGCGGCGATCAGTTCCCTGCCCTTGCGCTCGGTCAGCAATGTGCCGTTGGTGTTGAACAAGACGTAAGTGCCGCGGTCCTTCAGATAGCGCACCATGCGCGGCAGTGCCTTAACCATCATCGGCTCGCCGACCCCGTGCAGCACGACCCGCGATATATGCGAGAACTGGTCGACGATGCGGGTAAACAGCTGCCAGCTCATATCGGCCGGGGGTTCGAGATCTTCGAAGGTGCGCGGGCAGGTTTCGCACAACAGGTTGCAGCGATTGGTCGTCTCGATATAGAGGCAGACCGGCTCCTGCTCCGCAATCTCGCCGCGCGCGTCGCCGACGGCTTCGAAATAGCGCCGCGGGTCAGGTCTAGGTTGCGCAGTCAACGGCACGCCTTGCTCCGGGCCTTTGTTGGAAACAGTTCGCCAGACGCTATCGACGGCGCAGAGTATGACAAAGCCGCCATACAGAGTGAACCCCACCCAAGACGGGATATTGCCGGTTTTGTGGTCGCAGTATAGCAGGACAGCCGCGAGAGTGAGCCACCAGGCCGGCCACCATGGTGCGGCGGTCAGTAGCGCGACAAGCCAGACGAAATACCAGGGATAATGCGGCGATGCGAAGAACAGCGCTGCTGTGCCCAACGCCATCGCCCAGAGCAGGCCGGAGCGCGGCTCCGGCCGGCGGGACAGCGCACCGATCGCCAGCCCGGCCATGACAATCACCGCTAAGCCGAGATAGGCGGCGAGCGGCAGTGGAATGGCGCGCCGAATGACCCCGAGGAGCCAGAAACCGCTGCCCGAGCCAAAATTTTCTTCTGCGACATAGCCGGGCAGAAAACCCAGAGCCCGCGACCCGACGCCGATATAGGGGAGATAGGCGGCAACGATTACGGCAATGAAGGCGGCGGGCCATCGCCAATCGCCAAGGTTCGACTTGTCCGGGCGCCACAGCGCCGGCGCCAGAACGAGCGGAAAAAACTTAACTAAAGTCGCGGCGGCGAGCGCCGCAGCCGACCAGACGCGCCTTCCGCTGATGCCGGCGGCGAACGCCAGAGCGACCAATGTGACGACGGCCGCATCGACATGCCCGGAGCCGGCAATCTCCCAGACCGGCAGCGGGTGCCAAGCATAGAGCAGTATGTGCTCCGGCGGCCGTCCGGCGGTCCGCAAGATAAACAGTAGGGTTCCGATGCCGACGGCCTCGATCGTGACAAACACGAGCTTCACCGCGAGCGCGGTCTCGCCGAACCGGCTCGTCACCAGAAACAGCATCTGGGCGACCGGCGGGTAAATCGTCGGGGCGTAATTGTTGCGATTGATGTTCGGAAAGATCAGCGCGTCGCGCAGGGGCGCGAGTATCGGATCGGTCGGGATGTAGCGATAAGGATTGATGCCGGCGGCCTGGACTCGCCCGTCCCAGATGTAGCGGTTGATGTCGTTGGACAAAAAGACCGGCGCCGCGAGCACGATCAGGCGCAGCAGGACCGCCGTTCCGAGAATCAGGGCCAGTGCGGGCCGCTGATCGCGGCCGCGCAGGACGAGAGCTGCAGCAACTGCCCAGACCGCTCCTTGGACCAAGGCGACGATCACGAAGGCGGTCAGATCACGGTCGAATTGGGCGACCAACCCGCCTACCGCGCCCGCCAGCAGCAAGCCGGCAACCAGCAGCAGCTTGGAGTGTGCGATTCGCGCCCCCGCTCTAAATTTCCCGCGCCGGCGGGGAATGGAATGAAAGGGAGCCGCGACCGAGGAGGCGTTCGATCCCGCCGTTTCCGGCCGCCAGCTTCTCGAGAAAAGCCGTGGTGCTGGGCGCCCGATAGCCGTTGAGATACGGGCTCGCCGAGCCCTCGCATGGTCCAATCTCGCGGGCAAGCATCGCCAGTGTCACCTCGTCATCGACATCGTACCATTCGGGCAGCGGCGCGACCGCGACCCCGATCTCGCGGGCTCGGGCGATCGTTTGCCGGAAGACCCGTTCGGTGCTCCAGTCGATGTCCTCGAACAGCCGCTGGTGAAACTGCTTCAACCCGATCAAGTAATAGCCGCCATCCGCAGCGGGCCCGAGAACGACGCGGTCGCCCGATTCTCGCAGCCGGCGAACCGTCTCGACGAGGAATTCGGTCGGCAAGGTCGGGCTGTCGGCGTTGACGAGACAAACCGAGCTGTAGTCCGCATCAAAAAGGTCCCGCGTCGCGTGCAACAGACTGCGCCCGATAGTCGGCTCCTTGGGCGGCAGCAGCTTGAAGCCGCCGGGCAGCAGGCCATTGAAGAAGGGCTCGGAGCCCAGTGGGTAATAGGCGGCAAAACCCTGAATCGGCACTTGCCCCGCGGCAACCGCTATATTCGCCGCGACGTCCATCAGGCAGCAAGTGTTGAGCTCGGCCGCTTCCTCATAGCTCAGCGGCGGGACGAGGCGCGTCTTGACGGTCCCGGCGACCGAGGCCTTGGCCATGATCGCAACCGCGCACCGTTCTTCACCCAATGCGGCCCCCTCCCTCGGATCAAAGAGCCCCTCAGGAGCCGCTGAACCAATTGTATCCGTAATCTTCCCAGAAGCCGCCCGGATAATTATTCGTCACCGACAATGCCACGACGAATTTCGGATTCTTGAAGCCGAGCTTTGTCGGAATCCGGATCTTCATCGGGTAGCCGAACTTGCGCGGCAATACTTGGTCCGCGAAGGTAAAGGCCATGATCGTTTGCGGGTGCAGCGCCGTGGGCATATCGATGCTGGTGTAATACCCGTCGGCGCAGATGAAACCAACATATTTCGCGGTGAGGTCGGCCTCGATCCGTTCGAGAAAGATGCGCAGCGGGCACCCGCCCCATTTGCCGATCCGGCTCCAACCCTCGACACAGACATGCCGCGTGATCTGAGAGCTTTGCGGCAGCTGATAAAGTTGATCGACGCGCCAGGGCCGGGTGTCGCGGATCGCTCCGCTGAGCTCCAGCTTGTAGCCGGCTGCGTCGAGTTGCGGTGCCTGCTGCTCCGGATAGAACGCGTTGTAGCGAAAGACGCGGTCGACCGCGCTCTCCGGATAGGTCGGCGCCAGCCGACTCGGGTTGAACAGCCAGCCCTGCACGCGGTCGTTCCACCACGACATATTCCACAGCACGCGCTGCACCGGCTCGTTGTCGGTGACATCGCAACCGGTCAGCATCGCCAATGCGCCGAGACTGAACCCGCCTTTCAGGAGGCTCCGCCGATCGGGCTTGCGGATTGCGCTCATCGCCGAGCCCGCACTCGGCCGGTGATCATCGGCGGCAGTACCTCGGGCACCAAAAGGGTGAGCAACAGGTGCACCGCGACAAAGAGGACAATCGCGGCCATGCAGAAGAAGTGGACGTAGCGGGCGACGTCGTAGCCGCCAAAGAGCGAGGTCAGCTCCTGGAATTGCACCGGCTTCCAGATCGAGAGGCCCGAGAGCACGGCCAGCACAATGACGCCAATGACACCGATATACATTGCTTTCTGGACGGCATTTCGTTCACCGACATTATGGGCCAAGCGGCCGTGGAGGGCTGCCACCAGGTCGCGCATTACCGCTCGTGGCCGGATCGGCAGGAGCGAGCGGCGAAAATGCCCCGAAACCAGCCCGTAGACGAGATAGACTGTCAGACTGGCAAAGAGCAGCCACATAGCGGCGAAATGCCACTGTAAAGCACCGGCTAGACCCTCCTCATTGTGCCAATGTTGGGAGATTTCCGGCCGCCCGCCCAGTGTCATCCATATCGGAAAGGAAAAGCCGAACAGCGGTTCCTGGTCGTAGATGCGCCACCCGCTGCCGATCATGACGATGATGGCGAGAGCATTCACCCAGTGGGTGATGCGCACTATCAGAGGATGCAACACGTTTTGTGCGAAGCGCAAATTTGGTGTCCAGCCTGGGTAAATCGTTGGGGCGGAGCCGCTGGTGTCGGCCCGACACGTGGTATATTCGCCGGCAGCCTGTCGAAAAAAATGCTTTTGGCGTAAGGTTCCGATGCAGTGAGGTACGGCGATTAGTCCAAGTAATCGGGCTCGCGGCGGTCCAGCAGACGCTTCAGCGCGGCGAAGTGGTGCTCACAAGCCGGCTTGCCCTGGTAGGTCGGCGAGGCAGTGTAGTGGTGCTGCGTGTGCTCGACGATCGCCGCCGGCACATTCTTCAGCGCATGGCCCGTCCACATCGCGTAGCGCTGCACCTGGCAGGCGCGCTCAAGATAATAGAGCCGGTCATAGGCTTTGGCGACCGTCTCGCCAACCGCCAGCACGTCGTGATTTGCCATGAACAGCAACTTGTTGAGCGGTCCGAGCACCATGGCCAGCCTTTCCCCCTCGGCCGGGTCGAAAGCCAGCCCGGTATATTCTTCGTCATAGGCGACGCAGTCGAGAAAGCCGGCTTCGGTCTGGCCGATCGCCTTGATCCGCGGGTCTGCGAGGCGGGTCAGCGCATCGGCGTAAGGCATGTGGGTGTGCAGCACTCAAGCGGCGCTCGGCATCAGCCGGTGGATCGGGGCGTGGATTCAATACGCCGATTGCTCGATATCGCCGGCTCCGCTCAACACGCGACCGTCATAGCCGATCTCCATGAAGCAGCGGGCTGCGACCTCGGACCAATGCAGCCCAAACGGGATCTGCAAAAAACGGTCGTCGGTACCGGGCACGGCTAGGGTAAAGTGATTGAAAATGCCTTCGCTTAGAGGCCTTACCTGTCGGCGACCCGGTGGGCTGCGGCGAGATCGAGGCGGCCCTGCCACGCCGCGGAGGTGGCGGCTTCCTCGCGCCGGGAGGAAACCAGTCTCATAATTGCTCCTATCGAGAAGTCGCCGCGAAACTAAGCTCGGCATCATTCCAAAGGCAAGCCGGGCCAAAGGCAAGCCGGGTCAAAGGCAAGCCGGGATGCGCGGCGAAGTAGGCATCGCCCGCTCCGCGCATCAAGTTGACCTCACGGACGAGGCCCCGAT
The DNA here is from genome assembly GCA_963818695.1 of uncultured Alphaproteobacteria bacterium. Classification (GTDB taxonomy): domain Bacteria; phylum Pseudomonadota; class Alphaproteobacteria; order ATCC43930; family CGMCC-115725; genus AP-15. The sequence continues at coordinate 388,005 of CAWFTG010000005.1, forward strand.
ATAACGTCTCCTCTTTGGGTCACGGCGAAGCGCATGGCTAACCACAAATCGGCGGAAAAACGCATCCGGCAGACGGCCAAGCGCACAGCGATGAATCGCGCCCGGGCGAGTCGCGTGCGCACCTTTGTCAAAAAGGTCGAGACGGCGATCGCAACCGGCGACAAGGCGACGGCACAGTCGGCGCTCCGGTTAGCACAGCCCGAACTGCATCGGGCGATCACCAAGGGCGTGCTGCACAAGAACACGGTCTCCCGCAAGTTGTCGCGGCTCGCGGCGCGAATCAACGCGCTCTGACCGGAGATCGCGGCGATTGCGTCTGCGGCGCCATGCCGCAGTTCAGGACGGGCCCCAGTTTCTTTAGGCGGATGAACCGCCGACGCTGACGGCCCAAAAAAATCCCCTACGTTCCATCTTCGGTCCCATTGCCACTAAACCGCCACATACGTAAACTCCTAAATAACGGCGGTCGGAAATACGGCTATACCGTGTAATTGCGGCGAACGTCAAGAAAACGTCAAGATCTTGACATCTAGCCGACTGTAATGGGCGACAGGGGAGAGCGTCTCTTTCCGAATTACGTAGCATGGCAGAGCCACAACTGGCGCCTCTGCAGCGTGAAGTATTGGCGGTGGTCGGCTGGAAGAGCGTCTGTTCTATTGATGGGGGTAGAGGGGTGGCGCAAACAATTGAAGAGAATACGGCTGATACAAGGACAGCGTGTGAGGCAGAGTGGGCCGGGGTTCTCGGTCAGCTCAGGGCGGAAATTGGCGAGGACGCCTTTCGCAACTGGCTGCAACCGATAAATCTGGAGCACGTCGACAGCGGACAGGCGGTCATCGCGGCACCGACGCGTTTCTTGCGCGACTGGGTGGCGACCCATTATGCGGATCGGCTTCTCGCGCTGTGGCGGGCGGAGAACGACCAAGTAAAGCGCCTCTCGGTGGTCGTCCCCGTGCGACCGAGGCCGGCGAACGGCAATCACTTCGCCGGCCGGGATGATGATGCGGAAGCCCCTCCAGCCTTGCCTCCTTCCGCCAGACCTGTATTGCCGCTCGAAATCGGTGACGACAAGGCGCAGCTCCTAGCTCTCGATCACCGCTTCGTTTTCGAGAATTTCGTCGTCGGCAAGCCCAACGAGCTCGCCCACGCCGCGGCTCGGCGCGTCGCCGAGACTTGCGCGTGTCCGGGTAACCGGGTGCCGTTCAACCCGCTTTTTCTTTATGGCGGCGTCGGGCTGGGCAAGACGCATCTGATGCACGCCGTGGCTTGGCACGTCCGAAAGCATGCCTGCGATCGTAAGATCATCTATCTTTCGGCCGAAAAGTTCATGTACCAGTTCATCCGAGCATTGCGCTTCAAGTCGACGATAGACTTCAAGGAACAATTCCGTTCGGTCGATCTTTTGATGATCGATGATGTACAATTTATTATCGGCAAGGAATCGACCCAGGAGGAATTCTTCCACACCTTTAATGCTTTAGTCGACGCGAACCGGCAAATCGTGATCTCGGCCGACAAATCGCCCTCCGACCTCGAAGGTATGGAAGAGCGCATGCGCTCGCGGCTCGGTTGGGGGCTCGTCGCTGATTTGCACCCGACCACCTATGAATTACGCCTCGGGATCTTGCAGTCGAAGGCCGAGCAAGGCGGCCTGCGGATTCCGGCAAAGGTGATGGAATTTTTAGCCCACAAGATCGCCTCGAATGTTCGAGACCTCGAGGGGGCATTGAACCGAATCGCCGCTCACGTCCAGCTGGTCGGGCGCGATATCACGCTGGAGAGCGTCCAGGAGGTGCTGCACGATCTGCTCCGCTCGCACGAGCGGCGCGTTTCTATCGATGAAATTCAGAAAAAGGTCGCCGAACACTTCAATATAAAATTAGGCGAGATGACCTCCGATCGCCGGGCCCGCGCCGTCGCCCGGCCGCGTCAGGTCGCGATGTATCTGGCCAAGCAGTTGACAACGCGATCGCTGCCGCAAATCGGCCGCAAGTTCGGCGGCCGCGATCACACCACCGTCATGCACGCGGTGCGCAAGATCGAAGAGCTGATGCGCACCGACCCTTCGCTCGCCGAGGATGTCGAGCTGCTTCGGCGGATGCTGCAGGGCTGAGCGCCCATAACGCGTCCGAGCAAACGCGGGTGCTGAGGCGGCCAGTCGATCGTGCTATAGTGCTGTCCCGTCGAGCCGGAATGACGCGGCGGGGGCACTGACCGCCCTCTGGGCATGACCCGAGGGCGGCGGAGGCCGGGGTCGGCAACTCTTGTGTAGCCAACATGAAACTGACCATTGAACGGGCGGCCTTCCTGAAGGGGCTGAGCCATGTACAAAGTGTCGTCGAACGACGGACGACGATTCCGATACTGTCGAACGTGCTGCTGCGTGCCGAACCGGGAAAGCTGGCGCTGAGCGCGACCGATATGGATCTCGAGATCGTCGAGCGCGTTGCGGCCCAAATCGAACGCGAGGGCCGGACCACCGCACCGGCCCACACCCTCTATGACATCGTCCGCAAGCTGCGCGAGGGCGCGCAGATCGAAATCGAGACCAGCGGCGAGCGCAACGCCATCGTCCTGCGCTCCGGCCGCTCGACCTTTACCCTCGCCTGTCTCCCCCCGGAGGACTATCCGCTGATGGCGAGCGGCGATCTGCCGTACAACTTTTCGCTGTCGGCGACCGAGCTTCGAACCTTGATCGACCGCACCCAATTCGCGATTTCGACCGAGGAGACCCGGTATTATCTGAACGGCATCTATCTCCACGCGACCAAAGCCGACGAAGTGCCGGTCATTCGTGCCGTTGCCACGGACGGGCACCGGCTCGCCCGGATGGAGATGGTCTTGCCCGAGGGTGCCGCCGGCATGCCGGGTATCATCATCCCGCGCAAGACCGTGCTCGAACTGAGAAAGCTCGTCGAGGAAAGCGAGAACGAGGTGCAGATCGGGATCGGCGAGACAAAGATCCGCCTTGTGCTCGGCGAGGCAGCGCTGACCTCGAAATTGATCGACGGCACCTTCCCCGACTACGACCGCGTGATTCCGTCCAACAATGACAAGGTTCTCGAGGTCGAGTGCAAATCCTTCGCCGAGGCGGTAGACCGCGTCTCGACCATCTCGACCGAGAAGAGTCGCGCCGTCAAGCTGAGCATCGAGAACGGCAGCCTCTTGGTCTCGGCTACGAGCCCCGAAAACGGCACCGCCGTCGAGGAGCTCGAGGTGCGCTACTCCGCCAGCCCGCTCGAGATCGGGTTCAATTCCCGATACCTGTTGGACATCGCCGAGCAGATCGAGGGCGAGGGCGCGCAATTCGTCATGTCGGATGCCGGCTCACCGACCCTCGTGCGCGACAGTGCCGACGCGAGCGCTCTTTACGTGCTGATGCCAATGCGGGTTTGAGTTGACGATCGGACAGGGGCAAGCGCCCCTCGGCCCGGCCCTCTTCCCGCGAGCGAGAGGAAGGAGGGCCCGCGAAGCGGGCGGGTGATGGGCGCCAGGCGGTATGACGCCAAGGGCGCAGAATGCTAGCAAACTGGTACTTTCCACCCCATATATTCCCTATGTTTGCCGAGGCACAGCAAGCCCGGGACGATGCCGGTGCCGCGGCAGATCGCGTCGGCGTGACGCGGCTCGTGTTGACCGATTTCCGCAATTATCGCGAGGCGAGGCTTACCGTCGGCACTGCGCCGTTGGTGCTGACCGGAGCTAACGGTGCCGGCAAGACCAACCTGCTGGAGGCGGTGTCGTTTCTCGCGCCCGGCCGCGGATTGCGCGGAGCCAAGCTGGCCGAAATCGATCGTCGACCCCGGTCGGCGCAGGATGATCCGACCGGCGGCTGGGCAGTCGCCGCGGTCGTCGCGACCCGCCGCGGCAACGTGCGCATCGGCACCGGGCACGATGCGACGACGGGAGAGCGGCGGGTCGTGCGGATCGACGGCGAGCCAGTGCGCGGTCAAGCGACACTCGGCGAGCAACTCGGCGTCTTATGGCTTACCCCGCCGATGGACCGGCTGTTTATCGAGGGTCCGGGCGGGCGGCGGCGTTTTCTCGATCGGCTCGTGCTCGGCCTCGACCCGGCGCACGGCTCGCGCGTCGCGGCCTATGAACAGGCATTGCGCGAGCGCTCGCGGCTGCTGCGCGACGGCCCGAAAGACCCGGCGTGGCTGACCGCCCTCGAAGAGGTCATGGCCGAACAGGGCGTGGCGGTCGCGGCGGGGCGCCGCGAGGCCGTGCAGCGGCTCGACCGTGTCTGCGCCGAGGCTGAAGGCCCGTTTCCGCGCGCCCGGCTGGTTCTCGCCGGCACGGTCGAGAATTGGCTCGAAGCGGCGCCCGCGCTGGCTGTCGAAGCGGAGTTCGCCTCGGTGCTCGCCGGCAATCGGCAGAGCGATGCGCAGGCCGGCGGCGCCCTGATAGGGCCGCATCGCTCCGACGTGCATGTCAGTTTGGCGGAGCAAGGAATTGCCGCCGAGCTGGCCTCGACCGGCGAGCAAAAGGCCTTGCTTATTTCGATCCTCCTCGGTCACGCGAGGCTGCAGCAGGCGGTGCGCGGTGAGCCGCCATTGCTGCTGCTCGACGAAATTGCCGCACATCTCGATGCGAGCCGGCGTGCAGCATTGTTCGATGCGCTGCTGCGGCTCGACAGCCAGGCTTGGCTGACTGGGACCGACGAGGCGCTGTTCGCGCCATTGCGGCGCGACGCGCAGTTTCTGTCGGTGCGCGACGGGCAGCTGGCCGCGAGCTTCTGAACCCTGAAACGTTGAATAAGGCCGCTATGGCAAGCATCTCCGCATCCGACCCCCTCGGCCCTCTCGGCACTCCCACAGGCAAGCGCGCGGCGAGCACCGGTTTGCCGCCGAGTGACACTGCTGCCGAGCCGAGCGGGAACGGCGCCAATGGCGCGGATGCGGTCTACAACGAGCAATCGATCGAGGTGCTGCGCGGGCTCGACGCGGTGCGCAAGCGGCCGGGTATGTATATTGGCGACACCGATGACGGCTCCGGCCTGCACCATATGGTCTATGAGGTCGTCGACAATGCGATCGACGAGGCGCTCGGCGGGTATTGCGACACCGTCACCGTGACGTTGAACGCCGATGGCTCGTGCACCGTCACCGACAACGGCCGCGGCATTCCGGTCGGCATCCACGACGAGGAGGGAGTGTCCGCCGCCGAGGTCATTATGACCCACCTGCACGCCGGCGGGAAATTCAATCAGAACGCGTACAAGGTGTCGGGCGGACTCCACGGTGTCGGCGTCTCGGTCGTCAACGGCCTCTCCGCGCGGCTCGATTTGCGCGTCTGCCGCGGTGGGTCGGAATGGTTCATACGGTTCCGCGACGGCGTACCCGAGGCGCCGCTCGCCGAGGTAGGCCCGGCCCCATCCTGGCCGGCGGGATCGACCCGCGAGGGTCTCACCACCGGCACCGAGATCACCTTCCTGCCGAGCACCGAGACGTTCAGCAAAACCGAATTCGATTTCACGACCCTGGAGCACCGCCTGCGCGAGCTCGCCTTTCTGAACAGCGGCGTGACCTTGATGCTGAGCGATCTGCGCGGCGTCGAGCCGAAGACCGTCACGTTGCACTTCGAGGGCGGGCTGGAAGCCTTTGTCCGCTATATCGACCGCTCGAAGCAGGCCTTACATTCGCCGCCGATCGTGATCCGCGGCGAGCGCGACGGAATCCTGCTCGAAATCGCGATGGAGTGGACCGACAGCTATCACGAGGCGATGTTGTGCTTCACGAACAACATCCCGCAGAAGGATGGCGGGACCCACCTCGCCGGCTTCCGGGCAGCCTTGACCCGGACGGTCAATGCCTATGCCAACGACAGCGGCATCGCCAAGAAGGAGAAGGTCACGCTGACCGGCGAGGACATGCGGGAGGGCCTCACCTGCATCCTGTCGGCCAAGGTGCCCGACCCGAAATTTTCCTCGCAAACCAAGGACAAGCTGGTCTCCTCCGAGGTCCGCCCGGTCATCGAAGGCATCGTCGCCGACAAATTGACCCAATGGTTCGAGGAGCACCCGGCCGACGCCAAGAAGGTCGTCGCCAAGGTCGTCGAGGCGGCGGCCGCCCGCGAGGCGGCGCGCAAGGCGCGCGACCTGACCCGGCGCAAGGGGGCGCTCGACATCGCCAACCTGCCGGGTAAGCTCGCCGATTGCCAGGAACGCGACCCGGCCAAGAGCGAGCTCTTCATCGTCGAGGGCGACAGCGCCGGCGGCTCGGCCAAGCAAGGCCGCGACCGGCGGTTTCAGGCGATCCTGCCGCTCAAGGGCAAGATCCTCAATGTCGAGCGCGCGCGCTTCGACAAGATGCTCGGCTCGGCCGAGATCGGCACGTTGATCGCCGCGCTCGGGACCGGGATCGGCACGGAGGATTTCGACGCCGAAAAGGCGCGCTATCACCGCATCATCATCATGACCGACGCCGACGTCGACGGCAGCCATATCCGCACCCTGCTTCTGACCTTCTTCTTCCGGCAGATGGCGAGCCTCATCGACAAAGGGTTTCTCTACATCGCCCAGCCGCCGCTCTATCGCCTGCAGCGCGGCAATGCCAAGGCGGTCTATCTGAAGGACGATGCGGCGCTCGAAGCCTATTGCATCGACGCGGCCCTGAAGGATTCGGTTTTCACGCAGCATGACGGTGTGGAGCGCGGGGGCCTCGACCTGCGCGACCTGTTGGAGCAGGCGCGGGTCCACCGCCGCTGGCTGCAGCCCTTGGCTGGCAAGGTCGGCAGCATGGAGGTCATCGAGCAGGCGGCGATCGCCGGGGCGTTGTCGGCGGGGTTGCTCGCCGACCCGAACCGCGCGATCGAGGCCGCCCATGCGACCGCCGAGCGGCTCAACCGCCTCGCCCCGGAGCACGAGCGCAATTGGCTGGGCGAGGTCATCGCCGGCGAAGGCGTGGTTTTCCGCCGCACCCGCCAGGGCGTCGACGAACGGCGCCTGATCGATGCGGCCTCGCTGCGCAGCGCCGAGGCGCGCCGGCTCGACGCCGACAATGCGCGGCTGCGCGAGGTCTACGACCGCCCCGGGACGCTCGCCGCGCGCGACAAGACCTGGCCGATCACCGGCCCCGTCAGCCTCGTCGAGGCGGTCATGGAGCTGGGCCGCCGCGGCATCGACGTGCAGCGCTACAAGGGTCTGGGCGAAATGAACCCGGAGCAATTGTGGGAAACCACGCTCGACCCCGAGATCCGCTCACTCCTGCAAGTCAAGATCAGCCACGCCGACTCGGCCGAGGAAACCTTCTCGACCCTAATGGGCGACCTCGTCGAACCGCGCCGCGACTTCATCCAGAGCAATGCGCTAAACGTCGCAAATCTGGATGTGTGAGCGCTCGGCTTCCCTCGATTCCTCCCGGCAATCCGTGGAACGGCATATGCGATTACGGCGCGGCTGCACTGCGCGACCTAAAGCCGGGAATCAGATGCCAGCTGATTCCCGACGAGAACCCTGACAGATAAGACTTCCGGGTTCAGCGTGGACCTGTATAGATCGACGGCGCGCCCGAGTTAGGGGGAACAGGACCCGCTTTATAATGAGGTGGACCCCGAACGTGCGACAGCCGGAGCCATGTCTTAAGGTGTATCCCTAGCGGTTTCGATTTCGGCTCCGATCGCGGTGAGCCCAACGGCTGGTTCGGCGAGTCTACCGTTCACTTCATCATCAATATTAAATCGTTTGTTGGCTGTGGTGCCTGTGGGTATGTGGGCGAAGGCGAGCATTTCCTCGCTTTCCGAGCTGCCTCGGGAAGCGGGGGAAGCGCAGCGGTCGGCGAAGCCGAATTGCCGAGCCCGATAAATCCGATCGTCGCCATCCCAATTCCTTTCAGCTTCGTCATTCCCGCGAAAGCGGGAATCCAGGGCAAATCTCCTCGCGCGCGGCCCTGGACCCCCGCTCTCGCGGGGGCGACGACGATATTAATGGGCATCTATGAGGGAGCAAACCGCAGCTCGCGATCGCCGATCGGCGCGAAATACGCATCGACCATGCTGTCGCTCACCTCTTCCAATCGCGCCGGGCGCCATTGCGGGTTGCGGTCGCGGTCGATCAGCATCGCCCGGACGCCCTCGTAGAAATCGTGCCCGGCGATAATGTGCTGGGTCAACCGGTATTCGAGCGCGAGCGCCGCGTCGAGATCGTAACCCCGCCCGACCGTGAGCTGGCGCAACGTGATCTTGAGGCTGCTCGGCGATTTGGTCACCAGGCCGGCGCGCGCTTCCTCGGCCCATTTCGCATCGGCCCCTGCGGCAGCCGCCTCCATCGCTAGGGCGTCAAGGATCGCCTCGACACTGTCCTCGGCAAAGCAGCGGTCGATCGCCGGCCGCAGCGCCGCAAGCTCGGCCGGACCCGGATCGACTGCGAAGCGGCGCAGACAATCCTCAATCACGGCGGGCTCGCGGCTCAGCTCATCGAGCAGCGCGGCAATGGAACCGCGGTTCACGGCGTGAGTGGCAAAGCCGCAATAGAGCGCGTCCGCCGTCTTTAGCCGTGCGCCGGTCAGGCCGAGATACCGGCCGATTTGCCCGGGGCAGCGGTTCAGAAAGCGCGTCGCTCCGACGTCGGGGAAGAGGCCGATTCCGGTCTCCGGCATCGCAAAGAGAGTGTGCTCGGTCGCGACGCGGTAGGCGCCATTGACCGAGATCCCGGCGCCGCCGCCCATCGTGATCCCGTCAATGATCGCGATGTAGGGTTTCGCCAAATGGTAAATCCGCCGGATCAGTTCGTATTCTTCTCGAAAAAAGATCGCGGGGAGATCTGGGTCGCCGCTGATCCCGCGCCCCGCCTCATAGACTGCGCGCACATCGCCGCCGGCGCAAAACGCCCGGTCGCCGGCGCCGCAGACGGCGACCGCACGCACCGACGGGTCGGACTCCCACTCGCGCAATGCCGGGTCGAACCGGCGGTAATTGGCGAGGGTCAGCGCATTTAGCGCCTGCGGCCGGCTGATCGTCAGCGTCGCTAAGGCGCCTTTTCGGCCGAGCAGAATCTCTTCGGTATCAGCCATTTAGGTGCTGGGTAGGCGGCCGGAGGTGACGAGGGACATGGTCTCGATAGTATCATCGAGCACCCGATGCGCGCGAGCCCGGTGCCACCGCTCGGCTCTGCCGGTCATTGCCCAACCAAAAATTGAATGCGATAAAGCCGTTAACCAATGAGCGACAGGGGGGACTTCAATGCCAGATCTGCGCCAAGGCGATCACGGAGCCGAGGTTCGGAGGGGCGGTCCTCCGCGATGGTGTACACGCTATGGCGGTCTACTTTCGATCCCAATCGTCGGCGTTGGCGTACTGGTCGCCATCGGGGCTTGCGCGGCTCTGGCGGCGCTGCTGCATCACCTGCGGTTTTTGCTGGGGTTGGAAAACGTGCCGGCGGAAATCTACGGCTTCTCCCTGGTATGCGTCGTGCTGTCATTGTGGCTGCTCATCGGCCCGGTCTTCGCCTACATCAACATCGGACAGGCAAAGAAAATAGAAATCATCCGCGGGTTTTACTCGCCCGACCTGATCGCCCGCTATTTCGATCAATTCTGGCAGGGCCGCGACGGCTTCGCCGCGTTGGTGCGACGATGGAGGGCACAGCGCCCGGACCTTTCGCCCGACCTGATAGCCGAGTTAGAGATCAGGTTTGTGGGACTGTTCCGCGATGACTTTGGGCTCAATGCGTATCTGATACCCTCTGTCCTGCTCACGGCGGTTGGCTTTATTGTTCTGTTCTTTGGCTATGCTGGTGGGATCGCGCTGAGCGAAGCGCTGGTTAACGGCGCACCGCCGATTATTCCGCTGGGCGTGCAGCTCGATTTGGTCAGCGTGGCCGCGATCTTTGGGGCATTCACATGGATCGCCTCCAACTCGATTACGCGCAACCACCAATGGACATTCCACCCCTCTGATCTCTCCTGGTATGCGCTGCGGCTAATAATTGCAGTTCCCCTAGGTCAGGCCATCGCAGTGATCTGGCGCGGTGCGCCTAGCGCCGCGGGCACCACCCCCGCGGCACTGCTCGGCACCGGCACCGGCGCCTTTTTGGCGTTCGTGATCAGCATGTTTTCGCTCGACAGCATTACGAGGATCCTCAGCAATGTCGCGGTGAAGGCCGGAGGGCTGCCGAGTGCTACCCCCGAGGAGCGCAATGACCTCATTATCAAGTTGCCCGGCGTCGACGAGGAGAAGGCCGCAGCGTTACGTACCGAAGGGGTAACAACGATCGCCCAGTTGATCGCGGTGGATCCGATCCGGGCCAGTATTCGTAGCGGCTTGCCTTTTGAATATGTGGTTTGTCTTATCGATGCGGCGTTGTTGTGGCGCTACGTCGGTGTCCAGCTCGACGCGCTGCGCGAATTCGGCTTCATAGGCGCTTCGCAAGTTCTGAACTTTGCCGAGGCACAGCGGCCGGCGGAAATCGTTATCAGGGCGCGGGAAGCCGCCAAAGCAGCCGCCGAACTCGAAGCAGCCGCCGTCGCCGTTACGACGGCGGAAGCAGGTGCGCACGCGGCCTTCGCCGCGCTGGGGCCGCCGACTCCGACCGCTGCCGAGGCGCAGATCGAGCTTCAGCAGGTTGAGAGCCAGCTGGCCGCCATACCTCCGCCAGCGAACCAGGCTCAACTGCAGCAGCGCCGAGCACTGCTCCAGGCCGCGGCCGCCCGTAGCAACGACCTGGCGCAAGCGACGGCGGCCCGCGAAGCCGCACGAGACACACTCAACGTCCGCACGGCCGCGCTGCTAACTGCAACCGCCAACCGGCACGCCTTGATCGGCGCCATCGCGGACAAGACAGGCATGAAAGCCGAGGGTATCGAAAACATCATCAGTCAGCTCAGTCAAGACGCCTACGTCGACTTCGTTCGCCGCTTGCTGGCCCCCTGAGCTTTCACAGATTTCGTCGGCGCCGCCATCAGCTGCCGAGCAGGCGGCGGGCGATGATGACCCGCATGATCTCGTTGGTGCCTTCGAGGATTTGGTGCACGCGCACGTCTCGCAGATAGCGCTCGATCGGGAAGTCTTTGAGGTAGCCGTAGCCGCCGAACAGTTGAAGTGCCTCGTTGCAGACATGGAACCCGACATCGGTCGCCAGGCGCTTGGCCATCGCGCAATGCATCGTCGCCTCGGGATCGCCGCGGTCGAGGCTCGCCGCCCCGCGCCTCACCATCAGCCGGGCTGCGTCGAGTTCGGTTGCCATGTCGGCGAGCTTGAACCGCAAAGCCTGGAAATCGGCGAGCGGCTGCCCGAATTGCCGGCGTTCGAGCAGATGGTCGCGCGCCCTTTCGAGGCAGGCCCGCGCCCCACCGAGCGAGCACGCGGAGATGTTCAGGCGCCCGCCGTCGAGCCCCATCATCGCGATCTTGAAGCCATCGCCTTCCTCGCCGAGGCGGTTCGCAACCGGGACGCGGCAATCCTCGAAAATCACCATCGCGGTCGGCTGCGTGTTCCACCCGAGCTTTCTTTCTTTTTTGCCAAACGAGAGCCCGGGAGCGCCCTTCTCGACGACAAGACAAGAGATGCCCCTAGGCCCACTTCCGCCGGTGCGCACCATCGCCACGTAGATGTCGCTGACCCCGCCCCCGGAGATGAACGCCTTCGTGCCGTTCAGCACGTAATCGTCGCCATCGCGCACCGCGCGCGTCGCCAGCGCCGCCGCGTCCGAGCCGCTGCCCGGCTCGGTCAGGCAATAGCTCGCAAAATGGTCCATCCTCATCAGCCGCGGCAGAAACCGCGCACGCTGCTCGCGGTCGCCGAAGCGGTCGATCATCCACGCCGCCATGTTGTGGATCGAGAGATAAGCGGCGGTCGAGACGCAGGCGGCGGACAATTCCTCGAAAATGATCGTCGCATCGAGCCGGCCGAGCCCGCTGCCGCCGAATTCCTCGCCGACATAGATGCCGGCGAACCCCAGCTCCGCCGACCGGCGCAGCGCCTCTACCGGAAATTCGCTGCGCTCGTCCCAGCCGGGCGCCTGTGGCAGCCACTCTTCGCGCGCGAAAGCCCGCGCCGTCTCGGCAAATGCCCGCTGCTCGTCCGAGAGTTCGAAATCCATGGAGGCAGATATAAGTTGGGCAGGTACGGTGCAATCAGGGAATTGCGTTCGCGGCGGGTCGGTGCACCCGAAAATAGCCGCATTTGGAGCTACCGGTGATTGAGCACATTGATTTGACATGAGAACGGCGCGAAAACACCGGTGTCCCCCACCCGGTACAGCGAAAAACAGCCAGGTACAGCCGGCAATAGCAGCGGGTGATTGTTGCCGTCTGAGCCCAAGGAACGAGGTTTTCCGCGGCTAAGCCCAGTTATCCTGACTGTTTTTAATGTGGATCATCAGCCATCATCAGCCAGATGTGGCGCAATACTCAGATTTGGTGCAGGACCGAGACCCGAATTGACCATCCCGTGGGCCTTCAGCCCACAGACTGGATCCGTGGGGGAGACCGGGACCCATTGTTCGGTCTCTCTTGCGGAGGCACGTGGACCCCGACCGTTCGCCGGGGTGACGAGCGGATGTGGAGAGATGCATTAACAAGCCCTCACCGGCCGGTCTGGTCGTGAAACTGCTCGAGCCTTTCGAATTGGCTCACTACCGTGTTGCAAGGGGGGATCCGCAAGCGTCCGTTACCCTCGGGACGGGCGCTCTCCCGAAAGATTTCGGCAAACCGGGACTTGGCGACCGTCTGTTCGCTGGGATCATCCGCGGCGGCGACGATCAGTTCGCGAATTACCTTGCCGGCTCGCACGACGCGATCGTCGGCGACACCGCAGCGATACGCATTGCCGAGCAGAAAAGCACCGGTCTCGGCGATCCGCGTCGGGTTGGCCGCCCTGGCGAACCCGCTCGCGGACAAGAGGAGCGCAGCGGCGGCAATAATTGGCATCGGACGCATGGCAAGCTCCAACCAGGGTGCTTACCGGTGGAACACCGGCGGGCTTCAGCCCGGTTCCGGTTAAAGTCGTGCGCAAAACGGGAATTCTCGGGACGCATCCGTGACATTTTAGGGGCCAAGCTGAGGCAGGCTCGCCATCTTACTCGGCGTAGTAATGGATCTCGTACAACACACAGCCGTTGTTCGATTTGAACGGTCCGTGGACGGCGCCGGGCGGGCGGCAGGCATAGGTGCCCGCCGGGTAGCTCTCGCCACCCTCGCCAGCGGCGTCGTTGCCGACCGTCAGGTCGCCTTCGATCAGATAGACCTCCTCCCAATACTCGTGGACGAACGGCTCCGTCGTGAACACCCCCGGCGCAAACCGCAACAGTCGGGTTCGGCTGCCGTTGCGGCGCTGTTCGTCGAGCGCGCCCGCCAGGATCTTCTGCTCGATGCCGGAGGGATAGCCGGGCGGCGTCGACCAGCCCGAACTCATGTCGACGCGGTGGAATTCGAGATGGGGCTTGTTGACGGACATCACTCACTCTCCGCGTTTGGCTCCGCGTTGGTGCTTTCGGCTTGGCCTGCAGCTTGCTAGTTTTGCCATGTCAAGAACCAAAGAAGAAGAGGAGGCCGCACATGCTGTCGCGTCGCCTGTTCGCCGCGGGGGCGGCGGGCGCCCCGGCGATCCTTGCCGGCGCTGCCCGGGCCGAAGACCAACCCGCGGAATCGACGATCGACCGGATCAAGCGCGGGAAAGTTCTGCGCATCGCCGCTCTGCCCGGCGAGGCTCCTTACTTCAACAAGGACATCGCCTCGGGCGCCTGGTCCGGCATGTGCGTCGATATGGCCAAGGACATTGCCGGCGTTTTCGATGGCCAGGTCGAATATCTCGAATCGACCTACGGCAATTCGGTGCTCGATCTGCAGGCCAACAAGATCGATCTGGCTTTCGCGCTTAACCCGACGCCGAAGCGGGCGCTCGTCATCGATTTTACCCACCCGTTCTATCTGCACGGCTTCGGCATGGTCGGCAAGAAGGGCTTCCACGCCGAGAACTGGAGCGACCTCAACAAGCCCGAGGTCAAGGTCGCGGTCGATATCGGCTCGGTGCACGAGATCGCGGCGCGCCGCTTTGCGCCAAAGGCAACGATCATCGCCTTGAAGTCGCGCGACGACTGCATCCTCGCTGTGCAGACCGGGCGGGCCGACTGCGTTATCCTCGCCGTCAATCTGGGGCTGACCGCAGTCAAGAAGAACCCGACGCTGGGCGAATTCCAGATGCTGCATCAGCCGCGCGTGCAATTGCCGACTTGCATGGGGATACGCATGGAGCCGGACAAGCGCTGGCGCGACTTCCTCAATGCCTGGGTGGATTACAACCGCGGCATCCAGCAAATCCGCGAATGGCTCTATGCCGGTCTAGCGATAAACGGCGTAAAGCCGGAGGACGTCCCCTCCGACGTGGAGCTGTGAACCGGGGACGCCCCCACCCTGGCCCTCCCCCGCCTGCGGGGCAGGGAACCCAACCGCACCTCGCTTCATTTGCTCCCCCGCCTGCGGGGGAGGGCTAGGGTGAGGGCGGACCGCTGTGACCGGCACCGGTTATGCCTGGGACTTCTCGTTCCTGTGGGCCTACCGTTGGCTGATCCTGGCCGGGCTCGGGGTCACAATCGCTTACACGGTCGGGACGATCCTCATCGGGCTGGCGATCGGGCTTGTTACCGGGCTGTTGCGGCTGTCACGCAACCCGATGATCACCGCGCCCCTCATCGCCTATATCGAGATCTTCCGCTGCACGCCGCTCCTGGTACAGATCGTGTGGTTCTATTACGCGCTACCGGTCGTCCTCGGCATCGACATTCCGGCGCATGTCGCGGCGGTGTTGGTGCTGTCGCTCTACACCGGCGCTTTCTACGCCGAGATCATCCGCGGCGGGGTCAACTCGATCGAACGAGGCCAATGGGACGCCGCACGCGCCATTGGCATGCGCCGCAATCAGGTCATGCGCCACGTCATCCTCCCGCAGGCGGTCAAGCGGATGATCCCGCCCTTTATGAACCAGTCGATCATCCAGCTGAAGAATACCTCGCTGGTGTCGACGATCGCGGTTGCCGATCTGCTCTACCAAGGCACGATCATCACCGCGGCGACTTACCGCCCGCTCGAAGTCTATACGATGGTCGCGATCATTTATTTTCTCGTGCTGTTTCCGCTGACCCTGGCGGCGCAGCAGATCGAGCGCCGGCTCGCCCGGGCCGATTAGCCCCATGATCGACATCGCCGACCTCTGGAAGGCGTTCGGCGCGGTCCAAGTGCTGAAAGGCGTCTCGCTGCGGGTCGAGCGCGGCTCCGTCGTCGCGATTATCGGACCGAGCGGCTCGGGGAAATCGACGCTGTTGCGCTGCATCAACCTGCTCGAGGAACCTGACTGCGGGCGGATCTGCGTCGGCGAGCGCGAAATGCGCTTCGGCGAGGGCAGCCGCGCCAAACCGGCCGACCGCGAGCTGTCGGCGTTTCGTGCAGCGACCGGCATGGTTTTCCAGCATTTCAATCTGTTCCCGCACATGACGGCGCTCGGCAACGTGATGGCTGGGCCGACAATCGTCAAACGGATGGCTAGAAGCGAGGCGGAGGATATCGCCCGCGGCCTGCTCGAAAAGGTTGGGCTCGGCGACAAGGCCGAGGCCTATCCCTCGCATCTCTCCGGTGGGCAGCGCCAGCGCGTCGCGATCGCCCGGGCCTTGGCGATGAACCCCGCCGTCATGTTGTGCGACGAAGTCACTTCGGCGCTCGATCCCGAGCTGGTCGGCGAAGTCTTGGGGGTCATCGAGCAGCTCGCCCGGGAGGGAATGACGATGGTCATCGTCACCCATGAGGTCGGCTTTGCCCATGAGGTCGCCGATCTCGTGGCCTTCATGAGCGACGGGGTAATCGTCGAGAGCGGCCCGCCCGCGCAGCTCCTTGAAAACCCGCAAAACCCGCGCACCCGCGGCTTCCTCGCCCGCTTTCGCCGGTCCATGGGGGGCGTTTCGGCCGCTGGTTGAGTGAGAGCACCCGGTCGCGCCCTCGGCGGCGGGAACTCGGCCTGGCAGCGATCCGTATTTGAGATCAGCGCATGACCACTAACCTAGACAGCATGAGAAAATTAGCCCTCCTTATGCCGGCCTCTGCCGCTCTCCTGGTGTTGGGTCTGGTGCCGGCGCGAGGCGCGTCCTCCCCGAAGATCGAATGGGTAGACCCCTCGCCCTCTCCGCCGGAAGCCTCCGCGCCGCTGCCGCCCAAAGAGACCCCGCCCCCAGCAGCCCCAGAAACCTCGGCGCAGACGAAACCAGCCGAGGGCACGGCGGCGTCCCCACAGCCGCCCGCCGAGCAGCAGCAAGGATCCTCACGGCCGCCGGTAAAACCGGTTGCGCCGCATCCGCGGCGGCTCGCTACTCCGGCTCGCTTGCTGGCGCCCGAGACGCCGCTGAACCCGGCCGCGCCAGAGATCTCTCCACTCACCACCGAAGCGGCCAACTTTATGAACGCTTACTGGGCGAATGTCGGCGGCAGCAGCGACCAAGTGCTGCCTTACCTCAGTTCCATCTACGCTCCCGTTGTCGACTACTATGGTAAGCCGGTGAGCCGGGAGAGCATTCTCAAGGACAAATTGAATTTTATTCGCCGCTGGCCGATCCGCCAGACCTGGTTGCCGCCGGGCGAGGCCAGTCCGAAAATCTCCTGCGATGATGCGACGGCGCGGTGCGAGATTACGGGAGTTCGGGATTTTGACGCGGTAAGCGCCGAGCGCGGGGCTCGCTCCGTCGGGGCGGTTCGGTACTCATACACAGTCCGTTTCGCAGAGGGGTCGCCGCAGATCGTCGCCGAAGACAGCAGGGTCGTCTCGCCCGAGTGAGCGGTTACGAGTGAGGGGTTGTCGCGCCGCCGGCCGAAAAAGCGTAGGCTGGCTCATCCAATCGTAATCAAAGCGGAGGAACCGATGCGCGGCGTAGTCTTCACCGGCGGGCG
Source organism: uncultured Alphaproteobacteria bacterium (assembly GCA_963818695.1). Classification (GTDB taxonomy): domain Bacteria; phylum Pseudomonadota; class Alphaproteobacteria; order ATCC43930; family CGMCC-115725; genus AP-15. The sequence continues at coordinate 404,870 of CAWFTG010000005.1, forward strand.
CGAGATCGAGCTGATGGAATTTCCGGACCCGACACCGGGGCCGGGCGAGGTCGTCGTCGAGATGAAAGCCTCGGGGATGTGCGGCAGCGATCTGCACCAGTATCGCCGGCCCAAATCGGGCGGCGAGTTGATCGGCGGCTTGCCGGTCAACCCGAACCCGGTCATTGGCGGCCACGAGCCGTGCGGGATAGTCGCGGCGATCGGCCCCGGGGTCAGCGAGAAGATGGCGCGCGTCGGTCAGCGCGTCATGGTGCACCACTACAAAGGCTGCACGGTGTGCGAGCACTGCCGCTCGGGCTGGTCGCAGCTGTGTCAGGAAGAGCCCGTGCTTGTCTACGGCAACAACGCCCATGGCGGGCATGCGCGTTATCTGAAGGTGCCTGCCTTCACCTTGGTGCCGCTCCACGATGAGCTGTCTTTCTCCGCGGGCGCGGCGATCTCCTGCGGCACCGGCACCGCCTACGGGGCGCTGCGGCGGCTGAACATTTCGGGCAACGACACGATCGCGCTGTTCGGCCAGGGGCCCGTCGGCCTATCGGCGACGCAGCTCGCGAGCGCGATGGGCGCCCGCGTCATCGCGCTCGACGTCAGCCCCGAGCGGCTAGAGCGAGCCAAGGAGTTCGGTGCCTGGGAGACCGTCAACCCGCGTTCGAACGATCCGGTCGGCGCGATCAAGGACCTGACGCATGGCGGCGCCGACTTCACGCTCGACACGTCGAGCCAGCCCGAGGGCCGCATCTCGGCGGTGCGCTCGGCCAAAGTGTGGGGCACGGTCGCATTTGTCGGCGAGCGCAACAATGTGACAATCGACGTCAGCCCGGACATGCTGCGCAAGCAGTTGACGATCATCGGCTCGTGGACCTTCTCGTGGCAGGGCCAAGCCGACTGCGCGCGCTTCGTCGTCGAGCGCAAAGTCGACGTCGACCGCCTCTTCACCCACCAATGGAAGCTCGACCAGGCCGAGGAAGCCTACCGCCTGTTCGACACGCAGACCACCGGCAAAGGCGTGTTCCTGATCTAAGCAATTCCCTCCCCTGCGGCGCGGGGGAGGGTTAGGGTGGGGGCTACTGCGCCCGCGTATAGCGGCGGCACTCAATCCGCAACATGTCGCGGAAATGCGGGCGCATCTTTTGCGTCCACGGTGTGTCTGCCGCTTTTCGCCACTCGGCCGATTTCAGGACTTCGGGAGAGTTGAGGTGATAGAGCGCGACATAGCGCTGGGTGCCTCCGGTGCCGCGATAGCGGCGGGCGCACAGCACGCCGGGCACCGCGCCCAGAGCCGGGATGTGCTCGGTATTGTACCATTCGTTGAATTCGTGCTCGTGCTCGGGCGCGACATTCATTCCGATCATGAACAGCGCTGCGGCGGTCGGAGGCGCGCTCCGGTCGCCAGGGAAGACCTGCTCGCCCTCGTAGCGCAAAATGCCTTTGCGGAATTTCGCCGTACGCTTTGTCCAGGGTGACCCGTTCTCGCCGCCGACCGCGAGATAGGGCGCGCTGTGCAAGACGCCGACATTGTCGAGGTCGTAGGTCGCGACCGAGATCTTCGGGTTTTCGGTGCCGATCCAGCGATCGGCGTTCAAAAAGCCCGGCACGCGCAGCCGCTCGGGGATGTGCTCCAGATCGTACCAATCGTGAAATTCGTCCTCGGGCGCCGCCGAGAAATCCATCGCCGCAATCAGAATACCCTTGGCCATCATCGTCTCCCGAGAAGCCGGGACCGTCATCATCGAGGCCCGCCCTTTCCAGCATAACCGAGTTTCGGGCTATCATCGAGCGACACAGCAGCGAGGAAGCGCAATGACTGCGACCACCCCTTTTCTCAACGACGCCGAGAGGCTCGGGCCTCTGGCGTCCCGCTACGTCGAGGTCGAGAGCCTGCCGTGGAAGCCGACCCCGTGCCCGGGCATCGATATGAAGATCCTGCTGGAAGATCCGGAAAGCGGGCTCCTGACCGCACTTTTCCGCTGGCAGCCGGGCGCCGAGCTGGCATTGCACGAGCACGTCGAAATCGAGCAGACCTTTGTGCTCGAAGGCAGCCTCGTCGACGACGAAGGCGAGGTGCGCGCCGGCAATTACGTCTGGCGCCCCAAAGGCAATCGCCATATCGCGCGCTCACCGAAGGGCGCGCTGGTGCTCTCGATGTTCCTGAAGCCGAATATCTTTCTCGCCGGCGACGCGGCCGGCCGGGATCTGAGATAAGCGGCGGGAGGCTGGCATGGCACTCAAGATCTACGGCGTTGCGCGCTCGCGCGCGTTTCGCACCTTGTGGATGGCCAAGGAGCTGGGGCTCGATTACGAGCATGTGAAGGTCGATTTCGCCACCGGCGAGACGCGCACGCCGGCGCATCTCGCGCTCAATCCCAACGGGCATATCCCGGTCATCGACGATGACGGGTTTGTCCTGTGGGAATCGATGGCGATCAACCTCTATCTCGCCAAGAAACACGGCGCAGGCACGCTCTATCCGACCCGGATCGAGGACGAGGCGCGGGCCTGGCAATGGAGCTTCTGGGGGATGACCGAGGTCGAGCGGCCGGTGCTGACGGCACTGTTCAACCGCGCCATTCTTTCCGAGGACAAGCGCGATGCCGCGGCGGCGGACGACGCCGAGAAGCAGCTGGCGCAGCCGCTACGCGTGCTCGACGGCGCGCTCGGCCGCAGCGCCAACCTGCTCGGCGACAATTTCACTGTCGCCGACCTCAATGTCGCTAGCCTTCTTTCCTGGGCGCGTCCGGCCCAGATCGACATGTCACCCTTCCCGAAAGTTGCCGAGTGGCTCAAAAACTGCGCCGAGCGCCCGGCGGCACGTGCCGCCCGGCAATTGCAGCGGGAGTAGGGGTGGCTATGCAGCGATCTTTGGCCGGTCGACAAAAAAGGAGGCGTTCTCGCGCCCCGCGGCGCAGGCGCGCGCGAAGACGATCATATGATGGGCGACGATCCCGACATGGATCAGCTCCTCGATGCGTCCGGCGCGCAGCGCGGGCCAGGCCATTTGCCAGAAGCTGCGGCGGTAATCGCCAAAGAGCCCGACCCGAACCAGCAGTCTCGTGATGATGCCGAAGGCGCGGCGCAGGTTGCTCAGGTTGAGGCGCGCCCGGGACAACGGCAGGGCGATCCGGTTGATGTAAGTGTGCTCCGCATTCCAGGCAAAGCGGCGATAGATCGCTTCCGGAGTGTAGGCGTGGCGGATCGAACGGCGCCAATTGCGCAGTACCTCGTCGTAAGGGCGAGCAAAGACGACGTTCGAACTCGCGGCCGCCGTCTTCGTCGAGGCGCCCAGCGGCCTGCAACCGGTCCCACAGCGGTGTTTTCGGCAAGGCTTGCAGCAGGTTGATCGTCAGCATCGGGATCTGCGAGCGATCGATGAAGTCGATCAACCGATCGGCGGTCTGCGGGGTGTCGGTGTCGAGACCGAGTATGATCCCTGAGACGACTTCGATGCCGTAGCTGTTGATTGTCGCGACCGCGTCCAGCAACGGGACCGCGCGGTTCTGCGATTTCTGCATGGCGTCGAGCGCCGCCAGTTCCGGCAACTCGATGCCGCAGAAAACCGTGCAGAAATAGGCTTCGCGCATCATCGCCAAAATTTCCGGCGATTTGGCGATGTTGAGCGTTGCCTCGCAGCACAGCTGCACCGGATAACCGCGCCGCTTTTGCCAGGCGACAAGATGGGGCAGGAGCTCCCGCGCCGCCTTCTTGTTGCCGATGAAGTTGTCGTCGACAAAATAAATTGAGGTCTTGATCCCGGCGGCGAGCAGCGCGTCGAGTTCGGCGAGAACCTGCTGCGGCGTCTTGAGACGCGGCTGACGCCCGTAAAGCGCCGGGATGTCGCAGAATTCGCAGCGATAGGGGCATCCGCTCGAAAACTGAACGCTGCCGATGAAATAGCGGCGGCCGTCGATCCGATCATAGGCCGGGATCGGGAAGTCGGCGAGCGCCAGACGCTCTCGCGTGGCAAAACGCTGCTGCGCTGTGGGTGGTCTCGCGTCCTCGTCGAGCGCGCGGATGAGCTCGTCCGTTGCGTCGCCGAGCTCGCCGAGGTGCAGATAATCGAATTCGGGATACTTCTCCGGCGAGGCGGACACCGATGGGCCGCCCAATACCGTTGCCTTGCCCGCCACCTGCGCGCGCCGACCCACCGCCTTGATCTCGGCCCTTTGGACATGCATCCCGCTGACGAAGACGACATCGGCCCAGGCTATCTCCTCTTCGCTCGTCGGACGGATGTTCTCGTCGACGATCCGCACCTCCCATGCCGGCGGCAAATAGGCGGCAACGACGAGGATCCCCTGCGGCGGCATAAAAGCGCGCACCCCACCCATCAGCGGATAGGCATACTGGAACGTGCCGAACGATGGGGCATACCGCGGAAAAACGCAGAGAATCCGCCGGCGATGACGCACTTGAACCTGGCTCTTCATGATTTTGGGCGCGCCGAATATTCAGGGACGATGGTGTGGGATCGCGTCCCATACCGGCTTGAAGTCGTAGGTCGGGTAGAACTCGGTGCGATAACCGCCCCAGGCGGTCTGCTCGATGACGCGGTTCGTGTCGCGCAGCTTTTCGGCCGGGACGCGCAAAATGACGACCTGGCCGACGCCCATCATCACGTACCAGGCGACGATTTCGACGCCGTCGGGCGGGAACTTGTCGTACCAGCCGGTCTGTTTCAGGTGCTCGTTTATCTGATCGACCGTTTTCGTCTGGTCGTGCCGCAGAAAGACCGTCAGCAAGAAAGAGCCCGCCTGCGGCACGGCGGCGCTGGCCGCGGGCGGCTCTTGGGCCGCCGCAGGAAGCGGAGTCGTTGCCGAGCTCAGCGCGGCGAAAAGCACGGCCGCCGCAATCGAACCCAGCTTTTCGCATCGCTTCATCCCGCCGCCCCCCGTGTGGAAACCATTGCTGTTCGCGATGGTAAACCCCAGCCTTGGCGGGGTGAACACTCAAAGTGGTTGTTTTGTCGCACGAGGCGCATGTCTCCCGCTCGCGAGACGGCGAAGGCGCGCTGCGCAAGGCCGGCCCTTGCTGGGCCGAAAATTGTAGTCATCCGTGCGTCGGCGGACAGAACTCGCGAGCTAAACGTCCTCCAATGGACGCAATTAAGGTCCTGTCCATGACGATGCGATAGACGGAGGAACCGCCGTGGTCCATGGAGATCTTCTGTATGACAACCCGGCTAACGAACTTGCCGAGAACGGCGTCAGACATACAGTGATCGCGGCCTATACTGGCGCGCTGAAGTCTGAGGAGATGCGGCGAAGCGCGTTCGATGCGGCGCTGCGCGTTTATCGGAAGTATTATCCCGGCATTTCCGAGGGCGCCGCTCGCCGCCGGGTTGCACAAATAATTTGCTTTGCGGATTGGCACCGGCCAGAGTGAGGTGCTGCTCATCCCTCTCATCGGAAGGGGTGGGCCGTAGCCGCCGCCGCGAGAATGGTTGACACGGGCGGCCGCCAAAACCGCACCGAAGAGGCGAGCACATCGCCCTCTGTTGCGGGGAGTTCGGGGGGATATGCCGCTCTCAGTCGGTCATACAATCCGCAACCGTATATTGAGCGCGCGGCCGCCGGCGGATTTCGCGCATCTTCTTCCGCACCTGGAGCAGCTACCCCTCCGGCAGAGACAGGTTCTCCACCACCCCGGTACGCCAATCGAGCATGTCCATTTCATCGAACAGGGGCTGGCCTCCGTCCTGACGACCATGCAGGACGGTGCCGCGGTCGAGGTCCGAATGGCCGGCCGGGAGGGAATTACAGGCTTTTCCTACGTGCTGGGCGCGCACTCATTGCGTCAAGAGATCATCGTGGAGGCTCCGGGAAGCGCGTTGCGGATGAGCGCCGCTATCTTCAAAACCGCATTCGACCACAGTGAACCGCTGCGGCGCACCGTTCTGCGGTACGTCAACACCGCCTTATCGATGACAGCGCAGACGGCAGCCTGCAATAGGCTGCATTCGGTCGAGCAGCGTTGCGCACGCTGGCTGCTCAACGCGAGCGATCGTATCGGCTCGAATACTATGCCGATGACCCATGAGTTTCTTGCGCTGCTGCTCGGGGTCAGACGCGCTAGCGTAACCGCGGTTGCGGGCAAATTTCAGAGTTCGGGCCTTATCCGCTACCATCGGGGCCGCCTCACGATCCTTGATCGCGACGGTTTGGAACGCGTCGCCTGCGAATGCTACGGCGCCGATCGTCAGGAGCTGGATTGGCTTACGGCCGGGCCGTTTGTCATCCACGCCGAATAATACGCCGGTCTGTACGTTAGCGAACCGAATATAGCGAGAAACAGCGTTTTGCACTCGCGATTGTCGCCCTCGCGGGGATTTCCACGGCGCTCTGGCCTCGATCGCGGCAATCGTTATCGGGGTGGGCCTGCTGGTTCAGGCTTTCAATGCCGCCCCAAGTTTCGCGAGAGCTCAATGCGAGTGGGGTGGCGGCCACCATGGCCGGTCGGGGAGCCGAAATCGGCGGCGAAGTCATGATCGGCATCGCCCGCCGGGGCTCACCGGCATCGTTCTGGGAATCTTGGGGCTGGTCGGGATCAATGCCCCACAACTGCTCCCGGCGGCATTGATCGTATTCGGCGGAGCAGTGATTCTAAGCGGGTCGATCGCTGCGAAGGGTAAGGTTGTGACGGCCGCCCATGTCCGCATCCGGTGCGCCGATCCCAGCCAGCTATCAGGGCTATGCGGCATCTCGGGGCTCGAGATATTGGTCGGGTTTGCCGCCGTCATCCTGGGCATTCTGGCGCTGCTCTTCGAGAGCTCGGGGATCCTGGTCCTGGTCGGCTTCATCGCTATGGGCGCGGCGTTGGTGATGGTCAGTGCCATTTCAGCGGCGCGTCGTCCGGCTCTTCACCATTGCCATCAACTGACGGTTGACGGCGAGCTCGCCACGACGCCGGAGCGGACCGGCTAATCGCCGGTCCGCTCTCGATTCGCATCCAAGGCGGTGCGGCCGGGTTCGCGATCATTGTTTTCTCCCGCCGGGCGCTACAATCGGCTGCAAATGGGTATAGACTCGCGTTGACCGGCACGCAGCCCAGGCTATCGCATGGATTATCGAACTCTGCTGCGCGACATGTTTGATGCCGCCGTCGCGGCTGCCGCGCCGGCGCTGTGCGTTCCGAAGCACTTGCCCAAGCCGCCGCGGGGCAGGACTGTCGTAGTCGGCGCCGGAAAGGCCGCCGCTGCGATGGCGGCGGCCGTCGAGGCGAACTGGTCCCGGCCCATCGACGGGCTGGTCGTCACCCGCTACGGCCACTCGGTGGCGTGCCAGCACATCGAGGTGATCGAGGCCGCCCATCCGGTGCCGGACGCCGCGGGCCGCGAAGCGGCTCGGCGGATGCTCGACACGGTTTGCAGCCTCGGTCCGGACGACCTCGTCTTGTGTCTGCTCTCCGGCGGTGGTTCGTCACTACTGGCGCTGCCCGCCGCTGGAGTCACGCTCGAGGACAAGCAGGCGATCAATCGCGCGCTGCTGCACAGCGGCGCTCATATCGGAGAAATGAATACCGTCCGAAAGCATCTGTCGGCAATCAAGGGCGGCAGACTTGCGATCGCCGCCGCGCCCGCGCCGGTCGTCTCGCTGATGATTTCGGACGTGCCGGGAGACGACCCCTCGGTCATCGCATCGGGCCCGACCGTCCCGGATCCGACCACCTCTGCAACGGCGGTCGCGATACTCGAGAAGTACAGGATCGAAATCCCTGCATCCGTGCTGAAACACCTGCAAGAGCCGAGTTCAGAGACGCCAAAGCCCGGCGACATCCGCTTTCACCACGTGACGAACCAGGTAATTGCGACGCCGCAAGACGCTCTCGAAGCCGCCGCGCGAGTCGCGCGTGATGCCGGGTTCCGGCCGCTGATCCTCGGTAACGCGATCGAAGGTGAGGCGCGTGACGTCGGGCTGGTGCACGCCGGCATCGCCAAGCAGGCTGCGGGCTACGGGCAGCCGGCGGAGCCTCCTTGCGCGTTGATCTCGGGCGGCGAGACGACGGTCACGGTGCGCGGCGGCGGACGCGGCGGTCGCAACGCCGAATTCCTGTTGAGCCTCGCCGTGGCGCTCGATGGGCACGCCGGGATTGCCGCGATAGCCGCCGATACCGACGGCATCGACGGCAGCATGGATAACGCCGGTGCGTTCCTCTCGCCCAATTCCGTGGCGCGCGCCGTTCAGGCCGGGCTCAACCTTCCGGCGCATTTAACCAACAATGACGCTTATTCGGTGTTCGCCCGGCTCGGCGACCTGCTGATCACCGGCCCTACGCGCACCAACGTCAACGATTTCAGGGCTATTCTGATCGACGAGAGATCGCATTCGAACGAACCGCAACGGTCACCGCGTTAAATTCAATCCAGCTTTTCCGTAACCTTTTTTGCCGTCGTCCCTTGCAACAGGGTGACCTCGGCGATCGCATGGCCATCCCGCAGATCGGGAAAGATGCTGACGGCGCGGAACCCGGAATTCTCCTTCACTGCCGCATCGGCCGCGGCCACCAGCGAGGTCTTCGCCTTTGCCATCGCGGCTTTCTGATCCGCCGCGTCGTTGAGTTCGTCGGTGTCGGTGATCTTTTCGGTTTTCACGACCGCGCCGGTTTTCGGGTCGGCCACGACTTCGGAAAAGTCGTCACCTTTGGTCGTGTAAATCGAAATCTGCAGTTTGCCGTCCTCGATCTCGAACTGGGCCGAAATCGGCTGACCTTCGCGTTCGCCGGCCTTGAGACCGTCCTGCAGCGTAAAAGTCGTATCCTTGAGCGCAGTAGCCATTGCTTCGAGCTCGTCGTCTTGCGCCCCAGGCCGGCCCGGCACCGGCGCTCGACAGGCCGGCGGCCACCACAAACACGAACAATCGAAGCGCTCTTGACACCATGGTCTCTCAACCTTTCTACAGAAGCTGCGCCGGATCGAGCCGGCACGATAGCGAACCCGGCGGGGGGTGTCAGCCCCGCTTGCCAAGCCGGTCGGCCCGAGACGCCAGGGTGGTGCCATGCTCGAAGAGCGGGGAGCCAGCAGCTCCGATTACCGGGTCCCGCCTGAGCGACCTATTCATCGGCTTTCTGAAGGTCTCTCTGTGCGGCTTCGGCGGCGGGCTCGTTTGGGCGCGCCGCGTTGTGGTCGAGCAATGCCAATGGATGGACGAGCAGGAATTTGCCGAAACCCTGACGCTTTGTCAGCTGATGCCGGGGCCCAACATCGTGGGGATCACGGTTTGTGTCGGTGCCAAGCTGCGGGGTGCGATCGGCGCGATCAGCGCTGTCGCGGGCTTTATTCTGCTGCCCTGGACAGTCGGATTGTCGATTGGCGGCTTGGTGCTGCACTACGCTGAAATCGCCGTCCTGCAGAACATCCTCGGCGGGCTTTCAGCGTGTGCCGCGGGGCTATTGATTGGGACAGGATTGCGGCTGCTGGCACCTCATCGCAGTCGTCCGACGGCATTGCTGTTTGCCGGCCTGGCTTTCGCGGGAATGGCATTCACCAGACTGCCGCTGCCGATGGTGCTGCTCGCATTGGCGCCGATCAGCATTGCCGCCGCGGGTTTCCAGAACGTCAAAGCGCGATGAACGGCTCTTCCGGAACCCTCATACTGGCGGCGCATCTCGCTTTACTGTCGTCGATCAGCTTTGGCGGGTTTCCGACGGTGCTGCCCGACGTTCACGATTTCGCCGTCGCCAAGGGCTGGGTGACCGACCAGGAGTTCGCGGATTTTTTCGCGGTATCGCAAGTGACGCCTGGACCCAACATGATCCTGATGATGAGTTTCCTCGGGCTCAAGGTCGGAGGAATTCCGGGGGCGATCGCCAGTGCGCTCGCGACCTTCGGGCCACCCTGCGCGATCTATTATCTTTCCTACCGCCTATGGGATCGCTTTCGCGACATGCCGTGGCAGCGCATTGTGCGGCGTGGGCTTGCTCCTCTAACGATCGGGCTCGTAATCGCCGGCGGCTATGTGATGGCTCGTTCTGCCGCCGTCGGGTGGCAAAGTGTAGCGGTCACCGGTGCTGCGGTGGCACTGATGCTTGGCACGCGGCTCAATCCGCTCTGGATCCTGACGGCAGCCGGGGTATTGGGTGGGCTGGGCCTTCTCTAACGGCATCCAGCATGAAAAAGACCGCCGATTTGGAAAACACCACATGATCGATATTGCAAGCATTACAGGGGCGGCCGCCCGCGACCCGCTGGTTATCGTCCTTGGGCTTTACATCGCCGGCGGTCTGGCCGCGTACTTTTTTTTCAAAAGACATCCAATCGGGCGCGCCGTCGTGCGGGTGGTTTTTTTAATCCTGCTCACGATCGCTCTTGTGTACGCCGATATCGTGCCCTATCAGCCTTTGGCGCTGACCGGCTCGCCGTTCCGCGATGCGGTTCATGCCCTCTTAAAGATCGCGTGGTGGTTTTGGACAGCCTGGTTCTTGGTCGGCGTGCTGCGCGCCTTTGTCGTTTTTCAACGCAGCCCGCGCGAGGCGAAGCTGCTGCAGGACCTGCTCGCCGGCGTCATCTATCTCGCTGCGGTCTTTGCGATCATCACCTACGTCTTCGACCTCCCGATCCGAGGTCTTCTGGCGACCTCGGGCGTCGTCGCGATCATCCTCGGTCTCGCCTTGCAGAGCACTCTGGGCGATGTGTTTTCCGGCATTGTGCTGAGTTTCAGCCGGCCTTACCGGCCCGGCGATTGGATCAGCGTCGAAGGCGGCACCGACGGCCGGGTCATCGAGTTGAACTGGCGCGCGACCTACATCCTGACAGCGCGGCGAGATCTGGCGATACTGCCCAACAGTACGATCGCGAAGTCCAAGATCATCAACGTCAGCTCTCCAAGCGGTCTTCATGGGACGACCATAACCGTTCAGGTCGATGCCCAGACACCGCCCTCGAGGTGCAGCGAGATTCTCGATCATGCGGTCCGCAATTCTCGGCTGATCGTCCCAACACCGGCTCCCACGATTACCATCAAGACGATCAATGCCAGCTACGCGGAGTTCGAGATTGCGTTCTTCGTCGAAGAGCTGGCCTCGACCAGCAAGGCACAGAACGAGCTGTTCGATTTTATTTATCGGCACCTGGCCGCCGCAGACATCGATCTCGCGGTGCCGCAGAACGGGCGAAAAAGCCGAACCGGTGTCGAAAGGTTGCTCGAGCTGGTGGCCATTTTTGCGACCTTCACGCCGGAGGAACGCGCGGCGGTTGCAGCAAAGCTCAAGCAACGATCATACGACCAGGGCGAAACCTTGGTTGAGCCTGGCATCGTTCTGCAGTCGCTGTTCGTCATCGGCAGTGGCGTCGTCTCGCTCACCCGCGAAGGAATCGAGGGCGAGATGGAACTGTTGCGCTTGGGGCCCGGAGATCATTTTGGCGAAATCGGGATGCTGACCGGGGCGGCCGCCACGGCAAGGATCAGCGCATTGGTCCCCACCACGGTGTACGAGCTGGCAAAAACCGACCTCACTCCCATTTTGGAGGCCCGGCCGCAAGTTTCCCAGGAGCTCTGTCGGGCGCTAGTCCGGCTACAAACCGCGGGTCGCTTGAGCGCCTCGCCCGAACTCGACGAGAGTGTGCCGAAGCATCGCCTGACGGATTGGTTTTCCGACCGGATTCATCGGCTCTACACCGTCGTCAACGTCGAATGAGGCGAGCCGCTACCCGACCTCGACCGAGACGCGCCAGAGTCCGATGACGCCCGATGGCGCGCCGCGCGTCTCGATCTTCGGGCAATTATTGTCGGAGCTCTTTTCCTCGCCATTATCGCGCTGGTGAGCAGGTATCTTGCACGCCCGAGCCCCCGCTCGTGCAAAGGTTCCGGTCGCGCGCCGTCAGGATGTCAGGCCGCCGACTACTGACCCTGCAGGCGCCGATAGTGTTGAGACGTATGCGACATCCATAGGATGATCGCGATGCGCCGCGCTGTGTAGGGCGATAATACTCTCGACACTGCGCCCGCCCACCTGACCGGCTTCCAGCATGGCAAAACCCAGCGTTGAACCGCTGCGGCGCTATCAGGTGATGGCGAAACCCAGCCACCCTGAACCGGTGCTATGGCGAACTTCGGATTTGGGACACTAGCGCGCGGTCTGTCTGAGCGATAAGACCGGCTGCCCGGCACAACCTTTGCTTTTTGGGAAATCCCATTTCTTGGCTCATAGTGTTGTTTGCCCGATGTCCTGCCCATTGGAAACCGTCAGGAGGCGCCGCATTGTTAGGCGCAGCGCGCTCACGGCAAACCAGGCCTCTGCGAAGGGGAGTTATCATGCTCTTGGGCTGCATGGGCCTGTGCGGATGCTTTGGCTTTGGGGCCACGCGGTTCTATGAGGATCAGCTCGGCTATTCCCGGGCGTTGGGGGATGCGGAAAAGAGCGACACGCTCCTCAATGTCGTGCGGTTACGTTATGCCGACTCGCCGATACTCCTTCAAGCGACGCAGGTCATCTCCGGCTACCAGCTCCAGCGCAACGTGACCGGCGGCTTCGAGGCCTTCCCGGCCGCAAATCCCAGCACCTTCCTCAACGGCAGCACATCGGCACAGCTCCAGCAGAGCCCGACCTTCACATTCCAGCCGCTTTCCGGCGCGCAATTCGCACAAAGCTTCATTCGGCCCCTGTCGCCGGCCGACCTTCTGCCGCTCGCCATGGGCGGTTTGCCCATCGACGTCCTGTTCCGGCTGGGCGTGCAGTCGATCAACGGGCTTAGCAACGCGGTAGCGCTGACGCTAACGGGCGCCGCCGGTTCGCCCGATTTCTTTCTTCTGCTGCGAGATCTCCGTCGTTTGCAGATCGCGGGTCTGCTGAGCGTCAGGCTCGAGCACAACGCCGCGCCCGCAGCCAACCACGCCGATTCCGATCGCGGTCGTGTCTTCTATTCGATCGCGACGACACGCGATCCGGATCTTCTGGGCGTGGTCGACGAGACGAAGCGACTGCTGGGCATGCCGCCTGGTGTGAGCGAGGCGGAGGTCGTTTACGGTCTCAACCCGCAACCGGGGCAAGTGGCGCTTCTTACCCGTTCGATGCTGGGCGCGCTCGGCCAACTTGCCCTCCAGATCGATGTCCCGCGGGACGATGTCGCTCGGCATCTCACCTTTCCGACCGTGGGGAACATCGGACTCGAGCATCGGCCGGTAGTAATCATCCATTCCGGTGCTGCGGCACCAGCGGATGTCTTTACCGCAGTGCAATATCACCGGACCTGGTTCTGGATTGCCGAAGACGACTTCGACAGCAAACTGGCCTTTACCGTCCTGCAGATTCTTCTGGCTCTTGCACGGACCCAAAACGCACCGGGTGCCATAGTGACCATTCCAGCCGGCTGAATAAGAGTGCCTACAAGAGAGGCCACCCCGGGTCATCAGGGTGGATGAAGAGAATTTTTGTATTATTCGATAGGAGGATTGACGGGAAAGGGGGAGGGATGTTCGGATTGGCAAGTGCGGGGTGGGGTCGGGTTGACCACGTGTCGAGATTCTGACGTGATATTCCGTCAAGCTCGAAGTCAACACGAAGGAGGAGTAATCGGGGATCGATGCTGACCTATGCGACCGAGTATTGCGTGATTTTTGTGTTGCTTCTTGTTACCGCCTATGTCGTTCCGGCCGGTTTGTTCCACTACTTGTTTTTCATGCGGCGTAGTCCGGCGACCGAAGCCATACGGATCCAGAAGCGGCGGCCTCCACCGCAGGATATCCGCCGCGAGGTTCGCCAATCGGTCTCGGCGCTACTGCTGTTCTCGGTTTATTGTCTGATCGTCTATCACGCGGCCAAGAACGGTGCGACGGCGCTCTATTTCGATTTCGCGGAGCGCCCGTGGTGGTGGGCGGCGGCAGGATTCGGCGCCGCGGTGGTTCTGCATGACATTTATTTCTACACGACCCACCGGCTGATGCACCTCCCTGCGCTGTTCAAAACAGTCCACGCCGGACACCACAGATCGCTGACACCGACTCCGTGGTCAATTCTATCGTTCCAGCCTTTGGAGACCATTTCCCAGTTCGGCTTCTTCGCGCTGGTGATTTTCTTCTTGCCTTTACATCCGGCGACGTTGCTCGCCTATCTGCTGTTCGACGGCATCGTCAACGCCGCGGGGCACTGCGGGCACGAATTCGTCGCGCCAGCCTCACAGAAGCATTGGCTGCTCAAATACCTCAACGCGGTGACCCATCACGACCTGCACCATTCCCGCTTTCGGTATAATTTCGGGCAGTATTTCAACATTTTGGATCGCCTCTTCGGCACCTTCCTGGACCGCCCAGTAGCATGATTTCGATGATCATCCCGACCTTGAACGAGGCGAAAATTATCGAAGCGACGCTGCGAACCCTGGCAGCGACGCTGACTTTGCCGCATGAGGTGATCGTCTCGGACGGAGGCAGTTGCGACGGGACGGCTGAATTGGCGGCGCGATGTGCGAATACCGTCCTGGTATTTTCGGGCCCGGGCCGTCAGACGATCGGCGGAGGGCGTAACGAGGGCGCCAAAGTCGCCACCGGCGATTTTCTCGTCTTTCTTGATGCCGACTGCGTTATCCCAGAGCCGGACCGGTTCTTTGCGCAGGCGCTCGCGTATTTTGAGAAAGACCCGGGGTTGGTCGGGTTAACCGCATACCTTCGCGTGTTTCCGGCTGACGAGACGCTTGGCGACAAGCTCATCTCGGGCATCTCCAACTTTGGCCTGCGGGTCGCCAATAACATATTGAAACGAGGGGCTTCCTTCGGCGAGTTTCAGATGATTCGGCGGGAGGCGTTTGCCCGCCTGGGCGGGTTCCGTGCGGATCTGATCGCGTTCGAAGACGCCGACATGTTTCGCCGTCTTTCCGGGATCGGCCGCACTATGATCGCTCCGGAGCTTTGTGTGCTGCACAGCGGCCGACGCGGCCATCAGGTGGGCCACCCGCAATTGATCGCGATGTGGCTCGTCAACCTGGTCTTTATCGCGGTCCGCGACCAGACTTTCAGCAAGGAATGGAAGCCGATCCGCTGAAGCGCGCCTGGCGCAACACCGGATAGCCATTGCCTTAACGGTGGCCGATGTCGCGGCGGTAGAAACCTTCGGGCCAGTCGATGCGGTCGACCGCGGCGTAGGCGCGGTCGCGAACCTCGCCAAGATTGCCGCCGAGGGCGGTCACGCCGAGCACGCGGCCGCCGTCGGCGATCAGCCTCTGGTTGTCGCGGCGGGTGCCGGCGTGAAATATTTTGACCTTAGGGTCGCTCGCCGCAGCGTCGAGACCCCGGATTTCCGTGCCCCTTTGCGGCTCATCGGGATAGCCCTTAGCCGCCATCACCACGCATAGCGCCGTATCGTCGTGCCACCGCAGATCGACCGATTTGAGTACGCCGTCATGCGCGGCAATCAATGCGGGCAACGGGTCGCTCATCAGCCGCATCGTTAGCACCTGGCACTCCGGGTCGCCGAAGCGGGCATTGAATTCGAGCAACATCGGGCCCGCTTCCGTTAGCATGAGGCCGGCATAGAGGACTCCCTTGAATACCCGCCCCTCGCGGTGCATCACGGCGATCGCCGGCAGGATGATGCGCTCCATCACGATGCCCTCGACCGCCGGAGTCACGAGGGGACTGGGCGAATACGTCCCCATGCCGCCGGTGTTCGGCCCGATGTCCCCGTCGCCGACGCGCTTGTGATCCTGCGCAGAGGCCAGCGGCAGCGCGTCCTTGCCGTCGACTAGGGCGTGGAAACTTGCTTCCGCGCCGGCGAGAAAATCCTCGACAACGATTTCGAGCCCGGCCGAGCTGAACCGGCGTTCGAGAAGCGCGGCATCCACCGCTCGGTAGGCCGCGTCGAGATCGCCGGCGACGACCACGCCCTTGCCGCCGGCAAGCCCGTCGGCCTTGACGACGATCGGCACGCCATGGCTCGCGATAAAGGCTTTCGCCGCTGCCGGATCGCGGAAGCGGCGGTACGCGGCAGTCGGGATCTGCGCTCGCACAAAGAGGTCCTTCGCGAAAGCCTTCGATCCTTCGATCGCCGAGGCCGCAGCACTCGGACCGAACGCCGCGATCCCTTCGGCTTCGAGTGCATCGACGAGCCCCAAGACGAGCGGCGCTTCGGGGCCCACGACAACGAAATCGATCCGCTCGGCACGACAAAACCGGACTAGCCCCTCGATGTCGGTCGCGCCGATCGCGATGCACTCGGCTTCCTCGGCGATCCCCGCATTGCCGGGGGCGCAGAACAGGCGATCGACCAGCGGGGAGGCCGAGATCGCCCAGGCGAGCGCGTGCTCGCGTCCGCCCGAACCCACCACCAGCACCCGCATCGCTCTTCCTCCCGCGCTCGGCTATCATGTGGGGATGGATGATACCTCTATCGCCGCTCCGGTCCGCTCCAACCTCGCCGAATACACGGTTTCCGAACTCTCGCGCGCGCTCAAGCGCTCGATCGAGGAAAATTTCTCCTTTGTGCGGGTGCGCGGCGAGATCTCCGGCTGGAAGCGGCACAGCTCGGGGCACTGCTATCTGTGCCTGAAGGACAGCGAGGCGGTGCTCGACGCGGTGTGCTGGCGTACGACGGCGATCCGGCTCGGGATCAAGCCCGAAGACGGGATGGAGGTGGTGTGCACCGGGCGCCTCACCACGTTCCCCGGCCGCTCGAAATACCAGCTGATCATCGATACGATCGAGCTCGCCGGGATCGGCGCCCTCCTCAAACTGCTCGAGGACCGGCGCCGGCGGCTGGCCGCCGAGGGGCTGTTCGCGCCCGAGCGCAAGAAGAAACTGCCGTTTCTGCCGGAGGTGATCGGCATTGTCACCTCGCCCTCGGGAGCGGTGATTCGCGACGTCCTGCACCGGCTTTCCGACCGTTTCCCGCGCCGGGTGCTGCTGTGGCCGGTAGCGGTCCAGGGGGAGGGCGCGGCCGCCCAGGTGGCGGCCGCGATCGCCGGCTTCAACCGCCTTCCCGAAGGCGGCGCGGTGCCGCGGCCGCAGCTGATCATTGTCGCGCGCGGCGGCGGGAGCCTAGAGGATTTGATGCCGTTCAACGAGGAAATCGTCGTGCGCGCCGCCGCTGCCTCGGCGATCCCGCTGATCTCGGCGGTGGGGCACGAGACCGACACGACCCTGATCGACCATGCGAGCGACCGGCGCGCACCGACCCCGACCGCCGCCGCTGAAATGGCGGTGCCGGTGCGGCTCGATCTGATCGCCGAGCTCGGCGGCAAATCGAGCCGGCTCTCCGCCGGCCTTTCCCGACTGTTCAGCGAACGCCGGATGCACCTCGCAGGGCTCGCGCGCGGCCTTCCCGATCCGCACGACTTGATCGGATCGGCAGCGCAGCGCCTCGATGACCGTGCCGAGCGGCTGCGCCTGGCTACGGACCGGCGCCTGCGGGCGGCGCAGCACAGCCTCGATCTCGCGGCGTCGCGGCTGCGGCCTGCCGTGCTGTCGGCCGATCTCGACCGCACCCGGGCCCGGCTTGCCGAGGTGGAGCAGCGCCTCGGCGCCGCTATGGCGCGCTTCATCGACCGAAACCATCACTCGCTCGATAATTTCGCTGGACGGCTCGCCACCCACTCGGAGCGTCACGAAAGCCTGCTCGCCCGCGGCTATGTCGTGGTTCGCAACGGGGTCGCGCGGGTGCTGACCGAAGCGGCGGAGATCAGCGCCGGTGATCCGCTCGATCTCGAATTTCACGACGGCCGGGTCGGCGTGGTTGCCGGCAGCAGGCCGCGACCCCGGCCCCGGCGCACGGGGGTCCATCCGGGGCAGGGCAGCTTGTTCTGACACGCTCATTCGCCCGCAATGCGGCGAACCATGGGCGATCATCAAAAGCTACCCGCGTTGTGCTGCGCGCCGAGCCATTAGGTCTTCGTGATAAAGAGACAAATTTTATCCACCCTGACGCGTAATGGACGTGATCCGCCACGTTTCCCGGACGCAGGTGATGGTATAGTCCGTTTAGTTCATTAGCAAATATTAACGGTAATTATGAAAACTTCAGTAAGACGCAAGGTGGAGCCCCAACATCCGGGATCCCAAGAACCAATATCTCTCCCGGTTCCCCTGGAATCACTCGAAGACATCGCCTGGGAACTTTGGTTACTGATCGAACTCCTTGCGCCTGTGCGGCGCAGATTACCCAACACGGCTTCACAGAAGCTCGTCGATTACGTCAAGGACCGGCTGATCGCAAAAAGCGTGGCCTTAGCCAAGTGGAAGAAGGCCCGCCCCGACTTGTTCCCGGAGTCCCCAATTCGGGCTCGGGACGTTCTGCCCGGCGAGAACTGGACGTTCCCGGACCACCGGACTTTGGCCGAAGTGATCGAGGCCGAACAAACCTCGGCCAGGGCACTCTCGAAGGCTTCCTGATCCATTCTGTTAGGTTCCAGGGTCGTGAGGCGCTGCATCGGCGCGGCTGAGGGCACGATGGGCGAAAGCGGTGTGATCCAAATCACAGCTTGAGAAAAATTGGCCGATGCTATGGGTCAGCAGCGCCTTTTGTATGACACTCGTATGATCATCGCAGCCTAATCCGCGCTGCCTCGGTTGTGCTGACCGGGAATCGGCCCGAGGCCGTTTTGGCGATGACATTGCCTCAGTTGGTACAATGCGAAGAAATCGAGCGAGTTGGCGATCGCCGCGGCCGAGCGGATGATGATCCAAGCGGGGGAAGACGTTTCGAACCGCATCAGGCTGCTCTATGACCCGATGCACGCTGTCGTCGGGTTGCGTCGCTGGTACCCGAACTGACCTTGCCCGCGATCAAGGAAGACCCTCACGCGAAAGCCGCGCCGATACCATTGTCGGAAACATCGATGGCGACAGGGGACGTTCCATTGCTACGCACCCCCTCTGTTCTAATAGTGGTTCCCCATTGGCCTGATCTTGCCTCTGAAGACCGTGTAGCTGATGACCGTATAGAGCAGCATCAGCGGGAAGACGAAGAGACCCTCGCCCCAGAACATGAAGGCGAGACTGGAATGCGGCGCGGCGGCTTCCTCGATCGTGATCGAGAACGGGATCATGTAGGGCCAGAAGGAGATCGCCAGTGTGCCGAACGCAGCCGCGAAAATGAGTGCGACCATGTAGAACGGTACTCCGTCCCGGCGACGCCGAACGCTCTCGGCCGCCACCAGCGCCGCAATGACACCGATCGCCGGGAAAGCAAACAAGTACGGCCGCTCGAGCCATCGGTGCACGACCCGCAGGTTCTCGGCCAAGGCATAGGCGAAGACGACGACCAGGAAAGCGAGCAATCCGACCGACAGATAGGGGATCAGACGGTAAGCTGCCTCGCGTACATCGCCCTCGCATTTCCTGACCAGCCAGCAGGCGCCGAGCAGGGCATAACCGAGACACAGGCCGACACCGCACAGTGCCGCAAAGGGACTGAGCCAGCCGAATTCGCCACCGACATATTGGCCGTTGGATATCGGGAGCTGTTCCACCAGGGCCCCGACCGTCATTCCCTGGATGAACGTAGCGACGAGAGATCCTCCGGCAAAGCCGGCGTCCCAGACCCAGCGCATACGCTCCGCCTTATTGCGGTATTCGAACGCCACGCCGCGCAGGATGAGCCCCGCCAACATCAGTAAGAGCGGCAGATAAAACGCCGACAGCAACGTCGCATAGACGACCGGAAAAGCGCCCCAGAGGACCACCCCGGCGACGACGAGCCACGTCTCGTTGCCGTCCCAGATCGGCGCAACCGCGCTCAGCATCGCGCGCCGTCGCTCCTCGCTGCGCGTCATTCCGAACAGGATCCCGATGCCGAGATCAAACCCGTCGAGGAGCACGTAGAGAAGGATGCTGACGGCCAGTATGGCCACCCAGAACATGACCACGGCTATTCTCCTGCGGGTAGTTGACGAGCGGCCGACGCGAGGTGGTGCTCGTCGACAACGGACATCGGGCGGTTGGGAACAGCGGCGGCCGGAGGCACAACTAGGCGCCCTTCCGGCCCCGCGCGCAACAGCCGATAGATGTAGTAGGTTCCGAACGCGAAGATGAAGCTGTAGACGACGCAATAAACGACGAGCGAGGTTGCCGCCGCACGGGTGGTCAGGAACGGCGTTACGGCGTCGGCGGTGCGCAGAATGCCGTAGACCGTCCAGGGCTGACGGCCGACCTCGGCCGTGAACCAGCCAGTTAATGTTGCGATGAAGGGCAACGGAAAGCTGAGGAACGCCGCCCAGAGCAGCCACCGGTTTCGTTCGATGCGCTCCTTGTGGATCAGATACGATCCGCCCCAGGCGACCAGCAGCATGACGAGCCAGCAGCCGACCATGATGCGAAAGCTGAAGAATGGGATTACCACCGGTGGCCAATTTTCCGGCGGGATGCTGTCGAGCCCTACCTCCGCCGCAGTCATGTTGTCGGAATCAATCAGGCTGCCAAAGGGCGGGGGCAAGGTGATGGCGAAGAGGTTTCGCCGGTTCTCGACGTCCGGCCAGGCGAGCAATACCTCGGAAGCCGGCTGCTCGTTGTGCCACCGCGCCTCGATCGCCGCTATTTTCGCGGGCTGGTGATGAACGACATATTCGCCGTTGAGATGTCCAAAAAGGAGCTGGAGCGGCAGCAGCACGGCTGCGAGATACAACCCCATGCGCAGCATGATGCGCGCCTCGGAGGCAAATTGCCGACGCAGCACGTACCATGCCCCGGTCGCAGCAACGCAGATCGCACCGGTAATGTACGACGCAAGCAGCATGTGAGGGAAGCGGACCCACAGCACCGGACTGAAGAGGATCTTGAACCAGTCGTTAGGAACAAAGTCGCCGTTCTCGATTGCATAACCGACCGGCACCTGCATCCAGCTGTTGTTGGCCATAATCCAGAACGCCGAGAGCGTGGTCCCGAACGCCACCATGGCGGTCGAGAACAAATAAAACCACGGCGGGACGCGCGAGCGGCCGAACAGCAAGACCCCGAAAAAACTGGCTTCGAGCGCGAAGGCTGTGAAGGTCTCATAGGAAAGCAGCGGCCCCTGGATGGGTCCCGACATCCGAGCCAGCACGCTCCAGTTGGTGCCGAACTGGAACGCCATGACGATCCCGGAGACGACGCCGAGCCCGAATGCCACGCCGAAGATCTTGAGCCAAAATTCGAACACCAGACGGTAAGCCGGACGTCCGGTCCACAAATGCAGCGCCTCCAGCACCGTGAGCCACGCCGCCAGCCCGATCGTGAAGGACGGAAAGATGATGTGGAACGAGACGGTGAAAGCGAACTGCAGGCGTGATAGCAACAGCGCCGTGAGGTCCATTTGTATTTCCTCACCAGTATTGTGTGATCCGCTCGGGATGCGTGAACACCTCGAAGCCGTCGTCCCGTGCGATGCCGACGAGAGTGAGGCCCGCCATCTCGGCAATTCGCACGGCCAGAGCCGTCGGCGCAGACCCCGACGATGATGGCCGCCCCCATCATGCCCGCTTTCTGCACGAGCTCGATGGAAATACGGCTCGAAAGTACGATGACGCCCTCGCCCGCCGCCCGGCCGGTGCGCAGCAATTCGCCCGCCAGCTTGTCGAGCGCATTGTGCGCGGAAGTCGGCCTGGAACATGACCGGAACTGAGCTGACTTCATACCGCCTAAGCCGGAATAGGAGCTTTCGGCAACCTTGAGGTCCCGCGCCTCAAAGGAAAGTCGTATTGAAGGCGGAAGTGGTCTCCGTCAGGGGTGAAGTCACCCATCATGTTTTCGCTCGCGGTGAAGACGCAGTCGTCTGCGGTCTGATCGTCTCCTTTCTTGAAGATCTGTGTCACGAGCGTCTCATGGTCCGGGAACGACGCGATGACGTGGATATGCGCCGGCCGGTACGACCATCGCTTGGCCACCCGCAGCAATTCTCCGATCGGGCCATCGGTGGGAACGGGATAGGCAGTCGGCATTAGCGCGACGAACTCGTAGCTGCCGTTTTGATCCGTCTTGAACCGGCCCCGCAGATTGTAGTCGGGCTGGTTGGCGTCCTGGTTTTCGTACAACCCATTGGTCGCCGCCTGCCACACGTCCAGAATTGCACCGGCGAGTGGTTCGCCATTCTCGACATCCAATACTTTTCCGGAAACCCGGACGCGGGCGCCGGGCGTATCATCGCTGGCGATCGAGTCGCCTCTTTTGCGGAATGGGGCGTCGGCGCGCAAAAAGGGCCCGACCAGCGCGAAGTCGACTGATTGTCCCGGCCGATCGTGATTGAGCGTCTCGATCAGTTGACTGACGCCGAGGACATCACCCGCCAACAGGAACTCGTTTCTGTCCGAAACCGCCGCCATCCTGCCCATGAAATTCCAGGCGAACTCCCATTCTTGATCCGTCAGCTCCGTCTCCCGGACAAATGCGTGCAGGTGCCTGATCAGCGCGAGCACGAGCGATCGGAGCCGCGGATCTTCGATGCTGGAATATGACTTCAGAACGCGATCGCTGAACCCGCAATTCGTATCTGATGCATTGCCCATGCTAAACTCCTCATGCTGGATCGAGCGCGATAATGACCGATAATGAACTAAGACCAGCGGCCGTGTTCAAATCTCTGCCCGCAAATTTTAAAAGCTGCCAGTAAACTAGCGTAAATTTCAGTTAAATCCGGTAAGCTGCCGGCGAAATCCTGGCAAAATCATCGTCTCAGTGAATTACCGATTACGCCGGTGTCCGCCGCGCCGTTTTCCTCTCTGTCGGTCGTCAAGCGCACTCGCAGGCTGCGGAAAATGCCCGAAACAGGTCAGGAGCTACGTGCGGGCAGCGCATCTGACATTCCCGCGAAAGCGGGAATCCAGCTGCATTAAAGGCAGGAATGACGAGTGCGTAGGGCGGGTATACTTTTTTTGCATTCTCCCGCTAGCGCCAGAGATTTGTTCGGGCGAGATCGACCAGCTCGTCGCCGCGGCCGCTCATCACGGCCCTGACCATGTAGAGCGTGAAGCCCTTCGCCATCTCCATGGTGACCGCGGGGGGCATGGCGAGCTCAGTGCGGTTGACGACGGCATCGACCAGGACCGGTCCGTTATGGGCCAGTGCCGCAGTGATGCCCGCCTCCACCTCGCCCGCGTCTTCGAGCCTGATTCCGCGGACGCCAACAGCTTCCGCCAGCGCTGCGAAATTCGGGTTCTTGAACTCGGTGCCGAAAGGGAGAAAGCCCGTCGATTTCTGTTCTATCTCGATGAAACCGAGCGCGCCGTTGTTAAACACCACGACCTTGACCGGCAGGCCGAGCTGCACCAGGCTGAGGAAGTCGCCCATCAGCATCTGGAACCCGCCGTCCCCCGATAGCGAGATCACCTGCCGTCTGGGAAATGCCGCCTGGGCGCCGATCGCCTGGGCCATCGCATTGGCCATCGAGCCGTGCCAGAATGACCCCATAAGTCGCCGCTTGCCGTTCATCGCCAGATAACGCGCGCCCCATACCGTCGGCAGGCCGACATCACAGGTGAACACGGCATCCGCCGCGGCCTGGTCGCTGATAGCCTTGGCGATCTGCTGCGGATGGATCAGCCCTTTCCCGGGTGCTCCGAGGGCCAGATCGTCCAGAGCCTTGCGTGTTTTGGCATAATGTTGCTGTGCCTGCAGCAGATGCGTGCCATCGGGCTTCTGTTCGAGCAGCGGCAGCAAGGCGGTGAGCGTAGCTTTTACATCGCCAACCACGCCGAGATCGACCGCCGCGCGGCGCCCGATGTTCTCTGCCCTAATATCGATTTGCGCGATGCGCACGCCGCTGCGTTGCGGATAGAACTGGCGATACGGAAAATCGGTCCCGAGCATCAGCAGGACATCGCAGTCGAGCATCGCATAGTAGCCGGACGAAAAACCGATCAGCCCGGTCATGCCGACGTCGTAGGGGTTGTCCCATTCGACATGTTCCTTGCCGCGCAACGCGTGGACCATCGGCGCCTTGACCCGCTCGCCGAGAGCCAGAAGCTCTGTATGCGCGCCGGCACAGCCCGAGCCGCACAAGATAGTGACACGCCCCCCGCCGTTCAGCAGCGCAGCGAGCCGGTTGAGATCGGTCTTCTCTGGCGTCACGACCGGCCTCGTCAGCAAGAGCCCTGCGGCTTTTGGCGGCGGCGCGTTGGTGGCCGGCTGCAGTGCGATGTCGCCGGGAATCACCACGACGGATACGCCGCGCCGGCCGACCGCCTCGCGTATCGCAACCTCGAGCACACGCGGCATCTGGTTTGCTCCGGAGATCAGCTCGCAGTAATGGCTGCACTCGCGGAACAGGTCCTGTGGGTGCGTTTCCTGAAAGTAGCCGGCGCCGATCTCGGCCGACGGGATCTGCGCGGCGATGGCTAGCACCGGCACGCGCGATCGCTGACAATCGAACAGACCGTTGATCAGGTGCAAATTGCCCGGTCCGCAGCTGCCGGCGCACACGGCGAGTTCGCCGGTCAGATGCGCCTCGGCACCCGCCGCGAATGCCGCGACTTCCTCGTGGCGGACGTGCAGCCATTCGATTTTGCCCTGGCGGCGGACCGAGTCGGTCAGGCCGTTGAGGCTGTCGCCGACAATCCCATAGATCCGCTTGACCCCGACCGCCGCGAGAGTGTCGGCGAATTGATCTGCAACGGTCGCCATCCTCTTGCTCCTTCTCGGATTCGCAGCGGGCCTAAAACGGCAGACTAAGGGTTGCAATGACCCGACCCGAGTGAAATCGGGTAAGAAATTGTAAAGCGCGGCGGCCTTTAACCCTCGCCTGTTGGCGCGGCGCGTCAAGGCGAGGCGCACCCAATCGCTGCTATATGCCGCCCTCCCCCAGAGAATGCCTACGCGAAACGCCAAGCCGGCTTGCTCGGTCGACCAGCTTCGCTCGCAATGACACCCAAATGTGTCCGGCCGAATTTCGGTCATTGCGAGGAGCGCTGCGACGACCCAATCTTGCGGATGCCAAGAGTGGCGCAACTGCGCTATGGTAGGCGTGTTTTAGGGAATTCGCGCCGAGCGAGGGATTGCGGCACGTGGCATCGTCCGGTTCTTCGCTGACCAGTTCGAGAACTCGGAAACCATGAACACCGCACGTGCCGACATCTTCGCCCGCCAGCAATACGGCCCGTTGCTGGATATCGCGGTTCCGACGGGGTGATCGCACTCTGCCGCACGCCGATCCTTGCCGGGCTGGGCCCCAGGGAGACCGAGACATGAGCGATTTTCGTGTGGAAACCGATAGCCTCGGCAAAGTCGAGGTTCCGGCCGACAAGCTGTGGGGCGCGCAAACTCAGCGCTCGCTCGAGCATTTCAGCATCGGCAAGGACCTGATGCCGCGCGAGATGATCGAGGCCTACGCTATCCTGAAGAAGGCCGCGGCCAACACCAATCATGCGGGCGGAAGACTGGACAACAGGACCCACGGGCTGATTGTCCGGGTCGCCGACGAGATCCTGGCGGGCAAGCATCAGGACATGTTTCCGCTGCACGTGTGGATGACCGGCAGCGGCACGCAGTTCAATATGAACGTCAACGAGGTGATCTCCAATCGCGCCAGCCAGCTCGCCGGCTCGCCGCTCGGCAGCAAGACGCCGGTGCATCCCAATGATCACGTCAACATGTCGCAATCCTCCAACGACACGTTTCCCTCTGCGATGTACATCGCGGCGGCGCTCGGCGTAACGCAGCGTCTGGTCCCCGCGGTCCGCGCACTGCACGACGCGATCGCGGCAAAGGCGGAGGCGTGGCACGACATCGTCAAGATCGGCCGCACTCATATGCAGGACGCGACGCCGATCACGCTCGGCCAGGAATGGTCGGGCTATGCGGGCATGCTGGCGGATGATCTGGAGCGGATCGACGACGCGCTGAAGGGCGTCTATCGCCTGGCGCTCGGCGGCACGGCGGTCGGCACTGGGATTAATGCCGCCCCCGGCTTCGCCGAGGCGGCGGCGGCCGAGATCGCCCGGCTCACCAAGCTGCCCTTCGTCAGCGCGCCGAATAAATTCACGGTACAGGGCTCGCATGACGCGCTGGTGCAGCTGTCCGGCACGTTGCGGACATTGGCCGCATCGCTCTACAAGATCGCCAACGACATCAGGCTGATGTCGTGCGGCCCGCGCGCCGGCTTTGCGGAATTGGTGATCCCGGAAAACGAGCCGGGCTCGTCGATCATGCCCGGAAAAGTCAACCCGACACAGGCCGAGGCATTGACGATGATTGCCGTGCAGGTAATGGGCAACGACGTGGCGGTGGGTTTCGGGGGCGCCGGCGGCTATCTGGAGATGAATGTCTATAAGCCGTTGATCATCTTCAACCTCATGCACTCGATCACGATCCTCAGCGACGGGTGCACGAACTTCCGAAAATTCCTGGTCGAAGGCACCCAGCCGAACCTACCGAAGATCAAGGAATACCTCGATCGTTCGCTAATGCTGGTGACCGCGCTCGCTCCGGTGATCGGCTATGACAAGGCGTCGCAGATCGCGCACCACGCAATGGACCGCGACCTGACCCTCAAAGCCGCGGCGCTCGACCTCGGCTACGTCACCGAGGCTGAATTCGATCGCGTCGTGGACCCGACCAAGATGGTCAAGCCGTACGTCGCCACCGGAACGTAGTTGCTCCCCAATCGCCGAGCGGGGTAACAGAGCAAGCCGATAAAGCCCCTGCCCCGCTTGCTTTCAGCGGGATTACCGGCCTTCGCGAACCACCGGGTTGCGCAACGTGCCGATGCCGGTGATCTCGATCTCGACGGTGTCGCCGTGCTTCAGATTTTCGGGCGCGCCTTCGGTGCCCATCCACACGACGTCGCCGGGGTAGAGCGTCAGGTATTGCGACATCCGGCTGATAAAGGTGGCGGGGCCGAAGATCATGCTGTCGGTTTTGAAACGGAACCTTTCCCCGCCATTGACGCGGATGATCGTCTGCGCCGCGTCGAGATCGAAATCGGTTTCGATCCACGGTCCCATCGGCTTGAAGGTGTCGGTGTTCTTGGCGCGCCACAGGGTCCGGTCGCCGGCCTGCCAGGTGCGCTCGCTCATATCGTTGCCGATCGTCCAGCCGAGGACGCAGGACAGCGCCTCGCTTTCGGACAGATGCTTCGCCTTCTTGCCGATCACGGCGACGAGCTCGCCTTCGTACTGCACACGCTCGGTCGCATCCGACGGGATCACGATCGGCTCGCCATGCGCGATCAGCGCATTGTTGGCGCGATAACCGATATCCGCCGCGGTCGGTAAATTGGGCTCCTGGCCGCGCTTCTTTGCGGCCTCGATGACATGATCGGCGTAATTCAGCCCGGCGCAGTAGAAGGTGCGCGGCTCGACCGGCACCAACAGCTTGACCGACGACAATGGCCGGCGGGTCGCCGTCTTCTCATACCCGGCAAACGGGTCGCCGCGCACTTCGGTGACCATGTCGCCCTCGACGATCCCGTAAACCGGGTGTCCGTTGGCCTCGTAGCGTATCCAGCGCATTCTCTCCCTCCGTCTCAAAGCGCACTTCGCACTTCCGCATCAGACGATAGAAATACCGCCATAGGCAATCTCGGCCCAACAAAAAGCTGAAGCTCGCCCCTCGTTGCGGTATTTATAACCATGACTTCCGGGCGGGAGCGCGTGGAGCGGCGGCTGGCGGCGATCCTCGCAGCCGATGTCGCGGGCTATTCGCGGCTGATGGGAGAGGACGAGGAGGGTACGCACGCGGCCTTGACGGCGCTGCGACGCGAGGTGTCCGATCCAAAAATCGCCGAGCATCGCGGCCGCATCGTCAAGACCACTGGCGATGGCCTCCTGGTCGAGTTCCCGAGCGTCGTCGATGCGGTGCGCTGCGCAGTCGTGTTGCAGCGCGAGATGGCATTGCGCAATGAGGGGGTCGCCGAGGAGCGGCGCATCGAGTTCCGCATCGGCATCAATCTCGGCGATATCATCATCGACGAGCACGACATCTACGGCGACGGCGTCAATGTCGCCGCGCGGCTCGAAGCTCTGGCCGAGCCGGGCGGCATCTGCATCAGCCGCGTTGTGCGCGACCAGGTCCGCGACAAAGTCGATTTCGACTTTGAGGATCTGGGCGAGCAGCAGGTCAAGAACATCGCGCGGCCAGTGCGCATCTACCGCATTCCGCTGGCCGAGACGGCGCCGACGAGCGCACTATTGCCGTTGCCCGACAAGCCCTCGCTGGCGGTATTGCCGTTCCAGAACATGACCGGCGACTCCGAGCAGGATTATTTCGTCGACGGCATTGTCGAAGAAATCACAACCGCGATTTCGCGACTGCCTTGGCTGTTTGTGATCGCCCGAAATTCGAGTTTCACCTACAAAGGCCGTGCTGTTGACGTGAAGAAGGTAGCGCGTGAACTCGGCGTGCGGTATGTGCTCGAAGGCAGCGTGCGTAAAGCCGGTAATCGAGTTCGGATCACCGGCCAGCTTATTGACACGCCGACCGGCGCCCATATCTGGGCCGATCGCTTCGATGGGCCGCTGAACGATATCTTTGAATTGCAGGATCAGGTCGCGAGCAGTGTCGTCGGGGCACTTGAACCGAAGCTGAAGCTCTCCGAGATTGAACGCGCGGTTCGGAAACCGACCGAAAGTCTACACGCTTACGACCTGTACCTGCGCGCTCTTCCAGAATTTCATAAGCACTCCGCCGAGGGAATGCGTCAGGCTGTAATTTGGCTCAAAGGTGCTCTCGCCGTCGACTCCTCTTGTGCACCAGCCGCAGCAATGATCGGCTTCTGCCGCGGCTTTCAAAGGGCACGTAATTGGGAAGCTGTCTCTGATGTGGACATTGCTGAGGCAGTGCGTTTGGCGAGGCAGGCAATTGACCATGGCAGGGACGATCCTGACGCATTGTGGATAGGCGGTTTCACCCTGGCATATGTCGCGGGTGAGCACGCCACGGCCGCGAGCGTGGTCGAGCGCTCCTTGAAGCTAAACCCAAATTCCGCACAAGCCTGGAACGCAATCGGATGGGTGTGCGCATGGCGCGTCCGACCCGACAGAGCGATCGAGGCTTTTCACCGCGCTATCCGCTTGAGCCCGCTCGATCCCCTCGGGTACATGTTCTCGGGTGGGCTCGCCTTTGCCCACTTCGTTGCCCATCGATTTGAAGAAGCGGTCCAATGGGCAGATTGTTGTTTGCGGGACCAGCCGCGGTTTAGCAGCGTCCTGCGCGTGAAAATCGCCTCCCACTCCAATCTCGGTCAGATTGCGGAAGCTCGCGAATGGCTACCGCGGTTGCTGGAGCTTCAACCCGGTTTGACCATCGCCCGGTGTCAGGCTTTCTACGCGGCCATGTCAATGCCAGCAGAAATCGTACATTTGCATGTCGAAGGTCTGCGCAAGGCCGGATTGCCGGAAGAGTGAGGCAGCTCGCTAATCCGCTAGGCCCATCACCAATGCCAGCGCCACATTGAGCCGCGCCAGCTCCGCGGCGCCGAGCCGGCCGATCCGCTGCCCGATGCGCTGCCGACGGATGGTGACCGGTTTGTCGGCCATAACTTGGGAGCAAACCCGCAGTCCTGTTCCCGGGCTGGGCTCGATAGTGATACGGAAATCGGCCTCCACTAATTCGGAGGTCATTGGACAGATTACGACCGAGGCGATGGCTGTCTGGGATCGCATTTGACTGCACAATGACTGCCGGCCGTGGTTTCCCGTAATCGCCGGGTGCCGCGACGATCACTAAGTCACCGCGGCGCGCCGGCATCGAATTCGGATACGGCTTCGATCCACCACAATGCCTCGTGTTCGCTCTTAGAGTCCAGTTTTGCAACCTGGGCGGCAATTCGGCTGCGCACGGCTTCTGAGCGCGCATCCGGCACGATTAGACGCAACTCACGCAAGTCCTGCCGTCGACGTCGTGCGCGCAACATCTTCATCCGTTCGGCCGGCTCGGCCATATTGCTCTCCATCGGACCGTACCGCGAGACGATGTAACGCGTTACGGAACCGAAAGCAAGTGCCGGACTGCTCCGGCGCTATGGTAAACGGGGAAATCGCGCTAGCATCGGGTATGAACTCCGCGGATCGAGAGCGGGTCGAGCGACGGCTGATGGCGATCCTCGCGGCCGATGTCGCGGGCTATTCGCGGCTGATGGGCGCGGATGAGGAGGGCACGCACTCGGCCTTGACGGCGCTGCGGCGCGAAGTGATCCGACCCCAACGATCGCCGCGCATCGCGGGCGCATCGTCAAGACCACCGGCGACGGCCTCTTGGTCGAGTTCGCCAGCGTCGTCGATGCGGTGCGCTGCGCGGTCGAACTGCAGCGCGAAATCGCATTGCGCAATGACGGGATGCCGAAGGAGCGGCGGATCGAGTTCCGCATCGGCATCAATCTCGGCGACGTCATCATCGAAGAAGAGGACATCTACGGCGATGGCGTCAATGTCGCCGCGCGGCTCGAAGCCTTGGCCGAACCGGGCGGGATCTGCGTCAGCCGGGTCGTGCGCGATCAGGTGCGCGACAAAGTCGATTTCGGCTTTGAGGATCTGGGCGAGCAGCAGGTCAAGAACATCGCCCGGCCGGTGCATGTCTATCGCATTCCACTGGCCGAGGCCGCGCGCACGAAAGCGCCATTGCCGTTGCCCGACAAGCCGTCGCTCGCGGTATTGCCGTTCCAGAACATGACGGGCGACACGGATCAGGACTATTTCGTCGACGGCGTCGTCGAGGAGATCACCACTGCAATTTCACGGCTGCCGTGGCTGTTCGTGATCGCCCGCAATTCGAGTTTTACGTACAAGGGCCGCGCCGTCGACGTGAAGCAGGTGGCGCGCGAGTTAGGGGTGCGTTACGTGCTCGAAGGCAGCGTGCGCAAGGCCGGCAACCGCGTGCGCATCACCGGCCAGCTGATCGACACCGCGACCGGCGCCCATATCTGGGCCGACCGCTTCGACGGCGCCCTCGACGACATCTTCGAAATGCAGGATCAGGTGGCGAGCAGTGTGGTCGGCGCCATAGAGCCGAGGCTGCGGCAATCGGAGATCGCCTGGGCGAGCCGTAAGCCAACCGAAAGCCTTACTGCCTATGACCTCTATCTGCGAGCGCTTGCGCTGCGCCACAAACACGGGGACGAAGACATCCTCGAGGCTATCGCCCTAACTCGGCGGGCGCTTGCAATCGATCCCTCCTACGCACCCGCCGCGGCGATGATCGGTTGGTGCCGCATCCACCAGGTATCACACGGCGGCAGCCCGGTTTCGGAGACAGACGCCGCGGAGGCAGTCAGCCTGGCAAGGCGCGCAATCGAGGACGGCAAGGAGGACTCCGAGGCACTGTGGATGGCGGCAGCGACTCTGTCGCTTCTTGCCGGCGACCACACCGTGGCCGCAAGCGTTGTCGACCGGGCCTTGATACTCAATCGAAATTCCGCTCACGCTTGGATGGCGTGCGGCTACATATTTAACTATCGGAACATGCCTGAGGCGGCGATCGAAGCGCTTGAGCGCGCGATGCGGTTAAGTCCTCTCGATCTGTTCGGGCGCGCCTTTACTGCGGGGCTCGCTCTCGCGCATATGGTCGCGGGGCGATACGCAGAGGCAGCTAAATGGGCAGACCGATCACTGCGGCTGGAGCCGAACTATGTACCAGCGATCAGCTTTAAAGTGGCCTCGTGCGCTCATCTCGGTCGAATGGATGAGGCTCGCGAAGCGCTAAACTTGTTGCTTGAGCTCCGCCCCGGATTGACTGTTGCTCGGCTGCTGAAGCTCGCGCCGAAAATCGGCGCCGTGTACCGGGAGGGTCTGCGAAAGGCGGGCTTGCCGGAATGATAGAAGCTCGCTGCTGCGGCGCCTGATCGCCCCGCGGTCAATCCATTATTTCCAGATGCGCCTCGGTCGGGCGCATCGCGGGGCCGTTGACCGGCAGCATGTCCTGCGGGCAGGCGGAGAAGGCGACGATGCAGTCCATCTCTGCGCGCAATATTACATAGCTGCCGGGTGTGCTGACCGGCGGGCGGACCTCGACACGGTTGCCGTCGACGACCGGAATGTTCATGAAGAGGTTCAGCGGGGCCGGCGTCTCGGGTGGGGTCAGTCCCAGCGCGGCCAATCCCGCGGCGAGGTTGTCGGTGCAGTTGTCATGATGCTCCTTGCAGCCGAGCTTCTCGTAGCGCCAGCGGTCGCAGGCGGCGAAGAGGGTGTCGTGAATGCCGCCGGACGTGTCCTCGAGCAATGTGAGGATCGGCTGCCGCCGGTTGGTGACGAGCTCGTCGCCGATCGCCGGGATGATTTGGCCGATCGCGACGCGGCTGTGCTCCATCGACATGAAATCGTGCAAGTCCTCGGCATTGAAGGCCCAGGTGTCGACGACCTGTTGGCCCTTCGTATTGATCACCTTGATCCATTGACCTTTGCGAAGCCGCACGGCTTTACCCTTGCGCGCCGGGATTTCGATCATCGCCCCTCTCCGCTCGGCTTGACCGTCGACGAGTTTAGCGGCCCTTGCTAGGCTTCGAAACACTTCGAACGAGGCAAGGGAGATCGCCGTGGCCGACCTTCGCTCCTTATCCGCCCGCGAGGCCGCCCGGCAAATTGCCGAGCGCCGGATTACTGCCGAGGCATTGGTCACCGCCTATCTCGACCGCATCGAGGCGCGCGAGGCGGTGGTTGGCGCCTGGCAATATCTCGATCGCGAGCAGGCACTGGCGACGGCGCGCCGGCGCGATGCGGAAGCGCCGCGAGGGCCATTGCACGGGATCCCGATCGCGGTCAAGGATCTGATCGACACGGTCGACATGCCGACCACCTATGGCTCGGCGATCTATCGCGGCCACCGGCCGGACGCGGATGCCTCTTGCGTCGCGCTCGCCCGGGCGGCGGGCGCCATCGTCCTCGGGAAGACCGTCACCACCGAATTCGCGACCTTCACGCCGGGCAAGACAGCCAACCCGCGCAACCCTGCGCACACGCCGGGCGGGTCGTCGAGCGGCTCCGCGGCAGCGGTGGCCGACGGCATGGCGCCGCTTGGCTTTGGCACGCAAACCGCGGGGTCGGTGATCCGCCCGGGAGCCTATTGCGGCTGCGTTGCCTACAAGCCGAGCTTTGGATTGATCAACCGAGCCGGCGTCAAACCGCTGGCCGACAGCCTCGACACGATCGGCGTCTTTGCCCGATCGAGCGCGGACGCGGCCTTTTTCGCCGGCGTTCTGTCCGAGCGGCCCTCACTTCGTCAGCTCGCCGTTCCGCAGCAAGCCCCGCGTTTCGGCCTTTACCGCACTCCGGTATGGGACCAGGCGGAGCCGGCGGCGGCGGCCGGCCTCGATGTCGCAAGGGCGGCGCTTGAACGCGCTGGCGCCCTCGTGAGCGAACTGGCGATCGCGCCCGAGCACGCGGGGCTCACCGAAGCGCAGGACACGATCATGTGGTTCGAAACAGTCCGCGCCTTGGCCTATGAGCGCATCGAGCACAGTGCCGAACTCTCGCCACGGCTGGCGCAATTGATCGATGCCGGCATGGCGATCGGCGCCGACGTTTACGATCAGGCGCTCGCCCGCGCCAACCAGGCGCGCGCCAGGCTCGACGCATTCTTTGGCGACTGCGACGCAATCCTGGTCCCAGCTGCCCCAGGCGAGGCGCCCACCGGGCTCGGCAATACCGGCGACCCGATTTTCAACCGGATGTGGACCTTGCTCGGCGTCCCCTGCGCTGCTCTCCCGGCGCGCTGGGCCGAGAATGGGCTGCCAACTGCGGTTCAGCTGGTCGGGCGCAAGCGCGACGATGCGCGGCTGATGGGCTGTGCGGCATTTCTCGAAACGGCGCTCGCCGCAGCGGCATGAGAAACATCCTCGGGCTCGCCATTCCTGTTGTCGCAGTCATGTCGCTGACCGCCTGCTCGGGGCTCGACCCCTACCCGACCTATCCCGCTGTTGCGCTCGCCGGCGAAGATCCCGCACCGCGGGTGGCGATTTGCTACAACGCTATCGTCAGCAATCTCGATCAAGTCCAGGCGGCAGCGCAGCAGGAGTGCGCTCCAAACACCCAGGCCACCCTCTTCCAGACCGAGCGGAGCCTACAGTATTGCCCGCTGCTGTTGCCAGGGCGGGCGACCTTCCTCTGCACGCCGAGCAAGTGAGCCGCTGCGCCGGCAGGCTGCGGCGTCCCGCCCTCTGGTCGGCGGCTTGACGCTGCAGGTATATGCTATACTGAACAGGAGGCTGGCGCGGCGACAATGGATTACGAGGGCTTTTTCAAACGGCGGCTCGATGCACTGCGCGGCGAGGGACGGTACCGCGTGTTTGCCGATCTCGAGCGGCGCTGCGGTCATTTTCCTCGCGCCTTCGATCACCGCATCGGCGCCGAGGTCACCGTATGGTGTTCGAACGACTATCTCGGCATGGGGCAGCACCCGGCGGTACTTGAAGCGATGGAAGAGACGTTGCGCGCGGTCGGCGCCGGCGCCGGCGGCACCCGCAACATCTCGGGAAACAGCCATGTTCATCTGCTGCTCGAGCGCGAGCTCGCCGATTTGCACGGTCGCGAAGCGGCGCTGATCTTTACTTCCGGCTACGTCGCGAATGACGCGGCATTGTCGACCCTGGCGCGCGAATTGCCGGGCATGGTGGTGTTCTCGGACGCTTTCAACCACGCTTCGATGATCGCCGGCATCCGCAACAGCCGCGCCGAGAAATACATCTTCCGCCACAATGACGCGGCCGACCTTGCGCGACAGCTCGATCGCCTCGCCCCTGACCTGCCGAAGCTCGTGTGCTTCGAGTCGGTCTATTCGATGGATGGCGACATCGCGCCGATCGGGGAACTCTGCGATGTCGCCGAGCGCTTCGGGGCGATGACTTATCTCGACGAGGTGCACGCGGTCGGACTCTACGGGCCTCGTGGCGGCGGCATTGCCGAGCGCGACGGGGTCATGCATCGCCCGACCGTGATCCAGGGCACCCTCGGCAAGGCTTTCGGCACGATCGGCGGCTATGTCGCCGGCTCGGCGGCGCTCATCGATTTTCTGCGCAGCCATGCGCCGGGGTTCATCTTCACGACGTCGTTGCCGCCGGCGATCGCGGCCGGCGCGCTCGCCGCGATTCGCCATCTGAAGTCGAGCCAGGTCGAGCGCGAACGTCATCAGGAGCGGGCGACCAGGTTAAAGCGCAGTCTTGCCGAGGCCGGGCTGCCGGTGATGCCGTCAGTGAGCCATATCGTGCCGGTTTTGGTCGGCGATCCCGGCCTCTGCAAAGCCGCCTGCGACGAGCTATTGCAGCGCCACCGGATTTATGTGCAGCCGATCAACTACCCGACCGTGCCGCGCGGTACCGAACGCTTGCGGCTGACCCCGACACCGCTGCACAGCGACGAGGACATCGAGGCGCTGGTCGCCGGTCTCGGCGACGTGTGGACCCGGCTGACCCTGCGCCGCGCCGCCTGAAGCGGCGCTCTCGGTGCGGATGCGTAGGGCGACGGTGCGGCGCGGGGGTCGCCGACACGCCGAACAAATTCGAGGCCATCGCTTTTTAATTTCAAGTGTGACTTCGCTCACAGAGAGCAATCCACAACCAACCTTACACTACCTCCTGCGCGTGCATTACAAACGCGGGAGAAGGAAATGTCGGCGCTATATCGGGATCCTGAATCACGATCTCAGAATTTTGCGATTTACGGAACACCGGACCTGCCAGTCGACAAATACGCCGTCGTCCGTCAGTCCCACAGGGCGAGGACGCTTGGCGCTACTCGACGCACTTCTGCCGTCGCCAGCTTGGCGGTAATGGCTGTCCTGGCCGGTTCTGCTGGGCTTGCAGTCGCTCAGAATGCACAAGCCGACAGCTCCGCCGCGGCGCGCGCCGGCGCAATCACGCACGCCCAGAAGATGCGGCGGCTTTTCCCGGATATCGGCGGAGACACCCAAGCGACACCGCCTGTTATCCCACAGTTAGAGATAGACCTCGACCCGGGCGGGGCTGTCGCGACCTTCCAACCCTACGGGCCTACGGTAACGGCGAACAACGCTTTTTTCCAAAACCTCGGGACAAACGGGCGCACTTGCTTCACCTGCCACCAGCCCGAAGACGCATGGTCGATCAGTGCACAGCATGTGCGGGACCGTTTTCATGCGAACAGCAATGATCCGCTGTTCCGGCTATTCGACGGCGCTACTTGTCCCTCCGACGACGTCTCCACTCCTTCGGCAAAACGCAAGGCCTACAGTCTGGTGCTGGCAAAGGGCTTGATCCGGATCGGGCTGCCGATGCCAACCGCGGGACTGGAGTTTCAGATCACTGATGTGAACGATCCCTATGGCTGCAATACGAACCCGCTAACAGGCCTGACCGGATCAACGGCCGGCACGGTGTCGGCTTACCGCCGGCCGCTACCCTCTACCAATCTCGGTTTCTTGAGCACCATCATGTGGGACGGACGCGAGCCGAGCCTTTTCAGTCAGGCGGTCGACGCGACCCTCGGCCATGCGCAAGCGACGCTGCCGCCGGCTCCTTTGCAGCAGCAGCAAATCGTAACTTTCGAGGGCTGCACGCAAGCCGATACTCCCGCGTTGTGCGCGAATACTCCCGCCGGTACCGGCGTTTTCACTGCACAGATTTTCGATCAAGAGGCCTTGTCCCTCTTCAACGGACGCGCGAATGGCGGCCCGATCACGCTTTCAAAGCAGCTGCCCAATTTCTTCATCGGGATTAACGACCCGCTGGGCCAAAATCCGACCGGCGCTCCGTTCACCTCGGAAGTATTCGACCTCTACAGCGAATGGGCCGGTCTGCATGGGCGCGACGGGGTCAGCGGCCGACGCCAGTCCATTGCACGCGGGGAGCAGGTGTTCAATACCACCAATATCAACATCACCGGCGTTGCCGGGTTGAATGACGCGCTCAACCAGGCAAGTATCTCGGGCTTCTGCGGCACCTGCCACGATACGCCCAACGCCGGCGACCATTCGGTCAAGGCGCCACTGAACATCGGCGTCGCGAATGCCGGTGCAGATAGCCCGCCGGCCTTGGATATTACCGGATTGCCGGTTTTTACGATCTGGTGCACATCCGGACCACTGGCCGGCCAGGTGTTCGAGGTCACCGACCCGGGCCGCGCGTTGATCACCGGGAAATGCGCGGATATCGGAAAAGTGAAGGGACCGATCCTGCGCGGGCTGGCGGCGCGCGCACCCTATTTCCACAACGGTTCGGCTGCCACATTGCAGGATGTGGTGACGTTCTATAATCAGCGTTTCGACATCGGGTTCACTGACCAACAGAAGGCCGATCTGGTCGCGTTTCTGAGTTCGCTTTGAGCCTGGCGGCGCTGCCCGATACGCTCGGGGCGCAGTGACAATGGACTACGAAGGCTATTTCAAAGAGCGGCTAGAGGCGCTGCGCGGAGAGGGGCGATATCGCGTGTTCGCCGATCTGGAGCGGCGATGCGGTCGGTTCCCGCGCGCCTATGATCACCGCATCGGTGTCGAGATCACGGTGTGGTGTTCGAACGACTATCTCGGCATGGGGCAGCACCCGGCGGTACTTGAGGCGATGGAAGAGACGTTGCGCGCGGTCGGCGCCGGCGCCGGCGGCACCCGCAACATCTCGGGAAACAGCCATGTTCATCTGCTGCTCGAGCGCGAGCTCGCCGATTTGCACGGTCGCGAAGCGGCGCTGATCTTTACTTCCGGCTACGTCGCGAATGACGCGGCATTGTCGACCCTGGCGCGCGAATTGCCGGGCATGGTGGTGTTCTCGGACGCTTTCAACCACGCTTCGATGATCGCCGGCATCCGCAACAGCCGCGCCGAGAAATACATCTTCCGCCACAATGACGCGGCCGACCTTGCGCGACAGCTCGATCGCCTCGCCCCTGACCTGCCGAAGCTCGTGTGCTTCGAGTCGGTCTATTCGATGGATGGCGACATCGCGCCGATCGGGGAACTCTGCGATGTCGCCGAGCGCTTCGGGGCGATGACTTATCTCGACGAGGTGCACGCGGTCGGACTCTACGGGCCTCGTGGCGGCGGCATTGCCGAGCGCGACGGGGTCATGCACCGCCCGACCGTGATCCAAGGCACCCTCGGCAAGGCTTTCGGCACGATCGGCGGCTATGTCGCCGGCTCGGCGGCGCTCATCGATTTTCTGCGCAGCCATGCGCCGGGGTTCATCTTCACGACGTCGTTGCCGCCGGCGATCGCGGCCGGCGCGCTCGCCGCAATTCGCCATCTGAAGTCGAGCCAGGTCGAGCGCGAACGTCATCAGGAGCGGGCGACCAGGTTAAAGCGCAGTCTTGCCGAGGCCGGGCTGCCGGTGATGCCGTCAGTGAGCCATATCGTGCCGGTTTTGGTCGGCGATCCCGGCCTCTGCAAAGCCGCCTGCGACGAGCTATTGCAGCGCCACCGGATTTATGTGCAGCCGATCAACTACCCGACGGTAGCCCGCGGCACAGAGCGCCTGCGCCTGACCCCAACGCCACTGCACAGCGACGAGGACATCGAAGCGCTGGTCGCCGCACTCAGCGACGTTTGGGCCCGCTTTACTTTGCGCTACGCCGCCTGACCGCAAGGTCAGGTGCCGATGGCGAGCGGGCTCGACAATTTCTTCAATGCCGCGATCACCGAGAGTGGCGTCAGGCGGCCGGTGCGCGGGTTGTCGTCCGACGGCACGTTCTCGATCTGCATCGACAGGCGGGCGGCTGCGGCATCGACCTCGATGTGGTGAATATTGCGAGTGATGGTCGGATCGGCCCAGATTTCGACCACCGTGCGATCGGGCCCGATGCCGGCCAACGCCAATGCTGCAGCGACATTGACATTGGCGGGAAACCCGCGGGCGGCCTCACGCGCAGTGCCGCTGAAGACGCAACTGGGCTCGGCCATTCCGGTAATATCTATGTCGTGGGTGACAAGATAAGGCGCGCCCAATAGGCCGTGCGGCGGCTTCCTCGTGATCATCTTGACGCTCGTCATGCCGCCTTCGGCAGCGGCAATGACCGCGTCCAGTCCCAGCAGTGCTCCGGTCGGCACGAGAATGCGGCCACCATTGCGGCGCGCCAGATCGACGAGATCGAAATTGTCGAGCAACGCCCCACAGCTCAACACCATGACAATGCGCCCGTTACCAAGCGCCGGCTCGGCGAGCTCGCGCAAGACCGCAGCCGGCGCGCACTCGACAACGACATCGGCGTACTGCCATAGCTGCGAGAATGGCACAACCGGCACCGGGCGCACAAACCCGACCATTGCCGCTTCCGCGCGCGCCACATCGCGCGCCGACACCGCGGCCAAATCCAGCCCTTCGATCCCCCGATCGAGCCGCCCGGCGACGACTTTGCCGATCGCGCCAAACCCGCCGATAGCGACGCGAACCGTCATACTGCTTCCCCCTCAATACGATTTCGGCAACCCCAACACGCGCTCGGCGATGTAGCTGAGGATAAGCTGAGGGCTGACCGGGGCGATGCGGGCGATCTGGATCTCGCGGAAATAGCGCTCGACGTGGTATTCGCGGGCGTAGCCCATTCCGCCATGCGTCATCACCGCGGTTTCGCAGGCGCGAAAGCCGGCCTCGGCAGCGCAGTATTTGGCGGCATTGGCATAGGCGCCGGCGTCTTCGCCGCGGTCATAGGCGGCGGCCGCGCGCAATACCATCAGTTCGGCCGCTTCGAGCTCGATCCAGCGCTCGGCGAGCGGGTGCTGGATCGCCTGGTTCTGACCGATCGGCCGGCCGAAGACGACCCGCTCGACCGCATAGCGGGCGGCGCGGCCGAGCGCGGCGCGGCCGAGCCCGACCGCCTCCGCGGCGATCAGGATGCGCTCCGGGTTCATCCCGTGCAGGATGTAATGAAAGCCCCTGCCCTCCTCGCCGATGCGGTCGGCGACCGGCACCTTCAGCCCGTCGATGAAGAGGAGGTTCGAAGTCGACCGCCTTGCGCCCCATCTTCGGGATCTCGCGCACCTCGACGGCGCTGCGGTCGAGATCGGTGTAGAACAGGGTCATCCCCAGTGACGGGCGCGCGACCTCCTCGATCGGGGTCGTGCGCGCGAGGATCAGCATTTTCTCGGCGACCTGCGCCGTCGAGATCCAGATCTTGCGGCCCGTGAGCACATAATGGTCGCCTTCCCGCACCGCCCGCGTCTTGAGGCGGGTCGTGTCCAGCCCGGCATCGGGCTCGGTCACCGCAAAACAGGTCTTCTCCTTGCCGGCGATCAATCGCGGCAAAAAGCGCTGCTTCTGCTCATCGGTGCCAAAGACGACGACCGGGTGCAGCCCGAAAATGTTCATGTGGATCGCCGAGGCGCCACTGAACCCGGCGCCGGATTCGGCGACCGCCTGCATCAGGATCGCGGCTTCGGTAATGCCGAGCCCGCTGCCGCCATAAGCCTCCGGCATTGCAACGCCGAGCCAACCCGCTTCGGCCATCGCCCGATGGAACTCCTGCGGGAAGCCGCCTTCCTCGTCCTTCTTCAGCCAATACTCGTCGCCGAAGCGCGCGCACAACCGCGCCACGGCATCCCGCAATTCCTGCTGCTCGACGCTCAGCGCAAACGACATCTCATTCTCCTGCCACCGGCAGCACACCGAGGTCTCGAGTGGGTAAGGAGAACTTCATCGGTGAGTGCCGAGCGCTTGGCGGAAGGCCTGCGGGACAGTCTCGTTCGGCGCGGCGGCGCAGCGGTCCATCACCTTTTTGATATTGCCGTCGATTTGGCTCACATCGATGACGTGGATCCCGGCTTTCGCCGCCAAGTAGCCGTAATAAAACATCGCGGCTGCCGCCCGGTCGTCATCAGAGGCGCCGAGCAGGTCGGAGCAGCGCACCCGCTCGACATCCCATCGTCCTGGTGCGATCTGCGCCTCGGACGTGACTCGTGGCGTAGGTGGTGCGGCGGCCTCCGGCGGCGCCGCAGGCACAGGCGGCGGCGCTGCTTGTTGCTGTGAGGCAGGCGGCGGCGCGCATGCTGCAAGAGAGCATGCCACCAAAATGGCCACGACTTCTTTGTTCATCATTGTCCCCTTGTCTGAGGCTTGCACTATGGCTGGGCCGCGCGCGTTCTCGTCAATCGTTCTTTGCCTCAGTAACAGGCCCCCGCGTTGCGGGCTGAACCGCGACGTACTGCGCTGCGGAGGGCGCCGAAGCCGGCCCCGATAGCGGCGCCGCGCCCGGCATTGCCCGAAATCGCCCCGATCAATGCGCCTCCCGCCGCGCCCCTTCCCGCGCCCTGCAAAGGGCCGGGTGTAACGGCCTGGCAAGGCGGAGGGGCATAGCGATAACCGGGCGGGGGCGGCGGGTAGGACTGCGCATAGGCAA
The DNA here is from genome assembly GCA_963818695.1 of uncultured Alphaproteobacteria bacterium. Lineage (GTDB taxonomy): Bacteria > Pseudomonadota > Alphaproteobacteria > ATCC43930 > CGMCC-115725 > AP-15. The sequence continues at coordinate 445,968 of CAWFTG010000005.1, forward strand.
TCGCCGAGATATCAATACAGGCGAGTGTTGTGGCGGAGAACATAAGGACACGGATTCGCTGCATGCGGAGTACCACGGTAAGGAGACCAGAACGGTTGCAGGTTAGCGGCGCCGGTCTTCGACTTCCAGAGTCGCGAGTCGCCCAACCCTGATGGCGAGGTAGAATAGCCCCAAAACCGACTCCAGATTGGCCAGGCTGCGGGCGAACGGGTCGACCGGCGCGATGTCGCCGTACCGGTTGTCGTCCAGCGTCGCGAGGCTGAAATACACCCAGGTGGTCTGTCCAGGCTGTGAAGCCGGCGAACGCTCCGGGACTAAGTTCCACATCAGGCTAAAGGCCGCAGCAAAGATCGTCGCCGCATTTAGATATAGGACGACCGCTCCCTATGCTGCCGGCTTCATGACTTCGCGGCCGCGTGAGTTGAGGCGGCGACTCGCCACGCCTGAAGCCGGGTGATCATGATGGCTATCAGCGTCGGCCCATCGGTTTTGCGGCATTCTCTAACCCGGATGATGCGTGATCGCCGCGTATACCTCGCCGGCCCACTGGCCACGATGATCTAGATCAAGGAATCATAGGGAGATGGGCTTCTGTAATATTTTCTAGTGCGTATCGGGGACGTATCACAGATGTACCAGAATGCCGCGATACTGGCCGCGTTCCTACTCATCTATAGCGCGGCTGCCGGCCGGATCGAGCGATCACGGATCAGTGGCCCGATTGTGTTCGTTGCAGTCGGCTTTATCCTCGGCCCGGATGCTCTGGGTGTGTTCCGCCTGAACATTACTGGCAAGGGGTTGCGGGTTTTGGCGGAACTGACATTGGCTATGGTTTTGTTCACCGACGCTGCCAATGCGGATTTCGGCGTCCTCAGGCGCAATCGGGGCCTTCCGGAGCGGCTGCTCTTGGTAGGTCTGCCGCTGACGATCGTGCTCGGTTTTTTTGCTGGCCGCGATCGTGTTCCCCTTACTCGGGACAACGGAGATCGTCTTACTGGCGGCAATGTTGGCGCCGACGGATGCGGCGCTCGGCAAGCCGGTCGCGACAAACCAGGCAGTCCCGGCGGTCATGCGCGAGGCGCTCAACGTCGAAAGCGGTCTCAATGACGGCATATGCGTGCCGATCGTCGTGTTGCTGCTTGGACTGGCGGTCGGCACGCAGATCGAGGGCGGAACGATGGTGCATGTCGCCCGGGTGGTCGCCGAAGAGATCGGTATCGGGTTGATCGTCGGACTTGCGCTGACCTGGCTAACCACGTTGATGCGACACGATAATGTTAGCAGCCGGTTGGACCGTGCTGCTCAGTGTCATCGCCCACGGCGTAACCGCGAACCCGCTAGTGAAGCGGATGGCGCGGCATTTGCCGGCCGAAGCAGAGGAAGGTGCTCGGGCTACCAGGTGAGAATGAAGCCGATGTCGCCTGGTATCCCTCCCGGATACCCAAAGGACTTCAGCTCTCAGCCCAAAGCGAGCCGGCGTTGATTACGGTGATCAGCCTGCTCTTTGGCTGCGGTGTTCATACTCAAACGCGGCTGACCTCGACCTGCGTATCGTTGAAGCATGCGCCTTCGGCGAGATCGGCCTTGAGATCCGACGAGACCAGAGCGGAAATCGTCTGCCCGGTGCGGCTCGTCGCCAGCCACGTCCCCTTCTCGCTGGCAACGACACCCGGCGGCACCTCCGCGGTCACGATGAGCGGCAAGATGACCTCGCCGCGCTCGTTCCATAGGCGCACCTCGATCCCGTGACGGAGGTCACGGCGGCTCGCGTCCTCGGGGTTCATCAAGAGCGGCGGCGCCTGTTGCGAAGCGCCGAGACCGCCCAGCGTCGAGGAAATGCGTTTGTCCGAGGCCGGTGAAATCAGCATCAGCGGATGCGAAACCTCTCGCTCCCGCCAATCCGGGAGCAAAGCGGCCGCACCCCACCGACTGGCCAATGTCTCCGACTTCAGTTCGATTTTCCCCGACGGCGTAGCGGGGAAGATGTTGTCGAACAGGACCAGCGGCTTGCCGTCCGGTCCCGTCATCTGCACTGCCCGGTCTGTCGGTATATTGCTCGGTCTCATTCCGAGCAGCCGGGGATCTGCGATATCGACGGCATCGTCCATCAACTCCTCGTCAGTCGCCTTGAAGCACGGCTCATCGAAGCCGAAGCGCGCGGCAAGCCTTCGGAAGATCTCGGTGTTCGGCAACGCCTCGCCCGGCGGCGGGATCACCGGTTCGGCGCGCTGCAGCCAATGATGGCCATAGGAAGGATAGAGATCGGCGTATTCGAAATGGGTGGCCGCGGGCAGCACCACATCACAATGCTTCATGCTTTCAGTCATTGTCAGCTCAATGCCGACGGCAAACACATCCGGGCGGCCGAGCCCACGGCGCATTCGGTTCTGGTCGGGGTGCACGACGATTGGATTGTGGTTGTAAATGAACAGCGCGCGCAGCGGCGGATCGATGTCGCTCTCGGCGAGATGGCGGCCGATGTCGTTAATGTTGAGGGTGCGGGTGCCGTCGGGGATCAGATCGGGCCGCTGCAGCCGGTCCGGGGTCTTCGGAAAGGCGTTGCTCGCACCGAGTGCAATGCCATTCCCGTTGCCCAGCTTACCGAGCAGTGCCGGTAAGGCGATTGCTGCGCGGACTGCGCTGCCGCCGTTGCGGCCGCGTTCGAGCCCGTTACCCGGTGAAACCACCAGAGGCGCGATCTCGGCGAGCCAGCGTGCTAGGGTCAGGATCTCGTTCTCCCCGAGCCCGCAGACCGCAGCCGCTCGCGCCATCGGCCATTGGCGGGCCCGAGCCATGAAATCCTCGGCTCCCAGTACATGAGCGGCGATGAACGCCCTATCCAGCGAACCCGATCGCTCGAGTTCTGCAGCCAACGACCAGGCGAGTACCACATCGGTGCCCGGCAGTAACTGCAGATGCAAATCCGCCTGCTCGGCGATCTTGGTGCGCAGCGGGTCGACCACCACGAGCCTGCCGCCGGCACGCTTTGAGTTGCGGATGCACCGGACGAGATGAAGGTTGGTGACGGTCGCGTTGTTGCCCCACACCACATTGAGCTTGGCGGCCTCGGCAAGTTCGGGCGGACATCCGGGTACTGCGCCATAGGTCCCCGACCACGCTTCGCTGCGCACGCCGCCGCACAGGGCGCGCCGATAAAGCTGGGTGGCGCCCAGGCGATTGAAGAAACGCGAGGACATGCTGTCTCCGGCAAGCAAGCCGTGCGGGCCGGCGTAGTTCAACGGCATCACCGCCTGCGGACCCCAGCGGTCGACGACCTCGTTGACCCGCTGGTGGATTTCGTCGAGCGCCGCGTTCCACGAGATCCGCTCGAATTGCTCCGAGCCTTTGGGCCCGAGGCGGCGCAGCGGATGCAGCAGACGCCCCGGTCCGTGCACGAACTCGGTCATCTCCCGAGCCACCTTGTTGCAGATGACGCCGGCCGTGTAGGGCGCCGCATCGGAACCGCGCACCTTGACGATACGGTCGTCGGCGACAGTGACGCGCAGACTGCAGGCATCGGGGCAATCGAAGGTGCAGACGCTCGCGCGCTCCTCGGAGACCATCGGTGTCATCCTCTCGGATAGTCAGTCACCCGCGGAGTTCTAGCTCGCATTTGGGTCGAGGGGTAGACCCAGCGCAGTTCCCGACATGGAGGGGCACGCGAACCTCACGACCGGCCACGCCTGCGTTATCGCAGATTAGATACGAATTCTGCCACAATACTCCTTTCGGACTGCGATAATATCGAAGCACAACCGATTAAAATTGGAACAGAAAAGCATCGACGAAACCCGCAAAGCGTGTTCTGTTCCCCATCGAGTTCATCCATTGGTCGTACGCGGTAGTGCGGCGGCAATTCAGAGGGGAACGGGTATATGGCATCAGTTCCGGGCGGACAGTATACGCTCTTCGCAAACGGCAATAACGTGAATGTGGTCGCGACCCCGGACGGCAGCGGTTTGCCGCCTCCGGTCGCCGGCCTGTTCAACCTGGAGCTGCTGACCTCGGCGTCCGGCTCCGCCTCGCTACCAGCGGGATATCAGGGCGTAGCGATGCTGTCGTCCGACGGCAACACCATCAATTTGGTCTCCGGCGATTTCGGCGTCCAAGTCAATGGCGACGGCCCGCATACGGTCATTGCCGGAACCGGCAGCGACACGATCTATGGCGGCGACGGCCCGACGATGATCTTCGGCGGTTCGGGTGCCGACCAGATCTTCGGCGGCAACGGGCCCGACACAATCCAGGGCGGCAGCGGCCCCGACACGATATATGGCGGCAGCGGTCGCGACCTGATTGTCGGAGGGAGCGGCTCTGAACTGGTTGTCGGCGGAAACGGCAGGGATACGATCATCGGCGGCGGCGGCCCCGATACGATCTATGCCGGCCACGGCGGCGATGTGATCATGGGCGGCAGCGGGGCAACCTCGATCTTTGCCGGAGACGGGCCGGACACGATCACCGGTGGCAGCGGCCCGACAGCCATATATGGCGGAATGGGCAATGCGACTATCACCGGCGGCAGCGGCCCGACAACGATCTACGGCGGCAGTGGCAGGGACGTGATCACCGCGGGCACCGGCGCGACGATGGTCGTGGGCGGCGACGGCAAGGATACGATCACCGGCGGCGGTGGTGCCGACACGATCTTTGCCGGTCACGGCGGCGACCTGATCGTCGGCGGCAGCGGCCCGGATCTGATTTTTGGCGGCCACGGCCCCGACACGATCTTTGGCGGCAGCGGCGCCGACACGATCTATGCCGGGCTGGGCCCCGCCTTGATCCACGGCGGCGCCGGGCCGGACCTGATCACCGGCGGCGGAGCCAATGACACGATCATGGGCGGCAGCGGGGCCGACACGATCGATGGCGGATCGGGGCACAATCTGATCACTGCCGGCAGCGGCGGCACGCTGATCGAGGACAGCGGCGTCAGCGGTCAAGACACCGTGGTCGGGTTCAGCCAAGCACACGGCGATGCGATCAATTTCGCGGGCCAGGACGCCGCGAGTGTGGACCATGTCGTGGCGACGGCCAACGTCAGCGGCGGCAGCACGACGATCACGCTGCCCGACGGCTCGACGATGACCCTCGTTGGGATCGCCCATATCGACAGCACCTTCTTCCACTGATCGCGGTCCGCTGCCGCCCCATTCGGGCGGATTGCAGAATTCGAGCGCCGCGTACGCGGCGCTCGAATTTTTTGCGGCGCGCCGAAACTGTACCGAGATACTTCCGGCTTCAGCGATTAGCTGTCGATGACGACCTGTCGAGTGATCCAGTTTATTTGGTTGTGAAGGTCGAAATCCCGCTGGCAAAGTTTCTGCGACAGTCGCCAGCTTCCGATCGGGTAGCGGAGAGTTCGGCAGATCTGGTGGGCGCAATGCCCGGCCAGCGGCCAATAGAAACCATTACGAGACAGCGCCCCGGCGCGCTCGACTACCTCGTCGGCGCCGGGCTCTTGCAGCGGTTGATTTAAAACAGTTCAGCAACTCCCCGGCACGCCCGAACGACGGGCCGTAGCGATGTGTCGATCCGCCGTTCCAGTTCGGCAACCGCGATCCTGCGCCGCGGCTGCCGCAAACCCCGCCTTTCGCCCGCCCATGCCAGCTGGTGGGGTGGATCTCGCCATAGGCCACCGCCACGGGCATCTCACAGAGGGCGGCCAATATTGCGGCGTGCAGCGTCGGATGATAGGCACGGCAGTTCCGTCGAACTCCATCGAGGTCGGAAGCCGCTGCGATATAATCGGAACGCCCGGGTGTGGGTGGCCGATTTTCTCCGCCAGCAGCGTACAACAATAAAGTCAGGGAGGGGCGCCAGTGCGGGTTTTGACTGATCGACAATGAAGGTCGCAAGCAGCCGGTCTATGTCACGCTGCAATGCAGTGGCTGCAATAAAGACGATGCCCGGCGGCGGCAGCATCGCGATTCGCAACCGATGCCTCGAACGACATGGCAGCAGGCTCCTCGGATCCGGTCATTGTGTCAATTTCCGCGCCGGAAACAACTCTACCTGCCCATAAATTAATCAAATTCGCGAAATTGGCGAGCGGACATTGAGGGAAACGGTAATCCGGGGAAAAAGGGAATTGGCGGATCGCTGCACAACCAACCGGTTTGCCGCGTAATCCGTGGCGTCGTCCGGAACGTGGTATGGCGCTTGCTAGCCTGCGAAAAGAGGGGAAGTGGTTGCCAACCGCTCTATAGGAGACCGCGGGACCAGGTCTTCTGACCAGCGCGGCGTAAGGATTTCGAAAGGCACTTGATATGAAGCATCTCAACTACAGCTGTATCATGACTACCGCGTCGGTTTCGGTCTTGCTCGGCGGTATTGGCTTAGCCTGGGCCGAGGAGAACGCCGAGCAACCCGCCGCAGGCGAAAAACCAACGACACCTACGGCGCTGACGACACCGCCTCTGACCGGCCCCCTGGCGGGTAACTCAAATCCGATCAACTTCGATGCCGGCCCGCTCGGCCCGGTTTATTTGACAGGGATCGTCAGCGGTCTCGCGCTCTGGCAGAATAACCCGTTTCCCGGAGACCAGCGTTCGCTGGGAAGTCTCAGCAACGGCCAATTCATCTTTCAGAAGACCGACGGCTTTCTGCAGTATTACGTGCAGGCTGGAGCCTATACGATACCCGCGCTCGGCACGCCCTACTTCAACACTCCGAAGGCCACGGGCGACTTCTTCTCTGCCTTGCCGCTCGCAAACCTAAAGCTCGCGCCGACAGATGCTTTCTCGGTCCAGGGCGGCAAGTTGCCGACCCTGATAGGCGCCGAATACACGTTCACTTTTCAGAACATGAACATCGAACGTGGCCTCTTGTGGAACCAGGAACCTGCCATCAGCCGCGGCGCCCAGTTGAACTATGCCGCGGATCCTATAGCCTTCTCATTCTCGTGGAATGATGGCTTCTACTCGAATCAGTTTACCTGGCTTACCGGGTCGCTGGCCTACACCCTCGACAAATCGAACACTTTCACCATCGCTGCCGGGCGGCAACTATGCACATAGCACTAAATTTACGACTACGACGCCTTTCAATCTAACGACAGTCACGCCTTTGTTTCAGAACAACGAAACGATTTTAAACGTTATTTATACTTATAATTCTGCACCGTGGACGATCACCCCCTACTTCCAGTACACAAATGTGCCAGGGAATTCGTCGCCGCCGTTCAACACCTTTTCCTCGGCATCGACCTATGGCGGCGCAATACTGGTCAATTACTCATTTCCCGACGATTCATGGTTGCCGGGTTTCAGTCTTCCGGCTCGGTTCGAATATATCTCCAGCACCGGCAGTCTTGCGAATGGCGCACCCAGCTTGATCTATGGCCCAGGCAGCAGCGCATGGTCGGTCACCGTGACTCCCACCTACCAGTACGGGATATACTTCGCGCGTGCCGAGTTCTCACATGTCGGAACGAGCAGCACGACACCTGGCTTCGCGCTCGGCCCAACCTTCGGCAATACGACGCAGACGCGGTTCCTGTTCGAAACCGGCGTTCTGTTCTGAACAACCGCGATCGGCGACGCGGTCACGCGCAATCCGCAAGCGCGGCCATCGTGTCCTGCGGCGATGCGGCGCGCTCCATGTGGCGGCGATGCCAGAGGGCGTAGAACAGCAAGTTCCAAGCGGCCCGGGCGGTCCGCCTGTCGGCGGCGGCGAACAGGCGCTCCACCGCATCGGGGCGGCAGATTTCGCGCACCGCGGATGAACGAGCGACGAGCGGACCGAGTTCTGCACCGCGATGCGCGATCCAGCGCGCCACCGGAACCGTCAAGCCGCGCTTGCGGCCGAAGGGCTGCATATCGGGCAGACGATCGGCGAGCCAGCGGCGCAACAGCCATTTGCCGAACCCGCGTCTAACCTTGAGTTCGTCCGGCAGGCGGAAGACGAGCGCCGCCAGCGCCGTATCGAGATAGGGCGTGCGGCCCTCGGTACTGTGCGCCATCAGGCAGCGATCCAGCTTGATCAGCAGATCGTTCGGCAGCCAATCGGCGCAATCGACCGCTTGCGCGACCTGCAACGGAGTTCGCCGGCCGTCGTTGTTGCGGATCTCGGCAGCGGCGATGCCGTCGCGCCAGCCGGCGATCTCACTGCGTAAGATTCCGAGCCCGTCGAGCACGCCGCGCGCCCGCGGCGCTCGGCCACCCGCCCACCAAGGGCGCATCGCGCTGCGATAGCGTCCATACCCGGCGAAAAGTTCGTCACCGCCCTCTCCCGTGAGAATCACTTTAAGGTCGGCTTCCTGCGCGGCGCGAGCAAGAGCCCAGGTCGGCAGGATTGCGTAATCGGCGGCCGGGTCGTCGACCGCAGAGACGATTTCGGGCAGCAGCTTCCAGAAATCAGCCTCATCAAACACAAGCTCGACGTGCTCTGCCCCGACCGAAGCGGCGGCGGCGCGCGCGGCTGGGCGCTCGTCGGCGACCTCACCCCCGGCAAAGCCGATGGTGAACGCCTTGACCGGGCGCTCGGCGAGCTGCGCCATCATCATGAGCACCACCGTCGAATCGATGCCGCCCGAGAGAAATACGCCGAACGGCACGTCCGAGCGCTGGTGCAAGCGGACGCTTTCCATAAGAGCGGCGTCCAACCGGGCAATCGCCTCTGCCTCGCCAAGCTGCAGCGGCTCGCCGTCGGGCAGCGCGGCGCAGCGCCGGCGCTCGACGATGCGCCCCCGGCGCACCACCACCATCTCTCCCGGCAGCACGCGATTGATTCCGGCGAAGATTGTCTCGCGGCCGGTGGTGAACTGCATCTGCACCAGCTCGTTGCGTGCCGACCGAACGAGCTGCGGGGCGACGAGGCCGGCCTCGACCAAGGCGCCCGGCTCCGAGGCGAAAGCAAAGGTGTGCGGTGTTTCGGCGTAGTAGAGGGGCTTGATGCCGAACGGATCGCGGGCGAGGATCAGATGGCCGGCCGACGGGTCGTGCAGTGCAATCGCGTACATGCCCCGCAGATGCGCGGGGAAGCCAAGTCCGTATTGGCGATAAAGATGCAGCGGCAGCTCGCAATCCGACTGCGTCGACAGAGCCGCCGAGCGGGCGCTGCCGAGTTCGGAGCGCAGTTCGAGGTAATTGTAAATCTCCCCATTGGCGATCAGCGCTGCGCCACCCGGTTCGTAGAGCGGCTGATCGCCGGTCGCAAGATCGATGATGGCGAGTTGGGTCTGCACCATCCCGACGTCCCCGGATCGGTATCGGCCATCGCCATCCGGACCCCGGTGGCGCAGCGCGTCCGCCATTGCGCGCAATGGCGCCGGCGGCGGGGCCGCGCCGTCATAGGTCATCAGCCCGGCGATCCCGCACATCAGCGTGTCACTTGATCGAAGAAACTGCGGTAGCCGGCAACGACGATCGGCTCGCTGAATTGGGCTTCATAGGCCCGGCGGCCCGCTTTCCCTAGTTTCGCACGCAGTGCGGGGTCCGCGCAAACCCGCTCAATCGCCTCGGCGAGGGCTTGCGGGCCGCCGCCGCGAGCGCCGGGGAGCGGCACCAGGATGCCGCTTTCGCCATCCTCGATCAAACCGGCCGGCCCATCGCTTGCCGTGGCGACGACCGGCAATCCGGCGGACCAGGCCTCGATTACGACGTTACCGAGCGGCTCGTGCAGCGATGGACAGACGAGAAGATCGGCAGCCATCAACAAACGCGGCACGTCCTCGCGCCAGCCGAGGAAGCGGACCCGGCTAACGATCCCCAGGCGAGTGGCGAGACGTTCGAGGCGCGGCCGCAATGGGCCGTCCCCGGCGATCCACAGAGTGACCTCCCGGGTTGCGGCGAGAGCCTCGAGCAACAGGTCGAACCCCTTGTTCGGGTGAAGCCGGCCGAGAGCCAACGCCAGTGGCGCCCGCCCACCCGACGCGATGCTTCCTCCCGCGGCTGCTGCTATAGCGGCCGAATCGGGAACAAAATTCGGCAAGTAAACGATCCGTTGGCGCGGCCAGCCTTCGGCAATCGCGTATTCGATAATGGCGCGCGTGTTTCCGATCAGATGATTGCAGCGGCGATAATATTTCAGATCGTAATAACCGCCGAGACGGGCGATATGCACAAAGTCGCCGCGCGGGCACAGCCGCGTGGCACGGCTCATCCAGGTCAGAACGATATCGGGGCGCCAGGCGGCGATCTCGCGCCCGAAGGCGAAGCGGGTCCCCAGGTCAAAGATGCCGCCGAAGGCGAGTTCGCCGACCCCGACACCGGCAGCGCGCAGCGATTGCGCCCGGCTGGCATTGCGGCGGATCAGCACCCGTTGCGACTCCCCGGCGCGCTGCAGTGCCGCAGCGAGACGGGTAAAGAAGGTTTCCGCTCCGCCATGCGCCGCACCGGCGATCGCCTGCAGCACCCGCCGGGTCATCTCATCAGCGCTTCGAACCTGCCCGCAACGGCGTCCCAGCTCGTTCCGCCCTGGGTTGCGAGAGCGGCGAGATGCCATCGGCGCCACAAGTCGTCGTCCCGCAGCGCCGCTATCGCCGCTGTCGCAAAGGCGTCGTCATCCTCGGCAACGCAACCGGTAATGCCGTCGATGATGCGCTCGGGGGCCGAACCCAGGGGCTGCACGATCGCCGGCACCCCCATCGCCTGCGCCTCGGCGAGCGCGAGACAGAATGTCTCGCCGGGATCGCCGCGGTAGAGCATGACCCTGGCGCCGGAGAGCGCTGCCGCCAACTCTGCGCGGCCGACCGGCGCGAAGCGGCGTATCCGGTGAGCGGCGAGGCTGCCGGCCCGCGCCAGAACCTTATCCATCCGCGGCGCTCGGGTCGATCCGTAGACCCTCTCTCCAGCATAAATGTGCAGTTCCGCCTGCGGCACTGCCGGCGCGATGCGTGCAACCCAGAGGTCGAGCAGCCAGTCGAGCCCGCGCAGCGGGTTCGAGGTAAAAATTGCCCGCGGCGGCGGCGCATCGCGCGGCTCTGCCGCGCGGAAGCGGTCGAGCACGCCATAGGGTATCATCTCGCGCCCGCCGCAGGGCAGCCAGGCCGGCACCGTTGTTGCGTGGTAGGCTCCCGTCGTAATCAGGGTTGGGCGGTATCGGGCGAGGCGCCAAAGATTGCGAGGCTTTTTCAGATAACCGGCGGGATTGTGCAGCCAGAACAGCCTCCGCCTCGCTTTTCGAACGAGGCCGATGACGCGGTGGCCGCGACTACCGATGTAAAGATCACAGGCAACCGGAATTCGGTCCGAAAGCGGCGCCCACTGCACGCCGTTATGGCAGAGTGGGGCGTGGCAGCGGTTGCGCACCGCGACCCGATGGCCGCGCCGCGCCAAGGCTTCGGCCAAGGCCGCGAACGCCGTCTCCGCCCCGCCGAGCGGCCCTCGCTCCGCCGTCGCCCCGTCAAACGCGATCCCGTCATCGGCCATCACCACCTCAGCCATCACCCGCTCCGACTGGCTCTCTCTCCCTGCGCACGGGGAGAGGGTCGGGGTGAGGGGCGTCCGGGGGATCGAGCCGAGCCTTGAGGTAGGAGAGGATCGGGTAGAGCGCGGCGCAGAGCGCGATCAGAACACCGTAGGGGCCTTCGCGGTATCCTTTCCGACCGACATAGCACTTCCAGAAGCGCGAGACGATGCGGCGCAGGTTTCGACTGTAGCTGCCGATGTCGCCGCTTTCCCGGAGATCCTGCGCCCGGGCGGTCGTATAGCGGTCGAGGCGGCGCAGCATGTCGGAGATGTCGCGGTCGACATAGTGAACGAGGCGCGATGCGAGCGTCTCCCCCTGCTGTCCCGATAAGGAGACCATCGGGTGCACCCGCTGATCACCCCACCGTTTGACGCCCTTGCGATAGAGCGCGGCGTGCGCCGACCTGCCGAAGGAAGCGCCCCACCCCCAGCGCACGCGCCGCGCCCCGATATAATTGTCCACAGGGATCAGGTGCCAAGCGGCGGACGAGTTTCGAACCACTCGCCGGATTTCGGCGGCAAGGTCTGGTATCACCCGTTCGTCGGCATCGATCTCGAGAATCCATTCAGTGCGGCAGGCGTCGATCCCGGCGTGCCGCCGCGACCCCTCGCGCGGCCAGGCGCCTTCGACGACGCACTCGGTGAAACTGAGCGCAATCTCCCGCGAGCGGTCACAGCAGCGGTCGAGCACGACGACGGTCTCGTCGGCGAAGCCGAGGCAGGCGAGACAATCGGCGAGCTGGCGTTCTTCGTCGTGGGCCACGACCAAGGCGGAAACCCGCGGCTCGCTCACGCGGCAGCGCTCTCGACCGAATGCCACAACCGGCGCGCCGCCGCCTCGGCGGCATCGACGGACAGACCGTCCATCAAGGTGCCGGTGGTACGGTGGTCGAAGCCCGGGCCGAACATCGCTTCGGGCGGGTCTGCCGAGCAGATCCACGCGGTCCGCGGGCCCCACGGCGCATACTGAGCGACAGGGCTGGGGCCGAACAGCCCCAGGGTCGGCGCACCCACGGCCGCGGCAATGTGCATCAGCCCGGTATCGTTGCCGATGAACATCGCGCAGCGCCGCAGCACCGCGGCGGCGGTCAAGAGATCGACGCGGCCGACGAGGTCGACGCGGCGCCCGGGAGGGAGCGCCGCCAGTAGAGGCTCGGCCAGCTCGCGCTCATGATGTGCGGCCAGCACCGCGACGCGGCTACCGGGCAGCGGGCCGCCCGCGGCAGTCAGGCGCGAGGCGAGCTCGGCAAAACGCTCCGCCCGCCATTGCTTGGCGGGCCAATTAGCGGCCGGGCCGATCGCCAACACCGGGGTGCCCGGAGAGATCAACGCGCCCGCCATCCGTTCGTGGTGCGACGCGGTCCAAAGGTGCGGGTTCGGCGGAGGATCGAGATCAAAAAGGCGCGCGAGCTGACGAACGCGATGCTCGCGCGCATCGCCCTTCGCCATGACCTTGCGATCTCCGGCGTACAACAGCCAGGCAAGCGCCGAGCCGCGCAGATCCACGACGAGATCCCAGCGCCGGGTCGCAACCGCGGCGTAAAACGGCAGCCAATGCAAGGACCAGCGCTGCTTCTCCAACACGATAATCCGCTCGAGCCCGGGCACGGCTTCGAACAGCGGAGCTGCGACTGGCCCCGCCGCAATCGTCAGCCAGGCGTGCGGGTCGCGCTCGACCAGGTGGGTGAGCAGACCGGTCGACAACACGGCATCGCCGATCCTCGTCGCGGTAACAAACAGGATGTGCATTTGGCCCGGTCCGGCGGGCCTTATATGCCGGTCTCCGCCGCTTGCCAAGGAAGCGCTCCGAGCCTAACTCTAGCCGGCCATGGCCGATGTCAGCTTTGTTTTGCTCAAGGATCGAGGCATTCTCGCGGTCTCCGGGCCCGATCGCCGCCCGTTTTTGCAGGGGCTCGTTTCGAACGACGTCGAGAAGGTCGTGTCCCACGGCGGCCCGCTATGCGGCGTTTCTCACGGCCCAGGGCAAATACCTGCACGATTTCATCATGGTCGAAGCGGGCGAATCGATCTGGCTCGACGCGGAAGCCGCCCGCCTCGGCGATCTGAATCGGCGGCTGTCCATGTATCGGCTGCGCGCGAAGGCCACACTCGATGAGCAATCCGGCCTTTGCGTAGCTGCAGTATTCGGAGCGGAGGCGCCGGCCGCCCTCGGACTGCCGAACGAGCCGGGAGCTGCCCGGCCGTTCGGTTCCGGCATCGCCTTCGTCGATCCGCGGCTGGCGGCCCTCGGCGCGCGCGCCATTCTGCCGCTCGAGGGGGCACGGGTATTGCTCGGCAATGCCGGCATCTCGGAAACCGGTTTCGACAGTTACGACCGGCTGCGCCTGTCGCTCGGCATTCCCGACGGCAGCCGCGATCTGGTGCTGGAGAAATCGATCCTGCTCGAAGCGGGGTTCGACGAGCTGAACGGCGTCGACTGGGAGAAGGGCTGTTACATCGGCCAGGAGTTGACCGCGCGGACGAAGTATCGCGGGCTGGTCAAGCGGCGGCTGATGCCGGTAGAGATCGAAGGGCCGACCCCGCCACCAGGAACTATCGTGACTATGGATGGCCGCGAGGTCGGTGAAATGCGGTCGAGCCGCGACGGGCTCGGTCTGGCGCTGTTGCGGATCGAACCGGTTCGCGACGGCAAGGCGCTCGCAGCGGGCGACGCCACTCTCGTCCCACTCAGACCAGCCTGGATGCGCCTGGAAAACGACCTCTCCCCTTAATCCAATCAAGCACCAACCGCATGCACTGTCCGCGAGAGGTGCCGCATCCGCTATCGAGCTCGTACCCGAGCGGTACATCTCGGGGAAACAACCAGCGCCTCTTCCGAGCAGGACGTTGGCGTCGAGTACGATCGTGCGCCTGGCCACCAATTGGTCCGCGATTGATGGCCGTCATTTGAGCGAGCACCACACGTCGATTTCCGTGAGGGCTGGCTTGGAGATCCGATTAAATGACTGAGCTTGCCTGCGTCCGTACGAAGCTCGCCCTGCCGACCTGATCTCATCTACGCCCCATCGGGTTCCACGCAGGGAGGCGCGAGCGATCTGCTCGACAGAAATCGGTCTATCATTGATAGCGCCAAACCGGAAAATCAGCTTGGCATCGTGATTTGCGACTTCTTGTAACGCGTTCCATACGAGGAACAAATCCTCGGTAAAATTCTCCTGGCTGGAATGGCGAACTTGTTCTTCCGAGACATAAACGACGTGAGATGGACCACCAAGGAACCACTCACGCAGCCACTGATCGGGCCGATACGTATTCAGGCCATAGTAGGGCGGTGACGTCACGATCCAGCGGACCGGACCGAGTTCATCATTAATTGCCAGCCAATCAAACGTTCTGCTATCGGCCTGATAAGCTGAACCCGATCCCCGGAGCATCGAGCACCGTAAGACCCTTTTGGCTCGGGCTTCAACGACCGACAGGATATCCATCTTGCCGGGTTTCAGCCCGTGTGCTTGCCAGTAGCGAACGGAATAGTTTGGCTTCGACGCGTAAGTCCTCGCCATCTGGTTGGATAAATAATTGCTCGAACCATCGACACGCCGCGGGCCATGCAGAGCGCCAAGCATAATGGCGCGCAACAGATCCTACTCGCAGTGCTGGGCGCGGATTTCAAACCATTCCGGATGGCGCAGATGCCGCGGAGCACGGATTGCTCATACGCTAACTCCCAGAAGTCACCTTCCGGGATACCGGATCCCTCAAACTTCTCCAGAAGTGCCCGCAACTCTGCTACTACTTCTTCGACGGTTACGTCTGCCGCGCAGAGCTTCCCTGCGGTAGCCGCTATTGCGACCCGTGCACAATCGACACCAACCGTGTTTTTACCGAAAGTCAGGGCAGCGAGATTTGTCGTTCCTCTGCCGCAGAACGGATCAACGACAATTCCCTTGCGCTTCCTAAGTACCTCCAATTCCCGCAGCACCGAGATCGGGAAGTCGAGCGGGAACATAGTGAAATAAGGGCAAACGGCGTTGAGCGCGTATAGCGCTTCATCGCGCTTCGTTGAAATCGTCATCGCGGATCGCGCAACGCACGCACAACCGCCCGGTTTTGGTTATCCTTATGAGAAGTCCAGCCGCCTTGTGCACCATAAAGTTCGTCGAGAACCCGTTTAACCAGCCCGCGGTCATGGACGGACTGGAAAGCATTATCGAGCATCCCTTCCAAGGCCCGCGCAATGTGAGACTGAATGAGTACCCCATCGGAGGCCAGCACCGCGGAGGTCGGCAGGAAAGTCGGCCCGTTGACTTATGGCGTCAATCGCGACCCCGAGTAGGGCAGCATCCATCACGATTGGTTCAGCCTCGCGGAGACCTCTACGTCATCTCTCGCCGGGCCTGAGTCGTTGCGCCCGATCCGAGCGGCTTGGTCCAGACGGTTTCATCGCTCCCTTAGGGTCGCGCCAAAGGTTTGCGGCGGGTCCAAATTATATTGTGGGTCGCGTGCGGAGAATAATTGCTCGAAAGAGCGGATCCGGACCGGTATCGGGTACTCGCGCCGAGCTACCGAACTCCAGAAGACACCCTGACCCGGAATCGGCTCGTTCAGCAGCGCGCTCAGCAGGTCCTGGCTGAAATGGGCGTTCGCCATCTGCACATTCTGCAGGTCGCTCGCCGAGAGCAGGTGGAAGATGAACCAGTTGTCGCCCTGGCTCAGGATCTCGTTCGGTATGATCCCTGGCTGCTGGGTGATCAGCAGCGCGCCGAGGTCGTATTTCCGACCCTCCTTGACCCAGGCGATAAATGGCTCCGCCGACGGGCTCCTCTTCAGCACCGCCTGCGCTTCCTCGATCACGGCGATCGTGGGAATCGTCTTCGGCTCCGCCTCCGTGAATTCCTGCTGATTATGGTCAAAGAATCCGACGCAGAATCATCCCTGCGAGGATCAGCCTGCTGCCGCGCAACTGCGAGAGTCCACCACGCAAAGTTTTCCTTGCTCCAGCGCCTCCAAGCAGCATATCCAGGAACTGGCTGCCCGGGTCTGTGCAAGCAGCGCACAACGGTTGTCATATTCGACGCGCGCCGCCACGGCCTCGGCCTCCTGGTTCGGCAGCGTCGAGACTCACAGGATGCCGCAATCTCGTCGAGTCGGCGTCCGTTGCCGTTCCTGGTCGATCAAGTCGCACCAACTGCCGCCATTGGTCCGGCGACAGGCTCCGCAGCTTTGCACGTTCTGCTGGTCCTGCCGCTCCGGCGGAAGCGAGATCGAGATGACGTCGACGGGCGCAGGTCGCCGGAGATCGAGACGGATCCCGCGACGCGACGAATGAGCCATAGAAACGGCTTGGCGCTTCGCGGGACGTGAATACGACCAGCTTCTCCAGCCAGGGCGACATCGCAGAGACCGGGGCGGCCCTTGGTCGTCCGGCCAGAAATATTCGCCGTCGGGGTCGAAGATGATCGTGCCTACCGGGACATGTCGCCCCCCCGCTTCTCCCGCGTAGGGCTGCTCCTTGTAGAGCTGGCTGAACAGCAGCTTGTTCAGATTGGATTTACCGAATCCGGCACGGGCGAAGATGAAAGAGCGTCGGGAAACCAGATTCTGACCGGAAATCGGATCAGTCACTCCGGCGACTAACTGCATCCCGTCTCGTCGGCGATGCGCGTCCGCTCCGGGTCGTAGACGTATTCGCCCAAGCGCAAGATGCCCGATCGTGGCGCCCTCGCAGGTTGTGTCCGGCGATCTCGCGCAGCACCGCGTCGGTCGGGAAAGCCACCGGGCTGCCGACATGCGGCAGACGGCGATGAGAAGGAACGAATGTCGCTCGGTTCTCCTTCCTCCGGAGCACGCCCAAGACGCGTATGTTGACTCGGTACTTCAGGTATTGCTCGCGCAGATCCTCCGAGACATCGCCGGTGCTCTCGGACCGCCCGTATGCTGAAATCCTCGCCCTGCCGAACTGGCCAGCCGGCCCTCGGACGAGAAAGACGTGATCCGGCCGAGCACCGCCTCTTCTCGTTTTCCAGCCGCACGAGGATGAAGCTGCCCATGCATGGGCGATGTATGCATCTGGCCGTGGTAGGGCAAGCCGATATCGGCATGGAATTCCAGGCCACCTTCGCGAAAACCTCGAAAGACGCCGACCTTCGCGTGGTCAGGAAAGAGCGTCATGATCTCCTACCGATATCTCGCCTGTGCGGGGTCATCGCTCTCGAACTGGAACTCGTCCAGGATTGCCCCGCGGTCGCCCGAGGCTGTGCCGCATCTCGTAGAAGATGACATCTTGAAGCATTTCCATGCCGAGGCCGGCGAGTGCCGCGGCCTCATGCGCCTTCTGTAGCGAGCGCGGATACAGGGTCGTCGGAAAACCTTCTTCGGCATCCCTCACCAAGTAGCCGAAAATCGTTGAAGCGTGCGGCCGCTGTGGAGGAAGATGTCTACCGGCCACACGCATCGCTTGGCCGTCGCCCGAATTTGACCAAGAACATTTTCCCGATTAGGAACTTGACGGCCTCGCCTCCGTCCTCGTTTTCTTCCCCCCTGGCGTATTCAGGCCAAACGTATGCCTTTGCTTCGACATCATAAGGGACTTCGACATACGCCGGATAATTTCCGCGTAAGATACCGCAGATCTTCATCGCGAGACGGTAGCGCTCTATTACCTTGCTGTGTTTGGCAACGCCAACCAAGTAGACATTCCGCCGAGACTGGCGGTGACGCTCGATTTCACGTTCGAAAAGCTGTCCCGAGTTCTCGGAACAGTGTCCCTCGAAAGACCTTGCTTCGGAGCAATCCGTCGAAAATGATCAGCGTGTCGGAGCCATAGTCTTTCTTCAGGAGATCGAGCAGAGCCGCCCACTCGGTCAGCTCCCTATAGACTTGCGTCCAACTTGGGGGTCTCTGCTGACCCTCTCGAACCTCGTAAATCATCGGACTTAACGCAGCGAGGCTTCGGACGTTCAGCCCGATCATCATCTTTCCTAGCAGCGAGATCGGATTCCCAGCCTCGTCGATATGTCGTCGATTGAGGTCACCTAATGGTGTTGTGGGCGAAATAACTTCTGTCCAATATTCGTTTCGGTTGCTATCTACAATCCGAATGATCTGCACCTGGAACGGATCAAACCGAAGATCATTATTGCCGCCATCAGCAGCGACGAGAGAAACACTTGTTGTTGATCTTGGCTGAATTCGCCTCTGGTTGCTAGCTAAAGGCTGCGCTTCTTGGATAATCTGCTGTAGGATCGGCTTGTCCAGTTCAATGCAACTCTGAACGCTGCGGCGTATCTCTGCAAGGATCGTCGGGTCGATCATACGAACCTGTCGCGACCGAAGGTGGTAACAGGCCCGCAGTCTACTCTGACGGTCAGGTTCGCCGCAAAACGTTGCGCGGGCTAAACAGATCGGACCGAGACGCTGAGACGACCACTAGCCGTCCCTCTCGGTAGCCCGCAGGAACCCGAGGACCTGCGCGGCCCACTCGGACCGGCTTCTCGAGGGGCGGCCCCGCTCGTCACATCATGAGTTCGCCCACGGATTGATCAGGGTGAGGCCGCAGCCGTGGAATCCGGCGGTGTCGCGGGTGACCACGATCGCACCGCGCACGCGGGCAATCGAGGCGATCATCAGATCAGCCGTCGCCGCCGGCCGGCCGGCGTTCCGGCGGTCCGCGAAAATCTCCGCGTAGACAACAGCGGCGTCCGGATCGAACGGCAGGATGGGCCGGCAAAATCCTCGCGAAACATTGCCAGAGCTGCGATCTCCAGCGCTTCTCGGCGTGGGCCTTCAGCCCACGGGCTTGACCCGTGGGGGCCCTTCGGCAGGATCGCGATTCCCGACAGGATTTCCGCCTGGCACACGGTGGCGGTGAACAACACGTCCAGTGGGTGTTGGGCCATCCACGTCGCCACCTCCGCCGCCGGCGGAGAGGCCATGACGGCGGCAAGGATGTTGGTGTCGAGGAGGAAGATCAATCGAAGCGCGGGGGATCGGGGGCCTGCTCGCGCGGCGGCAGGTCGAGGTCGACGCCGCCGAGCGGCGCGAAGCGCGCGCGAATGCGCTGATAGAGATTTGCCGCCTGCGAACGCTCCGGCTCCTTGAGGGTGTCCTGAAGAATGCGCCGTACTTCGGCTTCCATCGAATGCCCGTGCAGGGCAGCGCGCACGCGGAATGCGGTACGCTTTCGGGGGTGGCGATAGCGCAATACCTACATCCCGAAAATGGCCGCAATGGCAGGGTACCTTCCGATCAAATCGCCATAGGGAGGGGGGGGGCCAACAAACAGGAGTAGTCGGTAACTGCAACCTGCAGGGGAGATTTGGCTGTAGATTTGCTGCAGATACAGCCATGGGCAATTGTCGACACAATCATTGATTGCAGCCTATGGCGGCCAAGCCGGACTCTGTGCGACTTGACCCGGGTCGGCCCTGCCCGGCTGGACAGAGAACGACCCCCGCTTTTACATTCGCCGATCGCCGCCCACATTGGCGTTAACCCCTGTGAGGAGATCCTTGATGACCGACATCGTCATTGCGAGCGCCGCGCGTACCCCGGTCGGGGCGTTCAACGGCGGGCTCGCCAGCCTGCCGGCCCATAAGCTCGGCGAGGTCGCGATCGCCGAGGCGCTGCGCCGCGCGCATGTCGAGCCGAAGGATGTTTCCGAGGTCATCATGGGCCAGATCCTCGCCGCCGGCGAAGGGCAGAACCCGGCTCGGCAGGCCGCGATCGGTGCCGGCATTCCGTTCGAGGTGACCGCTTACGGCGTCAACCAGCTCTGCGGTTCGGGGCTGCGCACCGTTGCGCTCGGGTATCAGGCGATCCGCAACGGCAATTCCGAGATCGTCGTCGCCGGCGGTCAGGAGAGCATGAGCCAGGCGCCGCACTGCATCCACCTGCGCAACGGCGTCAAGATGGGCGACGCGGAGCTCGTCGACACGATGATCCGCGACGGGTTGTGGGATGCGTTCAACGGCTACCACATGGGCAACACCGCCGAGAATGTCGCGCAGCGCTGGCAGATCACCCGGGAGCAGCAGGACAATTTTGCCGCCGGGTCGCAGGCCAAGGCCGAGGCGGCGCAAAAGGCCGGCCGCTTCAAGGACGAGATCGTCCCGGTCAAGATCACGACCCGCCGCGGCGAGACGGTCGTCGACACCGACGAGCACCCCAAGCACGGCACGACGGTCGAGGTTTTGTCGAAGCTACGTCGCCGCCTTCGACAAGAACGGCACGGTTACCGCGGGCAACGCCTCGGGCATCAACGACGGCGCGGCGGCGGTCGTGCTGATGACGGCGGCCGAGGCCGAAAAGCGCGGTTTGCAGCCGCTCGCGCGCATCGTTTCGTGGGCGACCGCCGGCGTCGATCCGGCGATCATGGGCACCGGGCCGATCCCGGCGAGCCGCATGGCGCTGAAGAAGGCGGGCTGGTCGCCCGACACTCTCGACCTGATCGAGGCCAACGAGGCCTTCGCCGCGCAAGCTTGCGCGGTCAACAAGGATCTCGGCTGGGATGTCCAGAAGGTCAACGTCAATGGCGGGGCGATCGCCCTCGGCCACCCGATCGGTGCCTCCGGAGGCCGCGTGCTGGTGACCTTACTGCACGAGATGCAGCGGCGGAATGTAAAAAAGGGGCTCGCGACCCTATGCATCGGCGGCGGGATGGGGATCGCGATGTGCGTCGAACGCGACTAATCCAAATCAAAAAAGGGAGGAACGCATGGCTCGAGTAGCGGTGGTGACCGGCGGGACGCGCGGCATTGGCCGCGCGATCTCGGTGGCGCTGAAGAACGCCGGATACAAGGTCGCGGCAAATTACGGCGGCAATGACCAGGCGGCACAGCAATTTCACCAGGAGACCGGCATACCGGCCTTTAAATTCGATGTCGCCGATTTCAACGCTTGCGCCGAAGGCGTGAAGAAAATCGAGGCCGAACTGGGCCCGATCGAGGTGCTCGTCAACAATGCCGGGATCACCCGCAACTCGACGATGCACCGCATGAGCTATGAGAACTGGAATGCGGTGATCCAGACCAACCTCTCCTCATGCTTCAACACGTCGAGGGCGGTCATCGACGGCATGCGCTCCCGAGGCTTTGGCCGCATCGTGAATATCGGATCGATCAACGGGCAGGCAGGGCAATACGGTCAAGTCAACTACGCCGCCGCGAAATCCGGCATTCACGGGTTTACCAAGGCATTGGCGCAAGAGGGTGCGGGGCGGGGCATCACCGTCAATGCCGTCGCGCCCGGCTATGTCGATACCGAGATGGTTCGCGCGGTTCCGGCCGAAGTCCTCGAAAAGATCATCGCCCGCATCCCGGTGGGCCGGCTCGGCAAGGCCGAGGACATTGCCCGCACGGTCTTGTTCCTGGTCGCCGACGACGCCGACTTCATCACCGGCTCGACGCTTTCGGTGAACGGCGGACAGCACATGTATTAATGTGCCTTCCGGGATCAGCCGCAGAGGATTGTTTTATCTTCCGGTATTTTTGACGGCGGGCCGCTTGTCCGCAGCAGCCCAAGCCGGAGATCTCGGATACCGCGACGGCCGTCTTTATTGGTCGCGACGGAGTGCCGCTGCGGCGGTCGGGCGAGACGGCGTCAAGGCCGACAAGCACGAGGGCGATGGCGCAACCCCGGCCGGGACCTACCCCCTCGTGTCCATTCTTTACCGGCCGGACAGAATCGCGCCGCCTCTGTCAGGCCTGCCGGTCAAACCCTTGGCGCCGAGCGATGGCTGGGTCGACGAGCCATCCGACGCCAATTACAACCGACCCGTTTCCCTGCCCTACCCCGCCAGTGCGGAGCGGATGTGGCGGGAGGACGAACTCTACGACGCGCTGGTCGTCATCGGCTATAACATGGAGCCGGTCGTTCCAGGCGCCGGGAGTGCGATTTTCCTCCACATAGCAACACCGGATTTCGCTCCGACTGCGGGTTGTATCGCCGTCAAAAGAAAAATCCTCCTCGGGCTGCTGCCGCTGTTGGGGCCGCGCAGTCGGATCGCGATCACGGGCTGAGGCGCGAGATTCCAGCACAAAGGCAATCCCCGACTGGCAGGAGCGGAGCATGACACGACCGTTCGAGGGCATTCGCATCATCGATGTGACGCATGTCTTGGCCGGACCTTTCGCGGCGTATCAGCTCGCCGTGCTGGGTGCCGAGGTAATCAAGGTCGAGCATCCCGATGACCCTGACCAGACCCGCGAGAGCGGCACCGATCGCGAGCTCAACCGGCGCGGCATGGGCACGAGCTATCTGACGCAGAGCTCCAACAAGCGGTCGGTTACGTTGGATCTGAAGACCGAGGCCGGCCGCGAAATCCTGAAACGCCTCGTGCAGCGCGCCGATGTCATGGTCGAGAACTACCGGCCCGGGGCTTTCGCGGCGCTCGGTCTTGGCTGGGAGGTGATGAGCGAGATCAACCCGCGGCTGATCTACTGCTCGATCTCCGCTTTCGGCCAGGACGGGCCGCGCGGCAAGCAGACGGCCTATGACCATGTGATCCAGGCGACTTCGGGGCTGATGGCGACGACCGGCACCGCAGAGGTCTATCCGATCAAGTTCGGTTCTCCGGCGGTCGATTACGCGACCGGCACAATGGGCGCATTCGCGCTCGCCAGCGCTCTCTTGCAGCGCGAGCGCACCGGCCGCGGCCAGCGCATCGATCTGGCGATGCTCGATGTTGCGATGATCCTGATGAGCTCGCATCTGACGGGCTATCTGCGCAACGGCGTCGAACCCAAGCCGTCAGGCAACCGGCACCTCCACGCGACCAACAGCTGTTATGCGGCGAAGGATGGGCTGGTCATGCTCGGCGCCAGCAATTTGCGGCAGCAGCGCCGCCTGTGGCAGGCCCTCGAACGACCCGACATGGCCAAGCGCACCAACCAAGAGCGCGAAGACGACCGCGACCGTGAGGCGGCGGTCCTGACCGACATTCTGCAATCGCGCACCGCCGACGAGTGGGAGAACTTCTTTCAGGCGCGTCATGTCCCGGCGGCGCGTGTGCGCACCCTCGCCGAGGCCGTCCGCGACCCGCAATTTGCCACCCGCGGCGTCACCCATCATCACCCGTCTGCCGCCGGGGTCGACGGGGCTTTCGAGGTGCCGCTGGCTGCGTTCAAATTCGCCCATGGCGGCCCGAGCATCGAGACGTCGCCGCCTGTACTGGGCGCCGACACCGAAAATGTGCTCGCCGAACACGGCTACGACGCCGATCAGATCGCGGTTTTTCGCCGAGCAAGGGTAATTTGAGGGCGACCCGTAGGTGCGCGCTGCCGTTCGTGGAACCAGAATCTCAGTAACCGGTTTTACGTTTGACGGCCGCCGTTACGGCGAACCACCTGACAGGCGACCCGGCTCAATCCTGACCGGAGAGCCCGATGATCAAGAACAGCCTCGTCGAGGGCGCTTACCCCGCTCGGAAGCCCCGCGAAACCGCGCCCCGAATTACCCCTCGCCTCAGCCTGGGACCGGCGTTCATCGTCGCGGCGCTGCTGTCAGTTGGGCTTTGGTGGGTCATCTGGATCGCAGTCTCCTCGTTGGTTTTCGGCTGACTCGAACCCGCTGCAATTCCGCCTCCGCGAATAGCTTGCCGCGCGGGGGTTGACGGGCCGGCCACGATACTGGTTGTGTCGCGCCTATGAGAGGTGCGGCTCGCTACGCAATGCTGATCTCGATCGCGCTCACCTTGCCGGCATTGGCGCAGACTGCCGCCACACCGGGTGGCGTCGCACGCAACGGCATCGTTACACTCGGCACCGGGACATCGGCAGCGGCGGTGTCTCCGACGACCTCTGCCACCCCGACGGCGGCAACTCAATCAACTGCGAGCACGACGACGGGCAGCTCGGCAACCGGTTCCGCCAGGGGCGCCTCATCCCCTATTGGAGCCTCGGGAGGAGCCTCATCCTCTCGCGCTGCTTCCGGAGGATCTTCGGGGAGCGCTGCGACGGCACCCTCGAGCAGCGTTCCGGCGTGGGTTCTATGCCCTTCGTCCGGATCCTCGGGAACGCAGCCCTTCCTAGCCGGGACTGATCTTTCCTGCGCGCCTTGAGGGCGGTCGGCTCGGGGCCGGAGATAATCGAACCCTAGAGTTCGGTCTCGAAGGTCTGACCGGGAAACATCGTGGCCCGGCTCCACCCCGACCAGGCGCCGGCAACCGGATTATTCGGATTGCTGTCGTGGCGCCAGCAGATGTTCTCGGCCTTCGGCGCCTCGATCCGTTGCGTGTGGTCCTTCGTCATAAGGAATTCCTGGGTCGAGACATAAGCATCACGATTATCGCAATTGGGGCTCGTGGTGACCACTGCCTCGACATTGACGCGGTCCCATGTCGGATTATTCAAGATCAGGGTCGCCGATTGGCCCGTGCCGACCGAGCCGCAGGCCGCCAGCAGCAGCAACACGGCAAGCCACGCCACATAACGCATTACATCCTTCCCCGAGCATCGGCACCGAAGATGTCCTTTAGGAAGCTTCATCCCGCTGTGCAAGGGGATGGGGTATGGGGATCATCATTTCAGCTCACGGCGGAAGCGGCGACGGGCCGGCCGGGAGCCCGCCAGCCCATCGGCATTGGTGCTGGCTGACCTCTATCGGACGAGCACCCACTGCCCAACCCACCGGGGATGGTGGCCTGTGTAGTGGTACTGCAGCTCATAGTGCGGAGTGGCCGTGGCGAGATTTGTTGTGGCCGGCTGCGAAATGCCGGGCCAACTATTCCCACCCGAAGCTCTTGGACCTTGCGCCATTGCCGCTGACAGGCTTGCAGAAGTAACCAGCGCCAGAGTCGTGGCGCCCAAAGCTAAGATTTTCATGTCCGGACCTCAGTCGATCAAGTTTCGCGCCGGTCGATACGGCACCCATAGAGACCGACTGTCCTCTGCTTTTATTCCGGCCCCGTCGGGTCCCGCTTCGCCGGAAACGGAACGGCGACTGAGAGCGCCAAACTACTTTACCCGAAGCGGGAATAAAGCCGGAGACATGGCGGTCTGAATGAGCGCAACACACAACGCCAATCGGAGAGAGAGATGGCTGATCGTGAAATAATGGCCGGGGCGAAGATCAACCGCCGCGGTCTGTTGAAGTGCATGGCCTGGACAGGAACTGGCGTCGTTTGGACCTTGACCGGCGGGGTACCACGCACGCTAGGCTTGGTCGGCGGTGCTGCCGCCGCCGAGGCGCCTCAGGGCGCGCTCACTTTTGTGCAAATCAGCGACAGCCATATCGGCTTTCATCTGCCGCCAAACCCCGACCCGAGCGCGACGCTCACCGAGGCGATAAACAAGATCAAGGCGATGCCGACCCAGCCCGCCTTTCTCGTCCATACCGGCGACATCAGCCACCTCTCCAAGGAGGAGCAGTGGGACGACGCCGATCAGATCATCAAATCGGCCAATAAGCAGGTGTTCTTCCTGCCCGGCGAGCACGACGTCGCCGACGCCGACAACGGCAAGGCTTATCTCAAACCGCTACGGCAAGAACACCCACGGCAAAGGCTGGTACAGCTTCGACACGGCGGGCGTGCACTTCATCGGCCTGATCAACGTGTTCGAATTTCAACCCGGCTTCAAATCCGCCGGCCTCGCCAAGATCGGCGACGAGCAGCTGGAATGGCTGGAGAAGGATGTCAAAGCCGGCTGCTCGGCGAGTACGCCGATCGTATTGATGGCCCATCTGCCACTGTGGACGATCTATGAGCAGTGGGGCTGGGGCACTGCGGATGCCGGGCGCGCGCTCGGCTATCTAAAGCGCTTCGGCTCGGTGACCGTGCTCAACGGGCACATCCACCAGATCATCCAGAAGGTCGAGGGAAATGTTACGTTCCACACCGCGGAATTCGACGGCATTCCCGCAGCCGGCGCCGGGGACCGCTCCCGCTCCTGGGCCGATGAAGGACGTGCCCGCCGGGGAGTTGCACAAGTACCTCGGCATCCGGACAGTCAACTATGTCCGCGGCAAGGGCGCTCCCGCCCTGATCGACAGCACGCTCGTCGCTTGAGAGGTAAAGTCATGTCGATGATTTTGGGCCGGGCGCCGCGGCCCCCACGTGGCGCAGTGTTGCTCGGTGCGGTCGCGCTGGGTTTGCTGTTGCTTGCCGGTCTCACCCAGGTCCTTGCCGGCGAGACGGCACTCAAGGCTGCAGCAAGCCCGGCCACCGTCAATATCGACAACTTCGCCTTCGCACCGGCGACCCTGACGGTTACTGCCGGCACGACGGTGACCTGGAAGAACGAGGACGACAGCCCGCACCGGATAGGCGACAAGGACGGAACCTTAAAATCGGCGGCGCTCGATACCGACGATACCTTCTCCCACACCTTCGCAGTGCCTGGCGAGTACCCCTATATCTGCACGATCCACCCGTACATGGTCGGGAAGATCATCGTCAAACCCGCCGGGTCGTAGTCCCCTCGCCTCGCCCGCCGGCGCGTCCCCCCATTGATTGAGCCTGGTCGGATCGGTACCGTGGCGGCTTTCGCAAAGCCGCCACGGGAGATCCGCTCATGCCTGACGATGTCCGCCGCCCCGCGATCGACAAGTCGCGCCTGCCGAGCCGGCATGTGACGGTCGGCCCGGAGCGGGCACCGCACCGCGCGTTCCTCTATTCGATGGGGTTGACCGAGGAGCAGATCAACCAGCCGCTGGTCGGCGTCGCGACGACATGGAACGAGGCGGCGCCGTGCAATATAGCGCTGGCGCGTCAGGCGCAGGCGGCGAAGAAGGGCGTCGCGGCGGCACGCGGCACGCCGCGCGAGTTCACGACGATCACCGTCACCGACGGCATCGCGATGGGCCATGCCGGGATGAAATCGTCGCTGATCAGCCGCGAGATCATCGCCAACTCTGTCGAATTGACGATGCGCGGCCATTGCTACGACGCGCTGGTCGGCCTTGCCGGCTGCGACAAGTCGTTGCCCGGCATGATGATGGCGATGGTCCGGCTCAATGTGCCGTCGGTGTTCATGTATGGCGGCTCGATCATGCCCGGCCGCTTCCGCGGCCGCGACGTGACGATCGGTGACGTTTACGAATGGGTCGGCAAGCACAGCATCAATGACGTCAGCGACGAGGATCTGCACGAGCTGGAATGCGTCGCTTGTCCCTCGTCGGGGTCGTGCGGCGGCCTCTTCACTGCCAACACGATGGCCTGCGTGTCGGAGGCGATCGGGCTGGCGCTGCCGGGTTCGGCCGGCGCGCCGGCCCCCTACGACTCGCGCGACGCCTACGCCGAGGCCTCGGGCCAGACGGTAATGGAATTGCTGCGGCTGAACCTGCGGCCGCGCGACATCGTTACCCGCAAATCATTGGAGAACGCTGCGACCGTCGTCGCTGCGGCGGGCGGTTCAACCAATTCCGGCCTGCACCTGCCGGCGATCGCCAATGAGGCCGGGATCGATTTCGACCTGCACGAAGTCGGAAAAATCTTCGCCCGCACGCCCTATATCGGCAACCTCAAGCCCGGCGGCGAATATGTGATGAAAGACCTTTACGACATCGGCGGTGTGCCGGTGCTGATGAAGGCACTGCTCGATGGCGGCTATCTCCATGGCGACTGCATCACCGTCACCGGCAAGACCATCGCCGAGAATCTGAAGAACGTCGTCTTCCCCGAAAAGCAGAACGTGGTCCGCCCGACCTCGAACCCCTTCTCGCCAACGGGCGGCGTGGTCGTGCTCAGGGGCAATCTGGCGCCGCAAGGAGCGATCGTCAAAGTCGCCGGCATGCAACGCCTGCAATTCACCGGTCCGGCGCGCTGCTTCGACTGTGAGGAGGATGCGTTCGCCGCGGTACAGAACCGCGACTACGAGATCGGCGACGTGATCGTTATCCGCTATGAGGGCCCGAAGGGCGGACCTGGAATGCGCGAGATGCTCTCCACAACGGGTGCGCTCGTCGGCCAAGGGGTCGGCGAGAAGGTCGCGCTGATTACCGATGGACGGTTCTCGGGCGCCTCGCACGGGTTCTGCATCGGCCATATCGGGCCGGAGGCGGCGGTCGGCGGGCCCATCGGATTGTTGAAGGACGGCGACTCGATCACGATCGACGCGATCGCCGGCACCATCGATGTCGCGCTCAGCGATGCCGAATTGGGACGACGCCGCCAGGCTTGGACACCGCGGCGCACCGACTACCAATCGGGCACCTTATGGAAATACGCCCAGACCGTCGGCGACGCCGAGATGGGCGCCATCACTCACCCCGGCGCCCGTGCCGAAACCCATACCTACGCCGATATCTGAGAACGCCCTTGCCCGTGAGGGATGCGGCGGATCGTGGGCTATGGCCCGTCGCCTTCCGGCTATGCGGACTGCGATTACCTCGACGGGATGTGTTCGATTTCCGCGGCCGACCCTTGTTGCGGAACCTCTGTGGAGAAGGACTACGACGCGAATATTGCCGTGATTGGATCTGATCCGAACGCGATCTCAACCGGCCAGCTGATCAACATTCCTATCTAAGCCCGAACCTTCCGGCAATTGCACAACCCGCCGCCCATCTGCGAAAGTGTGGGCGGAAGCGAGCGCCAGCCCTAACGCCTGCCTCTACACCAGAATGGGCCAACCCAAAGCACGAAAAGATAAATTCCGGCATGTTTGTGATTGCATCCGTTCAATACGGTAGAACCTAACTTCAAAAGTGCAGCCACCGCGCTAGCGATAGCCGCACTTGTGCCGGTGATCCCGATACTGCCAAGGAGCCCTCCAAGCGCACCCGACCCGGCGGCTCCTGAATTCATCATAGTCGTAATCTGGGTAATTTCTTGATGGCTAAATTCGATTATGACGCCGAACCACGTAAAATTGACAGTCGCCATCCACCTCCCCTTGACCCGCGTCGTGCCGCAGTATACTTTTAGTAATGCACGAAATTCACTTGATTGGGATCAAGCTCCCCTGCTCTGATCTTCCTGTTAGTCTCTTCGAGGGAGCTTTTCAGTGCTGTGAAAAGCTCGGGATGAATGCCGATGGTCTGAGCATCTTCAACTTCCAACCGGTAAGTACCATCCTCGGCTCGTTTGACATGCCGCTGAAACAGCATGATAGCCGCTTCATTTCGTTCTTCTGATCCCGGCGCATACATACCTTCTACCCTTTTCCATTATAACTGTAGCTCTCTCAGGATTTTGCAATATGGCGGCTTCCTGGCGAGCGGCGAACGCAAAAGTCAGTATACGACTAAAAATGATTGAAGCGACGGCTCTGTCCGACCTTAATTGCCAACCTGACCCTTCATCCGCGCTTTCATGTTCTTGTTTTGTTCGATTGTATCCTGAAGTCACTTCGGAGTCAACGCGGATTAGATCGAAATCCAGTTAATCAAAGCCACTGGGACTCGGACCTTATGGCGCAAGTCGGTAAAGATCGACGCCGCCATTGTAGTTCGGCACGTAGATTTGACCGCCGTCGACCACCGGCGGGTCGAATTTATTGAACAGAAATTGGATGTTCCATCGTTGCGAGTCCCATAGGACCTTCAGCGATCCGTCCGCCGCGAGGTGCACCGGGTCGTAGACAAGAAAGCGGCCATTGACGACATTAGCATTCGCATCGCCGTAAGGAATCGTACAGAAAAGAAGCGCTGAATTAGGATTCGCGCCATTGCTCGATCCCGAGCAAAACCCGCCCGGCATGCCACCTGGCGGCTTCTCCCGCACGTTATTGCTCGCATATTCATGGCTTTCCGCGATATAGCTCAACTGGCCGTTCGAGCTGACCTTCCATTTATGCAGCTGGGAATTCTCGCCCCACGCAAAGATCACCCAAGAATTCAGCAGCGGGTCGAAGAACTGCACGGGGGTCATATGGAGATGTGCCGTATCACCCCCTGGGAAGAAGTTCAATGTCCGGGGATCGGTCGGGCAAGGATCGACCGGTCCCGGACTCATCGTCAGCCAGACCGGCGGTGCTGCGAGTTTCGCACAATTCGCTTTCGGGTTTGCGAGATCGGCAGGCGTTGTTCCGCCAAGATGCGCCGTCTTAATCGGGTAGGCGAGGCCATCCTTGCCACTGGCGATACAAACGCCGATCGAGAAAATGCAAGCGGGGCCCGCCGATCCAAAATCCTCGTCTGACCATGCACCTTGTGCGATATCAGGAAAGACGAGAACCGTTGGCCTGCCTCGGTCATTAATATTCGCCTCCAGCCTGGCGTTCTTCAATGCGGTATTCATCCCTCCGTCAGCCGATTGCATCAGAGCTTCGGAGGGAGCGCTCACGCCCGATGGCTGCATGCTCGACGGCGGCTTCTGCCCGGTTCTGGCGAAGTCGGTCCAGGGTGTCCAGTGATCGACCAC
Organism: uncultured Alphaproteobacteria bacterium; assembly: GCA_963818695.1. Lineage (GTDB taxonomy): Bacteria > Pseudomonadota > Alphaproteobacteria > ATCC43930 > CGMCC-115725 > AP-15. The sequence goes on from CAWFTG010000005.1 coordinate 476,640, forward strand.
CTCCAGCTTGGCTTCCCTGTTTCCTGAGGGCGGTGTGTATTTCAGCTTGAGGAACAATTCACCCCATTGGGTAACGCCGTCGAAATCGCCGTTTCCGGTCAGTCAAATAGAGGAAGCCTTGCGCATCTGCTGCGGCGCCCTGTCCGGCCATCCAGACGCCGGCACCCTCGCCGGCCGATAGCGCCAGCATCGCACTTACTTTGTTACTTGCCACGTCGAAGGCGAAGCAAAAACCGGATGCGCCTGCTGAAGTCTCAAAGGTCGTCCCCGAACACCCGAGCACCGTCTTCACGCCGTTTACATTGGTCTCGACGAGCGATGACCGCTGTTTGCGCATCCCCGCGTTCGAAGTCTCTTTCCTTCGATCAGAACCGGGGGAACGACCTCGCTGCCATCCGCCACGTTCAGCACGAACATGCAATAGCGGGCCGTCATCGGGTCGCCGCTCTTGTCTGGCGAAACCCAGCAGACCTGGTATAGGCGCTGCGTGTCGGGGTCGATGACCCCGGTGGAAAGGCAGCCCCAGAATTGATTGATCCGTTTAACAGTCGATTTTCTGTGAACCCGTAACCGGCACCCCCAACGTCACCTGCCAGATGCCGGACCCGTCATGCGCGTCGACGCCGCGTACGACGTCGGCCATCGACGGCAAAACCATGACGTCACGGGTTCCGCGCGCCGTTTTCACATTTGGCAAGATGAGCGGCTGCGCTTCCATGCCGCGCGCATCCCCGATGACCGGAATGATCGTCGCGCGAACAATGCCCTTGGTCGCAACCAATTCCTGCGTCAGTTGCCTCTCACGTGGATTCCAACCGCTTCGCGAATTATCCGCAGAGCGGGTCAACCAAGGCTCCATGGTTGTCTGCGCCACGGAGGCCTCGGTAACGCCGAGAACGAACGTGGCGATCAACAGGAGAAGATGGCAATGCTTCATCTGCCTGCTCCCAACGACAACTCAGCTGCCGAACTGCTTCGAGCCGCCTCAAGATTGCCGCGCAGGAGGTCACCATCCGATAGATTGCAAAGAAGCGACAAGCTTAGCGATGACGTGACCCCTTCATCGCGCCTCCGTCCAGCTTTCGGAAAAGGCCAGCGCGCAGGTGCTGAAGGGCCGTCCTTCGCGCTCCCTCGGCCACGGGCGGCCCGCCGCTTCGACGCCGTTTCGGGTGAGGCGGGCGCCGAGAGCCGGGATCAGCAAGCGTGCACACCCCGTAGGGGCGGCCCGGCTCGGCGTTGGGCTGCGTGTGGATCAGCAGCGGCTCGCCGATTTGATACCAGGTGAGGCCGATCTCCTCGTCCCGCGATTTCACCCGCTCGGTCCAGAAATACCGCGGGTCGCCCGATTTGGTGAATTGCGCATCGGTCACCGGGATCGACAGTATCTGCCGTTTCGGGGTTGAGCATGCCCTGCACCGTCGACTGCAGCCAGCGCGCCATTGCAATGTTGTCGGCGTAGATGTGCCAGCGATTCCCGGTCAGCTCGCTGTTGAGATAGAGGACATGTCCCGGCCCCGCCGGGCAGGTAATGATGCGCCAGAAGCTCGCATTGGTGGTAAAGGGATCGCCGTCTTTGACGCTGAGGCGGATGAACGGGTTTTCGCCCGTCAAGATGACGCGGTTCGGATCGGCGGGCATTGCGGCGGCTCCCTGCAAAATGACCGCGCCAAGGTAACCCTAACCTGCCGGTCTCGAAAGGACGACGGCATGACCAAGATCATCCTTGTTCGCCACGGCCACGTCGAAGGCATTTCGCCGGAACGCTTTCGCGGCCGCGCCGATCTGGCGTTGACCCCGGAGGGCCTCCGGCAGGCGGAGGCGACCGCGCGCCGCATCGAGGCGAGCTGGACCCCCGCCGCCCTCTATGCCAGCCCGCTGAGCCGGTCTCGGACGACCGCGGAGGCGATCGGAAGACCGTTTGGCCTGACACCGACCCCGGTCCCGGGCCTGATGGATATCGACTACGGCGAGTGGCAAGGTCTGACCCCGGACGAGGTCAGACGCAAATGGCCCGAGACGCTCGACACCTGGTACCGGGCCCCCCATTGGGCGGCGATCCCGGGTGGCGAGAGCCTGCAGGATGTGCTCACTCGCGCAGTCGCGGCACTGCGAGAGGTGATCGGGCGGCATCCGAAGGAAACGGTAGTGGTGGTCGGGCACGACAGCGTCAATCGCATCATCCTGTTGCACGCGCTCGATCTGCCGTTGTCGCGCTATCGGCGGCTCGGCCAGGATCCCTGTGCGATCAACGAGATCGACTTCTCGGCGGGCGAGTTTACCGTTCGGTCGGTCAACGGGACTGATCATCTGAAGGAGCAGCGATGAAACCCGCTGCACAGCGGCCAGGGACTGCCGATGTTAACTATTTCTGGGTCGCCCTGGTGTCAGGTCTTCTCGACGTTCCACATGAAGAATGCCGGGGCTTCGATGTAGCCCTTGAGGTTCTTGCGCAAGGCGGTTTTGAACTCGTATTGCCCGGTCGGAACATAGGGCACCACCTCGAAGGCGCGCTGCTGGATCTTGGCGGCGATCTCCTGCCGGTCTTCCAGGTCGCTCGCCTTTAGCCACTGGGTGCGCAACTCCTCGAGCTGGTCGTCCTTCGGCCAGCCGAACCAGGCCTGGTCGCCGTTGGCGCGCAGCATGACATTAGTCGACGGATCGAGCAGGTCGGCGCCGGTCCAGCCGGTCTCGAAAATGTTCCAGCCGCCCTCCGCGGGCGGCTTTTTCGAGGCGCGGCGGGTCACCACCGTGCCCCAGTCGCTCGCCACGTACTCGACATTGAGCCCGAGCTTTTTCAGCATATCGAGTCGTGACCAGCGCCTCGGCATGGATCAGCGGCTGGTCGACGGCGTCGAGCAGGATGATCTTTTCGCCTTTGTACCCGGCTTCCTTGATCAGCTGCTTGGCCGCGTCGTAGTCGCGCTTGCCGGTCAGCGCCTGCCGAGCCGGCGTTGCTGGCCATCGGCCCCCCGCAGGTGAAGAAGGACGCGCAGACATTCCAGTATTTCGGTCGCCGACATAACGCGGTCATGATAATCGGCTTGGCTCGCCACCATCATCACCGCCTGCCGCATCTTGACGTTGTCGAACGGCGGATAAAGCCAGTTGAAGCGCACGACACCCAATGCCGCAGCGGATCCGACGTAGGCTACCAGTGCTAGATATCGGGCTTGCCGTGCGAGGACCGGCCACATGTCGGCCGGCGGATTCTCCCACCAATCGTCTTCGCCGTTTTGCAATCGCCGCCGTCTTGGTCGCGACATCGGGCACGACGATGCCACTCGACGCGGTCGACCTTGACCACCTTGCCGCCCGAGGCCCAGTCGGGCGGCTCGCTGCGCGGCACGTAATCGGTGTTTTTGACGTACACGACCTTGTTGCCGGGCTGGTGTTCCTCCTTGACGAATTTGAATGGTCCCGAGCCAATCATTTCGGTGACCTGCTCGTAGGGGTCGGTCTTGGCCAGCCGCTCCGGCATGATGAACGGCGCCAGGCTCGACACCTTGGCGAGGCCGTCGATCAGCAGCGGAAACGGCTCCTTGAGGTGGATCGAGAAGTTCTTGTCGTCGCCGCCCTTCATGTCGGCAATCACCGTGGCGAGCGTCTGGCCGAGCGCGTCGCGCGCCATCCAGCGCTTGATCGAGGCGACGCAATCGGCGCCGCGCACCGGCTGCCCGTCATGGAATTTGAGCCCGTCGCGCAGCACGAAACTGTAGTTCAGCTTGTCCGGCGAGACCTCGAACCCGTCGACCATCTGCGGGTGCGGCTTGAACTTGGAGTCGATCGCGAACAGCGTGTCGAACACCATGTAGCCGTGATTGCGGGTGACGTAGGCCGTGGTCCAGATCGGATCGAGCACTTGCACATCGGTTTGCGGGATAAAGCGCAAGGTCTTCGCGCCGGCTCGCCTGAGCACTTGCCCTGAAGCCGTAGCGCGGCCAATGTCGCCGCCCCGGCGGCAATCCCGAATTCGCGACGTGTAAGCCGGTGAGCCATCCCTATTCTCCGCTGTTCTGAGTTGACTTCGAAATGATAGCAAAAATCGCGCCGCCCTGCGCTTCGAGTGGCGACAGACGTGTTGGGGCACTTTTTCCGGCTACGAGGCTATGCAACTCGACGATTTCGATTTCGACCTGCCGCGCGAGCGCATCGCGCTACATCCTTGCGAGCGGCGCGATGCGGCCGTTGACAATCCCACATTCGGAGGCTTCAGAGCGCCAGATTTCGAATCTTGCCGGGCGCTGATGCATCCGGGGATCTTCTCGGCCACGCTCGCGCCACAAAGTGATGGTATCTAGAATTGTGGCATTCGCATTACAGTTTCTCATCCCCAACTCGGCCGGGAACTTGATCGCGCAGGCGCTGATGATGAGCTTACACGCTGAATGCGGGGGTGGGTGCACGGGCGTCCTTTTGCAAAACGTTACCAACTTGATCGGCGCCGCGGCGGGAGGAGGGCAGTTGCAACTTGAACGGGAAATTTCGCTGTTGACTTGCTGCAAATTCAGCCAGGCGCAATTGCGACACAATCAGTAGTCGTAAGTCCAAAAAAGCGACAGGGGTTGTGGTCAGGGGATTTAGCCAGACAAGGGTTATACTCTTGTTGCTGCCCATTTATGCGGCAGTCTGTCGCATAGTTCGCTGTCCTCAACAGTATAGCTTGCGATGGCGGCCGCGCCTGACCGGCGGTCGCAAAATAATGAGGGTTGGATGGCCGATCTGGCGCAGCACAATGTTAACGGAGCACATGCCGGCGAGACACGGCGCGATTTTCTGATTTTGACTGCGACGGCCATCGGCGCTGTCGGGGTCGCGGCGACGATTTGGCCGTTCATTGACAGCCTGAACCCGGCACGCGACACGCTGGCTCTGTCCACCACCGAGGTCGATCTCGCACCCGTGCAGGTGGGCCAGCGTCTGACTGTCGCGTGGCGCGGAAAGCCGGTCTTCATCGACCACCGCACCCCGGAGGAGATCAAGGCGGCAGAGGACGTCAATGTATCGGAATTGCGCGATCCTCAGCCGGATTCGGCGCGCGTCAAGAAACCGGAGTGGCTCGTCGATAATCGGCGTTTGCACCCATCTCGGCTGCATCCCGCTCGGTCAGAAAGCTGGCGATCCCCGCGGGCCCTATGGCGGTTGGTTTTGCCCCTGTCACGGCTCGATCTATGATACCTCGGGCCGGATTCGCCAAGGACCCGCTCCGCTGAACCTGTTCCTGCCGCCTTACGAATTCACGCACGACACGACAATCAAGATCGGGTAGGAACGCGCCATGGCCCAGACCCGCCTCAGCGCAACCAGCCGCGTCATCCGCTGGATCGATTACCGCCTGCCGTTCGTCGGGATGCTGCAGCACGAGCTCTATGAGTATCCGACACCGCGCAACCTCAGCTATTGGTGGAATTTCGGTTCGCTGTCCGGGATCGTGCTGGTGGTAATGATCGTGACCGGCATCTTTCTGGCAATGCAATACACCCCGAACTCCGAAATGGCGTTCAACTCGGTCGAGCGGATCATGCGCGACGTCGATTACGGCTGGCTGCTGCGCTACGCCCATATGAACGGGGCGTCGATGTTTTTTGCGCTACTCTACATCCACATGTTCCGCGGGCTCTACTATGGCTCCTATAAGCAGCCTCGCGAACTGCTGTGGATACTCGGTGTCATCATTTTGATATTGGCGATTATGACGGCCTTTATGGGGTATGTGCTGCCCTGGGGCCAGATGAGCTACTGGGCCGCCACGGTGATTACCAACTTGTTCTCGGCGATACCTCTGATCGGGCAGAACATTGTCACGTTCTTGTGGGGCGGCTTTACCGTCGGCAATCCGACCTTGAACCGGTTTTACGCGCTGCACTACCTGCTGCCCTTTGTGATCCTGGCCGTGGTCTTGCTCCATCTGATCGCATTGCACCGCTTCGGCTCCAACAACCCGTTGGGGATCGAAATGAAGGGGCCGCAGGATACGCTGCCGTTCCACCCCTATTTCACGATCAAGGATCTGTTCGGGCTGGCCGTATTTCTGCTGATCTACAGCTTCTTTGTCTTCTATGCGCCGAATTTCTTGGGAAGCTCGGACAATTACATCCCGGCGAACCCGATGCAGACACCGAACCATATCGTGCCGGAATGGTACCTGTTGCCGTATTACGCGATCTTGCGCTCGGTGCCGAACAAGCTTCTCGGCGTCATCATGGCGTTCGGGTCGATTTTCCTGTTGTTCTTAGTGCCGTGGCTCGACAGCTCGCCGGTGCGCAGTGCGCGGTTCCGCCCGGTCTATAAGTGGGTTTTTTGGCTCCTGGTCATCGACGTCATCGCGCTCGGCTGGGTCGGCGCCAACCCGCCCGAAGGCTTGGTGGTGATGGTCGGGCAAATTGCGACATTCTACTACTTCGTCCATTTCCTGATTCTCTTCCCGGTCCTCGGCAGGCTCGAACGGCCCAAACCGCTGCCCGCCAGCATCGCCGCGGCGGTGTTGCACGGCGGCGCCGGCGCTCGATTTGGCGGCGCCGGAGTGCCGCTGACCAAATCCTGATATGCTGAAGCCCATCCTTGCCGCGCTGGCGGCGCTGGTCTTGGCGCTGACCACGCTTTGCGCCAATGCCCAAGAGACTCCTCCGCTGCCGCGCCAGCAATGGTCGTTCGACGGCATCTTCGGCACCTACGACCGGGCGGCGGAGCAGCGCGGCTTTCAGGTCTACAAGGAGGTCTGCTCGGCCTGCCATCCGGTCAAGCATCTCTACTTCCGTGACCTGACCGATATCGGCTACACCGAAGACGAGGTGAAGGCGATCGCGTCGACATATCAAGTCACCAACGAGCAGCCGAACGATCAGGGCCAGATGTACCAGCGTCCAGCCCGGCCCTCCGACCCGATCCCCGGGCCGTTTCCGAACGATCAGGCGGCGCGCGCAGCGAATAACGGCGCATTGCCGCCGGACCTGTCAATGATCGTAAAGGCGCGCGACGGCGGGCCGAATTACGTCTACGGCATCCTGAACGGGTATAAAGAGCCGCCGCCTGGGTTCAACTTGCTGACGGGAATGTACTACAACGAATATTTCCCCGGTCATCAGATCGCGATGCCGCCGCCGCTCAGCGACAACGCCGTTACTTTCGCCGACGGCACTTCGGCCACGGTGCCGCAGATGGCACATGACGTGGTGACCTTTCTGACCTGGGCCTCCGAGCCCAACCTCGAGCCTCGGCACCGCACCGGGTTCAAGGTCATGCTGTTTCTAATTATCATGGCGGGCGTGTTCTACGCGGCCAAGCGCAAGATCTGGGCCACTGCACATTAGGCCAGTTGGATGCTCGGGGGTATGACCGGGCCCGTCATCGGCATTATCGGGGGGAGTGGGCTCTACCAGATTGACGGGCTCGCGGATGTCGAATGGCGGCGGGTCGAGAGCCCGTTCGGCGCGACATCGGACGAATTCTGTTTCGGAACGCTGGATCGCCAGCCGGTCGTGTTTGTTCCGCGCCACGGCCGCGGCCACGTGCTGCCGCCATCCGAGATAAATTATCGGGCAAATATCGATGCTCTGAAGCGCTGCGGGGTGACCGACATCATCTCTCTGTCTGCTGTCGGCAGCCTGCGCGAGGACCTGGTGCCCGGAGATTTTGTTGTAATCGATCAGTTCGTCGACCGGACTTTTGCGCGGGCCAAGAGCTTCTTCGGCAAGGGCTGCGTCGCGCACGTCTCGATGGCGCACCCGGTGTGCGGCCGTATTGGCGATGCGTTGACCGCAGCCGGGGCCGAAGCGGGCACGGCGCTGAAGCGCGGCGGCACCTACATGGTCATGGAAGGACCGCAATTCTCGACCCTTGCCGAAAGCGAGCTCTATCGGACGTGGCGCTGCGACGTGATCGGCATGACCAACATGCCCGAGGCCAAACTGGCGCGAGAAGCTGAGATCTGCTACGCGACTGTAGCAATGGTCACCGATTACGATTGCTGGCATCCCGGCCACGACGCCGTCACGGTCGATATGATCGTCGGGGTGCTGCTCGCCAACGCGGAACGGGCAAAAGCGCTTGTCAGACAGGTCGTCCCGCTTCTATCGAACCGTCCCGGCCCTTGCCGGCAAGGGTGCCAGCACGCTTTGGACGGCGCGCTGATCACCGCCTTCGAACGGCGCGATCCCGAGGTGCTCGCGCGTCTCGATGCAGTGGCGGGGCGCGTGCTACGGCGGCAGGAGGCACCATGAACGTCCGCGGCCGAGCCATGCGCACGATCTGGCCCGCTGCCGACGGGCACGCGGTCGAAATCATCGATCAGACCCGACTGCCGCACGAGTTGGTGATTGTCGGGTTGGAGACGCTCGACGACGCGGCGCAGGCCATAGCGACGATGCAGGTTCGCGGCGCGCCGCTGATCGGCGCCACCGCAGCCTACGGCATGGCTCTCGCGGCCGCCGAGGACCCGTCGGATCGCGGGCTCGAGGCGGGAATGTCAAGACTCGCCGCGACTCGTCCGACCGCGGTCAACCTGCGCTGGGCCTTAGCAGAAATGCAGCGGGCGCTGTCCGAAGTGCCGGAAAACCGCCGGTTTGCCGCGGCCATGGCGCGGGCCGGTGAGATTGCCGAGGCCGATATCGGGATCAATCAGGCAATTGGGGAGCACGGCGCCGCGCTGATCGCCAAGGCGCGCCAGCGCAAGCGCGGCGCCGGTCGTGTAGAGGTTTTGACGCATTGCAATGCCGGGTGGCTTGCCACTGTCGACTGGGGCACCGCGCTCGCCCCGGTCTACCGTGCCCACAATGACGGCGTCTCTATCCATGTCTGGGTCGACGAGACCCGTCCGCGCAACCAGGGCGCCAGCCTCACCGCCTGGGAGCTCGGCGAGCACGGCGTCCCGCATACGGTCATCGTCGACAACGCCGGCGGTCATCTGATGCGCGAGGGCTTGGTCGACCTCTGCATCGTCGGCACCGACCGCACCACGGCGGGCGGCGACGTCGCGAACAAGATCGGCACGTATCTGAAGGCGCTGGCGGCCCGCGACAACGATGTCCCGTTCTACGTCGCGCTGCCCTCGCCGACGATCGATTGGGAGATCGGGAGCGGCGCGGCGATCCCGATCGAACGCCGCGACGCGCGCGAGGTCACCCATATCGAAGGCTGGACCGAGGAGGGCCGGCGCGTCGCCATTCGCTTGACGCCGCCGGACAGCCCCGCCGCCAATTACGCCTTCGACGTAACCCCGAGCCGCCTCGTCACCGCTCTCATCACCGAACGCGGCCTTTGCCCCGCCTCACGCGAGGGCCTGCTCTCGCTATTCCCAGAGCGACGATGCTGAGGGGAGATATCGAAGGCAAGCCATGGCAGAAATGTGAGAGGAAGGGACAGACCGACTAGGACGAACGAGGCCTTCGCGCGGACCCGGATCGACCAGCTTCTGCGGCCGCAATCTCGACGCCGCCGCGAAGAAGGCTGAACCTATGGCCGCCGCCGTGTCGGCCGGGTCTTTGGATGAGCGTGGGACGTCTTCAAGCGCGGAGATGGGCGGCCGTTGTTCGAGCGATACCAGGCTACACACCCAGATTTGTCGATGGAAACCGCGCGGGCAATGCTCGTGCGTCCCCGACCAAAGGGTCAGATTTTCGTCGTGGATGGGCGATTCAATCCGCATTATGAGATGCGCAACGCGCCGCAACGCTTCTCGATATTACTAATGACGCGGGGACGGCACTGAGGAAAATCAAAGGCCGAATATTTGTTCGGAGATCAGGCGGTTGCGCTTTCGTTTGCAATGTTCATGAGGCACTTCGCGGCTATGTTATCCCTGATCCATTTCAGGCGCAGGCGGCGCCGGTCGCGCACGAATTGTGAATGTGCCGCCGGCTCCGGCCCGTCTAATGCCAATTCCGTCCGACGCTCCGTTGCCGCGGTCAGCCGCATCTAGTGTACGGTTCAGTTTCCGAACGAAACGGTTAATCAATCAGAGAGGGAGGAAAATGGCCAAATCATCGAAGCCTTACGGCGGTCGCATCCGCCGGCGAATCGTCCTGCAGAGCGCCGCTGCGCTCGCCATCGCCGGACCGGCCGTCCTCGGCGGCGGCAAAGCCGGCGCGCAGCCGCGGATGAATGCGCCGCAAAGCAAGGTGCTCTTTGTCTACGTCGGCGCCTTCACTACCCCCGAACGGAAAGGGAAAGGAGACGGGATCAACGTCTACCGGATGGACCCGAGTTCCGGGGTCTGGACGCATTTGCAGCTGGTCCCGAACATCGTCAACCCTTCTTTTCTCGCCTTGGACCGCGAGCAGCGGTTTCTCTACTCGGTCCATGCCGATTTAGACGAGGTCAGCGCCTATGCGATCGACAAGCAAACCGGTCAGCTGACGCCGCTCAATCGCCAATCCTGCGGCGGCAAAAACCCCGTTTATCTGGCGATCGACCCGACGAACCGTTTCATCGTCACCGCTAACTACGGCGCCGGGTCGGTGGGAGTGGTGCCGATCGAGAAGGACGGCACGCTCGGCGCGCGGACCGACCTTGCCATTTTGCCGGGCGAGCCGGGCCCGAACCGCAAGGAACAGGCGAGCTCGCACCCGCATGACTGCCCGTTCGACCCTGCCGGCCGGTTCATCCTGGTACCTGATAAGGGGCTCGATCGCGTGTTCGGGTTTCACCTCGAAGCGGCCTCCGGCAAGTTGACGCCGAACGATCCGCCTTTCGTTGCAACGCGGGAAGGCGCCGGGCCCCGCCATATCGCCTTCCAACCGGCAATGCCTTATGCCTACGTCATCGACGAGCTCGAACTCGACAATGACGACCTATCGCTACGATCCGTCGCGCGGCGCGCTGCAACCGGTTCAGGTGCTCCCCACGACCCCATCGAGCTTCACGGGCAACAATACCGGCGCGGAGGTTGCCGTCGCGCCGTCGGGGCGTTTTGTCTATGGCTCGAACCGCGGGCACGACAGTATCGTCATCTTTGCCGTCGATCGCGCCGGGGGCACCCTGACCCCGGTCGGCTGGGAACCGACGCAGGGCAAGACGCCGCGCTTCTTCGGGCTTGATCCGGCGGCGAACTTCCTCTATGCCGCCAACCAGGATTCCGACACGATCGTGACTTTCCGGGTCAACAAAACGACCGGCAAGCTCGCGCCGACTGGTCAGGTCGTCAAGGTCGGCAGCCCGGTCACGATCGTTTTCGCCGGCGCTTGATCGGCCCCGATGCCTGATCAGCCACAGCCTGCGACATCGTAATGGCTTGGATCTTGCCGGCCCCGGTGCTGTTTACCCGACGCGTTCGGCTAGGCCGGCTTATCCAACCATAAGGGAATACGATGGTCGCCATCTCCGAGAGCCCGATCCGGGAAGGCCTGCCGCATCCGCGCGGGGCCACCTGGGACGGCAAGGGGGTCAATTTCGCGCTGTTCTCGGCCAATGCGACGCGGGTCGAGCTCTGCCTCTTCGACGAGACCGGCAAGCGCGAGACGGCGCGCATCGAGCTGCCCGAATTCACCGATGAGATCTGGCATGGCTATGTGCCGGATGTGCATCCCGGATCGATTTACGGCTATCGCGTGCAGGGCCCCTACGAGCCTTGTGCCGGGCACCGCTTCAATCCCAACAAGCTGGTGCTCGACCCTTATGCCCGCGGGCATTTCGGCGATCTGGAGTGGAACCCCGCGGTCTTCGGATATCGGCTCGAATCGGGCGACGATACGACCTTCGACAAACGCGACAGCGCGCCTTTCATGCCGAAGTGCGTTGTCGTCGACCCGAATTTCGATTGGAAGGGCGAGGCCGGGCGCCGCGGTGTTTCGTGGGAGCACACAATTGCTTACGAACTCCATCTCCGCGGCTTTACTAAGCTTCACCCTAAACTGCCCAAGGAATGGCGCGGCACCTATAAAGGCCTGTCCAATGAAGTCCTAGAATATGTCAAATCGATCGGCGTGACATCGGTAGAGCTGCTGCCGATCCACACTTTCATCAATGACAGCATCCTGCTCGACAAGGGGCTGACTAACTATTGGGGATACAATTCAATCGGGTTTTTCGCGCCTGATCCGCGCTATGCGCACGAGCGCGAGCAGACCCTGCGCGAATTCAAGGAGATGGTGGCGCGGCTACACGAGGCCGGTCTCGAAGTCATTCTGGACGTGGTTTACAATCACACCGCCGAAGGCAACCAGCTTGGCCCGACCTTGTCGTTCAAAGGCATCGACAACGCCTCCTACTACCGGCTGCTGCCCGATCAACCGCGCTATTACATCAACGACACCGGCACCGGCAATACGCTCAATCTCGATCACATGCGAGTCATCGAGATGGTGACCGACAGCCTGCGCTATTGGGCGGGGGAGACGCATGTCGACGGCTTCCGCTTCGATCTCGGCACGATTCTCGCCCGACAGGCCACCGGCTTCGATAATCAGAGCGGGTTCCTGAAGGCCTGCTGCCAAGACCCGGAGTTGCGCACGGTCAAGCTGATCGCCGAGCCGTGGGATTGCGGCCCGGGCGGGTATCAGGTGGGCGGCTTCCCGCCGGGCTGGGCCGAGTGGAACGACAAATTCCGCGATACGGTGCGCGACTTCTGGCGCGGCGAGGTCCCGGCGAGCGCGCTTGCTCCGCGCCTTTGCGCTTCCGGCGACATTTTCGATCACCGCGGCCGCAAACCGTGGGCCAGCGTCAATTTCATCACTGCCCATGACGGGTTCACGCTCAACGATCTGGTCTCCTACAACGACCGTCACAACGAGGCGAATGGCGAGGACAACAAGGACGGCAATTCCAATAACCGGTCGTGGAATTGCGGCGTTGAAGGCCCGACCGGCGACGAGGACGTCAATGCCCTGCGCGCTCGTCAGAGGCGCAACTTGCTTGGAACCCTGTTGCTGTCGCAAGGCACACCGATGCTGCTCGCCGGCGACGAGTTCGCGCGGACTCAACAAGGCAACAACAACGCCTATTGCCAGGACAACGAGATCAGCTGGGTCGACTGGGAAATCGGGGAAGAGGGCGAGGCGCTGATCCGGTTCGTGCAGCAGCTGACGGCGCTGCGTCACAAATACCCGATCCTGCGGCGCAGCCGATTTTTGACCGGGGTCTACAACGAGGAGCTGGGCATAAAGGACGTGACCTGGATCAACGCCTCGGGCGCCGAGATGAAACCGGAGGAATGGGGCGACATGAACATGGAATGCTTTGGCACGCTGATGGACGGTCGCGCCCAGCCGACCGGCATCCGCCGGCGCGGCGAAGACGCCACCCTGCTGATGGTGCTCAACGGTTACCACGATCTCGTCGAGTTCACCCTGCCGGAAACCGTCGGCGGCTGGCATTGGCAATTGCTGATCGACACCAACCTCCCCGAGGACGCTGAGATGGGCACTTTCGCGACCGGCGAGATTTACGGGGTTACCGGCCAATCCTTGCTGCTCTTCGCACTCGAATCGGACAGGCTGGCGAACCCCGCTGACTGATATGGCTGATAATACAACGCGCAAACAGCGAAGACGCCGGCGTTCACGGCAGAAATCGTCGCTTTTTAAGCACCGCGCCGGCGAGATAACAGCGAGGATCAGCCAGCGAAAACAGCCGAATGCAGCTGTAAACGGCAGCAAAACAGCCAGCAGTCGTGTGTATTGAACCCTGAATATTCCTACCGGACAAGAGCCCCTCTCCGCCCTATAGGGGAGGGAGGGTGTAAGAAGCGTCTTTAGCGCCAGACTTCCGCCGCCAGTCTTCCAGAATTTCTGGCGTATAATGCCAACTGATCGGATCTCAGCCGTTCCTTACAATAAAACGGATAATACCTGCGCATTGCGGCGATTTTGGGGTCGGTCGGCGGCTCAACGCGTTTATAGTCGCAGCCGGTTTCCTACCGGGGGCATCTCCAGCCAAAATGACACAAGCCAGCATTGACGTCGTCGGCATCGGCAATGCGATTGTCGATGTGATTGCCCATTCCGAGGACGAGCTTCTCACTCGGGAGTCGCTCGTCAAGGGAGCCATGACTTCTGATCGACGCTGACCGGGCGGAGGCGCTCTATCGGATGATGGGCCCGGCGATCGAAGCATCGGGCGGATCGGCGGGAAACACGATGGCCGGGATCGCCTCGCTGGGCGGCGCCGGCGCCTATATCGGCAAGGTGCGCGATGACTTGCTCGGTCAAGTGTACCGCCACGACATTACCGCGGTCGGGGTGCGCTTCGACACGCCGGCGGCGACCAGCGGACCCGGCACGGCGCGCTGCTTGATCCTCGTGACCCCCGACGGGCAGCGCACGATGAACACTTATCTCGGCGCCTGCGTCGAGCTCGGGCCCGCCGACATTGACCCTGATGTGATCGACGCGGCGCGGATCACCTATCTCGAAGGCTATTTGTTCGACCCGCCGCAAGCGCAAGAAGCGTTTCGCAAAGCCGCGGCGGTCGCCCATGCCGCGGGCCGCCAGGTGGCGCTCAGCCTGTCCGACCCGTTCTGCGTCGGGCGGCACCGCGCGGCGTTCCGCGACCTCGTCGACGGGCATGTCGACATTCTTTTCGCCAACGAGACCGAGATCTGCTCGCTCTACGAGACGGATGATTTCGGCGCCGCTGCGGCTGCGGTGCGCGGGCATGTCGCGATCGCTGCCCTGACGCGCAGTGCGGCAGGCAGCGTGATCATGGCGGACGGAGCAGAGCACCCGGTCGCAGCGGCACCGGTTGCGCGCGTCCTCGACACCACCGGGGCGGGCGATCTATACGCCAGCGGTTTCCTCTATGGCTACACTCGCGCTCTGCCGCTGCCCGTCTGCGGCGAAATCGGCAGTTTGTGCGCAGCCGAAATCATCAGCCATTTCGGTGCTCGCCCCGAGGTCAAGCTATCTGAGCTCGTCGCGAAAACGGGCCACACCTGACGGCCTTCCGTTTGCAGCTCAGAAGGTCTCGACCCAAGGCCGAAGCTCGACCTCCAAGGACCAAGCGCTGCGGGGTTGGCGCAACACATCGAGATAGGTCTGGGCGATCGCGTCTGGATCGAGCGTGCTGTCCTGCCGATCGCCGGAATCCGGCCGCCTCGCGCTGCGCACTCCACCGTCGATCACGAAATGGGCGACGTGGATGCCCTTCGGCCCGAGCTCGCGCGCGGTGCTCTGCGCCAGACCACGAAAGGCAAATTCGCCCATCGCGAAGGCCGCAGAGAGTGGATATTCCTTCACACTGGCGCTGGCGCCGGTCAGCAGGATGGCGCCGCGGCCATGAAGTGTCATGCGCCGCGCCGCCCGCTGGACGACGAGAAACGCGCCATAGGCCGACACCTCGACCGCCTTGCGCACAGCTGCGGATCGAGCTCAGCGATCGGGCCGTGCGCCCGCGCTCTGGCGTTGTAAAGCACCATATCGGTCTGGCCGAGCCGCGTATCGGCGTCGTCGAACAACCGCGCGACCGCAGCGGGGTCCGTCGCATCAACGGCGAATGGTTGCGCGCGAATTTAGGGCGGCGAGCGGCTCCAGTTTCTCTATATTGCGCGCCGCCAAGCCAACCTTGAGACCAGCCGCCGCCAAACCGCGGGCCACCGATGCGCTGATGCCCGACCCTGCCCCGACGATCAGAGCGGTGCGATAGGGAATGTCTGTCATGACCAACCCTCATGCTGATACGTTGAAGCTCGGTTCGGTCTCACGCATGGCGGCTTTTACGGTCATTTCCGATCGAAGGAAGATCTTGCCGCCGAGGCCGGTGGCGCGTGCACTTGAGCGCGGGGCAAGCAGCGACAGAGCCGCTTCACGGATCTCGGTGATCTCGTATCCGACTATTTGTCGGAGCGGCACCGCGCCAACCGCGCGGATGGTTGCGCCGTCGCGGCTTTGGGTCCCGAAATGGTGCGCCAGGGCGAAGGCATTCGACGCGGCGTGACCGCGCATTTGCGCGAGCAGCTGGACCGCTTCTCGCAGGTGATCAAGAACGGCACCGCGGCGAGCCGGCGCAACCGCGCGATCGCGACATTCGCCGGAATTATCGGCGCTTTGGTGCTCGCCCGGGCCGTCGACGATGCTGCGCTGTCCGACGAAATTCTTGCCGCAGCGCGAGACGTTTTTGGGAAAGCGCTCCCGGCCGGTTAGAGCGATTTTCGATCGGCATGTCGACACCGGAGGCGATCTCTACGCCAGCGGCTTTCTCTACGGCTTGACCCGCACTGCTTGACCCGCGCTCTGCTGCTTCCCATCTGCGGCGAGATCGGCAGTTTGTGCGCAGCCGAAATCATTTAGTATTTTATTTTGGTGCGCGCCCCAGAGATCGACGTGTCACAACTCGTGGCCGACGCCGGCCGCGCCTGAGGATCCCGCGCCCGCTGCGTGCGGGTGAGGTTTTGTTTAATGGACATTCGCAATATCGCGATCATCGCCCATGTCGACCATGGCAAGACGACCTTGGTCGATGCGATGCTGCGCCAGAGCGGCGCGTTCCGTGCCAACCAGCAGGTCGCCGAACGAGCCCTCGATTCGAACGAGCTCGAGCGCGAGCGCGGCATCACGATCCTCGCCAAATGCACCTCGGTCGTTTGGCGGGACGTACGGATCAATATCGTCGATACGCCGGGCCACGCCGATTTCGGCGGCGAAGTCGAGCGCATCCTCAGCATGGTTGACGGTGTTCTGGTGTTGGTCGACGCCGCCGACGGCCCGATGCCGCAGACCAAATTTGTGGTCGGCAAGGCGTTGAACCAGGGTTTGCGGCCGATCGTCGTCATCAACAAGGTCGATCGGGCCGACGCCCGCGCTCAGGCGGTCCACAACGAGATCTTTGATCTGTTCGCGGCGCTGGACGCGACTGAGGCGCAGCTCGACTTCCCGACGGTTTTTGCGTCCGGCCGCCAAGGCTGGGCGACTGCCGCTCTCGATATGCCGCGCCAGGATTTGACGCCGCTTTTCGAGCTGATCCTGTCGCATGTCCCGCCGCCCTATGCCGACCCCGACGCGCCCTTCGCGATGCTGGCGACGACGCTCGACTATGACCCGTATCTCGGCCGGGTGCTGACGGGCCTCATTCATTCCGGGGTGGCGCGCCTCAACATGCCGGTAAAGTCCCTCAGCCGTGACGGTCGCGTGATTGAACAGGCGCGATTAACCAAGTTGCAGGCCTATCGCGGGCTCGAAAGGCGGCCGATCGAAGAAGCCTGGGCGGGCGACATCATCGCGGTGGCCGGGCTCGCTCAGACGACGGTTGCCGACACGATCTGCGCCCCGGAGGTCGTAACACCGCTGGCCGCCGATCCGATCGACCCGCCGACCTTGGCGATCACCTTTTCGGTGAATGACAGCCCGCTCGCCGGCCGCGAGGGAACCAAGGTGACGTCGCGCATGATCGGCGAGCGGCTAAATCGCGAGGACGAGGGAAACGTCGCGATCCATGTCAGCGAGAGCGCCGAAAGGGACGCGTTCGAGGTCGCCGGACGCGGCGAATTGCAGCTGGGCGTCTTGATCGAAACGATGCGACGCGAGGGGTTCGAACTGTCGATCTCGCGCCCGCGCGTGCTGTTCCAGAGCGACCCCTCCACGGGACGGCGGGTCGAACCAATCGAAGAGGTCGTCGTCGACGTCGACGAGGAATTTGCTGGGGTCGTCGTCGAGAAGATGAGTCGCCGCAAGGCCGAAATGCAAGGGATGCGACCCTCCGGCGGCGGGAAATCGCGGCTGACGTTTCTCGGGCCCACCCGCGGCTTGATCGGCTATCAGGGCGAGTTTCTGGCCGATACGCGCGGCACCGGGGTGATGAGCCGGCTGTTCCACGGCTACGCCCCCTTCAAGGGGCCGATCGAGGGGCGGCGCAACGGGGTGCTGATCTCGACCGCGAACGGCGAAGCTGTAGCCTACGCGCTGTGGAACCTCGAGGAGCGCGGGCCGATGTTTCTCGACCCCGGCACTCAGGTCTATCAAGGGATGATCATCGGCGCGCACAGCCGCGGCAACGATCTCGACGTCAACCCGATCAAAGGCAAGCAGCTGACCAACATACGAACCACCGCGAAGGATGAGGCGGTGCGCCTCACCCCGCCGCAGGTCATGACGTTGGAGCAGGCGATTGCCTACATCGCCGATGACGAACTCGTCGAGGTCACCCCGCAATCGATCCGCCTGCGCAAGCGGCTGCTCGACCCCAACGATCGCAAGCGCGCCAGCCGCGCCGCCGCCGAGTAGCCGGATTTGACTTTGCGCCGTTCTGGACTATGTTTGGCCTAATCACGGCTCGGACCTAAATTAACATGAGCAGCAAGCGTCAGGAACCCAAGTACAAGATCAACCGGCGCCTCCAGGCGAATTTGTGGGGACGGCCGAAAAGCCCGCTCAACCGCCGCGAATACGGTCCCGGGCAACACGGGCAGCGGCGCAAGAAGCCTTCGGATTTCGGCACGCAGCTCGCGGCAAAGCAGAAGCTGAAGGGCTATTACGCCAATCTCGGCGAACGCCAGTTTCGTCGGCTGTACGCGGAGGCGGTGCGGCGCCGCGGCGACACCGGCGACAATATGATCGAGCTGCTCGAACGGCGCCTCGATGCGGTGGTTTATCGCATGAAGTTCGTGCCAACGCCGTTTGCCGCCCGTCAGCTCGTCAACCACCGACACGTCCTCGTCAACGGCCAGCGCATCAATATTCCCTCTTACACGGTGCGCGACGGCGACACGGTCGAGCTGACGGCGAAGGCGAAACAGATGGCGCTCGTGCTCGAGGCGTCCGGGTCCGGTGAGCGCGACGTCCCCGATTATCTCGAGATCGACCACGACCGTATGCGGGGCCGGTTTATCCGGGCACCCAAGCCCACCGATGTGCCCTACCCGGTGTCGATGGAGCCCAACCTGGTCATCGAGTACTACTCGCGCTGATCCCTTAGCCATCCGCTGCAATTCAACAGCCGCGTCTACCGCGGCTTTTTCCGTTGCGCGATCGCCTTCCTATTACACACTGATGGAAGCGCGCCTGCTTGCGGCGGGCGCCATCTCGACAGGCGATTGCGATGCTCATCCTGCACCTCTCGATCGTCCTCTTGCTGATCATCGTGAACAGTGTCTTTGCGATGGCCGAAATCGCGCTCGTCTCGGCACGAAGGGCGCGCCTGGTCCCCGTCGCCGAGGCGGGTGATCGTGGCGCCCAGGCGGCGCTCGAGCTGAAGGCGGACCCCTCGCGCCTGCTCTCGACGGTCCAGATCGGTGTCACGTTGATCGCCGTCCTCTCCGGTACCTTCGGGGAAGCCACGTTGGGCGACGAACTCGAGCGGCAGCTTGGGACCTATGGCGGGTTCACCGCGCGATATGCTCATGTGATCAGCATGGCGGTAGTCGTGATCGGGATCTCGTATTTCTCGCTGATCCTCGGCGAGCTCGTCCCAAAGCGCATCGCGCTGCTCCACCCCGAACGGATCGCCGCTGCGCTCGGCCGTTTCATGCGCGCGGTTGCGCGGGTGGCAGCCCCGATCGGATGGTTCTTGAGCGCCTCGACAGATTTTGTGCTTCGCCTGCTGCCTATCCGCAGTCAGGGAGCCGCCCCCGTCACCGACGAGGAGATCACCTTCATGCTGCGCGAGGGAGCTGCGACCGGACACATCCCGCGCGCCGAGACGGCGATCGTCGAGATGGCGCTGCGTCTCGGCGACCGGCGGGCGAGCGCCGTTATGACGCCGCGGACGCAAATCGAATGGCTCGATCTCGACGATTCCGAAGAGGATAACCGGCGCAAAATCCGGGAGAGCGCCTATTCCCGGTTTCCGGTCGTGCAGGGCGGGTCGCAGCAGGTCATCGGGGTTGTGCGCGCCAAGGACCTTCTGGCCGCATGCCTTGCCGAGCAGCCTTTGGATCTCCGCGCCGCGACGCGACCGCCGCTCTATCTGCCTAACACGCTCACCGTGCTCCGTGTGCTGGAGGTATTTAAGACTTCCGGTGAGCCGATGGCGCTGATCGTCGACGAGTACGGCGACCTCGAGGGACTGGTCACGCCGAGCGACATTCTGGAGACACTGGTCGGTGACATTCCGGGCTCGCCCGAGGCCGATCAGCGCATCGTGCGGCGCGACGACGAGACCTGGCTGATCGATGGCATGGTAGGCCTCGACGAGCTGAAGCAGGTCTTGGGGATTTCCCGGCTACCCGGCGAAGATCCGGATTTCCACACCTTGGGCGGCTATTTGATGGCCCGCCTCAATCGCGTCCCAATGGAAGCCGACCGCATCACCGCCGGCGACTGGCGCTTCGAAGTCGTGAAGATGGATGGCCGCCGCGTCGACCGGGTATTGGTGACACCGGCCAAGGGCAGGAGCCGGCGGTGAAGTCCAGTCACGGACCTCCTGGAGCCTGCTTCAGCGGGGGCGATGATGATGAAGCCGACATGACGGGAAGCGCTTGGTTAGCGAGACCGTGGGCCGATATCCGCGTGTGGCGATGGGCGGCCGGGGTTCTCGCGACCCTCTCCCTCGCGTTGCTCGTCGCCGCGGTCATTGCTCGCGACCCACCCGATTTTTCCGACATCTCGATTGTCGCGGTCGTGCGCGACGGCGAACGGCATCCGGTCTGGGCGATCCGGCTGGCCAGCGCCGCGCATCAGATTGCCGTGGACACTCTGCGGGACGAGCGGGCTCCACCGGGGCGCGCTTATCAGCTGTGGCTTTTGGTCGCGGACCGGACCGGGCCGCGTCAGCTCGGTCTCTTACCGCCGTCCGGGCGTAAGCGCATTGCCGTCTCGCCCGAGAATGCGCGCCTGTTGGCCGGCGCCGGCGAACTAGTCGTTACGCTCGAACCCGCCGGCGGCTCTCCAAATCGCGAGCCGAGCCGGCCGCCGGTGTTTCGAGGGGCCCTCGAAAGAGCGGGCTGAATGGGCCGCCTTGCGTGAATTTCAAAGAATACGTCCTATTCCTTGCCCGAGGCGTGCTGCGCCACAGTTATAAGGAGTGCCAATCGGCGGCAGCATGGTAAGCCGCCACAGCGATGGCGAGGATGCGAGGAGTTGGCAGTTAGGTGAGATCGTGAAGGGCACCTTCGGCGTTCTCTACGTGGCGGCACGAAGGCCGCGGTGACTCCAGTCAATTCTGAGAGGGACGATTTGATGGCCCCCACCGGCTCGATCCCCACCGGCTCGATTGACGAAATCTGCGTCAACACGATCCGCACCTTGTGCATCGATGCGGTGCAACAGGCCAAATCCGGCCACCCCGGGACACCGATGGGAATGGCGCCGGTCGTCTATACGCTGTGGCAAGATTTTCTGCGCTTCGACCCCGACGATCCGATCTGGCCGAACCGCGACCGCTTTGTGCTGTCCGCCGGCCATGCCTCGACGTTGCTCTATTCGATGCTGCACCTGACCGGGGTCAAGTCGGTCAACGAAAAATACGAGCGGCTCGGGACCCCGTCCGTTGCGCTCGATGATCTGAAGCGGTTCCGGCAGCTCGGCAGCAAGTGTCCGGGTCACCCGGAATACCATCTGACCTCCGGAGTCGAGACCACGACCGGGCCCCTGGGGCAAGGGATTGCGACCAGCGTCGGGATGGCGATCGCCGCCAACTGGCTGGCGCGCCACTTCAACCGCCCGGACTATAAGTTGTTCGACTACGACGTGTTCGCGCTGTGCGGCGACGGCTGCATGATGGAAGGCGTCGGCAGCGAGGCGGCGTCTTTGGCCGGCCATTTAGGGCTCGGCAACCTCTGCTGGATCTACGACAGCAACCACATCACGATCGAAGGGAACACCGCTCTCGCATTCAGCGAGGATGTCGCTGGGCGATTTCTCGGTTATGGCTGGCATGTCCAGCGCGTCAGCGATGCCAACGACCGGGAGCGTGTGGCCGACGCGATCACGGTCGCCAAGCGCATCGACGACCAGCCAAGTCTGATCATCGTGACGAGCCATATCGGCTACGGCGCGCCGCACAAGCAGGATACCTCCGGTGCTCATGGTGAGCCTTTGGGCGAGGCCGAGGTCAAGCTCGCTAAGCGGTCCTATGGCTGGCCCGAGGACGCGCAATTTCTCGTGCCGGAAGGCGTCTACGAGGACTTCGCAGAAAATTTCGGTGCCCGCGGGAAGAAGCTTCGGGCGGAGTGGATGGCGCTTTTCGAGCGTTACCGCGGCGCCTATCCGGAGCTCGCCGATCAATGCGAGCGGATGCAGCGGCGCGACCTACCCGAGGGATGGGACAGGGATATTCCGTCGTTTCCCGCCGACCCGAAGGGCATCGCCAGCCGCGACTCGTCGGCTCACGTGGTGAACGCGATCGCCCCGCGCTTGCCGTGGCTGCTCGGCGGAGCCGCCGACCTAGCCCCCTCGACGAAGACTCGGCTGACTTTCGAGGGAGCCGGCGATTTCGAGCGGGACGACTATGGCGGCCGCAATTTCCATTTCGGCATCCGCGAGCACGCGATGGGGTCGATCTGCAACGGCCTCTCGCTGTCGAAATTGCGGCCGTTCGGCTCGGGCTTCCTGATCTTCTCCGATTACATGAAGCCGCCGATCCGGCTCGGGGCCATCATGGAGCTCCCTGTCGTTTACGTCTTTACCCATGATTCGATTGGAGTTGGCGAAGATGGGCCGACGCATCAGCCGGTCGAGCAGCTGGCGGCGCTGCGCAGCATTCCCGGGCTGATCGTCCTGCGTCCGGCGGACGCCAACGAGGTGGCGGAGGCATGGCGCGTCGCGCTGAGCCTCAAACACGAGCCGGCCTGCTTGATCCTCAGCCGGCAGAACCTTCCGACCTTTGACCGCACCCGCTACGCGGCGGCGAGCGGGGTCAGGCGCGGCGCCTATGTCCTGGCTGGTGCCGGCAATGGCAAACCGGACGTGATCCTGATGGCCACCGGAAGCGAGGTAGGACTCTGTGTCGAGGTTTATGAAAAACTGAGAGCCGAGGGAGTCGCTGCGCGGGTGGTCAGCATGCCTTCGTGGGAATTGTTCGAGCATCAGCCGGAAGAGTATCGCGTCTCGGTATTGCCGCCCGACGTGACACGGCGGGTCGCGGTCGAGCAGGCCTCGACACTCGGCTGGGAGCGCTATACCGGATTGCGCGGCACGATCCTTGGCATGAAGACCTTTGGCGCCTCCGCACCTCTCAAGGAGCTGTTGGTCAAATTCGGGTTTACCGGCGAAAACCTCTATGCGGCTGCCAAGCAGCAGATCGCGCGCAAGGAGTAGGGTGATGGCCAATCCTCTAAGGACGCTCAACGAATTCGGCCAGTCGGTATGGCTAGACTTTGTCAGCCGCGATCTGCTGAAAAGCGGAGGCCTCTCGCGACTGATCGCCGAGGACGGTCTGCGCGGCGTCACCTCGAATCCCTCGATCTTCGAAAAGGCGATCGGCCACGGCGACGATTACGACGCTCTGATCGCCGAGGCGGAAGCCTCCGGCGATCTCGATCCCGGCGCGCTGTTCGAGGATCTCGCGGTCCGCGACATTCAAGAGGGCGCCGATACCCTCAACACGGTCTACGAGCAGACGCAGCGCCGCGACGGCTTTATCAGCCTCGAAGTCTCGCCCTATCTGGCAATGAACACGCATGAAACGATCGAGGAAGCGCGCCGGCTGTGGCACGAGGTGAATCGCCGCAACCTGATGGTCAAGGTGCCTGGCACCAAGCCGGGCCTGACGGCGATCCGCACCTTGATCGGCGAGGGCATCAACGTCAATGTGACCTTGCTGTTCTCGCAGCAGGTCTACGCCGAAGTCGCCGAGGCTTACATCTCCGGTCTTGAGGCCTTTGCCAAAAAGGGCGGCGACCCGCACAAGGTCTCGAGTGTGGCGAGTTTTTTCGTCAGCCGCATCGACACTCTGGTCGATGACGAGCTCGACAAAAAGATCGCCGCGACCACCGACCCTGCCCAAAAGGCCGAGTTACAGAGGTTGAAGGGCAAAGTGGCGATCGCCAACGCCAAACTCGCCTACCAGTTCTACAAGAGAATATACTCGGACGACCGCTGGCAACGTCTGGCGCAGCAAGGCGCCCAGACCCAGCGCCTTCTGTGGGCAAGCACCGGGACCAAGAACAAGGCTTACAGCGACATTCTCTATGTCGACGAGTTGATCGGCTCCAACACCGTCAACACGATGCCGCCGGCGACGATGGACGCGTATCGCGACCACGGCCATCCGCGCGCCAGCCTCGAAGAGGACCCAGACGCGGCCCAAGCGGTGATGAATGCGCTGCCTAAGGCCGGTATTTCGATCGATGCGGTGACCTCAAAGCTCGTCGAAGACGGAGTGCGGTTGTTTGCCGACGCTGCCGATCAGCTTTACGCCGCGGTTCAAAAGAAGCGCCGTACCGTGCTTGGGCCCAAGCTCAACGCAATGACCTACAAGCTGCCCGACGAGTTGCAGAAGGAGGTCCAGGCTGCCCTCGAAGACTGGCGCAAGGAGGGCAAGGTCAGGCGGCTGTGGTCCGCGGACGCCTCACTGTGGACGGAGGCGGACGAGGCCAACTGGCTCGGCTGGCTGGAAATCGTCGATAAGCAGCTAAAGGGAATCGCCCACCTTCAGGACTTCGCCGACGACGTCAAGCGGTCGGGGTTCCGGGATGTGCTGTTGCTCGGCATGGGCGGTTCGAGCCTCGGCCCCGAGGTATTTGCCGAGACCTTCGGCTCCAAACCCGGCTACCCGAGATTGCATGTGCTCGATTCGACTGACCCGGCACAGATCCGGCATTTTGAATCACGGATCGATCTCGGACGAACGTTGTTCCTGGTGTCGAGCAAGTCCGGCAGCACGCTCGAACCGAACATCTTTAAGCAATATTTTTTCGAGCGGGCCGAGCAGATCGTCGGCGCAGCGGAAGCCCCAAAGCGGTTCGTCGCCGTTACCGACCCGGGCTCGTCGCTCGAAAAGACGGCGCGCAACGAAGGGTTCCGTTGTGTGTTCCACGGTTTGCCGAGCATCGGCGGCCGCTATTCGGTATTGTCGGATTTCGGCATGGTTCCTGCGGCCGCAATCGGCGTCGACCCTCGCGCCTTCCTCGAAAACACGGCCGAGATGGCGCGGTCCTGCGCGGCGAGCGCGCCGCCGGTCGAGAACCCGGGCGTAATCCTCGGCGCGATCCTCGGGACCGCTCAGCGCCGCGGGCGCGACAAGGTGACGATTATTTCGTCTCCCGGCATCGCCGATTTTGGCGCCTGGCTCGAACAGCTTCTCGCCGAATCGACCGGCAAGCTCGGCAAAGGTATCGTGCCGCTCGACGCCGAGCCGTTGGGCCCGCCGGCGGTCTATGGCAATGATCGCGTATTTGCCTATCTCCGGCTCGCTGCCGATCAGGATGCGGAGCACGAATCGGCGGTTGCCGCGCTGGAGGTTGCCGGGCATCCGGTGGTGCGGATCACGGTGTCCGACGTGATGCAACTCGGGCAGGAGTTTTTCCGGTGGGAGATGGCGACCGCGGTCGCCGGCTCGATCATCGGCATCAACCCGTTCGACCAACCCGATGTCGAGGCGGCCAAGGTCAAGACGCGCGACCTGACCGACGCCTATGAGAAAGCGGGAGCGCTACCCGAGGCGCGCGCATTCTTCGAAGGCGAAGGGATCAAGCTCTTTGCCGATCCGCGTAACGAGGCGGCGCTGAAGCCGCACGCGACCAGCCTCACGGCAGCACTGAAGACCCATTTCGGCCGCATCAGCTCAGGCGACTACGCGGCGCTCCTCGCTTATATCGAGCGCAACCCCGCCCATATCGAGGCGATGCAGCGAATCCGCCGCACCATCCGCGACCGCACCAAAGCGGCGACTTGCGTCGGCTTCGGGCCGCGGTTCCAGCACTCGACGGGGCAGGCTTACAAGGGCGGTCCGAACAGCGGCGTTTTCCTGCAGATCACCTGTGACGATCCCCAGGACCTTCCCGTGCCCGGACAGTCCTACACGTTCGGCACCGTCAAGGAAGCGCAGGCGCGCGGCGATTTCGAAGTCTTGGCGGAACGCAGCCGGCGGGCATTGCGCGTGCACATCACCGGCGATCTCGATGCCGGTCTCGACCGGCTCGCCCGCGTGGTCGAAGAGGCCCTGCGGTAGACAGCAAAGGACTGAACCATGGACGTTCAGGTCGTGGACAGAACCAACCGTCGGGAGACGCAGACGCCGGCGCACCAGGCGCCACCCTGCACATTGGTGATTTTCGGCGCCGGCGGTGACTTGACCAAGCGGCTCTTGATGCCCGCAATCTATAATTTGGCCAAGGACAAACTGCTCTCAGACAAATTTGCGATAATCGCCGTGGATCGCACGCCAAAGCCGATCGAAGATTATCGCAACTATTTGGCCGAGGGGATCAGGAGCTTTGTCTCAGATACCGCCTCCGCGCCAGCGACGGAGCCGTTCGACGCTCGCGCCTGGGACTTCATCGCCAGCCGAATCACGCATTTTGCCGGCGATCTGACAGAGCCGGACACTTATGCAAGGCTCCACCAAACCCTTGAAAAAGTCGCGGAGCTGCACCAGACTGGCGATGATGCCATTTTTTATCTTGCTGTGGCCAGCCAGTTATTCGGCACGATCGTCGAACAGCTTGGAGCGGCCGGCTTAGCGCAGGAAAAAGACGGCGCTTTCCGACGGGTAATTATTGAAAAGCCGTTCGGCACCGATCTCGCTTCCGCCCGTGCGTTGAATGCTCAGATCCTTCGGGTTCTGCAAGAATCGCAGATCTATCGGATGGACCATTTCCTCGGAAAGGAGACGGTCCAGAACATCATGGTGCTGCGCTTTGCGAACGGCATCTTCGAGCCGATGTGGAACCGCGACCACATCGACCATGTGCAGATTACAGTCGCCGAAACCGTCGGCGTCGAGCGCCGCGCCAGGTTTTACGAAGCAACCGGCGCATTGCGCGACATGGTGCCGAACCATGTCTTTCAGCTGCTCAGCCTCATCGCAATGGGGCCGCCGAACTCGTTCGCTGCCGACGCGGTGCGTAACGAGAAACACAAGGTCCTCGAGGCGGTACATCCCCTCGACACTGCGGAGGTGCGCCGCAACGTCGTGCGCGGGCAATATGGCGCTGGTATTTTCAATGGTGACCCGGTGCCGGCCTACCGCGAGGAACCCGGTGTGGCTCCCGACAGCATGACCGAGACCTATGTCGCGATGCAGCTGGGGATCGACAATTGGCGCTGGGCCGGCGTGCCGTTTTATCTGCGCACCGGCAAGAGAATGACCCGGCGCACGACCGAAATCGCCATCCAGTTCAAACAGGCGCCGTTTGCGATGTTCCGCAACACGCCGGTCGATATCCTGACGCGCAACGTTCTAGCGTTGCAGATCCAGCCGGACGAGGGAGCCTCGCTGCAGTTCAGCGCCAAGATCCCGGGCCCGGAGATTTCCCTCGGCGGGGTCAGGATGAATTTCTCCTACAAGGATTATTTCAATACCGAACCGACCACCGGATACGAGACGCTCGTCTATGACTGCATGATCGGCGATGCGATGCTGTTCAATCGCGCCGACGGGGTGGAGGCGGGGTGGGAGGTCGTGCAGCCGATCCTCGACCTGTGGCGCGACGACAAAACCGTCCCTCTTGAAATCTACCCGGCAGGCAGCGCCGGTCCGGACGCGGCCGACACTCTGCTGTGGCGCAGCGGCCGGCAATGGCGCCCGATCGCGTGACCGTCCGATGAGCCGTCCGGTTATCGTTGCCCCTTCGATTTTGTCGGCCGATTTCGGCCGGCTCGCCGAGGAAGTGCGCGCGGTCGACAAGGCGGGAGCCGACTGGGTCCATGTCGACGTAATGGACGGGCGTTTCGTGCCGAACATCACAATCGGCCCAGTCGTTCTCGAGGCCGTGAGAAAAGCCACGGCGAAGCCGGTCGACGTGCACCTGATGATCGTCGAGCCTGAGCGTTACGTTGAGGACTTTGCCCGGGCGGGCGCAGATCATCTGTTGGTACATTGCGAGCCCAGCGCGACGATCCACCTGCACCGAACGCTGGCGCAGATTCGGGACCTCGGGAAGACGGCAGGCGTAGTTTTGAACCCAGCTACGCCTCTGGCGATGATCGAATATGTGCTCGACCTTTGCGGGATCGTGCTGATCATGACGGTCAATCCGGGGTTCGGGGGGCAGCAATTCCTGCCAGAAATGCTGCCCAAGATCCGCGCGTTGCGGCGCTTGTGCGACGAGCGCGGGCTCGACCCCATCATTGAGGTCGATGGTGGGTTGGGTAGCGAGAATGCCTGGCAGGTCCTCGATGCCGGAGCAAACGCCATCGTTGCGGGATCTCACGTGTTTCACGCGCCGGATTACGGGCGGGCGATTTCGTCGATCCGCAAGTCGGTGCCTCCGCGACCCGCTCCACCCCGTCATTTCCGCGAAAGCGCGAATCCAGTGATCCGTGGTCCAGCCGGCGGCCCTGCGCCCCCGCTTTCGCGGGGGTGACACCTTCCGAGGAGCACACATGCCCCAGACATCCGCCCGCGTCGAGGTCGCCAAGGACCCCGAGGCTTTGGCCCATCGTGCCGCAAAGTGGATCACCAATCTGGCCGCCACCAGTCGCGACCGGTTCGCGCTCTGCCTGTCTGGCGGCTCGACCCCGCGCCGGCTCTACCAGCTGCTCGCCGAAAGCCCCTATCGCGATGCCCTGCCGTGGGATCGCATTCATTGGTTCTGGGGTGACGAACGCTTTGTGCCCTCGGACCACCCGGACAGCAATTACGGGATGGTGCGTGCCGCGTTGCTCGGGCGAGTGCCCGTTCCCCCAGGCAAAATCCACGCAATCCCTACGACGGGCAGGCCGGCAGATGCCGCGGCCGAGTATGAGCGGGTGCTGAAATCCCATTACGGTTCAGAAAGCCTCGATCCTAGCCGACCACTGTTCGACATCCAGATCCTCGGGCTGGGGCCCGACGGGCACACTGCATCGCTAATTCCGGGGACGAGCGTCCTCGAGGAGCGGCATCGATGGGTCGCCGAAGTCATCGGCGGCCGGCCGGAGCCGCGTATCACCCTGACCTACCCGGCGATCGAGAGCAGCCGCCATACGGCTTTTCTCGTCGCCGGGGCGGACAAACGGGAGACACTGTCTCGGGCTCTGGCGGGCGATCCGGCATTACCCGCCGCGCGGATCCGCCCGGTCGGTGAGCTGATCTGGCTGGTCGATGAGGCGGCGCGACCGGAGCCATGACCACCAATCGTGACGAGCTGAAGCGCGCAGCTGCGATACGCGCGATCGAGGAAGTCGAGGACGGCATGGTCCTCGGGCTCGGAACCGGATCGACGGCCTTCTTTGTGGTCGAGGGGCTGGGGCGCCGCGTTGCCGCCGGGCTCCGGGTAGTGGGCATCCCAACCTCCGAGCGCACGGCAGCCCAGGCCCGCGGACTCAGCATTCCGATCGCGACCTTTGCGGAATATCAAAGCCTCGATCTGACGATCGACGGTGCGGACGAGGTCGAGCTCGGCACCCTCGATCTGATCAAAGGGCTCGGAGGGGCGTTGCTGCGCGAGAAGATCGTTGCTGCAGCGAGCCGCCGGCTGGTAATCGTTGTGGACCAAGAAAAGCTGGTCGAGCGGCTCGGCGAGCACACCTCGGTGCCGGTCGAAGTCACTCAATTCGGCTGGCAGACGACCGCGGTCGCGCTCGCTAAGCTTGGCTGTGCACCCGAGCGGCGCTACGCACCCGGCGAACAGCCTTATGTCACCGACAGCGGCAATTACATCCTCGACTGCCGGTTCGGCCCGCTCGCCGATCCAGCCGAGGTTGAAAGGAACATCGCGATGACGGTCGGGACGGTCGAGAGCGGGCTCTTTGTCGGGCGTACCTCCATGGTGGTCGCTGCTTCGGCGACCGGCGTCGAAGTATTAACCCCACCCTCGCGGGCACCAGCGGCAAAATAAAGGCCGCCCACCGAGGGCGGCCTCTATTATAAGCTGGAGCGATCAGCGGCCCAAATCGCTTCGCGTGTGCCGGCTCGACGAGGAGGAGCCCGAGTAAGGCTCGTCCTGATGGAAACTGGCGAGGCATTGTTGACGGAGTTGCTGATCCGTGATCGGACCGCATTCTCTGCGCATGCGGGCCTCACGGAAGGCATGACTGGTTTCGAGCAGCCTGTCATAGCGTTCGCTCTGCTTGACATTCTGCTGCGCAGACCAGTTGGACGGCGGCGCGCCTTGCGGGCCGTTGGTTACGACCTCGGTTCCGCCCATTCCCGCCGGAGAGGATGACATATTGCCCTGGTTGTATTGGGGGGCGTACGTAGATCCGGGGTTGCCCTGCGACCAATTAGGAGATGTGCTTCCCTGATAGGTCTGAGCGCCGGGCGCCGAACCCGCTCCCATCGTTTGGGCATGAGCGGGCATCGTTGCGATGGCCGTCAAACAAGCGGTTGCAAAGGCTAAGCTAGTTGCGGTCTTCAGCATAAAACACCTCCTGAACGTTGTCCCGTAGTAGACAACGCCCAAGAAGGCTTTGCTGTTCCGCGAATCCGCCGTGGCAAAAAACGGCCGCCACAAGCCTGGCGCGGCGCCGACGCAAACAGGCGGCCGCAAGGACCAAGCCCCCGGCAGTCTTGATTATCATGATCAAAGGGAGCGACAACCAATAACGGATTGCCGTTCCGAGTGAGCGCAGCCTTGGAGATGCGCTGTTTAGAACGCCGGATCGGGCAGACCGCGGCGCCGGCACGCGGCGAGCAGCGCGTTGAGCAAAAGGCAGGCGATCGTCATCGGACCCACCCCCCCGGGTACCGGAGTAATTGCCCCGGCAACCGCGCTGACCGCGGCAAAATCAACATCGCCGACAACCCGGTTGCGTCCTTCGGGGTCCGCCGCCGAGCTGATACCGACGTCGATGACCGTCGCTCCCGACTTCACCCAGTCGGCGTTGATCATCCCGGGTTGCCCGGCCGCCGCGATCAGAATGTCGGCATGACAGGAGATTTCGCGAGCATCACGCGTTTTGGAGTGAATCACCGTGACCGTGCAATCGGCCCCGATCAGCAGCGCCGCCAGCGGTTTTCCGACGATGTTCGAGCGACCGATTACGACGGCCTGGAGCCCGGCCAGCTCGCGATGCACGGTGTTCAACAAGCGCAGACAGCCTTGCGGCGTGCACGGCACAATCGTCGGAAGACCGCTCCACAACCGACCGACATTGAGCGGATGAAACCCGTCCACATCCTTGGCCGGGTCGATCGTACCGACAATTCGATGCGGATCGATCTGCCGCGGCAACGGCAGCTGAACGAGGACCCCATCGATGCGGTCGTCGTGGTTCAGTTTTTCTATCTCCGCGACGAGCTCCGCTTCCGAAATGTCGCTCGGCAAACGAATGTCGAAGGCGGCGAGCTCCGAGCCGGCGCAGGCGCGCCCTTTGGCACGCACATAAACCCGGCTCGCCGGATCGTCTCCGACCAGGACGGTGGCGAGACCCGGCGCGCTTCCGATCTGATTACGAAGGCGCGCCGCGACCTCGGCGACGCGCCGGCGCAGCGCGGCAGCGGCCGCAGCGCCATCGATCAGTTTTGCCTGCCCCACTCCACCTCCACCGCCGGCCGTTCGGACGCTCGACACTACTCAAGTGGGGAGACCGGGGTAAGGGGCTCTCGCGAGGGGTAGAGGTGCGGCTTACCTACTGCCGTGATGACGGCTGGCGTGGCTTTCGCCGTGTTCGCGGGCTTCGGCGGTTTCGCGGCCGACGAGTTTGTTGAAATTACTGCGTTGGCCGCTCGCGGTTTCCTCCTGATAGAGCAATGCCAGCTTAGATTCGTCGAATTTCTCGAAAAATTCCTCCCAGGAAATCTCTTCGAGGGCATCGTCCCTAGCGTTCGGGGCGTCGGGAAATTCGATCCTGATAATCCCAACATTGTCCTTCGAATGCGTCCGGCGCACAGCGGCGGGGCGCCCGCCGCGGGCCTCCGCCCATTTGCGGATCTCGTCGTGGTCCGTCGTGACTTTTCCTTGGGCCATGTCCATTTCCTCTGCTGTTGTGCATGCGGGCCTCTCATGAGAACAGAGGCGGCAGCGGTCGAGTTCAGCTAGCCTCGTGCTGTCGGGCTTGGATGGGGTAAAAATGCCGGTCGCGAGCTATCATTGCCCCGCCTGCCTGCATGTCTGCGCTGCCGATCGGCCGCTGTGGCGGTGCGATTGCGGACGTCACCTCAATCTGGCGCCCGGCCGAGGCTTTGGGCGGCGCGAAATTGTTGCAAGGAATGCCTCGCTCTGGCGATACGGCGCGGCGCTCGCATTATCAACTCCACCGCGGGTCTCGCTCGGTGAAGGATGGACGCCGCTCCTGCTGCGCGATTGGCAGAGGGCAAAGATCCATTTCAAGCTCGAATCGCAGATGCCTACCGGGTCGTTCAAGGACCGCGGCACGGCGGTCATGCTCAATCATTTGCTCGAAGTCGGGGTCGGGCCGATCCACGAAGATTCCTCGGGGAATGCCGGCGCCTCGATAGCCACCTACGCAGCGGCGGCGGGAATTCCGTGCCGCATCTATGTCCCGGCCGCGGCGCCCCGCGCCAAGCTCGTGCAGATCGCGGTCGCGGGAGCCGATGTGCGGCCGATCCCCGGCACACGGCAGGACGTTACCGAAGCGGCGCTCGCCGCGATCGGGGAGAGTTTTTATGCCAGCCACAACTGGCAACCGTTCTTTATCGAGGGCACGAAGACCCTCGCCTTCGAATTGTGGGAGCAGCTAGGCTTTCGGGTTCCCGACAATGTCCTCATTCCGACGGGGTATGGCAGCAACATTCTCGGGCTCGAACGCGGCTTCGACGAACTCGAGAGAGGCGGCGAGATTGCCGTGCGACCGCGGCTGTTTGCCGTCCAGGCGGCGAATTGCGCAGCATTTGCGGCGGCCTGGTCGGCGGGCGCGGACCGCTTTATGCCGTTCGCGGCACGCCCGACTGTCGCCGACGGGATCGCCTCCCCGAGACCGGTCCGCATCGCCGAGGTGCTAGCAGCGTTGCGCCGCTCGCGAGGGGGCGTCGTCGCGGTCGCAGAAGAGGAGATCGCGTCGGCACTCGCCGCACTCGGCCGGCTCGGGTTATTTGTCGAGCCCACCGCCGCCACCGCCGGCGCGGCGCTGACCCAGCTCCTGTCCGACGGGACAATCACCGCGGATCAGACGACCGTTGCCGTGTTGACCGGCTCCGGCCTCAAGGCGGCCGACCGGATCGGCGAACTCCTCGGCATCGGAAGCGGGATATGATCGAGATCAGGGCGTGTACGCCAGACGATGCTGTTGCAGTGAGCACCCTTTTGGGTGAACTGGGGTACACAGTCTCGATTCGGCATGCGACGGAACACGTTCGGGGGTCAGCAAAACTGAGGCGGACTCGATTTTTCTCGCGGCCGCGGACGGTCAAGTCCTTGGACTTCTCGCATTACATCTGTGTCGGATGCTGCAATTACACAAATCCGATCGTGCGCGTTACGGCCTTGGTGGTCGACCAGCGGACACGCCATCATGGGGCGGGCATGCTTCTGATGGAGCACGCCGAACGGATGGGTTCCGCCGCCGGCTGCGAATTCGTCGAGGTGACCTCAGCGATGGACCGCGCGGAGGCCTACGAGCCGAATTCGTTCTGCTTTCGCAAGCAGCTGGTCCGGCAGTAACAATCTTTCAATATCTGAGTATCGCGGCGGAGAGACCCGAGGGAGGCAACGCCTCCCGCGCGACGAGCGTCACCGACCCGCCCTGACGCAAGGTCATCAGAGCAGCAAAGTCCAGGAGATCGATGTCCCCATCGGCGGCGCTGCCGTGAGCGACGACTCGGTCTGCCGATTCGTCAAAACTGCCCCAAAGATGGTCGTCCCGGGTCAGAAAGAGGGTGTCGACACGCGCATAGCGCGCAGCCTTGACGATCTCCTCGGGCTTGGTTGTCACCTTGCCTGCCGCGAGGAACGAGTTGAGGCGATCGACAGCTGCGGTGCGGGCATCGGCTATCTTTGGCTCGACGAGCGCATACGCGCGTTGATGCAGTTCATTATCGGTCAGCGCATCCGGATTTTCGGTAATGCCGCCTGGTTGGAACTCCTTCCATCCGGCGATCTCGCGGAAATGCCCTTGGATTTCGGGGTGGGCGGCGAGAATGACCGGCGCAGGATTCCTCTTGAGACGAGGCTCGACCGCCGAGGCGACGCGGTGCAGGAACTCGATCAACTCGCTCTTGCGCAGCTCTTCCGGCGCTTCGCCGAAAGATTGTGCGTGGGCGAGTGTCCCGCGCCGACCCACCGGGCTGGCGTATTGTGTTTCCTCGTAATCCGTCATCGCGTGGATCTTACCGACGCCCTGTGGCAGGTCGATCTCTTTGTTTTCGCTGACTTCCCAGCGGGACCCATCGTAAAGCCGGGTGTGTTTGGCGCTGATCGTCAACAGCCAGAATGAGCCGGCGTCCTCGAGCAGCGGGAGTAACGGCTTGATATGGAAATGGTCGCCGAGCAAAGTCTCCTCCGCGATCGGGATCGGCAATTTGTGGATGCGGTTGAAGCCCGGGGCGAGAAACACCGCCAGCCCTTGCTTCTGATGCCGCCAGAACTCTTCATCTCCGACCAGTGACTCGGCTGGTCCGAGAAAATCCTCCATTTCGGGCCTGCGCCATTTGGTAGCGAGCCATTCCGCCGCAGAAGACAACAGGTTTTTGAGCCGGATCGGATCTTGCCGGATCTCACGCCCGGCAACATGCGTCGGGAGATAAATCGAAACGGCCGGCTGGGCGTCCATGGCCACCAATTCGTCCAGGTCATTTCGGCTGAACATAGAGCGTCCTCGGTGCGGGAAGGGTCTGCCCTTCGAACCTCGGAACCGAGCCGACCGTTCCCTGGCCGATTTTCGTTAGACCCACAGGCGGACGTTCTGCCGGGAGCCAGACCCGCATCGGCTGAAGGGCGGCATAAAATTGCCATAGGAGGGAGATATAGAGCAGGTCAGTTGCAACCGACGGTCGACAAACGAGCACGCGCGACCGCAGCGAGCATCGGAACGCGGGAGATACGCTTGCACGCCGCAGATATTCACATACGCCAGCTGACCCCAGGGGACGCTGCTTTGTACCGCAGCATCCGTCTGGAGGGTCTCAAGGAGAGCCCGGAAGCCTTCGGCAGCACGTTCGAGGCTGAGTTTACCAAGCCGCTGGCTTGGTTTTTCGAACGACTCGGCGGTTCCGTCGTGTTTGGCGCAATTCGTGATGAAAAGATTCTGGGAGTTACCGGATTTGCGGTTCGACAGGAAGAGAAGGAAGCGCACAAAGGCCTGCTCTGGGGCATGTATGTCCGCCCGGACGCCAGAGGGGCTGGGATCGCTAGCCGATTGGTCGAGGCGGTAATCGTTTATGCAAGTGAGCGTGTCGAACTGATCCAGCTCAGCGTGGTGGTGGGCAACGAGCAAGCGCGCCGGCTCTATGCCCGCCTCGGCTTCGTCGAGTACGGGATCGAGAAGAACTCCCTGAAATTTCGCGGCAGGTACTTCGACGAGATCCTGATGGCGAAGGACCTGGGCTGCGGTTCGGTTCTCGAGAGATGCGCCCTCGCAGCCGGCTACTCGGACCGACAAGCGATGCCTTCTCCCATCACTTCGACGTGAAACTGCGGCCGGTCATCTAGCTGTAGAGCTCACTCATCGCGGAAGGCGGGTTTGCGCTTTTCGAGGAAGGAGGGCGTCCAGCACCTCTGGCCGGTCGAGTGTGATGAGCACAAGCTCGTCCACGCGAGTCAGATGCAGCGCGATTGGTCGAAGATCCTGATGCCAGGCTCGCCCATTCAGCAAGCATCAACCGCGGCTAACCCTCCGGAATCGGCGCTATTGCGGGCCGCCGCGCATCGATGCTGGGTGGCCAGGCAGCTTGATGCGTTGTGAGGTATCGGTCAGCTTGCCTCCCTCTACCCTCAATGCCCACAAATCCCCGTCGATGAAGTTGCCGATATAGACGTACTGGCCGTCCGGGCTGAAGGCGACGGCTTCGGGCAGTGCGCCGACATCGATGCTGCCGATATTGGTGACCTTCTTGCCGTCGATCCTGAGCGCGGTGACCGCGCCGGCCGAATGATGAAAAAAGACGGTCTTGGGCATGTTCGATCCGCGCGCCTCGACTGAGACCGCGAGATCGCCCTTCGGGCTGATCGCCAGGCCCTCGGGCGAATCGCCCACCATTACATGATCGATGACCCGTGGCGGGTCCGCCTCTAGGTCGATGACACTGACCGTGTCGGCATTGCCGTCTGAGCTCCCGCCGTTGCCGTTGTCAACGGTCAGCGCGAGCTTGCCGTCCGGCGCCACCGCGACGTTGTAGGGAAAGATACCGGTCGGCAGGTCGCGCTTGGCGTAGGTCACCTTCTGGCCGTCGATCGACAACAGCGCGACCTTGTTCGCGGCGGCTTTGGCGGCGAGCGCGTGCCTGCCGTCGGGCGTGATTGCGACCGCGGAAACCTGGTCAGTCGCCGCTCCGACCGGCACCGTATCGACGACCAGAACATCCTTGCCGTGGATCGACATGACCGAGATCGTGCCGTCGGCGCGATTGGCCACGAGCGCCAGATCGCCCTTCGGGGCGATGGCCATGCCGGAGGGCTGCTTGCCGACCGTGATCGTTCCGATGACGGCGGGCGGATTTGCCTTCAAGTCGATCAAGAAGACCTTGTTGTCCGGCTCGAGCCGATGGCCCCATCCCTGAACAAGCGGCTCCAACGAGTTAGCCACGAGAGCAATGTCGCCCGCCGGAGTGACTGCCAGGTTGGTCGGGGGCCCGACCACCGAATTCATCAGCGGTATCGAAGAGGCTATTCGCGGCGTGTCCGGTTTCGAAATGTCGATTACCGTCAGCGTGTCTTTGCCGGGCTCGCGAAAGATCGGCTTGCCGTTTTCATCCCACCCCTGCTTCTCGTCATTGCCGACGATTAAAATTTGAGCGAGAGCGCGTGACGAAGGCCCGGCAACCAGGGCGCCGATTGCAATCGCAACAGCGGCCATTCCGCCGAATCTCGATGAAACCATTTTCCCCCTCCCGAATGTGCCGCGCTCACCCGCGGCGCTTTAATGCTGCTCCGATGCCGCTCGGGCGACAACAGCGGCGTACCGTCGGTCGGGTCACAGTGGCGTCGCGAGCAGGCTGGGAACTGCGAAGGTGTCGAGCAAGATCAGCTTGTCGCGGATTTTGAGGCGCCGTCCGAAAATCTCGAGCCGGTCGCGGTAAAGCCCGGTGGCGAACAGCCGGCTCTCGCCTTCCTGGTCGGTCTGGAAGACGGCGAAGGGCGCCTCGACCATGTGGCTGTCACCGAGAACCCGCGGCAGACCGATGACATGGCGATCAATGTGTATGTTGTATTTGTTGGCCTCGCGCAATGCCCGGATGCGGTCCTCGAGCATCGCGCGGCTGTCGCAAAAGACCAGCGCCGCCGGCAGCCCGCGGTCGAAATTTTCCCGCGGGACGATCTGGTACCGGCACTCCTCGGCGAAGAGGCCGAGCCATTCGTCGAACTTTGCCGCGTCGATCAGCGCGCCGTATTCGGCCAGCAGATCGCAAACCGCGGCGCGGTCGGCCTTCATCGCACCGCGCCTTCCGGTTCGATGCCCAACAGCTCGGCATAATACGACCAGAAACCGCGCAGCGGCACATCGGTTACCCGATAGTCGCGATCGGAAATCACTCCGCCCCCGCCAAGCTCGATGACCGTGGCGCGGTCGAGGTCGGGCCGTGAGGCGCGGTGGGCAATCTCGATCGCCTCCCCGTCCTCCATTGAGACGAGGCCGGCCGGGCCGACCAGATTGGCCTGGCGCAACCGATGCAAGGTCATCTCGGGCGGATCGTCCGCGTAGCCGAGCATGGTCTGAAAAACCTCGACCTCATCGATGCCGCGCGGCCGGATCTGGCGCACCGCCAGGCTGTTGCTGATCTGCACAAAAACCGCGGACGGGAAAACCGAGGTGACCACAAGATTGAGGTTGTCGTCGCGTTCAGGACGGAAGGCAACGAGCGACGGCTGCTTCAGCGACAGGAAGTCGTTGCGCACCCCGGCGCCGGCGTAAGCCTGGTGCGCGAACTCGTCGGTGTCGCTGCCCGCCTCGGCCCAGGTGATGTTGTGACGATGCCGCGCGTCCATATTGACGCCGCCGATTTGGGTCGATCGGTCGAGCCCGAAGGTGACGAGAAACTCGTGCAACAGGCTGGCGTGGTAGTTGTCGCGGGTATTCTCGGCATAGAGCTTCCAGTTGCCCCGGATCCGCTGGCGATTGTAGCCGAGCACCCGGACCGGCCGGTCGAACAGGCGGCGCAGCTGGGCCAGGATCGGTGGGCCGAGATAGCTTTCGAGCGGCTCGGCGTCCTCGGCTAGTGTGCCGAACACCGCGCCGTTAATGGTGCCGACCCTGAGCGGGCGCAGTCCGTGCCTGCGCATCTCAAAGCTCGCGTCGAGGCCGCCCTTGCCCCGAATGCCGCGCCGGAACGGGATCGCCATCAGCGAGCCGTCGAGCCCATAGCACCATTGGTGATAAATGCAGATGTGCTCGTCGGCGTTGCCGGAAAGCTCGCGACGGACCAGCCCGCCGCGATGCGCGCACCGGTTGACAAAAGCCTTGATCGCGCCCGACTGTTCGCGGTTGAAGATGACCGGCGTCTCGCCGACCCAGGTCGCCCGAAAATCCCCCGGCTCGGGGATTTCGCTCTCGAGGCCGAGATAGCTCCACACCGGCCCGCGAAATATCCGCTCCTGTTCGCAGGCATAGATTTCGTCGTCGTGATAAAGGCGGTAGGGCACCCGGCTGTAATCAAGCGCCGGCCAAATCGCAGGGGTCACCATCGCCAATACTTTCTCAGCGGGTCCGTTTGTACTCGTAATCCTCGCGCTCGCCGCTGCCGACACGCAGCTGCGGGTTTAGGGCGGGGCAAGTCGCGTTTAACTTGGCATGAGTGTCGAGCGCCGCTTGATCGGACCAGCGTTCCAGCAAAACCAGCTTGTCCGGGTTAAGCGCACTCTGGAAAACCTCGAATTGCTCGCAGCCCGGCTCCTTCATACACTCCTCGCAGCGCGCCCTGTACGCCTGCGCGAGCTCGGACCCTTTTCCCGGTGCGGCCGTGATCGTGACGACAAGCCGAACTGCCATAACCCCTCCTACGCCTGGGTGAATCGAGAACTGTCTGAAGCAGTACGATCGCCGCAACACCGCGTCAAGGATCGCTCCCTTGGGGCTTTGTCCCGGTACCGAGGTCACTTGTTTTCAGGCGTGTGTTCAGGTTTAATTCTGTGGATCGAACCGCCGCACGGCTCACCACCTGATGGCACTCCACCCCTCCGAGATCGGAATAGAACACCTGCACGACCCGGAAATACCGGCCACTTCCCGAATAATCGATCTTCGTCAAAAACGAGAAAGACTGATCGCCATCATCAGGCGGCAATCACTATTACAGAATCGGGATTTTGTGCTCGCTTCAGGACGGTCGAGCAGCTTCTTCTTCGACATGAAACGAACAATGTTCGATCCGGAGGGAGCGGCATTGTTGGCAGACCTGCTGTTCGAGGCGATCAAGCCCGAGGATGTCGAGTACATCGGGGGGCTGGAAACCGGAGCGATCCCGATCGTCACCGCTCTGTGCGCCAGAAGCTGGCCCGAAAAGCCGCTCAAGGGCTTTTTTGTGCGCAAGGAAAACAAGGGGCACGGTACCGATCAACGTATAGACGGACTGCTGCAGAGAGGATCGAAAGTTATTCTCTTCGAAGATGTCACGACCACCGGCGGCTCGGCGATGCAGGCGGTGAACCAGGCGCGTCAATGGGATTGCACGGTGTTGAAGGTGGTCTCCGTGGTCGACCGCCTGGAAGGAGCCGAGGAGAACTTCCGAGCGGCGGGCGTTAAGTTCGAAGCTGTGTTTACCTGGCGTGATTTCAGTTGAGCAAATCGGTAATCGACCTCGCCGCGGCGCATCTCAGGCGTCAATTTCTTTATCAGGCGCAACGCGGCCGGTTCGGCAGTTTGGACGCTCTGCTGGAGTTGGCGATTTCCGCCCGGGGATGCGTGGCATCATCGATGTCGTCGAGCCGGGTGACGGTGGCTTTTGTTCTCGAAAGGGTGCTCGGCCAGTGTGCCGAATACCTCGAGGCGCGGCCGGTGCCGATCTCCGAGATCGCTCAATTGGCCGACCGGCTCAATCCGCCGGTTTCGCGCGCGGTCGAATACCTTGCCGGAGCGGATGACGATCCGATCGCCATCGCCGCCGCGCTGGTCAAATCGCGTCCGGCGAGAGACCGGTAATCGCCAAAAAGCTCATTGGATATTGTCCCTCAGCAGAGCGGCGAGACGGACGCCCGCCTTCGCCAACTGCTCCTTGATCGCGGCAACGGCGTGGTCGCGATACCGCGCATCAAGCCGATGTAGCGGAACCGGCCCGCAGGCATCCGTTTCCCCCTTCCGCACTGGAAAGCTGAAATGATCGCCTGCTGAGGCCGGAAAGCCGTATACCACCGACTTCGCGAGTTCGTATGATTCCCGGGCCCATTCCTCCGAGGTGCCACCAGACCATTTGCGAATATCGACTGCGGTCAACCCGGCGGCGATCTGCTCGGCCGCCTTGGACGGGTTTTTCCCCTCCGCCTCGGCGACCAAGTCGTCCTCCCAGTAGGCGCTGAGGCGAACCGGGCTCTTGCTCCCGGGCGGGAGAACCGCAACACAGCGCCCGCTCTGGTCGTTGCGCTCGATCGCGAATAGCGGGTCATGTATATCGCCGACAAGATTGAGCAAGAATTGTACGTCCATCAGCCGCTCCGGCGCCGAAGTACCGGGCTCGCGCAGCTCCTTTGCGAACTGCTCGATCTTGTCGACGATGCAGTCGTCTTGCGGCCCGTGACTCGCCGGCATCATCGCTTGCAAGGCGGGTCTGCCGAAACAGGCTTTGTTGATATCGGGATTGTCGGGATCGAGTTTCACGTAATGCCACTTCGATGTTGCGGCGCGTCCCTCCGGGCTCTTCTCGCGCAGCGCATCGGCCCAGATTGCCTCTCCGGCAATATCGGTTTTCGTCCAGGTATTGGATTTGTCTCCGGCGAGAGTCTCGGCAACCTTCTTTTCGACCGGCGGATCCCCGGTTTCTAGGAGGCGATCGGCAAGGAGGGCTATGATCTCGTGCGCCTCGCTACCCCATGCCCAGCTCTGCCGAGGCTCGCAGAAGAGGGCGGCTGGCACCAAACACAGAATTGTGGAGTAAAGCCGCAAGCGCGTCATCGCATCGGTCGGATCGAATGCGTGTTGGTCCGGTTGCTATGGTAGCATTTTAGGAGGTCGCCTGCGCTACCAGCCCCGGTTTTTCGACGAGGTGAGACAGCGTGGATGAAAGCATGGCACGGCACCGCCGCATAGGCCGCCTAGGATGAACGGGTCTCGTATCCTCGCGAGCCCGATCCTGTGGGTCGGGCTCCTTTTTGCAGTGCTGCTGCTACGGATGGAAGCGCTGAGACCGGTGTTGCACTGGGCTTTTCCAGGCGCCGAACCGGTGATCTACCAGCGCAGCAGCTTTCTTGCGTTGCTCCTGTCTCACCTGGCACTGGTCGCGGCGGCGAGCCTTGCGGCGATATCGGTCGGCCTTTCGCTCGCGGTGTTCGTCACCCGCGCGGTGGGACAGGATTTCAGATTGATGGTCAACACGCTGGCGACCGTGGGCCAGACCTTGCCGCCCGCCGCCGTTCTGGCGATTGCCGTCCCGGCCGTCGGTTTTGGTTCCCGCCCGACGGTGCTGGCGTTGTTTCTCTATGGCCTGCTGCCGATTATCGCGAGCGCGATCGCCGGTCTGGAAGGAGTGCCTCGCGCCGTGCGCGAAGCAGCCACAGGTCTCGGCCTTTCGTCTTGGCAGCAGCTGCGCGATGTGGAGTTGCCCCTGGCCGCTCCGGTGATCCTTTCTGGAATACGCGTCTCGGTCACGATCGCCATCGGAACGGCAACGATTGGATCAACGGTCGGCGCCTTGACGCTCGGCACTCCGATCTTTAATGGCTTGGTCGCTGACAAGCTGCCTTTCGTCATCGAAGGCGCTGTTCTGGTCGCACTGTTCGCGATCGTCACCGACCTATCGTTCGCGGGACTCGAACGATGGCTGAGACGCGAAGCGAGGCAGACAGTCAGCGAAACCAATCGATGAGGATGCCGAAGATGAAGACCGTGACGCCGCTCCACAGCAGAAAAGCGAGAATGGTTTGCGCCCGCGCCGAATCGGGCACTACCCGAGAAAGATAGGCTGACCGCAGCATACGCATGGCCTCGCTCATCAGCAGCTTGGGGGTCAACTCTAGCTGCGGCGCGAGGCCGCTGTCGAACAAAATCTTAACCAAACAATCGCGAGTAGGAATTGAGGGCTCTCTCGGCTGGCGCGTTGGCGGTTTGCGTTGCTGGCGCAGCGTGCGCCGAACCACAGATTTTCAACGTCTACGACTTCCCGTTTGAAAACGGCTCCATCCTGCCGGAATTGCGGGTCGCTTACGAAACCCACGGCAAACTCGGCGCCGGGCGCGACAATGCAATCCTCTTGCTACACGGGACGAGCGGCAGCCGTCATTCCTTTGACGCAATGATCGGACCGGGGAAGACCTTCGACACCGACAAGAATTTCGTGATCACGGTCGACGCGATCGGCGGCGGGGATTCATCCTCGCCAAAGGACGGGTTGGGACA
Organism: uncultured Alphaproteobacteria bacterium; assembly: GCA_963818695.1. Classification (GTDB taxonomy): domain Bacteria; phylum Pseudomonadota; class Alphaproteobacteria; order ATCC43930; family CGMCC-115725; genus AP-15. Next base: position 519,176 of record CAWFTG010000005.1, read on the forward strand.
GGATTTCCCGCGCTACACGATCCGCGACATAATGGCGGCGCAGCACGCGCTGGTCACCCGGGGGCTCGAACTGACGACCCTGCGCGCGGTCGGCGGCAGCTCGATGGGCGCTTTCGAAGCCCTGGAATGGGGCATTCATCACCCGGAGATGATGCGCAGCCTGATCCTGCTGGTTCCGAGCCCCAAGGCCGAAGCCAATTTTCAGCTCACCGTCGATCTGATGACCTCTGTGATCGCGCTCGATCCGGATTGGCAGGGCGGCCGGTATACGCGGAACCCGGTTGAGGGACTGCGACTCGCCGGCATGGCCTATTACCCGTGGACCGTGTCGGCGCCTTATCTCGACCGGTTGCCGGCAGCGCAATTGGCGAAGGAGAGCGAGGATGCCGCTCGCGCCTTTGCCAATTGGGACGCCAACTCGCTGGTGTTGCGCTATGCCGCGAGCCGCGCGCATGACGTCTCTGGTCCGTTTGGCGGCGACCTCAGCGCCGCTCTGGCGCAGATCACGGCGCCGACGCTCGTATTGCCGAGCGCGAGCGACCGGCTGCTCGGGGTCGACGGCGCCCGCCTGATTCGTGACGGCGTCAAGCGGGCGAGCTATGCAGAAATCCCGTCAGACCTCGGCCATCGCGCGGCACGCCCCGTGCCGGAAACACCCGAGGGCCAGTTCATCGACCGTCAGATCCGGGCCCTCCTAGCCAAAGTCGAGTAAGAGGCCGGTGCACCGCCCGTTTCGCGCAGCTGAGATCTCAGCTGCCGAGCCGAGCCGCCTTGCCCCACCCACGTGCGAGTTGGCCGAGGAGCGGCTGAGAGGTCTCGGCAGCGAGCTTTACCCCAAGCTCCGAAATCTTCGCGGAGCTGCCGACCAGAGACTCCAAACTGCTGCAAGTGAACCCGGCATTCACCTCGATCGCATCGGAAAGCGTCTTCACCGCGAGCAACTTCGTTGCTGTGCGCGCCAGTACATTCATGCCCGAAAGTGCCAGTCCGGCCATCTCGGCGCTGAGTGCTTCGAGGCCACGCGCCAGCGCTGCTTGCGACTGGGCGAGCGCCGCGGCTGCATCGCCCTCGAAATAATCGGTGGGATTCGCATTCTTAGGCGCTAATGGGAGTGCGCTGACGCTCGGCACTAGTGGCGCCGTAGCAGCAGCGACGGCGAAATCGACAGCTGTTTCCGTCGACTTGGTCGCCTCGACCAGCAGCTCGGCGGGTTTCGGCGGTTCGGCCTCGCTCGGCCCGTTTGCTGGGGGCGGAGCTGCGACCGGCTTGAACGGCGCGGCCGGGGCCTCGGTCGGCCCGGACGCGCGTACAGAGCGTCTGCCCTTGGTTTCCATGATCTTACCCTTGTTCTTCGCCGCGGCACATCTCGCGACGCACAACGTCTAAGGTAAGCGAAACGATCATGGTTCTCAAGCAAAATTGTGCGCTGCACAAGGTGCGTACCGCAGCCCGTGGTTTGGCTGTCTCCTCGGAGCTCGCCGTCACCGATGAGGTCTCGAACGCGTATTCACCACGCGTTTCTCGGAATGGCGACGCCTCGCGACAATCAATCGTTGCATCGGTCCTCGATCATGGCTGTATTTACAGCAAGTCTACAGCGAAAGCTCTCCTTTCGGTTGTGGCGCACACGGGCGCTGGGTCACGCTCCGCGCCGCGCATCGGGTGGAAGCCGCCGGCCTCTATGAGACCAATCATGCAGTGCGAAAGCGGCAATTCTAAGATCGTCATCGGCACAGGCAGGTTAGCTCGGGCGGGCGCCGCGTTCTTGCATGCGCGAGGCGAGCTGCGCGGACCAGTCCTGAAAAGCGTGATCGGCATCGTTCCACTTATTGGGGTATTTTCTACCAGGGCCGTGGTGCCACCTCTTCGGTCGACGGACCCCCAGAGCAGTCCCCATTCGTCGCATCGGTCGCGTAATGGATCAGAAACGGAAAGTTGCGGCAAAGATCGGCCCCTTCATGTGGACGTTGAAGCCCAGATTGCTGTTGTTCCGATTGTAATTGAAGTTGAGGCTGCGATAACCGAGCCGAAGATTGAGCCACGGGTTCGGGGCGTATTCGGCTGTGCCGATAACCTGCCAATCGATATGCGCGCCGACCCCGAACCCCCCGACATCGCCATAGGCCGTCAGGCCGAACCCGTTGCCCAAGTCGTAGTGATAGCGACCGCCAATCAGAGGATCACCCCAACCCGAGCCGCGGTTCACGCTCTGCCCAGGAAGGAGGCCGGGATTGAGAGACAGATCGGCGGAGAAGCTCCAAGCGCGAAAGCCGAGGCCGAGATCGGCGAACTGCGCCGGCTGATCGAGCAGGCGGTAGAGCACAAGGCCGGTGCCCATATTGGTGTTCAGCCCCGCGTTGCCCCCCTGGAACAACACATTGCGCGTGGTGATGTTGGTGCTGACCGGGACGTGCAATACGTCGCCGAGGAACCCGAGCGGCCCTTGACGTACCTCGAACGATCCCATGAAGGGCGCCCCGTCGAGGTGGCCCAGCAACTGAAAGGGTCCTACGCTCGAATTGACCTCGGGCAGCCGCTGCAATGGCGTCTTCGTCGTGGCGTCGATACCCGCGAGCCAGAGGTAGGGGGTGACGAAGAACTGCATTCCGTAAGGGCCGGTCGCATCCTGCGCGCAGGCCCCATGCGGCCCGGATGCAATCACGACAATGCTCGCGAAGACCGCGAAAATCAGTGTTCGGGTTTGTTGCATCCCCCACTCCCCTCGAGTGAGGACCGGCTCGGGTCCGGTCCTCCGCCAGATACTGACGTACTAACTTAACGATTGCTGCTGCCGGACGCCTCCTGGAGGTGGCGGAGCACCTCGTCAAGGTTGAATGCGGCCGGCTTCTGGCGCGGCGGGAATTGGACGAAGGCCTGAATTTGCTGGGCTACGAGCCCCTGCATTTCATAGAGCAGATAGGCGTGGGAGATCACCCAGTCCCAATAGGTGTTCGAGTTTTCGTCCGCCCGCTCGAACGGATCGCGGCGCAGGTTAAACATCTTCGGAGCCCGCAATTTGACGAACGGCTCGAACCAGCACATCAGCTGCTTTGCCCGCTGCTCCATCAGCACGACTTTCCAGTCACCCATGCGAATCCCCAGAATGTCGCCGTCATCGCTGATATAGAAAAAGAACTTCCTGGGGCTCTCTTTTGCCTCGCCGGTCAGATACGGCAGCAAATTGTACCCGTCGATATGCACCTTGAAGCTCTTGTCTCCCACCTGGTGGCCATTGAGAAGCTTGTGCGCGATATCCGCTTCTCCAGCGGCGGCAAGGAGTGTCGGCAACCAGTCCTGATGTGAAGCGATATCGTTCAATACCAGACCCGGTTTGATCTGGCCCGGCCAGCGCACGAAGATCGGAACCCGCCAGCCGCCCTCCCAATTGGTGTTCTTTTCGCTGCGGAACGGGGTGATCGCGCCATCCGGCCAGCTGTTGTAATGGGGGCCGTTGTCGGTCGAGTACATGACGATCGTGTCGTCGGCAATGCCGAGCTCGTCGAGCTTGGCCAGCATGCGGCCGATGTTCTCGTCATGGGCCACCATGACATCGTTGTATTCTCCCTGGCCGCTCTTGCCCTTGTGCTTTTCGGCGCTATGGGTTCGGAAGTGCATCGCGGTCGTGTTGTACCACAGGAAAAACGGCTTCCCGTCCTTGTGGCAGCGGTCGATGAAGGCGGGCGCATGCTCGGTCACCTCTTCATCGATGGTTTCCATGCGCTTTTTGGTGAGGGGGCCGGTATCCTCGATCCTTTGTCCGCCTTTGCCGTCCGCCCAGCTGTGCAATACGCCTCTGGGTCCGAACCGCTTCTTGAACTCCGGGTCCTTCGGATAGTCCGGGTCTTCTGGCTCTTCCTCCGCATTGAGGTGGTAGAGATTGCCGAAAAACTCGTCGAAGCCGTGCACCGTCGGCAGGAACTCGTCCTTGTCGCCCAGATGGTTCTTGCCGAACTGGCCGGTCGCGTAACCCAGCGGCTTCAACAAATCGGCGATAGTCGGGTCTGCCGCCCGCAGACCGACATCGGCTCCGGGCATGCCCACTTTGGTCAGGCCGGTGCGGATCGGGTTCTGCCCGGTGATGAACGCCGCGCGCCCGGCGGTGCAGCTTTGCTGACCGTAGTAGTCGGTAAAGGTCGCGCCCTCATTGCCGATGCGGTCGATGTTGGGGGTCCGATAGCCCATCTGGCCACGGTTGTTGTAGCTGATGTTCCACCAGCCGATATCGTCGCCCCACAGGATGAGAATATTCGGCTTGCCTGACTTGGCCATTTCAGTCTCCTCTCTTTGGTTCAGTAATCCTAAAAATGCTCATTGGGCCCGGTTGCTCTCCGGCGCGGCTACACCAGGCGCAGCAGCACGGCCAAGAAGGCAAATACGCCGATCAGGATCAGCAGAATGGCAATCGCGAGGACCGGCGATTGCAGTCCCTCCTTGGTCATCCCGGCGAGTGCGGCGAACGCTCCGCCCCACATGTAGCGAACCGTCCACAAATACTGCCAAACCGAAATGACGAGTGCGAGAACGCCGCAGGAGATCAGCGCCAGCCCCATATATTGCGCGGCATGGGGATGTTCGGCGGGTCGGACCCCCGGCATCTGCTGCATGCGCTCAAAGAACTGGACGATCGCAAACCCGAAGCCGATCAGCGCCACGGCAGTACGCTGCCAGGACATCATCGTGCGCTCGAGGGCAAGGCGCGTCCGCAACCAGGCAAAGTGGCTGTCTGCGGTGACCCGTACTTCAAACCTGCCCGCATGAGCGGCGGCGGTTGCATCTGCCATGCCCGGTGCCTCTTTGCTGACTAGCTAGCGGGGTCTAGGGCGAGTCCCAGGCTCCCCTTAGATTCGTTCAATTGGCTCCCGCTTGACAAAGAACATCCGCGCCAGCCTGCCTTCGCCGAGCACCTCCTCAAGGACGCGGAAGGCGCAATACGGGAGCAGCACCATCAGCATGATTAGGTAGCCGGCGAGCGTTTCCTCGAGGCGCGGACCAAAGAGTTCGCCGAGCGAAACGGCGATCGACCGGCCGTGAAAGAGGCCGACGACGGCTTCCTCGATAATGGTCATGATAATCAGCAGTACCAGCAAGCCGAACGCCTTCTGTAGCGTGGGCCAGATCAGCGGGCCAGTGGTGCGGCGCCCGCCCATTCTGATGGCCTCGCCGAGCAACATGAATTTCGCTAATAACACGGCCTTGACGATGGCGATGCCCCAGGGGGTGAATTCGATACCCTCGGTACGCAGCACGGCTGTCTTCATCAAGATGACCGCTCCGATGGTGATGTAGAGGTAAAGAGAAATGAACACGAGCTCTTTGAGCTCGTGCATGGCACGTTGGTGCAGCGGGGGTTTCGCGGTTGTATCAGCTATCACTATAATCTCCTGGTCCTTAGCGCCACCAGCTTCATGTTTTGGCCGGGAATCCGACTGCCCTTCAACATACATTCAACCTATGCTCGATCGACAGGCCTAATCCCGAACCGTGTCACGATCAGCACAAGGATCAGCACAAGGATCAGCGCAATGATCAGTTTCGCCAGAAACTCAGTCTCTGCGGCTCGGCATCGGTCATCGATGTGCTCCCCTCTGCCTGCCATCAACCTCGCACAACACAGCGGAAGCCGATATGGCTCATGCCGCTGTCGACCATTTGCGCGTGACGCGCCGCCGGGCGGTAACGCCGGCAGTAGTTCGGCGCGCACAGAAACGAGCCGCCCTTTACCACCTTGCGCGGAATCGAGAACTGCGGTTGGACAGGATCGAAACTGGCCTCTACCGGTGCGCCCCGCGGATCGTTTGGTGTGCAGCAAGGGCTTTCGGCGTTCGGCATATGGCGGGCGCTGAACCAATCGGTGGTCCATTCCCAGACATTGCCCGCCATATCGAATAGCCCGTAGCCGTTTGCCGGGAAGGCGCCGACCGGCGAGGTCCTCTCGAACCCGTCGACACAGAGGTTTTGCCAAGGGAATTCGCCCTGCCAGGTGTTCGCTATCTGGCGGCCTTCCGGGGCGAATTCGTCACCCCAGGCAAATTCTGCGCTTTCCAATCCGCCGCGCGCCGCGAATTCCCATTCGGCCTCGGTGGGCAAGGCCTTGCCCGCCCAGCGGGCGTAAGTCTCTGCGTCCTCGAATGCGACCTGAACGGCGGGATGATCCAGCCTTCCGGAAACCGAGCTGCCCCTGCCTTCCGGATGGCGCCAATACGCGCCCGGCTTCCATTCCCACCAATTCGAGATATTGCGCAAATCCACCGGACCGCGCGTCTTGCGGAAGATCAGTGAGCCAGGTTTGAGCATATGCGGCAACGCGCCCGGGTAGTCAGCCGGATCCGGTACGCGCTCGGCGACGGTGCGATAGCCAGTGGCAGCGACAAACGCGGCAAATTGGCGGTTGGTCACCGGACAGGGATCGATAAAGAAGCCATTGACCCGCACGCGGTGCGCCGGTGCCTCTTCGGGGTAGTGGACATCCGAGCCCATCCGGAACTCACCGCCCTCGACCCACACCATCCCGCGTGTCGGATGCGCAACAGCGGCGGAATTACTGCGGTTCGCTACAGCCAAAGTCAAGTTTCCTTAACTCGAGTTGACTGCCTCGCAGCTCCTCAAACCGTCAGTATGGGTAAGGATAGGGAGCATAGGGCGGCGGGTAATAGCCCGGGTAGCCGTAGGGTCGGTACGGGGCGGTCGCGGCGCCATACCAATAGGCTCGTCGCGCCGAGCGCCGGGCCACGCCGGCAAACGACAGTGGCGTGAGGGGCATGCCGATGATGTCGACAAACACTGCGGCTGGGCCGTCGGCGCCTGCCAAGTCACCCTCCAGCACGCGCACATCGAAGGTCAGGCGGTCGCCTTCGAGATGCGGGCTCTTCAGCTCGACAACGACGTCGCGGGCCGAAACGCCATCCTTGCCGAGCACCGATACGGTGGCATTCGGGGCGTCTTTGGCAAAGTCGCCGGTTGTCCATTCCTCGAGCAGGGCGTCGGTCGGCAGGTGCCCTGCGGCTCTCACCGGCCGATCGGCAAACACAATCGACGTCGGGCTTACGCCGGCCAATGTCAGGGTTTGACCTTGCAGGCTGGCGGCATGCGCGTTCATGACGAAAAGCGACGGCACCATGTCGACTTTGACGGACGACTTGCCCTGCGGCGATGCGCTCGGGGCCGTTACAGTCTGCGTTTGAGCGCCGGCCGTTACCGGCATCCAGAGCAAACCGCCAATGGAGATTGCGACAATTAGGCGGTTCATCGTCCGTACGCCTTCATGTATGCCGCCTGGTCCTCCTCTTTCTGCATACAGATCGCGTAGCATGGCGCACCATCTCCTGGGTTCTGAACAATGCAGACGTTACATCTCTGTCCCGCTATTTCTGCTCGGCCAGCGGGGGTATTGGGATTTGGCGCGGCACACGCAGCGAGACCGATGCCCGCCAGGAAAAAAATAACGTGGGTCGTACCTAATGTATTTTGCATACTACCTCAGTTACTGAGAGTGACCGCTGGAGGCTTCCACGACCCGTTGAGGATCGACGGGTGACTGGTCCTTCGGCCAGTACATCCGCAGCATCGGGATAAAGTCGCCCTTCGGTGCCGGCAGCCAGTTGGCCTCCTTGTCCTTGCCCGGCGATTCGTTCTGGAAATAGAGCGTCACCGAACCATCGGCATTGGGTTTGAGGTTGTTGCGCGGGCTGACGGTGAACTTGTTCAAAGCGTTGGGAACAAACCACCAGCCCTTGTCGATCTCGTACATCGTGATCGACCAGAAGCCATTGACCGGCGGCGTCTCGCCCTTGGCGAAAGTCAGCGTGTATTTGTGCGCGCCCGACAGCTTCTGCCCCGTGCCGTCGACTTCGGTATAGGGATAGACGGCATCCTCCTGACGGTTTGCCGGCCAGCCGAAGGCGGCAACCACGGCCCGCTTCATATAATCCGTCCCGTAGATCCCGAGGCCCTTGGTGATGACCCAGCCGTTAACCATCGTGCCCAGCATGTCTTTATTGGCTTCGATGCGCTGCAGAGAGGCCTTGCCGAGATCCTTCAGCGCCGCTTGCGCGGCCGGGTCGAGCTTGGCCATATCGAACGGCTGTCCGGGAACCAACCCGATCTTGGCCATGCGAGTGAGCATCGGTGCGTCTTCCGGCGCCGGAGGGGCGGCGCCGCCCATCAGCTTCGCCATCATGTTGAAGTAGGTGGCGGTATCCATGCCGAGGATCACCGCCTGCGGCGCATCGGTCATGCTGAAGCCCGGGTTCGGGTTCACGGGCGGCGCCTTGTAGGTGTAGGGCTTCCCATAGGCGCTGAGCGGGGTGATTTTGTACTGCGCCTGCAGCGCATTGACGGTCTTGTAGTCCTGCTCGGTGCCGTCGGCATAGGTGCGGCCGAGGATCACCATGTACCGTGTCGCCGATTTGATCTGCTTCATCCCGTCCGGCACCGTGCCGTTCCAGCCCGGGCCGGTGATCAGGTAGGTCGCGGCCTTATCGCCTGTGGTGCGGGTGCCGGGCGTCTCGAAATCCGTCATCCACAGATCGGTCATCTCGAACAGGTAGAAGCGCTTGCCCATGTCCGGATGACTGAACACCTGCGGTTCGGCAAGGTCGAGCCAAGCCAACGAGTACAGCGTGTCGGCATTGGGCGCCGATACCCCGCGGTAGTCTGGCGGGCGGGTAGCGCTTGACATTAGAGAACTGTCCCATCGGGGCGTGCATATTCGCCTCGACCTTGTCGACATTGCTCATCTGCACGCGCGTGACCTCGGTCGTGATCAGCGAGTATCCGTAGATGTACGCGTCCTCGCGCGATCGCCTTGGCTTCACTGGGTGTGAGGCTTTGCGCTGATGCCGCCGAGACGCCAGCCATTAACCAACCGGCAAACAGTAGCAATGCAAACAGACGAGGCGTTGTAGCTCTCAACCTTGTCATGTCATCCCCCTCGTTCAGGTGCCGGGGCCGGCTAGGGTCAGCTCGACGCGGCGGTTCTGCGCCCGCCCCTGCGGCGTATCGTTCGGGGCGACCGGGTCGGCATCGCCGAGGCCTCGCTCCGAGACCAGGTTTGGATTGACCCCCTGGGAGATCAGGAAGTTTCCAACGGTCTGCGCCCGTTTCAGCGAGAGTTGCTGGTTGCTGTCGACCCCCTGCGCACGCAATTCGGGGCCGACCGGAACGTTATCCGTGTAGCCGGTCACGACGATCGTGGTCTGCTGGAACGGCGCCAGTATCGGGGCCATTTTGGCGATCAGCTGCGCCGCCGACGGAGGCATCTGCCAGCTCCCTGAAGGGAACAGCAGATCGCTGTTCACCGCCACTTTGATCGCTCCCTGCAGCCGCGTGATGTGCACCTGCTGCGACGCGATCTCGCCCGAGAGCTGCTGGTTGAGCTGGTTGTAGTCGTTTTTCGAGCGCGTTGTATTGCTGCGCCGGCACCCAAGCCGAAACGGTCAGTCCGATCAAAGAAATCAAAATCCCGCGGACGCGGCAACGCGAGACAGAGGTCGGTCATCATTTTCTCCCCCTTGCTGATGTGAGCGCTTATAATTTTCCCACGGTACGCCCCCGTTATCAGCGCCCCCGTCTCATCGCGCTAGTCCGGGGCGCCTACCCATCGTGTTGGAGGATTAAATCGGGGGCTTATGCACCTTCGACGGAAATGCTCCAGACGCGCCATCGGGCGAATTGCCGCGGAGCACTATCACTCTAAGGATGCGAGCCGTGGAGCGGCATCCATCGCCGCTCCCTCGCGCCCCACAGCCGCGTCCCACATCAGCCGCGGGTCGAAGGTCTCGGCGGCGAACATCGTCAGGATCACGACGGCGCAAAAAGCGAGAGCGCCGGCGCCCGGCTGGATCGTGATCACCGAGCCGAACGCGACCAATGCGCCGAGCAGCGACTCCATGAAGATGTCGATCATCGACCACCGGCCGACAAACCGGACGATGTGGTAAAGCCGGGTGCGGTCGCGCAGCCATCCCGTGCGCCCGGTCTGGATCGTGATCAGCATGATCGAGAGGCCGAAGAGTTTCAGCATCGGCACCGCGATGCTAGCGAAGAACACCAGCGCGGCGAGCGGATACTGGCGCGCCGTCACCAGCTCTTCGACGCCGCCGAGGATTGTGCTCGGCTGCCCGGCGCCGAGCTGTACGACCGACAGCACTGGATAATAGTTTGCCGGAATGTAGAGGACCGCGGCAGCGATGACCAACGCCCAGGTCCGCGCGACGCTGTTCGGCTTACGCCCGTGCAGCGCGCTATCGCAGCGGGGGCAGCGAGGATCATCCGGCTGCGGCACGCTGACCAGGCCGCAGACCTCGCACCCGATCGCGCCGGCCAGAAGTGGCGATCCGCCGCAAAGGTGGCCTTGGTAGAGCCTCTCCCAGATCGCCTCGCGATCGAGGGCGGAGTCCATCCAGATGAGGACAAAGGTCAGCGCAAGAAGCGCATAAACACCCGCCGCGAGCCCGATCGTCACCAGGTCGCCGAGCTTTACATAGGCGACAAACACGCCGAACACGAAGACTTCGAGCATCGACCACGGCCGCAGGCGCTCGGCCCAGGCAAAGACATCGCGCAGGTGCCGGGGCGGCGCGGCTTCGTGCAATCGGATCAGGACATAGAGCATGCCGACGAGCCGGATGAGCGGCGCCAGTACGGTCACGAAGATTATCACCACAGCGAGCTCGCCCATGTTCTGCCGAACCAGCTCCTCGGGTCCCGAGAACAGATCCGCAGTGCGCCTGATGCCGGCGGTCTCCACGCTCATCAACGTCGTCGAGCACATGACGACGAGCAAGACGAACGCAGCCAAAGTCAGCGCAATGATGTGTTCGATTTGATGAGCGCTGGTGCGGCGCAGAATGGTTGGGCAGCGCACGCATTGCGCCGTCACCCCCGGCGCCAGAGGCGGCACCGTCTGCAACAAGCCGCAGCCCGGGCACTCCCGCAGTTGCGGCTCGCTCATCGGCTGGTCTGCCGCGGAGCGCATCACCGGCCGGTGATCAGCATCGCCGCAAGCCCGTCGGCGAGCTGCCCAACCGCCATGCTGATCGCGGTGACCTCGCCCTGGACACCGGGCGCTGGCGGCGGCACAACAAACCGGAAATTGCGCAGCGCCTGGCCGGGGCGCCCTTTGAAGCTGGCGCTGGCCTGCGCCTGCAGGACGAGATCGCCGGCGGCATCCTCATCGAGCCGCTGTAGGTTGAGCTCGATTGTCGCGTCGGGTGAGGCCGACACGGCCCCGCTTTCGGCAAAGACCGTGCTCTGCGGCAGGCGTTGACCCAATTCCTCGACGAGAACCCGGCTCAGCATGGCGCCCAGCGGCTCGCCCCACCAATCGTTCGACATCACATCGAGCCGATAGTTCTCCGACGAGCGCACGATCTCGGAGCGCTCCAGGAAACGCGCCGTCGAGATCTGCTGCAGCGCGATTACCTTGGGTCCCCCTGGAGGCCCCCCTGCCTGCACCCGCCCCGGAACCGGCGCGATCGTATAAAGCACCGGGCTAGGCGAGGAGCAGGCAGTAAGGACTGCCGCCAGCACCAATACGGCGAGCTTTGCGCCGCTCATTCGAGCGCCCCGGCGGGGCGGCCCTTTATCAGTGCCTCGGGGTGACGCGCCAACAGATCGGAGAGGGCCCGTATCGAGCGAAGTGCGTCATTGGCCTGTGCAAGCAAGCGATCCATATCGCGGCTGAACTTGGTGTTGTCGCCATAACCGCTGTCCAGCGATAGGACGAGTTTATTGGCGCTGGTCAATGTCTTCTGCAGCCCGGAAACGAGTTCCGGCAACTGCTTCGTGTCGAGGTTCCGGATCATCGTCTGGGCCGACGCGATCATCCCGGCGAGATCGGTCAACGCCTTTTTCATCTGCGGTCCCTGGGCCATGTCATTGGCCGACTTCAGGATGCCGTCGAGGTTCTTGCCGATTTGCTCGAACGGCAGCGTATTGACCTTGTTGAGCAGCTCGGTCGCCGACGCGGTGAGGCCGGCAAATCCGGCGCCTTCGGTCGCCGGAACGACGTAGTCCGGTCCGTCCATCGACACTTCCGCGGCCGGCTCGTCGGCGTTGAAGTCGAGCGCCACATTCTGTTGCCCGGTAATCAGGTTGGCGCTCTGCAGGCTTGCGTGCAGGCCTTTTTTGAGCAGCGCGTCGACCGCCTCGTCATTCGATTTGAACACTCGCTTGCCGACGCCGATGACACGTTCCGGTTCGACCTCGTATCGGACCGGCGCGACGACGGCGTCCTTGGCCGCGTCGTAGGTGAGCCGCACATCGGTGACCTCGCCGACCTTCAGCCCATGCATCGTGACCGACGCGCCCGGAGCAAGTCCGCTGACCGAGCCGGGAAAATAGGAGATCGCCGGAATCTTCCGGGTATAGGATGCGGCGTTCGCCGTCTCCCGGTCGGCGAACATCGGAAAGACGTGGTTTTCGGATGTTTCCGCTGTGTGGATGTCCGCTACCGCGGTTTCGAACGCGACGCCGCCAAGCAGCAGCGCCTTTAGCGACTCCATCTGCACCGCGACGCCGGTTCCGCCGAGCTTGATCGAGACACCCGACGCGTTCCAGAAGCGCGTCTCGTCGTGCACATACCTGTCATAGGGTGCGCGGACGAAGGCATGGATCGTCACGTATTCCGCCATATCCGCGATGTCCCAGCCGAGCACCTCGCCGACATTGAGGTCGCGGAAAAAGATCGGCGAGCCGACCGAAACCGCGCCGATCCGCTTGGATTTGAGCAGAAAAGTGCGGCCTGGGACATAGGCTCCGAGCACCGGCGGGTCTTCGCGCCCGACAAAATCCCGCTCGCTCTTGCCGGCCTTGGGTGCGGGCAGCATGCCGACATAGGAACCCGACAGCAGCGTCTCGACGCCGGAAATATTTCCGGCAAAGAGCCGCGGCTTGACGACCCAGAACAAGGTTCCCTCGGTCAGCAGCGGCTCGGCCTGGCGGGTCGTCGCGATCGTGACGATGACATGCGTCTTGTCAGGAGCCAGCTCCAAGCCCTTGACCGTGCCAAAGACGATGTCCTTGTATTTTAACTGTGACTGGCCGGCCTGCAGTCCTTCTCCGCTCTCGAACGAGACCTTGATCGTCGGCCCTTCCTTCGACAACGTGTCCCAGGCGAGCCATCCGCCGATCGCGACCGCGACGAGCGGCACGATCCAAATGATCGATATTCGCCGCGAACGGCGCGTCGTGGCGTGCGGGATCACCCGCGGCTCGGCTACATTGCTCATTGGCTAGCTCCCATTAGGCCGGCGCGGGTTCTCAGCGCGGCTCTTCCGGATCGCGCAATGTCGCGCTCGCCGCCCGGCCGGGTCAAGCCGTCCACGGAAATAGGCCGTCCTACACGCGTCTGACTATGCAAAATTGGCAAAAGGCTACACGGCGTCCCACCCAGAGCCCCCGAATGCAGCTCGAGGTATTAGCCTAGAGAGCCCAGCTGCTAAAAGTCACTGGCGCAATCCGCGCAGGCGCGGTTCGTTGCGTCCGGGGGAGTCCTCCCGCTCGAACCCGAAGCGCTGCGCCACGGCGATGATGTCGGCGAGGAAGGCTTCATACCCCGCTCGCGGATCGGGGTCGGCCGACACGGGTGTCGGACTGTCGCGTCCCGCGTCTTGGGTCCTATCCTCCCGGCGGTGCGGCGCAAGAAAGCTGGGGGAGGCGGCCTCTCCGATCTGCTGGGTTGCCCGCTCGAAATCGAAGTCCCCGGCGGTGTCGGGGGCCGACAAGATACGAACGCCGCCCAGCACGGTGTTCGGCACGCGGCCGTTCTGCGCCGCATCGCTGGCGAAAGCATCCGGCGGATAAATCTGTTGAAGCGTATTGCGGCGATGGATGTTGGCCTTGGCCATGTCACCCCGCTAACACGCCGCCGCGTCGGCTGTTCCCTAGGGCCACGCCACCAAGGGCGGTAACGACATCAGGATCGCCTCCGGGTTGCCCCCGGTCTTCAAGCCGAACACGGTGCCCCGGTCGTAGAGCAAGTTGAACTCGACGTAGCGGCCGCGGCGGACCAGCTGATGGCGGCGTTGCTCCTCGGTCCAGCCGAGCTGCATCCGCGCCCGCACAATCGCCGCGAATATTGGGAGGAAGGCCTCGCCGACCGAGCGGATGAAGGCGAAGTCGCGCTCCTGATCGCCGCTGTCCAGATAATCGAAAAAGATCCCGCCGGCGCCGCGCGGCTCACCCCGATGCTTGAGAAAGAAGTATTCGTCGCACCAGGTCTTGAAGCGCTCGTAGCAGTCAGGCTCGTAGGATGCGCAGGCGGCCGCGAGCCCGGCATGAAACTCCTGTGCCGCGGCCTCGTCGGGGTAGATCGGGGTCAGATCGGCGCCGCCGCCGAACCAGGCCTTGCTGGTGACGATATGCCGGGTGTTCATGTGCGCCGCCGGAACCAGCGGCGAGCACATATGGGCGACGAGCGAAATGCCGCTCGCCCAGAAGCGCGGCTCCTGCGACGCGCCCGGGATCTCGTTGCGGAACTCGGGCGAGAATTCGCCCGACACGGTCGAAATGTTGACCCCGACCTTTTCGAAAACTTGCCCGCGCATGACTGAAACCGTCCCGCCGCCGCCTCCCGGCCGCTGCCAATCTTGGCGCTCGAAACGGCCCGGCAGCCGCCCCTCCGGGCAGACGCCGGCGAATTCGTCCTCGATCGCCTCGAACTCGGCGCAGATGCGGTCGCGGAGCTCGGAAAACCACGGCTCCGCCATGGCGCATCGGCTGGCATCGGGAGAAAAGGAGGGCGGTTCGGTCATGGTTCAGGAAACAATCCGGTTTGACGCAATCCCTCCGCGAGCGCAATCGCGCCCGCGAGCGCGACGTTGAGCGAGCGCGCGCCGGAGCGCAACGGAATGACAACGCGGGCTGCCGCGGCACGATGCACGTCCTCGGGCACACCGGCGCTCTCCCGGCCGAGGAGGATCGTGTCGTCCGCCATGAATTTAAAATCATGCAGCGCGATGGTGCCGGTTGTCGTCATCAGGATCAGCCGAGATTGAGATGCCCGGCGGGCGAGGAACGCCCGCCACGAAACATGACGGCAGAGAACGAGATCAGCCGCATAATCGAGAACCGCACGCTTGAGCCGCCGGTCATCGAGCAGGAAGCCGCACGGCTCGATCAGATCGACGGCCACCCCGAAACACGCCGCGAGCCGCAGCAAGGTCCCGGTATTTTGCGGGATATCCGGTTCGAACAAGGCCAGACGCACCTTAGCCCTACCGTTTTCGTACGAAAAACAGTTTACTGCTCCAAGTATTCGGGTTCGAAGCTTGTCCTGGTGTTCCTCTCCCCCGCCGGCCGCACGCTGTCCGCGGAAGTGAGACCCGCTCTTGCCGCCGAGTTTATCCCCGGATGATTCTTAGGCTAGCGCTGCCTCGCCGAGAAGGGGCGCGATCACCATGTTTACAATGGCGCGGCCCGGACGGAACGGCGCCTATTTTTTCTTGCGGCGGCGTAGTGTGTATAATGCGCTGCCATCGGAAAGGAGGCGCCGATGGAAATCCGGCAAGCTCTGACCTTTGACGACGTGATGCTCGTCCCGGCGGCCTCCGCGATCATGCCTGGGGAGACCGATACCCGGACCCGGTTGACCCGCGAGATCGAGCTCGGCATCCCCCTGGTCTCGGCGGCGATGGATACGGTGACCGAAAGCGCCCTCGCGATCGCGATGGCGCAAACCGGCGGAATCGGCGTCATCCACCGCAATATGGGCGTCGAGCAGCAGGCCGACGAAGTCCGCAAGGTCAAGAAATTCGAGGCCGGTATGGTCGTCAACCCGGTTACGATCCACCCGGACGAGAGCTTGGCCGACGCGTTGCGGCTGATGGCCGACCACAAGATCTCCGGCATTCCGGTCGTCGAACGGGGTTCGGGTCGAACTCGCCGGCATTCTGACCAATCGAGATGTCCAATTCGCCGACGATCCGCGCCAACCGGTCGCCGAGCTGATGACCAGGAACGACCTTATCACGGTGCGTGAAAGTGTTGCCCGCGAAGACGCCAAGCGCCTCCTGCACCAACATCGCATCGAGAAGCTGCTTGTCGTCGACGAAGCCTATCGATGCGTCGGTCTGATAACCGTCAAGGACATCGAGAAAGCGCAGCGCTATCCGACGGCCTGCAAGGATGAGCATGGCCGTCTGCGGGTCGCTGCGGCGACCGGCACCGGCAGCGAGGGCATCGAGCGCGCCGAAGCGCTGTTCGCCGCCGGTCTCGACGTCTTGGTCGTCGATACCGCGCACGGTCATTCAGACCGGGTATTGCGCACCTTGCGCGACGTTCGCCGGCTGTCGAACTACACGCAGGTCATTGCCGGCAATGTCGCGACGGCCGAAGGCGCGCGGGCGCTCATCGAGGCGGGCGCGGACGCGATCAAGGTCGGCATCGGTCCGGGCTCGATTTGCACCACCCGCATGGTCGCCGGGGTCGGAGTCCCGCAATTCACCGCGATCGCGGACACGGTCGCCGAATGCCGAAAAACCGGGGTGCCGGTGATCTCCGACGGCGGCATCAAATTTTCCGGGGACCTCGCCAAGGCAATCGCCGCCGGGGCCGATTGCGCGATGCTCGGCTCATTGTTCGCCGGCACCGACGAGAGCCCGGGCGAGGTCTTCCTTTATCAGGGCCGCAGCTACAAATATTACCGCGGGATGGGTTCGATCGGGGCGATGGCGCGCGGCTCGGCCGATCGCTATTTCCAGCAAGAAGTGACGAGCACACTGAAGCTCGTCCCCGAAGGCGTCGAGGGGCGGGTGCCGCACAAAGGCCCGGTCGGCAATATCGTCCACCAGCTGATCGGCGGACTGCGCGCCGCGATGGGCTATACGGGCAACCGGACTATCCGAGAAATGCAAAAGAACTGCACCTTCGTGCGGATCACCGGGGCGGGGTTGCGCGAGAGCCACGTCCACGACGTCGCCGTCACCCGCGAAGCCCCCAATTACCCGCAGGACCGTTGACCTCGATCCGTCGTTCCCGCGAAAGCGGGAATCTAGGGCCGCCGAGCCATACCGGATGTTCTGGACCCCGCTTTCGCGGGGCGCCTAAAAAAAGAGATTCAGGAGCAATTTGACCCCCGGAGCGCAGGTCGCCGCCGCGATCGACATTCTTACCGCAATCGATTCCGAACATCGTCCAGCAGACGACGTCGCGGCCGAATACTTTCGCCGCCGTCGGTACATCGGTGCCAAGGATCGAGCCCAGATCGCCGGCCACCTTTACGCGGTGCTCCGGCACAGAGCGGCGCTCGACTGGTGGATGGCCAAGTACGGCATAGGTGCCGAACCCCGTGCCCGTGCCGAGTCCTGGCCGGCCTGGTTGTGATCGAGGAATGGCGGCCCGATGCGATCCGCGCATGCTGCGACGGCGACCGCTTTCGTCCGGCTCGGCTCAGTCACATCGAAGAACGCTTCATCCGCGATCTGGCGACCCGAACCCTGCGCCATCCGGAGATGCCACGGGCAGTGGCCAACGATCTCCCCGATTGGCTCGAACCTTATCTCGATTCGGTTTTCGGCAGTGGGATGGAACGCGAGATGGCGGCCCTCAATGGACCGGCCCCGACCGATCTGCGCGTCAACCTGCTGAAGGCCGACCGGGAAGAGGCGCGCCGCGCGCTCGCCGCGGAGGGCGTGGCCGCTAAGCCCACCCCTCTATCGCCGGTCGGCTTGCGCCTGCGCGAACGGGTGCCGCTTGGCAAGCTGGCCGCCTTTGAGCAGGGCCTTGTCGAAGTACAGGACGAAAGCTCACAGATTGCCGCGCTGCTCGCCGATGCCAGGCCCGGCATGCGGGTCGTCGATTTCTGCGCCGGGGCGGGCGGCAAGACCTTGGCACTCGCCGCCCGGATGGTCAATCGCGGCAAGCTCGTCGCCTGCGAGGTGTCGCAGCGCCGCCTCGAACGCGCAGCCCGCCGTCTGCGCCGCGCCGGGGCCACCAACGTCGAACGCCGGGTTCTGGACAGCGAGCGCGACAAATGGGTCAAACGTCATGCCGGCAGCTTCGACAGGGTGTTCGTCGATGTGCCTTGCCTCGGCACCGGAACATGGCGGCGCAATCCCGACGCCAAATGGCGCATGACGCCCGAGGACCTCGCCGAGCTCGTCGAGCGGCAACAGCAGATCCTGCGCAGCGCCGCGCGCCTCGTCCGCCCCGGCGGACGCCTCGTCTACGCAACGTGCTCGTTGCTGCGCGAGGAGGACGAGGCGCAGGCGGAAGGCTTTCTCACAGCCGAGCCGGATTTCGCGCTCTTGCCGGTCGCGCGCGCTTGGAGCGAAACGATCGGCGGCGCCTCGCCGGGCGGCGAGCAATATCTGCGGCTCACCCCCGCAAGGCACGGTACCGACGGCTTCTTTGTCGCCATTTTCGAGCGCAGATCATGTCCGACCGCATCCTGATCCTCGATTTCGGCAGCCAAGTCACGCAGCTCATCGCGCGCCGCGTGCGCGAGAGCGGTGTCTACTGCGAAATCCACCCGTTTACGATTTCCGAAGATCGGGTTCGCGATTTTGCCCCGCGTGCGATAATCCTGTCGGGCGGCCCGGCTTCGCTGACCGAGGCCGCCTCGCCGCGCGCCCCCGAGATCGTATTCCGGCTCGGCGTGCCGGTCCTCGGCATCTGTTACGGCATGCAGACGATGTGCGCGCAGCTCGGCGGCCGTGTCAAACTGAGCGATCACCAGGAATTCGGCCGCGCGTTTATCGACATCCTCGGCGAGTGCCGGCTTTTCGACGGGTTATGGCCGAAAGGCGGGCGCGAGCAGGTGTGGATGAGCCATGGCGACCGGGTCGACGCGTTGCCGCCCGGGTTCCGCACCGCCGCGGCCAGCGAGGCGACGCCGTACGCCGCCATTGCCGATGACGAGCGTCGGTTTTATGGCGTGCTGTTCCATCCCGAGGTCGTGCACACGCCGCAAGGCGGTCAGCTGCTGCGCAATTTCACGCACAACGTAGCGGGCTGCCGCGGCGACTGGACTATGGCGCTGTTCCGCAGCCAGGCGATTGACAGCATCCGCCGTCAGGTGGGCGGGGAACACGTCGTGTGCGGCCTCTCCGGCGGGGTCGATTCAGCGGTCACGGCGGTGCTGCTGCACGAGGCGATCGGCGATCAGCTGACCTGCATCTTTGTCGACACTGGCCTCTTGCGGGCGGGCGAGGCTGATGAAGTCGTGAGCCTCTTTCGCGGGCACTACAACATACCGCTCGTCCACCGCGACGCCGGCGGCTTGTTCCTCGAAAAGCTCGGCGGGGTCACCGACCCGGAAAAAAAGCGCAAGGCGATCGGCGCCACGTTCATCGACGTATTCGACGAAGAGGCGCACAAGATCGGCAATGTCGAGTTCCTGGCGCAAGGAACCCTTTATCCCGACGTAATTGAGTTGGTCAGTCCACTCGGCGGTCCGTCGGTCACGATCAAATCGCATCACAATGTCGGCGGTCTGCCGGCGCGGATGAAATTGCGGCTGGTCGAGCCCTTGCGCGAGCTGTTCAAGGACGAGGTGCGCGAATTGGGCCGCGAACTGGGACTGCCCGACGGGTTCGTCGAGCGCCACCCGTTCCCCGGTCCCGGTCTGGCGATCCGCATCCCCGGCGAGGTCACTCGCCCGAAGCTCGACATTTTGCGCAAGGCCGACGCGGTCTTCCTCGAAGAAATCCGCAATGCCGGTCTCTACAACGCGATCTGGCAGGCCTTTGCGGTGCTGTTGCCGGTCAGGAGCGTCGGTGTCATGGGCGACAGCCGTTCCTACGATTTCGTCTGCGCTTTGCGCGCGGTGACCTCGATCGACGGCATGACCGCCGACTACTTCCCGTTCCCGCACGAATTCCTCGGCCGCACCGCGACCCGAATCATCAACGAGGTGCGCGGCATAAACCGCGTCGTCTACGACATCACCTCCAAACCCCCCGGCACAATCGAGTGGGAGTGAGGGGTGGGGGATATTCTGGAGGGCACTGGAGGAAAATAGCGTAGGGAAAATATAGGGTTACGGGATAGCTCATTGATCATTCGCCCTCCATCGTCTCTCCGTGCCGTTGTTTGTCTAAGTCATTGATTTGACCGGAGTCGACCTTCGCGGCGGACGGACAAGCCGACTTATTTGACGGTTCTTCCGACGGTTCGATCGGAAGTCGCAAGACGCGACGGAGAAAAGACCGTCAGGAATTGTGATCCTTCTGACGGTCTTTTTCTGAGACCTGCTGCCCGAAGCTTACAGCGCCGCCCTTGGCGGAATCTTTGAGAAAGTGCGAGTTATCGTAGCTTGGCTACGATTTACGCGCCAAATCCAAATTGGACCGACAGACATAACTTCAGAATGTTGATTTCGAGGGCCGGACGAAGATGTCGTCTCGCTATTCCAGATGCGGCTTCAGCACATCTTCGATCCATTTCATGAATGCGCGGACACGGCGCGACAGGTTGCTCCGATGGGCTACGACGAGGGACACGGCGAGCGACCGGCGACGAAAATCGGGCATGATCTCCACAAGCGCTCCACTCTCTAAGTATCGGCCGATCCCCAAGAGTGGCGCTTGAATCAGACCAAGACCGGCGAGGGCAGCGGCTTCGTAGGTCTGCGCGCTGTTGACGTGTAGCGCACCTGGCAACTGAAGCGTCGCGTAGCTGTCGCCGTCCGGATATTCCCATCCAATGGGTCTTGCGCCCAGCGTCGTCGAAAAATGAATTGACCGGTGTTCCTGACGCTGGAGATCTTCCAGCGATCGAGGGACACCATAGCGCGCCAGATAGGCGGGGCTGGCAGCGTTGACCACGCGCAACAGGCCCAGCGGGCGGGCAATCAGCGTCTCGTCCCGGATGGGACCAAGTCGCAATACACAGTCGAACCCCTCTTGAACCAGATCGACTTGCCGATCCGTGCTCGACACCTCCAGCTCCAACTCGGAGTGAGTTGCCATGAAATCCGGCAGAGCCGGCACGATCGTCGTGCGCGCCACCTCAGTCGGAAGATCGACCCGTAAACGCCCGCGGAGCGCCACGCGATCGCCTGCGAACATCGAGTGCAGGTCATCGACTTCAGCAAGCAGATCGCGGGCGCGGGCATGAAATGCGCGTCCGTCCTCCGTCAACTGCACGCTGCGCGTCGTCCTGTGGAGGAGCCTGACACCGATATCCTCTTCCAACTTCCGGACCGCCGTTGAGGCTCTTCCCTTTTGAATGCCCAGGCTATCGGCCGCGCGGGTAAAGCTCCCCATTTCCGCGACCGTCAGGAAAATGAGGATGGGCTCGAGCTTCTGCATTTTCGGTCCTCCACATTGTTCATTCTATGGAGAACAGTGGGTTCATTTCTCCGCAATTTATCACATCTGAGAGGCACAGTAAGTAGGAGACCTCGAAGACAGGTGATCCTCTCGGAGAACGCCAAATGTCCGAAACTATGAACCTTCATCAGGCGCCGGACGCCATGAACCTGCATCGCGCTCTGCGGGCCGGCCGGATCATGAGCGCGGCTGTCGTTGTCGCTTTGGCGGCGGACGGCGCTATTCAGCTTTTCGCGCCGGCACAGATCGCGGGCATGTTGCACGAAACCGGATTCGCGATGGACCTGACCCGCGTCGTGGGTCCGATCATACTCGCTTGCGCCATCCTCTACGCTATCCCGGCCACCGCCGTCCTCGGCGCGATCCTGGTGACGGGCTTTCTGGGCGGCGCCATCTGCGCCCATGTCCGCATCGGCGAGTTGGGATCGCCGCCGGAACTCGTTTCCCTACTGCTGGGCGCAATGACATGGGGCGGCCTCTACGCGCGCGATCCCCGAATCCGGGCTGTTCTGCCGCTCATCCGTTGAACCAACTGGGGCAGTGCCCTGTCCCTCAAGATCAGGAGAAAACACATGTTTTTAGTAATGGGAATCACGGGAAAAGTTGGCGGCGCAACGGCAGAACATCTGTTGGCGCACGGCAAGGAAGTACGCGCGCTCGTCCGCAATCGCGAAAAGGCGTCAAGCTGGGCGAATCAGGGCGTGGAACTGGTTGACGGCGATTGGAATGATTCAGCAGCCATCAAACAAGCGCTCAAAGGCGTCGAAGGCGCGTTCGTCATGTTGCCGGCTGTCTGGGCGCCCTCGCCCGATTTCAAAGAAGCCAAGGGCGTGATTGCGAACTATGTCGAGGCGCTCACCAGGGCAGCACCGCCACGAGTGGTTGCGCTTTCATCGATGGGTGCGAACCGGACCAGCGGGCTTGGCATGATCACGGCCTTGTCGCTGCTGGAGCAAGGTTTTCGCGACCTGAAATCGCCAATCGCCTTCGTGCGCGCCGGCGGGTTCTTCGAAAACTTCCTTTACGGCCTGCAGGTCGCCCAAGGCGGCACGCTCCCGGTCTATTACAATCCAACAAACCGGAAATCGACCATGGTCGCGACGAACGACATCGGCGCGGAGGTGGCAACTCTTTTGACCGGGCCAGCGTGGTCAGGGCAGCGCGTCGTCGAGCTTGGTTCGATGGTCACCGCGGATGACGTCGCGGAGCAATTGGGTGAAGTCCTGAAGCTCGACGTGAAAGCATTTGCAGTCCCGCGTGCAGGGTGGGCGGAAGCGTTCGAGCAATTCGGCATCCCGAAGGGCCACACCGGACCTGCCGAAGAAATGTTTGAGGCCGTGAATGCAGGATGGATGGACCTCGGAGTTGAGGGTACGGAGCACGTAGCGGGTACGACGTCCGCACGCGATGTATTCGAGGCTGC
This sequence comes from uncultured Alphaproteobacteria bacterium, assembly GCA_963818695.1. Lineage (GTDB taxonomy): Bacteria > Pseudomonadota > Alphaproteobacteria > ATCC43930 > CGMCC-115725 > AP-15. The sequence continues at coordinate 541,871 of CAWFTG010000005.1, forward strand.
ACAGAACGCCGCCAAGGCGTAAGTCCGGGACGGATCAGGCATGAGAGGAACTGCGTGCTGGCAGAGTGTGCCTGGCGTATCGTTCAGGCTCTTGCGAGCCGTGACGGTCTTTTTGCCGACGGGGCTAATCGTGAAGGCACAGCTAAAGAATGTCGAAAATCGACCAACCGATGCCGATAGTCGCTGAAACCGAGCAGATTTTGAATCGCCGAAATTCTCCTTTGAATTCAAGAGCGCAAATTTCTGACGGATCGGGGAGACGGTTCTTCATTGTGTGCAGAAAAAATTTGTGCGTGGAATTCAATGCGTTACGATCACTTAAAACAATCGAGTGGGAGTGACGGGGGAGTACTGCGGAGTAAAGTGGGATAGAGCAGCGCACAATTGGCGACTGCGAACTATCGATAGAGCGCGATAGTCGCCGGCTTCGACAAGCGTCCATGACTACCAGAGCATCGGCACCAGCCGATAGACCACGCGGTCACGATAGTCGATGTAGCCGGCCAGATGTGTCGCCAGGAACGCCTCCTCGCGCATCAGTCGCCAAACGAGGACCGGGACCAGCAGTGCGGCCGGGATAAGCCCAAACCACGAGCCCAGTGCCAGAGGTATTCCCGCAATCATAACCAGCGCGCCCGCGTACATCGGGTGGCGTACCATCGCGTAGGGCCCACTGGCGATCACCTGCTGGCCCTCGGCGATCTCGATGGTTCCGGCGGTGAACGTGTTCTCGCGGAAGGTAAGGAAAACAATCAGGAAGCCGATGGCGATCATCCCGGCACCAGCGAACGAAACCGCGAAAGTCGCGTGGGACCAGCCGAAGCGTGTGTCGAACCCTGGCACGGCAAAGGTCGCCAAGAATATGAGTGCCGCCAGTCCCTGAACGACATTCTGCATCCGATCGGGCTCCGAACCCGGTCCCGCCTTCACGCGCCGCTCCAGCAGTGCCTGGTCATGGAACCAAAGCCAGACAGTGATGATCCCGGCGCTTCCAAAGAACACTGCCAACGTCACCCACGCGCGCCCGTAGTGCAGCGTCCCCGCCGAGCCGAAAAGCACGACGGTGATGACCGCGAAAAGGAAGATGAATCCCACAAGGGCGCGCACCAGTAGCATGCTCCTATGGTGGCGTTTTGGACCGCGAAGTCCAGGGCCCCGACCGCGCCCGGTCCTATGTCGGCTCCGACACCCGTGACGGTATTTTGGGCCCATGACCGGATGACGGCGTGTCGCCGAGATCGTCGAAAAATCGACCGATTGACTCCGATAGTCCCCGAAATCGAGCAAATTGCGAATGGCCGAAACTTCCGTTTGAAATCAAGAGCACGAATTTCTGACGGATCGAGGAGACAGTTCTTCGTCGTGCGCGGAAAAATTTGCGCGGGGAACTCAAGGCGTAACGATGACTTCGAATAATCGAGTGGGAGTGATCCAGCATCCAACGCGGACTATTGCGGATGATCGGATACCAAGTCTATGCCACTGATTTCGAGTATAGAATCTCTCGACATCTATCGCAATCGATCGGCGGCAAGCGGCAGAATTTGACGGTATGGCTGACGGTATCCATTACCGCGTGTGCGAGCGAGATCGTTATACCGTCAGTCCGTGCCGGCCAAGCAGAACTAATTACGTGGCCGTAAGCCACAAATTCTTAAAGCGAAATCGACACTGTTGACGGTATTTTTCCCGACGGTAAAAATGGCCTTGAGAGAAGCCGTTTTTGCCTCCAATGGATGCTGGCCATGCTAACTGACATAGCTCTTAAGAAGCTGAAACCAAGGGATAAATTGTAAAAGGTCGTTGACCGTGACGGTATGTACATAGCCATGGCACCGTCGGGCCAGATCACGTTCCGCTATGACTACCGCCTCAATGGCCGGCGCGAGACATTGACGATAGGCAGGTATGGCGCGGATGGTGTTTCGCTGTCCGAAGCTCGCGACCGATGTCTAGCAGCTAGGAAAGAGGTATCGGAGGGGCGGTCACCTGCACAGGCGAAGCAGCGCGCAAAGCGCAAGCTCGCCATTTCCGAGAACTTCGGCGCTGTCGGCAAGCGCTGGTTCAAGGACGCTCGGATGGCAGAGAGCACTCGCTCGATGCGCCGGGCGATCCTTGATCGCGACATCCTCCCGGTCTGGAAGAACCGGTTGCTCACGGAGATCACGCCCGATGATCTCCGTGCACTCTGCCTTAAAGTGAAAGAGCGCGGCGCTCCTGCGACAGCGATCCATGTGCGAGACATTGTCAAGCAGATCTATGGCTTCGCCATTCTGCACGGGGAGAAGCTCGCCAATCCGGCTGACGATGTAGGACCAGCGTCGATCGCGACCTTCACGCCGAAGGATCGGGCGTTGTCGCCTGCGGAGATTCGAATCATGCTCCGGGAGCTAGCGCATGTGCCGACGCTGCCAACCATCCGGCTCGGCCTAAAGCTCATATTGCTCACCATGGTCCGCAAGAGCGAGCTATTGGATGCCGTGTGGAACGAGGTCGATTTTGAGAATGCACTCTGGAGCATTCCGAAGGAGCGTATGAAGCGAGGAAAAGCACATAATGTGTATTTGTCGCGGCAATCGCTCGACATTATGATCGCGCTCAAGACCTGCGCCGGGAATTCGCGATATCTGCTCCCGTCTCGGTACGACGCAGACGCGCCAATGTCTCGGGCCACGCTCAACCGCATTACCGTAGCGATCGTGCAACGTGCCAAGAAGCAAAATCTGCAGCTCGAGCTGTTCACTGTACACGATCTGCGGCGTACTGGCTCAACGCTCCTGAACGAGCTTGGCTTCAACAGCGACTGGATCGAGAAGTGCCTTGCGCACGAAGAGGGGCGCAACTCGCGTGGCGTCTATAACAGGGCCGAATACGAGCCGCAGCGGCGGCATATGCTGCAGGAGTGGGCTAACACGGTCGATGCCTGGGTTGCGGCTGCGAAACACGCGCCGACGCTTTACCCGCCAGCCCTGCAATTACTCGCGCCAGAGATTACTGTCTGACAGGCCGAGACTTGCGCCGCCGCACATCGGGAGCGGGCGCTCGTCTGAACAGAGCTTCATGTGAGGCCTGGCGACGTTCTTTCAACCACGCCTCGACTTCTGAAAGGTCCCAAACCACGCAGCGGGATGTGAGATAGAACCGCCGCGGAAAATCGCCGCGCTGCTCGAGCTCGTAAATTGTTGTGTCGGCGAGCGGCACGATCTGACGTAGTTCGGTTCGACGGATCGCCCGATTGAAGCGGTGAGGAAGCAGAGGAACTGTGTCGAGGACGGCCTGCTCCGACCTCTCATCGGCTTCAAATTCCCGAAACGATCTCGTTGGCTTAGTCGCTCGCATGTCGCCAGAGTCCGATAGCCGTCCACTTGATTTGCTCTCCAGCATGAGACGTAAGCCGGAGGCGAGATGAAAGAGACATCAGACAGGCGTAGGGCTATCGGATGCTCCAGCGTGCAAATCGGACGCTCATGCGAGTTGCGAGGATCAAGCCCGGTGAAAGGATAGATCGACGTTGAGGCTTGCCAAGGTTGGGGTCGGGGGTTCGAATCCCCTCGCCCGCTCCAAAATTACCTTTGCATATCAAAGTTAATGGCGGGTCCGTCGGGACCGCCGTACGCTTACAGTAGGCTTCGGGTTCGCCTATTGTAAGCAAACTGTAAGCAGCTGAAGGAAGAGCGATGGTACCAGCTATTCCACACGACGGCCGCTGCCGAGGCGATCGGTCGTCATCGACCTCTATCAACGCAGCAATCCGCCCGCCGATCATTTCGTCTTCCTGACGTTGGGTCCCTTCTGGCACAATCGGCGAGCACCCAAATTGACGCAACGTCTTCGGCCGGCGTAAACTGGACCCCGAAAATGAGACAGTTGGCTAAGGTAGAGGCCTGCCCCCAGAAAGCGCCGATGGCGCATTCGGAAAGTGGTCTCGTCGCACCAGGCATCGCCTCATCAGCGACCGGAGCTGAGATCGAAACCGGCCAGGTTACACCTTAAGAGAGAAGAGAGCAGCTGCAAAAGAGCAGCTCCGGCTATCGCGCGATCGGGGTCCACCTCAGCGTTCTCGGAAACTTCTCGGAGCGAGCGGTGGTTCAATAAATAGGCACGCGCTCACCCATATGGCCGGGTTACTCGGTGATCTTGGAGACGTCGAAGTCGGCCACACAGGGGCATTCTCGGCGTGCGACCGCGGCTCCGACGGGTTCCGGTTGACAACAAGGGGCAAAAGTCAAGGGGTGACCCGAGATGGAAATGCAGGAGATCCGCTATTTTCTCGCAATGAGCCAGACGCTTAACTTCACCAAGGCGGCGGAGGCATGCAACGTTACTCAGCCGGCCCTGACGCGCGCGATCCGAAAAATGGAGGATGAGCTCGGCGGCTTGCTGTTCTCTCGCGAGCCGAATAACACTCACATGACCGATTTGGGCCGGTTAATAGAACCGCATTTGACCGAAATCATGGCCCGCGCAGGCGAGGCAAAACGGACCGCGACGCGCTTCCTCAAACTAGAAGATGCGAATTTCGCGCTCGGCGTGATGTGCACGATCGCTCCGGTACAATTTGGCGGGTTTATGGGCCGTTTTAGAGCGGATAACCCTGGTGTCGAGATCACGCTGTTGGAGGCCGTACCGGAGCAGCTCTGCGATTTGCTGGCGAAAGGTAAGGTGGATGTAGCATTGATGGCTCGCCCGGACGGCTTTCCGCCGCCTCTTCAGGCCGCGGAACTGTATTCGGAGCGGTTCGTGATCGCGTGCTCAGCGGGCCATCGGTTTGCCCTGCAGCCTTCAGTGCGCATGGCCGAACTCGACGGGGAGAGTTATCTCTCAAGAATCAATTGCGAGTTTTACGATGTGCTCGACAACTTGTGCCAGGAGCATGGCGCGAACTTGGTGAAGTCGTATCAAAGCGAACGTGAGGACTGGATCCTGACGATGGTCGCTGGCGGGATGGGTGTGTGTTTTCTGCCCGAATATACAGCCGTCTTCCCGGGGGTCGTCGGTTGTCCGATCGTCGAGCCTTCGGTCGCACGCAGTGTTTGCCTGGTCACGGTCGCCGGCCGCCGCTGGTCATCACCGGTTGCGGCTTTCGTGCAGGCGGTGCGACGTCATTCCTGGACGTCGGCTGCGGCCGCCCGCAATCGGCGCATCCCTCGGCGGGGATCCACTGCCGCCGCTTAAGCGCCTGCACAGCAGGGGTTATGCCGGAAGGTAATTGGCCCAATGTCCTAGCGGCATTTCACTGGCGGCTGAGTGTTCCATAGATTTGGCGTGTTGGCAGGGACCTTTGACAATACGCGAAGGCGACTATGACCGACGGGTAGATACCACTATAATGGCGGAGGTAGCGGCACGTTTGCCTGCCGCGGCAAAACATGTGTTGATCTGTGGCTCGAACCTCTTCGTGAACGCAGCGGCGAATGGGGCGGTAGCGGCTGGCATTCCCGTTTCGATTGTCCGCACGGAACGCTACGGCGGTTGACTGGAACCTGCCGCTCGGTGCGGGCTTCGAAGCGGTCGGGTTGATCACCCACACGGCATTGCGGCTGATGGAGGTTTTGCGCGGGCCAGTGATCAACGCGCTAGGGGAGCAGCAGTTATTCCGAGTCACGTAGATTGCAGTTTCGCGCAGTCCCGCCCGACCGACTTAGCCCAGGCGAACAACCGCCGGAAAGCGGGATCGGGGTTGTTCGCCAACGATGCTGCACTCGACGGAAGGACATCGGAACTACCGGCGATCCATCGAGAGACAACGCTAGAGACACCACTATCTGCTGCGCTTACGAAACGCTCGAGTAGATAAGCCCGGGCCGGCCAGACCAATGAAATCCAAATCCCGTTCCCGGCGCTAATCGCGGGAAAGGCAACGGTTCATGCTCACCAGGGCGAATGGCGCTCATTTTTAACCCACGTCACAGAAATTCACAACTTTTAACTCTCGCGACCCGCGAGACCCGCCATACGGTTTCGGGACCAGATCCAGCCGGAACGGGGAAGGAACGCATCGCGTCGAGCTGAACAGCGATTTCCGGGACCTCCTCAGGGCCTAAGCTCCCGGGGGGAACGCGCTTTCGAGCTAAGGTCGGCCCCCGGCGCAGCCACCTATGCGACTTTAGGAGAATTTGTTTGCCGCTGGACGATTATGTCTCGAACCGGACCGCACTGCTGCTCGTCGATCCGTACAACGACCTGCTGAGCGATGGAGGCAAGCTGTGGCCCAAAGCGAAGGCGGTCGCCGAGGCCGTCGACCTGCTGACGCACCTTCGCGCGCTCGTCGAAGCGGCGCGGCGCGTAGGCGTCGTGGTGTTCTACGTGCCTCACCGCCGGTGGCGCGAGGGCATGTACGACGGATGGCGTCATCCTGGCCCTTGTCAGGTCCTAACCGATCGCGAATCTGTCTTCGGCGAGGGCATGTGGGGCGGCGACTGGCATCCCGACCTCGTGCCCCAGCCGGGTGACGTCGTGATCGAGCAGCATTGGGGCCAGAACGGATTTGCCAATACCGACCTCGACTTCCAGCTCAAGCAGCGCGGAGTCGAAAAGATCATCTTGGCGGGAATGGTGGCCAACACCTGCATCGAGGCGACCGCCCGCAGCGGCGCGGAACTCGGTTACCACGTGACGCTGGTGCGCGACGCGACAGCCGCATTCAGCTCCGAGGCGATGCACGCTGCGCACGAAACCAACGGGCCCACCTTTGCGCACGCCATTCTGACGACCGACGCGGTGATTGCCGCGCTGGTCAGCACATAGGCCGAGCGTCTGCGCTATTTGGGGCTACGCCATGTGCTCTAACAGGTTTTTCGCTTCTAGCAGGTCTGACGTCGTGAAGCCCTCGGTGAAACTGCTATAGATCGGCGCCAAGAGCGTGATCGCCTCTGTGGCCCGATAGTGGTTGCAAAGTAGCCGTGCGAGGCTCGTGGCGGCACGCAATTTCCAGGATAAGGCTCCTTGCCTATGAGCCCAGTCGAGCGCTTGCTGAAAGTGATTTTCTGCTGCCCCCTCCGCTTCAGCCTCGTCCTGCAATAAAAGAAGCTCGCCCTTGATGCGCAGGAGTTCCGCGACGCACCAGCCTTCTTCAGTGCGCTCGGACCAGTCGAGCGCCGCGTCGATCGTTGCGAGAGCCTGCGCAGCCTGCCCGGCGCGGCCGAGCGCGCTTGCCAACTCCGCGGTCAAGTCGACGTAATGCGTGTGGAGTCCGGCCTCCGACAGCTCACCGAGGGCGCTGCGGAGAAGCTGCTGTCCGGCGCGGACATCACCGCGCTTGATAGCCAGCGCGCCTTCAAAGCCGCGGCCCCAGGCATGCCAGGTACCCCGGCCATGACTGGCCGCATGATAGAGCAGCATATCGATATAATGTTGTGCCAGTGCCAGATCGGACACCAATAAGGCGATTGGGCACGCGGCCGTTGAAAGCGTAGAACACAGTGTCGTCGCGTAACCGACAGCTTGGGCCTCGTCGATTGTACTTTTCACGATGCGCATCGCCTGATCTGGATACCCTTGCAACCACATAATCCGTGCAAGGTTGGCGCGAGCCAGTATTTTCTGGTCACCTTGAAAGCGAAGGATACGCGGCCCGTGAACGGCAGCAACATGGCCGCCGCTCAGCATTCGCTCAGTATGGCGCCGCGCGCAAGGCTGGTCTCCCAGGTAATGATGCACGACACCGATCCATCGATCCGCGATCAGCCGATCGTTCGGGTCGGCGCGGTGCGCAGCCAGGGCGCGGAACCTCTCAGCATGTGCCAATGCAAGCCGAAACCGGCCAGTTGCGGTGTGATAGGCCCAAAGGCCCGAGAGCGCCCGCAACTCGTACACGGCTTCACCAAGCTGCTCTGCAATCTCAAGGGCTTTGGTGCAGGCAGCCCCCATCTCGGGCACAGTACCTTTGGTGTACATAAGCGATAAGCCCAGCGCGACATGGAGCTGCATCTCGCGTCGGGCGGCCCCCCTTGATTCTGGGACGAGAGCGGACAGCGCACGTTCGACGCGCCCACGGCACTCCTCCAATAGCGACAAATGCACCCACAGCGGCACAAAAGCGACCGTCAACGCTACGCCGATCAACGTATCCCCGCTCGGCAAAAACGCCCAGTCGAGCGCCGCGCGGACGTCGTCGATATGGCGGCGGTACTGCGCCACGCAGTCAGACGTAGGCCGCATCTCCCATTCAGCTTCGGCCCTCTGAAAGAGATCGCGGTGGTATTCGGCGTGGCGGCGGGCGATCAGTTCCAACTCGCCGCTCTTGGTCAGCTTCTCCAAAGCGTAGGCGCGCGTCGTATCGAGTAGGCGGTGATAGGCGATGTCACCACTTATGTCGGTGACGACGAGCGATTTCGCCGCCAAATTAGCGACGCCTTCAAAGACGTCCGCGGTCGCGAACCGCTCGTCACTGGCGACTGCGGCGGCCGCATCCATCGTGAATTCGCCCTGGAACACGGCAAGACGTTGTAGGATGACCTGCTCGGGTTCGGGGAGCAGATCGTAGCTCCAATCGACGGCGGCGCGCAAGGTTTGGTGCCGGGGCAGCGCAGTGCGCCGGCCCTTCGTCAGCATGGTGAACCGATCGTCGAGCCGCGCGGCGAGGCTCCTGACGCCAAACGCGTAGACGCGGGCAGCCGCCAGTTCCAACGCCAGCGGCACACCGTCGAGCCTGCGGCAAATCTCCAGAACTGCCGGGACCTCGGCATCGATGACGGAAAAGCCATTCACGGTCGCCATCACCCGATCGACAAATAGCTGGACCGCCGAATACCGCAGTGCCTCGCCGGCTGTAGCATTGACCGAGTCTGGTGGGAGCTCCAAGGAAGCGAGTCGGTGCAGCCGCTCGCCCTCCGCCCGCAGCGGTTCGCGGCTAGTGGCAAGGATCCGAACGCGTGGCGCCGTCTTCAGGATCGCTTCGGCCAACGCCGCCGCCGTGCCAATGACGTGCTCGCAGCTGTCGAGCACGATCAAAGCCTGCTTGTCTCGCAGCCAGGCGGTCAGCCCCGATACCGGGTTGACGCCGGCTAAGGAGATCCCCAGCACTGCGCTGAGGGCGCTCGGCACCAGGTCGGAATCAACCAGCGAGGCGAGCCCGACGAACCAGAACTCCGTCCTTACATGACGCCCTCAGGTTTTCGGCGACCGCCACCGCCACCGTCGTTTTGCCGATCCCGCCTGGGCCGACGATGGTCAGTAAACGGCGCTGGGCCAGCTGTGTCGTCAAAGCCGCGATAGCGTTGTCGCGGCCCACAATGCGTGCGAGCGGCGAAGGCAAACTGCCGGCCTTGGCCGCTCCGTCCGGCAGCGCGGTAGCCGGCTCACTCCGCTCGCGTGTCACAGGCGCGATGAAGCTGTAGCCGCGGCCCGGGATATTGGCGATATAGCGCGTTGCCGCGGCACCGTGGCGAAGCGCCTTGCGCAGCGCGGCGACATGAACCCGCAGGGCACCCTCGTCGACGACCGTGTCGGGCCAGGTGCGAGCGATCAGCTGATCCTTGTGGATGATCTCGCCGGCGCTTTCAACGAGCGTAACGAGAATTTCGAAGGCGCGGCCACCGAGAGGGAGCGGTTTCCCTTCCTCGAGCAGCAGGCGCTGAGCGGGGATCAGGCGAAACGATCCGAATGCGAAGCTTTCTTCATCCACGGAAGATCGCCCTCTAAGTTCTCCCAATTCATACGGTCACCGGAGAAATTCGCAACCCTATACGGATCAGACGGGGGTCTTGCTTGCGCGATCGTGCCCTCGGTCCGCACGCAGCATTTCGAGACTGCCGATGACGTCGCGAGCCGGAATTTGCTCAGACCAGCTTACGCAAGCTTCTCTAATAGACTTTTCGCATCTTGTAGGTCCGACGTAGCAAAACCTTCGGCGAAGCGGCCGTATACCCTCGCCAGTAACTCGCGGGCTTCCGCGACGTGTTGCTGATCTCTCCACAACCGGGCGAGGCTCATGGCGGCACGCAGTGCCCAGGACAGGGCGCCCTGCCGGCAGGCCAAGTCGAGGGCTCGTTGGAAATGATCCTTGCTCGCAACGGCGGCACCTGGCGCGCCTTGCAACATGAGGAGCTCACCTTTGATGCGAAGTTGCTCGGCACTGTACCAATGTTCCTCGTCATGCTCGGATCGCGTAAGTGCTTCTTCCACGGTCATCAGCCCCTGGGCGGCTTGTCCGGCCCGGCCAAAGCCCTCCGCCAGCCTCGTGAGCAACGCCTGGTTACGCTCAGTAAACCCAGTCTCGCGGAGTTCGTCTCGGGCAGTACGAAGAAGCCTTAGCCCGGTTGTGACATCTCCGCGCTGGATGAGTATTGTGCCCTGGAAGCCGCGCGCCAGAGCGTTCCACGTGTCCAGCCCACGCCTCGCCGAATGCTCGAGCAGCATCGCCGCGTTACTTTCGGCCGCGGTCAGATCGCCGACGAGCAGCGCAATGGGACATGCGGCGTCGGTGAGTGCAATACACAGCGAGAGCGAATGCTCGATGGCTCTAGCTTTCTCGACGCTGGTTTGTGCCGAGCGCAGGGCCTGCTCCGGGAACCCCTGAAGCCACAGGATTCGCGCTAGGAAAACATGCGCGAGAACCCGTTGGTCGAATTGAAACCGGATGATATACGACCGATGATCAGGGGTGATATAGCGATTGAGCATATACTCGATGTGACACCTCGCCTCTGCCTGCTCTCCCAGATAGTGCAGTGCGGTCCCTATCATCCGGTGTCCAATAAGAAAATCTGCAGGATCCGATTGTTTTGCCGCGCTCCCGAACCTTTCAGCAAAGGTCAACGCCGCCTTGTCCTCGCCGGCATTGAGGTGATAATTATAGAGGCCCCAAAGCGCCCGCAACTGAAACTCGGTGTCTTCGAGTCTCTCCGCAAACTCAAGGACTTTAGTCCAGGCCGCCCTGGTCTCGGTAACCGGGCTCTTTGTTTGCGCTAACGAAAGGCCAAGCGCCGCGCAAAGTTTCATCTCACGGCGCGCATCGGGGCTGGGTTCCGCTCTGATGAGGGAGATGGCGCGTTCGACGCGCTCGCGACACTCGTCCAACAGCGATAGTTGCATCCATAGCGGCACTGAAGCAGCAGTCAACTCTGCGCTCAGGGATGCATCTCCGCTTGGCGAAGAGGCCCAGTCTAGGGTCGCGCGCATATCGTCGATGTGACGGCCATAAATCGCTAGCCATTCATTTGAGGTTCGGGTTTCTAATTCAGCTTCGGCCCGTTCAAAGACATCGCGATAATATTCAGCGTGACGCCTTCTGATCCGCTCCAGCTCGCCGCTCTTGGTTAGCCTCTCCAAAGCGTAGGCGCGCGTCGTATCGAGCAGGCGATAATAGGCGATGTAACCGCTGATGTCGGTCGCGAGGAGCGATTTCGCCGCCAGATTAGCGACCCCTTCGAAGACATCAGCGGTAACGATCGGCTCGTCACGGCAGACTGCGGCGGCCGCGTCCATAGTGAAATCGCCTTGAAACACGGCCAAGCGTTGCAGAATGACCTGCTCGGGTTCCGGCAGCAGATCGTGGCTCCAATCCAATGCCGCACGCAAGGTTTGGTGCCGCGGCAATGCAGTGCGCCGCCCCTTCGTCAACACGGCGAACCGATCGTCAAGCCGCGCGGCGAGGCCTTTGACGCCAAATGTATCGACGCGTGCCGCCGCCAGTTCGAGCGCCAACGGCACGCCATCGAGCCTGCGACAAATCTCCAGAACCGTTGGGACATCGGCCTTCGCGAGTGAAAAGCCATCCCCTCTCGCCATGACCCGGTCAACGAATAATTGGACCGCCGAATACTCTAGTGCAACCTCTGGGGCGAGGTCGCCCGAAGCCGGTGGAACCTTCAGGGGAGGGAGGCGGTACAGTCGCTCGCCCTCCGCCCGCAACGGTTCACGGCTGGTGGCCAGGATCTGAACCCGCGCTGTCCTCTTTAGGACCGCTTCGGCCAGCGCCGCCGCTGCGCGGATGACGTGCTCGCAGCTGTCGAGCACGATCAACATCTGCTTGTCCCGGAGCCAGGTGGTTAACCCCGATACCGGGTTGTCGCCTAACATGGAGATCCCCAACACGGCGCTGAGGGCGCTCGGCACCAGTTCGGAATCAGCGAGCGAGGCGAGCCCGACGAACCAGGCGCCATCCCTACAGGACGCAATCACGGTTTCAGCGACCGCTACCGCAAGCGTGGTCTTGCCGATCCCGCCGGGACCGACGATCGTTAAAAAACGATGCTGGGCCAGCTGCGCCGTCAGAGCCGTGATTGTGTCGTCGCGGCCGATAATGCGTGTCAGCGGCGAAGGCAAATTGCCGCCTTTAGCCGCTCCGTTCGAAGGGGGGATTGCCGGTTGCCGCTGCTCACGCGCCACCGGCGCGACAAAGCTGTAGCCCCGGCCCGGGATGTTGGCAATGTATCGTGCTTCCGCGCGGCCGTCGCCGAGGACCCTCCGCAACGCGGCGATATGCACCCGGAGAGAACCCTCGTCGACCACTGTATCGGGCCAGACGCGGGCGATCAGCTGGTCCTTGAGGACGGTCTCGCCGGCGCTTTCAACAAGCGTGACGAGGATATCCAAGGCTCGGCTACCGAGACGGAGCAGTTTCCCGTCCTCGAGCAGCACGCGCTGAGCAGGGATTAGGCGGAACGATCCGAAAGCGAAGGTTTCTTCATCCACCGGGGAAGCGCCCTGCGGGGGTTTCCCCAATTCATATAGCGCGCTGCGAATTTTTCGCAATCTGGCGGGGACGCACCCCGGCATTCCGCCGCGAATTTCGGTGCGCGCAAATAGCTGCAAAGGCGGCTCTTGCACAAATTCACAACCATTAACGCGGCCGGCGCGCAAAGCCGAGCCAAATTGTCGGCCTAACTAAACGGGGTGCCGATGTGACAACGAAGACCGACGCCCGAGCTATTGCTTATCAGCGCTTGATGCGCCGGGGAAGCGGTCAACTCTGGGTTGATATGCAACCAGGACTGAATTGGCTCAGTCGTAAGAGAGAGGAAAGGTGAAGATATGCTTTCTTTAGCGATCTCTAGTCAATCCATTGGTCAATCAATTGTTGCAAAGGTGCCATTTTGGAAGACTGTCGCTTTTGCCGCTGGGATTGGCCTCGGCATGATTTCTTACCCGGTGCATGCCGCGTCGTTGAGTGGCGGCGATACCGTGCAGGGTCTCTATGACGTGTTGCTCAGCACGATGAAGAACGGCCGGACACTTGGCCAGAGCGGTCGCTTTGCCCAACTGGAGCCGGTAATTCGGCGCAGTTTCGATATCGCCTCGATGGCTCGACTGGCAGTCGGCGCGGCCTGGGCCAGTCTCAACGAGACGCAACGTCAGCAGGTCATCGAAAGCTTGGGACGTTACATCTCCGCGATATATGCCGACCGCTTCGACAGCTATGCCGGCCAGAAGCTGGAGGTGATTGGCGAGCAGCCTGCCCCATCCGGGGCCATGGTACGCAGCCAAATAGTCAAAGCTAACGGGGAAGCGGTTAAGGTCGACTATATGATGCGGCGCAGTGCCAACGGCTGGGTGATCTCCGACATTTATCTCGACGGCGCAATCAGCGAGGTGGCGACCCGCCGCTCCGAATTCGCCGCCATGCTGAGGAACGATGGCATCAACGGCCTGATCGCGGCGCTCGACCGCAAGGCCGATATCCTCGCCGCGACCACGGCAAGACTATTTTGAAATCGCTGAAGTTAGCCGTCGGGCGTTCATCGGGTTGCGTGATGCCGAACCGTCTCCGCCCCGCGCGTGGACCAACTTAACCACTGCCGAGCCGATCATTCCCGATGTCAGAGGACGACCGTCGTGCCGGCGAATAGTGCCAGGCGAGAAATCTCGGTGAACAGAAAAAGGTCAACGGGTGCCCGGATGGAAATGCAGGAAATCCGATATTTTCTTGCCATTAGCGAGACGCTTAACTTCACCAAGGCGGCGGAGGCATGCCACGTTACTCAGCCGGCCCTGACGCGCGCGATCCGAAAAATGGAGGATGAGCTCGGCGGTTTGCTGTTCTCTCGCGAGCCGAACAACACCCACCTGACCGATTTGGGCCGGCTGATAGTACCCCATCTGACCGAAATCATGGCCCGCGCGGGCGAGGCAAAACGGACGGCGACGCGCTTCCGCATGCTAGAGGAAGCGAGTTTCGCACTGGGCATCATGTGCACGATCGCACCCGTGCAGTTCGGCAGCTTTATGAACCGCTTCAGGGCAGACAATCCTGGGGTCGAGATCACCCTGTTGGAGGCCGTGCCGGACCAGCTCTGCGATCAATTGATGAGGGGCGAACTGGATGTCGCGTTGATGGCCCGCGCGGACGGCTTTCCGGCGCCTCTTCAGGCTTCGAAACTCTATTCAGAGCGGTTCGTGATTGCCTGCTCCACGGGCCACCGTTTTGCTACGGAGAACGAAATTCGCGTGGCCGAGCTTGACGGGGAAATCTATTTCTCCAGGATTAACTGCGGGTATCATGATGTACTCGATGAGTTGTACCGGGAGCATGGCGCGAACCCGGTGAAATCGTATCAAAGCGAGCGTGAGGACTGGATCCTGACGATGGTCGCTGCCGGGATGGGCGTGTGCTTTCTGCCCGAATATACAGCCGCCTTCCCGGGTGTCGTCGGCCGTCCGGTCATCGAGCTTTCCGTCGAGCGCAATGTCTGCCTGGTCACTGTCGCCGGCCGTCGCTGGTCATCGCCGGTCGCGGCGTTCATGCAGGCTGTGCGGCGTCATCTCTGGCCGTCAGCGTCGGTCGCTCACGGTCAGCGCGAAACTCATCAGAGACCTGCTGCCGCTGCTTAGCCGCTGGGATAGCACGCGCTATGTCGGAAATGTCGCTAGCACGTAAAGATGTCCGGTTTTCGTAGCACATTATATGTCCGCTTCTGTTGTTGATGGCCCTGTGGGGTTGTGGGTAACGCAGCGCGTTATCCACAAATCCACAGGGCTTGCCGCCGAGCGGGCTTAAGCGGCCGATCGGGTTGGGTTCTCCTCTGCGATGAGAGTACCGTCCGCCGTGTAGCCGGCGAGCCGTCGAGGACCGTGAAACACTGCCATCGTGCCGTCGGGATATTCGTGTAGCTGGACGGTGACCTTGACGAAGTGATGGCGGTGCCGCTGCTCGGGGATTTGCAAGATCCGCCCGTCGTAGCGCACGCAATTGTCGCGCCCGACCACCCGTTCGTGCTTGATGCACAGGATGTCCCGCAAGCCGGCGGCGAACGGCACGAAGGCGCTGCCTTCCTCAGCCGAAGCGACGGCAAAGCGGGCGTTGTGCGCGGGCAGGTAGGTCTCCGCCAGGAAGCGGTTCGCCGCCGCGACCGTGGTGATGCCGTGGAGGCGCAGCAATCGCGGCAGGCGCTGCTGCAAGGTCCCGAACACCCGCTCCATGCGGCCGCGGGCTTCCGGACTGTAGGACGGGATATGCTCGATGCTGAGCTCGGCCAAGGCCCGCCCGACCTGGGTCGGCTGCTGCTTGTCGACCGCGCCGCCCGCCTTGAGGGTGGTGAAGTAGTGACTGCCGCGGTCGGTGTAGAGCGAGCAGAACAGCCCGTGATGCCTGATCACCTCCTCCGCCCGCGAAAGCTCGAGGCGGTGCCCTCCTCCTCGACCAGGAAGATCGAGGAGATCGCGCTTGTCGCATCATCGAGCGTGACGATCAGATCGAGCGGCGCCTGGCCCGCCAGCCACTGGTGCGTCGAGCCGTCTTGGAACAGCATCATGCCGGGCAGCGGCCGGCGCGGCCGTTTCTTGCGGTGCGCCGAGCGGTGCGCTGCGATCGCCACCAGTCCGCGGCTCTGCAGCACCGTCTTAGTCCAGGTGTAGCCCAGCGAAAACCCGTGCTCGGCCTGCAGCGCTTCGTGGAAATGCTTGACTGTGAAGTCCCAATACCGCGTCCGATATTGCTCGACCACAAACTCGATCCGATCCACCGGTGCGCGACGCCCCGAGGCGCGCCCACGCCGCCGATCGATCAGACCCTCCGCCCCCACCGCTTCGTAGCGTTCGCGCAGCCGGCGGAAATGCCGCTCGCTGATCCCCAGCAGCTCAGCCGCCTCGACACAGCTCAACCGCCCGCCCCTGTACCGCTCCAACCCCTCCACATACCGTGCCATCCGTACCTCGGGCTGCATCCCGATCCCCCGGTTTGGAACCCCTCCAAAAACCGGACAGATCGTCTGCCACCAAACCCGGACACTTCATCTGCTACGGACACACGCGCTATGTCGGAAGCTTATCGGCCCGATGCCCTAGCGGCATTTAAATAACGGCTGCCTACTCCATAGATTTGCGCTGTTGGCACGATGCTAGCGCTCCTCACCGAGTGCGGTGCTCTGGCTACTAAGGTCGACGTCTTCAGCCACCGCCCGGAGCGAGCAGCGGTTCAAACTCGAGAGCCTTGCGGCATCGGGCGGTGACTGAGTCCCGCCCTCGGGACGAGGTCAGACGTCCTGCCTCGGAGCAAGCATGGGGCGGGAGAGCGCTTCTGTAGAAGATAACGTTGAGAGGAAGCCATGTATTATAGAATTCCGGCAATCTCACTCGGATTTGCCGCCTCTACCGTCCTTGCGGTAGTGGCATTTGCGCAAGCTACGCCGTCAGCCGAAAATGCAAACCCACCTGACAAGCCACGAGAACTGCCCGAGTACACCGCATCCGGCGAGTTGGTTCTTCCCAAAGACTACCGTAATTGGATCTATGTCGGCTCTCCGTTGACCCCCAATGCGCTTAACGACGGACATGCGGGCTTCCCCGAATATCACAACGTCTATATCGAGCCGGGATCATACGCGATCTATAAAAAGACCGGCGTATTCCCAGAGCAGACCATGTTCTACAAGGAACTGCAGCTCACTCTCCAACCCAAAGAAAATCCGGATGGTTCGCGGACAGAGCCTTCGGGACGGGGCTATTTCCCCGGTGCTCTCGCCGGCGCCGAGGTGAGCGTCAAGGATTCGAAGCGCTTTGCCGCCAGTGCAGGCTGGGGGTACTTCGAATTCGGTCATTCCGAGCCGAAGCTTGCGTCTACCGCTGTGAGAGCAAAAGGGGAATGCGCGTATTGTCATATTGCCAGTGCCAAACGGGACCTAGTTTGGACACAGTTCTACCGTATATTAGACGAGGTTCCCACTCACTAACAGCCCATTGAAATCGGCCGTGGTTTTATTCCTCTGACCTTCTGACGAAGAGGCTGGTGGTGGATAGCTCATGGACGGCAGCGGGAACGGCAGCCAGACATACTGGTTTCTTGAGCGAAGGTGCCGCGCTCCCTCGGTCACGCCTTCTGCGACAAGTTGTCTTCCGGGCCGATCGCATCCGACTTCGACGGATTCCTGATAAGGGCAGTGTGCGCCGAATACTCGCCAGAGATAGTTACCTCTTAAGGATCAACTGCGGTATCATGATCTACTCGGCGAGATCTTCCGGGAGCATTGCACGACTTCGAGAAATCCTATCAAAGCGAGCTCAAGGACGGTGGGCTGGCGGAATAGGAGCCTGTTTCTGTCCGAGTATACCTAACCAGAGATCCCACTGCCGCCGCTTAATAGCCCACACCGCAGGGGCTATGTCGGGAGTTTATGGGCGCGATGACATAGCGGGGTCGTGCTACGGAGGGTGGTGCGGGAGCTGAGGGGTAAGTGGCCCGTCGCAGCAATCCCACGAAATGGCATAGGACAGGACACCTCTACAATGTACGCGAAGAAAAGAACGATTGCCGACACGCCGTATGAAGAAGCGCTGAATGAACTGCGCGCTGCGGTGCCGGGTCTACAGGGCATTGCCGACCGCGCCTACGCGGTGGCGGCCAAGACCGCCGAAGCAGGGCCGCGCCGCGGGATCGAGCGCGTCGGCATCCGTGCGGCAGATCTGATCGCCGCGATTTCAGGGCTTTCCCGGTAACCACTGGCCGTGCCGTCGTCGGATGGCGGCGCCGGCGCGACCGCACGAGACTGATTTAAGGTGTACCCATGTTGCGACGCACAGTTCTGGCCACCGGCGTGAGACTGATTGTCGGAGCTTCCGCACCTGCGCTTCCCGCAGTGGCTGCCGCGGATCCGGCAACCTTTATCGATAATCTCAGCACGCAGCTCCAGGTGTTGGTCAGAAATGCGTCCCCGGAACAGAGACTGGCCGGATTTCGCGAACTGTTTCGCGAGGACTTCGACATACCCGGCCTCGGCCGCTTTATAGCCGGTCGATTTTGGCGGGTTTTCACCCCCTTGGAGCAGCAACAATTCTTGGGGCTGTTTGAGAATTACATCGTGTTCACCTATTCTGACCGGTTGTCGGAGTACGCTCGCAATGGCGAGGTCCTCAGGGTGACCGGCAGCCGGCCCCAACCCGATGGGGTGCTCGTCTCCAGTGAGATTATTCGCGGTTCCGGGCCGTGGGCGACGCGCGGCCCGACGGTTCAGTCGATCAAGATCGATTGGCGCCTGACCGCGCGTGACGGCATCTACCAGATCAGCGATGTAATCATCGACGGCCTCAGCATGGTGGCGAACGGGCGCTCGGAACTCGAGGGGGTGGTCGAGCGCAATGGCGGTCGTGCCAATGCCATTCTCGCGGTGATGCGGCAGCAGATCGCAAGCGCCGCCATTCACTAAAAGACAGCAGATGTCGATTCGCACCACGTTACCCGTCTCCGTCCGGGGAACAGGCAGTGCTCTGCGCCGATCCCGAAACCAGAGATTTGTTGGGCGGGACGGCCGCAGCGGTTAACATCAACCCGCTCGAATCCCCACAGCTGCTTCGGTCCGCCAGCGAGATCCTCAATCGGATCAATGAGATCAGTTTTAACTCGTCGCTGTTGCGGAAGATGCGCGCGCTCGTTTTCGCGTCCAAGCTCATTGATCAAGGCAGGGTGTTGGACAACGCGATGAAGCAGATGCTGATCCACGAAATCGAGTCGCCCGACGTGATGCTGGAGCTCAGCGCGATGAGCGAATTGAATGCCGATTAGGAGCAAACGAGTATGCTGATGGCAGTAGGGCGCAACCGTGCCGGGGAATGGCTCAGCGCCGATTTCGACCGGCTCGGCAAGGAATTGAGCGTCGATGTCCGCGCAAAAATATTTGTAGCGGTGGTGTGTCTTCGAGTGGGAACGACTTGACCCAGGCCAACTCCGGACCGAGCGAATGGACACAGATCGGGAGCCCTGAGAATAGGACGACTGAAAGCTCGTTACGCGGTCGCTTCGACCGCCGACTCGATGAGGCGTCGCTGGCAGCAATGGCCGATCTCGGGATGTCGAAGGCACAGATCGCGCGGTATCGTCGGCTCTGGTGGCGCGAGAAGCTGTCTGCAATAGTGCGGGCTGACGATCAGACAACTATCTGAATTTTCCGCTCCGAAACTGCTTCTGTCCGTGGCGGAGCTGTAACAAATCCGCATTGCGGGCGTCTTTTTGCACGTTCTCGAGCGACCTCCCGATGAACCAATTCCATGTCATCACATCCTCTGTGCAGTGTGCGCGGCTCTCCGATGGCGTCTTGCCGATAATCGAATCGATTTTTATCATTGTTTTCTTGTTCTTGGGGCTGGTCGAGATCCGGCCCGCATTGGGCTAGATCATAGATGCAATAGATCGCGCGCTTGGCCTGCGAGACCGGATTGTTGGCAGCGCCAAAGCAGCCTGGCCAATCTCGAGATGTCGCAGTCGCGCCACGGCCACACGTCCTCATGCTCGGCGCCGGCTTCGGCGGGCTCGCCGCAGCCATGGCGCTCGCCAAACGGGCTTGACCTGGAGAGCCAAACCCCATCAGTCGCCGATCAATGGACGCAAATTCGGGCCGGAGTCGGCTGCCGCTGCTTATCGCGCTTGCACGGTAGGCGCGATGTCGGAAGCTTATTGGCGCGATAACGTAGCGGCATTTCACTAACGACTGAGCGCTCCATAGATTTGCCGTGTTGGCAAAATCCTGGAGTTTTCGAATGTCAAGCAAGCTGAGGGCGCGGCGCACTGGCGGCGGTTAAACCATGAGCGCCGGCTTCGGAACGGCGTCGAGCGCTTGCCCCAGAGAAAGTGCGCGGGCGAGAGCGCTTTTACGGAAGATAACCTCGAGAGGAAGTTATGTCCCATAGAACTCCGGCTATAGCACTCGCATTTGTGGCGGGCACCACCCTGGCGGCAGCGGCATTCGCGCAGTCGGCGCCGGCGCCCGACAATGGCGATCCGCTTACCAGGTCACGGGAACTACCGCAGTATACCGCTTCCGGCGACCTGAAGCTGCCAACGAATTGGCGCCAATGGATTTTCGTCGGCGATCCATTGACCCCTAACGCGCTCAATGATGGCCACGCCAATTTTCCTGAATATCACAATGTCTACATCGAGCCGGGATCGTACGCGATCTACAAGAAAACGGGCGTGTTTCCTGAGGGAACCATCTTTGTCAAAGAGTTGCAGCTCACCGTGAAACCCGAGGAAAACCCAGATGGCTCACGTACAGAACCTTCGGGGCGGGGTTATTTCCCCGGCGCTTTCAATGGCGCGGATGTGACCGTCAAGGACACGAAGCGTTTTGCCGCCTCGGGCGGCTGGGGATACTTCAATTTTCATCATTACGAGCCCAAGGCTCTGACCGCCACGGTCAAGCCCAAATCGGAATGCGCATTTTGTCATATTGCCAGCGCCAAAAGGGACGAAGTCTGGACACAGTTCTACCGGATACTGGACGAAGTCCCCGCGCCCCAGGGCGGCAAAGGGGGATGAACCCAATGATCGCCAGACGGCACATCCGATCTGATGACCTATTAGCTGCTCCCGTAGGCGTGGCTGCTTGCTGAGCCCGGAGCAATTACCATGAGCAACTTGAAGATCACCATCGTTGTGGGGATCGTGTCCTTGTTGGCGGTGTCAGTGGCGGTCTATGGGCAACTGGGCGAAGCCGGAATCACCGATGACTCGAAAACGGAAGCGGTGGTCGACGCCAACGGCAATTTGCGGGTACCCGCAGACTATCGCGCCGCTTATCAGTTTTTGGGGAGCTGGGCGGTGGCGGCCGATCAAGGTCAAGGTTCGAAGGAGATCCATGTCGTTTATGCCTCGCCGGACACGATCGCTTCATATCGCAAAGATGGGCGTTTCCCCGATGGCTCCGTGCTGGTGAAAGAGGTGTTTGAGACGACTACCGCCGCGATGACCACAGGCACTGTGAGCCATGCGCAAAAATTGAAAGGCTGGTTCGTGATGGTGAAGGATAGCAAGAACAACCATCCAGGTAACAAGCTGTGGGGCGACGGTTGGGGCTGGTCATGGTTCGACGCGTCCAATCCATTAAAAACCACATCGACCGATTACAAGGTGGATTGTCTATCCTGCCATGTGCCGGCACGAGCTTCCGATTGGATTTATGTCCAAGGCTATCCCGCCTTGAAAAAATGATTGTCAGATCTGCTAAGGCGTCGCAGTTGGTGCGGTCAGCACCGCCATCCGAGGCCGTCCAGCACCGCGGGACTGCGTTCGCGGGCGACAGGCGGAACGGCCATAAGGAGATGCACACCATGACTTGTGAGGCCAGAACCAGCGACGCACAGTTGGCAAAGAGCGTCTCTTGCTTTACGCAGACTGCGCGATCACTCACGCCGCCGAGCCTTTCGGAGTGTAAGGCAAACACGGTCGTCTGCCTAACAATTGCAGAAAAATCCACTGGTTCTCGTCGGTCGCTAATCTTATTGCGCTGGGCGCTCGCCGTCATTTTCCTGTGGTTTGGCGGGATGAAATTTACCAGCTACGAGGCTGACGCCATCGCTCCCTTCATTGCCGGCAGTCCAATTATGAGTTGGCTTCACCTTATTTTCGGCGTGCAGGGAGCGAGCTATGTGATCGGGGTTATCGAGCTTTCAACTGCCGTCGCGCTGATTGTCGGCGCATTCGATCGGTTCGCCTCTACGCTTGGAGCGGCAATGTCCTGTCTGACGTATGTTATTACGCTTACATTTTTTCTCACTACGCCTGGCGTAGCCGAGCAGAGAGCCGGCGGGTTTCCTGCTATCTCGGCGCCCATCGGGCAATTCCTGCTCAAGGATCTGGTGCTCCTCGCAGCATCTCTCTGCTTGCTGTTCGCGTCGGTACAAACGAGGCGGCGGAGTCCGGCAGTGAACCCTGTCGGCGACATAGGAGGCAGAAATGTCGAAATATCACAAGAATCCTGAAACCGTCTCCCGTCTCTCACCCGAGCAATACCGCGTGACACAGCGGAATGGGACAGAACAGCCCTTTGCGAACGCGTATTGGGACAATAAGGAGCCGGGAATTTATGTTGACATTGTGTCGGGCGAACCACTGTTCGCTTCGATTGACAAGTTCGGCAGCAGCTCTGGTTGGCCGAGCTTCACCAAGCCGATCGAACCGAGAAACGTGGTGGAGAACCGGGACAACAGCCATGGCATGATCCGGACCGAGGTCCGCTCGAGCCATGGCGACAGTCATCTCGGCCATGTCTTTCTCAATGGGCCGGCCGAGGCGGGTGGTCTGCGCTACTGCATCAATTCCGCTTCTCTGCGCTTTATACGTCTCGATGACCTCGAACGCGAAGGCTACGGCATCTACCGCAAGCTGTTCGAAGCCGAGGAGACGGATTAACGCCTTGGCTCTACTGACAGAAGGACAATCCTTGCCGGCGGCGGCTGTAGGGTTCTCTTGCGACCTCATGAGCAGACAAGTCGACCGTCGCAATAGCGGCACCGGAAGCAGAATCATTTAGCCAACCAGTGCGATGGCTGCTGGATGCTCCTCGAACTGGAACTCCCGAATCGTCAACGCACGATCATTAGCGTGCTGACCCACCGCACAACAAGGATCCCTGATGAAGCGACTTACCCCTGCCATTTTGGCCACCTGGGCTGTTATGACCGCCACTGCTCACGCCGGCAGTGATCCCGAAAAAGGCGAGCAGGAGTTCAAAGAGTGCGCGTTCTGCCACGCGACGGGACCACGCGCGATGCCGATGGTCGGACCACCGCTGAATGGCGTTGTTGGCCGTGTTTGGGGAAGCTGGCCCCATTATGGTTACTCAGCTGGGCTTGTTTCCGGGCATAACGCCGGCAGGGTTTGGGATGATGCTACGCTGGATCGATGGCTGGCTGGGCCACAAAAGATGGTGCCCGGCACAAAGATGGCGTTGGATGGATTGGATGACCCGCAACAGCGGGCCGACATCATTGCCTATCTGAAGCAATTCAACCAGGACGGCACGAAGAGATAACCGGGATGGCAGGGCGGCGAGAATAACGCACACCAGCGCCAGTGCGGTTATCTTGTCCGCTCGAAATGTTCGCAACACAATGCGCGCGCGCTCGGCGCAACCTTTCGCCAAGCGGCGGAATTTACCCTAGCGATGCGCGGTCGGCGCTGCGCTGAACTCGAGGCGCCGCGCCATGTTTCGAAACTCTGAGGCGAATACGAGGGAAGCCGCAATGACCACACTGCGCAATCATTTCGAATCATTTCTCGACGGCGTGCGTCGAGAAGGCCGTTATCGCATCTTTACCGATCTCGAGCGGCACGCCGACCGTCCACCCTATGCCACCTGGCGCGGCGAGGGGATTGCGCGTGAGGTCGTCGTCTGGTGTTCGAATGACTATCTCGGGATGGGACGTCACCCTGCTGTCGTCAACGCCATGCTTGAGACGGCGCTGCGGACTGGCGCCGGCGCTGGAGGGACCCGCAACATCTCCGGCAACAGCCACGCGGTCGTCGCACTGGAGGCGGAACTCGCCGATCTGCACCACAAAGAGGCCGCGCTGGCCTTCTCTTCTGGCTATGTGTCCAATGAGGCGGGGCTTGGCACGATCTGTCGATTGCTGCCAAATTGCCTCATTTTATCGGATGAGAAAAATCACGCTTCGATGATCGCCGGGATCCGGGCTAGCGGCGCCGAGAAGCGGATCTTCCGGCACAACGATTTGGGCCATCTCGAAGCGCTGCTGCGAGAAACAGAACCCAGCCGCCCGAAGGTCATTGCGTTCGAGTCGCTTTACTCGATGGATGGCGATATCGCCCCGATCGGGCGCATCTGCGATTTGGCGACAAAATTCGGGGCGCTGACCTATCTCGACGAAGTGCATGCCGTTGGTCTCTACGGCCGACGCGGGGCTGGCATTGCCGAGCGCGATGGGGTCATGGACGACGTCGACGTTATCGAAGGGACACTGGCCAAGGGCTTTGGCGTCGTGGGTGGCTATATCGCGGCCGATGCGGTGATCTGTGATGCCATCCGTTCGGCCGCGCCGAGCTTCATCTTCACGACCGCGATGCCGCCGGCGGTCGCTGCCGCCGCGACACAAAGCGTCACCCATCTGAAAGCATCGGTCGCTGAACGGGTGGCCCATCGGCTGCGGGTCGATAAGACCCGCAGCGCACTGCGCGAAGCCGGCATTCCGATGATGTCGTCGCAATCGCATATCATTCCCGTCCCGGTTGGCGATCCCGATCTCTGCCGAGAGGCCTCAGCACTCCTCTTGCAGAGGTATGCCATTTATATCCAGCCGATCAACTATCCGACCGTACCGCGAGGCACCGAGCGGCTTCGCATCACGCCGACACCATTCCATAACGACCGGCTGGTTGAAGACCTGGCGAATGCACTGCGGGAGGTCTGGGGCAGCCTGGGGCTGCCAAGGAACGCCAAAGTAGTTCCAATATCGACCTTGGCACGATTGCGGCCCGCCGCCTGATTCGAGCGCATCACGCGGCATGGCTCGCCGCCGCTTGGACGGAAGTCCGCGCCGAGCCTTACTTCCGGAATCAAAGGCGACCGCCCGAGCAGCGAATCTCCGATACGAGTTTTGAGGTTTATCGATGTCTCACCATTTCGATACGCCGACCGTCCAAAAAGACCCTCGCATTAACCTCTGTGACTTCTATCTGTTCCGTGGGCGTCCCGGAACAACGGTTATGGCGATGACGGTAAATCCAGATGCGGGGATTTCCGCGCCAGACACCTTCCACGAGGAAGGACTCTACGCGTTCCGCTTCGATCTCAACAACGATGCCCGCGAGGAATTGACCTTTAAGGTGCGCTTCGGAGCCGTAGCACATGCCAGTGGCGACGAACGATCGCATTTGCAGAGTTTCGAGGTTCATAGGGCCACCGGGAAGGCTGCGTTGCGCGGGGCGGACGGTGAACTCATTGTCGCAGGGCACACTGGCAAGGTGACTAACGGCGATTCAGATGTGATGGCTTTCGCCGGTTTGGCGCCCGACCTTTTTGCCGGTGATGCCGCAGCTCTCGGCTCCTTCAGGAATGCTTTTTTCAATGAGGGAAAATTCGACCCAGCCGCGTTCGAGAACCGCAAGAACTTCTTTGCAAATCGAAATGTCACCGCTATCGTCCTTGAGGTGCCCAGCCGATTGATCGGCCCAGGGCTGGTTCATGGTTGGGCGACGGCTTCGCTCTATGGCCATGCCCCGGAAATTCAGGTCTCACGCTGGGGGCTACCGCTCATCACGAATTTCTTTATGCCGGATCCGGAAATGAAGGAGCGGTTCAATCGGGCGAGCCCCACGGATGATCAAAGCTATTTTATCGCACAAGTCAGCCAAGTCGCCGAGAAACTCACCACACTGGCCGGTTCGGCCGCCAATCCAGCCGAGCATGCCAAGCAGCTGACCGCGCGCCTGTTCCCGACCATATTGCCGTATGAGCTGGGCACGCCAGCGGCGTTCGACTTCGCCGGTTTCAATGGGCGGGCTCTCACAGACGACGTGATGGATGTGATCCTGACACTGGCGACGAACACGGCGCTCGGTGATGGCGTGGCTCCGGACAAAAACCGCACACGCAACGAATTCCCCTATTTCGGCGAACCCTACACGCACGCGGAGCAAGCCGGCGTCGCCGCGGCCCGACCCGGAGCAAAAAAGAAACGTTAGGTGGACGCCGGGCCGTGAGAGGGCAGGCGCTCATTCTGGTTGGATTGGTCGTATCGACGGGGTCGTTGACAATCGCCGTACACGGTGCGCTCTCGCGCTCGGGAGCGAGATCGGAGGACAGGGCCGACGCGATCATCACCCGCGCCAGTTTTGGTCCGGACGGAAGCATCGATTTACCAGTTGGATACTGCCAATGGTCACATGTCGGTACGAGATATAAACCCGACGGCATCAGCATCCTCGATGGATTGCCTCTCCGGGTCCCTGAAATAATGAATGCCTATGTCGAGCCGAGTGTTATGGCTTGGTTCCAGAAAACCGGTCAATGGCCCGATGGTTCGCAAATCGTCAAAGAAATGAGCTCAATACAAGTAGGGAACCGTTGCAACCAGACAACACGTATCTGTAACAAGTTTATTGGGGACGGCATCTTCCAGGCGAATTACGTCGGCCTCGGTATGATGGTGAAGGACTCGATGCGTTTCCCTGATGCTCCCGGCAATTGGGGCTATTTTAGCTTCGGGCATAAGTTGCCGCCTTATAATAACAGCACGGCAGCTGCGGCGCCGAAGGAACGGTGCCAGTCCTGCCACGTGAAGCTGGCCTCAGATACCGATTACGTGATTTCCCGCGCGCACATCGGACTCGCCGGGGAAACCGACAATTAGTCAGATGTGTCGTGCGCCCGCGGCCCCATTGCCCACTGCGAAGAACTGCTCGAGCCAATCGGCGGCCCTGGTAGATTAAGAACCCCTTTCGGTCACAGGAGCAACAAAGATGAGTTATGTGATCCACGATATTGGTATTGCCAGCCAGATCGGTGCCTATAGCGACGCCACCGAAGTCAAACCCAATCTGCGCTGGCTGTTGACATCGGGCACTCCCGGACTTTCACGGTCTGGTGATCTTCCCAATGATATCTCCGGCCAAGCCGAACTCGCTTGGGAACACGTGGTCCACATGTTGCACCAAGCCAGGATGACGGTGGCCGACATTGTCAAGGTCACCCAATATCTGACGCGTGCCGAGGACATCAAGGCATATGCGGAGGTTCGCGCGCGTTTCCTCGGCGACAATCGGCCGGCTTCGATGCTGCTGGTCATTCCCCATCTCGTCTGGCCAGAGATTTTAGTCGAGGTCGAGATTATTGCCGTCAAGACATAGCCTTTGGAGGAAAAATTTTGAGTTACAGGCGTCACGCGCCGCTTGGCCCTTATTAGGTCGCGATCTGCTTCGTTGAGAGGAGACCCAACATGCCGTTTATTCGTGTCAACTGCCCCAAAGGTGCGCTCACCGCTGACCAAAAAGCAAAACTTGCCCCGCTTCTGGTGGAGGCTCTCATTAGTCAGGAAATTGATCCCGTGACCGAGATCGGCAGGGAGGCGACGGGATTCATGATCAATGAAATTGATGTACACAACTGTTTCCCGGGCGGCGTTCCTTTGACTGAGAACCCAACAAAGACCTTCTGGACAGTTGAGGCGTTCGTCGCGGCTTCTTTCTTCAGCCAGCCGCGGCGCGATGCAATGCAGACCGCGATCGCGAAGGCGTTTGTCGAGATCCTCGGCGACGACGGCTCGGTCCTCGAACGGGACGATATCCGAATTTCGCCCGCTTACTTGATGCGGCTCCACGTCGTTGTCGTCGAGATCCCGGAGGGCAGTTGGGGCGCCGGGGGTCAAACTATTGACACGGAGACGATCAGCAAACTCATTGGCGCCACTCAAGGTCCGACGCGTCTTGC
Source organism: uncultured Alphaproteobacteria bacterium (assembly GCA_963818695.1). GTDB lineage: Bacteria > Pseudomonadota > Alphaproteobacteria > ATCC43930 > CGMCC-115725 > AP-15. The sequence goes on from CAWFTG010000005.1 coordinate 569,464, forward strand.
CGAAGCACGGGAGAACGCGGCCAAGATGAAAGCGGCGCGCGTCTCGTAATGTTTTACGAGACGCCGAAATCGGAAAATTGGGCATATCATGACGGCCTCGGAGTACTCGACGGTACGCTTCCGAACCTTCGACGCAGCCTCGCTCGCGCGAGCCGGTCTGAGCGAGTCGGAGGGGAAGAGTAGCGGAATCGCCTATTGCCTCACGAAGCTCCCTGCGACCTCGATCCGTCGAGCTGGAAGCTCACACTTGTTCATCTGGATATTATTGGGAACCGGCCAGCTATGCCTCGCACGGGAAATTTAGGCCAGCTCATTTGCGCTCGCCGCTGGCGAATAGCGGGTAAATTTGCGCGCCTAAATATGCTAAGCGGTCGGATGCAGAACGGACGACATCCGCCTGATGATAGATCGTTTGGGCTTTCGCGCCGTACCCGGAACGGCTTTGGCCCGCTTACCGTACAGCAAGCGTGCGTCGAGCCCGAGCGTTCATAAGCGAGGCGAAACCGTCTGTGGGCGCAGAATGCTGCATGTCCGAAATCCCTTTCGCAATCGCGGCTGCCACACCGATTGGGATCAGCTTATACCTGGTCTCTCCGACGTTGCGGATGTGCTCAAACCTGACTTGCGCGGCTTTCTATCAGTCAGCCGCAGGGCCAATTGCGTTGCTGCGAGGCACTTTCTGCTTACCGGCGCGTCCTCGAGTTGGAACACTGATATCGCGATAACCACGTCATCTCCTGCGGACTTGATCGATTGGGCTGTGTTCGAGGTCCACCAAGATCAAATGTCCGCGGGACTGGGGGCGCGCTCGGGTCCGCCTAGGAGACAGGAGGCTCGGACCGAAAATCATTGTGGGGTTAACCGAGCCCAAAACCGGGACCCGCTCGGCGTCGCAACTCTCTACCCAGCTCGGTTCCGAGCGCCGCCGCGTCGGCGATTCCGCCCTCGCGCCGACCCCTGACCTCGTCGCTGCCGTCCGGTTTCAGCAGCAAGCCTTCGAGCCTCAGCCGACTGCCGTCGAGCGCGGCGAGCCCGGCAATCGGGGTACGGCAGGAGCCGTCGAGGGCGGCGAGCATGGCGCGCTCCGCACCGACACAGGCCGCACTCATCGCGTCATGAAGCGGCTGCACTAGCCGATGCACCATTTCGTCCGCGGCACGACATTCGATGGCGAGGGCGCCTTGCCCGATCGCGGGCAGCATGGTTTCAGGAGCCAGGATTTCGACAGCGCGACCGGCCTCGCCGAGGCGTTCGAGGCCACACAGCGCCAATACCAGCGCATCGACGTCGCCGGCGTCAAGCTTTCGCATCCGCGTGTTCACATTCCCGCGAATTGGCACGACCACAAGGTCCGGGCGGTGCCGCAACAACTGAGCTTGGCGTCGCAACGAAGCAGTGCCGACTCGCGCACCTGTCGGTAGCGAAGTCAGCCTCATTGCCTGCGACGACAATAGCGCATCGCGGGGATCGTCACGCGGCAGCACGCAAGCGATTGCAAGCCCGTCCGGGAGCCAAGTCTCCAAATCTTTCAGCGAGTGCACTGCCAGATCGATACGCCGGGCCACCAGCGCCTCTTCTATCTCCTTGGCAAACAGACCCTTTCCACCGATCTCCTCGAGCAGGCGGTCCTGCACCCGATCACCAGTCGTGCGGATTGTGACGAGCTCGATTGTCGCCATCGCAGCAAAATCAGGGTGCGCTGCGGCCAACCTGTCAGCGACAAGAGCGGTCTGACGCAGGGCCATAGGGCTACCGCGGGTACCGATGCGGAGAGAGCGGGTCACAAGTGTTCTCCAGGCCGCCTATTCTAACACGCTGAGCAATCGTTCCAAAGCCTGCGTCCCCGCGTCTAGCTTTCGGTATCGGCGCCAGGATTTGCTCGATAGTAGCCAAGAGGCAGCAAAGCAGGCTGAAAGAATCGTGATCGAAACCGTCGATGCAAGTACCCTCGGGTGAGCCTCGCTCCATGCGCGGTGATATCCTGGGAGGACCAGAAGACGATCTTTCGCTTTCGTGGTCGGACCAGCTCGGCACCTGCTTCCAGGATTACACCTTGGAAAGATTGAGCTGGATCGGCCATTTTACCCCGCTCGACGCGACCGATTGATTTGCCGAAGCCATCAAGCCGCGGCTCTCTAGCTGACCCTGGCGATGCTGATCGCGGGTCCGCATGTCGATTGCGTTCCGGGCTCTCGTCGGAGCGTCACCACGGCCCAACTGGCACGGAAGCCATCTCGGTATTGGTACCCGCTTGCTCACAAACGGCGGAATGTGATTTCACACAACCTAAAAATGATAAAGCACCACCAGATCACGACATCTGCCTGAGTATATCACGTCAGGTGCGATCGGCCCCACGCCAAGAAACCGGCACCGGCTTAGGCCAGTTGCTCTAACAGGCTTTTCGCTTCTAGCAGGTCTGACGTTGTGAAACCCTCGGTAAAGCTGCCATAGATCGGCGCCAAGAGCGTGATCGCCTCTGTGGTCCGTTTTTGACTGCAAAGTAGCCGGGCGAGGCTGGTGGATGCGCGTAATTCCCAGAACAAGGCTGCCTGTTCCTGGGCTATCGCGAGCGCCACATGAAAGCAGTCTTCGGCCGCCTGGATCGACTGATCCACCGACGCCTGGAGCAGTAGTTCGCCCTTTACACGATGAAGTTCGGCAACACACCAGTGCTGCCCGCGGCGGTCCGATTGCGCCAGCGCATCGTCAATCGTGGCGAATGCAGCGGTGACCTGTCCAGCCCCCGCCAATCCTTCCGCTAGAACGCCCAAGAACCAAGAATGGAATTTTTTGACCCCGCCGCTGCCAGGCGGTTCATCGAGCGCCGTGCGCAATGCCGTAGAACCTGCGGCAAACTGGCCGCGCCTGATTAACAATTCGCCATTCAGGCAAGGTCCCATACTCCCATGGGCAGTCACGCTGTGCTTTGTCACGAGATCATTCAACATACCCACTGACCGCTCAGCATCGGCGAGATCGCCGGTGAGGAGAGCGATCGGACAGACTGCGGCGTCCAGGGCATGGCAAATCGCCAGTATGTTCTCCGCAGCCTGAGCATCCTCCAGTATAGCCCGCGCGTTCTGAACCGCTTGATCCAGTCGCCCCTGCAGTGCGAGCACCCGGACCAGAGCCGTTCGGGCCAGAATCTTTGATCATGGTGGAACCAAATCGTGTGCCGTTGATCGCCTGGTTCAACATAAAGGTCGAGGACGCGTTGCAGATGGTGTATGGCCTGCAGCTGTCTGCCGCTGTAATGCATCGTCGTACCTATGAGCCGATCGCCCACAAGGACATCGGTCGTATCGCCGGCACGGCGCGCCAAGTGCGAAAATCGCTCCGCCAAAGATTGCGCCACGCGATTGTCGCCCGTGTTGAACCGGAAGCTCCACATCGCCGCCAGGGCGCGCAACTGTGAGGCCACGTCGTCGAGGCTTTCAGCAGATTCGAGCGCCTCGGCTAGCACCGTCCCAGTCCTTTCCTGGAAGCCCGTCGAGTAAAGCAGCGCTACCCCGAGCGCGGTATACAGATGCATTTTGAGGAGCGTGCTCAAGTTCAAATCGGGTTTGAGCTTCTCTAGAGCGCGTTCGGCCCACTCACCGCACTCGATCACCAATGCGAGACGCAGCCACACCGGAATGTAAGCCGCCGTAAGGACGATGCCGGTCGCCGAGTCGCCAATCGGCGAGAAGCACCAGTCGAGCGCTGCGCGCACATCGTCGATCTCATGGCCACAACGAGCCATGCCATCATGGGCGGGTTGCAGTTGCGAGCCGAGCGCGGCTGGTGCGAAGAGATCCCGGAAGTACTCCGCGTGACGCCGCGCGACCTGCTCGGTTTTGCCGTTTTCGGCAAGTTTCTCAAGCGCATACGCGCGGGTCGTATCGAGCATCCGGTGGAGGGTTCTTTCGCCACTGATGTCCGTTGCTATCAGAGACTTTCCCGTCAGATTGGCGACGCTTTCTATCACGTCGGCGGCCTTGATCCGCTGATCTACTGCGACTGCGGTGGCCGCCTCCAACGTAAAGCTGCCCCGGAACACGGCAAGGTGTCGAAATACGACTTGCTCGATTTCCGGTAGCAGTTCGTAGCTCCAATCCATGGCTGCGCGCAGAGTTTGGTGCCGCGGCAACGCGGTGCGGCGGCCCCGCGTCAGTACAGCGAAACGATCGTCAAGCCGCGCCGCCAAGCCGCTGGCGCCGAAGACGTCGACCCGGGCTGCCGCCAGTTCGAGCGCCAGTGGTACTCCGTCGAGCCGGCGGCAAATCTCCAGGACCGCTCGGATATTGGCGTCGGTGAGGGAAAAGCCGTCCACGGTTGCCGTGGCCCGGTCGACAAATAGCTGGACAGCCGAATACCGCAGCGCCTCACCAGTTGTAACACCGACCGCCCCCGGCGGGATTTCTAGCGAGCCGAGGCGGTGCAACCACTCGCCCTCCGCACGCAGCGGTTCGCGGCTGGTGGCGAGAATCTGAACGCGCGGTGCCGTCTTCAGAATCGCTTCGGCCAACGCCGCCGCCGCACCGATGACATGCTCGCAGCTGTCGAGCACGATCAGGGCATGCTTGTTGCGTAGCCAGGTGGTCAGCCCCGATATCGGGTTGATGCCTGACAGGGAGATCCCCAGCACGGCGCTGAGGGCGCTCGGCACCAGGTTGGGATCAACCAGCGAGGAGAGTCCGACGAACCAGACACCATCGCTATAGCACGCACTCACGGCTTCGGCGACCGCCACCGCCACCGTGGTTTTACCGATCCCACCGGGACCGGCAATGGTCAGTAGGCGACGCTGCGCTAAAAGCGTCGCCAGAGCGGCTATGACGACGTCTCGGCCGACGATGCGCGATAGCTGCGCTCGCAAATTGCTGCCCTTGACCGCTCCGTTCTGCAGAGCTGTAGACGGCTCCCGGCGCTCGCGCGTCACAGGCACGACGAAGCTGTAGCCTCGGCCAGGTATGTTGGCAACGTAGCGCTTTCCCGCACGGCCATCACCAAGCGCCTTGCGCAGCGCGGCGACATGAACCCGCAGCGTCGCCTCCTCAACAACAGTATCGGGCCAGGTGCGTGCGATCAGGTCATGCTTTGGGATTATCTCACCGGCGCTTTCAACAAGCGTGACTAGGATGTCCAAGGCCCGGCTGCCGAGGCGCACCGGTCTCGCGTCCTCGAACAGCATGCGCTGAGCTGGGATCAGGCGGAATGATCCGAAGGTGAAGGTTTCTTCATACATCGGCAATCGTGCTCCGGGAGGCTCTCATGCGCACAGACCGCTAAAAATTTTCGCGACCCGACGTAATCTACCCAGGCATTCTGCCGCGCAATTCCGGTGCCCGCAAATAGTTGCTAAGGCGACTGTGCAGCACAATTTACAACCATTAACGCGACCAGGCACGAAGCCCGCGTCAAATTGTAAGCCATATAGTAAACGGAGGACCCACATGAAGGCGGATACCTACGCCGCCCAGACGGCTCTTTACAATGAAATCCTGCCGCCGGGTGGCGCGAACCGGTTGACCGACAATAACCGACGCAACGCTGGAATTGTTCGCTTCCGCAGGCTCTGCCAACCCATTGTGCCAAAGATGCCATTGTGCAAAGCGTGGCCTTCGCCCTGGGCTGGGCCTCGCCATAGGCATCAGTCGCACTCAAGCGGCGCGAAACTCGGTGAGGATCCATTACCGCCGCTCAACGCGCTCGCGCTCGAATAGCAGGCGCTATGTCGGAAGTTTATCGAGCCGATACCCTAGCGACATTTCACCAACGGCTGCAGACCCCATAAATTTGCTCTGTGAGTAAACAAGAGGCCAAATTGCCCCGTGATGATCTTCGAAAAGTCGATGTGGTCGGCCAAGGCCCGGGCCGCTTAGAGCAGGTTTCTTTGACGGTTAGCAAATGACAGGATAGCATCGATGAAAACAGGAATCACTCTCGTCGAGCTCCTAGTCTCCTACTCAAGAAGTGGAAGCTCGGATTTTGACGGTCACCGCAACGGGCTTTCGAGCGGGCCTTTGAGGAGATTGGTGTCGCCGCAATCTTTAGTCAGGAAATGGCTGAGGGGCAGAAAGCAATGCTATCCATGAGGGCGAGGCGTCCTGAGAGACTGCTTCTGGAAGTCATCGAACGCGATCCAAACCGCCCGAGTGAACATTATGCCTTTGGAATGTTCCGCCGCGTTCAAAACCGATTGGACGAAGCGGTAGTGGAGTTTGAGACAACAATAGCGCTCGACCGCAACCATACGCGTTCATTCTTTCGGCTGGCCAAAAGCTGTTGTTCCTCGATTGACTGGAGGAACGCATTCCTTACATCGAGAAGACGATCCGACTGAATTCGCGCGACCCAAGCGTCGCCAGGCCGTATGGAATACTGGGCATCGGTCACATCCCCGTCGGCCATATTGATCGGGGCATAGACCTTTTTTGGCAAGCGTGCTCTGCAAACCATCGGATGTGTGGCCTCACCTAACCATCGCGGGGGCATTAAGATCTAAAGACGATCTCGATGGTGTGAAAGCCTCTCTGGCGGAGGCTATGAAGCTCAAACCAGAGGTCAATTCGTTGGCGTAATGACAGGCTGAACACCCTTGGGGTACTGATCCGCGGTATATGAGATTGATCGAACCGACACTGTACGCCGGTCTGCTTTGTGCGGGTTTTCCCGACAAATGACCGCTACTCGCCGCCTCGCCGCGATTTTGGCCGCTGATGTGGCGGGGTATTCCCGGTTGATGGGTGCCGACGAGGAAGGTACTCTAAACCGACTAAGGTCGATCCGTGCGGAGGTTATCGACCCGAATATCGTTGAACAGCGAGGCCGCATTGTCAAAACGAGCGGTGATGGTTTTTTGGTCGAATTCTCCAGTGTGGTCGATGCATTGCGTTGTGCCACCAAATGGCAAGACGCGACGGCTGAGGGAGGTGCCGGTACGCCCGACGACAATCGCATCGAGTTCCGTATCGGCGTTCATCAGGGCGACATCGTTGTGGAGAACGACGACATCTTCGGTGACGGGGTGAATGTCGCAGCGCGGCTGGAAGGTTTGGCCGAGCCTGGAGGTATTTGCGTCTCCGCCCGTGTTCAAGAGGACGTAGCGGGCAAGCTCGACCTCGCCTTCGACGACCTCGGAGAGCAGAGCCTCAAGAACATTGCGCGCACCGTGCGAGTCTACCGAGTGCGCCACTCCACCCATAAGACCACATCGGTTCAGCCCGTGCTGCCGCTCCCCGAAAAACCCTCGATCGCCGTGTTGCCATTCCAGAACATGAGCGGCGATCCCGAACAGGAATACTTTGCTGACGGTATGGTCGAGGAAATCATCACCGCGCTCTCGCGCATCCGTTGGTTGTTCGTCGTCGCCCGCAATTCGAGCTTTACGTACAAAGGAAAAAACATCGACGTGAAGCAGGTCGGGCAGGAACTTGGTGTCCTATACGTGCTGGAAGGCTCGGTTCGCAAGGCAGGCGGTCGCGTGCGGATAAGCGCACAGCTAATCGACGCGACGACCGGTACGCACTTATGGGCGGACCGCATCGAAGGCACACTCGAAGACGTTTTCGAGCTTCAGGATAAGGTTGCGTCCACTGTCGCCGGCGTGATCGAGCCGGCATTGCAAGCCGCGGAAACTGCACGCTCGGCGGAACGGGCGACGAGCGATCTTACCGCCTACGATCTCTGGCTGCGTGCTAACGCGATGTACTTTTCGGCTGCGAGGAAAAATCCCGAGGCCATGCGTTTAATGGACCAAGCGATTGAGCGCGATCCCCGCTACGGACCCGCGCTTGGTTTGGCAGCCGTCTGCTGTCTTCGACAGGTTATGGATGGTCGCAGCGAAAATCCTGCAGTCGACAGCAGGAAGGGCGTCGATCTCGCGCGGCGAGCCCTGGAAACGACAGGCGACGATCCGGGCGTTCTCGCGAATGCCGCCCTCGCTTTAGGATATTTCGGCGAGGACATTCGCGCCACGATGGTGTTGGTCGAGCGGGCGTTGGCACTCAATCCGAGCTTTGCTCGCGCCTGGCATATTAGCGGCATTCTCTACTTGTGGGCGGGACAACTAGATCTCGCAGTCGAGCGCTTCGGAGTCGCGCAGCGTCTCAGCCCGCGCGCTCGAATCGGTTTTGCTGCATTGATGATTGGGACGGCGCAATTCCTCGGTAGGGACTTCGACAAAGCGGTACCCCAGCTCCTGCTGGCCATCCAGGATGATCCGAGCTACCCAGAAGCATATCGCTTTCTCGCCTCCTGCTACGCCCATATGCGTCGGCTCGACGAAGCACGAGAGATCGTGACGCGATTGCGGGAGATCACCCCCGTGGTGGTGTCCAGCGTCATTCCTTTCCGAAACCCAGAACACCGCGAGCTTTTCCTATCGGGCCTGCGCTCGGCGGCTGGCGAGGGGATATGAGCCAGACCCGCCGCCACGCCGCGATCCGATATTTTGACCTTTGTCGGTGAACCTCGAATTACGCGCGATGACGAACAGCCAGCGGATGTGTGAGAGTGCAGTGATGATCTCCTCGACCATCCCATCGGCAAAATACTCTTGCTCGGCACCACCGCTCATATTGGCGAAGGGCCGTGATGGTTTGCGGATCTTTGGATCGACTACTTCAGCACGGGATCGACTTTACAGGTCCAGCCTCCGATCAGCCGCGAATACCGGACTATGTCAGCGGCAAGGACAGAGGTTCCATAACCGTCCGCATATGTCGGAAGGTTATCGGACCCATAACATAGCGGTATTTCACTCGCGGTAACGGCCTCCATAAATTTGCTCTGGTGGCAAGACTATCAAGGCCAGTTCTCCGGGTCCGGGTAGATGCGTGCCTCTCGTTAATGTCTTCCGGACCTAACCGCATGCTGACTTGTTGCCGGTCGAGTCCCTGACCTTGGCCACTGCGCCCTTAGGTCGATGCCAAACGCGGCGGCGCATCAGGCTCTCGATTGAGCAAGACTGCACCTGTGGTGCCGCCGGCCGATAGTCCTATTTACGCCCGGTGAAATCTCGCAGGGAAACAAGGCCAATGATCACCCGGTTCGCCAATCCCGCACGCTTCATGCGGATTACCGCCGTAATTCTTCCTTGGTGCTCTTCGGGAAGCGTCGCAGTTATCGCAACCGGGCTGTATCTGGCCTTGATCATAGCCCCGCCCGATTATCAGCAAGGCGAATCCGTCCGCATCATGTATGTCCATGTCCCGGCCGCATGGATGGCGCTCAACGTTTATTTGTTTGTCGCGGCGGCAAGCGGCGGCGCCCTGGTCTGGCGCCATCCTCTGGCTGAAATCGCGGCTCGATCGGCGGCTCCAATCGGCGCCGTTTTCACCTTTGTCTGCCTGATCACCGGCTCCTTGTGGGGCCGGCCAATGTGGGGCGCCTGGTGGGTATGGGACGCGCGCTTGACGTCGGTGCTGGTGCTGCTCTTTCTGTATCTCGGCTACATAGCGCTGGTGAACGGGTTCGACGACCGGGCGCGTGGCGGGCGCGCGGGATCGGTCTTGGCCTTAGTCGGGGTCGTCAATTTGCCGATCATCAAATTCTCGGTTGACTGGTGGAACACATTGCACCAGCCGGCGAGCGTTCTGCGGCTCGGTAAGCCGACGATCGTGACCTCGATGCTGGTGCCGTTGTTGGTCATGGCTCTGGGATTCACGCTACTGTTCGTGACCTTGCTTATCGTGCGTATGCAGTCCGAACTCAACGAACGCAAGTTGCAGGCATTGCGTCTCAACGGCATGCGCGCGCGCCCCAGTGCGGCCACGGCTGGAGGACCCGCCCCGGCGAGCCCGGCGGCGCTGCTGTGAAGGAGGGATGATGAGCGCGATCGGCACTTATTTCGCGATGGGCGGCTTTGCTGTTTATGTGTGGCCGGCTTACGCGTTGACCGCAACCGTGCTTGGCGGCTTCGCATTCTTTTCCTGGTGGCGTTGTCGCGCCAGTGCGCGCAACCTCGACAAACTGCAGCGGCAGCTCGGGCCACGGCGATGACCCGCAAGCAGCAGCGGCTCGGCCTGGTAGCATTCGGCATGGCTACGCTGGCTGGAGCCACAGCGCTGGTATTGACGGCTTTCAGCGCCAACCTTGTCTTTTTTTTCAGCCCGAGCGATCTGAAGACCCAGGCAATTTCGCCGGACCGGCGGGTGCGGATCGGCGGGTTGGTCGAGGAACGCAGCGTCCGGCGCGGCGCCGACAGCCGCATCGCCTTTCGCATCACCGACGGCAAGACGGACATCGCCGTCGTCTATCAAGGGATCCTCCCCGATCTGTTCCGCGAAGGGCAGGGTGTCGTCGCCGAAGGCAAGCTGGAATCGGACGGAATCTTCGACGCCTCGACCATTCTTGCCAAGCATGACGAGCGATACATGCCGCGTGAGGTCGTCGAGGCGCTGAAAAAGAGCGGACATTGGCAGGAAGGAGTCGCGACCGAAGCCGCCGCGCCTTTGAAAGCCGCCGCTCCCGACAGCCGCCCGTAGACCGTCGGAGCCGCGGTGCGCAGGTTCATTTTTCTGCTGCCAGTGGCACTCCTCGCAGTGCTGCTCGTCGCCTTTGCAATGGGGCTCAACCACGACCCGAGCCTGCTGCCGTCGGCGTTGATCGACCGCCCGGCCCCTGATTTCAATCTGCCGGGGCTGATCGATCCGGCACAAGGGCTGGCGCGTAAGGACCTAGGCGGCGGGGTAACTGTGGTCAACTTCTTTGCGTCATGGTGCGCGCCGTGCCGCGAAGAACAGCCTGGGTTGATGGTGCTTGCCCGCCAGCCCGGGATTACCCTCGACGGCATTGCCTACAAAGACAAGCCCGCCGAATTCCAGGCACTTTCTCGATGATTTCGGCAACCCCTATCGTCGCATTGGCATCGATCAGCTCGGAACTGCTGCGATTGATTTCGGGGTCTACGGCGTGCCCGAGACCTATATCGTCGACGGCAGTGGACATATCCGCTACCGCCATGTCGGCCCACTTGGCGAGCGGGATGTCGATCGAACGATATTGCCGCTGATCGCGCAGATCGTCGACGCTGGCAAGCAGCGAGCGGCCGACGAGTGATGATCATCTTAGTCCCACCACAGCGGTTCGGAGTGCGCTGAGTTGCTCGTAGAAATAGGCCATTTCGCGCTCGTATTGGCGCTCTTGGTGGCTGCTGTGCAGGGGACCGTGCCGCTGATCGGCGCAGCGGCGCGTAACCGGGCGCTAATGGACGTGGCGCGGTCAGCTGCACTGCTGCAGCTCGGCTTTGTGGCATTCGCCTACGCGATCTTCATCCACGCCCATATCGTTTCCGATTTCTCGTTGCTGAACGTCTTCGAGAATTCGAGCCTGTCAAAGCCGATGCTGTACAAGGTCACCGGCGCCTGGGGCAGCCACGAAGGCTCGATGTTGCTGTGGGTCTTCATGCTGGCGTTGTTTGGCGGGCTCGTCGCATTCTTCGGCCGGGGCTTGCCAGCCAGCCTGCGGGCCCGCACCCTGGCGATTCAGGGGCTGCTCGGCTTCGGCACCTTGCTATTCGTCATCGCCACCTCGAACCCGTTCGCGCGCCTGTTTCCGATTCCCGCAGATGGTCGAGATCTGAACCCGCTATTGCAGGACCCCGGGCTCGCCTTCCACCCGCCGTTTTTGTATTTCGGCTATGTCGGGTTCTCGATCTGCTACTCCTTTGCGATCGCGGCCTTGATCGAGAGGCGGGTTGACGCGGTTTGGGCGCGCTGGGTGCGGCCCTGGGCATTGACTGCCTGGTGCGGACTGACGATCGGCGTCGCGATGGGCAGCTGGTGGGCCTACTACGTGCTCGGCTGGGGCGGCTGGTGGGCCTGGGACCCGGTCGAAAACGCTTCCTTCATGCCGTGGCTGCTGGGCACCGCGCTATTGCACTCGGCCGCAGTCGTCGAGAAGCGCGAGACGATGCAGCGCTGGACCTTGCTGCTCGCGATCATGACCTTTGGCATGAGCCTCATCGGCACGTTCCTTGTCCGCTCGGGGGTGCTGACCTCGGTCCATTCCTTCGCTGTCGACCCGACACGCGGCGTCTTTATCCTGATGCTGATCGCGATCGTGATTGGCGGCGGTCTGATCCTCTATGCCTGGCGCGCGCCCGGCCTCAGTCCCGGAAACCCGTTCGCAGCGGTAAGTCGCGAGGGTGCGCTCGTGATTAACAACCTGCTGCTCGCCGCCGGGATGGCAACCGTGTTTCTCGGCACTTTCTATCCGCTCTTTGCCGAGGTCTGGAGCGGGGTAAAATTGTCGGTCGGGCCGCAATATTTCGACGCCACTTTTGTCCCGATTGTGGTCCCCGGTCTCGTCGCGATGGTGATAGGGCCGGTGCTCGCCTGGCGACGCGGCAATCTCGCGGCGGCATTGCGGCGGCTGATGCCGGGGCTGATCGGCGCTATCCTGGCGCCGCTGCTTGTGTCTTATTTCGACCGCAGCGCTTCCTTCGCCGCGCTCGGCGGCGTGGCGCTTGCCGTCTGGGCGACACTTGGTGTGCTCGCCGATCTTGCCGACCGTGCCGGCGCCCTCAAATTGCCCCCGACCGCGGTCCTGCGCCGGCTGTGCTATCTGCCGCGCGGCACGTGGGGCTATGCGATTGCCCATTTCGGGGTCGGTGTGCTGATCGCCGGCATTACTGTTTCGACCGCCTGGCGCAGCGAGCGGATCGAGACGGTGCATGCGGGCGACAACCTGCAAATCGCCTGCCGGACCCTCCATTTTATCGGCGTCACTGAGGGCAAGGTCGAGAATTACCGGTTCCAGCGCGCCGAGATCCACGTCGATCGGCCCGGCCATACGCCATTCGCCGTCTATCCCGAGCGCCGCTGGTATCCGATCGCCGGCAGCTCGACGACCAACACCTCGATCACCACCAATGGCTTCGGCGACCTTTATCTGGCACTCGGGGAGGGCGACGGCAAAGGCGGTTGGGTGTTGCGCGCCTATTACAACCCGCTAGTCCCTTGGGTCTGGGTTGGCGCGGTCCTCGCGGCGCTGGGCGGTATGGTCTCGCTAAGCAGCCGCCGGCCACGCGTGCGCGCCCCCGCGGCCCGCGCCATCCCGGGGATCGCCCGGCGTCGGGCTGACCCTGGATGATCCGGCGGCTCCTCCTTGCGGCGGCGCTGCTGATCGCTATCGGTGTGCCCGCCTGGACGGTCGAGCCGTTCGAGCGATTGGCCGATCCCGCGCTCGAGGCGCGCGCCCGGGCGATCAGCCAGGAACTGCGCTGCCTCGTCTGCCAGAACGAGTCGATCGACGAATCGAACGCCTCGCTCGCTCATGATCTGCGCCTCTTGGTGCGCAGACGGCTGGTTGCTGGCGACAGCGATCAGCAGGTGCTGAAGTACATCGTCGCACGCTACGGCGTCTTTGTCCTGCTCGATCCGCCCTTCGAGCCGGTGACTTGGCTGTTGTGGCTGGGACCGCCGGCTCTGGTGCTGGGGGCAGGCGCGATCTTGTTGCGACGGGTGCGGCGGAAACGGGCTGGTCCACCGCTCCTCGATCTGACCTCCAACGAGCGAGCCCGCGCTGCTGCATTGCTCAGCGATCACGCATGATCTGGTTCTTGATCGTTACCGGGCTGCTGACCGCGGCGGCGCTGGCGATCCTACTGGGGCCAGTGATCCGCCAGCCGCAATTCGGCACCGAAGAGGAGGAGCCGGTCCCCGCACTCTTTCGCCGCCAACTCGCCGCGATCGATGAGGAATTGACCGAAGACCGGCTCACCCCGGATCAGGCTGAAGCTTCCCGAACCGAGATTACTCGAAGGATGCTGGCCGCAGCTGATCGGGAACCGGCGGGATCAGATGCACAAGCGCGCCATGCGTCGGGAATATCCTGGCGGTTCGGTATCCCGATCGCGGTCGCTGGGCTGCTGCCGGCGGCAGCGATGGCCGTCTATTTTGCCGTTGGCACGCCTGCCGCGATTAACCGGATTCCTGGACTGGACACCGGTAGTCGGGGCAGCGACGCCGAACTCAGCGCTGCGGCCGACCGGATCAAGGCGCATCTGCAGAAGGCGCCGGACGATCTCAAAGGCTGGACTCTGCTCGGCCGCACCTTGGCTTCGCTCGGTCGCTTTCCCAAAGCGCACGATGCCTATAGCCATGCTGTCGCGCTGGCACCCGCCGACGCCGCATTACACGCCGAGTTCGGTGAGGTCCTGGTATTGGAAGCCCAGGGCATGGTGACGCCGGCGGCCGAGGCTGAATTCGACAAAATGCCAGATGACCCTCGCTCGCGCTATTATGCCGCCGTGGCGGCGCTGCAACACGGTGACCCAACCGCTGCGAAGCAGAAATTGCAAGCCCTGCTGGCCGATGCGCCCCCCGATGCGCTGTGGCGCCAAACCATCGTTGACCGCCTCGCCGAGCTTTCGCAGAAGGCCGGCGCTGCGCTGCCTGGGGCCGTCTCAGGCCCGACCGCACAAGACGTCGCCGCCACGCAATCGATGATCCCCTAGCTCGGAATTTTCATAGATGCCGCCGATGTGAGGGCCGCGCTGTCGCGATACGCGGCGCTTTACGGTTGAGGAAGTTTTTGGCGGCCGTTGAGCGGGTTGGGGGCGCACTGGGTGTGTTACAGCATCCAATCGGGACCCCACCCCGAATGTAGGGAACGCGTTGGAATTACCTACAAATAGGTGCCGTGAAGGGGTCCCGACCGACGCCGATCGGGACCCCGCCCCTGGACCGATTTGCGTTGCGATATCAATGTCCAACCGCGATTTTCGCCGGGGTGCTGGCTGGGCGCCGATTTACATATTCGACCGGGCGCTCGTGATCGGCCAAGAGATATTCGGGGCGGAAGACGCGTTCGAGGTTGAGCAGGCTGCCGAGAAAATTGGTCTGGCCGCCTTCACCCGGCCGGCCTGACGATAAACCGCCCGCCTCGATCTACGCGGACATCTTGAGGGGCGGATCCAGTTCGTCCGGCAACGGGCAGACATAGGGCGTGCGTCCCACGCGCGCCTGATGATCGGCCTTGGCGCGCGCCAGCAGCACGTCGTCCTGCAACACATCCACCGCCGTGCACGCCATAATCTTCGCGACGTGCGTGCGGATGAGCCGCTTGGCCGTTCCACTTATGCGGCGAGCCGGCGGAGGCAGCATCCTCAACATAACCGCCCTGTCGACGTTGCAGCCGATCAGCGGGTTTGGACTGTCCGTAGCGAGTTGGGCGGGAGTAATGGGGCTCGCCAAGACCTTGTCGCTCGAACTCGCTGCCGACCGTATCACTGTCAATACGCTGTGTCCCGGTTTGATCGACACGCCGCGCCTCCAGCTGGTTACGCGGCAATCGGGGCAGGCGATGCAGGACCTCGCTGCCGAAATCCCGCTCGGACGGCTGGGGCGGCCAGAAGATATTGCTGCGATCGCTACCTTTCTGGTCCCCGCGCAGAGCTATATCACTGGTGCCACGCTTCAGATAGAAGGCGGTTTGTTGCGCAGCTTCCGATAACACGGCAGCGAGGAGCGACCCGGGAAAAAAGCCGCACAATCGCTTCTCTGGATTATGAATATGCGCGACGTGGCCACGCCACCCGCTCGCTTGTCGCGGGCGACGAGAAAAAGAAGGAGGAGCGCATCGATGCGAACAACGCACCGCCGATATTGGGTCTTTTTCCTGCTGTTTCTGTTCAGCGGCATTGCCTATGTCGATCGCGTCAACATGTCGGTTGCGGGCAAGCCGATAGCGCACGAATTCGGGCTGTCGCCGATTGCGCTCGGTTATCTGTTCTCCTCGTTCCTGTGGGCCTATGTGCTGATGATGCTGCCCGGCGGGCGGCTGATCGACCACTGGGGCCCGCATGTCGTCGCCTCGGTCGCGACGGCGGTATGGTCGACGGCACAGATGGTTACCGGAATGGTCGGCAGTTTTGCGGCGATGTTGATGGTGCGGCTCGGTCTGGGAGTCGGCGAGGCGCCATTCGCTCCGATTTCCTATAGCAGCGTCCGGTTATGGTCGCCCTATACCGAGCGCGGCACCGCGATTGCCGCGATCTCTTGTGGGTCCACCCTCGGGCTTGCGCTCGGCGCGCCGGCCGTCGCCTGGCTGATCGAAACATTGTCGTGGCGCTGGTCCTTCATCATCACCGGCGCGGTTGGATTTGTCTGGGTAGCGGTCTGGCTCGCTCTGGTGTCGACACCGGAAAAGACTAGGTGGCTGCCCCAAGCCGAGCGCGACCACATTCTCGCCGGTCGCGACGCCGGCATCACGCCGCCGAACCACAGCGGTGTCGGCTATCTTGGGCTGATCCGCTGTCCGGCGATGTGGGGCTTGTTCATCTCGCAGGGCTGCCTCGTCTACACCGGCTATCTCTATATTTCCTGGCTGCCGAATTACCTGCAAACCGCACGGCACCTGTCGATCTTGAACTCCGGCATCTACACCGCGATACCGTTCCTAATCTCCACAGTGGTCGGCGTCGTCGCCAATTGGGCCGGCGACATGATGCTCACCGCCGAAGCGGTACGCGGCGGCAACCGCCGTTACCTGGTGGCGCTCAGCCTACTGTTTATGGCTGCGGGCCTAGCGATCCCGTTTGTCCAGTCACTCGCTGCAGTCATCACTCTGATCACGATTGCGGTATCGGCCGCCCATGTCGGGCCGGCCGCCAACGGCGCCCTGGTCGCCGATTTGCTGCGCTCGCCCAG
This sequence comes from uncultured Alphaproteobacteria bacterium, assembly GCA_963818695.1. GTDB lineage: Bacteria > Pseudomonadota > Alphaproteobacteria > ATCC43930 > CGMCC-115725 > AP-15. Next base: position 586,104 of record CAWFTG010000005.1, read on the forward strand.
CGATGCTGGGCGGGCTACGGCCTTTCTTGTCCTGGGCGGCAATAGCTTCGGCCTACTGGCGCCAATCGTGACCGGCTATGTCGTGGCCGCAACTGGCAGTTTCAACGCCGCCTTCGCCGTTGCCGGTGCGCTGGCGCTGGTCGGGGCTGTGGCGGCTCTGGCGCTGGTGCGCGGCGCACTTGGCGAGCACGTAGGGCCGTCTCGTACGAGACCCCGTCTCGCCAGTTGAGGTTCGCGGCGAACACAAGAGGAGCCGGCCGAACCCACAGCCCTGCAGCCACATACCATAATGACGGGGTTTTCGGCTACCCTGCCGGCCAGGGCCGTATTGGTCTCCGGAGTTTGACTGACATACTGGTTGGTGAAGACTGCAGTATGCACACGCTACTGAAGCGGCAAACGGAAGCGCCGGAAACTGGAAAATCAGTAGGTACCGAATACCGGAAATGGACCCACACGCGGACGCGGATGACTAAGCACCGAATACTGGAAAATGTGGAGGTGCCGGATTTTGGAACGATTGGGAGGAATCAGCGCGGAAAAGTGATGACGGCGACGGCTTAGTGACCGAGAGCGGCGGGGGCTCGCAACTCATCGATTTCACCCTTTCATATCAGCCCTGCTTCTTGGCGGCGCGGGGGTACGCATCGCGCACGCGCGCGATGACGGCAGCGCGGCGGTTAGCGCCTCGCCCCGCGCCGTGCGCGAGAATTGACAGGGGTGGGGCGAAATTTTAGGGTTAATTGAATCGTCATGGGCTTAGACCCGACGCCGAAACCTTGAGGGAGAACGCTATGTTGTCTCGAATTTTTGCGCTCGCTTCGGCCGTCGTCGTGGGGATGGCGCTGGCTGTCCCATCATTCGCCGACGGCGGGAAGCACTGGGTCGCGACCTGGGCCACCTCGCCCGCGACCTTCTTCGTCTATACTGCGCCGGTGCCGCCGGTCTACCCGCCGGGTGCTCCGACCACCTTCGCCCCAGCCACCATCCAGCCCGACCTCGTCTTCCCCTTCCCCGATGCCGCCACCACCGGCGCCACCGCTAACGACCAGACCTTCCGCTCGATTATTAAGCCCGATCTCTGGGGCAACACCATGCGCTTCCGCTTCTCCAATACCTTCGGCAGTCAGCCGGTGACGTTCAGCGCCGTCACCGTGGGCCTGCAGGAATATTCGGGTAATGTCGTCGACGGCACAATGACGCGGGTGACCTTCGGCGGCCGCCGGTCGGTGACCATCCCGGTCGGCCAGGAGATCTGGAGCGACGCTACCAGACTCGGATGGGTAGATGGCGACGGCGACGATCCCGGCCTGCAGGGGCGGAACCTCGCCGTCTCCTATGCCATTACCGGCGATAGCGGGCCCATGACCTTCCACAGCGGCGCCAACCAGACCTCCTTCATCTCTGCCGCAGGCAGCGGCGACCACACCACCGACCTCGACGTCTTCGCCTATGAGTTCACCACGGCCTCGTGGTTCTTCATCGACGCGGCCGACGTCTTGGCGCCCGCCAACACCATCGTGGTCTGCGCCTTTGGCGATTCGATCACCGATGGCACGCACACCACGTTCAACATCAACGACCGCTGGTCGAACGTACTGTCGCGCCGGCTGCACAACGCTTATGGCAACAGGGTGAGCGTGGTCAACGAGGCGATCGGCGGCAACCGCGTGGTTAACCCGGTGGTCTTCCCCGCGACCTCGGGCCAAGCTGCGACCGACCGGCTCAACCGCGATGTGCTCGGGCTTTCCGGGCTCACCCACGTGGTCTGGCTCGAAGGCATCAACGATCTGGGCGGCGGCCACACCGTGGAGTCCATCGAAGCGGGCTACCAGAGTATCGTCACCACTCTCCATGCGCACGGCATCAAGGTCATGGGCGGCACCATGACCTCGGCCTTGGGAATGCTCAATCCCGCCGAGGGCTGGTATCCCGGCTATAGCGGGGGCGGGGACAACGGCCCAGTGGTCGACGCAAATCGAATGATCCTCAACACCTATATCCGGACTGCCGGGCTCTATGACGGCGTGGTCGATTTCGACGCGGCGACGCTCGATCCATCGACCGGCAACATGAAGGCGGAATATCTGCCGAACAGCCAGTTCACCCAGCTGCCCTGGGATTATCTCCATCCCAATCATGCCGGCTACACGGCCATGGGCGAAGCAATCGACCTTTCGTTCTTCGCCTCGCGTTATCATTAAGGCAAGCAGAGGCGAACCCGAGCACGCGTAGAATTGGGAGAACCATTGCTGAAACTCGGCGAGAGGATTTGCGATCGCCAAGTCACGCCAGCTGGTCGAGCAGCGCCTGTGCCTCCTTGAGGCGGTGTCGAAGCCTTCCGTGAACCAGCCGTAAACCGGTGCGAGCAGGTCGCGTGCTTCTGCCCGCCGGCCCTGTTCGCCCCACAGCCGCGCGACGCTTGTCGCGGCGCGGAGTTCATAGCATTTTGCCTGCTGCGCTCGAGCGACGCGCAACGCCTCTTGAAGGGCGATTTGGCCCTCTTCGCACCGGCTGAGGCCGACGAGCGCGATACCTTCGAGGCGATGAAAATCCGCCTCCAACTGTCGGTGTCCGGTTTCTTCCAGGATCTTCAGCCCGTCCCTCGCGGTCACGAGAGCCTCGCCGTACTCATGCTGCCGCGAAAGTGCTTCGGCAAGGCGGGCAAGAGCGAAGGGGCGAAACTGTATCCCGCCGAGCCGACCGGCGAGCCCCTCGCGCAAGCAGGCGACGGCTTCCTCGAACGCTCCCTGCGCGCTCAGTGCGGCACCTCGTATAAAGCGAGGTTCCACGACCAGCCCAAGTCGTTGCTCGGCAGCGAGCGCCTCGGCCGCGTCGAGTAGTTGCAGTGCCGCCTCCGGGTCGCCACTTCGAGGAAAAGCACGCCGTTGAAGAGCAGCGCGGACGCTAGACTGAAGGGGTGCGCGATGCGCTCGGCAGATGCCAGTGCCGCCCTGCCGAGCGCCAGACCCTTCTCCGGGTATCCGAGCGCCCAATGGGCTTGCCCGCCAATGAAGTCAACGCAGACACCGGGATCATGGCCGCCATAAAGCAGGCGGTGTGAACGGTGCCGCTCGGGATCATACAGCCGGCGCCCTACATCGCAGTGCGCGCAGGTCGCTGCCGGATCGCCGGCAAACAGACAGGTAGTCCAGGCGCTGTGATGCGCCTGCAAGCGTAACCCCTCATCCACACCGCTGGCCGTCAATCGCAGCAACCTGTCCGACAGCTGGCGGCCGGCGATGAGCTGGCCGGAACCAACCGCCGACGTCCATAGGCCGTAAATTGCAGTGACGAGCTGGTAGGTATGGTTTTAGGACGGCCGGGCCAAGGACCTCGACTTCTCCGAATTTTTCGATCCGCCCCACCGCATTATCCGCCGCCTCTCTGACTGCTTCCTTGAGCCATAGGGAACATCCGTACATCGGCGGCGGTTGAACATGCATCCTGATGAAGAGGGAACGGACCATGGCGGCGCGCGCGAACTGGAAGGGCGTCCTCAAGATCGACGAGGTGGCATGCCCGGTCGCGCTCTTCACGGCCGCGACCACGGCCGAGCGCATCGCGTTTCACATCCTGAACCGCAAGTCCGGACATCGCGTGCACCGCGAGTACGTCGACGCCGAAACCGACGAGCGCGTCGAGGCGAAGGACCAGGTCAAAGGATACGAAATCGGGGCCGGCGATTACATCGCGTTTGAGCCCGAGGAGATCGCCAAGGCCGTTCCCAAAGCCGACAAGACGCTCGAGGTTCAGGCCTTCGTGCCCTGCGAGCAGGTGGACGACGTATATTTCGACCGGCCGTATTACCTCGCGCCAAGTGCGCCGGGCGGGGCCGAAGCCTTCGCCATCATCCGGGCCGCCTTGGCGGCGGCCGATGTCGTGGCTATCGCGCGAACGGTGCTCTTCCGCCGGGTGCGCTCGGTGTTGATCCGCGCCCACGGCGACGGGCTGATCGCGCACACGCTGAATTTCGACTACGAGGTGCGCTCCGCCGAGGAGGCGTTCAGCGAACTGCCGGACGCGAAGGCCGACGACGAGATGCTCGATTTGGCACTGCACATCATCAAGAAGAAAGCGGGGCGGTTCGACCCGACCACGTTCGATGACCGCTACGATGCGGCGCTGGTCGAGCTGGTGAAGGCGAAGATGGAAGGCCGCAAGATCACGCCGCCCAAGGCGCCGGAGCCGACCAAGCGCTCCGATTTGATGGAGGCGCTGCGGCAAAGCGCCGACGGCGATAGCGAGGCTCGCGCCGAGAAGCGCAAGGCCGCACCCAAAAAGACGGCCAGCTCGAAAGCGACCAAGCGTCGCAAAGCCGCCTAGGCGGGCTGCGGTTTCCGGGCGCGCGCCAGGCGCGCCGATGCCCGCTCTTTGCGCGCGTGGAGCCAGTGTGCGAATGCGTCCCGATCGAGCGTGTTGATCACCCGGTCGGCAGGCATGCTGCTTTTCCGGGCGATCGCCAGGCCCCAGCGCGTCGAGGAAGCGATCTCGCCGGTCGAATGGGCGTCGGGGTTGATGCTGAACTTGCAGCCGAGCTCGATCGCGCGGCGCAGCCAGCGCCAGTCGAGATCGAGCCGCCAGGGGTTACCGTTGACCTCGACCGCGACACCGTGCTCGGCGCAAGCGGCCAGCACGCGCTCGATGTCCAGGTCATAACCCGGGCGGCGCAGCAGCTGCCGGCCCGTCATGTGACCAATGACGGTGGTGAATGGGTTGGAGGCTGCGCGCACGAGGCGTTCGGTCTGCGCCTGCCGGTCGAGGCGGAACTGCCCGTGGATGCTGCCGATGATGAAATCGAAGCGGCGCAGCACGTCGTCCGGATAGTCGAGTGAGCCATCCGGAAGGATATCCAACTCGATGCCCTTGAAGATGCGGAAGCGGCCGCCAAACGCTGCGTTGAGGCGGTCGATCTCAGCCTGCTGTTGCTCGATCTCCTCTATCGTGAGGCCGCCGGCGTAATGCGCCGTCTTCGAGTGATCGGTGATGCCAATATATTGGTAGCCGACGGCGAGGCTGGCCTCCGCCATTGCTTCAAGCGCATCGACGCCGTCCGAAGCGGTAGTATGGGCGTGCAGAACGCCTGACAGATCCGCGGCCGTGACGAGCGGCGGGATCTTGTGCGCCGCGGCGCGCTCGATCTCATCGACGCCTTCGCGCAGCTCCGGTTCGATGTATTGCAGCCCGAGCGCCTTGTAAATTTCGGCTTCGGTTTCCGCCGCGATGATCTTGCGCCTGCGACGCAACCCCTCGAGTGTGAGGGCCATGCCCCGATCCGCCGCCCGTCGCTGCAAGGCTTCGAGGTGTTTACTCGACCCGGTTGCAAAGAGCAGGCTGACGCCGAAGCGACGCGCGTCAGCCAGATAGACCGACATATCGCCGGAGGTGATTACCTTGGGCGGGCCAGCGAGCCGTTCGACCTCCGCGACCAAGGCCAGGTTCGAAACGAGCTCACCGCCGCGGCGGAGGTCGCCAGCTGTCACACTGCGGATCAGGCCGGGCACGGAACGCTCCAATGTCTCGGCAGCCGAGCGGGCCAACTCGTCGGCACGATGCAGGTGGCGCATGCCCAGCGCGGTTTCGCGGATCTTCAAGCCCTCGAGAATCTTCCGTTGAACCGCCGCTCTCAGCCCCTTGACGTTTTTCAGCCGATCGCCGCGTGCGGCGGCCTCGAGCGCAGCGAGATCGGTAATCCCGAGCTCCTTGTGCAGGATATTGATCTTCTCCGGTCTCAGCCCGGGTATCGAGAGCATGTCGAGCACGCCGTCGGGAACGTCCCGGCGTAACTTTTCCAGCAGCGGATGGGTGCCGGTCTTGTGCAACTTGGTCACGATATCGGCGATCGTCTCGCCGACCCCGGGCAGCCGGCGCAGCCGGTTCTCGGCGATGACGCGGTCGAGCGGCTCGACCAGGGCGGAGAGCGTGTCCGCGGCGCGCTGATAGGCTTTGGCGCGGAAGTAATTGTCGCCGGCGAGCGCCGTGCGTCGGCCGAGCTCAGCCAGCAGCGCCGCGACGGCCGCAGCGTCGAGCGCGGCCATCTCAGCTGCGCTGCGGCAGCCCGCTCTGCAGGCTCTTCTTCAACACCGCCATCAGGTCGATGACGTTGCCGCCCTTGGCCGCCGCGTGCTTTTTCGTGCTGGGCCTTGCGCGCTTTTCCTTAGCCGTGATCATTGACCGGAGGGCCTGTTCCACCGGATCGGTTGCCAGTGACGGCGACCAGCCTTGCGTGTGCTCCGCTATAACGGTGGCGAGCTGCTTCTTCTGCTTGGGATCTGGCTTGCCTTTGATGCCCTTGAAATACTCGGCCTCGTCGCGGACCTCGTCGCCGTACCGCAGCGTCCAAAGGACCATGCCCCTATCGCGCGGTTCCAGCAGCACGGCCCGTTCCCGGTGATAGAGCACGACGCGCGAGATCGCGCGCGTGTTCGACTTCGCCATAGCTTCGCGGATAACCGAGAAGGCTTCCTCGCCAACCTTGTCGTCGGGGACGAGGTAATGCGGCGTGTCGTACCAGATCCAGCCAATCGAATTCGCCGGCACGAAGCAGTCGATGTCGATCGTGCGGGTGCTTTCGAGCGCCACAGCATCGAGTTCCTCGTCCTCGAGCATTACGTACTCGCCATCCTCGCGCTCATAGCCTTTGACCTGGTCGTCGTCATCGACCGGCTTGCCGGTCTCGGCGTCGACATAGCGGGCATGGACCCGGTTGCCCGTCGCGCGGTTGAGCGTGTGGAAGCGCACTTTATCGGCCTCGGAAGTGGCGGGCAGCATCGCCACCGGACAAGTGACGAGCGACAGTTTCAAATATCCATGCCAGGAGGGTCGCGGCGACATTTGCAGATCTCCTTACAAGAATCACCAACGGACTGCCGGTTTTCGTCGTTCCGGATCAGGCGGGACACCCGCGTTTTTGCTGACACGCCGCGCGAACTCACGAACCAGGAGGCCGATTCGCTGGTAGCCGCGTGGACGCGTGTTATAGGCAAGGTGGAAGCATTCGCGATTGCCAAAACGGCACCGCATTCCGCTAGCACCGGGTGCGCGATGTCGACGAGGGTAATCCGGGACCGCCATATGCACGAGTGCGGCACGTTCGAATAGCGCCGCCACTAGCAAGGATTACGGAGCGCAGCTCGGCAACCCTGCGACACGGGTCCTTGGCGACTCTACGACAAAAGAGTATGGCGCAACTCGCGTTCGAAGAACTCGAAGAAGGAATCCTGCTCCGGTCCGATCTGAGTCAGGATCAGGTGGTCGAAACCGGCGTCGATATACTCGCGGATGGCCTCCAGGTGAGCCTCCGGTGAGGCGCCTAGGCTGACCTCCTCGGCAACGTGATCGGGGGTGATATGGCTGCTCGCGGCCGCGAAAGTCCTCGTATCCGGCAGCTCCGGCATTACCGGGCCGCCGGCCAGCGACCAGCGATGATAGCGATGTGCGATCTCGCGCGCCTTGTCCTCGCTCGCCGCGTAGCACATCGGCACCTCGGCATACAGCGGCCCCTTGCCGCCGGCCGAGCGAAAAGCTTCAATGAGATCGGACTGCGGTACAGTGGTGATCATCCCGTCGGCCTTGCGCCCCGCGAGGCGGGCGGCCTCCGGTCCGCCGGCTGCGCCGATAATCGCGGGGGCGCGTTCGGGGCGGTCGTAAAGCTTGGCGTCGTCGAGCGTGAAGTACTTGCCACGGTAGTTCTCGATGCTCCCATCGAGCAGCCCGCGGATGATGTCGTACGCCTCGGAAAGGCGCTCGTGCCGCTCGCCGATGCCGGGCCAGCCCTCGCCAACGACGTGCTCGTTCAGCCGTTCACCGGCACCGAGCCCAAGGATAAAGCGGTTCTCACTCAGCACTGCCATCGTCGCCGCGCCTTGCGCGATGATCGCCGGGTGATAGCGCATGATCGGGCAAGTGACCGCTGTCATCAGCTGGATCTGCCGCGTGGCTTGCGCGGCGGCGCCAAGCACCGACCACGCGAACGGCGCATGGCCCTGTTCGTCGAGCCACGGAAAGAAATGGTCGGAAATCGCCGCGAAGCCGAACCCGGCCTGCTCGGCACGGACCGTGTTGCGGACCAGGGCGGCCGGCCCGTGCTCCTCTGCCATTAGCTTGTAGCCGAGCTTGACCATGTCGCGATCCTTCACTGTGCTCTCGTCCCGTGGAGTAAACAGGCGGAGGCGGTCGGGTTCCGCATTGCCGCGAATACTCGCGAGCAAACCGGAGCAGCTCACCGCTCGTCACGAGATAATGTCGAGACGGGTGCGATGGTCGAGGCGACGGCGCGGTATCGCTCGTCCATGACTCGGCGCTGGAGGGAGATGGAATTGAACGATCGATCCCCCGTCAAGCGGTGACACCCCTCAGTAACCACTATTCACGCTCCCGACGGGCTCCGCTCGCGTGCAGCTCGCTCAAAGCGGGATTACAAGCAGAGTGTCGATCCGAGATGAATTGAGCACCACGGCGCGTTTACGACTGTTTCGCCCCTGCGAGCGAATTTGGCGTCACCAACCCGGTGCTGATCGGTGGGCATCGGCCGCGTATCTCTTCACGACGGCCGAGCGCACCCCGCGATATGCGGCAGTCGCTTGTGTGCCGATTCCAGAGCTTCCCGCCCTCCCCCGGAACGGGAAAGTTCGACGCAACGCGGATGTTGAGTCCGCAACATGGCTCGTCATAAGAAGCGCTTAACCAGCATTCTCGGCCAGCAAGCGTCAGTCCATTCCAGCAGCGGCGTCGATCTCGGGCACGTCGTCTGGGTAGCCAGCCAGACCCATCTCGTCGCGGCTGAGCTTCGTCAACCCACGCAGTCGCCGCGTGCTAACTTCAGCAAATGAGTTGCCGCGTTGACATTGTGGCGAAACGCACGTCCCAGACGCGCGCGGTGTTGTCGTGGGATGTAGTAGCGATACGCTTTCCATCAGGACTGAACGCCGGCAAAATTCACAGCGCTGGCGTGACCACGCAATATCGCGGCATAGGCTCCCCGCATGATGATTGTGTCAGTCATGACCCTGCACACTTCGCAATTCGGCACACCAAGCGCGAGGCCGGACGACCCTTGTTCGGGCTCTCCGTATATCCACTTGGCCTCAACTGTCAGACGCCGTCGCGCGCGTCCCGGATGTGATCGGCACCCTTGCCGGACTTTCGCCTGAAGCAATAACGAACGCAACGACCCTGGGTGAAGATGAAAATCGAACGGAGGGTTCGATTGCGTCGCCCTATTTACCGATGGGATCGGCGATTTAAACACTAGACGAGATTGGATCAATCCAGCTTGGGAAAGATGCTGGATAAGGTCAAAAATAACGGCACGCCTTGAAGAGATGCCATTGGATAATCGCCGTCGAACCGCAAGCCTTGGAGCGCAACGCCGGGACCGAAAGCGTGCGCCAACTTCACGTAGCTGGCCGGAATCCCCCAATGCTGGCGCAGAATATTCGGGAGATCGAGCTCCGTGGCCTCGCTGCCGTCGCGCGGATTGACGCGGACGATCCGCATCGCGTTGCCCTCGACGGCAGCGAGCAAGACCTCGTCATAGTCGGAGGGATTGGGGATCGCGTCATCCCGCGCAGCCCAGTTTCACGGCTGAACGGCCGTCTGCCACCAGTTCGCCGGACTTATCTGACTGTCCGCCGATGGAGGAAAGCCGTGCATCAATCGCATCATCCCGACACATCGAGGGCGGTCGTCAGATCTTGGCAAACCGAGACTACTCCACTGGCAAGAGGCATCCCGTGGTATTTCCTTAGCTATGCCACCCCCGTTGCTTCTGCTGCAGGACATGATCGTGAGCTTTGGGGTCACGCCCCTGCTTTCCGGCGCGGAGCTGGCCGTTGCGGCTGGCGACCGGGTCTGCTTGCTCGGGCGCAACGGCTCCGGCAAATCCACGTTGCTGTGCGTTGCGGGCGGGCAAAAAACGCGATGCATGATGCATGAACCTGCGCGCGATGGTAGTTAAGAGGCGGGCAACAAGTGGCGCTTTTTTGATCGCTATCTGGCGCGATGACCAAAATGGTGGGGTCTGGGCGAGGGCCCCGAGAGCTAATGAAGGCAAGGAGTTCGACAATGGCAGTAACCCCCATATCCCCCGGCTTACTCAAGGGCATCCGCGTCCTCGACCTGACGCAGTTCGAGGCTGGCACGACCTGCACCGAGGCGCTCGCCTGGATGGGTGCCGACATCGCCAAGCTGGAGCCGCCGCGCGGCGAAGCTGGCCGCACCGGCTTCGGCGACGCCTTCTATTTCATGATGTACAACGCCAACAAGCGCTCGCTGACGGTCAACCTCAAAGACGAGCGCGGCCTGGCATTGGTGAAGGAGATGGTGAAGAAAGCGGACGTCTTCACCGAGAACTTCGCGCCCGGCGCGGTTGAGCGTTTGGGGCTCGGCTATGATGTCGTCAGCAGCATCAATCCGTCGATCATCTATGCCCAGGTGAAGGGTTTTGGCGACGGCAGCCCGTTCGAGAAGGGGCTGTCGTTCGACCCGATCGCGCAGGCTGCCGGCGGTGCGATGAGCATTACCGGCGAAAGCGGCGGCCGCCCGGTCAAGCCTGGCCCGACGATCGGCGACACCGGCACCGGCATGCTGATGGCCTTCAGCATCGTCAGCGCCCTGTTCGATCGCGCCCGCAGTGGCAAGGGGCGCCGGCTGCAGGTGGCGATGCAGGATTCGGTGATGCATTACAGCCGCGGCGGATTCATCACGCAGGCGCGCACTGGCAAGGCGGCGCCGCGCCGGCCGCCAGCCAACAACCCACCCGGTGGCATCTACCCGTGCAAGCCCGGCGGCCCCAACGATTACGTCTACCTGTTGACCAGTCGCGCCAACCCGGAGCATTGGCCGCGCCTGCTGAAGCTAATCGGCCGCGAGGATCTGATCGGCGACGAGCGCTATGCGACGCCTGACGCCCGCCTGCAGCGCGAGGCTGAGGTTGACGCGATCGTCACCGGTTGGACCAAAGAGCGCACCAAACAGGAGGCGATGGCGCGACTGAGCGCGGTCGGCGTCCCGGCGGGCGCGGTGCTCGACACGCAAGAGCTGATCGACGAACCGAGCTTCTACGAGCGCGGCATCCTGCAGCAGATGACGCACGGCGAACGCAATATGGTGATGCCGACCTGGCCGGTGCGGTTTGACGGCGTGCCCACCAAGGTCGAGCCGGCGCCGCTGCTCGGCCAGCACTCCACTGAGGTGCTGTCCGACTGGCTCGACCTTGACGCCGCGGCCGTCGCACAGCTGAGGCAGGACGGCATCGTCTGACCCGATAGGGGCTGAGGAGATGGCGATCGACCGCGCGGTGTAGACGGCTGTCGACTTTGGGCGCGTTGGGCCACCACGAAGGGCGCGCCCATTGGCTCGAACCGCACCCGGCACTAGTCTGGTGGCGATCCTGCCGGAATTGCACGCGCGCGGGCACCAGGCGGGTGCTCGATCTCGGTTGCGCTGGAGGAACGGTCCTGCCTGCGGTCAGCGCCAGCCTGCCGGCGAGTGTCTGCGGAGTTGACGGCTCGCCGACAGCGTCAGCGCCGCGGAATTTTTGCAGGAGAGAGATCTATGCGTGTACACAATCTGTACACCGATGCCAGCGGCCAATCGCATTTCCGCGACATCGAAGTCGAGTTGGTCGAGGAGCGGCGAGGCAGCAAGCTTTCCAAGCGCCTGTCTGCCACCGGGATCATCTTTCGCGAGACGCAAGCTGAGCACGACATCGACTGGCACCCAGCACCGCGCCGGCAATACATCATCAATCTCGACGCCGGGGTGGAGATACCGCCAGCGATGGTGTGATGAGCAGGGTTGTCGATGTCGGCGAGGTGATCCTGGTCGAGGACACCACCGGCAAGGGACACTTGTCGCAGCACGCGTCGAGGGTAAAATCCGGCATTCGATCTTCGTGCCGATAGATTAGCCGCTGGCCTTGAAGCGCGTCTGAAAGAGGTCCGAAGCTGCCGCTGCGTCTTGGGCTTGTAGGAGTTCGTAGCGCTGGCGTTTGGCCAATGGGATAAGTGAGGGTTTGATGTTCCCGCCAAGCCGAATTGTCTGCCTCACCGAAGAGACCGTCGAAACCCTGTACTTGATAGGCGAGCAAGATCGCATCGTCGGGATCTCCGGCTATGTCGTGCGCCCGCCGCAGGCTCGCCGCGAGAAGCCGAGGGTGAGCGCCTTCACGTCGGCGAACATCGACAAGATCCTCGCCCTGAAACCTGATCTCCTCCTGACATTCTCCGATCTCCAGGCCGACATTGCCGCCGATCTGATCCGGCGCGGGGTCGACGTCCATGCCTTCAACCAGCGAAGCATCGCGGGAATTCTAGATATGATCCGGACGCTGGGCGCGATGGTTGATGCGAGCGAACGAGCTCGGCAGCTGGTAGGGACCTTCGAGGCGCGGTTGGCCGAAGCGCGAACCCGCGGCGCACGGTTACCGAAGCGACCGCGGGTATTCTTCGAGGAATGGGACGATCCGCTGATCTCCGGAATTGGATGGGTTTCGGAACTCGTCGAGATCGCTGGCGGTGTGGACATCTTCGCGGATCGAAGGAATCAAAGCGCCGCCAAGGACCGCATGGTCAGCATAGAGGAGATCCTCGAGCGAGCACCTGATCTGATCATCGGATCCTGGTGCGGCAAAAAATTCCGGCCTGAACGCGTTGCGGCGCGGTCTGGCTTCGACCGCATTCCGGCTGTGCAGCATAAAGATCTGTACGAAATCAAATCATCGCTGATCCTACAGCCTGGCCCGGCCGCGTTGACCGATGGCCTTGCAGAGCTAGTAAAGATCGTTCAGCGGTGGGCTACCCGCTAGAGGTCTGAGCCGCCGAGAAAATGGACCGTGACCGACACGATCGAAATTCCAGTCACCCAACCAGAAAAAGGGAGCGGCTGCTAATCGGTTCTACGGAGTCCTTGCGGACTAGGCAGGAAAGCGGGGTTCCCCTCTCGTCGGCGCAAGCCGCATTGCATCCGGTGGGTTTTGTCTATCTCGGTGTGATGGTCCTGACGTGGGCGGCGAATTGGCCGTTGATGAAGCTCGCGCTCGGCGAGGTGCGACCGCTGGTCTTCGTGCTGTTGCGGCTGATAGGCAGCCTGATCCTGATCGCGCCAGCCTTGCTCGCGACGCGGCAGCCGGTTTTGCCGGCGCGCGGCGAGCGATTGACGCTGTTCTGGGTCGGACAGCTACAGGTAGCTGGGTTCCTAATCTGCAGCATCATCGGCCTGGCGATCCTGCCAGCCGGACGGGCGATTGTGCTCGCCTATACGATGCCGCTCTGGGCGATCCCGATCGGGTTGTTTTTGTGGCCGGAACCGCTCGACCGGGCCCAGCTCATCGGGGCGGCGATCGGCTTTGCCGGCCTTGTTCTCTTCATGAACCCGGGCCTTGTCGATTGGGGTAACGGACACATTCTCGCGGGAAATGCATTGCTGCTGCTCGCCGCGATCCTCTGGGCGCTGGGATCCTGCCTCTATCGCCGGTTCTCGTGGCGTTCGCCGTTCTGGGTCCAGACCTTCTGGCAGCTCGCGGTCAGCATCGTTCCGGTAGCGGCTATTGTGCTGATCGAGGCGCCCGGTGGACCGGTGCATTGGTCGCCGGAGCTCGTTGCAATCCTCGCCTACAACTGCATCGTTACGACAGCCCTCGGTTATTTCCTGTGGGGAAAGGTGTTGTCGATGATGCCGGCAGCGACCGCAGGACAAGTGCTGATGCTGACACCGATCGGCGGTTTCGTGCTGTCTACCCTCATATTCGGCGGAGCGATGACAGCGGATGTCCTGCTCAGCGTCGCGTTAATCGTCGGCGGCATTTTCGTAACTCTGCGACGGTGATCTTGACACACTGCCCTCCGTCAGCACGAGAAAAATAGAACCAGGCAGCGAGGACGAATCCATGTTCCAACGACAGCCGACCGAGGCTTATTTCCTTTTACCAACCACACGCGTCCTCAGCGAACCGATTGACGGGGACCGCATCTCCACAACATCTCCGGGCTTTAGGAAGCGCTCCGGTGCAGAAGTCTTGTCAGCCAACAATTCGCTTGAATCCGCAGCGGTACCTGCCGCCGTCCCACCGCTGATGACGTCACCCGGATAGAGCGTGAAATCGCGCGACAGATATTCGAGATATTCACCGAATGTGAACACCATATCGCGCGTGTTAAACCGCTGCCGGTACTCGCCATTGACGAGCGTCTCCATGTCGATGTTGGTTGGATCTGCCTCGCCCACCGCAATGCATGGACCCATTGAGCACGACGTGTCGAAATTCTTTGGGAAGTTGAAATTAAGCGGTCCGCCAGGCGTCTCGCGCGGTGCGCGGATGCTCCAATCGGCGAGCATCGTGACCCCCCAAACGTAGTCCTTCAGTTGCGAGGCCTTCACATCGGCACCCCTTTTGCCGAGTACGATCGCGATCTCGCCCTCGTAGTCCAGGCGATTGCACCGTTCGGGATAGATGAGCTCACCATCGGGCCCGACGATCTCGCGTCCAAGCTTCCAAAAGCCCCAGAAACCGGCGTTGCGGATCTCCTGGTAGGCATTGCCTTCATAAGGTTTGCCGCGCATCCTCACGGCCATCGCCGCAGCATGGTCGGCGAAGTTTCCACCGGCGCAAGCAATGCGGGCGTTATTGGGCCGCGGAGAGTGCAGGTGCACGTCCGCTATCTCGTGTATCAGCCTTTCGCCTCGTGGGCCCAATTTGTCTGGCGCCTGACCGAGAAGATAATCGAGCGCCGTTTGCGCGGCCTCGAGCGCGCGAGGGCCACCTTCGATTAGGCGTGCGAGGTCCGAAGGGACCACGACAGCCGCCATTTCGATTGGGCTGGGCTCGTTTGACCGCTCGCGCAGATACTTGGCGTATGTATAGGACAAGTCGACGACTGTTCCGTCCTGCAGAACGCCGGTTCGTTTGAGTGGGCCGAAGACGACGATTTTCATGATGGAGCGGTATCTCCAGGTGTTTGGTGCTAAGAGCGGCCGGGCGTAATCGGCATGTGGCAATGCTCGTCCAGGCCACAGGCGCCCCAGCCTTATCCGCCGCTTGCTCGGGCGGTAGCGCCGGATCCCAATGGATTCCGAGAAACCGTCGACCCGTCACGTTGGCAGCGGCATCGGAGACCAGCTATAGCAACGGCGATACCATGACCTCTGGCTGGATCATCTTGGTGCGATCGAATCCCGATTCGGACACCATAGGTGTGTTCGTTATGCCGCCCGGGATCAGGACGTTGACGGTGACTCCGGTGCCGTCGAGGTCCTTCGCCATGATCGCGCTGAGCGCTTCGAGTGCGGCCTTGGAGGGTCCGTAAGTTGGGGAGCCGGCATTCAGCATCGTGCCCAGGCTCGTCGTGACGTTGACGATCCGGCCCCAGCCCTCGCGCATCATTTCCGGCACGACCGCGTTCGTCAGCGCAAGCGGCGCCGTCGTATGGACCGCGACAAAGCGGCGCCACTGATCGGCTGTGATCTCCCAGAACTTAAGCGGCCGCTGCCAGCTATCCGGCCGTATTGCACCGGGGCCGATACCGGCGTTGTTGATGAGAATATCGATGCGGCCGAACCGATCGCGGGTGGCCTTAGTGATCTCCTCTGCCACGGAGTCGTTGGTCAGATCGGTCTGGATCGTAAGCAGGTCGTCCACCTTGCCCTGTTCGCGCGCGCTCGCCGCAAGCGCCTCCAACGGATCTCGATCACGATCGACGCCCGCGACCCGCATGTCTGCCGCCAACAGGCCCCGCACCATCGCCCTGCCGATACCGCCCGCCGCACCGGTTACAACCGCTACTCTTTGAGTTTCGGTCATAGCTGGTTCCTCCGTGGTTGTCCGGGCCGTATCCTACTCCGGATTTGAAAAAAGGACGCGTCTGCGCGGCAACCATATGATCCGAGCAGACCTCGGTCCGCGAGAACGATGACAATGCACTGGGTGAGGGGCTTCTGGTCTTCGCCATATTCGGGCCGACTTTAGGATGGCTTCGCGTGCTCGATACATCGTGATTGGAGGCGTCGCGCTCATCGTTGCCGTCGGTCTGATTGGCTGGCCCTTCTTCGGCAGGCAGGTCGAGGGTTTTCAAAAGTGTTTGAATCGGTGAAGTTGGGTTAGGCTTTCTTGCGCTGGCCGGGCGTGGGGGTCGTCGTCTTGGCAACGACCTCTTGCTTCCGTTTTCGCCCGCCGGAGAGCGGCAGCAGCAATGCAGCTTGGCGTCGATCGGCCGCGCTCCTCCTGCGCTTGGGCGTGGTACGTGCACCTGGCACTTCGCTAGTCCCTTCCCGAGCAAGGCTGCGCTTCAAGGCCGCCATCAGATCGATGACCGGCGAAGGCGCACTGACCGCTTGCAGTTTAATGGGGAGCCCCTTCATCTTGGCTTCGATCAGCTCTCGCAAGGCCTCCTGGTAGCGGTCTCGGTAGGCGCTCGGATCAAAACTCCCGGTCCGCTGCGCGATGATCGCCTTGGCGATGGCGACCATCTCGGCATCGGGCTCACCCTCGGCGATGCCGAATTGCGCCGCCCGAACCTCCTCTGCGGCGCGCAATGTGAACAGCGCCACCCCGGCACCGCGCGGCTCTACCATGACCATCCGCTCGCGCCGGCTGAGGGTAAGCCGCCCGATCCCGACGACACCAGCCTCGGCCATTGCCGCGCCGATCACCCGGAGCGCCTCGACCGCGATCGGGCCATCGGGATAGACGTAGTACGGGCTGTCGAAATAGACCGGATCGATGTTGCCCGCCGGTACAAACTTCTCCAGGTCGACGATCTTTGTGCTTTCGACATCGAGCGCCTTCAGCTCGTCGGCGGTGAAGGTGAGGAATTGGCCGCGGCTGTATTCGTATCCTTTGAGGACCTCGCGCTTGTCGATCTCCTCGCCGGTTCCGGGATCGTGCGGCCGGAGCGTGATCCGGGTCGCGGCCGGGGTCTGGTCTTCATCAGGGCTGCCATTGTCGGCGAGGAGCGGCCGTATCGATGGCGCAGAACCCTGCTGGCCTCCACCCCGATCGGGCAAGTCGTCCTCGTCCATATCGACCGGCGCTGGTTGCCACACCTGGTGCAAGCGAATGGGTTTCGTGCGTGTCGTCGCCGGCGACAAATAAATCGGGCAAGACACCAGAGAAAGGCGCAGGAAACCTCGCCAACTCGCCCGCGGCATTTCAGATCTCCTTGACGATACGGTAAGTCAACGGCCGGTGCCGAAGGATGGGTCCTGCGTCGGCGCGAGCTTCGTGATTGCTCATTGGGGGGCCTCCGAAGCGGCGTGCACGGCCAGCAAATCCTGGCGGTA
The DNA here is from genome assembly GCA_963818695.1 of uncultured Alphaproteobacteria bacterium. Taxonomy (GTDB): domain Bacteria; phylum Pseudomonadota; class Alphaproteobacteria; order ATCC43930; family CGMCC-115725; genus AP-15. The sequence goes on from CAWFTG010000005.1 coordinate 603,381, forward strand.
GCGCACGACCATTTTTGAATAGCTGTTGCTACCCGTGACCTTGTAATCGCGCACCGCATCCCAATGGCCGGCTCTGGCGAGGGCGAACAGCTGGTCGAAATGCTTCTGGTAATGGGGGTTCGCGGCCGAGGTCACGAGCGGCGCCTTCTCGGGAAGCCGGCCGGCGGCGATCGCCTCAGGGTCGATGGCATATCTCGACCGCGACGACTTTTGCGGCGCCGTCGCTGTGGCACGCCGGGACTGCGCGGCCGGCCGCGCATCGCGCTCCGCGTCGTAAGCCCGGATGTCGGCTTCCCGGAACATGCCGGAGCCGCCGCCGGGATATTCGGCGCGCCAATGATTGGGATCGAGGCGGCTTATAATCGTCGCCTCACGCCACGATTTGCGCTTGCGCACCATTACGCGGGTGCCGTGTGGCCACTGGTTCGGGGCCGGCTCGCTCAATGCCGGGAAGGGCTCGGTGGCTACTGGCGCGGGCTGGGACGCGGCTTCAGCCGCTGACGTGGGCTGCGGTGCGGTCGCGGGCTCGGTGGCCGATGGCGCGGGTTGTGGCGTGGCCTCAGCCAGCGACGCAGCTGCAGGCTGCTCCGCTGAAGCGTCGGCAATCTCGGTTTCGACTTCATCAGTCATCGGCGCAGTCTTGGCGGTTTTCCAGACGATCTCAAACCCATCGTCACTGGACTTAATGCCGTAGTCGGTGGCCGGTGCGGTCCCCTTGCGGATCATTGTCCGGGCGGCACGCTCGGCGTTCTTGCGCAATGTGAACCTAGAAGCAGTGGTATCCATCGGGTTCTCCTATTGAAGACGACGACACACACGCTCCGTTCGGCCGCACAGTCCACGAGATTGCGCGGTTTAAGCCTGTGTCATTGCGTGGTTAATATCGGTGCACTATGTGACCGGGGGCCGTTTCGGGCAGTGAGGGATTTGCAGCAGCACGAGGTGATCTATCTGATCGTGCTTGGCTTTGCCACAGCCGGCAACGCGGCAATGATGTTCTTTTGCGAGCAAACCAGAAGGCATGTGCTAGCCTGCATTATGCGTGAGGATTGGCGGGTGTAGCGCAAGCCATTGATCAGGCGTAGGATTCGGTTGCTAAGCTGAATCTGCCGATCGTCGGAGGCGACACCCGCCATGGTTGATACTACGCCGTTTCTTCCCGGTCTGTCACCGGTTCAGGGTAAGGCCGTGGTCGCCCGTTTTGACGGCGGCCGGCTGTCCTCGGAGGGAGGATTGCTAGTGTTGCGCGAGGTCGAGCGCCGGCTGGGATTGGCCGATCGGCTGGCCGCTTGTCTCAAGGACCCGCGGGCACCGGAAAAGGTCGTGCACCGGTTGGCGCAGATCATCCGGTTTCGCATGCTGATGATTGCCGCCGGGTACGAGGACGGCAATGACGCGGCCACGCTGCGCCGCGATCCGATGTTCAAGCTGGCGCTGGACCGATTGCCCTCGGATGAGGAGTTGTGCTCGCAGTCGACGATCTCGCGGCTGGAAAACCTGCCCGACAGGCGGGCGCTGCTGCGCCTCGGCCGGGCGCTGATCGAGCAGTACTGCGCCTCGTTCCGACGCGTGCCCAAGCGCATCGTCCTGGATATCGACGACACCTTCGACCGCGTGCATGGCGGCCAGCAACTGCGCCTGTTCAACGCCTTTCACGACGATTACGGCTTCCAGCCGATTGTCGTCTTTGACGGCGAGGGGCGGTTCGTGACCGCGGTGTTGCGGCCGGGCAAGCGGCCAGGCGGGCACGAGATCCGCGCCTTTCTGCGCCGCCTCGTCGGCGCGATCCGCGCCAATTGGCCCAAGGTCGAGATCCTGCTGCGCGCGGACAGCCATTACGCCGGCCCGGAAGTCTTCGATTGGTGCCGCGAGAACCGGGTGGATTGGGTGCTGCGGCCTGGCCCCCAATGTGGTGCTCGCCGCCATGTCGAGCCACTGGAGAAAGCCACCGCCGAGCGCGTCAAGGCGGTGCCCGATCGCGGCAAGCTGCGGCGCTTTACGCAATTCTACGATGCCGCCCAGAGCTGGCGCCGGGTCGAGCGCATCATCGCGCGGGTCGAAGTGGGACCCGAGGGAAGCGATACCCGCTTCATCGTCACCAGCCTCGAAGGTGGTCGCGCCAAGCACCTCTATGAGCGGCTCTATTGCGCGCGCGGCCAGGCCGAGAACCATATCAAGGCGTGGAAAAACCACCTCGCCGCGGACCGCACCTCCTGCCACGAGGCCGAGTGGAAGGGCCCAGTCGAAGGGGATGCTGCGTGCTCGAACGGGTCTAAGCCCAAAGCTCCTTCGAGGCGAGGCGGGCGCCTTCGGCAAGGCTGCGCAGTTTGGCCCAGGCGAGGTCGGCATGGACCCGGCCGCCGAGGCCGCAATCGGTGCCGGCGATGACGTTCTCGCGGCCGACGATCTGGGCATAGCGCAGGATGCGGTCGGAGACGAGTTGCGGGTGCTCGACGAGGTTGGTGGCGTGGCTGACCACACCCGGCATCAGCATCGAGCCGCGCGAGATCCTGATGGTGGCGTGCCACAATTTCGACCTCGATGCGGCCCGCGGCGTCGGCTATCGCACCGCCTTTGTGCGCCGACCCGACGAGTGGGGACCCGCCGGCCCGCCCTATCCCGTACCCAACCCCGCGACCGATATTGTGGTCGGCGGGTTTGCGGAACTCGCCGACCACTTCGGCGCCTGAAAACCTTCGCGACGTCGGCGGGCCCGTCCACTTCGAGGGACCGAAAGTTTGCTGACTCTCCGCTGGAGGAAGACGGATTCGAACTTCTGGTCCCACCTTCAAAGAAGACAGCCGTACGCCGAGCTCGCGCCTCCGTTATTGGCGCCGATCTGCACCGGCGGCGATCGTTTTGATCCGCCGAGAACGATGACTTCGAGCTTCCGGCATTGCGAAGTAATGTCGCTCGTCGAGCCACGTGAGGAGGCCTGCGATGGGAAAGCTGGGCGGAAAGACGGCACTGGTCACCGGTTCGACAGACGGGGTCGGCCGGCTCGTCGCGCGCAAGCTCGGGCAAGCCGGCGCGCGCGTGCTGGTGCATGGCCGCGATGCGGAGAGAAGCGCTCGCGTCGTCGCCGACGTCAGGGCCAACGGCGGCACGGCGGATTTCCTTGCGGCCGACCTCTCGGCACTCGCCGAGGTGCGTCGCCTCGCCGACGCGGTCCAGGCGACGGTGGATCGGCTCGACATCCTGATCAACAATGCTGGAATCGGCACCGCTGGCCCGCGTCAGACCAGCGCCGAGGGGTTCGAGTTGCGGTTTGCGGTCAATTACCTGGCCGGCTTTCTGCTCACGTCGCTGCTATTGCCGCTTATTAAGAGCAGTGCGCCAGCGCGGATCGTGAACGTCTCGTCTGCCGGACAACAGCCGATCGACTTCGGCGACGTAATGCTGACCCACGGCTACAGCGGGACCCGAGCCTATTGTCAGAGCAAGCTCGCTCAAATCATGTTTACGATAGATCTCGGAGCTGCGCTCGAGGGTACCGGCGTCACGGTCACCAGCCTTCACCCCGCAACTTACATGGATACAAGCATGGTGCGGCGGGCTGGAGTGACGCCGTCAAGCACGGTCGAGGAAGGCGCGCGAGCGATCCTCAATCTCGCCACATCACCGACGGTTGAGGGGCAGACCGGGCTCTATTTCAACGGGCTGCGTGAGGCAAAGGCGCAGACCCAAGCTTCTGACCCAGATGCGCGTCGGCGCCTCCAGGCGCTAAGTCTGGAGCTGACCGGCCTTTCCGCTGAGAGTGTGACTGCCGTGGAGCGATAGCACTGTCGCGCGCCGGAATTATGCGAGGCGCGCGTCGAAAACAAACCTGGCAGATATGCCCCGTCCTGGCGGCCAGCGTTAACACCGCTGAGCTCTCGTATTGAGGGACCAGAAGTTCGAATCCGGCTTCCTCCAGCAGCGATGTGATTCGCGGAACGTCGCGATAGAAGGCGCCGCCCAATTGTGCATACCCGGCATAGGCGCCGTTCAGCGTCATCTTGGTCATGTTGAGCGTGTGCCTGCTGTTCTTTCCCCCGTAGCGGAGGAGGAAAGCACGACGCCGGCTTTCATCCACGCCTCGCGCCGACGATCCGCTTCGCTCGGCAAGACGCCGATAGCCAAGTTCGCGATAGATTCCCCGCAGGAGGGGAATGGATTCGAACTTCCAGTTCCCCGACATTGTCGAGGGTTCTTTTTTCGGCCGCTCAGAGCAAGGCAGCGTAGCGGAACCGAAAGTTTGCAAACTCGCCGCTGGAGGGAAGTGGATTCGAACCTTCGGTCCCTCTCAGGGATTCAGCCTGGCGCGCAAACCGACGTCGGGCGTCAGAACGGCCGTTTCTCTACGGCGGGACCGGCGGTTCGAAGCCGTCCCCGCGGTGAGTCAGGTGCGAACCTGAATTCCGCTTCCTGACGCCGTGGTCCCCGCCGGAGCCCCTCGGCCCGCTTCTGGCGGATGCGGAGCTCGTGTCTCGGTCATATCCGGCGCGCCGGTTCCCCTGCGCGTTTTTCGCCTATAAGATGCCGGCCATAACTAGCGGCGCGGCGCTCGACGCGAGACTCGCCCGCCTGCTAGGAGGCGGCTGAATTCCGCGTGGTTCAATCGATCAGCAATTTCATCTCGATTGGCTTTAATCGCACGGCGACCGCGTGATGTGGCATGGAGCAATGGTGGGTCGGACCCCGCGCTCGCGGCGGAACCATAAAACCCTATGCTTTCCTTCACCTGATGTTCGGGAAATCGGTTCTCAAGTGTAAAGGCTGCACTGCCTTCCTCGAGATTGGCCTGATGGTCCCGCTGGATTTCGAAATTCTGCGACTTCTGGTCGGGTTCTCCATCTGAAGTCGCCACCGGCGGCATTGTTGCGCCGGAAGCGTGTTGCGCGGCGCTCGCCTCGTCGGCGATCGATAGAGGCTCAGCTATCACCTGTTGCGACCCACTTGGCTCGGCTGGGGGTGCCTCGTCGATAGACGGCCCCACCGTTGAGCCGAGGGGCGCCTCAACCCCCGCGGTGCTGGTTTCGGCGGCGATCGACAGAGGCTGAGCGATCACCTGTTGCGACCCACTGAGCTCGGGCGGGGATGCCTCTTCGGTAGGCGGATCCCGCGTTGAGCCGTGAGGGGGCTCGACAGCGATGGCGCTCGTCTCTCCATGGGGGAGCGGCTTCAAAGCCGGTTCCACTGTGGTTCCCTCACCCAACGTGCCAGAGGGTGGCGGAATTAGTGTTGCGGGCGGCGAGTTGTTTGCTTCACTCGAGCTCGGCAATTTTGGCTGAACCGGGCCTGGCGCGGTATTGCTACCTGGGTAAAAAACGGCGGTGCCGATCGATACCTCTTCATTGGGATTGTTGCCGATGCGGGACCCTGTGAGCGTTTCTTTGCTGGTGCCCAGCAGTGAGAAGGAGGCGACGCTAAAGAGGACAACGATTGCAGCGGCGACAAGCCCGACTGAAGCGAGATACACGAGTACACCCTCTGTGAGCCTCGCGTTGTCAATGCGATCGCTTAAAATGGACATCTCGCCAATTCTCGGATCACGATTGGGCGCAGCATTTCACTAACTAACCGGGTCAGTGTCACAAAGGTGGACCTTAGCTGGCCGCGGGGACGATGCAAATTATCATGTAATTCTCGAATGGAAGTAAACGTGCGTGCTGGCAGAAACAAAGCACGCGACCCGGCCCCATAGCAAAATCCTTAAACCTAAGGGCCGGCCGAGGATCTTCGATCTCGGTTAGGGAGATGCCTAACCCAAGGGCTCACCCATGTCCCCATAAGCAGGGGTGCGCCTCACCGAGCGCTTACAACTCGGGGCACGGATGGTCCGAGATGGACCTCGATGACCTCGCCAACGTCTGGCGGTCAAGCCCGCCGGGTCAATTTCTCCCTTCCTTTGCTTCGAGCTTTTTCAGTCGACTGGCGACTCCGGTGGCGCCGAGGTCGCGGGCATGACGATACCAGAGCACGGCCATATCCGGATCCCCGTGCAAACCGCGCGGATGGGAGGCGTCCAGGACGGGATCGAAAGTCTCCGCCAACCTCACCGCCGCCCGCGCCTCTCCTGCATCCGCGGCGCGCTCGTAAAGAAGACGGGCCGAGGCGACATCGCCCGTCGCGAACAGCCAATCGCCACGCGCCAGAAGCCCAGCGATCTCCGCGGCCGAAAGGGTCGGCACAGTCGGCTGGTTCCGCGGACCGGGCGACGCAGCAGTCGAAGTCGCTTCTACCGTGTTGGTAGGCATCGCTGCGACCTCAGATTTAGGCCAACCAGGTGGTGAGAGTAGGGGCTCAAAGGTTAGCTTTGCTTCCCACTCCGAGGCAGATGGTGTCGGCGTCTGTCCGGCTAGCGTGGCAGTCTGCGCCGTGCCGGCGGCCGGGGGCATTATCGCCAGGCCTCGGATCAACGATGTAGCCTCGCTCACCTTTGCGGGAGCCTCCGTCGCGAGCGCACTTTTAGCGGTGGCCTTCTCACCCGCAGAATGCGTAAGCAAGAAAATGGCGGTGCTTGCAGCCGCTGCAACTACGACGGACGCGAGACAGAGGCGGGAGGTCAACAGGAGCCGACCCCCCCGGGCAATACGCGGAGGATCGGGTCGGGGTCTCTGGCTCGTGGTCTCTTCGACGCAGCGCAGGGTGTCATGCCGCATCCCAAACGCGACTGTCCAATCCAAGTGTTGGGCGGCGCGCTCGATTATGCTCGATGCCGCAAACCCCGGCTTGGCGTTCCGCTGCGGCGGCATCTCCGAGATCATCACCCCTGTCCCTCAAATATTCCTGAGAGAGGTTTGCGTTTCGCATGCGCCCTCGGTCGCCAGTCGCAGCCGGATCGGACCCACTCAGCACCGACCTATTGGTTACGGGAAAGGCTTCGAGGCCCGCCGTCAGTCAGCTTGCCACCACACATCGGCGGGATCAAGCGCATGCCGACGAAAAACGGGCCAAGGGACCGGCCTCGGCGAGCGATTCCATGGAGCCAAGTCAGGTTCGCACACGACTCTCCGCTGAGAGAGAAGGATTCGAACCCTCGGTCCCGCGCCAGAGAACGCTTTTCGAGACTGCCCCGTTTGAGCTCGCCTTCCCGATGGGTCGCGAGAGGGACCGCGGCTTCGAACCTCTATTCCTCCACCGCCGAGTATGGCTGAGGGAATTCTGAGGCGACCTTCAAGCTTTACGCCGATCGGCAGACCGCCGATTTTGCAATTGGTCCGAGGAAGCGAGATTGCGACGCTTGAGCCATCCGATGGATCCTCGCACGGTCCCTCTCTATATTCCGCGTGAGGATCGCGAGCTTGTCACCAACGCGCGGTGTATCGCGGACGTTGACGACAAGGTTTAACAACCCCAAGGGGAACTGCTCGGAGCCGACTTAAGCAGTACAGTAAGCGACCGTGCGGACGATGACATGGACCTGTTCGCCGCGATCCCTGCGCTTGCCGCTTTCGACCCATCAACGTACTCCTGCACCAGCATCCCGCGGCCCGCCGTTCAGGTAGTCCTCGACCGCCTTGCGCTGCGCCTCGATCCCAAGCACGGTCACAACCTTCCAGCGGCCCTGCGGAGTTGCTAGGCTTTCGCCAATGGCGGGGTCTCTCGGGAGGACGCGATGGACGGTGGAGTGCAGCGGATTGAGATCACCGAGAGGGAAACGCCCGGGTTCGACGGAGCGGAGTTCGGGGCTGCGGGGCCATACGAGCGGCTACACGGTACGGTGTTCGGCGAACTCGATCCGACACATCACCTGAACGCCGCTATCGTCAACCTGGACAGGGCGGCGCGCAACACCCGCGGCAATGTCGAGTATCGGTGTGACCTCCGCATCCTGAAACCACTTGATCTCGATCGCGGCAACGGTTGCATGGTTTACGATGTGCCCAATCGGGGGAATCAGCCGATCATGCCGCGGCTCAACGGCGCGCCGGACGGCGGGCATCCCCAGCACGCCGGCAACGGTTTTCTGATGCGTTACGGGTTCACACTGGTGTGGAGTGGCTGGCAGGGTGACGTGCCGCCCGGTGCCGATCGCCTGACCGCGCGCTTTCTCGCCATCCCCGATATCACCGGCATCGTGCGTGAGGAGTTCATCGCCGAGGCCACCGGGCTGCTCGGCGACACCAACATCCACGAACTGTCTGCGGAGCGCTTCGTCGGCACGTTAGTCTATCCGGTTGCCGACTTAGATGGTGCGACGCTGACGGTACGCGAGCGCGAGGCCGATCCGCGCGTCACGCCGCCCGGCCTCGCCTGGCGTCTGGTCGACGACCGCCGGGTCGAGATTACACGACCGACTGCGCCCGGCTTTGACCGTGGTGCGATTTTCGAGTTCATCTACCGCGCGCGCGATCCGATCGTGATGGGCATCGGCTTCGCCGCGATCCGCGATGTCGTCTCTTTCCTGCGGCATGCAACGAAGGACAATCCGCTGGCGCCAGAGGAGCGGCCGCGCATTCGCCATGCGCTGGGTTTCGGCATCTCGCAGAGCGGCCGCGTGCTTCGCGATCTTGTTCATCTCGGGTTCAATCAGGATCTTGCGGGACGCCAGGTGTTCGACGGCATCTTTCCCGTCGTGGCGGGGTCGCGTCGTACTTGTGTCAATTGGCAGTTTGCGCAGGTGGGCCGCTATTCGCGCCAGCACGAGGACCACTCCTACGGCGATGACCAGTTCCCGTTCAGCTATCCGACGCTGAGCGATCCGATCAGTGGTCGCAGCGGCGGCATCTTGCAGCGCGCCCGCGATGTTGGCGTGTGCCCGAAGGTGCTGCACCTCGATACCGAAAGCGATTTCTGGCAGGCGCGCAGTTCGCTGATCGCGACGGACACAAGCGGCGCCGACATCGAGATGCCGGACGAGGTGCGGATTTATACTGTGAGCGGAGTGTCGCATGCGCCGTTTCGACGGTTGAGCAAGCCGGTCACTCAGCAGCCCGGTAATCGGCTCGGCTACGGCGCGTTCATGCGCGCGCTGCTGTTAGCGCTGGTCGAGTGGGTGGAGCACGGCATCGCGCCGCCGGACAGCCGATTTCCGTCGCGCGCCGCCGGTATGCTGGTGCCATTCGCGGAGGCGCGCGCGACGTTTCCCAGGCTGCCGCAGGTGAACTTCCCAAACGTCCTGAACGAGCTGCGGTTGCGCGATCACTCGGTCGAGCCGCCGAACGAGAGCACGGCCTATCCGGTGTTCGTGCAATCAACGGATACCGATGGCAACGCTCTCGGCGGCATCCGCCACCCGCTGCTCACCGCGCCTCTAGCCACGCATACCGGCTGGTCGCTGCGCGCGAGCGGCTATGGCGAGGGTGACCTGTTCACGATCCAGGGTTCGATGGTACGGTTCGCCGAGACCGAAGCCGAAAGGCTGCGTAATGGCGATCCGCGGCCATCGCTGGAGAAACGCTACGCATCGCGGGACACCTGGGCTGCGCAACTGGCTGAAGCTGTCGATCGCCTCGTCGTCGAGCGACTTCTGTTGGCCGAGGATGGCGACCGGCTGAAAGTGGCGGCGCGCGAGTTGTGGGACGTGTATCAGGCGCTGTAGAAGCAGCATACAGCGGCAAGACCAACTCAATAATCCGCAGGCAGCCTCCGTGATCGACGAACCCGTCCCAGCCGATCTCTCAATGATCCGCGCGCCGGCGCCAGACTGGTTTCGACGGGCGATTTCCAACCGCGGCCAATCGCACTTTGTAATGGTAGCAGGCTGCCGGATTCATTATTTGCTCTGGGCGCGCGATCCGGCGAGGCCGGGCGAGCGCGGCCTTCTGTTCGTCCATGGCGGCGGTGCGCATAGCCATTGGTGGAGCCACATCGCGCCGTATTTCACCCGGGACTTTCGCGTCGCGGCGATTGACTTGTCCGGGATGGGCGACAGCGGCTGGCGAGCGCATTACACCTCGGAGCTCCGCGCCGAGGAGATCCGCGCCGTGATTGCCGATGCGCAACTGGGCGAGCGCCCCTTCGTCATCGGCCATAGCTTCGGCGGCTTTATGACGATGAAAGTGGCGTCGCAATATGGCGATACTCTAGGGGGTGCCGTGATTGTTGACTCACCGATCCGCTCGCCCGACGAGGAGGCGCGGCATCCGCTGACGCGGCCTCCCATGGGCAACAAGCGCGTCTACGAGACTTTCGACGTTGCCTTGGCGCGCTTCCGCCTGATGCCCGAACAGCTTTGCGACAACCCTTACATTGTGGAATTCATCGGTCGCCATTCGCTGAGGCGCGCGGAGGCCGGCTGGGTCTGGAAGTTCGACAGCGAGGCCATGGGCTCGCGTCGCTTTGGCGAGCCCGTCCGCGAGTACTTGGAGGCGGTGAGCTGTCGGGCGGCGCTTATCTTTGGGGAAAAGAGCGCGCTCGTCTCTCGTGAAACGGCGTCCTACATGTCCTCCTTGATGGGTCCGCGAGCCCCTGTCGTCGAGGTGCCCGAGGCAAAACACCACGTCATGCTAGACCAGCCGCTTGGGTTTGTCGCGGCACTGCGCATGCTGCTCGACACCTGGATGCGCAATGAGTCTGCGGAGGGAGGCGGACAAATCGGGTAAATCCCCAATGATCGGGTCTCCCATGGCGGCTCGGCCCAGCCCGCCACGATCAAGCTCGATCGATGGCCGCGCACCATTGCGGTGGAGGATCTCCTGGTCGGTGTCGGATTCGGGCAGTACCAGCCGCTCGATGTAGGCGAAGGTTTCCTTGGTAGGCCTTCGTAATCCTGCAATACCGGGTACCGCTGCCGATCGCAGATCGAATAGCTCAATTGAACTGAATCACTGCGTAAGGTCGTAGTCCCAGGCCGGCGCCTCCAGTTCGACGAGATCGATCTCGCCGCGCCGCTCCGCCTCGGCGGTGCGTCCAGCCCATTTTGTATAGGCGAGCACGCGTTCTGGGTTCGAGCAATTCCATGCTCGGGGGCGGCTCAACAACGCCAGAAGATTATCCGGAAAGGAGTGGCTTTGCGCCGCGACGAGAGCGTGAGTGTGGTCACCGTCGGCACTGGGCCGACGCCAACAGGAGACCCACCCATGCGCGTCTATATCATTGGCAATGACGGGATTATCCTGTGCCGCGAGCCGCCGGCGGCAGTGAATGAGGGGGAGATTGTCGTCGCATCGAACGAGGAATTGCATGCAGCCCAGCTCAGTGGCAAACGGCTGCTGGCGCTGTGGAACGCTCTGCCCGGCCTCGAGAAGCGAAAGAAGGTCGGCGACCGCGGCGCGTTGATCGATCAGCTGTGGTCGGCAGTCGAGGCCCTGCCCGACCCGGACCAACAGCCCGACACGAAGCGCGCGTCAAAGCAGGAGGCGGTGATTGCGATGCTGCAGCGGCCCGAGGGCGCAACTGTCGACGAAGTCGCGAGCGCTATGGGTTGGCAGCGGCACACGGTGCGGGGGCTTTTTTCGGGAACCCTGAAGAAGAAGCTCGGGCTGAACCTCGCCTCGGCCCAAGAGGAGCGGGGGCGGGTCTACCGCATTGCCCCTGCGGCGCAGGCATGAGCCGCGCGGTCCAGGATGCAACGGCGTGCCGGGAGGCGCTCTCTCGCCTCCCCGAGCTCAATCTCGGGGAGCTTCGTCAGCAGTGGCGCATTCTCTACAGAACCGAGGCATCGCCGCATCTCAGCCGCGAGCTGCTGGTGCGAGCTGTCGCATACCGGATGCAGGAAGTCGCTCTTGGCGGGCTGCGCTCCGGGCGGCAGCGCCAGCTCCACCAAATTGCCCAGCAGTTCAAAGAAACCGGAGCAGCGACCACGCCTCGTCGCCCCGAGCTGAAGCCCGGAACCCGGCTGGTTCGGGAATGGCAAGGCCAAACCTATGACGTGCTGGTATTAGATGACGGCTTCTCCTGGCAGGGCACGCAGCACCGCTCGCTTTCCGCGATCGCGAGAAAGATCACCGGCACGGCGTGGTCGGGACCGCTCTTCTTCGGGGTGAAGCCGAACCGGCCCGCCTCCCGCCGGTCCTCGCAACCAGCATACCCAAATGGCGACGCGATGGAGAGCAGCAATGCCGGGGGGGTGACACCAGCCGCAAACGTTGCGCGATCTACACCCGTAAATCTTCGGAGGAAGGGCTCGAGCAGGAGTTCAACTCGCTGGCGGCGCAGCGCGAAGCCTGCGAGGCCTACATTCGCAGCCAGCAGCACGAGGGTTGGCATTTGGCGAGAAACCGCTATGACGATGGCGGGTTCTCGGGCGGCACTATGGAGCGGCCGGCGCTGCAAGGCCTGCTCGCCGATATCCGGGCCGGCCGGATCGACATCTTGGTCGTCTACAAGGTGGACCGGCTTACCCGCTCGCTCGCCGATTTTGCCCGGCTGGTCGAGATCTTCGATGCACACTTTCGGGAGGTGGGACTGCATCAATGCCCGTCAGAGAGAAAGGGCGAAGGAGTCCCGGTTTGCAGCCTGCGCGTCCCTTCTCACGTCCCCAGCCACCCGCAGACCGCCGCCAAAGTGCGGGGCTTTTCGCCGATTGCCTCAGGGTTCCCTGCTGAGGCAGACTGACTGCTGGAGGGAGCCGGATTCGAACTCTCCGTCCCACGTCAGCGGCGGCCGCTTCATCTGGTGTTAATCGGACCTCCGGCGATCATCTTCCGCGCTCACCGCAATTTGGCTCTAGAATATGTGTGGCCCGGAACAGGTTCGGCTCTTTTCCGATCGGAAACCCGAAGACGAGAGCGGACGGGGTCAGAATGCCGGGATCACTGGAGCCGGCACGACGTGTTCCTCGACGCCACGAACTCCGGGGATAGTTTCCGCCGCGACCCGAAGCGCCTGCCTCTTTTCGCTAGGCTCATCTTCGGACATCCAGAAATGAACGATCCCGTCGCGGACAATAATGTCCTCCGGCCAAACTTGCGCCCATTCCTCGCGGCCGAGCTCGGCGAGGAGACCGGCGCGGATCGAGCGGTCGTCGCCCTCGCCCGCCTGCCGTGGCGCACCCTTTGTGGCCCCGACCGCGCGGACGATGTTTGCCCGGCTGATGATACCGACGAGTTTGCCCTCGCGCATGACCGGCACGCGCTTGACCCGCTTCGCCTCCAGCAACGCCGCGACATCGCCAAGATCCATGTCCTCAGTGACAGTCACGACATCACGCGACATGAGGTCCTTCACCGTACGGCCATGCGATTTGACATACTCGCGGGCGAGGTCGGAGGCGAAATGGTCGAGCCACCATGAGCGCCGGCGCTCGCGGTGGCGGCGCGCGGTGCCGATTTCAGCACGATGCAACAGGTCGCCCTCACTGATGATGCCGACTAGACGTCCGCTCGAATCGACAACTGGGGCGCCGCTGATACCACGTTCCGCAAGCAGCGTCGCCACGGTTTGAACCGTCGTATCCGGATCAACCGTGATCACGTCGGTCGTCATCACGTCCATTGCGCGCATTGCTACCTCCCCATGGTTCAACTTAGCCGATTTTCCGCGGTCGCTCGGTTCCAGCGCTCGACTTTTCATCTCATCGAGGCGTCGCCGCAACGAAATTCCATCGCGTATCATCCTGGTCCGGCCAGATCATGTGATTGCCGTGAACAGCCCCTGTTGCCGATATCGGCGCTGGCTGTAGGCGGTGTGCAGGTGCCATCGGGCCGAGCTTCGCCGAAGTGAGGTCCGAAAGAGTTAGCAAGCGGAAGTCCTCAAACATTGGACGGGGCCCGTCACGGCGGCCAACGACCCTACCGCGAAAGGACTTCGCGGAGGTCTTGTGCGGAGCTTCTCCGCGACGGCAAAGGGCTCTCACGCGCCGCTCGATAGACGTTGCTCATCCTGGGCCGTCGCGACCTATGCCCCGGCAAATTGTCGATCGCGCGGTCTTGCACGGTCAAACCGCTCCGGGGCCAGAGCTGGGGATCCCCCCAATCAGAATGTCGAGCGCCGGCTCGGGGTTCTGATGAATCCGTACGTCCCGTCGGACGCCTCGGGCACGGTGCTGAAGCTGTTCGTCAGCGAGCCGTTCAACGACACGATTGCGGTCGTTGATCTCACAAGATTCTGGGGCTCTACGGGGCGAGCTGAAGCTGCTGCGAGATGTCTATCTCGGCTCTCGGCTTCGACGGCGCCGTTCAGCGCACCCTACGCATTCGGCGACAGCCTCTCGGACGCCGGCAAATACTTTTATCGCTACCGGCGATGCCACTCCGCCCGCTCCGCCCAATGGCTCAGTCAACGGCTACGGGGTGTTCAGCAATGGGCCGGTCTGGATGCAGGATTTGGCAAGCAATCTTGGGCTTAGCCCGTTGCTGCCGAGCCTCGCCGGCGAAACCGACTTCGCCGTGGGCGGCGCGCAGACGGGCGCGTTCGGCGTCTATTAATGGCGCGCCCGGGGATTTGCTGCCTGCCCTGGCAATCCGCTCTCTACCTCGCAGCTTCGCATGTTCATGACCGCTTCTGCCGCTTGCCGACCGTGCCAATATCGGAACCCGAGATACGCGCCCCCAGCAAACAGCACCAGGAGCAGCGCGACCGCCAGGATCAGCGGGCGAGCAAACCACCGCGAGGGCAGGCGTCGAGCCGGAAATGGCCCTACGTGGCCAAAACAATCGGATTTGTCCCGCATACCTTTGTGTTCCGCGCTTAGCACGCGCAGAAGGCTGCCGGCGTTCTTTGACCGGCGCCTTTGGCGACGGAGCGCCACGCTGCCGGCGACCCGCGCCCTCGCCCCATGAGGTTCGCTGCCGACTCTCCGCTGGAGGAGGGAGTCAGGAGCGAACCCGTCTCTGACCCCAAATTCCCTGCTAGCTGGGAAAATACAGGGAATTTTGCGGTATTCGGGCGCAAATGGGACCAAACTCAAGCCTCAAGTCACGCTTCCTCCACAGATCGGGGAGGGACGGCGCGCGAGCCATCCGTCAAGGGGGCTTTAACGACCTGGCTGTAGGCACAACCTAGCCGTCTCCTTGTGGCCTCTAGGATCGTCCCAATTCGCGAGATCTCATAGCGCGCAAACCCATTTGCGCTTGGGCGATTTGGCGCGAAGTTTAGGATCACTTCGCCAGTCTTGATCCAAGGAACCGTATCATTTTCCGGAATTCGCCTCACGAATCCGGTCGAGGGCCTCTTCGACTAGATGGACAAGTCAAAGTCGACTTGTGTTGGAGTTTTCCCTGTTGGCAGCCAAATAAGTGCCGCACGCGCAGACATATTGAGCTTTACGGCCATAACCACCCATCCTAATGCGACCTGGCATGCGCCAGATTATCGCCACAAGAGGGTTGCTCAATTGTTAGCGGCATCGCTTTGACGTGCGAGGAGAGGGTTGCTCAATCTTTATTCGGGATTGTTCGCGTCAGAAAGCCGACACCGAAAGCGACTCCAAGAGCCTTGCGGTGGTGTACGGAAATCCTATATCACACGTAGGCGGAGTCTACGCGTGAGTTGGATGAAGCCGATCAGGTTTCGATTTGCACCAGAAAAGGCGCGGGCAGCCATTCAATGGATGCTTGGGGAGAGAAGCGTCATTGATTTGCACACGGTCCTGAAGGCATGTTATTTCGCTGATAAAAAGCATTTAAACCGCTACGGTCGGCCCATTTTTGGGGCCACATATCGGGCTATGCAATTCGGTCCTGTCCCGCTGGAGATTTATGAGATGACGCGGGGAGAGGCGATATGGCTGCCAGAACTGAGAGCCGACAGATATCCATGGGAGCTACATGGATTTCATCTTCAGGCGACCGCAAATTCCGAACCCGATTTGAGTGTTCTCTCAGAATCAGACATGGATGCCTTACGCGAGGGCTTTTCACTCTCTGTCTCTTTGTCATTTAATGAGAGAACGAAGGCGACTCATGGTCCTGACTGGCAAGCTGCCCGCCTCGGCAGTATGCGCTATGAAGACATGATCGAGGAAACGGAAGAAAAGGAACATTTAGTAGCGTATTTACGAGAAACGGGGCCGCATCTGAGGCTCTGATTAATTTATGGTTCGCGTGCTTGATGTCATCTGGATATTCGACGAACTCATAAATCCTCCTGGGCCTAAAATGGTCGTATGCGTCGAGCCCGATCAACTTTTCTTTTTCAGGATCAACTCAGAGCCAAAGTGGGGAACACCTGTTCTTCTAAAACGCGAACCTCATCACCGATTTCTCAGCTGGGATAGCTATCTTGAATGCCGCGGTCCGTTGGATCTCGACGAATACATCATTGACGAGTCCATTAAAAGACGCGGGGTCATCGGAACTATTTCGGCAACGTGTGTCCCCGAGATCGTTACGGCGCTAGAGCAAGAGCGCACCCTTAACCAAGCGGACAAAGATGTAATCAAAGCAGCTCTGGCGCTCTTCGATCCGCGCAGAACGACCTAACGCCGCGCAGGTTCTCTGGCAAGTTGCCACTTGCTCGCGCGCGCTGCGCCGATGTTCTCCGATTGCGCCGTTGCGATGCAGCCGTTTCACAGTTGAGCCAACCTGTTCGCGGATCGCCGCACGCAGGATCGCATCGCCGGCATCGAAGCCCTTGGCGGCAATCACCCGGCCCGCAATGTCATCCGTGCTCAGCAACTCGCCAGCCGCGGTTCGGAGCACGCCAAGGCAGAGCCGCGAGAGTTCATTGCGCGCGAAATAGCGCGTGCGACGATAGATGCGCTTCGGCTTGATCTTCTCCGGGTCAAGATCTGCCGCGAGTACGCGGAGCACTCCGTCTATATGCGTCAGGTCGGCCCGGTGTTGGTCAAGCTGGCGCTGCAACTCGTCAATGATGCCAGCCAGCTCGCGGCGCTTCTCAATTAGACCGGAAACGACGTGATCGCGAGAAGCGGTCATGCCGCGCTCCGATGCCAATAGCCGGTCCATACTAGGCTCTTGCGGCTAGCCAGTGCAGCGCCGATGACGGCGTTCCAATTCGAGCCGTTCGGCTTGCGGCGGTTGTCCTCTCTCCAAGCCGCCTCGTTTGCGTACTGATAGAGCAGCTTGCCGCTAATCCGATGGTGCTGGCCTATCTCCGCGCGGCGCAGGCGGCTGAAATAGCTCTCAGCCTGATTCACATTCGCGCCATCCTCAGCCTTGTACTCGACACTGTGATTGACGCGGCGCACGTCGTAGGACGCGTGCAGACGCTCCCAGGCGTTCAATTCGTCGGCGTGTATGATGGTGCCAGAGGCGACGTGTTGGCGTATCAGCGGCACTGCCTCGCTCTCGCGCGACACTACGAAGGGCCGGGTGTGGCCCATGACTTCGCGAGCGACAACTACGACCTGGCGCTTGCCGGTTTGCTCCTCAGCAAGCCTGCGGTCTTTGCGATCGGCCTTCCGGTTCTCCGGTTTGATATGGCCGCCGAAATAGGCACCGTCGACCTCGACCGTTCCAGACAGCTCTGGCTCATCAGGATTGTGAACCTGCGAACCCATCGCTTCCCGAAGCTTGTGCAGCAACACGAAGCTGCTCTTTGGATTGATATTCAGGTCGCGGCTGATCTGTAGGGCGCTCGTGCCCTTCACTCCGTTGACGAACAGAGCGATGATCGCGAGGTAATCGCGAACCGGCAGCTTCCTGGAATGGAACAAGGTGCCGGACGTGAGCGAAAACTTGCGGCGGCAACCACTGCATTTCCAACGCGGCGGCGTTTCAGCCAAGGTGTAGACGGTCAGGCAGCCGCAGTGCGGCAGAAGGGTTCGCCGTCAGTTGCGGCCCACCGAATGCGCTTAAACGTGTCGCGCGCGGCGTCATCGGTCATCCGCATGATGCGGGTGAGGCTCAACGTGCGAGCGGCGGCGCTGAGCAAGAAATGTTGCGACATGGGGCCTAATCCCGTGTCGGGATCGACCCCTCGCCGTCGCAGTGGAAACCGAGCGCCAACTCGATTATATTCCAGGGGACGATCATGACGACGGGGCCTAATCCCAGCGTTGTGATCTAGGGGCCGGCCGTCGCGCCAACGATGACCGGCTCCGCCTTTGAAGAGTGCCGATTAAGGGCCGCTACTTGCCTTTCGAGGGGCTGGGGTAGCGGCCCTTCCTGTTTATCCTCACCCCCTCACGCGGTCGGCGCTTGCGCCGGGGGCTCGACCATCTGTGGCCATGGCTATCTCCATGCGACAGGCCAGACCATAACACGCCGGCCACGGCCGTCAAACATATTATCGCTCATATCGGAATTTTTATTTGCGTCAGGGCCGGCCTAGTGATAGACATATGTTCAGAAGGAGGGTGAGCATATGTTAGATAACCAAACCGCCGGCGTCGACGCAGCCGGGGCAATGCCGAGAAAGCCCCGTCAGGGAAGGAGTCCAGCATTTCCGTTCATCTCGCTGAACAAGGCAATTGAGCGCGCGGAGACTTTTCGAGTTGCCGAGGGCGGCCGTCCCAAACATTTCTCGCCCCTAGTATCTGCCTGCAGGGCATGGGGCATCGGGGTTAAGACCGGGCCCGGGATACAGACCATTGCTGCCTTAGGACACTACGGCTTGTTCGAATTCCAAGGCTCGGGAGAAAAGCGGTCGGCGCGCCTTACCGATCTCGCTCTCCGTATCTTGTTGGACAAACAGCCGCTCTCGCCTGAGCGAGACGAACTTATTCGACAGGCGGCCTTAAGGCCCCGAATCCATGCGGAGCTTTGGAAGAACTGGCCTGAGGGCCTCCCCTCAGACCCCACGCTGGAAACCTACCTTGTTAGGGACCGAGGGTTTAGCGAGAGTGGCGCACGGGATTTGATCGCGCAATATAAGGAGACGATCGCATTTGCAAAGCTCGGCCAACCTGCTACTATACCGCCAGCCACGGGAGCCGGCGCTAAGGAAGTTGCGACGGATGAAATCGAAGTCGGGGATCTTATCCGCGCCGAAATCGGGGGCGTGCTCGTTCCCGAGAAGCCGGTACGCGTCCGCGCGATCCAGGAACATGAGGGGCGCCCGTGGGTGTTCGTTGATGGGCACGAGGCGGGCATTCTCATGGAGAACGTAATTTTAGAACAGAAGGGTAACGGCGAGGACAATCCCACGCCGTCAATCGCGATTCCTAAGCTTCCGCTTGAAGAGGGGTGGCACGAAGAGCGCCTTCTTGATGACGATGGGAAAGAGATCTTCATCAACTATAAGGGCGAACCTTCGCGAGCCCGCTACGAGTTCATCCGCGATTATCTGGATTTCAAGCTAAAACGTATGAAGGGAAAGACCAACAACGAGGGGGAGGGAGGGGCGTCATAGCCCCTCCAGCTTTGTTGGTCCCATTTGCGCCAGAATACC
>CAWFTG010000006.1:0-230750 GCA_963818695.1 uncultured Alphaproteobacteria bacterium
AGCTGGTAGAACTGGCGCAGTGCCGCCTTGGCGTAGGCGCTTTCCAGGTTGTCCTCGGCGCGGAAGAGGCCGTTGCCGCCGGTCCGCCGCTCGCCGCGGGTTAGGGCGCCCAGGCTGTCCAGACGCCGGGCGATGGTGGACAGGAACCGCTTTTCGCCCTGGATGTCCGTCGCCACAGGCCGGAACAGCGGCGACGGCCTGGTTGGTCCGGTGGGAGCGGCCGAGGCCCTGGATCGCCGCGTCGGCGCGCCAGCCCGGCTCGACCAGATAGTGCACCCGCTGGCGCTGGTTCCTGCAGCCGAGGTCGGCGTGGTAGCTGCGCCCGGTGCCGCCGGCGTCGGAGAAGACCAGGATCCGCTTCTTGCCGGCCATGAAAGCCGCCGTCTCGGCTCGCCGAGGCGGGGCCGTTCCACAACGCGGGCGGTCGCCGCCCCGCCCTGCGCCGGACGATGCGCCGCGACGCCGGTGATCTCGGCGACGATATCGGTGCCGAAGCGGTCCAGGATCCGTCCAGCACGCCCTGTACCGCCGGCAGGCAGGCCAGATGGGTGATCATCCGTCGCGGCGCCGACCGCCTCGCGGAGACGGCATGCCGTCGGCTCGTGACCGGGACCATGTGAGGTTGCCCTCATCCTCGCTGTGAGCTCAAGAGGTCGGTCGGGAACGGGGGCTCAGATAGTCGAGCACCTGGTCCTTCGGCGTCAGGTCGACGGAGAGATTGTCCCACTCCCAGGTGGGATCTCGGCAAGGCGGCGTTCCATCACCGCCTCGTTGGTCGAGACCACCTGCAGCACGACGGAGCACGGCCCCCGAGGTCCTGCCGGATCGAGGCGACGAGGGAGGGGGACTTCAGGCCGACAGCAGGTGGCCGAAGAAGCGCTGCTTGCCGCTTCGAACGCCGACGCGCGGCGGCCAGGCGGCGGTTGATAGCCTTGCCGCCGGTCACGCCAACCGCCTCCAGCGCGGCGCGCAGGTTCTGGTGGATCAGCTGGTAGGCGTCGGCCCAGGCGTCCCAGATGGCGATGTCATCCTCCGTGAGCGGATGACGCACGCTCTCGTATTCGACGCCGTCGAACGACAGCGAGCGGGCGATGTAGAGGCCCATGGCCTTCAGCTCGCGCGCTATCAGCTCCATCACCGCAACCCCGCCGGTCTCGACCGCGTCCATGAAGGCGTCGCGGGTGGGGAAGGGAGCTTACCGGCCCGCCCCACAGGCCCAGCCGCGCGGCATAGGCCAGGTTCTCCACGGTCGTGGCGCCGGTCGCCGAGACGTAGAGGATTCGCGCGTGGGCAGGGCGTTCTGCAGGCGCAGCCCGGCCATGCCCTGCTGCGAGGCCTTCTTGTGCCGCGCGCGCCTTTGCCGCCGGCGGCGTTGGCCATGGCGTGGGCCTCGTCGAAGACGATGACGCCGTCGAAGTCGCGCCGAGCCAGTCGACGATCTGGTCCACCCGGCGGCTTTCTCGCCCTCGCCGGGTGCGCAGGGTGGCGTAGGTGGAGAACAGGATGCCCTTCCAGCGGATCGCGCTGCCCTGGCGGAGCGCGACAAGGGCATGATGTCGGAGCGGTGGCCGCCGATGGCGGTCCAGTCGCGCCGGGCGTCCTCCATCAGCGTGTCGTACTTCGAGATCCAGACCGCGCGCGGGCGGCCTTGAGCCAGTTGTCGAGGATGATGCCGGCGACCTCGCGGCCCTTGCCGGCGCCGGTGCCGTCGCCGAGAAACCAGCCGCGCCGGAAGCGGACGGCTCCCTCGGCGCCTTCCGGAGCAGCCGACACAGGTCGTAGGTCTCGTCGACGGTGTAGGAGCCGGCGAGATGACCGCTATGCGCCTCGCCGGTATAGACGACGCTCTCAAGCTGCGCGTCCGAGAGGATCTCGGCGGCGAGAAGCCGCGGCGGCAGATACGGCCGGTAGGAGGGACGGGGAGGGGCGACCGCGGCCATGGCGGCCGACTGGACCAGCTTGGTCGGGTGCGGCGTGGCGCCGGCGATGTGGATCGCCTGCAGCGCGTAGCCCTCATAAAGGCTCGTCCCCAGCTTTCGCTGGGGCAGGGTCCCGCCGGCGGCTGCGTCCGGCGTCCAGTCGCGGGTCTCGTAGGCCAGCTCCACGAAATCCGGCGCCGGCGCCGGGCGTTTCACGAGGTTCAGTTGTGGCAGGGAAGCCTTTGGCCGCGGCGCCACCGCGCGAGCGGGAAACACGGCGGGGGCGGACTGAGCCTGGGGTGACGCGCCGGTGACCGGCGCGCGGGACGGCACCAGGCGGGCGACCCAGTCGAGCAGATCGGCAGCATTGGCGGCCATGCCGGGCGAGGGCGGGAAGGCGCGCGGGTCCTCGGCCGGGATGCGGTCGATAACCGTGAGGCGCGTGTCGATCGTGGTGCCGTGGCGGGCATAGGCCTGGCCGGCGAGCGTCGCGGTGAAGACGACGCGGCCCTTCTCCTGAAAGCTCACGAAGCTCTCGCGCCAGACCGGCTGATCGGGACCGACATTATGGCCAGTGACAGCGACCAGCCGTCCGCCCTCGGCGAGACGCGCCAGCGCCGAGCCGACATGGCGGATCGTGGCCTCGGCAAAGCGCCCCTCGACATGGGGCGAGGCCGAGAAGGGCGGGTTCATCAGAACGACGCTCGGGCGGATCCCGGCGTCGAGATGATCGTGGATCTGCTCGGCGTTGTGCCGGCTGACCGCTGCCGCGTCGCGGAACAGGCGGCCGAGGAGCCGGCGCGCGTCTCGGCGATCTCGTTCAAAGCAAGCCGCGCCCTGCCGAGTTCGGCGAAGATCGCCAGGAGGCCCGTGCCGGCTGACGGTTCCAGCACGAGGTCGGCCGAGGTGAACGCGGCCGCCTCGGCAGCGACGAAGCCGAGCGTGACCGGGGTCGAGAACTGCTGGAGCTGCTGCGATTCCTCGGACCGGCGCGTCTGCGACGGCAGCCGCTGAGCCAGCCGCGTTAGCATCTCGAGCATCGCTGGCGGCGATCCCGCGCGGGCATGCATCGCGCCACCGAATTTGCGCAGGAAGAGGACCTGCGCCGCCTCGAGTGCCTCGTAGGCGTCCTTCCACACCCACGCGCCTGCCGCGTCCGAGCCGCCGAAGGCGGCCTCCATTGCTGAACGCAGGGCGCGGCTGTCGAGGGCGCGGCCCTGCCCGAGGAGTTGCGCAAGCAGTGTCGCGGCATGAAGAAGCCCCGAGACCTTGTCGGGGGGAGCTTGTGGCAGAAACAGCGGGAGGGTCGCCGCGGCGGGGGCGGCGGATGCGCGCGTCAGCATGGAAGGGATCTCCGAGAGCGGGGTCAGGCGAGCCCGGCCAGGCGCTCTCTCTTCTCCTTCCGGGCTCCCCCGTTCCCGGCTTTCCTCTCCCTCTTGACGGGAGGGCGCCTGGCGCGCTGTCGATCGGTAGGATCAGGAAACGGTTATGGCCGGGATTTGCTGGGTACCGGGATCGGACGCTTGGGCCGGGAAGGGGGGGGGGGGGCGTCGACCAGGACGACGATGCGGGCGCCGGCAGACAATGACGCGATTTCGCCGGTCATGGTTGCCGGCCTCCGCGGGCCGCTTTGCGCCTTTCAGGCGATGGCGATGAGGATCTCTTCGGCGCCGTAAACGGCAGCTGCGCCGCAGCTTTCGCACTCGTATTGCTGGGCGTCGGGTTCGCAGCCCTCGGCTTCGGCGCCGCAAGAGAGGCAAAAGCCGGGATTGTCGAGGCTGGTGAATTGGCGCTCGACGGCTTCGGTGACGCGGTCGGCGGTGACCGAGAGGTGAATGTGCGCGAAGTGATCTCGGCGCAGCTGCGCGCGCGCCCTCGCCGGGGTGATGGCGGGCATGGAACGGGATCTCCGAGAGCGGGGGATAGGGCGAACCCGGCCAGGCGCTCTCTTTCTGCCACCGGGTTCACCCGTTCCCGGCTTTCCTCTCCCTCTGCCCAACCTTGCAGGCGTGAGCGCGCTGGTCGCGCGCGTTCCGCTGCGCGGTGTATGAGCGCAGCGGCCGAGTAGCACAGGGCGCGGCTAGTGCGGTCAACCCCGCTCGCCATGCTCCCCCCGGATCAGGTTCGGGGGTGCGCGTGGCTCCGCGCCGCCGAGAGGCGGCTTGCTCCGCAAGGGGTTTGACCGCGCCGCTTTCCGTGCACTCGCTGAAGGCGTCGGGACGAGGAAGTCCCGGATTTACGACACGCCTGCGGCGCGTCGAACAAGGAAGTTGGCCTTCAAGGTGAGCGCGGGGAGGGCCTTCTAATCCTTGGAATAGGGTGGAGCCAAGACTTGCTCCAGGTCGAACGTGTAGCGCTCCTTGGCGGTCAGTTGGCGTGTCGTTGCGATGATCCCAAAGCGATGGCGAGAGATCGGAAGGTCGGGCCGGTCGGCGGCATATTCGCTGGGGATCTCGATGTAATTCCAACTCAGGCCTTCGGGGAGGCACAAAAAGGAGGAGGAGCGGCCGGTAAAGCCACCGGATCGGCTCGATTTTTGCGGTCATGGGTTTGGCTCCGGCTGATCGGGCGCCGATTTGCACTGATCGTGATCCTCGCACCAGCGCCGGACGGCGCAGAAATCCATAAAGGTCACGCGCTCTTTGACCCATTCGAGCGGCAAGCGGCACGGCGCCTCGTCGCCGTCCTCGGTCGAGGCGAGGATGATGCCGTTGCCGGCGAGCGGCTGATGCCCGTCGGTGAACATGAAGAAATGCTGCGGGTTGTCGAGCAGCCCTTCCTCGTTGACGTAGCAGTGATGGACTTCGTCGAGGCCCTGATCGACGGGCTCGATCAGGCCGCCGACGATCTGCTGAAGACGGTGCAGGGTCGGGAGCAGATCGATTTCGGCGACAGTGCGGTTGCGGGAATTGATGACGATGGCTCGCATGGCGGCGTCCTCCTGGTTTGTTGGGTGGTCGGATTGCCGGAAGCGGCAGAGTCACGCGGCGAGCTGCACGGCGGGTTCTTCGGTCTGCGGCTGCAGGCTCTTGAGAAAATCCGCGGCTCTCTGCGCGTGGCTCGCGGCGGTGAAGATCGCGCGCGTGTCGTTTTTCAAGACGGTGAGCCAGGAGGCAATGTAACCGGCATGGTCCTCGCGGATTTCCGGGGTAATACCGAGATCGGAACAGAGGAAAGCGGCTCCGATTTCCGCGACGAGTTCTTCCATTGCATAGCCGGCATCGCCGTATCGCTTGCGTCCCAAGTCACGATTTAAGCGAGCCGGGTGACGGGTGGCGTGACAGCATTCATGACCGAGCGTGGCGTAATACGATTCACCGTCGCGGAAGCTCTGAAACTCGGGCATCTGCACGATGTCGCGGTCGACGCTGTAAAAGGCGCGGTTGCCGCCGTGCTGAACGGTGATGTTCGTATTGGCGAAAAACGCCTCGGCGGCATCGAGCCGCTCGATTTCGTTGTTGAGCGGCAGCACGGTTGCATAAAAACGCCCGGGCAGTCCGTCGACCTGCTCGGCGTTAAAGACCGTGTAGCCCTTCATAAAAGGAATTTTGACTTCGACGTCGGCGCCGGTGTCGTCGGTGTCCGTCCTGACGATCTCATCGGCGTAAACGACCAGCGAGCCTTTCTCGCCCTTGCGGACCTGCCCGCCGAGCTCGGCGGCCTGCTTGTAGGTCAGCCAAAGCGGGCAGCTGTAGTTTTTCTCCATGGCGGCGGCCCACAGCATCAGGACATTGATGCCGCGGTAGGCCTTGCCGCCGGCGCGCAGTGGCCGCGATACCGGCCCGGCCTGGTGGCCGGCCTGCCATGGTTGCAGCCAGGTGAGATTTCCGCGCTCGAGATCGGCGAGGATCTTGTTGGTGACGCGGGTGTAAACGTCGGCTTTCTCGGTCATTGTCGTTCTCCTTTTTGGCGACGGTGACGACGCATGCGTCCGGCAGCGGCGCGGAGCGTCGCGTCGCTGCGGGCGTTTTGCGGATGAAGGGGCGGTGAGCGGCTGGCCGCTCGGGCGTTTTACGGGACCGGCAGGAGGACGTTGCGCCGGATGAGAGCGGCGAGAGCGGCCGGGTGGTTCAGCAGATCGAGTGGCGCGAAATGGTTGCGACCGCCGACATAGTCCTGCCGGCCGTCGCACGACCGGAACAGGACCCCGGCCTCGCAGCCCATGCATGACTGGCTCGCCTGCACATAAAGCCGGTCGGCATGAAGGATCGCTTCGCCGGAGACGGCGACCCCTCCCTCGTTGGACCGGACGTCATAGTCGCTGTCGCGGAGGCCAAGCGCGGCCGCAAGCAGCCGCAGGCGACTGCGCGCCTGCCCGTGGAAAACGAGCTTTCTCTCGGGGTCGTAGGCGACGGGTTGGCGGAAATCGAACCAGGCGGTTGTTGTGATCATCGGGAAGTCTCCGAGAGCAGAGGACGGTGAGCCTGTCCTCGGGCCGGCGGCTCGGCGGACCCGGGGAAACCCGACCGCGCTCTCTCTTTTCCCGCCGGGTTCACCCCGTTTCCGGCCCCTCTCTCACTTTCGGCGCGTCGCTTCAGCAGCAGGCCGGTCTTCGAGGCGGCCGGCGCGCCCCATCCACGGCGGCGGACGGATCGCGCGCATGCAGTCGGCAAAGGACGGGATGAAGCCGAGGTACCGCGCGCCCGCCGGTGCGCGGTCTCCGTTCCGAAAATGCGCGTCAGGGTGCCGAAGCGCCGTTGAGCGCGACGCCGGCCGCGTCATCCTCGGTAAGGAAGGCAGGCAACTCGGCGTCCGTCGGGTCGATCTCGGCGGCTTCCGCCTCGAACTCGTCGACATCGGCGGCGGCGCCGGACTGTGGGTCTGCCCCATCGCCGCGGTCTTCGGTATAGGCGATCCCGGGAGGCAGCCACGCCGCGGCGCCATCGCGCACCGCCCGGTCGAGGCCGATCGAGGTGGTGTTGGCCGCCGGATCGAAGGCCGTCTCCAGCGCCGCGGCGAGGATCGGCTTCTTGGCGTCGGCGTGATCGCGCGCCCAGCGCGGCCGAGGATCGCCTTGGCGACCGCCAGGGCGTGCGCCTTCTTCACCCGGCCCCAGTAGTTGGCGGCGGTCGGCCGCCAGTAATCGGCGAACGGGATCGCCAGCCGACCGACGGCGGATTCGACCACCGGGTCCGCCCGGTCCTCGATCGCGAGCTGCGGCTTGAGGCACGAAGCGATGCACCAGGCGAAGAGACGCCGCTTCGCGCCCCTGTCGGCAGTGCGGCGAGCGCCGCAAAGCCCTCGGCCGGCGGCAGCTTGAGCCAGTCGAGATCGAGCGCCTTGCGGCGGGCTTCGAGCAGGCGATCCGCCGGCGTACCGGAGAGATCGTTCAACGAGCTGTGCAGTTCGCTTTCGATCGCCCGCAGATCGAGCGGATGCGAGCGATAGCCGAACCGCTCAAAGAGATCGACGCACAGCGAATAAAGCGCGAGATCGAACGCCACCGCGAAATCCCCCGCGAGGTATGCCCTGGCGATCTGCAGTCGGTGCGCCTTGAGGTCGTCGACCAGCATTTGGCTGAAGCCGCATTCCTTGCGCACCGCCTGCTCGGCGCTGGCCGAGGACGGACGGGGGCCGGGATCGTCATCCTCGTCTTCGGACGGCGCCGACGCGGGCGGCTCGCCGCCGTCATCCTCGCCGGCCTGGGCGGCGGCACCCGCCGCGGCTGGCGAAGCGTTCGACCAGGCCCTCGTAGAGATGAAAATCGCCGCCGTCGCCGATCGTGACGATGCAGCCGGCGCGGGCCCGGTCCTTCTCGGCATAGACAGCGAGCCCTTCGGCCGTCTCGCCGAGCTGGTCGCGGCGTTCCTCGAGCTGGGCGGCTTCCTGCATCAGCTCCTCGGTCCACTAATCCTCGGCCGTTTCCTCGAGTTCGCCGAGGCGCTGCTCGATGCTCTCGATCTCGGCGGCGATTTCCGCCGGAAGCTCGGCCGGCTGCGGACGGACGCGGCCATATTGCGCCATCGAGCCGTATTCGGGATCGAGCACCGCTTTGGTCCAGGCCCAACTGGGCGCAATTCGGCGGCCTTCTGTTCGAGCTTCTCGATCGCCAGCCGGCGCACCAGCGCGGCATCGTTGAGGAAGCCGTCTTCGTCGGCGCTGAAGAGATCGCGCGTCACTTTCCCGCCGGCGGCCGTATAGGCCTCGGCGCCAACGAAGCTGCCGAGTTGGGAGTTGAGCGGAACGGCGGTCTCGGTCAGCAGACGCCGCACCGTGTAGGGCTGGATGTAGGAATTGGCCTTGACCTGGCGCCACACGGCGAGCTGCGCCGCGTGATCGGCGCCGAGGGTGAAGGCGGTCACCACCTCGAGCCCGATCTCTCCTGCGCGGTAAGCGTCGAGCAATTCGGGCGCGAGCTTGCCGAGGCGCAGGCGCTGCCGCACATGGCGTTCGGAGGCGCCGAAGCGAACGGCAACCGCCTCAATTGCCTCGCCGGCATCGATCAGGGACGCCATCGCCAAAAATTCGTCAGCCGGATGCATGGCCGGCCTGATCGTGTTTTCGATCAGCGAGGTCTCCAGCGCCGCTTCGGGCTCTTCGACCAGGCACGGCACCTTGAAGCCGGCCGGGAGGGCGCCTCGGCGGCGAGTTTCTGCAGGACCTTGAGCCGCCTGCCGCCGGCAACGACGGCGTGCACGCCTTTCCGTCGCCCATTGGATGAACGACGAGGTTCTGCTTCAATCCGCTGGCCCGGATGCTGGCCTCGAGCTCGGCGTCTTCGGCAGCGGAGGAGGGCGTCTTGCGGACGTTGGTCGGGGACAGCACGAGCTTGTCGAGCGGAATATTGCGAAGGGCGGATCTGGCGGTCATGGCGGGGACTCCCTGCGACGGGCGGGCGGGAGCCGTCTCTCGCCCTATGAAACCCGTCACAAAGCCCTTCTCGGCCCTCTTCCTCTGAGCAGTGGCAGCCCGGCGCCGGCGCCGGACGGGAAGGCGAGGGCGTGCCGCGGCGCTGTCCTCCTTCGTCCGTCACCGAGCCGGCTCTGCCCCTTTCCCTTTCCCGGCCCTCGCCCGCCACGCTGCACGAGCCGTCGCATGAACAGATCGACAGCCGGGGCGCGCCAGCGCCCGCCGCTGCGGCGCGCAGCGCCGCTCATGCGTCAGCGATCGTCACCCGTCAGGGCGGAGACGTCCCCCCGAGCGGGGGAAAAGGGGACGGCGCCGCGCGTGTAGCGCGTAGAGCGCGGCCCGAGCGCAGCGAGGGAGACGCCTAAAGGTTGATCGGGAAAATGATAATCAATTTTCGAGTTTCTGTTTCAAGCCGCTCGCCCGGATGCTGGCCTTGAGTTCGGAGTTTCGCCGGCCGAGGGCGGCGTCTTGCGGACATTGCTGGGGACGGCACGAGCTTGTCGGAGGGGGAGGTGGCGGACGGCCGATATGGTGGTCATGGAGTGCTCCCGTGACGGGCGGACGAAGCCTTCTCTCGCCCTTCTTCCCCGTCACACACCTCAGCCCCGTCTCTCCCTCTCCGTCTCGTAACAGTGCGAGGAGGCCGGCGGCGGCACCCCAGACGCGCGACAGGCACAGCCCTACCTTTTTCGGCGGTCGCCTCAGCTGCTCCGCGGCAATTGCCAGCGGTGGTCGACCGGCAGGCTAGGCACGAGGAGCCCGCTCATCGCCCGTTCGTTTCGACTGCGTTTCGGGATGGCACGGTATCCCCGGTATCGAGACTTAGCTGCCCCAACGAGGCGCCTAAGCAGCCAGCGGGATAAGGTGACGCATTCGAGTTTCTACCCGGTTGTGGATAGAGGGGGCGTTTCGGCAAGGAGCTCTCGGCTTCTCACGCTGCCGGAAGAGCTTGGGCGGAAACGTGTCCGGCCGCGTAAAGCGGCGCTTCGAGAGCGCCACACTCAAAATCCTCAAACGTGGCGGCGGAGCCCGAAGCGAATTCGAGCGCCGCACCGCCGTTGAGGCGGCGCAGCAGCTCGGAAATGACCAAGCATCCCGCAACTAACCCTACGAACGGCACCCCGACGGTGCGCGAGGCCAGTTGCGCGAGGCCGCAGGGGTCCATGTCTGCTTCTTTCAGTGCCTGATAGGCGGGCATGTCCTCGTAGCTGTCGGCCGATAGGGCGATCTGCCGCGACCAGATTTCGGCCGCTGACCGTGAAGCCGGAAATGTGTGCATCGAGATGCTGCGGAAAGCCTGCGGTCCGGCGCCTAGACCAGCCTCGACGACCAGGTCGAAGCCCGTCTCGTCCAGGGCAGCGCGGGTGAGCGCGTTGTCCACACCGCAGAGCGCGGCACCGGGTTCGTCGCCGCCCCGTCGCGTCCACGGGCCGAAGCGGTGTTCGTCGAGAAAGGTCTCGAAGCCTCGCGCCTCTAGCCAGTCGCTGACTGCGCGGGTCTTTCGGCGGCCGATGTCAGCGGCGAAGGACAGGAGCGAGGTGCTGTCGTTCGAAAGCGCGATCCGGTCGAAATCCTGCAAGATAAGCTGAACCCGACCGGAATCTTCATAAGGCAGCGCGGCCAACAGCCAGGCGAAAGCCTGCCCGAGATTGCCGAGGCCGATCAGCCAGAGGCGCGACGGCAGATAGGCGAGCGCGGGCTCGCTCGGATCGGGGTCGAGCCAGTTATGGCCGGGGCGCCACAGCGACAGCCCCGCAGCGCGTCGCCCGGCCAACCGGTGATCGCTCGCGTGGTAGGCGAAAACTTCGGCGGCGCAGGCAGCGGCGGCAAGCGTCGGGGAAAGCCCGATGGCATCGGTTTCGACAAGGCGCTCGTCCCGGCGAGCCGGGATGACGCCGCCCCGCCAGCCCTCCCAGGTCAGCCGCCAGCAAGGCGCCGGAGAAGCGATCGGCATGGCGTCGCCTATGAGGGCGGAGGGCCAGGTTTCACGGGCGGCGGAAACGGGTGTGCCGCCCAGCTCACGGACGGCCTGGGTAAGCGGCCGGTCCGGCGCGAGGCGCGTAAGGCTCGGGCAATCCGGCAGACCCGATACCTCGACACCGCCCAAGAAAGTGCGGCGGGCCGTGTTGACGAGCGTCAAGAGGGCCGTCTGCTGGTGCGCGGAATGGGCGATGCCGCCGCCGACGCAGATCGTGAGTTCAAACTGCTCCAAGAGGCCCATGGCGGCCTCGTGCGTCGCGGCCCGGCCGCTGTCCATGAAATACTTGGCGGTACGGTGGAGGGTCTCATGATCGACGGGCTGGGGCATGGTCAACTCCAGAAGCCGGTGTAGAAGAAGCGGCGCGCCCGGGCGCTGCGGTCGGTCCATTGGTGCTGGCCGCGATATTCGTAGACGCCGAAGCGGTCTCGCCGAACCGGCCAGCGTGCGAAGTCGGGAACGATGATCGCGATGTGCCCGGCCCTGGCGACCATCGGGTTGGTCCGGTCTGCGTCGCTTTGGGTGCCGGGCCCGGCGTGCGTGTGCGCGTCGGCGACGACCGTCTGCTTCCGTTCCCGGCACAGCGCCCAGAGCTTCGCGAAAGCGTCGCCACGCAGCACGCAGATGCCGGTAGCGTAGGCGTCGGGATCCAGCTCGTCGTAATAGACGGCGGCCCGCACTTGGCGACGCCCGTATTCCTCGACGCCGAGTAGAAAGACGCCCGCCTCGTGCCGGTCCTGGCCGCGGCGGCGCAATTCGGCGACGATCTCGCGCCAATAGCGCGACGGGCAGGTCAGGCGGTGGCTAGGCGCGAGCCAGGCCCGAATAGTCGCTCTGATGGAAAAGGTCATGAAGCTGCTCCAGATAGCAGATGAGGCCGCGGGCGGGCTGCCAGAGGCGGCTGGGGTGCTCGTTGCGCCAGTTGGGATGACCCTCGATCGAGAAGCGGTCGCAGGGCAGATAGAGGCATTGCCCTTGCCGCCACTCTGGCCGGAAGACCGACGACACGATGCGGCCACCCTTGGGCCAAAGCGCGCCCGGCAGGGCCTGGTCGGCTTCGATATTCCAGGGCTGTGCGGTCGCCGGATTTTGCCGGTAGCCCGAGCATTCGAAGCGGAAGCCGTACTCGAGCGGCGCGCCCGCGCGCGGCGGCGCCGACACGCCGAAGATGACATGCGGCCAGCGCGTGGCGATGTGCCGCCACCTTCCTTCGATCTCGCCGCACCGGAGGAACGGGGCGGCGAGATCCTGTTCGAGCAGCGCCCGGTCGGGCGGCAGCACTATGTTCATGTCAGCCCTCGACGCGTTTCTCCGGCACGAGATCGAAGCAGAGCGCGCAATGGTGGCCGTGAACGAGCTGGTGCAGCGGGGTATCGCTCGGCGGACGGTCGGTCGAGTTGCAGAGCTGGAGGACGTGCTCGGCCGCGTCCTTCGGGTCCATGTCGAAGGCGTGGGCTGCCCATTCCTTGACGGCCCGGACGCGCACGCCCGGCGGGAACTCGCGTTCTCTCGACTTGTCGAGGAAGTTGACGGTCGTCGCGATCCGCTTGCAGCGCCCGACATGGACGCGGGAGCCGTGCTTGACGTGGTGAAGCCGCTGGTGGCGGTCCCCCTCCTCGTGCTCCTCCGCCTCGTCGATGAAGATGAAGGTTTCGGCGTCGACGGCGATGCCGAGGACTTCGAGTGCATCGTGGAGTTCGCCCAGCGTCGCCGTCGGCAAAAGCTCGGCTTCGAGGATGTCGTCCCGCCCATGGACCTGAATGAAGACAAGAATTTTCGACATGACTTCCTCCTTGAAGTGGCCCCCGTGTTGGGGTCTTCAGGAAGAAAGCGACGCAGTTGAGAAAAAGGCGGGTGTGGCGGCGGGATCAGGCGCCGCACATGAAATAACAGGGGCAATTCGGGCAGCGCCGGACGTCGGGCACGGCATGAAAGTCGCCGCCTTCGATGGCGGCGATCGCCTCGGCGTATTCCTGGAGGCGCTTGTCGTCTTTCTTCGGCGGAACCGGCACGGCGTCGCCGGTCGCAAGATAGAAAGTCTCGATGCTGACCGGCTGGCGGGGATATCGGGCCTGGGCGCCGCGGCGCAGCAGCGTGTAGATGGCGTTATCGGGCTCGGACTTGGTGCGGCGGCCGGTGCGGATGCGTTGGACGCGGACCCTGCCCGGAGTGACGATCACGCGGTCGGGCATTATCGAAACCTGGCGGGCTCCGACCGGCACCAGCCACTCGCCGCGATCGTAGCGGCCCGTCTCCGCCGCAATCGTCGCCGCCATCGCCTGCACCAAGGCCTTGGCGGTCGCGCGGTAATAGGTCTCGAAGGGGTGGCCGACGGGACCCGATCGTTTCCATTCGGTGGCGAGGCGCGCGAGGCCCGCTCCGGCGTCGGCGGGCTGCCCCGTGGCGCTTTGCTGTTCCAGCCAGCCGACGGTGACGTAAATGCAGCGATGAAAGCGGATATAAGCCGAGTCGTCGCGCCCGCCCCGCAAGCCGTCGATAACTTCGTAGCGGTAGCGCGCTGGGCACTCCGTGTAGAGGGTAAGCTCCCGCTCCGGATAAGGGTCGCGCGGCGCCTGGGGCATCAGCGGGACCGGGTGCGCGAAGGTCGCGCCTGAGCCCTGGTGCCGGGCCGCGGCGACGACGCCCGCAATGGCATTGAGAAACTTCGACGGCGTCGCATTCTGAGCGGTGTAGCGCTCGGCCCGGGTGAGCGAGAGGTAATCGCGCGCCCGCGACAGGCCGACAAAGAAGATCGCTTCCTCTTCGGCCTCGTGGTCGCCCGGCTGCATGGCGAGCTGCGGCAAGGTCGGCGGCGGCGGACAGCGGATGCCTTGGCGGGTGGACGGCATATAGCGCGTCGCCAGCGCCGAAAAGTGAACGGCGCCGAATTCAAGTCCCTTGCTGCCGTGAACCGTCAGCACGCGCACGGCGTCGATGTCGGACGCCTCCGACGCAACCAGCCGGTAGCTCGTATCCTGATTGAGCGCCTCGATGCGGCGGATATGGGCGAGGAATGCCTTCCGGCTGGAATTGCCTATGGTGGCCTGCTCGCCGCACACCTTAAGTAAATGATAGATTGCGATGAGCTTCTGCTGCGCTCTGGCATCGCCCGCCAGCAGGAGCGGACGGAGGTAATCGCTGTGCTCGAACAGCCAAGAGGTCAGCAAGGTCCAGGCCGAGGCGTTGCCGAGGCCGCGGAGCTGCCCGCCGAGGCGCGCAAATCCTGCCCGTCCGACATCGCTCAGCCCCTCGATTACGGCGGCGCTGGACAGCGCCTCGTGTATGGAGGTCGCGTTGGTTTCGGCCCATCGGATCGTGGTGAGCGCGTCGTCGCGGGTCGCCTGGTATTCGGGCAGCGCCGCGATCCGCACTAGGCCGACATTGCCGATCTCTGCACCGAGCCCGATCAGGGACAGCAAATCGCGTATCTCCGGCCGCTCGAAGAGATCGCCGAGATAGAGCAACGGCACGCCGAGCTGCTCCAGGATGCCGGTCACGCGGGCGAGCGTCAGGTGGCTCCGCGCCAGAATGGCCTGATCGGCGTAAGGTACGCCCTTGGAGCGGAACCGTTCGATCTTGTCGCGGATGGCCTCGGCCTCCGCGGCCAGGGTCGGGGCCACCGTCAGCGTCACCTCGCCGCCCTCGGCGCGGTTCGCCGTCCAGGCGCCGCGCATCGTGCCGTCCCGCATCGCGTCCGAAAACCGCTCGAAGGTCCGGACGACGGGGGCGAAGGAGCGGTAGTTGTGGCCGAGCGAATGGCGCGACCCGCCGAATTCCGCCGCGAAGCGTGCCACATTCGTCGGGGCGGCGCCGCGAAAGCGGTAGATGGATTGGCGCTGGTCGGCGACGACCCAAACGTCCGCTCCGGACTGACTGATCGCTCGAAGCAGGCGGGCGCTCGCAAAATTCACGTCCTGGTATTCGTCGACCAGAATGTGTTTGTATTTCGCGAGGTAGGTTTTGACATGAGGATTTTGTTCGACCAAGTCCCCCGCGAGCCTCACCAGATCGCCGAAATCGACGGCGTTGGCAGTCGCCAGGGTGTCTTCGTAGATCCGGTAGATTTCGGCGAGCTCGAGCGCCTTCCCGGCGATCTCCTCGGCGTCGGCGTCGTTGTTCGCCCGGGCTGCTGTGAGCGCGGCTTCAGCCTCGGCGCGGTAGGCGGAGGGGCTGATGAGCTCGTCCTTGCAGCGCGATATCGCGCGCAGAACATGGACCAGCTCATAAGCGGGCTCGTAGAGGTTCTGGTAATAGCGGAGCGGCAGTTTGGCCAGATTGTCTTCGAGCAGGGCGAGCGATCCGGCCTCGTCCAGGACGTGGACTGCGGTGGTTCTGCCGACGCTGGACGGCCATTTCGTAATGAGTTCGTAGCCGAAGGCATGAAAGGTCCCGGCCCAGATTTCGATAGCCGCATCGGGATTAGCCGCGGACAGGCGCTCGCGCATCTCTTCCGCGGCTTTATTCGAGAAAGTGAGCGCGAGGATCATCCCAGGGGTCGATCCGCTGCCCAGGAGATGCTCTATCCGGTAGATCAGGGTGCGGGTCTTGCCGGTGCCCGGGCCCGCGTCCACCAGTAACGGTCCTCCGCTCCAGGTCGCGGCCAGTTTCTGGCTGGGATCGAGATCGCGCACCGGGGCGGGCGGTGCCGGCGGCGCATCGCGGAGCGGCGGCAGGAGCAAACCGCGAATGAGCTGATTCAGCACTAGGCCTTTGGGGAGCCCAAAGTCGGCTGCGATATCGGCAGGCTTGCGGCCGCGGGCGACATATTCGTCGCGCAGCCAATCGGCGGGGCACAGAAACTCGGCGGCGAATATGTCGGCCTGGACTTCCTTGCGTTCGCGCGGCGAGTAGCCTTCGACCTTGCCTGCGCCGCTTTCGACCGGATCGCCGCCGAGCCCGACCGGCAAAACCGTGACTTCGTTGATCGGATCGTGGTGTAGCTCGTTGTGGCCGATCTCGTGGACAATGACGACCAGTTCATCGAGCGGGTCCTGGCCTTTGGCGACGTTCACGAGCTGCGAGGCGCGATCGAACGAGCCGAGGACGCCTGCGCCGAAGGTCGTGCCCGGTTCGAAATGCCGGACTTCCAAGTCCGCATTGGTCAAGGCCGCGGCGACGATCGCCGCCGCGCGGCGGTCGCCCTCGGCCGTGACCAGAGCCTTCCTGTGGCACGCGCGCGCCTTGCGGCGGATATCGGTCCAGGCGTCCATGGTCAATCGCCGCCGAGCCAGTACCGGATCTGGTGGGGCGTCATATCGCTGCTTCGAATGACCTCCTCGTAGCTCCGGGCGTTCACGGTCGGGGCGGCGTCGGCCCGCGCGTGGCCGAGCTGGGGCGCGGCGAGCGCCTTTTCCAACGCCGCATAGAACCGGTCGTGCGTGATCGCGAGGGCGCGGCAGACCGCGTCGAGAAAGCGCTGACCGACCGGCCCGCGCATAGCACCGTTGACCAGGTCCGCGAGCACGCTGCGGGCGATGCCGACGATGCCGCCGACTTCCCGCGTGAGCGCAGGTATGGTCATTCCGCGCGCCGCGATGATGTCTTGAAAAGATTGGGCGGCATCCGCCTCGGCGGGCTTCGTTACCGCGTCGGCCTTGTAAAGCGTGTTCAGAGCGCGGCTGTAGGCGCGGGCGAGCATCGTCTCGCCCGGCTCCTCGGCGGGAAGCGCTTCGCGCGCCGCCCAATCCCGCGCCACCGCCGCATGCGCGCGAATGTCGTCGGCGAATTGCGGGTAGCGGATGGTCCAGTCGATGATCTGCTCGACCGTCGGACGAGGGCACGCCTCATGGAAGGCGAAGAGTACATCGTCCCGGTCTGGCGTTTGCGAATGTTCGGTCATGTCGGGTCTCCAATTTTATCTTTGAGCTGCTTCTGTATCCCCTCGATCCAGAGCCTCACCGTTTTCTCGTCGACCCCCAGCGCCTTGGCGATGGAGTCGTATTGCTTCGACTTGAAGGGCAGGCCGTCCATGAAGAGGCGGAAAGCGAGGCGCTTTTGAGCGTCCTTGATGTTCTCTTCGAGGAACCGATCGACGTCGATTTGCTCGTCTGCGGCGCGTACCCCGTCTAGAAGCGCCGGGTTCCAACGCGCCTTTGATGGCGGGTCGTCGTCGCCATCCGATGGCCCGGCTTCCTCGGCCAGATCCGGCTGCTGGTCGATTTCGACGAATTCGACCTCCTGGCCCTCATCGCCGGGCGAACCGAATTGCTTTGCCGTCTTCCGCGGCTTGACCACCGTTTCGTCCGGAATCCGGCGCTCGCGCGCTTCCTTGGCGATCGCGTCTTTCAGCCGGAACATAAGCCGCGAAACCAGGGCTTGGCGGATGTCCTTGCCGTCGGCCGACTGCGGCTGAGCGAGTGACTTGAAGAACTGGTCATGTACCCGGTCGACGATGTCGTAACCCTCGTTCGGGTGGTTGCGCCCGACGTACCGCCGGGCAATGCGGTAGACTCGCTCGCTCAGATGCTTGGCGAGAGCGTTGATCAGCCCGCCGTCGCGATTGGGCCTGAGGTCCTGTATGGCTGCGGCGATCGTTTCCAACGGGAACCGGCGAAATCGTCCGTCCGCTGTCGCCTGCCGCCACCCGGCGACGTCGGTCGAGTTCGGAAGCGGCTCTTCACCTGTCGATGCGTCCATTGGCGGCGGCCTTTTCGAAAGCTGCTCCTGGCGAAAGCGATCCCGACCCGCAAAAAAGCGGGTGCGCGGATCGTGAGCGCCGAACCTTGGCTCTGCGGATCGACCTGAGTGCAGGCCGACATCCAAAGGTGGCCGTTGATCTGACGCCGTTGATCGCTACCCGGTGGGCCTGCCGATCCTCTTGGCGGCGGCGACCTCTAAGGCCCTTCGTATGCCTCTAACCCGCTGGGCTTGTTTCTATGTAAGATGCTCCCATTTAGATGTAAAGCGGTTGCTAACGGTTTGGGAGTACATTAGTATCATGGAATGCGGATTATCGCCAAAAGCACCCTACGGGCGTTCTGGACGCGCCACCCGGACGCCGAGGAACCGCTGCTGGCGTGGTACCGCGAGGTCGAGAAGGAAGATTGGAGTCAACCGGTGCAGGTAAAGGAGAAGTACCGGAGTGCGAGTATCGTGAAAGGAAGTCGGGTCGTATTCAACATAAAGGGGAACGACTACCGGCTGGTGGTGAGGATCAACTACCCCTACCGGGTGATCTATGTGCGTTTCGTTGGTACGCATGTGGAATACGACGCAATCGACGTGGAGGAGGTGTGACATGAGCGGCCAGATTCGAGCGATCCGAAGCGAAGCGGATTACGCGGCGGCGCTTGCGCGCATCGATGCGCTCATGGACGCCGAGCCCGGCAGCCCGGAGGGTGAGGAACTTGACGTGCTCGCCGATCTTGTCGAGCTCTACGAGGAAAAAACCGTGCCGATGGGCTATCCGAGCCCGCTCGCGGCGATTCAATTCCGCATGGAGCAAGGCGGCCTCACGCCCCGCGATCTTATCCCGTTCATGGGCAGCCGGGCCAAGGTGTCCGAGGTGCTGTCGGGCAAACGTTCGCTGACGATGCAGATGGCGCGGGCGCTTCACGCTAATCTCGGCATTCCGGCCGACGTGCTGCTGCAACAGCCCGGCGGCGAGCTCCCGTCCGCGCTCGAAGGGATCGAATGGGACCGGTTCCCGCTGGCCGAGATGGCTAAGCGCGGGTGGATTCCCAACCTGCGCGATCTCGCCTCGCACGCCGAAGAGTTGATGCGCGGTCTCATCGACCGGGCTGGCGGAGAACATGTTCTGCCGGTGGTTTTTTTCCGGAAGAACGATTTCGCGCGCCTGAATGCGAAGACGGACCCCTATGCGCTCAAGGCATGGTGCTGGGAAGTCCTGGCCCGGGCGAACGCGCAACGCCTGCCGGGCAAATACAAACCCGGCACGGTAGATCAGGCGTTCCTGCGTGAGGTCGCGAAGCTAAGCTGGTCGGAAGACGGCCCGCGGCTCGCTCAAGAGTTTCTGGCAAAGCATGGCATTCATCTGGTCTGCCTCGGCCATCTGCCGCGCACGCATCTCGACGGCGCGGCGCTACAGCTTGCCGACGGCACGCCGGTCATCGGCCTGACCCTGCGTTATGACCGGCTCGACAATTTCTGGTTCTGCCTGCTGCACGAGCTCGCGCATATCGGCCGCCACTTGGGGAAGATGCGGAGCGAGGCCTTCGTTGACGATCTGAGCCTCCGCGACGTGAAAAGCGTGCGCCGCGATCCGAGAGAGAACGAAGCGGACGAATGGGCGGAGAACGGGCTGATCCCAGAGGATGTCTGGAGAACGAGCCGGGTGAAGGATGATCCGTCTCCGCTGGCGGTGATGGCGCTCGCGCAGCGCCTCGGGATTCACCCCGCGATCGTCGCCGGGCGTATCCGGCACGAAACGCAGAATTTCCGTCTGCTCTCGCATTTCGTCGGGACGGGCGCGGTGCGGCGGCAGTTGTTTGAAAGGGAAGGCTTACGCCGGACCCGGACATCCGCGAGCTGCTCTATGCCGAGGGCACCGAGCGTCAGTGAATCTGTGACCGAGAGAGGAGTACCAGCGATGACAAGGCATTTCCCGAAGGGCCTCGACGGCCGGATGCGGGATCAGGACGGCGAAATCCGGAAGAAGCGCTCTGATACCCTCGTCAGGACGCTACGCAAGGAAATCGGCCCTCATTTTGCGGAGGGCTACCGGTCCGATACGAAGCTCGGAACCGTGCTCAAGCGCGAGGGTGTGGAAACTCTGGATCAGTTGCTGAAGAAGCGCCGAGGGCCGTACTGAATTTCCGATAAGTCTCAACCTCAGGCGCGATATATAGAGTACCGGCAAAGTACAATCGGGCAAATTATGG
This sequence comes from uncultured Alphaproteobacteria bacterium, assembly GCA_963818695.1. GTDB lineage: Bacteria > Pseudomonadota > Alphaproteobacteria > ATCC43930 > CGMCC-115725 > AP-15. The sequence continues at coordinate 19,587 of CAWFTG010000006.1, forward strand.
ATACCGAACGAGAGGCGGTCGTCACCGTCTCTACTCGGTATGGAAGCTATTTCGATCACGGGCTCGTGTGCTCGACGTTTCTCACGAAATTCCTGAAATCCATCGATCCCAACCGGGCAACCGGGACATCTTCTCCGGCTTTCTCTCCAGGTGAAAAGGCATCACTTCCTGGCTTGGTATCGACAGTTCGCCGTCACAAGGTTCAGTCGTTGATGAATCTCGGCAAGTGCTGGAGGCGGGTGCCGGCGCGGTGTTTGCGCTGTAATCCCGAGCACACGAGCACAAGCACTTCGTCGCTTCGTTTTTAGAGCAGTTTCCGACACAGAGTATCATATCAAGATTGATCTTTGGAGACTTCGGACGTGGCAATCACGCTTTTGGACGTATTTTATGGCGTAAATCAGGGCCGGAACGTCGTCAGGTTCGTCGATAACTTCGCGCCTGTCTTCGAGATTCGAGAAGCTGGTTGAGACGGATAAAACCTTGCATGCGGGACCCATCTGCTTACCTGATCGAGCAGGTCGGCGGGGTGCAGTCGCCGACTTCGATTCGGAGCATCGGAGCGCCGAGCCTGGTGAACAGCCGCTTTCGGCATGTTAGAACAATAATCTGCGTCCGCTCCGCAGCGCGTGTCATGATGTCGAACATGCGTTCAATGCGGTCGTCGTCAGAAAAGACTAGGGCGTCATCAAGGATCACCGTTGCCGGTCGACCCTGATCTAACAAGAGTTCAGCAAATCCAAGGCGGACGAGTACCGCGATTTGCTCTTGGGTGCCTTCGCTCAACCTCGCAAACTCCTCTTCTAGGCCATTTCGCCTCAGGCCTGTAATATGAAGGTCTTCATCTAATATTAGGTCAGTCGCGGGGAGCAGCGTCTTGAGATAAGGCTGCACACGTGTAATCACTGGCGCCAAATACTGAGTCTTTGCCTCTATCTCAGCGGCTTGGAGCATCTCTCGTAAGAGTTCAAGGACAGCGACTTCCTGCTCGTAGGCATCTACCTGGGCATTGAGACGGGATTGCTCGGCCCGTGCAGTCTCCAACGCCTCGTCCACACCATCGCCCTCGCTGGCCGCGATGATGCCAGATGCCTTGGCGATCTCGACACCGAGCCGTGTGGATTCGTCTTGGTAGAGCCGCGCAGCGTTTTCAAGGCGCCTAATTTGAGCGTCAATCTCCTCCACGGTCTCGCCGCGATCTTGCTCGAGCCTCAGAATCACGGCTTGAAGTTCTGCGGTGGTACGCTCCAGCCGAGCGGCCTGTAATTCAAGCGTACATCTCCGGCCCGGTTACGCCCGGCCGCAAGCACCGCCTTTTTGGTGTCGACGTCTCGTTGCTCGGCGGCGAGCTTGCGCTGCAGAGCATCAAATTCTTCCCTGGCTTCCTCAACGGCCTGCGTTAAGCCCTTTAGATCCGCGCCAGCTGCGTCAACACTTGCCGCCAATTCCTCCGCTTCAGCAGCATTTTTGAGGATCTCGTCTTCGACCGCGGTACGTTCTGGTAATGCATCAAGCCCAAGCCCTGCTATCTCGGCATCCCGCCGTCCACGTAGCTCCTCAATTCTGATTTTCAGGGCGTCAAGTCCCGGTGCCAGGCCGCTGTTAATGTCGCCGGGCGCCAGTCGCGCGATTTCTTTGCGTAGTCCCTCGAGTTGGTACTCCAGCTCCCGTCGCCGTGCAGCGGCGGCGCGCACAGCCGCAGGAGTGTCGGCATTGGCGGCCACTAGCGCAGCTTGAAGAGCTCGGTTTGCGTCGTCGACACGTTTTAAGAGGACTTCTCGGTCTTTGACTTGCGGCCGGATTGCGATGTCTCCGACGCCCGCGACGCCGATCACTACATCGTCAACAACCTCGTGAATGACATCGGCGGCAACGATACATTTTCCACCGATGGTGACGCGCTCGATCGCATCCTTCTGGATTGACAAGGCAACGATGGTGGCTACCGCGTTGAAGGCTGCCATTGCCGCTGAAAGTTCGACCTCCGCCTTATCAATCTGGGCGGTTGCGGTGACAGTAGCCGCCATGCGCCCGACCTGTTCACTGAGACGCTCGGCCTGCCTTTGCTTCTCCTGAGCCTGAGCCACGATCGCCTCATAGCGACCGAGATCGGCCCCGAGTAGTACGACATCGCGGATGCGGTGAAGATGTCGTCCTGCCTCGGCCGCCTTACGCTCGCGCTGGCGGAGCTCACTTAGGACCACCGTTGTTTCTGTCAGCAAAGTGGCGGCACGATCCTTCGCTTCCGCAGCTATTTCGATCTTATGTAGGAGTTCTTGGACGGGTCGTCCGCGCTGCTCAATTTCAGTGATGAGGCTGGCACGGATATTTACGTCGGCTCTCGCGCGCTCACCCCGCTCTGTCGCAAGCGTTGCATCACTCCGGGCGGTCCTAATTTCCTCGGTCTTTCTCTCCGCTGCAGCGCGTTTTTTACGGGCCGCTTCGGTGTGATGGCGGTTTTCCTCCTTGTTCCAATCCTCGTTGAGGTTCCGCAGCTCGCGCTTCAAGCTCGTGAGGCGCTCCATCTCGGCGAAAAGGCGGTCCCGCTTTGCCTCAAGCTCGTTGACCTTGTCGGTCGCTGCTACAAGCTGATCGGACGCTGCCTTGTACCGGCCGCGCGGCCCCCTTGAACTCATGATCTCTGCAAGCGCGTTCTCGATTGCCTCCGGAATCCGTTGCCCGCGAAGTCCGCCCGTGACCGCACCCACCTGCGCCTCTAGGCAGCTGTGTACCGTCTGGCGCGCCCGCTTATCGAGCGCTGGGTCTCCAAAAGAGTGGCCTTGCCTGACCCAGAAGGTGCCCCAAATACCCGGCTCGGCGGTCCGCCCGCTGACAGTGAAGCCGAGAAGGCGTTGGAGTTCGGCCTCAGCCTCTTCGTCCTCGTAGCGGCGTCCGTCCGAGTTCTGGAGAAAGGTTTTGCCTGCCGGCCCTGCAAAGCGCTTTTTCAAAGACCAGGTATTGCCGCCGAGGTCAAAACCAAGCGACACTTCGGGGATGGTCCGGTTAACGAAGTGACGGAAACCTCGGGTTTCTTTGGTCTGTGCCTTTGCCTTTTCGAAGACGACACCGTTGATCGCCTCCATGAGTGTCGACTTACCTATCTCGTTGTAGCCATCGAGCACATTGATGCCGTCGCCGATTCCCTGTACGCGCACAGTCCCGACAAATTTGCGGAAGTTCGTAGCTTCAACCCAACGGATCTTCATGACCGCCCCGCTTGGCGGATGTTCTCGAGGTAGAGCCGTTTGAGGGCGAGGGAGGCGATCTGTGCGCGGGGGCGATCAGAGCGATTGTCTGCTATCGCCTTCAGCCGATTAGCGGCGACACGAACGAAGCCTAGCCGGTCGATGCCGTCCATGTCCGTTTCCGTTGGCTCAAGCACGAGCTCGGTATCGTCGAGCCGCATGCCACAAATCGCGGCCTGGACGCCTTCCGCGATTCGTTCCTCGAAACGCTTGCGTCCCGCGAGAGATAGCGTGCCAGAGACTTGAAGGTCGAGAACGACTTTGCCTAGATCTGAGTGGAGGGCTCTAAGCTCTGCATCGAGGAGTTCAACCTGGGCATCGTCCGTTAAGGTTCTCGCCACCTTATGCCAGTGATATCGCCCTGTTTCGACTGTCTTCACGCCTGGCATGGCCCGTGGACCGTCGATCTCAACGAGGAGCGCTGAACCGCCGTTGCACAACGTCGTCTCCGATTTTGGCGGCAGCTTGAATGCATCGGGCTCTGGCGTTCCCGAATACCAGACACGGCCACTAATTTTCATCTGCCGATGCCAGTCGCCCATGGCCATGTATGTGAGGCCAGCGCTCTCCGCACGGGCGGGTGATATGTAGTTTGAGGCCGTCCCCTCCGACCCGAAGCCCTGGACTGAACCGTGCGCCATGCCGATGCGCACAGCGCCGTCAGGCGTCGCCTCGTTGTCCATATAGCTGGTGAGATCACCAGCGCTTGCGGTGTATCGAAGCGGAGCTGGCAGAAGATGAACGAGCGCCCCCTCATCCGCGATTTGGACGGCACCTGGCGTTGTGTGAAGCCTGACGTTCGCAGGCAACTGCATTCGGGTCAGCCGGTCCCAGAGGCCATTCTCCCGAACGTGATCGTGGTTACCCGGCATCAGGTGCCAGGTAATTCTCGAGAACCGACGCATAATTTCGACAGGCTTTGCAATAGTCACGTTCGAAAGCTGCTCTTTATCGAAGACGTCGCCAGCCAACAGCACCGTAAAGGCTGCGTGCTCAACAGCGATTTCACCGAGACGAGTTACAACTTCCTGACGTGTGTTTTGGAGTAGGACCGCGACCTCCGGCTCGAGAAACCCAAAGGCCTTTCCAATTTGAAGGTCGGAGGAATGAATGAATCTCATATTCTTACCCAGCTTCCAATGCTGCAGCGGATAGGCCCTAACGCGGCGAGCCCGTTGTTCGTGTGCTGCTTATTGCCAGTCACGTGCCAATTCGAGCCCTTTGGGGCTGGGAGACGTATCTATCTGATTCCACGTTTACTTTTCTCTGCGCTGCGCCCTCATAGGCGACGTATCGCAAAATTCCTTATGTTCTGCGCAAGAATCGTTACTATATGCTCGCAGCAATGAAGATCCTGGTCTCTTGGATCGGTACCGCTGACCTTCGGGCTCCCGACCTTGACGACGAGAGCGATGTCGGCCCGATTGCACAGGCGCTGGCGGCGAGATCGTTCGGCCGGGTACTCCTCCTCGCTGACCAGGAGGCGGCCGAAGTGTCGAAGTTCGAGGCGTGGTTGCGGGCGCGCACATCGGTCCCGATAGAGATAGAAAGAGCGACACTCAGCAGCCCGACAAATTTCGGCGAGATCTACACGGTCGCCATCGCGGCAATCGACGATGGGCTCGCCCGGATAAAGCAGCGGGCTGAGCTGACTTTTCACCTCAGTCCCGGCACACCCGCGATGGCCGCCGTCTGGATCATCCTGGGCAAGACCCGCTATTCCGCTGAGCTGATCGAATCCTCGAAGCAACACGGGGTCAGGACTGCTTCAGTGCCGTTCGACATCTCGGCGGAACATGTACCGGACCTCTTTCGGCGCGCGGATAATAAGCTTACCGAACTGACCCGAGCCGCTCCTCCTGAAACCGCCGGTTTGGCGATATTATCTATAGAAGCGAGGCTATGGGCCGGGTAATCGGCAGAGCCAGGCGGGCCGCGATTCGATCTGTCCCTGTCCTTATCGAGGGCGAATCCGGTACCGGTAAGGAGCTGCTTGCCAAGGCAATCCACACTGCCAGCCCCCGCCGTGATAAGTCCGCTACGTATTGTGAATTGCGGCGCCATCCCCAGCCGAACTTGTGGAAGTCTGAATTATTTGGCCATGAGAAAGGGGCGTTTACCGGAGCGACACAGGCTCGTGCTGGCTACTTTGAAAGCGCAGACAGCGGCACGCTCTTTCTTGACGAGATCGGTGAGCTGCCACTAACCGCTCAGGTGAAGCTTCTCCGCATCCTTCAGGAGAGCGAGGTGACGCGGGTCGGCGCGACAAGGGCGCGAAAGGTCGACGTCCGCATCATCGCCGCGACTAACCGGGACTTAATGGTCGAGGTGCTCGAGCGGCCGTTTCCGCGAAGACCTATTTTTTCGGCTGGCGGTGTTGGTCCTGAAAGTGCCGCCTCTTCGGCAGCGCGAAGGCGACCTCGGCCCGCTGATCGATGGTCTGCTTGAGCGCATCAATCAACTCGAGCGCCGGTGAGCCGGGCTATGAGCGTAAGAAAATTTCTGCTGCTGCAAGAAATCTTCTCCTGCTACATCCATGGCCCGGCAATGTCCGCGAGCTTCAGAACACGTTGCAGCGCGCTGCGGTGTGGTCGGATGGGGACGTTATCGGGGCCGACGACATCCGGGAATCGTTATTGCCTTCAGAGGGCCGAGCCGGGCCAAGGATGCGATTCTCGATCGCCCGTTAGGGCAAGGATTTGATCTCAAAGATTTAATTGGCAGTGTGGCCCGACACTATCTGAATCAGGCAATGGAGGCAGCACACGGGAACAAGACCCGTGCCGCCGAGCTCGTTGGCTTCGCAAACCACCAGACTCTGACCAATTGGTTGGAGCGCTACGGTGTCGGATAGGGTTGGCATGGCCCTTGCGGATACCCTTGTATGGAATCCCCTGCCATGAGATCCGTTAACTTTGAGTTTCTGCGCCCGGCGGCTTCGCGCCTTGTCGAGATTGCGGCCTTGGCAGAGGCCTATGCGCACGGCGATCCTCCCGGATCCGTGGTCAAGGCGCGGAGCTTTGTCGAGCAAGCTGTGCTGGGGATCTACGCCGCGTCAGGTCTAGAGAAGCCCCCACGCGCCGAATTGCTCGAATTGATCAAGGGGGCCGAGTTTCAGCGGCTCGTCCCTGCGCAGGTACTAACCAAGCTCCATGCGATTCGTCGCCAAGGGAATGCTGCGGCCCACGGGACCGAAGTGTCAACCCGAACGGCGCTCTGGATTCTACGAGGTGTTCGATGTCGCCCGTTGGCTTTTCGTCAGTCAGTTGGATGGGAATCTCGCCGCCATCGGCGCATTTCAACCTGTACCCGTCGGTGGGGCAGAAGCCGAGACCAAGGGGCGCGTTAAACGCGAGAAGCGTGAGGCGCTGGCGCAGGTCGCGGCGCAAGAGGCGCGCTATCAGGAGATCCTGCGTGAACTGGAGGCGGCGCGCGAAGCCAAGCAGATCGCGGAGAATGAGGCCGCTCGGCTTCAAGAGGAGCTGCGGCGTAAGAGCTCCCAGGCGGTCGGCGAGCTGCATTTCAACGAAGCGACGACCCGGCGGCGGTTGATCGACACGATGCTGGTGGAAGCCGGGTGGGACGTTGGCGCAGACGGCGCCGATACGGAAGAGGTTACGCAGGAGTTCAAGGTACCTCACCAGCCCACCGAGACGGGCAACGGACAGATCGACTACGTGCTGTGGGACGACGATGGTAAGCCGCTTGCCGTCGTCGAGGCCAAGCGTACCTCGATCGATGCCGGCCAGGGCCAGACCGAAGCGCGCCTTTACGCTGACGGTCTTGAGCTGGTCTACGGGAGGCGCCCCGTCATTTTCTGCACAAATGGTATCGAGATCTGGATCTGGGACGATGCGCAGGGCTGGCCACCCCGCCAGCTCTTTGGATTCTACTCCAAGGATAGCGTCCAACAGCTTATTTTCCAACGAAACCACGCCGCGGTGCTTGACACTTTTGTACCCCAGCCGACGATAGTCGACCGCCTATACCAAACCGAGGCGGTCAAGCGGGTGACTGAGCGGTTTGCCGACAAGCGGCGGAAAGCGCTCGTGGTCCAGGCAACCGGCACCGGCAAAACGCGGGTAGCGATCGCATTGACAGACCTTATGATGCGCGCCAACCACGTCAAGCGGGTGCTCTTCCTTTGTGACCGCCGCGAGCTGCGTAAGCAGGCGAAGGATGCGTTCGCAGCGTGTACGCCGCACACTCCGGCAATCGTCAGCAGCAGCACCGCCAAGGAACGGCACGATCGCGTCGATCTGGCTACCTATCCGGCGATGCTGCAAATTTACAGAAGCTTCGACCCGGGTTTCTTCGACCTGATTATCGCGGACGAGTCGCACCGCTCGATCTACAACGTCTATGGCGACCTGTTTCGATGGTTCGACGGTTATCAGCTTGGCCTCACAGCAACGCCCGTTGAGCTGATCAGCCGCAGCACCTGTGAGCTCTTTGGTTGTAGCCGTGACGACCCAACTTTTCACTACTCCTACGACGAGGCGGTGGAAGAGGGTTATGTCGTACCTTTCGAGCTTTATACCCATACGACGAAGTTCCTGCGCGAGGGAATCAAAGGCGACGGGCTGACCGACGAGCAAATTGTCGAACTTGAAAACCAGTATATTGATCCTAATACGCTTGATTTCGAGGCCGCCGAGATAGACCGTGTGGTCTTCAATCGAGATACCAACCGCAAAATTCTTCAAAACCTGATGGAGGAGGGGCTGCGGAAAAGCGACGACCAGACCCTCGGAAAATCGATCATCTTTGCCCGCAACCACCGTCACGCGTTCTTGCTTCGGCAACTATTTGACGAGCTTTATCCGCAATACGGTGGAAGGTTCTGCCAAATCATCGACAATCATGAGCCGCGCGCCGAGACACTGATAGACGAGTTCAAAGATCCGAGTAACGAGCTGACGATCGCCATTTCAGTAGACATGCTCGATACTGGGCTCGACGTGCCTGAAGTGGTCAACCTTGTTTTCGCTAAGCCGGTTAGGTCAAAGATAAAATTTTTGCAGATGATTGGGCGAGGTACGCGTCTATGCGAGGATCTCTTTGGCCCCAGTCGTAATAAATCAAAGTTTCGTATCTTTGATCATTGGGGCAACTTCGAATATCACCATACTACCGGCGTCCAGGCCGAACCGCGCGATGGCAAGGGCCCGATGCAGCTGGTGTTCGAAGCTAGGATCAACCTCGCCGAGGTGGCGCTTCGAGCCGCCGATCTCGGTACCTTCAACATGGCCGTCGGGTTGCTCAAGGCTGATGTCAGTCGGTTGCCGGAGGAGAGTATCCGCGTTCGCGAGCGCTGGCGGGAAGTACGAGAAGTCAAAGATACGGCGCGTCTGGATCGCTTCAACCCGGCAACCGTGGCGTTGCTCCGCAATGACATCGCACCGTTGATGCAGTGGATCAACATCCGTGGGGAGACACCGGCGCTGTCCCTCGACAAACTCGTTGCTGACATGCAATGCGAACTGTTGCAGGGCTCCTCTGCTTTCTCCGAACACAAGGCGGATCTCCTTTCTCGGGTCCAGTCATTGCCGATGTATCTGAACCAGGTTCGGGAGAAGGCTGAATTGATCGCAGCCATGGGTAAACCCGATTGGTGGGAGCCGGCTCAGGTTACTCCCGGCAGGCTAGAGAATGCGCGAGGCGAGCTTCGTGGCCTTATGCGTCATTTGCCTGCAATAGGGGGCGGGTCGCCACCGCCAAGGGTTATCGATATCACAGATACCGATATCGAGCTTCGACACGAGCGATCGAGGATACCTTCGGTAGACCTTGCGGCGTACCGGTTGCGCGTTCGCGAGACGCTGGAAACGCTCTTCGCGACCGATCCAACGCTGGCCAAGATCCGGCGTGGCGAAGCGGTTTCCGAAACCGACCTCGACCGGTTGAGCTCGCTTGTGCTCACCCAGCACCCCGACGTTGATCTGTCGGTTCTCAAGGACTTTTACGTTGTCGCAGAACCGCTCGATAAGATCATTCGTTCCGTCATCGGACTTGAGGCCGACGCGGTGGCGTCGCGCTTTTCCGAATTCGTGCAAGCGTACCCGCAACTCGCCGCCAAGCAGCAGAGCTTCCTGCGGCTGCTCAAAAATCACATCGCCCGGCACGGCGCCATTGAGATCGATGACCTCTACAAGGCACCGTTCGATAAAATCGATCGGGGCGGCCCCGACGGCATCTTCCCGGACGATGCCCAGATCACAGCACTGCTCGACATCGTTCAAACCTTTGAGAGATCCCCGCGAGAAAAGCCCGCAAATGTATCAGGGGAAGGCGCATGATTACCGGAAAGCTCAAGCGGGACATCGACCGCCTCTGGACCGAGTTCTGGCAAGGCGGAATTACCAACCCTTTGACCGTGATCGAGCAGATCACCTTCCTCATGTTCGCTCGCCTGCTCGACATCGAGGAGACGGCGGACGAAAAGCGCGTGAACGTCCGGCCGGGCGTTCAAGCGCCGCTTCGCGGAGGCAGATCAGGATCTGCGGTGGAGGAATCTCAAGCAGGAGGCGGACCTGGAGGCGCTCCTGGTACAAGTCCGTGATCGCGTCTTCCTGCATTTCAAACGCCTCTCCGGCGCGGACGCGGAGGAAAGTCAGACCGAGCGGACGTTCGCAGGCCTCATGAAGGACGCGCAGCTTCTAATACAGAAACCTTCCCTCCTCCAGAAGGCGATCGAGATGATCGACGCCCTGCCGCTCACCTCCGGCGACCGCAAGGGCGACGTTTACGAGTATCTCCTATCGAAACTCACCACGGCCGAAATCAACGGTCAGTTCCGCACGCCACGGCACATTATCGACCTCATGGTGGCCCTGCTGGACCCGCAGCCGGGCCACATGATCGCTGATCCCGCGTGCGGCACCGGTGGGTTTCTCATTCGGACGGTCGATTATCTGCTGAGGGCTCATACCTCGCCGAGCGGAATATTGCGCGAGGAAAGCGACGGCGACGTCTATGAGACCTGGACCGGCGACAGGCTCAGCGATGCGAACTGGCACCACATCCAGACCCGTATGTTCAACGGCTTCGACTTCGATGCTACCATGCTGCGCCTCGCCGCAATGAACCTGATGCTTCATGGCGTCGAGGACGCGGGCATTCGCTATCAGGATACACTCGCCTCCGGCTTCACGGAGAGTGAACGGTACGATCTCGTTTTCGCCAATCCGCCGTTCAAAGGCTCCCTCGACCTCGAGGACACCAACAAGACGCTGTTAGCGAAGGTGCGCACGAGGAAGACAGAGCTCCTCTTTGTGACACTGATCCTCCGCCTTCTGAAGCCCAGCGGTCGCGCCGCAGTAATCGTGCCGGACGGAGTGCTATTCGGTTCTACGACGGCGCATCTGGGCCTTCGAAAGCAGCTTATTGATGAGAACCAGCTGGAGGCGGTAATCTCCCTGCCTTCCGGAGTTTTCAAGCCTTACGCCGGTGTGTCGACCGCTATTGTCGCGTTCGCAAGGGGCGGACGTACTGACAACGTCTTCTTTTTCGATATCCGTGCTGATGGCTACTCTCTTGATGACAGACGAGAGCCTGTCGATGAGAACGATTTACCCAAAGCCCTGAATGACTGGAAATGCTGGCTCGAAAAAGGGGAGCGCGGCAGTTGGCTCCGGTCGGGGCAGGCTTTCTTTGTGCCGGCCGAGGAGATCCGCGGAAACGCATATGACCTTAGCCTCGGGCGATATCATGAGCCCGAATACCAGGAAGAAAAGCACGACCCCCCGAATGTCATACTTGGACGAATGAAGAAGCTAGAGGAGGAGATACGGCGAGATCTAGCTGAGCTTGAAGGGATGTTATGGTGAAGCTTCTCCCTCACGGTTGGGCAAGACACGCATTAGGAGATGTCTGCGATGTTATAATCGGGCGAACCCCGAGCCGCGCCGAACCACGTTACTGGGGACTGGGGGAGAACTGGCTCACCATCTCCGATTTTGACCATGGTCAACGAATTTGGAGCACTGCTGAGACAATAACACCAACAGCCGTGGACGAGTGCGGCGTTCGCATATTGCCGCCGGGAACGCTGGTTATGAGCTTCAAGCTTAGCATTGGAAAGCTTGGTTATCTCGAACGACCAATGGCAACCAATGAGGCCATTGCGGCACTAATCATCAGGCCTGACGCGGATCTCGATCAACGGTTCCTGTTTCATGCGCTCTCGCGGTACAATTTCTCCCCTCTCGTGGACCGGGCCGCGAAGGGAAAGACCCTTAACAAGTCAAAGCTCGAGCATCTTGAGCTAAGTGTGCCAAAAACGCTGACTACGCAGCGCCGACTCGCAGGTATCTTGGACAAGGCGGACGCTATTCTCCGCAAGCGTCGCCAAGTCCTCGCTGAGACCGACGCCCTCCTGCGAGCCGCCTATTTGGAGCTCGTCGGCTTCCACAACTCAGAACACGATTATTGGCCCCTACTGACAGTCGCAGAACTAGCCGCTAAGCGCATGAACGCGATGCGCACCGGTCCCTTCGGCAGCGACTTGCTACACAGTGAATTTACTGACGGGGGCATTGCAGTTCTCGGCATAGACAACGCCGTTCAAAACCGGTTTGCATGGGGCGAGCGGCGTTTCATTAACCACACGAAGTACCAGAAACTTCAGCGATATCGCGCGTTCCCTGGGGACGTGATCGTGACTATTATGGGCACCATCGGGCGATCCGCGGTAGTCCCCCAGGACATCCCGGAGGCCATCACGACTAAACACCTGGCGACCATCACTCCAGATCGGAAGCGAGTACATCCGCTGTTCCTATCTTTCGCTGTCCATTCCGATCCGCTTATCCTCCGCCAGATAAGAAAAGCTAATAAAGGAGCAATCATGGCAGGGCTGAATCTGGGGATAATAAAGGCCCTGGAAATCCGGCTGCCTCCGCTTACGCAACAACAAAAATTTGCTGACGTCGCGAGCCTGATTTTCAGGCAGCAACGACGGTTAGAGGACCCGCAGCTGAACGGTGATCATCTTTTCGCTTCGGTATCGCAACGCGCGTTTCGCGGTGAGCTCTGATGCCACGCATCTGCTTAGCCAATGGATCAACATCGTGAAATACCTGCTTCGCACTGGAAGCATACCGGCACTCGGAAAGGGGGCTTGATGAGACTGGTAGCGATCGAGCTCGAGAATTTCAAAGGTATCGCTGACCGGCAGCGCATCGAGATGCGGCCGATTACCTTGCTGTTTGGCCCAAATAGCGTCGGCAAAAGCACCATTATTCAGGCCCTCCATTACATCCGCGAAGTGCTGGCTCGTCGCAATGTCGACCCTGACGTTACGGTGGCCGGGGGGCTTCTCAATCTCGGCGGCTTCGCATCCCTGGTTCACCGGCATGAGCTGGATCGCTCGGTGCGGTTAAAGCTCGAGCTTGGTATTTCGGCAGTCGAAGTGGTGTCGGAGCTGCCGCTAAATTGTGGTAATTCTCTCGACGAAAGCGATTTCAGCGAGCTACAGCTGCGCTACCTGCGGGGCGACGTTGGCGAGGGCGAGGAGGTGCAGACGGTAGGCGTCGAACTCGAGGTCCGCTGGAGTGAGCGAGAGGCTGCTGCATTCGTATCGCGCATCCTGGTCGAACTCAATAATGTCCCCTTAGTGGCAATTACTTCGCCGGCAGAGCGTGGTCACGCCCAGCTAACTGATTTCAACTTCTTACACCCGTTGCTGCAGCCCGTGGAGACTGAGGCCGGGGCTCGCGCACGCTCGCCGCTCGAAGATCTCCTCTGGCTGCTGTCGAGGGAGAACGCGATTGATCGCAGCAGGCCGGAAATGCCGCAGAGCGAACTCAGGGTTGGTATCGCGACAGCCCTCGGCGCGCTGCCGGAAATTAATGAGGGCCTGTGGTATATCGATGTGCGGGATCCTGAGGCGAACGAGGAACTGGAGCGGACACCGCGTGTTCAGGCTATCTGTCGCTTCCTTAATGAGATTGTCATCGGCCCGTTGCGCATCGTGCGCCGGAGCCTGGAAGATATGACCTATGTCGGGCCATTGCGTGAGGTCCCGTTACGAGGCTATCGACCCCAGGTCTCACCCGATGAATCTCGATGGGCGCACGGCCTGGCCGCCTGGGATCTGCTCCATACCCTCCGTGGGAACGATCTCGTCGGAAACACGAGTCGTTGGTTGTCCGATCCGCAAAAGTTGAACACCGGGTACCAGCTTGAGCGGCTGGAGTACCGCAGAGTGCCGATACCAGGTCCCTTCGCTGCTTATTTCCAGCGGGGACTGCAGGAAGATGACATCTTCGACCTTCAGGCGCTTTTCGAGCAGTTGCCGCAAGAGCGAGAGATTGCCCTCCGCGAATTACGGACAGAACTCCTGGTAGCCCCAAGCGATATTGGCGTGGGGCTCTCGCAGCTCGTCCCCGTGATAGTAGCTATACTGCGGCAGGAAAAGAACTTGGTCGCAATCGAGCAACCTGAACTGCATGTCCACCCTGCGATCCAGGTTGGCCTCGGTGATCTGCTGATTTTCGGGATTCGGGCAGCGGCCGAAGAGATGCCAAGCGACCGCACATTACTCGTGGAGACGCATAGCGAACACATCATGCTCCGTCTGCTGCGCAGGATCCGGGAGACGACAGAGAATGAGTTGCCGCCAGGTGCCCCTGCGCTGCACCCCGACGAGGTCGCGGTGATATATGTGGAACTCCCCCAGCCCGACGATGTCGCGGCCGGAGCGAGCAACGTGAAATTCACATCGATACGGATTTCTGACGAAGGTGAGTTTGTCGACCGCTGGCCCAAGGGATTCTTCGAGGAGCGAGTTGAAGAGGTTTTTTAACTAGAACGCCCGCGGATACACATGCTCTACGAGTTCGCACTGGACCCCGCTGCTGTTGCGGGCTGGATGTCGCATGCGCAGGGACGCCTAGTGAAAGAAGCTTTCCGCATTGGCAACGGGCGCGTGCCGGCGTGCGTGCCTCGTAGGTGGAAGCGTATGGTTTGGGAGGCGTCCCGCAGCGACGACCAGAACGAGCGCCTGCGGATTGATGTGCTCATTAGCTATCTATACGACCGGGCTTCCGGTCGCCGCGTTGGAACCTGGGACGCAGCAATCTCCTGGCTCAGCAACATCCTCGTAGAGCATGCCCGTCAGCCCTTCCACGCTATCGTTACAACCGCGCAACGAGAAGGCGCACCGTACGTGCTGTGTGACGATGATCTCGACCCAACTAACGAGTTTTGGCAGGTTATCCGAACGCATGCCGTTGGCCGCACTGCCGCCGAGTATGCAGCCGCGTTGCGGGGATTGATCGGTGCGGCGAGGAGGATTGTCATTGTCGAACCGGTCTTCGACCCAAGGGAGCGACGGTTCACGCTCACGCTCAATGCCATCGCCAGCCTCGAGCCGATCGCGACGGGAAGGGTGATGCCGTGCCTGGTCGTGCGGATGGACGAGGGAACTCCCGACGGCAGATGAATTCGAGCAACGTTGCCAGCGGTACCTGCCGCGTCATCTTGGCCCAAATACCACTCTCGAGATCGTGTTCGCCGAGCAGAAACCGGGCGGCGAGCGCTTGCACAACCGTTTGATTGTCACCGATGTTGGCTCGGTGCTTTTAGGCGACAGCATTGACGAGGGCAAACCAGGCGAAACCAATGATCTCGCATTGCTGGACGAAGGCCATCATCGAGGGCGTCTCGCCGCCTATGGAAATGCCGACCAGGCTTTCAATGTGGTCAGTCGCTTCCGGATCCCGGGTATTTCTCGATCCTGAAAGCCCGCGAAGGAGATGCTCGCGATCCGGGCGGGGTCAGCGCGTGCGCGCCATACTTGCCGAAGATGTCGGTAGATGATTTTTTCGGCGACCGCTTTGGGCGAGGCAAAAAACAGGTAATACACAATCGCGTTCCTGCTGTTTCGCATCGGCGAGCGGTTCGGGAACAAAGCCGAAGCCCGCAACCTTCTTCAATCGGTCGCGAAACGCGGCGACGATCTGCTCGTTGTCCTGCTTGACCATCTCCGGCCCGAAGAAAGCTGTGTTGCCGGATCTCCGCATAGGCCGCCGCTCGCCACGATTCATCGCCCCAGAATTTGGTCATCCGGTCGACGCCGCTCTGCGGCACCTTTTCCGGGTTTTTCCAGATGGCGTTGCGGTTCATGTCCATGACCGGGAAGTTGAGAAACATATCGACGGCGTCGGACTGTCCGGCTTGCAGGATCACCTCCCAATCGAGCTGCAGCCCATAGGGGTCGAGCAGGCACAGGGCGCGATTGAAGTTTCTGAACTGGATCGTCGGCAGGAGTTGCTGGGTGAGGTATTGGTTGGCGTCGCCCGTATGGATATGAACGTCGGATCGGTTGCCGCGCGCCGCCCGGAGATAGTCGGTTTTGTCGGCGTTGAGGTCGATAAAATAAAAGCCGTCAAACGGCGGCGTCACTTTCAACGCGCGCGCCCGGGCTGCCCTCGATCCGGGGCCTTCGGTTGTCCTCGACACGTGGACGCCGGCACCGCTGAATCCGTCGATGTAATATTTCTTGAGGTTGCGGGTGTTGGCGAATGCCTTCGTGTAGGCCGCGCCGTATTTTTCCACAATCTCCAGCTTCAGCTCCGACCAATAGCCGATCTCGTCGAACTTGAAAGGGAAGTCGGTCACACGCGAGCCTCGCAACTTAGATTGGCGTGCCGATGCAGGTAATATCGCCGGGAATTGATTCCACTCCTTGCCCTCGAGCAGCCGGCCGCCGGATTTCGGCGAGCGTCCGCCCCATTGCTTGAAAAAGAACGCCACTTTCGCGTTGAGGCACTGGTTGCGGACATCGATGGCCCACTGCGTATCCATCGGCCGGGCGCGGGGGCCGCTCTCGCCGCCGACAATCACCCAATCGATGCCGGTGAGGTCGAGCTTGCCGATCGGCGCCGATCAAGCGGCTCGACCGAGAGAAAACGGATGGCGGCGTTGGCTTTCTGAAGGTGAGCGATGCGCGAGGTCGCTTGCTCGTTTTCGACGGAGACGCCGAACCACATATGCGCCGGCGCCGCCCGGGCCTTGTAACGCTCGTTGATGAATTTCTGCAAAAGCGAGCTGCGTTTGGTGAGCACCTGATAGATATGCCAGTCGGCCTGCTCCATCGTGTCGAAGACGCTGGCGATGTGCGCCTTCGGCACCGCCTTATGGAAAAGGTCGCTCATGGAGTTGACGAAAATCATGCGGGGCTTTTTCCAGCTCAAGCGGCTGCAGCAGCCGCTCCGGCCGGATTGTGAGGTCAAAGCCGTTTTGGAACGGATGTCCGGGCACGCCGCGAAAGCGTTCCGAGAACCGCGCGGCATAGCAGTTGTCGCATCCCGCGCTGATCTTGGTGCAGCCCGTGACCGGGTTCCACGTCGTATCCGTCCATTCGATGGTGCTTTTTTCCGCCATGGATGACGTCTCGCCGGTGACTTCGCCTGGCGTTCTCTGTTCTGAGTTCGTTCTCATTGGACGATGGCACGCACGGCCCACCGATGTCCAGTCGTATGTGATCATGGAGCGACAGTGAGGCGACGAAATGCTATCTAGACGCTCGTCAGATAGTGCAACATAAAGGACGTTATGTTAGACTAAGCGCGATCCGGGGGAGGGTCGAGGGGGGTTCGAATTCAATACGGTGTGGCCGTGAGCGTCGATCGGCCTCGCGTTCCGGCCGTCGTCGAGACAGCGGCACTGGTCGAAACGTCGACACTGCAGAGTTCGCTCGCGGTGCCGATGATGGTCGCCAATGCCGGCGACCGGGCAGCGCGGCGCTTTCTCGATTTCTTCGCCGCCTCGATCGAGAACGACAACACGCGCATGGCCTATTACCGGGCCGTGTGCTCATTCTTCCTATGGCTTGAGCAGCACGGCATCGGCGAGCTCCCGGATATCGAGCCGTTCCATGTCGCCGCGTATCTGAAGGCGCTGAAGGTGTCCGACACCGGGAGTCCGGCCGTGAAACAGCGACAGCGGCCAAGCCGACCGTCAAGCAACACCTGGCCGCGATCCGCATGCTGTTCGACTGGCTGATCGTCGGCCAGGTCCTCGCCATCAACCCGGCGCATGCAGTGCGTGGGCCGAAACACGTCGTCAAGCGCGGCAAGACGCCGGTGCTCAGCGAGGAGCAGGCCCGGCAGCTCCTCGCGAGCATCAAGGTGGTGAGAAAAGCTACTTTATCCGACGGCTCGGAAGCCGAAGCGCGGTGGCTCGTCGGCCTGCGCGACCGAGCGCTGATCGGCGTCATGGTCTACAGCTTCGCCCGCATCAGCGCCGTCGTCGCGATGGAGGTCGAGGATTATTTTTCGAACGGCAAGCGGTGGTGGGTGCGGTTGCATGAGAAAGGCGGCAAACGCCACGAAATGCCGGCGCATCACAAGCTCGAGCAGTTCCTCGACGAATATCTCGACGCCGCCGGCATCCTCGGCGCCGGCAAGACCCCCCTCTTCCGGTCGACCAGCGGCAGAACTGGGATGCTCGACCGACCGGCCGATGCATCGTGTTGACGCCTACCAGATGGTCCGCCGCCGCACGGCCGAAGCCGGCTTGAACGGCAAGCTCGGCTGCCACGTGTTCCGCGCGACCGGCATCACCGCGTATCTTGATGCGGGCGGCACGCTCGAAAACGCCCAGGCCATGGCGGCGCACGAAAGCCCGCGCACGACCAAGCTCTATGACCGCACCGGGGACGAGATCACGCTCGACGAGTTCGAGCGCATCAACATCTGATCAACGCGCCCTGCCCTTCCCGGCTAGTGCAGCGCCTCGGAAGGCGTCGTGTCCGCGATCGGGTTTTCTATCTACAAGATCGCGTTTGTTGTGGATTAAGCATTACTGCCGCCGTCGATCCAGCCAGGGGGGGCCGGCATGTTCGCGGCGCGGGGGAACACGATGGACGCAACCTACCATTTGAATGGCGGTTTCAAGCCAACCACGAAGCGGTTTGCCGATCTGGATGGTCCCGATTTTTACCCGACTCCTCGTTGGGCGACGTACGCGCTCATCGACAACGAGCCATTGAAGGGCGAGATATGGGAGTGCGCGTGCGGCGACGGCGCTATGTCAGAAGTTCTCGCAGAGACGGGCAATCGCATAGAAAGCTCGGATTTGTTCAACCGAGGCTATGGCGAGATTGGTCACGACTTCTTGACGACCACGCGTCGACTCAGGAACATCATTACGAACCCGCCGTACAACAGCGCCGAAGGGTTCGTGGCAACCGGACTGCGACAGGCCCAAGGGAAATTTGCTCTGCTATTGCGGCTCGCGTTTCTCGAGGGTGCGAACCGCGCCAATACGATTTTCCACAAGTGCCCGCCCAGCCGCGTTTGGGTGTTCAGCGAGCGGATTACCTTTTATCCCAAGAACGTCGAGCGGGCCGGGGGAGGCACCACGGCTTACGCGTGGTTCGTTTGGGACAAAGATCACAGCGGCCCGACGGAACTTGCATGGTTCAAGCCCGGATACCGGAAGCGTTACGGGTGACGAGCTCCCTGCCTGAGAAATCTAGCACCGGCGTCTGTAATTTTATAACCGGACCTGGGGACATGTACGAGCAGTCCATCCGCAATAAAGTTTCCGGAGGCCTGATCGTGGGATTTGATGTTACGCACTATCTGATGCCACATCAGCTCTCCAGGCCGTGTAACGGACGGCGCAAGATTTGCCGCCGATAGATTTACATGGCTCGGAATTTCTCGATAGGCTCTCCTGAAGGTACAAACACCATTCGGCTGAGCAGCTGCGATCTGCATTACCCCTAAGGCAATATCGCGTTCTTGGGCCATAGCTTCGTCCCCAAGCCGGCGGCTCAATACCATGCGCTGCGAAGGGTGAGCGGCGCCCGTTCAGAATAGCAAGAGGTTTTTAGTGCAAGACGGCTCTCCAGGGAGACCGCGGCGAGCTTAATGAGGCGGGCCGGGAGGGGTGCTGTTCACGAGCTGAGCGACGGCGTCCATGATCCCGCGCCAGACCGCTACGGCGTCGTGATCGCCGTCGGCCGCGAGTTCGTCGATGCGGGCGCCTGGCCGCTGACGCGACACTTGCGCTCAATCTAGTCGAGCGCGCCGAGCGCACCTATACGCCTGGACACCTCGAAAAACCGGGGGCCTCTCAGGCTTGCGTGCTGTCGGACAAAAGGGATCTGGCACTAGGCTTTTTTCGGCGACCAGCCATACGCCTTGGCGCAGGCGCCGCCCATCAGCATCGCCCGCTCGGTGTCGCTGAGGCGGTCAGTCTTCAGGAAGGGCTCGACGGCCTGCTCGTAGTTGACGACCGCAAACGCGCGCGTCCAGTCCGTGCCCCACAAGCAGCGCTCGAACCCCCAGGCGTCGAATATGCGGGCCAGCGGGTCCCAGATGTCCGGGAACGGATACGGCTCCTTCGACAGCGTGCAGGCGCCGGTGATCTTGATCACCGCATTCTTGCGCTTGGCGAGTTCCACCACTTTCGGAAGATCGGCCCAGGGCTGCGGCGGCGCCGGCGGTACGCTCGGCTGCTGGATGCCCATATGGTCGATGATGAACCGCGCGTCGGGGTGGCGGTCGATCAGCGCCGTGCCCGCGTCGACGTTGCCCCAGAACAGGACGTTGACCGGGAAATCGTTTTTGACGGCCGCGCGCAGGATGCGGTCGAGCCCCGGATCGTCCGGCGCGCGCTTTGACTCTTTCGTCAGGATGATGCGGATGCCGACCGTGCCCGGCGTCTTCTTCCAGTCGGCGATGACATCGGCCACCGCCGGATCATCCGGGTTGACCGGTTTGACCAGGGCGAACTTGTCGGGGTGGGCACGTTGCACCGAGACCGCATAGCTGCCGTCGTACTGGTACATCGAGAACGGCGAGATGTAGATCGCGCCGTCGACGCCGACCTTGTCCATCGCCGCCACCATCTCGTCGCCGGTGACGTGAGCGGGCCAGTTCGGAACGCTGTGCCACGGCCGCTCAGGCGTGTTCGCGGCATAGGCGTGGACCTGGGCATCGATGACCACTGGCGGCCGCGCGGCGGCATGCCCTTCGCGCATCAGCGCCGGTCCAGCCGCGGCGAGCGCCGCCGCGACCTGCAGCACGGTACGCCGGTCGATAAGCCTGCTTCCTGCCGCTGAACGGTTGGCCATTTCCCCCTCCATGCCGCTTCGGGACCCACGCTCCTCAGTTCAATGAAGATTGCGGACTTCCTTTGGCCCCGGTCAAGGGAATCGGTCCTGCGCGTGCCGGCAGGGTCTCTTCCCGGATAACGGGAGAGATCTGGCAACGGCCCACTGCCCGAAAGCTGTCGTTTCAGGTTATTGACCGGTTTCGGGCGCAATTCCGCCGATCACACGCCGCCGCCTAAACTCTCGGCGTCTTCCCACTCGCGTGATCCCTCCCCGCGCCCTACCGCTCTATTCTCGATAAGATCTGTTATCGAGAATAGCGCCCCGATATTGCGGCTCCAGCCGCCGCCCTGATCACGATGCGACGGCAAGCTCCCTTCGAGCCACGGGTCTCGATGCCAACCAGCAGACCGGTGGGCTCGACCTGTGGACAACCAAGGGCACTGTCACCGGCGACGCCCCGGTCAAGGAAATCGATCCAGGTAGCGCGGGCTCGACGAGGCGGTTTCTCACGCGGCGTCACCGGTGCAGGTGCGCGCTCGTCAAGAAACAGCTCCTGAACGGGGCGCATACCGACTTCGCCCGCGTGCGTAATTGCCGCGGTCCGCGCCAGCGTCGGTGAGGTTCACGTCGGCGAGGTGCTGTCGCTGCTGAAGGCCTGGAACACTGGCCATCCCGGCGGAGTTTGCACGGTCCATGCG
This sequence comes from uncultured Alphaproteobacteria bacterium, assembly GCA_963818695.1. GTDB lineage: Bacteria > Pseudomonadota > Alphaproteobacteria > ATCC43930 > CGMCC-115725 > AP-15. The sequence goes on from CAWFTG010000006.1 coordinate 40,604, forward strand.
AACCACGCGCGCGCCGGGCTTCGACGAATCGAGCAGCTGATCGCGGAAGTGAGCCAAACCCCGATGGGGGCAATGATCGCCGAAGTTGCGAACCTGATCGTGTCCATCGAACCCCCAACTCCAACCTTGGCAGCTAACTCATGCAGCCGCTCGGAACAGCAAGTCATGATGGTTGCGGTCCCCCGCAACCATCTTGACTTGCTCGATCAAGCCCGATACCCGCCGCACGTCATGAAGGTCACGGTTCGCTGCAACCGTCATGACTTGCTCGGCAAGAACAGAGCCCGCTTCTCCGGAAGTCGGGCTCTTTGGTCTACCAGCGGCGGCCACGGTTAAATTCCCGGCCAGGTCGCCGCGCAATTCTACCTGCAGAAAGCCGTTCTTGGGTGTGAGGATGATCTCGCTCACGAGTGAACGGCTAATGTCCGCCGCCGGCGCACGTGACCCTTCATGCTGGAGCGCGTGATAGAGGGCACCGATGCGCTGGCGATACACGATCGCTATGCTCGCATGTAACACCGGCGGCGGTTCCTCAGCATCTGCGAGGAAAACCTGCAGCTCGCGCTTGCGCGCTTCGAGCTGTTTCATCCGCGCGTGCAGCGCGTCCGCAGCTTCATCCTCCTTGAGGAAGCGGTCTAACAGACGCTCTAGATCTCGCTCGATCCGGGGGATTTCCGCATGCGCCACATCGATAGAAGCGCGAGCTTTCCGTCCGTCGTTCGTTCATGCGGCGTGTGAACTCCTCGCAGAATATCGCGAAAAGCTCCGGGTCCATCAGATGACCCTTAAGCCCGTTGAGCACTCGCTTCTCGAGCCCGTCCCGCCGGATGTTGAGCCGGTTTTTGCAGGTGCCTTTGTTCCGCGCAGTCGAGCAGCCCACGAGCGTCTGCGAGATCATCGAATAGCCGCCGCCGCAGCAGGCGCATCTGGTCAGCCCCGAGAACAGGTACTTGGCGCGTTGCCGCTCGTGCAGCCGGTTCGGGTTGCCGGTACTGCGTTCGACCTTGATCGGCTCCTGCCGTGCCTTGATCCTGTTCCACAAATCCTGCTCAATGATGCGCAGCTCGGGCACGTCGTGGAAGATCCACTCCGACTCCGGGTTCGGCCTCGACACACGCTTGCCCGTGTCCGGGTCCTTAATATAGCGTAGTCGGTTGCAGACGATCCGGCCGACATACATCTCGTTGTTCAAGATACCGGTGCCGCGTCGCCGGGTTGCCGTTGATCGTGCTGAAGCCCCAGTCGCCGCCGACCGGCGCCTTGATGCCTCCTTGTTCAGCTCGAACGCGATCCGCTTGGGTGATTTGCCGGACGCATAATTGCTAAAGATCCGTCGCACGACGCAGGCTTCGCACTTGTTGATGGCCCGGTCGCCGCGCACCGGCTCGCCGTCGGCTGCGAACTTCTTGACGACGTCATAGCCATAGCAATTGCCGCCGCCGGACTTGCCGCCCTCGACGCGCCCCCGTAAGCCGCGGCGCACCTTGTCGGCCAGATCCTTTAAGAACAGCGCGTTAATGTTTAAGCCCGACATGGAGGTGGGTTACGTCACCCTCGGACAGGGTGACGATCTTCACGCCGGAAAACGCCATGCGTTTAAAAAGGCCGGCGATATCCTCCTGGTCCCGGCTGAGGCGGTCCATGGCCTCGGCAAGCACGATCGCAAACCGGCCGCGCGTCGCGTCCTGATCAACTCCTGAATGCCCGGGCGCAGAAGCGAAGCGCCGGAGATGGCACGGTCGGTATAGCTGTCGACAATCGTCCAGCCCTGCTTCTCGGCATGGGCAGCCGAAGAGCCCAGGGCAATCTTAGGCTGACGTACCGTGACGGCCGAGGCGTTCCTCAGAACGACGTGGAAGCTGCTCTGTGGTCGCAAGGCCGCTCAGCAAGGATACGCCGCGGCGCAAGGCAATCTCGCGGTGATGTACCATGAGGGGCGAGGCGTTCCGCGGGACGCGGAAGCCGCCCGCTGAGCCCAAAAGGCGGTTGAGCAAGGAGATGCTGACGGACAGTTCATCCTCGCGGGGCATTACCTGATGGGTCGGGGCGTTGCTCAGGACTACATTGAAGCCTGTATGTGGCTCGCTTTGGCCGCCGCAGGTGGCGACAAAAGTGCTGCTCCAATCCTCGAACGCCTCAAAGGGTTGATGACCGTGAACCAGCTTGCGGAAGCCCAACAACGAGCCGACCGAAAACCGGTGTCACCGTAGCTGCCCTCTCTTTTTTGCCTCGCGTCGTCGAAGTTCGGGGATGTGGCTTCTCTCTAGCTTTCATCGTCTTGAGGCACAAAGATGTCCTTGTTTTTCAAGAAATCCCCGCGCTTCGAACTCTCGCCCGAATTCTATAAGAAACTCGGTGATTCGTTAATCGAAAAGCCTCACTGCAAAAACTAAACGCGACGCTATGGGACCGGTAATTGAGAACTCCAGATGAAGCGATCGAAATGCTTAAGTAGAGCTAAGTCTTGGCGCTGGCGAGCGAGGTCTCGAAGTCTTTCGCCAGACGGCGATTTCTGTTGAGCCAAGCCAAGGTGCGTTCGACGACCCAGCGACGGGGAAGCACCGCAAAGCCTGTAACCTCGGCGCTGCGCCTGATGACCTCGCCGTCGGTCACGTCGCTTGCGTAGCGTTGCTCCTGGCGCTCATACTTCGCCCGAGTGGTTTCGGTCCACATGTTGTGAACTCGCTGTTGCTCGACACAACCAGTGCGTCACAACCTGCTGAAATCACTCAATTCATTTTCGGTCAGCCCCTAAGTGCAAGACGTCCTTGATCCAAATTAATGACCAAAGCCTATTCCGACGTGCTCGGCGAAATCTTCGCCAGTGGCTTGCCTCCGACAATCAACGTCGTGAGGAACGCGGCAATCGCCAGTGTGCCAGCCACAAGTACACCCCGGTGCTCCGTCGCCCACAGCTGAAAACTGTAATTGGCGGCACGGCTGTCAAAGCGCCCATGCGTCTCGGCGTCGCCCGACACCGGTTCGAACAGATTGTCGGGTTGTCCGGGATCGGCCGGTTCGTCGGTCAGCTGGCCGGTATAACCCTTCTTGGCAAGATATCGGTCGAGCAACCCAGGGGCAAGTTTGTTCGCCATGATGACCTGCACGCTGGAGCCCCCAACCCAGACCTCGCGGCGGCGCGAATGAGCGGCGTAGACGATCGCGTCGGCTGCAATCTCGGGCTGGAAAATCGGCGGCACCGGCTGCGGCCGGCGGCTCATCTTGTTGCGGGCCCAATCGAACTGCGGCGTGTTGAGCGCCGGCATCTGGACCATCACAAGGTGCACACCGACCCCGTCATGAAGCAATTCCGTCCGCAGGCTGTCGGTAAACCCGCGGATCGCGAATTTGGCGCCGCAATAAGCCGATTGCAGCGGTATAGCACGGTAGCTGAGGGCAGAGCCGACCTGGACGATTGTGCCGCGGTTGCGCGGCCGCATTCGCTTCAACGCGGCCATCGTGCCATAGACGAAACCCAGATAGGTCACCTCGGTCGCGCGGCGATACTCTTCGGGCGAGATGCGATGGAATGGGGCGAAGATCGTCGCCATCGCACAATTCACCCAGATGTCGATCGGGCCGAACTGGTTCTCGACATTGCCGGCCGCCGCTTCGATCGCATCTGGATCGGCGACGTCGAGAGGCAGCGCCAGCGCCTTCCCGCCGCGCTTTTCCACCTCCGCTGCGACGGCCTGCAGCCCCTGGGTGCCGCGCGCGATCAGCCCAATCTGCGCCCCTCGCGCCGCGAAGGCATGCGCCGTCGCGCGCCCGACCCCCGCCGATGCCCCGGTGATGACGACGGTTTCCGGCACGACGATCTCCTATTCGCAGGGGGCGGCTGACTGCGGCAACGCACGGACAACACCGGCCCGTGTTGATTGTTCCGGCGCGGCAAATGCGAGCAGGATATGCGGTTTGCTAACGGCTTGCTATCAGCCCTTGACCAGCGGGCATTGATTGGGGCCGGGCAGCTTGAAGGCTTCCTCGCCGGGGATCACTGCGATCTGCTTGTAGTAGTCCCACGGACCTTTTGAGTCTGAAGGTTTCTTGACCTCGAACAGATACATGTCGCGGACGAGCGTGCCATCCTCGCGGATCTTGCCGTTCTTGGTCATGAAGTCGTTGACCGGGGTCGCCCTCATTTGTTTGACGACGGTCGGACCGTCGTCGCTGCCGGTTGCCTTGATTGCGGCGAGATAATGCATGATCGCGCCGTAGACTCCGGCCTGAACCATCGTCGGCTCGCGCTTCATCTTGTCCATAAAGCGCTTAGACCAGGCGCGAGTCTGCTCGTTCTGGTCCCAATAGAAGGCCGTGGTCAGCTGCAGCCCGTGCGCCGCCGGCAAGCCGAGGCTGTGAATATCGGAAATAAAGACGAGAAGCCCGGCGAGCTTTTGTCCGCCCTCCACAATGCCGAACTCGCCGGCCTGTTTGATCGAATTGATCGTGTCGCCACCCGCATTGGCGAGACCGATGATCTTTGCCTTGGAGTTTTGCGCCTGCAGCAAGAAGGAAGAGAAATCCGCAGTATTTAGTGGCGCCCGCACCGAGCCCAGCACTTTGCCGCCGTACTCCTCGACAACTCTCGACGTATCCCGTTCGAGGGCATGGCCAAAGGCGTAATCCGCGGTGATGAAGAACCAGGTGTCGCCGCCCGCCTTGACCACAGCGCCGCCAGTGCCGTTTGCCAACGCCACCGTGTCGTAGGTCCAGTGCACCGAGGTCGGCGAGCAGGCCTTGCCAGTCAGGTCAGAGGCCGCAGCGCCCGATATCAAAAACACCTTTTTCTTATTGCGGGCGACTTCCTGGACGGCGAGCGCGACGCTCGAAGTCGGCACGTCGACGATTGCGTCGACGCCGTCATTGCCGAACCATTGGGTGGCAATCGCCGACCCGACATCCGGCTTGTTCTGGTGGTCGGCGCTGATCAGCTCGATCTTCTTGCCGTTGACGCTGCCGCCGAAATCGGCGACCGCCATCCGCGCCGCCTCGACCGATCCCGGTCCGCCAATATCGGCGTAGAGTCCCGACATGTCACTCAGAACGCCGATCTTGACGACCTCGCCCGACATCTCGGCGGAAGCCGGGGCGCTGAGCGTAACAAACGTGACCAAAGCTGCAGCAAAGACGGTTTTCATATGCGCTCCCTCCGAAGCATTCGCAGCACTTGCGGGTTTCCTCGTCATCTTTACACCCCGAGGTAGTCGTGCAGCTTGCCGGTGTTCCGCCCAACATCCTCGTTGCGGATCATGTCGATGACCCGCCCGTGCTCGACGAGGTAATGACGGTCGGCGAGGGTCGCGGCGAAGTGAAAATTCTGCTCGACCAGGAGCATCGTGAAGCCCTTATGCTTCAGCTGCCGGATCAGCTCGCCAATCTGCTGGACGATGACCGGCGCCAACCCCTCGGTCGGCTCGTCCAGCAGCAGCAACATCGCGCCGGTGCGCAGCATCCGGCCGATCGCCAGCATCTGCTGCTCGCCGCCGGAAAGGTTGGTGCCTTGGCTGCGGCGGCGCTCCCGCAGGTTCGGGAAAATCGAATAGATCTCGTCGACTGTCATCCCCCCTGGCATTACCACCGGCGGAAGCAGCAAATTCTCTTCGACATTCAGGCTGGCGAAGATGCCGCGCTCTTCCGGACAATAGGCGATGCCGAGGCGGGCAATGCGGTTGGAGGCGAGGCCGACCAGTTCGCTGCCGCAATAGACGACCGAACCCTGCCGCTGCGGGACGATCCCCATGATCGCCCGCAGGGTCGTCGTCTTGCCGGCACCGTTGCGGCCCAGCAAGGTGACTACCTCGCCCCGGCCGACGGCAAAACTCATTCCGTGCAGGATGTGGAATTCGCCGTACCAGGCGTGCAGTTCCTCGACATGCAGCAGCTGCTGCGCTGTGACCGCCGCGTCAGGCATGGCCGGTGCCGAGATATGCCTCGATGACCTCGGGGTTCTTAGAGACAGCGTCGTAATCGCCTTCGGCGAGGATACGGCCGCGGGTCAGCACCGTGATGGTGTCGGAAAGATCGGCCACCACCGACAGGTTGTGCTCGACCATCAGGACCGTGCGGTCGGTTGCTACTTTGCGGATCAGCGCCGAGATCTGTCCGATATCCTCCTGGCCGAGACCGGCCATCGGCTCGTCGAGCAGCAGCATCACCGGATCGAGCGCCAAAGTCGTCGCGATCTCGATCGCCCGCTTGCGCCCATAGGGCAAGTCGGCCACAAGCAAATCCCCAAATCCGGCCAGGCCCACCGCTTCGAGCAGCGCATCGGCCCGCGAATTGAGACCGTTCAGGACGCGCTCCGAGCGCCAGAAGTGAAACGAGTTGCCGAGTTTTTGCTGCAAGCCCACGCGGACGTTATCGCGCACCGTCAGATGCGGAAAGACCGCGGAGATCTGAAACGAACGCACCATTCCTCGCCGCGCGATGTCAGCCGGGCGCGCCGCGGTGATGTCGTGACCATCATAGAGGATGCGCCCGGCGGTCGGCTCGAGAAACTTCGTCAGGAGGTTGAATACGGTTGTCTTGCCAGCCCCGTTTGGGCCGATCAGTGCATGGATGGTGCCGCGGCGGATTTTGAGGTCCACCGTCTGCACCGCGGTGAAGCCGCGGAACTCCTTTGTCAACCCCCGGGTCTCGAGGATCACATCGTCCAAGCGCAAAGCCTTCTTTGTCGGCCGAAACCGGTATTGTTTTCGTTGCAATGCTACCCTAATCCGGTGATGCAAGGGGGGCAACCGGCAGAAGGGACGAGGCGCAGGTGCAGGATCAGATCGAAGATGCGCTGGCAGCCATCAGCTTTGGCCCTGACGGTCTCGTGCCGGCCATCGCGCAGCAATACGATACCGGCGAAATCCTGATGCTGGCCTGGATGAACCGCGAGGCGGTGCGGGTGAGCCTTGACGAGGGCCGCGCCTGCTATTGGTCGCGGTCGCGCGCACAGCTCTGGCGAAAGGGCGAGACCTCCGGGCAATTTCAGCTGCTGCGCGAGCTGCGCCTCGATTGCGACGGCGATGCGGTGCTGCTGCTGGTCGATCAGCAGGGCGTCGCCTGTCACACCGGGCGTCGCAACTGTTTTTTTCGCGCGTGGCGGGATGGCGACTGGGCCGTTATCGCCGAGCCAGAAGTCCCACCGGAAATTCTTTACCCCGGGGAGCCAAAAGAGCTCTGATAGGAGAGAATTATGTCGAACATTGCACAGAATTATTCGCTCGAGGAAATGGATCGGCAGAGCCTGATCCACCCGGCGACATCGATCGCCGATCACCTGAAGAACGGGCCGACCATCATTGCCGGGGGCTCCGGGGTTAGAATCAAAGACCGGCACGGCCGCGAGCTGATCGATTGTGGTGCCGGGTTGTGGTGCGTCAATATCGGTTTTGGCCGCGCCGAGCTCGGCGAAGCGGCGGCGCAGGCGATGCGCGACCTCGGCTATTACCACACCTTTGGATCGCACTCGAACGAGCCGATCATCCGGCTCGCCGACCGCGTGCTGACCCTCTTCCGCGAAAAAGCAAATGCCGGGCATCTCTCGAAGATGTTCTTCGGCACCTCGGGCTCGGACGCCAACGACACCAATTTCAAGCTGGTCCGCTATTACAACAATCTGCGTGGCCGGCCGCAGAAGAAGAAGGTGATTTCACGGCTCGGCAGCTATCACGGCTTGACCTATGCCGCCGGCAGCCTCACCGGCATCGCGGCCTTTCACAAGGCGTTCGATCTGCCGATCGAGGGGGTCCTTCACACATCCTGCCCGCATTTTTATCGTTTCGCCGAGCGTGATGAAGACGAGGAGGCCTTCACCACCCGCATGGTGGGCGACCTCGAGGCGCTGATCGCGCGCGAGGGGGCGGAGACGATCGCCGCCTTCATTGCCGAGCCGATCATGGGTACGGGCGGCGTCTTCTTGCCACCGAAAGACTATTTCGAACGGGTTCAGGAGCTTCTCGCCGAGCACGACATCCTCTTCATCGCCGATGAGGTCATCACCGGGTTCGGCCGCACCGGCGCGTGGTTCGCGACGGGCCTGTTCAATCTGAAGCCGGATATCGTCACGCTCGCCAAGGGCATCACCAGCGCCTACTTCCCGCTCTCGGCATCGGTGATTTCCGAGAAGATTTGGGAGGTATTGCGCGACGCCTCGCCCGAAATGGGGCCATTGATGCACGGCTTCACCTATTCGGGGCACCCGGTCGGCGGGGCCGTGGGATTGGCCAACCTCGACATCATGGAGCGCGAGAGCCTGATCGAGAATTCCGCTGAGATGGGCACCTATCTGCGTGACCAACTGCGCGAGCGGCTCGCAGACAACCCCTTTGTCGGTGATGTTCGCGGCGCCGGCTTGATGGTCGCCGTCGAATTCGTCGCCGACAAAAAGGCGCGCCGGTTTTTCAACCCGCAAACCCAACCCCACCGCATCATCTCCCGCAAAGTGCTCGAAGAGGGTGTGTCGGTGCGCGCCCTGCCCTATGGCGAGATCACCTCGTTCTCCCCGCCGCTGTGCATCACGCGCAGCGAGATCGACGAGGTCGTCGAGCGCTTCATGCGCGGTTTGGAACGCGCAATGCCCGAGCTGCGGCAGCTGGCCCAATAACCGCCGTGGCGGGAGTCACACACACGCCTTGCGATATCGCAAATTTTGTGCTGGAACTACAACTTAGCTCGCAAGCGCACCCCCGCTGCGGGCGAATTGCGGACCCGGCTGCTATAGGTCGATAACAGCCAACAACAGCGATGCGCTACGCTGTTTTCGTTGATCCGAATTTCCCCGAAGCCAAGGATTCCAGGGAAGGACAAAGAGATGCATGGCTGATAATTCCCTTGCAGAAACAGCAAAAACAGCCATACGGCGTGCTAGTCCAGCCGGTCGCGGCGGGGCGCGGGGCTTTCAAACCAGGCGCTCCTGCGGTCGACCGAGCCCTGGAAGGCGGGTTGCGATGCCGACTACAAGAAACGTGATCGCGAGGAGCGTGATCCCCAAAACAGAGATCGCACCGAGGTCGCCGCTTTCGTTGAGGTCGTAGATGATGACCGAGACGACTTTGGTTTGGGCGGTGGTCAACATGATCGTCGCCGACAATTCACGAATGACGCCGATAAAGACAAAGCACCAGGTCGCGATGACGCTGGTGCGAAGCAGCGGCGCGGTGATCCGCCATAACACCCGCAGCCGCGTTGCGCCGAAGATGCGGCCGGCGTCTTCGAGCTCCGGGTGCAGACCGCGAAAAGCGGCTTGCAGTTGCTGGTATCCCGCCGGCAACTCGATTGTCAAAAAGGCCAGGAGCAGAATCCATAAAGTACCATAAAGCACCAGCGGTGGGCGGGTGTAGCTGAGGAAGAGCCCGACACCGAGGACAATCCCGGGAATGGCGATCGGTGCAGTCGCCAGAAAGCCGAGAAACCGGTGTCCGGTGACGAGGCCGCGCTGCGTTACGTAGCTGATAGTCAGAGCGAGAAACGTGCCGCCCGTTGCAGCGAGAACGCCGAGCAGAACGGTGTTCCACAGAGCCTGGCGCGTCTGCGAGAATTCGAGGAATACGAAGCGGATATTGTGTAATGTCAGAGTGTCGAGGGTCAGCGGGTCCGAAGGCGTGCGAACGATTGCCGTCTTTATCAACGCCGCATAGGGCAGCAGGATCGGCAGAGCGAGGACCGCCAGCGCAAAGGCGAGCGCCGGCCCTCGCCAAATACCGAGTCCGATCCGACGCGGCGCGCCGCTCTTGCCGCCAATGACGGCATAGCTGCGCCGGCCGAGCAGCCATTGCCGTCCTTGCAATAGCAGTATCGTCAGCAGCAGCAGCGGCATTGCGGCGGCGGCCGCGAGATGGGGGTCCGGGGGATATTGGAAGAGTGCCCAGATCTTCGTCGTGATCACGTGAAAGCCGGCCGGCAAAGCCAGGATCGCGGGGGTGCCGAACTGGGTCAGTGCCTGCAGAAACGCGACAAGCGCACCGGCGAGCAGCGCCGGCAAGACCATTGGCAATGTCACCCGCCGCAATGTCGCCGGCCGCGTGCCGCCAAGGATCGCCGAGGCCTCTTCGAGCTCGGCGGGAATATTGTCGAGAGCGTTGGTCAGCAGCACGAAAATGTACGGAAAGCTGTAGCACGCCATCACAAATACCAGACCCTCGGCGGTATAGATGTCGAACAGATGTTCATAAGGCCCAAGCTCGAAAATCGCGCGGTACCATTGGTTGAGGATGCCGCTGTTCGGCGCCGCGAGGATTTCCCACGCGATCGCACCGAGAAAGGGCGGGGTCACGAAGGAGGCGGTAACGAGCGCGCGGATCGCGCCGCGCAGCGGCAAATCAGTGCGGGCAACGAGCCAAGCGAGCGGGATGGCCAATGCAGACGCACCGGCGGCCACGCTCGCTGCTATGCCGAGCGCTGTGAGGTACGGACGGAGAAAGGTCGCATCGGTCGCCAGGCGCGCAAAATTGGCGAGGCTCGGGACGCCATTAACGTCGGTGATGCTATACCAGCCGAGCCATCCCAACGGCAGCAGCACGAGCCCGCACAGAAACCCGCCGAGCAACAGGAATACCGGCGCCGACAGGTCGAGATGCCATCGCCGGCGTGCGCAGGTAGGCATGGTGACGGCGGGCTGCGCCCTCACCCCCCTCCCCTGCCCTCCCCCGCAAGCGGGGGAGGGTTAGGGTGGGGGCCGGGAGGGTCGTAGCGAGGCAAAGACAATCGGGGCTTACCGCCTCGCGTCAAAGCCCGAAATACTCGGCGTATTTCTTCTTGATCTCGTCTACGGCTCTTTCCTGGGCGGCAGGGTCGGCCTTCAGGACCTTGATTTCGGAGAGCGGCTTCATCCCGGCTTTGAGCTTCACGCCGGGGTCGACGGAGCGTAGCCAAGCCGAGTCCACGAGCAGCTGCTGCCCCTCCCGCGAAAACAACCAGCCGATGAACAGCCGGGCGGCATTCGGATTAGGCGCGTCGACGATGACGCCGGCGCCCCCTAGGATGGATGGCGTGCCTTCGCTCGGGTAGACCGGCTCGATCGGGCCGCCCTGGTCGCGGATCTGCAGAACGAAATATTCGCCGCCATCCGCCCCGATCGGTCGCTCACCCTGCGCCACCTTCTTCGGCGGCTCCGCTGCCGACTGCACCTGCATCACACGCTGCTGACCGAGTTTCTTCAGATAGTCCCAGCCAAGGGCGCGGCTCAGTTCGAACGTTACCGTCATGATCGTGCCGCTGTAGCCGGGATGGGCCTTGACGATCTTGCCGGTCCATCTGTTGTCGAGCAGGTCGGCGTAGCTCTTTGGTGCATCCTCGGCCTTGACGAGCTTTGTGTTGTACATGATCGGCGAGAGCGTAAACCGCTCGGTCGCGAAATAGCCGTCGGGATCGCGCTGATCGGCCGGCCATTTCTCCGCCACATCGGCCGGCACAAAGGGCGCCAGCCAACCCTGCCGCTTCCAATAGAGAAGCGCCGTCGTGTCCGAGCACTCGATTGCATCGGCAACGTGGATATTGCTGCCGCGTTCCTCAGCGAGGCGCTGGAACAGGCGCTCGCAGCCGTTGCGCTCGACCTGCACAGAGATGTCGGGATAGGCTGCCTCGAAGGCCTTGCCGATCTTCTCGGCGGTCTGCAGCTCGATCGACGTATAAAAAATCACCTTGCCTTCCTTCTTTGCGGCTTCGATGAGCTGAGGCGTGATCGAGGTCGGCGCCGGGGCAGCTGAGGCTGCTACCGACAGTGCGGCGACAGAGATAAAAAGTGCCGACAAGCATCGACTTGCATTCATGACGCTTCCTTCCCTTCGGCTCTTCAATTGGCCAGCGCGCGGCAGCGCTCCGGCGGGAAACGCAACCTGACTCTGCCGTCAACCGGCACATTGACCTGCATCGGGGCAACCACGCGGACCTGCTGACCGCCGGCGAGTGCCACCAGGTAATCGCGATGTGCGCCGAGATAGGCTTGACGGAGGACCCGGCCGGCGGCTTCGTTCGGCCGCGCCTCGGCCGGATCGCCCACATCATTCTCGGCGAAGCTGATGTCGTGCATCCGCACCGAGACCGTCGTCTCGCCCGCGGCTGCATACTCGCCCTGGCCGCAGCGCAGCACGAGATCGCCGCAATCGACCAGGTCGGGGCCGATTTTACGGCCGCGAAAGATATTGGTGCCGCCGAGGAACCGCGCGACGAATTCCGAGCGCGGCCGCTGATAGATCTCCTCGGGCGAGCCCATCTGCTCGACCCGTCCTTGCTGCATCACGACGATAACGTCGGCGGTCGTCATCGCCTCCGTTTGATCGTGAGTGACGTAGACGGTCGTATATTTGTAGGCATCGTGCAGACGCCGGATTTCGAAACGCATCTCCTCGCGCAAATTGGCGTCGAGATTGGAGAGCGGCTCGTCGAGCAGCAAGGTCTCCGGCTCGACCACGAGTGCGCGCGCAAGAGCGACGCGCTGCTGCTGACCGCCGGACAGCTCGCTCGGATACCGGCCGGCGAATTCCGCGAGATGAGTCGCTTCGAGGATCGACGCGACGCGACGGTCGAGCTCCGCCCTGCCGAGCCGGCGCACGGTCAGGCCATACGCGACATTTTCGAAAATCGTCATGTGCGGCCATAGCGCATAGCTCTGGAATATCATCGACATGTTGCGCCGTTCCGGCGGCAGGCTGCGGCCCGGCACCGAGATCGTGCGGCCCCCGACCTTGATCGATCCGGCATCGGGATCGACGAATCCGGCGATCAGCCGCAGAGTTGTCGTCTTGCCACACCCCGATGGCCCGAGCAGGCACACGAGCAGGCCATGGTCGATGGTCAATGACAGACTATCGACGGCGGCGACCCGGCCAAATCGCTTGGTCAGCGACTCCAGTTCGAGATCCGCCATGTTCCTGGTCTACAGCATCGAGCCGAGGATGCGGTCGGGCGGGCGGTGACCGTCGGCGAAGGTCTTGATGTTGATGATGACCTTCTCGCCCATTGCGAGCCGGCCTTCGATCGTCGCCGAGCCCATATGCGGCAGGAGCACGACATTGTCGAGTGCGCGCAGCCGCGGGTCGATCGCCGGCTCGTGCTCGAACACGTCGAGACCGGCGCCGGCGATCGCGCGGGTCTCGAGCAGACGGAGGAGCTCTTCCTCGTCGACGATCTCGCCGCGCGCCGTGTTGACTAGGATCGCCTGCGGCTGCAGCAGACGCAGGCGGCGCGCCGAGAGCAGGTGGTAGGTGGCCGGCGTGTGCGGGCAATTGACCGAGACGACGTCCATATGGGCGAGCATCTGGTCGAGGCTTTCCCAATAGGTCGCCTCGAGCGCGCTTTCGACTTCCTCCGGGACCGGCCGCCGGTTGTGGTAATGAACCGACAGGCCGAAACCCTTGGCGCGCCGCGCGAGCGCCATGCCGATCCGGCCCATGCCAACAATGCCTAGCCGCTTGCCCCAGATCCGCTGGCCGAGCATCGAGGTCGGACCCCAGCCGATCCAGCCGCCGCTGCGGATCAGTCTTTCGCCCTCGGTGAGCCGACGCGAGACAGCGAGGATCAGCGCCATCGTCATGTCCGCAGTGTCCTCGGTCAGAACACCCGGCGTGTTGGTCACGATGATGCCGCGCCGTTGCGCCGCGGTGAGGTCGACATGATCGACCCCGGTCCCGAACGACGCGATCAGCTTCAGCGCGGGACCCGCTGCCTCCAGCACCTCGGCATCGATTCGGTCGGTGACGGTCGGCACCAAGACATCGGCCCGCTCCACGGCGGCGATCAGGTCAGGCTTTGAAAGGGGTGTGTCGTCCAGGTTGAGCCGGCAGGCGAACAGCTCCATCATTCGGGTCTCGATCGGGTCTGGGAGCTTGCGGGTGACGATGACAAATGGCCGTTTCGAGCGCATGGCGACAAGTTCCGCAGAGGGCGGGGTCCGGCATTAGCAACAGCGGGGGTGGGATGTCCAGGCGACAGACGCGGTATCGGTCGGTGTCGTGTCTGCTCGGGGTGCTGATGGCGGCATTTGTCGTCACAGCGCCGCCCGCCAAGGCGGCAGGGAGCGAGGCCGGGCAAAAGCTGCCGCGCTTCGTCAGCCTGCGCTCGGACCAGGTAAATCTGCGGGTCGGGCCGGGCGAGAATTACCCGATCGAATGGGTGCTGACCCGCAAGGAGATGCCGGTCGAGGTCGTCAAGGAATTCGAGAATTGGCGAATGATCCGCGATTGGCTGGGCACCGAGGGCTGGGTGCACGAGCGGATGCTGACCGGCAAGCGCGCCGTCGTTGTCAAGGGCGGCATTCGCACCTTGTATCGCCAGCCCGATCCGGCCTCCCCGGCGGTTGCCCGCGCACAGCAGGGAGTCATTGCAAAGCTGCTTGAATGCCGCGGCGATTGGTGCCGCATCGATGCTGCCGATCATGCCGGCTGGGTCCAGCGCGGCGACCTCTGGGGGGTCTATCCGAATGAGATCGTGCAGTGACCCGCCGTCCTTGTGATATGGCGGTCACCGAAATGTGAGATGCGGGCCGCGCGATCTGACGGCATGTTGGGCCGCGGTCATTAAAGAAGTGGCAGGGAGGATTTTGGCATGCGCTTGCAGCCGCTTTTCGCGGTCGTCTTCGTCGCTAGTGCTGGCGCTGCCGGCTGTCGCCCAAAACCCGCCGGCGAGCCCGCCGACGCGCATCCGCGGGACGGTCGAGGGGCTCGACGGCCAGGCCCTGACGGTCAAGTCGCGCGAGGGTCCGCAAGTGACGGTCACCCTCGCCCCGAATTTTACCGTGCGTGCTGTGGTTGCCAAAACCATCGCCGACATTAAGCCCGGCGACTTCGTCGCCTCGACCTCGGTCAAAGGCCCCGACGGAAAGCTCCGGGCGATTGAGGTGCACATCCTTCCCGAAAGCCTGCGCGGCGTCGCCCGGGAAGGTCAATTTCCTTGGGACCTCGTCCCCGACAGCCTGATGACCAATGCAACTGCGGCGCAGATCACCAGCGCGCCGCACGGCCAAGTAATCAAGGTCACTTACAAGGACGGCGAAGCGGAGGTAACCATTCCCCCCGGCACTATAATTGTTGGCTATGGCCCAGGCGATCCCAGCCTGCTGAAGCCTGGGGCGGCCGTGTTTATCATCGCCCAGAAAGGGGCCGATGGCGGCCTGACGGCCTCCGGGGTGACCGCTGAGAAGGATGGCGTGAAGCCACCGATGTAGCTCATTCGACGCCGTTCAGCGCGAAATCGAAGATGTCGAAATTGCGCAGCCGGCGGGTCGCGGCGATGTCACGATATTGAGGGATCAGCGGCCGCGACAAGACGAAGGGCACGAGCTGCTCACCGAGCCCGCCATGGGAGCGCAAGCGACGGCCGGCCAGCCCCGACAAGTCGTGCTCGACCGTGGAGGCGCCGATCGCAGTGTTGGCGTCGCCGAGCACGATGAAATCGCCCTCCCGGTCGAGCGGCAATTCGAACCGGTGCGCGGCATTTGCCGCGTCGAGCACCAGAGCCACTCCCGGCAATTCCGCGCTCGCCGCCATAAGGGCGGGAATGTTCGTAGCGCCTTGCGCGTAGACGCGGACAAATGACCCGAGGGCGCCGTGATGGCGCACGAACGGGTCGGTAATCGGACAGATAACCCGCACCGCTCCCGGCCCGAAGCGGCGGTTGAGCTCGTCTTCGAGGAAAATCACATTGGGCTCGCCATTTGGCCGCGCCTTGTCGTTCATGCCATGATCGGCGACGAGACCGACGACGGCGCCCAGTTCAACAAAGCGCCGCACACGATCGTCGATCGCCCTGTTGAAAACATCCGCTTCCGGCGCGCCCGGCGCGTGCGCGTGCTGCACATAATCCGAGAGCGATAAGTAGAGCAGCCGGGCGATGCCGCGCTCAAGGAGCGCGACCCCGGCGTCGAGCACGAACAGCGACAAATCCGCCGAGTACATGTCGGGCCGGCCGCGCCCGACCAGCGCCTCCACCTCGGCGTCCGCGCACTCGGACGAAAAGCAGAGGCCGTCGAGGTTGCGCCCGAGCAACCTGCGCAATTTGTCTTTGGCGGTGACCGCCGCCGACCTGACGCCAGCCCGCGCCATCAGCGCGAGGATCGTCTCGCTGCGCATCAGGCCTTCATCGGTCATCATGATCTCGCGTCCGCTCTCGCGATCGAGGTAATAGTTGCCCGCGATGCCGTGCACCGATGGCGGGGCCCCGGTCACGATCGAGACATTGTTCGGGTTGGTGAAGGTCGGCACCACGGCATCCGCCATTCCGAGATAACCCTCGCGGCGGAAAGAGCCTATTGTCGGAAAGATGCCGTCCGGAATGCCGCGGTCGAGATATTCGGGATCGCACCCGTCGACGCAGATGACTACCGTCGGCCGCCGCGGGTTCCGGTATCGCCTGCCGTTCAGCTCGATTGTCTCGGACATCGCCAGATTGCCCTCCATTGCAGGAGCCTACCCCCCCGCCCCGCGTGCGGGTAGAGGCGAGAGGCGACGCGATGACTAGCTCATTCTCCTCAACATACCGCGCGAGCGACGGGGCGGCGTACGAGCGGTTTCTCGGGCGGTGGTCTCGGCTGCTCGCTGAACCTTTTGCAGAGTTCGCGCGGCCAGCAGATCAGGGCCGACTGCTAGACGTCGGGTGCGGCACCGGGAGCCTCGCCCTCGCCTTGGCCGAGCGCGGAGCGTCGGATCGCGTAGCCGCCCTCGATATCGCCATCCCTTACATCGCATTCGCGCGGTCGCGCCCGGGCGCCGCCGGCATCGGTTTTTCCGTCGGCGATGCCTGTCGCCTGCCTTACCCGGACGGCAGTTTCGCAGCGGCTTTGGCGCAGCTTTCGCTGAATTTTGTCCCGAATGCCGCGCATGCCGTGCGCGAAATGCGGCGGGTGGTGCGGCCGGGCGGCGGCGTCGCGGCGGCAGTATGGGATTTCCGCGGTGGGCTCGTGTTCCAGCGCCTCTTCTGGGACACCGCGGCCGGGCTGGATCCGGACGCCGGGGTGGGGCGGGATCGGCTGTTCTCGGGCCCGCTCGCCCTGCCCGAGGGTCTCCCGGCGCTGTGGCGCGAGTCCGGGCTCAGTGCGGTCGAGCGCAACTCGATCACGATCCGTATGGAGTACGTCGATTTCGCCGATTACTGGGAACCGCTGCTCGGCGGCCAGGGCCCGGTCGGCGCCTATGTCGAAGGCCTGCCGCTTGAACGGCGGCAGCTGATCGAGGACCGGGTGCGCGCCGCCTTTCTTTCCGGCGCCCCCGACGGAGCGCGCTCGCTGACCGCGACTGCGTGGGCGGTGCGCGGAATCGTCCGCTGACGGCGCTGCTGCTGCAATTTCGTCCGTGCGGCGGCGGCTAAACTGCTATCGTCCCCGCTTTCTAGATAAGGAGACATCGGCATGAGCTCGAACGGAAAGGTCGCCCTCGTCACCGGCGGAGGAAGCGGGATCGGCAAGGCGGCGGCGATTGCCCTTGCAAAAGATGGTTTTGCCGCGGTGATCGGCGGGCGGCGCGGGGACCGTTTGCAGGAGGTGGCGCACGAGATCGAGGGTTTCGGCGGGCAGGCGCTGGCGGTGCCGACCGATGTCACCGACCCCGCGTCGGTCAAGAACATCTTCGCCAAGACGAAGGAGCGGTTCGGCCGGCTCGACGTGCTGTTCAACAATGCCGGCTTCGGCGCAGCGGCGCCGATCGAGGAATTGCCATACGAGCGTTGGAAAGCCGTCATCGACACGATCCTGACCGGTTCCTTTCTGTGCACGCAGGAAGCATTCCGGATCATGAAGGATCAGCAGCCGGTGGGCGGGCGGATCATCAACAACGGCTCGATCTCGGCGCATGCGCCGCGGCCCAATTCGGCCGCCTATACCTCGGCCAAGCACGCTATCACCGGCCTCACCAAATCGACCTCGCTCGACGGCCGCAAATACGACATCGCCTGCGGCCAGATCGACGTCGGCAACGCACTGACCGAGATGACCCAGCGCATGCAGCGCGGCGTCCCGCAGGCCAATGGCACGGTCATCGAAGAGCCGACAATGGATGTGCAGAACGTCGCTCGCGCGGTGGTGTTCATGGCGACCGTCACGCCGGAAGCCAACGTCCAGTTCCTCACCGTGATGGCGACCAAAATGCCGTTTGTCGGGCGCGGCTGAGGTCTCACTCCTCCTCTTCCTCCATCGCGCTCTCGTGCCAGTGTCGCAATAGCAGGCGCGAGACCAAATCGAGGACGAGATAGATCACGATGCCGGTCACCGACAGCAGGAAGAGCGCGGCGAACAGGCGCGGGATCGCGAGGCGGTAGCCGGCTTCGAGGATGCGGAAGGCAAGCCCGGTCTCGGTACCGCCGGTGCCGGCGACGAATTCCGCGACAACCGCGCCGATCAACGCGAGCCCGCCGCTGATCCGGAGCCCCGCGAGAAAATAGGGCAGTGCGGTCGGCAATTTCAGGTAGCGCAATGTCTTCCCGGTCGAGGCGCCGTAGAGCCGGAACAGCGCCAGCAAATTGCGGTCGGCACTGTTGAGCCCGACCGTCGTGTTCGCGACGACCGGAAAGAACGCGACGATCCAGGCGCATACGAGGAGGGCGAGAAAAGGCTCGCGCACCCAGATGATGATCAGCGGCGCGATCGCGACGATCGGCGTCACCTGCAGGATCACTGCATAAGGAAAAAGGCTGAGCGCGAGGATGCGCGACAGCGAGAACAGCAACGCAATGCCGCCGCCGAGGACGGCAGCAGCCGCCAGTGCCGCCAGAGTGATGCGCAGGGTCACCAGCAGCGAGCCCATTAGGCTCGGCCCGTCGGTCCACAAGGTCTGCCCAATCAGCACCGGGCCTGGCAGGATGTAAGGGGGTATGCCCTCGGCACGGACGATGATCTCCCATAAGGCGAGCAGAGCTGCACCTACCGCGAGTGGAGCTGCGATCCGCCATACGCGAGCCCGTAGTCGCCGCATACCTATTGCATACGGCCGCGCGCAAACTTGCCCTCTCCGCCCGCTAGCGGGGGGAGAGGGAGGGGACCCGTCGCGAAGCGATGGGGAGGGTGAGGTGGGCTGGGTCGCGGCTCTGGCACGAAACACCCCCACCTCACCCCGACCCTCTCCGCCCCCAAGGGCGGAGAGGGAGAAATAAATGGCGATGTAGTGCGGCCGGCCATTTATTGGGCTGCCATCGCGTTTGCCAGTCGCTCCGACACCGCCGCACAGAGCGCGGCGTAATTCGGTGAGGTGCGCAGCGAGCGGTGGCGCGGCCGCGGCAGCGCCACCGGCAACTCGGCGACGATACGGCCGGGCCGCGGCGTCATTACGGCGATGCGGGTCGACAAGTAGACGGATTCGAAGACACTGTGGGTGACGAAGACGACGGTCGGTTGCCGGCTCTCCCACAGGCGCATCAGATCGTCGTTGAGCCCCATCCGGGTGATCTCGTCGAGCGCGGCGAAGGGCTCGTCGAGGAGCAGCAAGTCGGGATCGGTGACCAGCGCGCGGGCGATCGAGACGCGCATCCGCATGCCGCCCGAAAGCTGCCGCGGATAGGCCCGCTCAAACCCGGCGAGGCCGACCGATTGGATCTCGGCGGCGGCCCGTTCGCGCTCGGCAGGCCCGACGCGCCCGGTTAGCCGAAAGGGCAGCAGCACATTGTCTGTGACAGTGCTCCACGGCATCAGGGTCGGGTCCTGGAATACAAAGCCTATCCGCCCCGCTGGAACGTGCCCGGCGCGGTCCGTTTCGAGCAACAGGCGACGGGCGCCTGAACTCGGCTCGCTGAGCCCGGCAATGATGCGCAACAACGTGCTCTTGCCGCAGCCGGAGGGGCCGAGCAGGCTCAAGAACTCGCCGCGATGAATATCGAGATCGATCCCGTCGAGCGCCGTCACCCCGGTGGCGAAGCGTTTGCCGACACTACGTAAGACGACGAGCGAATTCGTCGCTGGGGATCGCGTCAGCAGGTCCGGCGACAGCGTTTTCGTCAGGGCTTCATACCCACTTTCTTGTCGACGAACTGCAAGGTGAAGGCTTTGCGGAAGTCGAGATCCTTGGGGTAGATGCCGGCATTTCGCCATCGTGTCGAAGAACTCGCGCCAGCGCTCCTCGGTCATCGCCCCGATGCCGCCCGTCTTGGCGTCCCCGCTGTCGACGATGCCGTATTGCTTGATCTTGGCGATGCCATAGGCCAGCAACGCGTCGGTCATCTCCGGATTGTCGCGTTTTATCAGCGCGTTGGCCGGCGCCGGATCGCCATAGAGATAGCTGTACCAGCCCTCGATGCTGGCATCGACAAAGCGCTGCACGAGATCGGGCTTTTCCTGCACGAGTTTGTCGGAGGTCTGGATCAGCGATCCATAGCTCGAATAGCCGGCATCGGCGAGCAACATGACGACCGGCTTTACCCCCTGGGATTCGATCGTGAACGGCTCGCTCGACAGATAGCCCTGCTGGACCGCCTTGGTATCGGCGAGGAAGGGTGCGACGCTGAAGGTGTAGGGCCTGATCTGGTCGTCGGTGTAGCCAAACTTACTCTTGAGGAAAACCCAGCTGGTGATGCGCGTATCCGAGCCGATCATGATCGGCTTGCCTTTGAGTGCGGCGAGGCTGTCATTGCCCTGCCCGGGATGGGCGATCAGCACAGACGGGTCCTTCTGGAAAATCGCCGCGACCGCAACCAGCGGGATGTTTTCCTGCACGAAATTCAGCGGGATAAACGAGTTTGGCGCGAGGTTAAAGTCGAGCCGGCCGGCGGCGAGGAGCTGCGCGTGGTTGACCTGCGGTCCGCCCTGCCGCAACGTCACTTCAAGCCCGTGCTGCCGGTAAATCCCCGTAGCGACCGCCTGGTAGTAGCCGCCGTGCTCGGCCTCGGCTTTCCAATCCGTGCCAAAGGTGATTGTTTCCGCAGCTGTCGCGCCGCACGCCAGGGCCAGACCGGCCGCCACCCATATAAAAACCCCAATCACAATCCGCATCACCGCCAACTCCCATTGCCGCGCCTGCAAGTCTAGACGGAGGCACGACGGCCGTCACCGGCTGCTCTCGCCATGCATGACACAATCGTGTATCGTTCACTAAAGACCCCGCTCCGATCGGGGCGGGCGAGGGCAGTGGAGCGCGCGATGAGGAATTTGCTGACCGTAGTCGGCGACGGCAATGCCGGGCCGGTTCTCGACACCGCTTTGATGGCGGCGCAACGTTTCAATAGCCATGTCGTCGGGTTGCACAGCCTCACGACCGAATACGCCGTGGTGTTCGGCGGCGAGATGGGGTTTTCGATCTCGTCGGAGGTCGATCGCACCCTCGAGCGCGAGGGCCATGAACGCCGCGATCAGGCGCGCAGGCTGTTTCGCGATTTCATGAATGCAAAGGGTGTCCCGCTCGATCCGGTGCCGGCGGGACACAATGGCCCGAGCGCCTCCTGGCGGGAGGAGGACGGACGGCAGAACGCCGTGGTCGGGATGATCGGCCGAGTCTTTGACCTGATCTTAGTCGAGCAACCCGAAAAGCTCGCCTCGATCGCCGAGGCCACCCTGGAAGACGCCTTGTTCGAGAGCGGCCGCCCCGTGTTGATGGTGCCAAAGCGCAGCCTGCCGACCCTGGGCGAGGTCGTCGCGATCGCATGGAACGGCAGCACCGAGACTGCCGTCACGGTGGCGATGGGGATGCCGTTCCTCAAGCAGGCCCGCAAGGTCGTCGTCGTGACGGTCGGCCCGCAACATATGCCTGAGCCGGGCCCCGAGGGCGAAGAGCTGGCGCGTACGCTCGAACGGCACGGCATGGACGTCAGCGTCCGGATGGCCTATGGCCGACAGAAAGCCCAGGGCGAGTCGTTTCTGAAGGAAGCGATGGCGGCTGGTGCCGATCTCCTGCTGAAGGGCGCTTACACGCAGAGCCGCATCCGCCAAATGATCTTTGGCGGCGGCACCCGGCACATCATCATGGAAGCGCAGCTCCCCGTCCTGATGGCGCGCTGAGCCACCCAAAGCGTCTCGAGCCGAGAGCGTTCGGGAGCCCAATGCTACGCCTTGCTTGTCCGTTGGTGGCGTATCAGGTCATTTGACCGGCTTGGCGGATCGCGGGGAGGCGAGAATTGGCGAAGACCTCGCCGACTGCGCCGAGCGCCTTCGCGGTTCCGGCTGGATCCCGAAATGCGCCATGTATCTCGCGTAACGCTCGCGCTCGAGCGCGGCATCGAGACCGTACTCCTCGAGCCGAGATCCGTGGGCGCCGTAGCCGCCGTTCGGCCTTGCCTTAACCAACCGGCCGATCCGGGCAGCAGCATCAGGCTGCAAAGCGCCCCCGAAATGACTGTACAGTGCCGCCACGGTGCCAACGGGGTCCTTGACCAGATCCAGGTATTGAACGTGAAAGATCGGCTCGGCGAAGCGCTTCTCTTGCGCCGCGGCAATCATCAGTTCGGTCGCCGCCAGCCAGCGGTCACTGTCCTGCCGGCCGATTTCCGCCTTGTCGATGCTGCGGGTGAATGGCCGCCTCAGGGTCTCGGTCAGCCGCGCAACCGACAACAAGACTGCGAGCGGATCCCGGTGAACGAAGACCAGTCGTGCGTCCGGATAGACCGCCCTTATCGCGTCTAGTGCGAAGACATGGTCGGGGCATTTGAGCACCCACCGCCCGCCCACCGCCGTCTGATGCTGCAGGTGCTGCAGAAAGCGCTTGTGAAAGCGATAGGCTTGGAGATGTCCGGTTGCGTCGAGCCAGCGTCGGTAGCTCGGAATACGGTAAGTCGTATCGAAGCGCAAGCTGGCGAAGACATGCGCAGTGATCTCGGAACATTCCTGGGGCGAGCCCGCGTCGATCGGGTGCATACGACGGAAATCCGGCGCCAGCAACCCGAAGAGCCGCAGTTGGCGGGCGACCCGCCGCGCCCGGCGGTCGAGTCCGGATTTGGCATTTCTGGGCGGATAGGGGTGGATCAGCTGCCAGACGCGCGGCACCAGATTGGCCGGATCCTCGGCCAACAGGCTATGCAAAAACGTCGTGCCCGAGCGGGGAAGCCCGGAGATGAAGATCGGCCGATCCACCGGCCGGGCGAGAATTTCCGGCGCCCTCTGCTCTTCGTCAAAGAGCCGAAGCAGGTTCGACAAGAACCGCACCACATCCCAGCGGGTCGCAACTCGTCCGACCAGACTTAAATTCCCATCCTCGTAACAGGCGCGGAGAAGCTTCTGCATCGGATCAAGGAAAGCCGTTTCGCCAAATTCGGTCAGCCCGGTGCGGCGGCGCGCCAGAGCGATCAGCTGATCGGCGCTGAGCGGTTCGCGCAAGGGCGCAAACACATCGCCCAGCATATCGGCGAGCTGAAAGAGGGCGGATATTGGCAGCATCGGGGACCTTTCCGGCCGAACACGCCTAAACGGCGCCGGATGTGCGAGAGTTCCAGCTATGTATATGATTTCACGGTGATAGCGATGCGACCGAAACCCGCGGTCAGACTTGCTGCTAACGCCGGAAATTGCGCGTCTTATCCATAGCAATCATCCCCGCGGGGCGTTGCTCGGCACGCGCGGCGGCCGAGTGCTACGAAAAACCGATCTCGACCCGCCGGTTCTGCGGCTCGCGCACGCCCTTCGGGGTCGGCACGCGTGGGTTGTTCTCGCCGCGGCCGGTGACCGTCATGTCGCTGCGCGGGACGCCTAGATTTGCCAGAGCATTGGCGACATTGTTGGCGCGTCTTTCCGAGAGCCGCTGGTTGTAGCCGGCGGAGCCCGAAAGATCGGTGTACCCGGTCACTTGGAGGCGCACCGAACCACCGGCTTTGTAGGCGTTCGCCGCCAACCGCACAATCTCCATCCCAGCGGGGGTCACATCGGCGCGATCCCAGTCGAAAAACACCAGGAAGACCTGAGGCGCCGGCGGGGTTGGCGCCGGCGCTTCGACCGGTGGCGGGGGCGGGGGTGGCGCGAATCGGTAAATCAGGCTAGCGACAAAGTTGTTCGTGTCGTAAGCGGTGCGATAACGCAGATTGGTCTTCGGGATACTGAATGTCGGCCGGGTAATCGCGAAATAGCGGTAGTCGAGATCGAGGGTGAAGGTCGGGCTGAGATTGTACCGGATCCCGGCGATCCCCTGATAACCGAATTGCCAGCTGCTGTTGTTGAAGAGCTGCCCGATGCCCGGAACCTTCAGCCCATCGAAGACGTCCACCGCCCCGATGCCGAACCCGACATGCGGCGTAATCGGGTGGCCGAGAGTGAAGTCGTAGAGCACATTGGTCATGATGGAATTGGTGTGCCGGTCGCCGCTGACGCCTTTGATTGTGAAGTTGTTGCCAACGAGGTCCCGGGCGCCATTCTGGCGATAGCTGTATTCTTCTTCAAAGCGCCAGGGACCCCACTCGTAGCCGCCACGAACGCCGGCGTTGAAGCCAGCGTCGAAGCGTGCCTTGACCGAGGTCACGTTGATGATGTCGTCGGTCCGGTCCGGCAGACCGGTCCACCCGCCTTCTGCGCCGATGTAAATCTGCGCCCGCGAATCAGCGGGGAGCACCATCGCGAACACTGCGAGGCATGCGCCCATTATTGCCGACCGGAGGATTTCGCTCGACCTTGCAGTGCGCGGTATCTGCATTTCCCCCACCAAACCTAAGCGTCCTATGGCATACTCCCAATTCTATCTAACAGTGATGATTGCTGCGCGCAAGGACACCCCGAAAGAGATGTGGACCAAAGCAAAATCGCTTCCCTAGCGTAGACGGTTTGCCGAGTGCTGATTATGGTGAACACAACGATACCGAGGTAGGGGAAAGTTCGTGAAGCTCAGATATCTCGTCGTCCTAGAGGCGTTGGTAGCCGGCGGCCTGATCGGCATTTTCCCGTTAACGGCGCCCGCATCGCATGCCGCCGCTCAGCAAAAAAAGCCGGCTATCAGTGAGGAAGCGAGCGCAGCCCTGATGCGCATGGGCCAGACCCTGCGGGCCGAGCAGTTCTCGTTTCAGGCGCGGACGATCCGGGTATACGCCGCGGCCAATGGTCAGCCGCTGCACATCTTTCATACGTTGAAAGTCGTGGTGCATCGGCCCAACCGGATGCTTGCCGACGTCAGCGGAGACGACGGCAGCAGCAAGCTTGTTTTTGATGGCAAGACCGCCGTCATATTCTCCGCCGCTCAGAAGAAATATGCGAGCATCCCCGTGCCCCAGGGTACAATCGAGGCGATGATGAAAGAAGCCATGGGTCGCCTCGGTGTCGACTTCCCCTTGGCCGACTTCCTGACCGAAGCGCCGGACAAGGCGTTTCTCACCGGTATTACCGCGGGCAGAGTGGTCGATACGGTGACGATCGACGGCGCTCCGTACCTCCACCTTTTTTTCACGCAGCCGCCCGGCATCGAGCTTGAGTTGTGGCTGGCAAAGGACAATCAGTCACTGCCGCGGAGATTGATCGTGACTTACCGGAATTTGCCGGGTCAGCCAAATTTCATTGCCGAGTTCTCGGACTGGAATCTCGACGTCCATCCCTCCGACGCGGAGTTCACGTTTCAGCCGCCGCCCGATGCCGAGCAAGTACAGTTGAAGCCTGCCGAGGCTGCCGGGCCCCCTGCCACGGGCAAAGGAGGTAAGCGGTGAACCGGCTCGTCGTAATATCTTTGAGTATCGTTTTAGCTTCGTCGCTGTCGCCGCAAGCGTTCGGCTGGGGCGCGGTTCACGGCGCATATGGCGGCGCCGCCTATCGGGGTCCGATGGGCGGCGCCGCCGTTCGGGGCCCGGGTGGAGCCGCCGCTTATCGCGGGCCCGCGGGGGGCGCCGCCGTACGCGGCCCGTATGGGGGAGCCGCGGCTCGCGGACCCTATGGCGGGACCGCCTACCGTGCCCCCGGAGGTGCGTATTATGGCGGAACAACAGTTTATCGCGGAGGCGCCTATTACGGCGCCGGCGCCGGTGTCGCGGCGGGTGCAGCGATTGGCGCCGCCGCTGGTGCGGCAGCTGCATCCTCGGCCTATGCGGCACCGGCATACTATCCGCCGCCCTATTATTGCCCCTACGGCTCGGCCTATTATTGCCCGCCTCCATGATAGGTCAGTGACGGCCGGCGGCGGCGCAGCGATTGGCCGAGCGGCGATCTCTCTCAGGATACCGCGTTGCGAAGCTCGCGCACGCGATCTTGATGCTGTCTGACGCCTTGGTATTGGCGTTCGACGGTGGACCGTATGTCAGCCGGCAGATCCTTCGCGAGCGCCTCCTCATAGGCCTTTCTCGCGACATCTTCCCCGCGCTCGCATTCGGCCAGGACGGCGGCCTCATCCATCCCGGTGATCGTCGATTTGATGCCAACCCAACTGCGATGCAGCGCGCCGGAGACCGAACCGCGTCTTTCCGGGTCTCCACCTAGGCCGCGCACTTTGGCTTGCAGCTCGCTTACCGCCTGCCTGCACCGGCCGGCGGCCTGATCGAACATTTGTTTCAACTGGGCATTCTTTATACCGTCGGCGCACGTGCGAAAGCCCGCCTCGCCGTCTCGGCTTGTTTCGATGAGATTGTTCAACGTCGCTATGACGACATCCTTGTCCATGGCGGCTTTTCCTCCGACAAAGGGCTTTGCCAGATAACATCCGCCCGCTGCGATCAATTCCCGTCAGCGCAACGAGGACTTGTAGATGACCGACCTGCTGGAAAGGATAGAAGACGGCATCGCCTGGCTCACGCTCAATCGCCCCGACCGGCTGAACGCGTTCTCGCCGGGGATGCTGCTAGCCTTGGGCGAAGGGCTGCAGCGCTTGGGCGACAGCGCCGAAGTCGGGGCGATCGTGGTCACCGGCGCCGGCCGGGGCTTTTGCGCCGGCGGCGACGTCAAAACGATGGAGACGCGCGCCAGCCAGGGCTTTGAGGAGCGTGTCGAGGAGCTGCGGCGGATGCATCAGATTCCAATGTTGCTGCGCACGATCCCGAAAGTCATCATCGCGATGGTCAACGGGCCGGCTGTAGGCGCCGGCTTAGGGCTCGCCTTGGCCTGCGACCTGCGGATCGCCGGCCGTTCCGCCCGTTTCGGGACTGGCTTCGCCGGGGTCGGCTATTCCGGCGACTTCGGCGGGTCGTGGAGCTTGACGCGCCTGGTCGGCACCGCCAAGGCTCGCGAACTGTACTTTCTCGGCGACGTCATCGACGCCGCTGCGGCGGCCTCGCTGGGTCTCGTCAGCCGGGTCGTCGAGGACGAGGCGCTGTATCGCGAGGCCGCCGCCCTCGCCCGCCGCATCGCCGACGGACCGCGCGTCGCCTACGGTTACATGAAGCGCAACCTGTTCGCGGCAGAGACCGAACCGCTGGCTGCGGTGCTCGAAATGGAGGCCATACATCAGGCGCGCACCGCGATGACCGAGGACCATCTGGAGGCGAGCCGAGCTTTCGTCGAGAAGCGTCGGCCGGTCTTCAGGGGACGGTGAAAGGGCAAGCCGAATCCGGGAATTTATATTTTGCGGTTAACCCCGGGTCGCGGCCGTGCAATCATGCCGCCCTCCACCAACCGAGGCTCGCTATGGCAAAATACATGCTGGTCAGTTTCAAGACCTGTCCTTGGGTGCAGCGTTCGGCGATCGTGCTGCGCGAAAAAAACACCGAATTCGACCTCCGCCACATCGAACCGGACAACCGGCCCGATTGGTTCCTTGCAATCTCGCCGCACAAGAAAGTGCCGGTGCTGCGCATCGACGATAAGCTCTCGCTGTTCGAATCGAACGCCATCAACGAATACCTCGACGAGACGATCTCGCCGCGGCTGCATCCAGAGGATGCGATCGAGCGCGCCGTCAACCGCGCCTGGACCGATTATGTGCCCACCTTTGCGAGCACGGTAACGGCGACCGCCTACGCCGACACGGAGGCCGATTACAACAAGGCGGCCGAGCAGATCCCGGTGCCGTTCGAGCGGCTCGAAAAGGCTCTTGAGAAGCAAAGCAGCGGCCCATTTTTCGATGGCGCCAAGTACTCGCTGGTAGACGCAGCCTACGCCCCCTTCCTGCAGCGTTACGTCTTCCTCGACCGCGTCAAGAGACTTGGCCACATTGAAAAATTTCCCCGGCTCAAAGCATGGTGCGAAGCGCTGCTCAATCGCGCCTCGACACACTCCTTTCCGCCCGCGGAGTTCGAGGCGATGTATCGGGAAAACCTCAAGCGCCGCAACAAGTGGATCGCACAGTTCATTGAGCCGGTTCGAGCCGCGGCGGAATAACCGACCCTTACCCGCCGCGCTGCGCTCGGCACCCTCTCCCGCGCTGCATTGCGGGAGAGGGGCTACAATGCTTCAGAGGTAGAGCGCGGCTTAATCCGGGCTGCTAAGCCATCGGCGTTTCCATTGCCGATTACCGAAGGCCAAGACAAACCGGTCCGCCCGCCTCGACACCATCTTCCATCAGTTCTTCGAATTGGCCGGGCAGGGACAACGAGCGCCGCAGCGAGTTGAATTCGAAGCCCGGCGCGGTTCGCGCCAAGGCCCGCAGCAGTCGGGTGATCATGGGAAAGTCTTTTGGGCCATAGTATGCAATGTCAGCCGCAAGATCGATTTCATGCTCGATTGCGACGTCGAGCAAGGCGAGATGGTCGTGCAGCGTAGTCGCCGGCGCTTCGCGGATCTCGGCCACGACCGCACTTATATCGAGCAACAGGCGAGCTTCTCGATCGCGCAGCAGCGTCACACCGGCGCCCTCGTTACGCGCCTCCTCTATCGTGATGGCGAGTTGATGGCGCTCGTTCTCGAGGCTCGCCCAAAGCTTGTGCAGCTCGGAGATTGTAGCATGCACGCCTTCGGTCACAGTCCGATCTTTCTCGCCGATGCTCCCGGATCACGATTACTCCTCAGTCTTGCAACTTGACTGTCCAAAACGCGTCAATAGCAACTCAAGCCTACCGCCGGTCATCGCTGCGGATCGTCGGTTTTTTGATCGACGGGTGCGGTGAGCCCGAAATCGGGTCGCGCGCAGTCCGGGAAGGCCATGGGCCTCGAACGCGCGCTG
This sequence comes from uncultured Alphaproteobacteria bacterium, assembly GCA_963818695.1. Taxonomy (GTDB): domain Bacteria; phylum Pseudomonadota; class Alphaproteobacteria; order ATCC43930; family CGMCC-115725; genus AP-15. Next base: position 69,484 of record CAWFTG010000006.1, read on the forward strand.
CCGGTCGAGCAGCTCTTCCTCGGAAAGTGGGTACCGGCGGCAAGCCTCCTCCATAGTTATGGCGCCGCTGCTCAGGGCTGCGACGACGGCAGCCTTGCGGCGAGCCACCCACCTATTGATGTTCGGCGGCGGTAGATCAGCCATTGATCGAGGCTGCCCGGGTGTACGGCCACAGGATCACAACCCGCCGCATCAGGGTCGGACCATGTCGTGGGTCCGGATTAACCGCGGCCGCTTGTTGCTCCCAGACATGTCCCTCCCGGCGAGCCGTAACCGGTCTTCGTATGTTATCAGGATACTTCTAAATTCCAGCCCGCGTGGAAGTAGAGAACTGATTGTGGCTAACCATTGTTAACTCAACAATTTTCGAGTTGATCGAGCGGAACCGCCGGGTCTTTGCGCCGGCCGGCTATTCGCGGCGAGCAGGGCAGATCAGCGCGGCGGAGGAAGTGCTTGATACCCGAGGATGGGGTGCAAATGATCCGATGGCGCCAAAATCGGGAACACCAGAGAAGATGAGCCAAACAAGACTGATTTTGGTCGGAGCGGGCGTGCTCCTCAGCCTCGGCATGGGAATGCGCCAGAGCCTCGGCCTGTTCCTGGCGCCGGTAACGCGCGACCTCGCGCTGACGGCAGCTGATTTTACCTTGGCCGTCGCAGTCCAGAACATCGTCTGGGGATTGTCGCAAGCTCCAGTCGGCGCTATTGCCGATAGGTTCGGTTTGCGATCCACAATGGTGGCGGGCGCCGGGATCTATGTGCTCGGCCTCGCGGTGATGGCTGCGGCCGGAGGCGCGCCAGCACTGATCGCCTCGGGCGTTCTGATCGGCGTGGCGCTGTCATGCACCGCCTCGTCGCTGGCATTGACTGCCACCGCTCGCGCGATCCCGGAACAGCGCAGGAGCAAAGTGCTCGGCGTCGTCTCGGCCGCCGGGTCGCTCGGCACGTTACTGATCCCGCTGACCACGCAAACACTGCTCACGCACCAGCCTTGGCAGATCGGGGTGCTGTTTTTTCTGCTCCTCGCCGTCACGATGCTGCCCGCGGGATTCTGTGCCGGCGGCGCCGACCGTCTGCCGGGGTTGGGCGCGCCAAGGACCACGATGCGCGCAATGATCGGTCAGGCAGCGCGCCACCGGCCGTTTCTCGTCATGTCTGGAGCCTATTTCGTCTGCGGTCTGAACCTTGTGTTCCTAACCACCCATCTGCCGACTTATCTGGCAATCTGCGGCCAGGACCCCATGTTGAGCGCCGAGGCTATCGCCGTCATCGGTGGGATGAACTGTGTCGGTTCGCTGCTCGCCGGTTGGCTCGGCGGGCGATATCCGAAGCATGTCCTGCTCGGGCTCCTCTACATCACGCGCGCGCTCGTGTTCACAGCCTATTTCGTGATGCCGCCGACGCCGGCGAGCACACTCCTCTTTGCGGCGGCGATGGGAATGCTGTGGCTCAGTGTGGCACCGCTGGTCAGCGGCCTGGTAGCCGAGATGTTTGGCACCCGCTACATGGCGACCCTCCTCGGCATCGCCTTTGTGATGCATCAGGTCGGGCTCGTCTCTGGGGGCCTGGGGCGGCGGCCTGATCTTCGACATGACAGGGTCCTACGACCGCGCCTGGCAGACCGGCGTATTGATCGGCTTTAGCGCCGGCGTCGTGCAGATCCTCTTCGGCGCCCCGCCGCGTCGGCGCAGCCGAGCGATCGAGGCGCGCCTCGCGGCCACGTAGAAGGGACGTCAACCCCGTTAAGATTTTGTGACACCGGAACAACCGCTGTTGGGCGGCTGTGCCTGCTCTGTCCAGCCTTCGCGTCGAGACCGCGCGGCCGCATTGGCTGGTCATCGACGAGGCTCACCACCTCCTGCCCTCGGCCTGGCGCGGCGCTCCGCCGATTGCCCCAGGAATTTGCCGCCACGATTCTGATTACCGTCCATCCCGAGCACGTTCCCGCCGAGGCGCTGCAGGGGATCGACTATGTCTTGGCGCTGGGCGGCGAGGCTGACCGAGTAGTGGCGTCGTTCTGTAAGGTGTTGGGGAACCCGCGCCGCCGCCGTTCGGGGAAACCATCGATCGTGGGCCCCAAGCGCTGTTCTGGAGCCGACGCTCCGGTAAGCTGAGGCCTGTCGCGACGGATCGAACCGCGGCCAGGACCGGCAGCGTCACAGCCGTAAATATCGCGGAACGGCGAGCTCGACGAGGACAGAGCTTCTATTTTCGAGGGTCCTGACAGACGCTTCGAACTCTACGAGCGCAGGATTCGGCAATATCCGGACACGATTGCCGAAGGGATCGACGATCAAGCCTGGCACCACCACGTCTTTGCGCGCCAGCGACTATTCGCGGCGGCTACAGGTGACAAATTCGGAAGATAGCGAACTGGCCGAGTTATGTCCGGCAACAGGTGGCCGTCGCCCACAACCAACTTCGAACCGGGCAAATCTGGGTCGAGAAAGACCGGCAAATTTTTCTCGTCTGCAATGCGCGAAACGCACAGAAATACCGGCCGAGGCAGATCGAGGGCGGGGGTACATCCCGGCCGGAACAGCGCAATATCGACGCCTCGCGTCCACAGGGCGAGCTGTTCGAAACCGTTTTCCGCGAGCTCACGGCGGACGGGTTCCGTGGCGACCAAGATGGCGCTCGAACGGCAATGAAAGCGCCGTAATAGCGCGTAAGTCCACGCCTTAGGCACCCCAAAACGGGCCTCTAAATACTCCGGATATTTTGTGTGATAGGCGGTGGTGAAGTGCAAGTTCCGCTTGATGCAATATTTCCGCGCGGCCGTGCCGAGCGGTCCTTCGGTCGCGATGTGGATCGCGTCTGGCGTGAGCACTTCCAGCAGTCGCGTGAGGCGCGGCCGCGCAGCAATCGCCAATCGCACTTCCCGGTCCGTCGGGCACGGTACCGTGCGAAAAAGCTCAGGGGTCAGCGGTAAAACGTCATGCCCGGCTGCCTTCAGCCCGTCGTGCAAGGCCGCGAGCGTGCGCGCGACGCCGTTGACCTGTGGCCTCCAGGCGTCGGAAACGAGCGCAATCCTCACAAGTCCGTGTCGGCGAACTCGGAAAGCTGAGCCTCCACCTCGATGTCGGGTTCGTCCTCGACGCGGCCCCTCAACGGGTGGTGCATCCAATCTTCGATCCAATGGACCAGCTCCAGCCGGCCATCGAAATGCTCGACCAGAGCGGTGCAGCTCTCGACCCAATCGCCGTCATTGCAATAAAGGACGCCGTTCAACTCGCGAATCTCGGCATGATGGATGTGGCCACAGACGATACCATCGACCCCGCGCCGGGTGGCCTCGGTGGCTACGGCATCGGCAAACGAGCCGATGTACTGCATTGCGTTCTTGACCCGGTGCTTGAGATAGGCGGACAGCGACCAATATTGGTATCCCAGGCGGCGCCGCATGATATTGAAATAGCGGTTGAGCCAAAGCACCGCCGTATACGCGCTGTCGCCGAGTAGCGCCAACCAACGGGCGTGCTTAACGACCGCATCGAAAACGTCGCCATGCAGCACCAGCAGCCGGCGGCCATCGGCAGTGGTATGAATGACCTCTTCCCTGACCTCTACGCCACCCAACTGCAGCAGCGTGTAATCACGCAGCCATTCATCGCAGTTGCCGGGGACATAGATGACCTGCGTGCCCTTGCGCACCTTGCGCAATACCTTCTGGATGACGTCATTGTGCGGATACATGCGACGCACCGCGGGTGCCGAGGTGAATGTCGGAAATCCAGATAGTGCGATAATGGTACATGCTTGAAAGCTAGAGAATTGCAGAAATCTGGTTCACGACGGCCCGCCCGCGGCAATCGGCTCGGATTTTTGCGAATAGGCCCAAATCTGTGCCGGGAGCAGATTGAGCCAGACCCGGCAAATCTCTCGGCCGGCAATCCCCAGCGGTTCCATTTGCAAGGGCGAGGAGAACGCGTTGGTCATCTGCAAAAAACGTCCGCCCGGTCCCAATAGCTCGAGACACGGCTTGACGATGGCTCGCTGTGCCTCCAATGGGAACCACTTGATCGGGAGGCTGGAGACGACTGCGGCCATCGGGGCCATCGGTTCCCCGCGACCCGAAAAATATTCATCGATTTGGGTGGCATCGCCTTCGATCACTCTCATTTTCGGGAATTCACCACTCAATACCGCTGCGAGCCGCGGCTCATTCTCGACGGCAATGATGCGATCGGGCGGGCAGCCGGCCCGGACGAGCCCGCGCGTGAGGCTCCGGTTCCGGCGCCGAGTTCGAGCACTGCCCCGGGGCCGCTCGAGTTCGACGCAGCGTGCCAGGGCGTCGGCAAAACGCCGCCCGCTCGGGTTCGCGGCCGCTATTCGCATCGGCTTTTGCAACCAAAGACCAAAAAACACGGTTGCCCCCGCGACACGTGGTCTCCCTACCTACTTGGTCCGACGCTTATTCTATCAATTGTATGTTACAGTTTTTCGAGCCCCATATCTGGGAGACGTTCGCAAAACGGTAATCATCCTGTGGTACCGATCGCCGATTAGGCTAGTGGAGCGCTCCCTGATGGCTAGGAAAGCAACTCGCCCTGGCGCTCGGAAGAACGGAAGAATGTGTTCGAGGCAACCCTCACCCGTTTTGCGAAAAAGCGCGGCCCGCGCGGCAGGGCGCGCTTCGGCGAATGGCGAAAAATCCTGAAGTCCCGATTGGTACCTGGACCCGAAACACCGGATCCGGTCTTTCTCGTCATTTTCGCGATTGATCGGGTCGGCCCGGCCGCGGTGCGCGCCCGCGCCTCCGGGGTCGAAGTCCGCGTCGCAGCGCCGGACGAAGCGACCGCCGCGGTATTTCGCGCCGCGCTAGCCGAAACCGGTCGACGGCGCACCACGGATCAACTGATCCGAATCGTTGTCGATTAAATCGCGTGCCGGGTCGAGGGGCCCGGAAACCGCGCAAGCTATTTGATGGGACTGTCTAGAGCGTAGCCGGCCGAGCGGACCGTGCGCACCACATCGACGGCGTCATCGGCGTTCAGCGCCTTACGTAGGCGGCGGATGTGAACATCGACAGTCCGCGCCTCGACATAGACATCGTGGCCCCACACCGCATCCAACAATTGCTCGCGCGAGAAGACCCGCCCGGGATGCGTGATCAGATAACGAAGCAGGCGGAACTCCGTCGGACCGAGATGGATCGGCCTACCCGCGCGCGACACCCGATGTGCGGCCGTATCCAGTTCCACATCGGCGAACTGCAACACGTTTTGGATGCCGCCGGGCTGGGCGCGCCGCATCACCGCACGAAGCCGAGCGACCAATTCGCTCGGGCTGAACGGTTTGACCACATAGTCGTCGGCACCGCTGTCGAGCCCGCGCACCCGGTCGGTTTCCTCGCCGCGCGCGGTCAGGATGATGACCGGCAGCGAGCGGGTCTCGGGAGAGCGCCGAATGCGGCGGCAAACCTCGATCCCCGAAACCAGCGGCAGCATCCAGTCGAGCAGCACGACATCGGGCTTGCGCTCGGCGATTTGTACGAGCGCCTCCTCGCCATCACCGGCATCACAAACCTGAAAGCCTTCCTTTTCAAGGTTGTAACGCAGCATCGTGACGAGCGGTGCTTCGTCTTCGACAATCAGGATGAGCGGCTTCATCGTCACGGCGCACGATCCGGCGTCATAACCTCGAGGCTCGACACATCGCCCTTCGGGCGCGCCTCCTCCAGCGGTGTTCCATTCACCAGGTAGTACAGATTTTCCGCTATATTGGTTGCATGGTCACCAATTCTCTCGATGTTCTTCGCCATAAACAGAAGGTGGGTACACGAGCCGATACTGCGCGGATCTTCCATCATATAGGTAAGCAGTTCGCGGAATAGGCTCGAATACATCTCGTCGAGCTCGGTGTCGCGCTTCCACACGGAATATGCCTTGTCGGCATCGCGCTGCACATAGCTGTCCAAAACATCCTTGATCTGAAGTTGCGCCAAATGCGCCATGCGCGGCAGGGCGTAAACCGGCCGCACTGCAGGGGTCTGGCTGAGCGCAATCGAACGCTTGGCCACGTTGGCGGCGTAATCACCGATTCGCTCCAGATCGCTCACGATTTTCAGCGCGGAGAAAATCTCCCGCAGGTCGCGCGCCACCGGTTGCCGCAGCGCGAGGAGCCGGATCGCGAGATTGTCGAGCTCGCGTTCGAGCTGGTCGACTTTGACGTCGCCTTCGACAACGCGCGCGGCAAGCTCGGTGTCGCGCGTCATAACTGCCTCGATTGCCGTGCCGAGCTGGCTTTCGGTGAGCCCGCCCATTTCGGCAACAGTGTTGTTCAGCTTGCGAAGCTCCTCGTCATACCCTCGGGCGATATGGTCCGACGCCATCGGTCAACCTCTCTGCTTCGGTCGGCTCAACCAAACCGTCCGGTAATATAATCTTCGGTGTGCTTCTGTTTGGGGTGCGTAAAGATGCGTTCGGTCTCATCAAACTCGATCAGCTCGCCGAGATACATGAAGGCGGTGTAGTCCGAGGTACGCGCCGCCTGCTGCATATTGTGCGTGACCATCGCGATACAGTAGTCCGCCTTCAACTCGGCGATCAGTTCCTCGATGCGTTGCGTCGAGATCGGGTCCAATGCCGAGGCGGGCTCGTCGAGCAGCAGGATCTCCGGCCGCACCGCCACCGCGCGCGCAATGCACAGACGCTGTTGCTGGCCGCCCGACAGGCTGAGCCCGCTTTGTTGCAACTTGTCTTTGACCTCTTCCCAAAGGGCGGCGCGGCGCAACGCCAATTCAACCCGCTCGTCGAGTTCGTGACGCGGCAGACTTTCGTAGAGTCGGACTCCGAAAGCGATGTTGTCGTAGATCGACATCGGAAAAGGCGTCGGCTTCTGAAAGACCATGCCGATCCTCGCCCGCAACAGATTGAGATCCAGCCCCGGCGACAGGATGTTTTCGTTGTCGACCATGACCTCTCCGGTCGCACGTTGGCCCGGATAGAGCTCGTAAATTCTGTTGAGGACGCGAAGGAGCGTTGACTTGCCGCAGCCGGACGGGCCGATGAAGGCGGTGACCATCCTGTCGTGAAGCGGCATCGTTATCTTCTTCAGAGCCTTGAACGCGCCGTAGTAAAAATCGACGTTGCGGATCAGGACTTTTTGACGGGGCGCGGGCTGTGTCTCCGGCTGGCGCGAATCGGGTGGTGAGATCGGCATTGCTTGCCGCGCAGTGGCTGGGCTCATTGCTTGAACGTGCTCCATGAAGCGAGGGCTCGGGCACTGATGTTGAGAAGCAGGACCGCGATTGTGATCAGCAGCGCACCGCCCCATGCCAGCGTCTGCCAATCGGCATAAGGGCTCATTGCAAACTGGAAGATGACAACCGGCAGGTTCGCCATCGGCGCATTGAGGTTGCTGCTCCAGAACTGGTTGTTGAGCGCGGTGAAAAGCAGCGGCGCCGTCTCGCCGGCGATGCGGGCGACCGCGAGCATGACCCCGGTCACCATTCCCTGGATCGCCGCGCGGTAAGAGACCATCACGATCACTTTCCACTTCGGCGAGCCGAGAGCCGAAGCCGCTTCGCGCAGCGAGGTTCGGGACCAGGTTGAGCATGTCTTCGGTGGTCCGCACGACGACCGGAACCACGATGATGGCGAGCGCGACAGCCCCGGCCCACGCCGAGAAGTGCCCCATCGGTACGACCATCAGCTCATAAACGAAGAGCCCGACGATGATCGAAGGTGCGCTCAACAGAATATCGTTGATAAAGCGAACGACCTCGCCAAAGCGGCTGCCACGACTGTACTCCGCCAGGAAGGTGCCGGCCATAATACCTGTCGGCGTTCCGATCAGGGTTCCGACCAAGGTCATCACGACGCTGCCGAAGATCGCGTTCAACAAGCCGCCTGCACTGCCGGGCGGCGGGGTCATTTGGGAGAATAGTGACGGGGTTATTGCGGCGATCCCGTTCTCCAGCAGTGTCCACAGAACAAGGACTAGCCAAAGAACTCCAAAGGCGGTCGCCGCAACCGACAGGGTCATGACTACGCCATTAGCGATGCGGCGGCGTGCGTAGACGTTCATGGCATCAGGTTCCCGCCTGCTTTTGCAGCCGCAGCAGCAGCAACTTCGCGATCGCCAGCACGATGAAGGTGATGACGAACAGGATGAAACCGAGCGCGATCAGCGACGACCGATAGAGATCGCCGAAGGCCTCGGTGAATTCATTCGCCAGCGACGCAGATATCGTGGTTCCGGGCTGCAGGATCGAGGCGCTGATGCTATGCGCGTTGCCGATGACGAAGGTGACGGCCATTGTCTCGCCGAGCGCCCGGCCGAGACCGAGCATTATGCCGCCGATGACACCGATGCGGGTGAAGGGCAGCACAACCCGCCAGACGACCTCGGTACGCGTGGCGCCGAGACCGTAAGCACTTTCCTTCAACATCGGCGGCACGGTCTCGAACACGTCGCGCATGATAGAGGAGATGAACGGCAACACCATGATCGCCAGGATGAAACCGGCGGTCAGGATGCCGATGCCCAGCGGCGGACCGGCAAACAGCGCCCCAATTCCCGGGATCTGCCCGAACGTATTGATGATTGCCGGTTCGATGTACTGCTGGACGAACGGCGCGAATACAAACAGGCCCCAGATGCCGTAGATGATGCTCGGAATTGCCGCCAGCAGCTCGATCATCGTGGCGAGCGGCCGTTTCAACCAGAGCGGGCAGATCTCGGTGATGAATATCGCGACTCCGAACGCCACCGGGATCCCAACCAGCATCGCAATGGCGGAGGTCACGAGGGTTCCGTATATAGGGGCGAGCGCTCCGAATTTCTCGGTGACCGGGTTCCAAACCTCGGTCACGACAAAGAAGAGGCCAAAAGTTCGGAAGGCCGGCAGCGCCCCTTCGATCAGTGCAACAATGACGCCGCCGAGGATCAACAGCACCAACAGCGCAAACAGAAAGGTCAGCGACCGGAAGACGACGTCGCCGATTACGCCGCCGCGCCGGCCCGAGGCCGCTACGCGATCAACGATTGCCGTCTCAGCCGTCACGGGGCGTCACCCCAATCGGTAATGAGGGAGAGAGCGGGAGGCGCGAGGCCTCCTACCCGCAACATCAGGACGAATGACCATCCCACACCGGCTTGCCGTCGGATCCGACTATCTGCCTCCAGCTGTCTTCGAAGATCGCTACGGCATTCGGCGGCATCGGAACATAGTCAAGCGATTTCGCCATTTCGGCGCCGTTCTTGTAAGCCCAGTCGAAGAACTTCAGCACCTCTTTCGCCCGATCGGAATGCTCCTGCTTTTTGTGCATCAAAATGAAGGTCGCACCCGTAATCGGCCAGGTCTCCTTACCGGGCTGATTGGTGAGGATCAGATAAAAGCCGGGCGCGCTCTTCCAATCAGCGTTGGCCGCGGCGGCCTGAAACACCTCGATACCGGGCTCCAATGCCGCACCATCGTGATTGACGAGCTTTGTGTGGACCATTTTGTTCTGCAGCGCGTACGCGTATTCGACATAGCCGATGGCGCCGGCCGTTCGCGACGTCAGCGCCGCGACGCCCTCATTTCCCTTGCCGCCGAGACCGACCGGCCACTGGACGGACGTGCCCTCGCTGACCTTGTCATTCCACTCCGGGCTCACCTTAGAGAGATAGTTGGTGAAGATGAAGGTGGTGCCGGAACCGTCGGAGCGGTGCACCACGGCGATCGCGCTATCCGGCAGCTTCATGCCGGGATTGAGCTTGGCGATGGCCGGATCACTCCATTTGGTGATCTTACCCAGATAGATGTTGGCGATTGTCGGCCCGTCGAGCGTCATCTGACCCGGCTGGATGCCCGGCAGATTGACGACCATCACCTCGCCGCCGATCACCGGTGGAAATTGGGTGAGACCGCTTTTCTCGAGTTCTTCCGGCTTCAACGGCATGTCCGAGGCGCCGAAATCGACCGTTCTCGCATTGATCTGGGCAATGCCGCCCCCCGAACCGATCGACTGGTAATTCAACTTCACGCCCGTTTTGGCCGCGTAGGCCTCCGCCCACTTTGCGTAGATCGGGTAAGGGAAGGTGGCGCCGGCACCGGAGATTTCTGCCGCCTGCGCAGCAAGGCCGATCGCGGCAGCGCCGGCGAGCCCAAAGAGTGCGATGCGAAAAGCGTTCAAGGTTTTGCTCCATCTCAAAGAGGGAGGCCGACCGAAACGGTCGCAACCAGTTAACGCCGCATTAGTACGTCCCGTAGCGGACGGTTAGATGACAGTTCCTTTGCGGTTTTATGACAATGGCCTGGAGCACACTGCAAGCGATCCGGCCGGATGGAGGCGCAAGAACACGGTGAAGACCGATCCGACCCCGGGCGTGCTCTCGACCTCAAGAAATCCGCGATGATGGTTGAGGATGTGCTTGACGATAGCTAAGCCGAGCCCGGTACCGCCCATCTCGCGGGAGCGTGCCGTGTCGACCCGGTAGAAGCGTTCGGTCAGGCGGGGCAAGTGCTCGCGCGCTATTCCTTCGCCTTGGTCGCGCACGGCTACCGAGACCACAGCGTTTTCGGAGCCGCTGCTTCCCCGCGCTGGCCGCAAACCGGTCGCCGCCCGGACCATGATCTCCGTCCCGGCGCGTCCGTACTTGATCGCGTTGTCGATGAGGTTCTGGAAGACCTGGGCGAGTTCGTCGCGATCGCCGAGCACATCGGGAAGATCGGGCGGCACGGCCAGGCGGATGCACATGTCACGGTCGCCGGCCCGCAGCTCCAGGGTCTCGGCGATCTGGCGCAGCAACGGGCTGAGCGTGACCTGGTCTTTTGGCATGACATGCTCGTTCAGCTCGATCCGCGATAGCGACATCAGGTCCTCGACCAGCCGGGTCATGCGCGAGGCTTGTCCGTGCATGATGGCGAGAAACCTCTCGCGGGCTTCCGCGTCGTCGCGCGCGGGTCCGCGCAGCGTCTCGATAAAACCGATCAACGTGGCGAGCGGGGTGCGCAACTCGTGGCTCGCATTGGCGATGAAGTCGGCCCGCATCTGTTCGGCCCGCTTCAACTCCGTGATATCATGCAGGGTCAATACCGCGACTGCGCCGTCGGGCGACGGATGGTCGATGCGGGCAAAACGTGCGCGTAGCTGGCGCTCGACCGGGACCGTAAGGGAAAAGTCGATTACCCGAGCCCTTTCGCCGCGCAACACCGCATCCGCTGCAGCCAACACCGCCGGGTTGCGCAACTCAGCAGCGAGATCGCGCGGCTCGGGCGTGACACCGATGAACGCTGCCGCCGGTGCGTTGGCCCGCACGATCCGCCGTCGCTCGTCCAGCAGAATCAGCGGGTCCGGGACCGCCGCAATGACCGCCTCCGCGGCCGCCAGCTTCTCGTCGGCGATCCGAACGCGCTCGCGCCAGACCCGGCCGAGCCTGGCGATCGCAAGCCAGATCTCGCGCGGCATCGGAGCGAGCCGACGAGCCATCTGCCGTGCGACAACCTCGCCATTCTCGTTCGGGCCGAGGCTGTCGACAGCGTCGCGGACCACGGCCAGGTCGGCGACCGAGCGGCCGATGACGAGCACCGTCGAGACCCATATGACGGCGAAGGCGATCACTGCCGCATCGACCGGAACCAAGCCCCATCCGGTAAGAGCACCAAGGACGATCAGGCTCGGAGCGCAGACGGCAGACGCCAGTCCGGCGCTGCGATGGAGGCTCCGCGGCCACCCTGCGATCATTTGCTGCCGCCCCGATCGCTTCGGCGGCCGTGCGCCGATTTCGCGATCAGCGGATCGCGTCGTGCGCCGATAGGGCGGCGAGATTGACCAGGTCCGACACCGTCGCACTCATGTTGGCGATCTGGACCGAGTGCGACAGCCCGAGGAGAAGCGGGCCGACAGCTGTGCCTCCGCCGAGCTCGGGCAGAAGCTTTGCCGCGATATTTGCGCTGTGCAGTTCGGGCATCACGAGAATATTGGCCGGGCCGCCGAGTCGGCAGAACGGATAGAGCTGGCGCATCAGCCGCTCGTTGAGGGCAACGTCGGCGCTCATCTCGCCGTCGTATTCGAAGCCGACGCCGCGCCCGTCGAGCAGCGCCACCGCGTCTCGGACGCGCTGGCCGTCCTTGCCCATCGGGTTGCCGAAGTTCGAATACGACAACAGCGCCACCCGCGGAACGAGGCCGAGCTCGTGTGCCTTAGCTGCCGCTTGCACGGCAATGTCGGCGAGCTGTTCCGAGCTCGGCAGCTCATGGACGAGTGTGTCGGCGAGCAGGACGGTGCGCTCTCGCGCGAGCAGCACGGTCAGGCCAAACAGCACAGATCCGGGCTTGACCGCGATTACCCGCGAAATCTCGTCGAGGGCATCGAAGGAGTTGCGGGTGACCCCCGTCACCATCGCGTCCGCATCGCCGCAAGCAACCATGCAGGCGGCAAAAACGTTGCGATCCAAATTCACCAGGCGCTGACAATCGCGGTACAGCATTCCCTGTCGCTGCTGGCGGGCGTACAGGAAGTCGGTATATCGTTTGTTGTGGTGCGAGAGTCTCGCATTGTGAAACTCGAGACCCTCCGGCGAGGTCAAACCGATCGCGGCCATTGTCGGTTTGATCCGTTCCTCGCGGCCCACCAGAACCGGCGTTCCATAGCCGCTTTCAGCGAACAGCAGTGCGGTGCGGATCGTCTTCTCCTCCTCACCCTCGGCAAAGACGACGCGCTTCGGCGCGGCACGCACGCGTTCGAAGATCAGCTCGAGCCCTGCGGCGGTCGGGTCGAGGCGCGCACGCAGGCTGCGCTTGTAGGCGCCCATATCGAGAATCGGCTTGCCCGCCACGCCGGAATCCATAGCCGCCTTGGCCACCGCCGACGGCACCGCCCAGATGAGACGAGGATCGAATGGCGCCGGGATGATGTAGTCGGGCCCGTATAGCAGGCGTTCGCCGGAATAGGCGGCGGCAACCTCGTCCGGCACATCCTCTCGCGCGAGCTCGGCCAACGCTTCGGCTGCGGCGATTTTCATCGCGTCGTTGATCGTCGAGGCGCGCACGTCGAGGGCGCCGCGAAAGATATAAGGAAATCCCAGAACGTTGTTGACCTGGTTGGGATAATCGGACCGCCCGGTGGCGATGATCGCGTCGGACCTCACGGCGCGCACTTCCTCGGGCGTGATCTCCGGATCGGGGTTGGCCATCGCGAAGATGATCGGCTTTCCCGCCATCGAGCGGACCATCGGCTGGTCGACCGCTCCTTTTGCGGAAAGCCCGAAGAAAGCGTCGGCGCCCTCGATCGCTTCGGCAAGAGTGCGCGCCTTGGTCTCGGCCGCATGCGCCGATTTCCACTGGTTCATGCCTTCCGTGCGGCCGTGGTAGATGACTCCTCGCGTGTCGCATAGCACAACATTTTCCGAGGGCAATCCCATCGTCTTCAACAGCTCGACGCAGGCTATCGAAGCGGCGCCGGCACCGTTGACCACCATCTTCGTCGTGTGGAGCTCACGGCCGGTGAGGTGCAGCGCGTTGATCAAACCGGCCGCGGCGATGATCGCGGTGCCGTGCTGGTCGTCGTGGAACACCGGAATTTCGAGCAGCTCGCGCAGCCGCTCTTCGATAATGAAGCATTCGGGCGCCTTGATGTCCTCCAGATTGATGCCGCCGAAGGCCGGGTGCAGAAAGCGCACGCAATTGACGAACTCGTCGACATCGCGCGTATCGATCTCGAGATCGATCAAATCGATATCGGCAAAACGCTTGAACAATGCGCACTTGCCCTCCATGACGGGCTTGGCAGCGAGCGCGCCAAGATCCCCCAGTCCCAGCACAGCGGTGCCGTTCGATACCACCGCGACGAAATTACCTTTCGAGGTGTAATCGAAAGCGGTACCGGGCTGGCGCGCAATCTGCAGACACGGGAACGCGACGCCGGGAGAATAGGCGAGCGCGAGATCGCGCTGGGTCGTCAATGGCTTGGTCGGCGCGATCGATAGCTTTCCTGGACGCCCACTGGCGTGGAATTGTAGGGCCTCGTCCTCGGTCGCACGAATAATCCCGGTGTCCATGGCCCTGGACGCTCCTTTGATGAAAGCTGGCTCAAGCCGGCCGCTCCTAGTCGCGTATTACTCTAAAGAGCGCGTCATGTGCCGTCAAAGCCGCGCTGGGAGAGGCCCGGAGGTGGTTGACAGTCGGACCTGCGGACCTATATTGCGCGGCTCGCGGACGGGGTTGGCCAGGTCCGGCTACATGCGCGCGCCCTTGCCGGTTGCATCGGGCATGCGGAAGGGTATATCGGCGGATATCATGTTTGCAGTCATCCGCACAGGCGGCAAACAATATAAAGTTGCCAAGGACGACGTCATCGCGGTCGAGAGACTGGCGGCAGAGCCGGGCGCGACGATCGAGCTCAGCGAGGTGCTGATGATCGGCGAAGGCGCGGAGGTCGCGTCCGGCACCCCGCTGGTCGATGGCGCGTCGGTCAGCGCCAGCGTGGTCGAGCAGACGCGGGCGGCCAAGATCATCGTCTTCAAGAAGAAGCGGCGGCACAATTACCGACGCAAGAAAGGGCATCGTCAGCAGCAGACCATATTGCGCATCACCGGCATCAAAAGCGCGAATGATTCGCAGGGCGAGGTAGGAGCAGCAGATGGCACATAAGAAAGCGGGCGGTTCTTCCCGCAATGGGCGCGACAGCGCCGGCCGGCGGCTCGGCGTCAAGAAATTCGGCGGCCAGGTTGTCATTCCCGGCAACATAATCGTGCGGCAGCGCGGCACCAAATTTCATCCCGGCGCGCATGTCGGGATCGGCCGTGACCACACTCTGTTTGCGACTGCGCAAGGTGCGGTGAAGTTTCACACAGGCCTCGCCGGACGGACCTATGTTTCGGTCGTACCTCCCGCGCCGCCGCTGGCAGAGGCCGCCGAATAGCCGTTCCCCGAAACGGACGGAGCCAAAGGGGAGCGGCCCAGCTGCTCCCCTTTTAGTTTACGCAGATGCAATTCCTCGATCAGTGCAAGATCTACCTGAAGAGCGGTGATGGCGGTCGCGGCGCAATGAGCTTTCGCCGCGAGAAGTTTATCGAGTTCGGCGGCCCGAACGGGGGTGATGGCGGCAAAGGCGGCGACATTGTCTTTGTCACGGCCGAAAACCTCAATACCTTGATCGATTACCGTTACCGGCAGCATTTTCGGGCGCAGGACGGCCGGCCCGGCGCCGGTCGCGAGTGCACCGGAGCGAACGGCGAGGACCGCGTATTGCGTGTTCCGGTCGGTACCCAGGTCATGGATCAAGAAAATCGGATAGCGCTATCGGATCTCACTCGCGCAGGCGAAAGGCTCGTCTTTCTGAGGGGCGGCGACGGCGGTTTCGGTAATGCGCATTATAAGAGCTCGACGAACCGTGCGCCGCGTCGTGCCGATCCCGGCTGGCCCGGCCGCGAAGCTTGGGTCTGGCTGCGCTTGAAGCTGATCGCCGATGCCGGTCTCGTCGGTCTGCCCAATGCGGGGAAATCGACCTTCCTTGCCGCGGTCACCCATGCCCGGCCGAAAATCGCCGATTACCCTTTCACGACACTGAAACCGCAACTCGGCGTCGTGCGGCTGCATGACCATGAGTTTGTCTTGGCCGACCTGCCCGGACTGATCGAGGGCGCGAGCGAGGGGGCCGGCATCGGCACCCGCTTTCTGGGGCATGTCGAGCGTTGCGCCGTCGTTCTTCACCTGGTAGACGGCACTCTCGACGATGTCGCCGGCGCCTATCGCACGATCCGCGAAGAACTCGTCCAATATGGTCACGGCCTTGTAGAGAAAACGGAGATCGTCGGGCTCAACAAGAGTGATGCACTCGATCCGGAGGCAATCGCCGTAAAGTGTCATCAGCTGCAGCAGGCGGTCCAGCCGGGCACTCAGGTCCATCCACTGTCCGGCGCGACCGGCGCCGGCTTGCCGGACGTCGTAGCGGCGCTGCTGGCGGCCGTCTCGGCGGAACGCGCAAATAAGGATGAAACCACAGTTGAGGCGAGTTCTCTCGTTCATCCGTTGTGAGCATAGCGCCGATTGGCCCTCCTCCCAGTCCTGCCCAAGCACTCGTCGCGGCGCGGCGGCTCGTTGTGAAGATCGGGTCGGCGCTTTTAGCGGCCGAAAATGGCGAGGTGCGCCAGCCATGGCTCGGTGCGCTCGCCGACGATGTCGCCCGCTTTCGATCGCGCGGTCAGGAGGTCATCCTCGTCTCGTCGGGGGCGATTGCTATCGGACGGCGGCATCTCGGCCTCGTTGGACGGCGGCTCCGGCTCGAGGAGAAGCAGGCCGCCGCAGCCACCGGACAGATCCGCCTCGCCCACGCTTACCAAGAGGCGCTCGCCCGCCACGGCATCACCGTCGCGCAGATCCTGCTGACCCCGGACGATACGGAAGAACGCCGACGTCATCTGAACGCCCGAGCAACTTTTGCCCAGCTGCTGGCGCTCGGCGCGGTTCCGGTCGTCAATGAAAACGACACGATCGCCACCGCCGAGATCCGATTTGGCGACAACGATAGGCTCGCCGCACGCGTCGCGCAGATGACGAGCGCCGATATGCTGGTGCTGCTGTCGGACATCGACGGGCTCTACACCGCCGACCCGCGCAATGACCCGAATGCGCGGCATATCGCGCTGGTCTGCGAGATCGGGCCTGACATCGAGGCGATGGCGGGCGAAGCACCGCTCGGCTACAGCTCGGGCGGCATGGCGACAAAAATCTACGCTGCCCGCATCGCGATGAGCGCCGGCTGCCGCATGCTGATCGCCAAAGGAAAAACCAGCGGGACTGCGCCGGGGCCGCTCGCCGCCCTCGAGGCAGGCGACAGGGCCACCTTTTTCCTCCCCCGGGGCGAGCCGCGATCGGCGCGCAAGGCGTGGATTGCCGGCGCGGTCAATCCGTCCGGCGCCGTGATCGTCGATGACGGCGCAGCCAAAGCACTGCAGCGCGGCACGAGCCTTTTGCCGGCCGGCGTGATCGCGGTCGAAGGCATTTTTGAACGCGGTGACGCGGTGATCATCCGCACCCGGTCGGGCGTTGAAGCCGGACGTGGCCTCTCGGCGTATTCGAGCGCAGATATCCGGCGAATTGCCGGTCACAAGAGTGGTGAAATTGCCGAGATCCTGGGGTACCGTGGCCGCGATGAGATTATCCATCGCGACGATCTGGTGGTGAGCGAACCCCGATGACGGCGGAGACGCTGACACGCGAGCGGACCATGACGGCTGAGCCGGATTTGCCGGCCGTCATGGCCGAGATCGGGCGGCGAGCCCGCCAAGCCGCGGCCGCCCTGACCCTTGCGGCGGCCGAGCATAAAGTCGCGGCACTGCGCGGAGCCGCTGCGGCGGTGCGGACGCGATCCGAGGAGATCATCGCGGCCAATACCCGGGACCTTGCCGAGGCTGAGGATCGGGGGGTCGCCCCGGCATTGCGCGACAGGCTCGCTCTCGACCCCAAACGCGTCGACGCGATCGCCACCGGCCTGGAGATGATCGCCGCGTTGCCCGACCCGGTTGGCCGCATCCTCGCGGAATGGACGCGGCCGAACGGTCTCGCCATACAGCGGGTCGCGGTGCCCTTGGGTGTCATCGGCATCATTTATGAAAGCCGGCCGAATGTGACGGCGGATGCCGGCGGACTCGCCCTCAAATCGGGCAACGCCGCAATCCTGCGCGGCGGATCCGAAAGTTACCACTCGTCGCGGGCACTGGTCGCCGTGCTCGGCGAAGGCCTGCGCGCGGCCGGTCTGCCGGAAACGGCGATCCAGCTGGTGCCGACCCGCGACCGTGCTGCCGTCGGCTTGATGCTCGGCATGAGCGACGCCATCGATGTAATTGTGCCCCGCGGCGGGCGCTCGCTGATCGAGCGGGTTCAGCGCGAGAGCCGTATCCCGGTGATCGCGCATCTCGAAGGCATCTGTCATACCTATGTCGACAAAGCGGCCGATCCGGACAAAGCGCGCGCCATCGCGCTCAACGCGAAAATGCGCCGGGTTTCGATCTGCGGAGCGACGGAAACCTTGCTGATCGACCGGAAGGTCGCCGCGGACCAATTGCCGGCCATTCTCGGCGATCTACGCGTCGCTGGATGCGAGTTGCGCGGCGACCCGGAGACCCGCGAGATCTATCCGGCCGTCTTGCCGGCGATAGAGGAAGACTGGCGCACCGAATATCTCGACGCGATCCTCTCGGTTCGGGTCGTCGATGGGGTAACCGGGGCGATCGCGCACATAAACCATTACGGCTCCCATCACACCGACGCGATCGTGACCGAAGATCGGGATACGGCCGAGCGCTTTTTGCGCGAGGTCGACAGCGCGATCGTCCTCGTCAACGCTTCGACCCAATTCGCCGATGGCGGCGAGTTCGGCATGGGCGCGGAAATCGGCATCTCGACGCAACGCTTGCCGCCGCGGGGCCCGGTCGGCGCCGAGCAGCTGACGACATACAAGTACTTGGTGCGCGGCACCGGGCAGGTGCGCCCCTGAGCGGCCAGACGGAAACCCCACCGTCTGCCGGACGGCATCGCCGCATCGGACTGCTGGGCGGCTCTTTCAACCCGGCCCATGGCGGGCATTTGCACATTACCGCGCTGGCGCTCAAACTCCTCGATCTGGACCAGATCTGGTGGCTGGTATCGCCGCAAAATCCGTTGAAACCGGTCGACGGCATGGCCCCGTTTGCGGTCCGGTTGGAGGGGGCTCGCCGGATTGCCGAAGCCAACCGCCGTATCCTCGTCACCGATCTTGAAAGTCGACTGGCATCTTCGCGTTACACGGCCGACACCTTAAAGGCGCTGCGTCGCCGCTTCCCCCGGCTGCGCTTCGTGTGGCTGATGGGCGGCGACAACCTCCTCCAGATCCCGCAATGGGAGCGCTGGCCCGAGATCTTTCGGATTGTGCCCATTGCCGTGTTCGATCGCCCTTCCTATTCTTTAAAAGCGTTATCGGGAGCGGCTGCGAAGCGGTTTTCCCGATACCGTGTCCCAGCTTCCGACGAGCGTCGGCTGGCCGAAATGGACCCCCCAGCTTGGGTGTTTTTCCACACTCGCCTAGATGACCGCTCGGCGACCAGAATTCGGTCGGGGCGCAACCAAATCCCTTCCCATAGACACGCGGAGCAAAAACCCGAATTGTCGACCATAGCCGCCCTGATACACCCTACCCATCCGATAGAACCCGACCGGACGCGACCGGAGATCCTCGATCTCGTTCTGCAGACACTCGATGACGGCAAAGCAGAGGACGTCGTCACGATCGATCTTGCCGGCAAAACGACGATCGCCGACCACATGGTGATCGCCAGCGGCCGTTCGACGCGTCAGGTGCTGGCCTTGACCGAGCACCTCGACCAAGTGCTCTCCCGGCGCACCCGGATTTCGATCGAGGGAAAAACACTGGGCGACTGGGTACTGATCGACGCAGGTGATGTGATCATCCACCTGTTCCGTCCGGAAATCCGCAGCTACTACAATCTTGAAAAGATGTGGGGCGCGGCCTGGGCCGACGGCGAAACGGTCCGCCTGTAACCCGGAACACTCTCGATCCGCTTTCGCCTTCTCGTCGTCGGCAGGCTGCGTAGCGGTCCCCTCAAGGAATTGCAGGCGCTTTACGCCGCCAGGATTGTGCCGCCTCCGACGATTGTCGAGGTGGAGGAGAGGCGCTCCCTCCCGGTGGGGCCGCTGAAAGCCCGCGAGGGCGAATTGATCCTCGGCGCATTGCCGCCCGCCATACCTTTCGTCGCTCTCGACGAGCGCGGCACCCAGTTGTCGAGCCGAGCACTGGCCGAGCGGATCGCCGCTTGGCGTGATCAGGGCTCGCCCGAGCTGGCCTTCGCGATCGGCGGCGCCGATGGGCTCCACTCGATGGTGCTCGATCGCGCCAATCTGACCCTTTCGCTCGGATCGATGACCTGGCCCCACCTGATGGTCCGAGGAATGCTGCTCGAACAGCTCTACCGCGCCCAGCAAATTCTCGCCGGTCACCCTTATCACCGGGGCTGAGGCGGACATCCTCAGGCAAGCAAAGTTGGGAACGCTACCGTCTCGGGCTGGGTTTCGCGTATAACGATAGGCTCATATTTGTCCGAGGCTCCTCGAGATGAATTCGTCCTTACGACCGCGTCCGCTCGTGCTATGCATACTCGACGGTTGGGGCGAGCGCCCGAAAGCCGACGACAACGCAATCGAGAGCGCCCGAGCGCCGAACTGGCACCAATTAACCGCGCGCTGGCCGCATGCACAGCTGCAGGCGAGCGAGCACTATCGTCGGCCTGCCCGACGGCCAGATGGGGAATTCCGAAGTCGGCCACACGAATATCGGTGCCGGACGCGTGGTGTTGCAGGACTTACCGCGCATTGATGCGGCGATCGCCGAGGGCAAGCTCGCGACCATACCGGCATTGTGCGATTTCATAGGCAAATTGAAGGCAAGCCGCGGGACCGCCCACCTGATTGGGCTGATGTCACCCGGCGGGGTTCATTCGCACCAGCGCCAGATCGCCGCCCTGGCCCGCATTCTCGCCGACGCCGGCGTGCCGGTCGCTGTCCACGCTTTTCTCGACGGCCGCGACACGCCGCCCAAGGCAGCCGCGTCCTATTTGAAGCAGTTTCAGGAAGACGATTGCCGGCCTCCACGATCTGCGGATCGCCACACTCTGCGGCCGGTACTACGCGATGGATCGCGACAAGCGCTGGGACCGGGTCGAGCGAGCGTACCGGGCGATCGTCAGCGGCGCCGGCGCGCGCGCCGATGATCCGCTGCACGGCATCGAAGCCGCCTATGCTCGCGGCGAAACCGACGAATTCGTGGCACCTACCGTCATCGCGGGCTACGTCGGAATGCGCGACGGCGACGGTCTGCTGATCGCTAACTTTCGCGCTGACCGCGTGCGCGAGATTGCCGCTGCTCTTCTCGACCCCGAATTTTCCGGCTTTGCGCGGGAAAAGCGGATCGCGTTCTGCGCCGCTCTCGGCCTCGTCGAGTATTCGACGGAGCTCAACCGGTTTCTTGGGACGCTGTTCCCGCCCGAGAACCTCGACGACAGCTTCGGCGAAGTGGTCTCACGGGCCGGACTGACCCAGCTGCGCATCGCGGAAACGGAAAAATACGCGCATGTCACGTTCTTTTTCAACGGTGGGCGCGAATTGGTCTTTCCCGGTGAGGAGCGGATCCTCGTTCCTTCGCCGAAAGTTGCGACGTACGATCAGCAGCCTGAGATGTCGGCGCCCGAAGTCACCGACAAAGTCGTCGAAGCGATCCGCTCGGGACGGTTCGATGTGATCGTAATGAACTATGCAAATGCAGACATGGTCGGGCACACCGGTCGCATCGACGCAGCGACCAAAGCGGTCGAGACCATCGATGCCTGCCTCGGCCGGCTGTCTGAGGCCGTTGGGCAAGCAGGCGGCACGCTCGTCATCACCGCCGACCACGGCAACGCAGAAATGATGCGCGACCCGGAGACCCGGGAGCCGCATACCGCGCACACGCTGAACCCGGTGCCCTTCGTTGTGGTAAACCCGCCGGCGGAGATCGGACACCTCGAAAACGGCCGTCTGTCGGATATCGCGCCGACGTTGCTCGATATTCTCCATCTGGCGAAGTCGGCCGCGATGACCGGCCACTCGCTAATCACTTCGACCGCTGGACGGCAAGCGGCAGATTGAACCGGAATCACGTGGCTGTCTCAACAACCAACGCTCCCTTTCGCCCCACCTGTTCCCTTCGCAAGGACGCCTCGGAGCGTCTGTGAGTTCGGGCCAATCTATTTTGCTTGTAGCGCACTGAGGAGAAGTCCCCGAATGACTCTCATTGCGGTGTCGGTGCAACGTAGAAATGTCACTCGGCGTGCAAAGTACAGATGACACTCGCCGCGGCGCTTGGAAAGCAGGCTCGTGGCACCGTCCTGTTTGAGGCCGCGCAGCAGACGAAACACCTAACGCCGCTGTAAGCCGATCAGTACACAGGCGTCAGTAACCCGCAGACGACCCGACTGAACCCGCAGCAGCACGTCAAGCCGGCTGAACTCCTGCTTGCTCATCGACACCACCGCCACGGCGCACCTCCCTGGACCCCAGAACCCGGGGAGTGTCACCTCTATTTTGCACAGGGGTGTCATCTCTATATTGCGCTTACATGCGGCTGTCGGATAGGCGCAGATTCTGGAAAATTCACGCCATTGCAGAGTGCAACCCACGCACCCTAGCGCCAATAGTCGTTCCCGACCGGTCGGACGCCCAAAAACCATTCTATTCGGCTGATGCCAGTACTAGGATTGCAAGCGAGGTAGTCGTTATAGGTGGCCATTTGGGAGACGAAAAGGCCGGCAACCATGAGCAGTGTAAATGCAGCGGCAACGACGAGGCCCACTGTACCGGCAAAGGCATGCCGTTCACCGGCTCTTTTCTTTTCTGGGGGATGGTCAGCCAGCAATGATGCCGATTATCCCCTGCCGCCTTTGCGGCGAGATCAAGGAGTTCAGGAGAGCCATGTCCTGCCGGGGTTTGTTTTCCGTTGGAAAAAGGAGACTTCCGCGACCGGCTATCTCATGAAGACAGGCGGGGTCCGCTGTCGGGAGGAACTTCGCAATAACCCCTTCGCCGCACAATTGGCATTGTGAGAGCATGATGACAAATTAATGTTGGCCGGGCGGGGCTTGAAACAGTCGAATAGCTCTTTGAGCGTGACAATCTGAATTTTCGGGTACTTGCCAAATTCGGTTTCGTAGTAGCCTGCTTTAACGGCTTCGGTTTTCATCGGTGCGGTCGGTTCGGCTAAACTGATAAATACGCCAATGCGCGCCTTCTCGCGGTCAACCACGTGTGCGAGGTCGCGCACCATTGGCACGCTCACGTTGTCGCCACCTTTGACGGATACAATGGCCTTCTCGGTCGTGCGACCGTCCGGCTTGAAATAGATATGGCCGTCAATACCGCTGTCGGCACCTTTCTTCTGGCCGCCAAAGGGCACAGCGTTGACAAGTGAGACTGCCCACCACTGGAATTTGATATTTGTCCTGCGCTGCCAGTGCCCGCGCGCCCTCAAGGTCTTTCGGTGTGCCGTGAAAATCGAAGGCAATACCGGGGAACGCATCGCGTAGCCGTCCGCCCCATCTATAAACGTTTAAGGGGTGAAGGGGAAGCGGGCGCTCGCGCCTTGCGTGGGTTATTTTAAGGGTGTGAGCCGTGAAATCGTACTTTTCCCCACGCCGTAGCTGCGCGCGAGTTCGGCAAGGGTGGCACCTTCCGCCCGCCGCTTGCGGGCCTCGGCCTGCTGCGCCTCGGTCAATTTCGGTTTGCGGCCCATGCGCTGCCCGCGCTTCTGCGCCCGGCTGCGGCCCTCGGCGGTGCGGGTGCGGATAAGGTCGCGCTCCACGTCCGCCAAGCCGCCGAGAACGGCAATCATCAAGCGCCCGGTGCTGGTGCCGGTGTCGGCCCACGGCTCGGCCAATGATCGAAATTGCGCCTTGGCGTCCACGATCTGCTTGACGATGGCGAACAGGTCGAAGGTGCTGCGCGCGAGGCGGTCAATCCGCGTCACCGTCACCACGTCGCCGGGGGCAAGGGCCTTCAGCATTTTGAGAAGCTCGCGCCGGTCGTTGTGCGCGCCGGTCACCTTCTCGCGGTAAATCTTGGTGCATCCGATGCCGCGTAGCTGCTCAAGCTGGCTGTCGAGCGTCTGCCCCACGGTGCTGAAGCGGGCATAGCCGAGACGGCGGTTTTCGGGGGGTGTTTCGGCCTTGGTTTTCAATTTCGTTTCGGTCATAAGTTACGGGAATCGTAAGCCTTGATCGGGCAGGGGCAAGCAAATTTCCCATAATTCTCAATTTTTGCAAATCCCACCCCCTCGATGCTGACAATCTTGGGTGCAAGATTTGCCCCGATGACGCTCCGGTGGCCTAGGTTCGGCCGAACGCCAATGGCGTGATCGTGCTGTCTCCCCCCGCAGTGTGGTGGAAGGCGAGGGTATCAAGCAGCCGGAAATGGTTGGCGCTGAGTGTTTCGGTCGAGCGCGGCCCTTCGCGGCAATGCTCAAACCAATAATTTGACAAATCAGCAATAAGCTGCTAGTGTCTGCTGTTAACTTTGATTTGGGAGCTACCACGGGTGAGTGTTGCTAATTGTCAGGGTAGTTATCGGTGGTCGCCCCTACGTTCTTCACCGTTGGGGAGAACCCAGCCTGATCTGGACCTGATAAAACAGGTGGAACAGGCTAACGAGGTTCGTTTTGGCCGGCGCTTGCCAGGGATTTGGAGCAGAGGGCGGAAGAGGGTTCTGGCATTTTCAATTCACAATACTGCCTTCGCTGATGTTTCGCTGCAAAGAACAGCAAAAACAGCTAACTGGGTGGTGAAAAACTCGAGCAGAACGGTTCCGCATCCTTCGAGACGCGCTCCTGCGGAGCGCTCCTCAGGATGAGGTTTTTTATTTCAAGCACTTGCCTCACCCTGAGGAGGCCCGAAGGGCCGTCTCGAAGGGTGCTGATAAAGAGAGCCGAATTCTTCCGCACCCTGTTAGGAGCGGCGGACGAGGATCCGTTTGCGAAGGGGCAGTCCGGCACTGCCACCGGCCCCCGTTCGCCTCGAAATGGCTCCCCCTGGCCTTTAGACATGCTTCCGGATCAAACCGGACCATTTCGCCGCGCCGGCTTGGCTTGATCATCACCCTCGCTCCCGGGTATCTTATGCGAAGTGCATCGTGCCGATTGGGCCCGAGACATAGGGTGAATGGATGAAGCGTTCGGGTCTCATGGTGGCAGTCGCTGCCACAGTACTCGTGTTCTCGCTGCGCCAGGACCTCGGCGCGGCACCGCCGACCAACTCGGCGGAAACCTACAAGCAGCTCAATTTGTTCGGCGAGGTCTTCGAGCGCGTACGCGCCGAATACGTCGACGAAGTCAGCGACGACACCCTGGTCGAGTCGGCGATCAACGGCATGCTGACGTCGCTCGATCCTCATTCCAATTACCTGAACTACAAAGAACTTCAACGATATGAAGGTCCAGACCCGCGGCGAGTTCGGCGGGCTGGGGATCGAGGTTTCTATGGAGAGCGGCCTCGTCAAGGTTGTCTCGCCAATCGACGATACGCCGGCGGCGCGCGCCGGCCTGAAGCCCGGCGACCTGATAACTCACCTTGATGGGGACCCCGTCCAGGGAATGACCCTTCCGGAGGCGGTCGAGAAAATGCGCGGCCTGATCGGCAGCGAAATCAAACTGACGATTCGGCGCGAGGGAAAGGACCCCTTCGACGTCAAATTGACCCGCGCAACGATCAAGATCCAGTCGGTCCGCTCTCACCTCGAGGGCGACAATATCGGCTATATTCGGATCACCAGCTTCAACGAGCAGACCGACGTCGGCCTCAACAATGCGATGAAGAACCTAAAGCAGCAGGCCGGGAACAAGCTCTCCGGGGTGATCCTCGATCTGCGCAACAACCCAGGCGGGCTCCTCGACCAAGCGGTTGCGGTGTCGGACGCCTTTCTCGACAAGGGCGAGATCGTGTCCACTCGCGGGCGGCGCAGCGAAGATGCACAGCGCTATAACGCTCGCCCAGGCGACGTCGCGAGCGGTCTGCCGATGGCGGTATTGATCAACGGCGGGTCTGCCTCGGCCAGCGAGATCGTCGCCGGCGCGTTGCAGGACCACCATCGTGCGATCCTTCTCGGGACGAAATCCTTCGGCAAGGGATCGGTGCAAACAATCATCCCGCTCCCCGGACACGGGGCTATGCGGTTGACGACAGCGCGCTATTACACGCCCTCGGGGCGCTCGATTCAGGCGAAAGGAATCGATCCGGATATCGTCGTCGAAGCCGCCAAGATCGAGAAGACACCCGAGAAGGGGGAAAAGGGCGACAAGGTCGCCACGGCGACGGATCTGAAAAAGGAAGATTCCGGAGACGGCTCCCCCGAGCAGACCTCCGTCGATCCGTCGATCATGGGCACGCCCGCCGACTACCAGCTGGCCAGGGCGGTCGACATGCTGCGTGGCATCGCAATGTTCAATGGGCGCGTCGTCAACTGAGATTACTTGCTCGATGGTGGAAACCGGCAGCGAGACGCTCGGGTACCGTCCTGCTATAGGGATCATGCTGCTGAACCGGCAGGGCGAGGTGTTTGTCGCGCGCCGCATCGACCATGTCGACAAAAGCCTACCGTGGCAGATGCCGCAAGGCGGGATCGATTCGGGCGAGACCCCCCGTCAGGCAGCTTTTCGCGAGCTGAAGGAAGAAACCGGCATCGACCAGGCCGTGATCCTGGGCGAAAGCCGCGGGTGGCTGAAATACGATTTGCCCGCCGAACTCGCCGGCAACGTATGGGGCGGGGGTTATTGCGGCCAGCGGCAAAAATGGTTCGCGATGCGCTTCACCGGCAGCGATGAGGATATCGACCTCGCGACCGAACACCCGGAATTCGATGCTTGGCAATGGGTGTCGCCGATCCGCCTGCCCGCGCTGATCGTGCCCTTCAAGCGGCGGCTCTATATCGACCTGTTGGCCGAATTTCGGGACCATTGCGTGCCCCTCGATTAGGCCGGTGGCAAGCGCGCCATCGCCGCATCGATTGCCGCCGCGTCGGGGATAGCCGTCTGAGCACCACGGCCGAGGCAGGCGAGCCCGGCGGCCGCACTGGCCCGCCGCAGCGCATGTTCGAGGCTGGAGCCGAGATCCAGCGTCGCTGCGAGAACGCCTACAAAAGTGTCGCCGGCGCCGGTCGTATCCACCGGATCGATCGATAGCGCCGGCACATCGCGACAGTTGCCGTCGGCGAGAAACACGTTGCCTCCCGCCGCACCACAGGTCACGACGAGAGCCTGCCGCAGCCGGCGGGCGAGGCCGATGAGATCTGGACCCATCGTCGCAGCCTCGCGCTCGTTCGCGACCAATAGATCGATCTCCGTCAACAGCGCGAGATCTATCGGCAACGCCGGCGCCAGGTTGAGCAGGCATCGCCCGCCTCGCTCGCGCACGCGCCTGATCATCGCTTCGGTTTCGAGGGCGGGGACCTCCATCTGCGTGACAAGGAACGTATTTGGGCCGAGCAGCTCATCGGGAACTTGATCGGCCGTAACGCACGCGTTGGCTCCGGGCGAGACTGCGATAGCGTTTTCCCCCGCGGATGCAACCATTATCGCGGCACAGCCGGTCGGCTCCTCTACGCTCCCCACGAGCCGCGTGTCGACGCCGTTCCGCCGAACCAGATCGAGCGCGATCTCGGCGAAGGAATCTCGCCCGACGGCACCGGCGAGCATGACCACGGCTCCGGCTCGGCGCGCCGCCAGCGCCTGATTGGCTCCCTTACCACCCGCCAGAAGTTCATAGGAGCCGCCCAGCACGGTCTGCCCGGGCTGCGGCAAACGTGGAACCGGGACGACCAGATCGGCATTTATTGACCCAAAGGTGAGGATCATGTGACAGAGCCCCGCGACGGTGCAACCGGCCGCAACTCCGATTACAGCGACTGGTTGTAATCTGATATAATATCAGATCGCAGTGACGGAGAAGGCGTATGGAGGGCTTGGAGACACGCCAGGTAGGGCGGACGCCGCTCAGACTGACGGTCCTCGGGCTCGGCACCGGAACCCTCGGGGGACACCGGATCCCGGTCACGCGAGATGATGGAGAGGCGGTCGTAAAGGCGGCGTGGTCGGCCGGTGTTCGCTATTTCGACACCGCCCCTTTCTATGGTTTCGGAACGGCATGCCGAGTTGTCGGCGATGCGCTGCGCGAGCTGCCCCGCGAAGATTGGGTCTTGTCGACCAAGGCAGGGCGGCTGCTGCGACCGCAGGCGACTGCCGTTGCTCCCGGGACGCTGCGGCATCCGATGCCGTTCGAGGATGTCTTCGATTATTCCTATGACGGGATTATGCGCTCGTTCGAGGACGACTTACAGCGCCTCGGCCTGGCGCGGATCGACATCCTTTACGTTCATGACATCGGTGCGCGGCAGCACGGCAGAGACGCGCATCCCGAGATAATGCGCACGTTGCATGACAGCGGATATCGCGCGCTCGAACGGTTGCGCTCCTCCCGCCAGCTGGGGGCAATCGGAATCGGGGTGAACGAATGGGAAGTTCTCCTAGAGGCGATCGATTGGGGCGATTGGGATGTGTTTCTTCTTGCCGGGCGCTATACGCTGCTTGAGCAGGCGCCCCTCGATGACTTGCTCCCCCAATGCCTGCGATCCGGGATATCGGTCGTAATCGGGGCACCATTCAATACCGGTATTCTCGCTGGCCGCGATACTTGGAACTATCGGCCGGCGCCTCCCGAGATTTTGCGCCGGGTCAAAACGATAAGGGCAATCTGCGACAGTCATAGGGTGCCTCTTGTCGCCGCCGCGCTGCAGTTTCCGCTCGCTCATCCAGCCGTCGCGGCGATCCTCCCCGGACCGCGCAATGTGAATGAGTTCCAGACTAACGCGAAGTTCCTGCAATACCCGATCCCGCCGGCGTTGTGGGCGGATTTGCGCAATGCCGGGCTGCTCCATCCAGATGCGCCGACCCCGACGTGATCGCACGCAGCTGGCGCGGCCGTGTGGGCTCGGCCGCCGCGCTTCGACCTGCGCCGCCGCAGCCCGCCTAAGCTCAGTCCGATGAACTCGATCCGCTCCATGTCCTCGTCGCTGAACCCGAAATGATGACCGATTTCGTGGATCAGCACGTGGCGCACCAGATGCCCCAAGTCTTCGCCGCTCTCGCACCAGTAATCGAGGATCGGCCGGCGGTAGAGAACGATCATGTCGAGGTCCGGCCGTGGATCGCTGACGCTTTTGTGCGGTAGCGCCACGCCTCGATAAAGGCCGAGAATATCGAACGGGCTTTCGAGGCCCATTTCCGCCTCGGTCTGCTCGTCGGGGAACTCCTCGACCCGGATCACGACGCGTCCGAGCTGGTGTTTCAGCTGCCGCGGGATTGTTCCCAGCGCACGTTCCGCCAACCCCTCGATCTCGGCGAGCGATGGCGGCAGACGGTCCGGCATGATATCACTCCCGCTACTGACGGAGGTTGGAATGGTCGAAAGACTGGTCGGAGCACAGCGGCAAACCGCGTTGCATGGGCTGCACGGTTGGGTCGAGGTCGACGATCGCGATGCGATCCGGAAGACCTACCATTTCGAGAACTTTTCCGAAGCCTGGGCCTTCATGTCGCGAATGGCGCTCCTCGCGGAAAAAATGGACCATCACCCCGAGCTGTTCAACGTCTACAACCGCGTAGAGGTCATCCTGTCGACGCACGACGCGGGCGGACTCAGCGAACTCGACATTCGACTGGCTCATGCAATCGACGAGATCGCCCCCGAAAGGGACCGCCGCCCTCCCCTGCCCTGAGCACGCCGCGACCTTCCCCCTATCGCGGCGCCATGCGCAAGGCGCCGTCGAGCCGGATCACCTCGCCGTTGATCATCGGGTTCTGACACAGGTGCAGGACCAGCGCGGCATATTCTTGGGGCCGACCGAGCCGGCTCGGGAATGGAACGCTCGCGGCGAGGCTCTCCTGGACGTTCGGCGGCAAACCCTGCAACATTGGCGTCTCGAAGATACCCGGGGCGATTGCCACCACTCGGACCCCATAGCGCGCCAGTTCGCGCGCCGCAGGCAGGGTCAGCGAGACGATACCGCCTTTCGAGGCGCTATAGGCTGCCTGCCCGATCTGGCCTTCATAAGCCGCGACCGAAGCGGTCGAAACGATGATGCCGCGTTCGCCGTCGAGGAGCGGGTCCAGAGTGGTCATCGCCGCCGCCGCGACCCGCAGGAGGTTGAAGCTGCCGATCAGATTGACCTCGATGACGCGCCGAAACGCATCGAGCGGCAGCGGACCGTCGCGTCCGACGATCCGCCCGGCGGTGCCTACGCCGGCGCAATTGACCGCGATGCGCGCTGGGCCGTGCCGCTGGCGCGCCGTCGCAACGGCCGCTTCGACCGCGGCGGCGTCGGTCACATCACAGCCGACGGCGAAGCCGCCTATCGAGCGCGCTGCGGCGACCGGGTGCCCCGGTTCCTGGGCCTCGACCCGGTCGAATACAGCTATGACACCTGCTCGAAAGACGCGGCGGCGGTCAATTCCGAGAAGGGCTGCGAACTCGACCGACGGCTGCGCGAGTATTGCGCGGCCTGCACCGCCCTCGAGGTCGAAATCGAGCTGAATGCGGCGAAGATCGGCTGCGCGCGGGTGTTCAACACGCGCGACCAATACGAGGACGCCCATTACGCGGCGCGCGAGATGACGGTGCCGGTGCTCGACCGGCAGTCTGGCGTGCCGATCCGCGTATACGGTGTCGTGCCGAAAATGTCGCTGACCCCCGGCCGCATCTGGCGCGGCGCACCGTCGATCGGCGACGACACGACCGACATCCTCGCGCACATGCTGGGCCTGTCCGAAGGGGCAATCGACAGATTGTACGCCGACGGGGTCGTGCACCGCACCGAGCCCTTCACCGAGCCGCAGGTCACAGCCGTCAACCCGTAGGCTCTCTCGAACCGCCGCTTAGGGTCGAAATCGGACGGTCTGGTCCCGACGGCATGGTGGCGGCTGTCGACGGCATCAGTAAAAATAGGCGCCCGGAATCGGTGACCATTCTCTGGCCGGCCATGCTCCAGCTGCGGTAGATGGTGACCACCATGTCGGCGCGGCCGTCTCCTGTGGGTGGACCTTCCACCTGCGATATGGCGTTGCCCTTCTCGTGCTGCTGCGAGGCTTCGGCGATGCCGTTGAGGTCAGCGTGCTGGATCCAGCACGACGACGGGGATCTCGCGCTCGGTCTTGCGCTGGTAATCGGCGTAGGGCGGCCAGAACTCCAATGCTTTTTCCCACAGCCGCGCACGCTCCTCGCCCGTAGCGGTCCTGGCGCGCGCCTTCATCTTCGAGGTGCCGACTTGCACGTCGACGTCCGGGTTGGCCAGCATATTGCGGTACCAGCCGGGGTGTTGCGGTGCGCCGCCTTTCGAGGCGACGACGAAATAGCTGTCACCGGTTTTCCCGTAAAACAGCGGGAAGATGAACCTTTCTCCCGATTTCCGGCCGGTCGTCGTCAGCAACAGCGCTGGTACTGTGATCTCCGGCCGCCCCGGCTGGGTCATCTTGTACATGTGTCCTTCGGCGCCGCCGCTCGACAAGTAGCGGTTCGCATGCTCGACCATCCAATCGGGAAGATTTGGCGCGAGCTTGGCCTCTGTCATTCTCAGGACTCCTCTCAACGCGAATACCTTAGCATACAGGGGTCACATGCTCGCGCGGGTTAATTCAGATGATGCGAGACACAGCTGGAGCGCCAACGGGAGACCGGCACCTTGGTATGAAATTGACAAATATTGCTTATTGCGATATCATGGGTTCTTTGACCTGCCGAGACGGACGCGTCGGTAATGACACCTCGCGATGGCTGTTTTGTGCCGCAAAACAGCGAAGAACAGCCAGAAAATCAGTCCTCCCGCCGTTTTTTCACAGCGCCGAACAATCGACTGCCGAGGAATTCCGCGGCGGACGAGATGTCGCTGGCTGATAAATCGCTGCAAAGAACAGCAAAAACAGCCGGACTCACCTCGCGGTGGCGAAGCGCAACCGTCGCCCCCGCGAAAGCGGGGGCCCAGAGCCTGCGCTGGCCTGAAGAGGGGACACCCGCGGGGGGGCGCCCTGGATTCCCGCTTGCGCGGGAACGACAATTCTATGTCAGCGGATCGTGCCCTGGGCGCAACGATGAGGCAGCGCGCCGCCGCGCCGGGCTGGCAACAGTCAGTAATGGGTGACCCACGGGCTCTCGAGCGCGTCCTCGATGCGGCGGTGCCGCGCCTTGATGATTTCGGCGGGAACGGCGCTGACAAAGGCGTAGAACGTCTTTGTGCGGATCGCGTCCACCACGCGTTCGCCGACCCGCTTCGGATCGAGACCTGTGGTCGCGAGGCGTTCGGCCAGCGCCGCTTCTTCATTCGCGCGGATTTGCGGCCCGCCCAGGTGGGCCGGACGGTTGCGGGCGCCGCGCGGGATATTCGTGTTGACCGGACCCGGGCACAGCACCGAGACGCCGACATTGGTGCCTTCCAACTCGTGCTCCAACGCCTCGGATAGTGAAAGGACCGCGTATTTGCTCATCGAATAGGGCCCCTGACCGGTACTGCGGCGGTTCTGGAAGCCGGCGACCGAGGCGGTGTTGACGATGTGGCCTTCCTCCCCGTGCTTGAGGATGGCGGGAACGAAGTGGCGGATGCCATGAATGACGCCCCAGATATTGACGCCGATCACGAATTCCCAGTCGCCGGGCGGCACCTCGACCAGTCTGGTGCCGTGCATCGGCACGCCGGCATTGTTGCAGGCGATGTGGAGCTTGCCAAAATTGCGCTCGGCGTCCGCCAGCGCATCGAGCACGGATTGCTCCTGAGTGACATCTATCCGCACCGGCATGACCCGCTTGTTGGTGCCGGAGAGGCCATGAGCCGCCTGCTCGACCGCATCCTTCTGGATATCGGCCATGACCACATTCGCACCAGCCTCGGCGAGCGCGGTCGCAATGCCGAGGCCGATGCCGGAGGCAGCGCCGGTGACGATCGCGGTCTTGCCCGAAATGTCCATCATTCGCGAGACGCCTTTCGGATCATCAATGAAAATACCGGCCGGAGTCGATGACCACGGTCTGGCCGGTCATCGTCTCGGTGCGACACATCGTGACCACCATGTCGGCGCAGTCGTTCTTGTCGGCGGGCTTCTTCAGAAGCGAGGTCGATGCGGAGCGCTCGACAAACTCGGGCCGCAGATTGGCTGTCGCGCGCGTGCCCTCCAAGAGGCCCGGCGCAACGCAGTTGACCAACGTCTCGGGCGCCAATGCCACAGCCATGCAGCGCGTCAGATGAATGAGCCCCGCCTTCGACACCGCATAAGCGATCGACGAGCCGGTCGGCCCAATTCCGGATACGGATGAAATATTCACGATGCGGCCGCGGCCCTGCGCCTTCATGACCGGCACCACCGCCTTCATCAGGCGCATGGGCCCCGTCAAGTTGATTGCGATGATCTTTTCCCACTCCTCCATCGTCATACTGTCGAGGTCGGGAAACGGGATGGCCTTGTTATAGGCGGCGTCGTTGACGAGAATGTCTAGGCGTCCGAAGCGCCCGGTCACATCGCCGACGACCCGCTCCACTGCCGCCGGGTCGGTGATGTCGCAGCCAAAGGCCGCGGCGTTGATCTGGTGCCTCGATGTAAGCTCGCGCGCGACCCCCTCCGCCTGGTCGCGGCTCTGCGCATACATGACCGCGACATGGACGCCCTCGTGCGCCAGCGCATGACAGATGCGCTGCCCGAGGCCGCCGTTACCGCCCGTCACCAATGCAACTGCGCCTCGCAATTCCATGAGCTCCCCTCCCGTAAGCAGATGCAGCGATCAGACGCCACCGACAGCTTCCCGCAACTCGGGCACCCAGCCCGGCGTGTCGAACACGCTGGTCGGCCAAGGCAAACCGTAATGCTCACGCAGCATCGCTCCGCTGTATTCGGTCCGGAACAGCCCGCGCCGCTGCAGTATCGGGATGACTTCGGCACTGAATGCGTCGAGCTGCGCCGGCAGCAACGGCGGCATGACATTGAACCCGTCCGCCGCGCCGTCGGCGAACCACTCCTCGATCAGCGCGGCAATCTGCTCCGGCGTCCCGGCAGTGACATAATGCCCGCGCGCGCCCGCCAAATACCCGAGCAACTGCCGCAATGTCGGTTTGTCGCGCCGCACCAGATTGAGGATGACCTCGGTGCGGCTGCGCGCCGCCTCGACCGTGTCCGGGTCTGGGAAATCGGCGGGGGAGAGCGGCCGGTCGAGCGGCAGATGCGAGAAATCATGTCCGCCGAACCGGCCCGACAGCCGCTTGCGCCCGACCTCGGGATCGGTGAGCTCGTTGACGTCGCGCGCCAGGCGCTGCGCCTCGGCTTCCGTGCCGGCGATCATCGGGCTGAGTCCGGGCAGGATCAGCACGTGCCCGGGCAGCCGCCCCTCGTCGGCGGCCAGCCTCTTCAGATCGGCGTAAAATTCCTGAGCCGTCGCCTTCGCCATATGGGCGGTGAATACGGCATCGGCATGCCGTGCCGCAAACCGCCGGCCGGTGTCGGACGAGCCCGCCTGCACCAGTACCGGCCGCCCTTGCGGGCAGCGTGGCATGTTGAGCGGCCCGGCTACCTTGTAAAAATCGCCGCGATGACTGATCGATCTGATCCGGTTATGGCGCGCATAGACCCCGGAGGCCCGGTCGTCGATGACCGCATCGGCGGCCCAGCTGTCCCACAGCGCCTTGACGACCTCCATGAACTCCTCGCCGCGGGCATAGCGATCGGCATGCGTCACCTGCCCGGCGCCGCCGTAATTTTCCGCCGCGGTGGCGAGCCACGAGGTCACGATGTTCCAGGCGGCGCGGCCGTTGCTGATATGATCGATCGAGGCGAACTGGCGTGCGAGATTGAAGGGTTCGGTGTAGGTGGTCGAGGCTGTCGCAATCAGCCCGACCCGGCTGGTCGCCACCGCCAGCGCCGCCAATACGGTAATCGGCTCCAGCCAGGTGCGCGGCGCCTGCGCCACATCGCCGCCCAAAGCCAATTGGTCGGCGAAGAAAATCGAATCGAACAGCGCGGCCTCGGCGCGCTGCGCCAGATCCTGGTAATAACGGATGTCGGTCAAGGGCAGCGGCGAGGATTCCGGGTGGCGCCACGACGCCTCGTGATGACCACGGCCGTGGATGAACAGGTTAAGGTGCAATTGCCGTTTCATCGAGCCGGTCCTTGTCGTGACTAGGTGAAGGATTCGGTCATCGCCGAATAGACCAGGGTGCGCAAGTCGCGGCGCAACGTCAGGCGCGCCTCGCTGCCGATGACCTGGGTCATGAAGACTACTGTCAGCTCTTCCTTCGGGTCGATCCAGAAGGCGGTCGCGGCGGCGCCGCCCCAGAAATATTCGCCGAGCGAGCCGGGCAGGCGGGTCTTGGCGACGTTTACATTGACGCCGCAGCCCAAGGAAAAGCCGACCCCGGCGTAGCCGGATTCGCTGAACATGCCGGGCAATGCCATATCGGCGATCTCGCGGCCTTCAGGCAGGTAGTTGAGGCTGAACAGCGCGACTGTCTTGGGGCTCAATATCTGCACGCCGTCGAGGGTGCCGCCGTTCAGCATCATGCGGCAGAAGCGCAGATAGTCGTGGGCCGTCGACACCAGGCCGCCGCCACCAGATTCAAGCTTTGGCGCCGTGGCGTAGGTGCTCTCTCTCGCGTCGTCCTGCAACTTCAGGCCGGGGCCTCTCCCCTCGGGCTGATAACAGGAGGTGAAACGCTCGGTCTTGTCCGACGGGACCCAGAACGCGGTGTCCTTCATCCCGAGCGGCTCGAACAGCCGCGTGCGCAGGAACTCGCCGAAGCTGGTGTCGGACAGTTTCTCGACGAGGTAGCCCAGCACGTCGATCGACACCGAATAATTCCACGCCGTGCCCGGCGAGAAATCGAGCGGGATTTGCGCCAGTTGATCGATCATTCCTTGCAGCCCGCCCTCGGTCTGACGATCGATCAATTTGGCCTTGCGGTAGGCAGCGTCTATGGCGCTGCGCATCATGAAGCCGTAGGTGAGACCGGAGGTGTGGGTCAGAAGGTCGGCGACCTTCATCGGCCGCAAGGGGGGTGTCGTGATGAAGCTTGGCGGCGCGTCGGCGAGCAAGGACGGCATTCCGCTCGAGTAGACGCCGAGGTCCTTCCAGACGGGAACATAGGTATGGACCGTGTCGTCGAGGCCGATCAGCCCCTCTTCGACCAGCATCATCAGCGCAACCGCGGTGATCGGCTTGCTCATCGAGTAGATGCGGAAGATCGCGTCCTCGCGCAGCGGCCTGCCGCGCTCGATGTCCATCTGACCGGAAAGGCCGGTATGGACGAGCTGGCCCTTGCGCCAGACGTAGGTGAGCATGCCGGGTAGGTAGCCGCTGTCGATATAGCGGCGCTTCATCACCTCGTCGAGCCGCGCCAGCCGCGCCGACGACATGCCTACAGTTTCGGGCTTCATCAGTATCCTCCTGCAAGGCGAGTGCTTGTCGCGAGCATAGAGTCTCACGAGGCCGAAAGCGACCGGCGCGGGTCGCAATGAATATCATTGAATATGATTCAGTCGTGGTGACTTCGGGCTACAGGTGCTGCGCGTCGGCAATTTCGCAGAACTCGTTGGAGCTGCGCAGCCTGCGCAGCTTCGCATCGATTGGCGCTGGAAACTAGCGACCAAACACCTCGACTACCCAATGTGGGTGATAAGGGTTGAACAGCGTCACCAGGTACCACGTCCGGTCCGCCCTCAGTGCCGGGGTCGATGGATAGGCCGGCGAAACGACAGGCGCCGCCCTCGTGGGAGCCGGCATGGGGGTAAGCGGTGTCGGCACTCCAACCCTGGCAGGTCCGGCAGCTGGCGCGGCGTTTGGCAACTCGGCGGTCCAACCTCCTGCAGCGCCTAGGCTGATTGCAAGACCCACCAATATGGCGACTTTCACAAGGTGTAATGCGGCCGAATACGGGCGCGCCGGCTGTCGGGTTCGGGCCGACTCCGTTCTATGGAGAATGTACAATCGGGTGTGTCGAGACACGGTTAGGGCTCGTTCAGGGCGACGCTCCACGCGATCCAGATGCCGGCCAATATTATCTAGCCACGCCACCCCCGGCGAAATCGAGCTTCATCCCGGCGAAATCTCGCTCGAGTGGGCTGAGCCGCGTAATTGGGGCGAGTGATCGGATTCGAACCGACGACATCCAGATCCACAATCTGGCGCTCTAACCAACTGAGCTACACCCGCCGTCCGCGGTCGAGGTAACGATTCGCGGGCGGGAGGTCAAGCTTGGGGTTCCGCGCGGATTGCCCGCTCCCCACATTCCGCCGATGACGATCTCCCCCGCAGGCTGGCAAAAGCACGCTCTTCTCAGCCCGGCGCAGATGGGCGAGGCAGATCGGCTGACCATCGCGGGCGGCGTCTCCGGCTTCGAGCTGATGGAGAATGCGGGCCGCAAGGTCTTCGACGCGGTTTCGCAGCGGTGGCCGCCGCAACCTGTCGCGGTGCTCTGCGGCCCGGGAAACAACGGCGGCGACGGTTTTGTCGCGGCGCGCGTATTGGCCGAGCGAGGCTGGCCGGTGCGCCTCGCGCTGTTCGGCTCCGTCGGGGCGCTACGTGGTGACGCCGCGCAGGCTGCGGCACGCTGGCCGGGTGTTGTCGAGGCGCTGGCGCCGGGGGCGCTCGATGGCGCTGGAGTTGTCGTCGACGGCATCTTTGGTGCGGGTCTCGCGCGGCCGGTAGACGGAATGGCACGCGCGGTCATTGAGGCGATCGGTGAACGGCGGCTGCCGGTTGTCGCGATCGACGTCCCGAGCGGCATCGACGGGGCGAGCGGCGAAGTACGGGGGACTGCGCCGCGCGCGGCCATCACGGTCACCTTCTTCCGCAAAAAGCCGGGACACCTCCTGCTGCCGGGGCGCAGCTATTGCGGCGAGACGGCGGTCGAGCAGATCGGCATTCCCGATTCCGTGCTCGACCGGATCGCGCCGGATACGGTGGAAAATGCCCCGGACTGGTGGTTCAGCGCGTTTCCCCGGCCGAGCCTCGAAACCCACAAATACGCCCGCGGACACGCGCTGGTCGCCGGCGGCGCGGTGATGACTGGCGCGGCGCGGCTGGCGGCGCGCGCCGCCGCCCGGCTCGGCGCCGGGCTCGTCACAATCGCCGCCCCGGAAGCCGCTTTCCCGATCTATGCCGCGGCATTGACCGGCGTCATCGTCCATCCCGTCGCGGATTTCGAGGCATTCCAACGGTTTCTTGCGGACCAGCGGCGCAACGCCGCGCTCATCGGCCCGGGTGCCGGTATCGGCGGTGAGACCCGCGCCAGGACATTGACGATTCTCCGCGCCGGTAAGCGCGCGGTGCTCGACGCCGATGCGCTGACCTCGTTTTCCGAAGATCCCGACACATTGTTCTCGGCAATCCGCTCACCCTGCGTGATAACCCCCCATGCCGGCGAGTTCGCGCGCCTGTTCGACACCGCCGGCGACAAACCCGAGCGGGCGCGCCGCGCGGCGCGGCAGAGCGGCGCTGTGGTGCTGCTCAAGGGCGCCGATACCGTGATCGCCGCGCCCGACGGACGGGTTGCGATCAACGCAAACGCGCCGCCGCAGCTGGCAACGGCGGGCAGCGGCGATGTGCTCGCCGGGATCGTGCTTGGGCTGCTCGCCCAAGGGATGGAGCCGTTCGCGGCGGCCGCCGCTGCGGCCTGGATTCATGGCGCGGCAGCCTGCCGGTTCGGCCACGGGCTCGTCGCCGAGGATCTGATCGATGCGGTTGTTCCGGTGCTGCGAGACTTATTCGCTCACACCAACGCGGCGATTGACGGAAGACGATAGTTGAGACGGCGTTTTTTGGATTGACGCGAGGCACCCCTTCGCGTCTCGTTCGGTGCCCTTTATTGCGTTAGAGCCGCCATGCCCGATCCCGCTCCCGCCGGCTTTTTCGAGGGCGTGTTCGACCGGACGCTGACCAATTTACGCAGCGCATGGCGAGACATCGCCGAATCCGCGCGCGGGGTTCTGAGCGGGACACCGCGTCCCGATCTCCCCGGCGAGGATGCAAGCCGGCTTCACCAGCAAATGTTGAGTTCCTTGGATGGGCGCGCCGGCGGCGTCACGGCACGGGCTCGCGCCGCCGATCTCGGCCGCACCTATCTGTCGCTCGACCCGGCCGGCCGCGAGCGCTTCCTGCAGCTTCTCGCGCGCGAGTTCGATATCGATCACGACGAGGTCCGGCGTCGATGCCAGGCACTGATCGAGGCCGCCGAACCGGCTCGGCGCACCACTGAGGAGCGCGCCTTGCGCGACGCCTTGGAGCCGCCGCGCATTACCCTGTTGCGACAGTTCAACGCGCTTCCCGAAGGAGTCAAATTCCTCGTCGACCGCCGCGCCGAGCTGATCGACCTCGGACGGCGCGATCCGCTGCTCAGCGGCCTTGAGGAGGATCTGAAGCGTCTGCTCGCCAATTGGTTCGACATAGGATTTCTCGAGCTGAAGCGAATTACCTGGGAGTCCGCGGCTGCGTTGCTCGAAAAGCTGATGGTGTACGAGGCGGTGCACGAGATTCGCGGCTGGACCGATCTGAAGAACCGGCTCGACGCCGACCGGCGCTGCTTTGCCTTCTTTCATCCGCGCATGCCGGACGAGCCGCTGATCTTTGTCGAGGTGGCGCTCGTTTCGGGCATGGCGAGCAACGTTCATGCGCTGCTCGACAAGTCGGCGCCGATCGGCGACCCACAGACCGCCGATGCCGCGATCTTCTATTCGATCTCCACTTGCCAGCGGGGGCTCGCGGGCATCAGTTTTGGCGATTTTCTCATCAAGCGGGTCGCCGATGCGCTGGCGATCGAACTGCCGCGCCTCAAGATCTTCGCAACCTTGTCGCCGGTCCCGGGCTTTCGTGCCTGGCTCGAGCGTCAGGATCGGTCGGCCCCGGGCGATCTGCTGCTGGCTGCCGAGCGCACGGCAATCGAGGCGCTCGGTGAGGAAGCGCCGCAGGGCGACCTCCTGTCGCTGCTGGATTTGGAGGGCTGGCACAAGGACCAGCGGATTGCCGGGGCTTTGCGTGAACCGCTGCTGCGGCTATGCGCGCGCTATCTCGTCAGGGAACGAGCTCCGTCCGGGCGCGCGCTCGACCCGGTGGCGCATTTTCACCTCAGCAACGGAGCGCGCGTCGATCGCCTCAATTGGCTCGGCGATGTTTCCGCCAAGGGCCTGCAGCAATCCGCCGGCATCATGGTCAATTATCTGTATCGACTCGGCGAGATCGAGGCCAACCATGAGGCGTATCGCAGCGAAGGACGGGTCGCCGCCGCCTCGGCGCTGCGCAATCTCGCACGCGCCGGCTGATCCTGCTGCCGAGCGCTGCTATATCGGCTGCCGTGTTTGTGCTAAGAGCTGGTCGCGGACGGGTCGGAAAGCCGCTCCGGCAGCTGCAGCGGCGGGCGTGGCGGAATTGGCAGACGCACTGGATTTAGGTTCCAGCGATGGAAATCGTGGGGGTTCAAATCCCCCCGCCCGCACCATTATCTTTTGAGTGTTGGGAAGCACAGGCCCTCCTTCATGCAAGTGACAGAAACCAGCGCCGAAGGCCTCAAGCGTGAATTCCGCGTCGTCGTCCCGGCCGGCGAGCTCGAGGAAAAGGTCACCAGCCGGCTCGGTGAAATCGGCCGGACAATCCAGCTGCGCGGCTTTCGTCCGGGCAAGGTCCCGATGCAGATTCTGCGCCAGCGCTTCGGTATATCGGTGCTTGGAGAGGTTCTGGAGAGCACGCTGCAAGGCACGTCCGCCGACGCCATTCGCGAGCACAATCTGCGCCCGGCATTGCCCCCCAAGGTGGACATCGTCTCGTTCAGCGAGGGAACCGACCTCGAATACAAGATGTCCCTCGAAATATTGCCGGATATCCCGGAACCGAGCTTTGCCGAGCTCAATATCGAACGCCTCGTCGTCGAGGTGCCCGATGAGGACGTCGACCGTGCGGTCGAGCGAATGGCTGAGCAGCAGCGCAAGACCGAGGTTGCCGAGCGCCCGGCCGAGAGCGGCGATATCATCGTGGTGGATATCGAGGGGCGCAGCGGTGAGCAGGAGATTCCCGGAGCCAGCGGGAAGGACCGTCAAATCACGCTGGGTTCGGGCGGCTTCATTCCGGGCTTCGAAGAGCAGCTGATCGGCGCCGGTGCCGGGGAGCACCGAACCGTCCGCGTCACTTTCCCCGAGGATTACGGGGCCCCGGATTTCGCCGGTAAGGATGCGATGTTCGAGGTCGATGTGAAGGAGGTGCGCCAACGCCTGCCGCTGGTCATTGACGACGAGCTCGCCAAGGCCGTCGGGCTCGACAGCCTTGCCGAGCTGCGCCAGGAGGTGCGGCAGCAGATGCAGCGGGATTACGAGGGCGCCTCGCGTCTGCGCCTGAAGCGGTCACTGCTCGATAAGCTGGCTCAGAGTTACGATTTCGCGGTCCCGCCGGGCATGGTGGAACTCGAATTCGAGAACATCTGGCGGCAATACCAGGCGGAAAAAGCGAGGGCAGCTCAATCGGAAGCCGCAGGCTCGGAGCTGACGGCGGACGCCACCGAGGAAGGTCGCGGCGAGGCGCCCTCAGACGCAAGCCCGGAAGCAGTGGCCGGTGGGGCCGCTGATTGGGCTGCGCGGCCGGCCCTGGGGCCGGAACCGCAGAGTGAGGTTGGCGCCGACGCGGCCCAAGATGGCGAGCAGCAAGCCCACTCGACGGAAGACGAGGAGGCTTTGAAGGCCGACTACCGCAGGATCGCGGAACGCCGGGTCAGGTTGGGATTGCTCCTTGCCGAAGTCGGGCGCAGCAACAATATCACGGTGACCCAAGACGAGCTCAACCAATCGATCACCCGCGAAGCGCGGCGGCATCCCGGCTACGAGCGCCAAGTCCTGGATTTTTATCGACAAAACCCAGAGGCGGTCGCCAATTTGCGGGCCCCGATTTTCGAGGACAAGGTCGTCGACTTCATTGTCGAGCTGGCCAAGGTCCAAGAGCGCAAGATCAGCCCGCAAGATCTGCTGAGCCTGCCGGATCCCGATGCCAGCGGCCCTGATGCCAGCGGGCCCGACGCGAGCGACGCTGCGTCGGGGTGAGCCAGTGAAATTTCGCCGCATTGCGGTCGCATGCCGAGGAGTCAGCAAATGTCGGATTACTTCGAACAGTATATGAACAATCTGGTGCCGATGGTGGTCGAACAAACCAACCGCGGCGAACGAGCCTACGACATCTACTCGCGTCTGCTCAAAGAGCGGATCATATTTCTCGTGGGTCCGGTTCACGATGCGGTCGCCAGCCTGATCTGTGCCCAGCTGTTGTTCCTCGAATCGGAGAACCCGGCGAAGGACATCGCCTTTTACATCAACTCGCCCGGCGGGGTGGTCACCTCGGGGCTCGCGATCTATGACACGATGCAGTACATCCGCTCGCCGGTGTCGACGGTGTGCATCGGTCAGGCCGCCTCGATGGGCTCGTTGCTGATGTGTGCCGGAGCCAAGGGGAAACGATTTTCGCTGCCGAATTCGCGCATTATGATCCACCAGCCTTCGGGCGGCGCGCAGGGGCAGGCAACGGACATTGAAATTCAAGCGCGCGAGATCTTGGCTTTGCGGGCGCGGCTCAACGAGATCTATGTCCGGCACACCGGCCAGCGGCTGGAAACGATTGCCGCCGCGGTCGAGCGCGACAAATTTCTCTCACCGCTCGAAGCCAAGGAGTTCGGCCTCATCGACGAAGTGGTCGAAAGCCGGCCCGGCCGCGACGAACTGGAGAAGGGCTTCAAATAGCGCAGGGCGGGTGCTTGACGGTTCCGGAGCTAGAAGCGGGCGGCGATTAAGTGGTTGTTGATCCGTCAAGAGCACATATACTTCGACAGCGGAGGATGGTGGCCGCGGGATTCTCCGACCTCGGCTTGCGGCGTTTGCGCGGACCAGTCGCGGGACCGGGGGCATTGAGGCCGAACGGCCCGCGCCATTGTTGCAATGGGCAATGTTCCAAGGGACCTTTGTTCCAGAGACATTGCTCCAGCCGGTGACGGAGTGGCGATGACCAAGTCCAGCGGTAGCGACGCGAAAAATACGCTCTACTGCTCGTTCTGCGGCAAAAGCCAGCATGAGGTCAGAAAGCTGATCGCCGGCCCGACCGTGTTTATCTGCGATGAATGCGTCGAGCTCTGCATGGACATCATCCGTGAGGAGCACAAGACGACCCTTGTCAAATCGCGCGACGGGGTGCCCGGCCCGCGCGAGATTTGCAAGGTGCTCGACGATTACGTGATCGGCCAGGATCATGCCAAGCGCGTGCTGTCGGTTGCCGTGCACAACCACTACAAACGCCTCGCGCATGGCGCGAAGAACAACGACGTCGAGCTCGCCAAATCCAACATCCTGCTGGTTGGCCCGACCGGTTCGGGCAAGACGTTGCTCGCCCAGACCTTGGCGAGGATCATCGACGTGCCGTTCACGATGGCGGACGCGACGACGTTGACCGAGGCCGGCTATGTCGGCGAGGACGTCGAGAACATCATTTTGAAGCTGCTGCAGGCTGCCGATTATAACGTCGAGCGCGCGCAGCGGGGCATCGTCTATATCGACGAGGTCGACAAGATTTCGCGCAAATCCGATAACCCGTCGATCACGCGCGACGTGTCGGGCGAAGGCGTCCAGCAAGCGCTTTTGAAGATCATGGAAGGGACGATCGCCTCAGTCCCGCCGCAAGGCGGCCGCAAGCACCCCCAGCAAGAATTCCTCCAGGTCGACACGACCAACATTCTCTTTGTCTGCGGCGGGGCGTTTGCCGGGCTCGAAAAAATCATCGCGCAGCGCCGGCAGGGCACGTCGATCGGCTTCGGCGCCGAGGTCCGGGGGCCCGAGGAGCGCAAAACCGGAGAGATCCTAAAGGATCTCGAGCCCGAGGATCTCTTGAAATTCGGGCTGATTCCCGAATTCGTTGGCCGGCTGCCAGTTGTGGCGACCCTCGACGATCTCGACGAGGCGGTATTGGTCGATATTTTGACCAAGCCAAAGAACGCCCTCGTCAAGCAATATCAGCGGCTGTTCGAAATGGAGGATGTCCGGCTCGAATTGAATGAGGAGGCGCTCAAGGCGATCGCCCACAAGGCTATCCTGCGCAAGACCGGGGCGCGCGGGCTGCGTTCGATCATGGAAGCGATCCTGCTCGACTCGATGTTCGAACTGCCGAGCCTGGTTGGCGTCAGCGAGATCGTGATCAATCGCGAGGTCGTCGAGGGGAGGGCGCGGCCGCTCCATATCTATTCCGACCGTGGCGGTGTCGGCACGGGTGACTGAGCCTGCGGCGCCACAGCCGCTCGCTGAAGCTGTCTGCCGACTTGAAG
Source organism: uncultured Alphaproteobacteria bacterium (assembly GCA_963818695.1). GTDB lineage: Bacteria > Pseudomonadota > Alphaproteobacteria > ATCC43930 > CGMCC-115725 > AP-15. Next base: position 113,339 of record CAWFTG010000006.1, read on the forward strand.
GCCGGCGCCACGAGGCCAACCTTAGACCGGTACGCCTATCCTTGCCCTCCCGGTTTCCGGGACGGTCTTTTGCAGAAGAGGGCTTATGTTAGAAGCTGCGCGCGGTGCACTTTATCCCGTCCTGCCCCTACGCGACATCGTCGTGTTTCCGCACATGATCGTGCCGTTGTTCGTCGGCCGCGAGAAGTCGGTGCGGGCGCTCGAGGACGTGATGAAGGACGACAAGCAGATCCTTCTCGTCACTCAAAAGAATGCCGCGCAGGACGACCCTGCGACTTCGGACATCTATACCGTCGGCACGGTCGGGACGGTCCTGCAGCTACTTAAACTGCCCGACGGCACGGTCAAGGTCCTTGTCGAGGGCGGCCAGCGTGCCCGCATCGTCAAGTTTGCTGATAACCCACAGTTCTTCCAGGCGATCGCCGAGACGATCCCGGAGAATGCCGGCGAGCAGCAGGAAACCGAGGCTCTGGCGCGCACTGTGGTGACGCAGTTCGAGCAATATATCAAACTCAACAAGAAGATCCCGCCGGAGGTGTTGGTCTCGATCAACCAGATCGAAGAGCCCGGCAAGCTGGCCGATACGGTCGCGGCGCATTTGACCTTGAAAATACCCGAGAAGCAGGAGCTGCTCGAAACGGGAACGGTGACCGAGCGTCTCGAAAAGGTGTTCGGCTACATGGAGGGCGAGATCGGGGTCCTCCAGGTTGAAAAGCGCATTCGCAACCGCGTCAAGCGCCAAATGGAGAAGACACAGCGCGAGTACTACTTGAACGAGCAGCTCAAGGCGATCCAAAAGGAGCTTGGCGAAGGCGAGGACGGCCGCGACGAAATGGCCGAGCTCGAAGACCGGATCAACAAGACGAAGTTCTCGAAGGAGGCGCGCGACAAAGCGCTCGCGGAGCTGAAGAAGCTGCGCAGCATGAGCCCCATGTCGGCCGAGGCGACGGTGGTGCGCAATTACCTCGACTGGCTGCTGTCGGTGCCCTGGCAGAACCGGACCAAGATCAAGCGCGACATCAAGGGTGCGGAAAAGGTACTCGATGCCGACCATTTCGGGCTCGAAAAGGTCAAGGAGCGCATTCTCGAATACCTCGCCGTTCAGCAGCGCATGAAGAAGATGAAAGGTCCGATCCTGTGTCTGGTCGGCGCCCCTGGTGTCGGCAAGACCTCGCTTGGCAAGTCGGTCGCGCGTGCGACTGGCCGGAACTTCGTGCGGATGTCATTGGGCGGCGTGCGTGACGAGGCCGAGATCCGCGGACATCGGCGGACCTATATCGGGTCGATGCCGGGCAAGGTCATCCAGGGGATGAAAAAGGCCAAGTCTTCAAACCCGCTGTTCCTGCTCGACGAGGTCGACAAGCTCGGCGCCGACTGGCGCGGTGATCCGTCTTCCGCGCTGCTCGAAGTGCTCGACCCCGAGCAGAACTCGACGTTCAACGATCACTACCTTGAGGTCGACTATGACCTGTCGGACGTGATGTTCGTCACGACCGCAAATACGCTGCGCATTCCGCAGCCGCTGCTCGACCGCATGGAGATCATCCGCATCCCCGGCTACACGGAAGACGAGAAGGTCGAGATCGCGAAGCGCCACCTGATCCCGAAGCAGATGTCGGCGCACGGCATCCGCAAGAACGAATGGAGCATCAGCGACGAGGCGATCCGTGACCTGATCCGCTATTACACGCGCGAGGCCGGTGTTCGTAACCTTGAGCGCGAGATCGCCAACCTGACCCGCAAGGCGATAAAAGACATTCTGATGAAGAAGACGGAGCGCGTTGCGGTAACGCGTCGCAACCTGGAGAAATATGCCGGGGTGCGCAAGTTCCGGTTTGGCGAAGCGGAGAGCGAGGATTTGGTCGGGTGCACGACCGGGCTCGCCTGGACCGAGGTGGGCGGAGAATTGCTGACGATCGAGGCGGTGACGGTTCCCGGAAAGGGGCGGGTCACGGCTACAGGCAAGCTCGGCGACGTGATGAAGGAATCGGTGCAGGCGGCCGAGAGTTACGTCAAGTCGCGCAGCAATGTCTTCGGTATCTTGCCGACCGTTTTCGAGAAGAAGGACATTCACGTTCACGTGCCGGAGGGTGCTACTCCCAAAGATGGCCCGTCCGCCGGCGTCGCGATGGTGACCTCGATTGTTTCGGTGCTGAGCGGCGTTCCGGTCAAGCGAGACATCGCGATGACGGGCGAGATCACCTTACGCGGTCGCGTGCTTCCGATCGGCGGCCTAAAAGAGAAGCTTCTCGCCGCGCTGCGCGGCGGCTTGAAGACAGTGCTGATCCCGAAGGAAAACGAGAAAGATCTCGCCGAGATTCCCGATAATGTAAAGCGTGGGTTGAAAATTGTCCCGGTCAGGACGGTCGACGAGTTGCTCTGCGAGGCGCTGGCCGCGCCGCTGACCCCGGTTGCTTGGCCGGAGGGGGGCGAAGGCGAAGCGGTAATCCCGGCTCGCGAAGAGCGGTCGGGATTGGTAACTCATTAACCAGTCCGCCGAATATAGGTGCGGCAGACTGCGAGAGGAAAGTTCTACGCAGGTCGGTTTAGCCTCAAGATTGCTTCGATTCCGGGCTGCTGCGCAGTTGACCCCTGGGCAACAGCCCTCTAAACTCTGTGGCGAACAGATCAGCTTCAGTCCCGCACACTCGCCCAGGGGGGTATCGTGAACAGAAACGAACTCGTCGACACCGTCAGCAGCAAGACTGATATGAAGAAGTCGGAGGCGAGCAAGGCCGTTGATGCGGTATTCGATGCCATCGCAGAAGCGCTGCAAGGCGGTGATGAGGTTCGCCTCGTCGGCTTTGGTACATTTTCGGTCGCGTCGCGGGCAGCATCGGAAGGACGCAATCCGCGGACTGGCGAGAAGATCCAGATTGCCGCGTCGAAGCAGGCCAAGTTCAAGCCTGGCAAGGGATTGCGCGATTCACTGAATTGACCCGCATCACGCGGGGCGATTAGCTCAGTTGGTAGAGCATCTCGTTTACACCGAGAGGGTCGGCGGTTCGAGTCCGTCATCGCCCACACTGAGCGGCGGCTCGAGCTGGTGAAAGTCTCGTAGAGAAGGCCTCTCAGCCGGTACCCCCCGTTCCGCCGTGGTTCGCTTGACATTCTCCAGCCGAAGGCGGTAGGAGTGCCCGCCCGGGTCGAGGCCGCGGGGGCGTAGCTCAGTTGGTTAGAGCGCCGGCCTGTCACGCCGGAGGTCGCGGGTTCGAGCCCCGTCGCTCCCGCCATCGATTATGGCTGCGAGATCCAACCGCGCCGCAGCAGATCGCGGCCGGTGGTGTCGTATTCCGCTAAACCGCATCATATATGTTTCTGTGACGCGTCGGCCGGAACGCGGCTTCTGCGGCCCGCGGTGCAGCACGTCAGCAAGAGCCTCCATGGAAACTCTACTCCGCGAGTACTTCCCGATCCTCGTGTTTCTCGCCGTTGCCGGCGCGATATCGATCGTGATGGTGGCTGCTTCTTTCATTGTTGCGCGCCAGCAGCCCAACACGGAAAAGTTGTCACCGTATGAATGCGGGTTCGATCCGTTCGGCGATGCCCGGGTGCGGTTCGATGTCCGCTATTATTTGGTCGCGATCCTGTTCATCATTTTCGATCTTGAGGTGGCTTTTCTGTTTCCGTGGGCGGTCGCGCTCGGCGATATCGGGATGTTCGGCTTTTGGTCGATGATCGTATTTCTAGGGGTGCTCACCATCGGCTTTATCTACGAATGGCAAAAGGGGGCGTTGGAATGGGAGTGATCGAGACACCTGCCCGCCCGCTTCCTCCCGGCTCTGAGCAGAATGTGCTCCTCAAGGCTGCAACCGAGGAAGTGCAGAACCAGGGTTTCGTCGTCGCGACGCTCGACAACCTGGTGAACTGGGCACGCACTGGGTCGCTATGGCCGATGACCTTTGGTCTGGCGTGTTGCGCGGTCGAGATGATGCACACCGGGGCGAGCCGTTACGACCTCGACCGCTTCGGCGTCGTCTTCCGTGCAAGCCCGCGCCAATCGGATGTGATGATCGTCGCTGGCACTTTGTGCAACAAGATGGCGCCGGCATTGCGCAAGGTCTACGACCAAATGGCCGAGCCGCGCTGGGTCATCTCGATGGGCTCATGCGCCAATGGCGGCGGCTATTATCACTATTCGTACTCGGTGGTGCGTGGCTGCGATCGTATCGTGCCTGTGGACGTTTACGTCCCGGGCTGTCCGCCGACCGCGGAGGCGCTGTTGTATGGCGTTCTGTTGCTGCAGAAGAAAATCAAACGCACCCGCAACTTCGCCCGTTGATCGGCCATGCAGGAAAAACTCGAGGCTCTGTCCGAACATGTCTCGGCAGCGTTATCCGATGCGGTGATCGCCGCCGAAATCCACGGCAGCGAGTTGTGCTGCCGCGTGAAACGGGAGGCGTTATCTCGTGTCCTGAGATTTCTTCGCGATGACCCGAATTGCGCCTTTACCGTGCTCTGCGACATCTGCGGCACCGATTTTCCCGACCGGCCGCTGCGGTTTGAGGTCGTCTACAACCTCCTCAGCATGCGGCTCAACCAGCGCATCCGCATCAAGGTCGATACCGACGAAGAGCAGCCGGTGCCGTCAGCGGTCGGGCTGTTCAGCAGCGCCGGCTGGTGGGAGCGCGAGGCGTGGGATTTGTTCGGCATCTATTTCGCCGACAACCCCGACCTGCGCCGCATCTTGACCGATTACGGCTTTGAGGGTCATCCGCTGCGCAAGGATTTCCCGCTGACAGGATATGTCGAGCTGCGTTACGACGAGGATCAGAAGGCGGTCGTCTACGATCCGGTCCGGTTGCAACAGGAATTCCGCAGCTTCGACTTCCTGTCTCCGTGGGAGGGAATGGACAAAATCCTCCCGGGTGACGAAAAGGCCACCCCAACGGACGGCGAGACCCCAAGGGAGGGCGGGAAATGAGCGACCCGCGTTCGCCGGTTCCGGATGAGCTGGAAGGCCCGCCGCACATTAAGAACTACATGATGAATTTCGGCCCGCAGCATCCGGCCGCTCACGGCGTCATGCGGCTGGTGCTCGAAATGGATGGCGAGGTCATCGAGCGGGCCGACCCGCATATCGGCCTGTTGCACCGCGGCACCGAAAAGCTGATCGAATACAAGACGTATCTGCAGGCGATCCCCTACTTTGATCGGCTCGACTATGTGTCGCCGATGTGCCAGGAGCACGCCTTCGCGCTTGCCGTCGAAAAACTGATGGGCATCGCCCCGCCGCCGCGGGCGCAATACATCCGCGTGCTGTTCGCCGAAATTACCAGGATCCTGAATCACCTGCTGTGCGTGTGCGCGTTCGGGCTCGATGTCGGCGCGATCACGCCGTTCCTGTGGGGCTTTGAAGAGCGCGAACGGTTGATGGAATTCTATGAGCGCGTGTCGGGCGCCCGCTTGCACGCCAATTATTTTCGGCCCGGCGGCGTGCACCTCGACATGCCTGCCGGCCTCGCCGAGGACATTCTGGCGTTTTGCGACACATTCCCGCAGACGATCGACGATATCGAACGCCTGCTGACTGAGAACCGCATCTTCAAGGAGCGCACCGTTGACATCGGTGTTGTGACCGCCGAACAGGCCGCGGATTGGGGATTTTCTGGCCCAATGTTGCGCGGCTCCGGGGTCGCCTGGGATCTGCGCCGCGCGCAGCCCTATGACGCCTATGACAAGATGGAGTTCGATGTTCCAATCGGGCGAAACGGCGATTCTTACGATCGTTACCTCGTCCGCATCGAGGAGATGCGACAGTCGGTCCGGATAATCAGGCAGGCTCTCGAGCGGATGCCGGCTGGACCGGTAAAGGTCAACGACCGGAAAGTGGCGCCGCCGCCGCGGGCCGAGATGAAGAATTCGATGGAAGCGCTGATCCATCACTTCAAGCTCTATACCGAGGGCTATCACGTGCCACCCGGCGAAACTTACACCGCGGTGGAAGCGCCCAAGGGCGAGTTCGGGGTGTATCTTGTTGCGGACGGCACTAACCGGCCCTACCGCTGCAAGATCAGGTCGCCGGGATTTGCTTTTCTGCAAGCGACTGATTTCATGTGCCGGGGCCATATGCTAGCCGACGTCGTGGCGATTATCGGCTCGATGGACATCGTGTTCGGCGAGATCGACCGATGAGCGCGCCGGTCGAAGGGCTTCCCTTCGAGCAGCCCGAGAGCTTTGAGTTCACGCCCGAAAATCTCGAGCAGGCCAAGGCCCACATCGCCAAGTACCCGCCGGGCCGTCAGGCGAGTGGCGTGCTGCCGCTGTTGTACATCGCGCAGGAACAGCAAGGCGGATGGCTGTCTCGCGCGGCGATGGACCATGTCGCCGCGATCCTCGAAATGGCGCCGATCCGCGTCTACGAGGTCGCTACTTTCTACACGATGTTCAACCTGCGGCCGGTCGGTCGCTACCTGCTGCAGGCCTGCACGACAACGCCATGCTGGCTGCGCGGCTCCGATGCAGTCGTTCAGGCCTGCGAGCGCAAGCTCGGCATCGGCGTCGGCGGCACCACGGCGGACGGACTCTTCACTTTGGTCGAGGTTGAGTGTCTCGGCGCCTGCGTCAACGCACCGATCCTGCAGGTCAACGACGATTTTTACGAGGATCTGGACGCTCCCGCGACCGAGGCGCTGCTCGACGCATTGCGGGATGGGAAGGCACCTCTACCGGGTTCGGTAATCGGCCGGCAGGGTTCTGAGCCGGTCAGCGGCCGCACCACCCTGGTCGAGCCCGGCGCAGGGTCCATCGGCAGTCAGGAATAAGAGGAAGCAATGCTTGCCGACAAGGACCGGATATTCACTAACCTTTACGGTCGCGATGACTGGCGGCTTGCGGGCGCTCAGAGGCGGGGCGACTGGGACGGCACTAAGGAGCTGATCCTCAAGGGGCGGGATTGGATTGTCGAGCAAGTCAAAGAATTCCGGGTTGCGCGGGCGCGGTGGCGCCGGTTTCCCGACAGGCTTGAAGTGGTCGTTCATGCCAAAGCAGAGCGACCGTCCGACTTACCTTTGCGTCAATGCCGATGAGAGCGAGCCAGGCACCTGCAAGGACCGGGACATTATCCGCAACGACCCGCACAAGCTGATCGAAGGCTGCCTGCTCGCCTCGGTCGGCATGGGCGTCCACACTTGCTACATCTATATCCGCGGCGAGTTTTATAACGAAGCAAAGCGCCTGCAAGCCGCCATCGACGAGGCTTACGACGCCGGATTGATCGGCGAGGACGCCTGTGGCTCGGGCTGGGATTTTGAGCTCTACCTGCATCGCGGAGCGGGCGCGTATATCTGCGGCGAGGAGACCGGGCTGCTCGAGAGCCTTGAAGGGCGCAAAGGCCAGCCCCGCCTGAAACCCCCCTTCCCGGCGCAAGTCGGTCTCTATGGCTGTCCGACTACGGTCAACAATGTCGAGACCATTGCGGTCGTGCCGGCGATCTTACGGCGCGGCGCTGCTTGGTTTGCCGGTATCGGCCGGCCGCGGAACTCGGGGACGAAGATCTACTGTCTTTCCGGCCACGTAAACACGCCCTGCAATGTCGAAGAGGCGATGAGCATACCGCTCAAGGAGCTGATCGAGCGGCACGGCGGCGGCGTGCGGGGCGGTTGGGACAATCTGCTCGCCGTCATTCCCGGCGGTTCGTCGGTACCGGTCATTCCGAAATCGATCTGCGAAACCGTGCTGATGGATTTCGACAGCCTGGTCGCCGTCAAGAGTGGGCTGGGGACCGCCGCAGTCATTGTCATGGACAAGTCGACGGATATCGTAAAGGCGATCGCTCGCCTGTCGAAATTCTACAAGCACGAGAGCTGCGGCCAGTGCACCCCGTGCCGCGAGGGCGCCGGCTGGGTATGGCGGGTCATGGAGCGCATGGTCGAAGGCAATGCCTCGGTGGCCGAGATCGACATGCTGCTCGACGTCTCGTACGAGATCGAGGGTCATACGATCTGCGCTCTCGCGGACGGTGCCATGTGGCCGGTGCAGGGGCTGATCCGGCACTTCCGTCCTGAGATGGAGAAGCGGATCGCCGAGTATCGCCAAGCGGCCACGCGGGAAAGGCGGGCGGCCTGACAATGCCGAAGCTGACAATCGACGGGCATGAGGTCGAGGTGCCTGCTGGCACGACGATCTTGCAGGCCTGCGAACATGCGGGGATCGAAGTCGCACACTTCTGCTATCACGAGCGCCTGGCGATCGCCGGAAATTGCCGGATGTGTCTCGTCGAGGTGGAAAAGTCGCCCAAGCCGATTGCTTCTTGTGCGATGCCGGCGACTGACGGGATGGTGGTTCTCACCAAATCGCCAAAGGCGCTCAAGGCGCAAAAAGGGGTAATGGAGTTCCTGCTGATCAATCACCCGCTCGATTGCCCGATCTGCGATCAGGGCGGCGAGTGTGATCTGCAGGATCAGGCAATGGCTTACGGTTTCGACCGCGGCCGGTACGAGGAGAACAAGCGCGCGGTCCCCGACAAAGATTTCGGCCCGCTGGTCGAAACCCACATGAACCGCTGCATTCACTGCACGCGCTGTATCCGGTTCCTGACCGAAATCGCTGGCGTTCAGGAGCTCGGCGCCACCGGGCGCGGCGAGGACATGGAGATCACGACCTATATCGAGCGCGCGCTGGATTCCGAGTTGTCGGCCAACATCATCGATCTGTGCCCGGTCGGCGCACTGACTTCAAAGCCTTATGCATTCGTTGCTCGCCCTTGGGAGCTGGTAAAAACCGAATCGATCGACGTCATGGATGCGGTCGGCAGCAACATCAGGGTCAACTCGCGCGGACCGCAGGTTTTGCGCGTGCTGCCGCGCGTCCACGAGGCGGTCAACGAGGAGTGGATCTCGGATAAGACCCGGTACGCGATCGACGGCCTCGTCCGCCGGCGGCTAGACAGGCCCTATTTCGGCCGGCAGCGGAAGCGCGCGGTGAGTTGGGGGGAGGCCATCGAGCTTGTCGCGGAACGGTTGAAGAAGGTCCCGGGCGAGCGTGTCGCCGCGATTGCCGGCGATTTGTGCGACGCCGAGGCGATGTTTGCGCTTAAGGAGCTATTCCACGGGCTGGGCGCCTCCAGCCTCGATTGCCGCCAGGACGGCGCCAGGCTCGATACGCGGTGCCGCGCCGCATATTTGTTCAACACCACGATTGCCGGGATCGAAAAGGCCGATGTCTGTTTGCTGGTCGGCACCAACCCGCGCTGGGAAGCGCCGCTCGTTAATGCGCGGCTGCGCAAGCGCTATCTCCACGGTGGTTTCCGCGTCGCGGCGATCGGCCCTGCCCTGGACCTGACGTTTCCGGTCGAGATGCTGGGCAATCGCGGCGCCGTATTGAACGCATTGGCTGCGGGCGACCACCCCTGGGCCGCGGTGCTGCGCAATGCCAAAAACCCGATGATCGTGGTCGGGCAGGGGGCGCTCGCCCGCCCTGACGGCGTCTGCGTCCTGGGCGCGGCCAGGCGCATTGCGGAAAATGGCGAGCTCGTTCGCGAGGATTGGAACGGGTTCAATGTTCTGCACCGCGCTGCCGCGCGGGTCGGCGGCCTCGATCTCGGCTTTGTGCCGGGAGCAGGAGGACGCGATGTGCGCGGCATCACCGCCGGATGCAAATCCGGCGACATCGAAATTCTCTACCTTCTCGGCGCCGACGAGATCGATACGAGCGATCTCGGATCAGCCTTTGTGATTTACCAGGGGCATCACGGCGACCGCGGGGCCGCTCGCGCCGATGTCATACTGCCGGGCGCCGGCTATACCGAGAAGGACGGCACCTACGTCAATACGGAGGGCCGCGTGCAGCTGGCGCGGCGCGCGGTGTTCCCGCCCGGAGAGGCGCGCGAAGACTGGAAGATCCTGCGCGCCCTGTCCGGCGCCATCGGCCGTCCGCTGCCCTTTGATGAGCTGCGCGATCTGCGTCGCCAGATGTGGGAAAAACATCCGGCATTAGCCGAAGCGGATTCGGTGACTACCGCGGCGTGGGAGGCCTTTGGGGAGGCCGGGCCGGTCGCCGCCGATCCCTTTGAATATCCGATCACGGATTTTTACCAAACCGATCCGATCAGCCGCGCCAGCCACACCATGGCGCGGTGCAGCCAGCTTTTTGTCGACGGGCGGCACGCCACCCCGCCACGGACCGGCACTCATGGGTAATTTCTGGACCGGCTACGCTTGGCCGACCGTCATCACCGCCATCGAAGTCGTCATTGTCGTGGTGCCGTTGTTGCTGGCGATCGCCATGCTCACCTATGCCGAGCGCAAGGTCCTCGCCTTTTCGCAGCTGCGCAAGGGGCCGAATGTCGTCGGCCCGTTTGGCCTGTTGCAGCCTTTCGCCGACGGTCTCAAATTGCTCGTCAAAGAAACCATAGTCCCGAGCGGCGCGAACCGGGTGGTGTTCGTCATTGCGCCGCTGATCACCTTCACGTTGGCACTTGTTGCTTGGGCGGTCATCCCGTTCGATCCCGGGGTCGTGATCGCCAACATCAATGTCGGCATTCTCTATCTATTTGCGGTCAGCTCGCTCGGCGTCTACGGGATCATCCTGGCCGGCTGGGCTTCGAATTCCCGATACGCTTTTCTCGGCGCGCTGCGCTCGGCGGCGCAGATGGTTTCCTATGAGGTGGCGATCGGCTTCGTGCTCGTTACTGTGCTGCTGTGCGCGGGATCGCTCAACTTGACCGAGATCGTCGAGGCGCAGCGCCATATATGGTTCGCGGTCCCGCTCTTGCCGATGTTCGTGATTTTCTTCATTTCGGCCTTGGCCGAGACCGGACGCGCGCCTTTCGACCTGCCGGAGGGCGAGACGGAGATCGTCGCCGGCTATTTCGTTGAATATTCGTCGATGACGTTCGCGCTGTTCTACCTCGGCGAATACGGCAACATGATCTTGATGAGCGCGATGACCAGCGTGCTGTTTCTCGGCGGTTGGCTCGCGCCGTTCGGGGTCGTGCCTTTTACCTGGGTGCCCGGGCCGATTTGGTTCGCGCTCAAGATTGCCTTTGTGCTGTTCTGTTTTCTTTGGGTGCGTGCCACCTTCCCGCGGTTCCGCTATGACCAGCTGATGCGGCTCGGCTGGAAGGTGTTTTTGCCGTTTTCGCTGTTTTGGCTGGTGCTGACGGCTGGGGTACTGACCGCGGCGGGATGGCTGCCGCAGCGCTGAGGAACCGATTTATGGCGATGGGATTACTGGAACGCGGCGCCCGCAGCCTGTTGCTCACCGAGCTGCTGTCGGGGCTGGGGTTGACCTTGCGCTACATGTTCAAGCGGACAGTCACCGTAAATTACCCCTATGAAAAGGGGCCGCTGAGCCCGCGGTTTCGCGGCGAGCACGTGTTGCGCCGGTATCCGAATGGCGAGGAGCGTTGTATTGCGTGCAAGCTGTGCGAGGCGATATGCCCGGCACTGGCGATCACGATCGAGGCCGAGCCGCGCGAAGACGGCAGCCGGCGCACGACGCGCTATGACATCGACATGACCAAATGCATCTATTGCGGCTATTGCCAGGAGGCCTGTCCGGTCGATGCGATCGTCGAGGGGCCGAATTTCGAGTTCGCAACCGAAACGCACGAGGAGCTGCTCTACGACAAGGAGAAGCTATTGGCGAACGGCGATCGCTGGGAGGCCGAGATCGCCAAGAACCTTGCCCTCGACGCGCCGTACCGGTAACAGATTTGCACCCATCATTAATCGCCGTCATTGGGGGGCGCGAGCGTCGCCCGCGAGCCCGGAATCCAGGAACACCGGCCCTTCCCAACGCAGCATCGGTCCGTGTTCATGGCTTCCGGACCTGCCCCTGCGGGGCCTCCCGGAATGACTGCTGTTGGGGTCGGCCGCAATGATCGTCCAGGCGATCCTCTTCTATATCTTTGCCACGGTAGCCGTCGCCTCCGGAGTGCTGGTCGTTTCGGCGCGCAACCCGGTGCACTCCGTGCTGTTCCTGATCCTCGCCTTTTTCAATGCCGCCGGCTTGTTCATATTGATCGGCGCAGAGTTCCTGGCGATGATCCTGGTCATCGTCTATGTCGGGGCGGTCGCGGTCCTGTTTCTCTTCGTCGTGATGATGCTGGACATCGACTTTCTGCAATTGCGCAGCGGCTTCGTGCAATACCTTCCGATCGGCACATTGGTCGGCCTGATCCTGCTCGCCGAGCTCATCCTCGTCATTGGCGGCTGGGCGGTCAGCCCGTCCGTACCGAGCCAGGCCCCCGCGCTGGCCGCGACCGGTGGTGTTGCGCTCACCAATACCCGAGCGCTCGGCGATCTCCTCTATACGCGCTACGTGTTCGCGTTTCAGGTGGCGGGATTGATTTTGCTCGTCGCGATGGTTGGGGCAATCGTCTTGACCTTGCGTCACCGCGCCGACGTCAGGCGGCAATCGATTGCGGCGCAGTTGGCCCGCAGGCGCTCCGAGACTGTCGAAGTCGTCAAGGTGCCGCTCGGCGCCGGGAGCGACTGATGCTGATCGGCCTGGCGCATTATCTGACGGTAGCTGCGATCCTGTTCACGCTGGGGGTCTTCGGCATCTTTCTCAATCGCAAGAACGTGATAATCATGCTGATGTCGATCGAGCTGATGCTGCTCGCGGTCAGCATCAATTTCGTCGCCTTCTCGGTCTTTTTGAACAACCTAATCGGCCAGGCCTTTGCGATGTTCGTGTTGACGGTAGCGGCGGCGGAAGCGGCAATCGGCCTCGCCATCCTCGTCGTCTATTTCCGCAACCGCGGCACGATCCGGGTCGAGGACATCAACATGATGAAGGGCTGAGCGTGATCGCTCGTACCATCAAATCGTCATGCCCGGGCTTGACCCGGGCATCCACGTCCACTGGCGACGGCGGGACCTGTTATCTGGATTGCCGGGTCAAGCCCGGCAATGACGGTACCCGGGGCTGAAGGCATTGGCCGTCGCCGTCGTCTTTCTACCCCTGATCGCCACGATCATCGCCGGCTTCTTCGGCCGAGCGATCGGCGACCGCGGCGCTCAGCTGGTCACCTGCGGCGCCCTTCTGCTTTCGGCCGTGCTGGGTGGCTTTCTGTTCCGCGACATCCTTGCGAGCGGTGAAATACAAGTGATTCCGCTTGCACAGTGGATTGTTGCCGGCGGTGTCGATGTCTCGTGGTCGTTGCGGCTCGACACGTTGAGCGGGGTCATGATCCTCGTCGTGACCATAGTTTCGTCTATGGTCCACGTGTATTCGATTGGCTACATGGCGGAGGATCCGGCGATCCCGCAATTCATGGCCTATCTGAGCCTCTTCACCTTTTTCATGCTGGCGCTGGTGACGTCGGACAACTTCGTGCAGCTGTTCTTCGGCTGGGAAGGTGTCGGTCTGATGTCCTATCTCTTGATCGGCTTCTGGTATGACCGCCCGTCTGCCAATACCGCCGCGATCAAGGCGTTTATTGTCAACCGAGTCGGCGATTTCGGCTTCGCCCTCGGCATTTTCGCGACCTTTGTGATCTTCGGCAGCCTCGATTTCGGGACAGTCTTCGGCGCCGCACCCAAGGCCGTCGGGACGACAATGGAATTCCTCGGCTGGCAAGTTGATTCGCTGAGCCTTGCATGCATCCTCCTGTTCATCGGTGCGATGGGGAAATCGGCGCAGATCCCGCTCCACACCTGGCTGCCCGATGCGATGGAGGGTCCAACCCCAGTATCGGCGTTGATCCACGCGGCGACAATGGTGACGGCGGGCGTGTTCATGGTGTGCCGGCTGTCTCCAATGTTCGAATACGCGCCGACCGCGCTCGCCGTGGTCGGTGTCGTCGGCGGGACTACGGCGGCCTTTGCCGCCAGCATCGGCATGGTGCAAAACGACATCAAACGCGTCATCGCCTGGTCGACCTGTAGCCAGCTCGGCTATATGTTCGCGGCCGCCGCGGTCTCCGCTTATGCCGCGGCAATGTTTCACCTCTTCACCCACGCCTTCTTCAAGGGCCTGTTGTTCCTGTGCGCCGGGTCGGTCATCCACGCAATGGGTGGCGAGCAGGACATGCGCCGGATGGGCGGCCTGTGGCGCCGTATCCCATGGACGTACGGGACGATGTGGGTCGGTGCTCTATCGTTGAGCGCCATCCCGTATTTCTCCGGTTATTTTTCAAAGGATACGATACTCGCGGCGACCTGGGCTTCCGGGACTGCCGTTGGCCGCTATTCCTTCGCCTTGGGGACGCTGGCCGCCTTCATGACCGCCTTCTACATCACGCGGGTCATGTTCATGACATTTCACGGCGAGCCGCGCGCCGATGAAGAGACCATGCATCATGCCCATGAGAGCCCGTGGGTAATGCGGATACCGCTGATCGTCCTCGCCTTCGGCGCCGCTTTCGCCGGCTATATCGCTTACAACGGCTTTGTCGGCGACGAGCAGGCAGGCTTTTGGAAGAGCGCGATCCTCGTGCTGCCCAACCATGATTCGCTTGGCGCGGCGGAGCACATTCCGCTCGTGATCGCCTATTTGCCGCTGTTCGCCGGTGTCCTCGGAATCGCCGCGGCGTATGTCTTCTACATGGTCGATCGTACCATACCGGTGCGCCTCGCCGCGCAGTTTCGCGTCCTTTACCTGTTCCTGCTGAACAAATGGTATTTCGACGATCTTTACGATCGGATCTTCGTGCGGACCGCGGTGTTGCTCGGCGACGGGCTGTGGAAGTCCGGCGACGGCGCGGTTATCGATGGGCTCGGGCCAAACGGGGTCGCCGCGGTGACTCGCGATCTGGCACGGCAGGCCAGCCGGTTGCAGACCGGTTATCTCTATCATTATGCATTCGCGATGATGATCGGCCTTGTCGCGCTGGTAACGTGGTACTTGTTCCCGCGATGAGCGCCGGAACCTCGCGATGAGCGATTGGCCGCTCCTTTCGCTCGTCACATTCCTGCCATTGGTAGGCGGCGCCTTCATTCTGATGGCGCGGGGCGACGAGCTGGTGGTCGCGCGCAATGCGCGCTGGATCGCGCTGTGGACCTCGCTGATCGTCTTTGCGCTGTCGCTCGTGCTGTGGTTCGACTTCGATCCCAACACCGCCGAGTTTCAGTTCGTCGAACGGGCGAGCTGGGTCACCCTCGGCGGCTTCGATTTCAATTATCACATGGGGATCGACGGTATTTCCCTCTTCTTCGTGCTGCTGACGACCATTCTGACGTTCATTACCATCGTCTCCGCCTGGGAAGTGATCCAATTCCGGGTCAAGGAATTCATGATCGCTTTCCTCGTGCTCGAGACCTTGATGACCGGGGTCTTTTGCTCGCTCGACTTCATCCTGTTCTACGTCTTTTTCGAAGGCGTGCTGATTCCGATGTTCCTGATCATCGGGGTATGGGGCGGCTCAAACCGGATCTATTCGGCCTTCAAGTTCTTTCTCTACACATTGCTCGGTTCGGTACTGATGCTGCTCGCCGTCCTCGCCGTCTATTTTCAGACCGGGACGACGGACATCGAGTATGCGCTGGCTCACAGCGAGCTCTTTCCCCCCCATCTGCAGAAATGGCTTTGGCTGGCGTTTTTTGCGTCCTTTGCCGTCAAAGTCCCGATGTGGCCGGTGCACACCTGGCTGCCCGACGCTCATGTGGAGGCTCCAACCGCAGGCTCGGTGATCCTCGCAGGAATTCTGCTGAAGCTCGGCGGCTATGGCTTTATTCGCTTTTCCCTGCCGATCTTTCCGCTCGCCTCGGCTTATTTCACGCCGCTGATCTTCGCGCTCAGCGCCATTGCCGTCATCTACACGTCACTCGTGGCATTGGCGCAGATCGACATGAAAAAGCTGATCGCCTACTCGTCGATTGCCCATATGGGGTTTGTCACGATGGGCACCTTTGCCGTGACTAGCGAGGCGGTGCAGGGCGCCGTCATTCAGATGTTGAGCCATGGGCTTGTTTCGGGAGCTCTTTTTCTCTGCGTCGGCGTCCTTTATGACCGGCTGCACACGCACGAGATTGCCCGCTTTGGCGGCCTCGTGCACCGCATGCCGGCCTACGCCTTCGTGCTGATGGTGTTCACATTGGCGGCGGTCGGACTGCCCGGCACCAGCGGCTTTGTCGGCGAGTTTCTGATCTTGCTCGGCACGTTCCGGGTGAACACGCTCGAATGCACGCTTGCGGCGACGGCATTGTTTCTCGGCCCGATGTACATGCTCTACATGTATCGGCGAGTGATCTTTGGGACGCTCACCCGCGCCGATCTCCGCGGTATGCTGGATCTGAGCATGCGCGAGAAGGCATTGTTTGTCCCGCTGCTCGTCTTGGTGATCTGGATGGGGGTCTACCCGCTCTCGTTCCTGCGTCCGATCCAGGTCTCCGTCGACCACCTGGTTCAGCAAGTGACGGCCGCCACCGAGGCCGCGGGTATGCGCCGCGCCAGCTTGCCTTAGGCCCGGCACCGATGCCAGTACTTCTAGTTCCTAACCTCGCGCCGGCGTTGTCCGAAATCACTCTCGCCGTCGGCGCGATGGCGTTGCTGATATTCGGCGCGATCAGCGGCGAAAAGTCGACGCGGACAGTTTCCTGGCTCGCCATCGCGGTGCTGATCATCGCGCTCGCCGTTTCCCTGGCGCAGGGAGGCGAGCGGCTTCTCGGCTTCTACGGCATGTTCGTCACCGACGCTTTCGCCCTGTTCATGAAAGCCCTCGTGCTGATCGGGTCGGCGGTAACGATCCTGATCGGGATGCGTTACAACGAGGATCAGGGGATCGCCCGGTTCGAGTTCCCGGTCCTCGTGCTGCTGTCGACGACCGGGATGATGGTCATGATCTCGGCGAATGACTTGATCACTCTTTACGTCGGCCTCGAATTGCAGAATTTGGCGCTCTATGTCGTCGCCGCCTTCAATCGGGATTCGACCCGATCGAGCGAAGCCGGGCTCAAATATTTCGTGCTCGGTGCGCTGTCGTCGGGAATGCTGCTTTACGGCGCTTCGCTGATCTACGGCTTTACCGGCACCACCGCCTTCAGCGAAATTGCCACTCTGGTGAGCGGCGGGTTGGCGCATTCCGCCGGGATCCTGATCGGCCTCGTCTTTGTCGTCGTCGGACTTGCCTTCAAGGTCTCGGCGGTGCCGTTCCACATGTGGACGCCCGATGTCTACGAGGGGGCACCAACCCCGGTGGCGGCTTTTTTCGCCGTAGCACCGAAGATCGCCGCCTTCGCCCTCTTCATTCGCTTCATGATCGAGCCGTTCGGCCCGCTCCTCGGCGAATGGCGTCAGGTCATCGTCTTTCTGTCGATCGCCTCGATGGTGCTGGGCGCGGTCGCCGCAATCGCCCAGGAGAACATCAAGCGCCTGATGGCTTACAGCTCGATCGGCCACGTCGGCTACGCACTGATCGGACTGGCTACCGGCACCGCGGCCGGCATACGCGGTGTGCTGGTCTACATGGCAATCTACCTGTTCATGACGGTCGGCACCTGGGCGGTGATCCTGTGCATGCGCCGGAATGGCCGCATGCTCGAAGGCATTTCGGATCTCGCCGGGTTGTCGCGCTCGCAGCCCGGGCTTGCATTGGCCTTGGCGATCTTCATGTTCGCATTGAGCGGGATACCGCCGACTGCGGGATTCTTCGCCAAACTCTACGTCTTCTTTGCCGCGATCGACGCCAAGCTCGCGGGACTGGCCGTCATCGGCGTCGTAACCAGCGTCGTGTCGGCATTTTATTATCTCCGGGTCGTCAAGGTCATGTATTTCGACGAGCCGGTCGGGGCCTTTGACCGGCCATTGACCGCCGAGCTCAAAGGTGTGCTGTTCGTCACCGCGGTCGTCACGTTGTTCTTTTTCATTCTTCCCGGTCCGATCGTCGGCGGCGCTGACGCAGCGGCTTTGGCGCTCTTCTCGCCGTGACCAAAAGTCGGCCGAAGCTGCTCCCAGGCTATCGGTTGCTTTGTTACGAACTCGATCGGGAGTACCAACGACGAGGCAAAGCATCTGGCCCGCGAAGGTGCGGAAGAAGGTACGCTCGTATGGGCGCTCGAGCAGAGCGCCGGTCACGGGCGTCGCGGGCGCGCCTGGAGCTCGCCGCCAGGCAATCTCTACCTTTCTCTGATCTTGCGGCCCGACTGCCCGGCAGGCAGCGCGGCGCAGCTTGGCTTTGTCGCAGCCTTGGCGGTCGGAGATGCGCTTCGTGCAATACTGCCGCGGATCGAGCGAATAGCGTATAAATGGCCGAATGATGTGCTGATCGACGGTCGGAAAATCGCCGGCCTGCTTCTCGAATCCGAGACGGTCGGGTCCGAAAAGCTGAGCTTCATCGTGGTGGGCGTTGGAGTCAACCTCACGGCATCGCCGCGAGGGACGGAATTTCCTGCAACTTCCATTATGGAAGAAGGCTTGGGCGAGATCATGCCGGAGGTGATGCTCGAGGAGTTCGCCGCGCATTTTCGATCATGGCATACGCGGTGGCGCGTGGAGGGCTTTGCGCCGGTTCGCGCATCCTGGCTGGCGGCCGCAGCAATCGTTCGCGGCGAACCGATCCGGGTCCGCCTCGAGTTCTCGCGCCTTCTGCGGGCGCTTTCTCGAGCTGGATCACGAAGGAAACCTATTGCTCGACTGTGCAGGGGAGGACCGGCGCATTTCCGCCGGCGAGGTCTTCCCAGCCGCGTGAAAGAAGCTGCATGCTCCTCGCCGTCAATGCCAATAACACCAACACTGTATTCGCGATCTGGGATGGCGCCGATCTCAAGGGCAGCTGGCGCACGGCTACCGAAGGCAAGCGTACGGCCGACGAATATGTGGTCTGGCTCGATCATCTATTGTCGCTGGAAGGCCTGGCGCGGGGCAATGTCGATGGCGCAGTGATCGCCAGCGTCGTGCCCGACGTCAATTTTAATATCGTTACGCTGTGCCGGAGATATTGCCACACCGATCCGCTCGTGGTCGGCGAGAAGGGCGTGACGCTCGGCACCAAAGCACTGGTCGACCGGCCGGAGGACGTCGGCGCCGACCGACTGGTCAATACCATCGCGGCGCACGACCGGTACCAGGGTCCGCTCATCGTCGTCGATTTCGGCACCGCCACGACTTTCGACGTGGTCGACCGGGACGGCAATTATTGCGGCGGCGTGATCGCGCCGGGGATCAACTTGTCATTGCACGCGTTGGAAATGGCGGCGGCAAAGCTCCCCAGCATTCGTATCCGCCGCACCGAGCGCGTTATCGGCAAGGACACGGTGAGCTGCATGCAGTCCGGCATATATTGGGGTTATATCGGACTGGTCGAGGGACTGGTGCAGCGCATCCGGGCTGAGCGTGGCGAGCGAATGGACGTCATCGCCACCGGCGGGCTCGCCCCGCTGTTCGCCGGGGCTAGTATCATCGACCATGTCGATCCCGATCTGAACTTGTGGGGACTCCGTCTGATCTACAGTCAAAACAGCAACAAATGAACCATCCGCCTTTGCAGCCGGGGGCCCGGCCGGATTACGGCGACCCCAACGCGCTCTTCTTTGTCCCGCTCGGCGGTGCGGGCGAAATCGGGATGAACCTGAATGTCTACGGGTACCAAGGCGACTGGCTGATCATCGATTGCGGCGTCACTTTCGGAGATGATTCGCAGCCGGGGCTCGAAGTCGTCATGCCCGATCCCGGCTTTATCGTCGAACGTCGCGATCGCTTGCTCGGGATCGTGGCGACCCATGCCCACGAGGATCATATCGGGGCTATTCCTTATCTCTGGAGGCAGCTGCGCTGCCCGATCTGGGCGACCCCGTTTACCGCCTCGTTCTTGCGCGCCAAACTGGCCGAGACCGGGTTTGCCGATCAGGTCAAAATCAATGTTGTCCCGTTGTCGGGCAGGTTCACGATCGGCCCGTTCGATCTCGAACTTATCACCCTCACGCATTCGATCCCGGAACCGAATGCGGTCGCGCTGCGCACGCCGGTCGGAACGATATTGCATACCGGCGACTGGAAGTTCGATCCGGACCCGATGATCGGCCCGACTGCAGACGAGGCGGCCTTGACCAGGCTCGGCGACGAGGGTGTCCTGGCATTGGTCGGGGATTCGACAAACGCGCTGCGGCCCGGGGTTTCAGGATCCGAGGCGGAGCTGCGCCGGTCTCTCATCGACCTGATCGGTCGCTATGGTGCGCGGGTCGCAGTCGCCTGCTTCGCCTCGAATGTTGCGCGGCTCGAGACGATTGCGCGGGCGGCGGCCGCCCACGGCCGGGAAATCGCGCTGGTCGGACGCTCGCTGTGGCGGATCGACAAGGCTGCCCGCGAGAACGGTTACCTGGCGGACCTGCCGCGCTTTCTGACCGAGGACGAGGCGGGCTACATCCCGCGCGACCGGATCGTGATGATCTGCACCGGCAGCCAAGGCGAGCCGCGTGCGGCTCTGTCGCGGATCGCCCGCGACGACCATCCGCATGTCGTGCTCGAGACCGGGGATGTCGTCATCTTCTCGTCGCGCATCATTCCGGGCAATGAGAAATCGATCAATCGGCTGCAGAACGCGTTGGTCCGGCTGGGTGTGGAGATCGTCACGGAGGAGGACCATTTCGTCCATGTCTCGGGGCATCCGGCCCGCGACGAGCTGGTGCGGATGTACCAGATGGTCCGCCCACAAATTGCCGTCCCGGTGCACGGCGAGGCCCGCCACCTGATCGCGCATGCCGAGCTCGCGGGCGAGTGCCAGGTTCAACAGCCGCTGGTCATTCAGAACGGCGATGTGGTCCGGCTCGCCCCGAGCGGCGCCAGCGTCGTCGACGAGGTGCCGGTCGGGAGGCTCGCCAGCGACGGTAAGGGTCTGCTGCCGGTCGATGGCACAGCGCTGAAGGACCGTCGTCGCGTCACTTTCAACGGCACCGCCGTTGCCACTCTGGTTTTCGATCGCCGTGGTCAACCCCTGGCGCCGCCGACGATCAGCACGATCGGCATCGTCGAGCCGGCCGCTGCCGAGGCCGCCGCTCCAGCCTTGCGCAGCGCCGTCGAACGTGCGCTCGACGAATTGCCGCGGGACCTGCGCCGCGACGACGAGGCCGTGCGCGATGCGGCTCGCCGAGCGCTGCGCCGCATCCTCAATCAACGCTTTGGCAAGCGGCCGCTGGTCGAAATTCATCTGGTCAGGATTTGACGCCTGTGCGCTGTGCGAATGCCTCTCTCCCGACCGTCTTGGTCCCCACCCTACCCCTCCCCCGCAAGCGAGGGAGGGAAGGGTGGGGGCGGGGCGGCGCGAGGAGCATTCCGCGATGATCGGCAGGCTCAACCATGTCGCGATCGTCGTGCCCGATGTCGCGGCGGCGGGCGCCACCTACCGTCAGGTCCTGGGCGCGCGCGTCTCGGAGCCACGCCTGCTGCCGGCTCATGGCGTGACGGTCGTCTTTGTCGAGTTGCCGAACACCAAGATCGAGCTGCTCGAACCGCTCGGCCCAACCTCCCCGGTCAAGGCCTTTCTCGAGCGCAACCCGGCCGGCGGAATGCATCACATCTGCTACGAGGTCGACGACATCATCGAGGCGCGGGATCGGCTGCGGGCGGAAGGCGCGAGAGTGCTCGGGGATGGCGAGCCGCGGTTGGGCGCCCACGACAAGCCGGTACTCTTTCTTCACCCGAAGGATTTTTGTGGAACCCTCATCGAGCTCGAGCAGGCGTGAGCCGAGGCCGGCAGTACGCGGCCCCTGATGGCATGGGTCACCGGAATTATCGTCTATGTCCTTGTCTGGTGGATCACCCTCTTTGCCGTATTGCCACTGTGGGTGACGCCGGCCGAACCGGACGACCCTGGTCACGCCGCAGGGGCGCCGCAACAGCCGCGCCTGCTGCTGAAGATGGCTATTACGACGGTGGTTTCGGCACTCATCTGGCTGGTAATTTACCTATTGGTGAGATCGCCCTGGCTGAGTTTCCGGGAGCCGTGAGTTGAGCGCCGCATACTGCCGAATCGCGCCCGGCCACCCGGTTCACAGCCCCTATCATAATGGCGAGTACGGTTTCCCGACCAGCGAGGAGAGCGTGCTGTTCGAGCGGCTCGTCCTCGAAATCAACCAGGCGGGATTGTCATGGCTGACGATCCTCAAGAAACGGGCGGCGTTTCGTGCGGCCTTTGCGGATTTCGACGTCGACCGGGTGGCCGGTTTCGGGCCGGCCGATATCGACCGCCTGCTCGCCGATTTGGGGATCATTCGCAACCGGCTCAAAATCGAAGCGGCGGCCGAGAATGCACGGCGCATCCAGACGCTGCGAAGGTCCCACGGCTCGCTCGCCGGCTGGCTCGAGGCGCACCACCCGCGATCGCCGCAGGAATGGACACGGCTGTTTCGGCAGACCTTTCGCTTCACCGGCGGGCAGATCGTCAACGAGTTCCTGATGAGCATCGGTTATCTGCCCGGAGCGCACGAGCCGGACTGTCCGGTCTTTGCCCGAATTGTAGAGGCGTCACCCCCTTGGGCGCAGGTACCTGTCTGAGTTTGACGGCGGCAACGGTTTTGTCCGAAACTGCCGGATCATGACCATCAGAGGTGGTTTCGATGTCGCTGCGGCAGAAGTACCTCAAAATACTTTCCGAGATCATGCCGGCCGGCGCGGTCGGCGTATCCTTATTGCTCGGCTCGACCGCACCTAGCGACGCCAACCAGCATCCGGCAGGGTCGCCAACCATGGCATCGGATCTCTTCAGTGTGTCGGAGCGGCTCGCCGTCATACGTGAGGCGGTCTCAGACCTCCCGGCCGCGGTCGAGCCGGCCGACGATCAGCAGCAGCTCGCCTGGGGAAATTGGTGGCGCAACGGTGGATGGAGAGGCCCCGGCTGGCGCAACGGCGGGTGGAGCAACTGGCGCAATGGTTGGCGCAATGGGGGTTGGAATAATTGGTGGCGTAATTGGTAGCTTGTCGGTCGAGCGGAGCCGGGCTTGCGCGGCTTCATAAGTTTGACTGGGGTGAGCTTCATTGCTATGACGCGCGAGGCATAGGCGTGCGAGCGATTTATATCGCATTGTTGATTGATGCTTGGTGAGGGAGGGGTTCTGATGTCACTGCGGCAGAAATACGTCAAGGTTCTGTCAGGGATCCTCCCTGCCGGGGCAGTTGGCATGTCGCTATTCCTCGGCTCGACAGCGCCGGCCGCCGCTAACGAGCACCCCACAACCGCGCAACCTTCGGCTTCGGATAAAGATGCGGTCGCGGAAAGGCTGGCAGCTATTCGTGAGGCGGTCTCGGAGGTAGGCGGTACCGGGAGTAAGGCGGTAGAACCGGGTGCCGGCAATCTGCGGCTTGCTTGGGGAAATTGGGGCTGGGGTTGGGGTCGCCCGTGGGGCGGTTGGGGTTGGCCCAATTGGAACAATTGGCGCAACTGGAACAACTGGAACAACTGGTGGCGTAATTGGTAGGTGGGTAAACGGCGAGCCGCCTCGTGCCCAGAATAGAACTGCTGGTCATTCAGCCTACTCCGTTCTGCAATATCGACTGCCGGTATTGTTATTTGCCGGATCGGAATTCGAAAGCGATCGTTGCGTCGACGACCCTCTCTAATCTTTTTTCGCAGGTGTTTTCATCGGGCTGGCTCCAGGACTGCTTGTCGGTAGTATGGCATGCCGGCGAACCGACGGTGTTGCCGATCGGGTTCTACCGCGATGCGTTCCGAATGATCGATCGGGCGAGGCCGGCGGAATTGGCGGTCACCCACTCCTTTCAAACCAATGGGACGCTGATTGACGACGCATGGTGCGATTTCTTTGCCGAGGAGCACGTCAATATCGGGGTCAGCGTCGACGGGCCGAGGCTCCTGCACGATCGCAATAGGCTGACCCGCTCGGGCCGCGGCACTTTTGACAAGACGATTGCCGGCATTCGGTGCCTGCGCCGGCACGAAGTGCCCTTTCATGTGATTTCGGTGCTGTCGCTGGACAGCATGCTGGAACCCAGAGAGATGTTCGATTTCTATGTCGCCGAGGGCATCGAGCAGGTGTGCTTCAATGTAGAAGAATCCGAAGGCGACCACGTTTCGCAGTCCTTTGCCGATAGCAGTGTCGAGGCCGCGTATTACCGGTTCTTGAGCGAGTTCTGGCGGCTGTCGTCGGCGATGCCTGGGAAGATCACGTTCATTCGTGAAATCGAGCACGCACTGCAGCAGGTGATCCGCCCCAAGGATGCTCCGTTTGGCAACCAGCTGGTCGAGCCTTTTGCCGTCATCAGTATGGATTGGGCCGGAAACATATCGACATTCTCGCCCGAGCTGCTCGGCTTGAAGAATGCGCAATACGGTGATTTCCTATTGGGGAACATCAATCGTGACAGGCTCGTCGATTTGCCGCGGCGAGCGAACTTCGCCAGGATGCTCGAAGATATTGAAGCAGGCGTGGCGATGTGCCGTGAAACCTGTGAGTATTTCAGCGTGTGCGGTGGGGGTGAGCCGGTCAACAAGCTCGCCGAGAACGGGACCTTCATCAGCACCGAGACCACCTATTGCCGCCTGACCAAGATGCGGTCAACCGATCTCGTTCTCGATGCGCTGGACCGCGTGCAGCCGAGTATGTCCGACCGGAACGATCCGCGCATTCCTTCCATCGAGATAGCTGCGCGGGCGCAGGATCACAGCGCCCGCTTGGGATGAACACTGGTAATTCGGAGGATGTGATGAACACGAGGTTCCCCCGCTTGGGCGTGTTTGCAATAGCTGCTGCGCTGCAGGTCGCTCTGGCCGGGCTCGCATTCGCTCAGGGCGGCCCGCTTCCGTCAGGAGCGCCCGCGCAGCCGCAAGGTTATGCAGGTGGCGGCGCGGGAGAAATGGTCGAACCGACCCAATCGAATGAAACGACCCCGGGGACGGAACTTCCTGTTCTCTATGTCACCAGCGTCGAGGTGATCCGGACTTCGACAGAGCCCCAGCTCGATATCGTCCGGGTCACCGGGCTTACCGGCTCGCAGGGCTGGAGCGCCCCGCAGCTGGTACCGACATTTGTCGGCAAACCGTTGGACGGGATCCTCGATCTGCAATTCATCGCGACGATGCCGGAGCAGACGCAGGTGGCGGAAGGTTTTGTCCCGATCGGCGCGGTGTTTCCATTGGAAGAGGGCCACCTATTCAAGGGCGTGCGCGTACGCGCCTCGGAGAATGCGATCGAGGTAAAACAAATGCCGGGCGTCAACCAGGCACAGATCAACATCAACGGCTGCAAAGACTGCGTCGGCAAGAAGTTTGTCGAGCGCGGCCAGGCGCAACCTGGCCAGCAAGGGGTCGTTCGCCAGGAGGATCTCCCCAAGGTGTTGCGCTGGATCGTACCGTCGCGCGGCATCAGAGGCATTACACACAATCCGAACCGGCTCAATCTGATCCTCGGCGACGACAACACGATCATCGCGGCCTACTGGGAATAGCCGATAGCGCTCCTGCTCCCCCCTCTCTGGTCGGGCAAAACGCGGCCTGCAGGCTTCGCTCTTCGTAGCGGACCTGGCGTGAGGTAATGGCCTCATTGGATGCCGCGGTGGTTCTCGTCATCCTGCTCGGCTGCAGCACGCTGGTTTACAAATTGCCCGCTCTTGAGAGGATTGGCAATCCAGAGCATTCAGCTGGATCGCTCTCTTCGAGAATGGGGCACCGAAGCCCAGCTCACGCGTGAGCTGCTGCGGGCCTACACCGCAGCGGCGATTCCCTCGACATGGACCCGAGAGCCAAAACCTCCCGGCGATTATTTCTGCAGATGCTGCTCAATCAGGGCCGTTTCAGCGGCGCCCAGCGGTGGCCTGACGGTTATTTGGAAATCATTCCGCGGCCGCCGGCAGTTGCACATTCCGGACCGGCACATTCGCCGGCGGGATTGGGCGCTGCTGCAGCCGATCGCTGATTACGTCCCAGATCTGCCGCAAGCGCTGAACATGCAGGTCGTCGCGGATGATCGCGACCAGCGAGTTCGAGTTCGAGGGCCAGGTCGAGTTGCATTTCACTGCTGCCGGGCGCCACTGGCTGATGCGGTTTGGCTCCCGAGCCACCAACGGGTGGCTGACCGACTGGCGGCTGACCGGCTGGCAGCTCAATTGTCTCGCCCCCTGCGGAGGGCGGCTCCCCGACCAGCGCCGGCACCAGCCGCCGGCGCAAGGTCGGGCTGTCCAACGCCTTTTCCAGGTCGAAGATGGTGCGGATATTGAGTTCGCGCAGCCGCAGGGTGCGAGCCGAGCCGACCGCCAGGATCAGCTGCGCCTGCGCGACCCAATCGATGACTTCATAGAGGCCGTATGGTGTTTCGACAAAGATCTGGATCGGATTGATCGTCGCCAGGTTCTGCACGTCCTCGATCTCGAACTCGGCAAGCCGCAGCTTCATGAACGGATCGATGCCGAGAATCATGTCGAGGGGATATTCCTCCTGCAGGGCTCGGCTCTCCGGGCTAACCCGCCGCAGCCGCAACCAGGGGAATTTGGCCATCAGCGCGTCGATGCAGAGAGTCGGGAAGAAACCCACCAGGAAGGCGATGACCACCATCGCATGCGGGCCCACCGAGGCCAGGATCTGGCTTTGCCAGATCGCCGCCATCGTGAATACCGCGAGCAGAATGTGGCCGATCGACTGGAAGAACGAGATCGGCGCGAGATCGAAATTCGATATTCGCCGGACCAGGTACTGAATCGTCCAGACGTAGCTGCCGATGAAGGTGTAGCTCAGAGCGCCTAGAAACGGACGGTCGGCGGCCGCCAGATCCTCGGGAACGCTGACCGGAAAAGCAAAGTAGTTGGGCAGCGGCACTACATCCGGCATGAACGCCATTCGGTACCCGAGCGCCGTCAGGATAATGTAAATTGCGACAGGCAACAAATAATAAGAGAAACGGTGCGGATTATCATGAAGATCGCGTTCTGGATTGGCCTCAGGATCGTATTTGTATTTGACGAGCTCAAAGGAAGGAATGATTAATGGCGCGCCGTTGGGCAAGCTGGCAAAACTGAACAGCCGTTCCAGGTCGCGGACTATTTCGCGTCTGAAGGCGCGAATGTTATTGCGGCCGACAAAGATGCCGAGCGGCACGACGCAGCTGAGCATGACCAGTGCCGTCCATCGCAACGCTTCAGCCAAACCGGTCATCTGCTTCTCCTTGGTAGTCCGGATCCGACCCGCTGCATCGCATCCCACATTAACTGCGTGAGTCGGTGTTTAATTACTCTTTTTTGGTTAAGGGGACTACCTGTTCTTCCCGGGGTGCGGGTACGTCCCGCGGGGAATGGCGTCCGCTATAAAGGCGGAGCATTGCCGATGCCTAATTTCGATGCATCCCTGACCCGCGCGATGCCGCCTTGTTGAGCAAAGGGGGTTGCCGGTAGATAGCGCCGGCCGGCTCCGCTTTGCGCAATCGGGGGCGTTTTGCTCGATCAACCCACCACCCGCGAACTTGCGACGGAACAAACCGGCGAAGCCCGGGCCGCTCGCCGGCTCGTCATGACCGGGGTCATGCTGGCGATCTTCATGGTGGCGACGGACAGCTATATCGTCGCCACCGCGATGCCTACCATCGTCGCCGACCTCGGCGGGTTTCGCCTATTCAGTTGGGCCTTTGCGGCATTTCTCCTGCCTCAGGCGGTGACGATCCCGATCTATGGGCGCCTCGCCGACCTTTACGGCCGCAAGCGGGTGTTCTTTGCCGGCACAAGTATTTTTCTGCTCGGCTCCCTGTTATGCGGCTGCGCCTGGGACATGCCTGCCTTGGTCTTTTTCCGGGCGCTTGAAGGCATCGGCGCCGGCGCCATCCAGCCGATCGCCACGACGATTATCGGCGACATCTATACTCCGGTCGAGCGGGCGCGGATGCAGGGGTATGTGTCGGGCATGTTCGGCATTGCCGCGATCATCGGCCCGACATTGGGCGCCTTTGTCGTCGAGCGTGTCAGCTGGTCCCTGGTGTTCTGGGTGAATCTGCCGATCGGCGCCGCCACCTTGGTCATGTTCGGTCTGTTTCTACACGAGGATCGCGAGCCGCGCCGGCATCGCATCGACTATCTCGGTTCGGCCCTGCTGATGCTCGGGGTCGGGGCGCCGATGTTTGCGCTGGTACAGGCCGGCAATGCCGACGCGCTGACCCTCGGTGCGCTGGCGACGGGCGGCGCAGTCGCTCTCGTGACGCTGGCGCTGCACGAGAGGCGCGCGGCGGAACCGATGCTTCCCTTCAAACTCTGGCGCAACCGAGTGGTGGCGGTCGGATGCTTCGCCGGTTTTTTCAACGGCGCGCTGATGATGGGGGTTTCCGGCTTTCTGCCGACTTACGTGCAGGGAGCGATGGGCCGCGACGTGACGGCCGCCGGTGTGGTGCTCGCCGCGTCGTCGGTAAGCTGGGCCTTTGCCAGCATGGGGGCGGGGCGCCTGATGATCCGTACCTCATACCGGCTGTCGGCATCGATCGGCGGCATCTGTCTCGTCGCAGGCAGCACCTTGCTGATCCTGCTGACCCCGGCGAGCGCGTTGCTTTTGGCGGTAAGCGGCGCCTTCATGCTCGGTGTCGGCATGGGATTCTGCAACACTGCCTTCATCGTCTCGACCCAGGCGAGCGTCGGCTGGAACGAGCGCGGCATGGCGACATCTTCGATGATGTTCATGCGCATCGTCGGTCAGTCGGTCGGTGCCGCCGTGTTCGGCGCGATCCTCAATTTTGGCGTCTATCGCCTGCTGCCCAATGCGGGCGACGCCGTCAACCGGCTGATGTCGCCGGCGGGCCGCCAGAGCCTCGGTGCCAGTGAAATTGAGCGCCTGACCGAAGCTGTCGGCAGCTCGCTCCACGTCGTCTACATGATTGCCGGTATCGTGGCCCTCATCAGCCTGATCCTGGCCATGGCCCTGCCGGCAAGGCTGAGCCCGACGCGGCCACATCGGGGCGCTTGAGCTCGCGCCGCCTTCATAAGGTGCACAATACGGCGAGTCTGGCTGTTTTTGCTGTTTTTTGCAGCGATTTATCAGCGATCCACATTTCGTCCTCCGCGGAAATCCCGAGCTGCCGAGGATTCGGCGATCTGAGAAAACAGCCAGATCACCTGGCTGATACCGCTGTTCTTCGCTCTTTGCGGCATAAGTGCAACAATCGCAAGCTGTCATTTCCAAACGAGTTCCTTCTCGCGATCCTCGAAGGCCCGGCAGCCTCTGATATCATAATAAGCAATATTTGTCAATTAAATAAATGATCTTATAGCACGCCTAGCCGTCGTGCCTTGCCGCCGCAACCGTATCCTGCATGATCCGTTGGTAGCGCTACGGCCGAGGCGGCGGGTGCGGCGACGGTAACGTTGGGAAGCGACAGCTGCTCCGTTTAGCTTTGTATTATTTCCGCCAGATGAAGTCATAATTACAATTAACACCGCTCAGCTGCGCGCGTGCTGTGCCGGTTCCGTCTATCCTGCCGCGTAGCATTCTCTCAGTTGGCCGCGCGCCAGTATTGGGGAGGACAGATCTCATCGCCAGCTCGCCCTGAGACCCAACTGTTCCTTCGAACTCCGCCGGTTTCCCAGGTATGGAGATGGTAAACCGCGGCTGACCGTTTACGATGGTAAGCGGCCCCGCGATCCGGTCCGGACATTGGGCCATCCGCGACGTTCCCGTCGCTATGTAAGTTTCAGCCAGTTTCGTCGAAGAGACGAAGTTATATGTCCCGTCAAACGCCGCTCCGGAGGTCGAAGAGGGCGGAGTCTCAGCAGCTGCGGCATCAAGCAAACCGAAAAATCCGACCATCCACAACCATCCAATACCCTTTTGCACAAGCCTGGCTTCCATTTCCGCGAGCTTCACCCTGCCTGACCCGCGGTTATTCGCCGGGCTTTCGTAGGTTGCCGACCGGGTCGTATTGGCGAACCTGCAATGAGCCGAGCACATAGGCGACATCCTCGCGCCGCACCGCGGTCGTGTCGATGGCGCAAATGCTCGCGTGCATGACGTAGATGAAGCCGCCTCCCCATTTTGGCCCGGCCTTTTGAACCGCAATGCAATTGTGCGGCCCATCCGAGAATTCGATCGACTTGTCTTCGCCGTTACCGGCAAGATTACGCCAATTCGTGCCACGCCGCGTCACTTGGTTCATGTCCTGAAAGTCTTCCTGATCGTATCCTGGATTACCATTGACGTAACAATACTGAGATGTTTGATGCCCTATGGCAGTAAGCTTGTAGGGATCGAATATCAAAGTATCGGCTTCGATCGACAAGTGGCCGGAGCTATAGATCGCCACATCGAGGGCCAGATCGCAGTTGCTGCCGCCTTTCGGGTTGGTAATTTGGTCTGTCGCGCCTGGTAACAACCTATATCCCTGCAGGCACTTGCCTCCCGTGGCAGGGGCGATGAAGGTCGCCGTACACGGGACCTCGCGAAATTTGTTCTCCTCGACGCGATATCGACCACTATAAGGATTTCGCTGGTAGGCCTTACCGGGATCGCGCAGGTAGGGCACTGCGACAGGCACAGCGGGCGCGGTTACGGTGACGTTGGGAAGCGATAGCTGCTCGGTTTGCTGCGCGCAGGCGCCGGCCGCCGACGCGATGACCGCCCATCCCGCGACGGCGCCTGCCAGATCTCGCTGACGATCGCGGTTCAACGTGATGCCCTCGGCCGCGCCTCAGGCCGCCCTGGAGGCGATGGCAGCGGTGGCGGAACCGTCCAGCCTTGCGCTGCTGGTGCTGCCGCTGCGCCTCATTGCACTGGCCGCCGGGCGGCGCAACGCGTGGGTAGATGTCTCCGCGAGGGGTGCCGGCGCTTCCCCGCCCTAGATAAATAGTCGCTCGGGTTGATTGTTCCTGGAGCCCCTCTGTAAAAATGAGGAATATCGTGTACCTGGCCCGGGGGTCATCAGCTCAATATTTAGCGTCGCTGTGCCGGCTCCGGACCCGACCGCACCGGCGCGGCTGACGCGCCGACGAATTAATGCGACGCCGGCGAGACCGACGACCAGCAGCGCGAGCGAGGCGGGTTCGGGGACGGCAGCGGGTGTGAAGTCGTAAGTGATCGTCCCCTGAAGTCCGGTGGCCGAGGTGGCGAACTCATCGTCGGCGAGACCCTCAAGAGTTAGGCCCAGCGTCGTCATTCCTGCTCCAGTCAATCCGGACAGGACGAGAGGAGTGTTGTCGGTGCCACTGATGTCGATATCGAGCGCCATCGGTGAAAAAGCGGGAAAACTGTCGTCGTTCGGGAAAGTTTGGGCGGGAGTGATGGAACTTACCGTCGTAGCTGAGTGAAAAAGACAAACTCTCACCAACGCCGGCCCACGTGGCCGATCCGACGAGCGTTGTCGTGATCTCGTCCAAAGTGCCGTTGACCGGGTCGAATTGGGCGAAAGGTGTGCTCGGTATCACCACAATGCCACCCAACGGCAGGGTGAACGAAGCAACCGTGACACCGAAGGTTTGGGTGATGACTGCAGCCATAGCCGATACCGGCATCAGCATGATGATCGCTGCGGCCAGAGCGCATCTTCGGCTTCGCATCGAGCGAACCCTTTTTGCCTGCCGATACTGGTCTAGCATAGCTGAACCTCTCCTCACAATAACTAGGGGTCGCGCGGTTGCGAATGGTGCGTGAGTTGTCCGGTTTCGTAGGATGCGAGTTGTCCGTCGTTTCCGCCTCCAGTCCTCGAGGACGATCGGCGAGCTGTGAGTTGTCGCGGCATCCGTAGCGTCGAGATCATGTCGTGCACCGCTGTAGTGTGCGCTTGCGGCGGATGAAGGCGACGCCCGCGAGACCGGCGCCCAGCAAAGCAAGCGAAGCGGGTTCTGGAACTGCAGTTGCGGGCGTATAATCGTAGGTGATTGTTCCCTGGAGCCCCTCTGTAGAAGTGGCGAACGTCGTGGTTCCTGGCCCGGGGGTCGTCAGCTCAAGATCAAGCGTCGCTGTGCCGGTTCCGGTAAAAGCCGCGAGTGCGATGGACACATTATTTGTTCCGTTGAGATCAAACTTTATATTACCCGGTGTCATCCCAAATTCCTGAGTGTCCGTGAGTTCGACGGGCGGGGTGGTCAAGACAAAAAGCCTACCCTCCAGTTCAGGATTTATCCCCGTGTGAGACCATGTTGCTGGACCGGTAAGCGTCGTCATAATCTCGTTCAGCGTGCCATTTGCCGGGTTGAATTGCGCGAAGGGTGTAACCGGAAAAACCGTATCCGTCGCCAGCGTAGTCACAGGGATCGTTAGGCTGAAGGTCTCGGTAATGCTGGCCGCCGTCACCGTCACCGGCGACAGCAGGATGATGCCGGCTGCGAGCGCATATCTGAAATCTCGCATATCGTCCTCCTCACTTTCTTTTGACCCGGCCCAATCAACTTAACCCACTTCGGCGAATGCCAACCACCTGCCTGCGTGTTGGTTGCTGTACCAAAGGCTGCCATCCCCGGCAACGACGATGGCATTGAGGTAGCCGCGGTGATCCAGGGCGAAATCCGCCTCGACGATGTTGGCCAGGTCGGCCAGACCGACACGTCCTCTCAACGTGTCCAGGATCCCGTTCGTGGAGCAGCTAGGGTTGCGTCGACGGCAACGGTTCCAGCTGGACCTCAGCCCCGGAGGTCGATACTTCGAGCGTGTAATAGCCCCGGAACGGACCGCCCGACGCGGCCGCCGAGTCCGGCACCTCGACCGCGTCGATTTCGAGTGTGCCCGAGCTCGGCAGCGTGGCCTGGAGTACCAGAGGCAGTGCGCCCTGTTGCTGTGCCAGTATCGCACCGTCCGTCGCGACCACGCGCAACTGCGCGATCTCGCCGGTGCTGCCTTTTGAGCCGTCGCGATCGAGCGTCATAGTGACCGTGTCGCCGGCCGCACCCTCGACGCGAAACGCGCCTTCGCCCGATCGCTGCGGCGAGCCATCCCCCAAGAAGCCAGCGGCAACAGTGCCGTTGCACAAACCCCGCTCAGGCGGTTGGTTGACACTGGCCGAAAGATCGGCATTCACGGTGATGCGGACGTCACGAGGGAAACGAGGGAGATCGTAGAGGCAGAATTTAATGCTGTTCCTCTGAGAAGCGTAGTAGACGCACTCCCAAAGTCCATACGCCGAAAAGATGGTATTCACAGCGGTGTAGAAATGTAAATTGTAGTTGCGGCCTTCGATAGCGTGCTCGAGGCTCGTTCTCCCCCAGGGTCCACCGCAGATAATGCGTATACCAAAAAAAGTTGGGGTCGTGACGTAGAACGGTATTTCTTGGGCTCTCGCCTGTATCGAACCCAGCGACAACCCGCAGAGCGACAGCAATGCAAGCCGAAGGCGGGTGCGTTTCATGAGGTCCTCCCCCAAGCATGGTGGTTCGTCCCGTATCAGGCCCGGGGAGGCTCGGTCTATTCAGAAGACGCAACGGCAGGACAGAAAACGCAAAAATTCTTCATCCCGGCTGTCTGCCGTCAGTGCGGTAAGCCCGCCAAGTTTGTTTTGTTAGAAGTGCGCCGCCCGCGCGCGCAGAGCTTCTGAGGGGTATTCCCCGAATGCCCGCTTGTACTGATTGGCAAAGCGGCCGGGGTTGGCGAAGCCGTATTTCGCGGCGACCGAGATCACCGATCGCAATTCATCCGATTTCAGGATCTCATTGTGCGCTTGTTCGAGGCGGGCGCGCCGCAACGCCTCCATTGGGGTCGTGTCGCGGAAGCGGCGAAACGCGAGCTGCAGGGCCCGGATGCTGCAGCCCGCCGCATTGGCAATTTGTTCGAGCGTCACGGGCTCCTGCGCGTTGGCGCGCAGAAACTCCTCGGCTCTCCGCAGGTTGCGGGGCGCTGCCATTGTTGTCAGCCCTTGTAGCGCATTCGAATGGCTGTGCGGCAATCCGCGCAACAACGATTGCACCACCAATTGTTCAAATTCCTGTGCCCCGATGCCGGTCGACAGCAGCGAACCCGGGTCGCCCAATTCAGCAAAAATATGGCGCGACCAGCCGGCGAATGCTGGCCCCACTGCCCCGAGCCCAATCGAGGCCGGGAAAGAACTCAGGCGCATTACGAATGGGACGCTCCAATATTGCCTCCAATGAGCGGCGCATCAGGCCGCTGGGGACCCAGAGCTGCTGCCGGAAGCTATTGTCGGCCGTGACAAACCTGGTTGCTTCTCTCAGGAGAAAAATCTGTCCCGCGACGGGACCGGCATCAACGGGCGATCGACTTGATGGCAGCGTCACTCGCGACGCCCCCCGCTCCATAACGCAGATGACATACCAATGTTCGCCCACATCACTCAAATCTCGCACAGCAAAGCCAACCCCCCGCTGATCAGCAATCGAAGACAGGCGAAGGCTTCCGCTGTGCCCCACCCAAACTATCGAGCGATAATTTTGCGGCTCCGAGCGGAAGCGGCCCCAATCCGCCGCTTCCCAGCTCCGCGTTCGCAATTCCCTTTCGTTGAGCCAAGACTTCTCGCTGGACGGCAAGCGATCCCATAACAGGGAAGGTATCTCATGCGGGTCGCCGACTTCGAAAGTCGTGAAGCCTCGGGACATGAGACGAAATCACCAATAACCGAGCTGAACCAGGACGTGATCAGTGCAAAACAGTATAATAGAGGGTAAAAAATGAGACAAGTCTAACGGCCCCGATCGCCAAATCGCCTGCTATGGCTTCCCTGCCCCTCTCGATCGCTGGCGGAAAACCGCGGTGGAGCCGGACTGGTTACGCGGCCTTTGCGCCAGAGGCGCCGCCCGCCGAGCACATCTCGCCAAGGATCATGTCGGCGCCCTTTTCGGCGATCATGATCGTCGCCGCGTTGGTGTTGCCGGAAACGACGGTCGGCATGATCGAGGCGTCGATCACCCGCAGCCCCTCGAACTCCTCGCACCCGCAGCTCCGCGTCGACTACGGCCCGTTCGTGCTGGCCCATCATGCAGGTGCTGGTCGGGTGGTAGGTTGTACCGGCGGTCTGGCGGATATGGTCGAGGAAATCTTCGTCGCTCTGCGCCGCCGGGCCGGGCAAGAATTCCTCCGAGACGCATTTCTGCATCGCCGCGGTCTGGAAGATGCCTCGCGCGATCCTGAGCCCGGCGACCAAGGTATCCTTGTCGGCCTGCGTCGACAGGTAGTTCGGCTGGATTGCCGGCGGCGCTGCGGGATCGGGCGAGCGGATCCTCAGCCAGCCGCGGCTTTCCGGCCGGCATGGGATGCAGGTCGCCTGGCAGGCCGGAAAATCGTGCATCTCCTCCCCCGGCCGCACAAAGCTGCCGGCGAGGAATTGATACTGCACATCCGGCGAGTCGAGGCCCGGCCGGGTGCGCGCAAAGAGCCCGATCGGCGCCGCTCCCATCATCAATGCGCCGCGGCGCGCCAGCGCGTAGGAAAACCCGGCATGGGTCTGCAGCAGCCAGCTCCGGGAGACCTCGTTCAAGGTGTTGGCGCGCCGCGCGCGATAGACGACGCGCGAGTTGAGGTGATCCTGCAGGTTCTCGCCGACCCCCGGCAGATCGTGAACCACCGCGATGCCGTGCTCCTGCAGCAATTGCCCCGGCCCGACCCCGGAAAGCTGCAGCAGCTGCGGCGAGTTGATCGAGCCGCCGGCGAGCAACACCTCGCGCCGCGCCCGGGCTGTGTGCACGATCCCGTCCTGCGAATATTCGAGGCCGACTGCGCGCTTGCCCTCGAACAGCACGCGGTGCGCCAATGCGCGGATCTCGACGCGCAGGTTGGGCCGCCTCATTGCCGGCCGGAGATAGGCGACTGCAGCGCTGCAGCGCCGCATGTTGCGGACGGTCACCTGCAAGGGACCGACGCCGTCCTGCTCGGCGCCGTTGAAATCCGGGTTGAGCTTATATCCGGCCTCCTGCGCCCCGGCGATAAAGGCCTCGTGCAGTTCGTGCCGCGCCCGCAAATCGGAGACGCACAACGGTCCGCCGATGCCGTGATGCTCGTCGGCGCCGCGCTCCTGGTGCTCGGCGCGGCGGAAATAGGGCAACACGTCCTCGTAGGACCAGCCGGTATTGCCGAGCTGGCGCCACAGATCGAAATCCTGTCTTTGACCCCGGATGTAAATGAGCCCGTTGATCGAGCTCGATCCGCCGAGCACCTTGCCACGCGGCCAAAGCATGCGGCGCCCGCCGAGCTCGGCGAGAGGCTCGGTCTCGAACACCCAGGTGATCTTCGGATGGAAGATGTTTCGGTAGAACCCGGCGGGAATGTGGATCCACGGGTTGCGGTCCTTGCCCCCCGCCTCGAGCAGCAGCACGCGCGTGGTGCGGTCGGCGGTCAGGCGGTTGGCCAGTACGCAGCCGGCTGAGCCCGCGCCGACGACGATGAAGTCGAAATCTCCGGTGTCTTGCATGCCTGGTCTCCGCGAAATCCGATCTGATGTCCTATATCACCGCCGCTGCTCGTTATATGATGTGTTGCAATTCAACGGAGCACGACATGCGTGTGGCGGCATTGGCGATTATTGGTCTGATGTGTCTCACGACAATACCCGTGGAGGTGGCGGCGTCCCCGGCAGGATCGGTTAGGAATGAAGCCGGCGCCGAGTCGTATCTAGTAGAGGTAGCCCAAGGTTGCGCCCCAGGCTTTCACTGGGTTGGCCGACACCGCAATCGTCATGGTGCATGGGTTCTGGGGCACTGCGCAAAAAACATCCATACGTGAGCGAGGCCTTCACCTCGCCAAGTCCCCGTCTCATTCCGGTTCAAGTGAAATTCACCGGCTGATGCCTAGTTCATTGCGCAGGTCCTTGATCACTTGGTCCCGCGTGCGGGTCTGCCATCGGCGGCGCCGGCCGATCGGGGCGTTTTCGATTTCCGCAGCGACCTTCAGCGCGACAAAGACGGGGCCCGGCTGGCCGAGGATGTCGGGTAGGGCGGCCGAGAATTTTTCGAGTTCCCGGAACGCGAAAGCTCGGGGATAGCCGGCGCCGCGCGCGATTACGTCGTAGTTGGTATTGTCGGCATTGGGGACCGGCTGGCCGCCCGTCGTCGCATAGCAGCCATTGTCGATCAGAAAATGATAGAAATTTGCCGGCTGCTGCTCGGCTATTGTGACCAGCATGCCGAGGCTCATCAGGATGTCGCCCTCGGAATCGAAGAGGATTACCTTTTTCTCCGGCCGTGCCAGCGCCAGCCCGAGCGCGAAGCCGGCGTGTCCGCCCATTGCCGGATCCCCCACCGGCACGTCGAGGTTCGGCCGCGTCGTGAGATCGGTCCAATAGCGGCCGCCACGTCCCGGAACGACAATCGCGTCTTCGCGATGGGGAGAAAAGGCCTTCAATATTTCCGATGTGTGCATCATCGAGAGGCCCTCTTTACCGGTTGAAGCCGTGGTATTCGTCGCCAACGAGCACGACGACGGGCCTCTTCGTGCGTTCCGCCTCGTCGAAAGCGATCGAGATGCGCGGCGCATCGGCGTCGTTCTCGACGAGGTAATAGTTGATCCCGAACGCCATCAAGAACCGTTCCGTATAAGTCGCAGCGCTGTCTTGATTGACGCCGTGGCGAGTCCAGCCGCGATAGCCGACCATCAGCACCACTGGGATGTTGAGGCCGAGTAGCCAGCCGCGCAGCGAATTTCCCGATTCCATCATCCCGGTATTCTGGATCAGGATCAGCGGCTTGCCCCCGGCAACCGACAGCCCGGCGGCAATCGAGCAGGCATGCCCCTCGCGGCTGACGCCGACGAGTCGCAACGAGGGCTCACCCTTCATCAGCAGATAGAGCCAGTTAGTCTCGCTGTCCGGCAGCCACACGACGTGCGTTACGCCGTTCTTCTTCATTTCGCCGAGCACCGTTTCGGGGCTCAGCGCGATCACCGTCGCGTCATTCATTTTGTCGCCTCGCCTCCATCCGCGGCATACGCCTATCATAGCATCATGGAAGAGCACCGCGGAGACCGCCTTCTGTTCCTGTTCCGCCACGGCGAGACCGACTGGAACCGCGAAGGCCGACTGCAAGGGCATACGGATACGCCGCTCAATACCACGGGCCTCGCGCAAGCGCAGGCATTGGCCGAGAGCTTGCGTCCACACCGGCTCGATGCGGTCGTGTCGAGCGATCTGGCGCGCGCCCAAACGACCGCGCGGATCGTCGCCGAGGCATTGCTGGTGCCGCTTTTCCTTGAAGCGGGTTTGCGCGAGACCAACGTCGGCGCGGCCGAGGGCCTCCTGTGGGCGGACGCCAAGGCGCGGTTCGGCGAGGGTCTGACCGAGCGCTGGTACTCGCACGGCGATGCCGCCTTTCCTGGCGGCGAGACCGGCATCGTGACCCGCCTGAGGGGGCTCGGTGGTCTGCGGCGCTTCACTGCGGCGCAGCCCTTCCGGCGGATCGGTGTCTCTACTCACGGCGCGATGGTGCGTCAGCTGATGAAGCACGCATTGCCGCCGGGCAGCCCGCCGGCGCCGGTTCGCAACACCACGCTCTACGTCCTGCGATACGAGCCGGCCACTGACCGGCTGATGGTCGTCGAACGGGAAGAGCTCGCGCTCTACTAAACGAAACTCTCTCGTCAATCGAACTGCATGCTGATGGTTTCGGCGACGAGCGCGGGGCGGGACGCGCCCTCGACCTCGATTGTGTTCTCCGAGGTGATACGCACACCGCCATCGACCGGCTCGACCGATTTGATTATCTGCCGCAGCCGAATGCGCGAACCAGCGGGTACCTGCCCAGTAAAGCGGACCCGGTTGGAGCCGTAATTAAGTCCGCGCGAGCGGTGCTTGACGCGATAGAGCGTCTGGCCGAGACGTGGCACCAGTGACAAAGTCAGATAGCCGTGGGCGATCGTCTTGCCGCCCGGCATCTCGCGCTTGGCGCGCTCGACATCGACATGGATCCATTGGTAATCCCCAGTGGCGTCGGCGAATTTGTCAATCAGCACCTGGTCGACGGTAAACCAATCGCTGACGCCGATTTCTTTGCCGGCATACTGCGCAAGGTCCGCCGGCCGCTCGAGTTCGATCATCGTTTGTCCTTTCTTTGTTGTCGCCGATCCTGTACCCGATTTGTAGCCGCATCCGAAAGACGCTCAGGCCGGTTTTGCGTGGCTGTGAGGCGCCCGGGGCGAAGCTGCAGAGTTGGCGCCGTTAATCGCCCCTCAGGAACCGCAGCGCTCTCCGCGCGGTTAATCTTGCGATATTCACCCTCACCGAAGGATTTGGCGATGGCGACAAAAGCGAAAACCAAGGCAAATCGCACTGCCGAACGCAAATCGAGCCGCTCGCAAGCAGCGAGCCGCAGTAAGGAACGCCAGCAGGCGTCCCGTAACGTCTTCGAAGTCTTGGAAGAAGACCACCGGGAGGTCGAAGAGTGGTTTGACGAGTTTGATGAATTGAAGGACAGCGACGAAGATCGCAAGGCCGAGCTGGCGGAAAAGCTCTGCCTCTCCTTGAAGGTCCATGCCCAGATCGAAGAAGAGATCTTTTACCCTCAGGCCCGCGAAGCCAGTGAGGACAACGATTTGATCGATGAAGCGCTCGTCGAGCATTCAACGGTTAAAAATCTGATCGCCGAAATCGAGGCGATGGAAGTCGGCGAGGAACTCTACGACGCTAAGGTTCGCGTTCTCGGCGAAATGGTCAAGCAGCACATCAAGGAAGAGGAAGAAGAGCTGTTCCCGGAGCTCCAATCGACAAAGATGGATCTGGACGCCGTCGGCAAGGAACTCGCCGAGCGCAAGGAAGAGCTGATGGCGGAAATGCAAGCGTAGAGGGGGGCCATCAGGCAAGTGAAGGAGCCCCGCCGCCGGCGGGGCTTTTTGCTGTCCAAGAGGGAACCCGGAACAACGGCGTCTGTTTTGGACGCAATCTCTTCTGATACGGGATCATGAGATGACAATCGATCCGAAGACCGCCGGCCCGACCCCTCCGCTACCCCGCCAACAGCAGGACCCGCCCGGCTTCACCGAACAGCTCGAGCCTAAGCCGGATCATGGGGAACACTCTTACCGCGGTTGCAACAAGCTGAAAGGCCGTGCCGCACTGATCACCGGGGCCGATTCCGGGATCGGACGGGCCGTCGCGATCGCTTTTGCGCGCGAGGGCGCCGACGTCTTGATTTCCTACCTCTGCGAGCACGAAGACGCGCGCGAGACGGCTCGCTGGGTCGAAGAGGCCGGGCGCCGGGCGGTGCTGGTGGCCGGCGACGTCAAGGATCCGGGTCATTGCCGCCAGCTGGTCGACCGCGCCGTCAGGGAATTCGGCAAACTCGACGTTTTGGTCAATAACGCCGCCTACCAGATGACGCATGCCAGTCTCGAGGAGATCGGCGAGGAGGAGTGGGATCACACCTTCCGCACCAACATTTACAGCATGTTCTATTTGTCGAAAGCTGCAGTCCCGCAAATGAAGCCGGGCAGCGCAATCGTGAACACCGCCTCGATCAACAGCAAATCGCCCTCGCCGCAGCTCTTGGCCTATGCGACGACCAAAGGCGCCATCGCAAATTTCACCGCTGGCCTCGCACAACTGCTCGCCGAGAAGGGAATTCGCGTCAACTGCGTCGCCCCCGGACCGATCTGGACTCCGTTGATCCCCTCGACGATGGCGCCCGACAAGGTCGAGCATTTCGGCGAGAACACACCGCTCAAACGCCCGGGTCAGCCGGCGGAGCTCGCCCCCGCCTACGTCCTGCTCGCCTCGGACGGCGGGAGCTACATTTCGGGTGCGATGATCCCGGTAACTGGCGGCCGCCCGATGCTTTAGCGGCCGTCTCACTCACTTGCGGGCAAGAGTCTTCCGGATCGGCTCGGCGCCGGTTGCCGACGAGCGCGTTCAAAATTCATTTAATTTGCAGATTTGTACGCCCGCGGACAGATGCGTTGTTACATTCGAGGTCTCCTCTGAACGCGATAAATCGGAGGAAACCGGTGACAGAGATACAGGAAACGGCGTCGTTATTTGCTTCGGACCCCGAACAGACCGCGCGAGTGGTGCTCGAAACCTATCGGTCCGCCAGCCCACGGGACGCATTCGAGGCGGCAGTGCTCGCCTACCGCCGGCACAACCCGAATGTCTCCAACATCCTGGCGCGGCGAGTGGTGGCGAAAATCATCTGCGGGGGGCAATAAAAACAGCCTTAAAGCAGGTCGCGCAGCATTGCGACGAGCGGGGTGTCGGCCGGCGGCATCGGGTAGTCACTGAGCCGCGCCGGGCGCACCCAGGTGAGGTGCTGGCCTTCGCGACCTGTCGGAATGCCGGACCATTTGCGGCAGACGTAGAGCGGCATCAGCAGATGAAAGCCGGGGTAGGAGTAGGACGCGAAGGTGAACGGCGCGAGGCAGCTCGCGGTGACATCGATGCCGAGTTCCTCGGCGAGCTCGCGAATCAGCGCCAACTCCGGCGTTTCGCCCGGATCGACCTTGCCGCCCGGAAACTCCCACAGCCCAGCCATGGCCTTACCCGCCGGGCGTTGGGCGAGCAATACCCGCCCGTCGGCATCCACGAGCGCCACCGCCGAAACGAGCACCACGGGTAGGCTCTCAGGCGTTCTCTCCTCCGCATGCGCGGGAGGGGGGTTAGGGAGGGGGCTTTCAGCTACGGTAGCTGGCATTGATGTCGATATAGCCGTGGGTCAGGTCGCAGGTCCATACCGTTGCCTTGCCGCGGCCGATGCCGAGATCGACGCGGATTGCGATCTCGCTGGACTTCATGTATTCGGCGACCGGCACCTCGTCATAATCCCGCACCGGGCCGCCTTCTGTAGCGATCCTGATCCCGCCGATCGAAATCGACAAACGGTCGCGGTCGGCCTTTTCCCCGGCCTTGCCGACCGCCATGACGATGCGGCCCCAATTGGGGTCGCCTGCCGATAGAGCGGTCTTGACCAGCGGTGAGTTGCCAATGGTGAGGCCGATGCGGCGCGCCGCCCGCGCCGTCGCGGCTCCAGTCACCTCGATGGTCACGAATTTTTGCGCGCCCTCCCCGTCGCGCACAATCTGCTGGGCGAGATCGATCATGACCGTGTTGAGCGCCCGGCGGAAATCCCCGAGCCGCCGATCGGCCGGGCTCGCCACCGGACCATGCGGCGCTTGTTGGGTCGCACACAGCAGCACGGTGTCACTGGTCGAAGTGTCGCCATCCACCGTTATCGAGTTGAACGAGCGGTCCGCCGAAGCGGCGAGTAGCGGCTGCAATACCGCGGGGGGCAATGCGGCGTCGGTGAACACATAGGCGAGCATCGTCGCCATATCGGGCGCGATCATGCCAGAGCCTTTGGCGAAGCCGTTGAGGCGGACTGCGACACCGTCGATACTGGCGGTTGCGGTGGACCCTTTCGGGAAGGTGTCGGTGGTTGTGATCGCGCGCGCCGCCGGCTCCCATTCATGAGCCGAGAGCAATGGCGCGACCTGCGGCAACGCCGCGATGATTCTCTCCGCTGGCGGCGGCTCGCCGATCACCCCTGTGGAGGAGATGAACACCTCTTTCGGATCGCAACCCAAAAGCCGCGCCGTCGTGGCCGCCGTTGTCTCTACGACCTGCCTGCCGGCGCGGCCGGTAAAGACGTTCGAATTGCCCGAATTGACAACAATACCGCGGACCTTGCCGCCGGGGAGGCAGTCGCGGCACCACACCACCGGCGCCCCCGCCGTCAGCGAGCGTGTAAAAACCCCCGCGATCGTGCTGTCCGGCACCAGCTCCGCCAGCATCAGGTCGTCTCGCCCGGTGTAGCGGATCCCGCAGGCGAAGGTTGCCAGGCGTACACCGGCGATCGGGGCCAGCTCGGGAAAGCGCTCCGGGGCGAGGGGAGAAACACCAGTCATTCGAACTCAGAGTAGAATCGGCGATCCCTCGCGGCAGCGAAACCCCCTCTCAGCCCGTCAGGGGGGAACGGGAGGGACCCCCCACGCCGGAGGCGTGGGGTAAAATTAGCGTTTGAGCCCAGAGAGCAGTTCACGGCATTACTTCGCGCTGGGTGGGAGCGGCTTGCCGTCGAGCCCGTAAGTCTCGACGTTGGCGGCGGAGCGGAGCTCTTTCAGCTTCGCGTCGACGACGTCGTGCGCCACCAGTTGGCTGACATCCTTGCGCGCTTCGTCAAAGCTCGGCGGGGTGCTGACGCGATGGTCTTCCACCTTGATGACATGCCAGCCGAACTCGGTCTTCACCGGGGTCTTGGTGTACTGGCCCGGGGGCAAAGCAAAGGCGGCGTCGGCGAACTCCTTGACCATGTCGTCATGGCCGAAATAGCCGAGATCGCCGCCCGATTTGCCGCCGGGGTCGGTCGAATCCTTCTTGGCGAGCTCGACGAAATCGGCTCCCTTGTCGAGCTCGGCGATAATCGCATTCGCCTCGGCCTCGGTCTTGACCAGAATGTGCCGCGCGTGGACCTCTTCGTGCCCCGCCTTCTCCTTGGCGAAGGTCTGATAGCGCGCCTTGAGCTGGTCCTCCGTCTCGGC
Organism: uncultured Alphaproteobacteria bacterium; assembly: GCA_963818695.1. GTDB lineage: Bacteria > Pseudomonadota > Alphaproteobacteria > ATCC43930 > CGMCC-115725 > AP-15. The sequence continues at coordinate 156,522 of CAWFTG010000006.1, forward strand.
GGCCTTGATCGCCTTATTGAGGTAGGCTTCCTGGATCAGGCGATCCTCGTAGCGCCTCAGCCGGAGCCGCACCTCGGGATCCTGGTCGAGGTGATCCTTGCGGCCGGCCTCGGTGATCAGCATGCCGTCGACGAGCCGGTCGAGCAGCATCGGATAGATCTGAGCGAGCGGCATTTTTTGAACTTGCGGCGGCAGGCTCTGTTGCGCTGCCTCAACATCCGAAAGGTGCAGCTCAGTCCCGTCGACACGCGCTACGACCATGCTGCCGGGAGGCATCGGGGTCGGCATTGTGGCGGCGGGATTCGGCTGAGGCGTCGGCCGGTCGGCTGCCAGCAAGACGCCGCCGCCGGCGACCCCGGCAGCGAGCCCGGCGGCACAGATCAAGCCAAGCGGAGTTATCGAGAGACGAGGATGCATCGCAGTACCTATAATGAGGAACAACCGCTGCACTCCAGCGGCATGGATGAATGAATGCACATCGGTATCACGCAAACAAGGCAGCGAAAGGGCGAAGTCGCGCATGAGCCGATCGGACAGCTCGAATTGACACGCCCTAGACGCCCGCCTATCTCTCGTTTGGCCGCCGTGCGAACTTATCCGGCCTATTTTTTCCATTTCTCGAGGGTCTCATGCTTGGTGCCTTAGCCCGGCGCCTGTTCGGCTCCGCCAATGACCGTTACGTCAAGAGCCTGGGGCCGATCGTTTCCGCCATCAACGAATTGGAGCCGCAGCTCGAAGCGATGTCCGACGACGAGCTGCGGGCGCGGACCCAGCAGTTCAAGCAGCAGCTCGCCGACGGGACCGAGCTCGACGACATCCTGATCGATGCTTTCGCGACGGTGCGCGAGGCCTCCAAGCGCACCCTCGGCCAACGCCATTTCGATGTGCAGCTGATGGGTGGCGTCGTATTGCATCGCGGCATGATCGCCGAGATGAAGACCGGCGAGGGCAAGACCTTGGTCGCGACCCTTCCCGTCTATCTCAATGCGCTGACCGGCAACGGCGTGCACGTCGTGACCGTCAACGATTACCTGGCCCGTCGCGACGCCGACTGGATGGGCCAGATCTATCGCTTTCTCGGCCTGACGGTCGGTGTCATCGTCCACGACCTCGACGACATGCAGCGCAAGGAGGCCTATCTCTGCGACGTCACCTACGGCACCAACAACGAGCTCGGCTTCGACTACCTGCGCGACAACATGAAATTCCGGCTCGAGGACATGGTCCATCGGCCGTTCCACTACGCGATCGTCGACGAGGTCGATTCGATCCTGATCGACGAGGCACGCACCCCGCTTATCATCTCCGGCCCGACCGAGGACAATTCCGAGCTCTACATGCGGGTCGACAAGCTGATCCCGGCGCTCGAAGGCGGCGATTACGAGAAAGACGAAAAGCAGCGCACCGTAGCCCTGACCGAATCGGGGGTCGAGAAGATCGAGGAGTTACTGCGCAAATATGGCCTGATGACCACGGGCTCGCTCTACGACATCCAAAATGTCGGGCTCGTCCACCACGTCAACCAGGCGTTGCGCGCGCACAAGCTCTTTGCCCGCGACACCGATTACATCAGCAAGGACGACAAGATCATCATCATCGACGAGTTCACCGGCCGCATGATGGAGGGCCGGCGCTACTCGGAGGGTCTGCACCAGGCGCTGGAGGCGAAGGAAGGGGTCACCGTCCAGAACGAGAACCAAACTCTGGCCTCGATCACCTTCCAGAACTATTTTCGGCTGTACCCGAAGCTTGCCGGCATGACCGGCACGGCAATGACCGAAGTCACAGGAATTCAGCGACATCTACAAGCTCGAAGTCATCGAGATCCCGACCAACGAGCCGTGCATTCGCGACGATACCGATGACGAGGTCTACCGCACAACCCGCGAGAAATACGACGCGGTCGTGCAGCACGTGCTGGAGTGTCAAAAGAATAAGCAGCCGATGCTGATCGGCACCGTCAGCATCGAGAAATCCGAGGCGCTGTCGGCAGTGTTCAAAAAGCACAAGATCCAGCACAACGTGCTGAACGCCCGTTATCACGAACAGGAGGCCTACATCATCGCCCAGGCCGGCAGGCCCGGCACGGTGACAATCGCCACCAACATGGCCGGCCGCGGCACCGACATTCAGCTCGGCGGCAACCTCGATATGCGGCTCAAGACCGATTTGGCGTTGATCGAGGATGCCGCCCAGCGCGAGGCGCGTGCGAGCGGGATCCGCGCCGAGATCACGACGGCGCACGAGGAAGTCGTCGGCGCCGGCGGACTCTTTGTCGTCGGCAGTGAGCGGCACGAGAGCCGGCGCATCGATAACCAGCTGCGCGGCCGCTCGGGGCGGCAGGGCGACCCCGGCGCCTCGAAATTCTTTGTTTCGCTCGAAGACGACCTGATGCGGATCTTCGGCTCCGAGCGGATGGATTCGATGCTGCAGCGCCTCGGGCTCAAGGAAGGCGAGGCGATCATTCATCCCTGGGTCAACAAGGCGCTCGCCAAGGCGCAGCAGAAGGTCGAGGCGCGCAACTACGACATCAGAAAACAGCTCCTCAAATACGACGACGTGATGAACGACCAGCGCAAGGTGGTCTACGAGCAGCGCCGCGAGATCATGAACGCCCGCGACGTCGCCTCTACGATCACCGACATGCGCAGTGAGACGATCGAGGAGATGGTCGCGCTCGCGATCCCGGAGAATTCGCTGGCCGAGCAGTGGGACGTCCCGGCACTCCACGCCGAGTGCCTGCGGCTCCTCGCCCTCGACCTGCCGCTCGCCGAATGGGCCAAGGAAGAAGGCATCACGGGCGACGAGGTGCGGGAGCGCATCACCGCCGCCGCCGACCGCAAGATGGCCGAGAAATCGGCCAATTACGGCCCCGACCTGATGCGGATGGCCGAGAAGAGCCTGTTATTGCAGCTGTTGGACCAGACCTGGAAAGACCACCTCCTGTCCCTCGATCACCTGCGGCAGGGGATCAATCTGCGCGCCTATGCACAGCGCGATCCGTTGAACGAATACAAGCGCGAGGCCTTCGAATTGTTCGAGGCGATGCTGGCCAATCTGCGCCAGCACATCACCTCGGTCTTGTCGCATGTCGAATTGCGGGTGCAGCCGCAGCCGGCCTATGCGATGGCCGGCGAGCCCGAGGAGGCGATGGCCGAGGAGCGTGCCACCGGCACGACCGGCCGGCCGATCCCGGCGCCGCGCGCCCGAGGCCGCGCCGGTTCCGGCAACGGCGCCGACCGCGGCGGGCCGCGCCCCGCCGCCCCCCGCGCCCCCTGGGCCGGCACACCCCGCAACGCCCCCTGCCCCTGCGGCTCCGGCAAAAAATTTAAGCACTGCCACGGCCGCGTGTGAGCTACCATCAGCATCGATATTCTCGTGGAGGGTATCGGCGGGGGCTGTGATCTAGCTCTGCTCCCGCTGCTCGATATCCCGCATAGCTTAAACGCGGGAGATCGGCATCGTTCGGCGCAACGAAACCAGCGAATGCTCAAGGTTTCCGAGACGGGGTCGGAGCGGCTGCTCGATCGTCGATTTCAACCTCGGTGCGTCGAACGGTATCGCTTACCGTCTCTGTCCGCTCCTCGGCATCTTTGCTAACGACGATCTCTTCCTTGACCCTGGCGTCCTTTGCGATGACCGCTTCCTCGGCCGTTGCCGTTACCTCGATCGTTCGCTCACGGAACGGCTCTGGCTCCCGCTGCGGTGTCTGCCGGCCGATCGACCGGACGGCGTTCAACATGAACGCGCTCCTCCCGCAGATGCACCTGCTCCTGAACCGGCTGTTCGACGACGTAGCTCCTGACGCGCACGCTGCCGCGGCCGACTTCACGCTTCCCGACCCGAAGCTGCTCTTCATAGACCGGGATAACCTCTGCCTGACCGCGGCCCGCTGCTCCAGTCGCCGCAAGGCCGGAACTCGCTCCCGTTGTCGAGGCCGAGGCCGTCCCACCCGTAAACGATCCGCGCTGGCTCTGCCATGACGTTTGACCCTCGTGCCTGCCGGACCACCCGCTCTGGCGCCAGTTTGTCGCATGGGTCTCCACATCCACTGCATCCTGGCTCTCGAGCAAATTAATTATTTGCTCCTGATCGCCGGCTCCGGCGCGCACCACAAGGATCGCATAGCCGCGACGGACACCTTCCGCAAAAACGTGAGTATCCTCATCGGGCATGAATAGCCGTTTGATCGCGCCCCAGATGCCTTCGTCGCTGCGTTCGTAGTGAAAGCTCGCGTCTTGCGCCGTGCTCGATTGAGCCAGGATCTCGATCCGCGAGCGGTCGATCCCGGCAGAACCCAGAACATCGCGCGCCGTCAGCGCGCGGTCGTAAGTCTCAAACATCGCGACGATGGTGCCGGCATCGCCGGCAGCCCCTTCCGATGAGGTTTGTGTTCTCAAATCGCTCATGGCCTCACTCAGTCCTCTTTCGGTATGACGTTATTGGGCGGTGTGACGTTGTCGCGGTTCAGAGGAGACTGCCGTTCCAGCGAAACCTCCTCGGAGCGTAGCCGCACCGGCTGGCGAATGTGCTGAACAACCTCCTGACGACGGATATGGATCTCTTCCTTGAGGAGCAGTCTCTTCTCAATCACCATGATCTCCTCGACGACCGGAACGATGATCGTGTCACCTTCCTGCCGGATTTCCGGAGGAGCGTCGACGATAAGATCGACTGCCACTCGCTCTATGATCGCCTCGCCCGAACGAAGTTCGAGATCGGCGTATTCGGTCCTTTCCAGCACCGACGTCTTGATAAGGATCCGATCGGTCTGGCTTGCGGTTTTATCAACGCGCAGCTGTTCCTCGAATACGGGAATTGCCGCCGTCTGCGACTCTTCTGCGGTCAAAACGCCCCCTTCTCCGATCCGGCTCTTTTTGCGAACAAACGCACTGCGAAACGGTTCCGGCCTAAGCTTAGCTGTTCTGGCTTAAATTGAACGGGCTTCGATTGAACGGTCGGCTCTGAGAACTGGGTGGCGGTGCGCGTGTTGGTACAAGGAATCCAATTCGCCGGAGGGAGGTCAGTTATGGGGTTACTTGATCAAATCGTAGGCAACGTGTTGCAATCTCAGCAATCCGGCACCGGGGCATCACCTTCCGGAATAGGTGGCGTGCTGATGAACATGCTGGGCGGAGGGGCTGGCCGAACCGCGGGGACAGGAGGCGGTCTGGGCGGTCTCCTCTCCAGCTTCGAACAAGCTGGACTGGGCCACATTGCCCAATCGTGGGTAGGTAACGGCCAGAACCAACCAGTCTCGCCGCAGCAGTTGCAGAACGTTTTCGGGGATGACCAGGTGCAGACTATGGCGCGCCAGGCCGGTATGGCGCCTCATGATTTCCTGTCGCAGCTTAGCCAGCATCTGCCCCGCGTGGTTGACGGCGTGACGCCAAACGGTCAAATGCCCGACGAGGGAACGCTATCGGTTTGATTCCACACGAACCCCGTTCGACTAAGCGGGCCGGCGCGTCAGACGCGTATGCGGCGGCTGTTCATGGTTCAAACTGGAAAAGGGCCGGTATCAAATGGTAAGCCGCACGATGACAGCGCTCGTAACTGCGTCCATGCTCGCTCTGCAATGGACGCCTAACCCCGCTCAGGCCGAAAACCAGATGGGCTACCGGCTGCTTTCGGTGCAAGAGGCATCAAGCCTGCCGCGCCATCACGGCGCGCTCGGCATGGATGTCGAGCGGGCGCGGCAGATCACGGATGCGGGCATGACGTTCGATTTGATTCGAGTGAAGCAGGTACGGCGAGACTCGCCTGCCGCTCGAGCAGGCTTTCGCAGCGGCGACCAGGTCATAGCCGTCGACGGCCGGGTGTTTTCCAGCATCGCGGCATTCGCCGCTTACGTCGGATCGATGTTGCCCGGCAGCCGAGCTAGCGTCGACTATATACCTGCTGGGGGCGGGCCCGAGGATGCTGAGCGCGTTCCGGTGATCATCGCTGACGCGGGTAGGCGGCCTCAAGAGCAACCTCAGAACCGTCAATCCGATGAATCTGCCTCGAGCGGAATGTCCAGCCGAACCAAGATCGGCATCGCCGCGGCGGCCCTACTTGGATGCTATGCTTTGGGTTGTTTCTCAAGCTCTAAAGGGGCAACCGGAAATCGGGCGGTGGGACAGCAACAATAGGAACGGCTCAAGAAGGGCGAGGCGATCATCCATCCCTGCGCCTTCTCGCGCTCGACCTGCCGCTCGTCGAATGGGCCAAGGAGGAAGGAATCACGGGCGATGCATCACCGGCACTGGGACCCCAAAATGGCCGAAAAATCGGCGTTAAGGCCCCGACCTGATGCGCATGGCCGAGAAATGCCTGTTGCTGCAGCTTTTGGACCAGACCTGGAAAGACCATCTCCTGTCGCTCGACCACCTGCGGCAAGGGATCAACCTGCGCGCCTATGCGCAGCGCGACCCGCTCAACGAATACAAGCGCGAGGCCTTCGAATTGTTCGAGGCGATGCTGGCCAATCTGCGGCAACACATTACCGCACGGGCAATCAGGTTGTGCCAAAGAGCCGAGCGCTTCAACTGAGCACACCGACCTTTTTGCGTTCGATCAGGTCGAAATCGATGTGCGCGCCGAGGCCGGGTTCGGTCGGGGCGTGGACGAGGCCGTTGCGGTCGACGGTGATCTCTTCGGCGAGGCCGTATTTCTGCATCGCGTCCGGCAATAATACCTCGAAGAACTCGGTGTTCCGGATCGCCATGATGACGTGCAAATTGGCGACGTTGTTCAATGAATTGCCGCCGTGGTGGATCTCGAAATTCATGCGGAAGGCTTCGGCGAGGTGGGCGGTCTTGATCAATGTCGTGATGCCGCCCTTGACCGCGACGTCGCCGCGCAGAAAATCGGTGGCGCGTTCGAGGATCCACGGTACATAGGAATCGAGGCCGCCGATCGGGTATTCGGTCGCAAGGATCGGGATGTCGAGCTTTTGCTTGAGTTTGACGTAATTGTAGAGGTCCTGATCGGCGAGCGGGTCCTCGTACCAGTAGAACCCCATCTCCTCGATTGCGCGGCCGACCCGCAGGGCCTCCTCGTAGCGATAGCTCCAGGTTGAATTCGAGCATGACCGTGTAGTCGTCGCCGACCGCCTTGCGCACCGCCTCGCAGACTTTGATGTCGTCGCGCCAGGATTGCGGCGGGTGGATCTTGTAGGCGCGCCAGCCGGTCGATTGGTAATGCCGGGCCTGCTCGACATAGGCTTCGGGCGAGCCATGGATCTCCGAGCTCGCATAGGCGGCAATATGGTCGCGCGTCGTGCCGATCAGCCGGTGGATCGGCAGACCGGCCGCCTTGCCGGCGATGTCCCACAGCGCGATATCGCAGGCGCCGATCGCCCGCACCGTAGCGGCACGGGCGCGCGCCCATAAGAGGCGGTTGAGCCGCTCGCGGTCGAGCGGGTCCTGACCCATCAGGAGCGGCTTCAGAAAGCGGATCAGCGCCGGCCCGTCGAGGCTGGCCGGGTTGGAGGAGGTGCCGAGAAAGGCGTGCCCGGTGAGGCCTTGATCCGTCGTCGACCGCGAGCAGGCCGAGATCGCTCTTGCCGGTCGGCCGCGCCGTGTGGTGGCCGTAAATTGTCGAGGGAATGCTTTCCCACGCGAACAGGGTCAGGGTGACATCGGTAATCTTCATTTTGAGGGCTCCTGCGTCCCTTCAGCCGACCAGCACAGCCTTGCCGATGACCTTGCGGTCGATCAGGGCCTGTATCGCGTCCGCCGCAGCCTCCAGCGGAAAGCGGCGCCAGATGCGGGGCTTGAGCTTGCCTTGTCCGGCGAGCTCGACCAGCGTCTTGATGTTGGCGGCGGCGATTTCGGGGTGGGCTTCGCTGAGCCCGCCGATCCGCACCCCGATCGCCTCGATCCCCTTGATCAAGCAGGTAATTGGTGCGCGCGAGCGCCGGCGCGCCGCCGAGAAACCCGAGGATCAGGATGCGCCCGCCCCAGGCGAGGCAGCGCAACGACTCTTCAAATGTCGGGCCGTTGACCGGGTCGTAGACGATGTCGACGCCGCGGCCGCCGGTCAGCTCCATGACCTTGTCGCGGAAGCCGGCCTGGTAGTCGATCGCATGATCGGCGCCCTCTTCGAGGCAAACCGCGCGTTTCTCCTCGGTGCTGGCGGTAGCGATGACTTTGGCGCCGTAGAGCTTGGCGATCTGGATCGCGGGAAGGCCGATGCCGCCGGCGGCGCCATGGATCAGGACCCAGTCGCCGGCTTTGAGCCGGCCGCGCTGCAGCAGTGCATGATAGGCGGTGTGGTAGACGTTGCGGAAGACGGCCGCCTCCTCGAGGCTCATTCCGGAGGGGATCAGGTCGCAATCCTCGGCCTTCGAATTACCCAATTGCGCGAAGCCGCCGAGCCGATGCCGGCTCATCACCCGATCGCCGGGTTTGAAGCCGGTCACGCCGGGCCCGACGGCGACGACTTCACCTGCACCTTCGCTGCCCGGGATGAAGGGCGGTTCCGGCCGGAACTGGTATTTGCCGGCAAGCATCAGCACGTCGACATATTGAACGCCGCGCGCCTGGATGCGAACCTGCAGCTCTCCGGGGCCGGGCGGCGGCGGGTCGGGCACCTCACGCAGCGCCAATACCTCCGGCCCGCCAAACGCCTCGCAAACGACAGCCTTCATCGCGTGCGGCCCGGATTACTCGGCGGCCTCGGCTTGGATATTCGCCTCTGGCTGCGAGCGCAGCTTTTCCATCACCTCCCAGTTCGTGTAGCGCGTAAAGCCGTTCTCGTCGAAGAACAGCACGGCGCCATTGCAGATGAAGAGATAGGTCGTGTCTTCGAGAGCGGTCGTCGCGTCGTGCAGAATCCCCGAGGGCTCATAAACATAGTCGCCCGCATTCAAGACGCCGTTTCTGACCTGAAGCTTGCCCGAGATAATAAAGGCGTGGGCGCCCGCGAGATGCTTGTGGGGCGGCGCGACATAGCCCTTCTTCCAATGATGCAGCGAGGCCCAGGTCCCGGTCTCATGGCCGACCCACAGCACCTTGACGGAGGACAGCGGCGTCTGCTGGATCCACGGCGCCTCGGAGCGCACCAGCGTATCCTGGATATTCTGAAAGGCGGGTCTGATGTCTTGCGGCAGCGGCATGTCGGCTCCTTTCGTATCACGCAAATCACGATACGCTGCACTGGATGTGCCAGCAAGGACACCCCGGTCGGGAGACCGAGCTAGTGGGACATCAGCACCGGAACCGTCATGTGATCGAGGAGATCGCGGCTGACGCCGCCGACCAGCGCTTCGCGCAGCTGCGAATGGTGGTACGCGCCGGCGACGATCAGGTCGGCGGCGAGATCGGCGGCGCGGGAGAGCAGCACGTCCGAGATGCGCAGGTCACCCTGCAAGGTTTCCTCGGTTCGGGCCGGAATGCCGTGCCGCTGAAGGTGATGGACCATCCGCTCGATCGAGAGCCGTTGCTCCGCCAGCGCGGTCTCGCGCGCGCCGACAAACATCACGGTGACTGCCTCGGCATTTTCGAGCAGCGGCAATGCGTCGTTTGCTGCCCGCGCGGCCTCCCGCGTTCCGTCCCAGGCGACGAGCGCGCGCCTGCCGACCGTATCGAATGTGCCGGCATACGGGATCACGAGAACCGGCCGGCCCGTCGCGATGATGATTTCGTCCGGACGAAACCCGGTGGACCGGATTTCCGGCGACAGCTGGCCAAGGATGGTCAGATCGAAAGACTTCGCAAGATCGATAAAGACCGCGGTCTCGCCCGGCGACAAAAGGTGCCATTCGCCGCCGAGCCCGTGGGCCCGCAGCTCGGTCCGAAAGAGCTCTTCGACCTGTTCGGCGCGCTCGGCTTCACGCGATGCCGGCGGAACCGGGTTAGGGGCGGTGTCGCCAGCGGCAGCCTCCGCTTCGGGCGCGACCAAAAGCCCGGGTCCGGGATTAACCGGCACGCCCGGCAAAATCGGGCCGGACGCGCCATGCTCTTCTCGCATGACATAGCAAGCGGTGATATGCGCCTGGTGCGCTCGCATTAAATTGAGGGCGAACTTGAGCCGGCCTTCCCCGGCAGTGCTGTGATCGACGCCGACCAGGATATCCTTTAGAGCCATTTTTGCCTCACTGGGCCAATAGGCGACGCAGCTCGGTCTTTAGGACCTTGCCGTAGTTGTTCTTGGGCAGCGCATCGACAAAGCGGTAATGCCGCGGCCGCTTGAAGCGCGCGATATGGTCGAGGCACAGCCTGTCGAGTTCTTCGGGCGCGACTTTCGCATCTGCGCGAAGCACGACGAAGGCGACCACCTCCTCGCCCCATTCGGGGTGCGGGCGGCCGACGACCGAGACCTCGACGAGGTCCGGATGATGCAGCAGCACTTCCTCGATCTCGCGCGGATAAATGTTGCTGCCGCCGCTGATGATCATGTCTTTGGAGCGATCGCGCAGGGTCAGAAAGCCTTCCTCGTCAAAGCTGCCCAAATCGCCGGTGTGCAGCCAACCGCCTCGCAGAGTCTGCTCATTGGCAGCCGGATTGTTCCAGTATCCTTCCATGACGCAGTCGCTGCGGGTGACGACCTCGCCGACTTTGCCGCTCGGCAGCTCGCGGTTACAATCGTCGACGATTTTGACGAGAACGCCGGTGCGCGGCACCCCACAAGAACCGAGCCGGTCGCGCCAGCGGGGATGCGTTCGGTCGATTTGCAGGCGCTTGCTGAGACCGGTAATCGTCATCGGCAACTCGCCCTGGCCGTAGAGCTGGTAGAGCCGCGGTCCAAACAGCTGCAAAGCGCGCTCGAGATCGGCCACGTACATCGGACCGCCGCCATAGAAGATCGTCCGCAGATTGCGCAGATCGGCAGCGCCGACCGCGGGCGCATGGACCAGCCGGGTCAGCATGGTCGGCGCCGCGAACATCGAGACCCGCGAGTGCCGCTGTAGCGCCGCGAGGATCGCGTCGACCTCGAAATGCGGCAGCACGACTTGGTGCCCCCCGCGCAATAGATGCGGCAATGCGTAGAGGCCCGCGCCGTGCGACAGCGGACCGGCGTGGAGATTGGTGTCGCGCTCGTCGAGACTATCGATGTCGGCGTAATAGCAATGGCTCATAAAGAGCAGATTGCGGTGGCTAAGCACCGCGCCCTTCGGTCTGCCGGTCGTTCCGCTCGTGTAAAACAGCCATGCCCCGTCGGTCGCGGCGGTATCGACCGGACGTGTCGGCGCACCCCGCTCCAGCAGCGCGGTGTACTCACCGCTGCGGGTCGAAATGATCGGCGACAAGGTCTCGACCGATCGCTCGAGCGCAGCAATGCCCTCCGCGAGGTTGGGGGTGGCGACGAGCAGCCGGGCACCGGAATCGCGTGCAATGTGCTCGACTTCCCGGGTATGGAGTCGGGCATTCACGGGGACCGCGCACAGACCCGCAGTCCAGCAGGCGAACAGCAATTCGAGAAATTCCGCGCAGTTCTCCATACACAGTATGACGCGCTCGCCAGGTTCGAGCCCGCGTGCGGCGAGACCGCCGGCGAGGCAAGAGATGCGGCGGGCGAAGTCGCGATAATTCCAGGCGTGAACGCCGTCGCAGATCGCCGGCGCCTCGGGCTGCCGGCGAGCGACATCGAACAACAGCGCTGCGAGGTTCACGGTGATCCTGCCTGGCAGTTCTTGGGGGTCAATAGTGCCTCATCGTAACACTGGCGAGGAGCCGCCATATAGGCGTTGTGCCTCAGCAATTCGCCTCAACTGCGTGTCCTGCGGCGAGGCAACTGATCCTTGATCATGCCGCTTCGCCCGCCGCCACGCCAAGGCCCGACAGAAAGAGCTCACGGTCCGCGGGGCTCCGCAGCTGGGCGGCGCTCGGCATCAGGCGAGGCGTAATGCTGCGCAGCCTCGCGATGATCGCGCGCGCTTCGTCGAGCCGCCCCATATGGACATAACACGCGGCGAGAACGCGGTACGAGTGCGGATAGCCCGGATTTTCTTGAATGGACAGGAGCAGCTTCGTCGCCGCTTCGTCAAACTCGCGTTTGAAGAAATGAGCTTCGCCGATCAAGCTCAGCGGCGTACCTGTTCGCTCGCGCGGGCTCGGCCGCAGCGCAGTCTCGGCGTGCTCGATCGCGAGGTCGTGCTGACCGGCCCACAGCTTGAGGACGCCACTCAAGAACCAGCCGCGCGAGAAGCTCGGGGTGACCGTGAGGGCACGATCGACCAGCGCCATCATGGCGCCGATATCCTCGCCGAAATTGGCCAGAAGAAAGGCGGCGTTGGCCAGGATGCCGGGGTCGTCCCCCGCCACTTGAAGCGCCTGCCGAGCAAGATCTACCGCTTCGCCAGCGGTCTCCGGCTCTTCGGCCCAGCCCTCTCTGAACAGCCGCATCTGGCACATCGCCGCCAGTGATAGCGCCGGGTCATAGTACGGGTCGATCGCCAGACCCTTTTGGAGCAATTCCAGAGTCTCGAGCAGCCGCTCTTTGTTATTGGGTAGTAGGTCGCAAGCGCCCGCAAATAAAGACCGTAGGCCGTAACATTATGCGTCGGACGGGAAGCCGAGCGGCGGACCTCGGCGGCTTGCAATGCCGGCTCGATGACGCCGGCGACGTTGATCGCCACCTTGTCCTGGAGGTGTCGAAAACATCTTTCAGGGAGCCGTCGAAGCGATCGGCGCAGAGGTGGGCCCCCGTTTCGGCCTCGATCAACTGTGCGGTGATACGCACCCGGTTCCCACCCTTGCGCACCGAGCCTTCCAGGACGTAACGGACACCGAGCTCGCGTCCCACCTGCTTCACGCCGACCGAACGTCCCTTGTAAGTCGAGCTGGAATTGCGGGCGATGACAACAGCCAACGGATGCGGCAGAGCGCGGTGATGATCTCCTCGACCATGCCGTCGGCGAAATATTCCTGCTCCGGATCGCCGCTCATATTCTGGAACGGCAGAACCGCGATCGACGGCTTGTCGGCAGCAGCAGCGGCGCTCTGGCCGCCAAATCCGGGGTCAGGATCATTGTTTCTCCGGCCATATTCACATCGAATACGCGGACCGGGCGCGCGATGTTCTTGACCTGCTGCTCGCCCCTGTCGTCAAAGGCAAAACCGAGCTTGTCGCGCACCTGGTCGCGCACCACGCGGCTGACCGCAGATTCTGCCCAGCGTCGCCAAACGGCTCGAGGCGGACGGCGACATTGACGCCATCGCCGTAGATTTCTCTCCCGTCCTTGATGATGTCGCCGAGATTGATGCCGATGCGGAACTCGATCCGCCGATCCGCCGGTAGATCGGCGTTGCGCAGGGCCATCTAGCGCTGAACCTCGACCGCGCAGCGCACCGCGTCGACGACGCTCACGAACTCGATCAATAGGGGCCGTCGCCCATGGTTCTGACGATGCGGCCGCGGTGCTCCTTGATCTTCGGATCGGCAACTGTGCGGCGCAGGACCTTCAGCCTTTCAAGCGTGCCCTCCTCGTCCTCACCCACGAGCCGCGAGTAGCCCACGAACTCGGCCGCCAGGATGGCCGCCAAGCGCCGCTCCACCTTCCGTTCACTCATTGGCTGGCCTGCCCAAAAAGGGAGCCTCTCGCAATTAAACGCCGCCTTTTTCGCTGTTGCCCGCACCCATCATACAGCTTGGTGGCGCTCGGGTCACGATGCCGGACGGCTTGTCGCACGGCCTCGAGCACGCTGCGGAGAGCGGGATCGCCCCCGCGCCATGAGCCCGGGAATGGTAAATCACCCGTTATGTGAAGCGGCTCACACATCCTCGGGGATGGGTAAGCTATATCGGGGGCGCCGCTCCCGGCGGCGCCAAGGAGCGGTGCGAGCTCAAACGCGACAAAATAGCTGAGGGGCACCGAGATGGAACAAGATCTCAATGCTGTCACCCGACATTGGTATAACCGCACCAGGATAGTCGAGAAGGCGCATTTTACACGGTGCGCACTCTTCCGCAGGAGACATGTCGCGTTAGGCTGTGTAACTATTGTTTGTACTTCGCTTTTAGGGGTGCTGTCTAATCTGAGCCCTGATCACGGGCTGCTTCGTGTACAGATTTTTGGCCTCAATGTAGCTCACGACTCAAAAGTGCTTCTCACAATACTTGCGCCAGTTCTTACTGCACTTGTTTCTTTTCTACGATTTGATGAGAAATCTACTATGCACCACAATGCGGCGGCGCGATTTGCATCGATGAAGCGCAGGCTACATATCATAATAGCGGGATGCAGCGCTGGATGTGATCAGAACATGGTGAAAGCAGAACTGGAAAAAATTTGCGAGAAGTGGGACGCGCTTACGCTTCAAGCCCCGGCGTTATATCTAAAAGAGGCGTCTTTCATTCGGGATTCCGACGAAGCCAGCGGGGAACACAGATCTACAAGACGACGCGGGTCTTCTCCGCAGCTCGTTGCGTCAAGTATAGGCACAGCGGAAGCCGCCTGATAAACGATCGCCTCTTGCCAACCCGCCTGGCCGGGGCCGAGTGAGACGGCGGCGTTCACCACAAGCCTGGCACCAACCGCCAGCGCACCTGTTGGGCATATCCGGGGTAGCCGGGCAATTCGGCGCGCAATGTGCGGTCCTCAACGATTGTTCGCCACAGGAGGTGCGGCACGCCGAGGGCGCCGAGCGCCGTGGCGAGCCACCAGCAGAGGGCGATGCCGCTCGCCACGATTGCGGGGATCGCACCGGCATACCCGGGATGGCGCACCCAACGATATGGGCCGGCGGTGACGGTTTGGTGCCCGCGCTCCCGTTGCCCCAGTCGATGTTTACGAGGTCGGCCAAAAGGGCGACCATCGCCTCATTCTGCCGCCCGAGATGTTCGATGATCGCGATCTTCGCCTCGACGCTCATCTTTGCGCTCCGATTGGGGATCCACGCGGACTCTTTCTCGTCAATCATCGGCAAAGACCTCCGTCGACTCAACAGCTGTGCAGGTGTGAATGACTTTCATCCATTCGATCTCATCCTGGGTTCCGCCTTGGCTCATCGGCGTCATCACGATGATCATCCCGGCGGCCGTCGTGCTCCTGATTTACCGGTGGTTTACCCGACGGCTGATCCGGTTGGCGGGACGGTACAGCCCGTTTCTCCAGCGGCTTTTGGCGCGCGGTCAGGGCCCGGTCAGCGTGATTATCGTCATCGTCGTGGCAGGCATCGGGCTGGCCGGCGCCCACTTCTCGGCTTCGGTGACTCGGATGCTCGGTCACGCGCTCTTGGTCGGCTTTGTGCTCGCCGTCGGCTGGGCCGCCGCGATCGCGCTCGACCTCGGGGTCGAGATCTACCTGCGCCGGTTCAGCACCGACACCGAGGATAACCTGCTCGCCCGCAAGCACGTCACGCAGATGCGGATCCTGCAGCGGGTCGCGAAAACCCTCTTGGCGATCATTACGGCTGCCGCGGCCCTGATGACTTTCGATTCGGTCCGTCAGTACGGCGTCAGCCTGTTCGCTTCGGCCGGGGCGGCGGGCCTGATCCTCGGTCTCGCCGCCCGCCCGGTGCTGAGCAACCTGCTCGCCGGAATCCAGATCGCGATGACCCAGCCGATCCGCGTCGAGGACCAAGTGGTTGTCGAGGGCGAAACCGGCTGGATCGAAACGATCACCAGCACCTACGTCGTGGTTCGGCTGTGGGATCTGCGGCGGATGGTCGTGCCGTTGAGCTATTTCATCGAAAAGCCGTTCCAGAACTGGACCTATGAGGCCGCTGCGCAGATCGGTGCTGTCATCCTCCGGGTCGGCGATGTGGTGTCGGTGGAAAACCTGCGCCACAAGCTTGAGGAAATCGTCCGCCACAGCCCGTTGTGGGACGGCAAGGTGGCGAGGTTGGAGGTTACCGACGTGGCCATAGACGCGTTGGAATTGCGCGTGTTGGTCAGCGCACGCACTCCCAGCCAGACTTGGGATCTGCGCTGCGAGGTACGCGAAAAGCTGGTCGCCTTTCTCCAGGCGCATCAGCGCCAACGCGCGGAATGCGCCGACGGCCCGGCACGCCGAGAGGTTACGACCAGCGATAACGAGGTGCCATGCCCGGCCCAACCGCCGCGTCCCAACTAGCCGACCCCTTCGCCGTTTATCCCCAATTCGGGGACGCGGTAAGGCGAGGGCGCCTGCGGCAAGTCACGAATACGCACATCCCGCTGCGGAAAGGGTATCTCGATCCGGTGCTCCTTTAACGCGTCCCACAGACCGAGCAGCACCGCGCCCTTGATGTTGGTGACGCCGTCTGCCGGATCCTCGATCCAGAAGCGTAGCAGCAAGTTGACCGCGCTGTCGCCGAATCCGGTCAAGTGGCACACCGGCGCTGGTGAGGTCAGCACGCGCTTCGTGCGCTTCGCCACCTCGACCGCAAGTTCGCGCACCGCGTGCATATCGCTGTCGTAAGCGACGCCGAACGGCACATCGAGCCGGACGAGCAAACTCGAGTACGACCAGTTGACGACCTGGTTGGTGATCAGGTTCTCGTTCGGAATCAGGTACTCCTTGCCGTCCCGGCCGCGCACCGAGGCGTAGCGCGCTCCGAGATAAGTAACGGAGCCGAAAGTGCTGCCGACCTCGATCACATCACCCGGCTTTATCGAGCGCTCGAGCAGCAGGATGATGCCGCTGACAAAATTGGAGACGATCTTCTGCAGGCCAAAGCCGATGCCGACGCCGACGGCGCCGCTGAACACCGCGAACGCGGTGAGGTCGATGCCGACGGCATTGAGCCCGATCAGCAGCGCGACCGAGATGAGCGCGATCCGCACGAGGTTGCCGGTCAGCAACCGCACCGACGGGCTAAGCACGGCGGAGTGCTGGAGCCTTGTGTCGATGAGACGAGAGAGGCCGAGCGCGATCCACAACAGGATCGCCACGACGAATACCGCCTTGATGACGAGCAGCACGGAGATCCGCAAGGTGCCGACCGTCAAGGCGAGATTGTCGAGCGCCGCCGTGATTGCCGGCAATAACCCTACGATGTCCAGCGCTGCGATTACCCAGGCGACAGCCGCCACCGCCCGTGCAAGCGCCGGATCGCGCAGCAACAGCGCCGACGCCCGGATCGCGATCCACAGACCCGTCAGGCTGGCGGCGATCCCGATCAGCCCGCATTCGCCGCCAAGCTGCGCGACGGCCTGCTCGACAATGACCAGAATGATCCAGGCGTAGCAAAAGGTCGCCAGCCCCCGCAGCCCCGGCGGTACGCGAAAGCCGCGATACCGCGCGGTGAAATGCTCAATCAGCCGGTCGGTCCAGGCCCGGGTCGTTGCTCGGATTACCCACGCCGACAAGAAGGCTGCGGCGATGCAAGCCAGTTGCGAGAATAGCGGCTGGAGCACCGCCGGAGAGACGGCAAATTCCCGCAACCGCGCCGGCCAATCCGAAACATTCAATTTCTCGAAAAACTGCAAGTCTACCCTCTGCGCCAAGCCTGATCAGGAATACCCGTTAAGCGGCTAGACCATTTCGACCGGGTCGAACCGGCTCCACAACGAAGTCATTGCGATCCGCGGCCTTGAGCCGCGGGGAAGCAAGGAACAAGATGGTTCACGGAGGCGATACGGCAAAACGCTGCCCCGGCGAAAAGCCGGGGTCTACCCTTCGAGCGCTCAGCCGGGGCATCAGTGGATCCCGGCTTTCGCCGGGAAAGCGCTATGATCACGGTTTCATGCGAGGCGAGACGGCCGCCCAGCCGGTGCACAACTCGCCATGTCACCACCAATCTGGTCGCAATCTGCTCTAATCTATACACAGGCCTTTTAGGGCATGCGGCTACTTGCTTGGAATATCCGACAGGGAGGCGGCTCGCGGCTGGCGCGAATCGCCGATGCGCTGGCGCGGCATGAGGCAAAAATCCTGGTGCTTTCGGAGTACCGCGGCGGCGAGGCAGCCCGCCGCCTACGCGCGGCGCTCGACACCCTCGGCTACCGCAATGCGACGGCGTTGGTGCCGCCGCCCGGCCGCAGCGGTGTGCTGATTGCCGCCCGCTGCGCCTTTTGCGACAATGGCGCGCTCAGTGGCGAGCTGCCCGAGCCCTACCGGATGGTCAGCGCCGAGTTCCCCGAGTTCCGCCTGGTTGGCGTCTACATGCCGAACCTGCTCACGAAAGTGCCGTACTGGGAGACACTGATCGCCACAATGCGCGAGACCGGCGGGCACTCTCTTGCCGTCGGCGACTTCAATACCTGCCGGCCCTACCTCGACGAGGCGGGCGCAGTCGATCCAACCGCACATTACATGGACCGGATCGCGGAGATCGGATTTTGCGACCTGTGGCGCCGCCGCAATGCGGAGGTTCGCGAATATTCCTGGTTCAGCACCCGCGGAAACGGGTTCCGCATCGACCACGCGTTCCTGACGGAAGCTCTGGCCGCGCGCGCCGGCCCGATCCGATACTCGCAGGACGAACGCCTCGCCGGCCTCTCCGACCACTCCCCGCTGATCCTCGAATTGGCAACCTGACCCTCCTCCCCTCCCCCGCGTGCAATGACGAGAACCCGAGGGCTGGCTGATAACGCTGAAAAATCCAACCATAAAACAGCCAGGAAGCCGGCGCGACCGGAGGATTTCCTAGTCGTTCCGTCATCAGCATCGGCCCAATGACAGCCAGCAGCTGGCTGTTTTCCGGCTGTTATTGCCGCTGCATTCAGTTCATTACAGAGCATCGGCTGCGTCACGCGGGAAATTTACTCGGCTATGACCAACAAATATAGCCGGTCGATATGGCAAATTTCCGGCGATTGGGACCCGGGATATTCGGGACCCGAACAGTTGTGCCAAACCGTCCATGATCCGCTAGATTGCTTCTTATGGCGGAGCGCGAAGGAAGACGCTTATGGCGGAGCGCGAGGGAAGACCGTCACCCGAAGCACTGCTCGCCGCGGCAAAACAGGAAGGCCGCGGACGTCTGAAGATTTTTCTCGGTGCCGCACCAGGCGTCGGCAAGACCTACGAGATGTTGCTGTCCGCGCAAGCCAAGCGGCGCGACGGGGTCGATGTGGTCGTCGGTGTTGTCGAGTCGCACGGCAGACCCGAGACCGAAGCGCTCGTCGAAGGCCTCGAGGTCATCCCAAGGGAGCAGGTCGAATACAAGGGCCACATCCTTGCCGAGATGGATCTCGACGCGATCCTGAAGCGGCGCCCTCAACTGATTTTGGTCGACGAACTCGCACACACCAACGCCCCCGGCAGCAGGCATCCCAAGCGCTACCTTGATGTCGAGGAGCTGATTGCCGCCGGCATTGATGTCTTCGCAACGCTGAATATCCAGCATGTCGAAAGCCTTAACGACGTCGTTGCCAAGATTACCCGGATCCGCGTGCGCGAGACGGTGCCCGACAGCATCCTCGACCAGGCGGACGACATCGAGGTCGTCGATCTCTCCCCGGAAGATCTGATCAAGCGCCTGCGCGAGGGTAAGGTCTATGTGCCGCAGCAGGCAGAACGGGCGATACGCCACTACTTCTCGGCCGGCAACCTCACCGCACTGCGCGAACTGGCGCTGCGCCGCACCGCCCAGCGGGTCGACGAGCAACTGCTGTCGCATATGCGGGCGCATGCGATTTCCGGCCCCTGGGCGGCGGGAGAGCGGATCCTTGTCTGTGTCAGCGAAGCTCCGAGCACCGCGGGGTTGATCCGCTATGCGCGGCGGGTGGCGGATCACCTGCGAGCCCCTTGGACCGCGATCTATGTCGAGACCGCCCGGACACAGCGTCTCAACGACGCCGAGCGCGACCGCATCGCCGATTTTCTACGCCTCGCCGAGCGGCTCGGCGCGTCGACGATCACGATCCCGGGCCGCAACATTGCCGAGGAGGTCCTTGCCTACGCGACGGCGAACAATATTACCCAGATCGTCATCGGAAAATCCGATCGCTCGCCGTGGTTCGAGATGATCCACGGCTCCGTCGTGCACCAGCTCGTGCGCAAGACGGGGCAGATCAGTGTTCATGTGATCTCGGCCGACGATAGCGAACCTGTGCCGCCCAAATCTGTCCAGACCCGCCCGAAACTCGAGCCGATCCGCATCGAGCCTTATCTCGGCAGCGCCGTCGCCGTCGCCATTGCCCTGAGTATCGGCCTCCTGCTCAAACAGTTCATCGCGGTCCAGAGCGTCTCGCTCGTGTTTTTAACTGCGGTTCTTGCCTCTGCGATTGCCTGGGGCCTGTGGCCGTCGCTATTCACGGCAATTCTGAGTATGCTCGCTTATAATTTCTTTTTTATGCCACCGCTTTACACCTTTACCGTCGGGGATCCCGAGAATGTTCTCGCTTTATTTTTCTTTTTAATTGTCGCGATAATTGTTAGTAATCTTACCGCGAGAACACGCAGCCAAATTGTGACGGCGCGATCACGGGCAAAGACGACGGCTGAACTCTACGCCTTTAGCCGCAAGGTTGCCGGTATCGGCGCGTTGGACGACTTGCTGTGGGCGACCGCCTATCAGATCTCGTCGATGCTGAATGTCCGAACGGTTCTGTTGACGCCGCTAAAGGAGGGAGAGGGCCTCGAAGTTGCTTCAGGTTACCCGCCCGAGGACCAGCTCGACGCCGCCGATATGGCAGCGGCGCGCTGGACCTGGGAGCACAATCGGGCGGCCGGGCGCGGTGCCGACACCTTGCCCGGCGGCAAGCGGTTGTTCTTACCGCTGCGCACCGGCAGCGGCCCGGTCGGCGTGATTGGGATCGACCGTGATACGGCCGGGCCGTTGCTAACGCCGGATGACCGGCGGCTGCTCGACGCACTGTGCGACCAAGCGGCGGTGGCGATCGAACGGATTTCGCTCGCCAAGGGGCTCGACGAGGCTCGCGTGTTGGCCGAGACCGAGCGGCTGCGCGCGGCGCTCCTGACCTCGATCTCGCACGATCTGCGAACGCCGCTTGCCTCGATCCTTGGCACCGTCTCGAGCTTGCGCAGTTTTCCGGAGAAATACGGTGAGGCCGAACGCGAAGAGCTGCTCGGCACCCTGCAGGAAGAAGCCGAGCGCCTGAACCGGTTCGTCGCCAATCTCCTCGACATGACGCGTCTCGAATCCGGCGCCGTCGAGCTCAAGCTCGAATTGATCGACGTCGCCGAGATCGTCGGCTCGGCGTTGCAGCGGGCGGGAAATGTGCTTGCGGGCCACCGAGTCGACGTGAATATCGCGCCTGCGTTGCCGATGCTGCGACTCGATGCGGTCCTGTTCGAGCAAGTGTTGTTCAATCTTCTCGACAACGCGGCGAAATACTCGCCTGCGGGCAGCAGAATCGAGATTCGCGCGACCCGCGACGGGGAACTCGTGGAGATCGAGGTCGTCGACGAGGGGCCTGGAATACCACCCGCCGATTTCGAGCGCATCTTCGACAAGTTCTACCGGGTCCAGGCGCAGGACCGCCGGCGGGCGGGCACCGGCCTCGGTCTGGCGATCTGCCGCGGGTTTGTCGAGGCGCTCGGCGGATGGATCGTCGCGCGCAACCGGCGCGACCGTTCCGGTGCGGTGTTGACGATCCGCATGCCGGTCGTGCCGGAGCTTCCTGCGACACGAGAGGCGGAATTGGCGCATGGCTAATGCCTACACCGTCCTGGTCGTCGACGACGAGCCGCCGATCCGGCGGTTTTTGCGCACCAGTCTCGGCGCTTCCGGTTATCGGATCGTCGAGGCGGAAGATGCCGCGGGAGCCATGCGCTTGCTGGCAGCCGAGAAGCCGGACCTGGTGATCCTCGATCTCGGTCTCCCGGATAAAAGCGGGCTGGAACTGATCAGCGAGATCCGCAAAACGTCGGTGGTGCCGATCGTCGTGCTGTCGGCGCGTCACGACGAACGGTCGATGGTCGAGGCGCTAGACCTTGGCGCCGACGATTATGTCGGCAAGCCTTTCGGCATGGCCGAGGTGATGGCGCGAATGCGCGCCGCGCTGCGTCACGCCTTCCAGGCGCAGGGAGAACTGCCGATTTTTGTTTCGGGCGACCTGACGGTCGACCTGGTCCGCCGCCACGTTACGCGCGGCAGCCAGGAGGTAAAGCTGTCCCCGAAGGAATTCGACCTGCTGCGTCATCTTGTGATGCATGCCGGCAAGGTGCTGACACATCGCCATTTGCTACGCGAGGTGTGGGGCCCGGCCCAATCCGAAGAGGTGCAGTATCTGCGGGTCTTTATCCGCGGGCTGCGGCAAAAACTCGAACCCGACCCGACCCGCCCAACCCACATCCTGACCGAACTCGGCGTCGGCTACCGCCTGCAGCTCCCGCCCGAGCAGCGCGTCTGAACGGACGATAACGCGACGCAAAGCCGCCCTCCTCTGGTCTTTACGCCGCGAACCAAAATCTTTATCGGTTGTTGGCATCGAACGGCGCCAATCCACACCGGATCTTAATTTGGCTCATGTGGAGTGGCGGCGCGGAGTTATGCGCTGTGCCGGCGGACCGGATCCACCCATTGCAGCTAGACGCGCCCGCACGACGTAGCGGATTTCAACTGAGCGCTGGTTCGAGCCTGACACTCGCCGCGCTCGGCGTCGTATTCGGCGACATCGGCACTTCCCCGCTCTACGCCGTCCGGCAGTCGCTGATCGATTTCGGCGACATGAGCGAGCACGCCATCCTCGGCGCGCTCTCGCTCATCGTTTGGGCCTTGGTGCTCATCGTCATGGTCAAATACGTCGTCGTCATCATGCGGGCCGACAACCGCGGCGAGGGCGGGCTGTTGGCCCTGACCGCTTTGGTGCTGCGCCGGACTAATCGGGCGCATAAGCGATTTCTCTGGATCATGGCAGCGGGTCTGGTCGGCGCCGCGCTGTTCTACGGCGACGGTGTCATCACTCCCGCCATCTCGGTGCTGAGCGCGGTGGAGGGGCTGAAAGTGGCGACGCCGTTTTTTGATCCCTACGTCGTTCCGATCTCGGTGGTTCTCCTGACCGGCTTGTTTTTGATGCAACGCCGCGGAACGGCGGCAGTTGGGAGACTTTTCGGACCGGTGATGCTGGTGTGGTTCGTGGTGCTGGGGTTGCTCGGCATATGGAGCATTATGCACCACCCGCGCATCCTTTTGGCGCTCAATCCGATCCATGGATTTGCGCTGCTTCTCGATGCGCCGTCGCGCGGTTTTTACATGCTCGGAGCAGTTTTCCTTGCTGTGACCGGTGCCGAGACTCTCTACGCCGATATGGGGCATTTTGGCCGGAACGCTCTGCGGACGGCCTGGGTCGGGCTCGTCTTTCCGGCGCTCTTGCTGAACTATTTCGGACAAGGCGGGGTGCTGCTCGGCAATCCCGGTGCCCTCGAGCACCCCTTTTATCGCCTGGTGCCCGACTGGGGTCTCTATCCGCTGGTGGGTTTAGCGACGGTCGCGACGATCATAGCCTCACAGGCGGTGATCTCGGGCGCGTTCTCGATAACTCGCCAGGCGGTTCAGCTGGGCTATCTGCCGCGGCTGCAGGTACGGCACACCTCGGAGCAGGAGATCGGACAAGTTTACGTGCCGCGCATCAACAGCGCCCTGCTGGTCGCGGTCGTCATCCTCGTGGTCGGGTTCCGGTCATCCGACAATCTCGGCGCCGCCTACGGCATCGCGGTCAGCGGCATGATGGCCATAACAACGGGTTTGGCCTTTCTGTACATGCGCAGCCGGGGCTGGAGCCTCGCCGTCGCAGTACCGGTCTTTGCCGCCTTCGGCATCATCGACCTTACCTTCTTCAGCGCCAATTTGTTGAAGATTGCCGAGGGCGGCTGGTTTCCGGTCATTGTCGCCATCGTCGTGTTCACACTGATGGGAACGTGGTGGCGCGGCCGGAGGATACTGGCCGAATTGCGCAGCCGCGACGCGCTGCCGCTTCGCGATTTCGTCGGGCGTCTCGATCCTGAAAAGCCGGCCCGCGTTCCGGGAACGGCTATTTTTATGACCCGCGACCTGATGCATGTCCCGGTCGCATTGCTGCATGCCCTCAAGCACTACAAGGTGCTGCACGAGCGCGTCGTGATGATGCAGGTCGAGACCGAGGACGTGCCGCATGTAGCGGACGAGCAGCGGCTCGAAATCTGCGAGCTCGGCAAGGGTTTTTATACGATCCGCATCCGCTACGGGTTCATGGACGAACCGAATATCCTGCGCGCCCTCGCGCAATGCCGGGTCGGCGGCTTCCGCTTTAACCTGATGGATACCTCGTTCATTATCGGGCGCGAAAAGCTGCGGCAGCGACCGCGTCCACAACATAAGGGATTGTGGCGCTGGCGTGATGCACTTTTCATTCTGATGTCGAATAATACGCTCGACGCGACGGAGTTCTTTCGGATCCCCCCGAACCGCGTCGTCGAGCTCGGCGGTCAAATCGAAATCTAAGCGAAACGAACCGTCGCTGGTTTTCTTTCACGTTGGCCGGCGGAGCGATCAGGTTCGTTCCGCATGCTTATCTGTTCCAACTTAAGGATAGCTGAGGGTCCTCTCGCTGTGAACACCATGGAAACGGCGTTGCCGGAAATCAAAGTCGTAATGCCGCAGCGCATCGGCGACATACGGGGGTTTTTCTCCGAGGTGTGGAACGCGCGCGATTTCACCTCGGCCGGGATCGACGCTGTTTTCGTGCAGGACAACCACGTCCGCAACCCCCTGAAGGGGACATTGCGCGGGCTGCATTACCAGGTGCCGCCGGCGGCGCAGGGCAAGCTCGTGCGGGTGACGCGCGGGGCGATTTTCGATGTCGCTGTCGACATCCGGCAGGGTTCCCCCAGATTCGGGCACCATGCGGCTGCGGTGCTGACCGCCGACAACTGGTACCAGCTGTGGATACCGCCGGGATTTGCCCATGGCTACTGCACGCTCGAGGAAGATACCGAGGTGCAATACAAGACGACGGACTTTTACAGCCCGGCCCATGATCGCGGCATCGCCTGGCACGATCCGGTGCTGATGATCACCTGGCCCGTCACGGCCGAAACGGCGATCGTGTCGGAGCGCGACCGGGCTCTACCGCGCCTTTCCGAGCAATCCGATCTGTTCGAGTACACCAAACCGGATGCGCCCTAGCCCGAATTTTGCGATGAGGCACGGGTCTCTTCTTTGGGGCAAAACGCATCTTGTGATATCGCAGCTCGATGAGAGAACTCGCGCTCGACGATGTTGAGGCGCTGGCGGTCGGCGCCTGGATCCTCGGCACCGGGGGCGGCGGCAGCCCCTATCTGGGGCTCCTCAACATGCGGCGGCTCTATGCCGAGAGACATCGCGTCTTGCTGGTGTCACCGCTCGACCTTGCGGACGAAAATTGGGTGGCAGTGGTCTCCAATATGGGGGCGCCGCTCGTCGGCCAGGAGCGGCTCGCCGATAGCCGCAACATCGCCCGCGCCGTCGAAATTCAGCAACGGTTGCTCGGATCGAAGTTCGGCGCCGTGATGCCGCTCGAGATCGGCGGCGGCAACGGCATTCAGCCGCTGATGGCGGCGGCCCATCTCGGGCTTCCGGTCGTCGACGCCGACACGATGGGCCGCGCCTATCCCGAAGCGCAGATGACCAGCGTCGCAGTCGGTGATCTTCGCCCCTATCCTTGCGTGCTCTACGATCCGCGCGGCATCGAGGCGGTGGTGACCAAGGTCCCGAGCTGGAAATGGATGGAGCGGGTCAGCCGCAAGATCTGCGTCGAGCTCGGCTCGATCGCCTCGACCTGCAAGGCGCCGCGCACCGGGCGCGAGGTCAAGGATTGGGGCATTCATTTCACTGTGACGAAAGCGATCGGCATCGGCCGCCGCGTGCGGCAAGCGCAGCGGCATCACGAGGACCCGGTGGACGCGATCCTCGACGAAGGGCACGGCAAGCTCATCTTCCGAGGCAAGGTGATCGATGTCACCCGCCGCACGACGGAGGGGTTTCTGCGTGGCCGGGCATTGATCGAAGGCCTCGATGAAGACCGCGGATCGCGGCTCGATATCGCGTTCCAGAACGAATGGGTCGTGGCTTGGCGCGACGAGGCGCCGATTGCGATGGCGCCCGAACTGATCTGCGTGCTGGACACCTTATCGGGCGAAGCGTTTGGCACGGAAACCATCGGGTATGGCCGGCGGGTCTCCGTGGTGGTGCTTCCCGCGCCTCCGGTTTTCCTGACGCCGAAGGGGCTCCAGCACGTCGGCCCGCGCGCCTTCGGCTATGACCTCGATTTCCGCTCCGTCTTCGACCAGGGCGCATAAGCTGATGGGGCGCATAAGCTGATGCGGCGGATCGGCATCGATGTCGGCGGCACCAATACGGATGCTGTTATGCTCGAGGACGGGAGGGTGGCGCACGCCGTCAAGACGTCGACCACGACCGATGTCACCACCGGCATCGTGACGGCGCTCGCAGAGCTGACGCGCCGCCCAGAAATCGCGCGCAACAGGATCGATGGCGTCGTGATCGGCACGACCCATTTCGTCAACGCTGTCGTACAGCGCCGTGATCTGGCGCGCGTCGCCGCGGTGCGGATCGGGTTGCCTGCGAGCGCCTCGCTGCCGCCGTTTTGCGACTGGCCCGCGGATCTTGCCGAGCGGGTCTGCGGCCAAGTCTTCATGATCGAAGGCGGGCACGATTACGACGGCCGCCCAATCGTGCCGTTCGACGAAATCGCCATGCTGCGGGTCGCGCGGCAGATCCGTGCCAGCGGAATCCGGTCGGTGGCGATCGCCGCAATTTTCTCGCCGCTCGACCCCAGCTGTGAGGAGCGCGCGCGGGCGATCCTGTCCGAGGAGTGTCCGGATGCTTCTGTCACAGTGTCCCACCGCCTCGGCCGCATCGGTCTTCTGGAACGCGAGAATGCCGCGCTCCTCAACGGTGCGCTGATCGATCTCGCCCGGGCGACAATAGCGGGATTCACCGCCGCGGCGCGCGGGGTCGCGGCTCCGCTCTATTTGACGCAGAATGACGGGACGATGATGCAGGCCGAGACGGCTGCCGCGCTGCCGGTCATGAGCTTTGCCTCGGGTGCCACGAACTCGATGCGCGGCGCGGCCTTCCTCTCGGGGCGCACAGACGCAATGGTGATCGATGTCGGCGGTACGACGACCGATATCGGCCAGTTGCGCCGTGGTTTTCCGCGCGAGGCGAACTCGGTTGTCGAAGTAGGCGGCGTGCGAACCTTGTTCCGCATGCCGGACCTGTTGTCGATCGCGCTTGGCGGCGGGAGCCTTGTCTCGGCCGATCCCGTTTCGGTCGGACCGGAAAGCGTCGGTTACCGGCTGACCGAACAGGGACTGGTCTTCGGCGGCAATACGATGACTGCGACCGATGTCGCGGTCGCAGCCGGTCTCGCTCGAATCGGCGACGATCGAGCTGTCGCGGAACTCCCGCGGAATTTTGTGCAAAGGGCGCTGGACCTGGCGTGGGCAAAAATCGAGGACTCGGTCGACAGGATGAAGACCGACGCTCGCGAATTGCCACTGATTGCCGTAGGCGGCGGCGCGTTCTTGGTGCCCGACCGCATCGCCGGTATTTCGCAAGTGATCCATGTGCCGCATGGCGACTGCGCCAATGCCGTCGGCGCCGCGATTGCCCAGGTGAGCGGCGAAACCGACCAGGTCTATCGCGAACTCAGCCGCGAAGAAGCGATAGCGGTAGCCGAAGCGCAGGCCAGAGAACGCGCGATCGTCGCCGGTGCCGAGCGCGGGACGCTCCAAACGGTCGATGTCGAAGACATTCCGCTCGCTTATCTGCCGGGCAATGCCCTCAGGGTGCGGGTGCGCGTCGCCGGCGAATTGGCTTCATCAGCAAATCAGAATGGATCGTGGTCGCAATAGACAAAACCAAGCTGGACGATGTTCATCGTCAGAAGATCGGGATTAAGTAACCTCAGTGAGGCGAATGATTGCGGCGATCCGCCCGTTCATAATCGCCCGCGTACTCGGGATCCGAGCCTCGATGGAGCTTGAACAGGGTCATGACCAAAACGGGTTTTGATCGGCCTCGAAAGATCACAATTTCTCGGCGCGGCTTGCTCGGACTCGCAACCGGCGCCACCGTCTTCACGTTCTGGCAGCGCAGGGCGCGATCTTTTCCGGCTCCGGAGCGGTACCTCGATCGCATCGCGGCTGAGCGAATTGCCGATCGCGACGCGGCCCGCCCATCGATCCTTGTCGACGCGCAAACCCATGTGTGGTGGCGTGCGGGCGGCATCCGCCAGATGAGCGATAGAGGCGAGCATTTTTTGAAATCGCTTGCGGGCTCACGCGCCGCGGTCGTCGGCCATCCGGTGCCGATCGCCGATATGGGGCGAGTAATGTTCCTTGAGGACGTGTTTCTCGGCAGCGATACCGATATTGCCTTTCTGAACAGTTTTGGGATGCGTGCGGCGTTTGACGGCGTCGATCTTTTTCCGCCGCGCGAGGCGGCCTTCATCCGCTCAATGGCACCCTCGCGTATCCGCGTGCTTGGGACTGTCGACCCGCCCGATGGCGCTTCGGCGGTCGAATCGCTGGTCTACCAGTGCGAGACGATCAAAATAGACGGGCTGAAGCTCTATCCGCCGGGCCCGGACACCCGCGGCTGGGTTCTCGATGACGAGAAGAACACCTATCCGCTGCTCGAGGTGCTGCGTCGATACGGCATCAAGAATGTTTGTGTGCACAAGGGTCTGCCCGGGCTGTTTCTCGAACAATACTGTCACACAGATGATCTGGCCCGGGCAGCCGCCGATTTTCCCGACCTCAATTTCATCGCTTTCCACAGTGCTTTTCCGTGGGAGGCCGAGCTCGCCGCTCAGGCCAAGGCGGCTAAGGTTAAAAACATCTATGCTGAACTCGGCAGCTTGGCACGGATGATGCGGTCGGACCCGGCGAGGTATTCAGTCCTCATCGGGAACCTGCTCGACGGCTTTGGTGCCGATCACATCCTGTGGGGAACCGATACGCCGGTGATCGGACCGCCGAATTGGCAGATCCAGGCCTTCCAGACCTTCACGATACCCGATGAAATCGCCGCCCAACACCATTACCCGCAGCTGACGCACGAGGTAAAGGACAAGATCTTCGGCGAGAACGCCGCCCGGATTTTCGGGATCGATATCGCTGCCGCACGCCAAGCAGTAGAGGGCGACCTGCTCTACAAGCTGCGTGACGATCGCAATCCGCTCCCGGCCGGCGCCACGCCGTTGTGAGCACTGCTCTGCGCCGGACATGTGATGATGCAGACCCGGACATAAGGTCGGTTCACCAGGAGCGCGAGCCAATACTACGCGTCCGACTACCCAGCTTGATTGCCTCGCACCAACGGCGCCGATGCGGATAGCGCGTCTACTATTTGGCATCCTGGCCGTGCTTGCGCTCGCGATAGCCGGCTTTCTTCTGTTCTCGAACCGTACCGAAATCGCCGCCATCGATGGTTCTAGCCGCCCCGCGTTCGACAAAATGCTCGTCGCCGAAGGCGCGCGGCTCGCCGCCATCGGCAATTGCGACGTCTGCCATACGGTACCGGGCGGCCCTGCTTATGCCGGAAGCCGGCCGATCCCGACCCCGTTCGGGACGGTCTACAGCGCGAACATCACACCCGATCCGAAAACCGGTATCGGCTCCTGGTCCGAGGAGGCTTTCCGGCGTGCGATGCGAGAGGGCGTGTCACGCCAAGGCTACAACCTCTACCCGGCCTTTCCCTACGATCATTATGCCAAGCTCAGCGATGGCGATATCCGGGCTCTCTATGCCTTTGTAATGGCGCGCATGCCGGTCGAGAGCCGGCCGCCGGCCAATGCGTTGCCATTTCCGTTGAGCATGCGCCGGGTTGTAACGATCTGGAATCTGCTGTTCCTCGACACTGCGCCCTTTGACCCGGATCCCAACCAGACTGCCAAGTGGAATCGCGGCGCCTATCTGGTTGAAGGGCTGGGACATTGCGGCGACTGCCATACACCCCGCAACTTCCTTGGCGCCGAGAAGAGTGGTAGTGCGCTGGCTGGGGGCGTTTCGGAAGGTTGGCAAGCGCCGGCTCTGAACGCGGTTTCTCCTGCCCCGGTGCCCTGGGACACGCAGCACCTTTTCGCTTACCTGCGTCAAGGCTGGGACGCGGAGCACGGCGCCGCAGCCGGGCCGATGCAAGCTGTGACAGATGATTTGTCGCGGGTTGACGAGCGGGATGTCGACGCGATAGCGACCTATCTTGCTTCATTACAACGCCCGATTTCGCCCGAGCGACGTCACCGCATCGATGAAGTTTTGGCCCGCGCGAGCCAACACGAAACAGGCCCCGCAAGTGAGCATCCCGGCAGCGTCGCGGCCACCCTATTCGCCGGCGCATGCGCGAATTGCCATGTCGGTGGCCCCTCCATGCTCCCGCCGCGCGGCATCGATCTCGCCCTCAGCAGTGCCGTTAGCGGGCCCGATCCAAGGAATGCTATTCTTATTACGCTGTATGGCATTCATCCGGGTGAAGGTCAGAGGGGGCCGTTAATGCCACCCTTTGATAATGCGTTTACCGACGAACAGATGGCGGCATTACTCGGCTACATTCGGGAGAATTACAGCAATCAGCCGGCCTGGGATAATCTCGAAGCGAGTATTCGCGAAATCCGGCACCCGAAGGAGCGGTCATGATCACGCTTACGGTCAACGGCCAGTCGCATCAGCTCGATGTCGATCCGGCTACGCCGCTTCTTTATGTTCTCCGCGGCGAACTCCAGCTCAATGGGGCGAAATTCGGCTGCGGTTTCGGGCAGTGCGGGGCCTGCACGGTAATCGCCGACGGCGAGGCGGTCTTTTCCTGTCTGACGCCGGTCGCCGCGCTGCAAGGCCGAAGGATCACCACGGTCGAGGGGCTCGGCAGTGAGACGAACCCGAATTCCTTGCAGCACGCCTTCGTCGAGGAGCAGGCCGCGCAGTGCGGCTATTGCGTTGCGGGAATGATCATGCGCGCACAAGCCCTGCTCGAGCGAAATTCTGCGCCATCAGATGCGCAGATCCGGGCGCAGATGGAGCCGAATCTCTGTCGCTGCGGAACCCATATGCGCATCCTGCGCGCGATCCGCCGTGCCGGCGACGCAATGCGCTCGGTTGGTGCCGAGAAGACAAGAGCAGCGCGCCGATGATGCCGGTTCGAGCTGTGAACCCCTCGCGCCGCGCAGTGCTCACCGGCAGCGGTGCGCTCGTCCTGAGTTTCTCCCTCGGCTCGCACCGGCTACGGGCTCAAGGTGCGCTGAATGCCGGCGACCAGCCGGTCGCCGAACCACCGCTACCGGGCAGTCTCAAAAGCGGACCGATGCTCGATTCCTGGATCCGCATCGATGCCGACGGCACGATGACGGTCTTCACCGGCAAGGCGGAGCTGGGCCAGGGGCTGAAGACGGCGCTGATTCAGCTCGCAGCGGAGGAACTCGTTGTCGAGCCCGAGGCGGTTCACCTGGTCACCGCCGATACGTCTCAGACCCCGAACGAAGGCTACACCGCCGGCAGCCATTCGATGCAGGACAGCGGCACCGCAATCATGAATGCCGCCGCTCAGGTTCGGGCGATCCTGATCCGGCAGGCGGCGGCGCGGTTGCAACTCCCGGCCGAACGGCTCAGAGCGGAAGGCGGCGCCGTCGTCGCCGATGACGGCCGGCGGCTCGGCTATGGCGAGCTGGTGGCCGACCAAATGCTCCAAGTTCGCGCGAACGCTCATTCCGATCTGTTCGACCCCCAGCGATATCGCCTCATTGGCAAGCCGGTGCCGCGGGTCGACATTCCCGCCAAGGTCACGGGCGGCAAAGCCTATGTGCAGGATTTGCGGCTACCCGATATGGTGCATGGGCGGGTGGTCTGGCCGCCCTCCTACGGCGCGAAACTGCGCAATATCGATACGAATGTGGCCGAAAAGCTGGCCGGGTATTCTCAAGATTGTGCGCGACGGCAGCTATCTAGCGCTAATTGCCGAGCGCGAATATCAGGCGATTGTCGGCTTGCGGGCGCTCCGGGCTGCGGCACGTTGGGACGAAATGCCGAGCCTCCCCGAGCAAGGCGAAATTTTCGCCGATTTCGAGCGGCAACCGGCGCAGCAGATCCCGGTACGCAATGATCCAGCCGTGGCGCCTCCCCCGGCCGCCCGGATCGTCGAGGCGCGCTATCGCCGCGCTTATCAGCTGCATGGCTCTATCGGCCCGTCCTGCGCGGTGGGACTGGTTGAGAACGGCGCGCTGACGGTCTGGACACATAGCCAGGGTGTCTATCCGCTGCGCAATGCGCTTGCACAGCTTGTGAAGCTCCCGCAGGAGAAGGTGCGCTGCATTCATCTCGAGGGCGCCGGCTGCTATGGCCACAATGGAGCGGACGATGCCGCCGCCGATGCAGCGCTGCTCGCGCTGACATTGCGGGGCCGGCCGGTGCGTGTCCAATGGATGCGTGAGCAGGAGCACAGCTGGGAGCCCTATGGGTCCGCGATGCTGACGTATGCGCGCGCCGCATTGGACGAACAAGGCCGCATCGTAGCGTGGGATTACACCGTCCGCAGCAGCACGCATGCAACGCGGCCAGGCGGCGCCGGCAATCTGCTGGCGGCCTGGTATCGTGCGTCTCCGATACCACAGCCGGTCCCGAAACCGCTGCCGCTGCCCGAAGGCGGCGGCCACCGCAACGCTCTGCCGCTTTACGAAATCCCGAACGCGCGCATCCTCTACGATTTTGTTCCGGCCATGCCGCTGCGGGTCTCGGCGCTGCGCAGCCTAGGCGCCTATATGAACGTCTTCTCGATCGAGAGCTTTATGGACGAGCTGGCGCAGGCGGCCGGGACTGATCCCGTCGAGTTCCGGCTGCGCCACCTTACCGACCCTCGCGCGCGCGATGTCATCGCCACTGCGGCCGAGCGGTTCGGCTGGTCCCGTTTTCCGCGGAAGCGGGCGACCGGCCGTGGTTTTGCATTCGCGCGATACAAAAACCTCGGCGCCTATGCGGCGCTCGCCGTCGAGGTGAGCCTCGAGCACGAGAGCGGTCGCGTCCGCCTGGTCCGCGCGACCGCTGCGGTGGATAGCGGTCAAGCCGTCAATCCCGATGGCATCCGCAACCAGATCGAAGGCGGCATTCTCCAATCTGCGAGCTGGACGCTTTACGAAAGCGTCACCTTCGATCGGACGCGGATTACGAGCCGCGATTGGAGCAGTTATCCGATCCTGCGCTTCTCGGCCGTGCCGGATTCGGTAGAGGTCCACGTGATCGATCGCCCTGGGCAGCCCTTTCTCGGCACTGGCGAAGCCGCCCAGGGGCCAGCTGCTGCTGCCATTGGCAATGCGGTTGCCGATGCCTCTGGTGTCAGGGTGAGGGAATTACCCATGACCGCAGCGCGGGTGAAAGCGGCGATCGGCATCTAAGTTCAACGGATCCAGTATGGCCTACCGGCCCGACATACCCACCACCATAGCCTGATCCGCCGACCACACCTCCAGTCGCCGGGCTGCATCTCCAGTTCGGAGCGGATGCAGCGTCGGAGATGGTGGTGTCGTGGCACACGCTGCAATCCGTGCGCAATCCCCGCGTCATGCTCGGGACTCTCGATGGCCAGCTCGACCGCGTCGTCGCAGCTCAAGAGACCCGCTACACCGATGCCAAATCGGGCCAGGTTGTCTACGCCTATCATGCGAAAATCAGCCAGCTGCGGGCCGACTCCGCTTACCTGTACGGGGCATACCACGAGGGCGCTGCGCCGGAGTTCGGCACGTTCCGAACTGGCCCGCGCGGGCGCGCGCGGTTCACGTTCACCAGCTTCGGAGATCAGGCTACGCCGAATTTGGGCAAGAAGTACAAGCCGCCCGAGGGGGTAACGATTGCGAACCCCCCCTTTGTTAACGACAATCTCGGCTCGCCGGCAGCTGCCGATACGGTTCTCGGCGTCGAGCGGCTGCAGCCGCTGTTTCACCTGCTCAACGGCGATCTGTGCTACGCCAATCTCACCGAGGATCGGGTGCGGACCTGGTGGGATTTCTGGGAGAACAACAGCCGCAGCGCCCGCAAGCGTCCGTGGATGCCCGCCGCCGGCAATCACGAGAACGAGCTGGGCAACGGGCCGATCGGGTATCAGGCGTATCAGACCTATTTCTCGCTTCCGGAAGTCGCCGGCCACACGGATGTGACCCGCGGCCTATGGTATGCCTTCACCGTCGGCGCGATGCGTGTGGTCAGCCTCGCCAATGACGACGTCTCCTATCAGGACGGGGGCAACTCCTATGTCCGGGGCTATTCGGAGGGTGCGCAGAAGGCCTGGTTGGAACAGGAGCTGGCCGCCGCCCGCAGCGATCATGACGTCGACTGGATCGTCGTATGCATGCACCAGGTAGCCACCTCGACGGTTGACAAGTTCAATGGCGCGGACCTCGGGATCCGCCAGGAGTGGGTGCCTTTGTTCGACAAATACGGCGTCGACCTCGTCGTGTGCGGGCACGAGCACCACTACGAACGCTCCCACCCGATCCACGGCCGGGAAGAGAACGCCACCCTGACGCCGATCCCCGCGGCAACCGTGACCGACGTCATCCGTACGACAAAGGGAACGGTGCACATGGTGATCGGCAGCGGCGGAACCTCCGTTCCGTCGAACACGCTGTTCTTCGACCCGCCGCAGTGCCGGGTGATCACTGCCGTCGGCGAACCCGACGCGAAGACAGGTAACCGTCCGCCGGTCTACGTGCACGACCAGGCGCCGTGGTCGGCCGTGCGAAATGCCGCGCATTCCTATGGCTTTGCCGCATTCACCGTCGATCCGGGATCGCATCCCGGCGACTTCACGACGATCCAAGTCACCTACTATGACATGGTGGGGACGGACGGTCAGCTGGCCCCATTCGAAACTTTCACCTTGCGCCGCCCACGCCGCGATTAGGTCAGTCAGGGACGTAGCCCCAGTTGGTAACGAACAATGATCGGGTCTCCGGCTGATATATCGTCGGTGCTCCATGGAGTTGCCAAAGAATGTTCGGTAAGCGCGAACAGTAAGGGGGTGGTTTAGAGCTTCTTTCAAGCCTATGATCGTTGCGGGTGCGCGTGCCGACCACGCTTGGAAGGGGAGGGCGAACGATGCCCGACATGCTGTACGTTGGATTGCAGGATGACGACAAGATAGCGGTGTTTGCTTTAGACGGTGACAGCGGCGAGCTGACGAAGCAGCTCGATGTACCCGCGGCCGGCGGCCCATCGGTCATGGCAATCGGTCCGGACCGCAACACGCTCTACGTCGGCTATCGCACGCGGCCATCGATCGCGAGCTACCGGATCGATGCCGTGACCGGGCGCCTCTCGCCGTTAGGGACCGCAGCGCAGGGAGATGCGCCGACCTTTCTGGCGCCCGACCGCAGCGGCCGCTACATGCTTTGCGCTTATTACCAGGGCGGCTATGTCGCCGTGTATCCGGTCGCGGGGGACGGCACCATCGGCACGGCTGCCGTTGACAAGCAGGAAACTGCGGTCGGGGCGCATGCGATCGCAACCGATCCGTCCAATCGATTCGCCTTTGTCCCTCATATCGCTCGCATCCAGGACAATGTGTTGGAATCGCCGAAAAATAATCCCGGCCCCAATGTGATCTTCCAGTACCGTTTCGACGCTCAGACCGGTAGGCTGAGTCCGAATACGCCACATCGCGTTGAACAGGACGATCTCGTCGGACCTCGCCACTATATCCATCACCCGAGTCTCGATATCGTCTATTTCTCGAACGAGCAGGGCTGCAGCGTGACCGCGTACCAGCTCGATCCCGCGAACGGCACCCTTTCGTCCGTGCAGATAACCTCGACTTTGCCCGCCGGTCACAGTGAGCGCACCACCTGCTCGCAGATTCACCTGGCGCCCTCGGGGCGGTTCCTCTATGTCGGCAACCGCGCGGCTAACGGCAGCAGTATCGCGGCCTTCGCTGTCGATCCCGCGACTGGGCATCTAACGGCTGCCGGGCACGTACCAACCGAAGCTGTTCCCAGTGCATTCTGCCCGGATCCGGCAGGGCGCTTCCTGTTTGCCGTGGGCACAGCGTCAGGCCGTCTAGCTTCGTACCGCATCAACCAGCAGAGCGGCGCGCTGACGCCGCTGGCCGTCGAGGAAATCGGCCATCGGCCGGCGGCGGTGCTGGCCACTCGCATCGGCTGATAGTGCCGAGAGCGTCACAAGTCCGATAATAGTGGGGACTTTCTTACAATTACGCGATTGGGTCAATGCGGCAGGTTTGTCGCTGATACTGATGGCGGCCGCTTGTGCCACGCCGCCCGCAGCGCAAATTACGGCACCGCCGCCCGGTCAAGGCAGGATCTGGTTCTACCGTCTGTGGGACCCCTCTGAGAGCCTCAATGCCGCCAATATTGACGTGAATGGCGTGTATGTCGGGTCGGTTGAGCCTGGTGGCGCTTTCTATCGCGACGTTGCCGCCGGGGTCTACCATATCGTGCCCCAGAACCAATATTTCGACTACAATCAGAACACCAATGTGGCGGTCGTCCCGGGCGAGCAGGTCTTCATCGCAGTGCTTGACTTGGCGAGTTGGGCGGCTGCCGTGAGCGGTAGCCAGTGGTATGTTCATCGCGATGCGTGGTATGCGCGGCTCGTTCTGCCCCAATACGCCCTGGCCCAGATGGCTAATCCCGCTCTTGTGCCGCGCCCCAGCGCTCTGCCGGCCGCGGCGTTTTAGCTAATGAACGGCGTCTCTGCGGGTCCGCTCCGTCGCGGGTCTCATTCTGCTCGCGCCCATTATCGCACTCGTTGTGGTTGTTACGGTGGAGATGCTGGAGGGACTTGGCGACGCACCCAGGGGCGACCGCCATTTGGCCCGTCGTCGCTGGGGCTATGCCGCCTCAGCGGCGGCTAGATGCGCAATAGCCTCTTCATCGCCTCGAAGCCGGGATGCGGCAGACCGTGATCGAAAAGGATTTGATCTATCTTCTTCAATGGGTCGAAGATCGCCGGCTCTCTGAGCCCCCAGACTGCGCAGGGCGGTTCCGTGGAGCCGGCTCTGCTCAGAATGCCGTTGACGGCTCTGCGCGCCGCCTCGTTGGCGCCCTCCATGGTCGCAAGGTTGGTGTTCGTCCGCACGTAATCGGACGCGAGGAACAGGTTGCCGATGCCGGTCACCGCATCGGGCCTATTCGCCCACGAACCGACGGTGTTGATCAACAGCGGCTCTTTATTGACGAGGGCTTCGCCGAGCGGCACCGGGAAGTTGATGTCGGGATCGAGAAACCAGTCGAGGCGATCCGGGTCGGTGAGCGGATCCATGCTATTTCGGAAATGCGCAACCAGTTGAGCCCAAGCTTCGTCAGCGACCTCCTGCGCGGAGCCGCATTGCGCGGCCGGTTTGTTCGTCTTCTTGTTGCCCGGCGTAAGCCAATCGGAAATATCGACCGAAATCAGTCCCGCAGCCTCCCCGTTGCCGTATTGCAGCAGGTTCGTGCCGGGCCAGAACTGCGGCTGGGCGATGCAGGTCAGCGCCCAAGCGGAGTCAGCTAAGTTTATATGCCCATGGCAGCCGCTTACGTTACGTTTCAAATAGAACTGAATGCCGTTCATCCAGCGGACTTCCAGCTTTGCGATATTTGCCAGTGATGGAGCTTTTATCGTCATCTGCGCATTGAATAATGTCGCGGCCACTTCCGCTGGGACAGCCAGCAGATAGTAATCACCTCGGACCATCGCTGGTCCCGTCGGCAGATTTACGACGGCGTCAGTGATGACCGTCCCGTCGAAATCGAATCTGTCGATGGGCGAATTCTTGAATATTTTGACCCCCTTCCCCATCAAACGGGTTTCCCACGGTGTGATCCATACATCACTGGTCGGCCCGTTCAATACGCGATCCAGCGCGCCAAACTGCGAGGCAAGGGTCATGAGCATCTGGATGAGGATGGTACTGATCGTCCGCGTGTTGGCGACCTGGGCGACCATCGCAACGAGCGATCGGGTCAGACCGGTGGCAAGCAGTTTTTGATATGCCGGCGACCGGTTTGCCGCATCGATAAAATCCCACCATCGACTCGCCTCGAGTTCCACCAGCCGGCGGTCGTTGCACATCGACATGACATCGAGAAGCCGATCGACAAAAAAGGCACCATCAGCGGGACTGATGCCCAACTCCGCCTGCGTGAACCAGTCGTGCAAAATCAGTTGCCAGTCCTCGATGGTTTTCGGCTGATGCGTCAGAAACGTAAAAAAGGGTTTCCCTTCCTGGGCGACTGTTGACTCCGGGGCGTTCACCAGATTGTCGAGCACTCCATTGAGGTTGGTTCCAAAGGGAATCCGCCGCATTGTGTCGGTGACGTGCTGATAAAATCCCGGAAAGAAGCGAAACCCGTGCTCGCCCGGAAGGTCGCGTCTGCCGCCAGTACCTGAACCGACCTTGGTGAGGCTCCGCGCTTTGCCGCCGACCACGGCGGATTTCTCGTATACCTCGACCTCGAAGCCCCTCTCGACCAGCTCGTGCGCGGCGCTGAGACCTGCCACACCGCCGCCCAGAACGATCACCTTTGCCATAGCCGCTCCCTCCGCAATGGCGCCGATTTGCAATCGGCTAGACTGGCGACGCGCGGCGTGCAAATGGCTCGGTTATTGCCGTTGGAGCCGCCCCGCCGCATTCGAACCGGTATTGTCCTCTGGCGAGGCGCAATGGCTCGCCGGCACTCCCACACCCAATATACATGGTAAAGGCAAACTCGCCGTCGCGCAATTCGGCTCCAACACGGGAGAGGACGTGGTCTTTGGCGTGCCCAACCCTCCCGACTCCAAATACCGTTCGCTCCCCGAGGAGAGGCTGCGCACGGCGGGCGAGGAGGCAGCTTTGCGTTCGCCATCACCAACCGATCACGAGCTGACTGACGCCTGAGTGGTGAGGGCGGCTCGACAAGGTGCCGGCAGCGGGCTACAAGCCGGGGGTGAGCTGGCTGACCAATTTCGTATTGCCGAAGATCCGCGCGGTCGTCACCAGGAAGGCGATGCCGGAAAATCTCTGGCACAAATGCCCCGGTTGCGAGCAGATGCTGTTTCATCGCGAGCTCGAAGCCAATCTTCATGTTTGCCGCAACTGCGGCCATCACTTCCGCATCGGCGCCGAGCGCCGCCTGAAGATGCTGTTCGATGAGGGTGCTTTTACCCGGATCGAGCTGCCCCGGACGTCGGTCGATCCGCTGCGCTTCCGCGATCGCAAACGCTACACCGACCGGCTTAAAGAAGCGCAAGCGGCGCTAGGTCCGCATAGCGACGCGGTGGTCGTCGCGCACGGTCGGATCGGCGGGGTGGCGGCGGTAGTCGCGGCTTTCGAGTTTGCCTTTATGGGCGGATCGATGGGAGTGGCCGCCGGGGAAGCGATCCTCGCCGCCGCCAAGCTCGCCGTGTTACAGGAGGCGGCGTTGATCGTCGTTCCGGCCTCGGGCGGCGCGCGCATGCAGGAGGGGATGCTGTCCCTGGTACAGATGCCGCGGACGATCATCGCCGTCGAGATGGTCAAGGAGGCGAGACTGCCTTACATCGTCGTGCTGACCGATCCGACGACCGGCGGCGTCTCGGCGTCTTTTGCAATGCTCGGCGACATTACGCTCGCCGAGCCGGGCGCCGTCATCGGCTTTGCCGGCGCGCGGGTCATCGAGGAAACGATCCACGAAAAACTGCCCGATGGGTTCCAGCGTGCCGAATATTTGCTCGAACACGGCATGGTCGACCAAGTGGTGCCGCGCGCCGAAATGCACCCGACACTGGCGCGAATTCTCGGCCTGCTTCACAACCCGCAGCCGCCGGCTGCGGTGGTTCCGCGGATCGAAGCCCTACCGGATCTGAGCGGGGCAGAATGACTGCGCCGACCAGCGACCGCGTTCTGGAGCGCCTCGGCCGGCTGCATCCGAAGCTGATCGATCTATCGCTCGGTCGCGTCGAACAGCTGCTCGCGGCATTGGGCAACCCGCAGGACGAGCTTCCGCCTGTCGTGCACGTCGCCGGCACCAAGGGGAAGGGCTCGACAGTGGCGACGATGCGGGCCTGTCTCGAGGCCGCGGGCTGCCGGGTGCATGCTTACATCTCGCCGCATCTCGTGCGTTTCCACGAGCGCATCCGCCTCGCTGGGCGGCTGATCGACGAGGAGGCGCTCATCGCGCTTCTCGAAGAATGCGAGCGTGCCAACCGGGATGCGCCGATCACCTTCTTCGAGATCACGACTGCGGCGGCGTTTCTCGCGTTTGTCCGCACGCGGGCCGACGTCGTGCTGCTCGAGGTCGGGCTTGGCGGCAGGCTCGACGCCACCAACGTCGTCCGCCGCCCCGCGGTCACCGCGATCACGCCGGTTTCGCTCGATCATCAGGCATTCCTTGGCGATACCGTCGCTGCGATCGCCGGCGAAAAGGCCGGGATTCTGAAGCGCGGTGTCACAGCGGTCATCGCGCCGCAGCCACGCGAGGCTGCGGCGGTGATCGAGGCGCGCGCCGCCGCCGTTTCTGCCCCACTCTACTGCGCCGGGCACGAGTGGCGCTGCGAGATCTCCGGCGCAGGAATGCGTTACGAGGGCGAGCGCTGGCGGCTCGATCTCCCGCTGCCTTCACTGATTGGCGCACACCA
This sequence comes from uncultured Alphaproteobacteria bacterium, assembly GCA_963818695.1. Classification (GTDB taxonomy): domain Bacteria; phylum Pseudomonadota; class Alphaproteobacteria; order ATCC43930; family CGMCC-115725; genus AP-15. The sequence continues at coordinate 196,903 of CAWFTG010000006.1, forward strand.
GGTAGTCAATGCCGGGACGGCCGTCGCCTGCCTCGAACGGCTATCGGGTTTCGATATCCCCGCTGAAGCCATCGCCAAGGGGTTGCGTCACATCGATTGGCCGGCGCGGCTCCAGCTGCTGCGCCGCGGGCCTCTGGTCGACGCGGTTCCGCCCAGTTGGGAATTGTGGCTCGATGGCGGACACAACCCGGCGGCCGGTGAGGTCCTCGGCGACGTCGCCGGCGGCTGGCACGACCGGCCGCTCTACCTCGTCGTCGGCATGATGAACACCAAAGACGCCAGCGGGTTTATCGCCCCGCTCGCCAAGCACGCCCGTGCCGTCCGGGCGATCACGATCCCGGGGGAAAAGAATGCGCTCCCCGCCGAGGCGATCGCTGCCGCTGCCGCCTCCGTTGGGGTCCCGGCGCAAACGGCTCATTCCGTTCTCGCTGCAATTCGCGACATTCCGGTGCACGACGGCAACGGGCGCGTCCTGATCTGCGGCTCGCTTTATTTCGCCGGAAAGGTGCTCGCCGATAACGGCTGAGAAGGGGAGGTTCTCAATGGTCTACAGCACCGATCGCATACTGACCGCTCATGCCGGGTCGCTGCCGCGTCCAGACGATCTGCGGGAGATGGTTTTGGCGAGGGCGCGCGGCGAGCCTATTGACCAAGCGGCGCTGGATGCGCGCCTGCGGTCGGCAGTGGCCGAAATAGTCAAGCAGCAGGTCGCGTGCGGTCTCGACGTTGTAAACGACGGCGAATTGTCGAAGCCGAACTTTACCGATTACGTCTCGGCGCGGATCGCCGGCTGCGAAGATCGGCCGGGCACCGGTTTCCGCCGGCTCAGCATGACCGCACGGGACGAGGTGAAATTCCCCGAATATTTCGCGGCGCATCCGCGCCCACGCTACTCCGGCGGCCAGACAATGCCGGTCTGCGTCGACAAGCTGCGCTATGTCGGTCAGGCCGAACTCGCGCGCGACCTCGATAATTTCAAGGCGGCCCTCGCCGGCGTGAGCGTGGCGGAAGCTTTTCTGCCGGCGAACACGCCGGGGACGATCGAACATTGGATGGGGAATGAGTACTACGACAGCGACGAAGCGTTCCTGTTCGCGATCGCCGAGGCGATGCGCGAGGAATACAACGCGATCGTCGAGGCGGGTTTTCTCCTGCAGATCGACGATCCCGACCTGCCGGACGGCTGGGCCTGCCTGCCCAAGATTACGCTCCCGGAGTATCGCAAATACGCCGTGTTGCGGATCGATGCGCTGAACCACGCACTGCGCGACATTCCGAAAGAGAAGGTCAGATTGCATGTGTGCTGGGGCAGCTTTCACGGGCCCCACCACGACGATATTCCACTCAAGGACATCATCGATCTGATCTTGCGGGTGCGCGCCGGGAGCTATTCGATCGAGGCGTCGAACCCTTGCCATGAGCACGAATGGCGGGTCTTCGAGGAAGTGAAGCTTCCTGAAGGCGCCACCCTCGTCCCGGGCGTCGTTGGTCACTGCACCGACTTTATCGAGCATCCCGATCTGGTCGCCGAGCGTTTGGTGCGCTACGCCAGGCTCGTCGGCCGCGAGAACGTGCTGGCGGGCACCGATTGCGGCCTGGGCACGCGGGTTGGCCACCCCTCGATCTGCTGGGCCAAGTTCGAAGCTATGGCCGAAGGAGCGCGGCGCGCGACAAGATTTTTCGGCACCGCGGTTGAACGAGAGCTTGAACTTCCCCGTCGTGCACAGCCGAAAGTGGCGGTCTGCTGCTTCTGCCTCGATCCGATTCGGGCCGAGGTGTCACACAGGGCCAGAATCAGGGCGTTGATCGCGAGAGACAGAAACGAGGTGCGCGCGGAGCGTAGGAGGCTGAATGGCAGCTACTTAGTGATGTCGCGGGCCTCATATCCCACTCAGCCATAAAGATCGACTCTTTGTCGTCTCTCACATCAAAACGATGATTGTTTCGATCGCCGACGTGCCCTGCCAAAAGCGGTCTGATCTGGCATGGCCATCGCCGACGAGTGGGGCGGCTGCGAAATCGTTGCGGCTTGAGCCTGTCCGGAGGCGCTGCACGGTATGCAGATGGGATATTGCCGCTGGTGGCAACTAACGGGGGAATCGCGGGCAATGCACGCTGAACCAGGAGAACTTGTGGGCGATGCATACAGCAAGGCGCCGATCTTAATTGGCAGTGCTCCGGGTTCGCCCTCGGCGGCGTTGATCAGCACCGACCTCAAGGAATCGGGCTTGTGGCTCTGGCAGGGCGAGCTACCGCCGTCACCACCATCACTTCCCGAACCCAAATCTCACGCCCTGCAAATTCTTCGGCGCATCATGCCTGCTGCACATTGGGCTAAATGGTTAGCCTTGCCTAGCGGTTTGGCGCTCATATCGATCGCGATGTCAATGATGCCGCCCCGGGATAGGCCAGTGTCGACGGATACGCCCGCCGTCGCGCTCTCACCAGACCAGTCGCCCACCGCAGCGCGCCCGATTGCCACCTTACCCCCGGCCGAGCTCACGCCCGCTCAACTGGATCAGGCGCAAGTTCGGTCGGCGCCTGCAGCCATAAGTACAGTGCAAGGGCCAGAACCGCCAGATGCGAAAGGGCGTGTGCAACGCAAGTTGTCGAGAACTGGAAGAAAAATCCATGCATCGCACATTCGCAAGGGGCCGCTATTCCCGATGCATGGAGTGCTCACGCCACCGGTCATGACATGGCATGGCGGTGGTTACTGACCCGCCATGGCGTACAACCGGCTCCCCAAAGCCTATGGGGGCAAATTTTCAGCGTGAATCTAATCGACGTTTAATGGCTAGAAGCCCGAAATTACTTCGCTACGCTCGCAATGATTCCGATAGACGCCGGTTCTCAGGAGAGAGACGCCACCTTCTGGATATAGCCGTCGACATCGGTCTTGCGCCGCAGGCCGGACGCGGTCATTGAACGGACTTTGCCGAAGATCGGCCGTTCGGGCCAGGGACGGTCGTACAGGCCAAAGACCCAGCCGACATTGGCGTAGGAATTTGCGTCTCGACCATCCAGGAAGAATTTGTTGTTGAGCCGGAGCAGGGTGGCATAGCCCTCCTCGGGCGAAGGCGACCATTCCAGAACCTTCTTCCCCCAATACATGCGCATGTGATTGTGCATATAGCCCGTCAGCAGCATCTCTCGCATCGCCGCATTCCAGTACGGGTCGTGGGTGTCGGCCCGGGCGAGCTGGTCGAAGCTGTAAACTTGTCCGCGGCGGTCTCGCCGATGAGCGGCGAGTGTTTGCCGGGCCCATTCGGGCAGACAATCGTACTGATCATAATTCGGCGTCGTGTGCACGAAATTCATCGCCAGTTCACGGCGGACGATCAGCTCCTCGAGAAATGAGGCATTGTTGTCGTTTCCGTCTTCGCTGTGGCGCGCCGCCAATGCGATTTCGACCGGCGAGATCTGCCCAAAATGCAGATAGGGCGAGAGTGTCGAGATCGCTGCTTCGCCGGGATGAGCACGCGCAGCGACGTAGCGCTGGAGCCGCTCAGCGACGAATTCGTCGAGGCGCCGCTTGGCCTCTGTGTACCCACCCCGGACATTTCGGACTGGCGACACACTGTGGTCGACCCTCAGTCGTGCGAGCAGGGCAGGGATGTCGGTTAGGTCGACGTTCCCGGCGGCCTCGATGCGCTCGGCGGAGCGGCCGGGATGCTGACGGCGAAGCGGGTGCAGGAATCGGTCGCGCACCCGCAACAATTTGGGGCGCAATGTCCGCGCACCGATCTCCGCATTGGTCGAAGTCAGCTCGACTGGAACGACAACATCGCCCTCGACCTGCAGCACGCGCCGCCCAGCTTCGGCCGCGACGCGTCCCCGCCATTTCCGTTGCGCCCTGAGATAGCCGCGATCGCAGACAATGAGCGCGGCGCGCAGCGCGAGGTTCAGTGCCACATCCTCGGGGCTGCCGAGCCGGATTACAAAGCCGACCCCCCGCTGCCGCAGGGCGTGCCCGGTCTCGGCCAGTCCTTCGAGCATAAAGGCGTAATGCCGCGCGTTCGCTTCGGGGTAATTGGCGGTGAGCCCGAAACCGACGAGGACTGGCAGTCCCAACCGGTTTGCCTCGGCAATAGCGGCCTCCAGCGCCGGGTTGCACTCGGCCCGCTGGGAGTTCTGCATCCAGTAGAGGACATAATCGCCGGGCTGTTCCGGCGCGTCGTTGAGTTCGGTAACGCGTTCGGGTTCGATCACAGGAGAACTTCCCCGGACACCTCAATCCTGCGATCCTGTTTCCCGCTTTCGCGGAAGGGTTCTTACATTTCGGCGTAGGTGCCGTTCTTCCAGATGTAGAAGACGTATTTCGGGTCGGTCACGTCACCTTTCTTGTCCCAGGTCAACGGGCCGACCACGGTCTGCGCAGTCATCGAATGCAATGCCTTCGATAGATCGTCCACCTTGACCGACTTGGCCTTGTCCGCCGCCTGGGCAAAAGCCTAAATCGCCGCGTAAGTATAGAGCGTATACCCCTCGGGGTTGTACGGCGGCTTTTCGGCCATGAACTTGTCGACGACGGCCTTGGCGGCGGGAACCTTGCGGGGATCGGGCGGGAAGGTCATAAGAGTACCTTCACCCGAAGGGCCGGTGATCTTCCAAAACTCCTCGGTGACGAGCGCATCGGCGCCGATGAACTGCGCCTGCAAGCCCTGGTCGCGCGCCTGGCGGACAATCAGCCCGCCCTCGGTCTGATAGCCCCCGAAATAGATCACGTCGATTTTTTCTTGTTTCATCTTGCTGATCAGCGCGGTGAAGTCTTTATCGCCCTGGGTGATCGCTTCGTACATCGTCTCCTTAAGGCCCCCCTTGTTCATAGCTTTCATCGTCTCGTCGGCAATGCCTTTTCCGTAAGCGGTTTTGTCGTGGACGATTGCGACGTGTTTTCCCTTGTAATGATCGGCCAGATACTTGCCCGCAACGGCGCCCTGCGCGTCGTCGCGCCCGCAGGCCCGGAACACATTGTTCCAGCCCTTTTTCGCAGCGTCGTCGGTCAGGGCGGGGTTTGTCGAAGCCGGGGTCATCTGAAGCACACCAGCCTCGTTGTATACCGCCGAAGCGGGGATCGATGCCGACGAGCAATAATGCCCGGCGACGAAAACGACCTTCTTCCCGACCACGTCGTTGGCCGCCGCCACCGCCTGCTTCGGATCGCAAGCGTCATCGGCAATGATCAGGTCGAGTTTCTTGCCGAGCACCCCACCCTTGGCGTTGATGTCGGCCACCGCCATCTCGGCGCCGCGCTTCATCTGCTCCCCGAGCGCGGCATTCGAGCCGGTAATCGGGCCGACCACAGCAATCGGAATGTCCTGCGCGTTGGCAACAGCGGCGGTCAATCCAAGCGCCGCCGCCAAGATGACCGACCGGACCAAGTATCTCATGAGACCCCCGGGTATGGTGTTGGAGTGAACTGTAGCACGAGCGCAGGCTAGTGCCGACCTCCTTCGAGATATGCAGCGCGTACTTCGGGGTCGGCCAGCAGCTCGGGCCCGGTGCCGCTCACCGTGATCCGCCCGGTCTGCATCACATAGCCGCGATGGGCCAGCCGCAGCGCATGATGCGCGTTCTGCTCGACGAGGAGCACGGTCATGTTCTGCCGCTCGTTGATCTCGCGGATAACGCCGAGGATGTGCTTGACGATCAGCGGCGCCAGGCCGAGCGACGGCTCGTCGAGCAACAGGAGCTGCGGCCGGCTCATCAATGCGCGTGCAATCGCCAGCATTTGCTGCTCGCCGCCGGACAATGTACCGCCACGCTGCCCCTGCCGCTGCTGCAGGATCGGGAACAACCCGAAGACGCGGGCGAGATCCTCGTCGAAGCAGGCGGGGTCGGCGGACGTCGCCCCCATCTGCAGGTTTTCGAGCACGGTCATGCGCGGAAAAATTCGCCGCCCTTCCGGCACCTGGGCGATCCCGCGCCGCACGATCTCGAAGGTTTCGAGGTGGGTGATGTCATGCCCGCCGAACAGAACCCGGCCGCGCGCGGCCCGCGGCCGGCCGCAAACCGTCATCAGCAGGGTCGATTTTCCGGCGCCGTTGGCGCCGATCAAAGCCACGATTTCGCCCGCGCCGACATCGAGATCGACCCCCCGAAGCGCTTCGATGTTGCCGTAAAAAGCGTGAACCCCGGAGAGTGCGAGCATTAGCGCCTAATTCGGAAACGCACCGTGCGTTCTTCGAGACGACCGACTCGGAGGAGGCACGCGCTTCTGCGGGTAGTTACTCGAACCGGAAGGTATTCGCAGGCTCCTCGCTATAGGCGCGGTCGCGGTAAAGCCGGCCGGTCATTGCAATGACGTAGGGTGCGGCGGCGCAGGCCATCTTGAACTGGCGCTCGGACAGGGTCAGGCCAGCGGCGCGGCAGGCGATGGCGACCCTGTCCCGTGTGGCGGCATCGATTTGGGCGGGTTCCGGATCGGGTACCGGCGGCAGTACGGTCGAGAATTCGGTGTCGGGGTCGAGCGGCGGTCTTCTCGTCCGCCACGGCGTCGCTTTCTCATAGACCTGCGCCACCCGTAAAACCGTCACATCGTCGAAGGGGCGTCCGACGACCTGCATCGACAGTGGCAATCCATTGCTGCTGAACCCGATGCACTGCGCCAACGCCGGACCGCCGGTTACGTTGAAGGGTGTCGTCAATGACGGCCGCTTCCAGAATTCGATGGTGCTCCACGTGCCGAGGCGCGGCGCCGGCGCGCCTGCCGTCGCGGTAACCAGCACATCGTAATTGGCGTAGACGGGCGCCATTTCGGCCAGCATTCGCCGCCGCTCGCGCTGGGCTTGGACATAATCGCGGCCGCTGATCAGCACCGCGGGAAGCACGCGGCCGAGGAAATCCTCGCCAAAATCACCCGGCCGCCTGCGCAAAGCCTGTTCGTGCACGGCGAGCAGTTCGCTTTCCGCGATCATGACCTTGACGTCGTAATAATCTTGCGCCGGCCGCAGCCGCACTTCGCCGAGAGTGGCGCCCCGCGATCGCAGCACGGCAAACGCCTCCTCCAGCGCCGCGCTTACCTCTTGTGTCACCGCGCAATCATCTTCGTGCAGATGGCGCACGACTCCGACACGCAGGCCCTTGATGTCGGCGGTCAGCGCCGCGCGGTAGTCCGGCACCGGCCGCGTTGCGCTGGCCGGGTCGTTCGGGTCGTGGCCGGCGATCGCTTGCAGAACGATCGCGCAGTCCTCGACCGTCCAGGTCATCGGGCCGGCATGGTCGAAGCTGAACGAGTTCGCGTAGACGCCATACCGGCTTACCAGGCCATAGGTCGGCTTTAGCCCGACGATGCCGCACAGCGCGGCGGGGCCGCGGATCGAGCCGCCGGTGTCCGAGCCGAGCGCAGCCGGGACAAACCCAGCCGCCACCGCCGCACCCGAGCCGCTCGACGAGCCGCCGGTGAAATGCTCGCGGTTCCACGGGTTGCGGGCCGGCGGCCAAGGCAGGTCGAAGGACGGGCCGCCATGCGCGAATTCATGGGTCGCGAGCTTGCCGGTCAGCACGGCTCCCGCCTCGTAGAGCTTACGCACGGTCGTGGCGTCGGCAGAGGGGACCGTGTCCTGGCAGATCCGGGAATGGCCGGTCGTGCGAATCCCGGCGGTCGAATAGATGTCCTTCAGAGCAAACGGGATGCCGTGCATCGGGCCACGATAGCCGCCGGCCATGATCTCGCGCTCGGCTCGCCGAGCCTGGTCGAGTGCCCGCTCGGCAGTCGGCAGCAGGTATGCGTCGAGCTGCAGGTCGAGCGCCTCGGTGCGCCGGATCAGCGCGGTCGTCAGTTCGACCGGCGAAAGCCGCTTTTGCTTGATCAGCCGCGCCGCCTCGGCGATCGTCAGAAAGGCGAGTTCATCGGCCATTCCCTTTTGCTCCCCTTTAGGCCGGAGGGGCGACCGAGAGGCGACCGACCACGTTGTGGCGCTCGATCAGGCGCGCCACCAGGCCGGATTTCTTCGCTTCCTCGACAAAGTCGCGCAGAAAGGCGGCGCCGGCGGAATTGGTCCGCGCCGTACCAACCGCCTGCTGCACGGCGGTGAACTGGCCGTCGAGAATGCGCGCACGGGGCAATTTTTCGAGGTCCGACAGCAGTCCCGGGCGCAAGCCGGCGAGCGCATCCATTTTGTCGTCGACGAATTGCTTGAAGGCGGCACCGCCGCCGCCTTCCGAGCGAATGACTTCGGCATGCTTGATATTGCGCGCGAGCCACAGATCATAAGCGCTGCGCGCGCTCACTGCGATGCGCACGCCGGGCTTATCGACATCCGCAATGCTTTTAAGGGGCGATCCCGCCGGCACCAGATAGGTCGCCTCGATCTCGACATAGGCCGGGGTAAAGGCGATCTTCTCGGCCCGCTGCGGTTCCGCGCCGATCAGGCCGATGTCCCAGAGACCGGCGCCCGCCGCATCGGCGAGTTCGCCCGGCCGCGCATAAGGTACATAGGCGACTGGCACGCCCAGACGCGCAGCAATCTCCCGCGCCATGTCGGGCGCCACCCCCTCGGGATCACCCGATGGGGTGCGTCCCGTGACCAGCAGGAAATTCCCCATATTGATCGCCGCACGCAGAACGCCGGTCGGGGCAAGCTCGGAGACGATATCTTCTGGCATGGGTCAATCCCGGGTTGGTGGCGTTGACCGCCTCAGTTTGGATTATCGGCAGCGGGTAAGCACGCGAAAAACACGCCTGTGGATAACCCTGTTGAAAACTCGGGCGAAACCCGTGCCAGAAGCGCGGCGCATCTTTGTGTTCCGCAAATTCCCCAACTTGCGCTCTGCTGTCGAGGACTGGACATTGCCCTCGATCCTTCAAAGATAGACTAGCCTAATCCAACGCCGGACAGATGTCTCACGATCGTCACATTTGTTGTGAACAAGTCGCCTTGCGCATCAACATCGTAGGCGAGCGGCGATCAGATCCGGCAGTGTGGCGCAAAAGCCAGGAAAAGGATCGGCTGGGCGAGCGAGCCGATCATGCGGGCGGGCGAGCGGGAATACCGCTTCAATTGCCGCCGCCAGCCGCCAAAGGATGAAGACCGCGCTCACCGTCGGCCGCGCCAGACCTGACGCATCATGCGCATGCGGTCGACTGGCGCCGCCCCAGTCTTCGCGGATACTGCGCCCGGTCAGGGCGATAAACCCGTCCTCCAGGGTGCGGCCGCCGGTCTCGTCCCGCAGCGCCGTGGCGGTGCCCTCTGCCACAATCCGGCCATGCTCGATGACCGCGATGCAGTCGGGGACGCGCTCCGCCTCCTCCATGTAGGCTATTGTGAAAATAACCGTGAATGAATTCGGCTTCCGCCGGGAGACGATTCGCTGAGATAACCCTCGAGCCTGGTTTCACCCGATCAGCTTTTTCAGCCGCTCGGCGATCTGCTCGGGAGCACTTTCGTGGGTGAAGCTGGCGGTGAACCGTCCCTCCGGGTCCATCACATAGATGACCGAGCTGTGGTCCATCGAATAGTCGCCGCCGGCTTCCGGATGCTTCGCGTAATAAACCCGATAGCCTTTTGCCGCCTTGGCGATCTCTTCGGGGGTCCCGGTCAGCGCCAGGATCGGGGCATCGAAGCTCGTGACATAGGCTTTGAGCGACTTGGGCGTGTCCCGCTCGGGATCGACGGTGATGAAGACCGGACGAACCGCGTCGCGCTTCGGTCCGAGCTGGGAGAGCGCGATCGAGATGTCGTTGAGCGCCGTCGGACAGGCATCGGGGCAATGCGTGTAGCCGAAATAGATCAGCGACCACTTCCCCTTGAGGTCGGCATCGGTGACCGTCTTCCCGTTCTGATCGACCAGATGAAACGGCCCGCCGATTGCGCTCGCGAGCGCTGTTCCGGCCACCCCTCGCGGGGTATCACGCAAGGCCAAGGCGAGGAAGGCGCCGGTCCCCAGGATGACGAGTTCGGCGAGAACGCCGGCGATCAGCAAGAAACGGCGTGAGCTGCCGGCGGGCGAGGTGCGGAGCGGGGTGGTCGGGGAGCTGCGGGCCATAATGACTCCTCCTCGACTCAGTGCTGCGCCGTGGCCGGAGCGGGACCCTTTGCGCCGGCCTTCTCGACAGTCACGGTCACCGTGCGAGGACCGGCCTTCTCGAAATCCAGGGTCAGCGAGAAGGATTGCCCTTCGCGCAATGGTTGCTTGAGGCCCACCAGCATGATGTGCTCACCACCCGGCTTCAAGCTGACGGGCTGACCGGCGGGGATATCGAGCCCCGAGATCGGCCGCATCTTCATGACCATGCCCTGCATCGACATCGTATGCAGTTCGGCCTTCTTCGCGACCGGGGTCGAGGCCGAGACCAGCCGGTCGGTGGTGGGCGACGTTATTGTGACGTAAGCGGCGCCGTTTTCCGCTTTGCCTGGGGTCGCTCCGGCCCAAGCGTTGTTGATTTCAAGCTGAGCCGGCTGCGCCATCGCTGCGGTTGCAACGGCTAGCCCCGCTGCGAAAGCGAGAAACTTGATCGACATCGGAATTCCTTTGGGTATAGCGGCGCCCCGAAAGGGCAGGCCGCGAATGGTTACAGTTGTGATGGGGAGGGGCTTAGAGCGCCGACGGCGGAGCCCGCGCCTGCATCCCACCATGCCGGATCGAGGCGACCGATAAAGCCGTCAAAGGCTGCGGCTGGCTCTCGTCGGCAACTTCGCCAGGAACTGCGAAGCCAGGCGACCGCGGCAGCGGCGCAGCCGGCACGCTGCACAACGGACAATGCTGTACGAGCAGACCGGGCTTGGTCTTGCCCGGTGCGTCGCCCGGCCATTGGCCGCAAATGCCCACCCGGGGAATGTCGCGACCGGACTCCTTCAGAAAGGCGATCGAGAGCGCAGCCGGCAACAGAACGTTGCCCAGCAATGCGACACAGGCGAGCCACGTCGCGGCCGCTCCGCTGCGTCCTCGCAACGGCGCAATGCGGTGCAGGTTGCCGAGCAGCGAATGCCTCATTCGGTCACCCAACCACCCGGTCATGCAGCTTTACCGCGCCGCGGCCGGAACATGCAGGGCCTGACCGCTTGGTGCCGCGACCAGCGCGGCACAAGCGCGCGGCAAATCCGCCAGCCGCAGGGGTCTGGGGGGTGGGGATGGTGCCGGATGAAGCGCTTCGTCGGTAAACCACCAACCGAGTTCTTTGCCGCAGCCATCGCCCGGCGGAGGCGGTGCCTGGTTATGGCATTCCAGCTCGCCGTTCGGGCAGGAAAGCCGAACATGAAAATGGTAATTGTGGCCCCACCACGGCCGAATCTTCGTCAACCAGGCCCGGTTCGAACCTGCCTCACGGCACAGCGCCCGCTTGATCGCGGGATTGACAAAGATCCGTTCCACCGCCGGCTCACGCGCGACTGTCTCGAGCAGGCGTTTATGCTGCGGCGTCCAGGCGGCATCGACCCCCATTCCGTCGGCGGTAACCACATCGGTCGCGGACATTTCGTCGCGCTCACTCGGGCTGAGCCGCCGGTCGGGCATCGGGGTCAGCCAGAGATCGGCGTCAAGGCCGATCTGGTGCGATCCATGCCCGGTCAGCATTGGTCCGCCTCGCGGTTGCGCGATGTCGCCGACCAGAAGCCCGGGCCACCCGGCCTCGGCGGATAGCTTCGCTGCCAGTCGTTCCAAAAGCGAAATCAGCACCGGATGGCCCCAGGCACGATTGCGCGACGGGCGCATGACCTGCCAATTCGGCCCATCGGCTGGCAAGGCGACCGCGCCGCTCAGACATCCCCGCTCGTAAGCGCCGATCGCCTGAGCTGGCCCCGGCATTGGCGCGACCTCGCGCCCGAACAGGACCTTCGCCGCGTCGGGCGGCAACTGTGCGAGCACCGTTGCCCGATGCGCCGCCTCCTGCGCCGCAGTTTCCTGCGCCGAGGCGCTGCAGCAGCCGAACGATGCGGCGAGAATAAAAACCGAGAAACAGGCGTGGCGCCTCCGATGCTGTCGGTGTGTCATAGAGGTTGAGGGGCAACTCGCCATCCGCATTCAAAAATCGAGGTCGGCGTAATGTTTCGGCGGGGGGACCCCCGGGATGTGATCGGCCAAAATTTGGCGAAAGCTCGGTCGCGACTTTATCCGCGCGTACCATTCCTTGGCCGGTTCGTGTGCATTCCAGGGAACGTCGCCCAAATAATCAAGGCTCGACAGCTGTGCGGCGGCGGTGATGTCGGCGATCGAGAAATGATCGCCGGCGAGCCACCGCCGCCGCTCGACGAGATATCCGAGATAGTCGAGGTGGTAAGGGAGATTTGCATGCCCGGCGCGAATCGCCAGCGAGTTCGGCTGGCCGAGCCCGGTCAGCCGCTTCATCATTTTTTCGCCGAGCAGATTTTCGGTCACCTCGATGTTCATCTTGATGTCGAACCAGGCGGTGAGGCGCCGCACCTCCGCACGGTCGACCGGGTTGATGCCGATCAGGATCTTCTCGCGGTAAACCTCGTCGAGATATTCGACTATCGCCGTCGTGTCGGCGAGGACGGTCCCGTCCGGTTCGATCAAGACCGGCACCTCGCCGGCCGGGCTGAGGGCGAGGAATTCCGGCCGCCTCTCCCACACCTTTTCGGTCTTCAGCGTGAAGTCGAGGTTCTTCTCCCTGAGCACGACGCGCACTTTGCGCGACAAGGGAGAAAGCCACAGGTGATAGAGTACGCGCATGGAGGGGATTGTAACCGCGACGAAGGCAACTGGACACGCATCAATTGGCAGCGCCGATCAGACCTTCGCCTAATGCTCCTGGCGATCGCGTCCCAGCGCTTCGAGTTGGTGAGTAAGCGCCTCGATCTGCGCCTCCAGCCGCTTAAGGCGGGGATCTTCTCCCTCCTTCTGCTTCGCCTCGGGCTCAGGTTCGGCCGAGGCCGACTTTCCGTCACGGCCGTAGGGTGAGAGCATCTTCAAGGCGCCCTCGAACAAGGCCATATTCTGTTTGCCCATCTCCTCAAACTGGCCGAACGGGAAGATCCCGAATGTGGCCTGCAGGTTCTTGCGCATCTGCTCCTGGTTGCGCGCAAAGGCGATCATCGCCTGTTCGAGGTAGCCCGGCACCAGGAACTGCATGCTGTCGCCGTAGAAGCTGATCAACTGGCGCAGAAAGCTGGTGGGCAAGAGATTCTGGCCGCCCTTCTGCTCCTGCTCGACGATGATCTGGGTCAGCACCGAGCGGGTGATATCCTCACCGGTCTTGGCGTCGTGTGCGACAAAATCACCGCCTTCCTTGATCAATTTGGCGAGGTCGTCGAGCGTGACATAGCTGCTCGTCGCGGTGTTGTAGAGACGCCGGTTGGCGTATTTCTTGACGACGACCGGTTTTGCTCCAGTGGAGTTGTCGCGGCTCGGGGTGTTCATGTGCGCGATGTCTCGCCTCGGACATAGTGTCCCTCAGCAGCAACAATACAGGCTTTTGGCTGAATTGCCTTATCAAACACGCGCCATCGGCTGCCGAATCGCTTCTCGACCTTGCAGCACGGGGTATATTGATCGCGATGAGCGATGCCGCAGACCTCGCCCGCCGCTTTTTGGCGCTGTGGGAGGATTATCTAACTGCGCTCCTCCCGAGTGCCTCCGCCGCGATGAGCCGCGATCCCGGTGCACGTGACGGCGCGGCGGAGGAGCCATCAGGGCCGCTTGGACCGCCGGCTGGTGCCGCGCCCGTTGGCGGCCCATCTGACGAGCGCAATGATGCTGTGGTCGGGCTCGCGGACCGTCTTGCCGCTCTTGAAAGACGCGTCGCTGCCATCGAGCGCGGGTGCCGAGCGACTTCGCGGCCTCGCGGTCGAGATCGACGCGGTAGGACCGAGTAGCGTCGCCGCGGCGCTCGATCTCGAGATCACGCGCCGCGCCAAATCCTATCTCGCCGGGCTGGAAGCCTATCGTCGGCACCCTTATCGCCGCAGTGACGGCGCGCGGCCGGTGGTATGGCACGAAGGCACGACGCGCCTGCTCGATTACGGCAGCGATCCGGCCGGGCCGGTAATTCTGGTCGTGCCTTCGCTGATCAACCGTTTCTACGTTCTCGACCTCCTGCCCGAACGCAGTTTTCTGCGGCATTTGGCGGGACGGGGTCTGCGGCCGCTGGTGGTGGATTGGGGGGCGCCCGGCAGCGAAGAACGCAGTTTCGATTTGACCGACTATGTCGTCGGACGTCTCGAAAGCGCTTTCGAAGTCGCATCAGCGCTGGCTGGCGCGCCGATCGGGGTCGCCGGCTACTGCATGGGTGGGCTGTTCGCCCTCGCCCTCGCGCTGCGCCGCCCTGGCGAGACAGCCTGCCTGGCACTGCTCGCGACGCCATGGGATTTTCATGCCGAGCGCGAGCAGCTGACGCGATTCTTCGGTGTGATCGCCGATTATCTGCCGCTTCTGTGCGATGACCAGGGCGCTCTCCCGGTCGAGGTGATCCAGAGCCTTTTTTTCATGCTCGATCCGTTCAGCGCCGAGCGCAAATTCACCCGTTTCGCAACGCTCGATCCCGATGGCGACAACGCACGTGCTTTTGTCGCGCTCGAAGATTGGGTCAATGATGGAGTGCCGCTGGCGGCATTGGTGGCGCGTGATTGTGCGCGCTGTTGGTACAGCGAGAACCAACCGGCTCGCGGCCTTTGGCAAATCGGCGGTCAGACGGTCGATCCGAAAGAGTTGCGCTCGCCCGCTCTCGTCGTAGTCCCGGGCCGCGATCGGATCGTCCCTCCAAGTTCGGCGGAGGCGCTGGCGGCAGCGCTCGGCGGCGCGGCTGTATTGCGGCCACCGCTGGGGCATGTCGGCATGATGTCGACGGCAGGCGCCGCGGTTATGCTGTGGGCCGCGATCGCCGATTGGCTGCGGGCACGGCTGGCCGCGCGATGATCCGGTTTCAGCGCGGCGCCGTCTGGTTCAACTGCTGCTGAATTTCGCGGCTACGTTCGCTTCCGGGGCTGACGCCGCTGCGGTCGAGTTCCCATTGCTGCTGCAGCAGGCCATTGCGGTAGGCCTGGGTGTTCTGCTGCCCGGTGGGGCCGGGAAGTTGCATCGCCGGATAGGCCGGCATCCCGCCCTGGGGGGTCGGGTATACCGGCCCAGGCTCGCTCAGCAACGGCGAGAGGCCGGCCGGCGGCACGGTGGCCGGCCCCGGATTGATGGGCGGCGCGAGCGGCGCCGGGGTCGGCGCCGAGTAGATTGTCGGGGCCGGCATCGGTAGTGGCATTCCTCCTTTTTGCGCGAATGCCGCGCCCGCGAGCGTGACCAGCGTTGCTGCCACCCCTGCCGCAAGCTTGCGCTTCATGCCGTGCCGCTCCCAGACACGCCCGACAAGGCGGCCTGTGCTGCGGCGAGGCGTGCGATCGGCACGCGGTATGGCGAGCACGAGACGTAATCGAGCTCGATCTGGTGGCAGAAAGCAATCGAAGCCGGATCGCCGCCATGCTCGCCGCAAATGCCGAGTTTCAGTCCCGGCCGGGTCGCGCGGCCCCGTTCGGCTCCGATGCGAACGAGCTCGCCAACTCCAGCCGCATCGAGGGAGACGAACGGGTCGTGTTCGAATATCCCGAGCCGCTGGTACGTCCCGACAAAGCTCGCGGCGTCGTCGCGCGACAGACCAAAGACCGTCTGGGTCAAATCGTTCGTCCCAAAGCTGAAGAACTCCGCCGTCTCGGCGATCTCGCCGGCGAGCAGCGCGGCTCGCGGCAACTCGATCATCGTGCCGACGAGGTAAGGTACGAGCGTGTCCTCTCGTCCCATGACCTCCTTGCCAACGCGGTCGATCATCTCCTTCAGGATATCGAATTCCTTTTTTGTCGCGATCAAAGGAACCATGATCTCAGGCTCGACTGCCTCGCCCATCTCCTTGATCACAGCCGCCGCGGCCTCGAAGATCGCCGCCGCCTGCATCTCATAGATCTCGGGATAGGTGATGCCGAGCCGGCAGCCGCGGTGGCCGAGCATCGGGTTGGTCTCGTGCAATGCCAGCACGCGGCTGCGGATCGCAGCGACGTCACGGCCGGTAAGCCGCGCCATTTCGCCAAACTCCGCTTCGGTCTTCGGCAGGAATTCGTGGAGCGGCGGATCGAGGAGGCGGATCGTGACCGGCAATCCCTTCATGATGCGGAAAATTTCGGCGAAGTCTTCGCGCTGGATCGGGAGCAATTCGGCGAGTGCAGCGCGGCGTCCGGCCTCGTCCTCCGCCATGATCAGCCGCCGCATCGCGCCGATGCGGTCGGCCTCGAAGAACATATGTTCGGTGCGGCTGAGCCCGATGCCTTCGGCGCCAAATCGGCGCGCCGCACGGGCATCGATCGCGGTCTCGGCATTAGCGCGCACCTTGAGACGGCGGATCGCGTCCGCCCAGCCCATCAATGTCGCAAAATCGCCCGACAGCTCCGGCTGGATCGTCGGCACCTCGCCGACCATCACTTCGCCGGTGGAGCCATCGATCGTGATGACCTCGCCGGCCTTGACCACATTGGCGCGCGCCGACAACGTGCCTGCCTCGTAGTCGATCCGCAGATCACCGGCCCCGGCGACGCAAGGCCGCCCCATGCCGCGGGCCACGACCGCGGCGTGGCTGGTCATCCCGCCGCGGGTTGTCAGCACCCCTTTAGCGGCATGCATGCCGTGGATGTCCTCGGGGCTCGTCTCGATGCGGACGAGGATCATCGCTTCGCCGCGTAGTGCGAGCGCCTCGGCCTCGTCGGCGGAAAACACGACCTTGCCGGACGCTGCGCCCGGCGACGCGGGCAATCCGCGCGCGAGAACCGTCGTCTTCGCGGATGGGTCGAGCATCGGGTGCAGCAGCTGATCGAGCGAACCCGGTTCGATCCGCCGGATCGCCTCCTCCCGGTCGATGACCCCCTCCTCGACCATCGAGACTGCAATCTTCAGCGCTGCATGCGCGGTGCGCTTGCCGGTGCGCGTCTGCAACATCCAAAGTTTTCCGCGCTGCACGGTGAACTCGATGTCCTGCATGTCCCGGTAGTGGTCTTCGAGGGTTCCGCGCACCTTGTGTAGTTCGGCGAGGACGTCGGGCATGACCTCTTCCATCGCCGGCAGCTCGGATTTGTTGGCCCGCTTGCCGGCGATGGTCAGATGCTGCGGGGTGCGGATGCCAGCAACGACATCTTCGCCCTGAGCATTGACCAAAAATTCGCCGTAGAACTCGTTGACGCCGGTCGAGGGGTTGCGGGTAAAGGCGACGCCGGTTGCGCAATCCGGCCCCATGTTGCCGAACACCATCGCTTGCACGTTGACCGCAGTTCCCCAGTCGGCGGGGATGTCGTGCAGCCGGCGATAGGTGACCGCCCGCGGGTTCATCCAGGAACCAAAGACCGCGCCGATCGCGCCCCACAGCTGCTCGTTGGGATCCTGAGGGAAAGGATTACCGTGTTCCTGGCAAACGACGTCCTTGAAACCTGACACGACGATCCGCCAATCCTCTGCGGAAAGGTCGGTGTCGAGGCTGGCGCCAGTTTCGAGCTTATGGTTTTCGATCAGCTCCTCGAAATGATGGTGGTCGATACCGAGCACGACCTGACCGTACATCTGGATGAAACGCCGATAGCTGTCATAGGCAAAACGCTCATCGCCGCTCTTTCGCGCCAGCCCAACGACGGCTTGGTCATTGAGACCGAGGTTCAGCACGGTATCCATCATCCCGGGCATCGAAACCCGCGCCCCTGACCGCACGGAAACCAGCAACGGATTGTTCGCGTCGCCAAAACGCGCGCCGAGCGATCCTTCCAGCGCGGCGAGCCCGTCGGCTACCTGGTCTCGTAAGTCGGTGGGATAGGATTTTTCATGTGCGTAGAAGTAGGTGCAGACCTCGGTTGTAATCGTGAAGCCGGGCGGCACCGGCAGGCCGAGATCGCTCATCTCCGCGAGACCGGCGCCTTTGCCGCCCAGCAGGTTCTTCATATCGGCGCGGCCCTCGGCAGCGCCGTCGCCAAACCGATAGACCCACTTCGTCATGCGCCGCTCATCCTTCGATTTGCGAAAAATCGGCTACCTGGTTCAAGGTTGCCCGAATACTCGACAACAAGCGCAGGCGATTTTCCCTGAGCCCAGCGTCATCGCAATTGACGGTGACCTTAGCGAAGAAATCGTCAACCGAACGCCGCAGCCGCGCCAATTCCGACATCGCTGCCTCGAATTGTTCGCATTGTAGGAAAGTTCCCGCAGCTTCGCCCACTTCGGCGAGCCGTTCGGCAAGTACCCGCTCCTCGGACTGGCGCAGCAGCATCGGATCGATCTCGCCGTCGTACGCGCGGTCGTCTCGGCGCTCCTCTATGCCGACAATGTTCGAGGCGCGGCGAAAGGCGATCAGCAAATTTGCCCCATCCTCCGACGCGAGGAACGCACGCAACGCCGCGACGCGCGCGAGGAGCCGGACGAGATCGTCCTCGGGTTCGCCGGCCCGGTTGAATACCGCCGCGATCAGATCGTGGCCAATCCCTTGCTCTCGCAGATGAAGACGCAGGCGTTCGGCAATGAAATCGAGCAACTCGCCGGTCGCGTCCGGAACATTCGATCCCAATGTCGAGTGTGCGCGCTGGAAGGCGGCGGCAAGTGGCAGGCGCAAACCGTTCTCGACGACCAGCCGAATGATGCCGAGCGCCGCCCGGCGCAACGCGAACGGATCTCGCGACCCGGTCGGCTTTTCGCCGATTGAGAAGAAGGCGACGACGGAATCGATCTTGTCGGCCAGGGCCGCAACTATGCTGACGGGCGCGGTTGGGCAGGCGTCATTCGGCCCCGCCGGTCTGTAATGCTCGGCGATCGCATCCGCAACCGCCCGATCCTCGCCGTCATGCAGCGCGTAATAGCGACCCATGACACCCTGCAACTCGGGAAATTCGCCGACCATTCCGGTTGAAAGGTCGGCCTTGGCAAGTTGCACTGCGCGCCGCGACCGTTCACCGTCGGCGCCCAATGTGTAATCCGCCAGAAGCTCGACAAGCCGCTCCATTCGCGCGACCTTGTCCAAGAGGCTGCCCAGCCTGGCATGAAAGACCCTCTGCGAGAGAACCTCGACGCGGCTCGCCAGCGGCACGCGCCGGTCCTGGTCCCAGAAAAAGCGAGCATCGGCGAGTCGCGCCCGCAATACACGCTCATTGCCTGCAATGATCGACTTGCCCCGATCCGCGGCGATGCTGTTCGCAACGAAAAGGAATTGCGGCGCCGGCGTGCCGTCGGAGTGCAGGCAGGAGAAATATTTCTGGTGCGTGCGCATTGCGGTCGCCAGGACTTCCGGCGGAAGCGTCATGTACCCGGCGTCGATCGCGCCGGCGAGCACCACCGGAAACTCCACGAGCCCGGTGACCTCGTCAAGCAGCCCGGGATCTAGTTTGAGCACAAAACCCTCGTTCGCAGCGGCGGCTTCGAGACCCTTTCGGACAATTTCTTTCCGGCGCTCCTGATCCAGTACGACACGAGCCTCGCCGAGGCGTTCTAGGTATTGACCCGCGTTGGCGACGCAGATTTCGCCCGGTGACAGGAAACGGTGTCCTCGAGTGATCCGTCCAACCGGAACCCGGTCGAGCGGTAGCGGAAGAACCTCGCCCTCGAACAGACAGACGACCGAGGCCAGCGGCCGAACCCAGCGCAGGGACGAGGCCGGATAACGCATCGATTTGGGCCACGGCAGCTCGAAGATCGTCGACCTTACGAGCACCGGCAACACCTCGGCCGCCGGCCGGCCGGGCCGGTTGATCTTCGCGAAATAGAACTCCCCTCTGCCGGTGTCACGGATCTCACATTCCTCGATCGAGGCGAGCCCTGCCGAGCGCAAAAAGCCACCAATCGCCTGCGCCGGCGCCCCCAGGCGGGGTCCGCGCCGCTCTTCGGAGCGATCCGGCTGTCCTGTAGGAATCCCACAGGCAATCACCGTAAGACGGCGCGGCGTTACATACCCGCGCATCTCGGCCGCCGGGATCTCGGCGGCAGCAAGCTTGTCGCGCAACAGTCCGGAGAGCTCGGTGATCGCCCGGCGCTGTATTCCCGCCGGGATCTCCTCCGACAACAGCTCGAGCAACAGCTCGCCTCGGGCACTCTGCTGGATGGACGAGCAGCTATCAGTCACGGGCGCCGGCGAGCCACATCTCGCAGCATGCCTTGGCGAGCGCCCTGACCCGCAGGATGTAGGCGGCGCGTTCGGTGACGCTGACCGCGCCGCGGGCGTCGAGCAGATTGAAGAGATGGCTAGCCTTCAGACACTGGTCGTAGGCGGGAAGCGCCAAGCGGTGGTCGACGAGCCGGCGGCATTCCTCATCGGCATCGGCGAAATGAGCGACGAGACGGGCGGTGTCGGCGACCTCGAAATTGTAGGTGGAGAACTCGCGCTCGGCCCGTCTGAAGATCTGGCCGTAGGTGACGCGTTCGGCTCCGGGGGCATCGTTGTAGTCGAGGTCAAAGACGCTCTCGACCCCCTGGACATACATCGCCAGCCGCTCGAGCCCATAGGTCAGTTCGGTCGAGACCGGGTCGCACTCGATCCCGCCGACCTGCTGGAAATAGGTGAACTGGCTGACCTCCATGCCGTCGAGCCACACTTCCCAGCCGAGCCCCCAGGCGCCCAGGGTCGGGCTCTCCCAATCGTCTTCGACAAAGCGGACGTCGTGCAGGCGGAAATCGATGCCGATCGCGGCCAGGCTCGCGAGATAAAGGTCCTGGCTGTCAGCCGGCGCCGGCTTCAGGATCACCTGGAGTTGGTAATACTGCTGCAGCCGATTGGGGTTCTCGCCATAGCGGCCATCGGTCGGCCGGCGTGAAGGTTGGACATAGGCGGCGCGCCAAGGTTCGGGTCCGAGGGCGCGCAGCGCGGTTGCGGGATGGAAGGTGCCGGCCCCGACTTCGACATCGTAAGGCTGCAGGATGACGCATCCCTGCTTCGCCCAGAAGTTCTGAAGGTCGAGAATCAGCGTTTGGAAACTCAAGACAGGGCCATCATAAGGTCTCGGATCAACGCGGCCGCGGGCAGTCGGGTCTGCCGCAGCCAGGCGCCGCGGCGGCAACATAGGCGCCGCAAACCCCGCAAGGCGCGAGATCTTCCGCGTGGAGCGACGGATGCGGGGGTGCCGGGCGGCGCCGCGGCAACTCGCGCGCGGGCCCGTTCAGCCACCGATAACCGATCCACACAACAGCAATCACCAGTATGAGCAGAACAAGCTTCGGAAATGCAAACATGCGCGAGGTTATCGGCAGCCTTGAGGGGGGGTAAGGGTGGTCACAATCCGAACCTGGCCCACAAAAGGCGCGTCTCCAACCAGTCGGCAAGCTCGGCAATCAGCGAAACGGGTTGGCAGCCGACGAACGGCAGGCGGCTCAAGAACGGTAAGCGGCGCCTTTCGGCAGAAATGGCGCGCAACCTGACTTTGTCGCCGTACCGTGCGCGCATCACTGTGCGCAGCTCGCCGATGCCGTCGATAAGTCCCCGGTTCATTGCCATGCGCCCGGTCAAGACATCGCCGGCGAACAGCGTCTCGTCGGCCTCGTCGATCTTTCCGGCGCGCCTGCGCCGCACGTGCTCCTTGAAGGATTGATGGATATCCTGCTGCAATTCCGTCAGCCGGGCGACATCCGACGGTTCTTCCGGCAGAAACGGGTCGAGCAATGATTTGCGCTCCCCGGCCGTGTGGAGGCGCCGTTCGATCCCAAGCCGTCCGAGCAGCTGGTAAAACCCGAACCCGGCGCTGATCACGCCGATCGAGCCGATCAGCGACGTCTCCTCGGTAAAGATCTCATCACCGGCCAGGGCCAGCCAGTAGCCGCCCGATGCCGCCACATCTTCGGCGAAAGCAAAAACCGGAACGCGCTTTTCGTCGGCGAGCTGACGGATTCGACGATAGAGCAGGGCCGATTGAACCGGCGATCCGCCGGGCGAGTTGACGACAATTGCGACGGCGACCAGCCCGGAAGCACGGAACGCCTTTTCGATTGCTGCAGCATGGCTCGCCAGCGATAAGCCACCGCGCCGCTGCCGCGGCATGATGACCCCCTCGAAACGCAGAACCGAAACGACCGGGCGGCGGCGCCACAGACGCTCGAGGTTGAATTGGTCGCGGAAGCTCATGCGATCCCAAATGGGGATTCGCGCCGTCGGCAACCACCGGGATCAGAGCCATTCGGATCAGAGATCGAGCCCTCGGCCTTCGCGCAGCACGCCTTCCGCACTGGGTGAGGGCCGACCGTCGGGTCCGTGCAACACTAGGCCGGCAGCGAGCCGCGCCGGAGCGGCGACCTGCTTGCGCACACGAACCAGAATGCGGCTCGCCGCTTTGCCCTGGCCCGGCCACAACGGGAACACCACAACTTCGCCTGCCCGTCCGGCGATTTGGCCGAGCAGCGCGTCGATACGGTCGGCCCGGTGAATAAAGGTCACCGTGCCTTTGGAGCGGACCATTGCGAGCGAAAAACGCACCCAATCCGCAAGATCGGCGTCTCCCTCGATCGTCGCCGCCGATTTTCCGAATGCTGCGGCAGGCTCGGCATCATGGCGCCGGTGGAACGGCGGATTTGCCATGACGTGGTCGAATGCTCCCGGAGAGAGGCGCGGCGGCGGATGCAGCAAATCTCCGATCATCACCGAGGCGCGGGCCTCGAGTCCGTTGAGGATGATGTTGTCACCCGCCAAGCGGACCAGATCGCGCTGCATTTCGAGGCCGACGAGGCGCGAATGCGGCACCCGCGCGGCGAGGCACAACATCGCCGCGCCCGCCCCGCAACCGACGTCGAGCACCAGCTGATGCGGTTCCGCCGGGACGGCGGCGGCGAGGAACACAGGATCGATCGCGACACGGTATCCCGCCGCAGGCTGCTTCAGACGAATGCGGCCGCCGAGGACACGGTCCTCGGTGAAAGTAGGCTCCTCTGCCGGGCGCTCGCTCATTGCGCGGCTTCGCCGGCCGCCGCGAGGACGGAGCAGGCGCGGCGGTAATCCTGTTGCGCGACCATCAGACGCCGCGGGATCGCCCCGATGCTCCCCTCGACCACGCTCGTGTAGTGGTCGAGGACAAGGCTTTCGATGCCGGAATCCTTCAGCAACGACTGCAGGAACGACAGGCGAACAGCATCGTTGGTACGCAGCAGCTCCTTCATGGTCCTCAGCTTCCCGAGGCTGTGTGATCGGCATGCGAGGGCGCGGCCCTTGACCGGCCTTCCGGTCAATCTATGCTCGCTGGCATTCAGAAGCGTCAAGCTGATCGACAGGCATTCGACTGGAACAGGCGGGAGATTTGGGTGGCGCTCGAGGCGGGTGTCAATGAGGAGGAGGCGGTCCACAAACCGTCTCTCGACCCGCTGTCCGGGCTTATCGGAAGCGACCTCGATCATGTCAACCGGCTGATCGTCGATCGCATGCAAAGCCCGGTGGCGCTGATCCCGCAGCTCGCTGGGCATATCGTCGCGAGCGGTGGGAAGCGCCTGCGTCCGATGCTCACACTCGGTTGCGCCCGGCTCTGCGGATACCGCGGGACACGGCACGTCGCGCTCGCCGCGGCCGTCGAGTTTATTCATACCGCGACCCTGCTGCACGACGATGTCGTCGATGCGAGCGATTTGCGCCGGGGCCGCGACACCGCCAACGCCGTATGGGGCAACCAGCCGGCGATTCTCGTCGGCGATTTTCTGTTCAGCCGCTCCTTCGAGTTGATGGTGGCGGACGGATCCCTGCGTGTCCTGGAGATCCTGTCGCGCGCCTCCTCGGTCATCGCCGAGGGAGAGGTTCTCCAGCTGATGACGCAAAACAACCTGCAGACGACGGAGGCGTCCTATCTGGAGGTGATCCGGGCAAAAACCGCGGAGCTGTTTGCGGCGGCGAGCCGCATCGGAGCGGTGGTTGCGGGACGGCCCTCCGAGGAGGAAATGGCGCTGGATCGGTTTGGCCGCGATCTCGGCATCGCCTTCCAGCTGGTCGACGACATGCTCGATTTTTCGGCCCGACAGACGGAGCTCGGCAAGAGCATCGGCGATGATTTCCGCGACGGCAAGATAACCCTGCCGATCCTTCTCGCTTTTGCCCGCGGTGACGAGGAGGAGCGGGCCTTCTGGCGCCGCACGCTCGAAGACATGGATCAGTGCCCCGAAGACCTCGAACACGCGACCGCGCTGGTCGAGCGACACGGCGCCCTCGCCGAGACCCTGTCCCGGGCGCGCGGCTACGCAGCGGACGCCATCGACGCTCTCTCGGTATTTCCCGACGGGCCCGAGCGGCGGGCTCTGATCGGAGCCGCCTCGTTCGCGACCGAGCGCAGCACCTAGAGCGAGCGAAAGACGGTTTTTGCGAGCGCAGCGCGGGAATCCCGTGCCTGTAGAGTCCCCGGACTTAAGATTGCTTCGTCGCGCAAGGCAGTCCTCGCAATGGCGGAGCCGACGTCAGCCTCTCGAGGGGTCGAGTGAAGGCAGCCGGTAGCGGTCATCCGGGTCGTCCCAGCCTTTGAAACGGGGTTGCCGCTTTTCGGTAAAGGCGGCCCGCGATTCGATCAAGTCGCTCTTGGCGCCGTGCTCGTGCAACGCGGCGGCGAGGCGCTGCTGTTCCGCCGACGGGACCGGGCGCATCTGACGCATCATATGGACGGTATTGACGCGCGAGGCGGGCGGTAGCGTCAACAGGTGCTCGGCCAATGCGAGCGCGCTCGGGATCAACTGGTCAGCTTCCACCAGACGATTGAGGAAACCAATCTCGTGAAAGCGCTCGGCGGTAAAGCGGAAGCCGAGCGCCATCTCCATCGCGATCGGATAGGGCAGGTTTGCGACATGCCCATGATTGTAGCCGCCGAGCAGCCAGCGCTTTGCCTCCGACACCTCGAAGACCGCACCCCGCGCGGCGACCCGCAGGTCGGCGCGCTCGACCAGCATAAAGCCGCCGCCCATCGCATAACCGTTGACCGCGGCGATCACCGGTTTCTCCAAGGCTCCGGACATGAAGGGATCTTCGATCACCGGACGCCGCCCGCCGGGTGTGCCGCGTTGCAGCGATTTCTTCATATCCTCACCAGCGCAGAACGCGCGGCCAGCGCCGGTAAAGATCGCCACTTCGAGCTCGTTGTCGCGGCGGAACTCCGCCCAGGTCTCGGCGAGCCGCGTGCGCATTTCATGATTGAGCGCATTGAGGCGCTCGGGCCGGTTCATCCGTATGACGAGGATCTGCCCGTGACGCTCGGTTTCGACGACTGCCATTTTCGCCTCTCTTGGATGTTTTGGACCGGGGATGTTTTGGACCGGGGATGTTTTGGACCGGGGATGCTTTGGACCCGAAGCCTATCAGCTGTGAGCCTGCTGTGCGCAGAGATTGTCGGCGTTGGCACAGCGGATCGTCTTCATGAACGCGTTGACATAGTCGCCCGCGTTGGCGCCGTAATCCATCTGATAGGCATGCTCGCGCGCATGTTGAGCGCGAGGATCGGCTGGCCGCCGGCCAAGGTCGTCCTGTGGTCGGCCGACCAGGCGTCGACCAGCCGCTTGTCGCGCGGGTCCCAGCTCAGGAACACACGGCCCGAACCGCCGCCTTCCGCCTTACCCATCAGCAACAAACAGCCGCTGGCGCTTCACATCGACGCCAGATGGATCGATCCGGGCGCTGACTTGACCCAGCGGGACTTCGCCTCGAGCACAAGAGGCACCCACGTCTGCGCCGTCACCGAAAGCGGGCCAAGCGAGGCTCGCCGCCAGCGCGATAGCAAAGTCCAGCGCGCGACAAGTCTCGGGCAGAGATCGAAGAGCGGCCTCCATCCATGACGCGCCGCTCCTCGCATACCTAAGAGCGCAGAACTTGGACCGTTGGCCGTCTGACGGGGTGCCTGCACAACCCCATTGGCTTGTGTAAGCTGTCGCCGCCCGGACGCGACTCAAACTCCGGGGCGCTCCGCTTTCTTAGCTGCTGAGTAAAGGGAGTTATCGGCTAATGGGTCTGCAGATCGAAGGTTTGGCGCGGTTTGTCGCGCAGACACAATGGGAAGATATTCCGGAGCCCGTCCAACGGTACACAAAACTGGTGCTGCTCGATACCCTTGGGGTGATTTTGGCGGGCGCGGAACGCCCAGAGGTGAGCAAGCTGCGGGACGCTCTCGCCGTCACTGCCGGAACCGGGGCGACGGTATTCGCGCGGGGCTGGCCGACGTATGATCCGCGTACTGCAGCGCTGCTGAACGGAATTGCCGGGCGGTCGATCGAGCTGTGCGAGGGGCTGCGCTTTGTTTCCGGTCAGGCGGCGATGCAGGTGCTGCCCGGCGTATTGGCCGTCGGCGAGGACCTCGGAAGTACCGGCCGCGACATGCTCGCCGCCTTCGTGCTCGGTTACGATGCCGCCGCGCGGCTGGCGGGCGGCTTCACGCCCCGGCCATTGGCGCACCAGAACGGCCAGGTGTCGCTGCTCGCCGCAGCAGCGGCGGGAGCGCGCCTGCACGGGCTCGAGGCGGCCGGGATCAGCCGGGCCATGCGCATTGCGACGACGTTGCTGCTGACGCCGAGCTATACCAACGCGGTGGCCGGCGCGACGGCGCTCAATGTCGCCGGCGGAATGAGCGGCTTTGCCGCGGCGCTCGCCCCCGAACTGGCCCTTGCCGGCTTTGAGGCTCAAGAGGACGCGATCGAACAGGCGCTCGGCGAGCTGGTCGGCGCGGGCTTCACGACCAAGCGTCTGCTCGAAGACCTCGGGACGGTGTGGCACATCACGCGCAATTATTTTCGGCTCTATGCCTGCTGCAATCCGATCCACCCGGCACTCGACTGTCTTAAAGAGGCGCTGGCGGATTTGCAGCCGCGGCCTGACGAGGTCGAGCGGATCGATATTGCGACCTATCGTTTCGCCTCGGTTATGTGCAATCCCGATCCGCCGAATTACTTCGCCTCGAAATACTCCCTGCCGCACGCCGCAGCGGTGATGGTGGTCAGAGGCAGCGCCGGCTACGCAGAACTGGATGACACCGCCCTGCAGGACCCGGTCATCGCGGCGCTGCGGCACCGCGTCCGCGTGACCGAGGATGCGTCGATGACTGCGGTAGCGCCGCGCCTGCGGCCCGCGCGCGTCACGGTAACACTGACCGACGGCCGCTCCAGCACGCATTCCCGCCAGAGCCACAGGGGCGATTTTCAGGAGCCTTTTGCCGAATCCGAGATCCGGGACAAGTTCCGGCAGCTCGCCGGCGTTGTCCTCGTCCCGGAAGGGGTTGCCGCCGTCGAGAATGCGGTAGATCGCTGCGAGAACTGGCAGAGCATCGCCGAGCTGACAGAGCCGCTGCGCCGCCACGGCCGCGGTTGAGCGGTGGCGGCGGTGCCGCTCGGGGAGCTTTTCTGGCTCGCGGTTGCCGTCATGGGCGCCGGGATCCTCACCGGCCTGCTTGCCGGGTTGTTCGGTGTCGGCGGCGGCGCAGTCATCGTCCCGGTGCTCTTCGAGGTGTTCCGCCTGCTCGGTGTCCCCGAGGAGGTCCGCATGCAGCTCTGCATCGGAACATCCCTCGCGATCATCGTGCCAACGACGGTGCGGTCTTATCGGGCTCATCGAGCGAAGGGTTTGGTCGTGTCTGCGGTGCTGAGGTCCTGGGCTCTGCCGGCCGTGTTTGGCGTTGCAGCAGGATCGATAACCGCCGCGTTCGCGCCCGCGCAGGTTTTTGAACTGGCCTTTGTCGTGATCGCCGGTGGTATCGCGGCCAAGCTTCTCGTCGGCCGCGAAACGTGGGTCCTCGGCAGAGGCCTGCCGGGACGCGCCGCGATGAGCGGGTATGGCTTTTTTGTCGGACTCGCATCGTCGCTGATGGGGATCAGCGGCGGCTCCCTCGCGACGATGGTGATGACGCTCTACAGCGTGCCGATCCACAACGCCGTCGCGACCTCGGCCGGCCTCGGCGTTCCGATCACGGTCGCGGGCACGCTCGGCTACCTGATTGCCGGCCTGCCGCATCAAGCCTTGTTGCCGCCTCTGTCCGTCGGTTTCGTGTCGGTGATCGGCGTCGCTTTGATCGCGCCGGTTTCGAGCTGGGTCGCTCCGTTCGGCGCCCAACTGGCGCATGCCCTGCCCAGGCGACGGCTCGAGATCGGCTTCGGGCTGTTCCTGATTGCCGCCGCCCTGCGGTTCGTCGCGAGCCTGCTCGGAGCCTGAACTATTGCAGGCGGGGCATGACCTTTTCGCACAGCAACTGCAGTGAGCGGGTCATCGCCGCCGGCGGGATCCCCGCGCCGAAGTTCAGCTCCGCCAGGATGCCGTTCAACCCGAGCTCGTCGTGCAATTGCTGCAGCCGGTCGGCGACGCTCTCAGGGCCGCCGATGATGACCTTGTCGCGCATGACTTCCTCGTAGGAGATGGTCCGCACCGTCTCCGCTTCCGCGGCGCGGCGGCGGTTGGGCGAATTTTCCAGCCGCGTGCTCAACGTCCGGTACCCGGACATGATGCTCTCCTCGGCCTCGTCCTGCGCCTGCCGGTCGGTATCGGCGATGTGCAGGGTCAGCCGCAGATAGACTTCGCCCTCGCCGGGGTGGCCGGCTTCGCGATAAGCCTTGCGGTAGGCGGCGAGGTCGGGGGCCAACCCCGACAGCGACCCGCTGCGCACCGCGACAAAGATCGGATATCCCGCCTCGCCGAGCGATGGGAAGGTCTCCTCGCTGGCGGCGGCGACGCGGATCGGCGGACAGGGCTGCTGATAGGGTCGCGGCACGGCGGAAGCGTCGGTGAAGCTGTAGTATTTGCCCTCGAACGAGAAGGTCGGCTGGGTCCACGCTTGCTTGACGATTTCGAGCGTCTCGAGAAAACGCTCGCGGCTTTCCGAGTACGGCACGCCATAGGCCACATAGGACCGCGGGTTGCCGCTGCGGCCGACGCCGAACAGCAATCGGCCCTTGCTGATCTGGTCGATCGTCGCGGTCTCTTCGGCTAGGCGCAGCGGATGGCAGAGGGGCAGAACCTGCACGCCGGTGCCGATCTTGATGCGCTGCGTCCGGGCGGCTATCGCTGCGGCGACGGTGAGCGGCGCGGTTAACACCGAGCGGCGCGGCTGCTGGTGAATCTCGGCGAGCCAAATCGCATCGAGCCCCCAGCGGTCGGCCGCCTCGATTTGCCCCAGCGCCTCCTCGAACGCCGCCGCCGCGGTCTGACCCGGCCGGCAGTGAAATTCATGATAGACGCCGATTTCCATTCTCTTCTCCCGCAGGCACCGTGCTTCCGAGCACGGTAATTGCCCGCCGGTAATGGAGCAAATACCGAATTTCGTTTGCCATCCCATCTCTCGCTGACGATCACGTGCTATAGCGAGCGGGACCGTGTGAGTGGCCCTTTTGTTCACGAGAAATGAACCAATGGCGGATTTAGACCCCTCAACCGACTCGATCCTCGCCGAGATTGCCGCCGCGCCGTCGCCCGAGGCGCTTGAAGAGCTACGCGTCCGGGTGCTCGGGCGGCGTGGGTCGTTGACCCTGGCGATGCGCGAATTGGGCGGGTTGGAGCCGGAACAGCGGCGCCGCGCCGGCGCGGAATTGAACGTCGCCAAGGACTGCATCACTGCGGCGCTCGGCGAGGCCGCGGCACGGCTCGGCCGGGCCGCGCTGGAACGGCGTCTCGCCGCCGAGCGCGCCGATGTGACCCTGCCGGTGCCGTTCGCCACCGCCGGGCGGCTCCATCCGATTAGCCAGACGGTCGACGAGATCGTCGCGATCTTTGGCGAGATGGGCTTCGAGGTCGCCGAGGGCCCGCATATCGAAGAGGATTTCTACAATTTCACCGCCCTCAACATCCCGCCCGAGCACCCGGCCCGGCAGGAGCACGACACCTTTTATCTGCCGGAGCGGCCGGATGGCGCCCGGCTCGTGCTGCGCACTCACACTTCGCCGGTGCAGGTCCGCACGATGCTGGCGCAGAAACCGCCGATCCGCATTATCGTCCCCGGCCGTACTTTCCGCATGGACCACGACGCGACGCACTCGCCGATGTTTCATCAGGTCGAGGGGCTGGTGATCGACCGCACCACCCATATGGGACACCTGAAGGGCTGCCTGATCGAGTTCCTGCGCGCCTATTTCGGCCTCGACGATTTGCCGGTGCGCTTCCGGCCGCATTATTTCCCGTTTACCGAACCCTCTGCCGAAGTGGACATCGGCTGCTCGCGCAGCGCCGACGAGCTCAGGATCGGAGCCGGCGGCGACTGGCTGGAAATCCTCGGCAGCGGCATGGTCCACCCGCAGGTGCTGAATAATTGCGGGATTGACCCGTCCGAATATCAGGGCTTTGCGTTCGGCATGGGGATCGAGAGGGTCGCGATGCTGAAATATGGCATCCCCGATGTGCGGGCGTTTTACGATTCGGATCTCCGCTGGTTGCGGCATTACGGGTTCCTGCCGCTCGACATTCCCTCCCTCGTGCGCGGGCCGTTGCCCGGAGGGGCGGCATGAAGACAACCCTCGCCTGGCTGAAAGAGCATCTTGAAACCGACGCGCCGCCCGCCGTGATAGCCGAGCGGCTCACGATGCTCGGCCACGAAGTGGAAAGCATCGAGAACCGTGCCGCCGGTCTCGAACCCTTCACGGTCGCGTCGGTCGTTTCGGCCGAGCGCCATCCCAATGCCGACCGGCTCAGGGTCTGTGTGGTCGATACGGGCAAGGGGCAGGTCCAGGTTGTCTGCGGGGCGCCCAACGCCCATACCGGGATGAAGGGAGTCTTCGCGCCCGCCGGCACCGTCATCCCGCGAACCGGCGCGTTGCTGAAGGAGACCGTGATCCGCGGCGTCGCCTCGCGCGGCATGCTGTGCTCGGCCTATGAGATGGGCCTCGGCGACGATCACGAAGGGATCATCGAGTTGCCGCAGGATGCGCCTGTCGGGGCGCCCTATGCGAGCCTAGTCGGGCCGGAGCGATACCGTCCTCGACATCAAAGTGACGCCGAACCGGGCCGACTGCCTCGGCGTCCGCGGGATTGCCCGCGATCTCGCCGCCGCTGGGCTCGGGCGTCTGAAGCCGCTCGACACGACGCCGATCCCCGGGCATTTCGGTTCGCCGATCGGCATCGGTATCGAGGACCGCACCGCCTGCCCGCTGTTTCTCGGCCGGCATCTGCGCGGCGTCCGCAACAGGCCGAGCCCGGCATGGCTGCAAAACAGGCTCGAAGGGATCGGGCTGCGGCCGATCTCAGCCCTCGTCGACATCACGAATTTCCTGACCTTCGACCTGGACCGGCCGCTTCATGTGTTCGATAAAGGCCGGGTCGCCGGCGATCTGACGGTGCGCTTGGCCAGACCCGGCGAAACCCTGCTCGCGCTCAACGGGCAGGAATACGCGCTGGATCCGGAAATCACGGTCATTGCCGACACTGCCGGCGTGCAGAGCCTCGGGGGCGTGATCGGCGGCGAGGCGACCGCATGCACCGAAACGACGACCGAGGTGCTCATCGAAGCCGCGCTCTTCGACCCGGTCCGCACCGCGGCGACCGGCCGCAAACTCAACATTGCGAGCGATGCCCGCTATCGCTTCGAGCGCGGTCTCGACCCGGCCTTCGTCGGGGACGGGCTGGAGATCGCGACGCGGTTGATGCTGGAACTGTGCGGCGGCGAGGCGTCCGAGGTCATCACCGCCGGCGCCGTTCCCGATTGGCGGCGCCGATATGTGCTGCGCGCCGAGCGGCCGGCGAGCCTCGGCGGGCTCCACGTGCCGCATGAGGAGAGCGCCGAGATCCTGACGGCGCTCGGCTGTGCGGTCGAGACCCTCGCGGGCGGCGATCTCTCGGTCGAGCCGCCTTCCTGGCGCGGCGACATTATCGGTGAAGCTGATCTCGTCGAGGAGGTGTTGCGGATCAAGGGCTACGACCGGATCCCCGCGGTGCCTCTCGAACGAGCAACGCCGCTGTCGCGGCCGGCGCTGAACCCGACGCAGCGCCGGGCTGAGCTGGTCCGCCGCACCCTCGCCGAGCGGGGGCTGACTGAAGGCGTGACGTTCTCGTTCGTCGCGGCACGCGAGGCCGAATTGTTCGGCGGCGCGAAACCGGAATTGCGTCTGGTCAATCCGATCAGCGCCGATCTCGATGCGATGCGGCCGTCGTTGCTGCCGGGGCTCGTCGCCGCCGCTCGCAGAAACGCCGATCGCGGCTTTCCCGATACGGCATTGTTCGAACTCGGGCCGCTGTATCGCGACGACACGCCGGAAGGCCAAGTGCTCACTGCCGCCGGCGTGCGCAGCGGGCATACCGGCCCCAAGCACTGGCGTATGCGCGCCCGTGAAGTTGATCTCTTCGATGTCAAGGCTGATGCGCTCGCCGCTCTCGCCGCAATGGGCACTCCGGCGGATAACATCCAGGTCACCGCAGACCCACCCGCTTGGTACCACCCGGGCCGGGCCGGCACATTGCGGCTCGGGCCGACGGTGCTCGGCGCCTTTGGCGAATTGCATCCGGCGGTGCTCGAGGCGCTCGATGTGCGGCCACCGATCGCCGCCTTCGAGGTATTTCTCGACGCCGTGCCTGAGCCGCGAGCGACGCGAGCCAAACCGCCGCTGATAATGTCGGTTTTACAGCCAATCGAACGCGATTTTGCCTTTGTCGTCGACCGCGCCTTGCCGGCCGAGAGCTTGCTGCGCGCCACCCGTGGCGTCGACCGCAAGCTGGTCTCCGAGATCCGTCTGTTCGATGTCTATCAAGGGAAGGGTCTGCCTGAAGGCAAAAAGTCGCTCGCCATCACCGTCGTGCTGCAGCCGCAGGAGCGAACCCTGACCGACGCTGAGATCGAGGACTTCTCGAAGAGGCTCATCGCGCAAGTTGAAAAGGCGACAGGCGGCCAACTGCGCGGATGAACAAACCCCGGCTGTCGGCCGCCGCCCAAACCGCCGGCTTTCTGCTGCTGGTAGCGGGCGTACTATTCGGGACAGCCGGCCGGCTCGATATTCCGATGTTTTGGCTGTACCTAATGGTCCTCGCGGGAGTGTCTGTCGCCGGTTTACTTCTGGTCGACGAGGATCTGGCGCAGAAGCGCATACGGCCGGCGGCCAGCCGCTCGGCCTGCGGCTCCGGCTGGCCTTTTTGCTGTGCATCGCGCATTGGGCGATCGCCGGTCTCGATCGTGGCCGGTTTCACTGGTCGGACCATGTCCCGCTGGCGGTTCGGCTCGCGGCGATCATTGTATTCGCCTCAGGCTTGTCACTCTTCGTCTGGGCGATGCACGTGAACCGGTTCTTCTCCTCGGCCGTCCGGATAAAAGCTACAACAAGCGGGCATCGATGCCGTCGGCGATCGCCTACGGGCAGCGGGCATTCCCTGCGGTTACCGGCCGTGGCGCGCATTCCGACGCCGCGCATGCGCAAGGGGTGAGCGCGATCGAGGCGCTCGCCCGTAAGATCCAACGGTTGCACCGGCTGACCGAATACGACCTCGGCACTACAGTCAATGTCGGGCTCGTTCAGGGCGGTACGGCGGTGAACCCAGTCGCGTCCCGGGCCATCGCGGCGATCGACGTGCCGTTCCTGACGATGAAATATCATGGAGAAGATCCTCGGCGAAGTGCGCGAGATTTGCCGCTGCTGCGAATTGCCCGGCAGCGAAGGCCGCATCTTGCGAGAGGGCAGTTTCCTGCCGCTCGAACAGGACGAAAAGAGCCGAGAATTGCTCGAATTCTATGGCCGCTTGTCGGTGGGCCTAGGCTTCCAGGCTGGCGCCGAGGCGACCGGCGGCTCCGCCGACAGCGGGTTCACCGCGACGCTCGGCAAGCCTACCCTATGCGGTACCGACCCGGTCGACGGCAACGCGCACCGCGACGACGAATGGTGCCGCATTGACACCCTTGTCCCGCGGGCGCAGGCCCTGGCATTGACAATCCTTGAAGTCGCGGCGGAATGATCCCCATCCGTCGTTCCCACGAAAGCGGGAACCCAGGGGCGACGCGCTCGGGCGAAGTAGCCCTGGGCCCCCGCTTTCCGCGAGGGCGGCGGTGAAATGGCTAAGGAGGCTGGGTCGT
>CAWFTG010000007.1:0-338633 GCA_963818695.1 uncultured Alphaproteobacteria bacterium
TGCTGGCGCGGATGGCCGAGCTCGAGCCGCCCGAGATCGGCGGGGTTGCCTATTTCCGCTTTCACCAGGGCCTGGTGCAAGACACCACCCGGATCGGCGACCGCGAGTACATCAGCTTCTCCAATTACAATTACCTGGGGCTCTCCGGTCATCCTGCCCTGAAGGCGGCTGTCGCCGACGCGCTCGATCGTTATGGCACGTCGGTGTCGGCGAGCCGCATAGTAGGCGGCGAACGGCCCATCCACGTCGAACTCGAAGGCGCTCTCGCCGAGCTTCTCGATACCGAGGCCTGTCTCGCTTTTGTAAGTGGGCATGGGACCAACGTCACGACGATCGCGCACCTCTTCGGGCCGAAGGATCTGATCCTGCACGACAAGCTGGTACACAACAGCATACAAATGGGCGCCCTGCTCTCGGGCGCCCGCCGCATCGCCTTTCGGCACAATGACTGGCGGATGCTCGACGATCTGCTGCACCGTCATCGCCGTCACTACGAGCGCGTGGTGGTGATCCTCGAAGGTGTCTACAGCATGGACGGGGACTTCCCCGACCTGCCGCGCTTCGTCGAGCTGCGCGAACGCCACAAAGTCTTCCTGATGATCGACGAGGCGCACTCGCTCGGGGTATTGGGGGAAGGGGACGCGGCATCCGCGAGCATTTCGGGCTCTCCGGCAGCGACGTCGACATTTGGATGGGCACGCTGAGCAAGTCGCTCGCCAGCTGCGGCGGATATATTGCCGGCTCGCGCGCGCTAATTCTGAATCTCAAATTCAACGCCCCCGGCTTTGTCTTTAGCGTCGGCCTTTCGCCGGCCAATGCCGCGGCCGCGTTCGCAGCGCTCCAGGTGATGGCGGCCGAGCCCGAACGGGTCGCGGAGCTGCGCCGCCGCGCTGGGCTGTTCTTGGAACTGGCACGCGAAAGACAGCTGCCGACCGGCTCCAGCAAGGGTGTCTCGGTCGTGCCGCTGATCGTCGGCGATACGAAGCGGTGCGTCGCTTTGACCAATGCCCTCTTAAAACGTGGGATCGACGTGCAACCGATCCTCTATCCCGGGGTGAGAGAGCGCGCGGTGCGGTTGCGATTTTTTATCAACGGTACCCACACCGAAGACCAGATCCGGTGGACCATCGGCACCGTCGATGAGGAATGGCGCCGGTTTAACGACCGTCTCGGGTGAATGGCCGGACTGTCGGACCTCGGTATTGAAAGGGTTAGGAGATGACGATCGACGCCTGCAAGGTGCTGATGATATTTCCGCGTTTCAATGCCAATTCGTTCTGGAATTACCGGGCGACATGCGAATTGACGGGGGCGCGTTATCCGGCGGCGCCGCTTGGCCTGATTACCGTCGCCGCCCTGCTTCCGCAATCCTGGGAGGTGCAGCTCGTTAATCGCAACACCGAATCTCTCGCCGAGGCTGACCTCGAATGGGCCGATTTGGTGATGACTGGAGGAATGCTCTTTCAGCAGCCCGATACCCTCCGCATCATCGAGATGTGCCGCGCGCAGGGAAAGCCCGTCGTGGTCGGCGGCCCCGATGTTACCTCGACGCCGGGTATCTATAGCAGCGCGAACTTCCGAGTTCTCGGAGAAGCCGAGGAGATCATGGAGGATTTCGTCGCTGCGTGGCGGAGCGGAGCCGAGGAAGGCGTTTTTGAGGCGCCGATGGGGCAGACCGATGTCACGAGGAGCCCGACGCCGCGCTTTGATCTCTTAAAGCTGGAGCATTATCTCCACGTCGGCATCCAGTTCTCGCGCGGTTGCCCGTTCAATTGCGAGTTCTGCGACATCATCGAGCTATACGGCCGAGTGCCGCGAACCAAGACGAACGAGCAGGTTTTGGCTGAACTCGACACCTTGTACACACTCGGTTACCGCGGCCACGTCGATTTTGTCGACGACAACCTGATCGGCAACAAAAAGGCTCTCAAGAAATTTCTGCCGGATTTACAGAGTTGGCAGAACAAGAAGAGCTTCCCGTTTGAGTTTTCGACCGAAGCGTCGATAAATCTGGCCGACGATGCCGAATTGCTCAGCGCCTTGGTAGCAGCGAATTTCTTTGGAATCTTCGTTGGGATCGAGAGTCCCGATACCGACACTCTGGTCTCGATGCGAAAGAAGCAGAACACCCGGCGCAGCCTTCAGGAGAGCGTTCACAAAATCTACGACGCCGGCATTTTCGTATTCGCCGGCTTCATCGTGGGTTTTGACACCGAAAAGGCCAATACCGCCGAGGGGATGATCGAGTGCATCGAGGATACGGCGATCCCCGTGTGCACGGTCGGGTTGCTGTACGCACTGCCCACAACGCAATTGGGGCGTCGGCTGCTGCGCGAGGGGCGTCTCTTTCCGGGTTCTGAAGCACCCGGCCCGCAGGATACGGGCGATCAATGCACGATCGGTCTCAACTTTGAAACAAAGCGCCCGCGCCGTGACGTGCTCGCGGATTACCGGGCGGTGCTGGACGCAGTCTATGATCCGGTCGCCTATTTCGGCCGCGTGCGCCGTGTCGGCCGTATGCTCAGATGCGGGAAGCCCAGGTTCAAGGCGTCGCTGCCGCAAACGTTGCGCGACCTGCGCTTGCTGGGCCGGCTGGTTTGGCGCCTACCGGATGCGGGTCCCGGAACAACGGGGCAATTCTGGAAGAGCGTCCTCGACACCGCAACCCACAACCCTCGGGCCTTGCGGTTTCTGGTAATGATGAGCGCCCTCTATTTGCATCATGGCCCATTCTCGCGCCAGGTGATCGCCCAAATCAATCGGCAGATCGAGGATATCGACCTTGGTCTCTGGAACGCCCCCCATCTGGCGCCAGCCGATGACAAAGCTCTTTCGGCCGCATAGGACGCGACGCAGTGTGGCATCCTTACAGAGTCTTGGCGTAATTCGATAGAGCTTATCGAGCTGCGCGCCAATGGCGTGGCAGCCTTCGAGGGAGGGTTTGTTATCCTCCAGGATCCATGAGAACTCGACCATCTCGATATTTGCCCGGCGCGCGGCGTCCAAGATTTCGCCCAGCATCAACGTGACAAGCGCCATGCTCAATGCCGATCTGCGATACCGTTGCCGCACCCCGGTCAGCATTACCCGCGCCGTTTTTGGTTTGCGAAAGCGCAACCGCCACAACAGTTTGAGCCAGTTGATTGGAAGCAGCTTGCCGTCGAGATCGGCGACGATCTCGTTTAGGTTGGGGAGGGCGACCAGCATCGCCGCCGGTTCGCCATCGGCAAGCGCGAAGACCACGCTTTGCGGCGGAAGAACCGGCGCCAGCTGGTCGATGATCTGTTTGGCTTCGCGTTCGGTCACCGGCAGGAACCCCCAATTTTGGGTCCAGGCCTCGTTATAGATATCGAGAGCCAGCCGCATTTCCTCCGCGAAGCGGGCGGGATCGAGAGGGCGTACGGCGATCCGCCCTTCCGCACGGAGCCGAGCGGTGATGCGTTCGAGTTGGTGGAGGTGCCTTGTTACGATATCGGCAAGCGTGACCCGTAGCGCGTGCAGGTCCTTGGCTTTGACGTACCCTTCCGCGACGAGGCGTTGGGCATAATAGGGAGGCGTGTAAGGCATGCCGACCATGGGCGGCGTCTCAAAACCGGAAACCAGAACGCCGATGTCGTCGTTCATCGACAAGCTGTAGGGACCCAGGATCCGACGCATGCCGCGCTCCCGCAGCCAATTCTCGGCGGTGCGCTGCAAGCCAGCAAAAACGGCCTGGTCGTCTACCGCCTCGAGCAGGCCGAAATTGCCGGTCTCGTCGCGATGGGTTTCGAGATGGAGGTGATTGATCTGCGCGCTGATTCGC
Organism: uncultured Alphaproteobacteria bacterium; assembly: GCA_963818695.1. GTDB lineage: Bacteria > Pseudomonadota > Alphaproteobacteria > ATCC43930 > CGMCC-115725 > AP-15. The sequence goes on from CAWFTG010000007.1 coordinate 3,803, forward strand.
CCGACCGGGACCCCGTCGCGCCAGGCCAGCCAGAAACATGCCTCGCCATGATCAAAGAACGGGTTCCGGCGCCGGTCGAGCAGCCGGTGCATGTCGCGACGCAGCGGCGGGACCCAATTGGGATCATCGCGATGCAGCCGATAGGGCAGGTCGACGAAGCGATTGCGGTCGCGCCATCCGCGCAGCGCGGTCACCTCGATGGGGCTGCCTCTCGCCGGGTTCCGCTGGGCCTCGGGGCCAGCGTAGGCGGTATCTGGCGCGCCTGGAGCGCGAGCGCTATTCATCAGCATTGGAGCGGAGATGCAGCCGGCCTGGAGATACGTCCGGCGTCACTCTATGTTAATCGAGGTCGAATCGTATCGGAAAACCGAGATTCCAAGAAGTACCCTGTGTTCCGGCCATCCTTGCTCGCGAATGATGAGGGTTTGATCCCGCTACACCGCTCGGTGACGGGATCTGAACATCGGGTGACTCCCGGGGTGCCCGCTGCATTTGCGGGTCAGCCGGAAGTCATCGAGGGCGATCTGCCCATCAGACAGCTGCGGCGAGCGGTTGACGATTTGTTGGTCCCAAGACCCGCTTTCTACTGGATCGACTTCCTAGCCTCGATAATTTGTTTTTACGCCGGGTTTGCGGCTAGTGCAGTGCTGCCGCTGAACAACCCGCTCAAGCTTGTCGGTGCGGTGGTCGCTGTGCTCTCTTTGTATCGGGCGGTCGTGTTCATCCACGAAATCGCGCACCTGTCACCGGGCCGCGTCCCGGGGTTCCGTGTCGCGTGGAATCTGCTGTGCGGCGTTCCCTTGCTGGTACCGAGTTTTCTCTATGGCTCGCATCGCGACCATCACGCGAGACGCGCCTACGGCACCGCGAAGGACGGGGAATACAGACCCTGGGGGCGCCCCGGCAATCGCATCGGCATAGTGATGTTTGCCTGCTCCAGCTTTCTCGGGCTACCCGCGGGTGTGCTGCGATTCGGGATACTCGGGCCGCTATCGTGGTTCCACCGGCGGTTTCGGGAATGGGTCGCAATCAATGCATCGTCGCTGGTTGTCGACCCGCATTACCGTCGTGACCCGCCATCGCGGCAGGAGGCACGCGGCTGGCGCGTTCAGGAAGCGGGCGTCTTCACCTATCTCGTCGCAATCGCCATTGCCCTCGCTACAGGATTGATCAACGCGGAGCCGGTGGTGCAGCTCTATCTGATCAGCGCCGCCAGCCTGCTCCTGAACAGCTTGCGCACCTTGGCGGCGCATCGCTATCGCTCCTTAGGTGACCCAATGACGGCGACCCAGCAATTGCTCGATTCGTTGAACTATCCGCGGCGCTCCTGGCTGGTCCCGCTGTGGGCGCCGGTCGGGTTGCGGTTTCACGCCATGCATCATCTGTTTCCTGGCATCCCGTATCATAATCTGGCTGCTGCGCATGATCGAGTGATGGGGATATTGCCGGAGAGCTCGCCGTATCGCCGAACGGCCGGGCACGGATTGGCCGCCAGCCTTAGAGAACTCTGGCGAAGGGCTCGCTAGAGTTTGTCAGGTCTGTGGGCGATTTGAGGAGCAAATGTCAGCAGGGTTGCACCCGCCCGCCACCGCGGATCGCCCAGCGACCGATCGCAACCGGGCGCAAGATCATCTCCCGGAGCACAACAAATCTCAGCCGTACAATCCGATAATCCTGTTGTCCGCATGCCCCCGAAGCGGATCGAATTACCTGGAAAACCTGCTCTTGCTGCATCCGCAGTGCCGGAAATCCAAGGTTCCGGAGGATTTTTTCCTTTCCAACAGTGAGACACTGTTAAATTTTTGCCGATCGGTTGCCGAAAGCTGGGATGTTTGGTGGCTCCAACGCCTGGGTGGGGCGTCCCGGTTAGCAATGCATATCGGCACTGCACTATTGCGCTTTGCCGACCCTGGCTCGGAAGAAGAGACGCCGGCAGGCGATTTCCGTTTGGTGCTCCGCTCTCCCGCGACCGAAGGAATCGCGACCGCGATGACCTTGTTTCCGAATGCGCGGGTGCTGGTCCTGGTACGGGACGGGCCGGCGACGGTCGAATCGGGTCGCAGGAGTTTCCGCTGGCCGTATGAAGAGGCCATGCTGGCCTGGCGCCAATCCGTCCGGCGCATTTTGGCCTTTCTGACGAGTGCTGATGGCCCACACTGTCAGCTGATCCGGTTCGAAGATCTCGCAGCTGATCCAGCTAGTGAGATTGCGCGCGTCTTCGCGTTCCTGGACCTCGATCCGGCGCTTTACCCCTTCGGCCGGGTTAACGAAATCCCGGTGTTCGGTTCATCGAGCTTTGGCCGGACGGACGGAGAGGAGGTTCATTGGCGTCCGGTGCCCAAAGATCCGTCATTCGATCCGTTGGCGAGAGCGGAGTCATGGCCCGCCCATCGGCTCGCGCGGTTCGCTTGGCTGGCGGGAGCAGAGCAGCGCAAGCTCGGCTATCTCCTTCCGCCGTTGTCGCCAATGGCGCGCGTCTGGAATGTCGTGCTCGACGGAATATACCGGGCTCGTCGCATCGCGATCCAAATCGCCTTGCTCCCCCTCAGAGACCCGCGGGTGTTCAGTGACCGCCGGCGACGGTATATTTCCTGGCGCAAGATGAGCAGACCGGGCGATGCGGTGCAATGCGCCCTGCGCAATTGGAGGCGATCCCGCGGCGCATGAGTTGACCTTCGAACTGCGGATGAAATCGCGTATCCGCGCCGATCACACGAACTACTCAAGCATAGGGACCAATATCGACGGCAACGCGGCGCAGGATAGGGTCGACCAACGCTGCCGGAAGCGCTCGCATCAGCTGCGTGCCGAGGTAGAGGGGATAGGGAAAAGCGATCTGGCGACGTCCTCTCGCCAGGCCGCGCCGAATGATATTCGCGGCACGCTCGGGCAGCAGCATTAGCGGCTTGGGTCCGCTAACCGTCCGGGACAAACGTGTTTCGACAAAACCCGGCAAAACGACCGAGATGTTGATCCCCTCCGGCTCCAGCCAGCTCCTCAGCGCCTCGCCGTAGATCCTTACTGCCGCCTTGCTCGCGCAATAGCCGGGCGAGAAGGGTATTCCACGCAGGGCCGCCAACGATGAGATCAGCGCAACCTGGCCGCGCCGGCGTCGACGCATTGCCGGAAGGACCGGATGGAGCGTGTTCGAAACGCCGCCGAAATTGACGTCCATCACGCGGTGCAGCTCGTCAAGCGTTTCGCCGGCGCCGTCCCTCCACAGCCCGCCCTGAACCCCGGCATTCGCAATCACCAGCTCGAGAGGCGAGGCGCGGTCGGCGTTGTCGATCCAGGCGGCGAGGGCCGCCGCCTCCGTAACATCCAGGCAAGCCTCGATCACCTCGGCACCGCGCTCGCGGCACAGATTAGCTACGGCGGCAAGCCGGGCAGCATCCCGACCGCAAAGCGCTAGATGGGTTCGTGGCGCGGCGTAGGCCCGGGCCAGCGCGGCGCCGATACCGCTACTCGCACCGGTGATGAGAATGGATCGAGGATTCCTCACCTCGGTATATATACCGCAGAACGCTCCAGATTCTCCGGCCTCGGACATGCGTTGGACGGCGAACCGCGATTTACCGGATGAGCCCGGCGCTGCAACTCGATTTGACAATGCTGGCCGCGCTGCGTTCGCCGGTGTGTGCTAGAGTCGGATTGTCGGAAGCCCGATCATCCAAACGAGCTCTCACCAAAAGCACCACAGGAGAGGATTGGTGCCAAACCTCCAAATAGCTCTTACTAAACAGTTCGCTCTGCCAAACACATTCAGCATTCTAACTATCCGAAACGTATTTCTCTGCGCAATTATACTTTCAACGGCAACGATGCTGTATTCGGTATCCGAAATGCGGGGCATGTTCGCAGACGGCGCCAACTACACCGTGCATATCCTGGCTTCTGAAGACTTTTACCTCCTGGAACCCGCACGGAAGCTGGTTCAACTCCTCCAGCAGTCATTTCTTATCCTCGGCATACGATCTGGCGTCACGGACTTGCCGACCCTTGAGCGGCTGTTCACTTTGGGCGCCTTGGGTTGGCCAATTCTCCTGACTTACAGCTGCTGGTTGATCCTTCCACCTCAAGAGAAGGGATGGATGATCGGGCCTCTGATCAATCTGGTGGCCCTAATTCCAATGACCAGCCTCGCGGCCATCGGTGAGGGCATGATCGCGTCCTGTTTGCTGTGGATGATTTTTTTCCTGGTATTATTCAGGGACCACAGTGTCTGGGGAGCGATTCTCGCCATTTCTCTAACCGCATTGGGAGCAGTAACTCACGAATCTGCAGCTATATTCTTTGTCGGGATTGCCGCCATTGCCCTCACGCGCATGCGCCGCAGCTCTGCGGTCGAGCGGTTGAAGCAGTTCGCGATTTCGGCGGCCGCAATATGGTCGGCCTGCTACCTGGTTTCGGTCATCCTGCACCCCCGCGATCCAGTAAATGTTGGCGACTTCCTGATTGGCGTTTTCGCTATCGCGTTTGTCGAGCTACAGGGAGTAAACCTCACCGCGGTCGCCACGATCGTCGCATGCGTCAGCCTTTTCTGGATCGTGCGCGCACAAAACAAAGGCGAATTAATTCAGCCTATTGTATTGAGCTCTGTTAGCTTTTTCGTTCTCGTCGCTGCATTATTGCTGTTTATACCGGAATGGACCGTTACTCCCGTCGCTCAATTCAGTGGGCGCGGGTTGCCGGTGCTTGGCACAACAGTGCTTTCGTTTGGGCTGTGGGCCGGTTGGAGGAACGGTGTGAAGCCAGAATTGCTGCTTTCAAAGCCTGCCCTCGTGGTCTTGTCCGGATTGCTGCTTACCCAGAGTGTTGCCCAAATCATGATGACGCGGCAGTGGGCCAATACGCTCGGTGCCGTAACGCGGATCATCGAGCGACGGGAAGGGCGGGTTCCGTGGCAGACAGCGCTCGAAATCGCAGCCCCGCGCAATCCTCTTATCTGGGTAGAGATGACCTGGTATTCGGAAATTCAGGCTCTGTCGCTCCTGCTCGCTCATCAAGGCCGCGTTCATACTCTTATCGATTCGCCGCCTTCCGAGAGGTGGAAACCGCTCCAGCTCGACGCCCCGGAGAGCCTGCCGAAATCGAGGTTCTGGGACGTGAGCCCCTACGTGACTGCGGTCGAAAGCCGAAACCTCCGGCGATAGCTAAACATAAAGATCCGCAGTGCCTGGAATAGATGCAGCTACCCGCTGCGCCATTTCGCGTGCCGTCGATGCGCGGGGGCCTGAGATAGTATAGCGCGGGCTTCGGCGTCCAAGCGAAGGCGCAGGCCGTCTTCCTCCTCGGTTTCGGTAGCATCCTCATAGAGTTGGATCACCTCTGCCGCTTCGCCGCTCGCACGGATCCCGCCGCCATCCACCCAGATCACCCGGTCACACAAAGCCATGATCTGCTGCATATCGTGCGTCACCACTATCAGTGTGCCGCGACGCCGGAACGATTCCATGAAGGCGAGGCTTTTGCGTCGGAAAGCGGCGTCGCCGACGGCCAGCGCCTCATCGACAATCAGGATGTCGGCTTCGGCGTGCACGCAGATCGCGAAGGCCAGCCGCGAGCGCATGCCCGCGGAATAGAGCCGCACCGGCTGATCAATGAACGGACCGACCGCGGCAAACTCGGCGATCGATTTTACGCGCCTGAGTATATCCGATCGGCGCAGTCCAAGGACCGCGCCACTAATCAGCACATTCTGGCGGCCCGTCATCTCCCAATCGAAAGCGGCGCCGAGCGCCAGGATCGGGGCGATCCGTCCCGCCACGCTGATTTCCCCGCAGGTGGGCTGTGTAATACCGCACAGTAGCCGCAGCAGAGTTGTTTTGCCGGCGCCGTTCCGCCCGATGATCCCAACCGATTCGCCTCGCCGCATTTCTAAATCGATATCCCGCAGCACCCAGTAATCCAAGTAAAATCGATGAAAACTGCCGAACAACATCTGTTTTACTTGATCGCTCCGGCGGGCATAGAGTTGATAGGCTTTGCCCAGGCCGAGACAGCGGATCGCTGGGTCAGATGACATCGATCAAGATGCCCTTGTAGCGAGCGAATACGGCATACCCGCCGCGGCAAACTGCGACCGACACAACGAGAAATCCGCAATAAGCAAGGGGCGGTGGCGAGACCCCGTTGAGCACCGCAGCACGCATCATCTCGATGGCCGTGCCGAGCGGGTTGGCGTAGGCGAGCGCGCGCAACGGACCGGGAAGGTCCGTCACGCGATAGAACACCGGCGTCGCAAACATCGCCAAGGGGATAAACGTGATCATCAGGTAAGACATGTCACGGGTAAAGGCGCCGATCGCCGCCAGGAACCACACCATGCCAAGTAAAAACATGACCAGCGGCACCACAATGAACGGCAGCAGCAGGATGGAGAGTGGCGGTATGCCATTGAGGGCGAGCTCGAAGACAAGGAGGACGAGGAAACTGATGCCGGCATAGCTCAGTGCACGTAGTACCGCTGTCCAAGCGAGCGTCTCGCTCGGAAAAATCGAGTTCTTGAGAAACCATGCGTGTTCGTGCATCAACAATGGGGCGCGGCTGCAAAGTTCGGCGAATAGGCCAAATACGATGAGGCCGACAAAGGTCGAGAGTGCATAACTCGACGTGTTGCCATGCGCCGTGGCCAGCGGCAATTGCATGGCTTTGGTAAGCGTCACCGTATAAATCCCCAGCGTAATCAACGGCCCGGCGACGGCCCATACCCAGCCGAACGCGGACCCGCTGAATCGATCCGCGAGTTCCCGCCGCAGCACCGCCAAAATCAGTTCGCGGTGGCGCCACCCGATGCTCAGCGGTGCCAGCGCGCCTCCTTCGTGCCACGCGGTTCGTCGCACCGCCTTGCGCGAGCGGTCAGACCTCTGATCGGGCCGGTCAGGTACGCACCTCGCACCCCTCGTCCCGTCCCGACGATTGATAAAGACCGACATCCCGAACCCCTCAGATTGCCCCCAAGATTGCGCGATCGGCGACTTCATAGTAAACAAACCGAAGGGGCTGTGCGCCAATGCTCCGGCTTGGCCGCGGAAACACAGGGTGTCGGGGTCGACTCACCATCCGGTCGGGCCGACAAAGCGTTAAACCGGCGGGGCATCTCTGATCACGATTTATCGCCACATGCTTGGTCGGCTGACCCTCGCTACCGCCGCGATCATGTCGGTGATCGTAATCGAGCAGATTCTCCATAAATCGCCGCAACTCTACGATCTGGTGATGAGCGGTGCGCTCTCCCTCGATCGGCTCCTGTTGATCTGGCTTCACATCCTGCCGGTGATCTTCTACCACGCGACCCCCGAGATCGTCTCGATTGCCGTCGCCTGCCGATACTACCAGTGGATTGAGAATAATGAGGTGTTGAGCTTGCGGAACGCCGGGCGGAGCAGCTGCCAGATCGCTTGTCCCGGGATCGTCGTCGCGGTGCTCGCCGCGTCATTTTGTGCCCTCAATTCGTTGTGCCTGCTCCCGCTGAGTTGGAGAAGCCTCGAGGACATTCGCTTCCAAGCGGCGGCAAGGGTTGGCGTCGAGGTGCTGCAACCAGGCTATCAGCAGGAGATCATCCCCGGCATATCGGTCGCGTTCGCCCGGCGGAGCCCCGATGGCACCACTCTCGAGGACATCGTCGCGCTCGATAGCCGCAATGAACAGGGGTTCACTGAAATTTGGTCGCGGCGTGGACGCTTTCTTGAAAGCGATGGAGTTTCTTTGCTGCTGCTCGACAGCGGAGCCTACTTTGTCCGCACCTCGACCGGGATCGAGAAGGTCGACTTCGACACATTTTCGCTGCCTGTGCGGATCTCCGCGGCAGAAGGGGTGGCAGAGCGTCCACGTGGCTTCTACGAAGAACCCGTTACACGGCTGCTCAACCCGCCGATCGATGTCAGGAATGACGCGCTCGTCTCGGCGCAATGGCTGGTCGAGGGGCATCGTCGCATCGTCAATCCACTCCTTTGCGTCGGCAATGTCGTCCTCGTGCTGGGACTTTTGGTGCCGAGACGGCAGGAAAGGCGGCAAACGCTTCTGTTCGTGCTCGCAGTAGCATCTGCATTTGCCACTAACACGCTGCCCGATCCGATAATCACGATGGCGATACGCAATGTCGGACTTTTGCCACTTCTCTACCTGCTGCCGACGGTGCCTGCGATCGTCGGCGGGTTGCTCCTGGCCGGGAGTGGTGTGCGCCGCCCGAGGTTTTCTGGTGCTGGCGGCCACGGCTCGATGACGTGAGCGAACCCCGAACGCCGATCCCGCGAGCCGTATCAATCGGAAAGGCGAACCCGTTTTGGCGTCCGCACAAATCCTGATCTGCGGCCGCGTATGCCGTTGAGCACGCTGCCGGCCGACAGCGCCGCGGCATACTGGTGCATCAGAATTGTGTATAGGGTGAGCCGGCACATCGTCACGAAACCCCGAGCCCGGGAATCGACCTCAGACCCCCGCAAGAAATTGCTGCTCAGCAGCGCCATTGCGAGCGCCCCCATCACTCCTTGCAGCAGGCCGAGCGCTGCGAGCGGGAGAACCAGAGAATAGCTCAGCGTCCCCAGCAAGACGTCGATCCCACATAAAATCCCTGCTGCCGCTGCCAGCAGCCCGAACGCGCAACCGCCGAGATGGAGCGCCGCGTCGAGTTTCCGCCCCCACGGCAACGCGCTGCGCCAGATGGACGGCAGAAGCTTTCGGGCCGTCTCGGCAAAGCCTTTGTTCCAGCGACATTGTTGCCGCCCCCAGCTCGCCAAGCTATTCGGCAACTCGCCCGGCACGGCTACGGAAACGAGATACAACGCGCGCCATCCTCTCATCTGGGCGCGGTAGCTGAGGTCGAGATCCTCGGTCAGCGTATCACCATGCCATCCACCGGCAGCCTCGATCGCGGCTCGCCGCCAAACGCCGCAGGTCCCGTTGAACGGCAGAATTTGACCCGCCCAACATCGTGTCGGCTGCTCCACTGCGAAATGGCTCTCCAGAATGACCTGCTGCGCACGTGTGACGCGGTTTTCTCCGGCATTCAGAAAGTCGCAGCGGGCTTGAACAAAGGCGAGACGCGGATTGCCGAGCAACGGTCGAAGACAAAGCCTCAGGAAATCCGAGGACGGGACATAATCGGCGTCGAACACGGCGACAAACGGCTGGTTGGAGCAAGCGAGTCCGGCCGTCAGCGCCCCGGCCTTGAAGCCGTCGCGGTGTGAGCGCTGGATCAGAACGACATCGTGGCCGCGCCGGCGGAACTCCGCGACGCTCGCCCGGGCTATTTCGGCGCTCGAATCGGTGCTGTCATCGAGCAGCTGTATTTGCAGCTGTTCACGCGGCCAATCCAACGATACTGCCGCGTCAAGGGCGCGCCGCACAAGGTGACCTTCATTGAAGGTCGGAATCTGAATGAGAATGGCGGGAAGTTCATCCTCGGCAGGAAGTGGTTGGGTGAGCGCAATCCGTTCTCGCTCGAGCCCGGTACGCCGATAGCGGAGGTGGAGCAGCACTGTCTGCGACACGCGGAACGCCAACACCGATTGCACCAAGAGGAACGCGATCAGGGTGGTATCGGCGGTTCGGCCGACCATGCTAAGGAATGCGGGTGTCATCATCGAACCGACCGGATATCCCACCATCGCGCGGGAGCTGCGCCGCCCCCACGGCCAAAACTCCTAAACCATAACGTGAGTTGGCCCCCCACCGCCACCGCCAGAGGCAATTAGGTCCGATCACTTGGCACAAAAGGCTGCACACCAATGCAGTTCTAGCGGTTACTGAGCGCCTCAGCCGAAGGCACACGGGGATGTCGGAAAGGCGGGTAAATCAGCGAATCGCCTTCCATTCTCCGGAGAGATGATCGGTCACAGAGGCTCACGAAAGACGAATTGACAAGCGGCACGCCGTCTACGGTACGCCGTCTGCGGTTGGAAATCTTTCCAAACGAGCTAACATCGCCACGGTCAAGCTCGGGCAACCACCTCATGTCGACCTTCGATGCGAACAGCTTGTCAGGCTCGCCCGTCTTGCGGCCTTCTGAACGGGGCGAGGTCGCCCTGTCGACGGTCATCTGCACCTACAACCGGTACGATTTGTTGCCGGGGGCAATCGAATCGCTGGTAGAACAGGACGTTCCGGCCGGCTCGCACGAGATCATCGTAGTCGACAACTCGCCCGATCAAACTGCGGCCGCGCGCTTCGGAGAGCGCTATGCAGGCTCGTTTAATCTTGCCTACCTCGTCGAACCGATACCGGGACTTTCCAACGCCCGGAACAGAGGCACGGCGGCGGCACTCGGCCGCATCGTGGCCTTCATCGATGACGACGCACGCGTCCGCCCGTCTTGGGCCAAAGAACTGCTGCACGCTTACGCCGCATTCGACGGCCGGGCGGGGATCGTGGGCGGCCGGATTGTGCCGCGCTGGACAGGTGAGAAACCGGCGTGGCTGGGCAAGCCATTGCTCGGCTATCTCTCGCTCGTCGATTTGGGCCACGAGCTGCGTGAATTGTCCGCAGGAGAATGGCTCGCCGGGTGCAACCTTTCGTTCGACAGGGCGTGTCTGATTGCCGCAGGCGGTTTTTCATCGAGGCTCGGTCGCTTGGGCTCAGGATCGACGCTCCTGTCGAACGACGAGATGGAGGCAAGCGAGCGCGTAAGGGCGATGGGCAAGTTGGCAATATATGCGCCCAAAGCCGTGGTCGAGCATGTGATCCCGCCGGAGCGGCTGACCCAGAGTTGGTTTCTCCGGCGCGCCGCGTGGCAGGCGGTCTCGGATCTGCTGAGCGGACCGGAGCATGCGCCGGCCCTCTCTGAGATAGCATTGCGACGACTGTCCCGCAGGAGCTACGGAAGCCAGCTATTTGGCTCGTTGCGAAGTGCCGCGGCTCTCAAGCGAGAGATGGACCTCGCCTATAGCCTGGTGATTGCCGCCCTCTGTGGCGGTGTCCATCCGGAACAGTCCTGCACTAGCGGGGGTGTGGCGCGTACCCGCGTTGTCGACAAGCTTGGCCAGATATTGCACCTACGCCCTGCTTCGCGTTCCGTTGACCGCATCGGGGGGTCCAGCCTTTCCCCGCTTGCACTGAGCGCGCGGGAACTCTGTGAGGTGTATTCCAAAACCCGCCGTCCGCGAGAGGCTGGCGCCATTATAATTGCACCTCCTTGGCCCAATACAGGAAGTTCCAATATCTTCGCAGCACAAGCTGCTGCACACAAAAATTTCGGCCATAAGACCGTACTTGTCCTCGGGCCTCTCTATCTATCTCCTGGAGATCAAGAAATTAGTGAACTAAAAACCGAGATGAATTACAACGGAATATCAAACGTCATTTACGGTATAACTCGCGATAAAAGGCGACGATACCTGAGCAAATCATTTCGGGACTGGGTTTTAGCCGGACGTGACAATTCCCTTGCTATAGATGCCAGATATGCTGCTGGTAGCGAGTGGCAAACCGGGATTTTAGAGTTTATCGACCACTATCAGATCGATGTCATCCATGTGAATCACGCATTCGAGATGCTCCTTGGCCTTCGAATTCGAGAGCTAGTATTTCGACGAACTGGCAGGAAACCGCGCCTAATATGCGATACGCACGATGTACAAGCGAAAACCTACGCGAAGCGAGCTACCGAAAATGCCTTCAGTGGGCGAAAGGAAAGATACTCTCAGCTACTTCAATCCGAGCTATCATTGTATAGTAACGCAGATATATTAATTCACTGTTCAAAGCGCGACAGAGAGTTTTTCGAGCAAAATTTGCCACTTCTCCGCCATCACTTGGTATTGCCATGCCTCAACCCCCAACTTGAAAAATCACTGACCCAGATTAGAGGGCATTCCTACGGGACGCAGTTTGATTTTGTTTACGTCGGAAACAATAATTTTGCTAACTTCATCGCAGTGAAATGGTTGCTTACCGAGGTTTTCCCGCTCTTGGATGGGCCACCCCCGCGGATCGCCATAGTTGGCCGCATCAAGGAACTGACGCGTCATCTGGATAAACCGTTGTATGAGAGGTACCAACATTATTTTGTAGGAAGCGTGCCAGACGTTGGGATTTACTACTCCGTTTCCAATACAGTCCTAGCGCCTTCTCTTGTTGGAACCGGATGTTCTTTGAAATTTATCGAGGCTCTCTGTGCAGGCAAGACAGTTATAGCGACGGCGGACTCACTTAGAGGCCTTCCTGATCACGTACAAGAACTTTGTAATGAATTTGTCCGGAATACCCCTCGACAATTCGCCGAAGCCATGATGATGACGCGTGAATGCCGTCTCGGCGAGCACCAAAGGGCGGGATCAATTTACGACGATTACTTTCATAGTAAAAATTACATCACTGAAATGAATCATCTGTTCACCGAAATCCTTGAGCCCCGCGAGAATGAAGAAAATCGCTCATATACCAGTACGACGAATCGTCTATCATCAGGCCGTTAAGGCGCTTCGAGGACTTTTTTTGCGGGCCCCATCACCTGCTTAAACGGTGCAAACCACCCTGAGGCCGATGCGGCCCTGCCAGCCGGAGAAGTCGGGGGCAATGCTGTCACGGTAGGCAGAGCGGCAGATCGCAGGGTTGTGCGACCACGAGCCGCCACGCAATATCCGCTGGCTGTCGGCGGGGCCCGAGAGGTTGGCGCTGCCGTCCACGGGGACATCTGCATAGTTGGCGCTCCACATGTCTAGGCAATACTCCCAAACATTGCCGTGCATATCGTAAAGACCAAAGCGGTTCGGTGGGAATATCCCCGGAGGCGTTGTCTTGCCTCGAAAAACCCCAGTCGGGCCCTCACCATAGGCGCCCGATTTATACCTCTTGTCGCCATAGATTTCAGAGGCGACGCTCTTGCCGTCGCTTTCGCCGCATACGGCACCGCCGGTTCCACAATAGTTCGCCAGATCGGGGGTGATGGTCGGCCCGAAATAAAACGGTCCCATGGTGCCCGCGCGGCAGGCATATTCCCATTCGGCTTCGCTCGGCAGCCGATAGGCCCGCCCGGTGATCGTAGTCAGGCGCAGGCAGAATTCTTCCGCCTGGTGCCAAGTAATGCTCTCGACGGGAAGATCGATGCCCTTGAAAAACGACGAGTTCGGATCGAGGTTTCCGCGGATTGGGTCAGGGTGCGCCAATACGGCTGCAGACCACTGCGCCTGCGTGACGGGCGATGCGCCGATGAAGAAGGGAGCGAGCGTGACGTGGTGCTGCGGACCTTCATTGCCCTGGCGCTCCGGCTCATCCACCGGCGAGCCCATCGTGAAACTGCCCCCCGGGATCGAGACCATGTCGAGCCCGGCAGCAGGACCGAGCGCTTCGGTGAATGCCGCGGCGGTGTATTTTTCCGGTGGGTTCCGGACCCCTTTCGAATCAACGGTTGCAACGTCGAAAGCAACAGTCCGCGACGACGGTGTTGATAACAGTCTGCGGATGGAAGGTGCGGCGATGATGGCGCCGGTCCCAGCGGCAGCGAGCGCTGCAACCCCCAGTGCCTGCCGCCGCGTCACGCTAATCGGCCGACCGAGGAACCGCCGGTCCGAGATGGTTGGTCGCGCGACCGGCGCGATAGAGGCAATGGGCGCGGCGGCAGTGGAGGCGGATTGCTCGACGCGCCTGCCCTCCTGGGCAATGTCGAGATTTAGCCGCCTGATCATTTCCGCAAAATCCGACTCCCACCGGTTGTGGCTCAGCTCAAACCCATTGCGATAAACCAGGTCCCTGATCTCCGCGGGCAATTGTTCGGGGACGGGCATATGCGCCCCTTGCACCAGGATCGGCGTGACAACGATGTCGCGCTTGAGCGCCGCTTCGATCTCGAGGCGCACGAAATCACCGGGGTTCTGTAGGCGTATCCGTCCCTCTTCGTCTTTAACTTCGGCCCAGTTTTTGCCGATCAGCACCAGCATGAGGTCACAAGATTCCAGCGTCTTTTGCAGTGCGCCGCGGAAGTCACGGCCCAAAGCAATGCTATCGACGTCCATGAACACCGAATTCTTGCCCAGCTTCCCTAAAAGTTCGTTGAACAAAGCCCTGGCCTCGCCGGCAGTGATCTCCCTTCTATAACTGATGAAGACTGTACTCATGTACTCTCAACCCGACAGTGCCGTGCGAGCCAGCAATCATCTCCCGAGCGGACGGTGCGATTCAAGCGTAAATTGGTGGAGTATTCTTCCGTCTACGGAGCCGTTTGCGGCTTGGCTAGGGGTCTCAAAGTTTACGGCTAATCGACACCCATAACATTGCTGGTTGAACCGTGCGAGACTAGGATCTCGGAAGTGGTCCAGACACAAAGAGAGAGGAGCGCCGTGGCTCATTCTATAACGGATTCCTCGGTTGTCCCCATTGATGGTGGGGCTGGAGCCAGGGACCAAGCCTTACCTAGGGACGGCGGGGACTCAAACAAGCAGCCAACTCAGTCCTCCGAAACTCCAAGCGCCGTGGACAACGCTGTAGATGACCTCACGGCAAAAGAACGGGATGCGTTGGCCGAACGATACTTCAAAAATGACTTGGCTGATCAGCGCAGGTGGTACAGTGAAAAAGCCGGCTTGTTCAAGACGCGTTCTGAATTGTTGGCTCTCTTAACCATCGTGCTGGGGTCATTGATTACGTTTATCCAGGTGTTTGGGGCTGCAGCGTGGGTGCCGGTTGTGTCGGGTTCGATCGGGGCCATTGTCGCGATCGCGGCGGGTTGGCAGCGCATCGCCCGCTATAGCGAGACTTGGATATCGTATCGGACCGCTTCAGAGCGGATGAAACGCGAGCGTCGCCTTTATACCCACGGCGCCGGTTCCTATAGAGGATTGCCCGAGCGAGAGGCTTACCTGAAATTCGTGGAAGCGACTGAGGGCATCATCGCCGAAGAACAAAAAATATTTTGGCGAGAGCGCGGCAACAATCCGCCGACGCCTCCCAGCAATGCTGATGACAAGATTACGGGAGAGCCGCGGGGATCATCGGCCACCCAGTGAGAGACGTGGCGGGCCCACTCATCGCGGAGCCAGATTGCCCGATTGGCGGCTCACAGAGTTGCAGGATCGATGATGATCGGCTGCCGTCCGGTGAGCTTGCGCACGAGTTCGATCATGTTCTGCGTTCCGCCCGGGCCATCGCCCGCCTCGCCATTCCACAGCGTGATGAAAGAAGCACGGTGCAGCCCTTGCGACAGCGCCGAGTAGAGGATCCAACGGTTGCAGCGGTCGTGGATACTGAGACCAGCAGGCGCGGGCCCAAGCTCTTCCGGCATGACGAGGACCGTGCAGCCGTGGTTCTCTGTTACCCGCGCGAAGTTGCGCTCCCATCGCCGGTCCGGGTCGGCGAATGTTACCAACTCGGCGAGGAACTCGTTCTCGGCGCGAGCAAGACGCAGCTCGATCCGCATGCCCCGTTCGAGGCATGCTTCGGCAAACAACAGGTCGCCCCCGGAAGCGCCGCCGCAAAGACCGAGATCGCCGGCGCCGGTCCCGACTTCGTCGAGCGCAGCGCGGATACGCGCCGCCGCCGCCTCGATCTTTGAGGGTGGGAAGCGGGGCGGCTTGGGCTTGCCGTCGCCGCGATCCGCCGGGTTATCGATCATGTGACCACTGAACACGACGACATGGTCTGGCTCCGATCTTTCCTCCGGGCTGCTGCCGAGCAGAGCGCGCAACTGTTGTTCGGCGCGATCGATCACGGCGGCGGCTTCGGCGACGATTTCGCTTTGGAATTCTAGCTCTCCGAGAAAATCAAGCTGTTGGCCAGTGGAGTCGAGAGCGAACCAGTCGCGATTTGCAACCGCCAGCGCCGCCGCCTCGGAGTAGTCGTCGATCGCGTCGTCCTTCCGATTCTCGGTCAAAGCGAGTTCCGCCCGGGTGACGAGCGACCAATAGTCCTTATTGCGCTCGACGGCGGCGGCAGTAGTCCAGCCGACGCCGTCGGCAATCAAGGCGAGCGGCAGTCTGCTTCGCCGGCCGGTGACGTGCTCCCAAAGCTTCCCCAAGGTCAACGCGTTGACGCCCGGATAATAGTCCCCGGGAGCGGCACGAAATGCCTCGATATAGGCGGAGGCGGCGCTTTGCAATGTAGCCGCCGTATCACCGGCGGCGGCGAGGGGATCCAACTTGCGCTGGGGATGCGCGTTCCAAATCTGCGTCCACTCGTCCTTCCATGTGCGGGCGAGGAGACCCAAGGTCTCGCCGTCCTTGCGTTCCTCGGCGAGACGGCGAAGGCTTTCGCGAGCCTCGGCGTAGCGCCCGGCGCGGCCCAAAGCGATGCCCTCAAGCTGACGCACTTCGACATCGTCCGGCTCGAGCTCGCGTGCGCGTTCGAGGACATTCAGTGCGTAGCGCGGCCGGTTGAGCCGAATGAGGGCGCGCGCCGCTGTGCGCAACGCCTCGAATTCGAGCACGCTGTTTGGCGTCTCCTCGGCTAGCACGAGAATATCCCCCGGCCGCTGCTTGCGCCGTGCCACCTCGACGCGGCTTTGCCATCTCTCGAGCGCCTGCCAGAACTCGTTGACGTCGCCGACTTTGAGCGTCTTCCAGTCCGGCTCCCTGAGAGTGGGGAGCTGTTGATAGACCGGACTCGCGCGCCGTCCACGCCACGCCCCAAGAGTTACCTCGACCGCTTCCTTGAGAGCGTTGCGCTCCGCTTCGACGCGGTCTGGATCGAGCCGTCCGCCTTTGAGGGTAAAGCGCTGCATGCGCTGCCCCGCGATGTCAAACGGCAGCCGGTCGCGGAGCGCATAGGTGAGGACCGCGCCGCCTGCGCGCAATGCGTGGCGCACGCCAATTTCGTACCAGACGTTGGGATTATCCAAGGTCAGGTCGGCGACGACAAACTCGGCGAGGAGCAGGTCCTGAAACATGTCGAGGTGGATCGAGCCGCCGCGGCGGTCGGCGTCCGCACGGTGCGGCATCAAACCGGCCCCCGCGATTGCCGGCGCAAAGAGGTCCCGGTAAACGGCGTCGAAGTCGATCGCAGTTCCGTCCGGCGCTTTCTTCTCGCCGAACGGCATGATGACGAAAGCACGGCGAATGAATGTCATCGGCTCGTCTTCCTGTAGGCCCCTGATGTACACTGCAGTCGGCTTTCGCCCCGTCTAGCATTATCGGGGTGTAGAGAGAAGCTTGGCCGCCATCGATGATCCGGACGGCGGGTGCGGGTGTTGGGCCTGGGCTACTCCATCCGCGCGCCGTAGCGGTGGATGTGGTAGGGGGTGCGGGCCAGACCCGGGCAATAGCTGCCGACGACCGGTTCGAGCGCCTCATAGAGGCGACGGTGATCGGCGTTGGCGGCCGCGAGGCGCTCGCGTGCGGCCGCAACGCGGTCGCGCAACCGGTCTAGATCGAGGGTCATGACGCGCCGGTTCTCGACGACGAGGCGTCCGCCGATCATGACGCTGGCAACCGCGGTGCCGTCCTCGGTGTGGACCAGCTGGTTCACGGGATCGTTCAACGGCAGCCAATTCGGGTGGTCGAGGTCGAGCATGACGATATCGGCCTTGTAGCCGGGCGCGAGCCGGCCGATCCGGTCGCCAAACCCTAGGGCACGGGCGCTGCCCTCGGTCGCCGCCACTGCCGCCTCGCTGGTCGTCAGCCAGCGCCGCCACTCCGGCCCCTGCACCTTCGAGACGAAGGACGCCAGCCGCATCGCCTCGTACATGTTCTGATTGTCGGCGCAGTTCGCCCCGTCGGTGCCGATCCCGAGATTGACGCGCCGCTCCAGCATCCCTCTGGTATCGGCGAGCCCGCTGCCGAGCCGCATGTTGCTGCCCGGGTTGTGCGCGACCGAGGCGCCGTGGTTGCCGAGGCGAGCCATGTCGGCTTCGTCGAGCCACACCCCGTGGGCAACCGTGAAATGCGGCCCGAGCACGCCGAGGCTGTCGAGATGTGCGGTCTGTGTCCGGCCGTAGAGCCGGATTCCCGTTACCGCCTGCACCTTGGATTCGGCGACGTGGCTGTGGACGCCGAGGCCGAACTCGCGCGCCAGATCGGCGCAGCCGAGGATGAAGGCGTCGGAACAGTGATGCGGGATCGTCGGCGCGACCGCGGGACGCACCCGGTCGCGGTCGAAGCGCCAACCGTGCAACGCCTTGCGGATCCCCGCCAGCGTCGCCTCGGCGGGCGGCAGCCGCAATTCGCCGACACGCTCCTGCAGCGGGCTCGGCAGTGCGTCCATCAATCCGGGGATAGCCTCGTAAAAGCTGCGGTCGGCGACCATTGGGGCAATGACCGCGCGCATACCGACATCGGCATAGGCCTGACCCGCCAAGGCGAGCCCTTCCGTGGTCGGCAAA
The DNA here is from genome assembly GCA_963818695.1 of uncultured Alphaproteobacteria bacterium. Taxonomy (GTDB): domain Bacteria; phylum Pseudomonadota; class Alphaproteobacteria; order ATCC43930; family CGMCC-115725; genus AP-15. The sequence goes on from CAWFTG010000007.1 coordinate 22,047, forward strand.
GGCCACTCGAAAGAAAGGTCATAGCAGGCAGTGCACCCTTTCATGACCATCTCCACCGCGCCCAGCTGCGTTGACAGGTACATGTCTTCGGCGGTGCGGTTTCCGGTGATCCACGGCGCCGCGCTCAGTAGCAATTCCAGAGGCCAGCGGTCGCCCATCCCCTTGGCGAGGTTGCCGTGGCCGTGCGTGTGTGCGTTGACGAGACCGGGATGCAGCAGCCGGCGCGCCACCCCGATTTCGACCGCATCGGCCGGGGCCGGGCAGCCGGGCGGACCGATTTCGCGGATCGTGTCGTCCTCGACGAGGATATCGGCGGGTTCTGCGGTTCCTGCGGCGATGTCCAGCACGCGGCCGCCGCGCACGATCGTAAAGGCCATGGTATCGTCTCCCACAAAGCGCCCCGTATGATAGACCGGAGCGCGGAAGGAGCCGAGCGATGCCTAGTGTTATCGTGCAGCGGCGCGAGGCCGTTCTGGAGATCCTCCTGAATCGGCCGGCAGTGCTTAACGCCGCCAACCGCGAGATGATCGGCGAACTCGCCGGTGCGGCGGCCGACGCGGCCGAGCATGCCGTTTCCTTGAGTCGTGCTGTTGCGCGGCGCCGGCTCGCATTTCTGTGCCGGAGGCGACATCAGTATGTTCGGCGACTTGATTTCGCTCCAGCCCGCGGCCCGTGAACAGGCTCTTCATGCGATCGTCGATACGTTGCACCCGCTGCTTATGGCGTTGCGGCACATGCCCAAGCCCGTTGTCGTTGCGGAGCAGGGTGCGGCGGCGGGCTTCGGTCTCAGCCTCGTCCTCGCCGCCGATCTGGCAGTCGCTGCCGAGGATTTATGTTTTCGCGTCCGGCTATATCCATCTCGGAACCAGCCCGGATGGCGGCATGACGATGACATTGCCCCGCATCGCCGGGCTAAAGCGGGCGGCGGAATTGATGTTGCTCGGCGACCGCTTCGATGCGCGGCGCGCCCTGGAACTCGGCCTGGTCAATCGGTTGGTTCCGCCGGCAGCGATCGAGGCCGAGGCAATGGTGCTCGCGACACGGCTGGCGAACGGTCCGACCAATGCTTACGGGCGCACCAAAGCGCTGCTCGAGGCCTCGATGGGTCAAACCCTGATTTCCGGCCACTGTTTGGCCCACGGTCTTCTAGAACATAGAAATGGCTGCGGATCAGACCAATCCAAACGAGAGAAACAAGGAAGCGGCCAAAGATGCGCTCAACGGCTCCTGGCCTGAGATAGCTTGGGTATTCCCGGACATCGATTTTTACGACCTACGTTGAGCGATGCTATTGACCCGAAGCTCTCATCTGATTGAGCCCCGCCATGCTAGCAATTAGGAGCCGAGATCGTGAACGCTCCAAGACCGAGCCGGCGGCAAATCCTGGTAGGCGCAGAAGCCATTTTCATGGGGCAGTCAATTCTAACGACTTCAGCAGCCGAGGCCGACTGGGCTGCCATTTCTCCAAGCGAAGCGGGTTTCACTTCCGACCTTGAAGCACTGCTTGACAAGGCAATCACTCAAAAGCGCGTTTGGAACCTGCATGGCGTCGTCATCGTGCGCAAGGGAGGTCTTGTGCTCGAGCGTTATTTCGAGGGCGACGACAACGCGCGGGGTAGCCCTTTGGGCAAGGTCGCATTCAAGGCCGATACACTGCATGATTTGCGTTCCGTGTCGAAAAGCATCGTTGGCGTGCTCTATGGCATGCGCGCTCGCCGACCGAAAAATGCCGCCGCCGGGGTCGCCTCTGTTTGCCTCTTTCCCGAATACACCGATCTCGCAGCCGACCCCGCTCGCAATTACTGGACCATCTATAATGCGCTGACAATGACGATGGGGACTGATTGGGATGAGCTCAACGCTCCTTATTCCGATCCCACCAACAGCGAAATCGCAATGGATACGGCGCCGGATCGCTACCGTTTCATCCTTGGCGCGCCGGTCGTGATGGAGCCCGGTAAGCGCTGGATTTACAGCGGCGGCGCGACCGCATTGTTGGCGTAAATCATTACGAAAGGTACTGGAAAACCATTACACGACTTTGCGCGTGCGGCTTTGTTCGATCCCCTCGGCATCGGCCCGACGGAATGGTTCACCGATCGCAGCGGCGAAGCTATCGCCGCCTCCGGCTTGCGCATGACGCCGCGCGACTTTGCCCGTATCGGCTTGATGATGCAAGGCGGTATGTGGGGCAATCGACGCGTCGTGCCGGCGCAATGGATCGGGCGGTCGACCTCGCCCATGGTCGATGCCGACGAGATCCGCCAGTACGGCTACGTCGCGATGGCAAAATGCTCGCGGGCCCGATATATTCAACCGTGGAGAACCATGAGCCGAAGGAGCATGATGATGGCGGACGGCACCTCTTCCATCGTACCGGCCACCCCCGCCGAGGCGGTCACGCCGCGCGGCGTCAACCATCTCGTCATCAACGTGCGCGACATCGAGGAGTCGCATAAATTCTGGACTGAGACCCTCGGCTTCAAGCAGGTCGCGTACTCGAAGCGCCGCAACGGCAAGATGCGCTTTTATTCGGGCGACCATGACGGCCGCATGAACCATCATGACATCGCGCTGTGCGAGAACTCGAACCTGCCGAAGCCGCCCGCCGATTGGTCGATGTTCGACCAGCCGGTCGCGATCAACCATATCGCGATCAGCATGCCGAACCGCGAGGCGTGGCTGAAGCAATTGGCCTGGCTGCGCGCGAAGGGCGTCAAGTTCGAGCGGCGCGTCAACCACGGCATGACGCACAGCCTCTACATCGTTGATCCCAACGGGTACGGCGTCGAGGTACTCTACGAATTGCCGCGCGAGGTCTGGGGCGACAACATCCAGGGCGCAATCGACTACGCCGAGCCCGTGCCGACCGAGGGCGACGAGGCCTTCATCGACGACACGAATTACCCGATGTTCGGCACCGCGGACAAAGCCGCCGACTAGCGCTGTAGGACGGAAAAACGAAAGCGCATCCCGCCGTTTTGACCGAACATTCGAAGGAGCACAAAGCACGGGCGACCGGTCACACGCCTCGTGCCGCTCGGGCGGGCCGGCCCTGATCCAGTAGCAGCTAGCTGAGCGCATGCACACGACGCAGGCGGTTATCTCACGGCTCGAAAGCGGCAGGGTGAAGCTTTCGCGCACGCTCGAACGGCTCGCCGCGGCTACGGGCATGCGGCTACGGATTTGATTCGAACCGACGCCCGCGAGCTGAAACATTCTCTGGCCCGAAACCGTGTCAGATGGCTGTTGTTCGGGATAAGTCGAGCCGCTCGGCGACCATCCGTGTTTCACTCTGTCGGCACGACGGCCGCCCGTTAGGGTTCTGATATGGCTCGAAAGTCCGTACTGATCTCCGGCGCAGGGATCGGCGGACCAACGCTCGCTTTCTGGCTAAAAGCGGCGGGCTTCCAGCCGACGATGATCGAGCGTGCACCTGCGTTGCGCGCCGGTGGCTACGTCATCGACTTCTGGGGCCTTGGATACGATATCGCCGAGCGCATGGGCCTGGCAGGGGATATCGAGCGCATTGGCTATCACCTGCGCGAGATGCGGATCGTTGACGCCCGAGGCGAGCGCGTGGCCGGCTTCGGGACGAGAGTCTTCCATGAACTGACCGGCGGACGCTTCGTGACGCTCGGGCGCAGCGATCTTTCCCGGTTGCTGTTCGACAAGATCAAAGCCACAACGGAAATCATCTTCGGAGATGAAATCGTCGGCCTTCAGCAACAGACAGATTGTGTTCGAGTTCATTTCAAACACGCCGGCGTGCGCCGGTTCGATCTGGTAATCGGCGCCGACGGTCTGCACTCTAGTGTTCGAAGGCTCATATTTGGCCCGGAGGATCGGTTCGAGAAGCGGCTTGGCTATATCGTGGCGGCTTTCGAAGTCCGCGGGTACCGTCCGCGCAATGAAGATGTGTACGTGATTTATGGCGAGCCAGGCCAGATGCTCGGGCGCTTTGCATTGCATGACGATCGGACCCTGTTCTTGCTTGTGTTCACCGCATGGCGTCGAGCCTTCACCGACCATGCTCGATCTGGCGGCGCAAAAAGCGGTGCTGCGGGAAACATTTGGGAACGGGAAATGGGAATGCCCGCGCATCCTTGACGAACTGGACCGCGTACAGGAACTCTATTTCGACCGCGTCAGCCAGATCATGGTGGATAGCTGGTCGCGAGGCCGCATTGGGCTCGTCGGAGACGCCGCGTTTTGTGTGTCGTTGATGGCTGGGCAAGGCGCAGCTCTGGCGATGACAGCAGCCTACGTGCTGGCGGGCGAACTGGTCAAAGCAGGAGAACGGCACGAAGAGGCGTTTGGCAGATATGAAACGCTGTTGCGGTCCTATATCGCCTCGAAACAGCAGGGAGCCGAGCGCTTTGCCGCCGCTTTTGCGCCAAAGACCCAATGGGGCCTGTTCCTCCGCAACCAAGTGGTCAAGGCGTTCGCAATCCCGGGATTGGCAAGGCGGGCGTTCGGCAGGGATATCATCGATACGCTGCAATTGCCCGATTATCGCTGGCCAAACCTCCCTTCGACGAGCGATTAGATCGCAAGCTCTCGCATTGCGCGCCAGATGCGCTCGGGGGTGGCGGGCATTGGGAAGTCGGTGACGCCGAGCGGGGCGAGGGCGTCGAGGATTGCGTTCATTACCGTCGGGGTCGAGGCGACGGTGCCGCCTTCGCCGACGCCTTTGGCGCCCAAGTGGGTTTGTCGTGCTGGGGACGGGGCTGAAATCGACGCGTGATCGCCGGCAATGTGTCGGCGCGCGGGATGCCGTAATCCATCAACGTGCCGGTCAGCAATTGGCCGCTGTCGGGGTCGTAGACGATGTCCTCGTAGAGCGCTTGGCCGGCGCCTTGCGCGATGCCGCCGTGGATCTGGCCCTTCGCCAATAGCGGGTTGATCACGGTGCCGCAATCGTCGACGACGGTGTAGCGGTCGAGCTCGACCGCGCCGGTCTCGGGGTCGATCTCGAGCTCGCAGATATGGCAGCCATTGGGGAAGGTCGGCATGGTCGGAGCGAGAAGCCGCCGGCGCCCTGCAATCCGACGCCGAGCTCCGAGGGCAGGCCGACCGGGATGAACGACATCTGCGCGACTTGCTCGATCGGCATCGAGCGGTCGGTGCCGGCGATCGTGAAGGCGCCGTCGGCAAAGGCGATGTCGGCAGCGTCCGCCTCCATGAAATGCGCGGCAAAGCGCTTGCCGCGCTCGATGACCTCGTCGGCCGCGGCGCGCAATGCGCTGCCGCCGATCATCATGCTGCGCGAGGCATAAGTGCCGCGGCCGATCGCGACCTCGTCGGTGTCGGCCTGCGCCAGATGGATCTTGTCCTCGGGCACGCCGAGCCAGTCGGCGACCATCTGCGCATAGCTCGTCTCGTGCCCCTGCCCGTGCGACAGGGTGCCGGCGACGATCGTCAATTCGCCACTGGGGTCGAAGCGCAATTCCATGCGCTCGTTGAAGACGCCGGTATTATCGACATAGTAGGTGATGCTGCGGCCGCGCAATTTGCCGGCGGCCTCGCTCTGCGCGCGCCGCGCGGCATAGCCGTCCCAGTCGGCCAATGCCTGGCACTTCGCCAATGCCGCGGCGTAATTGCCGGTATCGTAAATCCAGCCGGTGCGCGTCTCATAGGGATAGGCATCGGGACGAGATCAGGTTCTTCTTGCGCAATTCGGCCGGGTCGATCCGCATCTCGCGCGCCGCCTGATCGACGAGCCGCTCCATGATGTAGACGGCCTCCGGGCGGCCGGCGCCGCGGTAGGGCACGGTCGGCGCGGTGTTCGTAAACACAAGGCTGCTCGTCACCGCGACCGCCGGGATGTCGTAGACGGTCGAGGCGAGCTTCAGCGAGAACACGATCATGACGATCCCGGCGCCCTCGATATAGGCGCCGGCATTGTGCGAGCCGGTCCAGCGCAGCGCGAGGAATTTGCCGTCGCGGTCGAGCGCCAGTTCGGCAGCTGACCTTCTGGTCGCGGCCGTGATAGTCGCCGAGCAATGCCTCGGAGCGGGTCGGGATCCATTTGACCGGCCGGCCGATGCGGCGCGCGGCCCACAGCACGATCGGCTCCTCGGGGTAGACGTTTCCTTTCATCCCGAAACCACCGCCGACATCGCGCGCGACAACGCGGATACGGCTCTCCGGCACGTGAAGAATCTGATGCGCGAGGATCTGACGGACACCGTGCACATTCTGCGTGCTGCTGTAGAGCGTCCAGCGGCGAGTGCCGGGATCGTAGTCGCCGATGCAGCCGCGCGGCTCCATTGTGACGGCGGTGAGCCGGTTGTTGTAGAGCGACAGCCGCGTCACGTGGTGCGCCCTCGCGAAAGCCGCGTCCACCGCACCCGGATTACCCAACGCGCATCGTGAAGGATATGTTGTTGGCGGCGCCGTCATGAACGAGCGGCGCTCCGGCGCCCATTGCATCCTCGGCGCGCACGACCGCTGGCAGGGCTTCGTAATCGACCGATACCAATTCTGCCGCATCGCGCGCCTGGGCTTCCGTCGCGGCAATAACGACCGCAACGCGCTCGCCGACATAGCGCACCCGGTCCTGCGCCAAGGGCGGGTGCTTTGTGCGGAAGCCCGCAGGCCCGCCCATATCCTCAGCCATCGTCTCTGGGTCGAGCGTGCCGAGCCCGTCGGCCGCCCAATCCTCGCCGGTGAGCACGGCATAGACGCCGGGCATCTGCTCCGCCGCGGCCTTGTCGATGCCGCGGATCCGCGCATGCGCATGCGGCGAGAAGACGAAGACCGCATACGCCTGGCGGACCAGATCGATGTCCGCGACATAGCGCCCCCGCCCGGTCAGGAACCGGGCATCCTCCTTGCGCGTAACCGGTTGTCCGATGCCAAACCGCATGACCGCTCCCTCGAGTTCGCGCTGAGCTTACCTCAGAGCGCGGGGACGGTCGATGCGGCGGCGGTTTGCCCGTGAGAGAATGGCCCGACTCTAACGAGCGGGCAAGCGCCGGCAATCTGTTGCCGCATGACGGCGAGAATGGCCTGGGGCCGCCCGCCGTTGCGCTCGACCACGCCTTCGAGTTGGGAGCGTCCGTTCGCGGCCATGCTGAGCCCTTCGATGATGATGTCGCTGATCTTGTAAGATCCGTTTTGCGCGGTCAGCCGCCATTCGACTTTGAGCGGCTGGGCCGTCTGCCCGCGAACGATCTGGCTTGAAACGACTACCCCATCCGGGTCCGGCCGGCTGCCTGTCACCCGCGGGCAAGCGCCGTCTTCGGTATAGTCCGACAGTTTCTCGCTATAGGTGAGCACGACGTAACGCTCGAAGAGCGACAGGAACTCCTGCTGTTCGAACGGGGTGAAGGCCCGCCAGAAACGGCCGAGCACAAAGCGGCCAAGGCCTGGCACATCGAAATCCGTGCGAAACAACTCCTGAAATCCCGCCAGTTTCTGCTCCGTCGAGGCGCTTCTGGTCACCGCCTGCAGCTGGTTGCCAAGATTGTTGATGAACGAGGCCGGATCCATGCCAGCCGAAGCAGGCGCTGACGGCGTCAAGGCGCCGGTAACCAGGACCACGGCAACAGCTTGAAATGAACGTCGAAACATCGCAGCCACCCTCAACCGTTCGGCGGCTCAGACTTAGCAACGGTGCGGTGAAAGGATGTGAAGCGGATTACACTTCACCATCTTTTCCCTCCGTGCCGGTCCACACCTCCGCCTGACGAGCTTGAGATGGCTGGGCTCTGCAGAAGTGCTACGACGGAAGCGGATTCGGTGATCGAAGCATATGCTGCAGCGCGTTATCCCTGAGATGGGGCAGGGTGAAATCGCGCATGTTGCCAATTCGTTCAGCGGGCAATTTCCGCTAGGCCGGCACAGAAGCGGCTTGCGCGGATGCGGTGGGCTGCACTTCGCGCAAGTGACAGGCGACGTGGTGGCCGGGAAGGGTTTCGCGCATCTGCGGCTCCTCCTTGGAGCAACGGCCGAAGGCGTAGGGGCAGCGGGTGTGAAAGCGGCACCCCGCGGGCGGGTTGATCGGGCTCGGCACGTCCCCTTTGAGGATGATCCGCTTCTTTGCAGCCTCGGGGTCGGGGACCGGCACCGCGGATAGGAGCGCCTCGGTATAGGGGTGCTGCGGGCGCGTGAAGAGGGCGCGTTTGTCGGCTATCTCGACAATCTTGCCGAGATACATGACCGCGATGCGATGGCTGATGTGCTCGACGACAGCGAGGTCGTGCGCGACGAAGAGATAAGAGAGGCCGAACTCGCTCTGCAGGTCGCCCAACAGGTTGATTACCTGCGCCTGCACCGAGACGTCGAGCGCCGAGACCGGCTCGTCGCAGACGATGAGGCTCGGATGCAAGGCTAGCGCCCGGGCGATGCCGATACGCTGGCGCTGGCCGCCAGAGAATTCGTGCGGGAAGCGGTCGAGCGCCTCGGCCCTTAGCCCGACCTTGAGCGCCAATTCCTCGACCCGGTCCGCCAATGCGCGGCCGCCGGAGATGCCGTAATTGATCAACGGCTCGCCGATGATGTCGCGGATGCGCAAGCGCGGGTTGAGCGAAGAGTAGGGGTCCTGGAAGACGACCTGCAGCCGGCGGCGCCAGGGCCGCATCTGTTGGCGCGTCAGGCGATCGATGCGCTCGCCGTTGACGCGGACCTCGCCCGCGGTCGGCTCGATCAGCTTCAGGATCGCCTTCCCCGCGGTCGACTTGCCACAGCCGCTCTCGCCGACCAGTCCGAGGGTCTCGCCTTCGGCGATGTCGAAGGAGATGCCGTCGACAGCATGGACCTGTCCAACAGTGCGCTGCAGCAGGCCTTTCTTGACCGGGAAGTGCTTGACCAGCCTGCGCACCGAAAGAAGCGGTTCCGCGCCCCCACCCATTCCCTCCCCCGCGAGCGGGGGAGGGTTAAGGTGGGGGCGACGCAGCGGCTCTGCAGCAGTCATGCCGCGGCGACCCGGTCGGAATGGAAGCAGGCGGCGAAATGGCCGGGCTCCTTCTCGTCGAAGGCCGGCATTTCGCGGCGGCATATGTCGGTCGCGAAGGCGCAGCGCGTCTCGAACGGGCAGCCCGGGATCGGCGCCCTGAGCGACGGCACGGTCCCGGCGATCTCGGCGAGCCGCGGCGCCCGCTCATGGTCGAGCGAGGCGCCGAGCCGCGGTACCGAGGCGAGAAGCCCCTTGGTGTAGGGGTGGAGCGGCCGGTGGAACAGCCGACCGACCGGCGCTTCCTCGGCCTTGCGCCCGGCATACATGACGACGACCCGCTGCGCCATCTCGGCGACGACGCCGAGATCATGGGTGATCAGCACGATCGCGGCGTCGATCTTCTGCTTCAGCTCGCGCATCAGATCGAGGATCTGCGCCTGGATCGTCACGTCGAGCGCGGTCGTCGGCTCATCGGCGATCAGCAGCTTCGGGTTGCAGGCGAGCGCCATCGCGATCATGACCCGCTGCCGCATACCGCCCGACAGCTGGTGCGGGTATTCGCCAATGCGGCGGTCGGCCTCGGGGATGTGCACGAGGCGCAGCATGTCGGCGGACTTGGCGAGCGCCGCTCTGTGCCCCAGCCCTTGGTGCAGGGTCAGGGTCTCGGCAATCTGCCGGCCGATCGTCAATACCGGGTTCAGCGAGGTCATCGGCTCCTGAAAGATCATCGAGATCTCGTTGCCGCGAACCTGGCGCATCTCGGCTTCGCTGAGGGGCAGCAAATCGCGGCCGGCAAAGCGGATCGCGCCGGAGACGATGCGGCCAGGCGGCGACGGGATCAGCCGCAATACCGAGAGCGCCGTGACGCTCTTGCCGCAGCCGCTTTCGCCGACGATCGCCAAGGTCTCGCCGGGGATGACTTGGAAAGAGACGCCGTCTACCGCGCGCACCACTCCGTCGCGGGTGAAGAACCACGTCCGCAGGTCGGCGATGTCGAGGATTGGCTCGGCTGCGGCGGCGCCAGCCTTCGGGGCTAGAGAGGTGTAGGCCGCGAGGGTCTCGGGCATGCGCTACATGCGTCGAGCCAGGCGCGGGTCGAGCGCATCGCGCAGTCCGTCGCCGAGCAGGTTGATGGCGAGAACGGTAACCGACAAAAACGCCCCGGGGATCAGGACGATGTAATAGGCGACCTGAAAGAGGCTGCGGCCCTCGGCCATGATGTTGCCCCAGCTCGGAATATTCGGGGGCGTGCCGGCGCCGAGAAAAGACAGGATCGCCTCGACTATCATCGCCGAGGCGGCAACAAAGGTGCCCTGCACGAGGAGCGGTGGCAATGTGTTGGGCAGGATGTGCCGCCACAAGATGCGGAAAAATCCGGTGCCGCTGGCATGAGCGGCCTCGACAAAGGGCAGTTCGCGCAATGTCAACACCACACCGCGGACGAGCCGCGTGACCCGCGGCACCTCCGCAACGGTAATCGCGAAAACGACGTTTTCGAGGCTGGCGCGGGTCAGCGCCATCAGCGCGATCGCGATCAGGATCGCCGGGATCGACATCAGCCCGTCCATCATCCGCATGACGATCGCGTCGGTCCAGCGGCTGAAACCGGTGACAAGCCCGATCAGGAGACCGAGCGCCGTGCTCAACAGGGCAACGCTGATTCCCACCGTCAGCGATATCCGCGCGCCGTAGATCGTGCGGCTGTAGATATCGCGCCCGAGCATGTCGGTGCCGAACCAATATTGCGCCGACGGCCAGCGCAGCCGCCGGATCGGCGACAATGCCTGCGGGTCGACCGTGCCGAGATAAGGGGCAAAGAGAGCCATCAATGCCATCAGCCCGAGCAAGGTCGCGCCGACCACGATCGTCGGGTGCCGGCGGATATTGGCCCACGCGCCGCGTTTGCGCCGGGGAGGAGAGGCGAGCACGGCAAGATCGGCGGGCGCTATGGTCATCGTTTCTCGTCGCCCCCGCGAAAGCGGAGGTCCAGAGCCTGCCCCTGGCTTGAACAGGGGGCGGCCGCTGCAGCCCTGCCTTTCTGGATTCCCGCTTGCGCGGGAATGACGGATTGAAGATCCGTATCAGGTGATTTGACGAGCATCATTCGAGGTCAGTATCGGATGCGCGGGTCGAGGAAGGTGTAGCTGAGGTCGACGAGCAGGTTAACCAGTACGTAAGCCGCTGAAAACACTAGGATAATTCCCTGGATAATCGGGTAATCCCGGCGCAGGATCGCATCGACTGTCAACCTCCCGAGGCCCGGGATCGCGAACACCGTTTCGGTGACGACGACCCCGGAGATCAGCGCGGCGACGCCGATGCCGATAATCGTCGCGATCGGCACGGCCGCATTCTTCAGCGCGTGGCCGATCAGCACCTTGTCGTTCGCCAAACCCTTGGCTTGAGCGGTGCGGATATAGTCCTGCGCCAACACGTCGAGCATGCTGGCGCGCGTCATGCGGGCGATCAGCGCGGCAAAAACCGCGCCGAGGGCGAGGGTCGGCATCACGATGTGCGAAAGGAACGGCCCCAAGCCGCTGCCGATTGAGACAAAGCCCTGGACCGGCAATAGATCGGCTGAAATCGCAAAGACATAGATCAGCAGATAGGCGAGCACGAAGACCGGCACGGAAAAACCCAGCACCGCAAAGACCATCACCACCCGGTCGATCCACGAGCCGGCCTTCCACGCCGCAAGCACGCCCATCGGGATCGCCGCAAGAACCGAGACGATTAGTGTCGAGATCGTCAGAGTGATCGTGGGTTCTACCCGCTGAGCGATCAGCTTGGAGACGGGCAGGTTGGTGAAGATCGAGACGCCGAGATCACCATGCAATAAGGCCCAGACCCAGGTCACGAACTGGATAAAGAGCGGTTGATCCAGCCCCAGCTTCTGGCGGATGCGGGCGATGTCGTCCGCGGTTGCCGTGTCGCCGGCTATGATCGCGGCGGGGTCGCCGGGGCTAAGGTGCAACAGCGCGAAGACGAACAGCGCGACCACCGCCATCACCGGGATCGTCGCCAGAACCCGTCTGATGATGTAGGCGAACACGCGTTAGCCTTTCATTTCTTCTCGACGTTCCACAGAAAGACGACCGGCGCGATGATGATTCCTTCGAGGTTCTTGCGGTAGGCGGTCGGCGCGACGAACTGGCCGGTCGGCACGTAGGGGACGTTGTTGGTGTAGGCCTCGACCTGAATATCGGCCGCGAGCTTCTTTTGCGCCGCCAGGTCGGGCGCCTTGAACCACTCATCGATCAGCTGCTTCGATCTTCGGGTCGGTCGGCCAGCCGAACCATGCCTTCTCACCGCTGCCGCGGATCGGGATGTTGACCGCCGGCGAGAAGAAGTCCGGCGCCGAGGTCCAGGTATGGAAGATGCTCCAACCGCCTTTCTCGACCGGCTCCTTCGAGGTGCGGCGGGTGATCAGGGTGCCCCAGTCGCTGGCCTGCAATTCGACATTGAGCCCGGCCTTGCGCAATGCGTCCAATGTCACCAGCGCCTGGCCCTGCACGATCGGCTGGTCCGTTGCGGACAGCAGCACGATCTTCTCGCCCTTGTAGCCGGACTCCTGGATCAGCTGCTTTGCCTTGGCGAGGTTCGGCCCGTTCAGCAGCGCGTCGGCGCCGGCATTGGTTTCGAACGGCGTCCCGCAGCCGAACAAGGCGGCGCATGTCTTCCAGTATTTCGGATCACCGGCCGCCGCGCCCATGTAGTCCTTCTGGTCAACGAGGTTGAGCACCACCTCGCGCAATTTGAGATTATTGAACGGCGGCTGAATATGGTTGAAGCGTAGTATGCCGTGGTTGCCGAGCGGATCGACCGTCGTGACGGTGACGTCTTTATTGGCGGCAAAGAGCGGGACGAGGTCGGCCGGCGGCTGCTCGTACCAGTCGACCTCCCCGGCATTGAGGGCCGCCGCTGCGGTCGCGGTATCGGGGATATAGAGCCACTCGACGCGCTCGACTTTTGCCACCTTGCCGCCGGAGGCAAAGCTCGGCGCTTCCTCGCGCGGCACGTAGTCGGCGTTCCTGACAAAGACGGCCTTGTGGCCGGGTTCCCATTCTTTTTTGACGAATTTGAATGGGCCGGAGCCGATCGCCTCAGGAATTTGCTGGTAGGCGTCGGTGTTGGCTAACCGCTCCGGCATCATAAAGGGGACATTGCTCGACAGCTTTCCGAGCGCATCGAGGATCAGCGGGAACGGCGATTTCAGCTTTATTGTAAAAGCCTTGTCGTCGACCGCTTGCATCTGACCGACGGCTTCCATCAGCTTTTGGCCTAGCGTGTCGCGCTTGCCCCAGCGTTCAATGGACGCGATGCAATCGGCGGCGCGTACCGGTTGGCCGTCATGCCACTTCAAACCGTCGCGCAGGACGAAGCTGTAGGTCAATTTATCGTCACTGGCAGTCCAGCGATCGACCATTTGCGGCTGTGGCTTGAAGTCCTTGTCGAGCGCGAAAAGGGTATCGAAGACCAGATAACCGAAATTCCGTGTCACATAAGCCGTCGTCCAGATCGGATCGATGCTTCGCAAATCCGCCTGCGGAATGAACCGCAAAGTCTTTTGCGGAGCGCTCTGGGTCCACCCGATCGAAGGGACAAAGAGGGCAAAGAAAGCTGCCGCTGCCGCCCATCGGAACGTTTGCTTAAGAAATATCATGCGGTCCCTGTTCGGCATTTTGTTCCGGCGAACTTACGCGATCCATGTCACGAACGACAATGCAAAAGCTGGGCCGCGGACTCCCTCCCCCGGTAGCGGCGGAGGCGATAAGATGAAAGCGGAGGAAGCATGGCCAGCGCAAACGATGTTGCTTACGCCTCGGCGGTTTCACTGCTCGGCCTCTACCGCAGGAAGGCGCTGTCGCCGGTCGAGGCGACGCGGCTGATTCTCGACCGGCTCGACGCGTTGCAGCCGAAGATCAATGCGTTCTGCATCGTGGATCGAGACGGCGCCCTGGCGTCGGCGCGCGAATCCGAAGGGCGCTGGTTGCGCGGCGAAGCGGTCGGGCGGCTCGACGGCGTTCCGGTGACGATCAAGGATTTGATCCTGGTGCGTGGGTTCCCGACCCGGCGCGGCTCGCGCCTCGTCGAGCCGGATCAGGACTGGTCGGAAGATGCCCCGGCGACGGCGCGGTTGCGCGAGGCCGGCGCGGTCATAATCGGCAAGACGACGACGCCGGAATTCGGCTGGAAGGCGTTGGGCGATAGCCCGCTGACCGGGATCACCCGCAATCCCTGGGACCTCTCGCGCACGCCCGGCGGTAGCAGCGCCGGCGCCGCGGCAGCCTGCGCCGCCGGAATTGGGCCGTTGCATGTCGGCAGCGATGGCGCAGGCTCGATCCGCATCCCGAGCGCGTTTACCGGCGTCTTCGGATTGAAGCCGAGCTTTGGCCGGGTACCCGCCCATCCGCCCTCGCCGATGGGCCTCTTGGCTCATATTGGGCCGATGGCTCGAACCGTCGCCGACGCGGCGCTAATGCTAAGGGTCCTGTCCGGGTCCGACCACCGCGACCCCTATGCTCTACCTCCCGAGGACAAGGATTATGTAGCGGGGCTGGAAGAAGGTGTGCGAGGTTGGCGGATTGGCTACAGCCCGACCCTCGGCTACGCCAAAGTCGATCCCGAAATCGCCGCAGCAGCCGCGGAGGCGGTGCGGCAATTCGAGGCGCTCGGCGCAATCGTCGAACTAGTCGAGCCGATCTTTGATTCGCCGCGTGACGCGCTGTTCAAATTGTGGGCAGCCGGCGCGGCAAAACTCCTCGCGGGGTTCCCCGCTGACCGGCGCGAGGCGATCGACCCCGGCCTGGTCGCGACAGCGCAGGAGGGCGACCGGATCAGCGCCGTCGATTATCTCGGCGCCGACCTCGTCCGCACTGCGCTCGCCCGTCAAATAGCCGAGTTCCACCGGAAATACGATCTACTGCTAACCCCGACCATGCCGGTCCCCGCGTTGCCGGTCGGGCAGGATCTGAACGACTCCACGACCGAGCGGCACTGGATCGATTGGTCACCATTTACCTATCCCTTCAACATGACCCGCCAGCCGGCAGCCAGCATTCCTTGCGGCCTGACGAGCGCCGGGCTGCCGATCGGCCTGCAGATCGTTGGCCCGCTTTATACCGATGACCGCGTCTTGCGTGCCGCCCGCGCCTTCGAAGCCGCGCAGCCTGAACTCCGCCCGCCGCTTGAGCCTTGAGAGGACCAACAATGGAAACCGGCGAAAATACGATCCTCCGCGAGACCCTTGCAGCGATCCCGGAGATTCTCGGCTCCGAGCTCGATGGCCTGACCGTCGAGCGCGCGGTTATTGGCCTGTTCTTTACCGGAGTGAAGCTCAGCAACGGCATTGCCGGAGCTTGTGCAACGCCGATCAAGACAATCCCGGAGGCGGTCTGCTGTCCGACCTCGGCGATGGCGATGCCGTTTCCCGGCAAGCTGCGTGGCCGCCCGGCATTCGATCTCGCGAAGGAAGTCTTCGGCGATCACGGCATTCGCCGCGCGGTCGGCATCGCCGCGATGAACGCGCTTGCCGACACCTGCTGGCGCCGCCGTCCGTATCCGGAAACCGAGCTGCGCCTCGGCATCGACGCGTTCGATGCGACCGAGATGCGTCCCGGCGACAAGGTGGTCGTCGTCGGCGCTTTCGTGCCGTTCCTGCGCGAGCTGAAGCGCCGCCGTCAGCCTTTCCTTGTCCTCGAGCAGGACCCGGCGACCCTTAAAGCCGAGGAACTGCCTTTCTTCCGTCCCGCCGAACAGGCGGGCAGCGTCGTTCCCGCGGCCGATGTGCTGCTGATCACCGGGACGACATTGATCAACGACACCCTCGAAGAGCTCTTGAGCTTCGCAAAACCGTCGGCTCGGGTGACGATGGTCGGCCCGACGGTCAGTCTGCTGCCCGACGCGTTTCTGCGCCGCGGCGTCGATATTCTCGGCACGGTTCGCATCACCGCGCCGGACGAATTTCTCGAAACGCTTGCCGAGGGTGGCTCCGGCTACCACTTTCTCGGCCGTTCGGCGCAGAAGGTCGTGCTCGTCAGGCGCTCGGCGGTCGAGGCGGCGGCTTAAGTTGCGAGCTGCCGACCGTGAAGAATACATACGCTGGTTATCTGGGCCTGCAGCAGCTTCTCTCGGCGCAGAAACTGCAGACCGGATCGGATGACGAGCTACTGTTCATCATCATTCACCAGCAGCACGAGCTGTGGTTCAAGCTCGCGATCCACGAGCTCGATTGCGCCATCAAATCTTTGATGAAGGAAGAAGCACAGGACGCCGATTGCATCATCGCCTTCAAGCGGCTGTCGCGGGTCAGCGCGATACAGCACATCCTGATCTCGTCCTGGGACGTCATGGCGACTCTGACGCCCGACGAATTCTTCCTCTTCCGGGAGACGGTGGGCCGCGACGGCGCCTCGGGCTTCCAGTCGGTTCAGTACAGAATTTTGGAATACAAGCTCGGCCTCAAATACCGCTTTCTCGATTTCGAGCTGCCCGGCGGCCGCACGCAAACCATCGACGTGTTCGAGAACGCGCAGAGCGAAGAAGAAAAAGAACGATTGCGCAGCGCCTTGGAGGCGCCGGCCATTTACGATGCGGTGATCTCGTACATGGCGAGAGCCCTACCGGCATTCGGCATCGAGGACCCGCGTCGGGGAGATTACTCGCACCAGCACCGCAAGAACGCGGCGGTGTTCAGGGTGTGGAGCTATGTCTATCGAAACCGCGCCAGCGCGCCGGAGCTGTACCAGCTCGGCGAAAAACTGATCGATTTGGAAGATGCGTTTCGCAAGTGGCGCTTTGCGCACCTCGCCACCGTGTCGCGCGTCATCGGCGCCAATATCGGAACGGGCGGGTCCAGCGGATTGCGGTATTTGCGCGCCGCCGCCAACCAACTCTTCGAAAACCCGATGTACCCGGAGCTGTGGGACGTGCGCAGCGAAATGTTCAGCCGCCCCCAGGAATTCGACCTCGCCGCCGCCGGGTACGGCGCCGAGCAGGGCCCCTCACCCCAACCCTCTCCCCGCACGCGGGGAGGGGGAGGGGCCCGCGAAGCGGGAGGGTGAGGGGCAAGGCGAGGCAATTTTGACCGTTGCCATATATGTGTCAAACACGCTAACGTGCACCGGATGACTAAGTTTTCGCAATCATCGACTTCTTGGTGGCCCGTTTAAACTAGGCGGCCGCATTGCTATTCCGACTGAGGCCGCCCAGGGAGCACCGGGCGGCCTTCGCAATTGAGGGCGAACCTACCCGGTCCCGGGGCGATCCCAACCAGAGGGATCCCCATGAAGCCCACGAGCTATCTCACCAAAGGCGGCGTCCGCGTTACGCGAGAGATCCGCAACCACGAGTATCAGCCCGGCCGATACCGCGCTCGCCCGATCGCTCGACGAGCGGCGCGGGGTGTTGTTTTCCTCGAGCTTCGAGTTTCCCGGCCGTTACACGCGGTGGGACATGGGGTTTGTCGACCCGCCGCTGGTCTTTACCGCGCGCGGGCGCCGGTTCACGATCGACGCGCTGAACGAGCGCGGCCAGGTTCTGTTGGACCCGGTGGCCGGGAGCCTCGCCGGCCTGGCCGCAATTCGCGTCGAGCGGGTCGGGCGCGATCGGATATCGGGCGAGATCGAGGAAAGGCGACCAGCGCTTCCCGGAGGAGAGCCGCAGCCGGCAGCCCTCGGTATTCTCGGTCCTGCGCGCCTTGGTCGATCTGTTCGGCAGTGCCGAGGATCAGCACCTCGGGCTCTACGGCGCCTTTGGTTACGATCTGGTGTTCCAGTTCGAGCCGATGCCGCTGCGCCTGCCGCGGCCCGATGACCAGCGCGATCTCGTCCTCTATCTGCCCGACGAGATCCTCGTCGTCGACCATATGCGGCAGGTCACGGCGACCCACCGCTACGAATTTCGATGTGGCGGGCGTCTCGACGCACGGTCTGCCGCGCTCGACCCCACCGCGCTCGTTACGGCCTTCGGCATGTGCCGGCCTCCCGCCCGAGCGAGAGCGACCATGGCCCCGGCGAATACGCCGCGTTGGTGGAACGCGCCCGAGCGGCCTTTATGCGCGGGGATTTGTTCGAGGTCGTGCCCGGCCAGCTCTTCGCCGAGCTATCCGCCGACCCGCCGAGCGTCGTCTTTCATCGCCTGCGCCAAGCCAATCCGGCGCCCTACGGCGCACTGATCAACCTCGGCGAGGGCGAGTTTCTGGTCGCCGCCTCGCCCGAAATGTATGTCCGGGTCGAGGGAAAGCGGATCGAAACCTGCCCGATCAGCGGCACGATCGCGCGCGGCCGCGACCCGGTCGAAGACGCCGAGCGCATTCGGGAATTGCTCAATTCCGCAAAGGACGAGAGCGAGCTGACGATGTGCACGGACGTCGACCGCAACGACAAGTCGCGCGTCTGCGTGCCGGGCACCGTGCGGGTCATCGGGCGCCGCCAGATCGAGCTCTATTCGCGGCTGATCCACACTGTCGATCACGTCGAGGGCGTGCTGCGCGAGGAGTTCGACGCGCTGGATGGTTTCCTCAGCCATGCCTGGGCGGTGACGGTGACCGGCGCGCCCAAGCGCTGGGCGATCCGCTTTATCGAAGAGGAGGAGCGCTCGTCCCGCCGCTGGTATGGCGGCGCTATCGGCCGCGTGACGTTTGACGGCAACATGAACACCGGCCTGACCCTGCGCACGATCCGCATGAAGGACGGCGTCGCCGAAGTCCGCGCCGGGGCGACGTTGCTTTACGACAGCGACCCGCAGGCAGAAGAAGCCGAGACCCGCCTGAAGGCGGCCGCGATGTTCACCGCGATCCGCGGGACGACGACAGCGCCCGCCGGCCGCGCGGCGGCGGCAGCCGAAATCGGCAAGGGCCGGCGGGTGCTGTTGGTCGATCACGAAGATTCTTTTGTTCACACCTTGGCCAATTACATCCGCACGACCGGCGCCGAGGTCGTGACGATGCGCCCCGATCTGGCGCGCGCCGAGCTGCGGGCGGGCGGTTACGATCTCGTCGTGCTGTCGCCCGGGACCGGGCCGGCCCTGCGACTTCGCGATGGCCGAGACCCTCGATCTCACTGTCCAGCGGCATTTGCCCGTGTTCGGGGTTTGCCTCGGCCTGCAAGGGATCGTCGAGTATTTCGGCGGCTCGCTCGCGGTGCTCGACCCGCCGATGCACGGCAAGCCGTCACCGGTCCGCGTCTGCGGCGGCCGGCTGTTGTGCGGCCTGCCGAGCGAGTTCGTCGTCGGGCGGTATCATTCATTGCACGCCCGACGCAGCACATTGCCGCCGGAGCTTTCGGTCACCGCGGAAACCGAGGACGGCGTCGTTATGGCGCTCGAGCACCAACGTTTGCCGATCGCCGCCGTGCAGTTTCACCCGGAATTGGTGATGACCTTACGTGACGAGATCGGCATGCCGATCATCGCCGCCGTCTTGTCCGACTTTTGTGAGCGGCTAGCCGCCGGGGCGCCCTGCGTCTCGACGTAAAGCGAATAGATCGACTGGCTCGCCGCCATGAAGAGGCGGTTGCGCTTCACGCCGCCAAAACAGAGATTGGCGCAGCGCTCGGGCAGCATGATGCGGCCGATCATTTTGCCGTCGGGGGCAAGGACGACGACGCCGTCTTCGGCCTCGCCCCCGGACCATCCGCACCACAGGTTACCGTCGACATCGATCCGCATCCCGTCAGAGCCGCCCGGCTCGGCGCTATTGAACTCGCGTCGATTGGCGGTCGCAGTGCCGTTGTCGACGACATCGTAGACTTGGATCGTGCGCTGCCCCGGGCCGGGCGTGTCGATTACATAGAGCAGTTTCTCGTTAGGCGAGAAGGCGAGCCCGTTCGGCCGTTTCATGTCGCCGACCGCGATCGTCATCCGGCCGGTGGCCGGGTCGAGCCGATAGACCCGGTACGGCAATTCCGCAGTCGCCTTGTGGCCAAGGTAATTGCCGCGGATCCCGGCACCGTTGTCGCTGAACCAGATCGAGCCGTCGGATTTGACGACGACATCGTTGGGGCCGGTCAGCTTCTTGCCGTCGAAGCTTTCGGCCAGCACCGTGATCGTGCCTTCATGCTCGGTGCGCGTCACACGCTGAGTATCCATCTCGCAGGTGATGAGCCGCCCCTGCCGATCGCGGGTATTGCCGTTGGCATAATGCGAGGGCTTACGGAAGACGCTGACCGCGCCCGTTTCCTCGTCCCATTTCATCATTCGGTCGTTGGGGATATCGCTCCATAGAAGGCACCGCAGATCCCCGAACCAGACCGGCCCCTCGTTGAAGCGGCAGCCCGTCGCGATCACTTCGATTGCGGCATTGCCTAGGACGAGCGACGCAAAGCGCGGATCGAGTGCTTTTATCCGCTGATCCGGATAGCGCACGACTGCTGGGTCCCAACTCGCTGCCATTGCTGCCAATCCCCCGTTGATGATGAAAGATCGTCTGCCGATAACCACGCGGGCCTCCGGTGGAGATCAGGAATTGGGGCCGCGCTCCATCGAAACGGGCTGCCAGCGCCGCAGGTTCGTCTTGGCCAGCACCGACGGGTTGACGCAGGACATCGGCCATTTGCCGCTCAGGACCAGCGACAATTCGAGACCGACGCGGCGGCGCCGGGCCGGGTCGAACCGGGCCGACGCCGAGGCGACGTGCGCGGTCAGAATGACATTATCCATCTTGAGGAGCGGGTTGTTGTTGCCCGGCGGCTCCTGTTCGAGCACATCGAGCCCGGCGCCGGCGATCCAGCCCTCGTCGAGCGCCTTGATCAGCGCCGCTTCGTCGGTCGTTGGCCCGCGTCCGGTGCTAATGTAGAGCGCGGTCTTCTTCATCTGCCGGAAATGCTCCTCGCGCAGCAGACGATTGGCGCTTTCGGTCGCGGGCGCATGCATCGAGATGATATCGGAGCGTTGCAGCAGTTCGGGCAGGCTGACCGGCTCGACCCCGTGGCCGATCATGACCAGCTCTTCGATGAACGGGTCATAGGCGATGACGTGCACGCCGAACGGCTTGGCCCGTGCGGCAACAGCCCGCGCCACATGGCCGAATGAAACAAGGCCGAGGGTCAGGCCCATCAGACGCGGGATCTTGGACAGCATCGGCCGGCCCTCGGCCCAGCGCCCCTCGCGCACCAGCCGGTCCTGCACGATGAGCCGCCGGAAGCTGGCGAGGATCAACGTCATCGCGTGGTCGGCGACCTCGTCGATGAAGGTGTCGGGGCAATTGGTGACCGGGATGCCCTTTTGCGTCGCCGCTTCGACATCGACCGAGTTGACGCCGACGCTGCCGAGCGCGATGATCTTGCAGCCATCCAGACCGTCGATCATCTTTTGGGTGATCCGCCGCCCCTTGGCGTAAAGCGCATCGGCATCGCGCGCCGCGGCGACGAACTCGTCCTCAGACCCGGGCCGAACCTCGAAAATCTCGGCGTCGATCGGGGTCAGCGCCTCCATCTCGTATCCGTAGTCGCCGGCGGTCGTGAAGCTGGCGCCGGTCGGCGTCGCGATCCTGTATTTGGCCAAGGGTTCCTCCGTTGCGCGGGTTCGATGCCGGATCACACCGTTGCCACGGCGGGTTGTCAATCGCCGTGCGCCTGTGCGCGGGCCGCATGCGGCAGGCGGAACAGCGACATCACCATCGTGATGACCAGCAGCACGGAAAGCCCCACCATGATTCCGGCGAACCGGTCGAGCCCGGGAGTGGGAGAAAGCGGCGGGCCCTGGCCTTGGATCATGCTCAGCAGAAACGCGATCCCCGCCTGGGTTCCGATATAGCCGATCCCGGTGAAGCCCGACTGGATCTGCGCGCTGAGCCAGGTTCCGGCCATCAACAGCAACAGCCAGATAAGAAGGCTCGAGCCGACCCAGTATACGCAGAAAAGACCCATCAGCGCACCGAGCGCGCAGCCGGCAAGGCGATATAAGGCGCGCTGAACGATGGTCCGTGCATCGGGCTCGATGATCGCGGTCGTCGGGACGGCCAACACGGCGACCGCAGTCACTGCCATGCTGCTGGGGCCGAGTGGCGCCAGCCAAGTCACCAGCACAGGCAATATCATGACTGTGAGGCCGCCGCGGCAGGCGTGCAACACCAGTGGCCAAATCTCGCGCAACCAGCGTTCGAATTCTGCGGCGTGGCGCCGTGTCCAAAACAGCAAGGGCGGCGGCGCTGGCGGTGTCGAAGCTGGACTGGGGGTGGCGACGTCGTCAGGGAGGAGAAGAGTAACGATCAGTGCCGCTGCCGTGCCGATCGTTACCTCGGCAACACGGTTCACGGCAATCGTGAATGTGATCTGCGGCTGATCGAGAGCCATCAGCATCACGAGATTGCCGGTGATCGCTCCGATCAGCCAGGCATAGCCATGACTCGAGGTCGCAAACCCGATTAGGCCGGCGCAGGCCAGCGCAAACAGGCACAGGCAGAATGGCAGCGGATGATAGACGAACAACCCGATGACAACCACAGCGATTGCAGCACCCACGGCACTGCCGATAATGCGCATCACTCCTCTCGACAGCGCGGCTGCCAAAGAGGAGCGCGTCACCATCCAGGCGGAAATAGCCGCCCACCAGGGCTCGTCGGAATGCAACAGGAACGCCGCCATAACGGCGAGAGACACGGACAGCGTTGCGGCCAAAGCCGCGATGCCACGAGCTCCACGAAGCTCGAACGAGCGGAATTCAGTATTCAGCGCGCCGGTCAGTTCGCGCAAGCATCGTCAGCTTCAGTAAAAGATGATCGTGCGTGCGTCGGCGCCCATATGGAGCGTGATGTCCGGGCTCAGATCCTGCAATACCAATGTCACCGGGAAGCGCCGCTCCAGTCGTATCCAGTCGGTCGTCGGCGCGACATAAGGCAACAGCTTGCGATCGGTCGGCTCACGGCTGATTCCGCGGGCGATGCCCTGGATCGTCGCGCGATGAAAACGCCAGGGGTAGGCGTCGAGCCAGACCCAGGCGGTGCGGCCCACTTTCATATGGCGAATGACGCTTTCCTTGTAGTTCGCGTAGATCCGCCAGGCGTGCGCGTCAACCAGGCCGATCAGCGGTTTGTTTTCCACTGCCTGGTCGCCGACCCGCAGGGTCAGCTGGGTGACGGTGCCGGCGGTCGGGGCGAGCAGCTTCGTCTGCTCAAGCTGCCATTGCAGGTAGGCGATCTCGGCATTGATCGCTGCAATTGTCGCCTGATGCAGGGCCAGCGTCTGTTGCGCTTTTGCAATCGCAGACTCGGCCTCGACCAGAGCTGCCTTGGCTTCCTGTTCCTTCGCAGTCAAGGTGTCAAGTCCCTGTCGGGAATAAAAGCCTGCGGCAGTGATCGGCGTGGCCCGGCGCACATTGTCGCTCGCCAGCCGCTGCTTCGCCGCGGCGTCGTCGCGCTGGGCCTGTGTCGCGGCAATGACATCTCGATCGACCGCGAGCTGCGCTTCGGCTTCGGTCTTTTTCGCCTGCCTCTCGTTCAATGCCAGTTGGAAAGGCGCCGGATCGATCGTCGCAAGTAATTCGCCTTTTTTCACGGTCTGATTGTCAACGATGTTTACGCCTACGATTCGGCCGCTAACATATGGAGCGACATTGACGAAGTCTGACGTGACATAGGCATCGTCGGTGTAAGCAACGAAATAGCCGGAAGCCCAGTACAGCCCGAGCGCGGCCACGATTGAAGCGAGGACAAGGAGGACTCTTCGCCGATAACTACGAACGCTCGTGTTTTCCCGATCTGCTATCTCAGGCGGGTGCTCCCCAATGTTGTCCGGTGGCGTGGGTTCCTCAGGTTCGACCGCGGGCGGCTGAGGCGTCGCTCGCGCCACCTCCCGCAACCTGATAGTCGTATCCTGATTCGTCATAATGGTGGCCAGCGCGGGTGGACGATTTGGGAGTCGGGCGACAATGATATCGCTACTCGGGCGGCCGCGCCACACGAGGCTGCAGCGATCAGCTCGCAGATTGAGAAATTAACCCAACCGGATCCAGCTCGCGGCGCTCGATCACCGTCGCGGGTTGTTTTTCAGTCGGATATCTCGGCAGCTGGTCGGCGGTGTCGAACCAGGCGATTCGGCTATCGGTCCAAATGTGCATGGTTGGTGCGATGGCCTCTGGGTTGTCGAGGCTGGCGACACTGATGTCGACGAACCGGGGGTTGTCGGCTTCGCGCCATGTCAGCGGCGTGCCACAGCTGGCGCAGAAATGCCGGAACGCCTTCGCCGAGGAACGATAAGCGACGGGGTTGCCAGCCGTCACCACAAAGGCGTCGAGCGGCACCGTGAGCCAGGCAATCACTGGCGCGCCATGCGCCCGTTGGCACATCCGGCAATGGCAGTAGAGCGCCTCGACGGGCGTGGCGGTAATGCGGTAGCGTATGTCACCGCACAAGCAGCCGCCGGTAATATCTTCTTCCACAATTCGTCTCCACTCAGGAAGCCGCCGATGACATTTGACGTTTTGGTGATCCAACCGCTGGTCGCGCTGATCGCGGGCATACTGATCCTTCTTATACCGCGTATTCTCAATTATGTTGTCGCGGTTTACCTGATCTTTATCGGCTTGGTCGGCTTGTGGCCCCGCCTGTTTCACATTCCGCATTGACGGTCTCCGGCGCCCAGCCGGTCAGGAAGAGGATTTCGAAGGTCGCCGGAACGCGGCCGTCGGGTTGACCGAACCGCTCGGAATAGAGCAGCGCAGCGCGGGCAAGGGTGGCGCGGCGCAGCGATGTGCGCCTGCGCGCCGTCAGCGCATTGGTCTCTCCCATGCCGCGCAGGTCGCGCATCAGCGCCAGAGCGTCAGGGTAGGTGACGGTGATCTTTTCGGCATCGGCGACAGGCATTGCAAAACCGGTGCGCAGCAGAAGGCCCGCCACATCGCCGAGCTCGGCGGCCGGCGATACGCGCGGGCTCGCTCCTCCTTCTTCGATCAATTCGGCCTCGATCAGCACGGTGCGAAGCTCGACCAGGGTCGAGCCACCGAACATTGCGGCGAGAAACAGGCCACCCGGTTTGAGGATACGGCGAATCTGGACCAGGGCGCCGGGCAGGTCGCCGGCCCAGTGCAATTCCAGCATGCTGACAACGAGGTCGAAGCTGCCGTCGCGAAACGGGACGAGATCGGAGTCGGCCGCGACCCGCATTCCGCTGAGCTGCGCGAGGAAGCCGAAGGACGGGTCGGCGGCTACCACCCACTCGATCCCCGGCCGGCAGCTGAGTGCGCGCGAGACCGCCCCGTGGTGCGCGCCGAGGTCGAGCGCCAGACGAAACTCCCGTTTGACATCGTCGAGCCGCTCGATGACGGGGTCCGCGAGTTCCCTATGTAGAAACTCGACGCAGCCGCGGCCCGCCGCACGATCGCGGTGCTGCCGCCGGGCGCGGCGATCGAACAGCATCAATGGGAGGTCGTCGGATCGGGCCATCGCGGTGGAACCTGCGGGTCTGGGTTGACGAAAGTGCCCGCTACCTGATCATGTGTATCGATGCACGTATCGGCAACTCTTGCCAACTGGGCTTCCAGCCGTTTACGGCGGATCGCCAGAGCCGTCGTCGACGGGGTGTTGCCGCCGCGCTGCCTTGCGTGCGGTGAAACGATCGGCGAGCCCGATGCTCTTTGCGGCCGGTGTTGGCGAGGGATTACGTTTTTTGCGCCGCCGTGGTGCGCCGCTTGCGGCGCACCGTTTGCCTACCCGATGGGCGAGGACGCGATGTGCGGGGCCTGCGTCAGCGAGCGGCGCAACTGGGACAGGGCGCGATCGGTGCTGCGCTATGACAAGCACAGCCGTCACATGGTCCTCGGGCTGAAGCATGGCGACCGGACCCATGTAGCCGGGGCGTTCGGGCGCTGGATGCACCGCACTGGGGCCGAGGTCCTCGCCGATACCGACCTGCTGGTTCCGGTGCCGTTGCACTGGACCCGCCTGTTTCAGCGCCGCTACAACCAGGCCGCGCTGTTGGCGCAGGCGATCCATTCGGCCGGCGGTCCCGAGGTCGCGGCGGACTGGCTGGTTCGCCGCCGACGGACGCCGGCGCAGGGCCATCTGGGACCGGCAGCGCGCGAGCGCAACGTCCGCGGCGCCTTCGCGGTCAAGGCCGGCCGCAGCTTTGCCGGGAAGCGCGTGGTAATTATCGACGATGTCATGACGACAGGAGCGACCGTCGAGGAGTGTGCCCGCGTACTACGGCGGGCGGGAGCCGGATCGATCGGGGTTTTGACACTGGCTCGGGCCTTGCGGATGGGCGGATAGTCGCCGCATCAGCGCCGGGGCCGCGGGGCTTGGCACCCTGGCATTGTCGTCTTAATTGAAGGACATGCATGCTCGCACGATCCCTACTCGGAGTTCCCGCCGCATGGCTGAGGTCGAGCTTTACACGACAATGTTCTGTCCTTATTGCGCCCGGGCGCGCGTCCTGTTGGAGCGCAAAGGGGTCGCTTACACCGAAATTGATATTATCGAGGAACCGGCCCGGCGCGACGAGATGATCCGGCGCGCCGGCGGCCGCACATCGGTTCCTCAGATCTTCATCGATGGCGAGCATATCGGAGGCTCCGACGAACTGGTCGCGCTCGACCGTGCCGGCGAACTCGATGCCAAGCTCGGGAGCACGAAATGAACGACGCCTTCACTGTTTCCTGCATTCAGTTCACTTCGGCGCGAGATTACGAGCCCAACGTTCGTGTCGTCACGGATCTTGTGCGGCGGGCGCGCGACGGCGGCGCCGATTTCGTCATGACGCCCGAGAACACCGGGCTCACTGAGCCGGTCGGCAAATTGCGCCGCGAAAAGGCTCGGGACGAGGCGAACCATCCCGTTCTGGCCGCCTTGCGCGAGGTCGCGCGTGAGACCGGGATTTGGCTGCTGATCGGCTCGCTGGCCGTCGATCTGTCGCGAGAACCCGGGACGGCGGACGGGGAACAGCGCCTCGCCAACCGCTCCTACCTCGTCGATCCCGGCGGCGCGGTGGTTGCCCGTTACGATAAGATTCACATGTTCGACGTCGATCTCGCCGGCGGTGAGAGCTATCGGGAAAGCAACGCCTTCCGCCCCGGCGGTCGCGCGGTGCTGGCCGAGACGCCGTGGGGGGTTCTCGGAATGACGGTGTGCTACGATTTGCGCTTCCCGCACCTTTATCGCGCGCTCGCCCAGGCCGGCGCCGATTTTCTGGCAATTCCCTCCGCTTTCACCGTGCCGACCGGCAAAGCGCACTGGCATGTGCTGCTGCGCGCGCGGGCAATCGAGAACGGGTGCTTTGTGTTTGCCCCGGCGCAATGGGGCGAGCATGCCGAGGGCAGGCGAACCTATGGCCACTCGCTGATTGTCGATCCATGGGGCGAGGTGCTGGCCGATGCCGGAGAAGGCGTCGGCATCGTGAGCGCACGTATAGACTTAGCGGCGATCGCCAAGGCGCGCCGCATGGTCCCGTCGTTGCAGCACGATCGACCGTTTACAGAGCCGGAGCTCGCCGCCCGCCCTCTCGCAGCCGAGTAGCATCGAGCTCGGTATCCTCGTAGACGGTGTCGAGACTCATCTCGACCCCGACCGAAGAGAGCGTGAGCATCGCATCTCCCTCGACAATCTCATCCGTCCATCGATCGCCCGACCGGGTGTACAGGTCAACGCGACGAGCATCCTGCTCGATTATGGCGTATTGCTGGATCGATGGCGTCGCGAAGTAATCGAATTTCTTTCGGCCCCGATCCTCCCGCTCGGTGCTGGGTGATATTACCTCGATCACGAGGACCGGCTCTAGCACGGTGTCCTCGTCCCCTCGCACCGGAGTGCAGGTCACCGACAAATCCGGATAACGTATTGAGTTATTCGCGATTATTTTCGTATCGCCGCGGAAGGCCCGGCAGGCGCTGCGGCGAAGGCCATCGCGCAGCGTGGTCCAAAGGTTGGAAGCGATCGTCGAATGGTCGAGCGAGCCGCCCGTCATCATCGTGGCAACACCGCCCGCGTATTCGTAGCGTTCGGGCTGCTCGCGCTCCCAAGCCAGAAATTTGCCCAGCGGCATCAGCTGTTCGGCAATATTCGGCATAATGGAAGCTTACTCCATCGGAATTCCGTTGTCCAAACCGACTGGCTCCGGCAGGCATTGCAGTGGGCCGGCGACCGTTGCGATCCGCTGGATTACTGCAGGCCGCGGTACCGAAACTTCGCCCTGCTCAAAGGCGACGATAGTTAGCATAGAAAAGGCGTCGAGGAGTTCACTGGGACGCAGCAGAAAATCGGGGTTGCGCGGGCGCCCGAAACACTCGTTGCCGCGGGCGAAGGTCTCATATATCAGCACACCACCGGCGGCGAGGGCTTCGACGATCGCCGGCAGCAGCGGACGGTGCAGATAATTGGTCACGATAATGCCATCGTATCCGGTACCGAGCATCCACGGGGCGCCGGCCTCGAGATCGATCTGCCGCACCTCGCAGCCCCACGCGGCAAGGGGCGATAGCGCCGAAACGTCGCGGTCGACCGCGGAAACCGTAAAGCCGCTGTCGAGCAGAAGCCGGGTATGCCGGCCGCTGCCCGCGGCAAGGTCGAGCACCTGCCCGCCGCGTCTAATCAGCGGCACGAACCGTCTCACCCAAGCAGAAGCTGGTGCGGAGGACACCGCGATTCAGTGTTTATCGAAATGTCGGCATACGCTTGGACAGCCCGGATGGGCCGGTGTACAACTGCCGGCTAGGAGGTTGCCTCGATGATCCTGTTCACGTTGCGCTGTGCTCATGGCCACGAGTTCGAAGGGTGGTTTCGTGACGGAGATGGGTTCGAGGTCGCAGCAGAAGTCCGGCGAAATTGCCTGCCCCGAATGTGGTCAAACCGCGGTCGAGAAAGCGATGATGGCGCCGCACCTCGGGAGATCCAGGGAGACTCCTCCGCCGATCTCGCCAGCACGATTTCGCGCGGCGTTGCTGGAGATGCAGCGGCAGGTCGAGAGCCATTGCGACTACGTCGGCAACCGCTTCGCCGAAGAAGCCCGGCGCATCCACTATGGCGAAATCGATCCACACAGCATCTACGGCGAAGCCAGTGAAGAAGAGTCGCGAGAGCTTACGGATGAGGGGATCAGTTTTGGCCGGGTCCCCTGGGTCCCGCATACCGACAGCTGAGGCGGGCGGCTCACTGCCGCACCGCCATTACCATGTAATTAACCTCCAGGTCGCGCGAAAGCAACCATTCCCCACGGATCAAATCATAGCTGACACCGGTCATCTCAGTGGGGTTCAGGCCATTGCGGCGCAATCCGAGGACGAACTCGGAGGGGCGCATGAACTTGCGCCAATCGTGCGTGCCGCGAGGTAGCCAGCCGAGCAGGTATTCCGCGCCGATAATCGCCGCGGCAAAAGACCGGGGGGTGCGGTTCAACGTGGCGCCGATAAAGGCTCCCCCTTGCCGGACGAGGGCTCCGACAGACCCGAGAAAAACACCGGGATCGGCGACGTGCTCGATGATTTCGAGCGCCAGGACGGCGTCGAACCGTTCGCCAGTGTCGGCCATCGATTCGGCGGTGGCAATGCGGTAGTCAATCGAGAGCCCGGTTGCTTCGGCGCGGGCGCGGGCGGCGGCGATTGCCTGGTCATCCGCGTCGACCGCTGTAACGGCAAAGCCGAGGCGAGACATTGGTTCGGCGATGAGGCCGCCGCCGCAGCCTATATCCAGCAGAGTTAGCCCATCGAATGGTCGCAACGAGGAGATGTTGCGTCCGAAATGCGCCGTCAGGTGTTGACGAATGTAGTCGAGCCGAACGGGGTTGAGCCGATGCAGGGGGCGAAAGCTCCCCTCAGGATCCCACCACGCTTCGGCCTGCGCGGCAAAGCGTTCGATCTCCTGCGGGTCGACCGTTGCGCTGGTGGCGCGCACTTTCGATCCTTCTCGGTTGAACGATTGTTATATGGCCAGATAAGCCGACGAGAGTATGTGTTGCCGTCCGGCCCCGGCAACAACCCCGTGGGGCCCTCATCGACGGATTTGCCGGACAGGTCCGAGAAACGCATGGCGCGCATTGTTCAGAAGTTCGGCGGCACTTCGGTCGCCGATATCGCCCGGATCAAGAATGTCGCGCGGCGCGTCAAGTGCGAAGTCGACGCCGGCAATGAAGTGGCTGTCGTAGTCTCGGCAATGGCGGGAACCACCAACCATCTGGTCGATTGGACGCGAGAGACGAGCCGCCTTCACGACGCGCGCGAATACGACGTCGTGGTCGCATCGGGCGAGCAGGTGACCGCAGGTCTGCTTTCGCTGGCTCTACAGGATCTCGGTACCGATGCCCGCTCCTGGCTCGGATGGCAGATCCCGATTCGCACTGACGGGGTGCACGGCAAGGCGCGGATCGAAGCGATCGACGTCACCGAGATTCGCAGCCGTCTCGCCCAGGGCCAGGTCGCCGTCGTCGCAGGTTTTCAGGGAGTAGGGCCGCGCGGGCGGATAACGACGCTCGGCCGGGGCGGGTCCGACACTTCTGCCGTGGCGCTCGCGGCCGCTCTCGAAGCGGACCGTTGCGACATCTTCACCGATGTCGACGGCGTCTACACGACCGATCCGCGCATCGTTGCGAAAGCCCGCAAGCTCAGTAGAATAACTTACGAGGAAATGCTGGAAATGGCGTCGCAGGGCGCCAAGGTGCTGCAGACGCGGTCGGTCGAAATGGCGATGAACCACCGAGTGCGCGTGCAGGTGCTGTCGAGCTTTACCGACACTCCCGGAACCCTCGTGGTCGACGAAGACGAGATCGTGGAAAAGCAAGTTGTAAGCGGCATCGCGTACAGCCGCGACGAAGCCAAGATCACCGTGCAGAAGGTGGCCGATCAACCGGGTGTCGCGGCGGCCATTTTTGGTCCGCTCGCCGACGATGCGATCAATGTCGACATGATCGTACAGAGCGCTTCCGAGGACGGACGCACCGCCGATCTCACTTTCACTGTGGCGCGCGCCGACCTCGATCGGGCTGTGGCAGTGCTGGAAAAGGGGAAAAACTCGATCGGTTTCGCTCTACTCAAGCCCGATCCGAATGTCGTCAAGGTCTCGGTCATCGGTATCGGCATGCGCAGCCATGCCGGGGTCGCCAAGCAGATGTTTCAAACGCTGGCCGACAAAGGCATCAACATCCAGGTGATTTCGACATCCGAGATCAAGGTCAGTGTCCTTATAGCGGCTGAATATGCCGAGCTTGCGCTGCGGGCGTTGCACACGGCCTATGGGCTCGACACAGCCGGATGACCGAGGGGATAGGCGCAGCGCAGTTTCCGACGGCCGAAGCGTGCTCAGCCAGCGAGCGGGAAACCGGATGTCAGTACTTACGGGCCGAACTCGACCGATTGTGGGCCCGCGGCCGAGACGTTCTCGGCTGCGATGTCGCCATCATGGGCGGCGCGATGACCTGGGTATCCGAGCGCAACCTGGTTGCCGCCATTTCGAATGCCGGCGGGTTCGGGGTCATCGCCTCGGGATCGATGTCGCCGCAGCTGCTCTCCGCGGAGATTGAGTCCACGGCGGCGCTGACCCGACATCCGTTCGGTGTCAATCTGATCACCTTGCACCCGCAGCTGCTCGAATTGATCGAGGTATGCGCGGTGCATCGGGTCGGCCACGTCGTGCTGGCCGGAGGTCTGCCGAGCAGCGCCGCGGTGAACACAATCAAGCGGAGCGGCGCTCGGGTCTTGTGTTTTGCACCTTCCCTCGGCTTTGCGCGCAAGCTCGTGCGCATGGGCGCCGATGCGATCGTCATAGAAGGCAGCGAGGCGGGCGGGCATATCGGACCGGTCTCGACCGGCGTGCTGGCGCAGGAGATCCTGCCGCATCTCACCGACATTCCCGTTTTCGTGGCGGGCGGCATTGGCCGCGGGGAAGCGATGTTGGCCTATCTCGAGATGGGCGCCTCCGGCATTCAGCTCGGCACCCGTTTTGTTTGCGCGCATGAATTGATCGCTCACCCGCGCTTCAAGCAGGCCTTCATCCGGGCCGCGGCGCGCGATGCGGTCGCTTCGGTCCAGGTCGATCCGCGCTTTCCGGTTATCCCGGTTCGCGCGCTTGCCAATCCGGCAACCGAGCAGTTTGTCGCCATGCAGCGCCGGGTCATCGAACGATGCGCGCGCGGTGAACTCTCGCAGGTGGAGGCGCAGCTTGAGATCGAACATTTTTGGGCCGGGGCACTGCGTCGTTCGGTGATCGACGGCGATATCGAAGGGGGTTCCTTGATGGCCGGCCAAAGCGTCGGCTTCGTCACGGGTGAGCAGAGCACCGCCGAAATTATCGAGGAGCTGGTCAACCAAGCGGTTGCCGTTCTCGCGGCCCGCAGAGAGGGCACGCGACAGCGGCAGCTCGTGTCCCGCGAAATCCTGGCAGGGAGCCGGGCGCCCGCGGATGATTGAGGCTGGAGGCAGCGTCAGCGCAACCCGCCGCCTCCTGCGCCGACTTCGCGACATTATGGCGGGTTCGGGCACCGCGCAGGAGCGGCTCGAACGAATTGTCCGGGTCGTTGCCTCCGAGATGGTCGCCGAGGTCTGCTCGGCTTACATCCTGCGGGCCGGCGAGGTCCTAGAGCTGTTCGCCACCGAGGGGCTGCGGCCGGAAGCCGTGCACCGGACGCGGTTGCGGGTCGGCGAAGGTCTGGTCGGAGTAATCGCCGCGACGGCGCGACCTCTTGCCCTGGCGGACGCGCAGTCCCACCCGGATTTTGCCTATCGGCCCGAGACCGGTGAGGAAGTTTACCATTCGCTCATGGGCGCGCCGATCCTTCGCGGCAACCGGGTTCTCGGCGTCCTCGTCGTGCAAAACCAGACATTGCGTCATTACAGCGAGGACGAGGTGGAGGTTTTGCAGACGATCGCGATGATCGTCGCGGAGCTCGCGGCGAGCGGCAATCTCGTCAACCCGCTCGAAATCGCGCAGAGTCATGGTGGGGTAGCGCTCCCGGCCAGGATCGCAGGGGTTCGGCTAAATGCCGGCCTGGCGATCGGACCGGCGGTGCTGCACGAGCCCAGGGTCGTCATCCGCCAGGTCGTCGCCGAGGACGTCGCCGCGGAGCTGGGACGTCTGCGAGGCGCCGTCAGGGCGATGCGCGAGGCGATCGACGAGCTGGTTGCGGCGAGCCGCGAGTTCGGCGACGGCGAGCATCACGATGTCATCGAAACCTATCGCATGTTTGCCGCCGACCGGGGATGGGTGACGCGTATTGCCGATGCGATCCGCAGCGGCCTTACCGCCGAGGCAGCCGTACAGAAAGTCGCCGACGACACCCGCACCCGCATGATGCAGATCAGCGACCCCTATCTCCGAGAGCGTCTATTCGACCTCGAGGATCTCGCCAACCGGCTGCAGCAGCACCTGGCAGGACGGCCGCTGAGTGCGGCCTGGGCCGAATTGCCCCACGAATTCATCCTCGTCGCGCGCGCGATGGGACCGGCGGAGCTGTTGGATTACGCGCGGCGGCGGATCATGGGTCTGGTGCTCGAGGAAGGCTCGCCGACTGCTCATGTGGCGATTGTCGCGCGCGCCTTCGATATCCCGGTCGTCGGGCGGGTCGGCGATGCGACGAGCCGGATCGAGGCAGGCGATATCGTGGTTGTCGATGGTGATCACGCCAATGTGTTGATCCGCCCCAGCGCCGACATCCAGCAATCGGTTGCGGCCGCGGTGGAGGCGCGCAGCCGCCGCCGCGCCTATTACGAGACCTTGCGCTCGACCCCGGCGATTACCCGAGACGGCATCGCAATCAAGCTGATGTTGAACGCCGGGCTGCTGCTCGACCTCGCGCAACTCGCAACGACCGGCGCCGATGGCGTCGGCCTGTTTCGCACCGAGTTCCCGCTGATGGTGCGGGACAGTTTCCCGGATGTCGAGGACCTCACCGAGTACTACGAGCGCGTATTCGATCAGGCAGAGCAGCGTCCCGTTTTCTTCCGCACGCTCGATATCGGAGGCGACAAAGTCCTGCCTTATCTGCCGCATGCGCCAGAGGACAACCCGGCAATGGGCTGGCGGGCGATCCGCATCGGGCTCGACCGCCCGGCGATGCTCAGGCAGCAGCTGCGCGCTTTGATCCGTGCCGCCCGGGGCCGGACATTACACGTCAAATTTCCGATGGTCGCGGAGGTGGCCGAGCTAGAACGCGCCCGTGCCCTGGTCGAAATGGAGCTGACGCGGGCCGCCCGAGAGGGACGCGAACTGCCGGAAGGAGTCAAAATCGGCGTCATGCTCGAAGTGCCGTCATTGCTGTGGCAATTGCCGGCCTTGTGCGAGCGTATCGATTTCTTGTCGGTCGGCACCAACGATTTGCTGCAGTTTCTGTTTGCCTGCGATCGCGGCAATCCGCGCCTGGCCGATCGCTACGATCCCCTATCGGCGCCGATGCTGGCGCTGTTTCGCCAGGTCGTTGCATGTAGCGGCGCCGCTGGCACCTCGCTCAGCATGTGCGGCGACATGGCCGGCAACGCGCTGGAGGCGATGGTGCTGATCGCGCTCGGCTTTACGACATTGTCGGTGGCGGCAACCGCAATCGGCCCCGTCAAGACGATGATCCGCACTCTCGATGCCGGCGCAGTCGCCGCTTACCTCGACGAGATCGGCAGCCGTCCGGATCATTCGCTGCGGTCCAAGCTCGAAGCCTACGCGCGCGATCACGAGATCCCGTTGTAATCGTGTTTTCAGGAGCAACCTAGTGCACAAATTCCTTGAGTTGATGCAGCGCGGCGTCCCCTCAGCGCTTTCCCGGCGAAAGCCGGGATGCACTTTTGCCGTGTTGGTGTGGACGGCCCCTGGCGGCATCGATGTGCCAAAATGAGGTCGTTGCAATCTCAAACGAGGGGGCCGTCCGTGGAGAAGCTTTTCCGGATTGGTATGGATACGTCTAATATATAAAACCGCCGCTTCACAACGGGTTTTCGTCGCCCCCGCGAAAGCGGGGGTTCAGGGCTTGCCCTTGGCTTGAGCAGGGGGCAAATGCTGTGGCCCTGCCCGCCTAGGCTCCCGCTTTCGCGGGAACGACGAAAAGAGCAATGCCGCGCTGTCAATACGGACTGCTGGACTTCGGGACCGCCGGCGCTCCTGACCGCATCTCCTGCAGCGCCGCCTGGCCGCCCATCGTCATAAAGCGGTTGTCGCCGCCGACCGTGACGAAGGTGAACCCCATCTCGATCATTTTCTTCGCGTAAGACGGGGCGCCGCAATGGATGCCGGGCTGCACCTTGTGCCGCTTGCAGCCGTCGAGCACCTTTTGGAGCGCAGCCATCATCCATTCGTCGGGCTTGTCGCCGCCCGGCGCATAGCCCAAAGAGATCGACAGATCCGAAGGGCCGATATAGATCGCATCGAGCCCGGGCGTGGACAGGATCGCGTCGAGGTTGTCGAGCGCCTCCTGAGTCTCGATCATGCCGAGAGCGACGACAATATCGTTGGCCTTGGCATGGTAATCAGCCCCGCCATAGAGGGAGGCGCGGATCGGCCCGGAGCTGCGGTACCCGAGCGGCGCATAGCGGCACGAGCCGACAAACTTCTCGGCCTCGGCGCGGTTGTTGATCATCGGGCAGACGATGCCGTAGGCGCCGGCGTCGAGCGCCTTCTGGATGTGCGCCGGGTCGTTCCACGGCACCCGCACGAGCGGCGTCACATTCGTGGTCGAGATGCCTTGCAGCATCGTCACCATGATCTGGTAGTCGATCATGCCGTGCTGCATGTCGACGACCAGCAAATCCCAGCCCATGTTGGCCATGACCTCGGCCGAAAAGCTGCTCGGGATCCCGAGCCAGCTGTTGATGACCGCCCTGCCCTGCTGCCAGGCTTCCCGCACTCCATTCGGCCGCGCCATGTCATCCTCCTCGATTCCCGCGACGATGACCGATCCCGCCAGCTAACCCGGCGGGTGTCAAGGGCCGTCGCCCGACGGCCGTCCTGGCTGTTATTGCAGCGAAAATACAGCCAGCCCGCCAGCCGCAGCCATCCGGCGCGGCCCGAAGCGCGACTGCCGCAACTTCTACCGTGTAGCACACCAATATGTCTTTCCTGCGACGAGACTCTCACCCGCCCCCCCCCGGGGGTTTAGGTCCGGGGGTCGGCAACACGGGCGCGGCGCGAGGACAGGCTCCCTGCGCGGACCCGTGGGGCTTGGTCGGTGAGGGTGCCTGTTACCGCGGATAACGCCGGCGCCGCACAAAGACGAGAGCGATGATGCTGAGCGCAGCAGTAAACATTATGTAGAAGCTCGGTGACAGGTTGTTGCCGGTAACGGCAATGAGCCCGGTGGCAATGAAGGGCGTGAAGCCGCCGAAGATCGTCACGGCGGCGGCGAAGCTCAAAGAAATGCCGATCCCGCGCACCCGGGTCGGAAACAGCTCGGAAAGCTGCGAGGGCAGCACCCCGCTATAGCCGGCCTTGACGAGGCTGAGCCAGCCGGCGGCAAAGATTGCCGTCGCGAGCGAGGGAAAGGCGACCATCAGAAAGAAAACCGGATAAGTGCTGAGGAAAAAGAGCCAAGCCGTCCCCTTCAGGATGCCGCTGCGTCCCAATTTGTCGGAGAGATGCCCGGCGAACGGCGAGACGATGCCGAGGATGACGGCGCCGACGAGGGTCGCGATGAAACCGGTTACCTGCGGCAGGTGCAACTCCTTCATCGCATAGGTGGGGATGTAAAGGATGATATAGGCCGAGCTGTTCGAGATGGCCGAGGCGCCCATCGCCAAAAGGCCCTCGATCGGGTGGGCGCGAAGCATGTCGCGCACCGGCGTGCGAGTCGGCTCGATCTCGACATATTCCGGCGTCTCGTCGAGCCGGCGGCGAATATAGAGCCCGACCGGGCCAACCAAAATCCCGAACAGGAACGGGACGCGCCAGCCCCATTCGACAAGCTGCTCCGGCGTCAGGATGCTCGTCAGCAGGATCCCGAAGCCCGACGCCAACGCCCCCGTGATCCCGGTGCTGGCCCATTGCCAGCTCGCGACAAAGCCTTTACGCGAGGCGGTTTGTTCGGCCAGGAAGGTGACGGCGCTGCCAAACTCGCCGCCGACAGAGAATCCCTGCGTCAGGCGAGCGAG
The DNA here is from genome assembly GCA_963818695.1 of uncultured Alphaproteobacteria bacterium. Lineage (GTDB taxonomy): Bacteria > Pseudomonadota > Alphaproteobacteria > ATCC43930 > CGMCC-115725 > AP-15. Next base: position 58,927 of record CAWFTG010000007.1, read on the forward strand.
CAGGATCAAGATGGGCGCCGCCAGCCCGATCGTCGCATAACCCGGCGTTACCGCCGTCATCGTCGTGCCGATGACCATCAGCAGGATCGAGAGGGTGAGCCCGGCCTTGCGGCCGGCGCGATCGGTATAGGCGCCGATAACGATTGCGCCGATCGGGCGCATCAGATAGGCGGCGCCAAAAGTGCCGAGGGTCGCCAGCAACGAAGCGGTCTCGTTGGCGCTCGGGAAGAACACTTTCGAGATCGTGACCGCGAAATAGCCGTACACCAGGAAATCGAACCATTCGAGCGCATTGCCGAGCGAGGCGGCGACGATGACTCGGGTCAGTGTGGGTCTGGCGCGGACGGGCGGGGCAAATGCGGCGGCAGTCATGTGGGCTCCCCCCTTAGGACAGCTTCTTGGGAATTAGGACAGCTTCTTGGTCATGTAGAAGCGCGTATGCCCGGGCGGCTCACACTCGATCCGGGCGGCGACCTCCCAACCCTGCTTCAGGTAGAACCCCGGCGCCTGAAAGTGGACTGTTGACAACACCGCGCGGGTACAGCCGCGTCGCCGCCCTTCTTCCTCTGCCATGGCGAGGATCCGGCTGCCAAGCCGGCCTCGCCGCAAATCCTCCGGCAGAAAAAACCGCTCTACCCGCAAGAGGCCCAGTGACGTGCGGCCGTGCAGGCCGCCGACGATCTTCTTGGTTTCGGGATCGCGGACGAGGACGGCGAGTTCACGACTGTCCGAGTATCCCGCCTGCGCCTCGTTGTAGGCGCGCAACCCCGCCGCGATCACCGCGAGCTCGTCGTCTTCAGGCGCATCGGTCAGCGTGATCGTGGTGTCGGCTTTATCAGCCACGACGTGTCCTCCCCAACTGAATTGCATTGTCCGCCTGAGACGCGCGGATCAGGCCCGTGCATCAGGTTCGAGAGCGGCAGCTCCCCCTGGATCAGGCGTCCATGGTGGCCTCGATCTTGGCGGCGATTTCGGCGCGCCAATCCTCGATCGGCTTGAAGCCGGGCTTGGCTCGGCACAAGGCTTCGGTTTCGCGGTAGAGTTCATCCTCGGACTTGTCTAGATCGATCTCGAACCCCAGCGGCTGGGGCACGTACCACGGCGTGTCGCAGAACATCTCGATGCGGTTGCCTTCGGGGTCGCTGAAATAGACCGACCAGGCATTGCCGTGGCAGCGCGGGTCGATGACCTTGCAGCCGGCCCCGCGCACCTTGCGGAAGACGCGCTGGACATTGGCGAGCGTGCCGACATTGAACGACACCTGCTGCACCATCGGCGTGTCGAGATCGCCATTGCGGCCGCGCACCAGCACGACCTGGTGGTGGTCGCTGGGATTACGGCTGAGGAAGGTGATGCGCCCGTCGGGTGCGCCGTCGCTGACGACGAAACCGAGCACCCGGGTGTAGAAGTCGATCATCTTCGGCACGTCGTTGACATAGAGCCCGACATGGCTCAGGCGCGGTAATTGGTCTTGCGACATCGATTGGGTCTCCTCTCCTAGCCTGAATCCGGCACGGCCTGGTTAATTACCGGCAGCATGCTAACTAACAACAACCAACGCTTAAAGGAGAGTTCTTTTATTTTCGTCCGAATTTGGCGCGAAGCACTCCGGCGGCGTGGTCGAGAAACAAGCGAACCTTGGCCGGGAGGTGCCGGCCTTCTGGATGCACGATGTGAATGGGTGCGGGTGGGGGTTCGTATTCGACGAGAACGGTCTGCAATAAGCCTGCCGCCACATGCGGCTCCGCCTGGTACGACATAATGCAGGCAAGCCCAAAACCGTCGAGTGCAGCGTCCACCGCCGCGGCGGTGGTATTGACCACCAGCCGTGGCCTGACAGCTATGGAAGTGACCCCGCTCGGACCGTGAAACGACCAGCGGTCGGGAATGGATGTGACCGCTGTGCACGCCACCACACTATGATTGGTGAGATCGCGCGGTGTCGCCGGCATGCCGCAGCGGGCAATGTATTGCGGAGCTGCACAAATGACGCGCCGGACCTGCCCGACAAGAACCGCGCGCAGTGAGGAGTCCGGGAGATGACCGATCCTCACGCCGAGATCGAGCCCTTCGTCAACCAGTGAGACGACCCGGTCAAGCAACAGCAAGCGAACATCGACTTGCGGATATTCGCTGAGAAACTCTTGAACGAGAGGCAATACGTGAAGCCGCCCGAACATTGCGGGTGCCGTGACATTGATCCAACCGCGCGGCTGGATCTGCTCGCCCAGCTCCACTGCCTCCAGCTCGTCATAGACGGCCAGCACCCGCCGGCAGTTTTCTAGATAACGTGCACCCGTATCAGTTAGTGCGACCGAGCGGGTCGTCCGATTGAAGAGACGGGTTTGCAGCCGCTCCTCGAGCGCCGCGATCCCCCGGGTAACGGAAGCCGGCGAGCGGCTCAATTGTCGCGCGGCCTCGGCGAAGCTCTGCTGCTCCGCGACGGCGACAAAGATCGTTAAGGCGTCGAGGCGGTCATGCATACTGTTGCACCAATTGAAATAGAGAAACGCATTTTTGTTCAATTCAGTTGGCCGCTGCAATTCTTACCTTTCGCGACCAAACACCAACACTCGGGAGCCGTCGATGACCGCCATCCATTACCGTACGACCGAGGTCGACGGCCGCAACATCTTCTACCGCCAAGCCGGGCCGGGCGACGCTCCGACACTGCTCCTGCTGCATGGTTTCCCGAGCGCCGGACACATGTTCCGCGATTTGATCCCGCTCCTCGCCGACCGCTTTCACATCGTGGCGCCAGACCTGCCCGGCTTTGGTCAGTCGGATATGCCCTCCCGTGATGACTTCAAATATACGTTCGATAATTTAGCTAACGTCATCGAACGCTTCACCGAAATTATCGGCCTAGAACGGTTCGCAATCTACATCTTCGATTACGGCGCGCCTGTCGGCTTGCGGATCGCCGCCAGGCACCCAGAGCGCATCACCGCGATCATCTCCCAAAATGGCAACGCGTATCAGGAGGGGCTGAGCGAGGGCTGGAACCCCATTCAGGCCTATTGGCGTCATCCCACTGAGGCGAACCGCGATGCACTGCGGAGCTTTCTGGCGCCAGAGACTACGCTCTTCCAGTACACCCACGGCGTGGCAGATCCCTCGCTGGTGTCCCCCGACGGGCGCTCGCTGGACGACCATTATCTGGCGCGCCCGGGAGCGCACGAGGCACAGCTCGATCTCTTCCTCGACTATGCCAGCAATGTCGCGCTGTACCCGGAATTCCAAGCCTATTTCCGTAAGCACAAGCCGCGGTTTTTGGCAGTCTGGGGTAAGAACGACCCCTTCTTTCTGCCGGCGGGCGCGGAGGCGTTCAAGCGTGATATTCCCGGCGCGCATGTGCACTTCTTCGACACCGGCCACTTCGCGCTGGAGACGCACTGCGACGAAATCGCTGCCGCGATCCGCGACTTCCTGTCTCCCTGACCGCACCGGAGAATTGCCATACGCGCGATCGTGCTGGAGAAATTCGACAGCCTCGTCGTTATCCAAGAAATGTAGTCGGCTACTACATCGTCGTTATCCAAGTAAATCTTGGTCGTTACAGGAGAAGCGAACATGACGAACATGGTCTCCGCGGCATTTCCGTACCAAAAACAGCGGCGGCGGGTCCTCGGCCGCGAGATGGCGTACGTGGAGGCGGGACAGGGCGACCCCATCGTGCTGTTGCACGGCAATCCGACCTCGTCTTACCTCTGGCGCAACGTGTTGCCGCACCTGCAGCCACTAGGCCGCTGCATCGCCCCCGACCTGATCGGCATGGGCGACTCCGACAAGCTGCCTGACAGTGGCCCCGGCTCGTATCGCTTCGTCGAGCACCGCCGCTACCTCGACGCCCTGCTCGAGGCCCTGGATGCCCGCGAGCGGGTCACCTTCGTCATCCATGACTGGGGCTCGGCCCTCGGCTTCGACTGGGCCAACCGCCACCGCGAGGCCGTGAAGGGTATCGCGTTCATGGAGGCGATCGTGGCGCCGCAGGGCCGGGACCACTGGGACAAGATGGGAATGCGTCAAGCCTTGGAGGCGCTGCGTTCGGAGGCCGGCGAGGCGATGGTCCTGCAAGACAATTTCTTCATTGAAGAGATCCTGCCGAACGCCATCCTGCGTAAGCTCTCCGACGGGGAGATGGCGGAGTATCGACGGCCGTTCGCCGAGGCTGGCGAGGGGCGACGTCCGACGCTGACCTGGCCCCGGCAAATACCCATCGAGGGCGAGCCCGCTGATGTGCATGCGATCGCGACTAAATACGCGGACTGGCTGGGGACGAGCAAAGTGCCCAAGCTGTTCCTGAAGGCTCAGCCAGGTGCGATCCTCGCCGATGATACGCTGGTCAACCTCGTCCGCGGGTGGCCGGCGCTGACCGAGAAGACGGTGGCGGGGGTTCACTTCGTCCAGGAAGATTCGCCGGACGAGATCGGGCGGGCCATCGTCGGCTGGATGGGGGCGCGGGGCTGACGCGGGTTACTCGGCGAAATTGGCCTGGCGTAGCTGATCCTCGATAAAGGCGGTGAAGGCGCGGGCTTTCGCGCTGGCGCGGCGGCCCGTCGGGAACGCCGCCCACAAATCCAGTGACGGCAGGGTCCAGGCCGGCACTACTTGCTTGACCCTGCCGTTGCCGAGATCGGGCTGGAACATCCACTCGGAAGCAACGCACAACCCGAGGCCGGCAAAGACCGCCTCGCGCAGGCCCTCCGCTGCCGTAGTCCGCACGCTGCCCTTGAGTGTGACGGTTTCCTCCGCAGTATTGCTGCGGAACGTCCAGGTCGAGCGCCCCTTCACTGGACACGAATCACAGGTCAAAGCTTGATGATCTAGCAGCTGAGCCGGCGTAGACGGCTCCCCCACTTTCTCGAAATAAGCGGGTGTGCCGAGCACCATTCGACGCGATTGTCCGATCTTTCGCGCCACCATCGCCGAGTCCGCGAGCACGCCCATGCGAAATCCCACATCGATCCCTTCCTCGATCAAGTCGACATCGCGGTCGTCGAGGATTGCTTCGACCGTGAGCTCGGGATGTGCGGCGAGGAATAGCGGCAGCCGCGGAATGATGTGGAGTCTGCCGAACGTGACGCCCGAACTGAAGCGCAACCGACCCGAAAGACCGTTGCCCGCGTCGCGCGCCGCGAGTTCCGCCTCCTCTGCCTCCTCGATCAAGCGCTTGGCGCGCTCGTAAAAGTTCTGGCCGGCCTCAGTCGGGGTGAGCCCGCGCGACGACCGGAGCAGCAGACTGACGCCGAGATGCTTTTCAAGCTGAGCGATGGTCTTGGAGACAGCGGGCTGTCCGACACGGAGCTGTCTCGCGGCGCCGGAGAACGAGCCGGTTTCGACGACGCGGACGAGGACTTCCATCGCAGTCAACCTATCCATGGTCATTCCTCCAAGGAATGGAAGCTATCGCTCGGAGCGGTCTCCGCGATCCGCAAGGATTAGACGATTTAAACGGCAGATAAAGGCACTCGGCACGCACCCGGCAAGACCCCAACGCGCCGTCTGCTGGTTAGGATCGGACCCACTGCAGGAGAGCGCCATGGAGGATCCGCGTAAACTGCGCGAGCTTACCGGTTGGTATCGGGAATTCGCCGAGCGGGCCGGTAATCCGACCATTTGGCACGCGCGATTGATGACGGCGGAGGATTTGGAACGAGAGGCCTATCGCTTGGAAAGGATGGCGGCCCGGGGTGACGCGAGATCACGCAACGGGGCTGTCGAGCAAGACAGAGGATCAATGATGAATGAACGATTTTATGCATTGCGACAAAGCCGAAGGAGCACATCATGAAGTTTGACAGCCGCTTCGCAGACGCCTTCGGGCAAATCGACGTCGTCAACAACGCCGGCCTCCCTAACCTGGCATCGCTCACGCCGCAACACCAGGACCGCCCCGCGGCGGGCCGTACAGCGGCGATACTGGCCTTTGCTGCCGGGCTCCTCGTCGCCGCCGTCGGAGCATGGGCGGCCGACGCGCCGGTGCGACCCCAGCCGACCGCCGAGCGAGCCGGTACCGGCAGCGTGCGTGCGCAGCCGACTGCGAGGCAGTTCGCGCCGCCCACTCAACCCGACGCCAGCGACCGCAACTTTATCTTTGTCGACGAGCTCTATCGCGAGCTGATCGGTCCGGCGTCGGCGCCCGCGTCTGGTTCCCGCTCAAGTACCCGCCCCCCGGCAGCACCGAGGGATAACGTCGCCGGGAGCGTTAGGCACTGGGCGAGCCCTCGATAGGAGCGCGCAGGATCCTTCTTACCCAGACAACACTCGCGTGCTTAGCACCAGGAACACGAGGAACACGAGGCGGTGTAGCGGCTGCATCAGAGAGCCGTAAAACCTAGAAACAACACGGCTTCGCCTTCCGAAACAACCCGAAGCGGACAAATCAGATGAATCAGTTCACCAGGAATGTTGATGTGATCACTGGCGATAGCGGCGCCACCCGGCTGACGCCCGCCCGACCCTTAATGAACTCACTTTTAAGAATATTGATCAAGCTCGGAATTCTCAAAGAAGACTTTGACTATCATTTAGTCCGTGCGTCGATGGTGATTATATTTTTCTTTTTTGGATATCAGAAATGGTGGCAGTACGAGGCGCAGGTGTTAATTCCGTACATCAGCAACGGTCCTCTGATTTTTTGGCTGTACCCGGTTCTCGGCATCCGCGGCGCCAGTTGGTTTTTAGGCGTCTCGGAATGGTTGATCTGCGCGCTCTTTTTCCGAGGGTTCTGGAATAAAAAACTGGGCATCCTTGGGGCTCTCGGCTCATGTGCCACATTCATCAGTACCCTCACTATTATTCCCTTTATGCCGAATGGCTGGGCTGCATCTGCGGGCGGGTTCCCAGCGATGGCTGGCAATGTTCCGTTTCTGATGAAGGACTTGGTGCTGTTGGCTGCGTCAATCTATTTACTAAGACAAGATGTGATAAGAGCGTCCCTTTGCGGCCAAGCGCGCAGCTGACTTGTTTATTATTTGTCGACTAGCCTCTTGAAGCGGGCCGATTGCCGTGTCGACGCAGGGTGCAACAAGCGGCGGCCAGTCGGCGTTAGCATCCGCTTCAGGACAATCGCACGCTTTACGGAGGGAGCTTATGCCTCAACTAGAACGATTTGATGTCCTGGTCCTCGGCAGTGGATTCGGTGGCAAATTACTCGCTTGGCATATGGCGCAGTCGGGGCGGCGGACTGCCGTCGTCGAGCGCCGGTGGATCGGCGGCTCCTGTCCCAACATCGCCTGCCTTCCCAGCAAGAATGAGATTTGGAGCGCCCGGATCACGCATTTGGCGCGTCACGCATTAGAGTTCGGTACGGTGACGGGCCCTGTCACGGCCGACATGGCGAAAGTTCGCCAGCGCAAGCGCGACATGGTTGACGCCGAGATTGCCCTGCATTTGCGGAACTACAACACAAGCGGGGCGGAACTGATCATGGGGACCGGCCGCTTCGTGGCCCCGAAAACCCTTGAGGTGCGGCTGAATGATGGCGGCACGCGCCTGCTGGCGGGAGAGCAGGTCTTCCTCAATCTCGGAACGCACTCGGCGATCCCAAATATTCCGGGCCTCGAAGCCGCCCGGCCGCTGACCCACATCGAGGCTCTCGAGCTCGATTATTTGCCGTCGCACCTAATCGTGCTCGGGGGCGGCTATGTCGGTCTCGAATTGGCCCAGGCTTATCGCCGTTTCGGTAGCCGCGTGACGGTTATCGAGCCGGGGCGTCAGCTGATGAGCCGCGAGGATCCCGACGTCGCAGCGGAAGTGCAGCGAATCCTCGGTGACGAAGGCATCCAAGTTCTAGTGGGAGCCGAGACCCTCGACGTGCATGGCCGATCCGGAGAAGAAGTCAGCCTTCGGGTGCGCGCATCCTCCGGCGAGCAACAGATCGCAGGTAGCGACATACTGGTTGCGGCGGGCCGCATTCCGAACACCGCCGGGATCGGGCTCGAGAAGGCCGGCGTTCAATTGGACGGCCACGGCTATATACGTGTCAATGAGCGGCTGGAGACGACGGCGCCCAGTGTCTGGGCGATTGGAGAATGCGCCGGCAGCCCGCAATTTACGCACGTCTCGATCGACGACTTTCGGATCATCAGGGACAATTTGGCTGGAAGCCGGCGCAGTACGCGCGATCGGCTGGTTCCATACTGCATGTTCACCGAGCCTCCGCTGGCACACGTCGGACTGAGCGAGGGCGAAGCGCAGCGCCGCGGCATCCATACGCGGGTCGCGAGGTTGCCGATGAATGCCGTACGGCGGACCGCGACGACAGGCGAAACGCAAGGCTTCATGAAGCTTCTCGTCGGCAGGAGCGATGACCGTATTCTCGGTTTCACGATGATCGGCGCCGAGGCCGGAGAAGTCATGGCGACAGTGCAAACGGCGATGCTGGCGGATCTGCCATATGTGAGGCTGCGCGACGCCATTCTGGCGCACCCGACGATGGCAGAGGGATTGGGTTCGCTGTTCGAGAATGTACCACCGCGCAGCCGCAGTTAGGGCCCGCCACCTAGTCTAGCACTTCCTTGTTGACGACGTTGTCGCGGATCGGTTTGCCGTCGAGGACGCTGAGGATGTTCTCGACTGCGGCGACGCCCATCCGGTCGACCGCCTCGCGGGTGACACCGGCGACATGCGGGGCGGCGATGAAGTTCGGCAGGGTCAGCAGGGGGTTATTCTGCGGCGTCGGCTCCTGGTCGAAGACGTCGAGCGCGGCGCCGGCGATGCCGTTCGCCTTCAGCGCGTCGTAGAGCGCCTTCTCGTCGATGATGCCGCCGCGCGCGGTGTTGACGATGAACGCGGTGCGCTTCATATGCGCGAGCCGCGCGGCATCGAAGAGGCCCACCGTCTCCGGCGTCTTCGGACAGTGTATCGTGATGAAATCGGCCCGCGCGACAGCGGCATCGAGGTCCTGCACCGGCTCGTAGCCCATGCCGCGGATCGTCTCGGAATACATATACGGATCGTAAATCAGCACGTGCGTCTCCATCGCCGCGAAGCGCTTGGCCGAGCGCGTGCCGATCTTGCCGAAGCCGATGATCAGCACGGTCTTGCCGTAAAGGTCGACCGGCATCTCCTTGTAGCGGTCGTGCCAGCGCCCTTCCCGGACCAACTTGTCCATCGACGCGCCGCGCCGCGCCAGTGACATGACGAGGAACACGCCGGCCTCGGCGACAGAGACCGAGTTGGCGGTCCCGCCGATCATCAGCGGGACCTTGCGGCGGGTCAGCGCTGGCACGTCGACCGCGTCGTAGCCGACGCCGATGCGCGAGACGACCTCGAGCGAAGGCGCCGCGTCGAGCTCGGGGTCGCTGAACGGCTGCACGCCGAGCGCGACGCCCGACACGTCTTCCAACAGCTTATGCAATTCGGCCTTCGGCACGGTAGGCACGAAAGAGACCCCCTCGACATCGTCGCGCGCCTCGACGAGCGCCCAGCCGGCCTTCGACATCGTTGTCGGCAGCAGCAATTTCTTTCTGTTGATCCCCGTCGTGCTGGTCGCCATCGGTCGGTCCCTCTCTTGCTGTTGTAGCGAGACCCTATCGCGTCGCCATCCTGCTTTCCACCTTGGCCGTGCTAGTTTGGGTGAGCGCTCGCTGCTAGCCGGGAGGAGTTCGAAATGCCGACCGAATTCGTGATGCTGCCGCCGCAGACCGAGAAGACCCGCGAGTGGGGCGCGCACCTCGCCGCCGCATTGCCCGAGCTCAAGGTCGTCGTCGCCGAAAACCACACGCATGCAGCCCAAGTGATCGCGCATGCCGACGCCGCCTTCGGCACGATCCCGCCCGACCTGCTGCGCCACGCGCAAAGGCTGCGCTGGCTACAGGCGCCGCAGGCCGCGCCACCGGCCGGCTATTACTACCCTGAGCTGATCGCGCATCCGGTGCCGATCACGAATTTCCGCGAAATCTACAACGACCACATCGGCGCGCATGTGATGGCCTTTGTGCTGGCCTTTGCGCGCGGTCTACACCACTACATTCCGCAGCAGCTCGAACGCGAATGGAAGAAGCTGCCGCCAGATACCGGCGTCGTGCATCTGCCCGAGGCGACCGCGCTGGTCGTCGGCGTCGGCGGCATCGGCAGCGAGGTCGCGCGGCTCGCCGCGGCCTTTGGCATGCGCGTGATCGGCGTCGACGAGCGCCGCCGCGACGCGCCTTCTGGTGTCGCTGAACTGCATCGCGGCGACGAGCTCGATGCGCTGTTGCCGACCGCCGATTTTGTGATCCTGACCGTGCCGCACACTCCCGAGACCGAGGGCTTCATGAACCGCACGCGGTTTCAGGAGATGAAGAAGACGGCGTTCTTCATCAATATCGGGCGCGGCCTGACGACCCGGCTCGACGACCTGGTCGAGGCGCTCAGGGCCGGCGAGATCGCCGGCGCCGGCCTCGACGTCTTCGAGCAGGAGCCATTGCCCGCCGACCACCCGCTATGGACGACGCCCGGCGTGCTGTTGACGCCGCACACCGCCGGCTACGGCCCCTACCTCGACGAGCGCCGCTACGAGATCATTCTCGACAATTGCCGCCGCTTCCTCGCTGGCCAGCCGCTGCGCAACCTCGTCGACAAGGCCCGCTGGTTCTGAGGTTGCGCCGCCGCCAAGCTGTCCTGTCAATGTCCGACCAGCTTCGCGACCGCGAAAACGGCGCCGATGATCGCGACGATGTTTACGACCAACGCCCCCAGGATCAGGCCGAAGACGCGGTTCATGATGTCCGCCTTGATCGCTTCGATCTTGGCCTCCAGGCGCAGCTCGGCTTCGCGGATCTCCGCCTTGACCTCGGCGCGGAGCTCGGCGATGTCCGCCTTGGTGGCGAGATCGGCGCCCTGCGTCCCTTCCTGTACCGCCGCAACGACGGCCTCGGCTTGCGGCTCGGTGAAGCCGGCCTCGCGCAGCCGTTTTGCGACTTTCAGGGTGTCGATCGCCATTCTGCGCCGCCTGAACCCTGAAACATCATCGAAAGGTTTTAAGACATGGCATGGACGGAACCGGCACAGCAAGCGGCGGTAGTGCTGCAGATCCTTGTGGAGAGAGAATAGGCGACGTGGTCATTCGATGACCTCGTCGGCCCGGGCGAGCAGCAGAGGCGGGATCGTCAGGCCGAGCGATTTGGCGGTTTTGAGATTGATGACCAGCTCGAACTTGGTCGGCTGCTCGACAGGCAGGTCGGACGGTTTCGCGCCTTTGAGGATCTTGTCCACATAGACGACACTGCGCCGAAGAATGTCGGCTAGATCCGCGCCGTAGGACATGAGCGTTCCTGAAGCGGCAAATATTTTGAGCCCGGATATTGTCGGCAATCGGTGGTCGGCCGCGAATTCCGCAATTTTCTTTCGCAGATCTATTGTAAGAGGATCTTCAACCGTGATCAGCGCATCCGGGTGCTGAGCCGTCGCAGCTTCGAGTGCGCCGTCGAGATCGGCAGGCTCCCGTATCTCCAGCGATTGAACCTCGACCTCAAGCGTTTGGGCCGCGCCTACCGTCTCCTTGAACACCAGCGCGGAATAGGGATTGGCCGCGTTCCAGAGGATGGCTACGCGGGAAACTCCGGGGAGAAGCTCCTTGAGCAGTTCCAGCCGCTTTCCGCCGAGGTCGGGTGCCATGAGGCTCATCCCGGTGACGTTGCCGCCGGGCTGCGCCAAGCTCGCTACGACCCCGCTTCCGACCGGGTCGCCGGCTGCCATCATGACGATCGGAATCGTCGAGGTCGCCCGCTTGGCGGCAAGCGGGGCCAGCGTCCCCGCCGTCATGATGACCTCCACCTTGAGGCTGACCAGCTCCGCGGCAAGTTTGGGCAGCCGGTCGAGCCTGTCCTCCGCGTACCTGCGTTCGAATGTCAGGTTCTTTCCTTCGACATACCCCAACTCGCGGAGGGCATCAGCGACGTTGTGCGTCGCGGGTGTCGGCGAACCCGCGCTGAGAACGCCTATCTTGTACACTTTCTCGCCCTGTTGCGCCCTTGCACCGAGGGGCCGCGCTGCCGCTGCGGCGCCCAAGAGGGCGATGAATTTGCGGCGCTTCATTCGATAACCTCGTCGGCGTGGCTGTTACCCGACGCGGCTCGCGTGCCAGCGGCCGGGGCCGAATTGGCCGCGGTTGACGATGCCGTGGTTCTGGTCACTGGCGGCGCCGAGCATCGCCGTTCCGCTCATCTTTCCGTCGCGGACTTCACCGTCGAAGAAATAGCAGATCGTGCTGCCTTCGTACCGGGAGGTGAACGATAGCTGGATCTGGTCGCCATTCAGCCATCCGCTGACCGGCCCCTCAAAATGGGTCGAGCTTTGATGGCCGGAGAGCTCGGGGCCGCGTTGCTCGAGGTCGAGCCGATGTACGCGGGAGCCTTGCAGGAAGTCGATGCGCAAGTCCCAATTGCCGGCGATTTCGGTTTCGGGCGGCCGATCGAGAGCCGGTGCGTGCCGGCTGGCTTCGCGCAGCACCGCGGCGATCGCGTCGCCGACCTGCGCCGCCTCGCCGGGCTGCAATTGGAACGGGTCGATCGCGATCGCGTTTTCGGTGGCCGAATTGTCGTCGAGCATGATGCGCGGCTCCGCTTCGAGCACGCGCTGTCGCAGCGCCAGGCCTTCGAGCGGGTATTGCCAGCGGTCCCAGAAGACCCGCAGCCGCGGCACCCGGTCGACCCCGCTCGGCTCGATGATCTCGCTGCCGGCGCCGTGCACCGCCCCGACGCGCTCGGCGATGAGCTCCAGATCGCCGTACCATTGCTGCCGCTCAGCGTCATGGTCGCGTTCCTCGAACCAATGCTCGACCGCAGTCAGCACGCCGATGATGTCCTCTTTCGACACCTTCATCGGCCGGCCCAGCGCCTGGTGCGGTGAGGCATTGGACCACGCGGCCTGGACCAACGCCTTGGAACCGAGCAAGAGGCCGCTCGTCTGCGGGCCGCGCAGAAACTTGCCGCCGCTGTAGACGACGAGATCGGCGCCGCGCACGAGCCACGGGCTCGGCCGTTCGAGATGCTCTGACGCGGCGTCAACCATGATTGGAATACCGCGCGGCTTGACGACCGCGGCGATCTCCTCGAGCCGCAGGCTCCCCAGATGCTCCTGCTTGCCGAGCAGCACGACCATTGCGACCGGCTCGCCCAGCGCCGCATCGAGGTCCGCGCGAGTGTCGATCTCGACCAGATGGCAGCCGATCATGCGCACCGCCTGGTCATAGGCGAAACGCTGCGTCTTCGGGATCAGCACGCGGTTGGCCATCCCGTCGGTGAAGGGCAGGCGCAGCATCTTGACCGGATCGTTGCCGGCGACGCAGGCCGCGGTCCCCAATGCCACCGCAGCGGCGCTGCCGCAGGTGACGATACCCCACTCGGCGCCGGTCAGCTCGGCAAGCCGCTGCCCCGCCGCCTCCATCAATTCGTCGAGATTGACAAAGTGGCGCGACGCCTCGGCCATCGCCTCGCGGACCTGTGGCAGCATCAGGCTGCCGCCATGCATCGTGCGCACACTGCAGCAATTGATGAACGGCCGCACTCCGAGCACGAGATAAGGATTGGCGTTGGCTTCCATGGCCCTCTCCGGTTTGTCTCACCGAATTCTAGCAGCCGAACAAGGACCCGGTAACCGTGCCTGACGGACCCAATTGGCGCTGCGCTTTGTTTACTTCGTTACCCAACAGATCAGGAGGCCAAGGCCATGCCAGCGGAAAAGCAGGAAAGCGGGGCTCGCTCGGTCGTCAGCGATCCGAATGCCAACAAGACGAACGGCGGCGATAGCGGCGGAACCGCGCTTGGGCAGCAGGCGAACCAGGCCATTGAGGGCCTGCGCTCTGTTATAGAGCAGGCCTCGCAGGTTTTGCGCGATCTGACGCAAGCCGGCGGTCAATGGATGCAAAACACCGACCGCGCGCGCGAAATGGCGCAAGGTTTGCGCACGCAGGGTGAGCAGGCTGTCGGGACCGTGTCACGCCAGGTCGAGCAGAACCCGATGATGAGCCTGGCGGTCGCCTTCGCGATGGGCTACCTGCTGGCCACGATGACCCGCCGCTGAGGCGGCTTGTTGATAGCGGCCACCCGACGCGCTATCTCGTGTCGGGTGGCCCAACTCCCTCGAAACCCGCGCGCAATTCGACCCGAGAAAGCGCTCGTCCTGTTTTCCGGAGGGCAGGATTCGACAACCTGCCTCGCTTGGGCGCTGACCAGCTTTGCCGCGGTCGAGACGATCGGCTTCGATTACCATCAGCGCCATCGGGTCGAGCTGGATTGCCGCGACTCGGTGATAGAGCGCCTGCGCGACGAATTTCCCGACTGGAGCGGCAAACTCGGCGACGACCACATTGTCGATCTCGGCGTCCTCGGCGAGATCAGCGACACGGCGCTGACCGCCGACACTGCGATCGGCTTCGCGCAAAGCGGCTTGCCGAATACCTTCGTGCCCGGCCGCAATCTGCTGTTCTTCACTTTTGCCGCCGCCATCGGCTATCGCCGCGGTGCGCGGCATCTCGTCGGCGGCATGTGCGAGACCGATTATTCGGGCTATCCCGATTGCCGCGACGACACCCTGAAAGCGCTGCAGGCGACGTTGTCGCTTGGCATGGATCACCGCTATGTCATTCACACCCCGCTGATGTGGCGCGACAAAGCGGCAACGTGGGTGTTGGCAAATGAGCTCGGCGGGGATGGGCTCGTCGAGCTGGTCCTCGAACAAACCCACAGCTGTTATCTCGGCGACCGGGCGCACCGCCATTCTTGGGGTTATGGTTGCGGCGATTGTCCCGCCTGTGACTTGCGCCGCCGCGGCTGGGAAGCCTTTGCGCAGAGTCGGGCTGTGACAGCGGAAAGCCCCCTCCCCTTCCCTCCCCCGCATACGAGTGAGGGTTAGGGTGGGCCGCCAGGGTTGCGACGATGTGATTGCCCGGTGACCGGCAGGTGAGCTTGCAAACCCACAAGCTCGTCGGGTTCCGGTAGGCCCGATTTCGGCGGAGAACAGCATGCGACCTTCGGGACGCGCCCGCGATGCGATGCGGCCGGTCAGCCTCGAGCCCGGTGTCGCCAAATATGCCGAGGGATCGTGCTTCGCGAAATTCGGCGACACCCATGTGCTGTGCACCGCCTCGATCGAGGAGCGCGTGCCGCCCTTTCTGCGCAATACCGGCAAGGGCTGGGTCACCGCGGAATACGGGATGCTGCCGCGTTCGACCGCGACGCGTACCGATCGCGAGGCGGCCCGCGGCCGGCAAAGCGGACGCACTCAGGAAATCCAGCGGCTGATCGGCCGCAGCCTGCGCGCGGTGACCGATCTCGCCCAGTTGGGCGAGCGCCAGATCAAGATCGACTGCGATGTATTGCAGGCGGACGGCGGCACCCGTACAGCCGCCGTCACCGGCAGCTATGTGGCGCTTCATCTAGCTTTTCAGCGGTTGCTTTCGGAGGGTTTGTTGAAGGTGCTGCCATTGCGCGACAACGTCGCCGCGGTCTCGTGCGGCGTCCTTGCCGACACCGCCGTACTCGATCTCGACTATGCCGAAGATTCGCAAGCGATGACGGACGCCAATTTCGTGCTGACCGGGATGGGCGGGATTGTCGAGATCCAGGCGACGGCAGAAGGGGCGCCGTTCGATGATACGCTGTTCGCCGAGATGTTGCGCCTCGCGCGGCAAGGGATTGCGGACTTGACCCGATACCAGCGCGTAGCGCTTGGGCTTGCCTGACGCGATGCCCCACCCTCTCACCCGTGACCGGCTGGTCATCGCTAGCCACAACCCGGGCAAAGTCGAGGAGATCGCGGCGCTCTTGGCGCCGTTCACCGTCGAAACCATTGCTGCGGGCTCGCTCGGGATTCCCGAGCCGGAGGAGACCGGGGACAGTTTCGAGGCGAATGCGGCGCTGAAGGCCAAGGCCGCCGCGGAAGCCAGTGGGCTGCCGGCGCTCGCCGATGATTCCGGCCTCGTTGTGCCGGCGCTGGGCGGCGCTCCCGGGATCTACTCCGCGCGCTGGGCCGGCCCAGCCAAGGATTTTCAGATGGCGATGGCGCGGGTCCATCATGAACTCGGCGCCAAGGACCGCAGCGCCAGATTTGTTGCGGTCCTCGCCCTCGCCTGGCCGGGCGGCAACACCGACCTATTTCGTGGGGAGGTCCAAGGCAACCTGATCTGGCCCCCGCGAGGGGATCGAGGTTTCGGGTACGATCCGATGTTCATCCCGCGGAGCGCAACCTTGACCTTCGGCGAAATCGAGCCGGCCGAGAAGCACCGTATCAGCCATCGCGCCCGCGCCTTCGCCAAGCTCGTCGAGCGCTATTTCAATGATCGCTGAGCCGCTCGCCGTCTACATCCACTGGCCGTTCTGCCAGTCGAAGTGTCCGTATTGCGATTTCAACAGCCATGTCCGCGAGGGGGTCGATGCGGTGCGGTGGACGCGGGCGCTCATGCGAGATATCGAGCACCACGCCGAACTGACTGCGGGACGCCCAGTAGGCTCGGTGTTTTTTGGCGGCGGTACTCCCTCACTGATGCCGCCGGAGACGGTTGAGAAGCTGCTCGACGAGGTACGCTTGCATTGGGCCGTCGTGCCCGAGGTCGAAATCACCCTCGAGGCCAATCCCAATTCCGCCGAAGCCGATCGGTTCCGCGCTTTTGCCGCGGCTGGTGTCAACCGGCTGTCGCTCGGAGTGCAGGCGCTCGACCCGGCGGCCTTGCGCCTCTTGGGCCGCGCCCATGGTCGAAAGGAAGCGATTGCCGCAATCGAGCATGCCCGCGAGATCTTTCCCCGGTACTCGTTCGATCTGATCTATGGTCGCCCCGGCCAGAGCGTTGCCGCCTGGCTGCGCGAGCTCGACGAGGCGCTCACCATTGCCGGCGAGCACCTGTCCCTGTATCAGCTGACGATCGAGCCCGGCACGGCTTTCGCCACGCTCGCGCGGCGCGGCGAACTGGTCCTGCCCGAGGAAGACAGCACGGCGGCTCTGTTCGAGACGACGCAGGAGCGGCTCGCCGCTGCCGGGCTGCCGGCCTACGAAATTTCCAATCACGCCCGTCCCGGCGCCGCATGCCGGCACAACCTCACCTATTGGCGCTACCAGGACTATGTCGGGATCGGCCCGGGCAGCCATGGCCGGCTGACCCTTGGCGGCACAAGATACGCTATGCGGCAGTACCGGTTGCCCGAGAAATGGCTCGCAACGGTCGAAACGAAAGGAACCGGCCTCGAAGAGACAGCTACGATCGGACCCCAGACCGCGATCGAGGAAATGCTGATGATGGGCCTGCGCCTGTTTGAAGGCGTGTCGCGTGAGCGGATTGAACAGATATCGGTCCGGGATGCCGAGACCGTCCTCGGCCGCAATCTCGCACCGCTGATCGAAGGCGGCTTTCTGACCCTCGATGCCGAGCGCCTCGCAGCAACTACCGCTGGCCGCCAGCGTCTCAACGCGGTGCTTGGCGCTCTTCTCTCCTGACGAGCTCAGTAACCGAGGTCCTGGAAGCTCTGCGGTGCCGGGCTGACGACGGTTGTCCCTTGGGGCGCGACTTCAAGAACGGCGAGGCCGCGCTGCACGAGACCATTGGGTGTGAAACGAAATAGTCCATCCACGCCGGTGAAGCCGCTCGGGTTGAGGATCGCCTGCTGCGAGAACGGCTCGCCGGCTTGGCCGCGTGCCAACACCGCGGCGAGCGCCGCCGCATCATAGCCGAGCGAAGCCAGACGCGGCGGGTTGTGGCCATAAGTGGCGTTGAACCGGTGCTCGAACTCCTGACGCGCTTCGGGGGGTGACGAGGCGAACCAGCCGCCGACAAGCGCCGGGTCGCTGCCGATGTCGGGGGTGTCCCAAAGGCCGCTGCCGAGCAACTGCACCGGCTTGGGATTGCCGCCCGCGCCCTTGACCTGAGCGGCGACCTGCTTGAGCCTGGCACCACCTTCCGGCAGCAGCAATGCATCGAAAGGCGCCGCCGACGGCGACACTGGAGGCGGCTCGGCGCTGCCCTCGGCGCCCCCGCCAGGCAGCAGGCGCTGGATCGCTGGCGATACGTCGGCTGCGCGCGGGTCGAAGAACTCGACCTTTGTCACGCTGCCACCGCTCCCCGACGCGGCTTCCCGCAGCGCGTCGGCCATTAAATGCCCGTAAGGCGAGTTGGGCGCGAGCGCCGCGAAACGGGCGAGCCCGCGTTCGCGTGCATAGCTGACCTCACGCCCGACCTCCTGTCGTGGCAGAAAGCCCATCAAATAAGTATTGCCGCCGGCGAGGGTGGTAACCGTCGAGAACGCGATGACGTTTATGTGGGCCTCTTGGGCAATCGGCTTTACCGTCTCGACCTCAGGGGCGAGCAGCGGCCCCAAGATCAGCCGCGCTCCGTCACCGATGACCGCACGTGCGGCGCCGGCGGCGCCGGCGGCATTGCCGCCGGTGTCGCGCGGCACCAGGATCATGCGATCGCCGCCACTCTCGAACAATGCCAATTGCGCCGCGTCGAGGAGGGCCTGACCGAGCTCGGCATTGGCGCCCGACAAGGGAACCAGCAAGGCCACTTTCGCAGGCCCCGCCGCGCCGGCCGGCGACGGCGACGGAGGGCCGGGCGGAAGGGGTGGCGGAACCCGGCCGTAACCGTAATAGGGCGGTTGCGGTCGGGCGATCGGGGCCGATACCATCGCCGGAGCGCAACAGGCGAGCGCGGCTACGGCGAGGGCGACAAAGGGTGAGGCGAACCGCGAAAGCGACGGGCGCGGCAAGAGCTGGCTCCGACAAGAGGGAGGACGGGAGCCGGCACCCTAACCGCCGTCTGGATGCGAGTAAACCCGACCCGAAGGCGCCGCCAGCTCTTGGTGCGGCCGCCGGAGCGCAACCGACGGGAGCATTACCCGAAACAGAGCTGGCGCCCGGGCTCTACCTCGTTGCGACCCCGATCGGCAATCTGGGTGATGTCACGCTGCGCGCTCTGGCCGTGCTGCACAGCGCAGACCGCATCTTGTGCGAAGACACTCGAGTCACCGGAAAGCTGCTGGCAAGGTACGGCATCCCGACATCGCTCGGGGCCTATCACGACCACAATGCCGAGCAGGTGCGACCCTTTGTTTTGACGGCGTTGCGGCGCGGCGAGCGAGTGGCGCTGGTGTCGGACGCCGGTACGCCGCTCGTCTCCGATCCCGGCTACAAGCTCGTGCGGGCTGCGCTCGCCGAAGATTTGCCGGTCACCGCCATTCCGGGTCCAAACGCGGCGGTGACCGCGCTGATTCTATCGGGGCTGTCTCCGGACGCCTTCTTGTTCGCCGGCTTCCTGCCACCGCGGCAAGGGACGCGGCGGCGGGCGCTGGCGCGCTGGGCCGCCGTCGAGGCCACCCTGGTGTTTTATGAGTCCACCCCGCGGCTTGCCGAATCGCTCGCCGACATGGCCGAGGTGCTCGCCAACCGGGACGCCGCGGTCGCGCGCGAGCTGACCAAATTGCACGAGGAGGTGCGGCGCGGGCGACTGGCAGATCTTGCGGCACACTACCGCCTCGCCGGGCCACCGCGCGGTGAGGCCGTGGTCGTTGTCGGTCCGCCCCAGCACCATGATCCGGACCAGGCCGAGGTCGACGAACGGCTGCGCGCGGCGCTCGCCGAATTCGGCGTGCGCGAGGCGGCGGCAAAACTCGCGGCCGAAACCGGAGTGCCGCGCGGGAAACTCTATCGGCGCGCCTTGGCGATGCGCAACGAGGAGGAATGAGACCGGCTCAGCAGACGGCCACACAACGGCGGCAGCGGGCGCAACGCCGCGGACGCTTCGCCGAATGGCTGTGCTTGTGGCATTTGCGGCTGCGGGGCTGGCGCATCCTCGCCCGCGGCTGGCGTTGCCCCTCGGGCGAGATCGACATTCTGGCGCGGCGCGGCCGCGTGCTCGCGATTATCGAGGTCAAGTCGCGAAACGAACTCGGCGCGGCGGCATCGGCACTGTTGCCGCGGCAGAGGCGGCGAATTGCCCGCGCCGCGGAAGCCTTCCTGCTGTCGCGCCCCGATCTCGCCCGGCTCGAGCCGCGATTCGACCTGATGCTGGTGGCGCCGCTCCGGGTACCCCGGCATTGGCCGGGCGCTTGGCGAGCCGATTAGCGAAGCCGCGAGCGCCACTTCGAGCCCGTGGCCGTGCTCACCTCGCCGCCAGTGGAAGCAGCGTTTCATTTATCGGACAATGGCGACGGGGAATATCCGCGGGGGTCCAGCAATGTCGAAAATACGTGCCGTCCTTTGTGTCGTCTTCACACTTGCGCTGCCGGTTGCGCTGTGTGGCTGCCCGGTCGCGATCGTCGGCGGGCTCGCCGCCGCCGGCGGGGCGGGCTACACCGCGAACCAGGAAAGGGGCGTCACCGGCGCCTTGGATGATATGACGATCAAGACCAACATTCAGAACGCTTGGCTGCAGGTGAACCCGCTCATGCAACGCGATTTCACCATCACCGTCTATGAAGGGCGCACTTTATTGACTGGCCTGACGCCGAGCCCCGAGCTGAGGGCTCAAGCAGCGCAGATCGCGGGCCAGATCCCGGGGGTTCGCGCGGTCTACAACGAGATCGAAGTGGCCCCGGGCGAAGGCGCCTGGGCGAGTGTCAGGGACACCTGGATTTCGTCGCAGATCCGCTCGAACCTCGTGTTCGCCAGCCAGGTCCGCTCGGTCAACTACACGATCGATACGGTGAACGGATCGGTGTACCTGATCGGTTCGGCCCGCACCCAGGCGGAACTCGACCGCGTCACCGAGGCCGCCCGGAACGTCCCCAATGTGAAGCGGGTCGTCTCGTATGTCGAGATCCGGCCCGGCGCGCCCGTCATCGCCCAGCCGGGAGCGCCGCCGGCATCCGCCAGCGCGCAGATGCCCGACGCGCCCCCTGGCGCTGCGCCGGCAACGGCTGTCGAGGTACAGAAACTCTGATATAAGAGAAGGATGAGCGGGCCGCCGGAGCGATACGATCCAGAGAGTTGCGCAAATTTTCTGCGCGAACTGGGCGCCTCGGGTGAACGCGTTCTACCGATCGCGGAGGCAGCCCTGGCGCTCGCCTCGTTCGAACGCCCGCGGGTCGGCCCGGCGCATTACCGCGAGCATTTGCAATTGCTCGCGCGCGATGTCGGCCACCATCCCGGAGCTGGGGGCGATGTCGCCGAGCGGGCCCGCGCTCTCAACGAGATCGTGCTTCTGAAATACGGATATTCCGGCGACGCGCTGACCTATGACGACCTGCAGAACGCCAATCTGATGCGCGTTGTCGACCGCCGAAAGGGTCTGCCGGTGGCGCTTGGAATAATCTATATACATGCTGGCCGTACCCAGGGTTGGGAGACCGTCGGGCTCGCCTTCCCCGGCCATTTTCTTGTCCGCCTGTCGGACGGTCCGGAGCGGCTGATCCTCGACCCGTTCCATGGCGGCCGGATCTGCACCGCAGCAGAATTGCGCGAACTGCTGAAGGCGACCTCCGGTGCTGACAGCGAACTGCAGACCGAACACTACACTCCGGTATCGGACCGTGATGTGCTGCTGCGCCTCCAGAACAATCTGAAGGCGCGCCTCATCCAGGCGGAGCAGTACGATCGGGCGGTGATGGTGGCTGAGACCATGCTGATGCTGGCGCCCGATCTCGCCGAGCTGTGGCGCGAGGCGGGATTATTGCACGCTCGGCTCGGCAACATGCGTTCGGCCGCTGCCGCGCTTGAGCAGGTCGTCCTGCGCGCTCCGGACGGCATGGCGCGGCATCAGGCCGCGGCCTTACTGCAGCAGGTGCGGTCGAGATTGAATTGACGCCCCTCGCTTGGCGAGGGCTTTGCCGGTCGTAGTACCGGACCGGGAGGTCGGCATGGCTCTGGCTGTCGCGATCCAGATGGATCCGATCGATACGATCAGCATCGATGCGGATTTCGACCTTTGCTCTGGCCCTCGAAGCGCAGGCCCGCGGGCATGCCCTGTTCCATTATCTGCCCGACGCGCTGACGCTGCACGACGGGCGGCTCTATGCCCGCGCCCGGCCGCTCGAAGTCATGCGCAGGCAAGGCAACCACCACCGCTTCGGCTCGTTCGAGGAACTCGACCTCGCCGGTGTCGATGTCATCCTGATGCGCCAGGATCCGCCCTTCGACATGGCCTATATCACCGCGACGCATCTGCTCGAGTTGTTGCCGGAAAACGGGCCGCTCGTCGTCAACGACCCCGCCGCAGTGCGCAACGCGCCGGAAAAGCTCTTTGTCCTGCGCTTCAAGGAGCTGATGCCGCCGACCTTGCTGACCCGTGATCGCGATGCGATTCGCGCATTCTGGAAAGAGCATGAGGACATCATCCTGAAGCCGCTGTTCGGCAATGGCGGCGCCGGCGTGTTCCGGCTGCGGCCGGGCGACGAGAACCTGACGGCGCTGTTGGAAATATACGAGTTGATCCAGCGCGAGCCCGTCATGGTGCAGCGCTATATTCCGGAAGTGCGCCAGGGCGACAAGCGCATCATCCTGGTCGAAGGCGAAGCGATGGGCGCGGTGCTGCGCGTGCCGCCAGAGGGGGAGGCGCGCGCCAACCTCCATGTCGGCGCCCGCGCGGTCAAGACCGAGCTCACCGCCCGCGACCGCGAGATCTGCGCGGCGATCGGGCCGACCTTGCGAGCTCAGGGGCTGGTTTTTGTCGGGATCGACGTGATCGGCAATTGGCTGACGGAGATCAACGTCACCTCGCCGACCGGCATCCAGGAGATCGCAAGGCTGGACGGCATCGAGATCGCGCCAAAGATATGGGAGGCGATCGAGACCCGCCTTGACGAGCGCGCCAACCGCACTCCCGCGTGACCCGAACCAGGCGATTTGGCCTGCTTATTCTAGGGGATAGACGAACATGTGTCCGCCCGGCGGCGTTGTGCCGTTGTTCGCGCCGAAAACGAAGCAGGTGAACACAAGTGCAGGCCGCCCGGTCGGCAATGTCACGAACGAGACGGTCGGGTTGCCGAGCGACTGAGCCCCTCCAGAGAGCACGGGGCTGAGCTTTTGAACTGTGCTCGCCGTCTGGTTGACCAGGAAGAGGCGCCAAGAACCATAGTCGCTGCTCGACGCCGGACTTACCTGCGCCTCGACGACTTCGAACACCTGGGATCCGACCTCGAAGACCTCTCGATCACCAATCTTGCCGTTGCCGCCGGCGTTGGTCACCAGATTGTTGATCGTCATATCCGACGGGCTCGACCAGGTTTTGAAGTCGGTCAGGATGCCGTCGGCCTCCATATCGCGCTGGCCGAGATCGTAATAGTGGTGGGTGACTTCGAGCGTCGAGCTCGCGATTGCTCCACTGTAAGTAATACGTCCGAATTCAGGCGTCCCATCGGCCTTGGCAAGGTCCGTTCCCGGCAGGGTGATCGCCTGCGTCGGCGCCACGGCCGGGTTGGAAATCAATGCCTGGAGCCCGCTGATGGCGCCCTTGCCGTAATAATGCACCCTGACGTAAGGCCGGCCGGAGGGGTTGTACTCTTCCGCGTAGACGACGCTGTCGTCGGGGAGAATGCGCAAGTCGGGCTGGCTCGCGGGACTGTGTATCTGGCCAATCGTGTGCCAGACCCGCAGATCGGTCGAGTAGCCGAGATAGGTCGCAAATTGCGTGCCGTTGATCTGGTTGTGAAATATCCCGAGATAGGGGTGTGACGCATCGTCGGTCGGGACGACTTTCAGCGGCGCAGCGCCGGCGATTTTGTTGTTCGCATCGGTGGTCGTCAGCTGATAGGCGACGAGGTGGGGTTTGTTTGGCGCCGTCTCGTTCAATATCGCTGCAATGTCCGGAGTGCCGAGAGTGGCGGCCACCGAGGGTGCAACCTGCGGAGCCACATAGTCGTAACTTGCACTTAGCGCTGTTAGCGGCCGAACCGCCAAGTTCATCAAGACCACCGCTGCGATCACGCTGAGGAAGCCCTTATTCGCCGTGAGCATCGCTGATATTCTCCAAATCCTAATGATCGACCGTTGGCAAATGGGAATCAGCGATGACCGAAGCACGCAACGTTTTTGGCGAGCCTCTTGCCGAATGCTGCACGAAGCCGATGACCGGGTTTTACCGCGACGGCAGCTGCAACACCGGACCCGAGGATTTCGGGATGCACACGGTGTGCACCAGGGTCGATGCCGCGTTTCTGGCGTTCTCGCAGGCGGCGGGCAACGATTTATCGACGCCAGTGCCCGAATTCGGCTTTCCGGGTTTGCAGCCGGGCGATTGCTGGTGCCTGTGCGCCGAGCGCTGGAAGGAGGCGTTCGAAGCCGGCAAAGCCCCCAAGGTCAGACTGACGGCAACCCACGAGGCGACCCTGGAGGTCGTACCGCTGGAATTGCTGAAGCGCTACGCGATCGACCTGAGCTGAGGCCTGGAACACCCCGCCCCTTGCGCCGTTGACTGGTGGAGACCGTGAAGCGCAGGCGACGCCTGGCTTGACGCAGCTCGTCAACGATGCTGGAAAGACTGTGCAGAAGCGGGGCTTGCAAGTATTGACGGCTCGGGAGTACGCGGCTGGGATCCTACCGCTGCAACCCCACGCAACTCCGATGCGGCGCTTTGGAGCCGGCGTATTGTGCGCCGGTCTTGCGGCGCTGGCGGCGATCACACTCTATCGCCTGCTCGAAAAGTCACGCGTCACCGTGGCCGAATATCAGGAAGAGCCCGAACACGTCGGAGCGGCGCGATATCTCAATGGCGCCGCGGCGGTCCTTTCCTTCAGCGTGCTGACCGACAGCGCAATGGAGCACTACCGAGGTGCCTATCACAATCCGGCGATGTATTTGCCGCCGATCGTCGCCGGCGCCTCGCTCGCCAACAGCCTGCACATGACGTTGACGCCGACGCATTTCGGGGTGGCACGAACGGCGGTTTGCGGTATCGCCCTTGCCACCGGCCTCGGCGGTTTCGGGTTTCACCTCTACAATGTTGGCAAACGCGAGGGGGGATTCGATTTTTTGAACCTGTTCTACGGCGCCCCCCTCGGGGCGCCTATCGCGATCACGCTCGCCGGTCTGGCCGGGCTCGCCGCCTCACGCCTCGTTTTGGAGGGCGAGCAAAAACAACCGGGAAACCTTCTCGGAATCCCTGCCGGGCCGTTGCTGGGGTGGGGTACGGCAGCGGGGCTGATCGGCACATTTGCGGAAGCGGCCCTCCTCCATTTTCGCGGCGCTTTCCACGACCCGTTCATGTTCTTGCCCGTGACTTTGCCGCCGATGACTGCCATCACAATGGCACTGGCCGCCATGAAGCCCGACCTCACCCGCTGGGCCAAACCGATGTTGCAGGCGACCGCGGCAATGGGCGTTGCCGGCGCCGGCTTTCATGCTTACGGCGTCTCCCGAAACATGGGCGGCTTTTACAACTGGCGCCAGAATTTGCTGAACGGGCCGCCATTGCCGGCGCCGCCCTCGTTCAGCGGCGTTGCGTTGGCCGGTCTCGGCGCCGTCAAATTGATGGAAGCGCATCAATGAATGAGGTGTTTCACGACCCTTTCCCGACCTACGATGTTCTGGACAAATGGGATTCGCCGTCCTGGAACGACCAGACGCGGGCCGTCGTCAAGAAACGGCTGGATGAAGTGCCGGACCGGCGTTTCTTGACCGAGACCGAGTGGGAAATATTGGTTGCGGTATGCAATCGTTTGATCCCGCAGCCCGACCGCGCCAATCGCCCAGTTCCGATCGTCCCGTTCATTGACGAAAAATTGCACAAGAACCAGGGTGACGGCTATCGCTATGAAGGGGTGCCGCCGATCCGGGAAGCATGGCGGCAAGGCATTAAAGCCATCGACGATGAAGCCCGCGCCCGTTGGGGCGGGGGTTTCCGTGACCTCCCGCACAACCAGCAGGAGGCGGTGCTGCGGGCGATCCAGTACAACGACATCCGCAGTGAAGCCTGGCAGGGTCTGCCGGCCAAGCAGTTCTTTTCGAGCTTGCTGCTGCGCACGGCTGTCAGCATCTACTACGCGCACCCGGCGGCCTGGAACGAGATCGGCTTCGGCGGCCCGGCCTCGCCGCGCGGCTATGTCCGGCTCGGCTTCGACCGGCGCGATCCCTGGGAAGCGGAAGAGCGCCATGACGGATAGCCCGCGCGCAAAGGACGGGCGCGCGCCGGATGTGTTCCGCCCGGGCGGCTGGATTCCGATGCGCTCTTATCGCGACGAGGACGAGGTCGATTTTGCGATTGTCGGCACGGGCGCGGGCGGCGGCACGCTCGCCTGCAAGCTCGCCGAGGCCGGGTTCTCGGTCGTTGCTTTCGATGCCGGTCCTTATTGGCGGCCGCTCGAAGATTTCGCCTCAGACGAGTACGAGCAGAAAAAGCTTTTCTGGCTCGGCGAGCGCATTACCGGCGGCGGGGATCCGGTGCAGCTGGGCGAGAACAACAGCGGCCAATCGGTCGGCGGCAGCACCGTGCATTTCCAGATGGTGTCGCTGCGCTTTCGTCCAGAGCGCTTCAAGGCCCGCTCCCGGCTCGGCTATGCCGTCGACTGGCCGATCGAGCCGGAGGAGATGTGGCACTACTACGATCTGACGGAAGATGCGCTGAAGATTAGCGGTCCGGTGAGTTATCCGTGGGGCCCTCCGCGGGGGCGCTACCCCTACCGACAGCATGAGATGAATGCGGCGGGGCTCATCCTGGCGCGCGGCTGCGAAGCGCTCGGCATCAAATGGGCGGCGACACCGCTGGCGACCGTTTCCGCTCCGCGCGGCAAGTCCCACCCTTGCGTCTATCGCGGGTTCTGCAAATTCGGCTGTTCGACCAATGCCAAGCAGAGCGCGCTTGTGACCTGGATTCCGTGGGCGATCAAGGCCGGGGCGGAGATCCGCGATCTGGCGATGGTCGGCCGGATCGAGATGGGGCAGCACGGGAGGGTCATAGGCCTCGAATACCATCGCGAAGGCCAGTGGCGCCGGCAGCGCGCAAAAAATGTTGTCGTCGCCGGCTATGCGATCGAGACCCCGCGTCTGCTGCTAAATTCCGCCTGCCCCCAGTTTCCCGATGGGCTCGCCAACACCAGCGGCATGATCGGAAAATTCTTTATGGTCCAGTCGAACCACGCCGTTTATGGCACCTTCGACGAGGAAATTCGCTGGTACAAGGCGCCGCCATCATTGGCGATTACCGAGCATTGGAACTACACCGATACCGGCAAGGATTTCCCAGGCGGGTACGCCTATATGAGCCAGGGGCCTTTGCCGATCGAATATGCTGATGTACTGACCGGGCAGCGGGGCCTGTGGGGCATGGAATTGCGCAACGAGATGGCGAAGTACAACCATCAGGCCGGGCTCAAGATCGTCGGCGAGGTGCTGCCGCAAGAGAAAAATCGGGTCGAGTTGGCCGAAGAAACCGACGAGTGCGGTCTGCGCATTCCCCGCATTGTGTTCTCCTATGGCGAGGAGGACAGAAAGCTGTACCAGCACGCGATAAACTTTATGTCGGAGGCTTTGGCGGCGGCGGGCGGGAAGGATATCTGGTCCGCTGAGGATACCGCCCATCTCGGCGGTACCTGCCGGATGGGCACCAATCCCGAGGAGAGCGTAACCAATGCCGACGGACGCTGTTGGGACATTCCCAATCTGTGGATTTGCGACGGCTCGCTGTTTCCGACGGTTGCCGGCGTCAATCCGTCGTTGACGATCCAGGCGCTCGCCTGGCGCATCGGCGACCGCATTCGCGAGTTGGCACGGCGAGGCGAGTTGTGAGGCTTAGGTGACGGATCAGATCGAGCATTTGCCATCGAGCGATACTGCGCCGGCCCAGCCGCCGAGCCATTCGGTCCGCGCCGACGGCAGGGACAAGACTGCGTGGCGGAGCGGGGCCGCGCTTGCCGCGTTCGGAGTGGCTGCCGGTGCGCTGGCATTGGCTGCAAGACCCGCTATTCGTGGTCCCGGCCGCGTGCCTCCCGGCTTTGCCCCGGCGGACAGAAATTTGGCCTGGGCCTCGCCTGCCGTTCTGGGGACCAGCCCGCAGCGCCGGTTTTATACCGGCACCAATCTCGACCAGGCCGTGACGGTCGAGGATCTGCGGGCAATGGCGCATCGGCGGCTGCCCGGCTTTGTCCTGGAATATCTCGAAGCCGGCGGCGAGGACGAGGCCACGCTCGCGCGCAACATAGCTGCGCTCGCCGAATGGCGTTTCCTTCACCGCTCGTTGGTCGACGTGTCGCATCGCGATGTCTCGACGATGTTGTTCGGCCGAAAAATGACAATCCCCGTCATTGTGGCGCCAACCGGGCTCAACGAGTTGTTCTGGCCGCACGCCGACCTGCGGCTCGCCGAGGCTGCGGCTGAATTCGGGATTCCGTTTGCGCAGAGCACAATGTCAAATGATGGGATGTCCCGGGTCGCACGCGTGCCAGGGCTGCGTTACTGGTGGCAGCTCTATGTATTTGGGCCTCCCGAGGTGCGCGAGACCTTGATCGAGCGAGCGCGCAATGCCGGCTGTGAAGCGCTGATCGTCACTGTTGATGCGCAGATCTATGGCAATAGGGAGTGGCACAAGCGCACGACCGCGGGTCCGAAATCATTGAGCTGGAGCTCGAAGTTCGATGCTCTGATGCACCCGCGGTGGTTTGCTCGCGGTATTTTGACCCATGGCATGCCGCGTTTCGAGAATGTCATCGAGTTCGTCCCCAAGGACCGGCGCGGGTTTTTCGACAGCGCGCACTGGATACGTTCGCAGATGGATCGCGCGCTCTCATGGGACACCATTGCCCGGATACGCGAGCGTTGGCCGCGGAAGCTTGTCATCAAGGGCCTTTTGAGTGTCGAGGATATCGCGCGCGCCGCCGAAATCGGCGCCGATGCGGTCGCGATTTCCAATCATGGCGGGCGCCAGCTGGATTGGGCGGTCGCCCCGCTCGACCTCCTCCCGGCCGCGCGCCAGGCGGTTGGTGACCGGATCACGATTCTGGTAGATGGCGGGTTCCGCCGTGGCACCGATGTGATCAAGGCGCTGGCGCTCGGCGCCGACGGGGTATTGGCTGGGCGCGCGGCGCTGTACGGCGTCGCTGCCGGCGGAAAAGACGGCGTCAAGCGCGCCCTCGCCATTATGCGTGAAGAAATCCTGCGCGACCTTGGGCTTCTGGGGGTGCCATCGGTCGCGGAGCTGAACCCCCGCCTGCTTGTCCACACCGACGGCGCGAGGGGTGACCCTCGAAGCCTCGCGTGAGATTTCGCCGGTCATGTGGCGGCATTGAAGCGAGCATGAAAAATCTCAACCGGTTACGGCTGAGGCCGTCGCATCTGATCACTCATGAAGGGCACGCTTTTCTGATCGCCGACTTGGATGGCTTTATCGGTGGGGGGATCGAGGGTTTCTATTATCGGCAGACCCGGTTTTTGTCGAAGATGCGGCTGGCGGTCGATGGTTCGGAGCCGAGTAATGTCTCGGCCAATGCGGTCGATACTTATTCTTCCATCGCCTACTACGTTGCGCCCTCGCCTGCCGGTGCCGAAGCCGGCCCGCAACCGGGAGGGGACGAAGGCGGCGGCGAAATGGTCCGGCACGGTATCGAATTGCAGATCAATCGCTTTGTGGGTGGCGGCCTGCATCTCGATATCCATGTCACCAACCACGCTCTAGCCCCGGCCGATATCGAGGTGAGCTGGGAGTTTGATGCGGATTTCGCGGACCGCGCCGAAGCCGAGCAGGGGGAGCGCCAGCAGAACGGTCCGGTAGAGCGCCGTTGGAATTTGGAGGCAGGCCAGGGGAAACTCAGTTTCAATTATCGGCATCCGAAGCTATCGCACGCTACCGAGATCCGCTTTTCCGGCTCGGAGGCTGTGACCGAGAACGACGGCACCGTATCCTTGAGCCTGCGACTGCAGCCGCAACAGCCGGTGAGCTTCAGTATCGATGTCGTGCCAATATTCTGCGGCGAACCGGTTGCCCTGCAGCACGGCCCGGACGGGTTTGGCAATCCCCCGATTGACATGCCGCTCGACGGCGGCACGCAATTAAGCGCCGGCAACGAGCAGGTGCAGCGCGTATGGGATCGCGCCGTTTCTGACCTCGCTTCGCTGGCGCTGCTCGAAGGCGAGGGCGAAGAGCGGCTGACCCCGGCCGCAGGCGTGCCGAAATTTCTGGCGCTGTTTGGCAGAGATGTGCTGGTGACCGGGTTTCAGGCGAGCCTCTTCGCTCCGGCGATGCTGCGCGGCAGCTTGCGCCAAATCGCGCATTGGAATGCCAAGGAATACGACGAGCGCTACGATCAGGAGCCTGGCCGGGTCATTCATCAGCGCGAGCTCGGCCCCTTGTCGCTTCTTAAAAAGAACCCGTTTCTGCATTACTACGGCGATTACTCCGCCCCCGGCTTGTTCCTGATCGACATGGCCTGGGATCTGGCGTTGACCGGCGACAAGGAGTTTTTCCTGTCGATGCAGGACAAGATGCTCGCCACGCTCGAATGGATGGACCGGGACGGCGATGGCGACGGGGACGGATTTTACGAGTACGCGACAAAGGCGGGTTCTTGGGGCGAAAAGAACCAGGGATGGAAGGATTCGCGCGAGGCCATCCTTTACGAGGATGGCCGGCTTGTCGAAGACCCGATCGCGCTGGTGGAAATCCAGGGCTGCTACTACGCGGCAAAACAGCTTCTTGGGCTGGCCTTCGCCTCGCTCGGCGATGAGCGCCGGGCGGCCGACCTGCTCGCGCAGGCCGAGCTGCTAAAGCGCCGGTTCAATGAAAAATTCTGGATGCCGGAGGAGCGATATTTCGCGCTCGCCCTCGACCCGGCAAAAAATCTCGTGAGAACCGTCACCGCCGATCCCGGACAGTGTCTCGCCTATGGGATCATCGACGAGGACAAAGCCGAAGCCGTCGCCGCGCGGCTGATGATGCCGGATCTCTTCAGCGGCTGGGGACTTCGCACATTGTCCGACCGTCATCCGGCCTTCAATCCGTTTGCCTACCACCTCGGCTCGGTGTGGCCTGCGGCCAACGCGATCATCGGTTTCGGATTGAAGCGGTACGGCTTCAATGCGCAATTACATCGCTTGGCCAAAGGCGATGTTCGATGCTGCACAGCTGTTCGAGTTCGACCGGCTGCCCGAGGTGTTCGGCGGCCAGCCCCGCGACCGCCGCCACCCGCATCCTGGTATCTATCCGGACGCCAATTCACCGCAAGCCTGGTCCGCCGGCGCCGTCGTTCTGCTCATCCACTCGATGCTGGGGCTGATCCCGGTTGCGCCGCGGCAAACCTTGATCATCGACCCAGATCTGCCCGAATGGCTGCCCGAGCTCACCTTGACGAACATACGGGTCGGCAACGCCCAGGTAAGCCTGCGCTTTTGGCGCGATGCCGCGGGCGACACCCAGCATCAGGTCGTCGAACAGCAAGGCGAACTGCGCATCCACCGCCCGCGCGCTTGCGATGCAGGGGTCGACCGGTTCGCGCGCTGTCTCGAAGAGGTGGCATCGCGCTGATCCGTTTGCTGTAGCGGCAGCTGGAAAGCGGCGCTACCCTCACCCATCAAGCGCCGGCGCGCTGGTCCTCCTGCCGCGATGCGGGAGAGGACCGCTGCGTTGTGGGCTTATAGCCCCTCTCCCGCACCGCGGGAGAGGGCGGCGAGCGCAGCGAGACGGGTGAGGGGCTTTCGATGTATGAGGACACATGAAACCCGCAAACCTGCTCTTCATACTGTGCGACGAGCACAACCCGCGCGTGCTCGGCTGCGCCGGGCATCCGATGATCCGCACGCCGAACCTCGACCGCCTCGCGGCAAGGGGGGTGCGCTTCAGCAATGCCTATTGCAACTCGCCGATCTGCGTGCCGTCACGCGCCGCGCTGGCGACCGGGCGCTACGTCCACCGCATCCGGTTCTGGGACAACGCGATCCCTTACGACGGCAGCGTGCCGAGCTGGCACCACCGGCTGAGAGAGGCCGGGCACGACGTCACCGCGATCGGCAAACTGCATTTCAGGAGCGCCAAGGACGACAACGGCTTCAGCCAAGAGATCATGCCGCTGCATGTCGTCGACGGGATCGGCGATCCGCTCGGCTGGCTGCGCGATCCGTTGCCGGTGCGCAAGGCGGCCTTACGCCTCGCCAATGACGCCGGGCGCGGCAATTCGAATTATCAGGACTACGACGACAAGATCACCGCGGCGGCGGTCGACTGGCTGAAGGCGCGGGCGTCAGCGCCATCCGGCAAGCCGTGGGTGCTGTTTGTCTCGCTGGTCTGCCCGCATTTCCCGCTGATCGCGCGGCCGCAATGGTACGACCTCTATCCCGAGGCCGAACTGCCGCTTCCGGCGCTTTATGACGCAGCGGAGCGGGCCCCGGATCACCCCTATATCGCGGCGATCCGGGAATGCCAGATCTATGACAAGGCATTCGACGCGGTGAAATTGCGGCGCGCTCTCGCCGCTTATTTCGGGCTCGTCAGCTTTGTCGACGACAATGTCGGCAAGCTCGTGGGTGCCCTCGCCGCGGCCGGTCTCGCCGAGCATACGCGGGTGCTCTATTCGAGCGACCATGGCGACAATCTCGGCACGCGGCGGCTGTGGGGCAAGTCGACGATGTACGAGGAATCGGCAGGTGTCCCGATGATCCTTGCCGGGCCCGAGGTGCCGGAGGGCTTCGTCTGCCGTGAGCCGGTCTCGCTGGTCGACTGCTTCCCAACCGTGATCGATTGCGTCGGCGCGCCGCCACATCCCGACGATCGCGACCTGCCCGGAGCATCGCTGTTCGACCTCGCCCGCGGCACCGCGCCGCGCCGAACCATCTTATCGGAGTATCACGCCGCCGGCGCCGCGACCGGCGCCTTCATGATCCGCAAGGGCCAGTTCAAGTACGTCCATTACGCCGGCATGCCGCCGCAGCTCTTCGACCTCGCTGCGGACCCGCAAGAAAGGCGCGACCTCGCGCGGGAGCCCGGCTATCAGGGTCTCGTCGCCGATTGCGAGGCGGCGCTGCGCCGCATCGTCGATCCCGACGCCGCCGACGCATTGGCAAAGGCCGACCAGCAGGCTCGCATCGCCGCGATGGGTGGGCGCCAGGCGATCATCGCCCGCGGCAGCTTCGGCTATTCGCCGACACCGGGAACCCAGCCTGTCTACAATTGACCCGGATCAGCCGGAACTACTTCTGTTCCGTAGCGGTCCCGCGGTCGTCGAGCGCGACCTTTACACGCCGCCCGTTGTGGGTGGCTTGTGCCTGCCAATGGCCATTCTGGTCGACGTGCAGATTGACGATGCCGCTATAGCCGTAATAGCGCAACCAGCGCCGCGCCTGCGCCTCGGTGATTTCGCCTCGGCTCGCGGTGCGTTGCTCCGCGGCTGGAGAACCGGTTCCGGTATTATTTGGGGCGGCCATCCTGCCTTGGCTGAGGCCGGCCGCGCTCGGATTGATGGCCGGATTGCGTGCCGGCGGCGAATCGGCGGATATCACGGGTGCCCCGGGACTAACGAAAGTGTTGGTTTGAGGCGTGCCCGTCTGCGCCGCCGCAATCCCCGGTCCGGCCAGCATCACCACCACGGTAAGTATCGCTTTTCTCATATGCGGAAAACGCCGGGCATGACCCGACGTTCCGTGCTACCCGACTATCAAGGCCCGCTATGTCGGGTTGCGTAATCGGTCATGCTTAGTCCGTACAGAAACAGTAACCAGAAGAAGCCGGCGCCGGCGAAAATCCATTTCAGCGATGGCGGGCCCTTCAAGCGCATGAACAGGATGAAGATGATGGACGCCTGGGTCGCCGCAATGCCGAACTGGATGACCGGGGCATACATCCCGAGCCCGAGAAAGGCCGTCCCTATACTGACACCGGTGAGCACCACCAGCACCAGCCAGGCGATGATATAGAGCAGCGCCGGTTCGTGCTTGGCGCCGGACTTCATGAGCGGCCCACGAGGTAGATGCACGGAAATAAGAAGATCCAGACCGTGTCGACAAAACTCCAGTAGAGACCGACCACCTCCAGCGGTGCGTAATAGGCCGGGGTCAGATCACCGCGGCGCACGCGCCACAGCATGTAAAGAATAAGGCTGATGCCGATCAACAGATGCAGCGCGTGCAGCGGCGTGGCGATGAAGTAGAATATCCAGAACAGCTCGCCGGCCGGCGCTTCCGCCGGCTTCATGATGAAGTTGATCGACGGCACGTCCTGATGGGCGAAATCCAAGTACCATTCAAAGCCTTTGACGCAGACGAAGGCGATGCCGAGACCTGCAGTGGCGAGCAGCCAATTTCTCAAATGGCGGCGCCGTCCATCGGCCGCCGCGTCGATCGCGAGAACCATCGTCAAGCTGCTGGTCAACAAGAGCCCGATATTGACGCTGCCGCACCACAGCACCGCGTCCTTGCCGGCTTCGGCGAATTCCTTGGGGTAAGCGTTGCGGTAGATGAAATAGGTAAAGATCAGCGCGCCGAAGAACAGTGTCTCGGTCGCGATGAACACCCACATACCGAGCTGTGCGGTCTCGCCCTGCTGAGACAGCGTCGCATATTGTATCTCGGGGTGAAGGCTACGCATTCACCGCGCCGTTCTGCGCCGTGAAGCCGCCGTCCTCGGGATCGTAGAGGTAGGGCCCGGCGGTCACGACCGGTGTGTGTTCGAAATTGTGCTTGGGAGGCGGTGACGAAGTCTGCCATTCGAGGCCCGTGGCGCGCCACGGGTTGGGGCCCGCCCGCTCGCCGCGCAACAGCGACCAACCGAGATAACCGAGCGGCAAGACATAGGCGACGGCGAGGATTGAGGCGCCGGCTGAGGACAGCACATTCCACGATTGCCATTCCGCGGGGTAGGTGTAATAGCGCCGAGGCATCCCGAGATAGCCCAGGATGAATTGCGGGAAGAAGGTAAGATTGAAGCCGACGAAGGTGAGGATCGCGGCAAACCGCGCCCACATTTCGTGATAGAGCCGGCCGGTAATCTTTGGCCACCAGTAATGCAAGCCGCCGAAAAAGGCGCTGACCGTGCCGCCGACCATGATGTAGTGGAAGTGCGCGATGACGAAATATGTGTCCTGCAGGTGCACATCGAGCGCGACGGTTGCAAGGATGAGCCCGGTCAAGCCACCGACCGTGAACAACAGCACAAAGCCGAGCGCATAGAGCATTACCGCATCAAATGTAATCGAGCCTTTGTGCAAGCTCGCCGTCCAGTTGAACACCTTGATCGCCGACGGCAACGCGACAAAAAACGTCATCAACGAGAAAAAAACGCCGGCATATATAGACATTCCGGCGGTGAACATGTGATGACCCCAGACAAAGAAAGTCAGGATGGCGAGCGAGACCAGGGCTATCGTCATCCCGGTGTAGCCGAAGATCGGCCGCCGGGCGAAGGGGGCGATCAGCTCGCTGACCACACCCATTGCCGGCAGGATCATAATGTAGACGGCGGGATGCGAATAGAACCAGAACATGTGCTGAAACAGTATCGGATCGCCGCCGCGCGACGGGTCGAAGATGCCGACGCCCATGAACCGTTCCATGGCCACCAGAAGCACCGTCATTGCCAGAACCGGGGTGGCGAGCAGCATGACAACGCTGACCGTGTAGATCCCCCAGACGAACAGTGGCAGCCGCATCCAGGTCATGCCGGGAGCGCGCAGCCGATGCACCGTCACGACGAAATTGAGCCCGGTCATGATCGAGGAAAACCCGTTGATGAACACCGCCAATGTCGCGGCGAGTACGTATCCGTTCGCGAATAATGTCGAATAAGGCGTGTAGAAGGTCCACCCGGTGTCTACGCCGCCCATGATCAACGCATAGAGGAGCACGAGGCCTGACAGGTTGAACACATACCAGCTGGCGAGATTGATGCGCGGGAACGCCAAATCATGGGCGCCGATCGCCATCGGCAAAATGAAATTTCCGAGAGTGGTCGGTATCGAGGGGATCAGAAAAAACCAGACCATGATGATGCCGTGCATCGTGAACATCCGGTTGTAGATGTCGGGCTGCAGTAGCCCCTCCGGTGTCGCCAGATGCAGGCGAATGAGCGTCGCCGCGATGCCACCAATAAAGAAAAAGAACGTGATCGAGGCGAAGAACAACAGCGCGATCCGCTTGTGGTCCTTGGTGAGGAGCCAAGAGCTGATCGTATGCTCGGAAGTGAGATAATTGGTCGGGACGCCGGCGGTGATCGTAGCCATCGAGCGTTCCTATCGGGCAAGGGATTTGATGTAGGCGATCAGCTTGACGAGATCGTCTTCGCCGAGCTGGCCCGCAAAGTCGGGCATCACCGGCGGGTAGCCGGCGACGGTAAATGTCCGCGGCAGCAGGATGCAGTCTCGTAGATAGCGCTCGTCGGCCCGCACCGCGGAACCGTCCTGCAAGTGCACGATACTACCGTAGACACCGGCCAGCGTGGGGGCATGCACCGTGCTATTCTCCCCATGGCAGCCGCTGCAGCCGTGCTCGCGGAACAGTGCCTCGCCCTGTTGGGCGAGCGACTCGTGAACACCCTGGTCCCTGAGCCAGCGCGCAAACGCGGCGGGCTCCATAACGACGACTTCGCCGCGCATATGGGCGTGCTCCGTGCCGCAAAATTCGGAGCATTCGAGCTGGTAAATGCCGGGCTCGGTCGCCTTGAACCACACGGTCTCGTACTGGCCGGGTACGACGTCATGCTTTATGCGGAACGCCGGAATGAAGAAGCTGTGGATGACGTCCTGCGATGCCAGCACCAGCCGCACCGTCTTGTCGACAGGGACGTGCAACGCATCGATTTCGCGCTGGCCGCCCGGATGCTCCATCTTCCACATCCATTGCTTGCCGACGACGTAGACGTCGAGGTCGCCGGGCGGTGACTTGTAAAGCCAGATATAGACCGCTGCCCCCCAGACAAAGCCGATCAGGAATATGACAAGCGTGGCGGTGGTCCAGCCGATCTCCCATTCCCAGGTTTTCTCCGTCAGGTCGGCGCGGGATGCGGTGCTGCCGGCTCGGTAGCGCACGCAGAACGTGAACATCATCCCGACCACCGTCGTCAGGATGAGGCCGCAGACCGCGAGCTCGGCGATATAGAGCGCGTTGACGACATCGCCATTGACGGCGGCGGTGCGCGGCCAGAACGGAATCCAGTGATACATACGCCCCCGGCCTAGCCGTGCCGCCGCCGTCGGATAGCGAGGAATACCGCAATGCTGCCGATCATCGCCAAAAGGTTGGCGACGACGAATGCTCCTTCGATCGCCAGGCTGTACCGGCCGAGCTGCGGTGTATCGCCGTGACACAGCAGCAGCAGTCGCGCCACAAACCCCTCGGTTTTCCCGTGCACCGCATCGGTAAGCGCGCTTTCCAGCTTAGTGGGCTGCGGGTTGACGCCGAGCATGTAGCGACTGATGTTCCCGCCGGGAGCGGCGACGACAAAGCCGGCCGGGTGGATGTATTGATCGAGCGCCGGCTCGTACCGATAAGGGAACCCGACGATGTCGGCGACGCGCTCTATCACCGGCTGCGGTCCAGTCAGGAAATGCCAGCCGTCATCCCCCGCCGGGTGATGGTAGATGCCGAGATATTTGGCCTTGGCAGCGGCAACATCGGCCCGTTTGTCGCGCGGATCGATGCTGATCACGACGACCTGAAAATCGCGCCCGGCATCGAGTGGCAACGCCCCGAGCCCGGCCGCGAGGTTCTCCAGGGTCAGCCCGCACAGTGTCTTGCACCGCAGGTAATCGAGGGCCAGCACCACCGGCTTGCCGGCAAAAAATCGCCCGAGCGGCACCAGGCTGCCATGCTCATCGACGAATTCCGATGCCAACGGCAAGTGCGCGCCTGGATGCGGCCGAAACGCGAATTCCGATAAGTCCTGACCGGCGAGTGCACGGTTTGTCCCACCTGACAACGCCAGGAGCACCAATATCAGCACGGCTGCGATGGCGCTCACGGCTTTCCTCGTGGGAAGCCGTCGATCCCTTCCTCGGCGAGCGCTTGCATTGCCTGCTCGATCGGGATGTGGACGATGCCCTTCTTCTGGTCGATCCAGTAATAGGTATTGAGGCGCTTGTCCTCGTCGGCGAGAAACTTCGCGAGATCCTCTGAGGGATCGGTCTGCAGGCGCGGATGCGGCGGTTCGACCGTCAATGCGCGGCTGACGTCGGATACTGCTCGCGGAAACGCGCCCATCAGCACGAAGGGCGCGATCACCAGGAATATGAACGTCCCGAGCAATACCCAGCCGATTATGCCGAGCGGCCAATCGGATTTCTCGAAGGCTGTCTTTGGATTGTCTTCAACGCGCTCGGCGATCTCAGCCATGGTGGATGTTCCAGGAGTGGATCGGTGCGAGCCTCACCGCGGCGGGGTAGCGCAGCCCCCTAAAGAACGGCATCAGCATGAGCCCACCGAGGGCGAGGATCGCGGCGGCATCGAGCCAGAACGGGCCGGCCTGACTAAACTCAGGCAGCACCAGCCACCACTTGTCGGCAATGCGGCTGATGAGGATCAGGAGACAGATCGTCGCGACTACGATGCGGCTTCGCTTGCCCGGATGCGTCAGCAGCGCAAAGAACGGCACGAAAAATCCGAACCCGACAGAGACGAAGAGCGCTCCCTTCCAAGGGCTGGCGATCCGGATCAGATACCAGGGGATCTCCGATTTGAGATTTTCTTCCCAGATGATCAGAAACTGCATGAAATCGACGTAGGCCCAGAAGATCGTGGTCGCGAGGAGGATGGCCGCAAGATCGGCCATCTGTTCGCGATTTCTGCCTCCGAGAGCAGGGCTGACGGCGATCACGAGCAGCACCAATGCGAGCCCGGTATTGAACCAGCCGGATCCGGCAATCATCGGGAAAATTGACGACCAGAACGCCGGCTCCAGCGACAGGATCCAGTCGATCGAGGCGAAGGCTGCGGAGAAAGCCAGCAGGATGAGCCCCACGCCGCTCAGCCAAGACAGCGCAGGCGCAATCGGCTCGGCCTCCTGCCTGGGCCCCCACAGCGCAAAGGCCGCCAGAAGGTTCCACAGCACAATGTAGACCGCATAGCGCAGCAGGAAAGCATCAGTATTGAGATAGAAGGTATTGCCGAGGCTCGGTGCGGGATGCGTCCAGCTATAGAGCTCATGCAGCCCGATAAAAGCCGGGATGCCGGCGAGGCTGGCGATCGGCATCGTTGCGATCGCCGCGTTGAGCACGGGCCTGGCAGTCGCCATCCATTCCCCGCCGCTCAAATCATGGACCAGCACCAGGGTCACCCCGGCCAACGGTACGCCGAGCCAGAACAAAAACGTGCAGAGCCAGGCGCGGAAGAACCCCGTCACATCGATCACAGCGCCGACCGCGCAGCCGACGACGCCGAGAGCAAGCGCGCAGAGTGCAGCCAGGTATAGCCGGGTCCAGGCACTGTCCGCGGTCATTGGAGAGCCTGCCGCCTATCGGGCGGAACATCGGCGATCTGGGCGCTGGCGCTCGCCTGCAATGCCCGGATATAGGCGGTAATCGCCCAGCGGTCTTCCGGCGCGACGCGATCGGCGTAGGAATACATCGCGCCATAGCCGTGAGTTATGACATCGTAGAAATGCTGGTTCGGCGCGTCGCGCAGCCGCGCGATGTAGTAGGAGGGCGGAGCCGGAAACCCGCGCTCTACGATCATGCCGTGGCCGTCGCCGACCTTGCTGTGGCAAGGCGAGCAATAAATGTCGAAGCGCTGCTGCCCGCGCTCGAGGAGCGCCATCGTGACCGGCGGGACGCCCGCGGGGGTCTCGTCGCGGGCAACGATATCCGGCGGCGGCAGCGCCGGCCAATTCGCCTCGGCGCCATAGGGCAGCTCGTAAGGCAGCCGCTTCGGCTGGTTGGCCATGTTGTCGCAGGCCGTCACCGCGATCCCCAAGCTCGCCGCGGCGATGACCGGCGTCCATCTCATGCCGGTACCTCGGCGACGCTCTCGGCGCCGTGCCGCTCGAAGATGCGACGGATGCGCTGCGGCTCAAAGCTCGGGTCGTGCGCCTCGACGCATAGAACGAAACGGTCCACCGAGGCCCGCTCAAACTCCACTGCAGAAAAGATCGGATGATAAAGCCGCGGCAAACGGCAGAAGGCCAGCAGACCAAACAGGCCGGCGGCAACCGCACAGAGAACCATGAACTCGAAGGTACCGACAGTAAAGGCCGGCCAGCTGTTATGCGGCCGCCCGCCAACGTTGATCGGGTAGTTGAGCGCTTCATCCCAGTACTGGATGAAATAGCCCCAGACCGCGCCGAAAACGGCACCAAGGAATATCACAAGCGGCAGCCACATGCGGCGGCCCGGGCGCAGCACCTGGTCGAGACCCTCAACCGAGTACGGGGTATAGGCTTCGACCTCGCGGAAGCCGACCGAGCGGAGTTGCCGCGCCGCCGCTGTCAGAGCCTCGGCGGACGTAAAGCTGCCGATCAGACCGAACAAGCCGCGCTCGCTCATGGCGGCTCCCCTGTGGCGATGATCTCGCGGACTTCCGACATCGAGACGATCGGCACTAGCCGCAAGAACAGGAAGAACAGCGTCAGGAATAACCCGATCGTGCCGGCAAGCGCCGCCCAGTCCCACAATGTCGGATAGTAATCGCCCCACATCGACGGCATGTAGTTGCGGTGGAGGCTCGATATCGTAAACACATAGCGCTCGAGCCACATACCGACGATGATGCCGCCAGAAATCAGGAACAGCAGGATCTGGCTGCGGCGGACGATTGGCAGCCAGAGCAGCTGTGGTATGACGACGGTGAGGATTTTTTCCGCCCAGAATGCCGGTGCCGTGAAGCCGAACACGCGATCGAGAAACTCGGTTCTATCCGCGATATCGCTGCCGTAGATCGGCCCAAAGGCCTCCCACACATAGGCATAGCCGAGCATGACGCTGCCCACGAGCATGACCTTGGCCATGGCATTGAGATGGTACCCTGTCAGGATGTCCTGCAGACCGTAGCCCCAGCGGACCAGAATCGTCAGCATGATGATCAGCGCGGTTCCGGAGATCACCGCTCCGAAAAAGAAGTAGGGCGGGAACTGAGTGTCATGCCAGCCGGGGGTCAACCCCGCAGCGAAATCGAGCCCGACGACGCTGTGGACCGAAATGACCATCGGCGCCATGATTGCCGACATAATGGCGTAGACGCTCCGATGGTTGCGCCAGTGACGCGCCGCACCGCGCCAACCGAGCGCGAGGATGCCGTAGAGGATCTGCTTGCGCCGATGCTGCGCCAGGTCCCGAACCGTGGCGAGGTCCGGAATGAGCCCAGCGTAATAGTACATGACTGACATCAGAATGTAGCACAGCAGGCAAATGAAATCCCACCACAGCGGGCTGCGCACTTGCGGCCACACCCCCATCACGTTCGAATACGGGAACAGCCAATAAAACAGACCTTGCCGGCCAAGGTGCATGATCGGCATCAGGCCGGCGCACGGCGCTGCCGAGAGCAGCATCGACTCGGCGATGCGGTTGGTCGCCGAGCGCCAGGGCGAGCGAGTCAAGATAAAACAATGCCGAGACGATCGTGCCGCCGCTCGCCAGCGCGATCCACCAGACGTATTCGGCAATCGCCAACCCCCAGGCGACCGGAATGTCGATGCCCCAGGAACCGATGCCG
This sequence comes from uncultured Alphaproteobacteria bacterium, assembly GCA_963818695.1. Taxonomy (GTDB): domain Bacteria; phylum Pseudomonadota; class Alphaproteobacteria; order ATCC43930; family CGMCC-115725; genus AP-15. The sequence goes on from CAWFTG010000007.1 coordinate 100,384, forward strand.
TTGATGAACAGCCACGCCATTTGAACAATGAGTGTGGTGAAAAGTGCTAGCGCGAAGGCGAAGCCGACCCACCACCAGCGCCGTGTCTGTGGCCGGAGGATACGGTAACTGACCTCCTCGCTGACCGAGCGCAACGTCAGGGTAGGTTCGACGACCGGCGCGTCGCTCGGGAGATCGATGAGGTTCATGCCTTTTCGCTCTCGATCGCCGGATTGGGATTGCGGATCACCGCGGTATAGCTCGTTCGCGGCCGCGTATTGAGGCCTTCGAGCAGCACGTAATCCAGCGGGCTCGCCTTGCGATGAGCGACAGCGCTCTGCGGATCGTTGCGATTGCCGAAGATGATCGCTTGCGTCGGACAGCTCTGCTGGCAGGCGGTCTTGATCTCGCCGTCGCTGACCAGGCGATCTTCACGGTCGGCATCGATTTGCGTCGTGCGGATGCGCTGGATGCAGTAGGTGCATTTCTCCATCACACCGCGGCCGCGCACGGTCACTTGCGGGTTCCACGATTCCGCCGGCCGCTCGTCTTGCGGTGCATAGGCGAAGAAATTGAACCGCCGCACCTTATAGGGGCAGTTGTTCGAGCAGAACCGCGTGCCGACGCAGCGGTTATAGACCATCAAATTCAGGCCTTCATGGTCGTGCACCGTGGCGTGCACCGGGCAGACCACCTCGCACGGCGCGTTCTCGCAATGCATGCAGGGCATCGGCTCGAAGGCGAAGTCGGGGTTGTTCGGCGACCCGGAATAATAGCGGTCGATGCGCAGCCAATGCATGACCCGCTGATCGAGGACCTGATCCTTGCCGACGACCGGCACATTGTTTTCCGCCTGGCAGGCGACGACGCAGGCCTGGCATCCGATGCAGGAGTTCAGATCGATCGCCATTGCCCAGGCATAGCGTGGGTAGCTGTAGCTGGGATAAAGCGATTCCTCGTCCCTCTGCTGCTCGAGAAACTTAGGGTTCTTCTGGTATTCGGCGAGCGTGCCCTCATGGATCAGATCACGCCCGGCAACGCGGTCATGCCCTTGCGTCGTGGCGAGGCGCAACTTATCGCCGGTCTTGCTGAGAGTGACGCGCGTGAGCCACGGCGACTCGGTGCTGCGCAATTGGTACGCATCGAATCCGACATCGACGCCGAGCCCGCCGGCCCGCCGGCCAAAGCCGAGCGGCAGCGTAATGCAGTCCGGCGCCTGGCCCGGCAAAACAAAAAACGGCGCGCGCACGCTGTGTCCGTTGGCCGCGATGGTCAACACGTCCTCGGTCTCGATGCCGAGCCGAGCCGCAGTCGTCGGCGCGATCAGCGCCGCGTTATCCCAAGTCAGGCGGTTGAACGGGCGCGGCATCTCCAAGAGCCAGGCGTTATCGGCAAATCGGCCGTCCCACACGAGCAGGTCGGGACGGAAGAGCACGGTGATTGCGGCTTCGGCCGGCGCCGGCGGCGAGCCGGCCGCAACATCGGATTTCGGAGCGGCCGTGACCGTCGCGGCGGAGCTGTCCTTTACGACCCCACTGCGGAGGGATTTATGCCAGAACTCTTCGAAATCACCCTCCCCTCTCTGCTGCGCCTCCCGTTGCCAATAGCCGCGCACCAGCGCGTAATCGTCGGGTGACGTGTCGGCCAGCAGCACCGCCAACAACTCCTGCGCCGAATGGCCGCCGTACAGTCTGCGTACCTGCGGCTGCTGAATTGTGACCGTGCCGTCGAAGGCGCGCGCATCGCTCCACGCTTCGTATTCGTGCGTCGCCGGGATCAGCCAGGTGCTCGCCTCGGCAGTCTCATCGGCATAGAGAGCGAGGCTGACGGACAGCGGCACGCGCTTCAACGCTACCGCAAAGTCGAGATCGACGGGTGCGCTGTAAAGCGGGTTCGTCTCCAGCATCAGCAGCGTGTCGACCCGGCCGGCCGTCATATCGGCGACGAGCTCTTGCAGCGATTGCTGGTGGTGCATTGGAGAAACGACAACCGGCTCGATCGGCCGGACCGTCTTGCCAAACGCGCCGAGCGCCCCGTTGATCGCGTCGGCGAGGAGATGCACCTCTACCGGCTGCTCGCGGCCGGCATGGACCAGAGCACGGCCTTTGTGTTGTGTGAGATCGTGCGCCGCCGCCGTCAGCCAGGACGCGTCCTTTGTCTGCGATTGAGTCCATTCCTGCGGCCCGGCTCCGACCGCGGCGGCAAGATGGCGCATCCCGTCTAGAATCTCTTCCGGCCGCATCGGCAGCCGATGATCTGCCTTGGCGCCGATCAAGGTCGGCGTGCTCTCGATCGCGTAGACCCGGCTCATCTGGCCGCCGGTTTCGTCCGGGCGGCGCCGCGCGGCAAATTGCCGAGCATAAGCGAGCCAGCCCGGTACGGCAGAAATCACATCGCTCTCGACCGCGAAGATTACGTCGGCTGCCGCGATATCGAAGACGTGCTCGACCGGCCGGCCGAACGCGCGCTGAGACGCGGCAAACTCGTTGTCGCGATGCAACGGCTCCCACTGATGCCAGCGCATCGCCGGGTATTGCTGCTGCAGCGCCGCGATTTGCGCAGCGAGCGAGGGGGAAGTGACATTGCCGGTCAGCAGCCGCAACCCCTCGCCACCACGCGAAAGCAGCCGGTCGCGGCGTTCATACAGCGCCGTGATGAAACTCTCCCACGTGTCGATCTGACCATTGCCCACGATCGACTGTGCGCGCCGCGGGTCATAAAGCGTCAGGATCGTCGCCTGCATGATCCCGCTGGCGGCGCCGAGGCTTGCGGGATGGTCGGGGTTACCCTCGACCTTCACCGGCCGCGCCATCTGATGGGACACCAGAACCCCGGTCGCATAACCGTCGCAGGTGGTTGCCGTCGCGTAGTAGCGCGAGCGCCCCGGCACGATCCCGGGCGGCTGCTCGACGTAGGGGAGCAGCTGGCGCGGATTGGGCTCGGGGCCGCAGGCCGACAGCCCGCCCAAAGCCATCGAGGCCGCCATCAGCTGGAGAAAACGGCGCCGGTCGAAAGCCCCTAGCACGTCGTGAAAGCGCGGCACGTCGCGTTCGACAATCGCCGCGAATTCCGGCGTCTCTGCCAGCTCTTCGAGCGTGCGCCAGTAATTTCTGCCAGAGACGCTCACCGGTGGCACACGCCGCAATCGGACAGCGTCTCCGGATGGATATGGTATTGGGCCATCAACTCCTCGCCGGACGGGGTATCTGCCGTCCGTTGCCAATGCGGGTTGAACACCTGATCGAGCGGCCGCAAATGCGGCGCAGGATCGCGGTGACAGGAAAGACACCAGCTCATGTAGAGCGTCGTGGCCTTCCGGGTCAGCGGCATGTCGCCAATCGGCCCATGACACTCGGTGCAGCCGACGCCCTTGGCAATGTGGATGCTGTGGTCGAAATAGACGTAATCGGGCAAGGTGTAGATTGCGGTCCAACGCAGCGGCTTGCCCTCGGCCAGGCTCTGCCGCACCGGTGCGAGGATTTCTGCATTGGTCCAGATCTGCGAGTGGCAAGTCATGCAGGTATGGGTCGGCGGGATGCCCGCATTCTGCGAGATCTCAACCGTGGTATGGCAGTACCGGCAATCGAGGCCGAGGCCGCTGACGTGGTGCTTATGGCTGAACGGCACCGGCTGCGGCGGGGTGTAGCGCTCCTGGTCGTTGTAGCCCATGACCGGCACGACCCAGATGAGGATCAGCAGAAATCCAAACGCACCCGCCGTCGAGAGCAGGGCGATGTTCATGAACAGGTTGGCTCTTGGGCCGAAGATCGCCACCAGATGCTCCGCAACCAGCGCTCTCAAACGCGGGCGAGCAGCCTTGGTTCCCGATCGTTCGGGAATTTGATCCGGTGCACAGCTGCGCCCGTCGCCTTAGAGGCTGACCGAAAATTAGGGCGACCGCGGGAGGTCGAGTTGCGGGCGATGTTCAACGCGCTCCTTTATATCGCCCGGACGGGCTGCCAGTGGCGTCAGCTGCCGCGGGAGTTTCCGCCATTCACGACGGTGCAGCACTACTTTTGCGCATGGCGTGACGAGGGTGTTCTGGAAAGGCAAATTTTGCGCTGCTGCTGCAAGCGCGCGAAGCGGCCGGGCGCGAACCCAGCCCCTCGGCGGGGGTCATCGACAGCCAATCGGTCAAGACCACCGGGAGCGCCCGGCACCGCAATGCCCAACAGTTCTTCAAAATGATATCCGGCGGGGATCAAACGGCAAATCTAGCGAAGCTCGCTCAACCACACTGGGAAGAGCGAGCAGCCTTTTGTCTCGCCTTAGCTGGGGCCTATTTCTCCGCATATCAGACTATTGTTCCGGGGGCGTATATGCGGGCAAAGGTTCTTGGAACCGGCTTGGAAAATGCCGATCAGCTTTTGACTGCTGAGCCAATAAAAAATAAAAAACGTACTGAAAGCGGCATTACCGTGTTATCCCAGTTCATTGACGAACACGACCCTTCTGCATATCATTTTTGCTTGAAGATCTCGAAAAGGGCCTTATCGCTGAGCTGCGAAAAATGGTGCGTGGCGACGAGCAGGATGAAGCGAGCATAGAACAAGCGCCCAGAATTATGGAGATGGTGGAGAGAGCCTCAGCACAACAAGCGGAGCAGCGGCTGGGCGCAGCGGAGGCTGGGGTATCCATCGCGGGCGTAGCAGGTGCACCCGCGCAATAGCCACTTTTTCCTCTCCTTAATCAATGCGCTATGCCGGCAAAATGATGTTCGGCGAATTTCCATCGTTGATGGTGTCGCTCAGCAACCGCGCGAGAACGGCGGCTTCTTCATCGGTAAGGTCGCATTTCATGCCCCGCGGCTGGGGGCCTTAACGAAATCATGCCGTGTCCGGGTAAGGAATGCAGGAACACAGGCAAGCTTGGTTATACAATCAGCAGCTCCCACCCAGGGGACGAGATGAACGACGACCCCACAAGACGCGAATTCGATGCCATCAAGCTAGTTAGTATCAACCAAATGGAGGGATTCTGGCTGCCTTTTTCTCGTCGCCCCTGCGAAGGCGGGGGCCCACGGCTACCGGCGCTTTGCCCGCCGCCCTGGATGCCCGCTTTCGCGGCATCACGGTGAGGTGGGTGAATGCCGAACGTTAGAAGCCTACCACTAGGGCATTACGAGCGTGATTTCCTCGGCCGGAGATGCGGCGCCATTGGTTGCTGTCGTGACGGGGGCGAGCTCCGGGATCGGGCTGCACACCGCGCTCGGTCTCGCGCGCGCCGGGATGCGGATGGTGATGACCGGCCGCGACCGCGCGCGGACCGAGCAGGCGCGCCGGTGGGTCGCCGAGCGCTCAGGCTCCGACCGGGTCGATATGGCGCTAGCCGATTTTTCGCGTCTCGCCGAGGTGCGCCGGTTGGCGGACGAGATTCTGGCCGGGCATGACCGGGTCGACGTGCTGGTCAACAATGCCGGCCTGTTTGCGCCGCACTACCGACTTTCGGCGGAGGGCTTCGAGCTGACCTTTGCGGTCAATCATCTCGCGCCGTTCCTGTTGACCAATTTGCTGCTGGACCGCCTCAAGGCCTCGGCGCCGGCGCGCATCGTCACCGTCGCGTCGGAAGCCCACCGCCGCAACCGGCTCGATGTCGACCATATCATACGCCCGCCGGATTGGACGATGATGCGGGCCTACGGCCGCTCCAAACTCTGCAACATCCTTTTCACCCGGGAGCTGGCAGCGCGGCTCGGCCCCAACGAAGTCGTCGCCGCCTGCCTTCACCCGGGCATGGTGGCCACCGGGATCGGCCAGCGCGGCGGGATTGCCGAACTCGGCTGGCGCCTCGCAAAACCGTTTATGCTCAGTCCGGAGAAAGGCGCCGAGACACCCTTATTTCTCGCGACGGTGCCCGACGCCAAGCCGTTCCACGGCGCCTACGTGATTTACAAAACCCTCGCCCAGCCCGACCCGGCGGCGCTGGACAACGAACTCGCCCGCCGGTTATGGGATGAAAGTGCGCGGCTGGTCGGCCTTTGAGGTGAAAGAATGATCCAATCGAGACGTGAATTTGTCTGTAAGGCACTGGGATCGGCTGCGGCAGCCGGCGTCTCGGGGCTCATTCCCGGAACCGCCATCCGGGCGCAAACCACATTGACCCCCGATGCGGCGCTGCAGCAGCTGATCGACGGCAACGGTCGCTTTGCCGGAGGCCGCATGACCTCGTTCAACGAAGATCTGAGCGTATTGAGGGCAAAGACGGTCGACAAACAGGAGCCGTTCGCCGCCGTGCTGTCCTGCGCGGATTCGCGGGTGCCGGTCGAGCTGATCTTCGATCAAAGCATCGGACGTATTTTTGTTACCAGGGTTGCCGGCAACATCGCTACCTCGGCGGTTATTGCTAGCCTCGAATACGGCGTTGCTGTGCTGGGCACCAAGGCGATCATGGTGTTGGGCCACGCCAATTGCGGGGCCGTCCATGCCGCGATTGAAGGCGAAGCGGTCCCCGGACAGATCAGCGCGCTCTATCCCTATATCCGCCCAGCTGTCAACCAGGCCGGCCCCGATTTAACAGCTGCGATCAAGGCAAACGCTAAAATCCAGGCGGGATTGCTGCGCCAATCCTCGCCGGTTCTGGCCGATCACATAAAAGAGAATCAATTAAAAATCGTCGCCGGGTATTACGATTTGTCATCCGGCACGGTCACTGTCCTGGATTAAGCCATCCCCACCCAACCGAAGTATTCCCGGGACGCAGGGGCAGGGTTGGAGTAGTTTACATCGGCTCACTGGTGGGGGGCGCGATGATACGCTGGTGGTTTTCTTTTGCTTTTTTCGCGTTTTCGGCATTGGCCGGTGTGCCCGGACATGCCCAACAAGGAGGTCCGCCGCCGGCTGTGTTGGTCCAGCCGGCCGAGCTGCGGTCAATGACCAAACAAGCCGAGTTCGTCGGTCGGGCCGAGGCGCTGGAAAAGGTCGATCTGCGGGCGCGGGTGCAGGGGTTTCTCGGCCCGCGCCTGTTCAGAGACGGCGACGGGGTCAAAGAGGGCCAAGTGGTCTTTACGATCGAGAAGGAACCGTTCGAGGCCGCGGTCGACCAACGCAAGGCCCAGCTCGCGTCAGCGCAGGCGACGCTCGCCAACGCCGACCAGCAATTGGCGCGCACCGCCGAACTCACCCGCAAGGGCAACGCGCCGGTCGCCCAGCTCGACCAGCGCACCGCCGAGCAGGGTCAGGCCAAAGCTGCGGTGATGGAGGCCGAGGCGAACCTCCGGGACGCGCAGATCCAGCTTTCCTATACCGACATCAAATCGCCGATCAGCGGGCGGATCGGGCGGCCGGCGGTGTCGCCCGGCAATCTGGTCGGGCCGGATTCCGGTGTGCTCGCAACTGTCGTCAAAGACGACCCGATGCAGGTGCTTTTCTCGGTGACACAGCGCGAGATGCTGGAGGCCCGCGACACCGACGTGACCGGGAAGGTGCGGGCCCGCGTCCGGCTGGCGAACGGCTCGATCTACGGCGAGCCGGGCCGCATCGATTTTCTCGATGTTCAGGTCAATCCGCGAACCGACGGTCAGACCGTCCGGGCGATGTTCCCCAATCCGGACGACATTCTCACCACGGGCCAGACGGTTCGCGTGATTATTGAAGAAAAGGGCGGCGACAAGGTCGTCGTAATCCCGGAATCCGCGGTCGCGATCGATCAAACCGGTCCCTACGTGTTTGTGGTCGGGGAGGACAATAAGGTCGAGCAGCGCCGTATAACACAGGGGACCGGCCGCAACGGTCTTGCGGTCGTCAATGACGGGTTAAAGCCGGGCGATCGCGTCGTCGTTCAAGGGCAGCAGCGTGTCCGCGCCGGGATCACCGTAGCGCCCCAGCTTGCGCCCTCGCCGGCTGGTTGACCCCGGCCGGGTAGACAAATTCGGGGGGCTCGATGATTTCGTCCGTCTTCATTTACCGGCCGCGGCTCGCCATCGTCATCTCGATCGTCATCTCGATCGCCGGCGTAATCGCGCTCGGCGCGCTTCCGATCGCGCAGTTCCCCGACATCGTTCCGCCGCAGGTGCAGGTCAGCGCCCTTTACCCCGGGGCGTCGGCAGAGGCGGTCGAGGAAAGCGTCGCGCAGGTCATCGAAGCCCAGGTCAATGGCGTCGACCGGATGATCTACATGAAGTCGACCTCCGGCGGCGACGGCACCTACACTCTCAACGTCACCTTTGAGGTCGGCAGCGACCCCGACCTCAATACCGTAAACGTGACCAACCGTGTCAACCAGGCGCTCGCTCTATTGCCGCCCGAGGTGCAGCGCAACGGCGTGACGACACAGAAGCAATCCACTTCGCTCCTGCAAGTCGTCGCGATCTATTCGCCCAAGGGCAGTCGCGATGCGTTGTTTCTGTCGAATTACGCCAAGATAAATCTGGTCGATACCTTGAAGCGGGTGAAGGGTGTCGGCGACGCGAAGCTATTGGGCGACCTCGAATACTCGATGCGGATCTGGCTGAACCTGGACCGTATGGCGAGCCTAGACATCACCCCGCAAGACGTCATCAACGCGATCAACTCGCAAAATACGCAAGCCGCCGTAGGCCGCGTTGGGGCGGCGCCCCTCGTGCCCGATGTCGAGTTTCAGCTGAACATCACGACGCAAGGCCGACTGACCACGGTCGAGGAATTCAACAACATCATCGTTCGGGCAAATCCGGATGGCGGGGTGGTCCGGATCAAAGACATTGCCCGCGCCGAGCTTGGCTCGAAATCGGCTGACAGCCTCGCCCGCTACAACGGCAAGCCGGCCGAGGCGATCACGATCTACCAATCGCCCGGCGCCAACGCGATCGCCGTCGCCGCCGGCGTCAAGAACGCGCTGAAGGAGATCGAACCCAGACTGCCGGAAGACGTCGCCTATGACGTGATGTACGACACGACGGTCTTCGTCGATGCGATGATTCACAAGGTGGAGAAGACCCTGCTCGAGGCCTTTGTGCTCGTCGGCATCGTGGTTTTCATTTTTCTCGGGAACTTGCGCGCGACATTGATCCCGATCATCGCCGTGCCCGTGGCGCTCGTCGGCACCTTTGCAGTAATGCTGGCGCTCGGCTTCTCGGCAAACACGATTTCGTTCTCGCACTGGTACTGGCGATCGGTATCGTTGTCGACGACGCCATAGTTGTCGTCGAGGCCGTCGAGCATATTCTCGAAACGGAGCCTCAGCTGACCCCGGCCGAGGCGACCGAAAAGGCAATGTCGTTGGTGACCGCGCCGATCATCGCGATCACCCTCGTGCTGCTCTCGGTATTTGTGCCGACCGCCTTCATTCCCGGCATCACCGGACAGCTTTATCAGCAATTTGCGGTCGCCGTGTCGGTATCGATGCTGATCTCGGCGATCAACGCGCTGAGCCTCTCGCCGGCATTGTGCGCGGTTTTGCTGCGGCATCGCGGCCATCGACGAGGGCTGATCGCCTGGCTCCAACGTGGCATCGACAAGGGCCGCGACGGGTATGTGGGGCTAGTTCGACCGCTGGCGCGCCGGGCGCTGATCACCGCTGCGTTGGTGATCGCCTTTGCTCTGGGGACAGGCTGGCTCACCAAAATCGTCCCGACGGGTTTCCTGCCGGATGAGGACCAAGGCGCGTTCTTCGCCGAGGTGCAGTTGCCGGACGCCGCATCGCTGAACCGCACGAACAAGGTCGTGGCGCAGGTCGAGGATTTGATCCAAAACCGGCCGTGGACGCAAAGCGTTCTCAGCATTGCCGGCTACAGCCTGATAGACGGTCTCGCCCTGCCCAATAAGGGACTCTTCATTGTCGGTTTGAAGCCGTTTGACGAGAGGACAGATTCCTCGCTCTCGGTCTTTTCGGCGTTGGCCGAGCTACAGCCGTTGTTCCGCCAGATTGCGGCCGCGAATGTCGTCGCCTTCAACCCGCCGCCGATCTCCGGTCTCGGCAATGCCGCAGGTTTCGAATTGCAACTGCAGAGCCTCGCCGGAGCGACGCCGAAGGATATCGCAGCCGTAGCTGAGGGGCTGGTCATCGCGGCGAACCAAAACCCCGCACTCGCCGGCGTCTACACGACTTACGGGGCCTCGACGCCGCAGGTCTATCTGAAACTGGACCGCGAGCGTGCCGAGACCCTCGGCGTCTCGATCGGCGACATTTTTAGCGCGCTGCAGACGACGATGGGCGGAACCTACGTCAACGACTTCAACCGCTTTGGCCGTACCTGGCAGGTCAAAGTTCAGGCGGACGCGTCCGATCGCAAGGGGGTCCAGGATATTTTCAAGGTGCGGGTGCGAACCGCGCAAGGCGATCTGGTGCCGCTGAGCGCGGTTGCGGATGTCGAGCTGATCACTGCGCCCTCGTCGATCATTCGCTACAACAATCTGCGTTCGGTCACGATCAATGGCGGTCCGGCGCCCGGTTACTCGTCGGGCCAGGCGCTCGCGGCAATGCAAGCTGTTGCTGCCACTACCTTGCCCAGCGGATTTTCCTATGAATGGACCGGCACTGCGCTGCAGGAAAAGGCGGCCGCCGGGCAGACCGGCTCTATCCTCGGTCTGGCGATCGTGTTCGCCTATCTGTTTCTCGTTGGTCTCTACGAGAGCTGGACGATGCCGGTGGCGGCGTTGCTGTCGGTCGTGGTGGGCCTCTTTGGCGCAATGGCCGCTCTGAAGCTGTTCGGGCTCGACAACAATATCTACGCGCAGATCGGCATTGTCGTGCTGATCGCGCTCGCCGCCAAAAACGCCATCCTGATCATCGAATTTGCGATGGAGCAGCGGCGAGAAGGGCATGACATCGTCGCGGCCGCCATCGAAGCCGCCAGACTGCGGTTCCGCGCCGTCATGATGACCTCCTTCGCGTTCATTGCCGGTCTGGTGCCGCTGGTCATCGCGTCGGGGGCCGGCGCTGCGACGATCCGCGCCGTCGGCACCGCGGTGTTTGGTGGAATGGTGGCCGCGAGCTTTCTCGGGATCTTTGTGATCCCGGGCCTCTATGTGCTGTTTCAGAGCCTGCGGGAGCGGGTCAAAACTCTGTTCCAGCGCAGGACACCCGTGATACCTGAGCACAGGGTACCCGACAAAGCCGCCGAATAACGAGACGGCCTGGGGTATCTGCCCCTCGGTATCTGCCCCTCGGTATCTGCCCCTCGAGGCCCTTGTTGTTTGGTGTGCGATGATCAGCCGTTTCCGTACGTTCCTCGCGGGATTTCTCGTGTTGCTCCCGGTCGCTGTGACGGTGACCGTTATCGTGTGGGTCGGCAGCTTTATCTACGGCTACGTCGGTCCGAACGGCCCAGTCGGACGCATCTTGATCTCGATCGGGTTCGGCCTCTCGGATTCACCTATAGCGGCATACGTTTTGGGTACGGTCATCGTAGTCGGACTGATTTATCTGCTCGGCCTCGGCGTCGAAAGCCGGCTCGAAAACAGAGTGCGTTATGGAATCGACGCGCTGATGCAGCGCATTCCGTACGTCCGCAATCTGTACGATGTCAGCAAGCGGTTTGTCGCGATTATGGACCGAAAGGAGCAGGACGGGCTCAAAAGCATGAGCCCGGTCTGGTGCTTCTTCGGCGGTGACGGCGGCGCCGGGGTATTGGGCCTGTTGCCGATGCCCAAGCCGATCTTGATCGGCGGCGAGCGTTATCATGTCGTGCTCGTCCCCTCCGCGCCGGTACCCGTGGGCGGCGCATTGATCTATGTCCCGGCCGCGTGGGTCAAGCCAGCCAATATCGGCGTCGAAACCCTGATGAGTATTTATGTCTCGATGGGCGTCACCTCGCCGCAAATTGTCGAAAGCGATCTGGGGCGCACGCTGCACCGGCAGCAGGACGGGATTTTCAAGGAACCCTCGTCAGGTCAGTAAGGCCGGCCGTCTCGACGCACGAAGGCGCGTTCGCCGTTGGGCGTGAGCGCTCGACCCAGATCGTCATCCGGGTACACCACTGTATCTCCGGGATTGCGGTCGCCGACCTCCAAATAAATGACGTCACGTCCGCTGCGGTTGACCAGATGGTGAGCATCGCCGGAACCGGCTTTGAAGCCGGCGCACATCCCGGGCCGGAGCGGCGTCTCGCCCGCATTCGTTACCAGCACGGGTTCGCCCTCGACGATATAGATGAATTCGTCCTCCCGTGTATGGGTATGGCGCAGCGCCGACATGCACCCCGGCGGTAGGCGCGTCAGGTTCACCCCGAAATTGGTCAGCCCGAACACATCGCCGAGTGCTCGCCGTTCTCTTCCGGCGACCCGTGCGGCGAACGGCTCGGGATAGCCGCGGCCGGCGCGGGCGGGCGGCACGGCTGCGGCTTCGATTGCGCTCGACCTAGTTTCATCCGACATGGCTTTTCTCCTTGCCTATAGCCCGTTGATCATGACTTCGCGGCGGCGAGCCGATGCAAAGCCTCAGCTGTCGCGGCGTCGGCCGGCAGGAACGGTTCGACAGCGAGTTCAGATAGAGTGATGTCGACCGGAATGCCAAACACGTTGTCATGCTGAATTCCGCGAAATTGAGCGGATAGGCGATCGAACGACTGCGTGGAAGGGCCGTCCATGCGGCGCGCTTCCCGACGTTGTCCGGCAGATGGGGGCGGGATAAGTTGGCACTCAGATCCCAATGCCGAACCTTCATCGAAGATATTTTCAAATTCCGGCAGCTGCATTTGGCTAGGCGCAGCTCAACGAATGGGTGGTGTAAAATGGCTAATGGATCGCGAATAGCTTACGGCGGCAAAACCCTGTACGGGGCCAGCGTCGGCATTCTGATGCTAGAGACACGGTTTCCGCGCATCCCCGGCGATATGGGCAATGCCGAGACCTGGCCGTTTCCGGTCCTCTACAGGGTCGTGCCGGGTGCCTCGCCGCGCCGTGTCGTGCGCGAAAAGGCTGAGGGCTTGCTGGATGAATTTCTCGCCGCCGCTGACGAGCTCATCTGCCTCGGCGCCGATGGCATCACGACGACTTGTGGGTTTTTGTCCCTTTACCAACGCGACATCGCTGCGCATGTCGGCGTGCCGGTCGCGACGTCGAGCCTGATGCAGATCCCGTTCATCGAACGCGTGCTTCCGCCCGGCAAACGGGTCGGCATTCTCACGGTCAGCGCTGCGAACCTGAGCGGGCAGCATTTGCGGGCGGCCGGAGCCAATCCCGAGACACCGGTCGTCGGCACCGACGACGGCAGCGAATTCAGCCGCGTCATGATCAACGACGAGGAGCGGCTCGATGTCGCCGCGGCCGAGCGGGATATTCTTGCCGCCGGCGACAGTCTCGTCGCGAGCCATGACGGCATCGGCGCGATACTCCTCGAATGCACGAACATGGTGCCCTACGCCCGCACCTTGTCGCAGCGCTTGCGCCTCCCGGTATTCAGCATCTACACCTTTGTGACCTGGTTCCAATCCGGTCTGATCCCGCGTGCTTTCGGCCACCCTTGAGGAGGAGTTGCCGATGACCATTCGTAGCCGCCGCCCCCTGCCCGCCGTCGGCGCGGCCCTTTCTTGCCTGTTGCTGACGGTCTGCGCCGGGCAGACCCCGATTGCGACAAATTGGGTCAAGGCGGGCGCGGACGATCAGACGATCGCCCGGGAGCTTGCCGACTGCAATGCGCAGGCCAATGCAGCGCTCGCCAACGAACAGGGGATCAACGCCGACATCAACGCGACGCTCGGCCGAAACTGGCAACTCGGCGGAACGCAGACTATTGAAGCGCAATCGATGCGCCGGCAAGCCGGCGGCTACGCCGACCAGGTCCTCAATAACTGCATGCGCGCCAAAGGCTTCACCAAAGAAGGCTGATCAGGGCCAGCCCCAGGGGCCCAAGTCCCAGTCACTCTGGTACATGAGAGCGGTCATCTGGGCTTCGTCGGCGAGTTGCTTGGCGAACATCTCTTGCCGATATGCCGCCCAGTTCTGCTGTGTGCCGAAATAGACGCACCGGCAGACCAGCGGGTCAGCATACAGGTACACCGGCTGACCGCTGACGACGCGGGTGACGAATTTGTTCGGCGGCAGGCTGCGCATCGCGGCCAAGCGTTGCGGGCTGTCGGCAGTCCTGATCTGGAACCCCGCCGCAGCGAGGAGGTCTTCTTTCTGTCCGACCAGCTGCTGCTGGCTGGCGCAACCGGCGACAGCCAGCAATCCGGTAAAGGCACAGAAGGCGATCAGCTTTGTCACGGCGATATCCCCCACGGAAACTGCCGTGGACCTTAACCGATCGAAATCCCGCCGCGCAACCGACCGGCCGCTACACATCGAGCCCGAAGATCGCGCGGGGCTCGCGAACCCCGCGCAGCCGATGATGGCCGAGAGGCTCGAGTCCATTGCAGCTGCCGACAGCAGCGGCAAACTCGGCCGAGACCAGCACCTTGCGTCCCAACGGTTCGCATAGGGTCTCGATGCGCGCCGCCTCGTTGACGGCAGGCCCGATCACCGTGAAGTCGAGGCGATCGGCGGCGCCGACATTGCCGTACAGTACTTCCCCGATATGAAGCGCGAGGTCGACCTCGGCGACCGGTTGGCACGCTTCGGCCCGCGCGCGATTGACCCGGTCCAGCGCATGCATTGCCTCTCTTGCGGCATCGATCGCATCGCGGCAGGTCTCGGCTTGCGTTTCCGCCAGCAGCGGAAAGATCGCGAGCATGCCATCGCCCATAAATTTGAGTACCTGCCCGCCGCGCGAACGCAGTGGGGCGGTCAGCGCTTCGAACATGTCGTTGAGTAGTGAAATGACGGCGAGCCCCGGCGTGCCGTCGGCGAGCCTGGTGAACCCCCGAATGTCGGCGAACCATAGGGCGGCGCGGATGCTCTCGACCGAGCCCCGCTCCACCGCTCCGGCATGGACCCGCCGCCCGGCGTCATCGCCGAGATAGGCTCCGAGAAGGCCTGAGGCGATGATGTGCCCGGCATGCGTCATCATCGCGAGAGACAGGGCCGGCAGTACGGCCTGCAATAGGGTGAGGTCGTCCTCGCCGAAACCCTCGCGTCGGTCGGTGGCAAAAGAATAGCCGATGCCGGTACCGCGGGAGGCATCGCCCTTCGCCCCGAAGCGGACGATTTGGGCGAAATAGTCAGCAGCGCCGGCGCTGGCGAGCTCTTCGAGAACCGGAAAATCGAGGAGCGCCTCCGACCCCGCCAGCCGTCGACGCATATTCAGCCAAGCATTGCCGCCGGCTTCTGCCTGACCCACCAGATAGGCGAACGGGCTCGTCAACCAAACCTGAGTATTCTCGTTGCCGCGTTCAAACTGTGAGGGCTCGATCGCATTGAGATCGCGACGCCAGAGATAGCTGTACCCGCCCCATTGCGGATGCAAGGTCCGCATTGCCGCCGAGGCGCGCCACAGCGGCATCCCGCCGAAAACGAGGCGCTGACAGAAGCCGTCGAACAGCTCTGCAGCACCCGTGCCGAGCAATCCCTGTCGCACCGCCCAGACATGCAGCTCGATGACCCGCTGTCGGAGCGGGGCGTCAAAGCTGATCGGCCGCGGCTCGGACATTAGCTACGCGCGGCGCGGCGCGCCGGCCTTCTCCACCAGCTGCTCCAGCACCTCATAGGGTTGCGCACCGACGACGCCGTAGCGCTCGGCGACGAAGGTCGGGACCCCCGTCACGCCCCACTGGCGCGACTTCGCCCAATCGGCATCGACCGCATCCTTGAAGCGCCGCTCCGTCAGCACCTGGCGTGCTTCCTCCATCGGCAGTCCGACCGATTGCGCAATTTCGACCAACACATCGGGGTCGCCGATATTGCGGGCATCGACAAAATAGGCCTTATAGAGGGCGTCGTGGATGGCCTCGCCGCCCGGCTGAGTATCGGCCCATTTGCCGAGCTCCTGCGCCAGCCGGCTGTTGTAGGTGTGGGTCCGCCGGCCATAGGGTAGCCCCTCGGCGTCCATCAGTCCCTTCATGCGCTGATACATCGCCTCGGGGTCGACATTGCGCCCGGCATAAAGCTCCGCCATCGAGCGGCCTTCCGCGGGAGTTTCCGGGTGCAATGGGAAATGCACCAGGACGGTATCCAGGTCGAAATTCTGCTTCAGCTTTTCAATACGCACGGTACTGAGATAGCACCAGGGTCAGACGTAGTCCGTGAAGATCTCCAGCTTGATCGGCTCGTCCATCGTATTTCTCCTTCTGTACTAGCTCCAATTCGTCATTCCCGCGAAAGCGGGAATCCAGCCGCCAGAGGGTCCGCCACCCGCCCTGGACCCCCGCTTCCGCGGGGGTGACGGGTTGCACATCAAAGGGTGAGGCCGCCATCGACGATAATCGTTTGGCCGGTGATCATCGCACCGCCGGCGCACAGAAAGAAGATCGTCTCGGCGATGTCCTCGGGCCTGCACGCGCGCCTCAATGGCGTGCGCTCGATCGAGGTCGCCTTGCGGTCGGCCGGCCAATCCTTGTTCCATGGGCTGTCGACAAACCCCGGGGCCACGGCGTTAACCCGAATCTCCGGCGCCAAGGTGCGTGCGAGAGAGCGAGTCAGATTGATGAGCCCCGCCTTGCTCGTCGCATAGGGTATGCTGCTGCCCGAGCCCTGAACGCCAGCGATCGAGGCAGTGTTGCAGATCGCGCCACGCGCCGCCTTCAATGCGGGTACCGCGGCATGGGCGCAACGGAACGGACCGATCAGGTTCGTCGTCAGGATCTTCGACCAGAATTCCTCCGTCAGCGCGTCGAGGTCGGAAAACGGGATTGGCCTCGGGGTTCCCGGGGTCCCGGCATTGTTGACGAGAAAATCGAGCCGGCCGAGTGCGTCGATGGCATTCTTGACCATCCGCTCGGCCTCACCCGGCCGCGAGACGTCGCCCAGGGCCGCGACGATCCGCCGGCCCTGGGCCTTGAGCCGTTCCACCGCCTCAGGCCCCCGCGCATCATCAGGCAAATGGTTGAGCGCCACTGTCGCGCCGCATTGGGAAAAGATGTCGGCGGCCGCGAGCCCGATGCCGGAAGCAGCCCCGGTAACGAGCACCGTTTTGCCGGCCAGATCCGCACTGATCATGTCATGCGCCTCGGCTGAGATCGAAACCGTTACGCAAACATGCGCCGACCGCGCCGGCTGTCAAGCCACCCAGGTGCGGACCTCTTCGAGCCGGGGTCGTAAGCATTTGCCATTTCCGCCATGCGGCGGCACGGATGTTTCCTCAATCCATGCCGAATGCAATGCCTACCTTCGCGATGCGCTTCGCCGCGCGCGCGATGATGCCGCCGAAGGCCGCCCCGCGGATGTTTCGCGGCCACGGGCGGCCCTTTCGGGGTAGAGCCTCTCCCTGTATGCTGGAGACGGTTTTACTGCGGGAGGAAATGGCAATGGCTCGCAACGGCAACCTCGCTCCGATCACCGACCGCATCTTGGCAATCCGCGAGCGCTGGCACACCAAGCGGCATCCTTTTTTTCTCGCTTTTGGCGAAGGGAAATTGCCGCTGAGGGCGCTGGGCCGCTATCAGGCGTTGCACTACCATTTCGTATCGCGCGCGTTGGCGAGCTTTGGGATGCTCTATGCGCGTGGCTACCATTTCGAGGACGTGCGCAAGATGATCGCCGAGAACATCGCCGAGGAGGAAGGGCTGAAGGCGATCCCGGAGCCCGGCCACGAGCCGCACGACCACAACGAGCTGATACTGCGCTTCTGTCGCGCCGCGGGGCTCAGCGACGACGAGGTCCGCAATACGAAAATGCCGCCCGCCTGGTGGGCGCGCTCGCTTTACATGTATCATACGACCGCCAATGAGCCGGTCGGCGTGATCTTGGCGATGCAGACGACCCAGGAGGGGCAGATGCCGGGGCTCATCAGCGAGGTCCTGCTGCCGGCTTTCGAAAAACACCATGGGTTCAGGCTGAACTCGCCGGAGATCGAATTCTTCACCGAGCACGATGCCGCCGACGTCGAGCACAGCCGCCGCCAGATCGAGCTGTGCGGCAGGTATCTCGACACACCGCGGCTCGAGGCGCGGGCCGAGCAAGTGGCCGAGGAGATCTGCGAATTGCGCTGGGCCTCCATCTCCGAACTGTACCGCTCGGAAATGCTGGGCGAGAAGGAGATCCTACCGCCGGGGATTATCAGATAATCTTGGCCCGCGGCCTATTTGATCGTGCCGCGATGTCCGGTGGCGCATGTGCATGAGGAGCCGCTGCGGCGGGAGCCGGGGGAGGAGGCAAACGAGCATCGGTCGTAGGGCGTGACGCACAGATAGTATTGCGAAGACTGTGCGCCTCCGCCGCTCGGATCCGCGGCATCATTGGTGCGGTCAAAACTGTTGCCCGGCATCACGCCATACCCACTCGTGCCGCCATACATCCCGCCCATGCCGCCGCGGTCATGCCCCGCCGCGTCATGCCGCCCATGCCTCCAGCGGTCATGCCCCCCATGCCGCC
Organism: uncultured Alphaproteobacteria bacterium; assembly: GCA_963818695.1. Lineage (GTDB taxonomy): Bacteria > Pseudomonadota > Alphaproteobacteria > ATCC43930 > CGMCC-115725 > AP-15. The sequence goes on from CAWFTG010000007.1 coordinate 118,683, forward strand.
GCCCCCCATACCGCCCCCGGTTCCTCCGCCCATACCGCCGACGAGCACGACGGCGTTGCCGGCGCCGAAAGCGTCAGCCGCGAACGGCAACTCGACCGCCATCGATCCCTGACAAGAGGCCGATGCGGTCGCAAGAAACACAAGCATTGGCAGCAACTTTTGCATCGGATCCTCTTATGGCTGTCTTTGACCTGAGCAGAATTAACAAGGCCAAGTTACATTAACCAGCAATCTGCGCTACGAGAAAAGGAGATTTTCAGCCAAAACGGATCGCCGGTCGCGGCGTATCAACAATCGTTACCCACAGGGAGGGGTTCCCCGGGTTGCTTGTCGCCAAGTCGCAGCAGCGGCACAAAAGCGAATGCCAACGCGGTAAATGCGGCCGACACCAGGATCAGCGGATCGAGGTGGCGCTGAAACAGATGTTCGTAAAAAAATGAGCCGAGATTTTCCGATAGGGCGGCCGTAAAGTTGGTGACCGACATCAAAGCCGCAAAGGCGAAGCCTTCCGCCCGAGGCGGGCAATAATCCGCGGCCAGGCTCAAGGTCGCGACAAAGGCGACCATGGTAGCGATGCCGCTGAAGAAGTTGATCGCCGCCGCCAGGGCCTCGTTCCACAACAGCAGAAAGGCCGCTGTCGTGACGATGCCGAGCGCAATGCTCAAATTCAGCAGCGCCCTTGCCGTGATGCCTTTCAGAAACCGGCGGTATAGCAGCGCACCGGCGATCCAGCCCGCCGAATTGATCGAGCCGAGAATCCCGATATACTCTTGCGAGAACTTCAAATTGTCAGTCATGTGGTAATAGAGCGGCGTGCCCAGCCCCGGGTTGAGATAATAGACAAACAAAAAGAGCGCGATTACCCAAAGGTCGCGCAGGGTGACGGCGGCCAGCAGGCTCGCGAAGGTCCGTTTCATCTCGGGGAAATTGATGTGGGTTTGCGAATCGCGGATCAGAAAGGCGCCGGCAAAGACGACGATCAACGGGGCGACGGCGATGATTGCGGCGGCGCCGTGCAGCGCCCCGGACGGCGACAGCCTCTGGACAAGCTCACCTCCAATAAAGCCACAGGCCATCGCCGCGATATTGAACCACAGCCACTGCTGATTGACGAAGGCATCGCTGGCGCTGAATTTTTGGCCGTTCTCGACGAGAATAGCGCCGCATACGGTGCTCGATATCGCCATCCCGTAGGCGGAGAGCAGCAGCGCGACAATAATCTCGCCCGGCGAGGTGATCTGAGTGACCCAGCAATAGGCACCCGCCGCCATCAAATTGGCGAGAACGAGATAGCTCTTTCGCCGGTAGCCGAAAAGCGGCAGGAAATCCGAAACGATGCCGTAGACCGGCTTGATGATCCACGGGAGGTTGAGGACCGTCAGATAAGCGGTGACCTGGACCGGCGTCCACCCGTAGGTTTGTTTCAGAAAATAATTGAGCGGCTGAGCGATCAGCCCACCGGTCTGCCCAATCCCCTCGACGACATAGACCAGCGCAAAAAACAGCAAAAGCCGGCTGATCTGCCGGCTATCGTCATGACGGGCGGAGCTACAGGGCGTCGCGGCAGACCCTTCGGCGGGTTTATCTGACCGCGACAATGACCTCGATCTCGACCGGTATCCCGCCGGGCAGCGAGCTCATGCCGACAGCGGAACGCGCATGCCGCCCGCGTTCGCCGAACACCTCGACAAACAGATCGGAGCAGCCGTTGACGACTTTCGGATGATCCTCGAAATCGGGAGCGGCGTTGACCATCCCGAGCACCTTGATAATGTCCTCGACGCGGTCGAGATCGCCGCCGAGCGCATCCTTGATCGCCGCAATCAGCACGAGCCCGACGCCGCGCGCGTGCCGATATCCCGCGTCAATCGACATGCCGGCGCCGAGCTTGCCTTTCGGCATTGTGCCGCCGGGGTTGTCGGGTGGGCCCTTGCCCGAAAGATAGAGCAGGTTGCCCACTCGCTTGGCGTGGACGTAGTTCCCGAGCGGACCGCCGACTTGCGGGAGTGTCAGTCCCAACTCCTTCAGCCGCTGCTCGATGCTCATGTCTCGGTCTCCTTTTGTGTCATCGGCACCGATATCTGCCAATCTGTGCACTGCCGTTTTGATCGTAGGCGATCAATTCGGCATTCTTACCCAATGAATGGCAATGAACCTGGGCGACCGAATCCGCTACCGCATTGGGTGTGTTGTCGGGATACCACCGCAGGGTTATCCCATCGGGCGATTGGTCGATGGTCCAAGGCGGCCCGCTGCAAGCTGCAAGACAAAATAAAGTCGCGACCCCGGCAGCCCAGAGCGCGGGCTTCGGCATCGACCGCATCACCGCGCTTGGGTCGCGCCGCGGGAGACCGGAGCGCCGCCGGTCAAGTTTTGCCAATCGATCGCGCTGCCCAGCTTTAATGGCGTGCCGGCTTCGGGCATCGGATATTTAAGACCGCTCGCGCAGTTGAACAGAACCACCCGCTCGTCGCGACGGACCCGTCCCTCGGCAAGCGCCTGTTTGTAGGCCGCAAAGGTCGCCGCGCCCTCGGGACACAACAAAAATCCCTCCTCGGCGGCAACTTCGCGCCACGCCCCGGCGATCGCATCGTCATTGACGGCGCTGGCAAACCCGCCACTCTCTCGGACCGCACGCAGGATCAGGAAATCGCCGATCGCCTGCGGCACGCGAATGCCGGCGGCGAAGGTGTGCGCATTCTCCCACCGCGGGGCGTGTTCCGCACCTTCCTCCCAAGCCTTTACCATCGGCGCGCAGCCGGTCGCTTGGACCACAACCATCCGCGGCCGTTTCGGCCCAATCCAGCCGATGGCCTCTAGCTCGGCGAAGGCCTTCCACATGCCGATGATGCCGGTGCCCCCGCCGGTCGGGTAGAAGATGACGTCCGGCACTTCCCAGCCGAGCTGTTCGGCAAGCTCGATGCCCATCGTCTTCTTACCCTCGATGCGATAGGGTTCTCGCAGGGTCGAGCAGTTGAACCAGCCGACTTCCCGTTCGCCCTCGGCGACCAGCTTGCCGCAATCGTCGATCAGCCCGTTGACGAGAAACACCTCAGCGCCCTGCATCGCGATTTCGCGGACATTGACCGCCGGCGTATCGTCGGGACAGAAGACATAGGATTTGATGCCGGCGCGCGAGCAGTAGGCAGCCATCGCCGCCCCGGCATTGCCGTTGGTCGGCATCGCCATTGTCGCGATCCCGAATTCCTTGGCCATCGAAACGGCGAGCGCCAGCCCGCGCGCCTTGAATGAGCCGGTCGGCAGGCGGCCTTCGTCCTTAACAAGGATCTCGCCGCCGCCGAGCCGGGCGGTAATGCGCGGCAGCGAAATCAGCGGCGTCACGACCTCGCCGAGCGAGACCACATTGCCCGGCCGGCGCACCGGCAACAGTTCGCGATATCGCCAGAGGGTGTGTGGCCGTCCGGCCAGCATTTCGCGAGGCAGCGCCCGGCGGACGCCGTCGAGATCATAGCGCACCAACAGCGGACGGCCGGCTTTTGAGAGCGTCTGCAAAATGTCCGCCGGGTAGCGTTCCCCGGTGAGGCTGCATTCCAGATGCGTCACGAATGTCGGCAACGCGCCGCCCGTCCACTCGACCATAGGACCCTCCTGAGGCGCTCAGGATAGGCAGCCGGCAGGCGGAGTGGAAGAGACCGATGCGGCGCGGGTTGGAACGACAAGGCCCGGCCGGACATTAGCCGTTTAGCAGCGACTTTCCGGGACCACCGATATGCTCAAATGGGCACTGTTCTTCTTCATCATTTCGATCATCGCCGCGATCTTCGGGTTCACCGGCATCGCGGCTGCAGCCGCAGGAATCGCAAAGATCCTGTTCTTCATTTTCATAGTGATCTGCGTGATCTTCCTCGTGTTGGGCCTAATGGCGGGGAGAGCAATATTCTGAGCGCGGCTTAGCCTTTTGCGGTCAATAGCGCCGTAAGCTCGTCTGGCATGCTGAGCATCGGGTAGTGGCCGGTATCGAGCTCGTGCCATTGGGCATTGAGCTTTTCGGCGGTGCGGTGCTGGTGCGCTTCGCCCGGATTGGCGGCCCGGCGGCACCAGATCACGGTCGCCGGCCATTGCTGGTCCCAGAAATTGTCGAGCTTGACTGGGTTCTCGTAAATCCCGATCGGATGCAGGGTATAGCGCTCCAGCGCCCATGCCCGCCTCTGCGGGTCGAGGTCGGCGAAGAGCCGATTTTCTGCATCCTCGCGCGTCGGACCGGCGGCGAGCCCGCTCGGCACCGCGGTCGAGCGCCGGACGATGTCGCGGATCCGCTCGCCGTCAAACAACGCCAGCGCGTCCACAAAAACCAGGCGCGAGATCCGGTCGCGCCCGATCTCGGCGGCACGGCATACGACCATGCCGCCCGAGCTCGTGCCGACCATCGCGACGTCGTGCAAATCCTCGTAGAATAATAGGTCGGCAATCTCGGCCGCATGCGTCTCTGTCGTGATGGCGGGGCGCAGGGAATGCTTGCGCTCGGCGCAACCGTCGAGGCTCGGCGCATAGACCGTATGCCCGGCGGCCCGCAATCGGTTCGCCACCCGCTGCCAAATCCAGCCGCCTTGGTACGAGCCGTGGATCAAAACGAAAGTCGTCATTGTGTCCCTTTCCTCTTTTCTTCGTCATACCCGCGAAAGCGGGTATCCAGCGGTGCCGCAATGGCCGATGAGCCTAGGCCCCCGCTTTCGCGGGGGTGACGGCGGTGGAACAGTCGTGCGCCCGAGCCGTCAATTCCCGCCGGTGACGTCGATCGTGACTCCGCTCACGAAATCGGCGTCGCTGGAGGCAAGAAAGCAAATGACCTTGGCCTGGTCGGCGGCTTCTGCCACGCGGCGTAGCGGGGTGCGGGCGATCTCGGCCGCCTGCGCCTCCTGCGAGCGCTTCTCCCAGTGCGGGCGAATGCGTTCGGTCAAGGTAAGGCTTGGGGCGATCGCATTGATCGTGACGCCGTATGGCCCCAATTCGAACGCCAGCTTGCGGGTGAAGGCGATGATGCCGCCCTTGGCCGCGGCATAGGCGCTGCTGCTCGATTCGCTGAGGCCACGTCCGGCGATCGAGGCGAGGTTGACGATCTTGCCATGCCGTCGCCGCTTCATGATCGGCACGACTGCGTGCGTGAACAGGAATGTTCCGTTGAGATTGAAGGCGATCAGTTTCTGCCATTCCTCGAAGGTCAGCTCGTCGACATTGGCGCCGGAGTTGGCGATTATCGTGCTGCCGCCGACGGCATTGACGAGGATGTCAATGGCGCCGAACTCCTTCTCGACCGACGCAATAATCGCTTCGACCTGCCCCTGGTCGAGAGCGTCGCACAGCCGACCGTTCGCCCGCCCGCCGGCGTCGCGCAATGCCGCGACCGCGGTCTCAAGGCGGTCGGGGTGGTTGTCGACGCCGACGACGGTGGCGCCTTCCCGCGCCATGATCTCGGCGCTCGCGCGTCCGATGCCGTTGGCGAAGGCGGTGATGACCGCGACCTTGTCGGTGAACCGCATGGCTCCCCCCTTTCATCTCTGCTATTGCCAACGCATTGTCTGAGAAGAGACGAGCACGGGAGAGCGGCCAATGCAACTCGGGATTCATCTACCGCATGCCGGCGAACAGGCGACTCCGGACAAGATCCGCCGCGCGGCGATGCGGGCCGAGGATCTTGGCCTCGACGATGTCTGGGTCAGCGAGCACATCATCGTGCCGCGGGCGACCTTCCCCCGCTCGCCATTGTTTTACGACCCGGTGCTGAGTTTGACGTGGGCCGCCGCCGTCACCAAGCGGGTGCGGCTCGGCACCAGCGTGTTGGTATTGCCGATGCGCCACCCGCTGCCGCTCGCCAAGGAGCTGGCGACATTGCAGAACTTCTCCGAGGGGCGGCTGATACTCGGCGCCGGTGTCGGCTGGCTTGCGGCCGAGTTCGCTGCATTGGGCTCGCCGTTTCACCAACGTGGGCGGCGCACCGACGAAGGCATCGCAATGATGCGCGCGGTTTGGACGCAGGATCCGGTAAGCTTCCGCAGCAAATACATCCCGGCCGAGATTACCGAGATGACGATGCAGCCATTGCCGGTGCGGCCGATCCCGATCTGGTTCGGCGCGCGCTCGGAGGCCGCCTACAAGCGCACGGCGCGGATCGGTGACGGGTGGCACGGCAGCCAGCTGACGCCGGAAGAGGCCGCGCCGATCGTCAAGCGGCTGCGCAGCGACCGGCCCGAGCCGGGGTTCACGATCTCGATGCGAACTCACTGGAACGGCAAGGACGAAGGCGAACTGCGCGACCGGGTCGCCGCTTATGAGGCGATCGGGGTTCAGCACATCATGGTAGCGCCGGTCAATCGCGAAATCGATGACTGGGACCAGGTAATCGAAGGCGCCGGGCGCCTCGTTGCTCATGGGGTCTAGCGCGGAAGGATTTCTTGTGCCTGGCATATCTGCCGAGATACGTTGTCGGCCGGCAGGTTCAGACGAAGAGGTGATTTGATGGGCTATACTCTTGAACGGTTTTCCAGGGAATGTCACCGCATCCTTGCGACGGATCCTGGGGTGGAGGGTCGCAAGAAAGTCTGCGCGCTCGTGCAGGACGTGCTGAAGGACGAGGATTTCGTCAACACGCATCTCCACGACGGCGTGCCCGAGCGGAAGATGCTTTACGAGGATCCGGAGCTCGGGTTTTGCATCCTCGGCCACGTCAATCACGGCGCGCGGGAGAGCAAGCCGCATGATCACGGCCCGACCTGGGCAATTTACGGCCAGGCGCGCGGTCGGACGATCATGAGCGACTGGTCGATGCTGGAGCCCGCCTCCGAGGACAAGCCTGGCAAGGTGCGCCTCCTCAAGGAATATGCGCTGGAGCCCGGTGATGCGCACCTCTACAACGAGGGCGACCTGCATTCGCCGCGCCGCGAAGGTGCGACCCGATTGATCCGCATTGAGGGACGGAACGTCGAGGAAATCCGCCGCTTCCCTTACGAAGCCGTGTAGCGGCGAAGCCGATCTCGGAAACACGAGAAGGGCGCCTTCGGCGCCCTTCTCGCGTAGCGACTTACGAGGCCGGCGGGGGTCCGCCCACCGTCACATCGACACGGCGGTCTTGGCCGGGTGTCGGCTCATTGCTGCTCTCGCCTTGTCCGCTGACCACGAGCGCGCTCTGCGGCACCCCGTCACTCTGCAGTTCGGCGGCTACGGCATTGGCCCGTCGCAGCGAGAGGCGCTGATTATACCCAGCCGAGCCCGACGGATCGGTATATCCAGTGACCTGAACGGATGAGGGGGGTCTTGCCTTGTAGCCATCCGCCGCGAACCTGACCACCTCTCTCGCAGCCGGGCCCAGCTGCGAGTTGTTATAGTCGAAATACACAGTATAGGTCATCGGCGGCGGAGGGGGCGGCGGCGGAGGTGGAGGGTTCGATGCCACTGGCGGCGGCGAAGGTTGCTGAGCACACGCGGCGATCGCGACCAACGAGCAGACAAGGAAAAAGCGCTTCATCTGTTCCTCCCGCAGTTGAACGCAGCAGGTTAAGATGAAATCGTCAATCGCGCCAGATCAAAGACCGCTCAGCCGCCCGCGACGCCCTGGGTATTCACATAGACCGAATAGACCGATTGGCTGGCCGCCATGAACAGGCGGTTTCGCTTGCGCCCGCCAAAGCACAGATTGGCGCAGCGCTCGGGCAGCGAGATATGGCCGATCATTGTCGCGTCGGGGGCGAAGACGGCGACGCCATTGAGCCCCGGCGTCATGCCCCACCCGCACCACAGATTGCCCTCGACATCGCAGCGGAAGCCGTCGGGTGTTCCCTCGCCGGCATTGATGAAGACGCGCCTATTGGCGAGCCTGGTGCCGTCGTCGACCACGTCGAAAACGCTGATGAGACGCGGCCTGGCGCGGGACTCGACGATGTAGAGCCTGCTCTCATCGGGCGAAAAACAAAGGCCGTTCGGCCCGTTGATGTCGCCGGTCACGACCGTGGCGGCGCCGGTCTTGCCGTCCACCCGATAGACGTTGGTCGGCAATTCCGGTGCCGCCCGCTCGCCCTCGTAATTGCCGAGGATCCCGAACGGCGGATCGGTGAACCAGATCGAATCGTCCGATTTGACGACCACATCGTTCGGCGAGTTGAGCCGCTTGCCCTCGAACCGGTCGAGAATGACGGTGATCGAGCCGTCATATTCGGTGCGGGTGACCCGCCGCCCCTCGTGCTCGCAGGTGACGAGCCGTCCCTGGCGGTCGCGGGTATTGCCGTTGGCGTGGTTGGAGGGCTTGCGATAAGACGCTCGCCGCGCCGGTTTCCTCGTCCCACCGCATGATCCGGTTGTTCGGGATGTCGCTCCATAACAGGTAACGGCCATCGCCGAACCACACCGGGCCTTCGGCCCAGCGAAACCCAGTCGCCAGACGCTCGACCGCCGCATTGAACGGCGGCTTGATGTTCTCGAAGCGCGGGTCGAGCGTGCGGATCGCCGGGTCCGGATAGCTCTCGGCGGGTTCCCACCGCGGTGTCGGCGCAAGCGGTGTGGCCACCCCCAGTGTTGGAGCCGTATTCGCGTTCATCGCCGCCGTCCCTCCCGAAACTCCCTCTCCGCCCTTGGGGCGCAGAGGGCCGGGGAGGTGGATTCCCAGTGCCGGCAGTGCCTACCTCACCCCCCCATCGCTTCGCGACGGGTCCCTCCCTTCCCCCAAAGGCGGAGAGGGCGCGGATTTAGATGATCTTTTCCTCGCGCAGTGCAGCGAGCTCCTGCGCCGAGAGGCCGAGCAGTTCGCCATATACGGCATCGGAATCGGCGCCGAGCAGCGGGGCGGCGGTAATCGGCACCTTGGAGCCGCTCATCTTGACCGGCCAGCCCGGCATCTTGAAGTCGCCGCGCACCGGGTGCTTGACGGTGACGAAGATCTCCCGGCGGTTGAGGTCGGGATCGTTCGACAATTCCATCGTGTCCATGACCGCGCCGGCCGGGATGCCCTGCTCGCCGAGCCGCTGCATGACTTCCATCTTGTCGTGGTGTTTGGTCCACTCTGCGATCATCTCGTCGACCAAGTGGCGGTTCTTGAACCGCTCCTGCGGGCTGTCGAAGCGCGGATCGCCGATCAGGTCCTCGCGGCCCATGATCTTGAGAAGCCGCTCCCAATGCTGCGGGTTGGCGCGCGACGTGTAGACGTAGCAATAGTCGTTCGGGCCGCCGCCTTTGGTCGGATAGGTCTCGCTCGGCGAATTGGTGCCCATGATGCTCTGATTGCCCATCCGCGGCGCGGCCTTGCCCCAGAGCGCCTGGGCGGCGTAGGAGATGCGGCCGTAATTGATCACGCATTCCTGCATCGCCAGCTGGATGCGCTGACCCTCACCGGTGAACTGACGCTGATAGAGCGCCGCGAGAACGCCGATCGCGCCGTGCAGCCCGGTCCCGGTGTCGCCGATCGTCAGCCCGGGCTTGATCGGGCGTCCGTCGGGCTCGCCGGTAATCGACATCGCGCCGCCGGTCGCCTGGGCGATCATGTCGAAGGCAAGAAAGCTCTTATAGGGGCCGTCCTGGCCAAACCCTTTGACCTGGGCATAGATGATCCGAGGGTTGATCTCGCGCACCACGTCGTAGCCGAAGCCGAGCCGCTCGATAACACCGGGAGCGAAATTCTCGGCAAAGACGTCGGCCTTTTCGATCAGCCCGCGCAACAGGGCGCGGCCCTTGTCGGTCTTCAGATTGGCGGTGACGCTGCGCTTGTTGGCGTTGAGCAGCATGAAATAATGCGAGTCGACGCCTTTTTTGTCGGTCGAGGCGCCGCGGCCCTGCTCGCCCTTGGTGGGCTCCTCGACCTTGATCACCTCGGCGCCGAGCCAAGCCAAGGTCTGGGTCAAGGATGTCCCGGCCTCGAACTGGGTCAGGTCCACCACCCGCACACCATGCAAGGCGCCACGCTGCGCGGTGCTGGTCTGGTCGGCGGCGCCGGGTGTTGGGTCGTTAGGCATATGATTCCCTCCTGGTCGTGGTCGGTTCCCGCCGCGCGCTGCCTGATCCTTTGGTCTATCGGGCGACGGGTTCAAAGCTGGTTACGGGCCTTACCCTGGCAACAGGATCATGTTCGGACTGTCAGCCTTCTTCGCCCCGCCGTCAACGCCAAATGCCCACGGGCTGGGTTTCCGCTTGTCGCGATTTCCGGGCGGGGGCATCCTGAGCGCGCTCGACGAGATCTCCCGGAGAGGCCCATGACGAGTGCCGCTGTTCGCCTTGTCGCACCGTCCGGCCCGGAGGAACTTATCGCCCGCGCCAAGGCGATGGTGCCCGAGATCCGGGAGTTGGCCGAAGAGACCGAGCGCAACCGCACTATCGCGCCGCACATAATCGGCAAAATCCGCGATGCGGAACTGCTGCGGACCTGCCGGCCGAAGGAGTTCGGCGGCTTCGAATACGACGCCGTGGTCGCGCTCGAAATCGCGCTGGCGGTATCGGCGGCTTGCGCGTCGACCGGATGGGCGCTCAACGGCGCCCTCTCCAACGGCATTTCGTTCGGCCATTACCCGATCGAGACACAGCGCGAATTGTGGGGCGGCGGGGACGACCCCTTCACCTGCGCCTGTTTCGCCCCGACCGGCGCTGCGGTCCCGACAGAGGGCGGCTATGTGCTGAGCGGCAAGTGGTCGTTCGCCAGCGGCTGCGATCATTCGAGCTGGATCAGGCTCGGCGCCCTGATCACGCCGCCGGGCGGCGCGCCGCCCTATGAAGGCGCGTTTTTTCTGTTGCCGATCGGCGATGTCGAGATCGAGGACAATTGGTTCGTCTGCGGACTGTCGGGGACCGGCAGCAAGAACATCATCGTGCACGAGGCCTTTGTGCCGCAGCATCGCGTGCTGTTGTTCGCCGATACGCGCTCGGGGCGCACGCCCGGCGCGCAATATCACAAGAACCCGCTCTACCGCCTGCCGCTGTTGGTGCTCGGCGCCACGATGCTGGCCTCGACCGCGGTCGGCGCCGCAAAAGGGGCGCTCGAGGCCTATCTGGCGATGACGACCGGGCGCGAGACCCGCGGCGCGCTGGCCGGCGGCGGGCTCGCAATGGCCGAATTCGCTACCGTGCAGTTGCGCGTCGCGGAAGCCTCCGCCGCGATCGAGGCGGCGGAGATGATCCTGGTGACCGATCTGCGCAACGCGATGGAGAAATTGCGGGCCGGCGAGGAAATCACGGTCGCCGACCGCATCCGCTGCCGCCGCAACCAGGCCTATGCGACCAAGCTCGCGCTCCAGGCCGTGGAGGCGCTCAACGCCTCGACCGGCGGCTATGGCCTGATGCTCAGCAATCCGGTGCAGCGCGCCTGGCGCGACGTCAACGCCGTCGCCCGCCATGTCAGCCTCAATTGGGACGCGGTCGGCACGATGTACGGCCAGCACGCCTTCGGCCTCGAGCCCCGCGGGCAGTATTAACACAGTCGACCGGATGGATCCGTGATGGCGGCGTACCAGTACATCTACGTGATGAAGGGGCTGAGCAAGACCTATCCCGGCGGGCGCGAGGTGCTGAAGGACATCTGGCTGTCGTTTCTGCCGGGGGCCAAGATCGGCGTGCTCGGGCCGAACGGCGCCGGCAAATCGACTTTGCTGCGCATCATGGCCGGCGACGAGCGCGAGTTTGCCGGCGAGGCCTGGGCGGCGGAAGGAGCGCGGGTCGGCTATCTGCCGCAGGAGCCGGCGCTCGACCCGACAAAGGACGTGTTCGGCAACGTCATCGAGGGGCTCGCCGAGACCAAGGCATTGCTCGACCGGTTCGAGGCGGTCAGCGCGCGCTTTGCCGAGGACCTCTCGGAAGCCGAAATGGATGCGCTGATCGCCGAACAGGGCGAATTGCAGGAAAAGATCGAGCAGGCAGGAGCCTGGGACCTCGACCGCACCGTCGAGATCGCGATGGACGCGCTGCGCTGTCCGCCGGGCGACGCCGAGGTCGCCAATCTGTCGGGCGGCGAACGGCGCCGGGTGGCATTGTGCCGGCTTCTCTTGCAGCGGCCCGATCTGCTGCTGCTCGACGAGCCGACCAACCATCTCGACGCCGAATCGGTCGCCTGGCTGCAGCGTTTCCTGGAAGACTACCCCGGCACCGTCGTGACCGTCACCCACGACCGCTATTTCCTCGACGAGGTGGCCGGCTGGATCCTCGAGCTCGACCGCGGCCGCGGCATCCCCTACGAGGGCAATTACTCGGGATGGCTCGACCAGAAGCAGCAGCGGCTCGAGCAGGAAGGGCGGCAGGAGGCGGCGCGCCGCCGCACCCTCGAACGCGAGCTCGAATGGGTGCGGCAGAGCCCGCGGGCGCGCCAGGCGAAGAGCAAGGCCCGGCTCTCGGCGTATGAGGCGCTCGTCGCGCAGAGCCGCGAGAAGGCCCCCGAGACGGCGCAGATCGTCTTGCCGCCGGGGCCGAGGCTCGGCGATCTGGTGATCGAGGCGCAGCACGTTTCGAAAGCCTTTGGCGACCGGCTATTGATCGAAGCGCTCGATTTCCGCCTGCCTCCGGGCGGCATCGTCGGGGTGATCGGCCCGAACGGCGCCGGCAAAACGACGCTCTTTCGCATGATCACCGGGCAGGAAACGCCCGACGGCGGGACATTCCGGGTCGGCGACACCGTCAAGCTCGGCTATGTCGACCAGTCCCGCGATACCCTCGTCGCGGCCAACACGGTGTGGCAGGAGATCTCGGACGGACAGGACGAGATCGACCTCGGCCGCCGCAAGATGGCGAGCCGCGCCTATTGCGCGCTGTTCAACTTTCGCGGGCCCGACCAGCAAAAGAAGGTAGGCCAGCTGTCGGGCGGCGAGCGCAATCGCGTGCACATCGCCAAGATGCTGAAGACCGGCGCCAATGCGCTGCTGCTCGACGAGCCGACCAACGATCTCGACGTCGATACGCTGCGCGCTCTCGAAGAGGCATTGCTGGACTATCCCGGCTGCGCCGTCATCATCACGCACGACCGCTGGTTTCTCGACCGCGTCGCCACTCACATCCTCGCCTTCGAAGGCGACAGCCAGGTGGTCTGGTTCGAAGGCAACTACGCCGATTACGAGGCTGACCGGCACCGCCGCCTCGGCGCCGAGGCCGATCAGCCGCACCGCATCCGCTACAAGCCCTTGACCCGAAATTGAAGGGACGCGCAACTGACGGATCAGCGCGTCTGGTGGTGGATGAAGTCCGTGATCAACTCCAGCGCCCGCCGCGCATCCGGCGAAGCGGGGTCGCGCGGGATGAAGGCGTGCGGCTGGCCGTCGAATTTGTGGAACGCGATCGAGCCGCCGGCTTTGGTGTAGGCGGCCGCGAAATTGGCGGCCATGTCGGGGGTCAGATTGTCGTCGGCGGTACCCTGCATGATCAGCGCGGGCGGCTTGTCGACCGTCTCGCCGCGTTCCAGGATCAGCTGCGGGCTGCCTTCCGACATCGCTTCTTCGGACGGCCAGAACTGGTGGTGGGCTTCGACCAGCCGGTCGTTGCCGCGCTCGATGACCGCGCGGTAGCGGGCGAGCGGATCGGCCACCGGCCAGCAGGCGACGGCAAACGCGAGGCGCGCATCGCTCCCCGGCAGCGGGGCCGCGGCATAGCGGGGGTCGCGCGGCCGCAGCGCATTGAGCAGCAGGAGGTGCCCGCCGGAAGACGTGCCGAGCCCGCCGACCAGTTCCGGGCGCGTGGCGAACCGCTCGGCATTCGCCTTCAGAAAGCGGATGCCGAAATTCACATCCGCCACCGTATCGGGGTAGCGCGCCGCCGGCGGCATGCGGAAGTCGATCGACAGCACGGCGATGCCGTGGGCGGCGAGGTGTTCGGCGATCGAAACATTGTTGAACCGGTCGCCCGACGTCCACGCGCCGCCATGCACTTCCAGCACCGCCGGGAACGGGGCCTGCCCTTCCGGGCGATAAAACCGCGCGAGCAGCGGAACGCCTGCCGGATGGTGGTATTCGAAGTCTTCGGTATGGATCGGCATCTCTCCGCTCCGCATCTGTTGGTGCAGTCGTCCGATGAAGGCAACTTGCCTCGTATCCCGAACCCAAGCAAGCCGCAGCAATAGGTGGTCCGCCGTCTCGGGACCGCGGAGCCAGGCGGCAGGATCGCCCCGACAGCTCTTCGCTAGCTATCCCCCGCTGCCCGTGCTGGCTGTTTTTGCAGCGAAACAACAGCCATCTCTCCACCCGTTCGGTCACCCGGGGCCGGCCATCGCCCCTTCCGGACACTCCATGAGGCCCGAAGATTGTGGCAATTTTAGTGTTGCTCAAACGGCAACAGGCGAGCTGCGGCTGCGGGTAAGTATAAACCGCTGCGCGTCCCTCAGCCCGTTTCCAGAGCAAGCAGAGGGCCGAAAAGCGCAGCGCATTCCGCCTCCAATCGTCGCCGTTGGCACTTTTCCTCGTCCGGGAACTGCGTGCTGTGCCCCCGAAAGGGCTATTGGAATGGATGAAGCCGATCCAATTGAAATTGCGAGACAAAGCAGGTAAGCGACGGAATGCGCTGCGCTTTTTCGTCCTACGCTTGCTGCCATCGTCATGCCGTAGAATACCATAGCCGCCTCCAACCGTCGCCGGTTGACGCTTCTCCTCGTCCGGGTACTGCAGGCTGTGCCTTACGGTTGCTACGATTCCAGCGCACTCGACTTCCAGAAGCGGCAGCCGTTCAGGAACAGATCGACGCAATCATCCGCCCACGCCTCGAGCTCGATTTCGGTCATCGACTGGCCGAGGACGAGAGCGCGGCGTTGCGGCTGAGAGATGACCATTTGCAGAAACTGCTCGGCGGCGAATTCCGTGCGAGTGCGATCGATGGCCAGGCGGTCGGCGCCGGCCTCGCGGTCGAGCATCGCGGCGATCTGGCCGACGACCTCGGTCCGGCTGCCCTCGCGTGCGGCGATCGCGGCGAGCTCGGGAAAGCGCTGCGCTTCGGCGATCACCAAACGGTTGAGCGCGAGGGCCATGGGCGCCAGCGCGGCCCGCAACAGCAGCCTCGTCAGGCGCCGCAGGATCTCGTCGAGGCCGCCGCCCTCGTAGAGCGGCGTGCCGGCGGGTGGCCGCAGCCCTTGGATGATCCGGTGCACGACGGCGGCGAAGAGTGCCGCCTTGTCCGGGAAGCGGTAGTAGAAGGTGCGTTTGGAAATCCCGGCGCGCTGGGCGATCGCCTCGATGCTGGTGGCACCGTAGCCCTCGGCGAGAAACAGCTCGGTGGCGACGTCGAGGATGCGCTCGCCGAGGAGCGCCGCCTCTTCCCGCGACGGCCGGCCGCCGCCGCGCCGGTTAGCGTCCGTAATAATAACCGGGAGGCGGCGAGTAATAATTGGGTTGCGGGGCATAATACTGCGGAGCCGGAGCGTAATAGCCCGGACCCGGTGCATAATAGCCGGTCCCAGGCCCATAAATTGGAGCGGCGAGCGCGCGAACCGGCGCCGTCACGATAGTCGCGGCGCCGACAACCGCCGCTGCCCCCAGCGCCGCCAAACCGAAGATGAGTCCGCCGTGATGGTATCCATGCGCCGAGGCGGGAGCGACGGGTGCTGCAGCAAGAGCGATAGCGGCGCAGGCACCGATAATCGCGGCTTTGTATTTCACCATGACCAATTCCCCAGCAAGCGTCGCTATGCCACTCGCGACAACGGACATATAACATAGGAAATAACGCAACGCAACCGTACCGTTGCGTTTCGACAAAGCTGGCCGGTCGGCATGGTGACACACCGGGCGGGCTGTCACACAGGCCCGCCCCCTTACCTCCTCAATTGACACTACAACCGCGGGCCCTAGTGGTGCGAACCTGACACTTGATTGGGCCTGCGCCTGCCGAGATTGCTTCGCTTCGCTCGCAATGACAGCACAAATGGACTTCATTGCGAGGAGCGCGAGCGACGAAGCAATCTCGGACGTGAGGCGTGTCCCCTTCTTGGATCTACCCCTTGTTCCTGCGGTTTACGGCAAGCACGATCGCACCGCCACTGCGCCCATCCGGGAACTTCGGACGAGCTCGGCCATGATCGCCCTTCCGGCGGCGAGATGGGCGCGGGCCGACTCGGCGTCTCCCGCGACCCGGTAAGCTGTCGCCAGCTGGCTGCGTGAGACGGCGACATTGCGCTGCCAGCCGGCGTTGTCGGGGTCGGATTTGGCCAGCCGCTCTCAGCGAGCGACATCCCAACCGCATATTCTCGTCGGGCCGCTCCGAGATCTCCCCGCTGCGCGGTTCCCAAGCCAGAATCTTCAAAATGACACGCGGACACAGGGCCGGTTATGTTCACTGCAGCGGCCGTTATGAGGCAATCAAGGGAGGATGCGATATGAAGAGAGGCTCGCGCGACATCACCGGGGCATTGCCGCGGCGCGCGTTGATGCGCGGCGTCACGGCGGGGTCGGTCGCCGCGTATCTCGCGGGTGCGGCCGGGCCCGCGGAGGCGGCGGAGGGCGGACCGTTCCCGCCGCATCCGCGTTGGAAATTCGTATTCGTCAACCACGTGACGGCAAATCCCTTCTTCGTGCCGTGCCAGTACGGCATCCAGGACGCCTGCGCGCTGCTCGGCTGCGATTATCAGTGGACCGGCTCCGAAACCTCCGATGTCGCGCAGATGGTCAACGCGATGAACACCGCGATCGCCGGCAAGGCCGACGCGATCGCCGTGTGTCTCGTCGACCCGAAGGGGTTCGACCGGCCGGTCGAGAACGCGCTCGCCGCGGGCATCCCGGTGTTCAGCTACAATGCCGATTCGCGCACCAACAAGCGCCTCGCCTATATCGGCCAGGATCTGTTCCTGTCGGGGCAGATGATGGGTGAGCGCATCGTCAAGCTGGTCGGCTCCGGCAAGGTGGCGATCTTCATCGCGACGCCCGGTCAGCTCAACTTGCAGCCGCGCTTCGACGGCGCGATGGACTCGATCAAGAAATCGGGCGCGAATATTCAGGCGACGATGATCGCCACCGCCCCGGCCGCCAACGAGTCGCTGTCGAAGATCGACGCCTATTACCTCGGCAACCAGGATGTGAAGGGAATGTTCGGCACCGGCGGCGGCGACACGATGAATTGCGGCCTGATCAGCCGAAAATACAATCTGCCGTCGAAGGGCGTGCATGCCGGCGGCTACGACATGCTGCCGCGTTCGCTGGAGGCGGTGCACGACGGGTTCCTCGATTTCGTCATCGACCAGCAGCCCTACCTGCAAGGCTTCTACACGGTCATGGAGATGTTCGCGTGGAAGGTGTCGGGCGGGCTGGTGGGCCCGGCCGACATCAATACCGGGCTCAAATTCGTCACCAAGGACAGCATCGATCCGTATCTCAACACGAAGACGCGCTACGAGGGCAGCGGAAAGGAGGCGCAGATCGTTCCGCATACCGGCGCGATCGGCGGTTGAGCCTGGTGTCGGGGCAGGCCGCGCAGGCGGCGCCGCCGCGCGGCGGCTTGGCGGGTCGGGCTTATGCCCTGCTGCTGCGGCCGGAGGCGAGCGTCATCGTCGTCTCGGTGGCGCTCGTCGTTTATTTCGAGATCGCCAACGCCAATTTTGTCACCGCAGCCAACCTGCAGACGCTGTCGCAGTTCGTCGCCGCGCCGGTCATCATCGCCTGCGGCGAGATCATGCTGCTGATCTGCCGCGAGATCGATTTGTCGGTTGGCCAGGTCTTCGCGCTGGCGCCTTTCCTGATGGAAAACATTAACGATTTCGGCGCGCCGGAGCCGCTGGCGATCGTCGCGGCGCTGGCGGTGTGCGCGCTGATCGGGCTGACGATCGGGCTCATCACGATCGGGCTCAGGGTTCCATCGTTCATCACGACCCTGGGAATGCTGTTCCTGATCACCGGGCTGACCCTGACGATCTCGCGCGGCTATCCCGCGAACACGGCGGGCGGGCCGATCCTGACCGGGATCATGGGAGAATGGAGCTATTCCGAAATCCTGTGGGCCCTCGCGATCGTCGCCGTTATGCATGTCGTGCTGCGCCACACGCGCTGGGGCCTGCACACGATTGCGATCGGCGGCAACATCGTCGCGGCGGCCGAGGCGGGTATCGCGATCAACCGCATCAAGATCGGCAATTTCGTACTGACCAGCACGTTGGGCGGCCTCACCGGTCTATTGGAGGCGTTTCGCGTCGGCTCGATCGACCCTTTGGCCGGCGGCAGCAACATGATGTTCCTCGGCGTCGCCTCGGGCGTCATCGGCGGTACGGCGATCGCCGGCGGCGCCGGCACGATTATCGGCGGGCTCGTCGGCGGCATAATGCTCGGTGTGCTGCAGGACGGCTTCACGTTGCAGGGCATCAACGCCTTCACGTTCGATATCGTCATCGGCGCCGCGATCCTGATCGCGATGATCGCCAACATCCATCTCGCGCGGCTGCGCGGCGGCGGCCCCGCATGAAGGGCCCAATGGAGCCGATCCGGGCCCAAGCGATCCGCGCCGAGAAGTTGGTGAAGACTTTCGGCAAGATCACCGCGCTTGCCGGCGTCTCGCTTGAGGTGGCGTGGGGCGAGACACTCGGCATTCTCGGCGACAACGGCGCCGGCAAATCGACCTTAATCAAAATCCTGACCGGCTACCACCAGCCGGATTCGGGACAGGTGTTCGTCGACGGAAGACCGGCGGAGCTTGCCTCGGTCGACGGCGCCAGAGCGCTCGGCATCGAATGCGTTTACCAGGATTTGGCGCTGGTCAACGGGCTCAGCATCTACCACAACATGTTTCTGAACCGCGAGCTGTTGCGCCGGGGGCCGCTGCGGCTCTTGGACCATCGCGAGATGCGTCGGCGCGCCGCCGAGGCACTGGCGGAAATCGGCGTCGATGTGCCTTCGGTCGAGCTCGCGGTCGGCGCGCTCTCGGGTGGGCAGCGCCAGGCGATCGCGGTGGCGCGCGCGGTCTATTCGAAAGCGCGAATCCTGTTGCTCGACGAGCCGCTCGCGGCGATGGGCGCGCGCGAGGCTCGGCTGATCATTGAGCTGATCGAGCGGCTGCGCGCGCGCGGCGACATCGCCATCGTCATGATCGCCCATAACTACGCGCAGACCCTGGAGATCTGCGACCGCGTGGTGCTCATGCAGCACGGCGAAATCACCTTTGAGAGCGAGGCCGGGGTGACCTCGGCCGAAGAGCTCTTGGAGATCGTCCGCCGCGAATACCGCGCCGTCCGCGCCGGGTGAATTCGCCGCCGCTCTGCGCTATTTTTGCGGCGAGATCGGCGGAAAGGAGCACCCAATGACCGACACGGCGACGATGGTGGCCCTTGGTGAGGATTATCCAGAACTGCGCGAGTCGGTGCGCAAGATCTGCGAGCGCTACCCCGGCGCCTATTGGCGCAAGCTCGAAACCGAACAGGCCTATCCCACCGAGTTCATTGCCGAATTGACGCAGGGAGGGTTTCTGGCGTCGCTGATCCCCGAGGAATACGGCGGCTCGGGGTTGCCGTTGCGCGCCGCGGCGGTGATCCTCGAAGAGATCAACGCCTCGGGCTGTACCGCCAGCCAAGGCCACGCACAGATGTATATCATGGGTACCGTGTTGCGGCACGGCAGCGAGGAGCAGAAGCAGCGCTATTTGCCGAAAATCGCGTCGGGCGAATTACGATTGCAGGCGTTCGGAGTGACCGAGCCGACCACCGGCTCCGACACGACGAAGCTCAAGACCCGGGCGGTGCGGCAAGGCAACCACTACGTCATCAATGGGCAGAAGGTGTGGACCTCGCGCGCCCGCCATTCCGACCTGATGCTGCTCTTGGCGCGCACGACCCCGGTCGACGAGGTCAAGCGGCGCACCGACGGCCTCTCGGTGTTTCTCGTCAATCTGCGCGAGAACCTCGGGCACGGCGTCGAGATCCGTCCGATCGAGGCGATGATCAACCACAACACCACCGAGGTATTTTTCGATAACCTGGAAGTGCCGCCCGACAATTTGATCGGCGAGGAGGGAAATGGCTTCCGCTACATCCTCGACGGCATGAATGCCGAGCGCATCCTCGTTGCGCAGGAATGCATCGGCGACGGCCGCTGGCTGTTGCAGAAAGGTATCGATTACGCCAAGGAGCGGATCGTCTTCGACCGGCCCATCGGCCAAAACCAGGGGGTGCAGTTCCCGCTCGCCCGCGCCTATGCCGAGCTCGAAGCGGCTGATATGATCTGCCGCCGCGCCGCTGCTCTGTTCGACGACGGCAAGGAATGCGGGGCCGACGCTAACATGGCGAAACTGCTCGCGTCGGAAGCCACCTGGCACGCCGCGGAGGCGACCTTCGCCACTTTCGGCGGCTTTGCGTTCGCCAAGGAATACGACATCGAGCGCAAATGGCGCGAAGCCCGCCTCTACCAGACCGCGCCGATATCGACCAATATGGTGCTCGCCTATCTCGGCCAGCACGTTCTGGGGATGCCTCGGTCCTATTGAGCTCAAGAGGTGAGCACGCACTCCGGCGACAGGACTACTAAGCCCAGAGGGCAGCGATGAGGACGGCCAACAACATGGGTCTTGTTGCCCTCATTTTACTCGCGATGTTTGTTGATGCTCGAGCATCTGCCGCGCCTATCGCACCGGGGGATGGACAACAGTCGGTCCATCTGCCGGGTCTCGACTTGACAGTGTTCACGTATCGGCCTGGCTGCCCTGATCGCGGGTTTCTTCTGGTTTTTCACGGTATAAATCGCGATGCTGATAAATACCGCGACCATGCGCGCAGCCTTGGCGACCGCTTATGCGCGATTGTAGTCGCACCATTGTTCGATGCGGTTCGCTTCCCTTCGTGGCGGTATCAGCGCGGTGGCATCGTCTACCAAGGAGCGGTTCAAAATTCGCACGACTGGACGGCCAGGTTCGTTCTTGATCTCGTCGCCTGGGTTCGCGAGCAGGAGGGTCGAATGCTCCCATACTCGATGATTGGCCATTCCGCTGGCGGCCAGTTCCTCAATCGGGTGGCTGCCTTTACGCCCACCGACGCGATGCGCATCGTCATTGTCAATCCGTCAACGTACGTGTTTGCGAGCCTTCAGATCAGCGCAGCTTTCGGGTTCGGCGGCATTTATCAGTCCGGCAACGGCGAGCCTCAGCTTCGCCGCTATTTGAGCGTGCCAATGACCATCTTCCTCGGAACAGAAGACGTCGGCGATAAGGATCGCAACGACAGCCCTGAGGCGCGTGCGCAGGGTGAGACGCGGTACGAGCGCGGATTGAACGCTTTCCGTAATGCGAAGATACTGGCGCAATCCCGCAACTGGGCTTTCAACTGGCGGCTTGTCGAAGTACCGGGTGTCGGCCACAACGCTGCAAAGATGTTTTCGTCGACAGAGGCACTCGACGCCATTTCGCCTTGACTGCGCGTCATATGGCGAATGTCGCTCTCATGAAGACGACGGCAAGTAGTGCGGCACCGGTGCCAATACGCGGAGCTACTGGCGTCCAAGGCGAATCGCGCAGGCCGATGATGCAGACTTATGGCGGCTTGCCCTGCGTCGAGGAATACCACATCGAGCCAAGTTGTACTAGCGCCGCTTCCGATCAGGTTGCCAACCGATTTAAATTGCCATTGCTTCGTCGAGCAGGGCGCGCCACGCAATGACAGCACCAATTTGATCAAAATCTGCTCGCTAACGTGAGACTGGGTTTCCGCGGATGACGCGATCGGTGCTGTTCGTGTAACATCCGCGTCCGGAGGACGGCCGACAGAAAGGAGGGCACAATGCTGGCGATGTGGGTCAAGGTCCGGGTGAAGCCTGACGCGCGCGAGCGTTTCCTCAAGGCGATCGAGGTGGATGCCCTCGGCTCCGAGCGAGACGAGGCGGGCTGCATGCGCTTCAACGTCCTTCAGGACGCGCAGGACCAGAACGTCTATTATTTCTACGAGGTCTACCGGGACGAGGCGGCGCTGGAGGCGCATCGGGCGGCGCCCCATTACGCGGTGTGGCGCGCGGCCGCGGACACCTTGGACGGCGCGCCCGAGGCGACGCGCTGCCAGACCGTTTTCCCCGGTGCAGCCGGGTATTGGGAGCGAAAAGGCTCGTTGCCCGGGTAAGGGCCTTGGGCCGGCATCGGCGACAGCCGATGGTCTGCTGAATGTGCAACGCCGTAAGCTAATCCAGACCCCGGCGGCTGTTGCGGTCCTCGGACCAGCGGCAACGGCAGCCGCAAGCACCTCGGCGCGCGTCGAACCGGTCACCGCATGCCGCGATGCGGTCCTCTGGAAGACAATGGTCCCCACCCTCCCGGGGGCTCCGGCGCTCAATGGCCACACCGACACGGTGCCGGACGTCGTTGGCCAACTCGGCTCGCCGATCAGCCTCGCCATCTTTACCGAGGGTAATCACTTCCCGGTTCTGCTCGGCGGCGAGGTCATCGGGCCGTTCCGCATCTGGGCGAAGTCGCAGCCGCAATATGCGCCTCTCGGCCTCGACAACATCGTGATTGTCACGCTGCCGCAGCCGATGATCGTCGGTATGCTCCTCGAAGCCGGCATATCGTTCGGCAACCTGACCCTCGAAGTGAGCCGGGCAAGCGGGTTTTATCCGGACCTCGTCATGGGAGGCGCCGCGCCGCTGGAGCGGCTGCGCAACGCCTCCATCGTGGAGGCGGAGGCGCGCATCTTTGCGCGGAACCGCGGGCTCTCATTACTAGTCGCGGCCGGCAATCCGTTCGGCCTTCGAGGTGTCGAAGATCTTGCCCGTTCCGGCATTCGCGTGG
Source organism: uncultured Alphaproteobacteria bacterium (assembly GCA_963818695.1). Classification (GTDB taxonomy): domain Bacteria; phylum Pseudomonadota; class Alphaproteobacteria; order ATCC43930; family CGMCC-115725; genus AP-15. Next base: position 141,315 of record CAWFTG010000007.1, read on the forward strand.
TCATGGCAAGCGAAAACGAGCCGGGCGCACGCCGTCAGTACATCGACGCACTGAACGCCTTGGTCGGCGAAGAGGCGGCAATGTCGATCCTCGCACGCGAGACGGTTACCTTTCCGGGCCGTCTGGGGATCCAGCACCGCGATGTGCTCCAGGCGATCACCAGCCGCTGTGCCGATGTCGGGATCATTTTTCATCATCTTGCACGCTATTTTGCGGCGGCCTACCCGCAGCTCTGTCAAATGGTCACCGTGAGCGAGGCTGAAAAATTCTCGTCGACGATCGCAATGGCGTCGGCGGTGGATCCGTTGCGCGGACAAGCGGCCAAAGCCTTTTCGGATTTCTTTTTCAGCATCGCTCGCGAGGTCTATCCGCGATATGGTTTCGCGAGCATCGGCAAGGCCGAGTTCGGGCAGACGATCCGCCTCGAGAAATAACAGACGGGCGCGATGGCGGCGGTTTCGCAGGTAAGACACAAACCCCAGGGCGCGTTCGGGCTGCTCGTCTCGCGGCGCTTTGGCCCGCTGTTCGCGACGCAGTTCCTGTCGGCGTTCAACGACAATGCATTGCGCAACGCGCTGGTGCTGATGATCGCCTACCGGGCCGATGCGGCCGGCGCAATTCTCGGCGCAAATCATGATCCCGCTCGCCGCCGGGCTCTTCATGCTGCCGTTTTTCCTGTGCTCGGCGACCGCCGGCCAGATCGCCGACGAGTCGGACAAGTCGTCGGCTGATCCGCCTGATCAAGCTGGTCGAGATCCCGGTGATGCTGGCGGCCGCCGGCGGGGTCCTCGCCGGCAGCGCGACGGTGCTGCTGGCGCTGCTCTTCACGATGGGGATCGTCGCCGCGTTCTTTGGCCCGCTCAAATATGCGATACTGCCGGATCTGCTCGCCGCCGAAGAGCTGCTGCTCGGCAATGCGCTGGTCGAGGCCGGGACCTTTATCGCGATCCTCCTCGGCACGATTGCCGGCATGGTGATCGCCACCCGGCATGGGTCGGCGGCTGTCGCGGTGCTGATCGTCGCAGTGGCGCTCGCCGCCTGGGCGGCCAGCCGGAAAATCCCGCCCACGACACCTGCGGCGCGCCGTGGCGCGGCGCGCTGGAACCTGTTCGGCGCGACGGCTCGGGTGATCCGGCAGGCTGCGCAGGAACCTGGGCCGTTCCGCTCGATGCTCGGCATCTCATGGTTCTGGCTGGCCGGGGCGATTTATCTGTCGCAGTTCCCGGCCTATGTCCGCTTCATTCTCGGAGCGGAAGAAATCGTCGTGACCTTGTTTCTGACGTTGTTTTCCGTCGGGATCGCGTTTGGTTCGCTGTTGTGCAATCGCCTCCTCGCCGGGAGGCTCAGCGCAAGCTGCGTCCCCTGGGGAGCACTCGGGATCGGGCTGTTTTCGATCGATCTGTGGCTCGCCAGCCCGCCGCCGGCGGGAACCGGGGAGCTCACAACCCTTGGGGCATTTCTCGGCGACCCGCTGCATTGGCGAATTCTTGCCGACCTCTTCGGCATCGCCGCCTCGGGCGGGGTTTTTGTCGTGCCGCTCTATGCGCTGCTGCAGGCGATGACCGAACGCGAGCACCGCGCCCGGGCGATCGCGGCGAACAATATCGTCAATGCCGCTGCGATGGTGATCTCATCGGCCGTGACGATGGCGCTGATCGCAATTGGCGTCAGCATCCCCGGGCTGTTTTTGCTGACCGGAACCGCGACGCTCGCTGTCGCGGCGCAGTTTTGGCACATGCTGCCCCGGCTCTCCGTAGCCCAGTCTACTTGACGCGGCGCGCAGTAGGCTCCAGGGCAGTGCTACAATCTCGCGGAGGGCCGCGCCGGCGGTCTGCCAAAGCGGGCGTGCCGGCACCGCGGCCCGCCCCGCGACCCGCAGCCCAGCGAGGCGGAACAAGAGCGCCGCGCGCGGCAGGTGAACGCGGTCACTGACCAGCAGCACGGAACCTAACCCCCGCGCGCGCAGCAACCGCTTGGTCTCGCGCGCATTCTCGAAGGTATCGCGGGAAACGGGGTCGACCAGCATTGCGGCCTCGGAAACCCCGTGAGCAATCGCCGCCCGCCGCATGATTTCCGCTTCGGGCAGCGATCCGCTGCCGCCGCCCGAGAGCACGAGCAACGGGGCCGCGCCTGCCTCGAAGAGCTGGATGCCAACCCCCAACCGTCGTTTTAGCGCCGTCGAACCAGGGCAGCCGAGGACGACAATGGCATCGGGCTTAGAGCATCTGCCCGCCATCGACCGCGATGTTCTGGCCGGTGACCCAGCTGGCCAGCGGCGAGGAGAGGAACAGCGCAACCTGCGCGATTTCCTCCGGTCGGCCGAGCCGGCCGAACGGGATGCTCCTGAGGATGCTGGCGTAGAGGTGCGGATTGTTGGCTTTGGCCCGCGCCCAGGTGCCGCCGGGGAATTCGATCGAGCCGGGGGCGATGCAGTTGACCCGGATCCGCTTGCCTGCGAGCGCCGCAGCCTGGGTCAAGGTGTATTCCAGGATCGCGGCCTTGACGGCGCCGTAGGGCGGCGTGCGAACCGACGCTCGAAACCCCGAGATCGACGATATGTTGAGGATCGAGCCCGCTTCGGACTGTTCGAGGTAGGGCAGCGCCGCCCGCGTCGCTCGCACCGTCGCCAGCAGGTCGACCGAGATGCTGGCGGCCCATCCGGCTTCGTCGTCGCTGGTCCCGAATCCCGAGGCATTGTTGACGAGTATGTCGATACCGCCGAGAGCGTCGGCCGCTTCTGTGATGTAACGCGGAATGGCCGCGGCGTCCGAAAGATCGCAGACCGCGGCGTGCGCAACGCCGCGATGCCGGGCGATCTCGTCGCGGGTAGCGGCGAGCGCCTCGGCGCCGCGCGCGCAAATCGACACGCCGGCGCCGGCCTCGGCAAAGGCCAATGCGATCGCGCGCCCGATCCCGCGGCTGCCTCCGGCGACAATGGCGCGCTTGCCGGCAATGTCGATCTTCATGCTTCCTCCTCAGGCTTGCCCGGCGCAGCATGCGCTACTGCATATGGCAACGGAAGGGCTTAGGCGATGATCAAGAGCGTCTCGCTGCTGACCCGCAAGGCGGGGCTGTCGCACGAGGAATTCGTCAAGCATTGGCTCGAGGTGCACGCGCCGCTCGCTCACGCCGTACCGGGACTGCGCCGTTACGTGCAGTCGCATATTCTCGGCGAGCGGACCCGGCCCGACATTCCGACGACGGATGTCGAAGTCGATGGAGTTGCCGAAACCTGGTACGACGATCCGGCCGCGATGGAGCGCGCCAATGCCTCTCCCGAAGCCAAGGCATTGCATGCCGACGGCGCCCTCTTCATCGGCCGGATCAAGAGCTTCATCACCGAGGAGAAGGTGATCATCCCGCGGGAGTGAGGAGCCTCCCCCTCTCGGCCCGGGGCGGAGAGGGCCACATTTGGTGCGAGGCCAATTTCGGGAGCCGTGAAATGGAAAAGGCGTTTCGCTATCTCACCGGGTTCGGTAACGAGCATGCCACCGAGGCGGTGCCGGGCGCGCTCCCTGTCAGCCAGAATGCACCGCAGCGGCCGCCGCGCGGTCTCTACACCGAGCAGATTTCGGGCACCCCGTTCACCGCGCCGCGCGCCGAGAACCGGCGGACTTGGCTCTATCGCATCCGGCCCTCGGCGATGCATCCGCCGTTCCGTCGGATGGACAATGGGCTCGTTCGCAGCGCGCCGTTCGACGAGGTCGGCGCCACCGCCGAACCGGCTCAGATGGAACCCGCTGCCTTTCCTGGACGGGCCGGCCGATTTCATCGACGGGCTCGTCACGATGGGCGGCAATGGCGATGCGGGCGGGCGGTGCGGGGTTGCGGTCCATATCTACCGCGCGACCAAGCCGATGGAGCACCGCGTCCTTTACGACGCGGACGGCGAGCTGTTGATCGTGCCGCAATTGGGCCGGCTGCGGCTCGCCACAGAGCTCGGCGCGCTCGAGGCAAAGCCCGGCGAGATCGCCGTGATCCCGCGCGGCATCAAGTTCCGCGTCGAAGCTGCCGGACGGCCGCGCAAGAGGTTATGTTTGCGAAAATTACGGCGCCCTCTTCCGGCTGCCCGAATTGGGCCCGATCGGCGCCAACGGCCTCGCCAATCCACGTGATTTCCGCTCTCCGGTCGCTGCTTTCGAAGACCTGGACGAGCCCTGCGAGATGGTCGCCAAATTCGAGGGAAATTTTTGGGCGACCGAACTCGACCATTCGCCGCTCGACGTCGTCGCCTGGCATGGCAACTACGCGCCCTATGTCTACGATCTCGGGCTCTTCAATACGATCGGTACCGTCAGTTTCGATCACCCGGACCCGTCGATCTTTACCGTCCTGACATCGCCGAGCGAGGTGGCCGGCACCGCCAATTGCGATTTCGTGATCTTTCCGCCGCGGTGGCTCGTGGCGGAGCATACGTTCCGCCCGCCCTGGTTCCACCGCAACACCATGAACGAGTTCATGGGGCTGGTGCACGGCGTCTACGACGCCAAGACAGAGGGGTTCGCCCCCGGCGGCGCCTCGCTGCACAATTGCATGTCCGCCCATGGCCCCGACCGCGCCACCTTCGAGAAGGCGGTCGCCGCCGACCTCGCGCCGCAGAAAGTTGAGGACACGCTCGCCTTCATGTTCGAGACGCGCCTTGTGATCCGCCCGACCCGCTTCGCGCTCGAAACCGACGCCTTGCAGCGCGATTACGACGCGTGCTGGGCTGGGTTCGAGAAGCTGTTTAAGGGATAATCACCACAGAGACACGGAGATTACCTTGCTCTTCGTGTCTCCGTGGCGAAAGCTTCACTTCACTGACGAAAAACTGGTCGGTTGCAGGATTTGGTTTTCGACCCGGGCGACGATCGCACCGTTCTTCTCGGTCTCGGCCCGCGCGCTGATCCATTCCGGATCGGCCTGGAAGGCGGCCCATTTCTTTTCGCGGTCGGCTAACGAGTCCCATTTGAGAAAATAATACAGCGTCTGATTGAAATCGCCGATCGCGACGGTCCAGAACCCGGCCTGCTCGATGCCATGCCGTTTCCAAATCCTGGTTGTAATCGTGTCGAACCGCTTCAACAGGTCCGGCAGGCGGCCCGGGACGCAGTGATAGACGCGCAGTTCGTACAGCATGTTCGTCTCCTCTCCTTCGGTGGTGGTGGGAACTTCAGTGCAGCCGGGCTTCGACCCAGGCTGCCGCGTCGAGCAACGCTTCGTCACGGAAGCGCTGACCGACCAGCTGGATGCCGAGCGGCAAACCGCTGCGGCCGTTGCCGGCGGGCAAGGTCACGCAGGGTGTCCATGCCAATGTCCAGATTGCGTTGAAACGAGCGTCGCCGGTCGAGCCATGGCCTTTAGGAGCCTCGCCGGCGGCGCTCGGAGCGAGCAGCACGTCAACCTCGGCGAAGAGATCGTCGAGGTTGCGACGGAACGCCTCCGCCGTCTCGATTGCCTCGATATAGGCGGCGAGCGGCAGGGCGCGGCCCGGTGCGAGCAGCCCGTCGCGCAGAGCGGGACTCAATTTCTCGCCGTGCACTTCATACTCGTAGGCGTAATTGCGCGCCGCTTCGAACTCGAAGATGCGGCGGTGGTGGTCGAGGATATCCGCGGGGGTCAGCGCGATCTCTCGCACCTTGGCGCCGGCGGCTGCCAGCACTTCGGCGGTTCGCTGCAGCAGCGCATGCGTATCCCGGTCGGCATGCTCCCAGGCGGGGGTGCGGCAAAAACCGATCCGCGGGGCAGCGGATGCGCGGTCGACCCGGTGCGGCTCCTGTGCCAGCAGCACGCCACGGAGCAATGCGACGTCCTCGAGGCTGCGGCAGATGATCCCCAGCGTGTCGAGATTGTGGCACTGCATCTTGACGCCGACCCGGCTGAACTCGCCAAAGCTCGGCTTGTAGCCGATGACGCCGCAGAACGCCGCCGGGCGGATCACCGACCCGCCGGTCTGGGTGCCGAGCGCCAGCGGCACCTGAAAATCGGCAACTGCCGCGGCCGAGCCGCTCGATGAGCCGCCAGGGGTGTGCTCGGCGTTGTGTGGGTGCACTGTCGGTCCGGGGTGACGGTTGGCGAACTCGGTCGTCACCGTTTTGCCGAGGATGACGCCCGAGGCCGCGCGGATCAGCGCAACACAGGCGGCGTCGGCAAAGGGCCGGTTGCGGGGATAGATCGGCGAGCCATGCCCGGTCGGCATGTCGACCGTGTCGATGATGTCCTTGATCCCGACCGGAACACCGGCCAGCCGGCCCTTGCGCCCGGCGCGGTCGACCGCCTGGGCCTGCGCGATCGCCCGTTCCGGGTCGAGCCACGCCCAGGCCTTGATCTCGGCGCCGGCGTGGGCCTGCTCCAGGCAGGCGCGGGTCAACGCCTCGGCGGTCATTGTGCCTGCCGTCAGCTGGGCGATCGCCTCGGAGGCGGTCAGACGCTCGGGTCCGTTCATCGCCGTTCTCCCGCGCCGAGCCGCTGTTCGACCCAGAGCGCGACCTGGAGCAGAAGCTCGTCGGCATGCCTTCGAGTAACCAGCTGAACGCCGACCGGCAACCCGTCGGGGCCGCTTCCGGCCGGCAAGGTCAGACACGGCATGTAAAGCTGCGTCCACAGCGCGTTGAAAACTGCCGAGCCGGTATTGGCGAGCCCGCGCGGGGCTTGGCCGGGAGCTGGCAGGGTGAGGATCGCATCGAAGCCCGAGGCCCAGTCCTGCGCGGCCCTGCGCGCCTTCTCGGCTCCGCGGCATGCGGCACGGAAGGCGTCGAGCGTCAGCTCGCGGCCGAGTGCGATTTTTTCGTTGCGCAGCTCCGGGCTCAGCAGGGCCTCGTGCCGGTAGAGTTCGGGCATGTGGTTGCGCAATCCCTCGAACGACCCGAGGACCCTCTGCCACTCGTCTGCTTGCGCGCATTCTCGCGGCAGCTCGGTCTCGTCGAGAGCGGCGCCGGCGGCGGCGAGGTCGTTCGGCCGCGCTCTCGAGCACGGCCCTGCCTTCCGGCTGCGCGTCATTCCAGTGCGGGCCGCGGCACAGGCCGAGCCGTGGCGCGGTCTCTGGGATCGCCGGCGCCGTATAGGGGATCGCCATCATCGCCGCGCGGAACAGCGCGATGTCGCCGACCGAGCGCGCCATGATACCGACCGTGTCGAGGGCCTCGGTGTTGATCCGCATGCCGGCCGGCGGGAACAGCCCGAAACTCGGCTTGAACCCGACGACCCCGCAATAGGCGGCCGGCCGGATCACCGAGCCGCCGGTCTGCGTGCCGATGGCGAGCGGCACCATGAAGTCGGCAACCGCCGCCGCCGAGCCGCTCGACGAACCGCCCGGGGTAAAATCGGGATCGTGCGGGTTGCTTGTCGGGCCGGGATGACGATTGGCGAATTCGGTCGTGACGGTCTTGCCGAGGAGTATCCCGCCGGCAGCGCGCGGCAATGCCGCGGCGCTGGCGTCGCTCGCGGGCCGGCAGCCGACATAAATCGGCGAGCCATAAGTCGTCGGCATATCGGCGGTATCGAAAATATCCTTGATGCCGAACGGCACGCCTTTGAGCAAAGTATTTTGCCGTGCCTTGTCGAGCTCGCGCGCTCGGGCCAACGCCGGTTCCGCGGCGAGGTGGGTCCACGCGCGCACCACCGGCTCACGTTCGGCGATCCGCTCGAGGCAGCTTCGGACGACAGCCTCGGCGGTCAGCTGACCGCCCTCGACCAGGCGAGCCAAGCTGGTGGCGGAAAGACGATGTGGTTCGACTTTCGGCATGAAGGGCACCCCGGGGCCGGCAGTGGTTTGGCTATTTAGCCACAGTGCGACGCCAAGCGCATGCGGGAATTGCAGTCGCCTATTTGCCCGCTCCGCAGAGATCGGCCATAACTGCATCCGCCCGGTCGCAATGATGTCACAAGCCGCAACCCCGCCCGACTTCCCGTTGCCGCCGTTACGGGGCGGCAATTATTCGGCCGAGGTCGTCGCAGGTCCTCGGGGACCTGTCTCGGTCTATCAATTCGCATTCGAGGGGCGGCGCGGCCGACGGGTGCTCCTGCTGAAGCTCGACCATTACGGCGACTTCCTGATCGGATTGCCCGCCCTGAAACGGCTTCGCAGAGTTTTTCCGGCGGATCACATTACGCTGGTTTGCGGGTCGTGGAACGTCGAGCTCGCGCGCCGGCTCGGCATCGCAGACGAGGTTCGGGCGTACGACTTCTTCCCCGAAAATGGCGCGTTGTGGACCGGGGAGCCTTTCGAAGACTTGGAGCGCTTCCGCGAAGTCTGCCGCGGCGCCTTCGATATTGCGATTGATCTGCGGGTCGATGAGGACACCCGTTTGCTGCTCGAACATGTCGAGGCGGCTATGCGGTGCGGGATTGGTCTCCGAGCCCGTTACCCGTTTCTGGACATCGTGCTGCCGCCGCAATTCGAGCGGCGTGAGAGTGAGGGCCGGTGGATCTCGATCGAGCCCGACCGTTTCGAATCGTTCATGCCGAAACGCACGCCGTTCTTTCACGAGAATGATTTCTCGGTCACCAACAGGCATCTTGTTTTCGGGCCGTACATCCTGCTGCCGCAAGGCAGATTGCGAGCACATTTCGGAGTGCACCTGCTGGCCGCGCTGCCGCGGCTTTCGCGGGTCAGGCTGGTGATCGATGCGACGCGGTATGCGGGTTCCGAGACAATCGCAACCGGGCGGGTGTCGTGGTCGCACAGCGGAGAGGCGCGCGGCGCGGCACTCGAATTCACCAATGACGATCCCGGCGCCCTCTACGAATTCCGCATTCACGCGCGGGGCCGTCCCATCCGCTCCCGCTTGCGGTTTTTCGGGGTCCGGATCGAGTCGATCGACGGATCGACGGCGCGGTTCAAGCGTTCGGAGCTGCACATCGGCGAACAGATCTCGATGCTCGTCGATCTGATCGAACAGCGAACGCGCAGCCTCTATCCCCGCGGCCTGTTCGCCGGAGCGGCCCAGAGGTTTGACATCACCGGACGGGGCGCATCGCCGAAGCAGGTCGTCATCTCACCTGTCAGCAATTCGGATCTCCGCGACTGGGGTATCGCGAATTATGCACGATTGATCGCGCTGCTGCTCGCCGGAACGGATTGCCGGATCGTTCTCGTCGGCTCCGGCGCGCAACATCGCCAACTCGAGCAGATCCTGGAGGAGAATGGGCGGGACGCCCGCATCACCAATCTTGCCGGCGCCAGCGACTGGTTTGGCACCGCGGAAATCGTCCGAGCGGCGGATCTGGTGATTGCCAATAATTCGGGGGTCGCCCACCTTGCAGCGGCTTGCGGCGCGCCGACCCTCGCGATCTACTCCGGCAGTCACCAGCCGCAGGAATGGGGGCCGCGCGGCGATGGTGTCCGCGCGGTGATGGCGTTGGTGCCCTGCTCGCCTTGCGGTTACGACAAGCTCGAGGAATGCCCGAACGAACATGTGTGCATGAAGCAGATCGCGCCGGAAACCGTCGCCGACCAAGCTATCGCGATGCTGTCGGGCTCCAAGAGCTATCCTCACCGTGCAAAATCAACGATAGCTTAATTCCAAAGAACGATGGCGAAGGTAGGTAGATTCGAGGTGCCGGAGGACTGGCCGGTCAAGGGCGAGGCCGGCCGCACCTTCCCTGACAAACTGAAGAACGGCTTTTTTTCTACCTACATGGCAGGTGAAGTCACGATCGATGTCGGCTATCGCGGTGCCTTTGAAGGCGCAGTCCCGATATTGCCCCATGCGATTGGGGTGGATCTCGACTACCCCGGATACGACGGGAAAACGCTGCCGTTTGCCGATGAAGGCGTCGACACGGTCTACTCCAGTCACATGTTGGAACACATCACGGATTTCCGGGCGACTATTTGCGACTGGCATCGGGTCCTCAGACCCGGCGGGTTTATCGTGTGCGTGGTCCCGCATCAATTCCTCTATGAAAAGAGACGCAGCTTACCGTCCTCATGGAATGCCGATCACAAGCGGTTTTATACGCCGGCGTCATTGCTACGCGAGTTCGAAACATCATTGAGGCCGAACACTTACCGCGTTCGACATCTTCGCGATAATGACCAGGCGTATACTTATGGAATAGGACCGGAGGCGCATTCGGGGGGCGGCTATGAAATCGAGCTTGTAGTCCAAAAGATCGCACCGCCCGAATGGGAGCTCGCCGGTCCTCCAGACCCGCTGCAGGACGGTTTGGAGAGTGCGCGCGACGAGCTTTCGCGCCTGAAGGCCGCGCGCGATGCGCTCTCCCGCGAGAGCGCCCGGTGGTTCGACGCAGCGATTTTGGCGAAAGCAGAGCAGATCTCTAGGCCTCCGACGCTTGGGCGACTGCGGAGATTGCGAGGTCTCGCTCGCCTGTTTCGCGCAGATCGCGCCTCGACAGCTGCGGCTATTGCCGATCGCGCACGCAACAGGGGAGAGTGGGAACGAGCTGCACGGTTCTACCTCGATGCGCTCGGATCGGATGCGGAGGTTTCCGAGGTTTGGCTTCGACTCGCGGACTCACTCAAAGCGGCCGGCAAAAGCCTGGAAGCGGAGTTTGCGTATCGCAAAAGCATGGCATTGCGCGGCGGGCCGGGGCAGAGTTAATCGACGGACGACAATTCGGGAGGAACCCTACCATGCCCCAATCCGCGATACCCCCCGGGCGTCATGCGCCGGTTCGGCCGGACTGGCTCGACAAACGCCGCGAGGAGATCCTCGAACCCGATCTGCCGATCGTCGATCCGCACCATCATCTGTGGGACCGGCCCGGAAACCGCTATCTGTTCCAGGACCTGCTCGAGGATGTCGGCAGCGGGCACAACATCGTCGCGACGTGCTTCGAGGAATGCCGCGAGATGTATCGGGCCGGCGGGCCGCAGGAGCTGAAGTCGCTCGGCGAGACCGAGTTCGTCAACGGCGTCGCGGCGATGAGCGCATCGGGCAAATACGGGCCCGCGCGCTGCTGCGCCGGCATCATCGGAAATGTCGATCTGCGCATCGGCTCGCGCGCCAAGGGCATCCTCGAGCAGCATATCGCCATCTCGGGCGGCCGCTTCAAAGGCATCCGCAACGGCGCGACCTGGCACGAGGATCCGAGCCTTTCGATCTATTGCTCCGGGGCCCCTCAGGGGCTCTACCGCGACGGTAATTTCCGCGAGGGCTTCGCCGGGCTCGCCTCGCTCGGGCTCGCCTTCGACGCCTGGCTGTTTCATACGCAGCTGGGCGATGTCGCGGATTTGGCGCGCGCCTTCCCGCAAGCGACGATCGTGCTCAACCATGTCGGCGGCGCGCTCGCGATCGGCCCCTATGCGGGCAAGGGCGAGGAGGCGTTTGCGGAATGGCGCGACGGCGTCCGTCAGGTAGCCAGCTTCCCGAATACTTACGTGAAGCTCGGCGGCCTCGGCATGAAGCTGACTGGCTTTACCTTCTTCGAACATGACATGCCGCCTTCGTCGGAGGAATTGGAGAAGGCGTGGCGGCCCTATATCGAGACGTGCATCAATGCCTTCGGCCCGCAGCGTTCGATGTTCGAGAGCAACTTTCCCGGTCGATAAGGGGATGTGCAGCTATCCGGTGATGTGGAACGCCTTCAAGCGTATCGCCGCCGGCTGCTCCGCCGACGAGAAAACCTCGTTGTTCAGCGGCGCCGCAAAGAAGGCCTATCGACTAGAGGTGTGAGTAAAGAGACCCTCACCCACCCAGCCCTGGCGGGCTGGGTCCCCCCTCTCCCGCGGTGCGGGCGAGGAGCTTCGAACAGAGTGGGACTAGCCTCTCTCCCGCACTGCGGGAGAGAGTGCCGAGCACAGCGAGACGGGTGAGGGTCGCGCAATCGTAAGAAAGGAAAAGGAAGATGCCGCTGCCCAATGACGTGGACTCCACCACACCCAAATATCTGCGCGACAAATACGCGATCGTCGGCGTCGGCGAGACGACTTACACCCGCGGCTCGGGCAGGACGACCCGGGCGCTCGGCACATGGGCGGTCCGGAATGCGATGCTCGATGCCGGGCTGAAGCCGGGCGACATTGACGGGATGCTGTCCTACCAGGGCGGCGACTCGACGTCGGGGACTTTCATCTCCGGCGATCTCGGCATGCGACTAAACTTCTACATGGACGTGTTCGGCGGCGGGTCGTCGACCGAGGCGCTGGTCGGCATCGCGATCGGCCTCATCGAGGCGGGATGCTGCAAGGTCGTGGCGATCTTCCGGTCGATGAACGGCTATTCGCAAGTGCGGATCGGCGGTACCGGTGCGCGCTCCGCTGCACCGGTGGTCGGGGATATGCTGCACAACCGCGCCTATGGCTGGCAGAGCGCCGGGCAGAATTTTGCGCCGACCTTCATGCGCCACATGTACGACTACGGCACCAAACCCGAGCAGGTCGCAGCGGTCAAAGTGGCTCACAGCCACCATGCCTCCAATAACCCGAAGGCCTATTACAAGAAGCGGTTCACAATCGAGGACGTGCTCAATAGCCGCATCATCTGCAAGCCACTGCACCTGCTGGATTGCTGCGTCGAGACCGACAATGCGACTGCGATCATCGTGACCTCGGCCGAACGCGCGCGCGACTGCAAGCATCCCCTCGTGCTGATCCGCGGCGTCGTCGGCCGCTGCAACAAGCCGCGGCTCGACATGCATTACCAGCACGGGCCGATCTCGACGGTTGCCGGCTATTACGCCCGTCAGATCCTTTGGCCGAATGCCGGGGTGGGACCGGAGGACATCGACATCACCGGCTCCTACGACGCCTTCACCTTCACGACAATGCTGCAGCTGGAAGATTACGGCTTCTGCAAGAAAGGCGAGGGCGGCGAATACGTCAGCAGCGGCGCGATCCAGCTCGGCGGGCGGCGGCCGAACAACACCAGCGGCGGCCATTTGTGCGAGGGCTATACGCACGGCATGAACATGGTGATCGAGAACACCCGCCAATTGCGCCACGACGCCGACGATTCCTGCCCGATCGGCGCCGACGGCAAGCGCCAGCATAGTTACGATTACCGCGAGGGCGGCTGCCGCCAGGTGAGGAATGTCGAGGTCAGCGCCAATCTCGGCTGGGCCAACCCGTCGACCGCCTCGTCGATGGTGATGCGCCGCGGCTGACAGAGGAGAAAGAGCATGGCTATTCGCGGCGAATATCTCGGCACGACGCTCACTGTCGATGATCTCGATATCGAGAACCTCGAGTATTTCCGGCATTGCGCGGAGCACGATTTTCATCTGCAGGCCTGCGCGCAGTGCGGCCGGCTACGCTATCCGCCGACCACCGCTTGTCCATGGTGCGCAGCACTGGAATCGACTTGGAAGAGGGTAGAAGGCAAGGGCACCGTGCATTCCTACAGCGAGGTGCACCACGCCATTCAGCCTGCGTTCCGCGGGCACACGCCATATCTGATCCTGCTCGTGGATCTCGACACGCAAAAGGGCGAGCCGACCCCCGACGAAGCGTTGCGCGTCGCCGGTAACCTGTGCACCCCCGACGGTCAGCTGGCGCCGGCCGATCAGGTGCGCCGCGTCGGGATAGGCAGCCGCGTGCGCATGGTGTTCAGTGACGTCGCTCCCGGCCTCTCCCTGCCGCAGTGGACGATCGACGCCACCGCGCCGCAGCCGGCAAACGTCTGGCGCTACCCGCAGGAATAATTGGGGTCAAGTGATCTTCAATCGGCCCCAGGCAGGCTGAGCGAAGAGATCTGCTCTGCGCTGCAGCCGCGATAATCCCGCCGCTCAGCCGTCTCCAACATGCGGCATTAAGTGCCGGCGAGGCGGTCGGCCGCGTCATCCTGGTCATGGTCAGCCTGGCGCCGCCGACTGTCGCGGCACGCAGCAAATCGGATGTCGACACGGTAGGGAGATTGCGCCCGGCGATGCGGGCAAAGATTGCCGCCTTGCGCATCTCCTCTCACAAAATGATCGGGCGGAAACTCCCCGAACGAATCCGGAACTGGTACACTGCCGCCGACAAGGAGGAAATTTCGGCCATGGCGCTCGTCGGCTCGATATCGCAGCAGATCTGGGACATGAAATATCGCCTACGGTCCGCTTCGGGCGAGATGCTCGACAAGACGATCGAGGATACGTGGCGACGGGTCGCGATGGCGCTCGCCGCACCCGAGCGCGCGCCCCCACGCTGTGGGCCGAGCGGTTCTACGCTGCAATGACCGATTTCAAATTCCTGCCGGCGGGGCGCGTCGTCGCCGGCGCCGGGAGCAGACGCTCGGTGACACTTTTCAACTGCTTTGTGATGGGCACGATCCCCGACGACATGGGCGGGATCTTCGCCCATCTGCGTGAGGCGGCGCTGACGATGCAGCAGGGTGGCGGCATCGGCTACGATTTCTCGACGCTTCGGCCGCGCGGCGCTCCGGTCAAGGGCGTCGGGGCCGACGCCTCCGGCCCACTTTCCTTCATGGATGTGTGGGACGCGATGTGCCGGACGATCATGAGCGCCGGATACCGGCGCGGCGCGATGATGGCGACGTTGCGCTGTGACCATCCGGACATCGAGGCCTTCATCGAGGCGAAGCGCGAGCCCGGCCGGCTGCGCATGTTCAACCTCTCGGTGCTCGTCACCGACGCCTTCATGAAGGCGGTCGAGCAGGACGCCCCATGGGAGCTTTCCTTTGGCGGCCCCGATGGCGCTAAGACCACCTGGAAGGTGCTGCCAGCGCGCGAGCTGTGGGACAAGATCATGCGCGCGACTTATGCCTATGCCGAGCCCGGAGTGATCTTCATCGACCGCATAAACCGGCGGAACAACCTCTGGTATTGCGAACAGATAACCGCAACCAACCCGTGCGGCGAGCAGCCGCTGCCGCCCTACGGCGCGTGCTTGTTGGGCTCGATAAACCTGGCGAGCCTCGTCCAAAACCCATTTAGTCCCGAGGCGCGCCTCGATCTCGACCGATTGCGCCGGCTGGTGCCCGACTGTGTCCGCATGATGGACAATGTCGTCGACATCTCGCAATTCCCGCTGGCGCAGCAACAGGAGGAGGCGCGTCAGAAACGGCGCATCGGGCTGGGAGTTACCGGGCTCGCCGACGCGCTGATCCTGTGCGGGTTGCGTTATGGCTCGGCTGCGGCGGTTGCAGCGACCGAGAGCTGGCTCGGCACGATCCGGCGCGAGGCCTATCTCGCCTCGTGTGCGCTCGCGGCCGAGAAGGGCGCTTTCCCGCTGTTCGACCGCGACCGCTACCTCGCGGGCGAGACGGTCATGCCCCTGGACGAGGACGTGCGCCGGCAAATCGCTGAAAATGGCATCCGCAATGCGCTTTTGACCTCTGTCGCGCCGACCGGCACGATTTCGCTGTTCGCCGACAACGTTTCCTCCGGGATCGAGCCGGTGTTCAGCTTTCGCCATACGCGCAATGTGCTGATGCCCGACGGCACCCGCCGCGAAGAGGAGGTGACCGACTACGCCTACCGGCTGTTCCGCCGGGTCAAGGGCGAGGACGCGCCGCTGCCCGATTATTTCATCGATGCGCAGGCGCTGACCCCCGATGACCACGTCATCATGCAGGCGGCGGTGCAGAAGCACATCGACAGCTCGATCTCGAAGACGATCAATGTTCCGGCGGAGATTCCGTTCGAGCGCTTCAAGGACGTCTATGTCAAGGCTTACGCGCTCGGCTGCAAAGGCTGCACGACTTACCGTCCGAACGAAGTCACCGGCGCCGTGCTCGAGGCCAAGGACCCGGCCACCTCTGCTCCGGCATGGCCCCGGCCATCGCCCCGGCCATCGTCGTGCGGCGCGCGGCGCAACAGCCCGAGCTGCCGCTTCCGCCACCGGCGCCGGCAGCTTCGCCGAAGCCGACAGAAGCTCCATTTGGCGACATCTTCGAGGCCGGCGGCGTCGTCTACATGACGCAGCCGCTGAGCCGGCCGGAGGCATTGCCCGGGCAGACCTACAAGCTCAACTGGCCGGACAGCGAGCACGCGCTCTACATCACGCTGAACGACATCGTTCAGGACGGCCGCCGCCGGCCCTTCGAGGTGTTCATCAACTCGAAGAATATGGAGCATTACGCGTGGACGGTCGCGCTGACCCGCATGATCAGCGCCGTCTTCCGCCGCGGCGGCGATGTGTCGTTTGTCGTCGAGGAGATGAAGGCCGTGTTCGACCCGCGCGGCGGCGCGTGGATGGAGGGCAAATACGTGCCCTCTTTGTTGGCCGCGATCGGCGACGTCATCGAGCGCCATATGATCGAGATCGGCTTTCTGCCGGCACGCGGCCAGAGAGCCAGGATCAGCGAGCAGAAGATTGCCGCGGCGAGCCCGATGATCTCCGATCGGAGATCGGCCGCGGCCCGCATGGCGCAATGCCCCAAATGCGGCGAGGCGGCGCTGATCCGCATCGAGGGCTGCGACCAGTGCACAAGCTGCGATTATTCCAAGTGCTGGTAGCTATCAGGAGCAGGGATGAGCGGCTTTTCGAATGAAGCCTGGCAGCGCACCTCGGCCTTGCGGGACGCGATCCACCGACTGCCTTTCAACACCGAACTCGCGGCCGGCTCGCTGAGCCGCGACCGGTTCCGGACCTACATTACGCAAGACGCGATCTATCTCGGCCAGTTCTCCCGCGCGCTTGCAATCTCGGCGGCCAAAGCTCCGGATACCGCAACAATGCAGTCCTTTGCACAATCGGCGCTGGGAGCGATCGCCGTCGAGCAGGCATTGCACGGCCGGTATTTGCGCGACTTTGGCGTCGATCCGGTCTCCATCGCCGATGCCGAGCCATCGCCGAACTGCCTCGCCTACACCAGTTATCTGATCGCCGCGGCCTATCATGATCCTTGGGAAGTTCTGGTCGCTGCCCTACTGCCCTGCTTTTGGATTTATTGGGATGTCGGCTGCGCAATCGCCCGAACAGCGGCGCCACAGAACCCGTACAAGGCGTGGATCGAGACTTACGCCGACGAGCGGTTCGGCGAGGCAGTACGGACAGTCATCGCGATAACTGATCGGGCGGCCGATGCCGCGACCCCGGCAACCCGCAGCAAAATGCTGGCGGCCTTTACTCGCGCCTGCCAGTATGAATGGCTGTTCTGGGACGGCGCCTACCAGCGCCGCGGCTGGCCGCAATTTGGTTGAAGGCGGCGTGGGATGAGAGAATGTACATGATGAGCGAAGAGACGCGCTTACCGGGAGATATCGACACGCAACCCCTGGTGCAGGCTGCGGCGGCGCTGCAGCCGGCGCTCCGCAGCTACCGTGAGGAGATCGAGCGCGAGCAGCGCCTGCCCAAAGCGTTGGTCGAGCGATTGCGCACCGCCGGGTTCTACCGGATGGTGATCCCGCGCGACTTGGGCGGCCTGCAGGTCGACCCGCTTACCTATCTGCGCGCCGTCGAACTCCTGGCCGAGGGCGCCGGCTCGGTCGGTTGGAACCTTGGCAACGGCGGGGTCGGCCAGCTCGTGACGCTCGGCTTGCCCGAAGAGGGAGTGCACGAGATCTACGGTAAGCGCGCCGACACGATCATCGCCGGCACTGCGGTGCCGGGCGGCGGGCAGGCGGTGCCGGTCGATGGCGGCTACCGGGTCACCGGCAGATGGCAGTTCGGCACCGGCTGTCAGGAGGCGAGCTGGATGCTCGGCAGCTTCCAGGTGCTCGGCGATGACGGCCAGCCGCGCCGGCACCCGGAAGGCAGCTCGCTCTACTGGCGCGGCGTGTTTGCGCGCTCGGAAGCGGAGATCGTCCCCGGGAGCTGGGATGTCACCGGACTGCGCGGCACCGGCAGCTTCGACTGGACGGTCGAGGACGTGTTCCTGCCGGAGCGGCGGACGATGCCGCAAATCGGCATCCCCCTCGAGAACCAATGGTCGCGCTGGCCGGGGATCACCTATCAGCTGCCGGTCCAGTGCTGGGTCGGGCCACACCACAGCGCGGTGATCACCGGCATCGCGCGGGCCGGCATCGATGCGCTGATCGAACTGGCTGGCGGCAAGCAGCCTCGCGGCCGCCCCGCCGGGTTGCTCTGCGATAACCCGCAGGTCCAGGATGCGGTCGGGCGCGCGGACGCGATATTGAACGCGGGGCGCGCCTACCGCACCGTAATGATCACCGAGCTGTGGAATACGGTCGCTGCCGGCAAGGAGACCACCCTCGAGCAGCGCGCCCGTTGCCGGCTGGCTGCGGTCTACGCCGCCGACTGCGCGCGAGAGGCGATGGATTTGATTTACCGGCACGGCGGCAGCACGTCGTTCAAACGCGAGAGCCGCCTCGCCGAGTGCTGGCGCGACCTGCACACCGTCGGCCAGACCGTCACGCTCGCGCCGGAATGGTACCCGATCGGCGGGCGCGTCTACCTCGGCCTCGACCCCGGGCCCCGCCTGCGCTAACGCGCATTCCGATCAGGTTACCCCACCAATTCCGACCGTCATGGCAGGCGACCGTAGGGCGGATGAGCGCTAGGCGATCCGCCGGTCACCTGGTTGGCTTGCGTGCCGGATTACGCTCCGCTCATCCGCCCTCCTGATGGGCACGAGCCTGCCTCCCCCGTGATGTCCACCCGCAGATGTGGTACACGCCTTCGTGATTGCCGGGCCTGAACTCGGCGATCCATACTCAGCTTCAGCCCGTGTGGGTCTTTCGGATATGCCCGGGTCGAGCCTGGGCATGACGTCTGCAGCTGGCAAGCTGCTCAAAATGGGAGGGAGAATGTCTGGAAGGGTGGTGATGGCGGCTGCGGCGATCGCGCTGCTGCTGGCCGGGATCGGAACAGCTCGGGCCGACACTCCCGCAGGTCCGCCGATTACGATCGGGTTCAGCATGCCGTTGACCGGCGGGCTTGCGGTCAATGGCACCTCGGGGCTGCTGGCAATGCAGATCTGGGCGGAGGACACTAATCAAAAAGGCGGGCTGCTTGGCCGGCCGGTCAAGCTCGTCTATTACGACGATCAGACCAACCCGTCTCTGGTGCCCGGCATCTACACAAAACTGCTCGACGTCGACAAGGTCGACCTCGTCGTCTCGGCCTACGGCACCAATGTCACGGCCCCGGCATTGCCGGTCGTGATCCAGCACAACAAGACGTTCATGGGTCTCTTCGCAATGGACGTCAACGAGGAGTTCCACTACCCGAAATACTTCTCGATGCTGCCGGTCGGCCCGGATCCGCGGGCGGCGATCTCCGAGGGCTTTTTCGAGATCGTCAAAGCCAATAAGGACAAGCTCGGCCTGAAAACGATCGCATTGGCGGTCGATGACGGCGAGGCGACGCGCAATACCGCCGACGGCGCCCGGGTCAATATCAAGAAGGCCGGCCTCACCGTCGTCTACGACAAGACCTACCCGCCAACGACGACCGACTTCAGTCCGATTATTCGGGCTGTCCAGGCGACTAGCCCCGACATCGTTTATTTCGCATCCTATCCGCCCGACAGCGTCGGCTTGATCCGTGCAATGCACGAGATCGGGCTCAATACCAAGATATGCTGCGGTACGATGACCGGGCCGCAGAGCACTTCGCTCAAGACGTCACTTGGTCCAATGCTCAATGGCATCATAACCTTCGACTGGTGGCTGCCGGCGCCGAAACTGCGGTTCCCCGGCGTGATGGAGTTTCTGGAGCGTTACCAGAAGCAGGCGGCCGGCAAGGGGGTCGATCCGCTCGGCTATTATCTCGCGCCTTGGGCCTATGCCGATTTGCAGGTGATGGGGGAGGCGGTCGAGCAGACCAAGAGCCTCGACCAGGACAAGATCGCCGATTACATCCGCTCCCATACCTTCAAGACTGTGGTGGGCGACGTCGCCTTTGGCGAGAAGGGCGAGTGGAAAAAGGCACGCGTCCTGACCATCCAGTTTCAGGGCATCGCCGGCACCAGTGTCGATGACTTCCGCGACGGCAAGGGCGAAGTCGTGCTGTGGCCGGATGAGTACAAAGCCGGCGAGCCGATCTTGCCCTACTCGTCAGTTACGCACTGAGTTAGGTCGTTCGAGCGCTCGGGTCGCCAATGCGACGACACGGGGGGATCGGCCGAGCGCGCGCGCCGCCTCGTCCAAGGTATCGGCTCTGCGCTCGCGCCAATGCTGAAAAGCGTCCGGTGTCATCGTCTCGCCCGCCTGCTCCTGCGCCAGGCGCCAGAGGGTGTCGGCTGACATGTCGAACTCGTCAGTCCAAACGATATCGGTGCCAGGCTCGGGATCGCGCGCGCGGCGACATGACGCCGAAAGTTTTAGGTCTGAGCGAAATTTTTGAGGTCGACGAGGGGCTCGCCCCATTGTGATCGTTCAGCACCGCGCGCTTGATCGCCGGTAGAGGGACTGCTAATAACGGCAAACGGCCTCGTCCCCTTCGTCTAGAGGCCCAGGACACCGCCCTCTCACGGCGGCAACACCGGTTCGAATCCGGTAGGGGACGCCAGCAATAATGTGATTTTCGACACTATCGGCCGTAGCCCGATTTATTGAGGCACCGCGCAGCCCCGGAAACGGGTGTTCGAGTGGTTCGGGCGGAAGGCCCACAATCTTGGTGAACATAGCCCCGGAACTATTGATATCGTCAAGTAGGCCGGGTTAGCACAGTGGCAGTGCAGCGGTTTTGTAAACCGAAGGTCGGGGGTTCGAATCCCTCACCCGGCACCGAGATAGGATTGAGGCCCGTTCCGGAATCGGCTGCCATTCGAGCGTGTTCCATCGCTCGAAGCGAGGCGAGGCCGGCCGGGATCTCACGCAGTTAAAATGTACACCGACGGCCACAGTGCCGAGATCACCTCGAGGCGCGTTATGCGGTCTGATGTGACCCGTCGAACTAAAGCCCGATGGGCCTAACCGGGAATTCCCTAATGCAGCCGCACGTTGAGCAGCTCATGGGTCGTCCAGAAGGTCGACCTGAAGAGTATTGAAGGAGGTGCCGAACCTTTACCGGCGATCTACTTGCGAGCAGCCGCGGTCTGCGAGCGCGTTGCATGGGAAGATACCGCTGCACGCAGTCCCTTGGCCTGGAAGTGCGGGATAACCTGCTCGCCGAAGAGACGGAGGGTATGGAGCACCTCCTCGTGCTGCGCCGGTCCGACCGCGCACAGTAAAATGGCCTCCTCGATGCCCAGGGCTTCATACAATTCGAGAAAGCGGATGCAGTCGGCCGGCGTGCCGACGCAGAATTTCGTGCCTTCCTCGCGCACCTCTTGGGGCGTGGGCTCGCCTCGATATGGGCCACCGGCAAGGCGCTGGTCGCGCGCATAATAAGCTTGATAATCGGGCGGCACCGTCGTCGGATCATAATCGCGCCACACCAGGCGGGCGCGCTCGCGTTGTTGCTCGATGTACCAGGCGACGAGTTCGGTGCCGCGCTCGGCCACGGCCTGCGGATCCTCATGGCAGTAGCCCGCCGTCATCAGCGCGGCGCGCGGAGCGGGCCCGGCCCCATTTCCCGGAGCTACCAGTGCATCCCGATACAGCGCCATCAGCTCGCGGACGCGATCCGGGCCGCCTTCACTGCCGAACAATCCGCCCATGCCGAGGCTGCCCGTCTGGCGCGCCGTCTCGTCGCTGCCGCAGGCGGACCATAGCGGCGGATGCGGCTTTTGCACGGGCTTGGGGAGGACCTCGCGGCAGGGAATCTGGTAGTAGTTCCCGTCGTAGGTGATCTCTTCCTGGGTCCAGATGCGCGGCAGCACGTCGGCGAATTCCTGCCACATGCCGCGGGTGTCGTGGAGGTCGGTCCCGTACGGGGTCAGCTGGTAGGGATAGCCGGTGCGGCCGAGGCCGACATCGACGCGCCCGCGGCTCAGAATATCGAGCGTCGCCATGCGCGACGCGACGTGCAGCGGGTGGTGGATCGGGGCCAGCACCACGCCGACGCCGAGGCGGATCGTGCTGGTGCGCTGACTGACCGCCGCCAATGTCAAGTCCGGGGCGCTGTTATGCGACCACACCGGGCGGAAGTGATGCTCCGAGAACCATACGCTCTCGAAGCCCTGCTGCTCGGCATAGGGAATTTGCTCCAAGGCTTCGTAAATGCGTTGCGATTCACTGGACCGGGTCCAGGGTTTAGGAACCTGGATCTGGTAGAACAGGCCAATTCTCATGGGACTGTCTCCTTTTCACGGAATTGCCTGACGCACCCACGAAATTGCGGGACCGAATTTGGGCGGGCCCTACTTCCCTTGCTCGCCGAGCGGGCTGCCTAGGCCGGTGCAGAAATCCCAACCGAGGCCGGCGAGATATCCCTGATTCGGACCGCAGGAACCGGCAATGATATCGGTCGTCCGATGGTTCGCATAGATCGTGTTGAGTTCGGTCTGCGACGAGACGGAGAAGCCACCGGCAGCGTTCACAATGCCGGCCCAGACTGGGGCGGCGACGCTGGTACCGCCGACGATGTACCAATAGGGATAGGCATAGACCCACACGCCGGTCGAGGGGTCGGCGTCGGCGGTGACGTCGGGGGTGCCGCGCTCGTTCCCCACGATCGCCGAAATCGCGTTTTGGTAGCCGGGGCGGGTCTCGTAGACGCTCGGACCGCCACCACCCGACTGCCAGGCGATTTCCTGCTGAAAATTCCCGGTAGTCGGGTTGCGGCTGATGCTGGTTCCGCCGACGGAGACGACGTTTTGGGACGCCGACGGCCAATTCACGCCGGGGCTGTCGCCGGCGGCCCCGAAATAAGCAACCCGCGGCTGTGCAAAATAGGAGTCGTACCCCGTCTCTCCGGAAAACTCGCTGCCGCCCCAACTCATCGAAACTTCACCGCCACCGGCTTTGCTCAGGAGGGAGTTCGCGACCGAAACGGCCTTCAGCAGATCAGTAAAGCTGCTAGATGCTGCCTCGACCAGGTAGATCTTGGCGCCGGGCGCCATGGCATGCGCCCATTCGATGTCCAATGCCTCCTCGACGTTCCAATCGGCGTTGACCGGCGGCTGCCGGTTGTTGGCGAAAACGACCTGGAAGTTTGCATAGGTTGGAGCCGGCAACCCGAATTGGGCCGAGAACAAGCTCAGATCGCTCGCCGCTGTGGGATAGTGGTAGGCGTCGACGATCGCAATGGCGCGGCTCCCGCCCATGGGGTTGACGTTTACTGCGGTTGGATTGCACCCCGGCACGGGCGATATGAGCTGATAGACGCAGCCGAGCGAGGCCGGTGTCTCGTAGAAATATCCCGCGTAGGGCGGTCCGCCGGTCTGAGCCGGCGCCTCGAGCGAAGACCCCTGCGCGCTGGCCATGCCGGCATTGGGGACGAACATCTTATAGTTCGTGTGAGCACGCAAGCCGTGGTGCTGGGGTTGTTCAATGCTCGATTCCGGCGTCTCCACATGGCCGCCGCGCGCCGCGAACTCGCCATAGGCGTCACTCGCCGCGAACACGCCGAGGACGGCCCCGCCGGCCACCGGCAAGACAATCGTGAATAGTCGGCTCATGGTTCTTCCCTGTTTTGCCCTCTATCCGCCCGCCCGCGCCGTCCCGCTCGGGCGGCGTCCCCGATGATGCGGCAAGCGCTTTAAGGGGTCGGTTGTGACCGGGTCAACCGCCTGACAGACCCGCAGAAATCATTGCAGGCGGGCGGGGTTTGCCGCCCCGTTCGTGACTGGCGCCTGCGGAGAGCGGGAACCCGCCGCGCCGGGAACCCCGCCGCCCGGTGGTGCCTGCGCGCCGTTGGCGCCCTGGTTGGGGATGAAGATTTGGGTGTTCGTATGCGCGCGTACCCCGGTGTCGCCCGGTCGTTCGACGCTCGATTCGGGTGTCGAGACTTGTCCCGCCCCGGGCGGAACCTGCGCGTACCCGTTTGCCGCGGCAAGGAGAACAGCCGCGAGCATCGCAATCGACAAACGCGGCCACTTTCTCGCGGACTTCCAGCAAGTCAGCCTAATCATCCGATGCGGACTCCGTGATTGGGCGGGTCTCCCGATAATACGTTTTCCCACGACAGGAGCGGAAGGGGCGGGCGGCCTGATCACCCGCCCGATGCGGCGGCGCTTGGCCTGGGCGTGCTGCGCCGGTATTCGGGCACCAGCCGCTCGAGGATCTGCAGCAACCGTTCCTCGCGCCGCGAGCGGGCGTTTTCCTCCAGTTCGTCAATCGACCGGGCGAGCATCGCGTAGTCGGCGGTGCGCGGCGCGGCGAGGCGGATCGCCGGGTTCCGGGTAGGGATCAGCGGCTCGGCCGGATGAAACAGCTCCTCATGCAGCTTTTCGCCAGGCCGCAACCCGATGAACTCGATGCCGACATCGCGGCCGGGCCGCAACCCCGCGAGCCGGATCATCTGCTGCGCGAGATCGACGATCTTGACCGGCTCGCCCATGTCCAGCACGAAGATCTTGCCGCGGGCGTCGGGGGCCTGGCTATCAGGGGATAGGGCCGAGGCCTGCAGGACCAGCTCGACCGCCTCGCGCACGGTCATGAAAAAGCGCGTGACTTCGGGGTCGGTGACGGTCAGCGGCCCGCCGGCGGCGAGCTGGCGCTGGAACAGCGGCACCACCGATCCGGTCGAGCCAAGCACGTTGCCGAAGCGCACCGTCACATAGCGGGTTCCCTGGCTCAAGGGTGCCCGCCGCCGCGCTTCATAGAGGTCGAGCGCTTGGCAGAAGCTCTCGGCGAGGCGCTTGGTGGCGCCCATCACGCTCGCCGGGTTGACCGCCTTGTCAGTCGAGATCATCACGACAAGCGATGCTCCATACGCCCGCGCCGCCTGGGCGACATTGCGGCTGCCGACGACATTGGTCAGCACCCCTTCGATCGGGTTGGCCTCGACCATCGGCAGGTGCTTCAGCGCCGCTGCATGAAAGATGATCTCGGGCTTTTCGGCGGCAATGACCTCGTCAATTTGTGCGCGGTCGCGCACGTCACGCAATAGTGGAACAGGGTGCAGGCCCGGGAAGCGCTCGAGCAGCTCCATCTCGATGCCGTAAAGGGCGAATTCGCCATTGTCGAGCAAGACCAGCCGGCCGGGCGAGAGGGCTGCGATCTGCCGGGCGAGTTCCGAGCCGATGGTTCCCCCCGCTCCGGTGACGAGAATGCGGCGGCCGCGGATCAGCCGCGCCATGCCGTCGCGGTCGAGGACCGCCTGGGAGCGGCCGAGCAGATCCTCGAGCGCGATCGGTTCGAGGGCGCGCTCGGGATTATCGAGATTGCGCTCGAAATCGGTCAGCTTGGGCAACCGCGCCAGCGGGATCGCGAGGGCATCCGCCCGGTCGAGCAGTTGCCGGATCTGAGTGCCTGGCAGGTGTTGCGCCGTGATGATCAGTTTTTGCGGGCGCTTGCCGCGGCGATCGAGCTGCGCGACCACGGTGTCGAGCGCGTCGATCGTGCCGAGTATCGGAACCCGGTAGATTTCCCGGCCGACCCGGGTGGGCGTGTCGGCCAGGACCCCGACGACCCGATAGACGGCGCGTGGATCGCGTCGCATCTCGCGAATGAACATGTCGGCTCCGTCCTTGGCGCTGATCAGCAGCACCGGCACGCTCTGGTGCTTGACCCGCTCGAGGACGTGATCGAGACCGCGATCCTTGAACAGCCGGTAGGCCAAGCGCGGCCCGCCGAGCAGCGCGATCAACACGAACCAGTCGATCAGCAGGATCGATCGCGGAAACGTCTCGAGCCGCGTGAGGACGAACATGACCGGCAAGAAGACGAGTACGGTCAAGCTCACCGCGCGAGTGATGTTGAAGAGATCGGGAAGGGACGCGAAGCGCCAGATGCCGCGATAAAGCCCGGTCAGCAGAAACACGCCCGCGGCGATCAAGGTGAAGCCGGCGACATAGATCGCCGTCAGCTTCGGCTCATAGTCGAGGATGCCGTTGCCGAGCCGCAAGTATAGGGACGCGACGATTGACACCGCCGCTATCATCACGTCGTGCAGGAAGGCGAGAAGGGCTCGCCGGTTGTTGGGAAAAATTGTTACCATCCCCCGATAACTGCCGCCCTAATACAACAATCGCCCGTTGCGGGAAACATCGCCGGGATAGGCGAACTCTATTCCAGCCGAGCTGACCGAGCCTAAGATAGCCGATGCGCAGCGAGCGCCTTTACCGGCTTCTCGATCCCGAAGCCTTGGGCTCCGCCCGGGCTTTTCGCGCTGTCCACCATGCGATGGTGGCGGCGGGAATCGGGATCATGATCGCCAATACGGAGGCAGCTTTTCGGCGGGACTGGTCCGGCGAGCTCGATGCCGGGTTCTGGATCGTTTGCGCCTTCTTCATCGGCGAGTATTTGCTGCGACTGGCTGTTGCACCGGCGGCTCCGGGAGCCGAGCTGCGCGGCGAATGGCGGTCGCGGTTGGCCTGGGCCGGGTCGATGGGCGGGATCTGCGATCTGGTCGGAACCTTCCCCGGGGCGGCCGCGCTTGTTTTCGGCCCCGACGTCGGGAGCCTTCTCGGCTTCGTGTGGGCCTTCAAGCTAGTCCGCTATGCGCCGGGACTTGCCGGACTGCAGCGTGTGATCAGCGATGCGCGGCGCGCACTCCTGTCGGTTTTCCTCGCTTTCTGCATCGTTCTCCTCGTCTCTGCGAGCCTTGCCTATTTGGTCGAGCGTGGGTCGCAGCCGCAGGTGTTCAGCTCGATCCCCGCCGCGCTGTGGTGGGCGATCGCGACCCTGACGACCACCGGCTACGGAGATGTGACACCGCTGACGCCGCTCGGCCGGATGCTGGCGGGAATCGTCATGGTCAGCGGCATTCTCGTATTTGCGTTGTGGGCAGGCATTCTCGCCACCGGCTTTGCCGAGGAGACGCGCCGGCGCGAGTTCCTGCGGACCTGGGACCTTGTCGCCAAGGTGCCGTTCTTTCGGGATGTTGGAGCCGCCGTCATCGCCGATGTGGCGCGCCTGCTGCGCCCGCGCGACTATCCCGCCGGCGCCGTCATCATGCGCCGCGGCGCGCCCGGCGACTGCATGTATTTTGTTGCCTCCGGCGAGGTCGAAGTGCAGATACAGCCGGAACCGGTGGTGCTCGGGCCGGGGGAGTTCTTCGGCGAGGTGGCATTGGTCACCGGCGGTCCCCGCAATGCCACCATAGTCGCGGCGCGGCCATGCACGCTGCTCATCCTCGACATCGTCGACTTTCGCGAGCTGCTCGGGCGCCAGTCCGAGCTCGCCCGGATCATCCACGAAGAAGCGGAACGCCGTCCCGGAGAAGCGGCTCATAGTAGCGCGCGGGAAACCCGGCGGCGGCGCGGGCCTCGCGGTTGAAGGGGGGCTTCAAGTCGCCCTTGAAATAATGCCGCACAAGTTCTCGGAAGGTCTCCTCCGGAATGAGCCCGCGCGCGCCGCAGAGTTCGTCGAACCAGCGCACCCCGGCTGCGACGTGATCGATCTCGTCGCGATAGATGCGGCGCAGCACGGCAGCGCTCTCCGGATCGCCGACGCGCTCGAGAGTTGCCGCCATTTCGGGTGTCACATCGAGCCCGCGCGCTTCGAGTACGAGCGGCACGACGGCGAGGCGGGCGAGCAGATCGTCGGCCGTCGCAGCAGCCGATTCCCATAGCCCGTCATGCGCGGGCAGCTCGCCGTAGCGGGCTCCGAAATCGGCGAGCCGCTGCACCAGCAGCTCGAAATGAACCGCCTCCTCCGCAGCCACGCCGACCCAAGCATCGAAAAAGCTGCGGGGCAGCCGTTCGCGAGAGAACCGCGCGACGATGTCCCAGGCGAGATCGATCGCGTTGAGCTCGATATGCGCGAGGGCGTGAAGGAGCGCGATGCGCCCCGCCGGCGAGCCGAAAGCACGCCGCTTCGGCATCTCTTTCGGGGGGCGCAGCTGTGGCCGCTCCGGTCGCGCCGGGCGCGGCGGCGGCACCGAAGCGCCGACATCGAGCGCTCCGGCGCCCCAGATCTCTGCGAGCCGGCGGCTGCTCCAAGCCTTGGCCATCGGATCGGCGGTCGCAAGTATCGCGACCGCCCCACTCGTCAGGTTCGCAGGAAAGAACGCCCGCTCAATCAAAAACCAGATCCACTACTCCCGCTAATCATGCGGCTGGTTCGTGAGCCGGGTCGCCTCGAACAGAAACCAGGTCCGCCGTTCTGTCTCGTCTATGAAATTTTCGAGCAGGCTGGTCGTGGCCGAGTCGTTGTTCTTATCAGCGATCTCGTGCGCTTCACGCATATTGCCGGTCAAAGCTTTGTTGTCCTCCATCAATTCGCGCAGCATATCAGTTGCTGCAACGAATTCCTCGTCATTGTCTTTGATACGCTGCAGTTTGGCGACGTGCCCGATCGATTTCACAGTGGCTCCGCCAATTTTGCGCACGCGCTCGGCAAGCTCGTCCGTCATCGCAAAAATTTGGTCGCCCTGCTCATCGAGCAATAAATGGTAATCGCGAAAATGCGGGCCGCTCATATGCCAGTGAAAATTTTTTGTCTTGAGGTATAGCGCAAACACATCGGCCAGAAGCGGGTTGAGGGCGTTGGTGACCGCATTGGTCGCTTCGGGTGTCAAATCGGTGCGGGTCGCCAGCGCTGCAGGCACGGACCTTGTGGAGATTGACATGGCAGACCTCTGGGTGGGGATGGGGGTTCGGCTGCGTCAGCCGACTGTTCATATAATTCGTGATCCGACCACCGCCATTGATCATGCAACTAGCGTAGCGGCGCGGCCAATAGCCAGGTCTGCCCGTCGCGATCAAATCCCCGCGGCGACCAGCTCCCTCAAGCGGGCGAGGCAGGCGGCACGATCGGCCGTGAAGTCGCCCGCCTCCCACCACTCTCGCATCGCATCGAGCAGCCGGCCGACGCGAGGCCCCGGCGGAAGCCCGAGGGCGATGACATCTCGGCCGGCCAGGGGAAATGCCGGGGGCCTCCAGTCGCGAGCGAGGGCCAGCAGTTCGCCCAGCCGGTCCCGGCTCATTGCTCCTTGCGCCGCCAATAGCAGGGCGATATCGCGGTAGCGCTCGGCGCCGAGCCGGTACAATGTGCGCCGTTGAGCGGCCATGCCCGCTGGCGGGTCGATGGCCCATGGCGGCGTCAGACCATGGAGCCGATCGCGCCACGCATTCGAGAAATGCAGGCGGTCAGCGAGCGCGATGGTTCCGGCGCCGTCGACATCGATCAGCGCGGCCAGGCGCCGCAGCGGATCGAGTTCAGGCTCGATCGCGATCATATGCCGCAGCCGATCGATCCGGCGCGCCTCCGGCAGAATCACCGAGAGCACATCGTCTTCCGCCATCATCCGCAACGCCGCCACGGGCTCGGAAGTATCGAGCAGTTTGACGAGTTCCTGAGCCACCCGCTCGACGGAGAGACTGGGCAAAAGACGCGCCATGGCTCGGCACGCGGCACGCGCTTGCGGATCGCCGAGGCCGGCGCCGAACCGCGCCTCGAACCGATAATAGCGCAAGATCCGCAGCACATCCTCGGCGATGCGGGTCGCAGGATCGCCGACAAATCGCACCCGGTGCGCGCGTAAATCGGCGAGGCCGCTCACCGGATCATGGACCGTGCCGTCGGGATCGAGAAAGATCGCGTTGATCGTAAAGTCGCGCCGCGCCGCATCGGCCGCCCAGTCGGCATCGAAGGCGACGCGGGCGCGGCGCCCGTAAGTCTCGACGTCGCGGCGCAGCGTGGTGATCTCGAAGTGGCGCGGCGGGGTGCCGGCAATCGCGGTCACCGTGCCGTGAGCGAGACCGGTCGGCACGACCTTGATGCCGTGTTTCTCCAAAAGCTCTATCACGCGCTCCGGCGGAGCCGGGGTGGCGATGTCGATGTCGGTCCTCGGGCTTGACCCGGGAATGCGCCGCCCGAGCAACGCGTCGCGGACGGAGCCGCCGACAAACCGCGCCTGCGCCCCACCGTCGGAGAGCGCTTCGAGCACTCCCCGCGTCACCGAGTCCGTCATCCAGGGCTGCGGCTCGATGTGGAACAAGTCGCCAGTCTCGGTCATCGGCCCGGTGTGGGTTCCATGTGTCCCGGTATGATGCGACCACCTTCCCAGCGCGGCGGCACGTAGACCCCCTCTTGCGGCGCGCCGAAATGCACGGTTACGACGAAGAGCACGATCGCCAACAGCATGACACCGGCGCCGGCAAGCCAGATCCATGGAACCGCCGTCCACCGTACTGCATTACCGCCATGCTCGGCTCCGAAAGTGCTGACCCAAAGCAGATACAGCGCGGTGGGGAGAATGAGCGGCAGCACGATCGTGAGGAAGACCCGGAGCATGGCCCCTCAATCGGCGAGCACCTCGGCCAAATTTACCAGTATCCCGGCCGTCGCGCCCCAGATGTTGTGGCCCTCGTAAGGAAGCACAAAGAATACGCGCGTCCGATGCTCGAAGTCGCGAGTCGTGCGGCGGTGGTTTTGTGGGTCTACAACAAAAGACAGCGGTACCTCGAAAACCTCGGCGACCTCGAACGGGTCGATGACGAGCGGAAACGGCACTTTGACGATCCCGACGACCGGCGTGATCTCAAAGCCGGTCCCGGTCACATAAGTATCGAGCCGGCCGATCACCGTGACATGGTCCCGCGTCAGCCCGACCTCCTCCTCGGTCTCGCGCAGCGCCGCCTCAGTCGGATCGGCGTCGTTCTCCTCGATGCGTCCACCGGGGAACGAGATCTGCCCGGCATGCGCCGTCAAATGCGGGGTGCGCTGCGTCAGCAGCACGGACATGCCGTCCGCGCGGTCGATGAGGGGGACCAGCACCGCGGCCGGGCGCAGAGCAGTGCTCGGCGGCGTCATCCCCGGATTGAGATCGTGATCACCGCGGGTTGCCTCTCGGAGAGCAGCGGCTTCGGCCGCGTCGGCCGCGCCGCCAAAGCCTCGCCGTCCCGGGCGCCCGAGCTGCAGGAAACGCCCGATGACCCAGTCTGGACTATGAAAATTAGTCGACTTCAAAGATTTGGCCTCGATTCCCCGGCCGAGATGGCGTTTTCACTCCGAATCCGTTGCAGGCTCGCCCAGCCGAAAGAATACCCCCCTGCTCCACACCCCGAATTGCGTCGTCTCGCCGATCAGTTCCTCCGTCCCAAGTTCGACGAGCTCATAAAACACCGGTCGCGCGAGCCGGGCCTCGAGTCCGTCGCGCACCAGAATATAGGGCGCCGGCTCGCCGCTGGCAGCCGTTTCGACGCGCAGCGGGTTTTCGGGTCCCGCCGTCACAAATTCGTCCAGATTGGTGCGGAATATCAGTTGCTGGTCGCGAGCTTCCCCTTCGACCGTCACCGCTACGGCGAGAAAGGGGACATCCTCGACCTCGATGCGGCCGCGCTCGGCCGGGGTGACCAGCGAATAACGGCCATCGGCCTCACGGCGCAGAACGGAGGCGAACAGCTTGACGAGAGGCGGACGGCCGATGAGAGATCCGCGATAAAACCAGGTACCATCGCGCGCGATCCGCATGTCGAGATCGCCGCGGTCGGTCGGCGGCCGCTTCCCGGCGGAGGCAGCCATTGCCGGAGGAGAATTGCCGGAGCCGGCGTTTTGGGTCAGCCTTACCCCGGCCACCGAGTTTGAAGAGGGATTGTTCTGTTTGACTTTCACTGCACCCATCAACGCCTCCTCCACTGATCTCGTTGCCGAGGTGGAAGCCCTGGGCCGAAGCCTCAGCCTAGTGCGTGAGCGCATCGGCGAAATCATTTTTGGACAGCGCGAAGTGGTCGAGCAAGCCCTGATCACGTTGTTGTGCGGCGGCCACGCGTTATTGATCGGTGTCCCCGGTCTTGCCAAGACCCGGCTGGTCGAGACTTTGGGGACGATCCTCGGTCTTGACGACAAGCGCATTCAATGCACGCCCGATCTGATGCCCGCGGATATTCTCGGCTCCGAGGTGCTCGAAGAAAGCGAGACCGGACGGCGCTCGTTCCGTTTCATCCCGGGTCCGGTCTTCTGCCAGCTCTTGATGGCGGATGAGATCAACCGCGCGAGCCCGCGCACACAGTCGGCGCTGTTGCAGGCGATGCAAGAGGGCCGCGTGTCGATCGCCGGCCAATATCATCCGCTGCCGCGGCCATTTCATGTCCTGGCGACCCAAAACCCGCTCGAGCAGGAGGGTACCTATCCGCTGCCGGAAGCCCAGCTCGATCGCTTCCTGTTGCAGATCGATGTCGATTATCCCGACCTCGACGCAGAGCGGCAGATGCTGATCGCGACAACCGGCATCCTCGAAGATCGGCCGCGGCCGGCAATGAACGTTGCCGAGCTGATGGCGGCGCAGCGGCTGGTGCGCCGCATCCCCGTCGGCGAGAGCGTCGTCGAGGCGATTCTGTCGCTGGTGCGCTCCGGCAGGCCGGACGAGACGGCGATCGAGGGGGTCAGGCGTTTCGTGTCGTGGGGTCCGGGCCCCCGCGCCAGCCAAGCCCTGATGCTGGCCTGCCGGGCCCGCGCCCTGATCGATGGCCGGTTCAGTCCGTCGGTCGACGATGTTCTCGCCTTGGCGCCGCCGGTCCTGCGGCACCGCATGGCGGTCAGCTTTGCCGGTCGCGCCGAAGGCGTTACGGTGGCCCGGGTCATCGAGCAGATTTCGGCCCCGCTCCGTTGAGCCTGACGCGCACCCTTAGCGGCGCGGGTCTCTTGTCGCGCCGAGCCGCGGCGCCCGCCGCGCTGCGCGACCGCGCGGAGCAGGCGGCCGCCGTCCTGCCGCCGCTTCTCGTTTCGGCCGAACGCGTCGCCGTCACCGTCGCTCAGGGGGTGCATGGACGCCGGCGCGTCGGCCAAGGCGAGACCTTCTGGCAATTTCGCCAATATGAAACAGGCGACGCGGCGGCGCGCATCGACTGGCGGGAGAGCGCCAAGTCGCAGCGGCTCTATGTTCGCGAAACCGAATGGGAAGCTGCGCAGAGCGTGTGGCTGTGGCGGGACGCCTCGGCATCGATGGATTACACGTCGGCGGAGTATGTGCCAGGCGTTGATTGGCCGACGAAGCGCGACCGGGCCGAGCTACTTCTCGTCGCGCTGGCCAGTCTGCTCGTCCGCGGCGGCGAGCGCCTGACGATCCTCGGCAGCGGCATGGCTCCGATGAGCGGACGGATCGCGCTTTCCCGGGTCACCGAGCTGATCGGCCGCGATCCGCGCGATGCGGCGAGCCTCCCCGCCTTCGAGCCACTGCCGCGCGCGGCGCAACTCGTCTTGGTCGGAGATTTCCTGTCGCCGCCGCAGGCCGTCAACAATGCGCTCGCCCGTTTTGCCGCGGCGGGGCTCAAAGGCCATCTGTTGCAGGTCGTCGACCCGGCGGAAGAAGACCTGCCGTTCGACGGGCGCGTGCGCTTTGAGGGGATCGAGGAGCGCGACCATGTCGTGATCAGCCGCGTCGAGAGCGTCCGCGATGATTATTCCGAGCGGTTCCGGCGTCACCGCGAAGGGCTCGCCGCGATCGCCGCAGCCCTCGGCTGGAGCTTCGGCTTCCACCGCACCGATCGCCCGCCGCACCTTGCGCTGCTGGCGCTCTACACCGCGCTGTCGGCTGACCGGCGAAGGTGAAAATGACCCGGCAGCACCCTCACCCGCCTCGCTTCGTTCGGCACCCCTGGCGCATCGAAGATGCGCCACCCGGCAGGCGCACGCACGCGTGCGCCGAAAGGGCGCGGTGCGGGAGAGGGGCTACGATGTATCCCTCTCAAAACCCCTCCCCCGCACTGCGGGAGAGGGGGGGCCCAGCCCGTCAGGACTGGGTGGGTGAGGGTAGCGCCGCCGCTTCAAACGAGTGCTGACCAATGCTGGCATTCGGTTCCCTCGCTTTCGTCTCGCCGTGGCTGCTCGTGGCCTTGGCGGCGCTGCCGATCATCTGGTGGTTGTTGCGGGTCACGCCGCCGGCGCCGCGGCGCATCGCCTTTCCAGCCATCCGGCTGCTGCTCGGGCTGGTGCCACGCGAGGAGACGCCGGCGCGGACCCCCTTGTGGCTGATCCTCCTGCGCATGCTGTTGGCCGCGCTGGTGATTTTTGCGGTCGCACACCCGCTGCTGAATCCGCAGGCACGCCTCGCGGCGACGGGTCCGATAGTGCTCGTGGTTGATGACGGCTGGGCCGCGGCGCACGATTGGCCGGCCCGGCAAGCGGCGCTTGCCGAGCTGCTGGCCGAGGCCGAGCGCGAAGACCGGCAGGTGGTGCTCGTCACGACCGCACCGACCGCGGTGGACGAGCCGGCGGCGCCATTGCGCCCGGTGCGCGCGGCGGATGCGGCGGCGGCGGTTCAGGCATTGCTGCCCAAACCATGGCCCGTCGACCGGCGCGCCGCGTTGGGTCGCCTCGAAGCACTCTCCTTGCCCGAGGCGAGCTCCGCCATCTGGCTCAGCGATGGCGTCGCGGATGATGGCGGGAACGAGACGCTGGCAGCTTACCTGGTCAAACGGGGGAGCTTGCGCTATCTGACGGCGTCGCCCGCCCAGGCCCCAGCTATGCTCGCCGCCGGGAATAGCGAGGCGAACGATGTGGGGGTCGTGCTGCGTTCCTTGCCGGCTCCCGCGCCGCGTCTTTTCCAGGTGCGGGCGAGCGGCGAGGATGGCCGCCTGCTCGCGCGCCAGGCGGCCACGATCGAGCCGGGGGCAAAGGGTGCCGAGCTTCGTTTGGCGATGCCCAGCGAGCTGCGCAACCGCATGACCCGGATCGAGATCGAAGGCGATCAATCCGCCGGCTCGGTGCTGCTGATCGACGAGAGATGGCGGCGGCGCCCAGTCGGGATTGTCTCCGCGCCCAACGCCAAAGGACAGCCGCTGCTCGGAGAAAACTATTATCTCGAGCGGGCGCTCGGCCCGTTCACTGAACTGCGTCGGGGCAGCGCCACCGATCTTCTCAAGCGCGAGCTCGCGGTGCTGGTCTTTGCCGATACCGGACCGGATTCGCCGGCGGAGGAGGCCGCTGTTGGCAAATGGATCGAGGCCGGCGGGCTGCTGCTGCGTTTCGCCGGGCCGCATCTCGCCGAGCAGGGCGACCAGCTGTTGCCGGTCCGGCTGCGCCATGGCGGCGGGCGCACGATCGGCGGCGCGCTGTCCTGGGAGCAACCGGCAAAGCTCGCCCCGTTTGCGGCCGACAGCCCATTCGCGGGGTTGGCCGTCCCACCCGATGTTACGGTGTCGCGCCAGGTCCTGGCCGAGCCGGATCTGGATCTCGCCGGCAAGACCTGGGCGCGGCTGGTCGACGGCACACCGCTCGTTACCGCGGAGAGGCGCGGGCGAGGCTGGATCGTTCTGGTCCACACGACGGCGAACGCCGACTGGTCGAACCTCGCTTTGTCGGGCCTTTTTGTCGAGATGCTGCGGCGGATCGAGGCGATGAGCCAGGGAGTGACGGAAGCGGGCGAGGAGGCTCTGCCACCAATCGAGACACTCGACGGGTTTGGCCGACTGCAGCGGGCACCGCCTACGGCGCGCCCGATCCCCGCCACCGAGATCGCGACCACAGCAGCATCGCCGCGGCATCCGCCAGGGTTTTACGGCACCGCCGATGCCCGACGCGCGCTCAATCTTTCGGCTGGGATCCCAGAACTGAAGCCGATCGAGGGGCTGCCGCCGGAAACCCTGAGCGAGAACTTCGCAACCGGCCATGAGGTCGACCTGCGTCCGCCGCTGCTGACCGCGGCGCTGCTGATCGCTCTTGCCGATCTTCTAATCGCCTATGGATTGCGCGGGCTGCTGCGACGGCGTTCGGCACGGCTCGCCGCGATCTTTCTCTCGGCGCTGCTCGCCACCGCTTCCGCGGCCCGCGCCGACGACGCCTTCGTGGTGCGGGCGACTTCCGAGCTTCGCCTGGCTTACGTCCGCACCGGAAATCCGGAGGCCGATGCGGTCAGCCGGGCCGGTCTCGTCGGTCTGACGGCGACATTGAACCGGCGCACTGCGGTGGACACTGCCGAACCGCTCGCGGTCGACATCGAGAAGGACGAGCTGATCTTCTTCCCGCTGCTCTACTGGCCGGTGGTATCCACCCAGGCGGCGCCCTCGGCGCAGGCCGTCGAGCGGATTAACCGATACCTAGAGACCGGCGGCACGATCCTATTCGATACGCGGGACGCCAATGACCAGACCCCCGGTCCGGTAGGCGGCGCAGCCTCTTCGGCGCAACGGCTTCGCCGACTGGTGGCCGGGATCAAGATGCCGCCGCTGGTGCCGATCCCGCCCGATCATGTGCTGACCAAGTCCTTCTACCTGATGCACGAATTTCCGGGACGCTGGAATGTCGGGACATTGTGGGTCGAACCGGTCGAGGACCGAGTCAATGACGGCGTCTCCAGCGTCATTGTCGGCGCCAACGATTGGGCGGGGGCCTGGGCAATCGATGCGCAGGGCCGCCCGGCTTTCGCCGTAGTTCCCGGCGGTGAGCCGCAGCGCGAAATGGCAATGCGCTTTGGCATCAACCTGGTCATGTATGTGCTGACCGGCAATTACAAATCGGACCAGGTTCACGTGCCGGCCATCCTGGAGCGCCTGGGTCAATGACCGGCAATGCGTTTTCCCTCGCTGCCGCGCCGCTCCTGCCGTGGTACGCGATCGGCGCGCTCGGCGCCGCGGGCTTTCTCCTCCTCGCCTTCGGGGTTGTGCGCGGCGCGCGGGGCGTAGTGTGGCGCATGATCGCCGTCGCGATCCTGCTCGCCGCCCTTGTCAACCCATCGGTGGTCGAAGAAAAGCGCGACCCGCAGCGTGATACCGCGATCATCATCGTCGACGAATCGCCGAGCCAGCGGATCGGCGATCGCCAGCATGCGACCGAAGAGGCGCTGGCGGCGCTCACCGATCGGCTCGGGCGCGAACGCAACCTCGATGTCCGCGTCATCCGGGCGGGAAAGCCGCAGCCCGGTGCCGGCGATGACGGGACCCGCCTCTTCACCGCCCTCACCCGGGCGATGTCCGATGTGCCGCGACAGCGCCTCGCGGGTGTCGTCATGATCACCGACGGGCAAGTGCACGATGTCCCCGGCGGAGACGCCAAGGCGGCGGCCGAGACGATCGGCGCGCCGCTCCACGTTCTGCTCTCGGGTCTGCCCGACGAAGGCGACCGCCGGCTCGTCGTTGCACAAGCTCCAAGCTTCGGGCTGGTCGGCAAGGAATTGCAGCTGAAGATCCGGGTCGAGGACCTGCCGGAAAGCTCCCCCGGCAAGCAGGATCGTGCGCACGGCCAAGCGGTCGTAACGTGGCGCAAGGACGGCGGCCCGCCGCGGCAGGTGACGGTGCCGGTCGGCCGCGATGTCCCGCTGACCCTGCCGATCGATCACGGCGGACCCAATATTCTCGAGCTCGCGGTCGAGCCTGGGCCGCGTGAGTTGACGCTCGACAACAATCATGCAGTCGTCGTGGTCAATGGCGTGCGCGACCGTTTGCGGGTGCTGCTCGTCTCGGGCGAGCCGCACGCCGGCGAGCGCGTCTGGCGCAACATCCTCAAATCCGACCCCTCGGTTGATCTCGTGCATTTCACGATATTGCGGCCGCCGGAAAAGCAGGACGGCACGCCGATCCGCGAGCTGTCGCTGATCGCCTTTCCGATCCGCGAACTCTTCGACGTCAAGCTCGACGAATTCGATTTGATCATCTTCGACCGCTACAGCCGCCGGGGGGTCATCCCGCAGGCCTACCTCGATAACGTCGCGCGCTATGTCCGCAAGGGCGGCGCCTTTCTCGAGGCGGCCGGCCCGAGCTTCGGCACGCCAATGAGCCTTTCCCGCACGCCGCTCGGGTCGATCTTGCCGACCGACCCGACCGGCGATGTATACGAAGAGGGGTTCAAACCGCAGCTGACCGATCTCGGCCGTCGCCATCCGGTGACCGACGACCTGCCGGGGGCGGGCCCGCCGGGCGGCCAGCCGTCCTGGGGACGTTGGTTCCGGCAGGTCAACTCGCATGTGCAGCGCGGAGTTACGGTCATGAGCGGCGATCACGGCGAGCCGCTGCTGGTGCTCGACCGCGTCGGGAAAGGGCGGGTGGCGCAATTGCTGTCCGACCAGATGTGGTTCTGGGCGCGCGGTTTCGAAGGCGGCGGACCGCAGGCGGAGTTGCTGCGGCGCCTCGCCTATTGGCTGATGAAGGAACCCGATCTCGAAGAAAATGATCTGCGCGCGATGGTCGAAGGCGACAGCCTCGTGGTTACAAGGCAATCGCTCGAACCAGACGACCGGCCGGTCACTATCGCAACGCCCGACGGCTCCAGCCGGAGTCTCACCTTGACGCCGGAGAGCGGCGGGCGAAGCTCCGGCAGGCTCCCGATCAGCGAGATGGGGCTCTACCGCGTGACCGACGGGACCCGCACGGCATTGGCGGCGGCGGGGCCGCTCAACCCGATCGAGTTCGCCGATGTCCGCACCACTCCCGAAAAATTGGGCCCGATCGCGGCGGCAACGGGAGGCGGGGTATTCTGGGTGGGTACCGGTTCGATCCCCGATATTCGTCGGGTCTCGCCCGACCGCGCGGCGGCCGGGCGGAACTGGATGGGATTTCGCGCCAATGGCGACTACACGGTGACCGGGTTCAGCGAAACGCCGCTGCTGCCCGGCATCGCGGCGCTGCTGCTGATCGTCGGCGGGCTGCTCGCGGCCTGGCGCCGTGAAGGAAGCTGACCGGCTTCGTGCTGCGCCGCGTTTTCGCTCCGCTTCACCCGGACGGGTTCAAATTTGTCGCCGCAGGGGTGCTCGCAACAGTGCTGCTTTTCCTGTTGTGGGCTCCAGCCGGCTGGGCCGCGGCGATCGTAACATTATGGATGGTCTATTTCTTCCGCGATCCGTGGCGGGTGACCCCGACGCGGCCGGGTCTGCTGATCAGCCCCGCGGACGGCATCGTCATGGCGATTGGCGCGGCAACTCCACCCCCCGAGCTGGCGATGGGCGATGCGGCGTTCGTCCGGATCGGCATTTTCCTCAACATCTTTGACGTGCACGTCACCCGGGCCCCGGTCGGCGGCAGGGTGGCGGCGCTGCGCTACACCAAGGGCCGCTTCGTCAACGCGAGCCTCGACAAGGCGAGCCTGGACAACGAGCGCCTGGCGATTCGCATCGCGCCGCCGGACGGACCCGATATTGCCTTTGCGCTGGTCGCCGGGCTCGTCGCGCGGCGCATCGTCTGCGATCTCTATGACGGGCAGCAGGTTGCAAGCGGCCAGCGTGATGGGCATCATCCGCTTCGGCTCGCGGGTCGACATTTATTGCCCGCCGCCCTATGTCCCGATGGTCGTGGCGGGTCAGCGCATGGTCGGCGGCGAAACCGTCCTGGCGGATCGCCTCGCCGAGGAGTCGCCGCGCCAAGGAATAGCCCAATGAGGCGGATAGCCCGATGAAGCCGCGATCTGACGGTGGGAGGAGAACCTTGAGGATGCGTTCGGCAAGAACCCGGCGGTCACGGGTGCGGATGCGGCGGCTGTCCGGCCTGTCGGTCAACCGCATGGTCCCGAACGTGCTGACATTGCTGGCGCTGTGCGCCGGGATGACGGCGGTGCGCTTTGCGATGGGCGGCAATTTCCAGATGGCTGTCTTTGCCATCATCGCCGCCGGCATCTTCGATGGGCTCGACGGACGCATGGCCCGCCTCCTCAAGGCGACCTCCAGCTTTGGCGCGGAACTCGACAGTCTGTCGGATTTCGTCAGCTTCGGCGTGGCTCCCGCCGCGGTTCTGTACCTGTGGACACTGTCGGAATTGCACGGTCTCGGCTGGGCGATCGCGCTGCTTTTTGCGGTGTGCTGCGCGCTGCGCCTGGCGCGGTTCAACACCGAGACTCACGGCGAAGTGCCGTCATACGCGGCACCGTTCTTCACCGGCGCGCCGGCGCCGGCCGGGGCGGGGCTCGTCATGGTGCCGATGTTCCTCAGCTTCGAATGGGGCGACTGGCTGTTCCGCTCGCCTTACCTGAGCGCCGTCACGGTGACTGGCATCGCGCTCTTGATGGTCAGCAAGGTCCCGACCGTATCGCTGAAGCGGATCCGCATACCGCACCATTTGGTGATCCCGACCCTGCTCGGCTTTGGCGTCGCGACGGCGTTCCTGACTACCGAGCCTTGGCTGACCCTGACGGTCGTCGGCATCGTTTATGTCAGCTCGATCCCGCTGACCATCCGCTCCTATTTGCGCCTTAAGCGCGCCGCGCAGGCCCGCAAGACCGAGACCGCCGAGAAGCCCGAGCACGTTCCCCTCCCGACACCTACGCCGTTCCCGCTCGGCGAGGTGACCCAGCCACCCAATGAATGGCGGCATTGAGTTGTGTCGGCGACAGAAAGCTCCTCGTCACCCCCGCGAAAGCGGGGGTCCAGGGCCAACTGTACCTCGCCGATATTGGGTTCCCGCTTCCGCGGGAACGACGACGGGTGAGCCCCGTTCTCAATTCTGCTCGCGGGTTTCCTTGAAGCGGATGGCCGGCCATTCCTCGATCGTCGTGCGCAAATCCCAGGCATTGCGCGCGAGAAAGACTGGCACGCCGTCATGGTCTTCGGCGCTCGCCGAGGGGTTCTTGACGCGGAAGCGTTCGAGCTCGGCGCGCTCATTGGTGTCGAGCCAGCGCGCGGCCTGAAACGGCGCGCCGTCGAGGCGGGTCGGGAGGTCGTATTCGGCGGCGAGCCGCGCGGTCAATACGTCGAGCTGCAACGCGCCGACGACGCCGACGATCCAGTCGCTGCCGTTGAGCGGCTTGAAGACGCGGGTCACCCCCTCCTCGGCCAACTGCTCGAGCGCGTGCTTCAGGTGCTTCGACTTCATCGGGTCCTCGACTTTGACCCGCTGCAATATCTCCGGCGCGAAATTCGGGATGCCGGTGATGCGCACCGCCTCGCCCTCGGTCAGGGTGTCGCCGATCCGCAGGCTCCCGTGGTTGGGGATGCCGATGATGTCGCCGGGCCAAGCCTCCTCGGCGAGATTGCGCTCGCGTGCAAGAAAAAACACCGGCGCTTGCACCGACATGACGCGCCCGGTGCGGATGTTCTTCAATTTCATGCCGCGCTGGAATCGGCCGGAGGCGATCCGCACAAAAGCGATGCGGTCGCGGTGCTGCGGGTCGATATTCGCCTGCACCTTGAAGACGAAACCGGCGACCTTGGGCTCATCGGGCGAGATCGGGCGCGGCTCGGCCGGCTGCGGGCGCGGCGCCGGAGCCAATTCGCCAACCCCGGCCAATAGTTCGCGCACCCCGAAATTGTTCAGCGCACTGCCGAAATATACCGGCGTCAAATGGCCCTCGCGATAGGCCTGCGGGTCGAACGCCGGGCACAACCCCTTCGCCATCTCGACCTCCTCACGCAATTTGGCGAGGGCTTCTTTCGGCAGGCGGCGGGCAAGCTCGGGGTCGTCGAGACCGCTGCAGCGCACCGGCGCGGTGACCCGGTCATGGACGCCGCGCTCGAACAACAGGAGCGCATCGGCGAAGAGGTCATAGGTGCCGAGAAAATCGCGCCCCATGCCGATCGGCCAGGAGGCCGGCGTCACATCGAGCGCGAGCGCCTGCTCGATCTCGTCCAACAGGTCGAACGGGTCGCGGGCCTCGCGGTCGAGCTTGTTGACAAAGGTGATGATCGGCACGTCGCGCAAACGGCAGACCTCGAAGAGCTTGCGAGTCTGCTCCTCGATGCCCTTGGCGGCGTCGAGCACCATCACCGCGCTGTCGACCGCGGTCAGGGTGCGGTAGGTGTCCTCGCTGAAATCCTGGTGGCCCGGCGTGTCTAAGAGGTTGAAGGCGAGCCCCTCGTGCTCGAAGCTCATCACCGCCGAAGAAACCGAGATGCCGCGCTCGCGCTCGATCGCCATCCAATCCGAGCGCGCCCGCCGCCGATCGCCTCGCGCCTTGACCTCGCCCGCCAGCTGGATCGCCCCGCCAAACAACAGCAGTTTCTCGGTCAGTGTCGTCTTGCCGGCGTCGGGGTGCGAAATGATCGCAAAGGTCCGCCGGCGCAAAATCTCGTCGGTCAGGGTGCTCATTAAAATCCGCTTCAGTTATTCCCGGGGGTGCAGCCGCTTCCGCCGAGCGCACCCGCCGCGCCTACAGGAGCGGTGGATATGATGGCCGCCGGCCGCTTTGCCAACGCCCCTCGGTAAACCCGGCTCACCTCCTGTTTTGCAGAAAAATACACCGCTATTCCCGTCGCCGCAGGAAGCAGCAATCCCGGGGATCGAGTAGGTATCACCTTGAACCGGACCTCCTGTTTTGTTGCCTGTTTATCAGGTAGAGATCAAGTATCGCCAACTCCTCGAAAGCGAACCGCCCGCCCCATCGTGAGCGTCGGTATGCGCTA
Source organism: uncultured Alphaproteobacteria bacterium (assembly GCA_963818695.1). Taxonomy (GTDB): domain Bacteria; phylum Pseudomonadota; class Alphaproteobacteria; order ATCC43930; family CGMCC-115725; genus AP-15. The sequence goes on from CAWFTG010000007.1 coordinate 183,298, forward strand.
TCCTACCGTGCGATTATGGCGACCAGGTGGTTGATAAGGCTTAGTCGGAACCAGGTGGCCCTGTGCTTCGTTCAAAGGCTGATCTCGTCGGACTTGCACGGACAAGCCTGCTCGGCGGCGGCTCCCTGAGCCGCTGTGTCTGCTTTCCGCATCGACAGGAACCACCGACGTTGCGGCGCTCGGCTAAGCCTTCGTTCGCCATTTCGATCAAAGTCGAGCGGACCGAAGTTGCCGATCGGATTTCAGTCCACTAATGGTGGAGTGGCACAATGCATTCGCATCGCGCGCTTGGCTGCAAAAGGCGCAGACATCCGGCGGCTGGTCTTTTAGGCGGTCCTCTAGAGCAGCAACTCGCGTTTCAAGGTGGCAATCGATTGAGTATTTTGGGATCGCGCGTCCACAAGCCTGTCATGGCAGGCCCCGCAGCTCCGATAGCGGACCAGGCGGTTAGTAATGACCAAGACATTTCCGGCTACCATCGCCTTCAACCATGAGTTGACGACTCTCCCGAGCGCTTGGCTGATCTTCATATCCGCCGACCCATCAATTCCGCAGGGTTTCTGCCGAGTTCAGCGTGTGGCTCGCTGATAAAACAGCGAGGAGCATCGTTTGAGGCGTTAGCCGGCCCCGCTCACGCCGGCTTCGGCGAAGGTGGCCATCGCGGTATGGCAGGTGACCGCGGCGGCGGGGCCGAGCCGCTGCGTTCGGCCATCGCGGTTGATGTAGGAGTATCGCTCCATCGAGAAAAGGCACTCATCGAAGACAGTGCGGGGGAGGAAGACCAAGCCCGAAGGGCTTGGGGTGGGTGAGCCAATCGGTATGCGTCTTCGCTCGTGATGTTCAAATGCATGAGCCACTCCAACGATGAGACATTTCCTCGACAGAGTTCGCCGCAGCACATCGGTTGTGTCACAATCGCGCCACCACCGCTGAACACCGAGGAGGATTCCCATGAAGGTCGCCAATGCCGTCGCCGAAATCCTGAAGCGCGAGGGGATCGAGTTCCTGATCGGCTACCCGGTCAACCCGATCATCGAGGCCGCCGCTGAGGCCGATATCCGCACGATCATGGTGCGGCAGGAGCGGATCGGCCTGCACATGTGCGACGCGATCGCCAAGGTGACCTCCGGCGACCGCATCGGCGTCTTTGCGATGCAGCACGGGCCCGGCACCGAGAATGCCTTCGGCGGCGTCGCGCAGTCTTACGGGGATTCGTGCCCGGTCGTCGTGCTGCCGGCCGGCTATGCACGGAACGTCAATCAAGTTCGCCCGAATTTCAACGCGGCGCTGAATTTTCGCCACGTGACCAAATGGATCGAGCAGGTAACTGTGCCCAGCGCGACCGAGGAAGCATTGCGCCGCGCCTTCACGCAGGTGAAGAACGGACGCCCCGCGCCGGTGCTGATCGAATTCCCGTCCGACCTGTTGCGCGAGGAGATCAGCGGACCGATCGAGTACCAGAAGACGCCGCGGCTCAAGAGCGGCCCTGACCCGCGCTCCGTCTCTCAGATCGCCGCCGCGCTCGTCGAGGCCCAGCGTCCGGTCATTGTCGCCGGCCAAGGGGTTCATTACGGCAAGGCTTGGAAGCAGCTCCAGGCTCTCGCCGAATTGCTCGAAGCCCCGGTCATGACGACGTTGCCCGGCAAGAGCGCCTTCCCCGAGAACCATCCGCTGTCATTGGGCTCGGGCGGGATCGGCATCTCGAAGCAGCTCCACACGTTCCTGCACAATGCCGATCTCGTATTCGGCATCGGTTGCAGCTTTACCCGCTCCAGCTTTGCGACGGCGATGCCGAAGGGCATGCGCATCGCGCATGCGACGCTCGATCCGACCGACATCAACAAGGATGTGCCGGTCGAGCTCGCCGCGGTCGGCGATGCGGGATTGACCCTCGACGCATTGCTCGACGAAGTGAAAGACCGGCTGCACGGAAAGCCGCGCGGCCGGCTCGACGGCGTGACCCGCGGCATCAGCTCGCTGAACAAGGAGTGGATGGAGCAATGGATGCCGCGGCTGACGCAAAACACCAAGCCGTTATCGCCGTACCGGGTGATCTGGGAATTGCTGCACACGGTCGACGTCAAGGAGACGATCATCACGCACGACGCCGGCAGCCCGCGCGACCAGCTCTCCCCGTTCTGGGTCAGCGAGGTGCCATTGAGCTATATCGGCTGGGGCAAGACCACCCAGCTCGGCTACGGGCTCGGCATCGCGATGGGGGCGAAGCTGGCGGCACCGAACAAGCTCTGCATCAACGTCTGGGGTGATGCGGCGATCGGCTTCACCGGCATGGATTTCGAGACCGCGGTGCGCGAGCGCATCCCGATCCTGTCGATCCTGATGAATAATTTCTCGATGGCGATCGAATTGAAGGTCATGCCGGTGGCGACCGAGAAGTACCGCTCGACCGATATCAGCGGCAATTACGCCGATTTCGCCCGTGCCCTCGGCGGCTACGGCGAGCGCGTCACCGAGCCGGAGCAGATCGTCCCGGCGATCCGCCGCGGCATCGAGAAGACGCGTGATGGGACGCCGGCATTGCTCGAGTTCATCACCGAAAAGGCGGTCGACGTTTCGCGATTTGCGTAGCGTAGTCCGCACTCCCCTCCCCTGCTCGCTCGCGGGGGAGGGTCAGGGGGGAAGGCGGCGAGGCCTCGGCACCGCAGCGAGCAGCGCCGGGATGAACACCAGGCTCGCCACCAGAGTGCAGCCGAGGCTGATCAGCAGCAACACCCCCATGCTCGCCGTCCCGGGATGTCCCGACAGCGCCAGCGAGCCGAACGCAGTGCCGGTCGTCAAGGCCGAGAACAGGATCGCCCGCGCCGTGGCCGATCCCAGCACCGCGGTCTGACCCGCCCGCCAGTTCATCACAAAATAGATGTTGAAGGAGACGCCGACACCGAGCAGCAGCGGCAGCGCAATGATGTTGGCGTAGTTCAGCAGCAGCCCGGAGAGCACGATGACGACGACGGTCATCAGCGACGAAAGCAAGAGCGGCGCCAGCACCAGGGACATATCGAGCAAGCGCCGCAATGCAATGAACAGAATGATCGCGATCGATATTACCGCGTAGATCGCCGCTGAGCGAAAAGCGCCGACGATAGTCGCGCTGGTCGCTTCGATGGTGACGGCGGAGCCGCCGGCATCGGGCGCGACGGCGGTCGCTTCCGCCACAAAAGCGGCAAGCCCTTTGGTGTTGCCCGCCTCCGGCTTCGGCAGGACCTGAACGCGGGCTCGCCCATCCGGCAAGAGCCAGTCACGGGCCAGATCCGGCGGGATCGTCTGCAATGTGACCGGCTTGGCCTCTAGCGATTTGCGCAGCTGGTCGAGTTCGGCCGGCAGGAAGCGGGTCAGCGCCCGGTCAGCCGCGATGACCACCGCATCGGGCGCGGCGGCGAGTTTGACCAGATCCTGGTTTATCGCGGCGAGCACGTGATCGCCGGGCAATTTCGCGAGCGCCGGCGCTATCTTGTCGTGCGCGCTCTGCGCAGCGGTTCGGATCTCACCTGCGGTCGGCGGCGGCGGGCTGTCGGACGGGGTAAGGCTCGGACCCATCAGGGTGGCGGCGTCGGCGATCACGGCCAGCTTGGCCTCCTGGTCCTTTGGCACAAAGGTGTTGATCGACAGCACACCCGACACCAGCGGCAGCTTTTTGAGCCGTTCCGCCAGGCTCGCGGCAGCGGCGGGGTCGGCCGCCAAAATGTCGATAGTGAACGGGTTGGTCAGCGGCGAATCTCCGAGATCGTACAAGGTCTGCATGGCCTCGGTATTCGGGTTTTTGGTGTGCAGCGGGTCGGCATCGAAGCCGATCCGCGGAAGCAGGATGAGGCCCAGCAATCCGAGTACGGCGAATGCGGTGAGCAGCGGCGTGCGGCGGCGGCGGACGGCGTCGTCCAATGGCCTTGCCCAGTGAAACCCGACCTCGACGCTCTCGCCATGTGGGCGAAAGAGGGTTATCGCGGCCGGCAGAAACGTCATCGTGCACAAGAACGCGATCAGCATGCCGACGCCGGCAATCAACCCAAGCTCCGCCACACCGCGAAAATCGGTCGGCACAAAAGCGAGAAACCCCGCCGCGGTAGCCGCCGATGCCACGAGGATCTGCCCGCCGACGCGGCGGCCAGTCTCTGCGAGCGCACGAGCCGCCTCGGGAAACAGCAGGCGCATCTCGCGATAGCGAACCGAGAACTGAATCGCGAAATCCACCGCGATACCGACAAAGAGAATGCCGAAGCCGACCGAGACGAGGTTCAGGGTCCCGACGGCGGCAGCGGCGAACAGCAGCGTCACCATCAGGCCGACCCCCAAGGTCATCAGGATCGGGGCGATCAGCCGCCAAGAGTGGACGGCCAGGAAAAGCCACAGCGCGATCAGCAAGATGCTCCCGATCAATCCCGTTGCCGCCCCCTGGGCCACCGATGCGAATTCCTCGTCGGCGAGCGCCACATTCCCGGTGATGCGCACCCGGGCGTCTCCCGATTTGACGAATTCGAGGTTGCTCGCGGCCTCGCGGATCGCCTTTGTCGCCGCCCCGCCGGGCTCCAGGGTGGTGTGGTCGAGTTTTGGCTGCACCAGGACAAATTTGTAGCGGCCGCCGAGATCGGCCAATTCGCCGCCGAGCAGGCGCACCCAAGACAACGGGTGCGGATGGCCGGCAAGGGCGCTCGTCATCGCCTGGTGAAAGCCCTCCAAGGCCGTGCGGTACGGCGCGAGGTTGACTTGACCCTGCTCGACGCCCGTGCCCAGCAGTGAGAGTGCATCAAATAGCCCGCGCGCGCTTGGATCCTTGGCGAGCTCGCCAAGGAATGGCTGAGCGTCGATCATCCGCTCGATGAGCAATTCGAGCTGAGCAGTGTCGAGATAGAGGAGGCCTTCCTGTTCGAGAAACGGAGACGCATCGGGTCGCCGAACGCTCCGGAAGTGCTCGTGATCGCCCGCTAACGCGTTGGCGAGCGAGGCGGCTGTGGCGTCCGCCTCTTCGGGCTCTCTCGCATCGATGACAGCGACCAGAAGATCTTGGAACTGGGGAAACAGTTTCTTGAACATCTCGGCGCGCTGCCGCCATGGCAGGCTGGCTGCGAACATTTCGTCCGTTTCGGTCGTGATGCCGAGATGACCGGCTGCGTACCACCCGGAGAAAATGACCAGGAGTACGGCCGCGAGGACCACGGAAAAAGCATTACGCCGGCAAGAATCGACCAAGCCGACGAGCAGAGCCGCAAATGTCATTAGGATCCGAGGCGGTGTCGCATGCGGCGGCCCATGGCGACCGTCTCGGCCTATATCGGAAGATCAGCTTGTCGGGGCAACCGGTCCCGATCGACTGCGGAGAGAGATGGTCCGCCGTGCAGTCGGCGACGCTATTGCAAGATGCCTCCCGACAATTCGGCGGTCTTCTGCCGCAGACTGACCAGCAGCCCGGCGCCACCGCCATCAGCGAGCAGGGAGCGCATTTCGGAGCGCTGCGAGGCTACGCGGCTGATCGAGCCTTCGGCCAGCACATCGACCACTTTCCAGCCGCCGCCCTCTAGGCGCATGACGTAGTCCAGTGCGTGCGCTCTGCCGCCAGGCGAAGCGATCCGGGTCTCTACGACGCGATCGTTGCCGAATGCCCTGACAACAGGCGCAGTATCAAAGCGTTGCCCCGAGTAGGTATCGAAATTGGCGACATAGGAGGCGATTGTATAACGCCGAAAGGCATCTTCGATCGCCGCCTGTTGATCTGCGGGCAACGAAGCCCAGCGCGGGCCGACGACCTGACGCAGAATTGCCTCGAGATCAAAAGTCCGGCCGATCACCGGCGCGATCGTTTCGTAGCGTTGGCGAAAAGATGCCGTCTTGCCCGCCTTCATGATCGAGATAAGCCCGGCATGGAGTTGCTCGACCGGTGCCGTAATCTCGGAGGCGGTCGCGGCATGCCCCCGTCCGACCGCGACGGCGATGATGACGAGCATCAGCCGCAGGAGGACACGACGGTTGGAAGAGCTGACGGACATCGGAAATTTCCCTAAGGGAGGCTATCTGGCTCCACTGCGGAACGGAGTTTAGCCCTTGGAAGTGCCGGAAGGGTAAACGCCGTTGCGGGGCTCGGCTGCGATCTGTCTCTCCCCGGAAAATCGGACGCCGGGTTCGCGGGCGTGAGCCCCCCGAGTGCGTCAGCTGCTGGATGCATGCCGAATCGGCGGCCCGATCGGCCGGCGGCATTCGACAAGATAGCGTCAATCTGTCACACTGCTCGAGTCGGGCACCGAAAATTTGCCTTCCTCAGGTGATTGGCGGACATCCCCTGGGGTACGTGGTCGAGCCTCCAATGGGCGCGGAGTAAATATCGCGGGACGAGGCATAGGCATATCAGCTGCTTCCAACCATTGTGCCGACTTCCTCTCGTAGAAGTGGTTGCAGGCACCCGTTTCTCAAAGGCAGCTCAGTAGTCGACAGAACTGTTGCTGAAACTGTAGGTTCAAGGCGTTCGCGAGTTGGGCGTCAGTCGATCGGTATGAAGACGGCGTTCCTACATTTGCCTCCGAACATCTTCGTGACGTGACCCTTCCCCAACGTGTCCTCGACGAGCACTACCTCGCCGGCACTGAACACGCGGCGTTCGCCGTCGCTCGCAGTGACCTCAATCCCATCATCGAGAGTGATGACATACTGACGGCACGGCGCCGGATGCGATTCCCAATGGTAATCGGCTGTGGCTTCCGCAAAGATGATGCCCGTAGCCGGCAGGCGCTTGGATAATTTGCCCCATGGCGCCTTCTCAGCCCAATCCACCTCTATATCGCGGAAGTGCGTCTCGCCGTCGGCATCGGCGTACAAATTATGAATGCGCATCGCAGCCCCCTTTGATCACGAGTACAAACAACACGGCACCCTGACCTTGATGGCAGGCATCGATCTGCTGACCGGTAACATCCACGCCGTTGTCAAAGAGCGCCACCGTAGCCGCGAGTTCATCGAGTTCTCAAGCTCCTCGATCCCGCCTATCCTGCCGACACCGCAATTGAAGTCATCCTCGACAACCACTCCGCTCATGTCTCGAAGGAAACCGCGGCCTGGCTTGCCGCTCAGCCCGTTGGGCGCTTTACCTTCACTTTCACGCCCAAGCACGGGTCATCGCTCAACATCATCGAGGGCTTCTTCTCCAAGCTGGCGCGCTCGGTGCTCCGCCACATCCGGGTTCCTCACACGAACTGAAGGAACGCCTGATGGCCTTCATCAACGCGTCCACGGCATGGATTCCGCTGCTCTGGTCATTGCTGCTCGCCATACGTCAAAATCGGACAGGCTGGCCGCCCCGTCGCTCGCCTGGAGGCGCCCAGTGCGAACCAGCCGCGACACCGCCGAGGCCACTTCCGCGGCCGCGAAATCGCTGACCCACAGCTCCTGCTGAACAGTCGACATGAACGCGTCAACCATCGCGCTCGCCGGCTCTTTAATCAGGATCGGAAGCATGACGCTGCGTCGAGATAACGGGTCAAAGATCGTCGGGCTCGTAAAGCAGATCCAAAATCTCGACCGAAGTCAGACCGACACCCGGACGGGCGTCGCGGCGCGATCGTAGCCAAGCGTAAGTCCCGGCGGGCGCGGGGGGCTGCCGCCTCAGCGGCTTGAGCTCGGCAACCGGTCTGCCATGCCGTGTGATGACCACCTCTTCACCCTGCAAGGCACGGTCGATCAGTTTGGAAGCGTATTTTTTGCCTCTGCGACACTGTAGGCGGTCATGTGAGCATCTCTCCGGAGATATGGCTATGGGTATATCCATAATTGCGGGCTCGCGTCCAGAAGCGGCATAAATGCTGGAACCATGGAGATCCGGAAATGCGCCTCTTGATCGCGATGATGAAGCACGAGACCAATACCTTCTCGCCGGTGCCGACGCCGCTGGAACGGTTCGGCAATGGTCCGGGGCCGCTCTATGGCAAGGCGGCGATCCGCGCTTATCGCGGCACCGGAACCGGGCTCGGCGCCTATATCGATCTCGCCGAGGGGGAGCGGGCCGAAATCGTTCTGCCGATCGCCGCCGGGGCGCCGCCGAGCCGTCCCGTTGAGGACGCCGCCTACGCGCACATCACCGAGATGATCTGCGAGGCGGTGGCGCGCGGCGGTTTAGACGGCATTATGCTCGACCTGCACGGCGCGATGGTCACCGAGAGCCTCGAGGATGGCGAGGGCCAGTTCCTGAAGCGGCTGCGCGCGATCGACCCAAACACCCCGATCGCCGTCTCGCTCGACATGCACGCCAACCTCTATGACGAGATCATTGCCAATGCGACGGTCGTGACCGGATACCGCACCTATCCGCATATCGACACCTACGAGACGGCGAGGCTCGCCGGCGAGATCCTGCTGCGCACGATCCGCGGCGAGGTGAAGCCGGTGATGGCCTGGGGTAATGTGCCGATGCTGCCCCATGTCATGCGGCAGGGCACCGATGACCACCCGAACAAGGAATTGCAGCACCGCTGCGCCGCAATGACCGCCGACGGCGCGCTCGCGGCAAGCCTCTTCACCGGCTTTCCGCATGCCGACATCACCAATGCCGGGCTGAGCGCGGTTGTTGTCACCAACGGTGACCGCAAACTGGCGGAAGACCTCCGCGACGAGCTGCTGGACCGGGCCTGGGTCGAGCGCGACGCTTTTGTCTATCAGATCGAGCCATTGCAGAAATCGGTCGGGCGCGCCAAAGCAATCCCGGCGGGCGACGGTCCAGTGGTGTTGCTCGACCATTACGACAACTGCGCCTCAGGCGGCACGATGGACACGACCGTCGTGCTGGCGGAGATGCTGCGGCAGGGCCTCGAGGATGCCGCCGCCTTTGCGATCTATGATCCGCAGGCGGTGCAACAGGCAATTGCCGCCGGCGTTGGCGCCGAGGTCACATTATCGATCGGCGGCAAGATCGCGATGCCGGCGATCCCCGCCGAGAGCCCGCCGTTGACGGTGACCGGCACGGTGAAGACGATCTCGAATGGGCGCTATCGCAACCGCGGCCCGATGGGTCGCGGCGTGGAGATGGATATGGGCCCATCGGTGGTGCTCGACACCGGACCGGTCGAGATCGTGCTGATCTCGCGCCATGTCGAGCCCTCCGACCTCAACTGCCTGGTGAGCCTCGGCATCGACCCGCTGCAAAAACGTTACGTGATGCTGAAAAGCCGCATCCACTGGCGGGCCGGGCTCGGCAAGCTGGCAAGGACCGTCGTCGACTGCGCCGGCGTCGGCGTCTGCACCTCCGATTATGGCCAGCTGCAATTCGATAAAGTCCGCCGCCCGATCTACCCGCTCGACCTGCCGAACCGGTAGGATGGCGCAAGACACTGCGCTTTTCCGCCCTACGTTGCTACAAACAGGGTCGAGATCGTAGGGCGGAAAAGCGCAAGCGCATTCCGCCGGGTTGTGACTGGCGGAGAGGAGGCAACATGGACGGCACCACCCAACTGCTCGAAGCCGACCGGCGCTATCTGGTTCACCCGCTGCACCATCCCGATGACCACCGGCAGCCGCTGGTTGTCGTCGAGGGGCATGGGGCCATGCTGCGCGCCGCGGACGGCCGCGAATACATCGACGGGCTCTCAGGTCTGTGGAACGTCAATGTCGGTCATGGGCGCGGCGAGTTGGCCGATGCGGCGGCAGCGCAGATGCGGCGCATTGCTTTCGCCTCGGCTTATATCGGCGCGACCAACGAGCCGGCGGTGCGCCTCGCCGAGAAAATCGTCGGCCACGCCTATCCGAGTTCCGCCGCCGTCTATTTCACGACCGCGGGCGCCGAGTTCGAACGAATCCTCGTTCAAATTCGCGCGGTATTATTGGAAGGTCAAAGACCAGCCGCAGAAGACGAAGATCATCTCGCGCTTCCACGCCTATCACGGCGTTACAATGGCGGCGATGAGCGCCACCGGCATGGCGGCCTATCACAAGATGTTCGGGCCGCTCGTCCCCGGTTTTATCCAGGTCGCGCCGCCTTATGCCTATCGCTGGAGCGGCAATGAGGACCCGGGGGTCGGCGCCGCTGATGCGGTAGAGAAGGCGATCCTTGCAGAGGGGCCCGATACTGTGGCGGCGGTCATTGCCGAGCCGGTGATGGGGGCGGGCGGAGTTATCGTGCCGCCGCCGTCCTATTTCCCGCGGCTGCGTGAAATCTGCGATCGGCACAATGTGCTGTTGATCGCCGACGAGGTGATCACCGGCTTTGGCCGGACCGGTAGGTGGTTCGCGCTGGGACATTGGGGGGTCGAGCCGGACCTCGTCTCCTTCGCCAAGGGAGTGACCAGCGGCTATCTGCCGTTGGGTGGCGTGATCGCGTCGAAGCGCGTGCACGAGGCGATCGAGAGCGCGCCCGCCGACCGCAAATTCATGCATGCGGCGACCTATTCCGGCCACCCGGTCTGTTGCGCGGTCGGGTTGCGCAATGTCGAGATCATCGAAAGCGAGGGGCTCGTCGAGCGCGCGGCGGTGATGGGCCGAAGGCTGCTCGGCGGGCTCGAGGAGTTGCGCGACCTGCCGGTCGTCGGCGATGTGCGCGGGCTCGGCATGATGTGCGGCGTCGAGCTGGTGACCGACCGCAACACCAAAGCTCCGGCGCTCGGGCTCGGCAGCCGCTTCACGCGCGAGGCGTCGGCGCGCGGGCTGCTGCCGCGTATTCGCGCCGGCAGCGCCGATCCGCCGATCGGCGACACGATCTGCCTCGCCCCGCCGCTGATGACGCCGCCCGAGGTGCTCGACCGCATCCCGCAGATCTTGCGCGAGGCAATCGCCGCAGCGACGGGCTGATTCCGGGGACTCTGAAGAAACCGTTCGAGATTATGCCACCCGGTCGCCCTGCTTGATCTCGACGGTACGATTGTCGACGGCGGGCAGCATGCGGGCGGGGTCGCGGGTCACGACGACGTCGAGCACGGTCGGGCGGGTGCGCTCGGCGAGGCCGGTGCGCAGCGCGTCGCCGAGCCGCTCCGGATCCTCGATGCGTATGCCGTTGCAGCCCATCGCGCGGGCAATCGCGGCATAATCCATCTCGACGAGGTCGGAGGATTGATAGCGCCCGCGAAAGATGGCGTGCTGCAATGCCTTCACGTAACCCGAGGCGGCATTATTGACGACGACTATCGTCAGCCCGACGCCGGCACGCCGGGCGGTCTCCAATTCGCCGAGCATCATGTTGAATCCGCCGTCCCCGGTTATCGCGACGGCCGGGGTGGACGGAGCGGCCAGAGCCGCCCCGATCCCACCCGGCAGCCCGTAGCCGATCGAGGCGAGGCCGCGGTCCGGGATGAAGTGCCGCCCAGGCGATTTCGTATCGTAGAGCAGCCCGGTCCAGTGGCCGGCAAACCCCCCGTCGGCGACGAGGATGCTGTCCGCCGGCAACGCCTTGTTGAGCTCGGTGCAGAGCCGAGCCATGTGGATCGGCCGCTCCTCCGAATGAAGGCGCGCCGCCGCCTCGTCGCGCCATGACGCCATCCGGGAGGGGATCTCGCCGACATAATCGGCGCGCGCCGCCCGTGCTCGCTTCGCCTCGTCGGCAAGCGCTTCGGCGAGATCCTCCAGCCCGGCCCTGGCGTCGCCCCACAGCGCCACATCTGCCGTTCGGCACCGGCCGATCTCCTCCGCGACGATGTCGAGGTGGATCAGCGGGATTGTTTCCGGCGGCAACACATAGCGCTTGGTCGCAATCTCGCCGAGCTTGCAGCCGACGACGACGAGGCAGTCCGAAGCCTCGATCAATTCGTTAGCGATGCGCGAATATCGGCCGAAAAGCCCGACCGAAAGCGGATGGGTGCAGGCGATGCCGCCCTTGCCGCTCATCGTATGCGCCACCGGGATCGACTGCGCCTCGGCAAAGCCGAGCAGCGCATCGTATCCCACCGAGAGGTGAATGCCGCCGCCGACCAGGAGCAGCGGCCGCTTGGCACGCGCCATCAGCGCGGTGGCACGGGCAACCTCCACCCGATCCGGCCGGATGCGCCGCGCCGGCACGCTCAATGTCGACGGATCGATTGCAAAATCTTCGGCAGTGAAGTCGTGCTCGCCGTGGCAGACATCCTCGGGAACGTCGAGCAGCACTGGACCCGGCCTGCCGGAGGTCGCCACCGCAAAAGCGCGGCGCAGCAACTCGGGGACGCGGCTCGTCATCTCGACCCGGATCAGCTCTTTCACCGCCGGCCGCAAGATCTCGGCCTGCCGGCATTCTTGTGTCATATTCTTCCAGGAATGCGTGCGGTTGGTGTCGCCGGCCAGCGCAATGATCGGCACGCCGGCGTTGAGGCTCTCGATGAGGCCGGTGACCAGATTGGTAGCGCCGGGGCCGAGCGTGCCGTCGCAAACGCCGGGGCGGTTGGTGACGCGAGCATAGGCGTCCGCGGCGAACGCGCCGCAACGCTCGTCGTTGATCAGGAAGTGCCGCATGCCGAGCTGCGCCAGCGCGTCGTAGAACGGTAGAAGCTGAAACCCGCCCATCCCGAACATCGGTCCGACCTCGGCGAGCCGCAGCATCTCGGCGAGGGCTCGACCGCCGTTCATGCGTCCTGAGGGCCGGTTGCTGGCGGCAGCTTGCTCTGTCATGTCGTCCTCCCTTTTCCCGCCGCGGCACGGCGGACGATCTCGACAAATTCCCGCGCGGTCATGCCCGGTGCAATGCCCAGCGCGGCGGCGCGCCGGTTGACGCGCGTCAGAATACCGTCCTCATAGGTCGAACGGGCGTCGCCGATCCGGGCGCTCGACGCGGCGACCGTGCCGGCGGCGATGCCGCGGCTGTCGAGCGCCGGCAGCCTCGTGACGCCGGCCTCGTCGATCCCGATCCCGGCATCATTGAACAACGCGGCGAGCGCATCGGCCTTCAGCGCGGTGTCCGGCCGGCCGCCGAGCAGTCCGCCATGCGAGCCCGTCACGACAACCGCCCCGACATGATCGGCCGCGACCAGAGAGGCCGAGTCCAGCGCCCACACGGCAGGGGGCTCGGGGACCAGCAGAAAGGCGGCTTCGAGCGCCGGGGGAGGCTCACGAACGCTGGGCGAGGCTCGTTGCAAGGCAGCGGCGGCGTCTCGGCAGGCCATGCCCGGGTGGCAGCCGAGCGCGGCCGCGGGCGCGTTCGCATAAGTGATGCTGCCGCGCGCCATCATGTCGGACCCGTCTCCGATACGCGCGGTACCGTGCCCGACGGCGGCAGCGGGGATGCCGAGCCCAGCCAGGTAATCGAGCCCGGCAATACCCGCCTGGTCCCGTCCGACCCCGGCATCGTTGAAAACAGCTGCCGCTACGCGCAGCTTTGCCGCGACATAGGCGGCATAGATGCCGCCATGCGAACCGTTGACGACAACCGCTCGTGCTGCCTCTGCTCCGACCCGGGTGATGCTGTCGGCGGTCAGCACCGGCGCAAGCTGTGTGAGAGGCAAGGCTCTCCTCCCCGAACGAGTTATCTGTGGATCATGCCGCGGAGACCAGGCGAAGAACAATGATAACGAAAGGAGCCGCCGGTTGGCGCATTCGCCGTCGACGCTCGTTAGCCTTCAGGATTAGCTCCGCATGAGAGATGCGATGACGGATGGGTCTGCACGCAGTCCCAGTGGGTCACGGCGACCGGCCGCGCGTCGTAATCGTCGGGGCCGGCTTTGGCGGGCTCGAAGCGGCGCGCAAGCTGGCGCGCTCACCGGTCGATGTGACGGTGATCGACCGCCGCAATTACCATCTATTCCAGCCGCTGCTTTACCAGGTAGCGACAGCGGCACTGTCTCCGGCAGACATTGCGCAACCGATCCGGGCGGTTCTGCGCGATCAGCGCAATGCTACGGTATTGCTCGACGAGGTGATCGGCTTAGATTTGGCGGCGCGGCGGGCCAAGACACGCTTTGGAGCGGACCAGAGCTACGACTATCTGATCCTGGCGACCGGCTCGCAATACGCCTATTTCGGCCACGATGACTGGCCGCAACTGGCCCCGGGTCTCAAATCGATCGACGACGCCACATTGATCCGCCGCCGTGTGCTGTTCGCCTTCGAAGCGGCGGAAAATGTGACGGACCCCGAGATACTGCGGCGCTTGCTGACCTTTGTCCTGGTCGGCGCGGGCCCGACCGGCGTCGAGATGGCCGGAGCGCTCGTCGAACTCGCCCATGCGACATTGTCCCGCGACTTTCGCCACATTAATCCCCACACCGCGCACATCCTGCTGGTCGAGGCTGGCCCGCGCGTGCTGTCGGGCTTCCCTGAGAGGCTTGCCACTTTCGCGCGGCACTCGCTCGAGCAGATGGGAGTCGAAGTGCTGCTCGACACGCCGATCGAAGCGATCGACAGAGATGGCGTCATAGCGAAGGGCAAGCGCATCGAAGCGGCAAACGTCATCTGGTGCGCCGGTGTCGAGGCCTCACCGGTGGCGCGATGGCTTTGCGTACCCGCCGACAAGGGTGGCCGGGTCAAGGTCGCCGCCGACCTGTCAGTGCCGGGTCACGCCGAGATCTTTGTCGTCGGCGATGCCGCCTTCGTCGCCGGGCCAACGGGCGAGCCGCTGCCCGGTCTCGCGCCGGCCGCCAAACAGCAGGGTCAGTATGTCGGAGAGGTGGTCGCCTGCCTTGTGCGCCGCGAGCCGCCGCCCCCGCCCTTCCGCTATCGCGACCAGGGCGCGCTCGCCACGATCGGCCGCCATTCGGCGATTGCCGACCTCGGCTGGATCAGGCTGACCGGCTGGGTCGCCTGGATCCTCTGGGGCATCGTCCACATCTTTTTCCTGATCGGCTTCCGCAACCGATTGGCGGTCTTCCTCAACTGGATATGGGCTTGGCTCACCTACGGCCGCGGCGCGCGGCTGATCACCGGCGATACAACCGCGCTCGCGGCGGCAGCAAAACCGATCCAAGGCGCAATGCCTGACAAGCCGGATCCGAACGCGCGGCTGCACCCGACCCGGATTGCCGCTCAAACCGTGGCGCTGCCAGACCGAGAAGCGTGATTGCAGTGACAGCGTGCCGTCCGCGGCTGCCGCTCAGCCAATTCGGCGCGTCGAACTGCCGCACCGTCCGCTCTGCGGCTCGACATCATGAATAAGTCCAAATCCCGCCTTAGACGAAGAGCCCAGGAAAACCCTGGTCCCGAAACAGTGCGCCCTTCGAAGATCATTCTTTTCGGCTCTGCCCGCCCCGCCGACGACCATTGGAGACGGCAACGAGGTTTTACGCTGCTGGAGTTGCTGGTCGTCCTCGCCATCCTCGGCCTGCTGATCGGGCTTGTCGCCCCTGCTCTGATGAAGCAATTCGGCTCCGCCAAGGAGAAGATCGCGCACCTAGCGATCGAACAGCTCGCGACTAATCTCGATATGTACAAAATCGACGTGGGGGCCTATCCGACGACAGAGCAGGGCTTGGAGGCGCTGATTACTCAGCCATCAGGCGTCACTCGCTGGAACGGACCTTACATGAAGGGAGCGAAGGTGCCGGAAGATCCGTGGGGCCGGCCCTACGTTTACCGCAGCCCGAGCCAGCGGCCTGGGCACGAATACGACCTGCTGTCGCTCGGACCGACAGGCCAGCCCGGCGGCTCGCGCGAAACTGCGGCCATCGTCAACGAGTGACCGTCGGCTGAGGTGAGCCGAGCGGCGCATCCGAATTGATGCCGCTGCCCCAAGCGAGTACGGCGTATCCCTGCGGCATCGTCGTCCCGGTGAGGACCACCGCAGTCCGGGTTACACGAGCGTTGCCCGGCCCGGAAGCGAGCGCGGTGATCCGCACCGTCAAGTTATCCGGTGACGTCTGGGTAGGTTGGAAGACTGGCTGGCCAGTTGGCGACGACCCAACCGTCGATGTCAGGGCAAGCGCAGCCGCCACGACCGAATCCGCGGTGGCAGGGTTCGGCTCGGGAGGTCCGAACAATGTCAAATGCGGGCGGATAGCGGTCAGCACGGCAGGAGTCATGCCGAGCACGCGCCCGAGTTCGCCAAGCGTCTCGATCGGTGCGCTCGGCGGACCATAATCGAGCCCGGCGGCGCGATAGTCCGCAACGAGCTCCGCTTGCGGCGGCGGGGCTGTTGCGGAACCCACCCATTCGCTTATCGCGGTCGCGATGCGACGGGCGGTATCGGGGTCGCTGCCGGTCACCCGCAAGAGTGCTTCGAGGAGAATGGGCGAAGCCGTGCTTGGGTTGATCCACGATGCCTCGTCTTCGACATGCAGGATGACCCGGCTGCTGCCGACCACAACTTGACGCGGCGTGCCGTCGACCGGCCAGCGCTGTTCGGGCCGCGGATCCGAAAGATTGAAGATGGCCTCGAAGATAGCGCCGTCGGCGGCGGCTTGCGAGGCCGAGTTCGCCACGAGATTGCTGGCTATGCGGATCTCCGTCCGGCCGCTCGCCGTTAGATGCGCGACGACAAAGCCGATCAGCACTAACGTCCACAGCACGATGATCAGCGCAAACCCGCCGTTCCGACGGCATTCCACCGATCCTGGTGGAAACCGGGGCGGCATCGCCTACAGCTTGTTTGGGTTCGCCAGCCCGGGCGAGCCCTGGCGCTGCAGCTGCTGCGGGACCAGCCCGGCATTGATCAGCTGATTGCGCAAGTCCTCGGTCAGCGCACGGGCATCGCGCTGATCGTGCACGACGTGCGGGGTGATCAGCACCAGCAGTTCCGTGCGCATGCGCGAGTTGCTTTGGGTCGAAACCAGCGTGCCGAGGATCGGGATGTCCTTGAGGAAGGGTATGCCGCCGTTGTCATTCGAGGCATTGTCACGGATCAGGCCGGCCATCCCGACCGTCTGGCCGTCCTGCACAGCCACCCGAGTGCGGAATATCTGATCGTTGAAGGTCGGCGAGCCGGCGACCGTGTTCGTCGCCGCGGCTGCGACATCGCTGACTTCCTGGGCGATGTCGAGGGAAACGAGCCCGCCGGAGTTGACACGCGGCGTCACCTGCATAATGACGCCCGTCGAATGATAGTCGACGCTGTTGACGACAGGCGCCCCGGCGGCGAGCGTGCTCGTCGCGGTCCCGGTCAGTACCGGCACCTGCTGGCCCACCTGCAGACGTGCCGGTTCGTTGTCGAGGACCATGACCTGAGGCGCCGAGAGGACCTTGACTTTGGTCACCGCGGCCAGCGCTGAGAGCGCGAAATTCGGAGATTTGCTCAGGGTGAAAAAGGGATTAGTCGAAGGAAAGGGCAGGCTGCCGAGAACAGGAAGACCCGACTGCGGGCCCTGGGTGAAGGCGACGTGATCGGCCTTAAAGAAGAATTGCGTGCCGTATTGCAGCAAATCATTGAGGTCGACCTCGGCGATCGTCGCCTCGATCAGCACCTGGAGCGGGATGATGTCGATCTTGCGCAGCATCCCCTCGACCACCGCGTATTCGCTCGGCGTCGCGTAGATCAACAGCGCATTGTTGCGCCGGTTGGCGATGATGCGCATGCGGTTCTCGGGCGCCGCACCGCCGGGCCCGGTCTCGGTCGACAATGGCTCGGTGGCGGGAGGCGCTGCCTCGGCCGCTGCCGTCGGCTGGGGAATCCCGGCACCCAGGCCACCCGTGGCCGCGGCCCCTCCAGCCGCGCCCGGCAGACCCGTAGTGACTCCGGCCCCTCCGCCGGCCCCCGCAAGGCCTGCCGTGGATCCTTGCCCACCGAAACCCGTTGTGCCGCCTCCTGGTGAGCGTCCGCCGCCGACCGTCAGCTGCTCGGCACCGGGCGCAGTGGTACCCGGCGGACCCGGGGTCGGGGAGACATTGCGAGGCGTGAACGCCCGCTGGAGCAGGTTCTCGAGATCGGCGCTTTGGCCGTTCTGCACGTAATAAACATGCCAGGTCCGCGCGGTCGCGTCCTCGAGCTCGTTTGTAAGCCTGAAAAATCGCCTTGCCGCGTCGATGTAGCGGGGCTGCGACGACACTACGAGAACAGCATTGACTCGATCCATCGGGACGACGCGCACGATACCGCCGAGCGCGCCTTCGGCTTGCGCCTGCAACACCCGCTCGAACTCACTGGCCCGTTTTGCCGGGTCGCTATCGCCGACCGGAAAGAGGGCATAGGACTGACCGGCCAGGATGTCGATGTCGAAAGCGCGGATGAGACCGACCAGGGTCTGGCGGACCGCGGCGTCGCCGGAGACGATTATCGCGTTGGGCGCGGGGTCGGCGGCAATTTTGCCGCCCTCGGCTACATAGGGTTCGAGCACCTTGGCAAGGTCCTTGGCCGAGGCGTAGCGCAGCGGCACGACCTGGGTACCGGCGCCTATTGCATTCGCACCGGATACAAGGTTGCGGGTCGCGCCCGCCGGCAACGGGACCACGGCATAGACCCCATTCCGTTGGATCAATGTCGCACCGTTCGCGTTGAGCAAGGTTTCGAGCGTCGGTAGCAGCGCCGAACGTTGCATCGGGGTGCCGGTCTCGATTGACCCGGTGCCATGCACGTTAGGGTCGATCGTGTAGTTCAGGTTGAGTGTGGTCCCGAGGATGGTGCGTGCGATCTCTCGGATGTCGGTGTCGACGAAATTCAAGGTGACATCGCCGGCCTGAGTGGCGCTCACGCCCGGACCCGGCGGCGGAAGCACGGGCGCTGCCGCGGCGCCGGACGCGACAAAGGGACGTTGCCGGCTGCGATCGGTCGGGATCGCACTGTTTATTCGAGGCTCCGCGGCTTGCAAGCTGCTCGGCTGTTCCAACGGCTCCAAACCGGGCTGTGCCGGGGCTGCTGACAATTGGCCAGCACGACGAGCGCTGCGGCAACGGCGAGAGGCCAAGTCGAATGTCGAGTTGTCGACATTACCGCTGCTGGCGCAGCCGCGCTGCCCGCGGCAGCGTGCCAGGGGGAACACCAGGGATACCTGGAGGCGGTCGCGCGGCGGCCGGGGCCATGCCCGGCGCCGGTATGCGCGGCCTGCCCGCAGACGGCGTGGTTGGCATTCGCCCGCCAGGTTGACCAACCGCCGGTTGCCCAGCCGGCGGGGCTAAATTTGGATCGAGCTTTGGCTGCAAGGTCTTGGTTCCGCTCGGGCCGCTCAACGAGACTTCGCGGGGCGTGATGCTCTCAATTCGCCAGCCGCTTACGGCGTCGCCTTCCGCGACCTTTAGCGGCTTGTCGCCGCTGACCGCGAATATTGCAATGCGGTGGCGTGGCGTCGTAACGATCCCGGTCAGCCTGGCATCGGTGAGATCATCAGCCGCGGCTCCGCTAGGAGCATCTTGAGGAGGCCGCCGCGTGCTGCTGAAAAGCGGCCGGGCGAGGATCGTGGCAACCAGCTCCTCGGGTCTCGGGCTCTGTGACCGGATTATTGGGCGCGCCGCGTCGGACCGCGCCGCCTTGGCGACCACCGGATCCTCCGCCCCGGCGGGAGCGAACTCCGTGATTAGGATCGCGCCGAACAGCAGACATCCCCCAACCAGCAGCAGCAGCACGAGGCGATTAATCATGGCTTGGCCGCTACCGATTTTTCGCCATCACGGTAAGCGTAAACATCGAGACCGGCATCGAGCCCTGCAGCCGCCGGCGTGCCTGGCCGCCTCAGTACCCCGTGGATATGGAGATTGTCGATCACCAGCGGCGGTGTGGCAGATTGGAGCTTGGCGAGGAATTTGACCAGAGTATCGTAGGACCCGCTGAGGACGTAGCGCAGTCCGATGCGGCGGTAGCCGGAGCGCACTTCGGCCGGAAGGCTCTCGGTGCTGCCGATCGCCGCGCCGCTAGAGGAGGCGAGTTCCTCTATGCGGCTTTGCAAAGTAGCCGCAGCGATCGCATCGCTGCCACCCTCCAACGTGATCTTGCGCGTGCCGGCAGCCGCACGCAGCTGCTCGAACTCGGGCGCGCAGAGCCGGCAGCTCATCAGCGGCGGCGCGCAGTCGCGGCACCAGCATGCGCCGATTCTCCAGCACCGCAGCCCGCTCGGCGTAGAGCCCGAGCAAAGGCGAGACGACCAGCAGATAGACGCCTCCCAGCGCGACGAACAACAAGCTCAGCGCTAAAATCCGGCCCCGCGGGCCGGTTGGCAAAGCGGCAATCAAGGCTACGGCAGGACCTCCGCGTTGATCGTGAAAAGCTCGACCCGGAGGGCCTCGAGCCGGGTGACGGGGGCGGAAAAGCCGGGGTTTCGGAATTCCGGATCGGCGGCAAGCGCTCCGATCAACCGGGCGGCCCCGGCAGAGCGGCCGCTCAGAGTGAGTTTACGTTGCCGCAGCTCCATCTCGGTCAGGTAGGTATCGTCCGGCAGAATGCGGGTCGTGGCCGCCAGCACGATGAGGGGTGGG
Organism: uncultured Alphaproteobacteria bacterium; assembly: GCA_963818695.1. Taxonomy (GTDB): domain Bacteria; phylum Pseudomonadota; class Alphaproteobacteria; order ATCC43930; family CGMCC-115725; genus AP-15. The sequence goes on from CAWFTG010000007.1 coordinate 203,509, forward strand.
CCGGCCTTGTCGCGCTCGCTTTCGATAAAGCCGGCACTGCCCGACAGGCGGTCGATATCCTGGCGCAGGGTGTCGGCTTCTGCGGCGGCGGCTCGAGTTGCCGCGATTTGATCGTTGAGAGATGCCAAGGTCAGCTCTTGGCGTATGAAGGGCGTTACCACGGCAGCCATTGCGAGAGCCGCGCAGCACGCGGTGGCCGGCCACAGCAGGCGATGCGAGGCGCGATGCTTACGAGTTGCATCCCCGTTGAGCGGCAGGTAGGTGCCTTTGTCCGCACCGTCGGCTATCTCCACCCACCTCGGCCGAATTCCGACTGCAGCGAGATCGGCGAGGAGCGGGTCGAGGTTCGCTTTCGGGACGAGCGAGAGGCGCACCGATAAACGCCCGTTTTGCCGGTCGGCTCCGACGAGTCGATGGTTCCAGTAGAGTTCCTCCGCCGTGAACGGGGTCTCGCGGTCCATTTCGAAAGCGAGCGCTTGCTCGAGCTCCTGTTCGGCAGCAAGCGGCAGGCTGACGGTCTTTCCCAGCACGTCGGTCTCACCGAGGCGAAGTACCGTGGCCCTGTCCGCCATACGAGGCAGGTCGGTCATACCGATCGCTCCGAGAGCAAAATTGCCGAGCAGGCTCTCCTTGCCGTTATGGCGCTGATCGACGGCAACGGCTTCAACTCCCCGCCCCAAGGGACCGATTGGAGTAATCACCAGCGCATCGCCGGCGCCCAGCGCAGATTGGCGTAATTCCTGCGGTAGTAAGTCCGCAAGCTGTGCGCACCACCAGGAAAAAAACTTGCGTAACATGATCCGAGACGAAGCCGATCACATCCAGCCCGCACTGCCGCCGCGGTCGCCCCTAAAGGCGGCAGCGGTACAGAAAGGCCCTTTACCCCTCAGCCTGCTGCCCCACAGAAAATTTGCCGAATATGGCTCGATCAAGGCAAGTGCGCCGAGAGCGCTGGTTGTGCCGCGGCACATAAGAGGCGAGGCGCGATGCCGAAGGCGCACGCTGAATGCCAAAACGCGAATCGCTGGCAGATATCACGATTGAGGAGCGGCAATCAAATCTGGAAAGCGGCGTCGGTCGTTCTTGCCGAATACGAGCCGGACACGGATCAGTTCCGGAATCGCCGGGCCGTCCCACTGTGATTGCCACCCCGTATCCTGCCCGGAAGGAGATGTACCCCAATAAGCGAGATCAAGGTGCTCGACATTGCCAATTAATTCGGTTTCGGTGGGTGGTGCGGCCGCGGCGATCGACAACTCGTGGCGATGCGGCGCCCAACGCAAGACGAGCCGACTTCGGCTCAACTCGAGCGTGAGGTCGGCGCGCTGCGTGGTTCCCAGCCCGGTAGGCAGATCGCCGACGAAGGCCAGGCTTGCAGCGCTGCCCTTCAGCTCCACGCCACCTGCGGCGCCGACGGCGAAAGACGGTGGGGGCGCGATCCCGCTCAGCAAGGAGCGCAGAATGCGCGCGGCCGCATCGAGCTCGGAGGTTTCGCCCACCCGCCGAGATTGCGCTGCCCAGAGTGTGAGTCCGGTTCGCACGCCTTCCGTCAGGCCGATTATCAGAAATCCGAGCACCGTCACGACGACAAGGATTTCGAGCAGAGTGAACCCGCCCTGCCGGGCGAAGGAGCGGCCGTTTGCCGGCGGACTCACGGGCTCGTCCCCGCAGTGCCAAGGCGCAATGTCCTCAGCACCACCGACCGGTCGCCACGATGTCCGGGCCACGAAATTGCAACCTCGACATTGAATAAGGTGGTGGTTGCCGAGGATACGCCGTCTTGCGCCAAGGACTGCCGCGCGGTCAGCGGAAAGACGCGAAGCGCCCAGCGATAGCCGCCGCCGTCATCTCCGGTGAATTCGCCCTCGACCAATGCGGCGTCGCGCCCGACCGCCGCGAGGTGCGACTGGGCGCGCTGAACGGCCTCCTCCGCCCGCGCAGCGGTGTCTACAGCAAACAGCCCGCCGCTTCCCGCGCGGAACAGCCCCACCAAGGCCAACCCGGCAATTGCCAAAGCGACGACCACCTCGAGCAGCGTGAAGCCGCCTTCCCGGATCGCGCGATCAGCGCACATCGGCGACGCTCACCCTCCCGGTCAGCCAATCGACACCGACCGCCGTGCGGCGCTGGCCCTCGCTGAGAACGATTTTGCCCCCAGTGGAACTGCCGTCAGGGTTGAAGCGGATGTCGCCGACACTGGCCCCACGGCCTTCGCCAGCGATGGTCATAAGTTCGATCGAGAGATCGGCTGGCAGGCGGCGTTCCGCGCCCTTGCCGACGCGGTAAAGGTGATGGGTTACATCGAGATCGAAGGCCACCGGCCGATTACTCGTTATTGCTTCCGACCGCGCCAGGCGTAGTCCCGAGGCCAGCTCGGAGGCCGTGCCCTTGAGCCCGAGCCCGCTGCTCCATGGAGGTTTGTAACCGGCAACGAGAACCAGCGCAAAACCGAGAATAGCAAGGATGACGATGACCTCGATCAGAGTAAAGCCGCTATAACGCTCGAGTTCGGGCCGGGAGGTTCTACACCGCCAAATCATTGAGGCTCAGCATTGCTGTCAGCAGAGCACTGACAATCCCGGCGACGGCGAGACCCATCGCAATCGTGATCATCGGCACCAAGAGCGCGACAAGCCGCTGCACCATCAAGCGCGCTTGCTCGTCGTGGATATCGGCGGCTTTGAGCGCCATCGACGAGAGCTGCGCAGCCTCCTCACCGAGCTGTAGCAAGTGAATGGTCCGCGCCGGGAACAAGCCGGCGGCGGCAAGCGGGCGGGCGAGCCCGCCGCCGCCCTTAGCGCCAAGCGCCGCCGCTTCGACCGCAGCGGCAGCAGCCAGGTTGCCGAGCGCGTCCTTGGCGATGCCGAGAGCCGATATCAACGGGACGCCATTCTGCAACAGACTGCCGAGCGTGCGGGTGAGCCGGGCCGCGAGGGTCTCGCGCAACAACCCGCCCGCCACCGGTAGATGCAGCAACACGCGATCGAACTTCAGACGGTAGGCGGGCCGCGTGAGCAACTGCCGGGCGATCAGCCCACCGGCCAACAGCGCCAGCAGCAGCCACGGCGCCAGGGCACCGACGACCGTCCCGACGGTCATCAGCACGCGGGTCGCCGCGGGCAGTTCGGCACCGGCCTGCTCGAAAATCGGCGTGAATTGCGGCAGCACGCAATCGAGCAGCAGCACGATCGAGCCGATCGCTGCGACGATCAGCAGCATCGGATAGATCAGCGCCGAACGCAGATTGGCGCTGAGGCTGCGCTCGCGCTCGAGGAGCGTCGCGAGGCGGTCGAGCGTTGCGGGCAAGGTACCTCCCGCCTCTCCGGCTCGAACCAGGCCGACATAGAGCTTGGAGAAGCTTCGCGGTTCGGTGGCGAGGGCGGCAGCAAGCGAGCTGCCGGAACGCACCTTGTCGCGTACATTGCCAAGAATCCCCCGGGCCCGGGCGTTGCGGGTGCTTTCCACGACAAAACGCAGCGCGCGATCGAGATCCTGCCCCGCCCCTAGCATAATTGACAGCTCGCGGGTGACCTCGCCGAGTGCGGCCTTGTCGAGGCCGCGACCGCGGCCGAGCTCGACCTGCAAGAAGTCGGCCCAACCGCCGCGCCCCGACGTCAAGTCGGCGCGCAACACTAATTGCCCCTGCCGCTGCAGCCGCTCGACGACCGCCGTCCGATCCGGTGCCTCCATCACGCCGCGGGCGATATCGCCACTGGGATTCACCGCCGACCAGCGGAAGGACGGCATCCTAGGCCTCACTCCGGATGCAACGCACGACCTCCTCGATCGTGGTATCGCCCTCGATCACCGCGAGCAAGCCGTTGTCGAAGATCGGGCGCATGCCTTGTTCGACCGCGGCGCGCTCGATCGCGGCGTCGTCGGCGCCCTCGAAGATCAAACGGTCGATCGCCCTGTTCGGCACCAGGAGCTCGGCGATGGCCCGCCGGCCGCGATAGCCGGTGCCGCGGCAGGCGGGACAGCCTTTGGGATGAAAAAGGGTGATCGCCTCGACCGAAGCGAGGCGCTCGAGACCGAGCCGTTCGCTCAGCGCCGACGGCGCGGGATCGGGCGTCTTACATATTGGACATAGCCGGCGAACCAGCCGCTGAGCCAAGACCGCCTTTAGCGTCGCCGTCATCAGGTAATCTTCGAGCCCCATGTCGCGCAGCCGCGTCATCGTCGCGGCCGCCGAATTCGTATGGATGGTCGAGAGCACGAGATGGCCGGTTAGCGCCGCCTGCACCGCAATCTGCACGGTTTCGAGATCGCGGATCTCGCCGATCATGATGACGTCGGGGTCCTGCCTCAGGATCGAGCGCAAGAGGCTCGCGAAATTGAGCCCGATCTGCGGCTTGACTTGGATCTGGTTGATGCCGCTCAGCTGATACTCAATCGGGTCTTCGACGGTTACGACATTGCGCGCCACCGTGTTCAGCTTGAGGAGGCCGGTGTAGAGCGTCGTCGTCTTGCCACTGCCCGTCGGCCCCGTTACCAGCACCATGCCATTCGGCAGATCGAGCGCGCGCTCAATTCCCTGCGTAATGTCGGCGGGCAGACCGAGCTTGCCATAGTCGAACTCGACGGCAGTGCGGTCGAGGATCCGCAATACGACCTTTTCGCCGTGCAGCGAGGGGACCGTCGAAACCCGAAAATCGATCTCGTGGCCGCGCACCGTCAGCCTGATACGGCCATCCTGTGGCAGCCGGCGCTCGGCAATGTCGAGCCGCGCCATAATCTTGATGCGCGAGATGACCGCGGCTTGCAGCCGCGATGGCGGCGGCTCGACTTCGTGCAGCACCCCGTCGTAGCGATAGCGTATCCGTAAACGGTCCGGAAACGGCTCGAGATGAACGTCCGAGGCGTGCGTCTCGACGGCCCGCGCGATCAGCTGATTGACGAGCCGTATGACCGGCGCCTCGCTGGCAAGGTCCTTGAGCCGCTCTGCATCCTCTTCCGCCGGCTCGGTGTCGGCGATCATATCGTCGAGCATCTCCTCGGCATCGCTGCCCTCGCCGAGTTCGGCATAAAGCCGATCGAGCGCGGCTTCGAGCTCGATCGGCACGGCGACCGCAACCGCGACCGATCGGCCAAGCGCCGTCGCGACGGCATTACGGGTAAAGACGTCGAGCGGATCTGCCATCGCAAGGGTCGCCAGATCATCGCCCGCAGCGATCGGCAATGCGCGAACCCGGCGCAGGAATTTCGGTTTTAGCCGATCGTGAAACAACGGCGCGTCGGGATAATCGGCAGCCCCGACCAGCGGGGCCGCAATCAGCTGCGCGAAGGCTTCGGCGAGCCCGCGGTCGCTGACGAGGCCAAGTTGGGTGAGCACCTGGTCGAGCCGGGCCCCCGTCTCGGCTGCGACGCGGCGCGCACGGTCCAGGGTGCGCCGGTCGATTGCTCCGCTATCGACAAGGCACCCGCCGAGCTTGGCAACCAATTCTCCGGCGTCCTGATTGCTGGGAGAAGCGATAGGCTCGAAGGGCATGACGGCGTTATATCACGAGCGGGCGCTACTGCGCGTCGAGAGAATAGCTCAAGGACGGGTTGCGGGCGAGTGCAAGCCTACGGGACGGAGTTGCTCGGCCGATTGACCGAAGGCGGCACGACGGAATGGAGCCTCGTGCTGGTTGCGCCGTTCATCGGCAGCTTTCTCGGTTTGCTCATTCGGCGTCTGCCGGCCGGCTCGCCGATCGCTCGGGGGCGGTCACGTTGCGACATTTGCGGCGCCACGCTGCGCGCGCGCGACCTCGTGCCGATCCTCAGCTGGCTCGCCGCCGGTGGACGATGCCGCTATTGCCGGCAACCGCTGGGCTGGTTCTACCCGGGGGTGGAAATGGCTGCGTTGGGCGTTGCCCTTGCCGTTGTGTTGATCGATCGGGGGCAGGGCGCCTGGCTCGATTGTCTCCTCGGCTGGTGGCTTCTCGTTCTCGGGTGGATCGACCTGCGCTGCTGGCTATTGCCCGACGCTCTGACTTTGCCGCTGATCATCGCCGGCCTTGCCGCCGCCTTGCTGTTCAATCCCGAGCAGCTTACGGACCGCGCTCTGGGCGCGGCGCTCGGCTATTTGAGTTTGGTGACAATTGCGGCGCTGTACCGCGCATTGCGCAGCCGCGAGGGGCTGGGCGGGGGCGACGCCAAGCTGCTGGCCGCATCCGGCGCGTGGCTCGGGGCCGCCGCCTTGCCGCAGGTGATCCTGCTCGCGGCATTGTCGGCACTCGCCGCTGCCGGGTTTCTGCGCCTCGCCGGCATCCGGCTCGGCATCCATTCAGCGTTGCCTTTCGGCCCCTTCCTGGCGCTCGCCACCTGGGCCTTGTGGTTATTCGGCCCGTTCGGTTGATCACCGCGTTCGCGCCGGTTCGGCGGCTCCCGCGTTGCCTTTAAAGGCCTGCAGTGAATAGAGAAGAAAAGATTCGATGAATATCGAACGCTCGGCGACAAGCTGCGCCTGAAAACCCGCTCTCGTGATTAATGCGCTGAACAGATTGAGATCGGAATCCGACGAAACCATCACATATAACCGACCTCCTGGTTTTAGGCGCTCGCGAGACTGGTCGAATAGAGCTGCTATATCGCAATACTGTGGGCCGGCATGCCAGCCGCGATCGGCGAGATCACGCGGCTTGCCCGCATGCTTGGGGGACTCGATAGAATCACGTCGAATAGCGGCCGCGGCGTGAGCGCCGATAGCAGGTTGGAGCACAGCGCGCTGACGCAATCACCGACACCATTGGCGCGCGCGTTTTCTGCGGCAGTCAGCGCGGCGTTCGGATTGATATCGGCGGCTATCACGTTTTCGGAGCCGGCGCGTGCCGCCGCAAGCGCGAGGATCCCTGATCCGGTTCCGATATCGACCACGCGCTTGCCCCTCAAGTCGAGGTGACCGATGAATTCTGCAAAGTATTCGCTGCTAAGGAAATAGCGCGGATGAAATACTGTGGGGTGTACGATAAGACTAAAGCCGCCGGCCCGCGTGACCCGGCTCCGCCGCCGCGCGAGAATCAGATGATAGGCGAAGAAGTGAATCAGACGACGCAGGCAGCGGCGGAACGGACCGTGCGGGGTACCGCGGCGGCCAAGGACGACCACAGCGCCGCGAGCATTGGTGACTTCCAGAGTATCGTCCACACGAGCAAATCGATCCATAAATGAATGCTTCCGCGCCGAGACGGCTACTTTACAAAATGTTACGCTCTTCCTCTAGAGGATGCCCGATTGGTCCCCGAGATCGGGCGCTTCGCGTGAACAGGATGTGCAAGTAGTGCCATAGCGAGCGGCTATGGGCGGGTCTCACATGGATATGGCCGTCCTGTGCGCACGGCGCGGTCAGCAGTCCGCGCAACTTGATCATCTCCCATGCGAAGGGGCTCCAGTCCCGCCAAGCTTGTTGCGCCTCATGCAGCAGGACCCCGCTGACGACCTCAGGCACCGCGCCAAAAATCTCGGGTATGCGATCCGACAGGCCGTCATCACGCAAAACATTCCACTTCGAGAGGCCGCCCATAACCGGAGAGTCGAGGGCATAAACCAAGCGGCTGACCCAGGCCTCGCGTATGCAATAGGCGCACATCGCGCATGGCTCGATATTGCTGTAGAGCGTGTAGCGGCGGAGCCGCTCCCGACCGACCGTCCTCTGCGCATGCGAAAGGGCGATGATCTCCGCGTGACGGGTCACGTCGCCGTCTCGTATGCAGCTGTTGATCGCTTCCGCCACGACTTGCCCATCCAGCGCGATCACCGTGCCAAAAGGATATTCACCCTTGCTCACCGCGATCCGCGACAGTTCGATGCAACGCGCCATCATTGCTTCGTCCGTTGCGTCGCCTGACATTTTTTGCAATGCCCCGTTGCTCGCTCATAACCGACCCATGGACCGGCCAGTCCCGATCACATGGCATGCCGAGAAATGCTCTTCGGCCTCATGGTAGCCGTGAAGCCGGTTTCAGATCAGATGGAGATAGGGGGCCGAATATCCGTTCGACATGTTCGACGGCGTTGTTCATAGCCCTCCTCGCGATACGCACCCTAACGAATTGCGCGCCGATTAGTTCATTTGGTTCTAGGCTAAGAACCGGTTACGTCAAGGCAAGGCTGCGACGTGCTCGACGAGATAGAGCGCGTCGGCGCGTGTTTTCTCGATGTCATCGGCGAGGTAGTCATGAAGAGATTGGGGCTCGTTGTCGGAGCCGGGGCGCTAGCGATCGTTCTTTTGTTCGGGTTATGGGTCTTTAGCCGGCCCGAGCGCGGCACGACCGGGTCCGTCAGCACCCGGTTCCACCTGCTCGGGCCGAATGACAAGATCGTCGTCGACGGATTCGACGACCCGAAGGTCGAGGGGGTCGCCTGCCATATCAGCCGGGCCCAGACCGGGGGGTTGAAGGGCGGGTTGGGCGTCGCGGAGGATACCAGCGACGCCAGCATCGCTTGTCGCCAGATCGGGCCGATCAAAATCGCCGGCGAATTGAAGGACGGGGAGCGGGTTTTCGACGAGCGCCGCAGTCTCATCTTCAAGACACTGCAAGTCGTCCAATTCTTCGATCGCCAGCGCAATGTGCTGGTTTACGTCGCCTATAGCGATCGCGTCATCGAAGGCAGCCCGAAAAACAGCATAAGCAGCGTCCCGATCATGAATTGGCCGGGGACACAGACCTCGGCCATCCCTCGCGAACGGTGACGCCGACAACCCGCCGTAGCGGAACTCTGCGCGCTATCCAAGGTTTTAATTGCAGTCGGAGAATGACCCCCGCGGCGACGAGCTGGAAAGCGAGCTCGTCGAGCGACAAGCGATCAAAGACCAGCCACGTCTCGCATGGACCAAACGCATGAGCAGCACTGATGTGCCTACGGATGTCCCGATCGGGCAGGCGGAACACACGCCCTTGTGGGCCGTTGCGTTGTCCGCGCTGTTGCTCGCCGTAAGTTTCGGCCAGCGCCGGGCCGCCGGGGAGAGACTGCGGACCGAAGATCGCGAGCAAGCGCGCGACCGAAGATCGCGTGGCGCCGGAAGCCGGCCGCGGCCGATCGGCCGAAACTCCGTCGGAGATCCCGCCCAAGGGATGGAAGGACATTCTCCTGCGCGTCTATTACGGTATTTCGGAAGACCGCATTTTGTTGGTCGCTGCCGGGGTGACCTTTTATCTCCTGCTGTCCATTTTTCCCGGAATAGCGGCTCTGTTTTCGATTTATGGGCTTTTCGCCAATCCCGCGGACATTGCTGGTCACCTCGATGCGCTGGCCAACGTTGCCCCGGGAGGGGCCATCGACGTGCTTCGCGAGGAGATGACCCGGCTCGCCTCAAAAGGTGGGACGACACTCGGCATTGGGTTTATCGTGGGCCTTGCCGTCTCGTTGTGGACCACCAATTCCGGCGTCAGCTCAATCTTCGATGCTTTGAACATTGTTTACGAAGAAAAGGAAAAGCGTGGATTGGTCAAATTTTATTTTACCACGCTCACCTTTACGTTGGCGTCTATCGTGTTTATAATTTTGGCAATTGCGGTAGTCGTGCTTTTGCCGGTGGTGTTGAATTTCATCCCGCTGCCGGGCGGAACGGACCTTCTGGTAAAGATCGCACGGTGGCCGATACTTTTCGTACTCACTGCTTTCGCGCTGGCGGCGCTCTACAGATACGCCCCGAGCCGCAATGAAGCGCGCTGGCGTTGGATCACTTGGGGCAGTGCCTTCGCGACGGTGATGTGGATTGCTGCGTCGGTTCTGTTCTCGTGGTACGTCGCGAGTTTTGGCAGCTACAACAAGACCTATGGGTCGCTCGGCGCGATTATCGGCTTTATGACGTGGATCTGGATTTCGATCATCGTCGTTCTGCTTGGCGCCAAGATCGATGCCGAGATGGAGCATCAGACCGCGCGCGAAACGACGACCGGGCAGCCCAAGCCGCTCGGAATGCGCGGCGCACGGATGGCCGACACGGTCGGACCGGCGCAAGGGTAGTCGATCCCATGGGTGATCTTAACCCCAGCACGCGAGGATCGTCTCGCTACTGGCGGTCTCGATCTGCTGACTAAAACGGTTGCGATAAAGAGTAAGCAACGCATCGTGCGTGGCGTCCGACGAACTGCATAGCGCGTCCGTCGCGAGTACGACGCGGTAGCCGAGGTCGACAGCATCGAGAACGGCGGCGAGAACGCAGACATCGGTCTCGGCTCCGGTGATGACAAGGCTGTCGATTCTACGCCGGCGCAACAGGTCGCCCAATTGCGGTTCGGAAAATGGTGAATACAGCCTCTTGTCGATCACCTCGGCAGGAGGGGCGAGCGCCGCCAATGGCGGGACCAGCTCGATCAGCCGCGGGTCGATCCGCTCCAAGGTCAGCTCTCTCCAACGCTCGTAATAACGCTGCCAGCTGCCCGGCATCGCGTCGGGCCGCCGGGGCGGGACGAAGCGGGTGAAAACCGTCCGCGATGGGTGACGCTCGGCAATGCGTGCGACGACCGGAAGTACCCGCGCCATCCAGGGCGTATGCCAGGGTGTTTCCTCGGCAAATACATTCTGCATGTCGACGCAGAGATGGGCGGTGCGGTCCGTCAAGGGACCGAAAGGTAGCGTTTCCAATTGGACCGTCTCTTAGCTGTGCTGGCCAAGCACGGTTTTGACAACATTGGTTACCGCCGCCAGCTTGAATGGCTTGCGCAGGAATGCGGCGTACATGCCGCGCGCGGCTTCGGCGACGGCGCTTTCGGGAAGTGAACTCATCACCACCGCGGGGACGTTGCGGTAGGCCGGATCTTGCTTCATGGCCTTCAGCATGGCCGGCCCGTCCATTATCGGCATCATGAAATCGAGCAAGACCAAATCGGGTCGACCTTTTGCCGAGGAGCTCCAACCCTTGCCGGCCATTGATTGCCGTCACTACTTCGTGGCCGGCGTCGGCCAATACGGATTGGAGGACCTCGGCAACGCTGAATTCGTCGTCGACCACCAAGATGAGCGCCACCCTAATCCTCACTGCCATGCCCGGTGGCTGGCGCCCTGACCGGGCTCTGATACCCGTCTTGCCGCAGCACCTCCGCCAGGATCTCTTCTGCCGCCGTCGAATCCGGCTCGATGACTATGCCGTTCCCGGAGATGGTGAACCTGCGCAAGGCACAGTCGATTTCGGCGTCGCGGACCTTCAGTACCGAAATCATCCGGTGCAGCTGCGAGCGCAGCTCGACATAGCGCATAACCAGGATGATCTCCGCGATGCACGAGACGCCCCGAAGCGATAGGCCGCTAAAGGGCAATCCCAGCACGGGGCCGATCAAATCGGCTTCCGACGTAAAGAGAGTGCTGATGCCACGCCCGCGGAATTCGCTGCTGAAAGCCGAGAAAATATGGCCGAGGCGGTCCCGCTCGGGAGCTAGCCTGTCGAACCCCTGGAGGCCGTCGATGAACAGCCGCCGCACGCTGCGGCGCTCGAGCTCCGCAACGAGCCGGTCGCAGGTTTGATCGAGCAACCCTTCCGTCGTGGGCTGCCAGACGACCTCGACGTGACCTTCGGCGATCAGCTGTTCGAGCGGCAGCCCCAGCGCTTTCGCCTTGTCGCAGATCGCTGCCGGCGTCTCATAAAAGCCGAAGAACAGGCCCGGATTATCGCGATTGCATTCGCTGAGAAAATGCAGGCCGAGCGTCGTTTTGCCGATGCCAGGCGGGCCAACCAGCAGAGCGGTCGAGTGCTGCGGGAAACCCCCGCCCATTATCCGGTCGAGTTGAGCAACGCCCGTCGAAACCGGCGGCCCGGTCACCTTATCCGGGACCGAAGGGTGCGCCAGCAATGCCTCGGTACGCGGATAGACGACAATCCCCTCATCGGTGATGCGAAACGAATGCTCGCCTCGCAGATAGCCGCTGCCCCGCAGCTTATGGACCTGCAGGACACGTTCCGCATGTCTGCCGTAAAGTTTGGTCTGGAGTTCGATGACCCCGTCCACCAGCGTGTGCTCGGCCGAGCTTTGGCCAACGCCGGTCAGCAGCAGCATCGCGCAATCGGCTATTGCGGCTTGAGCTTGCAATTCATGGATGAATTTCTTGAACTCTCGGGCCGAGTTCGCGGTCTCTTCGATGGCCGACAATCCGTCGAGGACGAGGATGCTCGCCTGGCGCGCCTGCACTTCGCGGCGCAGCAGATTCAAGACCGCCGGGAGGCCTTCCTGTTCGAGCACCCGAAAGGCGCTGATATAATAAAGGCGGTCCGGGATGATCGCTTCTTCGAAAAAGCCGAGTTGCCCGATATGCAGCAGCATCCGCGCATGATTCTCGGCCAGCACGGTCACATAGAGCGCACGGCCACCCTTCGCGACATGATGGAAGCAGATCTGGTTGCCGAGGATGGTCTTCCCTGCGCCGGGAGAGCCTTGGACGATAAAGATGCCGCCGCGCAGAAAGCCGCCGCGCAGAATCGTGTCCAGTCCCGGCACTCCGGTCGGGATGCGTTTGAGCAGCGGCCGGCCGGATTCGTCAGTCAGCATGTTCTCCGCCACCCTGCCGCAGCGGCAATCTGACGGTGAATGCCGACCCGGCACCCCGGCGGCTCGAGACGCTGATTTCTCCCCGCATAGCACGCACCAGCTGGCGCGTTACCCACAGGCCAACCCCAAACCCCCCATCGGGCTTCGCTCGACGGGAGCGGTGAAAGCGCTCGAAAATCAGCGCTTGGTCGCAATCCGATATGCCGACGCCCTCGTCGCGAACCGATAGCCGGGCCAACTCGCCTTCGCTCGTCAACGAGACCTCGACGGGCCGCCCCGGTCCGAACCGAATGGCATTGGAAAGCAGATTTTCCAAGATCTGCTCGATCGCCACTGGATCGCATAAAGCGTTCACTCCGTCTTCGAGGGTAAGTCGAACTTGGCAGCCGGCACTCTCGGCCAACGGCAGCATGTTCGACGTGACCTGCCGGACCAGCGCCGAAAGATCGACCTCGGCTGCTTGCAGGTTCAGTTTCCCGGAACTGGCGCGCGCCACCTCCAGTAGAGTCGTCGCCCGCCGGAGATACGCATTGACCAGCCCTTCGAGTAGTTCGAGGCCGTGCACCAGTCCGGCCGGCACGCCTCCCGACATGTGACGCGCTTTCGCCAACAGCAGCTCCAGCCGCGCGCTGATCGGCGTCATCGGGTTGCGCAGTTCGTGGGCTGCGATTGCCAAGAAATCATCGCGCGCCCGTAACTCGGCCTCTAGCTCGGCGACCCGCGCCGCCAATGCCGCTTCCCGAACCGTCGGGCACTTCGCGGGGGCCATTCTGCCGACCGCCGTTCGATCTTGTCGCTTTTGCCGAATTTTCATCACAAACCTCTGGCCAGGCCGCTTGGGCTTTCCAGCCCGAACCCTTGCACTCCTTCCGCAGCAGCGCCGGCAAGTCTTGAAACAGGGGCGAGCCCGCTCGCGTTCCGCCGCTCCGACCGAATGGGGACGCTCGCTCGAATGGTGCTGTCGCATCCCGGCAACCCGACCGCGAGGCGACTCCTTGACCCCGCCACCGTCCCACATGCCGCTGGCACAGCGGTTTAAGGCACCGGTCTTAGAGTCGTATCTCCGCCAAGCGGTCGAATATCGACACGTTGAACTGTCCGGATTGTTTGCCGCTGCTGCGGTCGAGTCTCTTGCGTTCGTTGTTCTTGTCGGACCGGAAATCGACCAGCTTGCCGGTGCGCATCTTCTCGCAATCCAGTTGGCAGGGCGATCCCACCATCGCCGCCCGCCTCGTCATTGCAGATCGCCATTACCGGGAAGTTGATCCTGGCCGTGCAGCGCATCTTCCGGCTGCGCCGCTGTACAACATTCTCTGGCAATTTCGGCAGCGGTGGCTATGTGACAAGTTTAGTTGGAGAAAATTGCTGTATGAACAGTATGAACAGTATGAACAGTGGTTTGGATGGGTGGCCGAGCGGTTTAAGGCACCGGTCTTGAAAACCGGCGTGCCCGCAAGGGTACCGTGGGTTCGAATCCCACCCCATCCGCCATTCCCCCTGTTCTCTCACCACAATCGTGGCGTCTCACCATTTGTCCGGTTCCGGTAACCGAGTGTGAGGCTGCAGGGATCTGGCCAACGACCTCTTCAGTGAAACGACAAATGAGGCAAGTGATGGCAGAGCAGAAGTGGGCGATGCGCGGCGAGTATATGGAAAGCTGCAACTGCGATTACCTGTGCCCGTGCATCTATACGAATCCGCAGGCGCCGGTGACGTACGATCACTGCACGGCGGGTCTGGTGTTTCGGATCGATGCCGGAAAATACGGAGATATCGTCCTCGACGGGTTGAAGTTCGCGCTGGTGATCCGCTCCGGCAAAGTCATGGCCGACGGCAACTGGATCTTCGCCGGGGTTGTCGACGAGCGGGCCGATGAGGCACAGCGCCAGGCGCTCGCCGCGATTGTCGGCGGGCAGGCGGGCGGCCCGCCCGCCTTCATCCGCGAAAACCTGGTCAGCGATTTCCGCGGCATCGCCTACAAGCCCATTGAGTTTGCTCTGGATGGGCTCAAGCGCTCGACGGTAATCCCCGACGTGTTGTCTTTCGAAATCGAAGGCGTCGCCTCGCGCAACCGCAGCGGCGAGCCGTTCTACATCGACAACACCGCGCATCCAGCGGGCCGTCGTCTCGCCTTGGCGCGCGCGAAGGAGATGCATATGTATGGCTTTGGCCTCGAACTCGATCTTGTCGGGGAGGGCAATAACGGGCATTTCGCGCCCTTCAGCTGGGCGGCATAAGCGCTGACCAGCCCGCCTGCCGCCGCTTCGGCAAACCGCGGCAGCCAGGCCGCGGCGCTGTTGCTGCGCGATCGCGTCGTCATTTGGCTGGCTCTCGCCGGCGTGACCGCACTCTCCTGGCTCTACGTCTATCGGCAAATGGGTGCGATGGAGGGAATGACGGGCATCGCCATGCCCGCCACGTTCACACCCTGGACGGCGAGCGACTTCGCCCTCAATTTGGCGATCTGGTGGGCGATGATGCCGGGCATGATGCTGCCCAGCGCCGCGCCGATGATCCTGACCTTCGCGACGATCAACCGGCAGAAGGGCCGGCGCGGCCAGCCTTTTGTTCCCACGATGGTGTTCACGTCGGGATATCTGATCGCCTGGGGGCTGTTCGGTGTCTTTGCGACCTTCGCGGATTGGGGTTTAGAACGCGCTGCCCTGATTGCGCCAACTACAGGAAGGCTCGCCCCGGTGTTGGGCGCCATCGTCGTCATGACAGCAGGTATTTACCAGCTCACCCCATTGAAATCGGTCTGCTTGACGCACTGCCGCTCGCCCTTCGACTTCGTCCTCAACCACTGGCGAGACGGCAGCGCGGGCGCAATGCGGATGGGGGTGGAGCACGGGCTTTATTGTCTGGGCTGCTGCTGGTTTTTGATGGCGCTGCTGTTCGCAGCCGGCATCATGAGCCTTTTGTGGATGGCCGCGATCACCGTCTTCGTCTTTGTCGAAAAGCTGCTCCCGACCGGACAGTGGATTGCGCGCGCCAGCGGTGTTGCGATGCTGGGGCTCGGCGTCTACCTTATCTGCCAGGCTTGACCTCGGGTGGGAGGCGCGCATGCCTACAAACTGGCAGCTTTCGGGAGATTATTTTGAAAACTGCAACTGCAGCGTCGTCTGTCCATGCCTGATTTCGCCAGCGCCGCCGCTGACCTCGCGGCCGACCGAGGGTGTCTGCGACGTCGCGCTGGCCTTTCACATCGATAAGGGCAGCTATGGTACGGTCCCGCTCGACGGCCTCAACCTGGCGCTGATCGCGCACACTCCCGGGCCGATGGCCGACGGCGGCTGGACGATCGCCATTTATATTGACGAGCGCGCCAGCGATGAGCAGGCGGCGGCTTTGGGTGCCGTCTTCGGCGGTGCGGAGGGCGGGCCGATGGCGGCCTTTGCCCCGCTGATCGCCACAAATCTCGGCGTCAAGAAAGTGCCGATAACCTATCAGGTGAGCGGCAAGACACGCTCAGCCGCGATTCCCGGCGTCATGAATATGTCGGTCGAGCCGCTGCCGAGCCTGCGAGAGAACGAGGAAATCTGGGCGTCGGCCGGCCATCCGATCGCGCCCGATAGGCTGGCCCTCGCGGTCGGCAAGCCGGGCAGCACCTTCACCGATCACGGAATGCGCTGGGACAATTCCGGCAAAAACGGCCATTACGCACCGATAAGCTGGTCCAACCAATAGCGCCGCTGGAGGAGATGCGGCCACTTAGGCTCGGCTAACCGGGCCGGCGCGGCAGCGAGCGGCGTTCCACCTGAAATGTGGGCTGCTTTCTTGGCTGTGGGCGCGGAGTGAAGGTGGCCGGCCTTTCGTCGTAACCGTCGCCGGGCCGCGGCATCACGCGGTGCTGCGAGCGCTGCGGCCCCCCGCCCGCCCGCGGCTTCATGGCCGTTGCTGGACGCTCGCTGATCCGCACATCGAGGTTATAGCCATCGATTGCCGCACCGTTCATCAATTCGACGGCGAGTTTGGCCGCCCGCTCCGTCGCGATATCGACGAACCCATAGCGCAGCCGCTTCCCGGTCTGCGGATCGCGCGCGATCGACGCGCTGAGCACGATGCCGAAAGCATCGAAGGCTTCGGCCAACTGCTCGTCGGAATATTCCGGCGGTAAATTGGCCACGAACACATTTCCCCGGAAATGTTGTGATCTCATTGGCTCCGCCTTCCCTGGCCCGCTTGTCCCGCCACCAACGGCATGTTCTAGGGTGAGTTCGGCTGCGGCATCCCGGAAATGTAGACTTTGCAGCGCTGGTTTGCAGGATCGCAGCGGGTGGCCAATCGCCGCGCCACTCAAAAGGGTTATGCTCAGGCAAACATCGGGAGGGCATCATGATCCCGCGTGAACGCTGCACCTATTCGGCAATCATCGATCGGCCGCCGCTGGTCTTGCCGAACCGCGCCCGGCTCGTCGTCTGGACCATCGTCAACCTCGAATTCTGGGACATCTCGCGGCCGATGGCGCGGCAGGTCTTACCGGCGCCGACCGGCCAGGTGCTCCTGCCGGACGTCCCGAACTGGGCGTGGCACGAATACGGAATGCGGGTCGGCGTATGGCGTTTCTTCGCGCTGTTTGCACAACTCGCGATCCGCCCGACCCTCTCAATCAACGCTCGGGTATGCGAGGAATACGCACGCGTCGCTGGCGCCGCGCGCGAGGCCGGCTGGGAGTTCATGGGCCACGCCTGGGAGCAAATGCCGATCCACACGGTCGAGGACCAGTTCGCGATGATCAACCAATCGCTCGGCGTACTCGAGCGGTTCGCGGGCACGCGGCCGGTCGGCTGGCTCGGGCCGGGGTTGACCGAAACAGAGGATACGCCGGACCTACTCGCCGCCGCCGGCGTCAAATACGTCGGCGACTGGGTCTATGACGACGAGCCGACGGAAATTCGCACCGCGCACGGCCCGCTCGTCACGTTGCCCTACACGGTCGAGCTCAACGACATCCCGATGATGCTCGTCCAGCATCATGAATCGGCCTACTTCACGCAACGCTGCATCGACAGCTTCGAGCGCCTCTACGAGGAGGGCGCCGAGCGGGCGAAGATTATGGCGATCGCGATCCACCCCTATATCAGCGGGCAACCGCATCGCATCAAATACCTCGAAGCCGTATACGACCATATCAACCGCCACGCCGGCGTCCTGCATTGGAACGGCGTCGAGATTCTCGACTGGTATAACACGGCGCGGCAAAAGGTCTGATCATGGCGCAGCCGATCATGCTGCCGACAGACCGCCTCGACTACTCGCCGATTGCGAGCCGGCCCAAGCTCTCACTTCCGGACGGCGCGCGGCTCGTCGTCTGGGTCATCGTCAACGTCGAGGAATGGGACCCGAGGGAGGCGATGCCGCGGACGGTGCTGACGCCGCCGGCCGGCGGCGCGCCGATGCCCGACATCCCGAACTGGGCGTGGCACGAATACGGCAACCGGGTCGGCTTCTGGCGAATGTTGGAGGCAATCGACGAGCATCGGATTCGCGCCGTGCTCGCGGTGAACGGGTCGGCAATCCGGCGTTACGAGCCGATCGCCCGCGCCGCGCGCGACCGCGGGTGGGAATTCATCGGCCACGGCTTTACACAGAAGAACATGCAGAAGGTCACCGACGAACGCGACGACATCCGCAAGACCGCCGCGGCGATCCGCGACTTCACCGGAAAAACCCCGCGCGGCTGGCTGGGACCGGGTCTCACGGAGACCTGGGAAACCCCCGACCTGCTGGTCGAAGAAGGATACGAGTATGTCTGTGACTGGGTGCTCGACGACGAGCCCGTGCTGCTCCGGACGCGCACGAAGCCGATCGTCGGCATCCCCTACACGCAGGAATGTAACGATGTCGCGATGATGCTGATCCAGCATCACAAGGCCTGCGAGTATTACGACCGGGCGGTCGACCAGTTCGAGCAGCTCTACCGCGATGCAAGTCCCCGGGCGGCCGGGGGCCTTCAGCCCACGGGCTTGTCCCGTGGGCCTGGCGGGCCCTCCCCGGGATCGGCCCGGATCATGGCACTGGTGGTGCATCCTTACATCATAGGCGCGCCGCACCGCCTCAAATACTTCCGCGCCACCCTCGCCCACATCCGCGCCCATCACGACGTGCTGTTCTGGACCGGCGAGGAGATCCTCGATTGGTACCGGGCACAGAGCGCGCAAACTACATCCTGAATTGCATTCCCAGGCGGCCGGGCCGAGCGTGCCACCCTCGAGCGCATCGATCGTCGATTGATCGCCTGGTGCGAGGCGCTGGACGAAGCCGGGCCAAATCGGATCATCCGTGTGCACCGCGGCACGCCCGTGCAGACGAAGCGGGCCGACCGCCTTCTGCTGCACCTCTTCCAGCACCAGATCGATCACGCGGCCGGGGCGCGCGATGCTCAGCGGCACTGCCGTACCGCCGCCGCTCGACGAGTTCTTCGCGGTCGCAAAGGCGCGGCTGCGCGCCGCCGAGTTCGACGAGCTCGGATGGACCGAGGCGACAATTTGGCAGGAGTAGGATCGCTCAACGGCAATTCGACGAACCGTCGGATCCGACGTCCCTGGCGAAAAGACAATAGATCCGGTCGCCCTCCGGTCAGCAACTTCGCCCGGTCGGGCAAGTTTTGCCAGATGCAAGTCGACATCGCAAACGCGGAGGTCCGATCGAACCGGTGGCCGGGACGGATAATGGCGTCTTTCATAAGACGCATGCACGTATGGCTCGAATTGTCGATTAGTTCGTAATCTCGTCGTCGGTCATGCCCAAAATGCCCATAGGACAGATCTCCATGAATAATGCTGTGCTATCGGATGGGCTCATCGTCTTTGTGGCCTCAGGAAACTATTATGCGGGGCATATATAGCCGGTGCCGGCAGGATTTTTGAAGCAGCCGACAGATTCCGGCAGCACGTGCTTGGGGAGCCACAGCACGACGTCCGGAAAGAAGATGCAGAAGGCGATGACCGCGAAGAACACCACATAGAGCGGCAATGAGCGCACCAATGCCGTCGCGAACTTGACCTCGACAAATTTCGCCGCCATCAACAGGGCAATCCCGTAGGGCGGCGTGATCAAGCCGAAGGCCAGTGTGACGATGATGACGACGCCCATATGCACGGGGTTGATCTGGCCGACCTCGGTCAGCTTGTTGATGATCGGCATGAAGATGATGATCGCCGGGATCGCATCGACAAAATCGCCGATAATCACGAACGCCCCGACCAGCAGGAACATGATGATGACCGGATCGGTGCCGGCGCGCGTGGTGATCCAGTCGGAGACGAGGTCGGGTCCGCGCAGATAGGCCAGCATCCAGCCGAAGGCCGAAGCCGCCGCGACGGTGATCAATGGGATCGAATAGAGGAGACCGGCCTTGACGAAATCGAGCGGCAACTCGCGGACATGGCGCCAATTGAGCACCGGGATCGCCACCAGGAGGATGTAGACCACCGCGACGAGGCCCGCCTCGGTCGGGGTGAACCAGCCCGTCAGGATGCCGCCCATGATGATGATCGGGATCACCAGCGGCACCGCCGCGCGCCGCGCCGCGCCCGCGAACTCGAAGAACGAGGCGCGCTTTTTCATGAAGCCGACCGGGCCGAAGAAATAGCTGTAGATCATCAGGCCGAGGCCGACCAGCACCCCCGGCACGACGCCGCCGAGAAAGAGCCCGCCGATCGAGACATTGCCGGTGGCGCCGTAGACCACCGCCATGATGCTCGGCGGGATCAAATTCGCCATCGTCGAGGCCGCGGCGATCAGTGCCGCAGTGAAGCCGGGATCGTAGCCCTCGCGCGCCATCGAGGGCGCCAAGGTGCGCGACAGCACGGCGACATCGGCCGAGGAGGAGCCGGAAATCCCCGAGAAGAACATACTGAACAAGGTCACGACCTGCGCGAGCCCGCCGCGCAGGTGGCCGATCATGCTTTGCGAGAGGATGATCATGCGCTCCACCACATTGGCGGAGGTCATCAGCTCGCCGACCAGCAGGAAGAACGGCACCGCCAATAGCGCCTCGGAATCGACGCCGTTGAACAGCTGCCCGATGATCGAGGGCAGGCTGATCGGCGTCAGCATCGTCGCGACCAGCACGCCCGCGGTCAGGCTGAAAGCCACCGGCACGCCGATATAGCCGAGCGCCAGGAACAGCGCGCCCATTACAATGAGGATCCAGCCGTTGCTCATACCGGGGCGGCGGTCATTGGAAATAGATCTCTTCGTGCGCCGGCTCAGCCGATTCGAAGCCGTGCCGCCAGCCATTGACGAGCTGCTCGACGGTGAACAGCGCGATCAGCGCGCCCGAGATCGGGATCGCTGCATAGAGCGAGGCGATCGGCGTCATCGACGGCATGCGGAAGCTGCCGAAACCCTGCAGGAAATTGATGTAGCCGAAATAGACCATGCACAGCGCAACCGCGAGCACCACCAGCCGATTGAAGCTCTCCACGATAAGACGGGGGGCCCCCTTCATCGTCTCGGTGATGGCTGAAAGATAAAGATGATCGTTGCGCCGCGTCGCCGCAGCGGCGCCAATAAAGATCCCGTAGACGAAGAAGGTACTCGTGACCTCCTGCAGCCAGAGCCAAGGCGCGCCGAGGGTGCGCGTCAGCACGTCGAAAAACACCGAGCTGCTGAAGCCCGCGAGGCACACCCCACAGAGCACCATGGTCACGGCTTCGAGAAAATCGAGGGCGCGCCATTTGAGATGGCGCTGAGCGTCAAGGACGAGGCGGCTTGGACGCACCTTCGTTAAGGGTAGCGCAGCCGCTACTTGACGGCGCGGACCAGCGTCAGAATCTCCACCGCGTGCGGTCCGAGCGATGCCGCGGTTTTGTCCTGGAGCGGCTCGGCGATTTTGACGAAGCCGGATTTATCGACGTCCCTGACGAATTTGACGCCCATCTTCTCGAGCTTCGTCATCGACTGGTGCTCGAGTTCGATCCCATGGGCCGGCTCCAGGCGATTGACCTCGTCGGCCGCCGCCTGCACCCATTTCTTCTCACCCTCGCTGAGGCTGTTCCAAGCCTTGTCGCTGACCCAAATGCAATTGTCGTTGGCCTCGTGCTCGGACAATGACATCACCGGCGCTACCTCGTAGTGCTTGTTCGAGAGGTAGACGTTGATGCCGTTCTCGGCGACGTCGACAACGCCGGTCTGCAATGACGTGTAGACCTCGCCGAACGGCATGTGGACGACCTGGGCGCCGTAGGCGGTGAAAGAACGTGTCCTCGGTCGGCGTCGCCTGCACCCGGATCTTGAGGCCCTTGAGGTCGGCGATGTTGTGGATCTCCTTCTTGCTGTAGAAGTCGCGAAAGCCGAGGGTGAGCAAGGTCAGTACCTGGGCGCCCTGCACCGTGTCCTTGATCATCTTGCGGAAGGATCCGACCACCTGGGGATCGCTGATCGCCTTCTTCAGGTGATCCTCGTTGCGGAAGATGAAGTGGATCGAGAACACCCCCGCCTCGGGCGCGACGGTTGCGGCGTTGGCGGTGGCCGAAAGGATGAAATCGATGTCGCCGGTGCGGATCTTCTGGAGCATCTGCGGCTCCTGCCCCAGTTGCCCGCCGGGAAACTGGTCGATGATCAACGCCCCGTCGCTCAGCTCCTTGAGCTTGTTGGCGAAGGTGTCTGCCGCAAAGCCGTAGGCGGTGGTATGCGGTTGATCGTAGCCGAAGGTGAAGTGACGCTCGGCGGCGCCGGCGCTCTGAGTTGCCAACGCCAGGCCCGCGAACGTCGTCGCAGCGGCGACCCGCACCCATTTCTTGGCTGGCATCGGTTCCTCCCTTGGTCGATCGCGCTTCGGCCGGATGGCCGGCACCCGGTTGATTTTACAGCCAAAGTCTATGGGCCGCGAGCACTACTGGCAAGTTCTCTCGGTGACATCCGGATCGCGAGAGCCCCTCCCTTCACTCCCCGCGAGCGGGGAAGGGAAGGGGTGGGGGTGTCGTAGCCATCTTGACCCGCAAAAACCGCCTGCGCCCATCGCGCACCTCTGTTCCGCCTGTTTTATCAGGTCGAGATCAGGCATCGCCAACTCCTTCACAAACAAAAGGCCCGGCTCGCGGGGCGCCGATCCCGCAACGATACGATGCGATTATGGCCACTTTATAGTCGCTGAAACACAATTATCTCCGCGTCCTACGAGGTTCATGCCCCTGGATTGACTGGACCAGACACTGGTCCATATCAATGGAGTATTAGGCCAGGAGAGGATCGGATGCGGGTTCAGTAACCAACGCCAAGGGGCAGTTGACGGAGTTGATCCGCCGCGCCGAAGCGGGAGAAGAGGTCGTGCTGACCAGGCATGGTCGGGCGGTCGTGCGTCTGGTACCCATCGAAGCCGCCGTGGCACCCGCAGCACGCAAGAAACTGCTCGAAGCGGTGCGGTCATCCGGGGCCGCCAGGGCACGCACGGGAGAAAGCGCTGCCAGAAGCCAGGACTTCCTGTTTGGGCCGGATGGTCTGCCCCGATGATTGCCGTCGATACTTCGGCGCTGATGGCGATCGCGCTCGGCGAAACCGGAGCGGATGCCTGCATAAGGGTTCTGGAAACCGAGACCGAGGTCATCATTTCCGCGGGAACGGTGGCGGAAGCTCTGATCGTCGCCGACCTGCGCAACGTCAGCGAAGAAATGACCCGCCTGATCGACGGGCTAGGCTTTGAGATCGTGTCGGTAACGTCGGCCTCCGCACGTCGCATCGCTGCGGCTTATGCGCGATGGGGGAGGGGCGTGCACCCCGCGGGGCTGAATTTTGGCGACTGCTTTTCGTATGAAGTCGCCAAAGACCGCTCCTGCCCGTTGCTCTATGTCGGCGCCGATTTCTCGGAAACCGATCTCGAAAGTGCCCTTTCAAAATAAAGGGCCGAGCCCGCCGATGCCGCTTTTCTCGAAGCGGTAGCACGCGGTAGCACAAGGATGCGGTTGGCGCAGGCGCAGGTCTGGCCGGCATTGCGATATTTGGGGGGCAATTGCGCTCTCGACCGCGGCCTCGATACAATTTTTTGACCGGGCCAGCGCACTACTCCATTTGCAATTGCCGATCTCCCTCGGTCAGCATCAATTAGCACGATCGGGTTCGAGGCCAGCTCGCAGCCGATCCTGGCCCCGCCCGCTACTTCAGGACATTGCGTGCCAACCCGTGGGCGGCCTGCGCCAGCCGATCGTCATTCGTCCATAAGGCAGCGCATTGATGATGCTGGGCGCAAGCGAGGTGCAGCGCATCTGGTGTCCTCAAACCAAAGTGACCGCGGAGCTGGGCGGCTTGCAGGTAAACCGGCTCGGGCATTTCCAACGACGCGAACTGGTCGAACAGGTCGATATAGGCGCGCTGCAGAACTGGATCCCCACGCTTGATGGGCCCTACCAGACACTCGCATTTGACCAGCGGGGAGATGCCGAAGCGGGCTCCTTCGGCTTGGGCGATCGCGCCTGCGATGGGCTCGCCCCACCGCGCATGATGCTCGGTGAGGTAGATCACCAGGCAGGCGTCGAGGTAGATCAATCCCACGAGCTTCTCTCCAGCCGGATGGCGGCATCGATCTCGTCGGCAGAACGTCGCGCGTAGGCGGGCAGGGGATGACCCTCGAGCCAGTCGAGAATGGCCCGGGCGCTGCCCGCATCTGCTCTTGCCGCCGGCGCCGGTCCGGCGGGCACCAGCCGAACCACCGGTTCGCCGCGGTTGGCGATGACCACCTCCTCGCCGGCCCGAGCGGCTCTTATCAGCTGTGAGAGGCGGTTCTTCGCCTCCAAGATGTTTACTTGCACGAGCCCCTACTCCGACCTTATCCTGGCTAGATATGGCTATACTAGCCAGATGTGTAAGGGCATGTCGGTCGATGCCGCCCATGCAGAGGTATTTGATTTCGAGGAATTCCTCGATTCCCGTATTTTGAGCCCCAGTGATTTGCCAAATGCGGCCGATGCCGCTTTCCTTTATGCCGCCGAAGGGGGCGATCTCGCCAGCGGGATTTCGGCGAGATGATGCCTCGTTGATGCCGACGGTGCCGTATTCGAGGGCCTCGGCGACGCGCCAGATGCGGCCGATGTCGCAGCTGTAGAAATAGGCGGCGAACCCCCTCCCTTCCCTCCCCCGCGGGCGGGGGAGGGTTAGGGTGGGGGCCTCGGTGGCCATCTTGATCGCCTCGCCCCGTCCGTAAGGCGTTAGAGCGGCGCGACGGACCGAAAGTCTCCTCCTTGGCGATGACCATGTCGGTCGTCACATCGGTCAAGACCGTCGGCTCGAAGAAGCTGCCGCCCCGCCTGTATGTTGACGAGCCGCGCGCTTGCCGCCGGTCACAACCTTGCGCCCTTCTAAAAGGCGTCGGCGATGTGCGCCCCGACCTTCTCGACCGCCTTCCTGTCGATCAGCGGTCCGATCACGGCACCCGGCTCGAACCCGTCGGCGACCTTGATCGCGCCGGCGGTCTCGGCGAGGCGCTTCGTGAAGGCATCGTAGACGCCGTTCTGTACCAGGATGCGGTTGGCGCACGCGCGGGTCTGGCCGGTATTTCGTTACTTCGGGGCGATCGCCAGCCTCTCTGCAAACGCCGGCAAACCAGCCGTAGCCCGAATTCGGTCAACCGTTCGCTGCGAGTGGGTTCGTCCATTTCAACCCGGAGAACCGCGAGAAGTCCCGATCTGTTGTGCAAACCGTGGCGCCGTGCTCGAGCGCGATCGCGGCGAGGACGGCGTCCATGACAAGCGGGCCGGCGGCCTGGCCGTCGTGCACAAGGCCGCGCAGGATGTCCCAGTGCCGCTCGCCCGGCTCGAGAATGCCGGCGGCCGGCTGGGCGAGCCAGGAGGAGATCGCCGCCTCGGCCTCGGAGGTCGAAAGCGGACGATCGAATACCCTGGGATTGGTTGCGATCCTCAGAAAGGCCCACAGCGTGAGCCACGCGAAGCGGACAAGATCGGGCCCCGACAGCACGGCTTCGAGCCAGGCTCGGCTTTTCTCGTGCTGTTCGGCTCTTGGATGGTAGGCGTAGAGCAGCAGGTTCGCGTCGACGAGGATCAACGGTAAAGCGGGCCTTCGACACGCTCGATGAGCTCGGCGACATTGTCCAGCGAAAGCCCCGGCTTCAGATCGCCCAGATCGCGGGCCGTTATCTTGAAGGGCCGCCGCTGGGCGGTGACGCGCTGGCTCGCCAGCCCTCGGCGCAGCGCTTCGTTGACGACCTCGCGAAAGGTTCGCCCGGCACGCCGCGATTCCGCCTTGAGCTTGGCCGCGACATCGTCGTCCAGGGTAAGCGTCGTCCGCATGTATTGATGCTAGGTTTAAGGCATCATGATGTCAACCCGCTGGACCACGGGTCATCCGCTCAGCGGCGATGCGGCTATTCGTGACTGCGTCCTCCTCGCTCTTGAAGCGGTAGAGCGGGGCGACCGGGCCGAAGGTCTCCTCCTTGGTGATGACCATGTCGGTCGTCACATCGGTCAGCACCGTCGGCTCGAAGAAGCTGCCGCCCAACCTCTATGCTGATGGGGGGCGGCGCGCTTTGCCGCCGGTGACCGACCTTGGCGCCCTTCTTTTACCGCATCGGCGATGTGCGCCTCGACCTTCTCGGCCGCCTTCACGTCGATCAGCGGGCCGATCACGGCACCCGGCTCGAACCCGTCGGCGACCTTCATCGCCCGGCAGTCTCGGCGAGGCGCTTGGTGAAGGCGTCGTAGACGCCGTCCTGCACCAGGATCCTGTTTGCGCAGACGCACGTCAGCCCGCGTTATGGGCCTCTTGGCGTTGCGGAGAAGGCTGTCTCAATGGCTACTTACTGGATTCTTTACTCACCCTGTGGTTAGCTCGCGCTCACCCACGGAGCGGTTGAGATGCGAGCACTTTTGGCCCTGATAATAGGGCTTATGCTCGGCAGTAAAACAGCGGCAGCCTTCGAGTGTGCCGGTGTCACGCTGCCGTCGACTATCGTGATTTGTAGCGATCCTGAACTGATGAGGCTGGCCGACGAGCGCCAAGCGGCGATCAATGAGGCTCGAGCGCTCATCGGTGAAGATCGCTGGCCGGGGCTTTGGGAAAACCAAAAGGCTTGGGTCCGATCTTACGCTACAACCTGCGGCGTCCCGCCAGACGGCCCGCCGCAAATTCCCGTGCCTACTTCAGTCAAAGCGTGTTTCAGGCAAGCCGCAGAGGCTCGCATCGCGTTTATCCGCGCGTACGGTGAAACGGAGGGCGCCTCTGCCTCCTCGCCAGGAACAACCGTCGATACGACACCTGCAGCGCACTCGCTAAAGCTCTCGGGTGACCAGCGATGGGTGGTCCTCGCAAGTCGTCGGGACGTGGACGAAGCCATCGGTATCGCCCGATATTACATTGGCGATTTTCCATTAGTTCGAGTTGTCAAAGCAAATAACGGCCTCTATGCCGTAATCTTCGGCCCAGAGCAGACGACCAATATTCGGGCATTTCGCGAACGAGCGAAGAATGCGCGGCCAATACCTGCTGATGCTTTTCTGTCGCGCGGCGACAGCTGGACAGAAGAGATTTGGCGAATGCGATCACCCATTCTCGCAGAAGTGAGCTATGACGGGAAAAATCTGGCCAAGTTAAATTACGGCGCGATTTCCTTATCGGTTTCACGGGCACCGGATAGCACAGCCGCCGATAGTGGATTCGTCCCGGTGTTGGCGGGCCGCATCGGCGATAAAATAGTTTTCACCATCAGGGGGGACCCAGACGTAGCCTCTGGTCAACCACGGGCGCATGTCTTTTTGGTTAAGCTCGAACCTAGTGGGTCGATGCCGCAGGTCGTCATGACATCCTTCACGGGAGGCGCACATTGCTGCACCGAAACTCACATCGCGACGTCGGATAGCGATGGGCGGTGGTCAGTTCTGAAAGCCGACAGGCTCGACGGCGACGGATACCAGTTTGAGGATCTCGGCGGAGATGGCCTAAGCGAGTTGGTGAGTATTGATAACAGCTTTCTGTACGCGTTCGACTGCTACGCGTGTTCGCAGGCACCCGTCCGCATCCACAAACTGGAAGGGATCCGACTGCGCGACGTGCACCGCGATTACGCAAAGTTTTTGCGGCAAGATCTATATAGGATGGAATACTCAGCCGAACGAACGCAGGAACTGTGGCACTCCAACGGCTTCTTGAGCGGCTGGGTCGGGGCGAAGGCTTTGGTCGGCCAGTTTGACGATGCGTGGGCTCGGATGCTCGTATCGTATGACCACAACAGTGATTGGTTGCTGGAGGAATGCACTACGGGAGCGCCTTTGGATAAATGTCCAGCTGGCCTCAATAAACGCGTTTCATACCCCGAGGCATTGCGCAAGCATTTGATCACCCACGGCTATATCGAGGGGCAAGAAACAGCCGCAGCGGCGGTCCATTCAGTACCGGCGGAGCCCGCCATTAATCAACCGGCAAGTCGATCTGAACCAGAGCATGACGAGCCGACCGCACCGGGACAGATCACTGCCAGCGGATCGGGTTACACAGTGACCTCAGAAGGCTATTTGATCACAAATGCCCATGTGGTCGAGGGCTGTCGTAGCGTTACCGTGTCGGTTGGCACGGATCATGTCCAAGCACGTGTAGCCGCGCGGGACTCCGTCAACGATCTTGCTCTCCTTGCGAGCGATCTGAAGCCAAAATCTGTCGCGGTCCTACGTACTGGCGTGCGGCTGGGCGAAAGCATCGCTGTATTTGGCTTCCCACTGCATGGGCTCTTGGCGACGAGCGGTAACTTTACACTTGGGAATGTCACTGCTGTTGCCGGAATCGGCGATGATACTCGTATGGTGCAGATCTCGGCACCTGTTCAGCCCGGTAACAGCGGCGGGCCTCTGCTCGATCAAGCCGGAAATGTCGTTGGGACTGTCGTGGCAAAGATCAATGCGATAAAGCTCGCACGGATAACTAACGACTTAGCAGAAAACATAAATTTTGCAATAAAATCGTCTATAGTGACATCCTTCCTAGAAGCAAACGGGATCAGTTTCCGCACTGGTTCGCTGGGGAATGACACTCTATCTCCGCCGGATCTCGCGGCCCGCGCGTCGGGTTTCTCGGTCTCAGTCGAGTGTCGATCATAGTAGAACGATACCCCTTGATCCCGCTGAGGCAGACATCCGGCTTCGAGGGAGTCGTCGATCCGTAATTCGAGCCTTCGCGGTCCATGCCCCTTTTCCTTCACGCCCGCCGAACGGCGCGATTTCGGTCGAGATGATGCCCTCGGTGATGCCGACGGCTCGATAACTCAGGAAAGGACATCTTTCGGCACCCCGGCCTTACGCAACCCGAATAAAGTTCCAATTGTCGCGCCAGTGCTCAACCCGGCGTCAATTCAGGAGCTCACGAAATTATAGCTTCTACTCGTCGGGCGCGAGGCGAGGCCACAACTCATGTTGCTCTTTAATTAGCGCCATGGATGCAGCGAAGCAATTGCAGGCAGCTTCATATTGCCCCTCAAGCAGAGGGATCAGATTGCCGACGGATAATGGTGGTGCGACGCCCCACGCGTATGCGACTGACCCTGGGCGTACTCCGGGCCTAATTGTTACTGTGATGTCCGACTTCGATGCGGCGAGGAAAACCATGATTGATCCGATTGCGGTAGTCATCCGATGCCTTGATGAACTCCTAGTTATTCAACATCGATAGGGCAGAATACAGTGTTGGCCATGAAAGAAAACGGGCCGCAAGCTGGTCGGCGTCTGGAAAATTTAGCTGCTCCTTGAGTCCTCTTTTCCGACTACTGTCGCGAAGGCAGTTTGTTTGATAAGAAATCTGGAAAATCGACCTTATGAACAGTTGTTTTATAGAATAAGGCACTGAGAGACAGGCAGATGCAATAAGAAATACAAACTCGAAGACCCTGCATCTTATCATTTTCCGTCACGGAGTCGAATACGTTAGACCAGGCAGCAATACTGGGGAGATCGTAACCAAATCTGTTAATAGTGTTCGTCGCTGCTAAGATCTGCTCCCGTGCAACTATCGTGACCAGAAAGGCTGAGCCTTCATAACGGCCACGATCAACAAAGTCATCGTAGCGCACGGGAGGATATACTTGCCCCAGGGAACGCCGCGCGTTTTGGAATTTTTCATAAGAGAGCGCGAAGCATCTAATCGTCTAAATCAATTCGGTTTATAGACATTGATAAGATCATCCACAGCCGTGAGTCATCTATAAAGAGGGCGTTTAAGGCTGGCATCGCCTAGGTCTACGGGTGTCGGCAGGCTAAGAAGATTCGCGGTCCGAGCAAGAAGGGCGGGAGGGCGGGATGAGGGCTCGGCGTCCCTCATCCCCGGCGTTCACCACATGTCTTAGCGGTCGATGCCGCCCATGCAGAGGTATTTGACTTCGAGGAATTCCTCGATGCCGTATTTCGAGCCTTCGCGGCCGATGCCGCTTTCCTTCATGCCGCCGAAGGGGGCGATCTCGGTCGAGATGATGCCTTCGTTGATGCCGACGATGCCGTATTCGAGCGCCTCGGCGACGCGCCAGATGCGGCCGATGTCGCGGCTGTAGAAATAGGCGGCGAGACCGAATTCGGTGTCGTTGGCCATCTTGACCGCCTCGTCTTCGCTCTTGAAGCGGTAGAGCGGGGCGACGGGGCCAAAGGTCTCCTCCTTGGTGATGACCATGTCGGTCGTCACATCGGTCAAGACCGTCGGCTCGAAGAAGCTGCCGCCCTGTGCGGCGCGCTTGCCGCCGAGGACCACCTTGGCGCCCTTCTTGACGGCGTCGGCGATGTGCGCCTCGACCTTCTCGACCGCCTTCATGTCGATCAATGGCCCAATCACCGCCCCTGGCTCGAACCCGTCGGCGACCTTCATCGCGCCGGCGGTCTCGGCGAGGCGCTTGGTAAACGCGTCGTAGACGCCGTCCTGAACCAAAATTCGGTTGGCGCAGACGCAGGTCTGGCCGGCATTGCGGTATTTCGAGGCGATGGCGCCCTTGACCGCGGCCTCGATATCGGCGTCGTCAAAGACGATGAACGGGGCGTTGCCGCCCAACTCCATCGAGGTTTTCTTGACTGTCGCGGCGCACTGCTCCATCAGCAATTTGCCGACCTCGGTCGAGCCGGTGAAGGTCAGTTTGCGGACGATCGGGTTCGAGGTCAGTTCGCCGCCGACCTCGTTCGACGGGCCGGTTACGCACGAAAAAACACCCTTCGGCACGCCGGCGCGCTCACCCAATTCGCACAGCGCCAATGCCGAATAGGGGGTCGCGGTCGCCGGCTTCAGCACCATCGTGCAGCCGGCGGCCAAGGCCGGGCCGGCCTTGCGGGTGATCATCGCCGCCGGGAAGTTCCACGGCGTAATCGCGGCACAGACGCCGATCGGCTCCTTGGTGACGACGATGCGCTTGTCGGAGGCGTGCGCCGGGATCGTGTCGCCGTAGACGCGCTTGCCCTCCTCGCCGAACCACTCGATGAAGGCCGCGGCATAGGCGATCTCGCCCTTCGACTCGGCCAGGGGCTTACCCTGCTCGGCGGTCATCAGGGCGGCGAGATCCTCCTGGTTCGCCATCATCAGGTCGAACCATCTGCGCAATACCTGCGCCCGCTCCTTGGCGGTCTTGCCGCGCCAGCCGGGGAGCGCGCGGTCGGCCGCCTCGATCGCCTGGCGGGTCTCCTCGGCGCCCATCCTGGGCACCGTGCCCAAGGTCTCGCCCGTCGCCGGGTTGGTGACCGGGATCGTGCCGCGGTTCAATGCGTCGACCCATTCGCCATTGACGTAGCATTGCTGGCGGAACAGCTTCGGATCCTTGAGCTCCATCGCGCACCTCCCTCGGCTCGGTGATTAAGGATAGGTACGGCCCGCCGGAGGGTTTGACAAGGCGCGCCTGGTTCGTACGAGACGCCCTTCTCACGATGCGTGGCGCGCGATAAAGCCGTAGGCAGCGTTGCTGCGCATCGGGCCTTCCTCGAGATAAGCAGCCCGCAATTTGGCGATCCCGTCGTCCTGCAACGGCGCGAGCTCGGCGCGCAGATCGAGCTTGTAGAAGCGCGCGGCGTTGTAGCCGAAGATTGCGCTCTTCACCGTGCCGTCGGCGGCCCCGAGCGGCGCAAACCCGTGTTTCTTTTGCATGTCTTCCGGGATTTCGAGCCGGCGGAACGCTTCGATCTGCCATTGCGGCGAGCCGTACCAAACCGAATCTGTGCCCCAGAACACGTGATCGTGCCCCAGCCCTTTAATCAAAGTGCCCATCATGGCGGCGCAGAAGCGCGGGTTGGAGACTGCAGAAATCGCAAAGGAAGTGCCGATATCGGCATAGACGTTGCTGACGCCGGTCTTCTCCGGGATTGCCGCGAGGTCGGATACCCAACGGATGTAGCCGTTCTTTTCAAACTCGGCGAGCTCGCTGTCGGGCGGTTCGAGGAAGGCGCGCAGCGCGGAATGGTAGATCACGAAATTGATCTGCGGCCAGTCCTTCGCCGCTTTCGGCAGGTCGTCGACATTGGCGTATTTCCACGCGCCGCCGGGGATTGTGGTCTCATAATCCTTGGGCAGCAGCCCCTTGTGAATGCAGACCGTGGTGATGCCGGCTTTTACCGCCTTGTCGTAGAACGGGTACACCAGTTTCTCGTCGTCGAGCCGCCACGGGTATTTCGTCGTCTGGGGCTGCAGCGGGTCGCCGATCGTGTAGCCCTTCCAGCTGTTGGGTTTGACTTCGGCGATGCAACGGTCGACTTCTTCCATCCAGCCAGATTGACCTGGGGTAAACAGCGAATGGAATAACAGCCGCTTCGAGCCGGCAATGCTGTTGACCGTCTGGTTGGCGAGCTTGATCTGATCATTGGACAGAAACCAAGCCGCCGGGTTGTCGAATGGCGCGCCGCTCAACAGCGCCACCTTGGTGTCGCTGTCGAGATAGATCTCCTTGAGGAAGTTGTCGAACTTGTAGCGATCGAGCGAAAGCCCGAACGAATCCTTCAGCAGTGACGGGTTCCAGTGCGCCCCTGCATATTTGGCGAGGCCCAGAATGTCCTCGACCTTGTAGTCGTCGCGCACGAAATGGACTTGGTCATCGAGGATGAATTGCCCGGCCAGTCCGTCTGCGCGAGCGGCGGCTGCTTCGGGCTGGGCGGCCTCGGCGGGCGCCACCTCAAAGATCGGCCCAAACACATCGTTCAGCGCGACAAAGGCGGTCGCCATGCCGCAACTGGTGCGGAGGAAATGCCGGCGGTCCATCCCCAACCTGCGCGCGCCGGCGCCGGCAAGGTCCTTGAGACGCTCCTCGAACTGCCGCTGGCGCTCGGTCTGCGGCAGCGGGTTGAATTCGCCGTTCGACACGATCTGAGTCGGCACTGGCGATCGAAACGCGACGCTTTCCGCCGGCTCGGTCTGTGCCAATTCACGCTTGCTCAAGAAAATCGCCATAGCGCTCCTCCCTTGGTTTGGCTCCGGAGGGCCAATTGCTCCGGTCCGAATTGAAACGATACTCGTCTCGGCGGAACGAGTGGTCAAGGCGGTGGTTAATGCACCCGCATCCACCTTCGGCGAGCACTAGTTCCGTGAGGTGTCCGACGCTGATATAAGAGCACTGTTGCACGAGCTGGGACCCCGGAGATGCCGCTAAATCGATGATCGCGACAAGGTTGCAGCATGACTGGCGATATGGGCGATCTTAAAGCGCTGCTCGCGCATGTCGCGCAGGGGCGCAGCCTGACCGAGGGCGAGGCGGAGGCGGCGTTCGACATTATCATGAGCGGCGACGCCACACCGTCGCAGATGGGCGCCTTTCTGATGGCGCTCAGGGTGCGCGGCGAGACCGTCGACGAGATCACCGGCGCGGCGCGGATCATGCGGGCCAAAGCCGTGGCGATCGACGCGCCGCCCGGTACGATCGACACCTGCGGCACCGGCGGGGATTCCTCGGGCAGCTTTAATATCTCGACCGCCAGCGCGCTGGTGGCCGCCGGTTGCGGCGTGCCGGTCGCCAAACATGGCAACCGGGCACTCTCCTCGAAATCCGGTTCGGCGGATGTGCTGACCGCGCTTGGCATCAATATCGACGCCGACCTCGCGATCGTGCGGCAGTGTCTGTGGGAAATCGGCCTCGGTTTTCTGATGGCGCCGCGCCATCACAGCGCCACGCGCCATGTCGCGCCGACGCGGGTCGAGCTCGGCACGCGGACGATTTTCAACCTGCTCGGACCGTTGTCGAGCCCGGCAATGGCGCGTCGCCAGCTCGTCGGCGTGTTCGCGCCCGAGTGGGTGCGGCCTATGGCCGAGGTGCTCGGGCGACTCGGCGCCGAGCACGCCTGGGTCGTGCATGGCGAGGGCCTCGACGAGCTGACCACCGCAGGCGTGACGGCGGTCGCCGCGTTCGAGGACGGCGAGGTTCAGACGTTCGAGGTGGTTCCCGAGGATTTCGGGCTGCCGAGAGCGCGGCTCGAAGATATTCGCGGGGGCGAGCCGCAGCGCAACGCCGGTCTTATGCGGGACCTGCTCGCCGGCGTCGGCGGACCGTTGCGGGATGTCGTGCTGTTGAACAGCGGCGCGGCCCTGCTCGTTGCCGGCCGGGTGACGACGGTCGAAGCTGGAATTGAGCTCGCAGCCAAATCGATCGACTTCGGGCGCCGCGCAGCGGGTACTGGACGAGCTGGTCGCCCGCACCAATGAACCCGCCGTTGCGGAGGCGATTGCGCGATGAGGGACGTGCTCGCCGAGATCTGCGCCGAGAAACGCGCTTATATCGCGCGCGCTAAAGCCGTGCGGTCCGAGGCCGCGCTGCTTGCCGGGATCCCCGAAGCGCCGCCGGTGCGGCCGTTTGCGGTGTCGCTCGAGTGTCATCTTGCAGAATGGCGCTACGGGCTGATCGCCGAAATCAAGAAAGCCTCGCCCAGCGCCGGTCTGATCCGGAAAGATTTCGATCCGCGAACACTCGCCGCCGCCTATGAGGCGGGCGGCGCCAGCTGCCTGTCGGTGCTGACTGACGCACCCTATTTCCAGGGAAGCGACGCAGATCTGACGGCAGCTCGCGAGTTGTCCCGCCTGCCGGTGCTGCGCAAGGATTTCATCCTCGACCCGTATCAGGTGCTGGAAAGCCGTCGCATTGGGGCCGACTGCATCCTGCTGATCATGGCGGCGCTCCCCGATGCAGTGGCCGCAGAGCTGGCGGCGGCGGCCGCCGAGCTCGGTCTGGACGTGCTCGTCGAAATCCACGATGGGGCCGAGCTCGACCGCGCCCTGCGGCTCCCGGTGCGGCTGATCGGCATCAACAACCGCAATCTGAAGACGCTCGAAACCGATCTGCGCACTGCCGAAACCCTGGCGCCCGAAGTGCCGTCGGACCGCATCGTCGTCGCCGAGAGCGGGATCCGCCGATCCGCAGATCTCAAGCGCCTGGCCGCCGCCGGCGCACGCTGCTTTCTGGTAGGTGAGACCCTCATGCGCGAGCCCGACGTACAGACGGCGACCCGGCGGCTGCTTGGGGTCGCCGCTCCCGGCTTCACCCATCTCGACGCCGAAGGGCGAGCGCGGATGGTCGACGTTTCCGACAAAGACGAGACCGACCGGGTCGCGATCGCCGCCGCCCGCGTCGTGATGCGCCCGGAGACGCTCGAACGTATCCGCTCCGGCGATGTTGCCAAGGGCGATGTGCTCGCCGTCGCGCGATTGGCCGGCATCATGGCCGCGAAGCGCACCGCGGAATTGATCCCGCTGTGCCACCCGTTGGCGCTGACCTCGGTCAAGGTAGATCTCGAATGCGTTCCCGAGCGCTCGGCGGTGGAGATCACCGCGACCTGCAGATTGCGCGGCCGCACCGGGGTCGAAATGGAAGCCCTAACCGCGGCGAGCGTCGCGGCATTGACCGTTTACGACATGTGCAAGGCCGTCGACCGCGGCATGGTCGTGACCGACCTGCGCTTGTTGCACAAATCGGGCGGCAAGTCCGGGAATTGGGAGGCCGAACCGTGATCTCCGTCGAAGAAGCACTGTCGCGTCTGCTCGCGCCGCTCGAAAAGCTGCCGCTAGAGCAGATCTCGATCGCCGATGCCATCGGCCGCGTCTTGGCCGAGGATCTGGCCGCCCGCCGGACGCAGCCGCCCTTCGCGGTATCGGCGATGGATGGCTACGCGGTGCGCGCCGAGGATTTGGCCGCAGTCCCGGTCGAATTGCGGATCGTCGCCGAAGTACCCGCCGGGGCCGGGTTCGGCGGACATGTCGGGCCCCGGCGAAGCCGCCCGCATCTTTACCGGCGCGCCGATGCCAGCTGGCACCGACACGATCGTCATTCAGGAGGACACCGAGCGCGACGGCGACCGTGTCCGGGTGCTCGAAGGCGCCGCGCGCGGCCGCTATGTGCGGCGCGAAGGCCTGGATTTCGCCGAGGGAGACATACTGCTGCGGGCCGGAAGGCGCCTCACCGCGCGCGACATCGGCCTCGCCGCGGCGATGAACCGGCCGTGGCTCTTTGTGCATCGCCGGCCTCGCATAGGCATCCTGTCGACCGGCGACGAGATCGTCATGCCCGGCGATCCGATCGGCCCGCACCAGATCGTCAGCTCGAACAGCCTGGCGCTCGCCGCGTTTGTGGCGGCTTGCGGCGGAACCCCGGTTTCGGTCGGCAACGCCCCGGACGACCCGGCGGCGCTGCGCCAAGTCGCCGCCGCGACGCGCGGGGTCGACCTGCTGGTCACGACCGGCGGCGCTTCGGTCGGCGAGCACGATCTGGTGCGCGACGTGCTCGGCGCCGACGGGCTGGACCTCGATTTCTGGCAGATCGCGATGCGCCCCGGCAAGCCGCTGATGGTCGGCCGCTACCGAGGAACGCCGATGGTCGGACTGCCGGGAAACCCGGTCTCGACCCTGGTCTGTGCGCTGCTCTTTCTGCAACCGGCGCTCGACCGGCTGAGCGGCGCCGCGTCCGCGGAGGAGGCGGCGCCGGCAGCGCGGCTTGGCACGGCATTGCCAAAGAACGACCGGCGGCAGGATTATTTGCGGTCGAGGCTGGCCCGCGCTGCGGACGGCACCCTCGAAGTGTTTCCGTTCGAGGTGCAGGACAGCTCGATGATGCGCCTGCTCTCGGCTGCAGACTGCCTGGTGGTCCGTCCACCGCACGCCCCCGAAATCGCGGCCGGCGCCACCGTGCCGATCGTGCCGTTCCCCGGCGGTGCGCTGCCGATTTGATCAGCAGGGAGGGACCGCAATGAGCTCATTCGACGAATACGCCAATAAATACCAGACGGCGCGAATGGAGCGCCGCAACGGGATCCTGCAGGTCACGTTGCACACCGAGGGTCAGTCTCTGCGCTGGGGTTTCCTGCCGCACGGCGAACTGCCGGAAGCCTTTCACGACATCGGCGCCGACCGCGAGAACAAGGTCGTGATACTGACCGGGACGGGCGCGGAATTCTCCGGGCCGCGCGCGACCCCCGGGACATCGTCCTTTCCGTCCCGGCCGTCGATCGAGCGCATCGACCGCATTCATTGGGAAGGCCGCCATCTGCTGATGAACCTGCTGAATATCGAAGTGCCGGTGATCAGCGCGATCAATGGCCCGGCCTGGCGCCATTCCGAGATCCCGCTGCTCTGCGACATCGTGCTCGCCGCCGATACCGCGCAATTCCAGGATTTGGCGCATTTCATGTCCGATGTCGTGCCGGGTGACGGCATGCACATTGTCTACCCGCTATTGCTGGGCATGAACCGCGGGCGTTATTTTCTGATGACCGGCCAGACATTGGACGCCGCAGAAGCCTTGCGGCTGGGCCTCGTCGCTGAAGTACTGCCGCCCGACAAGACTGATGGCGCGCGCCTGGGAACTGGCCGAGGATCTGACCCGCAAACCGACACTGCTATTGCGCTACACTCGGCTGCTCTTCACCGAATACCTCCGGCGCCAGATGCACGACCTATTAGGCTACGGCCTGGCAATGGAGAGCTTGGCTTTGTTCGAGAAACCGGAGGCGCCTGCCCCCAAGAGCTGAATAATCAAATAACGGGAGGGAACATGAACAGACGTGCTTTCTTGGCCGCCACTGCGGCCACTGCAACGATGGCAGGAGCGAAGACCGCAGCCGCCGACGCGCTGCCGTTGGGTCCGCTGCCGGACATGCGTTACCCCGACGCTCGCATCGAGGCCGCCGACAAGAAATTCTTCGGCACCCACTTTCCGGCTTTTGCCGGGACGGCCGGGGTCGAGCGGGTTGCCACCGGGTTCCGCTGGGCCGAGGGTCCAGCTTTCTTCCGCGAGGGAAATTATCTGATCTTCAGCGACATCCCCAACAACCGGATGATGCGCCTCTTATGGGATGACAATCATCTCAGCGTCTTCCGCGAGCCGTCGAACAACTCCAATGGCAATACGCACGATCCGCAAGGGCGCCTCGTGACCTGCGAGCACCGCGCCCGCCGCGTGACCCGCACCGAACTCGATGGGACTATTACCGTCATCGCGGACAAGTACAACGGCAAGCGGCTCAATTCGCCGAACGATGTGGTGGTGGCCTCCAATGGCTCGATCTGGTTCACCGATCCGACCTACGGCATTGGCGGCAACTACGAAGGCCTCAAACAAGCCCAGGAGCAGGACAAGCACTATGTCTTCCGGGTCGACGGCAAGACGGGCGAGATCAAGCCGATTGTCGATGACTTCACACAACCCAATGGCATCCTTCTCTCACCAGACGAAAAGAGGCTGTACGTCATCGACAGCGGCATCACCGATGGCGGTCCGTCGCATATCCGGGTGTTCGACTGTCGATATCGAGACCGGCAAGCTGATCAACGGCAAGGTCTTCGCCGAGGGTTTTGCGCCCGGCATAACCGACGGAATGCGCTGTGACGTGGATGGCAACGTCTGGTGCAGCATGGGCTGGGCCGACCCCAAGGAGGACGGTGTGCGCTGCTACAGCCCCTCGGGAGATCTGCTCGGCAAGATCCACCTGCCGGAGACATGCGCCAATCTGTGCTTTGGCGGGCCGCTCAGGAACCGTCTCTTCGTCTGCGGCAGCACGTCGGTCTACGCGCTCTATGTGGGCACGCAGGGCGCACTGAAACCGTAACCCCCTACCCTCCCCTCCCCGCTCGCGGGGGAGGGAAGGTGGGGCTCAGCGCGGCGCTTTGGCCTCGGCCGTAGCGGGGCGCGGCTTCTCCGCGCAATCGGGACGAGGCAGGGCGCCGCGGCGCTCGGGCGGCACATGGCAATTGTCGACCCGCTGGGCGTCAGAGGCTTTGTCGGAGAGGCGCTCTTTGAGCGTCTGTGCCTCCTGGGCAATCGCCGGCGGCACCGACGCAAACAGGGCGCAGCTCAGAGCCAATACTTTCGAGCATTGATTAGAGCGCCTTGCGAAAGGTCAGATTGATGCGGCGATTGCCGGTCAGCGGGTCTTCACCTTCGGCAAGCGGAGCGATGCCGTGATAGACGAGGCGATCGGCGCCGCCCCACACGACGACATCGCCGCTCTGCAGCAGAATGCGTCGAGGCCGGTCGCTGCGGCGGTTGCCTCCGAACAGGAAAATCGCCGGTAATCCAAGCGAGACCGATACGATCGGCGCGGCCAGATCGCGCTCGTTCTCGTCACGGTGCAGCGATAACCGGGTCCCGGGTTCGTACAGATTTATCAGGCAAGCGTCAGGCTCGAAGCCGGGGTATCCCGCGGCCGCCGCAGCGCTTTCGGCAAGAAGCCGAAACGCCTCCGGCATTGCGGGCCAGGGAGCAC
This sequence comes from uncultured Alphaproteobacteria bacterium, assembly GCA_963818695.1. GTDB lineage: Bacteria > Pseudomonadota > Alphaproteobacteria > ATCC43930 > CGMCC-115725 > AP-15. The sequence continues at coordinate 242,603 of CAWFTG010000007.1, forward strand.
CGGTCGTTGGGTCGATTTTCTCGTAGCGATATCCTTTGCGGTCCGTCACCCAGCCGGCCCGGCCGCAATTGGTCATCCCGACCGACATGCGAAACCCACCCGGCGTCACCATGTTGCGAAACGGTGCGCCGGCGGTGATCTCGTTCACCGCCGCTAATAGCTCAGCTTCATTGTCGCGGGCGAACCCGCGCAACACTACTGCTGCTTCGCTAAGCCGCTCAACGGTTCGCGCCGGCTCGAGACTGCTCAGCAGGTCACGCAATGTTGGTTATCCGAGCGGGATCTCGCGCAATGCCGTCGTATCCTGGCGGGCGCCCGCGAGCACGTAATTGACGTCGGTGCCGGCAATCACGAAGCGCGCGCCGAGCCGGATCAGCTCGCCCTGCAATACGACATTGTGTCGGATGCCGCCGACCCCCAGCACCTTCCCGTGCGTCTGGCAGGCGTCGGCGACCCGCTCATAAGCCTCGCGCAGACGCGGATGGTCGACCTGGCCGGGGATGCCGTAGTCGGTGGTCAGGTCGCCCGAGCCGATCAGCAGCAACGTCGATCCCGGGCAGTGCGGCGATCGCGTCGGCATTGTCGATACCCTCGGCGGTCTCCAGCATGACGATCAGCGCAGTCTCCGCATTGAGCCGCTCGTTGATCTCGCCCAGCGGCATTGCGCGGTACCCGAGCGCCGGCCCGAGCCCCATCACCGAACGCCGGCCGAGAGGCGGGAAGCGGCAATTGCGCACGACCGCCTCGGCCTCGCCGCGGTTGTTGATATGCGGAACGATGACGCCTTGCGCGCCGCCGTCGAGCACCCGGCTCGACCAGTGCGCATCATGGCTCGGTACCCGCACCAGCGGGGTAATGCCGATGCCGATCGCCGCGGCGCAGATCGTCGCCGCGGTGTCGATGGAATAGGGGCTGTGCTCCATGTCGACATAGAGCGCATCATAACCGCCCGCCTTGGCGACCATCGCGATGTCGACGCTACGGGCGAGCCGCAAATTCATGCACAGCACCAGCTCGCCGGCGGCGAGCTTCTGCTTCATCGAATTGGACATTCGTGCCTCCGTTGCCCCTCACCCCGACCCTCTCCCCGCCAGCGGGGCGAGGGAGAAGGGTGGCAATTCCCTCGCCCCGCTGGCGGGGAGAGGGCTAGGGTGAGGGGTTGCTTCCCTCAGCCGCAGGCGACAGCGTAGACGTCGCGTATGCCTTCGGGCAGCCGGGTCTCGTTCCAGCTGCGGCCGCCGTCTTGCGTGCCGAACACCTGGCCGAAGCGGGAGACGCCGTAGACCTGGTTGGGGTCGCGCGGATGCACCGCCACGCCCATCATCGTCGCCTCGGCCTTGACGCCGTGGTCGAACCGCTTCCAGGTCTGGCCGACATCGTCGGTGCGGTAGATCGAGCCGTCGGTGCTGCGCGCCGCCGGGCTGAGGCAGGCGTACATGACCTTGGGGTCGTGCGGCGAGACGCGGATGTCGCGGCCATAGGTCAACGGCGAGAACCGGTTGATCTCCATGTCCTGCCAGTGCTCGCCGTGGTCGTTGCTGCGGAAGAGGCCCATGCGGTTGGCGAGAAATACCGTGCCGGGCGCCGCGGCGCTGCAGGTCAGCGCGTGGCCGTCGAGCATGCCCTTCGATCTCGGTCTGGCTGCCGATCCGGCTGCGGTATTTCGGCTCTTCGCAGAAGCGGATCAGATCGGCGGTGCAGTCCTCCCAGCTCTCGCCGCCGTTGCGGCTGCGCATTGCCCCATTGGCTTCCAACGTCGCATAGACATCGTCGGGGGAATTGGGATCGACATCGAGCCGCATGACCCGGCACGCGAAACCCATGATGACCCGGTCGGGGAGACCAGGGTCGGCCATCTTGCGCCAGGTGTCGCCGCCATCTTCGCTGCGATAGACACCGGGGGGCGTCGCACCGGCATAAACAATGCGCGGGTTTTTCGGATGGATGCAGACCGACCAGATATCGGCATCCTCGGGAAGGCGGAGCCGCTCCCAGGTGTTGCCGCGATTGGTGCTGCGGTAGGCCCCCTTCGTGCTGCCGACATAGACCACGTCGGGGTTTTCCGGATGGACCGTGATCGCGTGGACATCGGCGTCCTCCGGCACACCGTTGGTCAAATGCTCCCAGCGTTTGTCACCCGCTTCCTGCCGGAAAATGCCACCGGCCGTTGCTCCCATCGACCGCGCCGTGCCGGCGTAAACATGGGTACTCGCCATAACTCTCCTCCCTCGCCTGGATTGCCGCGGCGATCATACCCCTCTATTAGAGCTTGTCACAAAGCTTTAGCGGTTGGAGTGGGCGATGAGCGGCACAGCGATTACGGAGCGGCGGAGGCTCGGCAAGGCGGGACCGGAGGTGTCGGCGATCGGCCTCGGCTGCATGTCTTTGTCCGGCGTCTACGGCACGAGCGACGACGAGGCCGGGGTCCGGCTGATCCATCGAGCGATCGAGCTCGGCGTCGACCATTTCGACAGCTCGGACATGTATGGCTGGGGTCAGAACGAGGAGCTCCTCGGCCGGGCATTGAAGGGACGGCGCGACGGCGTCGTGATCGCGACCAAATTCGGCCAGACCCGCCGGCCAGGCGGCGCCAACGGGGTCGACGGCAGCCCCGCCTATGTCGCGCAGGCCTGCGAGGCGAGCCTCAAGCGCCTCGGCGTCGATGTCATCGACCTCTATTATCAGCACCGGGTCGATCCGGCCGTGCCGGTCGAGGATACGGTCGGCGCGATGTCGCGGCTCGTCGAACAGGGCAAGGTCCGTTATCTCGGGGTTGTGCGAGGCCCGGCCGGAGCGCATCCGGCGAGCTCACACCGTCCACCCGATCGCCGCCGTGCAGAGTGAATTCTCGCTTCTCTACCGGCAAGAGGCGACCGAGACGCGCGAGCTCACGCGCGACTTGGGTATCGCCTTTGTCGCCTACGCGCCGCTCGGCCGGAGCTTATTGACCGGGCGCGTCCCCGACCTCGGAAATTTGGCCGAGGGCGACACCCGCGGCCGTCATCCCCGGTTCATGGGCGACAATTTCGCCAAGAACCGCGAGCTGGTGCAACGCATCGAAGCAATCGCTCAAGAAAAAGGCTGCACACCCGCGCAGCTCTGCCTCGCCTGGCTGTTGGCGCAAGGTCCCGATGTGATCCCGATCCCCGGCACCAAGCGCATCGACCGGCTGGAGGAAAATCTCGGCGCAATGCGGGTGCGTCTGACCGAGGCCGATATCAGTCGCATCTCGACGGCAATACCGATAGGCGCCGCGGCCGGCACCCGCTACCCCGAAGGCGGAATGCGGGGCGTCTATATATGAGGTTTGCCCGTTACCGGGCGGATCGCATAAACTCCGATATCGGACAGAGGAAGTGAGGAGAGCATGGCGTCACCGACAAAGCTGTCGCACATCGTGTTGCAGACCAATCGCCGGCGCGAGATGATCGATTGGTACTGCACGGTGCTCGGCGCCGAGATACTTTACGAAGCCGACCGCATCTCGTTCATCAGTTATGACGACGAACATCACCGCGTCGCCTTCCTTGATCCCGGGCCGCTGACGGAGCGGCAGCCGGACGCGGCGGGCCTCAATCACGTCGCTTTCACGTTTGGCGGGCTCGACCATCTGATCGACAATTATCAGCGGCTCAAGGAGCTCGGCATCCGCCCGCATCGCTGCGTCAATCACGGCGTGACGACGTCGATGTACTACCACGATCCCGACCACAACCAGGTCGAGCTTTTGGTCGACAATTTCGCGACGGCAGCCGAGGGACAAACCTATATGCGGCGGCGCTCGACCGCCGACAAGAACCCGGTCGGCATCGTCTATGACCCGGAAGAGCTGATCGCGCGGGTACGCGATGGTTTGCGCATCGAGGAACTTGCCTCGATAAACTGATTCAGCTCGCGAGTGGGTGCGGCCGAGGGTTTGAGCCGTCGGTGAACCGCGATAGGCGGAACGGTGCAGGGTCGACGAGGGTCGGGTCGCCGGCGACCATGTCGGCCACCAGCTTGCCGGCCCCTGGGCCGATGCCGAAGCCGTGCCCGGAGAACCCGGTTGCGATGAAAAAGCCGGGCAGGCTCTCGACCGGTGAGATGACCGGTATCGCGTCGGGCATGACATCGATCATGCCGCCCCAGCTTTCGGCGACCACCGCGTTGCGGAACACCGGGAACGCTTCGGCTGTGGCGGCCCGCGCCCGATCGACGACAAACTGGTCGGGCTCCGGATCGAGCACGCGCATCGCCTCGAACGGGGAGGTCTGGTCCAAGCCCCAATGGCGCGGGATCCGCCATTCCTCGATCCAGCGGCGGCCGACGCGGAACCGCAACTTCTTCCAGTGCAGCCGCGCTGCGGGCAGATAATCGAAAAACAATCGAAAATTATCGGGCACTAGGTCGATCGTCCGGACCCCGAGGGTCGCGACGGTGTAGCCGCCGTCCATCCTTTTGCGAAACCCGAAGAGCCCTCCTGATGCCGAGATTTCCGGGCCGCCTTCGAGCGGCTGAGTCCGCATGACGGTCGCCAGTACTTTGAGCTGCGGCAGCTCAATGCCGAGATTGCCGCAGAACAGCCGGCACCATGCACCGCCGGCGAGCACCACCTTTTCGCAGGAGATGCGGCCCTTCTCAGTCACCACCGCCGAGACCCGCCCGCCCTCTGTTTCGATGCCGCGTGCGGCGCATTGGGTTACTATGGCCGCGCCGTGCCGGCGCGCCGCCTCGGCGATCGCCGGAGCCGCCCTCTGCGGCTCGGCTTTGCCGTCGCTCGCGGTGTAGAGCGCGCCCGTCCAGTTGCCTGTCAGACCGGGCATCAGCTCCGCCGCTTCCGCACGGGTAAGTATGCGGGTGTCGAGCTGATATTGGCGGGCATGCTCGAGCCAGCTTTCGAGCTGTCCGAGCTCGGCCTGGGTCTCGGCCAGATACATGATGCCCGCCTGGCGAAAACCGGTCTCGGCCTCGACCAATTCGTTCATGCCCTGCCAGAGCCGCAGGCTCTCGATGATCAGCGGCAATTCGCGCGGATCGCGCCCCATCTTGCGGCACCAGCCCCAATTGCGGCTCGACTGCTCGCCGGCAATGTGCCCCTTCTCGCACAGCACCGCGCTGACGCCCTTCTGGGCCAGGAACAGCGCCGTGCTGGTGCCGATGATCCCGCCGCCGATGATGACGACATCGGCACGTGCCGGCAGCGCCTCATCGCACTGTACAGGATCGACCCGCGGCGCCATGGCTCTGCGGCCTTTCAGACGCCGAAGCAGATCCTTCCGTCGCCCCCGCGAAAGCGGGGGTCCAGGGGCCAGCGGCCGATGCACCTGCCCTGGGTTCCCGCTTGCGCGGGAACGACGAAATCCGAACCCTCGAACGTACGTTTCATGTCAATCGATCGCGGCGTGCACGAGGTTGGCGACGCGGTCGAGGCGGGCGGTGTGCCACGGATCGGGCGACATGAAGTTCGTGATGTAAGTGAACGACACGCCGCTCGTCGGGTCGGCCCACGAATATGAGGTGCCGGCGCCGCCGTGGCCGAAAGTCTCCGGCGCGCCGATCGTGCCGAGGCCGCGGATGCGGTCGCTGTCGCCGCGGACATGCGGCCCCAGGCCGCGGTGCATCGGAATGCCGCCCATCGCGTCATCGCCGCGGTCGCCCGTGTGGCTGCGCGTCACGTAGCTCACCAGCCGCGGCGACAACAGCCGCACATCCCCGAGCCGGCCGCGCCCGAGCAGCATCTGGTAGAACGCCGCCATCCCGCGCGCGGTCGCATAGCCGCCGCCGCTCGGCATTCCGGCCGCTTTGAATTCCGCAGAATTGTCGCGCGCCTCCGGCGCATAGGTGTCGGCGCAGCGCTCCTGCTCGCTCGGCGGGACGCCGACAAAGATGTCGTTCGCGAGCCCGAGCGGCGCCAGCACCTTTTCCCGGATCACGTCGCGATAGTCCTGCCCGGTAACCGCCTCGATGACCATCGCCTGGGTCAGATGCGCGGCGCGCGGGTGGTATTGCAGCCGCGTGCCGGGGGTCCAGTCGAGCGAGAAGTCGCAGACCTCGGCGCGCATCCTCGTGTGATCGGTCCAGGTCGCCTGGGTCACGTCGCCGCTCGGAAAGCCGCCCTGATGGGTCATGACCTGATGCAAAGTGATCTCGCCCTTGCCGCGCTTGGCGAACTCGGGCAGGTGATCGGCAATCCGGTCCATGAAGGAGAGCTTGCCTTCTTCGATCAATGTCCATACCGCGCAGCTCGTCAGCACCTTGGTCTGGCTGAACAGCAGGAAAAGTGTGTCATCCAATGCCGGCAGGTTGCGGCCCTCGGTCTTGGCATTGCCATAGGTGCGGAAGAGCGCCAGTTTGCCGTGGCGCGCCAGCGCTATCTGCGCGCCGGGGTACCGGTTTTCCTCGATGTGCTGGCGGATCAGCCGATCGAGATGCTGTAGCGGCGTCGCAGCAAAGCCGAGGCTCGCCGGGTCGGCGGAGGGCAACGGATAAGCGTCGGGCATGGCGGCGGTCTCCTCCTCACAAGGTCCTGCTGAGATGCTACATGACCGCGCGCGTTTGTGGGAGGGGCATGGATGCTCCCGGATAGGCGGGGGGAGAGGTTCGGCGTAAGATCGCGCCGCAGTTGCTTACAGGGAGGACGAAATGCGCGAAGCCGTCATCGTATCGACCGCCCGCACGCCGATCGGCAGGGCTTATCGCGGTGCTTTCAACGACACGCAGGCGCAGACTCTCGCCGGCCACGTAGTTGCCGAGGCAGTGCGTCGCGCCGGGATCGATCCTGCCGAAGTCGAGGATGTCGTGCTGGGTGCCGCGCTGCAGCAAGGGTCGAGCGGCTTCAATCTGGCCCGCCAGGCGGCGGTCCGCGGCGGGCTGCCGGTTTCGGTCGCCGGGATGACGATCGATCGCCAATGCGCTTCGGGCCTGATGGCGATCGCAACCGCCGCGAAACAGATCGTCGATGATGGAATGGAAATCGCCGTCGGCGGCGGAGCCGAGTTCGATCTCGCTGGTCCAGAACGACAAGCGCAACGATTACCGCACGCAGGATCCCTGGCTGGTGGAGCACCGACCCGATCTTTACATGACGATGATCGAGACGGCCGAGATCGTCGCCGAGCGATACCAGGTCACCCGCGATGCGCAGGACGAATACGCCCTGCAATCCCAGCAACGTACTGCGGCAGCGCAGGCGGCGGGACGTCTCGACCAGGAGATCGCTCCGTTGCCCGCCATTATGCGGGTCGAAAACCGCGAGACTGGCGAGATCTCCGAAGTGCCGGTGACGCTCGAAAAGGATGAAGGCAACCGGCCATCGACGACCCTCGCGGGGTTGGCCGCGCTGAAACCGGTGTTCCGCGATGGGCAGACCGTCAAAGAGGGCCGCTTCATCACGGCGGGGAACGCTTCTCAGCTGTCCGACGGCGCATCCGCTTCACTGTTGATGGAGGCAAAGGAGGCTGAACGCCGCGGATTGCGGCCGCTCGGCGCCTATCGCGGTATCGCAGTCGCCGGTTGCGCGCCGGACGAGATGGGGATCGGCCCGGTTTTTGCCGTTCCAAAGCTGTTGCGGCAGCACGGGCTCACAGTCGAGGATATCGGGCTTTGGGAGCTCAACGAGGCCTTCGCCGTGCAGGCTCTTTACTGCCGAAACCGGCTCGGCATCGACCCCGAGCGGTACAATGTCGACGGTGGCGCCATTTCGATCGGTCATCCCTATGGAATGTCCGGAGCTCGGATGGTCGGTCACGCGCTGATCGAAGGTAAGCGCCGCGGGGTTCGTTATGTTGTCGTCACTATGTGCGTCGGTGGCGGCATGGGTGCAGCCGGGCTATTCGAGATCTTGTGAGAGCCCTTCGGCACAGCAACACTGCTGTTCACCAGCGAAGACAAGAGAAAGCACAAATTAACCACGAATACTGACTTAATACCAGCCAAGATCTGCTACTTTCATTTAGCGGCTAGGAGGGAGAAAACCCTTTTGCGCTATGCTAGATGGGTGATCACTGGTTTGTTTGCGACCCAGGCGCTTACTGCGGGTGCAGCGGCAGGTGAGCGGGCGGGCTTGCGCGACGCTCCGGCCGTCCTCGGCACCGCCACCCATTCGGCCTGGCGAGCGGCCAAGAATGCCGACCCGACGGCGCCGCTCGACCGCGTCGCGAGCGCGGTGGACGGAGCGGAATCGAGCCACGGCAGCGACATGGCGATGTGGCGCCCGGATTCGTCCGGACCGCAGGGGCCTATGCAGGTGAGCGAGGCGGCAGCGACGGATGTCGGCGGCGGGGACCGATTTGATTTATCGCAGAATCGCGCCTTAGGACGGGCGTATTTGTTACAGCTGCATGGCCGCTACGGTAATTGGCCCGATGCGATCGCCGCTTATAATTGGGGTATTGGAAAAATGGATGCCTGGGTCAAAGCCGGACGGCGTCCCGACCAGTTTCTCGTTGGCGTCACGGCCTACTTGCGGCGCGTCCTTCACGATAGCGGCCTGTGCAACGGCTCCGAGACTGGGCGGCACCGGCAACCGAGCGAAGAGGCTGGGGGGCCGGCTTCGGCGGCGCCGGACGTGCTCGTTTACGCTGCATGTTCGGGACCCGCCGCTTCGGTCGGATCGTCCGGTTCTGGCGGCGTACCGACTCGATTTTCCAGAAAACTCGACCAAGCGCTGCAATTGGTCCTGCAGCGCGCGGCGCAAGGCAGGTGATCGAGGTGTTACGCTGCCAGCAGCAAGCCCGCAATGCGCAGCGCGATATTCCACAAAAACAGCGACAGCGCGATGTTCCACAAAATTGCCGTGTCGAGCGGCAGTGGCTCTTCCGACCGGGTTATTGCCGCGTGCATCATCGCGCTCGTCTCCCTGACCTCGCACGGCAAATGCCGCGCTCTTAACCTCGCAGCAAAGATCGTGCCATACCGTTAGCCGATGGAAACTGTCATGTTACTTTTCCGGTTTGCGGCAAGCTGTGAATTTTTCCGACGCACGGGAGTTGACAAGCAAACTGTCGGCCGCAGTTTTCCATGTCAACAATTTTGCAATGAAAGTCTGATAAATCTGCCTCTCGTCTCCCCCGTTACGCGCAATACCGGCCCGGCCGATTGACCGCGGGGAAACCGACATGATGGAAATTTTTCTGATCCAGCTGCTCGCTGCGGGCCTTGGTGCTCTCAGTACCGCTTGGGCCGACTGGTCTTATAATGGGGTGCGGATTGGTCGGCGCCTCCACGCCTTCTGGGTCTCCACCTCTATCGCGGTGATTTGCCTGCCCGTCGTGACTTGGACCTCGATGGTATTCCTTGGTTCGGGGCTGCTCGGCCAATTGGTCGCCGGCACTCTTGTCGGTGCGGTATTTCTCTGGGTATATCGAAACCTGCCGAAGTCCCGCCAGGTCCGCAAATTTGGGCCGGGTCTCCCCGAGGCCGGTGGAGCGGCGCCGTTCCCGCGGCATCCAGGCTCCATGGGTAAACCATGATGCGGCGCAATCCGATTTCGAATTAGCGGTTGGCTTTCGCAGCGACATGCTCAGCTTTTGAGAGGGTCAGCTTCTCAGGGTGGACGATCGTCTTGTTCACAGCCGCGCGGGCCGCCCCGAGATTGGGGTATTCAGCCTCGACGCCTTCTCGCCGTAGGACATAGGACGCAGACATTGCCTTGCCGCTCTTCTGGTCGGCGACCGTGCGCTTGATGATCGTCCAGTGGACGCGACGGGTACCCCCTTCGTCTGAATCTTCGGTGACGTCCTCGAAACCCCGGTCGACGATAGATTCGAGGACATAGAGCTTCTGCTCCGGCTTTTTCAGGGGGGCTTCCCGACCTCTTCCCGGCGGCCGGCTGCTCGATCGCCTGTCCCGCCGCCCCCGACTGTCCGCGCCCTGGTCCCGTCGATCCGCCCCTCGCGCGCCGGCGTCAGGCGGCCTCGCGGCGCGTTCACGCGGCTGGCGCGGACCATGGCCACGCGGCTCCCCTGCTCGCGCCGCAGGGTCGCGTGGTCGCCGGTCGCGCGGACGACCGGGCCAAGGCCTCCCGACCGTCCGAGGTTCAGATGGCGATGTGCTCTCCGTAATCGCGCCGGACCCGTTCGGGCTCTGGCCGCCGGACTCCGTCTGGTCCAGCAGACCTGGTCGACGCGCCGGCCGACGGCGCCGGCGGCGGGGGCGGGGTGGCTCACTGGCCATCCCGGGCGCAGGCTGAGCCTGGGTCGAGTCTTCGCCGGGAGCCACCTTCGTCAGGTCCGGGGGACCGCTCGCGTCGACTGGGACATCGGCGCTCACCGGCGATTGTTGCGACATCTCGCCCGGTGGCCCGCGACGGCGACGGCGCCGATGACGCGGGGGCTTTGGCCCCTGAGCGTCGCCCCGGGTATTTCCCTGGGCATCGACCCGCGTCTGCTGAACCGTATCGCCCGCCGATGGCGCCTCTTCCGATGTGTTTCCGGCCGCTACCGCTGCGTCTGGCGAGGCTGACGTAGGCGGGGATCGGCGGCGACGTCGCCGCCGGCGGCGGCGCGGCTGGTGAGCTTCGCCGCCTTGCGATGACGGGCCGGCCGGGTTGGCAGGTTCCGGGGCGTCCCCGACGGTTGCGCTCGGCGTTTCGCTCTCTACACTCGCCGCGGGAGTGTTGGGCGGATCGTCGGAAGGATGCGGCATTGGGGTGTTTCCTCGATCGGCGATATGGTTTCGGGTAACGGTACCACGACCAGCGGGGCGTCGCGATGTCAACCGCGCAAGACCGGAGTTGGAGCTAGGAATGCAAGGCAGAGCCAGCAATTCGAGCGTGATTGCGTCGACCGTTATCGGTGGCGCGATGCTGCCCCATGCCCCGCAATTCTTCACGATGCCCGAAACCGAGGACCCCGACACGGTCGAGCGGGTCCGCGCCACGGCGGCTGAAATCGGCGCCAGACTGAAGGCCTTGGCGCCCGAGCTTTGGATCATCTTTTCGAATGATCATGCAGAGCAATTCTTTCATAAGGCGGCGCCACCCTTCACGATCCATGTCGGGGACGCGGCCGAGGGCATGTTCGCGGGCCGCAAGTTCCACTGGAAGGTTCCGGGCGAGATTGGTTTGGAACTGATCCGGCAGCTGTATCGGCAGGGCTTCGACCCGGCCTTCACCAGTGTTGCCAAGATCGATTATGCGATAGGCATCCCGCTCACCCATCTCGGTGTCGAGGACCCGCTCCTGCCGATCTATGTCAATGCCTACCTGCCGCCGCAGCCGACAATGGAGCGCTGTTATGCCTTTGGCCAGGCGGTGGCGCGGATCGTTTCCGCGATGGGCGTGAGGACGGCGGTCGTGGCGAGCGGCGGAATGTCGCACTTCCCGGGCACCGAGCGCTACCCTCACCCAGAACTCGCCTGGGACCAGGCAGTCATGGCTCAACTCAACAGCGGCAATCTGAAGTCGCTGATCGGCTGGGACGAAGCCGCGCTCGATGAAGCCGGCAATGTCGAATTGCGCTGCTGGGCGGCAGCCGCCGGCGCGCTCGGCGAGCGCAAGCCCGACATCGCCGCATTGGAGCCGAGCTGGCATCACAACTACGCTTCGCTCGGATTTTTCACGCCGCCGCCTGATGGCCCCAATCCACATTATCCCTCGATCAAGCCGGAGCTGGTAGAGCTGACGACCGCTCTGCACGGATTGGCGCACGACGAAGACAGGCGCGCCGAATATCTCGCCGACGCCGCAGCCTATGCCGGCCATTTTCGGCTGACGCCGGCACAGCGCACGGCTTTGCTCGGGCTCGACACACAAGCGCTGGTAAAAATGGGCGTCCATCCGCTGGTCGCATTTCTCGCCAACATGCAGGTCGAACGGCAACGCAAGGACTGAACGCAGACCTTACTGGCTCGATACGAGCCCGCTGACGTTCAGCACTGCGATCGGGCGGCTGAGGCCTCTCAATGCAATGTCGCCGAGATGCTGTAGCTCCGCCAAATTGTCGATCGCGGCGGCCACCCGCTGGGTCACCAGAATTTGGCCATCTTTGGCCTCGGCGCAGAGCCGGGCCGCCACATTGGTGACGGTGCCGATCGCGGTGTAGTCGAAGCGGCCTTCGAAACCGATTGGTCCCAATGTGGCATAGCCTTGCGCGATCCCAACGCCGAAGCCGATCTGATGTCCACGGGCCGTCCATGAGCGCGCGAGCGAGGCGACCGTCTCCCGCATGTCGACCGCAAGCCGAACGGCGCGCAGGGCGGCATCGGGGCAGGGTATCGGATCATTGAAGATCACGATCAGACCGTCGCCGGTAAAGCTATCGATCATCCCTTCGTAGCGGTGGATCAGCGGTCCCAGCGCGCAATGATATTCGCTCAGAACCGCCATCACGTCTTCCGGCTCGGCGGTTTCGGCCAGCGCAGTAAAGCCGCGCATATCACAGAACAGGACGACAATGTCGCGCCGGTGGCTTCCGAGGATCGCCTCGCCCGAAGCCACGATCGTCTCCGCAATCTGCGGCGCGAGAAACCGCTTCAGCCGACCGATCCGCTCGATTTCGCCGACCTGCGTCGCAACCCGTTCCTCGAGCGTTTTGTTCCATGTGGCGAGCTCGGCCGCCTGCTCCCCGAGCCGCTGCGCCTGCGCCTGCACGGTGTCGTGCAGGGTCTTGATGCGCAGCATCGCGCGCACCCGCGCCGACAGCGCGGCATGATCGACCGGTTTTGTCAGGTAATCGTCGCCGCCGCTTTCGAGCCCGGCAATGACATCGGAGGCATCGGTTTTGGCGGTGACGAGGATCACCGGAATGAAAGGCAGCGAGGCCTCGGCCTTCAGCCGCTTGACGGTCTCGATGCCGTCCAGTTTGGGCATCATGATGTCGAGCAGGATTAGATCGGGCAGCAACTCGCAGGTTTTTTCCAGCGCCTCGATCCCGTCCCCCGCAGTCACGACCTCATAGCCGTGGCTTTCGAGGCGCATCTGCAGAATCTCGACATTGTCCGCAACGTCATCGACGACAAGGATCAGCGGCGGATCACGCATCTTCTCTCTCCAAGAGAACAACTCAGCGCAGTGGTCGCAGAGGACGCGCGGCGGACGCCTAGCGGACACGGCATAAAGTTGATCCGACCCTGAACTGGGTGAGGCTCGTGCACCCCATTCCGGCGCGCATCGTCCTCTACGCACCCCCGCCCGACGCCCCGTTCGAATGGGGCGCCGCCAGCTTTGCGATCCTACTGGCGGTCACCACCTATGATAACCCTGGCGCTACCTGCCGTGCAATGTGCGGCAATAACGGTATTGGTGTTCTCCGGCCTCACTTGTGCGCCAGCAGCCTTGATCTGGCCGCGGTGGTCCTGTCCTCTGCCGAGCCAGCTACCTGCACGATCCGGAGGCTGAATGCGCACGCCCTCGCCGGTGCTGCGGGGCGGTGGCGACGGCCAAAGGTTGGTTCGTGCCGCCGGCGGCCGGCGAGGAGGCACCCGGCAACAAACCGGCCAAGCCTGCCAGCGGGGTCCTTAATTGTGCAGTGCAGGGTGGGCCTCGACGGACGCGACTCCTTGGACCAGAGCAACTTGTCCGGAGAGCGTCAGCCCTATTGGGTGCGCAAACGGCGACGATAACAGACCAGGGCCTTGACCCGGTGATCTGCGCATTCTTACAGTCCGCCAGAGTTCGTTCGGGCGAGGGATGATGGTACGTGCGGAAGAAGGGGTTAGAGTTGTGACAGCGCCCGCGCTCATTCGCAATCGCTGCAGCGGACACCGAGCCTGCCGACCGTGAAGGTTCCGCTCGCCTGGCGCATCTTGAGTTATGACAAGAGACGGACCGGGCTCGCGCTGATCGGGATTTTCATGGCGATCCTGCTGGTATTTGTCGAGCTCGGCTTTTTCTATGCCGTGCCACGGGGCGGTCTATTGCTGTACGACAATATGAGGTTCGATCTGCTGCTCGCCTCGGACGAATACGAGTATCAGGCTCAGCCCGGCGCCTTTCCGGTCAGCCGACTAGGCCCGGTCAGGTCCTCGCCCGATGTCGAGAAGGCGGTCCCGATCTATTTCGGCTATGCCAAATGGAAGAGTGGCGAAGGGGGCGTGTGGCCGGATGTTTTTGCGATCGGCTTCGACCCCGAGAGCCACGTCTTTATTCCCGACAGCATCAACCGACAGACCAGTGTCTTACAACGGGCTGACACGGTTCTCGTCGACAGCACCACCCGTCCGATGTTCGGGCCCCTCGACACCGGCCGGATCGTAGAAATCGGCGACCGCAAGGTCACGATCGGCGGTCAATATATGCTGGGCACAGGTTTCATGGGCCTCGGGGTCGTACTGGCAAGCGAGGCAAATTTTGCCCGGCTGTTTCCGCAACGGGGGCTGAACGTTGTCAATCTCGGCGCGATCCAGCTGAAGCCCGGCGTGGACCCCGATCGCGCCGCCGTTGATTTGCGCAAGGTGGTCGGATCTGGCCTCCAGGTCTTTACGCATAAGGCGCTAGAGGCGCAGGAAACGGCGTATTGGACGACCCGCACCTCGGTCGGGATCATCTTCGGGTCGGGGCTGCTGATCTCTTTTGTGGTCGGGATCATGATCGTCTACCAGATCGTCTCGACGCAGGTCAGCCGGCAATTGCCGCAGTTCGCGACCATGAAGGCGATCGGCTATCCCGACCGCTCGCTGGCCGGGACGGTCAGCGCGATGTCGCTGCTGATCGTCGTCGCTGGGTTCATTCCGGCCTTGGGTGCCGCGTTAGGGCTCTACTCGGTCATCCGCCAGAAAACGTTGCTGCCAGTGACGATGAGCGAGATGCGCCTCCTCGCCGTCTTCGCCGCTGCGCTCGCCATGGCGTTGATTTCGGCATTGCTCTCTGTCGGAAGTCTGCGCCGCGCCGCGCCTGCTGACGTGTTCTGAGAGGGTCGGGTTCTGTCGACGACTTCCGCGCCTTTCCGACACCCTCCTGCGGGACTCGCCGGTATAACGCGGCCAGGCTCGGTTCCGCTCGCCTGGCGCAATCTCGTTTCGAACAAGTCGCGGCTGCTGCGCTCGGCCGGCGGCATCGGCTTTGCCGTGCTGCTGATGCTGATGCAGCTCGGCTTCGAGCAGGCCTTCTTCGAAAGCGCGTTTGCGGTCATCCGCAGCCTCGACGGCGATATTCTGCTGCAGAGCGTACATAAGTATCAGTTTGCGACGCGCGACCCGTTCCCTCGGGCCGATCTAGATAAGGCGCGCGAGGTCTCGGGTGTCGCGAGCGCGCGGGCGCTTTACGCCGACTGGTTCGAATTCTTTTGGAAGAACCCGATCGATGGCAAGATTTTCCTCGTCCGCGCCTTCGGGTTCGATCCGGACGCGCCGGTCTTTTCCTTTGCCGATGTCAACACATCCCGCGACAAATTAAAGGAACCGAATACCGTGCTCGTCGACCGGCGCGCCCGGCGCTTTCTCGGCATGGACAGCGGAGCGACCGAAGCCGAGCTCAACGGCACCAATGTTAAAATAGTCGGCGGGTTTGCTCTCGGCCCTGATTTCCAAAGCGACGGCACGGTCATCATGAGCGACCGCACCTTTGCGAGCCTGCTGCGTGGCCCCGCCGGCGATCCCGCTGCCGTCGATATCGGGGTCGTCAAGGTGAAGCCCGGCGACGATCCGACCGCCGTCCAGCAGTCCTTGAGAAAAGCATTGCCCGACACGATCGCAGTGTTCACTAAGCCGCAGCTGATCGAGTTCGAGCGCAAATTTCAGGCAGACGTGTCCTCGGCCGGACCGATCTTTGCGATGGGCACGATTGTCGGCTTTGTGGTCGGAATGCTGATCTCGTATCAGGTCACCTATACCGATCTTTCCGACCAGCTACCGCAATATGCGACATTGAAGGCGATGGGATACAAATCCGGCTATCTGATGCGTGTGGTCTTTGAGCAGGCGGCATTCAACGCCCTGGCGGGGTGGGTACCGGCATCGCTGCTGAGCATCCTGCTCTATTACGTCATTGGCCGGGTCGCGCTATTGCCTCTGCACATGACCATGCGGGTCACGCTCATTAGCCTCGGCCTGACCCTTGGGATGTGCCTGGTCTCGGCGGCGATCGCCGTGCGGCGGGTGATCACGGCCGATCCAGCGGAGGTGTTCTAATGTGCGCCGCTCTCGTCGCCGAGCGGGCGGAGGCGCCGCCGGTCGTGCGGCCCGCCGCACCCGAACCGGCGGTGCGGGTTTACGGGCTGAACCACTATTACGGTGAGGGCCAAGCGCGCAACCAGGTCCTGTTCGGCAACTCGATCGAGATCCCCGCGGGTCAGCTCGTCGTGATGACCGGCCCCTCGGGGGCCGGCAAGACCACTTTGTTGACCCTGATCGGGGCACTGCGCTCGGTTCACGAAGGCCGGATCGAGGTGCTGGGCCGCAATCTCTCGCGACTTGGCGGCGGCGAACTCGTCGAAGTGCGCCGCGACATCGGTTTCATCTTTCAGATGCACAATCTGTTTGACGCGCTCTCCGCCTATGAAAACGTCAAGATGGCGGCGCAGCTCGCTAATGGCGAACTGGGCGACATGCGGCTGCGCTGCGCCGGGATCCTGGAGCGGCTGGGACTCGGCCACCGCATCGACCACAAGCCGAGGTTCCTATCGGGCGGCGAGCGCCAGCGGGTCGCGATCGGCCGCGCTCTCGTCAATCGGCCAAGGCTGATCCTCGCCGACGAGCCGACCGCGGCTCTCGACAAGGATTCGACAATGAACGTCATCGATCTGCTCAAGCAGACCACGATCGATTATGGCGCAGCCGTAATGATGGTCACCCACGATCACCGGATCATCGATTCGGCCGACCGTCTGGTCCACATGGTGGACGGCCGGATCATGTCCGATGTGGTGCTGCACGATGCGCTGCGGATCTGCGAGTTCCTGCGCCCGATCGATCTGTTCAAGGCGCTGACACCCCAGCAGCTCACCGATGTCGCGGAGCACGTCAAGAAACGCCATTTCGCTGCCGGTGAGACGATAATTCGCGAGGGGGAGTCCGGGGAAGAGTTCTTCGTGATCTCGGATGGCGAGGTTGATGTGGTCCGTGCCGATCACGAGGTGGCGCGATTAGGGCCGGGCGATTTCTTCGGCGAGGTTGCGCTGATCAGCGGCGAACCGCGCAACGCCACCGTCGTCGCCGAGGGCGAAGTCGACACTTATGTGCTCGGCAAGACCGATTTCGAGACCGCGCTCGCCGCCAGCCGCAGCTTCCGCGACCAGCTCCATCGCGTTTATTTCATGCGCCATTGACCGGGGGAAGAGAGCTTCGCCGCAAAGGCGAGCTTGCCCTGGGATCGCCGACAGCTGATATAGTGAGGGGGAGGCCGGCGGCGGACAGGTCCCTCGCCAACCCGGTCAGGTCCGGAAGGAAGCAGCCGTAACGAGCCCCGACCTGGGTCGTTCGTCCGGTCTCCCTTGTCTCGACACGGTTGCGAGAATGAGCGATTCGGCGGCGGCATATCGCGTCCTCGCCCGCAAATACCGGCCTTCGACCTTCGCCGAGCTGATCGGGCAGGAGGCGATGGTGCGCACCCTGTCGAACGCGATCGCGACGGGGCGGATCGCCCACGCCTTCATCCTGACCGGCGTGCGCGGCGTCGGCAAAACGACGACGGCCCGCATATTGGCGCGCGCCCTCAATTGCGTCGGGCCTGACGGCTCGGGTGGCGCGACGGCCGAGCCTTGCGGCGACTGCGCGCAGTGCCTTGCGATAGCCGACGACCGCCATGTCGATGTGATGGAAATGGACGCCGCTTCGCGCACCGGCGTCGACGACATCCGCGAGTTGACCGAGGGGGTGCGCTATCGTCCGGTCTCCGGGCGCTACAAGGTTTACATCATCGACGAAGTGCACATGCTCTCGAAGAACGCCTTCAATGCGCTGTTGAAGACGCTCGAAGAGCCGCCGCCCGACGTCAAATTCGTCTTCGCGACAACCGAGATCAACAAGGTCCCAGTCACAGTCCTGTCGCGCTGTCAGCGTTTCTCGTTGCGCCGGGTCCCGGTCGAGCAGCTGATCCCGCATTACCGCCGGATCGCCGAGGCGGAGGGTGTCGAGATCGAGCCGGCAGCCCTCGCGCTGATCGCCCGGGCGGCCGACGGCTCGGTGCGTGACGGGCTGTCTCTGCTCGACCAGGCGATCGCACTTTCGGGCGGGCGGGTTGCGGAAGCCGCCGTGCGCGACATGCTGGGGATCGCCGATCGCGGGCTCGTCTTCGATTTGCTGGAGAGCGTGCTGCGCGGCGATGCGCCGGCGGCGCTCGCGCAGATGCGTCATCTTTATCAGGGCGGGGCGGACCCGCTGGTGATCTTGCAGGATCTCCTCGACCTCAGCCATTTCGTAACTCGGCTGAAGCTCGCGCCGGAGGCCGGCACTGGCGATCCGGTCGCCGAAGGCGACCGCGCGCGGGGCCGGCCCCTCGCCGAGAAGCTGACGATCCCGCTCCTCGCCCGGGTCTGGCAGATGCTGCTGAAGGGCCTCGAAGAGGTGCAAGTCGCGCCCTCGCCGATCCAGGCCGCCGAGATGGTGCTCGTGCGGCTCGCCTACGTCGCCGATCTGCCTGCGCCGGCCGAGCTGGTCCGCTCGGTCGTGGCAGCCCCAGGCCTTGCGGGAACCGCCATAGGGAGCCGCGGCAATGGTGCGGCTGTCGCGTCGAGCGCATCAGCCGTTTCGCCCGCGATCGCCGTTGCGCAGCCTCCGGAAACGGCGCCGTTGCGGCCGAGCTCCGGGAACGCGTTGCGAGCGATCGCCGAGCTACCTGCCCCTACGGGCGAGGCCGAACATGACCCCATGCCTCAAAGTTTTGCCGAGGTCATCGCTTTGTTCGACAAGAGACGCGAGGCGCTGCTGCGATCGCACCTCTTGTCGGATGTTCACCTGGTTCATTTCGAACCAGGCCGGATCGAGGTCCGCCCGGGTTCCAGCGCACCGCGCGATTTGACTAATCGCCTCGGCCAATTGCTGAGCGAATGGACCGGAAGCCGTTGGCTGATCGCCATTTCCGAGGCGGAAGGAGAGCCGACCCTGCGCGAGCAGGAGGAGGGCCGCCAGCGCGACCTGCGGAACGAGGTCACGAGCCACCCGTTGGTTCAGGCGGTGCTCGAGACGTTTCCGGGCGCGACCATCGCCGCGGTTCGAGAGCGGTTTGTGGCGGCCGAGCCCGATGGGGATCAGACATCTCCGGAAGACCCCGGAGATGAAGCCGATACAGGAGAGGACGGAGCATGAAGAACATCGGCCAACTGATGAAGCAGGCTCAGGAGATGCAGACCAAGATGGCCGAGGTGCAGGCCCAACTTGAGGCCGTCGAGATGACCGGCGCTGCCGGCGCCGGCATGGTTCAGTTGACCCTGAACGGCAAGGGCGATTTAAAGAAGATAAAGATCGACAAGAGCCTTCTCACCGCTGAAGAGGGCGAGGTGCTGGAAGACTTGATCGTGGCCGCGTTCAACGACGCCCGCGCCAAAGTCTCTGCCTACGCCGAGCAGGAGATGCAAAAGCTGACCGGCGGCCTGCAACTGCCGGGGGGCCTGAAGCTGCCCTTCTAGCGACTACCGGCGCACGCCAACCCCGTCACATGGAACGGCGGGGGCCGGAAGTGCCGCCCGACGCAGAAAATGTCCGAACTCGACACCTTGATCCAGCTCCTCGCCAAGCTGCCTGGCCTCGGCCCCCGCTCGGCAAGACGTGCCGCGCTGCATTTGATCAAGCGGCGCCAGAACCTACTCGAGCCGCTAGCTGCGGCACTGACTAAGGCGGCGGAAGCGATCCGCCCATGCGCGATCTGCGGCAATCTCGATACCATCGAACCCTGTGCGATCTGCCGCGATCCGGAGAGGGACATAACGGCAATCTGCGTCGTCGAAGATCTCGCGGACCTCTGGGCGCTCGAACGAACCAGGGCATTTCGCGGACGTTATCACGTGCTGGGCGGGACCTTGTCGGCGCTCGACGGCATCGGGCCGGATGATCTCAATATTGAACGGCTCCTTGCCCGCCTTCGACCGGGTCAGGAATTGATCCTCGCGCTGAATGCGACGGTCGAGGGGCAAACTACGGCCCATTATCTCGCAGACCGCCTCGCCGGCAGAGATGTCAGGATCACCCGCCTCGCTCAGGGCGTGCCGATCGGCGGCGAACTCGATTATCTCGATGATGGCACCCTGACCGCCGCCCTAAAGGCTCGCCGCGCCCTTTCAGCGAGCTGAACCACTCGGTTCTATTTTTTTTGCGCCCGCGCCGCTTCCTGACGATCGCCGCGCCGACTGGCGTCCGGTGCCTCGCCCCAGCCCGATTTTCTTGGCGAATTCTGAGCGTTGTTCAGCATAATTTGGCGCCACCATCGGATAATCCGCCGGGAGGCTCCATTTTGCGCGGTATTCGTCGGGCGTCATATTATAAGTCGACCGCAGGTGCCGCTTCAGCATCTTGAGCTTTTTGCCGTCCTCGAGGCAAACCAGATAATCGGGGGTGACCGATTTGCGCACCGGCACCGCCGGTTTCAGCGGCTCAGGCTGAGATTCCGCGGGCTGGCCTTCGAGTGATTTAAGAGAGTTGTAAACGGCATTGATGACTTCGGCCAATTGTGCAGTCGGCAACGTGTTGTTGCTCACATAAGCCGCGACAACATCGGCGGTCATCCGCAGCAATTCCTCCTCTGCCATCTTCGGCGCTGCCGGTTCTGCCATTTTTCGCCCCGGGAAGTCCTAAGATTCGAATTGGCTCGCATGATTGATGCACGAATTTCTTCTGTCAATCGAAACTTTAGCGGGAGCATAGTAATCAGCATTGCTGCGGCCATCAAACGACTTGTCGGACACCATATCGTCCCCGACCTGGTTCTACGGGATGGCAAACCCGTCAGGAGATGGATCTGGCAAACAAGGCCGAGCTATTCGGCATCTTCTCCCGATCTCCAGCCCGACCTTCGGTTTCGCGCCGGAACCGGATTTATGGTAGGCGGCTGGCATTATCGAGCGATATCTGGTAGGGTCGATCCGGTCAGGTGGCCGGTGCGCCCAGATTGGCGATCGGGAATTTCTGCCCGTGACCGGAAACCAGCCCCAGTGGAGGCGTCCCGGGGTGACGGTTTATCCCGTTTCCGACGACAAGTGGTCCTGATGCCTTCAGTCCCTTCCTCTGTGTACGCCGGCGTCACCGACAATTTCTTTCGTAACACATTGCTCGAGACTGATCCCGAGATCGCTGCGGCGATCGATCGCGAACTAGAACGCCAGCAGTTTCAGATCGAGCTGATCGCCAGCGAGAACATCGTCTCCCGGGCTGTGCTGGAAGCCCAGGGCTCGGTGCTGACGAATAAATACGCCGAAGGTTATCCCGGCCGCCGATATTATGGCGGATGCGAATTCGTCGATGTCGCCGAGACGCTCGCAATCGAGCGCGCCAAGCGCCTCTTCGGATGTGGCTTCGCCAATGTGCAGCCGCATTCCGGCGCGCAGGCCAATCAGGCCGTGTTTGTCGCGCTGCTCGAGCCGGGCGCCACCATTCTCGGAATGGCGCTTGCCGCGGGCGGACACCTGACGCACGGAGCGCGGCCGAATTCTGTCAGGCAAATGGTTCAATGCGATCGCCTATGGCGTGCGCGCGGAGGATGGCCGCATCGATTTCGACGAAGTCGAGAGCCTTGCCCGCCTGCATCGGCCAAAGCTGATCATCGCCGGCGGCAGCGCTTATTCACGGATCATCGACTTCGCCCGGTTTCGCGCTATCGCCGATGATGTTGGCGCCCGTCTGATGGTGGATATGGCGCATTTCGCGGGGCTCGTTGCCGGCGGTGTCTATCCGAGCCCGCTTCCACATGCTCACGTGGTCACAACCACTACGCACAAGACGTTGCGTGGTCCACGAGGGGGTCTGATCCTGACCGATGACGCCGAGATCGGGAAACGGATCAACTCGGCCGTCTTCCCGGCGCTGCAGGGCGGGCCGCTGATGCATGTGATCGCCGCCAAGGCAGTCGCTCTGCATGAGGCGCTGCAGCCGGGCTTCAAGTCTTACGCCAAATCGGTCGTCGAGAATGCCAAAGTACTCGCGGCAACTTTGGTAGAAGCCGGGCTCGAGATCGTCTCCGGCGGGACCGACTCGCATCTGATGCTGGTCGATCTGCGGCCGCTGAGCGTGACCGGCCGGGATGCCGAGATCAGCCTCGAGCGCGCTGGCATTACATGCAACAAGAACGGCATTCCTTTCGACCCGCAAAAGCCGACGGTGACCTCCGGGATTCGCCTCGGCTCGCCGGCGGCGACGACGCGCGGGTTCGGCCCGGAGGAGTTCCGCAATGTCGGCAGCTACATCGTCGAGGTGCTGCGGGCACTCGCGCGACAAACAGGCGACAATGAGGCGACCGAGGCGCGCGTGCGAGAGAGTGTCCACGATCTCTGCGCTCGCTTTCCGATTTACGGCGGGCACAGCGAGCCGAAGAACCTGACCGAGTAGAACCGGAGGAGGAGATGCGCTGTCCGTTTTGCGGAGCCGACGACACCCAGGTCAAGGATTCGCGGCCGACCGATGATCGCGGCGCGATTCGGCGCCGGCGCTTCTGCCCGAATTGTGCGGCCCGCTTCACGACCTTCGAGCGCGTGCAGCTGCGCGAATTGACCGTCATAAAAAAGCACGGACAACGCGAGCCCTTCGACCGGGACAAGCTCGCGCGTTCGATTTACATCGCCCTGCGCAAGCGGCCGGTCGAGCCGGATCGCGTCGAGCGCATCATCAATTCCCTGGTGCGCCAGCTAGAGAGTTCCGGTGAAACCGATATTCCGAGCGATATGATCGGCGGCCTCGTCATGGAGGCGCTCGCCAGCCTCGACCAAGTCGCCTACATCCGTTTCGCTTCGGTCTACCGCAATTTTCGCGAGGCCAAGGATTTCGGGGATTTTGTCGGGCGGATCGCCGCGGATGGGAACTGAGCTGCCGGCGGACGCAGCGGAATTTTCGAGCGATGGACGTTTCGATCTGCGCTGGATGCGCGTCGCACTGGCCTTGGCTCGGCGCGGGCTCGGCACGGCCTGGCCGAACCCGGCAGTCGGCTGCGTCATTGTCGACCGGGGTCGCGTTGTAGGGCGCGGGTGGACGCAGCCGGGCGGACGGCCGCATAGCGAGACCGAGGCGCTCGGCCGGGCGGGTGGAGCTGCTATCGGCGCTACCGCCTATGTCAGTCTCGAACCTTGTTGCCATTGGGGCCGCACCCCGCCCTGCACCGATGCGCTGATCGCCGCCGGGATAAGGCGCGTCGTCGTCGCGCTGGAGGATCCCGATCCGCGCGTTGCCGGCGATGGCGTGCGACGGTTGCGCGCCGCGGGACTGCACGTCGAGACGGGTTTCTGTGCTTCGGAAGCTGAAGAAATCAACGCGGGTTTCTTCTGCCGGCTCCGCAATGGCCGGCCGCTGGTCACACTGAAGCTCGCCACCTCACTCGACGGTCGTATCGCGACCAGGCGCGGCGAGAGCCAGTGGATCAGCGGTCCGCCAGCACGGGAGCGCGCACACGCGTTGCGGGCGGCCCACGACGCAATCATGGTCGGCACGGGAACGGCGCTGGCCGACGATCCCCAGCTGACCTGTCGGCTGCCGGGCCTGGCAAACCGTTCGCCGGTGCGCGTCGTCGTCGATCGGCATTTGCGCATCCCGCCGACGATGCGCCTCATTTCCGACGCCCGAGCGGTTCCGACTTGGGTCCTGACCTTGCCTTCGGCGGATCCCGAACGGCGGCGAGCTTTCCGGTCCGCCGGAGCGACGGTGATCGACACCGATCCCGGTCCCGACGGCAACGGCAGCCTCGCAGCCGCCCTCGCGGCGCTCGGCGAGCGCGGCATCACCCGGCTGCTCGTCGAAGGTGGCGGGCGTCTGGCAGCCGCCTTCGCGCGCGCTGGTCTGATAGATCGCCTGGTTTGGGTGCACGCACCGATGCTGATTGGCGGCGACGGTTTTCCGGCAATCGCCGAATTCGGCCTCGAAGTTCTCGCGGAGGCGCCGAATTTCGAGCGCCTATCGACGGAAACGGTCGGCGATGATGTTCTGACCGTGTTCCGCGTTCGCGAGTAGGCTCTATTCGCGGCGACGCACCACAATGATCGGGTATAGGTACCAAAGCCCGATGAGAAACACGAATGCCAACCCGCCGGTGAATGACCCGATGGCGAAAGACCCTGAGATTTCAACGATTACGACATAAACATCGCCGGCCAGCCCCAAACCAAGCGGCAGCGTCGCGCCCGTCACGAGCGCGCTGCCGACCCGGTACATGTCTTCGGTATCCTCGCCGGCATAGACGATCCTGTGATAGGGCGCCGGCGCCATCAGCATCATGACGGCAAGCGCGACCAGAAAGAGGCTCGCCGCGTGCACGACAATGGAGGATTTCGGTAGCTGCTCGAAGGCTCGCGTAAGCACGATCGCAAGCTGAAAGCCGAACAGAGCCTGGGCGCCGGGCAGCACGACGCGCGCTTCCGTGAGCAACTGTTCGATCTTGACCTGCAGCGGCGTGTCAGCCCGCTGGTCGCGCTGGCCTCGCGTGATCATGCGTTCCCTCTCCCCGGCAAACCTCTTTCGCAGCTGTGGCAACCCATACCAGAGAGCAAACGCGACACCGGCTCCCGCCATGCCCGCTGCTATCGCGACGGCGCGATTATCAAAAATCGCCTCTATGCCGACGAAGAGACCGAGACCCAGCGCCAGCGCGAAGGGCAGCAGCGCCAGATCGGCGACGGCCGTCGCAAAGCGGTGCAGCCGGCCGCTGTCCTGGCCTCCCTCGACAATGCGGTGATAGGGACCGGGGGCGATCAGCAAACCGATGGCGCAGACGAGGAGCGCCAGCGCCACCCCGTCGGCGTAACGCGCGAATTCCGGGAGCTCGTCGAACCTTGCGCTGAACACCCCGCGAAACCCGAACCCGAGCAGAATCTGCGCCCCGAGAATCAGTATCCGGGTTTCCTCGAGCGCGAGCTTCACCTTTTCCGACAGCTTCATAGCGTTTCAACACCGGAACGGCGCGAAGAGAGGGCAGACCGGAAAAAATGTTGTTCCCGGCGGAGGCGAACGATTTACCGCAGGCCTGCATCGATGGAACGGAGCTACCGCTGTCTTCTATTCGTGAGGCGGCCGCAGCCATTCGCGGGCGCTGCCCTCTAATAATGATCGCCGGCATCGCCACAGTGGCGGCCCGCGCGCCCTTCGACGCCTTGGGGTGCTTTTACGCTGACCCAGAACCCATACGCCCTCGGTGTCGATCCAAGTGCTGGACGGGATCGGCGCCGGGATTTTCGGCGCGCTGTTCTTTATCGTCATCGCCGATCTGACGCGCGGAGCGGGGCGATATATAACTTGGCACGAGACACCGGATCGGCATTCTGGGGTTAGGCGCCGCCCTCAGCATTCAATGGCCGGGTGCATTGTCGACAAGGCCGGATTCTCGGCCGCATTTCTGTTTTTGGCTGGCTGTGCGCTTGCCGCCTTCCTGCTGCGGTGGATCGCAATGCCGGAGACCGGTGCCCCCAACGCGGCGCCCTTGGCGGAGCGGAAGCATCCGAAGGCGCCGGCGCCCGCCGGCTGAAACTATGGCACGGTTCTTCAGCCTCCTACCCGAGGCTGCCGCCATTGCCATCTTTGCGATGACCTACCTGGTGGTGGCCATCGGGCGGCTGCCCGGTTTCCGGCTCGACCGGGCCGGCGCTGCACTGGTCGGAGCAAGCCTGATGGTGGCGGCCGGCGCTCTGCCGCTCGAGGAAGCGCCAAAAGCGATCGACTTCGATACGATCATCCTGCTGTTGGGCGTCATGATTGTCGTCGCCAATCTGCGGATTTCGGGGTTCTTCCGTCTCGTCAGTGGCTGGGTCGTCGCCCGTGCCCGGTATCCGATCGTGCTGCTCGCCTCGATCGTCCTGGTCTCGGGTGTCTTTTCCGCCTTTCTGGTGAACGACACGGTTTGCCTGGTCTTGACCCCGCTGGTCCTCGACCTCGTAACCCGTTTGCGGCGCAACCCCGTCCCTTACCTGGTGGCTATCGCGATGGCGTCGAATATCGGCAGCACGGCGACGATCACCGGCAACCCGCAAAATATGATTATCGGCAGTCTGTCTCATATCCCCTACGGCACCTTCGCCGCCGCGCTCTCGCCGATTGCCGGGATCGGGCTGGTGCTGACCGTGGGGCTGATCGCACTTGTTTATCGCTCCGAATTTAGGACGCCTCAGCGGCTCCGCGGCGAGTCCCGGCCGGCGCATGCCGATTGGCCGATCATCGTCAAGTCGGTGGCAGTCTCGCTCGCGATGATCGCGGGTTTCTTTGCGGGCATTCCGCCGGCCGAAGTCGCGATCGTCGCCGGCGCTGTCCTGCTGCTCACCAGGCGCATAAAATCCGAAAAGGTCTATGCCGAGATCGACTGGACTTTGCTGCTGATGTTCGCCGGTCTGTTCATCATCGTTGCCGGGCTTGAACACAGCGTGCTTTCGCCGCAGGTCATCGGCGCTGTCGGCCAACTGCACCTGGAGCGCATTCCGCTGCTGAGCGCGATTACCGCCATTCTCTCAAACATCGTCAGCAACGTCCCGGCGGTGCTCGTGCTGAAGCCGTTCATTGCGCAGTTGCAATCCCAGCAGCAGGCTTGGCTCGCCGTCGCAATGGCATCGACCCTCGCCGGCAACTTTACCCTGGTTGGCTCGGTCGCCAATCTGATCGTGATACAGCGGGCACGGGAGCAAAACATTGAAATCGGGTTCGGGGAATACTTCAAGGTCGGCGCGCCGCTTACGGTGCTGACCATCGGCATCGGGGTGCTCTGGCTCGAATTTGGGTGAGAATAAAGCTATGGCGTCATGACCCGTTGCAGCGAGAGTGCAGTCCGCGCCAGGCGCGCGCCGCGGTTGCGATGACGGCGAGCGAAGCTGAACTGCCGTCAGCCTCGCCTTTTTCGAAATCGCCCTCGATGACCGCCATCTGGTTGGTTACATGGGCGAAGCACAGGACCGGCTTGCCGCGCGCTTTCGCGAACGCGTAGAGCCCGGCTGCCTCCATTTCGACGGCGAGAATGTTGCGCGTGCGGCAGCGCTCGATGGCGGCGGCGGTCTCGCGGAACGGCGCATCGGTGGTCCAGCTGGCGCCCCGGTGCATCGGCTGGCGTGCGGCCGCAAACGCCCTCATTGCGGTTTGGACCAGCCCATCGTCGGCCACGGCGAACTCCGCGGGCGGCAAGTAATGGTAACTTGTGCCCTCGTCGCGCAGCGCGCGGTCGATCAGGATGAAATAGGGCGGCGACCCCTGCTCGACGATCTGGCCGGCCGAGGTGATGCTGATCAGCAGCCGGCAGCCCGAGGCAAACAGCTGTTCTGCCAGCAATACGGCAAAAGAGGCGCCTACGGCGCAGCCGATGATGCCGAAATGCTCGCCCCCGTGCTCGAATTCGTAGAGTTCGGTGTGATAACACGCCCAGCTGGGCGAGCGGCGGCTCCGTCCGCTGTTGGCGAGCGCTCGGACGATATCGCCGTCCGGGTCGAGTAGACAGATCTCCGGTGTTGCCGCGCCCGGCAGGCCTTTCTGCCGCCGCGCCTCCCGCAGCAGATTTTCCGGCTCGAAAACCGATGGCGCGGCAAAATCCTTCCCGGCCAGGATCGGCGGTGGTTTCATCACGACGGCGTCGTCCCCGTTAAAAGCAGTGCTCAACGATCATTCGGTGACTTGTAACAGATCGGGTGTCAGCCGAGTGTCGTTGCAAGTGCGGATCGAGGCACGGTCGCGGGTCCACAAAGCAGTTGAGGGATTGGCGAGTATCGATCAATTATCGTGAGAAGCGGCTGAACGGAAACCGGCGATGGGCATGCTCGTGAACGGCATCTGGCACGACGAAGATCCGCCGACGGTGGCTGGGGACGGCAGTTTTGTGCGGCTCGAATCAGGGTTCCGAGATCGCGTGACCCGTGATGGGGCGTCCGGGTTCAAGGCGGAGGCGGGGCGCTACTACCTGGTCACCGCGCCATCCTGCCCGTGGGCGCACCGCACCGTGCTGATGCGTAAGCTGAAGGGCCTCGAGGACGCGATCCCGATCTTGCAGTCGGACCTTCCCAAGGGGCAGGGCTGGGCCTATTCACGCGGCTTCGATGATCTCCGGCCGGTCGACGGCGCCTTCCACGTCCATCAGGTTTACAGCGCTGCCCGCCCGGATTTCACCGGCCGCGCCACTGTCCCGGTATTGTGGGACCGCGAGACGCGCACGATCGTCAATAACGAATTCTTCCGAGATCATTCGCATGCTGAACTCTGAATTCGATGAATTCGGCAATAGCGCGCTCGACCTCTATCCCGCGGCGCTGCGCAGTGCGATCGACGAGACCAATGCTTTTGTTTACGATGCGATCAACAACGGGGTCTATCGCTGCGGGTTCGCCAGAACCCAAGAGGCTTACGAACAAAGTTTTCGCAAACTGTTCGCGGCGCTCGAACGCCTCGAGCAGCGCCTCAGCCGTCAGCGCTACCTAGTGGGCGGCCGTTTCACCGAGGCGGATCTGAGGCTGTTCCCAACCTTGGTGCGCTTCGACGCAGTCTATTACAGCCATTTCAAATGCAATCTGCAGCGGATCACCGATTATCACAACCTCTCGAATTACACTCGCGACATTTATCAGATGCCGGGGGTTGCCGAGACCGTCGATATTCCGCGCATCAAGCTCGGCTATTACGGCGGCATGCGCAACCTCAACCCCAGCGGCATCATCCCGCTCGGCCCGGAACTGGATTTTTCCGCACCGCACGACCGTGCGCGATTAGCCGAGGCGGCCTGAACGGTGCAATGGAGGCGTACCAATACCCGCAATACTACGAAATCGCCTTAGCCCCGAACGATCCCGGGCGCGAGGTCGATTTCTTCGAAGCCGCAATCGACAGGTTCTCGAAAGTCAAAGTTAACCGGGTTTTCGAACTCGGCGCAGGCACCGCGCCTCATCTGGAGGAATGGCACAAGCGGGGCTACGCTTATTGCGGGCTCGATCTGAGCCCGGCAATGGTTGAATTTGGCCGCGATAAGGCGCGGCGCTTGGGGTTTGAGGAGGACGCATTCATCCTCGGGGACATGCGAGACCTCGATCGCGGTCTCGGGCCCTTCGACCTCGCCTATGTTCTGCTCGGCTCGCTCTACGTCCGATCCAACGGCGAGTTCCTCGATCACCTCGAGCGCATGGCCGCCGTGCTCGCGCCGGGCGGGCTGTATTTGTTGGACAGCTTTGTCTGGTTTCGGATTTTCCACGACTACAAACGCAGCTGGACCCGCCGCAAAGGCGGTGTGACGGTACGTACCCGCTACCGCGCCAAACTCACCGATCCGGTGGCGCAAACCTACGACGAGTGTCTGACTTTCAATGTCGATGACCATGGCAAGGCCGAGGTAATCAACGGCCGGGTTCCTGCCAAGGTATTTTTCCCACAGGAATTTTTAGCCCTTGTAGAGCTGAGCGGGCGGTTCGAATTCCTCGGCTGGTACAATGATTTCAGCTTCGCCGCAGAGCTGAAGCCCGAGGGACGGCACCTAGCTATTCTGCGGAAGCGCTGACAGCTACAAGCCGCTCGACCGTTTCGGGTTCTTCTTCGATGCCGAGCGCGTCGTTGAATTTGTTGAAGAAGCCGCAGAGCGTGATGCGCAAGGTCAGCTCGACCAGCTGTGCCTCGCTGAAGTACTCGTTCAGCCTTGCGAAGAGCGTGGCGGGGATCCGGCTGGGCCGCTCCCAGGCGGCGATCGCGTATTCGACGACAAGCTTGTCCCTCTCGTCGAATTCCGGGTGGTCGCGGTAATCGAGCACCCGTTCGACGCCGGCGGGCGAGACACCCTCGACAACGAGGAACGGCGTGTGGTGCGCCACGCAATAATCACACTCGTTGAGCTTCGAAACGGTGACGATTGCCAGTTCGAGGATCCGCTTCGGCAATGTCGCGGCCTCGCGGAGTTCGAGCAGCATCGTCATCAGGTGGCGCAGCGCCGCCGGAACATGAGCGAACACCGCGGCTTGATTGCGGAATGGGCCATACTCCCCGGCGAACCGCTCGTAGATCGCAGCGAGATCGGGCGGCAGCTCGCTGGAGGGGATATTGCGCACCCGCGCCATGGTCGTCAGAGCCCCGTAAACAGGCGCTGTGCATCGGCTTGCGTCATTGCCGCCAATGCGTCGAATCGACCGGTCGCCCGCAGCTCATCGGCGACCTGCCGCGCTATCGACATCGCCATCAGCGCCAATTGGCTCGCGGTGCTGGCGCAGGCGACGCCGAGCGCTTCGAGTTCGGCAACGCTCGGCGATCCGGCGCGCACATTGATGTTGATCGGCGCGCCGAGCGCCTTCACCAGCCGCCCGATCGTCGCAGGAAGATAAGCCCGGCCACGCTCGTGCACCGCCGAGTGGATGCCGTCGCCGCCGATCTCGGTAAGCTCGGGCGCCTGCTCATAGACGTCGACCTCGAACCCGGCCTGGCGCAGCGCCACGGCGGCCGTGAGGCCGCCAATGCCGCCACCGATCACCGCGATGCGCAGCGTCATCCGTCATTCCCGCGAAAGCGGGAATTTAGCGGGGGTGACGGATGACACATGCTACGCGCGGCCCCACAGCCGCTTCGAGGCGATCGTGGCGCCTTCGGCCATGGCACGCAGCTTCTTGAACGAGATGTCGGGGTCGAGCTTGCCGTAGCCGGCGAAGGTGCCGAAGCCGCAATCGCTGCCTGCAATGACGCGCTCGCGGCCGACGATATCGGCGAAGCGGCAAATGCGCTCGGCAACCAGCTCAGGATGCTCGACGTAATTGGTCGAAGTGTCGAGCACACCAGGCACGAGGATCTTGTCGTCGGGCAGCTTGGTCTCCCGCCACACCGTCCATTCATGCGCATGCCGCGGATTGGCGGCTTCGACGACGAGCGCCTGAGGTTTTGCGTTGACCAGGATCGGAGCGACTTTGGCAAACGGAATGTCGTGGTCGTGCGGCCCCTCGTAATTGCCCCAGCAGATATGAATGCGCGCCCGGTCGGCCGGCACATTGCGCAAAGTGTGGTTCAGCACCTCTACGTGAACCGCCGCACGCTTCAGGAAATCGGCCTCGCTCAGATCCTGGAACGACGTGTGATGCGCCATCGCCAGATCGGGGCAGTCGAGCTGCAACACAAACCCCGCCTTGACGATCGCTTCGTATTCTTCCTGCATCGCCGCGGCGACGGCTTCGACATAAGCCTCGTGCGTCGGGTAATACCGATTGGTCTGAAACACCGGCACCAGGCCGGGCGAAGCTGCGGTCATGAACGCCTCGGCGACAGTGACCCCTTCGAGCGCCGCGCGGAGGTTGGCGAGGTCCTGCGCGAGCGGCTCGCGGTCGCGCACGGCCACCGGGCCGACGCACACGGCGCGGCGTGCGACATTCGCGCCGGTCATCCGCTCATAGGCGGCGACGAACTTCGGGTGCTCCCTGGTGTCCAACCGTGGTTTTGCTGGCTCGTGACCCGAGAACCCCGACAGACGGTCCGCGACGTAAGTCGAATAGCCCGGTTTTGACATCTCGCCGTCATTGACGACGTCGACGCCGGCCTCCGCTTGGCGACGGACAATCTCGACGACCGCCTGCCGGGTCAGGCGGTCGAGCTCGGCCTTATCGTAAGGCTCGCCCTGGTCCTTGCGCACCAGGAGTTGGCGCAGCTCGGCCGGTCGCGGCAGGCTCCCGACATGGGTCGTCAGAATGCGGTCCTGGCTGATTTTCACGGCGTTCCCCCTCGTTCTAGAACCGAATGTCCTGTGGCGGCAGCCCGAACTCGGCGCGGGCAAACACGAATGCAGCGCGCTCGGGGTTGTTGCCGGCATGCGCCCGCATCGCATGCACATCGCGCCACGCGCGTTGGATCGGGTTGTCGAGAAAAATACCGCGGCCGCCACTCGCCTCGAACAGCCAGTCGACCGCCTTGACGCTCCAATCAATAGCTTTCCCGGCGTCCCATTTGCAGCGGGCGCGCACGGTCAGCGGGATTTCTTCGCCGGCGCGGGCGAGGCGCATCATCTCGGCAAAATTGCCGAGCACGCGGTCGCGCGCGGCGCCGATCGCGGCAGCGGCTTCAGCCAAGCGGTATTGGGTGAACGGATCTTCGGCGACGCGCGACTGGTCGCGCAGATTGATGCGCTTCAGCGACTGCTCCCGAAATACCTCGAGCGCGCCCAATGCCGCGCCAATGGCGGGAGCCGTAATGCCGTTCGCAAAGACGAGGCCAAAGGGCAGCCGGTAAAGCGGCGCGTGATTTATTGCAGTTCCCGGGTGTTTCAGATGAAACGCATCCTGGTACGAATGCGTGCGGTATTCCGGCACGAATGCGTCATCGACGACCAGGTCCTTGCTGCCTGTGGCGCACAGCCCCATGACGTGCCAATTGTCGTCGATGACGTAGTCCCTCCGCGGTAGTAGAAATACGCGCGCATCGGCCGGCTGGCCCTCCTCGGCCGGCGGAACAATCCCGCCGAGCACGGCCCATTGGCAGAAATCGCAGCCGCTGGAGAAAGACCAGCGCCCACTGAGACGGAATCCGCCATCGGCCCGCTGCACGGTCCCGCTCGGCGCCAGCGAGGTCGAGAGCTGGACGGTAGTGTCCTCGCCCCAGACGTCCTCTTGCGCCTGCGGCGGGAAAATCGCCAGGTGCCAATTGTGGACGCCGATGACCCCGAGGATCCAGGCACTCGACCCGCATACCGCGCCGATCTCCATGACCGCCTGGTAGAATACTCCGGGATCGAGCTCGTAACCGCCATAGCGTTTCGGCTGTAACGCGCGAAAAAGACCCGCCTCCTGAAAATCCGCAAAGGTCTCGTCGGGCAACCGCCGCAACTGCTCGGCATGCGCCGTGCGTTCGCGGACTGCCGGCAGCAATGCGCGAGCACGCCCCAGATACTCTTCGGGCGTCACTAAGGGCTAACCCAGCGGGCCTTGGAAGACCTGGTCGACATAGGTGTCGGAAAGCGGTTCCAGTGCTTCCGGCCATTGCCCGTTGACACGGCGCCGGTCGCGGGCTGGGCGCACCCGGCCATCCCAGCCGATCTGCTCCATGTAGTAATAGAGCTGGATGCAGTGGCCGTCCGGATCGAGCGCAAAGGCCGAATAGTCGATGCCGGGGTAGAGCTCGGGAGGGATCGAATTCGATGAAAGTGACCCCGTGCTCCTTCAAAAAGGCGACCGCCTCGCGCAGTTGCGCGTAGCTGGAGACCTCCACCCCGAACGACATGCAGGTTGTTCGCTCGCTGAGGCCCAGTGTGCGCCGCAATTCTTTCGGGAAGAGCCCTACGCTGTGGTGTTCGGCGCCGCAGCGCAGGAAAACGCAGCGGCCGCCGTGGTAGACCGCCTCCTCGCTGCGCACGAAGCCGAGACGCTCGGTATAGAAATTCTCTGCACGGTCGACGTCTTCGACAAAGAGGCTGACCGGGCCGATCTTCGTGATCTTGAATGGGCGCGGCAGCAGCACGCCCTCTACGTCATAGGTCGCGCCTTGCGGCGGCGATGGGCGGTGGCCGGAGAATATGTCGATGCCCTTCTCCTGCGCCTCGGCCACCTCGGCCGCTTCCGACATTTGCGGTAGTGACGGCTTCTCGTTGAAGCCGCGGTAATACATGTCGCGCGGTTTGCTCAGCCCGTTCCAGCCGACCTGCTCGATGCCGTAGTAGAACTCGTTGGTGTGGCCGTCAGGATCGTAGACATAGACGTGCCAGTTGCTGCCCGGCATGTCGCGGCCGACGCGCTGGATGCGGACCTGCTGCTCCTCGAAATAGGTGTGAGCGTCGACAATCTCTTTGAGGCTGCCGCATTGCCAGGTGATTTGGTTGATCGTGACTTCAGGCGCGAATTTGCGGTCGGCGCGGTGGTCCATGACCCGCTTGGGGAACAGCACAAAGGCGTGATGGTCGGTCCCATAGCGCATGAAATAGCCGCGCGGGTCGCCCAGATCGGCGTCCTTAGGGAACCATGGCGCCCGAGAGAAATCGAGTGTATCGGAGGCTGTGAAACCGAGCAGGTCGCCGTAGAATTCGCGGCCTTCGGGGAGTTTCTCGACGTTGAACCCGAAATGGCCGAGGCGGCGGATCTTGAACGGCCGCTGCAGGTAAATCCCGCCGACATTATAGCGCTGCGTCGTGACTGACATTTGCTGATTCCCTCCTTTAGCTGACCTTGGGCTATTTGGCCGGCTCGGCTTGCAGCTGGATGTAGTTTTCGCGACCGATCTTGCCAATCAGCTCCAGTTGCGTCTCGAGGAAATCGACGTGCTCCTCCTCGCCCTTCAGGATTGCGCTGAACAGGTCTCGGGTGACGAAGTCGCGTACACCCTCGCAATAAGGGATCGCCTCCCGCAGTTGCGGCATAGCCAACTGCTCGAGCCGCAGATCGCATTCGAGGACCTCGGGCACGGTCCTCCCGATCAGCAGCTTGTCGAAATCCAGGCGAGGTTCGCCGTCTAGGAACAGCAGGCGTTTGATCAGCAAGTCCGCATGCTTCATCTCGTCGATCGATTCCTCGTATTCATGCGCGCCGAGCCTGACGGCGCCCCAATGATCGAGCATCCGGGCATGGAGGAAGTATTGATTGATGGCGGTCATCTCATTCCTCAAGCACGGCGTTGAGGTGCTGAATGACGGTCGCATCGCCTTGCATGATGACCTCCCTAATCAACGCCGACGGCATCGCGAGAGGATGCAAACCCGGACGCGCCCCAATGTCAACGGCCTGGCCGAGCCGGTGGAACCCGCTTTGGCATAGGTGTAGGGTCGTCGCTCACCGGGTTTCGATGCGTGAGGCGGGAAGGAGGATCCAGATGAGTCAGGCTCTCGAGGGCATTCGCGTGATCGACTTTACGCACGACCAGGCGGGCCCCTCTTGCACTCAGATGCTGGCCTGGCTCGGCGCCGATGTGATCAAGATCGAGCGCCCGCCGCACGGCGACCGGGCGCGCCGGCTGTGGAACATCGACAACCCGGAGCTCGACAGCTTCTTCTTCCTGCTGCTCAACAGCAACAAGCGCAGCACCGTGGTCAATCTGCGGACCGAGGAGGGTAAGGAGATCGCCCGCCGCCTGATCCAAAACGCCGACATCGTCGCGGAGAACCTCGGCCCCGGCGTTATGGAACGGCTCGGGCCTCGGCTGGGAGGCCGTCAAGGCGCTCAATCCGCGGGCGATCTACGCCTCGGTCAAGGGGTTCGGCTCGTATGGACCCTATAGCGGCTTCAAATGTTTCGAGCCGGTGGCTCAGGCGACCTCCGGCGCGATGAGCGTCACCGGCGAGGCCGGCGGCCCGCCGATGGTCAACGGCGCCAATATCGGCGATTCCGGGACCGGCATGCATCTGACGATCGCCATCCTCGCGGCGCTGGTGCAGCGCGAACGCACCGGCCGCGGCCAGCTCGTCGAGGTCGCGATGCAGGAGGCGGTGCTGAACCTGACCCGGGTCAAATACACGCAGACTTTGGCGACCGGAACGCCGCTCGAACGCAGCGGCAATCGCTCAGCGACCGGCGGCTGGTCGGATCTCTTGCGCTGCGCCGGCAGCGGGTCGAACGATTACGTCTACATGATCATCCCACCCGACAATCCGGAGATGTTCGAGGCGATGACCGAGGTGATCGGGCGCCCGGATCTGCGCACCGACGACCGCTTCGCGACCCCGCCGGCGCGCGCCCGCAACGGCGCGGCACTTACCGCGGAAATCGAAGGCTGGACGGCGCGGCGCGACAAACGCGAGGTCATGAAGGCGTTCGCCGGACGCGGCATCGTCTGCGGCGCGGTGCTCGACACCGCCGAAGTCCTTGCCGACCCGCATCTGCGCGAGCGCGAAACGATTTTTGACCTCGATCACCCGACGCGCGGCCGTTTTTCGGTGATCGGCTGCCCGGTGCGCCTCTCGGATTTGCCGGTGGCCGCTAAGCGCGCGCCGCTAAAGGGCGAGCACACGGAGGACGTGTTGCGCAGCCTGGCCGGTTATACGCCGGAAGAAATCCGCGGGCTGCGCGAAAACAAAGTTATCTAATTCAACCAGTCATTCCTGAGAAAGCAGGAATCCAGGGCGGCAGGTTCCTGCGTTTTAGCTCTGGACCCCCGCTTTCGCGGGGGCGACGACAAGACCGGGAGGGAAACAGAGTTGAGTGAACACGGATCGATGAATGGGGCCGAATGGCTGGCACGAGCACTGGCCGGGGCGGGCACCACATATGTCTTCTTTGTCGAGTTGGTGCTGCGCCGCACGTTGCTGCAATTGAAGGATCTCGGGGTCACCCCGATCCTCGCGCATTCGGAAAAAGCCGCGGCTTACATGGCAGACGGCTACGCCCGGATTGCGGGGCGGCCGGGGGTGTGCATGGCCCAGGCGGTCGGCGCCGCCAACCTCGCTTCCGGCTTGCAGGATCCTTTCCTCGGACGCAGCCCGGTAGTCGCTCTGACTGGCCGCAAGCCACCCTCGTTTCAGCATCGCAACGCCTACCAGGAAATTCCTCACGCGCCGCTCTTCGCCGCGGTGACCAAGTTTTCAACGACTGTCGACCAGACCTCGGAGCTGCCACGGCTGTTGCGCCATGCCTGGCGCGCTGCCTTGGCGGAGACGCCACGCCCGACCCATCTCGATTTTTCGGGGCATCAGGGGGATGAGATCGAGCTTGGCCAGACCGCCGAGCCGCCGGTCATCGACCCCGAGGGACGGCGTATCCCCGCGCATCGCCCCGTAGCCGATACCACCGACATCGAGCACGCCGCCGCGGCGCTGACCGCAGCCCGCCGCGTAGCGATCGTCGCCGGGGATGGGGCCGCCGCCTCACAGGCGGGGCCGGAGGTTCTCGCTCTGGCCGAGGCGCTGCAGGCGCCGGTCGCTACGACCCTCGGCGCGCGCGGTATCATCCCGACCCGGCATCGGCTCTCCGTCGGGGTCGCCGGCAGCTATTCCGCGCCGCCGGCGAACCGCATCGTGCACGGCGCCGACCTCGTGCTGTTCATCGGCTGCGATACGGGCGACCAGGTCACGTTGAACTGGACTGTGCCGCCGCCGGATACAAAGATCGTGCAGATCGACGCTGATCCCCTGGACATCGGCCGCAGCTATCCGAACACGACGGGGCTTGTCGGTGACCCGAAAGCGACGCTGGTTCACCTCAACCAGGTTATCGGGAAACCGACACGCGATTCCGGTTTCGCCGAAGAGGCCGCGCGCATCGTCGCCGATTGGCGCGCCACGATGACCCCATTGGTCGAAAACGACAGCGCGCCGATCCGCGTCGAGCGGTTGTGCGGCGAAATCACCCGGGCATTGCCCGCCGATGCAGTCCTGGTCGCAGATACCGGCTATTCCGGGATCTGGACCGGCACGATGATCGAACTGAACGGCGTCGGGCAGACCTATCTGCGGGCGGCCGGGTCGCTCGGCTGGTCGTTTCCCGCTTCGCTCGGCGCCAAATGCGCGGCCGGGGCTCGGAAAGTCTTGTGCTTCACTGGGGATGGCGGGTTTTACTACCACCTCGCCGAACTCGAATCGGCGCGTCGGTGCGGCATCGCCGTCGCCGTCGTCGTCAACAACAATTCCGGGTTCGGTCAGAACCTGACCGGCGTGCGCCGCGTCGCCGGCAACCGGCCGGGCCGGGGAGAGGAGCTGATCCGCTTCGGACCGACCGATTTCACCGCCGTGGCGAGGAGCTTTGGCGTCCGCGGCATCCGGGTGGAGCACCCGGGCGAGATTGCCCCCGCCCTCACCGAGGCAATCGGTGCCGGTGAAACTGTCGTGGTCGATGTCGTGACCGATCTGGAACCGCGCGCGCCGGAGCCTTGGGCGCCGGGACGGAACGCGTAAGTGGAGAACCATATGGCGAGGCGCTTGGTTATCGGCCTGTTCTATTCGAGCGGGATCGCCGAGGACGCCGTCCACCGGCTGATCACCGAAGGGGTGGCGCCGCGCGATATTGCGCATCGGGTACTGAAGGAGGTCGGTCCTATTCCTCCTGTCCTGCAGCCCGAGCTCGCGGCATTGGAGGTCGATCCATTGGTGATCGGCAATACTCGCGAGAGCTTTGCGCGGTTCATCCGCAACGGCGAGACGGCGGTATTCGTTCGCGCGCTCGACGACGAGCAGGTCGAGTTCGCCACTGATGTCCTGAAGCTGTACCTGCCGATCGCGATCGAGGTCGTGCCGCTCGCCGAGTGAAAACGGGGCTCGGCCGTTAATTGTCGAGGATCAAGGCCCAGCAGGTAATGGCGCTCGGTATCGTGGTCCAATAGCCGAACCGCTCATAGATCTGTGCGGCTTTCGCACCAGCTTCCTTCTCGGTCAGCCCCGCGGAATCGATCTCGGGGTCCGAGGCGTTGCGCACCGCGAGCCAGCGCGGCGCTGACGCTCCGAGTTCCTCGATCACCATACCGAGAACCGCATCGCCCATCTCGACGGCAGCACCCATACCCTCCAGACTGAACGTATTGCTCGTATCGTCGAAGGCGAAGAAATCGGTCGTTACCACCTCTGGCACCGGAACCTGGGCGGTCGGGGTTATGAAGATGGCCGGGGGGCGCGAGGTCGGCGGCAGGTGAGCCGCGTTAGCGGAAAAGAGGTGAGCTGCGAGCGGCAAGCTCGCTGTATTAGGAACCGAACAGGCGTACGAGCTGGCATGAAACGGCTGCGCCTTAAACTTGCGTATGCAGTCGAACCGGACAGAGCGGGCGACGATCACATCGCCCAATTGGATGTCGGCGCCGATGCCGCCTGCAGTGCCTGTCGTGATCACGAGTTTCGGCTGGACCTCGGCGATGAGCTGCTGCCAAAGCTTAGCTACCGGAAGCTTGAGGCCGTCCTGGCTCATGTGCAGTTCGGATTTGAAGCACATGACGCGCTTGCCGCCGATCATTGTGGGGAACCAGCTGCCCAATCTGTTCGCGGCCCGCGCCGGCGCGCCTTTGGCGATCAGCGGCAGAAAGTCGGTCGCAAAATTATGTGCATAGTCGTACCACGCCGTGCGGCTAGGAAAGCCCGGCGTTAGCGTATCGGCGAGGCACTTCGCCTCTTCCACTGTCCAGGTGACGACCAGGTAGTCGAATTGGGGGAGCGGCGCCACAATCGGGGGCGCCGCAGCGAGAGGGGCAGGGGTCGGGACGCGGCCGGCTGGCCAGGGGATCGGGTTCCGCGCGGTTCTTGTGGCAATTGCCGCGGCGGGGAGCGAGAACGGTGCGTAGCTCGCTCTATCCTCTGCATCGAACTCGATGATGTGCCTTGCAAGGTCGCCTGATGCTTTCGGAAAAGCGGATTTCGGGCGAGACTGCATTGTTGCGCTGCCATCAGCTGCGCGCGCCGACACGGGTCGCATGGTCGATTCCTCCGTTGCTGCGAGGCCGCTCTGATATGACAGATCAGGGGCTGCAACTGGTGTGAGTTGGTTCACACCCGCGGAGGAATTCCGTTTACCCTTTCGGCAACGGCTCGGGTGGCGCATAGGGAAAGCGTGCAATCGTCGCACGCGTCGGGGGCGGCTCAACTCCCACCCGCTGTTGACCGTCAACATGG
This sequence comes from uncultured Alphaproteobacteria bacterium, assembly GCA_963818695.1. Classification (GTDB taxonomy): domain Bacteria; phylum Pseudomonadota; class Alphaproteobacteria; order ATCC43930; family CGMCC-115725; genus AP-15. The sequence goes on from CAWFTG010000007.1 coordinate 282,057, forward strand.
CTTCTCTTACGGTTCTTCCGATAGGACAATTGCAACTCCGGAGGACAGGATGGACGGCTTGACAGTCGCGGATCTGAAGACCGTCGTAGCACCGCTCAATTTCCTCGTTCCAATGGCCGAAAAGCCGGTCGCCTACAATTACGAGCCACCACCGGGGGTTCCCGTCAGGACCGGCAAGAGCGAAGAACATCAGGTGCCGATATGCGATGCGCGGCCGCTGATAGGCCGGCTCTCACTGGACAAAGAGGGCTTTGTACTGCTGCGCCACCACACGGCGGTAAAGAATTTCTACGATGAGGACGAAATCACCTCGGTCTACTATTCGGAATGCGAGAGCGTCATCAAGGACGCGACCGGTGCCGCACGCGTCGTTGCGTTCGACCACATCGTGCGCAACGCGGCGATGGCGGCGATCGAGGGGAGCTGCATAAAGATCCCGGCCAAACGCGTCCACAACGACTACACCGCCTGGTCCTCGCCGCAGCGGGTGCGCCAGCTGATGGGCGAGGAAGCGGAGGAGCTCTTAAAACACCGCTATGCGATCATCAATTTGTGGCGGCCGATCCGTGGGCCGGTGCTGGAATTGCCGCTGACATTGTGCGACGCGGACAGCCTCTCCGAGGAAGATTTGGTGGCCAGCGACCTCAGATACCCGGACCGCACCGGCGAGACCTACTCGATCACCTACAATCCCAACCAGCGGTACTATTACTTCCCGAAAATGCAGGCTGACGAACCGGTGTTGATCCGCTGCTTCAACTCGGCGCGCGAGGGAGCAGCGCGGTTTTCTGCCCACACCGGCTTCGACGACCCGTCCTCGCCGCCCGATGCGCCGCCCCGCGAGAGTATCGAGGTGCGCACCCTGGTCTTCTTCCCGCCGGGGGCTTAGGGCCCGTTTCCGTCGCCCCCGCGAACGCGGGGGCCAGGCGGCTGAGGCAGTGCGCTGGGTTCTGGGTTCCCGCTCTCGCGGGACTAACGGGATAGTGTTCAGCGATTTGGCTGGATCTGGCGCAATGCGGGCAATAGCTCGTCGCTGATCAGGCGCATGCTGGCCAGAGCATGGCCGAGCGGCATGCCGCTCCAATGGGTCCGGAACATCAGGAAATTCGCGCCCGTCTGCTCCCAGCACGGACGCAGCTGCTCGTAGCAGTCATCGGGGCTGCCAATGACGAAGCGGTCGCGCAGCAGCTCCTCGAAAGGCTGGCGGAACGTATCGTTGCCCGGCAACACCTCGTCCTGTCCCCAATGGGCGTAGGTCTGGTACTTTTCCGATAGGTAAGGTCCGGCCATTTCGAGCGCCGTGGCTCGGTCCTTGGCACAATAGATCTCACGGGCATAGGGCAACTCGCGCGGAAGCGGCTTGCCGAGACCCGCCAGCTCCGCTCGGTAGAGAGCCAGTTGGCGAGTGATCTCGGGGATCGTGGCGTGTGGATTGACAAACCAGCTGTCGCCGAGGCGCGCGGCGCGCTTCACTGCGCGGTCGTTGTTGGCAGCAAACCAGATCGGCGGGTATGGCTGCTGGATCGGCCGGCACGTCATTGTCACGTTGGTCAATTTGCAGATGTCGTTTTCGAAGCTGACATTGTCCTCGGTCCACAGCCGCTTGACGACTTCGAGGCACTGCTCGAAACGGCGCACCCGATGGCCGCGCGGCACGCCAAAGGCGTCGAACTCGACATCGCGGTAGCCGAGACCCACGCCAAAGACAAAATTGCCGCGCCAGATCGCGTCGAGCGAGGCGATGTGTTCGGCGACTTCGACTGGGTTGTGCAACGCCGTCAATAGCACGCCGGAGATGCCGGTCATCTCTCCGGCTTCGGCGGCCAGGCGCGCCAGAAACGGCACGAGCTGGACCTGGCGCACCCCTTCGCTCAGGTAATGCTGGCCGGTGGCGACGGCGTCCCAGCCGCGGTCGCGCGCCAGCCGCGTCATGACATATTGGGCTTCGAGTGCGGCGACCATGTCGCTGCCCGATGGGTACTGACAGGTGAGAAAAATCCCGACCTTCATGACATCTCCCACCATGGCGTTTCCACCGTGGCATCTCGACGGCTGGACAGATTGCTTCGGCTCATGAGGTGGTAGATGATCGCCGGCAACGAGGCAAGGGCGGCGAGGTCCGTCGTGGAGAAGCCTTTCCTATCGGAATCCGGGCGGTGATCGGTCCGCGGCGTTCAGCCAGGAGATCCGGGCGGCGTGCGCCCGCCTCAGCCTTTACGCTCGTCGTGGCGGCGTTTTTCGCGGCGCTCGTCGCGCTGACCCCGGCGAAGGCCGAAGAGCAATCGAAATGCGCTGCATCGCCGCACCTCCTATGGGGGGACGGCGAGCACGACGACACCGCGGCCCTCAACGCCTGGTTTCGCGGCGAGACCGTGATCTGGGCGCAGACGCATGAGCCGGTCGGCGCCGAAATCGCCGACCGCGCGTTTCTGTTGAGTTCCACAGTTTATGTTTCCGGCGGCACTGGGCGGCGGCTCGAGCGTTTCCGGATGATCTGGCCTTGGCGCAAGGAAGTCGTCTCCGGCGGCGCGATAGTCACCGGCAACGATCCCCAGCAGGAGCCGCGCACCGAAGGCATCACGATGGTTGGCGCCGACCCCGACGAGGGTGTCCCCTATAAGGGCCCCGAAATCGAACCCCTCGATCACGGCGTTCCGAGGCACTGCCTGACGTCGTAGCTGATTTCGATCAGGAGGGATGCCGGAAGCGGGTGACCAGGCCGGCCGAGCCCTTCTGGTGGCCGTCGAGGGCCTTGGCCAGCTCGTCCCGCGTTAACCCCGGCTGCAGCGCCTTGGGGTCGAGGTCGGTGGCGATGATGGTCCACGTATAGTGGTGCCAATCGGTATTGGGCGGCGTCCCCGGGCCAGAGTAGACGCCCAGCCCCATCGTGCTCTTGCCCCCGACGAACTTCTCCGAGGGCTTGCTGAGTTCCCCTTCGGCAAAGCCCTTCACGTCGGCGGGGATCCCATAGACCACCATATGCGAGACGCCGGCCGGAGCGCGGCCTTCGGGATCGAACAGCAGGAGGGCAAAACTTTTGGTGCCGTCCGGCGGGTTCGACCAGGCGAGAGGCGGCGAAATGTTCTCGCCGACGCAATTCGGGCTTCTCTGCTTGTCGCTGCACGCATTCTTCGTCGCCAGCGTGCCGTTGTCCTGGATCGCCGGCGAGGTCAATGTAAACACCTCCGCGGCCCGCGCGATCGGTGCGGCCAAGAGGGACGCGGCGAAGAACCCGCCTGCCGCCACGATGGCTGCGATGGTGTGTTTCATGGCGTCTCTCCCCTTGGTCAAAAATCAGAGCGGCCGATAATATTCCGCCCCAATCGGCGCGGCAAACGGTGCCGCGACCTCAGCGCGATTAACATTGGCTACCGCCACCATCAGTCATTCCATCAGCCGAACAGCCGGTTGACTTGCGCTTACGCGTCTTTCATTGCGGCCACCCGGCCGTTCCGAGCCCACCCAGTAACCAGCGGCGGGAATCCCCCCGGTCGGCGGACGATCAGGAATGGTCACGGTCTCGGTCCCTGCATCAGGTGCGTGCGGAAGAACGAGAGCAAATCCGCATTGAATTGTTTGTGGAAGGCGACGCGGTCGAAGCCGGGCGCATCGATACAGAGTTCGGGCCGTGCTTTCGCCAGTGCAGGTGAACATGGTGTCAGGAAAGCGAAATGCCCGGAGTTCGGAACCATATGATACTCGTGCTTTGCCGGCAGGTTTTTGTCCACCGCGGCTACGCTGTCGGGTGTTACTCCGTCGCCTCCACGTTCGGACGCCCACAGCTGAACCTGCGCCGTTACGGTCTCAAAGCCGTCCTTGGCGAAAAAAGGGCTGAACGGGTCGGCAATGACAGCGGCTTTGATCCGCGGGTCATGTGCGAGAGGTTCCACCCGAAACTCTTTTCTGAGGATTTGCTCGCAAATCGGGGCCGCCGACGATCGCTGGCATAAGGGGATGGCCCAATCGGGATTGCCGCCGATCAGAACGAGTCCGGTATAACCTCCCCGCGAAAAACCAAACAAGCCGATGCGTCCCGGATCGATCTTGGGCGCGGCGGGGGATGCGCCGAGCATGAAATCGATCAGGCGCCTGACGTCGGTCGGCCGCTCGACAAAGACCGACAGATCGCCGGAACGGCTCATATCGGAGGTGGTATCGCCGGGATGATTGATGGCGGCGGCGACAAAACCGGCATCGCCAAGCGTCTCGGCACTATCGTGATGGCCGACAAAGGAGCCGCCCTTGCCGTGCGAGACGACGACGAGCGGCAGCTTGTCGCCGTTGATCAGACAATCCCTTACTCCCGGAATGGCGATATCGCCGAGCTGGATTTCGCCCGGCGGTTCGGAGCAGGGATACCACATCGCTCCCTTGAGGGCCGGACCGTCAGCGTCGGCGGGCACCTCGATGAAGCGGAAACCGGCGGCCTGCGCGAGCGTCGCCGTGAGACAGAGCAAGACCGCAAAGGGAGCGAGCAGCAGCGTTGGCATCGGACACCTACCGGTCCGCGGCCTTGCTGGTCAGCGCCTCGCCCTCGCCGGCGAGCAACGTGCGGACCGTAGGGTTGATACGGGTCGCGGCCAACTTTCGGCTGGCCGGCGGATCACCCGAACACCCCGCAAAACGGCTGGCACCCATCCCGCCCTGTTGCGCCTGTTTTATCAAGTCGAGATCAGGGATGCCCAACTCCTCAATCATAATTTCGTACCCGCCGCGCACCCCGATGGCCAAGACGCTACGCATCTGCAGCAAATCAGCAGCGAGGTTTCCCTGAATGGTTGTGACCTGCATAACGTTTCTCATAGCCGTCAATTCGTGAAACATACAATGCGACTGTGGCGATCTTATGCCGCTACTCCGGTCCGCTTCATTCCTCGGGCATCCCCGCTTTGCGCAGGCCGGCGAAATAAGTGGCTTCGAATAACTCGCGGATCTTTGGCGCCACCCGCCACCCACCGGCCTTCACATGGGCGATGGTTGAATAATGATCTCCGTTCAGCCTGCGGGCTTCAGCAAGTTCGGCGGCGGCGCGTTCGCTGTCGCCCCTGAGGGCATAGGCGGCGGCGAGCCGGCTGTGCAAGACCGGCAGGGCAGGCATGCCGCCGCGCCCTTTTTCAAGCCAGACGATCGCTTCGTCGGTGCGCGATTGCAGCAAATGTACGGTGCCAATTAGGAGGTAGCGATAACCGATGTTGGGATCGCGGGGACTGAGGCGAATGGCTTGCTCCTCGAGCGGGATCACCTCGTCTATCGACCCGGTGACGAGCTTGCACCAGCCCAGACCCTGTAATGCGCCGACTGAGTTCCGCCGGAGCACGAGAGCGGTCTCAAATTCGGGAAGAGCCTCCTCGCATCGGTGCTGCGCGCGTAGCACGGTGGCCTTCACGTAATGCGCATAGGAGAAGCGCGGCGACGCCGGCAAAGCTTGGTCAATCAGCTCTTCTGCACGTGCGAGGTCGGCCGCGGCCGAGTCGGTCATGGACGTGATCACTCGGCTCACCAGTGCGCCCGCCAAATAGGTCTGTGCCTCGGCCGATTGCGGATCGAGCGCCAAAGCGTGCGCGAAGAGGCTGATCGCCTCCGCAGAATTTTCACGCGACAAGGACTTCCCGAAAAGCAGGGCGCGTCCGCGAAAAATGTAGTCCAGCGCGTCGGGATGAATGGTCGGCCGGGCGGCCTCTGCGGACATCAGCTCGAGGTTGAGAGTATTTCCGATCCGGCCGGTAATCTCGTTTTGCAGCGCGAACAGATCGCCAATGCCGCGGTCGAACCGCTCGGCCCAGAGATGCGTATCGGTCGCGGCATCGATCAGCTGGGCGCTGACGCGGACCTCGTTGCCCGAGCGCTGGACACTCCCTTCGAGCACATAGCGGATGCCCAGCTCGTGGCCGATCTGCTTTGTGTCGACCGTCTTGTCCCGGTAGGTGAACGCGGTATTCCGCGAGATCACCAACATGTGCGAGAGCCGCGAGAGATCAGTCGTCAGGTCTTCGGTGATCCCGTCCGCGAAATATTGCTGTTCGCGGTCGTCGCTAAGGTTGGTAAACGGCAGCACGACAATCGACAGGCGAGGTGCGAGGCGTGCCTCGCCGAACCAGGGCGAGTGCCAATTCCAGCCGGCAAACACGGCGACGAGGCCCAGGGCGCCAATGAGCGCGGCCGCGATGCTGCCCCGAAGCCAGTACGCGCTCGCAATGCCGGTGCGGGCGGCAGGGCATCGATCTGGCCCATAACGCCTGGATTTTGCACTGTTCGTTCTCGACAATTGCCCCGCCGCTCCCATTGCCGGAAGGTCGGATGGACTCTGACGAAGGCGTAGGGTCGCCCCGGGTCACCGGTGCGGTGAAGCGGTAGCCGCGGCCGGGGACAGTCTGGATGCAGCTGCCCTCTGCTCGCCCTTGATCGAGAACCCGGCGAAGCACCGCGATCTGCATGTTCAGGTTGGCGTCCTCGACCACCGTCGCCGGCCAGACCGCAGCGATGATCGCGTCCCTGGAGACGAGGTCGCCTGGCCGCTCGACCAGCACCCCGAGAACCTCGAGTGCGCGCGAGCCTGTCGCCATTGGGACGAAATCACCACGCTCGTCGCGCCGGAACAGGCCGCCGCCGCGCAGATCGAGACGGAAGCCATCGAACAGAAAGACGTCCCCAGCGGTGAGCGCTTCCATGGCTGCGTCTCCCACACGCGTCCAAATTTTCGGGAATTTAGCACAATTTAGAATTTTTTATCGCTGCCTCATAGCGCCCTTCGCGCAATAGCCGCATCCTTCGAGTTCGGCAACGCACGAGGAGAAGCAAATGAACATCGCTCTTCGAAGCACTCGCGCATTCACTGTGATCGCCGCTTTCATCTCGGTTGCGGCGCTTACTACAGCGGCGTTCGCGACAATCTCCAACCCCACCGTGTATCGGCTGACGTTGGCCGGCTCCGATGTTGTCGCTCCCCTGCCGGGCGCCCGCATCGAAGCCAAATCTAAATTGAAAATACCCCTTATCAGGGTCGCCCCCCACTGCACCGAATGTTCTGTTGATCCCGGCTGACAGGGCTCGTCGGCGGCTCAGCCCAGTTTGAAACGACCGGCGGCGCCATTCGCGGCGGCGCCGACAGCACGTAGGGTGGGTTGAGCAACGCGAACCCCACCGATGCTTCCAAAAAGGGGCAAGATGACGGGTTCGCTAGGCTCAACCCATCCTATCGCTACTGTTCGAGTCAAACTCGGCCCAGCCGGTCGGCTTTGGACATAACCGATGAGGGCTGGGCACGACCGTGATCGACGGCAGTTAATTTCCGCAGCGGCAGCCGCCTTCGGTTTTACCGTCGGAGTAACCGCCATGCCAAAGACCGCCATTCCCCTGCTCTTCGTTTCAGGTCTTTTGTTAGCAACGGCTTCGAAAGTTGACGCTGACGTAATGTACACGGTGTTAAATCCGGCCAATAACTTCACGCTGTTTGTCTATGACTCACCGACGTTCATCACAACGGACACCATGGTCGGTGTCGCGCAACTCGCCTTTGCGAACCCCCTTAATCCCATCACCGGCGTCGATTTCATTCCCTCTTCGTCGACGTTCCCGGGAACTTCAGAAGTGGATCTTCTCCAAGCGGGTGCGCCGGATCAGTTCCGATATTACCCGCAGGGTACATTCACGCATTTCGGTGTCACCCCGGGCGACAGCAACAGTTTCGGCTTTCCCAACTCGGAGCTCAGTGTCGCCCCGGCTCCCGAGCCATCGTCGATAGCTCTGTTGGCGGCTGGCTTGCTCGGCCTATTCGGTCTGCGCCGCAGGTTCAAGAGAAAACTGTAGGTCCTCCAGAAGGCGCAGCTCAGCGACAGCAGCACGTAGCACGTGCGGTTGGTCGAGCAATGCGAAACCCACCGAGCTTTGCAAAACGGGGCAAGATGATTGGGTTTCGAGGGGAGGCTGGGCAAGAATTCAGATCGAGATGAAAAATTGGCAACTTCTGCTCCCGTTTTCCCGGCGAAAGCCGGGATCCATGCCTCGGCTGCTCCCAACTTCTCAAGCAATTGCAGTAGCTTACCAACGACCACAAGCTCGTGCGGCGGAACGATGGACCCCGGCTTTCGCCGGGGAAGACGAGTGGATCGGTTGAAGGATTCTTGCCAGCCTCTGGGCTCAACCCATCCTACCCCTGACTGGGCGTATATTTTTTCACGGCCAGGTGACGGAAGGGGACAGCATGTCGGCAATTCCGCACGGGCGGAAGGAGCTCGCGCCCGCCGGCGCCATGACAATGGACACCGCTCGGCTACGCCTCCGTGCGCGCGTGCTCTCCGACCTGGAGGCAATCGTGGCCATGGACGCCGACCCGGTCGTCCGCAAATTTATCGGTGGACCGCTCGACGCGGCGTCGCACCGCGAAGAGGTGAGGCGGAACATCGTGCAGGGACGCCCCGAGCCGCATGCTTCCTGGGCCATAGAATGGCGGAGCGCATCAGGGTTGCTGCTCGGGCTCTGTGGGCTCAGCCCGTCGGATGAAACAGGCTTCACCCAGATCGGGTGGCGATTGCATCGTTTCGCATGGGGGCAGGGTGTTGCAACGGAAGCTGCGCGCACGGTGCTCATGCGCGCTCTTGGTCCATTCGGGCTTCCTGTGGTCGTCGCAATGATCCATCCGGACAACCGCGCCTCGCTGCACGTTGCGGAGAAAATCGGCATGACGCAGAGCGGAATTACGCAATATCGGGGTGTCCCCCAGTTGATTTACCGAGCCGACAGCTCCCGCCTCTGACTGCACGCACCGGCGTTGCGCGCAAACCGACTGCGCGGCGCGCCGGCGAAGTTCGAGCGCGAACGGATGCGCATGTGCACCGCGGAGCCGCGCTCATTCAGTGCGCTCGAACGCGCGCTCGGGGCGCTCGAAGTCAGCCCTCCGGCATCCCGGCCTTACGCAGGCCGGCGAAGAAGGTGGCCTCGTGCAAGGCGCGGATCTCCGGCACCCCGTAAGATACGGCGGCCTTCAACCGGGCGATGCTTGAAAAACGACCGTCGGTGCTAAGCCGACGCGCTTCGGCGAGCTCGGCGTTGGCGCGTTCGGTCTCGTTCTTGAGCGCATAGGCGGAGGCAAGAAAGGCGTGCGCGAACGTCTGTTGCGGATTGGCGCGACGCGCTTTTTCCAACCACAGGATTGCCTCATCGATGCGTGATTGCAGCAGATGCACGCGCCCGATCACGTAATACCAAACGCCGATCAGAGCATCACGAGGACTGAGACGGATCGCCCGCTCCATAAGCGCGATCGAGTCCTCGAGCGACCCAGTCCCGAGTTTGCAATGGCCGAGGGCGGCGATTGCAAGTACCTCGTTAGGATCGGACGCAATCACCGTCTCATATTCGGGAATCGCTTCCTCGTATCGGCCCTGCATGCGCAGCACTTGGCCTTTGGCGAGGTGCACGAACGGGCTGCGGGGCGATTCGGCCAGCGGTTTTGTAACCAGCTCTTCAGCGCGGGCGATGTCGGCAACACGGGTATCTGTCATTCGATTGAGGACGCGGAAAGCATACAACTACGCCAACAGGCTCTGCGCCTCGGCGGACCGTGGATCTAGCGTCCAGCGCGCGCTCAATCCAGTCGATCGCTTCCGCCAAACTGCTGCGCGTCGGGGGTTTCGAGAATGCGGCGCGTCCGCGAAGAAGATAGTCCAGCGCATCGGGATTTACGGTGGGCCGAGCGACCTCAGCATTAACCAGCTCCGTGTTGAGGGCGAGCGCTATGCGGCTCGTGATCTCGTTTTCCAACCCGAAGACATCGATGGTGTCGTGCTCGAACCGCTCGGCCCACAAATGCGCATTACTCTCGGCGTCGATCAGCTGAACGTTGAGCCGGAGGCGGCTGCCCGCGCGACGGACACTTCCTTCCAGCACATAGCGAACACCCAGCTCGCGGCCAATTTGCTTCGAGCGCAGAGGCAAGTCCTTATAGGTGAATGCAGTGCTCCGTGAGATCACAAACATATGCCGGATCTGAGACAGCGCTGTCGTCAGATCGTCGGTGATCGCATCGGCAAAATATTGTTGCTCCCGGTCGTCGCTTAGGTTGGCGAAAGGCAGCACGACGATCGACAGGCGCGGCCGCGTGCCTGCGCCGCTTTGCGGAAGCGCCGCGGCATTGGCGTGCGCCTCTGCCTCGACCCGAGTGACCGCCACGGTAAAGCGGTAACCGCGTCCGGGCACCGTCTGGATGCAGCTGCCCGCCGCTCGCCCATCATCGAGGATCCGGCGAAGCGCTGCGATCTGCATGTTCAGGTTGGCGTCCTCGACTACCGTCGAGGGCCAAACGGCAGCGATGATCGCGTCCCTGGAGACGAGATCGCCCGGCCGCTCGACCAGCACCCCGAGAACATCGAGCGCGCGCGAGCCTGTCGCCATTGGAACGAAATCGCCACGCTCGTCGCGCCGGGACAGCCCACCGCCGCGCCGGTCGAGGCGGAAGCCTTCGAACAGAAAGATGTCCCCCGTGGCGAGCGCGTCCATGGCTGTGTCTCCCACGCGCATCCGATCTTTCCGGAAATTTAGCACAATTTATATGTTTTTATCGCCGCCTCATAGCGCGCGCTCCGTCGAGGACGGTTCTGTGGCCTGTTCGAGCTGAAGCTGACTAAGCCGGTCGGCTTTGGTCCCAACCGATACGGGGGTGCTGCCATGAAGCGCATGGGATTATGGGCGACTGGGATAGGCTTAATGAGTTGTGTGGGCAGCCTTTGTATTACTGGCCCGGCCCGTGCCGACGTCGTCGCCTGGGATGAGGCGGTCAACGGCGAATTCTCGAAAAACCAGCTCGCGCCAACCCCGGTGACGTTCATCGGCGGCGGAAACGATATTTTGGGCACCGACGGTCCGAGCGGCGCCAGTGGTCCGTTCAACCCAGACTACTTCACCTTCACCGTGCCCGCAGGGTTGGCGCTGACCGCGATAACGGTTCTTCCCGGCACGATGAGCGCCGGCCTCGACAACGTCTCGTTCATCGGGATCCAGAGCGGGACTCAGGTCACGCATGTCATGACCTCCCCACCCTCGGCGGCGGGACTCCTCGGCTGGTGGCACTTCGGTCCCGCCGACATCGGCACCGATATACTACCCGAGATGGGCATCCCGGCCCAAGGTTCCTCCGGGTTCACGCCGCCCCTCGGCACGGGCGATTACGCGATCTGGATCATGGAGGCAGACACCGGCGGCTGCAGCCCGCAGTGCCACTATGGTTTTGACTTTGTGCTCGCAGCGGTCCCCGAGCCGGCGAGCAGCGCCGGGCTGCTCACCGGTCTCGCTCTCCTTGCCGGGCTGCGGCGTCATCGCCGGTCACGATCGCTGGCTGGTTGACTAGGTATTTCAACAGGTCACGGGTCGAGCCCAGCAGTCGGTTACAGGCCAGACCGATTTCTCACCAGGAGAAACAAGCGCCCCGCATCCTCCGCGCGATAGCGGAGGCCGGGACCAGGCCGATTTCGCGCTGGTCTACTGTCCGCGTGGGCTATTCGGCGGCCAACGGCGACTGGAAGGCCGGCACCTCGGCGCGTTCAGGGCGGGGCATCGGGTGCGGCCACCATTTGTCCTCCCATTCTGAGAAGAGGCCGCGCAGGTGCGGCAGCACCCGCTCGGCGAACAGGTTCGTGTTGTAGGCCGCGAGGTCCTTGCCCATGCTGCCGAACTGCATCAATAGCATCAGGTGGCCGACATTGAGGTCGGTCGCCAGCTCGGTCAGTTGTTCGACGACCTCCTCGGGCGAGCCGATGATCACATAGCCGCGCTCGACGATGTCCTCCATGCGCGTTGTCGCGCGCGCCGCCTGGCGGGCCTGGAGGCTCGCGGCGCGGCCGATCTGGCCGATGATGCCGGCGCGCTGCGTCGCCTCGGTGATATAACCCGGCGGCATCGCCCAGCGCGGATCGACGCGCAGGCAGCGGCCATAAAAATATTCGGCCGGCTCGCGGTAGAGCCGCATCGCCTCCTCGCGGTTCTCGGCGACGCCGACCGACTGCAGAAACCCGGCGCGGTACGGGTTCCGTTCCTTGCCGAGCCGGTCCATCTCCTCCCAAAAGCCGTGCATCGTGGCGCGGCCATCCTTGAAGCCGAAATAGGACAGATACGCGTAGACGTAGTCCATCTGCGCGCACCATTGCCAGGTCTCGACCGAGCCGCCGCCCGGAATCCAGATCGGCGGGTGCGGCTTCTGGATGGGCCGCGGCCAGATGTTGACATAGCGCTGCTGGTTGAAGCGGCCGTTGAACGCAAAGGTGTCCTGTTCGGTCCACGCCCGCATCACGAGGTCATGCGCCTCGTAGTAGCGGTCGCGCAGCATGCTCGGGTTCTGGCCATAGGCAAAACACGTGTCCATCGGCGTCCCGACCGGGAACCCGGCAATGAGCCGTCCACCCGAGATGCAGTCGATCATCGCGAACTCTTCGGCGACGCGGGTCGGCGGATTGTAGAGCGCCAGCGAGTTGCCCATCACGCACAAGGCGGTATCCGTCGTGCGGCGGGACAGCGCCGAGGCGATCAGATTGGGCGACGGCATCAGCCCATAGCCGTTGGAATGGTGCTCGTTGACGCAGACCGCGTCGAAGCCGCATTCGGCGGCGAATTCGAGCTCGTCCATGAAGTCGTTGTACATCAGATGCGCACGCCGCGGGTCGAACAGCGAGGAATGGATATCGACCCATACCGAGGGATGCTTCTCGCGGAAATCCTCCGGCAGTTCGGTATAGGGCATCAGGTGAAACCACATCAGCTTCATGGCTCTGGCTCCTCAAATCCGCTTCATCGAGCATACCCCATGCTGCGGAACGCCCCAAGCGCGCTTGGCCACCATGCTCGACCGAATTCTGGATTGACCGGCCGCAGCCGTCGCTGTTGTCTCGGCGGCGGGCGGAACCCGTCCGTAGATCGACAGCAAATTGCAGGAACTGTGGTTCGGCCGATACTTTTCATATACGCCAGGGCACCTGCTGGCGCCCGGAGCTCAAGGGCCTCAACCTGCAGGTGAACACCATCTATAATGGCTGGCGCATGGAAGAGGTCTGGCTCGACCGTTGAGGAGCGGAGCGTTCGATGCTGACGATCACGGATCCGGTCAAGAGGAAAGCAGCGGCGGCCTATAACGCCGCCGCGGATCACTTTGATGACGAAGCGCTCGGCCTTTGGGCAAAATATGGCGGGCGCACGGTCGCGCGGCTCGCGCTCCAACCCGGTGCGACCGTCCTCGACGTCGGCTGCGGTACCGGCGCGTCGGCGATCCCCGCCGCGCTGCAGGTTGGGCCAGAGGGCAAGGTAATCGCGGTCGATCTCGCCGACCGCCTACTCGAAATCGCCAGGCGCAAGGCAGCCAGCAAGAAACTCGATAACATCGAATTCCGCCTCGGCGATATGGAAAATTTGGAATATCCGGATCAGCATTTTGATGCCGTGATGTGTGTATTCGCGATCTTCTTTGTGCCGGATTTAACAAAGCAGATCAGACAACTCTGGCGGATGGTGCGCCCCAACGGCCAATTGGCAATTACCACCTGGGGGCCGCGGGTCTGGGAGCCGGGTTCGACCGGTTGGTGGTCGGCGGTAAAGGAATTGCGCCCCGACCTCTACGCCGCGTTCAATCCATGGGACCGGCTCGCCGAGCCTTCGGCATTGCTCAGGCTCTTCACCGATGCCGGAGTTGCAGAACCGGCAATCGTCCCCGAGGACGGCAGGCAAAGGCTGCGCTCGCCGGAGGATTGGTGGACGATGGTGCTCGGGTCCGGCTACCGCTGGACTGTCGATCAGATGGAGCCGGAAATGGCAGAACGGCTGCGCAACGCCAATCTCACGTGGATACGCTCGCACAACGTCACTTCCGTCGAGACCAACGTCATCTACGCGGTGGCTCGCAAGCCGTAATCGGTGGAGGGAGACCAATGACAGCGCCTCCTTTCGCCTCGATCCTCGAAGCGGCGCGCACCCGGCTCGGCGCGGCGGCGCTCGAAGCGCGGCTGCCGCAGCCGCGCTCGGCCGCCGAACTGAAGGCGGTGTCCGATGACCGCTATCTGTCCCAGATGTCGCTGCGAATTTTCCGGGCCGGTCTAAAGCACAGCCTCGTCGATGCCAAATGGCCGGCCTTCGAAGAGGTCTTCCAGGCCTTCGAGCCGCGCCGCGTGCGCGCAATGCCGGATGAGGCATTGGAGGCGCTGCTCGGCGATGCCCGGCTGATCCGCCACTGGGGCAAGCTAAAATCGGTGCGCGACAACGCCGCTGCGATGATCACCGTCGCTGAGCAACATGGCAGCTTTGGGGCGTGGCTTGCAAATTGGCCCGGTACTCAGATCGTCGAGCTGTGGGAAGCGCTCGCCAAACTTTTCAGCCAGATGGGCGGCAATTCGGGCCCGACTTTTTTGCGCATGGTCGGCAAGGACACATTCATTCTGACGCCGTCGGTAACGGCCGCGCTGAAGCATTGGGGCGCGGTCGATGCGCCGCCCAAAAACCGCAAGGACCGCGCCGCAGTCCAGTCGGTCTTCAATGCCTGGGCGGCGGACACCGGCCGGCGGCTTTGTCAGCTCAGCCTGATCCTCGCCGCCTCTATCGAAGAATGACAGCGGACTAGCGGCTCAGATGGGCGAGGGCGTCGCGCATGGGCTGGCTTCAGACGGTGAAATAACCGTCAAATGGCGTGTTCAGTTCGAGGATTACAAACATTGCCGAGGCTATCGAGCTCCCCCCACCAAAATAATGGTGTACGATAATCTATTGCGTGGGGCGTTCAGGCCGAAGCTGCCAAACACGATGGCAAGGTAAAACACCAGTACGACATAGAACGGCGTTGAAAATCGACCTGCCGGTCTCTTCGAGGAGCTGCCGACGTGTGTGCATCAGCCGCTCGAATTGAGAGATGCACGTGGTCAGTAGTCGGCGATGGATCGGATTGTGGGGCTCCAGCTGGCGGATAGCGAACTCGATCCGAGCCAGCAAGTCGCTGTGGCCGAGAGAATTTCGCGCCGGCTGCGTCGCCTTCCGGTCATTTGCTTTCCTCGCGTTCACTTTGCAACGCTTCGTATACGCCGCGCTCGAACTCGCCGTATAGCCTCACTGCGCGGTTGTCCGCGAACGGCAAAATCTGGGTCAAGATCACGCCGGTGACATGCTTTTGCGGGTCGATCCAATAATAGGTGTTGAATAGCCCGGCCCAGGTGAGGGTCCCGGTGCTGCGGCCATTGGGACCCGGCTGCGCGTTGACCACAGAGGCGAGGCCGTGTCCGCATTGAACGCCGGGAAACAAATCGACATCGTTCGAGAGTTCCGGCATCGCCGTCCTCATGATGCCGAGCTGGAGATTGCCGATCTGATTTTGCCCCAGTTGCATGACCGTCTCGGGCCGCAGCAGTTCGGCTCCGTTGCAGCGGCCCTGGTGGAGGAGCATTCGCAAAAAGGCCAGATAGTCGCGCCCAGTCGACAGCAGGCCGCCGCCGCCGCTGAAAAACTCGCGTTGCGGC
Organism: uncultured Alphaproteobacteria bacterium; assembly: GCA_963818695.1. Classification (GTDB taxonomy): domain Bacteria; phylum Pseudomonadota; class Alphaproteobacteria; order ATCC43930; family CGMCC-115725; genus AP-15. The sequence continues at coordinate 297,533 of CAWFTG010000007.1, forward strand.
ATCTCCATCGTGATCGGCTCCAAACTTCCGTCCGGTCCGCGGCGGTGCACGCGGACAAGCCGAGCCGCCTGGTCGGCGGACGGAACAAAACCCGTATCCGTCATGCCGAGCGGGGCAAAGATATGCGCGCGGAAATAGGCATCGAGCGGCTGTCCAGCTACCGCTTCGACTGCGCGCCCGACCCAGTCGATGTTGATGCCATACTCCCAGCGTTCGCCCGGATCGAAGACCAGCGGCGCCCGCAGCGCAGCGAGCTTGCCAGTCATTAAGGATGGCATGCCGGTTACGGTGACATAGCGGATCAGCTCCGGGTTCCACATCTCGTAGCCGAAGCCGGCCGTGTGGGTCAGCAGATGGCGCAACGTGATCGGGCGTTTGGCGGAGCGCAGTCGCGGTGCGCCCGATGAGTTGAAGCCTTCCAGCACCTGGGGCGCGGCCAGTTCGGGGAGCACTTTGCCGATCGGCTCGTCAAGCTGGAGCTTGCCTTGCTCGACGAGCTGCATCGCCGCGACCGAGGTCACCGCCTTCGTCATTGACGCGATACGGAAGACACTATTGGGGGTCATTGCCGGGCCGTCGACAAGGTCGCGCAGTCCAAACGCGCCCTCGTACAGGATTCCGGTGTCGGTCGCCGCCATTGCGACGACACCTGGCACCTCTTTGGCTTCGACGGCTCGGCTCAGGGCTGCATCGATGCCGGAGAGCGGTTCCATCGTTTCCTCCTTGCGCAGTTACCCTCAGATCACGCCGGCTACTGCGGCTAACCGACTTTACTGTTGGTCAATTCGCCGCCAATTCGGCCTGGATCGGTCTAGAACGCGTTCCGCGCAACGCCAGCAGCCCGGTCGCGGCGGCGGCGATCACCGCAAAAAGGCAGGCGCTCAGAAATATGTGCGTCGGCGCCATTTTTAGAGAGAGCAGGTAGCCGCCCAGCACCGGTGCGGCGATGCCGCCGAGGCGGCCGATTCCGAGCGCCCAGCCGAGCCCACTGGTGCGCATGCGCGCCGGGTAGAGCTTTCCGCAGGTCGCGTTGGCGCCGGTCTGGCTGCCGATGATCGTCATCCCGCAAAAGAAGATGACGGCGAGCAGGATCGCGTAAGGCAGCACGACCAGCGAGATCACCGCGATAAACACCGCGCCGATCGCATAGTGAAACGCCAGCGACCGTTCGGGACCGACGCGGTCGATTAAGCAGGCCGAGGTAGAGAACCGCGAAGATCGCGCCCAGATCGCGGAGGCTCGAGGCAAACACTGCCCCGGCCGGCGTCATGCCGATCAGATGCAAGACCTCAGGCATCCAGTAGCCGAACAGGAACAGGTTCATCAGGCTGCAGAAGAAGATCACCCAGAGCAAGATGGTCTGCAGCGCATAGCCCTTGCCGAACAGCATTTTGATCGGGTTTTCGCGGGCGACGTCGATCGCGGTGCAGTTCGCTCTGCCGCTCGGCGATGTCGAGGCGTGCGAGCAGTGCCGCCTGACGTGGCGACAAATTGGCTTTGCGGGCGAGGAAACGCGGCGATTCCGGCAGCCACAACGCCAGTACCAGAACCAGCACCAACGGGAAGCCCCCGCCCAGAATGAAAATGACCGGCCAGCCGAAATGAGGCAGCAACGCGGCGACGATCTGGCCGCCGACAAAGCCGCCGATCGGCGCCCCGGTAAAGCTCGCCATGATCATCGTCGCGCGCAGCCGATGCGGCGCGTAGTCGCCGGTCAAGGTAGCCGCCCCCGGAAACGCGCCGCCGATGCCCAGCCCGGTGAAGAACCGCAATACGGTCAGCATCAGCAGCGAGGGGGAGAAGGCGCTGAGCAGCGAGGCGAGGCCGAAGATCGTAACGCTGCCGAGCAGCAATGGCTTGCGGCCGATCCGGTCGCCAATCGGCCCCGCAGAAAGGGCGCCGACCAGGATGCCGATGCTCGACCACAGGAAAGCCGTCGTGAACGCTGGTCCCGGCAGGTTCCAGACATGCGTCAGCGAGGGCACCGCCCACGCGACCGAATTGATGTCGTAGCCGTCGCAGATCTGAATCAAGGTGCAGAGCGCCGCGACGCGGATCTGCAAGCCGCCGATGCGCTGGTTCTCGAGCGCCGTCTCCGTTGCCGATAGAGCTGTTTCCGCCATTGCCGTCTTCCCTTCGCCTCCCTGCCCGGTCTCTTGCATGTTCGCGAGCGCGGCGCAAGCCCCGGATACAATTCATGTTCCTCGGATTGTGAGAGCGCATTATCTTTGAGGGGACTGCAGCCGCTACCGTCACCGCAGAACAGGAAGAACTCCGATGAACGATATAGCCCGATGCGCCAGCTCAGCCCTGTCACGCAACCGATCAGCCCCGCCAAATTCGCTCATTTCGTGTTGCGGACCGGTCAGTTCGAAAAGATGGCCAAGTGGTATCAGACGGTCCTCGCGGCGCGAGTGGTGTTCCGCGACGAGCGGTTGTGCTTCTTGTCCTATGACGAGGAGCACCATCGCCTGGCGCTGATCAACATTCCCGGCCTGCCGGTGCGCGACCCCGACGCGGTCGGGACCGACCATGTCGCCTACTCCTACAACAACCTCGGCGAGCTGTTGGCGACCTATCGCCGGCTGAAGGCGGCCGGCATCGTGCCGCATTGGCCGATCAACCATGGCGTCACCACGTCGATGTACTACCGAGATCCCGACAACAACCGTGTCGAACTGCAGATCGACAATTTCGCGACGCCGACCGAGCTCGACGGCTATTTCCACAGCCGCGCCTTTGCCGAGAACCCAGTTGGGGTGACCTACGATCCCGAGGAGCTTTGCCGCCGATACGAGGCCGGCGAGGCGATGGCCGATCTGCTCCGCATCCCGCCGATGCCCGAGGGGAAAACCCCCTGGGACATGCTGGCGAGCCACTGATCGCTTCTCAATACCGAAAAGGGTGGCGGGAGGTTCCGATGCCGGCAGGACCGCAGCGGCGGGACTTATGGGAAAACCCGATGGGAACGGACGGGTTCGAATTCGTCGAATACACCGGCCCCGACCCGGAGGCGCTGGCTGCGCTGTTCGAGAAAATGGGGTTTGTCGCCGCGGCGCGCCACCGCTCCAAGAACGTCACCCTCTATAAGCAGGGTGAGGTCAATTTTATCCTGAACGCCGAGCCGGGGAGCTTTGCGCAAGCCTTTGCCCGATTGCACGGCCCGTCGGTTTGCGCGATCGCCTTCCGCGTCGCCGACGCCGCCCAGGCCTATGAGCGGGCGATCGGGCTCGGCGCCAAGCCGGTGCACGGCAAAGTCGGGCCGATGGAGCTCAATATCCCGGCCATCGAGGGTATCGGCGGCAGCTTGATCTACCTCGTCGACCGGTACGGCGATCGCACGATCTATGATGTCGACTTCGTCCCGCTCGTGGCCGAAGCGGCGCCATCCGGCGTCGGGCTCACCGCGATCGACCACCTGACCCACAATGTCCATCGCGGCCGGATGGAGCTGTGGGCCGAGTTTTACGAGCGCCTGTTTAACTTTCGAGAGATCCGCTACTTCGACATCGAAGGCAAGCTGACCGGCCTCAAGTCAAAGGCGATGACGAGCCCATGCGGGCGGATCCGCATCCCGATAAACGAGAGCGCCGACGACAAATCGCAGATCTCGGAGTACCTCGAAGCTTATCACGGCGAGGGGATCCAGCACATCGCGCTCGCCACCGCCGATATTTACGCGACAGTCGAGGCGCTTCACTCCCGCTCCGTCTCGTTCATGTCTGTCCCGGACACCTATTACGAGGCGGTCGACGGCCGTGTGCCGGGGCACGGTGAGGATCTCGCTCGCCTGCAGCGCGACCGTATTCTGATCGACGGCGCGCCCGGCGAGGGTCAGGGGCTCCTCCTGCAGATTTTCACGGAAACGGTGATCGGCCCGATTTTCTTTGAGATCATCCAGCGCAAAGGGAATGAGGGGTTCGGCGAGGGCAACTTTCGCGCCCTCTTCGAATTGATAGAGCGCGACCAGATCCGCCGAGGCGTCCTCAAACCCGATGCTGTGTGACCAAACATCGAATGGAACGCACTGGCCTCGAAGGGCGGACGGTGCTACACCCTCCGTGCTGTATGCACGCCCGCAGGAGAGGTCGCGCGATTGAGGCGCGGCGCCGAAGGAGCAACCGCCCCGGAAACTCTCAGGCAAAAGGACCGCGGGCGGAAGAGCGCTCTGGAAAGCAGCGGCTGGAAATCGGTTCCGGCCGCTCACCGAAGGAGTAAGCCCCGGTCGCGGCTCGCCCGCGGCCCGAGGTGAATCTCTCAGGGTCCACGACAGAGGGGGCAAGTTCGGGCGCTTCGGCGTCTGCTCTGTCGGAGGTGCGCGGGTGAGCCTTGCCGAGACGACAGCGGCGCCGCTCAAGCGGACGCCGCTTTACGCTCTTCACCGCGAGCTCGGCGCGAGGATGGTCTCCTTCGCCGGCTACGAAATGCCGGTCCAGTATCCCTCCGGCATTCTTTCGGAGCATTTGCATACCCGGTCCCAGGCGGGGCTGTTCGATGTCTCGCATATGGGCCAGATTCGGCTGTCGGGGGCGGGCTGCGTCGCCGCAATGGAAGGCCTCGTGCCCGGCGACCTTGCAGCGCTCCCGCCGAAGGGGATGCGCTATACGCTCCTCCTCAACGACGCGGGGGGTATCCTCGACGACCTGATGGCGACGCGTCTCGCAGACGGGCTCTTCCTGGTCGTCAACGCCGCGCGCAAAGAGGCCGATCTGGCGCACCTTCAGGATCAGCTTGGTGCGGCCACGACGGTCGAACCTCTACCGGATAGGGGTTTGCTGGCGCTGCAGGGACCGGCTGCAGCCGCGGTGCTGTCCCGCTTCCTCGACGGAATCGCCGGGCTGCGGTTCATGTCGGCGGCCGAGTTGACGATCGGCGACCGGGAATGCCTTGTCACACGCTCCGGCTACACCGGCGAGGATGGGTTTGAGATTTCGCTACCGGCCGACGCGGCGGAAGGTTTCGCGCGAAGCCTCATCGCCGAGCCCGAGGTGTTGCCGATTGGCCTCGGCGCCCGTGATTTGCTGCGGCTCGAGGCAGGCCTTTGCCTTTACGGGCACGACATCGACGAAACCACGACACCCGTCGAGGCCGATCTCGCCTGGACGATCGGCAAGAGGCGGCGCACCGAAGGCAACTTCCCCGGCGCTCAAATAGTGCTCCGCCAGCTCGACGAGGGTACGAGCCGCAAGCGCGTTGGCATCCGCCCCGACGGGCGCGCCGCGGCGCGCGAAGGTACCGAGATTGTCGACGAGACGGGGAACAAGCTGGGCAGTATCACGAGCGGCGGCTTCGGCCCATCAGTCGGAGGACCGGTCGCATTGGGCTATGTCGAATTCGGCGCATGCAGTGGCCGACACCCCGCTGCAACTTCTCGTGCGGGGTGAACCCCGGCCGGCGCGCGTCGTTCGCCTGCCTTTCGTCCCTACCCGCTATCACCGCGGCTGACCCCGAAGAAGGGAATCCGGATGAGCTCGCTTCGCTTCACGAAGGACCATGAATGGGTCCGGCTCGATGGCGATCTCGCCGTCGTTGGCATTACCGACTACGCGCAATCGCAACTCGGCGACGTCGTCTATGTCGAGCTGCCCGAAATAGGCCGCCGGGTCGAGAAGGGCAAGGAGGCGGCGGTTGTCGAATTGGTAAAGGCAGCGAGCGAGGTCTATGCTCCGGTCTCGGGAGAGGTGGTCGAGGTCAATGACGCGCTCGCCGCCGACCCGGCCAAGGTCAATGCCGATCCGATGGGCGAGGGGTGGTTTCTCAAGCTGCGCCTCGCCAACTCTAAAGAGCTCGACGGGCTGTTGGACGAAGAGACCTACCAGCGGTTGATCGAGGAGCAGCACTGATGCGCTACCTGCCACTCACCGCGAGCGATCGCGCGGAGATGCTGGCCACCATCGGGGTCGAGTTCGATCGATGCCCTGTTCGACGATGTGCCCCAAGCCGCGCGTCTGAGCGACCCGGTCGATCTCCCTAGAACGATGGGCGAGATTGAGGTCGAGCGACTGATCTCGCGTATGGCGGCGCGAAACGTCGCCGCCGGCTCGGTCCCGTTTTTCATCGGAGGCGGGGTCTACCGCCATCATATCCCGGCGGCAGTCGACCATCTGATCCAGCGCGGCGAGTTTCTGACCTCCTACACGCCGTACCAGCCGGAAATTTCACAAGGTACCCTGCAATATCTGTTCGAGTTTCAGACCCAGGTCGCGCTGCTGACCGGAATGGAGGTCGCCAACGCGTCGCTCTACGATGGGGCGACCGCCTGCGCCGAAGCGGTGATGATGGCCAACCGCATCACCGGCCGCAGGAAGGCCGTGCTGTCTGGCGGCCTTCACCCGCATTACCGCGAGGTTTGCGAGACCTATGCCCGGTTTGTCGGGTTTGAGGTTTCGGCAGAGAAAGCTTTGGGCGGCGAAGATCCCGCTCGGCTCGTCTATCGAGACACCTCCTGCGTCGTGGTGCAGAACCCCGATTTTTTCGGCGAAATTCGGGATTACTCGAAGCTCGCGCGGACCTGCCACGATGCCGGTGCTCTTCTGGTCGTCGTGGTCACCGAGATCTTGTCGCTCGGCGCCATTCGCCCGCCCGGCGAGATGGGCGCGGATATCGTCGCGGCCGAAGGCCAATCGGTCGGCAACGCCCTCAACTTCGGCGGGCCGCATGTCGGGTTGTTCGCCACCCGGGACAGGTTCGTGCGTCAGATACCGGGACGCCTCGTCGGACAGACGGTTGACGCCGATGGCCGACGGGGTTGGGTCCTGACCCTGTCGACCCGCGAGCAACACATTCGACGCGAACGGGCGACCAGCAACATCTGCACTAACTCGGGATTGTGCGCTCTCGCTTTCACAATTCATCTGGCGCTGCTCGGGGAAGCGGGGCTGACGCGGCTCGCGCGCCTCAACCACACCGCGGCGGTTGCGCTCGCCGAACGGCTCGAGCAGGTGCCCGGGGTGCGCCTCCTCAATCGTACTTTCTTCAACGAGTTCGCGGTGCGGCTGCCCGGGCCAGCGGCAGAGATCGTCGAACTGCTCGCTGGAAAGGGCGTCCTCGCCGGGGTACCTCTCAGCCGCGTCTATCCCGACAACGATGCAGTAGCAGACCTAATGCTCGTCGCGGCGACCGAGATGACGACCGCAGAAGACATGGACCGGCTCGAAGCAGGCTTGCGCGAGGTGCTGTCATGAATGATTGGAGCCGGGCCGTCGGCGCGTACCAAGCCGGTGATTCGGCACCGTCGTTCGAGACGGTCACCGGCAACCGCGGGCTTCAGATTGAAGAGGCGTTGCTCTTCGAGCAGGATTTGCCCAGGGTCTTGCGGTGTCGATCTGCCCGAGCCAGCGATATTTCGCAACCGCCTCGGCGGGCTCGAGCGGCAAGGCATCATCGGTCTTCCGGGTCTCAGTGAGCCGCAGGTGGTGCGCCACTTCACCCGCCTCTCGCAAAAGAACTACGCGATCGATACCGGCCTTTACCCGCTCGGCTCGTGCACGATGAAGCACAACCCGCGCCTCAATGAGAAACTGGCGCGCCTGCCCGGTCTCGCCGACATCCACCCGCTGCAGCCGGTATCCACAGTGCCGGGAGCGCTCGAGCTGATCGACACCCTCGCGCATTGGCTCAAAACACTGACCGGGATGCCGGCGATCGCATTAAGCCCGGCGGCGGGTGCGCATGGTGAGCTGTGCGGAATCATGTGCATACGCGCGGCACTCGAGGCGCGCGGCGACCGGCGGATCCGCGTTCTCGTTCCGGAATCCGCGCATGGCACGAACCCGGCGACCGCCGCGGCTTGCGGCTACACGGTTGATCCCATTCCCGCCGATGCGACAGGGCGGGTAGACCGCGCCGCGCTAGAGGCGAAGCTCGGCCCCGATGTCGCCGCACTGATGCTGACCAACCCGAACACTTGCGGGCTGTTCGAGCGCGAGATCGTGGAGATCGCCGAGGCGGTGCATCGGGCCGGCGCCTTCTTCTATTGCGATGGTGCGAATTTCAACGCGATCGTCGGTCGCGTGCGGCCGGCCGATCTCGGCATCGACTGCATGCACCTCAACCTTCACAAGACGTTTTCCACGCCTCACGGCGGCGGCGGGCCGGGAAGCGGGCCGGTTGCGCTCAGCGCGAGCCTCGCCCCATTCGCGCCGTTGCCGTGGATCGTGCACGGACGGGACGGCCTCGAGCTGATCGAGCACAAGACCGGCCCGGCCGAGAACTCCCTTGGCCGCCTGAAAGGGTTTCACGGCCAAATGGGCATGTTCGTCCGGGCGCTCGCCTACATGATGAGCCACGGCTCGGATGGGCTGCGGCAGGTGGCCGAGGACGCGGTGCTCAACGCCAATTACCTGCGCGCCCGGCTCGCCGACGATCTCAGCCTCTCGTTCCCCGGCCCGTGCATGCATGAGGTGCTGTTTGACGACGGCTTTCTGAAGGACACCGGGGTGACGACGCTCGATTTCGCCAAGGCGCTGATCGACGAGGGGTATCACCCGATGACGATGTACTTCCCGCTGATCGTGCACGGCGCGATGCTGGTCGAGCCGACCGAGACCGAAAGCAAGGCCTCGCTGGACCGGTTCATTGCGGTCGTCAAAGCGCTCGCCGCAGCCGCGCGGTCGGGAGACACGGCGCGTTTTCGCGCAGCGCCGGTCTTGACGCCGCGCCGCCGACTCGACGAAACCGCCGCCGCCCGTAATCCGGTGCTCCGCTGGCGCCCGGAACAGGCGCAGCGTCAGGCGGCCGAATAGGAAAGCACGCAGATGCCGTCCGATCGCATTCATCTGAGCATTGCGGAGGCGCGCGAGCATTCCGAGCGTGCGCTGCGCGGCATCGGCTACGACGCCGAGGAGGCGCGGATCATCGCCGATCACGCGATCGATGCAGCGGCGTGCGGCTACGAGTATTCAGGGCTGGCGAAACTCCTCAACATCCCCGAGCACCGGCGCTTCAAGCAGCCGCGCCATCCGATGAAGGTGCTGCGCAACACCGAAATTTCGACGCTCTACGACGGCGGCAACAATGTCGGCATGCTCGTCATGTACCACGCGGCCCGCGCTGCGACCGACAAGGCGGCGGCCCGCGGAGTTGCGGTCATCGGGGTGACGAACAGCTGGATGAGCGGGCGCAGCGCCTATTATATGGAGATGATCGCCAAGGCCGACCTCGTCGGCATGCACACGGCTGCCTCGGCGCGCAGCGTCGCCCCGTTCGGCGGCACCCGGCCGGCGCTCGGCACCAACCCGATCGCCTTCGGCCTGCCGTCGTCTCGCGGGCCGGTGGTCCTCGACATGGGGACCTCGGCGTTCATGGGCACCGACCTGGCCTATCGCGAGAGGATGGGCCAGCAGCTCCCGGAAGGTGTCGCCGTCGATGCCGAAGGGCGCCCGACCCGCGACCCGGCCAAGGCAAGGGTCGGCGCGCTCCTCCCGTTCGGCGGCTATAAGGGCTTCGGGCTCGCCTTGATCGTCCAGGCATTGGGCGTGCTCGCCGGCTCGGCGCTCGATCCGGACAAGGATGACGGCTACCTGTTCGTCGTGCTGAAACCGGAATTGCTGATCGACCTTGACGATTTCAAACAGCAAATCAGCGCGCTGATCGACCGGATCAAGGCGACGCCACGCCAGCCCGGCGTCGATGAAATCCGAATTCCGGGCGAGCGAGCTTTCCGCAGCAGAGAACATATGTTGCGCGACGGGATCGAGATCGACCGGGTTGTCTACGAGTCGCTCAAATCTCTGCACCTTGACTAAAGGCCGGCCGGGAGTTCACAGAACTCGAATGGGATCGGCTCGGCTCTCCTGGCTCTTTGCGCCATGGCACGTCGCTGCGTTGGCAACCGGCGCGAAATCGTTCCGCGACAATCCGGTGATCGGCAGCGCCGCACTCAATCACGCCGGGTTGCATGTCGCGCGCGTGCGATTGGCTCACCGGATGGCTGAATGGCGCCGCCAGAGACTATCCGCACTGATTTCCGAAGAGGATCGGACGGCTTTCGAGCGTGACGGCTTTATCCTCAAACCCGATTTTTTGCCCGCTTCCGATTATGCGGCGCTCAAAGAGCAGGTGCTGTCGTTCCGCGGACCGGTGCGGCATCAGCTTCAGGGCGATGCGTTGACCCGCCGCATCGCCCTCGACCGCCGAACCCTAGCCAATCTGCCGGCCTTGCGCGCGATGGTCGACAGCCCGGAATGGCTGGGCCTCGTGCGCTATGTCGGCTCCTACATGCTCGAACCGCAAATCTATGTCCAAACGATCTTCTCGCATGTGCGCCAGGCGCCGCCCGACCCGCAAACGCGGCTGCACGCCGACGCCTTTCATCCCTCGGTCAAGGCCTGGTTCTTTCTGACGGATGTCGCCGAAGAAGACGGGCCCTTCGTCTATGTGCCGGGGTCACACCGGCCGACACGCCGGCGTCTCGCCTGGGAACGCAGAGCGTCGATGACGGCGGCCCGCAGTCCCGATTTCCAATCCGCCCGCGGGTCGCTGCGGATCACGGCGGAAGAGTCGCGCCGCCTCGGCTTTGTGGAGCCGAAGGCTTTCGCGGTGCCGCAGAATACGCTTGTAGTGGCAGACACGGTCGGCTTCCACGCGCGCGGTCTCAGCGCCCGCCCATCGATCCGTATCGAAATCTGGGCCTACGGGCGCCGCAGCCCGTTCCTGCCTTGGCTCGGTTGCGACCTTGCCGGGCTGCCCTTGATCAAGGGTCGGGCCGTACCCCTCTACTGGTCGGCGATGGACATTGCGGAGCGAGTGCACTTGGGCACCAACCCCTGGCGAAGCGCCGGAACCGCGACCCCGATCGAATAGCTCATTCCTGATTGTGGCGGGAGGCAACCGGTCGCTAGCGCGTCGCGGCCCTAATCCTCCATTGCGTAGCCGCGCCCGTAGCGGGCGAACACCTCGTTGAATTCGGCGACGGCAGTGCGCGGGCCCCTGGGATGGGACCAGATCGCGCCGATGACCGCGAGGAAATCGGCCCCGGCTTCGATCAGCGACCCACAATTCTGTTGCGTGATCCCGCCGATGGCGCAGCACGGGACGACGGTGGTTTCGCTCCAATCGTGCAACAGTTCGGGGTCGGCATGGTGTTTCGCGGCCTTGGTCGTGCTCGGGAAGAAGGCGCCGAAAGCGACGTAGTCGGCACCGGCTTCGGCGGCGGTGATCGCGCGGTCGCGGCTGGCACCGCAGGTCACCCCGACGATGCGGTCGGGGCCGAGCAGACGCCTGGCCTCGGCATAGGGCATGTCTTCTTCCCCGACATGCACGCCGTCGCAATCGAGCTCGGCGGCGAGGTCGGGGCGGTCGTTCATGATGAATGCGACGCCGCGGTCTTGGGCGATGGGCTTCAGCACCTTGGTGGCCCGCCGGACCTCGTCGGCACCGCAGTCCTTGAGGCGCAGCTGCAACGAGGCAACATCGCCGCCGGCTAGCGCCTCTTCGAGCTCCTTCGCGAACCTATCCGGGTCGAGGGCCGGCGGCGTGATCAGGTAGAGCCGCGTCGTCGCCCGCGTCTCGCGCTGCGCCAAGCTCAGCCCCCGCCCTGAGTGACGGGCTCGGTGATTTCCATCGGCTTTCCTTCCTCACGGGTGGGCGGGCACCCTTTCAACTAACACCGGATCCCGTCCTTATCAAACCGGGCGAGATTAGACGAGAACCGCGGCACGATGCCTCTCGACGTGCTGGAGCGCCAAAAGCCGGCGCGATAAGACGGCGGGCTCGACCCATCGGAGACAAACGATGCCGAAATCCCTCAGCGCCTTGCTGCTCGCCGCCTTCGCCTCGGTGAGCGCCCTCTACTCAGACGCGGAAACCGTGCTCGCACAAGGCGCCGAGCCGAGCCTTCCCGGCGCCCCGGAGCCGACGCGGAATTTTCCAGGGGGACCCCGGCTGCCAGGGGGTCCGCCTGGCGGCTCCGGAAGCTATGCGGTAAGCGCGGCGGCAAACGATCACACCTCTTTTCTGTGGGTCGTAGACAACGTTCAGCGCGCCGTCGTCTTGTGCGAAAAGACCGATGGCGGCAAGGACTTCATCTGCATCAAGAAGCCCCTGCCTTGACATGATCGCTCTCGAAGCGCGACATCGAAGCTTGGCGGCAACCTAGTTGGCGGGATTCGGCGGATGGCACTCCCCAACGTGAAGGCTCTCACCTTCGACGTGTTCGGTACCGTGGTGGACTGGCGAGACAGCATCGCCCGCGAGGCGAAAAGCTTTCTCGGGTCGAGGGGCTATGAGAAGGATTGGCATGCTTTCGCCGACCGTTGGCGGGCCCGCTATCAGCCGGCGATGGAGAAGGTACGCAACGGCGAGCGGCCCTGGGCCAGGCTCGACGATCTGCATCGCGAGAACCTGGTCGAACTGTTGAAGGAATTGGATATCAGCGGTCTCGGCGAGGGCGAGATCGACCACCTCAACCGCGCCTGGCACCGGCTCGACGGGTGGCCCGACAGCGTCGAAGGGCTCACCCGGCTCAAGCGCAAATTCATCCTCGCGACATTGTCGAACGGCAATGTCGCGCTGATGGTCAACATGGCCAAACACGCCGGCCTGCCGTGGGATGTCATCCTTGGCGCGGAGATCGCCCACGCCTACAAGCCCCAGCCCGAGGCCTACGACCGCTCTGCCGCGCTGCTCGACCTCAGACCCGAGCAGTGCATGATGGTGGCGGCACATAATGGCGATCTCGTCGCGGCGCGCGGTCGCGGGTTTCGCACCGCCTTTGTCAGCCGACCGCACGAGCACGGCCCCAACAAGACCCGAGACCTTAAAGCCGAGCACGATTTCGACGTGATCGCCGACAATTTTATCGATCTGGCATCCAAGCTAGGCTGCTAGCGATCGCTCCGACGCGGCCAGACCGGACACAACATAAGGAGATCGGTCGAGCGCGCCAGAACGGATGCGGCCCTCTACACACAACGGCGCCAACACACCTCAGCTGAGAAGATCGGGTTGTGACGGCGCTAGTCGATCCGAAATCTTGTCCAGTCCCGGCATTTCGGACGGATAGGTCAGGTCCAGCGCCTCAAGGGTGGCGCGGACGATGCGCGCTACGTTTGCGTTGCGATACCATTTGCGGTCAGCCGGGATAACAAACCAAGGCGCCCATTGTGTACTGCACCGCTGGAGAGCGACCTCGTAAGCCGATATGTAGTCGCCCCAATGCTTGCGCTCGGCGAGATCGGCGGGACTGAACTTCCATCGTTTCGTCGGATCGTGTAGGCGAGCATCGAGCCGCGCCTTCTGCTCCTTTTTCGAGATGTGCAGGTAAAACTTGAGAATGGTTACATCATTCTCCGCGAGGTGCCGCTCGAAGGCATTTATTTGGCGATAGCGCGCCTCTATCTGGTCCGCCGGCAGCGTCGCGTGGATGCGGGGCACCAGAACGTCCTCATAATGCGATCGGTTGAAGATGCCGATCATTCCCGCCGGCGGCACAGCTTTGTGGATACGCCATAAAAAATCATGCGCCAGCTCACGCGGCGTCGGCTTCTTAAAACTGGTCACGACGACTCCAAGCGGGTTGAGCGGGCTAAAGACCCGCCGAATGGTGCCGTCCTTCCCGCTGGCATCCTGGCCCTGCAGGACCACGAGTAGAGTATACTTGGCCTCGGCGTAGAGAACTTCCTGCAGGCGGTCGATTTCGGCGATGTCGGCGACCGTGGCAGCTTCGGTTTCCAATCGGGGAAAGGGTATTGCTTCCCGGTTCCGTGGATCGATCTTTGAAAGCTCGACTTTCCAGTCTACCGGGACCCGATAGCGCTCCAGGAGGCCCAGATTTGCCGCTGGGAACATCTCGATTAGCGGCGCCGCGGCGAGGCGTCCTTAGCCAATTGCGAGGTGATGTCGGCAAAGGTGACTTCGAGAGAGGTCATCACGTCGATGACGGTCGGGGCGCGCGCGGCGAGTGCCTCGCGCAAAGCGGGCCCGAGTGCCGCCGGATCGGTGACCCGCACGCCGCGGCAGCCCATCGCCTTGGCGATCTCGGCATGGTTGAAGTCGTTGAATTCGGCGGCGAACCGCCCGGAGCCGTGCAAGACCCAGCCGAGCGCCTTGTTGTTAAAGACGACGGTGATGATCGGGATGTCCTGCTCGATTGCCGTCATCAGGCCGTTCATCGTCATCGCAAAGCCGCCGTCGCCGACGACCGCGACGACGGGACGGTCCGGGTGCACGAGCTTGGCGCCAAGCGCTGCCGGGATGCCGAACCCCATCGGCCCCGAGCCGGCGGCCTGCAGAAACCCCTCGTGCCGCTTCGTCTGGTAGAAATGCGTCATCATGATGCGGTTTTCCCCGGCGTCGCAGGTGACGATCGCGTCCTCGGGCAGGTTGCGCTGCAATTCGCCGATCACGCGCTGCGGCAGGATCGGCTGGTCGTCGGCGAAATAGGCGCGATCATTGAAATAGCCGAGGCGCTCGCGATGCGCTGAGACGCGCCGCTCCGCTTGTTGCCGGCGGTCGCCGCCGCGCGATCCGACCTCGTCGATCAGCTGGTCGAGGACAATCGCGGCGTCGCCGATCAGCACATGCTCGGCCGGGTAGTTCCAGGACGCGTTGCGCGGCTCGATGTCGAGCTGCACGAAATTCTGCCGCGTCGGGTCGAGTAGGGCGCGGTTCTCCCACGCCGTATCGCTCGGCGACAGTTTCGAGCCGATGACGAGGACGAGATCGGCCTCGGCAACGCAGGCATTCGCCGCTGCCGTCCCGAACGTGCCGAACACGCCGAGCGCCAAGGGATGGGTCTCGGCGAAGGAGCCCTTGCCGGCTGCCGTCGTCGCCACCGGAAGGCCGGCCATCTCGGCGAGCCGGCGCAGCTGGTCATAGGCCTGCGCGATGCGGACGCCGTTGCCGGCGATCAGCACCGGCTTGTGTGCCGCCAGCAGTGCCGCCGCGGCCGCCTCGACCGTCCGCGGGTCTGCCGGCGGAGGCGGGGAGGGGAGATAGTGCCGGGTCGGGTACAGCATCGGCTGCGAGTCGGGGGCTACGGAACCCGCCAGTGAATCATGGCTGTAGAGCACCGCAACCGGTCCCGGTTGGCCGGCGAGCGCATGCTTTATCGCGAGCTGGGTGGCCTGCACGGCGGCAATCGGGTCGTGCGCCTGCATGACGTGCTTGGTGACGCCGCTGAAGGCGCGGCGCGCGTCCCAGCTGCCCCAGTCGCCGGTCGCCTGCTGGTAGGGCGCATGCAATGTGAAGCGCGGCGCATCGCTGAAATCGGTCAACAGCAGCATCGGCGAGCTCGACAGGTGTGCCTCAATCGTGCCGAGAAGGCCGTTGCCGAGCACCCAGGGGCCCTGCCCAAGCAGTACACCCGGCCGCCGCGTCAGCCGGCCATAGACCTCCGCCATGACGCCGCCCAGGGATTCCTCGCGCACCAGAACGGTGCGGACCGAGTTCTGATATTGGCTGAGCCCCGAGACGATCCGGCCGGTGTGCCCGCCGGAAATGCCGAAGACCATCTCGATCCCGGCCTCTTCGAGCACCCGCGCGACCAGCGCGTTCGCCGGCGTCTCTTCGGTCAGCATAGGCTCGATCGTCATCCGTTCCTCCTGCGGCGCTGTCGCATACCTGCTGCCGCAGATTGCCTCCTCACCAGCCCTAAGACAACTGGCATCCGGCAAGCAGTCGAAACTCAGTGTTGCGCGATGTAAGCTGATCCTCACGCACGCGCACGACGATGATCTGCACTACAGACCCTAAGCCGTAACGACGGCGCCGATGATTGGTCCCGGACAACACTTAGCCACTTGCGAACCGCTAGTGGTAGGTGGTGGGGGAACGGACTGATGGCATTTATGCGGACATTCGCACCCGGACTTCTGCGCCGGCTAACTCATTGCCTCTTCAGGCACCAGCTCCCGGTGAGAAAGTTTTGAGACATGCACCGTGACACGCATAGACATGATCGGCGGACGGCAAGGCTCGGGTGGCCCGGAACAAAAAGCCTCAATCGCTAGAAACGCGGCGACCGGGATCGCCGCCCCGATGAAGCCGCCGACCTCATAGCCGATCCGAACTGCCACATAGAGAAGGACAATCATGCCGAGCGCCATCCCCGGCGCACCCAGGCCCCGCATTGCGGCGCTCCGGTGATAGCCGATCCAAAAGGCGAAGCGCGTCAGCACCCAAACGACAGTGGTCGCCAGCACGGCCCGCATCGCGGACCCGTCCGGGAATAGGCCGCGGACCAAAAAGCCCGGCCGCAAACACCAGGATCTGCTCCAATGTGTTTTGTAGGTAGCGTTGATTGACTCGTAGCCGCCGCGTTTCAAATCGGAAAGCGGATCAAAGGCGGGCGAGGACAGGCTTCATGAGCAACGGCCTCGACGCCGGTCACGAGGCAAAACAGAACCGCGAGGCAGCAGCATTTCAGCGTAAAAGGCATCCTGCCGTCCAGGGTGTCCATCCCCGCCAACGGGGGTACGAGATAGGCAATTGCCAGCCAAAGCAGGACCGCGACCGGCATCACCGCCGCAATGGCCGTCATGCCGGCGCGGCGCTCGCGTATAAAGCCGCCTTTCTCTGAGTTTGCATCATTCATCCGGTAACCTACAGCGGACCAAGCGGGTCATAACCTTCGGTATCTTACACCGCCTATTAGAAGACGGCATGCAAAACGTAGCATTTGCATTTCGCGCCTTGCGTGGCGTTCTTTGGCTGTGGGCGGGCGTCTTCGCAGGCTTTGGCTGGCGCATGAGATCACTGCAGCTTCGCTGGTCCCGATTGGGTTGACCCGGCGCTGACTGTTGTGGCCTTCGTATACGCGGCAAATTTTTCGGCCGCCTATCCGGGCAAAGCGCGCAGGGGCGGCGCGCCTCCAGAGGGTGAATTAAAAGGAGAACAATGAATGGAACTCAGCCTGATCGTTCGCGGCCAGCATCCAGCCGGCGAAGACATGCGCGTGCGTCTCGCAGACGACATCGACCTCGTCATGCGGGCAGAGCAGCTCGGCTTCAATGCGTTGGTCAAAGGCTCTCATTACAGCGCCCATCCGCTGCAATCCTTGCAGCAGATTCCGTTTCTGGCGCAGGCGGCGATATTGGCGCCGAGCCTGCGGCTTGTTTGCGGGCTCGTGCTATTACCGTTGCATAAACCGCTCGACATCGCCGAGCAGCTGGCGACACTGGACATCATGTGCGGCGGCAAATTGGTGTTTGGCTGCGGTATCGGCTATCGCGACGTCGAATTCAAGGCGTTCGGCCTGGCGCGCAAAGAAGCTGCGAAGCGCTTCGAGGAATGCCTCCTCGCCGTGAAGCGGCTGTGGACCGAGGATTTCGTCGACATGACGGGCTCGCATTTCGTGCTCGATCACGCCAATTCGACGGTCAAGCCGCTGCAAAAGCCAATGCCACCCATTTGGATCGGCGCCAATGCCGATGCCGCGATCCGGCGCGCGGCGCGGCTCGGCGATTGCTGGTACATCAACCCGCACAGCACTCTGACGACCCTGGCGCGCCAGCTGGATCTCTACAAGCGAGCATTGGACGAGTACCGCAAGCCGTTCCCGGCCGAATTGCCGATGCGGCGCGAGGTCTTCGTCGCCGCCACCCGCGATGAGGCGATCCGCTTGGCGCAGCCCTACCTCGAGGTCAAATACAAGACCTACCGCGAATGGGGCCAGGACAAAGTCATGCCGGCGGGGGACGATTTCGACCACGGTTTCGACGAGCTGCTCAACGATCGCTTTCTGATCGGCTCTCCGGCCGAGGTCGCCGAGCGGCTGATCGACCTGCAACGGCGCTTCGGGGTCAACCACCTCGTCGCCTCGCTACATTGGCCCGGAATGCCCAACAGCTTGGCCCTCGAGCAGATGCAGATCCTCGCAGAGGAGGTCATGCCCACCGTCCGCGGCGCCGCCTAGCCATTCCGCGACACGGGAAGAGGGCCTTTACTCTTCCAATGCGGGCGGGTCCTCTCGGACGATTTCCTCTGCGAGCATGTTGTCGACCGCTTGCTCGAACGCGGCGGCCTCTTTGACAAAGCGGGCGGATATTAGGCCGGCGCGAAGGCGGTCATAGCCGGCGCGCGGCAGGATCGGGTCGCCGCCCCAGATGCCGAGCGCAAGGTAACGCGCTATCGCGGCGCGCAGCAGCGGGGCTGGAACCGCCGGGAAGAAGGATTGCACTGCGTCGGCGAGCGCCTCGGGCGGGCTGGCGTGGAGCCACTTCTGCGTCCGATAGAGCCCCCGCACCATCTTTCTCAGCTCCTCTCGACGTGTGACGAGCACGCTGCGGCGGGCGTAGAAGCTGGTATACGAGGTCGGCCCGCGGGTTGCGGCGGCATACCAAATGTGGCCGTCGCCGGCAGCGATCAGTTCCTCGGCGAAGGGTTGGAAGAGCTGCACAACATCGAACTCGCCGCGGCGCAGCGCTGCCACGTTTTCCGCCATTGTTCGATCGGCGACCCGCGGCAATGCGTCCGGGTCGAGGCCGGCGCGCCGCATATCCTCCTGCAGGCACAGCCAGGGGGTGGGCACCTCGCTGACCGTCGCGACGCGCTTGCCGTGGAGGTCGGCGAGCGTGAAATCGGGGCGCGGCTCGCGCCCGATCAGAAAAAACGGGTCTCGCGTCACCGCTTCGCCAAAGCAGACGAGGTCGCAATCCGCCCGTCGGTCATAAGTCTGCATGACGCGCATCGGCCCGCCCCAGGCGACATCGACCGTGCCGGCGAACAGGCCCTCGACTGCCTGCGCCGGTTCGGGTGCGCTGACAAACCCGACCTCCACCCCTTCGCGACGATACGCGCCTAATGCCAGCGCTGCGTAGAACGGCGTGTACAAGATGCCCCGGAGGTTTTCTTGCAGCGTAATCGGCATGGTCACTCCTGCCAGAGGCCAAAGTTGTCTTTCCTGGGCGCGGGCGTCAGCTCGCGCGCCTGGAACCTATGCACACTGGCGACAAGGCTGTGTGCACGGCCGGTTGTATATCGGGGTTACAGACCGGCGCTCCCGCAAAGGACGAAGATGCCTTGCTCGGCGAGGAAATTCGCTAAACTGCCGCGAGGATCGAGCGAATAAGGTTGTCCGTGGCGGTCCAGCGTGACGCTGCGGTCGACCCGGACGCCGATCTCGTCGCAGAGCGCGACAAAATCGCGGATCGTGCAGAGATGAATGTTGGGCGTCTCGTACCAAGGGTAGACGAGGCAATGCGAAACCGGCATCCGGCCGGTCATCAAAAGCCTGAGGCGGATCCGCCAGAACCCGAAATTCGGAAACGACACGATCGCGCGCCGGCCGATGCGTACAAGCTCCTCGACGACCCGGCGCGGCCGGTGCGTCGCTTGCAGGGTTTGGCTCAACACGACGACATCGAAGGCCCCGTCCGGATAGGCTTCGAGATCGCGGTCGGCGTCGCCTTGAATGACCGAGAGGCCGTGGCCGACACAGGCGTTTACGCCCGACTGACTCAGCTCGATGCCGCGCCCGTCGACGCTCTTTTGCCGCGCCAGATAGGCCAGCAATGCCCCGTCGCCGCAACCGACGTCGAGCACGCGCGACCCGGGTTCGATCATCTCGGCGATCAGCCGCAGATCCTGGCGCAGCTCGCCCGCGGCGCCTGGCGCCAGCGTCGCTTGCGCGGCCGCGCCGAAACTCAGCGCGGCGCTTTCGCCGGATGCGGCCATTACTTGGAACGGCCGAGGCCGCGGTGCTCGGCGCAGCCGTTCAAAAAACCGTGCAAAGTCTCGAACAGCTCCGGCTCGTGCAACAGAAACGCGTCATGCCCGTTATCGGTAGCGATCTCGACAAAGCTGACATTGGCTGCCGCGGCGTTCAGCGCATGCACGACCTCCCGACTTTCCGGGGTCGGAAACAGCCAATCGCTGGTGAACGAGATGATGCAGAAACGCGAGCGCGTGCCCTCGAACGCGCCTGCCAGCGATCCGCCGTGCTCGGCCGCCAGATCGAAGTAATCCATCGCGCGGGTGATGTAGAGGTAAGAGTTGGCGTCGAACCGATCGACAAAAGTACTGCCCTGGTGGCGCAGATAGCTCTCGACCTGGAAATCGGCGTCGAAACCGTAGGTGACCGCGAGGCGATCCTGCAGATTGCGCCCGAATTTGCGGTGCAATGCCGCTTCGGAAAGATAAGTGATGTGGGCCGCCATGCGGGCCACGGCGAGCCCGCGCACCGGCTTGCGGTCGAGGCTTAGGTAGCGCCCGCCGCACCAATCGGGGTCGGCCATGATCGCCTGCCGGCCGACCTCGTGAAACGCAATGTTTTGCGCCGAATGACGGGCCGCTCCGGCGATCGGCACCGCGGCAAAGACGCTGTCGGGATAGCTGGCCGCCCATTCGAGCACCTGCATCGCGCCCATCGAGCCGCCGATGACGCAGAACAGGCTGCTGATCCCGAGATGGTCAAGCAGGAGCTTTTGCGCGCGCACCATGTCGCGGATCGTGATCACCGGGAACGACAGCGCCCAGGGCTCGCCGGTCGCCGGATCGATGTCCTGCGGGCCCGTTGTGCCCATGCAGCCGCCGAGCACGTTCGGGCAAATCAAGAAATAGCGGTCGGTATCGAGCACGCGTCCCGGCCCGATCAATGTCTCCCACCAGCCGGGTTTTCCGGTTAGCGGATGCGGATCGGCGGCATATTGGTCGCCGGTCAGCGCGTGGCAGACGAGAATAGCGTTCGATCGATCCGGGTTTAGCGTCCCGTAGGTCTGGTAGGCGATCGTGAACGGGCCGAAATCGATCCCGCAATCTAGCCGCAACGGTGTGCGCACGAGCAAAGTGTAGCCGGGCCAGTCCTGGCCCGAGCGGGAGCGAGGGCGCGGGGATATCAGGGTCGACACCGCAAAGCTCCAAACCAATTCGGTTGCGCGGCGGCGGCGGCCCCCAGTGCCGCCGGTTGCCGATTGGGGGAGCCAGCTAGGGATCTGGGATCAGGCATGTCAATGTTTTCTTTGATTTTGCCAGGTCGGCACCCTACTAGTACGCCTCCCGCTGCACCGACCGACATATGCCCGTGACCCCCTCAGATCTCGAAGGCTTGCGCCGGCGCCTGGACGAGATCGACGACAAGCTGCAGGACCTGCTGATCGACCGGGCGCAGATCGTGTCGCAGGTCGCGGCCAGCAAGAAAGACGGGAACCGGCCGGCCTATCAACCTGCCCGCGAGGCGGAGATTATCCGCCGGCTCGTCGGACGTCACCGTGGCGCCTTCCCTGTCGCAACCCTCGTTCGCATGTGGCGGGAGATGTTGGCAGCAACGGTCCGGTTGCAATCCCCTTTTTCGGTCGCTGTATTCGCCCCTGCCGATCGGCCGGGGTTCTGGGATCTGGCGCGCGACCATTACGGCAGCAATACGCCGATCTCGGCTTACGAGACCGTAAATCAAGTGATCCGCGCGGTCGGCAGCGGAACCAACTCTGTCGGCGTATTGCCGCTGCCGAACACAGGAGAACCGGATCCCTGGTGGCCGCATTTGCTGTCGACCGACGACGACGCGCCGCGGGTCGTCGCGCGCCTGCCGTTCGGTGCGCGCGGCAACGCCCGCGCCGATACCGATGCGCTGGCGATCGGATGCGGCGGACAGGAGGAGAGCGGTCTCGATCGCACGTTGCTCGGTGCGGAATGTTCCGCGGCGATAAGCCAGCCTCGGATCTCGCAGAGCTTCTCTCGACCGTCGGGCTCGCATGCACCTTCCTCGCGTGCAGCGGTCGCGGCAAGGCGGTCTATCTGATCGAGGTGGAAGGCTTTGTGCCGATCTCGGACAGACGCCTCGACGCGCTTTCGCGCGGAACTGGGCGCCGCGTTCGAGCGGCTGCTGCCGCTCGGCGGCTACGCGATGCCGCTCTCGCCGCCAGCTCTGGCCACGAAGGGCTGAGCGCATGACGCATGAACCGGGGCTGGTGCCCCGCCCGGGCATTCTCGACATCAGCCCCTATGTTGGCGGCGAAGCGAAGGTGGCCGGGGTCGAGCGCCCGATCCGTCTGGCCTCGAACGAGAGCGCACTCGGGCCGAGCAGCAAGGCAATCGCGGCCTACCGCGCTCTCGCCGGAGAGATCCATCGCTATCCGGACGGGAATGCTCAGGAGTTGCGCGAGGCGCTCGGGCATTGCCACGGGATCGATCCCGCGCGGATCGTTTGCGGCGCCGGTTCCGACGAGCTGATCGCGTTGCTGCTGCGATGCTATGCCGGTCCGGGCGACGAGGTGCTCTACAGCCGCCACGGTTTCCTGATGTATCCGATCAACGCGATGGCGGTGGGCGCCACGCCGATAGCGGCTCCCGAGCGAGAGCTGGCGACCGATGTCGAGGCCGTGCTGGCCAGGGTGACCGAGCGCACACGTATCGTCTTTATCGCCAACCCGAACAACCCGACAGGCACATATCTCGGGTCACAGGAGATCGCCCGGCTACATGCCGGTCTACCGCCCTCGGTATTGCTCGCGATCGACGCCGCCTATGCCGAGTTCGTCAACCGCAACGATTACGAGCCCGGCATTGCGCTGGTGAACCGCGCGGAAAACGTCGTGATGCTGCGGACGTTTTCGAAAATCTATGCCCTCGCCGGGCTGCGGCTCGGATGGGCGTATTGTCCGCCGGAGGTAGCCGACGTCCTCAACCGGGTGCGAAGCCCCTTCAATGTGAGCGCAGCGGCGCAAGCCGCCGGTATCGCTGCGGTCGAGGATGTCGAGGCGCTCACGCGCGCCCGCGTCCATAACGAGAGATGGCTGCCGTGGCTTTCCGAGCGGCTCGCAGCGCTCGGCCTCGCGCTCACCCCGAGCGTCGCCAATTTCGTCCTCGCGCGATTCCCCGGAGATCCGCTCAAGAACGCCGACGCGGCATTCGCTTTCCTGCAGTCGCGCGGCATTCTCACCCGCAAGATGGGCGCATATGGCCTTCCACAACATCTGAGGATCACGATCGGGACCGGACCGGAGATGGAAACCGTCGCAGCTGCCATCGCCGAATTCATGGCCGCGCGATGAGTGAAAAAATGTTTGACCGCGTGGCGCTGATCGGGGTCGGGTTGATCGGGTCCTCGCTCGCACGGGCATTGCGCCGGGACAGTCCCGAGACCGAAATCATCGCTTGCGCGCGGCGAGCCGAGACCCTCGCCGCAGTGAGGCGGCTGGCGATTGCCGACGCGACGACGCACGACCCGGCACAGGCTGCCGCCGGCGCCGATCTCGTGGTCGTCGCGACCCCGCTCTCCGCGTACGCCGAAATCGGCGAAAAGATCGCGGCGGTGCTAAAGAACGGCGCGATCCTGACTGATGTCGGCTCGGTAAAGCAGGCGGCAATCCGCGACCTCGGGCCTCACCTACCTCAAGGCGTTCACTTCGTTCCCGGCCACCCCGTCGCCGGCACCGAGCATTCCGGACCCGAATTGGGGTTCGCGGAACTATTTCGGGACCGCTGGTGCATTCTGACCCCTCTGCCGGACGCCGCGTCCGAGCCGGTGGCCGCGGTCGGCCGAATGTGGGAAGGCTTCGGCATGCGGGTCGTCACGATGAGCGCCGACCACCACGACAAGGTGTTGGCGATGACCTCGCATTTGCCGCATCTGATCGCCTACACGATCGTCGGCACCGCGACCAACCTTGAGGAGAGCCTCAAATCCGAGGTCATCGAATTCTCGGCCAGCGGCTTCCGCGACTTCACCCGCATCGCCGCGTCCGACCCGGTGATGTGGCGCGACATTTTTCTCAACAATCGCGAAGCGGTGCTCGAGATCGTGCAGCGCTTCACCGAGGACTTGACGGCATTGCAGCGAGCCATCCGCTGGGGTGAAGGAGATAAGCTGCAGGAACTTTTTAGCCGTACCCGCGCGATCCGCCGTTCGATCATCGAGGCGAAGCAGGCCTGAGAGGGGCTCGCCGCGCTATTGCCAGGTGATACGGGGGATCCTGCCGAGCTTTGCCGGTCCGAGGAAAATCTGCCCGTTCTGGATCGTAAATTCGGTCCTGATCTCAGGTTTGCCGTCCGGTCCGGCCTTGGCGAGCAAGGTCAGCGCAATGCGCGCGAGCCCGGCATCGGAGGGCCGCATTTGCCCGTTTTGTACGAGCGCCGTCAGGATTTGGTCGTATCCCTTGATCGCTCCGGAGAAGCCCGCTGTCGGCTGCAGCTCCTGGTCTAGGGCGATCGTCCCGGTCGCAGTCGCATCGAGGGCGCCCCATTTCAGGCGCAGATTATCAAGTTCGATCGCACCGCCGGCGTCCCTCCAGGCGGCTACTGCATCGGCGAGCTTGCCGCTCGGGATGGCACCTTTTACCTTTGCGCCGAAATCGAGTTCGTCGATTTTGTCCCCTAACGGCCCGACGCCGAGCGGCAACTTTATCTGGCTCGCCTCGACGGCGAGAGCCGTCATCGGGTCGGCATGCCCACGCGTCGGCCCCGGCGGGACGGTGAGCCTGGCGTGGGCTGAACTGACGAGTATCGGAGCGCCCGCCTCGACCCGAATGTTCCCTAAGGTCAGCCAGAGCGTCCAGCCGCCCGCGGTCTCGATCGCGACAACCCCATCGGCGGTATGCGCGATTAGTTTTGCCGGGGCGCCTCCGCCGGCAGCGGCGAGATCGGCCGTGAAGCCCTCGGGCGCTGCAAGCCGCCAGTCAGCAAGATCCCAGGGGCCGGCGGCGCCGGAGAGCACGGGAACATGAAGTTCCGGGGAAGGCGTGACCGCACGATCGCGCAGTACCGCGGAGCCGATTTCTATCCGAAACGTGACCGGGTAACCGCTGACGCGCATCTTTTGCCAGGATACATCGATCTTGTCGGCGCGTTGCGATTGCGCCCAGTCAAGGATACCGGTCTCGACGCGGCCGGCGACCAGGAACCAAAAAGCTGTATAGCCGCCGCCGATAACCAACAGCGCGGCAAAAACTACTAGGCCGAAACGCGTCCAGCGGTGCATGCGCGTTTATAGCCCGTCTGTCCTTTCATCGGCCAGGTGAACGACATGGCCGTTGTGATTACCGGACTGCTCTTTGCACCTAGATTACCGAACCACGGCACGGGCACGGGATCTTTTTTGGTTTCATTTGTTCATCGTCAGGGTAGCTGGTTAACTCGTGCGATAAGGGAAACACAATGAAATCGAAATTTATGCCCACAGTTTTGTCCCTCGCGCTGATAGCAGGCGTAACGTCTTCGGCGGCAAATGCGGCTGGTTGCCTCAAGGGTGCAGCCGTCGGTGGGGTGGCGGGCCACTTCGCGGGTCACCACGGTGTATTGGGGGCCGGAGCCGGTTGTGTGATAGGGCATCATGAAGCCAGCAAGCATGCACATCAGCAAGCGACACAGAACCAAGGATCCAGCACCAGCGCGACCAGCAACAGTGGCCAAGGCGGTACCGGCCGTTAGCAATTAGGGCAGTCGTGCTGAGGCAGTTTATCCCACAGACGACCCAATTCCTCGCGATTCAGAACCCTTGCGCGGCGGACCGTTTTTTTAACCGGAACCAGACCGCAGGTCCGACGTGCCATACTCTTCTGCCCGCTCAGCTGGCATCGGCAACAGGCCGGTGACTCCACACTGGCCCTCATGGCTGGAGACTCTGGCCGCATCTGAGCTGCCGGATTTTCTTACACGACAGCGGTGGTACCCCGCGAAGGATTCGGGCACGCCTGATGTTAAGCTTTCGGTGCTGCTCCCGTTTCCGGTCTCCGGTGTGCCCTCTGCCGTTGCGATCTGGCGGGTAACGCCGCCGGGCCAGCCGCCGCTGCGTCTCTTCGTGCCACTGGCGCTTGTTCCACAGGAGCAAGCAGACCCGGCTCAGGTAATCGCATCGCAGCCAGCGGACAGCAGCGATCGCAGCGGGAGCGATGATGGCGGGGAAATGCGGGTAGTAGAGGCATTCTCCGTGGACGCGTTCGTCCGCGCCTGGACCAATTTGTTGCTCGGGGGCGGCGGCGCGGCCTCTGGCCCTGTGTGGCTGCGAACGGGGAGAACGGACCAACTGGCGCGAGTTGGGCTCGAAGCCGGCGGCGACTGGGCCATTCGCCGGGGCAAGGCCGAGCAGTCGAACACCTCGATCCGCATCGGCGACGAGGCTATCCTGAAGGTGATCCGAAAGGTGGAGAGTGGCGTCCACCCCGAGCTCGAAGTGAGCCGGTTCCTAACGGAGACGGCTGGTTTCGCGGCTACCCCGTCCCTGCTCGGCTGGGCGGAGCTGGAGGGCGCGGCATCCGGCGCCGGGCCCATGACCCTCTCGATAATGCAAGCCTTCGTCCCCAACGAGGGTGACGGCTGGTCCTGGGTGCTCGAGCGGCTCGCACGCGGTGCAGAAGCTGGCGAGGGTGAAGCTTTTGATGAAGCCACGAGCTGGCTCAGGCTACTGGGCCGGCGTACCGCGGAAATGCACGTCGCGTTTGAGACCGATACGGACGATCCGGCATTCCGGCCTGAGCCGGTCAGTGCCGAAGACATCCGATCCTGGGCGGCGGCTGCGCAGGAGACCAGCCATCGCGCGCTCGAAGGTCTTACCCACGGGACAGCGCTCGAGCCGCAGGCTCGAGATCTTGCGGAGGTGCTTCTCGCGCGCCGCGGCGAAGTCACAGAGCGGCTGCAGGCAGTGCTCGGCAAGGTCCAGGCCTTCGCGAAGACGCGGCACCATGGCGATTATCACCTCGGCCAAGTACTAGCCACCGACGGGGACGCCGTCATTATCGACTTCGAGGGCGAGCCGCTGCGTCCGTTGGCGGAGCGCCGCGCAAAGCATTCGGCTCTGCGGGATGTTGCCGGGATGCTCCGCTCGTTCGCCTACGCCGCCGCAGCGGCGAGCCGCGCATTGCCGCAGAATCCTTCCCAGCCGGAACGGGATGCCATTGAGAATCGGCTCGCGGCATGGGAGGCAGAGGCGTCGCAGGCTTTCCTCGATGCCTATTTCGAGACTGCGCGCGGCAACAGGTTCTGCCCAGAGAACCGCGCCGATGCCGATCGGATCGTGCGGTTCTTCATGCTCGAAAAGGCTCTCTACGAAATCGCGTACGAGCTCGCCAACCGGCCGGAATGGGTCGCCGATCCCACTGCGCGGCGTCCTGGCGCTGCTCGACAAGGAGACCTCGCCCGCGGCGGCGCGCACGCACCACATGCCCTTCGGCGCCGAGGTCCAGGCCGAGGGCAAGGTTCGCTTTCGCCTCTGGGCGCCGCCACATCGGGAGATTCAGATCGAGCTGGACGGCGAGACGGTCGCCATGCAACCAGTCGGCGAGGGCTGGCACGAACTCGTCACCGATCGCGCTCGCGCCGGTACGCGATATCGCTTCGTGCTGCCGGATGGGCTGCGCGTTCCGGACCCGGCCTCGCGCTATCAGCCGGACGACGTGCATGGGCCGAGCGAGGTGGTCGATCCAGCGGCCTACGCGTGGCGCGACGCCGGCTGGAGCGGGCGCCCCTGGCATGAGGCTGTCGTCTACGAACTGCACATCGGCGCCTTTACGCCGGAGGGCACCTTCCGTGGTGCTATCGGCATGCTCGACCATTTGGTTGCGCTCGGCGTGACCGCGATCGAGATCATGCCGATCGGTGATTTCCCCGGCCTGCCGGAACTGGGGCTACGACGGCGTGCTGCTTTACGCCCCGGACTCTTCCTATGGCCGGCCGGAGGACCTGAAGGCGCTGGTCGAAGCCGCTCACGCTCGCGGGCTGATGGTGCTACTCGACGTCGTGTACAACCATTTCGGACCGGAAGGCGCCTATATCCACGCGATCGCGCCACAGACC
This sequence comes from uncultured Alphaproteobacteria bacterium, assembly GCA_963818695.1. Taxonomy (GTDB): domain Bacteria; phylum Pseudomonadota; class Alphaproteobacteria; order ATCC43930; family CGMCC-115725; genus AP-15. The sequence continues at coordinate 325,196 of CAWFTG010000007.1, forward strand.
TTCACTGATCGCCACGCGACGCCGTGGGGCGCGGCAATCAATTTCGACGGGCCTGGCAGCGGTCCGGTACGCGAATTCATCATCCACAACGCCCTCTATTGGATCGAGGAATTCCACCTCGACGGGCTTCGGCTGGATGCCGTGCATGCCATCCTCGATGACAGCCCAAAGCATCTGCTCGAGGAGCTCGCAGAGCGGGTGCGCGCAGCAGCGCGAGATCGGCATATCCACCTGATCCTAGAGAACGAAGAGAACCAGGCGAAGCTTCTGGTGCGCGCCGACAACGGCGAGCCGTGCTGGTACACCGCACAATGGAACGACGATGTCCATCATGTGCTGCATGTGTCGGCGAGCGGCGAGACGAAGGGTTATTACGCCGATTAAAAGGCGATCCCGAGAAGCTGGGCCGCGCTCTGGCGGAGGGGTTTGCATTCCAGGGCGAGCTGATGCCCTATCGCGGGCGTCCGCGCGGCGCGCCAAGCGCCGACCTGCCGCCGACTGCTTTTGTCGCCTTCATCCAGAACCACGATCAGGTCGGCAACCGGGCTTTCGGCGACCGGCTGACCGATTTCGCACCAGCCGAAGCTGTACGAGCGATTGCGGCGGTCTATCTGCTGCTGCCGCAGATCCCGATGCTGTTCATGGGCGAGGAGTGGGGCGCAGCGCAGCCGTTTCCCTTCTTCTGCGATTTCGGGCCAGAGCTGGCCGATGCAGTGCGCCTGGGCCGGCGCGAGGAGTTCGCGCGTTTCCCGGAATTCCAGGACCCGGCGATGCGCGAGCGTATCCCCGATCCGATGGCAGAGGTGACCTTCGCCGCCGCCAAGCTCGACTGGGAGGACATCGAGCGGGCCCCCCATTCCGGGTGGTTGAATTGGTATCGCCGGGTGCTGGCAATACGGCGCGCCGAGATTGTGCCGCGTCTCCCAGCCATCCAGGCCGGCGGCCGGTACGAGTTGCTCGGCGACGGCGCGATCCTCGTGCACTGGGCAATTGGCGGAGGCGAGACGCTGGTATTGGCCGCGAACTTGACAGCCACGCCGACAGCAGGGTTTCCGGCCGAACCGGGCCGCGTGCTTTGGCAAGAGGGTGAAGCCGGCCAAGACGGCACCTTTGACCCCTGGACGGTCCGCTGGTCTGTCGAGGAGGCTCTGCGCCACGAGCCTGCGAGCTCTGCTCTGGACGAGCTAGCGGAACGCATGGGAATTGAATCCCGGTTCCGGAATGCGAAGGGCGAAATCGTAGAGACTAGTGCCGAGACGAAACGCAGTCTGTTGACCGCAATGGGTGTGGAGGCGATCGACGAGACGCAGGCGCGGGGCGCACTCGAGGGGTTGGACCGGGCCGAGTGGCTCCGCCCCTTGTCTGTTGTGCAAGTGTCGCGAGCCGACGCCGGACCTCCCACCATAGAGCTGGTCCTGGCTGCCGGCATCGGCGAGATTACTTGGCGTCTGACGCTGGAGGATGGTGCCGAGCGGACAGGGCGCATCGCATTCGGTGACCTGGAACTGATCGATGCCCGCAGCGTCGATGGAACTCTGCTGGAGCGCCGCCGGTTGCCGCTCGAAAGCGACCTGCCCTGGGGCTATCACCGCCTGGCGATCGAACCGGGCGGTGCATCGATGATCCTCGTGGTGACACCCGGGAAATGCTGGCTGCCACCGGCGCTTATCGAGGGACGGCGGTTGTGGGGCATCGCCGCACAGCTTTACCTGCTGCGCTCGGGTAGCGACTGGGGCATCGGCGATTTCGGTGATCTGCGCAGGCTGGTCGAGCTGGCAGCCGATCGTGGGGCCGACGTCATCGGCCTCAACCCGCTGCACGCGATGTTTCCCGACGATCCCGAACACGCCAGTCCCTACTCGCCGGCAAGCCGTTTGTTGCTCAACATTCTCAATATCGACATAACCGCGGTCCCCGAGTTGCTGGACTGCCCGGAGACGCGGGACCTGATCGCCTCCGAGGCCTTCGGGCAGGGTGTACAAGATTGTCGTTCCAAGCACCTTGTGGATTACGCCGGGGTCGCCGCGATCAAACTCTCGGTTCTGGAAAGGCTTTTCGACGCCTGCGGGGCCTCAGCCGATCCTGCGCGCTGGCGCGCTTTCGAGGCGTTCCGGCGCGAGCGCGGCGAGGTCTTGGAGCGCAACTGCCTTTTTCTGGCGCTGCGCGAGCACTTCGCGCACGAAGATCCGTCCCACGCCGACTGGCACGCCTGGCCACAGGAATACCGCGACCCGGCCTCGCCCGCTGTCGCACGCTTCGCCGAGGAAAACCGGCGTCGCTTAGATTTCATTGCATGGCGGCAGTGGGTTGCTGACGAGCAGCTGGGCGCTGCGGCAGCAGCGGCTAACGAGCGGGGTATGGCGGTAGGCCTCTATCGCGACCTGGCTGTGGGCGCCGATCGAGCCGGCTCCGAGACCTGGGCCGATGCGGCTGCAGTGGTATCCGGAGCTCAGGTCGGCGCGCCGCCGGACCTCTACAATCCGGCCGGGCAGAACTGGGGGCTGCCACCCTTTCATCCGCGAGCGCTTTGGGAAGAGGGATACCGCAGCTTTATCGAGCTAGTGCGCGCTAATATGCGCCACGCGGGTGGGTTGCGGATCGATCACGTGATGGGGTTGCAGCACCTCTACTGGGTACCACAGGGCCAGAAGCCCTCAGTCGGCGCTTACGTCCAATATCCGATCGACGATCTCATCGGCATTCTCGCGCTCGAGAGCCACCGCCACAGCTGCCTTGTCGTCGGCGAAGATCTCGGCACCGTGCCGGAAGGCTTCCGCGAGCGCATGGCGGAGGCGAACATCCTTTCCTACCGGGTGCTGTTTTTCGAGCGGGACCCAGAGACCGGCGCCTTCCTGCCGCCGAGCGCCTACCCAGAACTGGCTTTGGCCGTCGTCGGCAGCCACGACCTGCCCACGTTGCGCGGCTGGTGGGAAGGACGCGACCTCGATCTGAAGGAACAGCTCGGCTTATTCCCGGAGCCGGGCGAAGCCTCGCGCCAGCGTCAGATGCGACAACGCGACCGGATCCAGCTTCTGGAGGGGCTCCGCCGCGAGAAGCTTTTGTCCGACAATGAAGAGCCGGATATCCCGACCTTGGCCCGGGCGGCGCATGTCTTTCTCGCCCGGACACCGTCTGTTCTGGCAATGGTGCAAATAGACGACCTCACCGACGAGGCTGATCCGGTGAACGTTCCGGCGACTTCCGACGAGCACCCGAATTGGCGGCGCCGCCTGTCGATGACTCTGGAGGAACTCGCTGCCCGGCCACGCTTTAACGACATCGGCAAGATCTTCCGGTGCGAGCGCGGCTCCAGAAATGTCTGAAGTACCGATCCCTCGGGCAACGTATCGCCTGCAATTCCACAAGGGGTTCGGTTTCCGGGACGCTGCAGCTCTCGCTCCCTATCTGGCGCGCCTGGGCATCAGCCACGTTTACGCCTCGCCTTATCTGAAGGCGCGTCCCGGCAGCAGCCATGGGTACGACATCGTAGACCATGGCCAGCTCAATCCGGAGCTCGGCGACGAGCAGGCATTCCGTGACATGGTGACGGCGTTTCGCGACAGCGGTCTCGGTCAGGTGCTCGATTTTGTGCCCAACCATATGGGCGTCGGCGGCTCCGACAATCCGTGGTGGCTCGACATCCTGGAATGGGGCCCAGCGTCCGAATACGCCGGCTGGTTCGACATCGATTGGGACCCCGACAGACGCTACCTGCGTGACAAGCTGCTGGTGCCGTTCCTCGGCGACCAGTATGGGGCAGTTCTTGAAGCGGGCCAGCTCGTTCTCCGCTTTGAACCGGACACCGGCAGATTTGCCGTATGGGCGTACGATACGCACAAGCTGCCGATCTGTCCTCTGCACTACCATCGCGTGCTGGGCGACGAGCACCCGGAGCTCGAACGGCTGGGCGACGCCTTTTCCGGGCTGCCGGACTGGCGGCCGCGCATTGCCCAGCGCGCCAAGGACTTGCAGTCGGAGCTCGGTGCGCTGGCGTTGCAGCGTAGCGATGTGCGGGAGGCAGTGCGGGCCGCGGTCGACCGGATCAATGGAGAGCCGGGGCATCTCGAGACCTGGCGAGGCCTGGACGCATTGATCGAGGATCAAAACTGGCGCGCCGCGCATTTCCGCGTTGCTGCCGATGACATCAATTACCGGCGCTTCTTCAACATCAACGAGCTCGCCGGCTTGCGCATGGAATTGCCGGAGCTGTTCGATCAAGCCCACCGCCTTGCGTTCGAGCTATTGCGCGACGGAGTGTTGGATGGACTGCGGATCGACCATATCGATGGGCTGCTCGACCCAAAGGCCTATCTTTTACGGCTGAGGGAACATGCGCCGAACCCGTTCTACCTCGTCGTCGAGAAAATTCTCGCTCGGCACGAGACATTGCGTGAGGATTGGCCGGTCGAGGGCACGACCGGTTACGAAATTGCAAATCTGCTGCTCGGCTTGCTGATTGATCCGTCCGGCGAGGATGGCTTCACTCGAGCCTACAGGGCTTTTACCGGTGAGCACCGCGCCTTCGACGAGATCGTGCGCGACTGCAAAATCCGCATCATGCTCAACGAGATGGCGAGCGAGCTCAATGTCCTCGCCCGCGATGCGGCGCGGGTCGCGCGGCAGAACCCGAGAACCGCCGATTTCACGCGCAATATCCTGCACCGAGGATTGAAGGAGATTGTTGCCTGTTTTCCGGTATACCGCACTTACGTCGATCGCGCTGCCGAGCCGACGGAAGCGGACCGGCGCGACATCGACTGGGCAGTGGCCCACGCGCGGCGCAACGAGACGGATCTGGATCCGAGCGTCTTCGATTTTCTGCACCGGCTTCTGAGCACCGACCTGGTGGCCCAACCGCGCAGCGGTTTCAGCCGGCAATCGGTGGTCCGCTTTGCAATGCGCGTACAACAATACAGTGGCCCCGTGATGGCGAAGGGGCTTGAGGACACCGCTTTCTACCGTTACAACCGTTTCGTCGCATTGAACGAGGTGGGCGGCCATCCCGACCATTTCGGTGTGACATTGGCCGCATTCCACAGGTCCAATGCGCAGCGCGCGGAGCGCTGGCCGCACGCGATGTTGGGAACCTCTACCCACGATACTAAGCGCGGCGAAGACACCCGCGCGCGGCTTGCCGTGCTATCCGAGATGCCGGAGGACTGGGCTCGGCAGGTCCAGGCATGGAGCCGCATCTTGCGGGCTCGCCGCGGCGACGTCGAGGGCACGGCACCGCCCGACCGCAACGACGAATACCTCTTCTACCAGCTTCTGCTCGGCGCCTGGCCGACTGATCTGACCGGGATCGAGAACCCCGACCCAGCGAAACTGCGCTCCTTCGCCGAGCGGCTGGAAGGGGCAATGGTCAAGTCAATGCGTGAGGCGAAGCTGCGCTCAACCTGGGCGTCGCCGAATACGGCTTATGAAGAGGCGATGCTGGGCTTCGTGCGGGACGCACTCGACGTATCGAGGCCTAATGCATTCCTCAGCGCGTTTCTGCCCTTCCAGGAACACGTCGCGCGGCTCGGTATCCGCAACAGCCTGGTGCAGACCGTCTTGAAGCTCACTCTGCCGGGAATGCCGGACATCTACCAAGGGGCGGAGCTCTGGGACCTAAGCCTTGTGGACCCCGACAACCGGCGCCCAGTCGACTACGGAACACGCTCTGAACTGCTCGACCGGATAACGGCGTCATTGGAGCGAAACCGCCGCACGGCGATGTCGGAAATGCTCAGAGATTCGGGCGACGGCCGTGTCAAGCTGGCCGTCATCGCGACCCTGCTGGCACACCGCCGCGATTATCCCAAGCTGTTCGCCCAGGGGGGATATGAGCCGCTGATTGCTAGCGGTTCCAGAGCCGACCAGATCTGCGCGTTTGCTCGTTGCCACGACGAAGACGCGGTGATCGTCGCGGCGACGCGCTTTCCCGGGCGGTGCGAGGCCGAACGCGACTGGACCGGAACTGAGATCCCCTGGCCGCCGTCGGCGGGCGACGTGCCACGTTGGCGCAACCTTTTCAATGGGCACGTCCTAGAGCGCCGCGGCGAGCGCATTGGTGTGGAGCCGGTTCTGGGAGGTACGCCAATAGCAGTCCTCGTACCGGACAGAGGCATCGAGACACGAGGTTCAAGAACGCGATCAGAAGCGCGCCCGGTACTCAGAGAGTTGCCGCTGGACGAGCTAAAGCAGGTTCTCACCAATCATCGCACCTGGCTGGAATCGGATGGGCAAAGCGGTGAAAGAGCCGACCTTTCCTACGCGCAGCTGCAGGGTCTATCACTGTGGAGCGCCGATCTTCGGGAGGCGGATCTCAGCTACGCTAATCTGCAAGGCGCGGATCTGGATCACGCTCGCTTGCGTGGCGCCAATCTGCGGCATGCGAATATGGAAGCTGCCTCGCTGTGGCAGGCCAACCTGCGCGATGCAGATCTGAGCCACGCTGGCCTTCAGAGAGCAAAGTTGGACCACGCCGATCTTTCGGATGCCAATCTGAGCAACGCCGATCTCACCGGAGCGTCGTTATGGGGGGCACAGTTGTCGGGAGCGCGCCTCGAACATGCAGTCGGGATTACCGACGACCAGTTGAAGAACGCGCATCGCGCCTGAATCGCCCGGATCTGGAAAGCCGTTGAGTATTGGTCCTTATGTTGCTCTCCGGCTGGTTTGCGTACTCGATCCGGCTCGCCGCGGCCCTGGCGCTGGCTCTGCTGGCTATGCAGGCGCCGGCGGTGACCCGCGAGTACCAGGCCGCGCTATTGCAGCTGGTGCGCAGCTCTGGCCAGGAAATCGCGCAACGCAAAGCCTCCGCTCAGCGATTCTACGGCATTGCCTCGGGCGAGGATGAAGGGCGCTTTCTCGCGCAGCTTCGCGCCGTCGAGCCGTCGAATGCGGAAACCCTCGCCGCCGCTCTCGATCGCGAGCGCAGCCTGCGCGAGTCCTATGACCGGATCGAAGGGAGCCCGGATCTGTTGCGTCCGATCGTGGCAGCCAAGGATGTCGCCGCCGATGAAGGAGGTCCTCGCCGTCAGATTGCCGAGACGGTATTCGACAGCTTTGCGCCGCAGCTCGATTTGTCCTTCGCTGCTGCCGTCTACGGCCTGGTCGGTTTGTTCCTGGGCTCGCTCATCGGCGAGTTGCTCGCGGCGGTCCTATTGCCTCGACATCGCTTGGCCCGCTGAGGGCAAACTCAAGGTCCTGCTAAGTCGAGGGCGTTGGTCAAATCGCCTAGGGGCGGGTTGCCGTTGGCAGCGACCGCCGCATTGCGGCGCTTCAAGCCGGGCAGCATCGGCAGGGAAAAGCGCCTTGTGATCAGCGAGAGTATGGCCGTCGTGTCGTAGAGCGTGTGGTCGACAAACCCCTTCTTTGCAAAGGGCGAGACGATCAGCGCCGGGATACGCGATCCCGGGCCCCAGCGGCCGCCCTTGGGCGGCGCGACATGGTCCCAGAACCCGCCGTTTTCGTCATAGGTGACGATGACGACCATGTGCGCCCATTGCGGGCTCCTCTGCAGATGCTCGATGACGTCAGCGATATGCCGGTCGCCGTCGAGCACGTCGGTGTAGCCGGCATGCTCGTTCAAATTGCCCTGCGGCTTGTAGAACGTGACCTGCGGCAGCGTTCCGCCGTCGATTGCCTTTATGAATGCGCTGCCCCCGAGTCCGCCATCTCTCAGATGCTCGGCGCGCGCCGCAGTGCCAGGAGCCATGTCGGCAAAATAGTTGAACGGCTGATGGTGGTACTGAAAATTGGGAACCGGCACTGCGTTCTTGCCGTCGAGGGTCGCCTGCCAGGCGCCGGCATACCAGGCCCAGCCGATGCCCTTGGCGCTCAGCAGATCGCCAATCGTCTGTTCCGTCTGTGGCGGCAGGGTGGTCGGCTTCGTTGGGTTCGCAAGGGCAGGGTTGCCGCCCGGCGCGGGTTGGTTTGCGCTCGGCTGGTAGGGCGGCTGCATCGTATTGACCGCGAAGAAATCGGGAGTCAGGTTGCCGTCCCTTACGAATTTCGGGATTCCGTCGAGCGCCGATTTGGGCGAGTTGGCCGCGATAGTCAAGCGCCGTGCCGCCGGACTTCGACGCCAGAGATCGAGTCCTTGGCCGGGCTCTGGTCGGCATCCGGATAAGCTGGGCGCGCAGGCGCAAATCAGCCAAAAGTGGTTGAAGAACGAGCCGCCGAACGCCCCCATGAAGAAGTTGTCCGCCAGTGTGTACTGTTTCGCGACATCCCATAGCGGCAATTTGCTGCCATTATCATCATAGTGGCCCATGACGAGCGCGCCCGAATCGGCGTAGGCAACAAAACGGTCGTTCTTGCCGCCATCGATCTGCATCTGATTTTGATAGAAGCGGTGCCACAGATCATGGGTCGTGACGCTGAGCGGCGTATTGAAACCCTTCGGGTCGTCGATTGCGAAAGGCGCGTTCGGCAGGTGCTCGGTCTGCGCCTGCGTCACGGGCGGAACGACGCCTTTTGCCGTCAGCCCGTCCCACACCGGCGGCAGTTCCTTCAGAACCGAGCCGTCGCGATCGAGTTGCGTGTAGCCCGCCGGCGTTACTTGCGAGAGGCCGTTGGCGCCCGGAAACGAGCCGTAGAGGTTGTCGAAGGACCGGTTCTCGGCGTAGATCACCACGATTGTGGCGATATCCTCGAGGCCCGCGCCCTGACCTCGATGGCCGGGCCGACAATCCCCGCTGCCGCGAGCATGGCCAGCACCAGAGCCCGTTCTTTCATATGACGAATTCCCCCTGTCCGCGCACAACCCACCTGCGCCGATCCCAAGGCGCAACTGCAATTCAAATCGCTCGATGTTGCCGTTTTGTGAACCCGTGCGTCTTTTACAGAGGGCGGTTCTCGTTGTCTGCGGCATCCTCGCCTGCGGAGCAGGCGGCGCGGAAGAGACCGCAATTCCATCCCGCGCTCAGGTGTATGCCCGGGTCGAGGCGCTGACCGCACTCGGCCGCAGGATGTTCGTCGATCCTTCACTCTCGGCCTCGGGCAAAATGTCTTGCGCGTCGTGCCACAGCCCGCTCGACGCGTTCGGCCCGCCAAATTCGCTGTCGGTGCAGCTGGGCGGGAAGGACCTCCAGCAGTCCGGAATACGAGCCGTACCGTCGCTCAGGTACCTGCAGGTAACGCCACAATTCACCGAGCACTTTTTCGATTCCGACGACGCGGCCGACGACAGCGTCGACAACGGTCCGACCGGCGGGCTCACTTGGGACGGCAGGGTCGACCGGGGCCGCGACCAGGCGCGCATCCCGCTGCTGTCGTCTTTTGAAATGGCCAATCGAGACCCGGCGGAATTCGTCGCCCGGCTGCGCCGTACGCGCCTACGCCGGCGAGTTCCGACCGATTTTCGGCGATACGGTGCTCGCCGACCCGAACAAGGCGTTCGAGGCGGCACTCGAAGTGTTTGAGGTGTACCAACAAAGCCATGCCGAGTTCTACCCCTACAGCAGCAAATACGATGCTTATCTTGCCGGCAAAGCCGAGCTTACGGCCCAGGAGCGGCGCGGATTATCGTTGTTCGAGGATCCTGCCAAAGGCAATTGCGCCAGATGCCATGTGAGCGCGCCCGGGAAAGACGGAACGCCGCCGCAATTCACCGATTACGGGCTCGTGGCGATCGGGGTGCCACGCAACACCAGCGATTCCATCCAATAAGGATCCGAATTTTTTCGACCTCGGCCTATGCGGACCGCTGCGCAGCGACCTGCGCGATAGAGCCGAATATTGCGGGCGCTTCAAGACCCCCTCGCTGCGCAACGTCGCTACGCGGCGGGTATTTTTTCACAACGGGATCTTTCACACGCTCCGCCAGGTAATGGAGTTTTACGTGCAGCGCGATACGAAGCCCGAGAAATGGTACCCGCGCGATGCGGATGGGCGCGTGCGCAAATTCGACGACCTGCCCGTAGCCTACCAGGTCAATGTCGATGTCGACCCGCCGTTCGGCGGGCACCCCGGCGACAGGCCGGCATTGTCCGATGACGAGATCGACGACGTCATCGCTTTCATGCGGACCTTGACCGACGGTTTTGTGCCGGAGAAGTGACCGCCTAATCCGGGCGGCGGAAAAAGACCGATCCAGTGTCGGGCGATATCCTCGCGCCGGCATATCCACACCCGAGGGTGTCCGCGGATGTACTGGATGAAGCGGATCAGCGCCTTTGCCCGGCCGGGATGTCCGGTCAGCCGCATGTGCAGTCCCACCGACATCATGCGCGGGCGCTCCGCGCCCTCCTCGTAGAGGACATCGAAGCTGTCGCGCAGAAAGGCGAAGAAATCCTCGCCGGAGCCGAAAACGCCGCGGCCGAATTTCGAATCGTTGGTCGTCAGCGAATACGGCACAACGAGGTGCGGGCGGTCATTCACCCGCACCCAATAGGGCAGCTCGTCATTGTAGGTGTCGCTGTCGTAGAGGAACCCGCCATGCTCGACCAGACAGGCGGCGGGTATTTTCCGAAGGTGCGTAGCGGCAGTACCAGCCGGCCGGGGTCTTGCCGGTGGTCCGCCGGATCAGCTCGACGGCCTCGGCGATCTGCTTGCGTTCCTCGGCCTCTGAGAGCCCAGGGTGGTTGGTCCAGCGATAGCCGTGGCTGCAGATGTCCCAGTCGCTCGCGGCAATCGCCGCGGCGGCGGGCGGGTTCGCCTCGAAGGCCTTGGCGCAGCCGAAAATCGTCACCGGCACCCCGAAGCGGGTGAAGATCCGATGCAGCCGCCAGAAGCCGACCCGGGCGCCATATTCGAACATGCTTTCGGCAGCGAGATCGCGGCCGGTCACGCCTAAATCCGCGCCCAGCATCTCGGTCAGTCCGCCCTCGGAAACACCGTCCCCGGCGGGATAAGAGAGTTCCGAGCCTTCCTCGAAATTAATTACGAAATTGACGGCGATCCGGGCATTCCCCGGCCATTGGGCATGCGGCGGCTCGGCGCCATAGCCGACGAAATCGCGTGTCATCTTGCCTCCGTTTGCATCATCCGGGCCAGTCGGAGCCGGGTACCAATCCTCACGGCAGATATCGTCGAGCGAATAGGGGGACGTTCGGCGGCAAGGCGTCAGCCACAGCGGGTTCCCGCCGTGCCTGCGAAGCCCGCGCGCTGCACGTCGCCGCCCCTCTATATAGAGCTTGTCCAAATTCTGCCTCGACATCGCGACGAAGCGTTGCCGATAGCTTATCGGCGAGCGTTTCTCGCGCGTCGTCGGAGAGTGTCCATCCAATCGAAGCGCGGTTGCTCGGCCGGCGAATAGGCGAGCTTCAGAAGATGTTCGATTATGCGGCGGATCTGGCTGCGGACCGCGTCGCGCTCGCTCTTGCCCAAATCTTCGATCTCCTCGGCGACGTGCTCGCGATCGAACCGGTTGTCGGAGACCGGCATGGTCCGCAGCACCTCGGCCTGGTGCTGCGTCCAGGCGTAGAAATCATCGTCGTAACGTGGTCCGTCCGGCATCGAGGTCCCTCACCTCAGCTTGATGTCATGGCGCGGTCCGCCCCAATCGGCGGCGGCCGCGGCGGCGCGCTCGACATCCTCTTCCAGCATCAGGCCCGTCTTCGACCAGTTGGCGCGCCGCTGCGGTGATTGCCGCGACGTAAGCTTCGGCGTTCGGATAGCGCTCGATGATCGATCGTCGCGGGTCGCCGGTCATCCGGCGCTCTTCCGCAGCCTCGGGCAACGGGATGTAGCTGCCCGAGAATTCGTGCATCGCGCCGTGGCCGAAGCCGCGCGCCCGCAGGTTCCAGCCGCAATAGGTGCCGAGCGGCGCCTGTACCATCGGCGCCCTGACGCCGGCGACGTCGTTGCCATCTGCGTCGACCGCCGGCACCAGCACGGTGTAGCCCTCACCCGGCACCACATCCGGCGGCTCCTTGAGAATTCCCGCGTCCCGCCTCAGGGCCGAAATCCAACAGCGGCAGCGAATTGGGCTCGTGCGGGACGGCTATGCCGGGAATTGCCGGGAATTGCCGGCGCCATTCCTCGAACGGTACCAGCGTGCTGTCGGCGCGCCGCGGGATGCGGCTGTCGGGCGGCGGGATGCCGTCCGTCGCCCAGCGGTCCATCGCGTCGATTATCACGCGGAACAGCATCGAGGTCGCGACGGTGTTGAGGTAGTTCTGGCGGATGCCGCGCTCCAGCGGCTTCGCGATCGGGTCGGCAAAATGCTGCGAGCTGGCCCAGAAATAAACCCGCACGGTGGGCGGTTGCGGCAGGTCGTTGCCGCGCGTGTCGGTATGAACGAGCGAGCCGCGCCGCTGCCAATACTCGGTCGCGGTCTGCGTGTGTATGACCAAGGGGTCGGTCTCGGGCCGCTTCAGGATCGCATCGCGCCGCCCGGTCAGATGGTCGGTGGTCTGCGCATAGGAGAATGGGAACGTGTCGGCGGGGTTGAAATGATCCTCGTATTGCTGGCCGCCCGAAACGACGGCATTCGCAAAGCGATGGTTCAGCCATTTGCGCCCGGCCCCCGCGACATGCGGCAGGACCCCGTCGAACACCTTGCGTCCGGCGGCGTCGGCGTTGAACCCGCGATAGACGAAGTCGCGGATGCAACGCCCGGTCTGCGACCGGCCCCAAGCATAGGCCTTTTCGATCGTCCCTATCCCCGCTGCGTCCGCGTACCGCAGAAAACTCACAAAGTCGCGCACCGCCGCATGGCCGAGCCCGAGCACGAGCGGGTCGCGGCCGGTATAAACAAGTTCGTAGATCCAGCCCGGCTCAAAGCCGCTCGGGATGTGAATGTGCGTATCCGACGGGATGATCGCGTGCTCGGTGCCCTGATTGTCGAGGCCGACCCCGCCTTCGATGCGCGCGAAGCGCCAGTTCTCGGGCGGCACCGGGATCGGCTCGTCATCCGGATAGCGCCGGCGCGTCAGGCGCGCTTCGCGCGTGTCGAGCGATACGGCGGGATGGCTGCGCGTCGAGGCATGGCCGCTCAGCGGAAACGTCGTGATCCCGGGGCGGTCAGCGATGTACTCGACCCGGACGAGGCCGGTTACCGCCGGCACGGCCGGGAGATCGAGCACCATGCGCCCGTTCCCCGGCAGCAGGTCGCCCTCCCAGGCGAGCCATACGACGGTGTAGCCGCGCCGCATCAGAAAGCCGTTTCCGGCATGCGCCAAGTTCCGCGGGTCGTTCGAGGCGGGCGCATCGTTGAAGAATTGCAGCATCCGCTTGTTGCCGCGGTTGCCGTAATCGAAAAAGATCCGCCGGTTGCCGCGCTCGGGATCGACCGGTTTCAGGATCGAGAAATCGCCGGCAAACCGGACGAGCCCCTCCGCATCGACCGGCGCCTTCTCGATATCGGTAATGCCCTGCTGCGCCGGCGCCCCGGGTCAACGGCAAAATGCGCCCTCCCGACAAGCCGTTCATACGCGCCGGCAGAGCCGAACTCGTGCCCATCCGCAAACCGGAACCGCTCGGAAATCGACAATTCCACCCAATTCGT
>CAWFTG010000008.1:0-178853 GCA_963818695.1 uncultured Alphaproteobacteria bacterium
AATCAGCCCGGCAACTTGTCGCCGTCCGACGGGGCTGGCACCTCGAAGGGATTGACCATGCCTGAGAGGAACGCGAAGTAGTTCGCGACTTCCGTCAGTTCGACCATCCACTGCGCGTCGTGCCGGTTTTTCAGCCGATCGAAGACGTCCTGGTCGACACGGTTGGTGCGCATTAGCTGGCGCACATAGTTGACGATGTCTCGCTCCTCGTCGGAGAGCGCGGCCGGATCCCCCTTGGCGCGGATCAGGTCGATGACCTCTTCGCGCAGGCCGGCGCGGCGGGCGGCGCCGACCTGGGCCGCCCAGACATAGGCCGCCTCGCGCTCGCGCACCGCGGAAAGGATCGCCACCGAGCGCAGCTTCGGCTCGACCACGTTTTCTTGCCGGTTGAAGGTGACGAGCTTCAGCAGGCGCTCGGCCAATTTCGGGCTGTGCAGCAGGATGCTGAACGGGCCGCGGATGCTGCCGAAGACTTTGAGCACGTCATCGACAACACCGTGGTATTCGGCGGGGACATCCGACTTGCCGGTGATGGGTGCAATTCTCGGCATGATTTCCTCGCTCCGCTATATCCCGGGATAGGGCTTGCCCCAACCGTCAAGATAGACGACCTCGGAGAGCGGCCCGCGGGCGACCGGCCCGAACCGCCCCATCGGGTAGCCGATCGGCAGGATGGCGTAGGAGTGGAACCCGGACGGAATCCCCATCGCCGCTTCGGTCTCTTTCTCATACTGCAAGTGCCGCGTCGTCAACGTCGCCCCGAGGCCGAGGGCGCGCGCCGCCAGCAGCATGTTCTGCACCGCCGGGTAGATCGACGAACCGGCCGAACGCGTCGGCGAGGCGCCCTCGAGGCAGGCGACGATCCATACCGGCGCCTCGTGATAGTGGTCGGTCAGATATTCGTTCGCGGCGCGGGTCCGCCGGTAGCGGTCCTCCGCCTGCCCGGGCGGCGGGGCGCTGGTCAGATAGCGCGGACCCACCGTCTCGTCGAAGGCTTTCTTGTAATAGACCTGGACCTTCTTTTTGATTTCCGGGTCCTTCAGCACCAAAAAACGCCAGCGCTGGGTGTTGCCGCCGCTCGCCGCGGCTTGACCCGCCAAGAGTATCTGGCGGATCAGATCGTCGGGCACCGGGTCCGGCTTCAGCCGCCGCATCGCCCGGGTCGTATGGATAATCTCGAATAATTCGGTCCCTTGCGGGGTTGCCTCAGGCATTAGATCCTCCTCGTTTCACCCGTTCATTTCGCTTGCGGCAGCTCCATCCTGACCGCGACGGCGGCACTGGCGATCACGGCAATGTCACCCGCTTCCTCGTCCGCAACATCCAGCCCCCCTTTGACGACCTTCACTGCGATCTGGCCGTGCGGCAAAGCTGCCTTGACCATCTCCGTGTCCACTCGATCGGGCTGCTGCACGCCGATCGTGACCTCGACCTGCATCGTGCGCGAATCCAGGCCGAGGCGTCCGGATCAACGTAAGCGAGCTGTGGTGAATGGCATCCTGCACGGCGCGGACCGCGGCTTTGGTGTAGTCGCCCCCATGCAGGTCGTTGCCGGTCCCCATCTCCAGGATCACGCGTTTTGCGGCCATGCTCCTATCCTCACCCGATGTCGAGCCGCACGACCGCAGCGGCATTGGCGATCACAGTCTTGTTGGTGCCCGCATCGTTGGGAATTTCCAGCCCGCCTTCGACGACGCGCACCGTTCCGGTGCCGTGCGGCAGCACGGCCAAGACCGCCTCCTTGTCCACTTGATCGGGGCGCGGAACGCCGATCGTCACTTCGACCTGCATCGAATCGACGGGTAAGCCGACCGCGTCGGCGACACTCAACGCGTTGTGCCAGAGAGCGTCGCGCAAGGCACGCACCGCGGCTTTCGTGTAATCCGCACCGCGAATGTCGGTTCCCATGCCGATCTGCAGAACCATGCGCTTCAAGGCCATATCCGCCTCACTCATCCGTTCCGGTCTGCCGATCGAGATGGGCGCGGGGGTGCGCGGCGTCGTAAATAGCAAGGAGGCGCTCGGTCTCGACCGAAGTATAGCGCTGGGTTGTCGACAGGCTCGCATGACCCAACAACTCCTGAATGGCGCGCAGATCGCCGCCTGCCCCGAGGAGATGGGTTGCAAAGCTGTGCCGCAAGGCGTGCGGGGTCGCCGTTTCAGGCAAGGCCGAGAAAACCGCGCAACGCCGCCATTTGGCGTTGCACGATCCGCGGATTGAGCGGCCCGCCGCGGCTGCCGACAAAGAGCGGACCGTCCTTGGCCAGCATGAACGGGCACGCGGCGAGGTAATCGGCAACCGCTTCGCGCACGGCCGGCAAAACCGGCAGCAGGCGCTGTTTGCCGCCCTTGCCGGTGATAGCCAGCATTTCGCCCAGCGGTGCTTCGCCCCGGCTCAGCCCGAGCGCCTCGGAGAGCCGCAGGCCGCAGCCGTAGAGAAGCGTCAAGATCGCAGTGTCGCGCTTGCCTTCCCATTGCTTCGTTGCGACCTCGACCGCGCTGTCGAGCGAGCCTGCGGCATCCTCGACCGTCAACGGTTTCGGCACGCTGTGCGGCAGCTTGGGAGAGCGGAGCGCGGCAAGCGCTGTAGTGGCGGCGAGCCCCCGACGTTGCAAAAAACGCAGGAACCCTCGCAACACCGAGAGCCCGCGGGCGAGCGAGGGCGCGCTCGATCCCGTCCTGGGCGCGGCGGGCCAGAAAGGCGCGGAAATCGCCGGGCCGCAGCGCATTGATTGCCGTCAGGCTCGGCAGCTCGCCCAGATGCTCGGTCAGGAAATCGAGAAAAAAGGCGAGATCGCGGCCGTATGCGGCAACGGTATGCGCCGAGGCGCGGCGCTCCCCGCTGAGCCAGGCGGCCCATAATCCGATCGCCGCGCGCAGATCGTCGGTCGCCGAAAACCGGGCGAGCGGCACCGGTTCCGGCAGCGCCGGGAAACTGGCCCTGCTTGCGTAACCGGGGTCTTGCGTCACCGGGCGCGATCGAGCCACTGCGCGATCGTGATCTCGAGCGTACGGGCGAGAAAGGTCAGGAGCTCGGTGCCGAGGCCGGGCTGAAACGTGTCGGCCGTGCGGGTCCCGATGCACATCAGCCCGAGCGGCGCCGAACGGCTGAAGGACAGCCGCAGCAGCGCCTGCGAGCGAACGAGACCGGCGGCCTCGCCAAAGAGCGCCGGGTCGCCTTGGATATCGGTGCACAACAGCGCGTCGCGGTTGGGGCCGAGCAGCCGGTCGACGGTTCCCGAGGGCAAAAGATGAATGCCGTGCACCGGGAGGCGCGGCGTGCGGGATGCCGAACTCTCGACACCCAGAGTTATGATGTCGACGTCGATCAGCACGGCGAGGTCGGTGGTCACGATTTGCAGCAGGTGCTCGAAACTCGGAGCCCGCAGCATCGCCAGCACCGCCTTGTGCACGCGGCACTGGCTCGCAAGATTGCCGCGGCTCGTCGCGATCAGGCTCTTCTGCTCGTCCTGCAGCCGGGTGAGATCGCCGCGCAATCGCTCCAGCATGAAATGCTGGAAATCGAGGACGCCGTCGCCGGCGAGCCGGCTCGGGGCGCGCAACAGCCGCAACGCATCCGGGTGGCGGTCGAGGAAATCGGGATGCTCGCGCAGATAGGCGACGACCTCGCGGGCGCCGATCTCGGCCGGCCGCACAGGCGCCGGCAGACCGCTGCGCAGCGGCTTCGGCTGATCTTGCGGACGATCGGCCACGCCTATTTCCGCGGCGCGGCGCCGAGGCGTCGGCCCGAACGAGGATACAGCGGCGGGGCAGTGCGCAATCATTCGGAAGCCACCTTGAACTACGCTCGGACGACGTGCGGCGGGCCGAGAATGCTTGCCGCGCGCCATTCCGAAGAGCGAGTTTAGCCGATGCCTGACGATCATGCCAGTTCCCGCGAGCCATCGCCGATCGGCGTCGGCGAGCAGGAGACAGCTGCTCGCCGGGTTCGGGTTCTGCTGCCGTTGCCTCTCCCGGAGGCGCTCGACTACCTCGCCCCGGAAGGCGCATCGCCGCCAGAGCCCGGCAGCTTCGTGAACGTACCGCTCGGGCAGCGCAGCTTGACGGGCGTCGTCTGGGACGGGGCGGGCGACGAGGTTCCCGAGGAGCGGCTGAAGCCGATCATCGAAACGTTGCCCATTCCCCGGCTGCAGCCGGAGCTGCGCCGCTTTGTCGAGCGCGTCGCCGCCTACACCATGGCGCCGCCCGGTTCGGTGCTGCGCATGACGATGAGCGTCCCCGAGGCGTTGCAATCGCCACGGCCGAGGCGCCTTTGCGCGGCATCCCCAACCGGAGTGGCGGCACTCGCCGGCGCGGCAATGGAGACGCGCCTGACCCCCGCGCGGCGGCGGGTGCTCGAGTTCTTGTGCGACGGACCGCCGATGCCCGCCGCCGAACTCGCGCGGCTCGCCGCTTGTGGCACCGGCGTCGTCCGGGATCTTATCACCGCGGGGCTCGTCGAGGAGCAATTCGCCTCGGCCGAAGCACCCGAATCGCCGCTCGCCGGATTGGCGCCTATGCGGTCCGGCACTCTCGCCCGATCAGTCGATTGCGGCGCAGCGGCTCGTCAACAGCGTCGAGGCGAGCGCCTTTCGGGTGACCGTGCTCGACGGCGTCACCGGCTCCGGCAAGACCGAGACCTATTTCGCCGCGCTCGCCGCAGCGCTGGCCGCCGGCCGGCAGGTGCTCGTGCTGTTGCCGGAGATCGCCCTCGGCGCACAGTGGCTGGAGCGGTTTCGCCAGCGCTTCGGGGCGCTCCCGGAGCAGTGGCATTCCGACATGACGGCAGCCGAGCGCCGGGATACCTGGCGGGCCGTCGCGGCGGGCCGGGCGCGCGTGGTCGTCGGCGCCCGTTCGGCGCTGTTCCTGCCGTTCCCCGAGCTCGGGCTGATCATCGTCGACGAGGAGCACGACCCCTCCTACAAGCAGGAGGACGGGGTCATCTACCAGGCCCGCGACATGGCGGTGCTGCGCGCCTCTCTGGCCGACATCCCGATCATCCTGGTCTCGGCCACCCCGTCGCTCGAAACGGTGGTCAATGTCGCGCGCGGCCGCTACCAGCGCGTCGCATTGCCGCGCCGCCACGCGGCGGCCGAGCTTCCCGTCGTGCGGCTCGTCGATCTGCGCCGCGAGCGCATCGAGCGCGGGCACTTCCTGTCGCCGCCCCTGGTGGGCGAGCTCGCCGCGACCTTCGAGGCCGGCGAGCAGGCGCTCTTGTTCCTCAATCGCCGCGGTTACGCGCCCTTGACCTTGTGCCGCGCCTGCGGCCATCGCTTCCAATGCCCGAGCTGCACCGCCTGGCTGGTCGAGCACCGCTTTACCGGGCGCCTCTTGTGCCATCATTGCGGCCACGCCGAGGCGGTGCCGGCCTGCTGCCCGGAATGCCTCGCGGCCGGCGCCCTCGTGCCGTGCGGGCCGGGGGTCGAACGCCTGCTCGAGGAGGTGACGGAGCGCTTTCCGGCGGCACGCGCAGCGCTGATGGTCAGCGACCTGCTGCCCGGCCCGCGCGCCGCGGCCGAGCTCGCCCAGGCGATGACCGAGCGGCGCTACGATCTGCTGATCGGGACCCAGATCGTCGCCAAGGGACACCACTTTCCGATGCTGACCCTGGTCGGCGTCGTCGACGCCGATCTCGGGCTCGCCGGCGGCGATCTGCGCGCCGCCGAGCGGACCTACCAGCTGTTGCACCAGGTCGGCGGCCGGGCCGGCCGCGCCGAGCACAAGGGCCGGGTACTGATCCAGACCTGGATGCCGGACCAGCCGGTCATGAAGGCGCTCGCCGCCGGCGACCGCGACCGGTTTCTCGAAGCCGAGGCGGCGGCGCGCCGCCATGCCGGGCTGCCGCCCTTTGGCCGGCTGGCGGCGCTGATCGTCAGCGCCGGCGATGCGGAAACCGCCGATTTCACCGCCCGCGCCCTGTCGCGCGCCGCGCCGCAACTGCCCGGCGTCACCGTGCTGGGCCCCGCCCCCGCGCCGCTCGCCGTGCTGCGCGGCCGCCACCGCCGCCGGTTTCTCGTCAAGGCGGGCCGCGACGTGCGCCTCCAGGCGATATTGCGCGATTGGCTCTCCCGCGTCCGCACCGCCGGCTCGGCCCGCATCCAAATCGACATCGACCCCTACAGCTTTTTGTAGCGGTAATTTTGTTCAGGCGATCGGGAAGCGGGTGCCGATGATACAGTTTTCGAGTATCCCGCGGCCGCGGTCGGGGATGTGGCGCTCCCGGACGAGGCGTTCGAGAACATCGGTCATGGCTTCGGCGCCAATCTCGGGTTCGGTCGCCACGTACTGGACGAGATTGTCGCGGAAGCCGCGGCGGGTCACGTATATCGGCTCGAGACCGCGGGCCCGCGCGACGGCAGAGAGGGAGTCGGACATCGGCCGGACCTTCGGGTTGACGGCGAAGTCGGCCCAGTTATTGGCGAGACAGCCGCCGGGCGCCAGGGCGTCGAGGCAGCGCGTCCAAAAAGCCTCGTCGCTCTCGGCGGGGCCGCCGGGACCGTACAGATCGACGAGGATCACGTCATAACGGGCGCTCGACCCGGCAAGAAAGCGCTGCGCCGTGTCGAGCACGACCGGCTGCTTCAGGTAAAACCACCGGCGGGCGGTCGCGATGATGGTCTCGTCCGAGTCGACGAGGGTCGGCGCGCAATCCGGCAGATAGGCGCGCATAAACCGCCACATCGCCGCGCCGCCGACCCCGAGCAGCAGCGCATTGATCGATCGCGCGCTCATCGCGAAGGC
This sequence comes from uncultured Alphaproteobacteria bacterium, assembly GCA_963818695.1. Taxonomy (GTDB): domain Bacteria; phylum Pseudomonadota; class Alphaproteobacteria; order ATCC43930; family CGMCC-115725; genus AP-15. The sequence continues at coordinate 6,742 of CAWFTG010000008.1, forward strand.
CAGCGACATCAGCCGCTCGTAATGAAAGACGAGGCGGGAGGGATAGAGCAGGTCCATGCTCGATTGCTCGGTGACCTGCGCCCCGGCGCCGAACGAACCCAGGGTGCGGAAATTCCGCGGCCCCCGGTCGAAATCGACAACGAAGATCGCAGCGCCGAAGATCTCGGCCCGGCGCAGCACCCGAATCCGCGCGTCATTCCCGAAATAATCGAAAATCAAGCTGCGCTGCCGCTCTTCGCCATAATCGCTAATCATGGCGGGATAGACCGGATCGCCTCGGCGAAGCGGCTCATCGCCTGATCTCCCTCCGGTGTCAGGCGGTAGGTGCCCCGTTCGATCCGATCGAACCAGCCGTAGACATTGCGCTGCAGGATGCGCGCGGCCCTCGGCACCTCCGCCGCGGTCCGCAAGGCGCCGACCCGCATCGGCCCGCCGAGCGCGAGGACGCGCGCACAGCGCAAGGCGTCCTGGCGATAAGCGGTGACGAGCGGCACGCCGACCGCCCCGCCGACATTCGCATCGCCGACGCGGCGCGAGAATTCATCCAACAGCCGCAGCGCCCGCGATTTCGCCTGGCGCGGCCGATAGGGCACCGGCTCCTCCAAAATCTCGACGGTCTTCCGGGCGAGGCCGACCAGGATCAGCCCCAATCCGAGCCGGCGGCACAGCTTGCGGATCTCGGGCCTCTCCGGCGCGAGCAGCCCGCCGCGGGCGCGCCGCTCGGGTCGCGGGACCGCGAGGTAGACCCGCTCCGTCAACGCCAGCCGGTCGACGCCCTGCAATACCAGCGGCAGGTTGAAGCGCAGTTTGAGCTCGACGATGACCGGCGGCTCTTCACCGCGCCGGGCGACGAGGTCGCAGCCTCTGACCTCGCCCTTGACCTCGTACCCCTGCCGTTCGAGGAACTGCTTGACCGGCAGATAGAGCGCGGCCTCCAGGTAGGCGTTATCATCCTGTTGCTTCACGCCGAGCACTACTAAAGGAGAGGCTCATGCGTGCACAAGTGCTGACCGCCGCGGGGCGCCCGCTCGCCGCGGCCGAGCTGCCGGCGCCGCGGCCCGGGCCGCAGCAGGTGTTGATCGCGGTACGCGCCTGCGCGGTGTGCCGGACCGATCTGCACGTCGTCGACGGCGAGCTGCCCGATCCGAAATTGCCGCTGGTGCCCGGGCACGAGATCATCGGCACCATCGTCGAAAAGGGGGAATTGGCGGACCGTTTCAGGGTCGGCGACCGGGTCGGCGTGCCGTGGCTCGGCTGGACCTGCGGCGTCTGCGAGTATTGCCGCAGCGGCCGCGAGAATTTGTGCGACCGCGCGCGCTTCACCGGCTACCAGATCGATGGCGGCTATGCCGAGCTGACCGTCGCCGACCAGCGCTATTGCTTTGCGATCGACCCGCGCTACGGCGACGTCGAGGCGGCGCCGCTGATGTGCGCCGGCCTGATCGGTTACCGTACCCTGCGCATGGCCGGGGACGCGCGGCTGATCGGGATCTACGGCTTTGGCGCCGCCGCCCATATCGTGGCGCAGGTGATCCGCCATCAAGGCCGCCGCCTGTTCGCCTTCACCCGCCCGGGCGACCTCGCCGCGCAGCAATTCGCCCGCTCGCTGGGCGCGGAGTGGGCCGGGGGCTCGGACCAGCCGCCGCCCGAGCCGCTCGACGCGGCGTTGATTTTCGCGCCCGGTCGGCGCGCTGGTGCCGGCCGCCCTCGCCGCCACAAAGAAGGGCGGCACCGTGGTCAGCGGCGGCATCCATATGAGCGACATCCCGTCCTTCCCGTACCGCATCTTGTGGGAGGAACGCGTGCTGCGCTCGGTCGCCAATTTGACCCGCCGCGACGCCGAGGAATTCCTCGCATTGGCTCCCGAAGCCGGCATCAGGACCGAGACGGTCACCTACCCGCTCGCCCGCGCGAATGACGCGCTCGCCGATCTGCGCAATGGCGCACTGCAAGGCGCCGCCGTGCTGATCCCGTGAGCTTCAGGACGGCGAGCCTTCCCGGATCTCGGTTGCTGCGACGATTTGGCCTGGTATGCCGGTGTATAACGAGGGACGATACCCTTTATGATGTTACCATCGTAACATATTTAAGGAGCCATGGCGACTTACCCGTGGTTACTGCTCACCTACAAGGTCCCTCCTGAGCCGGCATCCAAGCGGGTCGCGCTGTGGCGGCGGCTGAAGAGCATGGGCGCCATCTATTTGCAGAACGGCGTTTGCCTGTTGCCGAAAACCGATGACCACGCGCGGCGGCTGCAAATGCTGGCGAACGACGTCGCCGAAATGGGTGGCGAGGGGGTTATTCTGGAAACGGTCGCGCTCGATCATCGGCAGGAGGGAAAGGTCGTTGCCCGGTTCAAGGCCGACCGGGACGATGCTTATCGCGAGTTTATCGACAAGTGCGACGATTTCGAAACCGAGATCGCCAAGGAAACGACTGCGCAGCACTTTACTTACAACGAGCTTGAAGAAAACGACGTCGAACTGAAAAAGCTGCAGGGCTGGCTCGACAAGATAAAGAAACTCGACTTTTACGGTGGCGGACTTGCCGCCGAGGCCCGGGCAGCGGCTGAAGGGCTGCGAAAGTCTGTTGGATGCTTATGCGCAACGGGTGTTCGACGCGCATGGCGAGAACCGCTGAATTGGGGAAACATCATGACTTGGTCCACTGCGGCGCCTGCCGTAACCGCCGCGTTTTTGGCCTCGCTCGTCGAGGTGGTCGAGGCCTTCACGATCGTGCTCGCCGTTGCCACATTGCGCGGCTGGCGCCCGGCCGCGCTCGGCACAACCGCCGGCCTCGCCGTGCTGGCCGGCATCGTCCTGCTGCTGGGGCCGCTTCTCGACCGCATCCCGATCACCTCGCTGCAGCTGGCAATCGGGATCCTGCTGCTGCTCTTCGGCATGGGTTGGCTGAGGAAGGCATCGTTGCGGGCGGCCGGCATCATTCCGCTGCATGATGAAGACGCGATCTTCGCGACCGAGGCCGCTGCGCTCAGTGACGAAGCGCGCCGGAGGCGGCAAAGCTTCGGCTGGGCCGCTGGCATAACCGCGCTCAAGGCGGTGCTGCTCGAAGGCCTCGAAGTCGTCTTCATCGTGATCGCGGTAGGCGCCGGGCGCGGTCTGCTGGTGCCCGCCAGCCTCGGTGCGCTCGCTGCCTGTGCCCTGGTTCTCGCTGTAGGAGCCGTCGTCCATCGGCCGCTGTCGCGCGTGCCGGAGAATCTTCTCAAGTTTGGGGTTGGAGTCATGTTGTCGGCCTTCGGTGTGTTCTGGACCGGCGAAGGGCTCGGCATCGCTTGGCCCGGGCAAGATGCGGCTTTGCTGTTGTTTGCTGCCCTCTTCCTCGGAGCGGGGCTGATCGGCGCTTTCCTCGCCCGAAAGCTGCGCGTGGAGTTCGCATTATGACGCTGCTCAAGGAACTCGCCGTCGAATTGTTCGGCATGTTCGTCGGCGAGAGGCGGCTGACGGTGGCGGTTCTGGCGATCGTCGCGGCGGCCGGATCCTTGGTCAATTTTACCGATTTTAACTCGCTTGTCGGCGGTGCGCTGCTACTTTTCGGATGTCTGGTCCTGCTGATTGAGAGCGTATGCCGCTCCGCGAGAGCGGGCGCCTCTTAGAGGTCTGCACTCCGATGACTGCCTCGCCCGTCACAGCCGATCAACCTGCTGCGAAACACCGCCGGCACCCTCCTCTGCTGGTCGGCTTGGTGATGATTGCGGTAGTCGCGGGAGGCTACCTGGGCTGGCAACACTTCGCGCATGGCCCTTCCACCGCGAAACCGGGGCCTTCACCCCCTGTCCCGGTCATCGCAACTACGGTCGAACAGCGAACTTTCCCGATCGTGGTGACCGGGATCGGAAATGTTGCGGCGCTGAATTCGGCGACGGTCCGCAGCATGGTCACGGAGCCGATCCTCAGCATCGACTTCAAGGACGGCCAGTTCGTCAAAAAAGGCGAGCTCCTGGCCCAGCTCGATCCGAGCACCTATCAGGCGCAGCTCGACCAGGCGGAGGCCAATCTCGCCCGCGACGAGGCTCATCTCGAAAATGGGCGGATCAACCTCGGCCGATATCTTCCGTTGCAAAAACAAGGCTTTGCACCGGCGCAACAGGTCTCTACGCAGCAAGCGAAGATTGCTCAGGAAGAGGCCACGATCAAAGCCGATCAGGCGGCGATCGAGTATGCCAAGACCGAGCTGGCTATACGAAACTGGTGGCGCCGTTCGACGGGGTCGCCGGAATTCGCCTGCTCGATGTCGGCAACATCATTCACTCGAGCACGACACGGGGTTCTCCGAGCGAGCCGAACGCTTTGGTCGTGATCAACCAGGTTCAGCCGATCAGCGTGATGTTCACATTGGCTGCAGCCGACATTCCGGAGGTGCAGGAGGCCTCGCAAAGGGCCCGGTCAAGGTCATCGCATTGAGCGCGGACGGCAAGACCGAGCTCGAAACCGGCACGCTCGCCGCGATCGACAACCAGGCGAATACCACCTCTGGAACGATAACCCTCAAGGCGATCTTCCCCAATGCGGGTCGCAAGCTGTGGCCCGGCATGTTCGTCAATGTCCGGGTCGTCACCCAAGTAGAGGACAATGGTCTGACGGTGCCGCTCGACGCCGTCCAGCAGGGTCCGCAAGGGCAATTCGTATTCGTCGTCGGCCCCGATAACAAAGTGGCAATGCAGCCGGTATCGGTGCGCGAGACGCTCAACGGCGTGGCGCTGGTCGACAAGGGCTTGAGCGCCGGGGAGACCATTGTCGTGCGCGGCCAATACCGGCTGAGCCCGGGTACCGTGGTGTCGCTCGCCAATCCGAATGACCCGGCCGCGGTGCCTAACCCGACGCCGGCAAGCGCGGGCCTCCTGCCGTGAACATCTCGGCGACCTTCATCCGCAGGCCGATCGCCACCGGCATGCTGATGGCGGCGATCCTGCTGCTCGGCCTGATCGGCTACGAGCTGTTGCCGGTGGCGGCCTTGCCGAACATCGCTTCGCCGACGATCCTGGTCACCGCGCAGCTGCCGGGCGCCGATGCGCAGACTGTTGCCAGTACCGTCACGACGCCGCTCGAGCGGCAGTTCGGCCAGATCCCCGGCCTCACGCAAATGACCTCGAGCAGCGGCACCGAATATGCCGAGATTACATTGCAATTCGATCGCAGCCGCAGCAGTCGATTCGGTGGCGCAGGCCGTGCAGGCGGCGATCAATGCGGCGGCAGGCTTCCTGCCGCCGACGATGCCAAGCCCGCCGATCTATCGGGAGACGAACCCGGCAGATACCCCGGTGCTGATGCTGGCGCTGACCTCCGAGACCTTGCCGCTCACGACGGTCAGCGATTACGCGAACAGCATCCTGGCGCAGAAGATTTCGCAGATGCCGGGTGTTGGCCTCGTCGGCATCGGCGGCCAGCAGAACCCGGCGATCCGCGTGCAGGTCAACCCGGCGCTGCTGGCCGCAGTGGGTCTCGACCTGGAAGCGGTGCGAACGGCGCTGGCCACGGCCACCGTCGACCAGCCGAAAGGCACGTTGTATGGCGCCAGTCAGGCTTTTGCGCTGCAGACCAATGATCAGTTGATGACGGCAAAGGGGTTCAACGACTACATCCTTGCCAACCGCCCCGGTACCTTCGCCACGACGGCGCAGGGGACCAACGAGATCGCCAGCCCCGGTACCGGTACATTCGGCATGAGCGGACCGGTACGCGTGCGCGATGTCGGCCGAGCCATCGTCGGGCCGCAAGATGTGACCTTGGCTGGCTGGATGAACACCGAGCCGGCCATCATTATAGCGGTCCAGCGCCAGTCGGGCGCCAATGTCATCGCGACCGTCGACGGGATCAAGAAGGCATTGCCGCAGCTCGAAGCCTCACTGCCGCCATCGCTCAAGATCCATATCGTATCGGACCGCACCCAGACGATCCGGGCCAGCGTCGCCGATGTGCAACACACCTTGCTGCTGACGATAGTGCTGGTCGTCGGGGTCATTCTTCTCTTTCTGCGCAAGCTTTGGGGGACTGTGATCCCGGCGATATCGGTGCCGATGTCGCTGATCGGCACTTTCGCGGTCATGTATGTGCTCGGCTACAGTCTCGACAATCTGTCGCTTGATGGCGCTGACGATCGCCGTCGGCTTTGTCGTCGACGATGCGATCGTCATGATCGAGAACATCGTGCGGCACATCGAGGAGGGAAAGACCCCGATGCAGGCCGCTCTGCAAGGGGCGGGCGAGATCGGTTTTACGATCATGTCGATCTCGATCTCGCTGACCGCGGTGTTCATTCCACTGTTTCTGATGAGCGGCATTGTCGGGCTGTTGTTCCGAGAGTTCGCCGTCACCGTCGTCGTGGCGATCCTCATCTCGGTTATCGTCTCGCTGACCTTGACGCCGATGATGTGCGCCCGCGTCTTGACGCCGGAGGGCGAGACGCGTCCTGGCCTCGTCTCGCGCGCGCTCGAGCGGTTCTTCGACAGGCTGACCGCGGCTTACGATCGGGGTCTGGTGGTGGCGCTGCGCCACCGCTTCGTCACCTTGATGGTCATGATCTCCACCGTCGCCTTGACCGGCGTGCTGTTCGTCGAGATCCCCAAAGGCTTTTTCCCGCAGGAAGACACTGGCCTGATCCAGGGCATCGCCGAGGGCGCGCAAAACATCTCGCCGCAGGCGATGAAGGACCGCATGCGGGCGGTTCTGGCGGTGGTGACGAAGGACCCCGCGGTCGCCGCGGCGAACGCCTATATCGGACCCGGCGGGCCGACCGTGACCGAGAATGACGGCCGTGTGTTCATCACGTTGAAGCCTTACGGTCAGAGGCCGGGCGTTGACCAGGTGATTGCGCGCCTCAACAAGGCGCTGCAGCCGGTCTGGGGCATCACGTTGTACATGCAGGCCGCGCAGGACATTACGATCGGCGCGCGGGTTTCCAAAACCCAGTACCAATACACGCTTGTCGATGTCGACAGCGACGAGCTCAATCACTGGGCGCCGATCCTGCTTAAAGAAATTGCAGACATTGCCGCAGCTGACCGACGTCGCCAGCGACCAGCAGAGCACCGGCCGGGTCCTGAAGATCGAGATCAACCGCCAGCTCGCCCAGCAGCTCGGCATCAACCCTTCGGTCGTTGATTCGATCCTCTATGATGCGTTCGGCCAGCGGGTCGCGGCACGCATTTATACGAGGCTCAACCAATATTTCGTGATTCTCGAAGTCGAGCCCGATTTCCAGCTCGGGCCTAACGCGCTGAGCCGCATCTACGCGACCTCGTCCAGCGGCACGCAAGTGCCGCTGAGCGAGTTCGCCAAGATCACCTCGACGGTCGCACCGATTGCGGTCAACCACCAGGGCCAATTCCCGTCAGTGACGTTGAGCTTCAATCTCCCACCGAATGTACCGATCGGCGCGGCGGTGACGGCGATCCAGCAAGCCACGAAAGAACTGCACGCGCCGGCTTCGATTGCGACGAGTTTCCAGGGCAGCGCGCAGGCGTTTCAGAATTCGCTGAGCAGCACGCCGATCCTGATCCTTGCTGCGCTGATCGCGGTCTACATCATCCTCGGCATGCTCTACGAGAGCACGATCCACCCGATCACGATCATCTCGACCCTGCCCGCAGCCGGGCTCGGGGCATTGCTGACATTGATGCTGTTCGGCATGCCGCTCGACGTGATCGGGATCATCGGCATTATCCTGTTGATCGGCATCGTCAAGAAGAACGGCATCATGCTGGTCGATTTCGCGCTGGTCGGCCAGCGCGAGCGCGGGCTCAGCACCGAGGAGGCGATCCACGAAGCCTGCCTATTGCGCTTTCGCCCGATCCTGATGACGACGATGTGCGCGCTCCTCGCCGGTATCCCGCTGATGCTCGGCACCGGTATCGGCTCGGAAATCCGCCAGCCGCTCGGCTACGCAATCGTCGGCGGCCTCCTGGTCTCGCAAGTCCTGACTTTATTCACGACGCCCGTCGTTTACATCTACATGGACCGGCTCGGCAATTGGCTGGGGCGCCAGCGCCGTCAGCCCATCGGAGCGAAACCGGCAACCGCCGCGCAACAACTCAGCTGAGCCGCTGGCCGGCGATCGTGATGCGGTGCAGCAGACGGCGCTCGCCGTGGTAGTCGTTCACGGCGAAGTGCCAGGTCGAGCGGTTGTCCCAGAACGCGAGGGAACCTTCCCGCCACTGGAAACGGCAGGTGAATTCGGGGCGAACCGCGTGGCGATAGAGGTAGTCGAGCAGCGGGTGCGACTCCTCCTCCGTCCAGCCATCAAAGCGCATGGTAAACCCCGGATTGACGTACAGGACCTTGCGGCCGCTGTCGGGGTGGCGGATGACGACCGGATGCACGGCGTCCTGGGTCGCCAGGTCGGCATTGCGAATGCGCCCCTCGAGATCGCCCCGCCTCGCCGCCGCCGCGGGGCCGAAGACGTGGCGGCTCGAATGCACTGCCTGGAGTCCCTCGAGGGTCGCTTTCAGCCCGTCCGAGAGCGCGTCATAGGCCGCATACATGCTGGCGAACAGCGTGTCGCCGCCGGTCTTCGGGACCTCGCGGGCATAGAGCATCGACCCCAATGCCGGCGCCTCATCGTAGGAGTGGTCGGTATGCCAGCCATTACCGATGTTGCGCTGCTGCTCCGGCTCCTTGCGCACCTCGGCGATCATCGGATAGTCGGGCACAGTCGCGAAGAAGCGATTGATGTCGATCGCGCCAAAAGAGCGCGCGAAGGCGATATGCTGCTCCGGCGTCAGGTGCTGGTCGCGGAAGAACACGACCCCATACTCACCCAACGCGCGCCGGATGGCGGCCAATTCCGAGTCGCCCGGCGGCCCTGCCAGATTGATCCCGGAAATCTCCGCGCCGACTTGAGTGGCAAGCGGCGTCACCCGGATCTGCTCGTAGCTCATGCTCATCTCCCAAACGTTCCGCCCTCCAGCCGCCGCGAGCTTAGCACGACAACGTCAGCTATAGGGGAATGGCGAGCAGCGTGTCGAAATGACTGCTGTCGCAGACCACGATCCGTTCTGCAAAACGCAACCCGCTCGCCTCGTCGCGAAGGCGGTCGATATAGACGCCGGTCGCGAACAGATCCGTACGTCCGTCTCGCATGATCCGCGCGACGAGGAACGGCGTCTCTGCTGCAACGCCGTCCGTCCCCGTCGCGCCGAGCACTGGCAGCCCGATGATATGGCGGTAGCTCTGGCGCTCGTAAATGTTGGCAGTCCGCAATGCCGTGACCCGGTCGCGCAGCATCGCACGCGAGTCGGCATAGATCACACCGGCTCTATAGCCCCGCCTGTAATTTTCGCTAGAGGTGATCTTGTATAGGCAGTCATCGACGAAGAAGTCCGGCCACGCTTCTAGCCGGTCGGCATCGATCGCCGCCGCATAGGAGGCGTTGAGCTCCGCCACCCGCAGCAGAGCGCTCATAGGCCGGTCATCTGGCGCCACAGCGACCAGAAGCCGCGGACCGAGGCCTCGGTTGCGCGGGTGGGCTGGCTCGCGATGCTGTCGCCGCCCATCTTGACGATCGCGCTCTCATTCTCGGCCGTCGCAATCCCGCGCTCGACGAAACCGCCGACGCAACCGTCCTCCATTGAGACGAACCCTGCCGGCCCGCCAAGATTGAGATGCCGCAGCCGGCGCTTGCGCAGCTCGGGAGTGTCATCTGCGTAGCCGAAATAGATCCACTCCAGGTTCGTGCGATCGACGCCTTTGGGCGTGAAGAACCGCAGCGCCATCGCGTTCTGCGTCTTCTGCAGCACGAAGTTCGGAAAAACGGTGACGATCTGATGGCGAACACGGTCGGGATGTTCGTCGACGACATGCATTAGTCTGAGGTCTTCCAGCTTGTAATCGTCATCGGCCGAGCGCATCCCGGCATAGCTGTTGTCGTCCGCTTCGGTCGGCGCCACCGTTTCGGATACGCTGCAGCCTCCGTTCGGGCTGACGACGAGGCCACCCCCTTGGCTCAGCCGGTTCAGCTTGAAGGTGGCGAAGAACAGATGCAATAGGCTGGCATGGTAGGAATCGCGCGCGTTCTCTGCGTAGAGTTTCCAGTTGTTCGGCAACACCTCGACAAAGCGCCCGATGATTTCGATCTTCCGGCCACCGAGCACACGATTGAAGCGCGCCAATACATCGCAGCCGATGAAGTCCTCTATCGTCGGCGTGTCGTCGGAGAACGTGCCGAACACGAGACCGTGCGTGGTCGTGACACGCAATTGACGCGGGCCGTGATCCTCGAGCCGGAAACCGGGTGGCATCCCGCCCTTGCCTTTTACACCACGCTGGAACGCGACAGAGCGCAGGTTGCCGCGTAGATCGTAGCGCCACGAGTGGTAGACACATTGCAAATCCGTAGCGCCGCTGCCGGCATTGTCCAGACAGATCAAGGCGCCGCGATGCGCGCATCGGTTCTCGAACGCGGCGATCGATCCGTCGATATCGCGCGCGACCACCACCGGCATCTGCCCGACGACTGTTGTCCGCCAATCGCCCGCATTGGCGATCTCGTCCTCCAGACACAGGAAATTCCACACCGGACCTTCGAACACCCGCTCCTGCTCGAGCTTCATCAGCCCCTCGTCGCGATATACCCAGAAAGGCACACGCGTGAGGTCGCCGGTCCAGTCAGGAAGCGATGCCGGGCGATGCGGAAGCGCGTCGGGCATGATATTCTCCTCACGCTCTCACGATCGGATTATCGAATTTGCGATAGGTCTAACCGACCGTCAGAGTTACTCCAAGCGGTATGACTTGGGGGCGCGACCATGATGGCCACGGAGCGGACGCCCGGTTCGCCAGCAATGTGCTTTGTTGTGGCTTTCGACCACTTCGCTCTTTAAGAATCACATCACAATCGGCGCGAACCGGTGCCTTCTTCAATTAAGGCTCGGGTGAGGCGAGTGCCGGGCGGCGTATCGTCCGCGAGATGAGTGCCGCCATCCGGTCAATTTGCCGCCCGAATGCGAGGCGCTGCGGGGCGAGTTCCCCGGCAATGGTTTGACGGCCTATGCGCGGATCGACAATCTATTCGACCGGCACTATCAAAACCCGATCGGTTTTCTGCGTCCGGGGCTGGGCGTCTTCGCTGGATTGCGGATCGCCTTCGATGCCGTGGGCCCGGCGCGGTGAGTAATGGAGGCTGAATGACTGACGCTTCGCGCTTCCAACGTGTCACGGATCCCGACGGCGCAGCCGTCGAGATCCTTGCCTTGCCGGCCGATGAAGGAAGCCTCGAAGCGCTGCTTCGCGACTTGTTCGAAAAGCATTGGGACAAAATCACGTTCGGACCGTTGATCCAGGGCGCCGCCTGGGAGATCCGAGCGCCGCATGCGCCGACACATATCGGCATGCTGGACGGTCATCTCACGGTAGCCTTCGGCGTGTCGCATTTTCACTTGTGCATCGGCCCTCACATGGGACCGCCGAGCAATCCAACTCCACCAGAGCTTGCGCGGCACCGCCGGACCGCACGCGCCGAGCTCTATCGGCGGCTCGACAAGTCGGGAGCGCCGGTCTCTTGGGGCTTGCGCCTGTTCAACGGTCACAACGAGCAGCAAGCGACAATCCTTCTCCCCAATCCCTTCCTCTCGCCTCATTCCGATAAGGTCCTGAAGACACCGGACTGGTCCCGGCTCGATCTGTGGGACCGTCTCCGGGCGCGATGGCTCGGTTTGACCGAGCCCGACCCGCTCGACCGCTCCGGCCGCGGGTTCAGTCACGGATGAAGCGCTTGATTTGAATAAGGAGAAACGCGATGCAACAACAAGGCCCTGCCATCCTCCATCATTCGGGTCGTGAACCGATTAGCTCGCCGTCGGCACCCGCAGGCGGCGTCAACTGCTCTGGTTGGCTTTGCTGATAGCAACCAGCTTTGCCTTCAGCCTCGGGCTCGCCTGCGCTGCGCCCTTCGCGGCGTTCGGCGCAGCGGCAGCGTTGACGTTGTCGGCCCGAGTTGTTTCGGCCAAGCGCCGGATGGTCCACTGGCCGGCCAATGTTGCAAGGTCGGCTGCAGCGCCCACGGTTGCGCCCCATGCCTCTCGACGTGGTTGGCAAATCAGCTCGTCGGTTTCACGGTGCTCACTATCCGTGGACGGCAAGCACGTTTGCGTTGTCGCGCCGGGACGCGCTGATTTTGATCCGTGCGCTAACGCTGCCTCATTGGCCTAAGCCGCCGGCGCTTGCCGACTGAGGCAATCGGGCTCATTCTTATCCAAGACAGTTAGCTTAGGAGTAGGCGCTCTTGACCATCGCCCTCGACCACACGATTGTTCCGGCGCGCGACAAGGAAGAGTCGGCGCGGTTCTTCGCTCGGATCTTTGGCCTCGAATACAAGGGCCCGGTCTCTCATTTCGCTCCGGTGCGCATCAACGAGACCTTGACGATCGATTTTGACAATTGGGACAGCTTCGAGCGGCACCACTATGCCTTCAAGGTCAGCGAGGCGGAGTTCGACGGGATCTTCGACCGAGTTCGCGGCGAAGGCCTTCTCTATGGCAGCGGGCCGCGCTCCGCGGAGAATATGGAGATCAACCATCGCAATGGCGGCCGTGGGTTCTATTTTCGCGACCCGAACGGTCACCTGCTCGAGGTGCTGACCGCCTAGGCCCCACTTCGGGTTGCACATAAACGAAAGGTGGTATGATGTCGCAGACTGTGGATCAGAGGCCGCCGGTGGCGGTGGGCCATGTCCGGCTTCCGGCAACCGATGTCGCCGCCGCCGAGCGGTGGCTGCAATCCGTCGGCTTGCGCCCGATATTCGCCGACGACAGCCTCGCCGTCCTCGAGCTTCGCGGCGGCACTCATGTCGTCGTCAGGAAGGCGGAACAGCCGCCGGCGGCCGGTTCCGCCGCGCCGTTCGATCTGATGGTGGACGACATCGAGGCGACGCGCCGCGATTATGCCGCCAGAGGCCTCGCTCCCTCCGACATCAGCAGGGGCCGGATCCACGAACTCGTTCCATCTCAGGGGACCCGACGGGTACGACTTCACGGTCACCTCGTCGCATGCCGGCGGAAGGGCCGTCTAGGCAGCTGTCGCCGGCGTCTCCACGACTTGCTCGGGTCGCACAAGGATTCGCTCAGCCTCCTCTAGACGCATGAGGATTTCCCGCGCCCGGCGCAGAGCGCGGTCTGGCCGCAGAAACACTTCGCGGTACCCGTCGTCAGGATAGTCGAACATCGCCTGCTGTTTTTCGAGCGCCCAGCGATCCTCGGCGATAACGGCGGGAAAGGTTTCCATGAACCGTTCGACCGCCGATCTGGTCGGGTCGGATTTGCATTTCTGTCCGGCCGGCATGTTGATGATCAGCCGCCATACATGGTTGCGCCGGTCGACCGGGGTGTGGGTATGGACGATGATGTAGCCGCGCTCGGCGCTCTTATCGCCATGACGGCCGGCCGGCCACACGCGCATCTCCACCTGGGTCACCGCGGGGCTCAGCATGTAGTGCGTATGTTCACGGTCGACGATGTCGTATCCGAGATAATCTTCGAGAAAGGGCGGCTGCCGGTAACCGCGGGCCTCGCGGATGGTCCCGACGTAGGGGTTGCCGTCGCGGGTCCCTTCGTCGAGTTTGACCGGGATGCGGCTGTTCTCGAGATCGCCGATATTGCCGTCGTGCAGCGGGTAGAAATGCGAAATATCGAGCAGGTTCTCGATCAGCAACAATGAGTTGGCGGGCACCGCCATCGGCCCGGTGTCGGATGTTTCCCAAGCGGGGTCGGCGATCTCGGGGAGGCGAGGCGGCCGGACAGCCTCGGCTCTGGCCGGATCACCGGTCCATACCCAGACGAGCCCGTCCTGTTCGATCACTGGAAACGGACGCAGCCGCGCCTGCGGCGGGATACGTCCATCGGGATGCGACGGCACCCGGACGCACCGGCCGGTCGCATCGTAACACAAGCCGTGATAGGCGCATTCGAGCAGGTCGCGTTCAATCAGCCTGCCCTGCGACAGCGGCATCCTCTTGTGGCAACACCGCTCGTCGAAGGCAACGGCACCGCCCGTCGCGGTTCGCCACATGACCAGCGGCTTTTCCGCGATGACCTGGCCGAGCAGCTTTTGCGGCGCAAATTCGCGCGAGAGCCCGGCTACGTACCAAGCGTTCCTGACCAACACATCAGCAGCCATGTTGCGGCTCCTTGCTTCATCGTTTTTCGAATCCGGAGCGTGTCAAATATTTGTCGTTTGTCGGTTAGGGGGACCACGGCGGTGATCGAAGCCCGTATCGCCAAGATCGTGATGGTCGCGTCTCTCGCGCTATTCGCCTTTGTCGTCACTTTCGACAATATCACTGATTACGACACCAACTTCGAGTTTGTTCGTCACGTCCTCAGCATGGACGCGATATTCCCTGGGAGCGCGCTGCTTTATCGGCGGGTGATGTCCCCCGCTGTATGGAACTTTGGCTATTGGCTCATCATCGTCGGCGAGGGCATCACTTCTTTGGTGCTCGGGATCGCAGCCGTAGCGCTGCTCCGCCATTTACGATCCGATGGGGCACGGTTCAACCGTGCCAAACGCTTTGTCTTCATCGGCGCCACCTTGGGGTTTCTCGTCTGGTTCTTCGGTTTCATGGTGGTCGGCGGCGAGTGGTTTCAGATGTGGCAATCTCAGAAGTGGAATGGCCAGCAAGGGGCCTTTCGCTTTTATCTGACGATCCTCGCCGTCCTGATCTTTGTGAACCAGGGGGACGGGGATTTACAGCGGCACCCGCTATGACGATCGCCTTGGGGGTCGTGAAGCCGAAATCCGGACGGACACGATCTCAACCGCACTGGTTCGAAGGGGCTCATGATTGCTCATATGTCGATCGGAGTAAGGGACGTTGAGGGGAGTAAGCGGTTTTGCAATGCGATCCGGACGGGTACCGGATCTCAGGCCTATTACGGTCCGGGAGAAACCCGAGCTAAGTTGGCGGCGGTGATCGCATTGCGCTAAGATCCGCTCCGATCACTCCACTCGCGACGTCAGCAGAGTATTTGATGGCGAAATTTCGCACCCTCGACGACATCGATGTCCGCGGCAAGACGGTGCTCTTGCGCGCCGATCTGAACGTGCCGGTGAAGGACGGCGCCGTGACCGATGCAACGCGCATCGAGCGGCTCGCCCCGACCATCGAGGCATTAATCGACAAAAACGCCAAAGTCGTCGTGATGTCGCATTTCGGCCGCCCGAAGGGTAAGCCCGACCCGGCCTTCTCGTTGCGTCCGCTGGTCGCGCCCTTGGCGAAGGCGATCGGCGGCCGTCATGT
The DNA here is from genome assembly GCA_963818695.1 of uncultured Alphaproteobacteria bacterium. GTDB lineage: Bacteria > Pseudomonadota > Alphaproteobacteria > ATCC43930 > CGMCC-115725 > AP-15. The sequence goes on from CAWFTG010000008.1 coordinate 21,988, forward strand.
CGCCTTTGCCGTCGATTGCGTCGGCGAGGAGGCGAAACGGGTGGTCGCCGCCCTTCGGCCCGGCGAGGTCGCGCTGCTCGAAAATCTCCGTTTCCACGAGGGGGAGGAAGCCAACTCGCCCGCTTTTGCGCGCACCCTGGCCGACCTCGGCGACGTCTATGTCGATGACGCCTTCTCCGCAGCGCATCGCGCGCATGCTTCGATCGAAGCGCTTGCGCATCTGCTGCCGGCTGCGGCCGGGAAACTGATGGAGGCCGAACTCAACGCGCTGACCGCAGCTCTCGACAGCCCGTCGCGGCCGATCCTCGCCCTGATCGGGGGCGCCAAGGTCTCGACAAAACTCGACTTGTTGCGCTTCGTCATCGGGAAGGTCGACGTGCTCGCGATCGGCGGGGCGATGGCAAACACGTTGCTGTTGGCGCAAGGGAAGGAGGTCGGGCATTCGCTTTGCGAGCGCGACATGACCGAAACGGCCCGCCAGCTGCTTGCTCTCGCCAGCGAACAGAATTGCCGCGTCGTTCTTCCCGAAGATGCCGTCGTCGCTTCCAAGCTGACAGCCGGGGTCCCCACTCGCGAGGTCGCGACCGATGCGGTGCCCAAGGATGCGATGATCCTCGATATCGGAGCCAAGACCGCGGCGCGCATCGGCGCCGCTCTCGACGAAGCTCGCACTCTCGTCTGGAACGGACCGCTCGGCGCTTTCGAGACACCGCCATTCGACCGCGGCACGAGCGCAGTTGCCAGACGAGTCGCCGAGCTGACGCGCGCCGGGAAGTTGCTTAGCGTCGCCGGTGGCGGGGACACGGTCGCGGCGCTTGCCGCGGCGGGAGTGATCGACGAGTTGTCCTATGTCTCGACCGCGGGCGGCGCCTTTCTCGAATGGCTGGAGGGCCGCGAGCTGCCTGGAGTTGCCGCACTCAGCGACGCCACGCGAGGAGCCGACAAATGAAGGCCTCGGAGGTCATGACCCGCAATGTCGTCACGGTCGGACGGGGAACATCGGTGGCGCAAGCCATCCGGCTGATGCTCGACAACAATATCAGCGGGTTGCCGGTCTTGGACGATGACGGCAAGGTCGTCGGGATTGTGACCGAGGGCGACCTCTTGCGCCGCAGCGAGACGGGTACCGAAAGGCATCGGCCCCGCTGGCTCGAAATCCTAATGGGGCCCGGCCGGATGGCCGGCGAGTATGTCAGGACCCACGGCCGCAAAGTCGAAGAGATCATGACCACCGATCTGATCAGCGTGGCCGGGGACACGCCGCTCGACGAGGTGGTCGGGTTGATGGAACGCCGCCGGATCAAACGCGTGCCGGTCCTGGACGGCGATTTGCTGGTCGGCGTGGTCAGCCGCCTGGACTTGCTTAGTGCCCTATTGCGCGCCATCGAGGCGCAACATTCCGAGCACCGCGGCGATGACGATATCCGCGAACAGATCCTGGCGGAGCTGGCGAAGGCTGCCTGGGTTCCGAGAGACGGGCTCTCGATTTCGGTGAAAGACGGCGTCGTCGATCTGAACGGCGTCATTCTCGAGGAGAAGGAACGGGAGGCGTTGCGCGTTGTCGCAGAGAACGTTCCGGGAGTAAAAGCCGTCGAGGACCATCTCGTCTGGATAGAACCGGTTTCTGGAACCGTCATCGACCCCCCACACAATCAGCGAACGCCGACACGCCGATAATCGAAAGGAGGCATTTATGCGCGGTTTTGCACTGGGATTGGTTGCTACTTTGGCTCTTGCTGCTGGCTTGCAGGACGCGGCCGCGACGCCATCGCTGCGGAATAGCGATGCGGCCGCCCATGTCTCACAGAGTTTGATGCTGGTTAAGCATCATTGCGGCAACGGTCACTACTGGGTCCCCAGCGGTTACGCAAAAAAGGGCAAATACCAAACTGGCCACTGTGCCCCCAGGTGATTAGGCGGCGCTGGTCGCCGGACGATGAACGCCTGCTGCCGACTGTGCCGTGTCGATGGCGTTGAGGACCCGTTGCAAATCGGAAAACCGGAACGGCTTTTCCAGCAAGGGGGGCGGCCGTGATACTTGGCCGGGGCGAAAATCCCGCCCGGTCAGGGTGACCGTGGGGATCCCTAGCGCAGAGCAGGTTCCGCTCAACATGACCCCTTGGTCGCCGCGCAGCACGAGGTCGGTGACCAGCACATCGATTGGCGAGGTCGCCAGCCACACCTCGGCTTCGACGATGTTCTCGCACGCGACGACATCGTGGCCGAACTCGTTCAGAATGCCGGCGATGAACTCGCGAATTGCTCGATCCGGCTCGGTCAGGAGAATGCGCGCCATTTGCTGCTCGATGTCACGAATGCGTGCTAAGGACATCGAACCGCTTATGGTTTAAGAATGCGTAAAGACGCTTGCGGCTCCGCTGTCACGGGGCGGGAGGGCTCGGTGCAGCCATCGGTGAAAAAAAGCGGCGCGGCTTGTGGTGCGGAGATCGGCTTCGATCTCGCGCAGGACATCGACGACCCGACATTCCGCGAAATCGAGCGCATCTTTCACGACAATATTGTCGTCGTCTTTCGCGGCCAGCAGCTGACAAACGAGCGGCACATCGAATTCAGCTCTCGGTTCGGAGAGCTCGAAATCCACATCGTCAAGAAGTACCTGCTCCCCGGTTTTCCGGAAATCCTGCTGATTTCCAATATCCGCAACGAGGCCGGCGAGCATATCGGCCTCGCCGATGCGGGTTTTACTTGGCATACGGACACTTCCTACCGCCGCCGGCCGAGCCGCTGCTCGCTGCTCTACGCCAAGGAGGTGCCGCATCGCGACGGCGAGCCGCTCGGCGATACGGTCTTCGCGAACACGATCGCCGCCTACGAGGCGCTGCCGAGCATCAATGAAGCAGCGTATAGACGGGCTGAAGGCGATCCATCGCTATTCGGCGCGCCGGCGGGTCGCCGATAGCCCGCGCCCCAAGCTCACCGCGGAGCAGCTGGCGGAAACCCCCGACATCGCCCATCCGATTGTCCGAACGCATCCCTATACCGGCCGCAAATCGCTTTACGTCACGGCCGGCGAGTGCGCCGGCATCGAAGGGATGTCGCAGGATGAGGCAATCGACCTGATCGCCGAGCTCGATGCCCATTGCGTGCGGCCCGATTTTCTCTACCGCCATAGATGGCAGGTCGGAGATCTCTTGATGTGGGACAACGCCACCTCGATGCATCTCGCGGTCTGCGATTACGCGCTGCCGCAGCGCCGCCTGATGCACCGCACGACAGTCATTGGCACGGTCCCCTTCTAACGCCGGACGAGAGATGTTCTCGGAAATGCGCCGCGCCGCCATGACCCCGGTTTGGATCGCCCAGCTGGCGACCGGGACCAAATCGTTCGAGCGCAATGCCCTCATCGGCAGCCGGCGGCTCAATGAATGGGGCCTCCACGCGGCCCGCGTCGGGCTCGCCTACCGGCTGGCGCAGGCTCGCCGCCGCAAGCTCGCCGGGCTCGTCTCCGAGGAGGACCGAACGGCGTTTGACCGAGACGGCTTTGTGCTTCGCCCAAACTTCCTGCCGGCCGAGCAATTCGCGGCGCTGGTGGCCCAGGTCAGCGCCTATCGCGGCCCGCTAAGGGAGATCTCCGAGGGCGACACGATCATGCGCAAGATCGCGCTCGACGGAAGGGCTCTCGCCGCGCTCCCCGCGCTCGGCGCCGTACTGCAGTCCAGAGAATGGCGCGGGCTCGTTCGCTACGCCGGCAGCCGCGACGCCGAGCCGGTGGTCTGGGTGCAGAGCATCCTGCGCCACGCCTGCGCCGGCCCGGCGGATCCGCAAACATTCCTGCACGCCGACACCTTTCACCCGACCGTGAAAGCATGGCTCTTCCTGACCGACGTCGCCGAGGATGCGGGGCCCTTTACCTATGTCCCCGGCTCGCACCGGCTGACCTCGGAGCGCCTCCAATGGGAACGGCGCATGAGCATCTCTGCCCGCCTTTCGCCGAATCCCGAAGACCGGCAAGGCTCGTTCCGTATCGATCCGGCCGAACTGGCACCGCTCGGCCTGCCGCCTCCGCGCGCCTTCGCGGTGCCGGCCAACACGCTGATCGTCGCCGACACCTTCGGCTTCCATGCGCGCGGCCCGAGCGAGCGTCCATCGCTGCGGGTGGAGATCTGGGCCTATGGCAGGCGCAGCCCGTTCCTGCCCTGGGCGGCGCTTATCCCATGGACGGCGAGCGCGTTGGGACGGCGCAGCGTTTTGTCCTGGCAAATCGGCGACTTCCTGGAAGCAGCGGGGGTGAAAAAGCACCGCTGGCGAGCGCGAACCGGGGTCTCGCCTTTCGACCCGGCGACCGCGCACTGAGCGGGGCGGTCAGCCGGACGCCTTCTCGACCGACAGCAATTTCGTGCCGACGAACCTTCCAGACTTGTCGAAATCGAAAGCGTAATCGACCCGACCGACGATCGCGCAGGCATGGCAGAGATTGCGCAAAAAGTACGGGATGACGAACCGTTCGCCTCCTCCCGGCCGTATCGTCGGCGCAGGCCCGACCGGGCCGCGCATGCCGGGCCACAGCATGATGTCGGGGAAGCGCCGATGCAGCGCCCGATATGCTGGCGCTTGCTTCAGCTGGTCGAGCGCGATGTGGCGGTGGTCATCGACATCCATCAGCTCCGGTTCGCCATTGACAAGAAACCACGCGCTGTTCTCGTTCGCGCGGTATGGGAAAAAGACGTGCGCCACGACGACCAGCCCGCCCCCGTTCTCGAGCTTTTCGAGATAGGCCATGCCGTCGAAAAGTTGTGCGAAGGCGACGGCCGCCGGCGAGGCACCTGCTTTGCTCATCGCAACGGCAAAGCACTCGCCCAACTGCTTGCCGCCGAAGCTGTCACACTGCGCCCGAACCCCGGCGAGCACCGCCGGCCCGGGCTGCCATACTGCATCCGGGCCTATCTTCGCCGCTACGGCTGGTGCGGCCGACCCCCCCAAAGCAGCACAAAAAACCACACCCAGGTAAATCCGAGCTCCGGCGGGCATGTCGGGCTCGCGTCAGAGATATTCTGATAGATTGGCGCGAATGCGATCGAGAATTGGGAGCTCCGGTGACGGCACCTCAAAGGACTTGCCGGTAATGGTCTCGTATGCGTCGATATAGAGCCGGCTGGTTTCGAGAACAATCTCGCTCGGGATTTGCGGTATCGAATCGCGGTAGGGATCACAGCGCGCGGCCACCCAACGGCGCAAAATATCTTTGTCGAGTGTCTCGGGCGGCTCCCCGGCGGCGAAACGGCGGTCATAGGAATCGCGGACCCAATATCGGCTGCTGTCCGGCGTGTGAATTTCGTCGGCGAGGATGATCCGTCCGTCTCGGTCGAGACCGAATTCATATTTGGTGTCGACGAGGATGAGGCCACGCTCGGCGGCGATCGCACGGCCTTTCGCGAACAGAGCCAGCGCCAACTCCGATACATTTTGCCACTGCTTTCCTGTCAGCAGGCCACGAGCGACGATCTGATCCGGCGTGACCGGCTCATCATGCTCTCCCTCTGCCGCCTTCGTGGTCGGCGTAAGGATCGTCGCCGGCAGCTTCTGATTCTCGCGTAGCCCGTCGGGGAAATGGATGCCGTAAATTTCCCGCCGGCCTGCCCGGTACATCGGCCAGATCGATGTACCGGTCGTACCGGTGAGATAGTCGCGGACGACGACTTCGACGGGCAGGATGTCGAGCCGCCGACAAACGACGACATTCGGGTCCGGGTAGTCGATGACGTGATTCGGGCAGATGTCGCGCGTGCAGTCGAACCAGAACCGCGCGATCTGCGTCAGGACCTGCCCCTTGCAGGGGATCGCCGTCAGGATCCGATCGAACGCGCTCAGCCGATCGGTGGCAATGATGATCCGGCGGCCGTCCGGGAGGTCGTAATTGTCCCGAACCTTGCCCCGGTAATGGTTTGGCAGCTCCGGAATTGTCGCGTCGGCCAAGACTCTGCCGAGATGCGCCGCGATAACTTTCCGTCTCGCCACGAAGCGATCGCTCGGACTATCGGTGACCGCCCCCGCCGCCGTGGAAACCGCCCCCGCCGCCGTGGAAACCGCCGCCACCACCCCAGCTGCCGTGTCCGCCGCCCCAGCCGCCGCCACCCCAGCCGGCATGGGCATACCCGCCGCGACCCCAGCCGCCGCCCCAGCCGCGACCGCCCCAACCCCAACCTCGGCCCCAACCCCAGCCGCCGCCCCACCAACCGCCTATCGTGATTCCGACTGGCCATCCCCAGTAGGGGTATCCGTATCCATAGTAATAAGGATAGTAGGGATAACCGGCGTAATAAGGGTAATAGTATGGATTATAGCCGTAATAGGGGTAGCTGTAACCCGGGTATGCCGTCGGATAATATTGCGCCGCAGCCGGCTGCGGCGTCTCTCCGAGGGTTACCGCGGCAGTTGCCAGGACTGCCCCCGCCAAGGCGATGCGCCGGAACCAGGGTAGCTTGGCGCGACGGAACATTGCTGCCTCCACTTGGATCAAGCCGAGTACTCGGACAACGCGCTATATGGATATGCCATTCCCGGCGGCAATGTCCCCGAGCAGGCGATGCGGGGGATTGGCGGGATTAATAATCGGAGGGATCATGGGATCGGAGGCGGGGCGCGCTTCGCCAAAACTGCCGCCGCGCATGCCACTGATACGCGTGATGGCAATGCCGGCCGACGCCAATCCGAACGGCGACATTTTCGGCGGCTGGCTGCTCTCGCAAATGGACCTTGCCGGCGGCGCTCTGGCGGCGCGGCGGGCGCGCGGGCGCTGCGCGACCGTGGCGGTTGAAGGCATGGTCTTTCACGAGCCGGTCTTTGTCGGGGACGAAGTCAGCTGTTACGGCGAGCTGGTGAAGACGGGGCGCACATCTATGACTGTGCGAATCGAGGCGTGGCGGCGTCATCTCCCCTCGGACGAGGCGCGCAAAGTAACCGAGGCGACCCTCACCTATGTCGCGATCGGCGATGACCGCCGACCGCGCCCGCTGCCGCCGGCTGACAGCCCATAACCGTCGGCGAACTCTCAATCTGCTCGAAGGTGCATTGACGCGGCGCCTTGTCGGGCCGCCAGTGTAACAGACGGGTGCCATGGCGGAACCGGCCTCCGCTGACATGATCGTACCGCACTTCGACGACCAGCTCCGGCCGCAGCGGCTGCCATTCGCCGGAGCGCTCGGTGCTCCACCGGCTCGGGCCGCCCGGTGCATTGCCGGTGAAGCCAGGCGGCTCGATCAGTCCTTCGAGCCGACGGGTCAGCGCCTCGCGGTCGAGATCGTGCAAGGTCGCGGTGAACCCGACATGGTCGAGCTTGCCTTCGCGGTTATAGAGGCCGAGCAGCAGAGACCCGGCCAGGCGCGAGTTCCGCTCGTACCGGAACCCCCCGACCACGCAGTCCGCCGTGCGTCGCTTCCTGACCTTGAGCATGGCGCGCTCGCCCGGCTGGTAAATCCCGTCGAATCGTTTCGCGATCACTCCGTCTTGCGCGCCGCCGCTCGTTTCGAGCCATCTCCGCGCTTCTGCGATGTCGCGAGTGAACGGCGAAAGCCGCGTGGCCTCATCGGGGCCGATCGATCGAAAGAAGGCCTCGAGGGCCTCGCGGCGCTGCAGCAGCGGTGTTTGTAAAAGGCTTTGCCCACTTGGTGTTGCGAGTAGGTCGAAGACGATCAGGACGGCCGGTGTCTCGGCGGCGAGCTTCTTGATGCGGCTCTCCGCCGGGTGCAGCCGCATCTGCAGCGCGTCGAACGAGAATGTCTCGCCGACCGGGATGACCAATTCGCCGTCGAGGACGAAGCTCGTCGGCTCCAGCCGGCGCAACACCGCCGCCATTTCCGGGAAGTAGCGCCCAAGCGGTTTTCCCGATTTGGCGCGCAGCTCGACCTCTTCTCCGGCACGGAAGGCGAGGCAGCGAAACCCGTCCCATTTGGGCTCGAATTGCCAGCCGGGCTCTTGCGGCAGCCCGTCGACCAGCCGCGCCTCCATCGGCGGCAGATCCAATGGCAGTGAAAATCCTGCCGCCTCTGCGCTGCTGCTTGCCATCAGGCTACGGCCGGCGGCTCGATCAGCGAGGGGTCTTTGTTGTTGACGTTGCCGACCCGCTTGTCGACCGCCCAAAGGACCAAGTCCTCGGCCGGGTAGGGAACGAGCAGCGATTTCAGCTCAACCGGAGCGGCTTGCGTCTCGCCAAGCCATACCGGCCAATTCTTCGGCGCGAAAATGACCGGCATGCGGTCGTGTACCGGAGCCAGCAGGGCATTGGCGGCGGTCGTCACGATCGCGAAGCTGCGAACCCGTTCGCCGGCCGGCGAACGCCAGGTTTCCCACAGGCCGGCGAGCGCCATCAGTCGCCGGTCGGCGAGGCCAACGGCATATGGCTCGCGATCCTTGCCGAGCTTCTTCCATTCATAAAAGCAGTCGAATGGGACGAGGCATCGCCGGCGGACAAAGGCTTCGCGGAATGCCGGCTTCGTGTCGATCCCTCGGCTTTCGCGTTGATGTTGGCAAAGCCGACCTTGATGTCCTTCGCCCAGAACGGCACCAAGCCCCAGCGCATGACATCCAGGCTGCGCTGCCCAGCCTTCGCGTCGTACCGCACGACCGGCAAATCTTCGGTCGGCGCCGCGTTCCAATTGGCCGGTATATTCGGGGTCGGCCGCTCCGGCGGGATCGAGAAGACCAGCTTGATTTCGCTGACATCGGAGGAGAGACGGGCGCGGCCACACATACGAGTTGATATAGGCGGATTCCGCATCGCGGTCGAGCCTAGGCCCGAACCCGGGCTGCGGATCGCACTCAGGTGGAGGCCGACAAGCCGGTCCGGTCGACGCGTGCGCCGGGAGCGCATAGGCCGGCGAACCGCCAACATCGCCCGCCTCGATATCGCGTGGCGTCGTGATGCGGCATGCGGACTAGAAGAACGCTGGCTCACTCCTCCGGCAATCCGGCCTTACGGAAAGCCTTCTTCCCACATGCTGAAAATCTCAGGCGTAACCGTCATTCCCGGATAGGCGTTGAGCCCAGCGATTGTCAAATCCGGCTGTAGCTCGAGAGTCTGCCGAAGCAGTTCGCGCGCCTTCTCGATGAGACCAAGATGGGCGCAAGCGACGACCTTCACTCTAAGGGCGGGGAGCCATCGCGGGCTTTCGTTTAGTGACCGGTCCGCCCATTCAACCGCCTCAGCATATCGGCCCGCAGTCAAATGCGCGAACGCGATCCCGCCCGTGAAATAAAAATTCAGTGGGTCGAGCGGGCTGAGTTGCATTGCGCGTCGGAACGCCTCAATAGCCGCCTCCGGGCGATTGCGCAGGTATGACACATATCCGCTCGCCATCAAGGCATGGGCCGAGTTCGGGTTGAGCGTCAACGGCCCGATCGAGGGCGCTTGCGGCGGTGCCATGCGCGCCAGCAGAGATACGAGACCGCCCGGGCAGCCCTTGACAGCGCATCCGGCATCATCCTTGCCCACCTCGATCGCCTGTTCTGCCAATCGCGCGGCTTCTCTCATCTCCGCATCTGAAACGCTGCTCCAGCCGTATGCCCGCTGGTTTCCGCGGCAATGAGCGACCATAGCCGCGGCCGCAGCATAGGATGGGTCGAGCGCCAACGCTCGCTGCAGGAGGCTAATGGCCTCACGGGTTCCCTCGGAGGTAATTTGTAGACTTGCGCAAGCGCGCGCAGATAGAAGTCATAGGCGTCGAGACTTTCGGTCGGCTTGCGGATCGCGCGCTCGATCTCCGATTGCCGCAGTTTGGGTTCGATCGCGCCGACGACATTGCTCGCGACTTGGTCCTGCAATTCGAAGATGTCGTCGAGGGCGCCGTCGAAGCGGTCGGCCCAGATGTGCGCGCCGGTGGCGGTATCGATCAATTGGCCGGTGATGCGCACGCGGTTTTGGGCCTTGCGCACGGAGCCCCCGAGCACATAGCGCACCCCCAATTCGCGCGCCACCTGCTTCACGTCGACGGCGCGGCCCTTGTAGGTGAAACTCGAATTGCGGGCGATCACGAACAGCCACGGCAGGCGAGAGATCGCCGTTGTGATTTCCTCGACCATGCCGTCGGCGAAATACTCCTGTTCCGGGTCGCCGCTCATGTTCTGGAACGGCAACACCGCGAGCGAGGGCTTGTCGGGCAACGGCAACGGCGTATGCCGCATCGGGCGCTCTGCGATGGCAAGGCGGTAAACGTGCACCGGCCGGGCGATGTTCTTGACCGGCTGCTCGCCCAGATCTTCAAAGCCGAAATCGACTTTGTCGCGCACCTGGTCATGCACGACCCGGCTGACATAGATGCCGCCCGGCTCGGCCAAGGCTTCGAGCCGTGCGGCGACATTGACGCCGTCGCCGTAAATGTCCTCGTCCTCGATGATCACGTCGCCGAGATTAATGCCGATGCGGAACGCGATGCGGCGCTCCTTTGGAACGCCGTCATTGCACAATGCCATCGCGCATTGCAATTCGACCGCGCAGTGCACCGCATCGACAACGCTCGGAAATTCGACCAAGAGCCCGTCGCCGGTCGTCTTCACAACGCGGCCGCGATGTTCGGTGATTTTAGGATCCGAAATTTCGCGGCGGATCGCCTTCAATGCCGCAAGGGTGCCCTCCTCGTCGGCGCCCATCAGCCGCGAGTAGCCGGCGATATCGGCCGCGAGGATCGCCATCAGCCGCCGCTCGACCCGCTCTCGCCCGGAGTTCATGCTCGTGATGCTAGCGCGATTTCTCCGTTTACCATAGCGCTGGCACAGTCCGGCAGCTCGCACCCCACCCGCAGCGCGCGCCTTTTCTCGGGAATGCCAGCAGCGAGAAGAGCCTCGTAGGTCTTCGACGTCATCAAAGGCATTTCCGCGTCGACCTGCGATCCTTCGCCCCCTCGATAAGTGCGCGCCTCGCGGCAATGCTCGGATACGGTCAAAGCAGCCTTCACCATATCGACCGGGTTGGCTATGGTTTGCGGGCATTGGCGGGGAAGAGAGAAGGATGACGGACGACACTTACGACTTCATCGTGACCGGCGCGGGATCGGCGGGTTGCGCCGTGGCCGGGCGGCTCAGCGAGTCCGGGCGCTGGCGCGTGCTGCTGCTCGAAGCCGGCGGGCGGGACAGCAATCCGTGGATCCATATCCCGCTCGGCTACACCAAGACATTCACCAACCCGCGGGTCAACTGGATGTTCGAAAGCGAGCCCGAGAAGGAGCTCAATAACCGCACGCTCTACCAGCCGCGCGGCAAGGTGCTGGGCGGCACCAGCTCGATCAACGGCATGGTCTATATGCGCGGCACTCCGGCCGATTACGACAACTGGCGTCAGCGCGGCTGCGAAGGCTGGGACTGGGATTCGGTATTGCCGTATCTTCAAGAAGGCGGAGGACCAGGAGCGCGGCGCCGACGATTTCCACGGCGTCGGCGGGCCACTGCACGTCTCGAACCCGGTGCGCTCGCCGCTCGGCGACGCGATGGTCGCCGCCTCGATTGAGGCGGGCATTCCCGCCAACCCAGATTTTAACGGGGCACGTCAGGAGGGTGTCGGCTACTATCAGACGACGACCACGAACCGCCGGCGCTGGAGTTCGGCGCGGGCTTATCTGGGCCAGGCACGCGGTCGTCAGAACCTGACCGTCGCGACCAATGCGTACGCCACACGCATCTTGTTTGAGGCCGGGCGCGCGGTCGGCGTGGAATACCATACTCCGGGTGGGCCAAAGACCGCATGGGGGCGCGGCGAGATCATCGTCTCCGGCGGCGTTTACGGTTCGCCGCAGCTGCTGCAGCTTTCCGGGCTCGGCCCGGCCGATCTCCTGGGCGAGTTCGGCATCCCGGTGGTCCGCGACATGCCCGGTTTGGGCAAGAATCTGCACGACCACTTCAATACCTACCTCGTGTTCCGCTGCCCGCAAAAGATCACCGTCAACGACATGGCGATGAGCCGCGCACTCAAGCTTAAAGCGGCGGTGCAATATGCGGTCAGCCGCTCCGGCCATCTGTCGAATGCCGGGATCTATGCCGGCGCGCTCGTCCGCACCGACCCGCGGCTGGAAGAGCCCGATCTGCAGATTAACATGTCGGGATGGAGCGCCATCGAACGGCTGCGCACCGGAATCAAGCCGCACCCGTTTTCGGCCTTCACGTTCAGCCCGGTGCATCTGCGCCCCGACGGCCGCGGTTGGGTGCGGATCAAGAGCCCGGACCCGCTCGCGCCGCCGGCGATCCAGTTCAATTTCCTCGCCAGCGATTATGATTTTCAGGCGCTGATCTACGGGATGCGGCTCAGCCGTAAGATTGCGGCGCAGCCGGCGATGAAGCCGTTCGTTGCCGAGGAGGTGCTGCCCGGCCCCGAGGTCGAGAGCGAAGCCGATATGATCGAGGAAATCCGAGTGCGCGGCGTGTCCAACCTGCACCCGGTCGGCACCTGCCGGATGGGGCGCGAGATTGACGCCGTCGTCGATCCCCGGTTGCGGGTGCATGGGATCGAAGGGCTGCGCGTCGCCGACGCTTCGATCATGCCGCAGGTTCCCGGCGGCAACACCAACGCCCCCTCGATTATGATCGGCGAAAAGTGCGCCGCGATGGTCCTCGAAGACGCCGCCCCTTAGAACGAAGCAAGTCCACCGGGTACCGGGATATCCCAGATCTCCCGGGCATATTCGGCGATGGCGCGGTCGGAAGAGAACCAGCTCATTCCGGCGATGTTCCGGAGAGCGGCGCTGCGCCATTTCTGGGGTGATTTCCAGAGCTCGTCAACCGCGCGCTGGGCCTCACGATAGGCGGCGAAATCGGCGGCCACCAAATAGGGGTCCGAATATATGAGCATGTTGATCAATCCGGCGAAGCGGTGCGGGTCGTCGGGAGAAAAGCAACCCGCTGCCACGGCGTCGAGGACCTCCGAGAGATCGGGCGAAGCGGCGATGATCTCTGTAGCGTCGAGCCCGCGTCGGCGCCGCTCCGCGACCTGTTTCGCGCGCAGGCCAAAAATGAAAATATTCTCCTCACCGACACGCTCCCCGATCTCGATATTGGCGCCGTCGAATGTTCCGATCGTCAGGGCGCCGTTCAGCGCAAGCTTCATGTTTCCGGTGCCGGAAGCCTCCATCCCGGCGGTCGAAATCTGCTCGGAAAGGTCGGCCGACGGGATGATCAGTTCGGCTAGGCTGACATTGTAATTCGGCAGAAACACGATTTTCAGGAGGTTCCCGACCAGGGGATCGCTGTTAATTACATTGGCGACATCGTTCGCCAGCTTGATGATCAACTTGGCGCGAGAGTAGCTCGGGGCTGCCTTTCCGGAAAATATCTTGACGCGAGGGACCCAGTCGCCGCCGGGGTCTGCCAGGATCGCACGATAGCGGGCGATCGCATCAAATATATTGAGCAACTGGCGCTTATATTCATGAATGCGCTTGATCTGCACATCGAACAGCGCGCCCGGGTCGATTTGCAGCCCAAGGCGCTCCCGGACGATCCGCGAGAGGAATATTTTGTTGGCGCGCTTGACCGCAGCGAACCGTTCTTGCAGCGCCCGGTCGTCGGTCTGGTCGTCGAGACGGCCCAAGGCCGTAGGATTGTCGAGGACGGTGTGACCGCACGCCTCGCACAAAAGGCGGGTCAACCCTGGATTGGCTCGATGCAGCCAGCGACGAAACGAGATGCCGTTGGTCTTGTTTACGATGCGGTCCGGATAGAGCCGGTGCAGATGACCGAATACGCTGGTTCGCATCAGCTCGGTATGGAGCGCCGACACGCCGTTGACCCGGTGTGAGCCGACAAAGGCGAGGTGCCCCATCCTGACCCGCCGCCCTTCGCTCTCGTCGATCAGCGATATCTCGGTCAAGAGATCGGGGTCGAGTCGACCCGTCCGCCTCGCCGCTTCGAGGTGACGCGCATTGATCGCGTATATGATTTCGAGATGGCGCGGCAGAAGTCGTTCGAATAATGGCACCGGCCAGCTCTCCAATGCTTCCGGCAACAGCGTGTGGTTGGTGTAAGAGAATGTCTCGACGGTGATCCTCCAGGCCTCGTCCCACGGCACGTTGTGCAGATCGATGAGAATGCGCATCAGTTCGGCGATTGCGACGCTCGGATGCGTGTCGTTGAGTTGGATCGCTGCCCGCTCCGGAAGCGCATAGATGCTGCCGAACGTCCGGGTGTGGCGCTGCACGAGGTCCTGCAGCGAGGCGGACACGAAAAAATATTCCTGGCGCAGGCGCAACTCGCGGCCTGACGCCGTGTCGTCGCTCGGATAGAGAATCTTCGAGAGCGCTTCGGCGCGCGCCTGCGGCGAAAAGGCGCCGAGGTGATCGCCCTCGTTGAACGCGGAGAGGTGCAGCGGATCGACAGCGCGGGCCGACCAGAGCCGTAGCGGATTGACGTGCCGCTCCCGCCACCCGAGGACGGGTGTATCATAGGCGACCGCTTTGATCGTTTCTTCCGCATGCCAGACGCATTGCGGGCGCCCTTTGGGCAAAACCTTCTTCTCGACCCAGCCGCCGAAGTGAATGTCGTAAATCACCTCGGGGCGTTCAAATTCCCAGGGATTACCAAACGACAGCCAGTGCTCCGGATGCTCTTGCTGCCAGCCGTCCTTGATCACCTGCCGGAAAAGACCGTGATCATAGCGGATCCCATAGCCGCAGCCGGGGATGCCGAGGCTCGCCATGCTCTCCATAAAGCAGGCAGCGAGCCGCCCGAGACCGCCGTTGCCGAGGGCGGCATCGGGCTCGGCGCTGCGCATCCGGTCCGGATCGACCCCGAGATCGCCAAGCGCCACCTTGACCAACTCATTGCAGCGCAGATTGCCGACTACATCGTTGAATAGCCGGCCGATCAGAAATTCCAGCGACAGATAATAGACGCGTTTGCGGCCTTTCGCAGCGCTGACGCGGTCGACCGTCAACCAGCGGTGGATGATGCGATCGCGCAGTGCCAGTGCCGCGGAAACGAACCAGTCCCGGTCGGTCGCGCTTGCGGCATCCTTGCCGACCGCCAAGGTCAGCTTGGCGAGAACGGTCGCCTTGAATTCCTCGATGTCCTGGTCGCGCAATGGCGCGTCGGATAACGCGGATGGCAGGCGCACCCCAGAATCACCCCCGCGAATGTTCGTCGGCATCCGGTCGAGACCCTATTAATTTTTGGTAATTTTTGGTTATTCTGCGGTGTGCAGCGCAGGCTGTCATCGAAAAGAGACCCATAGCTAACCCGGGATCATCGCGCCGCAACGCCTTGTGCTCCCATCCCGCAAAAACCATGCCCAACGAAAACACAGAGGACATTGAACCTCCCCGGATATTAGGGAACGGTTATCGCCCCACGCTATTCCCGTCGGGGAAGCGAGCTGCCGCTTGCTAAGCTCGGCCCTGCTGGATGCAATCATAAGCTGTATGCGCGTTCGACCCTGGCTGCTTCTACAGCCAATTTACAGCAAGATCTCTCTTGATGGTTGAAACCTGAAACTTAACGGTTCGCCTACCCCAGGCGCCAAGCGTTGAATTCCAAATGCGTCGGGATGGCAGCATACAATGCGAATTTGTCAACATCATGATCCCGAGATGACCGACCATATCAGCCGGTCGTGCCGAAGCGCCGCAGGATAAATTTTATTTACGGCGCTCGTTTTAGTCAGTCGGCTGGTTCGGACGCGGCGGCGTATTCGGCCTCCGAGTCTGGCGCCGGCATGGAGCGCTTCTTGGCCAGCGAGACGATGCGGCGCGCCACGCCGGCATAAACCGATTTCCAGGCGGCAGCGCGACTGTGCAAGGCGGCGGCAAATTCGTGAAAGGCGGCGTCGCCTGCGGCCGCCCCGCGCTGCAGGGCGTCGGCGACAAAGGCTATGACGACCGGCGCCGGCACCGGCGGTGTGTCCGCTGGTCCGGGGGTCGGCGCGGCGCCAAGCACCCAGCGGCTCGCCGTCGTAATGCCGGGCTCGGCGAGTACTGCGTCGCGCAACACGCGGTTTCGGTAGCGCTCGACAGCCAGCGGAAGCCTGTCGGCAGCCCGCCCGCCACCGATCCATGCATCGAGGTTGCCCGGGCCCCAATTGTAGGCCGCGATCGCGTCCGGCCAGTTGCCGTAACGTTGGTACATGTGGGCGAGATAGGCGCGGCCCAGCGCGCGGTTTTCGGCGAGGTCCAACCGGTCGCCGCCGCCGACATCGAAGGCTGCTGCCGCGCTGACCTGCATGGGTCCCTGCGGCCCGCCTGGCTCCGGACGCCACATGCGCAGATCGCCACCGTGGCTCGATTCGGCGCCGTCGACGGCAAAAGCGACACGATCGAGATCGGCTGCCGAAGCCGGGCCGAACAGCTCGGTCTCAGCAACGGCTTGAGATCCCGCGCCCCTCAGAATGCTGACCGGCCGATCCCGCAGATTTGCGAAGGTCACCACTTGCATGGTCATTGCGGGCGCCGAAAGGACCCGGCCCGGCATTGCGCGACTACGTTCGCCTTCCCCGCGCAGGATCCTGACCGGCCTCATCTGCGGCTCGGCAAAAGTAACGATCTCGGTAATCTCGGCCTTCTCGGCCGCAGGCCGTTGCCCGTTCTTGCCGCGCGCCGGCGTGCTGCCGCGTACGACTTTGACGGCACTCCATTCGGTATCCGGGAAGGTGACCAGTTGCACGCTTCCGGGATTGCTTTCGATTGCCCGTTTGACGGTTTCGACGGAAATTTGCGGCTTGGCCTTCGAAACGGCTTCCGCAGCGCATGGCAAGGACAGCGCCGTACTCGCGCTGAAAAACACGCCCGCCCAAACTCTGCCCCGCATCGTCCCCTCGATCGGTGCGGGTGACCCAGATCACCCCCAAGCCGAGGCATTTTAGCTGATCCGCGCCGCTTTTCCGACCGGAAATTCCAAAGCGGCCGCCGCAGCGCGCCTTTTATCGAATTGAGCGATCAACTAGCATTGCTCGCACATCGAATTGCGAGGAGGGCGGCATGACAAAGGTTCTGGTGATCCACGGCGCGGGGATGAACATGCGCGGCAAGGTGCAGACCGAGATTTTCGGGCCGATGACCTTGCCCGAGTACGACGAGCGTATCCGCGGTTACGCCGCCGAACTGGGCCTCGAGATCGAGATTATCCATTCGAACATCGAGGGCGAAATCGTCAACAAGATCTATGAGGCGAACGACAAGGGCTTTGAGGCGGCGCTGTTCAACCCGGCGGCGTTCGGGACTGGCTACCCCGCGCTGGTCGCGGCAATCTCGCAGGTCAAATTCCCGACGATCGAGGTTCATATCTCGAACCCGATAAGACGCGGCCCGGCTTCCGAAACGGCGCGGGTCAGCCATGGCATCATCGCGGGTTTCGGGTTGACAGGATATTATCTGGCGCTGCGCGGCGTGCGCGACATGCTGGCAGCCAAGAAGTGATCGACGCCGCAATCGTCGGCCTCGGCCGCTGGGGCCGAACGCTGGTCAATTCGGTGCAGGGCAAGAGCAGCGAGATCCGTTTCGCGGCGGCCCATACCCGCACCCGGGCCTCGGCCGAAGCGTTCTGTGCTGAAAACGGGATCGCGCTGAAGGATAGTCTCGACCAGATCCTCGCCGATCCGGCAATCCATGGAGTCGTCTTTGCGACCCCTCACAGCCAGCACGGCGGCCAGGTCGAACGCGCCGCAGCGGCCGGCAAGCACGTCTTCATGGAAAAGCCGTTCACCCTCGATGTGAAAAGCGCCGAAGCTGCGCTCGACGCGGTGGCGCGCGCCGGGGTGGTGCTGGGCGTCGCCTATCCTCGACGCTTTCACCCGGCGGTGATCGAGCTGAAGGCGCGGATAGCGGACGACCGTCTTGGCACCGTCAGTCACTGCGAAAGCGCGCAGGCATCGCCGACCGGGCTTTCGATGTCGCCGGATTATTGGCGGTCCAACCCGCACGAGGCACCGGCCGGGGCGATGACCGCGACCGGCGTGCACAATCTCGATGCGATGATCTATCTATTCGGCAGAATCGACGAGGTCTATTGCGTAAGCTTGCGCCGGGTAATGGCGCGGCTGGAAGACACCACTACGGTCCTGCTCGGCCTCGCGAACGGGATCTCGGCCACCCTCTACTGCTCGCTCGTAACGGCGCCAACCTACCGCTTTGCGGTTTACGGAACGAAGGGCTCCGTCGAGCTTGCGACACCGGAACTCGAATTCCGCTTTACGCCGGTTAGCGATAGACCCGCGACCGGTCGGCACAGCGCGCCTGCGCCCGAAACCACCGAGTACAAAGGTTTCAATGCCCTCGCGGCAGAGCTCGAAGGCTTCGCGGCGGCGATCAACGGCGAGCGCCCTTACCCGATCACCGCGGAGGAAGTCCTGCATGGTGTTGCCGCGTTCGAGGCGATCGTCCGTTCGGCGGCGCTCCATCAACCGGTGAAGGTCTCGCAATGCCTGTGACCGTGCTCTACCCCGAGGAGCGGCAGATTCCGGACGACGGTCTCGAGGCCGAGATTTTCGAGCCTGAGGTCCGCCTCATGCGGCGTCAAGTCAAGACCCTGGCCGATCTCGACCCCGCCGATTGCGCCGAGGTCGACGGGCTGATGATTATGCGGTACGCGGTCACCCCCGAGGACATCCAGCGTTTTCCGCGGCTGCGCGCGATCGTGCGCATGGGCGTCGGCTACGACAAGATCGCGCGGCCAGCCGCGGCAGCACGCAACATTCTCGTCTGCAATGTGCCGGATTACGGCACCACCGAAGTCGCCGACCATGCGATGGCGCTGGCCCTGTCACTGCGCCGCGGCGTCATCCTCTATCATGAGCGGCAGCGGCAGAACCCGCCGGCACCTTGGGGGCCCGTCAAAGGCGAGCTGATCCGGCGCTTCGGGGTGCAGACCTTCGGCATCCTCGGGCTCGGGCGGATCGGCACCGCGGTGGCGCTGCGGGCGCGCGCCTTCGGCTTTCGCGTCATTTTTTACGATCCGCATTTGCCCAACGGCGCGGAGCTGGCATTAGGCATTGGGCGCGCCGCCACTCTCGAAGATCTGCTGCGCCAGACCGACACATTGTCGGTTCACACACCGCTGACACCCGAAACGCGCGGCATGCTCGGCGCTGCCGAGCTCGCGCTGCTGCGCAAGGGCGCGGTGGTGGTCAACACCGCGCGCGGGCCGATCATCGATCTCGACGCGGTGCTGGCGCTGTTGCGCGACGGCCATATCGCCGCCGCCGGGCTCGACGTATTGCCGGTAGAGCCGCCGGTCGACCCGCTCCCTGAACTGTTGCGCGCCTACCGCGCCCGCGAGCCGTGGCTCGAAGGCCGCCTGGTCGTGACCCCGCACGCCGCCTGGTTCACGCCCGAATCGGAGCACGACACGCGGGTCAAATCGGCCGAGACGATGCGCGCGGCATTGCTGACCAACCGTCCGCAGAACGTGATCACACCCGACATGTTCTAAATCCCGGAAGATCAAGCCGGGCATGACGACTTCTGTAGATCCGATCCGCGAGGCGATCCGCGATCGGGCGCTTGCGTCCGGTTTCGATGCGGTCGGATTTGCCGAGGCGCATCTCGATGCCGAGGCGCGCGCCGGGCTCGGTGAATTCATCGCCCGCGGCTATCACGGCGACATGGGCTGGCTCGCCGGCACTGCGGCGCGGCGCGGCGATCCGCGAGTGCTGTGGCCGGAAGCGCGCACGGTCGTCGTGCTCGGCGTCAATTATGCACCCGAGGACGACCCGCTGGCGCTGGCGCAAAGGCCCGACCGCGGTGTCGTTTCGGCCTATGCGCGCGGCCGCGATTACCACGATACTCTGAAGCGCCGGCTGAAGGCGCTCGCCCATTGGATCGAGGAGCGCTGGCCGGGCGCGCTCAAGCTGTTTGTCGATACCGCGCCGGTTATGGAAAAGCCGCTCGCCGAGCGCGCCGGGCTGGGCTGGCAGGGCAAGCACACAAATCTGGTCTCGCGGCAGTTCGGGTCCTGGCTGTTTCTCGGCGAGATCTATTTGAGCCTCGAGCTCGCGCCCGATGCCGCCGAACGTGATCACTGCGGCTCCTGTCATCGCTGCCTCGATGTCTGTCCGACAGCGGCTTTTCCGGCGCCCCACCGGCTCGATGCGCGGCGCTGCATCTCGTATTTGACGATCGAGCACAAGGGGATGATCCCCCTAGAGCTGCGCCCGCTGATCGGCAATCGCATCTATGGCTGCGACGATTGTCTAGCGGTCTGCCCGTGGAACAAATTTGCCCGAGCCGCAACCGAGCCCGATTTTCTGCCGCGCGCGGAGCTGACGGCGCCGCGGCTGGCCGAACTCGCCGCGCTCGACGACGCGGCGTTCCGCAAAATGTTTGCCGGATCCCCGATCAAGCGCACCGGCCGTGACCGGTTTGTCCGCAATGTACTGATAGCGATCGGTAACGCGGCCTGCGGCGAGCCCGAATTGATCACGGCCGCGCGCCGCCGGCTCGATGATGCTTCGCCGCTCGTTCGCGCCGCCGCTGTCTGGGCATTCGGCCGGCTGGCACCGGCGCAGTGCGCGGCCGAACGGCCCGACCGGCTGGCGAAAGAAGGACACCCACTGGTCCGGGCGGAATGGGAGCGGCCATCGCTAGACGCCGCGCACGGTTTCGGCGACGAGCCAATCGACGACGGCAGCGAGCGCGTCGGCGCGGGTCGCCCCGGCGGATAACGCCTCCTCGAATATCGCGAGCTGGCGATCGGCGCTGGTGCCGCGGGCGAGGATTTCGCGGGCGTGCGATACTTCACCGAGGCAGCCGAAGTGACGCGCATCCGGATCGACGAGGGCGAGGATCTCTTCGAGCAATTCAGCGTAGGGAACAATCGCGCCTCGGCCAAAATCAACGAGACCCTGGTCGAAACCGTAGCGCTGCGCGCGCCAGCGGTTTTCGTCGATCAGCATGCGCGCATAGAGGCGCCAGCGTTGGTTCTCGCGCTTCAATCGCCACAGCATGCGCAACAGGCAACAGAACAACGCAGCGATCGACAGCGTGTCTTCCAATCTCGTGCAGCAGTCGGTAATGCGCATTTCGAGGGTCGGAAAGCGGTCGCTCGGGCGCAAATCCCACCATAATTTGGTGGCGTCCTCGATTAGCCCGGCGCTGACCAGAATGTCGACATGCCGCCGGTATTCGCCCCAGCTGGCGAACCGCTCGGGTGTGCCGGTGCGCGGCATCTCGTCGAAGACGGCGAGCCGGTAGGATTTGAGCCCGGTGTTCTCGCCCTGCCAGAACGGCGACGAGGTTGATAGCGCCAACAAATGCGGCAGGAAGTATGAGGCCTGATTCAACAAATCGATGCGCAGTTCGTCGTCCGGGATGCCGATGTGGACGTGCATCCCACAGATCGCGAGGCGCCGCCCGACACCTTGCAGATCGCTCTCGAGGCTCTGGTAGCGGACACGCTCGGTCGTCTTCTGTGCCTCCCATCGCGCAAACGGATGCGTCGCCGCGGCAATCGGGGCCATGCCACGGCGCGCCGCCACCGCCGCGATCCCGCCGCGCAGCCGCCGCAGCTCGGCGCGCGCCTCGTCGAGGGTGGCGCAGACCCGGGTCCCGATCTCGATTTGCGAGCGCAAAAATTCCGGGCTGACCTGCGCGCCCAGCAGCGCCTCGAACTCGGCCAGCATGCCATCCGGCGGGTCGCCGACGACGTCGCGCGTTGCCCGGTCTACGAGAAAATATTCCTCCTCGATGCCGAGGGTGAATTCGGGTTCGGCAGTCACCTGACCCCGAGGATCGAGCCCGTGACCGAACGCGGGTCGCGGCGGGGCCAGCGGCCGCTCTCGACCTGATGGAAAAAATCGGCGCAGGTGCGGTTGAAGAGATCCGGCTCCTCGAGGTTGACCGCATGCCCGGTGTTGGGGAAGACGACGAGCGCGGCGCTCGGGATCGTGCGCTTCATCAAGAGGCCCGGCTCGAGGCAGGGGTCGTCCTCGTCGCCGGTCATCACTAGGGTCGGCACCTTTAGCTGACGCATGCGGTCGGTCAGGTCCCACAGCGACGGCCGGCGTGCCTGTACGCCGCGCATCGTCAACGCCGAGCCCCGGGTCGAATGCTCGGCGAGATGCACGGCAAATTCGGCCCAGCCGCGCGGGTCCTTGTTTTGGAACTGCACCCGGCTCGGGCCCTGCGAATAGATTTTGCTCGCCTCGCCCATGCCCTGCCCTTCGATCAGTGCAATGGTTTTGGCGGTCTCGTCATGGAATTGCTGGCGTTTGCCGGGCTCGGCGCCATAGCCGCAGCCGGCGACGACGAGCGACAGCGCGCGGTCCGGGTAGGCCAGGCCGAAATGCAATGTCGCAAACCCGCCCATCGAAATACCGACGATATGGGCTTTCTGGATCGCGAGGGCGTCGAGGACGTCACGGATATCATCGCGCGCCCGCTCCTGCGAATAGCGTCCCGGGTCCTCCGGCACGTCGGAGGGCGGGTAGCCGCGGGCATTGAAGGCGATGGCGCGATAGCGTTGCCCGAAAGACCGCATCTGCCCCTCGTAACCGCGGTAATCGTCGGCGAATTCGTGGACAAACACGATCGGGATACCGCTGCCCGTCTCCTCGTAGTAGAGGCGGATTGCGTCGTCGGTTGTCAGGTGCGGCATCGCGATTCCCCTTTTTCGAACAGGCCAATTCGCCATCCTACGAGCCCAGGCGCGCGGCCGGCAAGCCGCGCTCCCGAGGCGGGGAGCGGGTATTTTGCGGCGCGAACCGGCGGGGCTTAGGTTACGCGCGAGATGTTTGGGGGAGTCTCTGATGGATTTGGAGAAGCAAAAGCGTATCGAGCAGCGCGCCTATTTGTTTTGGGAAGCCGAGGGGCAACCGCACGGCAGACACAAAGAGCATTGGCACCGTGCGGAGCGGCAAATCGAGGCCGAAGAAGACATGCACATTACCGAAAAGCCCAAGAAGGGGAAGGCCCTCAAGCAAGCCGCCGCCAGTTCGGGAAGCAAAAATCGAAGAAATAGCGGCGCAGCGCCGCCGCCGTGAGCTGGCACGGTTCTTGTAGCGAATATCATCAGGTCCGGGCTTTCGCGGTGTCCGCGGGGCCGATCCGGGCCGGGATCGCCGGATCGCATCCGGACCTCATTCCCGGACCAGCCCTCGCCTCCTGCTCAGGCCCTGAGCATGTGTGCGAAATCCAGGCATCCCGCCATCGTCCGAGGTCGGCTTCGGTCTCGCCGCCGCCCATCGGACCAGGGGCCGGGAGCCGGATCGCTGATTTCCGGCGTGCTCGAGCGAGGCATAGCTCATAATTCGGCCGATCTTTTCCTGCGGCCGCTCATAGGCCTCGACCGCAACGCCGAATTCGGCCCCGGAGAAGCGTTTTGAGCCGTCCCTGGTAGCGCTCGCGGAAATTTCCGCACCCTCGGCGGGTGTGGTTAGGCTGCGGGTCAGCGCCTCGCTGTCGCGGCCAAGGTAGAGGTCCGACAAATCCCATTCAGGAGCCGGGTGCGGCAGCCTATCGGGCGCGCTGTGGGCGAGCTTGGTCACATCACCCAGATCGGCCGCACCTCAACGGTTCCGTAACGCGCACCGGGGCAGCGCGCCGCCCAGGACAGCGCGGCATCGAGATCGGGCACGTCGATCAGATAAAAACCGCCGAGCTGCTCCTTGGTCTCGGCGAAAGGCCCGTCGAGCACCTGGGTCCGGCCATCGGCGACGCGCACCGAGGTAGCCGCCGAGGTCGGTCTCAGCCGGTTGGACGCGACCAGCACCTTGGCGTCGCGCAAGGCCTGCGAATAAGCCATGTAGGCGTTGATGGTCTCGGTCATCTGCTCGCGCGGCATCTTTTCAGCCATCTGCTCGTCACCATAAATCGCCAGCATGTATTGCATCGTTTCCACTCCTACGTGATCGAGCGCCCGACTTTCAGACGCTCATCCGGATGACGTTCGAAGGGGGCCGATTTCGACACCCCGCCCTCCGTCCTCAGCGCAGCGGACACGTTGCGCTGAAGATGTGCGCTTGCACGCTTGCCTCGCGAGGCGCGCCCTGCGGGACGAAGCAATTCTCGATCGGATGTGGGGCAGCGGCCCGAGCTTGCTTTGCTCCGCTCGGAAAGACAACCCGGGCGGCGGTTGGATCGGATCGAAATCGGCGCCAGCGGCGGTATAGCTATTCCGCCGACAGCCCGAACTCCTTAGAAAGGCGACTACGAGGATGGGGGAAGAATGGATTACGACAGCTGCCGCAGCCTGCCGGCGATGTTCTTCGATCAAGCGGCTCGGCTCGGCGATAAGCCGTTTCTGTGGGCCAAGCGGGACGGCCGTTATCAGTCGATGAGCTGGGCGGCGGGGGCGCGCGCCGTCCGCCGGCTGGCGCTCGGCCTCAGATCGCTCGGGATCGAGCGCGGCGAACGGGTCGCCTTGGTATCCGAAAACCGGCCGGAATGGATCATCGCCGATCTAGCGATCATGGCGGCCGGGGCGATTACCGTCCCGGCCTATGCGACCCATACCATCGAGGACCACAGGCACGTTTTCGCAAACAGCAGCGCACGTGCAGTCTTCGTTTCGAAGCCGGCGCTCTCGGCGCGCGTCCTCGCGGCGGCCAATCAGGTCGACGCCGTGAACACGGTAATTGCGATCGAGCCGGCTGCTGGGCAGGCGAGCGCAGTGGACCTTTTGTCCTGGGACGAGATGCTGGCCCGCGGTTCCGAGCCACCAGACGATACAGCAGAATTTGTCGCCGCGATCGCGCCTGATGACACCGCCTGCCTCATCTATACCTCGGGAACCGGCGGCATCCCAAAGGGCGTCATGACCAGCCACCGCAACATCATCGCGAACTGCCGCGGCGCCCATCGGGTGCTTGAGCAGCTCGGGCTCGGCGACGAGGTGTTCCTCAGCTTTCTGCCATTGTCGCATTCCTACGAGCACACCGCGGGCGAAATGTTCCCGATCTCGATCGGCGCGCAGATTTATTTTGCCGAAGGCGCCGAGACGCTCGCCGCCAATATGCTCGAGGCGCGGCCAACGATCATGACTGCGGTGCCGCGGCTCTACGAGACATTGCACCAGCGGATCCGCCTGGGCGCCGAGCGCAAAGGCGGCATCTCGCAGAAGATGTTCGACCGGGCGGTGGCGATCGGGCGCAAGCGGCTGCTCGCGGAGCGCACCAGCCTCGGCGAGCGGCTCACCGATCGATTGCTCGACCGGGCGGTCCGCGCCAAGGTTCGCGAACGCTTCGGCGGGCGTCTGAAGGCGATGGTTTCGGGCGGCGCGCCGCTCAACCCCGAGATCGGCCGGTTCTTTCTGGCGCTCGGGATCACCTTGCTGCAGGGCTACGGCCAGACCGAGGCCGGCCCGGTCATCACCTGCAACTTGCCGGAGCGGATCAAGATCGACACCGTCGGGCCGCCGGTCGACGGTGTCCGATTGCGGATCGCCGAGGACGGCGAGATCCTGGTCGCCGGCGACAACCTCATGAAGGGGTATTGGAACGATCCCGAGGCGACGGCGCATGCGCTCGAGGACGGCTGGCTGCATACCGGTGATATCGGAGCGGTCGACGAAGACGGCTATCTCCGCATCACCGACCGCAAGCGCGACTTCATCAAGAACTCCGGGGGCGAAATGATCTCCCCTGCGCGCATCGAGGGCTATCTGACCCTGGAACCCGAGATTTCGCAGGTCATGGTGTTCGGCGACCGCCGCCCCTACCTGGTCGCCGTTATTGTGCCCGACCCGGAATTCGCGGCCGCCTATGCTGATGGGGACACGCCCCCCGATCTAGAGGCGCTCGCCGCGGACCCCGCTTTCGCCAAAGCCATTGGCGCCGCGGTCAATCGGGTAAATCTCAGCTTGTCGCCGGGCGAGCGGGTCCGCCGTTTCATTGTCGCCGGGGAAGCCTTTACGATCGGCAACGGCCAGATGACGCCGACGCTCAAGATAAAGCGCCACGTGATCCGCGAGAGATACGGTGCGTTATTGGACGCGCTTTACCACAGCAAGGAGATCGCCGCCTGACGGGGATATTCCCTCGCCCCGCTTGCGGCAAGAGTAACTCTGAGCTGAAGGCGTTGTAGCCGGTTTCCCGCAGCGGGGGCGAAGGTTTACCTGGGGAGCGCCGCGAGGTACTCGGTCAGGGGCTGGCTGGCCGCCAAGAAGCGGTTGAGCTGCTGTGCAGCCGGATCCTTCGGATCGTCCATGCTCGCGGAGACCGCGACAAAAGCACCGACAGGCTCGCGATCCAATAGAATGGCGCGCGCCCGCAACAGTTTTGTCGTCAGAAGCCCGGCGGCAATTTTGCCGTCCACGACATAGAAGGACCATACCAGACGGTGACGCTGTCCGCTGACAACCTCCGTGCTCGCCACCGAGGTCGGCTTGCCGCCCAAGCTGGCGTCGGAGTGGCCGTATCCCGTGACGTGCCACAGCTTGTCATCGGCCAGACGATTTCCGGTCCTGGTCAGCGCGTCGCCGCCGGCTCGTAGCCGGTAGAGGGCGACATAGCGGATGACGACCCCAGAACCCGGCTCCTCGAAACCGTCGAGGAAATCCCGGTCGGCACCGGACACCACGGGGTGCCAGTCCGCCGCAGGGTCGGTCAGGTCTTGCCAGGGAGCAGCAATCAAAGGCGCGTGCGTAACCGGAAGCGGGGAAGGCGGGTATAGAGAATTCAACCGGGCCGCATAGGCCGGACCAGCCACCGCGAGGAGCAGAACTGCCGAGATCGCGATCGCAAATCGCCAAGCCGCGGGCTTCGACCATTCTGTCGAACGCATCGGGGCGCGCCGGTCGATTTGCTGTGCAAACGTCGTTCCGATCGCGATCAGAATGATGATCACCAACGTGAAAAATAACCAGCCATAGAGGACGTGGTCGGCTTCAACGGCCGCCGCGCTGCCCTCGAGATGCGCCAACAAGATGATCCCAAGCGCCCGCATTCCATTGGCGGCGATCGGCACAACCAGCGACAAGGTGATGAACAGGGCTCGTCTGATGAGGCTCTGGTACATGACCACAGCGAAGAAGCATCCGAAAACAATCGAGGCGATCAAAAAGCGCAATCCGGCGCAAGCTTCTGCAACCTCGAACGTACCCTCGGGTATTTCAATCATGAACCCGTCGGAAAAGACTGGAATGTGGAGCAATTCCAGTCCGGCGATGCTGATCTGGGCGGTGATTTTCTGTAATGTAGGAACGAGAAAATTCCCGCTCGGCACCAGAAAAAACAGAAAAAGCAACGGTGCCAGCAACAACCGGAAGAGCCGTGGGCCGAGCATCACCAGCAATGCAACCTCGAACATCGCGACCACCAGAAGCTGGCGGGCTTCCTGGATGTCGAGAATGGCGGCGATCAGCCACAGCGCAGATAGCAAGGGCATCGCGAACAACGGCCAGAGGGTCGGGCTCGGCGACACCGAGGCGATGACAGCGCGCCGCTCCCATAAGAGAAAACCGACGAGCGGGATAATCAAAAAGCAGTGATTGTAAGCGGTCGAACTCGATCCAAACTTGGACGGCCCCGATGATCTCGCGCTGGAATACGATGCCGAAGACGAGGGCGGCAATCACGATAAAGACCAGCGCCGGTCGCCATCCGGGCGCGACCGGCGAACCGGCCACTGGTTGCCGGCTCAGAGCCGAACGAAGCCCCGTCACGCTGCCGTCCGGGCTCACCGGCTTGGTTCCCGCGGGGGAGCGCCTCAGCAACAAGACAAATCCTGCATGTCAGCCGATTCCCCTGACGATCAGCGGGCCGAGCCGGGTCGCCACGATCAACGGCAAGCGTTTCCAAGCCGCGATGAAAAGGGCAAGTTTCGGGTTGAGCGGGTTCAAATCCGGCACCGACCGGCCGCGCGCCAAGCGGAATTGATAAACGAGCGGGCTCGGCTTAAATCCCCAGTTGCATTTGAATGCGTAAGATCCCGTTCCGATTTTGCTGCGGCCGAAATCGAAAAGGCGATAGCCCCGTTCACACGCTCTGCGCATTACTTCCCAATACATGAAATCGTTGGCGGCAAGTTGCCGCGCGGCGGCTGTACCGCCCCCGTAAAATGGCAAAACCTCGTCCCGGAAATAGAAATTCAGCACCGATGCGACTGGTTTGCTGCCGGACGATATCGTAACGATATCGGATGAGGTCGAAAATTCATCCTTAAGAATGCGAAAATAGGATTTGGCGAAAACCGGCGTGCCGAGGTTGCGGACGCTCTCGGCGTAAATGCGATACAGCCGGTCGATGCCGTCGTCGATCTCCGAGCGCAACTCGTGGCGCATGCCTTTGCGCACCATCGCCCGCTGCTTGCGCGGTATCGCTTTCAGATTGCGCTCGAGCGTTGGATCGATCTCCCGCCGAAATGAGGCGTAGAGGCCCGGCTTGCTCGGCCAATCGCCGCGGAGCGCCGAAAAATCGCGCAGTTCGAGAACCGGGACGGAGAGGACCTCCATCAGCCGGACGGCCTCGCCTTCCAGCGCGCGCAGGCTCTCGTCATCGGTAGCTATCGGGCCGCCGCGCACCGCGAAGGCATTCGATATCAGAGACGAACCGAACAGCAGGGATGTTACATGAGTGAGCGGCAAGACACCGGTAATGATCCCGCCGCGCTCGACAATCAGGTAATAAGTCGGGTGGCGGAAGGCCCGCTCGATCACCCGTTTCCAGCCGGCAAGATGAAAGAAGGTTCCGCCCGGGTGAGCCATCACGAACTCGTCCCAGCGTTGCTCGTCGCCGGGTCGGAACGATCTTACGGCGAGGCTGGCTTGCGATCCGTCCAAGATGTGATAACCGGAAACGGCCCTCTCTCGTCGCTCAAAAAAAGCCGATCCACGCGCGTCCAGGTGAAATTGCGAAGCAGACGCCGCAGCCGTGGTTCGGTGCGATCCAGGTTCAAGTAATGGCGAAATCGTGATTTCCACGGTGCTGAGTGTTGGCGGGGCTGCTCAGGATCGATCTCCCAAGGGTGCAGATAAAAAACGGCTGGCGAGCGGTTTACGCGCCTCGCATAGTGCAAAAGCCCTCTCGTCACCTGATACGGCAGCAGGCGGAAATAGCCACCGCCCGAGGCCGGCATGTCGACCCCCAGCATCCTCGCCGAGGTCAGCGGGATTTCCAGCATGCCCGCCGCCGGTGAAAAAGGCGTTCGCGGCGCCTCGGGTGTCCCGTAGAGATCGTGCCTCACCGGGTACACACTGGAGCTGTAGGAGTAGCCCTCTTCCGCGAGGATGGTGTGGGCCCATTTGCTGCCGCTACCGATCGAGAAGGTCGGAGCGCGATAGCCGCGCACCGGCACGCCGCTCAGATCCTCGAGAACCCGCTTGGAGCGGCGCACGTCGTCACGAAATTCTTCCGGCGATTGGCGATCTGCCCGCAGATGACCGGAGCCGTGGCTCGCCACCTCGTGCCCTCCCGCCACCACGCCTCGCACCAGCCGCGGATGCCGCTCTGCCACCCATCCCAGGATAAAGAAGGTCGCCTCGACCCCGTTCTCGGCCAGGATCTCGAGCAGGCGCTCGGTATTGCGTTCTACCCGGTGCGGCAGGGTTTCCCAATCGCTTCGGTCGATCGTCGAGGCGAAGGCTTCGACCTGAAAATAATCCTCGACGTCGATCGTCATTGCATTGGCGACAGCGCAGCGCATCCGCCGGCGGGAGGTTTCTTCGACCGGCCAAACGGTCCGGGCCTGCTCCAGACATTCGCCGGGCAGTTGCCGAAGCGCTTTGGTCGACGCTCTCACGACCGGTCGCTCTGAAAATAGCTGGCTGCGATTTCGATCGCGCGCTTGATAACGCGTCCATGCCGGTCGACATGTTCTTCGAGCACGCTGAGGCGCTCGGCTATTTGGGAGACCTGTTCGGACTTGCCGTTGGCTTGGCCGGCGATCGGCGCGCCGATGGGATCAGTCGTGACGACGGCGATTTCCTCGCGCAGGTCTTTGGCGACTTTATCGACATCATCGGCCTGAAGCGTATGAAGCTCTTCCAGGAAGCCGAAGAGCAGCAACCTAGAACACAAAGTGTTGATTTGCCGAGGGACCCCTCCGGTGTGCCGGTAAATCAGCGGAAAGCAATCGTCGGTGAATTCCGGATCTCCTTTCCAATCTGCCCGGCGCAGGCGGTGCTCGACATACGCCCTGGTTTCGGCTTCGCTCAACGGCCCCAAATGGTAGGCCGCGGTTACTCGTTGCCGCAATTGCTCCAACCGTGGGCTGCCGAGAATGGCGCGGAACTGCGGCTGCCCCAGCAAGAAACTCTGCAACGCCATGGTCCTGTCGATCACGATATTGGACAGCATGCGCAGCTCTTCGAGGGCCTCGAAGGATAGGTTCTGCGCCTCGTCGACAATCAGCAATACGCGCTTGCGGTTGCGGTGTTGCGCCAAAACGAAGTCGCTGATGCGCTGCAGCAGCGACCCCTTGGCCAGTCCCTCTTTGGCGATCCCGAAGCCGCCCGCAACCAAATGCAGCAGGTCGTCCCCGGCCAGCTGGGTTGTCACGATCTTGGCGACGATGAAATTGCTCTGGTCAATTGTCGACAGCAGGTTGTCGACCAGGATCGTCTTGCCGGCGCCGACTTCTCCGGTGATGATGATAAAGCCCTCGGCGTGGTGCAGACCATATACCAGATAGGCCATCGCCTGCCGGTGCACCGTGCTCTCGAAAAAGAAACGCGCATCGGGAGTGAGCTGAAACGGCGGTATCGCAAGGTTGTAAAATTTGGCGTACATTGTCGTCAAAACGTCTTGCTCAATAGGAATTGCAGTTGATTGGCGAACACGTCGCCGTTGCGGCCGCCGGCGAGAACGGTCCCGCTGGATTGATATGAGAAATTGTAAATGATCGCACCTGTCAGCGTGCTCGTCAGAACATAGTTGAGACCGACGGTCGCGGTCACCGAGTCAAAATTGGTCCTCTGACTGAAATTGACGGTGATTGTTCCGGGCACTATGGTCGGAGAATTGACCGAATTGACAAAGCCGACCGAAGCATAGCCGCGGACATCCGGCCTAATATCACGCGAATAAGTGAAATTCACGCCGAGGCTCTTGGTGGGAACGCCGACAGTCGTCGAAAGCGACTGCTGCTCCGCGTAGGATCCGTAAAGCGAATAGTAGTTGGGCGGCAATGAGTCGCTTAACCCGGCGGTGAACAAGTGCTGGCGATAGACGTTGTTCGAGATACCCAAACCCGGGCTGTAAAAATTAACCGGCAAACCAGTCGATTGATCGACAATCGCGCCAGCCGGGCTGAGCGTCGAGTTTGCGAGATTGGAGGCAAACAATTGCCCCTGGGAGGCGATCCCCTGAGCCAGGTTCGCGGTAAAGACCATGCTGGGCGTGACACTGACCTGGGACGATCCGGTAAACCCATACACGCCTTGCTGTTTGCCGTATTGCAGGGCGATATAGGCCGGCTGATCCGGCCCTACCGTCCCGACGCGCCCGCCGGCAAGCCAAGTCGTCCCGGCAAAGGTAGCCGCCGGGGAACCTGGGTAACGCAGGTTCTGATAGCCGGCGCGTCCGAGCGCGGCGATCGTCGGCGTAAAGTTGTATTGGAGATCGTTATAGGCGCTGACCTGAGTACTTTGGTTTACGGGTGAGCCATTGAGTTCGGCGGCGTCCGCCGTCAATCGCGCCAGCACGTTTTGAAAATTCTCGCCGGTGGCGGCAATGAAGGTCCCTTCGTTCAGCGTCGTGGAGGCGAGGTTGTTCAGACCGGGGGTCGACGGTGAAGTGGTGACGAAGGTATTGCCGCCATAGTTCGACGAGCTAAAGGTGTAACGCAGCTCGGTATCGGCCCACGGACCGAACGACTTTATTAGATACGGGGAGACGTTGTTGACGAATTGCTGAGTTTGCTGGTTTCTCGGCAATGTCGATAAATTCTGAAATCCAAACCCGGGCAGGGTGGTCGACTGGGTTATAACACTCTGGGCATCGACATACAGCAGGTCGGGATAAATCGTGCCATGACCGTTTGCATACAGGTTCCCGTAAATCTGGTTCAAATCCGAGTTCGAACTCGGCAGATAAATGGATCCGGTGCCCTGACCAGTCGCGACGGCTTGCAGCCTCGGGGTGTCGACCGAGGCCGAGAGGCCCCCTCCGAGCTGCGTGATGGCAGCGAAATCTCGGGGGGAATGGACATAGTTTACATTGTCCGTAAAGATCTCGCCGAGCGATAAACGCGGCTGGATCAGGACAGCCGGCGCGTTTGGATCATAGGCCTGCAGCGGCACGACCCCAGCGTAAGGCTGCAGCCGGAGCGTCGGAGGGGAAGTCAGGGTTGGAATTTCGTTATTGACCGAATAGGGCGGCGCCGCCGGGTTCGGTAGGCCAAACCCGCCGATCGGCGGTGACGGCAAGGTCTCGGGTGCGGGCCCGGACAGCGCCGGCGTGGTTACCGCTCCGCCGGCAGCACCGGCCGGGCCAGCTTCGGGGCCGGCCGCGCCGGACGAGCTAGGTGCCCCACCCTCGCTCGTCTGCGCTGCCGCCGGGATCGCTGCTGTGGTGCCGGAGAACAGCAATAGCCACAGAGCACCGTGCCGCTGCCAAAATGCGCCCGAGGCAGGGCCCCTATGCGATTTCGGTCGAGCGCCGCTCATCGCTCACGCTATCTGAGTGATAATTATACCCGTAGGAGCCAAAATGCTCGGTGGCCAGGCTATCGCTCTTGTTCAGCAGAAGGCTGATCCGGGGACAGGTGCTGAGCGTACTGAGGGCGGCTTCGATCTCACCCTGCTGGGTGTTGTTCGCTTCGATGACGAACACGATTTGTCCGACCAGCGGCGCCAACGCCGCGGCATCGCTGCTCGCCATGCAAGGCGGCGTGTCGATGATCAGGTAGTCATCGGGAAACCGCTGGGTCATCTCGTCCAAGAGGGCGCTCATTTCCGGGCTCGACAGCAGTTCGGGTACGTGCGGTCCGCCCCGCCCCGCCGGCAGGATCATCAGATTGGGAACGTTGGTCTGGATCAGCACTTCCGCTAATTCGAGGTTTCCTGCGAGCACGTCGACGATGCCCCTCTCTCCCCCGATCCCGAGGATCTGCGGGATGGTGGAATGCTGCGTATCGACATCGACTAGCAGTGCCTTGACGTTGCGTTCGGATGCGAATGCCAGAGCCAGATTGAGCGCGGTGAACGTCTTGCCCTCACCCGGCCGTGCGCTCGTCACCATGATCAGGCGGCTTGCCCGACGGTCGGCCAGCAAATCGTTCTGCGACCACGCGCCAACCAGGTTCCGCTTGACCAGGCGGAATTCCTCCACTGTCCGCGAACGCGCCGCGGACGGAATGGCAATTCCGAAACCGGCGAGCCTGCCGCGGTCGAGCACCAGCTCCGGAGGGACAGGGGTTAAAGCCGGTCCGCCGGTCGCCCTGCGAGGTGTGAGGGATGCGGCGGGCTCGGCAGCTTCCTGCTGGCGCAGCAGTGCTGCAGCCCTTTCGATTAATCCGAACCGATTCCGCCATTTAAGAGACGCCCATCATCGCATGGAGCCCCATGCTTAAAGCGAACAGGGTTCCATATACCGCGAACAAGAGGAACGCGCTTGCGCATACGCCCGCCAATTGGATCACAGCGCGTCGTCGCGCTGCGCCGAGCGACAGCCGAGATACGCTACCGAGTATCGGCAGCCCCAAATTGCGCAACTGGCCGATGGTAGCGAATGAGCGGTCGAGCTGGGTCAATGCCAAAGGCACGGCTAGGCCGCCGCCGATCCCGAAAAGCAGCACCATGGAAACCAGCATCGGGCGGTTCGGAGCGGCTGGGAGGATGGGCACCTGCGGGGGATCGACGATGCGGAACTGGATTTTCTCGGTCTTTGTATCGGCGGCGTTGGCGATCTGAGTAGCTTCTCGCCGCGCCACCAGTTCCTGATAGTTTCGCTTCAGGATCGAATAGTCGCGGTCGAGATCTTGTGCTTGCACCAGGACGCCCGGCGCCGAGGCTGCGACTTTTTCGATCCGATCTTGATCGGAACGCGCCTCGTCGAGCCGCCGCTGTACGGCCGCCACCACCGCCTCGGCGTCGACCACCCTGACTTTGATCTGCTCATAAACCGAGTTGGCGACCTCGCCCTTCATCGGGCCAGCGCCGGATTTTCCGGCGGCGGCCGCCGCTTTCGTTCCCTCGGCCTCGAGCTGTGCGATCTGCTTTCGAGCGGCCTTCACATCCGGATGATCTTCGGTGTACTTCAGCAGCATAGAGTCCAGGTTGCGGCGGAGCTCCTGCAGTCGCTCGTCGATTGGGGAAAGTCGGCCGCCGGTCACGATTACCTGCGGTGCTCTTTCGACGCTCAGCATCGGGGGAACGGCAGCCAACTCCTTCTGCAGCGCGTCCCGCTTTGTCACTGCATCGGCGAGATCGAGCTTAAGATGTGCAACGGTCGCGTGTATCTGGTCGAGCCGGCTGAGGCTCTCGTCTCCGTTTGCTCCCGCGTCCGGCGACCTGTTGGTGATGATGTCCGGGTATTTTTGCGCCAACTCGGCCCGCCGCTTCTCGGCAGCCCGCAACTGGTCTCGATACGAGTTGATCTCGCTGTCCAGGAAGCGTTGCGCATTGTCCATATCGGCTCTGCTGCTTCCTGCCGTCTTCTCGGCGAAGATCGTCAGCAGCGACTGAACGACATTCTTCGCCATGTTGGGATCCTGGTCGCGATAAGATATGGTCAGCAGATTAAGGGTTACCGGCGCGACCGAGACATCCCTCGCCAACCGCTTGTACAGCGCCTCTTTTTGCTCGGCATTGGTAACCCCGATGTCCAGATCGGTCAGGCGGACCAGCTGCTCCAGGTTGGGCCGGCTCAGCAGCGTGCGCTGCATGAAATCGAGCTGGCGGGTCGGATCGGTATCCGCAGCCAAGCCCTTCAACAGCGGCGTCAACAGTGGATCGGCATTGAGATAGACCCGTGCCGACGATTCGTATTTTGTCGGCATGAGCGCTACGCCGATCCATCCGGCGGTGCAGACGAGCCAAGCCGTTGCAACCCCCAGCCATTTATGGCGCCACACCGCATGCAGCAGCGGTATGGCTTGTGGCGGTAGAAACCTCATGAACGGCTCCAACCCAGTGGTACGAGGCCCTGTGGTACGAGGTC
The DNA here is from genome assembly GCA_963818695.1 of uncultured Alphaproteobacteria bacterium. GTDB lineage: Bacteria > Pseudomonadota > Alphaproteobacteria > ATCC43930 > CGMCC-115725 > AP-15. Next base: position 56,942 of record CAWFTG010000008.1, read on the forward strand.
AATCATCCGTTCCGGACGATTGTGCTGCAGATCCCCCGATGCGACAGGCCGCTCCGGCCAAAAAACCGCATAAATTAAAACAGACGTTGTGGAATTATCAGAATGTCGCCTGGCTGAAGCGCGACATTACTACTTATGTCACCATCCCTGACCAAGTCTCTGAGGTGAACCGCGTAAGTGGTCTGTACACCGTTAACGTTGCGAACAATGACGCTGTCGTTCCCCGCGGCATATCTGGTGAGCCCGCCGACCGCGATAATCGCATCGAGCACCGTCATATCTGCGCGATAGGGAAGCGAACGCGGTTGCGCTGCTTCGCCGATGATGCGCACCTGGTCGGGGATCGGACCGACGAACCCCGATACGATCACGGTGACGAGCGGCTCCCGGATATATTTGCCGAGCCGCTGCTCGTATTCGCGGGCGAGGGCAGTTGGAGTTCTTGCCGATCGCTACGACATCCTCGACGAGCGGTATCGAAACGCGGCCGTCCGGCCGCACCGGCACTGTGACCGTCAACTCGGGATTGCGCCAGACGAAGATATTCAAACTGTCTCCGGGGCCGATGCGGTACTCGGCCGACGGCAACGATGAAGCGGGGGGCGCCGGCGGCAGCTCGGGTGCGCCGCCGCATCCTGCCGTCGAGAGCACGCCAGCGGCCAACAAAACGCCAAAAAATAAGCGATGCACTTCTTGCCCCCATCCCGCCTTCCGGGCCCGGATGAATATTTCCCGTGGTAAATGCTTACCGCCACAATTATGATCGTTTATCATTCCTTCGCAGCCGGCTATTGCCCCGCAGACGTGCTATAACACCAAGGCGTCAGATTGGCAACGTAGATGTCGCCGGCCGGCCTGGTAGTTAACTATACTTCGATAAAGATGACGCCCAGATAAAGCTGACGTCCATCGAATTTCTCGCACCCCCGTGTCCCAGGTGCAGCGGCTTGAGCTGCCGTGTGGCTTGGCACACGGTGAAGTGCAAAAACAAGGCATGAAGGTCACGGTGCAACCCCGCGCTCGTAGCACTGCGCCGAAATTGCCACCGCGCGAGCCCGCAGGGACCTGTTGGCCTTCCGCCCAGCATGCCGCGCACTGCTCTTCAGATCGGACTGAGACGGCAATTAGTTCACGCTCTCCGCTTCGTATGTCGCCACAAACCCGAAACACTGTGTTGATTACCCGATCTTGCAGTACTTACATTGCAAAAGGATGAACAAGCCGGCGGGTTTCTCGAGCCGTTTTGTCGGTTGGGGCGGCTTTGGTGCAGCGGCGAGTTGAAGCGCAGGAGGAGCCGGATGGAACGCGTTCTGATTACCGGGGCAGGCGGCGGCATCGGCCGCTCATTGCGCGAGACCTTGCGGGGGATCTATCCGACCTTGCGGCTTTCCGATCGGGTCGCACTGGCGCCGGCCCGCGAAGGTGAGGAAGTCGATCGCACCGAGCTCTCCGACATGGCGGCTGTCGAGCGAATGGTTGCTGGCGTCGATGGCATCATTCACTTGGGCGGCATCTCGGGCGAGAACGAGTGGCCGGTGATCTTAGAGGGCAACATCATCGGCCTTTATAATGTCTTCGAGGCTGCACGACGCGCCGGCGTCCGACGCATCATCTTCGCCACCAGCAACCACGCAGTCGGCTTTTATCCCCGCGAGCAGAAGATCGACCACCGCGTCGTGCCTCGGCCCGATAGCCGCTATGGCGTCAGCAAAGCCTTCGGCGAGGCGCTCGCCAGCCTCTACTCCGACAAGCATGGAATTGGCGTGCTGTGCACGCGGATCGGGAATTTCGGAGAGCAGCCGATCGACAAACGCCGGTTGTCGATCTGGATCAGCCCGCGCGACTATACCCAACTGGTGCGCATCGGGCTCGAGCATCCCGATATCCGTTACGAGATCGTCTATGGCGTCTCGAACAACCGGCGTTCCTGGTACGACAATTCGAACGCCGTGCGGCTCGGCTACCGGCCGCAGGACAATTCCGAGCCGTATGCCGAGGCGGTGCTCGCGGCCGAAGCGGGCCAGCCGGCCGAACCGATCGCCGAGCATTACCAGGGCGGCACGTTCTGCGCCGCCGAATACACCGCCGAGACGCGGCGCGACTGAGAGGGCGGCTACAGCACGGCCAGCACCGCCTCCGGCGGGCGGCCGAGCGCCGCCTTGTTTCCGAATACGACGATCGGGCGCTCGACAATGATCGGGTTCTCGACCATGGCCGCGATCACCTGGTCCTCCGACAGCTTCGACGGGTCGATCCCGGCCGCCGCAGCCTCTTTTTTTCGCAGTAATTTGCTCGCCGGAATCTTCAGCTGGTCGAGAAGTTGCTTCAATTGGGTAGCCGTATAGGGCGTCTTTAAATATTCGATGATGTTTGGCTCGACGCCCTTTTCCCGCAGCAGCGCCAAAGTCCTGCGCGAGGTGTTGCAGCGCGGGTTGTGATAGATCGTCACGGACATGGCCTTGTTTCCTTGCCGGAGGAGAGGGTTGAACTGTGGGGCTAGCCCGCGAAGGCGGCAATGCCGGTCTGTGCACGCCCCAGGATCAGCGCGTGAATGTCGTGGGTGCCTTCGTAGGTGTTGACCGCTTCCAGGTTCATCACGTGGCGGATCACATGGTACTCGTCGGCAATGCCGTTGCCGCCGTGCATGTCGCGGGCGGTGCGGGCGATGTCGAGCGCCTTACCGCAATTGTTGCGCTTCAGGATCGAGACCATCTCGGGGGTGTCGCGCCCGCCGTCTTTGAGTTGCCCAAGACGCAGGGCAGCGTGCAGGCCGAGAGTTATTTCGGTCTGCATGTCGACGAGCTTTTTTTGGATCAGCTGGTTGGCAGCTAACGGACGGCCGAACTGCCGCCGGTCGAGCGTATAGTTGCGCGCGGCGTGCCAGCAAAACTCGGCGGCGCCCAGCGAGCCCCAGGCAATCCCGTATCGCGCGCTGTTGAGACACGAAAACGGGCCGCGCAGCCCGCGGACACCCGGCAGCAGGTTCTCTTCCGGGACGAACACGTCGTCCATCACGATCTCGCCCGTGACAGACGCGCGCAGGCTGAACTTACCCTCGATCTTCGGGGCGCTGAGCCCCTTCATGCCCTTTTCCAGGATGAAGCCGCGGATCACTTCATCCTCGGTCTTGGCCCACACGACAAAAACATCCGCGATCGGCGAGTTGGTGATCCACATCTTGGCGCCCCGCAACCGGTAGCCGCCGTGTGTTGCGGCTGCCCGGGTGGTCATGCCGGCGGGGTCGGAGCCGTGATCGGGCTCGGTCAGGCCGAAGCAGCCGACCCACTCACCCGCTGCGAGCTTTGGGAGATACTTCTGCCGCTGCGCCTCGGTGCCGAATTGATGGATCGGATGCATGACGAGGCTCGACTGGACGCTCATTGCCGAGCGGTACCCGCTGTCGACCCGCTCGACCTCGCGGGCGATTAGCCCGTAGCAGACATAGTTCACCCCGGCGCAGCCATAGCCTTCGATCGTGGAGCCGAGAAAGCCGAGCGCACCCATCTCGTTCATGATCTCGCGATCGAAGCGCTCGTGCCGGTTGGCTTCGAGCACCCGGGGGAAAAGCTTTTCTTGGCAATAGGCGGACGCGGTGTCGCGTACCATTCGCTCGTCCTCGCTCAGCGATTCATCGAGCAGCAGCGGGTCGGCCCAGTCGAAGCGAGTTTCGGCGGGAGGCTGGGAAGGAGGGATAGTTGCGGTGGCGCTGGTCATCGAGGCACTCGGAGAGCAAATGGGCCTGCGGATCATATTAGCGCAAAACGAGCTCAAAACTGTTGTGTCCGGCTCAGCGTCCCCGGCGCGGCGTCTCGCAGCTGACCCCGCTTGCTTCCAGACTCTATCGCTTCTGCCATCGTCTTGTTGCGGGGCAACTCGCCTTGCCGCGACCGCGCGGGGAAAAGGATCTTGTAGTTAGGCTGCGGAGCGGCTCCATATCCGCCGTCGGATTTGCACCTTCCGGCTTGCGTTACCGAAAACGAGTAGCCTCCATCCGGCAGTCGGGCGATCAGCACCTCGCACCGGTCGCTCGGATCAGCAGCGCTCATGTTTTCCCTGAACCGCCACCCGCCGGCATCCGGTTGCGCCAATCCGTGGACAGAGAAGTAATGGCTCCGCGCGTTCAAAGACGACATGCCGAACTCCAGGCTGCCGTTGGCGCCGGGTCGGGTCAGCAGCATCGTCGAGCCTTTACCGACGCAGTATTTTCCCGAGACGGCATCAGCAGCTCCGGCATTCGGGCTGCCGATCAAAGTGAATAGGGCAAGGACCATCACCAAAATCGCGGCCCGGCGATAATCCCTTGCGATGTTGCTGAACTGCATTGGCGTCTTCAACCGTGGTGAGACAAAAAGGGGGTCGTGTCTGGCGCGACCACCAGCAGAATAGCTGGCTTGCGGCCGCAAAAGGAGTTGCGCATAACTGGCCGGGCGGTGGGGCGACTGGGGCTGCCGGCGAACACGAACGATCGCATGGCATATTTTCTGCAGCAACTGATCAACGGTTTGACCCTGGGATCGATCTACGGGTTGATCGCAATCGGCTACACGATGGTGTACGGCATCATCGGCATGATCAATTTCGCCCATGGCGAGATCTACATGATCGGCGCCTTCATCGCGATCATCGCTTTCCTCGTGCTGGGCCTGGCCGGGGTTACCTATGTCCCCCTCGCGCTGGCCATCGTTTTGTTGATAACGATGTTTTTTACTTCGATCTATGGCTGGGCGGTCGAGCGGATCGCCTATCGGCCCTTGCGCGGCTCGCTTCGCTTGGCGCCGCTGATCTCGGCGATCGGCATGTCGATCTTTCTTCAGAACTACGTGCAGATCTTCCAGGGCGCGCGTGTGAAGCCGATGCCGCCGCTTATTCAGGGCGGGTTTACGGTTTTCGAGAGCGGCGGGTTTGCGGTTCGGCTCAGCTATTTGCAGCTCTTCATCATGCTGCTGACCCTAGGGCTGATGATCGGCTTCACAACCTTGATCGCGGCGACGCCGCTCGGCCGGGCGCAGCGAGCCTGCGAGCAGGATATGAGGATGGCGGCGTTGCTCGGCGTCGATGTCGACCGGGTGATCTCGCTGACTTTTGTGATGGGCGCGGCGCTTGCCGCGGTCGCCGGGCTGATGGTCACGCTCTATTACGGCGTGGTCGATTTCTTCATCGGCTTTCTCGCCGGCGTGAAGGCGTTCACCGCCGCCGTCCTCGGCGGCATCGGATCACTCCCGGGAGCGATGCTCGGCGGCATCATGATCGGGCTGATCGAGGCCTTCTGGTCCGGCTATTTCTCGGTCGAATACAAGGATGTCTCGGTTTTCGTCGTGCTCATCCTGGTGCTGGTCTTTTGTCCGACCGGCCTGCTCGGCCGGCCCGAGGTGGAGAAGGTTTGATGACGGCTGTCTCAGGGCTCGCCGTCGACAACTCAGTCCAGCCACCGGTTTTTTGGGTCCCCCTCCTCAAGGACGCGGTTCTCGCGGCATTGGTCGCGATCCTGCTCGCTCTGCCCCTGGTGGGCCTGCAAACCTATGACGTCGGCGGCGGCGCTCTCGGCATCCGCACCCATTTCGATTGGGTTGCAATTGCCGGCGCGGCGGTCTTTGCCGGGCGGCTTGCGTTGCGCGTGCTTCGGCAGCTCTATCGCACCCGGCCAGCGGCGGAGGCAAGGGTCTTCAGGTCCCTCGCCGCCTGGGGCAGTCGGCAGGTCTTGCCGATTACCCTTGCCGGGATCGGGTTTGCCGCCGTCTTGCCGTTCCTGCCGTTCTCGTCGCGCTACCTGATCGATCTCGGCACGACCGTGCTGATTTATGTGATGCTCGGCTGGGGTCTCAATGTCGTCGTCGGCCTCGCCGGGCTGCTCGATCTCGGCTACGTCGCCTTTTACGCGGTCGGCGCCTATACCTTTGCGCTGCTGGCGCGCGACTGGGGTTTCAGCTTTTGGGAAGCATTGCCGTTCTCGGGGCTGGTGGCGGCGAGCTTCGGGATCATCCTCGGTTTTCCGGTATTGCGCTTGCGCGGCGACTATCTCGCGATCGTCACGCTCGGGTTTGGCGAGATCATCCGCATCGTATTGTTGAATTGGGCGACGCTCACCGGCGGCCCGAACGGCATCTCGGAGATCCCCCGGCCAACCTTCTTCGGTTTGCCGTTCGCCCGCTCGGCGCCTGAAGGGGTCACCACCTTTCATCAATTCTTCGGGATCGAATTCTCGCCCGACCAGCGCGTCATCTTTCTCTATTTTGTGATCCTGGCGATGGCGCTGGTGACCAACGCCTTCACCCTGCGGATCCGCAAATTACCGATCGGCCGCGCCTGGGAGGCCTTGCGCGAGGACGAGGTGGCCTGTCGTGCCCTCGGCATAAATCCGACCACCGTCAAGCTGTCCGCCTTTGCTATCGGCGCGATGTTCGGCGGCCTGGCCGGTTGCTTTTTCGCGACCCGGCAAGGCTTCATCAGCCCCGAGAGCTTCACGTTCATCGAATCGGCGACGATTCTCGCGATCGTCGTGCTCGGCGGAATGGGAAGCCAGATGGGGGTCGTGCTGGCGGCGATCCTGCTCGTCAGTCTGCCCGAATTCGGCCGCGCCTTTGCCGAGTTCCGCATGCTGATCTTCGGCGCGGCGATGGTCGGCGTCATGGTGTGGCGGCCGCGCGGTCTGATAGCCCATCGCGAGCCAACCTTGCGCCTCAACGCGCAGCCCGCGACGAGATGACCGTTCCCGGCAGCGCAGTCCCACTGCTCGGGGTCGAAAATCTGACGATGCGCTTCGGCGGGCTGGTTGCGGTCGACGATGTTTCCTTTACCGCCTACCGAGGCGAAATCACCGCGATCATCGGGCCGAACGGCGCCGGTAAGACCACCGTCTTCAACTGCCTCACCGGGTTCTATCGGCCGAGCTCCGGACGGCTCGCCATTCACAAAGGCGGCGAAATTCTGCGGCTCGAACGCATCGAGGGGTTCCGCATTGCGCGCCGGGCCGGGATTGCCCGCACCTTTCAAAACATCCGTCTGTTCGCCGGGATGACGGTTCTGGAGAACCTGATCGTCGCCCAACACAACCCGTTAATGAGGGCGAGCGTCTTTTCGCTGGCCGGGCTCTTCGGCCTGCCGCGTTACCGCGCTGCGGAACGGGCCGCCATCGAGCGCGCCCGGCATTGGCTCGAGCGGATCGGCCTAACCGACCGCGCCGACTGGCTGGCGGCGGCGCTGCCCTATGGTGCACAACGGCGGTTGGAGATCGCCAGAGCATTGTGCACCGGCCCCGGGCTCTTGTGTCTCGACGAACCAGCGGCCGGTCTCAATCCGCGCGAATCTGCCGAGCTCAACGATCTGCTGCTCGGCGTGCGTGACGAGCAGCAGATCGGGATTCTGCTCATCGAGCACGACATGAGCGTCGTGATGGGCATTTCGGATCACGTGATCGTGCTCGATTACGGCCGCAAGATCGCCGACGGCACCGCGGCCGAGGTCCGCGCCGACCCCGAAGTCATCAAGGCCTATCTCGGCGAAGATGAGATCGAGACTGTCGAAGGATAAGCGCTGCAGTGCGGTCACGCGTGCTTCGAGACGCGCCCTCCGGATGCCCCTCAGAGCGTGTGAATCTCTTGCGCATTTTTGGCGGATAGGCGGGTTGCAGCGAGCGTAAATGGTGTTATTGCGTGGCGTTGGGGACGGGTTGTGGGGGAGCTGCTTGATGCCGAGCGAGAAGGAGCTTTTCGCCGATTTGTCTGAGCAGCTGGGGGTGCCGGGTCAGGCGCCGCCACGGGTCAAGCCCGTGGCACTGCGCCATGTTGGTGTATTGGCTCGAAACCGAAATGCCGGCGAAGCCACGCCGCTGTGCCGCTTGGGCGACAAGGTTGAGCGCGGGCAAATGTGCGGCCATCTTGGGGCGCGCTACCGCATCGTCGACTTCGCGGTGGGGATGATGCGCGTCACGACCATTGCGGCGCGATCGAGGTAGTTCGGAATGCGCGGCGCGATCTCGTTTTTCCAGTGGCCGCTTTCGTACACCGCCTTGTATTGCGCCTCGCGCTCGGCTTCGCTTTCGAAGCGGCGCAGCCAGACGTAGACGGAATCGTCGGTTTCGCCGCGAAAGCTGCCGCGGATGACCATACCCTTCGAGACGTGGACGGGAATGATCTCCTGCTCCATGATCCTGACCCACTCATCCACCTCGCCGGGCAGGACCTTGTATTGGCGGAGTTCGTAAAAGGCCGTGTTCATCATCTTCTCGGCATTATAGGCCGGCCACGCTAACGGCAAGGCACATGCCTATGCCAGCCAGTTGAACTGCGCGTCCGGGGAGATCAGCAGCTCGGGCATGCAGCGCCGCGCGATTTGCGAATGCTGGACCCCGGAGATTTCGACCCGATAGCGGCGCGCCAGGCTCTCGGTCCGAGCCGGCTCGGCGGTAGCTAAATGCCGAGCGATCAGTTCCCCCACTTTACGCGAGAAGGGGCCCGTCTGCTGTTCGATATAGATCACCCGAAGGGCGCCCTCGCGCTCGGGTTCCCGCCGCGCGCGATCGTGGAGCCAAGCCTCGATGACCTCCAATCCGCGCAACGGGTTGCCACTCGCGGGATCCCTGCCATAGAGCCCGTCGAAGACGTAAAACTCGTCAGGGGGCCGGGATGCCTCGGCAATGATATCGACCGCCGGCATGCCACCGCCGGAGTGAGCCGCGAGAATGAACCGATCCACCGCGAACGGATGCGATGCCACGGCGCGCGAGAATTGCGACACCCCATAATCCACCAGCTGATCGATGCCGCCCGACAGCAAGGCCGGAAAGTCGTAGTAATAATGCCGAATCCAGTTGCCGCGCGGCAGTATGGCAAGGGTCGGCCGCGCCCTGCCGGACAGATCGAGACCGCTTCGCTCGACCTTTTCGGCCAGCTGCATCTCACCGCCCTGTTGCGAAAATCCGTGCAAGAATACGGTGACGTCGAGCGCCTGCGCCGACAACGGTATCGCGTTCCAGCGCAGAAACAGATCGGGCTGAATGCCCGCATGCCCTCGCAGCACAGGGGTGTCGTCCAGGTAAGCTTCACCCGGCGAAATGCCGCTCTCGAATGCCTCTTCGAAGCGGGCGCGCGATTCCGCCAATCGCACGTTGTGGACCTAGTACTCGCGCGGAATGCCGCGGGCAAAGCCGGACATCAGCCGCCCATTGGACATGTTGTTCGACAGCCTCCTAGGTGAAGCGACGCCGCCCACATGTTACGAGCTTGCCGGCGCGGCGATGTTGTGACAACCAGAAGATAGAAAAACCTGTGATAACGGAGTAGGCCGCGATGCCGCGCTATGATTTCGACATGTTTACGATCGGTGCCGGGTCGGGAGGCGTCGCCAGCTCGCGCCGCGCCGGCAGCTATGGCGCGCGTGTCGCGATTTGCGAGGAGAGCCGGGTCGGCGGCACGTGCGTGATCCGCGGCTGCGTCCCGAAAAAGCTGCTCGTCTACGGCGCGCAATTTGCCGACGCCTTCGCGGATGCTGCGGGTTTTGGCTGGACGGTACCGGTCCCGAGCTTCGACTGGCCCGCCCTGATCGACGCCAAAGACCGCGAGATCGAACGGCTGTCGCAGATCTATCGCAACATGCTGAAGAACAGCGGGGTCGAGCTGATCGAGGGGCGGGGCGTGCTGGTCGATCCGCACACGGTCGAGATTGACGGCCGGGCGTACACCGCCGACAAGATCCTGGTCGCCACCGGCTCGCACCCGACGGTGCCGGACATCCCCGGCATCCAGCATGTGATCTCGTCCAACGAGGCGCTCGACTTGCCGGCTTTGCCGCGCCGCATCGTCATCGTCGGCGGCGGCTATATCGCCGTCGAGTTCGCCGGGATCTTCAACGGTTTCGGTGCCGAGGTCGTCGAGCTGATCCGCCGCGAGGAGCTCCTCTACGGGTTCGACGACGACATCCGGATCGCGCTCGCGCACGAGATGCGCGGCCGCGGCGTCGAGATCCATGCCCGCACGCAGGTTGCGCGGATCGAGAAACGCGACCATGGCTATTCCGTCTACACCGCGATCGGCCAAGAATTTTCGGCCGACATTGTAATGTACGCAACCGGGCGCAAGCCGAACACTCGGGGGCTCGGCCTCGCTGAGATCGGCGTCGAGACCACCGAGATTGGCGCGGTTGCCGTCGACGAATGGTCGCGCAGCAATCTTCCGAACATCTATGCCGTCGGCGACGTGACCGACCGGGTCAATCTGACCCCGGTCGCGATCGCCGAAGGCCGCGCCGTCGCCGAAACGCTCTTCAACGACAACCCGATCAAGATGGACCACGCCAATGTGCCGTCGGCGGTATTCAGCCAGCCGCCGATCGGCGCTGTCGGGCTGACCGAAGCCGAGGCGCGCCGGCGCTATGGCGAGGTTGACATCTACAGCGCCCACTTCAAGCCGATGAAGAACACCCTGTCCGGGCGCGAGGAGCGCACCCTGATGAAGCTCCTCGTCGATACGCGCAGCGAGCGAGTGCTCGGCTGCCACATGCTGGGCCCCGACGCTCCCGAGATCATGCAGGGTCTGGCGATTGCGGTGAAATGCGGCGTCTCGAAACGCATGTTCGACGAAACCGTCGGCATCCACCCGAGCGCCGCCGAAGAATTCGTGACAATGCGCGAAAAGGTGGTGCGCCCGACAAAGCTCGCGGCGGAATAGGGGAGGGAAGCCCACTTGAGAACCTTAGCGCGGAAGAACACATTCCCCCCGTCAATGGCCTAAAGTGTGTCTCCATGACCGACGCCTTCGACCTTTCGCGGGATTTGCTGTCCGACCCAATGCTAGTCGAAGCGCTGCGCTCAGAACGTTGGCTGGCTTTGTCGCAAGAGCTGTTCCCGCGGCTGCACTGGAGGGTGATGGAGAGCCGCACGGCACTCGAACAACACGCCGACGAATTCAATAAGGCGTATGAGGAGGCGGCAAGCGGCAATCTGGACGCCGATGGTCTTGTGCGACTGGCCGAGGCAGTTCTCAAAGCCGAGAGAGGGGCTGCGGAACAACTTCACCCGTGGATGGAACTCCTGAGGGAGACGCAAGCTCCCCAATCCGAGCCGGCGCAAGAGGCACGACAAAATCTGCAAGAATTGCACGAGATGGCAGTGGCTTGGCTAGCGACGTACCGGACGCTGCGCGAGAGGCTCCTCAAATTGGCGTCTGAGCGCCACAATAATTCCGGTGAGATCCTGCTGACACGGCCGGTTACCGGCGACATCAATTATGCAGAGCTAAGCCGCGAGCATATCGCGAGGTACCCAAAGATCCGAGCCGCCCTTGCCAAATGAGCCGAGATGGCTGCCCATCGAGGCCGTAATCGAGCATAACCAACTCGAGATAGAAGCTACGGGCGAGCGGCACCTTCTGCGTGACTTCGGGTTGCTGGAAAGCGCATTGGCGAGGCCAAGAAACTTCTATGGCTTTGGACAAGAGGACATCGTCGCGCTGGCGGTAGCGCTGCTGAACGGAGTCGCGCGGGCACACGCTTTCGAGCAGGGAAACAAGCGCACTGCCTTTGCAGCAATGCGACTATTTCTACTCGCGAACGGCTACGACACGGCATTCGACGATACGATCGCATGGGCAGACGAGGTGATCGCACTCGTCGAGCATCGATCTAGCGAGGAGGATTTTGTTCGGGTCATTCGGCCATTCGTTGTTCCGAGGTGAGGTCGCCGAAATATCGGCACAACGCGCTTGCCTTGGACGATCCTTGCCGGTAGCGTGCAGCTATGGAACAAATTAGGGCCTTGTGCGGCCCCTGCCAGTTCGCGCGATTTTGGTACCGCCGGTACATGTAGGCGGTCTAGGATCGCGCTTGCGCGTTTTTCCCCGAAGCCGCCCCACCGAGGCGGCTTTCGCGTTTCATGCTCTTGCTGATCCGAATGTCGCCGAATGGTGAAGCGGCTTCCAACCTAGGAGGTAATGCATGACCAGAGCGGCCCATAGTGCGAGCAACGGGTGGTCACCCGACAGCTGGCGCGGCCTGCCAATCCGGCAAGTGCCCGGTTACGCGGACGAGGCAGGACTCGCCCAAGTCGAAGAGACTTTGCGCCGGTTTCCGCCGCTGGTCTTCGCCGGCGAGGCGCGGCGGCTGAAAGAGAGGCTCGCCGCGGTCGCGGCCGGCAGGGCCTTTTTGCTGCAGGGCGGTGACTGCGCCGAGAGCTTTGCCGAATTCCATCCGAACAACATCCGCGACATGTTCAAGGTGCTGCTGCAGATGGCAGTGGTGCTGACCTTTGGCGCCGGATGCCCGGTGGTCAAGCTCGGCCGCCTCGCGGGCCAATTCGCCAAACCCCGCTCGTCGGATAGCGAGACGCAAAACGGTCGGACCCTCCCGTCCTACCGCGGCGACATCATCAACAGCCTCGAATTCGACGACAGGGCGCGCGAGCCCGATCCGCAACGCATGGTGCAGGCCTACAGCCAATCCGCCGCCACGCTCAACCTGTTGCGCGCTTTCGCGCAGGGCGGCTATGCCGATCTGCACCGGGTGCACTCATGGAACCAGGATTTTGTCGCCAACTCGCCGCAGGGCGAGCGCTACCGGGCGCTCGCCGACCGGCTTACCGAGACATTGGATTTCATGGCGGCCTGCGGGCTCAACTCGGAAACGACGCCGCAGATCCGCGAAACCGAGTTCTATACCTCGCACGAGGCGCTGTTCCTCTCATACGAAGAGGCGCTGACCCGGATCAATTCGACGACCGGCGACTGGTACGACTGCTCCGCACACCTGGTGTGGCTGGGTGATCGCACCCGGCAGATCGACGGCGCGCATGCCGAGTTCCTGAGCGGAATCAAAAATCCGATCGGCATGAAATGCGGGCCGAGTTTGGAGCCCGACGATCTGTTGCGGCTGATCGATCGCCTCAACCCCGGGAACGAGCCGGGCCGGCTGACCCTGATTACCCGCATGGGCTCCGACAAGGTCGAGGCGCGGCTGCCCTGCCTGATCCAGGCGGTCCAGCGCGAGGGTCGCGAGGTCGTATGGTGTTGCGATCCGATGCACGGCAACACCGTCACCTCCTCGAACGGGTACAAGACCCGTTCCTTCGATCGCATCCTCGACGAGCTGCATGGCGCCTTCGCGATCCATGCCGCCGAGGGAAGCTATGCCGGCGGCGTGCATTTCGAGCTGACCGGGCAGAACGTCACCGAATGCATCGGCGGCTCCCAGGCGATCAGCGAAGCCTCCCTCGCCGACCGCTATTTGACGCATTGTGACCCGCGGCTGAACGCGACACAGGCGCTCGAGCTGGCCTTTGAGATCGCCGAGGCACTGAAGCGTGCGAGGCGGGGCAATGGCGTTCGAAGTCGCCAACCGGCTCGACGCGGTGTTGTGAGGCGGGATTGGCGGCGGATGAGCAGACCGCAGTTGCGGCGCAGACCGACAGCTATTTCCTGAAGACCAAGGCGATCGTCGGGCATTTCGGCGACCGCCGGGCGACCTACGCGGTGTTCATGCGCCGGCCGGTGATTTGCGCGGCTCGGTTCGCGATCGAGTTTCTCGAGAAGATGGCGGCCGAACGCGGCCAGAGTTTCGATATCGAGCTCAGTCACCCCGAGGGGAATTGGATCGGTGCCGGCGACCCGATCCTTTATATCGGCGGGTCGCTGTTCCACCTCGTCGATCTCGAAACCGTGCTGCTGCAGAAGCTCGGCCCCACCTGCGTGGCTGCGTACAATGCCTATGCGATGTGCGCCGATTTGCCGAAGGTCGCTTTCATGGCGATGGACGCGCGGCACTGTGCCGGCGCCGAGATGGCGGCGATGATGGCCTACGCCGCTGCGGTCGGCTCGGCGGTGGCGCAGCGCGAAACTGGCGCAGTCGGTTTTGTCGGTTGCGCCGCCGATGCGACCGCCCGGTTTTTCGGGCAGGAGAGGGGCGTTGGGACGATGCCGCACGCGCTCATCGGTTATGCCGGTTCGACGGTGCGCGCAGCGGAAATGTTCCGCGAGGTCTTTCCGGACGAGCCGATGACCGTGCTGATCGATTATTTCGGGCACGAAGTGTCGGATGCGGTCGCGGTTGCCGGGCGCTTCTCGGACCTCGCCGCGGCCGGCCGTCTCGCCGTCCGCATCGATACTCCCGGGAGCCGCTATTGCGAGCGCCTCGACCCTACCCGCTCGTACGAGGTGCTCGAGCGTCACGCACCGCATGCGATCCGCGGCTACCGAACCGAGGAGGAACTGCGCCACCTCGTCGGCACCGGGGTGTCCGCCGCTGCGATCTGGCTGTTGCGCCGGACCTTGGACGAGGCCGGGTTCCGCGCGGTCAAGATCGTGGCAAGCTCGGGGTTCGGGCCGGCGAAATGTCGGATGATGGCCGCCGCAAATGCGCCGATCGACACGATCGGCACCGGCTCGTACCTACCCGAGCTGTGGAGCGAGACCTACGCGACGGCCGACATCATCGCCTATGACGGCGTCCCGATGGTCAAAGCCGGCCGCGAGTTCCTGCTGCGCAAACGGGAAAATGAATAACGCGGGACTTTCGGGTCGATACAGCTTTCCCGGATGACAAATTCGTGCCCTCCGGCTAGGCTCGCATATTGGGAACAAGAAGAGCGGAACAAACCGCCCTTGACGATCTGGGAGGTCGCCATGGCAGAAATTCGCCCGATGGTCGGGTCGACACTACCCGCCGGTCACGTTCTCGGACGCAAGCTCGACAGCATCCCCTTCAGCGGCTACCACGTATTGATAATCGCCGTCCTGGCCCTCGTTGGCTTTATCGAGGGCTATGATCTGGTGATGACCGGCTCGCTCTTGGTGCTGGCCAAAGGCGCCGCTGCACTTGACCGACACCGACATCCGTTGGCTCGCCGTCGGCCCGACCTTCATGCTCTGCATCGGCGGGTTTGCGGCGTCGGCGGTATCCGATCACTGGAGCCGCAAGGCGATCATGATGATCGGCGTGATCGCCACGACATTTTTCACGCTGCTGATCCCGCTGGTGCAAACCGCCGAGCAGCTCATCATCGTGCGTCTGCTGACGGGCTTTGGCGCAGGCAGCGCGGTCTCGGCGGCGTTCCCGATCGCCGCTGAATTGATGCCGGCGCAGCACCGCCGCACCTATGGGGCGATCTATGAGATGGCGCTGGCCGCCTCCTTCACGGTGGTGCCGTTCATCGGCGGCCTTCTCGCCGGCAACGAATATGCCTTTCGGTTTCTGGCATTGCCAGGCGGGCTCTCGATCACCGTCGTGCCGGTGCTGATTTATTTCGTGCTCCCGGAAAGCCCGCGCTGGTACCTGCGCAAAGGCCGGCCGCAGGCCGCTGTCGACATCGTCAATCTGATCATCCGTCGCGCCGGCGCCCGGGTATCGCCGCTGACGGTGGAGGCGCTCGGCGATCACCAGGAAGCCGCCCGCGAGCAGCTGCCGCCCTATTGGGCGTTGTTCGCACCCGGTCAAATCCGCTGGACCACCGTCGGCATTCTGAGCGGCATGTGCGCCGGGACCGCCTATTTCCTGATTTCGGTGCTGCTGCCGAAGGCGCTGAACGATCAGGGCTTTGCTTTGAGCGCGAGCTTAGGATTGACCTCTATCGTCTATGCGGCGAGCTTCTTTGGGAAGGGTTTCACCGGCTTCCTGATGGAGATTATCGGCCGGCGTTGGACGATCGCTTATGCGCTCACCGGATCGCTGCCGGGCCTCGCGCTGATGCTGCTGGCGCACCGCGCGGGGGACTATGCGGGCGTGGCGATGGTCGCGGGAGGGCTGATCCTCGGCTTCACCGTGCTGTCGGCCTTCACCGCCACCCGCGTCTATCTCTCCGAGCAGTTCCCGACGGCATTGCGAGGGCGCGGCCAGCCCTTCGGCGAGTCGACCGCGCGGCTGTTCGCCGGAGTGCTGGCGCCGTTTCTGATGGAACCGCACACCGGCTCGGCGCCGATATTTTTCGGTACGATTTTGGTCGTCGTGGCAATCGGCGCCTTTATCCCGCTGGCCTTCGGCCGCGAGACCGTCGGCCAGCTCGAAACGGTGACCGAAGGAGTACCGGCGCTGGCCTGAGCCGGGAGCGCAGATGTCGCCAATAGAAAAGGCGCCAGCGGAGCTCGCGCCTTAAGTAGTTGCCACTCGTCGCATCCGAGTTCTGTGCCGTTCAGTCCCGTGGCCGGTTTTAACTCGGTGTCGGTTGAGGGGGCGATTGCGGTACGGCGGAGGGCGCCGCGCCCGAGCGGCGGCGTATAGAGACCGCTCGCCGAGGCTCTATCCGCAGCCTAGTTTTTTGTTTTGAACGTGTAATGGCAACTTGGCGATACAATAGAAGCGGTCACATTATTACCTTGGATACCCCCCGTCATCTGCACAAATCCTTTTCGCAAGCGGGCAGAGGCTTTAAAATTCCCATCTTCACCAACCCGCCCTCTTAAGATTGTATTGAATCGTGGGCGAAATGCAAACTGCACTTCGCCGCTGGATATTGTAAGAGGATACAGCGCTCCCAGAGGAGGCGTGGTGCAATCACCACTGATTTCTTTCGTGAGGCTAAGTTCTCCTATGTACTGGCCGTCGAACTTAGCCGATTGCTGTGCCCACGCGACGCCCCCGAGCCCCGTGCCGAGCAGGAGGCCCAGTCCCAGGCATCTCACCATTCCACTCTCCCCGATCAGGTTTCGCCTGCAGGTTACAAAGCGCGAAACAAAGCCCGTTGCGCCTGGCGCCGTATCTTTGAGGTGTTGAGCACTAAGCCGGGTTAACGGCGAGGTCGCAAACGTGCGTTTTCCTCGATCTCGGCCGCTGCTATCGCCCTGGCGAGCGCGCCGCACAGCTCCTTGGCCAACTCCAGCGAAATCTCGACCGCGACCCGCGCGCCCGGTCCGAGCGCGGGGTTCACGAAATCGATATTGATTGCATCTTCGTACAGAGCGTGATGCGGGTGGTCGTACGACACGACCGCATGGGTCACATCGAACCACCCGTCATCCCGCTTACCGGCGCCCTGCGCGCCGACGACCTCGACGATCGAGGTACACATGCCGTTTCTCAGAAGTTTGGGCGTTTATTTGGCCAAGTGCTTGCCAAAAAACGCGAACACCTTTTGCCAGCCGTCGAGCGCCTGCTCGATGCGGTACATCGGCCGGTCGTAATAGAAGAAGCCGTGCCCGGCGCCATCGTACCGGTGAAACTCGTATTGTTTGCCGTGCTTCTTCAGTTCGGCCTCGTGCTGGTCGACCTGCTCCGGGGTCGGGGCACGATCCTCATTGCCGAACAGACCGAGCAGAGGACAGGAGAGGTTTCTCGTAAACTCGATCGGAGGGGTCGGCTGCTTCGGCGTCAGCTCCTCCTTGCTCATCACCACCCGGCCGCCCCACAGGTCGGCGGCGGCATCGATGCTCTTGGTGTGACAAGCGTACAAGAAGGTCTGCCGCCCGCCGGAGCAGGTGCCGATGACGCCCACCTTGCCATTGAGCCAGGGCTGGGCGCGCAGCCACTGCACCGCACCCTCGGTATCGCCGATGACCTGCGCGTCGGGAACGCCGCCTTCGGCGCGCACCCTGGCAGCGACATCATCGGCTTTGCCTTCGCCGGCGCGGTGATAGAGGTTGTGGCTGATCGCGGCATAGCCGTGATGCGCGAACTTGCGGGTCGCTTCGCGATACCACTCGTCCCAGCCGGGTGCATGGTGGAGGAGCACCATGCCGGGAAACGGGCCCGGACCCAACGGCCGCGCGACATAGGCCGAGATCGGCTCATTCTTGTCGCCGTTGATCGCAACGGTCTCCGCAATCATCCCTTCATAGGCCATCGTCGCTCCCTTTCTCGATGCAGGCAGGCCGCCTTCCGGCCGCCGTCGATGCCGTAATGGTTAGCGCAGACGCGGGCCGCGGTCCATCCCCAGATACAAGAGATACACCCGGCGCCGCCGATGGGTATACTCCGGCAAGTGGAGATTGCTTGGATCTCGAACGCCTGCCATTACTCACTTGCTGGCCTCACGCGAGGATGACGATCATGACTGATGACAAGATGATGGCGCAAATGTCTGAGAAGGGCGGCTTTATCGCCGCGCTCGACCAGAGCGGTGGATCGACACCCGGCGCCCTGCGTCTCTACGGCATTCCGGACAGCGCCTACAGCGGCGATGCCGAGATGTTCAGGCTGATGCACGAGATGCGCGTGCGCATCATGACCGCGCCGGCCTTTACCGGCGCCAAGGTCATCGGGACGATCCTTTTTGAAGGCACGATGGACGGCGAGGTCCGCGGAAAACCTACCCCTTCGTTTTTATGGGAGGAGAGAGGCGTCGTCCCCTTTGTAAAGGTCGACAAGGGGCTCGAGGCCGAGAAAGACGGTGTCCAGCTGATGAGGCCGATGCCGGAACTCGATGCGCTTCTGACCCGGGCGGTGAAGCTCGGCGTGTTCGGCACCAAGATGCGCTCAGTCATCAACCTGGCCTCGAAAGACGGCATTGCTGCAATAGCGGCGCAGCAATTCGAGGTCGGCGCGCGCATCGCCGAGCATGGGCTGATGCCGATCCTCGAACCGGAAGTCTCGATCAAGAGCCCGGACAAAGCCGGTGCGGAGGCGATCCTCCTCGCCGAGTTGACGAGGAACCTCGACGCCGCGCCGAATGGCCCCCGGGTGATGTTCAAGCTGACGCTCCCGGATGTTCCCGATCTCTACTTGCCGCTGACCAAACATCGGCGGGTGGCGAGGGTCGTCGCGCTCTCCGGCGGCTATACGCGCGCCGTCGCCTGCAAGCGCCTGGCCGCCAATCACGGCATGATCGCAAGCTTTTCGCGAGCCCTCGTCGAAGAGCTCAGGCACTCGATGAGCGATGCCGAGTTCGAGGCCGCCTTGGCAAAATCGATCGACGAGATCTACCAGGCCTCAACCGTGAAGGTTTGACGTTCGCGGCAAATGTCGCGATCGCCGCCTTACGTGGACTTGATCCGCGCATCCACGTCTTTGTTTCGGGCCGAAGGCGTGGATGCGCGCGGAACCAGTCCATCGGCGGAAGGCCCACAATGGTCGCAACCGGCCGCACTGGTATCCGCGTCAAAACTCTCGCGAACCGAGGGCCATCCACACATAAGATAGCCAAACTGGTCGAAATCTATCTAAGGGCTGAAGGCTCCTTATTCGGGGGCACGAGTATAGCTTGACCGCCATTGCGGCCGGGTGGTCGTCGTGCTCCTCCCCTCACGCAATAATGCGGCGGTGGCAGCCTCGATCCGCCGTTCGAGTTCGGCCATGACGCGGGGGCGCGTTCTGCCGGGCGGAATCGGGTCGAGAAATTCGAGGATGATGCGGCCGGGGCGCTTCACGAAGGCGCGCCGTCCCCAATAGAGGCCGGAATTGACTGCCGCCGGCACGAGCGGCAGTGCCAATGCCTGATAGAGCGCGGCGGCCCCCGGCTGATAGGGCTTGCGCTCGCCTGGAGCAACCCGGGTTCCTTCTGGAAAAATGACAATCGGCCGCCGGGCGGCGGCGGGGGCGCGTGCTTGGGCCAGCATCCGGCGCAATGCACCCGCGCCGGCCTTGCGGTCTATCGCAATGGAGCCGGCACGTGCGGCATACCAGCCGTAAATCGGCAACAGCAGCAATTCGCGCTTTAAGACCACGGCAGGATCGCCGAGTACGACCGGCACCGCCAGCGCGTCCCAGGCGGATTGATGCTTCATCGCGATGATGCAGCCGCCCCGGGGGAGGCGGTCGAGCCCGCGGACCTCGTAATCGAGCCCGACGATGAGCCTCAGCAACACCAGAACGCTCGATGCCCAGAACCGGCCGAACCGCATCGTCACGGCACGCGGCGTCAAGAGAAAGGGAAGCCCCAGCGTCCCAACAATCGCCGTCCAGGCGAAGAAGGCGAGATTGAAGGCGAGCGCCCTTGCCCAGCTCATCTCTGCATCTCGGCGCTCGCCGGTTCGTCCGGCCTGCCGATCGTCGCCGCCTGGCGTCGCCCGATCAGCGGGCGGGCGAGCGCTCCCAAGTACTTGAAATATTCATTAACCAGCAGCCCAGCCGTGCCGGGCCACGCCCACCAACGCTCCTGCTTGACCTGGTCGGGATAGACGGGGTGAGCCACGATGTCGATCTCCGGCATTGCACGGTCGAATTCGAGCAGGCTGCGCGGCATGTGGTACCAGGCAGTGACCAAACGCAGGCTATGGAAACCTTGATGGCGCATCCATTGCGCCGTCTCCTGCGCATTGCCGAAGGTGTTATCGGCCTGATGGCCGAGCACGACGCAGCAGAGCGCCCAGTCCGGAGCATGGCCTGGAATACCCAGCAGATCGTCGAGGTCGACCTGCTGGTTGACGCCGGAGACGAAGAGCTTGCGGCCCTTTCCCTCGCGGAGCAGGTCAATGCCGCTCTGCAGGCGCAAGCTGCCGCCGGTCAGCACGACGATGGCATCGGTCGCCGCCGCCCCCCGCGTGTCGGCCGAAGGCGGTGTTGCAAACCACAGGAGCCCGGCGAGCCATAAGACGCCACAGCCCATCACGACCAACAGAAGCCGGCGGAAGGCACCCCACAGCAGTGTCATCGGCAATTTGTGGGGTGCCCAACCGGAGAACCGCCGTTGCCCTCAGCCGATCGCCCCGGTCAGGACCGGACCGAAGGGCACGTAGCGCTCGCCGTCGAAGCGCCTCATCTGGGCCTGCTTGATCGGCGCGAAATTGGTCGGGCTGGTATTGACCATGATGCCGGGCAACAGCATCGGCACAGTTCGAGATCGTGCAGGTTCGCCGCCTGCTTCATCACGTTCTCGCGGGTCAGGTCGTTGCCGCATTGCTTCAGCATCTGGACGGTCGTCGCGGCAATCGACTGGCCGTAGACATTCTGCTGATCGGTCTTGTCGCCACTCGCGTAATACTTGTCCATGAACGCAACCCACGACTTGTAGCCCGCGTCGTTTTCCCACTCAGGATCGGTGGGATCCTTGAAGGAATTGTCACTAATGATGCCCTTGGCGTGTTCAAAGCCGGCGGGCTTCAACGTCACGCCGACAGACGAGGCTATGCCGTTCAGGATGTGTAGCGGCTTCCATCCGATTTCGCCCACCTTTCTGATCGCCTGAGCGCCGAATTTGGGTATCGCGATGGTGACGAGGACGTCGCAGCCGGCCGCATGTAGCTCCAGGATTTGCGAGTCGACGGTCGCGTCGGTGGTCTCGTAGGACGTCTTCATCTTGATCATCGAGGCCGCCTTGGAGCCGAGCCCGTCGACCACGCCCTTCAGATAGTCCTTGCCGAAATCGTCATTCTGATAGAGCACGCCGATCTTGGCGTCGGGCTTGTTCTCCAGGATGTAGGCCGCGTAGATGCGCCCCTCCGCCTGGTAGCTGATGAAAAAGCCCATGGTCCACGGATGGCCCTTTGGGTCGTCCCACTTGGTCGCGCCGGTGCTGACGAACAATTGCGGCACCTTCTCCTGGTTCATGTAATGCCAGATCGCGCTGTTGGTCGGGGTCCCGAGCTGGCCCGCAGTGAACAGAACCTCGTCGCTCTCGACTAGCTTGCGCGTCATCTCGACGGTTTTCGGCGGGGAGTAGCCGTCGTCATCCGAGATGAAGTTGATCTTGCGCCCGTTCACGCCGCCCTGGTCATTGATCATCTTGAAATAGGCGGCCATCGATATCGGAATGGGGCTGGCGTTCGACAGCGGGCCGCTATAGGGGCCGGTATTGCCGATCTTGACCTCGCTGTCGGTAACGCCGGGACCGTATTGCTTGGCGTGGGCCGGCCACGGGGCCAGCAGCGGGGCGCCGAATGCCAATCCGGCGGGGGCTGCAACGAGCAATGTGCGACGCGTCAAACGTTTCATGATGATCTCCTATGGTGAAGCCTGCTCTTCGTTCCGGTTGGTTTTATTCGGCGCCGCGCCGCAACGCATTGCCGTTTGTTGCCCTTTAGCCGGTCGCGGCGACCGGCCGCCGGGGAGTAGAACCGTCGTTGCCAAGCTGGCGCAATTGGCTGCAACGGCTAGGCTGCTGCGAACGGTACTTCTGTCAGCCGATCGCGCCGGCCAGCAACGGGCCGAAGAGCTCCCAGCGCTGACCCTCGAAGCGGGCCATCTGCACCTGCTTCAGCGGCGCGAAATCGGTCGGGCTGGTATTGGCCTTGATGCCGGGCAGCAGCATCGGCACCGTGACGTCATGCAGGCTCGCCGCCTGCTTCATCACATTCTCGCGGGTCAGTTCGTCCCCGCATTGCTTCAGCACCTGCGCCGTCATGGCGGCAAGAGAAGAGCCGGCGACGTAGCCGGCATCGCTCTTGTCCGCCTCGGGCATGTACTTGTCCATGAACGCCAGCCACCACTTATAGCCGGCGTCGTCCTTCCATTTCGGATCGCTCGGGTCCTTCAGATAGAAATCCGAGATTAGACCCTTGGCGTTATCGAGGCCGGCCGGCTTCAGCGTCGCACCGACCGAATTGCCGATGCTGCTGAGGATATGGAGCGGCTTCCATTCGATCTGTGCCGCCTTCTTGATCGCCTGGGCGGCGAATTTGGGGATGGCCGTATTGACGAAGACATCGCAGCCCGCCGCCTTCATGCCGATGATCTGCGAGTCGATGGTCGGGTCGGTGGTCTCGTAGGACGCCTTGACGACAATCATCGACGCCTTCGAGCCGAGCCCGTCGCTGACCCCCTTGAGGTAATCCTTGCCGAAATCATCATCTTGATAGAGGATTCCGATCTTCCCGTCGGGCTTTTCCTTCAGGATGTAAGCAGCATAGATGCGGCCTTCGCTCTGGTAGTTCGGCTGCCAGCCGATGGTCCAAGGGTGGCCCTTGGGGTCGTCCCATTTGGTGGCGCCGGTCGCGACGAACAGCTGCGGCACCTTGTGCTGGTTCATGTAGTGCCAGATTGCGCTGTTGGTCGGGGTACCGAGCGGGCTGGCGATCAGCAGAACGTGGTCTTCTTCGACCAGCTTGCGCGCCATCTCTACCGTCTTCGGCGGTGTGTAGGCGTCGTCGTAAGAGATGAAGTTGATCTTGCGTCCGTTGATCCCGCCCTGCTCGTTGATCATCTTCCAATAGGCGACCTGCGATTTGGGGACCGCGCTGTAGGACGAGGCCGGGCCGCTATACGGGCCGGTGTTGCCGATCTTGATTTCGGTGTCGGTGACGCCCGGGCCGTAATCCTTCGCGGCGCGGGCCGGCCGCGCTGCCAGGAACGGGGCGCTGAAGGCCAGCGCGCCAGGCGCCGCGGCGAGAATAGTGCGGCGGGTCATGTGCTTCATCGTGACCTCCTTACAAGAGCATGGTCGTTAAACCGATGGTCGGCGGTTGCGCGATCGCGACAGATACGCGACGGCGAGACGGGTGAACCCGGCCGCACCCGACGGCATCACGAAGATCACCAGCAGCATGATGATGCCATATATTGCGCCCGACAACCCACGCGACACGCTTTCCGCGATATTCGGCACATAGAGCACGAACAACCCGCCGAACAGGCAGCCCGGCAGCGAACCCATGCCGCCGATGATCAGGCCGACCAGAAGCGAGACCGACAGGAAGAAACTGAAGCTGTCGGGCGCCACGAACTGCACCGCCAGCGCGCCCAACGCGCCCGCGACGCCGGTATAGAGCGCGCTGACGCCAAAGGTCAGCGTCTTGTAGAGCGGCAGGTTGATCCCCATAGCGGCCGCGGCGATCGGATGGTCGCGGACCGCCATGATCGCGCGGCCGCTGCGGCTCTTCACCAGGTTGGCGGCGCCGGCAAACATGACCAGCACGATCGCCAGGGTGAAATAATAGATCCACTGATCGGAGCTGATCGGCAGGATCGCGGGCACGTCCGGCTGATCGACGACGATGCCCTGCACCCCACCGGTCCAGCCTTCGAAGAGATGGAATTTGAGAAGCTGCGGCAGCGCGACCGCGAGCGCAAAGGTGGCGAGCGCCAGATACAAGCCTTGCAGCCGCAATGCCGGCAGGCCGAACAGAAAGCCAACAATGAAGCAGATGCCGCCGGCCGCCGGCAGGGTCCAGTAATAGGCGACGCCGTAGCGATGCATCAGGATCGCCGTGACATAGGCGCCGAGACCGTAAAAGGCGCCGTGCCCGAGCGAGAACTGGCCGTTGAACCCGGTCAGCAGGTTGAGACCGAGGATCGCCAGCCCATAGATCATCACCTCGGTCAATTGGAAGACGACAAAGCCCTGGAGGATCAGGGGCAGGACGATCGCCACCGCCACGGCGCCGGCGAGCGCCCAATGGCGCGGCGTCGGCCACGCCGCCCGTTGCGCGTCGCGCGTCCGGGCAGCGGCCGCGAACGGCACGGCCTCCTCGCGCGGCGTCGTCATACCCGGCTCACGGCGCTGCGGCCGAAAATGCCGGCGGGTCGCACCATCAGCACCGCGACGATGACCAAAAGCGCGATGGTCAGCTTCAGGTCGCGGCCGACATAAGGGATGAAGGTGCCCGCCAGATTTTCGATGATGCCGACCGCAAAGCCCCCGAGGACGGCGCCGCCCGGACTGGTCAACCCGCCGAGGACGGCGCCGGCAAATCCGTAGAGCAGGACGCCGAACATCATGTTCGGCTCGAGAAAGACGACCGGCGCGATCAGCATCCCGGCAACCGCGCCGATCGACGCCGCCATGCCCCAGCCGAGCGCCGTCATCCAGCCGACGCGAATGCCGACGAGCCGCGCCGAGTTGGGGTTGGCGGCCGCCGCCCGCATCGCCAGACCGAGCCGCGTGCCGCGGAAGAACAGATAGAGAAGCCCCAACATTAGCGCGGTCACCCCAATCATCCCGGCTTCATGGCTGTCGATCAGGACGCTGCCGAACAATGGTTTGGTGCCGAACGGGGTGGGAAAGGTCTTAATCGTATAGTCCCAGATGTAGCCGTCGGCGCTGTTGAGGATGCTGAAGAGCGCGATGAACCCGACCAGGTTGGCAAGGATCGGCGCGTTGTGCAGCGGCCTGAACAAGACCCGCTCGATCGCGACGCCGCCGATGAACGACAGGATCACCGAGGCGGCAAAGGCGAACCAATAAGGCATGCCCCAGGCGATCAGCTGCCAGGCGACAAAGGCCGAGAACGTGGCCATCTCGCCTTGCGCGAAATTTAGGTGGTCGATCGCTTGAAAGATCATCACCACCGCCAGCGCCATGCAGGCGTAGATCGCCCCGTTGGCGAGGCCCGCCATCACCTGCTGCAGCAATAATTGCATCCGCCGTCCCCGCTCAATATCCGAGATAGGCGCGGCGCACGCTCTCGTCGGCGCCGATCGCTTCGGCCGGCCCATCCATCACGATGCGGCCGGTCTCGAGCAGATAGGCGTGCTCCGCTAGATCGAGCGCCAAGGTTGCGTTCTGCTCGACGATCAGCATCGCGACGCCCGATTCCCGGTTGACCCGCCGCAGGATCGCGAACAGCTCTTCGACAATCAGGGGCGCCAGGCCGAAGGAGGGCTCGTCGAGCAGCAGCAGGCGCGGTCGCAGCATCAGCCCGCGGCCGACTGCGAGCATCTGTTGCTCGCCGCCGGACAGGGTACCCGCCTGCTGCGTGCGCCGCTCCTCAAGGCGCGGGAAATGGTGGTAGACCATCTCGATATCCTGCGCGATCGCGGCATGATCGCGCCGGGTCATCGCGCCCAGCTGCAGGTTCTCCTCAACGGTCATGCGCACGAAAGTGCCGCGGCCCTCCGGCACATGGGCAACCCCGAGCCGCACGATGTCCTCGGTGACGCGGCCGGCAACGCTCCGGTCGTCGAAGCGGATCTCGCCGCTCGTCCGCACCATGCCGCACAATGCCCGCAGCACCGTCGTCTTGCCGGCGCCGTTGGCGCCGAGGAGGGTGATGATGCGGCCTTCGTCGAGCGCGAAGTCGATCCCGTGCAATGCCTGGTGTTCGCCGTAGAAGGCCTTCAGCCCCGCGACCGACAGCATCATGTCGCGGCTGCCTTGGCGGTGCCGAGATAGGCGCGGATGACTTCTTCGTCCTGCTGCACTTCGGCGGGCGCGCCTTCGGCGATTTTGCGGCCGAAATCGAGTGCCACGACCTTGTCGGATATCGACATGACGAGGCCCATGTGATGTTCGACGAGCAGCACCGTCACCTGCCGCTCGTCGCGGATGCGCTGGATCAGGGCGCCGAGATCGCCGACTTCACTATGGGTCAGCCCGCCGGCCGGCTCGTCGAGCAGCACGAGCTTGGGCCGACTCGCCAATGCTCGCGCCAATTCGACGCGCTTGCGGGTCCCGAGCGACAATCCCGCGACCGGCCGCGAGGCCACCTCCTCGAGCTCCAGCATTTCGATCAGCGACCAGACGGTTTCGTCGAGCGCCGCCTGTTGGTGCCACACCCACGGCAGGTGCAGCGTATCGCTGACGAAGTCGCCGCGGCTATGCGCGTGTCCGCCGATGCGGATGTTGTCGAGCACCGATTGCGGCGCGAACAGCGCGAGGTTCTGAAAAGTGCGTGACACGCCGATCTCGGCTATGCGATGCGGCGGCCGCCGGAGCATCGACCGGCCTTCGAACAGGATGTCGCCGCGATTTGGCGTATAGAGCCGGCTGACGCAGTTGAACAGGGTAGTCTTGCCCGCACCGTTCGGGCCGATCAGTCCGAGGATCTGGCCTTCTTCCAACTCGAAGGAGACGCCGTCGAGCGCGACGATGCCGCCGAACCGCACCGCGACATCGCGAACCTCGAGCAGCGTGGCGCGGGCCATCCATCCTCCCATGAGGCTCTTGCATTCCTCCCATGAGGCTGTTGCATCGACCCTGCCCGCCTCGCCGCGGCAAGTCAAGCCGTGGCCAAGCCGGATTCGGCCTTCATTGCGCGGCCTTACAGGGATAGTCTCCCCGGAAGAGATCAGGACCGGGGAGCATCATGGGCAGCATCAACGCCAGCGTCGATCTCCGCCGCGACGGCGACGTCGCGGTCGTCACGGCAGACAACCCGCCGGTCAATGCGCTGAAGCACGAGGTGCGCGCCGGGCTCGCCGAGGCGCTGCGACAAGCGCGCGACGACGCCGCGGTCCAGGCGGTCGTGATCGCCTGCGCCGGCCGCACCTTTTTCGCCGGAGCGGACATTACCGAATTTGGCAAGCCGCCCCAGGCGCCGAGCCTGCACGATGTCATCGCCGCGATCGAGGCGATGCCGAAGCCGGTTGCCGCGGCGTTGCACGGCACCGTGCTGGGCGGCGGGTTCGAGCTGGCCCTGGCCTGCCACTTCCGCGTCGCGCTCCCCGAAACGCGCGTCGGCTTGCCCGAAGTCAAGCTTGGCCTCTTGCCCGGCGCAGGTGGCACTCAACGATTGCCGCGCCTCGTCGGGCCAGAGAAGGCTTTGCAGATGATCGTGACCGGCGAGCCGATCGGCGGCGCCGAGGCTCGGGGGAATGGAATTATCGACGAGATTGTCGAAGGCGACCTGGTCGCCGCCGCAATCGACTTCGCACGCCGCGTGGTCAGGGAGGGGCGGCCGTTCCGGCTCGTGCGCGATCGCGAAGAAAAGCTGATCGGTGAGGGGTTTGCCGACGCCGCCGAGGCGCTAACCCGGCGACTGCGCGGCCGGGAAGCGCCGACCGCCTGTGTCGAGGCTGTTCGCAACGCGATCGTCCTGCCGTTCGACGAGGGTGTGAAGCGCGAATCCGAGCTGTTTCGCAAGCTTGTCGCCGGCGACCAGTCGAAGGCGCAGCGTCACATCTTCTTCGCCGAGCGGGAGGCGGCCAAGGTGCCGGGCATCCCGGAAGGGACAAAGCCGCGCCCGATTGCGAGCGGCGCGGTCGTCGGCGCCGGCACGATGGGCGGCGGCATTGCAATGTGCTTCGCCAACGCCGGCATCCCGGTCACCATCGTCGAGACCGGTCGCGACCTATTGCAAAAGGGCCTCGACCGGTTGGCCGCCAATTACCGCGCAACCGTGTCGCGCGGCGGGCTGCAGCGCCGAGGAGATGGAGCGCCGGATCGGTCTGATCACTGGCGCCACCGAGCTCGAGGCGGTCGGCTCGGCCGATATCGTGATCGAGGCGGTGTTCGAGGAGATGGACCTCAAAAAGCGGGTCTTTTCCGATCTCGATCGCCTCGCGAAACCAAATGCCCTCCTTGCCACCAACACTTCGACGCTCGACGTCGACGAGATCGCCCGCGCGACGAAGCGGCCGCAAGACGTGCTCGGCACACATTTTTTCAGCCCGGCGAATGTTATGCGCCTGTTGGAGATCGTGCGCGGCGCCGCGACCTCACCCGATGCGCTCGCCACTGCGGTCGCGCTCGGCCGGCGGATCGGCAAGGTGCCGGTCACCGTCGGGGTCTGTTACGGCTTTGTCGGCAACCGGATGCTCGCCCGCCGCTCGGTCGAGACCGAGCGGCTACTGCTCGAAGGGGCGCTGCCGCAGCAGGTCGATGCGGCGGTGACCGGGTTCGGCTTCCCGATGGGGCCGTTCGCGATGGCCGATATGGCGGGGCTCGATGTCGGCTGGCGGATCCGCAAGGGGCGCGGCGAGCGCAATGAGATCGAGGATGCGCTCTGCGAAGCCGGGCATTACGGCCAGAAAACCGGGAAGGGATATTTCCGCTATGAGGCCGGATCGCGCACGCCGATCCCCGATCCCGAAGTCGAAACGATCATCCTCCAAATGTCTTCGCGGCTCGGCATAAACCGGCGGCCGATCCCGCAAGAGGAGATCGTCGAGCGCATGATCTTCCCAATGATCAACGAGGGCGCCCGCATTCTCGAGGAGCGCATCGCCGCGCGCCCTGGCGATATCGACGTGATCTGGGTGTACGGCTATGGCTGGCCGGTGTGGCGCGGCGGGCCGATGTATTACGCCGACCGTTTGGGTCTGCCGCATGTCCGCGACCGGTTGGCCTTCTACGCCGACCGATCGCGCGACGAGACCTTGCGGCCTGCCCCCTTGCTGGCTCGGCTCGCCGCCGAGGGCCGAGGCTTCGCGTCATGATTACACCCGTCATTCCCGCTGTCGCGGGGGTGACGCAACTTTTTAGGAGTTGGTGCGATGGATCTCCGCTTCACCCCCGAAGAGCTCGCCTTCCGCGACGAGGTACGGGCGTTTTTCCGCGCCAATCTGCCGGATGGCATTCGCACCAAGCTGGTCGAAGGAAAGCATCTCGCCAAGGACGATATCGTCACCTGGCAGCGCATCCTCAACGCTAAAGGCTGGGCGGTCGCCAACTGGCCGGTCGCGTGGGGCGGCACCGGCTGGACTCCCGTGCAACAATATATATTCCAGGAAGAGCTGCAGCAGACCCCGGCGCCGCAGCCGCTCGGCTTTGGCGTCACGATGGTCGGGCCGGTCATCATCGCTTTCGGCTCGGAGGCGCAAAAGAAGCGTCATTTGCCGGCCATCGCCAATCTCGACGTTTGGTGGTGCCAGGGATTTTCCGAGCCTGGGGCGGGCTCGGACCTCGCCTCTTTACGGACTTCGGCTAAGCGAGATGACGGCCACTACATCGTCAACGGGCAGAAGACCTGGACCACGTTGGCTCAGCACGCCGATTGGATCTTCTGCCTGGTGCGCACCGATCCGCAGGCCAAAAAACAGGAAGGAATTTCCTTTCTGCTGATCGATATGAAGACGCCGGGCATCACGGTGCGCCCGATCATCACGATCGAGGGCGGGCACGAGGTCAACGAGGTGTTTTTCGACGACGTCAAGGTGCCGGCCGAGAACCTCGTTGGCCAGGAGAACAAGGGCTGGGATTACGCGAAATACCTGCTCGGGCGGGAACGCACCGGAATCGCACGGGTCGGCCTGTCGAAGGAACGCATCCGCCGGATCAAGGAGCTTGCGGCGATGGAGCGTGCCGGCGACAAGCCGTTGATCGAGGACGAGCGGTTCCGCGAAAAACTCGCAGCGGTGGAGGTCGAGCTGAAGGCGCTCGAAATGACGCAGTTGCGGGTCGTCGCCGCCGAGCGCCATCGCACCGACAACAAGCCCGACCCTGCTTCCTCGATCCTCAAGATCAAGGGCTCGGAGATCCAGCAGGCGACGACCGAGTTGTTGCTCGAGGTTGTCGGCCCCTATGCGTTGCCCTATCAGCCCGAGCACGAGGACGACGAGCGCTGGAACGAGCCGCCGATCGGCCCGGAATGGGCCGGCCCAATCGCCCCGACCTATTTCAACTGGCGCAAGACCACGATCTACGGCGGCACCAACGAGATTCAGAAGAACATCATCGCCAAGGCGATCCTGGGGCTGTGAGCCATGGATTTTGATCTGAGTGAAGAGCAGCGTCTGCTGAAGGAGAGCCTCGATCGGCTGATTGGCGACCGCTACGGCTTCGAGCAGCGCAAGGGGTACGCACAAAACCCAGAGGGATGGAGCCGCGATCTTTGGGCGCAATATGCCGAGCTGGGATTGCTGGGGCTTCCCTTTGAAGAGCGGTATGGCGGCTCGGCGGGCGGCCCGGTCGAGACGATGATCGCGATGGAGGCGTTCGGCGGCGCGCTGGTCCTCGAACCTTATCTTGCGACGATCGTGCTCGGCGGCGGGTTTCTCCGCCGCGGCGGCAGCGCCGAGCAACGTGCGGCTCTCATCCCGAAGATCGCCGATGGCAGCCTCACTCTGGCCTTCGCGCATACCGAGCGGCAATCGCGCTACGACCTGCACG
Organism: uncultured Alphaproteobacteria bacterium; assembly: GCA_963818695.1. Lineage (GTDB taxonomy): Bacteria > Pseudomonadota > Alphaproteobacteria > ATCC43930 > CGMCC-115725 > AP-15. Next base: position 87,489 of record CAWFTG010000008.1, read on the forward strand.
ACATCACGACGAGAGCCATGCGCGACGGCACCGGCTGGGTGCTCGATGGCGAAAAGGGGGTCGTCGTCCACGGCGACACCGCCGACAAGCTGATCGTCACCGCGCGGGTCGGCGGTGGGCGGCGCGACCGCGACGGGGTCGCCGTCTTTATCGTCGACGGCCAGGCCGCAGGAATCTCGCGGCGCTGCTACCCGACGCAGGACGGAATGCGTGCGGCGGAAATCACATTCTCGGGGGTGCGCATTGGTCCCGAGAATGTGCTTGGCGAGCCGGGCGCAGCATTGCCGCTTGTCGAACGCGTCGTCGACGAGGCGATCGCCGCGCTGTGCGCCGAGGCCGTCGGTGCGATGGCTGCGATGCACGAGCTGACCGTCGAATATCTCAAGACGCGCCGGCAATTCGGCCGTGAGATCGGCAGCTTCCAGATCCTGCAGCACCGCGCGGTCGATATGCTGATCGCGCTGGAACAGGCGCGCAGCATGGCGATGTTCGCGACGATGGTGGCGGCCGAAGAGGACGCCGCGGAGCGGCGCAACGCCGTCGCGGCGGCCAAGGTGCAGATCGGTCGTTCCGGCAAGTTTATCGGCCAGCAGGCGGTTCAACTGCACGGCGGCATCGGCATGACGATGGAATACAAGGTCGGCCACTATTTCAAACGCGTGACGATGATCGACACGATGTTCGGGGACGCCGATCACCATCTGCGAGGGCTCGCGCGCCCCAGCGCAGCGCCTGCGGCTGCGTGAGGTTTCGACCACGTTAGGCCTTGGCCTGATGATCGTCAGCTGCCCGGTTTGCCGGACCCGCTATAAAGTCGACGAGGGCGCCCTGCGCGGCCAATCCGGCCGCACCGTCCGCTGCGCCAATTGCGGTCATACCTGGCATCAGGCAGTGTCGCCGGAGCCGGTCGCAAATGGGGACGAAGCCAAGACCGACGGCCGGATCGAACCGGCGCTCGAGGTCCCGCCGCGCCCGGCAACCACGCTGCAGGTCCCGCCGCGACAGCGAGCTCTTCCCGAACCGCCTCGGCGCCGGAGCCGCTGGGCCGCCCTCCGCTGGCTCGTAATAGCCGTCCTGCTCGCCCTTGCGGTTCTGGCTGGAGTTGTCGTCGCCCGCGGCGCGGTTGTGGCCCTTTGGCCGCCGGCGGCGCGGCTCTATGCTCTGGCCGGTTTCGCGGCCGAGCCGCCGTGGGCCGGGCTCAAAATCGAGAAGCTCGCCCCCTCGCGCACCCCGGACGGCCTGGTCATCGAGGGCGATATCGCCAATACCGGAAGAACGATGCAGGATCTGCCAAGGCTGCGCGTGGCGTTGCGCGACGCCTCCGACAAGGAGGTGCAGTTCAAGATCGTCGATCCTCCGCAACCTCGATTGGCCCCCGGCGCCGTAGCCCATTTCAAGACGCCATTCGATCATCCCGAGGATGCAGCAAAAGGGGTCGTCGTGACATTCTCCAAGCACTAGGAATCGGCACATGTTCATCGCTATGAACCGCTTCAAAGTCATCCCTGATGCGCCGGCGGAGTTCGAGCGCGTGTGGACCTCGCGCGACACGCATTTGCGCGATGTGCCGGGCTTTATTGAATTTCACCTGCTGCGCGGGCCTGAGCGCGAGGACCACGTCCTCTACTCGTCCCACACGGTCTGGCGGAGCCGGGAAGATTTCGAAGCCTGGACCCGGTCGGAAGCGTTCCGCCTCGCCCATCACAGCGCCGGACAGAACCGGCCACTCTATCTCGGGCACCCCGAGTTCGAGGGCTTCGAGGTCATCCAGACCGTCGAGCGCCAGATGGGCGAGCGAACGAGCCCGTGACGGCGCGCATCCTCGTCCTGGGTGCCGGGTTCGCCGGGCTGTGGAGCGCGGCCGGCGCGGCGCGCGCGCTGGACGAATTCGGTATCGGCCGGAACGCGGTCCAGGTAACTATGGTCAATCGCGACCAGTGGCACGCAATCCGCGTGCGAAATTACGAGCGCGATCTGAGCGGCGTCAGGGTGGAGCTCGACGAGGTGCTCGAACCAATCGGCGTCGAGCGCGTGGCGGGCGAGGTTGTCGCTATCGACTTCGATAGCCGCCGGGTCACCTATTCCGTCGGTGCCATACGCCGATCGCTCTCCTATGATCGGCTGGTCTTCGCCCTGGGCAGCGGGCTGGTCCGCCCCGACATTCCCGGCCTCGGCGAATTTGCCTTCGATGTCGACACTTACGACGGCGCCGCGCGCCTCAATACCCACATCCAAAGCCTCTCGGCGCAGCCGGACTTTCCCGGGCAATATACCGCGCTGGTCGTCGGCGCGGGCTTGACGGGCATCGAAACGGCAACCGAGCTGCTCGGGAAATTGCGCTCGGCGGGCGCGGTGGCTCCGCGAGTAATTCTCGCCGACCATAAGCCGCGGGTCGGCTCCGATATGGGCGAGGGCGCCTGTCATGTGATCGAGGAAGCGCTCGCCTCTCTCGGGGTGGCGACCCGCACCGGCGTCGCGATCAGCGCGATCGACGGATCCGGCGCCACACTCTCGAGCGGCGAAAAGATCCCTGCCGCGACAATCGTCTGGTGCGCCGGCATGCGGGCCAACCCTTTGACCGAGCTTTTTCCGGTGCGGCGCGACCGGTTCGGCCGGGTTTCGGTCGACCGCTTTATGCGGGTCGAGGGGATGGCGAATTCCTTTGCCGCCGGCGATGCCGCGTATGCGATTGTGGATGATCGGCATAGCTCGGTGATGTCTTGTCAGCATGCCAGACCAATGGGCCGCTTTGCCGGTCATAACGTCGTGTGCGATCTTGTGGGAAAACCCATGCTGCCGCTGCGTATCGACTGGTACACCACGATCCTTGATCTCGGGCCTTGGGGCGCCCTCTACACCGAGGGCTGGGACCGCCGGGTCGTCACGACCGGCGCCGCCGCCAAGCTGACCAAACAGCTGATCAACTGCGAGCGCATTTATCCGCCCTGCTCCGGCGACCGGCGTCAAATTCTCGACGCCGCCGCACCGGTCGTCCAATCGCCACCGCCGCAGTTCCGAACATCCGGGTAAGCGAAACGTCATGGCGCATCCGAGCGAGGCCGGAAATCGGCTGGGCATTGTCAACGCCGGTCCTTGCGCCGTCTGCACTGGGGCCGACATAACAGGGAGTTTCCGGCGCCTACGACTTTATCGGGATTGCCGAACACGAGATCTCGGAGGTGATGGGGCGGAATTCGTCCTCGGGGCAAACCATCTCCGGCAGAAGTCGTTCATGTTCTCCGATGGACTTGTTTCGGTATGCCTCCCCCGGTACGCGCCAACTCGGCACCGGCGCCGGCCGTGTTACCTGCCGGTGCTGGCGCCGGCGCCGTGCGTTGCGGTCGATCCAGTCACCGGCGAGATGAGCCTCGTCTCCTGCGGTCGGCCGATATTGGGCAACAGCACGGTCAACAGGCCGAGCAGCGGCAGGAAAGCGCAGATCTGATAGACGTAATCGATGCTCGTCGCGTCGGCGAGCCGGCCGAGCGCCGCCGCCCCGATCCCGGCCATGCCGAAAGACAAGCCGAAGAACAGCCCGGCGACCGTGCCGACCTTTCCCGGCACCAGCTCCAGCGCGTAGACGATGATCGCCGAGGAGGCCGAGGCCAGGATTAGGCCGATCACGACGGTCAAAATGCCGGTCCAGAACAGGCCGACATAGGGCAACATCAAAGCGAACGGCAGGACGCCGACGATCGAGATCCATAGCACCCGTTTGCGGCCGATTCGGTCGCCGACCGGGCCACCAATCAGGGTCCCCGCCGCGACCGCCACCAGAAAGGCGAACAGGTAGATCTGCGCGGTCTCGACCGAGACCTGGAACCGGCTGATTAGGTAGAAGGTGTAGAAGCTGTTGAGGCTCGCCGTATAGGAGGATTTGGAGAAGACCAGCACCAGGAGGATCGCCACCGACCAGGCAACCTTGCGGCGCGACAGGTGGCTGCGCTCGACCGGTTTCCGGGCGGCTGGCCGGGCCGGGCCGGAGTGCTCTCTCCGGTACCAGTTTCCGACGCCGAACAGCACGGTCATCGCCAAGAGTGCAGCCGACGAAAACCACGCTATGCTCGACTGGCCTTTCGGGATGACGATAAAGGCGGCGAGGATCGGCCCTAGCGAGGAGCCTATGTTGCCGCCGACCTGGAACAGGGATTGGGCCAGGCCGTGACGTCCGCCCGAGGCCAGGCGGGCGACGCGTGAGGCCTCCGGATGAAAGACCGCGGAACCAACCCCGACCAGCGCCGCCGCCAAAATCAGGATCGGGTAACTGCCGGCGCCCGCCAGCAGCAGGAGGCCGATCAGCGTCGCACCCATTCCGGCGGCCAGCGAGTAGGGTTGCGGCCGGTGGTCCGAGAACAGTCCGACCGCCGGTTGCAGCAGCGACGAGGTCACCTGAGTAACCAGGCTGATCAACCCGATCTGTGCAAAGCTGAGGCCGTACTCGCTCTTCCACATCGGGTAGAGCGCCGGCACCAGCGACTGCATCATGTCGTTGAGGAAATGCGAAAAGCTCAGCGCCACGATGACCGAGAACACGGCGCCTTGCGCGATACGGCGGCCGTGGACGGTGTGGGCCTCGCCGGACTGTGCGGATACGCTCGTGCTTATCATTTTCCCTGCCCAGGTGTCGGCGCACCGGACTATGCGCCCGCTCTGCCCAAATTCTGAGCGCATTTCCGCGATGGCAGCCATTCGGCTTGCCGGGCGGTTGGGGGCGGCCTAACTTGCGTGCATATGGGGCATCGGAGAAGCCAAAATGATCAAGCTCACAGGCATCGGCCACGTCAATCTCAGGGTCGCCGACCAGGAAGCTTCGAAGCGGTTCTACCGCGACGTGCTCGGGTTCCGGATCGCCGAGGAGGACCCGGATCACGGCGGTGTCTTTATGACCTTGGGTGAGAATTTTCATACATTGGACATCGGGCAGCATCCCTCGCCCGACAATGCTCCGCGTCCGCAGCGCGGACAGATCGGGCTCGCCCACATCGCTTTCCAGGTCGGCAGTTACGCTGCGTTGCGCGACGCCTATGCCCATTTGGTCGAGCACGGCGTCCCGATTATGCGGGCCGCCAACCACGTTAACCAGCGCAGCTTTTATTTCGCTGACCCTGACGGCACTGTTCTCGAAATCTATTACGAAATGCCCTACGCGCTCGAGCTGTTCTCTAACGGCCGCAGTGACGAGGATGAGGCGCTGTCGGTAAGCGGCCCCGGCGAGCCACTCCCGCGGTGGCTTCTCGAAGAGTGGCCGGCGCCCGAGATGAAGGCCAGGATCGAGCATTTGCGGCATCGGAAAGAGACTGCTCCGGCCTGATCGCGTGCGGGCGGTGCCGTGCTTTTACGGATCTCCTTCGCATGTGCCCTCGGAGCCGCCGGCGAGATGATGCATATTGGGCAAAGTTTAAGTTAACTTATCCGCCCGAGCATCCTTGTATATCTAACCTTTGATGTACGTCCTCAAGTATTTCTATCGCCAAAATCTCTGCTAATTTCTCCCGGTCGTGAGAACTCAGCTGCGGCGCGGGTTTCTGCGACGCAGAACAGGGGGGCCGCAACACGGCGGTCCCGCCCATCACGCCAGGGGGACACATGAAAATTCAAACCGATCAATGGCTCGGCAGCCGCGTCATCTCTGCACAAAAGGCAAACACCGCAAACGATTTTAGCCTCAGTAACGGTGCAACGCCGAGCACCAGCCTGTTTCCTACCGGCGTTGCGTTGTCGACAGCGAACCTGTACTCGGCTGTGCAGCCTGGCGGCAGTCTCTATGGTTTGCAGCACGGCAATCCGGTAGATCCGGAAATCGCTTACTAGGGTAACGCATTTCTCTATGGCACCGCCCACGACCCATTGGTCGGCAGCGAGTTGGGGGCGTAAACGTCTTCGGCGGCGGGCTTGCGTTATATCTTAGCGGCGGCAAAAAGGTCGGAGGCCTCGGCGTCAGCGGCGATCAGTCCTGCACCGATCACTTTGTCGCATGGCGGGTTCGCAATGCCTTGAAGCTGGACTATCTCGGAACGCTCGCCGTGGTGGGGCGCTGACGCCGCGCACCCCGACAACATCATTTTCGATTTCACGGAAACCGATCAGGGAGGCTTGCTCATGCGTTAATACAGCCGACCCGTCCAAGCTCTGCCGCCGGTACAAAACCCCTGAGCTGCTGAGCGCCGACGGGAAGCGCTTGCCCCTTCCCTCGCCTCACCCGATAACGATGTCGAAGGTGCCGGCAAGAGCGTTCGCCTCGATTTGAGGAGCCGGGCGGAGCGGCACGATGAGGCGGGCGCGGGCGGCGGGATCGCGAACGCCCATCAGCACGCCGTCATGTTCGTTGAGGGGCTCGCCGGCGACGTACATCTGGGTCGTGAAGCGCGCCAAGCCGGGCCCCGACACCGCGAAATGGATGTGCGGCGTGCGGCCGGGATAAGGCACGGGCCGGATCGTGCGGAACCGGTAGCCGCCCTTCTCGTCGGTGACGGTCTGGCCGTAGCCCTGGAAATTCTCGTCGAGCGGCGTGTCGGCGCTTGCGTCCCGGACATAATGGTAGCGGCCGTTTGTGTCGCACTGCCAGATCTCGACCCGAACGCCGGATAGTGTCCGCCCGTCCGGATCAAGGATGTGCCCGCTCACATAGCTGACCGTGCCCTTCGCGGTGCCATTGTGTCCGCTGACTTGCACCAGATCGTTGTCCGAATCGGCGGGGATCGACAAAGGATAGAATGGCCCCGCCGTTTGCCTCGGCGTTGCCGGCAGTGTCGCCGCCTGTCCGGCGCCGCCCAGCGAAAACACGGCGGCGCTGCCGGCGGCGATCTCGAGCATCCGACGCCTTGCGATCATCGGCCAGCCTCCTCGACGCGAAACACGGGTAGAATGTGGTAGGCTGCGACCGTGAACAGCATCCCGTCAGCGGGCGGAATTTGACCCAAGGGAGGGAACAGCATGCGTGCGATATCCAGTTGCCTCGCCATCATCGGTGTCGCCGGCATGCTGGCCGCACCGGCGGCCGGGCAATTGCTGACCCAGAAGAGCCTCTCTGCCGGAACGGCCATGACGATCGCACAGACGGCGCTCGAGACCTGCACCAAGCAGGGCTACCACGTCTCGGTGCATGTGCTCGGCCACAACGGCGAGGTGCTCGTCGCGGTGCGCGGCGACGGCGCCCCGCCGCATACGATGGAGAACAGCCAGCGCAAGGCCTATACCGCTCGCACCTTCCGCACCCCTTCAGGGGAATTCGCTCAGCGGGTCAAGGATAATCCGACCCTCGGAGCCGTGCACCTCACGGGGATCATCGCGGCGCAGGGTGCGCTGCCGATCAAGGTCGGGGACGAGGTCATCGGCGCGGTCGGGGTCTCCGGTGCACCGGGCGGCGAAAAGGACGAGGCATGCGCGAAGGCGGGCATCGACAAAGTCGCCGACCAGCTCAGATGATCTTTCCCGCGGGTCGAGTGCGAACCCCCGGAAGGATCTGACCTCTGTGGATCGCACCCCTGATCTGCCTCACCCTACGGATAATGTCGAGGCCGAGCGCCTGGCTCTGTCGCGGCGCATCGCCCGGGTCGTGCTGGCGATCGCGTTGGTCGGGCTCGGGGCGTGGATCCTGCACCGTTTCCTCGCCGCGCTCGCTTGGGCCGGCGTTTTGGCGATCGCCCTTTGGCCGCTCTATCGGCGGCTGAGTGTCACCCTTCCCGAGGGCAAGTCTCGCATCCTCGCGCCTTTATTGTTCACTCTTTCGGTTGGGCTCATTTTCACCGTCCCGTTCATCTATGTCGCGATCGAAGGCGCGCGCGAGGTTCACTTTATCGTCAAATTTCTTAGTGACGCCGAGCACAACGGTGTTCCGGTCCCGGAATGGGTACCGCAATTCCCGGTTGTCGGCCGAGCCGTCGAGGAGTGGTGGCGCGCCAATCTGAGCGACCCCAATGCGGCTCAGGAGCTGCTGGGGAGGATCAATCCGCGATCGGTCGCCGCATCGGCCCGGCTCTACGGCCCCGAAATCATTCACCGATTGATCATCTTCGGGTTTACCCTTCTGACCTTGTTTTTCCTGTTCCGCGACGGAATGCTGTTCAGCCGGCAACTGCTGCGCGTCAGCGACCGGCTGCTCGGCCCGGATGGGGAGCGGATCGGCCGCCATGCGGTTCAGGCGGTGCTCGCGACCGTAAACGGATTGGTGCTGGTCGGGCTGGGAGAAGGCGCGCTGATCGGGATCGCCTATATCATTGCCGGCCTTCCGCACCCGGTCTCGGTAGCGGCGCTGACCGGCGTCCTCGCGGTCATCCCGTTTGGGGCGCCGGTAGCATTTGGGGCTGCCGCATTGTATTTGGCCGCGAGCGGGAACACGATCGCCGGCGCGGCGGTTTTCGGTTTTGGTCTCGTTGTCGTCTTTGTCGCCGACCATGCGGTCCGGCCGGCCATTATCGGCGGCGCGGCGCGTCTGCCGTTCTTGTGGGTGCTGCTGGGGATTCTCGGCGGGCTGGAAACATTTGGCATCATCGGGCTGTTTCTCGGCCCGGCGATCATGGCCGCCTTGATCTCTCTGTGGCGGGATTGGACGGAATTACCCGGCGCCGGCGGCACCCCCTTGCGCGAAACGTAGCAGATCGGTAACGCGCCAGAAAAATGCTGCTATGATGAGCAGCGAGGGTTAGCGAGCCTTGTCGGCGTGCCGTCCTCCGCCGATAATGCTGCACCTGCCCGATGGTTCGCGATCCTAGCTCCTGGTAGGAAAATTGGGAGGATGCATGAAATACGTTTGCGATGCTCTAGGCGGCAAGACCTGGTTTCGGATTGAGACCGAAGCCGAGGCCGCGGTAGAATCCGAAAGCATGCGCCACGCCGTCGAGAAGTTTTTTCGCAAGGAGGAAGAAAAGGCGATACAGAGTTTTCAGCCTGCTTCCAAGGTTTACTTTGAGCAGGAGATCGGCCTCAAAGCGCATGTACAGCGCGAAATGCCGTTATTCCTGACATTGCGGGACGACGAGGGTAACCCACTGGTTACGGCCATGCTCGCACCAGGCGGCCGCGACGATCGGAGCTTCCGGCCGATCATCGTTGGAATAGCGAACGCGGACCCCTATGTCGAGCATGCGGACGCCATCCGCGCTCTCGGTCAGCACTACGGCCTCTCACTCGAGAGAAGCCGCTGCTACCCCTACCGCCGCGACTGACCGTCTCTCGAGCTGCGGCAAGATTCTCGCCCCGCCTCGCTGCGCTCGGCACCCGCTCCGGCAGTGCGGGAGAGGGGCTACAACGCATCTGGCACACAGCTCCTCTTCTCCCGCGCCGCGCCGCACCGCGGGAGAAGAGGAGCCGCGGCGCGCAAGCGATTCAGCGGATGGCGACCTTGACGGGCGCCGGCGGGACCACCGAGCACTCGATCTTCTTTTTGTGGAGCGCGGCACACGCGTCCTGTGCTTCCTGCGGCGAAAAGTTGAGCAGGCGCGCGCGATAGACGTGCTCCTTGCCGCCCTTTGAGGGCTGCACGATCTGTACGGGCTTTCCTTTGGCTCCGGGGAGCGTGGCAGCGGAACGTGCCGCCTGCTCGGCCGCGCTCTCGACGCGGAACGAACCGAGCTGGATGCTCCAGCGAACGATTTCCGCCGGCGTGCGCAACTGATGCGGGATCGGCGCCGCCTCCGCTTTGGCAACGGGCGAGAGGTGAGCGGCGATCCTGCGGGCGGCTTTAGCCAGCTGTTCGATTTTCTCGCGCGGGCGGGCCGGTTCCGGCTGGTCCGTCTCAGCCACCACTGGCGCCGCGGGCGGCGCCACGGACGGAGACGGCGCTTCGCGCCCCGCCAGCAGGGTGGCGCCGGCCCCCACTTCGGAGAAGCCCTGATCGAGAAGAGCAGCCATTTCACGATCTCGCGAACCGGCCGACGCTCCACCCATGACGACGCCTATCAAGCGGTGACCATTGCGCACTGCTGAGGATGCAAGGTTGAAGCCCGAGGCACCGATGTATCCGGTCTTGATCCCGTCGGCGCCCTCATACCAATCGAGCAGGTGGTTGTGCGTGACGATCAGCCGGCCGCGGAAGAAGAATTGGCGTGTCGCGAAATAGCGGTATTCACGCGGAAAGTCATGATAGAGGGCAAGTGCGAGCTGCGCCACGTCGCGCGCCGTCGTGCGTTGCTCGGGGTCCGGCAAACCGGAAGCATTGCGGTAGACCGTGTTGGTCATCCCGAGCTGACGTGCCTTGGCGGTCATACGCTCGGCAAACCCCGGTTCACTGCCGGCCAGCCCTTCGGCGAGAACCGCAGCGGCGTCATTGGCGGATTTTGTGACGATACCGAGAATGAGGTCGTGAACCTGGACCGAATCGCCCGGCACGAGCTGGAGCTTCGTCGGGCTCTTGCTCGCCGCTTCGCTTGAGACCGGCAGATACTGGTCGAGCCCGAGCCGGCCCGAGTTCAGCGCCTCGAACGTCAAGTACAACGTCATCATTTTGGTCAGCGAGGCTGGATAGGTGATCGCGTCGGCGTTCATCTCGCTGACTACTCGGCCGGTTTCGGCATCGATGACGATCGATTCACTTTCCCGCGATGGGTCGACGCCGTGGAACCCGTGTCTCACATGTCCGTGATAACCCGGGTGGTGCCGCGCCGCGGCCGGGTTTGCGCCGAGTGTCAAGAGAACGGCAATGCCGCCGATGCCAGCGCCGGCGAGAAAGCGCCGCGATGGCGGCGCAACGCGCGACCTACACCGCGCGGTGTGTCTGAGTACTTTCACTTCAACCCCCCATTCCCCCCAACAGACTGGGTGCGATCAGCGATCGCGCACAGTCATCGTTACGAACAATAGAAAAACCTGGCATCTCTGTCTACGTTTTCGATAGTAAAATTGGATCAAAGGCTGCGAATGGGGCTAACGGCTGGCGAGCGCGAAGCGCTCCTCGGAGCGCCTGCTGCTTGCAAGCGCTAATGCTATCGCAATGAGTGCTGGGTACAATACCAGAACGCAACTGCCGATGGAACGGTGTCATGCTCAGCGCCTTCTCCGTCTTCGTACTCTTCGTGGTCTTGTTCGCACTGATTTTTGTCATTCTCGCGGTTCAGAGGGTCCCCCAAGGGAATGAATGGACGGTCGAGCGATTCGGCCGTTATGTTCGCACCCTCGACCCGGGTCTTGCGCTCATCATCCCCGTAGTGGATCGCGTCGGGGCAAAGATGAACATGATGGAGACCGTGCTCCAAGTCCCCTCGCAGAGCGTCATCACGCGCGATAACGCCGTGGTGACGGTGGACGCCATCGTCTTCTATCAAGTACTGGATGCCGCGAAGGCGGCCTATGAGGTCACCACCCTCGAACTCGCGATTCTGAACCTGGTGATGACCAATATCCGCACGGTCATGGGCTCGATGAGCCTCGACGAACTGTTGTCCGAGCGCGACCGCATCAACAGCCAGCTTCTCACCGTGGTCGACGCGGCGACCACGCCTTGGGGCGTAAAGGTTCAACGCGTGGAGATCAAGGACATCACACCGCCTCAGGAGCTGGTTGCGGCGATGGCCCGGCAGATGAAGGCAGAGCGCGAGAAGCGTGCCAACGTCCTGGAGGCGGAGGGTTTCAAACAGGCGGCGGTGCTCAAGGCCGAGGGCGAGAAGCAGGCCGTTATCCTCGCTGCCGAAGCCCGGCGCGAGGCGGCCTTTCGCGACGCGGAGGCGCGGGAACGGCAGGCTGCGGCGGAGGCCAGCGCAACAACCTCGGTTTCGGAGGCGATCGGGCGCGGCAGCATCCAGGCGATCAACTACTTTGTGGCGCAGCGCTATATCGATGCTATTGGCCGTCTCGCCGGAAGCCAGAACCAAAAGGTGATCCTGATGCCGCTCGAGAGCGCATCGATGATAGGATCGCTGGCCGGGATCGCCGAGTTGGCGCGCGAGAGCTTCAGCACGGCCCGTCCTGCAGCCAATCCGGCGGTCCGGCCGACAACGGAGCGTTGATGCCGTACTGGTATTGGGCCGTCTTTGGCGCTGTTCTGGCAGTGATCGAGATCGCCGTACCGGCGATGGTCTGTATTTGGCTGGCCGCCGCGGCGCTCGGCGTCGCGGTAATCTCCTGGCGCTATCCCGGGCTCGCCTGGGAGCACCAAGCGTTGATCTTTGCGGTCCTCGCCATTGCGAGCGTCGGCCTCGGCCGGACAGCCTTCGCCCACACCCGAGCAAGTGCAAGCGATCGACACCTCAACCGGCGCGCCGAGAGCTATATTGGTCGGATGTTCACATTGGATGGCGCGATTGTCGACGGCCGCGGACGGCTCAGAGTTCGACGACACGGTATGGCTCGTCGCAGGACCGGACCTCCCGGCCGGGACACGCGTGCGCGTATCCGGAGCCGAAAACACATTATTACGCGTCGAGCCGATCTGATCGGTGATTATGGGGGTTCGCGGAGTGCTCAGGCGAGCGTGCCCGCGGGCTCCGCCCGAAATGCCGGGGCTCGAGGCGAAATTTTCGCTGCTTTCCCGCGGTGGCTGGGAATTCGCTAAGGGTTTGCGCCCTGCCTCTCCGCGGTTGGGATCACGCGCGCCAGGCCGATGAATTTTTCGGGATCCTGCGGTTCGTCGTTGACCCGGACCTCATAGTGCACATGGGGTCCTGAGCTGCGGCCTGAGCTGCCGAGAAAGCCGACCTGCTCATGCTCGGCGACCCTCTGCCCGACCGAAACGATAGAGCGGTGAAGATGGGCGTAAATGGTGGCGATGCCGTTTCCATGATCGATCTCGACCACCTTGCCATAATCGCTGCGATAGCCGGCGTAGGTCACGATCCCGGCTGCAGTGGCATGAACCGGGGACATGTAGGGCGCCGACAGATCGATCCCGGTGTGGAACGAAGATCGGTGATTGAACGGATCGCGGCGCGGGCCAAATCGGCTCTCGAGCTGGTAATAATCGAGCGGCACCGACAACGGCAGCGATTTCATCAAGCTGCGGAGCTCCTCCATCTTGTCCGGCGTCATCGCGTCCGGCGGATCGGCTTTCGGCGGCGCCACAAAGGGACCGCCGAGGCCGCCGCGGTCTTGGGCCAGTTGCGGGAATAGACGGTCGACATTCAGACCGGTCGAGGCGAGCAAGCGCCGAACTTCCGCGACGGCCTGGCGGGCGAGGTCTGCAACGCTGCGCGATTGGTCTTTCGGCTCCGGCGACGCATCGGAAATCGGCATCTCCGCCGCCGATCGCGAGGGTTCCGTCTCGATCTGCTCTGCCACGGGCAAAATGTCGGTCCATTTCTGCCGCCGTCCGAGATCGCGTTCGGCGACCGGCTTGGCCTCCTGCGCGGAAAGCAGACCGCGGAGCGAGTCGAGCTGATCCGTCAATGCCGAAGAGCGCGCCTCGGCCTCCTGGCGATCCCGGGCGGCGATAGTAAGCTTATCGTGCAGGCTCGCCACTTCGTCTCGTAGATCAAGATTGGCTGTTTCCGCCCGGTGGGCAACGACGCGCTCATAACTGGACCGGCCGACTGCAAGACAACAAACCGCGACGACAACCGCGACCACCGCCGATGCTGCCGCGACCTGCACAGCCGGCGGCAAAAAGATGTGCGACGACCGGTTGCCCGTTCTCAAATTGATGGAAATTTCGGGGAAGCGCATGCTTCCCCGGCCCGGTTTCTCGGCAATCATTGCCCCCATCCCCCATGACGCCGAACCGTGGATGTCCCGAAGAGAAGGGGACCAGGTCTCGGCTAGATCAGGTCGAGCGCGCCGTTGCGGCTTCGACAACAATGACCCTAAGGGGGTAGGTCATTGCTTGGCAACAATCAATCGTTAATTTCGCGCGCTGGATCGATGTGATCGGCGCCATCGGTACAAATTCCCCATGCGTCGGGCAACGCATTTTGCACGGGTCGCGCGGTCGCTCGCCCTCGCGTCTTGCAACAAATGCTCGGCTTTGTCAGGCCTCGAGGCGAATCTCGGCGTCGTGTTCGGCTTCGGGCGCGAATTGCGTCCGGTAATAATCCGCAAAGATGCCGTCCCGGCGCAGCAAATCGGCAAACGTCCCCTCCTCGGCGATGGCGCCGTCGCGCAACACGACGATGCGGTCGCAGCGCCGCACTGTCGACAGCCGGTGGGCGATGATGAAGGTGGTCCGCGCCGCCACGAGCCTCTCGATCCCGGCCATGACCAGCGCCTCGGTCGTGACGTCGAGCGACGAGGTCGGCTCGTCCAAGATCAGAATCCGGGCGTCGCGCAGCAGCGCGCGGGCGATCGTGATCCGCTGCTTTTCTCCTTCGGAAAACGTCACTCCTGATTCGTTGAGCACCGTGTCGTACCCGTCCGGAAGCGAGGCAATGAAATCGTGGATCCGCGCCAGCCGAGCCGCCCTTTCGATCTCCGCATCGGACGCGCCGGGCCGGCCGTAGGCGATGTTGTCGCGCACCGAAAGCGGAAAGATCAGCGGCGGCTGCAGAACCATGGAAATCTGCCTGCGCAGCGACCTCAGCTTGTACTCGCGCAGATCGACGCCGTCGATTTCCACAACTCCGGCCGATGGATCGAAGAACCGCGGCAGCAGCCCGAGAAGGGTCGACTTGCCGGCGCCCGTCGGGCCGATCACGGCGATCTTGGCGCCCGCCGGGACGCGGAGCTCGATGCTCTTCAGCACCGGCGTCTCCGGACGGTAGCGAAACGAGACGTTGCGCCAAGCGATGTCTCCACGCGCGCCTTCCGCAGGAAAACTGCGGTTCCCGTCTTTGAGATCGGCCTCGGTGTCGAGCACGTCGAAGACCCGGCGCGCCCCGACCCGGGCGCCGGCGATCAGCCCCCAGCTCTGGGTAATCTGGTTGATCGGCGCGTAGAGCTGGGCGAGATAGGAGATGAAAACGATTAGCTGGCCGACAGACAGCCTCCCGGATATAACGGCGCGCGCCCCGGCGTAGACGACGAGTGCCGTGCCGCCGGCAATCACCAGGTTGACGGCCCCCGAATAGAGCGTCTGCCAGCTATAGAGCCGCAGCGTTGCCCGCAGGCTCTCCCCGCTTGCGCCCATAAAACGCCGATGTTCCTCGTCCTCCTTGGTAAAGGCCTGGACCAGCTTGATCGACGACATCGCCCATTGCACGACGGAATAGACTCGACTTTCGGTATTGCGGACCTCAGTTGCGACATCGACGATCTTTCGGTTGAAGCCGAAAATCAGGCCAGACAGCAAGGGAACAACCGTCAGCGACAACAGCGTCAATGTCGGATCCAGCGGCAGCAGAACAGCGAGCATGCCGCCAAGCAGCACGGCGGCCGACAGGATCGGCAGCACGCCGTTCATGATCATGGTCTGGACGGCAAAGCTGTCCGCGGTGATCCGGTAGAGCAAATCACCGACCCGTTGCCGGCTGTGAAAGGCGAGCGACAGCCGCTGCAGGTGAGCATAGAGGGCGCCGCGCAGGTCGTTGACCATCCTCTGCCCGACGCCGATCGTCGTGTAATTGTGCAGCAGGGTCAGCGCCCCGGCGCCGAGATGCACGACGATAATGCCGAAACAGGCGAGGAGCAGCAGTCCGCTCGGGGTCATCGACGCGAACGCAGCAATCGGGAATCGTTTACCGCCGAGCACGTTGTCGATGACCACCTGCAACGGCCACGGCTTGAGGAGCTCGAAGCCGGCGATCAGGAAAACCTGCAAGAGCGCCCAGGCGACCCGCCACCAATAAGGCCGCAGATACGGCAGGAGTTTCGTCAGCAAAATCAGGCCGTGCGGGGAGCGCGGACCGGCAACGGAGCTCTTGCCAGCGGCTCGACCGGGATCAGCTGCACCTGCTCGCCGACCGCCTCAACGATGCGGTGCATCAGTCTTCCGAAACCGACGAGTTGCCAGAGCCATCGCAGCGGAGCTGATCAGCCCGGCGGCGCCGATCGCGGCGGCCGTCAGCGGCCAGCCGAGGATCAGCGCGAAGGCCGTCAGCGCAGCGCAGCTGCGCAGCAAAAACGACGCGAAGCGGGAAAAGCGCATCGCGCAACGCACCCGCAACAGTCGCTTTGCGCCGCCATGGTTCTCGGCGCAGACGAGGACCAATGCGCGGTTGCACAGGCCGCGCGAGATCTTCAGGTCCCACTTGCTCCAACCGGTATCCGGTACGACAAAGTATTTCTGCGGGACCAGAAACTCCATCAATCCGCCGATCAGCGTCTCCTTCTCGGCTCCGGTTTCGCTCCAATAAGAGAGGTGGAATGCGCGGGCACCCCAGCAAATGCGGGCGCGCTGCTCGGTCGCGACCGGGCTGATAGGATCCTGGGTACGCACCTCTTTGAGGCGCCATTTAATGCGCTCCCCGCCGCGCAGCAAAGGTCCGAGGTAAATCAAAAGCGCTACCAAGGCTCGGGCTTTGAGGCCGGTGAACCGTTTGTCGATCGGCGCCTTGCGGGCGCCGTTGCTGCAC
Organism: uncultured Alphaproteobacteria bacterium; assembly: GCA_963818695.1. Taxonomy (GTDB): domain Bacteria; phylum Pseudomonadota; class Alphaproteobacteria; order ATCC43930; family CGMCC-115725; genus AP-15. Next base: position 103,859 of record CAWFTG010000008.1, read on the forward strand.
ATGACCCAGGTGACGAGAAGCGGAACGGTGAGCAACCACCACCACCCGCCGCCGATCATCCCCCCAAAGGCGAGCGGTAGTGAGGCGGCGCTCCACTCGAAGCTCAATGGCAGGAAGGCAGTCAAGGACGAGGGCGGTTCGTAGAGGGTCTGAAACAGACCGCGCCCGAAAACCCCCGAATAGATGACCGGGCGACGCGACAGCAGCAACGAGGTCGAGAGGTCGCCGTAGATGCGGCCGAGCCACTTGGCCTGTCCGAACAGGTTGAAGCGGAACGGGTGCTTCGAATAGACGAGCGCCTCAGCTTTGCCGTACCCACGCTGTTGGGCGCAATAAGCCGCCACGGTGTTGCGGCGGAAGTGCCAAACGACGGCAGCGGGGCTGAACCCGATCGGGTAGCCGGCGTCCTGGAAACGCCAGCAGATATCGACGTCGTCCCCGGCGGCGCGATAGATCGGGTCAAACCCGCCGAGCTGCCGCAGCACGTCGCGCCGGAATGCCATGTTGCAGCCGGCGATGTGCTCGGCGACTTCATCGCTTATCAGCACGTGGGTCGGGCCGCCGGGGGCGACTGCGACAGCGGCGGGGACGAGATTATCCTCGGGCGGCGGGAAATTGGGCCCACCGCACGCGGCCAGATTCCCCGCTTCCATCTTGGCGACGAGATAGGTGAGCCAGTCGGGATCGGCCGTGCAGTCGCTGTCGGTGTAAGCTACGATTTCACCTGTCGCCGCTTCGGCTCCGACGTTGCGGGCGACGCTCAATCCTTTATTGGGCTGACTGATGATGCGGCAATCCCCGTAGCCCTCGGCGATCTCCAGGGTTCGGTCGCGCGAGCCGTCGTTGACGACGATGACCTCATAGTCCGGGTAGTTGAGCACCGCGAGCGAAGCCAGGCACTGATCCATCGTCCGCTCCGCATTGTAGGCGCAGACGACGACCGAGACCCGGGGGTAACGCCGCAAACGCGGTGGCAAAATGCCGGTGTATTGGCGCACTACCTCGTCGAATGACGGTTTAGGCCGGCGCTCCCGGTTGACCAGACCAAAAGCCCAATTCTCGACCAAATGACCGCCGGTGAACCATTCGTCGGTCCACGCGAAGATGAAGGTGCCCGCGACACCGGCCTCGAAGGCGGTGTGCACCTGCCAGGACAGGACTTGCCGCTGCCCCTCCTCTCCCTCGCCGAACGAATCGACGCCGAATTCGGTCAGGACCAGCGGCTGGTCGAGGGCGATGTTGTGCAGCCTCGCGATGTATCGGCGGAAGGCGGGCTGATCGTGCAGATAGACGTTGAAGCAGACAAAATCGGTGAAATCCACCGTCAGGTATTCGGTGGACGGATAGTTGGCGTAACTGACGAGCGCCTCCGGATGCTCCGCTTTGGCGCAGGCGACCAGGGTTTTCAGAAAATTGCGCACCGCGTCGGCGCTGTGCCAGCGCACCATATCGGGCGGGATCTCATTGCCGATCAAATAGGCGAAGACCGCCGGATGACGACAGCAAGCGCGGACGCCAGCCGCCACTGCCTGCCTGATCTGCCGCTGAATCGCCGGGCTGTCGAGAAAGGCGATGTGCTGCGACCACGGAAGTCCGACCAGGATCTTCAAACCGGCGTGCTGCGCGGCATCGAGCAGCCAGAGTGGCGGCACCGTGAAGACCCGGACGGTGTTGATGCCGGCTTCGACCATCAGTGCGAAATCGGTGTCCACGACCGCGTATTCGGGGAACTGCGCTCCGTGACTGCCCCTTGGGAAAGGGCCGTAAGTGACGCCTTTGACGAAGTGCTTTTCGTCGCCGACAAAAAAGAATTTGCCCTGTACCCGGACCGGAGCGGCAGGCCGAAAGTTAGCTGCTACGGCGGGCGGAGGCCGCGTCATTTCCACTTCGGCATCGACCGTTGTCATGACGCGAGCTCCAGGGACGCCTACAGCGGCAGCCAACCCGCGGGCGGGGCGGCGCTCGCATAACGGGCGATCATGGCTTTCATTCCGCGCGTCGAGATTGCGCGGATCGCGTCACATGCCAGGCCAGCGCGGTGCGAACGATCGTATCGAGATCCGAGACTTGAGCGCGCCACCCGAGCAGCTCGGCGGCGAGACCGGGGTCGGCGACCAGTACCGGCGGATCGCCGGGCCGCCGTGCGGTTTCGCGGCACGGGATGGATTTGCCGCTGACCGTCTCGGCAGTTCGGATCACCTCGCGCACCGAATGACCGCGGCCAGTGCCGAGATTGAGTGCCACGCTTTGCCGCCCAGCGTCGAGGTGTTCGAGCGCGCGCAAGTGCGCCTCGGCGAGGTCCTGGACATGAATGTAGTCGCGGATCGCCGTACCATCTGGCGTCGGGTAATCGGTTCCGTAAATGTCGATTTGCTGCCTGTCTCCGAGCGCCGCCTCCAGAACGAGGGGGACGAGGTGCGTCTCCGGCTCGTGCCGTTCGCCGATCTCGCCCTCGGGATCGGCGCCGGCAGCATTGAAATAACGCAGAGATACCCACCGCAGCCCGTAAGCCTTGCCGTACCAGTGGAGCGCGCGCTCGATCGCGAGTTTGGTCTCGCCGTAAGGGTTTACCGGCAATTGTGGCATGGTCTCGCGGATCGGCACCCGCGCCGGTGTACCGTAGGTTGCGCAAGTCGACGAGAATACAATTTTGTCGACGCCGGCCATCCGCATCGCTTCAAGCAATGACAAGGACCCGCCGAGATTATTGGCATAATACAATGCCGGATCGGTGACCGACTCGCCGACGTGGGCGTAAGCCGCGAAATGCATGACGAGCGAGACCCGATGGCGGGCAAGCGCATCGGCGAGTTTGCCGCGGTCCGCGAGGTCGCCCTTGACCAGCGGCCCCCAGCGCACCGCCTCGCGGTGACCGCGCGAAAGATTGTCGAATACCACCGGACGGTAGCCTGCCCGCGCCAATACCTTGCAGGCGTGGCTGCCGATGTAACCGGCCCCACCGGTGACCAGAACCGCCTCTGACATGCTGGAGCTGCTTTGCCGACCCGTTGGTGAGGCTACAACGTAGCACGTGCCGCCTTTCTTCCTGGAAGCAGTTTCGCTGCGGCGCGACGGCCGTTCCGCTGAGACGGGGCCTTCCCTGCCCTTCTCGCAAGTAGGTCGAGGGGAACGGCCTACCCTTCGCCCTGCTGGCGGGGAGAGGGTATGGGTGAGGGCTGTTACGGGGTGGAATGCTCGGCCAAATTATGGAGCCAGATTTCGTACCGGCGGCAACGCCCGGTCCACGTAACGAACTCGCCGGGTGTGGCGCGCAGGGACTTCTCGGTGTCCAGAATGTAGGGAGTGGCGCACATCTTGTCGCTCACTACCGCGTTGACCTGCGGGTCGTAAAGATTGAACTCGGTAAATTCTGGCGGGATGTTGCCGGTGGGCTTCAACGCGCTTGTGCTGAACGCGTCCTTGATCGGGATGAAAGGCGTGCAAGCGCCCGAGAGCATCGCCGGAAGCGCGAGAACAAAGAACAGCCGCATGCCAGGTCGACCGCTGGTTGGATCTGCTGATTGTGCCCGCCCTAATGCCACCGGTGCAAGACCAGTCAAAGCGGCTTTTGCTCAATCGGACGACGGGCTCTTCTCCTGCTGGCGGGCAAGACGCCGTCCGGCACCCCGGCAGCCTTTAAGGCGGCCTGCTGGCGGGCCGCCAGTGCAGCCTGGTCGAAATCCTCGATAAGCTCGTGGAACAGCCGGTACCAGTTGATTTCCGCCTTCAGGTGCAGAAAGACCGAACCAAGCCCGATTGCCGCGCGGTCCATGAACACAAATTCGCGCGGCGGCCGGACGCCGCCGAGCCGGCGGATGTCGCTATGCACGCTCTCGGCCACCGTAGCGCCATAGACGCCGCTGGCCTTTTCCTGGATCAGCCGCGCGCGGTCATCGAGCAGCGGACCGTAAACGTAGAGCGCCCAGCGATTGAGCACATCGATGATCTCATTCGACAGATCGCCGAAACCCCAGCTTTTATAGGCGTGAACGGCGAGGTCGCGGTCGCCGCGCTGCAGCGCGTGGTAGAGGTCAATGACGCCGCGCACGAAAGAGGCGCGAAAGATGCGGACGCAGCCGAAATCGAGGAGATTGACGGTGTTGTCCGGCGCGACCGTGTAATTGCCGAGATGCGGGTCACCGTGGATCACGCCGTAGTAGTAGAACGGCACGTACCAGATCCGGAACATGCGCAACGCGATTTCGTTGCGCTGTTCCAACGGGGCGGCTGCGATATCGAGGATCGGCGCGCCCTCGAGCCAGGTCATCGTCAACAGCCGGCTGGTCGAGAGTTCCGGGATCGGCACGGGCACGGCGACACCTGGCTCGCCGCGCAGAATTTCACTATAGAGGCGCATGTGCGCGGCCTCGCGCTCGTAATCGAGCTCCTCGCGCAGCCGATCCGCGATCTCGGCATGGATCTCCGCGGTGGTGACCGCCCGGTCGTAGCGCTCGTAGAGGCTCATCGCGAGCTTCAACTGGCGTAGATCGGCTTCCACCGCCGACGCCATCTCGGGGTATTGCAACTTGCAGGCGAGCGGGGTCCCGTCCAGCGCGGTCGCCCGGTGCACCTGCCCAAGCGAAGCGGCGCGCGCCGCGGTCCTGTCGAACTCGCGAAACTTGCTGCGCCACTCGGCGCCGAGCTCGCCGGCCATGCGCCGCCTGACGAACGGCCAGCCCATTGCCGGCGCATTCGCCTGCAGCTGCACAAGCTCCTGAACGTATTCCTTAGGCAGCGCGTCGGGTATCGTCGCGAGCAGCTGGGCCACTTTCATCAGCGGCCCCTTGATGCCGCCTAGCACCGCCTTCAGCTCGGCCGCGTGGCGGCTGCGGTCGAGGTTGAGGCCGAGATAGCGCTCGCCCGCGAGCCGCGCCGCCAGTCCGCCCATCGCGGTCGACACCTGGGCGTAGCGCCGCACGCGCCCTGTCAGCGAATTGTCGTCGGACACGAGGATAAGAATGGGATCGCGCGGCGGGGGCCCATCATCTCGATCGAGCTACACCCGGCCGCCTTCGACGGCATGGGCTTCGGCGCGCCAGCGCAGCATGCCGCCGGCAAGGTTGGCAACCTCGCCAAAGCCCGCTTCGCGCAGGATGACGGTGGCCTGCGCGGAGCGGCTGCCGGCACGGCAGACGGCGACGATCGGGCGATCGCGCGCCAATTCTCCGGCGCGCTCGGCCAGTTCGCCCAGCGGGATCAGGATGGCGCCACGAATGTGCCCGAGCGGGCCGGTGAACTCCTCGGGCTCGCGCACATCGAGGATTTGGACCGCAGGCGCGTGTTCCTCGAGCCCGTGGGGTTCGATCTCCCAGATCCCGGCAAACGAATATCGAAGCGCCGCCCAATTCGGCTCCGCCGTGATGCCCACCCCGCTTTCGGGCCGTCCGCATTTCAGATTGGCGGGCACTGCCACATCGAGTTTCTTCGGATGGGCGAGGCGCAAGTTTTTCATGTACCCGGTAAAATCGCCTTCTCCGATTTCGCCGCCGAGGCGCGGGTTGAACCGCCTTTCCTCGCGGACGCTGGTGACCGTCAGTCCGCGATAATCGTGTGCGGGATAGAGCAGGCACGAATCCGGCAAGGTAAAGATCTGTTCGTGGATCGAGCGGTACATCGCGTGCGGGTCGCCTTGCTGGAAATCGGTCCGCCCGGTGCCTCTGACAAACAGACAATCCCCGGAAAACGCCATGCTGCGGTCGTCGAGCACATAGGTCAGGCAGCCACTGGTATGGCCGGGGGTCTGGCGGACCTGGAGATTGCGATCGCCAAACGCGACCACGTCGTCCTGCACCAGATAGCGGTCGGCGCCCTCGGCGCCGCTGTTGGCCGCCAGCGCGATCCGGCATCCGGTGCGCTGTTTCAGCAGCCACCCGCCGGTCACATGATCGGCATGGACGTGCGTTTCAAGGGCATAGAGGAGGCGCAGGCCCAGTTCTTCGATCAACGCCGCGTCGCGCCGCACCTGCTCGAACACCGGATCGATGATGACCGCCGCTCCGCTCCCGCCATCGGCAAGCAGGTAGGTGTAGGTGGAGGACGGCGGATCGAACAGCTGCCGGAAAACCAACATCGCGAACCTCCGATGATCGTCGCAGCCTATGGTATACCGCAGGCTGGGCAAGCGGGAGGGGCGTCTTGGTCGATATCGTCGTCAACCCAATCACCCGGTTTGACCGCGACCGCTGGGCCGAGCTGTGGTGCAGCTATCTCGATTTTTATCAGACGCGGCTGCCGGCAGAGATCTATGAGCACACCTGGCAGCGGCTGATCGCCACGGAAGGCCCGATCCGCGGACTGGGAGCGCGGCAAGGGGGCGCGACCGCGCCACTCGTCGGGATCGTCCACTATCTCTTTCACGCGCATGCCTGGACTAACAGGGAGGTCTGTTACCTGCAGGATCTCTTTGTTGACGCAGCTTTCCGGCGTGGCGGCTTCGGCCGCCGGCTGATCGAGGCGACAGCCGCTGCCGCCCGCGAGCGCGGCTGCTACCGGCTCTACTGGACCACTAAAGAGGACAACCACACCGCGCGCTTGCTTTACGACCGAATCGCCCGGTTCAACGGCTTCATCCGATACGACTGCGCGCTCGAGTAGCGGCGGAGGTCGGAAACCGCAGCGGAAGCCGTTGCGGTGGGACGCGGGATGGCGCAGGCTGTGTCCCAGATCTGGGCCAAACAGAGGAACCAGCGATGAGCGACAACATCCAGGACTTCAACTTTTTGCAGGGCATCAAGGTGGTCGATTTCACCCAGTTCGAGGCGGGGACGACCTCCACCGAGGTGCTGGCCTGGTTTGGCGCCGAGGTGGTCAAGATCGAGAACCCGGGGCGCGGCGACCCCGGCCGCCGGCTGCGCCCCGGAAAGCCCGACGATGACCCGTGGTACTTCCACCAGTTCAACGTCAACAAGAAGTCCCTCGCGATCAATCTGAAATCGCCAAAGGGGCTCGACATCGTCAAGGAGATGCTGAAGCAGGCCGATGTCACGGTCGAAAACATGGCGCCCGGCACGATTGAGCGCTTGGGGCTCGATTACGACTCGGTCAAAAAGCTCAACCCCCGCATCATTTATTGCCAGATCAAGGGGTTCGGGACCGGCAGCCCGCATGAGAAGGGGCTGGCCTTCGACATGATCGCGCAAGCCGCCGGCGGCCCGATCAGCGTCACCGGCGAGCCTGACCGCCCACCGGTCAAGCCGGGCCTCTCCTTCGGTGACACGGGCACCGGCATGCTGATGGCGGCGACCATTCTTGGCGCCTTGCACGAGCGCAACCGTACGGGCCATGGAAGGCGCCTACAGGTCGCGATGCAGGACGCAATGATCCACTACATGCGCACCTGCTTTGCGACGATGGCGCGCACCGGCAAGCCGGCGCCGCGCCGCGGCGCCAAGTCGGGCGGCGGCAACAATGCGCCGTCGGGGCTGTACCCGGCCAAGGGCGGCGGTCCCAACGACTACGTCTATCTGACCACCAGCCGGGCCAACCCGGAGCACTGGTCGCGGCTGATGAAGCTGATCGGGCGCGAGGAATTGATCGACGACCCGCGGTTTGCGACCGGCGATGCGCGCGTCAAGAACGAAAGGGAGCTCGACGCGCTCATCGGCGAATGGACCCGCCAGCACGACAAGCGCGAGGCGATGGAGAAATTGATTGCCGTGGGCGTACCGTCGGGCGCGGTGTTCGACACGCTGGAATTGCAGAACGAGCCGAGCTTCGAGGAGCGCGGCATCATGCAGACCGTCCATCACCACAACGGCGACTACAAGATGGCAACCTGGCCGGTACGGATCGACGGCAAAACCGTCCGGCTGAACGGATCTCCGGCGCTCGGGGTAGACACTGCCGATGTTCTGCACAACTGGCTCGGCATCGGCGCGGGAGAGGTCGAGGCGCTGCGCCAGGAAGGCATCCTCTAGCCCACTCTAAAAGATCGACCCCCGCGCCGACCTCGTGGGGGTCGCCTTTATTTCAGCCGTCGCTATTATCGCTATTATACCCGGGAAAATACCGGATGCTGGCTTCACTTCTCAATACTAACCGATGAAAGCATCTTCGGAAACTTACACGATCAGGCGGCTACAGAGCCATCTGTGAACTCGATAACACCATTGTGGTTATTTTCGGGATTCCGCGGAGCGGCAATGCGCGATAGGCGCAACCTGATCAAAATCTGTTCTGACTGTTCTAGAAGAAGATGCTGACGTTTTTTGCCAGCAGCACATTCTGATCGATGACGATTTGCGGCTGGCGATTTTCCATTCGTCGGCGACGCGCCGCAGCACGTCCCGGCGTGCCCCGACATAGAAATCCTGCTCGGTTTCCGACCGACTGCGGTAGACGATGAAATTGGAGTAGACCTTGAACTCGGCCTCCGTATCGCCTGCCTCGATCTCGATATTCGCGATCAAATGGCGGGTGCGCGATGGCGGGTCTTCCGCCCAGGCCATTCCGGTGTCGAGACGCGCGACACGCGCTTTGAGCGTGCTCTTGTCCTCGTCGAGGATGGCGAGTTCGTCTTCCTTGGTGGAATCGTCCTCGACATAGCGCTCGAGATCGAGAATCGCGATTGCTTTGCTCGATTTGGGGTATCGGTTGGTCCTGTTGCCCATCCAATAGCGAATGTCGTCCGTCAGCAATTGCAGCCACTCGTGAAAGCGACGCTCGTCCAACAACCGGGCTTCGCGATAGAGGAACTGCTCGACTTCGCGGATCAGGTGGGGATCGGCAATGGGCTCGTTACGCATGGCGGGCGTTTCCATTCCGCAAGTCGCGCCAGCTCGGGGCTTGCATCAGCTCCGCCCAGCGCCGGTAAAATTCCCGATGATTGCTCTCGCTGAAGCCGGAGTCGCTGACCCAAGCGCCGAAGGCGGGATCGAAGCGCTCACGCCCGAGCCCCATCTGATTGTTGATCGGCATGCGCCGCGCCATGACGCCACGGCAGGTCTGCGTGCATTCCTGCCAATTGTCCATGTCGTCTTGCTCGAAGGTCCCGGCCGGACTGAAGCCGCGCACCCCGGACAGCCGGAACGCGTTCTTCACTTCCGGCGGCGCGGCTTTGTCGACGAACACCCACGACCAGATCTCGGTCTTCTCCGGCCCGCGCGGATGCCACACGCGCAGCGTGCGTGAGGTCCCCCGCAGCAGCGAAAAGTTGGGGAACACGGTCCCGACGATCGGGTTAACGAGGGCGGCGCGCGACCCCAATCGCTCTTGGACCTCGGGCCGGATCTCGCGCTCGTAGGCCTGGATCTCGGGCATCGGCGCGTCGCCAAAGCCGTCGGGGCCGATGCAGATCAGGACATGGCCGTCGCCCGGCGACACCATCCTGTTGGCGGTCGCCGGGCTCGCAGTGGACCCGACGCTGAACCCGGTCGCGATCGCCGCGCCGTGGCTCCAATGCACGTGATAGGCATCCCCGCCGAAATTCTCAGCCGGAAACTTCCAGTTGCACGGCATAATCCATTTGTGGGTCGCGACTATCTCGATGCCCCCCTCGCGGCGGTCGACAAACGTGTCGATATACCAGGCCATCTCGCCGAGGTACTCGCGCAGCGGCGGCGCCTCGGGATCGAACGTCGCAAAATACAGGCCCTTGTAATTGTCCAACTGCGCGACCGGCGTCAGGCCCCAACGCTCGCGGTCCAACTCGCCGTGATAGGCCTCTTTGAGATAAGGCACGCCGACCAGCCGCCCGTCATTGCGGTATGTCCAGCCGTGATAGGCGCAGGTGAACGTCGCGGCATTGCCCGCGTCGGCGCGGCACAGCCGGTTGCCCCGGTGTCGGCACACATTGAGAAAGGCATGGACCTGCCCGGCACTGTCGCGCACCACAAGAACCGGGTCTTCGGCCATATAGGTCGTGAAGAAATCCCCCGGGTGCGGGACCTGGCTTTCATGGCATAGGAAAAGCCAACAGCGCGCAAAGATCCGCTCCAGCTCCTGTTCGTAAATCCTGGGCTCGATGAATATCCGCCGGCTGATAAGGCCCCGTTCGCCATCCACGAGACCACCGATTTCTGCTCCCATATGAGCCTCCTCTACAGTCATTCCCGCGAAAGCGGGAACCCAGTGACCGAGATGTGAGCGGTCGCTCTGGGCCCCCGCTTTCGCGGGGGCGACGGTATATCGCTATTCATGCGTGGACCGTGACCTCGGCCCAGCTATCGGCCGTCATCAGCTTCGCCCAGCGCCGGTAGAACCGCCGATGGTTGCTTTCGCTGTAGCGGTAGTCGCTGGCCCAGGCGCCGAAATCTTCGTTAAAGCTTTCATGACCGAGGCCCATCTCGTAGTTGAGGAAAGCGCGCCGGGCCACCGCGCCGCGGGCGGTCTGCGTGCAGCCCTGCCAATTGTCCATGTCGTCCTGCTCGAACGTGCCACCCGGGCCAAACACGCGCGCTCCGGCAAGGCGGAGCGCCTTTTTCACTTCCGGCGGCGCCGCCTTGTCGACAAAGATCCAGGCCCAGACTTCGGTCTTGTCGGGCCCGCGCGGGTGCCACACGCGAATCGTTCGCGAAGTCGGCCGCAGCATCGAGAAATTCGGAAACACCGTGCCGGCGATCGGTTTTCCGAGCAGCAGCCGCGGGCCAAGGCGCTGCTGCATCTCTGGTAGAATCTGCTCTTCGTAGGCGAGGACCTCCGGCGCCGGCGGGTCGGCCACCATATCGGGTCCGACCGTCATGATGCTGTGGCCATTGCCGAGCGACAAAGCCCTGCCCTCCGAATCCGGCTTCATGCGAAAATCGCCGCCCGATCCGGTCCGCACCGCGGAGACGTGGCTCCACGGCACATGATAGCCGTCGCCGGCAAAGTTTTCGGCCGGAAATTTCCAGTTGCACGGCATTATCCATTTATGCACGCCGCCGATCAGCTCGATGCCGCCTTCCCGGCGGTCGAAGAACGTGTCAAGGTACCAGGCGGCCGCGCCCAGATAGTCGAGCAGCGGCGGGGCCTGCGGGTCGAAGTTGCCAAAATACAGGCCCTTGTAATTATCCAACTGCGCGACCGGCATCAGACCCCAGCGCTCGCGCTCCAATTCGCCGTGGTAGGCTTCTTTGAGATAAGGCACGCCAGTGAGGCGCCCGTCATTGCGGTAAGTCCAGCCGTGATAGGCGCAGGTGAAGCTCGCGGCGTTGCCGCTATCGGCGCGGCACAGCCGATTGCCGCGATGCCGGCAAACATTGAGGAAAGCGCGCACCCGGCCGTCACTGTCGCGCACCACCAGGACCGGGTCTTCGCCCATGTAAGTCGTCAGGAAATCGCCGGGCCGGGAGATCTGGCTTTCATGGCACAGGAACAGCCAACAGCGGGCGAAGATCCGCTCGAGTTCCTGCTCGTAGATCTCCGGTTCGATAAAGATGCGGCGGCTGACGAGACCCTTATTGTCGTCGACCAGCCGGCTCATTTCAGCGGCCATTCGGATTGCCTCCTCTGCTTTGCCGCGGCATTCGGAGAGTGGCCCCGGCATCGACCGTCAGGATCGTCCCGGTGATGCCCCGGGCATTGGTCCGTGATGACAGAAATACGTAGGCGCCGGCGAGATCACCGGGCGCCAGCGCGATCTGCAACGGATTATTGGCTCGCAGCCGCTCCTCGGTATTGGGATCGGCGAATTGCGAGCGGCCGTCCTGCCCCAGAAGCGTAAGCCCGCGCAGATCGGTGATGGTGCCGCCCGGCGCGACTCCATTGACCCGAATGCGCGGTCCCAATTCCACGGCCAGTTGCCGGATCAACCCCACGACCGCGTGCTTCGAGGCGGTGTAGAGCGGCCCGCCGCCGCCCGAATTGGAGCCTGCGACGGATGCGGTAAAGACCATCGACCCGTCGGTTTTGAGCAGCTCGGGCAAAGCCGCCTTGGCGCCGAGGATGCATCCCTTGACATTGACACCGAACAGCTCGTCGCAGGCCTCGGACAGTGTCTCTTCGGGAAACTCGGCGAGCGAAAGAAAGTTGTCGAATACCCCGGCATTGCCGACAAAGACGTCGAGGCGGCCCAATCCCGCCACGGTCTCGGCGACGGCGCGCTTGTTGTCGGCGAGTTGGGCCACATCGCCGGTGACGGCAACGACGGCGTCGCCAAACTCGGCCCGCAACTCTTCGGCTCGGCCGAGCACCCGGTCGAGCACTCCGACGCGTGCTCCTTCTGCGATAAACCGCGCGACCACCGCCCGGCCGATGCCGGAGCCGCCGCCCGTCACCAACGCCACTTGCCCGTCTAGCCAACCCACGATTCCATTCTCCTCGCCCGTTCAGATTCTTTCTATACCTTGCCTCGACGGATTATGTGAGCCCGGAGAACCGTCTTGCCGCCCAATTCGCCCGAGAGGATTTTCGTGGCCTGACTATGCCCGGTGTCGTGCTCCCGGTCTTGCGGGCGCACAACGTCGAAACCGTTCCGCTGGCGGGGTCCGAGCCTAAGTCGGCAGCCGCAGCACCATCTCGACATGCGCGATGCCGAAATCGTTATAGGGCTCGGAGGTCATGGCAAAGCCGAAGCTCTCGTAAAACGGCACAAGAGGGACTTGCGCGCCAAGGCCGATCTCTTTCAGCGTAAAGCGCTCGCGACAGAGGATCAGCGCCTGCTCCATTAGCATTCGACCAACCCCGCCCCGTCTCAGGGACAGCAACACGGCGACGCGGCCGATCCTGATGATGGGCGGCGGGCCGGTCATGGCCGTCAGCCGAAGATAACCGATCAACTCACCCGCCAACCGGGCTGCCAAATGCCATGCGCTCTGGTCGAGGCCGTCGAGGTCGGGATAAGCGCAGCCCTGCTCGACGACAAAGATACTTTGGCGGAACCGCATCAGCTCATAGAGCTCGCCTGCCGTCAACTCGTCGAAACACCGCCACTCCGTCGTGATCTTGGGCATGCGGGTCTTTCCTCTTATTCACGGCATCACCCGGTGCGCGCTGCTGGCGGGCGCGGTCGCCGATCATCATCGGCAGGGGGAAGAACATTGCGATCGCGGTTCGTCTTGCGGGATAGTAACCGGCATACAGAGAGAACAGATGCGGCAAACTCCCTATGATCATTGATTGCCACGGCCACTACACGACCGCCCCGCGTCAGCACGAGGGATGGCGCAACGAGCAGATCGAGGCGCACAAGGCCGGCAAGCCACCGCCGCCGCGCCCGAGAATAACGGACGGCGAGATCCGCGAGACGATCGAGGGCGGCCAGCTCAAAGTGCAACAGCGGGCGCGGCACCGATCTGACAATCTTCTCGCCGCGCGCCGCCGGCATGGGCCACCATCTGGGCGACGCAGCGACCAGCGAAGCCTGGGCGAGCGTCTGCAACGAGTTGATCCATCGCGTCTGTTCGCTGTTCCCGAAGAACTTTATCGGTGTGGCGATGCTGCCGCAGAGCCCGCGCGTCTCGCCAAAGAACTGCCTCCCCGAGATCGAGCGCTGCGTAAGCGAATACGGGTTCGTCGGCATCAATCTGAACCCCGATCCGTCCGGCGGGCATTGGCAGGATCCACCGCTGTCAGACCATTACTGGTATCCGGTCTACGAGAAGATGGTGGAACACGACATTCCCGCCATGGTCCACGTCAGCGCCGCTTGCAACCCGGCGTATCACACGACAGGCTCGCACTATCTCAACGGCGATACGGTCGGCTTCAATCAGCTGATGACGTCATCCGTGTTCAAGGATTTCCCGACCATCAAGTTCATTATTCCGCACGGCGGCGGCGCGGTGCCGTATCACTGGGGTCGCTTCCGCGGTTTGGCGCAGGACGCTAAGCTCGGGTTGCTGACCGATCTCGTGTTGAACAACATTTTCTTCGACACTTGCGTCTATCACCTGCCCGGCCAGGAGCTGCTGGCGAAGGTGATTCCGGTCGAGAATATCGTGTTTGCCTCCGAAATGATCGGCGCAGTTCGCGGCGTCGATCCGGAAACCGGTCACCACTACGACGACACCAAGCGCTATATCGACCAGCTTGCGTTGCCGGCCGAGGACAAGGCGAAAATATTCGAAGGCAATGCACGCCGCGTCTACGGCCGCTTATCCAGGACGATCGAGAAGCAGTCGGCGAGCGCCGTCTGAAGCTGCGTTCCATCAATACGGCACAGGGAGCGAAAATCATGACGGATCTACGCGTCATCAGCACCAACGGCACGGACACGATCCTCGAAGAAGCCGCGGTGCAGAGGTTTGCGGATAGTCTGCGGGGCCCGCTCTTGCACCCGGGTGAGGTGGGTTATGACGAAGCGCGTAGAGTCTGGAACGGCATGATCGACCGGCGCCCGGCGTTGATCGCGCGCTGTGCCGGGGTTGCCGATGTCATCGCGGCGGTGCGTTTTGCCCGCGATCACGAGCTGCTGGCGTCCGTCCGCGGCGGCGGGCACAACATCACCGGCAACGCCGTCTGCGAGGGCGGCCTGATGATCGACCTGTCCCCGATGAAAAGCGTGCGGGTCGATCCGGCTCAGCGCACGGCGCGCGCCGAGGCAGGGCTCACCTGGGGCGAATACAACGGTGAAACGCAGGCCTTTGGTTTGGCGAGCACCGGCGGGGTCGTCTCGACGACCGGCATTGCCGGACTGACCCTGGGCGGCGGCCTCGGCTGGCTGATGGGCAAGCACGGTCTCAGCTGCGACAACCTGTTATCGGCAGACCTCGTCACGGCCGACGGGCAGTTGCTGACGGCCAGCGCAGATCAACATCCGGACCTCTTCTGGGGCCTGCGCGGCGGCGGCGGAAATTTTGGTGTCGTCACCTCGTTCGAGTATCGAGTTCATCCCGTCGGTCCAGTGCTGGCGGGAATGGTTCTTCACCCCATGACGAAGGCCAAGGAAGTGCTGCGCTTCTACCGCGACTATGCGCGCACCTGCCCCGATGCGCTGACCGCCTTTGCCGCATTGATGACATCGCATGAGGGCGACCCCGTCGTCGCCATTGTCGTCGGCTATATCGGAGATATCGCTGACGGGGAAAGACTGGTAGCGCCCGTGCGGAAGTTTGGCTCGCCGCTGGTGGATACGATCGCGCCGATGTCGTACGTCCAGCTAAACCAGATGTTTGACGCCGCGTTTCCCTATGGCGGAGTGCAGCGGTATTGGAAGTCGAGCTTTTTGCAGCAGTTGGGGGACGACGTCCTGGAAATTCTCATCGACCGGGCAGCAACGATGCCCTCGCCAATGTCCATGGTCGGGTTTTTCCATGTCCACGGCGCCGCTACGCGGGTCGATCCGAACGAGACTGCGTTTGGGCTCCGCAGCGACCAGTGGGATTACGACGTCATTTCGCAATGGACTGATACTGCGGAGTCCGCCGGTCACATCCAGTGGACGCGGGAGTTCTGGACGGCAGTGGAGCCCTTCGCGACGGGGGAAGTGTACGTCAACCACCTGGATGCCGAGGAAGGCACGCGGATCAGGGCTGCCTACAGCGATAACTTCGGGCGCCTCGTCGCGCTGAAGAACAGATACGACCCGACGAACCTCTTCCGCCTCAACCAGAACATCAAGCCGACGAATTAGGCGAGCGGTTACCGGTAGGCAGCTAGTCCCAGGCCAGCGAGGGGAACCATTTCGAACAACAAACGCGACTGGCTGAGTGGTTACTGCCGGGTTATGCCGCCCTTTCGAGCTCGCGCAAGACCGTGTCGCCCATGACGCGCGTTGAGACGCGCGCGGTATTGGGCTGCACGATGTCGCCGGTGCGCACACCGCAGGCCAGCGCCCGCCGCACCGCGCCCTCGACGAGCTCGGCCTCTTCCGTCATATCGAACGAATAGCGCAGCATCATCGAAAAGGAGAGGATGCAGGCGAGCGGGTTGGCGATGTCTTTGCCGGCAATGTCCGGCGCGCTGCCGTGGACCGGCTCATAAAGCGCCTTGCGCCGGCCCCCCGCATCGGGCGCGCCGAGCGAGGCCGAAGGCAGCATGCCGAGCGACCCCGTCAGCATCGCCGCGCAATCGGATAATAAATCGCCAAACAGATTGCTGGTAACGATCACATCGAACTGCTTCGGATTACGCACAAGCTGCATCGCGCAGTTGTCGGCATACATGAACGAGAGCTCGACATCGGGATAATCTGCGTCGTGCACCCGTTGCGCGACCTCACGCCACAGCCCGCCCAATTCCATGACGTTGGCCTTGTCGACCTCACAGACTCTGCGGTTGCGCTTTCTCGCCAGATCGAACGCGGCGCGGACGACGCGTTCGATCTCGGCTTCGGTATAGACTTCGGTATTGATCCCGCGCCGGCCGCCGTCCGGCAATGTCTCGACCCCGCGCGGCTCGCCGAAATAGATGCCGCCGGTCAACTCCCGCACGATCATCAGATCGAGCCCGGCAACGACCTCACGCTTGAGGCTCGACGCGTCAGCGAGTGCCTCGAACACCACCGCCGGGCGCAAATTGGCGAACAGGTCCAGTTCCTTGCGCAGCTGGAGGATGCCGCGCTCGGGACGCAGCTCGAACGGCAAGGTGTCCCATTTCGCGCCGCCGACCGCGCCGAACAGCACGGCGTCGCTGGCGACCGCCTGGGCCAGGGTCGCATCGCTCAACGGAACCCCCAATTCATCGAGGGCCGCGCCGCCGACGAGACCCTCGGTAATTTCGAAGCTGGCTAACTGGCGCCGGTCGAAGAACTCGATTACGCGCAACACCTGGCGCATGATTTCCGGCCCGATGCCGTCGCCCGCCAGCACGAGAACCTTGCGATTGGATGCGCGGGTCTGGGCCACGGATCAGGTCCCGGGTCGGATCATGCCGAACTGCCACGGACGCGCCAGCCGCGCCTTTTCCTCATAGCCGCCGATTTCCGCGCTCTTCTGCTCGGTCAGGCCGATATCGTCGAGCCCGTTCACGAGACAATGCTTGCGGAACGCGTCGACCTCGAACTGCACCTTCTCGCCGTCCGGTCGCGTGATCGTCTGACTTTCCAAGTCGATTGTCATCACCGCGTTGGCGCCTTTCCGGGCGTCTTCCATCATTTCGTCGACGATTTCCTTCGGCAAGGCAATCGGCAGGATGCCGTTCTTGAAGCAATTATTGTAAAAAATGTCGGCGAAACTCGGCGCGATGATGCAGCGGATACCGAAGTCGAGGAGCGCCCAAGGGGCATGCTCGCGACTCGACCCGCAGCCAAAATTGTCCGCGCCGATCAGGATTTTGGCGTTGCGGTACGACGCCTGGTTCAACACGAAATCCGGGTTCTCCGACCCGTCCGGACGAAAGCGGATCTCCTGGAACAACCATTTCGACAGACCGGTTCGCTTGATCGTCTTCAAATAGATCGCCGGGAAGATCTTGTCGGTATCGAGATTGATGATCGGCAACGGCGCCGCGACGCCGGTCAGCTGGGCAAATTTTTCCATCCCGGGTTCCTTTCAAACTGAGCTACGCCGCGCAAATGATCGCAGCGCTCCGTCATCGTCCTCGAATCAGGGCTTGCTTCTTTTCACGGCGCCAACCCTTGATCTGTCGTTCCGCAGCGACCGCATCTTTTACCTGATCGAACGCTTACTGGAAAACCAGCGTCAGCGGCCGGCGTGAAGACGTATAGCCATCGAAGGCGCCAGCCTGATGTTCGCTGATGCGCTTCTCCAGACTGGATCTAGTAGTTCCGATGTAATAGGAGCCGTCGGCACGGGGCAGGATGTAAAGATAGGCGCTCACCAAAAGTTAACTGGATCACTGTCCGTGCGCCCTTCGAGACGGCCGCTCGCGGCCTCCTCAGGATGAGGCATTTTCTGGACGCCAAGAGCGATGGTCCTCATGCTGAGGAGCGCCGAGGCGCGTCTCGAAGCACGCACGATGCCGCCGCAGCCTCGCTCACCCCAACTGGCGCACGTCTGCGAGGTGGCCGGTGATGGCGGCCGCGGCGGCCATGGCCGGGCCCATCAGGTGGGTCTTGGCGTTCTTGCCCTGGCGGCCTTCGAAATTGCGGTTCGAGGTCGAGGCGATGCGTTCGCCGTTCATCGCCCGGTCGTTGTTCATCGACATGCACATCGAGCAGCCCGGCTCGCGCCATTCGAACCCGGCCTCGAGGAAGATCCGGTCGAGCCCTTCCTCTTCCGCCTGATGCTTGACGAGACCCGAGCCCGGCACGACCAGCGCGCGCACGCCCTCGGCCACCCGCCGGCCCCTGGCGATCGCCGCGGCGGCGCGCAGATCCTCGATGCGGCTGTTGGTGCACGAGCCGATGAATACACGCTCCACCGGCACATCGACGAGCCGCGTATTCGGCGCCAGCGCCATGTATTCGAGCGAGCGCTGCATTGCCGCGCGTGTCAGCGGATCATCGACCTGCGCCGGATCGGGTACCCGCCCGGTAATCGGCGCCACGTCCTGCGGGCTCGTGCCCCAGGTGACGTGCGGCGCGATATCGGCCGTGTCGAGATGCGCCTCCTTGTCGTATTTGGCTCCCGGATCGGAGGGCAGGGTGCGCCAGTAGGCGACCGCCTGCTCCCAGGCCGCGCCCTTCGGGGCGTACGGCCGGCCCATGACGTAAGCGATGGTTTTTTCATCGGGCGCGACAAGCCCGGCCCGCGCGCCCGCCTCGATCGACATATTGCAGACCGTCATCCGGCCTTCCATCGACATCTCGCGGAAGGTGCTGCCGGCATATTCGAATACATGGCCGGTGCCCCCGGCAGTGCCGATCTTGCCGATGATGGCGAGGATCACGTCTTTCGGGCTGACCCCGGCGCCGAGGCTCCCATTGACCTCGATGAGCATGTTTTTGGCGGGGGCCTGGATCAAGGTCTGGGTAGCGAGGACGTGCTCGACCTCCGAGGTGCCGATGCCAAAGGCGAGCGCGCCCATCGCGCCATGCGTTGCGGTATGGCTGTCGCCGCAAACGATCGTCATGCCGGGCTGGCTCAATCCCTGCTCCGGCCCGATGATATGGACGATTCCCTGGTTGATGCTATCGACCGGGAAATAGGGGACGCCGAACTCCTTCACGTAGCGTTCCAGGGTGTCGACCTGCAGCTTCAATTCCGGCTCGTCGATGCCGCGGCTGCGATCGCTCGTCGGCACGTTGTGGTCGGCGACCGCCATTGTCGCGTCGGGCCGGCGTACCTTCCGGCCGGCGAGCTTCAGCCCTTCGAAGGCTTGCGGCGTCGTGACCTCGTGGATCAGGTGAAGATCGATGTAGATCAGGTAGGTGCCTTCGCCCTGCGGGGTGATGACGTGGTTGTCCCAGATCTTGTCAAAGAGGGTGCGCGGCGGGGCCATGGCTGCGGTCACTCCGATCGGTTGGTTTCTTCGACTGCGCCGGCCATCTCAGGGACCGGTTCGGTTTGGGGTCGTACATTCGCGCCAGCGCGTTTGGCACCAGGCCGTACGTTGTCGCGGGCGCGTTCGGTGATGCGCGCCCGCTTGCCGGTTAGGCCCCGCAGGTAATAGAGCTTGGCCCGCCGCACAACGCCGCGGCGCACCACGTCGATCGAGGTGATGCGGGGCGAATACAGCGGGAAGATGCGCTCCACGCCCTCGCCGTAGGAGATCTTCCGCAGAGTGAAATTCGAGTTCACCCCGGCGTTCTTGCGGCCGATGCAAACGCCTTCAAAGATCTGGGTGCGCTCACGTTCGCCTTCGACGACTTTGACTCCGACCCGCAACGTATCGCCGGGCTGGAACTCCGGGATGGGCCGGCTGGCGGCGAGCTTGTCGACCTGCTCCTGCTCGAGCTGCTGCAGAAGGTTCATCACTCCACCTCTCGATCTCTATCGCCGCCGCGTTCGGCGGCCGGTGCCTGCGCCGCCCGGTGGCGTTCCCACAAATCCGGCCGGCGCTCGCGGGTCAAGCGCTTCGCTTCGGCCCGGCGCCATGCCCGGATGCGTCCATGATCGCCCGACACGAGCACCTCCGGCACAGCGCGCCCTTGCCACAGCTGCGGGCGAGTATATTGCGGAAACTCGAGCAAACCCTCGGCGAAGCTCTCCTCGGCGACGGCCTCGGTACATCCCACGACACCCGGCAACAATCGTACACAAGCGTCGATCAGGGCAATCGCAGCAGGCTCGCCGCCCGACAGCACAAAATCACCGAGGCTCACTTCCTCGACGCCATGCGCCTCCAGGACGCGCTCGTCCACCCCCTCGAAGCGGCCGCAGATCAGCCTCACACCCGGCATCTCAGCAAACCCACGCACCCGCTGTTGCTCGAGCCGCCGGCCGCGCGGCGACAGAAAGATCAGCGGTCCCACCCCGTCAGCGCCGGCGATTGCCGCATCGAGCACGTCCGGCCGCATCACCATGCCAGGCCCGCCGCCAAACGGCGCGTCGTCGACGGAGCGGTGTTTATCGCCCGCAAAGTCTCGGATGTCCACCGTTTCGAGCCGCCACAGCCCCGCTTTCAACGCTTTGCCGGCCAGCGAAAAGGCGAGCGGGCCCGGGAGCATTTCCGGGAAGATCGTCAGTACCGTCGCGCGCCAAGTCATGGCTCGTCATCACCCAGCAGCCGCGGACCGTCCAGTAAACCGGGCGGCGGGTCGAGTACGAGCCGGCCCTCGGCCGGCGCGACGATCGGCACGACTGCCCGAGTGAACGGCACCAGGACGGGCGGTGCGCCGTCACGCGCAAGTTCTAGCGTGTCACCGGCTCCGAAATCGTAGATCGCGCGCACGCGCCCGACCCGCGTCCCGTCCCCCAATACAGCGTCGAGGCCGATCAGATCGGCGTGATAATATTCCTCGGCTTCGGTTTCCGGCAGAGCCGAGCGGGGGAGATAGAGACGCAGCCCGCGCGACGCCTCTGCTTGATCGCGGTCCTCTATACCCGGAAGGCGCGCGATCAGCACGCCCTTTGCGACGCCGCAAAGGTGCAGATCGAATTGCCGGCGGCCGGCTTCGTCCTCCAGCGGGCCGTAGCCTGCGATGGCCTCCGGCACCTCGGTAAAGCTTTTGATTCGCAACGCGCCCTGGACGCCCTGAGGCCCGGTAACGACCCCGACGCAGATCCGCCCTCCTTCGGCTGGATCGGCGCTGTGCGTCCTTCGAGACGGCCGCCTGGTCCTGAGGAGCCGCCGCAGGCGGCGTCTCGAAGGGGCAGCCTCCTCAGGATGAGGACTTTTTCTCGATGCCATCAAGCACTTTCCTCATGCTGAGGAGCGCCCCGCGGGCGCGTCTCGAAGCACGCACGGCCGCGAGGCCAGCTGCCGCAACCCTCAGCTTCGGCCGGCCGCGGCGCCTGCCGCCTCTTCGGCGGCCTTCAGCCTCTCCTGCGCCCGCGCCTTCGGCCGAGATTTGACCGGAGTCTCGCGAACCGGCGGTTTCTCGATCAGCCCGGCGTCGCCGAGGAAGCGCTCGACGCGTTCGGTCGGCAGCGCGCCGACACCCAGCCAATGCTGGATCCGTTCGGCCTTCAGCGTCACCCGATCGGCATGCGACCGGTCGAGCATCGGATTATACGTTCCGAGCTTTTCGATAAAGCGGCCGTCGCGGGGACTGCGCGAATCCGTGACGACAATGCTGTAGTAGGGCCGCTTCTTTGCGCCGCCGCGCGCAAGGCGGATTTTCAACGCCATCCTGACATCCTCATTCTAGTGCGGCAACCCGCCGGGCAGGAGTCCGGCCAACCCGTGTCGCGCCAAGCCCTTGGGACCGAGCTTCTTCATCTTTTTGGTGATGTCGGCCATATCTTGATACTGTTTCAGGAGCCGGTTGATCTCCTGCACCGAGGTGCCCGACCCCGACGCGATGCGTCGGCGGCGCGAGCCGTTCAGCAGCTTGGGGTTGCGCCGCTCGCCCTTGGTCATCGACGAGATGATCGCTTCCTGGCGCTTGATGATGCGCTCGTCGATATTGGCCTCGTCCAGCTGCTTCTTCATCTTGCCGATCCCGGGCAGCAGCTTGAGCATCCCGCCCATGCCGCCCATCCGGCGGATCTGGCGCAACTGCGCGGCGAGGTCGTCGAGATCGAACCGGCCCTTTTCCAATTTGGCGGCGAGTTTTTCTGCCTCCTCTTGGTCGACCGTTTCGGCGGCCCTCTCGACCAAGCTGACTACGTCGCCCATCCCGAGGATGCGGCCGGCAATCCGCTCGGGGTAAAACGGCTCGAGCGCGTCGATGCGTTCGCCGACCCCCATCAGCACGATCGGCCTGCCGGTGATCGCGCGCATCGATAATGCCGCCCCGCCGCGGGCGTCGCCGTCGACCCGGGTCAGCACGATCCCGGTGATGCCGGCGCGTTCGCCAAAGGCTTTCGCGACATTGACCGCGTCCTGGCCGGTCATCGCATCGGCGACGAGCAAGGTCTCGTGCGGCGCCGCCAACTCGCGCACGGCCGCAACTTCGAGCATCAGCTCCTCATTGACGTGGAGCCGCCCGGCCGTGTCGAGGATCACGACGTCGTAGCCCTCGGTACGCCCGGTCTGCAGTGCCCGCCGGGTAATCGCAACCGGCCCTTCGCCCGGCACGATCGGCAGCGAAACAACACCGATCTGGCGGCCGAGAATAGCCAGCTGCTCCTGCGCCGCCGGCCGCTGCACGTCGAGCGAGGCGAGCAATACCTTCTTGCGGTTTTGCCCCTTCAGCCGGTTGGCGATCTTTGCCGCGGTCGTCGTCTTGCCGGAGCCCTGCAATCCGACCAGCATGACGGCGACAGGGGAGGGGGCGTTCAGATCGATGCCGTTGGTCCTGGCAGCGCCTTCACCGCCCCCGGGACCGCCTCCGGGACCGCCTCCGAGCACCTCGACAAGATGGTCGTGGACAATTTTGACGACCATCTGCGCCGGTGTCACGGACCGCAGCACCTCTTGCCCGAGCGCCTTCTCGCGGATCGCGGCGACAAAGTCCCTGACCACCGGAAGCGCCACATCGGCCTCGAGCAGCGCGATCCGAATCTCGCGCAAGGCGGTCCCTACATCGGCCTCGGTCAGCGCGCCATGGCGGCGTAGCCGGTCGAACACGTCGCCGAGGCGATCACTGAGACTGTCGAACATTCCGGTCCTCAGAACTCACTTGCGACAGCAAAAACGCCAGTGCGCGAAACTCGCGGACTGGCGGCCCAGGCCATTACCCGGTGTGTCGATCACTTCCCTCGGAAGCGCAGCCGGAACGTAGTCTGGGCGGCGCTTTCTGTCAATTGCGGCACCCCGGCTTGTCCCTAGCAGACTTCTTTTTCCCGGCGCCAGAGACAAGATCGTGTAGGCTCTACCTCCAGGGTCGATCAGCCGATGCCGGGTTACAAGCTGTCCCCCTCTCGCGCCGGCCGGGCGCGGCTTGTAAAATCATGGCCTGCGGTTGCACGGGTGGCTGGGATCCAATTTTCGCGACCTCGGACGCGGTCAGTAGCGGAGACAAGGATGCATTTCGATCTAGCGCAGATCCCGGCGACAGACGCCTACAAACTGCTCGTCAGCACGGTGGTGCCACGGCCGATTGCGCTAGCTACGACGGTCGATAGCTCCGGACGCGTCAATGCCGCGCCGTTCAGCTTTTTCAATGCGGTCAGTTCGGTGCCGCCGGTCGTCGTGCTCGGGATCAGCCCGGGCGCGGCGAGCGAGGACGGCTATAAGGATACCGAACGCAATATCCGGGATAACGGCGAGTTCGTCGTCAACCTGGTCGATGAGGCCCTTGCCGAGCGGATGAACATCTGTGCCGTCGACTTTCCCGCCGGGACCGGCGAGCTCAATGAGGCCGGGCTGACGCCGCTTTGCTCGGTCGGCGTCCGCGCGCCGCGGATCGCGCAATCGCCGGTCAGCTTCGAATGCCGCCGGATCACCGGCGTGTCGCTCGGCCCCTGTTCAATGCTCGAGATCGGCAGGGTCCTCCATATCCACATCCGGGATGATCTGGTCGACCCCGAGAAAATGTACGTGCATACCGAAAGGATGCACCTGATCGGCCGCATGCACGGCCGCGGCTGGTATGCCCGGACCAGCGATCTGTTTCTGATGGACCGCCTCGACCTCGAAAGCTGGGAGGCGAACAAGCGGTAACGAAACACTGCGGCCTCGGTAATCGATTCTCTCGAACACCCCGGGTCCGGCATCGATCCACCTAACGGATACCGCGGATTAGCAGCACCGATTTGGCGTTCCCCCGTCGTCCAGCTATTGAGAAGGCAGGGGGAACTGCAATGTTGAAGCTGACGATCACCTTTCTCGCGGGTGCGCTCACCTTTGCGTGCCTGCCGGCGCTCGCCGTGGAACTTCCCGACTACGGTTCGAAGAATTTCAGCCCGTCGGACGACACGCCGAGTTACTTCGCCAACGAGACCGCTCCCGTGTCCGCCAGGACTGCGGACACAACGGCGCGCGACTGGTCTGCCGTCGATGAGATGGCCCCGGCGCGGCCGACATTCGAGGGCACCCGCTCGGCCCATACTAGGGGACGGCATGGTCGATACGCCGTTGGCCAAAGATTTGGCCGACATGAAGCCGGCCGATCGGCGGGCAGAGGGTACTCGACGCATGCCGCGGGCTGGGGAGGCGGCAAAAGGTACGGGACGACGAGCGCCAAGCATAGCAAATCGAGCGCCAGACACGCGAGCTTCGGTGCGGCGCATTATACGGTGAACTGACACCCACAACGCTCTCGTCCGACGCCGGGTCTCTGCGGCGTTGGACACAGCCGTCCGTGCCGCCATATAAGCGGCGCGATGGGGAAAGTCCCGTTTCTCAAGATGCATGGGCTCGGCAACGATTTTGTCGTGCTAGATTTTCGCCGCGGCGCGATCCCTTTTGGTGTCGAAGGCGCGCGCAGATTGGCGGATCGCCGGACCGGCATCGGATGTGATCAGGTCATCCTGGTCGAGCCGCCGCGCGATCCCGCGGCCCAGGTCCTGATGCGCATCCGGAATGCCGATGGCAGCGAGGCCGAGGCCTGCGGCAACGCCACACGGTGCGTTGCCGACCTGCTGTATCGCGAGACCCGGGACTCCCGGGTGCGGATTCAGACCGCGGCGGGTCTGCTCGAAACGGAGGCGTTGGGCGACGGGTATTTTGCAGTCGATATGGGGCCAGCGCGAACGGCTTGGTACGAGATCCCGCTGGCGCGCGCCATGGACACCGATCGGGTCGACTTGACATCGGGTCCGCTGACGGAGGCGGTTTGCACAAACATCGGCAACCCGCACGCGACCTTTTTTGTTGATGACGTCGGCACCATCGATCTCGAAGCGCTCGGCCCGCCACTCGAACATCACCCGCTGTTTCCGGAACGCGCAAATATCGGTATCGCCGAAATCCGTGATCGTCGCCGCGTCCGGCTGCGCATATGGGAACGCGGCGCCGGGATCACCCGGGCTTGCGGCACCGGCGCCTGCGCCGCCCTCGTTGCCGCCCACCGGCGCGGGCTCACAGAGCGCCGCGCCGAGGTCGAACTCGATGGCGGCAGCCTCGCAATAGCTTGGCGCGAGGATGGCCACGTGATCATGACAGGGCCGGCAACGCTGAGCTTCGAGGGCGCGTTCGACGCCGATCTGCTGACGCGGGCTGAGCGTCATGCATGACAATGAGGTCATCACGTTCGGCTGCCGGTTGAACGCGTTCGAATCCGAGATCATCCGCGGTGCCGCCACCGCTGCCGGGCTGACCGGTGCGGTCATCGTCAATACCTGCGCGGTTACCGCCGAGGCCGAGCGGCAAGCGCGGCAGGCGATCCGCCGCGCGCGCCGCCGGCACCCCAAGGCAAGGATTATGGTAACGGGCTGCGCCGCCCATCTGTCGCCGGAACGCTATGCCGCGCTGCCCGAAGTGGACCGCGTACTTGACAACCAAGCCAAGTTGTCGCGGCGTAGCTATCTGCCAAATGAGGCTGCGTCGCCCGATCCGATCGAAACCGCGCCGCACCTGGTCGATGGGTTCGAAGGCAAATGCCGCGCTTTTCTGCAGGTCCAGCAGGGCTGCGATCACCGCTGCACTTTTTGCATCATACCCTATGCTCGCGGGGCTAGCCGATCGGTCCCGATGGGGGCGATCGCCGATCAGGCGCGCCGCCTGGTCGCGGCCGGTTACCGGGAGATCGTGCTGACGGGTGTCGATCTGACCGCCTATGGGGCCGACCTGCCCGGAAGGCCCAGCCTGGGACAGATGGTGAGGCGGCTGCTTGCCGCCGTACCCGAACTGCAGCGTCTGCGCCTCTCCTCCCTCGACCCGGCCGAAATCGACGCTGAACTGTGGCGGTTGCTGGCCGAAGAAGAGCGGCTGATGCCGCACCTCCACCTCTCATTGCAGGCCGGCGACGACCTGATATTAAAGCGCATGAAGCGGCGCCATTCCCGCGATCAAGCGGTAGCTGTTGCGCAGCGCGCCCGAGCATTGCGTCCCGAGGTGGCGCTGGGCGCCGACCTGATCGCCGGGTTTCCGACCGAGACCGAGGAGATGTTCCGACATACCCTCGACTTGATCGGTGAATGCGGGCTCGCCTTTGTCCATGTGTTCCCCTATAGCGCGCGGTCAGGGACGCCGGCCGCCCGCATGCCGCAACTGCCCGGAGCGGTGATCAAGGAGCGTGCCGCGGGGCTGCGGGCGGCGGGGGAGGTCGCTCTCACCGCAGAACTCTCCACCCGGATCGGCGGTGAAACCGATGTCCTGATCGAGCGCCCCGGCATGGGCCGCGCCACCTTTTATGCTCCCGTGAGCTTCTCGGGACCCGATGCCGTGGCGTCGGTCCGGCGCATGCGCCTTATCGGGGCCAGCGGACGCAATCTTATCGGAGCAGCTGTCCAATGAGGTTGTGGAGACGCCCTACTCCTGGACCGGTTCCGGGACCCGCTCCCGGAGCCGATGCGGTCGCGGAAGACACAGAAAACCTCAAGCCGGAGGCGGGGACGGCAGTTGCGGACTTCCAACCGGCGCCTTCACCCGAACCCGACGCGCCCGAGAATTCCGCTGCGGAGGCTCCTTCTAGCCATGCGGACCAGGAGGAGCGCAAGCTGTGGAGCGGTGGTTTCTGGCGGCGCGGCGCGCCGTCTGCGCAACCGGAACAAGCCGAACCCGCAGAGCCTTCCGAGCCCGGGCCGGCAGAGGCCGCGCCGCCGCCGTTCCTCCCGGGAACACCGAAGCTCAGGAACGCCGCGGCTGGTTCGCCCGCCTCAAGGCGGGGATGGCGCGCAGCTCGGACCGGCTGAACGCGGGCATCAACACGATCTTCAACCGCCGTCGACTCGATGATGCGGCGCTGCTCGAGCTCGAAGAGCTGTTGATTGCGAGCGATATGGGTACCGGGATCGCCGCCGAGGTCGCCGAGGAGCTGCGCCGAAGCCGCTTCAACCAAGAGGTCTCACCCGAGGAGGTCCGCGGCGCGCTTGCCGAGCAGGTGATTCGGCTTGTCGAACCAGTGACGAAGCCGTTGCGGCTGGACCTCAGCCGCAAGCCGTTTGTCATTCTCGTTGTCGGTGTCAACGGCAGCGGGAAGACGACGACGATCGCCAAGCTCGCCAAGCAATACCGGGACGCGGGACACGATGTGGTGCTCGCAGCCGGCGACACGTTCCGCGCCGCGGGGGTCGAGCAATTGCAGATCTGGGGCGAGCGGACCGGCTGCCGGGTCGTCGCCAAGCCGCCTGGATCGGATGCAGCGGGGCTTGCCTTCGAGGCTTTCGAACAAGCGCGCGCCGCGGGCAGCGACATTCTGCTGATCGATACCGCCGGGCGGCTGCACAACAAGGCCAATCTGATGTCGGAGTTGCAGAAGATCGTCCGCGTCCTGAAGAAAGTCGACCCTAAAGCGCCGCATTCGGTTCTGCTCGTGCTCGACGCAACGACCGGCCAGAACGCGCACGCGCAGGCGGAAATCTTTCGTGAGATGGTCGGCGTCACCGGCATCGTCATGACCAAGCTCGACGGCACCGCGCGCGGCGGTGTGCTGGTGTCCTTGGCCGAAAAATACGGGATTCCGATCCACGCCCTCGGGGTCGGCGAAACCGCCGACGATTTGCGCCCGTTCGAGGCGCGGGCCTATGCGCGCAGCCTGGTCGGGCTCGAACCCTGAGGCTGATCCCTGGGGCTTGATCCCTGGTCCGTCAGTCGAGGGCGGCGAGCATATCGGCGTTGACCAAGGTCACCCCACCCTCGCTGCGATAAAACCGCTTCGCGTCCAGCTCCGGATCTTCGCCGATCACCAACCCCTCCTTGATCCGGCAACCGCGGTCGACGACCACCTTGTTCAGCCGCGCGTGGCGCCCGACGAGGACGTCCGGGAGCAGCACCGCTTCGCAGGTTCGGACGTATGAGTTTACGCGGCAGTTCGAAAACAAGAGTGAACGGCGGACCGTAGCGCCCGAAATTATGCAGCCGCCGGAAACCATCGAATCCACTGCCATACCGCGCCGGTCGTCGTCGTCGAACACGAATTTGGCCGGCGGCAACTGCTGCTGATACGTCCATATCGGCCAGTTCGGGTCATAGATGTCGAGCGAAGGGGTCGGCCTGACGAGATCGAGGTTCGCCGCCCAATACGCGTCGATCGTACCAACGTCGCGCCAGTAGGCCTCGGCTTCCGGCGTCGTCTTGACGCAACTCTCCTCGAAGGAATGGGCGACCGCGAGGCCGCGGCTGACGAGGCTCGGGATGACGTCTTTGCCGAAATCGTGGCTCGATCCCGCACACCGGTGATCGCGCTCGAGCTCGGCATAAAGGAAATCGGCAGTAAACACGTAGACGCCCATGCTGGCGAGGGCGCGGTCGGGTTTGCCGGCCATCGCAGGAGGATTTTTTGGTTTTTCCAGGAAATCGGTGATCGCCATCGAATCATCGACCGCCATTATGCCGAAATCGGATGCCTGCTCGATCGGCGCCTCAACGCACGCTACCGTGCAATCGGCGCCCTTATCGATGTGATCGGCGAGCATGTTCGAGTAATCCATCTTGTAAATATGGTCTCCTGCTAAAACGATGAAGTATTCCGGCCCGGCGGCGCGAAAGATGTCAAAGTTCTGGTACACGGCGTCCGCGGTCCCGCGATACCATGTTGCCTCATCCAAGCGCTGCTGCGCCGGCAGAAGGTCGAGGAACTCGTTCATTTCCGGGCGCAGAAAAGACCAGCCCATCTGCAGATGGCGCAACAGGCTGTGGGCCTTGTATTGGCTCAAGATACCGATTCGGCGAACCCCCGAATTGATGCAATTTGATAAGGCGAAATCGATGATCCGGAACTTGCCGCCAAAAAAAACAGCCGGCTTGGCACGCCGGTCGGTCAATTGCTTGAGCCTACTGCCACGACCGCCGGCGAGCACCAGGGCGATTGACCGCTGCGCCAGTCTTTGTTGGATGCGAGCTCTCGAAAGCATTTCCGCGACCCTTCTGCGGCGGTGGGTATGACCGGAGAGACCGTGCGCGAGCCGCCGGCTGAGGTCAACGTCAACTGCGGCGCTGAGCTGCAGAAAGAGCTTGAAAAGTACGTAGATGCGCTCCGCGATAGTGGATCGGATCTTCCTGCATTGTCGGGGGTTTAACAGCGAGTCGAGATAACCTTGCGGGCGGTGCCTTGCCAAAAATCGAGCACGTCGTCGTTTTGATGCTGGAGAACCGCTCGTTCGACTGCATGCTGGGGTATTTGTATCCGAAGGGCGAAGCCTTCGACGGTCTCGATGGTAGCGAAGGCAACCCTTGGCACAGACCCGATGGCAGCATCGAGGAGATCCGGGTCTGGAACAGCCCGGCAATCCGCCCCGAAACGGCGTGCATTCCGAACCGGGAATTGGGCGAATTGTTCGCCGACATCAACATGCAGCTGTATGGGTTGGAGGCGGTGCCGCACCGTCCGCCGAGCATGCGCGGCTTTGTTGACAACTTCGTGCGCCAGCCGCCGGAAGAGGGCCGGCCGTCGGAGCCCAGAGCCGTTATGCACTGCTTCAAGCCGACCCAGGTCCCGGTGCTCAGCCAATTGGCGATCGCCTTTGGCGTTTCGGACCGCTGGCATGCATCGGCCCCGTGCGAGACCTGGCCCAACCGCTATTTCGCTCATGCCGGAACCGGCGGAGGTTACGTCAACAACGAGTTCCTGCCACTCCCCCGCCTCAACTTGCGTCCATTGCCGACGGTCTATCGCCGGCTCGAGGAGTGCGGCTACACGTGGAGGATCTATTTTCACGACCTGCCGCAGGCGGCGACGCTTACAGACCTGTGGCTCAAAATACCGACCCATTTCAGCCTGTTCGAGGATGAGTTCGCCGAGGATGCGCGCAATGGCCGATTGCCGAATTACAGCTTTATCGAACCGCGCTATTTCGCAAGCGTCTGGACACACAAAGTGCCCAACGACCAGCACCCGCCGCACAACATCCTATATGGCGAGCAGCTGATCGCCTCTGTTTACAATGCGGTCCGCAGTGCGCCGACCTGGCCGCGTACCTTGTTGATCGTTCTTTATGACGAGCATGGCGGGTGTTTTGATCACGTGCCCCCTCCTCCCGCGGTACCGCCGGGCGGTCCCTATCCCGGCGGTTTCGAGTTCGACCGCTATGGGGTGCGCGTGCCTGCCGTGCTGATCTCGCCCTATGTCGCGCCGGGCAGCATAATCCGGCCTCCCCGAAAGCCGCCCGATCAGCCGACCTTCCCGTTCGACCATGCCTCGATTATTGCCACATTGCAGAAGCTGTTCGAGCTGGGGTCGCCGATGACGCGGCGCGTCGCCGCCGCACCGGATCTGCTGTGCGCGCTGAACTTGGAGCGGCCGGACAACGAGGGACCGGAGCGCGTCGTGACCCACCCCAGGCAGCCCTCGCGCCGCGAAGCTTGGGCGCATGCCCGCCGCCCACGTAACCGCCTCCAGCGCAGTAAGCGGAACCCCATGTGGGCGCTGCCCGGCACAGCGGCACGAGGCATCGCCCATTTGAAGAGACTGCGGCGACGGCCCCGGCGATAAAGCCGGAACGAGTTCTTAACGCGTGATTTCGGCGAGCGCCCGAAGCTCGGCTTGCAGGATATTCTGTTGGCGCTCCAAGCGGCGAAGTTCGACGAGCAGGGTGTCGCGTTCGGAGCCAGTCGCACGTGCAACCTGGTCGCGCAGGCTTGGAAGATTGCCCTCGACGGTCTGCAGTTCCGCCTCGATCGCGCTGCGGTCGAGCTCGTCCGGCGGCAGCGCCTCGTCGGCGAGCACGGTGCAGCGCTCCGGGGTCACCTCGGCGATGCCGCTGACGACGAAGATTCGCCGCGTCACGGTTTGACCCTCGTAAACATCGATCGTTCCGGGACGGATCGAGGAAATCAGCGGCGCATGGCCCGGAAGCACGCCGAAATTGCCCTCGGTGCCGGGGACCACGACCATCTCGACCATCTCCGAGAGCAACAGGCGCTCCGGTGTCACCAACTCGAACTGCACGCGCTCGGCCATTGACGCAACCAGCCAGGCTCAGGCCGCCTCGGCTGCCATCTTACGGGCCTTGGCGACCGCCTCCTCGATCGTGCCGACCATGTAGAAGGCGCTTTCCGGCATGTCGTCGTGGTCGCCGGCGACGATGCCACGGAACCCTTTGATAGTGTCTTCGAGATTGACGAGGACGCCGGGGGTGCCGGTGAACACTTCGGCGACGTGAAAGGGCTGGGAAAGGAAACGCTGGATCTTGCGGGCCCGGGCGACAGTCAGTCGGTCTTCTTCGGAGAGCTCATCCATGCCGAGGATCGCGATGATATCCTGCAGCGATTTATAGGTCTGCAGCACGCGCTGGACATCGCGCGCCACCTGATAGTGGTCATCGCCGATGACCCGCGGGTCGAGCAGCCGGGAAGTCGAGTTCGAGCGGGTCGACCGCCGGATAGATGCCGAGCTCGGCGATCTGCCGCGACAGCACGGTGGTCGCATCGAGATGGGAGAAGGTCGTGGCGGGTGCTGGATCGGTCAGATCGTCTGCCGGCACATAGATCGCCTGCACCGAGGTGATCGATCCTTTCTTCGTGCTGGTGATCCGCTCCTCGAGCGTCCCCAAATCGGTTGCGAGGGTTGGCTGGTAGCCAACCGCCGACGGTATGCGGCCGAGCAACGCCGATACTTCGGAGCCCGCCTGCGTGAAGCGGAAGATGTTGTCGACAAAGAACAGCACGTCCTGTCCTTCCTCGTCTCGGAAATATTCGGCGAGAGTGAGACCGGATAAACCCACCCGGGCGCGGGCGCCGGGCGGCTCGTTCATCTGGCCATAGACGAGGGCCGCCTTGGAGCCTGGTCCGTCGGCGGTGATGACGCCTAATTCCATCATCTCATGGTAGAGATCGTTGCCCTCGCGAGTTCGCTCGCCGACGCCGGCGAACACCGAGTAACCGCCATGCGCCTTGGCGATGTTGTTGATCAGCTCCATGATGATCACGGTCTTGCCGACCCCGGCGCCGCCAAACAGCCCGATTTTGCCGCCTTTCGCATAAGGCGTCAGCAGATCGACTACCTTGATCCCGGTGACCAGTATTTCAGCTTCGGTCGACTGATCGACAAATTCCGGCGCCGACTTGTGGATCGGCGACCTTTGTTTCGTGACCACCGGGCCGCGTTCGTCGACCGGTTCCCCGATGACGTTGAGAATTCGGCCCAGTGTTTCCGGACCGACCGGCATCGTGATCGGCCCACCGGTGTCGATCACCTCGGCGCCCCGAACCAGCCCGTCTGTCGTGTCCATCGCGATCGTGCGCACGACGTTTTCGCCGAGCTGCTGCGCCACTTCGAGCACCAGTGTCCGGCCGCTGTCCTTGAGCTCAAGTGCACTCAAGATTGCCGGCAGTTCGCCGTCGAAATGTACGTCGACGACGGCGCCGATGACCTGGGTAACAGTGCCGATGCTATTCCTTGCCATTTTTTACAAATCCTCATACAGAAAATCACAGCGCCTCGGCCCCGGAGATGATCTCGATCAATTCCTTGGTGATCACGGCCTGGCGCGTCCGGTTGTAGTTGAGGGTGAGCCGGTCGATCATCTCGCCGGCATTGCGGGTAGCGTTGTCCATCGCCGTCATGCGCGCGCCTTGCTCGCTCGCCGCGTTCTCGAGCAGCGCCGTGAATATCTGCACCGCCAGATTCTTGGGCAGGAGTTCGTCGAGGATTTCTTCCTCCGACGGCTCGAACTCGTAAACCGCACCGGCGCGGACCCCCACTTCTTCCTCGGAGCCGGGTTGCGCGGCGGCAGCGGGCGCAAAGGGGATCAGCTGCTGAACCGTGACGATCTGCGTGATCGCCGAGCGGAAACGGTTGTAAATGATCGTGCAGAGATCGAACCCGCCCGACTGATAAAGCAGCAGAACGCGCTCGGCGATGTCGCGGGCCTCATCGAAGGAAACTCGCCGCCGGCCGACCTCGGTCAGGCTGTCGCGGATCAAGGAGTTGTAGTCGCGCCGCAGTCCATCGCGGCCTTTGCGCCCGATGATCAACAGCAAGATCTTCTTCCCGGCCGCCTCTATCTCACGGATTTGCCGCCGGGCTTCGCGCAAGATCGAGGAGTTAAAGCCACCCGCGAGACCACGATCCGAGGTCGCAACGATGATCAGGTGCGCTTCTTCTTTGCCGGTGCCGACGAGCAGCGGCGGTGCGCCGGGTACTCCCGCCATACGGCTGGCTAGCGAGCCGAGTACACGCTCCATGCGTTGGGCGTAAGGACGAGCGGCTTCGGCCTGCTCCTGCGCGCGACGTAGCCGCGACGCGGCTACCATCTTCATCGCGGAGGTGATCTTCTGTGTCGACCTGACGCTACGGATACGTAACCGCAGGTCTTTAAGGCTCGGCATGCCGCAGGGCTCGGATTCGGGTCAGGCGAAGGTCTTGACGAACGCGTCGAGGAACTCGCTCAGCCCCTTCTCGACTGCCGGCGAGATCTCCTGCTCGGTGCGGATTGCTTCGAGCAGCTCAGGACGCGTGGCGCGCAATTCGCGCAGCATCGAGGCTTCGAAGCGGCTGACCTCCGACACCGGGATCGTATCGAGGTAGCCGCGGGTGCCGGCAAAGATCGAGACGACCTGCTCCTCGACCGGAACCGGAGAAAATTGCGGCTGCTTCAGCATCTCGGTCAGACGACTGCCTCGCGCCAGCAGGCGCTGCGTCGACGCATCGAGATCGGAAGCGAATTGCGAAAAGGCGGCCATCTCGCGGTATTGCGCCAGCTCCAACTTGATGCGTCCGGCCACCTGCTTCATCGCCTTGATCTGCGCCGCCGAACCAACGCGGCTGACCGAGAGGCCGACATTAATGGCCGGACGTATCCCTTGATAGAACAGCTCGGTCTCGAGAAAGATCTGGCCGTCAGTTATCGAGATAACATTCGTCGGGATGTAGGCTGACACGTCGCCGGCCTGGGTCTCGACGATCGGCAGCGCGGTCAGGGATCCGGCGCCGTGCTCCTCGTTCATTTTCGCGGCGCGTTCGAGCAGCCGGGAGTGCAAGTAGAACGACATCGCCCGGATAGGCCTCGCGTCCCGGCGGCCGGCGCAACAGCAGCGACATCTGGCGGTAGGCCACCGCCTGTTTCGACAGATCGTCGTAGATGATCACCGCGTGCATGCCGTTGTCGCGAAAAAATTCGCCCATCGCACACCCCGCATAGGGCGCGATATACTGCAGCGGTGCCGGCTCGGACGCAGTCGCCGCCACGACAATTGAGTATTCGAGCGCGCCGTAATCCTGCAACGTCTTGACGATCTGGGCGACGGTCGAGCGCTTCTGACCAATCGCGACGTAAATGCAATAGAGCTTTACCTTTTCGTCGGTGCCGCTGTTTATTTGTTTTTGGTTGAGGACGGCGTCGATCGCCACCGCAGTTTTGCCGGTCTGCCGATCGCCGATGATAAGCTCGCGCTGACCGCGTCCGATCGGCACCAACGAGTTCGATGGCTTTGAGCCCGGTCTGTACCGGCTCGTGCACCGAACGGCGCGGCACTATCCCTGGCGCCTTCACATCGACCCGCGCGCGGGTGACGTCGGTCAATGGTCCCTTGCCGTCGATCGGCTCGCCGAGCGCATCAACGACGCGGCCCAGCAAACCGCGCCCGACCGGCACGTCGACGATGGCATTGGTGCGTTTGACTGTGTCGCCTTCGCTGATGTGGCTGTCGTCGCCGAACACGACGACCCCGACATTGTCGCTCTCGAGATTGAGCGCCAAGCCCTTTTCGCCGTTCGGGAACTCGACCAGCTCGCCGGCTTGAACCTTGTCCAGGCCGTAGACGCGAGCGATACCGTCGCCGATCGAGAGGACCTGACCGACCTCCGCGACATCCGCCTCGCTGCCGAAACTGGCGATCTGCTGTTTGAGGATCGCCGAAATCTCCGCCGCGCGAATTTCCATAAAAACCCCTTCAATAACCAGCCTGGGACAACCCCGGAAACACCGTCACCCCCGCGCAGGCGGGGCCCAGAGCCTGCCCCCGGCCTGAACAGGGGGCGGGTGCGGCCAGAACTTGCCAATTTTGAATTCCCGCTTTCGCGGGAATGACGAACTAGGCGTACGCATCACATCAAGCAATGCTCTTCATCGCCAGCTGCAGCCTCTGCAGCTTGCTCTTAATCGATCCGTCGACCATGCGCGAGCCGAGTTTGAGAACGAGCCCACCGATCAAACCCGGGTCGACTTGGACATCGATCGATACCCGGCTGCCTACACTGCGGCGCAGTTGGTCGTTTAGCGCGGTGAGCTGAGCTTCGCTCAGCGGCTGCGCTGCGGTGACCTCGGCTGTCACCTCGCCGCGCCGAGCTGCGAGCTCGGCGAGGAACGTCTCAATCATGGCCGGCACAGCAAACAACCGCCGATTGCGGGCGACGACCGCGAGAAAATCCCTGACCAGAGGAGAAAGGCCGGCGGCCTCGGCGAGGGCTTCGATCCCCTTGGATTGGTCGCCGCGCGACAGAATTGGGCTGCGGATCAGTCGCAGCAGATCGGGGCTCGTCTGCACCATCGCCCGGAGCTGCCGGAGATCAGAGGCGACCTCATCGAGTATCCGGCGCTCGTCGGCGAGATCGAACAACGCCGTCGCGTAACGCGCAGCCAAGCCGGAAACGCCTGTGGTCTCGGAAGCCAATGGAAGTGCGTCCTCATTGGCCGCTCAGGCAAACGCCCGCAGCAGCCCTTCTTCGTCGTCATCGGATCGCGGCAGGCCACATACGCCCGCGCAAAAGCGCCCCGCCAAACCGGGGCGGTTCCTAACATACATCGCGAGTCCGCGCAACCATGGGCACCAGGAGAGAATGCCCCGATTTGTGGGTGCGCAGAGAGGCGGGCGCTCAGAGCCGGGGAGGGGCGCCGTTGGGCGGCTGCCGCGCAAAGGCAGCGAGCTGGTCGAGGAACTGCGTGATGTTGTCCTCAATCGCTCGGATGACCTGGGTTCGGTTCTGCGTCGCGACTCCCGGATTGTCGAGGCTCGTCACCCCGCTAGCAAGACCGCTCAATCCTACGTTGCTCATGATGTCCGCGCTGAAGACCGGGTTGCCAGGGGGGACATCGAACAGCTGGTAATGGGCGAACACCGACAAGATGTTTCCCGAGAGAGAAAACTCAAGGACCTTGACGACGAGCGACACTCGCCGCGTAGCGTCCGGACGAAAGATGCCCTGTCTCCTGACCGCGTCTTCCAGGGCCGCTTGCCACAGCGGCAGCAGCGGGGTAAGGCTGCGCGGCAGCGGGTATATCGCGCGGTCGCGGCTCGCCGGCTCGACGGTGACTCCCGCCAGCGCGGCATCGATGCTGGCTGGGGCCGGGGTCACGCTGGCGAGGGTAAAACTGGTCTCCGGAGCCGGCGAGCAGGAAATGATGAACGCCGCGAGCAGGCCGCCGATAGCGTAATGCACGCGCCTCACACAACTCCCTTCCGCCGCAGCCCGGCGATCTCCTCGGTCGAATAGCCGAGCTCGTGCAACACCGCATCGTTGTCGGCACCCATGTCGGGGGCGGGGCGGCGGATACGGCACGGAGCCTCGGCAAATTTGATTGGGAAGCCGAGCATCTCGACCTCTCCATGCCCCGGATGCTCGGCGGCCACGACCATCTCCTGGTCTCGGGTCTGCGGATCCGCAAAGACTTCAGGCAATGTCATAACCCGGTCGCAAGGTACGCCGGCGCCGTTGAGTTTCTCGATCCAGTAGTCGCTGCCGGCGGTCTCGAGCCGCTGCTCGATCGCCGCGTTCATAGCCCGGCGGTTGCGGACACGGTCGTCGTTGCTCCGAAAATCCGGGTGGTTGCGCAACTCGGGCGCGCCAATCGCATCGAGCAACCGATAATAAACCGCCTCGCTCGACGGTGCGATCGCCACCTCGCCATCGGCGGTGCGGAACATGCCGTAGGGCGAGACGATCGCATGGTCGTTGCCGGTGCGTGCCGGCTGCTGGCCGGTCGCGAGACAATTCGCAGCGAGAAAGCCGAGCATGCTGATCATAGCATTGTTGAGGCTGGATCCGATCGTGTCGCCGCGGCCGGTCCGCCCACGCCGCACCAACGCCGCGCACACTCCGAGCGCGGCGTAGAGCCCGGCGACGAGATCGCCGATCGGCGGGCCGGCACGCAGCGGCGGACCATCGAGCTCGCCCGTGACGCTCATGAAGCCGCTCATCGCCTGGGCGACGAAATCGAACGAAGGACGATCGCGATAGGGCCCGCTGTTGCCGAAGCCCGTGATGTGACAGCAGACGAGGTCGGGGTTCAGCACCTTGAGCCGCGCCTCGTCGAAGCCGATGCGGGCGAGGACCTCGGGCCGAAAGTTCTCGACCAGCACATCGCTGCCGGCGATCAGCTTGCTCAGCACCTCACGGCCCTCTTCGTGCCGCAGGTTGAGGGTCAGCGAGCGCTTGTTGCGGTTGAACCCGGCGAAATACCAGCTCAGCCCATCGCGGATCACACCTTGCCGGCGCACGGGGTCGCCCTCGCCAGGCGTTTCGATCTTGATGACCTCGGCCCCCATGTCGCCGAGCAGCATGGTGCAAAATGGCCCAGCGAGGATGCGGGTCAGGTCGATTACGCGCAATCCCGACAGCGGCACATCCGCTCTCCTTCGATTGCCATGTCATACAAGATTGCTTCGGCGCCCGATGCCGCCTCGCGCTTGACAGCAACTCATTGTCATTGCCAGCCGAACAAAGTCATCTCAATTCGGGTCCCCCTGGGGATAACCGCCGCGCTTTAAAAATGGAATCCACGACTGTAAGATCTCGGCCTCCCAAGTTTTTGCCGAGATTAACGAAGTCCCGGTCATGAAGATACGATGGAAAATAGATTTGGCGATATCCGGCGCGTTTCTGGTCGGCCTCGGCCTAGCCGGTTTCGGCGCCTACACAATCCTCACCAGGAACGCACTCGAGGATAGCCTGCAGAATGCGAGGATCATGATCGAAGGAGCGTCGGCGATCCGCAAATATACTGCCGACTACAATTGGCCGTTGATCGAGCCGCAGCTGAAGATCCAGTTTCTGCCGCAATCGGTTTCAGCGTTCGCAGCGCAAACTACTCTGAAATTGGTGCGGCAGAAGTTACCAGAATATACTTATCGCGAGCCGACGCTCAACCCGACTAATGTCAACGACCGGGCGGCGGATTGGGAAGCCGACATCATCAACGGTTTTCGCGACGATCCCAGCAAGTCGGAAACAGTGACGATCCGCGATACCCCGGGAGGGAAGTTTCTGACGCTCGCCCATCCGCTGAAAGTCGGCAGCCAAGTTTGCCTTAGCTGCCACAGCACACCCGAGAATGCCCCTGCGACGATGATCGCCCTCTATGGTTCGCAAAACGGATTTGGCTGGAAACTGGGTGAAATTGTCGGCGCGCAGGTCGTCTTGATCCCGCTCGGCGTTCCGCTGGACCGCGCCTATCTGGCGCTGTCCTGGTTCATGCTGGCTTTGGCCGGAACCTTTATCGTGACGATCGTCATTGTCGATGTCTTGCTACGCGTGCTGGTGACGCGACCGGTAGCCGAAATCTCCGAGATGGCCGACAAGGTAAGCATGGGACAGCTCGACACGCCGGAATATGCCCACAACAGCAGGGACGAAATCGGCTCGCTGTCGGCGTCCTTCAACCGGATGAGACGCAGCCTGCAGAATGCGATGAGCATGCTGGAGGAGCAGAGCTGAACCGGTCCGGTGAGGCCCGGGTGATGATGATTTCCGCTTGATTGCCTGCCGGACGCGGCCATTGTTTCAGAAGAAATGAACACTATCCGGTCGATAGGCCGCTATCGCATCGAAACATTGCTCGGCACGGGGGCGATGGGCGAAGTCTATCGCGCCCATGACCCGGCAATCGATCGCCTCGTCGCAATCAAGGTCGTGCGTCCCGAGCTGGTCGCCGGCAGCGGCGGCGAACAGCTGCTGGAACGCTTCCGGCGCGAAGCGCGGGCCGCCGGGCGCCGGTTCCACCCGAATATCGTCGCGATCTGGGATTTCGGCGACGACAACGGCATGCCGTTTCTGGTCATGGAACTGGTCGAGGGCCAAAGTCTCGATCAGCTCATCAAATCGTCCGGCCCGCTCGCACCTGCCCGCAGTGTTGCAATCATAACCCAAGTGCTCAGCGCCCTTGGGTTCGCCCACGGGAACGGGATCGTCCACCGCGACATCAAACCGTCCAATATTATGGTATTGCAGGACGACCACGTTAAGGTCGCCGATTTCGGCATCGCCCGCCTCGAAGCTTCCGAATTCACCATCGTCGGCGACTTGTTGGGCACGCCCGCCTACATGGCGCCCGAGCAGCTGTCTGGAGGTCCGATCGATCACCGCACCGATCTGTTCGCCACCGGGATCATCTTGTTTGAGATGCTGAGCGGGGTGAAGCCGTTCCGGGGCAAGAGCATCACCGAGATCATGTCCTTTATGGAAAAGCGTGGGCCCGAGGATATACGGGCGTTGAACCCGGCAATCCCTGAGGCGATGAAGCACGTCATCGGCAAGTCGGTCGCCTTCGAGCCGGCGCAGCGCTACGCCGATGCTGCCGCATTCTCGACGGCTGTTGCCGACGCAATGCCCGGTCTGTCGAGGGCGCCGCAGCTCCCGGGCTCGGCAATATCCGGAGCCCAGGCGCAACTCACGCCCAGTGCGCAAGCCACCCCGGGCGAGGCGTCCTTCAGCCCCGAACTGTTGCGAGAGACCGAGCGCGATCTGGCGACTTTCATCGGTCCGATGGCGTCGATCGCCGTGAAGCGGGCTGTCAGAAACGCGAGCGATCTGCTGGCATTGTATGAGTTGCTCGGCAAGCAGGTAACCGACCCGAAAGATCGCGCCCAATTCTTGGCGAGAGGGCGTCAGCGCGCCGCTGCGGGGTTCGGCCGGCTCCGTTCGCCGCCAGCGCCGGCGCCGGTGCAGACGATCGAGCGACCGGCCGTTTCTTCCGCCAAATCGCCGAACCCGGCAAGCATTGTCGCGATAGAATCCGACCTTACTCGCTATATAGGCCCGATTGCCCGAATTCTCGTAAAACGAGAACTGGGTAAATTCGAGTCTCTGGCCAAATTATGCCTGGTATTGGCTACCCACATCCCCGATGAAAGGGAGCGCAGGGCGTTCCTCAATGCCCATGGAGCGGAGTGATTGCCGAGAGGTCGGGATCGCGGGAAATGAACGGGCGTAACATCGTGGGGTGCGCGATTTTTTCACTGGCCGTGGTGACCTTGCCGATGCCGCTGTGGTCCGCGGGCTGGGCCGCCGCCGAGGTGGCCGGCAACACACAAAACCTCGAGGTTACTCCCTCACTGGTCCGTGAAATTCAATTCATGCTGCTGCGTCTCGGCATGGAACCGGGGCCGATAGACGGGGTGATTGGCCCTCAAACGACCGCGGCGTGGCGCAAATTTCAGCAGGATACCGGTCTGCCGCCCGTCGATCTGGTCAATGGCGGCAAAATCCCGGCGACCGCCTTGACGCGCTTGCGCAGTGAAGCATCGCGGGTCATTTTTGAGGGTGAGAAAAGGCCGCCGGCTCTTCCGGCGCCCCCGGCGGCGGCGGTTGCGCCGGTGCAGCCGGCGGCTCCGGCCTCCGACCGCTTTGCCGCGTGCCCCTTCCATTCCGAAGATTTCCGGATCGGCGCGACCCAGTACACTCCCGAAAAATATCTGCAAGAAGGGTTTGACGGTTCGACCGCGCGTGCAGTTTCGATGCTGAAAGACCGCCTCAACGAGGCGCGGCAAATTGCCGGCAATATCGGCGGGTCTGCGCTGAGAGAAGTCCAACGGCAGTCTCGCGTTCTGGATTACTTCACCTGCCGACTGAAGATCGAACAAGAAATCCCAGAAATGAAGGCTTAAACGAGATGCCCTGTCGTTCCGCTGCACGCACCCATGTAGGGACGGTGCGCCGGCGAAATGAGGACGCGGTGCTCGAGCGCGCCGAGATCGGCCTGTGGGCGGTTGCCGATGGCGCGGGAGGACACGAGCGTGGCGACTACGCGAGCAGCCGCATCATCATGGCATTGCGCGACTTGGATCCGGGGCTGTCCGGTCTCACGCTGGTGGAGGAGGTGAAGGGGAGCCTCGCAGAAGTCAACCGCGAGGTGCGGGCGAAGGCAGCGACGATTGGTCCGAATGCGTTGATCGGCAGCACGGTGGCGGTGCTGCTGATCGGGGATGACCAAAGCTGCTGCCTGTGGGCCGGGGACAGCCGATTGTATCGGATGCGGGCTGGCCGGTTGCGCCAGCTGAGCCGCGACCATAGCCATGTCCAGGATCTGGTCGACCGCGGCGAGATTTTGCCGGAAACGGCGGCGGCGCATCCGATGGCAAACATCGTGACAAATCTGATCGGGGCCTTTGACCAGCTGGTGCTCGAAGAAAGGCGCGACCGGCTTCAACCAGGCGACATTCTGCTGCTTTGTTCGGACGGGCTCAGCAGCGCCCTCAGTGACGCCGAGATCGCCGACATAATGACCGGGTGCCCAATTGCGGCGATGGCGGACCGACTGATCGAGCGAGCGCTCGATCAGGGCGCGCGGGATAATGTCAGTGCCGTGGTGGTCGAATACACAAGGTGAATTTGCCGGCGTTCAGTTCGGTGCGAGGCTCTTGAGGCCTTTAAGCCGGTAGGCGCTAAGACTGCCTTCGTGCTTGGTCAGGATCGTAGTCAACTCGGCGTCAACGTGCCGCCAGAGATGTTGATGCAATGCCGGACTGATCAGGATCTCCCCGCCCGCCGCGCCGTCACAATAGCGCGCCGTCCAATTGGCGGCTTCGCCGATGATCGTCAGCTCCATCCGGTCATTCGAGCCGATGAACCCGTGCAATACCTCGCCGCAATGAACTCCGATCCCGATCGTGCAAATCCGCTGCCCGCGCCGCCTGCGCTTGTCGCTGACTTCGGTCATAGCCGACTGCATCGCCAGTGCCGCGCGCACTGCTTTTTCGTGCCGCAACGGCTCCGGCTCAGGACTGCCGAAGACTGCCAGGATGCCGTCTCCGGTGATCTTGTCGACAGTACCGTCATGCTTGAAGATCGCCTCGACCAGAGCCGACATATAATCGTTGAGCAGGTCCATCACATCGTCGGTATCCATGCCCGAGGTCAGTAATGTAAAGCCGCGGATATCCGATGCGAGAAGGACTACCTCCGACCGCTCGCCGCCGAGGCGCAGGCGTCCGTGAGCCGCCCGCGACAACAGCGCATCGCGGATCTTCGGCGAGAAATTGGTCAACAGCCGACTGAGCAGCGCGGCATTGCGGCGAAGCTCGCTCTGCATCTGGCTCTGCATGGCCGCCATCGCGGCGTAATGCGCTACGGCAAGCATCAGGCGCAAATCGTCGGCAGTAAAGATCGTCCCGCCATCGCTGTTGTCGACGCACGCCACGCCCAATACCCGGCCCTTCCAGATCAGCGGGACATACATGCCGGCCTTGATTCGGTTCAAGAACTGGCTTTGGCTGGGATCCAAACCCTCGCGCCAGATAAATCCCTGGCG
This sequence comes from uncultured Alphaproteobacteria bacterium, assembly GCA_963818695.1. Taxonomy (GTDB): domain Bacteria; phylum Pseudomonadota; class Alphaproteobacteria; order ATCC43930; family CGMCC-115725; genus AP-15. Next base: position 146,611 of record CAWFTG010000008.1, read on the forward strand.
GCGCGACATTGTCCTCGACGCCAGAGTCATGCTGACCGAAGGCTGGCCCGCGGGAACATGCGCCTTGAGCAGCAGCTCGCCGCTCGTCTGATCCTCGAGCAGCAAGGCGCCGCGGGTCGCCGCCGGAGTTATTGCCACCAGCCGCTCGATTATCGTCTGAAACAGCGCATCGAGCTCGGTTTGCTCGCCGAACTGAAGAGGCAACTCGTAGAGCAGCGCCAGTGCCTGCGCCCGACCCGGATCGATCGGCTTGCCTGGCTCGAAAACGGGCGCTGCGGCATCGATCATCTCGGCGATGTCGAGGCGCGTATCATGGGTGTCGACCAAGGTCCGGTCGTCCGATGCCCAGCTGGGCTCGAGCTGAGGCTCCCTGGCCGGAATATCGACCGTTAACGTGGTATCGCTGATTTGGATGCAATGGCCGGGTTCGAGCCGGACTTTACCCACCCCCTTTATCGGCCGCCCATCCACTTCCGTGCCATTGGCGCTGCCGAGGTCTTCGATCCAGTAGTCGCCCTCGGCAACCGAAATCCGCGCATGGGGCCGTGAAACGCGCAGATCCGGTGTCAAATCGATATCGACCTGCACGCCATGGCGCGGCCGGCCGACGACCACCAACTCGGCCGGCTTGTCGAAGATCTTCTCGTTGCCCCGGTAACGGTAGTGTATCCGCACGTCGCCCACGCCAGCATGTCCCGGGTGTCTTATCATAATAAGCGACTTGTTGCAGTCCTGCAGCAGAGCCGACGCAGATGAGCGGGCAGCTCAGGCTGCCATCTTTAACGAGGCAGCCGCCCTTTCGCGAGATGCGCGCATTCGACCTACCGCGCGACCCTTTTGCGGTAAACCGGAACCTCGTCGGCAATAACCCTGTTGGGAGACTCAGCCGCGCGGAAGCCTTCGTGCGGTAGCTACAGTTTTTCCCACGAGGGGTCTCCGATGTTCTTCCACCGCAAGGAACTAATGTACGACGTCAAGGTCCAGGGCGCCGATCCGCGCTTTGGCGAAATGCTGCTGGAGCAGTTCGGCGGCGCTACCGGCGAGTTGAGCGCCGCGTTGACTTATTGGACCCAGTCTTTCCATGTCGAGGACCCGGCGATCCGCGACATGCTGCACGACATCGCGCTCGAGGAGTTCAGCCATCTCGAGATGGTTGGGCGGATGATCGAGCAGCACACCGAAAAGAGCGACGCCAGGGACGCCGCTTACAAGAGCACGCTCTTCGCGGTCCGCGGCGTCGGGCCGCATCTTGTCGACAGCAACGGGCAGGCCTGGACTGCGGCTTATGTCAACGAGGGTGGCAACGTAGTGCGGGATCTGCGCGCCGACATCGCCGCCGAGGCGGGCGCCCGGCAAACCTACGAGGCGCTGATCAAGCTCTCGCCGGACGAGGGCAGCAAGAAGGCGCTGACCTTCCTTCTGACCCGCGAGATCTCGCACACCAACATGTTCATGAAGGCGCTCGAGTCGCTCGGCAAGCTGACCGATCCCAATTTTGGCAACGTCAAGCCGGACGAGACGGTCGACCTCTACTTCAACCTGTCCAAGGACGGCCAGCTCGACGCGCGGGGTCCGTGGAACAGCGAGCCGGCTTTCAAATACGTCAATGAGCCGACGCCGCAGGGCAGCGTGCCCGTTGAGGTCAAGAACCCAGACGACGAGCGCCGCACTACGAGAGCGGCCGAATAGCGCGCGTTCTCTCGAGCCCGGGGCGGCACGAGGACTGCATGGTTTTCCTTGATCCCTCGCGCGCGGATCCGGTCCTCGCCCGCGCCCGGGCGTTGTTCCGCGGACCCACGGGCACGCCGCTCTCGGAGCGGACCGTCGCGGCGGCCCGTCAGGTGCTCGATGGCCAGCGACTGGGGTGGTACCGGTACCTGGCCTTCGCCGGCCCCGCCGTCGTGGCCTCGATCGCCTATATGGACCCGGGCAATTTCGCGACGAATATCCAGGCGGGCGCAAAATACGGTTACGGCCTGCTCTGGGTCGTGATGCTCGCCAATTTGATCGCGATGCTCTTTCAGGCTCTCTCGGCCAAGCTGGGCATCGTTACCGGCCGGAACCTCGCCGAAATGTGCCGGGAAGAGTTCCCGCGGCCGATCGTCATGGCGATGTGGGCAATCAGCGAGATCGCCGCGATGGCGACCGATCTTGCCGAGTTCCTCGGCGGCGCCATCGGGCTCTCGCTGTTGCTCAACATACCTTTATTGGCCGGGATGGCTGTGACGGCGGTCATCGTCTACGGAATTTTGCTCTTCGAAAGGCGCGGATTTCGCCCGGTCGAGCTGATCATCGGCAGCCTCGTTGCCGTGATTGCACTCTGTTATCTGATCGAGTTGTTCATTGCACCGGTGGATTGGGGCTCGGCCGCATTGCATACGGTCCTGCCGCAACTCGCCGATACCCAGGCGCTGCTGCTCGCCGTCGGCATTATCGGGGCGACGGTCATGCCGCACGCGGTTTATCTGCATTCCGGCCTGACGCAGGCGCGTATCCCGGCGCGCAACGAGACCGAGAAGCGAAAGCTCGTCCGCATCTCGAACCATGAAGTGATCGGTGCCCTCACGGTTGCGGGCCTCGTGAACATGGCGATGGTAATGATGGCCTCGGGCGCTTTCCATTCGGGGCATCCCGAAGTCGCCGAAATCGAGAGCGCTTTCCATACCTTGGCGCCACTGCTCGGCGGCGCAGCGGCAGGCGTTTTCCTCGTGTCGCTCCTCGCCTCCGGAGTGTCGAGTTCGGCGGTTGGAACGCTTGCCGGCCAGATGATCATGCAAGGGTTTGTCGGCTTCCGCATCCCGATCTGGGTGCGGCGGCTCGTCACGATGCTGCCGGCCTTTGTTGTCGTCGGCCTGGGTGTCGACGCGACGAGCGCGCTCGTCATCAGCCAGGTCGTGCTTAGCCTTGCTCTCCCGCTCCCTATGATCGCCCTCATCGTCTTCACAGGGCGGCTCGACATCATGGGGCGGTTTGTCAACCGCAAGCTGACTCATGTTACAGCGAGTACCGGTGCCGTCGCGGTGCTGATGCTGAACGGGCTGTTGATCCTGCAGACATTTGGCGTCTCATTCGCAGGGTTGTTTATCGGCGGCTGAACGGGCTGCGAAACCCGCGGGTTCCGGCGCCATAACGGCATTCACCGCGCGACGGTTCGGGCGAAGCGGACGATGCGGTAGCCGGCCTCCGCGAGGCGAGGTTCGGGAGCGGTCAACGAGATCCGCAAGTGCCCGACGGCGCTTGGCCCAAAACCGTCGCACGGCAGAACGGCGACATTCTCCCGGGCCAGGAGCTGGCGCGCGAAGGTTTCGGCCCCGAGACCCGTGCCGCGGATATCCAACAGAACGAACATTCCGCCCTCGGGCGGAGTCGGTCGGCAATTGGGCGCCTCTGCAAGGATGCGCGAGAGCAATATGGCGCGGTCACGGTAGGCCTCACGGAGCGCGGCTACCTCAGGGAGGTCGTTTTCGAGGGCGGGCATCACCCCGTCCTGGATGAAGGCCGGGCTGCCATAGATCATAGCGACCAACAGATCGAAAAGGTGCCGCGACAGTGCCGCCGGCCCGATGATCCAGCCAAAGCGAAAGCCCGGCATCGCATGCGATTTCGACAAGCTCGAGACGACGACGGTGCGCTCGGCCATGTCGGGCAATGACCACGGGCTGACGTGCGGCCGGGCGAAGGCGAGGTCTTCGTAGACCTCGTCTGAAAGGAGCCACAAATCGCGTTTGCGGCACAGCTCGGCAATCCCGGCGACCTCGTCTGCCGTGAACACGACGCCTGTCGGGTTGTGCGGGCTGTTGATCCAGATTACCCGGGTGCGCGGAGTGACAGCCGCGGCGATCGCCTCGAGGTCCGGATGGAAACCCCGCTCGGCGCGCAACGCCACCGTCACGAGGCGAGCGCCGCTCGCCGCGATAACCGGCCCGTAAGTATTGTAGATCGGCTCCGGCACAATGACTTCGTCGCCAGGGCCAGCGAGGCATTGCAGTGCGCAATAGACCCCGCCCTGCGCGCCGGGCGTGACGACGGCGTTGTCGGCGCTGCAGGGACGCCCGGTGCGCCGCTGGAACCGCGCGGCAATTGCTTCCCGCACCCTGGGGTAACCGATGATCGAGGAGTACCCGGTGCGATGGCGGCGCAGCGCGTCGACGGTTGCGTCGATGACCGGCTCCGGCGGCGCTTGGTCGGGATCGCCAACCGTCAAAAAAATGACATCCTGGCCCTGGTCGCGCAGGCGTACCGCCTCCATCTGGATGCTCCAGGCGTCGGCGCCCCGTGCGGCGATGCGATCGACCATCGGTGAGAACCGCACTTTCCTTATCTCCTCAACCCGCATCTGTTTTCAGGAGATGGTGAGAAGGGGTCTGCCATGACAGGCTCCCCCTTATGCCGCAACGGGGTAAGCGTTTGACCGTGGAGAATACCGAGCAAGATGAGTGTGAGAGCCGAGATGGTCCGGGCCGGCCTGCGCTGGTTGATCAAGCATCGCAATCATCGCGAGCTGACCGTCGAACAGCACAGACGGTTTGTGACCGTTGCCGAGCGCTTGGTTCCGGACCCGCCACCACAGACACGCACCCTCGCCGTCGATGCCGACGGGGTCAGGGCCGACATGATATCTACTCCCAATTCCGAACCCGATCGCCACGTCTTGTTTCTGCATGGCGGTGCCTTCATCATCGGCTCGCCAAACCTCTACCGGCATCTCACTTGGCGAATTGCATCTGCGGCTCGCTCTCGCCTGCTCGCAGTCGATTACCGCCTTGCGCCCGAGCATCCTTTCCCGGCCGCGCTCGAAGATGCGTTCACCGCCTATAACTGGCTCCTGACGCAGGGGACGCACCCGAGCCGGATTGCGGTGATGGGCGATTCGGCGGGCGGCGGGCTCGTCTTCTCGCTGATGCTGAGATTGCGCGACGAGGATTATCCGTTGCCGGCTGCCGCCGTCGCGTTGTCACCCTGGACCGATCTCGCACTGACTGGAGCGTCGCTCCGGGTGAATGCCACCTGTGATCCGATGCTCAGCGCCGATGATCCGCCGTTGTTCGTGAGCGAATATCTCGCCGGCGCCGATCCGCGCGCTCCCTATGTATCGCCGCTTTACGGCGATCCCGCCGGGCTGCCGCCGACGATCATCCAGGTCGGCAGCGACGAGGTATTGCGCGACGACGCCGTGCGCATGGCCGATCGCATGCGCGCTGCGGGGTGTCAGGTCGAACTCGAAATATGGCCGCGCATGCCGCATGTCTGGCATGTATTCGTGCCTCTGATCCCGGAGGCCCGCCGCGCCATCGAGCGCGTCGGCGCGTTCGTGCGCGAAAAGACGGGTTACGAGGCTGCGGCTCCTCTCGCCCGCCCCGCCCCGATTATCTGACCGAACGGTGGAAGGCGGCTTAGCGCCGCCACCGTCCACCAGCTCAGGAACAGCGTGCCGCCGAATACTACTGTCCCCTTTACGACCGCCGGGAGCGCGAGACTGAGGAGCGCGAACTGCAGCCACACAACGAACGGATAATGCACGAGATACATGCCGAAGGCACTGTCTCTCAGCCCGGACAGCGACGGCAGGCCGCGGGCGACAAAGCGCAGCACGACCGCGAGGACAGCAAAACAGCTGGCCAAGCAGGCGAGAACAAAACTCAGATCGGCCAGAATCCGCAGACCCAGCGGAAGGCGAGCCGCTTGCCATCGTGAGCCCGGTAAGCCCCATCCAAGCCAATAATGAAACCAGTGCGGCAACGACCCACATGGCCCATCGACGCACCAGCGGCCCGTCGGCCGCGAGGAGGCCGCGTTCGACGCCGCCGGCGCCGAGCCCGACGCCGGCAAAGAAATAAAGGGCATAATGCAGCGGACGGCTCAGCTGGAACGCGAATGGGCCCAGCTGGAACCAGGCCGACGGCGTGAAGATAAGCGCCAACGGCACATAGGCGAGCACGGAGGCAAGCAAAAACCCGGCGAAGAACCCCGCGGGATGCGCCTCGGCGACTGAAGAGAGGCGCCTCAGGCGGCTGTGCAGTTCCGGTGCAAACCGGAACACGCCAGCAACGGCAAAGTCCGCGACCAGCAAGAGCCACAAGAACCACATCGGTCCGCACGGCCAGAACGGCAATGCCAGCCAATGCCGCCAATACCCCGCAACGCTTGGATCGCTCGCTGTCTGCAGATAGCTCGGATAGAGCGTCGGCGGCATTAAAATTCCGACGACGAGGGCGAACGGCAGCCCGAGCCGCAACAGACGGCCTTGCAGAAAATTCGCAGCGCCCTTGCGGCTCAGGCTCGGCCACACAAACAGTCCCGACAAGAAGAAAAACAGGGACATCAAAAAAACGTCTTGCCATGCGCAATACAAATCGAAGCCGAGCCAGCGATGGCTGTCGATGATCGGTATCGCGCGCCACTGGTACGGCGCACTGTCGAACGGAAACGGTTCCGCTGGAAGAAATGACAGATAGGCCAGCACCGAGTGGAACGACAGCACGAGCAGGATGACGAACGCGCGCAGATTGCCGAGCGCTAGGCTGGACCGGCGCGGCACGAGGTCCGTCCCGATCGGCCGCTCGCTACTCGCGCTCATTCCCGGACGCGCGCGTTTCTGCGAGCGCGCGCTCCTGGTGCGCAGGCGCAGTCCGCGTCCGCGGACTGACCTGCGTTACGGCCCCGGCCGGGCTCTCGCGGCGCACGACCCAGACCGGCTTCGTCCGCGGCCGTCCCATCAGCGCAGGCTGGAACAGCACTGCGGCGGCCATTGTGCAGACCAGCGCCAGCGCCATCAATTTGCCCATGCTGGAAGTGGCGGGATCGCTGGACAGCCAGAGGCTGCCGAATGCGCTTGCCGTGGCCAGAGCGCTGAAGATCACGGCGCGCGTCAATGTCGACTGAACCAGCGCGGTTTTGCCGCTGCGCCAAGCCATGATGTAGTAAATCTTGAACGCAACGCCGACGCCGAGCAGCAAGGGCAGCGCAATGATGTTGGCGAAGTTCAGCGGGATGTCGAAAGCGACGCATAGCTCGAGTGTGACGATGCCGGCGACGAGAAGAGGTATGAGGGTGAGGAGGACGTCGGAAATGCGCCGCAACGTGATGCCCAGCAGTAATGCAATGGCGGCAAGGGCGAACACTCCGGCTTCGACAAAGGCCCGCACGACGGTGTTGCCGGCCTCGTACATCAGTACTGCCGGCCCGGTCGCCGCCGGCTCGACCGCGAGCACTGCAGTTACAAACTGGCGCAGCGCCCTCGTGTTGTCAGGGTCGGCCTTCGGAAGCACCTGGACGCGGGCACGCCCATCCGGCGCCAGCCACATCCTCTTCAAATCCGAAGGCACGCTGTCGATCGTGATGAGCTGCGGCCTCAGCTCTTTGCTCAGCTGATCCAACGAGAAACGCAGCGGGTCTACAACTGCCTGTTCGACTTTCTCTCGTACCGAGGGATCGGATCGGGCGAGCTGCGACAACAGCCCGGACAAACGCCGCGCTGCGTCTGCCCCCTGTCCCGCATTACTTCCCGCGACCGCCGATAACTGGCTTGCGGTAGTGTTCAATGCGGCAACAGTCTCTGCATCGGTCGGCGCTGGCTTGATCTCAGCCGGGTGCAGCGAAGGTTCGATTTTTGCCGCCGTCGCTCCGATGAGCTGCAGCTTTTTGTCTTGCTCGCGTGGTACGAGGCCGTCGAGGGTCCTCAACTGCGCGACTTCTGGAAGCGCCGCCACGCGATCGGCGATTGTCTTCGCCGCAGACAGGTTTGGCGCCATGATTTCGACCGCATTCGCGCCGGTCTGCGCATCCTTGCGCAGGTCGAGAAAGGTCGCGACCGAGGGGGCGCTTGGATTGCGCAGGTGGAGGGGGTTGAAATCGAAGCGCAGGTAGATGAGCAAGGGCGAGGCAAGTGCGACGAGCAGCAAGGTCGTTGCGACGACCGGGATGCGGTATCGCTGGACGAAGGTGTCGACCGGCGCGAGCACGGCGAAGCCCATGGGTTGCGGCTCGGCCGGCGGTTTCATTACTGTCAGCAGCGCCGGCAGCAACGTGATGCTGGTCAGGAAGGCAATGATCATCCCGCCACCGGCGATCTGTCCGAGCTCGGACAGTCCGCGGTACGATGTCGGCATGAACGAGGAAAAACCGACGGCAGTGGCCGCCGCGGCGAGCGCCAAAGGCGCGCCGGCCTTGCGCGCCGTGCTCCTCAGCGCCGCGCGCAAATCGCCATACTCGTGCCGTTCGGCCCGGTAGCGCACACTGAATTGCAGGCCGAAATCGACGCCCAGACCAACAAACAGGACAAAGAATGCGACCGAAATTACGTTCAGCGCACCCACCATGACCAACCCCAAGGCCGCAGAAATTGCCAGACCGGCCACGAGATTGAGCGCGACGGGCAGGATCAGCCGCCCGGAACGCAGTGCCAGCCACAGTATCGCTAGCACCGAGATCAAGGAGACGGCAGCAGTCAGTGGCGCGCTCTTTCTAATTGTCGCGAACTGGTCGTCGTTCATCGGCACCAGGCCGGTCAGCCGCACCCGCGCCTGGTAATCGTTGCTTAGGTGCAGGTCATCGGCCGCCTGCATTATCGCATCGCTCGCCCCTCGGCCGGGTTCCAGCGCGCTGTAATCCAACACCGGCTCGACCTCGATGAACCGGTGCAATTCCTGCGGTTCCGCGGCTTTTCCGCTGGCGAGGGCGCGCCACGAGAAACTCGCGGGGCGGCCCGATAGCGCTTCCTCCACGGTCTGCGAAGCCATGTTCATCGGCCGCGCCAGCTCGTCGAGCTGGACCTGCCCGTATTGGACGCCCATAAGGCCGAGATCCAATGCGCCCAGGGCTCCGCGCAGGCTCGGATCAGCGGCTAGCGTCTGCAGCAGCGGATCGGCCTGGACGAGACCGTCACTCAGTCGCGCGACCTCGCTCGCCGGCAGGTACAGCAGCCCGTTCCGCTCGAAGAACGAGCCGCCCTGCATCTGATGAACCGCGCGAAACCGATCGGGACGATGAGCGAGGGCCTCGGCGAGCTTTGTCGAAGCCTGATCGGCCAGCTCCGGCGTCGGGGCGTCGACAACGACGAGCATTTCCGGCTGCGGAAAGGCCTTCATGAATTCGAAGGCCTGCTGCGTCCACGGCAGATCGTGCGGAAACAGGTCCTTGACGTCGGTTTTTACCGCGAAATTTCGTACCGTATAAACTGCTGATGCCGTCGCCAATGCGAGTCCGACCACGATGACCCACCAGGCATGGCGGCTACAGAAATCGACGGCTCGTAAAATCGATGATCTGAGCATGTTCTTCTCTGCCGACCAGCTTGCTGCGAGCCGCCTCATTCTGGGTTCGCGGCGTTAACGGGCGGTTGATCGCCGGCGGCCGGATGGCCATAACGCTGCGGACCCAGTCCACTACGGTCTACTGTTAAAAACCTCGGGAGAAACCGCTCGGTTCCCGGGTGCCGGGCTGGCGGGGCTCCGGGCGTTAGTCGCGATCGGCGCGATCAGTATCCGACCGCCGCGCCGGCCGGGAGCCGGCGGTCGCTGGCGCCGCGGAGCCGGCGGCCGGCGATTTCGATCAATTCGACCGCACCCCACGGCCGTTGCTCGACGAGCTTGTAACCCATCTCGGTGAGCTGAGCGGCGGCCTCGGGAGAAAGGCCGGAGCGTTCGAAATAGACGTCTTCCGGCCGCGATTGATGGTGCAGCCGCGGCGCGTCGACCGCCGCCTGCGCGGTCATGCCGTGGTCGACGAGATTCATGATCGTCTCGAGCACGGTCGTGATGATCCGCGAACCGCCGGGGCTACCGAGCACCGCAACGACGCTGCCGTCGCGCTCGACCAAGGTCGGGGTCATCGACGACAGCGGCCGCTTGCCCGGCGCGATGGCGTTGGGCTCGCCCTGGACGAGACCGTAGAGGTTTGGAGCGCCCGGCTTCACGGTGAAATCGTCCATCTCGTTATTGAGAAAAAACCCGGTGCCCGGTGCGACGACGCCGGCGCCGAAATAACCATTGATCGTGTAGGTGACCGCGACCGCGTTGCCTTCACCGTCGGCGACCGAATAATGGGTCGTCTCGGAGTTTTCGCGCGGCGCACCCATTCCCGCCCCCTTCTCGGTAGCGCCGCGGGCGATCTCGGCGCGGAGTGAGACGGCGTAGTCCTTGGACAGCAGCCGCGCCAGCGGGTTCGCGATGAAATCGGGGTCGCCCGAGATAGGTATTGCGGTCGCGATATCCGCGGCGCATCGCCTCGACCATCAGGCGCACCGATTTCGCCGAGCGAAATCCCGACGCCGCGATGTCATAGCCTTCGAGGATGTTGAGGATCTCGCACATCGTCGTGCCGCCCGAACTCGGCGGCGGCGCCGAGACAAGCAGATAGCCGCGGTAGGTGCAGGTCAAGGGAGCGCTCTCGGTGACCGTGTACGCAGCAAAATCGCCGGCGGCGAGGATGCCGCCATTCTCTCGGCTCGCCTTCTCGACTGCCGCCGCGACCGGGCCTTTGTAGAACGCCTCCGGGCCTCTGCTCCGAGGTCAGCTCGAGGGTCGCTGCGAGGTCTCTCTGCACGAGGCGATCGCCAGTCTGGAGGTGGCTCCCGTCCGGCCGCAGAAAAATTTTTGCAGCCCCGGGGTCCTCGGCCGAACCGGTCTGCCCTCGCGTCGAGAATGTCGGTGTCGGCGCGGCTCAACACAAAGCCGTCGCGCGCCAGCGCAATCGCCGGCGCGATCAGATGCGGCGCGCGGCAGCCGGCCGTATTTGGTCGCGGCATGGTCGAGCCCCATCACCGTTCCGGGCACTGCGGCGGCGAGGTAGCCATGCCGGCTTAGCTCGTCGACCGGCTTCCCTTCCGCGTCGAGATACATCCCGGCGCTGGCCGCTGCGGGGGCGGTCTCGCGGAAATTGATGAAGGTCTCGCGCCCGTCGGCGAGATGGATCGTCATGAACCCGCCGCCGCCGATATTGCCGCAGCACGGGTCGACGACGGCGAGCGCATAGCCGACCGCAACCGCCGCATCGATCGCGTTCCCGCCGGCCTGCAGCACGCGCACCCCGACCTCCGAGGCCAGCCGATGCGCGGACACGACCATGCCGTGCTCGGCCTCGACTTCGGCAGCCGAGGCGGCGTGCACCGCGGCCGACAGCAAGATCGACAGGATCACGGCCGATGCGGCGGCGCGTACCCCCCTCACCCTGCCCTCTCCCCCCGCGAAGCGGGGGAGAGGGAAATTTAAACGGAGCAAGCTAACGCACGGCCTGGTACAGCCGCTCGTCATAGAGCGCGCCTTCGAGCGGCGTCAGCTTGTCGCGAAATTCCTTGTTGTGCGGCGTCGTCACACTTGCGTCGAAGGCTTTGCGGTCGCGCCAGACCTCGACCAACGTGAAATGGTTCGGGTGCCCATCCCACTGCACGACGTCATAGCGCAGATTGCCGTCGTCCTTGCGTGCGGCGTCCGCCTGCGCCTTGACGAGCTCGATCGCCTGGTCCTTGTAGGTCGGGAAAACATCGACATGGGTGAGGACATAAAGCGCGTCGGCCGGAAGCTGCCCCTTCGGCGTAGCGACCGAGAGCCCGCCATGCGGCCGTGCTCCGAACCCGCCGATCATCAGCGGCTGAAGCTTGTTGCGGAATGCGGCCGCAGCGGTGTCCGCGTTGTGCGCGTCCGCAGTCTTCTTGTCGCGCCAGATTTCCAATGTCGCGAACCGGCTGGGCCTGCCAATTTCTTCGAATGCCTCGAACCCGGCATTGCCGTCCTCCTTGCGGCTCGCATCGGCAAAGTCCCGAACGATCCCGGCGCTCTGCTGCGCCGCCGCCGGCGCGACATCGAAATAGGTGACGATATAGACGGGCCCGTTCATGGTCTCCTCCGCACAGACCGGCCGCACCGTCGCGAGACAGAGCGCCGCCAGAACAAAAATCAGGTTTGAAAAGCGCATCTCCAGGGTCCTCCTATCCTAGGACAGCCGCGAGGCGGAAGCGGCAATCCGCGTCGCGGGCGATCTGGTTGACCAGGTCGACCTCCCAGGCGAGGTATTCGCGCATGTAGCGCTCGCGGTCGGCGGGCCGCTCGCGCGCCGACAAGGCGACATCGTCGGGCTCGCTGGCGAGCGGCCCCATGCCGGTCTCGAGCGGCAGCCCCGCGGCTTTCCACGCCGCGGTGCCGCCGGCCAGCACCTTCACCGGGCGGCGGGTGCGCAGCTCGGCCGCGGCATAGCGGGCGATCGTGCCGTCCTCGCTGGTCAGCACGAGATCGCCTTGCGCCGGCAATTTGTCGAGCGCCTCGGCGAGGCGGGCGCGGATCGCGAACCAGGCGCCCGGAATGTGCCCCTGACGATGCTGCCGGCTCAACGCCAGGTCGACGACGACACCCGGGTTCGCCTGCAGCTCGGAGGGCTGAACGCTCGCCGGCTCCGGGACCGGCGAGCGGGAAGAGGTCGCTCTTCGGTTCCGGCGTACCGCGCTCCAAGCTCCACTCCCTCGAGCCCCCCTTCGAGCACCGCCGCGTCCCAACCCATGCGCCGCAGCCACGACGCCGTCATGCGCGCCCTGACGCCGGTGTCGTCGACCAGCACGACGCGGGCGCCCCACACGCCGAGCCAGCTGTCGGTCTCCTGCACCAACTGCCCGCCCGGCGCCATCACCGAACCCGGCAGATGGCCGGCGCGGTATTCGGCCGGGTCGCGCACATCCATGACGTACAGAGTGCGGCGGTCGGCCTCGCGCTGCCATTCGGCGAGCTTGGCGCGGTCGATGACCGGCACGCCATAGCGCCGCGCGACCGCCTCGGCGCGCTGCCGCGCCGCGGCGACGCCTTCGGGCGACACGTCGGGGGCGCGGCCCGTGGCCCCGGAGACGACCCCGAGCCCGGCGAGGTGCCAGGCCATCGTGCCGTCCTTCAGCGAGACGACGCGGTTCGGCACGCCGGCGTCGATCAAGGATTGCGCGCCGATGATGCTGCGCGTGCGCCCGCCGCAATTGACGACGACGAAAGTGTCGGGCGACGGCACCAATTCGCGGAAGCGATAGACGAGCTCGGCGCCGGGCACGCTGATCGCACCGGGGATCGTGTTCGAATGGTATTCCTCGTAGGACCGGCTGTCGAAGATCGCCATCGGCTCGCCGCTCTTCTCTGGCGCTCGGCCAGTTCCTCGGCGCTGATCCACGGCGTCCCGTATTCGTGCTCGACCACCTCGGCGAAGGCCTTGCTCGGCACATGGACGCCGCTATAGACAGGAAATCCGGCGGCCTCCCACGCTTTGACCCCGCCCTCCAGCACCGAGACGTCGCTATACCCGCCTTCGATCAGCCGCGCCGCCGCGCGCTCGGCAAGCCCCTCGCCGTCATCACACACGACGATCGGCGCCGAGCGCCGCGGCAACAGCCCCGGCGCAATCAATTCCAGCCGCGACAAGGGCAGGCACGACGCCATCAGCAGATGCCGCTCGTGAAAGACGCCCTCCTCGCGCGCATCGACAATCGCGATCTCCCCGCCCGCCTGGTACCGCCGCCGCAATTCCGCCGCCGCGATCTTGCCCGGTGATATTGCCATGTCCCGCTCTCCTGGATACCGCCACCGTGCGTCCTTCGAGACGGCCGCTTCGCGGCCTCCTGCAGGATGAGGAGTTTTCTCTGTGCCATACCACGGAGCTCCTCATGCTGAGGAGCGCCTGAAGGGCGCATCTCGAAGCACGCACGACCGCAATGCAACGCTCTATTCCGTTTGCCCGAATTCTCGGCAGGCGTCAAAGTCGCTGTTGCGAGACTGCACGGAAGGAGCCGAAATGTCCGAAGGAAGACGCGCGCGGCCGCAGCCGACGCCGGAGACGCAGCATTTCTGGGACGGCACGCGGGCCGGCGAATTGCGCCTGCAGCGCTGCAATGCCTGCGGCAAGGTGTATTTCCCGCCGCGGCCGTTCTGCCCCGCCTGCGCCGCGCGCGACGTCGCCGTGTTCGCGGCGAGCGGCAAGGGCCGGCTCTACAGCTATGTGATCCACCACCGCCCGGTGCCGGGCTTCACGCCGCCCTATGCGATCGCCGTCGTCGAGCTCGACGAGGGGCCGCGCATGATGACCAACATCACCGATTGCCCGCAGACCCCCGAGGCATTGCAGCTCGACATGCCGGTCGAAGTCGCCTTCGAGAAGCTCGACGACGAGATCACCCTCCCCCTTTTCCGCCCGGCGCGGAGGTAATCGCGATGAAGCCGAAATCGATCGCCATCGTCGGCGCCGCCGAGACCACCCAGCTCGGCGTCATCCCCGACATGTCGCAGATCCAATTGCATGCCGACGCCGCGCTCAACGCGATGGCCGATGCCGGCCTCAAACCCGCCGACATCGACGGCATCGCCACCGCCGGCGAGACGCCGGTGACGGTCGCGCATTATCTCGGCATCACGCCGAAATGGGTCGACGGCACCGCGGTCGGCGGCTGCTCGTTCATGATCCATGTCCGCCACGCCGCCGCGGCGATCGCCTCGGGCCTCTGCGAGACGGTACTGATCACGCATGGCGAGAGCGGCCGCTCCGGCGTCGGGCGCACCCGCAATGTCGTCGCGCCGACCAGCCTCGCCGGCCAGTTCGAGCAGCCCTACGGGCCGATGGGGCCGCCGACTTTGTTCACGATCCCGGTGCTTGCGCTACATGAAGACCTACGGCCTGACGCACGAGCAATTGGCGATGGTCTCGGTCGTGCAGCGCGAATGGGCGGCGAAGAACCCGCGCGCCACCTTCAAGACGCCGATCACCGTCGAGGACGTGCTGAACTCGCGGATGATCGCCTACCCGTTCCGGCTATTGCAGTGCTGCCTGGTGACCGATGGCGGCGGCGCGCTTGATCCTGGTCGCCGCCGAGCGCGCCCGCGACTTCCCGCAAAAGCCGGTCTACCTGCTCGGCACCGGCGAGAGTGTCGAGACCCCGATGGTCAGCCAAATGGAGGATTTCACCTCCTCGCGCGCCTTCCGCGTCGCCGGCCCCAAGGCCTTCGCCGAGGCCGGCATCACCCACAACGACGTCGACCATCTGATGATCTACGACGCCTTCGCGCATCTGCCGATCTACGGCCTCGAAGATCTCGGCTTTGTGCCGCGCGGCGAGGCCGGCGCCTTCATCGCCGAGCGCAACACCGCCCCCGGCGGCAAACTGCCGCTCAACACCAATGGCGGCGGCCTCTCCTACATGCATTCCGGCATGTACGGCATGTACGCCTTGCAGGAGAGCGTGCGCCAGATGCGCGGCATCGCCCCCGCGCAGATCCCCGGCGCCAAGATCTCGGTCTGCCACGGCGTCGGCGGCATGTTCGCCGCCTCCGGCACGATCATCATGTCGAACGAGGCGCCGTGAGCTGCGAGGCCGGAATCCCCAGAGGAAAGACAACTAATTGATCGGCCGCGCGAACAGCGGATCCCACCGTTCCGATCCCTTTGCTTGCGAGTGAAGGATCGGTAGAGTGTTGTTCGGAACCGCCTGAGGAAAAACAAGCAGCAGACCCAAATCACCGTAACCGAACGGGCGCTTTTTGTAGACACGCGCGCCTAGGGTGCGGACAAGACTGTAGGCGCGCTCCGCCTCACTCTCTGACGCCCAAGCTCCGCTGTCACCAAAGGCTCGCAACCCCGCCTCGATGTGCTCGCAGACCCGGAGATCGATGTTGGTGCCCATCCCGCAGATAATGGCCTCTCGGAGAAGCTGCTCCCCCGTAGCTGTTGCGAAGAGCACGACGACAATAACAGGGATGTTCCGCTCGGTGATTACGGGATTTGCCGACAGGAAGCTACGAAGATTGTGTCGCAGCGACTCTCCTGTGGCGACGACATCGTCCACAATTACGATGCCGGTTACAGGCCCGCGCTCTCTTTCAAGCTCCTGAGCCCGACGTGCAAAATCCGCCTGCCCGATCACGCACTGTGTCGAAATCAGATTTTCTTCCGCATACTTGCTCGCATAATATTGGCCACTCTTTCCTTCGCCATCTACATAGGTCACGACGAGGTCGTAACGACGTTGCGCTCGCGACGCCGGGACGTGGGGATTTGTTAGCATCCTAACCGTGCGATGCGCGAGGTCGAGCTTCTCACGGACGTCCTTCTCGGATACGAAACGCAAACGCTCAAGAAGCTTAAACAGGATGCGCTGGTCGAGATTGGATTGTACCTGACCGAGCCATGCGCGGACGCGCTCGGGACCGACCGGCTGACCCCGATAGGCAGGCCAGCCATCGGCGAGTTTGGTGATCTCGGCCGGGGTGACGAACGCCTCGTCCTCAGACCGCCTCGCCAAGACCGCGTGCTCTTGCACGGACTGTTCGGGGATCAGCTTTGTCGCGCCCGCATTAACCAACCAGCTCTCGAACAAGGGAAGATCAAAGCTGTACGTGCCATGATCTTCCCGCAATATCCCTCGTTTCGCAAACTCATCTAGCAGCGACTGCACCTTCTCCGCATTGAGGAGCAGATCCTTTTGTTGGACAATGAAGTCGCGGCGGATTGGCTGGTCGGAGCGGCATGCCCGCGCGGCAGCAACAAGAAGGCGGCGCCTGTCGAGTTCGACAGACAGGGTCACGTCAGAATCCGCTAGAATGCCATCTGTCCAGAAGTGCGAGAAGTTATGTAGGTCGAGGCCACCAGAGACACTGGCGATCGCTGTATTGACCTCAGTGAGCGTAATCTCCGTGTCGCGCGCAGCCACGGCAGCTCTGTATGCTTCGCGACAGAGAAGTTTAGTGTAGTAGGGATGCCCGTTCGTAAGATCAAAAAGTCGAGTAATACAGGCAAGGTCCCAGTTGATATCTGGCTCCGAGGGTCGTTGGACGAGCGCTAAATAATCCTCCCATTCCGCAGACCGGTTAAAGTAGCTTAGGTGTTCGATGCTGAATCGGTTTAATTGGTCGCCCTGGTGGCTGAGGATGTATCTGAGACGCTCTCCGCCGACGAGCATCATTCCGATATTCTTTTGGGCGCTAAACGTCCGCAGGTTCAAAAAAAACACGTCGGCAAGTCGGCCATGCTGGTAAAGCTCGGGGTGAATATCGTCAAAGTCATCTAAGATGATCAGGAAGCGCCGGGTAGGGCAGCGCACCTGAAGGGCGCGTGCCAGTTCGCTCAGAGGGGCGAGCGTTCCCTGAAAGTCCAGCTGTGGGGCTGGGTCCCCTGCGGGAAGGAACGGCAACATTTCGTCTGCAATCATCCTGCCTATCGCGGCAATCGTGCCCGAAGGATCTTCTCTGGTATAGCCACCAGTCTCGCGATAGATGACGTGAGTGTTGTTGTTTGACTTATCGATGACCGCGTCTCGAACTGCAAAAGCAAGAGATGATTTCCCGACTCGCTTCTGACCTTCAATCAGCACGGACTCCATCACCTCGCGCGTGTATCTGCTGGAGATCGATCGGACTCGTGCCACGCGGCCGACGAACCGCGAGCCCTCGGCGGGCGTGATGCTATAAGGATCGCGGGTCTCAAGATCGGACCAATCGACGTCCGCCCGCTGGGCCTCGAGGGTCACTGAGAACGCCCCGCTCCGTCTCTCCGGTGCTCCAGCCATCTTCCATGACACATCGAGGAGCATGGCCGCCTCTTTGCATGGAGTGCAGACAAGGACGCGCAGCGCGATGGAAAATTCACCTGGCCTGACATCACCTATTTCGAGGATATCTCCATCGACGCAGATGGAGTCGCTCTCCGCAACGCCCTGGACAGTGACGTCGTACGCCCATCCCGGACCTAGATTAACCAATGGGATCAGGACCTTAAGTTCCTTCCCCTCCTCGTGAAGCTGGTGGCGTTTGGCGGCCACACGGGGCTCGGGTCGCGCGGTGGCGATTTCGGACACGAGCAATGGTGCAGTATCTTGGACAAGCTGAGACACGACATGGTTCGCCGCCGTGAAAAAGCTCGCCACGGCGTCCGCCACCTCGTCGGAGCGTCCCTGAAGCGAAACCCTCAGACTTGCAACGGCCTCCTCCGCCATTCGGAGTTTTGCTTGAAACGCCGCGTCATCTTGTTGCCGCAGGTCGCACAAGCTTTCGAAAACGCGCTGCACGCCGCCGACCAAGTCGCGAACAGTGGACGCACCGAAATAGGTTTCGATGGTGCCGTCGGTCAGGGATTTTGTGAGTTTCGACCGGCTGACCAGAAGACCCTCGAGATCATTAGCAGGAGAGGCTAGCGGGCTCAGCAGCTCCACCACGCTGGCATGCAGCCCTTCCAGCGCGCGGCGCTTTTCATAGCTTTGACTTTTGAACGGATACTTAAAACGCTCTAACATCTCCGGCAGCGCGCTCTCTGCGAGGGCGCAGACATTGCGATCGATATCCGGCCTCTCTGACGTCGATGGCATCAGACCGTCTACGGCCAGCGCATCGATAACAAGCACTGCGAAACTTCGTCGATCGGGGGTGCGTGGAGCGCTGACGGCGTGGAGGAGCACGTCACCGAGAGAAAGGCCGTTCGAATATTGGATTTGTAATGCCTCGATTCCGGTCGCCGTGACAATGCGACGTGCGCCAACGAAACGTGTGTTGAAGTTTGGGTCTGCGTGAGCTGCCTCGATCTCACCAGCCAAGGCGCTTCGAGCCGCCTCAAGGTCCATCGAATCTCTCTGAATGACTTTATCGAAGTAAAATGATAACTCCCTGATGTTAGCAGCGTGTTACCGACCAGGAGCCCGCCGACATCGACGGCATCGCGACCGCCGGCGAGACGCCGGTGACGGTCGCGCATTATCTGGGGCTCACGCCGAAATGGGTCGACGGCACCGCGGTCGGCGGCTGCTCGTCATGATCCATGTCCGCCATGCCGCCGCGGCGATCGCCTCGGGCCTCTGCGAGACGGTGCTGATCACCCATGGCGAGAGCGGCCGTTCCGGCGTCGGGCGCACCCGCAATGTCGTGGCGCCCACGAGCTTCGCCGGCCAGTTCGAGCAGCCCTATGGGCCGATGGGGCCGCCGACATTGTTCACGGTCCCGGTCTTGCGCTACCTAATATTTCCCGTCGCCCCCGCGAAAGCGGGGGCCCAGGAGCGAGTGACGGGGCCCCGGACCCCTGGGTTCCCGCTTGCGCGGGAACGACGAGATGGGCGTACGAGCAATTGGCGATGGTCTCGGTCGTGCAGCGCGAATGGCCGCGAAGAACCCGGGCGCCACCTTCAAGGCGCCGATCACCGTCGAGGATGTGCTGAATTCACGGATGATCGCCTATCCGTTCCCATTGCTGCAGTGCTGTCTGGTGACCAAAGATTGCCAGCCGGCAAGGTTCGATATTGGCCAAGATGGTCCGCTGGTACACGTCTGCCGAGGCGCTCAAGATGGCCACCGCGGACAATGGCGAGCTGATGGCCCTCTCCGGGTTTATCAATCCCTATCCCGGCAAGCTTGGCGTCGTCGAAGAGGGCGCACTCGCAGATCTGCTGCTGGTCGATGGCGATCCGCTGGAAGACATCAAGCTCATCGAAGACCCGGACAAAAACTTCTTGGTCATTATGAAGGATGGCACAATCTACAAAAATGCGCTGCCCAAGTGAGGACCTTGTTCGAAAGTGCCGGATTATGACGTTTGCCATGGTTCGAGGGGAGCGCCCAAATCGCGCAGTAGCTGAGGCAAGCGATAGCCACTGACTGCGCGGAGGAAGGTGACGGCGCTGCGCTTCGAGCGGCCTAGTCGGCCACTCGTTTTCATCGGGCCGGCGTCGGCGGCGTCCCCCGGCGCCCGGCCGCGACGCCCTCCTGGAAGGCCCTGTCCTGGGCCTGTCGGGAGCGATCGACGAGAAGCCCGCCGACCAGCCCGGCGCCCGCGCCGGCGGCCGCACCGAGGCCGGCGTTCCCGCCGATGGCGCCAAAAACGGCGCCGACGCCGGCGCCCGCAGCGGTGCCGGTCAGCGCCCGCTGCTGGGTCGGCGTCATATCGGCGCAGGCAGCGAGCGGCACAGCGAGGGCCGCGAGCAGCAGTAACTTTTTCATGGCGTTCCCCAGAGCGGTTGATCAGCGCGATTGCGGACAGGGGTAGCGTTCGCTCAAAAACCGGAACAACCCGTCGGTGGACGTGGCTGCCATGCGGTCCGGCGACGCGCGCGCCCATTGGACGAACTCGCTCAGCGCTTCGTTGCGAGTCGGCGGAGGATTGGGCATGCAGAACAGCTTGGGTCCGCGGAATGCAGCCATGTTCTGCATTTCCACCAAGACCGCACCCTGTGCGAAGCCCTCGCAGAAATTGACCGCCGCCGTTCCGATCGCGTTGTCGGGCGCCGCAGTGCAAAGGTTGACCAAGTCGGCCGTCGTGGCGGCGCCGAAATTCGCTTCCGTCGCGGCATGCGGTGCACAAGGAGCGAGCAATACCAGCCCCGCAGCGACGGTCCATCCCTTGAATCTCATGACTGCCCTTCTCCTTAGAGGTAGAGAAACAATCGCCGATCGGTTGAACGATGAAAAGCGCCATTGTCGGAACCGGGTTCGCAAATTCAGAAAGAGCCGAATGCCGAGCCGAGCGCGATTACCGCGGCGAGCGCAATGATCGGGCCGACAATGACGGCCATCACAATGTCGGAATAGCTCTCGCGGTGGGTCGAACCGCACACCGCGAGCAAGGTCACTACGGCGCCGTTCTGCGGCAGGCTGTCGAGCGTGCCGGCGCTGATCACGGCGATCCGATGCAATAGAGCCGGATCGATACCGTGCGCCGCCGCGAGGCGCATATAGGTCCCGCCCAGGGCATCGAGCGCTATCGTCAGACCGCCCGAGGCGGACCCGGTCAGCGCCGACAGCACATTGGTCGCGACCGCCAGCGAGACGAGAGGGCCACCCCCGATCCCCAACACCCAATCACGGACGATGGCAAATGCCGGGACTGCCGCGACTACGGCGCCAAACCCGACGAGGCTGGCGACGCTGAGCACCGGCAGCACCGATGCGGTGGCGCCGGCATCCATCGTCTCGCGCAACGCCGGCAGGCGCGCCCGGTTGACGGCGATCACGACTATGATCGCAGCCATCAGCGCGGTCACCACCGCCCACACGCCGCCGACGGCGGAGAGCGAGGTCGCGCCAAACCGCTCCTCGGCGAGGAACGAAACGTCGAGGCGCGGCAGGACGGCCAGTGACATCATGACATTGACGCCGACCACCACAAGAAGCGGCAACGCCGCCACGGCGATCGGCGGCACCTCGGCGCTCGGGCGGCCGTGATGGACCTCGGGTGGGTCGAACTCGCGCGCCGTCGTCGCGCGCTGGCGCACCGTAGCGTCCTCGGCCGCAGCGTCGACGGAGACAGATGACGCCGCGCCGTAGCCTTCGCCTTTGCGGTGCGCGGCGGCTTCCGCGCGTCCCAGCCACCAGAGGCCGAAGGCGAGCATGATCGCGGCGGCGATGATGCCGAGAGCGGGCGCTGCCAGTGGCGTTGTGCCGAAGAACGGGATCGGGATCGCATTCTGGATCGCCGGCGTTCCGGGCAGCGCCGACATCGTGAAGGTCATGGTGCCCAGAGCGATCGCGGCCGGGATCAAACGATTGGGAATCCCGGCTCCGCGAAACAGGGCCTGCGCCATCGGAACCAGCACAAAAAACGCAACGAACAGGCTGACGCCGCCATAGGTGACGAACGCACCAGCGAGCACGACGGTCAATATCGCCCGGCGCGGCCCTAATCGCGCGGACATGAATTGGGCAATCGCCGCGACCGAACCGCTGTCTTCCATCAGCTTGCCGAACAAGGCGCCGAGCAGGAAGATCGGGAAGAACTGCGCGACAAATCGCGACCCGCTGTCCATGAAGGTCTGCGTCCAGTAGGCGAGCAGCGGCCCGCCTGCGAAGGCGGCGGCCACAAGCGCCGCGCCGGGAGCGAGCAGCAGGATGCTCCAGCCTCGATAAGCCAGCCAGACGAGCAGCCCGAGGCCAAGCAGGATCCCAAACAGCCCCATCGCTTTACGCGCTCATGCTCTGCGCGAGCGCGTCGAGGTCAAAGGAGGAGCGCCGTCCTAAATCGGCGCCGTGTGTGTCGAGAAACGATCCTGCCGCTCGGCGCCCGGCATCGCGCAGCATGCACAGAAAATCCCACTCGGCGTTGAGCTTCGAGGAATAACCGAGGTCAACCATGATGTCGCTGGCGACGCGGTGAATGCGCATGCTTGCCCAAAGCGCCCCCTCGGTGTCGCCGAGGTCAGCGACGTTCCGCAGCAGCGCGATCATACGCAACTCCTCCTGCAAGACCGCATTGAAGGAGACCTCGTTGATTCGATTGAGGATCTCGCGAGCGGTTCTTGGCGTGCCGGGGCGCTCAACGGGATTAATCTGTACGAGAATTGTGTCCTTCGAATTACACTCCCGCACCAGCGGCGTGAGATTGGGGTTACCGGAGTAGCCGCCATCCCAGTAATGCTCGCCGTCGATTTCGACCGCCTGGAACATGGTCGGCAGGCAGGCGGAGGCAAGCAGGACGTCCGGTGTGATCTCGCGGTTGCGGAATACGCGACCGTGGCCGGTGCGGACGTTTGTGGCGCAGACAAACAGCTTGATCGGCGCCCGCCCGATCCGCTCGAAGTCGATACATTCAGCCAAGATCCCTCGAAGCGGATTGGAGCCTCCGGGGTTCAGGTCATAGGGAGAGAATAGCCGTGCCATCAGGTCCATCGCGATGAAGACTGGCGAATGATCCAGCGACCAGCGGTCAAGGAGCACGTCCAGAAACCCACGCCGCAATGGGCTCAGCAATGCCGCCCGGGAGACGTGGCGCCAGAAGCTCTCCAAAGCGGCGCGCGCACCCTCCGCCCCGCCAGCGGCGTGACCATCGGCCAGCACCGCAGCGTTCATCGCGCCGGCCGAGGTGCCCGAGATGCCGTCGATCTGCAGCCAGGGTTCCTCCAGCAGCCGATCAAGAGCACCCCAGGTGAAGGCACCGTGGGCACCGCCGCCCTGCAATGCGAAATCGACGAGGACGATATTGCGGCTGGAGC
This sequence comes from uncultured Alphaproteobacteria bacterium, assembly GCA_963818695.1. GTDB lineage: Bacteria > Pseudomonadota > Alphaproteobacteria > ATCC43930 > CGMCC-115725 > AP-15. The sequence continues at coordinate 169,523 of CAWFTG010000008.1, forward strand.
CATCGGCTTCAGTGGCTGGCACCGGCATGATCCCTCTCGGATTGGAAACAGAGTAGGCGGCTTTCGGTGGGCGCCACCATGGCGGCTCGGTTAAACCTGGTCCAGCCTGATTTGACGGGCACAAAGGCTTCGCCGATAGGAATCGCGCTGGCACCGGACCGGTCATCGCCCGCGACGCCAGCACCACCCGACCTTGGCGGCGAGGTCGCCGAGGATTACCGGCGTCTGCGGGCACATGCCCGGCGCCCATTCGTTCAAAATCAACAGCGTCCGTGTGCGACAGCAATTTAGAAAAAGATTGACAGGCGATCATGTTTACCCGCCTCAATCACCTTCTCGGCGAGCGGGCGCCGCTGCGTTGGCGCGGCGCCCGCGCTACGGTGGTGCGCAGCGCGTTCAACGAACCAAGGAGGACGCCCTACAGGTGGGACTCGCGGGAGCTCGCGCGACATCCGCGCCAGTCTGCGGCTGAGGTCCTTGACCCGAACTGCTGTCCTCCATCTCCGCTCTTTGATAAAGGGAGGATCGAAATGTTGTTTACGGGCGGTTTCACTTTCACCAACTTCGTGGCCGACGTCTTTTCGGTATTTGTCTTCGTCCTTTGGTTCTGGTTGCTCATCACCGTTTTCGGTGACCTGTTCCGCCGTCACGACATATCGGGCTGGGCCAAGGTGGTTTGGGTGATCGTGCTGATCGTGTTCCCGTATTTGGGGATATTCATCTACCTGATCTCGCAACACCGCGGGATGGCCGAGCGGCAAAGCCAGAGAGCCCAGCAAGCTCGCGAAGAGCTGCGACACGTGGTCGGCTTCAGCGTGGCCGACGAGCTCGAGAAACTCGAACGGCTGAAGGACTCGAAAATTATCTCCAATGAGGAATATGTCCGGCTCCGCGCGCGAGCCGTGCAGTAAGCGACACCGGAGCTTGATCCGCGTCGGTTGGGACGCGGCTTGCCACCTATTCGTTCCGAGAGAGGAGTCACCCGACGATGAAATCTTTCCCTTTTTTCGCCCTGGCGGGCGTGATGCTGTTAAGTGCCTGTGTGGAGACCCCGATGGGATCCACGGTTCAGGTCATGCCGGGGCCGAATACATCGCTCGCAAGTTTCCAAAACGATCAAGCTACGTGTCGGCAGTTCGCTCAGCAGGCCGTGGCAGACCAAGCTCAGGGGGCTAATCTTCGCGGGCTCGGCACGGCGGCGCTAACGACGGCCCTCGGCGCAGGTTTGGGCGGGGCGATTGGCGGCGGCCGAGGTGCTGGGATTGGCGCGGCGAGCGGCGCGCTCGGCGGCGCGGGATTAGGCGCGGTCGGCTCTGCCAACGCCCAGAGGTCGATCCAAGCGCAGTACGACAACGCCTTCGCTGCGTGCATGTTTAGTCTCGGCAATACGGTGCCCAGTATGGGACCCACGATGACTCAGCCGCAGCCCAGCGCGCGGCCGGCGCCCGGCTGACGGATGGGCGTCGGCGGTTCTGCCGAAGATGCGCCGCCTGGCTCGCCGGCGAAAGCGCACCGCTGCCAAGAATAAAGGTCGTGACGGGAGCTCGACGTTGCCAATCCGGAGCCGTCTCATCGGACCGACCGTTTCTTTCACTGTGACGCTGAGGTTGATCATGGCGGCGTTTCGGGACGCGTAATATAAGAGCCGTTGATATAAGAGGCTTAGGCGACAGGCGAATTTTTGGCCAGCACGCCGCCCGCGTTCAGATGTTTTGACGGGAGAGAACCTAATGACAGCAATCGATCGCCGCAGCTCGCTAGGCACCGCCGCAGTCGCCGCTGTCGGGTTAGCCTTGATGCCGAGCGCAGCCAAATCTGCGCCGCTGACGATAGGCAGGGATCTTAAGGGAAACGCAGAAGGCCTGATCGAGAAGACGCAAGTACCTCCCCCCGGACGCCGCTGGGGCCGACGCCGCTGGGTCTGCTGGTGGCACAGGGGGCGTAGAGTGTACGGCTGGCGCTGACCGCCGGCATGCATACCCACACCTCTACATGGGGAGAGCGTTCGTGTAAGCCGCAGCCTGCGGACCGCCCCCTGCTACGGCACTGGAACGGAGGAGCCAAATGTGGGCATGGAAGCAATTACTCGGGCTTCCATGTGGGCCCGGGTGATTGATCGCAAGGTCAGTGCAGCGTCAATCGATGCTTCCCTATACAGTGCGTGGGGCCGTTTGGCTGATTCTTTATCTGTTCTTTATCCTTGCCCCGCTGTTCGCGCTGCTGGCAGGAACATTGCCGTCGCCGCGCGATTTCTGGACGGAGTTCTCGGTCGCTATCGGCTATTCCGGCTTGGCGATGATGGGCCTGCAGTTCGGCCTCACGGCGCGCTTCCGGCACGTCACCCAGCCGTGGGGCGAGGACGTCATCTATCACTTTCACCGCCAGATATCGCTGATAGCGGTCGGCCTAGTCATTGCGCACCCGATCATCCTGTTCGTCGTGCGGCCGGAATTGGTCGCGCTGCTCAATTCCATCCAGGCACCGTGGCGTGCTCGCTTCGCCGCCCTGTCGACCTATTCACTGATCGCGCTAGTGGTTACGGCCCTGTGGCGCGCGAAGTGGAATATCCGCTACGAGACCTGGCATCTCTGGCACATCGTGTTGGCGGTGGTGGCCATTGCGGCGGGGCTGGCGCATATGGTGGGGTGGAGCTTCTACCTCGTCGATCCCTGGAAGCGGGCGCTGTGGATTGGCCTGACGATCTTCTGGATTGGGCTGTTGCTTTATGTGCGCACCGTCAAGCCGCTGTTCATGCTCCGCCGGCCGTACCGCGTCTCGGAAGTGCGCAAGGAACGCGGCGATACCTCGACGTTGGTGATGCATCCTGATGGCCACCCCGGCTTCCGCTTCAGCCCGGGCCAGTTCGGTTGGCTGACGGTGTGGGGAAGCCCCTTCAAGATTACCGCGCACCCTTTCTCGTTCTCGTCCAGCGCCGAGGTTACGGACGGGCGCGTCGAGATGTCGATCAGGAACTTGGGCGACTTCACGAGCGCGATTTACAAGGTGCCGGTGGGGCAGCGCGTCTACCTCGACGGGCCGTACGGCGCGTTCACCATCGGCAATCCGGCGGATATGCACGTGTTGATCGCCGGCGGCGTCGGCATCACGCCGATGATGAGCATGATCCGCACGCTCGCCGACCAAGGCGACGTCGGCGCCCGCGAGTGCGCTCGCGGCCGCCCGCCGGGGAGCGTGCCCTCCATGCACAGGCCCCCGTTCGATGCAGTTGTTCATCACCCGCCCAAATTCGGTCGATCCATTGCCTCGCGCGGCGCGAGTTCGTTCACGGCTTCATCCGCGCGATGTGCGGCCCCGGTGTCTCGCCCATTCACAGCATCTCGGCCGCGGCGGCAAAAGGGGTCGAAGGGTAGCTCGCCGATCACATGCATATGGTGAGCAGAAGCGACGGGCCGAGGGTAAGGACGGTGGCGACGAAGGCGGCGATGACCGTCCAGATGACCACCGTATGCATGAACGTGCCGGTCTGGCGAACCGGGGTCCGGGCCGGCGGCCGGCGACTCGCGCCACATCCAGCCGATCACAACCAGATGCGCGAGCGAGCACGAGCGCAAGGCTCAGCGCGCAGCGGGCCGGCTGACCAGGCGAAAGCGCAGCCGATGGCGTGCAGAGCATAAGAACCACGAGCGCGCTGCACCAGATCGGTGAAGCCCGCGGCGAGCCACCACAGGCGCCGGGGCGGAACGGGACGCGCGTTCACGGTCGGGCCCCCAGCATCGCCACGAGCGCGGGCAACGCGAGCACGAGGCCGAGCGCGATGGCTCCGTCACTAGCGTGTAATCGATCCATAGCCGCGTGAGGCGCAGGTCCAGCGAGCCGCCGGGGCGAGATGAAGCCGGCGCCGAGGCGCAAGAGGTTGCTGACGAGAAACAGCAGGCCGATGCCGGCATGCAAGCGCGACATAGCCGAGCAGCGCGGCGGCGGTCGCACCGAGCGCATGCTCGCGTGGACGCGGGATGACACCGCCGATCAGCCCCGCAATCGGCGGCAATGGCTACGAGGAGCGCGAGTATGGCGAGGCCGATCCAGCCGCGCGCCGTGCCGCCGGCGGCGAGCTGATCGCAGCGAGCCGCGCGCCGCCGCCGCGGCGACGGCGAGCGCGCGACGGCAACGAGCGCAAGCAGGGGTCCGGCTCGGGTGCTGCCGCCGGCCGGCCAGTTCGGCGCGGAGATCCACAGATAGAACGTTCCGAACAACAGGGACGTGAACAGGGTGCCGATCGGCGACCAGCGTGCAGATCAGCGCCAGCCAGGGCGGCGCGCCGGCCACCTCGGTATGAGGCGGCACGCTGACGCCGTGGCCGACCGGCATCGGGCCGTAGTCGCGGGCGAGCCCGGCGCCCTGCCCGGCAAGACGAACAGGCCGAGCGGTCACGAGCGCGAGCGGCGAGCGCCAGCAGATAGAACTGGAACAGCATCGCCAGAACCGCCGCCGCGGTGGCGAGCGCCGTGTAGAGCGGCAGGTAGGTCGCGCGCGACAGCACGATCAGTTGCTCGGGCTCGCCGGATGTCATATGCACGCCCAGTGTCTCCTGCCAGCCGTTGCGCGCGAAGCCGAGATAGCCTTCGCCGCGCGCGAGCGACGGTCGCGAGCTCGCCGGGAGCGATGCGGTCGGCCCGGGTCCCGATATGCGGGATCGACGCGAACGCATACGGCGCGGGCGGAATCGGCATGGCCCATTCGAGCGTCGTCGCGTCCCAGGGATTGCGCCGCACGCGACGCCCGTAGCGGAGCTGCGCCAGGAGGTCGATCACCACCAGCCCGAAGCCGATCGTCATGATGAAGCCGCCCACTGAGGACAGCAGATTGAGCCAGATCCATCCTTCGTGCCCGCTGATAGGTGTAGATGCGCCGGGGCATGCCGAGCAGGCCGGTCAGGTGCATCATGAAAAAGGTCAGGTTGAAGCCGACGAACACCAGCCAGAAGGCGGGCACCGACAGCCGGTACACGGCCGTGCGTCCGGTCAGCAGCGGCAGCCAGTAGTAGAGCGCCGCCAGCATCGGGAAGGCGAAGCGCGCCGGCCACCACGTAATGCAGGTGGGCGACGACGAAATAGGTGTCATGCGCCTGCCAGTCGAACGGCACCATCGCGACCATGACGCCGGTCAGACCGCCGAGCACGAAGACGAAGAAGAAGCCAAAAATGTACAGCATCGGCACATCCCAGCGCGGCCTGCCGTGCGCCAGCGTGGCGAGCCAGGCGAAAATCTGCACTGGCGTCGGCACCGCGACGATCGCCGAGCCCGCCGAGAAAAAGGCGAGCGCGAGATGCGGGATGCCCACCGTGAACATGTGGTGCACCCAGATGCCGAAGCTCAGGAAGGCGAGCGCAATGATCGCGACGACGATCGCCCGGTAGCCGACCAGCGGCCGGCTGGCGAAGACCGGGATGATCGTCGACAGCACGCCGGCCATGGGCAGGAAGATGATGTAGACGTCCGGGTGGCCGAACAGCCAGAACAGGTGCTGCCACAGCAGCGGATCGCCGCCCCGCCGTCGGGTCGAAGAACGGCAGGTCGAAGGCGCGCTCGAGTCTCGAGCAGGATCGAGCCGAGGATCAGCGGCGGAAAGGCCACGACCATCATCAGCGCGGTGATCAGGATGTACCAGCCGAAGATCGGCATCCGGTCGAGCGACATGCCCGGCGCGCGCATCTTGAGAATCGAGACGACGATCTCGACGGCCAGCGTCAGCGCCGAGATCTCGACGAAGGTCACGCCGAGCAGCCAGACATCGGCATTGATACCCGGCGTGTAGACGTTCGAACTCAGCGGCGTGTACATGAACCAGCCACCGTCGGGCGCGACCCCGGCGACAAGCGCCCCGGTCAGGATCGTGCCCCCGAACAGGTAGCACCAGTAGCCATAGGCGGTCAGCCGGGGGAACGCGAAATCGCGAGCGCCGAGAATCTTCGGGGTCAGGTAGACCGCGATCCCCTCCACCATCGGGATGGCGAATAGGAACAACATCATCGACCCGTGCATGGTGAAGACCTGGTTGTAGGTCTCCGGGTCCATGAAGCCCGCGTCGGGGGTCGCGAGCTGGACGCGGGTCAGCATGCCGAGCACGCCGCCGATTGCGAAGAACACGAACGCCGTGGTCATGAAACGCATGCCGATGACGGAATGGTTGACTGCGGCGAGGCGCTGCAGGCCGGGCCCGGTGGCCCAGATCGCGGCGAGCTGCCGGTGCAGCCGCAACGCCGGGCTGCCCTGCGGCGGCCGGTCGATGGGCGCGCTCATTGTCCCCCCTTCGCTGGCGCGGCCGCCTGCGTGAGCGCGGCGGCGAAGTCTTCCGCACGATGGACGATGACAACGAACCGCATCCCGGGGTGGCCAAGGCCGCAAAATTGGTTGCAGAGCCCTTCGTAGCGGCCCGGTTGATCGGCCCGAATGCGCAGGCGATTCACATGCCCCGGCACCGCGTCGATCTTGCCGGCGAGGCGGGGAACCCAGAAGGCGTGGATGACGTCCAGGCTGGTGACTACGATGTCGACAGGAATGCCCGCGGGCAGGTGCAAGACGTTCCTGGTCTCCACCCCGCCATAGTCGGGATAGCGGAAGGTCCAGACCCACTGCCGACCCTCGGCCTCGATCCGCGGCGGCGCGCGTTCCCGGCAGCGGCAGGAGCCGCTCGCCAGCGACCAGTGCATAGGCGACGAGCGGCGGCAGGACGGCGGCCGGCAGAACGAGGCCGCCGAGCACGATCCAGCGCACGGGCGATACCCCCGAGCCCCAGCCTGGCCGCCGGATCACCAGCAGCGAAGAGGACCATGACCAGCGCGAAGAGGGCGACAGAGCCGGCCAGCATCACCCACCACAGCCTAGCAATCGAAGCCGCCGCCGGCCCGGAGGGATCAAGCGTCGACAGCGGCCCGCTGCAGCCGGCCAGAGCCGTGGCCGATCCGAGTTGGACCGCCCACACGCAAGACACTATGATCCGCGCATGAAGGATGCACTCGGCGCGGAGGCCAGGGACCATGGCGAAGACAGGCGATCCCGGGACCCCGCCCGCAGAGCCCGGTTCTCCTGGAGCTGCAGCCGACTCGATGTCGGGTCGGCGGTCGCCCTGGTCGGACATCCCATCCACGTGATGATGGTGCATTTCCCGATCGCGTTCGTGATCGCGACCCTCGGCGTCGACGTCTTCTACTGGTGGTCGGGCGACGCGTTCTGGGTACGGGTCGGCCTCTGGTCGGCCGGTTTCGCCTTCTGGACCGGAGTCGCGGCGCAGCATCGTCGGCACGGCGGAGATCCTGCTCGTGCGCGGTATTCGGGTCCTGGAGGCGAGCTGGTCGCATGCGGTGGCGGCGATGACGCTGGTGGCGATCGCGGGGGCCAACTGGGGCCTGCGCCTGATTGATCCCGAGGAGGTCCTGACGCACGGCCTCGCCCTGTCGGGGCTCGCCTCGGTGATGACGGGCTTTGCCGGTTGGCATGGAGGCAAGCTCGTGTTCGATCACGGCATCGGCATTCTGGTTTCGGCAAAGAACTGACGCAGCGCACCGGGCTTGAACAGGCCCGGGGCGAACTGGGCCGAATCGATGTGGGGCTTGGCCAGCACGATCCAGATGATCGCGGCTATCAGCACGAGATAGGCGCTCGTCAGCGCGACATGGGAGAACAGGCCAAAGCGGCCGTCAGGGGAGAACACGCGCACCAGGACGAGGCCGGCAAGGACATGCAGCATCACCATGGTTCCGACGAGGACCATCTTAAGGGAAAACCACTCCTGAAACGTGGCTTGGAGGAAAATCAGCGCCGTACCGCTGCGCAATGGCGATGAAGGCGGCGGGGGAGGTCATCTCCACGTAGACGAACCGGGTCATCCGGTGCAGCCGGTCGAGGTCCGATCCCACCCCGACTGTCCGGCGCTGCCAGAACAGAAAGGGCAGGACAATCAGCCCGCCCGACCAGATCGCAATCGCGGCCAGATGGACGAATTTCAGGAAGATCGTCAGAGGGCCGGCTCGCTGGGCCGCAGGCTGGACCAGGCGAGCCAGAGCCCCACCCCGAGATAGGGCAGGATCGCCGGCACCCACATCAGTAGCCCGGCGAGCTGCTGGTCAGCGAGCGGGGTGAGCCCCCAGGGCCCGTGCTGGCGAAATGCACCGCATAGAGCGGCCGTGACGCGAACACGATCAGCGCGCCGAGAAGGCCCATCTGGCCGACCGTCGCCACGAGCCCGACCAGCGCCGGGCCCGGCTGCGCCGCCGGCGCCAGAATCGCCCGCCACATCAGCCAGGCGCTCCCGAGCAGAGAGCCCTGCATCAGCCAGTAGGCTGGCACAGTGGCGAGGCCCCAGGCATAGGCTCCCGGCGCGTGCCAGAGCCAAAGAATGACCGCATGCACCACGACCAGCGCGGAGAGCGGCGGTGAGCCTGCGCGTTTCAGCGGAAGGGCGCCGCCAGCAGCGGCGCCACGGCGGCTACCAGGAGGACATGATGGATCACCCGCACCGAGAACAGCGCCGATGATAGCGCGCAGAGCGGCGAGACGAAGATGACGAACAGCAGCGTGACCGCGACCCAGCCGGCTCGCGGGGCGGCCGAGCGGCCGAGACCGACCGCCAACGCCAGGGCCGCGAATGCTGCAATCAGCAGCGGATCGAAATTCCAGCGCATCCACAAATCGTCCGGGACCGCCGCTGGGCCGCAATATGCGATCATTGGATACCCACGCTGCGCTCGCGCCTCCTCCCCGTCCCGTCGCGGGCCGCGGGCACGATCTCATTTTAACGAGCAGCAAATCGAGCGGCTAGAGGGAAAAGCAGCGGCCATAATTCCGCGGCCTGCACACGCCCAACGCTATGTGCATCGGTCTGGTGCTTCAATTATCTCGTCACCAAGACGATGCAGCGGACCAGTCGATAGCCAAAGGCGGGCGGCTATGACATGGACCGCGAGCTTGGAACTGTACCGCGCGTTCCGGATTACTTCCGAGATTGGACATCCCCCGAGTCGGTCGTGCAGAGTAGATGCATGCCTGTCCGCTTCGCGGCCAGCGAGGCGCATTCGGAGAGGGATCGAGCAGCGAGTGGCCGGGAGGCAGAGCCGCGGGTCGAGTTGTCTGCGTGGGTTCGTTTCGGCCCTCCCCTTCGGCTGTGCCTCTTCCGGAACGCGTCGCGAGATACTCACCGGGTCGTGATCATCGGAAAGGGAACAGTCTATGCGCCTTCGCTATGCCGTACGTGGGGCAGCCTGGGTCGCGGTCTATCTTCTGTTCATCCTCGCCCCGTTGTTCGTGCTGCTGGCGGGATCGTTGCCGCCCGCGCGCGGTTTCTGGACCGAGTTCGCGGTTGCGCTCGGCTATT
>CAWFTG010000009.1:0-1047050 GCA_963818695.1 uncultured Alphaproteobacteria bacterium
TTACGGGCGCCCTTTCCCGTTGCAGGCCAAAGAGTTAGCTGCGGTTGATGCGCCTGATCGGCGGATAGTCTTGCGCCTGATCGGCGGATAACGCGTGCGCCTGATCGGCGGATAGGTTCCACACAACCGTCCACAGTGCTTGTGGACAACCTGCGTGGGACGACCCGCAGCAGCTGGCGCGCTTTTTCCAGCTCGATGAACAAGTCGTAGCCGGGCAAGGGCTGACGGGCGGCGATGCGACGGAGATCGAGCGCAAAATCGGAGAAGCGCGCGGCACTCCCTGACTTGGCATGGAGGTGCCTCAGTTCGAACGCCCAGCCTTTGGGCTGGTGGCCGGCATGGCGACGGGCGATGCGATACAGCCATCGCTCGATGCCGCCGGTCAGCGCGAAGTAGGCCGGGTCGATTGTCAGGACGAGCGAACGGTCGAGGACGCCGCGGTAAAACCACTCCGGCAACACGAATTCCACGCCGCGGCAATGCCCGCGCGCGTCGACCAGCTCCTCCCATTCGTTGATCCAGGAGAATTGCATTCGACGCCAGCTCATGCCGTGACGGATCGTCGTGAGGACCACAGTAGATTGGAGCCGCTGGAGCGCCTGCTTCAGTCGCACGTATTGGCTTTGCCCCGGGCCCCGACCGATCGCGAGCAGGAGCTGATAGGGCGTGAACCGGAAAAAGCGGGAAGTCCTGAGGCCGTGATCGGCCGCCTCGACGATCTGGCTGGCAGCCCAGATCAGCACATCGGCATCCCAGATCGTTGCCATGCCGTGCTCGGGAAAACCGTGCACCTCGACCCGGGTTCCACCAGCCTCGTAGAGGATCGGGACAGTGCGTCGGCCCTTGGCGAGACTGAAGAAGGGTTGGCTCATCAGGTCGCGCTGGTCGCGCATGCTGATGCCGTCATCGGCGAGAGCGACGAACGGATCGAGGCGCGCGCGCTCGGAACCGGCAAGTGGGTTCGACATCATCCCGCCGTGCGCTTCGGCGGCAGCACCCTGTCGGTGCCTGGATCGGAAGTCGAGGTTCGGCGGCCCTTATCGACCCAGCATTCGAGGTCATCGACACGATAGACGACGCGGCCGCCGATCTTCCGATAGACCGGCCCAGTCCCGTAGATGCGATGTTTCTCCAGTGTTCGGCCGGATATCCCGAGCCACCGGGCAGCCTCGGGTGTGCGCAGGTAGCGTGGCGGCAGACCGGCCAAAGGATCGGGCATGCTCGTGCTCCATCGCTCGTGCGAGGCCGCGAAGGCGCGGCTTTCGCGTTGCCGATCAACATCGGCGCGATAAAGGGGGCTCGGGATGGTCGAAGATCGGGTCGCGGAAACCGACCAAGGGCAGACGTGCCGTTCAGCGCAGACGGCGTGCCTGAAGAAGCTCGCGATAGCGGCCCGAAACAAAACTGCGGCCGGCCCGAAGCAGGCGGCGCAGCTCACTGCGATCCGCATGATTCGACCAGATAGCGCCGGGGACTTTGGTCCCGAAGACGATGGCGCCGATCTCGTGCTCGCTGGCAGCCGCCTGTTCGAGGTCGATTGCCCAGAGCATGTACGTCCTGCGCGCTACCTCCTCCGGCGGAATAAGTGCCGATAGTCGAGGTCGGATCGGAAGCCGGGAACGAGCGGCCACGGCGAGGAAGCGCTCGGCTGCGGCGACCCGGAAGCGCCAGAACCGGTTCGGCTCGATCACGATAGCCAGAGGCGACCCATCCCGCGGTGGGTCCGGGCCGGGCAACAGCAGCCGGTGTTCTGCTTCGCCGGGAAGTCGCAAGATCAGATTGAGACCTTCATCCGTGGGGAGTGTGGCCAGCTGGCCTGCCCAACGCCGGGGATCGAAGCGGAGTTGCGAGTTGGTACCGGCGGGGGCGGCTATGAGGCGTACCAGATCAACCAGCAGCTCGGATCGCCAGAACAGGACGGCCTCATCGCCGCGACGGTCCGGGTTCTCCAGGACTTTGCAACCCCCAGTGACGGCCCGAGCCGTCCGCCAGACGCGCCGCTTCCGGTTGGACTGCGATCTTGGCCGCATCGGCACGGTAATCGGGGTTGCGGCGCAGGAACTCCCATGCCCAGCCGCTCGGGTCGAGTTCCGTCATGTACCGATATGCGGCCGGAAGCCGCGTTACATCGAGCTTCCTCATTCTGGTTATCAGTCGAGAACCGAGTAAACCCAGGTAGTTGCAAATCCTGGGATTGCTTTCCAAAAGTTAAAATGGCAGCCCCGGTTACCAGCCGATAACCGGAGGTGCTGGGAACTTATTACGGAGCGTTGCGACGGATTTGCGGTCGCGGACCGATGCAATCCGCATCTGCCGGGTTTGTCAGCGCGAATTGCCGGATTTTCGCAGCTTCTCGTCAGTCAGAATATGGCGATAGCCGACGCGGGTCATCCACTGCGCTCGCGCCAGATGGCTTCGATGAGCGCATTTGGCGCGCTTGGGCTCTTTATCAGGGTCAATATGCAATATTAAACGCGACGCTTCCTCCCACGGTATGCCGTCCGCGTCGGCGTCGAGTAGCCGGATATAAGTGATCAGATGGAGTCGGTCATAGTCGGTCAGTTTGTCGGCGGTGGGCGCCTGATCTAATATCGGCGCGTCTATCCTCGGTTTGGTCAATGTCGCCTCCCCCACGACTGTTGTCCTCGCCTGCTCAAGTCTCTTCGCCCGGTTGTCTCGTCTCCTGCCGGACCAGCATGACGCCCTCTCCGCGGCCGGACGACAGGAACACGATGCCTGCGGCCTCGAGCGCCTTCCGCACGGCTTCCCGAGTCGCGTCCCGCACCGAGAGCCGATTGGACTCGAGCCGCTTCAACGCGGTCAGCGCGACCAGGGCCCTGTCCGCGAGCAGCTCCTGGGTCCAGCCCAAGAGCGCCCGCGCGGCCCGGACCTGCCGGGAGGTGACCATTCATGATCACCTCCTGAAGCTTCGGACTACACGCCACTCATACGACTAAAATAGTCGCTTATCCGTGCTAAGCCAGCTTGAGATCGGGATCGGCCGCCGTTAGGGGCGCCACGCCCAGATGGTGCCGGCGGTGACCCGTTCCGCGAATTCCTCCCTTGCGGAGGCTTATAACGGATTTTCAACGCGTGTCCATCGCAGGCGCGAACATCCAACGGCGATACAGAGTTCGGTCCGCGTTAGATGAAGGTCAACAAAACTTGCGGTGAAGCTGTGGGTTACTTCAGCCTTGAACTGCCGACTAAAGCGGGGCGGGGCATGTGGGTTCAGTGGAGGGTGATGGCGCGAAGCGGCCGTGCGGCAAGTGCGTATCCGTCGGCGGAACGACGCATGAGATGACGGGCTGCCGCGGACGGTCAAATGGCGACGCGAAAGCCCCCGCCCGGAGGACCGGGCGGGGCCTTGCCGCCGAGTTCGCCCTACTCGCCGTTCGCCCTGCGGCCGCGGGACCAGATAAGAGTGTAGCCCTCGGCGTCCTCATCCTCGAAGAGGTTGGCGTAGATGGGCGCCGTGAAGCTCGGATCGTCCAGCTTGACCGAGAGGTAGTCGCGGCCCTCGTTGGAGCGCTTCGACCAGGCGGCCCCGATCTCGGCGCGGCCGACAAAGACCCGGTGGCTGGGAGCGTTGTCGCTGACCCGGTTGAACTCGGGGACGATGCGGACGCCCTTGGTCTGGACGCTCAAGGTGACGATCTCGCCCTGCAACTCGCTGCCGACCTTCTTGAAGGAACCGATGTTCGCCATGTGACTTCTCCTTTGGCTGTCTCGAGCCCGCGACCACCGCGGCCTCGATGGGCGATCGGAAAGCCGAAGGCGATCGACGACGCACCCGCTCGCGGGCCGGAGCGGAGCGGAGGATGGCGCCGGTGAGACTTTGTTGCCTCGCGAGGAATGGGCATAGCCCAGGGGAAGAAAGTCGATCCGGCGCCGTTGGGCTCAGGCGATCGAGGCGCAGCCGCCCTCCGGCCAGATCAAGCCAGAGAGAGGCCGTGTGGCTCGCGCGACCCGAACAGCATCCTCGGGAGAAGACGTGGCGGACGTCGGGCGTCCCTCACAAGCGGCGCGGCGTGGCAGGCGAAGAGAAAGAAGCCCTGGCGTAGGAAAAGGCGTCGTCCTCGCCACCTAGGTCAACGCGTGCTGCTGCCAGCATCGACGGGTCGTCAGGCTAGCCGACCGCCCTGGATGGAAGGCGGTTCAACGTCCGGGTCGTTACCGATCATGCTCGGGCACGGCTGATCCTGAAGGCCATTCAAGCTACCAAGACGAGTTAGGCTAGCTCAATCCTCGGCGCTCGCGGGCGTCGGCAACGGCTGTGCCGAACCGGGCGGCGGAGGCTTACCACTCCGAGTGGGTCGGCCAGGAGCGTCATCCGCCCCCAGGTCGTACCGCCGACGAGGATCGCGCCGATGATTGCGAACGCCTCGCGCCATCCTTGTGACGACACGCCGATGTGCGCAACGGCAAGCGTCGCATAATATCCGGCGACCGCCGCCGGCGTGGCAAACAGCAGTGCGATCGCAGCGCGAATGAGTGGCGATCCCACCACGGCGAAGGCGAACTGTCCGGTGCCGAGCGTGACGGCGCCGGCGACGACCCCAACGACGATCGCGCCGATCATGCCGGCACCGCTGTGGAACGCGGCGAGGCCTGCCGTGAGGCTCGCGGAAAAGGGAAGCGCGTAGACCGCGAAAGTGAACAGCAGCCAACAGAAAAAACCGATGCTGAGGGCGCCGAGGATAAGACCGATGATGATCATTGGCGGTGGTCCCCGCGACAAGGGTCAGAGGGTCGCGCCTCCACCACCTCCATAGCGCAGGCGACAGTATAGTCGGATTCAATGGAAGGCCGTAGCCAAATCCTTCCGTTGTCGCTTCAAGTTTACCGCTTTGGAGAAGGGTTTCGGATGGCCCGTCGTGATCCATCCAGCCGTACTGAGGGCCGGCGTCCGAAAGCCCCCAGGAAGGAACCCGCGGGGGCTGGGCGGTCAGTCTGCCCTCTATGGGGATTTGATGGAGCGGCGGCTTGCGTAGGGGATGCGTTGGCCGGCGTCGGCGGCGGCGGATCGACTATCGCCGTGGGGAGTTTGTCGCTGCTGCTGCCCTCGAGGGGAGATTTCGGCATGACCAGCGGCATAGCACAGGCCTTCAAGAGGTGCGGCCTGCGGCGGGGATGGTCGTGAAAGTTGGTTCAGCACTTCAAATCCGGCGCGCGGCCGGGATCAGCGCTGGCGGTCGAGCCGGGCAGCGGTGAAATTTCCGGGTGTGGCGTTGGCGACGGCGCGCCGCACGCTCCGCGGCTGGGCTCGCATTATCGGCCAGATATTGGTGGAGAAGAAGGCGACGATTTTTCGCCCGGAAAGGTTCTGCTGGAAAACGGTTTTCTGATCGCAAGTGACGAACGCGTCGAAACCGGCTTGCTCCGCACTATCGAGCAGGTCGCTGTTGGAAAGGGTCGCCCAGCCCATCGCGGAGGCCGTCCACACGTCATGGCTCGCCAGAGTGCGGCGCACGCCTCTCGGGGTGTTCTCGTCGAGCAAAATCCTCATCCCTCCGAGGGCGAACCGATCTTGGCGAAGCGAAGGACCGCTTTCACCCGCTCGAGGGGCAACTCGAATATCTCGATCGCGATTTCCTCGGCGGAGCATCCAGCCCTGGCGTTATCGACGATGGCCTGAGCCGGAACACGAGTTCCCTTAATCACCCAGGCGCCAGAGGCTTTGCCCGGTACGCTTTCCGCGTCTTTTGTATTTTGACCAGTCGATTGGTTTTTCCGGCATGATGTGCGTCCTCCCTGGCTCAGTCGAGGCGGGAGTTTTTGAAATGCAGCTTGCGCCCATACTTGGCTATCAGGGACGCACTCTCGGTACAGATTGCAATGGCGCGGGTAGCATTAGAACGGCGGCGGATCGATCGGCGTCGTTCTCGGCAGTCGAACGGATCAGTGCGCCAAGCGCTCGCGTGAGGGTATGTTGCGCCTGCGGGTAGCTCGCGCCGGCGGCCTCGATCGCCGTAATGAGTGCGCCCGCGACCCGCTGCGGTTTGCGGCAGCACGGGGCAGCCGGCTGTGGCGCGGTCTGAGCGGGGCAGCTTGTGAATTTGGAGTAAATGGGGAGCTGAGAAAACGGCGCCTAAGCGGCGCCGCCCTCGGCCTCGGTCTTCGCGGGGGCCGGCTCGTCGGTAAAACGCAATACCGGGATGCCGAGCTTCTTGGCCTTGTCGGCGAGGTTGGCGGAAATCCCCGAGCCCGGGAAGACCACGACGCCGATCGGCAGAGCTTCGAGCATCTGGTCGTTGCGCTTGAAGGGTGCGGCGTTGCGGTGCCGGTTCCAGTCGGGCTTGAAGACGACCTGTGGAACTTTGCGATTGTCGGCCCAGCAGGCGGCGATGCGCTCGGCGCCGCGTGGACTGCCGCCGTGCAAAAGCACCATGTCGGGATGCTTGGCGCGGACCTTGTCGAGGGCGTCCCAGATGCGGTCGACATCGTTGCAGTCGGGGCCGCCGGAGAAGGCGATGCGGGTGCCGGCGGGCGCGTGGATTTCGGTCTCGGCACGTCGCCGGGCGGAGAGGAAGTCGCGGCTGTCGATCAGCGACGCGGTGAGGGTGCGATGGTTGACCATCGATCCCGCACGCGGGGACCAGACGGATCCGGTCGTGACCGCAAACAGCTCGGCGGCGTGGTCGCGGAAGAACTCGAAGGCGTTGCGGCGCTCGATCAGGCTGATGCCCTGGCCGACCAGGCGCTCGAGCTCGACCGACTTGACCTCTGAGCCGTCCTGCTCGGCCTGACCGCGGCGCTGCGCCTGCTCGTTGGTGTCGAGCTCGCGCTCGATGCGGTCGATCTTGCGGTGGAACAGGTTGACGAACGACCAGAGAAGATCGGCCAGATCGTCCTCGAGGCGGGTGCCGGTGAGCATGGCGGCAAAGCCCTCGACCATCGCGTCGAGCTGGGACTGGATGGCGTCGGGCTCGGGCAGCGGGCGCGGATCGGGCTCGTCCTGGCCGAAGCGGTGGCCGTAGAGGGCGAGCTCGTCGAGCAGATGCGCGGTGGGCGAGGCGGTGTGATGTTCGCGATCGGTGTCGGCGTCGCCAGAGGGGAAGATGCTGCGGTCATGTGACATGGCGGGTGCCTTTCTGCCGGGGTTTCAGCCGCGCCCATCGCGGCCTTCACGGCGATCCCTGGCCGGGGGCGGAGCGGGGTTGCACCCGCAGGGCCGGAGCAACGCGGAGGATGGCAGCCGGGCAACTATTTTGTTTCGCGACGCAAAGCCGCCCTCTTTTTGGGCGGCGGCGGAAAATAGTTGACCGGCGCCATTGCAACCCGGCTCAGGGCGGCGGCTCCTTCGCCCTTTTGCGAGGACAGGCCGCCGCCCGGCGCCTCCGGCAGATCGCCGCTCGGGAAGGCCGCTCGCGCGGCTCCCTTAAAGGCCGGCAGACAGGCAATCCGCGGCACGGCCGCACCGGCTCCCTCTTCCGGCGTGACGCCGGCCTCGGCAGAACGATCGCGCGCGGCGGCTTGACGATCAACGCGGCAGGAAACGCGCTCGGTCGGACGGGTCGAGCTGAGGCGCCACGTGCGCGAGCATCATGGCAGGCCCAAGACGGCAGAGATCGAGGTTGAAATCGCCATGGACCGGGACGAGGTCGCGGACGTCGATGCCGGCATCGCCGCCGCGTTCGTGCAGCCGCTTCGCCGCGTAGAGACCTGCCGCGTCGTTGTCGCGGGCGACATAAAGACGCCGCAGCGCCGGCGGCAGTTCGAGGGCGGCGAGGTGATTGGCGGACAGTCCGGCGATCATCGGCAGCAGGGGCAGCACATCTTTGAGCGCGAGCATGGTCTCGACGCCTTCGCCGGCGGCGAGGACCCCCGCTTGCGCGGGGGCAGGTTGGTGGCGCTGCCGAAGCGCACGCCGTTGCCGAGCAGATAGCCGAGCGCCCGGCGCGGATCGGCCAGCGGCGCTTTCGTCGATCGGACGGGATCGAGCCAGGTGCGCAGGATTCCGGTGATCGTGCCGTCGAGGCCGGTGACTGCGGCAAGCAGGGTCGGCCAGAGCTCGAGCGGAGCGTTGTCGCTTTCGCGGTAGTAGACAGACGGGTGGTAGCGCAAGGCGGGCAAGTCGAGCCGGCCGGTGATGCCACGCGCGCGCAGATAGGCCTCGGCCGGCGTGCCGGCAATCGGGCGGCCCGCACGGAAGAGACGACGTGCGGCCTCGGGAGATCGGCGCGGCGCTGCCGCTGCTCGCGCGATCCGCTCGGTTGGCCGCGGCAAGGCGAGGAAGAAACGCGCCTCGTCCATCGCCTTGCCGAGACGGTGCAGATCGCGGTTATGGCCGATCAGGTCCAAGAGATCGCCGTGCTCGCCGGTGGCGGCGTCGGTCCATTTGCCGGCGGCGCCGGGGCCGGATTCGGGGCCATGGAGCCGGACATAGAGGCTGCGGCCCGGCGTGTTCATGACGTCACCGGCGACCCAGTAACGGCCGCAGCGGCGCCCGTTGGAGAGATAGTGGCGGCACACCGCCTCGGCGTCGCGCGCGAGGCGGCGCGCCAGATCGCCAGCCTGGCTGATCATCGCGCATCTCCTCGTCAGGCGGCACGGGCGCGGGCGGCGAGCAGCGGATGACGCTCGAAGATCGCGGCGAGGATCGGCGGGCCACGATCTTCGGCGGCCGGCACGAAGAGCCGCAGGCGCCAGGCGATGATCTCCGAGGTCAGGCCGAGGGCCTTGAGCTGGCCAACGGCGCCGTCGGAGAAGCCGGCGAGCTCCACGCGCTGCGCGCCCATCACCAGCGAGCGGCGGATGTGCAGCCCGCCGGCGAGATCGAGCACCGCGCCGCGCTCGATGACCGCATTCCAGGCCTCCTCATGCGAGAGGCCGGGACCGCCGGCGATCCCGAGGCCTGCGTAGACGCGATCGAGCGCCTCGGGCGTGACCAGACGGCCGATGACGCGCTCGCCGTCATCGGTCTCGAAGCGGTAGACCCGCATGTTCTCGGCCGGGAGGCGATCCCAGATCGGCAGCAAGAGGCCGGTGATGATGTGAAACGCGCTCTCGGAGAATTCCGGGACGCGGGCGCATTCGGCTTCCCACAACGGCGCGAAGCGTTCGCTTGTCGCCTCGCGCCAGTGCGAGCGGGCGAACTCGTCCGATGTGACGGTGTCGCGGCCCATCGGGCGGATCAGGCGCGTGCGCGCCTCGATGGTCCCGTCATCGTGCATCAGGCTCGCCGCCGGCATCTGCACCGCGGCGCGGTGGGACTGGGTGTTGACCAGCAGGCGGCAGCCGGTGGCGCGGGCGGCCGCGAGCGCCTCGGCGAGCGGCAGGGGGCGGTTGCGGTCCTTGCGCAATACCCTGTAGCAGCATGTCTCGGCGCCGGCGGCGTGGGTGTGCACGGTCCGGCGCTCGGCGACGCGGAAGCTCTCGGCGGTCAAGGTCTCGACGCCGATGTCGTAGGTGCCCGCCGTCAGCGCCGCTTCGATCCGTGCCTCGAGCAAGCTCTCGAAAGTGGCGAAGAGCGTGTTCTGCAGATCGATCCGCAATGCCAGAACACGGTTGAGGAATTGCGTGATCGGCGGCAGCTCTTCCTTGAGGGAGCCGTCTTGGTCGAGCAGATCGAGACCGGTCGCGTCCTGGAATTCGGTCAGCGAACAGCCGTCGATCCTGCCGGCGTAGAGCAGCTGGTAGAACTGGCGCAGCGCGGCCTTCGAGTAGGCGCTCTCCAGATTGTCGTCGGCGCGGAAGAGGCCCTGGCCTCCGGTCTGGCGCTGGCCGCGGGTGATGGCGCCGAGCGTGTCGAGACGCCGCGCGATGGTGGAGAGGAAACGCTTCTCGCCCTTCACGTCAGTCGCAACAGGACGGAAGATCGGCGGCTGCTTCTGGTTGGTGCGGTTCGAGCGGCCGAGCCCCTGGATCGCCGCATCGGCGCGCCAGCCCGGCTCCAGCAGGTAATGCACCCGCTGGCGCTGGTTCCTGCAGCCGAGATCGGCGTGATAGCTGCGCCCGGTGCCGCCGGCATCGGAGAAGACGAGGATCCGCTTGTCGTCGTCCATGAAAGCCGCCGTCTCGGCGAAATTCGCCGAGGCGGGGCGGGTCTCGACGCAGAGGCGGTCGCCGCCCTCGCCCTTGCGCCGGACGATGCGCCGCGAACGCCCCGTGACCTCGGCAACCGTCTCGGTGCCGAAGCGGTGCAGGATCTGATCGAGCGCACCCTGTACCGGCGGCAGGGACGCGAGATGCTCGATCATCCGGTCGCGGCGCTCGACCGCCTCGCGCGAGATAACCGGATTGCCGTCGGCGTCGTGGGCCGGGCGCGAGAGGAGGTTGCCCTCATCGTCGCTGTAGAGCTCGAAGAGCTGGGTCGGGAACGAGTGGCTCAGATAGTCGAGTACATACTCACGCGGCGTGATGTCGATCGAGAGATCGGCCCATTCCGAGGTCGGGATCTCGGCAAGGCGGCGGTCGAGCAAGGCCTCGTTGGTCGAGACCGCCTGCAGCACGACGGCGTGGCCCAGCTCGAGGTCGCGCGCGATCGCGGCGATCAGGGTCGGGCATTTCATCGCCGTTAAGAGATGATTGAAGAAGCGCTGCTTGTTCGATTCGAAGGCCGAGCGCGCGGCGGCCTTGGCGTTGCGGTTGTAGGTATCGCCATTGGCGCCGGTGATGTTGGCGGCCTTCAGCGCCTCGGTCAGGTTCTTGTGGATGATCTGGAAGGCGTCGGCATAGGCGTCGTAGATGCGGATCTGCTCGGCCGAGAGCCGGTGCTCGACGATCTCGTATTCGATCCCCTCGAAGGAGAGGGACCGGGCGGCGTAGAGGCCGAGCGCCTTCAGATCGCGGGCCAGCACCTCCATGGCCGCGATGCCGCCGCCTTCCATCGCTGCCACGAATTCGGCCCGCGTCGCGAACGGAAAATCACCGGTGCCCCAGAGGCCGAGCCGCGCCGCATAGGCGAGGTTCTGCACGGTCGTGGCACCGGTGGCCGAGACGTAGAGGATGCGGGCGTCATGCAGGGCGTTCTGCAGGCGCAGCCCGGCCTGGCCCTGCTGCGACGGCTTCTTCTCGCCGCGTTCGCCTTTGTCGCCGGCGGCGTTGGCCATGGCGTGGGCCTCGTCGAAGACGATGACGCCGTCGAATTCGCGGCCGAGCCAGTCGATGATCTGCTGCACCCGGCTGGCTTTCTCGCCCTTCGCCTGGGTGCGCAGGGTGGCGTAGGTGGTGAAGAGGATGCCTTCCTCGAGCGCGATCGCGCTGCCCTGGCGGAAGCGCGACAAGGGCACGATGTCGGAGCGGTAGCCGCCGATGGCGGTCCAGTCGCGCTCGGCGTCCTCGATCAGCTTGTCGGACTTCGAGATCCAGACCGCGCGGTGGCGGCCTTTGAGCCAGTTGTCGAGGATGATTCCGGCGACCTGGCGGCCCTTGCCGGCGCCGGTGCCGTCGCCGAGAAACCAGCCGCGCCGGAAGCGCACGGCTCCCTCGGCGCCTTCCGGGGCAGCCGACACAGTGTCGTAGGTCTCGTCGACGGTGTAGGAGCCGCCGAGATAACCGGCATGCGCCTCGCCGGCATAGACGACGCTCTCGAGCTGCGCGTCCGAGAGGATCCCGGCGGCGAGAATTCGCGGCGGCAGATACGGCCGGTAGGAGGGACGGGGAGGGGCGACCGCGGCCATGGCGGCCGACTGGACCAGCTTGGTCGGGTGCGGCGTGGCGCCGGCGATGTGGATCGCCTGCAGCGCGTAGCCCTCATAAAGGCTCGTCCCCAGCTTTCGCTGGGGCAGGGTCCCGCCGGCGGCTGCGTCCGGCGTCCAGTCGCGGGTCTCGTAGGCCAGCTCCACGAAATCCGGGGCCGGAGCAGGCCGTTTGACGAGGCCGGGCTGGGGCAGGGGAGCCTTCGGCCGCGGCGCAGTCGCGCGGACCGGAAACACGGCGGGGGCGGACTGAGCCTGGGGTGACGCGCCGGTGACCGGCACGCGGGACGGCACCAGGCGGGCGACCCAGTCGAGCAGATCGGCAGCATTGGCGGCCATGCCGGGCGAGGGCGGGAAGGCGCGCGGGTCCTCGGCCGGGACGCGATCGATCACCGTGAGGCGCGTGTCGATCGTGGTGCCGTGGCGGGCATAGGCCTGGCCGGCGAGCGTCGCGGTGAAGACGACGCGGCCCTTCTCCTGAAAGCTCACGAAGCTCTCGCGCCAGACCGGCTGATCGGGACCGACATTATGGCCGGTGACAGCGACCAGCCGTCCGCCCTCAGCGAGACGCGCCAGCGCCGAGCCGACATGGCGGATCGTGGCCTCGGCAAAGCGCCCCTCGACATGGGGCGAGGCCGAGAAGGGTGGGTTCATCAGCACCACGCTCGGCCGGATCGCCGGATCGAGATGGTCGTGGATCTGCTCGGCGTTGTGCCGGCTGACCACGACGTCGCGAAAGAGACGGCCGAGCAGCCCGGCGCGCGTCTCGGCGATCTCGTTGAGGGCCAGCCGCGCCCTGGCGAGTTCGGCGAAGATCGCCAAGAGGCCCGTCCCGGCGGAGGGTTCCAGAACGAGGTCGGCCGAAGTCAGCGCAGCCGCCTCGGCGGCGGCGAAGCCGAGCGTGATCGGGGTCGAGAATTGCTGGAGCTGCTGGGATTCCTCCGACCGCCGCGTCTGCGACGGCAGACGCTCGGCCAGCCGCGTGAGCATGTCGAGCATCGCGGCCGGCGAACCCGCGCGGGCGCGCATGGCGCCGCCGAATTTGCGCAGAAACAGGACCTGCGCCGCCTCGAGCGCCTCGTAGGCGTCCTTCCACACCCACGCCCCTGCCGCGTCGGAGCCGCCGAAGGCGGCCTCCATCGCCGAGCGCAGAGCACGGCTGTCGAGGGCGCGGCCTTGCCCGAGCAGTTGGGCGAGCAGGGTGGCGGCATAAAGAAGCCCCGTGACCTTGTCGGGCGGGGCTTGCGGCAGGAACAGCGGGAGGGTCGCCGCGGCGGGGGCGGCGGATGCGGATGTCAGCATGGCAGGGATCTCCGAGAGCGGGGTTGGGCGAGCCCGGCCAGACGCTCTCTTTCTTCATTCCGGGTTCCCCCGCTCCCGGCTTCCCTCTCCCTCTTGGTCACGGCACTCGCGCCGCCGACCAGGACGACGGCGCCGGCAGCAGCGGACGCTCAGGCGATTGCGCCGGTCATGGTTGCCGGCGCCCGCGGGCCGCTTTGCACCTGTCAGGCGATGGCGATCAGGATTTCCTCGGCACCGTACACGGCAGCGGCGCCGCAGCTTTCGCAATCGTATTGCTGCGCATCGGGCTCGCAGACCTCGGCCTCCGCGCCGCAGGCGAGGCAGAAGCCGGGATTGTCGAGGCTGGTGAATTGGCGCTCGACGGCGTCGGTGACGCGTTCGGCGGTGATCGAGGGGTGAATGTGCGCGAAGTGATCTCGGCGCAGTTGCGCGCGCGCCTGCGCCGGGGTGATGGCGAGCATTGAACGGGATCTCCAAGAGCGGGGGATAGGACGAACCCGGCCAGGCGCTCTCTTTGTGCCACCGGGTTCACCCGTTCGCGGCGTTCCTCTCCCTCTGCTCGCCTTGCCGGTGTGAGTTCGCGCGCATTCCGCTGCGCGCTGTATGGGCACAGCGGCCGAGTGGCACAGGGCGCGGCTAGTGCGGTCAACCCCGCTCGCCATGCTCCCCCGGATCAAATCCGGGGTGCGCGTGGCTCCGCGCCGCCAAGAGGCGGCTTGCTTCGCAAGGGGTTTGACCGCGCCGCTTTCCGTGCACTCGCTGGAAGCGTCGGGACGAGGAAGTCCCGGATTTACGACACGCCTGCGGCGCGTCGAACAAGGAAGTTGGCCTTCAAGGGGAGGACGGGAGGGCCTTCTAATCCTTGGAATAGGGTGGACCAGAGACTTGCTCCAGGTCGAACGTATAGCGTTCCTCGGCGGTCAGTTGGCGTGTCGTTGCGATGATCCCAAAGCGATGCCGAGAGATCGGAAGGTCGGGCCGGTCGGCGGCATATTCGCTGGGGATCTCGACGTAATTCCAACTCAGACCTTCGGGCAGGGTGCAAAAACTTGCCGGTCTCTGGAGCGGCCGGTAAAGCCATTCGGCCGGCTCGATTTTTGTGGTCATGGGTTTGGCTCCAGCTGATCAGGCGCCAACTCGCCCTGATCGTGATCCTGGCACCAGCGCCGGACGGCGTAGAAATCCATGAAGGTCACGTGCTCTTTGACCCATTCGAGCGGCAAGCGGCACGGCGCCTCGTCGCCGTCCCCGGTCGAGGCGAGGATGATGCCGTTGCCCGCGAGCGGCTGATGCCCGCCGGTGAACATGAAGAAATGCTGCGGGTTGTCGAGCAGCCCTTCCTCGTTGACGTAGCAGTGATGGTCTTCGTCGAGGCCCTGTTCGACGGGCTCGATCAGGCCGCCGACGATCTGCTGAAGACGGTGCAGGGTCGGGAGCAGATCGATTTCGGCGACGGTGCGGTTGCGGGAATTGATGACGATGGCTCGCATGGCGGCGTCCTCCTGGTTTGTTGGGTGGTCGGCTTGCCGGAAGCGGCAGAGTCACGCGGCGAGCCGGACGGCGGGTTCTTCGGTCTGCGGCTGCAGGCTCTTGAGAAAATCCGCGGCCTTCTGCGCGTGGCCGGCTGCAGCGAAGATCGCGCGGGTGTCATTTTTCAGGACGGTAAGCCAGGAAGCAATGTAACCGGCGTGGTCCTCGCGGATTTCCGGAGTAATACTGAGATCGGAACAAAGGAAAGCGGCACCGATTTCGGCGACCAGTTCTTCCATTGCATAGCCGGCGTCGCCGTAGCGCTTGCGGCCGAAGTCACAATTTAAGCGAGCTGGGTGACGCGTGGCGTGACAACATTCATGACCGAGGGTGGCGTAATAGGATTCACCGTCAAGGAAGCTCCGGAATTCCGGCATCTGCACGATGTCGCGGTCGACGCTGTAAAAGGCGCGATTGCCGCCGTGCTGAACGGTAATGTTCGTATTGGCGAAAAACGCCTCGGCGGCATCGAGCCGCTCGATCTCGTTGGTGAGCGGCGGCACGGTTGCATAAAAATGCCCGGGCAATCCGTCGATCTGCTCGGCGTTAAAGACGGTGTAGCCCTTCATAAAAGGAATTTTGACTTCGACGTCGGCGCCGGTGTCGTCGGTGTCCGTCCTGACGATCTCGTTGGCGTAAACGACCAGCGAGCCTTTCTCGCCCTTGCGCACCTGGCCGCCGAGCCCGGCGGCCTGCTTGTAGGTCAGCCATAGCGGGCAGCTGTAGTTTTTCTCCATGGCAGCGGCCCACAGCATCAGGACATTGATGCCGCGGTAAGCCTTGCCGCCGGCGCGCAGTGGCCGCGATACCGGCCCGGCCTGGTGGCCGGCCTGCCATGGTTGCAGCCAGGTGAGATTTCCGCGCTCGAGATCGGCGAGGATCTTGTTGGTGACGCGGGCGTAAACGTCGGCTTTCTCGGTCATTGTCGTTCTCCTTTATGGTGACGGTGACGACGCATGCGTCCGGCAGCGGCGCGGGCCGTCGCGTCGCTGCGGGCGTTTTGCGGATGAAGGGGCGGCGAGCGGTTGGCCGCTCGGGCGCTTTAGGGGACCGGCAGGAGGACGTTGCGCCGGATCAGAGCGGCGAGCGCGGCCGGGTGGTTCAGCAGATCGAGCGGCGCGAAATGGTTGGGGTCGCCGACATAGTCCTGCCGGCCGTCGCACGACCGGAACAGGATCCCGGCGTCGCAGCCCATGCATGACTGGCTCGCCTGCACATAAAGCCGCGCGGCATGAAGGATCGCCTCGCCGGAAACAGCGACCCCTCCCTCGTTGGAGCGAACGTCATAGTCGCCGTCGCGGAGGCCAAGCGCGGCCGCAAGCAGCCGCAGGCGGCTGCGCGCCTGCCCGTGGAAAACGAGCTTTCTCTCGGGGTCGTAGGCGACGGGTTGGCGGAAATCGAACCAGGCAGTTGTTGTGATCATCGGGAAGTCTCCGAGAGCAGAGGATGGGACGAACCCGACCGCGCTCTCTCTTTTCCCGCCGGGTTCACCCCGTTTCAGGCCCCTCTCTCACTTTCGGCGCCGCCGCTTCAGCCGCAGGCCGGTCTTCGAGGCGGCCGGCGCGCCCCATCCACGGCAGCGGACGGATGGCGCGCATCCAGTCGGCGAAGGACGGGGTGAAGCCGAGGTACCGCGCGCCCGACGGTGCGCGGTCTCCGTTCCGAAAATGCGCGTCAGGGTGCCGAAGCGCCGTTGAGCGCGTCGCCGGCCGCCTCGTCTTCGGTGAGGAACGCGGGCAGCTCGGCGTCGGTCAGGCCGATCTCGGCGGCTTCCGTCTCGAGCTCGTCGACATCGGCGGCGCCGCTGGACTGTGGGTCCGCGCCATCGCCGCGGTCTTCGGCATAGGCCATACCGGGCGGCAGCCACGCCGCGGCGCCGTCGCGCGCCGCCCGGTCGAGGCCGATCGCGGCGGTGTTGGCCGCTGGATCGAAGGCCTTCTCCAGCGCCGCGGCGAGGATGGGCTTCTTGGCGTCGGCGTGATCGCGCGCCCAGCGCAGGCCGAGGATAGCCTTGGCGATCGCCAGGCCGTGCGCCTTCTTCACCCGGCCCCAGTAGTTGGCGGCGGTCGGCCGCCAGTAATCGACGAACGGGATCGCCAGGCGCCGGCCGGCACATTCGATCACCGGGTCAGCCCGGTCCTCGATCGCGAGCTGCGGCTTGAGGCACGAAGCGATGCACCAGGCGAAGAGACACTGCTTGGCCTCTGTCGGCAGCGCCGAAAGCGCGGCAAACCCCTCGGCCGGCGGCAGCTTGAGCCAGTCGAGATCGAGCGCCTGGCGGCGGGCTTCGAGCAGGCGATCCGCCGGCGTGCCGGAGAGATCGTTCAACGAGCTGCGCAGTTCGCTCTCGGTCGCCCGCAGATCGAGCGGATGCGAGCGATAGCCAAACCGCTCAAAGAGATCGACGCACAGCGAATAGAGCGCCAGATCGAACGCCACCCCGAAATCCCCCGCGAGGTGCGCCCTGGCGATCTGCAGCCGGTGCGCCTTGAGGTCGTCGACCAGCAATTGGCTGAAGCCGCATTCCTTGCGCACCGCCTGCTCGGCGCTGGCCGAGGACGGGCGGGGGCTGGGATCGTCATCCTCGTCTTCGGACGGTGCCAATGCCGGCGCCTCGTCGCCGTCATCCTCGCCGGCGTGGGCGGCGGATCCGCCGCGGCTGGCGGAGCGTTCGACCAGGCCCTCGTAGAGATGGAAATCGCCGTCATCGCCGATCGTGACGATGCAGCCGGCGCGGGCCCGGTCCTTCTCGGCATAGACCGCGAGGCCTTCGGCGGTCTCGCCGAGCTGGTCGCGGCGTTCCTCGAGCTGTGCGGCTTCCCGCATCAGCTCCTCGGTCCACTCGTCCTCGGCCGTTTCCTCGAGCTCGCCGAGACGCTGCTCGATGCTCTCGATCTCCGCGGCGATTTCGGGCGGAAGCTCGGCCGGTTGCGGACGGACGCGGCCATATTGCGCCATCGAGCCGTACTCGGGATCGAGCACCGCTTTGGTCCAGGCCCAACATGGGCGCAATTCGGCGGCTTTGGCTTCGAGCTTCTCGATCGCCAGCCGGCGCACCAGCGCGGCATCGTCGAGGAAGCCGTCTTCGTCGGCGCTGAAGAGATCGCGCGTCACTTTCCCGCCGGCGGCCGTATAGGCCTCGGCGCCGACGAAGCTGCCAAGTTGGGAGTCGAGTGGAACGGCGGTCTCGGTCAGCAGACGCCGCACCGTGTAGGGCTGGATGTAGGAATTGGCCTTGACCTGGCGCCACACGGCGAGCTGCGCCGCGTGATCGGCGCCGAGGGTGAAGGCGGTCACCACCTCGAGTCCGATCTCTCCCGCGCGGTAAGCGTCGAGCAATTCGGGCGCGAGCTTGCCGAGGCGCAGGCGCTGCCGCACGTAGCGCTCGGAGGTGCCGAACCGAACGGCAATCGCCTCGATCACCTCGCCGGCATCGATCAAGGACGCCATCGCGATAAATTCGTCCGCCGGATGCATGGCCGCGCGGATCGTGTTTTCCATGAGCGAGGTTTCGAGCGCCTCGTCTGGCGCCTCGACGAGGCACGGGACTTTGGTGTCAGCCGGGATGACGCCCTCGGCGGCGAGCTCCTGCAGGGCCTTGAGCCGCCGCCCGCCGGCGGTGACGGCGTGGAGGCCTTTCTCGTCGGCCGAGGGGTGAACCACCAGGTTCTGCTTTAAGCCCCGGGCCTTGATGCTCGCCTTCAGCTCGGCCTCTTCGGCCGGCGAAGGCGCGGTCTTGCGGACATTGCCGGGGGACAGAACGAGCTTGCTGAGGGGGATGTTTCGGACAGCGGATGGCTTGGTCATGGCTGGTACTCCTTGCGACGGGCGGACGGAGCCTTCTCTCGTCCTGGAAACCCGCCACAAAGCCCCTCTCAGCCCTTTTCCTCTTGAGCCGTGCGGCCGGGCCCGCTGCCCTGGGGAGGGCAGGGTGCTGCTGCCGGAATCGGGAATCAAAAGTCGTGGGAGCGGTCTTCGGGTTACGATCGCGGCCTGGCTGGTCTCACCCTCCCGCTGGTCTCACCCTCCCGCTGGTCTTTCGCGCCGGCTTCAACGGCAGCGATGGACAAGACGAGGTGGGCGGAAACCGGGGTGCCGGCCCATCGGCGCCTGATCCGGTTCCCTCGCGAAGCCCTCGGGTCAGCGAGTGAGACCGGCCAGGCCGCGAAGTGTCGCAGGCTCAATCCGCGACGGGCGGGCGAGAGCCTCTCTCTCACCTTTTTCGCCCGTCACGGACCCCAGCACGGCCCTTTTCCTTTTTGGCGCTTGCCTGAACCGCTCCGGGTGAGCGGCCGAGGGGCGGTCGAGACAGTCGGGGCGCGTTCAGCGCCGCCAGTCTGCGTCAGGGATCGCAACCCGCATGGGCGGAGACGGATCCCGAGCGCAGGCGAGGGGACGGCTCCGTGGCGTCGCGCCGTAGCGCAGCGAAGGCGGACGCCATAGAGCCCGGTCCCGAAGGGAGACACCCGGCTCTTAAATCGAAAAAATTGACAAGCCGAGTTACGATGAAAAAGTTTGCAAGCATTACGGGGAAAGGAGGTGTATGATTGAAATAATCGACACGCCGCCGGAGGTCTTTATCTCCCGCCGAGTTGTGCCGGGGCTCGTCGGAACGGGGCTTCAGCGTTGTGCGGGCGTCGTGGAGGCGATGAAACCCCGACAGGTCACGGCGGAGCGACATCCGGCCTCCGGCCGGGTTCACTCCGACTCGCGGCAGAGCGCTCGTCTATCGAGGTTTCGAGAGCCTGTGAGACGGGCTTAAGGGGATCAGTGGACAAGAAAGGCGGGATGGGATAGATTGGAAGTATATCCCCCCGGTTGTCTCGATGGCCGGGCGCGAAGCCGCCTTCCGGCGGCTTCTGCTTTATTGAGCGCTTCGCCGATCTCCGTGACGGCTTCAACCGTATTTACGACCTACATTGAGGAGCGTCTTCAGAGCCCCCCGGGGATCATGACGGATTGATCAGCGCCATGAAGTCGGCCACGCGCACGATCTGAATGCCGCCGTAACGGCCGAGCCGGAGGAGGGCGGCGTCGCCGGTGACGATGTAGCGCGAGCTTGCGGCAACCGCGCATTCGAGGACCCGGTTGTCGTCCGGGTCTTCGGGGACGGCATCGATGGTCTGAGTCGGAGACACATGCACGGTGCATCCCGCGAGCAACGCTACCGGCTCGGCTATTTCCTCCGGCGTCCAGTCGAATTTTACGGCCAGGATGCGCGACAACTCGCTAAGGATGGCATCCGATATGGCCAGCCGGATCTGGCCATTTTCCGCCGCGTCGATGAATTGCCTGGGGAGCCCTGCGAAGACAAACCCGGAGATGTAGATATTGGTGTCAGCAGTGACTTCCAGCACCTAGCGGCCTTGCCGCTGTTCCTGGCGGTACTCGGCGATCAGCCGGGGAATATCTTCTTCGGTGAGGCCCATCTCACGCGCGCGTTGCTCGCAACGGGCATAAACTTTCTGCCAACGCTTCTGTCTCAGATAGCGCTCGATCGCTTCGCCGACCAACTCGCTCGGCTCGCGGTGCTCTTCTTCGGCCGCAGCCTGTATCTCGGGCAGCAGGCCAGGCGGGACAAGGGTATCGGGTGCGGTCTCGGATTTCATGCATTTCAAGATAGCATCGCCGCCTGAAGAGTTAAAGGAAGCAATGTTTTCATTGCGGTAGCAACGGATAACCAATTCTCAACTAGCGTGAGGGTAAGTGGTTTTGGCTTTCGCGGAGCGATCGTCCGCGTTATCATGAACAAAATCAGAACATTTTTCCAGGGAACGGCCGCAGGGCTCATACTTGGTGGCACGGAAAAGGCATGGAAACCGCGGTATTGGTCAGTGCTGGAATTCTGCTAGCCGTTCTGGCCGGCCTCGTTGGGGTCGTTCTGGGGCGATATGTCTGGCCGGCGATTCGCGGCAGCGACACGGCGGCACTGCTGGCGACCCAAATGGAGGCCGTGAGGCTCGAGGAAGAATGCCGCTTCCTTCGCACGCAGGCAGAGCAGCTTGAAGCGGAGCGGGCTGCCAGGATCGAGGAGCTGCGCCGGTCGGGGGAAGAAGCGGCCCGGCTAAGCGAGCGGGTGGACAGCCTCACGCGGCAGGCCGACGAGCAGGGGAGGTTCGCCCGCACGCTCGAAGGCCAAAGGGATGTCGCCGCGGCCGAGGCGAAAACCGAGGCGGCCGAAGTGGCGCGTCTGAAGGAACGCGAAAAATCGCTGTCGGAGAAAGTTACCGAACAGGCGGCGCAACTTGCGGATCAGCAAAAGCAGCTCACCAGCGAATTCGAAAACATCGCCAACCGGATCCTGAAGGCGAATGCGTCTGAGCTCTCGGACAGCTCGCAGAAGGCGCTGGCCGCCGTGCTGGACCCGCTGCGGGAGCGGATTCAGGATTTCCAGAAGAAGGTCGAGACCGCCTATGACAGCGAAACCCGCGAGGTGCTTTCGCTCAAGGCGCAGATCAAGCTCATGGTCGAAACGAGCAGCGCGATCGGCACTCAGGCGGACGGCCTCGCAAAGGCGCTGAGAGGAGATTTGCAGCTGCTCGGCCGGTGGGGCGAACTGGCGCTGGAACGCATCCTCGAGGCAGCTGGGCTGACCGAGGGAAGGGAATACGTCTCGCAGGGGCGGGGGTTGGGCCTTAAGAGCGATTCGGGCGGGCTCCAGAAGCCCGACATCGTCGTCATGCTTCCCGAAGGACGGACGATGATTATCGATTCGAAAGTCCCTCTTACCGGCTACGAGCGGCTGATTGCGGCCGGGGAGCAGACGGAACGGACGGCGTGCGGTGATCAGTTCGTGCGGGACGTCAGGGGCCATATCGACGGACTTGCCGGCAAGCGGTACCAGGAGAACGAGAAGCTCGAGGCGCACGACTGCGTTCTCATGTTTGTGCCGATCGAGGGCGCGCTTGCCGCCGCCCTGACCAAAGAGCCCGAGCTCTTTACCTACGCATGGAACCGCCGCGTGGTGCTGGTCGGCCCCCCGACCTTGCTGATGACCATGCGCACCGTCGCGTCGATCTGGCGGTACGAGCTGCAGGGGCAGAACGCCCAGGAAATCGCGCGCCTGGCCGGCGAATTATGCGACAAGGTCAGCATGAGCCTCGTCGATCTGAATGGGGTCGCGGAGAAAATAAACGCAGCTTTGGCCGCCCATAATGACGCCGTTAAGCGGCTGTCGACAGGGAGGGGCAACGCCCTGTCCGTGGGAGAACGCATCCGGAGCCTGGGCGTCAAAAGCAGGCGGCCGATGCCGGCGATGCTCGTCGATGGCGTAGCGATCACTTCAGGAGCGGAGGAATTCGCCGAAGCCGCTTACGCGGCGGAGTGATGCGACTGGTCGCACAAGTCAAGAGAGACCACCCTACACCGACAGCGAAACCATGGGATCGGAGCCGGATTAGGACGGTTGAGGTCGCCGGTGCGTAGCGATTACGCGGTAGCCGGTGTTGGAATGGTAAGGCCGTAGCGGGCCATCAGGCCGGCGAGCGTGGCGCTCGGCCCCACGGCGTCGTGCGGCACCAGGGCATAAGCCCACGGTTTGCCGCCGGTTTCGGCGGCGTGCGCGTTGGCGTAGCCGACCCATTTGGAGGCGGCTCGGGCCTTGGCCTGCACGATCGGGTCTGTCATCTCGGCCTTGGCTTTGATCTCGACGATCAGCTTCTGCGACCGCGTCTCCACGACGAAATCCGGCTCATAGGATTGCCCGCTCGCATACTGGATCCGGAATTGACCAGAACCTGGCTTCATCCAGCGGAGGACGTCCGTCTCGTTGCTGCTGTCGATGGTGACGGCGAACTCGCGCTCCTCATTGGATTGAAAGCGTTGATAGGGGTAGCAGCAACGCTGGAAGCTGCCGAAAACATGCTTCTTGGTGTCGCCCGCCGGGACGACGGGTTGGCGGAAATCGCGAACGGCATTGTTGTTCGGTACGTTGAACGCCTGCGGCCGGAGAAGCTGGAAGCCGCGGTCAACGGTCGCCCGGTAGTCGGTTGGCGTCTCCCAATAGTGCTGCTTCATCTGCTCGAAGATAAAGCGGGCCAGATCCTTCCCATGGACAAGCAGGACGTTCTCTATGTCGTCCTCGGTTAAGAGGTACGTTTGCAGCCGTTGCACCATCTGCCCCGATAGCTTGAACAGAAGTTCGCTTTGGCTGTCGTAATCGACCTCTGGCATGACCATTAAGTGCCGAACAACGTAGTTCTCCGGGCGCTCCTCACGTGCGCCTTCTGCCCGCCGGGCGAGATAACTACGTGCTTCGTCGCGCAGCCGCTGAACCATGATCTCATCGGAAATCGGCTGCTGGGCGACCACCTCGATACCCGTCAGGTCGAAATCGTGAAAACCGAACGTGACTTCCTGGGTCGGGATCACAACGATCTCGGGGATTTCGATGGTGAGCTCGGTGACCTTGGCTGTGACCGTGGCCACCACCTTGGCTACGTCCACCTTCTTCTGACCAAGATCAAGCTTGGCCTGGACCGGCGTGAGCGCCTGCTCAACCTCGCGGGTGATCCGCTCTTGGACATCTGGCTCAGCCAGCTGGCTGATGCCTTTTTTCAGCTCCCGCTCGTAGTGCTCGGATATCAGGCGCAAGGCAAAATCAGCTGCGCGACGCTCGTCCTCGGACTCGAACACCAAGCGCGCTTGACCCTCCTGATGGCCTTGCCCCTGGCCGGTCAATGCGGTTTCCACCAGGGACCGGCTCTCCAACACCGTGGCCCCTACCGGCGATACGTCGCCACCTTCGCCCACCAGGACGGCCTTGCGAATTGCGACGATTGAATTCGGATCACGTGCAGCGCGGATCACTTCGTCAAAGCGGTCGTGGGCGATCACTGTGAGGGTGTCTACGGCTTCCACATTGGTCCTTGCGCCATAAGGAAGCCGGAGGCCGCGCCCGAGCGTCTGCTCAGTCAGAATGTCGGAGGCGGAAGCGCGAAGGGGGACGATGGTATAGAGGTTGCGAACGTCCCAGCCCTCCTTGAGCTTATTGACGTGGATGACCACGTCCGTCTCGATATCTGTCTCGAGTGCAAGGAGACGGGCCGTCGCATCCTCGCTCTCTTCGCCGCGGGTCGCACTGTCCACCCGGATCACGCGGCCCTTGTATCTGCCTCCGAAAAAGTTCTCGGCTTCAATGATCTGACGCAACGCTTCGGCGTGGGTCGTATCCTGCGCGACCACCAGCATGAACGGGTGCACCGTCTGGCGCCCTGTCGAGCGCGCATAAATGTCTAGTTCGGCTTTCGTGTTCTCGTGGCAGTGGATGCCGTCCTCCAGCTTGATCCGCTCCAGCTGCTCTGGCGTCACTGAGTCCGGACGGAAATCCTTGCGCGTAGCAACCGCGGGCTCCTTGACAAAACCGTCGCTCATGGCTTCGCCGAGGCTGTAGTCATGCAATACATTTTTGAACCGCTCTGACCGCGCGCCGGTTGAACGTGGCGTGGCGGTCAGCTCCAGGCCAAGCACCGGCCTGAGTTCATCAACCGCCCTCATTCCGGCCTTGGCACGGTACCGGTGTGCCTCATCCATCAGCAGCACGAGATCAGGCAGCTCGGCGAGATACTCGAAGTAGCTCTGCCCTATGTATTCGTGCAACTTCTTGATACGGCCTTGGTCTTTGTTGATTTTGTCCACGTTGAAGATATTGACGATCGCGGTATCGCCAAGTAGGTCGCCACCCCGCAGCCCGCGACCCTGATCCCATGTATCGCCGGTGATCAACAGGGGTGGCATTTGCGCGAACTCGGCAATGCCCTTGAACACGTACTTTTCCGTGTTAGGGGTGAAGTCGGCGATTAGCTTATCGTAGATGGTGGTGTTGGGCGCGAGCACGAAGAAATGCTTCGATCGGCCCGACAGGTAGAGATAGCTGATGAATGCGCCCATGAGGCGCGTCTTCCCAACCCCTGTAGCCAGGGCGAAGCAAAGCGATGCGAAGTCCCGCTCAAAATCCGTGACGCCAGGATAGCGGGCACGGACAGCGTCCAGCATCGCGACCGGATCGGCAGTCTTCCGGAAAGGGACAAGGCCATCGAGAGGGGAGTGCTCGACGATGTCCGCCAGAATGTCGAGGCAGTCGGCCTGCGGCTTGCGGAGAGAGAGGCGGGCCTTGATTTGGCGAAGTACGCGCTCGCTCGGCATATCTCACTTCCCCTCGCCGTCAGCGTCGAGTGCGGCGAAAAGTGACGGCTCTGCGGCTTCAACCTTCCGCGGGCGTCCCCGGCGGCGCGGCGCTACCGGCGTAGGTTCGTCGCCGTTTCCTTCGGCCTCGTCGGGGTTGCCTTCTTCGGCCATCGGCAGGCTGGCAACACGCAGGCTATAATCGTCCCTGCCCCATTCGCACTTGCTGAGAACGACCTGGGGAATTTTCTTGATGGTGAGGTTTAGGAAGGCATTTTCCCGTCCGCTGAACGCCTTGCAGCAAACAAGCAAAGTTCGCTTCGGCCCCACTTCCTCCGACAACTTACGCATAGCGTCATGCGTCAGGGATTGAGTGGTGACATAGATAAAGTCCGTCTCGGTGGAGTGGCCATGCCGCCAGTATTGTCCCAGCTCCTGCGAGGGGTCATATCTGAAGCCCATCAGCTTGCACATGGCCTCGGCAAGCATAGGGGCGTTGTAGCTCTTAGCCACCACCCAGTTGCCCCAGCGGTCTTTTTCGAGAAGTGATGGTGCAAGCCTGCAGAATTGAAATCCGCCGCCGCCTTTCCAACCTGCTGCATCAGTGACCCCGCCCGGATCGGCTCCGTCAATCACCTTCCTCAGACGCGGCGCACAGAGTGTGACGGCGTGTTCGCCAAGCTCGACCATTATCCATCGCCGCCCCATCTTGTGAGCCACTGCACCGCTCGTCCCAGACCCGGCAAATGAGTCAAGAACGAGATCGTCCTTATTTGTTGCTATTGTGATGATCCGTGCGAGTAACCGTTCCGGCTTTGGGGTATCAAATGCATCGTCTTTCCCGAACAGAGATTGAATTTCTCTCTTAAATTCATCGGTATGCCCGGCCTCTTCGTGTGGCCACCATGTCCACGGCACTATCCCATCTATGTCCTTTAGATACTGAATACGAGATGGAAGGCTCATGCACGAAAATCCGGTAGCTCTACATGCTGTGGGCTAGTTTGGTGCGAGCTTCGCTAGGCGGTCCTGCGGATCAGTACGTGGTAGGGCGCTGGGGCCGTACGGGCACCGATGCCGAGCAGCGTATGGAATGCCGCATGCCGGGTGCGGCGTCGATTGAAGCGGAACACGAACTCGTCCAGGTAGTGCTGGAGGTTGGTCCTGCGCAGTCCATGGTAGACACCGAGGCCCCAGCGCTTGAGGTTTGAGAACAGCCGATGGGTCCAGGGCAGGACGATGTGCGCCGCCATCGGGCCGACGGTGATCGCCTTGTGCTTGATCTCGGGAATGTCGTTGTAGGATGGCCAGTCGTCAGTCACCAGCTTGGTCTGAGGGGCGACCGCGCCCAGCACGAAGGCGTGGATCTCCTGCTTGCCGAAGCCCTCGATCACCTTCAGCCGGGCGCGCCGCGGCGTCCCGCCGTCGACTTCGACCGCGCCGGCGACCAGCATCTTGCCGACCCCACTGCGGCCGGCCGGCAAGACGACCGGGTCGTCCTTGGTGCGGAACGGAATGATCGTCTCATCGGCCTCGACGACGCCGCACAGCGGCTCGCGCTCCGGGTTGACCATGGCCCGGCGCAGCTTGGCGCACAACATCCAGGCGGTTCGGTACGAGCCGAGGCCGAGCTGGCTCTGCAGCTGGACGGCCGAGATGCCGTTGGAGTGTGTCGCCATCAGATACGCCGCCCAGAACCACGTCGTCAGCGGCAGCTTGCTGGCATGTATGATCGTCCCGGCCGTCACCGAGGTCTGCCGCCCGCAGGCGGCACACTGATAGGTGAAGGCCTTTGTCTTCAAAAGCCAGGCTCGGCCGTCACCGCAGCCGGGGCATACGAACCCTTCCGGCCAGCGCCGCGCAAAAAGGTATTCCGCGCACACGCCCTCGCTCGCAAAGCGCTCCTGGAATTCGATCAACGACTTCGGAAACCGGCCCTCGGACCCAGACATAGCCTCACCGTGCTCATCCTCGACGGGGGAGAACTTTAAACCCGTGTTCCTGTTTTGTACACAACATTTAGACGCACCGGACGCTCGTGCATAAGCCGCCGAGATGGAACCGCATTTCCATCTTTACCAAAATATATCCTCCCATCTGCCAACAATTTCTTGTATTCTGGTTCGATTACCTTCCAGCATGAACCGGCTGGAGGTCGGTGCTTCTTTCCCGAAATGGGGGAGACAATCTCATACATCTGATTCGGTCGGTACCCTTGAGCGGAAAGTGAGACTCCTCTCCATCTTCCCTTGGGATCATTGTTTGGATTCTTGTAAACAGAAAGCTGCTTTTCTCCGAGAGGGAGCTTGTTGCGTACTGACTTGAATTTGACCGGGTCTTTTGCAAAAATCACAATGTATTCGTGTGCGTCGCCTATAGCCTCACGATTCTCACGCGAATATCGCTTTTGCCAGATATTGCAGGCGATGAAATTTTGCCTGCCGCACACTTCATCCATAAGGATGCGAAGATAAGGCATTTCGTAGTCATCGATAGATACCCATATGCTGCCGTCGCTGGAGAGCATTCTCCATAGTATTTCGAGCCTCTCTCTTATTAAAGATAGCCATACAGAATGCTCTCGTCCGTCGTCATAATGCTCAAATGCGCTTCCGGTGTTGTATGGCGGGTCTATATATATACATTTTATCTTACCAGAAAGATCCTGCTCCAGTGCCTTGAGCGCGAGCAGGTTGTCACCCTGAATCAGTATGTTGTCGAAGATATCGGCGTCCCGCCGCGTGGCCGCATGGTGCGAGAGTGATGGGTCGTTGATCAGGATGCGCGGCTCAAGACGCGGGCGCTCGTTCTTCCCTACCCATGTCAGCTCCAGCTTCTGCTTCCTGCTCATGACGGCACAGTCCACCGGACGGTGGCGAGCGGCGCGATGGTCGGCGTCGCCTTGAGCGCTTGGGCTATGGCATCGAGTTTCTCGTCCATCTCCGTGCGAACCGCCCTCCTCCTTTGGAAGGTTGTGAGCTTCAGGTCATCGGCTTCGCCCTGGATCGCTTTGATACGCCGCTGCTCCTTAACTTTGTCTTCCAGGCTGATGGTGGTGTTGCCGCGCAGCGCCTTCTTCGCCGCTCTGATCTCCGCCTCCATCTCCTTGATCCGAATGTCGGCCGCCTGCTCCAAGTCGTCTGCATAGGCGTCGAGCTTCTCGGTCTCTTCGTCCAGCCACCGGCGGCTTTCCGCTTCAATATCAGCGGCAACGGCGGCACGCGCCGTTTCCTCGAGCGGGGCGAGTTGGGCGGCGGGCGGCGTTCCTGGGGCGCCCGCATCCGTTCCGGGGAGCAAGAACAGGTCGTCCACGGTAGCCTGATCGAAGTACTGCGCGGTGTTCTCAGGCGTGTCGTCACAGAAGCCGGCGACGATGAGCCGGTCACGCTGCCCAATAGACGGGTCGGTTGGTGTCACGCTCAGGATGGAGACGACAAGCCAGCCGGAGCGGCCACTCAGGCGCTCGACGTTAGCGAGCCGGGGCCATCCGGCACTGCGATAGGCAGCATAGTCGAAGGTGATCGTCGTCGCCGGCACCTGTCGAGCGCGGGCCTCATTCACGATCCGCTCGGCGAGCGTCCCCTCGGCGAGACGGAAGAATTGCCAGCCCTTCTCGTCAGCGAGCGGCCACTCGGTCGTCCAGGTGCGGCCGTCATAGTCGAACCGCGGTCCGGTTGGGGCGTGGAATTTAGCATCGGGCAGCTCGGCCCGCGCCACGTTCAGAAGGCGCTGCTCGAACGCATTCAGAGTGACTTCGATCTCGCTACCACGCTGGCGCAACCTCGCCACCACATCGCGATCGAGATGGTCGAAGAGCTTCTGGCGCGCCTCGCGCATGTCGGCGTCGATCTGTGCCTGAAGCTGCTCTTCGAGTTGCCGGAACTCGGTCTCTATCTCGGCGTCGGTGCGGCCACGCTGGACCGCCTCGACGACCTTGCGCTCGAAGTCGATGCCGCTCTCGATGACGCCGAGCACCTCGTCGCTGGCGCCAAACACGCCGGAGAACAGCCGGAATTTCTGGTCAAGGAGCTGATAGACGCGGCGCTCGGCCAGGTTGCGGCGGTTGAGCATATTGACGACGGTCACGTCGATCTTCTGCCCGTAGCGATGACACCGGCCGATGCGCTGTTCCACCCGCTGTGGGTTCCACGGCAGATCGAAATTCAGGAGCAAGGAGCAAAATTGCAAATTGATGCCTTCGGCCCCGGACTCGGTCGCGATGAGGATGGTCTTGTCATCGCACCGGAAGGCATCGACAACGGCCGCTTTCATGTCAGCGGACCGTGATCCGGAAATAGCGTCCGTGCCTTTGTGCTTCTCATACCAGGCCTTGTAGGTCGCCCGGCTGTCCGGGTCGTTGTTGGACCCGTTGAGCAGCACGATCTGGCCTGCATATCCATTCTCGGCAAGCACGGCCGCAAGGTAAGTCTGAGTGCGGACCGACTCCGTGAAGATCACAACCTTCCGCTTGCCGCCGCGCTTGTGGACCTCGTCAAGAACCTCCGGCAGCCGTGCGACCAGCTTCTCCCCTTTGGCGTTAGAGCCGATCGCCCGTGCCAGTTGGAGATAGGACTCCAGCTCGACGATCTCCGCCTTTAGCTTCTCACGGTCGATTGCCTCGTCACGAGCTGTGCCATCGTCGGTGACGTCGTCCTGGTCCAGTTCCTCTGCGACCTCGTCCACATCGTCCGCATCGGCTACCGTGGACGCGTCCGCAACCTGGCTGCGCCGCAACCGATCCAGAACCGTGCTCAGAAACCCGGCGATCGCCGCAACGGAGGAGCCGAGAATCTTTCGGGCCTGGATGATAACAAGCTGGTTCGGCTTCAGGCCGAACGCGATGGAGTCCGGCCGCTGAAGGTACTTTGAGACCTTCTCGTACAGTTCCGTCTCGCGGTCGGACGCCTCGAAATCAAAGGTTGTCGCCATCCGGCGGGTGAACGACACATGCCCAGCCTCCTGCACATCCCGCCGGAGGTGGCGCTTGTAGATAGGGGCCATACGACGGCGAAGGGAGGTAAGGGTAAGGGCATCCGACCTTCGACCCTCGTACATGGTCTTGAAGGTCTTCTCGTCACCGAAGAACCTGTCGTCGACAATCGAGACCAGGCCGAACAGCTCCATCAGAGAGTTCTGAAGAGGGGTCGCAGTCAAAAGGATTTTGAATCGATCCTTGACGGCATCGCGGAGCGCCTTAGCTCTGACACCCCCTGAAGTCTTGTAGACGTTCCGGAGCCGGTGCGCCTCATCGAATACCACCAGATCCCAAGCGATCTGGCGGACATCATCAGCGCGGCGCGCGGCAAATTCATATGAGGTGAGAACGATGGCATCGTGTGCCTCAAACGGCCTCGGCCTTCCGGCTTTTTGTACCTCACGGTAAGTGCGTGCCTCCAGGATCACACTCGGCAGAGAGAATTTCTCGCGCAGCTCTTGCTGCCACTGCTTACGCAAAGAGGCGGGGAGAATCAGCAGAATACGCCGGCGCCGCTCGGCCCATCTTTGGGCAATGACGAGGCTCGCCTCGATCGTCTTTCCGAGGCCGACCTCGTCGGCAAGGACGACTCCCCTGGACAGAGGGGTGTGCAGTCCAAAGAGGGCTGCGTCGACCTGATGCGGCTTCGTCTCGACCCGCGCGGTCGAGAGGCTCTTGGCGAATGCGTCCTCACCCCTGCCCTCGAGCGTGATGCGGGTGGCGAGATAAGTGCCATGATGTGCGGTATACCCGGTCATCCGTTCCTCTGTGGTTACCGCCTGAGGTATAGAATATCAAAGAGAAGTTTGTAAGAACAAAATAGAAACTCGGCCCCTATAGGCGATGCACTCGGGCTCACCGCAGATAGCGCTTTTTCAAGTCTGCCAGATCGCTGATTGCCTGCTTCAGCAGCGATGAGCCTGGGGCGCCGTCATCGTGATTTGCCGGATTCAATGCGCCGCGAACAGTCCGAAGCTTGCCCGGATGGCTTGGGTCCTGCGTCAGCATCGGCTCCACCTGTGGTGAGAGCATGCCCAGGTTCTGGCCGTCATAGTCCGAAAGCACGGCATCTGGGTCGCCCGCAGCGGACCGTTGCCTCACGAGCATTTCCTTGCAGAAGCGCTCGGCAGCATCCCGCAGCACGCCGCCAGCCTGTTTCCGCAGCTCGCGATGCGGATTGCGGGCCAGAATTCGGCCGCGATCGAGCAGTGCCTCTAGTGTATCGCTCGAATGCAGTACCGTCGTTCCGTCAAGCGGACTTTCGATCACGAGTTCGAACGTGGCAATCCCGAGGTGGAGATAGCGGGTTTCGAGATCCTTCAGCGTCCGCTCGTCTTGGGTCAGAATGATGATCTGCAAACCAAGATCATGGAGCTGCTCGATAACGGCGGTATTGAAGAACGCGCGGTAAGTTTCGTCGCTCGCCAGGACGGGATCATCGAGCACGATGAAGGTGGCGCCTTCATAGACTGCACGGGCAAGGAAGAGGGACAGCCCGAGACAGTGCAGTTGCGACTGACTGAACACCGCGATGACGTCGCGGATTTTCGCAGTGCTGCGGTCGTCTCCGGCCGCAATTCCGGCCTTGAAATCGATTGTTCGCCTGGCGCCAGGCCGCGGTTTCACGGCGGCGAAGAAAGTCGGCTCGTCGGGCCGGAGGAGGTACCACCACGTCTCGACACCGCTGCTCAGCACGGCGAACTTATCTTCGAGAACCTGTTCGTTGCCCTTCTGAATAGTCGTCAGCGCGCGGGTCAGCTCGCGTGCCAGGGCCGCTTGCGCGGCACGGTCAACGAGGGTTTCGCGTAACCCCGCCAGATCGGCCGCCAGATCGAGAAATTCCTGCCAGCCCTTGGCGTTGCTGGCGGCGTCGATTGTCGTTTGCAGATGGCTCTGTAGAGACTTGTCAGCGGCATCATAGGCTTCCAGCGCGCTGCGAAACGTCGTAAGCCGCTCGATGCATGTCCCGAATGCCGCTTTGAGGTTATCCACTTCTGCGAGCGTCTCCGGGGCCAACGCGGCGAGCCTGGCATGCATGGCGGTGAGTTCGCGTAATGCTCGGGCTTGAGCGCGTGAAAACGGCCGGAGGTGTCGGAGCCAATCATCGACCAAGCCCGCGGCACCGTTCTTGCCGGC
The DNA here is from genome assembly GCA_963818695.1 of uncultured Alphaproteobacteria bacterium. Taxonomy (GTDB): domain Bacteria; phylum Pseudomonadota; class Alphaproteobacteria; order ATCC43930; family CGMCC-115725; genus AP-15. Next base: position 31,708 of record CAWFTG010000009.1, read on the forward strand.
GACTTGGCGAATGCGAGCCACGGTGAACCCGTTGCTGCGGCGATAGGCCGATGTCGTCGCCAGGAAGCGCGGCGCGGCGAGTTTGGCAGCATCGGTTAGTGTCTGAATAGAACTCCGTAGCGCCGTAAGGGCGTTCTGCGCCTGCTCCTCGGCGGCTCGGTAACTGTCAGTGTCGGCCACCCGCAGCCGGATATAGGCGATCTGTGCCGGTGTGAGGCTGGCGGGGGTCCCACAGAGCGGGCAGTCGATCGGCTCGCTGGCGGCGACGATCGCCGGCAGGTTCAAGGCTTCTTTGAACAGGGCCGTCAGGCGGCGCGTTTCCTCGTCGACCTTGGCCCGTTCATCGAGGTAGGTCTGTAGCCGCGGCCAGGTTGTGTCCGGGGGTGACGGCAGGGGCGGAAGCGGTTTGTGGTCGAATAGGCGTAGCGGGAGCACCAGCGCGCGACGCGCGGCGAGAATATCGGCGAGAGTAACGAGACGCTCGGGCGCGGTTGCTGGCACCGGCTGTCCAGCCGCGGCGATCAGGGCCGCGGCGCCCCGGTCGAAGCCGACGGCGAGCGACGTAGAAGGCGGCACAGCCGAGAGGAACGAACGCAAGATGGGCGCGAGTTCCGGGACTGCACTCGCGGCACCGAGTTTGATCCAGACCGCCGTATCAGCGGGCTTAACCTCGGCCTCGAGGCTGGCCACGGTTTGGCGGAAATCATCGAGATCGTTCACTTCTAATAGGGCGCGGAAGTATTCGGCGCGCTCCTGGGGCCTCGCCGAGAAAAGATAGCCGAGCGTGTGCTGGGCCAGGACCGGTGCCCGGAGAGGGGGCTGCGACAGCACCACGCCAAGCGTCAGGAGATCGGCCTCATTTGCCGGATTACCGTCGATCTGCAGCGTGGACGCGCAGTCCTGTCTTCTGCCTTTGCTATAGTCGTTTACGAGAGTACGGCGAATGGTTCGCTCGATCCCGTCATCGCACAAGAGTTGAGCCTCGACGAATACCGGCATCGCGGCGGGCAGGTGAGCGTGACGCAGGGCGTCGGCGAACTCGTCCTGGGTGCTGGCGACGAGCTGGCGCCGAACGATGTCCCCAGTGAGGAGAAATTCGATCGCTTCGGCAAGGGTGGTCTTTCCCTGGCTGTTGTTGCCGTAGACGACTGCGATCGGCGCCGTCAGGGTTAGGGACTGCGCGACCCGCCCGAACGAACGGAACCCCTGCAAGGTTAGGCTATTGATCCGCACGTTCGGCATGGGCGTCCTTGAGGGCGGCAAGCCTATCTTTGACCACTTGACGGATGGCCGTGACGCTGCTGGTCGCGCCACGATTGACGTGAGCGGTCACAAACGCGGCGGCTAAGCTATCCTCGGGCAAGTGCTCGAGCAGCAGATCGAAATTGGTCTTGGTCGGGACGATCGGCTCCGGGGAATTTGCCATCTATGGCGATGCTCCATGCAGTTGATGCCCGCCGCCGCGAGGGGCGTCGGCGGGCATCAGAACCTCATTTTGGGTTCTTTCCGGCTCCGTTGTGCGCCGGACGGTGCATCACATAGGTCTGGCCGGGCTTCGGTGTCGGGGGCAGGGGCTTGCCCTGGACCGCCGTGCGCTCCTTGCCCGTGTCGCCCCCACGAGACCCAATAATCTCATATTCACCGGAGCGTGGCGCAATTTCGCCTGGTTTGTACGTCTTTGACATCACTGGCCTTTCGTCGGAACATGCCGCAGAGAACCATCCTCTACAGCCTCATCAATCTTGACATGTCATCAAGCTGAGGTTAACAATTCTATGGGGTGTTTCTGAAATGTCAACCGTCCGGGAGCGAGGGGCATCATGTTCGGCGATCGATTAAGACTCGCGCGAAAGCGCGCCGGACTCTCGCTTCGCGACCTGGCTGAGCGCATCGGGAAGGATGTCAGCGCACAGGCGATTTCGAAATACGAGAGCGGAAAGATGCTCCCGAGTTCGAGCGTGTTGGTCTCGCTCGGGAAAGCTCTCGGCGTGTCCTTGGACTTCCTGATGAGCAATCAGGTAGTGGCTCTCTCAGGCGTCGAGTTTCGGAGGCGTTCCGGTACGACGGTCTCAGAGCGCGCCCTTGCGGAAGCGACTGTCATTGATGCGGTAGAGCGCCATCTCACTCTCGACGCCATACTTGAATTGGACAGTGAGAGAAATGACCTCCCGCCCCAGCGGGCGATTGTCCGCTGTCCCGAGGACGTCGAACGGCTGGCGAGCACTATACGGAGAGAGTGGAATTTAGGTCTCGATCCCATTCCCAGCATGACTGGCCTTCTTGAGGACAAGGGGGTGAAGGTCATCGCCGTCGATATTCCGAAAAAGCTTTCCGGGTTCACTGGCGACGTTCGGCGGCCGGAAGGTAAGTCAGATGTCCCCGTGATCGTAGTGAGCACCCAGTTCAGCATCGAACGCAGGCGGTTCACGCTGGCGCACGAACTGGCGCATCGCGTTATTGGAGAGAGTGACAGCGATCTTAAGCTGGAAAAGGCCACAGATCGTTTCGCGGCGGCGTTTCTGATCCCGGCGGAGCATCTGCGAGAAGAAGTCAAAGGAGCGCGTGACGCAGTGCCTCCTTATAGAGAGCTTGTGCGCCTGAAACATTTTTACGGGGTGGCGGCGTCGGCAATGCTGATGCGTCTGAAAGATATCGGCATCCTGTCCGATGCTACCGTGAGGTACGCGTTCCAGACCTATGCAAGGGTATGGCGCACTGCGGAACCTGAACCGCTCGATCCCAAAGGCGATTATGGGAAGCTGGAGCAACCCACTCGGTTTGAACGCTCAGTGTATTGGGCACTGGCTGACCACTTAATTTCGCTCCCGCGCGCGGCAGAATTGTTGCGGCGGCCTGTACAGGAGGTAGAGCTGGCTGTTCGGGGGCCTGCGCTTGACGGTCCACGCAATCGTCCATAACAGCTGGCGTTTGTGATGTTTGATGACGGTGAGGCTTTGGTAAAGCCACCGGAGGATCAGCAGCGTATCCGCGATTGCGAGTGCGTTGCACGGAAGTCACTTCTCCCGACAGAAAGGAAAATTTCTGCCCGAACATATAGTGCAACATGTGCAACATAGGACGTTATGTAGCGGATGTCTCGGCTACGGCCGCCCGCAAAGCAGGCGGCAGAGCGACGGGGCAACTGGAAATCTTGTCTCGCGGGGGATGCCTGAGGGCAGGGGAAGATTTCCATTGCGGCGGAGCGCCGCCTGCTAGGGTCGGCCGTGCAATCGCGGGGCAGGGGCGGCGGCAGGACGAGGGAGATTTCGGTCACGATTTTCGTTACCATGCGGCTCTGAAGGGCCTGACTGCCGGGTGCCTTACTGGACGAAAATCGAACAACGGGTGATGCCGCGCTACGCGGGAAGCGAAGGGAATATGCGCCTCATCATGGGAGGCATTAACGGCCACTACCTGCGCAACATTACCGAAAATTGCGCACGGGAGACCGACGAGGTTCTGGCGGCCGTGGCGTATGCGGCAGACTGCTCTCTCGAGTGGTGCTGGGATAACAAGATTCCGCTGAGGTTTTACGGTCGGCTTGACGATAGCGTTGCTGTCGCAACGCCAATCCTTACCGACTTCCTGCGGAAGAAATCGGCCAATTTCGTCTGCCGGCTTGTCCAGCACCACCACGCGAAGGTCATCTGGTGGCGTGGCGTGGGCATGTATATCGGCTCGGCCAACCTGACCGGCAGTGCATGGTACAAAAACGTCGAGGCCGGGTGCTTCTTCCCGGAAGACGAGGTCAACGATGAGATGGCGGGGGATATCCTTGAGCTGTTCAAGGTCCTTGAGGAGCACTCGACGCCACTGACCGAAGAGCTCGTGCAGGAGATGATGCTGCGAGAGAGGTCTGTTGCGGCGGCGATGCCCGATCCGAAGGGATTCTGGGGCAGCCCGAGTTTCACGAAATGGCCGGGCATAGGTCCAGACAGGACCGGCAAGCTCAAGCAGCAAGAAGCGCGCGGATTTCCTCAAGGAGTGGCATGCCACGTTGCAGGATCTGCGTGACATCGGCAACGCAGTAAGCCAGCCGGCAAATCGCCGCCCCAGCTGGATCAGCGGAGGGGCACCCGCGGGCGCGCAGGCGGACCAGTTCCTGCATGCGCACTACTACCAGCGGACGTTCGACGGCAGGAAAGCCAACTACGCGGCGTTCTTCGAGCCAAACAAGGGACGCAGAGCGGACGCTCTGGCGGAGGCTATGGCTTGGTGGCAAAATTTGCCCGCGGCGCCTTCATCCGAAAGCGAGATGCTGAATGTGACGGCCCCATTTCTACAAGCGGCGCTGTCCGAAGAGCGTATGCGCTCGATGGATTACCAACGCTTCCAGGAAATTTGCATGGGGGTACACGCGATAAAGGATTACGCGCGGCGCGTTCCCAACAAGGCAGTGAGTCTTCCCGACAACGGGAACCGATACACCATCCCAGAGAAGGTTGCTGCGCTCTCAAAGCGGATCTGGGAGGATCGGTCTTCTGACGGCGCGCGTCAAAGAGCTGATCGGCCATGCGCTGTATGATGATGCGAGCGAACAGTTGCCGGAACGCCTGTGGCAGGGGGTGGCCGATCCGAAGTGGAAAATCGACGGCCTCGGCATCAGCGCGCTTGGCGAGCTGGTGGGCTGGGCGTTGCCGGGTCGGTTTCCGCCGCGCAACGGACGCACGTCGAAGGCGCTAAAGTCCCTCGGCTATGATGTCACCATCCACGTCGAGTAAAGGCCAGCTGCTACAACACGTAGACTGTGTCCCTCAATATGAGGTGGTTTATTCCGTATCATTGTCTATCTATTTCAGTAATTCACCTTGAATGTCGGACTATCCTCGGGCCGCGTCTTGCGGTGATCGTAGATGCGGGTGGTCGCGATGTTGGCGTGGCCGAGCCATTCCTGGACCTTGGCGATGTCGGCCTGGTGGTCGAGCGCATTGGTGGCGGCCGTCGCGCGGAGCGCATGGGCGCCAATCTCGAAGCCGAGGTCGGCTGAGTAGCGGCGCACGATTTTGTAGACGGCATCGGGCGAGAGCGCCTTCTCGAGGCGGCCGGTGCGGTTGTTCTTGCGCGGACGGAACAAGGCGCCGTTCTCATCCTCGCCGTGCCCGGCGGCCTCGAGGTAATCGTGGATAAGCTCGTTGGTGCCCGGGTGCAGCGGCAGATACCGCGTCTTCTCGCCCTTGCCGGCAACCTTGAGATGCGGGACACCGCGCCGCGCGTGCTTGAAGTCCTTGACCTTGAGTTTGCACAGCTCCTCGCGCCTCAGCGCGTGATAGAGCAGGGTCGACAGGATGGCGCGGTCGCGCTTCTCCTTGATGGTTTCTTCGCCAACCGCTGTGTCCTTGCCCGGCGCCACGAGCAGGTCACGGGCCTGGTGGTCGCCGAGCGCCGGCGTCTTGCCTTCGCCGCTCTCGGCCCTGGGCCGCTTCACGCCTTTGACCGGGTTATGGGTGACAGCGTTCTTCTCGCAGAGATACTCGAACAGCGACGACAGCGCAGCGTGACGATGCCGGATCGTGGCGCCGCCGAGCTCGCGCCGCGCCAGGTCGTCGCGCCAGGCGATGACATGCGCCCGGGTGACGGTGCGGAATTCGTCCGGGCGGACAATGCCGGTGAACTGCATGAAGTCGCGGATGGCGTGCTCGTAGGCGCGCCGGGTGCTGCGGTTGCGAAGATTGGCGAACCACTCGATCTCGGGTGGGACGTCCGCGAGGCGGTGAAACTCCTCGGAAGTCAGGAGGCGATCGCCGGGGGTGATTTTGGTCGGCAGCTGGGTGTCGGTCATGGCGGGATTTTAATATTGATAAAATCTGTTATCACGCGAGGCGGGGGTGGAGCTTATTCCTGAATGCAAGGTCGTTGCCGCGGGCCGCGCCTGGCATATCCGCATTACGCTCCTGGGTACTGCTGCGGCGTATAGCCGCAGGTTCGAGCGTCAATTTTATCCCCCAGCCTACTGCCTAGCGCTTCCACGTCGCTTCCACCGCGGTGGCGAGACAATACGATCCGAATAGCAAAACGCCCCTGATCTCTACATAAAATCAGGGGCTTGATGATGGTTGCGGGGGTAGGATTTGAACCTACGACCTTCAGGTTATGAGCCTGACGAGCTACCGGGCTGCTCCACCCCGCGTCAGTCGGGTCACATCGATCCGTGACGGATCGGGAAGGGGAATCCGGGAGAGTTGGGGATGCGGGCCTGGCGGCGACCTACTCTTCCGCACCTTGAGGTGCAGTACCATCGGCGCTGAGGGTTTTCACGGCCGAGTTCGGGATGGGATCGGGTGTTTGGCCCCTCGCTATGGCCACCAGGCCTGTCCTCGCGAAAGCGGGGGCCGGCAAGCCTTTCCCCGCGGAACCTGCCCCTGGCTGGGAACAGGGGGCGGGGAATTGTCATGTGACGGAGGAAAGTGTCTGAGTGGGGCCGCGTGCTGGGTCTTGCCGCTGCACGCGGGCGGTGTTGTGTTGGGGTTCAAGCGCCGGTCGAGCGATTAGTACCGGTCAGCTGCGCGGGTTGCCCCGCTTCCACCTCCGGCCTATCGACGTGGTGGTCTTCCACGGCTCTCGGCGAGACCTGGTTTTGAGGAGGGTTTCCCGCTTAGATGCGTTCAGCGGTTATCCCGTCCGCACTTAGCTACCCGGCGGTGCGGCTGGCGCCACAACCGGTACACCAGAGGTGCGTCCCTCCCGGTCCTCTCGTACTGGGGAGAGCGCCTCGCAAGTCTCGAACACCCGCGGCAGATAGGGACCGAACTGTCTCACGACGTTCTAAACCCAGCTCACGTACCGCTTTAAATGGCGAACAGCCATACCCTTGGGACCTGCTCCAGCCCCAGGATGCGATGAGCCGACATCGAGGTGCCAAACGACGCCGTCGATATGGACTCTTGGGCGTCATTAGCCTGTTATCCCCGGCGTACCTTTTATCCGTTGAGCGATGGCCCTTCCACACGGGACCACCGGATCACTATGGCCGACTTTCGTCTCTGCTCGAGCTGTCGCTCTCGCAGTCAGGCGGGCTTGTGCCATTGCACTCCGCAGCTGATTTCCGACCAGCCTGAGCCCACCATCGCGCGCCTCCGTTACTCTTTGGGAGGCGACCGCCCCAGTCAAACTACCCGCCATGCAGGGTCCCGGGCCCGGTTTCACGGGCCGCGGTTAGATGCCAGAGAAGATAAGGGCGGTATTTCAAGGGTGCCTCCACCCCAACTGGCGCCAGGGCTTCTATGGCTCCCGCCTATCCTACACATACCTTCCCTAACACCACTGCAAAGCTGTAGTAAAGGTGCACGGGGTCTTTCCGTCTGACCGCGGGAACTCCGCATCTTCACGGAGAATTCAATTTCGCTGAGCCGGTGTTGGAGACAGCGGGGAAGTCGTTACGCCATTCGTGCAGGTCGGAACTTACCCGACAAGGAATTTCGCTACCTTAGGACCGTTATAGTTACGGCCGCCGTTTACCGGGGCTTCAATTCAGAGCTTGCACCCCTCCTCTTAACCTTCCGGCACCGGGCAGGCGTCAGACCCTATACGTCGTCTGGATGACTTCGCAGAGCCCTGTGTTTTTAGTAAACAGTCGCCACCCCCTGGTCTGTGCCCCCCATCCCTGCTTGCGCAAGGACGGGGCCCCCTTCTCCCGAAGTTACGGGGGCAATTTGCCGAGTTCCTTCAACACCGTTCTCTCAAGCGCCTAGGTATGCTCTACCAGTCCACCTGTGTCGGTTTGGGGTACGGTCTTTAATGCCGGTGCTGTTTCCCGGAAGTCCCAGGCCGCCTTGTCAATCCACTAAGACAAGACGACTTTCGGCCTTCGTCACACTCCGGCAGGCGGAGGAATATTAACCCCCTTCCCATCGGCTACGGCTCTCGCCCTCGCCTTAGGGGCCCGGCTAACCCTGCGCGGATTAACCTTGCGCAGGAACCCTTGGACTTTCGGCGACAGCGTTTCTCACGCTGTTTATCGCTACTCATGTCAGCATTCGCGCTTCCGATACCTCCACCCCCGCCTCGCGCGGGAGCTTCGCCGGCCTACGGAACGCTCCGCTACCGCGTTCAGAAGACAGAAATCAGAAATCAGTGATCAGAACTGCCGCGACGCAGGCCCCAGAGCATCCGGGCGATCTCCCGGTACTCGCCCTGCCAGCGCTCGGCGACATCGCTTCCGATATAGCCGAGATCGCGGCAGTACATGGTCCACACCTGCATCTCGTCGGCCGCGCCGATCGCCATCATCAAGAACCGGCCAAACTCGGGTCGCGACAAGCCGTTGGCGACCAAAACCCTCGGCCAGATTGGCGCAGATCGATTTGGAGGCCCGCCGCACCTGGTCGGCCAGTGCAAACTGCTCGATCCGCGGGAATTCGAGGCTCGCTCGATGCACCTCCAGCGACAACCGATAGGCCCGCCGGAACACCTCGAGCCGGAAACCTCGAGACCCTCGGCCCACTCGACCCACTTTCGTCCTTGTTTCTGCTGTTCTGATTTCTGATTTCTGTCTTCTGAACACCCGCAGCTTCGGTGCGTGGCTTGAGCCCCGTTACATTTTCGGCGCGGGACAGCTAACTTAGACCAGTGAGCTATTACGCTTTCTTTAAAGGATGGCTGCTTCTAAGCCAACCTCCTGGTTGTCTTGGCCGTCCTACATCCTTTCCCACTTAGCCACGACTGGGGGACCTTAGCTGGCGGTCTGGGCTGTTTCCCTCTCGACGACGGACCTTAGCACCCGCCGTCTGGCTGCCGACCTGATACTCGCCGGTATTCGGAGTTTGGTTAGGTTTGGTAAGGCTCGCGCCCCCCTAGCCCATCCAGTGCTCTACCCCCGGCGGTAATAGCCGACGCTCTACCTCAATAGATTTCGCGGAGAACCAGCTATTTCCGGGTTTGATTGGCCTTTCACCCCTAGCCACAAGTCATCCCCTACTTTTGCAACAGTAGTGGGTTCGGTCCTCCAGTGCGTGTTACCGCACCTTCAACCTGCCCATGGCTAGATCACCCGGTTTCGGGTCTGATCCCGGTAACTTTATCCCGGACCCGGCTTTCGCTGGGATCCGGGATCGCGCCCCATTCGGACTCGCTTTCGCTGCGCCTACGCCTAGCGGCTTAAGCTTGCTACCAAGACCAACTCGCTGACCCATTATACAAAAGGTACGCAGTCAGGCCAGAGATCAGAGATCAGATATCAGAGATCAGACCTAAATCCGATCTCCGACCTCTGATCTCTGACCTCCGAACCCTCCTACTGCTTGTAGGCATCCGGTTTCAGGAACTATTTCACTCCCCTCGTCGGGGTGCTTTTCACCTTTCCCTCACGGTACTGGTGCACTATCGGTCACTGAGGAGTATTTAGGCTTGGAGGGTGGTCCCCCCATCTTCAGACAGGATTGCACGTGTCCCGCCCTACTCGAGGACACGAGTTCCGGTTTCCCGTACGGGGCTGTCACCCGCTGCGGCCCGCCTTTCCAGGCGCTTCCGGTACCAAAAACCCATGCCACTGGCCTGTTCCGCGTTCGCTCGCCACTACTGGCGGAATCTCCCGGTGGTGGCTCTCGCCACCACCGAGGGCGTTGCAAGCAACGCCCGTGTTGATGTCTGTTCCTCCGGCTACTGAGATGTTTCAGTTCGCCGGGTTTGCCTCCTCATCCTATGAATTCAGACAAGGATACCCGTTACCGGGTGGGTTGCCCCATTCGGAGATCCCGGGATCACCGATCGCTCGCATCTCCCCCGGGCTTTTCGCAGCGTGCCACGTCCTTCATCGCCTCTCAGTGCCAAGGCATCCACCAGATGCCCTTCTCTTTGCGCTTGATCCCCGGCGTTTCCGCTGCGGCGGAAGCAAGCTTCCGCCGGGAAACGCCGCACAAAACCGCCGCGCACAGGGGCAAAACCCTGCTCCCCGCAAACCTGTCCCCGCGAAAGCGGGGAGCGGGTGCAGCCCCCGCCCCTGTTCCTGCCAGGGGCAGGCTCAGCGGGGGCCCATAACATACGACGGCCTCACATGAAGACACTTCTTCGGATAGGCCCACAGCTTGCGCTGCGCCGAGCCTATCCGCCTCGGTCACATGACAAACTCTCTCTTCACCCTTCAATCAACACCCCCGCCCGGGTTGCCCCGCACGGGTGTCCGCAAACTTCTCCAAACGCCGGCGGTCGGAGGTGCCGAAAATGGTGGAGGTGCCAAAATGGTGGAGGTGCCAAAATGGTGGAGGTGAACGGGTTCGAACCGATGACCTCCTGCTTGCAAAGCAGGCGCTCTCCCAGCTGAGCTACACCCCCCGCGCCAGAGGTCAGAGATCAGATTACAGAGATCAGCTTCTTCTGATCTCTGACCTGTGTCATCTGGTCTCTGGATGGTGGGCCAGGGAGGATTTGAACCTCCGACCTCACGCTTATCAAGCGCGCGCTCTAACCAGCTGAGCTACTAGCCCCCGAGCTCCAAGCTCAAAAGGCGCGCCAGCGACGCTCGGGAGAAGGGATGCGCAGACGGCGGCCATTTGCCAGGGGTCGGAGATCAGACCACAGAGATCAGATCTGCCGCCTCCGGCCTTGTGGAAACCCGGAGGAGCGATCACGCCAGACACCATCTCTGATCTCTGACCTCTGATCTCTGACCTCTGGAAATCCAGAAAGGAGGTGATCCAGCCGCAGGTTCCCCTACGGCTACCTTGTTACGACTTCACCCCAGTCGCTGACCTTACCGTGGTCGGCTGGCTCCCCAGTCCGAAGACCGGGGTTGCTGCACCGCCTTCGGGTAAAGCCAACTCCCATGGTGTGACGGGCGGTGTGTACAAGGCCCGGGAACGTATTCACCGCGGCATGCTGATCCGCGATTACTAGCGATTCCGACTTCATGCTCTCGAGTTGCAGAGAGCAATCCGAACTGAGACGGCTTTTTGAGATTGGCGCACGGTCGCCCGCTTGCCGCCCTCTGTCACCGCCATTGTAGCACGTGTGTAGCCCAGCCCATAAGGGCCATGAGGACTTGACGTCATCCCCGCCTTCCTCCGGCTTGTCACCGGCAGTTTCTGCAGAGTGCCCGGCTTGCCCGCTGGCAACTGCAGATGGGGGTTGCGCTCGTTGCGGGACTTAACCCAACATCTCACGACACGAGCTGACGACAGCCATGCAGCACCTGTGTCCCGGCCGGCCAAACCGAAGAGTGGGATCTCTCCCACCCATACCGGGCATGTCAAGAGCTGGTAAGGTTCTTCGCGTTGCGTCGAATTAAACCACATGCTCCACCGCTTGTGCGGGCCCCCGTCAATTCCTTTGAGTTTTAACCTTGCGGCCGTACTCCCCAGGCGGTGTGCTTAAAGCGTTTGCGGCGACACCGAAGAGCTAGGCTCCCCAACGTCTAGCACACATCGTTTACGGCGTGGACTACCAGGGTATCTAATCCTGTTTGCTCCCCACGCTTTCGCGCCTCAGCGTCAGTCTCGGTCCAGAGCGCCGCCTTCGCCACCGGTGTTCTTCCCAATATCTACGAATTTCACCTCTACACTGGGAATTCCACGCTCCTCTCCCGAACTCCAGCCCCCCCGTTTCGCGCGCCGTTCCCAGGTTGAGCCCGGGGCTTTCACACGCGACGAGGAGGGCCGCCTACGCGCCCTTTACGCCCAGTAAATCCGAACAACGCTCGCCCCCTTCGTATTACCGCGGCTGCTGGCACGAAGTTAGCCGGGGCTTCTTCTCCCGCTACCGTCATCATCGTCGCGGGCGAAAGAGCTTTACAACCCGAAGGCCTTCATCACTCACGCGGCATTGCTGGATCAGGCTTGCGCCCATTGTCCAATATTCCCCACTGCTGCCTCCCGTAGGAGTCTGGGCCGTGTCTCAGTCCCAGTGTGGCTGATCATCCTCTCAGACCAGCTACGGATCACTGCCTTGGTGGGCCGTTACCCCACCAACTAGCTAATCCGACGCGGGCCCCTCCTGCTGCGATAAATCTTTCCCCCGGCTTTCGCCGCCGGGCGCATGCGGTATTAGCCGAAGTTTCCCTCGGTTATCCCCCACAACAGGGCAGGTTCCCACGCGCTACTCACCCGTGCGCCACTCTTGGCCCCAGCGAACCAGGACCAAGCGTTCGACTTGCATGTGTTAGGCATGCCGCCAGCGTTCGTTCTGAGCCAGGATCAAACTCTCAAGTTCATCCCGGATCTACTCTTCTACTCAAAGGTAGACCCAATCAAGGGCCTCCAAACGTTCGCATCGATGCACGAACATCGCTCGGCCCTGCGGCCGCCGTCCGCGCATCCCTTCCCTCTTCTCTACAATCTCAATCAACAATCCCCGCCCGGCTCCCCAAGCGCGGGGCTCCCCAAGCGGGGCCGCGCTTATAAGCCCCAGCGCCACCCGCGTCAACACTCAATCGACCATGCCGACACAAGAAATTAACCCTGACGCTTTAACAGTCTCAAACTGCCTCGGCGCCATAGTAGAGCATCACGGTGTGCTTGGCTTCGGCAAAGAACAGCCAGCGCTCGGCGACGAGCCCCAAGGCCGCGACGACGAAGGCGAAACCCGTCGCGACCACCCCGATGACGCCGCCGACCAACAACGCGAGCAAGGTTAGGAGCGCTGGTAATGCGAAACCGGCGAGCCGCACGATGCCGCGTAGCCGGGTGCGGTGTTTGCGCGCGATCGCAAAACCCATCTCCTTCAGCAAATAATTCTCCTCGGTGTGCGGCGGCTCGAGCATGCGGACCTTGCCGCGGCTTCCGAGCAAGGTTGCACTGGCCACCGTGCTGGGCGCCGCGGTCGCATCGATAGAGCGCCAATACACTTCTTTCAGCCACCATGCGACGACCACCAGGACCACCGCCGCGATTGCTACACCCGGCGCTCGCGGCTGCCATAGCCGGACGAGAAAATTCAGAACAAGGAAGGCGCTCATCAAACCGAGGACCAAATAGTTCGGCACCACCCATGGGTTGTGCCACTGATAGATCGGCTTCAGCGAGGCATAGATCATGCCGGTGCAATAGATCGTCGTCGCCGCGAGGGCGGCGGCTAGGATTCCGCAAAGACCAACCAACCCCGATGTGATGCCGAAGAACACCCAGCCGATGCCGAATACCGCGGCCGGCAGGAAGGTCAGGACCGAAAAGACCCCCTCGCGAGACAGCCAAGAGGACCGCCATTGCGAGAAGGCGCGCCAGGCCCGCTCGGGCCGGCCGAGGTGGAGTACCGAAGAGGCCAGCCCGCCGGCGGCCAGCACGACGGCGACCGCGAGCGCGGCAAAGCCGAAGCCCGCGCTGAGCGGCAAGAGCCCGAGCGGTACAAGGAGCCCGAGCGCCAGCAACAAGGCAAAACCCGCACCCGAAGCCGTAGTGAAGAAAACGATCGACAGCGCGGGATGCATGGCGGTCGCGGAAAAGCCGCCGCGGTCAGCGGGACAGGAGCCGGTCAACCCACCGCAGCACGCGATCACCGGCGGCGGGCGGATCGACCTGCGGCAGAGCCGCGCCGGCAGCCGGCCGGTCCGGCATCATGCGGGCCGCTCTCGGCGGCAGATATTTGTTGACCGGCTTGTAGCCGAGTTCGGGCATCAGATCGCCGCCGGATCGGCGCGCAACCATCTCGGAAACCTCCGAGTGGGGGTCGCCCAAATCGCCGAAATGGCGGGCAGTCACCGGACACACCATGACGCAGGCCGGCTGGCGGTCCTCGGGCGCGAGGTTTTCGTTGTAGATCCGGTCGATGCACAAGGTGCACTTCTTCATAACGCCTTCGTCGCTGTCGAACTCGCGGGCGCCATAGGGACATGCCCAAGAGCAGAGCTTGCAACCAATGCAGATCGAACTCGTTCACTAGCACGATGCCATCCTCGGCACGCTTATAGGACGCCCCGGTCGGGCAAACGGTGACGCAGGCCGGTTCCTCGCAATGCAGACACGATTTCGGGAAATGGATGGTCCGTGCGCCCTCTCCCTCGCCTTCCTCAAAGGAGTGGATGCGATTGAACCAGACGCCCCAGGCCCCGTCACCATAGGCGTTGAAATCCGGCAGCGGCCCCATGTGACCGCTGGCATTCCATTCCTTGCAAGCCGTTGCGCAGGCGTGACAGCCGACGCAGATATCGAGGTCGATGACGAGCCCGAGCTTCTTCTGGCCCGGGCGCTGTTCGGGCAGTGAAGTCATTGCGCTGGCCCTTCGCGCTCTATTCCCGCGAAGTAGCGCAGGATTCCGGCGGGGCGGACGAGCGAGCCAGGGTGTTCGAGCATCTTGAACGAGGGTTCGGTGACGTCTGCCTCTCCCGGCGCGACCCGGTCGATCCGCACCCGCAGATCGTACCAAGCTGCTTGGCCGGTGATCGGGTCGGCATTGGCATAGGAATAGCCGCCATCGGGCGGCAGGAGTTCCGAGATCAGGTGGTTGAGCAGGAAGCCTTTGCGGAACTCGGGGGAGTCGGGAGCGAGGTTCCATGCCCCGCTGCGCTTGCCGATCGCGTTCCAGGTCCAGACTGTATCGTGATTGACCCCATCCACCAGCTTGGTCGGGACGCGAATGCGGCCGTGATGGCTCGACAGCCAAACCCAGTCGTCCTCCGCAAGGCCGAGGGCACGCCCAACCGCCCGGTTCACGAAGAGTCGGTTGCTGCCGAGGATTTGCCGCAACCAGGCATTCTGCGAGTGCCAGGAATGGTACATCTGCATCGGCCGTTGGGTCAGAGCGTGCAGCGGGAAGCTGTTGCGGTCGATCCGGGTTTCCTCGAACGGCATGTACCAAAACGGCAGCGGGTCGAAATAGGTCGCGATCCGGTCGCGGTGGGTCTCCGGCGGCTGCACGCTTCCATGCCCTTGGGCGGCGAGACGGAAGCGCTGCAACGGCTCGACATAGAGCTGCAGGACGATGGGCTCCGGCTTGTCGATCAATCCCATTGTGACGGCGGTTTCGAGGTAGGCCTTGTTGGCGTGCTTGAAATAGAGCTGGTCCTCGGGCAGCTCGTGCTTCCAGAAACAGCCATTCGCAATATAGCGCTGGATCTGGTGCGGGTTCGGTGCCCCGCGTCCCGCATTCTCGCCCTCGGCGCCACGCCAGCCACCGAGCGGCCCGACGCCCGGACGCCGTTCGTGATTGACGATGTAATCGGGGTAGCCGCCAGGGTAGCGCGGCGCGCCCTCCGGTGTCACGAAGCCGGGTAGCCCGAGGCGCGCGCCGATCTCGATCAGCACATCCTGGAACGGACGGACATCACGGTCCGGCGTCACGATCGGCTGGCGTATCGCATCCGCCGGCCCCTCAACGCCGCCGATCGGGCGGTCGAGCAGCGATATGCAGTCCCAGCGTTCGAGATAGGTCGTGTCGGGCAGCACGAGGTCGGCGTAGGCGACCGTCTCGGAGTAATAGGCGTCCGAATAGATGATCCGCGGGATACGATATTCGCCGGTCGCCGGATCCTGGTCGGTCAGCATCCGCATCGTCTCGGCGGTGTTCATCGCCGAATTCCAGGCCATGTTGGCCATATACATAAACAGCGTGTCGATCGGGTACGGGTCGCCCTTCCACGCATTTGCGATGACCATCTGCATCATGCCGTGCGCGGCGATGGGCGCGTCCCAGGAGAAAGCCTTGTCGATGCGGAACGGCTGCCCGTCGGCGTCGAGGATCAGGTCTTCGGGCGACAGCGGGTAGCCGAGCGGGATCCCGGGTAGCGGTTTCCCGGGGGCGACCTGCTCCGGTCTGCCGGTGGGCTTCGGGCCTGGTGGGGCGGGCTTCGGATGCGGAGATTTGTATCGCCACCCGCCCGGCGCGTCGATCGTGCCGAGCAGCATCTGCAGCAAATGCAAGGCCCGGCAGGTCTGGAACCCGTTCGAGTGGGCGGAGATCCCGCGCATGGCATGCAGCGAGACCGGCCGGCCCCGCATCGTCTCGTGATGCCGCCCCGCCCAGTCGGTCCACGGCACGGCGAGCTCGATCTCCTCTTCGAAGGCCGTACGAGCCATCTCGCCGGCTAGCCGCCGAATAGTTGCGGCCGGAACGCCGCAGGTTTCGGCGACGGCTTCCGGCGCATAGCCCGGGTCGAGGTAACGCTCGGCCACCAGCTGGAAGACCGGGACGGCGCGCCGGCCGCCGGGAAGCACCGCGTCCCCGACCAGGCGGGCCGAAACTCCTGCCGCCATGCCGCTGGCGAGCGACCCCGACGGTTCGAGGACGAGCGGATCGCCGGCCTCGTTACGGGCGAAGAGCCCATCATCCGCCGCGCCCGGCGCCCGGATCACCAGCCAGCCGGCGTTGGTATAGCGGCCCAGATAACCGACATCGATCCGGTCGGCCTTCAGCAACTCGTGGATCAGCGAGAGCACGAAGAGGCCGTCCGTGCCGGGCCTGATGCCGATCCATTCATCGGCAATCGCCGAATAGCCTGTGCGCACCGGGTTTACCGAGACAAATTTCGCGCCGCGCCGGCGCAGACCCGACAACCCGATCTTGATTGGGTTCGAATCATGGTCTTCGGCGACTCCGAACATCATGAAGAACCGGGTGCGCGCCCAATCCGGCTCGCCGAACTCCCAGAAGCTGCCGCCCAGCGTGTACATACCGGCGGCCGCCATATTCACCGAGCAGAAGCCGCCATGCGCGGCGAAATTCGGCGTCCCGAACTGCGCCGCCCAATATCCGGTCAGCGATTGGCTCTGATCGCGTCCGGTGAAAAAGGCGAGCTTCTTGGGGTCGGTCGACCGGACCGATGCCAGCCACTCGACCGCGGTCGCGACCGCTTCGTCCCATTCGATTTCGCGGAACTCGCCGGAACCTCGTTCCCCAACACGCTTGAGCGGCTTTGTGAGCTTGGCCGGCGAGGCCTGCTGCATGATGCCGGCCGCCCCCTTGCCGCAGATTACGCCGTGGTTGACGGGGTGGTCCCGGTTGCCCTCGATGTAGCGGATCGCACCGTCCTTGAGATGCACTTTGATCCCGCAGCGGCAGGCGCACATGTAACAGGTCGTGCACTTCACTTGATCGGAAATCTGGGGCGACGTGTCGACCAACTCGCGCGGCGAGAAATAGTCACGCAATCTGCGGGCCAGCATCATCCTCCACCTCGTGACCCCACGGGCCGATCTGTACTCATTCGGGTTTCCTCAACTCGTCCCCCCCTTTGGGATCCTCGCGCTTGCCGAGCACACCGTTCTGATCGACCGGCAACCCGGCCTCGCGATAGAAGCGCTTCGCCCCCGCGTGCAGCGGTACGGAAAGTCCGTCGAGCGCATCCTCCAGCCGGACCTGCTTCCCGAGCGGGTCGCGCGCCTCGAGGAGCCGCTGGGTCGCGTCGTTCCAAAGCGCCCTGGTGATGGCATAGATCAGATCGTCAGGCGCGTCGGCGGATACGATCCACAGCGCATCAAAGCCGATCGACGGTGTCTCCACAGTGATCCCCGGGTAGGTTCCGGATGGAACCACGGAACGTCGGTAAGCGATCGAGCTTTCTCGCATTTTTGCGAGCACGTCGGCTTCGACGGGGATCAGCCGTACCGGCGTCTCCGCCGCCAGGTCACGGATCGCCGGTACGGGCACTCCGCCGATTATAAAAAAGCCGTCGAGCCTTCCGTCCATGACATTCGCAGCGGCCACGCCCGGGCGCAAATATTCGGCCGTCATATCCTTCTCGGTGAGCCCGGCGGCAGCAAGCACGACGCGGGCATCGGCAACCGTCCCCGAGGCGGGCTGGCCCAACGAAATATGCTTACCCCGAAGATCCGAGAGGGTTTGGATCGCGCTGTCGTCGCGAACCACCAATTGAAGGCTTTCAGGGAATAGGCTCGCGATCGCGCGCAAGTTCTTCAGCGGTCTGTCTCGGGCGAATATGCCGGTTCCCGCATAGGCCCAGTTGGCGATGTCGGATTGGGCTATGCCGGATTCAATCTGCCCGGCGGCGACCATACGGAGGTTGTCAACCGAGCCTTGCGTCGCCTGCGTCACTGCTACCAGCCCGGGAACGCCGCAATTGCCGCCGTGCTCGCAAGGAGGAGAGCCGGCCGGCTTTGAGATAGCGCTGGCGATCACCGCGCCGATCTCGAAGAACGTCCCGGAGGTCGCCGCTGCTCCGATACGGAAGAATTGCCCTTCCTGTGCGCTCGGCGACATGCCGCCCAAGAGGATACAGAGAACGAAAATGGCGGCCGCGACCCGAACGCACCACCAAACGCCAAACTTAGCGGACATCGTCTCACCGGTGAGACAGCAATTTCGGAAAACAACATGGATCACACCGGATTGCAACAGCGCTCCACCCGCCGAGGGCGGGTCGCGCTAGGGGGGCGGATCCGGTGCGCCGGCCGTGCTCTCGGCGACCACGGCGATGACTGCGCCGCCGTAACGTTCGAGCTTGCTGCGGCCTACCCCCGGAATCTCGGCCAACGCCTCCAGCGAGGCAGGACGCCGCCGCGCGACTTCCGTCAGGGTAGAATCGTGAAAGATCACGTAAGGCGGAAGTTCCTGCCGCCGTGCCTCTTCGAGGCGCCAGGCGCGCAGCGCATCCCATAATGGGTGTGCAGCGGGATCGAGGTCGGCGGCGCTCGTCGCTGCTTTGCGTCCGGCACGGCCCGTCTGCCGTTCGCCGCGGCGTTCTTCGAGCCGAAAGCGGACGGTCCTGGTGCCACGCAGGATCTCGGCGGCCCCCGGTGCAAGCGACAAACCGCCGTGACCGGCAACGTCCGGCAGAACAATACCTTGGGCGACCAATTGCCGGTAAACCGAGAGCCAGCCCTGGCGGTCCAGTTCGGTGCCGACCCCGAAGGTCTTCAGCCGATTGTGCCCGAGCCTCGATACGCGTTCGGTGGCGGCGCCGAGCAGCACATCCACGAGGTGATGCGCGCCGAAGCGCTGTCCGGTGCGGTAAATTGCCGAAAGCGCCTTTTGCGCGGCAATCGTCCCATCCCAGCTCGGGACGGGCATTTGGCAATTGTCGCAATTGCCGCAGGGAGGGTGATCGGCTTCCCCGAAATAGCCGAGGAGCACTTGCCGCCGGCACGAGACTGTCTCGCAGTAGCCGATCAGCGCCTCGATCTTTTGCCGATCGATGCGGCGTTGCCGGTCCGGCGCCTCACTCATGTCGAGCAGGCGAAACAGATTCATCACATCGGCCATGCCGTAGGTCATCCAGGCATCGGCCGGCAGCCCGTCCCGCCCGGCGCGGCCGGTCTCCTGATAATAGGCCTCGAGGTTCTTCGGCACGTCGAGATGGGCGACGAAGCGGACATTAGGCTTGTCTATCCCCATGCCGAAAGCGATCGTCGCGGCGATGACGACCCCTTCCTCTCTGAGGAAGCGTTCTTGATGATGCTCGCGCGCCGCCGGTTCGAGACCGGCATGATAAGGCAGCGCAGCACGCCCGCGCGCGCTCAGCCAAGTCGCGGTCTCCTCGGCAGAGCGCCGCGTGAAACAATAGACGATCCCCGCATCGGCAGGATGTTCGGTCGCGAGAAAACGCCAAAGTTGTTCGAGCGGACTGCGCTTGGGGACAACACGGTAGAACAGGTTCGGCCGGTCATACCCGGCGGCAAAGACCCGTGCGCCTGCCAGCTTCAGTTGAGCGATGATGTCGCGCCGCGTCGGGCCGTCCGCGGTGGCGGTCAGCGCCATGACCGGCACCCTTGGAAACCGCTCCTTGAGGATCGAGAGCTGCTGGTACTCCTGGCGGAAATCGTGCCCCCATTGCGAGATGCAGTGCGCCTCGTCGACGGCAAAAAGGGCGAGGCCAGTGTGCGACAGCAGCTCCAGGCAACGCGGCGTCATCAACCGCTCCGGCGACACATAAAGCAGATCGAGGGCCGCGTCCCGAACAGCGCCCTCGATCACGGCGGCCTCGCGGGGCGACAGTCGTGAATTGAGGGCCACCGCGCGCACCCCCGCCTGGCGCAGCGCGTCGACCTGGTCCTTCATCAACGCAATCAGCGGAGACACCACGACGCCGAGGCCCGAACGCAGCAGCGCCGGGATCTGGTAACACACCGACTTGCCCCCGCCGGTCGGCATCAGCACGACGGCGTCGCCGCCGGCAACAATGTGCTCGATGACCGCGAGCTGCTGACCGCGGAAGCTGTCGAACCCGAAAACTTCGCGCAGCACTCCCTCGGGGCTGCGTTCGCCTTGG
This sequence comes from uncultured Alphaproteobacteria bacterium, assembly GCA_963818695.1. Classification (GTDB taxonomy): domain Bacteria; phylum Pseudomonadota; class Alphaproteobacteria; order ATCC43930; family CGMCC-115725; genus AP-15. Next base: position 51,791 of record CAWFTG010000009.1, read on the forward strand.
CCGCTCACCGGTAAATCCGCCACGTTGCATCTTTAGATGGGACCGGTCCGCTGCGAGATCGCCAGCATTACGCGGAACACCCTTTCATCGGCGAAATTCTACACGAGCCATACCGATCCCGCAGCCACACCAAAGATACCGTGTAGCTGAGGCGTGATCTGTCCAGTTTTTGTAGCGAGTGATCTGTCCGGTTTTACAACCGCCCGAAAAGAGGGCGGGGCTGGTGCGGCCGGCGCCGCAGCGCCTGGCGCATCGCAAGAAGCGGCCGCGACGGCCGGTGGTGGGGATGATGCTGCATCAGAGCCTGCCCTCGCGAAAGCAGGGGACGCCTCGCGCTTCGCCTGGCTGCCGGGCGATGATCGGCAATACGATCTGGTGGTCACCCTGGACGACGCGACCAGCGCGGTCTATTCGGGCTTTATCGTCGCGGAGGAGGGCACGGCCTCGAGCTTTCGCGCGCTGGCCGAGGTAATCGACCGGCACGGGCTGTTCTGCGAGCTCTATACCGACCGCGGCAGCCACTATTTCCATACGCCCAAGGCCGGGGAGCCGGTGTCGAAGAGCGTGCAGACCCAGAGCCTGCCCCCGCGAAGGCGGGGGTCGGGCGCGCGCTGGCGCAGCTCGGGATCCGCCACATCGCGGCCTATTCGCCCGAGGCGCGCGGCCTCCTGAGCATGTCGAAGGGCCGAGCGCGCCTTCCGTACCTTGCAGGACCGGCTGCCGAAGGAGCTGGCGCTGGCCGGCATCACGACGGTCGCGGCGGCCAATCGCCGGCTCGCCGAGACTTATTGGCCAGCCCACAACACCGCCTTCGCGGTCGCCCCGGCCGAGGCCGGCAGCGCTTTCGTCCTCGACCGCACCGGCCGGGTGCGCAAAATTCTGTGCTTGCAGGAGGAGCGACGGGTAGGCAACAACAACACGGTCGAATGGCGTGGCCGCACCCTGCAGATCCCGCCGAGCCCGCTGCGGGCGCATTTCTTGCGCACCACGGTGCGCGTGCACGAGTACCCGGCGGTTACCTGGCCATATTCCATGGGCCGCATCGGCTGGCCGATTACGATCCCGAGGGAAACCGGTGCGATACCACCAAACTGGCTGCGTGAGCCCCCAACCACCACAGAAGCGGTCAATCAATGCGCTACAAGAGACGGTCAACTTCACGCGTCAGCAACGGTCTTGGGCTTTGCGAACATGACCGAAAGCGAAGGCGGTCGGGCCTGAAAGGTGCATGCGATTAATTCGTACAATGTTGCTGCACAGGTTGCGAACTCGGATTGAGTCAGCGCCCGGCGATGAGGCCTGAGATGAACATGCTGCATTTAATGCGCCACGCGAAGTCGAGCGCCAAAGAGGATGTCGAGGATCACGAGCGGCCATTGAGCCGGCGCGGCCGCAAGACGGCGCGGCGCGTCGGCAGAAATCTCTCGGCCAAGCTCGGCGCGATCGATCTTGTTCTCTGCTCGAGCGCACGGCGGACACGCGAGACGCTCGATTTGGTTCTCGAGGAGTTTTCTCCCGCGCCGCGCACCTCGATAGAGGACGAACTGTATCTCGCGTCGCGAGAAAAACTGGTGGCACGCCTAGGTCGCCTCGACGCACGCAATGTCAATGTATTGCTGATCGGTCATAATCCTGGGCTTCACGAGCTGGCGATTGCACTCGCCGACGAGAATTCGCCGGCATTCCGGGCGCTCGCCTCTGGAAAATTTCCGACCGCCGCGAGTGTCAGCTTTCAAGTTCCGGCAGACTGGTCGCTTTTGGGCTCTTCGCGGCACGAGTTGATCGGTTACGTCACGCCTGAATCTCTGGCCGATGAAGACGAGTGACTTCCGGCTTCCGAGACGAGTTGGCGCGCCAGCGGCACCGTGATCGCGCGGCGGTCGCGCAGCGAAACCAGGTCGAGCATGGAGGCCATTTCGGCGGCTGCCGCGAACGACCGCTCCATGTGCGTAAGCAAATACGCGATCGCCTCCGGCGCGGCTCGCAGCTGGCGGTCGGCAAAGTGCTTGACGAGAACCGCGCCGAGCAGCGGGTCATCAGGCAACCCGATCCCGATGGCCAAAACCGCGCGCAACCGCGACGCGAGGTCGGGCAGCTCGACGGTCCAGGAGGCGGGCGGCTGGCGAGCGGCCACTAAAAGGCTGCCTTGGATCTCCATACAGAGATTGTAAAGGTGGAGCAACGCGCGCTCGTCGGCGCGATCGGCATCATCGATCGCGATTCGATGCCGGCGCTCCAAAACGAGACGAGCCACCGCCTCCTCGCTGAGCACTTCGCCAGGCACGATGACGCCCGCCGACCGTTCACACCAAACATGGAGGAGATGCGTCTTGCCGCAGCCCGCTGATCCATGCAGCGCTAAGGCTCGGGCGGGCCAATCGGGCCACTGGTCGATCCAGCTAACGGCTGCGGCGTTGCTGTCCGAAATCAGGAAATCGGTGCGGCTGAAGCCGATGCGGCGGGGCAGATCGAAAGTGAGCTGCATCATTGCTCCAGGACTCGAACCGATCCGGCAAACACGACCAGTGCCCGACCGAGTACGCTCACAAGGCCTGCTCGGAGTGCGCGAGGATGCGGGCCCACCGTAGGAGATAGGTCAATCCCGAAACGATCGTGGTTACGGCGGCCGTCATCCCCAGCACCACATCCACTGGGCCGGCTTCGGCGCCGAGACCGCGGCGAGCCAACACATAGCCGACCATCGCGACCTGCACCCCCGTGTTGACTTTGCTGATGAAGAGCGGATGGGTGGGTTTCGGCAGCGCGGCAAGCGCCTGGATCAACAAAAAGCCGCCAATAATCATGACATCGCGAAAGACAACGAGAACCACGAGCCAAGCCCAGATCTGGCCGGCGATGCCGAGAGTGACATAAACGCTGACGAGAAGCACCTTGTCGGCGAGGGGATCCAATAGCGCGCCCAATCGCGTGCGCCGGTCGAAGTGTTTCGCAATAAAGCCGTCGAGCGCGTCTGAAACCCCCGCGACAACAAAAACCCAGAAGGCGGCCCAGTATCTCCCGTCGAGAATGAGCGAGATCGCGAGAGGGACCAGCAGCAACCGCCCCAGCGAAATCAAATTCGGGAGATTGAGCCCGAGCCCACGCATCATGGTTGCCGGAATGCGGGATCAGCGAGGCCGCCGTGCGAACCGGCGCGAAATCAACTGCCGATGAAGCGAGTCTGCGATGATGAAGATCGGCATGCCGAGACGGCTGTCGGGGGCGGGGCTAGTGCGCACTCGCGGCGTCCGAGGGCTGAATCCGCCAGATCGGATCGCCGCCGCCGAGATCGAGGTTGACCTCGGCCAGGCTGGATTTCAGCTGATCCTGACTGCCGACATATTTGACCTCGATCCTCGCTTCCTGGCGACTGAGCGACAGCAGGTCGATTTTTCGGATGGCGCTGACCGAAGCGAGCCGGCCACGCATCTGCACCCACTCCCCAAGACTGGTGATGGGAATGGTGACTGCAAGGCTCTCAGACTGGTCGGAATGCGCGCCGGCACTCCGTTTGGCGCCGCTCTCGATCTCCGCGGCGGTTGATTCCGCCGCCCTCTTCATAAGGTCGGCTTCGCTTTCTCCGGCGCCGGCTTCGAACGAGTTTGCCTGCGTATCGACGAGGTGCCCGGAGCGGTATCGCTTCACGCTGATATCGAGCCCGGCAAGCTTGTCGCCTTCACGCCGTGCAGTGGCCAACGCGACGACCGCCTCGGACACCCGATTGCGTTGCGCGATCGCGGTCAGCGCCTCGGATGTGCCGGATCCAGCCTTCTCCGCATCAATTGCCGCGAGATCTCCGGCATCGCCCAGCGGCAGTATCAGGCGACCGGGTCCGGACCCGGCCGGCCGCTGCGACCAAGCTGCGCGCCACGCGTTAGGGTCGTCCCACAGGACGAGGTTCGCCCCATCTTGATAGACGGGCAGAACGACGACGGCCCGATTGCCGCTCTCGGCAGATGGCTTGCTGGCGGCTTCCGTGGGGCTCCTGCCGCCGTTGTCCCCAGGGTTTTTATCCGGGGGGCTTTTGCTGCCGCTATCCGCTGGCGGGGTCTCGACAACCCTGACCAGCCGCCGCACCTTGGACGGGCGGAAGTGAAAGGTGTAGTCGGCGACATAGCGCACGGCCGACATGTGTTCGTTTGCCACCTCGAAACTGACGACCATGTCGGTGATCGCCTTGTCGTCGAGCTTCGGTGGCTTGGCAGGTTCGGACGCGCCGGACAGACGCTCGATGACTGTAGCGAGGGCACGCCTTTGCCCGTCGATGCGCGCCGTCTCCCGCGCCGCCGCGGCGCTGTCGGCGGTCGCATCCACCTTCACCGTTGCGGAATAGGCCTCCTCAAATTCCTGCGCGAGGGCCGGTCCCGCCCGCATCGCGGCTACTCCCAGCAGCAGGAGGACGCACGCGGTCATCAGCCGCAGAGCCATTGCAAACCGCCTCCGACCCGATATCTTCGCGGCTGTCGGCCGCCGCGCAGCGGTCATACAGCAGTTTTTACGAGGACGCCATCAGCAGCAGAACCCGCCGGGCGGTAGATCCGGAACAGTGCCCCAGAGCCGGGAAGCCGCAATGGCGCGGCTGAGGATCGGCGTGCTGATCTCGGGCCGGGGCTCCAATCTGCAGGCCCTGATTGCGGCATCTTCGGCTGAGGCATACCCGGCCGAACTCGCTCTCGTTATCAGCAGCCGGGCCGAAGCGCAGGGCCTCGGCGTCGCGTCCGCGGCCGGCATTCCGGTCGTGGTCATCCCGCATCGCGACCGGCGCGCCTTCGCGGCCGAGGCGCAGCCGCGGCTTTGCGAGCGCCGGGTCGAGCTCGTCTGCCTCGCCGGCTTCATGCGCATTTTGGACGCGAATTTTGTGGAGGCGTGGCGCGACCGGATGGTCAATATTCATCCCTCGCTGCTCCCTTCCTTCCGCGGTCTGCATGCACAGCGGCAGGCGCTTGCAGCTGGCGTCCGCTTTGCCGGCTGCACGGTTCATTTCGTCCGCCCGGAACTCGACTGCGGGCCGATCATCGCTCAGGCGGTCGTGCCGGTTCATCCCGACGACGATGAGGCGCGGCTGTCGGAGCGAATTCTCCATACCGAGCATCGGCTCTACCCACTTGCCGTGCGGCTGATTGCGGAAGGACGGGTCCGGGTCGTCCCTGGAGTAGTTGCTGAGCGGGTCGAGATCGCGAACGCCCGCATCCCGAATATTTTGGCACTCAATCCGCAGGATTGCCGCGGCGACCCTTGCCTTGAACCCAGGCCAGGATAGGGTATGCCCGCAATAGAGTTGTGTAGCAGATAGGAAAGCGATGGCGGTAGTCGATCCCGATTTCGAGCAACATCGTCAGACCTGGATCGCGTTCACCCGTGTAGTGAGATACGCGATGGCCGTGATCGTTCTCATCCTGATCGGGCTGGCGATTTTCACCTTGTAGACCGTCTTTACTTCGTAGCTCCGGGGCGCGCCGACGAAAGAGTCTTCGATTCGCCCGCGTTTGGGGGCAAGCCGGCTCGACCGGCCACACGCGCCATGGCCAAAACCAAGAAAAGCGAGAAAGACAAGGTGCCGAGCCACCATTCCTGCCATATGCCGTAAGTGCCAAAGCAGCCGAGAAATGCAATCGTCAGGCTGCCGCCGGCCGCGGCGGCGAACAGCGGCGGCCACTCGACACGGGCGAGAGCACCCCAGACGAGCGTCGCCACCAGCGCAAATAGCGCCGCCCCAGGCGCACCGAGTTCGAGCCAGACCTGCAGGGCCGCATTGTGCGGATGCAACGGCATCCAAATCTCCCCGGGTCTGATCGGGTCGTCGCCGCCCGGGATGGCGCGCGACGCGTCCAAGCCCCAACCGATGACCGGCCGTTCGGCGATGCGATCGCCGGCAAATGACCAGATCAGCAGACGGTGACCCGCCGAGATTTTAAAGCTGTCGGCCGCCTCGCCGAGACCGGGCAATCGCTCGAGCCGCGCAAAGGTCAACGGCGCCGCGATGATAGCGACCACTGAGATCACCAGGGCGACCCCGGCGACAACCGGGCGTGCCCGGTAGAGGAGTAAACCGATCGCCAGGCCGGCGAACAGCACCGCTTTCGCGGCGGTCCCCGACAGCTCGTAAACCGTTATGGCCGTCCCCGCCGCCAGCAGAGTTGCAAGGATCGTCTGGCCGAGAGAAATCAAAACGGCGCTCGCGGGCAACACTAAGAGCGCAAACGATATCGAAGCCTGGTTTAGCTGGGTTGGCCGATAAGCGCGGGCCGAGAAGAGCGAGCTCAAGCCGCCGGCGGTAGCCAGGTCAATCGCCACCATTGTGATCCCGAGCGCCATTCCGATGAGCAATAGGAATACCAGGCGGCGCGGTGCCGCGACTAAGGCGGCCCCGGCAGAAAGCGAGAGCCCGACGGCAAATAGACCGGCGAGTTCGAGCCGCCACGACCAAACTGCGCACCGGATTGACCGACCACGAGGCCGACGCGGTCCCCCATAGCAGAAGACAGCCCAGCAGCACGGCGGCAATCAGGGGGATGCGGGTCGGCCTTATTCCGCTTGCCGACAGTACCAAACCGGCGGCGCACAGCCCCGCGGCCGAGACGAGCGCGGCCACGGCGCGCGGCAGCACGACCAGGAGCGGAAAAAATAGCAAAGCAGCGGTGTCTAGACCGGCCTCGGACCACGCTGCGATGCGCTGGGCAAACCGGTTTCGGAAGAATGGGAAGGGTTGGGATCGCGAACCTTCCGCCGGCCTCCCGGGCAAGATGCCCCCGGTCAAAGAGGCGGGGTCAGCAGGATCTGCCGCCCTCACTGAGGAAAGATTTCGATCGCGGAGAAAAAGAAAGCGATCTCCTGCGCCGCATTCTCGGGCGAATCGGACCCGTGGACCGAATTTGCTTCGATCGACTCGGCGAAATCCTTCCTGATGGTGCCGGGCGCGGCGTTCGCCGGGTTTGTCGCGCCCATGATTTCGCGGTTCAGCGCCACCGCGTTCTCCCCTTCGAGCACCTGGACTATAACCGGAGCCGAACTCATAAACGCGACCAGATCGCGGTAGAACGGACGCCCGGCATGCACTTCGTAGAACCGCTCCGCTTGGCGCCGCGAAAGCTGAATCCGCTTCTGCGCGATGATGTGCAGCCCGCCCCTCTCGAAGCGGTCGTTGATCGCGCCGGTAAGATTGCGCCGGGTCGCGTCCGGTTTGATAATCGACAAAGTCCGTTCGATGGTCATCCGCATCTCTCGTTCGGGGAGAGCCGCGGGTTATAGCGAGCGTTGAGTCGACCGGCAAACCCGGCGGTAAAAACGACGCCTCTTCAGGTCTTTCGCTCCCAGCCCAATGCCGTCTGCTGCCAATAGGCCAAATTGTTCCCGGCTTCGCGGGCACGGCGCCAACGGCCACGTGCCGCCTCGACCGCGTCCGCATCGTTGCCGTCGAAGACGTCGGCACCGCGGGCGAACGCCTGGAAATCCTCGACTTCGAGGCCGTCCACCAGAACGATCATCGAAGCGCCGTTCGGGTTCTCGGCCTGATGGGTAAGCCAGATCGGCTGCATCGCCGGGTTGCCGTCGCGCACAGAACCGTGCGGCAGAAACGCGGCCTCCTCATAGGTCCACAGCACCGCATTGAGGTGTTCGATCCGCTCGGGAGAAGCGGCGCGCACGACTACTCGATGGCCCTGCGCGCGGGCTCGCTCGAGGAGCTTTGGCAAAGCCCGTTCCAGCGGCATCGACAGCAAGTGGTAGAAGCCGATTTCGGCCAAGGCCTGGCCTCCCAACGACGGTCGTGGCGCCGCTATTCCCTCTCGTAATACTGGGAGACGAACCGATCGAGCAGCCTGACGCCAAACGCGGTGGCGCCCTTCGGCACAGTCGGCGCGTCCTTTGTCGACCACGCTGTCCCGGCGATGTCGAGATGGGCCCATGGCACCCCGTTGACGAAACGCTGCAGAAACTGGGCCCCGATGATGCTCCCCGCAGCCCGGCCTCCGCCGATGTTTTTGACGTCAGCGGCGTCGCTGTCGATTTCGCGGTCATAGCTTTCGTCGAGCGGCAGCCGCCAGACTTGCTCGTCAACCGCTCTGCCGGCTTCGACCAGCCGATCGGCGAGCTCGTCATTGTTCGAGAACATACCCGCTCGACGATGGCCGAGCGCGACGATCACGGCGCCCGTCAAGGTCGCCAGATCTACGATCAGGCGCGGCTTGAAGCGATCCTGGCAATACCACAGCGCGTCGGCGAGCACCAACCGGCCCTCGGCGTCGGTGTTCAACACTTCGATCGTCTGACCGGACATCGAGGTGACGATGTCACCCGGACGCTGCGCCGTGCCGGACGGCATGTTCTCGACTAGGCCGACGACCCCGACCGCGTTCACCGGGGCCTTGCGCGCGGCGAGCAGCCGCACCAGGCCAATGACCACGGCAGAGCCCGCCATATCCCATTTCATGTCGCCCATGCCCGCGGCGGGCTTGATCGAGATGCCGCCGGTATCGAAGGTGACGCCCTTGCCGACAAAGGCGAGGGGCTGGCTGCCCGCTTTGCCGGAGCCTTTGGCGCCGTGCCATTGCATGACAACGAGGTGGGGCGGCCGGGCGCTGCCCTGTCCGACGCCCAGCAGCGCATTCATCCCGAGCTCTCGCATTTTGTGCTCGTCGAGGATTTCGACGTCGACGCCAAATTCTGAGAGTCGTTGGGCTTCTGCCGCCAGCGTCTCGGGATAGATCACGTTCGCCGGTTCGGAAACCAAATCGCGGGTTAGAAACACGGCTGCCGCCGTCTGCTCCAGCGGCTTATAGGCACGTTTCGCGGCTTTCGCGCCGCTAGTCGCGACGGTCAGGCGAACCAGCGATGGCTTCTGCTCCGGCTTCTGCTTGGTCTTGTACTTGTCGAAGCGATAGGATCTGAGCTGCGCGCCAAAGGCGAGTTCGGCGGCCGCCTCGGTCGGACCGATCGATGCCCCCTCGGCAACGTCGATCATCAGCGTCGCCTCCTCCTCTCCGGCACCGTTCAGATGCGCGACCAGATTTCCGCCAAGTTGCTGGAATGATCGGGAGTCGGGCGATTCGGGTTTGGCGAGACCGGCAAGAACAATCCGGCTCGCCGAGAGATTGGGAGGGCCGACAATCGGCAGAACCTCGTTCCTCTTGCCGCTGAAACGAGATGCGGCTGCGAGGGCACGGGTGATAGCGCCTGCCGCTGCCTCGTCGAGCCGGCTCGCGGCCGGCGTCAACACCTTCCCTTCCCATATCCCGACCACCACGGCACCGGAGCGGGGCAAGTCGGGTTCGGTAAAGCTGATCTTCATCGGGCGGCCTCAAAAACTGAGCGGGAGGTACAGCGGGCACTGCCTCTGGGCAGAAAATAGGTGTTAGATAGTCGAGAGCTGGAGTTGACGCCAGGATTGCGCGCAGCCGGTACGCTCACAGCACCTGCAACCATAACTTGCGGCTGAATCTTTCACCGCTGCTCTTACAGCAAATCTGCAGCGGAACTCTCTTATACGTAGTGGTGACCGGGACCTCAAGAACAGCGGCTGCCTTGCTCCCGGCATGCGTCGCGTACGGAGAGAGGGAGGGGGTGAAGGGCGGCTGGCGACGAAACTGAGGTCACCTTGGGTCAGGGCGAATATGCGCTGCGATGAAGGCAATTCTTTGGTCGCGCCGTGGACATCGATCTGGCCGGGTCGCGACCCACTCCTTATGATCGATTACGATGAAGAGGCTCGACCGCTACATTCTGCGCCAGTGCTTCGGCGTGATGATCTTTGTGACCGCCGCACTCAGCGCGGCGATCTGGCTAGCCCAGTCGCTGCGGCTGATCGATCTGATCGTCAACCGCGGCCTGTCGATCGAGATCTTCCTTTACTTGGCGGTGCTGATCCTGCCTCGCTTTCTCGATATCGTGCTGCCGATCGGCATCTTTATCGCCGTGCTCTTTACCTTCAACCGGCTGACCGGCGAGAGCGAGATCGTCGTGATGCGATCGGCGGGGCTCAGCCATCTTGCGCTGTCCAAGCCCGTATTGCTGCTCGCCGGAATCGCCTTTCTCGTGCTGATGAGCCTCTCCACCTATTTTCTGCCGGCTTCGAACAGGGCTTTCAAAGACCTGCAATTCGAGATCCGCAACCGCTTTGTTTCGAGCCTGCTCCAGGAAGGCACATTCACGACGATCTCGGACAAGCTGACGATTTACATCCGCAGCCGGGACGATCGGGGCGAGGTCACCGGCCTCCTGATCAGTGATAGCCGCGACCCTCAGAAGCCGGTTACAATTCTTGCCGAACGCGGTGTCTTCGTCGATTCGCCGACCGGCGCCCAAATCGTCATGGTCAACGGCAACCGGCAGCAGTTCGACCCCGAAAGCCACAAGCTCTCGCTGCTGACCTTCGATAGTTACACGCTCGATCTCAATGCTTGGCACGATGCGCCGGTGGTTCGCTTCCGAGAAGCTCAGGAGCGCTTTCTAGGCGAACTGTTCACTCCGCCCGCGGACGCCGACGCGTCCCTTCGCGCTACTTTCCTTGCCGAGGCGCATCAGCGCATTCTCGTCCCCCTCTCCGCCTTCAGTTTCTGCGTGATCCCGCTGGTTTGCCTATTGCCAGGCGAGCTCAACCGCCGCGGACAATTGAGACGCGTCCTGCTGGCGATAGGTCTGGCCTTTGCATTCGAGTTGCTCGACATCGGCGTCAACAATCTCGCGTTCCGGTCACCGGCGGCAATCCCGTTGATGTATATGGCCGACCTCTTGCCGTTTGCGCTCGGCTTTGGAATCCTGATGCGCGGGGGGATAAAGCTCGGTTTCCGCCGGCCGCTGCTCGCCGTGCGGACGGCGCCCCACCTGGCGCACTGACAACCTGCGGCGATTCGGAGGGGGCCGTTGCTCGTCGCGAAGACCTTCTCTGCCTATATCGCCCGCCAATTCTCGGTATGGTTCGGTGGCGTCTTCGCGGCGATGGTCATCGTCACCTTTCTGCTCGATTACATCGAGCTGATCCGCCGCGGTGGCGCCAAAATCCAGGCGACCTTGGGGCTGCTGCTCGAAATGGCGGCCTTGAAGCTGCCGCACACAGCGCAAGAGGTCCTGCCCTTCGCCATTTTGTTCGGGACGATGCTCGCCTTCTGGCGTCTGACCCGCAACAACGAGCTCGTCGTCGCTCGCGCGGCCGGAGTTTCCGTTTGGCAGTTTCTGACCCCGGCCGTGCTCGTCGCGTTTCTGATCGGTCTCGTCGCGGTGACGATATTCAACCCCATCGCTTCACTGACCGAAGCGGCTTACGAGAAGCTCGAAGGTCACATTCTCCGCCAGGGCTCCGACCAGCTTGCCCTTTCCGACTCTGGTTTGTGGCTCCGGCAGAGCGATCAAGCCGGCAATCAAATCGTGATCCACGCCGGCAAAATTGCTTCTCAGCAAATGGTCCTCGATGCCGTCACGCTCTTCTTTTTCAACGACGCGACTCGGTTCACCTCGCGGATCGACGCGCAGACGGCGCGGCTCGAAAGCGGCGATTGGGTGATCGAGAACGGTATTCGCTGGACCGCCGACGAGCCTCCCCGGCCATTCGACGAAATACACCTGGCGACCACCCTGACGCCGCGCAAGATCGAGGAGAGCTTCGCCTCGCCGGACACGATGTCGTTCTGGGACTTGCCCGGGTTTATCGAGTTGCTCGAACAGTCGGGCTTTCCGGCACAGCGCCACCGGCTGCATTTCAACGTGCTGCTTGCCCGCCCGTTCTTGTTGTGCGCGATGGTGCTCGTGGCGGCGACCTTCAGTCTGCGCATGCAGCGGCGCGGCGGCGCCACCTTGATGATCGTCGGCGGCGTCGCCAGCGGGTTCCTGTTGTATTTCGTGTCCGACATCGTTTTTGCGCTGGGGCTTTCTACCAAGATCCCGGTCGCGTTGGCGGCCTGGACGCCGACCGGAGTGAGCCTGATTTTCGGCACCTCGATGCTGCTCCATCTGGAGGACGGCTGATGGGCGGCCGTGCGAGCCCGAGTTGCCGGGGCATCGCCTCATGGCTCGTGAGGAGCCTCCTTGGTGTGCTCGTGATGGTGAGCGCGGCACTTCCAGCCACCGCCGAATTCACCATCGGCGCCGGTGCCCAAGGGGACAAAAACGCCCCGATCCTGTTTCGCGCCGACGAGATCCAGTACGACGAGCAGCTGGCCCTGACGATCGCCCGCGGTCATGTCGAAATCTCCCAGAACGGACAGGTTCTGCTCGCCGACACGGTTACCTACAATCAGCGCACCGATACCGTAACCGCCTCGGGGAATGTCAGCCTTTCGCAGCCGACCGGCGAAATCGTCTTTGCCGATTTCATGGAGCTGCGCAACTCGATGAGCGATGCGTTTGCGAAGAACGTCCGGATGCTGCTCGCCGACCGGTCGCGGCTCGCGGCCAATACACTGCGCCGCACCAACGCCAATCACACCGAGTTGGTGCGCGGCGTCTACTCCCCGTGCGACCTGTGCAAGGACGACCCGAGCGCGCCGCCGCTTTGGCAGCTCAAGGCGCGCGAGATCGATCATGACCAAGAGTTGCAGCTGGTCGAGTTTCATGACGCGATCATGGAAATCGACGGCTGGCCGGTCTTTTATACTCCTTATATGTCGACGCCCGACCCGTCCGTAAAGCGCGCAAGCGGGTTCCTGGCGCCCTCGATCGGCAGTTCAAACACCCTCGGCGCGCATGTGACGATCCCCTATTACCTGGTGCTCGGACCGGACAAGGATGTGACGTTCGCGCCGCGATTTTACACCAATGCCGGTCCGTTGGGAGAGGCGGAATACCGCGAGCGTTTCAGCAACGGCACACTCGACGCGATCGGCAGTCTCAATCACAGCAATGTCGGTTCCGGCAACAGCACGTCGAGCGAAGGGGAGCAGTGGCGCGGGCATATCAACGAGCACAGCGTCTTCGATCTGGACGAGACCTATCGTACGGGCCTGGATGTCCAGCGCGTGTCGGATCAGACCTATCTGCTGCGCTTTGGCTTCGGCAATCCGCTGCTCAACGCGATGATCAGCCGTGCCTATCTCGAAGGCTTCGAGCCGCGTGCGTCGACCGACGTCAACGCGTACCTATTTCAGCCGCTGCTGCCCGGCCTCGGCGATTCGACCCAGCCGATCGTGCTGCCGGTTGTCAACCGCAATTGGCAGAGTCCGCCGGATGCGCTCGGCGGGCGCTGGAATTTGAACGGCAATATTCTCGACATCCTTCGCGAGGTCGGGACGCAGACCCGCCGGCTGTCACTCGGCTCGGAGTGGGACCGGAGCTTTACCGACCCTCTCGGCGGGCAATACAACTTTTCGGCGAGCGTGCGCGGCGACGGCTATTCGATCGCCAATCTGAGCGCGGTCTCGAACCCCGAGCTGCCGTCGGCCTTCTTCCCGGCGAACGGGCAACCGGCATTGGCGCCGACGCCGACCAGTTTCGTGACCGGCCGCACCTTCCCGCAGGTCGGCCTGGTATGGGGCTATCCGCTGATTCGCCGGGGCGAGAGCACAACGGAGCTGATCGAGCCGATCGTCGGCGGTTTTGCGGCGCCCAGCAGCGGCAACCGACGGAACATTCCGGACGAGGACAGCCTCTCATACGAGTTCACCGACACCGATTTGTTCCGGCGCGACCGCTTGGCGGGCTACGACATTCTCGATACCGGTCAGCGGGTCGATTACGGAACCAAGCTCGGGCTCTACGAAAAGGAGGGCGGCAGCTATCGCCTGCTGATCGGGCAGAGTTATCGCGCACAGCCCAACCCTTTTCTGCCGCCTGGTTCAGGGGCTGAAAAAAGGCTCTCGGATGTGGTGGGGCGGATGGTGTTGTCCCCCAACTCCTACCTGGATCTGATCTACCGGTTCCGGTTCGACACCAGTTCTCTGAACAGTCGCGACCAGCAGGTCGGCCTCAGCGTAGGACCGCCGAGTTTGCGGGTCTCCGGCAATTTTGTTTATCTTCCGGCGCAGCTGCAAAACGAGGTGGTAACGATTCCAACCACCGGCCAGAATGTTCTTTATGGAAAACGCGAGGAACTCTCGTTTAGTGTCAACGCAAAGCTCACCCGCTATTGGTCGATGCAGGCCTCCGAAACGATCAGTCTCACCAACAGCACCGTCCTCGTCAACAACGTGCCGTCGCCAATGGCGTCGAGCGCCAGTCTTTACGGATCGTTGTCTGCCATCTATCAAGACGAATGCATGGCGTTTATCGGCTCGTTGACCCAATCGGGAATCCGAAGTGGCGACGTGGTCCCCGGGTATTCCGTGGTGTTCAGCGTCGTGTTCAAGAACCTCGGCGAGATTGGCGGCACGGTAGCTACCCTCTCCGGTAGTGCCCTGTGAGGTGCCGTCGCCCCGTCGGGGACATAGCCGTGCGTAGGGTGTAAGCTCTTGGCGGCACAGGGTCAGGTGGCAAGGTTCAAACCGATGACGATACTTCGTTGGCTTTGCATAGGACTGGGCATAGGACTGGCGGGATCGACATGCTTGTCCGGCCCGGCGAGCGCTGCCCGTGCGCTCTCCGGAACGGGATCGCCACCCGGCGCATCGGCCACGCAGCGCCCCTCGGCGCAGTCGCCGGACGGTCAAGTGACCCAGACCCGGATCGCCGCGGTCGTCAACGACGAGGTGATTTCCGTCGCCGACGTCATGTCGCGCCTCAGAATGGTGATGTTGTCGTCGAACCTGACGGACTCGCCCGAAACACGGCAGCGCATCGCCGCTCAGGTGCTCCGCACGATCGTCGACGAGAAGCTGCAAATGCAGGAAGCCAAACGGCAAAACATCACGGCTACCGACGAGGAGATCAACAAGGCCCTCGCGCAGATCGAAAAGCAGAACAACATGCAGCCCGGGCAGCTCGACCAGGTCCTGAAGTCGCACGGCATCGAGCGCAGCGCGCTGGTCGATCAGCTGACGGCATCGATCGTCTGGCAAAAGCTGGTGCGCCGACTGGTGTCGCAAACCAATGTGGTGTCCGACGAGGAGATCGATTACGCGCTGAAGCGCGCAAAGGAGACCGCGAACGAACCGCAAAGCCGCGTCGCCGAGATCTTTCTTGCCGTCGACAACCCGCAGCAGGACGACGAAGTGCGGCGGCTCGCCGAGCGGCTCACCGAGCAGATGAAGCAGGGTGCCCGGTTCTCCGCGGTGGCGCAGCAATTCTCGCAATCCGCGACGGCTGCTGTCGGTGGCGACATCGGCTGGGTACGCGCGGACCAGTTGAGCCCAGAGCTCGGCAAAGCGGTAGCCCAGATGCGGCCGGGTGAATTGTCTCCGCCGATCCGCGCTGGGGCGGGCTACTATTTGCTGCTCGTCCTCGATCGCCGCTCGGGCCAGCGCCGCCGGCCCGGAGGACAGCCTGGTGCACCTCGTCCAGATCGTCTTTCCTTTGCCGCCTCAGGCCACCGAGCCGATGCGCCGCGCTGCGATTGCCGAGGCGCAGAGCGCGAAGACCACCGCCAAGAATTGCGAAGAGCTGCTGAAGATCGGCAAGGAAAAGGGATCGGCGCAGCTGTCCAGCGAAGGGCGGCTGCGCATCGACCAGGTAACCCCCGCGATGCGCAATATCGTGCTCGGGCTGGAGGTGGGGCAGACCTCGCCCCCGATCGTGCAAAAAAACGGGGTCGGGGTGATCATGATGTGCGAGAAGGCGGCGCCCCCCAGCGCCCCGACCGTGCCGACGCGCGACGAAATCGCCGAAACCTTGATGCGGCAGCGCCTCGAGACTTTGGCGCGGCGCTATATGCGCGATCTGCGGCGTACCGCCTTTGTCGATGTCAGGGTATGAGCGCGATGGCGCTGCCGCTCGCCTTGACGATGGGCGAGCCGGCCGGCATCGGCGGTGAGATCGCGCTCAAGGCTTGGCTCGAACTGTCGCGGCGACCTCCCTCCCTTCTACCTGATCGACGATCCCGATCGGCTCGCCTCGCTGGCTCGGCGGCTCGACTGGCCGGTACCGATCCGGCCAATCGAGGCTCCGGATCGAGCGCGCTCCGTCTTCGCGGACGCGCTTCCGGTCCTGCCGATCGACACGGCTATCCGTGCCCGACCAGGCCGCCCAGATCCCGTCGATGCGCCGGCGATCCTCGGCGCGATCCAAACCGCGGTCAGCGATGTCCGCAATGGGCGCGCCGCGGCGCTCGTCACCAACCCGATCCACAAGGACAGCCTGTATCGAGCCGGCTTTCACCATCCTGGACACACCGAGTACCTCGCCGAGCTCGCGGGGGCGGGTGCGGCTCCGATTATGATGCTGGCGAGCCCGGGGCTGCGGGTCGTTCCCGTTACCATTCATCTCGCGCTGCGCCGGGCGATTGAAAGCCTGTCCTCGGCTGCCATCGTCCATGCCGGACGGATCACGGAGGCGGCGCTGCGCCGCGATTTTGGTATTGGCTCTCCGGTCCTGGCAGTCGCCGGGCTCAACCCTCACGCCGGAGAGGCCGGCGGCCTCGGCCGCGAGGAGATCGAGATCATCGAGCCGGCCGTCGCCGAATTGCGTGCCGCCGGGATAGATGCGCGCGGCCCCTTGCCGCCCGACACGATGTTTCACGCCGAGGCGCGCAATGCCTATGACGCGGCGCTGTGCATGTACCACGACCAGGCGCTGATCCCGATAAAGACGATCGACTTTTTTGGTGGGGTCAACGTGACTTTGGGTCTGCCTTTTGTGCGGACGTCGCCCGATCACGGAACGGCGTTGGCGATCGCCGGCCGCGGCGTCGCGCGGCACGATAGCCTGATCGCCGCGCTGCGGCTGGCTGCTGAAATGGCGGCCAGGCGCTCGGCCGGCAGCTGACGGGCGATCCGTCGCCGTCCTCCTTGGCGCCGCTGCGCGAGGTGATCGCACGGCACGGCATCATTGCCCGCAAGAGCCTCGGGCAGAATTTTCTTCTCGATCTCAATCTGACCAGCCGGATCGCCCGCGCCGCGGGGCCGCTCGAAGATGCGACGGTCATCGAAATCGGCCCCGGCCCGGGCGCTTTGACGCGAGCTCTGCTTGCAACCGGGGCGCGCCGCATCGTGGCCATCGAGCGTGACCAGCGCTGTTTCGCCGCCCTCGGCGAGATTGCAGCAGCTTATCCCGGCCGCCTCGAACTGGTCGCCGGTGACGCGCTGCAGCTCGACCCGGTTGAGCTGTCGGATCCGCCCCGCAAGATCGTCGCCAACTTGCCTTACAACATCGCTACCCCTTTGCTCATCGGCTGGCTCGATCGGATCGGCGAATACAAGAGCCTGACCTTGATGTTCCAGCGTGAGGTTGCCGAACGCCTGACGGCGACGCCGCGCAGCAAATCCTACGGACGGCTCTCGGTTCTGGTTCAGTGGCTGGCCGAGCCGCAAATTTTGTTCGATATCCCGCCGCGCGCCTTCGTGCCGCCGCCCAAAGTAACCTCAAGCGTTGTCCGCATCGTTCCGCTAAATGAGCCGCTCGCTCGCGCGGAGAAGAGCACGCTCGAACGCGTCACCGCCGCCGCGTTCGGCCAGCGCCGCAAAATGCTGCGGACCAGCCTCAGGACGCTTGGCATCCCGGTCGAGCCGCTCCTCGACCATGCCGGGGTCGCGCCGACGGCGCGCGCCGAGGAGCTCGCGGTAGTCGAATTCTGTGCGCTCGCGCGCGTTCTAGGGCAAAATTGATCGGGCTCTTGATCCGCGCAGTCCAGCATATACATCGCCAATCCACTTTACGGTTGATGTTTGACCCCGCGACCGCGAATCGACAGGTATTCTTGAATGAAAAAGGACGTCATAACGATCGCCGGCTCGCTCGGATCAGGGAAATCTTCGACAGCGAAAGCAGTGGCTTCTGCGCTCGGGTTTCGACATTTTTCATCCGGCGATCTGTTCAGACGGATCGCGGCCGAGCGCGGTGAGTTGATAGAAGCGATGAATATTTCAGCGGAAGTGCAGCGAGATATAGACCTCAAGGTCGACAACTTGCTGCAAGACATGTACCGCAACGAAGAGAAACTAACTATCGATTCGCGGATGGCGTGGCATTGGATGCCCGGCTCGTTCAAGGTGTTTCTGGTGCTTGATCGCGACACCGCTGCCGAACGGATTTTCAACGATTTGCAGGGAGGGGGGCGAACCAGCGAAGATGCGGGATCGGTCGAAGAGGTGCGCAACAGCATAGATCGCAAATTCGCGAGCGAACAGAAGCGCTATGCCGGGCTTTACGGGGTCAACCCGACCGATCCTTTGAATTTCGACATCGTGATAAACACGCAGCACAACGATTTGAAAACGGTAACGTCGATAGTGTTGGCGGCGTACCGGGCGTGGAGAGCGGCGGAAAGCGACGGCTAGCCTGCCGAGTTCATTCGATGTTCTGCACCTGCTCGCGGAACTGTTCGACTGCGGCTTTCAAGGAAAGTCCCACTCGGGTCAGCTCAATGTCGGCTGATTTCGAGCACAATGTATTGGCTTCGCGGTTCAATTCCTGGCAAAGGAAATCGAGACGGCGCCCGACTGCCTCCTGCCCCAGCAGGTCGGCCGCCTGATCGAGATGCGCCCGCAACCGCTCCAGCTCCTCACGGATATCCGAGCGAGCGATGAGCAGCGCCATTTCCTGCGCAACCCGCTCCTCGGGCATGCCCGGCGCGAGATCGGCGATATTCGCCAACATGGTCTGCAGCCTGGTGCGAATCGCGGAGGGCTGGGCCGCCGCGCAACTCATCGCCGATTTTATCAGCGCTGCCATTTCCTCGAGTTGGCAGTGCAATACGACGGCGAGACGAGCGCCTTCCTCCGCCCTGGCGCCGGCCAGCGCGTTGAGCGCTTTCGCCCAGCCTTCGATAACGGCATGGCGGCGTTCCTCGAGCACGGCATCCGGCTCGTCTTCGACCGTCTCGACCACTCCGCGCAGCGCCAGCAGCCCGTCGATACGGGGCGGTGCCGCCTCGATTTCGCCCGCGAGCTCGTTCATCAAGGCGACGAACTGGGACAATGTTTCGCGATTTACCCGCACCGCCGCAGGCGTGGTGCGGGTGACGGCAAGGGTGGCGGAAAAGTTGCCGCGGCGGAAACGTTGCGCCAACAGCGCGCGAAGCTGGGGCTCCAGCGAATCGAAGCCCGGCCCGAGCCGAAGCCGCAAATCGAGGGACTTGCCGTTGACGCTCTTGATCTCCCAAACCCAGCTGATGCCGAGCTGGTCGCCATCCGATCGCGCAAAGCCGGTCATGCTGGCAATACCCAAATCCGCCGCTCTCCCGCTGATCCAGGGTTCGGTTATACGACGTTACCGGACCGGCGGACCCGGTTTTTCGTCTGGGGTTGCGGGAACCGGTATTCCGCGGTCCGCTTCGGCCGCGGCGCTATGGTGGAATTGCGAGACATTTCGGCTGTGCTCGGCGAGTGTCGTGGCAAAGACATGACCGCCTGCTCCGTCGGCTACGAAATAAAGTTCGTCCGTGAAAGCCGGTCGTGCTGCGGCTCGCAATGCGGAAATGCCGGGATTATCGATCGGACCTGGTGGCAGCCCTTTGGCCACATAGGTGTTGTACGGCGAGGGAAGCGCCAGATCAGTACGGGTCAGCCGGCGATCGAACCTCTTCGAGCCCCGATCGCTCAGCGCATAGATCACCGTAGGGTCCGATTGCAGCCGCATGCCGAGGCGCAGCCGGTTTATGAACACCCTCGCGATGCGGGCCTGCTCATCCTCGCGCGAAGCTTCCTTTTCGACCAGCGAGGCGAGGATCAACAACTCCCGAGGTGTCGTGAACGGCAAATCGGGGCGACGCTCGGCCCAAACCTCGGCGAGCGCGCGCGCCATCGCCCGCTGCATACGGTCGACCATATCCTTTCGGCGGTCGCCATACTCGTAGAAATATGTTTCCGGCAACAACTCGCCTTCGGCGGGCGGCGGGCCCGGATCCCCGTCGAGCGCAGGCGCGGCTTGCACTAGCGCTAAGGTTTCCGCGCTAGTCAGGCCTTCCGGGATCGTCAGCCGGTGCTTGACCGTCTTGCCGCTGGCCATGATCTCCATTGCCTGGAGTGCGCTTGTCGCAGCCGGAAACTCGTATTCGCCGGCCAATAGTGCGGAGCTGCGGCCCGACAAGGTTGCCCCCAACTCAAAGGAGCGCCGGTGCCGGATGATGCCCCGCTCCGCCAACAGCGAGGCGATCTCGGAGAGGCTGGTATGCGGCGGGATGACGATCGAGCGTGGCTTCGTCAACGGGCCGGGCGCGGCGACATCGCGGTAGAGCCAATAGCCAGCTCCTCCCAGCACGAGGAAAATAATCGACACGGTGACCGCCGCCCATGCCAAGAGGCGAAAAAAGCCGCGCATCAATAGCGCCCGTTTTCCGCTACCGCGCGCCTCGAGCGTTCAGGGCGGCCCGACAAAGATCAGCGAGGCATTGGTCCCGCCGAAGCCGAAGGAATTAGAGAGCGCGTAGCTCACGCTGCGCTCCTTGGCTCGCTTCGGCACCAGGTCGATATCGCAGGACGGAGATGGATTGTCGAGATTGAGCGTCGGAGGGACGACACCATCACGGATTGCCAGGATCGCGAAGATCGCCTCGACGCTGCCGGCCGCTCCGAGCAGGTGTCCGATCGCCGACTTTGTCGACGACATCGACAGCTCATAGGCATGGCCGCCGAACAGCCGCTTCACGGCGCCGAGCTCGATCTCGTCACCCAGCGGCGTCGATGTGCCGTGGGCATTGATGTAGTCGATCCTGTCCGGCGCAATGCCCGCGCGCCGCAAGGCGTTGCGCATCGACCGGAACGCGCCATTGCCGTCCTCCGAGGGAGCTGTCAGGTGAAATGCGTCGCCGGACATGCCGTAGCCGATCACCTCGGCGTAGATCTTCGCTCTCCGGCGCCTGGCATGCTCTAATTCTTCCAGGACGAGAATTCCGGCGCCCTCGCCCATGACGAAACCGTCGCGTTCACGGTCCCACGGACGCGATGCCCGCGGCGGGTCGTGGTTAAACCCGGTAGACAGCGCGCGAGCCGACGCAAAGCCGGCGAGGCCGAGCCGGCAGATTGCCGCCTCGGTTCCGCCGCAAACCATGACGTCGGCATCGTCGAGCATGATCAACCGCGCCGCATCGCCGATCGCATGCGCCCCGGTCGAGCAAGCGGTCACCACCGCGTGGTTGGGTCCGGTGAAACCGTACCGGATCGAGACGTGACCGGAGGCGAGGTTGATCAGATTGGCGGGGATGAAAAACGGCGAAAGGCGGCGCGGACCGCGTTCGTGCAAGGTCAAGGCGCCGTCGGTTATTCCAGGCAGGCCGCCGATGCCGGAGCCGATTATCACGCCGGTGCGCTCGCGCGGCTCCTCGGCTTGCGGCGTCCATCCGGCATCTTCGACCGCTTGAGCGGCCGCGGCGAGCGCAAAGACGATGAACCCGTCCATTTTGCGCTGGTCCTTGGGCGGCACCCAATCATCGGCGTTGAAGAGGCCCGAAGCGGTCTCGCCGCGCGGCACCTGTGCGGCAATCTTGACGGGCAGGTCGGATACATCGAACGACTGAATCGTCCGCACGCCCGACATACCGTCGACCAAACTGTTCCAGTTCCGTTCGAGACCGATCCCCAGAGGGGTCACCAGCCCCATACCGGTCACCACGACGCGTCGCATATTTTACTCGTCACCCGCGCCGGGCGGGAATGCCGGCGGATTGCGACCTGTGGCAAGGAAGATCGGCAGAGGGCGGCTCAGCTGTGTGTTTCGATAAAGCTGACCGCATCCCTCACCGTCACGATCTTCTCGGCCGCGTCATCCGGAATCTCGCACCCGAACTCCTCCTCGAAGGCCATTACCAGCTCGACGGTGTCGAGGCTGTCGGCACCCAGATCGTCGATGAAGCTGGCATTTTCGGTTACCTTCGATTCGTCGACGCCCAGATGCTCGACGACGATCTTTTTGACCCGATCAGCGACGTCACTCATCCGTTCTTCCTCAGTGGCTTGCTGGAAATCTTTAGGCGCCAAGCGCCCTGGCGCTCTCGGCCATGACGGGCGCCGCCCCCGATCGCCCTCAAGGACCGCCCCCGGGCCCGCGTCGACATCAGAGTCACGACGCGGTCACATAGCATGTTTCCCCGGGACTGCAAATTGGCTGCTCCGGGGTGCGGTTCAACCATTTCATACCATGACCATACCGCCATTGATGTGCAACGTCTGGCCAGTGACGTAGGCCGCTTCGGCGCTCGCCAGGTAAACCACCGCCGCAGCGACCTCCTCCGGGGCGCCGAACCGGCCGGCGGGAATCGCTTCGGCGAGGCGCGCGCGTAGCTGCGCCGTCAATCTGTCGGTCATCGCCGTCACGATCAGGCCCGGCGCAACACAGTTCACGGTAATGCCGCGCCCGGCAATCTCGGCGGCGATCGATTTCGACATGCCGATCATCGCGGCCTTTGCCGCGGCATAGTTCGCCTGCCCGGCATTGCCGCTGACCCCGACGACCGAGCTGATCCCAATGACGCGTCCGTAGCGTCGGCGAACCATGCCGGGCAGCACCGCGCGGGTCAGTCGAAACTGGGCCGTCAAATTGACGTCCAGAACCGACCACCAGTCCTCGTCCTTCATCCGTAGCGCCAGAGCGTCACGCGTGATCCCCGCGCTGTTGACGAGGATGTCGACCCGGCCCATTGCCGCCTCGGCCTCCTTGGCCAGTCGTTCCGGCGCTGTTGGATCGGCAAGGTCGGCCAGTCCGATATGAACTCGTGCGCCGAGTTCGGCTGCCAATGCCTCAAGCGCGGCGGAACGTGTTCCCGCCAGCGTGACCTCGGCGCCTTGACGATGCAGGGCTTTGGCAATCGCCCCGCCGATCCCGCCGGAGGCTCCGGTCACCAGCCCAGTTTGGCCAGACAGATCGAACAATTGCGAAACCTCTACCAATGATACCGATAACGATTTCCTGGGCTGTCATAGCTCCTCGATCAAACTCAAGACTTCTGCCGGTGTCGCGACGGAGCGTGCCGAGAGATCCGGGTCGATCCGCTTGATGAGCCCGGTGAGCACGCGGCCGGTCCCGATCTCGACCACCTCTTCGACCCCATCCTGCTTGAGAAAGAGCACGCTCTCGCGCCAGCGCACCATCGCTGTCACCTGTTCGATGAGGCCGCGCTTCAGCCTTGCCGGATCGCGCGTCGCGATAGCCGACACATTGGCGACGAGCGGCACTGCAGGCGGCTGCAATTCGACCCGGCCGAGGGCTTCGGCCATGACTTCGGCGGCCGGGGCCATCAGCGGCGAATGAAACGGCGCGCTGACCGGAAGGGCGATCGACCGTCTCGCCCCCTTTGCCCGAGCGATCGCAATCGCCCGTTCGACGGCCTGTCGGTGCCCGCTCACGACGACTTGGCCGGGGGCATTGTCATTTGCGACCGCGCATACCTGGTCCGGGCCGGCAGCTTCGACCGCAACTGCCTGGCCTTGCCCGACGTCAAGGCCGAGCAGCGCCGCCATCGCTCCCTCGCCGATCGGAACGGCTTCCTGCATCGCCCGACCGCGCCGCCTGAGCAGACGCGCCCCGTCCCCGATGGTAACGGTATCTGCTGCCGCTAGTGCAGAATATTCACCAAGCGAATGCCCCGCTACGAAAGCGGCGTGCTGGGTGAGGGCAAAACCGCCCTCGGCTTCGAGGACGCGAATGACCGCAAGGCTCGCAGCCAGCAGCGCCGGCTGCGCGTTTTCGGTCAAGGTAAGCTCACTTTCCGGTCCTTCGAAGATGAGTTGCGACAGGTTTTGCGACAGCGCGTCATCCACCTCGTCGAAGACCTGGCGCGCCGGCGTAAATGCCGCCGCCAGGACGCGCCCCATGCCGACCGCCTGCGAGCCCTGTCCCGGAAATACGAATGCCCGCTTCATGCGGAACCACATCCCCCTTTGGCCGGCCTCCCCGCACTGGTCGATGCGGGCCGCGTGGTGATAGCGGCGCCACGCCGGTTGTCAAGGAGGCGTCGCGTCGTCATGTTGCGCCAGCGCTCGCCTCCCATATAATGTGGAGATTCGACCCTTGCCGGTTCGACCGGCTCGATTCGGTCGGCGCCTGCGCCCCGGATCATCACTAGCCGTAAGGTATCTAGTCTACTATGCCAGTGTACGAGAACGTGTTCATAGCGCGCCAGGATATTTCCGGCGCCCAGGTTGATGCTCTCGCCGATAGTTTCACTCAGCTCGTCGCCGACAATGGCGGCGAAGTGAAAAAGCGCGAGTATTGGGGGCTGCGCAATTTGGCGTATCGCATGCGGAAAAACCGCAAAGGTCATTACATGTTGATGAATCTTTCGGCACCCCCGGCTGCGGTAGCCGAGCTCGAGCGGACGATGCGGATCAACGAGGATGTGATCCGTTACATGACGATCCGTGTCGACGAGTTGGAGGACGGGCCTTCGGTTGTCATGCAGAGCCGCGGCAGCCGTGACGATCGCCAACGGCGCGGCGATCGGGAGAGATCGGGTGATGGGCGGGAGACGGAGCGGCCTGCCGCCGAGCGTCCGGTCCCCGACCAGGTGGTCCCGGAGCACCCGGTTCCCGAGCACCCGGTCCCAGAAACGGCGGAGGCATAAATGGAAAGCCAATCGCCTGGCGGCTCGGGGCGCGGTGCGGCGGCGCGCCGTCCGTTTTTCCGCCGGCGGAAATCTTGCCCGTTCTCCGGACCCAACGCTCCGAAGATCGACTACAAGGACGTTAAGCTGTTGCAGCGCTTCATCTCAGAGCGCGGCAAGATCGTGCCGAGCCGGATCACCGCAGTCTCGACCAAACGGCAGCGCGAGCTGGCCCAGGCGATCAAGCGGGCGCGCTTTCTGGGGCTGCTCCCGTATCTGGTGAAATAGGCAGTTCCGAGTCAGCGAAGCCCTGGCGTGCATCGCCGTGAGCCGGCTGGGGTTCGCCGGGGTGACAGTGGCCTGCGGAGCGCTCGCAGCCGGCCCGTATCTGCTGGTGCTGACCGGTTCGACCGCCTCGATGATCCTCGTCTATCTCGCTCAGCTGCCGCTTTTTGCCGCCGGGCTGTGGCTCGGGGCTGGCGCTTCGGCATCGACCGGATTGGTTGCGGCGCTGCTCGTGGCGGGTCTCGGGAGCCTGCCGGCAGCCGCCCTTTTTGCGGCGCTGAATGTCGTTCCGGTCGTCCTGCTGGTGCGCCAATCCTTGCTGGCCCGGAGGGGTCCTGGCGATGCGGTGGAATGGTATCCGCCGGGCCTGATGGCAGCTTGGCTGACCGGCTTCGGTCTGGTGGCAGCTGCGGTCACGTTCGTTTTCCTCGGCGGCCCGCAAGGTATGCAGGCTGCGTTGCGCGAGGTGCTGGCGCCTGCCCTCGACCGGCGCCTCGGTGAGGTAACTCCCGAGTTAGATGAATTGCTCGCCTTCGTCGGCTTCATTCTTCCGGGGATTGTCGCCACCTCATGGATGGTAATGACAGCGAGCAACGGAAGCCTTGCCCAAGGCTTGCTGGCTCGTTTCGGAGCGAGCTGGCGGCCATCTCCCGATCTCGCGGCGCTCGGGCTCCCGATGTGGATCCCTGTGCTGCTCGCTTTTGCTGGCGCGGCAACGCTCTTCGGCGGAACCGCGCGTTTTATCGGTGTCAACGTGATGATCGTGCTGGCTGTGCCGTTCTGCCTCGCGGGCCTTGCCGTGCTCCACACGGTCGCACGCCGGTTCCCGCGTCCGGCGGTCACCCTTGCGACGTTCTATTTGCTGGCAGGGTTCCTTGGCTGGCCGCTTCTGTTGATCGCCCTTTTGGGGTTGCTCAATTCGCCGCTCGGTCTGCGTCGGCGTTTCGCCTTACCTTGAGAATTGGAGGATTTGCATGATCGAACTGATCCTGCTCGAGAGAGTTGAGAAGCTCGGCCAGATGGGGCAACTCGTTAAAGTCAAGCCTGGCTACGCCCGGAATTACTTGTTGCCGCAGAAGAAAGCGATGCGAGCAACAAAAGAGAATTTGACGTATTTCGAGACCCAGCGCGCTCAACTCGAAGCCAGCAATTTGCAGCGCCGGGCCGACGCGACGGAAGTCGGCGGCAAGATTGAGGGTCTGACCGTCGTAATCATCCGCCAGGCCGGCGAAAGTGGGCAGCTCTACGGCTCGGTTTCGGCCCGCGACATCGCCGATGCGGTGACCGAGGCGGGATTTACGATCGAGAAGCGCCAGGTCGTGCTCGACCGGCCGATCAAGAATTTGGGGTTGCATGCGGTGAAGCTTGTGCTGCATCCGGAAGTATCGGTGGCGATTACCGCCAATGTCGCCCAATCGGCGGAGGAGGCCGAAATGCAGGCCAAGGGGATCGACCCGTTGCGCCTGCGCGACGAGGAGGAAGAAGAGGCTCGCGCCGCAGCGGCGCAGACCGGCCCGGCCGCCGCCTAGCAGATCGAAGCGCTTGTATCCAAACAGTAAAATGCAAGATAGTGGCAGATCCACCGCCTATTCGGTCGCGTACCGATGCTGCTGTCGCGTCTGCTCGAGGGAATCATCACAATTGGCCGCCTGCGGGTCATAGATGCCGGCGGATCACTTCACACGTTCGACCGATCCGGCGGACCAAGGGTAACCATCCGGCTTCACGATCCGGCCCTGCATTGGAAACTTGTCGCGCGGCCTCGCCTCTACTTCGGCGAAGCCTTTATGGACGGCAAGCTGACGATCGAAGAGGGCAGCCTCTACGATCTGATCGATCTGCTTACGGTCAACCTTGAAGCTATGCCGGCCGGGTTGACCGCGCGGCTGCTGAACGGCTCCGTCACGCTGTTCCGCCGCATTCATCAATACAACCCGCTGCCGCGCGCCCGACAGAACGTAGCCCATCACTACGACTTGTCGGACCAGCTGTATGAGCTGTTCCTCGACCGGGACCGGCAGTATTCCTGCGGCTATTTCCGCGACGGCTCCGAGGACCTCGATGCCGCGCAGCTCGACAAAAAACGGCACATCGCGGCAAAGCTGCTGATCCGACCCGGGCAGAGGGTGCTCGACGTCGGCTCTGGCTGGGGTGGACTCGCGCTCTACCTCGCCGGCGAATGCGGCGCCCAGGTAACCGGTCTGACCCTCTCGGTTGAGCAACAAGAGCTGGCGACGCGGCGTGCCGCGGCGGCCGGGCTCTCCGACCGGGTCAAATTCTATCTGCGCGACTACCGCGAAGAGGTCGGGCATTACGACCGCATCGTCTCGGTCGGCATGTTCGAGCATGTCGGGCTCAATCATTACCGCGCCTTTTTCGCCAAGCTGAAATCGCTGCTTGCGCCGGACGGCGTGGCGCTGCTGCACTCGATTGGCCGCAAGGACGGACCGGGTTCGACCAGCCCTTGGATACGCAAATACATTTTCCCCGGCGGGTATGTGCCGGCCCTCTCGGAAGTCCTGCCGACCCTCGAAGCGCTTCGGCTGTGGGTCACGGATATCGAAATTCTGCGCCTGCATTACGCCGAGACGCTGAGAGCGTGGCGGCGGCGGTTCGAGCGAAATCGCGACCGCGTGAAGGCCATCTATGACGAGCGCTTCTGCCGGATGTGGGAAATGTACCTCGTCGCCTCGGAAATCGCATTCCGGCGGCAGGATCACATGGTTTTCCAGATGCAGCTCGCCAAAACCGTCGACGCGGTGCCGCTGACCCGCGACTACATGCTCGATTGGGAGCGCGAGCACAGCGGCGCGGCAGAGCGCGCGGCCTGACCAGGCAACCCCCTCGCCGGCCCGAAAATTCGCAGCCATTTGATTTCGCGAGCGTCGGGTGCGGTCCATCCCCGCCTTACACAGGCTGGGGATTGAATTCCGCGCCAGGCCGTGTTTAGGCCGGTGGTATCCTGCCCCCGCATGGAAACAAACATGACGTCCCGGGTCGCCCGGTTGCGCGAGCCCAACCCCGAGCTTCTCCGCACCCCACCCTACAACACGGAAGCCGAACAGGCCCTGCTCGGCGC
This sequence comes from uncultured Alphaproteobacteria bacterium, assembly GCA_963818695.1. Classification (GTDB taxonomy): domain Bacteria; phylum Pseudomonadota; class Alphaproteobacteria; order ATCC43930; family CGMCC-115725; genus AP-15. The sequence goes on from CAWFTG010000009.1 coordinate 79,642, forward strand.
CATACTGATCAACAACACGGCCTATTACCGGGTCTGCGAATTCCTCCAGCCGGAGCATTTCGGCAATGCCGTGCATGGCCGCATCTTCGCGGCTATCGGCAAGCTGTTGGGCCGGGGCCAGATCGCCAATCCGGTTACCCTGAAGAACTTGTTCGATCAGGACGGTGCGCTGACCGAGATCGGCGGGGCGCAGTATCTGGCGCGTCTGGCGGGCGCCGCGGCGGCGATCATCAATGCCGAAGACTACGGCCGCGCCGTGCACGATCTCTACTTGCGGCGCGAGCTGATTGGGCTCGGCGAGGATGTGGTCAATGACGCGTTTCGCCAGGATCTCGAAGATCCGGCGATCGAGCAGATCGAGCGGGCGGAAAAAAAGCTGTTCGATCTCGCGACGACCGGGCAAACGGAAGGCGGGTTTCGCGCGTTCGGAACCGCGCTGACGAGCGCGATCCTCAATGCCGAGGCGGCTTTCAAGCGAAGCGGCAAGACCGTCGGGGTCGCCACCGGGTTTGTCGATCTCGACCGCAAGCTGGGCGGGCTGCACCCTTCCGATCTCGTCGTCCTCGCGGGCAGGCCGTCGATGGGCAAAACGGCGCTCGCCACCAACATCGCGTTTTACGCGGCGCGAACTTACCGGCCCTCCGCTGCGCCCGAATCGCACAAACCCGCCGAGGATGGGGCAGTCGTCGGCTTCTTCTCACTCGAAATGTCGGCGGAGCAACTCGCCACTCGGATTCTGGCCGAGGAGTCCGGTGTCTCATCGGACCGCATTCGGCGGGGCGACGTCAGCCATGAGGATTTCGATAAGTTCGTCCAAGCGAGCCAACAGCTGGTCGCCCTGAAGCTATTCATCGACGACACGCCGGCGCTGACCGTGGCGGCGGTACGCACGCGCGCCCGGCGACTGAAGCGCCAGCAGGGCCTTGGGCTCATCGTCATCGACTACCTGCAGCTGCTGCGCCCTTCGAGCCAGACCCGCGCGCAGGACAACCGCGTTCAGGAAATCTCCGAGATCACCCGCGGGCTGAAGGCGCTCGCCAAGGAGCTCAATGTTCCGGTGCTGGCTTTGTCGCAACTGTCTCGTGCCGTCGAACAGCGAGAGGACAAGCGCCCGATGCTCGCCGATCTGCGCGAATCCGGCTCGATCGAACAGGATGCCGATGTGGTGATGTTCATCTTTCGCGAGGAATATTACCTGTCGCGCGAGCCGACCCGTCGCCCGGACGAGGCCGAGAGCAAATACAGCGAGCGCTATCAGGAATGGCGAGAGCGGCTCGAAAAGGTGCATGGGCTCGGCGAAATCATCGTCGCCAAGCAGCGGCATGGGCCGATCGGCGCAGTCAAACTCCGTTTCGACGCCGAAACCACCAAGTTCGACAACTACATGGCCCCCGATCATCTGCCGACAGCGGATTTCTAGTCTCTATACGCTGGCTCCTAATCAAGTCGATAAGACATCATCGTCGCCCCTCACTAATCGCTTCCCCGGCGAAAAGCCGGGGCCCATCGTTCAGCCGCACCAGCCTGTCATAGTTGGTAACGCAAAGCGATTGCGCGAGGAGTTGGAGATGACGGGGCGATGGGTCCCGGCTTTCGCCGGGATGGCGACAAAGGACCGGTAATCTCTCGAGAGACTTCGCTTCCGTTTCTGATTAGAGCTGCCTGTCGTCGCTCCCATCGGGCAGCTCGACGAGGCTGATCCGGTTGCCCCGGACCGTCAGGGCGAGCCGGCCGTGCTTCAAGGCCAGCGCGTCCTTGCCGAATATTTCGCGGCGCCAGCCGGAAAGCGCCTTCACCGGCGCCTCGTCATCGGCGGCGATCGCTTCCAGATCATCGGCCGAGGCCAGCAGTTTTTGCGCGACCTGATGGTCATCGCAGCGCTGTTTCAACAACACGCGCAATAATTCGATCAGCGGGCCGAGACCCGGCGGCGAATCCGCTTTCGTGGCAGCCGGCGGCTCGAGCGCCCCAGTAGTACTCAGCCCGCGTTGCACCGCTTCCAAGATCTCGCCCCCGAGCTTGCCTTCGGCGACGCCCTTGCCGAGGCTGCGGGTGCGCGCCAGCGCCTCGATGGAGCGCGGAGCATGGGCGGCTATCTCGAGGACCGCTTCGTCCCGCATGATCCGCCCGCGCGGCAGGTTGCGTTGCCGCGCCGCCGTCTCGCGCCACGCGGCCAACTCTCGCAATACCCCGAAGAACCGCGCATCGATTCGGCCGCGCAGCCTGAACCGGCGCCATGCCTCGCTCGGATCGCCGCGGTAGGTCTCGGGGTTCGACAATTCGGCCATTTCCTCGGCGAACCAGCTCGCCCGGCCGTTTGACGCGAGCTGCTGCTGCAGTTTCTCGTAGACGGTGCGGAGGTGGACGACATCGGCGAGGGCATAGCGGATCTGCCGCTCGGTCAGCGGCCGATGCGACCAGTCGGTAAACCGGGAGGATTTGTCGAGCGAGGCTCGGGCGAGCTTGGCGACCAAGGTCTCATAGCTCGCCGCATCGCCAAAGCCGCAGACCATCGCGGCGATTTGGGTGTCAAAGAGCGGTGCCGGCACCGCGCCGGACAGGTTGAAGAAGATCTCGATATCCTGGCGCGACGCGTGGAACACCTTCAATGTGCCCGGATTCGCCATCAGAGCGAGGAGCGGCGCAAGGTCGATTCCCGGGGCGAGCGCATCGATTGCGGCGGCTTCCTGTGGGCCCGCCACTTGCACGAGGCACAAAATCGGCCAATAGGTCCGCTCGCGCATAAACTCGGTGTCGACCGCAACAAAGCTCGCGTCCCTTTGCCGCTCGCAAAAGCCGCTCAATGCGTCCGTTTCTGTGATTACTGTCATGCTCGACGCTATACATCGAAAACCATTGAGCAGAAACCGTCCGTCTATTTGGCCGCCGTCAGGGACCGCCATGCGATCACGGCGGCAGCTGCCTCCGGTTCGAGCCAGGAACATGCTCTGGACCCCTGCCTTCGCGGGGGGCGAGAATAGCCGTTATGAAGACCGGACTTCATTTCAAGCTGGGGATTATGACAGGAGATCGGTGATGGGGAAGAGAATAGCGGTCGTCGGGGTCGGAGCGGTCGGCGGTTATACCGGGGCGCACATGGTGCGGGCCGGCGAGGACGTAACCTTCATCGACATGTGGCCGGCGCATGTCGATGAAATGAAGAAGAACGGCCTGCGCATCACCCATCACGAGGGCGAGGAGCCGTTCACGGTCAAGGTGCGAGCGTTGCATTTGACCGAGGCGCAGCATCTCGCCAAAGAGGCGCCAATCGACATCGCCTTTGTCTGCACGAAATCCTATGACACGCAATGGGCAGCGATGATGATCCGCCAGTATTTGGCGCCCGGCGGCTATGTCGTCTCGTTGCAAAACTGCATGAACGAGGAGACGATCGCCGGTGTGGTCGGCTGGGGCAAGACGATGGGGTGCATCGCCAGCAACATCAGCGTCGGTCTCGTTGAGCCGGGCCATGTCCATCGTGGCGGCGTCAAGGGCGGCGCAACACACACCGTTTACCGCACCGGGGAAGTCCACGGCACGATCACCGGGCGGGCACACGAGGTGTGCCGGCTCGTCGCCTATGCCGACAGCGCCAAGGCCACCGACAATCTGTGGGGCGAACGCTGGTCAAAGCTCGTCGCCAATACTATGGCGAACGGCGTGTCGGCCTGCACCGGGTTGTCCGGCGCGCAGATCGCGCAAAACGAGGCGATCCGCCATTTCCAGGCGCGGCTCGGCAGCGAGGCGATCCGCATCGGCCAGGCGCGCGGCTACAAGCTCGAAGAGATCGACCACCTGCCGCCTGAGACGATCGCGCGTGCCGGCGAGGGTGACGCCGCGGCGCTGAAGATCTATGACGAGCGGCGGCTATCGCGGGTCGGGCGGGGCTCCCCCGATCAGCGGCCGTCGATGGGCCAGGACATGGCCAAGGGCCGGCGCACCGAGATCGAGTATCTGAACGGCTTCGTCGTGCGCGAAGGCGAGCAGGCTGGCATCCATGCCCGCGCCAACGAGCGCCTCGTCGACATCGTCAAGCGCGTCGAGCGCGGCGAACTAAAACAGGACCCCCGCCACATCACCGACCTCCGGCTGAACTGACTCCAGCCTTTCGCTACCTTACCGTTCCGCAGCTCTTTGAATGGGAGTCGGTATGGCCTGACTTCAGTGGGATCGTTTGTAAATGACCCCATCCTTCACGATGTGGGTGATGCGTTCGCCTTGGCCGTCGAGCAAGGTGATGTCGGCGAGCGGATCGCCGTCGACAGCGATCAGGTCGGCGCGCGCGCCGGGGGCGATGACGCCGATCTCGCCGGCGCGGTTCAGCAGTTCGGCATTAACGCTCGTCGCTGAGCGGATGATGTCGAAGGGCGACATTACCTCGGCGCGGATCACGAATTCGCGCGACTGGTGGCGGTGCATCGGGCCGAGTAGGTCGGTGCCGAAACCGATCTTGACGCCGGCGCTTTGCAGAATTTCGAGCGAGCTGAGCCCCGCCTCGCGCACCTCCCCGAGCTTGGCCATGCTCACCTCGGGAAAGCCCAGTTCTGTGCCAAACCGGTGCAATGCGTCATAGGTGACGAGCGTCGGCACGACAAATGCGTCGGCGCCGGCGACATGTTCGGCGGTGGCGCGATCGACGAGATTGGCGTGCTCGATCGAGCGCACCCCGAAATCGATCGAGCGGCGGATCGCCTCGGGCGAATAGGCGTGCGCCATCACATAAGTGTGCCAGGCTCGCGCCTCCTGGACGATCGCGCGTACTTCCTCCTCGCTGTATTGCAGGTTCCAGATCGGATCATAGGGTGAGGCAACGCCCCCCGAGGCGACGATCTTGATCTGCGTCGCCCCTTTGCGCAGCTCGTCACGCGCCGCGCGGCGACACTCGGCGACCCCGTCGGCGATGCGCGACAGCGCCAGGCCTCCGGCGCAGCAAGCGCAGGTGTCGACGGGCTGCGTGCGCGGCCTGGTGTCGCCATGCCCGCCAGTCTGGCTCAGCGCCATGCCCGAGGGGAAGATCCGCGGCCCGCGCACGAGGCCCTCCTCGACCGCTTCGGCGAGCCCGCCATCGGCGCCGGCGGCATCGCGGATCGTCGTAAAGCCGCGCTGCAGCATGCCCTCGAGCACCTTGGCCGCCTGCAAGGTCAAGAGGGTAACCGGTCGGTCCGAAAGCCGGGCGAGAGCCGCGTCGACGGCGAGTACATGGACGTGTGCGTCGATCAGCCCCGGCATCAAGGTGCGGCCTGCGAGCCCGATCGTCTCGGCGGAGGCGCTCTTAATCGGCCGGTCGGAGACTTCGCGGATATGGCCGTCCTCGACCAGCAAGTGATGGTCCTCGCGGCGCTCGTTTCGGGTGCCGTCGAGCACGGCACAATTGGCAAAAATGAATGCGGTCATTACACCCTGTCCGGACACCCTGTCCGGCTCGAAGATTAGGCGAGATTGCCGCGTCCGCGTTAGAGGAACATCCGCATGGCCGATCCAGCCGCAAATCTGGACGAGATCCGCGCGCTGCTGTCCCAACTCCCAGGGCCCGACCTTGCCGCCGGAACGGCAGCCGCGGCGCGCCAGGCGCAACTTACAAAGCCGGCGGGTTCTCTCGGGCGGCTGGAGGAGCTGGCAATTTGGCTCGCCACATGGCAGGCCAGACACCCGCCCCGGCTCGACCAGCCCCGGACACTAGTGTTCGCCGCCAATCACGGGGTCGCCGCGCGCGGCGTTTCGGCCTATCCCGCCGCGGTCACAGCGCAGATGGTGCAGAATTTCATCGCCGGCGGCGCCGCGATAAACCAGCTGTGCCGAGTGTTCGACGCCGGTCTGAAGGTTTACGAGATGAACCTCGACCGGCCGACCGGCGACATCGTCGCCGAGCCGGCGATGAGCGAGGAAGAGTGCGCCAGGGCGATGGCCTACGGCATGATGGCGGTGGAGCCCGGCATCGACGCGCTGGCGCTCGGGGAGATGGGGATCGGGAACACAACTGCCGCGGCAGCGCTGTGCGCCGGACTGTTCGGCGGCGCGGCGGAGCTGTGGACCGGCCCGGGAACCGGTGTCGCCGGTGCCGCGCTCGAGGCAAAACGCGCGGTCGTGGCGCAAGCCGTCGCGCGCCATCGCCCGGCGGCGGACGATCCGTTAGACATGCTGCGCCGGCTGGGCGGGCTCGAATTCGCCGCCATTGCCGGAGCTGTAATGGCGGCGCGGCTCGGCCGAGTGCCGGTGCTGCTCGACGGCTTTGCCTCGACCGCAGCGGCGGCGGTCCTGTTCGCCGCCGACCCCCGCGCGCTCGACCACTGTGTCGTGGCGCACCGATCGGTCGAGCCGGGCCATCTGCGCCTCATCGAGCAAATCGGCCAACGCCCGCTCTTCGATTTCGGCATGAGGCTCGGCGAAGCCTCGGGAGCGACCCTCGGCTTTGGCATCCTGAAGGCTGCCGTCGCCTGCCATACCGGAATGGCCACCTTCGCCGAAGCCGGGGTCAGCGGGCCGAGCTAGCAGCTCAAACAATGCGCCTCGCCGTTTTGCTGTTCTTTGCTCCGAATTATTAGCCAGCCACATACTAATCGCCGCAGAAACCCCAGGCAGCCGACTAAAAGTGGCACCTTACTCCGGACGAGAGTGTCATAATTGCTATTTTATGGAGCGACGATCACACGCGCTGACTTTTCGCAACGAGGGCTGTTACGGCAGGCGGCGGGCCACCCCGTTCCCAAAGTCCGTCGGGAACTGGTAGGAGTTTAACGGTTGAGTCCCTGCCATGGATCGGTGGATGCTGTCGAAGGCCCGGAGCCGCCGCAAACCGAGATGCGAATCGAGGGTTAGGAATCCGATCCAACAGGGAAGGGGCTGGAAGCCATGCCGACACTAGATTCTCAGGTTCACGCCTACGAACGCAACCGCCCGGGACGCCCCTGGGCTGGCGTTCTGCACGGCCCGGCGGAGGTTACCGGCGATCAGATGGTGGCCGCGATGGATGCCGTCGGCGTGGATGGTGCCGTGCTGGTGTCACCATTTTCGATGTATCGCTACGACGCCAGCTATGCTCTTCAAGTTTATGCGGGGCATCCCAGCCGGTTCAGGCTGGTCAAGCCGGTCGAACTCGACCGATCCTGCAGTCGCCGATACGATCGCCGAGTGGGCGGCTACCGAGGGCACGGTCGGCATCCGGATCATGCTGCGGGACGGGGTTTCGACCGACCCGACCGACTCCGGCCTCAACCGGGTTCTGGCCGCCGCGGCGCAACATTCCCTGCCGGTTAACCTATTGTGTTGGGGGCGCTTGGAACAGGCCGCACAGTTGGCAGCGCGAAACCCCAACACGCAACTAGTGATCGATCACCTCGGGCTGCAACAGCCATTTGAGCCGCCCCCGCCGCCGGAGCCGGTCGCCGATCTGCCGAAGGTATTGGCGCTGGCCGGCCATGACAACATTGCAATCAAGATCAGCGGCGCCTGCACCTTGTCGCAGGAACCGTTTCCCTACAACGACATCTGGGATCCGCTCGGCCGCATATTCGACGCCTTTGGCCTCGATCGCTGCATGTGGGGCACCGATTGGACGCGCGCGGTCGCCTTGTTGACCTACCAGCAGGGCGTCGAGGCTTTTCGCGTCACCGATCGTCTGTCTGACAGCGACCGGGCAATGCTTATGGGTGAAACGCTCCAGCGGGTTTATAACTGGTCGTCACCAAAAGCCTGACCCGCGCGTTGCGGCATCCCCCGTAATACATCCTCAATACCCTTGGGCCGGGTCGACCCGGTTGAGGAGCGGTCGGCCTGCTTCGAAGCGGCGGATGTTGTCGATGACGATCGGGGCCGCAGTTCCGGGATTGGTCGTCCCCGCGATGTGCGGGGTTACGAGAATACGCGGGTGCCGCCAAAAGGGGTGCGCGGGCGGCAGCGGCTCCTCACGGAATACGTCGAGCGCCGCGGCTGACAGCCGGCCCGAATCGAGCGCCGGTATCAGATCCTCCTCGACGAGGTGGCCGCCGCGACCAGCGTTGATAAGCCCCGCTCCCTGCGGCAGCAGCGCAAAAGTGCTGGCGTTTAGGATCCCATGCGTCTCCGCGGTGAGCGGCAGCAGGCAGACGAGGATTTCGCTGCGGCCGAGGAGAGCCGGCAGGCCGCTTTGGCCCACATAGCCCGTCAGCCCCTCCACGGTCTTCTCGCGTCTGGCCCATAGGGCGACGTCGAAACCCAATCCCTTGAGCTTGCGCCCTGCATCCCGTCCGATAGCGCCGAAGCCGAGGATGCCGATCGGCCTTTCGCCGGCGTTCTTCTGCTCGAGCTCGCGCCACATTACTGCTTCTTGCTGGGCACAGTAATCGAGGTCCTGGCGGTGCAGCCGTAGCACCTGCAGAACCACGTACTCGCTCATCGCATCGATCAAATAAGGATCGACGAGGCGAACGATCGGCACTCCAGGCGGCAAATAGGGGTCGCACAAGATGTGATCGACCCCGGCGCCGAGCGAGAGGATCAGCTTCAGGTTCGGCAGCGATGCCAGCAACCCGGGCTCGGGGCGCCAGACCAGCGCGTAATCGATCTCCGCCGGATCGCTGATCTCGGGCCATATCCGCACCTCGAGTTCCGGCATCAGCCGGGCAAGTTGCGGCTTCCAGCGCGCCTCGGAATCGATGGAGGAGCGGAACAGCAATGCCATCGGCAATACCCTTGCGCAACACTAGGGCCGGTTGTCGTTGCCGGTGATAGCACAATGCCGCGACACCGCCATATTGCAGCCCGGTTGTTCGGCCAGGACGGCGGCGCCATCACCGAGGAGGGGAGGTCGATGCGTTCGCTGTGGCGGATATTCGCGCTGCAATGGCTCGGAGGAGACGGCTCGGAAGCGCTGACCGGGGATTCGGCCATCCTCGAGGGTTTGCTTGAGGATGCGCGGCCGATGAACGCGTTCAATGTTCGCCGGGAGCCGCAAGTTTCCCGTCACGCGATTATGGTCACGGGTCCCGCGCCCGTACCGGATCCGGAAATCGCTGAGGAAGAGGCTTTGCGCTCGGGGTCGCCTGACCGTTATTCTCGTTGACCCAGATCAAGGTAGGTTCGCTGGATTCGCGAAAACCTCTCCGGCACATCTGGTCCGGCAACGGGAAGCCGCCCGCGCGGTCAGCGACGCAATTGCCGCTTCTGACGTCAGCCGAGCTGGTGACCGTACTGACGATCGATGCGCGCAAGGGGACCGCAGGCTCACGGCGAATTGCCCGGCGCGGACATCGCAGTGCATTTGGCGCGGCACGGCGTCAAGACCGAGATCGAGCGCACGGTGTCCGCCGGCCTACCTGTCGGGGAGGCGCTGCTGTCGCCCGCCGCCGATCTTGGCGCCGATCTCATCGTGATGGGCGTTTACGGTCATTCCCGCCTGGCGAAGTGCTGCTGGGCGGCGCGACGTGCTCGGTGCTGCGCAGCATGCACGGTGCCCGTCCTCATGTCGCACTGAGCCGCCGCAATGGTCGACAGCGGGACAGCTAACGGCGGAAGGGGTGATCGAAAATCGCCCGCTGCTCCGGCGTCAGCGCCTGATAAAGTGCCTGGACGGCCGGTTTCGCCGCCTGCAACGCCTCGAGGCGCGTAGACAGGAACTGCTGCATCCGGTCCAGCCGGTCGAGCACGGTCGTTTCGTCGCGCGGTTTCAGTGAAGAGCAGAGCTGGCGTTCCTTCTGCTGCTCGGTCTGGGCGATACTCGCCACCCTGTCCCATAGCGGGCGCTGCTCTGGGTTCAAGTCGAGCTTCGCCTCGGTGTAGGCGCGCATTGCGGCACGCCAAGCCAACCGCTCCTCGCACCGTTCCTGCGGGCTCCGGTGCATCATCATGCGATGCATCATGCCGCCCCGCCAGCCGTGCATGCCCTGGCCACCCTCGCCGTGCATCCAACGCCCGGGACCGCCGCGATGCTCTTCGCCCGATTGCTCGTCCGCTGGCCCCGGCGGCGCCGCCTGAACCTGCTGCGTCTCGGCATCCTGGGCCGAGCTGGCGATGATCGGAACCGCAATCGCGGTCGTTGTCGCCAGCACGGCGGCGAGCAATATCCGTTTCACGAAAGACCTCCTCGAGTTTGAACTTGCTCGGGAACTCGCTACCAGCGACACAATCTTGCATTATCGCTCCCGCGCATAGGATATGCGGGGGCAGACAGAACAATCCCCGCACCTCGTTAGATGCTTTGTTCGATGCGGCTCGAGGTCGAATCCGGTAGAACGGGTTTCCTAAAAGGAGAAAACGATGCGTTTTGGATTGTTCGGCAGCGCGCAAGCGAGGCGCAGCGGTCCCGACACCGACAGCAGCCAGGGTTTCCGCGAGTTCATCGACAACAATGTCGAAGCCGAGGCCCTTGGCTATTACAGCACGTTCCTCGTCGAGCATCATTTCACTGGCTTTGGCCAGGTCTCGGCGAGCCTCAACCTGTTGACCTGGCTCGGCGCCCGAACCCGCACTTTGCGGCTCGGCACCGCGGTGCTGGTCTTGCCGTGGCACAACCCGGTGCTGCTCGCCGAGCAGGCCGCGACACTGGACCTGTTGTCCGGCGGGCGGCTCGATTTCGGTGTCGGCAAGGGCTACCGCTACAACGAGTTTGCCGGATTCTGCCTGCCGATGGAGGAGGCGGATCCGCGTTTCGAAGAGGCGCTCGACGTGCTTACCAAGGCGTTCACGTCCGAGACGCCGTTTTCTCACCGGGGCAAATACTGGCAGTTCGACAACATTGTCGTCGAACCGCCGACCGCGCAGAAACCGCACCCGCCATTCTGGATGGGGGCGGGGAGCCCCGCTTCGGTCCGCCAGGTGGCCGAGCGCGGCTACAACATGCTCTTGGGCCAGCATTCGCTAGCCGAGGAGATCCTCGGCCAGGTCGCTCAGTTTCGCGAGGAGGTCGAGGCGCGCGGCCGCCGCTTCGACCCGATGCACGTCGGCGTCGCGCGTGCGGTACACATCGCCAAGAACGCGGCCGACAAGGAAGCGGCGCTCGAGCGCCGCTACCAGGGTCACATGCGGATCAACGCGCTGGCGCGGCGGCCCGACAGCGAGACGCGGGAGCGGTTCAAAGCGGATGAAGCGGAGGCGCGGCACGAAAGCGCGGAGAGCGCGTTGTTCGGCACGCCGGACGAGATCATGCGCAAGCTCGATGCCCTGCGCCAAGGCGGGGTCGAATATGTGATTATCAATTTCGGCGGCTCGCGTGAGAATATCCGACGGTTTGCGCGTGATGTCATGCCGGCGTTCTCCGACGAGCCGGCCTTCGCGCTCGCCGGCAAATAACAGAAGAGAGGAGCAGTCACAGATGGCATTCGAATTCGGCGTGTTTCATGAGTTCCAGCGTCGCCCGGGGCAGAGCGAGGCCGAGGCGTTCACTACCGCCTTCGAGCAGGTGGATGCCGCCGAGCGCTGGGGGCTCGATGCCATCTGGCTGGCCGAGATCCATATGGCGCCGGAACGCTCGGTCTGCGCGGCGCCGCTGACGATCGCCAGCGCCATCGCGGCGCGCACGAAGAACATCAAGGTTGGTCTCGGCGTCCAGGTTCTGCCGCTCTGCCAGCCGCTGCGCTTGGCGGAAGAGGCCGCGACCGTCGACCACATCAGCCAGGGCCGGTTGCTCTTCGGCGTCGGGCGCAGCGGCTTTCCGCGCGCCTATGAGGCCTATGGGATCTCCTATGGCGAGAGCACCGAGCGCTTTGCTGAAGTGCTTGAAGTCGTCAAGCGCGCCTGGACCCAGGAGACCTTTTCCTTTTCAGGCAAATTTTACAATTACGAAAACGTCTGCATCGTGCCGAAACCCTACAGGAAACCGCACCCCCCGATCCGCATCGCGTCAAATCGCGAAGAGAGCTTCGTCTCTGCCGGCCGACAGGGTTATGCGATCTTTGTCGGCGCGCGGCGCGGCACGATCGACGAGGTCCTTCCCAATTTGCAGCCCATACCGCGAGGCCTGGAAAGCCGCCGGTCACCCTGGTAATGGCGAAGTCTATCTTCGCGCTCCGGTCTATGTCGGCGACACCGTCGAGCAGGCGCTTTCCGACCCCGAGGAGACCCTGATGCGCTTCTTCCGCTATCTGGGTGCACGGCTCGAAGAATCGGCAAACAGCGCCGGCGTCTTCGACACCGAGCGGCGGATCGAAGGGGCCCAGCGACTGCAGACGCTCAGCTGGGACGAGGCGCGCCGCACCCGAGCGATCGTCGGCACGCCGGAGATGGTTGCCGACCGTCTCGCGGGCCTGAGGGACCAGCTTGGCCTCGCCGGCATCCTCGCCGAACTCAACACCGGCGGCCTGATCCCGCACGAGAAGGTGATGCGCTCGATGCAGCTCCTATGCGAGAAGGTGCAGCCACGGCTGCGTTAGGCGGTGCCGCCGTTCCTTGCTATGAAATCCAGTGTCGCCGCGGCGCAGCGTTCGGCGTGGCTGGCCGCGACATGGTAGGAGTTGCCGGGCAGCACCAGTAGATCCGAATGCGGGATTTGCTGCTGCCAGCTTCGCGTCTGGTCGACGGAGGCGAGCCCGCTCCCGTCGGTCGTGATGACGAGGGTTGCGCACCCGATCTTTGGGACGTCTGCGCGGATGTCCGCGCAAGCGATCGTCTTCATGAAGCCGATCTGGGTCGAGACCGCCGTGCGGCCCATGAATTTGATCCACCACTCGACCCCCTCCGGCGGAAACTCATTGCCGAGGCGACCCGCCATCGTGCGGCGCGCCCAGTGCTCGACACCCTGGGTGTGGAATTCCTCGGCTAGTTCGGGGGCGCGCTCCACCGCGCCCTCGCGCACCGGCGGCGGTGTGCCGACCACGGTCAGGCTCTGTACTCGTTCGGGACGGCGTGCGGCAAACGCGCGCGCAATCGTCCCCCCGATTTTGGCGCCGACGAGATGAAACTGGCCGATTTCGAGCTTATCCATCAGGCCGATGAAGTCGTCGATGACGATATCGAGTGTCCACGGATAATCGCGGGGCATCGGCGTCGAGCCGCCGAAACCGCGCATGTCCGGCCGCACTACCCGATAACGGCGCGCGAGCGAGGGGACCCAACCGTACCAGGCGGCACCGCTTTCGGCATTGCCGTGCAATAGCAGGACTGTCTCCGGCTTGCGCCAAGGGTCCGTGAAGTCGTCGACTTCGTAATGCATCGTCAGATCAGGGGTGGCCTGGAATGCCGGCATGTTGTCCTCCTCAAAAAAGACTTAAGTTTTTTTAGTTAAGGCGAAAGCCGCACCGTGCTGTGGGCGGTGCGGCCTTCGCCATCGATGATGGTGAGGCGGGCAAACCCGACACCTTCGGGCTGCCAGTATATCGGCCGGCGCGGCGCCGCTGGCGGCAGCGGTTTGCCGTCGACGAGCCAGCGGTACGGTTGCTTGCCGCCGGCCGCCTCGAGCGGCACCGCCTCGCCGCGCCATTCGACCAATGCTCCATCCGGCGGATAGACGATCTTCGGCCCAACCGCCGCTGCCCGCTGCAGTGGCGGACTGGGATCGAGCCGCTGCAGACGCGACGGGAGGTCATTGCGGGCAACCAGCAGCGCTCCCGCAGGCGGCGGCGCCGCCTGCTTTCGCGGCATCGCCGGGCCGAGGAGGTCGGCGATCTTGAAGAGGATCGGTGCCGCCGTCAGCCTGCCGCTGCGCCCCGGCATCGGGGTTCCGTCGGCCCGGCCCGCCCAGACGCCGATCGTGACCTCGGGATCATAGCCGATCGCCCAGAAATCGCGGTAGCCGTAGGAAGTTCCGGTCTTGAAGGCGAGTCTCCGGCCGCGGCGGGCCTCGGCCGGCAGGACGCCGGGCGGCGGCGGCGCCTCGGCCAAAGTGTCGTTGACATACCATGCCCCGAGCGGTCCAAAGATCGGAGTGCCCGCGACCGGCGGTTCGTCGCTCCGGTATCTCAGGGGCGTCACCTCTCCGCCATTCGACAACGCCACATAGAGCCGCACCAGATCGGCCAATGTGATGCCGGCGCCGCCCAGCGCCACCGCCAGACCCGGGTCGCTGGTCGGCTCGGGCAGACGCAAGCGCACGCCGGCAGCAGCGAGCGCTGCGGTGAACCGCGCCGGCCCGAGCCGGTCGAGCACCGCGACGGCCGGCAGGTTCAGCGAATATTGCAATGCCTGGCGCGCGCTCACATCGCCCTGGAAACGGCCGTCGAAATCGCCGGGCGCGTAATCGCCGAATTGGCGGGGACGGTCTTCGAGCACGCTCTCCGGGTGAATGATCAGCCGGTCGAAGGCCATCGCATAGATGAACGGCTTCAGCGCCGAGCCGGGCGACCGCACTGCTCGCGCCATGTCGACAGTCCCGCGCCGGGCCACAGCGGCGAAATCGGCACTGCCCACATAGGCCAGCACCCGGCGCCCGCTATTGTCGACGATCATCGTTGCGATCGAAGCCTCGGGATCGAGAGACAGCACTTCGCGTTTCAACAAAGCCTCGATCCGCTGCTGCAGCAACGGGTCAATCGTCGTGCGATGGATGAGCGCCGCCGGATCCTCATTGCGTAACGCCCGCGCCAGATGCGGCGCGCGAAACGGCATCGCGTGGCGGACCCGCGGGACATCCTGAGCGCGTGCCTCGGCGAGAGCGGCCGGCGAGATCACACCCGCTTCGGCCATTCTCGCTAGGACTCGGTCGCGGCCGGCGCGCGCCGCCTCGGGATGCCGGTCCGGACGCAAGCGCTCGGGCGAGCGCGGGAGCGCGACGAGCAAGGCGCATTCCGCCGCCGAGAGGCGGGCCGGCTCCTTGCCGAAATAAGCAAGGCTCGCGGCCCGCACCCCTTCGAGATTGCCACCGAATGGGGCCAGAGTCAGATAAAGGGCGAGTACCTTGTCCTTCGACAAGCGGCGTTCGAGCGCGAGCGCCTCTCCCGCCTCGCGGATCTTTCCGGAAAGCGAGCGCGGGTGGCGTTCGAGAAGCCGCGCGACCTGCATCGTCAAGGTCGATGCGCCGGAGACGACGCGCCCGTTTACTGCCAGTTGGGCCGAGGCGCGCAGCATCGCGAGCGGATCGACGCCGGAATGCCACGCAAAGCGCGAGTCTTCGGCGGCAACCAGCATGCGGCTGTAGAGCGGGTCGACCACCCCGGGCTCGACGGGCAACCGCCATTTGCCGTCGGCACTGAGGAAACCGCGAAGGATCGATCCGTCCGCCGCGAGAACCAGAACCGACGCGTCGCGCCCCCGGTCGAGCGGCGGCGGCGATAGGGTGAAGAAGACAGCAGTGGCGATTGCGGCAAGGAACACGCACCGCCGCTGTAACCACCCGGAAGCGCCCCTTCCCTCCCGCTCCGCCCCTGGGGGCGGAGAGGGCGATAATGCGGGCCAGTAAGCTCGGTGTGAGGGGGTTACCGGGCACCGACGGTCAGCTTGCCGATCGCGGTGCGCCCGGTGGTCTCGGGCTCGTACATGTCCTCGGCGACCAGCGCCGGGTATATGAACTCGCCTGGCGTGACGGCGCGGACGACGTAGGCGAGCGTGAAATCCCTCGTGCCGCTCTTGAGGCCGAGCGCGGCGATGAAGCGGTCGTCGCGCTGCTCGGTGTAGGTCGCTTCGGTCAGTTCTGGGAGCCAGGAGTAATCGGTCGTCGAGCGGCCCTTCGATACCGTCGCCGTCTCGATCTCGAAGCCGGCGGGCAGCAGATCGACGACGAGGGCCTGCGCCGATTGCGACGCATCGTTCCGCGTGCCCTTGAGTACGACGACGAACAGATCGGTCTGCCGCACTTTGGTCAGATCCGCCGCCGAGCCGTCGGGGCGGTATATATCGCGGCTCACCGTGTAGCCGCTGGCTCTCGGCCGGCAAATCGACGGCCGGCACGCCGGTGATCGACACGGCGCGCCAGGCCGGCGTGTCGCCGCGATTGGTGATCGCCACGGGCGGCGGCGCCCGAGCCGAGCAGGCGGCGCAGATAGAGCGGCTCGCTGCGCGACTGCGGCGCGCCGTTGTCGGTCGCGACCGTCATCGTGCCGCCGCCGGCCTTTGCCGCCGCTTCCGCCGCCATCAGCAGCCACGCCTGCTCCTGCGTGCTGGTGCGCGCGGCCCGGCTGAAGCGCTCGGCGATGCGGTCCATGAGTGCGGTCAGCCGCGCCTGGTTGCCGGGATTGGCCGCCGAAAAGGACAGCACCGCGGCGCTGTCGCGCAAATCGCTGCCGTAATCGACATAGCGGATCGCGGCCGGGCGCGGCGGGGGCGGAACGAGCGCGGCGTCATAAGCGGCGGCGGCTCGCGCCATATCGCCATATTGCGCCAGCGCCGCGGCGGTCTGCGCCTTGGCGAGCTGGGTCGGCAGCCGCGCCATCTGCGTCTCGTAAAAATACCGCAACCCGTCGAGATCGTCGGACTTCGCGCGCGCCAGCACGTAATGCGCATAGGCCATCGCCGGCAGGTCGCCGATGTCGGTGTGCTCCTGCCGGACATAATCGTGCAGCCAGGAGACCGCGGCCTTGATCGCGAAATCCGGCACGGTCTTGCCGTGCTCCTTGGCGCGGATCAGAAAATCCGTCGCATAGGCGTCGAGCCACGGCACCGTGTCGCCGCTGTCGCTCCACACGCCGAAGCTGCCGTCGGAGCGCTGCAACTCGACGATGTGCCCGATCGCGCGGTCGAGCGTTTCCGCTGTCGCCGGACCCGGATCGGTGCGCCACAGCCGCGCGACGTCCTCGACATAGAGCAAGGGCATGGCTCGGCTCGTCGTCTGCTCGATGCAGCCATAGGCGTACCGTTCGAGCGTGCGCAGCAGGCCCGGGACGTCCCAATCGGGGCGCGGGCTGACGCTGAGCAAGGCCTCCGCCGTGCCCGGCAGGAACTCGTCCGGCCGCGCCGTCGTCGAGCGTGACGCTTTCGCCCGGCTGCAGCCGCCCGACAAAACGGCGCAGCTGATAGGCCTGGGCCGGCCGCACGCCGATCGTGAAGTCGCGCGCGATCTTCAGGTCGCCGGGCCCGGAAAGCTCGAGCTTCAGCGCGGCATTGCCGGCCGTCGTCGCCGACAGAGTGAAGCCGTCATCGAAATTCCCGCCGGGAGCGAGCTGCACCGTGCGGCTCGCTGGCGCCTTGAACTGGGCGGCGCCGCTCGCCGACAAGGTCAGGTGATAGTCTCCGGCGCGCGCCTTCGAGGTTGTTGATCGTGACCCCGATCCGCGCCGCGTCGCCGGGCGCGAGAAAGCGCGGCAACGACACCGTCGTCACGACCGGGTCGCGCACAGTCATCGAGGCTGTCGCGGAGCCGACTTTGTGCGCCGAAAAAGCGACCGCCATCAATCGCAGCTGGCCCTGGAAATCGGGAATGTCGAACGGGATGCGCGCTGCTCCGTCACCGTCCAGCCGGACGATGCCGGAGAACAGCGCGACGACCCTGCTGCTCTTGTCCGGCAGGCCGGCAACCGAGCGCTTTGCGAAACTGTCGCCGCCGCTGCGCAAGACGCCGACGGCGTCCGCGCGCGCATCGATCAGCCGGCCGTAGAGGTCGCGCAATTCGACTCCGAGCTGGCGCTTGCCGAAATAGTATTTCTCCGGCGCCGGGCTGTCGAATTCGGTCAGCTTCAGTACCGCCTCGTCGACCGCGGCGAGCGTGACATAGGCCTCCTCGCCGGCAGCGAGCCCGGCCACCTTGACCGGAATCTCCACCGGGCTGCGCGGCCGCACGACATCGGGGGCGGCGAGCGCCGGCGCGAGCGTGCGGGCGCTCGGATCGATGCCGAGCCAGGCGACCCCGACGGCCCGCCCCGGGCCGCGCTGTTGCGGTCCCGGCGCGTCGGCAGGCCGATAGGCGCTGACCAGCGCATAGACGCCGCTGCCCCATGACGGCATCGACCGGGATGTCGATCGTGGCGCCGTCCGCCGGCAGGCTCAGCGAGCGCAGCGAGAGGACCCGGTCCGAGGCGATCGCCAGCTCGGCCTCGCCGGCGAACGGCGCCTTGACGAACAGCTTGGCGGTGTCGCCCGGCTGGTAGCTCGGCTTGTCGAGCGCCGCTTCGAGCTTGTCGGGCACATCCGGCAGCTCGGCCTCGACCCACCAGCCGACATGAAACCTCAGGCTCGATTGCGCGCCGCTCGCGGGGTCGGTCACCTCCCAGCGATAACGCCCAGCCGGCAATTGCCGCGCCAGGCTCGCCGGCGCGTCCGCCGGGACATCGATCGTGCCGGCGTCGATCGGCTGACTGCGAATATGCGATTTGTGGCGCCACACGCCATTGACCGAATACCAGCGGTATTCCCAGTTCTCGCGCAGCAGCTCGAAGCGCAGGCCGTTGGCCGCTATCGCCGAGCCTTGCGGATCGACCGCGATCACATCGATCTTGGCCTCGGCGCCTTCCGGAACCGCGTCGTCGCCGGCGGGCGAGCGCAGCCCGATCGCCACCGGGCGTTGCCGGATCGGCCGGCTCACAGTCTCGTAGACCGCGCGCCCGCTCGGCTCGAACACGCCGACCCGGATCGTCGCGGCGAGCGGGCGGGTCAGGTCCGGCAGATCGTTCAGCGTCACCGACAGCCGCGCCTTGCCGTTCTCGTCGGTGGACGGGGCTTCGACATCACGGCGATCGCCGGTGAATTCCTCGCCGACCAGGCCGAACTGGAAACCCGGATGCGTCGGGAAGGGATCCTCGTCGAGCGCGATGACCGCCTCGGCCTCGGTCGCCAAGCCGGCGCCCGGCGCGCCGTAATAGTAGCGGGCGTCGACATCGACCGGGAACGCCTCGCCGGGGCGGATCGGCGCGTCGGCGGCGGTGAGCGCGACCTTGAGCTGCGGCGGCACGAAATCCTCGACGCGGAACTCGGCGGTGCCGATCGGCGGCGCTTTCGGGTCGAGCCGCAATTCGACCCGCCACGCGCCAAATCGCGCGTCGCGCGGCAGTGCGAAGCTCTCTCGATAGGCGCCGAGCCGATCCCCGGTCGGCTGCCGCTTCTCGACCTCGACGCCGTCCGGGCCGCAACAGCCGCAACCTGACCGGCAGGCCCGGCATCGCATCGGCCTTGTCGTCGCGCACCAGCGCGATCAGCTCGACCGTCTCGCCCGGCCGGTAAATGCCGCGATCGGTATAGAGAAAGGCATCGACCGGGCCCCGGCTGCGGCCGGCCGCTGACGCCGCGGTCGCTCAGATCGAAAGCGGCGCGGCCGATTTCGAGAAAGTTGAAGTCGCCTGTCGGGGCCGTGCGCCGTCACGACAAACGGCTCGTCGCCGCCGCTGCCGCGCAGCAAGCCCCCGGCGATGCGCGCGATCCCGCCGGCATCGGTGGTCGCCGCGGCGAGTTCGCCGTTGTTGCGGGCATAGAGGCGAACCGCGATCCCCGCCATCGGCTTGCCGTCGGCCAGCGAGCGGACATCGACCGCGAGGCCGTCGGTGCCCTTATAGGCCGCCAGGCCGAGATCGGAGACGAGCACCCAGTTCGTCGCCGGCTCGGCGTACTGGTCCTGCATCAGGTCGGTGCGTTCGGCGACGGCGAGATAGACCCCGGGCCCCTTGTCGCGGAGCATGTCCTTCAGCGGGATCGCGGTCGTGACCGGGCGGTTGCGCTCGCCGGCGATCGCCATCTCGCCCTGCCAGACGAGGCTGCCGGTGCGGTTGATGATCTCGTCGACCTCGTAGGACGAAAAGCTCATCGTCAGCCGCTCGGCGTCGATGCTCGGGACGAGGTTGCGCTCGTTGACCCGCAGCAGCCGCAGTTTGACCTTGTCGAGATTGACGGTGGTCAGCGGCAGTCCCGCGGTGCCCTGCTTGGGCAGCACATAGCCGGTGCCGGAAAAGCGCAGCTGCGGCTTGCGGTCGGGGACGACAACGCGGGTCGTGAAGGTCTCGCGCAGGCGTTCGCCGGTAGCGGCCGGGAGACCGGCAAGAATTTCGACATCGTAAGTGCCGCCATGCTTCATGCCGTCGAGGCACATCGTGTCGCCGCGCGCTGTCACGATGCCGTCGAGCGGCGGCTGACTGCGCACAAAGGAGCTGTAAGAGAGGTCGCCCTTGCTCGCGACGTTTTCGTTGAACCTGAGGCAGGCGCGGCCCCATTCCGCTTCGGCCTCGATATCGACCTTGGTGACGCGGAACGCGACTAGCCGGCGCAATTGCTCGGCGCGCTCGCCAACGGAGGTTGATTGGGTGAAGGCGAGGCCGGCATCGAACGCGGCGAGCGCCTCCTTTTGCTTGTCGTGCCGGTCGTAGTCGCGGCCGATCACGAACAGCGCCACGCCGCGCTCGACCGGGTCGGTCGATTTCGAGATAGGCGTTGTAGGCGCTCGCCATCGCATGGTCGTCTTCGGCGGCGAGCTCGGCCTGGGCGAGCCGCAGCCAGACGAGCCCGTCATCGGCGCCGTTGACGATCGCGCGGGTCAGTTCGTCGATCGCGGCGGAATAGCGTTTTTCGCGGTAATCGGCCTCCGCCATGCGCCGCCACCCGGCAATCATCGCCGGTTGCCGCTTGTTGGCCGGGATGCGCTCGATCAATTCCCGGCGCCAATCACTGGCCGCCTCGGCTAAATCCTTCGATTGGTATTCCTGGCCTAGCGCCGGCGCAGCGACCGACACCAGGCACAGCACCAACAACGCGCGCAACATGGATCACCCCCGGAGATGCCCCGCTCAGGCTACACCTGCGCCGTCAGCGAGTTGCCCCGACTTGAGGCTCTGGCCGAAACTGTAGCAGTGTGCGGCTACGGGAATTCATTCAGCGGCAAACAGGAGGAGTCATGAAGATCGGTTTTGTCGGGCTCGGGATTATGGGACACCCGATGGCCCTCAATCTGATCAAGGGCGGGCACCAGCTTTTCGTTTACGGCAAGCGCCGCTTGCCCGCGGATATCCGCGAGGCCGGCGCGACGGTCTGCGACACTCTGAAGGCGATCGCCGAGCAGGCCGAGATCGTGATCCTGATGGTGCCGGACACGCCCGACGTGAAGAGCGTGCTGTTCGATCCGGGCGGCGTTGCCGAGGGATTGTCCCCGGGCAAGATCGTCGTCGATATGAGCTCGATCTCGCCGATCGAGACCAAGCTCTTTGCCGCCGAGATCAACAAAAAGGGCTGCGACTATCTCGACGCGCCGGTCTCGGGCGGCGAGGTCGGCGCCAGGGCGGCCTCCTTGACGATCATGATCGGCGGGCCGGAGCAGGCCTTCGCCAAGGTCAAGCCGCTCTTCGAATTGATGGGCAAGAACATCACGCTGGTCGGCGGCAATGGCGACGGCCAGACGACCAAGGTCGCCAATCAGATCATCGTCGCATTGACGATCGAGGCGGTCGGCGAGGCGCTGCTCTTCGCGTCGCGCGCCGGCGCCGATCCGGCCAAGGTCAGGCAGGCGCTGATGGGCGGGTTCGCCTCATCGCGCATCCTCGAATTGCACGGCGAACGCATGATCAAGCGCAACTTCGACCCGGGGTTTCGGATCGAATTGCACCAGAAGGACCTGAACCTGGCCCTGCAAGGCGCGCGCGCCCTCAGCCTTTCCCTCCCCAACACCGCGACCACCCAGGAACTCTTCAACGCCGCCGCCGCGCTCGGCGGCAAAGGCTGGGATCACTCCGGCCTGGTCCGCGTCCTCGAACACCTGGCCCAGCACGAGGTCGCGAAAGGCTAATAACTCCCTCGCCCCACCCCCTCCCTAGCCCTCCCCGCTCGCGGTCGCACGGGGGAAGGGTTAGGGTGGGGGCCTTCTAGACCAGGAGTGAGAAAGAATGGACGCAAACGCCGTATCCCCGAACTGTCTGGCCGGCATTCGGGTGCTAGATCTGACCCAGTTCGAGGCCGGAACGAGCTGCACCGAGGCGCTCGCCTGGATGGGCGCCGAAGTCGTCAAGGTGGAGCCCCCGAAAGGCGGTGAAGCCGGTCGCCGCGGCGTCGCGGACCCGTATTATTTCATGGCGTACAACGCCAACAAGAAGTCGATCACGGTCAATCTCAAATCCGAACGCGGCCTGGCGCTGGTCAAGGACATGGCCCGCAAAGCCGATGTCTTCACCGAGAACTTTGCGCCCGGCGCGGTCGAGCGGCTGGGCCTCGGCTATGATGTCGTCAGCGCGCTGAACCCGCGGATCATTTATGCGCAAGTCAAGGGTTTCGGCGCAGGCAGCCCTTACGAGAAGGGTCTGTGCTTCGACCCGATCGCGCAGGCTTGCGGCGGCGCGATGAGCATAACCGGCGAGCGCGACGGCAAACCGATCAAGCCGGGGCCGACGATCGGTGACACCGGCACCGGCATGCTGCTCGCATTCAGCATCGTCAGCGCGCTCTATCAGCGGGCCTCAACGGGCAAGGGCCGGCGGCTTCAGGCGGCGATGCAGGATTCGGTCATGCATTACAGCCGCGGCATGTTCATCAGGCAGGCACAGACCGGGAAGCCGGCACAACGGCAGCCGGCGGGCGGCAACCCGCCTCACGGTATTTTTCCGTGCAAGCCGGGCGGCCCCAACGACTACGTCTATCTGCTCACCAGCCGCGCCAATCCCGAGCACTGGCCGCGCCTCTTAAAGCTGATCGGACGCGAAGATCTGATCGGTGATCCGCGTTACGATACCGCCGCGGCCCGCGTCGAGCACGAGGCGGAGGTCGACGAGATCATCGCCACCTGGACGCGCGAGCGCACCAAAGAGGAGGCGATGGCGCAGATCAGCGGCGCGGGCGTGCCGGCCGGAGCCGTGTTCGATTCGATGGAGCTGACAAACGAGCCGAGCTTCGCAAAACGCGGCATCCTGCAAACCGTTCACCACGGCGACTGGCAGATGACGATGCCAACCTGGCCGGTCCGCTTCGACGGCGCTCCGCCGCCGATCAAACCCGCGCCTTTGCTGGGCGAGCACACCGCCGAGGTATTCAAAGACTGGCTCGGCTTGGACGCCGCGCAGATCGAGGCGCTGCGCGAGCAAGGGGTCGCCTAAACACGCGCTTTCGGTTGCCTCCGGCGCGATCGGGGACAAAGACGAGGTGATCGAGTGAGGCGACGGGGCTTCATCGCTGTCGTTGTCGGCATGGCGGCTTGGCCGCTCGCCGGACACCCCCAGCAGCCCGAGGGCATGCGTCGCATTGGCGTGTTAATGCTTTGGCGCGAGGACGATCCGGTGGCGCAGGCCAGCATGACCGCCCTTGCGCGAGCGCTGGAGCATTTTGGGTGGGTCGAAGGCAAGAATATCCGGATCGACAACCGCTTCGCCGCAGGCGATCCGGCTCTGTTCAAGACCTACGCGGCCGAACTGGTCGGGTTGTCCCCGGACGTACTACTAACGACGGCCACGCCGGGGGTCGCGGCGATGCGGCAGCAGACGGGCACAATACCGATCGTGTTCGTTTTCGTGGCCGATCCCGTCGGACAGGGCTTTGTTCAGAGCCTCGCGCGGCCCGGCGGCAACATCACGGGGTTCAGCTCCTTCGACACAGCCTTGCTGGGAAAATGGCTGCAATTGCTCAAGGAGGCGGCGCCGGGCCTGACGCGGGTCATTGCCATATTCGACCCGGATACCACGCCTTACGCATTTTTCAGTCGTGGGATCGCACCCGCCGCCACGTCCTTGGGGATAACTGTGACACCTGCTCCAGTGCACGACGACGCGGAGATCGAGGAAGCCATCGCCGCGCAGGCGCGCGAGCCCGGTGGCGGCCTGATATGTTTGCCGGACAGTTTTAACGAAGCACATCGCGGCGTAATCATCGCCGCAGCAACCCGTCACCGTTTGCCCCTGATCGGCCCGAGCACGTTCTCCAGATCCGGCGGCCTGATGTCTTACTGGACTGACTCAGTCGAGTTGTACGCTCAGGCAGCATCCTACATCGACCGCATCCTCAGGGGCGCCAGTCCGGCCGATCTCCCTGTTCAGCAGCCGACGAAATACTCGCTGATCATCAACCTCAAGACAGCCAAGGCGCTCGGCCTCACCATTCCCGATCGCATGCTCGAAATGGCCGACGAGGTGATCGAATAGCATTCCGTGAGCGGTATCGCAGCCTATTCCGCCGCAATCGCCGGGCGTTCGCCGAGGTGCTGCAGGCAGCGGTCGACCCAGAGCTTGGTGAGTTTTTCCTGAACGCCGTTTTGTGAGAGGCGGCGGCGCAAGGTGCGGAAATCGACGCGGTCCATCTCCTGGTCCTGGTTGAAGCAGGAGAAGACGACGGTCTCGGTGCCGGTCACCGGGTCGCGGTGGCGCTGCAGGCACTGCGCGCAGATCTCCTTCATCATGCACTGCATCGGCGAGTTGATCGACGCGATGGCGCGGTGGTCGGGGCGGAAATAGCGCTTGAGGCCCGCCTGGCGCGCTTCGGCGACGGCGGCCATCATGCCGTCCGAGCCGATCGCGATGATGCGGTCGACCGCCGACAGTCGCATCGTCACGGGCCCCAATGCGCCGCGGCCATAGGCCTCGATCGCCTCGACGATATTGCCGACAAACGTACGGTCTTGCGGCCGGCCGGGCACAAAGCCCGGCGCCTCGTCGCAGCACCACACGACGCAGTCGGCGGCGTGCTCGATCTCGGCAACCTTGTAGCGGTCCTGCACGAGCTTATAGCCGGCGAAATAGAGCACGCGGGAGCCGCGCGCGCGGAAGGCTGCGCCGATCGAGAACAAAACTGCATTGCCGAGGCCGCCGCCGACCAGCAACACCGTCTCGCCCGACGGTGTCTCGGTCGGCGTTCCGGTCGGCCCCATCAGGATCACCGGCTCTCCGGGCTTCAACAATGCGCAGAGGTCTGAGGAGCCGCCCATCTCGAGCACGACTGTCGATAAGAGCCCCTCTTCCGTGTCGATCCCGGCGCCCGTCAACGCCAGGCCCTCCATCGCCAAGGTCGTGCCGTCGACCCGCGGCGCCAATCGCTCGTAATTCTGCAGACGATAGAATTGACCGGGGTTGAAGGCGCGCGCCGCGATCGGCGCGCGCACGACGACCTCGATGATGTTCGGCGTCAGCCGGACGATTTCGTGCACCCGCGGCGCGCAACTCGTAATCCAGTCGCGCCATCAACTCGGCCGGTAGAGGCGCCGACGGCGCGCGGCGCGTAAGCATGCGGCTGATCACCGGATAGCCGAGCGTCGCACCGCCCATCGCTTTAACGACATTGCCGAAAAAGCTCGGATGGAGGTCGCCAAAAAAGCTGACCGCACGCCCGTCGGGACGCAGATGCGTCAAAACCCGCACTGCCGCGGGCTTTGACGACCCGCTCGGGCGTCGCCGGGTTGCCCTCCTCGTCGAGCGCGCGGAAATAGCGGCCGTCGAGGGTGATGTTTCGGGGTCTTCGCGACCAAGCACGGTATTCGGCTGGGTTCCGGCGGCGACGAGAATCGTGCGCGCCGGGAGCACAATCTCTTCGCCCGGCCCCTGGTTCGGGTCGGGGCGATGGCCGCCGACCTCGGTCACGCTGTGCCGGGTCAGCCGCAATGCGGCGGCCTGGCCGAAGACGTCGACGTCGACCTCGACTGGAGTGAGCAATTCCGCAAAGCGGATCCCCTCCTCCATCGCCTTCGCCACCTCCTCGTGATTGAGGGTGTAGCTCGGCGAGTCGACGAGGCGCCGGCGATAGGCGATCGTCACGCCGCCCCAGCCGTCGATGAGGTTGGCGAGGCGCGGCGGACGGCTTTCGCGGCGGGCGGCCTCGCGTTCAGCGCGGATCGCGCGGGCATGCTCGACGAATTCGACGGCGACCTCGCGCTCCGCCGGTGTCCATTGCGCGCGCACCGCCTCTTCGCCCCGCTCGGCGACCAGGATCTCGTAGCGTGTGAGGAACTTCTCGACCTGGAGCGGGTAATAGGCGAGCAACTCGGTCGCCGTATCGATCGCGGTGAGCCCGCCGCCGATCACGACGACCGGCAGCCGCACGGTCAGATTGGCGATGCTGTCGGTCTTGGCCGCGCCGGTCAATTGCAGCGCCATCAGGAAATCGGAGGCCTGCCGTACCCCCGGCGCAAGGCCGTTCTTCATCGGTATGACCGTCGGCCGTCCGGCCCCGGCACAGAGGGCCACATGATCGAAGCCGAGATCGAACGCGCCGTCGATCGTGATCGTGCCGCCGAAGCGAACGCCGCCATACATCGCAAAGCTTGCACGGCGCTCGAGCAGAAGACGCACGATCTTCAGGAAATTCTTGTCCCAGCGAACTGTGATGCCGTACTCGGCAACCCCGCCAAATCCCGCCATGACGCGGTCGTCCAGCCGCTCGACGAGGGTCCCGACATCGCGGATCGGCTCGAACGGGTGCCGGGCGCCATCGAGAGTGACGCCCCCGATCTCGGGCGGCAGCGGCTCGATCTTGAGGCCATCGATGGCCGCGACGAAATGGCCGTCGTTCAACAGGTGATGCGCGAGGGTGAAACCAGCGGGGCCGAGGCCGACGACCAACACCTTGTAGCCGGTTGCCGCTCGCGGCAAAGGCCGGCGAATGTTGAGCGGGTTCCAGCGGGTCAACAGCGAATAAATCTCGAAACCCCAAGGGAGGCTGAGCACGTCCTTCAGCGTGCGGGTCTCGATCTGCGGGATGTCGACCGGCTCCTGGCGCTGGTAGATGCAGGCCTTCATGCAGTCGTTGCAGATGCGGTGGCCGGTCGCCGCACATATCGGGTTGTCGACAGCGACGATGGCGAGGGCGCCGAGGCTGTTGCCGCGCGCCTTCACCAGGTTCATTTCGGAAATCTTCTCCTCGAGCGGGCAGCCTGCGAGCGTAACGCCGAACACACTCTTCTTGAACGCGCCTTCTTTCTCCTTCAGGCCCTTCGAGCAGCTGTCCTTGCCCTGGTTGTGGCACCAGATGCAGTAATTCGCCTGGTCGAGCGCGCCGACGAGATCGGTACCGGGATCGGTCAGCGCAAAGCCGTCGCGCCGGCGCCAGTCGTCCTCGGGCCGCCGCAGCATTGTGACCCCGTCGCGCTCGATGGTCTCGACCGGAACGAGATGGTGCATGTCCAGCCGGTGCGGCACCTTGAACAGTACGCCGCGCCGATGTTTCCGCTGCCCCTCGGGGGATAATGTCGCCCAGGCGGCATAGCGTTGCGCCACGTCGAGGGCCTCCGCGTTGCCGGCCTCGTTCTCCAGCCAATTTGCGACGTGCGCCGCATAGCGCCACTCCCACGCGTCTTTCGCCGGCGTGCCGATCAGCTCGTCGAGCTCGCGGGCCAGCGCCGGCCCGTCGATCGCAATCGCATCAGCTTCCTTGACGCCCTTCACCGCGCGCCGCTGGACAAACAGCCGCTTGACCGCATAAAGCGGCGCCAGTTCGTGATGGCGGGCCTGCAGTTCCCGGACTTCGGGTTCGATGCCGAACAGCGCACCGAGAAAATCCTCGAGATAGGGCGCGAGATCGACCAGCAGGTTCAATTCCTCGATCCGCTCGATCGCGTCCGGATCGCGCCGCGCCGTCATCAGCCGGTCATGCAAACCGACATCGCCCTCGGCGAGATGCGCGACAAATGCGCGATCAAGGCGAACCAGCCCGTCGGGGTCATAAAGATCGGCGAAAGAAAGCCCGTGCTGCAGGACGAGGTCGGTCATTACGGTTGAGGCATCAGCGATCTGCGACGGCGCATTAACAACATGTAGGATGGGTTGAGCGGAGCGAAACCCATCGCGTAATGGGGTGACCAGCCGATGACGAGCTATCGGCGCAATTTCGTCGCGGGCGGCAGCTATTTCTTCACGGTCAATCTCGCCGAACGCCGGCTCCAGCGTTCCATCGGATGGTGCGGCTCGGCGTTTACCCGGCGGATTGGGCGGGCGAGTTCGACGAAAAGGAAGAAATCGGCTTTGGCGAGCGCTGATGGTTCGCTCCGCTCAATCCATCCTACGCGCTACTACGCCCTACGCGTAATGTCTTCATACTTCATGGAATTGTCACGGTCCCGTTGCAGGGTTGTGGCATTCTTCTACCGCAATGACAATCGGCAGCGGGGGCGACGGCATGGCTGGCGACGCGTTCGACTATGATCTGCTGGTGATCGGCTCCGGGCCGGCCGGACAGCGCGCGGCAATCCAGGGCGCCAAGCTCGACAAGAAAGTCGCGATCGTCGAACGACGGACCGTGCTCGGCGGCTGCAGCGTCAATCTCGGCACGATCCCGTCCAAGACCCTGCGCGAGGCGGCGCTCGAACTTTGCGGATATCGCTCGCGGGAATTTTACGGCGCCTCTTATACCGTGAAACAGCACATCACGATGCAGGATCTGCTGTTTCGCACCGACCGGGTGATCCAGCACGAAATTGACGTTACCCGGCACCAGCTGATGCGCAACGATGTCGAGCTGATCGCAGCGACGGCGTCATTTGTTGCGCCCGACACCGTTCGCCTCGACTATGTCGATGCCGCGGCGTCCCGCATCGTCAGGGTAAAGAAGATCGTCATCGCTGCTGGGGCGGAAACCACCCGCGACCCGCATATCCCGTTCGACGGCGAACGAATTTTCACCAGTGACGACGTCCTGCAGCTCGACCGGCTGCCGCGGACCCTGGCGGTTGTCGGAGCCGGCGTGATTGGATGCGAATATGCCAGCATCTTCGCCGCTCTCGGCGTTCGGGTGACCCTGATCGACAAACGCGATCGTTTATTGCCCTTCGTCGACCACGAAATTGTCGACGAGTTCTGCCACCATCTGCGGGAAAACCGGGTCACCCTGCGGCTCAACGAGAGCGTCGGCAGGTTGGAGATCATCGAGGATGAGCACGGCCCCCGCGTCAGGCTGCACCTCGACAGCGGCAAGACGATCATTACCGAGAAGGCGCTCTATTCGGTCGGCCGGACTGGCGCGACCAGTAAGCTCACCCTCGCGGAGGCTGGCCTGGCTCCTGATAGCCGCGGGCGGCTGGTGGTCGACGCACACTATCGCACCCAGGTTCCCGGCATCTACGCGGTCGGCGACATGATCGGTTTTCCGGCACTCGCCTCGACCTCGATGGAGCAAGGCCGCCTGGCGGCGTGCCACGCCTTCGGGGTCAAGGCGCACAGCGTCCCCGAGCGCTTTCCGTACGGGATATACGCGGTTCCGGAAATCTCGATGGTCGGAAAGAACGAGGAGGAGCTGAGCGAAGCCGCCACGCCCTACGAAATCGGCAAGGCCCGCTACAGAGAGATCGCCCGCGGTCAGATCCTCGGCGACGTCACCGGGCTTTTGAAGCTGATTTTTCACAGCGAGACCCGCCAGCTCCTCGGCGTCCACATCATCGGCGAGGGGGCGAGCGAACTGATCCATATCGGGCAGGCGGTATTGTCGTTCGGCGGAAAGATCGATTACTTCGTCGAGACGGTGTTCAATTACCCAACGTTGGCAGAATGCTACAAGGTCGCGGCGTTCGACGGGATAAACCGGCTCGGACTATTTGCAGAACAATCAGAAACTACCCTGACTGTCTGACTCACGACGTTTCGGCTGAAACAGCGTTCGCCCGATCGAGCACGGCGTTGAGCAGCACGTTGCCGCCGGCGGTCAGATCGTCGGGCTTGGCGTCTTCGATCTCGTTGTGGCTGATGCCGCCGACACAGGGCACGAAGACCATCGCGGTCGGCGCGACGCGCGCCATGTAGACGGCGTCATGCCCGGCGCCGCTGATGATGTCCTGATGCGGGTAGCCTTGCGCTGCGGCGGCGCTGCGCACCGCCGAAACAAGTTCGGGGTCGAACGGGGTCGGCGGGAAATACCAAAACTCCTCGACCTCGGTTTCGAGACCGATTGCTGCCCCGGCGGCCTCGCAGGCCTCGCGCAGCTCGCCGTCCATTGCGCTCAGCACCGCGTCATCCGGATGGCGGAAGTCGACGGTGAAGAACACCCGACCGGGGATCGTGTTGCGCGAATTCGGACTGACCTGCACAAACCCAACCGTCGCGCAGGCATAGGGAGCGTGCGCATGGCCGATGCGGTTGACGGCCTCGATCATGCGCGCGGCGCCGACCAGCGCGTCGCGGCGCCGCGGCATCGGGGTCGGGCCGGCATGCGCCTCCTGGCCGGTGACCGTGACCTCATACCAGCGCTGACCTTGCGCGCCGGTGACGACGCCGATCGGCTTCCCGGCGGCTTCTAGAATCGGTCCTTGCTCGATATGCGCCTCGAAATAGGCGGCGACCGGACCGCCGCCGACCGGCTCGGGCCCGGCAAAGCCGATCCGCTCCAGCTCAGCGCCAAGCGCGACGCCAGTGACATTGTCTGGCCGCGCCAAGCCCTCCTCCAGATCGAACACACCCGCGAACACGCCCGAGCCGACCATCGCCGGCGAGAACCGCGAGCCCTCCTCATTGGTCCAGGCGACGAGCTCGACCGGCGCCTCGGTCTCATAGCCGAGGTCGTTCAATGTGCGCACGACTTCGAGCCCGGCCATAACGCCGTACGCGCCATCAAACTTGCCGCCGGTCGGCTGCGTGTCGAGATGGCTGCCGGTCATGACCGGCGGGAGGGTCGCGTCACGGCCGGGCCGGCGCGCAAAGATGTTGCCGATCTTGTCGATCCGGATGGCGCAACCAGCCTCCTCGCACCACCGGATGAAGAGCCGCCGCGCCTCACCGTCGAGGTCACTTGCCGCGAGCCGGCACACGCCGCCCTTCGGCGTCGCGCCGATCTGAGCCAATTCCATCAGACTCGCCCACAACCGCTCGCCATTGACCTGCAGGTTCCGCATTTCGC
Organism: uncultured Alphaproteobacteria bacterium; assembly: GCA_963818695.1. Taxonomy (GTDB): domain Bacteria; phylum Pseudomonadota; class Alphaproteobacteria; order ATCC43930; family CGMCC-115725; genus AP-15. Next base: position 110,173 of record CAWFTG010000009.1, read on the forward strand.
CATCTCTCTTCGCTGGGGTGTTCGGTCCATATCGAACAAGGTTATACATTCTGCTCCAGGGGCGCTGAGGGAAGGAAAGTCATGGCGGAAAATGGGCGGCTCACGGCAAGCGGGATCGAGCTCGAAGTGGTCCGACGCGGCTCAGGGCGCCCAATTCTGGTGTTGCACGGTTTTCAGACCGTCGACCCCGAAGCGCGCTTTGTCAGTCTTCTCGCCCCACAAGGCGAGGTGATCGCACCTTCCGGACCAGGGTTTGGCCATTCCCCGCGGCCTAGGGATTTCGAGACGGTATACGACCTCGTGCATCTCTACCTGGAGGTTCTCGATAACCTGCCGAAGGAGAAGGCGACGCTGGTCGGCTTTTCGTTTGGCGGCTGGCTGGCGGCGGAGCTTGCGGTTGCGTGCAGCCACCGGATCGACAAGCTCGTCCTCGTCGATCCCGTCGGCATTAAGATCAGCGACCGCGAGACGCCCGATATTCTCGACGTCTTCAACAGATCGCCGGACGAGGTCAGGCGGGCAAGCTGGCACGACCCGGAGAGGTTCGCGCCGGATTTCAATGCGATGTCCGACGAAGCGTTGACCGTCTACGCGCGCAACCGTGAAGCGCTGTGTCTCTATGCCTGGCACCCGTATATGTACAACCCGCAACTGCCGCGCTGGCTCAAGCGGATCAAGGTGCCGACCTTGCTGGTATGGGGCGCGAGCGATCGGGTCGTGACCCCGGACTACGGGCGCGCCTACAGCCGGTTGATCCCGGGTTCGCGGTTCGAACTGATCGAGGCCGCCGGGCACCATCCGGAGATCGAGCAGCCCGAAGCCTTTGTCGACCGGGTTTCCCGTTTTCTCGAGGAGTAGCGGCAATGCAAGCTTGGTATCATTGCGAGAACGTATACCCCTTTGTCCCGCAAGAGGTGCTCGACCGCACCAACTCGGTCCGCGCGAGCCTCCCCAACAAATATTGCGATCCGAAGATCGCCGCCGATTTGTTCGAGGAATGCCTCGACGAGCACCTGCTGTGCGACGATCTCGGCGTCAATGTCGTCTCGATCGAGCATCATTCGGGGATCAACAGCCTCTACGGCGCGAGCCCGATGATCCTCGGCATCCTCGCCCGGCAGACCAAGAAGGTCCGGATCCTCAGCCTCGGGACGTTGATCACGATCCGCCCCGACCCGGTGCGCATCGCCGAGGAGTACGCAACTGCCGACGTCATCTCCAAGGGGCGGCTCGAAATCGGCTTCGTCAAATCGGGCGACAGCGAGATGGTTTCCGGCAACGCCAACCCGGTCGGCTATGTCGAGCGCTTCTGGGAGGCGATCGATCTGATCCAGAAGACCTTGACCTCGCATGACGGGCCGTTCAGCTGGGAGGGCAAGCACTACGCGCATCGTCACGTCAACATCTGGCCGCCCGTCTATCAGCGCCCGCATCCACCGATGTGGGCCGCGACCGGCGACCCGGAGACCTCGGCCGAGCTGGGCCGGCGCGGCATGATCAATGCGCTCGTGCTGCGCGGCCCGGAGGCCAGCAAGCGCGCCTTCGACACGTACCGCGCGGCGCGCCGCGACGCGGGGCTGCCGGCGCCCGGCACCGATCGGTTCGCGTATGCGGCGCTATGCTATGTCGGCGACACCGATGAAGAGGGTGTGCGGGTCGGCAGCAAAACCCTGTGGTTCCTCAACACCAGCCTCAAACAGGCGCCGCAATACTCGCGGCTTATGCCGGGGCGGCAGCCGCCGGAGGTTACCGCACAGAATTATCGCACGCAGCCCCGGCCTGGCGCGCAAGCCGCCCGGCGGCCGGCAGACAGCCTGATCGGCATCAACGCCGAGCAGGCGATCGCCCGCGGCATTCTGTGCGCCGGCAACCCGGATACCGTCTACAAGCAGATCATGGACATCTACGACAAGGTCGGCGGGTTCGGCCATTTCATCTTCATCGGCCGGTCCGGCTTTCTCGACCACCAAGAGGCCGAGAAGGGCATCAGACTTTTGGCAAAGGAAGTTTTGCCGCGCCTGCCGGCGGCGACTTCGACGCCCGATATCCGCCCGGCGCAGGCCGCCGAATGAGGATTGGACGTTCGCAACATTCGTCGTCCCCGCGGAAGCGGGTACCCAGACCAACCGGCGCCGCGCTCTGGATCCCTGGGCCCCCGCGTTCGCGGGGCGACGAAATGCAGGAGATAAAGCGAAATGCAGGAGATAAAGGATGAATGACGCGACACCCTGGATCGATCCCGAGCTCATCGCTGCGGGGCAGCTGCTGCAGAGCCGTGGCCTCGTAGCGCCGGACCGCACGCAGGCACCCCTCTCGGAAGTGCGCGCCGCGGTAGATCGCATCGGTGCCTTCCTCGGCGAAGGATCCGTCCCGCTCCGGCGCGAGCGGGATCTGAGCTTGCCGGGACCGCACGGCCAGGTGCCGTGCCGACTCTATCTCCCGGACGATGCCGAAAACCCGCCGCTCATGATTTACGCGCATGGCGGCGGGTTCATGCAGGGCAGCCTGCCGAGCTGGAATGCGATGCTGCGCGAACTCGTCCGCCAGAGCGGCGTCGCCGCACTGTCCGTCGATTATCGGCTGTCGCCCGAGCATCGGTTTCCGGTGGCCTTTGACGAAATGGTCGCGATGGTCCGCCTCGCCGCGCGTGAGGGCTCGGGTTTCGGCATCGATCCGACCAGGCTCGCTGTCGGCGGCGATTCCGCCGGCGCCAACCTGGCGCTGGCAGCCGCTGTCGCGTTGCGGGACGCGGGCGAGCGTGCGCTCGGCTTCATGCTGCTGATTTATGGCTGCTTCTCGACCGATACCGAGAGCGAATCGTGGCAGCGGTTCGGTCGCGGCGCCGGTCTGTCGCAGACCCAGATGCGCTGGATCTGGGAGACCTATCTCGAGCGTCCGGAGCAGCAGAAAGATTGGCGCGCCGCACCGGTGCTCGCCGAGCTGTCCGGCCTGCCGCCGGCACATCTGATCGTCGGCAATCTCGATCCGTTGCTCGATGACAGCCATCGGCTCGCCGCGCGCCTCAAAGAGGCCGGTGTGCCCAGCGAGCTGAGGGTGTACGAGGGTCTCAATCACGGCTTCATCCGCTACGGGCGGCTGGTCGCCGCGGCGCGCCGAGGCGTCGGCGACTGTGCTGCCGCCTTGTCCAAGGCACTGGGCACACCGGCGAAATAGAGTTTGGGGTCGGCGGCGCGGATGTGCGCTTCGGCGAGGCCGATTTCGCGGCGCACGGTGTTGGTGCCTTCGACCAGCGAGACGCATTTGTGATAGGTGATGCGGCGGGAGAGGCCCTCGCGGCCAAAGCCGCAATCGGTGGTGATAACGAGGCGCTCGAGCGGGATGTATTCGAGCGCTTTGCGAATGAGGCCGGCGACATGCTAGGCCGGCTCGACGACTGAATTGCAGTGATTGACGACGCCGATGCCGATCTTCTTGTCTTGGTGTCAAGCGAGAGCGGCAGGTCCTTGTTCTGCTGATTGGGATTGCCCCGGCAGGTAAGGGACCTCGGCATCACTCCGGCGAGCTGGGATCCACACTGGTGAATTCCAGCTCGGCATCGCTGCAGTCGGGCCGGGTCGTCAGGCCATGGTGGCGCGGCTCCTCGACCTGGATCACAGGACATTTGGCGACGATCTGCGCGATCCCGCCACGTAACGTCTCCAGTGCTTCGCGGACTTCCGGGCAAAATTTCAGTTTGCGGTAGCGCACCGTCAGTTGCTCCGTGAGACGCCGCGCCGAGCGATCTCGGCTATCGCCTCCTCGACGGGGATCTCATAGCGCCGATAGGCGCCGGTCTCGGGAGAAGCCCAGACAGACGCGCATGATGCAAATGCGAATTATGCGCATCTGGTTGCGAGTGATTCTTGTTAGCAAAAGCGTGCACTCATTGCATCGCAGATCGAGAGGGGGATCGGATGGGGATCGAGCAATTCGGGGGCGGTGATCGGCTGTGCGAGGATCAGGGAATGACAGCGATGGCGCGCGGCCGGGCCCGTTCCGCGTCTCGCGGATTGGCTTGGTCCTCGCTCCGGCCAATGGCGGCGTTTCTGCCAGCAACCGCCATCTTGGTATTCTATCTCGACGGCAGCTTTGCTCTGGCTGCCCCTCCGCCAATCCAGCTTCCGACCGAAGAGCAGCTCCAGCCGGCTGAGGAGGTTGCGCCGGGAGGCGGACCCTTCGGGTTTCTGAGCGCGATTTCTCGCACCAATTTTCTGCTCGGCAATATGTGGGGCCTGCGCCCATTGCTCAGCCAATACGGTATGTCCTTTGCTTTGCAGGAAACCAGCGAGGTGCTCGGTAACGTTACCGGAGGCTCTCGGCAAGGTTTCGAGTATGACGGGCTGACCCAGATGGCGCTGGCGCTCGATACGCAACGTGCGTTCGGCTGGTATGGTGGGACGTTCCTCGCCAGTGCACTGCAGATTTATGGGCGCAACCTGAGCGCCGATAATCTCCAAACTTTGCAGACCGCCAGCGGTATCGAGGCCGATCGTGCGACGCGACTGTGGGAACTCTGGTATGACCAAAAATTCCTCGAGGAGAACCGGCTCGATGTCAAAATCGGCCAACAGAGCCTCGATCAGGAATTCATCGTCAGCCAGAATGCCCTTTACCTCATCAACACGATGTTCGGCTGGCCGATGGTGCCGTCGGCGGACCTGCCCGGCGGAGGCCCAGCATATCCGCTCTCGGCGCTCGGCGTGCGCGTGCGGGCGCGACCGGTTGATCCGGTGACTTTTCTGGTGGGCGCGTTCAGCGGCTCGCCGGCGCCCAAGGGCACTGGCGATCCGCAGATGTTGAACCCGTCGGGCCTCAGCTTTCCGCTGAACCAAGGCGTGCTGGTTTTCGGCGAAATGCAGTACCAATACCCGTCGCTCGGTTCCATGCTGTACGCCAGTCAAGAGGAGCCGCTTGCGCGCACCTACAAGCTGGGCTTTTGGTACGATTCGGAGAACTTCGACGACCTATTGCACGACGATGCCGGTGTTTCGCTGGCGAACCCCGCAAGCACGGGAATACCGCGCACTCACCGGGGGAATTGGGGCGTTTATGGCGTCGCGGACCAGCTGGTGTGGCAGGATCCGACGGAAGCCGACCGAACCATCAATCTCTTCTTCCGCGGCTTGGGTGCCCCGCAGAGCGATCGCAACTTGATCACGTTCAGCCTTAACGCCGGCGTCACCTTTCACGAGCCATTCCCGCACCGCGACGCCGATACCTTCGCCCTCGGCATGGGCTACGCGAAGGTCAGCGCCGATGCGGCGCGGCTCGATCAGGGCACCGCTTTTTTCACGGGCACCCCGTTCCCAGTCCGCGGCGGCGAGACCTTCATCGAGGCCACCTACCAGTATCAGGTCATGCCATGGTGGCAATTGCAGCCGGACATTCAGTACGTGTTCAATCCGGGCGGCGGGGTTCTCAACGAGACCGGCAACGGACAACGCGTGAAGAACGAGCTCGTGCTGGGGATACGCACCAATATCTTCTTCTGAGGCTTGACGACGTCAGCAACAGATCATAATGTGAGTGACACGCATTCGCAATTCTCATCCAATGATCGCAGATAAGAAAGGCACGAGATCGATGATGCGCGTCGCGCGACAAATCCCGCGGATGGGCTTTGCCCTGCTGACCGGCTGCCTGATCGTGACAATGCCGCCCGCGGGTCGAGCCGGGACCGAGGGAGCGCAGGGCCTCCTCGAAATGATCCACAAGCATGTCACCCGAACCTCGACCGTGACGGATAATGGCGATCTCAATCCCTATGCGGTTGTCGTCGCTCCGGTCTCTGCCGGGAAAATTCAGAAGGACGATGTGCTCGTCGACAATTTCAACAACCTATCGAACTTGCAAGGCACCGGGACGACAATCGTCGATTACAACCCGTCGACAAAGAAAACCACGCTGTTTGCGAAGCTACCCCAGAACCTCCGGCAATGTCCCGGCGGGGTGGGTTTGACCACGGCGATGACAATGCTCAAGACTGGGTGGGTGATTGTCGGGAGTACGCCGAGCACCGACGGCACGACGCGGACGCGGGGTGACGGCTGCCTGCTGGTGCTCGACCCCAACGGTCAGCTCGCGGCCACCTGGACCGGCCCGAATATCAACGGCCCTTGGGGCAATATGGCGACGATCGACAACGGGACGACGGCGACCTTGTTCGTCAGCATGGCCGGCTTCGACATTCCCGGCCCCGAAGTTCGCGATCCCAATACTGGATATCCCGTAACGATCAACAAGGCGACTGTTCTGCGACTCTCGCTCTCGATCCCCGAGGGAAAGCCGCCGGTGATCACAAATCAGACGGTGATCGCCAATGGCTTCGGCGCGCGTGCCGACAAGGATGTCTTCATGCTCGGCCCCACCGGTCTGGCGCTTGCTGCCGACAGCACCCTCTATGTCTCGGATGCGGTCGGCAACCAGATTGTCGCGATTGCGAATGCGACGACGCGCCGGGATAGCGCGGGCACGGGTCGAACGGTGACAAAGGACGGCCTCCTCAAGCGGCCGCTCGCACTCGCTATGACTGCCGACGGCCATCTATTGGCCTGCAATGCGAAGAATGGGCAGCTCGTGGAAGTGGATCCCGCAACCGGAAAACAGCTCTACGCGCAGTGGATCGATACAAACCAGGCCCAATCCCCTCCGGGCAATGGTGACTTGTTCGGTATCGCAATGACACCCGACCTCAAGGGCTTTTATTACGTCCAAGACGACGTGAACACGTTGATGGAAGCCACCCGTTGACCCGAAGGCAGGACGACGAGGGCTTGCGGCCAAACCGCCGCCGTTTTCTCGCCGGCACGGCGGGACTCGTCGCCGCCACTGGTTCCGCTTTTGGGGCCAGGGCGGCGCCTGGGCCTGACGATCACCCGGCCGCGGCAGTCCACGCAAGCCAGTTGGAGCCGTTTTGGGGATCGCATCAGGGCGGGATCGTGACGCCCACGCAAGCTCATACCTATTTCGCGGTTTTCGATCTCACGACGACGAAGCGCGAGGATGTCGTGAAGCTGTTGCGGGACTGGACGGCTGCTGCCGCGCGGATGACGAGCGGATTGCCGATCGAGCCCTTTGAACAGAGCGAGGTCGACTACGCGCTCGACACAACTGTTACGACGACCACGACCAGCGACGAACCCCCCACGACACTGGTTGCCGCGCCCGATACCGGCGAGACGGATGGCCTGCCAGCGGCGCGCCTGACATTGACCTTTGGCTTCGGAGCCGGATTATTTGTGAAGGACGAGGTTGATCGTTACGGCCTCGCAAAGCACCGACCCGAAGCTCTTGCCGACTTGCCGCACTTTGTCGGCGATCAGTTGGTGGAAGCGAGTACCGGTGGAGACCTGTCGGTGCAGGCCTGCGCCGACGATCCGCAGGTTGCCTTCCATGCCGTCCGGCAGCTCGCCCGCCTCGCCTCAGACGTGACGCAACTGCGTTGGGCGCAGACCGGCTTTCTGCCGGGCTTTGGCGCCAACCAGACGCCGCGCAATTTGATGGGGTTCAAGGACGGGACGAACAATCCGTCGATTGGCGATGCCGAGGCAATGGCCAAGCTCGTCTGGGTCGGTCCTGAGGGGCCTGACTGGATGCGCGGCGGCAGTTACCTCGTCGCACGGCGGATCCGCATCGCACTCGACCATTGGGACCGCACCAAACGAGAGTTCCAGGAACAGACAGTGGGCCGGCACAAGGTCTCTGGCGCGCCGCTGGGGATGAAAGGCGAATTCGAACCGCTGGATCTGGACGCCACGGACAAGGACGGCAAGCCCATCATCGCGGAAAACGCGCATGTCCGCCTCGCCGCCGCGGCAAGCAATGGCGGCGCACAGGTTCTGCGGCGGCCTTACTCCTATAATGACGGCGTGAATTTCACTGCCGAGCGCTGGCCGCCGTGGCGGCAAGGCATGGAATACGATGCGGGCCTGTTCTTCATCTGCTATCAGCGCGACCCGCGAACCGGCTTTATTAAGATATTCGAGAACATGTCGAAGTTCGACATGATGAACCAGTTCGTGACCCATGTCGGTGGCGGGCTTTTCGCCTGCCCCGCCGGGGTCCCCCAAGGCGAGTTCCTCGCGCAGCGCCTTTTCGAGACGGTATAAACATTATTCGCTGATATTGGCAAAATAGAGTTTGGGGTCGGCGGCGCGGATGTGGGCTTCTGGGAGACCCAGTTCGCGGCGCACGATATTGGTGCCTTCGACCAACGAGACGCATTTGTAATAGGCGATGCGCCGCGAGAGGCCCTCGCGGCCGAAGCCGCAATCGGTCGTGATGACGAGCCGCTCGGGCGGGATGTATTCCAGCGCCTTGCGGATCAGTACTGCGACGTGCTCGGCCGGCTCGACGACGGTGTTGCAGTGGTTGACGACGCCAATGCCGATCTTCTTGTCGGTTTTGTGCTTGGCGAAGAGCGGCAGGTCCTTGCCGTCATTGCTGGCGCATTCGAAGGTGACGACGTCGGCATTGAGCTGCAACAGATAGGGCAATGCGCGCTCGTAGCTCGGCACCTCCCAATAGACCCGCTGCTGGTTGGGATTGCCCCAGCAGGTGTGCACCCAGATCTCGGCATCGACGCCGGCGAGCTGGCGGTTGAATGCCTCGGTCTGAAATTCGAGCTCGGCGTCGCTGCAGTCGGGCCGGGTCGTCAAGCCATGATGGCGCGGCTCCTCGACCTGGATCACCGGGCACCCCGCGTCGGCCAGTTCACGCAATTCGGCATTCATGATGTCGCAGAGGTCGAGCACCATCGCCTTGTCGTCGACGTAGTGCTCGTTCCACAGCATGCTGGCCAATGCCGGCGCGCAGATCGCGCCGAATTTGACCGGGCGGTCGCTGAGGCGCTGCGCGATCTGCCACAACGCCGCGTATTCGAGCGGCCCGCGGCTGAGTTTGTGTTTGACGATCGCCGGCTGGTAGGCCTCCTGCACCTCCCACAGGATCTTGCCGGGGCGGATGTCGTGCCGCGCCATCCAGCCCTGCGAGGTGCTGCGGTGGCCCTTAATGCCGCCCAGGCGCTCGATCGGGTAAAAGAACCACGATTTGCCGCCGACCGCGAGGTCGAAGCGGCTGTCGCCGTCGGTGACGATGTCGAGCCCGGCCGCCTCCTGTGCATTGATGATCGCGGCGACCGCGTCGAGATACTGCTCGCGGAACAAGGAGTTGCCGAGCGCCGCCTTGAACGACCGCCCGGCGAGGCTCGCGTCGTACCATAGGGGGCGCGGATACGACCCAGTAATCGCGGTCGGCAATACCATGTCGCGGGTGGTCTTCAGCATTGCCGGCTATCCCTCTGCTCGTCATACCCGCGAAAGCGGGTATCCAGCCCGGGCGCCTATCCTCGGCCCCCTGTTCGAGCCAGGGGCAAGCTCTGGACTCCCGCTTGCGCGCGAGCGACGATAATACAAACACGGAGGCGGGGCCTATGAAGGATTTCGCAGGGAAGATCGCGGTTGTGACCGGCGGCGGCTCGGGCATGGGGCGCGAGCTCGTCCGTCAGCTGGCTGCGGAAGACTGCAATATCGCGATGTGCGATGTCTCCGAAGAGGGGATGGCGGAAACCCGGCGGCTGTGCGAGGCGGCAGCGCTGCCGCAAGGGTTGCGCGTCACGGCGCATCTCGCCGACGTGTCCGACGAGGCGCAGGTCGAGCGATTTCGCGACGAGGTCGCGCAGCGTCACGGCACCGACAAGATCCATCTGCTCTTCAACAATGCCGGTATCGGCGGCGGCGGCAGCATGTTCGCGCATCGCCGCGAGGAGTGGGAAAGGACGTTCAATGTGTGCTGGGGCGGCGTCTACAACTGCACCCGCACCTTCCTGCCGATGCTGCAGAAGGCGGAGGAAGGCCACATAATTAACACCAGCAGCGTCAACGGTTTCTGGGCATCGGTCGGGCCACACCTGCCGCATACCGCCTATTCGGCGGCAAAGTTCGCGGTGAAAGGCTTCACCGAGGCGCTGATCACCGATCTGCGGATCAACGCGCCCCACATCAAATGCTCGGTCGTAATGCCCGGCCATATCGGTACCTCGATCCCGCTCAACTCGCGCAAGATTCAAAGCGGCAACCTGTCCGGAGAGATCGATGCGAGGCAGATTGCTCAAGCGCGGGCGCGCATCGCCTCGATGGGCCGAGACGTGTCGAGCCTGTCGGATGACGACATTCGGAAGATGGTGGCCGAGCGCGAGCGCCGGTTTCGCGAGGACGCGCCGACGAGCGCGGCCGAGGCGGCGACAATCATTCTCGACGGGGTCAAGGCCGACAAATGGCGCATTCTGGTCGGCAACGACGCGCACCAGATCGATGAACTGGTCCGGCAGTCCCCGGAGAGTGCCTACGAACTCGACTTCTTCGAGAGCCTTGCCGCCAAAGCCGGCTGGCGTATCCCGTGATCGCTAATCGAACGTCAACACCGTGCGGGCGACTTCGCCGGCTTTCATCGCGCGGAAGGCTTCGTTGATGTCGGAAAGGCGGCCACGCTTGGTGACCATCGAGTCGAGATCAAGCCGGCCCTGGCGGTAGAAGTCGAGATAGAGCGGGATGTCGTAGCGGAAGCGGTTGGAGCCCATGCGCGAGGTCTGCACCTTGCACTCCGGACGGATCGCCATCCACGGGAACTCGATTATCGCGTCCGGCGGCAAAACGCCAACGATTGTCGCCGTGCCGCGGATCGCCAGGCTCTCGATCGCCTGCCGCACCAGCTTGGCGTTGCCGACCGCCTCGAAGGCATGATCGACGCCGGCGCCGCCGGTCAGTGCGCGCACCGCCTTCACCGGCTCGTCCTCGGCGCTGTTGACGAAATCGGTCGCGCCGGCGCGTGTCGCCATCTCCCGCTTCGCGTCGAACATGTCGACGCCGATGATCCGCCGCGCGCCGCCGATCCGGGCGCCCTGGATGATCGACAGCCCGACGCCGCCGCAACCGAACACCGCGACGGTCTGTCCCGCCTCGAGACCCGAGCTGCGCAATGCCGCGCCAACGCCGGTCAACACGCCGCAGCCGACCAGCGCCGCGCGGTCGAGCGGCAATTCGGGATCGATCTTCACGAGCGAATTCTCGTGCAGCAGCATCTTCTCGGCATAGCTCGAAATACCGATGAACTGGCGAAGCGGCTGTCCCTTCTGCGAGAGCCGCGGGGCGGCATTGTCGGGCCGCGTGACGATCCCGCCGGTGCACAGATTGGGGTGGCCCGAGAGGCATTGCGGGCAATTGCCGCAAAAACCCGAAAGGCAAGCCACCACGTGATCCCCGCGCTTGACCGTGGTCACATCGGCGCCGACCGCCTCGACGACACCGGCGCCTTCATGGCCGAGCACGATCGGCCGGTCGAGCGGGAACCTCCCGACCCCGTCGACGACGTGCAGGTCGCTGTGGCAGACGCCGGTGGCCACGGTGCGGACCAGCACCTCGCGCCGCGCTGGTTGGTCAATTTCCACCGCTTCTATCGTGAGCGGCTCGTGCACCTTGCGAAAGACCGCGGCTTCGATTTCCAAACTTTCCTCCCTCTCCACCCGTCGCCCCCGCGAAAGAGGCTGTCAACAAATTGGCCAATCCGGCTGTAGTGAGGTAGTGCGTGCTTCGAGACGCGCCCTGCGGGCGCTCCTCAGCATGAGGTAATTCCTTATTGGCATTAAGAAAATCCTCACCCTGAGGAGGCCGCAAAGCGGCCGTCTCGAAGGACGCACGATGCCGATCCAGCTATATCGCCGATTACCTTCTTGCGCGGGAATGACGAGAAGCTGGTGAAATTTCGAGCTTCATTTGGGCTGAGGTGGTCAGTCTGCGGCGGCGCTCTGCTCGTGGCGCTCATAGCGCCGCGCCGGGGTGTTGATTGGCTCAAGGAGCGGTGCGGCTCCGAACGCGGCGGCTTTCCGCTCGGCGGGCGCATTGGCGTAAAGCGTCGTGCGCTGGCGTGGTTCGCGCCCTAATGAGCGGATCAATTCCTCCATGCTCTCGGGCGGCATCTCTTGGCCGTGCACCGCGCCGGCGGCGCGGGTGATGCTCTCGTTCATCAAGGTGCCGCCGAGATCGTTGGCGCCCGCCCTCAGAGCACGCAGCGGCGCCGCCGCTACCCATCTTGACCCAGGAGGTCTGGATGTTGGTGATGACCGGGTGCAGTACGAGGCGCGCAACGGCGTGCATCAGCACCGCCTCGCGGTAGGTCGGGCCGCGGCGGGCGCGGCCTTTCAGATAAATGGGTGTCTCCATCGGCACAAAGGGCAACGGCACGAACTCGGTGAAACCGCCGGTCCGTGCCTGCAAACGCGCGGATGCGAAGAAGGTGCCGCGCCCAGTGCTCGTAACGGTCGACATGGCCATACATGATCGTGACGGTACTGCGCAGCCCGACGGCGTGTGCGGCCTCCATGACTTCGAGCCATTGGCCGGTCTTGATCTTGTCGGGGCAGATCACCGCGCGGACTTCGTCGTCGAGGATCTCGGCCGCGGTGCCGGGCAGCGAGCTCAGCCCTGCCGTCCTTCAGCTCGCGCAGGAAATCGGGGACCGTACGGCCGAGCGTCTTGGCGCCTTGCCAGATTTCGAGCGGCGAGAAGGCGTGGATGTGGATGTCGGGCACCGCTTCTTTGATTGCCCGGCAGACTGCGAGATAGGTGGCGCCGGTGTATTCCGGATGGATGCCGCCCTGCAGGCATACCTCGGTCGCGCCGCGGCCCCAAGCTTCCTCGACCCGCCGCTGGATCTCGGGGATATCGAGGTTGTAGGGCCGGCCGCGCAGGTTTTCGCTGAGCTTCCCCTTCGAGAACGCGCAGAACTGGCAGCGGAAATAGCAGATGTTGGTGTAGTTGATGTTACGGGTCACGACGTAGCTGACCGTGTCCCCATTGACCCTTTGCCGCAGCTCGTCGGCTGCCCGGCACACCGCATCGAAATTCCTCCCTGCGCGCCGCGAAGAGGCGGACGATGTCAGCCTCGCCGAGCATTTCGCCGGCGGATGCCCGATCGAGAAGGGCGGACGAGCATGCCCCTCACCCACCCGCCCTGTGCGCTGGGCCCCCCTCTCCCGCAATGCGGGAGAGGGTGCCGAGCGGAGCGAGGCGGGTGAGGGTCGGCGGTCCGGTACCGGCGCCGGCGACCCAATCATCGGTGCGGGCAAGGCCTTGCGCATCGATGGCGCGAAGCGCCGAGGGGCGCAGCGCGGGGTCGAGCCAGCGCTCGGGAGCGCGCGCGTAAGCCGGGTAAATCGCCAGCCGCTCGACCAGCAATTTGCCGGCTGCGGCAGTCTGCTTGGCCAGCCGGTCGAGCGCCGGCCACGGCCTCTCTGGGTTGACATGATCCGGGGTGACCGGCGACACGCCGCCCCAATCGTTGATCCCGGCCGCGATCATCTCGGCGAGCGCGCCCGGGTTCAGGTTGGGCGGCGCCTGGATGTTCATCTCCGGACCGAAGATCAGCCGCGCGACGGCGATCGTCCAGAGATGGTCGGCGAGATCTGGCTCCGGCGCGTGCGCCATGCGGGTACCGGGCTTGGCGCGGAAGTTCTGGATGATGATTTCCTGCAAGTGGCCGTAGCGCTCGTGCAGGTCACGCAACGCCAGAAGCAACTCGATGCGCTCGCGCCGGGTCTCGCCGATGCCGATCAGGATGCCGGTGGTGAATGGCACGGCCGCCTCGCCGGCGGCGCGGATGGTTTCGAGACGCAGCGCCGGGTGCTTGTCCGGAGAGCCGAAATGCGGCCCGCCGCGGCGGCGCAGCCGCTCGGCGGCGCTCTCCAGCATGATCCCCTGCGAGACCGACACCGCGCGCAACCGATCGATGTCGGCGGGGGTCATCACCCCTGGGTTGAGATGCGGCAACAGCCCCGTCTCACGCAAGACCAGCTCCGCCATCTCCGCGAGGTAGGAGAGGGTAGTCTCGTGACCGAGCCGCCCCAGCGCTTCGCGCGCCGCCCCGTAGCGCAGCTCGGGCTTGTCGCCCAAGGTGAACAATGCCTCGCGGCAGCCGGCGCGCGCTCCGGCGCGGGCGATCTCGAGCACCTCCTCGGCGCCAAGATAGGCAGGCTCGCCGGGGCGCGGCGGATGGGCAAAGGTGCAGTAGTGGCAGACGTCCCGGCACAGCTGGGTCAGCGGGATGAATACCTTGCGCGAATACGACACGAGGCCGCCATGCGCCTTGTCGCGCAGCGCCGCTGCTACGCTCATCAGCGGCTGCAGATCAGAGCAATCGGCAAGCCCCAGCGCCTCGGCCGTCGACAGACGCCGCCCGTCCTCGACACTCGACAAGATCTCGTCGGTGGTCATCCCCAAGGATCTCCCATAGCTGTCGCGGCGCGCTCCTGCAGCTCCAGCAATGCATGCGCCCGCGTCGCCGACGGCACAAGCGTTAAAGCGGCCAGATCCTCCGGTGTATCGACGTCGAGCGCAATGCCCGGGAGGCGCAGCACGGTCGGGCGGATGCCGCATGCCTCGGCCGCCCGCAAATGCGGGAAGAAGCTATCCTCGCCAAAACGCAAGGGGACGGCATCGGGCGGCGAGCAGATGATCGCATTCGATCCTCGCTCGTCGCGCGACGGAGCGATCGTGAACGCCGGCGCCGGGCGATGGGCGGCTAGAAGCTGCGTGATCTCGGCAGGAATGACGAGCGGAATGTCGCCGGGCACGGTAAGCATGCCGGGACATCCCTCCGCGGCGAGGAGCCTTGCCGCGGCCGCAACCGCTCCGCTGTGCCCGTCGCGGGCACCTGTCTCGATGATGCGCGCACCATAGCGCGCCGCCAGCCTGCGCGCCGCCGCGTCGACCGTCACGATCGCGAGCCCGCCGAGACCCGGCGTCGCGGCGAGCGCCGTCAATACATCCTCGAGCATCGCCAGCATCAGTGCCCGCCGCCGCTCGGGCGACAGCACCGGCGTCAACCGTTCCTTGGCCCGATCCAGCTCCTTGACCGGAACGACCGTCCACACACCCATGTCAAACACCGCGGCCGGCCACCGCGAGCACCACCCTCGCCAAGACTTCACGGTCCTCAATCGACGACATGAACGTGTGCGCCAATCTCACCGGAATACCAAGGTCCTTAGCCTCTCCCGCATCTGCCTCGTCGGCGATGAAGACGTCGAGGATGTCCTCGTAGTGCCGCGCGACAGCAGCAGCGCCGACCGGTAGACCGAGCTCGGCCATGATCTTGGCCGTCGGGCCCTTGACCGCCTTGCCGCCAATGATCGGCGAAACCGCGGCTACCGGCGCGCGGCAGGCACGCAACGCATCTCGCACCTCAGGTAGGCTGAGGATCGGGTCGATGCTGAGAAACGGGTTCGACGGGCAGACCACGACAATATCGAGATCATCGCCGGCAAGCGCGGCGAGCAAATCGGGGTTGGCGCGCGCCTCCCAGGCGCCGGCATAGGCAATCTCGCGTATTACCGGTGAAGCCCGCCGCCGGACGAAATAGTCCTGGAAGTCGAGCCAGTCCTCATCGGTTCGCAAGCGAGTGCGGACACGGTCGTCACTCATCGGCAGCAGCCGCGCCGAGATGGCGAGGCGGCGGCGGAAATCATCGGTGATCTGCGAGAGGCTCTCACCGGCGACGAGCCGCCGGGTGCGCTCGACATGGGTGGCCAAATCGCCGTCGCCGAGCTTAAACCAGGTTTCACCGCCCAGTGCCTCGAGAGCCGCCATGAACGTCCAGGTCTCGTTACGCCTGCCCCATCCGAGTTCCGGGTTGTCGATGCCGGCGAGCGTGTAAAGGAGCGTGTCGATATCGGGCGAAATCGAGAGGCCAAGGTGCTCGAAATCGTCGCCGGTGTTGGCGACGACGGTCAGCTTCCCTGGCGGCAAAACGCGGTATAGGCCGAGGGCCAGCTTGGCGCCGCCGATCCCGCCCGACAGCGCCAGCACGCTCATCGGAAGAGGTCGTGCTCGGCGGGCCGGATCAAAGCAGCGGCGGGCACCTCCGGGGCGGACCAGCCAAGTCCGCGGACCAGGACCATCGGCACCGCTTCGTCAGCCTGGCCCATCAGCAGCCCCGCGGCGGCGGCGATTTCGTCGGCAAAGCCGGTTTCCGTCACCAGCAATTCCCGCCCGAAAAGATCGGGATGACCGCGCATATCGATCAACGCCGGCAGCCCCGCGGAGCCCAGCGCGACACCGACGGTCCCCTTGCGCCAGGCCCGGCCAAAGCTGTCGCTGATGATGACCGCGATATCCGTCCCATAAGCACCAACGAGCCTTTTCCGCAAGGCGAGCGCCGAGCCGTCCGGGTCTTCGGGCAACAGCAGCACCCGTTCGCCGCTGGCCTGCGTCGGCAGGTTCGAATGGTCGATGCCGGCATTGGCCATCACAAAGCCGAGCCGGTGCTCCACGATCAGCAACCCTGGGCGACGGCGCACGACTCGGTTCGAACTCGGAGAGCACGACCTCGACAAACCGCGAATCCTTGTCGACCTCGGCGGCGAGCGTGACCGCCCGTTCCGAAGGCTCGACTGCCGTCACGTCGACATAACGCCCCTCGGCCTTGGAGACGATCTTCTGCGCCACAACCAGCACATCGCCGGCTTCAGGCGCGATCGCGTTTGCCGAAAACGCGGCAACGGCAATCGCGCCGAGATCATCTCCCGGCTCGACCAGCTTTATGCCGGTAAGCGCGGTGATCGTAAGCTGCGACGGCATCCTCAGCCTCCGCTGCCGCAGCCCCCTCCCCTTCCCTCCCCCGCGCGCGGGGGAGGGTTAGGGTGGGGGTCTGGAGGCGGCATAATCACGCGAGCTTAGAGCGCAGCAATGGCAGGACCTGTTCCGCGTAGAGCTTGAGAAAGCGAAGCTGGTCGGGGCCGGGGGCGTGGAAGACCAGGTGGGTGAAGCCGAGCTCGACATAGGGTCGGATCTGGGCCAGCTGCTCCTCGGGGTCGGAAGACACGATCCAGCGGCTGGCCGCCCGCTCGATCGGCAAGGCGTCGGCCAGCCGCTCCATCTCGCGCGGGTCCTCGACGCTCATCTTCTCTTCCGGGGTCAGCGCGAGCGCCGCCCAATTCCGGGTATCCTCCATCGCCCGCTTCGGGTCGGTGTCGAACGAGACCTTCACTTCGATCATGCGTTCGAGATTGCCGCCCGGCCGTCCGGCCCGTCTGAGACCCTCCTCGACTTTCGGAAGCAGTGTCTCGCGATAGAGCGCATCGCCCTTGCCGCTCGTGCAGATGAAGCCGTCCCCGATCTCACCGGCCATCGCCGCCGCCGTCGGACCGGAAGCGGCAATCCAGATCGGCACCGGCTTTTCCGGGCGGTCGTAAATCGTCGCCGCCAGGGTGCGGTAATATTGGCCCTCGAACGTGACACGTTCCTCGGTCCACAGCCGCCGGATCAAGGTGATCGAACTCGCGCAGCCGGCCCTGCCGTTCCTTGAAGCCCGGCCATTTCATGCCGGTTGCCGGCACCTCGTTGAGTGACTCTCCGGTCCCGACACCGAGCACGACACGGTCGGGGCACATCACTCCGAGTGTACCGAAGGCTTGGGCGACGACCGATGGGTGGTAACGAAAGGTCGGCGTCGCAACGCTGGTGCCGATCTCGACCCGCCTCGTCTTGGCGCCGAGCGCGGCCAGCCAGGCAAACGAAAACGGTGCGTGCCCGCCGGTGTGCTTCCAGGGCTGGAAGTGGTCGCTGACAAACACCGAGTTCGAACCCGACATCCTCGGCCAGACAGGAAAACTCCAACAACTCGCGTGGCCCGAATTGTTCGGCCGACGCCTTGTATCCGAGCTTCAACAATTGCCGCTCCTTTGAGAAAGCTAAACTTTCTGCGAAAGCTAGACCTTCGCCAGAACATCCTCACGGAAATGCCGCATATTGGAGAGCATCGCGTCGGCCGTCGCGCCGTCAAAATTGAAATCGACATAGCCGACGCCGAAGTCGCGGAACGCCCGCAAATCGCCGATGACATTCACCGTCTCGCCAGAGAACAACCGCCGCTCGCCATCGTCCGTGCGATCGGGCAGAGATTTCCCCGAGCCGGTGACACGGTAGGCAAGCCCCATCTTGGACGGGTCGCGTCCGGCTTCACGAGTCAGCCGGCGGAGCCGCTCGACACCGGCCTGGAAGCGCTTCATCGAGTCGAGCCGGTGTTGCGGGTTGGTGCCGATCGGATACCAGGCGTCGCCGATCCGCGCGGTGCGGCGCAGGGCGGGGCCGCTCTCGCCGCCGACCCAAATCGGCGGATGGGGCTTCTGCACCGGCTTCGGCTCGAACAGGATGTCGGCAAATTTAACGTGCCGGCCGTCAAAGCGCGGGTCGTCTTTGGTCCACAGCTCGACAAACGCATCGAGATATTCGTCGGTGACCTTGCCACGCTCCGGAAAAGGCGGGACGCCCAGCGCCTGAAACTCCTCCTTCATCCAACCCGCGCCGATGCCGAAGGTGAGCCGTCCGTTAGACAATACGTCGATCGTCGACAGCATTTTGGCCTGCAGCACCGCCGGACGGTGCGGGACGACGGTAACCGAAGTCACCAGCCGCAGCCGCGAGGTCTTGCCCGCCACAAAGGCGACGGCGGTCAATTGCTCGTGCCGAGGGCCGCCGGCCCGGCCTGGGAACTCGCCAGTGTCGCTATAGGGATACTTTGCCTCGATGTCGTGCGGGATCACGACATGGTCGCTGATCGTCGTGTAGTCATAGCCCATCGCCTCCCCTTCCACGGCGATGCGAGCGAGATTGTCCGGTGTCGAGAGCGGCCCGCTGACCGGCGCACCAAAGCCGAACTGCATCTGTGTCCCTCCAGGCAATGCATCGATCTGGTGCTAGGCTAGCAGGGCGCAAGTGATGTGGCTACCGGTCAGCCTCTTGCCGGAGCCAATTGCGGAAGGCCCGGACTTTGGGGCGTTCGAGCGCGCCCGGCGCGGTGACGATGTAATAGGCGAACTGGTCCGGCAGCGCGAGCGAGAACAGCCGGACGAGGCGCCCGGCGGCGAGGTCGGCCGCGGCGATGGTGCTGTAGGCCAGCACGATACCCTGGCCGGCAATCGCGGCGTCGAGCGCCAGTGACATGCTGTTGAACGTAAGACCCGCCGTTATCGGAATGGTCTTTACGCCCGCGGCTTTGAGCCACATCGGCCAAGTCGGCACCAACGGATCGCGCTCCGCAGCCTGATCGTGAATGAGGGTATGGCGGGGGAGATCGTCGGGGGTGCGCAGTGGCGGCCCGGCAGTCAGCAATTTCGGACTGCAGGCCGGGAAGACCTCGTTGGTGAACAACAGGTCGACATCGAGCCCGGGGTAAATGCCGCGGCCATAACGGATCGCTATATCGAAATCGCCCCTCGTCAGATCGACGACCTCGTCGGTCGCGGAGATCCGGACATCTATCTCGGGGTGCTGCTCCTGAAACCGGTGCAGACGCAGCACCAGCCACTTCCCGGCGATCGACGGTGAGGCGGTAACGGTCAACGTCCCGGTATCATTATGCGCGCGCAGCCGCCGGACCGAGGATTGGATGCCGGAAAAGGCTTCCGTGAGGCCGGGCAATAGGATCTGCGCGGAGGCCGTCAGCTCGATCGAGCGGTTCATGCGGTGAAACAATCTGACCCCGAGATCCTCCTCCAAGGCATGGATCTGATGGCTGATCGCGGCCGGCGTCACATGCAGTTCGTCAGCGGCCTTGCTGAAGCTCATGTGCCGCGCCGCCGCTTCAAACGCCCGCAGCGCGCTCAGCGGAGGTAGATGGTCGTTCATCTATTGATGAGCAAAACTAATCCGGCGCTGAGAAACTCTCGTTTGTTAGCTCGGCATATGGTTCCTATTTTTCCACATGTGAAGTCCAGGCGAGCGCTCAATCGATGCTCGCCTATGTTAGGAGATCTCATATGGCCGCCATTCATTGGCATCAGCCTCAATATCGTGCCAACCGGCACCACGCTGTTCACGCGTTGAGCGATGCCGGCAACCACTTTGTCATGACGCTCCGTCAGTGGAGCCGGCGCAGCCGCGAGCGCGCGGAGCTCGCCGCGCTCGACGACAGAATGCTCAAGGACATCGGGCTCACCCGGGCAGATGCCGAGTTCCTCAGCAACAAGCCGTTCTGGAGAGAGTAATGACCTTGCTGACGCTCGCGGGCAGCACTATCGGCGGGTGGCTGCATCGCGCTATACTGGCTCTCGCGTGGCCGACGCCGCACCCCGACCGCGATGTCCCGCCCGAGTTTTACAGGTTCCCGCTCTTCTGACCCTTGCTCGACCTTTCCACCCCAAGGAGAACTGAATATGAGCAACGTTGACAACCTGCCCTACGTCGAGGCCGAGCTGAACTATCTCGGCGCGATGGCCGAGCGGCCGCGCTATTACGCCTATGAGAGGGGCGAGCGCTCGAACATGACCTACGATCCGCACAAGATGCGCATCCACGACATGCGGCCGATCTCGTCCGACGTGTCGCTCGACACCCAGGGTTTTGCGCTCGTCGAGCAGCGCAGCGCGGTTCAGGATTTTTGGGACGACGACGAGGTTCGCCGAGTTTATTACCCGGAGGCCGAGCGCGTCATCAAGCAGGTGACCGGCGCCAGTCGCGTCTTCATCTTCGACCATCTGCAGCGCCGCCGCGTGACCGGGCTGCAGGACCGCACGTCCGGCGGACCGCGCCAGCCGGCGACCCGCGTGCATGTCGACCACACCGCTAAAT
Organism: uncultured Alphaproteobacteria bacterium; assembly: GCA_963818695.1. Taxonomy (GTDB): domain Bacteria; phylum Pseudomonadota; class Alphaproteobacteria; order ATCC43930; family CGMCC-115725; genus AP-15. The sequence goes on from CAWFTG010000009.1 coordinate 130,791, forward strand.
CCGGCCCGCAGCGGGTTCGCGACTTGCTGCCCGATGAGGCCGACGAGTTGCTGAAGGGCCGAGTTCAGGTGATCAACTTCTGGCGCCCGCTTTTCAGCCCGTTGCAAGACGCGCCTCTCGCGGTGTGCGACTCCCGCACTGTCGCCGGCGAAGACCTCGTGCCCTCGGACCTGGTCTACAAAGAACGGGTCGGCGAGACCTACTCGGTGCGGTACAACCCGGCGCACCAGTGGTACTACGTGCCGGAGATGCGGCGCGACGAGGCGCTGCTGCTGAAGATCGCCGATACCCGGACCGACATCCTGGCCCGCTTTATGCCGCACACCTCGTTCACCGACCCGACAACACCCGCCGACGCGCGTCCGCGTGAGAGCATCGAGGTGCGGACGCTCGTCTTCCACCCGGCCTGACGATCCGCCGCGCAGCCCGGACAGAAGGTCCGGGCTGCGGGGTCCGACCTGATTTGATCCGCACTCCGGACAGGGGAAGGTGCAATGGCCCGACTGACGGACTTGCTCCCAGCGCAGGCAAAGCGTTTAGCCGAGGCTGAATGTCCGAATTTCGAGACGAGACCTTGGGTTACCGGTTCACCCTTGTCTCGACGCCGGGTGGCGATCGTCTCGTCGGCCGGCCTTCTCGTGCGCGGCGGGGACCCGTTCCGCGGCCGCGACGCCGATTACCGGGCGATCCCGTCCGAGACGAGACCGGAGGAGCTGCTCGCAAGCCACATTTCGGTCAATTTCGACCGCACCGGCCTTCAGGAGGACTGGAACGTCGTTTTCCCGCTCGACCGGCTGAATGAACTTGCCGCCGAGGGCAGGGTCGGCTCGGTGGCGGCGACGCATTATTCTTTCATGGGTGCGAGCGATCCGGTTCAAATGGAACCGCATGCGCGCCAGCTCGCCGGCCGGCTGAAGAGCGATCGGGTCGACGCCGTCATCCTTGCCCCGGTTTGACCGGTCTGCACGCGCGCCGTGGGCGCGCTGGGCCACTACCTGGAGGAAGAGGGTATCGCGACAGTCGGCATCAGCCTAATCCGGCCACAGACGGAAAATACCAAGCCGCCGCGCGCGTTGTGGGTGCCGTTTGAACTGGGCCGGCCCTTTGGCCCGCCGAGCAATGCCAAATTTCAAAGCCGCGTCTTGCTTGCCGCCCTAGGATTGCTGGAACGCGAGAGGGGACCGGTGATCCTCGAGAATTTTGCCGATGACGACCCGCGCGCGCAGCCCGACCCGGCTTGGCGTCATCCTGCCCTCCCAACCACTGCCGGCGATCTCGCGGAGCGGTTGGAGACGGAGATCTCGCTGCTGCAGGATGCGCATGGGCATTGGGTCGAGCAAACAGGCCGCACGGCGGTCGGACTGAGCGGGCTGGGGATCTCCGGCGCGAGCCGCTATGTCGCGGAATGGGTTCGCGGAAACTCGCCGCCCGGCTCGCGGGAGGGCTATTCGGCGCCGCTGCTGTTGCGCTTCGCGGTAGACGACGTGAAGGCCTTTTGCCTGGAGGCAGCCGCGGCCGGAACCGCACGGCCGTCGAGCCGCCAGCTCGGCGACTGGTTTTGGAACGAGAGCGCCGCCGGCGCAACGCTTTATGCCTTGCGCGATACCTGTCTCGCCAGTGACGACGAACGTCTCAAATTGATCGCCGGCAATTTCATCGTGCCCGCTGCCCGGGTTCGAAGCACCGGCTGAAGATGGCAGCCAGGGAAGATAGCCGATGCTGAGCGGCGTATACCGCTTTCCGCAGATGGAAAGCGTCGTGTTCGGCAAACCCTTTGCCGAAGCGCTGGCGCAGGACGTCGACCGGCTCGACGCCCGCGCCGTTTTCGTCCTGGCGAGCGGCACGCTCACCCGAACCACTGATATGGTCGACCGCATCCGCCAGATGCTGGGGAACAGGATCGCCGGGATTTGCGCCAAGATCGGCGCGCATACGCCGCGGACGGATGTCGTCGCAGCTGCAAACGCGGCTCGCGAAGCCGGCGCTGATTTGCTCGTCACGGTAGGCGGCGGGTCGGTCACCGATGCGGCCAAAATGGTCTCGCTCTGCCTCGGCAACGGGGTTACCGAGCCGCAGCAGCTCGATGACTACCGCGCCCAGATCGCGGCCGACGGCACCATCCGGCGCCCCGAAGTCAAACGCCCGAGCCTGCGCTCGATCGCGATTCCGACGACGTTGTCGGCCGGCGAGTTCACCGCATCGGCCGGCTGCACCGACACGGCCCGGCACATCAAGGAAAGCTTCAGCCATCCGCTGATGATGCCGCGCACCGTCATCCTCGACCCGAACGCGAGTGTCTACACGCCTGAATGGCTGTTTCTGTCGACCGGCATCCGCGCGGTCGACCATGCCGTCGAGGACATCTGCTCGGTCAACGGCCAGCCGATCTCCGAGGGCGCCGCCTATCACGCCCTGCGCCTGCTCGGAAAGGGCCTGCCGGGGGTCAAGGCCAACCCCGGGGACCGCGACGCCCGGCTCGATTGCCAGATCGGCGCCTGGATGTCGATGGTCGGCTCCCAGACCGGCGTCAGTAAAGGCGCGAGCCACGGGATCGGGCACGTGCTCGGCGGCACCGCCGGCGTTCCGCACGGCTACACCTCCTGCGTCATGCTGCCCCACGTGCTGCGCTTCAATCACCCGGTCAATGCGGAAAAACAGGTGCGGGTCAGTGAGGCGCTCGGTGAGCCCGGCGAACCGGCAGCCGAAATCGTCGCCCGATTGATCGCCGGGCTCGGTTTGCCGACGCGGCTGCGCGACGTCGGGGTCAAGCCCGAGCAGCTCGACCTGATCGCCGAGAACTCGATGCACGACCGCTGGGTCCACTCGAACCCCCGCAAGATCGACGGGCCGGCGGTCATTCGCACCCTGCTTGACGCGGCTTGGTAGAAAGCCGGGCCATCTTGGCGCCAGTTCGCGATCTTCTCGGTACGCACGACGGCAACCACGATCGGCCCCTCCGCTGTTAATTATGGCGAAGGGTGGGGACGTCGGAACCCGCTGAAAAGCGGTATTAGGCGAACACAGGTTTCGTGATCGACGAACCCTTTGCTGTCCGATCCTTGCAGTGTTACCTCGTGCCGAAGAGGCGGTCGCCGGCGTCGCCAAGGCCCGGGCGGATATAGCCGGTCTCGTCGAGGCAGCGGTCGAGCGCCGCCGCGACGATCGGCACATCGGGGAAGATCGAGGATACCTTACCGACGCCTTCCGGAGCGGCGACGAGGCAGACGAATTTGATCGAGCGCGCCGCCAGTTCCTTCAGGCGCGAGATCGCCGCCACCGCCGAGTTGCCGGTGGCCAGCATCGGGTCGCACAGGACCACGTCGCGCTCCGCCAGATCCTCCGGCAGTTTCAGGTAATATTCGATCGCCTGCAGGGTCCGCGGGTCGCGGTAAATCCCGATATGGCCGACCCGCGCCGACGGCAAGAGGTCGAGCATTCCGTCGAGGATGCCGTTGCCGGCCCGCAGGATCGAGACGAGGCAAAGTTTTTTGCCGGCGAGCACCGGGAAGTCCCCGCTCTCGAGCGGTGTGTCGATCGCGGTGGCCTCGAGGGGCAGCTCACGCGTCGCCTCATAGGCCAGCAGCAGACTGATCTCGCGCAGCAGGCGGCGGAACTCCGCGGTCGAGGTGTTCCGGTCGCGCATCAGCGACAATTTGTGCTGAACGAGCGGATGCGCGACGACGGTCAAACAAGGCTTTGACTGCGGCATGACCCAGGTACCCGGAAAGCAAAGCTGACCGTCCAGAATAGCTCAATTTCGGAACGCCAACCTCGGATGATAAGCGGCCGCAGGCCGGGAATCTCGCTGATTGGCTGTGCGGGCTTGGATAGAGACAATACGCCCCGGTCATCGCCGTCAACCAATTGGCTGAATGGGGATTTCTCTCATCGTCCCTTCGAGGCTCGCTCGCGAGGCGCCCACGGGTGAGGCAACTTTCTTAATGCCATGGACGACATGTCCTCATGGTGAGAGCGACGCGGCAGCGCGGGGGGCATGTCTCGAAGCACGCACGGTATCCCTGCAGCTCGCTACTTCAACGCCCTGAAAACGCCGCATTGCGACAATCACGATCCTGAAAATGCCTAAATCGTATTGCATCTTTCAAGCAGCGGTTTTGAAGAAAGACCGCGGCTGGAGTGCCAATGGCTGATGAGATGTCTGGTGACGCCGCGATAACAGCCAGGATCAGCCAGCATTCCCGCTGTTATTTTGCTCCTCGCTGAGTTGAACCCCAAGGAAACTGCGGCCGATGCCAGCGCCCTGGCTGTTTTTGATGCAAAAACAGCGACATCAGCCAGCCCGGCGGCCGCGATTGGCATTAACGCCGCGCCAAAGCTAGACTTCGGCCGCCTGCCGGCGCAATCGCCGGGCCCCGAACGACCGTTGGGAGGAACCATCTATGCTCGTCATGGACGTCATTGCCGAGATCCTGAAACGCGAAGGCATCTCGACACTCTTCTGCTTTCCGACTACCCCGATCATCGAGGCCGCCGCGGCGGTCGGAATTAAGCCCGTGATCTGCCGCCAGGAGCGGGTCGGCGTCCATATGGCCGACGGGTTCGCCCGCGTCTCAAATGGCCGCCCGCCGGGCGTGTTCGCGATGCAATATGGGCCGGGCGCGGAGAACGCCTTTGCCGGCGTCGCGACGGCTTTCTCGGATTCCAGCCCGGTGGTGTTCCTGCCGCTCGGCCACCCGCGCGAGACGGCGCAATTGTTCCCGATGTTCAAATCGAGCCGTTCCTATGCTGCGATCACCAAATCGGTCGAAGAGGTGATCCTGCCCGAGCAGATCGCGAACGTCATGCGGCGCGCCTTTGCCCAAGTGAAAAACGGCCGGCAAGGCCCCGTCATGGTGGAAGTGCCGGCCGATGTCCACAGCATCGACGTCGCCCTCGATCCGAACGAGTACCGGCAAGTTCCCGTCACCCGGTCGGCCGGCGATGAGCGCGACATCGATGAGGCCGCGCGCATGCTGCTCGACACCGCCTGCCCGATGATCCTCGCCGGGCAGGGCGTCTTCTATGCCGAGGCGACGCAGGAATTGCGGCGGCTGGCCGAGCTGCTGCAGGCCCCGGTCATGACGACCTTCGACGGCAAGAGCGCCTTTCCGGAGGACCACCCCTTGGCGCTCGGCCCCGGCGGCGGCACCTTTACCGGGCACGGCCGGCATTTCCTGCACAAATCGGATCTGGTGCTGGGCGTCGGCTGCAGCTTTACCAAGCATGGCATCGCCACGCCCGCATTGCCGCCCGGCAAGAAGATCATCCATGCGACCAACGACACGCGCGACCTGCACAAGGCCTTTGCTGCCGATCTCGGGATTCTCGGCGACGCCAGGCTCGTGCTCGGCCAATTGATCGAGGCGGTTGGCGATCGGCTGAACGGCAAGGCTCGCCCGGACGCGGTCGCCCGGGAGGTCGCGGGCAAGCGCGAGGAGTGGCTCGCTCGCTGGCAAGGCAAGCTGCGTTCCGACGAGCGGCCGATCAACCCGTACCGGGTGATATCGGAGTTCATGCGGGTCGTCGACCCGGCCGGGGCGATCGTCACGCACGATTCGGGCAGCCCGCGCGAGCAGCTCAATCCGTTCTACCGGGCGACCCGGCCGCGCGGCTATCTCGGCTGGGGCAAATCGCACCAGCTCGGCACCGGACTCGGGCTGGCGATCGGCGCGAAGGTCGCCGCGCCTGACAAGTTCTGCGTCAACTTCATGGGCGACGCCGCGTTCGGGATGACCGGGCTCGATTTCGAAACCGCGGCGCGCTGCGGGATCCCGATCCTGACAATCGTCTTGAACAACTCGACGATGGCGATCGAGACGCATGCGATGGCGCTGTCGCACGAGCGCTATCGGGCGCGCGACCTCGGCGGCAATTACGCCAGCATCGCGCGCGATCTCGGCGGCTGGAGCGAGCGGGTCGAAGACCCGGCGCAGATCGGCGATGCGATCCTGCGCGCTCGCCGCCAGACCGAAGACGGCCGCGCCGCATTGCTCGAATTCATCACCAGCCAGGAGCAGGGGTTCTCGCACCGCCGCGGCGCTGCGGAATAGGCGGGCCGACCGCCTGGCCGCGCGCAGCCGAGCGTCTGCCCGTTTTGCGATACGCGCGGCTTCGGCGGGCGTGATCGCGCCGCGCCCAACGGCCTACAGAACGGCGGCTACTGCACGCCGAACGCCCTCGATCGTCCGCACCGACGACAAGTCGATCCCGAGACGCTCTGCCCCCACCCCTAACCCTCCCCCGCTGGCGGGGGAGGGAATGGAGAAGGCATCGCGGCGAGCTTTCGTTCGAGATCGGGCCGGCCTATGGATTCGTGATATGTTCTAATCGAAGATACGGCTCGGGCAGGATGCTAGCATGCAGCCGGTACTCGGCGCAGCGGTCGGGTTTTGGTCCCGGCAGCATCGGCTGACGAAGCTACAACCGCCGACTGGCGCGATGTCGCCTGCTGACCTTCAACGGTATAGCCAAGCTGCCATAAGCCGTGTGTAGCGGGGCATGATTAGGTAGGTCACAGCAGTACGCTTGTTTCGGCAGCGGCTCATTATCGCGCCTTTTGTCGCTCGTATTTTACCCGTGGACCAGTACGCCACGCCAGACTAGCACAATCCCCGCCCGCCACACAGACTTCGCAGTCCAAACCGGGCGGCAGGGGATTTTCATCTTCCTGAAGATGACGAGGACTTTACAGAGACTTCGCCGCGTTTTCCAAAATGGGATTATGCGACTTCAGTGTATTGCAAGGAACTCCATAACTGGTGGCAGCACAAGGCTGCTTTCAACAAAGGCCTGTAAGTGCGAGAGCCCCGGCAGGGAGAAAAACCTCGCGTTCGGAATTCGTTCGCTCGCCGCCTTCGTCTGTACGAACATTGGATCGCCCTCCCCGGCATAAAAGCAGCACGGCATCGCCATGGTCCCCAACACGTCCTCCATATTGACCCGATCCTGGGCCAACGCTAACCAAGCTTCGAGATCGGCCGCTCGCAGGCGCGCCCCATAGTGGTCCCGTATTGGCCCGGCGATTTTTTCGAAGTCAGCAACGAGAACGTCGCCACCTCCAGCGATCCCGTTACGGAGCCATTGTCGAAACCCCGCCTGATCGCGCGCAAAGGGATGCTGGCCACCGATCACCAACGCATCGACCCGATGAGGCGCATGCCGCGCCATACCGAAGCCAATCCAACCCCCCATCGAATAACCCCAGAAGTGTGCCTTTTCGACACCCACGGCGTCGAGCACGGCTGTCACGTCGGCTGCTCGGCGGTCCAGCGTGTAGGACGCTTCGTCGTGCGGTTTGTCACTGCCGCCATGCCCTCGAGCATCGATCAGGATCAGCCGGTATCTCGTCCGGAGTACCGCGACATAGCCGCACTCGGACCAATCCTCTAGACACTGCGTGAAGCCGTGCTGAAGCACCAAGGGCGGTCCGGCACCTTCGACCTCATAATGGATTCGGGTTCCGGCATTGTCTGCATATGGCATCTCTCGTACCTCCCCTTTGGGCTTTGTCTGACGGTAAGCGGAGCCATCTCAATCGTTCGGGGCGAACGGCATGAGTGGGGTTTGTCGGTTCGCAGAAATCACGACTTTCGGCGAAAATCTTGCTCCTGCAATTTCAAGGGCTTGTGATATCATAAAGATGTGGTCGAAAATCGCCTCGAAAAACGACTTATCGGCTGCGCCCGCGTCAGCACAGTGAGGCAGACCCTCAACAGCCAGCTCGAACAGCTTCACGATTGCGGGGGAGAGGATGGGGGCTTCGCGTCCTCTTGCCACGGTGAGGGGGCGTGCTCATGTTGCGCGATATCCGAGGTCATGAGGATTGGGCTTGGCGAGCGCGACGGCGGGCACTGCGAATTCGGGAGTAGCGCCGAGAGCCGGAGCAGAGATGGACCTGCGTCCGGTGGCGGCGTGGCTCTTCTTCTGCTGCGGCTTGATTTTCCTGATGGTCGTGGTCGGCGGCATCACGCGGCTCACGCTCTCCGGTCTGTCGATCACCGAATGGAAGCCGGTCATCGGCATCTTGCCGCCGCTGTCGGCCGGCGATTGGGCGGCGGAATTCGCAAAGTACCAGCAGATCCCCGAGTACCGGGCCATCCATTTCGCAATGACCTTGGACGAGTTCAAAAGCATCTATTATTGGGAATTTTGCCACCGGCTATTGGGCCGGCTGATTGGGGTGGCGTTTGCCGTGCCGTTCGTCTGGTTTCTGGCGCGGCGCCGGCTGCCGCGGCATCTTGCGCCGCCGCTCGCCGGCATCCTGCTGCTCGGGCTTCTGCAGGGTGCGCTCGGCTGGTACATGGTCGAGAGCGGCCTTGCCGACCGGGTTGAGGTCAGCCAATACCGCCTCACCGCCCACCTCGCTCTCGCTCTGGCGATCTATGCCGCGATCCTGTGGACGGCGCTCGGCCTCGTTCGCGGCTCTCCGTTTCCGGCCGCTAGTCCCGGCTGGCGGCGGGCTAGTGAAGCCGTGCTGGTGCTCGTCGCGCTGACGATGCTAGCCGGCGGTTTTGTCGCCGGAACGCGCGCCGGCCTGACCTACAACACCTTTCCGCTGATGGACGGCAGGTTCGTGCCGGCGGGCTACGCGCAGCTCCGTCCGTTATGGCTGAACTGGTTCGAAAACATCGCCGCCGTGCAGTTCGATCACCGGGTGCTCGCCGTCGCAACCGCAAGCGCTGTTTTCATGCTGTGGGCGGCGCGGCTGCGGGCGGACCTGCCGAAGCCGGCCCGCAAAGCACTGCACGCGCTGCTGGCAATCGCGGCGTCGCAGGTGGCTCTCGGTATCTCGACCTTGCTGCTAGTCGTGCCAATACCGCTCGCCGCGGCGCATCAGGCGGGAGCCGTCCTGCTGCTGACCGCCGCGATAGTTTTCCGGCACACCTTGCGCGCCGCCGCTGTCATGGACGCGCGAGCGGCGGCGGCCATATAGTCTTCGCCCGGTAATCTCAGCCGGGCGCGGGAGAAGACGATGGCAGAGGACGGCCCATTTCCGGCAAAGACCCTCGATGACTGGGCGCAACTGGCCGCCGGCGAACTGCGCGGCAAACCGGTCTACGGTCTCGATTGGGCAACACCGGAAGGCATTCGCGTCAAGCCGCTCTACACCACCGCCGATCTCGAGGGGATCGAGCACTCAGGCGTGCCGCTGACCGATATGATGCCGGGGTTCCCGCCTTATCTGCGCGGCCCGCGCGCGACGATGTACGCCAACCGGCCATGGACGATCCGGCAGTATTCGGGCTTTTCGACGGCCGAGGAGTCGAACCGCTTCTATCGCGATAATCTCGCGGCCGGCCAGATGGGCCTGTCGATCGCGTTCGATCTCGCTACCCATCGCGGCTACGACAGCGATCATCCGCGGGTCGTCGGCGATGTCGGCAAGGCGGGCGTCGCGATCAACTCGGTCGAGGACATGAAGATCCTGTTCGACGCCATCCCGCTCGACCGGATGAGCGTGTCGATGACGATGAACGGCGCGGTTTTGCCGGTGCTTGCCGGCTATATCGTCGCCGCAGAGGAGCAGGGAGTACCGCAGGAGAAGCTCTCGGGCACGATCCAGAACGACATCCTCAAAGAATTCATGGTCCGCAACACGTACATCTACCCGCCCGGACCGTCGATGCGGATCGTCGCCGACATCATCGAATACACCGCCCGGCACATGCCGAAGTTCAACTCGATTTCGATCTCCGGCTATCACATGGAGGAGGCCGGCGCGACCTCGGTCCAGGAACTCGCTTTTACTTTGGCCGATGGGCTCGAATACGTGCGCGCTGCATTGTCGCGCGGCCTCGCAATCGACGAGTTCGCGCCGCGGCTGTCGTTCTTTTTCGGGATCGGCATGAATTTCTTCATGGAGATCGCGAAACTGCGTGCGGCGCGGGTGTTGTGGGCCCGGCTGATGCGGCAGTTCGCGCCGAAGAACCCGGCGAGCCTGGCGTTGCGCACGCATTGCCAGACCTCGGGGGTGAGCCTCACCGAGCAGGATCCGCACAACAACATCATCCGCACGACATTGGAGGCATTGGCTGCGGTGCTTGGCGGCACCCAATCGTTGCACACCAACTCCTTCGACGAGGCGTTGGCGTTGCCGACGCCCGCTTCGATGCGTATCGCCCGCAATACGCAGCTGATCCTCGCCGAGGAAACCGGCATCCCGCACGTCGTCGACCCACTGGGCGGCAGCTACTACGTCGAGAGCCTGACGCATTCATTGGCGCACGCGGCGATGGCATTGATCGACGAGGCCGAGGCGATCGGCGGAATGACCAAAGCGGTCGAAGCCGGCCTGCCCAAATTGCGCATCGAGGAATCCGCGGCCAGGCGGCAGGCGCGCATCGACCGCGGTGAGGAGACGATCGTCGGGGTCAACAAGTACCGCTCCGCCGAGGCGGCCGCGGTCGAGTTGCTCGACGTCGACAACACTGCGGTGCGCGAGCGGCAGGTCGAGCGGCTCGAGCGGGTCCGCCACCTGCGCGACAAGGACCGGGTCAATGCCGCGCTCGCCGCGCTGACCGCGGCTGCGCAGAGCGGCAAGGGCAACCTCTTGGCATTGGCGATCGAGGCGACCCGCGCGCGGGCGACGGTCGGCGAAATCTCGGACGCGTTGGAAAAAATCTTCACCCGCCATCGCGCCCAGATCCGCGCGGTTACCGGGGTCTATGGCGGCCAGTATCAGGACGACGAAGCCTTCCGCCGCGTCCAGCGCGAGATCGAGACCTTCGCGCGCGAGGAGGGGCGGCGGCCGCGGATGCTCGTCGCCAAATTGGGCCAGGACGGTCACGACCGCGGCGCCAAGATCATCGCGACCGCGTTTGCCGATATCGGTTTCGACGTCGATATCGGCCCGCTCTTCCAGACCCCCGAAGAGGCCGCCCGCCAGGCGGTCGAGAATGACGTCCACATCGTCGGCGTGTCGACCCATGCCGCCGGCCACAAGAACTCTCGTCCCGGCCTTGATCCAAGCCCTGAAGCGCGAGGCCGCAGCCGACATCCTCGTTGTCTGCGGCGGCGTCATCCCGCCCAAAGACTACGCTTTCCTCAAAACGGCCGGGGTGAGCGCAATCTACGGCCCCGGCACCAACATCCCCGAGGCCGCCGCCGAAATCCTGTCATTGATCCGCAAGCACCGGCTTGCGGCGTAATCTCGCTGGAACCAACCAGGCGCGCAATTTCTAAGGCTTCGGCGCAGCAAGAACATCATTTATCGGCCAGCGCGGCCTCTGGCACAGCGACCGGCGCCGTCCGCTGAGCCGCCGCTCCCTCGGAATAAGAGCGCAGCAGCAGTGCGACCAGGGCGGTCCAGCCGGTCTGGTGCGAGGCGCCGAGACCACGGCCGGTATTGCCGTGAAAGAATTCGTAGAACAGCACATTGTCCCGGAAATGCGGATCGCTCTGCTCCATTGGGGAGTCGCCGAAGACGGGGCGGCGTCCATCTTCGCCACGCAGGAAGATGCGGCACAACCGGCGTGACAGCTCGGCCGCCACCTCGCCCAGATGCAGCAAAGTGCCGGATCCGACCGGGCACTCGACCTTGAAATCCTCACCGTAATAAGAATGGAAGCGCTGCAGCAATTCGATGATCAGGAAGTTGACTGGCATCCAAATCGGGCCGCGCCAATTCGAATTGCCGCCGAACACTTCAGTGGCCGAGTCGCCGGGGACGTAGCTGACGCTGAGCCGGTTACCGCTATGTTCGAATACATATGGATTTTTTTCATAAAACTTGGACAATGAGCGAACGCCAAATTCCGACAGGAACGAAGTCTCGTCGAGCATCCGGCTGAGCAGGCGTTTCATGCGGTGGCCCCGCAACAGCGACAGCAGGTGCCGCTCGCCGCTGCTCGCGTCGTGCCATCGGGACACCAGCCGCGCGAGATGTGGCCGGTGCTCGAGGAACCAATGCGTCCGGGCCTTGAACCTCGGCAGTCGCGCAAAAACCGCAGCATCGAGCACCTCGACGGCAAACAGCGGTATCAGCCCGACCAGCGAGCGCACCCGCAATGGAATTCGCTCGCCGCCAGACAGGTGCAGTACATCGTAGTAGAATTCATCCTCTTCATCCCATAAACCGATCCCATCGCCGCCGATATTCGTCATGGCTTCGGCAATATAGAGAAAATGTTCGAAAAATTTGGAAGCGATGTCTTCGTAGACATGGTCGCTCAGTGCCAATTCCAGCGCGATGCGCATCAAATTGAGCGTGTACATCGCCATCCAAGCGGTGCCGTCGGCCTGGTTGATGTAGCCGCCATTCGGCAGCTTGGCATTGCGGTCGAAGATGCCAATGTTGTCGAGCCCGAGAAACCCGCCCTGGAAAATGTTTCGGCCCTCGATGTCCTTTCGATTTACCCACCAAGTGAAGTTGAGCATGAGTTTGTGAAAGACGCGTTCGAGAAAACCCCGGTCACCCTCGCCGCCATGGTGCTCCCGGTCGATTTCGTAAACTCGCCATGCCGCCCAGGCATGCACCGGTGGGTTGACGTCGCCGAACGCCCATTCATAGGCCGGCAATTGACCATTGGGATGCATGTACCAGTCGCGCGTCAGCAGCAGCAGCTGGGTCTTGGCGAAGCTCGGATCGATCAGCGCCAAGGTCACCGCGTGAAAGGCGAGGTCCCAGGCGGCGTACCACGGGTATTCCCATTTATCCGGCATCGCGACGATGTCCGCATTGTTCAAATGCGGCCAGTCGCAATTGCGCCCATGCCGCCGCGCTGCCGGCGGCGCGGGCTGCAGCGGATCGCCGTTCAGCCACTCGGGGATATCGATATAGTAGAACTGCTTTGACCACAGCATCCCCGCGAGCGCCTGGCGCTGTACGAGGCGCGCATCGGGGTCGGCGATGTCCTGCTGCAGCACTGCGTAGAATTCGTCGGCTTCGGCTCGGCGCTGCTCGAGCATGCAGTCAAAATCGCCGAGGCCCGAAGGGTGTTCGGCAAGGGTCAACCGCGCACGCAACCGGCCGCTTCCTCCGGGCGGCAAACTCAGCCGATGATGCGCGGCGACTTTGGTGCCCCGAGGATCCGGGTTTACGGCTGCGGTATCGCCGTTCACGACATAATCGTTGATCCCGTCCTTGAAATGGTGACCAGGCGCGTTGATCCCCGACAGACGCCTGATATTCGTCTCGTTCTGACAGAACAGAAATTCGGGACGGCAATCGCAGTGAAGCCGCAACTGCGGCAGGTGTGGGTGATCGATCGAGATCGAATGATCGTCGCGCGCAACCAGCTGCGGCCGCATCGAATCAGGCTGCCACGACCACGTATTGCGGGCCCAAAGCTGCGGCAGCACATGCAATTCGGCCGTTTCGGCGGCGCGGTTGTGGACTGTCACCTGCATTAGGATATCGTCGACAGCCGCCTTGGCGTATTCGATCTCGACATCGAAGTAGCGGTGGTCGGCAAAGACCCCGGTGTCGATCAGCTCGAATTCGGGATAAGCCCGTCCGCGGCGGCGGTTCTCTTCGACGAGTTGGGTATAGGGGAAAGCGGCTTGCGGATATTTATAGAGCATCCGCATGTAGGAGTGTGTCGGCGTCCCGTCGAGGTAATAATACAGCTCCTTGACGTCCTCGCCGTGATTGCCTTCCGAATTGGTCAACCCAAACAACCGCTCCTTGAGGATCGGGTCGCGGCCGTTCCACAACGCCAGAGCGAGGCATAAAAACAGGTGGTCGTCGCCAAACCCGCCGATCCCGTCCTCGCCCCAGCGATAGGCGCGGCTGCGTGCATGATCATGCGGCAAATATTCCCACGCCGTGCCGTATTCGCTGTAATCCTCGCGCACCGTTCCCCACTGACGCTCACTGAGATATGGTCCCCAGCGCCGCCAATGTTTGCCGTGGCGGATTTCTTCCAGGCGCAGCGCCTCGGCAGTGTTTAATATCCTGGGCATACCTTCAGCCATCGGCTCAGCTCCCGCTCGAGGGGTGCCTCAGGCTAATATCTCCGCTAGCCGATGACCAAAGGTGTTTAGGGGGCATGCATGGCAAAAGCGAACATCCCGGTAGTCACCTTTGACGCTATCGTCATCGGCACCGGGCAGGCCGGACCGCCGCTGGCGCGGCGCCTCGCAGCGGCAGGCATGACCGTCGCGGTGATCGAACGCGGCGCATTTGGCGGCACATGCGTCAACACCGGCTGCATCCCCACCAAGGCATTGGTCGCCAGTGCCTATGCGGCGCATATGGCGCGCCGAGCGGGCGAGTTCGGGGTGGGCGTCGAAGGTTCGGTGCATGTCGACATGGCGCGGGTAAAAGCCAGAAAAGACCGGATTTCCGAACAGTCGCGCGTTGGAGTCGAGGAAAGCTTGAGAACCTTGGCCAACTGCATGGTCTATCAGGGCCATGGCCGCTTTGTCGCGCCGCACGAAGTCGAAGTCGGTGAGGCAGTCCTTGCCGCCGAACGGATCTTCATCAATGTCGGCGGCCGGGCTGTGGTGCCAAGCTGGCCCGGGCTCGAGCAGGCGCCCTATCTGACGAACAGCTCGATGATGGCGGTCGACTTTGTGCCTCGGCATTTGGTGATCGTCGGCGGCAGCTATGTCGGATTGGAATTCGCGCAGATGTACCGGCGGTTCGGCAGCGAGGTCACGGTCGTGGAAATGGGGCCGCGCGTGGTTCATCGCGAGGACCCCGACGTGTCAACCGCGATAGGCGAGATTCTCGAGAGCGAAGGCATAGGCCTGCGCGTCAAGGCGGAATGCATCCGTGTAGGGAGGAGCGGCGACAATGTCCTGGTGGGCCTCGATTGCACAGACGGACCGCCCGAAATTCGCGGGTCCCACCTGCTGCTCGCGGTCGGCCGTCGCCCCAATACCGACGTTGCAGCGGACGATGCCGATCCATCCGACAGTGTCGGAGCTGCTTCCGACACTGATCGGCGATCTGCACCTCTATAGATGGCGCAGTTCGGTCGCTGAGCCGGTCATCAAGTCGCTTCGGCGGCCAGGATTCCCATCAGGCTCCGGCGCCCTTTCCACCGCGCCACGATGAGGGCGTCGAGGCCGAGGCTGCGGCCGTAATGGTGGAGGGCAAAGATCAGCTGGATGACCAGGAGGAAAAAATAGGTCCAGGGCCACTCTCCTTCGGCATTGTAGAGCCCGAGCCACAGATTGAGGATCTGCAGTGCGCCGATCAAACCCCAGAAGCGCACGAAAATCCCCAATATCAGCGACACCGCCGTCAGCACCTCTAGCGCGTAGACCATGGGTGCGAACAGGTAAAAATGAGGCAATACGATATTGTTGACGAAATCCGCCTGCAACGGGATCGCCGCGGACTTGCCCATCACGCTCATCCAATAGGCCAGACCCGTCGCGCCAAACGGCTGCTCCGGATGGTCGGTATAGAACGGCGGCAATTTCCACAGGGTCTGCTGCCACCACATGCAGCCGATCAGCAACCGAAAAACCCAGTTGCCGACATGCTCGATTGTGCGCTGCGCCGGCATCGTTCGATAGACATGGATTGCGACGGCGATGCTGCCGAGCAGGAGGAGCCAAAAAATCGCCGTCGTCCAGGCCGGCTGCAGTAGAAACTGGACAGTGTCGGAGATCGGGTTGTGGTTCATCGAACGGACCTCTCAGAGAATGAGTTGCCGCTCAGAATCGTCGTTCCCGCGAAAGCGGGAATCCAGGTCCGGAAGGCCGCGGCGTCGGCCCTGGGCCCCCGCTTTCGCGGGGTGACGATATATTCGAGCGGGATTGTAAGGCGATCCCCTCGAAAATTAATGCTATTGCCGAGAAATCAAGATCGCGCGGGGTCATCGTCTCGCCGCGGCAAACGCGCGTTGCAATCGCCACCACGCCTCGATCACGCAAGCGACGGACCAGGCCTGGGAGGGCGCGCCGCCCGGGAGATGCGGCGGTTCTGCATCGAAGACTTCGCCGACGGTGCCGAGCCCGGTATCGAACAGGTGATCCCGCATGGCGCCGAGACGCTGCAGCGCCAAATCGGCATCGCCATGCACCCGGTATTCCGCCAGCGCGTAATGGCCGAGCAGCCAGGCCCACACCGTCCCTTGATGATAGGCGCCGTCGCGGTGCCACGGGTCGCCGGTATAGTGCGGCTGGTAGTCGGGTTCGCTTGCCGCAAGCGAACGCAGCCCATAGGACGTCATCAACAAGTCACCGCACAGCGCAACGATGCGTTTCTGCTGATCGGACGATAGCGGAGAGTGCAGCAGGCTGACCGCCAGGACCTGGTTCGGTCGGATCGCGCCGTCATTGCCGGCGGGGCCGTCGATCACGTCATAGAGCCCGCCGGTCCGCTCGTCGCCGAAACGAGCAAAGCCGACACGGGCCCGTTCGGCAAGGTCGTTGTACAGATCTGCAGGCTGGCCGAGCATCTCGGCAAAGCCGGCCATCGTGCACAGCGCGTTGTACCAGAGCGCGTTGATCTCGACCGGTTTGCCGATGCGCGAGGTCACCACCCAGTCGCCGACCTTCGCGTCCATCCAGGTGAGCTGCACTCCGGGTTCGCCGGCTCTGAGCAGCCCGTCACAAGGGTCGACGCGAATTCCGTAGCGTGTGCCTTTGAGATGCCAGTCGACGATGTCGGCGAGGATCGGAAAGGCCTCGGCGAGATTCCCGCGGTCGCCGCTCGCCTCGATATAGGCGCGCCAAGCCTCAAAGAACCACAAGGTCGCGTCGACGGTGTTGTAATCAGGCTTGTCGCCCGCCCCGCGGAAAGACATTGGGCATCATGCCGCGGTCGACGAAACGCGCGAAAGTCAGCAAGATGTCGCGGGCCCACTCCTGCCGGCCGGTGGCAAGGGTCAGGCCCGGCAGGCAGATCATCGTGTCGCGGCCCCAGTCGCCGAACCAGGGATAACCGGCAATCACCGATTTACCGTCGGGGCGGCCAGGCAGCGGCCGGCTGAAGATAAAGCTGTCGGCGGCGAGCAGCAGCTGCGCGATCCAGTCGGGCGGCGCCGCCATTTCGGGGACATGTCGGGCGGCCTGATCGAGCACGCCTTGCTGCCGCTTTCGCCGGCGTCCCAGCGCGGCTTCCAAATCGGGAGACGGATCGCCTTGCAGGCTGCCGAGAATGCCGACCCATTTACCGGGAAGCAAATCGAGCAGAGCTTCCCCCACCTGCAAATGGTTGTCCCGGTCGGACAGACCGCGCTCGCGCTCGACCGGAAGATCGAAATTCTCGATCCACTGCAGAGCCGGCGTAATGACGCCGCCGCAGCTGCGCAAGGTCAGTGCAAATCCGGGCCGGCATACCCGCAAGGCCGCCTGCTCGGCCTCCAGCACTGGGGCGAACTCTCCGGCGCTCGTCTGCCCATGGTGGTCGCGGTCATTGACCATCAGCCGGACGCGCAGCGACAGCTTCGGAATACTCTGCTCGGAACTGGGTAAGAGCCGCCACGCGACATAGGTCGTATCGGCATCCGGTTCGAGCCAGATCCGCGCCTCGACGCGAATGAGCCCCGCGGCAAAGAGCCAGACCGGGATGCCGCCGTCGAGACGAAAGGTCTCGATATGCACGTGACCGGCCGGACTGATCGTCCCCCCGCTCCAGCGATTGGTGAACAACGGCCAGCTGCGCTCGCTATCGAGAAGCTCCGCATCCGCCTTGACCCAGACCAGCCGGCGGCCCAGCGGCGGGTCCACCGGCGCAATCAGCAGGCCATGATAGCGCCGCGTCAGACTGCCGGCGATCGTGCCGGCGGCATAGCCGCCACGCCCGTTGGCGAGCCACCATTCGCGGCGCTCGGCCTCATGGAGGTCGCCGCAGATCGCCCGGCCGAAGCGGACCATGTTCATTATCTCTCCGGATGACTGGGCGTGTTGGTGCCGACCACCCCGGCGAAAACCGCTATGGTGAGCACGCCGCAGACGATCGCAACCAGTGCCAACCGCAGGCCGACGAGCTCGGCGGTCATGCCGATCAGCGGTGGGCCGGCGAGCAATCCGGCATAACCGCTCGTAGCAACCGCGGCTATGCCGAGACCGGGCGTCATACCCTCAGCCCGGCCGGCGGCGCCAAACAGGATTGGGATCATGTTGGCGAGCCCGAGGCCAAAAAGGGTGAAGCCGAGCACCGAGGGGACCAGCTCCGGTATAATCAGCGCGGTCGTCATGCCGACCGCGGCCGCGAGCCCTCCGACGCGCAGCAAGCTCGGCGCACCCCATCGCCGCCGCACCCAGTCGCCGGCGAACCGGCCGGCCGCCATCGCCAGAGAAAAGCCGGCGAAGCCTGTTGCGGCGCTATCCATGCCGGCGCGGCGGTATACGCGCAGAAAGACTGCGGCCCAGTCACCCATCGCACCCTCAGCCATGAGCGCCAAGAACGCCAAGGCCCCCAATCCGAGCAGCGCGCGAGAGGGCCACGCCAGCACGGTGCCCGGATCCGTGCCGCGAGCCTCGCCATGCAGCAGATATCGAGATATCGCGAGCAGCAATGGTATCAGAACAACCGTTAGGCCGAGCGTCTGGGCCGGAGCGGGGATGGCGACCGAGGCAGCGACCGCGGCGAGGCTGGCTCCGGCGAGGCCGCCCGTGCTGTAGAGCCCGTGCAGCGAGGAGAGGATCGGGCGGCGATAGCGGT
Organism: uncultured Alphaproteobacteria bacterium; assembly: GCA_963818695.1. Classification (GTDB taxonomy): domain Bacteria; phylum Pseudomonadota; class Alphaproteobacteria; order ATCC43930; family CGMCC-115725; genus AP-15. The sequence goes on from CAWFTG010000009.1 coordinate 149,356, forward strand.
CCTCGATCAGCACCGCCTGCGCGTTCATCGACACGTCCAGCATGCCGTTGGCCGCCCCGAAGAGCAGCAACGCCAGGATCAGCATTACGAGATTGGGCGCCACTACCGGCACCGGCAGCAACAGGCAAAGCGCCAGCCCGGCCGTCCGGGTCGTCGCATCGCTCCCAAACCGCCCGGCGGACCAGCCGGCCAACGGCAGCACCAGAACCGAACCGGCCGCCATCGAAAAGAGCGCAATGCCAAGCAGAAAATCGTCCAGCCCGAGCCGCTCCTTGACCTCGGGAATATGCGGCAGCCAACTCGCCACGACGAAGCCGTTTGCGAAGAATACGATAGACGTCGACATTCGGGCGCGCCGCAGCCCGGCAGCCGAGGCTGCTTCGTAGCACAAGGCCTCGGTCGACCGAAGGGACCGGGGGACGGAAACCGGCCGCATTATCGTCTCGCGCTGCCGAATCAGCGCGATGCGGCGAAGAGCAGTATCGCGCGGCCGCTTGAGCGGTCAGGATTCTTTCGGGGTCGGGCTGCCGCCGTTGATCTTCATGCAGGTACCCGCCGGCACGTAGATCCAGGAATCGCCTGCGGCGGCTGTCTTGGACTTGCCGGCGCAGGAGTGGGTCGCGGTCTGGCAATCGTTCTGGCCTGCAGCGGCAACGCCGAAGCATTTCTCCGGCTTGTAAGGCGGAGCCGGCGCCGGTCCCGCATCCGCCGCCATGGGCAGAGACGCTGCGGCGGCGACAGCAGCGGCGATGAGCACAGAAGGCTTCATACAGATCTCCATCGCGAGCGGACCTCAGTTCTGTAGCGGGCTAGCGGGGTCGGCAAATCACTTTTCGGCGAGGATCGACACCGCAGTCCAATCCTCCGGGGGCGCAGACGCAAGATACTTCCGACAGCGCTCGACGAATATCTGCGAAGGGAGATCGCCACCCCGAATGGCAATCGCGTGCTCGAACAGCTCGATCGCGCCCGACCAATCCCGTCGTCCGTAGGCGTCGAGGCCAGATTCGTATGCCGTGACCCATTCCGGCGTCTGGGAAGCACGATGATCGGCCATGCCGAGCAGCTCGTAGACGGCAAGCCCCTGCGTGCGGCCATAGACCGCGACCCAATCGAGCCGCCGGACCAGAATGGCGTCGCCCGCGGCGGCGCGTGTGTCCTCGCCGATCAGGATTTCGGTTCCGTAGCGCTTGTTGACCGCTTCGAGGCGGCTCGCGACATTGACGGCGTCGCCAATCACCGTATAGCTCAGCCGCTCATTGGAGCCGATATTGCCGACCAGCATTCGCCCGGTATTGATGCCGACGCGCATACGCAGCGGCACTCCTCGTTCGCCACCTGGCTCGTCGCGCCGTTGACCCAGGCGGTGTCTGAATTCGAGCGCCGCGGCGCAAGCATCGACGGCATGCCGATCGTTCGGCGCCGGCGCGCCCCAGAACGCCATCACCGCATCGCCGATGAACTTGTCGATAGTTCCGTTGCGGGCTGAAATTGCTGTCGAGGCGAGTTCGAGGTAGTCGCTCAGCACCGGCACGATCGCGTCACCGAGCCGCTCCGAAAGCCCCGTAAAGCCGACAATATCGGTAAACAGCACGGTTAGGACCTGCTGGCGGCCGCCTGGGCGAGCTTCGACGCCGCGCGCCACCAGGGTGCGAACGAGCGCAGTCGGAATGTATTTCTGGAATGAGGCGAGGCCCCGGCTCATCTGCGTCAGTGCGGCGGAAAGGTTGTCGAGCTCGCGCAGCGGCGAACTTATCCAGGTAATCGCATCGAGCTCAAAACTCTCGATGTGCCTCAGCTGGCCAACGATGCGAAGCAGCGGCGCGCCGATCAGCCTGTTGGCCGCCAAGATCGCCAAGCACGCGATGAGGAGCGTCAACAACCCGAGAGCCGCCAACAGAAGCTTTGCATTGCGCTCGATCGTCGCCAGAAAATCACCGGCCGGTATGACCGTAGCGACCACCCAATCGTCGAAACTCAACGGCGCAAAAGTGAGAAAGTAGTCGCGGCCGTCCTCGCGGGAGGTGAATTCGGCCTGGCGCGTTTCCGATAGGGCAGCGAGGTCGGCACTGCCGCTGCCGAGATATTCGCCGACCGTCCTCAGCAGGCTGTTGCCCTGGCTCAGGCTTCGGAGGTTCGGCATCGTGCCGTTCTGCTGGCGTTCTATCGCGACAGAATCCGGCGAAGCCATGACATTGCCGTTGCGATCGAGCACGACAACAGTGCCTGACTTGCCGACCTCGAGGCTCGACAAGAACTGCGACAACCGCGCCAGATCGATGACGACATTGATGACGGCGACAAACCGATCATCGACGATCAGCGGGGTCGAGATGCCGATGGCTTGCCGGTGGCCCCCGGGAAAATTGGATATCCGGCTCCAGCCCGGCGCGTTCTCCGCGACGGCGCGGCGGTACCAGCGCTGCTCCGTCGCGTTGTACGTGCTCGGCTCGAACTCCCGGTTGTTGAACATGATGTCGCCGATTTCGGGGGTGTAATAATCGGTCCGTTGGCGAGCGGTTCCTGTCGCCGCGTCCCATTTGACCTCGATCATGTCGATTTCGGTGTCGCTGGCCTTGCGTGAGCCGAAAAATCCGCCGTCGGGAAAGCCCAGTGAAATCCACGAGAGGCTCGGTTGCGAGCGCAGCAATGCCAAAAAGACGAATTCGCGCTTGCCCTCGTCGGTCACCTTTATCGTGCCCTGAAAGAAGATCGATCGGACCGCCTCCTCCATCGACGAGGCGTCGTCGAGCACGCCGCGCAATTCATGATGGATCGACTCGACAATCTGCCGATTGAGCTGCGCCAACCACATCGCCGACATTGCGGCGGGCCGCAACCGACCAAAACAGATGGATCAGCAATGCAGTCAGGACCACCGTGCTGAGCACCAGCGCAGTCAGCACCCAGCGCAGACCCAGCTTGTAGCCTTGCCTTCGCGGAACACGCGGCAAAGGGTGTGTGCGTGACACAGCCGGCCGGATCGAACGTATGTCACGCAAAAGACGATCGACTGTTTCGGGCACTGGGTGAGTTCGATGTCATGCTTTACACTTCAGCCGCCATGATAGCCGTTTTCCGGAGCACGAGGCGAAGCCGAGATCGTGACCGAGCCTGCACCTCTGTCTAATTGTAGTACGGGGATCGGCCTGCGCCTGCCGCATGTGGCGGAGATCGCGGCCACGAGACCCAAGCTGGGATTCCTCGAGGTGCATGCCGAGAATTACATGGCCGAGACGGCGGCGCTGGACCGGCTTCTGGAATTGCGCCGGGATTACCCGGTGAGCGTTCACGGGGTTGCGCTCTCCTTGGGAGGCGCCGAGGAACTGGACCGCGTTCATCTCGGCCGCCTCAAGGCTCTGATCGAGCGGGTCGAGCCGATGCTGGTCTCCGAGCATCTGGCTTGGAGCGCGATTCGCGGCGCTTACTTGAACGACTTACTGCCGCTTCCCTACACGGAGGAGAGCTCTTGAAATCTTTTGCCGGCACGTCGGCGAGGCGCAAGAGACGCTCGGGCGGCAGCTGCTGATCGAGAACCCGTCGGCCTACCTGAGGTTTCGCCATTCAACCATCCTTGAGGCGGAATTCCTGACCGAAACCGCCCGCCGAACCGGCTGCGGCATCCTCTGCGATGTCAACAACATCTACATCAGCGCGACAAATTTCCGGTTCGACCCCATCGCATATCTCGACGCGCTGCCCGCTGGCGTGATCGGTGAGATCCATCTCGCCGGCCATCACGCGGCGGAGGGTGTGGATGTCCTGATCGACGACCACGGCTCTCGCGTAGCGCAACCGGTCTGGGAGCTCTACGCCCAAGCGCTCCGGCGCTTCGGCGCCGTGCCCACCTTGATCGAGTGGGACACCAATCTCCCCAACCTGGAAGTCCTGCTGGAGGAGGCGCGGCAGGCGCAAGAGCTGGCCGATCTTTACCGGAATGTCGACACTGCTTGAACTGCAACTGGAGCTCCGCCGAGCGGTACTCGGCGGCGACACAGCCGCGCTCGTGGCCGCCATCCGCGGCGACGGCCTCGACCCGGCGGCGCGATTGCAAATCTATCGCAATCACGCAATCGCGACGCTCGGCGCCGTCCTGGAAGGCACTTTCCCGGTCGTCTGCCGCCTTGTCGACAAGCGTTTCTTTGCGTACGCCGCGCATGAATACGTGCGCGAACACCCGCCGCATTCGCGTTGCCTCGTCGAGTACGGCGCCGATTTTGCCGATTTTCTCGCCGGCTTTGAGCCGTGCAAGGATCTCGCCCTATCTGGCAGACGTCGCGCGCTTTGAATGGGCCCTCAACATCGCTGCGACGGCAGCGTGAGGCGGCTGCGCTGAAAATAGAGGCGCTCGCCGGGATTCCGCCCGAGGGCGCATCTCTACTCAAGATCTCTCTACAGCCCTCCGTCAGCTATTTCGCTTCGGGGTGGCCTATCGATGCGATCTGGCTGGCGAACCAGCAGAAAGAAGTTCGTCCGGTGGATCTCGCGAACGGCGGTACCACTGTCGAGATACGGCGCGCGGACGAGGGCTTCAGCTGGCAACGGCTCGCCCCCGAAGTGTTTGCGTTCCGCAGGGCATTGGCCGAAGGGTTCGCGCTCGGCACGGCGGCGGCAACCGCGGCGGGGGACTCTGCATTCGATCTCGCCGCCGCGCTCGATCTCCTCTTCGCCGATGGGCTCGTCGTTGGCTTAGGTGCTTGTTGACCAAAGCTGCGCTAATCTGATGAAAATCGAGTAGGCGGGGAGGAGATGATGCTGCAGATGGCCGGACGCATGGGTGTCCTGGGGACCGAGACCGCCTTCGAAGTGCTGGCCCGCGCCAATGCGCTCGCCGCCTCAGGCCGTTCGATCATCAATCTCGGCATCGGCCAGCCGGATTTCGCGACCCCTGAGCACATCGTCGAGGCCGGGCGCAAGGCGCTCGCCGACGGACATCACGGTTACACGCCGGCGAACGGCATCCCGCCGTTGCGTGCCGCAGTTTCGGCCGATCTTTTGCGCCGCCACGGGGTGGAAGTTTCGCCGGACCTAGTCCTGGTCGTTCCCGGCGGCAAAGTGACGATGTTTTTCGCGATCCTGATGTTCGGCGAAACGTGGTGTTGAGATCCTCTACCCCAACCCCGGGTTCCCGATTTACGAGAGCGTGATCCGGTTTTCCGGAGCGACACCCGTGCCGATTCCGCTGCACGAGGCGGCGGGCTTCTCGTTTCGCGCCGACGAGGTGCTCGACAAGATCACGCCGCGCACCCGGCTCATCATCATCAACAGCCCGGCCAATCCGACGGGCGGCGTCGTGCCGCGGGACGAGCTCGACCGGCTGGTCGCCGGGCTCGAACGGCACCCGCAAGTCGCCGTGCTCAGCGACGAAATCTACGGCGAGATCCTTTACGACGGCGCCGAGCATGTCAGTCTCCTTCGCTACCCGTCGCTCCGCGACCGGCTAATCCTGCTCGACGGCTGGAGCAAAACCTATGCGATGACCGGCTGGCGGCTGGGTTATGGGGTATGGCCCAAGGCGTTGTTCGAGCATGCCGAGCGGCTCGCGATCAACTGCCATTCCTGCGTCAACGCGGCCGCACAGTACGCCGGGATCGCCGCCCTGACCGGCCCGCGCGAGCCGGTCCACCGCATGGTGAAGGCGTTTGCCGAGCGGCGCGAAATGATCGTCGCGGCATTGAACGGGCTGCCCGGCTTTCGCTGTCAGCAGCCGGGCGGCGCCTTCTATACTTTCCCCAATATCACCGGGACCGGTTACGACGCGCGTACATTGCAGGGCCACCTGCTCGAGCAGGCCGGGGTCGCAACGATCGCCGGCACCAGCTTTGGCGAATATGGCGAGGGCTATTTGCGTTTCTCTTACGCCAACAGCCGAGAGGCGATCGCCGAGGCGGTCGAGCGGATCCGGAGTTATCTCGGCAATCGGTCGCCCGGCTGAATGAGGCGACTAAAAATTCAGCAGATTCCTGCTATGGATATAGGCAAATTGGGGCCTGCCCGCGGCGATTTCGGATCTCCCTTTCGGATCTCCCTGTCGCCGACCGACACTGGCATAGGTTATGCTCCGAGCGCGCCGAGGTCGGTGCCTGGCTGAGAGAGACGGGAAGTCGATGAAAAAGATCGAGGCGATCATCAAGCCCTTCAAGCTCGACGAGGTGAAGGAAGCGCTTCACGAAGTCGGGATCAAGGGAATCACCGTCACCGAGGCCAAGGGCTTCGGCCGCCAGAAGGGCCACACCGAGCTCTATCGCGGGGCCGAGTACGTCGTCGACTTCCTGCCGAAGGTGAAGATCGAGGTGGTCATGGAGGATGCGCTCGTCGAGCGCGCGGTGGAGGCGATTCAGCAAGCTGCCCACACCGGCCGCATCGGCGACGGCAAGATCTTCGTCACGACGATCGAGGAAGCCATCCGCATCCGCACCGGCGAGCGCGGCGCGGATGCGATCTGACCGAGTCGCAGTATTGCCTCTGCGGTGATCTCGCTGCTCCTGAGCCCTGTCTAACTTCGAACGGAAAGTTGCGATGTCCGATACCCAAAAAGTCATGGATATGATCAAGGAGCACGACGTCAAATACGTCGACTTCCGCTTCACCGATCCGCGCGGCAAGTGGCAGCATCTGGCGCATCACGTGCGCACGATCAGCGAGGATTTCCTGACGACGGCGTGATGTTCGACGGCTCGTCGATCGCCGGCTGGAAGGCGATCAACGAGTCGGACATGATGCTGGTGCCCGATTGCGCGACCGCGGTGCTCGACCCGTTCGCCGCGCAGACCTCGCTGATCATCTTCTGCGACGTGCACGAGCCGCTGACCGGGCAGCCCTACGCCCGCGACCCGCGCTCGATCGCCAAGAAGGCCGAGCAGCACCTGATCGCGACCGGCATCGGCGACACCGCCTATTTCGGCCCCGAGGCCGAGTTCTTCATCTTCGACGACGTGCGCTATTCGGCGACGATGAAGGGCGCGATGTACGAGATCGACAGCGAAGAGGGCCCCTACGTCAGCGACAGGAAATTCCCCGACGGCAACACCGGCCACCGGCCGCCGATCAAGGGCGGCTATTTCCCGGTGCCGCCGGTCGACAGCCAATCGGACATCCGCGCCGAGATGCTGTCGGTGATGCTCGACATGGGGCTCGAGGTCGAAAAGCATCACCACGAGGTGGCGCCCGCGCAGGCCGAGCTGGGCTTTGAGTTTTCGACCCTGGTCAGCACCGCCGACAACATGCAGATCTACAAATACGTCGTGCACAACGTCGCCAACCAATACGGCAAGACGGCGACCTTCATGCCGAAGCCGATCATGGGCGACAACGGCTCGGGCATGCACACCCACCAGTCGATCTGGAAGGGCGAGCGCCCGCTCTTCGCCGGCAACCTCTATGCCGATCTGTCGGAGACGGCGCTCTACTACATCGGCGGCATCATCAGGCACGCCAAGGCGATCAACGCCTTCACCAACCCGACGACGAACAGCTACAAGCGGCTGATCCCCGGCTTCGAGGCGCCGGTGCTGCTCGCCTATTCGTCGCGCAACCGCTCGGCCTCGTGCCGCATCCCGTATGTCGCGAGCCCCAAGGGCAAGCGCGTCGAGGTGCGCTTCCCCGATCCCGCCGCCAACCCCTATCTCGGCTTCGCCGCGATGCTGATGGCCGGGCCTCGACGGCATCCAGAACAAGATCCACCCCGGCGACCCGATGGACAAGAACCTCTACGACCTGCCGCCGGAGGAGTTGAAGGACGTGCCGACGGTCTGCGGCTCGTTGCGCGAGGCCTTGGGCGAGTTGCGCGCCGACCACGCCTTCCTGTTGAAGGGCGACGTCTTCACCATGGACCAGATCGAAGCCTACATCGAACTGAAATGGGAGGAGGTCTACGCCTTCGAGCACACCCCCCACCCGATCGAATTCCAGATGTACTACTCGGTCTAGGCGGAAGGCCACATATTCGTCATGGCCGGGCTTGACCTGGCTTTGACCCGGCCATCTCGGAGATCCGCGGGTCAAACCCGCGGATGACGCTCTGAAGAGACGATGCTACTTGATCCGGGCGCGCACTAGCAACTCGGTCGCATCCATAGAGCAACCCGCTTCCTCCACGGCTATCGACAGACGGGCGGAACCCCTTGACCCCGCCCCGTTCGGCACTCAGCGCGAGCGATTAACCGTTAGTTTCGCATAATCGTCGGCTACTATGATGCCGACCGGCTTGCCGATTGATCAGCGGCTGCGAGGAAATTACGATTTGGCGTTTCCGACGCGCCCCCTCCGGGCCGCAATTTAAAGGCGACGTAATCGCGTGGATAATGGTTGTACCAACGGCATCGACACCGGGTTCGTCGCGCTCGGCTATGCGAAGGTGGCCGTGCTGGGCGTCGTTCAAGGCGTCACCGAGCTGATGCCGATTTCCTCGACGGCGCATATGCGCATTGTACCCGCACTCTTGGGCTGGCCGGACCCGGGGTCCGCCTTTTCGGCGGCTATGCAGCTTGCCGCCTTGGCGGCGGTCATCAGCTATTTCTGGCGAGACGTTTGGGACCTCGTCTTCGGGTCGTTGTCGGCGATCGCACGCCGCGACTACTACAATCGTTCATTCGTACTCGCTGTCGGCATCATGATCGGCACCATACCGATCGGGATTGCCGGGCTTGCGCTCGCTAAGACACTCAACACTTGCGGTTCGCCGCTGCGGAGTTTGGTCGTGGTGGGTCTGGCTTGCATCGTCATGGCGCTGCTGCTCGCGATAGCGGAAGTCGTGGCGCGCCACCAGCGCCCCTTCGAGCGCGTAGGCCTCTCCGACTGCCTCGTTGTCGGCATCGCGCAGGTCGGCGCCCTAATCCCCGGCGTGTCGCGCTCGGGCTCGACCCTGACGGCGGCTCTTTTCCTCGGGTTCAGGCGCGAGGAGGCCGCGCGCTTCTCGTTCTTGCTCGGATTGCCGGCGATCGCGCTGGCCGGCCTCAAGGAATTGGCGGAGCTGCGGCACGCCGGCCTCGATGCGCATGGCTGGTCGGTGCTGATCTTGGGGCTCGTCGTCGCGAGCCTCTCGGCTTTTGTGGCGATCTGGGGCCTGTTGCGCATTCTCGAACGCTTCGCAGCCTGGCCATTCGTCGTCTACCGCGCCTTTGTCGGCACCGTATTGCTCGCGGGCGTCGCGACGGGCTGGCTCGGTTGACCGAGCCTCTCGCATTGGGGAAAGGCGTGGGGCGACATCATCGTAGCGGCTGGGCGCCAACTGCGTTCCCGCCCATCAGGTAGATCAGATACCCGATCGCGTTGCGCTGATCTTTTGCGGGGCGGGTTTGCGCCGCTATGCTGTTGCCGATCCAGTCGCTGTTATCCAGAAAATTAGCAAACCCGATCCGGCGGGCACATTGCGGCGCTTCCAGCGCGCACCATACGCGAACCGTATTCACATAACTGATATCGTTCTCCAGTGCTTCCACATTGCTCACGGCAGTCGGATACATACACCAATAGTTTTGGTAATTTTCAAAATATGCTTTCTGACGATTGACCAATCCGCGAAAACACATCTGACCGTCAAAGGAAATAAAGAACTCGGCGTACGGATCGATATATTTCACCCCATCATCGATGTAGCGGATCGTGTCGAGATAACGGGGCCGGCCAGGTAGCGGCGGCCGTACGGCATATGCCGGAGAATTGATCCGCTCCGGCTCGACCTCGCCGCCAGCCGACGCCGTCTGCGGTCCGAAATATCGGGGCGGCAGTTGCGCACACGCCGCCAACAGCCCGCCGCGGCGAGTGTCCCGATCATCGATTTCACGATCATTCCGCTCAACCCTAGGATGCTCGCCCAGCGTAGCAACAAACGAGATCGGCCGCCATGGTCTCGCCAGCCGAGCACCGGCTTGCAGTCATGACAGGCTCACGGCGACGCTGGAGGTGAGCGGGATCTCTCACCCCGCGCCTAAGCCGAGAAGCCGGCGTGCCAGTACCAGGTGCGGTTTGTCGATCATCTTGCCGTCAATGGCGATAGTCCCGGCTTCGGGGTTTTCGGCAAACGCCTGGACGACCTTCCGCGACCATGCGTGTTCTTCATCGCTGACGGCAAAGGCCCGGTTGATGACCGGGATCTGCGCTGGATGGATCGCCATTTTGGCGGTAAAGCCGGATCTCCGTGCGGCAGCGCACTCGGCGGCGAGCCCGGTCTCGTTCTTGAAATCGGTATAGATCGTGTCGATCGGAACGACGCCGGCAGCCGCGGCACCCAACAAGCAAAGTGAGCGGGCCAGCCGGTAGACGTCGTCATAGATGCCCTCGACTCGGCGGTTGTTGCCGCCGATGCACGCGGCTAGATCTTCCGCGCCCCAGGTAATCGCTTCGAGCCGCGAAGACACCCCGCCGTAGCCGCCGAGCGTAAACATCGCGGCCGGAGTTTCGGTGGCGATGGCGATGACCCGGATGCCTCCCGGCGGCAGCGCCGACGCCGCCTCCAAGGCCGATAAATAATGATCGAGCGTCCGCAGATCCTCGGGCACGCATTTCGGCAACAGTATTCCAGCCGGTTTTCCCGGCACTACAGCAGCGAGATCATCGAGCGCGACGCCGCTCGATAGTGGATTGATCCGCACATAGCGGTGGAACTCGACGGAACCGGTGGTCGCGAGGAAATCGCGAGCCTGACGGCGCGCCAACGGCCGATTCGCCGGCACCACCGAATCCTCCAGATCGAGGATCAAAGCATCGGCGCCAGATTGCGGCGCACGGGAGAGCTTGCGTTCGCTATCGGCGGGAACAAACAGCAGGGAGCGCATTCACCCCTCCGTCGGCCGGTACTTCATATGGACTGGTACTTCATGTGGGCCGGCATTTCATCAAGCCGGCGCGCCGGCAGATCGCGACGGTTTCGCCGCGCTGGTTGATCCCCTGATGCTCGAACTCCACGATCCCGGCATCCTTGCGCGACTGGCTGCGCCGTTTCGACTTCACGATCGTTCGCGCCCGCAACGTGTCGCCGTGAAAGACCGGCTTTGGAAACCGGACATCGCTCATCCCCAAATTGGCGACCGTCGTCCCGAGCGTCGTTTCGCCGACGCTGATGCCGATGACGAGACCGAGGGTGAACAGGCTATTCACGAGGCGCTGGCCGAACTCGGTCTGCTTGGCGAATTCTTCATCGAGGTGCAGCGGTTGCGGGTTCATGGTCAACGTGCTGAACAACACATTGTCCATTTCGGTGACGGTCCGGCTGATCGCGTGTTCGAAGACCTGATCTTCTTCAAACTCCTCGAAATACAACCCGGCCATCGGCCTTCTCCTTCGTTGCTGTGCGACCCTTCTAACACAGCATTGTTGAGCCATGAGAGCACATAGGGCGCACCGCCGCGCCAATCCCTAACGACGACACCTGCGGCCATCCGGACTATCCGCTAATAACCGGCTACGCCGTGCAGTATTTGTAATACTGCCTAGGGCAAGACTGGCTGGCAGGCGGTCCCGGCAGGCTGAGCCGCACCGCGGTGACTGCTTGTGCTATTCCGCGGCGTTTTTCCTCCCGTAGCGGCGGACGCGCAGGTCGGCTTGCTCCTTGTGGCCCCAGAAGCGTTCGATCGCGCAGAGGCGGCTGCAATATTCGCCGACCAGCGCGCTCGCCTCTGGGGTCCTGATCTCCTGGTAGGTGCAGGTCTTCAGAAACTTGCCGACCCAGAGGCCGCCGGTGTAGCGGGCGGCGCCCCTGGTCGGCAGCGTGTGGTTGGTGCCGATAACCTTGTCGCCGTAAGCCACGTTGGTCTCGGGGCCGAGGAAGAGAGCGCCGTAGTTTTTGAGCCTTTCCAGATAGCGGCGCGGCTGCGATGTCAGTACCTCGACATGCTCGGCGGCGATGTGGTCGGCCTCGGCCACCATCTCATCCTCGTCGGCGCACAGGATGACCTCGCCGTAATCGCGCCACGCGACCCCGGCGATGTCGGCGGTGCGCAATTGCGCGAGCTGACGGTCGACCTCGGCGATCGTGGCGTGGGCAAGCCTTTCGCAGGTCGTGAGCAGGATCGCCGGCGAGGTCGGGCCGTGCTCGGCCTGGCCCAACAGGTCGGTCGCACACATCTCGGCGTCGGCCGTGTCGTCGGCAATGACGAGGATCTCGGTCGGGCCGGCGAAGAGGTCGATGCCGACCCGGCCATAAAGCTGGCGCTTGGCTTCGGCGACATAGGCGTTGCCGGGCCCGACCAGCATGTCGACCGGCTTGAAGGTCGCGGTGCCGAGCGCCATCGCCGCGACGGCCTGAACGCCGCCGAGAACATGGATCTCGTCGGCGCCGCCGAGATGCATCGCGGCAATCGTCTCGGGATGCGGACCACCCTGGTTGGGCGGGGTGCAGGCGGTGATGTGCCCGACCCCGGCGACGCGCGCGGTGACAATGCTCATATGCGCCGAGGCCACCATCGGATAGCGGCCGCCTGGCACATAGCAGCCGACACTGCCGACCGGGATGTGCCGGTGTCCGAGCACGACCCCGGGCAACGTCTCGACCTCGACATCGCGCATCGAGGCCCGCTGGATCTCGGCGAAATTGCGGATCTGCGCCTGCGCGAATTTGATGTCCGCGATCGTCTGCGGCGCGACCTTGGCGACCAGTGCCGCAATTTCGTCGTCGGAGAGGCGAAAGCTCGGCGGCGACCATTTGTCGAACCGCTCCGACATGTCGCGCACCGCCGCGTCGCCCCGTTTCGCGACATCGGCAATGATGCTCTCGACGGTGCTGCGGATCTTGGCGTCGGCCGCTTCCTGCTGGCCGGCCAACGCTGCCTTCTTGATGTGCCGGGACATTGCTTCCTCCTATCTGACACCTGCTGGCGGCCACGACAGGATACCGGCAATCGCTCGGCAGCTCATCTCATCCCGGGCGGCCCCAACAATTGACGGAGGCTCGGCGCGTGCCGCGCGTCAAGGCTTGCGGCGCGCACTCAGGCTGAGTCAGCAGGAGTTTGCCGCGCGTTATCGATCCCACTCGGCACACTGCGTGATTGGGAGCAGGGTCGCACCGAGCCGGACCAACCGGCGCGCGCCTATCTTACAGTCATAGCGCACAATCCCGAAGGCGTGCGCCGAGCCCTTCAAGGGTCCCGGTGCACCGCGAATTTGTAGGTTTCCTCGCGCTCCTGGAAACTGCACCGACCCGCCTCGCTGATCCTCGGCTCAGGCGTCACGGATCCCCAGGTTGCGGGAGCATCGATACCGAAGTACATATGTACCTGACGCCCGCCGCATGGAGGGAAGCGCGCGTGAAGGATCAGGTTCATATCCGCAACGCCGAAGCCGCCCAGCTCGCACGCGCGCTGGCGCGGCAGACCGGCAGGACGATCGGCGAGGTCGTACTGGATGCCCTTCGGCACTACCGTCCCGACCGTCCCGGGAAAGCGCCGCCGAAAGAGGTCGAGATCTGGCGGCGCCTGTTGCGTGGGGACCGCGAGGGTGGCCTGGCGGAGGCCGAGATGCCCATCGAGGCGCTGTACGACGAAGGTACGGGTCTGCCGGCGTGATCGTCCTCGACAGCTCGGTGCTGGTCGGGATCATCAAAGGCGAGCCCGATGCCGAGCGGCTGCTCGACCTCTTGGCCCAAGAGGAATGCGCGATCGGCGCGCCGACACTGGTTGAAACGCGCGCCTGGTGCTCGGTCAATCTGACGGCGCGCCGCTCAAACTGGCTGGAGCATTTGGTCCAGTCCGGGCACGGTGCCGTGATTCCGTTCAGCCGCGAGATGGCCGACGCGGCGTCGGGCGCCTTCGACCGGTTCGGCAGAGCGAGCGGGCACCCGGCACGGCTTAATTTCGGCGACTGCATGGCCTATGCCGTCTCGGCGGTCATGCGCGCCCCGCTGATGTTCAAGGGCGCGGATTTCGGGCAGACGGACGTGATGGTCCATCCGGCCTCGATCCGGTTGTGACCGCATCCGAGGGACATGCCCTGTATTTGACCAAAAGAGCCGCGAGGCCTAGATGCCAGGCCAGAAAACTGGAGATCTCGTATGTCGTCCCAAAGCGAGGTGATCGAAACCACTGTGAGCAAGATAGCGAGCCGCGGCCTCGACCCGGATGATCGCGTCACGATCACGATCGAGCCGGACGAGTTGATCCCCGGCTGGCGCGCGCCACGGGCGCGGGTCATCGCTGCCGGCCTGACTGATGGCGACATCGACCGGTTGATCAAACAGGCGCAGAAGGAAGTCGAGCCGCAGCTCCTCGTCAGCGCGGCGCTAAAACGAAACTCCATGCCGGGAAGGGCTATCCATCTGGTGAACGGAGCGGCGGACTCCTTAAATCTCAGGTAACAGAGCAACAGCTTTTCGAGGTCCCGGCCCGCCCTTACTTCGATCTGCTAATTGATCCCGACGCAATCCGTACCGGGGTAACTTCCCGAAGGCCGTGCTATGCGCTGATATCATGAAGACGCCGGTCGGCCAAATCGTGATTGCTTTCGCTTCGCCGGTAAAGCCATCCAAACAATAATGCGGATGCCAGCGCCCCGGCAAACTGGGACACTATAAAGGCGGCGGCATTCTCGGGCGCGATACCGGCAAATGTCGCGGTCAGCGATCGTGCGATCGTCACTGCGGGATTGGCAAACGACGTTGACGAAGTGAACCAATAGGCGGCTACGATGTAGGTGGCGACGGTGGCGGGGAGTTGAGCGGGAAATCGTCGCCGTCCGCATTCGATCACCATAATGAGCCCGAAAGTCGCGACGAATTCGCCAGCCCATTGACCGATCCCGGTTCGCACCTTCGGTGATACCTGCAAGATCGGCATATTAAACATCAAGTGCGCGATCCATACGCCGAGGACCGCGCCGACCGTCTGTACGAGGGCATAGGGTCCGACCAGCCGCCACTGTAGTTCCCGGTTGATACCCATGACGAGACTAACCGCGGGATTGAAATGTGCGCCTGATAGGCCGTCGAAACTCAAGATAAGCGGGTAGAGAGCCGCCCCCGTCGCGATGGCATTGGCCAGTAGGGCGACGGCGTTGTTCCCGCCTGACAACCGCTCAGCCATGATGCCAGACCCAACGACGGCGGCGAGCAGGAGCGCGGTGCCAACTCCTTCTGCGATCAGCCTACGGTTCATCGGTCGTCGTATTCCGACCGATCTCGTCTGCACGGCGCTGGAGAACCATGCGGTCAAGCTTATCAATCGGCAGCGCGATGAAGAGCCTGTATCCGCGCGTCCAGCTGGTGGAAGGCATGGCGAAAAGCCCGTTTGCATTCTTCCTCGGGGCCTTCGACGGCAGCCGGATCAGGCACCCCCCAATGCGCGGTGATCGGATTACCGGGCCAGACCGGGCAGACCTCGCCCGCCGCCTGATCGCACACAGTGAAGACGAAATCCATGACCGGTGCGCCGGGACGGGCGAATTCCTTCCAACTCTTACTGCGGAGACCGGTCGTCGGCAGGCGGAGTCGTTCGAGCAGATCGAGCGCGAGCGGGTGCACTACGCCTTTCGGGAAGCTGCCCGCACTGTATGCGTTGAACTGTCCCTTGCCCAAATGATTCAACAAGGTTTCGGCAAGGATGCTACGCGCCGAGTTCCCTGTGCACAGGAACAGAACGTTATAGACCTTCTCATCCACGGGCACTTTATTACTAGCTCAGTGGCTTACGGGCTTCGACGATCGCGGAGACCACAAAGTCCTCGATACCCCGTCCGGGTGCCCAGGTCTGGATCAGTTCTCGGCTTTCCGGTTTGACGGTGATTCGGACATCCGTGAAACCGGCCTCCCTGAGCCATGCTTCGACACGATCGGCGCTCCCTGCGCCCGCGACGCAGCCGCAGATGAACGAGGGATCGGTTTGCAGATCCGCGGGCAGCGGGGCCGTGTTCACGATGTCGGATACTGCGACCCTGCCTCCGAGCTTGAGCACCCGGAATGTTTCCCGGAACACCTGTGCTTTGTCGGGCACGAGGTTGATGACACAGTTGGAGATCACCACGTCGGCGGTGTTGTCGGCGATCGGCAGATGTTCGAGTTCGCCGAGCCGGAATTCGACGTTTGCCGCGCCGACCTTAGCCGCGTTCTCGCGCGCCTTATTGAGCATTTCGTGGGTCATATCGACGCCGATCACGCGGCCTGTCGGCCCGACCCGTTGAGCCGCAAGGAAGCAATCAAACCCAGCACCGCTGCCGAGATCGACCACAACTTCACCCGGCTGCATCGCCGCTATTGCGTGCGGGTTGCCGCAGCCCAACCCGAGGTTTGCCCCTTCCGGAACCGATGTGAGGTCCGTTTCGGAGTATCCCATCCGCAGAGACTTTTCATCGGAAGGAGATGCAAGCGCAGGGCCGCGGCACGATGATGCGGCTGGGCCGCAGCAGGGATCAGAAGCATCCGAGGAGGCGATGCTGCCGTATCGAGCACGCACCATGTCCTTGATCTGAGCCTCGTCCATTAACGCTCCTCCTGGTGATCAGGCTGCCGTGGTGTCGGTTTTTGTCGTCTGGCACGACACCGCAGGGTTGCAGACCGGGGTACACGTGGTGACCCCTTGACCGCAGCAATTCTCGGTCAGGTAGACCAGCAAATCATTCATCGTGCCGTATTCGGCGGAGTAGATGATCTGGCGGCTCAACCGGCGCTGCGTGATAAGACCGGCGTGCACGAGTTGCGCGAGATGGAAAGAAAGCGAGGAGGGTAGCACTCCGAGCAGTTCAGCGATGACCCCGGCTGGCAGACCTTCTGGGCCGCACGTAACGAGCAGCCGGAACAACTCCAGGCGGGTCTCCTGGGCGAGCGCCCCGAGTGCCGCGATTGCCCGCTTCTGATCCATCCCCCCAACCTTTAGATAATTCGTCGATCATCGAAAAAAATTGTGGCGCGCCTGCCGTATGTCAACTATTGTCATAAAACTGCAACTATCGAAATAGCCGAGGATCATCGGCTGTGAGAATGGGAGAAAACGTCTATGAATCACTGCAAGCCCGTGATCGCTATCGGTCGCCGCAGGTTCCTGACTGGCGCGGGCGTCGCCGCAGCCGGTGCTGCCGCAGCCCAATTGCCGGTCAAGCCAGCGAAAGCGGCTCCTGTCACGGGGGTTATCTATCCGTCAGCAAAGCTCGCCAACGTGCGGGATCTGAAAATCAACGAGCCGCTGGAGGTGGCTTACCCCGACGCGAATGCGCCAGGAGTTCTGCTGAAATTCGGGAAGCGTGTCCCCACGGGGCTCGGTCCCGATGGCGATATCGTTGGGTTCTCGACGACCTGTCCGCACAAGGGATTCCCCCTCAACTACATCAGTAGCGATCGAACCCTGAATTGCCCCGGCCATTATTCACGCTTCGACTGCGAAGCAGGCGGTTTGCAGATTTGGGGTCAGGCAACCCAAAACCTCCCACAATACATCCTGCGGATAGACAGTAAGGGCGACATTTACGCCGAAGGCGTGGATGAATTGCTCTATGGTCGGCTGTCAAATGTGCTCTGAGGGGAGGAAACAATGGCTTACAAGCGTCACATCGATCGCCTGCCGATCATCCCCAAGGATGCCAGCGAGTTCAATGTTACCTGCCACTACTGCATAGTGGGCTGCGGGTATAAGGCATATACCTGGGCTGTAAACAAGCAGGGCGGAACCGCCCCTTCCGAGAACAAGTTCGGCGCAGATCTCTCGAAACAACAACAAGCCGAAACGGCAGCTTGGTATTCGCCATCAATGTATAACATTGTCCGCCAGAACGGGCAGGACGTGCACATCGTCATTAAACCCGATCCGAATTGCAGTGTGAATTCCGGCCTCGGGTCGATCCGTGGGGCGCGTATGGCGGAGATGAGCTATTCGCGCGCCCGCAATACTCAACTGCAACGCCTCACCGACCCAATGGTCTGGCGATATGGGCAGATGCAACCGACCAGTTGGGACGATGCGCTCGATCTCGTCGCACGTGTCACTGTTGGCGTCATCAATGACATGGGCGAGGACGGGTTGTTCGTCTCGGCTTACGATCACGGCGGCGCCGGCGGCGGGTACGAGAACACATGGGGCACCGGAAAGCTCTATTTCGGGGCCATGAAGGTCAAGAACATCCGCATTCACAACCGCCCGGCCTACAACTCGGAAGTCCATGCGACCCGCGACATGGGGGTGGGCGAACTCAACAACTGCTATGAGGACGCTGAACTTGCCGACACGATTGTTGCGGTCGGCACCAACGCTCTCGAAACGCAGACCAACTATTTCCTCAATCACTGGATTCCGAATCTTCGCGGCACTTCCAATGATAAGAAAAAAGCTGAATTCGGCTCGGAACCTATTGAACCAGTGCGCATCATTTTCGTCGATCCGCGCCGAACGGTAACAATCAATGCCTGCGAGATCGAGGCCGGCAAGGACCGCGTAATGCATCTTGCCATCAACCCCGGCACCGATCTTGCCCTGTTTAATGCTTGGCTGACTCTCGTCGCCGATAAGGGCTGGACCGACAAGGCATTCATCGCAGCGTCAACCAAGGACTTCGACAAGGCCCTCGCCGCAAACAGAACCAGCCTCGACGAAGCGGCGCGGATCACTGGTCTCACCACCGATCAGATCACAAAATCTGCCGCATGGATCGCCGAGCCGAAACAGGGCGGCGCTCGACGGCGCACGATGTTCGCCTACGAGAAGGGCCTGATTTGGGGCAACGATAATTACCGGACCAACGGCGCGCTCGTGAACGTCGCGCTCGCGACTGGAAACATCGGGCGTCCAGGTGGCGGATGTGTGCGGATGGGGGGCCATCAGGAAGGTTATTCGCGGCCTTCCGACGCCTTTATCGGGCGTCCCGCCCCCTACGTGGACAAGCTGCTGATCGAGGGCAAAGGGGGCGTCCATCACATCTGGGGCTGCGATCATTACAAGACGACACTGAACGCGCTCAAATTCAAGGAAGCCTACAAAAAGCGCACCGATCTGGTTAAGGACGCCATGTCGTCGCGTGCCGTATGGCGATCGGCCCCAGATGGTGAAGGCCATCATGGACGCGATCAAGCAGGGCGGATTGTTCGCGGTCGATGTGGACATCGTTCCCACCAAGATCGGCCAAGCCTGCCATGTATGGCTGCCGGGAGCGACTTCGGGCGAGATGAACCTGACCTCAATGAATGGCGAGCGGCGGATGCGGCTCACCGAACGCTATATGGACCCGCCCGGCCAAGCCATGCCCGATTGTCTGATCGCGGCGCGCATTGCCAACAACTTGGAGCGGGTTTTTCGCGAAACGGGCAAGCCGGATGTGGCAGACCGGTTTAAAGGCTTCGACTGGAAGACCGAAGAAGATGCCTTCATGGACGGCTACCACCAGCACGAGAAGGGCGGCGAGTTCGTCACCTACGCGCGGCTTCGCGCGATGGGCACAAACGGCTTCCAGGAACCCGCCACCGGCATCGAGTCGACCGGTGCTGTGGCACCGGGCACCTCGACCGGCGGCAAAGGGCGAGGTTCTTCAAGGACCGGCCATAGAAGGTGCTCGCGGCAAAGAGCCGGTGCAGAAGGATGTGCCGACGACGGCGGCAGCGCCCACGCCAGCATCCGGCACCGAGCGGATTATCGGCACCAAGCGCCTCTACGCTGACGGGAAATTCAACCGACCGGACGGCAAGGCGCAGTTCATGGCGACGCAGTGGCGCGGGTTGGAAGCGCCCGGTAAGGAAGAGGAGATGAAGAAGTGGCCGTTCCTCATCAATAACGGCCGGACGAACCATGTCTGGCAGAGCGCCTATCTCGACCAGCAGAACGAACTCGTCACTGACCGCTGGCCCTACCCGTTTATCCAGATGAACCCGCAGGATATGGCCGAGTTGAAGCTGAACGCGGGCGATCTCGTCGAGGTCTACAACGATAACGGCTCGACCCAGGCGATGGTCTATCCGACGCCCACGGCCAAGCGCAAACAGACCTTCATGCTGTTCGCCTATCCGACCGGCGTGCAGGGCAACGTGGTCTCGCCGGGCGTGAACGAGTTCATCATTCCGAACTATAAGCAGACCTGGGGTGCCATTCGGAAACTGGCGGATGCACCCGAGGGCAACGCGGCATCTGACCTTCAAATCGCAGGAATACATCTCAGGTTGAGACTGGGGTGTCGAACCACTATGAGCGCCGGTATTCGGGCCCTCGCGATTATAGCGACCCTTCGGGCGCGTTTGAGCCGCGTCCGATCACCACCGGCCGAGGCGGGGTCTTTGCCGATAGCGGCGCGGGCCCAGCGCTCCACGGGTCGTGAAGCTCTTCGGCGAGCGTCCTGTAATAGCCATAGAACCCGCCCAGCTCGCGGGCGGCGCCTTTGAACCGGTCGAGCATCTGGGCGGTCGAGTTCGACCTGGTCGTCGTGCTTGCCGTTGGGGAAAGCGGTCAGCTCGGCGAGGTAGGGGGCGGCCACGGCGCCTCTTCGGGCAGGTGTACGAAGCCGTTCTCGATCATGGCGGTCTGCGCGTGCAGCCGCATGACCTTGTCCGACTGCGGGCGGTAGCGGGTGAGCGTGGAGGCCTTCGTCCGTGGCGCGCACGATAGCTTCAAAATTTCTCCTACGCAGCGCGGCGACCGAGCGCCCGAAGGAGCCGCTTCCGGCTCCCGCGCCAAGATGCGCATGAGCGCCATTGTCGCGGGCTCCATCGCGACCCAATTCTGCTCCCAATTCCGCAATGTCGCGACCGGAATGCCCAGCGTATTGGCGAACTCTCTCTGTGACATTCCCAATCGCTTTCGAATGTACCACGGCGATATGACATCCTTGTCGGACAGCGCCTCGTCCGGGTTTTCGCCGTCTTCAATCATATGCCGGCGAATATCATCTTCGGTTGTCGCCTCGGTCTTGGACCGATTACGTTTCGATGGACGCGCCTTGATCGCATCAAGCGTCATTTTACTCGTAACCATACCTCGGTTTCCCTTCTATTAGCTCGCCAAACCGAGATGATGCGCACCGCGTCCCCACCCCACGTGAACGCGATATGGAGAATGTCGCCATTGGTTTCGCCTACCGCCCGAAAGCGACCCTCGCCCGTAGGGCATGCTGCGCTTAAGCGTACACCTCGCAAGTTACCGGGTCACCGCGGGATCAGGCCCAGCCCCTTCGCCGTCACCGATAGCGGCTCGGGCCGCTGGGGCGTCTGTGGCTCTTGGGCGAGCGCCTTGTAATATCGGTAGAACCCGCCCGGCTCGCGGCCGGCCCCCTTGAACCAGTCGAGCATTTGGGCGGTCGAGTCGACCTGGTCGTCGTGCCTGGCGTTGGGGAAGGTGGTCAGCTCGGCGAGGTATGGGGTGAG
The DNA here is from genome assembly GCA_963818695.1 of uncultured Alphaproteobacteria bacterium. Classification (GTDB taxonomy): domain Bacteria; phylum Pseudomonadota; class Alphaproteobacteria; order ATCC43930; family CGMCC-115725; genus AP-15. The sequence goes on from CAWFTG010000009.1 coordinate 170,609, forward strand.
TCATGGCGCCTGTTCGGGCAGGTGCACGAAGCCGTTCTCGATCATTGCGGTCTGCGCGTGCAGGCGCATGACCTTGTCCGACTGCGGGCGGTAGCGGGTGACGGCGTGGAGGCCGTCGGCGATCAGTTCCTGGATCAATTGCGTGCCTGAGGCCTTGTCCTCGATCAGCACGACCGACGGCGCGAACCGTTCATATTGCTCGCGCACCGCGCGCTTCAATTCGGGGTATTCCATGCGCCGGCGCAACACGTCGATCAGGTAGAGGTTCTTGCCCGCGACGCCCCAGCTCGTGCACACGCTGAAATCGCTGAGCTCGGTCGCCTTGTTGGCGGTGTCCCAGCTCTGCACGATGCGCTCGAAGCGCGGCGGCGCCTCGTCGGGCCCGAAGCGCGCGAACCAGGCCGCCTTGACGAGGCCGCCGCCCAATGGGGCGGGCGCCTGCTGGTATTGCCCCGCGAAATTGTATTCGCCGATCGTGCGGCGGATATGCGCGAGCACCGCCAAGGGCTCGCGTTCCGGGTGCAATGCCTCGCCGCGCGGGCGCGCGAAATGTTGCGGCCCCAGCACCGTGTCGACGAGCAGCGCCTCGTCCTCCTCGGCAATCGCCGGGAAGCGCACTGTCTCCCACGCCTCCTGCGCCAATACATGGCCGGTGAGGTCGTCTTCGTGCAATCGGTGCATGATGAGGACGATCGCGCCGGTGAGCTTGTCGTTAAATCGGCTGTAGAGGGTGTGGTCGAACCAGTCATTGGCCGCCTGGCGCTGGGTTTGCGACAACGCCTCCTCGGGCTTCAGCGGGTCGTCGATGACGATGAGGTCGGCGCCGCGCCCGGTCAGCACGCCGCCAACCGAGGTGGCGAGCCGGCAGCCCTGCGCCGTCGTGTCGAATTCCGGCATCGCGGCGCGCTGCAGCGACAGGCGCGTCGGGAAGATGTTGCGGTACCAGGCGCTGGCGAGGATCTGCCGGCAATCGCGCGACAATTTGTCGGCGAGGTCCTGCGCATAGCTGACGCAGAGGATCTGCGCCGACGGGTCATGCCCGAGGCACCACGCCGGAAACGCGACCGACGCGAGCAGCGACTTCAGGTGGCGCGGCGGCAGGTTGATGACGAGCCGCCGGATCTTGCCGTCGCGCACTGCCATCAGCTTCGCGGCGATGATTTCGATATGCCATCCCATCGCAAAGCGCGTCTTCGGGTTCAGCTCGCGGAAACAGCATTGCGCAAAGCTGACGAAATCGCGCCGCAACAGCGCGAGCTGGCGGTCCGCCAAGGGATGAACAGCCGACGTTCCCCACCGGGCCTGGCATTTCTGCAGGTGGCCACGGCGCGGGTATTTCGATCGCGGCAACCCGATGGGCCTAGCCGAGATCGTTCAGCAGCGCCTTTGCCTCTTTGAGATCGGGGGTGGCGAAGCCCTCGTTGAACCAGTCGTAAACCGGAGCGAGCAGGTCGCGGGCTGCGGCGCGGCGACTTTGATCGCGCCACAGTCGGGCAAGGCTCGTGGCGGCGCGCAACTCCCACAGCTTGGCTTCCTGCTCTCGGGCGGTGCTGAGGGCTTGGCAATATAGATCTTCGGCGGCTTCGGGATGGCCTTGCCGTAGTAGCAGCTGGCCTCTCTGCCGATCGAGCTCCGCGGCGAACCAGCGCTCGCCCGTCCTTTCGACGAGCTGTAAGGCTTGATCGAACCGGGCCGCGCCTTCTTCGATTTGACCTGCGATCTCACATGCCCCGGCCAGGAGGGCGATATACAAGGGCATCCACGCCGTGGCCCCAGTGGCACAGTAAGCGCTCGAACCGCTGCGCAGAAGAGACAGGCCCTCAGTCACATCGGCATTCTTGGCCTTGACCCACCCGCGAAAGATCGCTCCAGTGGCACGATAGAAAGGGAAATCCTGATCGGTCGCGACCGCAACCAAGTCGTCCGCCCGCTGCTCCAAGCCTATGTCTTCGCCGATGATCGATAAGCAGCAGGGCGTCGATCCCCAAGCTCATGGCCAAAGTCGGCGGATGAGGCAGTCTCCGCGCCTCGGCAATTGCCTTGTTGCTCTGTGCCAATGCCTGTTCGGGAAAGCCGAGACAAAAAAGGACGACCCCCAAAGCCGCCCGTGCTGCCAACTGCGGGTGGACTCCGGTCTGACGCACGAGCGGGTGATGGGAGTTCGGATCGTAAAGCGCGAGCACCGTTTCGAGGTGCGATCGGGACGAGGCAAAGCTGCCGACCCACATCAGGTTTCGACCGGAGGAATAGTGACCCATTACGAGCCCGGAGGAATCGTTCCGTCGACGGCTCAGGCGCAACAAATCCTGATCCAAGCGCAACGCCACATCCAATTCGCCGCGATGCGCGTGATACCGGGACTGCCCGCAGGGAACCTGAATGAACTCAACGGGAGAATCGAGCTGTTCCCACAGCTCCCGCGCGCGAGCGTAGGCCTGGCCCGTCTCCGGCGCGGCCGAGCCTTTGACGACATTCAACACCGCGCCCAGAGCGCTGGAAAACTCGAGCTCCTTCGCCGGCGTTCAGGGATGTCGGGCAACAGCGCCAGCTGGTCCAGCCCCTTTTGAAATTGCGCAGCCGCTTCCGCCATCGCCGAGCGGGCGACGGACCGGTGACCGGCCTTGCCCCAAAAGGCGGCCGCATTTTTCGGCCAGACCGGCCTCGGCGTAATGCTGCGCGAGCAGCTCGGGCTGGCTTTCCATGATTTCCGGGGAGTGGGCTTCGAGCGCTTCGGCGATCTGCGCGTGCAATTGCTGCCGGGCATTGCGCAGCAGGCTGCTGTGCGCCGCGTCCTGCACCAGCGCGTGCTTGAAGCTGTAGACCGCGTCGGGCGGCGTGCCGCGCTGGAAGACCAGCTCGGAAGCGACGAGTTGGCCGAGAGCTGCTCGCAGCTCGTCCTCGGGAAGGCGGGATACCGCGCGCACCAGCGCGTAGGAAAACTGGCGCCCGATCGCCGCGCCGATCTGCGCTACCCGCCGCGCCGACGCCAGGCGGTCGAGCCGCGCCAACAGCGAGGCGTGCAGGGTTGCAGGGATCGCAAGCGGCGGCAACGGGCGGTCGAGCACGTAGTGATCGTTCTCCTCGCGCAGCAAACCGCTCTCCAAGACGCTCTTGGTCAATTCCTCGACAAACAGCGGCACGCCGTCGGTGCGCTCGGCAATCTGGTAGACGAGCTCGTCGGGCAACGTCTTGCCGCCGGCGATCTACGTGATCAAAGAGGTGCAGTCACGCCGGTCCAGACGGTTGAGAGCGAGCATGCTGACCTGCGGCTGGCCAGCCCAGGGCGGCTGAAACTCGGGGCGGAACGTCACGATCAGCAGCACCGGCAGGCTGCGGACGCGCTCGACGGTCAGGTCGAGCAGCTCCCGCGAGGTGGGGTCGAGCCAATGCGCATCCTCCCATACCGTGACCACCGGCTTTTCGTGCGCCATACCCTCGAGCTGGTGGATCAGCGCCTCCAGCGTCCTTTCCTTTTTCCGTTGCGGACTGAGATTTGGCAGAGGGTGGCGCTCCGAAGCTGGCAATGACATCAGATCGGCGAGGAACGCCACTTCCTCGTCCGGCGGGGAGGCGTGGGCCAGCAAGGCCTCGAGTTTCTCCAACTTCGAAGCGGGAGGATCGTCGCGCGCGAACCCGGCAGCCCGGCCGAGTTGGTCGATGACCGGGAACAGCGCGCTGTCCTGGTGATAAGGCGAGCAGAAATAGCGCAGGCGGAGATGCGGCTCGGCGTGCAGGCGTTCTTCAAATGCCGCGGTGATGCGCGACTTGCCGATGCCCGCCTCGCCCGAGACCAGTATGATCTGGCCGTCGCCAGCCTTGGCGCGCGCCCACCGGCGCAGCAGCAAGTCGATCTCTTCGTCGCGGCCGACCAGCGGGGTCAATTTCGATCCGCGCAATGCTTCGAAGCGGCTCGCCACGACACTCTCACCCAGCACCTGCCAACGGCGTATTGGATCGGTGTCGCTGTTCGTGTCGAGTGCGCCGAGATCGCGGCAATCGAACAGATTGCCGATCAGACGCCAGGTGGTCGGCTCGATCGTCACGGTGTCGGGTTGCGCCGACACCTGCAACCGCGCCGCCAAGTCCGGGGCGTTGCCGACAATCCCGTGGTCCCGGACCTCGCCGACCCCGACAAGATTGCCAACGATCACCATTCCCGTGGCTATGCCGACCCGGCACCGCATCGGCACGTCGGCACCGGGTCTCAGGGTCCTGACCGCCGCACACAATTCGAGCCCCGCGTGAATCGCCCGCTCGGCGTCGTGCTCGTGCGCCGCGGGATAGCCGAAAAGGACGAGGACGGTATTCCCGACACGACTGAAGACAAACCCGCCGTGGCGGCCGACGATCTCCGCTACGCAGCGCCGAAAGGCACCGATCGCTTCGAGTAAATCCTCGAGACCGATCCCGTCGGCTCGCGCCGCCAGGCCGACGGCTTCACACGACATGGCGGTGATTTGCCGACGTTCGGCTTCAGAATGCGTCAGGAGGTCCGTTACCTCGGAGAGCGCTGCCTCTGGGCCGATCAGTTCGGATACGCGCTCGGAGAGGTTGGTTGCAGGGCAGGGCGGGACGGGAACAGGCGGGGCGCAGCAACCGGTCGCGCGCTGACCTCTGCCCCGAGTTCGCGGATCTCGCCGGCAAACTGGTAGCCTCTCCCAGCGACCGTCTCGATCAGGTCGCGGTCCGTCCCGAAAGCCTTGCGTAGCGCCGAAATCTCGCTCTGGAGCCGGTTTTCCTCGACGATCCGGCCCGGCCAGATCCGGCTCAACAGCTCGTCCTTACCGACCACAGCCCCTGGCGCCTCGATGAGCGCCAACAGCAGATCGAAGGCACGTCCGCCGAGCCTTATCGGCTGGCCGTCGGCGAGCAATTGGCGGCGATGCGGCAAGATGCTGAAGCGGCCAAATTCGATGATCGCCGGCGGGTCAGACAGCCAAACCATGACCGGCATTGTAACTATGTTGCCGCAGGAAAACACAGACTTTCGCAGGCCAGTACTGCCGTGCACGGATGAACGGGTTCAAGTGTTTCACTCTGATGACAAAGGAAACTTCGGCGAACTGGTAACCCTATCGGCAACCATAGGATCAGCTCATGGTCGGCGCTAAAGGCTTTGCATAGCGCGGCAATCTTGTGGCCGACTGACGGTTCCCGTCGATGATCCTGCCTTGCCAGACGCGGCTCACGATCTCGTCCTCGCTGGCCACCGCCCGCGACACCTCAATCAGCGCCATCAGTTCGAAGGCGGGGCCGCCGAGCCTTATCGTCCGGCGTGGCCAAGATCGCGAAGCGGCCGAACTTCACCGTCGCGGGCCGGGGTCGGAAAGACTAACTACAGGAAATGACTATAATTTATATTTTCGAAGAAATCACAGGTTTTCGCAGAAATACGTGTGATCTAGATCACGCTAATCCAAATTATATAAGTATTTGCTAATCGGTGGACAGTTCATCAGGGATCATCTGGGCAGTCCATCCTTCAAACTTCATATGAAAGGCAAACCCATGAGTACTCAACTTAAGGCCGGCCGCGTTACGGCCCGAGGGCTACTGGCGACGGGTTTATTGACCGGTGCCTACGCGACTTCCGATGCCCAGTCCGTTATTGCAACTCCGGTTCGCTCCGAAGCCGCGGCGACCCTGCAAGGAGTGGTTTCGGTTAGAGAGCTGGCGGCCAGTCAGGCCAACCTCGAAGCGCTGCGAGGAAACCAAAATGCCGGGCCGATCGAGATGCCGGTGCACCGTTTGCCGGACGGAAGCCTGACCTCGGCGCCGAGCCGCGAGATCCTTGAGGCATTGCCGCTGACGCCCGAGCCGAACGCGGCTGTCGTCAGCCAGAGCGCCGGGTCGCTTTTCCAGAGCCTCATAGGCTTTGTCGGCCTCCACGAAGGCGACAATGTGACAGCCAATGGCGGCGAAAGCGAGCCGCCCGACCAGGGTCTGGCGGTCAACAACAATGTCGCCGCCGAGATCAACAACAACGTCATACGCTTCTTCAACGCAACCACAGGCGCCCCGTTGGCCCCGCCAGTCGCCAACTCGGCGTTCTTTGGCGTCCCCGCCGGCTTCAACCTGTCCGACACGCAAGTGTTCTTCGACCCCGTCTCGCAGCGCTGGATCTTCGATGAGTTAGTGTTTAGCGGCAGTTTTGATGGGTTTGAGCTAGCCGTCAGCCAAACCAGCGACCCGCTTGGCAAATATTTCCTCTACCGATTGCGAGCCTTCAGTGACGATTTGGCGGGTTGCGGGGGCTGGGATTGCTTACCCGACTACCCGAAAGCCGGTTATGACGCGAACGGTTTTTACATAACGGCTGATTTGTTCAGCAACGTCAGCGGCGCCTTGGTCGAGTTGGCGATCTATCCCCTGCCGAAATACCTTATCGAGATGGGCGCTAATTTTAACTATGTCAGGTTCGACGATCCGATGGACTTCGTGGTCCAACCTAGCGTCCCGGCTCCGGGCGAACCGTTCTCGACGGCCAACAACGGCTCCGAATTCCTGATGTCGGCGGCCGGTTCGCCCAACCTTGCCGTACTCGCGATCGACAACACGGGCAACATCAACAACACCCCCCAAAAGTATGCGCCTGTGGCGCACGACCGTCGCCGCGCAAGCTTATGGCAAGGGTACAGTGCCTTCGACCCAGCCCAACGTCATTGGGCCATATTGCAAGTCGGTCGGCACCACCTCGGCGCCGTCTCTCGACGGCGGGTTAAGTGCGTTCCAGGCCACAATTCAGAAGGCCAACGGCGGCAATCTTTACGGCGCCCTTCCCTTCGGCTCCAAGGACGGCAACGGCCTCAATCGCGATGTGATCGCCTGGTTCGAAGTGCTGCCGACATTGGGCGCCACTTCGCTGTCGGCAAGCATCGTTAATCAGGGCTACGTCATACCGCCCGGCGGCAACAGCATTTCCTACCCGGCGTTTGGGTTAAATCACACCGGCGCGGGAATTCTGGGCATGACCATAACTGACAACGTCGCGACGTTCCCGAGTGCCGCCGTCGTCAATTTCACCGGGGTCGCAACCAACAGCGCCATCGTCATCGCCGGACCGGGCTTCACATCGGATGACGGCTTTAGCGGCTGTCCGAAAAATATGCCAGGCGCAGTTGGCCGGTGGGGCGATTATGCCGCAGCGACGGTCGATGCGGTGACCGGCTTCTCCTACACCGCCAATGAAATGATCCCGGACCCAGCGCAGTTCACCCGCGGCACGATCGCCAACTGGGGAACCTTCATTACGCAGACGCATTGATGCCTTCGGCACCGTGCGGGAGGGGATGCGCGTCATCCCCTCTTCATTTCCTGGGAACCGGGTGCAATTTGTTCTGTATGACAGACAGGTGATTGTACATGACAAGGAGACAGATGTCCGCCTGCAATTCTACACGACTTTAGTTCGGGCCTAGAACGCGAGCTCGTGAAACGGACAATTCGAAAAGTTTATGTGCGCCTAGATTTATCGGCCCCTTGTTGTTTTACAGGTCGGCACTACGTACTTTTACCTTTTCTGATGCTAGCGCTTCTCTCCTTCACCGCGGCTTTTGCATTTTCTTTAGCCTGCGCGGAGGAAGCAAAACTGTGTGCCGATGATAGTTCCGTCAGCCGGATGACGCCCGATTGCGAGTTTGCCGCCTGTCTTTCGTCCGTCGGCAACGCCGTCTCGCCAAACATCTATCCGGTTTCGACGGGCCGCATTGAAGGACAGATTGTGCTGTATCCCGCCTTTGGGCTCGAGCGTGCAGACAAGCCCAATTGGCGCGGCATCCCCGGTCAAGTCACGATCACTGATGCGGACGGCTCCGTCATGGCGCAAGTGTCCTCCGACGCACGGGGGCTGTTCAATTTCGACTTGCCGCCCGGGCGTTATACGCTGCGTTTGATGTCCGTCCGTCCTCCTGGGCACGCCGAGCCTGTGCCGGTCACCGTCAACATCGGGCAAGTGACCAAGACCGTAATCATTTTTGATGCAGGAATCCGCTAGTACACATCCCGTCATCGGTTCCCACCGACCCAGAATACGCAAATTGTGAGCCCCTGCGCACAATGCGGCGGCGATGAAGACTCGCGGCGATGTCGGGTATTGGCACAATCCGGGGTATTAGCTCGAGGCTCCGACCGTTCGCGAAGCCGGGTAATGCCGACATGCGCAGGGGAGCTCGGGCCTCGCGAGATGTCGCGACGACGCGGTCACTTCTCGCCGCTTTGGTCACCACGGACGGGAGCGGGATCTTGCCGATAGCGGTACGGACCAACAGTCTGCGGATCGGGTAGTTCTTCTGCGAGCCTCTTGTAATACTGGTAGAAGCCGCCGGGCTCGCGGCCGGCGCCTTTGAACCAGTCGAGCATCTGCGCGGTCGAGTTCGACCTGGTCGTCGTGCTTGCCGTTGGGGAAGGCGGTGAGCTCGGCGAGGTATGGGGCGAGCCACGGCGCCTGCTTCGGGCAGGTGCACGAAGCCGTTCTCGATCATTGCGGTCTGCGCGTGCAGGCGCATGACCTTGTCCGACTGCGGGCGGTAGCGGGTGACGGCGTGGAGGCCTTCGGCGATCAGTTCCTGGATCAATTGCGTGCCCGAGGCCTTGTCCTCGATCAGCACGACCGAGGGCTCGAACCGCTCGTATTGCTCGCGCACCGCGCGCTTCAGTTCGGGGTATTCCATGCGCCGGCGCAAGACGTCGATCAAATAGAGGTTCTTGCCCGCGACGCCCCAGCTCGTGCACACGCTGAAATCGCTGAGCTCGGTCGCCTTGTTGGCGGTGTCCCAGCTCTGCACGATGCGCTCGAAACGCGGCGGCAATTCGTCGGGGCCGTAGCGCCGGAACCAGGCCGCCTTGACGAGGCCGCCGCCCAATGGGGCGGGCGTCTGCTGGTATTGCCCCGCGAAATTGTATTCGCCGATCGTGCGGCGGATATGCGCGAGCACCGCCATGGGCTCGCGCTCCGGATGCAACGCCTCGCCGCGGCGGCGCGCGAAATGTTGCGGCCCCAGCACCGTGTCGACGAGCAGCGCCTCGTCCTCCTCGGCGATCGCCGGGAAGCGCACGGTCTCCCACGCCTCCTGCGCCAGCACATGGCCGGTGAGGTCGTCTTCGTGCAACCGGTGCATGATGAGGACGATCGCGCCGTTGAGCTTGTCGTTGAGGCGGCTATAGAGGGTGTGGTCGAACCAGTCGTTCGCCGCCTGGCGCTGGGTTTGCGACAATGCCTCCTCGGGCTTTAAGGGGTCGTCGATGACGATGAGGTCGGCGCCGCGCCCGGTCAGTACGCCGCCGACCGAGGTGGCGAGCCGGCAGCCCTGCGCGGTCGTGTCGAATTCGGGCATCGCCGCGCGCTGCGGCGACAGGCGCGTCGGGAAGAGGCTGCGGTACCAGTCGCTGGCGACGATCTGCCGGCAGTCGCGCGACAATTTGTCGGCGAGGTCCTGCGCATAGCTGACGCAGAGGATCTGCGCCGACGGGTCGTGCCCGAGACACCACGCCGGAAACGCGACCGACGCGAGCAGCGACTTCAGGTGGCGCGGCGGCAGGTTGACGACGAGGCGGCGGATGGCGCCGTCGCGCGCGGCCGGTGCGGGAACGCTTCAGACAGGGTTGGTGTGTTAACCGCTCGTCCATCCCCTGCCGTCATTCGTGGGCAGGTCGCCGACACTGTGGACTCTTGAAGCCACTACGGATAATCAGTACATATGCAGGATGACCAATTTCGATGGCGTCCCGCGAAGGCTGCCGCCAACTGGAGGACCATGGCGTCTCCTTCCAGGATGCAATCAAAGCGTTCCGCGATCGCTTCGCGGTCGAGCGGATCGATGATCGCGAGGATTACGGTGAGGAACGGATCAACCTGCTAGGAATTTGCGAGGGCGTGATCCTCCACGTCACCTACACGGAACGCGGCGAACATATCTGGATCATCTCAGCCCGACGGGCAACAAGACATGAGCAAGACGACTATTACCGCCAAAATGCGCGCTGACGGCAGGATCGTCGAGATATTGAGCGACGGGAGCGAACGAGCGTTTCCGGACACGCCGATGCGAGCGATGACCGAGGAGGAGGTCGAGGCCGCCGCCGCAGCCGATCCCGACGCCCGGCCGATGACACCAGAAGAATTGAAGAAGGCTCGACGCGTTCCGCGAGTCAAGACACTGAGGCGCGCACTGGGCCTGACCCAGCAGGAATTTGCCGCGCGTTATCAGATCCCGCTCGGCACGCTGCGTGATTGGGAGCAGGGTCGCACGGAGCCGGACCAACCGGCGCGCGCCTACCTCACGGTCATAGCGCGCGATCCCGAAGGCGTGCGGCGCGCCTTGCGGCCGAAGGATTGCCGCCCGGGCACGGCCTCGACCCGGTAGCCCTGCCCCTCCTCGGCGAGTGCCGGGAGACGCACCACCTCGACGTGGCGGGCCCCGAGGGGACATCCCCTGTTTTTGACCAAAAGAGCCGGGAGGCCTAGCTTCCGGGCCAGAAAACTGGAGGCCTCGTGATGTCGTCCCAAAGCGAGGTGATCGAAACCACTGTGAGCCAGGTAGCCGCCGAGCTGACGAGCCGCGGCCTCGACCCGGATGATTGCGTCACGATCACGATCGAGCCGGACGAGTTGATCCCCGGCCGGCGCGCGTCACGGGCGCGGGTCATCGCTGCGGGTCTGACTGATGACGACATCGACCGGTTGATCAAGCTGGCGCAGAAGGAAGTCGAGCCGCTGCTTGGATGAGGATTGTTCTCGACACCGATGTCCTCGTCAGCGCGGCGCTAAAACGAAACTCCATGCCGGGAAGGGCTGTCCATCTGGTCGAACGGAGCGGCGATCTCCTTAAATCTCAGGTAACAGAACGACAGCTTTTCGAGGTCCTGGCCCGCCCTTACTTCGATCTGCTGATTGATCCCGACGCGCGCGCTTGGCTGAAGCAGCTGCCGAGGGCCGCCGAGCTGGTCACAATCATAGACCGGATCGCCGGCGTGCCGCGATCCGACAGACGACAAATTCCTCGAGCTGGCGGTCAACGGCCACGCGGACCTGATCGTGTCGGCGATGGCGATCTGCCTCAATCCGTTCCGCCAAATCCCGATCGTCGCGCCGGCCGCTGCGTAGTAAAGGTCGCCCGCGTCAGAGGCGGAGCTGAAGCTGTCGATTCCGTATCGTGTCCCCGTAACCCGCATCGATCCAATAACAGGAGTAGGGCGGGTGGAGCGCAGCTCTGACCGATGGCAATCCGTAACCCCTGCTCGGGGCCTTCAAACTGCGCAGATTAACGAAGCAACTGTTCAAACCACAATATTCCTGCTTCTCCTTCTTTTTCGGTGATCTGGTCTAGGGTCCGACTGTGGCGAATGCCGTTTCGCAGCTCCGAGATCTGATCAAATTTACCCACGAAAGTCTCCTTGTTCGAAAAACGGACCTGAAATTCAGGCCACAGAGACTTACTCGTAATAGTGTCAGCCAGCTCGCGGAGATCGCAGAACTCCAATTTATGCGGCAATATTGAATATTTTTCTAAATTCATGGTCCCCCTCTTTTTCGCTGCTGACTGCAACCGCTCTTCGGCCTTCTGGTTGACATGCGGTGGTAGGCGGGCCACATCGGACCCAAGTGCTGATGTAATGATCGCGCGGAGGCGCCGCTCAATGGCCTCAACCCGCCGGTCCAGTTCCTGAATGCGGTCTCGTCCTCTCCGTCCAATCGCTCTCCGCGGACGGGCTGTAGCGCCCAGATCAGGCTCACGAAAAGCCGGTTCGGTTCGCAATCGGGGTCCGTTGGCTCTCTGTGAAGACGGGCGACTAAAGCAAAGCTCGGTTCGTCTCCGGCTCGATACGCCAGCACGGTCGATAGAGAAATCCCACTCGCATGCGGGGAGTTTCTCTTCCTTGACCAGAGGCGCGAGCCGACTTTCAACAGCTGTGAACAGCGCCTCCTCATCGACGCCGCCAATACCATGCAGAAAGAATTTCGTGATCTCCTTTCCCGCTGGCGAAAGTCCGTCCTCTGTCAAGATCGTGTTCGGAATCCACCGTGGATGAATTTCCCTATGAAAATCGACGCCGTCTTTCCCAAAGAAAAAGATGCAAGCTGCATCGATATCCTCAGCGTAAGTCCGATACGGATCCTCGACTATCACCTTCTCATCGTACCGGTCCAGGTCTTTCGGCCAAGCGTGCGTCCTCGCTAACACTTCATCTACCGCACCTGTAATGGCGTTGACGAAATCGCAGCAGCCGTGCGGGTCATTTCCATCGCTAGTATGCCCGTATGGACTTGCTGTGAGCAAAAAAATGCCCCGGCTACTCAATCTCCGATAGGCTTCCACCAAATAAATCGGATCTAGCACATACCAGCTATGGAGACACGTTATGAGATCGAATTTGACCGATCTGGGGGTTATTTTGCAGAAGTGTTCAAAAGTCCACTGTTGGTTATTTAGAAATGCAGAATATCTGAGTGCTTTGTGCAAGTGATTTCTGTTCTGATACGATGTGTCTATCGCCGTCAATGACACCGTATATCCATGATTATTTAACCATTTGTGTATTTCACCAGTGTTTGCTCCCGTCTGACAACCTATATCGAGCCATCGGATGATCGATGACTTCTGAGCAAACTTCAAGGGAAACCTTAAGTTGGAAAAATGCCCGTGAGCTTTGCCAGCTACTCTGATAGCCGACTCCCGCGTTTCAAGTATGTCTCTAACCTTACCGTATGTGTCCCCCTCTTTTCCAAAACTAATTTGATAGTGGGTCCGCACAAAGTCGGGCAATTTCCAGGAATCCCAAACTGGCTTGGGATAATACTGGATAGGGTCAATCGCATTTTCGAGATCGGCTAAGAAATCAAGATGCTCCCTGTCCTGGTTTAGCTCTATCCAATATTCTTCGTGCGAAGAGCGTTCTCCGTGTGAGGAGATGTAAAGAAAAATTCGATTTGGCTGTCGATAACCCGACTCAGTTTCAGTCCCAAATACGACAAATCGGCTTGCCCTCGTGCAAAGGTAACTGTTTGCTGCGTTTAAGAAATAGCCATTTACCCGTGAAAAGTCAGAGTCGTTAAGATCCTTATGCATCAAAGAGGCTATCTCCTCAAAATCTTCAATGCTCTCGGTCGCAGCGTCGCTATCAGGGAAGAAATAAAATATGTTCACGCCAGCCTTTATCGCATCCAAAACGATCCCATAAAATTCTTTGTTCCAAGGCTGTGGCTTCGCCTCTATGAAGCCATCCATGGAGAATATTAAAACGAAGTCTTTAGGTCCAAGCGGGGCATATATTTCAGTTATGTCTGAAGCAGTTAAGATATTTGGTTTATTGTCAGTGCTGGTGCGGGCCGTGTAATGTTTTCTAATATTCTCGGATACACGTAGTATGATAGCGTCAATGGAGCATTCCAAGAAGTCTGACGCGGCTTTGCCTTGATCAGGCGTGAATTGTGGAGGTGCCGTCTGGTTCCAGTCGCGGGAAAGCTTGGCGTCCAAGTTCTCTCGGGTCTTCACCCCAATGTGACGGGCAAGTTCCAGACGCGTCTTTCCAACCTTAGCGAGCTAAATCAATACCTGTTTACGGTCGAACCGTATGCGGTCATTTTGGACCGTCCGCGCCATAACGAGCCTCCCCGCATCAAGGTTCCGATACATTACGTAATGGATGTAATAACGCAAGACCTTACAGATTGCGCGGCTTGGCACGTTCTTGGTGACATCTGATATAGGATCTTCTGGCACCCCGAGGGAATAGTTTCATGACGGTCGTTTACGTGTTTGCAGCGTTGCTCGTCGCGGTTCTGATCTGCGTGATCACAGGGACCAAGAGGCCCTGGATCGCGCAATTCTCCTTTGCTGCGATGGCGATGGCGTCGGTCGCTACGGCGAGCAAAGTCACGCCGATTGTTGATGGTGTCTATGTCAGCGTGGCCGTGGGCTTGTATTCGATGACGTTCATGCTTGCGAATTACCTCAGGGAGATTTTTGGAAAACCGTTTGCGGTCCGGGCGATCTGGATGGGTTTCATCGGCGAATTGCTCTTCGTTTTCGCCACCCAGTTCGCACTTGTCGCTCCGAGCGCACCATTTTGGTCGAAATCAAGCGGCATTTGAAGCCGTGTACAGCATCACCCCACGGATCTTCATTGCGTCTGTGTTGGCATATGTCAGCGCCGAATTTACAGACGTGAATGTGTACCACGCTATCCTCCGCTTGACGAACGGTCGGCATCTGTGGCTTCGGAATAACGTTGGAACTATCGTGGGCCAAACCGTGGACAGCGTGATCTTCTATACGATCGCATTTTACGGCATCGTTCCAGACCTTTTTATTCTCGTTGTGACCACACTCGGGGTAAAGGCGGTGATTGCTGTAGCAGATACTCCCGCCATCTATTTCGTACGGTATCTGGCGCGGTTGCATAGCGCTGTCTTAGAGGAATCCGAATCGGGAGCACCGGGGACCGTCGTATCTCGCGAGAGCGTAGCCTCTCTATAGAGGCAACGCCCCGCATCCTCGCTGCACCGCGATGCCGGTCGCGAGCAAGTCCTAGTTTTGAGAAAATACGATATTGCGGCCAGAACCGCTGCCGTGGTGGCAAATTCCCGGTCCAAGAGGCACGATGGAGTTCTCAGGATAAAACGGTGTTCAACAGATCGAGAAACATGCGCGTATCCAGATAATAGTTCGGATAGGCACGACGCAATGACGATAGCGATTTTGCCGCCACAAGGACCGCGTCACCGTGTCCTTCCTCGGTTATCGCGCGTTCTACATCCATGTACCGATCGGTTGCCTGCTTAAGCTCGCCTAATTTGAAGCCCGTCACGACAAGCTTTTGGGTGGCCGCCTCCAGCTTCAAGAGAAAGAAGTGCGCCCTGGTTCCAGGATTTTCGAGCGATTGCAGAGCATCACCATATGAGCGCAATCGCCTTTCGACCTGGAGATCCTTCGCGGCTTTCTTGATCTGGGACACCAACTCTCTTGACCGAGTTGGCGTATTCGGAACCGAGGGGGTTCCCTCTTGAGCCGCGACCGCTGTACCCATAAGCGAGAAAAATCGCAGCCATTGTTCCTCACCGAGACTTGATTTAAGAGCTTGCTGGATAAAAGTCCCTACAGTCTCCACGGCAGTGGCCCATATGTGCTGCAACTGAGAGCGTAACTGAACCTCTATTTTGAGATCATTATAATGTTGATTCTTGTCCGAGCGGTATCGGTAGATCAAATGCACTCCGCGATACCCGGATCGCTTCGGTTGACTGATATAATTGTCAATATGCGCGAGCCGATGACGCATCTGACTTCGCTGGTGCAAATCGATAAGTTCACGGACCTGCTCGACTCGATTCCACAATCGCCCGACACCCGCCGATGTCCTGCATCTGCGAGAGTTTCATTGTCGGAAAGCGAACGAGTTTGAGTCGGATGGAGGACAATCGCTTAATACGCTGAGCCGCGACCGAGTTACTATCGACTTGAGCTGCTCGTCTCTTGAGACCAATTTGGATTGTGTTCAGCGGGAAGCTATGTGATGCACGCCAATTGTCTATTGCCGCGAGAGCATCAACATAATCATTAATATTCCGTAATGACCTTGGATTGGTCAATACAGCGCCAGCTTCGTTGACTTGCTTTCTCGTGTACTGCGGAACCGTCCACGCCATCGCTTCGTATCCAGACCTTGTCTCACCGCCCGTAGGGGCAATATTCAGATCAGACACAATCATATCACGATTTGCGCCGTATGGGTATCGAGCCGGCGGCGCAGTCACGGGCAAGACCCAGACGCAAGTAAACCCGTGAGCTCATCGGCGACGAAAGTCTTTCGGATTATGCGTCCACCGTGATCGTGATACTGGACAATCCCTTCGTATTTCACCGGCTCGTCACCGCGGAGGAGGCCGAGCCGCTTCGCCGTCACCGATAGCGGCTCGGGGACCTGGGTCTGCGGCTCTTGGGCGAGCGCCTTGTAATATCGGTAGAACCCGCCCGGCTCGCGGCCGGCCGCCTTGAACCAGTCGAGCATCTGGGCGGTCGAGTCGACCTGGTCGTCGTGCTTGGCGTTGGGGAAGGCGGTCAGTTCGGCGAGGTAGGGGGCGAGCCACGGCGCCTCTTCGGGCAGGTGCACGAAGCCGTTCTCGATCATTGCGGTCTGCGCGTGCAGGCGCATGACTTTGTCCGATCTGCGGGCGGTAGCGGGTGACGGCGTGGAGGCCGTCGGCGATCAGTTCCTGGATCAATTGCGTGCCCGAGGCCTTGTCCTCGATCAGCACGACCGAGGGCTCGAACCGCTCGTATTGCTCGCGCACCGCGCGCTTCAATTCGGGGTATTCCATGCGCCGGCGCAACACGTCGATCAGGTAGAGGTTCTTGCCCGCGACGCCCCAGCTCGTGCACACGCTGAAATCGCTGAGCTCGGTCGCCTTGTTGGCGGTGTCCCAGCTCTGCACGATGCGCTCGAAGCGCGGCGGCGCCTCGTCGGGCCCGAAGCGCGCGAACCAGGCCGCCTTGACGAGGCCGCCGCCCAATGGGGCGGGCGCCTGCTGGTATTGCCCCGCGAAATTGTATTCGCCGATCGTGCGGCGGATATGCGCGAGCACCGCCAAGGGCTCGCGCTCCGCGTGCAACGCCTCGCCGCGGCGGCGCGCGAAATGTTGCGGCCCCAGCACCGTGTCGACGAGCAGCGCCTCGTCCTCCTCGGCGATCGCCGGGAAGCGCACGGTCTCCCACGCCTCCTGCGCCAATACATGGCCGGTGAGGTCGTCTTCGTGCAATCGGTGCATGATGAGGACGATCGCGCCGGTGAGCTTGTCGTTCAATCGGCTGTAGAGGGTGTGGTCGAACCAGTCGTTCGCCGCCTGGCGCTGGGTTTGCGACAACGCCTCCTCGGGCTTCAAGCGGGTCGTCGATGACGATGAGGTCGGCGCCGCGCCCGGTCAATACGCCGCCGACCGAGGTGGCGAGCCGGCAGCCCTGCGCGGTCGTGTCGAATTCGGGCATTGCGGCGCGCTGCGGCGACAGGCGCGTCGGGAAGACGCTGCGGTACCAGTCGCTGGCGACGATCTGCCGGCAATCGCGCGACAATTTGTCGGCGAGGTCCTGCGCATAGCTGACGCAGAGGATCTGCGCCGACGGGTCGTGCCCGAGACACCACGCCGGAAACGCGACCGAGGCGAGCAGCGACTTCAGGTGGCGCGGCGGCAGGTTGACGACGAGGCGGCGGATGGCGCCGTCGCGCACGGCCATGAGTTTCGCGGCGATGATCTCGACGTGCCAGTTCATCGCAAAGCGGGTGCGCGGGTTTAATTCGCGGAAACAGCATTGCGCAAAGCTGACGAGGTCGCGCCGCAGCAGCGCGCGGTATTCGGCGAGGCTCAGCGTCTGCGGAACTATAGATTTCACCACAAAATTTTCTCCTCTCCCCCGCCGGCCGGGGAGAGGGTAGGGTGAGGGGGGCAGAGGTCCGAATTTGTGGCGAGACCCACCTCACCTTCCCAACCCTGCGGGTTCGGCCCCTTCCTCTCCCCCCTGAAGGGCGGAGAGGGGCTCACTCGCCGGGGTGATTCTTTGCCGCTTCCGTGCGGCGCAGGCGGGCCAGCAAATTTTCGACGACCTCTTCGTCCGCCGGCGTGAATCGCGGCGCTTCCGGCGGCGGCGCGGCGCCGGCGCGCTTCTCGATGTCCTTCAGCATGTCGATCAGCATTTTCGTCGCGCGCAGGTCGGCGCCGGCCGATTTGTCGACGAGCTGCGCGATGACCGCCTCGCGCTTGGTGATCTGCCGGCTGTGACCGTCGGTCGTGACGACAACCGGCTCGTCGAGCGCGCGCACGAGCAGGGCCGGCAGGTTTTTCCGGCGCGGGCCGCGCGGGTTGCCGGACTGGCCCTTCTTGAACCGACTGTGCAATGGCGGCTTGCCGCGGCCGACCTTGTACTCGCCCTCGATTTGTCGATCTCATCCATGCGATTTACCGCGATCACGGCTTGCAATGCCGATCCCGCGGTTTATATCACGATGTTGTTATTTTGTCAATTATCGAAGAGCATAAAGCGATGACTATTTCCGCGATGGTTCCCTGCCAAATCGCCGGCAGGGAAGTGATTTTCCCTGCTGCCCGGTATCGGGAAAGCGCGCGCAAGCCTCTGATTTGCGTGGCTTTTGCGGCTCTGAGGAAGCGGTTTTCGGCGCCGGAAAGGATTTTTTCCCGTGTCTTTCGGCACGGCAGGGAAAACGGCTAGGCCGCAGGACGGATCGCGACTTCCTTGATCTCGCTGCCGACAAAGGGCTCGTATTCGCGGAAATTAGCCGCGAAGCGCCGGGTCAGCCCGCGGGCGGTCTCGTCATAGGCCTGCTTGTCGGACCAGGTGCCGCGCGGATCGAGCATCTCCTTCGGCACCTCGGGGCAGCTCTCCGGCACGAGGAGGCCGAAATTCGCCTCCTTGCGCACCGGCGCCGCGGCGAGGCGGCCGTCGAGCGCGGCACGCAGCAACGCGCGGGTGTGGGCGATCGGCATCCGCCGCCCGGCGCCGTAGGTGCCGCCCGACCAGCCGGTGTTGACGAGCCAGCACTGCGCGCCGTGCTCGCGGATCAAGCCGCCCAGCATCTTGGCGTACACCGCCGGATGGCGCGGCATGAAGGGCGCGCCGAAGCACGTCGAGAAGGTCGCCTCGGGCGCGTTGCTCAGCCCCTTTTCGGTGCCGGCCACCCGTGCCGTGTAGCCCGACAAGAAATGATACATCGCCTGCTCAGGGGTCAGCTTGGCGATTGGCGGCATGACGCCGAACGCATCGCAAGTCAGCATCACGACATTGCTGGGATGCGGCGCGAGGCCTCGCGGATCGGCGTTCGGGATGAACTCGATCGGGTAACAGGCCCGCGTGTTCTCGGTCAGGCTCTGGTCGTCGACATCGGGCGTGCGCGTTTCCGGATGCGAGCACGACATTTTCGAGCACCGTTCCGAAGCGGGTGATCGACGCGTAGATCTCGGGCTCGTTGACCGGCGAAAGGTTGATCACCTTGGCGTAGCAGCCGCCCTCGAAATTGAAGATGCCCTTGGGGCTCCAGCCGTGCTCGTCATCGCCGATCAGGGTACGCGAATTGTCGGCGGAAAGCGTCGTCTTGCCGGTGCCCGACAGCCCGAAGAAGATCGCACAATCGCCTTTCGATCCCACATTGGCCGAGGCATGCATCGGCAGCACGTCGCGCGCCGGCAGCACGAAATTGAGATAGCCGAACACCGACTTCTTGATCTCGCCGGCGTAGGCCGTGCCGCCGATCAGCACTAGGCGCTCGGCGAAATTGACGAAGATAAAGGTCTCGGAGCGGATCCCGTCCTGCGCGGGGATCGCGAGGAATTTCGGGGCGTGCAGGATCGTAAAGGCCGGCTCGAACCCCGGCAGCTCGTCGGCCGGCGGACGGATAAACATATTGCGCGAAAAGAGGCTGTGCCAGGCGCCGTCGGTCACGACCCGCACCGGCAGCCGGTAGGTCGGATCGGCGCCGGCGTAAAGGTCCTGGACAAAGAGCTCGCGGCCCTGAAGGTAGGCGAGCAGGCGTTGGTGCAGGCTGGCGAACTGGCCGGGAGAGACCGGCTGGTTGATTTTGCCCCAGTCCACGGTGTCCTTGGTACCCGGCTCCTCGACGATGTATTTGTCTCGCGGGGTGCGGCCGGTGAAGAGACCGGTCGAAACCGAAAAGCTGCCGCCCGAGGCGAGTTCACCCTCGCCCCGCCGCACGGCGTGTTCGTAAAGAACCGGCGCGGATTGGTTCCAGTATACGGCCCCGAGGTGGTGCATGCCTTGCCGGTCGAGGCCGAAGCGGCTCTTCTTTGCGGTCATCGGATCGTTTTCTTCATCGAAGGCTTCCTCCTGCTGCGATCTGGCCTTTTCGGCACGCGCACTACCGGCACAGGTTAGCCCCGTACCATAACACGGGCGACCATGTCAAAAATCCCCCTCAACGGGCGCGTTATCGCGGCGCCCGATCGGCCAGCTCTACGAGCGCGAGACGCGCGGCCTCGGGGGTCAGAACCGGCGCGGGAAAGTCGAGCCGGGCCGTTTCGCCGTCGCGCTGCAGATCAGCGCCTTCCGGATCGATGCCGATAATCCGCCAATCGGCGCCAGCACGGCCGAGCAGAATTCGCGCGTAATGGGCGATTGCGTCGGCATGATGCTCGTTCATGTGCCTGACAAGCTCCGGCTCCACCGCAGCGAGAGGCGTGGCGTCGGCCGAAAACAGCAGGTCGCGATTTTCGATCCAGTGAATCCGGCCGAAACCGGCGACCAGATGCCCGTGTTCGACCGCGACACGATAAAGACGGAAATCGGCGAAACCGGAATAGACCGCACTCGTCGGGTGATGCGCCGTGAAACGGTCGAGACGCCGCCGGTCCTCGACGGCTCTGGCCTGGCCGATCACGGTCAGGCGCGGCCCGGTCAGCGGGTCCCCGTAACCCGTCGTGCCGTCGAACAGCAGCGAGACCCGCGGGTCGAACGCGATATTGCGGCTATGCTGCGCCAGGTCGGACAGCAGCAGGAGTGGGCTCGCATCCAGATCGGCGGCGATCAGGACGAGCGATGCGTAGGGCATGCCGCGCATGCTCGTGGCAAGGGTTCCGCGCTGCTGCCGGCGCAGCAATAGCCGGCCGATTCTCGCGGGATCGCCGTCCAGTGCTGATTTCGCTCATTCCGCAAATGAGCCGGTCGGCGCGGCCGCGTCAAGCTGCGCGATGGTGCAAAAGGCCTTCGCCGCCATGCCCTATATAGGTAAACGAAGACCTTACCGGTGAATGTTGCAGGGATAGAGCGCTCGCCGGCCTGACTAAAATACTAGCAGCGGGTTTGCCTTTGCCGGATTCGGTCATATTTTAAACTTACAGGAACGGCTCACCTCTCATCCGGCCGCGCAGAAGGATTTTGGGGGATATAAGGTGCCGAACACGATTGCTCTTGTCGACGACGACCGCAATATCCTGGCCTCCGTGTCGATGGCGCTCGAGGCGGAAGGGTTTGCCGTGCGGTGCTACAGCGACGGCACCGAGGCGCTGAAGGGATTGAGCGCCCAACCGGTCGACCTCGCGGTGCTCGACATCAAAATGCCGCGCATGGACGGTATGGAGCTTCTCGGCCAGCTGCGGCGGCAGAGTCACATTCCGGTCATCTTCCTGACCTCAAAGGACGATGAGGTCGACGAATTGCTCGGTCTGCGCATGGGCGCTGACGACTACATCAGGAAGCCGTTTTCGCAGCGGCTCTTGATCGAGCGCATCCGGGCCCTGATCCGGCGCGGCGAACTCGCGCGCGAACGGGAGAACCCCCATGGCGAGCCGGTCATTGTGCGCGGGCAGCTGATCCTCGATCCGGCACGACATCTCTGCACCTGGAAGGGTGAACACGTCGAGCTGACCGTGACCGAGTTTCTGATCCTCAAATCCCTGGCGCACCGTCCGGGGCACGTCAAAAACCGCGACCAGTTGATGGATGCGGCCTATGGCGAGCACATCTATGTCGACGATCGGACAATCGACAGTCACATCAAGCGTTTGCGCAAGAAATTCAAGAACGTCGATACGGATTTCGCGCAGATCGAAACACTTTATGGCGTCGGGTATCGATACCGGGACCGTTGAGCCCGCCACCGCGCCTTCGGCGGTAGCCGAGCATCCTTTCGCGCCTCGTTCCCCCGCGAGAGCTGCGCCCAGTCCCGCTCCCAGCCCCGGTCTGCGACCCAGAACCGGAAGGCGGCGGACGGTCTCCCCGCTTACGCGGCGCATCTTGGCTGTCAATGTCCTGGCGCTTGCCCTTCTCGCCGGTGGGTTTCTTTATCTCGGAAAATACCAGGCGAGCCTCATCGGCCAACAAATCGAAGCATTAAAGACCCAGGGCGAGGTGTTTGCCGCCGCGCTCGGTGAGGGCGCGGTTCTCGAACTCGGTCGACGAGGGGGAAGTCCTGTTGCCCGACCTGGCTCGCCAGATGATGCGGCGGCTGGTCGCGCCGACGCACACCCGAGCTCGGCTGTTTGACGTAAGGGGCGACATTATTGCCGACAGTCGAATTCTGCGGGGGCCGGGCGATGCCGTGCAGGTCCACGAATTGCAGCCGCAAGAGAGGGAAGGTGCGGTTCTGCGGATTGCCGATCAAATCTACGATTGGATTCTCAGCGTCCTTCCGCGTCACACCAGCTACGCGGTCTATCGTGAGAGCGCTTCTCCGCGCGCCGAGGATTATGCCGAAGTCGTGCGGGCATTGCGCGGCGAGACCGGCTCGGCTATCAGGAGCGATCCGCAAACCCGTGAGCTGGTGTTCAGCGTCGCGATCCCGATTCAACGCTACAAGCAGGTGCTCGGCGCGGTGATGTTGTCGACCGGCAGCGCCGAAATCGAGGAGGAGCTGAGAACCGTTCGCCTCGAGCTGTTGCGCATCTTCGGCGTGGCATTGTTGGTCACCGTCCTGTTGTCATTTTACCTCGCCGGCACGATTGCACGGCCTATCCGCCGGCTTGCCGCGGCGGCGGAGCGCGCGCGTGGCCGCCGGGCGCGGGTCGAGATACCCGATTTTACCCGGCGCGGTGATGAGATCGGCGATCTCTCCCGGTCGCTGCGCGAGATGACTGACGCGCTGTGGCAGCGCATGAGTGCGATTGAAAGTTTTGCGGCCGATGTTGCGCATGAGATCAAAAACCCGCTCAGCTCGCTGCGCAGCGCTGTCGAGACGGCCGTGCGGATCGACGATACGGCAAATCAGCGGCGGCTGATGGCGATCATTCTCAACGACGTCCAGCGACTCGACCGTCTGATCACCGATATTTCCGATGCCTCGCGGCTGGACGCGGAGCTCGGCCGCCTTGAATTGGAACCGGTAGACATCGCGGCAATGCTTGGTACGCTGACCGAGGTTCATGAGGCGACTCGGACGCACGGCGCACCTCGACTGGTGCTCGGGATCGGCAAAAGTGACCGCCAACTTGTCGTGCCCGGGATCGAAACGAGACTGTCCCAGGTGTTCCGCAATATCATCGGCAATGCGGTATCGTTCAGCCCACCGCTCGGCGAAATCAGGCTGACCGCGCGACATGATGGCAGGGCGGTTGTCGTCAGCGTCGAAGATGAGGGACCCGGTATTCCCGAAGAAAAGCTGACGGCGATTTTCGACCGCTTCTACACGGAGCGGCCGGTCGGCGAACAGTTCGGCACACATTCCGGGCTCGGGCTCTCGATCTCGAAACAGATCGTCGATGCGCATCGCGGCATGATCTGGGCAGAAAACCGCAAGGACGCGAGTGGTGCCACGATCGGCGCGCGCTTCTCTGTTCGCCTCCCGGCAGCTGAGTGACGATAACGGTCGCGACCGACCCCATTCTGGTCCACGCCACCGCGATCGCTATCGACGGGCGTGCGGTCCTGCTCCGCGGACCCTCCGGAGCGGGAAAATCGGATCTAGCTCTGCGGCTGATCGATGGCGGGGCGCGTCTCGTCGCAGACGATCAGGTGGAGCTGTGGCGCAGAGGGGCGCGCGTCTTGGTAACGGCCCCAGCTGCGCTAGCGGGCCTGATCGAAATCCGCGGAATTGGTATTCTTCGCATCGAGCCAGTGGCGGGGGCGACGCTGGCTGTGGTGGTCGACCTCGTGCCGTCGTGCGAGGTCGACCGTTTCCCCGAAACTCGTTGCGAGGATATGCTCGGGCTCGCAGTTCCGTCGATCGCACTGTTTCCGTTCGAAGCTTCCGCAACGGCAAAGCTCCGCTTCGCTTTGCGCGCGTTTTCAGCCAACTCGGTGCCCGCTATACTCCGGCGATGATGACCGAGGGTGGTCACGCCGAGTGGAGCCCCGCCCGAAGCACGGCGCCGGCCCGTGTGCTCCTGGTGACCGGAATGTCGGGAGCAGGGCGGTCGACGGCGCTGAAGACGCTTGAAGATATGGGCTACGAAGCCTTTGACAACCTGCCCCTCTCGCTCGTTCCCGCTCTGATCGAGAGTATCGCGGCCGATGCGCGCGCGATTGCCGTCGGCGCCGATCTGCGTACCCGGGGCTTTGCAATCGAGAGCATGCTCGAACCCCTCGACGCGGTCGTCGGCCGGACCGGGCGCGAACTCAAGGTGTTGTTTGTCGATTGTGATGACGAACCGGTGCAACGGCGCTATACCGAGACCCGCCGGCCCCACCCCCTCGCCGGCGACCGTCCCGTAGCGGACGGTATCCGGCTCGAACGCCGAGTGGTTTCCGCCCTGCGCGACCGTGCTGATTTGGTGATTGACATCTCCCACCTGAGCGCCGCCGATTTAAAACGGCTGTTGACCAGCCAATTTGCCCTGGCGAAGGGCGGCCTTCGCGTTTTCGTCACGTCTTTCGCGTATCGCCAGGGGATACCGCGAGATGCCGATGTGATCTTCGACGTGCGTTTTCTCGATAACCCGCATTATGTCCCCGAGCTTCGCCAACTGACGGGGCGCGATCTTGCCGTCGCCGCGCACATCGAGCGGGATCTGGACCTTGCGCCCTTTCTCGCCCGGCTGTGGCGGCTTTTGGAGCCGCTGCTGCCGCGCTACGAACAGGAAGGGAAGACTTATCTAACGATTGCCATCGGCTGCACCGGCGGCCGCCATCGCTCCGTCTACGTGGCGGCGCGCCTGGCGGGGCAGCTAGGCGACGCCGGGCTGCGAGTGGAACTGGCGCACCGAGATCTTGTTCGGTCCGGCTCTCCCGGTTTGGTCGCGCCGAGCGCGCCTCCCACCGCGAGCTGAACGGCAGCGGTCGTTCCAGCAGAGGGAATCAATGATCGGCATGGTTTTGGTGACCCATGGGCGGCTCGCAGCGGAATTCGTCGCGGCGCTCGAGCATGTCGTCGGCCCGCAAGCGCAAATCGATGCCGTGTGCATTGGTCCCGATGACGACATGGAAAAGCGCCGCCGGGACATCTTGCGTTCAATTGCCGCAGTCGATACCGGCGACGGCGCGGTCTTGCTGACCGATATGTTCGGCGGCACCCCGTCGAACCTCGCCATCTCGGTCATGGACCGCGCCAAGATCGAGGTGATTGCCGGCGTAAACCTGCCGATGCTCATCAAACTGGCAAGTTTGCGTCAGAGCGAGAGCCTTGAACGAACAGTGCTCGGCGCCCAGGAGGCCGGACGCAAATACATCAACGTCGCTTCTCAGCTGCTCAGCGACGCGCACCGATGAGCAATCGGCCTGCCGACGAACGACCGATCCAGGATTTGAGTCCGCCGGCCGGGGCAGTCTGCCGGCTTGCGACGATCTGCAACCAGCGGGGGCTGCACGCCCGCGCTGCCGCCCGGTTTGTCAAAACCGCCGGGCTCTTCAATGCCGAGATCTGGGTGCGCAAGAACGGCACCGAAGTCTCCGGGCGCTCGATCATGGGCTTGATGATGCTGGCCGCCGCGCCCGGCACGGTCATTCAGCTCGCCGCCACCGGCCCGGAAGCCGAGGCGGCGGTGACGGCGCTCGCCAAGTTGGTCGAATGCAAATTTGATGAGGATTGAGGAGACCACTGGCTCTGCGTCGCAGAGGGGCGACGCCGAACAGCGACTGCCGGGCCTCGCCGTTGCCCCCGGAATTGCCATCGGACCGGCTCATATCGTCGAGAGCGGCGATCTTCCGGTAGCAGAGAACCACCTCCCGCAGAGCGAAATCGAAGCCGAACGACACCGTTTTTCAGAGGCCGTCGCTGTTTCGCTGAAACAGCTTCGCAAGGTGAAGGCGAAGGCAGCGGGGCTGCCCAGTTCCGCCGCTGAGGAAGTCGGATATCTCCTTGATGCCCACCTTGCCATGCTGTCGAACTCGCGCCTAGTTCGCGGCGTCGACGAGCGCATTTCCCGCACGCGGATCAACGCCGAGCGCGCGGTGCAGATCGAGATCGACGAAATCGCCGAGAGCTTCGCGGCGATGCGCGATCCGTACCTGGCGGCCCGGATTGAGGACATCCGGGTCGTCGGCACGCGGTTGATCCGCAATTTGATCAAGAAGCCCTATGTCGCCTACTCCGCGGTGCCGGACGGCGCGGTTATTCTCGCCGAGGAGCTGACCCCGGCCGATACCGCGCTGATCGACCCGGAGCGCGTGGCCGGCTTTGCGGCGGTTTCCGGCGGTGCCGAGAGCCATACGGCGATCGTTGCGCGAGCGTTGGGCCTCCCGGCAGTTCTTGCGGTACCCGGCCTGCTCGACCGCGCGCAGGCCGGTGTCACGACAGTGATCGACGGCATCGAGGGCTGCGTCATCATCGACCCCTCGGCCGAGACGATCCGCGACTACGAGGCCCGGCGCGACGCGGTGGCACGCGAACGGCGGGGTCTGGCGCGCCTGCGCCGGCTTCCCGCGGTCACCCGCGACGGGGTCGAGATCACCCTCGAAGGCAATCTCGAATTGCCGATCGAGCTGCAGCAGGCGGTCGCCAACGGCGCGATGGGGCTCGGCCTCGTCCGTTCGGAATTTCTCTATATGAACCGCGACGACCTCCCGAGCGAGGACGAGCAGTACGCGGTTTTCTCGGCGCTCGTGCGCGGCATGGACGGAAAACCGGTCACCGTGCGCACCTTCGACCTCGGCGGCGACAAGATCGCCCGGTCGCTCAGCGGCCACAGTGTCGAGCCGGCGAACCCCGCCCTCGGCCTGCGGGCGATCCGCCTATCCTTGCAGGACCGCCGCCTGTTGGACCCGCAGTTGGCGGCGATGCTGCGCGCCGCCAGCGAGGGGCCGCTGCGCATCCTGTTGCCGATGATTTCGACGACCAGCGAGATCCGCCGCGTGCGCGAGGCCGTCGACCAGGTCGCACGTCGGCTGCGCCGGCGCGGCGTGCAGTTGCCCAAAGCGCTGCCGCCATTGGGAGCGATGATTGAGGTGCCAGGCGCGGCGCTTGCTGCCGATGCACTCG
The DNA here is from genome assembly GCA_963818695.1 of uncultured Alphaproteobacteria bacterium. Classification (GTDB taxonomy): domain Bacteria; phylum Pseudomonadota; class Alphaproteobacteria; order ATCC43930; family CGMCC-115725; genus AP-15. The sequence goes on from CAWFTG010000009.1 coordinate 197,471, forward strand.
CTGCGGAGGCGGATTTCTTCGCGATCGGCACCAACGACCTGATCCAATACACGCTGGCGATCGACCGCAGCGACGAGCAGGTCGCCCATCTCTACAACCCGCTGCATCCGGCAGTGCTGCGGCTGATCCAGTTCGCCGTCGAGGCGGCATTGCGCCGCGGCATGCCGATCAGCGTGTGCGGCGAAATGGCCGGCGAACCGCGCTTTACGGCGCTCCTGCTCGGCCTCGGCCTGCGCAACCTGTCGATGGCGCCGCGCAACATACCGCGGGTCAAGCAGCGCATCCGCGGTCTCGACATGGTCGCCGCGACGCGCCGCGCACGAGCCATCATGGACCAGTCCGACACCGGCCGCATCGCCGCCCTCCTCGACGACTTCAACACCGTCGGATTGGCGTAAAAAAATATCGCTGCGCTGGGCCGCGGTCGGTGTTTCCCTGCCGGCCGGGGCAGAAGGAAAATGGAAGCGGCGCCGTTAGCATTTATCGCAGGCGGATCAAAGTGGCTGACGCAGCCGTATTCATGCGACGGGCAGCCGATCTCTGGGCGAAGGAGGAACGAGCCGACTTTTTGGACGAAATCGGCCCCGTTGGTCCATGACGCTGATCGAACTTTGCCGGCGAGGCTCGCCGGCACGACAATCTTGAGGGTCTGCCCGAGCCAAAGACCTGCCCTTTCGCGACAAATACCGCGGGTTCCAACCCAACTCCATCCGGCACTTTGCTCTACAAAGAATTGGCGGTGTTGCCGGCTAGAACGGATCGGAGGCGGTTCTCAATTGCGCGACCTTTGACACCATGTCGCAGCGCTCTACAAGCTTGGGGTCACCCTTGATCACCTCGAACGCGGTTTCCTCCCCTTCGCGCCAGAAGCGGATGTCGAGCTTGTGCTTGCCAAGGTGAAGGTCATAAACGTCAAGGTCGGGCAGCCATCTCGGAAGCGAGGGGTCGACATAGAGTTTGTTGCGCGGCGCGTCCGGCAAAAAGCCCAATAGGGCTTGTGTCAGCATGAAGGCCGAGCCGGCAGCCCAGGCCTGCGGGACATTTGCGCCGATGTATTGCACCGGGAAGTTCGTTTCTACGCGCTCGAACGCGGTATACAGCTCCGGCAACTGATTGGAACGGAAATAACTCGCGGCGACGCTGATGTCGTGTGCGATCCGCGCCGCCTCCGCACCGAACCCATAATATTTGAAGCCCATCGCGATAATCGCGTTGTCGTGCGGCCACACCGAACCCGTCTGATAGTTGTACGGATTAAACGCCGAATTTTTCGTGGACAGCGTGCGAATGCCCCATCCGGTCCACATATCCGACGCCATCAGCCGTTCCACGACCTTCTTGGCGCGCTCGGGAGGCACGATGCCCGACCACAGGCAATGTCCGGCATTGGACGTGACGGTCAACACCTTCTTTTTATCGCCATCGAGGGCATAGATGTAGAAGCCGAGCTCTTCATCCCAGAACGCTGCATTGAAGCGCTCGAACAATGCAGCTGCTTTGGCGCGCAACGTCTGCGCGCGTTCCGGGTTGCCGAGTGCATCGAACACCTCGGCCATGCGCAGCCAGGCATTATAGACATAGCCCTGAAGCTCACAGAGCGCCTTTGGGCCTTTGACCAGTGAGCCGTCCGGATAGACAACAGAGTCACCCGAATCCTTCCAGCCCATATTCTCGTAGCCGACTGGAGAGCGCGTCTGGTACTCCTGAAAACCGTCGCCGTCGCGATCGCCATACTCGTCAATCCAGGAGAGGCAGCCGTCTGCCGTCTTGAGATGGCGCTCCAAGATGCCGCGGTCGCCGACGGCGCGCCACGCGGCATGCAGGGCAATCAAATAGAGAGGTGTCGCGTCTGCCGTGCCGTAATAAGGCGTGTGCGGGATCAGCTTAAAATGGGCAAGTTCGCCATAGCGGATTTCGTGCAGTATCTTGCCGGGTTCGGCATCGCGGTAATCGTCCTCTTCCTTTGCCTGCAATGAGCCGAGAATATCCAAGGTTCCGCGCGCAAACTCCGGATAGACCAGGGTGTTCTGCAGCGAGACGATCAGACTGTCGCGTCCGAAAGGTGCCACAAACCAAGGGAGCCCGGCAGCGGGCAGGAAAACCATGTGATCCATATCTTCCATCGGCAGGCGAAGGGCAGCCATATCCTCGAGCGCCTGGCGAAACAGGCGATAGAATTCCTCGTTGCTGGTGCGGATCTTGACGACGTGCTGGAGCCAATCCGCCAATGTCTCGGCGTGGCGCGACTTGTGGCTTTCGCAGGTGCAGTCAGTAGGCGGATCAACACGCCGGCCGCCGTCTGTCAGTGTATAGCAAAGACAGCAATGCCATGACTCACCCGGCTCGAGGGCCACTTCGAAACTGAGTCGTCCATTGGCGTAAACCGCTTTTGTTGAGCATTGCGCGGGAGAAATTGTCACTCCGCGGGTGAAGTCGGCGTTGCAGTAGGTAGTTCGCAGATGCTGGTGGGAAGCGGACCAATCGGTGGTAATACTGCCACGCCGCACGATGTGACCCGCCTTTACCTCGAAAATGTCGGCAAAGTCGCAGCGCAGCGCGATCTCGAGCTGGAATCTCACCGGCTTCATGCCACGGTTGACGATGTCGAGATCCTCGTGCATGCCGCCGCTGATAGATCGGCTGACAACAAGGCCCAAGGTGCGCGGCGGGATTGTGCCGTCTTCGGTGAGGAAACAGCGATTGGTCAGAAAAATGCGGGATGCGTAATAGCTGATGGCGCCGCCGTTCAGCAGGTCCCAGGGTTCGCCGTTCGCGTAAACGCGCCAGCTGCTGACGACCCGGGTATCCAAGAAATAAAGGCCCTTGTCGCTTGGCCAATTGATCTGCCCGTCCTCTTCGCTGATCAGCACCGTCTGACCTTGGTGGATCGCGATCTGGGGTGGGCCGACCTGGACCTTGACCGTCATGAAATGCTCCCGTGGTGGGCTCTGCGGCATGCCATCAGACGAAATATGCCCGTTTCCCGGAGTTTACAGGGGGAGCAGATTCCTGTGGTGCGGGTTGACCCCCGAGCCCTCGTCGCGTCCGAATGGTGCCCGAACCGGGTTGGCTGCGGCAAGCTCCGGCCGCGTTCCAAAGCCTGTGCTATAAGGCCTGTGCTATACTGGAGGTGACCGCCGGCGGCGGGGGTTCGAGGAAAGGTGCAGCGCGATGCAGGCTGACCGATGGCTTTATTGGATGACGGTCGGGCTGGCCGCGCTGTCCGGGGCGCTCGTCGTCGCCTACATCTTCCTCGTACAAGATAACCGCACGGTGCAGGCGGCCGCCAACCGGCGGCAACAATTCATCAATCAGAGCATCCAGCTCGGGCGCATTAACGAGGCGCTGATTCGCGCGCTCGCGGCGGCCGCGGTAAGCAACAAAGACGACAAACTGCGCGATCTGCTTGCAGAAAACGGGATCACGATCAATGCGTCGGGGGAGGCAGTACCCTCGGCAAGCGGCCCGGCCGAAAAGACCGCTCCTGCAGCAACCGGAAAGACACCGTGATGATGACCCGAAGCGGTTCCAGCATTCCCGAGCCAGGCGGATGGTGGCTGCCTGTCCTTATTGTCGTCGTGTCGTTTTTCGTACTGATGGCGTTCGAGACGGGCTACACGATCCACGATCGGGACGCGCTGGAGGAACAACAGCGGTTGCAGGAACCGGCCGTGCAGGAGGCGGTTAAGCTGCGTCAGAAGCTTGAGGGGCTCGCCGGCAAAACCGCGCAACTGGCCGCCGATGGCGACGAGGGCGCTAAGGCAGTCGTCGACCAGATGAAGCGCCAAGGCATTACCCTGACCCCGCCAAAACAGTAGGCAGCTGTCGGCTCTCGCGAGGCTTGACAGCGGCCGGCCCGCGCGCGGAGATGCGAGAAGGAGGAACCGACCATGCTCGACGGCTACATCTATAACGCCCTGCGCACACCCTTTGGCCGGCATGCCGGCGCCCTTGCCCGAATGCGCCCCGACGACATGCTGGCTGCGGTCATTTCCGAGGTCGTCAAGCAAAGCCCGTTCGAACCGGAAAAAATCGAGGATGTCGTCGTCGGCTGCGCCAATCAGGCGGGCGAGGACAGCCGCTGCGTCGCACGCCACGCCGGGCTCTTAGCCGGGCTGCCGATCGAAGTCGCGGGCTCGGTATTGCAGCGCAATTGCGGCAGCGGCCTCAATGCGATCGTCATGGCAGCGCAAGCGGTGACTTGCGGCGAAGGCGAAGTCATGGTCGCCGGCGGGGTCGAGAGCATGAGCCGCGCGCCCTTCGTGATGAACAAGGCCGAAACACCGTTCAGCCGCGACGGCCGGGTCTTTGATTCGACGATCGGCGCGCGCTTCCCGAACCCGAAGATCGAGCGCCAGTTCGGCGCCGATACGATGCCCGAGACCGCCGACAATTTGGCACGCGATTACCAGATCACCCGCGAGGCGTGCGATATCTTCGCCGCGGCCTCGCAGCGCAAATACGCCGCCGCTAAGGCCGACGGGTTCTTCGAGGGCGAGATCCTCGCCGTCGAGGTGCCGGGCGGCCGCGCGGGGCCGGTCAAAGTGGCCGAGGACGAGCATCCGCGGCCGCAGACCGATCTTGCGGCGCTCGCCCGACTGAAGCCACTGCAAGGGGCCGGCGTAACTACCGCCGGCAATGCTTCAGGCATCAATGACGGCGCGGTGGCGATGATCGTCGCCAGCCGCAAGGCCGGCGACACTGCCGGGGCCGAGCCTCTCGCCCGCGTCGTCGCCAGCGGCGTGGCGGGTGTGCCACCGCGGATTATGGGGATCGGTCCGGTAGAGGCTTCGAAAAAGGCGCTCGCCCGCGCCGGCCTCAGCCTCTCCGACATCGACGTGATCGAGATCAACGAGGCTTTCGCCGCCCAGGTGCTCTCTTGCCTGCGCGGCCTAGAGCTGCGGTTCGACGACAGCCGCGTAAACATGAATGGCGGCGCGATCGCGATCGGCCACCCTCTGGGCGCCTCCGGCCCGCGCATCGCGCTGACCGCCGCCCGCCAACTGCAGCGCACGGCCGGCCGCTACGCGCTGGTCACGATGTGCGTCGGCGTCGGCCAGGGCATCGCCGCAGTGCTAGAACGGGTCTGACATCCTTCCACGCGAGCATGGCCTCCCCAGATAGGAGGTCATGACCTCCATTCCGACATTTGCGACCAGGCCGAGCTTTCTCGGCCTTGAACGCTCACACCCAGATGCCGCGATCTGCATCGCCGGCATTCCCTTTGATCTCGGCACCTCAAACCGGCCGGGCGCGCGGTTCGGGCCTGCAGCGATCCGCCAGGCGAGCCGCATGTTGGTCGATGGCGACCACCCCGCCTCATGGGCCGAGATCGAGCGCATCGACCTTGCCGATATCGGCGATTTCCGCATCGCTCACGGCGACATCCCAGGTACGCTCGCCAAGATCGAGGAGCAGGCGACGGCGATTCGGCACCTCGTCGCGCTGGGCGGCGATCACACGATTACGCTGGCCTTGCTGCGCGCGCTCGCCCGCGGCCAGGGTCCGGTCGGGCTGCTACACTTCGACGGTCATGTCGATACCTGGCCGGAAAGCTTCGGGCTCGTTTTCGGGCATGGCTCGCCATTTTACCATGCGATCGAAGAGGGGTTGATCGACCCACACCGCACGATCCAGATCGGGATTCGCTCGCCGCTGCACCGCGACATCTTCGATTGGACCGTCGGCAGAGGCGTGACGATCGTCTCGGCCGAGGAGGTGCACGAAACGAGCCCGCAGGCCGTCGCCAAGCGGATTCACGCGGTCGTCGGGACCGAACCCGCCTATCTGAGCTTCGACGTTGATGCGCTCGACCCCGCTTTCGCGCCGGGGACCGGCACGCCGGAAGTCGGCGGGCTCGCGACCTGGCAAGCTCGCGCGATACTGCGCCGGCTCACCGGCCTGAACTTCGCTGGGATGGATGTCGTTGAGGTGTCCCCGCCCTATGATGTCGCCGAGATCACGGCACTCGCGGCCGCGACTATGGCCTGGGACTACATCGCGCAGCTGGCCCCGCACGCAGAACGATAGACGCAGGGGCGTCGCTCGCCTATATTGTGGTCGGCCGGCGGCTGCAGCGCCGGCCGACTGCTCCTAGGCCGGGCTCAGGGCGACGACGACGTGTAGAACACGGCGGCGCCAAACCCTCAGCCGGAGCACCAGGAGAAAGGGCATCTGACTCATGCTCTTTCCTCAGTGTAAGGCAGGCCGGCTCATTCCGGCCTGCCAACACGCACTGATCGGTGTTCATGCTGAAGGTTCGAAAAACCCTTGAACAGGCTGGGGTTTTTCCTATTTTAGACCCGACGCAATCGCACGTGCCTAGAACCCCGCTTCGCAAGGGGTGCTGCTACGACGTAACGCGTCCTTTTCGGTCGAGCCGGCCACCCGTGGGCCGGTGTCCTTAAGGGAAACGGGTATGTTCCGGCACGCGATGCGAAGTCCTCGCACCATCGTCTGACACCGTCGGGGCGCTTTCGCCTCCACGCGTCGATTCACCCCAATCGGACATTCCGCCCGTGGCGCCTTTGGCGCGCGGAGGGGGATGTCGCCTCCTGGCTTCGGAGGATCGTGCGATGGCACAAGCCCGTCTTGTCTCTCCCCGCCCTCAGGGGCGCGCTGCTTTCCCCTCGATCGATGCGGTCGTCGCGCGGACGCGGCCGAGCGATCCATTGCTGTGCCTGCGTCCGGCGGTGATCGCCGGCGCCGCACGGCGCTTTGTCGACCTCTTCCCGGGCGATGTTCTCTACGCCGTCAAGTGCAATCCCGAGCCGCGCGTGTTGCGGGCACTGTGGGCCGGCGGCGTTCGACATTTCGATTGCGCCTCGCTCGCCGAGGTGGCGCTCGTCCGCAAGCAATTGCCTGCCGCCGAGGTCCATTTCATGCACCCGGTCAAGTCCCGGCGGGCAATCCGCGATGCTTTCAATGTTTATGGCGTCACGGATTTCGTGTTTGACAGCGCAGACGAGCTGGCGAAGATCCTCCAAGAGACGGTGCCGGTCGGCGTGGTCGGCGATCCGCCGCTATTGGGTTTGTTCGTGCGCCTCGCTCTGCCCAAGGGCGGCGCGGTGTACGATCTGTCCGGCAAATTCGGCGCGCCGCTCGACGCGGCGACCGAGCTGTTGCGTGCAGCCCGGCCGCACGCCGCCCGTCTCGGCATCGTCTTTCATGTCGGCTCACAGTGTCTCGAGCCGGATGCCTATGCGCGGGCAATCGCATTGGCCGGCGGGACCATCGCGAATTGCGGCGTTCCGGTCGAAATCGTCGATGTCGGCGGCGGGTTTCCGGTGAGCTACCCCGACATGACGCCGCCGCCGCTCACAGACTACGTCGCGGCGATCGAGGCCGGCGCCGCCGCGTTGCCGATCGGCGTGAGGCTATGGGCCGAGCCCGGGCGGGCGCTTGTCGCGGAAGGCGGGTCGGTGGTGGTGCAGGTGCAGCTGCGGCGCGGCGACACGCTCTATATCAATGATGGAGTCTACGGCAACCTCAGCGACGCTGGCGACCTCGGCTTCCGCTTCCCGGCGCGCCGCATTCGTCTCGGCAAGGCCGACGATGCAATAGAAGAGGTTGCTGATTTCGCGTTGTTGGGGCCGACCTGCGACAGCGCCGACCGGATGCGCGGGCCCTTTCGGCTGCCCGCGGACATGCGCGAGGGCGATTGGGTCGAGCTAGGCCAGCTCGGCGCGTACGGTGCGTGTCTGTGTACCGGCTTCAACGGCTTTGGCCGCGCCGAGCTGATCGAGGTCGCCGACCCGCCGATGCTGGCAACGATGGGTTTCGAATAGAAGGTGAGGGTCCGTCAGTCTGCGACCAGTGCAGGGCGGCGAGCGCGGTGTGGGGTCGCCTTCTCGAACGCGTCGGCGGTGCGAAACAAGATCGGCTCCCGGAATGGCTTGCCGGCCAGCTGGATTGCCACCGGCAAGCCGCCTTCACCGAACCCGGCGCATATAGAGATCGCCGGGTAGCCGGCGACATTGAACGGCATCGTGAAATTGGGAGGCCCGAACAGGTCCCATTTCGGCACGGCATCGATCTTCGCCGCCTCGGCGGGCTGGGTGGCCGTCAGCACGATGTCGAGCCCCTGCATCGCCGCCTGCAGCTCGGCACGAAGCTCCCGCCGCCGCCGCACCGCTTGTACATAATCGACCCCCGTGACAAAGGCGCCGAGCATCAGCCGGCTGCGCAGCCGCTCGCTGAAATCGCTGAGCCGGGCGCGCGCCCATTCCTCATAAGCCGCGGCGCGCTCGGTAATCGAGATCAATGAGCCACAGGCGAGCCAGTCCTGCAGCGGGGACACGTGCACTTCGCGGATCTCCGCGCCGAGATCGCGCAACGTCCCGATCCCAGCCGTGATGCCGCGTTGCGTGCCGTCGCTGACCTTGTGGTCGATCTCGTGGAAATGATGGATGACGCCGATCCTGAGGCCCTTGATGCCGCTGCCGAGCTTGGCGGTGTAGTTCGGGATTGGGCGCGAGGCGCTCGCCGGGTCGCGCGGATCGTGGCCGGCCAAGACCTGCAGCATCAACGCGCAATCCTCGGCGGTCCACGCCATTGGCCCGATATGGTCAAGCGTGAACGCGGCCGGCGCGACCCCGGCGCGGCTGACCAGGCCATAGGTTGGTTTGATGCCGGCAATGCCACAGAGCGCCGCCGGACCGCGGATCGACCCGCCAGTATCGGTGCCGATCCCGCCGAGTATCAACCCCGCAGCGACGCCAGCCCCGCTACCGCTGCTGCTGCCGGCTGTGAAGTGCTCCGGGTTCCACGGGTTGCGCGCCGGCGGCTTTGGCAGATCGAATGAGGGGCCGCCATCGGCAAATTCGTGCGTCGTCGTCTTGCCGATCAACACTGTCCCCGCGGCAGCGAGCTTCTCGGCGCAGGTGGCGTCGGCGTCCGGAATGTTGTCCTGCAGCAGCTTCGACTGGCAGGTGGTCGGTATTCCCTTGGTGTCGACAATGTCCTTGAGGCCGATCGGAATGCCGTGCAGCGGCCCTTTCGGACCATTGGCCACGATCGCCGCCTCGGCGGCGCGCGCGTCGGCCAATGCCCGCTCTTCGGTCAGATGAACAAAGGCGTGCAATTGCCCGTCCAATTTCTGTATCCGCTCGAGGCAGGCTCGCGTCAGCTCGACCGGCGACAGGCGCCGCGCCGCGATCTCGCGGGCGGCCTCGGCAATCGTCGGGATCGCCCCGGTCACGCCAGATCCTCCTCGGTGAACCCATAAACGTGCGCCAGCTCGGCCATATAGCCGCGCGGCCGGCGCACTCGCTCCGCCATTGCTGCAATACCGGCATAGACCCCCTTCAGCTCGGCCTTCTGCTCGTCGGTCAGATGAAGCCCGGCACGGGCGAGCAGAAATTCGAGGTTTCCATCACTCAGTTCAGACGGCATGGCTTCGCGCTTCCTTTCGCTGTGCCGCAAGGCGCCTGGTGCCTACGCGCTTACTCCGCTCGGTAGCCGCCCGCCGCGGCCGTGCGGCAGCGTATGAAGCTTTAACTCGACCGGGTTGCCGAGCCAGATCGCATAGCTGCTATGGTCCTCCACCGCGTCCTCGGTCAGCGGATGGACCAGTACGTCGAGCCCGTCGCGGTTCAGCATCAGATACGGCACGACTCGTTCGAACTGGTCCTGCTTGAAAACGACCAGGACATTGGCGACCGGGTGCGGCCCGATCGGCGTATCGCGGAAGCCGTCGATCTCGACCCGGAACTTCTCGTCGATCGCAGCGCACACTCGCTCGGCGACGGCGCGCGTCGTTGCCGGGTGGTAATAGATGTGGGCGTGATAGCCCAGGTTCGCGACGGATTGCGTGGTCTTCTCGATCATCGGGCGCGCTCCCTGCTGACTTACAACGGCATGCGGGATCTTTCCACAATGGGGCCCGCAAGTCGATTCAGCTGGTGAAGCCGCGCCGCATCCACTCGACGCCGGGCGGAGAGTCGGCGATCGTGGCGGCCGTCACCGCGGTCATCAGCTCCCGCGCATCCGGCAGCGTTTCCAATAGCCCGATTGTCGCCAGCAGCCCGTCTACACTCTGATCCGTCAGCGGCCGCACCGCATTACGCGCGCAGTCGCGGAACTTCGCCTCAAGCTGAGCATTGGTGAGCGGCTTCTCTGGCGACCCGATGGGATCGCTGGCTTCGACCGTGACCGAGCGCCCGTCGGTGCGTTGAACCGTGATGCTGAGCGAGCCTCTCGGTCGGTGATCGCGCACACCGCCGGCGATCCGATCCGATAGCGACAGGACCGCGGCATCTCCCAGACCATCTACCTCCGCGATCCCCACCTTGCCATGCGCCAAGGCGGTGGCGACCAGGAAGGGTTGGGCGAACTGCGCCTCCACAACCTGGGTAGGGCGGCGCTTCGTCGGGCCCCGATCGAACTGCTCGCTGTGACCGGCAGGGTCCGCCTCGATCGTCACCGATTCGATCTCATCGGGCCGCTCGATGTCGAGCTGCGCTCGCGCCGCCAGCGCGGCATCGATCGCCGCATGCAGTGGCCGCCCGCAGGGGTAGGGTTTGTAGCTCAGCGCCTCACCGCGGAACGCCGTGCCCAGGTCGCGCAGGAGCACCGATGAGTCGTATCCATCGGGCTGGTACAGCTCCAGGAAGCCAAAACGGCCGTTAAAGATATTGCGCGCGCCGGTGAACCCGGTCTGCGCCAATACGGCCGAGAAAACGCCGGCGGTTGCGGCCTGGCCCGCCTGCATCCGCTTGGTCAGCGCCCCATCAAGAATGCATTGGCGATTGCCGGCGGCGTGACTGTAGGCGATGCCGAAGGCGGCCAACATCTGTTCCGGCGTCAAGCCGATGAGTTTGCCCGCAGCGGCGGTAGCGCCGAAGATACCCATCGCCGCGGTGCGATGCCAGCCCCGGTCGAGCGTGCTCGCGAGCGCGATGCGACACGATAGGTCCAGACCCAGGGCAACCGCCAACAAAACATCACGCCCGCTGACACCCCCGACACTGTCGCTTACCGCGAGCACCGACCCCAGCACCGAGACGCCGGGATGGATAGAGCCCCCGCTGTCCAATGTGTCGTCGAAGTCCAGCGCATGACCCATGCTGGCATTCAGCAGCGCCGCCTGTGGCGCCGGCAGGCTGGTGCCCCGCAACAGCACCCGGCTTTCCTCTCGCCCGCCCCACCGGGCGACCACAATAAAGAGTTCATCGATCCCCGGAGAGCCGCTGCCGCCGAGCATGCATCCAAAAGTATCAAGGATATCGCGACGAGCGGATTCGACAGCGCTCGCCGGCAAATCCACATAGCCGGTGCGGCAAACGTGCTGGACGAGCGGCCAAGCGGCGTCATCTGTCATGGTCTTCTCCCAGGGGTTTCGATGGTCCGATATTACTGTATCCGATGGGGACGGACCGGACTCGTTTGAATGGCCGGCCGGCGCATCAACCGGCGCATCGACCGTGCGAGGCGCCGGTGCGCGCGTAGCCGGGCATCAATCCGCTCAGCGATCTGTGCGCCTTCGGCGGGCGTGATCTCGCCGCGCGCGATCACCGTCAAAACGCTGGTCAGCACGCCGGGTCGATAGAAGCGAGAGGCGGCGGCAAGAGTTGCGCGGCGTGCGGCCGCAACAGATGAGGCTTGCGGTCGATCAGATCCGAGCGCCTGCGCGGTCAGCGGCCGGGTAGCAAGCTCGGGCACCCGCCGCTTGGGGTTGGGGATGCCGCGCGGCCGCCCCCGCGGGTTGCCGGAGCTTCCCTTCACGAAGCGCCCGCGCGCGTCGCGCGCGCGAGGCGAGAGTGGATCAGGACCAAGTTGTTGAGATGCTGGATTCCCGGCGTCAAAAACAGGTGGCAACAGGACAGCGAAGACGGATCGGTAACGATTTCCAGCATCATCGGGGCTCCGGAGCAAAGGAGGCCGACACATAGGTTCACCATACGTTCTCAACAAGGCCCACAGCGCGCCAACGATGCAATCGGAAAGGAACATAGGGCAAGTCGACGCCAAGCGTTCGTGCGCGCGAGAACGCGAGCCACGCAGAAAGCGAGCAACGACCGGTTTAGGTGGCGAGCTGACCTCCCACCGCGACAGGGATGGTGGCGCCTTTGCGCCGATTCCCGCCATTGGTTGGACTTTGATCAACCGGCTGAGGTCAACCCGTAACGGTTCGGTGTGGGCGATCAGCGCGTAATTAGATAAGCTGCCTTCGGCTTTCGGTGTGGGCTCGGAACGATCCTCAATGAAAGTTACTCGCTGGTTCGTTTCGATCGTCACCGCGAGCTTAATCTTGGCTCCGGCGTTAGTCGGTGGCGTGCGTGCCCAACCGGCCGCTGGACCGGTCGCCAGCCCAGAGGGTCCCTGGCGGGAACAAATCCATTGGATTCCGATGATCGACGCAGCCGGCAGCCACCATCTGCTGCAAGCGCGCATCTGCCGGCCGCTGGGCGATGCGCCGTCGCGCGTCGTCGTCATCGCACATGGCACCTTCCCCAACAACCGGAACGCGGTGCCCGGTCACTGCACGGCGGAGGCCCCGCGTTGGTTTCTCGACCGTGGTTTTATCGTCGTTATGGCCTTGCGGCGTGGCTATGGCGCAACCGGTGGGGACTGGGCTGAGGGCCTTCAACACCGTCCTGGCGACGATTACGCTCTTGCCGGCCTCGAAACGGCGCGCGACATAGCAGCCACGGTCGATTATGGAACCGCGCTCCCCTTTGCGCGCCCGCAGGCAGCGGTCGTTATCGGCCATTCGGGAGGCGGTTGGGGCGCGATGGCCTACAACTCCGTCCCGCATCCCCACGTGACAGCACTTATCAGCATGGCCGGTGGTCGCGGGCAGTCCGTTACCAAAAAGGGTGGTCTAGTTGGAGAGGGCGGTCTAGCTGGAATTTGGCGACCCGATCTGCTGACCGATGCGGCGGGGCGATTTGGGCGGAGCGCGACGACGCCGATGCTGTGGGTATTTAGCCAAAACGACAGATATCTCGATCCCGCAACCGCGGCGATGCTTTACGATGCTTTCACGCGAAATGGGGGCAAAGCAGAGCTCGAGGAGGTCGGTCCATACGGCAACGACGGCCATCGCCTCTTCTTCGGGGCGGGCGGCTCGCAGATTTGGGGGCCGCTAGTCGCTAATTATCTCGCCCGACAACCTGCACAGTGACGGCGAGGAGGAAAGAGCGCCGGGCGATCGGGACGGGGAATCAAGGCTTATCGAGCCGAGCCGTTTTACCCCCCGGGCGCTTTCTGACATCGTTGTAGTGGCTGCATGCGCCGGCAAAACGGTGCTGCCATCGGCTTTAGGTCACCTCGGCGCGATGGGCAGTCGGCTGCGCCAGGCCGGGAACGGCCGTTGTCCACCCGACCTCGGCCGTTCCCCGAACGCCCCGGCAAGGTCTCTTTGGGGGCAAAACTTGCCGCTTCGTGGCGCCTGGAGCACCCGGCAGCTGAGCGTCGGTTTGAGCCGTTCGCTGGGGTGTCAAGGGCGGCAGGTCGAGCCTCAAAGCGCACGCCGCCACGCGCAAAGCACGGTCACCGATCGCGTACCATATGTCAGATTCGAACCACTAGTACCTGCAGTCTTCATGGTCTGCGAGGAGGCGATTATGGCAAGAGGATCGAAGGTATTCAGGCCAGCCGATGTGTCGGAGAGCAACGCATCCAGCTATCTCGAGCCGTTCCGGGAGGGACAGCGCAACCGCTATACCCGGCGCCTCAGAGATCATGCAGGACTCAAGAATTACGGCGTCAATCTTGTTCGGGTTTTGCCCGGTGGTCAGTCGTCGGCGCGACACACGCATTCCAAGCAGGACGAGTTCGTTTACGTGATTGAAGGCGAGTTCGTGCTTGTGACCGACGCGGGTCGCGAAACCGTTGGGGCCGGGCACCTGCATCGGCTTTCCAGCTGGAACGGGCGACGGCCATCATTTCCTGAATCTCACGCAGAAGGATGCCATCTTCCTCGTGATCGGCGACCGGACGGCAGGCGATGAGGTGACGTATCCGGACATCGATCTAGAGTTGAAAGCGGGGCCCGATGACGTGAGAGGCTTCCACCGGAAGGACGGTACGCCGTATCCGCGCGTAGCCCGGGATTGAAGCCTTCCTAGCGGCGGGGTACTTTCCGAGTTAAGTGGGTTATATCACTTCGTTAGGCCCGCGATGGGAAGGTTCGGGCTGCGCCCCCGGCCAGGGTGGCGTCGCGATCGAGGGCAATCGAGGGCTGCCGATCTCTTGCGGCGCCGATAGACTCTGCCGGCCTATCGGCGACAGCGCTGTAGCGGATGGCAGCTTTGGGGCATGAAGAGCGGTTCCCGCCGACAAGGCTGAGTGCCGGCTGTGGTTCAGAAAGGAGACGATCGCCGGAATGCGTCGGAACGGGCGGGATGCGCCGTGAGCGGCCGCTTGGCCAAGCGGATTAAATCAGCTATGCGTTGCTGAGCCGCGCGCTTCGCCTGGCTGCGCGACCGCGAGCGCGCTTGAATCCCCGGTCAGAGCTCGCCCGAACGAGCGGTCACAAGGTGCGCGTCGGAGGCAAGCGGGAGGTCCATAAGATGGCCGAATCGCCATGGCAGTCGCATTCGCGCGCCGCGCCCGAGCGTGATTATCTCGCGTTGCTCTCGTATTTGCCGCTCAACAGCGGTTGGAGCATTCCGCGGCTCCTGCTTTACGCCACCCGAATCCGGCACCAACTGCGCACAAGTGCCGGCCTGGTCGGCTACTCTTTGCGGGCACGGCTCGCCGCCAAGCGATTCTGGACACTCTCCGTATGGGAGGACGAGACGGCGCTGCGGGCGTTCGTCGGGGCGCCGCCGCATGCCGCCATCATGAAGGCGCTGGCCCCGCATATGGGCGCGACGCGCTTCACGCGCTGGATCGTAAAGGGTCCTGACCTGCCACTGCAGTGGGAGGACGCGCTGAAGCGCGGCGATTTCGTCGGCTAGCTCTATCCGCCCTCGCGCCAGCAAGCGGATGCCGCGACCATAGCGTCGCGGCGTGATCCGGGAATCTTTATCGAGGAGAAGGACCGCTTGCCACGAGCCTGGAGGGAACTCGTAGCCCGAATTGCTAAATGACGGCTTTGGGGCACATCCTGCCGTTCGACCGCTGTAGCGACAATGGCGGCTCAGGGATCGAGAGCGGACGCTAGTGTGACGAGGTTCGCGTCAGATCTCCGGCCGCGGGTCGCAAAATCGCGTTGCCCGCGCAATCAGATTTTCGATCCTATGACACTCGGCCCGAAGTCACTCCGCAGCCAGGCCCCATCCTCGATGGCGCAGCCGCCGCCATTGAGCTTTAGCTGAGCCGGTCGGGCACCCCCGGGTGCGGGCGACGAATGTTCATCGCCAGAGCCGGCAATATTCATCGGAGTCTTCGAGGTTGGGGCCAGGGGTACCGTCCGACGCCAGGACCTTGAGCCAGCCGTCGGGTTGGGCCGTCCTCGGCCGCTTGCCGCAGTTGGTGTGGACCCAATCGATGCCCAGCCCGCCGCGAGTAAAGAGTTTTCCACATATTTCCAGCCGGTCGCCGGTCCGGATCGTCGAAAGCGGCGCCGGAACGCTCTCTCCCGCCGCGTCGTAGCCGGTCGCGAAGACGTTATCGATCGCGACATGGTAGGAGCGCCCGACCTGATCCGACAGAAGCGTGAGATGCGTGTGGGACAACTCGACCCCGTTATGCAAATGACCGGGCGCGAAGGTCGGGCCTTGGGTCACATTGCCGGTGAGAAAAGTGCCGGCGTTCGCCCGGCATTGCGCGGCATCGTCTGCGCGAGCCGTGCCCCCAGCGGCAAGGCAGAGCATGAAGACGCGAAGGAGTTTCATGATTGAACTTCCCGACCTGGCCGCAGAGCGGCGCCGTCGGGCATGGTCTCCTCCCACCGGTTTGGATGTTCCGATACTTATCTTGACCCGGATGAGATCGCATGTTGAAACCTCATGGCTGCCGCCAGCTAAGTGCTGATTGAAGAGGAGAGCGCGCTGAGCGCGGTCGTGGTCGATGGAAGGACGAACGACATGTTCAGATTTTATTACTCCCCCGGTACGTGTGCGCTTGCGACCCACATCGCGCTTGAGGAGGCTGGCGCGCCGTACGAGGCGGTTCTGGTCGATTTTCGCTCGCAAAGCCAGCTGAGCCCCGAATACCTCGCAGTAAACCCCAAAGGGCGCGTTCCCGCACTGATAACCGAAAGCGGCACGCTTACCGAGACACCCGCGCTGCTGTGCTTTGTGGCACAGCGTTTTCCGCAGGCCGAGCTCGCCCCGTTGGGTGATCCCTTCGCCCTTGCGCGGGTTCAGGAGTTCAACAGCTATCTTTGTTCGACGGTGCATGTCGCGCACGCACACGGCAGGCGGGGCACTCGCTGGGCGCACGACGAGGCAGCGATCGAGGCAATGAAGCGCAAAGTGCCCTCGAACATGACGGAATGCTTCGCGCTGATCGAGCACAAGCTCATGAAGAGTCCGTGGGTCATGGGCGACAAATACACGATATGCGATCCATACCTGTTCACGATCGCTTCCTGGATAGAAGGTGACGGCGTCGACACCACAAAACTATCCCGCGTCATGGATCATCGCGCGCGCATGCTGGCGCGTCCCGCTGTTCAAAAGGCGGTAGCTGCCGAAGGCACGCAAATTCGCTGACAGTGGCCCCTCTGCATCCGACGCAAATTGTGGTCGTCGGCGCTGGTGCTGCTGGGTTGATGGTAGCCCGCAAGCTCGTGCGCGCGGGCAAACGAGTGACGATCCTCGAGGCGCGAGACCGATGCGGCGGGCGCATCTACCCGCTGCCCGCCGAGGAATTTGGCTACCCGGCTGAAGGCGGTCCTGAATTTGTCCACGGCGCCGCGCCAGTGACCCGCGCCCTGTTGCGCGAAGCGAAACTTTCGCTCTTGCCGCGCGGTGGCACGCGATGGAGCGCCCGCACGGGCAAATTATTGCCCAACGAACCTTCCGTGCCTCATATGGGTCGGTTCTACGAGGCGCTGAGCGAGGTGAAAGCGGACCTGCCGATCGCCGAATTTCTGCAGACGCATTTTGCCGATCGCCGATACGACGACATGCGGCGGTCGATCATCCGGACGGTCGAGGGCTACGACGCGGCCGACCCGCGCCGCGCCAGCACTCTCGCGCTTCGCGACGAATGGATGGCCCGGGACGAGGGTCCGCACGGGCGGATCGCGAAAGGCTACGGCGCGCTCATCGAGCATCTTCTATCTGAATCCCGCAGGCACGGAGCTGCGCTCCATCTCGACGCGGCCGTAGCGGCGATTGACGAGACCCGCGGAGGGGTTGCCGTGCGGTGTTGCAATGGCGCCGCGTACGAGGCCGACGCCGTGATCCTTACTGTGCCACCGCCGCTCGTGTCCGAAATCGCCCTTCCGCCGGCGGCGCGCGAACGGGCAGCCGCCGCCGCGGATATCGGGTTCGGCAATGTCGTCAAAATTCTCTTCCGCTTCACCAAGAGGTGGTGGGCCGATCATCGCGGGCGGGATCTGGCCGACCTTTCTTTCCTGCTGTCCGAGGCGCCGGTCCCGACTTGGTGGACCCAGTATCCGAAGGGATGCCCGGTGCTGACGGGTTGGTTGGCGGGACCCAAGGCCGACAGGGTGTCGTCACTTGCCGAGGCCGAACTCATCGACATGGGGGTCGCCTCGCTCGGCGAGATCTTCGATCTGCCTCCGGAGCGCATCAGGAGGAAACTGGTCGCGGCGCGAGCGATCGACTGGGGAAACGATCCGTTCGCGCGCGGCGCTTATTCCTACGCCACGACAAGAACACGCGAAGCCCAGTCGGTGCTAAGAAGACCGGACGGTGGCGGCATATTCTTTTCCGGTGAGGCGCTCTATGCCGGCCCGGAGATGGGCACAGTCGAGGCGGCGCTGGCCAGCGGCCAGGAAACAGCGCAGACGATCCTGATAGGATCTCCGGCGGCTGCACCCTGGGTTCGGTAAAAGGGGGAAACGCATGCCGTTCATCGCGTCAAATGGTCTGACCGAGGCGGGGACCGGCAAGACCGTCGCGGTAGGCGGCATGCCAGGGGGCATGAATGTGCACTACCACGATGTGGGCGAAGGCGAGCCGGCGCTGTTCCTCCACTCCTACGGTCCCGGGACCACCGCGTGGATCTCATTTCACAAGACGGTCGGCGTGCTGTCGCAGCACTTCCGCTGTATTCTGATGGACCTGCCGAATTTTTCGAAAACGGGCCCGATCGTCTATCGCGAGGGGGTGCACGCGGTGCAGGCGCGCACTGCAGTCGCGTTGCTCGACACTCTCGGCATTGCGCGGGCGCACTGGGTCGGCAACTCGCAAGGCGGGCAGTCGGCGATGGTGGCGGCGATCACCTACCCCGAGCGGGTCAGTAAGTTCGTCATGGGCGGCTCGCATATCGGCACTGGCGGCGATCGCTATCTCTTGGCCAATCGCCCCTCGGAGGGCAGCCGGGCGACCCGCCAGGCTCTGGACGACCCGAGCCGCGAAAACATCGGGCGCTACCTCGCCGTGCACATCGACAACGAGAGCCTGGTGACCGACGAGCTGGTGGACTACATCCACCGGGCGCACACCTGGTCACAAGAGTTCATCGAGGCGCGCCGGCAATCGGTGAGCGTGCCGCACGACTACACCCCCGACCTCGCCGGCATCAAGGCACCCGTGCTCTTGATCCACGGCCGCTACGACCGGATGGTGCCGTTCGAGGTCTCGATCGCGATCCTCAACCACATTGCCGACTCGCGCCTCGTGCTTCTCAACAACTGCGGCCACTGGCCGCCCTTCGAAAAGCCCGCCGAGTGGACCGCCCAGGTCCTCGCGTTCCTGGGCGGCTACTGAGAGGGACGGCTAGGGTGAAAGGCCAATCGGCTCGTCCGCCCTCGACCAAAGGAGAAATGATTTGCAATGATGCTAGGGCATATTAGCCGGAGGCCTGGGAGGGGTTGATGTCGCCGCGCCGAGCAGCTGACGATTTCAAGACAATCCGCATGCGCATGGAAGAGTTGCGGCGGGAGAGGCTGCCCGGGAAACCACCAGCGACCGACCCCAGCGTTGCGGGTCATCGCGGTCCTTGCGCCTGCGGCCGGAGCCTGTTCCCCGACGAGTGCGACGGATCGTGCAAATTTTGACGGGCGGCTAACGATCGAGCTTGGCAATTGTCCTACTTTGCGGCGAGCCGCTGTGGGGTTAAGCTGCCGGACAGCCTGCGGAGGAACAGCGATGACCATGATCGACATGCATGCCCATTGGAGACCCGCCGAACTAGCCGGCCCGCTGCGCGCTCGCACTCGGGAACCGCGCATTGTGCGCAATCCGGAGGGCGTCGAGGTGCTGAAGTCCGGACGGATGGGCGAAGAGCCGCTCGTCACGGCCTTCGATGACGTCGAGTTCCACCTCGCGCGGATGGACGCCCAAGGGGTGGAGACGAGCGTGCTGTCCCTCCTCGGCTCGTTCTGCTGGATCGAGGCCCAGCCGCCGGAAGTGTCGGGGCCGCTGTGCCGGAGCGTCAACGACGGGCTTTCTGCGATTTGTCAGAAGCATCCCGGCCGCTTCGCCGCCTACGCCGCGCTGCCGCTGACCGACATCTCCGCCGCTGCCGCCGAGTTCGAGCGCGCGCTCGGGCTCCCGGGCATAATCGGCGCGCAGGTCCCCGGCAATTATTTCCTCACGCGCAAGGACGCAGAAGCGATGCGGCCGCTGCTGGAAGTCGCGAACCGCCATCACGCGGTGCTCTTTATTCATAACGGCCCGCGGCCGGGCGACGCCTACCCCAAGGTCTCGCCCGACACCGACAACGCGCGCCGCCGCAACGGCACGCTCGACATGCAGGCGAGCCTGTCCTCGGTGATGGTGACGCTATCCCTCACCGACTACCTTGCGGACTTTCCGGATGCGACGGTCCACGTCCACAATTTGGGCGGCAATATTCCGTATGAGGTCGAGCGCATGGACCACCGCTGCCTGCTCGACACGCCGGATGAGGAGCTGCCGTCGTCGCGCTTCCGCAGGGCCAAAGTGTACGTGGATTGCAACTCGTTCGGCGCGCGCGCGATCGAGGCGGCCGTGAACCTGTATGGCGCCGAGCGCATCGTGTGCGGCACTGACGGCACCGAGTTCGGCTGCGACTGGACGAGGAAGGCGCTCGCGGAAGCGCAGATCGGCGAGGAGGCGCGCGAGCAGATCCTGCACGGCAATGCCGCTGCGCTGCTCGCCGGCGTCGTAAGGACCGCGCGAGGCGAAAGAGCCGCCGCCTAATATTCTCTTGCGCCCGGCCACCGCCGCCCTTGGTCGCCCGAGTTCATCGAGGCACGCCGGCAATCGGTGATAATACCGAACGGCTACACCCAAGACCTCTCCGGCATTCAGGCACCGCGCTGCTGATCAACGGACGGTAGGATGGGATGGTGCCGTTGGGGGTCAGCATCGCGATCCTGAACCGCATTGGCCGACTCGCATCTCTTCTTCCGGCGAAAAGCCGTCCCTCGCTGGCATGTTGCGTCCGCCATCGGGCGGCTGAGAGCCGTCCCGCCGGTTTGCTGTTTTTTCCCGACGAGAACAGGGGCGGTATCCGCGCTCCGCGGTAGAATCCCTCATCTTTCGGAACTCGCGGCAGCCGAATAAGAACGAAATTCCTCGCTGTTATTTGCTGTTAATGAGGAAATAACAGTGAACAGATCTCCGCAAATCATCAAACCACCCAAATTCTGAAGCTCGGCCTATAGCCCTAAGATAGTGGCGATTTTCCGGTCGAGAGCGCGGCGGTGGTGTCCGACGCCGCCGATTGCCCAGTGAATCGACTACACCCCGACCACCCCGCCATAAAGCCGCCCGTCCTCTCCATCCCCAGGCGCTCCGAACGGACTGCAGGTCCTCGCTTTCCTGAAGGGCTGTTGACGGAGGTCAGAGTAGGGCGGACGGAGCGCAGCACAACCCGCCAAGCCGGCGGAGATCTCAGCGGGTTTACGCTGCGCCAACCCACCTACGCGGGACCCGGATTACCGAATTGCGGGCTGCGAGCGGCGTCCCCGCCGCGCCCCGGTAGCGCGCCTCTCGTCAGAGGTCTTCTCTGTAGGGCAGTGCGGCGGCTTCGGCCGGCGACAGAATCGTGTTCCAGGCGCCGGTCGGGATGCGCTGGTTGGCCGACGGGTCGCGGATGGTGTTGATCGGGTCGAGGCCTTGCTCGACGCGCTGCAATTGCTCGCGCAACAGCCGCCGCAGCATGACTATGCCGGTGTCCGAATGCGCCAGATTTTCGAGCGCGTGGATCGCGATCGGACGCTGCCCCTCTTGCGCTTCGAGGTCGTCGGGCCTGCGCTGCCGCTCCTCGTAGCTGCGTTCCAGGAACGAGCCCGGCCGGATGTCGGCGATCGTGTCGGTCCCTGGCTTCCAATCGGGCTTCGGTTCGCCATTCTCGAGCGGCCAGGCGACGATGCTTATGCCGCGCACATGCTCGTTGTCGACCGGCACGGCCCATGACAGCTCGGTCCCGCGTTGCTTGCGCTTTGGTGCCGTCCCGGGCTCGCGGATGCTCGGGATGATGAACATGTTCGGCACGATGCACTCGGCGTGGCGCACCATGCGGTTGCCGTTCGGCAGGTCCTTGATCACGTTGTAGCGCACGCCGAGCGGCGTCTTCTCCCAGCCGATCGTCGCGCTTGCCCTGCATCAGCGCGCCGTCGAACTGGTCGCCGCTGATCCACTGGTGCAATATCAGCAGGTGGTACGGGTCGACGATGTTCTCGTAATGCTGCAGCCAGTTGCAGTCCTTGACCATGCCGACCGCATAGTCACCCCACAGCCGCATCCCGCGCAATACGACATCCTCGCCCCGTTCTTGACTATTCCAAGCCGGGTCGATGATGTCGAAGTGCGGAAACAGCGGCTCGGTGCCGGGCGGGCCCATATAGACGAAGACGAGCCCGCCATATTCCGTCACCGGGTATGCCGGCTGCCATACGTCCATCGCCTCGCGGAACTCCGCGGTTTCGCATGGCATGTCGATGCACTGGCCTTGCGTGTCGTAGAGCCAGCCGTGATAGCAGCAGCGCAGCCCCTCCTCCTCGACGCGGCCCCATTCGAGAGACGTGCCGCGATGCGCGCAATGCGGGTCGAGGGCGCCGACCCGCCCCTTCCTGTCGCGGAACACGACGATCTCCTCGCACAGCAGCTTTTCCTTCCGCGGAAGGTCGCGCAGTTCGTCCGATGTGCAGACCGGCTGCCAGTAGCGGCGCATCAGCTCGCCCATCGGGCTGCCCGGCTCGACGCAGGTCAGCTCGTAATCGGGCGCCGGGGTCTGCCGTCCGTATGCCGATTTCATCGTGTTCCTCCGCTTTGCTTTGAACCTCAGAGAAAGACGCTGAGATTTTTGTCGAGCAGGACGTTGGCGTCGAGCACGATCGTTCGCCTCCTCACCTTCCACGCGCCGTTTACCTTGCGCAGCACATCCTCGCGGCAGCCGGAGAGGAGCTGGTGATCGGTCTCCAGGTGCGAGCGGTAGACCAGAAACGCGGTCTTGGCCTCGACCTCACCGTTCTCCAGCGGTGCGGCTTCGAGGTTGCCGATCAGGTGACGGGTGCGCGACGGGGGATCCTCGGCCCAGGCCATCCCGGTGTCGAGCCGGGCCACCCGCATCTCAAGATAGCGCTTGTCCTCCTCGAGGATCGCCAGATCGCCCTGCGGCGTCACTTCGCGGTGCGCCTCCCGGCGCGGCACGTTCTTGCGGCGGGGCATGAAGTAGAGGACATCCTCGGTGAAGAGATTGAGCCACTCCCTGAATTTGCGCTCGTCGAGCAGCCACGCCTCGCGGATGTAGAATTGCATCAGCTCGAGCCACAGTGCCTGCTGTGGTGCCAGCGTCAACGGGCCTTTCTCACCCTCTCCCCCGCCGGCCGGGGGAGAGGGAGGGGTGAGGGGGCCGACGGTACCGCTCTCTGGCATACCCCCCTCACCCTGCCCTCTCCCCCCGCAAACGGGGGGAGAGGATAAAGAAAAGGCGTTCGCTACACATCTCTGGATAAACCCTGCAGAGCTGCTAGCCCCGCAGCCTTGCGGTGCCGTCGAAATGGGCGGTGATCGGGGCGAGGGGGATGTCAGCCCAGCTCTCGGCGTTCATGAACTCTTCCCAGCGCCGATAGAAGAGGCGCTGGTTGTTCTCCGAGATGTAGCGCTCGGAGACGAGCCCCGGGTAATCCGGATGCGGCCCCGCATGCCCCAGGCCCATCGACAGATCTTGCGGATGCCGGCGCCCGAGGCGGCTCGTGCTCGCCAAACTCACCTGACGCCAGTTGTCGACGTCGTCCTGCTCGAACATCCCCGCCGCACCGTTGTTGGCCTGGCTGCCAATGCGGATTGCACGCTTGATCTCCTCGGGCGCATCCCGCTCCAGTAGCACGAAATGCCAGAACTCGGTCTTGAGCGGGCCGCGGGGCAGCGCCAGCCGGAGTCCCAAGATCCCATTCGGGAAGATCGAATGGTTGGCGAGCTGCACCCGGCGTGCGCGGAATGTGCCGAGCCGCCGCTCGACCTCGGGCATCGTCGCGTCGTGGTACTCCTGGAACAGCTGCATGGTCTCTTTCGACATCCCGTGCACGAAGCGGGGGACGTCGCCGTCCGCGTCGCGGAAGGTGAGCGAGTGCCCGTTGACAAAGGCATGCCGGTTGGGGCTCGCGAATTGGTCCTCATGCGACAGCGGCGGGCGGCCGAGATAGCGGGTCTGGACGCGGGCGCTGGAGAGATGGCTGGTGGGGACGTGATAGTTGTCCGAGCAGTTGTCGACCAAGGTCTTCCAGTTGACCGGCTCGAGCCATTTCATCGGACCCAGAGCCTGCATGCCGCCGTCCCGTCGGTTGAACACGGTGTCGAGATACCAGCGCGCATCGCCGAGATAGGCCTCGAGGCTCGGCGCGTCCTTGGCCCAGGTCGCGAAGACGATCCCGGCATAGGTCTCGACGCGCGCCTCGATGAGGCCGAGAGACAGCTTGTCGAGCGCGTCGTAATAGGCTTGCGTCTCGCCGGGGACGTATTCGAGCGCGCCATCGTTGCGGTAGGTCCAGCCGTGGTAGCTGCACATGAAGCGCCTGGCGTTCCCGTCATCGCAGCGCACGACGCGGTTGCCGCGGTGGCGGCACATGTTGAGGAGCGCGTGTAGCCGGCCCTCTCCGTCGCGGGTCAGGATGACCGGGTCTTCGCCCATATAAGTGTGGAAGAAATCATCCGTCCCGGACACCAGGCTCTCATGCCCGATCATCAGCCAGGCGCGCCCGAAGATCTTCTCCATCTCGTCGTCATAGATCGCCTCATCGCTGAAGATGCGGCGCTCGAGTTTACCGGTGGCGGGATTGATGACGGTGTATTTCCGAGCGGCGCCCATACCCGGATCCTCCCTCTCGCGGCCATCATAGCAGGACCGGGCGGATCATAACGCGGCTTTCAGCGTGCTATGATCCGCCACGACCACGCCTCTCGCGGAGGAAGCCGATGACGAGATGACTGGCCTTGTCCAGCCATTTCGGAATCTACGTGACCGGAATCTCTCGGCCCATTGGTCGCGACAGGCCTGTCAGGTCCCGGTCACTCCCGCTATGGAGTGAGCTTCACGCCCGCGCCGCGCGGCTACACAGATATTGTTCCCTCATCGGGGACTTGGCCGTTTGGCGTCACGCCATCGACCACGCGGGGGAGATGTTGGCTGAGTTGCGAGGGGAAATCATGAGGCGACATACCAGTCTGGCCGGCCATGGTCTGCACTTGATCATCGCCGAAAACCGTCTGCAGCTGCTGCGGCGACACCGATTGGTTGGGGCCGTTACCAATCCAGGATTGAGCAATATGACCCAATCCAGCTTGCTCGAAGCTGGACAGTAATCCGCAAGCCCTCCTCCTGTCCCGGCAATCCGGGCGCTTCCGCCGCCGAGCATGTTCATTAGCACACTTCTTCCCCGGAAGATGACGTTGCCGCGCCCGTTTGCTGCGGTGCCAAAACCTAGCTCAATACTTGATCAAGTAAGCCCATCCCGAACTCCATCGTACTAGTACACTGAATCAGACGGATGGTTCGCCGGCGATCGGCTCGATACCGCTCTCCGGCCTGTCGTCACGCGGATAGGCTGAATCATGTGACTGACTCTGAGCGCTAGTGGTTGGCTTGCCTTGGGCAAACACACGCACCGCCGGCCTGTTCTCAGCGGGCCGTGAGCAGGGCACCACTGTTGTTCCAGCCGTCGAGGATCATGGTCGTTGAGAAGCGATTGCTCCTCAAGGAACGAGAGGGCTGCCGGCCCACCTCAAGCCGTTTGAGCGAGAGCCCCATATCAGGCTGGGCGGCCGCGCCCAGCCTGAGCGTTTATTCAACTCTTAGCCATCCGTTTTTCTTTTTCGGAGACAAAAGCTTCGCCCAGCTCCTCCGCCCTGGCTTCGTCGAGAATCTCCCGGGCCTCGGCCCAGATTTCGCCCTCCTCTTCCTCGACGTGATGCTCGACGTTCTCCTTGAAAACCGCGAACTTCGCCTTCCACTTCTCATCGCTCGGAGGAAGCCGAGAGATCTCGCGCATCAGCACATCGGCGACGTGATGTTCTTCGTAGCCCTCGAGCGCGCTGTCGTGCGCACTTTTGTCCCGCCTCACCGCGTCATAAAAGACCTTTTCCTCGGCGCGCAAATGCGCGGTCAGCGCTGCCTTCATCTCGTCGAACAACTTTACCTTTGAGGTAGACGCGCGGGACGAGAGTTCTTCGATTCGGGTCATCATCTCCTTGACTTGATCGTGGTCCTTCTTGAGCTCGTCGTAAATGGTCATGGGGCCCTCGCTTTTTGGTTGCTGGCTCAACACGCCTGCCCCTCTCAACGTTCCCGCGATTAAATGCCTCAAATCCTCCGCTCGAGCCGTCCTTGGCCCAGGTCGCGAAAACGATGCCCGCGTATCTCGACGCGGGCCTCTTATCGGCGCGGGGCGAGGCGGAAGAGCGGTGGGTGGTCGGGCTGAGTCGTGACGATCGCAACCGGCACGACGGGTTGCGTGTCGGCGCGTTCGATATGGAAAGCCCGGATCATGGCTGCGAGGACCAAAGTCGCTTCGGTCAGCGCGAACTGCGCGCCGATGCAGACCCGCGGGCCCATGCCGAAGGGGAGATAGGCGCAGCGTTCGGGCGGCGGCGCGCCGGGCAGAAACCTCGCCGGGTCGAACCTCTCCGGCTGGTCCCACAACCGGCGGTGGCGATGCAGGACCCAGGGGGCAATCAGCACGACCGCGCGTGCCGGGATCGGGATCCCGCCCGCGGTGTCGGCACGGCGCGCCTGGCGCGCGAGGGTGAAGGCCGGCGGATAGAGCCGCAACGCCTCCTGCACGACCGCGCGCGTGTACACGAGCGTCGGCAACGCATCGGCCGCCCCCTTCGGGCCGAGGTCGACCGGCGCGGCTTCCGCGGCGATGTGCTCCTCGACCTCGGGCGTTGCCGCGACGAGGTAGAGCGCCCAGAACAATGCAACCGCCGTCGTTTCATGCCCCGCAGTGATCAACGTCGCGAACTGGTCGGCCAACCGGTCCGGATCCCGTTCCTCGGTCGACAACACTTCAAACAGATCGCCCGGCGCGCCTTCGGCCGCCCTCTCGCGGCGCTCGGCGATCAGACGCCGGATCAGCGCCATCCAGCGGCGGCGAAAGCGCCGCCGTGCAAATTCGCGCGGGCTGGGGATCGGCAAGGGCAGCAGAAAATCGAGGAGGGTCGGCCGGCCGAGATGCTCGGCGTAGCTGGTGACGAGCTCGCGCAGCTCCGCCCCGTGCTGATCCATGGCTAGCGAAAACATCGACCGGCCGGCGATCTCGAGGGCAAGCAACTGCATCTCGGCGAGGAGATCGACCGGGTGCCCGCCGGAATCCGCGAGCTCATCGATGAGAGTGCCGGTCGCCTGCGCGATGTGACGAGCCAACATCGGGATGGTCCGCGGCGTGAACGCCGGAGCGACGTTCTGCCGTTGATGCCGCCAATCCTCGCCTTCGCTGAGCAGGAGGCCCATGCCGAGCAATGGGCGCAGCATGCGGATCGTGGCGGCGGTACGGCGGTAATTGACCGGGTTGTCGAGCAGGACGTGGTGGATGCTCGCAGGCCGGCTTAAAATGACCTGCCGCCGGCCGAAGAAGCTGCGGACCACCACTTCTTCCTCAAAGGCCTCTGGCGGGAAGGCCAACAACGCATTCTCCCCCAGCGCCTGTGCGATATCGCGAGCCGAGGCCCCCCCGTCCGGAGCGCTAGCCGTCGGGGGGAATATCCCTCGCCCTTCGCTGACCGCTCGCATCCGCACCTCGCAGCAACCGCCCTCACACAGATCGGCATCGCCGCGTTTTATCCAAGCATCTCTTCACGCTCTGGCCCGGACCTGGGCCAAAGGGACCAAGGATGTTGCCTTTTTGGACGACGCTGCCAGTCTGTCGACCGCCAACCGAGTGATGTCGATGCATCTGTCAGCCAAGCTGCATTACGCCTGGGTCGTCGCGGCGGTCACCTTCGTCGTGCTGCTGCTGACGGCGGGCGTGCGCTCGGCGCCGGGCATTCTGATCGTGCCGCTCGAAACCGAGTTTCACTGGGCGCGTTCGACAATCTCCTTTGCGGTCGGGGTCAACCTTTTGCTCTACGGGCTGATCGGCCCCTTCGCCGCAGCGCTGATCGATCGCTTTGGCGTCAGGCGCACAATGGCCGTGGCGCTCGCGGCGACCGCAGCCGGGGTCGCGCTGACGCCGATGATGCGGCAATCCTGGGAACTCATACTGCTATGGGGCGTAGTGGTCGGCGCGAGCTGCGGGGTCATCGGCAACTTCCTCGCCGCATTCATTGCCGCGCGGTGGTTCCGGATCCGCCAAGGGCTCGTCGTGGGCGTATTGACGGCGGCGAACGCCGCGGGTCAGCTGATCTTTCTTCCGACGATGGCGGGCCTGGCGACCAGCGCCGGTTGGCGGGTGATGTCGCTGCTGCTCGCGGCTTCGGTCGCGGCCTTCGTTCCGCTGATTGCGCTCCTGATGCGCGACCGCCCCGAAGATCTCGGCTTGGCGCCTTACGGCGCCAGTAGCGGCTTCCGACCCGCGCCGGCGCCCGACGGCAATCCGCTGACCCTCGCCTTTCGGGCGCTTTGTGACAGCGCCCGCTCGCGCGACTTCTGGCTTATCGCCGGCAGCTATTTTGTCTGCGGCGCCTCGACCAATGGTCTGATCGGCACGCATCTGATCCCGGCCTGCGTCGACCATGGTTTGGCCGAAGTCACCGGGGCGGGTCTTCTCGCGGCGACCGGGGTCTTCAGCTTTCTCGGCGGAACGCTTTCGGGCTGGCTCAGCGACCGGGTGGACAACCGGCTGCTGCTCGCCTGGTATTACGGACTGCGCGGCCTTTCCCTGCTCTATCTGCCCTTCGCTTTTGACATGTCGTTTTACGGCTTGTCCCTGTTCTCGGTGTTTTATGGGCTCGATTGGATAGCTGGGGTCCCGCCGACTGTTCGGCTGTTGAGCCGGGTCGCCGGAAGCGAGAGAACCGGGATCATGGTCGCGTGGATCACCGTGATCCATCAGGTCGGCGGGGCCTCGGCCGCCTATCTGGGCGGAGTGCTGCGAATCTCGTTCGGCACCTATCTCGAGGCGTTCCTGTTTGCCGGGCTGCTGTGCTTTGCGGCGGCCGCGATGGCGCTGTCGATCGGGGCCGGCGGCCGGCGCGCCGAACCCGCGCGCGACGCCGTGCCGGCGGCATGACGCGAAATGCCTCTCTGGCTACCGACGCTCTCGGTAATCTTAGTGACTGCGCTGGCCCTGACCGTGGCAGCGTCGTCGTCCGCAGCTCCCAGCGGCCGGCGATTGTGGATGGCCAGCATACTCGCCTTCGGGTGCCTGGCCATCGCGGCCACGGTTTGGCTCGGGCAACGGGAAGCAGAGGAAACCTCGGCGCTCGCCGGAACCAGTGCGATGCCGCGAGGCCCACCTGCCGTGTTGAACGGGCCGAGCGCCGCTGATCTGAGCCGACGCATTAAGGCGCTGGAGGACTACGTCAAAGAGCTCGAGGCGGGCAGACGGGCCCGCTCGATCCCGCAAACTTCGGCGGATGACCTGGCGTCATATCTGAAGCAGTTCGGTAGCCGCCGAGTAATCGTCTCCTGCATCCCGGACGATGTCGAGGCGTATCGATACGCTAATCAGCTCATAAACATTTTCAAGGCCGCCAATTGGGAGGTCCAAGGTCCTCAAGTAACCAAAATATTCGGTGATGTCCGCGCGCCTGGGATAAATCTCTACGTGAACGGAGACAACAATTCCGATGCGGTCAAAATACTGTTGGCCGGATTTGCCAAATTCAATATTCCCTACCAGAGCCGGGTCTCGCCGAGCGGGGCGATCCCAGACACCGAAACAGTCGAGCTCTTTATCGGGACCCAGCAATCGCAGAGAGTAAACGCCGGCGCCGAATAATTGATCGACGCAAGGTCAGGCTCTGCCGCAACGAACATGTTGGCAACATGCCGGAAGACCCAAAAGGAGTTCTCCAGCGAGGTGCCCCGGCCAGATAGCCGACAAAAACCCGGATCGAATCCCCCAAAGGCACACAGCGTTTTTGCTGCTCCTGACCACCGGTAACCCCGACCTGGCGGGGTGGAGTCTAGTTAATTACGTAGCCTTCGCCGGGGTCGATTATGCCCGCGGCGGCTGGTGACGGAGCAGTTCAATGATTAACGAGGGCTCGCGGGACCTTATTTCCGACAAGGATTGCGCAACCGAGGTGGCTGAGTTCATCCGCACGAAAGGCGTAACGAGGTGCCCGACCGCATGCGTCCTGCCGACCCAGGCTTCGGTTGCCGCCGCGGATCGCGAGGCGCTCGGCGAGTACGCAGCGCGCCGCGCCGAGCTTCGGCGCGCGAGAGTGGCTGCTCACGCACAACAGTTCTGGAACATCGAGGCGGTGCCTTCGGTGAACCGATAGCAGTCGGACGTGACGCCGCTCAGCAAATCTGCCACTTCTGAGGGCGGGGTGTGCTATGTTGCGGCCATGAACCAGCCCTCAGACTTGCCGCCGCAGCCGGCGGAGTATTACCGGCGCAAGGCCGCGCGCGCGCGCCAAGTTGCCGAGGGGGTCACGACCCGAGCAATCAAACTGCGATTGCTTGAATTGGCTCTCGAATATGACAAGCTCGCCGATGGCACCGAGAGCGCGACGCGACCGCCGACCGATCTATCTGACATCTGATCATTCAGCGTGCGCTCGGCGCCCTATCGCCGGTTGGGCCACTTTCTCCAGCAAGGCCAGCCATTTCCCGGCCCGTTTGCGGTTCTTTCCAAAATCATAATGGCCATACCGAGACCGGCTGTATATCGCAATACCCGAACGATTCGGGCCGAGTGGAACGAACTCGACGGTGATGATGTCGGGAAAGCGCAATGTCGCCGAATGTTGGATGTAAACGAACCGCCTTTCGTCGGGATCGGCCACGATTGTCTCGACACGCTTCTCGCCCGATATCACTTCTGTCCAATATTCATGTAATCGCTCCCATGGCATAGGGAAGGCCGGGCTGGCGATCGCTTCGGCCGCCGGGCAATATCCCGGAGGACAGAATAGAACCCCAGGTTTAGGAAGCGGCGAATGCAGCTCGGCGAGGCTGACCGCCTCGCTCGGGGCCAGGCGATTTTCGGCTTCGCGGCCCATATAGATCCGCACCGCGAGCCCCAACGCTGCCATCCCGAGCACAGTTGCGACCAGGGGGGTCAAGATCCGGCGGACTAAGCGCACCCTTCCTCCCGCAAGCCGCTAGAGGGCCGATCTTCTCTATGTCAGCCGATCTTCTCTATGTCATAAGAAGCCTCTCGGCAACGGGCGCACCGGCTAACCGGCGGATCGGCTAAAAGGCGGATCGGAGTGGATCAGAGATCAACCCAGTGCGCCGCGGGGGCTGCGCGCCGCGAAGGCGAGCCAGAGGCGATTTACGCGCCGCATGGTCTCGCCGAGGGCATTTCGGCCCTCGCAGCCGAACCGATCTTTGCCGCGATATTGGAAACCGCCGGCCCGCCGCGTTTCCACCGCCGCCGGAACGGGTTTGGCACCCTGCTGCACATCATTCTCGAGCAGCAGGTGTCTATCGACGCCGCAGCAAAGATGTACCACAGACTGGTCGGGGTGTGCCGTCCGCTGGCGCCGGCTACCTTCTTCGCCCTCGATGACGCAACTTTGCGGTCCTGCGGCTTTAGCCGTCAGAAAATGGGGTATGCGCGCGATCTCGCCGCGGCGGTGAAACAAGGTAGTTTCGATTTTGCCCGGCTCGCGGCGGCCGAGGACGAAACCGCGCTGGCGGAGCTGCTGGCAATCAGAGGCATCGGCCGGTGGAGCGCCGAAATCTATTTGCTCTTTGCGTTGGGTCGGCCGGATATCTGGCCCGCCGCCGATCTCGGTCTGCAGCTTGCGATGGCCGAACAGCTAGGTCTCGGATCAAGGCCGGGCGAGGCCGATTTGCGGCTCCGCGGCGAAGCCTGGCGGCCCTGGCGGTCAGTTGCGGCCTGCCTTTTCTGGCAATCCTATCTGCATGCACGCGGACGGGTCGCACCGCGTCTGCCGACGGAGCTCTATGCCTGATCGCCGAGCAGATTGCCGGCCCGGGGGCGTGTCCGGTATTTGCGCAAGAGCAACCGGCCCGAAATGACCGCCGCCGCGGCGAAGAGGAGGAGCGCAGGCACGCCCCCCTGCGTCAGAACGCCAAGCAAGATCTCGATGACCACGGCAAGGAGGAATGCAAACACTGGGCTCAGCAAAATTCCGCCCGCGATCGTCCACCAAGCCCAGTTCGGAAAACGGCCCATTTCTGCTGACACCCCTGACTGCTCCGCGGGGAGCTTGTGTCGCAGAAACTGATTGGCGAGTTGTTAGCGGCGCGGGCAGCCGCTTCCAACTGGCTCGGTAGCGATTGACCGGGGCGGGAACGAGGAACATCATGACGGAACGCTTCCCCGACGGGTTTCTATGGGGCGCCTCGACCTCGGCTTACCAGATCGAGGGCGCGGTCCGGGTGGATGGACGCGAGCCATCGATCTGGGACACTTTCACCCACCAGCCCGGCAACATCCTCGGTGAGGATACGGGCGATATCGCCTGCGATCATTATCACCGCTGGCCCGAGGACGTCGCGCTGATGGGCGAACTCGGCATCGACGCTTACCGGCTGTCGGTCGCCTGGCCGCGCATCCTGCCGGAAGGCCGCGGCAGGCCGAACCCCAAAGGCCTCGAATTCTATGACCGGCTGATCGATGCCGTGATGGCGGAAAACATCGAGCCGTGGGTCTGCCTCTACCACTGGGATTTGCCGCAGGCGCTCGAATACCGCGGCGGTTGGCAAGACCGCGACACCGCTTCCTGGTTCGCTGAATACGCCGCCATCATGGTGCGGCGGCTTGGCGACCGGGTCAAGCACTGGGCGACCTTCAACGAACCAAACGCTGCGAGCGTCTTGGGCTATTGCGAAGGCAAACATGCGCCCGGCATTCGTGGCCGGCAGAGCGCGCTCAAAGCCATCCACGTCATGAACATCGCTCATGGGTCGGGCGTGGAGGCGATGCGTTCGGAGCGAGCCGAACTGCTGATCGGCAACATCTACAACTTCCACCCGCGGGAGCCAGCCAGCGAGCGGGAGGAAGATGAGATCGCGGCGGTCATGCTCGACGCGCTGTGGAACCGCTCCTTCCCCGACCCGCAGCTTCACGGCGCCTATGCCGAGCCGCTCGCCAGCGAAATGGAGGCGCTGGTGCAGCCCGGCGACTTCGAAATCATCAAGCAAAAGCTCGATTACTTCGCGTTCAATCATTACACGCGATCGCGAGTGTATCGGGATCCGGACCACCCGTTCGAAGTCGGCACGGTACCGCCCGAACCGCGAACCCCAGTCACCGAAATGGGCTGGGAGATCGCGCCTGATGCGTTCCGCCAAGTGATCATTGAAGCAAAGGAGCGCTACGCCCGCGACCTGCCGATTTATATCCTCGAAAACGGCGCTGCTTTTCCCGACCGGATCGACGCAGACGGACGGATCCGCGACGAACAGCGGATTGCTTATCTGCGCAGTTACTTAGGTGCGGTGCTCGATGCGATCGAAGCGGGCGTGCCGGTCCGCGGTTACTTTGTGTGGTCGCTGCTCGACAATTTCGAGTGGGCGTTCGGCTACAGCAGAAGGTTCGGTCTCGTCCACGTAGATTTCGCCACGCTGGAGCGGCGGGTGAAAGACTCGTTCCATTTTTATGCCGAGCTCGCCCACGGCGCCCCGCTCGAGCGGGAGTAAAATGCAGGGCTTGCTCAACCCCAATTCGTCGCTCGACCTGGTCGCGCATGTCATCCAGGTAGCGCTGACGCCGATTTTCCTACTCTCCGGCATAGCAACTCTGCTCAACGTGTTCGCGACGCGGCTGGCGCGGGTCGCCGATCTCGTGGCGCAGATCACGAAGGCGATGGAACAGGCCGATCCCGACGGGAGCGTCGATCTCGCTCGACAACTCCTGCGCCTGCGCCGCCGCTCGATCGCGCTCGACGCGGCGGTGGTGCTCGGCGCGATCGCAGCGGCTGCCACTTGTGCGTCGGTCTTTACTCTTTTTGTCGGGGCCTTGCGTAATTCGACGGTGGCCTCGGTATTGTTCAGCACCTTCGGCCTCGCGATCGTCTGCACGATCAGCGCGATTGCGGCTTTCACCACGGAAATGATGATGGCCGGCAGCGGCGTGCGGGCTGAGGTGGCACGCCAACGGTCCTCCGAGCCGGTCTGAGGACTTCACCCGAGAAACTCGGCGCATTGCCTCGCGAGATCTTCATGCGACGCGAAGAAGTCCCCGGCGAGGTCGAGGGCCTCTGCCGGCCGTTTCGTCTCGAGATGGACGCTATGTCGCCGCGCAATATCGGCAAGCCGACGGGCGGCATCCGGGCGGCCGGTGAAGATGATGCCTTCCACTTCTGCTCGGATCGCCGCCAGCGCGGCGCCGACATTGTCGCCGCAATCGAGAAGGCTGGAGCATTGCGCGTCGGGGAGGGCCTCACGCGCCGCCGCTACTAACGCCGAGAACCAGCCTGGACCGGCGTAACCGCCGGCATTTGGCGCACTAACGAGCACCACCGAACTGCCGGCGCACTCTGCGGCCCTCAGCGCGGCGATTGCTTGGGCCAGCGTGTGGACAATAATAGTGGCGATAGTGTCAGCGTTCCTCCAATTGGGTCACCCGTTCGTCAAGCGCGCGTAAGCGCTCAACGATGCGGGCGTTCTGAGCGACCATCGCCGTCATCTGTTCGAGCATCCTGATCAGCGTCTCCTCGTGGCGCAGCACGATCGCGGTCAGCACCTTGATGTCGTCGCGCATGGAAGCGATCTCATCGAGGATCCGGCGCTGCTGGGCGGCGAGAAATTCGAGAGTGATAAATGACCATCCAATTGGTCAGGAGAGTCGAGTAACGAGGGTCAGCCTTGCCGAAGCGAAGGCGCGTTTGAGCGAGCTGGTCGAACGCGCCGCTGCCGGCGAGGCGGTGTACATCATACGCCGTGGCAAGCCGGTCGCGTAGATTATCGCGGTCGAGAATCCGGGCAAGCGCATCGACGCAGCGGCATTGAAAGCGATGACCGATTCGATGCCCCTGCGGCCGGAGACTGCTCGCGATTTTATCCGCCGGATGCGCGATGAAGACCGGTATTGATGCTCTACCTGGATACTTCGCTGCTCGTTGCGGCATTGACCATCGAGGCCGAAACGCAGCGGATGCAGAACTGGCTCAGCCAGCAACAAGCGGACAAGCTCGCCATCAGCGACTGGCTGGCGACCGAGTTTCCGTCCGCTCTTTCGATCAAGCTGCGCACCAGGCAGATCGAGGCCGTTCACCGAGCCGAAGCCCTGGTGATGTTTACTCGGCTGGCTACCGACAGCTTCACCCTCGTGCGGGTGTCGCCGTTGCAGTTCCGCTCGGCGGCTCGCTTCGTGGAGCAGCACATGTTGGGGTTTGCGCGCTGGGGATGCCACCTTGCACCTTGCCGTCTGCGCCGATCATGGCGCGACGCTGTGCACACTCGACCGCCGGCTGAGCGATGCCGGTTCGGCGCTCGGCGTAAAGGCGATGCTGCTTTGACCTCGCCTTCGGGTTCGGGCAAAAACCGGGATTGTTGCGCCGCGTTTATCGGTTCAGCCGTGAGCGCGTCAGTGCTGCCCTCGCTGCCTTTGCTACAACTTCCCGGTCAAGATCGTCGTCTTGAACCCAAAACCTGTAGCATAATGGCCGCTCTCCTGAACCGCGGGAGAAGGGCTGATTTGAGAGGGTAGACCAACGATGAGCCGAACCGTTGCTCGACTGCTGGCCGAAAGCCTTGAAGCGCATGAGGTGGACCAGGTCTATTGCGTTCCCGGGGAGAGCTATGTCGGGCTGACCAGCGCGCTGATCGAGCGCAATTCGATCCGCGTCATCGTATGCCGGCATGAGGGCGGCGCCGGCTATATGGCGGTGGCCGATGGCCGGCTGCGCGATCGCGCCGGAGTGGCGATGGTCTCGCGCGGACCCGGGCTGTCGAACGCAATGGTCTCGCTGCACTCGGCCTATCACGATGCGACGCCCGTCGTGATGCTGGTCGGGCAGGTCGAGCGCAAGGATTTCGGCCGGCTGGCGCTGCAGGAGCAGAACTATTCGCGCCTGCTGTCCGACGTCACCAAGCTGGTCATCGAGGTCAACGAGCCGGAGCAGGCCTCGGAGGCGATCGCCCGCGCGTTTCATGTCGCGGAAAGCGGCACGCCCGGTCCGGTCGCGGTGATATTGCCCGAAGACATTTTCGACGAGCAGACCGATGCCGAACTGAACCCGGCGCGGCCGCGCGTCATTGCGGGACCGCGCACCGAGGATCTCGACCGCCTCGCCCGGATGCTCGCGGAGGCAGAGCGGCCATTGGTGCTGGTCGGGGGCGCGCTATTGGCCGACGCTGTCCACGACAACGCCGCCTTCGCCGAGCTCAACCGGTTCGCCGAAGAATGGGTATTGCCGATCAGCCCGACCCATCGCCGCCCGCAACTGTTCGATGCGACTCATCCGAATTTCGGCGGCTATATGGGAATCCGCGTGCCGCCGGCATTGATCGGCGAGATGAAGCGTGCCGATCTAATGGTCGCTCTGGGCGAGCGTATGACCGACACGGTCAGCCAATCCTACAGCTTTCCGACCGCACCGCAGCCGCAGTTGCCGTTCGTCCATGTCTGGCCGGATCCCAACGAAGTGTGCCGCGTTTGGCGGCCCGATCTCGGCATCCCTTGCAGTCCATACGAGGTCATCAAAGCGCTGTTGCGGCGTGGCGCTCCGGAGAATGGCCGGAAGCGACGCGGCTGGG
Organism: uncultured Alphaproteobacteria bacterium; assembly: GCA_963818695.1. Taxonomy (GTDB): domain Bacteria; phylum Pseudomonadota; class Alphaproteobacteria; order ATCC43930; family CGMCC-115725; genus AP-15. The sequence continues at coordinate 233,771 of CAWFTG010000009.1, forward strand.
TCGATGGACTGCACGCGATCCATCGCAAGCTGCTGGCCAAGGAATGGGAGCCGACCAGCGACGGCGTGAATTTCGCCGCGATCGTCTGCGAGGTCGACAAACGCCTGACGTCCGACGCCACAGTCACCACAGACGCCGGTAATTTCGGTAGTTTTGTCCATCGCTACATCGGCTTCCGCCAGGGGCAAGTCTTTCTTTCCTCGGTCGTCGGCGCAATGGGCTCCGGCATGCCGATGGCCGTCGCGGCGGCCTTGCGCCGGCCCGGCACGCAGGTCGTCGCCTTTCTGGGCGACGGCGGCGCATTGATGATGGGCAACGAGATCGCCACCGCCCGCCAATACGGCGCCAACCCGATCATGATCATCTCCGACAATGGGATGTACGGCACAATCGGCATGCACTCCTATGTGCGCTACCCCGAGCGCGCATTTATGGAAGGCACAAAACTCACCAACCCCGATTTCGCGCAATGGGGCCGTTCCTTTGGCGCCGAAGGCATCACGATCCGCACCGAGGCAGAAGTCGCCGATGGCATCGCCCGCGCGTTTGCGGTCAAAACCAAGCCTGTCGTGGTCCACTGCCTGACCTCGGCGATCCAGATGAGCGCGTGGCGCCGCTACACGCGCTCTGCCGCCCTGCCGTGATGCGGGAAATTGGGTTTATGGGATCGCTTGCCGATATTCGCCGCAAGGTTCGAGCACTGGCTGCGCTGGCCCAGAATGCCGGAGCCACCGAGCACGAGCGGGCTAGTGCCAAGGCCCTGAAGGCGAACCTCGAGCGCCGGCTCAAGACGGCCGGCGAGCCTCAGGGCGACTGGTCGGACAATATTTTTCGGCTAAGCAAGCAGCTCAAGGAGCTGAACAAGGCCGTTTCTCCTGCCGCCCCGAGGGGAGACTGGACGGACAATGCCTTCCGGCTCGGCAAGACATTGCGGCGCGGCTACAAGAAGTGGCTCTGAGCAATTGTGGCGAACGCAGTCAGCAGGATTTGGACTGTCGCCGTCGTCGGTTGCGGCATCGGCCGCGCTCATGTTGAAGGATACAAACGGCATCCCGACAAGTTTCGGGTAGTCATTCTGTGCGATATCGACGAAAGGCGACTTGCCGCAGTAGCTGATGAATTTTCGATTGGGCGCCGCACGAGGTCCTTTGATGACCTGCTGCGCATGGACGACATCGACATCATCGACATCTGCACGCCTCCGGCATTGCATGTCTCGCAGACCCTGGCTGCCATGGCGGCGGGTAAGGAGGTTCTCTGCGAGAAGCCGGTGGCCGGGGCGTTGTCGGACATCGATCGCGTCATCGCGGCCGAAGCAGAGGCTCCTGGACGGGTGATGCCGATCTTCCAATATCGCTTCGGTAACGGGGTGCAGAAGGCCAAGCGCCTCATCGATATGGGAATCGCCGGAACTCCCTATCTGGCGACCGTCGAGACGGCTTGGCGGCGCACGCCCGATTATTACAAAACGCCGTGGCGCGGACGACTGAGTACCGAGCTCGGCGGCGTGTTGCTGACGCACGGGATCCATTTGCACGACCTGCTGACCTATTTGATGGGTCCAGTCGCGTCGGTGTTTGCGCGTACGGCGACCCGGGTCAATGCGGTCGAGGTCGAGGATTGCGCGGTGGCGAGCCTCGTCATGCAAAACGGGGCCCTTGCTTCACTTGCCGTCACGCTCGGCTCGCACAAGGAGATCAGCCGATTGCACCTGTGCTTCGAGCATGTGATGTTCGAAAGCTCGCAGGCCCCGTATTCCCCGGGTGACGACCCGTGGCACATCGTTCCGGGGTCGCCAGAGGCCGCCGGCCGGATTGCCGACTCGCTGGTCGGGCATGAGCTCGTATCCTCGGGGTTCGAGGGGCTGCTCGGCGCATACCATACAGCGCTCGCGAGCGCCGGCACGCTGCCGGTCACGCTCGCCGACGCGCGCCGTTCGCTGGAGCTCGCCACCGCACTCTACTACTCGGCGGCAACCGGCACCCTCGTGTACGCGCCGATCGGGTCCGATCATCCGTACTACCAAGGCTGGCATCCCCGGGCGTAGTTGTGCCGGCCGAAACCCCTATCTATCATCCGAGTTGCCAGGGAGAAGGAGCCATGATGGTTCAGGTCGCAGAACTGGACGCCGATCGGGAGACGATCGAAGCGACGCTCAATTACTTTGTCGATACCGGCGCGATGCCCGTTTCGCTGGTCGGCACGCCGGGCGGCACCGACGCGCGGGTTGGCGGCGGGCAGTCGGACCCGCAGCGCGTCCTGTTGCACAACGGCCGGCCTAATGCCGACCGTTTCGCGCTCGAGCGGAACGGCTTCCGCTTTGTGCACCACGACACCAAGGTCGCGGATTTCTACAACGAGGACGAGATCCGCCGGGTCTACTATCCGGAGATGGAAGCGCTGGTCAAAGCCGAGAGCGGCGCCAAGCGCGTCATCGTCTTCGACCACACCTTGCGCACACCGGACCAGGAGTTGCGCGAGGCCGCCAGGATCCGCGAGGTCGTGCGCCGCGTGCACAACGACTACACCGAATGGTCGGCGCCGAAACGGGTGCGCGATTTGCTGCCGGATGAAGCCGACGACCTGCTAGAGCGCCGCTTTGCGATCGTGCAGGTATGGCGGCCGATCCGCCACCCAGTCGAGTGCTGGCCATTGGCGATTGCCGATGCGCAGAGCCTCTCGCCCGACGACATGGTGGTGACCGAGCGCCGCTATCAAGACCGCATCGGACAGACCTCGGCGATCACCTACAACCCGGCGCACCGCTGGTACTGGTTCCCACATATGCGCCCGGACGAGGCGCTGGTCTTCAAAGTCTATGACTCGATGAAGGACGGCCGCGCCCGCTTTACCGCTCACACCGCCTTCGACGACCCGACCGCGCCGCCGCACGCCCGGCCGCGCGAGAGCATCGAAATCCGCACACTCGCCTTTTTCTGACATCGTGGTGCGGATGAAACTAGGATTCCGTCATTCCCGCGAAAGCGGGAATCGAGAGCCCCAAGGCTCACCCGGTCGCCTGGACCCCCGCTTTCGCGCGGGCGACGGGTAATGTACGTCGGCACGCAGATCCGGCCACGCGACGATAGCGATTACCGAGTGTGGGCGCAGCTCGGTGTGCGGCACGTCTGCGTCGATCCGCCGGGCAATGCGCACCATTGGAGTCTCGACGATCTGAACCGGCATCGCGAGCATGTCGACTCGTTCGGGCTAACCCTCGATATGGTGCAACTGCCGATGGCGTCCCGCCCGATCGAGGAGCAGGACAGTCCACACATCCTGCTGGGCAAGGACCCCGAGCGGCAGCGCGAGATCGACAGCATCTGCGCACTGATCGAACGGCTAGCCGCCGCGGGCATTCCGGCTGCGAAATACAACCTGACGATCATCGGCATTCCGCGGACCGAGCGCGAGCCGGGGCGCGGCGGCTCGCGCAATGCCGCGTTTCGTTGGAGCCACACCGACCAGACCGCGCCGCCGACGATCGCAGGCAGCGTGTCCGAGGAAGCGAATTGGGAGCGGATCGACTATTTCCTCGCCGCCGTCGTCCCGGTGGCGACCGCCGCCAAGGTGCGTCTGGCCTGTCATCCGCAAGATCCCTACACGCCGCCCGGCTACCGTGGCGTGACGAGCGTGCTTGGCACAGTGGAAGGGCTCAAACGCTTCGTGCAGATGCACGAGAGCCCCTATCACGGGCTCAATTTCTGCCAGGGCACGATCGCCGAGATGCTCGACGACCCGGCCCGCGAGATCTTCGACGTGATCCGCTGGTTCGGCGAGCGCGGCAAGATCTTCAACGTGCATTTCCGCAATATCATAGGCCGCAAGCTCGATTTCATGGAGGCGTTTCCGGACGAGGGCGACATGGACATGCCGCGCTCGCTCGCCGCCTACCGCGATGTCGACTACCCCTACATGCTGATGCCGGACCACGTGCCGCAGATCGATGGCCGCGACCCCTCCGGCGTAGCCTTCGCCTATTGCTACGGCTACATCCAAGCGCTCATCGACGCACTGGCTCCCCGACGGGGTCGCGCCACTTCCACTGGATTTAAAGCCGCCGCTGATCTCTTCGAGCACGTTTTAGGCACCGACGGGTCGTAAAAGTTTTTCGACGCCGATCGCGAGCGCGAGATCGGTTGACCGGAGAGAACGTCCTTCTACGTCAACTGAAACGCGAGTGAACCCGTAGCCGCGGTTCGGCACGGCCGCTGATGCTTCGGTTTCGGCCGAAGCGATTGCAGGCGATGGACCGAATGGTTCGCCCCATCTTCGAGATGTTACGCACGACCACCAGGGCGGAGGCCCAAATGATCACGCTGTGCCTGCCGACCGAGTTCGCCGGGCCGAACAACGAGGGGTTGGGCCTCATCGACCTGCCATCGATGGCGGTCTACGAGGAATACCGCAAGCGGCTGGGCGATGACCCTGAGCACAAGAAGAACGTCGCGCGGCTGCAACAGAGCGCCGCCGCCGTCGCGATGAACCGCTGGTTCATCCAGCGCGCCGAACCGCGAGGCTGATCATGGCTGCGCGCATGACCAAATCCGCCGCAGGTGCCGAAAAGCTCGAACTCGCGCGAGGAGCATTTTCGCATCGCGAGCTCGCGCCCCGGACCGTCGCGTTCCGGCGCCACCTGCCGCCGAGCCGCGAGACGCCCGCATGCGCACGTGCTGTGCTGTGCTGTGCGTTCATGGCGGCACGTTCCCGTTCGCGTTGTCGATCGCGCACCACTTCGACGGCCGGTCGTGATGCGACGCGCTGTGCGCGGCGGGCTTCCCGGTCTGGGGCTCGACTTCCACGGCGTCGGGACCCCATTCCGAATGGCCGAGCCGGCGGAGGCTCATCCGCCGCTCGGCCGCGCAGTCGATTTGCTCGCGGCAGCTTGAGGCGGCGGTGCGTTTCATCTGCGGGCGCCAGGAGTTAGCGGACCTATCGCTGATCGCGCTTACCTGGGGCACGATCGTCGCCGGCGCGTTTGCCGGACGCTGCCCTGAACTGGTCGATCGCCTGGTGTTCTTCGGCCCGATCGCACGGCGCGCGCCGCAGGGCGAGCGGCAACGCCTGCCCGGCTGGCGGCTGATCTCGCTGAAGGACCGATGGGCGCGATTTGTCGCCGATGTTCCACCCGGCGAAAAGCCGGTGTTGTCACGGCGACATTTCGACGAGTGGGCGAGCGCTACCTCGACACCGATCGCCAAAGCCGCACCCGTTCTCCCGCCGCCGTCAAGGTGCCGGGTGGCGCGTTCAGATACCTCGGCGGCGTAATGTCCTGTTATTTTGCGGCTACCGCTCCAAGGGTGAGGCTTCCGCGGAAAGGTAGGTCCTGCTTGTTTTTCTCCTGTTGTTTTTAAACAGGGCTTTGCGTTCGCTGCGAATGCCATGTTCGAATTTGGCCCTCGTCACGCCCGGTGATGTCGGAGCGAGGGCCACTGATTGCGCGATGCGGCGTTTTACTGTACTCGTTCCGGTCGAGGCGATGTTGCCGAAGCTGGCGGATCGGGTCTGCACGTTGCTGCGGGGAGAGTTCGGGGCTTTCGCTAGGGGAGTGAGTGCCGTGTCGCTGCGTCCGGCCGCCGCGCCTTTGCGAGTGTGCAGCGTTGTCCTCCTCGTCGCGCTTGCAGCCTGCGCCGAGCGCCAGGCGTTGCCCAACGATCCGACGGGACGGCTGTTCGCACGCGGTCTCGACGAGATCAGCGATCTCTACATCGCCCCGGTCTCCAGCCGGGGCCTGGTTCTGGGCGCCGCCGCGCGGTTGTCGCGCCTCGACGACGAGTTGTCGGTTTCGGAGACCCCGGGACCGGACAGTATAGACCTCGTGCTGACTTATGCCGAGAACGAGGTGGCCGCCTATCCGATACCCTCGCGTGATAATCCGCATGACTGGGGGGCCCTGATGGGCCGGCTGGTGGCCGACGCCAAAGCGGCCTCCCCGAAGCTCGCGGCGCTGCCGGAAGACCAGATCGACAAGACGCTGTTCGATGGCATCATCGCGGGGCTCGACCGCTTCTCCCGCTACTCCGCGCCCGATGTCGCCCGTGATCAGCGCGCCGCTCGCGACGGGTTCGGCGGCATTGGAGTGACCCTCGATACCTCCAAGGAAAAATTTCGGATCATTGCGGTCACGCCGCGCAGCCCCGCTGATCTCGCCGGCATCAAGCCCGACGACAGGCTCGTAGCGATCGACAAGGTGCCGACGGCCGGACGCTCCCACAGCGATGTGGTTCACGCGCTGCGCGGACCGATCCTCAGCCCGGTCGAGGTCACCGTCTATCGCCCTAGCGTCGCCCAAAACCGAACCTTTCGCCTGCAGCGCGAGCTGGTGATTCTTCCCACTGTTACGTTGTTGCGCGACGGCGATATCGCGATCTTTCAGGTGGCGAGCTTCAACCAGAACACGACGCAGCAGATCGTCGAAGCCCTTAATAACCTGAAGCGCGAAATGGGGCCGCAGCTCCGCGGGATCGTCCTCGACCTGCGCGGCGACCCGGGTGGGCTGCTCGACCAGGCGGTAAGCCTCGTCGACGTCTTCATACCGAACGGCCCGATCGTCGCGACAGTCGGCCGCCACCCCGCGAGCCGGCAGTTTTTCGAGGCTTCAGGCGACAGCATCGCGCCGCGGATACCGGTTGTCGTCTTGATCAACGGCGGCTCGGCATCCGCCTCGGAGATCGTCGCTGCGGCTTTGCAGGATGCCGGACGCGCGGTCGTCGTCGGCAGCGCCTCCTATGGGAAGGGCACGGTGCAGACTGTCTTGCATCTACCGAACGACGGAGAGCTGACATTGACATGGGCCCAGCTCGTCGCCCCGTCGGGATATCTTCTGCACCAGCACGGCGTCGTCCCGACCCTGTGCACGAGCGATCTCGGGGAGGATGACCACTCGGTGCAGATCGCGATGCAACGAGCGGGCACATCGTCCCCGGCCCAGCCGAATGCGACGCGGGCGCGTGCATCGTTGGACGAAAACGACTGGGCTCAGCTGCGCCGCTCTTGCCCGGCCCGGCCGGGCGACCGCGATATCGACGTGAAGGTGGCGAAACGCCTCCTCTCCGACCCTCTGCTCTACCGTCAGGCGGTGCACGCGATCGGAGCGGGCCCGAGTGTGGCGGCGGTTCCGGCCGCCTTGCCGACGGTTGAGCCCGCCTTGACAGGGGCCAGCCCGGCGTTATCTTCAAGTCCACGCAACCCCTGACGCGAGGGTCGTCCCATGGCCAAGACAAATACAGTTCTCATCAAGCTGGTCAGCAGCGCCGATACCGGTTTCTTCTATGTCACGAAGAAGAATCCGCGCAGCAAAACCAACAAGCTCGAACTTAAGAAATTCGACCCGATCGCCCGCAAGCACGTCGTATTCAAGGAAGCGAAGATAAAGTAGCTTGCGCCTGCGGGAGCCAGTCTCAAGACTGGATGGCGACCCCGGCGTCCTCGGTTTGCGATGAGCTTATCTTAGGCGGCGCAATCGCGGGCGACCGCACGATTACACAATTCCGCCCGCGGTTTTTGGCGGCATAAAGGGCATCATCGGCGCGACTGAGCAAACGGTCACGGTCATCGCCGGCCGCGGCAGAGGCGACCCCGATGCTGATCGTGACCGAAAGCTTTCGACTGTCGGACCTGATCGTGAACGGCTCGCGCGCCACGGTTGCGCGCAGGCGCTCGGCCACCCCTGCAGCAATCGTGATATCGGTCTCTGGCATGACAACGACAAACTCGTCACCCGCACCATCTCCGCGTCGGGCGACCAGGTCGACGCTGCGGACGCAGTGGGTCGTCCGGGCGGCGAGCTCGCGCAGTACATCGTCTCCTGCCGCATGGCCGTAAGTATCGTTTACCTGCTTGAAGTTATCGATATCGAACAACAAAACGGCTGCGCTGATGCCGTCCTGGTCGACGCGTCCGATGAGTTCGTCGAGGTGAACGAAGAGATATCGCCGATGGTATAGACCGGTCAGCTCATCGGTCAAGGCAAGTTCGAGACTGCGCCGATAATTCTCTTCCAACCGGTTCTGCAGCCTCTTGCGGCGAATTTGAGTGGCCGTGCGGGCCAGCACTTCGTTCCGATCCACGGGACGCACCAAATAGTCGTTGGCGCCCAAATCAAGCCCCTTGGCAAGACGAGGCAAATCCTTGTCATCGGCGATCAGCAAGATCGGCAGATGACGGAAGGTTTCGTTGGCGCGGCACTGCGTAACAAGCCGCAACGCGTCGCTACCCAATGTGGACAAGCTCGCGATTATCAGCTCGATATCGGGGGCGAGCGACCCCCACGCTTCGGTGCAGGTTGATGCGCGGGTCACCGGATTGCCGATCGGCAACAAAGTCTCGGTCATCCGGGCAACGGCGAACTCATCGTCGTCCACGATCATGATGCGGGCAGCACCGGTATCCTCGCAAACCGGAGTGTCGCCGCCGAATTTGCTGCAAATCCCGTCGCGAACGCGCAGCTCCTCCATCATCCGCTTCAACCGCACCAGCGAGCGGACCCGGGCGAACAGAGCGACATCGTTCACCGGCTTTGTCAGGAAATCGTCGGCACCGGCCTTGAGGCCGCGCAAGCGGTTGGCGGTATCGGATAGCGCCGTGACCATGACGACTGGAACATCGACGGTTCGCCGATTGGCTTTCAGCTGGCGGCAAACTTCGAACCCGTCCATCCGCGGCATCATGACGTCGAGAAGAATTACGTCCGGCAGCTCGGTCTCGGCGATTTCCAGGGCGGTAGGCCCGTTATATGCCGTCAAAACGTCGAAATACTCACTCGACAGCTTTGCTTCGAGCAGCTTTACGTTCGCCTCGATATCGTCGACAACCAGTACTCGGCCAGACATCAGCCTCTCGCAGTCGAAGGATCGGGCCGGGCACCCCTCTCAGGAGAGGAAGCGCTCGACGGTTCGCAGAAAGCTCGTCACCGAGATCGGCTTCGCGATGTAGGCCTCGCAACCACCGTTCCGCATTTTCTCCTCGTCGCCTTTCATCGCGAAGGCGGTCACCGCGATGACCGGGATCATCCGCAGATCAGCGTCTCCCTTGATCCACTGCGTGACTTGCAAACCGGATACTTCCGGCAGCTGGATGTCCATCAGGATCAGATCGGGACGATGTTGCCGAGCAAGCGCAAGCGCCTCGACACCGTCCTTGGTCTGCAGAGTACCATAGCCGTGAGCGACGAGAAGATCGTTGAAGAGCTTCATATTGAGGTCGTTATCCTCGACGATCAACACCTTCTTCCGTACAGGTCGATCGGCGTTCAACTCCGGTTTTGTAACGTCCAATGTCATGCTCCCAGCCTCGAACGCGACAGCTCTTGCCCCATGGCCCTTGCACCTGCCGAAAGGGAGCGGAAGGCCTGCGACGAGCCGATCCGGCAACCGCCGTTTCCGAACCGGCTGCACTTACGCTTTCTAAAGGATCGAACTTAATTATTCGTAACTGCCCTCCGTAAGGAGAATCGCGCCATGTCAGCACGGTTTCGTATCGGCATCGACCTTGGCGGCACCAAGATCGAAGGAGCCGCCATAGACGTCAACGGATCGGTGCGCTTTCGGCACCGTGTGGTCACGCCGGCGCAGGACTATCGCGGAACGCTCGATGCGATCATCGCGCTGATCAGGAGAATCGAGCAAGAAATCGGGACACCGGCACCGGTCGGGATCGGCATTCCGGGCGCTGTCTCTCCCGCCACCGGCCTCATCAAGAACGCCAACTCTACTTGGCTGATCGGACGCCCGTTGCAGCGCGATGTCGAGAGCGTACTCGGGCGGCCGGCGCGACTTGCCAACGATGCCAACTGTTTCGCGTTGTCCGAGGCGACCGACGGCGCCGGCGCCGCGATGGATACGGTCTTCGGCGTCATTCTAGGGACGGGCGTCGGAGGCGGAATAGCGATCAGACGGCAGATCCTGGTTGGCGCCAACGCAATCGCGGGAGAATGGGGGCACAATCCGTTGCCGTGGCCGACCCCCGACGAGGTTCCGGGACCGCCCTGCTGGTGCGGCCGATCCGGCTGTCTGGAGACGTATCTGTCGGGCCCGGCGCTGGCTGCGGATCATCGCCGCCATTATCGCCAAACGCTAAGCGCACCGGAAATCGCCGCGGCCGCAGCAGCAGGAGATCGCGAGTGCTGCGCAACGCTCGAGCGTTATATGGACCGGCTCGCCCGGGGACTGGCTTCGGTGATCAACTTGGTCGATCCGAATGCGATCGTGCTCGGGGGTGGGCTGTCGAGCATCTCTGCGCTTTACCAGCAGGTGCCTCGCTTATGGACCCGGTACATCTTCTCGGATTGCGTGGCTATCCCGCTTCTGCCTCCGGTCCACGGCGCATCCAGCGGCGTGCGCGGCGCGGCGTGGTTGTGGCCGCCGGATGAAGCGCCGTGAACACGCTGTGCCGCGATTGCGGCGCCCTGGAAACCGCTGCCCAGCGAAGGGAGCGTTGCGCCGCCTGCGGCTCGCCGCGGCTGGTCTGCCATGCCGAACTCGGCTCTCTGGCGGTCGCGCATGTCGATTGCGACGCGTTTTATGCCGCCGTCGAAAAGCGCGACAGACCCGAATTGACGGACCGCCCGGTCATCATCGGCGGCGGCGCCCGCGGGGTCGTGCTCGCCTGCTGCTATGTGGCGCGGCTTTATGGCGTGCGCTCGGCAATGCCGATGTTCAAGGCATTGGCGGCCTGCCCGGATGCGGTCGTCATCCGGCCGGATATGGCGAAGTACAGTGCTGTCGGAGGTGAGGTGCGAGCCGAGATGCGGTGTCTCACCCCCTTGGTCGAACCGCTGTCGATCGACGAGGCGTTTCTCCACCTCGGAGGCACCGAAACTCTGCACGAGGCCTGCCCCGCGCAGCTTCTCGCGGGGCTCGCCAAGCGGGTCGAGACCGCGCACGGCATCACCGTGTCGATCGGGTTGAGCGACAACAAATTTCTCGCAAAGATCGCCTCGGACCTCGATAAGCCGCGCGGCTTCTCGGTTCTCAGCCGCAACGAAGCCCCGGCGTTCCTCGCCGGCAAACCGGTCTCGCTGCTGTGGGGCGTCGGAATGGCAATGCAGCGGCGGCTTGCCGGCGACGGCATCACCCTGATAGGCCAGCTGGCCGAATTCGGCGACCGCGAGCTTGCCGCCCGCTATGGCCGGATGGGGGCGCGGCTGGCTCATCTGGCCCGCGGTGAAGACGACCGCGCGGTTCTCGCACGTGTTCCGGCGCACACGATCTCGGCCGAGACCACGTTGGTGCAGGACGAGCGCGATGCGAGTGCGCTTACGCACGTATTGTGGCCGCTGTGCGAACGGCTATCAGCTCGGTTGAAGCGAGCCTCACTAGCCGCCGGCACGATCACGTTGAAACTGAAAACCGCCGATTTTAGGCTGCGGACACGCTCCCACCGCTTAGAGGATCCGACGCAGCTGGCCGACACGCTTTTTCACATCGCATCCGGCTTGCTGGCCGCCGAGACCGATGGCGTCACCCGGTTTAGATTGGTCGGAGTCAGCGCGGATAACCTCTTCGACAGCCGCAATGCCGATCCTCCGACCCTGTTCGACCGCGAGCTTGACGGTCCCAGACACCTCGAACATGCGATCGACGCGATCCGCGGCAAGCTCGGCGAGAAAGCGGTCCAATTTGGCCGCGCCCTCCCGCAGCACAAAGACCGCGCTTAGCAGTTCGGCCCGGCTAACAGTTCGGTTTGGAGAGCGGCTCGATATCGTCCAGTTTGGCGCGAATCGAGTACTCGCCATAGTCGATGACCATGTCCTGCGACACGCCATTGTCGAGGAGGCGCATGCCGAGTTCGTAATCGGGTTTTTCGGCATTGGCGTCGACGGGGAAAAAGGCCAGCCGCACGCGCCAGCCGGGCCGCTCCAGCAAGGGGCTGCGCGTCTCAGCCGCGGGGTCGGCGGTGAGCTTGTGCCCGATCACTGCGGAGACCTGGACCGCATTCTCGTCGGTCGCCCCATCGAATACCAGGCGAGAGACAAAATTCTCGCCGGCACGGGCAGAGTCGATCAGCAGGATCGTGTGGGCGCTCGGAAACAGCACGCCCGGCTCGAGCTTCAGGGTCTGCGGCTGAGGCTTCGTAAACTCGGCCACCCCGCCCTTCCCGGGACCGTCGAGCTTGGCTTCGCCGCGAATCTCCTGATCGACTTCGCCGTTGCGGGTCTGCTTTTGATTGAAGCGGTAGCGCAACCCGTCCTTCAACTCCCAGGTGACAAAACTCGAGACGATGTCGACATCGGAGCTTTCGGCATAGCGCATCTTCAATCGATAACGCTGCTCGATCGTCCACCCCTCGCAGGTCTCGCCCCATTCGTAATCCATCGTGCCGCGAGCGTCGGCGACGCCGGAATCACTCCGGGCGCCGCCCAGGGACATCGTATACAGGGCGCGGTGCGGCGCGATTTCGGCTGCCCCCGCCGGCGCCGCCAAAGGTGCAATGCCGAGAACGGCGACCGCGAAAACGAAAGGCTCCAGGCGCCACCTTCTCATCGACGCATAACTCCCCTGCGGTGCAGCTGGCGATCATCGCATCGCCGGCTCGCCAATTATATGCACAAATCGCGCCGGCCCGCCCCGTATTGCGGGCTCAACTTCTGGCTGTTCTAACCGGCGGCAGATCCAATCGTATGTGCAGCTCTTTCAGCCTTTCGGGCGGAACCGGCGCCGGCGCGTGCATCAGGAGATCTTGCGCCTGCTGGTTCATCGGGAACGCGACGACCTCGCGCAGGTTCGGGGTGTCCGCCAGCAACATGACGATGCGATCGATGCCGGGAGCCGAGCCGCCATGCGGCGGGGCGCCGTATTTGAAGGCGTTGAGCATACCGGCAAAACGCGTCTCGACCTCCTCGGCCGAATAGCCGGCGATCGCAAAAGCCTTGTACATGATGTCCGGGCGGTGATTGCGGATCGCCCCCGAGGAGAGCTCGACCCCATTGCAGACGATGTCGTACTGGTGCGCCGTGATATCCAAGGGATCTTGCTGATCGAGCGCGGCAAGCCCACCTCGGGGCATCGAGAACGGGTTGTGGCTGAAGATGATCTGGCCGGTCTCCTCATCGCGCTCGTACATCGGGAAATCGGTGATCCAGCAGAACTCGAAGCAGTCCTTGGCGGTGAGACCGAGTTCCTCGCCGATCTTGAGCCGCGCGGCGCTGGCGAACGGGCTGAACGCGCTCGGCACGCCGGCGGCGAAGAACACCGCGTCGCCGTCGCTGAGGCCGAGCGCGGCGCGCAGCGCTTCGGTCCGCTCGGGCCTGAGGCTGCGCGCGACGGGCCCCGCCCCTTCGCCATCACGGAAGAAGATGTACGCCAGGCCCGGCTGGCCCTCGTCTTGGGCCCAGGAATTCATCCGGTCGCAAAAAGCTCGGTTGCCGCCGCCAGGGGCGGGGATAGCGCGCACCCGCACATTCGCGTCCCCAGCGATCATGCTGGCGAAAACGCGGAACCCCGAGCCGCGGAACGTCTCGGTCGCGTCCCGGATCACGATCGGGTTGCGCAGATCGGGCTTGTCGCTGGCGTAATTGAGGATCGCGGCGGCATAGGGGATGCGAGGGAACGGCGCCGGGCTCACCCGGCGGTCGCCGGCGAATTCCTCGAAGACGCCATGCAATACCGGCTCGATTGCCGCAAAGACATCCTCTTGCGTCACATACGACATCTCGAAATCGAGCTGGTAGAATTCGCCGGGGGACCGGTCGGCGCGGCCGGCCTCGTCCCGGAAGCACGGGGCGATCTGAAAATAGCGGTCAAACCCGGCGACCATCAGTAGCTGCTTGAATTGCTGCGGCGCCTGCGGCAGGGCATAAAATTTGCCGGGATGGAGCCGGCTCGGCACCAGGTAGTCACGCGCCCCCTCGGGCGAGCTGGCGGTCAGGATCGGCGTCTGAAACTCGACAAAGCCCTGCTCGATCATGCGCCGCCGGATCGAGGCGATGACGTTGGACCGCAACAGCATGTTGGCGTGCATCCGCTCGCGCCGCAGATCGAGGAAACGATAGGTGAGGCGCATATCTTCCGGGTACTCGGCCTCGGTATTGACCGGGAACGGCAGCGGCTCGGCCTGCGAGAGGACTTCGATTTCGGCGATGACGAGCTCCACCTCACCGGTGGCGAGCTTGGGGTTTATCGTGTCGGGCGAGCGGGCGGCGATCCGCCCGGTCAACTTAACCACACTCTCCAGCCGCAGCGCGTCTGCAACCGGGAAAAGCGCCGACGAGATGTCGATCACGCACTGCGTCACGCCGTAATGATCGCGCAAATCGATAAAGAGCAGCTGCCCATGATCGCGCTTGCGATGGATCCAGCCGGACAGCCGCGCCGGCTGGCCCGCGTCGGTCAGGCGCAAGGCTCCGCAAGTGTGAGTTCGGTAAGCGTGCATCAGCGCAGATCCCGTTCGAGGCCGCGGGAACACGGCACGGCCGCCGGCTGTTGTCAAGCCGGCCTCGGGTTGGGAGCCGCGCCGCGATATTATTCACGTTGTCGCCGCAGTCAGGATCAATGGCATCGTGAGCGGCCATGCCGCCATCACTACCCCGCACCAATCACTTGAGATGCTCCGGGGCGCCGTCTTCGTGCCGCTGGATTGGCGTTGCTGCAAACCGGCGCCTTCGTGCACCCGGCAACCCCAAGACGAGGGCCGCCGCAGCAACGCCGGGAGCGATCAATTGATTTATCCTGCCTTCCTTTCACAAAGATCGGCGCAACAACGAGTTGAACGCAAAAATAGTTCCGGTTGACATTTTACACTTCTTATGTGGTCGCACCTTTTGACCGAGGTTTCAGCCAGCGGGAAAGCTCATGGAACAGCGCGTCGCAATCGTTACCGGCGGCTTGCGCGGGCTCGGGCGCGCAATGGCATTTGGCCTTGCATGGGAGGGACACCATGTCGTCGCGATCGGCCACATCGATGCCGATCTCGCGAAGGTTGAGACGGAGACGGCCGGCACCAAGCCAAAGGGCCAGATCCTGCCGCTCGTCGCGGACCTGCGGCGGCCCGCCGATTGCGACCGCGTTGTCGCGATGGCGCTGTCGCGGTTTGGCGGTGTGCACATCCTCGTGAAACAATGCCGGCCTGACCTTCACGACAATCGACCCGACCCGCTTTCACCGCCCCGCAGGGCAGGTGCCCGACGACATCGTGCGGGTCATCGAGACCAATTACATTGCCGCCGACCAGATGGCGCGTCGCGCCCTCATGATCGAGCAGGGCTGGGGCCGCATCGTCAACGTAACCACCAAGCTCGATACGATGAACCGGCCGCACACCTCACCCTACGGCGCCTCGAAGGCGGCCCTCGAAATGGCGACCGAGGTGTGGGCCAAGGAAGTCGAAGGAACCGGCCTGACGATCAACATCGTCAACCCGGGCGCCGGCGCCAACACCCCGGGCATGGCCGAGGAGATGCGCACGATGAGCCGCGAAGGGCGCGCTCCGCGCCTCGTCGAACCCGACGAGATGGTGCCGCCGATCCTCTACGTTGTCTCGCGTGAAGCCGACACCGTCAATGGCTGGCGCTTCGACGCCAACCTCTGGGACACGTCAGTGCCACCGGCGGAAGCCGCCCGCCGCGCCGGCCGCCCCGCCGGCTTCGAACTGCACCCGCAGCCGGCTTGACCAAAAGCGAGCTCAAACGAGGCATATTTTCAGTAATGTTCTTTATTTCCGCGACGGCGGCAATCAGACGTGAGACCGTGGATCTTGCTGATGTACGTGTGGCGGGTCGGGAGCACCCCTCAGTCGCCCGGGACCAAAAAGGAAATTCAGATGATTACGTCTTATGCACAGGCTCTCGAGGATGTCGTCCTCGCGAGGGCATTGCGCGATATCGAAAAGGGCTTCTGGATCGACGTTGGGGCTCATCACCCTCTCCATGGTTCCGTCACCAAGTCGTTCTCGGTACGCGGCTGGCGGGGCATCAATATTGAGCCCGTCTCTGAGTGGTTTACGGAACTCGCTAAGGATCGCCCAAATGACATAAACCTGAAAGTGGCCGCTTATTCGTTTGACGGCGACCTTCAACTACATGAGATCGTTGGCACTGGCCTCTCTACCGTAATTGATGAATTCGCGAACAGGGTACAAGGATTTGCCCAAGATACTATTACCGTACCGTGCCGCACGCTATCAAGCATCTGTGCTGAACACGTCCAAAGTGAAGTTCATTTTCTGAAGATCGACGTGGAGGGAGCCGAGCAATTCGTGCTGGACGGCTGCGATTTTGATCGCTTTCGACCCTGGATCGTGGTGGTCGAAGCGACTGAGCCATTAACGACTGTGCCGACCCATCAGACGTGGGAGCACATCCTGACGGACGCGCGCTATGATTTTTTGCTTTTCGACGGTCTCAACCGCTTCTACTCCGCATGCGAAAGACCTGAGTTGAAGCCGGCGCTGGCCTTTCCAGCGGATAATTATACAAGGGCGACCGAGATCTGGACCAGGGGGACGATAGAGATTGAAAATCTTCAACTTAAGCAGCGTATCGAAACTCTTGAAGCCGAAATCGGCAGGTTATGAGCTTCTCCCGTTAGGACTCCGTTTCACGGGACGGTTGCGACAGGCTAGTAGCAATCAAGGATGAAGACCACTAGCCTAGTCGTCCAACATAGGTGACAAAAAGTAGCTTACATCAAGGCGAGCAGCCAAAGCCCCATATAATGATCGTTCCAGAGCGGCGCAGGATAGCTCAGGGGCGCCTTGAGAACATCAACAGGCCGGTCGTTGCTGCCTTCATTGACTACGTCTACATTCTGGGGAAACGTGAAATCGTTTGACGCCAGAAGGTATGTCGAGCCCGACCGCTTCATGTTTCCGATCGCCTGGCGGATGTCGGAGTAGGTCAGGTGATTGAACATGTCCTTGCAAAGGATCAGATCGGCCTTGGCCGGAACTTGCTTGGTGATGTCGAGCTGCTTGAACTCCCGATTAGGATTCTTCCGTTTGTTGTCGACGATCATGGGGCCGACGATGTCGTAGCCGATATAAGCGACTTGCGCGTGATCGTTAAGAAAGAGTGGCTGCCAATTAAAGTCGCCGCAAGGGATGTCGGCGATCGAGAGGATGTTGTATTTCGGAATGACCATCCGAAGGATTTCGAGCGCAGTCTGAACATGGCCGCTATTGCGCTTTGAGCCCCATCCTGACCGGGTTTCGTCGTCGCCCCAGAGCGCTTTTCCGTAAACCTCGGTGAACCGCTGCTCCAGAAAATTCGGCCTGCACCCAACCGCTTCGCGCCTCCCGAGTTCTTGGAGGACGATCTCTTCCACCTTACGGTCAAGCTCGCGGGTGAGGATAGCTTCCACCCGCCCCTGCAGGTCGGTTAGAAGCTTTTCATTGAAATGGCGCTCCAGCTCCGCGATAAGCACTCCTACGAGTTCGGCTTGGACGAGCGGTGCGATTTTCTTCGATAGTCCGGCAAGAGCTGAGCTAAGAACAGTGGAGTTGGTTTGACTTGCGCGATTGATTTGGATCATAAGTTTTCCAGATTTCTCACGGGTATCTGACCGAAACCGCAGAATTATCTCACTTTCAATGCCCTGGTGCCGTGTTTCGTAGAATAATGAAGTCGATCGAGGAGCCGGACATGCGGTTCTCTGCGGCCCCAAGGCGGCAGATCCACCACCGATACGGCAAGCCCACTGCCTTCCATCCAGTCGATCGGCTCGATGGTGTGTCCTGCCCGCTCTGTTTCTGCCACGAGTTCCTCGATATCGCGACGTCGGTGCACCGATGACCCCTCCGACCCCGATGTGCGGTTATCCGAGATCAGGTCGAACTCGATCGTGTGCACAGCGTATCCCCTCCCGGCTTCAGTAAGTCAAGCGACCGCTTTACGAAGTCCATGCCGTGCTTCAATTAGTGCAGATGCTCACGCGTCTATGCGGACCAGCGAAAATCAAACTGTCCGCGCAGAGATTTGGGGTTGTCATTCATGTCCACCTGGGCGCACTTCACTGGTCGATTGAAAATTCGAGTCACTGGTCGACATGGATATCCGAAAATTTCCAAAGCCCCATATAGTGCGTTCTCCAAATCGGAACAGGCAAATTAAATGGCTCCGCACATAAGTCTAAGTGCCTTGAGGCGTTCCCTGCGTTTGCGTGTAGTTCCTCATTTGGAAAATCAAAATTGTTGGATGCCAAAAGGTACTTCGAATGCGATTTTTTCATATTCGCGAGTGCCTTTTTTACATCGGCATAAGTAAGGTGATTGAAAAAATCTTTGGACAAAATCAAATCAGCCCGGGGAGGTAATGCTGACGTTATGTCAAGGAACTCGAACTCATAGCCGGGGAACAACATCTTATTCTTATGAATTAACGTCGGCACAATGTCAAATCCTCGATAACTAATTTCGGGGACGCGCTTAAGAAATGCATCTATCCAGTTGAAATCGCCGCAAGGAATATCATTAATCGACATGAACTTGATTTTTTCCTTTGCAATCTCTAGTGCTGATATCGCCGCGGCGACGGAAGTTAAGTCTTTTCTCGATCCCCAGCCGGATACAGTCTCGCTATCTCCCCATAAGTTTCCTTCAAAAACTTGTGTGAAGCGGTCCACCAAAATTTTATTAGCATTCGAAGGCTCGTTCCCGTGCAGCACGCGACCGAGCATTGTCGCCATACGCCCCGGTAGTTCACGTTCGATGATCGCCTCAATACCCCCCGGGAGCTCACGATCGATGATCGCTTCGATGCGCCCAGGTAGCTCACGCTCGATGATGGCCTCGACCTGTTTCTGAAGCTCCGACAGCACCTGCTCATTGAAGTGGCGCTCCAGCTCCGCGATGAGAATTCCGGCAAGCTCGGTTTGCACGAGGGGCGCAATTTTTGCCGATAGCCGGGCAAGGGCAGGGCCGATAAGGAAAGAGCTGGGCCGCTTATTGTTGTGCACGTCGCGTCATCAATTGTCGGAGCTAGCGGAGGCTCTTCGTAGGTATTGTTGAAATTGCTGGCCGTCGCACCCCAATTCCGGACAAAGCCTGCTGAAGCCGCTGCTGCATACTTTCCTGGCAAAAGCGCCTTACAACGGAATCGCGGAGTTGACGAGCCGCCTCGGCATACAAATTTGAATTGCTCAGGACTTCATTGATTCTGTTGGCGAGTTCATCCGGGCGACCCGGCTCAAAATATAACGCCATGTTAGAGGTGATCTCATGGAATACTGCTAGATTTGAACAAATCACAGGAACGCCCAACAATGCTCCTTCAACTATTGGAATCCCAAATCCCTCGGCAACACTGGGAAAAATCATACCCGCTGAATGCCGTATCACCTCTACCTTACGATCATCGTCCAAATAGCCCGTAAAATGCAAATTCGAATACATTTCGGGTTCATAGTTCATGTAACGGTTGCCGTCGACCTGACCAACCACAACGAAATTCGCCTTACCGACAAATTCCGGGGCGATTTTACAAAATACGCCAATATTCTTGCGCGGCTCATCGGATGTAACAGTTGTAAAATACGGCAAAGAGCCGTTCCATGACGGAAGGCTGGCGTCAAGGTGCTTGATGTGGTTCGCGCGCGCGTCAGGATCGTCCGTCAGACGGGCCGCCCTTGCCCGAATGTGTTCTCGACGTTGGCCAACTCGGTCCCGGGCAATAGTCGAGAGATAGGTCGACCTTGCTCTTGCCTTTGCCGGAACCGCCCGTTCCATCCAATGCTTTGGGATTGATGGATACACCACGATCTGGCGTCTCAATTTGTACTTCGGAAATAAAACGTGAAACAACGATCGAGAATATTCCGAGACGAAAATTAGGTTCCCTCGCCCCGCCAATGTCGCCCTCATTTTTCCGAGAAAAGCCCAGCGCCACCGTTGCTCGTAATAAGGGTCGTTAAGGGGTATCAGATCATGAACGACCGTAAAGATGCGCGAGCGACGGATATTTTTTACCCTTACGTAATGAGGAGTATCCATTATGACCAAATCGTAGCCTGCCGCACTTATACCCACTGGATCCAGATCATTTCCAGCGCGTGACATCGCGATTGCATAAAACCGATCAATATATCGAAAACGGTCGAATTTTCGAAGATGACCGCCTTTTGCCGAGATAATATCTATTTTATTGGGCGGCGTGTTGACGAGAAATTCATATCGCTTAAAAATTACTTCGCAGACGCGCTGAGAGGCGCGGACTATCGCTGGCCATCGGTTTACCATGATCTGTAAAAACCTATTTTTTTGATCCCATTCAAAGGAAAATAGGTTATCGTTGAAGTATCGGTGAATCTCTCCCAACTGATAAGAATCGAGGGCAGCCGGAGATAATTTTTTTATATTGTTTATCGTGCCGCGCTCCAATCCATAGCCTGGAGATTTCTGAACAATGAGGGTGATTTCGAACCCCATATCACGCAGAATTTCGACCAACGCGATACTGTAGTGGAATATTCCCCGAGCATGAATAGGGGTTCCTAGGCTGTCGCTGACGAACAGCACTTTCGGTCTGGGGCCGCTATCAGGAAACTCTTGGTCCGTATCCTCGGCCGTATCCGGATTTTGTTCCGCTTCAGGGCGATCATGCGGCAACCGGATATCTGCCGCTGGCTCTCGGTGTACCGGCGCCGGTACAGCGGCGGGTAACTCCTGCCTCCCCTGTTGGTGGGTTTCCGTCAATCCCTGAGGAGCGGCAGCAGGGAAAGGCGGCAACGGGGGCAGGCCTAGCTTCAATGCCAGCGCGTAGTACTCAACCGGGGCATCGGTATTCTCCGGATTAAGCTCGGCCGCTCTGGCATAATACGCTGCCGCTTCTCTGGGGTTTCCTTTCAGTTTCTCGAGATGGCCGATCTGTATATGAAGGTCAGCATCCTCCGGGATCAGCCTCAACGCGGCGTGGTAACTGCGGCCCGCGCGATCGAACTCGCCGAGCTCCTTATAAGCATGGCCCAATTGGACCTGGACAGCATGCAATGACGGGTTCGCCTGCACGACACGTCCATAAAATCCGGCGGCCTCACCCCAATCTCTACGATTGGCAGCGGCTCTAGCCTGTCTAATCAGCCCCCGTATGCGGCGCCGCGACGTCGTCAGACGGACTGCTCCTTCAGGCCCGCGTGGGAACCCGGGGTTCCTCAGATCCGAAACCACATCGGCCATTATTCTCCCCAACACTCTGAATCCTGGATGACGCTGGTACCGAATTGATTAGCGTTTTGGCACACGTATATCCGGCTGGTCGCGGTGCATCCGTTGGAAAACAAAATCTACCCGGACCGTGTTGCGCATGACCTATCTTTAAATCAAACACGCACCACCGCAGTCACGGCCGGGTTTAGATACCAGCGGCGCTATCGACTGTCCAGCGGGAGCGGCGAAGATATCGGGTGAACTCACCCGGCGCCGGTGCGACGTGCCTTGCCGCAGCTCGCCGGACTTGCCTCCCTCCTCACAAATTGGAGCGGGCGAGGGGATTTGAACCCCCGACCCTAACCTTCAAGGTTGTACTCTGGCCCTGAGGTACACCCGAACCGCCCCGAAAGAAACTCCGGTTCGAACAAAACAAGAATGTGCATTAATCCAATGCAACAATGTCGAGCTGCCCCTCCACAAACCGTTCGTTGTAGTGCGTGTGGCCGAAACGTAGACGTTCATGGCCGCCATCTGGGCGCAATTAGCGATAAGCCAGGGAGACGCGTATTTGTGGTGCGTGAGAAGGACGAAGGGCATATACCCTCCCCTTTATTATCGCGCCTCCGACGGTGCGGGTGATTAACCAAAATAGGGCTTGCAAGTAATTGGCTTAGCCCCCCAGGGTACGGAAGTTTGCCAAGTTAATGGGCGGCCGCCTCTTGCGTGTCGCGATATGCCCTTGTACCCTCTCGCGCGAGCGGCCGCGACGCAGACAGGGTCTGCTCGAGCGGGGCTGGTCGGGAGCTCGACCCTGTCGAGCAGCTGGATCAGCGTCGATTTTCCGGTAACCGTTGCGACTGGGCACCGCCAAATTTCCCTTCTGAAGCATGCCGCAGGGACAAATGCCGATCTTGCAGGGTAAAGTCGTGTTGGTGACCGGCGCCGGGGCGGGGATCGGCCGCGCCACCGCGCTCGCGATGGCCGAAGCCGGCGCTAACGTGGCGGCCGCCGACATCGACCTCGCCGCGGCGCAGCGCACGGCAGACCAGGCGGCCGGCAATGCCCGGCGGGCGATCGCAATCGAGGCCGATTGCGGTGACGTCGCGAGCATCGATGCAATGGTTGCGCGCACCGTCGCCGAGCTCGGCCGGCTCGACGTCATCGTCAATAATGCCGGGGTCACGCGCTACGCGCAAATCATGGACCTGACCGAGGCGGATTGGGACCGCATCCACCGGGTCAACGCCAAGGGCGTGTTCTTCTGCCTGCAGCGCGCCGCGCGCGAGATGATCCAGCAAAATCAAGCCGACGGGAGCGGCGGCCGGATCATCAATATCGCCTCGATTTCCGGACGCGGCTATTCCGGTGCGTCGAATGCCGCTTACGCCGCCAGCAAGGGCGCCGTCATCTCAATGACTTGGATGGCGGCTCAACAGCTCGGCCGGCACAACATCAACGTCAACGCAATCTGCCCGGGGGTGACGCGCACCGAGCTCGGAGCGCGCAACGCGGTGGAGCGGGCGGCCGAGCGCCGCGTCACCGTCGCCGAGCTCAACGCCGAAGCCGAGGCGCGCATTCCGATCGGCCGCGCCAATCAGCCGGAGGACATCGCCGCGATGGCGGTATTCCTCGCCTCGCCCGCCGCCCGCAACATCACCGGTCAAGCTTACAATGTCGATGGCGGGTTGGTGCCGAGCTGAACTCCGGCCCATAGTGCCGAAAATTACCCGTCACCCCGCGAAAGCGGGGGCCAAGATGACGTCTGCTCGGAGTTCTGTTGCCCTGAGTTCCCGCTTCCGCGGGAATGACGGTGGTCGCCGCCCAGGGCTGCCAGGTCTGCTGAGCGGGCGGCTGGCGTTCTTTTACGGCTGGGTCATCCTCGGCTGCCTGTGCTGCGCCGGTTTTTCGCGGCAGGGGCCGGC
Source organism: uncultured Alphaproteobacteria bacterium (assembly GCA_963818695.1). Taxonomy (GTDB): domain Bacteria; phylum Pseudomonadota; class Alphaproteobacteria; order ATCC43930; family CGMCC-115725; genus AP-15. Next base: position 256,768 of record CAWFTG010000009.1, read on the forward strand.
GGTCGCGACATTGTCGATCTTTGTCGAACCGCTGACCCGCGAATTCGGCTGGTCTCGCGCCGCCCTTTCGGGGGCAGTGTCGTTGGGCGGGGTATTGGCGGCGCTGACCTCTCCGCTGATCGGTCCGCTGGTCGACCGTCACGGCTCGCGCGTGACATTGTCCCTCGCAGTACTCGCGATCGCAGCGACGATGATGCTGCTGTCTCTGACCCAGTCGCTGCTCGTCTTTTACCTGCTGTTCTGCGTCGCCCGGATGGTTTGGGCCGGCCCGTTCGAGCTCGCGATCTACGGCGCCGTAGCTAATTGGTTTGTCGCTCGTCGTCCCTTCGCCACCTCGATCGTCACGGTGGCGCAGGCCGCCGGTCTCGTCGCGATGCCGCTGATCGCGCAATTGGCGATGCTGCACAGCGGCTGGCGCTTCGGCTGGCTGGCGATCGGGTCACTGACCCTGGTGGTCGGTTTTCTGCCGGTCTGGCTGTTCGTGGTGCGCCGGCCGGAGGATCTGGGGCTTGTCCCCGACCGGCAGCCCGCCACCGGTGTCGCCGCCCGTCTGCCGCGGCTCGAGGAGCCGAGCTTCTCGCGCCGGGAAGCCGTCGGCACCGCCGCATTCTGGCTTCTGCTGCTGTACACTGTGCTGGTCTACCCGGTGCAGGCCGGGGTCAGCCTGCACCAGGCGGCGCATCTGATCGAGCGTGGCGTCGCGCCGACCATCGCCGCGGCGATCGTCAGCACCTTTTCGCTGACCTCGGCGACCGCGAGCCTGGCTTGCGGGTTCCTGCCGCGCTGGTTGCCGATCCGTTATCCGATGGCACTCATCGGCGTTTTCCTGACCCTCGCCACCTTACTGATGGTCGGAATATCGTCGGAAGGAGAAGGGTATGTTGCCGCCGCGATGTTCGGCTTTGGCATCGGCGGGCTCTTGACATTGCTGCCGATCGCCTGGGCCGATTATTTCGGCCGCGCCAATTATGCGGCGATCCGCAGTGTCGCGCTATCGGCGCAGGTGCTGGCCCAAGCGGCAGGTCCGCTGCTCTCGGGCGCGCTGCGTGACTGGACCGGGAATTATGCGTTGTCGCTGCAGTGCTTCGCCGTGCTCTCCGGGCTCAGTATTTTGGCGGCCCTGATGGCGCGCCGGCCGAAATAAGGCGAGGTGACGCAGCACGCTCGCGCCGGTTGTTGCAAGTGCACGCAGATGCACTATGATTCATTCGATTGGCTCGGGAGGTACGGCATGGAGCGTGGCCACCACATCGACATCCGCAACATCGCCTATTTCCACCACGTCTACGACAGCGAACAGCCGGACATGCGGCGCCTCTACGAGCAGGCCAAAATCGATCAGTGGAACGCCGCGACGGACATCGACTGGGAGCAGCCGCTCGAGGGTGATGGCGGTCTGATCGCCGATGATCTGGTCGACATTCACGGAACGAAATTCTGGGACCGGCTGTCCGACGCCCAGCGGGTCGAGCTCAACCGTTGCGTCAGCCGGTGGCGCATCTCGACCCTAATGGCCGGCGAGCACGGCGCGATGCTGGTGTGCAGCCAGCTGGTCGAGAACGTGCAGGGGCAGGACGCCAAATTGTTCCAGGCGACGCAAGTCGTCGACGAGGCGCGTCACAATGAGGTATTGCACCGCTATGTGACGTTGCGCCTCGACGGCGAGACCTACCCGCTTGCCGGCAATGTCAGGGAAATCTTCGACACCCTGCTCGGCACTTCCGCCTGGTATCTGAAGACGATCGGCCTTCAGCTCGTCGCGGAAACCTTTGCCGTCTCGCTCTTTCGCATGCTCGCCGAGTCATCGAAGGATGCGATCCTGCGCCAGGTGTGCCGGCGGATCCTGCAGGACGAAGCGCGCCATATGGGGTTTGGCATGCTGTCATTGCCGGCGGTCGTGGCCGAGGCCTCCGCGGCGGAACGGCGCGAAATGGAAGACTTCGCGGTGTGGGCCTTGAACCGCACCCTGCGCGGGATCTTCCCGCTCGCCGCCTATGAGGATATGGGGTTCGACCGAGCCGACATCGAGGAGATTAAGCTGCTGCGCCGCGAACGCGCGGCGGGCGGCGACGAAACCGCGTTCCGCAAATACTTTCGCCGCGACCTGCACGCCGGCCTCGTGCGCAACTTGCGCAAAGTCGGCGTCCTCAGTCCGCGGATCGAGCCGGACATCGCTTCATTGGGAATCTCGCTCGCCGCCTGAACCTGCCCGGCTTGCCAAGATGAGGGGCGTCATGTATCTGCGACACCCAAGCGCTGCCGTAGCTCAGTGGTAGAGCACTCCCTTGGTAAGGGAGAGGTCGAAAGTTCAATCCTTTCCGGCAGCACCATTTGAGCCGCCGACAGTCGAGAGCGCACGAAGCGATGCGACTGCCGCCCGATCTTTTTGAAGGCGCCAAAGCACGGGCGGTTACTTGGCTGACCGCGTGGGATTCGCAGGGCACTCACCGCACCGCGACAGCTGGCGACGAGGCGGGCGCTCTGTGGCTGGCGCAGCAGGCGGCGGAGATCGGCGTCGAACCAGCCACCGAAGTGTTTGCACTGGATCGGCTAGACCCGGTCGCCTGCTATCTGGAGCTCGATGGCAAGCGCATCTCAGGGGTGCCGGCATTTGACGCGCCCGCTACCGGTGCCAACGGCGTAATTGGCGCCCTTAGCCTCAGCGGCCATAATGAGGCTGTTCTTATCACCGAGCTGCCGCCCCAATCGGTCTATACGGGGCAGTACGAGAGGTTGCGCCGTGATACCTCGCATCGCGCTCTGGTGATCATCTGCGCTGGTGCGTGCCCGGGTCTGGCGATGCTGAATGCTGAAGGGTTCCGCCATCCGTACGGTGCGCCAACAATTCACCTGTCGAGCGAGAAGAGGAAGACCGTGCTCGCCGGTGCCGCACGCGCTGCACCTGCCCGGGTAGTTGCAGACAGCCGATACGTTCCGGCGGCGGCCCGCAACGTGGTCGTCGCGATCCGCGGGTCCCGGCGCGCCTCTCCGCCAGTGGTAGTCATGACGCCACGCAGCTCGTGGTGGCAGTCGACCGCCGAGCGGGGCGGCGGCCTCGTTTGCTGGCTCGAATCATTGCGTGCGCTGGTCGCGGCTCCGCCCGCCTGCAACGTGATCCTCACCGCCAACAGCGGGCATGAACTCGGCCATCTCGGTCTCGACGATTTCATGGCACGGCGGCCGGGGTGGGAGCGTCCGATTTCCGAAGGCGGCGCCACCTGGGTACATTTCGGCGCAAACATCGGTGCCGCCGACGGCCAACTCTCGTTGCAATCGGCGAGTGACGACCTGCGCCGGTTGACCCAGGCTGAACTCGCCCGCGCCGGTCAAGCACCGGATATAGTCGCTCCCAAGACGCTTGTGCCCAGCGGCGAAACCCGCGACATCCATCGGGCCGGCGGATGCTATGTCACCTTGGTGGGCAGCAATCCGCTATTCCATCTGCCGCAGGACCGCTGGCCTCACGCGGTCGATCCGGACGTCGTGACCCGCGTCGCCGCCGCCGCCGCCGCTCTGGCGGTGAAGTTGACGCGCTGATGGTTGCTCGCGCCCCGGTAGACCGGCGGCGCGGATTACGACGCCACCCGGATCGAGGTGGCTTCTGGCCCCTTTCGACCTTCGGCCACGCCGATGAAGACGCGCTGACCCTCGTTCAAACGCGTGACGCCGGCCCTCTCGAGCACGGAGGCGTGCACGAATATATCCTTCCCGCCGCCGTCCCGAACGATGAAACCGAATCCCTTGGCGGCGTTGTACCACTTCACCGTCCCGATTTCCTGGACGCTTGCTTCCAATAGCTGTCGGTCTGATCGCGATCCGAAGTTCTTTCGCGGCGAGCCGGGCGGAGTTGCGGTTCTGCTATCCACGCTGAGGATTTCGGTCACCTGAGGACCCCGCTGCCCCAGAGCCACCCGCAACTCGAGCGTCTCGCCCGGCTGCAAGGTGCTGATGCCGATGCCGGCAAGCGCGGTCGCGTGAAGGAAAGCGTCGCCGGACCCATCCGAGAGCTCGATGAACCCATATCGTTTATTCGGGTTGAACCATTTCACCTTGCCCCGGAGCGGTGCGTCGGCGGATTTCCCGATTTCGGGATGAGCAGATCCTGCCGCAACGTCCGGATTGCCCGGCAGGTGGTCATGATCGCCCTCATTCTCGATTTCCGGTTGGGCAGATCCTGCCGGGACACCCGGATTGCTCGGCAGGTGGTCGTGATCGTCTTCTTTCTCGAGTTGGGGTTGGGCAAATTCTGCCGGGGCGTCGGGATTGTTCGGCGGGTGGTCATGGTTGTCGGCCTCAACTACGCGCCGTCTCCTTTGACGAAAATCTCTGCTTCTTTCGGAGATCAAATTCCGAAATGCTTCCCACGCCGCTACCATGCGCGACCTCGCCAGTTTGGGCCGAAACTTCACTCTTCGCGACTGCGAGCGCAAGTGGACAATGCACAGCGGGAGGAGGCCGATTATCCTTCCGGAGGGATTTCGAACGGTTGTCCATTGCGTTACGATTTCCGATGCGAGGTCCGGCGTCGAGGGCAGGCAAACACGGGAGGAAGCTGGCATGACGGAAATCCAACGAGTGGCGATCGTCACCGGTGCAGCCGGCGGCATCGGCAGGGCCATGGTACGGGGCCTGTTGGCGGCGGGGATCCGGGTTGCCGGCGTCGATCGCGACCGTGAGCCGCTGGACGCGCTCGCGGCGAGCGGGCGCGAGCAAGGCAAGGCGGATGAGCTCCTCACCATCCAAACCGATCTGACCAATGATTCCGCGACCGAGGAGATCACCAGAGCCACCCGCGCCCGGTTCGGCCGCATCGACATTCTCGTAAATAATGCCGGCATCGGTCCCGGTTCGATCCGGCGTGACAGCTGGCAGCTCCCGCTCAAATTCTGGGAGATCACGCCTGATCAGTGGCGCCTTTTTGTTGCCGTCCATACGACGGCGCCGCTGGCGCTCACGAACGCTGTCGTGCCCGAGATGATGCGCCAGGGCTGGGGCCGGATCATCAATGTCACGACCAGCCTAGGCACGATGATAAACGCCGGCTCCCCGACCTACGGGCCGTCGAAGGCCGCGCTCGAAGCGCTCAGCGCAATCATGGCAAAGGACCTCGACGGCACCGGAGTCACCGTCAACGTCTTGGTTCCGGGCGGGGTGACCAATACGCCGATGATCTCCGACGAAGCCGGTTTCGAGCGCGCCAGCCTCATCCAGCCGGAAGTCATGGCCCCGCCTGTCGTTTGGCTCGTCTCCGATGCGGCCGGGAAAGTCACCGGTCGGCGCTTTCTCGCGGTCCATTGGGATACCGGGCTGCCGCCCGAACAAGCGGCCGAGAAGGCAGGGGCGCCGGTGGCGTGGACCAGCATTGCGACGATGCCGATTACGCCCAGCCGGCCTTAGCCTATTCTCGTGGTTTCGAAGGAGGACTTGTCATGACTGCTACCTACAACGTCATCGATGCCGATGGCCACATACTGGAGCCGCTCGATCTCTGGGACAAATACATCGATCCCGAGTTCCGCGAGCGGCGGCCGCGGTTTGTCATCGACGAGAACGGCAAGGAGCGCCTCAAGGTCGAGGGCAAATTGCTGGGCAATCCGCGGGGGATCGGCAGCCTCGGCGCTGTCGGTGTCCGGCAAGGCGCCGTCAAGCTCGACAGCCTCAAATATGCCGAAGGGAAGAAGGGCGGATTCGACCCGCACGCCCGCATCGTCGACATGGATGCCGACGGGATCGACGCGGCCTTCCTATACCCGAGCCTCGGCCTGTTCGCCGGCGCTGTCGAGGAGCCCGGGCTCGCGGCCGGGATGTGCCGCGCCTACAATCGCTGGCTCGCCGATTACTGCAAGCCTTACCCCGACCGGCTGTTCGGGGTCGCGATGCTGCCGATGCAGTCGGTCGAGCTCGCGATCGAGGAGATGCGCTACGCTCGCGAGGTGCTCGGGATGCGCGGCGGGTTCCTGCGGCCGAACCCGTACCACGGCAACAAGATGATCAGCGCCCCGATCTACGAGCCGTTCTGGACGATGGCCGAAGAGCTCGACTTCTCGATCGGCTTTCACGAGGGCTCGACCACCGCGATGCCCACGGTCGGCGTCGACCGCTTCGAGGCTGACCGCGCGGCGCGCCACATGATCAGCCACACGATGGAGATGATGCTGGCGGCGATGGCCGTGATCTGGGGCGGCGTCGTCGATCGCCACCCGCGATTGCGCGTCGCGTTCCTCGAATCGGGCGGCGGCTGGATCGCACCGTGGCTCGACCGCATGGACCGTCATTTCGATGACGACGGCTTCAACGATACCGCCCCGAGGATGCGGCCGAGCGAACTCTTCCAGCGCAATTGCTGGATCTCCTTCGAGCCGGTCGAGAACAGCATCGCCGTGCTGGCCGACTATATCGGCCCGCACAAGATCATGTGGGCGACCGATTACCCGCATCAGGACGGCTTCTTCCCGGGCGCGCCTGCAGATGATCCGCGACCGGCTCGGGCCGTTGTCCCCCGAGGGGAGGCACCAGGTGCTGGCCGGCGGCGCAATGGGGTTCTACGCCTTGCAGTAACGCTACACTCGTTTCGGATCTGCCGTCCTAAGCCGACCTGGGCACACGATAGCGAAGCGCCTCGACCAGTAAGGCGAAGGCTGGTGTGGGTTGGCGGCGGCTCGGGTAGTAGAGGTGATAGCCCGAATAGGGCGGGCACCAATCCTCGAGCACGCGCTTGAGACGGGCCTTCGCGATGTAGGGTAGCGCCACGTCCTCCGGCACATAGGCCAGGCCGAACCCGGCCAGCGCGGCATTGAGCATCTGGAAGGTACCGTTGAAGACGAGTTGGCCTTCGACATGCACCCCTAGCTCGCGGCCGTCTTTCCCGAATTCCCAGGCGTATAGGCCGCCATGCGTGGGCAGACGCAGATTGATGCAGTTGTGAGCGATCAGCTCCTGCGGCCTCTGCGGTTCCGGCCGCGTGTTGAAATAGGACGGAGCCCCCACGACGGCGCTGCGCATGTCCGGCCCGATGCGCACCGCGATCATGTCTTTTGCCACTTGCTCCCCGCTTCGCACGCCGGCGTCAAAACGCTCAGCGACGATGTCGGTCAGGCCATAGTCGATGATGATCTCTACTTTGATGTCCGGAAACTGCCGCAGCAGCTTCGTCAGTTTCGGCCAGAGGATCGTGTCGGCCGCATAGTCCGTAGCGGTGATCCGAATGGTGCCGGCCGGCTTCTCCCGAAGTTCGCTCAAAGCATCGAGCCCGGCCTCGATCTCCTCGAACCGCGGGCCGATCGTGTGAAGCAGGCGGTCGCCCGCCTCCGTTGGCGAGACGCTGCGCGTGGTGCGGGTCAACAGCCGAAGGCCGAGCCGTTCCTCGAGACCACGAATGGTGTGGCTCAGCGCCGACTGAGAAACGCCCAGCTTTGCTGCGGCCTTCGTGAAACTGCGCTCTTGCCCCACAGCCAGGAAGGCCAGGAGGTCATCCAGATTTCCGCGGTGCATTTATGGCACACGCTCATAAGTCCATGCGAATTATAGGACCTAATCGCGCCAGATGCGCGCTTCTAAATCATGCTTGCGAGACTACGGGAGGTTGGGCCATGGCGAAATTCGACGCCGACACCCTGCGCGAATTGCGCGAGGTGCAGGAGGTGAGGATCCGGACCCAGAAGCACCCCAAGAGCGCGGTCGTGATCTGGGTAGTGGTCGCCGACGACGAGGTCTTTGTGCGTTCGTGGCTCGGCGCCAGGGGGCGCTGGTACCGGAACCTCGCGGCGGGCGGGCCGGCCACATTGGAGTTTGCCGGACGCCGCTTGGCGGTGCAGGCAATCCCAGCGGCCGACCAAGATGCGGTCGCCCGGACCAGCCGCGAATTCCTAAGGAAATACCATGGGAGCACCCATGCGCAGGAAATGGTGCGCTCCGAAACCTTGCCGACAACGCTGCGGCTCGAACCACCCTGATCTGCCGTGTCATGATCGAGGTCGTGGAGGCGACCTGCGCCAACCGCGCTGGCGGGTCTAATGTTACGAAGCAAACGCTTGGTCCGCACCCATTTTTTCGTCGCGCCCGCGAAAGCGGGCACCCAGAGCTTGCCCCTGGCGTGAACAGGGGGCAGCCAGCACCGGCACCAAGCCTGTGGCCCTGGACCCCCGCAAGCGAGCCTGTCAAGAAATTGATTCAATGCAGCGAAGGCAGAGCTGCAGCGAGGTGGTGCGTGCTTCGAGGCCCGCCCGCCGGGCGCTCCTCAGCATGAGGTAATCCTTTGACATCTCTAAGAGAACCCCCTCGTCCTGAGGAGGCCGCGAAGCGGCCGTCTCGAAGGACGCACAAAGCTGATCCAGCCACTCGCCGATTTTCCTGAAAGCCTCTTTCGCGGGGGCGACGAGGGAAGAGCAGGATGGGAACCATCCGTCTGACCCGTACCACTAGCTTTGGTCGATTTGGGATGACTACAGTTTTCGACGGAAAAGTGGCGCTCGTCACCGGAGCTGGCGGTGGCATTGGCCTGGCGACGGCAGCGGCCTTCGCCAAGGCCGGCGCGTTCGTGGTCCTTGCCGATCGCGAGGAGGAGAGGGTCGGCAAGGCCGCCGAGGGCCTGCGCGCAGCGGGTCACAATACGATCGGCATCACCTGTGACGTGACGGATACCGCTCAGGTCGAGGCGATGATCGAGCGCGCCGTCAGCACCTATGGGCGGCTCGACGCGGCCTTCAACAATGCCGGTGTGAATTCGGAGGCTGCCGCGTTTCTGGAAACCAGCGACGACGAATTTGAACGCGTGATGAACGTCAACTTGCGCGGCGTATGGAACTGCATGAAGGGCGAACTTCGCCAGATGATGGCGCAAGGAAGTGGCGCGATTGTCAATTGTTCGTCGATCGGCGGCTTAAAGGGTTCCAGAGGACGCAGCGCTTATTCTGCGAGCAAGCACGCGGTGATCGGTCTGACGCGGAGCGCGGCTCTCGACTACGCGGCTCAAGGCATCCGCATTAACGCGGTCTGCCCGGGAATGGTCAACACGCCGATGGCAGCCTTCGTCACGAAGAATTACGATCCGGAAATCGTCAAGCGGATGGTGGCGCAAGAACCGATCGGGCGCTTCGGTGAGCCGGAAGAAATCGCCGCTGCCGTGGTATGGCTTTGCAGCCCAGCCGCGAGCTTCATGGTGGGTCATGCGATGACGGTCGATGGCGGCCTGCTCGCCGGCTGACTGAGGATGCAGAAGACCCTTTAGAATTGCTCACCCGTGGTCTGCCCGTATGATGCGCCGGAATTGATGGTCGAAAGGCTGGTTCCAATGAGTATCGAGCTCCACACCTGGGACACCCCGAATGGTCGGAAAATCAGTGTCGCTCTGGAAGAAATGGGCGTGCCCTACACGGTCCACCCAGTGGATATTTTCAACGGCGAGCAGTTCGACCCGGCCTTTCTGAAGATCAGCCCAAACAGTCGCATCCCTGCGGTCGTCGATCCCGACGGCCCGGGCGGCGGGCCGATCAGCTTATTTGAATCAGGCGCAATCCTGATCTACCTCGGCGAGAAAACCGACAAATTTTGGCCCAAGGGCGATGTCGCCGCGCAGGTACCGGTGCTGGAGTGGCTGATGTGGCAGATGGGCGGTTTTGGCCCGATCCCCCACCAGTTGAGCCACTTCCTGACGGTCGAGAACGCGGCCGACCGCCGTTACGGTATCGAGCGATACTCGAAAGAAACCCGCCGGCTCTATGGCGTGCTCGACAAACGGCTCGGCGAAGTTCAATTCGCCGGCGGCGACATCTCGATTGCCGACTTCGCGATTGTGGGCTGGGCTTGGCGGCATCAGCGCCATCAGATCGATTTGGCAAACTTCCCCAACGTCAAGCGGTGGTATGAAACGTTGATGGCTCGCCCTGGTGTGCAGCGCGGATTTGCAGTCGCTTTGAGCTGAGGCGCGTTGAGACTGCGTGTCCTGTTCTGCCACCGAAGGTCTGGATTTTCACACTCATGGCTGGTTTCTCCGATCTGGTCTAGGAGTTGGTGGAAGCCCCCGATGCGGACGGAGTGTCAACTCCCTCGCCCCGCTTGCGGGGAGAGGGTCGGGGTGGAGGGCAAGCCTCCGGAAGGATAGCAGCGTTGCGGGGCAAGGACCAAAGGCGCACGCAGCGGGCATGATCGTTGCGGCGCGCCCTCACGCCAGCGGAATTCGCGTTATGGTCGCGCATCTGCAGCCGGCAACTCGGCGGCTGCAAGTTCGTCCGGCAAGACCCGATTGGCCGGTACTATGTCGACTTCGTTTGTCGAGACCGGCAGTTGATCGTCAAACTCGATGGCGGCCAGCATGCGGACCGCCTCGGAGATAGGCAGCGCGAAAACGAGCTATGCGCTCTTGGTTATCGCGTGATCCGCTTCTGGAACAACGATGTCATCGATAACCTCGATGGGGTTCTCGAAGCGCTCCGGTCCGAACTCGAAAAAGGCCCCTCACCCCCACCCTCTCCCCGCAAGCGGGGCGAGGGAGATGGAGACGGAGACGGAGACGGGTTGCTTCAGTGCGACCGGATACCCGCCGTTGAACCGCCATCGACCGGAAGGGCCACGCCGGTGATGAAACTGGCATCGTCAGACAGCAGGAAGGAATTGCTGCTGCGACCTCTTCGGGTTGACCTTCGCGGCCAATGGGATGAGCCGCGCGAATCCGCTGCACGTTTTCGGGGTCCTCGAACATGGGCGCCGTCATCGGCGTGCGGATCATCCCCGGCACGACGGCATTGACGCGGACGCCGAGGGGTCCCAGTTCCAATGCCATCGTCTGGGTGATCCCGACGACCCCGTACTTCGACGCGGCATAGGGGAGGCGGTTGGGCACGCCCCTGATCCCGGCCGCAGAGCTGAGGTTGACGATTGCCGCCTGTGTTTGCGCTTCCCGCACGGCACGGGCGAAAGCCTGGCACATGTTGAACGTGCCTTCGAGGTTGACCGACAGGACCTTCCGCAAAACCTCGGGATCGGTATCCAGAACGTTGCCGACTCCCCGGATGCCGGCGCTGTTGACTAGCCCATCGAGTTTTCCGAACCGTCGAACCGCTCCGGACACGAACGCCGCCACCTGGTCGCGGTCCGAAATGTCAACGCCGGCGCCATAGATCCTTTCGCTGTCGCGGCATTCGGACACGACCTTGTCGACCGCTTCTTTCCGCAAATCTGCGGCGGCGATCGACGCGCCTTCCGCGAACAGCCGCCGGACGCAAGCCGCGCCGATACCGCTGCCGGCGCCGGTTACCAAGATCGTCTTGTCCTCAAAGCCTTTCATTCAACCGATCCTTACTTCGGGTTTCCTTCGGATAACCTACTTAAAGCGCGCAAGTAGCCGGACTAGTCCCAAAAATCGGCATGGACTTATGAGCGGGGACCATAAATGCTGGGGAACGGAATCACTTCGTCACTTTCCTCACCGCCGCTAAAAATACAGCTGCGCGAAAGCGGGGCGAAGCTTGCGGTCTCGTAAGCCGTGCTCGGTCGCACGCCGCCCACCGAGCCTAGCATTACGGCGCTAGCCGCAGCCGTCGGCGGGCTGTTCGGTTTATCGGGTGGTAAGATGACGGAGAGAACAAGGGTTTGGTTTCTCACTCTAAACAGGGTGCGGAAAAAGTTGCGATTTCGCGAAAACAGACATGAAACAGGCTCGGCCGGAATTCCGATCACGCCAAATCAATGGGTTACGGACAAGCCGTGATCCGTGATGGCAGCGAAACGACGGTCGCCGACTTTTTCCGCACCCTGAATGGTCCGCGGACAGAGATGGTCCGCGCGCACCTGCGGCGCCGTTCACTCGTCCACCTCGCGCTCCAAGCGCCGTACACCCGCCTCGTAGGCGATTTGGGCCAAGCCTGCCTCAGCCTGCCCAGAGCGACCGGTCGACACCCACCATCGCGGCATTAGGCACAGCTAGCCCGGATTATGCGTGAGGGCTGGCGGGTGTAGCCCAAGATATTGATCCGGTGTAGGGTTTGGGTTGAGAGCCGGAACCCTCGGATCAACTGGAGCTGCACCCGCCATGGTTGATGCTACGCCGTTTCTTCCTGGTCTGTCACCAGTGCAAGGCAAGGCCGTCGTCGCCCGTTTTGACGGCGGCCAGCTATCTTCGGAAGGCGGTTTGTTGGCGTTGCGCGAGATCGGATGCCGGAGAAGGTTGTGCATCGCGTGGCCCAGATCATCCGCTTTCGCCTGCTGATGATTGCCGCCGGCTATGAGGATGGCAACGACGCCGACGCGCCGCGCCGCGATCCGATGTTCAAGCTGGCTCTCGATCGTCTGCCCTGGGACGACGATTTGTGTTCGCAATCGTGCAGATTCCGACGAAGTCGCCGGGATCTGGCTGGTGAGAATGGTCGAACGGCGGCCATACCGCTCCTCGAGGATCTCGTAGAGGTCGCGACGGGCACCGGCATCGAGCGGTTCGAGGCCCCAATCGTCGAGGATGAGGAGCTGGACGCCGGTGAGACCGCGCAGGATGCGGGCATAACGGCCATCACCGCGGGCGAGCGCGAGTTCGGCGAAGAGCTTGGGGACCCGCTGATAGAGAACCGAGCGGTTGTCGCGGCAGGCCTTGTGACCCAGGGCACAAGCAAGCCATGATTTTCCCACGCCGGTGGGCCCGCACAGAATGAGATTGCCGTGCGCGTCGATCCACTCGCTATTGGTGAGCTTTTGGAACAGAGCGCGGTCGAGGCCGCGTGGGGCCCGGTAATCGACGTCCTCTACGCTGGCCTGCTGGCGCAGTCTGGCGTAGCGCAGCCGGGCGTAGCGCAGCCGGGCGGCAAGCCGCTTGTCGCGGCGATGGGTGAGCTCGCGATCGACCAGCAATCCGAGCCAGTCGGCATGGGTGAGCGTGGCGGCTTCTTCGGAAGCTTCGAGCTCTGCAAAGGCCTGGACCATGCCGGACAAGCCAAGCTGGCCCAACTGGTCGAGCATTGGATGGGTAAGCACTGCATTCTCCTCAATGGTAGTAGCGCGGTCCGCGAATGTTGGGGTGGAGGATTGGCACGCCCTTGGTGGGCGGCTGCTGCGCCGTCTGGCGATCGAGCTTGTTGTCGAGGATGGAGCGCAGCGAACCGTAGGTCAGGGTGCCGATCTCGATCGCTCGCGTCGCGGCGGCTTCGAGACGATCGGCGCCGAACGGCCGCACCAGCCGCACGATGCCGAGGCAGGCGCGGAAGCCTTGCTCGGGGTGGGGCCGGCGCTCCAGGATCAGCTCGCAAAGCGCGGCAGTAGCTGGGCCGATCGAAGCGGCCTCGCGGCGAATGCGCTCGGCCGTCCAGTCGGCGTACCGCCAATGGCTCGACGGCATGTGCTCGGGCACGGTGGTGTGCCGATGGTTACCGCTGGCGCGCAGATGAGCGGCGATCCGCTCGCCCTTCACAAAGATCTCGACGGCTCGCGGAGTTAACCGCACCTCCACCTCGCTGCGGGCAAAGCGGTAGGGCACGCTGTAGAAATGACCTTCGAGCTCGACGTGGTAATCGATACCAACCCGGCGGACACGCCATTCGGCAAAGCAATAGGGCTGCGCCGGCAACGAATTGAGGTTGGGCCGGTCGAGCTCTTCGAAGAGCGCCCGGCGAGTGACACCGAGCTGCCGGATCGGGCGTTCGTCGTTGAGTTGCCGCAACAACTCACCGATCGCCGTGTTGAGTTCGGCCAGACGATAGAAGCGACGGTGCCGCAGACGGCCGAGAAGCCATCGCTCGATGATCAGCACCGCGACTTCGACTTTCGCCTTGTCGCGCGGCCGGCGCGGCCGTGCCGGCAGGATGGCGGTGTCGTAATGGGCCGCCATTTCGGCGTAGAGCCTGCCCCAGCGAAGGCTGGGGTGAAATTGGAGGCGGCCATGACTGCGACGAAAATCTGCGCCGGACGGACCTGGCCGGTGAGCCGGTCGGCGATCACCGGCACCGTGTCGCCGGCGTAATCGACAAACAGCTTGTCGCCGCCGATGTGAGCTTGCCGCATCGTCACCGACAATCGCGACGCCCGACCGCGGTACAGCTCGCAAAAGCGCGAATAGCGATACCCTTCGGGGCAGCGTTCGATGTACTCATCCCACAGCATCGTCAAGGTGACGTGCTTGCGCTTGAGCTCACGGTGAATCTCAGCCCAATCGGGCTCGACGTGACGCCGATGGCCTTGCTTGGTGCCAGCCGCAGCAAACAGCGCCGTCTCCAGCGCGCTGTCGGTCATCTCTGCCGGCAATGGCCAGCTCAACCCGGCACTCGCCAGTCGCTTCAACGTCAACCGGACAGTTGACGCCGCAACGCCGACGCGGCGGGCAATCTCGTTGAGCCCGACCCCGGCGGTTCTCAAACGAAGCACTTCGCGCACCTGGCGCATCGTTGTCCTCTCTGCTGGCATCCGCTCCCCCGTGCAAAAGCCAAAGGAACGGACCCTAATCGGGCCAGCAAAGGCCCCGCTTAACCGAGCGACATCATCCCGGAATGCCGGGCGAAATCATCTCGGAACGCCGGGCGCACATCAATCGGAATGGTGGGCGACATCATCGCGGATTCGCGGGCGACTTCCCCCGGAATCCGCAGGTCAGGACCTCCACCCGGCGAAAACTGTGCCCATTAATTGACAAATTACTTGGCACACGATCCCCCTGCCTCAATCACCCGAGGCCAGGATCAGCAGATCCGCGCCGCTCGCCGCAAGGTGGAGATCAAGCTCCGCTTACCCGGAGACGACAGCAGCGCCAGCTCCAATCGAAGCCGATTGACGAGGCATTGGCGGCTTGGGCCGAGCAGACCGTGCGCCAACTCTCCCGCAAATCCGAGCTCGCCCAGGCCTTCCGCTATATGCGGGGGCGCTGGACCGCACTGGTGCGTTGCTTCGACGACGGCCGCCTGGCGCTCGACAACAATCCCGCCGAGCGCGCTTGCGCTGTGTCGCCATTGGCCGCAAGAATCATCTGTTCGCCGGTTCCGATGCCGGCGGTCGCCGCGCCGGGGCGATCTATTCGTTGGTTGAGAGCGCCAAGCTCAACGCTCTCAACCCGCAGCACTATATCGCCGACGTGCTCGCCCGCATCGCTGATCATCCGGCGCGGCGCATTGCCGAACTCTTGCCCTCGAACTGGCAGCCGATCGACGCCACCCGCGCTGCAGCCTGAGCTGGCCCGCTCGCCGAGCGCTTACGGACAGGGCAAGGAATTTTCCCGCACGGGCCGGGCAAGGGAGCCGTCGGGGTGGCGCGTCCGGGCCGTGTGGCGGGGTCACACCCGGCGGCAGCACTTGGGTAATGGTGTCGATGAAGCGGCTTGCCGTCGTGATGGCTACTGCCGCTTCGTCGGCGCTGATCTGAGCAGTGGTTGGACCAATGCCGTAATCTGCCGTCGCCTTGAGCTAGTAGTAGGAGATTGCTAGAAAGCGAGTAAGCTCGCGGTCGATGCGTGGTTCGCGGCGGGCCAGCCGTGCGAACTCGATGCGCACGCCCTTATGAGTGGTTGCCAGCTTGCCGGTGTGTTCAAAGATGTACGCTTCAGCGGCATGAAACGCCGCGTAGTACGCCTCGCGCGCAGCGACATGTGGCAGAGGCAAGGCTGCAATCTGCTGAGCATCGGCAAGCGTAGTGCGGGCCTTCGCCAGATAATCGGCAGTCTCGGGCGTCACAGATCGAGGTCATCTTTGCGCAATTCATGCATGAAGCCGGTGCGCTCCCGGTAGGCCCCGGCCGCAAACGGCGTGGCGGAAATGACGGCCCCGGTGTCCTCAAGGATATCAGTAGTTATGGCGGCAAGCCGCCCGCTCTCGTCGTAAAAACTCCCCGGGTCTTTGATAAAGGCCGCAATATCATAGTCGGAATCCGGCTGATCATCGCCCCGCGCGCGCGCCGTACAAGACAATACGCTCCAGACGGTCACGTAGACTTCGGCCACGGCGGCACGGAAGTGTTTCAACACAGGTTCGTTTTGCGGTTCGTCATTCATCCCGCGGCATTGTAGAACAACCGTTGCAGGCACATAATTCCGCGCCATCAATTGATATTCCGAGCGAGAGGACGGGAATATGTATACCCCGCCTGGATATACTAGAAAGAAGATGGCTCACTCGAGGATTTTTAAGTGCAACCGAACCCAGGCGGTGCGCCTGCCGAAAGCGGTGGCATTCCCCGACCACGTACGCGAGGTCGATGTAATCAAGCTCGGCCAGACCCGTCTTATCGTTCCCGTAGGACTGCGCTGGGACGACTTCTTCCGGGATGGGCCGTGCGTGTCCGAGGATTTTATGCAAGACCGGGAGCAGCCCGCCCCCGAGGGGCGAGAGCAGCTTTGACGCGGCGGTACGTCCTCGATACCAACATCTATGTTTATGTGCTCAAGAATCGCCCGGAGTAGCGATGTCCTGCCATTCCCGGCATTGGCGGCCTCTCATTACGGGCAAATTAAGGTCGCTCTAGAGGGGGCCGGTCGACCGATCGGCGCGCACGACATGCTGATCGGGGCCCATGCCCGCAGTGAAGGGATGACCGTCGTGACCAAAACCTCCGCGAGTTCGAGCGCATTCCCGAGCTTAGAACGGAGAATTGGGTTTAGTTCACTGGTCGGCCATCACGCGCGCCGCCAGCGCGGTCATCACAAGGGACAATCCGAAAAAGAGCATGTTGATGCCGACCAGGAGGCCGATCGCCCAGTCGGCCGAGCTCGGCCACCCTGCCCAGATCAGGTAGGCGAGCAACAGGTCGACAATCCCGCTGAACAGCACCCAAACCCAACTGCGCAGATGCCGGCGGTGCTCGATCGCGGCGACGATCGAAGCGATGCCCTCGACGATGAAGAACACAACCAACACCATCGTCAATGTCAGCACGCCTGCCAGCGGCCGAAGGATCAGTATCAGCCCCAGCGCAACCGACAGCAGGGCTGTCAGCATCGCCCAGGCAAACCCCGGCATACTGCGCGAATGCCACGCCGAGGCGGCGCGGAAAACGCCTGCAATGAAGAACAGCCACCCGGCAAACAGCGTCACCGCCAATGTGGCGACGTTGGGTTCGGCGACCGCCAGGAACCCCAGCACCACCATGACGATGCCCTGGATCAGAAACAGCTTCCAATGTCTGTGTATCGTCAGTGCCAACTGGCTGCGCAGCCCGTCGATGTCCGTTTGATTGCTCATCTCTGGAATTCCCTTTACTGCTGCGCGGGCAGGCGGACGCCGCCCGGACCGATCAGGCCGGGATACGGGGCCTTAAAACGCCAGAAGGTGCCACTGTTCGCTCCCTCCAAGTAGATCGTCTGGTTGTCGGGGCCGCCGAACGCGAAGTTGGTTGTTGCAGCGTCGCCGTTCGGTATTGGCACGAAGCCAAGGATGATGCCGCGCGGGTTGATTTGGATAATGCCGCCAAGACCGGCCAACGCGGCCCAAAGATTGCCGCGCACATCGTAATGCATGCCGTCCGGCCCGCCGTTCCCCGGCATGAAGGTTCCGGCCTTCACCGAACTGAATGTCGAATGCGTCGGATCTTTTGGACATTGTGGGCAGCCCATGGTCGGACCGTTTTGGAATGTGCTGTACCAGACGCGGCCGCCTCTAAAATCACCGACCGCGAGCAGCGCGTCATCCGGTGTTACGGCAATTCCGTTCGGAAACAAGCCGCTGTCCATATCCCCAGAACCCGCGAGCTCGAATATGCACGAATTTTGCGAAAGAGGGGCGGATTTCCCCTGAAGAGGCGAGGGGACGCGACCGGGCCCGGGGCTTGAGCTCGTGCTGCGCCAGTGGCGCAGAGCATCGCAATCAGCACGGCGCCCATCAACCGTATCAGAGCACAAAATGTTGGCATTGCTTCCTCCCCTTTCTGCCGGTCAGGTTTGTTACAAGAAAATCATGTTCGCACGACACCGTCACCGCGCAGCCTCTCGACATCTCGCGCGCTCATGCCGAGCCACTCGCCGAACACCTCGGCGGTGTGCTCGCCGAGCAGCGGCGCCGGCTCGACCGGCGGCGGGGCGCCGTCGAAGCGCACCGGGAAGGTCGGCATGCGCAACTCCCCATTGGGGTGCCGCATGGTCTGGATGATGCCGCGTTTCTCGAAGCTGGGTTCACCCAGCAAGTCGCCGGTGTCGAGCACCGCGCCGGCCGGGACGCCGGCGCCGCCGATCAGGCGCATCGCCTGGTGCTTGTCGTGCCGTCGCGTCCAGTCGGAAACTATCTGGTCGATTTCGGCTTCGTGCTGGCCGCGCGCCTCGCGGGTCGCAAAGCGCGGATCCGTCATCAGATCCTCGCGCCCGATGAGCTTCAACAGTCGCTGCCAGTGCTCGGGGTTGGCGGGGCTGGTGAAGACATAAACATAGTCGTTGGGGCCGCCGGGCTTGCACGGGTAGATGCCGGCGGGTGCCATGCCGCCGGCCAGTGATTTGGCGCCGTTGCGCATTGCCGGCTCGCCGCTCCTCGCATGCTGCACGAAGGCGCTGCGGGTGTACTGCAATTGGGCGTCCTGCATCGCGATCTGCAGCCGCCTGCCCTTGCCGGTCGTGTGGCGCTGGTAAAGCGCACCCAGAATGCCGATCGCCAACAGCATGCCGGTGCCGGTGTCGCCCAATGTCGGCCCCGGCTTGCACGGCCGCCCGTCGCGCTCGCCGGTGATCGCCATCGTGCCACCGCAGGCCTGCGCGATCATGTCGAAGGCGAGGTTGTTCTCATAGGGGCTGCCCTCGCCGAACCCCTTCACTTGCGCGTAGACGAGGCGCGGGTTGAGCGCGTGCAACACCTCCCAGCCGAGCCCCAATCGCTCGATCGCGCCCGGAGCGAAATTCTCGACGAAAACATCCGCGCGCTTTGCCATTTCCTTGACCAGCTGGAGGCCGCGCTCCGATTTGAGGTCGATTGTGGCGGATTTCTTGTTGGCGTTGTAGATCATGAAATAATAGGCGTCGGCGCCGGGCCGGGGTCCTGTGCCGAGCCCGCGGCCAGGCTCGCCCCCCTTCGGGTTCTCGACTTTGACGACCTCGGCGCCCAGCCAGGCGAGAGCCTCGGTGCAGGACGGCCCGGCCTCGAATTGCGAGAGGTCGAGAACCCGAACGCCGTCGAGACAATTCGGCGCTGCGCCTGCTCCATCCATCGCATACTGCTCCTTCTCAAAAACGCGGAGCGTCACGATAGTGCAGACCGGCTTCCGGTTGAAACGCCTTTCGCCATGTCAGCTTTGGAGAACCAAATGAGCGACCCGTACGACCTACAACGATTTGTCGATGCGCAGAACCCGGTTTACGACAGGGCCTGCGCCGAATTGCGGGACGGAAGAAAGAAAAGCCACTGGATGTGGTTTGTCTTCCCGCAGATCGAGGGTTTGGGGTCCAGTCCTCAGGCCCGCAAATTTGCCGTCGCGTCTCTGACGGAAGCCGCGGCCTATCTGGAACATCCGATCCTCGGGCCGCGGCTCACCGAATGCACCAGGCTGGTGAATCTCGTCGAGGGGCACGCGATCGAGCAGATCTTCGGATATCCCGATTATCTTAAGTTCCGGTCTTCGATGACGCTGTTCGCCCATGCCGCATCGGATAATCGGGTCTTTATCGACGCCCTGCAAAAGTATTTCAGCGGTGAATTCGATCCCCCGACACTCGCGCGACTGCGGGCACTTCAGAGTTCGTGATCGCCGCAAGCATCGAATGACACGGCATCAGCTCCGCGTGAAACGCGTTTACGAGCCTCCCGATAGCGGCGACGGCACCCGCGTTCTGGTCGATCGCTTGTGGCCCCGCGGCCTGTCGCGAGAGCGGGCGAAGATTGACCTTTGGCTGAAGGAGATTGCCCCCAGCAATAGCTTGCGCCGCCGATTTCACGGCAATCCGGCGGCTTGGGAGGAATTCAAGATCGCCTATTATGGCGAAATCCGCGAGCCTGCGGCGCAGCCCGCAATCCAGAGCCTGCTCGATCGGCTGACCCGCGAACCTGTCACCCTGCTCTTCGCCGCCCGCGACGAGACCCACAACAACGCGGTCGCTCTGCAGGAGTGGCTAGAGGAGCGGGCCGGGTGAGCGCACACCGTCACGGCAATTTCACTGTTTTTGTCGCAACCGCGTCTAGCGCGCCTACCATAGCCTCGATCGTCTGAGAGAGCCTCGCGTCAAGCCCGTGCCGTTGCGCGAGCATCGCGGATCGTTGTAGGACAGCCAGACTTTGCCGGCCGCGTCCTCAAAAATTAGCCCTTCAATGGCAGATTGATGCCGATCGCCTGGTTGGCCTGCATCAGCGGGGTCCTAGGTTTGGCATTGCCGAAAACTCAGCAGCTCGGTTGGCCGCAGCGGCAAACCGACCTCTGCGGCTCCCGCCCGCGTGATCGATGCGCGCAAACACCGTCATGCCCTTGACCCTGACCTCGGCCTCGAACCGATCCATCGTTTCCTCGGCCCAAAGCTGCTCGGTATAGTGGTCAACCCGTCTGCGGCCATCACATACGCTCCCACAGCCGGTCCCGATGACCGTCGCGGCGAATTTCCTCGACGTCAAGAGGCATGTCCCGGCGCTCATTTTCTGCCATCCTCCCTTTTTCGACGCATTAGCATGGTTCGATCCTGAGCATGCACATCCGAGGAAGTCAGACATGGAGCAGCTGAAGGCCGGCGCTATTGCTCACGCAATCTTCGTCGCCCTCTTAATCATGCCATTCGGCAGCCCGGCCCGGGCCGACAACCGCGCCGAAATCAGAGCGCTCGAGGAGCGCTTTGTCGCCGCGTTCAAGGCGAAAGACCTCGACGCGATCATGAAGGTGTACGCCCCGGCCAGACGCTGTTCGTTTTCGATGTGGTTCCGCCGCGGCAATATGTCGGCGCCGCAGCCTATCGGAAGGACTGGCAAACCTTCTTCGACAGCTTCGAGGGTCCGATCACTGTCGAGCTGAGCGACCTCGACGTCGGCGCCGACCGCAATCTCGCCTATAGCCATAGCATCCAGCATGTCGCCGGTACCGACAAACAGGGCAAGAAGCTCGATCTCACGGTGCGGGTGACCGATGTCTATAAAAAAATCGGGGGCAGGTGGCTCGTTATCCACGAGCACGTCTCGGTGCCGGTCGACCTCGATACCGACAAGCCCGATCTCAGTTCGAAACCCTAGTCGTCCGCTCTGCGGCGATCGGGCTAGTCGCGTTGCTGGCCTCCTTAACGCGCCGCAATCCCGTTGCAGACGGAGGGCATCGACGGCGCGCCCAGCTGGAGGCTGAAACCGGTAGAGGGCGGCACCAGTGTCACCTTGAGTATATCTCGGCGGCTATATCCGCAGCGGCACGGAGCAAGGGGCGCCCAAAGTCGACCGGGTGCTCGACGAGCAGCTGCAACGTCTTAAAAGCTTCGAAGGCAACTCCGCGATGCAATAGCGGGGCGCCTACGACCCCAACAAGCGCCGCCAGCCCACAGTCCGATCAACACTCTCCGTAGCAAGGATCGGCAGCTGCCCTGGACGTTGTTGGTTTTACAGCTCGTTGTAAACCTGCAGTGCCAAGTCGATGTCGTCGAAGAGATTACCCCGCCCATGGTGCATGACCAGCGCACGTGAACAATAAGATTTGATCACATCGCCCATATGGGAGGCGAGTATAAGGGTGCGATCGGCCCTTTTTTCGAACAGTTCTTCGTGTGAGCGGCGCTGGAAGCGTTGGTCGCCCGCCGCGATGACCTCATCGATAAGATAGCAATCAAAATCGATAGCCAGAGACAATGCAAAAGCGAACCGAGCCCGCATGCCGATAGAGTAAATTTTGACCGGTTCCGACAGATGGCTTCCAAGCTCAGCGAAATCTTCAACATATGCTTTGATTTCATCGAAAGGTTTGTTGTAGATCCTGGCGATGAACCGCATATTGTCGTTGCCGGTCAGGCTGCCTTGAAAGCCACCCTGTAGCGCGAGCGGCCAAGAAACGGACATGGTCTGTTCGATCCTGCCGCTGGTCGGAAGTTCAACCCTGCCGAGGAGCCGGATCAGTGTCGATTTGCCGGCGCCGTTACGGCCGAGCACCGCCAGTTTTTCTCCCCGGGCCACGCTGAACGATACGCCGCCGACGGCGCGGCGCACGCGTCCTTCGGTACGATATTCCTTGGTTACGTTGATCGCTTCGATCATTCTGCTACGACGTATTTCCGGCTTTCGCGCATCAGCAGCAACCCGATAAACGTCAAGACTGCGAGAACGAGGCTAGTATAGGCTGGGTCGCCATATGTCTTGACCGCGCTGCCGAACATGCCCCCTCGGATCATTTCATAGGCCTGAAGGGACGGCTGAAACAGCGCCCAATGACGTATGCTCTCGGGCAGCCATGCCGCCATAACGAAGAAGCCGGAGAAAAATATGTATAAATACGAATATGGCTGCCAGATTTTCTCTACCCACTCGGAGCGCTCGCTCAGGCCGCCAATGATCAGCCCGACGGCGGCCGCCCACCAGATCATGTAGAAGTAGCCGAGATAAAACATCGGCAAGTCGCGTGGCAGATCAATCCAGCCTAGGGTGTAAAATAACGCGAATGACGCCACAACGGCAGCAAGGTTAGATGCTACCTCGAGCAGAGTACGTGCAAGGAAGATATCGAAGATCGTGACCTGCCGATGATAAAGCAGGCCTGCATTGACCCGCACGAAGAGCAGCATCCGTCCACCAACATGCCGGAACAGCAAAAGCGGCAGGTAACCGCTCCAGAGAAACGGCATCAACGGCACACCGTGCTCGTAGGGAGCCCTTACGACCGACCAAACCAACAAGACCGGGATAGCGAAGATCAAAGGCTCGAGAAGGATCCAGCCAAAACCGAGACCCTCTCGACCGAACCGCGTATAAATTTCGCGTATCAGGAGAGCGCCGACAACGCGCCACTGGGTAGCGAGATTTTCCCAGAAATTACGCATCGTCGAAACCGAATGCTACGCTGCGGAATGCTCGCGGACATTCGCTACCAGCAGCCAGGCCAGTCCGTAAGCGAGCATGCAGGTAGCAACAACGGTCAGAAAAGAGACGATCCGCTTCGGGAAAAGCGGGTAATCCGCAAGATTCGGCTGGGCAATCGTCTCGAGGTAAAGCTGTTGCCGCTGCGCCTCGATGCGCGCTGCCTCAAGGGACGTAAAAGCCGACGCCAGGGCCTTTTCAGCAAGCTCGCGCTGCAGGTTGAGGCGTTCATACTCGGTCAGCGCCGAGACGACCGAGTCGGTGGCGCCGCTGAGCTTCGCCCGCTCTTCGGCAATCAGCTTGTCGAGCGAGGCGATGCGGTTTTTGACCAGCGGGATCTGCGGACTGTTCGGCGAATTGTTGAGAAGCTCGCCGAGCTGAGTTCGGGCGTTGGCCTGCGCCGCATTCATTTGCCCGATCAGTTCCAACACGCCCGATGACGCGGATTTTGGATCGAGCATCTTCTGCTTGACGCGATAGGCCGTCAGCTCGGTCTGAATCTCCGCAATCCGCTGCTCGGCGCCGTCGACCTCACCGCGCGCGGTGTCGAGGGCGTCTCGGCGCGCCCGCTCGTTGAGCTCATTGATTAGCTGCTCGCTATAACTCAAAAGCGCGCTGGCAAGCTCCTGGGCATCCTTCGGCCGGTAGGCTTTGACCCGAAGCGCAGTCACGCCGGTACTGGTGTCGGTTTCCACAGAGACGAAATGCTCATATCGCGAGAACAGCGCTTCGAAATCTTTGCGCCAATACAGAAGACCCGGAAATCGCGTGACAATATCGCCCTCCGGCCGGCTGAGCACGGTTCTCAGGTCATCTTTTTGCTCGAGTTTGCGGACCGCATCACGCGACATGATGAAGTCTTGGACGGCGCTGGTGTCTTCTGCTGCGCGGCTCAACCCGGTAGATTGAAGCAGCGCACCGATCCCGCTTGTCTGCACCTGCTTCGGGCTGCGGACAATAAATTTGGCCTCCGACAGGTAGAGATCCGAGGCGATCGCGAAATAGTAGACGCCGGCAATCAAGGTCGGCAGGCCGACAATTCCCCACAGCCATGGGTTGAAAGGCCGGAAGAGCCGGCGGAACCGCGCCACGCTGCGCGGCGGCGCTGTGCCGGCATCGACTACGGCGGCGCGGCCGAGCGGCTGGACTCTATCGAGTTGCCTGATTTCTGCCATTTGGGACACCAGAATGAACTTTGGACAAGCTGATCAGCCGATTTTGTGCAAAACAAGGCACCTGCCGAAGCGAGGCATTAGCCCGGTCTGCGCGCTACTGTAACGCCGCGTAAGTGCGAATGAAACCGCCGAACACTGCGCTTTTTAATCATGCGGTTTATGCTGCGGCGCTTCAACGCAGCGCAGCGTAGACTTCCGCGACCCGCTCGCGGTAGCGCTCGACGGAAAATTTTGCTGCTTGCAGTGGTCCGCGTCGCGCGAGTTCGGCACGCAGATCCCCATCATTGACGATCGTTGCGACAGCCCGCGCAATCTGATCGGTGTCGTACGGGTCCACGAGAAGAGCGGCATCGCCGGCGACCTCGGGCAGCGCGGATTCGCGCGACGCGACAACGGGCGTGCCGAGAAGCATCGAACTCGAGGACCGGCAGGCCGAAACCCTCGTAGAGCGACGGAAAGATGACGGCCCGCGCCCCCCGAATTAATGTCGCCAGTGTCGCAAAGCTTACGTAATCGAGCCGGTGGATGCCGCGCCCGGAGCGCCTCCGCACCCCCTCGCACTCGTTTCGTTCGGCGAGCAGCCTCAATTCGGCATCATTCCCCCAACCCCCGGCGACGACGAGCACCAGAGGGACGTCGACGTCCGAAGCCAAATAAGCCTCGATCAAACGGCGGACATTTTTTTTTGGTTCCAGCGCTCCATAAAACAGCAGGTATTCGTGCAAGCCGAGGCCAAACTGCACTTCCAGCTGGTTGGCGATCGCCGCCGCCGGCCGTTCGATCCATTCGCGAGGAAAATCCACAGTCTGATAGGTGTTCGAGATGCGCCTTTCTTCGACGCCGAGAAGCTCGATGATGTCGCGCTTGGAATTTTCGGACACCGTGACGATATGGTCCGCTTCCTTGGCGATTTTTTTGAGCAGGCGAAGAAGCTGCCGCTTGTTGTCTTCGGTCGTGAACGGCAGCCGGAGCGGGACGAGATCGTGGATCGTATAGACGTTGCGCGCCGATTTGACACGTAGAGGCAGCGGATAAGTGCAATGCAGGATGTCTGGTCGAGGCTCGAAGGCGAGGTTGACGAATGCCTTGGTGCGGGAAAAATAGGATCGGGCGTTGACGAAAAGATTGCGGGCAATAAAAACCCGATCATGGGCGTCAAGCGTGCGCCTGAATTGCCGGGCGACGACGGCGCCGCTCAATTCGACCGGCAGGGGCTTGACGGGCAGGTGATACCGCGTCTGGTCGATGGCATGGTTAAGGGCCCGCCGCAAGGTTAGCTTTCGCTTCCCCGACATGCTCGGCCGCTTCTCGTCAAAAAATGCGATCTCGCGCAGCAGCCGATCTTTCGCGGGTGTGAACGGAGTGCTGTAAAGGACGCCAACCTCATGGCCGAGATCGTGGGCGGCACGCGTCAACATGCGCGTGTACGTCGCGATGCCTGTTCCTCTCGCCAACGAAAGGTTCAAGCCATCGAAGATGATGCGCTGGGATCCCTCGCCGGAAGCGGATGGCATCGCCGTCATTTCAAGCCAAACGTTGCCGTGCGCCGGCGTAATCGCGCCGCAGGTATTTGTTGCACCAGTAGGGCCTCTTATCTGCGGGTCGACGTTCCGCGCGTTCACCGGGAGCTGTTCGGATATTGCGCCGCAGCGTGATTTTCGTGGACAGTGCCCGGCCAATTGTCAAGAGTTACCGGCGTTAGGCAAGAATCTTTATACCGACGCGATGATCGGGGTGGGGATGCGGCAATGTGATCACGTCTCCGCGACGGCGGCGACTTCGCGTCATGGCGGCCCGAGACGCTCTGCAGCGCCCGCCGGTTCCGGGCTGCTCGCAACCGGGATTGCGGCGCCGGAGACCGGGGCGCTTACAGCGCTGTTTCCCGATTTTACGATCGGGCGGCGCCTCTCGGATCGTTCAGCCATCAGAGTGGCCGGGGTCGTGAGTTGGCGCGATTTACGTCACAAGGGCGGCGCGAGAAGGCGAGCCGCAGCACTCGGGGTTCCCTTTCTGCTGTTCGGCCCGGGCCTCCTGCGCGCTCCTCCGGGATGGGGGGCCACAACCCCGATTTTGAGCGTCACGGCACACGAGATCGCCGGACCTAGTTCGCCGATCGATATTCTCGACCCCGACCGGCTCCTTGCGAGCAGTGGTTGGGAGAGCCCGGAGCTTCTCGCGAGGGCGGCCGGCTTGCGGCGCGAGATCGTATCGCGCCGCCTCGGCGGTCCGTGGTGGAATGCGGGAGCCGATCCCCAACTGCCGCACGGCGGCAGCTATACGTTGATTCTGGGCGACAGAAATTGGGACAGCCCCAATGGACCGACTTCCCTAGAGCTCCTCAACGCCATGCTCGTAGCGGCCAGGGCGGAAAGCACGTCGCGGCAAATCGTGCTTATCGCTCCGGACCATGCGGGCGCTCCTCGTTTGCCGGCCGGCTTTCTTAGAGACACCGCCGCGCGCGGGTGCACCGTCCTGACCGGAAGAGTGGATATTTGGGAAGCGGTCGCTCGAGCCGAAACGGTCTATACGACCGGCAGCGAGAACGGCTTTCTCGCGCTGGTGGCCGGAGCCAGAATCCGCTGCTTTTCCAATTCATTCTACTCGGGCTGGGGCATTACAACGGACGAGCCCGGTGTACCGCAAAAACCGTTTCGCCGGACCGTTGACGAAATATTTGCGGGCGCTTGCCTCGTCGCGACCCGCTATCTCGATCCGTACCGCCGGGAACCCGCGTGTTTCGAGGAGATTTTAGATATCCTTGGCGACTGGCAGAAAATCGAGGCCGTCAACGGGAATGTCTCGGTCTGCCTGGGAATGTCGTTCTGGAAGCGTCGGCAGGTCCGAGATTTTCTGCGGTCGAGCGCCGGCACGCCGATCTTCCGGCGTAACAAGCGTGCCGCGCTTGCGGCGGCGCGCCGCAGGCCGCGAGGCAGCATTGCCGTTTGGGCCTCCCGGGCGCCGGCGGGGCTTGCCGAAGCGGCCGAACAGCAAGGCGTCCCGCTGATCCGGGTCGAGGACGGGTTTGTCCGCTCGGTCGGGCTCGGCTCCGATTTTATACCGGCAGCCTCGCTGGTGCTCGACAGCCGTGGCATGCATTTCGACCCGAACGTGCGCAGCGATCTCGAGCAACTCCTCGCCGAAACCGAATTCGGCGGCGCATTGGTCGAGCGCGCCCGCGATCTGATCGCTCGGCTCGTCGCTCGCGGCATCACGAAATATAATATCGGCGATGGGGCGCTCGCGATCGATTGGCCCGCCGATAAGCGGCGCATTCTGGTGCCGGGACAGGTCGAGGACGATCTCTCGGTTCGCCTCGGCGGCGAAGGGATTACGCGCAACCTCGATCTTCTCGCCCGCGTGCGCACGGCCAACCCCGACGCGTTCATTCTCTACAAGCCGCACCCCGACGTCGAGGCCGGTCACCGCCAGGGAAAGATCGCCGACGAGTTTGCCACCAACTTCGCCGATATCGTGATCCGCGATGTCTCGACGGCGGTAATCCTGGCCGAAATCGACGAACTGCACACGCTGACATCGCTCGCCGGCTTCGAGGCCTTGCTGCGCGGCCGGCGGGTCGTCGTTTACGGCCGGCCCTTTTACGCCGGCTGGGGGCTCACCAGCGATCTTGCTGCAATTGACCGGGGTCGGCGGCTCACCCTAGAGGAGTTGGTCGCCGGCGCTCTGATCCTTTACCCGAGGTACCTCGATCCGATTACTCGTCTGCCTTGCAAGCCGGAGCTGGTGATCGAACGTTTGGCCAATCCGGAGCTTTGGCGACCGGGTCTACTCATTGCCGCGCGCCGGCTGCAGGGCTTGTTGGTGCGGCGCTGGGGCGGAACCTTGTCCAGGTCCGCCAGGGTTTTTGCGAAATCCGCTCCGTGGCCGGGATCGTGACAGTTTCGCGACAACGCTTGTTCTAGGAATTGGGGATGCGCGCACCCTTCAGCGCCGTAATCATTACCGGCGCTTCGAGCGGCCTGGGCGCGTCGCTGGCGAAAGCCTATGCCGCACCGCGCGTTGCGCTCGGACTCCAAGGCCGCGATCAGCAGCGGCTCGAGGCCACGGCGCTCGCTTGTGAAGCAAGGGGGGCAATAGTGAACATGGCCATCATTGACGTGACCGATGCCCCCGCCGTGGCATCATGGCTGCGGGAGTTTGATGGCCGCCACCCGGTCGATCTGTTGATCGCGAATGCCGGCACCTCGGCCGGGCCGGACCCTGACAGTCCCTCGGAGGGCGCCGAAACCGCAGCGCGGCAGGTCGGAGTAAACCTGCTCGGCGCCATCAACACTATCGAGCCGCTTCTGCCGGCGCTGTGTGCCCGCAGACGCGGCCGCGTCGCCGCGGTCGCATCGATAGCTGCTTATCGTGGGCTTCCCTACAGCCCGGGGTATTGCGCGAGCAAAGCCGGGTTGCGGGCTTACGCCGAGGCCTTACGGCCTCGCCTCCAGCGTCACCGCATCGGAGTGACCGTGGTTTGTCCGGGGTTCTTCAATTCGCCGATGACCGATCGGTTCGACGGGCCGACGCCGTTTTTGCTCAGCAGCGACGGCGCGGCCCGGATCGTCAAGCGTGGCATCGATCGCGGGCGGCGGCGCGTCGCTTTTCCGCGGCCGCTGGTGCTCGGTCTGCAATTCTGCGACCTCGCGCCCGCTTTCATAGGGGATGCGATCTTGCGCCGCTATCGTTTCCAAATTCACTCGGCGTGATCGCGCGATGAGCGAAGCGCTGCATGTCGTCGTGGGCTGTATGCTCGCGCTTGGGGCATGGTTGCTGCCTCGGCGCGTCGCCAAAGCTCGGACCGATAGCGCACCCGCTCTCCTTCTGGATTTTTTCCCGGTCCTGTTGGCGGGGAGCTTCGTACTGATCGCTACGGGCCGCCCGATTTTCACTGGCGCCCTGTTGATCTCTCTCGGCGCGGGTTTCGCGTTAGCCGATCGCACCAAGCGCGAGGTGTTGCGCGAACCGGTCGTGTTTTCCGAAATGTCCGAGCTGCGTTATGTCTTCACCCACCCGCAGCTCTACCTGCCTTTCGCCGGGCCGGCGCTGGTGATGGGTGGCGCGGCTGCAGCAATCGCGCTCTGCATCGCCCTGCTCTCTTTTGAGCCCCCGTTGTGGGACATCGATCCTCTGTTGATCTTCCTCTACGGCGGGCTGATAGCATCGGCGGCTTGGCTGTTCTCGCGCGAGCCGACCCTCGGGGCAGCGGCCGCAGCGCTGCGGAGGCTCGGCGCCACTGGCGAGCCGTTCAGGGATGCCGCGACATTGGGTCCCTTCGCGATGGTGCTGACCTATGGTGTGATCGCGAGGGCCGAGCGAACCGCGCGGCGCGCTCGTCACGCACCCCCGGCGGCGCCGCCGCTTGGCCGGGCCCGTCTCCAGCCGGCGGTCCCTCTCATTCTTGTCCAATGCGAATCATTTTTTGATGCCCGCCGGCTGTCGCCGCTGATTCCGCCGGGACTGCTGTCGGGGTTCGACGCCTGTTGCGGAACTGGCGGGACATTCGGCCGGCTGCAGGTCCCGGGCTGGGGCGCCAACACAATGCGGGCCGAATTCGCGGTGTTGACCGGGATTCCGGAAAGCGAGCTCGGATACGACCGGTTCAATCCATATCACGCCTTTGCGCGCGTGCCGATCGCCTCGCTGGTCTGGCACTTGCGCAGCCAAGGCTACCGCACCGTCTGCCTGCACCCGTTCGACCGCAGCTTTTTCCGGCGTGATTTGACGTTACCGGCGCTGGGGTTCGAAACCTTCTTGGGCATCGAGACCCTCGGCGGTTCGCGGCGCCCCCCCTATTACTCCGATCCGGAGCTCGCCGAGCATGTGCTGAGGGTACTCGACGCCGAAGGGCCGCGCGTCTTCATCTTCGCGATCACGATGGGCAATCACGGTCCTTGGCGCGAAGCGGGGCCGCAGATCAATCCCGAACTGCGGCGTAATTTCAATGGAATCGGTCTGCCGCAAGGCGGCGAGTTGCTGCGCTATCTCGACGGCCTGGGTCGATCGGACGAGATGTTGCAGATTCTGCTGACCGGGCTGCAGCGCCGCCACCGTGAGGGGGTGCTCTCGTTTTATGGAGACCACCTGCCGAGCCTGCCTGACGCCTTCCGTCATTTTGGCTTCGAGGAAGTGGGCAGCAACTACGTTGTATGGCGGGCCGGCGAAAGCGCCACGCAGCAACTCGATCTACCGGCGTACCGGTTGCCGCGGGTCGTCATCGATGCGCTGCGGGCAACCGGGGCCATCGAGCCCCGGGGCGGTCCCGCGTTGGTCTCGGCCCACTGATCGCGACATGGTGGAGAGGAAACGGCAAGCTCGGCTAAAACCGTCCTGATCGACGAAGACGCAGCAGCGAGGACAGCATGGAGATGCGAGGTCAGAGCGTCATCGTTACCGGCGGCGCTTCCGGGATCGGAAAAGCCACAGCCCTACTGCTGGCTCGCGAAGGCGCAAGGGTTTTTGTCGGAGATATCGACGAGGCGGGCGGGGAGGCGACCGCGTCGGAAGCCGCGGCAGAACGGCTGGCGGTCGACTACCTGCCGCTCGACCTGACCGACGCGTCGTCGATCGCGGGTTTCGCAGCCGCCGTTCATCAGCGGATAGACCGCGTCGATGGCTTGGTCAACGGTGCCGGTTGGGACCAGATCCAGCCGTTTCTCGAAAACCCGCCGGAGATCTGGGATCGCGTCGTCGCGATCAATCTGATGGGCGCAGTTCGCCTGACCCGCGACGTGCTGTCGCCGATGGTGGCGGCGCGCGCCGGCAAGGTCGTCAATATCTCGAGCGACGCGGGGCGGGTCGGCAGCATGGGAGAAACCGTCTATGCCGCCGCAAAGGGTGGGCTGATCGCCTTCACCAAGTCGCTCGCGCGCGAACTCGCTCGCTATCAGATCAACGTCAATTGCGTCTGTCCCGGCCCGACCGACACGCCGCTGTTCCAGCGGCAACCGGAGCGCATGAAGGAGGCGTTGACCCGGGCCATCCCGTTCCGTCGGATCGCGCAACCGATCGAGATCGCACAAGCGGTGCTGTTCTTTTTGAGCCGCCGGTCGGATTACATTACCGGTCAGGTGCTGAGCGTCAGCGGCGGATTGACTATGGCGGATTGAGCAAATCCCGTTCTCGCGGCAAGATCCGACCTCGCGACCAAATATGGAGGATTGAAAATGGCTAGACAAATCTTGTGGGCTCTTGCCGCAGCACTGACCCTCGGGTTCGGCGGCAGTGTTTCGGCGCAGCAGACGCCGCCCGACCCGGGTGCGGCGGCCAACGTAAAACAGAGCCAAACATACGAGCAGGTATTGCAGGGCAATCCCTCGTTCCGCGCGAAGCGGATGCAGCAGGAGTGCGGCCCCATTACCGATGCGGAATTGCATGCAAGCTGCGTTGCCTCGTTTGGCGGCGAGGGTGCGCCGGCGCCTCACAAGTCGCGGCAACACTGAAGCAAAATCAGAGGAATTCGAAATGCCGAACTCTGCCCCGGGCTTTGCCAACAGGCCCGATTACCGCGTCGACATTCTCCCCGCAGGCCGGCGCGTCACGGTCAAATTCGGCGGCGTGACGATCGCCGACAGCAGCGAAGCGCTGCGCGTCGAAGAGACCGGCCATGGCCCGGTCTATTACCTGCCGCAAAATGACGTGCGGCTCGATCTGATGCGTCCGACCGAACACCACACGCGCTGCCCATACAAAGGCGAGGCATCATACTGGACGATCGAGGTTTCGGCCGAGGCCGCCTCTATGCACCGGGCTGAGAATGCCGTGTGGGCCTATCCCTCGCCCTATGACGAAGTTTCCGGCCTCGCCGGCTATTACGCGTTCTATCCCAACCGGGTCGATTCGATCACCGTAACCTGAGCGGCGGGCCAGGATGCATCTGACGCAGAACTGGGACATTCGCAAGCCGCCGGCATCGTCGCGCGGCGGTATCGTCGCGGCGCAAAACGGCACTGCCGCCCGGGTTGGCGCTGAGGCGTTGCAGGCGGGCGGCAGCGCGGTCGACGCCGTTGTCGCCACCGCTTTCGCTCTCGCCGCGGTAGAGCCGTGGAACAGCGGCCTCGGCGGGATCGGGTTCATGGTCGTGCACCAGCCGGGCGCCGACCGTGCCGAGGTCGTCGATTTCGGTCCGATTGCGCCGCACCGCCTCGACCCCGCCGCGTTTCCGTTGACCGGGGAGATGAAGACCGAGCTCTTCACCTGGCCGCAGGTCGTCGGCGACCGCAACATGCATGGACCGCTCTCCTTCGCGATCCCCAGCGCGGTTCGCGGTTATTCCCTGGCGGTCGAGCGGTTCGGGCGCCTGCCGTGGCGCGACTTGGTGAAACCGGCATGCGGGCTTGCCCGCGCCGGCTTGCCGGTCGACTGGTTCACGACGGTGAAGGTCGCCAGTGCTGCGGCGGATCTGCGTCGCTATGAAGAGAGCCGGCGGGTCTGGCTGCCGGACGGTTTGCCGCCGGTCTGCCCACCCGACACCGACAGCATGAGCCTGCCGCTCGGTCGTCTTGCCGAAACCATCGAGCGGCTAGCCGAGACCGGACCCGCGGATTTCTATGAGGGGGAGATCGCGCGCTCGATTGTCGCCGACATGCGCGCCGGCGGCGGCGTCCTCTCAGCCGAGGATCTGGCGGGTTGTCGCGCGCGCACCGTGCCTTCGCTCGAAATTCCCTATCGCGGCGCAACTTTCCAGACAACTCCCGGCATGACAGCGGGACCGACACTCGCGGGTATTCTTCGAACCCTCGGCGGACGGAGATTTGCGGCCGCCCCTGATGGCGATTACTTCGAGGCGCTCGTCGGGGCGCTCCGGCAAGCCTATGCCGAGCGGCTCGAAACCATGGGAGATGTCGAAACTGGTTCGCGGACCTCGACCACACATATTACCGCCATCGACCGTCAAGGCGGCATAGCCGCATTGACGACGACGCTCCTGTCATCTTTCGGCAGCCGTTACGTGCTGCCCGGCACCGGGATTCTCATGAACAACGGTGTGATGTGGTTCGACCCGCGTCCCGGCCGGGCGAACTCGATCGGGCCCGGTAAACGCGCGCTGACCAATATGTGTCCGGTCGTGGTGGCGCGCGGACGCGCGTCCATGGTTCGGCCTCGGTGCGTCCGGAGGCCGGCGCATTCTCGGAGCGGTGCTGCAGCTGGCGAGCTTCATCGTCGATTTCGGCATGGATCCCGAACCGCGGCCCATCATCCGCGGATCGATGTCAACGGCAGCGAGCGGGTGGGCATCGACCATCGGCATTCCGATGAGACCATCGAACGGTTGTCTCGGCAACCGGGAGCGACGATTGTGGAGCACACGGTCTTTCCATCCCGTTTTGCCTGCCCGAACCTGGTGTTGCGCGGCGCCGACGGGATAAATTACGGCATATCCGACGTGATGTCGCCATGGTCGGCGGCGGTTGCCGAACCCGGCGGCGTGTGACCGCCCGGCGCACCGGAACGCAATGAGCCCGGCGGAGACGCATGCGTCAAGGGCGGGTCAGCTGATACAGCAGGATCGCTGCGGCCGCAGCCACGTTGAGTGACTGCACGCGGCCGCTGCCGGGGATCGACCAAATCTGATCACAGGCGGCGATCGTGGCGGGATCGAGACCGGTCTCTTCGTTGCCGAAGACCAGCGCGACCGGAGCCCCGCTTTCCAGCATATCGGGCGCCGGACCGTGCCCGAGGGCGGTGCCGATCACGCGATAGGCCGGCCGCAGTTCGAATAGAGCGGCCGGAAGCGGCGCGCGGTGCAAATCCAAGTGCTCCAACCCACCTTCCGCCACGCGGTAACTGGCATCCGATGGCAGCGCTTGATCGGGGCGGTCGGCCAGGACCATCTGCCTCGAGTCCGAAGAAGGCCGCGCTGCGGGCTATCGCCCCCAAATTATGGGGGTTGCCGATGCCGTCGAGAACAAGGAGTGGCTTGCCGTTCTTGGCCCAAATTCGGATTGCGTCTGGATCGAGCGCGGGCAACGGTTGAGGCGCGGCGATCGCCACGACGCCCCCGTGCAAGGGAGTCCCGGCAACGCGCGCAAGTTCGGCCTTGTTCACTTGACGATACGGCTTGCGGGCGCGGGCAAGCATGCGGCAGAACGACCCGACCTCATCCTTCACCCTGTCCTCGAAGAATAGCCGCTCGACCCGCCGCGGATCGCGCTCAAACAAGGCGATCACCGCTGCAAGCCCGCAAACCCGCAACCGCCGCCGTGCATGCGGCGGCCGGTTCTCGCCGTCCTTCATCTTGCTAACCCGAAATAGACAAAATGACGTAGTGAATAGCCATATCCCCGTGCAAGCGGGGTCGAAAGCTAGGTTTGGGAGCTTGCTCGATGGTCGCCTGGATCGAGACCTGTCGCAGCGTCGTGTCCCCTTGGGAGTGCGACGTCACCGAACATTTCACAATCGCCTACTATTTCGACCGGCTGTCGGATGCTGCCGTGACAACGGCGCAAGACCTGGGCTTGCGCGACCTTGCCGGCTCCGCCCAGCGCTGCTTTGACGTCCGGTTTGTCCGCGAGCTTCGCGCCGGCGCCAGCTTTCACATTCTGAGCGCTCCTATCGCAGTCGACGAAACCTCGGTGCGGTTTGGTCACCAGGTCATCAACTCTGCCGATGGTGAAGTCACGGCTTGGGTCGAGGAGACGCTCGATCACGCGGCGGGACGATTGGCGAGAAACCATCGTGAGGCAATCGGCGGGCGCCTTCTGACCTGGCCAGGACCCGCCGTCGAACGCCGTCCCGAGCCGACGACGCTCGAACAGTTTATTCCAACGGTGCGCGATCGGATCAAGCCGATGGATTTGGATTCGAGCGGGAGAGCTCGCGCTTTCGGCGTTCGTCCACCGCTTCACGGCTGCCTCCATCCAGGCGCTCGCCGCCATTGGCGCGGCCTCTTCCTACATGAAGACCGAGCGCCGCGGCTATTCCACATTCGAGCTCGCGCTGCGGGTAACCGGCTCGCCGCAATCAGGGGATCCGGTCCTCGTCGAAACCGGCATCGTGCATCTCGGCAACTCGTCGATCCGCTTCGTTCATCGGATGTGCGACCCCGCGACCGGAGCTGAATACGCGCGCCTCGGCCAATTCGGGGTGCAGCTCGATCTCGATACCAGGCGGCCCGCCGCATTGCCGGAGCGCCTGCGGGCAGCTGCGGCTCGGCTGCTGGTCCCAATCGATTAGCCAGGAGATAACAATGGCGTCGATCGCACCGCCGGACATCGGTTTGTTTGAGGCGATCTATTCGGCGCGATCGATCCGCCGCCTCAAGCCCGATCCGGTTCCGGAAGAGCTGATCACCAGCATTCTCGAAGCTGCGATCCGCGCACCGTCAGGCGGCAATGCACAGAGCTTCGCCTTTGTCGTGGTCCGCGACCCGGACCTGAGGCGCCAGCTCGGCGTCGTCTACCGCAAGGCCTCAGACATCGCAGAGGCGGTCTATGCAGCACGCGGCCGGCCGCAACATCTGACGGAGCATCAATACGCTCGGCTCATGGCCGCTGGGAGGCATCTCTGGGATCATATGGGCGAGGCGCCGGTGCTGCTCCTCCCTTGTTCGCGCCGCCCTGTCTTGCCCGCGCGCGAGGCACTGCCGCCCGACATCGCCGCGCGCTGGGAGGAAGAGGCCGCCTATGCCGAGCGGATCCGCGGCGCCAGCATTTATCCTGCGGTGCAGAACATCATTCTCGCCTGCCGCGGTCTTGGGCTCGGCACCGTGATCACCACTAACCACATCCGGCTCGAGGACCAGGTTAAGGCGCTTCTCGGAATTCCCGAGGATGTCTCGACTTGGGCGCTGATGCCGGTCGGCTGGCCGATCGACAAGTTCGGGCCGCTGACCCGCCGCCCGCTCACCGAGATCGCCCACACCGACCGCTGGGGAGCAGCCGGGTTATTATAAGCAAGTCTTTCAGCTGCATGGTGTCAACGCAGCGGAGGAGCCGGTGCTTCGCCGGAAGCTGCGGCGTGAGGAGATGGTGGCGTTTTTCCAGCGGCTTGAACCGACGGTGGTGGGGATCGAGGCCGGCGGCGGCGCGCACCACTGGGCCCGCGTTCTGCAGCAGTTTGGCCAGCAGGTGAAGCTGCTGCCGCCGAAATACGCCAAGGCCTGCGTCAAGCATGGCAAGACCGATGCCGCGGACGCCGAGGCGCTGTGCGAGGCGATGAGCCGGCCAACCATGCGGTTCGTGGCAGCCAAGACACCCGAGCAGCAAGCGGCGCAGATGCTGGTCGGCACGCGCGACCGGCTGATCCGTCGGCGCACCCAGCTGACCAATGCGCTTGGCGGTTATGCCGCGGAGTTTGGACTGATCGCGGCGCGGGGCGTCGACAAAATCGAGCCGTTGCTGGCACGCCTGCATCGCGAGCCGACGCTGCCGGCGCTCGCCCGCGAGCTGTTTGCCTGGCATGCCCAGGAATACGCCCAGTTGCAAGCGCAGCTGGAGGTGATCGACGCCAAGCTGATGGCCTGGCACCGGCAGAACGAAGCAAGCCGGCGCCTGGTGAAGATCCCGGGCATCGGGCCGATCGGCGCCACCCCGTTGGTCATAAGCGATGCGATCAAAACCCTGCGCCGCATCTTGCAAGCAGGGGGCCGTCCACATAGGGGCACCGGCTTTCGAGGCGGTCAGGAATCGACGATTTGCCTGGATCAGCGCCGTGCGTCCTTCGAGATGGCCGCTACGCGGCCTCCTCAGGATGAGGAATTTTCAAAATGCCATCGGGGGACTACGTCATGCTGAGGAGCACCCACAAGGCGCGTCTCGAAGCACGCACAACCTCACTGCTGCACTTCCTTCGCCGAACTGGACGGCCTCTTTCGCCGGTGTAGCGGGATTTGATACGAGCGATGGTGGGTCATTGCCTGCTGAATAGTGTGAATAAATCGGAGCACTAGGCGCGGCGCTCGCGCCCGCCCTTTGGCGACGTTTATCCGTCCAGCTCGGCTCATATCGAGCTGCTCTCCCCCAATGGCCTATACTGACCGGCTACACTGGAACACAGTTGTCTTTTTACTGTTACTTAAAGATTTCGTGGCAGCCTGCGCTAGATAGCTTTTGCTGAGCCAAGGAGTATCCGTTGCGTAGACCTCTTACGAATTTGGTCAAAGACGAAGTCCGGGGTCACAGCGATAGAGTATGCGCTGATTGCGGCATTGATCGCAGTTGCGGCAATCGCCGCCTTCACCCTGGTCGGCACCAATCTCAGCACAACGTTCAGCACCATCGCCGCGAAACTTTAAGCCTCCGGGGGAAAGGCACCCGCGAACGCCGCTCGGCGGATCACAGGTGCAGATCGGTTACTCGTTTGCGTTCATTGTCCCCCTGATCGTGCCGGCAAGTCACTCTTGTCGCGAAATCCTGCCGCTCGTGACGGTTGACCGTGCGGCGCCGGCATCGGCGGCATCATCGGCTCCGCCCGCTTGCAAGGCAAAGAGGGATCTAAGAAATGGCTCTACCGCTCGATCTGGAGACATCGATCGCGCTCGCTTGCGCGGCGAATCTCGCTTTGATCCTCTGCCTGGTCGCCTATGCACTGAGCGAGGGCGCCAGTGGCAGGCGCTTCAAGCGGCGCCTGGCCGGAATACGCGATAGGGCGCAAGGGGTCGTTTCCGTCGAAGCGGTCGTCACCCGATCGCTTGCACGACAGCAAAGCGCGACGCCCAGGATTGATCGCATCGCCCGGCAATGGCTGCCGCGCCGCGAGATGCTCGCCCACCGCCTTGCGCGCACCGGGCGGCGCATCAGCGTCGGTCAGTATGCGATCGCTATTGTCGGCATCGCCGTGCTGGTCGCAATCACGCTCGCTTCGACTACGCCGATCGGCGTCGTCGCGAGCCTGCTCGTCGGGTTGCTGATCGGAACCGCGTTGCCTCACATGGTGGTCGGCCGTATGGGAAAGCGCCGGGTCGCCGCCTTTGTCGGTCTGTTTCCCGAGGCCATCGACCTGATGGTGCGGGCGTTGCGCTCTGGCCTGCCGATCAGCGAAGCGATCATCGGGGCGGGCCGGGAGATCGGTGATCCGGTCGGCGACGAGTTGGGTCGGGTCGAGGCCGGCATGCGGATGGGCCGCGATCTCGAAAAGCTGCTATGGGACATCGCCGACCGCATCGATGTGCCGGAATTTCGCTTCTTCATCATCGCGCTGAGCGTTCAGCGCGAAACCGGTGGCAACCTTGCTGAAACCCTCGCCAATCTCGCCGACGTGCTGCGCCGGCGCCGGCAGATGCGCGCCAAGGTACGCGCCATGTCGAGCGAGACGCGGACGACCACGATGATTCTGGCTGGCATGCCGGTCCTCGTCATCGTGATGCTCGCGCTGACCTCGCCGCATTATCTGGCGCCGCTTTACAATGATATTCGCGGCTTTGTTCTCGATGGTCTGGCGCTGACAATGCTCGGCACCGGGGTCGGGATCATGACCAAGATGGCGCGGTTCGAGATATGAGGAACACTCGCCTTCAGGATTTTCACATTGCCGATTGGTTGCCGGCGGGGATTGGGCTCGACGACGTCATCGTCGTGCTCGCCTCGATGGCTACCCTGGCAGTGTTTTTCGCGATGTGGCAGGCGTTGCGGCCGAACAGCGCCTTCGAGCGGCGTCTCGAGCAGATCATCAAACGCAAGGAGACGCTGCGTCAATCGGCGCTCGTGAACCGTCGCAGCCCGCACCGTCGGACGCCGGTCGGATTGATGCGCGAGGCCGTGACGCGGCTCAATCTGCTGCGCTCGCGGCACGCCGCCGAAGCGCGCCAGATGCTGGCACGTGCCGGCTTCCGATCGCAGGACGCGATGGTGAGATATCTGTTTGCGCAGATCAGCCTGCCGTTCGGCTTCGGCGCGCTGATTTTGATGGACACGCATGTTCTGCACCTGATGCCGCTGCCGTCGCAATTCGCGCTAGTGCCGTCAGTGGCGGCGGTCCTGTTCGGCTTTTACGCCCCGAAGATCTACTTGAGGAATGCCGCCAGCAAACGCGCCAAGCAGCTCCAGCTGGCATTGCCCGACGGGCTCGATTTGATGGTGATCTGTGCCGAAGCCGGGCTGAGCCTCGACGCCACGTTGGTTCGGGTATCGCGCGAGCTCGGCAATACCTGGCCCGAGCTCGCCGAAGAGTTCGGCATCACCGCGGCCGAGCTGACTTTTCTGCCGGATCGCCGCATGGCGTTCGACAATCTCAACAACCGAACCGACTCCGACGGCATCCGCGGGGTCGTCAATACACTGCAGCAGACCGCCAGATATGGTACGCCGCTGGCCCAGTCTTTGCGCGTCCTCGCCACCGAGATGCGCACGGCCCGGATGACCCGCGCCGAGGAGAAGGCGGCCCGCCTGCCGGCCCTGCTGACGATCCCGATGATGATTTTCATCTTGCCGACGCTGTTCATCGTCCTGCTCGGCCCGGCCGCGATCAACGTGATGGACACGTTCAAACATTAGCCGCGGCGGGCTAGACGCCAGCGGCCTCAGCCAATGGGTATCTAAACTCATCAGGCGCGGAAGCAAGGCTCTGGCATATTCCCGGTGACCGAGCTTGGCCCCGGCCCGGAGGTATTATCCGGCCTTATCACGAAGCTCTGGCGCCACCAGCCAGGATTGCCTGGCTGCGGGCCTCCGGGGAGAGTTCACGAAGTGACTGGTAATAGGCCAGGTTGTGCTCCACCGAGGCGTCGTCGAGATCGATCCGGCCGAGCCGAGCCGCCTCTGCCGTGTTGCCGTTGAGGCCGTAAATCAGCGCCAGGGTCTGCCGCTCCCCAGCCGTGCCGGCGGGGGAGATGGCAAGCGGCTGCAGCACGGCTATAGCGTTCGGGTAACTTCCGCTGAGTGTGAGCGACAAGGCCAGATCGACCGTCAGGGCAGGGTCGCCCGGCGCACGGACCAGGCCGTCGCGATAGTAGGCTTGGGCTTCCAAATGGCTTCCCGCCAGATCTTTTGTCACACCGAGCAGGAGCAAGAGCTTCGGGTCGTCTGGGCTTTGCTCCATCGCCTTGGAGAGGGGGGTTAAGGCCAATTGAGGCTTGCCGGTCTTCAAAAACGCTTTGGCCAGTCCGACCTCGGCGCCCTGCGTGTCGCCTGGTCTGACCAAGGCTGAGTTGTAGCTGACGATCGCCTCATTCGTGGCACCCATCTGCAGCAGCACGTCGCCAGCTGCAATCAGCGGGGCTGGATCTTGGGGCGCCATTTCGGCGGCGCGCCGGTAGACGCCGAGGGCGTTGGGCAAATCGCCGCCGGATTGGGCCGCGGCACCGATCCGCATCAGCATCGGATAGGTCGGGGTCGGGCCGCCGCCGTCGCGGCCGTCGACACTCAGCGGATCGAGGTGAACCGGAGATGCCACGCACCCCGCTAGCATGAGCGCACCGACGACTGAGGATAGCAACAGTAGCGGCGCAGATTTCCCCCTCATTCTGCGCGGTCCCCCGTATTGCCCAAGACGTAAACCAAATCGTTGCAGACCGGCTTCCGTCAGCAATTATGCAGGGAACGTCAGAGCCGCGTCCAGAATTTCTTACCGCCCCGAAAACGCCCGCCGCCCGGGTTTTTGCGCGACGGCTAACGCTCGCAGACCTACCGAATTGGGGCGGCGAACTCCCTTGATTTACGCCGCGACCTGCAGTTTCGCGGCGATGGCGCGCTCGACGGCGGCCAACGCCGTCTCGGCGCGAGAGGGATCGGGACCGCCCGCCTGTGCCATGTCGGCACGCCCGCCGCCGCCCTTGCCGCCGAGCGCTTCGGCGCCGAGACGAACCAGCTCGACCGCGTCGAAACGGCCGGTCAGATCGGCGGTAACGCCGACGACGATCGCTGCTTTGCCGTCGGCTCGCGAGACGGCCGCGACGACACCCGAGCCGATGCGACGCTTCAGATCGTCCGCCAGGGATTTGAGCTCGCGCCCGGGCACGCCGTCGACCACCCGGCCGTCGAACACAACGTCGCCGAGACGCTTCTCGGTCGATCTGGTCGAGGGGCCGGCATTTGCCAGCGCCCGGCGGGCTTCGGAAAGCTCGCGCTCGAGCCGGCGGCGTTCCTCGACGAGATTGACGATGCGCGCCGGCAGCTCGGAGGGCGTCGTGCGCAACGCCGCCGCGGCCTCGCGCAACACCCCCTCTTCCTCGGCGAGATAGGCCTCGGCCGCCGCGCCGGTCAGCGCCTCGATCCGGCGCACGCCCGAAGCGATCGCCATTTCGCCGACGATCTTGAAGAGCCCGATGTCGCCGGTGCGGCCGACATGCGTGCCGCCACACAGCTCGACCGAGAAGGGCTGCTCGTCGTCACTCGCTGCGCCCATTGCGACGACCCGAACCTCGTCGCCGTATTTCTCGCCGAACAGCGCCAACGCGCCTTCGGCGACGGCGCGGTCCGGGGTCAACAGCCGGGTGCGCACGGTGCTGTTGGCGCGAATACGCTCGTTGACCTCGGCTTCGATCGCGCGGATGTCCTCCTGCGTCAGCGGCCGCGCGTGGCTGAAATCGAAGCGCAGTCGGTCGGGCGCGACGAGCGAGCCCTTTTGCGTCACATGCTCGCCGAGGCGCCGGCGCAGCGCCTGATGCAGCAGATGCGTGACCGAGTGATTGGCGCGCAACAGCCGGCGGCGCGCGCCGTCCACCCTGAGTTCGACGGCCTCGCCGACTTTCAAGCTGCCGTGGGTCAGAGTGCCGAGATGAACGTGCAGATCGCCGGCCTCTTTGACTGTGTCGCGCACCGCCAGCTCGGCGCCTTCCGACGAGAAGATGACCCCGCTGTCGCCCATCTGGCCACCGGATTCCGCATAAAACGGCGTCTGGTTGACGATGACGCCAATGTCGTCGCCGGCCTCAGCCTCGGTGACGCGCTGCCCGCCGCGCATGACCGCTTGAACGACGCCCTCGGCCGTTTCGGTCTCGTAGCCGAGGAACTCCGTGGCGGGGACCTCATCGCGCAAGGCGAACCACACCGCCTCGGTGGCTGCCTCGCCCGATCCGACCCAGCTCCGGCGCGCTTCCTCGCGCTGCCGTTGCATCGCCGCCGTGAAGCCCTCGACGGCCACTTTGCGGCCCTGGCCGCGCAGCACATCCTCGGTCAAATCGAGTGGGAAACCGAAGGTGTCGTAGAGCCGGAAAGCGACTTCGCCGGGCAGTGCCGCGCCGGGGCCGAGCTGCGCTGTCTCCTCTTCGAGCAGGCGCAGCCCGCGGTCGAGCATCTGCTTGAAATTGGTCTCCTCGAACCGCAACGTCTCCGAGATCAGCGGCTGCGCCCGCAGCAATTCGGGATAGGCGGCGCCCATCTGCTGCACCAGCGCCGGCACCAGCCGCCACATCAGCGGGTCCCGGCAACCGAGGATATGCGCGTGCCGCATCGCCCGTCGCATGATCCGTCGCAGCACATAGCCGCGCCCCTCCTTGCTCGGCAGCACGCCGTCGGCGATCAGGAAGGCCGAGGCGCGCAGATGATCGGCGACAACGCGATGCGAGACCGCGTGAGGCCCGTCCGGTGCGACGCCGGAGACTTCCGCCGAGGCCAAGATCAAAGCCCGGAAGAGGTCGATGTCGTAATTGTCGTGCTTGCCCTGCAAGACCGCGGCGATGCGTTCGAGCCCCATGCCGGTGTCGACCGACGGACGCGGTAGCGGGACCCGCTCACCAGGGTTCACCTGGTCGAACTGCGTGAAGACGAGGTTCCAGATCTCGATGAAGCGGTCACCCTCCGCATCGGCGCTTCCCGGGGGACCGCCGGGAATCGACGGTCCGTGATCGTAAAAGATCTCCGAGCAAGGGCCGCACGGTCCGACGTCGCCCATCATCCAGAAATTGTCCGAAGTGGCGATGCGGATGATCTTCGCATCGGGCAACCCGGCAATCTTCGCCCATAAGGTCGCCGCCTCGTCGTCCTCGGCGTAGACCGTCACCAAGAGGCGATCGCGCGCGAGCCCGAATTCGCGTGTGATCAGGTTCCAGGCAAGCTCGATCGCCCGGTCCTTGAAGTAATCGCCAAACGAGAAATTCCCGAGCATCTCGAAAAACGTATGGTGCCGGGCGGTATAGCCGACGTTTTCCAGATCGTTGTGCTTGCCGCCGGCGCGCACGCATTTCTGCGCCGTCGCGGCGCGCTGATAGGGCCGCTTCTCCAAGCCGGTGAAGACGTTCTTGAACTGCACCATGCCGGCATTGGTGAACAGCAATGTCGGATCGTTGCGCGGGACGAGCGGGCTCGACGGGACGATCTCGTGGTCGTGGCGCGCAAAATAGTCGAGAAACGCGGAGCGGATGTCGTTGGTGGTCTGCATAGACAGATTCTGGCCCTCCGCGCCGATCATACAAGGGGGGCATACAAGGGGCATGCGAGGGCGAGTATTAAGCCCCGGCCACCGGAGTTTTGTACAGATCCAATGCGGCGTGTTTATCCCCGGTAAATGAACGCGCCTTAAGCTGAGTTCGGCAGCGCACGCAGTTGGTGTGATGGAAACACGCCGAGCATTCTCGCACGAGACGGCGAGCAAGTTGGCGTATCGCCTGGCGATCCCGGTCTTTGTGCTGTGCCTCTATGTGATCATGGCGGGGCTGTGGCTCTCGGGGGCGCACTCGCTCTATTTCAGCGTCCTGCGCCTGCTCGGCGTCGAACCGTTCAGCTTTCCCTTTCTCGACATTCACGCCGTTCTGGCGGCGGCCGAATGCGGGCGGCAGGGGATCGAGGTGTATGTGTCCAACCCTTGCGATGTGTTGGGACGCCCACACGTCTATTCGCCGCTGTGGCTGGCGATCGTGCCCGGAGCGTTGGGCGTCGGGGCTACCGGGTGGGTGGGCGCAAGCCTCGACCTGCTATTCCTTCTGTCATTGGCTGCCGTGCTGCGTCCACGCACCCCGAAGGAGCTGCTGATCCTCGGCTTGGCGGCGGTTTCGCCGATGACCGTCTATGCGTTGGAGCGTGCCAACAATGATCTCGCCATATTCCTGCTGGTGGTCTGTGGGGCCATCCTCTTCACCCTTCCGCGCCCATACCGGCTGTTCTCCTACGGGCTGTTCGTGGCCGCCGGCCTCCTCAAATACTATCCGCTTGCGCTGCTGGTCCTTGCCCTATGCGAAAGGCGGCGGGACGGCCTGGTCATCGCAGCAGCGGCGGCTTTGGCACTGGCCTTCTTCGCCGTCGCCTTTTTCCCCGAACTGAGCATGGCGGCGGCGGGCATCCCTGCCGCATCCTCGTATTTCGCCGACG
Organism: uncultured Alphaproteobacteria bacterium; assembly: GCA_963818695.1. Lineage (GTDB taxonomy): Bacteria > Pseudomonadota > Alphaproteobacteria > ATCC43930 > CGMCC-115725 > AP-15. Next base: position 301,021 of record CAWFTG010000009.1, read on the forward strand.
CTTTCTCCGCCCAAAACCTACCGTTCGGGTTTGCGGAAGCGCTGGCCGGCGGTGCCTCCCGGACCCTGATCGCAGCGACGCTGTTGGCCACGCTGTCGGCGGTGGCAGTTGCGAGAACGCTTCGCACGGTTCGGCGGCTCGGGCGAGAGCAACTCGACTGGGCCGCGGGCGAGGCGCAGTTCTTGGTCATCGGCGGCATGTTGGTTGCGGCCTGCTTCTTTGCCGGCCAGAACATCGGTTACCGCGGCATCCTGCTTCTCCCCGTGCTGTCCGGGCTGGTCGGCCTCCATCGATCTATCAAAGACCGAGAGGTACGACGCTTTTGCGCCCGGATGATCGCGGCGGTGCTCTTCGCCATGTGGGAGGAGTTCTTCCGCCGTGCTCTCAACGCCATTGTCTCCCCGGTCCCCGGTGCGGGGCTGAGCTCGCGCGCCGAGGTGTTCTTTTGGCTCGGCCGCGAACTGGTGTGGTGGTGGCTGGTCGCCGGGCTCGCCGCGCTCGTTTTGTCCTTCCTGCGGCGATCGCCATGCGGGGAGGTTTTCCGAAGAGCCGCCGCAGATCCGGCGCCTTCCCCGGCCTGAGCGTCTAACGCAGCCGGGCTGCGACGGCCGGAAGCCCGGCGATGTCGATGCCGTGCTGGGCGGCTTTGGAAATCAGAGAGAGCGCGTCGTCGCCCTCGCGAACGCGGGTCAACGCCCACAACAGCGCCGAGCGGGTACCGCTTCGGCAATGCGCCACGACGGGCGCCGGTGCCTCCCGCAAGGCTGCGGCAAACGCGTCGACATCGGCGCGCGACAATGTGGCGGCGGTGATCGGGATGTGGTGGTAGGCGATTCCGTGTGCCTCGGCGAGGCGCCGCGCCTCGGTGGCCGGCAGCTGGCCCGGGTCTTCGCCGTCGGCGCGATTATTGATGATCGTGCGCACGCCCTCGGCGGCGAGCGCATCGATGTCCGCCCGGTCGAGCCTGCCGGCGACGCTCACTCCGCGGGCCAACGGAAACAGCTGGGCTGGCATGCCGGTCCTCCGCGATAATCTGCGAGCAGCCTCGCAGCCCCAGACGGCGGCGTCACCAATAAAAGCGGCCGCGTCACCAAAAAAGTCAGGCGGCGAATTGCGGCGGGCGCTGCACAAAGTCGCCGGCGCGGATCCAGAACCGCTCCAGACGGCGGAGTGCGGCGTTGGCGCCTTGCAGATCTTCAACGCTCACGGCGGCGTTCGGCAGCATTTCGGCGTGGCGCCGATGCATCTCGGTCAGGCAGTCGCGCAACCTGATCCCTTTTTCGGTCAGGCGGACATGGATCGAGCGGCGGTCGTGCAGCGAGCGCTGCTGCGTCAGGTACCCGTTCTCGACCATCTTCTTGACGTTATACGAAACGTTCGAGCCGAGATAGCAGCCGCGAAGCGTCAGCTCGCCGACCGTCATCTCGGCGTCACCAATATTGAACAGCATCATTCCCTGAACGTTATTGATATCGTGAATCCCGAGCCCTTCGAGCTCGAGCTTTACGACCTCGAGGAAATGGCGGTGGAGGCGCTCGACGAGCGAAATCACCTCAAGATACGCGGTATTCATCCGTGCCTCGCTTGCCGGCAAACAAGCGGTAATCTTACCGCCGGTTTGTAAATTTATCGTTTCAAATTTTACGGTCGGATTTGCCGATTAAGCGATAGATCCCGGAAAAATCGAGGCCGCCGGGCGCCCCCATCGACGAACAACTGCCGTCGAGAGCGAGTTCGACGGCCTTGCGGGTCAAGGCTTGCGCTTCGCCGTCGAGCAGCAGCTGCACACCCTGGGCCGCGCGTTTCCCCGTCCCGCGCGGCCGCCCGGCCGGGTTGCCGGACTGGCCCTTCTCGAAGGGCCGCCCGCGGCCGCGCCCCCGCTGCTTTTGCTCTTTCTCCATCGAAATATCAGCCATCGATCTCGTCTGCTCCGCAGAAATCCTTGAGCCCAGCCGCATTGCACCCGAAAAAACAGCGATCGTGCTCGCTGATCCTGGCTGTTATCGGCTGTTTGGAGAACGCCGGTCCGATTTGGGAACCACAATACATTCACGTCGATAATGATAGCACATTATATCAAAAATAGCAATAACCGCTTACTTCTTCTTGGCTGCCCGTTGAGCGCGCGCCGCGGAGTTGGCCGCCACCGCGGCGCGGATGAGTTGCTTGAAGGCAGCTTCGTTGATCTTCTCTCCTTCGCGCAGGTCGATCGCCCGCCGCGTGTTCCCTTCCAGGCTGGAATTGAAGAGCTTCGTCGGGTCTTCGACGGCGGCTCCGCGAGCGAAGGTGAGCTTCACGACCTGCTTGTACGATTCTCCTGTGCAGACGATGCCGTCATGGGACCAGACGGGGATTCCGGGAGATTTTGGCTTCTCCCATTTCCACTCCTCCTGGATGTCGGGGTCGGCATCGTGGATGAGCTGACGGACATGGGCGAGGGTCTCTCCTCTCCAATCCCCCAGCTCTTCGATCCGCTTGGTGATGCTCGCTGAAGCGGCCGCGCCATTCGGACGACTCGTCGGCTTCATGTTCTCTCCGATCTTTCGTTTTGCGATGGTCCCGGTTGTTCGGACAGCTTCCGGGGAGGAATAAGCTGCCATTGACAAGTGTACGGTGGAAGCGTACATCCCTCTATGCATGATCATTCGGAGCGTCCGGCACCGGGGCCTGTTGCGCCTCATCGAAGACGGCGACAGCCGGGAACTCCGCAATGACCTTATGCGGCGGCTGCGCAACATCCTTGCGGTGCTGATCGCGGCGGCCGACATCAGCGGCGTTGTCGGGCCGCCCGGCTGGCGCGTTCAGCAGTTGCGGGGCGACCGGGCCGGCACATGGAGCATTTCGGACCTTCGACATCCGGCAGGGTGAAATCTGCAACCTCGATTTGGAGGACTATCGCCGATGACCCGCGCACCCGCCACAGTAGGAATGGCCCCGCCGCATCCGGGCGCGTTCGTCCGTGAGGAAATTCTCGACGAGCTCGGGCTGACGGTCAGCGAGGCGGCGAAGGTGCTGGACGTGCGCCGTGCGACACTCTCCGACCTCATCAACGGCGGCGCCGCGCTGTCGGCGGAAATGGCGCTGCGGATCGAGAAGGCGTTCGGCGTGAAGATGGAAACGCTGTTGAACATGCAGGCATGGCACGACGCCTACGCGATGCGCAAACGTGCCGGCGAGATCACCGTCAAACCCTACCGACGGCCTCCCACCCCCGAACCGGGCTGACTGGCGGGCTTGGCGTGGAGACGGCGGAGATTTCAGGTTAGCTCCGCTCGGCAACAGAGAGCATAAGCTGCGGCGCGGGCCGAAATCAAAGCCCCGCGTGTTCTAACGGACGAGGAGGTTCAGGCACTCGCAGAGAAACTGAAAGCGCTGCGATAACGTCCCTCGCGATTGCCGAGGCAACATGCAGCCCGCTCGGTTCGGACATCCGGGAAAAGATCACGCACTGAATGACTGGTCCCGATGCTCGTACCACCCTCGCGTCCGCAGCACGATCCGCACCACGGACAGCATGACCGGCACTTCGACGAGCACACCGACGACCGTTGCGAGCGCTGCACCCGACTGGAAGCCGAAGAGCGCGATCGCCGCCGCAACCGCCAGCTCGAAGAAATTCGACGCGCCGATCAGCGCCGACGGGCAAGCAACATTATGCGGGACGCCCAGCACCCGGTTGAGAGCATAGGCAATGCCGGCGTTGAGATAGACCTGAATCACGATCGGCACCGCCAGCAGTGCGATTATCAGCGGCTGACTGACGATCTGCTCGCCTTGGAAGCCGAATAACAGCACGAGCGTCGCCAACAGGGAGAGGAGCGAAACCGGCTGAAGCTTGCGCAAGGTTTGCGCGAGCGCAGCGTCGCCGCCGCTCGCCAGCAACGACCGCCGCCACAGTTGCGCCGCGAGCACCGGCACTACGATGTAGAGGACGACGGACAGAAACAGCGTCGTCCACGGCACGGCGATTGATGACAGGCCGAGCAGCAATGCGACGATCGGCGCAAACGCGAAGACCATGATCGTATCGTTGAGCGCGACCTGGGTCAGTGTGAAATTCGGCTCGCCGTCGGTCAGGTTCGACCACACGAACACCATTGCCGTGCAGGGTGCGGCGGCCAGCAGGATCAGACCGGCGATATAGCTGTCGATCTGCTCCGCGGGCAGCCAAGGGCGAAAAATCCACCCGATAAACACCCAGCCGAGCAAGGCCATGCTGAAAGGCTTGACCAGCCAGTTGATGCCGACGGTCACGGCAATGCCACGCCACTGCTCGGCGACCCGGTGCAATGCGCCGAAATCGACCTTGAGCAGCATCGGCACGATCATCAGCCAGATCAGCACCGCGACCGGGATGTTGACCTCAGCCACGGTCATTCGGCCGAGTGTCTGGAAAGGGGCGGGCAACAGCCGGCCCAGCACAATCCCGGCGACGATGCAGAGCGCCACCCAAACCGTCAGGTAGCGTTCAAAGGCTCCTAGTCCCGGCGTCGCGCGACGCCGGCTGATTTCAGTGACCGATGTCATGCCAGCTCCAGTTTCGGGCCGCACGGATCCGGCCGATATTATCGACACGGCGTTTGATTGCCGTGCGGTCGAGCTTGTCGATCGGCACGGCGACAAAAATCTTGATGCGGTTTTTCGATCGCGAGATACGCGTCGCGGAATGCCTTGCGTCGCTCCGCCTGAGTGCCCGTGACGGCGGCTAGGTTGGGCACCGCCCAATGGGCAGTAACTGGATTGCCGGGCCACACTGGTCAGACTTCACTCGCCGCCTGGCTCCTCGGCGAGTTGCCGGTGCAGAGGAACCGGACGTTGTAAATGCGCCTATCCGTCATGTTCGAACCCGCCAGGCTCAAGGTTTGCGGGCCTCGACCATGGCCGAGACGATGTGGTTCTCAATGTTCCGGCCGGGTGCCCAAGTCCTGATCAGCTCGCGGCTTTCCGGTTTCGGCGTGACGCGGACATCGACAAATCCCGCGCGCGCGAGCCAGCTTTCCACCCGTTCGGCCGGGGCGGCACCGGTGATGCAGCCGCACAGCAAGGCGGGATCGGATTGCAGATCGGCCGACAGCGGAGCGGTGTTGATGATGTCCGACACCGCGAGCCGCCCGCCCGGCTTGATGACGCGAAAGGCTTCCCGGAACACCTGTTCCTTGTCGGGCACCAGGTTGATCACGCAATTCGAGACCACGACGTCCGCCGTGCCGTCGGCGATCGGCAAGTGTTCCAGTTCCCCGAGCCGGAATTCGACATTGCCGGCACCAATGCGAGCGGCGTTGTCGCGCGCCTTTTTCAGCATCTCGTGGGTCATGTCGACGCCGATGACATGACCGGTGTCGCCAACCTGTTGCGCCGCGAGAAAACAGTCGAACCCGGCACCGCTGCCGAGATCGACCACGATTTCGCCCGGCTGCATCGCTGCGATAGCCTGCGGGTTGCCGCAGCCAAGCCCGAGATTGGCACCATCTGGAACCGCCGACAGCTCCGCTTCGGAATAGCCCATCCGCCGCGCCTTATCGTGCGGGGTGGTTGCCGGGCCGCAGCACGACGACGGCTCCGGCGCGCAACAGCTCACCTCAGTTGCCGCCGCAATACCGCCATAGCGGGCGCGCACCATTTCCTTGATCTGAGCATCATCCATGACTTGTCTCCCTATGCGGCTGTGCTCTTTCCCATGGCGTCCGAGCAGCCGCCAGAAGCCGGATTACACACCGGCGCACCGACGGCATCGCGCCCGCAGCAGTTTTCGGTGAGGTAGGCCAAGAGCGCGTTCATCGAACCATACTCGGCCGAGTAGATCAGCTGCCGGCTCAGGCGGCGCTGCGTGATCAATCCGGCATGGACGAGCTGCGCCAGGTGGAAAGACAGCGACGAGGGCTGAACACCCAGCCGTTCAGCTATCACGCCGGCCGGCAGCCCCGCCGGCCCGCAAGTGACCAGCAGGCGGAACAGCGCAAGCCGGGTCTCCTGAGCAAGCGCACCGAGAGCTGCAATCGCGCGTTTCTCATCCATACCACTATTTTCCATGGTTCAACAATTATCAAACTAGTCAACATCGTCGTGCGCGTCAAGACACATTTTCGAAAATCCGCGCCCGCACCAGTGAAGGACGCGCGCACGCAAAGGCGCAAGGCATCAAGCTTGACGCAACCGTATTTGACCTAGCACCAAAAGCGCGAGGCGATCCGCCGCCGCGACCGTGACGGCGAGCCTGTGCGCGAGATCGCTCGGAGCTACAACGTCAGTGACAGCACCATTTCGCGGCTGACGGCGTGACGGAGCACGGCTGTCGCAGACGCTGTCCCAATGCCGTTTCAGATTTTGGCGGGTCTCCCCCCGTACAGGAAATTTTACGCACTTGGGCAGTGTCAAACGCGAAATCACGGGATCTCGTAGACCGACATTTCGTCGGCGATGCCGCGCAAGGCGCGGGGTTGCGATACCGGTTTGAGCCCGCTGGTTTCGAGCAATGCGGAAGCCTGCGGGTCGGTTACCACCGAGCGGGTCGCCAGTATCGTGCGCGAATCCGCGAGAGCCTGGACCCGCGCGGCGATATTTACGGTCGTCCCGAAATAATCCTGACGGTCGTTGAGCACGACCGCAAGGCAGGGCCCTTCGTGGATGCCGATCTTCAACAACAGATCCTCGCGGCTGCGACCGTCATTGAGATCGCGCATCGCTTCGCGCATGCGCAGCGCGGCGGCGACCGCCCGGTTTGGGCTTGGAAAGGTCGCCATCACCGCGTCGCCGATGGTCTTGACGACAGCGCCCGCCTCGGACGCGACAATCTCGTTGAGCACCCGGAAATGGGCTTTGACCAGGTCGAAGGCGACCAGGTCGCCAACCCGCTCGTAAAGCTCAGTCGAGCCTTTGAGGTCGGTAAACAGGAAGGTCAAACTGGTGATCTTGAGCCGCTGCTCGACGTCGATCGTGTCGGTGCCGTAGAGGTCGCGAAAGACCTGGTTGGTGAGCAGCCGCTTTGCGGTCAGAAACGGCCGCCGCCGGCCGAGCAACTCGTGGAGCTTGTCTCCTGCAAGCCACAACCCCGGAAGCAGCCGGGTATCGGTGCGGTTTTCGAGCGACAGACGCAATGGCCCCGGACGCAATGTCACGGTGCCGGTCGGCGCGCGTAATTTGTCGAAGACGAGCGAGAGGTTTTGGCGTTCTCGGGTTGGCTCGCCTTTGACGTCGAGGAACTGCGTCCCGTGCGTCACCGGGTCCATAACTATCACGAATTCCGCCGGCAACTGCAATGACAGCAACGCCTTTTCGCCCGCCGGCAGCTCGACCTGATCGAGAACGATCTCCTCGACCAGCTGCTCGAAATCATCCGGAACATCGATGCCCGAGCCCCAGAAGATCTGACGAAAATACTCGCCGAACGGGAGTTCGTGGGGATCATGCGCGGCGATCCTGCGCACTCGGCGGTTCACCGTGAACGTGACCTCGACCATCTCGTCGAGCGTCGGCCGGTAACCGGCCGCACACAGCGCGCAGTCGTACTCCTCCTTGTTGACGCTCTTCAATGTCGTGCTGGTATCGAGGACGCCGCCGCAGCCAGGGCACAGCACGTTCCACGACAGCTCGAACAGCCCGAGGCGCGCGGCGTGCAGGAAGGCGGCGACGGCGCGCTCCTCATCCACCCTGGCTTGGCGCGAGAAATCGATCACATTGACGCGGCAGAGGTCGCGATCGGGCGCGTCCCTCACCAGCGCCTCGATCGCGCCGGCAGCTTCCGGATCGGCCGACTGCCGCAAGAGCGTGAACAGATTGCCAGCTTCGCTCATTCCAGGCTCCCACGCCAGTTCGGGTGGATCACTCAGGGAATCTCGTAGACCGCCATTTCCTCGGCGACGCCGCGCAGCGCACGCTGATGCGGGACAGGTTCAAGCCCGCTGAATTCGAGCAGCTTGCAAGATCCGGGATGTTTGACGACCGACCCGGTCGCCAGGATCGACCGCGAGTCGGCCAGACCCTGCACGCGCGCCGCGATATTGACGGTGCGGCCGAAATAGTCCTGGCGGCTGTCGAGCACGACGGCGAGGCAGGGTCCCTCGTGGATGCCGATCTTGAGCAGCAGCCCGGCACCGCGGCCTGCGTCTTTGAAGTCGCGCATTGCATCCCGCATGCGCAACGCCGCGGCGACCGCCCGATCGGGCGTCGAAAAAGTTGCCATCACCGCATCGCCGCTGGTCTTGACCACAGCCCCGGCTTCGCCGGCAATGATGTCGTTGAGAAGCCGGAAATGAGCCCGGACGAGGTCGAAGGCGACCAGGTCGCCCACCCGCTCATAGAGCTCGGTGGAACCTCTGAGATCGGTGAACAGGAACGTCAGACTGGTGATCTTGAGACGCTGGTCGACATCGATCGTGTCGGCGCCGTAGAGATCGCGAAAAACCTGGTTGGTCAGCAATCGCTTTGCGCTGAGGAAAGGCTTGCGCCGGCTCAGCAGGTCACCGAGCCGGTCGGTCGCCACCCACAATCCCGGCAAGACGCGCGTGTCGGTGCGATTTTCAAGCGACAGGCGCAATGGCCCCGGGCTCAACTCGATCGTTTCCGCGGCGGGACGCACCTTGTCGAAAAACATCGAAAGGCTCTGACGCTCTCGCGTCGGCTCGCCCTTGACCTCGAGAAACTGGGTCATATGGGTCACCGGGTCGAGGAGCATCACAAGTTTCGCCGGCAGCTGCAGCGACAAGAGGGCCTTCTCCCCGGGCGGAAGCTCGACGGTGTCAAGGGTTACTGCCTCGATCACCTGATCGAGATTCTCCGGCAGATCGATCGCCGAGCTCCAGAACACCTGGCGAAAGTACTCCGCGAACGGCAGCTCGTTCGGATCATGTGCCGCAATCCGGCGCACCCGCCGGTTGACCGTGAACGTCACCTCGACGATCTCGTCGAGGATCGGCTCATAACCGGCCGCACACCAGGCGCAATTGTACTGCCCGCGGTTCACGTTCCGCAGCGTCGCACCGGCATCGAGCACCCCAGCACAGCTCGGGCACAGCACATTCCACGAGAGCTCGAAGAGACCGAGGCGCGCGGCGTGCAGGAACGCGGTGATCGATTTCTCTGCGTCTAAATCCCTTTTCGCCGCAAAATCCAAGACGTTGACGCGGCAGAGGTCGCGATCCGGCGCGTCCCTTACCAGCGTCTCGATTGCATCCACGACGCCGGGATCTGCCGATTGCTGTAAAAGCGGAAACAGGTTTTTGGCTTCGCTCATCGGGAAAGCTCGCCTTTCATGCGCCACGGATCCGCTGTCGGTGCCATGGGTATAAAGAATCTGTGAACGGTTATAGGGTTCGGCAAGGTTGCGGCCCCGATCCGTCGTGCTAGCCTCAGCAGTGTGAACCTCGCCCTTTCCCTCGGCGTCGAGCGCGCCGCGATTTTTCATGTCGACGATGTCGGGATGTGTCACGGAGCAAACCGCGGATTTCTCGATCTCGCCGAACGCGGTTTTGTCACCTGCGGCTCGGTCATGGTGCCGTGCCCGTGGTTCCGGGAAATCGCGGAGGCCGCTGCCGCCAATCCGGCGCTCGATCTCGGGGTGCACCTAACCTTGACCAGCGAATGGGAGCGCTATCGCTGGGCCCCGATTTCGACGGTGAGCCGGGCCTCGGGCCTGATCGACGACCACGGTTTCCTTTGGCACGATGTCGCGAGCCTGCGCCGGCATCTGGTGCCGGAAGCCGCGGAAGCCGAGTTGCGCGCGCAAATCGAGCGCGCGCAGGCCGCCGGGATCAGACCGACGCATATCGACGCGCACATGGCGGCGGCCATGCTGCCCGAGCTGCTCGACTGCCACGTCCGGCTTGGGCATGACTACGGGGTCGTTCCGGTGCTGCCCCGCAAGATCCGTTTCGCGCCCGACCCGCAGAGCTACAACGCGACAGTCGTCGCGCTCGAACGCGCCGGCTTACCGGTCGTCGACCACATTCGCGGCACTTTGCCGGTCGCTACCGAAGCCGTCGAGCCGGGCTACCGCAAGCTCGTCGAAGAGCTTCCCGCAGGCGTCACCCATTTCGCCCTGCACTGCACTGCGCCGGGCGATATCGAGGCGATCACGCCGCAGCACGCCCCCTGGCGGACCAACGAATATGCCCTCTTCGCCTCAGGCGCCGTCGCCGAGTGGTGCGCGGCGCTGGACGTGGTGCCGATCGGCTACCGCGACATTCAGCGCCTGTGGCGCAACAACAATAGGCGACTCCCGCCGTATTTGAGCACTAGCCTAGTCTAGGGTCCCCGTAGTGCGGGAGAGGCGGATCAATCCGCCTCTCATTTCCCTCCCCCGCAAGCGGGGGAGGGTTAGAGTGGGGGTTGATCGGTGAGAGTATCGGTCTTTCTTGGAGGGAAAGCCATGACGTATGGGCATACGCCCTCAGCTGCTAAACCCCGGCGAGGCAAAGATTTTGCTTGCCTGCTCGCTTGAAGCCGGTGTATTAGCTGCGACTAAGTCTCATTAGCTCGTCGGCAACTTTCGTCATCTTCCTGCTCGGCGCGGTGGAGCGGGATAATCGGAGTATCACGATGCGTCCTATCGCCGGGCTTGCGGCCTTGTTCCTTCTCGCGGTCGTGGCGCCAGCCCTGGCCGATGACCCCAGTTTCTCGCTTTTATTGAAAAACAACCAGTTTGTTCCAAGTGAGGTCCAGATCCCAGCTGGTGTGAAGGTCAAGCTCCTCGTGCGCAACGAAAATCCGACCGCTTCGGAATTCGAGAGCAGCCAATTTCATCGCGAAAAGGTGGTGCCCCCCGGCCAGGAAATTACCGTTTTCGTCGGGCCTCTCGATCCGGGCAGTTACGAATTCTTCGACGATTTCCACCCGCAAACTCGCGGCCATTTGGTCGTCAAGTAGGCAGAACTGAGATGCTGGCGACCGCAATAATCGTTTTCCGCGAGGTCCTCGAAGCATCGCTGGTGATCGGCATCGTGCTGGCGGCCAGCCGCGGAGTGCCAAGCCGCGGCGTTTGGGTGGCGGGCGGAATTGTCGCAGGCGCCGTCGGCGCAGCTCTCGTCGCTGCTGGCGCCGGCGTGATCGCCGCCGCAGTCAATGGCATCGGGCAAGAGCTGTTCAACGCCGCAATCCTGTTTACCGCGGTCGCCATGCTGGGCTGGCACAATATCTGGATGAACCGGCACGGGCGCGAGCTGGCTGCGGCCGCAGCCACGCTCGGCAAAGCAGTGCTCGGCGGAAGTCAGCCGCTCTATGCGCTGGCTCTGGTCGTCGGGATCGCCGTGCTTCGCGAGGGCTCGGAGATTGTTCTCTTTCTCTATGGGATCGCGATCGCTTCCGGAGCGGGCGGGCTCAGCATGTTGGGGGGTGGGATTGTCGGGCTCGCCGGCGGCGCCGCGGTCGGCGCGCTGATTTATCTCGGGCTCCTCGCCATCCCATTGCGCCGGCTGTTTGCGGTGACGAGCTGGCTCATACTGCTGCTGGCCGCCGGCATGGCCTCGCAAGGCGCGGCCTTTTTGATGCAGGCGAACCTTTTACCGTCGCTCGGCAACGATCTCTGGGACACCTCCTCGATCCTGAGCGAGAACAGCATGCTCGGGCTGCTGCTGCACGTATTGATCGGCTATTCGGCACAACCGGCCGGCATCCAAGTGGTGTTCTATCTCTGCACACTCCTCGGCATCGGCGCCTTGATGCGAATGATGGGGCGTGGACCACCAAGCGCGTCAAGCCGGCCGGCCACGGCAGCATCCGTTTAAGCTCCACACTTACCCTCCGCCTCTACCGAATTGCTCCTCGCTCTGCGTGAGCAGGCATGGAATGGACATTGCGAATGCGTGTCCTTAGCGTCAACACTTGTATCGCCGGTGCGGTTTTGACACTGGCCACCGCGGTTCCGGCCGCGGCGGATTTCAAGGTCCAAATGCCCGACGCCGAAACCGGAGAGATCGCGATCGAGCCGCTCGGCGACTACGGCCACGACCCGAACCCAGCTCACAGCGGCGAGCTGAGCACGACCCAGGAATTCGAATACGGGGTCAATGGCTTTTGGCGCACTGAGCTCGAGCTCGAGCAGGGCCGTGACGCGGGGCCCGGACAATCGTATCAGTTCAGTCAGGTCACTTCCGAAAATATCTTTCAGTTTACCGAGCGTGGCCAGTATTGGCTGGACGCAGGCTTCTTTGCCGAGTTCGGCAAATCGACGATCCGGGGTGACCCCAACGAATTCACCTTGGGACCGATATTCCGCAAGGAAATCTTCGGCACGATCAACACCGTGAACTTGTTTCTGCAAAAAGAAGTCGGCCCCAACTCCGCGTCGCGTCCGTTTTTCGTGTACGCCTGGGAAACCCGGATCGCCCTCGGCACGCCGATTGAGCCGGGCTTCCAGGCCTATGGCAACCCGAGCGGGTTTGAGGGGTTCAACTCGCACTGGCCGCAAGACAACCGTATCGGCCCACAGTTGTTCGGTACTGTGTCCAATATTGGTCCGGGCACCCTCAAGTGGAACGCAGGCGTTCTGTTCGGTGTGACCTCCGCCTCACCGCGCGAAACATTCCGTTGGCAACTTGAATACGAAATTCACTTCTGATCCGATGGAGCTGTGTTCGTGAGCTGTCCTAACCGTCGGCGTCCCGATCTGAATAAAACCGCAATGGTGCGCGCCTATCCTTTCCAAGGACATCAACGCCGGTACTCGCGTTCGGTATCTGGTCGAACTGAGCTCGCAGTAGAGGTCGGGAGATGAATTGCCGATCCGAGGGCAGCGTCTCGCGTTTCTGCCGGGCATTGCGCGCGGCGAGGTCTTTTTCTCTACGGGCATGAGCGAGCCCGAACTCGGGTCCAGACCTGGCTTCGATCCGTACCTGCGCGGTTGCGGTCGAGGGCGGGTACGAGGTCACCGGCGCCAAGGTGTGGACGAGCTATGCACACGAGGCGCATTTCGCCATCCCCCTCGTGCGTACCCTGCCAGTCGAGAACGACCGCCGTCGCAGCCTCAGCCAGCTGAACTCGTGCGCCTCTTGGCGCCGGGCCGCCGCCGCGCCGCAGGCGACCGGTTTGAGGAGGTGCTGGCCCAAACCGTGTTGCACGCCACCTCCTGGACCTTGCGCGGCGCCACCGGCGAGATCCTGCGCCGCATCATCGCCCCGCGGCCTCGGCCTGCGCTGATGGCGACTTCCCGACCTCGTAATTCCCGCGAAAGCGGGAATTTAACTAAGTCAGGTCAGCAGGCGCCGGCACCTTGTGGCCAATCATTACCGCTGGGTAGGGCGGATGCTGCGGGACCGTTGCTTCGGGGGGTGACCCTCAGGCGGCAGCGCCGGCTGCTGCCTTATCTTGCGCGGCAGCGACCTCAGCGCCGCTCGATGACCGCGGCGAGCAACTCGGCGGCGCGACGGCACTGATCGCGATCGACGTCGAGGTGGGTGACGGCGCGCAACGTGCGCACACCAAAGGCGGAGATCAGAACCCCCACCGCTTGCGCGCGTTCGACGATCGCCGCGGCATCCGGCGCACCCTCCTCCATGTGAAAGATCACGATGTTGGTCTGCACCGTCGCGAGATCGAGCCTGACGCCGCGCAAATCCGCCAGTCGCTCCGCGATGAGCCGCGCATTCTCGTAGTCTTCACGGAGCCGCGTGAGGTTGTGGTCGAGCGCATAGAGGCCGGCGGCGGCGAGAATGCCGGATTGGCGCATCGCGCCGCCGAACATGCGGCGCGCGCGCCGGGCGCGCACAATGCCGGCGTAACCGCCGGCGATTAGGCTGCCGACCGGGCAGCCGAGGCCTTTCGACAATGCGACTGAGATGACGTCGAAGGGCGCTGCCAGCTCGGCGAGGCTCGAGCCGGTTGCTGCGGCGGCGTTGAACAGCCGCGCGCCGTCGAGGTAGGACGCAAGCCCCAGTTCGCGAGCCGCCGCGCAGACGGCAATGGCGTCTTGCTGCGGAAACACGACGCCTCCGCCGCGGTTATGAGTATTCTCGACCGCCACGACCGTTGTCGGCGGAAAGACGATGTGGCCGGGCGGCTTGTAAGCGGCCCGCAAAGCGGCCGCGGTGAACAGTCCGCCACGGCCGACGACGGTGAACTGAACGCCGGAATTCGCGGCGGCGGCGCCGGATTCGTGCCAGACGATATGCGCCTCGTCGCCGACGACGACCTCGTCGCCAGGCCGCGTCAGGATTTTGAGGCCGATCTGATTGGCCATCGTGCCGCTCGGCACGAACAGCGCGGCCTTCTTGCCCAGAAGCTCGGCGACCCGCTCTTGCAGCCGGTTGACCGAGGGGTCTTCGCCATATTGGTCGTCGCCGACCGGGGCCGCAGCCATCGCCTGGCGCATTGCCGGCGACGGTGAGGTCACCGTGTCCGAGCGAAGATCGATGCGCTCCACGGCGGACCCGCCTAGTTCAGCTTGTCAGCGAATTTTTCGATGCCGGCGTTGGCGCATGCCTCGTCCTTCCCGGCGCCGGGAGAGCCGCTCACGCCGATGGCGCCGATCACCTCGTTGGCCGCCTTGATCGGGACGCCACGCGACCGGAAGTACCGGAGAGAAGACGACACGGGCGAAAGGCTCATTGAAATCCCCGGCAGTCGGCGAGCGCGGCTCCGGCGACCGGCATAACCGTTGCCGAAGTCAGGGTCAATGCGCCGGCACTGCCGGCTCGGAGCCAGCGCCGGGGGGCGGCTTGCGGAAGAACAGAACCGAGGCACGCGCAGATCAGCGCCTATATCGATGATTTCAAATTGCTGATGATCCTGACGCTTCTCGCGCTCCTATTGGAGGTGCCGATGCTCGAACCGATGTTGCGCGACAGGTTGTAGAGCCGGCACCCTCGTTCCGCTGCTGCGGCGCCCGTGTCGCGAGGGTCGTCACGCTGAGCGGCGCGAACAGAAAGCCCCTCCCCGCGCCCTGGATGATGCCGTTGATGGCGACGGTCCGGCTGGGCGCGGTAGCGCAGATGACCAGGTCGGCCTGGCCCGCGCTCGGGCGCTTGGCATGTAAAAGGTCGGTTGTCGGCGCGCAGGCGATTCGCTTCGCTCTGAGGGTTGGGTTGGGAACCGGCTGGATGTGCCGATTGCTCTCGCGCTCTGTGCCGCCGCTGGCGCGCCCTCATCGCCGCGCCGGCGCGGCGGTGGCGGTTGAGCACTTCTGCGCCTGATAGAGCGAGGGCATGGGTGAAGATGCATGGCGGCGACGAGCCGCTGGAGGTGTCGCCAGGTATTAGGGCGTCGGCGGGCCCATCTCCTGCACGATTTCCAGAATCTCGCGCGCCCGCGCCGCCCGGTTGCCCCAGACGCGATCGAAATCGGTGACCAGTGGCCCGATCTTCTCGGAAGCGGTCGCCGCTTGGGCGTCGGCGATGTCGGCGAATTCATAGAAGGCATAATGGACAGCCGGGCTCGTGCGGCTCCAGCACCGCCAGCCGCGGCGCGCCTCGAAAACCCGGATCGCCCAAGGCAGGTGATCGGTCGCATACCAATGATCGAAGGCTGCCCGGTCGGCCGGATCGGGCACTTCGGCGCGCACCACGAGACAGCTCTTAGCCATGCGGTTTCCTCCAGAAGCTGGCGATAGAAGGTTGTCGAGAGAAGTATCGATTCCCGGCTCGGATCGGAAAGAGTTTCTGCTCCCCGTAAATCTCTTCCTCGACAACCCGGCTTGACGGCCCGATTGCGTCGCGGCTCTTCGGCTTTACCGCGCTAAAAGCTCCTTGACGGCGCGGTCGATGAAATCGTCGTCCTCGCGGTTCTGCGTCGGGTTGCCGGCGCGGTGGCCCCAAATCGACGGGATCGGGCGCAATTCGGCGCGGCGCATGTACGCAACCTCGCGTTCGTTGTCGGCGACTGTGAAATAGAGGTCGGTCGTGCTTGGCATGATCAGCGCGTCGGCCGAGATCGCGCCGAGCGCCTTGGCGAGATCGCCGCCGTACAGCTCGTTGGCGCTGATGTCGGCGTGCTGCCAGGTCCAGATCATCGCCAGCAGGTTGTCGGCGTCGCGGCGCAGGTAGTTGGCCTCCCAGCCGGCGATCAGAAAATCCTCGAGCGAGGAAAAGCCGATCGTGCGCCAGAGCTCCTCGCGGTAGAAGGCTTGGCTCAGCGCCCAGCCGGCGTAGATCCGGCCCATCGCGCGCAGTCCGCGCACCGGCGGCTCCGCGAAATAGCCGTCGCGCCAAGCCGGGTCGGCCATCAGCGCGTATTTGATCCCTTGCAGAAAAACCTGGTTGTGCGGCGCGGTTCGCGCGCTGCCGCAGACGACGGCGATCCGCTCTACCATTTCGGGATAGAGCGCCGCCCAGTGGTAGGCCTGCTGGCCGCCCATCGACCAACCATAGACGAGGGCGACGCGCTCGATGCCGAGCTGCTCGGTCAACAAACGCTGTTGCATCCGCACGTTGTCGGCTACCGTCACGCCCGGGAAGCGGCCGTGATGATGCGGCGGCCCGACGTTGCTCGGCGAGGACGACAGGCCGTTGCCGAGCATGTTCGGGATGACAATGAAATAGCGCTCCGGGTTGAGCGCGCAGCCCGGACGGATCAGCCATTCCGTGTCGTAGTGTTGGGCCCCGTAAGAAGTTGGGTACACGATCACATTGCCGCGCGCGGCATCGAGCCGGCCGTATGTCTTGTAGGCGAGCTGTGCACTTCGCAATGTCAGCGCGGATTGCAGTGCTACATCGCCGAGCTCGAAGGTTTGGTAATCGGGTAAGGTCATCCACACTTCCTGCTTCGTCCGCGAGCCTCAGCGGTAATGATACGGCTTCCGCGGCGAAGAGTGGAGTGACCGGGAATGCGCGTTTTCACGATGCTCCCAATGAGGCATTGGCGCGAGGCGGAGCCGGTCGGCGCGGCGGCGGAAGCCGCGGGGTTCGACGCGCTGATGACTGTCGAGCTCGGGCATGACGTCTTTACGCCGCTCGCCTTTGCCGCGCTTGCGACCGAGCGGATCGAGCTGACCCCATCCATTGCCGTCGCCTTCCCGCGCAGCCCGACGGTGATGGCGAGCCAGGCCTGGGACCTGCACGCCAACTCAAACGGGCGCTTTGTGCTGGGCCTCGGCAGCCAGGTCAAAGGCCACAACGAGCGCCGCTTCGGCATCCCGTGGAGCGCGCCCGCGCCGCGATTGCGCGATTACGTCCGAGCATTGCGTGCGGTTTGGCGCTGCTGGGAGACCGGGGAAAAGCTCGATTACCAAGGCGAGCACTACCGGCTGACTTTGATGACTCCGGATTTCTCGCCGGAGCCGACGGGGCTCCCGATGGTGCCGATCACGATCGCCGCGGTCGGCGAGGCGATGCTGCGGGTCGCCGGCGAAGTGTGCGACGGGGTGCGGCTGCATCCGCTGTGCTCGCGCCGCTATACGGAAGAAGTGGCGCTGCCGCGCATTGCAGAAGGGATGCAGCGCAGCGGACGCCGCCAGACCAATTTCGATGTCTTTGGCGGCGGCTTCGTGGTGACCGGGGGCGATGCGAAAACCGTCGCCGAAGGCATGGAATGGGCGCGCCGACGCATCGCTATTTATTCTTCGACCCGCACCTATGCACCGATTCTGGTTCTGCACGGACTCGAGGAGGTCGGGGTGAAATTGCACGCGATGTCGGTCGCGGGCCGGTGGAGCGACATGCCGGCGGAGATCACCGACGACGTCGTACGCATCTTCGCCGCTTGCGGCACCTATGACGAGATCGCCGCGGCGATCGAGGCGCGCTACGGCGGTCTCGCTGACGCCGTCGAGCTGAACTTCCCTGCCGGCACGCCCGCGGGGTTGCAGCGCGAGTTGCTGACCGACATCCGCCGCATTCCGCACCGCTTCGAAGGCTTCGACACCAGCTGGTGAGAGAGCCTGACCCAGATGAATTATCGTCTCCCCCCCGCGGGCGCGCGCCTCGAGCCCCGGATTCCCGCTTTCGCGGGAATGACGGGAAGTAGGGCCCGCCCCAGGTCCCTACCGGTCAGGCGGCCTTGGCATCCTCGATTCGCAGAATCTCGACGCGTGGCGGCGAGGTCAGTATTTCGCTGAACGAGTGCATCCAGTCGCCGGTTTCTTGCGACGAGCCGACGCCGCGGTTGCGGAATTGGTCGAGCTGATCGAGGCTCGTCAGCTCGACCTCGAACTGCAGGGCGGCTTGCTCCCCGTGACCGCGCGTCAGCGGCACCAGCATCCGGGCATTGAGGTGGTTGGCGCGGGCCGCCTCGACCTCGCGGCGGATGAATTCGATTGCGCGCTGGCGGTTGACCGGCAGCACGTCATAGCAGAACCGGGCCAGATACATCGCGATACTCCTCTTTGAATCGGGCGGCGACCAGGAGGCCCTCCCGCCTCCTTGGTCAACACGGCCGACCGCCGACCGCTGCATCCATGTGAGGAGTTTTCTTTGGCGGCTCGGCGGCTAGCGTGGCTTGCGCTCGCCCTTCAGCGCCTCTTGCACCGTGTCGAATTCGAGGCGCGTTCGCCGCCGGGGTGACGTGGTGTCATAATCGCCTCGTTCGGCAGCGAGCTTCTTGCTCAGCCGAAGCCGCGGGCTCTGCGTGGCATGGCCAGAGACCCCGTGCTTGTGGCTCCCCATGCCCCCTCGACCCTGCTGCATGTCTCCCTCCGCCATCGCATCGGCGAACCGCTAAGCTTGGCGATTATACCGGTCCCGGTGACCAGGGAGGAAAAGCTATATTTGCGGCAATCCGAGGCGCCCCAATGCTGCCATATTGGATTGTTAGCCACGCCGGGCCGAGCATTTCCGGCCCTGATGCCGAGGGAGAGCGGCGCGGAGATCGATGGCTGGCCATTCGCAGTTCAAGAACATCATGTACCGGAAGGGTGCGCAGGACAAAAAGCGCGCCAAGGTCTTCACCAAGATCATCCGGGAACTGACGACCGCCGCTCGCACCGGCCTACCCGATCCGGCAGCCAATCCGCGGCTGCGCGCGGCCGTTCTTGCCGCCCGCCAAGCCAATATGCCGAAAGACACGGTCGAGCGTGCGATAAAACGGGGTGCAGGCGGCGGGGCAGACGATGCCTACGAGGAAGTGCGATACGAGGGTTATGGACCAGGTGGGGTCGCTGTCATCGTCGAGGCGCTGACCGACAACCGCAACCGCACGGCGAGCGAGGTGCGCGCCGCCTTTACCAAATCAGGGGGAGCTTTGGGGGAAACCAACAGCGTCAGCTTTATGTTCGACCGGGTCGGCGAGATCTCGTATCCGGCGGCCACGGCCAGCGCCGATGACATGTTCGAAGCCGCGATCGAAGCGGGGGCAAGGGACATCGAGAGCGATGACGAGCAGCATTCGGTGACCTGCGCACCGGAGGATTTGAACGCCGTGCGCGATGCGCTCGAGAACCGATTCGGCCCGGCCGGTTCGGCGCGCCTTGTCTGGCGTCCGAGGACTGCTTCGGAAATCGACGAGGAGATGGCGACAGGCCTGTTCAAGCTGCTCGAGACGCTCGAGGACAGCGACGATGTCCAGAACGTCTACGCCAATTTCGAAGTGGCCGAGGACGTGATGGCGCGGCTCGGCGTCTGATCGCGCCGACACGGAACCCGAGATGCGGGTTTTGGGGCTCGACCCCGGGCTACGGCACACCGGGTGGGGGGTCATCGATGTGCCCGGCAATCTCTTGGTCCACGTTGCCGACGGCGTCATCCATGCCGCTACCGATCAGCCGCTGGCGGCGCGGCTCGTTTCCCTGTTCCGGCAGATCACTGCCGTCGTCGAGCGCTTTCGCCCCGATGAGGCCGCGGTCGAAGAAACCTTTGTCAACCGCAATCCGTCTTCGACCTTGCGGCTCGGCGTGGCTCGCGGGGTTGTGCTGCTCGCCCCGGCCGAACGCGGGCTGCCGGTCGCCGAGTATTCGGCGAATTTCATAAAAAAGGCGGTGGTCGGCGCTGGTCACGCCGAGAAGTCGCAGGTGCAATTGATGGTGCGTCGGCTGCTGCCAGGCTGCGATGGCGGCGAGCCCGATGCCGCCGATGCGCTCGCCGTGGCGATCTGCCACGCACATTACGCCCTAACCCGGCGCCTCTCGGACGCGCAAGCATGATCGCCAAGCTCGCCGGTGTCGTCGAGCAGATCGAACTGGACGCGGCGGTCATCGACGTGGGCGGCGTCGGCTATCTGGCCTTCTGCTCGACGCGGACGATCGGCCGCCTGCCGCCGCCGGGTTCGCCGGCGCGCTTGCTGATCGAGACGCATGTCCGCGAGGACCACATCCACCTGTACGGGTTCATCGACACCGCGGAACGCGATTGGTTTCGCCTGCTGACGACCGTGCAGGGTGTCGGCGCGCGACTGGCCCTCTCGCTCCTCTCGGCCGTGCCGCCGGAGAAGCTCGGGCTTGCAATTTTGGCTCAGGACAAGCCCGCCTTGGCGCAAGCCGATGGTGTCGGGCCGCGGCTCGCGGCCCGGATTGTCAATGAGTTGCGCGACAAGATCGGCAACCTGGCAGCCCCGGTATCGGCGCCGTCGGTGGCGCAGCTCAATGAGCCGGCAAACGGCCAGGGAGCGACGGCCGACGCAATCGCGGCGCTGGAGAATCTCGGGGTCGGCCGCAGCGAGGCGCTGGGCGCAATCGCCGCGGCGGCCCGTCGGCTCGGCACCGAGGCGGCCGCCGATGTGCTGATAAAAGCGGGTCTGGAGGAGCTGGCGCGATGAACGACGCCGCGCCGCGTGTCGTTGCTCCGCAGCACGCCGAGCAAGACACAGCCGAAAGCTCGGTCCGGCCGGCCACTCTCGATGAATTCATCGGTCAACATCAGCTGCGCGACAATCTGCGCGTCTTTATCGAAGCGGCGAAGACCCGCGGCGAGGCGCTCGACCATATCCTGTTCTTTGGTCCTCCCGGGCTCGGCAAGACGACGCTCGCACAGATCGTCGCCCGCGAAATGGGCGTCGACTTTCATGCCACCGCGGGCCCGGTAATTCAGCGCGCCGCCGATCTCGTCGCGATGCTGAGCAAACTCGCCCCGCGCGAGGTGCTGTTCATCGACGAGATCCACCGTCTGCCGCCGGCAGCCGAGGAGTACCTCTACCCCGCGATGGAGGACTATCAGATCGATCTGATCATCGGGCAAGGGCCCGGAGCGCGATCGATTCGCTACCGTCTCGCACCCTTTACTTTGATCGGCGCGACGACGCGTTCGGGTCTGATTACCCGGCCGCTGCGGGAGCGTTTCGGCATCCCATTGCGTCTGGTGTTCTACGAGCCGGCGGAGCTCGGGACCATCGTCAGCCGCGCGGCACGGGTGCTCGGTATCGAGCTGCTCCCCGACGGCGCCGCCGAGATAGCGCGCAGGTCGCGGGGCACCCCGCGGGTCGCGATACGCCTCTTGCGCCGCATCCGCGACTTTGCCGCCGTCACCGGTCAGACGAGCGTCGATGCCGTCGCCGCCGACGCGGCGCTGTTGCGGCTCGATGTCGATGCCCGCGGGCTCGACGGCATGGACCGGCGCTACCTGCGCTGCATTGCCGAAAATTATGCGGGCGGTCCGGTCGGGGTCGAGACGATCGCAGCCGCACTCGGCGACGAGCGCGACGTCGTCGAAGAAGTCATCGAGCCGTACCTGCTGCAGGAGGGCTTTGTGCAGCGGACGCCGCGCGGCCGTCTGCTGACGCGGAACGCGTTCCGCCACCTCGACCTGCCGGTGCCCGCCAGCATGCCGGCCCAGCTCGATCTTCTAACGCCATCGCCATGCGAAACGGAGAATCCATGCTGATGCCAACAATCATCCAAAAGACGCCATAAAGGGCCGACATCAATGCAGCCTAACGCCATCGACACTTTGCCGCTCGCCGGTTCGATTTCGCACGACCTCTCGATCATCGGGCTGTTCTTGCAGTCCGATGCCATCGTCAAAATGGTGATGCTTATCCTGTTGCTCGCGTCGTTCTGGTCGTGGGCCGTCATCTTCGACAAGGCGCTCCGGATCCGACGCTTGCGACACGCTGCGTCGAATTTTGAGGAGACGTTCTGGTCGGGCGGTTCGCTCGATGACCTCTACGAACGCGTCGGTCAACGCCCGCCCGACCCGATGACCGCGGTGTTTTCCGCGGCGATGCGGGAGTGGCGCCGGAGCGCAGCAAAGAACCTGCTCGGCACGCCCGGCATGCGTGCCAGCCTGCAGCAGCGCATTGAGCGGGTGATGAACGTCACGGTCGGCCGCGAGATGGAGCGGGTCGAGCAATTCATGGCCTTTCTCGCTACGGTCGGCTCGACGGCACCCTTCGTCGGCCTGTTCGGCACGGTCTGGGGCATCATGGACAGCTTTCAATCGATCGCCGCCTCGAAGAACACCAGTCTGGCAGTTGTCGCGCCCGGCATTGCCGAATTGCTGTTCGCCACCGCACTCGGGCTCGTCGCCGCCATACCGGCGGTCATCGCCTACAACAAGCTGGCCAACGATTTCGGTCGTTACGCCGGCCGGCTCGAAGCTTTTGCCAGCGAGTTCAGCGCGATTCTGTCGCGTCAACTCGACGAGCGGCCCTGACGATGGCCGTCTTGGGTCTGAGCGGCAACGGCCACCGCCTGGCGGGGCGCTACCGGCCGATGTCGGAAATCAACGTGACGCCTTTGGTCGACGTCATGCTGGTCCTGCTCGTCGTCTTCATGGTGGCGGCGCCATTGTTAACGGTCGGAGTGCCGGTCGATCTGCCGCAGACCCAGGCACCGCCGATCACCGAACCGAAAGAACCCCTCGTCATCACGATCAATGGCGAAGGCCGCATCTTCATCCAGGAGACCGAAGTCCCAATCGATTCGCTGGTCCCCCGCCTGCAGGCGATTACCGGCAGCAACCCCGACGCGCTGCTCTATGTCCGCGGTGACCGGGCGATCAACTACGGCCGGGTCGTCGAAGTGATGAGCCTGGTCAGCACCGCCGGCTTCCGCAAAGTGTCGCTGATCGCCGAATCCCCGAAGGGTACGTCCGGCAAGACTGCCGCAGGCGCGTCAACCTCTGACCGATCGGCGCGGACGGTCAGGCACTGAGTACGGCCGCGCCGCTTCCGCCCATGAGCCTGGCGCTCGCTGAACCGGGACTGACCGGAGCCGTCGACATCCCGGACGAGCTGCCGGATGGCATCGGCTCGCGCGGCATGGTGTTGTCGGCGGTGCTTCACTTGGTGCTTGGAAGCCTCTTGATCATTGGTCTGCCAAGCCTGTTCGCCCCACCGCCGCTGGAAGAGACGCCGATAGCCGTCCAGCTCGTCACGATCGCGCCGGAGACCCGAGCCACCCACCCCAATCCGAACCTGCCGCAGCCGGATGCCAAACCAGAAGTGCCGGAAGTCGAGGCGCCCGCGCCGAAGCCGCAGCCCAAACCCGAGCCGCCGAAACCCGCACCCGTCCCGCCTTCCGCTGCGGCCGTTTCACAGCCGGCCGATGAGCCGGCGCCGCCGGAAGCCAAACCGCCGCCTGCTTCGAAGCCCCCGGAGCCCAAGCCGGAGGTGAATCCGGTCGAGAAACTCGAAGTACCCAAGCCCAGAGAAAAACCCGAGCCGCCGCGCCAATTGGCCAAGCTCGAACCAAAACCGGAAGAAAAAAAGCCGGACGAGAAGAAGTACGATCCTCGCCAATTCGACGCGTTGCTGAAGAACCTGGCGCCTCTGCATGCGGCGGCGACCGCCGAGGCCCCGCCGGACAACCCACGGCCCGCCGCAGCACGGGCGTCCTCGCAGCCGAAGGCTCCACTGGGCAGCCAGCTCACCGCCAGCGAACTGGACATGGTCCGCCACCAGATCGCTCGTTGCTGGAACGTGCCGGCAGGTGCCCGCGACGCCAAGGATCTCGTCGTCGAGATCAAGGTCATCGTCGATCCCGACGGCACGGTCCGGCAGGCGACGATCGTCGATCAGGGTCGCCTGAGCAGCGATCCCTTCTATCGCGCCGCGGCCGAAAGCGCGCGCCGCGCCTTCTTCAACCCGCTATGCCGACCGCTGCACTTGCCCGCCGAGAAATACGCGATCTGGAAGGACCTTGTCGTCGACTTCAGCCCCAGGGACATCTTATGAGGAATAGGGGACATCTTATGGGAAATCGGGCATATGTTATGGGAAATAGGGCATATCTTATGAAGAGAAGCTGCCGAATACTGGCCGGTGCGATTTTTGCCGCACTGATCATGCTGCCGTGTTCCGGCCCGTCGGCGCGTGCCGAACTGCGCCTCGACATCACCAGCGGCAAGGTCGAGCCCATGCCGATCGCGATCCCCGCCTTCCCCGGCGGCGCCGCCAACGAAACCCAGGCCGGACACGACATTGCCGGCGTCGTCTCGACCGATCTCGAGCGCTCCGGGCTGTTTCGCCCGATCGACCCGCGCAGCTTCATCCAGAATGTTTCGCTGGACGACTCACAACCCCGGTTCCCCGACTGGCGCCAGATAAATGCGCAAGCGCTGGTTACCGGCTCGGTCAAGACGCAAGGGGATGGGAGGCTCCGGGTCGAGTTCCGGCTCTGGGACGTGTTTGCCGAGCAGCAACTGACCGGGTACGGCTACACGACCACTCAGCAGAACTGGCGGCGCATCGCTCACATCATAGCCGATGAGATCTATAAGCGGATCACCGGCGAAGAAGGCTATTTCGACACCCGGATCGTGTACGTCGCGGAATCGGGCCCGGCGCAGAATCGGGTGAAACGGCTCGCTATCATGGACCAGGACGGGGCCAACAACCGCTTCCTGACGGACGGCCGGGCACTGGTGCTGACGCCGCGCTTCTCGCCGACGGCGCAGGAGATTACCTACCTGTCCTACGGTAGCGGCGCGCCGCGCGTGTATCTGTTCAACATCGATACCGGGCAACAGGAGGTCGTTGGCGATTTTCCCGGAATGACCTTCGCGCCGCGGTTTTCGCCCGACGGTAACCGGGTGGTCCTCAGCCGCGCCGAGAACGGCGTCAGCAATCTCTTTGCGCTCGATCTAAGAACTCGCCGACCCGTCCGGCTGACCGACAGCCAGGCGATCGACACCTCGCCGTGCTTCTCGCCGGACGGCGGGAAGATCGTGTTCAATTCCGATCGCGGCGGTTCCCAGCAGCTTTACGTGATGAATTCGGACGGCAGCGGGGTTAAACGCATCAGTTTCGGTGCGGGCAAATACGGCACGCCGGTCTGGTCGCCGCGCGGTGATCAGATCGCCTTCACTAAAATCGACGGCGGATCGTTCTACATCGGGGTAATGCGGCCGGACGGCTCGGGAGAACGCCTCCTGACGCGGGATTTCCTCGTTGAAGGCCCGACATGGGCGCCGAACGGTCGAGTGCTGATGTATTTCCGCCAAACGCCGACCGATTTACGGGGGTACGGTTCGACGCGCCTGTTTTCGATCGACTTGACCGGATCAAATCAGCGCGAGGTAATGACCTCGGGAGATGCCTCAGATCCGGCTTGGTCGCCGCTGCTGCGCTGACTGGCCGGGACCGGGGGGCTTGCTCGACGGGTTGATATCGCTCGGGGGTGCGATCGTCGCGAGCCGGACGGGAAACACCGACGGCGGATTGAGTTCGAAAATTGATCAAGGGGAAATTAGATGTCCACGAGAACTATCGGCATTTTTGGCGGGTTTTTGCTGCTGCTCGCCGCCTGCAGCAGCACACCGGAGACAGCGCCGGGCGGCCCGCCTGGTGGACCGGGCGGACCGGGGACGGGCGGACCCGGCGGCATCGGCTCGAGAAACGCTCTGCCCGGATCGCAGCAAGATCTGGAGGCGGGTGCCGGCGACCGCGTATTCTTCGCCTTCGATCGCTCAGACATCACGCCTGAATCTCAGCAGATCCTGGAGCGCCAAGCAGATTGGCTGCGGCGCTATCCGAACGTGACGGTCACGATCGAGGGACACTGCGACGAGCGCGGCACGCGCGAATACAACCTCGCGCTCGGCGAACGCCGCGCTCAGGCGGTAAAGAACGTCCTGGTCGCGTTGGGCATTCCGGCATCCCGCATCTCGACGATCAGCTACGGCAAGGAGCGTCCCGCCGTTGTCGGGTCGACCGAAGAGGCCTATGCGCAGAACCGGCGTGCCGTAACCACCGTGAACTGAAGAACCGGCCTGCAATCGAGCCGGCGCGATCGCCTTGGGCATCCCCGGTACAACGGATCGGTCAGCAGAGGGGCGCCCTTTTTTTGCCCCAAAAAGCCCCTAGTAGAGCTGCTTGCTCAACCCGCGCCGCTGATGCCCTCGGGCGGTGCGGAGGCGAGTCGCCACCGGCTCACGTGCGGCTTCGAGAGGCTTCTTCATGATACGGCGTTTTATCCCGCGCCATCCCCAGCCGATCCTGTTCCTGGCGTTCATCGCGATGGCCTTGCCGAACCCGGTGGCACGCGCGCAGGACCGGGGGATGCTGGACCGCTTGGATCGTCTGGAGCGGGATCTCAGCATGCTGCAGAGGCAGGTTTACCGCGGCGGCCCTCCGCAGGTGGTTAGCGCTGGGTCGCCGGAGGCAGTCGATACCGAGATTCGCATGGAGCGGTTGGAAGCCCAGATGCGCGAACTGACCGGACGCGTCGAGGACGCGTTGAACGGCGTCGAGCAACTGCGGAGCCGTCTCGAGCAGATCAACAACGACGTCGACCTGCGATTGAGCCAAGGCCAGGGGCAAGGTCAGGGGCCGACCAGGAACTCGGCGCCGAGCGCGCGTGCCTACGCCGGAGTATCCGATTCAGGTATGGCCGGACAGTTCGCGATGCGAGGTCCCTCCCCGAACGCCGGGTCGGCTCGGCCGAAGCCGGCCGTCGATCCGATGCCACCCGGGACCTGGGTGCCGCCGCCAGCGGAGCGTATGGGCGGAGCGGGCACCTTGACTCCACCGGGAACTCCCCCAGGCCCGACGCAACCCGTACTGGACACACCAAATCTCGAGACCGCCGGGAATTTTCGGCCCCCATCGTCTCGCGGGTTGCGTTCCAGTTCTGCTTCAGAGCAGTACAACTCGGCGTTCGGTCTACTTAAGCAGGCAGAATATCCTGCTGCCGAGGAGGCCCTGAAGTCGTTCGTTGCACAATATCCCAAAGACCCGCTGGCCGGCAGTGCACAGTACTGGCTCGGCGAGACCTATTACGCGCGGGGGCGTTACGCGGAGGCGGCCAGCGCCTTTGCCGAGGGCTACAAGAATTATCCGAAGGGGACCAAGGCGCCCGACGATCTGTTGAAACTCGGCATGTCGCTCGCGCGCGCTAACCAGAAGCAGAACGCCTGCATCGCGTTCGCCCGGCTGGACCACGATTTCCCCAGCCCTGGAAGCTCGATCAAAGAGCATTCGGTCGCCGAGAAGAAGCGGTTGGGTTGCTGACACGCGGCTCGGCGGCCACGCCTATCTCCATCGGCGAGTTCGGAGCCTCGCTCGCCTCGATCGCACAGTTCGAAAGCTCGCCGTTTCTCGCCGTTGCCGTCTCCGGCGGTTCCGACAGCTTGGCGCTCGCCATTCTGGCGGACCGATGGGCCCGCGAGAGGGGCGGGGAAATCTGCGTGCTGACTGTGGATCACCGGCTGCGCGCGGAAAGCGGCGACGAAATCCGGCGGCTCGGAGTTTGGTTATCGGTCAGAGCCATTCGCCACGAAATACTTGTTTGGACGGGAGAAAAGCCGCGAACCGGGATCCAAGAAGCGGCGCGCTTCGCGCGCTATCGCCTGCTCGGCGAATGGTGCCGCGACAACGCTTGTCTGCACTTGCTGACCGGTCACCATCGAGATGATCAGATCGAGACGCACTTGATCCGCCGCCGAGCTCACAGCGGCCCGAACGGCCTCGCCGGAATGTCGGCGGTTCGCGAACTCGCAGACTGCCGATTGCTGCGTCCGCTGCTCGGTGTCGCAAGGGATCGGCTCGTGGCATTCCTCGCAGCTGAGCGACAGCCATTCGTAACCGATCCGAGCAACTTCGACCCGGCTTTCGAGCGGACGCGCTTGCGTCAGGGTGACAGCGCGCCGGCCGGTGAGGTCGGCGCCTCCCGCCTGGTCGGCGAGATCCGCGCCTTCGGCCGTAGGCGGGCAGCCGACGAGCGCGTGCGAAAGACGCTCCTTGCCCGATATGTCAGCTTGCATCCAGCCGGTTTTGCGCTGCTCGATCCCGCGATGATATCCGAAACGTCGTCAGAGACGGCGGAGCGGCTGCTTTCCGCCATCACCGCTGCGATTGGCGGCGCCTCTTATCCGCCGCGGCGCGAGCGGATCGCTCGGCTGCGCGAGGCGCTCGGCGGCGCGAAGCGGCGCGGACATACTCTGGGGGGATGCCGATTTATCCGCTGGCGAGAGCGTATCCTGGTAACGCGCGAACTCGCCAAAGCGGCGCCGCCGGCCCGCCTCAGCCCGGGTGAGCGAATTGTGTGGGATCAGCGCTTTGCAATTGTGACCCCCAGGGCTGAAGGCGGCCCCTTTACGATCGGATATCTGGGCCTAGCAGGAAGCTCGCGCCTCGATCGCCAAATCCTGCACCCGACGCAGGCGTGCTTGCCCCGGTTACTATTACCGATTCTTCCCGCCGTATGGGACGAGGAGGGCATCGCAGCCGTTCCTCATTTGGGGTATGGACGCGAGGGAGTGGCCGACTTGCCGCAGGTTGTGTTTCGAACCGCTACTCCATTGACGACGGCGGGCTTTGCCGTTGTTTAACACCGTTCGCGTCTTATCTGTGAATCGAGCGAAAAATGTCGCGGCTTTGGTTCTCGAAGGCTAGTCTAAGGGACACGCGATGCCCAGCTCGCATGAAAGGCGTTCATCGTGAATAACTTCGGCAAGAATCTCGCCCTCTGGATCGTTATCGGGCTGCTTCTCGTCGCGCTGTTCAATCTGTTCCAGACCTCATCCAGCCGCGGACCGCAAGCCACCCTGGCATTCTCGGACTTCCTGAACGATGTCAATCGAGGGCAGGTTGCCGACGTCACGATCCAGGGCAACAACATCAGCGGCCACTTCACCGATAGCCGGGCATTCACGACCTATGCCCCGAACGATCCCAACCTGGTCAGCCGATTGACCGAGAAGGGCGTGCGCATCACCGCCGCCCCGGTCGATGAAAACGTGCCCTCACTTTTTGGCGTGCTGATTTCATGGTTCCCGATGCTGCTGCTGATAGGCGTATGGATCTTTTTTATGCGCCAGATGCAGGGCGGCGGCGGTCGCGCAATGGGGTTCGGCAAGAGCCGGGCACGTCTGCTGACCGAGAAGGTCGGCCGCATCACGTTTGAGGACGTCGCCGGCATCGACGAAGCCAAGCAAGAGCTCGAAGAGATCGTCGAATATTTGAAGGACCCGCAAAAATTTCAGAGACTTGGCGGAAAGATCCCCAAGGGCGTGCTGTTGGTGGGATCGCCGGGCACAGGCAAGACCCTGTTGGCGCGCGCCATCGCCGGCGAGGCGAATGTGCCGTTCTTCACGATCTCGGGCTCCGATTTTGTTGAAATGTTCGTGGGCGTCGGCGCGAGCCGGGTGCGCGACATGTTTGAGCAGGGAAAGAAGAATGCACCTTGCATCATCTTCATCGACGAGATTGATGCGGTGGGCCGGCATCGCGGGGCCGGCCTCGGTGGCGGCAATGATGAACGCGAGCAGACGCTGAACCAGCTGCTCGTCGAGATGGACGGCTTCGAGGCTAATGAGGGAGTCATCCTGATCGCGGCAACCAACCGCCCGGATGTGCTAGACCCCGCTCTGCTGCGCCCCGGAAGGTTCGATCGCCAAGTTGTCGTCCCCAACCCAGATGTCCTCGGTCGCGAGAAGATCCTCAAAGTGCACATGCGGAAAGTTCCGCTCGCCTCGGACGTCGATGCGAAAATCATTGCACGCGGTACACCCGGGTTCTCCGGGGCCGACCTTGCCAATCTCGTCAACGAAGCAGCACTGATGGCGGCGCGCAGAGGCAAGCGTTCGGTTGCGATGAGCGAGTTCGAGCAAGCCAAGGACAAGGTCATGATGGGCGCCGAGCGGCGCTCCATGGTCATGACTGAGGACGAAAAGAAGCTGACCGCCTATCACGAGGCTGGTCATGCGCTCTGCATGCTCTACGCGGAGGGCCATGAGCCGCTTCACAAAGTCACGATAATTCCGCGCGGTCGCGCGCTCGGGGTGACGATGTTCCTGCCGGAGCGCGACAAATACAGCCAGTCGAAGATCGAGATCAAAGCCATGCTGGCGAGCTTGTTCGGGGGCCGTATCGCCGAAGAGCTGATTTTTGGTCCGGACAAGGTAACGACGGGGGCGGCCGACGACATTCGCCGCGCTACCGGACTGGCACGCCGCATGGTGACCGAGTTCGGGTTCAGTGAGAAGCTCGGACCGTTGCGCTACGCCGAAAACGAAGAAGAAGTGTTCCTCGGTCACTCGGTTACCCAGCGCAAGAATGTTTCCGAGGCGACCGCCAAGGTCATCGACGAGGAGATCCGCCGCATCATCGATGAAGGCGAGCAGGCTGCGAGAGAAATGTTGACCTCTCATTTGGACGAGCTGCACGCGCTGGCAAAGGGGTTGCTCGAATACGAGACGCTGGCGGCCGACGAGATCCGGCGCATCATCAAGGGCGAGCGGATCGTGCGGGAAACCACAACCGGTCCGGTGACTGACGAAGCGCGCCCGGGCAGACGCAGCTCGGTGCCCCCTTCCGGCCGGCCGACCGGCCTCGAACCGGAGCCGCAGCCAGGCGGCTAAGCCGCAGCGAGGCTGGCCACGGTCCAGCTTAACCGGTTCGAGGCCAACTCCGCGGGTCTCGAACGTTACGGCGCGCTCGGAAGCCGCGGGCGGGCCCGGCGGTTTTTGAACCCTTCTTTTAGTCAATCTTAATAATTACACAGCATTCGTAAGGTGACGCGGGCGCATGTTTGTTTTGACTTGTGAGGGCATTTCCCGCGCAGTAGATTAGGATTGCGTGATTACACTTTATACGGGGGCACCATGACGCGGAAGCTCTTCGGCACCGATGGGATCCGCGGGACTGCCAATAGTGAACCGATGACACCGGAGACGGCGTTAAAGGTAGCAATGGCAGTCGGTGAATGCTTCCGGAACGGGGCCCACAAGCACCTCGTCGTCATCGGCAAGGATACTCGGCTCTCCGGTTACATGCTCGAACCCGCGCTGACCGCGGGCTTTGTGACGATGGGCATGGACGTCGTTCTGGTCGGCCCTCTCCCAACCCCGGCCATTGCCATGCTGACGCGCAGCTTGCGAGCCGATCTCGGCGTCGTTCTTTCGGCCTCGCATAACCCTTACGGAGATAACGGCATCAAGTTGTTCGGCCGCGATGGCTTCAAGTTATCGGACGAATTCGAGCAGAAGATCGAAACTTGCCTCGACAAAGGGCCGAGTCGGCGGGCGAACCCGGCAGAGCTGGGACGTGTGAAGCGGCTCGAGGATGCGGGCGGCCGCTACATCGAATTCGTCAAACAGAGCTTTCCTCGCGGATTGCGGCTGGACGGACTGCGTATCGTCGTCGATTGCGCACACGGCGCCGGCTACAAGGTCGCGCCGACGGTATTCTGGGAGCTCGGTGCCGAGGTGTTCTCGCTCGGCGTCTCGCCTGACGGCCTCAACATAAACCGCGAATGCGGTGCGCTGGCTCCTGAACAGATGCGGCATGAGGTTTTGGCGCGCCGGGCCGATATCGGGATTGCGCTCGACGGCGATGCCGATCGGCTGATTATCGCCGACGAGTGCGGCGTCATTCGCGACGGCGACCAGCTGATGGCGCTGATCGCGACCGGGCTTGCGCGGGGCGGACGGCTCGCAGGCGGCGCTCTGGTTGCCACAGTCATGTCCAACCTCGGCCTCGAACGCTTTCTCGCCGAGCACGGCATCGAGCTGCACCGCACCAAGGTCGGGGACCGCCATGTCGTCGAAAAAATGCGGGCACTCGGCTGCAATCTCGGCGGCGAGCAGTCCGGGCACATCATCCTGTCCGATTACGCGACGACCGGTGATGGCTTAATCGCGGCGCTCCAGGTGCTGGCCTCGATTGTCGAGACGGGTCGGCGGGCGAGCGAGGTCTGCCGTCTGTTCACCCCGGTGCCGCAGCGGTTGCGCAGTGTGCGATTTGCGGAAGGCGACCCCCTCGCATCGATTCCGGTCAAACATGCAATAGAGGACGGCAAAGACCGGCTCGGCGTGTCAGGTCGGCTGGTGATCCGCAAATCGGGCACCGAGCCGGTGATTCGGGTCATGGGCGAAGGCGAGGACGAGGAGCTCGTCGCCGCCGTCGTGGACGAGATCTGCGCGGCGATCCTCGACGCTGCCGTCGCTACCGCGGATAGCAGGCCGCGGATCGCGCGTCTTGGTTCCGCACAGGCGGCCGAATAGCCGTGCGCGGCCGGGTGCTGATCATTGCCGGTTCCGATTCCGGGCGGTGGTGCGGGCATCCAAGCCGACATCAAGACCGTGTCGATGCTCGACGCCTATGCGGCGACGGCGATAACCGCGCTGACCGCACAAAACACCGAGGGCGTATTCGGGGTTCTGCCGATCCCGCCCGATTTTGTTCGCCGGCAGATCGAGGTCGTGCTCGACGATATCGGTGCCGATGCGATCAAGACCGGCATGCTGCACGATTTTCCGGTGATCGAAACGATCGCCGCCGTACTGCGCGAGCGCGCC
Source organism: uncultured Alphaproteobacteria bacterium (assembly GCA_963818695.1). Taxonomy (GTDB): domain Bacteria; phylum Pseudomonadota; class Alphaproteobacteria; order ATCC43930; family CGMCC-115725; genus AP-15. The sequence goes on from CAWFTG010000009.1 coordinate 333,546, forward strand.
GCCGGCGTCCCGCTCGTGGTCGATCCGGTGATGGTCGCCAAGGGCGGTGCCCGGCTGATCGATCCCGCCGCGCTTGATGGGCTAAAGCAGTTGCTGATCGCCCGCGCCGAAATACTCACCCCGAATTTGCCGGAAGCCGAAATTCTCTGTGGTATTTCGATCGGCAACGTCGCTGAAATGCGTGCGGCCGGCGAGAGCCTGCTGGCGCTCGGTTGCCGGTCGGTGCTGGTCAAGGGTGGGCACCTTGCCGGGGGCACCATTTCGGATGTGCTCGTGACCAGCGCGGGCGCCCGAATCTGGGAGAGCTCGCGGCTCTCGACCCGCCATACTCATGGCACCGGCTGCACTCTCGCTTCGGCGATTGCTGCGGGCCTGGCCCAAGGCCTGGAGGTTGAAACGGCGGTCGACCGGGCCCGCGCCTACGTTCGCCGTGCGATCGCCAGCGCGCCGGGCTTGGGGCGCGGCCACGGGCCGCTCGACCACTCCCATCCGCTCCGCCCGACTTGATCGGTAGGATGGGTTGAGCCGTAGCGAAACCCATCAATTTCGACCAGTCCGTAAATGTCGGTGGGTTTCGCGTTGCTCAACCCACTCTCCGATTTTAGGATTCATGGGTCGGAGGTGGCGCTGGAGGGATTTACCATGGCAAAGAACTATCGGATCGCGGTGATCGCCGGCGACGGCATCGGGCGCGAGGTGATGCCGGAGGGGATCGCCGCGATGGAGGCGGCGGCACGCGCCTACGGCTTTGGCTTCCAGTGGCACGAATTCGACTGGAGCTGCGAGCGCTACGTCAATATGGGCATGATGATGCCGGAGGACGGGCTCGAGCGGCTGCGCCTCTACGATGCCGTCTATCTCGGCGCGGTCGGTCACCCCGAGGTACCCGACCACGTCTCTCTCTGGGGTTTGCTCATCCCACTGCGGCGCGGCTTTCACCAGTACGTCAACCTCCGTCCGGTGAGGCTCCTCGCCGGGGTCCAATCGCCGCTGCGCGACCGCGCGCCGGGCGACATCGATTTTTATGTCGTGCGCGAGAACAACGAGGGCGAATACTCGGAAATCGGCGGCCGGCTCTATACCGGCACCGAACACGAAATGGCAATGCAAGAATCGGTGTTCACGCGGCGCGGCTGCGACCGGGTCATGCGCTATGCGTTTGACCTGGCCCGCACGCGCAAGAAACACGTCACCTCGGCGACCAAGTCGAACGGCATCATCCACACGATGCCGTTCTGGGACGAGCGCTTTGCCGCGGTTGCGCGCGACTACCCCGACGTCAAGACCGACCAGTACCACATCGATATCCTGACGGCGCATTTCGTGCGTCATCCCGACTGGTTCGACGTGGTCGTCGGGTCGAACCTGTTCGGCGATATCTTGTCCGATCTCGGACCGGCGGTGGTCGGCTCGATCGGCATCGCGCCGTCCGGCAACATCAACCCCGAGCGCGAATATCCGTCGATGTTCGAGCCGGTGCATGGCTCGGCGCCGGACATTGCCGGCCGCGGCATCGCCAACCCGATAGGCCAGGTCTGGTCGGGCGCGATGATGCTCGACCACCTTGGCGAGGGCGACGCCGCTTCGGCCGTCGAGCGGGCCATCGCCGAGGTGCTCGCCGAAGGCGGCGCCCGCACTCCCGACCTCGGCGGCAACGCCGGCACCAAGGATCTCGGCGACGCGATCACCGCCGCGATCCGCTGACCCACCTCACGGCGCTGCTGGCTGTTCTTGCTGTTCTGCCGGGGATTATCAGCCAGCTGAATCGCAAGTTCCACAGGCTAGAGAACAGCCAATTCGCTGGGTCTTCTTTTTGCTGTTCTCGCATTTCTTGCTACTCGGTCGGCGCAATAATATTGCGCCGAGCTATAAACTAGCGATGATATACGTGAATAGACAATTGTCAATGTGAATTGCTATAATGGGCATAGACCCGCCGGCCGTGCTCCAATCGTGGGCAGTCGTCGGCTAGCGATCCCTAGCCAGCGAGAAACGCGGGTCGGCCGCGAGGCACTCGGCTTCTGAAAGGCCGAGCTCCTTTCGGACGATATTCGTGCCCAGCACCATCGCGACCATCTTGTAGGCTGCGTGCCGGCGGCTCATGCCCTCGCGCCCCATGCCGCAATCCGACGAGATGATCAGCCGTTCGGGCGGCATATAGTAGAGTACCTCGCGGAGCTTGGGTAGGACGCGAGCTTCGAGGAATCGTGCAGGATATGCCCGCGCGGCGCGCTGCTGGCGAGCTGATAGGCGCTCGGCTCCGCCCTCGCCGAAAAGCCGGCCATGTGCGTCAGCGGATAGCTTTGCCAGCTGATGCCGCTGATCTGCTCGTCGAAATGCGCGTCGCCGTCGGTGCAGATGTCGAGCCCGGCGGTCTCCTGCGCGCGCAAATAGACCGACACCGCGTCCTCGTACTGTTCGCGGTAGCGCAAATTCATCGTCGCTTCGAGAAAGCTCTGCGAGCCGAGACCCGCGGTGTACCAGCTCGGCCGCGCCAGCGAGCCGATGATCGAGGTCGGCAATGCTACACCGGCTGATGCTTTGTCCATGACACCTGCCTTCAATGCCCAGATCTCCGGAATCCGGGGCGGCCGCCGGGATATTAGCGGTTACTCGGACGATAGCCCTGACCGCGAAGGTGAAGACCTCTGAGCAGAGCGATTCCGCCCTTCCGACGCGTCGGCGCCATGAGCTGCTTATCGATGGAGCCCAGGTCGCCAAAGCACGTCAGCCCGCCCTTTGTTATTGAGAAACCGTGCCAGAACAAACATCAGGTCCAGAGACGGTTGATGTACCTGATGGCGGCTGGGTTGACAGGTTCTTGATAGGCGATTTCGGTCATGTATCGCTCTGCCCGGCGCACGACCGTGCGTGCATGGTGAAGATGATCCGCCGCATGGCTGCCGCCGGGAAGAACAAAACTGTCGAGCGGCGCCAACTCCGCGTTGAATGCCATCGATTTCGCTCTTCGATCCACCTGACTTGTCTTTGGCTGACCCGCAGCGTTCCATCTTGCGGTGCTCCCGCTCCGCACGGCAAAGTCGCCGCCGAGGTCGAAAAGATCGTTCTGGATGTGGCTCAGGACCTCGCGAATAGCGACATCGTCAACGTGCAGCAGGGCAATCCCAATGAGCGAGTTCGCCTCGTCGACACTGCCGTAGGCTGCGACACGCACGTTAAACTTCGGCAGCCGCGCCGCGTCGCCAAGCGAGGTGCCGCCGTCGTCGCCAGAGCGAGTGTAAATCCGATCGAGTTTCATGGGGGGTCGTTCGATGCGGCCGAGTGGACTGCCCGGTTCCGCTCGGCGAATTTGCCAAATCCCGGCGCGGCTTCCAAGGGGACCAAATGCAACGGATGATAGATCGGCTGCTCTTAATATTGACGCGCTGTTACGGGGGGCTCGGCTGCTCAAAGAGCTCGTCTTCGGACAATCTCTAGAATGCTTCAAATTTACCTCTCAGCGCCGTTGCTTTTAATCACGTTAAAAAGCTGGATTGCGACATCTCCCGGGTCCTATGTTAAATTCTACATATTGTGCCGCTCGTCGTTTTGCCTTCCACTACTATGGTGAAATTTAGATAGCAGAATTTTCACTCTCCTCGTGGGACGATCACTTTAGAGTTGCAAGAGAACCTGCGAGTTTACTAGACGGCTACGCTTGCGCTTGCTATACTTAGTGGCATCACGCGAACCATGCCTGGCGGCAGTGGCGTCGAGTGTTAACACGTTCCAGTTCGAAATGCAGCTCAGACTCTTCCGACATTTCGTCCCCGTTTCGGTCGTGCTTCTCGCCACGTCGGATGCCTTGTTGATTACCGGTGCGTTTTATCAACTCTTGTCAAGTTCAGAGGCTGGCACACCCATCGTCCTCGGGGCTTCCAGTTTCAGCGCTCAATTCTCTGCGGGATTGTCCGTTGCCACCGTGACCACGATGCTTTCCGTCGGATTGTATGGACAGCAAAGTTTCCTGGATTTCCGGCTCCTGTTCAGCAAGATACTTGTCGCCGCGGTACTTGTGTTGATACTTGTCTATTTTTCAGCTACTTACTGGCGCGAAGGCCTGGATCAGCTGACCGACTTCGCCAATTTTCCGCTGAAAGCGACTTTGATCTGGCTGGTCTGCGTATCCGTAACGCGCGGAACTTTCTCGGTGACACTCGGGCGCGGTCTGCTCAAACGGCGCGTGCTCGTGCTGGGCAACGGTACCCAGGCAGCTCGAATCGCCAAGCTCGTCGAAACCGGGCACAATGAGCATTTTATCCCGGTATCGTTCGTCGAGGTGCCCGACCGGAGCACTCAAACCCCGGCGGAAACCCTCGATTGGTCGGCTGCCGAGGCGGACGGCCTGCTGGAAATGGGTTACCGGCTGGGCGCCAGTGAAGTCGTAGTGGCGGCCGATGACCGACGCGGGCTGCCGGTGCGCGAACTGCTGCACTGCAAACTTGCCGGGATGAAGGTTACCGATTTTCTGGACTTTTGGGAGCGCGAGACCAGGAGCATCGACCTTGAAGCGCTGAAGCCGAGCTGGTTCTTTTACTCGGACGGTTTCCGATGCGGTCCGGTCGACGAGTTTTTGAAACGTGCGTTCGATATCCTGGTGAGCTTGGGTCTATTGGTTCTGACGCTGCCGCTGTTGGCGGTGACGGCTTGTTTGATCAAGCTCGAGACCCCTGGGCCAGTCCTCTACCGTCAAGAAAGGGTAGGATTGCACGGCCGCGTTTTTACCATCCTGAAATTCCGCAGCATGCGGGTGGATGCCGAGACTGACGGCCATCCTCGTTGGGCTACGAAGCGTGATCCCCGGGTGACACAGGTGGGAGTGATCATCCGTAAGCTTCGCATAGACGAACTCGCTCAGATCCTAAATGTCTTGCGCGGAGACATGAGTTTTGTTGGGCCTCGCCCGGAGCGCGCGTTTTTCGTGGCCGATCTCTCCAAATCAATTCCCTATTATACCGAGCGCCACTGGGTCAGGCCGGGAATCACTGGCTGGGCGCAAATCAACTTCCCCTATGGCGCCTCGACGGAAGATGCCCGTCACAAGCTGACCTATGACCTTTATTACATAAAAAACCGAAGCTTTTTTCTAGACGTTCTGATACTGTTGCAGACCGTCCGAGTGATCTTCTGGAACCAGGGAGCGAGATAAGAACTTGCATCTCGACGTTTTCGTTAAGGAGACGGTATACTCGGGATGCGCGTTGGCCTTCCTCGCGCTGATCGTTCTGATGGTTTTGCAGGGTCGCACCAGCAGAGCCGGTGCTGCTATCTTAGGTTGCTGTATCGCCTCGCTGATTTGGGCGAGTGCGACCGCCGCCAACGCGCCGATCGCCGCATTGGGCGCCTTGGACAGCTTGAGACTTTCCGCTTGGCTGTTGTTCGCGGTGGCGCTCGTCACGATACGGACCAGTGACGGTTCTGGCCTCGGGCGTGCCTACCTCCTAGGGGCAGTCAGCTTTTGCATTTTAGCGATTGCCAATGATGGATGGACGCTGGTCGTCAGTCCGGATGCTGCGGCCCTCTACACCTCGCAGCTGCTGATCCGCATTGGGTTTGGGGTCGCCGGACTGCTGACGACCGAGAATTTCTGGCGCAACACAGAACCTGAACGGCGGTGGCACGTCTGGCCGCTGTGCGTCGCGATCGGCGGGTTGTTCGCATACGAGCTGTTCCTGTTTTCCGATGCTTTCATCACCCGCGGCCGCGTCGATCCTGGTCTCGCCCTTGGCCGGCCGATCGTCGCGGCGTTCATGGCTCCTCTGCTGGCCTTGGCCATGGCCCGCAATCGTGAATGGCGGGTTGATATCCACGTTTCCCGACAAGTCGTGCTGCACACGGCGACTTTGGTGGCGAGCGGTTGCTTCCTTGTTGCCGTGGCTGTCGTCGCGGTACTGCTGCGCGGATTTGGTGGCGAGTGGGGGCTGGTGCTCCAACTCGCTATGTTATTCGGCAGCATTGTTGTGCTGGCCACCGTGCTCTCGTCGGGGAGCGTCCGCCGTCGGCTCAAATTTCTGATCTCGCGCAATTTTTATACTCATCGTTATGACTACCGTGTCGAGTGGCTGAAGTTCATCGAGCGGATCTCCGAGCCCAAAGTTGGAGAGGAACTCTCGGTCAGGATCATTCGCGCCTTGGCCGAATTCGTCGACAGTCCGGCCGGGGTGCTGTGGTCGTTGAGCCGCGGCATCGGCTATTACCCGACAGCGGCGTGGGAGCAGTCCATCCCCGGTGACCGCAAGGTGCCGATCGAGGACCCGTTTGTTGTTGGTTTCCGGAACGGCGGCTGGATTCAAGTTCGCAGCTCGGAAGCCGGAGAAAATACGTGGCCGATCTCTTCCGACAAGGCGTGGTTGGCGGTACCTTTGTCGCATCGCACGGAAGTTATCGGCTTCGTCGTCCTCGATCGTGCCACCCACATGACGCCCCCTGATTGGGAGGCATTCGATCTGTTGCGCGCGGCCGGCAGGCAGGCGGCGAGTTATCTGGCCGAGGAGCGGTCGACAAAGGTTTTGCGCGATTCCGAATTGCTGACCGAATACAGTAAGCGCTTCGCTTTCGTAGTCCACGATATCAAGAACTTGGCAAGCCAGCTGAATTTGATTGTGTCGAATGCGGCCAGGCATATCGGCGACCCCGAGTTTCAGCGAGATATGTTGAGAACCGTCGAAGATTCGGTCGCACGAATGAACAACCTTCTCAGTCAACTGAAGGCGGATGCGGCGCCCCATCCAACGCGACTGCTCAACCCGAACCTCGTGGTCAACGCAGTTGCCGCGGAGTTTGCCGATGCTCCTGTGGCGGTTGAGACCCGCGACGAAATCGGCGCGTGCGCTATAATGATCGACCCGGAGCGCCTCAGATCCGCTCTTAGCCACCTCATCCAAAACGCAGTGGATGTGTCATGTCCGGGCGATCGGGTGATCATTTCCTCACACCGTTTCGGAACCCGGCTCTTGATCGAAGTCACGGACAATGGTCCTGGGATGGACGATGCGTTCGTTCGTGACGAGCTGTTCCTGCCGTTCCGCTCGACAAAGTCGGGCGGCTATGGAATCGGAGCGTTTCAGACGCGCGAACTCATCCGCATGGCCGGCGGTGATCTGGAGGTAATCTCTGAAAAAGGGTTTGGCACTACGATGCGGATTATCCTACCCCTCATCTCACAAAGAGAGCCGGCAAGATCCTCCGCCGTGACCTGAACGATATGCCGCCCAACCCAAAACCCTTGCTGCTCGTCGACGATGACACTGGGCTACTGCGCCAATTGCGCTGGGCCTTTTCTGACCACAAGGTGTTCCCGGCCGGAACGCGCCAACAGGCGATCGATTTCGTCAGAAGGGAACCAATTCCGGTGGCAATCGTCGATTTTGGCTTGCCTCCTGATCCGGACGGAGCTTCCGAGGGGTTGGCGACGTTGACCGAAATTCTCGCGATTGCGCCGGCGACAAAGGTGATCATCGCGACTGGCAACGAAACTCGCGAACACGCGTTGCGGGCAATCGCTCTAGGCGCATATGACTTCTACCAGAAGCCGATCGACATCGACGTGCTTCAGCTGATCGTCAGCCGTGCGGAGCGAATGTTTGAGCTTGAGGACGAAAACCGTCGACTTAACGAAGTCGCTCAGACCTCTCCGGTCGACGGCATCATCGCAAGCAGCCCGGAAATGCTGCGGGTGCTGCGCAATCTGGAAAAGATAGCGCCGACCGGTGTTACAGTATTGCTGCTGGGCGAGAGCGGTACCGGCAAGGAATTGCTGGCGCACGCGGTGCATCAGATGAGCCGCCGGTCCGGCGGGCCATTCGTGCCGATCAACTGCGCGGCCATTCCTGAGACCTTGCTCGAAAGCGAGCTTTTCGGTTACGAAAAGGGCGCCTTCACCGGCGCTGTAAAGCAGAACATCGGCAGAATCGAAAGTGCCGATCGCGGCACTTTGTTTCTCGACGAAATCGGCGATGTCCCATTGCCGATGCAAGTGAAATTGCTCCGGTTCTTGCAGGATCAGATTGTCGAGCGCGTTGGCGGTCGAAAACCGGTACAGGTCGACGTTCGGATCGTTTGTGCAACAAACCAGGACCTTGACCGCATGATGGCCGACGGCCGCTTTCGCGAGGACCTGTTTTACCGTCTGAATGAGGTCACCGTGCGGGTGCCCCCGCTGCGCGAGCGGCATGGAGATAGCGTGGTTTTGGCGAGTTTCTTTCTCCGGCGGTTCGCTTCGGAATACGGCCGCCCGGTTCGCGGCTTCGCCGCTGCGTCACTTGCCGCGATCAATGACTATCCGTGGCCTGGCAATGTCCGCGAGCTGGAAAATCGTGTGAAGCGTGGGGTCGTAATGGCTGAGACCGCGCTGCTCTCGCCCTCCGATCTCGGCCTTTCAGCGCAAGGAGAGGATCCGCAGTCGCTTGGCATCCGAGCCGCCCGCGCCCGCGCCGAGCGAGAGGTGCTCCAACTCGCTCTTGCCCAGGCCGGCTCCAATCTGTCGAAAGCGGCAAAGCTGCTCGGGATAAGCCGGCCCACGCTTTACGATTTGATGCAGCAACACCAGATCGGGCTCGATGCGTGACAGTGGTTTGCAAGACGTGACGGTGGTTTGCAAGAAAGGGAACGCAATGCCCCAGGGTCGTAGCCGCTGTCGATGGCGCTCGGTAGTTTTTGCCTCCGCCATCGCCGTCTTCGCGTGTCCCACCGCATACGCCAAAGATTCCACAGCCTCGGTCAAGGACGCCGAACAATATGTCGCGAAGGGGAACCTCAAGGCTGCCGAAATCGAGTTGCGCAACGCGATCCGCGAAGCGCCACAAGACCCGGTTCTTCATGCCAGACTGGCCGAGGTGTATTTGCAACTCGCGGACCCCGCAGCGGCGGAGCGCGAAGCACGAGCCGCGCTTGAACGCAATGGCGCCGAGGCAGACTACATACCGGTGCTGACGGACGCCCTGTTGCGTCAGGAGAAATTTGCGGACCTCCTGGACCTGGTCAAGCCGGGCGATCGCCCTCCGGCGCTCGAGAGCGAGGTCAGAACGGCGCTCGGTACGGCGGAAGCCGGACTGCGCGATCGAGAAAAGGCTGAAGAGCTCCTCCGCGAAGCCGTTAAGCTCGATCCCACCGCCGTCCGGCCCAAAATTCAGCTGGCACGCCTTTTGACAGGAACTGAATCCGAGGAGGCTGACAAGTATATCGATGAAGCGATCGCCGCCAATCCGCGGTCCGCTGAAGCCCTTCAAGTGAAGGGAGAGATGTTGCGCAGCCGAGGTGACCAAGACGGCGCCCTCCGCATGTTCGACGAGGCGTTGAAAATTGATCCGAAAAACATATTGGCGCATTTGAGCCGCGCCAACCTTAACATCGCGCTCGGCAAATATAAGGTAGCGGATGAGGATCTCGATCCCATCCTCAAGTCCTCTCCCAACAACTTACTGGCAAATTACCTGCGGGGATTGGAGCTCGCCAAAAAGCAGGATTACGCCGCGGCAGATCGCATATTCGACCGCATCAGCCCCGCTTTCCAGGTGTTCTGGGCAGGTTATTATCTGCAGGGCGCGACGAAGCTGGCCCTCGGGCAATCCGCCCAGGCGGAAACAATCTTGGCCAAATATCTCAGCCGTGTTCCCGATGATCTGAAGGCGGGCCGATTGATCGCCACCGCCGCTCTGCAACAGCGATCTCCGTCTCGGGCGATTGAATATTTGAAACCAATCGTCGACAAGGTTGCGGCGGACGCGCCAACTCTGACGCTTCTCGGCAATGCCTATATCGCGGAAGGCAAGCCCGACCTCGCCTTACAACAATTCGAAAAGGCTGCCGCTCTCGATCCGGACAATCCTGCCATCAAGACACGTGTCGGCATTTCGGAAATCGATATCGGGCAGGGGCAGCAGGGGTTGAGCACACTAGAGCAAGTATTTGCGACCGACGCCGGGGCGCCGGTTGCCGGTCCGACGCTCGTATTGACTGAGCTGCGTGCCACGCACCTCGACAAGGCGGCCGAGGTGGCCAATTCGTTGGTCAAAAGGGACGCCAAGAACCCGCTTTACTTTACCTTGCTCGGTGTCGTCCGCGTCGCTCAGCGGGATTATTCGGCCGCCGAGAAGTCGTTTCGCTCTGCCCTCGCCATCAGCCCCGAATTTCCTGCGGCCAATCGCGATTTAGCGCAGCTCTACGTCACAACTGGACGCATAGACGACGCCAAGAAAGTATATACCGACCTCCTCGCGAAAAAGCCTGATGATGTCAGTGCCCTTCTCGGGCTCTCGGACATCTACATTTCCGAGAAAAAATGGGCGGACGCTACCGACGCAATCAACCGGGCGCGTTCGGCGGCAAAAAATGATCCGTCACCGGGGCTTAAGCTGGTAAGCCTATACGAATCTCGTGAGGACTGGAATAGCGCAAAGAGCGTGGCGGCAGAACTCGCCGCGCAATTTCCAGGAGATGTCAAGGTCCTCGAAGCGCAGGGGAGAGCTCAGTCCGGCGCCGGTGATATTGATGGCGCAGTATCCAGCTACAAGCGGGCGCACGAGCTGGCGCCGAATTCGATCCCGATCTTGTCTCGATACCTCTCCTTGCTCAACCAGGCTAAATATTTTGTCGAGGCGCGCGGTGTATTGCAAGATGCCATCACCCGAGACCCTAACAATGCCTCCCTGAAAGCCGACCTAATTCGGGTCGAAGGTGAAATGAACGGAGCGGACGCCGCAGTAGCTAAGGCCCAATCATTGGCGAAGGACGACCCTAACAGTAACATGTACTATCTGGTAGCCGCCGAGCTCTATGAAAAGGCGGGACGGGCCCCGGATGCGATAACGATGCTCGAAAAGACCGTCGCTGCTAGGCCATCGGACGACGCCCTGATAAGCGCTCTGGCGCAGCTCTACCGCCGCACCGGAGAACCGGGCAAGGCAGAGGGCGTTTTGGCGACCCGGCTGAAGGCTGACCCCAAGGATGCCGCGATTAGGGCTGTGCTGGCGTCGCTCTACCTGAACACCGGGCAAATCGCAGATGCCAAGAAGATCTACACCGAACTGAGTTCGCAGCAGCCAAACGATGCCGCATCTCTGCTGGGCCTTGCCGAAGTCGCGGCCAGGGAAAAGAACTGGTCCGAAGCGAAGGATTACATCAACCGCGCGCGCACCGCAGCCCCAAATAATCCGGCTCCCGAGATCGCGCTGGTCAACTTGTACGGGGCGCAGCAGGACTGGAAGGACGCCGCGGCCACGGCGAACGAGCTCGCCGAGCGGTTTCCATCCAATCCCGACGTGCTCGACGCCAAGGGTCGGGTTCAGATAGCAAAAAACGACAAAGAAGGCGCGATCGCGACCTACAAACGGGTCCACGCACTCGCGCCCGATTCCCTACCGTTCCTGTCGCGCTATCTCGCCGTGCTCAACTCAGCCAAGGAACTTCCCCAGGCACGAACCGTCCTGCAGACCGCCCTCGCCCGCGATCCCAAGAACAGCCAATTGAAAGGCGACTCGATCCGCGTCGAAGCGGAAATCGACGGCTTGGAGGCGGGCCTCGCGAAGGCGCGCACTTTTGCCCAAGCGGATCCGGGCAACCCCGTCTACGACATGGTTTCGGCGGAACTATGGGAGAAGGCTGGACACGACGCCGACGCTATCACGTTGCTTGAGAAAGCCGTCGCCGCGCGTCCGTCGGAGGACAACCTCGTCGCGGCGCTGGCTCGTCTCTATGCTCGGACCGGGGAACTTGCCAAGGCCGAGGCCGTCTTGAACTCCCGCCTGAAGATGCAACCGAAGGATCTGGCAATTCGCTCGACTTTGGCTTCAATTTATTTGGAGCATAAGAAATACGAGAATGCAATTGACGAATTCACGCGCATTACCGCCGATTACCCGGCCAACTCGGCGGCGCTGAACAATTTGGCTTGGCTTTATCAGCAAAAGGGAGATCTGGTGAAAGCGCGCGGATTGGCTGAACGCGCCACCGCAGCCTCTCCCCGGGTGCCGCAGATCGACGATACTCTGGGATGGATCCTGCTGGCTCAAGGCGATGCGCAGAAGGCACTTACCTATCTGAGCGCCGCCAGCTTGTCGGCTCCTGGCAACCCGGATATCCAATATCACTTGGCGGTCGCCCTTCATCGGGTCGGCCGGCAGGCTGATGCTCAGGCGACGCTCGAAAACCTGCTCGGCTCCGGTGCATCGTTCTCCGACAAGGCCGAGGCGGAAAAGCTGTTGCAGGAGTTGAAGCGGGGCTGAATTGCTCCGCTACCGAGCGGCATCGATCTCCTGCAGCAAGCTCCGCAGCTCCCGCGCGAGCCCGGGCGCCTTGCGGCGAGCGGGAACGGCATGGGTGTGGGTGGCGAAAGTAGTCGCTTCCTCCATATCCTCCGGCATCGCGCTCAACCGCCGGAGCGCAGCTGTCAGCTCCTCGACGGCAGATTGCAGCTCCGGAAACGCGGCAGCACTGCCAATCTTCTCGCCATCCACGGACCGTTGCTGCGCGGCAGCGAAAGCCTCGACGGCTGTGAGCATAGCGGCTTCAAGCGCTTGAGTAATCTCCGACAATCGGCTGACAGCATCGAGCAAGGGGAGATGTCCCTGTTCGAAAGCCGTTACTAGCCGCTCAGGAAATAGAGCCGTCAATTCGCCGGTTCTGTCGTTCCCGACCGGACCGTCGCGACCCGCGTCGAGCAACGACACGACCCGGCGAAGAAGGCCGACTTCTTCGGGCTCGACGGTTAGCTGGGAAATCGTTTCGAGCAACGGCTCCGCTGTGACATCGACGGCAATCCTGCTGAGTACAGCGAGGAGGACCAGACCGGCCACGATCAAAATGGCGGATACCGTCGGGATCACGCCGGTTCGAAATGGCAACGCCCCATAATTTTGCGCAATGCCGAGCCCAACTATTCCGACGAGCACGATCAGGACACTAAGGAAATGGCCGCGGGCTAAACAGATATAGTGACGCCGGGCGATCTCGCGCCTCGCCTCGTCCGCAGTAAAGGGCGCCGGGAGGACGACGCTGCTATCCGCTGTCTCCAGTGCTGCCTGCGGTGAGCGCGTTGCAAGTCGCTTGAGACCATTTGTGCCAAGCGCGGCGATCCAGTCGTGCCAAGCGGGTGTTCGGCCCAGTGCGACGCGCCCCAGATGCTGGCGCATCCAAATCATGCTAGCGACCAAATTTATGGTCGTCAGCAACATCGCGCCCAGGCCGTACACACCAAGAGCGCCAACCGCGAGTACCGGCAAATGCGGGATCAGAATCGGTCCGATTTCGGACCGCGGCGCGTTCATCACCTCAGCGACTGCCAAAGCGGTCGCCAGAACGATCGCGCCGATCGCACTCGACAAAACTATGCCCCATGTTGGCATCAACGGTCCTTCCCCAGCTGGCCATCAGGTCTGTCCGCAGCCTATTGTATAGGTGTTCTCGTGCCGCTTTGCCCGGCTGAGGCTTCCAGCCGGAGGGCCACGAGGCATACTACACTTGTCGAGTGACCGGCAGTGTATCAAACCGCCGTGAATATCTCCTTAATCAGTGGCATTTGCCCCGGGCGGCTCGGCGGTTACGGCGTCAACCACCGCTCGCCCGAGCCTTCGCCCAGCTGTCGCGTAGTCCGACGGTGCGATTGAAGATTAGGCGGTTCGGGGTGCTGTCGAGATCCGCACAGAAATAGCCTTGGCGCTCGAACTGAATCGCCTCTCCCCGCACCGCAGCAGCCAGTGCGGGCTCCACCTGACTGTGGCCCAAGATTTCGAGCGAGTGCGGATTGAGATCGGCAAGAAGATCGCCGCCTGCGCCAGGGTCGGGCACGTTGAAGAGCGGGTTGTAGAGCCGGATTTCCGCCGGCACGGCATGCGCCGCCGAGACCCAGTGTAACGTTGCCCTAACCTTTCGTCCGTCTGGAGCATTGCCCCCGCGAGTCGCCGGATCATAGGTGCATATCAGCTCTACGACCTCGCCCGCCCCATTTTTCACTGCCTCACGGCAGGTGACCAAATACCCATACCGCAGTCTTACCTCCCGCCCTGGCGAGAGCCGGTAGAAGCTTCGGGACGGGTATTCCATAAAATCCTCGGCTTCAACGTAGAGCTCGCGCCCAAAGGCGATCCGGCGCGTGCCTGAAGCGGGGTCCTCGGGATTGTTAACCGCAGCCAGCTCCTCGACGACCCCAACGGGATAATTGTCGATTACGAGCTTCAGAGGGCGCAGCACCGCCATCCGGCGCTGGGCAGTTTTGTTCAGGCACTCGCGGATCGCGTGTTCGAACATTGCGACATCGACAACGCTGCTCGCTCGTGCAATCCCTACCGCGCGGACGAAATCACGAATGGCGGCTGGCGGCACGCCGCGACGCCGCAGCGCCGCCAATGTCGGCATCCGCGGATCGTCCCAGCCGCTAACCCGGCCTTGCCGCACCAGCTCCGTTAGAAACCGTTTCGACAGCACGGTGAAATTCAGGTTGAGCCGAGCAAATTCGTACTGCCGGGGCCGCGACGGCACCGGCAGATTTTCGATCAGCCAATCGTAGAGCGGACGATGGTCCTCGAATTCGAGTGTACAGAGGGAATAGGTTACGCCCTCGATCGCATCCGATTGGCCGTGCGCGAAGTCGTAAGTCGGATAGATGCACCACTTGGTTCCGGTGCGTGGGTGCTCCACATGCAGGATGCGATAGAGCACCGGGTCGCGCAGATTGATGTTGCCGGCCGCCATGTCGATCTTGGCGCGGAGCACACGCGCCCCGTTGGGGAACTCACCTTCTCGCATCCGGCGGAACAGGTCGAGATTTTCGGCTATCGACCTGTCGCGATAGGGGCTGTTTCGCCCGGGCTCCGTCAGGCTGCCCCGCATCGCCCGCATCTCGTCGGCGGGCAGATCATCGACGTAAGCCTTGCCGGCGCGGATCAGGTGCTCGGCCCAGTTATAGAGTTGCTCGAAATAGTCGGACGCGTAGTAAAGATGCGGCCCCCAGTCGAAGCCGAGCCAGCGCACGTCGCGCTTGATCGAATCGATATATTCTTGCTCCTCCTTCGTCGGGTTGGTGTCGTCGAACCGCAGATGGCAGCGGCCGCCGTATTCCTGCGCCACGCCGAAATTTAAGCAGATCGCTTTGGCGTGCCCGATGTGGAGATAGCCATTGGGCTCCGGGGGAAAGCGGGTCACTATCTCGGTGTTACGCCCGGCAGCGATATCGGCGTCGATGATGTCCCGGATAAAGTCGCGACCCAGCTGCGCCGCCGCGGTTTCTTTGGTCATCACATTCCCCGGTGTCATCACGGTGCCTATGTGGCGCATCCCGGCGCGGCTGCCAAGGCGTTCACTTTGCCGTTCCGGGACGGCCTCTAAGGGGCCGGGCCTGGAACCTATGAACATTGGCGCCTGCCTAATTCTCAGAGACCCGTGTTCCTGGATTCCAGGTTCGCGGGCGGCGCCCCGCGCCCCGGAATGACAGGAGTTTCTACAGGGGATCGCGGTCCGCGGCGCCGCCGGCGCCCGCTAGGTGCGGGGAGCGCCGAGATGCCGGTGAAAGAAATTAAAGACCTTGTGCCAGCCATCGACCGCCTGCTCCGGCCGGTAATTCGGCCGATACCAGGCGAAGAACGCGTGGCCGGCGCCGTCATAGCGATGGAACTCGTAGTTCTTGCCGTGACGCTTTAGTTCCGCCTCGGTACGATTGACCTGATCGGCCGTCGGATTCGGATCCTCATTACCGAACAGGCCCAGAAGCGGGCAGTTGACTCCCTCCGTCAGATCGATCGGCGCTACCGGTTGGGCCTGGGTTAGCCGCGACTTGTCGTCGACGACGACATTGCCGCCCCAGCAATCGACCGCGGCCTGGACCAGATGGGACAGCTTGCAGGCCACCAGATAGGTCTGCCGTCCGCCGGAGCAGAAGCCGATCACACCGACTTTGCCGCTGGCATGCGGCTGTGAGCGCAGGAAGTCGATCGCGCCAGTGACGTCGCCGAGCATCTGGTCGTCCGGAACACCGCCGCTTTCGCGCACCTTTGCGACGACCGCCTCGTCTGCGCCGTCGCCGACCCGGAAATAGAGGCTTGGCGCCACCGCGGCATAGCCGTGATGGGCGAATTTGCGGGCGACCTCGCAGGTCCACTCGTCCCAGCCCGGCATATGGTGGATCACGACGACGCCGGGATGCGGCCCGGCATTGGTCGGGTGCGCGTAATACGCATCGCCGCGGTCGCCGCCGTGCCCGCGATAGGTCGCCATCCCTGCTTGTATGTTCCGAAACGCCATGTCGGCCTCCCTCAAAATGCCGGCGGCTCTCTTGGCACCGAACCCCGCCGAAAGCAAGCCGGATATCCCGAACCCGCCGTCGTCCGCGCTTGACATTGCCCGCACGCTGTCCCGACCCTGCTCGATCGGCTGAGCGATTAGGAGACCGATCATGACCGGAGCGCTGGAGCGCGTTCGCGTGCTCGATTTCACGACCACGATCGCGGGTCCGCACTGCACGCGGCTATTGGCCGATCTCGGCGCCGAGGTGATCAAGATCGAGGCGCCCGACGGCGACATGATGCGCACGCGCCCGCCGCTGCGCAACGGCGCCAGCACCAGCTTTGGACAGCTGAATGCCGGAAAAAAGAGTATCGTGCTCGATCTCAAGACACCGCCCTCGGTTGAGGCGGTTCGCCGGCTAGTCGCCACCGCCGATGTCGTTGTCGAGAACTTCCGGCCGGGGGTCATGCGCCGCTTCGGCCTCGATTACGAAGCTCTCGCGCCGATCAAGCCCGAGCTTATCTACTGCGCGATTTCCGGCTATGGTCAGACCGGCCCGTCGTCGCAGCTGCCGGCCTATGCGCCGGTGATCCACGCCGCCTCGGGCTATGATCTGGCGCATATGGCTTATCAAGGCGAAGAACGCCGGCCGGATTACTGCGGCATCTACATCGCTGACGTGCTGACCGGCACCTACGCCTTCGGCGCGATCATGACGGCGCTCTACCATCGCCAACTGACCGGCCGCGGACAGATGATCGACGTCTCGATGCTCGAAAGCATGCTGAGCCTGACATTGAGCGAAATTCAGGCGGCGCAGTTTTCACTGCCGCCGCTGGGCCGGCCGGTCTTCGGACCGGTCGCGACCAAGGACGGCTACATCAATCTCTCGATAGCCAGCGAGCGGACGTTTCAGAACCTGGCAGTGGCGTCCGGCCATCCGCATTGGATCACCGACCTGCGTTTTGCCCAATATCATCATCGCCGCGCCAATTGGGGTGAATTAATCGACGAGCTCGAAGAGTGGTCCCGGGAGCGCTCGACGGCGGAAGTTCAGGCGGTATTCGACCGGCACGGCGTGCCGTCCTCGCCCTACCGCACGGTCAGGGAGGCCATGGCGGACCCGCAGCTCGCGCACCGCCGAGCCTTTGCGGAAATACAAGACGCCGGCGGCACGTTCCAGGCGCTCAACCCCCCGTTTCTGATGACCGACACCCCGGCCGCGGCCGGCCCTCATGTTGCATCGCTTGGCGAGAACTCCGAAGAAGTGCTGGCCGAGATCGGCTACACGCCTTCTCAGATCGCCGCTCTCGTCGATCCGGCCGGATCAGAGGCTCGCGCGTAACGACAACTCGCAGCCGTCCCTCACACCCGCTCGAAATCGGTGCGTTCGGTGACCGGGAGGCCGCGGAGATAGCGGCGCAGGCAGTCGAGGCCGAGCTCGACGGCGCCGAGGCGCACCCAGTCGCGGCCGCCATAGATGCGCGAGCGGCGGGATTCGACGCCGTCCTCAGCGGCGATCGCGAGATGGATGCTGCCGCCGAAATCGATGCGGTCCGGACCGTCGTCAACCTCGATCAGCACGGCGAGCGCATGGCTCGCGCCGGTTTCCTCGCGCGCCGCGGCGGCCACCGCCTCGACCGTCTCGCGGCTTAATTCACCCGAAATCAGGCCGCCGTCGAGGCCGAGCGTCGCGGCGATCTCAGCCGGGTCGCGCGCGACGAGACCGCGGCGGAACACCTTTTCCGCCCCCGGCAGGGGCGCGATGCGGCCTGCGATCTGCCCGCCGGTGAACGTCTCTATGACCGCGAGCGAGCCGCCGCGCGCGGCGAGCGCCGCCAGCACGACGTCTTCGAGCGTCTGATCGTCTTCGGCAATGATGAAGTTGCCGAGACGCCGGCGCACTTCCTCCTGCACCGGAGCCAGTTTTGCCTGAATGTCCTCCATATCGGCGCCGCGCACGGTCAGCTTGGTCTCGATCTGCGGATAATGCGTGCGAAAGCCGAGCTTGATGCTGCCGTCGGGCACAAGCTCCTCGACCCCGGTGAGAAGCTGGTCGACATGCGACTCGCCGAGACCGTAGGTGTGGAAGCGCTTGAGATAGATGGCTGTCGGTGATCCGCTGCGCGCCAACAGGCGCGGAACGATCTGCTCCTCGAGCATTCGGTGCAGCTCGCGCGGGACCCCCGGAGTAAAGAAAAACCGCGCCTTGCCGATGTCGAGCGCAAACCCGCAGGCGGTGCCGATCGGGTTGTCGAGGATCTCGGCGGTCGTCGGCAGCATCGCCTGCTTCCGGTTGTTCGAGGACATGACCCGGTTGCGGCGGCGGAAGAAGTCTTCCATGCGTTGCAGCCAGTCCTCGTTGAGAACGAGCTCAACCCCGGCGGCCCGTGCCGCGATCTCCTGCGACAGATCGTCGACGGTCGGCCCGAGGCCGCCATTGACGATGACCGCATCGGCGCGCTCGCCCGACAGCCGGAATGCCGCGAGCAGTTCTTCGCGATCGTCGCCGACGATCGTCCCCCAGCTCACCGAAAGCCCGAAATCCTCAAGCTTCTGCGCCATATAGCTGAAGTTGGTATTGACGATCTTGCCGGTCAGCACTTCGTCGCCGGTGCAGATGATCTCGATGCGCATGCGCTTCCTCTTTGCTGTTACTCGAAGGCGCGCTTGACGCGTGCCCAGTCTTCGATCGCCCGCTCCTCACCCGGAGTGACGGCAATCACGAGCTGGCTCCAGCCGGCGTCGCGCAGCGCCTCGATGCGTTGCTTCAATTCCTGCTCGCGGGCGGTGAAGGTGGTGCGGCGGATCAGCTCCGCGGTGACGAATTTGCGCTCCTCGGGCTTGACGAACAGGAAATGCCCGCGGTGGTTCGTCAGATAGCGCGCATCGGGCGGCTCGTAACGGCGCGCCATCTCGACATAGCCGGCGACTTCGGCGGCGATCTCTTGCGGCATGGGCGAAGTGTTCTGCCAGCCCTCCATGTCGAAATCCGCCGCCCGGTGCAACAGCACGGCGGCGCGCGGCCCGGCTTGCGCCATCGCGCGCGGGCTGTCGGCCGGCTCGCCCTCGGCCAGCACGCAACCGCAGGTCCAGGCAGTGGCGTAGAGGTCGCCGGCGCCGCGGCCGGCTGCCTTCCAACTGCGCTGCATGCCTTCAAGCGCGCCCATCGCGCCTGGAACATCGGAGATGAAGCTCTTCCACCCGGCATTCAGCTTCGCGGCCAGCGCCTGCGATCGCGGGCCATAAGCGGAAATGTGCAGCGGTATCGGGTCCCTTGTGTTGATGAGCCCGATTTCGGGGTTGAGAAACCGGATCTTCCGGCGCTTGCCTTCGATCGGCGTCTCGACGGTCTCATGGTTCAGCAATCCGTAGACGACCCGGATGTATTCTTCCAAGTCTGCGAGCTTGACGGCGCCCAATCCCATCGCGCGGCGCGCCGAGAAGCCCGTGCCGATGCCGAAATCGATCCGCCCCGGCGCCAGCCCGTTGAGCGTCGCAAACGCATTGGCGGTGACCGCGGCGATGCGGTTCGAGGGCACCAGGACGCCGGTGCCGAGCCGGATGCGCGAGGTCTTCAGCGCGGCGGCGGCCATCGCGACAAAGCAGTCGCCGGTGATCATCTGCGTGTCGAAGAACCAGGCATGGGTAAACCCCAGCTCCTCGGCCCGCTGCGCCAATTTCCAAGAATCGCTCGCCGTCGCGATGCCGATCCCGAAATCCATTTCCCGTTCCTTCCCGGCGTCTTAGAGCGCAGCTTCGAGGAACCGCACGATCTTGGGCCCGGCATAGGCGCCGAAGCTTCCGGGCTCATCGACCGGGTCGGGGCACCAGAAATGGCCGGCGCCCGGTACGACGATCTGGCGCGCATAAAAGCCGGCCTGCTTGAGCGCGGTGAGGAATTTCTCCGACTGCGAGGTCGGATCGACAATGTCGTCTTCCCGCCCATAGACAAGCAGGAAACGGGTCCCGTTCTTGTCGATGGTGGCGTAGCTGAGCGGCGAGGCTTCGAAATAGACCTTGCGGCTGATCATTGGGGGGCCGCCGAGCAATTTCTCGGTGATCTGATCGCGCGGCCGCGTGATCTGGTCGTGTTCCCATTGCGCCAGCATATCGTAGACGCCGTAAAAGCCGACGACCGCCTTCACGTCGGCCGAGATCGCGGCATGGCGGTCGGCGAGATACTGGCTCGAGAACTGCGGTTCATTACCGGCCAGTGCCGCGAGCGCGGAGAGATGGGCGCCCGCGGAATCGCCGATCAGGCCGACGCGAGCAGGATCGAGGCCAAACTCGGCGGCCTCGGCGCGCACGAACTGCACGGCCGCCTTCACGTCGTAGACGGCGCCGGGCCAGGTCCTCACACTTGGCTTCATCAGCCGATACTCGATCGCAAAGACCGCGTAGCCGTTCCTCGCGAAGTAATGGCCCCAATGAGTGTAGAATTTACGGTCGCCGATCTGCCAGCCGCCGCCATGCACGCCGACCAGCACCGGCGCCTTGGCGAGACCCTTCGGCAGATAAAGGTCGCCGAGCAACGTCACCCCGTCGTGCTCGGCGAACACGACATCCAGCTCAGTCGCAACTTCGTGCTCTTTTGCCATCGTTCATTCTTCTCTCGGTGCTCACCGGCCGCAGTGGACTATACGCCGCTCAGTGGCCGGGACTAATAGGCAATCGGGGACACGCAAAGCCGCGGAAGGTCTCGGCACGGCACTCGGAGCGCATGCTTGACCTGTGCCGGACCGCGGCACCAGAATTCGCGTGGCAGAGCGAATGGGGAGGAGGGCGCGATGGCGGATGTACGGGTGATAGCCACGGGGTTGCGGTTTCCCGAGGGGCCGGTCGCGATGGCCGACGGCTCGGTCATATTGGGCGAGATCGCCGGCAGCGCGGTCACGCGCGTCGCGCCGGACGGCGGCAAATCGGCGATCGGCTCGCCGGGCGGCGGACCAAACGGGCTCGCCCGTGGCCCCGACGGGGCGCTCTACCTATGCAACAACGGCGGCAACGAATATGCCGAGGGCGGGTTTCTGTCGACCGGGCCCGCCAAGGATTACCAATGCGGCTACATCCAGCGCATCGATCCGCGCACCGGCGAGATGCGGATCCTCTACAGCCAATGCAACGGGCACAAATTGTCCGCGCCGAACGACATTGTCTTCGACCGCCAGGGTGGCTTCTATTTCACCGACCTCGGCAAGCGCTATGCGCGCGGCCGGGACCATGGGGGGCTGTATTACGCGCTGCCCGACGGGTCGAAGATCGTCGAGCTTGTCCATCCGATGCTGAGCCCCAACGGCGTCGGGCTGTCGCCGGACGAGAAGACGGTCTATGTCGCGGATACCGAAAGCTCGCGGCTCTTCGCGTTCGATATTGTCGAGCCGGGCGTGCTCCGCAGGGAGCCGTTCCCGGCGCCCTACACCGGGCGCCTCGTCTGTGGACTGCCCGGCTTCCAACGCTTCGACAGCCTCGCGGTCGAGGCCTCGGGCAATATAGCCGTAGCGACGTTGATCACCGGCCACATCACCATCATCGCTCCCAATGGCAACGTCGTACGCCAGGTCAAAATGCCGGACGTCTACCCGACCAACATCTGCTTTGGCGGCCGGGACATGAAGACGGCCTACATCACCTTGTCCGGCAGCGGCCAGCTGGCGGCGATGGACTGGCCCGAGCCCGGCCTGCGCCTCAATTTCCAGGAGTGATCGCAATCCACGATTTATCCGTCGCCCCCGCGAAAGCGGGGGTCCAGGAACCCCGGCGATGTGCCGGCCGCTCTGGATTCCCGCTTTCGCGGGAATGACGACTTTCGTAGGCCTTATTTCAGGAGTTCCGATGAAAGCCGCCGTTTTTCATACCGCGAACCAGCCCATGACGATCGAGGAGGTCGCGATCAACAAACCGGGGTCCCGCGAGGTGCTGTTGCGCACCGCCTTCGCCGGGCTGTGCCACAGCGACCTGCATTTTATCGAGGGGCTGTACCCGATCCCGACGCCGGTCGTGCTTGGCCACGAGTTGTCGGCGGTGGTCGAGGCCGTCGGTGACGGGGTGACTTATGTCAAGCCGGGCGACCATGTCATCACCTGTCTCTCGGTCTTCTGCGGCACCTGCCCGCAATGCCTCACCGGCCACCCGAATTTGTGCGAGAACACCGAAGTAAAGATGCTGCCCGGCGTCGCGCGGCGCATGACCTGGAACGGACAGCAGCTGAACCAGGCCTTTAACTTGTCGTCCTTCGCCGAGCAGATGCTGGTCCACGAAAATGCGATGGTGAAGATCGACGCCGACATTCCGCTCGACCGCGCGGCTTTGGTCGGCTGCGGCGTGATGACCGGGGTTGGAGCGGTATTCAACGCCGCCAAAGTCGAGCCCGGAGCGACGGTCGCCGTGATCGGCTGCGGCGGTGTCGGCTTGTCCGCGGTCAACGGCGCCGCGCTCGCCGGCGCCGAGCGGATTATCGCGATCGATACGGTCGCCTCGAAACTGGAGTTGGCGCGCGAACTCGGCGCCACCGACACGCTCAACGTCAGCAACGCCGACCCGGTCAAAGCGGTCAGGGACATGACCGGCGGCGGCGTCAATTACTCGTTCGAGGCGCTCGGCACCAAGGCGACCGCCGAGCAGGCCTTCCAGATGCTGCGCGCCGGCGGCACCGCGACGATCATCGGCATGGTGCCCTATGGCGTGAAGATCGAACTGCACGGTTTCGATTTCCTGCGCGACCGCAAGATCCAGGGCACCTCGATGGGCGGCAACCGCTTCCGAGTCGACATGCCGCGGCTGTTGTCATTGTGGCGCCAGGGGCGCTTGAAGCTCGACCACCTGATCTCCGGCCGCATTAAGCTCGACCAGATCAACGACGGCTTTGCCGCGCTCAAATCCGGCGCCCCGGTCCGCCAGCTGATCGATTTCGCCGCATGATCCGAATTGCACGCGTGACCTGCGGCCTTTCGCGAATTATGGTTGATTTCTTCGAGTGCCTCGAACAGGCGAGGCTGACAGGTGGCCGAAGGGCGCGCATTTGTCGACCGCCGCATCACCGATCACAGAGGAGGATCGCGTGAGGCCGTAGCCGCGGCTGCGACGCGCCGGCTTGCGGCGATCCTCGCCGCCGATGTGGCGGGGTATTCGCGGCTGATGGGAGCGGACGAGGAGGGCACCCTCAACCGCCTGAAGGCGCACCGCCGCGAACTCGTCGACCCGAAGATCCGCGAGCATCACGGGCGGATCGTCAAGACCACCGGCGACGGCATGCTGGTGGAGTTTTCGAGCGTCGTCGATGCGGTCCGCTGCGCCGTCGAGATTCAGCGGGCGATGATCGACCGCAATGCCGGGACGTCCGAGAACAGGCGCATCATCTTCCGTATCGGGGTCAATCTCGGCGACGTCATCGCCGACAGCGGCGACATTTACGGCGATGGTGTCAACATCGCCGCGCGGCTGGAGGCATTGGCGGAGCCCGGCGGCCTATGTATCTCGCGCACGGTGCGCGACCATATCGGTGACAGGCTCCCCTACAGTTTCGACGACCTCGGGGAACAAAATGTCAAAAACATCGCGCAGCCGGTGCACGCCTATGAATGAGCGCTGCTTCGGTGAGGTCGTTACCAGAAGTGGCGACTCCATCGCGGCTCAGCGGGCCAAGCCGGCGCAACCGATCGCGGCTGGCTATCCTCATGGCTGGCATTGTCGCTGCAATAGGCATTGGGACCGCCGTCTGGTGGGTTTGGCCCAAAGGGAAACTCATCGCCTGTACCGGGTCAGGCGTCGGTGGCCACGAGCGTGCAACGCCCGCCGGCCGCCGAGGCTAAATCTGCGCCGCGCCTGTCGATCGTCGTCCTGCCCTTCAGCAACCTGTCGAACGATCCCGACCAGGAATATTTCGCCGACGGGATTACCGACGATCTGACCAGCGATCTGTCGCGGATCTCCGGGAGCTTCGTGATCGCCCGAACCACCGCTTTTACTTACAAGGGCAAGCCGATCGACGTGAAGCAGATCGGCCGCGACCTCGGTGTTCGCTACGTCCTCGAAGGCAGCGTTCATCGAACTGGTGACCAGGTTCACATGAATGCGCAGCTGATCGATGCCGAAACCGGCGGGCATCTCTGGACCGACCAGTTCGACACCAGTCGTGCGAACCTCGCGCAAGCGCAGAGCGAAATTACCGGCCGTTTGGCCTGGACCCTCAATATTGCGCTCCTGAGCGATGCCAGCCGCCGGATTGATCACGAAAACGCGGTGGATCCCGACGCGCGCGATCTCGTCATGCGCGGCTGGGCCAGGTGGTACGGGCCGCAATCCCCAAAAGCCGCGGAAGAGACGCTAGGAGCATTCGAGCGCGCATTGGAAATCGATCCGCGCTCTACGGATGCGAGGATCGGCATTGCTAGAATTCTTGCGGCGAGGGCGGCCAACCCATGGAGCAATAGCAACACCACGTTTCAACAAGAAGCGGCACAACGAGATCTAACGCGAGCAGAAGAACTGCTGTCCGAAGCCATCGCGAGCGATCCGAACGAGCCAATGGCCTACGCCGTCATGGGGTTTCTGCGGCGGCTGCAAGCTCGCTTACCGGAATCACGAATAGCCCTCGAGAAAGCGCTCGCACTCGATCCCAATTTCGAGTGGGCAAACATGCAGCTCGGGTTGGACGCTGATGTTCCTGGGCGAATGCAAAGACGCGATCCCTCTGGGCGAGAAAAGCCTGCGGCTGAGCCCGCGCGATCCGAATATAAACTATCGCTATGAGCTATTGGGCTTTTGCCACCTGGTTTTGAACCACGTGGACGAGGCAATAGACCTGCTCATCAAGGGGCGTACCGCCAATCCGCGAGATTGGTTTTTGTCGTTTGGGCTGGCCGGAGCGCTGGCGCTCAAGGGTGACCTCGACGAGGCAAAGGCCGCGCTCGCCGAGTCGCTCAAACTCAGACCGGAGTGCAATTCGCTGGCGCAGTGGCGGGTGTGGGTGCCTTGGACCCGCAAAGATCGCTCCCCCCGATACTGGGCGCAGGAAGACAAGACATTAGATGAAGGCCTGCGTCGTAATCGGCTTCCCGGAAAACTGAGGGTTATCCGGTCTCGCCGCGTCACGCTTTGTCCGCGCAATTTATCGCACTGGCGGGCGGCGCAGGGCCCAGAAGGCGACGCAGCCGCAGATATAGAAGAGGATCGACAGCAGGAAGGCGAGCCGATAACTGCCCCACATGTCGAAGATCCAGCCCGCGCCCCAGGCGCCGGCAGCAGAACCAATGCCGCTGCCGATCGTGATCACGCCGAGGATCGTGCCGAGTCGGCCGCCGGGAAAGAGGTCGGCGGTCTTGGCGGTGATCGCCGGGCCGCGTGCGCCCCAGGTCAGGCCGAAAAAGCAGGCGTGCAGCCATAACAGCCAGTGCTGGTCGGGGCTGGTGATCAGCAACGCGCAGACGACCCCGATGATCGAGATGCCGTAGGCGAGGATCGCGGACCATTCGCGGCCGATATAGTCCGACAAGGTGCCGGTGACGATCGTTCCGCCGATCGCTAGGAAGCTGCCGATGCCGAGCACTCCGGCCGCGTAAAGCTTGTCGAACCCGACATTGACGGCAAAGGCGAGCTGATGCAGCGAGACCAGAAAGCTTCCGAGACCGGTGAACAAATAGACCGCGAACAACAGCCAGAAATGCGGCGTGCGGATCGCAGCGCTCAGCGTCCAGCTGACGGCCGGCAGAGGCGCCTCGGCCGAGACCGGGGTCATCGCAGCGGGTGCGGTCGCGACCGGGTAGCGGGCGGCCCGGCGAAACAGTGCGGCGAGCAGCGGGACGGCAGCGGCGATAAAAACCGCCTGCGCCCAAAAAGTCTCTCGCCATCCGATCGTCGAGATCAGGAACTGAACGAGCGGCGCCGAGGCGGCGCGACCAAAGCCGTTGGCCGACTGGACGATAGAGATCGCCATCCCGCGGCGCCGCACGAATTGGCGCGACAGCAACGGCACAAAGACGACGAGACCGAGGCAATTGGCCCCGATCGTCATGACGATCCCGTAGAACAGGACATCCTGCCACAGGGCGGAAATCAGCGCGCTGCCGACGAGGCCGGCGAACAGCAGGACGCCGCCGAGCACCAGCAGGCGGCGCGGCCCGAGCCGGTCGACTAGCGCACCGACCAATGGCGAGCTCCCACCGGCAACGAGCTGCGAGACCGAGTAGGCTATCGAGGTCTCCGCCCGGCTCCAACGGAACTCCTCGATGAAGGCCAGCAGGAACACCGCGTAGGAATGCATGATGCCGGCGCTGACGGTGAACGCGGCGAACGCTCCGCCGAGCATCAGCCACGCTCCCCGCGAAGCCGGTCTGTTCGCAGGCCCCGGGCGAGACCAAAGTCGGATGGCGCCGATGCTGGCTAACCTGGGCGGCCTCCTCATCACTCGGTTCTGTTTGCTCCTCCGCTGTGATCGGGAGAGCGTAATTCTTACAAGATTGCTGGAGTAATGCGCTTTTCGATGATCTCAAAAGCAAACCGGCGCCCCATCCGGAGCGCCGGTCACTTCTTATCCTGATGGGCTCGACGCCTGTCGCTCAGTACCTCTCAACCGGCGGGTAGATGCGGACATAATTGCGTCCCGCCTCCTGGGGCACCTGGCCGCGATCCCGCTGTACCTCCCAGTCCCGCTGCAATTCGCCCGCCCTGCCGGTTGGGTTGGTAGCCGCCTCGGGCGGCGTTTCGAGGTCGGTCCGCAGCGGCCGATCTGCGGAGGACGACCCGGCGTAGGGCTCGGCACGCTCGTCGAAGCCCCGCCAGCCGGCTTGCCGCCAGCTCTCGGCGCGCTCCTCGATATCGACCGGCGAGTGGCGATTGAGGATGTCCGAGACCCGAGCGCTCAACGCGTCGTCGGTGCGAACCGTCACCAACGTCCCGCCGCGGCGAACCGCTTCGGCATAGATGTCTGCGTGTTCGCGAGGAATGCCTGCCTCGACCAGCGCCCCGACCAGTCCTCCAACAGCCGCACCAACCCCGGCGCCGGCTAGCGTTGCAGCGAGCGCACCCGCGGCGACCACCGGCCCAACCCCGGGAATTGCCAATGCGCCGATACCGGCGAGAAGCCCGGCGGCGCCGCCCAGCACCGCACCGATGCCGGCCCCTGTACCGGCCCCGGACGCCGTGTCGGTATGATCGGTACGGGCGGGGTGGTCGATGCCGTACTGCGGATACTCGCCGTAGCGGTTGCCGGCGTTGCTGGCGATCAGGTTAATATCGGTCGCCGGAACGCCGGTCAATTCAAGTTCACGGATTGCGCCCTCGGCTTCGCGGTAATCATCGAAAAGCGCGACGATCGTACGGATTGCCATTGTCTGTTCTCCTATCGGTTCTCTTCGACGACGTTGCCGCGGAAGTCGACACCGACACGTACCCGGCGGCCGTCCTTCATCGCCTCGGTCTGCCAGATCGAGTTCTGGTCCTTGTGCAACTGGCCGACATTGGTGTAGCCGTGATCTTCAATCCGGCGGCGCGCCTGCCCTTCCGTGAAGCTGTTGGCCCCCGGCTCCAACGCGGCATTGCCGGCGCGAGTGGCGTTCGCATTCGGGTTGGCCGAAGTCCCGGCGTAGGGCGTGGTTTGATTACCGGTGGTCGTGCTCGGTGCGGTGTTTTGTGCCATCGCCAATCCGGCGCTGCCCAATAATAGGCCCGCGGCAAAGACGGTCTGCTTCAAACTCATGATTTAGCACTCCATTCCGTAATGAAGCGGAGCGGACGCCCGTGCGCCCGTAAGTAACCCGCAAACAGAGTGGCACGCCCGAAAGTTTCGCGAGATCCCATCAGGATCGATGATCACCTCAAAATTGCCTTTTTATTAGTGCATTCTCGCTCAGTGGAGGTTCCGCGGCCGGGGCTCGGATCTGCTGGGCGCTACAACCGATGGAGGAGTCCCGGCTGTAGATCCGCTGCAGAAACAGCGAGCTGATATAATGTCGCTCAATTATGGATGGTGGACTGCAAATGCAGCAAAAAAGCTTTGGTAAGCTTCCGCCGGCATCGGTTCTAACTCTCGGTGGGGGCGGGCTCGGCATGGTGTGGGGCGCAACGACGTTCGACGAATGTACCGCGACCGTGCACGCCGCAGTCGCCGCTGGGATCAACTGGATCGATCTTGCGCCTCGTTACGGCGATGGCAAGGCCGAGCTGGTCGTTGGCGAGGCTTTCGCCGGCCGGTTGCCTGAGGGCGTGCGGGTCACCAGCAAGTGCAATGTCGGAAACCCGTCCTCCGCCGATATCGAACCTCTGGTGCGGCAATCAATCGAAGGGAGCCTCGAGCGTCTGCGGCTGTCGCGGCTCGATCTGTTCTTTCTACATTCGAATGTCGTCCCAGATGCGGACCACATGGCGCGCCGGCCCGATGCCGCCACCCGAATGACCCTCTACGGGACATTCGTCGACCACGTGCGCCCGCTTTTCGAACGGCTGGTCGCCGAAGGCCTGATCGGTGCTTGGGGGCTGACCGGGATCGGTCATCCGGACACAATCATCAAGCTGCTCGGCGAGCGCCCGGCCCCGTCGGCGGTACAGTGCATCGCCAATCTATTGGATTCGCCGGGCGGGCTGAAGTTCTTTGACGGGCCGGCGAAACCGCGCGCGGTTATGGCTGCGGCGCGGGCTAACGAGGTCGGCGTGATGGGCATCCGCGCGGTCCAGGCCGGGGCGCTGACCAGCGCTATCGATCGGCCATTACCCGGCGACCACCCCGAGATGCGCGATTATGTGCGAGCCGCCGGCTTCCGGCGGCTCGCCGCAGAATTGGGCGTCACTCCGGCCCTATTGGCGCATCGCTACGCGTTGTCGCTCGACATCGACACGCTCGTGCTCGGCGTCAAGAACCGGCAGGAGCTCGCAGAGTGCGTAGCCGCGGGTGACGCCGGCCCGCTGCCGCCGGAGTTGCTGGCCCGGATCGACCAGACGGTGGATCGGATGGCTTGCTAGACCGAAGCGCCAGCCCCGGCTTTCACAGGAACCCGGACAAACTGAGTTAGCGAGGCGAACGCCGTCACCGCGAAGAGGCCGACCGAGGCGATGACCACTGCCAACACGAGCGGGTTCCCGCTGCCTCCAAGCGAAAGCGCGGCGGTCGCACCGGCGGCTCCGATCATCTGGATACAGCTCGCCAGACCCGAGGCCGCGCCGATGATGCCGAGCTTGACCCCAAGGCTGCCGGCAACTGCGTTGGGCGTGATGAGGCCGCTGCCGCAACAAATCAGGATCATCGGACCGACAAGCGCATACGGATTACTGAAATGCAGCGCTGCGAGGGCCACCATCGCAAGCCCGGCGGGGATCAGCACCGCGCTGCCGATGGCAATAAGATTGTCGACGCCGAGGCGCCGCGCCAGCCGATTGGACAGAAAACTGCCGGCGAGAAACCCAATCGGCGGAAGCGACGCGTAGTAACCGTAATCTTGCGGAGCTATGGCAAGGCCGATGATCAGCACCGCCGGCGCGCCGGCGGTAAAGATGTGAAAGCCCGCATGGGCGCCTGCGGCGGTAAGTGCGTACGCGGCAAAACGCCGGGTTTGCAGCAAACTGCGATAGCTGGCCAGCACCGTTCGGGCGAGCAAGGCCGCGGTTTCAGATCGAGAGGGTCCCTCCCGGGGTGACTGAGGCACATATCGCAGGACCAGAGCCACAGCGACAACGGCCAGGATCGCGGTGGCGCCGAAATTCGCCCGCCAACCGATCCATGCCTGCAAATAGCCGCCGGGGATCGGAGCGAAGGCCTGCACGAGAGTAAGGGCAACGGATAGCCCTGCGATGACCTGGGCGGCGCCGCCCTCACCGTAGAGGTCACGAATGGTGGCCCGGCCGACGACCATGCCCCCCGAAAGGCCGATCCCCTGCAAAATGCGAGCGCCGATCAGGAAATCGATTGTTGGACTCGCGGCACCAGCGATACTGCCGAGTGCCCCCAACGAAATGCCGCAGATCATGGTTCGCCTCCGCCCGTAGCGGTCGGATAACGGTCCGAGTACAAGCATGCTCACCGCAAAGGCTGCGAGATAAGCGGCGAAGGTCAATTGCACGTGGGATACCGAAGTCTGAAGCGCTCTGGCGATCGCTGGGACGGACGGCACGTAAATGGTCGAAGCGACTAGCCCGAGGGAGGAGGTGATGGTCAGGGTCAGCAATAGAAGGCGACGGCTCGCATTGGTGAACTCGGTTGCTCCGCCGAGGCTGGTGCTGAGCAAATTTAGCAAGCGAACTCTCTTCCGAGGAGGTGAGCGCCTCCAAGATCTCCGGGTCGGGGGATCGCCGGGGCGTGCTGCTCTGCAGCAGGTCGGAACCGTCGGAGGTGCCCTACCGACCGTCCCGGCAGATATAGTGGCAGACGGAGCTCTTGCCCTAACGGTTTGCTGACGAATTGCTGCTGACGGAGCGGAATGACGCTTTTTTGACGCGCCTGGGATTAACCTTAAGTAACGAGGGAATGTGCCCGGCTCGCGTTCGCAAACGCTTTTCCCGGCATCCGCTGCACCTTGATCGACGGCGAGAGGGATAGTCGATGATCATTCGCGATTTTGGCTTGACTGCCAACAGCGATGCGAGGGTCATTTTCGCAACCGTGGCTTGGGAGGATTGTGACTATCCCGAACAGGAGCTCATCTTCGAAACTCGCGATTATGCGCCTGCCGACCCTTGCGCAGACGCCTTCCTATCTGCGTGTTTTCCTCTCGCAGCGGTGCACGGAGAGTCGAGGGTCCGTATCGAGGGTCAGCCCTGTCCGATGCTGGTCGAAGGTCTTTATGCGGCTCACGCTTGGTGGACAAGTTGGGGTGGGCCGTCCGCGATACCCTCGATCGAAACTCCTGGTCGCGTCGTCCGTAGGGAATTCACTGGCGATCCGCGGGGTGTTGCATTTCTCTCAGGAGGTGTCGATAGCCTTCATATGCTGATGCGCAACCACCGGCTTTATCGACCCGAGGATCCTGCATATATCCGCGACGCTCTCTTCATCCATGGATTTGATATTGGGAAACGTGCGCGGGATCCGGAGGACGCACGTTTTCGCACGGCTCTGCGACACCTGGAGCCGGTAGCCGCAGAAGCCGGCCTGCGCCTGATCTCGTGCCGCACCAACCTACGCCACCTGCCCTCGAAGCCTGATTTCTGGTACTACCGGCACAACGGGGCGGCCCTGGCTGCTGTCGCTCATGCGGCAATCTGCGGGACAGCGTTTCTGTTTATCGCCGCTTCGCATGACATCGCCAATCCTGTCCGGATCGGATCGCACCCGGCCGTGGACGGCCTATTCTCCAGCCAACGCGTCACCGTCATCCATGATGGAGCGCGATTTGCTCGATTCCAGAAGGTACGCGAGCTGGCAAGTTGGCCGACCGCGCTTGCCGCCCTGCGGGTCTGTCCGAGCGATCCGGGCAACGAGCTGAACTGCGGGGTTTGCGAAAAGTGCCTGCGCACGCGCCTTGAGCTGTTGGCTGCCGGGGTCGAGGAGACTGCGGCACTCGGCCCGAGCCTCACCCCGATCCAGCTGTGGAACAATCTGGGGCCGGTCGGCGACCGAGCAATTACATACGAGGATCTATTGGCACCGCTGCGGGCTCGCGGACTTGCGGCGCTTTGCGAGGTGCTCGAGGAAAAAATTAAAGCGTATCGCGGCGGGTACGGGTATCGTAACCCAGACCTGACGTAGGATGGTTAAGAGCGGAGCGGGCCTGGAGGTGAAACGCAACTTCATACCCGCCTTCCGGCAGCGCTAGCAGTATATTGGGACGGTTGCGATGACTTTGTCGATCAGCATTCTCGGGCTTCTGGTGATCGAGAGTGGCGATTGTCGGCTCGGGAAGGTCCCGAAAAAAGCACGCGCTTTGCTTGCCTTTCTTGCCGCCCAGGCAGGCCAGCCGGTCACTCGCGAGCGACTGGCCGATTTGCTGTGGCCGTACCAGGGTTCGGAGCAAGCGCGCCACAGCTTACGAAATTGCCTATTGGAGCTGCGCAAGGCCTTGGGACGGGGTACTGACGCTCATTTAGTCGCCGATTTCGCCAATTGCCGGATCCGGGACGCCATCGTCGACCTCGATCAATTTGAGCGGCTCTCGCGTTCACAGCACCGCTGTGACCTCCAGGCCGCCGCCGATTTTTACCGCGGCGAACTCCTCGCTGATTTCGACATAAATTCCGAGCCGTTTCAGGAATGGTTGACGGCAGAGCGCGACCGCACTCTCGAGCTGGTCTGCGACGTCTTGCATCGATTGAGCGCGAAGCAGGATGCCGCTGGCGAGCACGAGGCCGCAATACAGTCGGGCCGCCGGCTTGTCCTTCTCGACCCGCTCTCAGAATTTGGCCAACGCGCACTGATGCGCGCCTATGCACACGCGGGACGCCGCGGTGAAGCGCTTCGCCAATATAGGAGCTGTGCCGAGACCTTGAAGCGCGAACTGGGTGTCGCGCCGGACGTCGAGACGCAGTCGCTGGCGAATGAGATCTCGCGTTCGAGCACGGTTAGGGAGCTCAATTCACCGGGGCTCCCGCCAGAAGATTGCGATCCTGGTGCGCGCGTCAGCTCCTCGGATCGTCCGTCCGGGCGTCGGGTCTCACCACAGGTCGACGCTGCAAGCCAAAACACAGCAAAACCGAGCTGGCCTTGTCTGTTGCCGAACATTGCCGTAGCCGTTGCACCAGTGCGCAACCTGACTGGCGATCCCGACCAACAATATTTAATGGAAGCGTTCACCGAGGACCTCGTCACCGACTTGCTTCGTCACGGGCGCGGGCTCTCGCTGAAGCCGTTGGGAGACGATCGTGGCCCGCCGAACAACGGCAACCTAATACCCGAACGCGGTTATGATTACATTGTCACGGGCAGTGCCCAAACCAGCGCGCCTGGCTTGCTGCGGGTGAACATGAGAATAACCGATGCGGCAACCTCGGAGTACCTTTGGGCGGGCCGGCATGAATTCAAGCCCGAGGACCTCGCTCCGATCCAGACGAGGATAACGCGACGGATTTCGCGAGAACTCCACGTCCTGCTCCTTCAAGCAGCAAGCCGCCGGGCTTTGGCCAGTTCGGGTCTAGATCTCGGGGTTACCGAGTGTCTCTCCGAGGCGTCTAGTGCTCTGAAGGGCAAGGTCACGCCGGATCTTACTGCCCATGCCCAGACAGCGTACCTCGCGGCGCTGGCCCAAGATCCACGCAATGTAGAAGCACTTACCGGCTTGGCGCTCACCTGTCAAAATTTGGTCAGTAATCCCTGGTGGGGTGATCCCCGCGCGGCTGCGGCGGCGTCCGACCTTGGGCGCGAGGCCGTCGCGCTCGCCTTGGACCTTGCACCCGGCCATGCAGTGGCGAAACTTATTCAAGGAATGCTCTACTCGGCGGCAGGGCAGTTGGAGCTGGCTGAACGCGCGTTTGCGCAGACCCTCGGGATGGATCACGGGCTGGGAGCTGCGCATGGGTTTGCCGGCTATAATGCCGCCCTTCTCGGTCGGGCCGAGGAGACATCGCCGGCAATTGAACGGGCCATGCAGCTCGATCAGAGCGATCGGCGACACAGTATCTGGTTCTGCTTTGGCGGGTTTGCCGAGTTGCTGCTCGGCCGAACCGAAGCGGCAATCGAGCTCCTCCGGAAATCCTTGGACCGCAACCCCGGGTACGGCTTCGCGCAACTTTTCTTAATGGCGGCACTGTCCTTGCTCGGTCGTGAAGCCGAGGCTGCCGAGACGGTCGCGTCGTTCCGCAAGCAATATCCGGATTACCGCACGACCACATTCGAGCAGCTGTGGTTGTCGCGATCAGGTTCTTCGACCTACCGCGCCCAAATTCATCCACTTTTCGAGAAAATTCGCACTCTCGGCGTGGCGAACTGAGTCTCGCTCATGAGCCGTCGCAAAATGCTTCCCCCCACGAAGAACTCCCGTTCGGCGCCCGCGCTCCGGTATGTGCCAGCTCGACCATCGCCGCAGCGATCCGGCGGGCCGCTCAGGGCACTAAAGGCCAAACGCGCGGCGATGCCGAGGCGATGTCTGCTGTCAAGCATCGCCGTAGGGATAGTGCCGTGGCGCAATCTGACCAGCGATAGCGACCAAGAGAACCTTTTGGACGCGTTGACGAGCGACCTTGTCGCCGATCTAACGCGGTACGGGCGTGGTTTTTCACTACGACGCTTGGTCAAAGAGCCGGCCAATGCCGTCGAGCGGCCCGAGAGCGAGGTTGAATATTCTGTAACGGGCAGCGCCCAGCGCGGTAGTCCTGGAATGCTGCGCATCAATGTGCGGATCACCGATGCGGCGACCTCCGAGTATCTTTGGGCTCGCCGCTTCGAATTCGACGCCGACCAGGCCGTGCCGGTGCAAGCTAAGATTATTCGGCGGATTTCTCGCGAGCTGCACATTCTGCTGCTCCAACAGGAAGTTGAACGAGTAGTGCGCGAATTGGGCGCCGGTTACGAGGTCCACCAATGCCTTTCCAGCGCGGCGACCGCGCTCGAGGGAGAACTGCGGCCAGACCTCACGGCTGAAGCGCAGCGATGGTACCTGGCCGCGCTGGCCGACGACCCACGGAACGTGGAGGCGCTCGTCGGTCTGGCCAGAACCTGTCAGGAGCTGGTCAGCAATCCGTGGTGGGGCGACCCGCTCGCTGCTTCCGTGGCTTCAGATCTCGGGCGCGAAGTGGTCGCGATCGCCTTAAATCTTGCGCCAGGGGCGGCCGATGCGCATTGCGTGCAAGGGATGCTGCACTCTGCGGCCGGCAAGTTGGACGAGGCCGCACTAGCCTTCGAGCGAGCGCTGGCCATGGATCAGGGTTTGGCTATCGCCCACGGTTTCGCCGCTTACAATGCCACCTTTCTCGGCAACGCCGGAAATACGCTTCCGGCAATCGAACGTGCGATGCGTCTCGACCAGGCTGACCGACGGCACAGCATCTGGTTTTTTTTTGCCGGTTTTGCCGAATTGCTGATCGGGCACGCCGATGCATCGATTGCTTTGCTGCGGAAGTCTTTGGCACTCAATGGCAGTTACGGCAGTGCACGAATGTTCCTGATCGCGGCCTTATCGCTTAGCGGCCGATATCGCGAAGCTGCCGAGGCCGCCGCATCGTTTCGCCAGCAATACGGCGAGGGCCCCGCGGGAGCGTGCGAGCAGTTATGGCTGTCACGTTCGGGATCCGCAACCTACCGAGCCCAAATCCTTCCGGTATTCGACACGATCCGCAGCCTCGGAGTGGTCACCTGATCGCCGCACACTATCCTTGAAGAAGCGGCGAAGTTTTACCGGGCGGCGATCTGCGACGCATTCCACCCATTTCACGCCTCGCGACCGCACTGGTCCCGAGCGCCGGATCCCCTTGCGGCTGAGCGGCGTTCCCATCGCGCGCAATCAATAAAATAAATAACAAAAGGCGGTTTTCTGACGGCGGCCTGACAGACCGCTGACAGCGACTGGGTTAGTCTGGCTACTGGCTACGTGGCGACTGTGATCGCCTTTGGCGCGCACTGGCCACAGGGTCACCCCTGAAAGGAGGACGTTTCAAATGCAGAGTCTGACCAGTCGCTGGCGTCGTGACGAGAGCGGTGCCACCGCTACCGAATACGCGATGTTGATTGTGTTCGTTGCCCTCGCAATTGCAGTCGGTGCACAGGCGCTTGGCACCAGCCTCACCACTCTGTTCTCATCGGTTGGCACGACGCTTTCCGCGATCACGATTCCCTCCCCGTAGGCGCCACATACCGCAGCGGTCGGCGACGGAAATTCCGTTTCCGACCGGCCTGCGTAGGTGTGCCGGCTTGCGTAGGTGTGATCGTGAAGCAGGGAGTAGGCCATGCACTCGGGGTTCCTCGTCGCCGCCGTCGGTATTCTTGCGATCATTGCTTATCACGATCTTCGAACACGGCGTATACCCAATGTGCTTTCCCTGGCGATTGCTGCGCTGGGGCTAACTCGCATTGCGCTCGCCGAAGACCTGGTCGCTGGCTCGTACACGCTGGCGGCCGCCACTATAAGCTTGGGTGGCACGTTTGTAATGTTTCGCTGCGGTACGATTGGCGGCGGCGACTCAAAAATGATACCCGCCACCGTTTTGCTCATCGGCTATCAAGAGTTGCTCGATTTTCTCTTTCTGATGAGCCTTTGTGGTGGAGGGCTCGCGCTCCTCTCTATTGCAATCGATAACCTCGAGGCGCGTTGGAATCGCCGCTGGCAGCCAGGGCACAGACGCTCAAGCGCAGACACCGACCGGGTTCGAGATCCGGCGAAGGCTTCCACAGTGCCTTATGGCTTTGCTGTCGCTACTGCCGGCGTGATTACCCTGATAACGGCGCAGTGAACGGCTATGTCCGCGAAAACGATACTCACACTGTTGTTCCTCACATCGCTTTGCGTTGTCGTCGTACTCGCCCTCCGTGCATTGCCGCGGGGCATCCTTACGGTCTCATCGAAGCAGGAGATACTTGTTGCTGCAACTGCGCTGCCGGGCGGCACTTTGTTGCGTGCCAAGGACGTGGTTTGGAAGCAGATTTTAGCCGGCGCCCAGTCGGGGCAAATCACCCGCCGTCTCAATGCGTCCGGCAACCCCAACCTTGCGCTCGATCTAGAGGCCAGCGCGGAGGTGTATGGCGCTGCGCTGCGGAGTAGCGTCATGGCCGGCGAGCCGATCGATCGCGGCGCCATTGTGAAGCCTGGCGACCGCGATTTTCTCCAGGTCGTCCTCTCTCCTCAAGCACGAGCGATCGCAATTCCAGTAGCAACGGGGGGCGCGAGCACTGGCATTTTATATCCCGGCGACAGGGTCGACGTGATCTTGACGCAGACCTTCAAGAACGACCCGCCGTTGACGCGGCGCTCGGTGGGCGAAACGGTCGTCCAGAACCTGCGGGTGTTAGCGATCGATCCACTCGACACCCGGCCGAGTGGCGCAGCCAGCGGCTTTGGCCGGACAGTTACTCTGGAGGTCATGCCCGATCAAGCCGAAAAGGTCAACGTGGCCGCCGAACTCGGCAAACTCTCGCTGACTTTGCGTAGCGCCAGCGCAACTAACAGCGCCGCGTCCACCACAACGGGCCTATTCACAAACGCGGGCATCAAACCGATTTGGGCCGGCGACGTTTCGCCGGCGCTAGGTGATGCCGTGCCCGCAAGAGCGGTCGGTGCCGAGCAGCCTGCAGTGGAGGTCATCCACGGATCCAAAACTGCCACGGTCAAGCCTCAGTGATGTGCGACGGCCGGGGCATTCTCCGGGGTAAGCCAGGTTCTTCCGTTTGATGGAACGGCATCCGGGTTAGCTACGTGATTAATGCCCTCCAGAGCCTGAAGAGCCCGCTTCAGACCCCCGGGCCGATAGAGAAGGCGGTCACCCCACCCAGCAGCCGTGTCCGGTTGATGGCGTTCGTGTTGGACGGAGAGAGCGAGGCGTCATTGAGCTCGTGTCTCGCGCAACTCCCCCTCCCCAGCCCGATGATCAGGCGCGGAGGCCTCGCCGGTGCAATTCGATATCTCGGTACCGAGCGATCACCCGAGAGAATTATCGTTGATATCAGCGGCGCTGAAATGCCGGCCTCACAGATCCATGAGCTTGCGGAACTCTGTGAGCCTGGTGTCGTAGTAATCGCGATCGGCGACAGAAACGATGTCGCCCTTTATCGCGACCTGATGAGGGCGGGCGTCAGCGAATACATCGTCAAGCCGGTGACTGCGCAACTGCTGGTTAAAGCATTGATGGGCGCACCTGCCCCGGACCACGGAACCCCAATAAGTCGGAAGCTCGGAAAAGTCGTTGCCGTGATTGGTGCCCGCGGCGGCGTCGGTGCGACAACCCTGGCGATCCATCTGGCACTGGATCTAGCCAATCGGCAGAGCCGCCGGGTCATGCTCCTCGATCTGGATCTGCACACCGGCGACTGCGCACTTGCGTTGAATCTCAAGCCCACGCCCGGCTTGCGGGAGGCGCTAACCAACCCGCTGCGCATCGACAGCGTGTTTCTCGACCGGACGATGGCGCTGCACGGCGAGCGCCTGTTTGTGCTGAGCGCTGAACAGCCTTTGCGCGTCGACGCAGAATTCACCGCCGAGGCGGTCGACAAGCTAGTTGGAGTCCTGCGCACCCAATTTCATTACATTATCGCCGATGTGCCGAGGATCCCTGGCTCACCTTATTGGCAGGCGCTCGATACCGCCGATATTCGTATTATTGTGGCCGATCAGACACTGCGCTCGGTCCGCGATACGGTGCGCTTGCGTGAAGGCTTCAGTGCAGGTCGTGCCGAGCACGCCAACATGCTCGTCATCAACCGGATCGGCGAGGGTGGTCGCCGGGCACTGACAGTGAAGGAGATGGCCAAAATCAAATTGCAGCCAAACTTCGTAATTCCGTTTCGCCCGAAACTGTTCACGGCGCCAGGACCGTTGCGACGCGGCGCTTTGACGGAAGTGGTTGCAGCGCTTGCGGGAGAAATTTCTGGCCGGGCAATTGGGCGTAAGCGGTGGTGGGGGCTTGCCATATGATTACGACCGGCTTTGGACGCCGTGTTCCCGGGCCGCAGCGCCCAGGTCTCGTCTTAATACCCGACGGCGCCGCGGAATCTCCTGCGCCGGTCGTCGATTTAGCCTCGCTGAGCGAGCTGAAGGAGAGAATTCGCACCGTTCTGCTGTCGCGGATCGACCCGACCGTGGCAGGCCGCGTTCCTCGCCCCGCGTTGCGCCGGGAGATCGCCAAACTCGTGAACGAGATTGCGACCGAGGAGCGTGTTCAACTCAATAAGTTGGAGGAGATGGCGCTCGCCGCTGACCTTAGCGACGATATGGTCGGGCTCGGTCCTCTTGAACCTTTCCTCGACGACGAGGACATCACCGATGTTTTGGCAAACGGTCCGTTTGATATTTACGTCGAGCGGAACGGCAAGCTGGAAAAGACCGCGGCCCGTTTTCGCGACGCGCAGCATCTTGTCGGCATCGCGCAGCGAATCGCCGCCGCGATCGGCCGGCGCATCGACGAAGCGAGCCCCATGGTCGACGCCCGGCTCGGCGACGGCAGCCGGGTTAACATCGTTTTGCCGCCGCTAGTGCTGAACGGCGGATCGATTTCGATCCGCAAATTCCCGAAGCAGAGCCTGACGCTTGACATAATGGTCCGGCAGCAGAATCTGTCGCCTCAGGTGGCGCGGCTCCTGGAGATCGCCGCGCGCTCACGCCTCAACATTCTGATCTCTGGCGGCACCGGCTCCGGCAAGACGACATTGCTGAACGCGGTAACGCAGCACATCGACTGCGACGAACGGGTGATCACAGTCGAAGACGCCGTTGAGCTGCGTCTGCAGCAGCCGCACGTCGTTCAGATGGAAACGCGCCCTCCCAACATCGAAGGAGTTGGTCAGGTCGCGCAGCGCGATCTCGTCCGCAACGCGCTACGCATGCGCCCCGACCGCATCATCGTCGGCGAGGTCCGGGGCGCTGAGGCGTTCGACATGCTGCAGGCGATGAATACCGGACACGACGGGTCGATGTCGACGGTGCACGCCAACTCGCCGCGCGACGCGCTCTACCGGGTCGAAAACATGGTAATGATGGCCAATCTGAGCTTGCCGCTCAGGGCAATCCGCATGCAGATCGCCAGCGCAATCAATTTGATCGTGCATATCGAACGCATGCGCGACGGCATCCGGCGGGTGCAGAGCGTAGCCGAGATCGCAGGAATGGAAGGCGAGATCATCACTACCCGAGAGCTCTTCGGTTTTCAGTATCGCGGGGAGCGGCTCGCCGGCGGCATCCACGGCAGCTTCGAGTTCGACGCGGATGCGCCCTGATTTCACTGTGCGCGCAGCACGCTTTAGCCTCGAAAGAGATCTCCTCGACGCGCTTGGAATTGGGGAGACGTGAATTGTTCAATCCCATTCTGGTCGCCGCCCTTTTCACGACTGTTCTGCTCGGCGGTGCGCTTTTTCGGGTGCTCCGCTCCGAGCGCCGCAGAGCGCATATCGAGCTCCGTCTGAGAGCCATCGCTGTGACTGCCTCCAGCGCTGATGTGCCAGTCTTCTCATTACGGAGATCAGGACCGCAGCGCAACGCGCTGCCCACCAGCCTGTCAAGCCGCCTCGACCGTGCCTTTGCGGCGACTGGCAATCGCATTGGACCGGGGCACCTCGTTGGGGCGGGAATTGCCGCAGCGGCAGCAATCGGACTGGCCGCCGTCGGAGCATCGGTGCACCCCGTAAACGCCATTGCCCTTGGCGGCGCAGCGGTGATAAGTGCGCCTGCATGGCTCCTTCGGTTTGCTCAGAGCCGATACCAGCGGCAGTTCCTGGACCTATTTCCAGACGCCCTCGATCTGATCGTCCGCGCTGTCAGGTCCGGTCTACCCGCACCCGACGCAATCGAACTCGTAGCTCATGAGGTTCGGCCGCCGGTCGGCACCGAGTTTCAGCAGATCGTGGACGAGTTGCGCATCGGCACCGCGTTGGAAGAAGCTCTGCAGAGCGCCGCCGACCGCATCCGCGTCCCGGATTTTAGGTTATTCGCCGTCAGCTTGCTCCTGCAACGCCAAACTGGCGGCGGCATCGCTGAAACTCTCTCCAATCTCGGCGGTATTATTCGCCAACGAAAGGCTCTGCGTGCGAAAGCCCGTGCGCTGACCGCCGAGGCACAAGCCTCCGCTGCGATTATCGCGAGCACGCCCTTTGTTGCCGGAGTGGGTCTCTTCCTGATCAACCGAGATCTTATGTCGGTTCTTTTTTTTGACCCGCGCGGCCGCTTCTTGCTTGGGATTGCCGTCACCAGCTTGCTGACGGGGATTGCTGCGATGCGCGCGCTGATAAAGAGAAATCTGCGCTAGCTATGTCCGAAGCACTCGCCGAATGGCTGACCTCCCTCGACCATACTTTTCTTGCGATCCGTATTGGCGAGATGCAATTCAGGTACCCTGATACCTGCCTTCTTGCGCTCGCTCTGGCGGCGGCCGTGGTGTCGGCGTTCAAGCTCGGACGGATCGCTCAGTCGGAGGGTCGCCAGAGGCGCCTTTTCGAGGTGCTGAGGCGCGCGCCGCACGACTTCGCTACGCCGTCACTGGCCTCTCGGCTGCCTTGGTATCAATGGCTCGGAGCCACGGTGGCGGCAAATCGGGTCATCGGCCGGGCGGCCCAAGAGCGGTTGTTAGCCGCACTCGTTGGTGCGGGGATAAAGGGACATGGCCATCTCGCCGCCCTGCTTACCGCCAAGATGTGTAGCGCCATAATGTTCTCACCACTTTGTTGGGTAGTGCTCGAATGGCGCCATTTCTTCGTCGGAGCTACCCCGATTAGATTGGCGCTGCTGGTGGCCGTCGCTATCCTCGGCTGGCGCGGTCCCGATGTGGTCCTCTCCCGGCTAGCGGCGAGGCGGCGCGGGCGTCTGGAAACCGGTATACCAGACGCGCTCGATCTACTCGTCATCTGCGCCGAGGCGGGTCTTAGCTTGGACCACGCGATCGAGCAGGTCAGCCGCGTTCTCCGCTCCTCCAATCCCGAGGTTGCAGAGGAGTTCGCCGCTACGGCGGCAGAGATGCGCATATCGGCAGTACGCGATCAAGCGTTCGACAATCTCGCGCAGAGAGCAGGTATTCCGAGCCTGCGCGGAATTGTTGCCGCACTCAACCAATCG
The DNA here is from genome assembly GCA_963818695.1 of uncultured Alphaproteobacteria bacterium. Taxonomy (GTDB): domain Bacteria; phylum Pseudomonadota; class Alphaproteobacteria; order ATCC43930; family CGMCC-115725; genus AP-15. The sequence goes on from CAWFTG010000009.1 coordinate 375,359, forward strand.
ATTAAGTTCGGTACACCACTTGCGGGTTCGCTGCGAGCCGTGGCGGCCGAGATGCGAACCGAACGTCTAGTGCGCTTCGAAGAGCGCGCGGCCCGGCTCCCCGTGCTGATGACTGTGCCGTTGATGACCTTTATTTTACCGTCTTTGATGATTGTGATCGGCACACCCTTGGCGCTGCGCATCATCGACATGCTGGCAAGGGGTCCGTGACCGAAACATCTGGTGAGAGAAGCCAGGCGCGCCAGGCTGCATGAGCGGCGCCGGAGGCAGACTTCCTAATCTCAATGCTCGGGTCAATCATTCGTCTCCCCGTTGCGTCGTGCGTCTGTCGGCCAGAAAAACGGCCGCCGAACAGTTACGAGCTGCGATCAACCGTGTCGCCGGACTTCGTTTCATTGCTTTGGGACTTGATCGCGCGCATTTTTCGCGACAAGTCTGGCGCTACCGCAATGATCGTGGCCATTGCTCTTCCAGGTCTGATCGGGATCGGTGCGCTCGGTGTTGAAACCGGCGTTTGGTTCACCATCAAATTACAAAACCAGTCGGCCGCCGACTCCGCCGTGGTCTCAGTAGCTTACGGGGTGATCGCCGGAAAAACCAACATGACCGGCGACCTGGCGAGGGCTGCCGACGAGGCCGCCAGACGAAACGGCTACAAGGGGGGTACGCCGGCAGTCGTTTATCCCTACAGCGACGGAATTGTCACTAATGGAATCGCGGTCACCCTGCAGCAGTCCCAGGGGGCTTTGCTGGCAGCGATGTTTCTGTCGGGCGTCACGGTATCCAATACGGCTGTTGCGGTCATCGAGCTGTTGGACAACCCGTGCATTCTGGCGCTTGGCGCGACCAGCACGGATGTAGAAATCGCCGCTTCTGTCCAGCTCCACATGCCCAACTGTTCCGTCGCGGCGAATTCAATCAGCGGCAGCGCGATCAACCTTCGTAGCGGCACCAGTGCCGTAGCCGCAGCGACTTTGGTCACCGCCGGCGAAATATCGTTGCAAGGGAGCCCGATCGACCCGGCGGCGCCGCCACCGGAATTCACGCTATCCTCACCTGCGATGATTGGCACGCCGAGGGTGGCCGATCCTTACGCCGGTACCCTGACCCATGCCCTTCTTGCCCGCGGCATGCCGGCGACACCCGCTTGCGCACCGAGGACTTCAGGTTATGTGACGATTTACACCGGCAATTGCGCAATCGCCGGACAATCACTGACCGCTCCACAAATTCTCCTGTCGCCGAATACCCGGATATCGGGGTCCTGGAAGATCACGTCTGGACAGACGGTTGACCTAGCGCCGGGCACTTATTGGGTTACCGGCAATCTGACCCTTCAGTCGCGCTCTGTGCTCAAGTGCTCAACTTGTGACAATATAAGGGGTGCCGGTGTCACGATCATCTTGATCGCGCAGGCCGGTAAGATCGGGGCGATATCGGTGGCCTCAAGTGCCATGTTGACGCTCAACGCGCCAAGTTCAGGGCCCTTTGCTGGCCTAGCGATCATTCAGGATTCAAATGGCTTGCCACCAGGTACGAGCTACACGTCGAGCCGCAGCACGATTGGCGGCACGCCGGGTGCGACCCTCAACGGGCTCGTCTATTTCCCCAACTCGTCGGTGACCTTTCACGGAGCACCGAGCGCGGCCGGGCCGCAATGTTTGCTGCTCGTGGTCGGAACCGTGGACATCGATGCTACGTCTCGGCTCGACGCCGGCGGATGTGCGAGCGCTGGCCTCGGCAATCTTCCCGCAATCGTTACTGTAGCAATCGCCGAATGAAGATGCCGAAAAGTTTCAAAGATTGGGGTCTGCGAGAACGAGAAATAGCCCCGGGGTGCCGAAACTGTAATGGCAGTGTAGCCGCCGAGTTCGCCCTGATGGCGCCGATCCTCGCTCTGATTGCGACCGGTATCGCCGATTTCGGTATGCTCGCAACTAAATCCGCAGGACTGGCGGCAACGGCACGTATCGGTGCGGAATATGCACGGACATACCCGGACGATACCGGCGGCATACGGCACGCGATGCAGACTGCGATGAGCCCCGTGCCGACATTGATCTTTCCGGCGAGCTTTCCGAGGAGCTGCGAGTGCGATGACGAGACGCCGATTGCCTGCAGTGAATCGTGTGCTACACTCGGCCGTCCCGGGCCCAATCGCGTTTTCATCCGGATCACGGCAAATCAGCCTTTTACGGCGCTGGTGCCATGGCCGGGCATCCCTTCAATGTTAACCGCGACGACCGAGGTGCGCCTGCAATGAGGTGCCGCAAACCGTTCTGGTGCGCAGCCGAGACGGGCACCGCCGCCGTGGAGGCCGCCGTCATAATGTCTGTGCTGTTGTTGGCTGTCGTCGGCAGCGTCGAAGCTGCGCGGGCCTTATGGACCTACAATACGATGCTGATAGCGGTCGAGGAAGCCGGCCGATATGCGATGGTGTCCATTCACCATCCGCCTGCGATCTGCGTAGCTCAGACCCAGGCCTCGCAATGCCCTGCCTTATCGGACACGCCGCTGGCAAATTGTTCCGCCTGGTATGCCCGGCAGGTGTTGGCCGCTTACTGGAGCCCTGCCATCAGCGTATCTGTTGCGGTCGACACGACGACATCCCCAACCACGATGACGATCTGCGCGAGCCACTCGTTCGATTTCGTGGCGCCGCAGCTTCTTCCCTACGGACCACTCGATCTCGTGAGCAGCGTGACGGTCCCGATTATCTGATTCCTGCATTGCGCCGCCCGGGCAATCCGTCATGCGATACGGGACCGTCACCTTTTTACCGATCAGGCGGGTTTTAACGGCATCGATGATACCCGCCGATACAAAAGACCTGGAAGTCCGGCTCGATTTCGCCGTATTGAAACAATTCGTCGCGAACGGACGTAATTTTGCCATAATTTGTATAATTAATACAGACGGGTCAAGCTCCAATCCCGCGGTGGCAGTTCGCATGGGTACGACAGGGCGGTCGAGCCCGACGCCATTTTGCTGAATGGCTAGTCCAAATGGGAAGCGATCGATGTGATTCGTCTATGCGCTCCCCGGTTCCGGGCAGCCAATGCGCGCCTCTGTATAAACTAACGGCCGAGAGTTTTCCTCAGCCATTATTGGGATAATGATGATGTCTTTGACAATTCAAGTGCTCGGACCTTTGGTGATCAAGAGTGATGACTGTCGGCTCGATAAGCTCCCGAAAAAGGCGCGCGCCCTGCTCGCCTTTCTCGCGGCCCAAAACGGCGAAGCAGTCAGCCGCGAGCGATTGGCCGACTTGCTGTGGCCCTACCAGGGCGCGGAGCAAGGCCGCCACAGTTTGCGCAATTGCCTGTTGGAGCTGCGCAAGATGGTCGGGCGGGGAATAGCTTCTGATTTGGCAGCCGATTTCGCCAATTGCAGGGTCAGGGACGCCATCGTCGACCTTGATGATTTTGAGCGCCTGTCGCGCTCACAGGACCGTGGCGAGCTGCAGATGGCAGCCGACTTGTACCGCGGAGATTTTCTAGCTGATTTCTACATCGCCTCCGAGCCGTTTCAGGAGTGGTTGGCAGCGGCACGCGACCGCGCGCTTGCTGCGATCTGTGACGTTCTGGAACGGTTGATCGTGCTGCAGGACGCCGCTGGTGACTACGAAGCCGCGATCCAGTCCGGGCGTCGGCTGGTGGCCCTCGAGCCGCTATCCGAAGCAGGGCAGCGTGCGCTGATGCGCGCCTACGCGCGCGGCGGCCGCCGCGGTGAAGCGCTGCGCCAATACAAGAGCTGCGTGAATACTTTGCAGCGGGAGCTGAGCGTCACGCCCGATGAGGAGACGCAGGCGCTGGCGCGCTCAATCGCCCGCATGGGCGGCGAGCACCACATCGTGAGCGGCGCGCCGAGCAACCAGGTGCGCCCGCCTTTGAACGCAAACCCCGATCGCGTAGTGGAAAACCACACTCCTCAGTCGCAAAAACAGCCGTCCGCTGGCTCAGAAAAACCGCAATGGCCCTGCCTTCTGCCGAGCATTGCCGTGGCAGTGGCGCCAATGCGCAATTTGACGGGCGATCCCGATCGCCAACGCTTGGTGGAAGCCTTTACCGATGACCTCGTCACCGACCTCCTTCGACAAGGCCGCGGTCTCTCGCTCAAACCGTTGAAAGGCGAACAACCTGCAATGGCCAAACTCGCCCGGTCGCCGGCTTCGGAGCGCGAATACGACTATGTCGTTACCGGGAGCGCTCAGTGCGCCCATCCGGGAACTCTGCGGGTGAATATGCGGATCGTCGATGCCGCGACGTCCCAGTTCGTGTGGGCGGGGCGCCATGAGTTCCGTCCGGAAGATCTCGCATTGATCCAGACCAGGATCACGCGGCGGATATCCCGAGAGCTTCACGTGCTGCTGCTCCAGGCGGCGAGCCGGCGCGCCTTTTTCGACGCGGGCATGGAGCACGGGGTCACCGAAGCGCTGTCGCGCGCGGCAGGCGCGCTCCAACAAGGCATGCGTGCGGAGTTGTCGGCCGAGGCGCAGCGTTGGTATCTAACAGTGCTGGCGAACGATCCACGCAATCTCGAGGCTCTGACAGGGTTGGCGATAACCTGCCAACATCTCGTCAGCAACCCATGGTGGGCCGAGCCGCGGGTCGTGGCAACCGCCTCGGACCTGGGTCGCGAGGCGGCGGCGATTGCGCTCTCGATCGCCCCGGGGCACACCGCGGCGCATTGTGTACAAGGGATGTTGTACTCGGCTGCCGGACAACTGGATGAGGCGGGCGACGCGTTTGAGCGCGCCTTGGCAACCGATTCTGGCCAGGGTACCGCGCACGGGTTCGCCGGATACAACGCTGCCTTTCTCGGCCGCGTCGACGAGACCCTCCCGTCGATCGAGCGCGCAATGAGCCTAGATGGCTCGGATCGGCGGCACAGCATTTGGCTCTTCTTCGGCGGCTTTGCCGAACTCTTGCGCGGGCGAACCGAGACTTCGATTTCGCTTCTCCGCAAATCTTTGGAACGCAATTCTAGCTATGGCAGCGCGCAGCTGTTCCTGGCGGCTGCGCTGTCCACGATCGGGCGGGATAAGGAGGCCACCGAAGCCGCAGCGAAATTTCGCGGACTATACCCGCAGCACCGGACACGTGCGTTCGAACAGCTATGGCTGTCGCGTTCCGCGTCCGCCGCATACCGAGTCCAAATCCACCCGGCTTTCGAGAAAATCCGCGGGCTCGGCCTTATCAATTGATACTGCATAAACTGATACTGCATAAACTGATACTGCGGCGCCTTGGCGGTGGGCTCGTGCTCTGAAGTGGCCGAATTATTCACCCGCTGGCGACTTCGATAAACGCCCGAAAGATTCGGCGGTCGGCCCCGCTGATCTCGAACTCGGGGTGCCATTGCACACCGAGACAGAAGCGACGGCGCGGATCCTCGATTCCCTCGACAACGCCATCCTCGGCAACTGCATCGATGACGAGCCCCGGCCCGGCCTTCTTGACCGCCTGATGATGCGCGCTGTTGACCCCGAGGCTGTCCACTTCGATGATGCGGTGGAGGAGGGTGCCGGCGATCACCCGCACGGTGTGGCCGGGCTCGTTGCGCGGGTTGGGCTGGCGGTGCGCCAAACAATCCGGGATTTCGTCCGGAATATGCTGGATCAAGGTGCCGCCGAGCGCGACATTTAGGAGCTGCTGGCCGCCGCAGATCCCGAGCACCGGCATGCCGAGGGCGAGCGCGCCCTTCGCGGCGGCGAGCTCGAAGGCAGTGCGGCGGTCCTTGGTCTTGACCGTCGGGTGCCTTGTCGCTTCCCCGAACAGTGCCGGGTCGACATCGAAACCGCCGCCGGTGACGATCAGACCGTCGATCCGGCCGAGGTACTCCGCCGCCGCATCGGGGTCGTGCGGCAAGAGAATCGGCAAACCCCCGGCACGGCGCACCGCGTTGCAGTAATTCTCGCGGATCGCATACCACGGGAAATTCGAATACCCCCCCGGTGGCTCATGATCGAGGGTGAGACCGATAACCGGCTGTGCCATGCTGCGGATCCAATAAAGACCGGAGGAGCGATGAGCGAGTGCTACGAGCAGCCGCTCCCGATACGGACTTACGACATAGACTTTGCCGGCATTGTCAGCAACATCGTGTTCATTCGCTGGCTCGAGGATCTGCGGCTCGGCCTTTTGGACCAGGCCTATCCGCTGATCCGGGCGCTCGCCGAGGACATCGCGCCGATTCTCTTGTCCACCCGAATCGGCTATCGACGGCCGGTGACGATCGCCGATCCACTGGTCGGCCGCATGCGGGTTGCCGGATTGACCCGAGTGCGCTGGCGGCTCGCGGCCGAATTCTCGGTCAACGGCGCCGTCCATGCAGAGGCCGAGCAGGAAGGCTTGTTCATGCGCTTGTCTACCCGGCGGCCGATCGCGATACCCGAACCCATCCGCCGATGGCACGGCGGATGACCCCACATCCGTCCCCGATGAAATTGGCCCTTGCCGAAGCGGCGGCGGCGGCCGCCCGCGGCGATGTACCAATCGGCGCCGTGCTGGTCGATGGCGAAGGCCGCGTGTTGGCCGGCGCCGGCAATCGCGTCGAGGCCGACCATGATCCGACCGCGCACGCCGAGATGCTGGTGTTGCGGGCAGGCGCCGCGCGCCTCGGCGTCGCACGCCTGGCCGAATGCGATCTCTACGTCAGCCTCGAGCCGTGTTCGATGTGCGCCGCGGCGATCGGCTTGGCCCGCCTGCGCCGGCTCTATTTTGGGGCTTATGATCCGAAGGGGGGTGCAGTCGAACACGGCCCTCGCCTATTCGATCAGCCGACCACGCACCACCGGCCGGAAATCTATGGCGGCATTGAAGAGAGACACGCCGGCGAATTGCTTCGCGGTTTTTTCCAGACCCGGCGATAGGAGGACACCATGCCCGATCCCCTGGTATTGTACGACGTAAACAACAAGGTCGTCGTCATCACCCTCAACCGTCCGGAAAAGCTCAACGCGATCAGCGCGGAATTGCAGCAACAGCTGACCGACGCATTCGCGCGGGCCGACGCCGATCCCGTCACGAGCGTCGTCTTGCTGCGCGCCGAGGGCCGCAGCTTCTGCGCCGGCTACGACATTTCGGGGAAGGCGCCGGGTGCGGATGATTGGCGCAGCGATCCCAACAAAGCGCACGAGCATCTTCGCCCTCAGTTCGAATTCGAGATGCTGCCGTGGATGATGAAAAAGCCGGTCATCGCCTCGGTTCAAGGTCACGTAATGGGCGGCGGTTGCGAACTCGTCATGCTGTGCGACCTGACGATCGCGGCCGATGATGCGACGTTCGGCGAGCCCGAGGTGCGGTTCTCTAGCGTCGGTCCGGCACTCGTGATGCCGATGATCATCGGCTACAAGAAGGCGCGGGAACTGCTCTATTTCGGTGACACGATTGACGCCGGGGCGGCGCTAGATCTCGGCATGGTCAACCGCATCGTGCCATTGCCCGAGTTGCGCGAGGCGAGCCTGCGGTATGCGAAGCGGCTGTCGCTGATTTCACCCGAAGCGCTCTTCGCAACCAAGCGCGCGGTCAATCGCGGCGCCGATGCCGCCGGCTTCCGCACCGCCCTCTACGCCGGGCTCGACATCGTCGGCCCGCTCTACGCAATGAAGACCGAATTCGGCGAGAGGTTCCGCGAGATCGTAGCCTCAGATGGCGTCCCTGCCGCCGTCAGGTGGCGCGCCGCGCAGTTCCGGGAGTAAGTTTACTCGGCCGCCGCAAGGATCGGGCGCGGCTGCCGCAATTCGGCGACCCGCGCCCGGGTGTAGAGCTCGGTCCAGTTCGATAGCGCGAAGTCGGTGACCTGCCGCGGGTCGTAGGGGCGGTCGGGTATGCGGATCTCCTTGCCCGCGATGTAGACCGCCTGCAATCGGTTGCGATCCTGCAGCACGCGGATGTCAGCGAGGGGGGAGGCGTCGAGCACGATGAAGTCGGCCGCGCGGCCGGGCTCCAGCGCGCCGAGATGGTCGCCCTCGGTCATGAAGCGGGCGTTGACCTCGGTCGCGGCGCGCAGCGCCGCCGCGGGCGTGAAGCCGAGGTCGTCGACAAAGAGCTCGAGCTCGCGGGCGTTCCATTCGCCATAGGGAGTAACCGCGAAGCCGGTATCGGTCCCAGTCAATAGCGGCACACCGGCGGCGCGTGCTTTTTTCCAGTTGGCGCAGCCGATCTCGTATTCGCGCTGCGCATGCTGGGGCCGGCCGCGCTGGCCGGCCGGCTCGTGCGGCTGCGTGAACTCGATGACATTCTTCGGCTGCGTCATCGTCGGCGAAAGCAGGCAACCGTTTGTGAGCATCGCCGCGATGCATTCGTCGTCGAGATGGTTTGCGTGAAAGATCAGATCGGCGCCGGCGCGCGCAGAGTACAATGTCGCCTCGCGGCCGCGGGCGTGCACGACCGCCTTTTTGCCGTGGCGGTGGATCTCGCGGACCATGATGTCGGTCTCTTCCTGCGTGAAGGCGGCGACGAGGCTGCCGTCGTCGTCGCGGCGCTGGATGCCGTCCATCGCGATCTTGACGCAGTCGACGCCGTTCTTTGTCTGGCGGCGGATCTCCTCGACCGCTTCGGCGGCGGTCGTGACGAGCTTGCCGATTGAGGTCTCGGGCGCGCCGATCCAGGTCGGGTACCAGTCGGTGAGGCCCTGGTGGCTCGTGATGTAGGGTCCCGCCGCCATGACCCGCGGCCCGTCGAAGAGGCCGGCGCGGATCGCGTTGCGGATCGACAGGCTGATTTGGCCGGCGTCCCCCGGCGAGCACAACGCGGTAAACCCGGCGGCGACCATCTTTTGCGCGAAGAACATGCCGCGCAGGGTGCGGAACTCGAGCGGGCTGTAGAGGTCGATGTCCTCCTCGCTCTTCGCGTTGCCATAGGCGAGATGCGTGTGGACGTCGATCAGCCCGGGCATGACGAAAGCGCCGGAATAATCGAGCATCCGGTCGCTGCGGGTACGCGGCGGCGATCCAGCCTCCGCGCCGGCGTACTCGATAATGCCCTGCTGATCGAAGACGAAAATTTCGCCTTTACGGGCATCGTCCTCGCGCCCGGAGAAGAGCTGACCGCAGCGAACAAAGGTCCTCATTGCCGTAGACTCCCGTGAAAAGAAACGAGCCCGCTCGAGGCGACTTCTACCACAATCAGTGGGGCTGGACATACGCCGCATTCCCGTGTGTCCTAGCGTCTTCCTATGTTCGGTAGGAAGCTTCGACCACGTCCGATGACCGTCCGAACCCTTGCCAACCTGCCCGGAGAGATGGCCCGACGGATCCGCGAGATGGACTGGTCGACGACCCCGCTCGGCCGCACCGAGACTTGGCCGCAAAGTTTGAAGCTCAGCATTGCGATGATCCTCGCTTCGGGGTTTCCGATGGCAATCCGCTGGGGGCCCGAGCAGGTCCTTATTTACAACGATGCCTATCGGCCCATTCTGCGCGACAAGCACCCGGAGGCACTAGGCCGCTCACTGCGCGAGGTCTGGTCGGAGGTCTATCCCGAGCTCGGGCCGCTGAACGAAGCAATCCTGCGCGGCGCGCGCAAAGCCTTTTTCGCCGAAGATCACCCGTGGACCGTCCGCCGTCAGGGCTCGATTGTCGAGGAAGCGCGATTTACCATCAGCTACAGCCCGATCCCGGACGAAGCGTCGCCGCACGGGATCGGCGGCATTCTCACGACCTGCATCGAAACGACCGAGCGCGTCCGCAAAGAGGAGGCCCTGCGTCTCCTCAACGACCGGCTCGAGGCGGAGATCGCGCAACGCGTGCTCGAGCGCGATCGCATCTGGCATTTGTCGGAAGACCTGCTTGGCGTCTCCAACTTCGAAGGCTACTTCATCAGTGTCAATCCTGCCTGGACCGCTCTCCTCGGCTGGAGCGAGGATGAGATCAAGATGCTGCATGTCAGCGAGCTGAGGCACCCCGACGACGCGGCCCATTCGATGGCCGGCCGCGAGCGGCTCGCCGAGGGTGTGCCGACGGTACGCATGGAGAACCGCTTTCGCCACAAGGACGGATCTTGGCGCTGGCTCGCTTGGACGCTGACGGCAGAGAACGGATTGATCTATTTGATCGGCCGTCATGTGACTGCCGAGAAGCTGGCCGCGGAGGCGTTACGCGAAAGCGAGCGGCAGTTCCGACTGTTTACAGAAGCCGCGACCGATCACGCACTGATCAGAACTCGATGCGCAGGGCGTGGTGTCGGGCTGGAACGCCGGAGCGCAACGGATAGAGGGCTATGCCGAGCCGGAAATTGTCGGCCACCATTTCTCGCGTTTCTATACAGCGGCGGATCAAGTGGCCGGTGCTCCCAAACGCGCTCTCGCGGCGGCCGCAACCTTGGGAGCCTTCGAACAGGACGGCTGGCGTGTTCGCAAGGATGGATCTTTGTTTCTTGCGGCCGTGGTGATCGACGCCATCCGCGACGAGGAAGGCAAACTCATCGGGTTCGCGAACATCATGCGCGACGTCACCGAGCGCCATGAAGCAAGGGCGAAACTGCAGCGCACGCAAGAGCAGCTCGCCCAATCGCAAAAGATGGAGGCGCTGGGACAGCTGACTGGCGGCATTGCGCACGACTTCAACAATATGCTGATGGTCGTCAGCGGCAATGCGCAGATCCTGAAACGGCGGCTGCGCGATGAGAGGAACCTGCGCTCGGTCGAAGCGATCGAGCTCGCGGCGGCGCGCGGTGAAAATCTCACGCGCCAGCTGCTCGCCTTTTCCCGCCGTCAGCCCCTGAACCCGATGGTCGTCAGCTTGCGCCAACTTCTCGCCGGGTTCCGCGAACTGCTCGCCAGTTCAGCCCGCGGAGACATCAATCTCGCAATCGACATTCGCCGCAGCGTGTGGCCGGTCGCCGTCGATATTCATGAACTGGAGCTCGCACTGATCAATCTTGTCGTCAATGCTCGTGATGCGATGCCTAACGGCGGATCGATCACCATCGCTGCCAGGAATGTCCAGCTGGAGCCGGAAGACACGCCGGATGGACTACGCGGCGAGTTTGTGGCTCTAACGGTGACGGATACCGGCTGCGGCATAGACGACAAAGTTCTGCAAAAAGTGTTCGAGCCGTACTTCACCACGAAGCAGCCGAATAAAGGCACGGGATTGGGACTGTCGCAGGTCTATGGTCTGACACGCCAGTCGGGCGGGACCGCGACGATCGCCAGTCGGGTGGGAGATGGCACGAGCGTGACCATGTATTTGCCGCGCACCCATCGTCGCCCTAGTGAACGCAAGACCGCCGACGCGGAGCCGCCGCGAGGAAGCGAAACCGTCTTGTTGGTCGAAGATAACCCCGAGGTGGAGGAAATTGCCGGCATGTTGCTGGATCAGCTCGGCTACCGGGTATTTCACGCCCAATCGGCGGCCGGCGCGTTGCAACTCCTCGGTTCGGGCGAGGCCATCGATCTGCTGTTCAGTGATATCGTCATGCCCGGCGAGCTCGACGGGATGGCGCTAGCGCGACGGGTCAAGGAGGAATATCCCGAGATCGCCGTGTTACTGACGACCGGCTACGCAAAAGCAGCAAATGCCCGGCACTCCGGCTTCCCGATATTGCGCAAGCCCTATCAATTGGCGGCGCTGGCTCGCGCGATCCGCGATGCGTTGGATACTGAGGCGGCTCGGCTGTTGACTTGAGGCGGAGGGCGGACATGAAAATTGCGCGCATCGAAACCTTTATCCTCGGGACCGGCAGCTCGAAAGATCTGCTGTTTTGTCGTGTCGAGACCGAGGAGGGTCTCCATGGCTGGGGCGAGGCCTATGTCACGCACGGCAAGGAGACGGTGGTCGCGGACTGCCTCGAGGCGATGGCGCCGCATGTAATCGGCCGCAGTGCCTTCAACATCCGGCACACCGGCCAGATCATGTTCGAGGATTTTGCGATCCGCCGCATCTCATTGGAGCTGATGGCGGCGTGGAGCGCGATCGAAATCGCCTCCTGGGACATCATTGGCAAGCGTGCCGGATTGCCGGTGTACAACCTGATCGGCGGCGCGTCGCGTGAGCGCGTGCGCGTCTACGCCAATGGCTGGTCGCGCGGAACGACGATCGAGGAGGGGGTCGAACGCGGGCTGAAGGTCAAGGCAATGGGCTTTACCGCCGCCAAATTCGATCCGTTCCCCGGGCCCTGGCGCAGCTTTGTCGACCGGCGCGACGAGGATTTCGCGATCGACTACGTCAGGGCGATGCGTCAGGCACTGGGGCCCGATTTCGAGCTCTTGATCGAGGCGCACCGACGTTTTGCCCCGGCGCACGCGATCCGCATCGGCCACCGGCTCGCCGAATTCGGGATCGATTGGTACGAGGAGCCGTGCCTGTCGGAGAACATCGACCTGGTCGCCGAGGTACGGCGCGCGGTGCCGATCCCGATCGTCACCGGCGAGGCGATCTATTCGAAGGAAGCCTTTTTCGAGTGCCTCGCCAAGCGCGCCGCCGACATCTTGAACCCGGACATCTGCGCCGTCGGCGGGATCAGCGCAATGCTCGACATCGCCGCCATGGCGCAGCCGCAGGCGGTTGTGATCTCGCCGCACAATTACAACAGCACGCTGATCGGCCTTGCGGCGACAGTGCACCTCTCGGCGGTAATCCCAAATTTCCGGATCACCGAATATTTCGTGAATTTCCAGGACCTCTGCCGGGAGATCGCCACAGCGTCATTGACCGTGCAAGATGGCTGGATCGATCTGCCGACCGCTCCCGGCCTCGGCATCGATATCGACGTCGAGAAACTCCGCGCCCATCCGCACCAGGAAGCCACCCACCGCGGCTTCCGCCAATATTGGGAAGAATACCCCCGCAAGGGCTACACTCCGCGACTGTAGGACGGAAAAGCGCAGCGCCTTCCGCCTGACAGCTAAGGCCGAACGGCGGTGATCGATAGCGGCGGAGCGCGCTATACTATAAGCCAATTAGTCATTTCACCTTGTCCTGACAATGTACGTGTGCTATGTAGCTGGAACGCGGATCGGCTATCGGCAGTAAGGCATCTCGAATGACGGACATCACAGAACCTAAATCGGAGCGCGTCGACCTTCGGATGACGCCGACAGCCAAGCGCACCCTGCAGCGCGCCGCGGCGGTGAGCAACAAGACGGTGAGCGAATTTTTACTCGACAGCAGTCTGTCGGCGGCTTTCGATACCCTAGCGGACCGGCGAGTGTTCCAGCTCGACGAGGTACAGTGGGCCGCCTTCATCACGGCGCTCGACATGCCGCCGAAAGATAATCCGCATCTGCGTAAGCTGCTCAGAACTAGGGCCCCATGGGATTCTGACTGAGCGCGCGTCAGAAGCGCGGGTGCTGTCGGCACCGACGCCGCTCGCGGCTGAACACGAGCTCGATGGATTCAGCTGCGGCACCGAACCGCTTGATGACTGGCTTAAACGCAGGGCCCGGCAAAACGAAGCGAGCGGCGCGTCGCGGACTTACGTCATCGCCGCGGGCTGGCGGGTCGTCGGGTATTACAGCCTGGCGGCAGGTTCGGTATTGCACGAGGCGGCGACCGGACGTGTACGCCGCAATATGCCGGATCCAATACCCGTCGCGCTGCTCGGACGGCTGGCGATCGACCGGGGCTGGCAGTCCAGTGGGTTCGGCGCGGCGCTGCTCCGCGATGCCGTTCTCCGGGTGGTCGGCGCCGCCAAGACGATTGGCGTGCGGGCCTTGCTCGTGCACGCGATTTCCGATGAGGCAAAGGCCTTCTATGAGCATCGGGGCTTCCGAGCCTCGGCGACAGATCCGATGACCCTGATGATCACGATCGAGGAGGCGCAGAGGATGCTTGGGCGGCCGAGATGATGAGAACGGCCAAGACGAGAACAACGAAATAGGGCAGGGGAATAGATATGGTTGCAGAGACCACTTTTGACGCGACGCAGGACACCCTCGAGAATCTGCTGCGGGAGATCGGCCAAGGAAAGATCCAGCTTCCCGACTTTCAACGAGGATGGGTATGGGACGATGACCACATTCGCAGTGTGGTTACGAGTGTCTCGCGATCATTCCCGATCGGCGCGGTGATGACCCTCCAGACGGGAGGCGATGTCAAATTTCAGCCGAGGGTGATTGAGGGTATTGAATTTGATGGGGCTGCGCCGGCGCCCGAGAGGTTGATCCTCGACGGGCAGCAACGGCTTACTTCGCTGTATCAGGCTCTGATGCTGCCGCGCGCCGTTGCGACGCGTGACGAAAAGAACAGGCAAGTCGATCGATGGTACTACGTCGATATTAACAAAGCCTTGGGTACCATTGACACACGTGAAGAAGCGGTTATCGGTGTTCCCGGCGGCAAGGTAATTACAGGTGTTTTCGGGCGCGAAGTCTTGCTCGATCTATCAAAGAGGGAGAAGGAATACGAGAACCAGCTGTTTCCTTTGCATCTGGTCTTCCGAAGCGACGATTGGTTCCAGGGATGGATGAAGTATTGGAACTACGACCGCAAAAAAATTGAATTATTCAATCACTTTAGGAATGATTTTATTTGACGTGTTCAAGAGCTATCCCGTTCCGGTGATCCAGTTGCGCCGCAGCACTAGCAAAGAGGCGGTTTGCCTGGTCTTCGAGAAGGTGAACACCGGTGGCGTGTCCCTGACGGCGTTCGAGCTACTGACCGCGACTTACGCGGCCGATGGCTTCAACCTTCGGGAAGACTGGTATGGAATTTCACGGGGGCCGAGGCGCGTCAAGGGACGAGCAGAGCGGCTCGGGGAAGCCGGCCCCGTTCTGAAAGCAGTTGAGAATACCGATTTTCTTCAGGCAGTGACGTTGCTCTTCACCTATGACGAGCGATCTAGGGCACAGAAAGCCGGCGCGACGGGACGCGATCTCCCAGCGATCAGCTGCACGAAACAAACCATCCTTGATCTTGGGCTTACCGATTACCAAGCACACGCAGACGCCGCCGAGGAGGGATTTCAGCGCGCTCGTCAGTTTCTTTGGCGGGAGAAAATCTTTGGCGCCCGCGACCTGCCGTACCGGACGCAGCTTGTGCCGCTTGCGACGATCCTAATTTCCTTGGACGATCGTTGGCAGGATGACGCGATACGGCAGAAGGTCCGCCAATGGTATTGGTGCGGTGTTTTGGGTGAGCAATATGGTTCTGCAATAGAAGGTCGGTTCGCACGCGACTTGCCTGAGGTTATAGCGTGGGCATTAGGAGATGGTTCGGTCCCGCAGACTATTCAGGACTGCAACTTCGTGACCGACCGATTGATGTCGCTGCGGTCCCGACTGTCGGCCGCCTACAAAGGGTTGCATGCTCTGATCATGCAGAGCGGTGGGGCAATCGACTGGCGGACCGGTGCGGGCACCGATGAGCAGACTTATTTCGACGAGTCAATAGACATCGATCATATATTTCCCCGGGCGTGGTGCGATCACCGAAAAATTGGCGGCTCAATTTACAATTCTATCCTCAACAAAACGGCGCTGTCGGCGAGGACCAATCGCTTTCTCGGTGGGGATGCTCCCACGATCTATCTTCGACGCTTGCAGGAGCGTCAGCACATCGCACCGGAACGGATCGATGGCTTCCTGCGTACCCATTTTATTGAACCCGATATGATACGATCCGATAATCTTCAAGGGATGATGGCTGCGCGTGCGCAGGCTCTGTGCCAAGAGATTTCACAATCAACCGGGCGGCCAGTCGGTGGACAGAATGTTACTGACGTAATCAATGGTAATCAGCCGTCTGACAGTCATCTGGATGAGCTGGACGAGGAATAGCCCATGCTCATGACGACCGATCGTTCGGCTTTTTTTCCTCGCCGCCGCGACAGTCTTAAAATCGCCATTTTGGGATCGTATAGTGTCGCCGCAAGACCGGGCGCTAGATTCACAACCAAAGGAGGAAGTTCGCTGTAGACTGGCTGTAGATGCAGCGGAGCACGATTTCAGATGCAATTTCAAATTGTAGCGCGGCGTCGCCCCGAGTTGATGATTGCCGCTATTCGCCGCAACCCTCAATTCCCGGGTTGAGCTTCAGTACACGCGCTCTGCGGGCGGGAAGGCCTGGACTTCGTTCGACAATGTGTGGAGGTGCACCGGGCGATCGCCGAGACGCACCTCACCGGCGCCGTTCTGCCAGGCGAGGGTGTGCTTGAGCCAGTTTCGGTCGTCACGCTGCGGAAAATCCTCGCGGGCATGGGCGCCTCGGCTTTCGGTCCGGAATAAGGCGGAATGGAGGATGACAGCTGCTTGTCGGATCAGGTTGTCGAGCTCGAGCGCCTCGACGAGGTCGGTGTTCCAGATCAGTGAGGGGTCGGCGACGGCGAGATCGCGCAGGCCGTCGGTAACCGCGCTCATCTCGCGCAGCCCTTCTTCGAGCACCCGGGCAGTGCGAAAGACCGAACAGTGGTCCTGCATGGCCCGCTGCATCGCAACTCGGATTTCACCGGTTTTCAGCCGCCCTTTGGCATGACGCATGCGGTCGAACCTGGCGAGTGCCGGGTCGGTTGCCGAGGGCTGGAGAACGCTGGGCGCCGCTCCCGGCTCGATGATCTCGGCGGCGCGCCGCGCGGCGGCACGGCCGAACACGACCAGGTCGAGCAGCGAGTTGGTGCCGAGCCGGTTGGCGCCGTGCACCGACACGCAGGCCGCCTCGCCGATTGCCATCAGCCCGGGCACGGTGCGCTCGGGATTATCGGCAGCGGGGTTCAATACCTCGCCATGAAAATTGGTCGGAATGCCGCCCATGTTGTAATGAGCCGTCGGCAATACCGGGATCGGCTGCCGCGTCACCTCGACCCCGGCAAAGATCTTGGCCGTTTCGGAGATGCCGGGAAGCCGCAGATGCAGCACGTTGGGATCGAGGTGCTCCAGATGCAGCAGAATGTGGTCGCTTTGCGGACCGCAGCCGCGGCCCTCGCGGATCTCGATCGCCATGGCGCGGGCGACCACGTCGCGCGAGGCGAGATCCTTGGTGGTCGGCGCGTAGCGCTCCATGAAGCGCTCGCCTTCGCCATTCGTGAGATAGCCGCCCTCGCCGCGCGACCCCTCGGTGATCAGGCAGCCGGCGCCATAGATCCCGGTCGGATGAAACTGGATGAACTCCATGTCCTGCAATGGCAGTCCGGCGCGCAAGCGCCATGGCATAGCCGTCGCCAGTGCAGATATGCGCCTGGGTCGTCGAGAAATAGGCCCGGCCGCCGCCGCCCGTGGCCAATACGACGATCTGCGCCTGGAACAGATGCAGAGTGCCGTCTTCGAGCCGCCATGCCACGATCCCACGGCATTGGCCTTCCTCCATGACCAGGTCGAGCACGACGTACTCGATGAAGAACTCGGCATTGTGCTTGAGGCACTGCTGGTAGAGGGTATGGAGCATCGCATGCCCGGTCCGGTCGGCGGCGGCGCAGGCGCGCTTGGCCAATCCCTTGCCCCATTGCACGGTGTGGCCGCCGAACGGCCGCTGGTAGATGAGGCCTTTCTCGGTGCGCGAGAACGGCACGCCGAAATGCTCGAGTTCGATGACGGCAGCCATTGCATTGCGGCACATAACTCGATCGCGTCCTGGTCGCCGAGCCAGTCGGACCCCTTGACGGTGTCGTACATGTGCCAGCGCCAGTCGTCCTCGCCCATATTGCCGAGCGCCGCTCCAATCCCGCCCTGCGCCGCGACGGTATGGCTGCGGGTCGGGAACACCTTGCTGATGCAGGCGGTCTTGAGCCCGGCAGCGGTCATTCCCAATGTCGCCCGCAGACCGGCGCCGCCGCCCCCGACAACGACGACATCGTAGGTGTGACGCTCGATCGGATAGGCGGTGCTCATGTTTCCTCACCTTCGTGTTTGCCGAAATCTGATGCCCCTGTTGAGTTGACACAATCGTCGTTTGGCGTAGCCTTGCTTCGTCAAATCCGAAGGCCGTCCTCCCGTGCGTTTCGATCTCAGCGACTTGCGGCTGTTTCTCAGCGTCGTCGAAGCGGGCAGCATCACGCACGGCGCCGAGCGCATGCATCTGGCCATCGCCGCGGCGAGCACGCGCATCCGCAACATGGAAGCGGCGCTCGGCACCCCGTTGCTGCACCGCGAACGTCAGGGCGTGCAGCCGACCCCGGCGGGCCGCACTCTCGTTCATCATGCGCGGATGCTGCTGCAACAGTCAGAGCGCATGCACGGCGAGCTCGCTCAGTATGCCGAGGGAATCAAGGGACAGGTTCGCCTATTGTCCAATACCAATGCGCTGACCGAATTTCTGCCGGAGCCGCTCAGCGATTTCCTCGCCTCCCATCCGCAGGTGAACATCGATCTGGAGGAGCGGCTGAGTGACGAGATCGTCGCCGCCGTGGCCGACGGCACCGCGGATATCGGCATCGTCGCCGCCACAGTGGAGGTCGCCGGTCTCGAAACCTTGCCGTTTCGCACCGACCGGTTCGTGCTGGTTGTCTCGCCGAAGCACTCTTTGGCAACGGTCGGGCATATCTCCTTTGCCGAGGTGCTCGATTTCGATTTTGTCGGGTTGGATCGGACGAGCGCGCTGCAGCGCTTTCTTTCCGAGAAGGCCGAACGGATCGGCCGCCGCCTCAAATTGCGGGTTCAGCTGCGCAGCTTTGACGCGGTATGCCGATTTGTCGAATGCAATGTCGGGATCGGCATCGTCCCGGCAACCACTGCCGAGCGCCACGCCAAGACGATGTCGATCCGCCGGATCGAGCTAACCGACCAATGGGCAGTGCGCAATCTGACGATCTGCATTCGCCGACAGGCCGATCTGCCGATCTACGCCCGCGACCTCGTCCGCCACTTGTCCGCGTCCCAATCCCCCTCGCCGCAACCGAAGTTGCGATGAGCCGAACTCACCCCCAGATGCCTGCGCAGGCCGCAAAGCAGCGGGCCGATCAGCTCCTCGTCGAGCGGGGGCTTGCCGAAAGCCGGGCCAAGGCTCAAGCGCTGATCCTGGCCGGCGCCGTCCATTCCTCCGGACGGCGGATCGACAAGCCGGGCGAACAGCTCGCCGTGGATGCGGCGCTCGCCGTCAAGGGGAGCGACCATCCGTGGGTGTCACGCGGGGGCCTCAAACTCGCTCACGCCCTCGGCCATTTCGAAATCGTGGTCAGTGGCAAAACGGCCCTCGACGTTGGCGCATCGACCGGCGGATTCACCGACGTGCTGCTGTCGCGCGGGGCCGTGCGCGTCTACGCCGTCGATGTCGGGCACGGTCAACTCGCGTGGAAATTGCGGCAGGATCCGCGCGTAATTGTACATGAGCGGGTGAACGCCCGGTATCTGAGCCGAGCCCAGGTTCCCGAGCCGATCGACATGATCACTTGTGACGCAAGCTTCATCGGCCTCGCGACATTATTGCCGGCGCCGCTCGCGCTCGCCGGCGAAGAGGCCGAGCTCGTGGCGCTCGTCAAGCCGCAGTTCGAGGCCGGCCGCGAGCATGTCGGCAAAGGCGGGGTGGTGCGCGATCCCGCCGTTCATCACGAGGTCTGCGAGCGCGCCGCCGCCTGGGTCGCGGCGCAGCCGGGCTGGACCGTCGTGGGCGTCGTCGAGAGCCCGGTCCTCGGCCCGCAAGGCAACCGGGAATTCCTGCTCTATGCGCGCGGAGCGGCGCAGGGTGAGGGGGAAAAGCGATGACCGAAGCTCCGACCAGGTTTGCCGGGTTCGGGCCGGCTGCGTTCGCGTTCTTCGGCGAACTGCGCGACAACAACCACCCAGCCTGGTTCAAACCGCGCAAGGCGGTCTACGAGGCCGAAGTACTGGGGCCTCTTCGAGAGTTGATCGCCGCGGTCGGCGCGGCATTGCACGAAGCCGGGTTGCCGCTGGCCGGCGATCACAGGCACGGCATATTCCGCATCTATCGCGACGTGCGTTTCTCGCCGGACAAGCGGCTCTACAAAACGCATGCCGGGGCGGTGCTGACGCGCTCCGGCCGCAAACGTGACCCGGGCTTGCTCTATCTCCATGTGGCTCCGGCAAAATCGCTGGTGGCAGCCGGCTTCTGGCATCCCGAACCCGGTCTATTGCTTCGGTTGCGGCGCGCCATCCTCGATGATCCAGAGGCGTTTCTGGCAATCGCTGACGGGCTGGCCGCGGCGGGGAGTTCCGCTCTCCAGCGATGAACGACTGAGCCGTCCGCCGCGCGGGTTCGAGGCGGCGAAGGGAACCAAAGTGGCCGAGTATGTCGGCTGGAAATCCTTTACCGCGCACGCGCCATTGACCGACGCGGAAATGCAGTCGTCGGGGGTGGTCGACCGCATCGTCGATTTCGCTCACATAGCCTTGCCCTTACTCGAATGGGGCTGGGCCATCATCAACGCCGAGATAGCGGCGCCCGTGCCGATCCGCACCCCGTCGCGGCCGCTGCCGAAACCTGACTTCTAACAAATGTGTCCCGGCCGATCGGAGGCACACGGCGACAGCCTCGCCGAGCTTGCTGTCGAGCGGATCGGGCCCCGCGGGGATGGTATTGCGCAATACCGGGGTGAGCCGGTTTTCGTTCCCTTCACGGTACCGGGTGACCTCGTACTGGCTCGGCTCGGGGCCCGCCGCCACGGTGGGTGGGAGGGGGTGGTCGTCGACCGGATTGCATCCGGGCCGGAGCGCGCCGCCCCGCGCTGCCGGCATTTTGGTTCCTGCGGTGGTTGCGGGCTGCAGCACCTGGATCACGGATTATATCGGCGGATCAAGCTCGGGGTCGTGCATTCTGCCCTCGACCGGGTCGGGATCGATCCAGGTGTCGTCCGGCCGATGCGGCTGGTGCCGCCGGAACGGCGCCGGGCGCGGGTGGGGATCAGCAGGCCGCGCGATCCTCGCCTCCCGGCGAGGGTCGGGTACCGTGAACGCTTCCGCCATGAATTGGTCGATCTCCACGAATGTCCGGTGCTCGAACCCGCGCTCTTCGCGCTGATTGACAAGCTGCGGCAGGTCGCCCGCAACCTGATCCCGCCCTGCGGATCGGCAGAGGCGACGGTGACCCGCACCGACAGCGGCATCGATCTGCTGATCGAGGCCGGGAAGCGGCCGGACCTCGGCGTATGTGAGGCGCTCTCGCAATTCGCCGAGAAAAGCGATCTCGCCCGCATCGTCTGGCGCGCTGGCCCTGACGATCTTATGATCGTGGAGCGCCGGCCGGTCCGCGTATTGCTGTCCGGGATCGCCGTGCCATTCCCGCCCGGGGGTTTTTTGCAGGCGAGCCCGTCGGCCGAGACGATACTCGTCGAGGAGGTTCTTTCAGGGATCGGTCCAGAGCGCCCAGTGCTCGATCTCTTCGCCGGGCTAGGTACCTTCGGCTTTGCCTTGGCCCGTGGCGGTTCCGTTCACGCCATCGAGGGCGATCCGCGCACCGCTGCTGCGCTCTCCCAAGCCGCCGCAGACCAGCCGAGGGTTACCGTCGAACGCCGGGACCTGGCTCGCAACCCGGTTCCACCGAGCGCGCTCGCCCATTACGCGGCCGTGGTGTTCGATCCGCCGCGCGCCGGCGCTACCCGCCAAGCGGAGGCGCTCGCCGCCTCGGCGGTAAAAACGGTCGTCGCAATATCCTGCAACCCGGCCACCCTCGCACGCGACGCCGCCAAGCTGGTCGGGGGCGGCTACCGCCTTGAGCGCGTAACGCCCGTCGATCAGTTCGTATGGACCCCGCACCTCGAACTCGCCGCGGTATTCCGGCGATGACTCTCGGCCGAGAAGCAAAGGATGGCGGAGGGGGCGGGATTCGAACCCGCGAGACAATTCATCACCGTCTACACACTTTCCAGGCGTGCGCCTTCAACCGCTCGGCCACCCCTCCAATGGCCTGCCCAGACTAGCGAAGCGGCCAGGAGCACGCAATAAAACGGCGTCAGAGCATACCGAGCGAGCTCTTGCCCTTGGGCGGCGGGAAGGCGCGGTCGAGCGCGGTCAGATCCTCTGTCGTCAGCTGCGCGTCGAGGGCGCCGCGGTTTTCGCGCACATGCTCGGCCCGCGATGCCTTCGGGATCACAATCGTGCTCTCGTGGCGCAACAGCCAGGCGAGGGCAATCTGCGCCGGCGTCGCACCGCGGCGGCGGGCGATCTGGGCAAGCGCCGGGTTGGCGAGCATGCCGCCCGTCCCGAGCGGCGTGTAGGCCATGACCGCGACCTGATGCTCGCGGCACCACGGCACAAGGTCCCATTCGGGGCCGCGACGTGCCAGATTGTAGAGCACCTGGTCGGCCGCAACGGTGTCGCCGGCTTGCAGCGCCACCCATTCGGCCATGTCGGCGCGGTCGAAATTGCTGACCCCGTGATGGCGGATCTTGCCGTCACGCTCGAGCCGCAGGAAGCCTTCCAAGGTCTCGGCGAGCGGGATCGAGCCGCGCCAATGCAGCAGGTAAAGATCGATGCGATCGGTGGCGAGCCGTTTCAGGCTACGCTCGCAGGCGGCCACAACGCCGACGCGAGAAGCGTTGTGCGGGTAGACCTTGCTGACGATGAAGAGCTTGTCGCGGACGCCGTCGGCGGCGCGCGCGACGACCTCCTCCGCGCCGCCGCTGCCGTACATTTCGGCAGTGTCGATCAGGGTCATGCCGAGATCGATGCCGAGCCGCAACGCGGCGGCTTCGTCGGCGGCATGCCGCCGGTTCTCGCCCATGTGCCAGGTTCCTTGCCCCAGCGCAGGCACGCGCTCGCCATCGCGCAATGTCACATATCGCAGCTGATCGTTCATTTCCGATCTCCCAAGGTCTGACCGCGGCGCAAGAACAGCAGGCGCGCAGCGCCGTATATCCGCTCGTCGAGAACGACAAACCCGGCCGGCGGCGTCAGTTCCTCACGCGCCGCAAGTTCGACGACCGCAAGTGTCTCCGGCGTGAGCCAACCGGCCGCATCAAGCGCCGTCAGCGCTGCAGCAGCAAGGCCGCTGCGATAAGGAGGGTCCATAAATACGAGTTCGCACGCCAAAGGTGCGCGCGGCGGGCGAGTGACGTCGCCGGAAATGATCCGAGAGCGGCTGCCTTCTCCGAGCGCCGCGATGTTCTGCCGAAGGGTCGCGAGAACCTCGCCATCGTGTTCAATGAACGCGGCCTCGGCTGCGCCGCGCGACAATGCCTCGAGGCCCAGCGCTCCCGTTCCTGCAAAGGCGTCGAGCACCGCCGCCCCGGCAAACGGGATGCCGTCCGCCGCCAGCTGGCCGTGCGACAGGATGTTGAACAGCGCCTGGCGGGCCCGATCGCTGGTCGGCCTTACCGTCCCGCCGGGCGGCGCGAGCAGCTGACGGCCCCGATGTCTACCGGCGACGATCCGCATGCGTCGCCACCGAGCGACGGTCGCCCAGCTGCTCGCTGAGCACTTTCTTGGACACCTCGTCGACTGCGCCGCGCGCTAAATTGCCGAGCTGAAGCGGCCCGTAGGACAGGCGGATCAGCCGGGTAACTTGAAGATTGAGACGCTCGAGCACCCGGCGGACCTCACGGTTTTTCCCTTCGCGCAATGCGATCGCGATCCAGGCGTTGCTGCCCTGCTGGCGTTCGAAGCTCGCGCGGATCGGGCCGTAGGATAGGCCGTCGATCGTGATCCCTTTTTCGAGCGCGGCGAGCTGCTGCGGCTCCACGTCGCCATGCACCCGTACCTTGTAGCGCCGTGCCCAGCCGGTCGACGGCAGTTCGAGCCGCCGTGCCAGCGCGCCGTCATTAGTCAACAGCAAGAGCCCCTCGGAATTGAGATCGAGCCGGCCGACCGAAATCAGCCGCGGCAGGTCCTTCGGCAGCGCACCGAACACGGTGGGCCGGCCCTTCTCGTCGCGATGCGAGGTCACGAGGCCTGCCGGCTTGTGATAACGCCACAGGCGGGGGCGCTCGGGCGACGGCAGCGGCTTGCCGTCCACCCGGATTTCGTTGGCGGCGGTAACGGTTACCGCCGGCGTCCCCAGTACTCGGCCGTCGAGCGAGATACGCCCGTCGGCAATCCAGCGCTCGGCGTCGCGGCGCGAGCATACCCCGGCGCGCGCCAGCACTTTCGCGATACGCTCCGCGTGTTGGCCCGCGGCAGCATCGAGAGGATCGGCACTCACTGCGCGGCTCAAAATGGTTCAGCCGTCATCCCGTAAAAGAGGGTGCGAGAGAATATTGATGAGGAAAATTCATTCCTCAAATGAGCATCGTTCATTGAGGATTTCTTTCCGACTTTGTCTATCTACAGTCGAGAGAAATATTGCTGGTCGCTCCTGCGAGGCGTAGGCTTCGTTCTGCACCAAAAAAGTGCCGGTGGACCACTGGCCCAGTGGGAACGGCCCGCCGCGACGGCCCCAGGCTCATCCGGAGCGGGGCAACGAGGAGAACGCATCATGGCATATGACCTGCTCATCAACAATGGACGCGTCGTGGATGGCTCGGGCGAGCCGGCCTTCCAGGCGGATGTGGCGGTGCATCAAGGGAAAATCGTCGGAGTCGGGAAATATAAAGGCGCCGCGGCCGAACGCGTCATCGACGCCGACGGACGCGTCGTAGCCCCGGGGTTCATCGATCACCATACTCATTTCGATCCACAGGCGGTCTGGGACCCCTATTGCGGCTCGTGGGTGCACAACGGCCACACCACCGTCATCGTCGGCCAGTGCGGCCAGGTCATCGCCCCGGTCCGGCCGGGCGACGGCGCGTGGTATCTCGAATTCTTCTCCGACGCGGAACAGATCCCGCTGCCGGTCCTGAAGGCCGGGGTCGACGTGACTTGGGAATCGGTCGGCGACTATCTGAATGCGCTCGGCAAGAAGCGCGGCATCAACGTCGGCACCTTGGTCGGCCATTCCGGCATCCGCCGCTATGTGATGGGCGAGGCAGCCTCCGAGCGGAAAGCGACCCCCGAGGAGATGGCTGCAATGCAGCGGCTGATCCGTGAGGCAATGCATGACGGCGCGCTCGGCTTCTCGACCGCGCCGAAGGATCGCGGCGACCCGGCCGGGGTCGGCGATGACGAGGAGCGGTGGGCGCTTGCCAGCGTGCTCGGCGAACTCGGCACCGGCGTGTTCCAAGTCGCCGGCGGCGCCCCCGGCGGCACCAAGGCGACCCGCCAGGTAGCCCGCGAGCTGGCCGCGCGTACGGGTCGGCCGTCGATCTACAACCTCGTGTCGCAACCGATCGCCAACCCCGAGGAGTGGGTGGAACATCTGCGCTGGCTCGAGGACGGGTTTAAGAGCGGCGCGCGCTGCTACGGCTCGTGCCTCTCGACCGTTGCCGGTGCAATCTTTGATCTGCAACGCGGGCTTAATGTGCCGCAGGACGAGGACATTACTCATCCCGAAGGCATTTTCCGCGGCATGCCGACCTGGGACAAGGTCATGGCTTTGCCCTATGAGGAGCGCATGCGCGCGTTCCGCGACCCCGAACTGCGCAAGGCCCTGTCGGCCGAGGCAGTCGAAGGGACGGTCGCCCAAGAAGGCGGCATGACCGACCGGCGCGGCCGCGCGCGCGGCTTCTTCAACCGGCGCTGGGATCTCGTCGAAGTGTTCATGACGACAAAGGGGCAGAACCGGCATCTCGAGGGCAAGAGCGTCGAACAGATCTCGAAGGAGCAGAACAAGGGCATCATGGACGCTTTCCTCGACCTGTCACTCGACGAGGATCTGAACACCTGCTTTATCGCGATTGACCGCAACAAGGATCCAAAGGCGCAAAAAGAGATCCTCGGTTCGCCGTTTACCGTGATCGGCACCAGCGACGGCGGCGGCCGGCCGCACACCGGCGACCGGCACGAAACCAGCACGAATCTGCTGGGCCATTGGGTGCGCGAAAAGCAGGTGATGACGCTCGAAGAAGCAGTCTATCGGCTGACCGGTAAGACCGCTCTTATGCACGACATTACCGATCGCGGCTTCATCGCCGCCGGCAAGGTCGCAGACATCGCGATATTTGACCCCGACACGATCGCATCCAAACCGCGCGAGCCGGTCGCGACACTGCCGGCGGGCGGCGTCCAGGTCAAGCGCGAGGCAGTCGGCATCGACCACGTGATCGTCAACGGCGCCGTCCTGCTGGAAGGCGGCGAACTCACCGATGCTCTGCCGGGACAAATCATCAGAGGCCCGCTCTACCAGGCTTAGGGTGCACGGATGGCCGGGCTAGCCCGGCCATCCGCCTCAGTACATCCGAGAGCGGTTCGCGAGACGCGGATGGTCGGACCAAGTCCGGCCTTTGGGGTTGCCGCGGCGGTCTTGCGAAGGGGGCATCGGCAACGTAAGTAATACTGCGATACCTCACGCAGGGCTGCGGGTGCTGTCGATTGTCTTTCCGAGCAGATGCCCGTTCCGGTGTCGGTGCTTCAGGCACCGACTTCATCCTGCGGCGGCTCAACCGGAAACAAGGAATTACTTATGGCGATACCAACTGCCTCCATGCGCCAGCTGCTCGAAGCCGGCGTTCACTTCGGCCATCACACCCGCCGGTGGAACCCCAAGATGGCGCCGTACATATTTGGCGTCCGCAACGGGATCCACATTATCGATCTCGAGCAGAGCGAACCGATGCTGCACCAGGGCTTGCGGGCGATTCGGGATGTGGTCGCGGGTGGCGGCCGCGTTCTTCTGGTCGGCACCAAGCGCCAAGCGCAGGAGCCGGTCGCCGACGCCGCCAAGCGCTGCGGCCAATATTACGTCAACTACCGCTGGCTCGGCGGCATGCTGACCAACTTCAAGACGATTTCCCAATCCATCAAACGGCTGCGCGAGTTCGAGGAACGGATCTCCCAAGAGCAGACCGGATTGACCAAGCGCGAACTGTTAGAGCTGACGCGTAATCGCGACAAGCTCGAACGCGCGCTGGGCGGTATCAAGGAGATGGGGGGGCTGCCCGACATCTTGTTCGTGATCGACACCAATAAGGAAGCAATCGCGGTTGCCGAGGCCAACACCCTGCGCATACCAGTTGTCGCGATTCTCGATTCGAACTCTTCACCCGACGGTATCGCCTATCCGATCCCTGGGAACGACGATGCGATGCGGGCAATTCATCTTTACTGCGATCTCGTCTCCGGGTCGGTTCTCGATGGGCTGCAGGCCGAGCTCGCGGCCTCCGGGGTCGATATTGGCGGGCGGTCGGATCTCGCCGAACAGGCTTTTGTCTCGGAGGCTGTGGAGGACTTACCTGACGGAGCCGCAGTCGACGGTCTCGAAGGCGGATCGCAAGAAGAGACGGCGGCTGCGGCGAATTAGGACCTCCTGTCGAATAACAGGGTTTTACGCGAAAGGTCGATATTATGGCCGAGGTAACGGCGGGGCTGGTCAAGGAATTGCGCGAGAAGACCGGCGCCGGGATGATGGACTGCAAAAGGGCGCTCGACGACAGTGCCGGCGATATTGAGACGGCTGTCGATTGGCTGCGCAAAAAGGGTTTGTCCGCGGCCGCAAAAAGGGCGGGGCGGGTAGCTGCCGAGGGCTTAATCGGAGTCGCGACCCGGGGTCCCGTGGGTGCCATGGTCGAGGTGAATTCGGAAACCGACTTCGTTGCGCGCAACCACGCCTTTCAAAGCTTTGTCGGCAGTGTGAGCGAATTGGCTCTCAACGGCGAAGGCGAGCTTGAGTCGCTGAAGGAAACCGATTTTCCGGGAGCGGGTCGGACCGTCGAGGAAGAACTCACACATCTGATCTCGACGATTGGCGAAAATCTGGTGCTGCGCCGTGTCAAACGTCTTTCGACCGCGCAGGGCGCCGTTTTTTCTTATGTTCACAACGCGCTGGGCCCGGGCCTCGGCAAGATCGGGGTACTCGTCACCCTCGCCTCGACCGTTGCGAGCGACCGGCTGGCCGGGCTCGGCAAGCAGCTGACGATGCATATCGCGGCGGCAAATCCGCTTTATCTCGATATCGCCTCGGTGCCGCAGGCCGCGCTCGACCGCGAACGCGACGTGCTGCGAGAACAAGCGCGCGCCACGGGCAAACCCAATTCGGTAGTCGACAGGATGGTCGAAGGGCGCCTGCGCAAATTCTACGAGGAGTTCGTCCTCCTGGAGCAGATCTTCGTCGTCGATCAGGAGACCAAGATCTCGAAGGTTGTCGAGCAGGCCAGCAGAACCGCCGGCGCGCCGATTAGCGTTGAAAGCTTTGCACGTTTCTCGCTGGGCGAGGGGATTGAGCGGCAACATACCGATTTCGCGGCCGAAGTTGCGGCGCAGCTAAAGAACTGAGGCGGTTAGTCTCGGCGCTTCTACTCGGTTCTTATCCTCCGAGGGGCGGCCTTGACGCCGTCTGACGCTGAAAAGGTGCAACCGTCGGGTCGATTTGATGGTATCGTGAGCCTGCCGGCGAGAGGGCTCGGCCAGTCGGGTGAGCGTAAGCCTCATGTCAGCCGATCTCAAATATCGCCGCGTTCTCTTGAAACTGTCCGGCGAGGCGCTGATGGGTGCCCGCGAGTACGGCCTCGATCCCGAGATGGTCGGACGCATCGCGAGCGAGATCCAATCGGTGCACGCGCTCGGAATCGAAATCTGCCTGGTGATCGGTGGAGGCAACATCTTTCGCGGCGTGTCGGGCTCCGCGGTCGGCATGGAGCGCGCATCGGCCGATTACATGGGCATGCTCGCGACGGTAATTAATTCGCTCGCCATGCAGAACGAGCTGGAGCGCTGCGGGGTGACCACCCGCGTGCAGTCGGCGATCTCGATGCAAGCCATTTGTGAACCATATATCCGCCGGCGGGCCCTGCGGCATCTCGAGAAGGATCGCGTCGTAATTTTCGCCGCCGGGACCGGCAACCCGTTTTTTACTACCGATACGGCGGCGGCTCTGCGAGCATCCGAAATGGGTTGTGACGCGCTCCTGAAGGCTACCAAGGTGGACGGCGTTTACGATGCGGACCCCGAGCGTGAGCCTCGCGCCAGGCGCTTTGAAAAACTCGACTATTTGGAGGTCCTGTCCCGCGATCTACGGGTGATGGACGCTTCGGCGATTTCGCTGGCGCGCGAGAACCACATTCCTGTTCTTGTGTTCTCGATCTTCGAAAATGGTGGACTCGCAGAGGTTCTGAGCGGGCGCGGACGGCACACGATCATTAACGGACAAAGCTGAACACGGGAACAAGGGTATGCCGGAAGACACATTTTTGAAGGACCTTCGCCGCCGGATGGACGGGGCGGTCGAGGTGTTGCGCAAGGAGTTCGGCGGTTTGCGGACCGGGAGGGCTTCGGCCAGCCTGCTCGAACCGGTTTCCGTCAGCGCCTATAGCGGAACCGTGCCGCTCAACCAGCTGGCGAATATCAGCGTACCGGAGCCGCGGATGATCACGGTCCAGGTTTGGGACCGCGCGATGGTAAAGGCGGTCGACAAGGCGATCCGCGAGGCCGGCCTGGGGCTCAATCCCCAGACCGAGGGTCAGGTTATCCGGGTTCCGATCCCCGATCTCAACGAGGAACGGCGGCGCGAACTGACCCGCGTTACCGCGAAATACGCCGAGCAGGCGCGCGTCTCGATCCGCAATATCCGCCGTGACGGCGTCGAGCTGCTCAGGCGGCAGGAAAAAGACGCCGAGATTTCGCAGGACCAGCAACGCAAGCTGCAGCAGGAAGTGCAGCATCTGACCGACGACTACATCAAGCGCATCGACGAGGCTCTGACACAGAAGGACAGAGAGATCCTTCAGGTCTGATGAGCGCCGTCGCCACGCCGCGGCCTGTGCCGCGGCATATCGCGATCATCATGGACGGCAACGGGCGCTGGGCGAAGGCTCGCGGCTTGCCGCGGATCGCCGGGCACCGCCGGGGTGCCGAGGCTGCCCGGCGCACGGTCATTGCCGCGGCCGAACTTGGGGTCCCCTATCTCACATTGTTTGGCTTCTCCTCGGAAAATTGGAAGCGGCCGTCATCGGAAATCCAGGATCTGATGGGCCTGCTACGCCATTATCTGCGTGGCGAGATTGCCGAATTGCACCGCAACGGAGTTCGCCTGAAGGTGATTGGAGAACTCACCACGCTCGACCCCGACATCATCAGTCTCATCGGCAATGCCGAAGCGATGACCCGCGACAATGGCCGGATCATCTTGACGATCGCATTGTCCTATGGCGGACGCGCCGAGATCGTCACGGCCGTTCGAGCGGTTGCGCGGCAAGTGGCGTCCGGCCGCCTTGCGGTGGACGCGATCGACGAGGAATGCCTTGGGCGCCACCTGTTCACCGCGCAGCTTCCCGACCCGGATTTGCTGATCCGGACGAGCGGTGAGCAGCGCATCAGCAACTTTCTGCTGTGGCAGAGCGCCTATTCCGAGTTCGTCTTTACCAAGACGCTGTGGCCGGATTTTTCGAAGAGCGACTTGCAACGGGCAATCGATGAGTTTTGCGGCCGCGAACGCCGGTACGGGGCCTCCGTTGGATCTCTCTGAATCCCGAACCTCCAGTCTCGTGGGTGCGCGAGGGTTGGCCGCCAATAATGCCCTGGGGCTGCGCGTCCTGTCGGCGCTGGTGCTGGCGCCTCTACCGATCGCCGCGATCTGCTTCGGTTGGCCCTGGCTTCCGCTGCTGACCGGCGCCGCCGCCGCCGTAATGGCGTGGGAATGGGGACGCCTGTGTCGCGGCGGCCGTTTTGGCCGGACCGGAATCCTGCTGGTGGCGGTCGTGCTGGCGGCGGTCGTGACCGCATCGCTCCTCTCGACGGGGCTGGCTCTCGGGACCGCTCTGCTCGGCGCGGGGCTGGTTTTATGGGCGGCGCACAAGACAAAAGATGTCGAGCCACGATGGACAGCCTTTGGCGCCATCTGGGTTGCTTTGCCTTGCGTCTGCCTCTTGTGGTTGGCGCGCGACGGACTCGCCGGCCGAGCGACGCTGCTATGGCTGCTTGGCGTCGTCTGGGCCACCGATATCGGGGCTTACTCGGTCGGGCGGATCTGCGGCGGGCCACGATTGGCACCTCGCTGGAGCCCGCGAAAAACCTGGGCCGGGCTGGCCGGGGGCACGGCTTGCGCGGCCCTGGTTGGGTGGGCCACCGCAGCATGGCTCGGGATCTCTCCGGCTGCGTCGCTGGCAGCCCTCAGCGCGGGCCTTGCGATTGTCGAGCAGTTCGGCGATCTTGCCGAGTCCGCGGCAAAGCGCAGGTTCGGCGTGAAGGAACTCGAGCGGCCTCATACCCGGGCATGGCGGGCTCCTCGACAAACTCGATGGACTGCTCGCGGTGATCCCGGTGGTGGCCCTGCTGACCCTGATTGGCGGCCGCAGCCTGCTGGCGTGGCGATGAACTCGCCTGTCCCCCCCGGCTACCGCAGCGGCGGGATTCGACGCGTGACGGTTCTGGGGTCGACCGGCTCCGTCGGACAAAGCACAGTCGATCTGCTGTCGCGCAATCCGGATGGCTTCGAGGTCGAGGCGCTCACTGCAAACCGGAACCCCGAGCGTCTGGCCGAGCAAGCGCTTGCTTTACGGGCACGATTCGCCGCGATTGCCGATCCTGACCACTACTCGGCTTTGAAAGAGGCCCTCGCGGGAACCGGAGTCGAGGTGGCCTGCGGTGCCGATGCGCTTACCGAAGCGGCTCTGCGCCCCGCCGAATGGGTAATGGCGGGCATCGTCGGAGCAGCCGGGCTCGCGCCGACCTTGGCTGCAATCCGGCGGGGGGCCATCGTCGCCTTCGCCAACAAGGAGGTGCTCGTCTGCGCCGGTCGGCTGGTCATGCAGGAGGTCACGCGGTGCGGCGCGACCTTGCTGCCGGTCGACAGCGAGCATAATGCGATCTGGCAATGCTTCGACCTCGACCGTGCCGATACGATAGAACGGATCATCCTGACGGCGAGCGGCGGGCCCTTCCGCGAGCGGGCTTTCGAGGAGATGCGCGCAGTCACCCCGCAACAGGCCGTCGCCCACCCGAATTGGAGCATGGGGGCCAAGATCTCGGTCGATTCGGCGACGATGATGAACAAAGGGCTGGAGCTGATCGAGGCGCATCATCTCTTTCAGCTGCCGCCCGAGCGGGTCGACATCGTCGTGCATCCGCAGTCGATCGTGCACGGCGCTGTCGTCTACCGCGACGGCTCGGTATTGGCTCAGCTCGGTTCACCGGATATGCGTACGCCGATCGCTTACGCGCTCGCTTGGCCCGGCCGTATCGAAACACCCGCTAAACGGCTAGATTTGGCGGCGATTGGACGCCTGACTTTCGAGTCCCCCGACGAGCGCCGTTTCCCTGCTCTGCGTGTCGCCCGCGAGGCGCTCACTCGTGGTGGCGGCTGTCCGACCGTGCTCAATGCAGCCAACGAGACGGCGGTCCACGCCTTTCTCGAAGGTCGCATCGGTTTTCTCGATATCGTCGAGACCGTCGAGCGCACCCTGGAGGCAATTCCGGAAGGCGCGCTTGAATCACTCGATGATGTCTACAATTTCGACAAGACGGCACGCGAGATTGCCGCTAGCTTTTCTAGCCTGCGCAATTCTACGCCGGTAACCGCACCAACGGATTTGTCATGATCGAATTTATCAAAGGCCTAACGCAGCTCCACAACTTGTTTTATTCGGTGCTGTGGTTCGTGGTGATCCTCACGGTGCTCGTGTTTGTCCACGAGTTCGGCCACTATATAATCGCGCGCTGGAATCGAGTGCGGATCGAAGTGTTTTCGATCGGTTTCGGACCCGAGCTGTTTGGCTGGTGGGATCGCGCGGGAACGCGCTGGAAATTTAGCGCGATCCCACTCGGCGGCTACGTAAAGATGTTCGGCGATAGCGACGTCAGCTCGGGCTTGCCGGCCCCTAGCCTTTCGCGCCTTAGCGAGGTCGAGAAAGGCGTCTCCTTTCACTATAAGCGACTGGGCCAGCGGGCTGCGATCGTCGCCGCCGGGCCGGCGGCGAACTTCATCTTTGCCATCGTTGCATTAGCAGTTTTGTTCATGACCTACGGCCAGCCTTTCACGCCGGCCGAAGTTGGGCAGGTTCAGCCGGGGAGCGCCGCTGAGCAGGGCGGAATTCACCCGGGCGATGTGATTCTCCAGATAGATGGTCGGACCGTTCATCGTTTTGAGGACGTCCAGCAGGAGGTACGCCTCAATCCGAATGTGCCGATGACGATCGTCGTGCGGCGCGACGGCCAGGAAGAGACGCTGCATGTAATACCGAAACGGACGGAGCTTACCGACCGCTTCGGCAATCACTATGAGATCGGTCTGCTGGGCATCTCGCGAAGCGGGATGGAGTACGTGAAGCGCGATCCCGCAACCGCGATCGAGCAGGCCGGGGCAGAGACCTGGAACCTGACTGCCGGCACGCTGCAGGCGATGTGGCAGATCATCATAGGGACGCGCGCTACTGACGAACTCGGCGGGCCGCTGCGCATTGCGCAAATGTCGGGAGAGGTTGCTCAAAGCGGTGTTGTCGCGGTGTTGTGGTTTATGGCGGTTCTGTCGGTCAATCTGGGGTTGATCAACCTATTTCCGGTCCCGGTCCTTGACGGGGGGCATCTGCTGTTCTACGCGGCGGAAGCGCTTCGCGGAAAGCCGTTGGGTCAGCGCGCTCAGGAATACGGTTTTCGCATCGGCTTGGCCTTGGTGCTGACATTGATGGTGTTCGCCACCTGGAACGATCTCGTCCATCTCGGCATCGGCAATCTGTTCAAGGCCCTGTGATGTAGCGCGATCACCGATCAGGGGATAAATCTCGAGTCGCAGTGGGGGTGAGTTGCGTCGTATCGGTTTGGCTGCCATGTTGGCGGCGATAGTCGGCGCTGCTCTGGCGGCGACATGGGCTTTGCTGGAGCCGGCCATTGCCCAGCAGGTTCGTGGCCCATCGCTCGCCCAGATGGGCGGCACCGTCACCGATATTCGGGTCGAAGGAGCGCAGCGGATCGAGCCGGAGACGATCCGCTCATATTTGCTGATCCAACCGGGCGAAGCCTGGGACGATGAGCTGGTGGACAAATCGCTAAAGGCACTCTTCGCGACCGGTCTTTTCGCCGACGTTAATCTGAGCCGAGTGGGCAATACTCTAGTCGTGAGAGTCGTAGAAAACCCGATCATCAACCGCATCGCGTTCGAGGGGAACAGTAAAATCGACGAGAAGGATCTCAATGCGGAGATCCAGCTGCGCCCGCGTGTCGTCTACACGCGCACGCGTGTGCAGAACGATGTGAAGCGCATCCTCGATCTCTATCGTCGGCACGGCCGGTTCGGTGCGACGGTCGAGCCAAAGCTAATCCAGCTCTCGGAAAACCGGGTTGATCTTGTCTTCGAGATCAACGAGGGCGAGTTTACCGGTGTGCGGAGCATCAACTTCGTCGGCAATCGCCAGTATAGCGACGGCAAGCTGCGCGGAATCGTTCAGACGAAGGAAAGTCGATGGTATCGTTTCCTATCCAGCGACGATACCTACGATCCGGATAGATTGACATACGACCGGGAGTTGTTGCGTAGGTTTTACCTTACCGAGGGATATGCCGATTTCCGAGTGGTCTCCGCGGTTGCTGAACTGACACCCGATCGCAATGGGTTCATCATCACTTTCACGCTCGACGAAGGCGACCGGTACCGCTTCGGCAAAATCGACGTGAACATCAAACTCAAGGACCTGCCCGCCGAAGCGGTGCTGCCGCTGCTGACCGTTCACAGCGGCGACTGGTACGATGCCGAAGCGGTCGAAAAATCGATCTCAGTGCTGACGGATGCCCTCGGCAATCGCGGTTACGCCTTCGTCGAAATCAAGCCGAATGTTACGCGGAATAGGAAGGACCATACTGTCGATATTACCTTTGATGTCCAGGAGGGTCCGCAAGTCTATGTCGAGCGGGTCGACATTGTCGGCAATGTTCGCACTCTCGACAAGGTGATCCGCCGCGAGTTCCAGTTGGTCGAGGGTGACGCGTTCAACAGCACCAAGATGCAGCGCTCGCAACAGCGGATCAAGAACCTCGGCTTCTTCAAAAAAGTGGAGGTGACCAACAGCCCAGGATCGGCGCCCGACAAAACCGTGGTGACGGCCGAGGTCGAGGAGCAATCGACAGGCGAGCTGTCGTTGGGTATCGGCTTCTCGACCACCGACGGTCCGTTGGCCGATATCAATATCCGTGAGCGGAATTTTCTCGGGCGGGGTCAGGACCTGCGGATCGGCACGGTGGTTTCGCTGCGCTCGCAGCAGGTCGATCTGAGCTTTACCGAACCCTATTTCCTCGATCGCAACATCGCCGCGGGCTTCGACCTTTTCGAAATCAAGACTAGCCCCACCGCGAATTTCTTTAGTGGGGTGACCCCTCCGTACCAGCAGTTCTCTTACGGCGGAGCGCTCCGCACTGGTTATCAGATCACCGAGAATTTGCGACAGACGCTCAAATATACAGCGCGATCCGACAACATCACCGACCTTCAGCCCAACACGTCGTTATTCATCGTACTTCAGGCGGGCCAGCATACGACCTCCGAACTCGGCCAGGTTTTACTTTACGATCGTCGGGACGACCGGCTGGATCCGAGCGCTGGTTATTACGCATCTTTGGGTAATGACTTCGCCGGGGTCGGCTTCGGGGTCGATTATATGCGCAACAAAGTAAATGCCGGCTACTATTACTCGGTTTTCCCCGAATGGGTGCTAAGCATCACCGGCGAGGCCGGCTATATATTCGGTTGGAATGGACAGAACGTACTGATTCAGGATCGATTCTTTGTCGGTGGCGACAATTTGCGCGGTTTCGAGAGCGCCGGCATTGGGCCGCGCGATTCGGTGAGCGGCGATGCTCTTGGCGGCCAAAAGTACTATCTCGGTTCGGTGACCTTGGGGGTACCGCTCGGCCTACCGAAAGAATTTGGGGTGAGCGGACGCGTCTTTACCGATTTTGGGACGCTTTACCAACTTGAGCCGACGAATATCGTGCTCACCCCGGCCCAATTGGCTTCGACGGGAGGAGTGCAGCCGATGGTGCAGCAGTCACCGGCGATCCGCGCCAGCGCCGGCGTTGGCGTATCGTGGAAATCGCCGGTCGGTCCGATTCGGCTTGATGTTGCCTACCCGATAAAGAAGGAACCATTCGACAAGACCCAGTTGTTTCGGGTCAGCTTCGGCACGAGGTTTTGATGTTGGTTTGGTGTGTCAGACTTCAGACCCTTCTGCTTGCTTTAATTTGGGTTCTGGCGGGCAGCGCCTTGGCGCAAGCCCCGCCGACACCCCCTTCGCCTGCACCCGCTCCTGCTCCCCCACCGCCGGCGGCTTCCGCATCGCCGGCCGCCGCTCCGATGTCGCTGACTGTTATGGTCGTCGACGTGCAGGCGCTTTTGCAAAATTCGAAGGCGGCAAAAATGGTGCGTGGCCAAATCGAGCAAAAGCGCAACGAGTACACCAAGGAAATCTCTCACCAGGAGGAGACGCTGCGCGCCGAACGGGATGCGTTACAGCGGCAGCAGGCATCAATGTCGGCAGATGCGCTCAACCAAAAGGGCCATGAATTTCAGCAGAAGGTCAACGATCTCGAACGTAATGTCCAGGGAAAACGTCAAGCGTTGGAGAAGTCTAATGGCGAGGCGCTTTCTAAGATCCAAGAGCAAATGTTGAAGATCATTGCGGACATCGCGAGAGATCGTAAGGCAAATCTAGTGTTCCAGAGAGCAGACTTGGTGCTTTTTGACCAAAGCTTCGATGTAACAGACGAGGTTCTACAGAAGCTGGATGAACAGATGCCGACGCTCACGGTCAATTTCGCGGTGCCGACTCCTCCCTCGGCCGGCCCTGGCCCAGCCGCTACCGCGGCTCAGCCGGCTGCCACCACTGCGCAGCCGGCTGGGAATGCCCCAGCCAAACCCAAGAAGAGATAGGGCTCGTCTGCCCGGACCCAGCCGAGATGGCGGACCAACGGTTTTTTGATCGAGCCGGACCGTTTACGCTCGATGTGCTGTGCGCCTTGAGTGGAGCGAGACTGTTGCGCGCGGAAGACGGCGCCCGCCTCTTCCGCGATGTGGCGCCCCTCGAAACTGCGGGACCCACAGAGGTCAGCTTTCTCGAAAATAGGAGGTACATCGAAGCATTTGTCCGCTCTCACGCCGGTGCCGCATTTGTCGATGAAAAGG
Organism: uncultured Alphaproteobacteria bacterium; assembly: GCA_963818695.1. Taxonomy (GTDB): domain Bacteria; phylum Pseudomonadota; class Alphaproteobacteria; order ATCC43930; family CGMCC-115725; genus AP-15. The sequence goes on from CAWFTG010000009.1 coordinate 412,254, forward strand.
CGGCCGAACAAGCGCCACCGGGCATGGCCCTCCTCGTGAGCAACGAGCCCTACAAGGCATATGCGTTCGCTGCCCAGGCTTTCCATCCTGCGGCCGAGGTGGTCGCCCGCAGAGCGCCCTCCGCGATCGTCGATTCAACGGCCATCGCGCCCAAGGATTGCGACATCGGCCCGAATGTCGTCATCGAGCCCTATGTGCGGCTCGGCCACCGCTGCCGCGTCGGCGCAAACACGGTGATCGCCGCTGGGGTCGAGATCGGCGACGACTGTCGGATCGCGGCCAATGTGACGCTCAGCCACTGCCTTATTGGATCGCGAGTCGTGCTGCACCCCGGGGTTCGAATCGGCCAGGCCGGCTTCGGGTTCGCGCCCGATCCGAAGGCGCCGATCAAAATCCCGCAGCTCGGGCGGGTGCTGATCGGCGACGATGTCGATATCGGCGCCAATACCACGATCGACCGGGGATCGGGACACGATACCGTGATCGGCTCGGGCTCGATGATTGATAATCTGGTGCAAATCGGGCACAACGTGGTCCTCGGTCGCTGCTGCATACTCGCGGGTCAGGTCGGCATCTCGGGGAGCACAAGGCTCGACGACTTTGTCATGATCGGAGGGCAGGGCGGGCTCGCTGGCCACTTGCATATCGGGAGCGGCGCCCGTATTGCCGCCAAGAGCGGTCTTATGCGCGACGTCCCCGCGGGAGAAACGGTATGCGGCAGCCCGGCAGTCCCGCTGAGCGAGTTCATGAGGCAAACTGCGGTGCTGCATCGCCTCGCAAAGAAGAAAGGATCGTGACAGATCCGGCCTGCGCGGCCGATCCGGTACCCGAGATCGGCATGCAGCGGATCTTGGAGATGATCCCGCATCGCCACCCGTTCCTGATGATCGACAAGGTCGTGGACGTTGTGGCCAACCAGCGGGCGACCGGGGTCAAGAACCTGGCAAACAACGAATATTATTTTCAGGGTCATTTTCCGGCGCGGCCGGTGATGCCGGGGGTGCTGATCATCGAGGCGATGGCGCAGACCGCCGCCGTCCTCGTCGTCCACACGCTGGGCCCGCATTCGGAGGGGAAGCTCGTCTATTTCATGAGCGTCGACAGCGCCCGCTTTCGACGCCCCGTCTTCCCGCCGAGCAAGCTCGAGATTCATGTCGCCAAACAGCGCAATCGCGGGAATGTCTGGAAGTTCGAGGGTAGAGCCAAAGTCGGCGAAGATGTGATGGCCGAGGCTATCTTCGCGGCGATGATCCTCGACGATTAGACGGGGAGCATCATGCCGCAGATTCACCCCACGGCCATCGTCGCGCCGGGGGCGAGGCTAGCCGAGGACGCGGTCGTCGGTCCTTACTGCATCATAGGCGAGAATGTCATGCTCGGGCCAGGGGTCTCGCTCGGCTCGCATATCGTTATCGGGGGCCGTACCAATATCGGTGAGGCGACGCGCCTGTTCCCCTTCGCCTCGATCGGCCTCGAGCCGCAGGATCTCAAATATCGCGGCGAAAAATCGGAGCTGATCATAGGTCGCAACAATACGATTCGAGAATATGTGACGATGAACCCCGGGACCGAAGGCGGAGGTATGGTCACGCGGATCGGCGACGGCTGCCTCTTTATGGTTGGTGCCCACGTCGCTCACGATTGCCAGATCGGCGATCACGTCGTCATGGCGAATAACGCGACGCTTGCGGGCCATGTCGTGGTCGAGGATTTCGCCATTCTCGGCGGGCTCTGTGCCGTTCATCAATACGTCCGGATCGGTAGGCACGCCATGATCGGCGGGATGTCCGGAGTCGAACGCGACGTCATTCCCTACGGCCAGGTCTTGGGGGAGCGGGCTCGGCTGTACGGTCTCAACATCATCGGAATGCAGCGCCGCGGCTTTAGTCGAGAGGACATCCAGGGGTTGCGCAATGCTTACCACTTCTTGTTTGCCGGGGATGGCACGCTGAGTGACCGGGTAAACGAGACGGCAGAGCGTTTCGGCGGTATCGGGCCGGTCAACGACGTCATCGAATTCATCCGAGCCGATTCGAGCCGGGCCATCTGTCAGCCGAAGGGCGAATGACGGGTAGGCTCGGGATCATCGCCGGATGTGGTGCGCTGCCGCGCCACCTCGTCGAAAGGTGCCATGCCGTCGGCCGCGATGTTTTCGTCCTCGCTCTCGAAGGGGCGGCCGAGCCGGCAACGGTCGACGGCGTGCCGCATGCCTGGTGTCGGCTTGGGGCCGCGGCGACCGGCCTTGCGCTGTTGCGGGAAAATCATGTAACCGAACTGGTGCTAGCCGGTGGCATCCGGCGGCCGTCGCTGACTTCTCTGCGGCCGGATTGGCGGGCGGCCAAGCTGTTCGCGCGGATCGGGCATCGTGCGCTAGGCGATGACGGTCTTTTGTCGGCGGTGGTCAAAGAACTCGAAGAGGAGGGTTTTCGGGTGCTCGGCGCCGATCAACTGCTCGACTGGGCGCCCCTGCCGGAAGGACCTCTCGGTCGCCTCCGCCCGGACCCGCAATCGCAAGCCGATATCGCGCGCGGGCTGCGCGTCGCCCGGACCTTGGGCGCGCTCGATGTCGGACAAGCCGTCATCGTGCAGCAGGGGTTCGTGCTTGGCATCGAGGCGATAGAGGGCACCGACGAGTTGCTGCGGCGGTGCGCGACGCTGCGCCGCGAAGGTGTGGGTGGCGTGCTCGTCAAGGTCGAGAAGCCCGGTCAGGAACCCCGCGCCGACCGACCGACGATCGGATTGCGCACGGTTCTGCTAGCGGCGGAAACCGGGTTGCGGGGGATCGCCGTCGAAGCCAGCGCCACGATAGTGCTCGACCGCGACGAGGTGATCAGTACAGCCGACCGCGCCGGGCTGTTCCTGGTCGGCGTCGGCGGATCGTGACTGCTGGCGCCGCGACGTTCATTTTCTTTGTTACCGGAGAGCCGTCGGGGGATGCGCTCGGCGGTGCGCTGATTTCGGCGCTGCGGCGGCGCACCGGCGGCCGTCTGCGGGTCGCCGGGATCGGGGGCGAGCGCATGCGGGAGCAGGGGCTCGAGAGCCTCGTGCCGCTCGGCGATCTGGCGATCATGGGAGTGGCCGAGGTATTGCCGCGCGCCCCCGTCATCTTTCGCCGCGTGCGCGAGACGGTGGCGGCGGTCCGCGAGCTGCGCCCGGACGCCGTCGTCACGATCGACAGCTCCGGGTTCAGCTGGCGGGTGGCGCACGGGCTGCGCCGCCGCGGCGAGGCCTTGCCGCTCATTCATTACGTCGCCCCAATGGTCTGGGCTTGGCGAGCTGGTCGGGCTCGGCGAATGGCGCGGTGGTACGACCACCTGATGACCTTGCTGCCCTTCGAGCCGCCCTATTTCGAGCGTGTCGGACTGTCGTGCAGCTTTGTCGGGCATCCGGTTCTGGAATCCGGCGCCGAGCGCGGCGACAGCGGGCGCTTCCGGAGCAGCGCACGGTCTCGCCCCGGACGATCTGTTGATCACGGTATTGCCCGGCAGCCGCGGCGGCGAGGTCCGGCGCTTGTTGCCGATTTTCGGTGCAGCGCTGGAACGCCTGGACGGGCTGGTCCGACCATTCCGCGTCGTTGTCCCGACCGTTTCGACAGTCGCGGCAACGGTGGACGGTGCGGTCCGGGCCTGGCCGGGAGACGCCATCGTCGTGCAGCATCCCGCGGAAAAATACGACGCCTTCGCTGCCAGCCGCGCCGCGCTCGCGGCCTCCGGATCGGTCGCGCTCGAATTGGCGTTGGCGCGACTGCCGATGGTGGTGGGTTACCGCCTCAATCCGCTGACCGAGGCTTTTCTCGACCGGGTCCTTAAGGTTCGCCAGGTCAATCTCGTCAATCTGCTGCTCGGCAGAACACTGGTTCCCGAGTTGCTCGGCCCGAACTGCACGCCGGAGCGGCTCGCCGTGTCGCTTGCCGAGCTTGTCGGCAACGAACGGGTTCGCGCAGTGCACCGCCAGGGGTATGATGAGGCCGTCCGGCGCCTCACGGTGGATGGCGCGCCGCCGAGCCTGCGGGCGGCCGACCGGATTTTAGAACTCGTCGCGGCACGCCGGCGCAGCATTTCGGGTTCCGCAACATGGAGCAATGTACAATGACGATGACCGACGTCGCCGAAACCAGTAGCAAGACCGTTCCCGACGCCGACAAGTTCCGGCTGTTGCACACGATGATCCGCGTGCGTGATCTCGATGCCTCGCTGAACTTCTACACAAATCTGCTCGGCATGAAGGTGTTGCGCAAGCGCGATTACCCGACCGGGAAGTTCACACTGGCCTTCGTCGGATACGGCGAGGAGACGAACAACACCGTGATCGAGTTGACCCACAATTGGGACCAGGCCGAGCCATACAACTTGGGTAGTGCGTTTGGCCATTTGGCGATCGGGGTTCCCGACGTCTACAAAGCCTGCGAGCGCCTGGCCGCAGCCGGTGTCAAGATCCCGCGCCCGGCCGGCCCAATGGCGCATGGCGGCTCGGTGATCGCGTTCATCGAGGACCCCGACGGCTATCGCATAGAACTCGTCGAGCGGGCGTAATCCCGCCATGCCGTGCCACTCAGCCCTGGGCTGAGTGGCGCACTCTGTTGCCAAGGCGAGCGAATTGCCGGTAGTCTCGGAACATCGGCTATGTCGCATAACACGACGCTGTGGACCGGCTCGATAATAAAATGTGTGCGGCCAAAGGGATTGGGATAGTCTAGGAGAGAACAGTATGTTGGAGCTGTTGGAGCGTCAGAAGAAGCTGACGGCGAACCAGTGGAAGATTGCGGGTGCCGCAACGCTCGGCGATATGCTGGATTTCTTCGACTTCTTCCTGATCGGCTTTGTTTTGGCGTTCGTCGTGAAAGAATGGCACCTGACCTATGGGCAGTCGGGCGCTATTCTTCTCGCCTCGGGCGTCAGCGCGCCATTCGGCTCGAACCTGTATGGCTGGATGGCCGACAAGGTCGGCCGGCGCCCGGCGCTGATCACCGCCGTGCTCAACGTCTCGCTCGCGACCGGCGCGATGGCGCTGACGCCCGAAGGCGGGTGGATCTACTTGGTCGCCTGCCGCTTTTTCGTCGGGTTCGGGGTAACCGGTCTCTATTCGGTCGACATCACGCTGATGCAAGAGTTTTCTCCGGCCCATAAGCGGGGCTGGTTCACCGGGATTACCACGACGATGCTGCCGGCCGGCTCGTTGCTCGCCGGGTTGCTGGGGGCGTTTGCCGCGCCCTATATCGGCTGGCGCGGGATGGTCGCGGTCGGGTTGCTGCCCGCCTTCCTGTGCTTGTACATCCGCGCTTTCGTCCCTGAATCGCCGCATTGGCTGCTGCGCCGGGGCCGGGTGGAAGAAGCGCGGCAGTCGCTCGCCTGGGCGCTGAAAATGGATCCTGCGAAGATCACCTTGCCGGCGACGCTCCCTGCGATCGAGCACACGCGTTGGCTCGAGATCTTCAAATACCCGCGCAGCATCATCGCCGGGTGCCTCACCGGGCTGACCCAGACCGGCGGCGTCGGACTTGCCCTGTGGCAGGTGACGCTGTTCGTCATGGTATTGAAGATCACTCCGCCCGAGGCATCCAAATTGGTGATCTGGCTCAGCCTGTCGGCGATCGCCGGCCGGTTCTTCTGCTCGTGGATCTCGGACGCATGGGGGCGCCGCGCCTCGGGCATCTTCGCCTGCCTGATTGCGGCTTTCTTCATGTTCATGGCGGGCTATCTGCACGACGTGTTCATCGGCGGCGTGTCGGTGTTCTTCCTGATGATCCTGCTGCAGCAATTCTTTGGCAGCGGTAACTACTCGATTGTCGGGCCGTATATGGGCGAAATGTGGCCCTCCCGACTGCGCGGCAGCGGCATGGGGTTCGTCTACGGCATCGGCAATCTCGGCAAGTTCATCGGCCCGCTCGGGCTGGCGCTGATCGCCGGTTCGTCGAACTACGTCAAGCCGGAGGTAACGATGGACGCGCTGATCCCCGGTTTCGCCTATTTCGCCCTTTGGTACGTGCTGGGCGCGATCGCTTTTTGGCTCATCGGGATGGAGACGCGCGGCCGCACGATCGACGAGATCGATGCCGAAATGAGCGCGCCTAGACGGGCAGCGGCGGCGCCGGCAGCGGGGCATGCCGCCGGGGATTGACCGGCACAACCAACCGATCGCTAGCGGTTCTGGGTCCAGTCGTCGCGCCACAGGAAGTCGGGGCCGAGCTGGTCGAGGCTCGGGCAGCCGATCTGGCCCATGACGAGGTCGATCTCGCTGCGGAAGATGTCGAGCGCTTTCTTGACGCCGGGGAGCCCGCCGGCGACGGCGCCGTAGAGCGTGGGGCGACCGAAAAACACGAATTGGGCGCCGAGGCACAAGCGCGATCAGAATATCGGCGCCGCGCCGCACGCCGCTGTCGAGCATCACAGTGACTTTGTCGCCGACCGCCGCCTTGATCGCCGGCAACGCCTCGAGCGAGGCGGGCGCCTGGTCGAGCTGGCGGCCGCCATGGTTCGAGACGATGATGCCGTCGACCCCGATTTCCGCGGCGCGAACCGCGTCGGCCGGGTTCAGGATGCCCTTGACGACGAGCGCACGCGGAAACAGGCGGCGGTAGCGCTCGAGGTCCGCGCCAGGTCTGCGCCGACGCCGGGGTTTGACTGCGGCCCAGCGCGATGACGTCCGATGTGCTCGCCCCATTGGGGGCGTGCGGCGCCCAATTCCCGAGGGTCGGCGCGCCGCCGAGCCGCATATATTCGATAACCCAGGCGGGATGGGTCATCGCCTCCAACAGGATCGACGGCTTCAGCTTCAAGGATTCGAGCACGCCGCCGCCGCGGACTCGCGCAAAGCCGTTGCGGTAATTGCGCTCGCGCTTCGGGTGGACCGGCACGTCGACGGTCAGTACCAACGCTCCGGCGCCGCAGTCCCGCGCCCGCCCGATCAGCGCATCGGTGATGCTGGCGTCCTTGGCTGCGTAGAGCTGGAACCAGACGTTGTTCGGGGCGACCCTGAGCGCTTCTTCCATCGAGGCGTTGCTGCCACCCGACATAATGTACGGGACGTTCGCCGCCGCTGCGGCTTCGGCCAGCATGACCTCGCCTTCCCGGCGGTACAGCCCGACCCCGCCTGTCGGCGAGATGCCGAACGGGCTCGCATAGGTGCGGCCGAACAGCGTAGCGGACTGATCGCGCTTGGAGACGTCCACGAGGTAGCGCGGCAACAGACGGTGTTTCTGAAATGCAGCTTCGTTGCGACTGAGACCGTGCTCGTCCTCCACGCCGCCTTCGATGTAATCGAAGATGATGCGCGGCAGCTTGCGCCTCGCGATCCGGTGCAAGTCTTCGATGTTAATCGCGCTACCGAGGTTCATGGCTTCGCCCCAATTTCGTAGGTGCTACCCTCTCACACATTGCGCGACCGATCCTCGCGCCACAGGAAATCGGGGCCGAGCTGGTCGAGGCTCGGGCAGCCGATCTGCCCCATGACGAGATCGATCTCATTTCGGAAGATCGAGATCGCCTTCTTTACACCGGGAATTCCGCCGGCCGCTGCGCCATAGAGCGTCGGCCGGCCCATAAAGCAGAAACGGGCCCCGAGGCAGAGCGCGATCAGGATGTCGGCGCCGCGCCTGACGCCGCTGTCGAGCATGACGGCCAGCTTGCTGCCGACCGCCTCGCTGATTGCCGGAAGCACATCGAGCGATGCCGGCGCCTGATCGAGCTGGCGGCCGCCGTGGTTCGATACGATGATGCCGTCGCAGCCGATCTCGGCGGCACGCAGCGCGTCGCGCGGATCCATGATGCCTTTGACGACGAGATGGCGCGGAAAGAGCCGGCGATACTGTTCGAGATCGCGCCACGTCTGCGCATTGTACGGCATGATCGAACGGGAATAGTTGTAGACGGCTTCGGCATTGGCATCATTCGCCGCGTAGGGCTGCCAGTTCTGCAGCATCGGCGTTCCGCCGCCATGCCGCAAATACTCGACTATCCAGCCGGGGTGGGTCAGCGATTCGAGCAGGATCGAGGGTTTGAGGCTCAGCGCCTGGAAGAGCCCGCCGCGGACATTGGCAAACCCGTTGCGGATGTTGCGCTCGCGTTTTGAGCTCACCGGCACATCGACGGTCAGCACCAGCGCGTCGAGGCCGGCATCGGCGGTTCGGCGGATCATGTCCTCGCGGATTTTGGCGTCGTTCGCCGCGTAGAGCTGATACCACGCATTTCTCGGTGCGATTTTGGCCGCCGCCTCGATCGAGTCGTTGCTGGCCCCCGACATGATATACGGGATGTTTGCCTCGGCAGCCGCCTGCGCCAGCATCAAATCGGCGCCGCGGCGGAAGAGGCCCGCCCCGCCGGTCGGCGCAATGCCGAACGGGCTCACATAGGTGCGGCCGAAGAGGGTAGTCGATTGGTCTCGCGTCGAGACGTCGACCAGATATCGCGGCAATAATTGATGCTTGTGGAATGCCGAGGTATTGCGCTCGAGCCCGCGCTCGTCCTCGAGCCCGCCTTCGATGAAGTCGAAGGCGATCTTTGGAAGCCGCCGCTTCGCCATGCGGTGCAGATCTTCGATATTGACGGCGTTATCGATCCTCATCTTCGAGCGAACTCCCGGGGACCCAGCAGCTTAGGTTCAGATGATGCAAGAATCGCGCATTTTCGCAACCCTCCCGCAATCCCCCACGGAGCGGGGCTGGGCTGTGCGCGGCAGTTGGCTCGGGTGCCCCGCCTATCTCACGCTTAAAACAACCTCAAATTGTACTGAGGAAAGACCGCCGCTGAAATTACAGCATGTCTACAGCCATAGCTCTCCCAAAAGTTGACGTGCCATTCCAACGGCCGATCCCGTCCGCGGCCCGTTCCGATGCCCCGATGGATACCAGTATGCGATGCCAATTAGGCGATTTTATGTTGCAGTTTAAAACTATTCCCGCGAAGGCCGTCGTACTCTCATAGCCGGCCCTTCGTTCTGTGCTCTCCGCTAGTCAACCCGGATATCGCTCTACGAGCCGACGCCAGTGGAGGCGGTCCTCGGTTGACGTCCCTCAGTGTGCGACGCGCCCATCCAGAAATGCGCGGGCCGGCGCGTTAACTTGCATCTGACCTTCTGACGTGAGTATATACGCCTATATATCTGCAAGGGTGACCGACATGGCTACGGCCCGTGTTTTTCGTTCCGGAAACAGTCAAGCCGTGCGGTTGCCCAAAGAATATCGGTTGAAGGGCCCGGAAGTAGAGATTTTTCGCCGAGGCGACGAGATCGTACTGCGTGAAAAGGCCGAGGGGCTGATGCGAGCCTTCGAAATTCTGGCCGACCTACCGGCTGATGTTCTGCCGGAAGACCGCGGCGATACTCTACCACAGGAGCGTGAAGGTCTTTGAATGTCGCCCGGTTCCTGCTGGACACAAACATATGTACCTATATCCGGCGGCGACGCCTGCCGGCGGTTCTGTCCTGGTTTCGACAGTTAAAGCCGGGGGAGGCGGTCCTTTCGGTCATCACCTATGGCGACCTTGCTTACGGCGCGGAAAAAAGCCGATTCCGGTAATAGGCTCGCGGGCAGCTGGCCGAGCTGGCGGGCTTGCTTCCGGTCCTGAGCTCCCGTCTCGCGCCGGCAAATTCTATGGCTCGGCCCGCGCCGCGTTGGCAGCCCGGGGAGACATGATCGCCAACAACGATCTGTGGATTGCCGCGCATGCCAAGGCGGCGGGCCTCCTTCTGGTCACCAATAACGAGCGCGAGTTTCGACGCATAGAAGGACTGGAAATTCAGAACTGGGCCGACTGATCCGGTCATGCCTCGCGTCGCGCTCGATAATCAGTTCACCAAGCGTAGCAAGCGTAGGGCGGATGAGCGCAGCGTAATCCGCCATCGGGCAGTGCGAATGTCGGCGGAATGCGCGTCCGATTTTCCGCCCTACGCCGCCAGTCTTTGCCGCGCGCTGCCTTTGATCAGAGCTGGCACCTTCTCGGCGATCACGATGCGGCCGAGATGCTCGGGCTCCCTCGCCGCAGGCAGCACGCGCGATCAAATCCTCACCGACTATCCCTGCCTCGAGCCCGAAGACATTGACGAGGCCTTACAGTATGCCGCGTTGCTGGCGGAGGACGAGACCGTTGAATTGGCACGGTGAAATTGCTCGTTGAATATGCCGCTGCCGCCAGCTTTGGCGCCTTGGCTCGCGACCCAGGTATATGACGCGGCTCACGCCTCTGGCATGGGCCTCGATCGCTCGGCGGCGGATCCTGACACGCGCGAGGCAGGATGGGCCGCGAGGCATGCCGCGTTCAGGGCAACTGTCAGGCCATCGCTGGGCGCTGTGCAGTATGGTGATGATCTGAACGACGTCGCCATTAACCCGATAGGGTACGATATACGGTGTGCGTGGGATGACGAGTTCGCGTGTGCCGGCCACGCGGCCCGGTCGGCCGAGTGCCGGAGACCCCGCCAAGCGCGTCACCGCCGCCCGAATTCGCTCGATCATGCGGATCGCCGCGGTCGGGTTGTTCGCCGCAATGCTCTCGTGAATGTCTTCGAGCCGGCGAAAATAGCGAGGAGCATATTCGAGGCGGCGAGGCGTCACCGTGGCTGCAACAGCTGATTATATCGCTCCTCGGCCTGTTCCTCGGACAGAGCTTCGCCCGAGTCGAGCTCCTTAACGCCAGCCGTGATCTCGCCGATCTGCCACTCGTTGAGTTCGACGTACGCGGCGATCGCTTCTGCCGCGAGAAACGATTTCGAGCGCTTGGTGCTGCGCGCCAACGCCTCGAGCTTTGCCCTCAATGCGGCGTCGATCCTCGCGGTTATGACCGATGTGTCGGCTGCGCTCATGTCACATCATGATTCTGTTTGATTTGATTGTATACAATTGCATCTCCCTCGTGGTCAACTGCCCCATCCGGCCCCTTTCGCTACGCCGCCAGTCTTTGCTGCGCGGCGCCTTTGATCAGCGCTGCGCCCTTCTCGGCGATCATGATTGTCGGCGCGTTGGTGTTGGTCGAGGTGACGGCTGGCATTCCCGAGGCGCCGATGACGCGCAGGCCGTCGAGGCCGTGCACGCGCAATTCGCTGTCGACGACGCTCATCGGGTGCGAGCCCATCAGGCAGGTGCAGCTGGCGTGATAGCAGGTGCCGCCGTAGCGGCGCGCGTAATCGAGCAGTTCGTCGGCGGTCTGGATTTGGGGGCCGGGCAGGGTTTCTTCGCGCACGAAACGCTGCAGCGCCGGGGCGGTGAAAAGGCGCCGCACCAGGCGCAGGCCGCCGATGATCGCGCGCCGGTCGCTTTCCTCCGACACGTAGCGCGGGTTGATTGCGGGCGCGTCGCCAGGGCGGTTCGACTTGGCTTCGACATAGCCGCGCGACAGGGGACGCATTTGCCACGCGCCGGCGCTGAGGCCCGGCTTCTCTTCGAGCGCGCCGATCTGGCCTCCCTTGAAGCTGCCCGGCGCGAAGGTGACCTGCACATCGGGCGTGGCCGATTCCTCCAACACCTTGACCGAGGCGGCGACGATCGAGGGGCTGTAGGTCAGCATGCCTTTGCCGGTGAAGAGCCAGCGCATGACCTCGCCGGCCAAGGGCAGGCCGCGCGAGCGCTCGTTGGCGTCTCAGGTACTAACGATCTGCGCGACCACAGTTCAGCATTTTGAGAGAAAATTAGGTTCCGATCGCAAACTATATCACGGCGATGCAGCGGTCCACCGAGGCCGCGAGGATTGTGTTGGGATTCCTTCATTGGAAATTCCATGACTCGTAAGGGCTCCGAAATGGGTATCTTTGGGCGGCGACTCCTCTCCCGACAGCAGAGTCAAGATGCCGAGAAGGCGCGGCAGATTATCGAAGCAGCCTTTATCGAGTTGCGAGAACCAAGAAGTTGTGCTGAAGCCGCTGCATCAGGGGCCGACATCCGACGCCGGCTATTCTCCGTGGTTGATCGCCTGGAAGCCGAGATGGGCCAACTAGTCATTGCCTACGCCCAGAGGGAAGGCGTGCTGATGACGCATCCCCGCCTAAGTCAAGAACTACAGAAGCTCTCAGATGGCGAACTTCTCGACCGTTCAATCTTTCTCTGTTTCATAACGCCCGCTGCGACAGCTCGGTTGAACGCGGATTGGCCAGGCCAAGTTGCCGGTTACCGATCCCGCCCAAATACTGACGAGGTGATCCACGAGAAGGCCACCGTTCTAACGGCCTACGTGGTGCACAATCTCGGCGTGGGCATTGAGGTATCGAAGGAGGTGTTGAAGGCTGTACATGAAATAAGCCCGGATCAGGAGATTTCCTCAAAACTTGAGGAAGCATGTCTCTGGTACAGATTAATAGACGAGCTTGCGTATCGAGACATTTCGGAGAAACGCGATCGATTTATGGACTTCTTTGAAGGCATCTTGGCCCATCTATTAGCCTTACTAGGGGCAGAACCAAAGACGATTTGCGCCACCCTCAGGGATCGCTCCGAGGAATACGGCTCGTATAGAGAATGGGTCTCGAAAGACCCAGACGAGATGGCGGGAACGCTGTTCTGGAATGCTGCAAAACGCGTTGGCACGCCGATCGGATTTGAACGCCATCATCTTTTCACGCTGATGTTTGGAACGCTATTTCTGGGACGCGTTCAACGGGCCTTCGTCCGCGAGCTGTTGACCGGGTAAATAATTTGCGCGGTTAGCTTCGATGCAAAAGCTTTATCACGGGACTCCGCCCGAAACGTCCCATCGATAAGAGCGCAAGGATTGGTCCCGCAGAAGGGATCATGGACAAAAATTTTCTATAATGACGCTCCCGATCTCTTGTATGCGGTGGACGAGGGCCACAAGGCTCGTTTATTAGCGATCATCACCGGACAGCTAGCTCGGTCGGGCATCGTCCGGTTGTTGGACGGATACACTTTCGACGACTTCAAAAACGATCTGAGCACTCACGGTGCTGTAGTCGTATTCTCGACTGCGAACTTCTCTTACCGTGAGCCCTTGTCAGAACTCAAGCACCCCTCGAGCGTCGAGCAAGGCGACTGGTACAGCACTAAACCCGTCAGCATTGCCGCCATCGACGGGATAATGACCGGGCGGGAGATGGTGGACTGGCTCAATCCACAAGAGGTGGATTTCGACTGCCGCCACCGCTGCATATTGCACGAACGTAATTTGAATGAGACTTGCTCTCGTTAGAGGGAAATATACTATGGGAAGGCGGAAAGCGGTCGCGCATCCCGCCTCCTTCATTATCACATTGGATACTCTGCCCGTGCTCGCTACGCCGCCAGTCTTTGCCGCGCGGCGCCTTTTATCGAGTTCCCCGATCTGACCTCCCTTGAAGCTGCTGAGCGCGAATGTGCATTGCATGTCGGGTGTCGCCGATTTGCTGCAGCACCTTGGCCGAGGCCGCGACGATCGACGGGTTGTAGGTCAGCATGCCCATGCCGCTGAAGAGCCAGCGCATCCGCCCTACGCTTGCTGATTTCGTTTAAATTCGGCGTTGACGATCGGCTTGCATAACGCCTCAGTGCGCACACGGAACTCTGTGAGCTTTTTGCCGACTTCATCCTTTTCAGGTTCGAAATCGCCGGTATCCCAAACTGCGTGCTCTAAACTGGAGCGCATATCATTGCCGAATTTTCGACCAGGAGAGGCCAACATCTGGGCCGCGACCTCTACCTCTCTCCGCGCTCGATGCACCAACATGAAAACGTCTGCGACTTCAGCTCCAAACATCGCCATACAACGCGGCTGAAGCTTCCAAAGCCTCTCGAAATAGTCTTTGTTCGCCGCGATGCGGGATAACGTGGCGTAGAACGAGCCTCGCGCGGTCCGCTGATCCGCTGTTTCGCTTACGGCCTCCGGCATGTCCGTCCACTCATGCGGGTATGCCATTGGCCCGCGGATATGTGCAAAAATAAAGCGCGCCTCGTATGCGATCGCCAGCATATCAAAGGCGATCTCTATCCGCTTTTCCTCAAGTTTTTCGCGCTTCCAACGCCCGAAGGTACGAAACCCTATACTCGCGATACCGACGGTAATGATGAAGCCGATTATCGTGAGGAGCTGCGTCCAGCCAAACGCCCACAGGTCAGGAGGATTAATCTTACTTCACCGGGACTGCTGCCCTTATCGAGGACAGCGAGCGTAGGGCGGGATGCGCTCGGAATGCCCCGCAACGCCCGCCATGGCGGGTGCCGTCCGGGGGTTTTCCGCCCTACGATAGTTCGCTACGCCGCCAGTCTTTGCCGCGCGGCGCCTTTGATCATCGCCGCGCCCTTTTCGGCGATCATGATGGTCGGGGCGTTGGTGTTGGTCGAGGTGACGGCCGGCATTACCGAGGCGTCGATGACGCGCAGGCCGTCGAGGCCGTGCACGCGCAATTCGCTGTCGACGACGCTCATCGGGTGCGAGCCCATCAGGCAGGTGCAGCTGGCGTGATAGCAGGTGCCGCCGTAGCGGCGCGCGTAATCGAGGAGTTCGTCGTCGGTCTGGATTTGGGGGCCGGGCAGGGTTTCTTCGCGGACGAAGCGCTGTAAAGCCGGGGCGGCGAAGAGGCGGCGCGCCAGGCGCAAGCCGCCGATGATCGCGCGCCGGTCGCTTTCCTCTGACAGGTAGCGCGGGTTGATCGCCGGCGCGTCGCCAGGCCGGTTCGACTTGGCCTCGACATAGCCGCGCGATAAGGGCCGCATCTGCCAGGCGCCGGCGCTGAGGCCGGGCGTCTCCTCGAGCTCGCCGATCTGGCCGTTCTTGAAGCTGCCCGGCGCGAAGGTGACTTGCACGTCGGGGGTCGCCGATTCCTCCAACACTTTGACCGAGGCGGCGACGATCGAGGGGCTGTAGGTCAGCATGCCCTTCCCGGTGAAGAGCCAGCGCATGACCTCGCCGGCCAAGGGCAGGCCGCGCGAGCGCTCGTTGGCGGTCTGCGCACCGACGACCGGGTAGGAGACGCGCGCGACATAGTGGTCCTGCATGTTCTTGCCGACGCCGCGCAATTCATGGACGACCGGCACGCCGATCTTCGCGAGATGCTCGGGATCGCCGACGCCGGACAATTGCATGATGTGCGGCGAGCCGATCGCGCCCGCCGACAGGATCACCTCGCGTGCGGCATCGGCACGCTCGATGCGGCCGCTGCGCGAAAATTCGACGCCGGTCGCGCGCTTGCCGTCGAACAGGACGCGGTGGACCAGCGCGCCCGTGACGAGCTGCAAGTTCGGCCGCTTCAATGCCGGGCGCAGATAGGTGCGCGCGGTCGAGGCGCGGCGGCGGCCGCCGCGGGTCTGCTGGCACCAGCCGATGCAGTCGGTATGGCCGGGCGGCAGGTCGTTGAGGTCCTCGCGGTATTCGAGCCCGATCTGCTTGCCGGCCTCGAGCACAGTCGCGCAGATCGCCGGCCGGTCGGTCTTCGACGTGAAGAGCGGCCCCTCCTTGCCGCGCGCCTCGCTGCCCTCGCCCTCCCAGCGCTCGGCCTGGCGGAAATAAGGCAGGCAATCGTCCCACGACCAGCCGCGATTGCCGAGCTGCGCCCAGTGGTCGTAATCCTCGGGCTGGCCGCGGATGTAGATCATC
Source organism: uncultured Alphaproteobacteria bacterium (assembly GCA_963818695.1). Taxonomy (GTDB): domain Bacteria; phylum Pseudomonadota; class Alphaproteobacteria; order ATCC43930; family CGMCC-115725; genus AP-15. The sequence continues at coordinate 427,760 of CAWFTG010000009.1, forward strand.
CCGTTGATCGACGACGACCCGCCGATCACACGGCCGCGCGTATAGACGATCGCGCGGCCGCCCGTGCCGGGGTCCGGCTCGGCGCGGAACTTCCACGTCAAGGTGTCGTGGTCGAGCATCTTGAAGAACCCGGCCGGGATGTGGATCAGCGGGTTCCAGTCGCGCCCGCCCGCCTCGATCAGCAAGACTTTCGTAGCCGGATCCTCGGTCAGCCGGTTGGCCAGAACACAGCCGGCCGAGCCGGCCCCGATGATGATGTAATCCGCCTGCATCTTCCGCGCTCCCTCCGGCTACTTATTCGCGTACAGTTTAGTTACGAGAATACCAGCGGAGCAACGGCGTTGCTCAGGCGCGCATGCGCGAGATATCGCGAAGAACGCTCGCTTCCAGTTCCTTCTCGTCGAGGCGATGCTTCACCAGATCGCCGATACTGACGATGCCCTTCAGCTCGTTGCCCTCGATCACCGGGAAGTGACGGATGCGCGCCGTCGTCATTGTTGCAAGTACGGCATCGATGCGATCGGCGGGGCGGCAGGTGAGGATAGGCGTCGACATCAGTTGCTGGACCTCAAAGCCGAGCACGGCGGCGCCGTCACGGGCTATCGCCTTGATAAAGTCCCGCTCCGAAAAGATGCCGACCGGTTTCATCCACCGGTCCTCCACGACCAAGGCGCCGATGCGGTGCTCAGCCAGCTTGCGGACCGCAAGCTCTACGCTATCTGCGGGGTGTATCCTCTCGACGTGATGGCCCTTGGTCCGCAAAACATCGGAAATAAACATGGCTGCCTCCTGCAATCTGGAGCGCGGCCTCGGACTCTGTCTCGGACGGCCACTGCTCGCGAGCGGTTCCCAGTATCTAGATGGGGATTTGGTGATGCGTTACCCAAGGTATGCAGTACTGTAGGCGGAAGACCCCGGCGAAAGCCGGGGGTATTCTGCCGCTATCCGCCCCACGAAGGAGAATCCCCCAATGCCGTTTTACGAAAAAGGCGACGTCCGCATCCATTACGAAGAGGTCGGCTCCGGCTTCCCGCTTATGGTCATCCCGGGCGGCGGGCTCAACTCGACCGTCGCAGGCCTCGCGAACCATCCCTTTAACCCGATGGCCGAGTTCAAGGACGAGTACCGTGTCATCGCGGCGGATCTGCGCAACGCCAACGGCGGCCAGTCCTCGGGCCCTCTCGAAATCGACCGGCCGTGGGACGCCTACACCGACGACCACATCGGCCTGATGGACCACCTGGGGATCCGCGAGTTTATGGTGTTGGGCTTCTGCATCGGCGGTCCGTTCATCTGGAACCTGCTGAAGCGGGCGTCCGGCCGCATCGTCGCCGGCGTATTGGCACAGCCGAGCGGGTTCCGCCCGACGATGCCCGACCTCTTCTACCAGAACAACATCAACGGCTGGGGACCGCCGCTGTGCGAGCGCCGCCCCGACGTGACGATGGCCCAAATCGACGCGTTCCTCAACAAGATGTACCGCAGCAACGCCGACTTCGTGTTCACCGTGAGCCGCGATTTCGTAAAGAGCTGCCAGACGCCGGTCCTCATACTGCCCGACGACGTGCCGGCCCACCCCTACGCGGTGGCGTTGGAGAGCGCGCATCTCGCGCCCAATGCGCAAGTCAGCATCTATCCCTGGAAGGCGAACCCGGAGCAGATCCAGCTCGCGCTGCGCCACGTACGCGCGTTCCTCAAAGCAAACCGCCCGGCGAGTGCGGCGGAGCGACCGCTGGCCGCCGCCGCGCAGTAACCTGTTTTTCCGTCGCCCCCGGCTGGTCCCGGGACCAATACCGCCACGCGCGGAACGCGATTTGACCGTGCAGCGTTCCCTCTGCGATGGGCTTCTTCAGTCTTCGTGGAGATAGCGATGCGAACCAGGCTAAAGGTTTTAGCGGCCGCCGCCGCTGTTCTGGCCGTCGGCACCTCGAGCGCGGCGATGGCGAAATATCCCTGCGCGCCGGGCTACAGGTATCATAACCGCGTCTGCCAGCCGGTGCGGCATTTGGGATATGGGAACCCGGTGTCTGGCGCGGTCTCCGGAGAGGCTGCCGGCGCCGCAAGGGGAGCTGCAACCGGCGGTCCCGTCGGCGCGGTCGTCGGCGGGGCGCTCGGCACGGCCGGCGGCGCCGTTACCGGCACCGGCAACATGCTTATGGGTCGCTAGGGCCGTAAGGCGGATGACCCCGGCGAAAGCTGGGGGTAATCCGCCGATGACTGGTGCCGCCTACATCCCAGCGGCGGCGGTCGACCGGGTGCCGCTCAAGCCACCCGCACGAACTTATCGACGCTGCGGTCCTGGGTGAGGCCGGCGTAGATGTCGCCGCGCGAGTCGACGCCGATACCGTGAACGTGGCGGCTCTCCATGCGGGCGAGCACTTTTCCTTGTTCATCGCGGACGCAGACATAGGCAGGGTTGCCGCCATCTTCCTGCTCGGCGATGTAGAAATTGCCGTCCTTCCCGCGGGTGATGTCATTGGGGCCGCCCATGCCGGTCCACTCTCCGAGGTATTCGCCGTCGGGCGTGAAAATCTGGATGCGCTTATTCGAGCGGTCGGCGACGTAGAGCTTGCCGTCATCGTCATAGGCGATGCTGTGCGGCAAATGGAATTGGCTCGCGCCATGGCCCGGCTCGCCCCACGATTTGACGAGGCTGCCGTCACGCGTGAAGCGGTGGACCCGGGCGTTGCGGTAGCCGTCGGTCACGTAAAGGTCGCCGTTGGGGTGAGCGATCATCTCGGTTGGGTGGTTGAACGGGCCCGCCGCGCGCTCCGCCAGCCAATTGCTAACCTTCCCGGTATCCGAATGCCGGCCGCGCGTGCCGAGCTCCAACAGGGGTTTGCCGTCCAATGTGAACGACTTCGCGACCGAGTCGGAGCGATCGGTCGTGTAGACGGTGTCGCCGACGATTTTCAGACCGTGCGGGTCGGTGACCTCGCCGCTGCCCCAGGCACCCAGGTATTTTCCATCCCGGTCGAACACGACAACGGGGGGATCCTTGCGCTGGAACACATAAATCCGGTCCTGCGCGTCGGCCGCGACCCGGCTGACCAGCCCGAAGGCCTGTCCGTCGGGCAATTTGCAGAAATCGCGGATCAGCTCATAACGGTATTCGCCTGTACCAGTCTGTGCCATGCCGTCCTCCTCCCGGAAATGGGGCGCGCGTTCCTCTGCCGCCTACAGCGGCAGAATACCGGTAGTCGCGCTTGTTATAAACGGGCTCCGCTACGCGCGGAACGCAAGTCACTTCTCCGGCGTTGACTAGCTCGGTAGCGGCGTTCTGTCGTCTTTTCGCATGCTACGCGGAGGTAACGATGCCAACGAGGTTCAAGGTGTTTGCAATCGCCGCCGCTCTGGCGGCGGGCACGTCAGGCGCCGCTATGGCGCAATATGGCTGTCCAGCCGGTTATACCTATTTTAACGGCGCCTGCCAACCGGCTGCTGCGCCGGGTTATGCGCCCGCGCCGGGCTATGCTCCGGCACCGGGGTACCCGCCAGCGCAGCCCTATGCGAGCCCTGCGGGCCCGTTGTCCGGCGCGGCAGCCGGAAGCGCAGCGGGAGCCCAGAGCGGCGGGGCAGCAGCCGGTCCCGTGGGGGCGATCGTCGGCGGCGCGCTCGGCACCGCTACCGGCGCGGTTCAGGGCACCGCCAACATGCTGACGCCGCCGGGATTGAGGTGCAACGCCGGATACACCTACTACAACGGCGCCTGCGTCCCAGCTCGTTAGGCCTCAATACGGGTCCCCGACAAAAATAAAGGTCGTGCCGGTCACGATCGGGGCGCTGGCGCCGACGAACGAGACGTTGGCGTCCTTGACCTGACGTGACCCGGCGCGGCCCGAAGCCTGCAAGGCGCCTTCGATGATGTGCCACAGGCCATGGATGCGTCCCGTACCGAGGCTGCCGCCAAAGGTGTTGAGCGGCAATTCGCCGTCTCGTTCGATGCGCCCGTCCTGGATGAAATCGAGCGCCTCGCCCTCCTTGCAGAACCCATAGGATTCGAGCCCGTAGACCACCGAGGCGGAAAAGCCGTCATAGATCTGCGCGACATCGACATCCTTCGGGGCAAAGCCGGAGCGCTCCCAGGTCAGCTTGGCTGAACTGCGGCCGCCTTCCATGTAATCGGCGAGGCTGCCGATGCGGCCGGCCACCTCGAAATGCAGCCGCTGTCCATAGCCGGCCAGGTAAGCCGGCCGTGGCTTCAAGCTGCGCGCCCGGTCGGCTGTCGTCAATACGATCGCGACCGCGCCCTGTACCGGGATGTCGCAATCGAACAGGCAGAATGGATATGCCACCATCCGCGAGGCGAGGTAGTCCTCGCGCGTCAGGGGCACACCGTAGAAATAGGCGTGCGGATTGTGCTGCGTGTGCCGGCGCTGGGTCACCGCCAATGTCGCCATTTTCTCGCGATTCTGATTGTGCCGTTCGAGCCAGCGGGTATAGGCGACGGCCATGCCCTGCCCCGGACCGCCGAACCCGTAGGGTGCGGTGAACTGCGCGGCGCCCGACGCGTGGGTTCCGGGAAGGTTCTGGTAAGTCCCGCGCGGATTGTGCATGGCCCGCCACACCACCGCGTATTTGCACACCCCCGCGAGCAACGCGTTGACCGCCTGCTGCACGGCGCCGCCGATATTGGTCGTGCCGACCTGAATGTGCCAGGCGAGATTGGGCAGTTTCAGCATCGCCATCATGCAGTTGACGGACACGATGGAGATCCCGTCCACCTCCGCGTGCCCGGTCGCCGGCAGTTCCGGATAGGTCGCCAGACCGTCGACGTCGGACATCTCAAGCCCCAAATCCGCGACCGCATCCTTGACGGCGGTCAGCGCATGAGCGGCGAGCGGGATCTCGGCCGAGCGCGTCACTTTCGAAAAGCCCACGCCGCTGACCGCCACCTTGCACCGGTTCTCCCACATACGGTCTCCCTCCTTACCCGCAAAGACCGTCGCCCCCGCGATAGCGGAAGCCTAGGGTGGGCGGTCTACTGATTGCCCTGGTTTCTCGCTTTCGCGGGAATGACGGAAGTGTGCAATTCACTTCACTCACCCGGGGCGGGCGAGGCGAAACTGCGGCAAGGTGATATCCTCGCTGAGCTTCTCAAAGACGACCTCGACGCGGCGCCCGACTTTCGCGTCGGTATATTCGGCGTCCAAAAGATTGCCGGCCATCAATGCACCAGGGGCATCCTCGAGTTCGACGATGATGCTGGCGTAAGGCACCGCGGAAGCAAAGCGCTTGTCGCCGGTGTGGTACATGATCGTGTAGGCATAGATCGTGCCGATCCCGCGCACCGGTTCGAATTTCAAATCGGTCGAGACGCATTGCGTACAGGTCGCATAGGGCGGGTGCTGGAAGTGTCCGCAGCTCTGGCAGCGCTGCAGTTCCAATACGCTGCGCCTGGCCGCATCCCAGAACGGCTTTGTCCACTCGTTCGGCACCGGGACCGGCCGCGTCACCTTGCTCCAGTCGCTCATTGGCGGGAATATCCTCTCTCCACGGGGGAGCCCGAAGACATTTGAATGGAGAACGTCTTGGCGAAGCAAGCGGGGATCGCAGCCGGGCCGCGGGAAATGATGGGCAGTGCCGGACCGGGGATGCTGGCGGGCATCAGGGTGATCGAGATTGCCGATGAGCGCGCCGAATATACCGGGCTGCTGCTGGCCGGGCTCGGCGCCGAAGTGATCAAGATCGAGCCGCCCGAAGGCAACGCGACAAGGCAGATCGGGCCGTTCTTCGAGGATCGGCCGGGTCTCGAACGCTCGCTGTTCTTCTGGAACTACAACCGGAACAAAAAATCGGTGGTGCTGGATCTCGGGCAGCCGAGTGGGCGCGAGGATCTGCTGCGGCTGCTCGGCGGCGCCGACATCCTGCTTGATGCGAGCTGTGGCGCTCTCAATGAGGTGCTGGGCCTCGATCGCACTGCGCTCAACGCGCGTTTTCCGGCGCTCATCACGGCGCGGATGACCCCGTTCGGAGATGACGGGCCGTGGGCCCACTTCAAGGGTTCCGACCTCGTTCATCTGGCGCTCGGCGGCGTCATGATGAATTGCGGTTACGACCCCGACCCAAATCTCGAATACGACACGCCGCCGATTGCGCCGCAGATCTGGCATGCCTATCACATCGCCGGCGAGCAGTTGGCGACCGGGATCATCGCCGCGCTGATCCATCGCGAGAGAAGCGGCGAGGGGCAGGAGGTCTCGGTGGCGATCCACGAGGCGGTGTCGAAAAACCCCGAGCAGGACATCATGTATTGGGTGATGCGGCGGGTACCCCTGTGGCGGCTGACAAACCGGCATGCCGCCGAATTTCCCAACCATTCACCGGGTATTTGTCACACGAAGGACGGGCGCTGGTTCATCACGCACGGCATGGGCGCGCGCGACTTGAAAAATCTCGTGCCGCTCTTGAGCAAGTATGGTGCGCAGGCCGATTTGCAGCCCCCGCCGCCGGATGCCGATTTGCGTGCGCGTCAAGTGCCGGGCACCGCCGGCAGTGACGAAAAGCGGGCGCATATGCTCGACGTTGTGCAGCGCTTCGTCCGCGCCTGGACCTACAAAGACATGCCGTGGCGCGAGGCGCAGGACGCGGGACTCCTGTGGGCGCCACTGCGCAAGCCGCACGAGAATGCGCTGGACGAGCATTGGCTGGTCCGAAAGACCTTCGCCGATGTAGAGCACCCGGAGCTTGGCCGCAGGTTCCGCTATCCGACCAGCAAATGGCTCGCCACCAAGACGAGCTGGCAGGTCGGCCGCCGCGCGCCCTTGCTCGGCGAGGATACCGAGGCGGTGCTTGGCGAGGTGGTCCGCCGCCCGATAGTGCCGGCCGAGCCGCGGCGGGTGGAGAACCCGCGGGTATCCGCCTTGCACAACAAGCCGTTCCCGCTGCAGGGAATAAGAATCCTCGATTTCGCGTGGTTTCTCGCCTCCGCCGGCGGCACGCGGTTTCTCGCGGCAATGGGCGCGGAGAGCTTCAAGGTCGAGTGGAAGGACAATCCCGACACGAGGCTCGCAGCAATGTCGCCGGTCGGCGGTCGAGCCGCCCGCGAAGCGGCGACCGGTCCATTGCCCGGCGTGCGCGATTCCGACATGGGCGGGCAGTTCAACAACAAGAACGCCGGCAAGCGCGGTATCTCGTTGAATATCCGCCACCCGAAGGGACTGCAGATCGCCAAGGACATGGTGCGCATCTGCGATGTCGTGGCCGAGGGGTTCTCGCCCGGCGTATTGCAGCGGTTGGGGCTCGGCTATGACGTGATGAAGTCGATCCGGCCCGACATCATCTACATCCAACAATCGGGCATGGGCGCGCACGGCACCTACGGGCGGATGCGCACGGTCGGCCCAGTCGCGGCGGCGTTTGGGGGGCAGGGCGAGATGTCGGGGCTGCCGGAGCCGGCGATGCCGGTCGGCTGGGGCTATTCCTACCTCGACTGGATGGGTGCATATGGCTATGCACTGGCATTGCTCGGCGCGATCTATCACCGGGAGCGTACCGGCGAGGGCCAATGGATCGACGCGTCGCAATGCGAGTCGGGCATTTTCCTGACCGGTGCCACGATCCTCGACTGGTCGGCCAATGAGCGCACTTTCCGCCGCTATGGCAACCGCTCGCCGCTACAAGCCGGCCGCGCCGCACGGCGCCTACCGCTGCGACGGCAAGGATCGCTGGATCGCCATTGCGTGCTTCACCGATGACGAATGGCGCGCATTGGCGCAGGTCGCCGGCCACGGCGAATGGCTCGACGACCGCCGTTTCGAATCATTGGAGCACCGGCTCCAGCATCAGGATTCACTGGATGCAGCGGTCGAGGCCTGGACCCGAACCCAAGACCGCTGGGACTGCATGATGAAATTGCAGCAGGCCGGGGTGCCCGCCGGCGTGTGCCAGAACGCCGAGGACCGCGTCGACACGGACCCGCAGCTGCGGCACTCAACTGGCTGACCGAAGTCACCGGCACCAAGATCGGCACCTGGCCGATCTATGAATGCCGATGAAGTTGAGCCGGACCCCGCCCTATATCGGCGGGATCACGAACCGCGGCGCACCCTGCTATGGCGAGGACAATATGTGGGTGCTGACCGAACTGCTCGGCCGCACCCCGAGCGAAGTCGAGCGGCTCGCCGAGGAGGGCGTCATCTGACGACGGTTCTCGTCTGACGCATCCCTCAGCGTGGGGCCCTGGCGCGAAGGATTGCTGCGGTGTCGTCATACACCGGGAAAAAGCTCTCGATCCGCAGCACCTGCAAGGTCACATCCTGAGGCGACCTGTGGGACGAGATCGAGCAGGGGGCCTTCATCGAAATTGCCGCAGCGGGACCGGCATCCCAGCAACAGCCGAAGCGGATTGACGAGTACCCTGACGGACGAGACCCTCCGCCGGCGCACGTTAGCGATCATCTCGCATCCGGGTGCCGGCAAGACGACCTGGCCGAGAAATTCGAATAACAATGACATTTTTTCCAGGTAAATTACAGGGTGCCCGAATACGCGGATCGCCAAGACTGAACGCTGATACCCGCTTGGAGGAGACCATGAAAAGCATGCGCGATCTCTGGCCCGAGGCGCTCAGCATCGTGATCCTGACCGGTGCCGGCGTCTCGCGGGAATCCGGGCTCGCGACTTTTCGCGATGCCGACGGGATCTGGGCGACGCTGCGCCTCGAAGAGGTGGCGACACCAGAGGCCTTTGCGCGCGATCCGGCGCGGGTGCTGGCCTTCTACGACGCTCGCCGGCGGCAATTGCAGCACCCCTCGGTCACCCCCAATGCCGCGCACGAGGCATTGGCGCGGCTCGAAGCGGTGCGGCCGGGCGAGGTGTTGATCGCCACGCAGAATATCGACGATCTGCACGAGCGGGCCGGATCGCGCGCCGTAATCCACATGCACGGCGAGCTGCTGAAGGCGCGCTGCACCGCTTGCGGCCAGACCACCGTCTGGTATGACGATTTGACCGGCAACGAGAGCTGCCCAAGCTGCGCGATCGAGGGCCAGCTGCGCCCGCATGTCGTCTGGTTCGGCGAGATGCCATTGGGCCTCGACGCGATCTATCCGGTCCTCGCCCAGTGCAAGGTCTTCATCTCGATCGGCACCTCGGGCACTGTCGAGCCGGCGGCCAGCTTTGTCGAAGAAGCCCGCCGCGCCGGCGCGCACACGGTTGAGCTCAACCTCGAGCCCTCGGACAGCGCCAGCCTCTTTGCCGAGCGCATCTATGGCCCGGCTAGTCGGATCGTGCCGGATTATGTCGCAAAGCTGCTGACCGGGTGAGGCAAAGCAGGGCTCGCCATCACCCCGCTGTCAACTCCGGCTGCGCCGCCAGCCCCGGCGCCGATAGCTTCTACGACCTGTTCGGGTACCGCGTAGTGGATCATGTGACCCGTATTGGGCACGAGCCGCAGTGCGCTGTGTGCAAGCTCTCCACTGAGCCGGACGGCATGCCGCCGGTGATCGACAATCCGGTCCTGCGTTCCCGCCATGATCGTCACCGGCATGTGCAATTCCCGATAGCGGTCCTGCAGCGCCGCCACCGCTGAATTCATCATCGCTGTCTCCTCCGCAGCCGCGCGGATTTGCGAAGGGCGGAGCGCGAGACCGCTGGGAAATCGTTTGAAACGGTCAGGCACGGGCAGCGGCGCGAAGTTGCGCTTGACGATCGCCGGCAGCATGGCTGCAGCCAAAGGCGGCACGACCGTGTAGCGCATGATATCGCCAATGACGGGAATTGCCGGAGGCGAGAACAGCGCCACATCGGCACGCAGGGTCGGGTAGTAATACCCCGATAGCAGGATCAGGCTGCGAACCGCCTCGGGATAATCCAAGGCGAGCGCCAATGCCACCAAAGTACCCCAAGAGTGACCGATCACCACGGCCGGTTCGAGGGCGATTGCGGCGAAGGCCTGCCGCAGCAGCCGCGCCTGTCGCGCAGCAGTCCACACTACCCCCGGCGGGCGGCCGCTATACCCGAAACCGGGGCGGTCGAAGGCAATGACTCGATGCCTCTGAGCGGCGAGACCGAGCACTCCGCTCAGTTCGAAATCCTCGCTGGTCACGCCATTGCCGTGAAGCAGTAGCGCGGGCGGCCCCTCGCCACGTTCCAGGTAATGGAGCCGGACACCCTCGATGGTCAGGAACCGGCCGGCCGGCCGATGCCGGCGCTCCGCCTTGCGCGCCTGGTATATGTTCCAGGATGCCATTGCCGCTGCCGAACCGGCAAAGGCGATACGTGCTCGCGACCTGTCCAACCTACCCCGCCATTGTGCGCCGCAACACGGGCGTTAGCAGGTGAACTCTCCCGATTACAGGGAGTTCCGAGATCGAGCCGGCTTGGGTATCCAGCCGATTAAGGGGCAAATTGTGGTTTTACCTCTTCGCAAAGGAGTTTCAGGGCGTTCACCACCTGGTGATGCGGAATGAGGCCGCCGCAATTGAGCTCGGCGAGGATGCCGGTGAGGCCGATTTCCCGGCGCAGGGTTCGCAGGCGTTCGGCGATCACATCCGGGGTGCCGACCAGTGCGTGATTGTGCAGGCCATCCTCGTACCTCATGCTGCGCAGCTGGTCGACGCGCCGCATGCGCCGGGCGGCGGTTTCCGGGTCGACCAGCCGCGCCGCGCCTTCGAGCAGGTTCGCCTGCTCGTGGTAAAAATGCATGATGCTTTCTTTGGGTTCGGCGCGGGCGCGCTCCTCTGTCTCGGCAATATAGGTCGGCGCCGAGACGAAGACCTGCCCCCGGCCGGCATGGCCCGCTTCCTTCCAGGCGTCGTGATAGGTCTGGATCTGCCGGGGGAGATCGGCCCAGGTCGTGTGGCGCACCGAGGCGAAGATCGGCGCGCCGCGCCGGCCGATCGCCGGGAAAGTGTCGGGGGTGCTGGCGGCAATGCGGATCGGCGGCATCGGCTTCTGGTAGGGCTTTGGCACCACCGCGACGTCCTTGAAGCCGTGATACCGGCCATCGTAGGAGAAGCTCGGCTTGGTCCAGGCCTGCTCGATGATGTCGAGGATTTCGCGGAAGCGGTCGCGGCTTTCGGCGTAGGACACCCCGTAGGCCTCGTAGGTCTGCGCAACGCCGCTGCGCCCAACCCCGAAGATCAGCCTGCCGTGGCTCAGCTGATCGACTGTCGCTGCCTCCTCGGCCAGTCGCAATGGATGGCACAGCGGCAGGACCTGAACGGCGATGCCGATCTTGATGCGCCGCGTGCGCGCGGCGATCGCGCTGGCGATGCTGAGCGGCGCCGACAACACCGACCGCCGCGGCTCGAAATGGAGCTCGGCCAGCCACATCACATCGAGGCCCAGCCGCTCGGCCACGTCGACCTGTTCCATCGCCTCGTCGAAGGCCGCGGTCTCGGTCCGCCCCGGAAGTGAGGGAAACTCGTGAAACATGCCGAATTCCATTAGGCCGTCCTTTTCTTCAGCTATGTCAGTAACCCAGGAGCGAACCGGTTCGGTGTGCCTTGGCGAAGCCCTCGCGGACACCTCCAGCAGAGCCGCCAGCCTCGTCAGCTCGGCTGACGAGAGCGACTTCGAACGCCTTGTTAATGACCGCCTCACCCCTCGCGGTCAATCTGGCAGCGCGCGAGGCGGGTGCCTCGCACTCGGAGGTGCACGAGCCCGCCCGCATGCCGGCCGGGGCAGGCCTGGCTCGAGGGGAGCATTACAAGGAGCCCAATTACCGGTACAACTCGTCCGGAGGTGTTGTCAGCAAAATCGGCCGCTATGGATCGGCATCTGCGAACTACGGTCGTCGACGACAGGCGAGCATCACTGCATGCCTGGCAGGATCAGGTCAGAGATCCGAGCCTGACCGTCCTGCTGGTCCTGCAGGTATTTCTACTGTTTGTCGCCTTGCCCCTGGACGCGATTGGCGTGCCGATCGCGGAGCCGGTCGCTTGGTCGCTGGTACTGGTGGTGCTGACGCTCGTTGTCGTGGTCTCGCACCGCGGTGTCGCCATCGTCATGATCCTGTTAGGGTTGGCGGCCGCCGCGGCAAGCCTTGCTGTCGGCCCGGAATGGCCGCCCATCACTGCGAGCGTGCTCAACAACGGCGGTTTCATCCTCGCGTTCTCAGCCCTGACTTGGGTCGTGGCGCACGCACTCTATGCCCCCGGCCGTATCACGTTCCATCGTCTGCAAGGCGCGGTCGTCGTGTATCTAAGCCTGGCGACGATCTTCGCGACAGCCTTCAACGTCGTACGCGAGCTGGTCCCCGGCGCTTTTTCCAATCTTGCGACCGCAGCGCGCGGCCCGAGCGAAATCGACACGATGCTCTACTTCAGCCTCGCGACACTGACCACGACCGGGTACGGCGACATCGTGCCGCTCAACCCGTTCGCGCGCAGCCTTGCCAATTTGGAGTCGGTTGTCGGGCCATTCTATCTCGCCGTTACAGTGGCTCGCCTCGTGACGATGGAACTCGAAGACCGGCGGCGCAGCCGACAGTAAGAAGATGACGTCTGCGATTATCGAGGCCCGCGATCTGGTCAAGCGCTTCAACGGTTTCACCGCGGTCGACCACATCTCGTTCGCGGTGCCGGAGGGCGTCATCTTCGGCTTTCTCGGCCCCAACGGCGCCGGCAAGACGACGACGATCAAGATGCTGACGACGGTGCTCAGCCCAAGCGAGGGGCGGCTCAGGGTCGCCGGCCACGACCCGGTCCGGGAGCCGCTCTTGGTGCGCCGCGCCTTCGGGATCGTGTTCCAGGATCCGAGCCTCGACGACGAATTGACAGCGGCCGAGAACATGGAATTGCACGGCGTCCTCTATCGCGTGCCGCGGGCAGAGCGCCGCGAGCGCGTCGAGGCGCTGCTGCGCTTTGTCGGCCTGTGGGAGCGGCGCGACGACTACGTCAAGCGCTTCTCGGGCGGCATGAAGCGCCGGCTCGAAATCGCCCGCGCGCTGCAGCACCGGCCGCGCATCCTGTTCCTCGATGAGCCGACCAGCGGGCTCGACCCGCAGACCCGCAACCAGATTTGGGAATTCATCCGCGGGCTCAGCCGCAACGAGCGCGTGACGGTGTTTTTCACGACGCACTACATGGAAGAGGCGGAGCGCGTCGCCGACCGGATCGCGGTCATCGACCACGGCCGGATCGTCGCCGAGGGCACCGCCGCGGTGCTGCGGGAAGAAACCGGCGGCCGCACCCTGGAGGACGCGTTTATCGCGCTGACCGGGCACAGCATCCGCGAGGCCGAGGCGGCGCCGGTCGACCGCATGCGAATGATGCGCCAGGTGTGGCGCGGCCGCCGGTGAATCCCGTCCTTATCCTGTGGCTGCGGCAATTGAAGCGGTATTCCCGCTCGCGCGCCCGCATGATCGGCTCGCTCGGCCAGCCGATCCTGTTCCTGCTCGCGCTCGGGTTCGGCCTCGGGCCTACCTTTGCCCGCGCCGGCCGCGGCGACTATGTGCAGTTCCTGGCTCCTGGCATCGTCACGATGGGCATCCTGTTCACCGCTGTCTTCAGCGGCATCGAGATCATCTGGGACCGCCAGTTCGGTTTTCTGAAGGAAACCTTGGTCGCGCCGGTGTCGCGGCTCGAGATCGTCCTCGGTCGCACACTCGGCAGTGCTACGGTCGCGCTGATCCAGGGCAGCATCGTCTTTCTCGTCTGCCTCGCCGCCGGCTTCCGGCCGGCGCACCCGCTGCTGTTGCCAGTGGCGCTCTTATTCATGGTGCTGATCGCGATCATGTGCACCGCGATCGGCACCGCCGTCGGCTCGGTATTGCAGGACATGCAGGGCTTTCAGCTGATCATGAACTTCATCGTGCTGCCGCTCTTCTTCTTTTCGAGCGCCCTCTTCCCGGTGCCCGACCTGCCGGGGGCGGTGCGGCTCGCCGTGCAGCTCAACCCATTGAGCTACGGGGTCGACGGCCTGCGCGGTGCGCTCAGCGGCGGCTTCGCGTTCGGCGCCGCGACCGACTTCGCAGTCTTGGGCCTCCTCGCCGCGATCCTGCTCGCGCTCGGCGCCTGGCTGTTCTCGAAGATCGAGGCATAGCGACGCGATGTTCTAGGCTTCCTTCCTTCCGCGCGGTCAGCGGATGGCGGCTACCTCGAAAGGCGAGCTTCATTTCTATGGGGTACCGATGCTGCCCTTTTTGGCGGAGACGCTAGCCGAAAATTGTTACCGTTCGCATCGAGGAAATTTGATGCGATCGAGCAGCTCGGAAAAGCGCGGGTTGGCCCGTAGATGGTCAAAACGCGGGTCAAGGCGCAGCCAGACCAACCAGTGCGACCGCTCGGCGAAGGCCCTATCGAGCCAGGTAAGGGCGGTCTCGCTGTCGCCAATTCCAGCATAAACGAGGGCCACGCCATACGCGGTGACGAACCGGCGTTTTGCAACGTCCTGCAACTCGGCCAGTACTGCTTTGGCCTTTTCGGGGCGCCCTGCGGCACCCTCGACGAACCCGCGTGCGGCAATTGCAACCGGCCACTCGCGAACACTCTGTTCGATTTGCCGGAATTCCGTGAGAGCATCGTCGAACCGGCCGACCTGCTGGTAGGATCGGCCGAGCCACAAATGTGCCGGCGAAAAATCGCGGCTCATCGCCAGCACGGATTCCAGCTGCTTGATCGCCTCCCCGTATTGGCGGGTGTAATAGTAGTGGAAGCCGAGGTCGGTATTGATCGCCAGCGACAGCGGATCGCGCTCGCGCGCTAATTCGATTTCGTGAGCTGCTTCGCCAGCGCGACCTGCGGCCAGAAGAAAGATGCTGTACCATTGGTGGGCAGCGGCCCAGCCCGGGTCGAGCACGATTGCCCGCCGGAATTCCGCCTCGGCTCCCGACCAATCCCAGTCGAAATAGAATTTGACGTAGCCAAGAGACGCGTGTGGCTCGGCAAGCGCTCCGTCGCGTCCGATTGCCAACAATGCATGACGCCGCGCCAAGGGGAACGCATCGGCAGGCGAGACAAAGCTCAGATAGCCAAGCGTTGCATGACAATCCGCGAGGCCGGCGTAGGCTGCGGCAAAACTTGGATCAAGCGAGATTGCGCGCTGGAAACCCTCGATCGCCTTCCGCAATCTCCGTTCCGAGCGCAGGCTCCAGGCATAACGGCCTTCGAGATAGGCGCGGTACGCGTCAGGGTTTGCGCTGACCGCCCGTGCTGCGCCTGGGCCAAGTGCTGGCCCGGGACTTGGCGAGGGCGAGGCCCACGTCGAGGCGTCGAGGCCGCTCGTGAATGCTGCTTGGGCAGCCGAACCAATGACAGCGACCGATGCCACGAACCGATAGCCGCGCTTCGACACGGTCTGGATAAGCGCCGCGCCACCGGGCCCGAGGGCCTTGCGTACGGCCGAGATATTGACGCTAAGATTGACTTCCTCGACGAACCGGCCCGGCCAGACCTCCTGCAATAGTTCGTCCTTGCTGACGAGGTGCCCGCTGCGGCGCGCGAGAACGACAAGGAGATCGAAAGCCTTCCCGGTCAGCGGCACGGGTTCGTGATCGCGCAGCAGCAGCCGCTCGCGCGGAACCAAAAGGAAATCGCCAAACTGGAAACTCGCCCGGTTCGCCATGTCACTGCGCCGGCTTAGGAAATTTCCAGGAAAATTTTCGGACGATCCCAAAGACGATGTCTGAGATTGCAGGGATCATCCTACACCCCCACCGGACGGACCGCCATCGGAGAGACGAAATGGGTAAGTCGTCACAATACGGTATCGGGCGCTCTTTGTTACGCGCAGGTACGGCATTGCTCGCTCTCAGCATGGTGATCCGCCCGCTTGCTGCCGCGCCCGAGGACGAGGTACGCGCAACGTTTGATCGCTTCGTCGCGGCGCAAAACGGACACGATCTCAAAGCAGTCGAAGCATTGCTGCTCAACTCGCCGAATTTCCTCTGGATAACCCGAGGTACCCCCGTGTGGGGGGTCGATGCGGCCATGAAGGGCTTCGCCACACTCTATCAGGGGACATGGCGCCTCGATCCGGAGCCTGCTGGCCTGAAGGTAGTGATGCTAGGGGACAGCGTGGCACAACTCTATGTGCCAATCGTATTTACGATTGGGCCCTCAGGTCAGTCCGCCCAGCCGACGCGGTTCCTGATGAATCAAATCCTGGTGAAGACGGCCGCTGGTTGGAAGGTATCGAGCATTCTCCCGATACCGGCACCGACGCAGTAGGATAACATCGAAGTCATCCCGACCGAACGTCCGAAACGGGATCGCAAACGGCGGCGGCGCCTCGCGGTCGGTTCCCGATTTCGGCGCAAAGCGCCGGCGAGCAGGAAGCGCAGCGTCAAGCTGCTTGCGCCTCCGCCGGCATGCCCAGCGTCTCGGCTGTCTCCCCTCCCAGCGGGCCGATTACAGCGGTCGCCAAGCTGTTGCCGATGACGTTGGTTGCGCTACGGCCCACGTCGAGGAACTGGTGCCGATGATCAACAGCAGGCTCGCTTGCGGAAGGTTGAAGGTCGCCAGAGTGGCGGCGCTGACGACGAGGGAGGCGTGCGGCACTGCGGCCATGTCTTGCTGGTCAGCATCAGAACCGGCAGCATCGTGATCTGCTGCGGGATCGACAGCGGGATATTGTAGGCCTGCGAGATGGAAATCGTCGCAAAGGTGCAGTACGTCATCGAGCCCTCCAGGTTGCAGGAGTAACCCATCGGCAGTACAAAGCTGATGATCTTTTTGCTGACCGGCAGCTTTTCGAGCTGAGCCATCGTCACCGGACGGCAGCCTTGCTGTTGGCCGTGCTGAAGCCCAGCAGTAATCGGATCGTCAGACCGCAATGCAAGCTTCCTCCGCCCTGCCACAAACGCAAATGTTCGTCGACCGAGAGCAGATCGCAGCCGTCGAACGGCTGATCCGGCCCTATGTGCGTCGTACGCCGATCATTGCGGTCGAAGCTCGCGATTTCGGTCTCGACGGGCCACCGCTCGTTATGAAGCTCGAATTTTTACAGCACACGGGCTCGTTCAAGCCCCGCGGCGCCTTCGCCAATCTGCTGACCCGTCCTGCTCCGGCGGCCGGCGTAGCGGCGGCATCTGGCGGAAATCACGGCGCCGCCGTCGCCTATGCGGCGATGCAGCTCGGTATTCGCGCGACGATCTTTGTGCCGCACATCACGTCCCCGGCAAAGCTGGAACGGATTCGAGGCTACGGTGCCGAGCTTGTCGTCGCCGGCGACCGCTATGCTGACGCGTTGGCGGCGAGCGAAGACTTTGTCACCCGCACCGGCGCGCTCGCCATTCATGCGTACGATCAACCCGAGACTATGATCGGCCAGGGCACGGTCGGGCTCGAAATAGAGGGCGATGCGCCGAATATCGATACACTCCTCGTCGCCGTAGGCGGCGGCGGGCTGATCGGTGGCATTGCAGCCTGGTATGCCGGCCGCATCCGCATCGTTGGCGTTGAGCCGGAGCTGTCGCCGACCCTACACAACGCGCTGGCCGCGGGTCGCCCGATCGATGCGCCGGCAGGGGGTATCGCTGCAGACTCGCTGGCGCCGCGCCGTGTCGGCAAACTGATGTTCCCGATCGCCCGGAGTTTTGTCGAGCGCTCGGTATTGGTCTCGGACAAAGCGATTAGCAGCGCTCAGCGCGCATTGTGGGCGGTGCTTCGGGTGGTCGCCGAACCCGGCGGCGCGGCGGCGCTGGCGGCATTGCTTTCAGGCGCCTACCAGCCCGCGCGCGGCGAGCGCGTCGCGGTGCTGTTGTGCGGCGCCAACACCGCGGCGGTCGATTTCGACCGCGCTGGCGGTTAACCGAAGCGGTTCGAGCGCGGGAAGCCGCCGGGCACGAGCCGGCCGGCGGCGCCGCGGGAGCCGAGCCAGGGGGCAAGGTTGGTTTCGGTGCGGACGCGGTTTTCGCCTTGCCGCCAGGACAGTCCATCGGCAAGGCGGAACACCTTGCAATCGGCGAGACCGCCCGATTTGTAGCGCTGCAGGATGACGCCGCGGCCGCGCGTCATAAGCGGGATGTCTTCCAGCTTGACGATCAACATTTTGCGGTTGTCGCCGACAAAGGCGACCGCGTCGCCGGTTTCCGCCTGCACACAGGCTCGGGCGAGTACCCCCTCGGCCGGCGTCAATACCTGTTTGCCGGCCCGAGTTTGCGCGACGGCTTCCTCCCCGTCGACGACAAAGCCGCGCCCGTCATTGGCGACGACCAGCAGCTCCATACCCGGCCGGTAAGGGAACATCGCGACGATGTCATGCTCGTTCGGCAGATCGATCATCAGCCGCAGCGGCTCGCCATGCCCGCGCCCGCCGGGCAGCCGGTCGACCCCGATCGTATAGAATCGGCCATTGCTGCCGAACACGATGAGCCGGTCGGTGGTTTCCGCATTGACCGCAAAGCGCGGTGCGTCGCCTTCCTTGTATTTCTGCTCCGCCGCCGGGAGATTGTGGCCCTTGACCGTTCGGATCCACCCCTTGGCCGAGCACAGCACCGTCACGGGCTCGCGCTCGACAAGCGCCGCGGCGGGGATCTCGATCGGCGCCGGAGCGGCGCCGATCTCGGTGCGGCGGCGGCCCAGCGGCGTCTCCCCCCCGAATTCGGCCGCGGTCGCCTTCACCTCGTTGGCGATTGCCCGCCATTGCCGCCGCTCGCTCGCGAGCAGCGCGGTCAGTTTTGTTTCCTCGGCCGACAGCCGGTCCAATTCCTTGCGGATCTCGATTTCCTCGAGCCGGCGCAACGCGCGCAGCCGCATATTTAGGATCGCCTCGGCCTGTACCTCGGTGAGTTCCCAGCGCGCGATCATCTCGGCTTTGGGGTCATCGCCTTCGCGGATGATGCGGATCACCTCGTCGAGGTTGATGTAGACGATGATCTGGCCGCGCAGGATCTCCATGCGCCGGGCAACCGCCGTGAGGCGATGCCGGCTGCGCCGCTGCAATACGACCCGGCGATGGTCGAGAAAAGCCTGCAGCGCCTCCTTCAGGTTCATGACCCGCGGCACGCCGAGCGGGTCGAGCACGTTGAGGTTGAGCGGGACGCGCACCTCGAGGTCGGTCGAGCGGAACAGCTGCTCCATCAGCATTTCGGCATCGACATTGCGGGTCTTCGGTTCGAGGATGAGGCGGACATCCTCGGCCAACTCGTCCCGGATGTCGGCGAGGAGCGGCAGCTTCTTCTCTTCGAGCAACCCGGCGATCTTCTCGACGAGCCGGCTCTTCTGGACCTGAAACGGCACCTCGGTGACGACGATCTGGTAAAGACCGTGGCCCATAGCCTCTGTGGTCCAACGGGCGCGCAGCCGGAAGCTGCCGCGGCCGGTTTCATAGCCCTGCCGAATTGCTTCGGGAGACTCGACCAGGACACCGCCGGTCGGGAAATCGGGTCCGGGTACATGGGTGCAGAGCTCGCCCACCGCGCAGGCGGGATTGTCGATCAAATAGGACAATGCGGCGCAAAGCTCGCCGACATTGTGCGGCGGAATGCTGGTCGCCATGCCGACCGCAATGCCCGCCGCGCCGTTGGCGAGCAGGTTCGGAAAGCGGGCGGGAAGGACGACAGGCTCGCTATCCTCGCCGTCGTAGGTCGACCGGAAATCGACGGTGTCCTCGTCGATCCCTTCGAGCATCGCTTGCGCGACGGCGGAGAGCCGGCTTTCCGTGTACCGCATGGCCGCGGCGTTGTCGCCGTCGATATTGCCGAAATTTCCTTGCCCGTCGACCAGCGGATAGCGTTGCGAGAAATCCTGCGCGAGACGGACGAGTGCGTCGTAGACCGCCAGCTCGCCGTGCGGGTGGAACTTACCGATGACGTCGCCGACGACCCGGGCGCATTTCTTGTACCCGGATGCTGGATCCAGGCGAAGCTGGTGCATCGCATGCACAATCCGCCGGTGCACCGGCTTGAGGCCATCGCGCACATCCGGCAGCGAGCGCGACATGATCGTCGATAGCGCGTAGGAGAGATAGCGCTCGCCGAGCGCATCAGCGAAATCGACGTTGCGGATCTCGCCGGAGAAAGTGGTTACGGCCATGGGAAAAACCTCAACATGGGGCCGTCACCCCGCGTAAGCGGGGCGAGAGTCATCGCTGGAACCCTGAGCCCCTGGATTCCGCTGTCGCGGGAATGACGGCCTCAAACGTTAGCTGCGCATCGTACCAACCGCCACCGCACGCCGCATGCGTTCGGTCAGCAGCGAGCGTGCCGCCGGCAGAGCCCGGCCTTGCGGCGCGAATACATGGCGAACCAGGAAATGTTCGGTCAAGGCCATGCCGAATGCGATCTGATGCGGGTCGGCTGGCCCGTAGCGCCACAGAAACTCAGGGAGCCTCAATAGTTTATCATGATAGGGAAGACCCGCCGCCCGCGATACCGCGCGTCCGGTGCGGGGCGAAACATAAGCGAGGTCGGTCGTGGTTCCGGTGACTGCGCAGCGGCTGAGGTCCAGACCGAACCCGAGGGCGGCGAGCAGGGCGTGCTCCCATTCGACATAGTGTGCGGGCCAGTCAATTCCCGAATCGAGCGCCTGGAGCAGCCCTTCGAATGACGCAAACACATCCGGATATGGCTCCCGCTCGGGCAGCGCACCAGCAACAAGCGCCGCCGCCGCCGTCAGACCGGCCAGCCGGTCGGGATCCTCGAGCAGTCCTGCAGCATGAGGCCGCACCAGTTCGCAGACGACGGTGCCGAGGTGCTCACTGAGGCGCCCGCGCCACACCGCCGCAACCTCGTTTCCGGGCTGCAGCACCGCCCGCAGCTTCGGCGATTGCCCGCCGCGAACCAGGCCGGCATGCCGCCCGTGCTCTCCGGTCAGAAGCTCGACGATCGCTGCGCTTTCGCCGTAGCGGCGGGCCGCCAGAACAAACGCCCTATCATACCATTCCATCAGGTGCCGTAATCGAGCCCGAGCGCCTCAAACCGCTGTCGATCCTCGACCCAGTTCTCGCGCACCTTGACGAACAGGAACAGGTGGACGCGGCGGTCCAGCATGTGTTCGAGTTCGGCGCGGGCGCGTGCGCCGATGCTCTTGATCCTTTTCCCGCCTTCGCCGAGCACGATTGCGCGCTGACCCGGACGTTGCACATAGATGACCTGCTGGATCCGAACGCTGCCATTCGGTCTATCTTCCCACTGCTCGGTCTCGACCGTCGAGGCGTAGGGGATCTCCTCATGCAATTGCAGGAAGACCTGCTCGCGCGTCATCTCCGCCGCGATCAGACGCTCGGTAGCATCGGAGAGCTGATCCTCCGGAAAGAGCCAGGGCCCCAAAGGCAAGCTGGCGGCGAGATGTCGCTTTACGTCCTTGACGCCGTCTCCCTGGAGACCGGAGACCATAAATATGGGATCGAAACGGCCCTGCCGCGAGAGCGCGTCGGCGAGGCCGAGCAGCCGGTCGCGGCGGACCAGATCGATCTTGTTCAACGCGAGGATCGATCGGCGGCCGCGTTCCCGCAGAGCGCCGAGGATGCGGCGGGTGTCCTCGTCGACGCCGCGAGAGGCGTCGACGAGCAACAAAGTTTCGTCGGCGTCTGCGGCGCCCGACCATGCCGCGGCCACCATCGCCCGGTCGAGCCGGCGCCGCGGCGCAAAAATGCCGGGCGTGTCCACATAAATGATCTGCGTCGCGCCCTCGATCGCAATGCCGAGCAGCCGGCTGCGCGTCGTCTGTGCCTTCGGTGTGACAATCGCCAGTTTATGACCGACGAGCCGGTTCAACAGAGTCGACTTGCCCGAATTAGGCGCCCCGATCAGCGCGACATAGCCGCATCGGGAGGGCGTCGGCTCCGATTCCTCCATCGTGTCAGGCGGCGTGCTGCTTGGCCCAGTCGACGACCTCGGCATGAGTCCCGAACCAGACGCCCTGGCGCGATTTGGCGTGACGGATGATCTCGTCGATGATCCAGATCCGCGAGCGATAGCCGATGATGTGCGGGTGCATCGTGAGCTGAAAGACGCCGCTCTCGTCGTATGCCGCATCGAACTCGCGCCGAAAAATATCGAGCACGTCGGTCGGCGGCGTGTAGGGTCGGAGCGATTGAAACCGGTTCATCATGAAGTAAACCGCGTCGTCGCGGACCCATTCGACCGGAAATTCAACGACCCCCGTGGGTTCGCCGTCGAGCAGCAGCTCGTAACAATCTTCGTCGCTCATCAGCGATGAGTCGTAGAGCAGCCCCATCTCTTTTTCGAGCTCGAGCGTGTGCTGGCTGAAATCCCAGGAAGGCGTGCGCAAACCGACCGGCCGGATGCCAGTGATCTGCTCGAGGGTATCGGCCGACCGCTTCATCAGATCGCGCTCGGCCTCCCGCGGCAGGACCGAGTTTAGCTCGTGGATCCACCCGTGAATGCCGATTTCATGCCCCTCAGCGACGACCTGGCGCTGCTCGTCGGGGTGGAGCAGCGCGGTGACGGCCGGGACATAGAAGCTTGCCTTGACCCCATGCTTGGCCAGGAGCTTCAAAATCCGCGGCACGCCTACCCGATTGCCGTATTGCCCCCATGCCAGGCGTCCGATCGATTTGCCGCCGTCGCGCAAATCGCTCGTCTCGTGATCGCTGTCAAAGGATAGCGCGACGGCGCAGCGCGCGCCGCCCGGCCATTCGGCGGGCCGCAGCTTGCGTCCGGCGCGGACGCGGTTGACGAGCTTGCGCCAGTGTTCCTCAGGCCATTGCCAGGGTTCGAGGTTGCACTGTTCGAAGTCCCGCTCGGAAGCACTCATCGCCTCTTCCTCCACTCGGTTTTCGCCGGCGGAGAGGGCGAGGAGATTGGTCGGAGCGGTGAGATTCGAACTCACGACCCTCAGCACCCCATGCTGATGCGCTACCAGGCTGCGCTACGCTCCGACCGGGCGGCTCTGCCGACGAGAGCGATCATAATGCTCCGCCCGAAGCGGCGCAACCG
Organism: uncultured Alphaproteobacteria bacterium; assembly: GCA_963818695.1. Lineage (GTDB taxonomy): Bacteria > Pseudomonadota > Alphaproteobacteria > ATCC43930 > CGMCC-115725 > AP-15. The sequence continues at coordinate 450,549 of CAWFTG010000009.1, forward strand.
GCCCCCTGTGTTCTTAGCCTGATGACACCTTGGCCGCCGCTGCCCGCCTCGTCCTCTTGCTGTCGACGGGATCTGCTGGACCCTGGTTGATCTGATCCTTCAACGCGTGGGAGGCTCGGAAGACGAGCACGCGGCGCGGGCTGATCGGCACTTCTCGGCCGGTTTTGGGATTACGCCCGACGCGCTGTCCCTTTTGCCGGACCGCGAAGCTCCCGAACGAGGAGATCTTGACCATCTCTCCACGCTCGAGCGCACCGGCAATCTCGGCGATCACCAATTCGACGAGCTCGGCCAACTCGTTGCGCGATAAGCCGACCTCTTGATAAACCGCCTCGCTGAGCCTGGCGCGAGTAATGGTCTCTCCGGCCATGCCGTCCTCCCATTCTTTTGTGGAAGGTTAAACCCGAGCAATAATTACGTCAAATTCCAAAGCTTTGACTTGTTCCGGTCGCTACCAGCGCACGAGGCTGGCTCCCCAACTGAGCCCGCCGCCGAGCGCCTCCATCAAGACGAGATGCCCGGGCTTGATCCGCCCATCATCGACCGCGACCTCAAGGGCGAGCGGGATCGAAGCAGCAGAAGTGTTGGCGTGCTGTTCAATGGTCATGATGATATTGGCCCGGGACAGTCCGAGTTTTCGCCCCATGGCATCGATGATTCGGCTATTGGCCTGATGCGGAACCAGCCAGTCTATATCCGCCGCGGTAAGGTTATTGGCGTGCAACGCCTCGTCGATGACTTCGCTCAAGTGCTGAACAGCCTGACGGAAGACCTCGCGACCTTGCATCCGCAAGAAACCCGTGCCGCGTGTCGACGAGGGGCCGCCGTCGACATAGAGAATGTCGTACTGGCGCCCGTCCGAGTGCAGATGGTTCGAGAGGATGAACCGCCCGCTGGGCGACGGCTCGGACACAGACTTCAGCACCAGCGCGCCAGCCCCGTCGCCAAAGAGTACGCAGGTGCCGCGATCCTCCCAATCGAGAATGCGTGAGAAGGTTTCCGCCCCGATCACAAGGGCGGTCCGGGCCTGACCGAGCCGCAGCGCGTTATCGGCAACCGACAACGCAAAAATGAAACCCGCGCACACCGCCTGAACGTCGAAGGCGGCGCCGCGCCGCATCTCGAGCCGGGCTTGGACCTTAGCAGCTGTCGCCGGAAACGTGTTGTCGGGCGTCGCAGTCGCCAGCACAAGCAGATCGAGATCGCCGCCGCTCATCCCCGCGCTCGCCAGCGCCCGCTGCGCCGCGCGAAACGCCAAATCGGAAGTCAGCTCGCCGGGGGCGGCGACCCGACGTTCGCCGATCCCGGTGCGCTGGCGAATCCATTCGTCCGACGTGTCGAGACGATCGGCCAACTCGCGATTGGTGATGACGCGCTCGGGAAGATAGGCGCCGCAGCCGGCCACCTGGGATCGCAGAACCATGTACGAGACGCTTACAGCGCGGGTTCCGGGGCGGAGGACGCCTCACTGAGGCGCGCCAGCTCGATCCGGATCTTGTCGAGAACGCCGTTGACCTTCATGTCGACGGCAACACCAATGGCATTAGCAAAACCGAACGCGTCGGTCGAGCCATGGCTTTTGACGGCAATCCCGCCCAAGCCGAGGAATATCGCACCATTATAACGGCGCGGGTCGCTGCGCATTCGAAGCTTCCGAAGCGCGCGCCGGGCAAACAAGTACCCGATCCGCGCCGACAAGGAGTGGCGGAAGGCTGCCTCGAGAAATTCGCTGAACAGCTTGGCGGTTCCCTCCGCCGTCTTGACGGCAATATTGCCCGTGAACCCGTCGGTGACGACGACATCGACGGTACCCGCGGCGATGTCGTCACCTTCGATAAAGCCGTAAAAATGGATGGGCGTGACGGTGTCCCGCAAGCGGGCGCTGGCGCCGCGGACGGCGTCGTTTCCCTTCATATCTTCGGAACCGACATTGAGCAGTCCGACTGTCGGTTCTATCAAGCCAAGAACTGTCCGGGCAAAAACATCGCCCATCAGAGCGAATTGGACGAGGTTCTCCTCGTCGCATTCGACATTGGCGCCGAGGTCCAGCATCACGCTTTCCCCGCGGCGGGTGGGAAAGAACGATGCGATCGCCGGCCGGTCGATGCCCGGCAGCATCTTCAGCACGAATTTGGCGATCGCCATCAACGCGCCGGTATTGCCGGCGGAAACCACGCCGTCGGCCCGTCCGTCGGCAACCAAGTTGATCGCCAACCGCATGCTCGACGGCCGCCCTGTCCGCAATGCCAGGGACGGTCTCGCATCATCGGCCACCACCTCGTCGGTGTGGTGCAACGTGACCGCGCTGGCGAGACGGGGAAGTTTCATGAGAAGCGGGCGAACCTTTTCTTCCGCTCCGAACAGCAAGAAATGGATGCCGGGATGCCGCTGCAGCGCGATATCGGCCCCCTTGACGACCATGCCCGGAGCGCGGTCGCCACCCATTGCATCGAGGGCGATCGTGACGCCGTCGCTCACCTTGGTGCCTCTGACCCCGGTGTTGTTGTCAGCCGGTCTCCGAAGCTGCCTTGATGATCTCCCGCCCGTCGTAGTAGCCGCAGGATTGGCACAGGTGGTGCGGACGCTTCAGTTCGCCACAGTTCGGGCATTCGGCATAGGCGGCCGGTTTCAGCGCATGATGCGATCGCCGCATATTGCGCCGCGATGGCGAAGTTTTCTTTTTGGGAACGGCCATGGGGAGCTCGGTGATTTGGGGGTGGGGCTGTGCGAAGGCTGGGTAATTAGCCAAAAACAGAGGCGGCGGCAACTATGGATGCAACCAGCCGAAAAGGCCCAGTACTGTTCCCGCGAGCGGCCTAACGACATCTCAACATTCCGCATCCCTGCGCGCCTGCGCCAGCGTTGCGAAAGGCCCCTGCAGCGGTTCCGCCATCGACGCCTCATCGATCCTCGCCTCGGGATCGCGTGGAAAGATCGGGAGCGTCAGGGAGAGTTCCTGCGCCACCGCCTCTCCGATATCGATCGAATTGCCGTTGAGGGGTTCGAACGCCGGTTCGTCGGCGGCCAGCGCGATATCCTGTTCCTCTTCCGCAGCCGGGCCATAAACCAGCGAGAAGCGGTCGGAAACCGCCCCGCGCACCGGCTCGAGGGTGACCGCGCAACACTGCTCGAACTCCGCCGAAAATTCGGCCTGCAGAAGGATCACCTCGGCGCTCTGGCGCCGGAGTTCTACTTCGGCCACGAGGCGGTCGAGCGATATGAGGTCGAACCGCCGCGAAAGCCTGTCCCGTTCCTCCGTGGTCGCTTCAATTCGCTGCCGGAACGGTCGTGCGCTCAGTTGCGCTAACGGTACGAGCCGGGAGAATTCGACCGCAGGAATGTTCATCGCGCCTCGCCAGTCAAGTAGGAGAGCGGTTTTCGACGACGACCCGCGGGAAGCCCGAATGATATAGCACCGGCGAGAAGGTCGACCGCGGACTGGCTGTGCAGGGCTCGAACCGCGGAGCGAACGTAAGTCGCCATGTCGTCCACAGCGCATTCGGGGGCAGAAACAGTGCCGAAGAGGTTTCGAGCAAGAGCTTCAGCGAGCGCCAAATCATCGCCGGCGAGCCCGGCTTCATAGGAGAGAATGCGACCGTAGAAAGCTCGAGCCATGCGCTTCACGTGCTTGCCAACGCTGAGATCACCGACCCCAATCTCGCGCAGCGAGCGGTCGAAATCGGCGAACATTCGGTCGAAGAACCTTTGGCAGTACGGCCTCGCCTCCGGCAAGTCCGCCTTGAGGCGATGAAGATAAAGAAAGGCGTGGAGGCAGATCAGTTCAAAGCGCCCGTCGAGCGTATCCGGCACACCATAGTCAGCGAAGAAGACCGTTTGGCGGGCCTGCTCCACGACGCGCCAATATGCGGTGTCTGCAGCTTCGCGGGCCGAATTATGTAAGGAGAAAGAAAACACCGCAGCCGCTCGCCAAAGCCGCGGCCGTTGACAATCAACAACTCGCGGTTAAACCTATTCCTTGAAAGAATGGGCCTAGCCCTGATCGGTTTCAACAGAATGCCGGTTGCGTGATCCCATGTTCGCTCCCTTAGGCCTCTCGATACAGCAATCCTTCGTTTTTCTTATCACCGTATGCGGTGCTGCAGTCCTTGTGAGCTGCGCTCCAACAGTGGATCAGCGCGGCAATCTACCCAACCCGGATAAACTTGCCGAGATTCATGCCGGCAGCACAACCAAAGACGAGGTTGCAAAAATCCTCGGCACGCCGTCGAGCGTCAGCGTCTTCAACAACGACAAGTCCTGGTATTACATCAGCCGGCGAACCTCCCAGACCGCTTTTTTCGACCCGAATGTGCTCGACCAGCAGGTCTACATCGTCAACTTCGACGACCAGGGGGTCGTCAAGGCGGTGGACCATAAGGTTTTGGAAGACGGCAAGGAAATCACGCCTGTTGCCCGGGCAACCCCGGCGCCCGGCCGGGAATTGTCCTTTCTCGAGCAGCTGATCGGCAATCTAGGAAAGTTTAACGGCAGTAGCGGTGGCGGCGGAACTGGCGGCGGGGGCGGTACCCAGGGTCCCAAACCGAACGACAGCGGGACGCATTAATAACTGCCGGCCGGGTCAACCCGCCCATTTCGCGAGGATCGCCAGCAGCAGCAGCGCGACAATATTGGTGATCTTGATCATTGGGTTGACTGCGGGCCCGGCGGTGTCCTTGTAGGGGTCGCCGACCGTGTCACCGGTCACCGCTGCCTTGTGCGGCTCGGAGCCCTTGCCGCCGTGATGGCCTTCCTCGATGTATTTCTTCGCGTTATCCCAGGCCCCGCCGCCCGAGGTCATTGAGATCGCGACAAAGATCCCGGTCACGATCGTTCCGAGCAGCATCGCGCCGAGCGCGCTGAATGCCGCCGGCCGCCCGGCTATGGCTGCGACGACGATCCATAGCGCGATCGGCGCCAAGACGGGGAGCAACGAAGGCACGATCATCTCGCGGATCGCCGCGCGGGTCAGCATGTCGACGGCGAGCCCGTAATCGGGCTTGGCACTGCCCTGCATGATGCCGGGGATTTCGCGGAACTGGCGCCGCACCTCGATGACAACTGCCGCCGCCGCCCGGCCGACCGCGGTCATGCCCATCGAGCCGAACAGGTAGGGCATCAGGCCGCCGATAAACAGCCCGATGACGACATACGGATCCTGCAGCGAAAAGTGAACGTCGAGATTGGGGAAATAATGCTTCAGGTCCTCGGTGTACGCTGCGAACAGGACGAGTGAGGCGAGCCCGGCAGAGCCGATCGCATACCCCTTGGTCACCGCTTTTGTCGTATTGCCGACCGCGTCCAGCGCGTCGGTCGTCCGCCGCACCTCGCGCGGCAAGTCGGCCATCTCGGCAATACCGCCGGCATTGTCGGTGACCGGACCGTAGGCGTCGAGCGCGACGATCATCCCGGCCAGCGCCAGCATTGTCGTCGCAGCGATAGCGATGCCGAAGAGACCGGCGACGAGGAACGAGGCGATGATCCCGAAACAGATCACGATGACGGGCAGCGCCGTTGCTTCCATCGAAACGGCAAGGCCCTGGATCACGTTGGTGCCGTGCCCCGTCGTCGAGCTGCGCGCGATGCTGCGGACCGGCCGGTAATCGGTTCCGGTGTAATACTCGGTGATCCACACGATAAAGCCGGTAACCGCCAGTCCGATAACCGCGCACAGCCACAAACCGGCGCCGGTCACCGAAGCGCCGGTGTTCATCGGCAGCGGGTCTGAAAACCCCAGCATGAGATAGATCAGAAGCCCGATGGCAATGATGGACAGGATTCCGGTGGCGACGAGCCCTTTGTAAAGGGCTCTCATGATGCCGTTGTCGGCGCCGATGCGAACGAAAAAGGTCCCGATCACCGAGGTTGCAATGCACACTGCGCCGATTGCGAGCGGCAACATGAGCAGCTTGTCGCGGAGCGCCAAACTGGCCTGCGGCGGCGTGAAAAAGATCGCGGCGAGCAGCATCGTCGCGACTATCGTCACGGCGTAGGTCTCGAACAGATCGGCCGCCATCCCCGCGCAATCGCCGACATTGTCGCCGACGTTGTCGGCAATGACGGCTGGGTTGCGCGGATCATCCTCCGGTATCCCGGCTTCGACCTTGCCGACGAGGTCGGCTCCGACATCGGCTCCCTTGGTGAAGATACCGCCGCCGAGCCGGGCGAAGATCGAGATCAGCGATGCGCCGAAGCTCAGCCCAACCATGGCTTCGAGCACCGGACGAAGGTCGTCCCCGGGTACCGTCGCGCGCAGAATGAAATAGTAGATACCGACCCCGAGCAGGCCGAGGCCCACCACCAGGAGCCCTGTCACAGCGCCGGCCTTGAACGCGATAGCGAGCCCGGCCTTCAGCCCGCTGCGCGCCGCTTGCGCGGTCCTCACATTGGCCCGCACCGAGACGTTCATTCCGATGAAGCCGGCCGCTCCCGACAACACCGCACCGATCAGAAAGCCGATCGCAACGCGCACTCCGAGAGTGAGTCCGAGCACGATCAGCACGACCACTCCCACGGCGGCAATCGCGCGATACTGTCGGTTGAGGTAGGCTCGGGCGCCGACCTGCACGGCTCCCGAGATCTCCTGCATCCGGGTAGACCCGGCATTTGCCGCCAATACCTGGCGGCTGGTAAACCAGCCATAGGCCAAGGCCAGCACGCCGCACGCGATTACCAGAAAGTATACGGAAGTCATTCGGAAAGTCCCCGAAAATAAAAGCGCCTGCTCTCAACATGCCCGGCGCTGCGGAAGCAGATCACCGTCGGAACATGCCAGAACAGTGGCGGGCAGGCAACCATCTGTGCTCTGGTTACCACTCGAACCAGCCGAGCGGTGCAGCCGGTCAGAAATGGCGGTAGCCCGCCAAGTCCACCGGGATGGCCCGCCCGTCGTCATCGACAAGCCGGACACCTGTCCCGGCCTCTATCCAGCCTATCCGCGTAACGGGGATTTGGAGGAGGGACGAGAACGCGAGGATGGCTTCGGTTGCGCCGGCAGGCGCCGCGAACAGCAGCTCGTAATCGTCTCCTGCAGCAGCCAGGCGGGGAAGGGTGCCGCAGCTGCGCTCCACGACTGATCGAGCCGCAGGCGACAGGGGCAGCCGCGACATTTCGATGACCGCGGCTGTTCCGGACGTTTCACAGATGTGGCCGAGATCGGCGACCAGGCCGTCCGACACGTCAATCATGGCATGCGCTGTGCCGCACAGACGGGGACCGAGTTCGGTGCGCGGCTCGGGGAGGCGGAAACGGCCGACCAGATACTCCCGGTGCTGCCGAGAGAGGTCGGGATGGGCCCCGCGCAATACGCCGAGCCCGAGGAACGCGTCCCCGATGCTCCCCGACACCCACACGACGTCGCCCGGCTCGGCGCCGCTGCGCCGGACTTCCCGACCGGCCGCGACCTCACCGATCGCGGTTAGGGACAAAACAGCCGGGCCGCGGGTGCCGACTGAATCGCCGCCCAACAAATCGATGCCGTAGCGGCGTTGGTCTTCAGCGAGCCCTTTGGCAAATCCGGCGAGCCATTCGGGCCCGAGTTCGGTAGGAAGCGCTGTCGTAAGCACGTAATGAAGCGGCCGCGCTCCCATCGCGGCGAGGTCGGACAGGTTAACGCGAAGCAGCTTGCGCGCGACCAGATCCGGCGGGTCCTCGGGAAAATAGTGCACTCCGGCGACGATCGCGTCCGCTGTCAGGACGAGACGCTGACCCGGGGCGCAGTCGACGAGGGCGGCGTCGTCGACCAGCCCGAGACCGCCCGGCCCTGCGAGCGGCGCGAAGAAACGCCGGATCCGCTCAAATTCTCCGAGCTCGTCTGCTGGCATCGGCCGTTACATCTCCAAAGCCCGCAGCGTGCGACCCAACTTGTCGAGAACGCCGTTCGCGAGTTCCGGCTCTTTGCCGGAGAAAAAAGCGTGAGCCATGGTGGTGTATTCATTGATCGAGACGCGAGGCGGAACATCGCGCCGATGCATGAGCTCGTAGGCCCCGGCTCGCAGAATCGCGCGCAGAACCGCATCGAACCGCGGCAAAGGCCACTCCTCGGTGAGCACCTCGGAGATCGTCGCATCAAGCCGGTCCAGATTGGACGAGACGCCCCGCACTATATCGGAAAACAGCGCGGGATCAGCCTCTCCATACCGATCGCCGTCGATCTCATGTCCAAGACGATGCCGGGCGAACTCGCGCACAACCACCTCAGGGTCGGCCTCGCGGTTCAGCTCCAGCTGGTAGAGCGCCTGCACCGCCGCCAGCCGGGCAACGCTGCGGCGCCGACCGCCGGGCCGCGAGAAGGCAGCCCCACTTTCAGGCCCTTCCGGCTGAAGACCGCGGGGCGGCCGGTCTATCGGTGTAGTCATTTTCCTCCCCGGCGAGCCGGCGCTTCAAATCCACTAGCGCCAGACAGGCGCGTACTGCTTCGCCGCCCTTATCTTTGTTCTCCGCGGAAGCCCGGGCCAGCGCCTGAGCTTCGTTTTCCACTGTCAAAATCCCGTATCCGATAGCTAGCCCGTCACGCACCGCCAGATCCTGCAATCCGCGCGCGCTTTCGGAGCAGATGTGATCGTAATGCGTCGTCTCGCCTCTGATCACGCATCCGAGCGCGACGAAACCGTCGAAACGGCGGGTGGACCGGGCAATGATCCCGATCGCCGCCGGTATTTCGAACGCTCCCGGCACGGCGATGATCTCGTGGGTGGCGCCGACCGCCGCCAGCGCCCGCGCGGCGCCTTTTCGCAAAGGTTCGGCGATGTGAGCGTAATAGGGAGCCTCGACGACGAGGATATGGGGTGGTCGGCTCATGGCACACCCTCCGCGCGTGCGTCGAGAAGCCGGGCGACGTACCGCGCGATCAGATCGATTTCGAGATTCATTCGCTGACCGGGCTTCGCCGCACCAAAATTGGTGCATGCCAGCGTATGCGGGATGATGTTCACACCAAAACGCGTTCCCGACATTTCATTGACGGTGAGGCTGACCCCGTCGAGCGTGACTGAGCCCTTCACGGCGATAAACCTGGCCAAATCCTTCGGCGCGTCGAGGACAAATCGAACGGATTCGCCGTCGGGCCGCCGCTCGATGATAGTGGCGACGCCGTCGACGTGCCCCGAGACGAGGTGACCGCCGAGCTCGTCGCCGACCCGCAACGATTTCTCAAGGTTTACCCGGGATCCTTCACTCCATTCGCCGATCGTCGTGCATGCCAGCGTCTCCGCCGACGCGTGAACCGAAAATTCCCCAGGCCCAACAGCAACGGCCGTCAGACAGGCTCCGGAACAGGCTATCGAGGCTCCGAGCGCAATGGCCGAGGTGTCGAACGAGGTGGCAATCGTCAATTTGACGAGCTCGCCTCGCCGCAACCGCTTCACCCGACCGAGATCCGTGATAATGCCGGTGAACATCGCTCTAGGCTACGGTTCTATGACATCATTTGCCAGAGCGTCTTCGCGCTCCCTGGAATGCGCTTGCCGGGTGCCTTGTTAGCTAAAGGGGAACTCCAAGGAGACCAAAATGATGACCAGAGCCGCGGGAGGTATTCTGCTGACCCTATTCCTCGCCGGCGCAAATTCCGCTGCATCGCAAGCGGCTGAGGAAATCAAGGGCGGGAAATGGCAGTTCACGACCCAGATGCAGTCGCCGCCCGGCGTTGATCCGGCAGCGGCCGGCACCGCTCCCATGACGCTTACGGCCTGTATCAATTCCGCCAACCCGATCCCCGCCGAAGGACAATGCAAGCTTGACCGGACGGATCACCGAGGCAGCCTGGTTACGTGGGCAATGACCTGCAACTCCCCGCGCGGCCCGATCCGTTCCGCCGGATCGGGGCGTTACGCCGGCGACACGATGGAGGCGACGTTAACAGCGCGCGTTCCGGGCCCCAACGGGGAGCCGGTCGACACCCCCGGGCGTATCACCGGTCGTTACCTCGGACCGTGCGACGCAAAATAGCCGCGTCTTATGCGGCTGTTGATGCTGCAGAGGCGATGTCGTGCTCCTGCGAGATGTCGCGGTTGGTGTAATCCGGTAGGAACGAAGTAGCGGTGATGCTGACGATCGCGCAGAACAGGATGTAGAGCGCGATCGCGTAGCCGGAGCCGGTCCAGGCAAACAGCGCCGTCGCAATGATCGGCGCGGGGCCGCCGGCGATCACCGAGGACAGATGGTAACCAAGCGAGGAACCACTGTAACGCAGCCGCGGGGTGAAACATTCAGCGATCAGCGCCGCCTGTGGGCCGTACATCAGGTCGTGCGGGATAAATGACAGGATGACGGCAAGAAAGATCAATCCGGGAACCGCGGTGTTCAGCAGTGCGAAATAAACAAATCCGAAGACCCCCACGGTGACCGCGCCGATCAGATACATCCGCTTGCGGCCGATACGGTCGGATATGTGTCCAGCCAGCGGCGTGGTAACGGCCGACAACGCGGTTGCGACGAGGACTGCGGTCAGCAACATGTCGCGCGAGCTGTGCAGCACCGTCGTGCCGTAGGTGAAGATGAAGGCGGCGAAGATATAGAACGGACCCTGCTCGGCCATGCGCGCCAGCGCGGTAAGGGCGATCAGCTTCGGTTGCCGCCTGATCACCTCGAGGACCGGTACGCGCTCGATGCGCTTCTCCGCCAAAAGCCGCGTAAAGGTCGGGGTCTCGAAGATGCCGAGCCGAATGTAGAGCCCGATCCCCACCATGACGATGCTGAGCCAGAAGGGGACGCGCCATCCCCAGGTCAGGAACTGATCGCCGGAAATTGCGCTGAACGCGAGCACCGCGAGGTTCGCCAGGAACAGCCCGGCCGGGCCGCCCCATTGCGGCCAGGAGGTGATGAAACCGCGATGGGCATTGGTTCGCGCCCATTCCATCGACATCAACGTGGCGCCGCCCCATTCACCGCCGATCCCCATGCCCTGAATGAAGCGCACGAGGGTGAGGATCACCGCGCCCCAGATGCCGATCGCCGCATAGCTCGGGACGAATCCCACGGCAAAGGTCGACAGCCCGGTCAGCAGTAACGTCGCAATCAGCGTCGCCTTGCGCCCGATGCGGTCTCCGTAGTGGCCGAAGAGCGCGGCGCCGACCGGACGCGCGATAAAACCGACCGCATAGATGCCGAACGCCTGCAGTGTCCCGACCAGCGGGTCGGATCCCGGGAAGTACAATTTTGCAAAAACGAGTGGGGCCACCTGCACGTAAAGCAGGAAATCGTAAGCCTCGATCGCGGTTCCCACGGTACTCGCGACGACGGCGCGGCGCAGTTGCCTGCTGTGCTCGGCTTCGGAAAGGGCATTCGCGGAGATTTCGGTCGGGGTCATCGATGTGCTCCCCTGCCGCTAATCGGCTGTGGCCCGAACCGGCCGACCAAGCTGATGTTTGTCGTATTCCTCCGAGATGTCCTTATTGGTGTAGTCCGTCAGCAAAGCGGTCGCGACGATGCCGATGACGGCACAGCCGAGGATATAAAACGCAATCGGCAAACTCGAAGCGAAGGCTGCGAACAACGCCGTCGAGATGAACGGCGACGGGCCGCCGGCGATGATCGAGGCCAGCTGATAGCCGAGCGAACAGCCGCTGTAGCGCAGACGCGGCGAGAAGCTTTCCGCGATCAGCGCCGCTTCGGGGCCGTACAAGGTCATGACCGGCAGCCCCGACAGCGCGACGGCGAGGAAGATCAATCCCGGCACCTTGGTATCGAGCAACGCGAAATAAATGAAGCCGAACACCGCCATGACCACACAGCCGATCATATACATGCGCTTGCGGCCGATGCGGTCCGACAGATGCCCGGCGACCGTCACCCAGAGAAACCCCAGGACGGCTTGAACGAGCACGCCGATCAACAGGAAATTTCGCGAGGCGCCAAGGACCGTCGTGCCGTAGGTGAAGACGAAAGCGCCGAAAATATAGCCCGGCGCCTGCTCCGGCAGCCGCAACAGCGCCGTCAGCGCGACCTGCTTCGGCTGGCGCTTGAGCACTTCCAGCACCGGCACGCGTTCGATGCGGTCTTCGGCGATCACCTTCTGGAAAACCGGGGTTTCGAGGATGCCGAGCCGGATCCACAACCCGACCGCGACCATGACGATGCTGATCAGAAACGGGATGCGCCAGCCCCACACCAGAAACTGGTCGCCGGAAACCCAGCTGAACACCAGCACCGCCAGGTTGGCCAGGAAGAACCCGGCCGGAGCGCCGAATTGCGGCCAGGACGAGATGAAGCCGCGATGCTTGGTGGTTCGCGCCCATTCCATGGCCAGCAATACCGAGCCGCCCCACTCGCCGCCGACGCCGATCCCCTGGATCAAGCGAATGACCGTCAGCAGAATCGGGCCCCAGATGCCGATGCTCGCGTAGGTCGGGACGAGGCCGACGGCGACTGTCGCGATGCCGGACACCAGCAAGGTTGCAATCAAGGTTGCCTTGCGCCCGATCCGATCGCCCCAATGACCGAATATCGCCGCGCCGATCGGCCGCCCGACAAACCCGATAAAGAAAATGCCGAACGCCTGGAGAACGCCGATCAACGGAGTGGACTGGGGGAAGAAGAGCGGTCCAAAGACCAGCGCGCTCACTTGGCCGTAGAGCAGGAAATCATACCATTCGATCGTGGTGCCGACCGTGCTGGCGACCAGTGCGCGATGCAATTGCGTGCGATGCTCGATGTCGGAAAGGTGAGCACCGCCGATGTCGGTTGCCGTCATAGGTTCCCCTCCCAGGGCTGGGGCGAGCGAGACGCCCGTTATGGTTTATGGGAGGATGCTAGCAGCCGAAGAAAAATCGCGAAAGGGGGATCAGCGCCCGGCTCAGCCCGAAGCCCGCAATAGCCGCAGCGGGTTGGGGAGGCGGTCGAGGGCCGTCTGGAGCCGGTGTCGCGCCTGGCCGATGCGCGCCACATCGGCGAGGCGGCGATCGAGAAACTCGCGGGTGTCGGCAAATCCCGGCGAACGGTCCTCCAGCCAGTAGAGCAATGTCGCGGCGTAGATCCCGGCGAGGGTGGCGCGCTTTGTGTAAAAGCTGAAATCGGTCGCGCTGTCTCCGGCGGCGTACCAGATCCCATCGACCGTCTCGTACAGCAGACGCATCGCCAGCGGGGCGTTTTGCGGCAGCGACAGAATGGTCAGTGCCCGGCGCACCGCTTCGCGCCAGGGCTCGATAATCTCCAGCCGGATGTTGACCGCGAGCGCGACGCGTTCCGGCACCCGCAGCTGGTCGAGCGGCAATCTCTCCAGCCGGTCGAGCGTGCGGCGATCGGCCCAGCGGCTGAAACAGGCCGCAAAATCGGCCGGGCCATCGGGGAAGAGGGCGAGTGCTTCCGCCGCCGGCACGCCGATGCGCCGCGCCGCCCCGCGCAAGGCCGCGCGCGACCAGCCGTCGAACGGCACATCCGGCAGCATCGCCTCGATCAGCGCATCGCGCTGGCTCTCGGCGAGCGGGCTCTTCATGACCCGCGCTTTTCGGCGAGAAAGGCGGCGAGGTCGATTGGGTGGCGCTGCAGTTCCTCGGCAAAGACCAGCAGCCGGTGGTCCATTATGCGCTGCGGATAGAGAATGCCGTCGAGGTGGTCGCATTCGTGCTGGACGACGCGGGCGTGAAACCCCTCGACCTCACGTTCGATCACTTCGCCGTCGAGACCGGCTCCGCGATAGCGGATGCGCAGGTGACGCGGCACGACGCCGCGCAATCCCGGAACCGACAGGCAGCCCTCCCAGCCCAATGCCCGTTCCCGTCCGATGGTCTCGACCACCGGGTTGATCAGCACCGTCAGATCCTGCGCGACGTCGCCCGGCATGTCGCTGAGACGATCGCCCGATACCTGAAATACCACGATCCGGTAGGGCTGATACACCTGCGGAGCGGCAATGCCGGTGCCGCCGGCATCCTCCATCGTCTCGACCATGTCCTCGACGAGGCGGCGCACCCAGGGTGCGGTCGGGTCGTCGACAGCGCTCGCGACGCCGCGCAAAACGGGATGCCCCATCCGGGCAATTTTTAAGAGAGCCATGACATCAATATGTGACGGCAGCGGATCGGGGTAAAGCACCGGCGGGCTGCCTTCACAGCACCGAGTGAAAGTGCTAAATATTGCCGCAGACCGGCCGGCCGCCGCGGCCCGGCCCGCCACGGGTTAAAATTACGGAGAAGAGCCGCCGTGCAAGTCCTCGTTCGCGATAACAATGTCGACCAGGCGCTCCGCGCCCTGAAGAAAAAAATGCAGCGCGAAGGGGTATTCCGAGAAATGAAGCTGCGCCGCAATTATGAGAAACCATCGGAGCGGCGGGCGCGCGAAAAGGCCGAAGCAGTGCGCCGCTACCGCAAACTCTTACGCAAGCGGCTGGAGCGCGAAGGGTACTGAGGCGGTGGCCGCCTCTCCGGCTCCTGACGGCCGTCACCAACAATAGCGTCGATCGCCTGTCGCTGCATCGGCAGCGAGCATACAGCACGAAACTCAGGTAAGTTCTAGCCCTCTGCGGGCACGATCTGCGTGCCGGCGCCTATGAGGGGGTCTCACCCGCCGGTCGCGGCCGCGACCCGGCCTTCTAGTACCACACGAATGAGGCGATCTTTGGATCGCCGCGGACCCGCACGCCCCTCGACCCGTCCCCGCCCGAGCCGCACCCGCGGCCCCAAACACCGCCTGATTTCAGCAGCGGGGCCGGAACCGCTGATCGGAGCCCGCTGTTGCAGAGCCGGAAACCATATTTCGGGCTCAGGGAGGGGAATGTGCACCGGCTGGCAAAACTCCTGTTACGCCTATCCTTGGCGCTCCCGGTATTGGGTCTCGCACTCCCGGCCGCGTACGCCGCACTGCCTTTGGTGCCGGTGTGCAGCTGGCCGGTCGAGAGCACCGGGCACGGCGTCCTCAATGTCGCGACGCAAGACACCAACACGACCTACTGGTTCATGCCGCTCGACACCAAGCGGTGGAAAACGATCACGATCACGGGGCAATATCCGAAGGCCCGCCTTTTCAACATTACGAGTTATGGTGCGACGGGCCTGCTGATCGATACGATCTCCGACCAGGAGATCGTGCCGGACGCGGGCAGCACGAACCCGTTTACGAGCCAGACGCTTCCGCAGCCTGCGAGCAACTCGCAGGATTACACGATCACGCTCGGCGCCAGCGCTCCTGGAGCAAGCAATTTTCTGAGCGTCGGGCAAGGCCCACTCGTATTGCTCGTCTACCGGGTCGTCGCCCCCAATGCAGGCTCCGATTTGGCGGGCGGGGTCGAGGTTCCCGACGTGAGCCTCACCGCCGCGAACGGCAGCACGCTTCGGCTTCGGCCGTGCCCGTTTGCCGCGGCGGAAACCAGCCTCGGCGACATGGTCATCGTGCTGGTCGCGAGCGGATTTAGCCAGGCTGCCGATTTCCTGCAAAGCATTCTGACGACGGCGCAGCAGCGCGCTTCGACTGCGGGAAGCTGCACCGGGCGCCAGACCGGCGGCCCGGCCGCCATTGCGTTCGGACCGGCTCCCGGGACCGACTTCTTCCCGGACCCGCCGACGACATATCTGCAGACCCCGAACATCTGCTATCAGTCCGGCGAAATATTGGTCGTGCACGGCAAGGCACTGGTGTTTCCCGATACCTATTCGGGAGAGACGGTGTCTACGCCGGCTTTTGACGGCGCCGTTCAGGTGCGATATTGGTCGATGTGCAACAATGACGGGGTTTTCCCCTACCCGGTCCTTGCCTGCGACGCCGACTATCAGACTCAGCTCGACAACAGCCAATCCTATACTTACGTCGTGTCGAACGACCCCAATCCTCCGCCGTGGCTTCCGGAAAAGACAAATTGGCTGCCCTGGGGTCCGACAAACGTTCCGATCACATTGATCTTCCGCAGCATCACCGTCCCCGACGCCGAGCCGGTCCCGAGCGACTACTACCCCAAAGCGGTGCTCTGCGATCCCCAGGTGTTCATCGGCCAGGGGTGGCAAGGCTGCTTCACCGCCGCCGGCGTCGAGGTGGCGACCGGGCCCTGAGCCCGCGTCACCCGCGGCGCAAGAGGCCCGTCGAACCCGCTGCAGCTTTTGAATAAAGTCGTTCACTTCAGGCGACGTCCAGCTATCGCGTTGATGCCGGGGTAGCGGAATTGAAGAAGCACCCGGCGAGGACCTTGCGAGCCGATCGGTAAATGCATTCGGGGAAGAAGGGATAAGGAAATGCGTTCTGTTGCCATACCGGTTGTCGGCTTTATCGTGGGCCTCGCAGCGACTGCCACGATCGCGGGGTGCGCATTGCCCACATCTCAGGCCTACGCCTGTCCACCGGGAGTGCCCTGGGTACCTGATGACTACGCGAACGGCAAATTTGTCCCCGGCCACTGCCTGGGCCAGCCGGCGAAATAAAGCTTGCACAACACCCATGCTGCGGGGTGGGGCAGCCACACAAATGCATGACCGTATCTGCTCAGGAGCGGCCTGACCTAAACCGCCGCGCGTCTCAAACCCTCGTTTTTGAGAGCGATGGGTGGAATGCTCACATCGCCATGACGGGGTCGGCATGCGCGATGCTACAGATCGGGCGAGACTGAAGCGAATAAAAGAAGGACAATTCCAGCGAATGCTATGTTCCAGACGAGCGAACGGAGCAAGGGAACGCCAAATGTGTACAGCGGAAGAAATACCAGTCTGGCTGAAAAATAGAGACCAGCTCCCCATTCGCTGAGCGCGGTTTCACGGCCGAGCACATGGACAAGAACAATTGCAGCCACAAACACGGGGAAGGTCTCGAGGAAGTTTCGAAGTGCTCTTTCCAAACGCCCTGCGATCCCTGTGAGCGGAGGGACCTCAGTGTTGCGAGCGCTGGCGGTCCAACGATAACCTCGCTGAAGACTAGCTGTGTGGGAGGCGATAATAATTTGTATCAAACAGAGCACGCTGCTCGCGGCAAGCATAGCTAGTTCGAAACTCATTCGACCCTCATGCCCGCTAATCTTCAATAGTCCCTCGCGCTTAAACATCGAAACGTGACAGATGTCCGCAATGGCTGCTCAGGGCTCGGGAGCGGCTGACCGGCTGGTAGAGTCGAGAAAGGGCGCGGTAGCGGGCCCTTGAGCCAACCCCGTCTCCCCTTTCCGCTCATCAAACCGGACATGCGGATTTCCCGCATCCGGCTTTCCGACTGGTTTGATTGTAAGGCCCACGGCGGTAATCCAGCGGCAGAACCCCGAGCCGGCCAAAGATCAAATCATTGAGGAATCGTTCGGTTCCGCAGCTGGGTACCTTATGCCGCCGTCTGAGGAAATGTCGAATGCGTCCGCAGACGTGGTGATCAACCGCTTTGTATGCCCGGCCGCGTGTTCCATAGCAGAAATAAGCCGACCAACCGCGCAGTAGTATGTTAAGCTGGTCGCGTACTTCCGGCCATGGCTTTATATTGCCAGGCACCAACACCTCGTCGCCCTTCAGCTTCACACGCTTGACACTTTTCGCGGATGGACTTGCTCCCAGGTACCTGTTGCAGTTCCTTTGGTAGCAGTGGGGCCGAACGTGTATCCAAGAAAGTCGAAGCGCCCCGTTTGAGCATCCTTCACCGAGGTCTTCGCGCCGTTGAGTGTCAGCCCGAGGTTCGTCATCACCGCCGGCGTCGACGTCAGAGCCTCCGCCGCGGATCGCTGGCTGAGGATAACGAATTCATCGGCATAGTTGACGATGTGTGCGGCGGGCCACCGATTTGAGGAGGTCCGCATGCGGCAGATCGGCGTCGACGACATCGGTGTAGCCCGGCAGATCAGCCGGTGCACTTCCTTGATTGCGTCGGCCGCACTGCGGCCAGGCCGGTAACCATTGGCACCATCCTCGAAATCCGCCTCGAGATCGGTTCCAGTACGAGCTTGGCGGCGGTTTGAACCACCCGATCCTGTATCGTCGGGAGCAGAGGGCGTTCGCCGCCCCAGGCTTCGGGATCTCACCCGCCGCACCGGCGCGGACCGGTAGGTCTTCAAGCCGAGTTCCTCTCGCAGGCTCGCCAGCCATGCTTCAGGCCCTCCGCCTCGATCCGAGCGAAAGTCACCCCGTCCACGCCGGGCGCACCCGCATTGGCGCAGGCCAACCGGTAGGCGTGGAGCAAGATGTCCTCCCCGCGCCAGCACGACCTCCGAGACCTTGATGCTCAAAAATCAAGGAGTTTTGCCACGCAGCTGAACAACGACAGCGACGTGGTCCCGGAAGATTATTCCCAGATATCGGGCAGCACGTCCGCGCCCTCTTCGGTCAGGAAACGACGGGCCGCTCCGGCACGTTCGACGCGCTTTTTTTCATCGGGAGCAAGACGCTGCAAGGTCTCGATTCGGGATGGCCATTGGACACGCGATAAGCGATGCCGCCGATCCAGAAGCGCCGGTGGCCGACTCCGCTGTCGGGGATATAGGTGAGATGCGCTCCCAAAGGCCCGCCGGCCGCATGGAACACCTGCTCCACGGATGGAGCGGAATACTTCCGACCAGCAGCAATTCGCCGGTCATCGGCTATCAACCCCAAAGCTGGCGAGTGGCGCGCGCGGCGCCCTCTACCAGCGCTTCGAGCTTGGCCCAGGCGATGTCGGGGTGGACCCGGCCGCCCAGGCCGCAATCGGTCGAGGCGATGACCCGCTCCCGGCCGACCAGGTTCGCAAAGCGAAGAATGCGTTCGGCGACGAGCTCGGGATGCTCGACGACATTGGTGGCGTGGCTGACGACACCGGGCAGGATCACTTTGTCGTCAGGCAATTCGACGTCCTGCCAGACCTTCCATTCATGCTCGTGGCGGACATTGCCGGCCTCGAACGAATAGGCGCCCGCATTGACGATCAGCATCAGTTCGACGATGTCGCGCATCGGGATGTCGGTCGTGTGCGGCCCGTGCCAGCTGCCCCAGCACAAATGGAAGCGGATCCGGTCCTGCGGCAGGCCGCGGATCGCGTGGTTGAGGGCCTCCACCTGAACCCTCGCGAACTTCTGGTACTCCTCGACTTGCGGCTCGGGGTTGATCATGTCCCAGTCGGTAGCGAGGGCAGGATCGTCGAGCTGAAGGATCAGCCCAGCGTCGACGATCGCCCGATATTCCTCGCGCATTGCCTCGGCCGAGGCGAAGAGGAACTCT
This sequence comes from uncultured Alphaproteobacteria bacterium, assembly GCA_963818695.1. Classification (GTDB taxonomy): domain Bacteria; phylum Pseudomonadota; class Alphaproteobacteria; order ATCC43930; family CGMCC-115725; genus AP-15. The sequence goes on from CAWFTG010000009.1 coordinate 469,619, forward strand.
TCCTGGGTCTTGTAGAAGGTGTTGCCGATCCGCGTGGTGCTACCCGGGGCGATAGAGGTCATGAAACCTTCCTCCGCGCCGGCCAGGGTCAGCGCCGCCTTGAAATTGGCGATATCGGAGTTGATCGCGGCGTGGCCGGTATAGGTCAGAGCCCCGACACACACCGGACCTGTGGCAGGGCGCGGTCCGGTTGTAATGCCCGAATCGGGGTCCGCGTAGGCCGCCGCGAACCGCACCCGGTCGCGCCGATCGGAAAAGCTGGTCAGCACAACTTCGCCCGGACGAGACCGCCTCGGCGGCATATCGCGCATATCGGGCCCGCTGTGATCGAGCCCGCCCAGACGGTGGAAACAGTAGCTGAGCCACGCACCGTAGTTGACGCGGTGCCCCATCGATTTGCCGAATTCGCCGTCGCCTGGGATGTCGATGCCCAGTTCCCTTTGACGCCGCACGACGTCGGCCACGGCGCCTCGGATTTTCTCCTGAAAGGCGCGCTCGTCGGTTGCCTCCCCCGCTTCACGGGCTCTGTTCGCTGTGATCAAATCATCGGGGCGCGGCAGACTCCCGACATGACTGGTGAGGATATGATCGGAGCTGGTCTTCATGATCCCTCGGCCCTGAAGGAGAGGCTCGACGCATCGCGGCTACATTTTTTGAAGTTTGCAATCCCTGGGGTGCGGGCGCCACGGGCTGCCCCGGTGACCGGTTCAGCCCGGATCGGAGGCGGACTTTTCGTTCACGCAGCGCAACAGCCTCCAATAGCCGAACAAATTGCTGGGCCGCACCTCGCGGATCGATAGTCGGCTATCGCGCCGGAACGTGTCGAACGGGAAATCGGCATGAAAGCCGATATGGCGGGCGAGCCCGGCCAGGCGTTTTTCGATAAAGCGCGCCAGCAAGTGGTCGCTGGTGAAGTGATTGACAACGACGATGGTCCCGCCGGGGATGCAGACGCGGCGCATTTCGGCGGCAAAGCGCGCCGGGTTCGGCACAACCGAGGCGACGTAGAGGGCGAGCACGGCGTCGAAAGAATTTTCGGGAAATTCGAGGTTCTCGGCATCCATCAGGTGCAGACCCTCGACATGGGAAAGCCGCAGGCGCTCCGCCCGCCGCCTCGCCTTGGCCAGCATCTCCTGCGACACGTCGATGCCGGTGACCCGCGAATCCGGACGGAAATGGGGCAGCGACAACCCGGTGCCGACGCCGACCTCGAGGATGTGCTGGCCCGGCCGATCGTTGGCGATGCGCACCGCCTCCTTGCGCCCCGGGTGAAAGACCGGGCCGAAAACGATGTCGTAGGAGCCGGAAAACAGCCGGTATGTGCGGATCGTATCGTGCAGGTCCATTGTCTCACTTTCTTGGTCGTCCGAAGGACCGGCGCGATCCGCCGCCCCTTTCCGGAGCCGGCAGCCCGACCCACTGGTTAACCTAGCGGTAGCATTTCAGCGGCGCCAGGTCATCCGGGAAACGCAGCCGTCGAACAACAGTTGCATGGATTCCCGGTCGAGGCCGGTTCGGCCCCTTTCGCTGCCCCACGGGAATGTGTAGGGAAGGCGGCTCAAGCAAGCAATTTTTGGGTGAATTACGAAGCGCAAACGGGCGACCTACATCTAGCGCAACGGAAGGGGAGACCATGCGGCCCGGACGATTATTCAATCGGCGCAGCACCCGGCACCCGAGACCTCGGCGGATATGACCGCATTGAACGCGGAGACCATTTGATGGATTCGACACCGATCGTGATCGACAGCGGCGCTGAGCTGGCCCGGGCGCGCGCGCCGGTCGATCGGCTGATGAAATCGGATCATCCGGCCGACAGCCCTAGGCTCGGGGCACAAACGCGCCTGATCGCGGCTCATGAGGAACAAAACTGGTCACCGCGGCCTGCGTGAGGCGATGAAACTCGACACCACCTCGCTCGGCAATGCGGTGCGGCGCCTCCGCGAAGGCCTTGCTCGTTACGAGCGCGAGCCGACCGACGAGCAGGTTCGCGACGGGCTGATCCAGCGCTTCGAGTTCACCTATGAGATCGGCCACAAGATGCTTAGGCGGTATCTTAAGGAAGTAACGCCATCACCCGGCGAAATCGACGAATGCCCTTTGCAGATTTGATCCGGACCGGAAACGCTCAGGGCCTGCTGCAAGGCGACTGGCCGGTCTGGCGCCGCTTTCGCGAAATGCGCGCCCGCACGAGCCACACCTACGATGTCAAGGTCGCTTCGGAGCTTGCCGCTGGGATCTCGGTTTTCCTGGAAGAAGCCGAGCACCTCTACGCCGAACTGCAACGGCGACTCGCATGACCCAACCCTTGCATCCCGACTTGCCGACAGATCACCGTCGGCTGGTGCTCAATATACTACGTGCGCATTTACCGCAGAGCACCCGGGCATGGGTGTTCGGCTCGCGGGCGACGGGCCGGGCAAGACCTTACTCCGATCTCGATTTGGCGATCGATGCCGGGCGACGATTGACGCTTTATGAAATTGCCACACTGACCGAGGCGTTCAGCGACAGCGATCTGCCCTACAAGGTCGATCTCGTCGATTGGCACGACATCAACGACCGTTGGCGGCAGATGATCGCGGCCGAGCGCGTCGTCTTGACCGAGGCCGCACACCCCGATGCTGCCGGATGAGGGTATGCCTGCTGAATTTGTCGAGTTGGGACACCGACCAGGCCGCGTTCGGCTGCCTACCGACGTTAGCCGACGAGGACGACGGAGGGGCGCCTGGCGGGTTTCGGCCAGCGCGCGGCGACGAGCGGTAAGACTTCGTCGATCAGCCGGCGGGTTTGGAACATCATTTCTTCGTCGCCGCGGGCAGCGGGGCGCAGAATGAATTTCGAGACGCCGGCGGCGATGTAGCCGGCGATGCGCTCGATAATCACCTCGGCGTCGCCGATCGCGAAATAGCGTGAGGGGTCGCGGCCGGTGCGCTTGCGGTAGGCTTCGAACACCCGGTCGAGACCGGGGTCGTCAGCCCGGCCGAAGCGGAACGGGATGCCGGCGCCGTAATGGTCGTCGTCGATCGCTCGGCCCTCGGCGGCTGCGGCGTCGCGGATCGCGATGATGACGGGGGCGACCTGGTCCGGCGTTTCGGCGCCCGCCTGCCAGCCGGTGCCGAACCGCGCCGTGCGTCGGATTGCCGCTTCGGACGACCCGCCGATCCACATCGGCAGATCGGGCTGCACCGGCTTCGGCGAGATCGAGGCGCCGGTAAGGTGGTAATGGACACCCTCGAAATCGACCGTTTCCTCGCGCCACAGCCGGCCGATGATCTCCAGACCTTCGTCGGTCTTGCGGCCGCGCGTCTTGGTGTCGAGGTTGAGCGTGCGCCATTCCGGCGCGAGCGGGCTGCCGATCCCGAAGGCCGGCAGCAGGCGGCCTTCGGACAACACGTCGATCGTCGCGCATTGCTTGGCGAGTAGGACCGGATCGCGGAACGCGAGCGAGAGCACATTGACGCCGAATTTGAGGCGGCGGGTCCGTCCAGCGAGCGCCGCCATGACCGACATGCATTCGAGGATCGGCTCTCGGCTGACGACCCGGTCGGTCTGCCACAGCGAGTTGACGCCGCCCGCCTCGCACAAATCGACCCAGCGCCAAAACCCGCCGACGCCGGAGAACGGAAATTCCATCAGGCCGAGCCCGATCGCGACGTTCCTCGGCATCGTGCCCTCCTCTACCGGATTGCGGTGCGCGGATTACCAGGCTAGCAGCAAAAGAACTGTTATACGACCCTCGGCACCGGCGGGTAGTATTGAGGGGCTTCCGCACGGTCGAACATCCCGTAATCACGAATTACCCGAACGCGGCGGTGGCGAATATCTGCGGCGACTTGCGGGCCAATAGACGACGCATCACGCCATGACGTAAGGAGAATGAATTTCCCGGGCTGGACGATGCTTTCGAAAACATCCCAGCCGACCACTCCGGGATGGGCTGTGTCGAGCAATCCGAGCCGGGCGGCAACATCACTGGCATCCGGTTTGTCCGGCAGGCCTTCCAGAGCGGCTTCCGACAATACGATCAGCTTGGCCGCGGCCGCGGTCTCGTCAAACCGCTGCTCGCGAAGAACTTGGCCGGCGGGCAGCCAATTATCGGCAGTGATCTCGCCGACCCGGAGATGATAATCGCCGAAGATTTCGGTCCGGCCCTTTTGTTGAACTGCGTGATGACGGGCGCGGGTGCGCCAGCAGACCACCGCCTTCTCGTCCCGCCATATCGAAAGCGACAGTAGCCAACCCTTCCGGCGAAGGCTGGAAAAGCGCTCATTGTCGATAAACCCGTCGATCTGTTCCAGTTCGGGCCGTAGCAGTTTGGCGTAGCCGAGATAGGCCTCCCACTGTTCCGGCTTGGGGTTCACCTCAAAAATCACTGCGAACATCATCTCTGCTCCCGATCAAGATGTACCGTTCACTTGGCAGGCGGTCCAACGCGATCACTACGGCCAATTCCGTAGTATTGCGCGCTGACATCACGGCGGCGCAGGCTTAATTTGCCGTTATGGAACCAGTTCAGCCATCGCTCGCCGAAGTTGCCGCGCTCGTCGGCAATCCCGCTCGCGCCAACATGTTGACGGCGTTGCTCGACGGCCGCGCGTTGACGGCCACCGAGCTCGCCTTTGCCGGGGGCGTCGCGCCGCAGACTGCGAGCGGCCATCTCGCCAAAATGACCGAAGGCCGGCTTCTGACCCTGGCAAAGCAGGGCCGGCACGCTTATTACCGGCTCGCCTCACCGATGATCGGCCGGATGCTCGAAAGCATCATGGCGGTCGCCGCCGACGGTCCGCCGCGGTACCAGTCGCGGTGGCGCGGCGGCGACGCGCTGCGCAATGCGCGCACCTGCTACGACCATCTGGCCGGGCGCCTCGGCGTGGCGCTGGCCGACGCGCTGGCGGCGCGGGATTATGTTGCGCTGTCTGAAGACGGCGGCATGGTCACGCCTGAGGGCGAGGCGTTCTTGTTGAAATTCGGCGTCGACCCGCGCGAAAAGAGCCCGTCTCGCCGACCCTTCTGCCGGCCGTGCCTCGATTGGAGCGAGCGCCGGACGCATCTCGCAGGCGCTCTCGGGGCGGCCCTTGCGGCGCGCTGCTTCGATCTCCACTGGGTCGCCCGCATGCGCGACACCCGAGCGCTGCTTGTTACCGAGGAAGGCAAGCACGGGTTCTTCGAGACGTTTGGCGTCACGCTGGCCGCCTGAGGCTTGCGTCGGGCGCACGAGTTGTGGCCCGATCCTGACCGATGGGTCGCGAGGTCAGATAATGAGAGTGTTCACGACACTACCGCAGGAGGAACTGCGCAAGGTCGCGCCAGCGGCCCGGGCGATCGAGGCTGAAGGCTATGACGGCGTCGCCTCGATGGAAAATAAGCACGACCCGTTCCTGGCGCTCGCGGTGGCGGGGGCCGCGACCGAGCGCATCGAGCTCCACACCAGCGTCGCGATCGCTTTCGCCCGCACGCCGATGGCGGTCGCTCAAACCGGCTGGGACCTGGCGGGCGCGACCGGCGGCCGCTTTGTCGTGGGCCTAGGCTCGCAGGTCCGGGCGCACAACGAGCGGCGCTTCTCGGTGCCGTGGACACCGCCGGCGCCGCGCATGCGCGAATACGTCCAGGTCCTGCGCGCGATCTGGCACTGCTGGAAAACCGGCGAAAGACCCGGCTACGAGGGTCAGCACTACCGTTTCACGTTGATGACCCCGAACTTTGCGCCCGAGCCGATAGACGCGCCGCCGCCCCCGGTGATGATCGCCGCGGTCGGTCCGTTGATGCTCAAAGTGGCGGCCGAGGAATGCGACGGCGTCAAATTGCACGGCTTCTGCACCCGCAGATACATCGAGGAGGCGGTCATGCCGCGCCTCGCCGATGGTCTCGCAAGGAGCGGGCGCAAGCGCGAGAATTACGAGATCTCAGGCGGCGGCTTTCTCGCCACCGGCCCGGACGACGCAACGGTTGCGCGCATGTTCGAGTGGGTGCGCGAACGCGTCGCCTTCTACGGCTCGACCCAGGCCTATTGGCCGGTCTTTGCGGTGCACGGGCTCGAGGATCTGGGCCATAAGCTCAACGCGATGACGAGGCAGGGGAAATGGAGCGAGATGGCCAAGGAGGTGCCCGACGACGTCGTGCAGCTGTTCGCCGCGGTCGGCCGCTACGACCAGATCGTCGACGCCATCACCCTGCGCTTTGGCGGGCTAACCGACGCGCTGAACGCGCGAGCCAATGCCGCCCAACCCGGCCCACTGCCGCGCGATCTAATCCAAGAGATCCGCCGGATCCCGCACGCCTTCCGGGGCTTCAAACGCGCCGCTTAGACGGGTACTACAAGCCCCGGATCGTCGGGACCGGCACCCTGCTTTCCTCCGGCAAACCCGCTTTCCGCAGGCGCGCCAGCAAGCGCTCGAACTATGGGGAGCAGTAATCGGCAGCATTGACTAGTACAGAGATTCCAAAATATCAATAAGTTGCGTCTGACTTTCCATTCCGGACGAAATCTGGTATGAGGACGACGGGGATTGGATAGGGGGAATCCATGGTAGCTCCGCGTCGAGTTATCGCCTTGCCGACTGTCGCGGGGCAGCGGCAACGCTTGCTGGAGATTTCACGGTCTCGGACGGAGCCGACGAGCCGCGTCGAACGGGCGCGGATTATCTTAGCCTATTTGAAGGAGCCGTCGGCCTATGAGGTGGCGCGCACGATCGGAGTGACGCACCAGATCTTTTCGGCCCCGCTGTCGGTGACGAAAAACGCCCGAGTGACCCCGACCCGCATCGGATCGAAGCGGCGTCCGGTTGCTTCGAAGGCGTCTTTGTACACCGCGATTGACTGGCCGACATCCTGGGGCGAGGCATATTGGCCGAGCAGCAGATTATAACCCTGTTGCGCGACCCGGCGTACCGAGCGCTCGCCGCCGGCGCCCATCCAGATCGGCTGGTGGGGTTTTTGCGCGGTCGGCGGCTCGACGACGATGTTGTCGAACTGCCAAACCGGCCGCGGTGCGAAAACGCCTCCTCGGCGGTCCACGCCTTGCGGATGACATCGAGGGCTTCGTCGAAGCGTGCATCGGCCTCTTCCATCGGCACGCAGAACCCAGCGAATTCATTATATCGATAGCCCTTGCCGATGCCGAAATCGAGCCGGCCTCCGGAAACTAGGTCGAGGGTTGCCGCCTGTTCGGCCAGCAGCACCGGATTGTGCCAAGGCAGTACGATCACCGCCGTTCCGAGCCGCAGCCAACGGGTGCGCGCGCCGAGCCATGTCAGCAAGTTGAGCGTCGCGGAGACCTGGCCGTAGCCGGTAAAGTGGTGGTCAACCACGAAAGTCCCGTGAAAGCCGAGCGCTTCAGCCTTGAGGTTTTACTCGATGAAATCACGAAATCCCTCGCTGCTGTCGACTTCGGGGCCGCCGCGCCGCTGCCGAAAAGACCAAACTGCATTGCTCCAATTTCCTTGCAGCGCTCAATTCACTTTGGAGATTATCGCGAGCGACAATTTCTCCAAATCCTTATCTTGATTATCGCCACATTGCAGCGGCATAAGACAACATTAACCAAGTGCGCCACCTTTGCAGCTCGTCACATTCCAGGTACCGTGGTAATCCGACGCTCGGCGCTACTGCTCGGCTTGGTGCTTGGCGGCTGTGTTCCGCCTGCGTCAGCGCCGTCCCCGGGGGTACTGCCGCCGCCGACGGCAGCCCTCGACGCGCACATCCCGCCTTTCGCACGCTGGCCGTATCAGGCCTTTTCGCGCGAGGCAGCGGTGCAGATTGCGTTGCGCGAATGGCGAGCGTTTGGCCAGCCGGTGGTGTTTCCGAACACCGAATTGCCCGAAGACGAGGAGCGCGAAGAGGGGCTTTGGCAGCGGGTCGGCGAATATTGGTGGCTGGGGCTCGATCCGCGCTGGCGGCAGCAAAGTTGGACCGGCGTCCACGACGAGAACGGCGTCATCTTCCCGGCTTCAGAAGATGGCAATTACGCCTGGTCCGCCGCCTTTATCTCCTACGTGATGCGAATTGCCGGAGCCGGTAGTCGTTTCCCTTACTCGGAAACCCATTCCGATTACATCAACGCGGCGCGGCGTCATGGTCTCGGGCTCGAGCCGGGAACCGCACTCTCCGCCGAGCGGGACGAGTTCTACGCCCCGCAACGCGGCGATCTGATCTGTTACTGGCGGGGTCGGCAACCGGTTTCATATGACGAGCTGCCGACCGGCCGCTTTCCGGGCCATTGCGATATTGTCGTCGCGATCCACCAGGGTTACCTCGATGTGATAGGCGGCAATGTCGACAATGCCGTCGCAATGAAGCACATCCCGACCACCGCCGACGGTCACCTCGCCGGCCCCGACGGCATAGTCATCGATCCCGACCACCATTACTTCGTGGTGCTGCGGGTCGAATATCTGCGCTGAAACGCCTCGATGATCCTCAGGGCAGGCCAGCAGCGGCGACTTCGCGGCCGCGCCCACCGTCGATCATTGCTTCCGCCAGCCAAGGTTCACGCTCTATCGCGCGGCGGTAATGCGACCGGGCGGCTTCGACGATCTCGCCGCCACGGCCGAGGATCTCGTCGCCGAGTTCGAGGATGCGAAGATTGGGCCAGGCGCGCGGGCGCAGGCGAACAATTTCCCGCAGCACCTCGTCGGCCGGCCGATCGGGGCAGGTCTGCGCCATTACTAAAGCCGCCGCCGCCGTTGAGCGGGATACTCCGGCATGGCAATGAATAAGGAGATGCGCCTGCTTGGCCACGGTGAGGTCGCGGGAAAAGGCAAGCAGCAACTCGACGTCCCAGCGCTCCGGCGCGATCCAGCCAGGCTGTGACTTCGATCACGTCATGAAAGCGTAGTCGCAAGCGTCGGTTGATCTCGAACCTGCTCAGCGAATCCGGCTCAGGCCAGCCGGGGTCGAGGATCGAGAGCACATGCGTCACACCTCCGGCGCAATGGCCCTCCAGCTCGTCGATCCCGCAAATCGTCACCTGGAACGGCATGAGCTGATTTTCGGCCACCATCGAATCCTTTGTTTTGGGCTAGCTCTAAGCTCGGAATATCGCCTGGTTGTGGCAAATCTATGGACGATCCTGCATCGGTCGGCGTTATGACGCTCCCGCCCGGGTGGGACGTCCCCGGGGACGTCGTCGCGGCAACTGTCCGCTCGTGACATCGCGTGAAGGACAGTCAACCCGGTCTCGCGGCCCAGCGGGCCGTCTCGTTCGGACGAACAGCTCAGGCCAGTATCGGTTTACAACTTGGCGGCGATGTTGCTGAAGGTACTGCTGAGATGCGTGCCGAGCAATGTGAGGAGGCGATCGCCGCGACGGCAATCAACGCTGCGATGAGCGCATATTCCACCGCCGTAACGCCGCGAGAGTCCTTGATTAGCTGATGAACTGTCTCGGTGGTCAGGTTAATCTCACCCAGAGCATGAGACACCGGCTACCCCATCGGACACTCCGATCTTTGGTTTCGAATAGATCACAGCATGTGGTTAAAAATATCGCTAAATCGATGAACAGTGGGCACTTCCGCCCGCAATCCTGGTGTATTCGATGTAATCGTCTGTCAACTGCTTCTGATAATGGAGAGCTCAGAAAAACCGGTCGAGGACTTCGCGGTGGATCTCGACCGGGAAATGGGCGCGCAACGCCCGAGTGAATTCCTCGGCGAGGTCGACCTGCTGAGCGGTGTCGAGTTCGTGCGACACTCCCGCCGCCGCAGTCTGCGACACGTTATCGGGGCGTTGCACCTCATCGAGCTGCGCGACGTATGACCCAGTCGCATCGGAGGCCGTGACCACCTCGCCGGGCGTTGCCGCGAACAGCTTGCCGACAAGCGGTGGCGGGACCGCGGTTTCGTTATCGGGATGGCGGGTGAATGGCGGCGAGGTGGTCGCCTTCAGCCCCTTCTCGCCGGCGATGGTCGCCAGACGCGTCCCCGGGGTGACCGCCGCGGCGAGTTCCTCAGCTTGCTTGGCGACGATCTCGCGTCGCCGGTCGGCCTGCCAGCCCGCCTCTGCCTTACCTTTCACCTCGTCGAGCGGCTTGACCTGGGACGGGATGACCTTGTCGACATGAACGGCGAAAATGGCGCCGTCGGGAGTCTCGGTGACCCGGCTCGTCTGGCCTTCATCGGTCGCAAAGGCGAGCTTCAAGACGTCGCTGGCGGAGACCGGCAAGGTCACCGGCTTGTCCTGGGGATCGTGGCCAGCATTGTCGACCGCCTCGACCGTGGTCGTCTTCAGCCCGAATTTTTGGGCGGCGTCGCTGAGCGTCGCGCCGCCCGCCAGGGCGTCATCCACGTTGTTCGCAACCTTGTAGATCCGATCGACCGCTTCCTGTTGCGCGAGATCGGCTTCGAGCTTTGGCTTGGCCTCGTCGAAGGTTTGCGTGACCGGCGGCTCGATCTTGACGACCCGCAGAATGTGCCATCCGAGCGGGGTCTTGACCGGCTCGCTCGGCTTATTCAAGGGCAATTCGAAAGCAACCTCGCCCAGCGCGCTCGGCATCTCCTCGCGCCGCATCAGGCCGAGATCGATCGTGTCCGGGTCCTGTCCGGCGACGGTGGTCGCGACCTCCCGCCAATCCTTGCCGGCCGCCAGCGCCGCTTCGGCTTCCTTGGCCTTTTCCTCGGTGGGTGCCAGGATCTGCTCCACGTCGCGCCGCTCGGGGATCTGCAGCTCGTCCTGACGCTGGTCGTATTCCTCTTTCAGCTTGGATTCGGGGATCTCGATGTCCTTGGCGATATCCGAGGGGTCGAGGCTCACGAGGGTTAAGCCCCGATATTCGGGAGCGCGGAAGAGGTCCGGATGCTTGTCGTAGAACGCTTTCAGCTCGTCCTCGCTCGGCTGTCCGACATCGGGAGCGCCGGTGGTCGGCAACGCGACGATATCGGCGGTGCGCTTCTCGTTGCGGTACCGGTAGAGGAGATCGACGACCGCTTGCGGTGCTACCGTCCCGGCCGTCACCGCGTGCAGCAAGTCGTTGCGCGGGATGTCATGGCGCAGCAACGCGACATATTGATCCTCGGTGAGGTTGTTTGCGGCGAGCACCGAACCAAACAGGCTGCGGTCGAAACGCCCGTCGGACCCCCTGAAGCTCGGGTTGGCGGTGATTACATTGCGGATCAGATCATCCGAAATGTCGAGCTTCAGACGCGCCGCCTCTTGATCAATCAGGCTGCGGTCGATCAGCTGGCCGAGAGTTTGATCGACGAGGCCCAGCTGTTTGGCCTGCTGCGGATCGATCGCGCTGCCGAATTGGGCGCTGAGCTGCTCGAGTGCCCGCCGCAGCGCCGTCTGCATCTCCTCGGCTCGGATGCTTTGGGATCCAACTGTCGCGACTGCCGTGTCGCTGGTGCGCGATCGGAAAATATCGCCGATCCCCCAGATGCCGAAGGTCAGGATCAGGAGCGCGAAGAGAACTTTGACGACGTAGGATCCCGCTCTAGAGCGGATCGCTTGAAGCATGGAGGCAGATGGCCTCTTTCTGCGGGCCCGGGCCGGTTGACCCGCCCGAGTGCCGGTGTGATCGTGTCGGTTAGATGATAGGGACCGGGCAGCGGGGTCGCAACATGGCGATTGGCACAAAACTCGTCGCAGGCAATTGGAAAATGAACGGCTTGCGCCAAAACGGCATGATGCTGGCGCGCGCGCTCAGGGAGCGCGCAACCGCGGGGGGCGCCGCACTCGGCTGTGAGCTTCTCGTTTGTCCGCCCGCGACCATCCTTTCGACCGTAGACGCCGTCCTCGCCGGAAGCGGCATCGCGATCGGCGGACAGGACTGTCATCCCGCGCCCAAGGGCGCCTACACCGGCGATATCAGCGCCGAGATGCTGGCCGATATCGGCTGCAGTTACGTGATCCTCGGCCACTCCGAGAGGCGCCACGGCCATGGCGAAACCGATGCTGTTGTTCGCGGCAAGATCGCCGCTGCGTGGCGGGCGGGTCTGGTGGCGATTCTGTGTGTCGGCGAGACGCACCGGCAGCGTCAGGCCGGGGAGGCTGTCGCGGTCGTGTCCTCGCAGCTCGCCGGCTCGATGCCGGACGACGCAACCGCGGCTTCACTCGTCGTCGCCTATGAGCCGGTCTGGGCGATCGGGACTGGACTGACCGCGACGGTCGAGGACATCACTACAATGCACGCCGAGATTCGCGGCCGCATACCATCGGACACTCGCATACTCTACGGCGGCTCCGTCAACCCGAAGAACGCCGATGCGATCCTTTGCCTCCCCCAAGTCGACGGTGCACTCGTCGGTGGCGCCAGCCTCAACACCGATGATTTCTGGGCAATAGCGCAGAGTTGCCGGGTGGAGTAGGGCTGGTCAGCGGCGCACGGAGTGAATAGGTAAGACCAATGATCATTCTGCTTCTCGCCATACACATCCTCGTCGCCATCACCCTCGTCGGAGTGGTCCTCTTGCAGAAGAGCGAGGGGGGTGCACTTGGCATGGGAGGCGGCGGCATGTCGGGATTTATGACTGGCCGCTCGACATCAAATCTGCTGACCCGGGCGACCGCGATTCTCGCCGCCGCGTTCATGACGACGAGCTTGCTACTCGTCGTCATGAACAACCGCGAGCGTGCGCCGCGCTCGATTCTCGAGCAAGGCGCACCTGCGGAGCCGGCCGTTCCGGCAGCGCCGCAGCCGCCGACCCCACCGGCCGAGCCGGCTCAGCCCAGCGCACCGTTGGCGCACTGAGCGGCGTTCAATCTCCCGCTTTTTTTAACCATGTGACGCGCGCCTCTGATGCTATAGACTGGAGTTCCATGACGCGGTTCATCTTTATTACCGGCGGCGTGGTCTCCTCTCTCGGCAAGGGTCTCTCGGCGGCGGCGCTCGGTGCGCTGCTGCAGGCGCGCGGGTTCAAGGTCAGGCTGAGGAAACTCGACCCGTACCTCAATGTCGATCCCGGCACAATGAGCCCCTACCAGCACGGGGAGGTTTATGTCACGGACGACGGCGCAGAGACTGATCTCGATCTCGGCCATTACGAGCGCTATGTCGGCGTCGCCGCGCGGCGCAGCAATTCGGTCACCACCGGCCGGATCTATTCGACGGTGATTGGCCGCGAACGGCGCGGCGAGTATCTCGGGGCGACCGTGCAGGTAATCCCCCACATCACCGACGCGATCAAGGAGTTCATCCTGGCCGATCTCGGCGGCGAGGATTTCGTGATTTGCGAGATCGGCGGCACCGTCGGCGACATCGAGAGCCTGCCGTTTCTCGAGGCGATTCGGCAACTCGGTAACGAATTGGGACGCGAGCGGGTTCTGTTCGTGCATTTGACCTTGGTGCCGTGGATCGCGTCGGCCGGGGAGCTAAAGACCAAACCCACTCAACATTCGGCGAAGGAACTGCTCGGCCTCGGGATTCAGCCCGACATCCTGTTGTGCCGCTGCGAGCGGCGAATCCCTCCCGACGCACGCAAGAAGATCGCCCTGTTCTGTAACTTGCGGGAGAGCCGGGTCATCCCGGCGCTCGATGTCGAGACGATCTATGCCGTACCCGCCGCCTACCATGCGGAAGGGTTCGACCGCGAGGTGTGCAATCATTTCGGGCTCGATGCTCCGGAGCCCGACCTCGACCGCTGGCGCGAAATCGTCGAGTTGATCCACAAGCCCGAAGGGCGGGTGACAATTGCCGTAGTCGGCAAATACACGCATCTGCCGGACAGCTACAAATCACTGGCGGAGGCTGTGACCCACGGCGGGATCGCCAACCATGTCGGGGTCGATCTCGACTGGATCGATTCGGAGGTGTTCGAGACCGAAACCGAGGCGGTTCACACGCTCGAGGGGGTGCACGGCATTCTGGTGCCGGGCGGGTTTGGGGTACGCGGCACTCACGGCATGATCGAAGCCGCGCGATTTGCGCGCGAACGCCGAGTACCGTATTTCGGCATCTGCTTTGGCATGCACATGGCGATCATCGAGGCGGCGCGAGACCTCGCCGACTTGCCCGGCGCCGGCTCGACCGAATTCGGCCCGTGCCGCCACCCGGTGGTCGGGCTGATGACCGAATGGACGCGCGGCAATACGCTCGAGCGGCGCAATTCGACCGACGACCTCGGCGGCACGATGCGGCTCGGCGCCTATCCGGCGATGCTGGCGCCGGGCAGCCGGGTGGCCGAGATCTATCGCGCCGAGCGGATCAGCGAACGCCACCGCCACCGTTACGAGGTCAATGTCGGCTACAAGGAGGTCCTCGAAGCCGCCGGGTTGCGGTTTTCCGGCACGTCGCCCGACGGCATGCTGCCGGAGATCGTCGAGATTCCGGATCACCCCTGGTATATCGGCGTGCAATTTCACCCGGAACTAAAATCCAAGCCCTTCGAGCCGCACCCTCTCTTCACCTCCTTCATTCGCGCCGCCCTCGATCAGTCCCGGCTGGTCTAGAGGTTCTTATCAGATGCGATCGGACGCCATCCGCCGCTTTAAGCAAAAACGACCGCAATTCCTCCCTCTCTGCCCCTGCGGGCGGAGAGGGGCAAAGGCCGTTTCATTGACGCGGGAGCGGCTATGGGAGACGCGATGACCCCGAGCCACGTCGCGATCGGCGATCTGACGCTCGGCAACGACTTGCCGGCGGTTTTCATTGTCGGGCCGAACACGCTGGAATCGCGCGCGCACGCGCTCGAGATGAGCGCGGCATTGGCTGAAATTGCCGGTAAGCTCGGGATCGGGCTGGTCTACAAGACGTCGTTTGACAAGGCCAACCGGTCGTCTCTCGGATCGGAGCGAGGGATCGGTCTGGAAGCGGGGTTGCCGATCCTCGCGGAAGTGCGGGAAACCACCGGTCTCCCGTTGCTGACCGACGTGCACGAAAAGGAGCAGTGCGCGCCGGCGGCCGAAGTCGTCGATGTCTTGCAAATCCCAGCTTTTCTCTGCCGCCAGACCGATTTGCTGTTGGCGGCTGGAGCGACCGGCAAACCGATCAATATCAAAAAAGGCCAGTTTCTGGCGCCGTGGGACATGAAGAACGCCGCCGCGAAGATCGCTTCGACCGGCAACAATCGGATCCTGTTGTGCGAGCGCGGCACGAGCTTTGGATACAACACCCTCGTCGTCGATATGCGCGCGCTCCCGATCATGGCGCGCACCGGCTACCCGGTCGTGTTCGACGCGACCCATGCCGTGGCCCAGCCCGGCGGCCGCGGCGACCGGTCGGGCGGTGAGCGCGAATTCGGCCCGGTGCTTGCGCGCGCTGCGGCGGCGGTCGGCGTCGCGGCTGTTTTTCTCGAGACCCACCAAGATCCCGACCGCGCTCCCTGCGAAGGTCCGACAATGCTTCCGCTAAGGGCGCTCCCGGCCATTCTCGAGGAATTGATCGCGTTTGACCGGTTGGCCAAGGCGCACCCCCAGCGTCCGAGCCTTTGAGGAAAGAAGCATGACCGAGATTGCCGACATCCACGCGCGCGAGATCCTGGACAGTCGGGGCAATCCGACGGTCGAGGTTGAGGTCACGCTGGAGACCGGGGTGATTGGCCGGGCCGCGGTTCCGTCCGGTGCGTCGACCGGTGCCCACGAGGCGATCGAAAAACGCGATGGCGGACCGCGGTTCGGCGGGAGGGGGGTGCTGGAGGCGGTCGAGGCGGTGAATGGCGAGATATTCGACGCCCTTTCCGGCTTCGGCGCCGAGGACCAGCTCGCCATCGACCGGCTACTGATCGGCCTCGACGGCACGCCAAATAAATCCCGGTTAGGCGCCAACGCGATCCTCGGGGTCAGCCTTGCTTGTGCGAAGGCCGCGGCAGCCGAGGCCGCCGTCCCGCTCTTCCGTTATGTCGGCGGCGTATTCGCGCGCACGATGCCGGTGCCGATGATGAACATCATCAACGGCGGCGTTCACGCCGACAACCCGATCGACATCCAGGAATTCATGGTGATGCCGGTCGGCGCCGGGTCGTGCACCGAGGCGATTCGCGCCGGCGCGGAAATTTTCCACGCTTTGCGCAAGAAGCTCGCCGACGCCGGTCTCAACACCAACGTCGGAGACGAGGGCGGGTTTGCACCCAACCTCACCTCGGCCGATGCGGCGCTGGGGATGATCATGCAGGCGATCGAGGCCGCCGGTTACCACCCCGGTGACGACGTCGTGCTCGCGCTTGATCCGGCCGCCAGCGAATTCTACCGCAATGGCGCCTATCGTCTCGCCGGAGAAGGCAAGACCCTCGATGCCGCCGGGCTCGTTGCCTATTGGGCCGATCTCGTCGGCCGCTATCCGATCGTATCGATCGAGGACGGAATGGCCGAGGACGATTGGGAAGGCTGGGCTCAGCTGACGCGGCAACTCGGCGGCAAGACCCAACTCGTCGGAGACGACGTTTTCGTAACCAACCCGCAGCGGCTGCGCGACGGGATCGGCCGCGGCGTCGCCAATGCGCTGCTCGTCAAGGTCAACCAGATCGGTACGCTTTCAGAGACGCTCGAGGCCGTCGAGATCGCGCAGCGGGCGGGCTGGGGGACGGTGTTTTCGCATCGCTCCGGAGAAACCGAGGACACCACGATCGCCGATCTGGCGGTGGCGACCAATTGCGGGCAGATCAAGACGGGATCGCTGTCGCGCTCGGACCGGCTGGCCAAATACAACCAGCTGATCCGCATCGAAGAGCAGCTCGGAGAATCGGCATTCTATGCCGGCCGCTCGGTGTTGCGGCGATAGCGCATTCGGAGAACATCTTCGGCCGCACCAATTGCTTCAGTTGACGATTCCAGCCTGCCATGGTCCTTTTTGCGCCATGGGGATCATGCGTGCAATGCGGCGGCGCGTCCATCTGGTCATCGGTCCGGTTCTCGGGATCGCGCTGACCGGATATTTCGCCTACCATCTTGTCGAGGGCGAGCGCGGTTTTAAAGCATGGCTGCGCCTGAACGGAGAGATCCGCACGGCGACCGCCAATCTCGACGCGGTTCGGGCGCAGCGTGCGGCATTGGAACTCAGGGTTTCCAACCTGCGGCCGGAGCATATCGATCCGGACCTGCTCGACGAACGCATTCGCGCGACCCTGAACCTCGTATCGCCCGACGACATCGTCATCATGCAGCCCGCCCCTCGCTAGCGGCCCCGAGGAGAGTCTTCAGGCGGTTGTTGTAGCGTACCGCCAGAAGCCGCTATTTTGTTGCCTCCCAAGTAATTGACCCGGTCGAGGTTGCAACAGCGGGGATTTGTCACCATGCTGCCGGCAAATTCTCGCGGCCGCGCTTCCGGCGGCTGCGTGGAGGAAGCGATATGGCAGTCAAGCGCAAATCCGATTCGGTCAAGTTTGCCGATCTGGGCGTCTCGCAGGAAGAGCTTCTCCGTAACTACCGTGACATGCTGTTGATCCGGCGCTTCGAAGAGCGGGCCGGCCAAATGTACGGCATGGGTTTGATCGGTGGCTTCTGCCATCTCTATATCGGGCAGGAGGCGGTCGTCGTCGGCATGCAGGCGGCGCTCAAGGAAGGCGACACGATCGTCACATCCTATCGCGACCACGGTCACATGCTGGCTGCCGGAATGGATCCCAAGGGGGTGATGGCCGAGTTGACCGGGCGCCGCAGCGGCTACTCGCGCGGCAAGGGCGGCTCGATGCACATGTTCAGCCGGGAGAAGAACTTCTTTGGCGGCCATGGCATCGTCGGCGCGCAGGTGCCGATCGGCACCGGGCTCGCCTTCGCCCATCATTACCGCGGGAATGGCCTAATCTGTGTCACCTACCTTGGCGACGGGGCGATCAACCAAGGTCAGGTTTACGAAAGCTTCAACATGGCAGCCTTGTGGAAGCTGCCGGTGGTCTACGCCATCGAAAACAATCGGTACGGTATGGGGACGTCGATCGACCGCGCCTCGGCCCGCACCGACCTGTTCCATCGCGGCATGGCCTACGGCATCCCGGGCGAGCAGGTCGACGGGATGAACGTGCTGGCGGTTTACGAGGCCGGGCTCGCCGCCGCCGAACATGCCCGATCGGGTCAGGGGCCAATCATCCTGGAGATGATGACCTATCGGTATCGTGGGCATTCGATGTCCGACCCGGCGAAATACCGCACGCGGGACGAGGTCAACAAGATGCGCACCGAGCACGATCCGATCCAGCAGGTGAGGCATCGATTGCTTGAGGATGGCGCGAACGAGGCCCAGCTCAAACAAATCGAGGGCGAGGTCAGGGATCGGGTCGCCGAAGCAGCACAATTCGCTCAGGATAGCCCAGAGCCGGACGCGGCCGAGCTGTGGGCGGATGTGCTGGCAGAAGCCTGATTACTTGGACATTGCCATGGCTACCGAAGTCTTGATGCCAGCCCTGTCGCCGACAATGACCGAGGGCAAGATTGCCCGCTGGCTGAAAAGTGAAGGAGAGCCGGTCCGGGCCGGCGATGTGCTCGCCGAAATCGAGACCGACAAGGCGACGATGGAGGTCGAAGCTATCGACGAAGGCGTGCTCAGTAAAATCGTGATCCCGGAAGGTACCGAGCACGTTGCCGTCAATACTCCTATCGCGGTCATCGCCGGGAATGGCGAGGAAGCCGGCGCCGCCGCAACGCTTACTCCGGTAGCCAAGGCGCCTGAAAAACCCCCCGCTGAGACGCCACCCCGGTCCACACCGCCGGCAGCCCCCTCTGCCGTCGCGCAGCGCGCTGTACCGGCAGAAAGCGAGTACACCGGCAAGACTAGGACGATGACCGTGCGCGAGGCGTTGCGCGATGCGATGGCCGAGGAGATGCGACGCGACGACACGGTCTTTCTGATCGGCGAGGAGGTCGCCGAGTATCAGGGGGCGTACAAAGTCAGCCAGGGCCTATTGCAGGAGTTCGGGGCGCGCCGCGTCATCGACACTCCGATAACCGAGCAGGGCTTCACCGGCCTGGGGGTCGGCGCCGGGTTTGCCGGTCTGCGTCCGATCGTCGAGTTCATGACCTTCAATTTCGCGATGCAGGCGATCGACCAGATCATCAATTCAGCCGGCAAGACCCGCTACATGTCGGGCGGCCAGATGAGTTGCCCGATTGTCTTTCGCGGGCCAAACGGCATCGCCGCACGCGTCGCCGCGCAGCATTCGCAATGCTATGCGAGCTGGTACGCGCATTGCCCCGGCCTCAAGGTCGTCGCGCCCTATACCGGCGCCGACCACAAGGGGTTGCTGAAGGCGGCGATCCGCGACCCGAACCCAGTGGTCTTTCTCGAGCACGAGCTGGTTTATGGCGAAAGCTTTGCGGTGCCGGACGATCCCGAGTTCATTGTTCCGATCGGCCGGGCGCGCATCGCGCGGGCGGGCGAGCAGGTCACGATCACGGCATTTTCGCGCATGGTGAAAATTGCGATGCAGGCCGCCGAGGAACTCGAAAAAGCCGGCATTTCCGCCGAAATCATCGATCTGCGCACGTTGCGGCCGTTCGACGTCGAAACAGTCGTCGCCTCGGTCAAGAAAACCAACCGGATCGTCTCAGTCGAAGAGGGGTGGCCCTTTGCCGGCATCGGCTCGGAACTTGCCGCGATCATGATGGAGGAGTGCTTCGACTGGCTCGACGCCCCGGTGAAGCGGGTCGCCGGGAAGGATGTTCCGCTGCCTTACGCGGCCAATCTCGAGCGCCTAGCGGTGCCCCAGGTGGAGGACATCGTCGCTGCGGCGCGCGAGGTCGCCTACCGCTGATTGGCGGCGGGGGAGGGGACATGCCGATCGAAATCCTGATGCCGGCGCTCTCGCCGACGATGACCGAAGGCAACGTCACCAAATGGCTGAAAAAAGAGGGTGACGAAGTGCATTCGGGGGACGTCCTCGCCGAGATCGAAACCGACAAGGCAACGATGGAGTTCGAAGCCGTCGACGACGGCCGCCTCGGCAAGATCCTCGTCCCTGAAGGCGCGGAAGGGATCAAGGTCAATCAGCCGATCGCATTGCTGCTCGGGGAGGGCGAGGACCCTTCAGCTCTCGACAAATTCGCCGTGAATCCGGCCACGCCGGTTGCTGCGGCGTCAGCCGCTGAGCCCCTCCAGGCGACCGAGCCCCCGCCGGTGGCTCAGCCGGCCCCCGCAAGGGGCGGCAACGGAAAAGGCCGCATCTTTGCCAGCCCGCTGGCGCGCCGCATGGCGCATCAGGCTGGTCTCGATCTAGCGGCAATCACCGGCTCCGGCCCGCAAGGCCGCATCGTCAAGGTCGATATCGAAACTGCGCTTTCTGCCGAACGGCCGGCAGCGGCTCCAGTACAACCCATGGCACGACCGGCGGCTCAGCCGCAAGCCGCACCTCCGGCAACGCCGCCTCCGGCTCTGTCCAAGGAACGCGTTCTGGCGCTGGCCGGCAATCCGCCCTACACCGAGCGTCCTCTCACGGCGATGCGTCGCGTCATCGCCCGGCGGCTGACAGAATCAAAACAAACGGTTCCGCATTTCTATCTGACCGTCGATTGCGAGATCGACGAACTGTTGAAATTCCGCGCCGAACTCAACGCGAAGTCTGACGCGTATCGAATCTCGGTCAACGATTTCGTGATCCGCGCCGCGGCGCTTGCGTTGCGGCAGGTGCCCGCGGCCAACGCCTCATGGAGCGACGAGGCGATCCTCCTCTGGGACACCGTTGACGTCGCGGTCGCCGTGGCGCTGGAAGACGGGCTGATTACACCGATCATCAAAAAGGCCGACCGTAAGGGGTTGGCGACAATCGCCAACGAAACCAAAGACCTCGCCGCGCGGGCCCGGGCGGGCAAACTGAAGCTGGAGGAGTTTCAGGGCGGCACGTTTTCGATTTCGAACCTCGGCATGTTCGGCGTCCGCGATTTCGCCGCGGTCATAAACCCGCCGCATGGCGGCATCCTCGCGGTGGGCGCCGGCGAGCAGCGGCCGGTCGTCAAAAATGGCGCGCTGGCGATCGCAACCGTGATGAGCTGCACCTTGTCCTGCGATCATCGCGCGGTGGACGGCGCCGTCGGCGCGCAATTCCTCGCGGCTTTCAAGAAGCTCGTCGAAGACCCGCTGACAATGCTTCTCTGACGTGAACGGCTAGTCGATGGCGGAGAGCACATTCGACCTCATTGTCGTTGGCGGCGGGCCGGGAGGCTACGTCGCGGCGATTCGGGCGGCGCAGCTGGGGATGAAAGCGGCGGTGGTCGAGCGCGAGCATCTGGGTGGCATTTGCCTCAACTGGGGCTGCATTCCGACCAAAGCGCTGCTGCGGAGTTCGGAGATCTATCACCTGCTCCACCGGCTCGGCGACTTCGGGTTCTCCGCCAAGGACATCACCTTCGATCCCGGAAAGGTCGTGGCGCGTTCGCGTGCGGTCGCCAAGCAATTGTCGAACGGCGTCGCCTATTTGTTGCGCAAAAACAAGGTCACGGTTTTCGACGGGCAAGGGCAGCTTGCCGGAAAGGGCCGTCTCATCGTGGCAAAGGACGGCAGCCAGGCCGCCGAGCTCTCCGCCGACCACATCGTGCTCGCTACAGGGGCACGGGCGCGCAGCTTGCCGGGGCTCGAACCCGATGGCGAGCGGGTGTGGACCTACAAAGAGGCGATGGTGCCTCCGGCTATCCCGAAATCGCTGCTGGTCGTCGGCTCGGGCGCGATCGGGATCGAATTCGCCAGCTTCTACCATGACATGGGCGCCGAGGTGACGGTGGTCGAGGTGCTCGATCGCGTACTGCCAGTGGAGGATGAGGAGATCTCTTCGTTTGCGCGCAAGGCTTTCGAGAAGCAGGGGATCAAAATCCATACCGGGGCGACCGTAGCGGCCATCGAGCGCGGCGGGGAGGGGGTTTCCGCCCGCATCGAGGCGGACGGCAGGTCATCCGAGGCCAAAATCGAGCGCGTGATCCTCGCCGTCGGGATCGTCGGTAATGTCGAAGACATCGGCCTTGAAAACACCGGTATCGTCGTCGATCGGACCCATGTCGTCGTCGACGAGTGGCTGCGTACCGGGGAGCCAGGGATCTATGCGATCGGCGATGTAGTTGGGCCGCCGTGGCTGGCTCATAAAGCCAGCCACGAAGGAGTGATCTGTGTCGAGCACATCGCCGGGGTCAACGACGTGCACCCGCTCGATGTCCACAACATCCCGGCTTGCACCTATTGTCGGCCGCAGGTCGCCAGCGTCGGGCTGACCGAGAAGGCGGCGCGCGAGGCGGGTTACAAGGTCAAGATCGGCCGTTTTCCGTTTATCGGCAACGGCAAGGCAATTGCGCTCGGCGAGCCCGAGGGAATGGTCAAGACGGTATTCGACAGCAAGACCGGCGAGCTTCTTGGCGCCCATATGATCGGCGCCGAGGTGACGGAGTTGATCCAGGGCTACACGATTGCCAAAACCCTGGAGAGCACCGAAGCGGAGTTGATCCGTACCATCTTCCCGCATCCGACCCTGTCGGAGACAATGCACGAAGCCGTGCTCGACGCATACGGGCGCGCTATCCACTTCTAATCAAAAGCGCCTCAGAACGGTCATTCAACGGTCATATATTCTTCATTAACGGCTCTTCGACAGACCCTAAACTCTCCGCCTCACTTGAGGGGAGAGGAAGATGCTACGTTCGCGTGGAGCAACTGGCCGAAAGAGGCGGCCACCGACGGCCCGGCAAGACTGCGGCAACAGGCTTTGGTCTGGCGCGCCAATTATCACCCCGACGGCGGCCAGTTGTTCTATCCTTTGCACCGCGAGAGTTTCGTCGTGCCGCTCGCCCTGCCGGGGGACGGTGTGGCGCCGGAGCGGTAGCGGTTCGTCACGTTCTGGTGCGGCGGCAGCTGCGGGCTCTATATCCATCCGAACATCTGGCACGGCGCGGTCGTGCCGCTCGACGACATGCGGAGTTACTGGACCGGCAGGGCCGCGTCCATGCCCGCGTATCAGTCGATTTCGCAAAAGAATTTGACTGCTGCCTCGCCGTGCCGATGCGCCGACCGCGCGGCTAGCGGGAGGACGTCGCCCTGCCCGGGGGTACACAAACCTGCCGGCGCACGCTTGACGCATATGCCTGGGCCATCCACTTCTAGCCCCGGCACCAAACACGGTCAGGTATGTCCACTCCCTCTTCGTCATGGCCGGGCTCGACCCGGCCATCTACGTATTCAGGGCCAGCTCCTCACCCAGCGCCCGTGGATGCCCGGATCAAGTCCGGGTATGACGGAGAGGACGGATTTGCAGTTCCGCTGCGCCACCCCGAAAAGGTTCGCCGTCCTGACAACCCGATCCCGCGCAAGCCGGATTGGCTCCGCGTAAAGGCGCCGGTTTCGCCCGAATACCAGGCGACGCGGCGCCTGATGCGCGATCTCGCGCTGAATACGGTGTGCGAAGAGGCGGGCTGTCCGAATATCGGCGAGTGTTGGAAGCAAAAGCATGCGACGGTGATGATTTTGGGGCGCGTCTGCACGCGCGCCTGCACCTTCTGCAATGTCGCGACTGGCCGGCCCGATCTGCTCGATCCGCACGAGCCCGAGCGGGTCGCCGAGGCCGTCGCCGCGCTCGGGCTCGCCCATGTCGTCGTCACCTCGGTCGACCGCGACGATCTGCCCGACGGCGGAGCCGAGCACTTCGCGAAGACCATCACGGCCATTCGCGTCGCCGCTCCCGGCACGACGATCGAGGTCTTGACCCCTGATTTTCTGCGTAAGGAGGGGGCGCTCGAAACCGTCGTTGCCGCGCAGCCCGACGTCTTCAACCACAACCTCGAGACCGTCCCGCGCCTATATGCCGAAGTGCGCCCGGGAGCGCGCTATTTCCACTCGTTGCGCCTGCTGGACCAAGCAAAGCGGCTCGATCCCGCGCTGTTCACGAAGTCGGGCATCATGGTTGGGCTCGGCGAGGACAAAGGCGAGGTATTGCAGGTCATGGACGACCTGCGCACCGCGGACGTCGATTTTCTGACGATCGGACAATATTTGCAGCCGACAAAAAAACACCATGCGATCGCGCGTTTCGTAACACCTGACGAGTTCCGTAGCTATGCGGGCTTCGCGGCGGCCAAGGGCTTTCTCCTGGTCTCCGCGTCACCGCTGACGCGCTCGTCCTATCATGCGGGGGAGGATTTCGCACGGCTGCGCGGCGCGCGGAGTGCCAGCCGCGGCGCCGGCTAGGATTTCGCCGCATGCCCACTCATGCCGAAGAGCGTGTGGTGCCCTACACGCCGGAGCAACTCTTCAACCTGGTCGCCGATATCGAGCGCTATCCGGAATTCCTGCCTTGGTGCGTCGGCGCCCGCATCAAGGAACGCCGGCCCAATCTGGTCGTCGCGGATCTGATCATCGGGTTTCGCATGTTTCGCGAGCGCTTCACCTCGCAGGTCACGCTTGATCCACCGCGGTGCATCGATGTCGCCTACACCGAAGGCCCGTTCCGATATCTCACAAACCATTGGACGTTTGCTCCGGATCCGGGTGGCTGCCGGATCGGCTTCTTTGTCGATTTCGAATTCAAGTCACGTCTGCTGCAGCGGTTGATCGAGGTGTTGTTCAGCGAGGCGGTCCGCCGCATGGTCGGCGCATTCGAAAAGCGCGCCCGCGATCTCTACGGCGCCCCGTCGCAGCGGGATGCAGACCAGCCTGCAACTCGAATCGAATTTTGATCCTATCGTGGCGCCCGCGATTGTCAGTGTTTCGCCGAGTCCCTTTGGAAATGGGCGATATCACGGCTGGGGTGCGGAAGTCCTCGCGAGATTGGGTTTCAATCGCGCCGCCCACGAAGGAGTTTTTCATTACCGAGGTCCGCTCCGATCGGATAATGATTTGCGGCGCCACCACAGACGCCCGCTCTCGGCAACCTGCCAGGTCCCGAGCGCGGGCAGACCGATCATGAGGTCGCGTGCGCGCTTCAAGAGCGAAATGGCAAGCGCCATCTCGGGTGTAAGTCCGAATGCAGCGCCGATTACCACATAGGCCCCTTCCTGCACCCCAACTGCGTTAGGGATCGCAAAGGCGACCGTTCGTATGGCATAGAGCAAGCTTTCTATGACCAGCACAGTCGGAAAGCCGAGCGGCGCACCGGCAAGACGAAGCGCGATCCAAACCTCGACGGCGCTGACCATCCAGCACGCGAGGTGCAGAACAAATCCGCCCCACAAACGGGCTCTGCGTCGGTATGTCTCGGCAAGTGCCGCGTGGACCGCGGCCACCCCGGAAATCGTCCGCTCCGCCCACCCGCGTCCGAGCATCCGCGCAAATCGATCAAAGAATGCGAAGCCGTGTCGCTGAACTATGACAAAGGCGATTGCGAAGAGCCCGGTTACAGTAAGCCCGAACGTCACCGGTAGCGAGACCGGGATACCGGGGCGAAGATCAATCAGCAAAATTAGTCCTATGGCCATATAGACCAGCTTAGCGAGAAATTCCAGGGTCAGATCGACCAGGGTGGTCGCCGCGGCAACGGATCCCGGTACACCGGCGAGCGCCACCGCGCGAGCGCCCAGAACGCAGCCCCCCATTTGGGATACCGGCAGCACTTCGGACCCGGCATCGCAAATCAAGCGCCCCCATACAAATGGCCAAACCCGCGCCCCAGGTACGATCAGTCGCCAGGCGATCCCTTCAAGCGAGACCACCACCAGATGAATCGCGCAAATCACCGAAAATCCACGCCAACCGATCGCGCGCAGCGATCGGATCACGGCGCCGGCCCCAAAATATCCAACCAGGGCCCCGATTATCGCTAGCCCGACAATTGCGGCGATGATCGGGATGACTTTCATGAAATCGCCAGAGAGAAGAGGGCGGACGACCCGGACGGGACCGGGTGAATTCTTCGCGACCTGCCAAACTGACAGGACCGGAAGCTATCACCCAAAGCAGCCGGCAGTGTGGCAAAAACGTCGATACCGCAGCGATCTATAACAGAAATGACCAACCAATCTGATCCCCGGCCAACGCCAACCGGATATCTCCCAAACTCATCGGTGACAATCTCCGCTTGGGCCCTCTGGCCTGGTTCCCAAGCAAGCCTTTGCATACTGCAATCAGTACTGGGCGCCGCCCGGAAGGAACTGAATTTCGCTCGGCCGCAGTTGACGTAGGGCAACGAGAGACGGCAAGCTCTCATCTCCTCACTAAGATCTCGAGGGCGTTAGAAGAGTATTCGAGTTTAGTCGGTCCTCGCGCAGTTCATAACCGCAAAACCCTCGAAATTCCAGTGCCTTGGAGGTTTGGCTACCAGTTCCATTTAGGCGTCATCTCCCCACGCCGTACAAGTAGGAGCTGCGGCAGGGAAGGTCCTTATCGAATTGGCAGCAACTGTAATTCATAGCCTCGGGGCTTCACCGACCTCGCAGGGTCATGAGTAACGCCAGCACATCCTCGATCTGCTCGGCTGTAGGACCGGCTTGCCGTGCCAAGACTTGCCGACGCGAGTGAGCCCGTCTACCCGGTAATAAGCCGGCATCATCGTGTTGGGGTTGAAGCGGGTCGAGTCACCCAAACGCAGACGCAGTTCGCCCTCCGAGTAACGCGAGTCCGCGCCGGAGAGATCCGGCGCGAGTGTCCCTTGGAATTTCTCTTCCGGAAACGGGCCGGTGTGACACAAAGAAAAGCGCCGAGGTGGCGATCCATTACGATCGCCCGGCCCCGGGCCGGGTCGCCGAATGCTCCCGGTCAGCGAGGCTGGGATTGCGTCGCCGAGGATCGAGTAGGGGCGCAGCTCCTCTTGCGAGACGGCGCCGGTCGACGTCAGCAGCGCCGCGAAGCCCGCGGCGGCTGCATCAGCCAACCGTTGATGATGAGTTGGGGCATCTGGCTACTCCTCGATCGGCCCGCGGCGCCCGGCCGACAGCTTACCGGTGCTAATCCTAAGCCGATTGTTCATGCCCCCCAACTCCCATTTCGGGTCGGGTGAGCCGCAGAGGATTGTGCGAGCCCTCGCAGGCTAGAGGGCGACGCACGACGGCGCTCCTGAGGCGCCGGATCTGTAGCAGTTTGCTCTATTCCGGGAGGAATTCGCGGACTTTGGCGAGGAGCTGGCGGGGGCTGAAGGGCTTGGCGATATAGCCGTCGCAACCGGCTTCCCGCGTCTTGGCCTCGTCGCCGGAAAGGGCGTAAGAGGTCACCGCGATGATCGGCACGCGGGCCAGTTCGGGAATCGTCCGGATGCGCCGCGTCGCCTCGTAGCCGTCGATGACCGGGAGCTGAATGTCCATCAGGATCAGATCGGGACGATAGCTCTGCGCCATAGCCACCCCTTCGGCGCCATCCACTGCTTCGAGCAGCTCGTAATCGAAGCTGGTCAACAGGTCGCGGATGATCTGGCGGTTGTCCTCAGTGTCTTCGATCACCAGAATTCGCTTGCCCGTCACGCCGCCTCCTCCATCACCTCGTCGACATGGACGGGCAGGACAACCCGGAAAGTCGACCCCCTGCCGAGCTTCGAGTTCGACCGAAATTGTGCCGCCCTGCAATTCGACCATACGCTTCGAGATCGCCAGGCCCAAACCGGTGCCCCCCTTCTTGCGCGTGTTCGAATTGTCGATCTGCTGGAATTCGCCGAAGATCCGATCCTGATCAGCATCGGCAATGCCCAGCCCGGTGTCGCGCACGGTCAACACGAACTGGCCCCTGTCGGACACGGCGCGGATCTCGACTTCGCCGTCATCGGTAAATTTGATCGCATTGCCGACAAGGTTCAGCAATACCTGCGAGACGCGGCGCGCATCGCCATGCGCCAGCGGCATATTGTCCTGCAATGCAGTAGCGAATTTGAGCCCCTTCGCCGTGGCGAGCGGCTCGGTCGCGCTGACAACCGACTTGACCACCTCGGGCAGGTTGTAGTCCTCCAGTGTCAGGGTCAACTGACCGGCCTCGATCTTTGCCAAGTCCAATACGTCGTTGATCAGTGCCAAGAGGTGTTTGCCGTTGTTCTGAATGCGCTCCAGTACGCCCTTCGGCCGGTCCGGCAGCACGCCGTAGATGCCGTCGACGAGCAATTCGGCGTAACCCAAGATCGCGTTCAAGGGCGTGCGCAACTCATGGCTCATATTGGCGAGGAATTGCGATTTGTGCTGGCTGGCGAGTGCGAGTTGCTCGCTCTTGTCGGCAATCTCGCGGAAGAGGCGCGCGTTCTGGATCGCCAATACCGATTGGCTGGCGAGGGTCTGCATCAACCGCACCGTCTCGGCCGGGAATTCGCCCGCCTCTTGCCGCATCAGAATGATGGCCCCGAGGATGCGCTCGGCGCCGACCAACGGCACGATCAGCGCCGAGTGAAAACCGGCGGCGAGGGTGACGTCGCGCAGCGGATAGCTCGCCCGCTGCGCCAGATCGGGAAGCTGAATCGGCATACGGCGCGCCACCGCCTCGCCCATCGCGCTCTCGGTCTCGGCGACATGCAGCTCGCGCACCGAATGCGCCAGCGCCTCGTCCCACCCGACCGCCTCGACGAGCCGGAACGCCCGCTCCGCCCGGCTGTAGCGGAAAACCGCCCCGGCATTCGCCCAGGTCACCCCGAGCGAGGCGTTGAGAACAGTCGACAGCACGGTCCTCAGATCGAGCGTCGAGCTGACCGCCTGCGCGACCTCGTTCAACATCTTCAGCTCGGCAACCGAGCTCCCGAGCTCGGTGGTGCGAGCGCGCAGTTCATTGAACAGCCGCGCATTCTCGATCGCGATCACCGCCTGGTCGGCAAAGGTCGTGACCAGTGCAATCTGCTTTTCGGCTGAACGGTCTTACCGTATGACGTGCAAGAATGATGACGCCAATGGGCACATTTTCGCGCAGCAGCGGTACCCCGAGATGCGTGCGACCTCTACCGATTGTGATCGCCTCTGTCAGTGCGTATTCGGGATCCGCGGCAACATCTTCGATTTGGATTGCGCGACCTTCGAGCACGACCCGTCCAGTGAGTGTGGCCCGGCTCGGGACAATTGGATGACTCTCGTGAAAGGCAATGTATTCGCGGGAATAACCGTACCCCGTCGCGATACGATATACTTCGCCATCACGGCGGGTGATGCCCGCCATCTCAGCTTCACAGAGCCGAGCCGCGGTCTCGGTCAGCGTCTGGAGCACTGGCTGCAGTTCACCAGCCGACCGGCTGATGACCTTGAGCACGTCGCTGGTCGCGGTCTGGTATTCGAGCGACTCTTGCAGGTCGCGCGTGCGCCCCTGCAGATCGTTGAGCAACCGGGCGTTCTCGATCGCGATGACCGCCTGGTCGGCAAAGACGGTGACGAGCTCGATCTGCTTTTGGCTGAACGGCTCGACACGCGAGCGCCAGAGATTGATGACGCCAATGACCGCGTCTTCCCGGAGCAGTGGCACCGCCAGCCCGGTGTGAAGCTCGAAACGTTGCTGCCCATCCGTCCAAGTATATTCCGGGTCCTTCGCGACATCCTCAATGTGAACAACCCGCCGGTCGAGGAGCGCTCGACCGCTAATATTCCCGCGCCCCGGCGGCCCCGGGTGCCGCGTCGACAAACTCGTCAGCTTCCGGCGTGAAACCGCAAAGAAGCGGCCATGTGAAGAAGGCCGCCCCGCTGTTGCACAATCACGCCTTTATCTGCGTCACAAATGCGCACGGCGGTCTCGACCAGCGTCTCCAGCACCGGTTCCAGTTCGGCACCGGACCGACTGATCACCTTGAGCACGTCGCTGGTCGCGGTCTGATATTCGAGCGATTCCTGCAGATCGCGCGTGCGCTGCCGCAGTTCGGTAATCAGCCGCGCGTTCTCGATCGCGATCACCGCCTGATCGGCGAAGGTCTGAACAGCTGGATCTCGCGCTCGGAAAACGGCTTCGACGCCGGCGGCGGGCGAGCCAATGACGCCGATCGGCGCGTCCTCGCGCAACAGCGGGACAGCCGATGCATCGTGTGCACGCCGCTCGACGCGCGCGTCGTCCTTTGCCTCGTAGAGCGGGTCGGCTCCAGGCATCCAGGATCTGCACGACGCGCCTTCCAGCGCGGTCGCGGCCGACCACCGTTCCCGTGCCGGGCCGGCATCCTGACATTCCGCTCGATCTGCTCGATATTCCGGCGAGAGCATGTGACCGGCTGCCCACCGGTATTCCCCGTCATACGTTGCGGTAGATGGTGGCAGCGGCGCCGCACAGTCGCATGCGGTGGTCACCATCGCCTCGAACACCGGCGTCGAGATCGAAGGGCGAGCGGTTGATGACCTGCAACACCTCGGCGGTCGCGGTCTGCTGCTCCGAGCGCCTCGCGCAGTCTCGGTGATCAGCCGCGCATTCTCCATCGCGATCACCGCCTGCGCGGCGAAGTTCTGCAGCAGCGCGATCTGCTTGTCGGAGAACGGCCGGACTTCCTGGCGGTAGACGGCAATATACGCCGAGCAGGGCGTCATCCTTGCGCAGCGGCACGGACAGGCTGGCTGCGGATGCCTGCTGAGCTCGACAGCTGCACTGCGCGGGACGCCCGATCATCGGCCTCATTCGCCGACATCGGCAATATGGACGAACGCGCTCGCCACGAGCAGATCCGACAGCGCGATGCGCCCGGCTCCGGGCGCATCGACCGCGCTGCCAGAGCAATCCGCGAATACGGCTCGGCACACCGCGCAACGCGACTGCAGTGAAAGCATCTCGCCATCATAGGTGAATAGTTCCCAAACGCCGCTTCGCAAGGCGCATCGCCTTTTCGAGCATCGCGTCGAAAACCGGCGCGAGGTCGCCGGGCGAGCAGTTGATGACCTGCAATACCTCGGCGGTCGCGGTCTGCTGCTCCAAGGCCTCGCGCGTCTCGGTGATCAGCCGCGCGTTCTCCATCGCGATCACCGCCTGCGCGGCGAAATTCTGCAGCAGCGCGATCTGCTTGTCGGAGAACGGCCGGACCTCCTGGCGGTAGGCGACAATTAGCCGAGGAGGGCGTCATCCTTGCGGAGCGCGCACCGAACAGCGCCGTCCGCGGGCCCTGCCAGCTCGACCAGCGACCCGAGGACGCCGCGTGAGCTCGATCGTCCTGCGCAAGTCGGCGATGTGGACGACCGTCTCCCCTCGAGCAGCGGCCGGCTCGGAGGCGTAGTCCGGCCGGCGCGGATACCCGCTGCCTGCAGTCAATTCGGCATAGTTCGCGCGGCACGCCGTGCATCGCGACCGCACGGAAGTGCTCGCCGTCATAGATCTGCAGACTGCCATAAGGCGCCCCGCACAGCGCGTCGCCTTATCCAGCATCGCGTCGAACACCGGCGCGAGGTCGCCGGGCGAGCTGTTGATGACCTGCAATACCTCGGCGGTCGCGGTCTGCTGCTCCAAGGCCTCGCGCGTCTCGGTGATCAGCCGCGCATTCTCCATCGCGATGACCGCCTGCGCGGCGAAATTCTGCAGCAGCGCGATCTGCTTTGTCCGAAAACGGCCGGACTTCCTGGCGGCCGGACGACGATCAGTGCCGAGGAACGTGCTCGTCCTTGCGCAGCGCGACGATACAGGACGTGCGCATGCCCGCCGAGTTCGACGACGCGCTGTCGCGGCCACTCGGATCGGTCGATCTCGGCCAGATCGGCGATGTGGACAACGTCGCTCGCCCTCGCACCAGCGCCCGGCTCGGATGGCGTTCGGGCCGGCGTGTAGCCGCTCGCCGCATGTGACTCCGCGAATTCCGTCAGGCATACCCGCGCACCGCGACAGCACGGAAGTCTCGCCGTCATAGAGCTGCAAGCTGCCATAGGCGGCCCCGCACAGGTGTGCGCCTTTTCCAGCATCGCGTCGAACACCGGGGCGAGGTCGCCGGGCGAGGAATTGATGACCTGCAACACCTCGGCGGTCGCGGTCTGCTGCTCCAAGGCCTCGCGCGTCTCGGTGATCAGCCGCGCGTTCTCCATCGCGATGACCGCCTGCGCGGCGAAGTTCTGCAGCAGCGCGATCTGCTTTCTCGGAAAACGGCCGCACCTCACGGCCGGTAGGCGACG
Organism: uncultured Alphaproteobacteria bacterium; assembly: GCA_963818695.1. GTDB lineage: Bacteria > Pseudomonadota > Alphaproteobacteria > ATCC43930 > CGMCC-115725 > AP-15. The sequence goes on from CAWFTG010000009.1 coordinate 501,398, forward strand.
ATGTACGCCAAGCAGACGGTCATCCTTGCGCAGCGGCACGAACAAGCACGGTGCGGATGCCCGCTCGAGCTATCGCGAGCACTTCGTGTCGACCGGATCGTCCGATCGCGGCCGAATCGATGATGTCGACGATACGCGCGCTCCGATCAGCATGCCGGACGGGTGCTTCGGGCCCGGCTCGAACGCGGCTGCCGCAGACGACTCCGCGAAGGCTTCGGGGATAGCCGCGCACCGCCACCGCTCGGAAGTACTCGCCGTCATAAATGTTGCAGGCTCCCGTACGCGACCCCGCAGAGCGCGTGCGCCTTCTCCAGCATCGCATCGAACACCGGCGCGAGGTCGCCGGGCGAGGAATTGATGACCTGCAACACCTCGGCGGTCGCGGTCTGCTGCTCCAAGGCCTCGCGCGTCTCGGTGATCAGCCGCGCGTTCTCCATCGCGATCACCGCCTGCGCCGCGAAATTCTGCAGCAGCGCGATCTGCTTGTCTGAGAACGGCCGGACTTCCTGCCGGTACAGCGACGATCGTCCCGAGCAGGGCTTCGTCCTTGCGAAGCGGGACACAGAGCCGGTGCGGATGCCGCCGAGCTCGACCATGCGCGCCGCTCGGGTTCCTCCGACGCGAGTCATCCTGCGGCAGATCGGCGATGTGAACAACGCGCTCGCCATGAGCGATGCGGCCAATCGCGTCTGCGGCTCGGGCCGAACCCGCTGTCGCAGTGCTCGGCGAATGGCGTCGGGCACGCCGCGCATCGCCACCGCACGGAAAGCCCGCCGTCATAGACATGAAGCTGCCGTAGGCGGCCTCGCACAGCGCATGCGCCTTTTCGAGCATCGCGTCGAACACCGGCGCGAGATCGCCGGGCGAGGAATTGATGACCTGCAATACCTCGGCGGTCGCGGTCTGCTGCTCCAGGGCCTCGCGCGTCTCGGTCAACAGCCGCGCGTTCTCCATTGCGATGACCGCCTGCGCGGCGAAGTTTTCAACGAGCGCGATCTCTTTTTCCGAAAACGGCCGGACTTCCTGGCGGGCGGCGACGATCTGCCCGAGCAAGACGTCATCCTTGCGCAGCGCCACGTAAAGGATCGTGCGGATGCCGCCGAGTTTGACACCGCCTTCGCGCGCCACTGGACTGTCGATCTCGGCGAGATCGACGCAGTGAACGACGTGCTCTCCCTCGACGAGGCGCTGGCACGGCATGTCGGATGGGCTGTAGCCGAGGCGCAGCTGCTCCACCATCGCTTCCGAGAAGCCGCGCATCGCGACGCCGCGGAACTTCTCGCCGTCCCAGAGCTGCAAGGCTGCCGCAGGCGGCGCCGCACAGCGTGTGGGCCTTTTCCACGATCGACTGGAACACCGGGGCGAGGTCCCCCGGTGAGCTGTTGATGACCTGCAGCACCTCGGCGGTCGCGGTCTGCTGGTCGAGCGCCTCTTTGAGTTCGGCGGTGCGGTCCTCGACCTTTTTTTCGAGGTCGGCGTAGGATTTCTGCAGGTCCGCCGCCATGCGGTTGAAGTCGCCGGCGAGCTCTTCGAGTTCGTCGCCGGTTTGGATGTCGATGCGGCGGTCGAGTTCGCCGGCGCCGATCCGCGCGGCGCCCGCCTGCAACTCCCGGATCGGCACGGTCATGCGGCGGGCGAGGAGGAGCGCCGCCAATATCGCCAGGACAAGCGCGAGGGCGAGCAATGCCGCGGTGCGCAAATGCAGAGCCGTAGAGCGGCGCCAGGGCCTCGCTCAGCGGCAATTCGACAAAGACGGTCCAGCCGAGCGGCGCGATTGCGGCGTGCGCGGTCAAGACCGAGTTGCCGTTGATGCCCTTTGCGACCATGACCGCCTGGCGTATCGGTTGCCCCCACCCTGACCCTCCCCCGCCTGCGGAGGAGGGAAGAAAGGGAGCCTCGGCCAGTGCCGATGCGACCTGCGGCAGGTTGGCGAGGTCGGTATTGCGCAATACGAGACTGATGTCGGGGTGGGCGATCAGCCGGCCGTCGCGGTCGACGACATAGGCGTAACCGCCCCGGCCGATCTTCAGCCCGGTGATCACGTCCCAGATCAGCTTCAGATTGACCTCGGCGACCGTAACGCCGGCATTGCGCCCGGCGCGCGCCAGCGCCACGGTCATGTACGGCTCGGATTCCTTGCGGAAGTAGACCGGGCTGAACCAGACGCGGTGCTTCTTGGCTTCGACGAAGCTCGGCGATTGGGAATAGTCCTTTTCGCTGCCGACGACATCCATCGCCAGCCGCGACACCTTGAGCTGCTCCTTGCCGGCGTCGTCGAGCTGGATCAGCTCGGTGATCGCCGGCGCCTGGCGCAACAGGCGGACATAATCGAACCGGCGCTGCTCGAGCGGAGCTGGCGGCCCATTGCGGCGCCGTGGTCCAGCCGAGCTGGCGCTCGATCTCGTCGACGAACTGCTCGATGCGGCGCGCCGCAGAGGCGGCCTTCTCCTGCTGAATGCGGAATAGCGCCGCCTTATTCTCGTCGTAGCTGAACCAGAAATCGAGCGCGCTGTTGAGCAGCAGCACGAGGCTGACCAGCCCGACGATCAGCAGCGCATATTTGCGGAAGAGCCGTCCGCGCGGGTGCGCCGTCACCCCGCCGCCCGCGCTGTCCCGGTCGGACGCTCGGCGCCGCGCTATCAGCGGTCCAAGCGGAAGCCAGCCCATCCGCGAAGAGTTGCGCGCGGCCTCAGTCACGGGTCACCGCGTAGGCGTGATAGCCGGGAGTAAAATATGCGATAAAGCCGATGACCAGGAGCACAACTGCCCCGGCGGCGTTCACTAGGGCCGGCCCTCCGGCGGCAGCCCTTGCCGCTCTGCAATCCGCACCAAGATCGCCAGCATCCGGCTCATCCGCTCCTCCTGTATGCCAAAGCGCTGCTCCAGCGCGCTGAAGCGCTGCTCAAGGGCGTTGAAGCGCTGCTCAAGGCTAGTGAAGCGGATTTTGAGATCGCGGACATCAAGTTCCAAATCGTTTATCCGATCTGTCAGCGTGACAACCCGCGCGCCAAGTAGCTCGAGACTGATCCTGTCCTCGCTCATCATCATTCACCTTCGCATCTTTTTATGCTCGTATTCTACACAATTTGTGCGCTTTTAACGAGTTCATGCCGCCTCATTCGATGACCTCGTCGGCGCGCGCGAGAAGCGTGGGCGGGATCGCCAGGCCGAGCGCGCTGGCGGTCTTGAGATTGACGATGAGATCGAATTTGCGCGGCGGCTCGACAGGCAGGTCTGCCGGCTTGGCGCCCTTGAGGATCTTGTCGACGAAGCCGGCGGCGCGGCGGAACAGGTCGCGGTAATCGGCACCGTACGACATCAACCCCCCACCGACCGGGAAGACGCGGAAGGAATAGATCGCGGGCAGCCGAGAATTTGCGGCGAGTGCGATGAGCCGGGCGCGCTTGGCCGGGCCCAGCGGGCCGGAAGCTATGTAGACGGCCTCGCAGCGCTCGGCGCGCAAACGCGCGAAGGCAAGTTCGAGGGCCGTCCCGGTCGTCGCCTCGAGCATCAATGGCTCGATCTTCATCTGCGCGGCATTGGCGCGGATGTCCTGCAGCTTTTGCTCGAGGCCGGGATCCTCCCTGACGATTACCGCCACCCGGCGCAGCCCGGGGACGAGTTCTTGCAGGAGCTGCAACCGCTTCGCGATCAGCTCGGAGGAGGTCAGAGCCAGCCCGGTGACGTTGCCGCGAGGCTGCGCCAGGCTCGCGACGACACCAAGGGCAACGGGATCGTCGACGCCGACCAGAACGATCGGGATCGTCACGCTGGCCCGCGTTGCGGCGAGCGTGGCCGGCGTCCCGGCGGCGACCAGGAGCGAGACGCCGGAGCCGATCAACTCTTTGACGATGCCGGGCAACTGCTCGGCGCGCTCGTCGGCCCAACGATCGAAAATCACGATTTTGCTGCCGTCGGTCCAGCCGAGCGCGTCGAGACCTTCGCGAAATTTATCGAGCAGGGTCCCGCTCTCCTGGCGTGATCCCCCCTGGACAAAGCCGATGCGCGCAGCCGTGGTCTCAGCCGAGACCGGGTTCCGGGTTACCGCCGTGCCGGCGGCTAGCAGCAGCAAATCGCGCCGCCTCATTCGATGACCTCCCGCATCCCGCGCACCGGCATGATCGCGCCACGGGACGGGCTCAATCCCCCGCGTCTCACTCGACAAATCGTTAATGCCGTGTTTCGACATTTGAGCGGATTGACCCAGACGTCCGCAAGATAGCACGACCGGCGCCGCTCACCTCGAACTTCGGCGGACGCTGCCTTGCGGCGATGCTTTGCATTATCGGCGGCGTATTGCTGAGTCGCGCGTTTCTCAGGCAGCAGACGCGATTTCCCGGAGCGCGGAGGCGATCATCGGTGGAGATCTACGAGCAGTCAGCCGAGTGGCGCAGGATGTGGCATAATCATATCGGGGACCCGGTGAGACGGGGTGGATAGAGCGGTGACGTGGTCGGGCCGGGGTGATGCCTGAGACAGATCTTGTCGAAGAACCACCTGGTGAGATGCGCAAGTCTGCCTCGAGGCGGCCGCCCGGCGAGACAACCGGGGTGCCGCGACTGCCGGCGCGATTCCTCGAACCGCGCGGCTTTATTTGGGGCAGCTTTGCCGCGCCGGACGGGGCGACGCTGCGGTGGGGCCATTTGCCGGCGGCCAATCCCCAAGTCGAATGCGTGATGGTCGGTGGCTTCACCGAGTGCATCGAAAAATATTTCGAGACGACGGCCGACCTCGCGGCCCGCGGTCTATCGGTATGGTGTCTCGATTGGCGCGGGCAGGGCGGCTCCGAGCGCCCGCGGCGCTGGCCGAGCCGGCCGCGGCCGCGCCGCTACAATCGCGACGCGGATGACCTTAGGCTGTTCGCGAAGAACCTGCCGCCGCCCCGTTATCCGCGTCTGCTGATCGGTCATTCAATGGGAGGTGCGATCGCGCTGGTCTGCCTGCGGCAATCCCCGGGCCTCTTCGACGCGGCGATTTTGTCGGCACCGATGCTCGGGATCCGCACCGGGCGCTTTCCTCGGCCTGTCGCGCGCTGCATCACCCGCGCCGTGCGCGCCTCGGGTCTCGGCCTCTGCTTCGTCCCCGGAGCAGGCCCTTGGCGTTCCGATCGCATCCCTTCACCCGAAATCAGCCGCACCTCTAGCGATCCCGAACGTTGCCGATTGCAATATGGCTGGTTTTCGGCGCGTGCCCAGCTGCGCGTCGACGAGGCAACTTATGGGTGGCTTGATGAGGCGCTTCGTTTGGTGGGGAGAATCGTCAGCCCGGAATTCTTCGCCTCGATCCAGACCCCGATCTTGCTCGCGAGCGCCGGGATCGACTGGTTTCTCGAACCTGCCGCGCACCGCCGAGCGGCTCGGCTTTTGCCGGACTGTACGCTGATCGAGCTCCCTGATTCCAAGCACGAACCGTTTCTCGAGGCCGATCCGATCCGCAACCGTTGGCTCGATGCAATCGACCGGTTTGTCGCGGAACGGCTGCCGAGCAAGTCTGTCGGAGCACCGGTCAATGAAGCGGCATCACCGCCTTAGTTTCGCGGCGCGTGTTTCGATAGGATGCGCTGCAGGGTCCGGCGGTGCATTTTGAGTCGGCGAGCGGTTTCCGAGACGTTGCGGTCGCACAGCTCGAAAACCCGCTGGATGTGCTCCCAGCGTACCCGGTCGGCCGACATCGGGTCCTCGGGCGGTTCCGGAGTCCCGTCTTCCTGGGCGAGGAGGGCCCGCTCGACCGCGTCGGCGTCGGCCGGCTTCGGCAGATAATCGATAGCCCCAGCCTTGACCGCCGCGACCGCGGTCGCGATGTTGCCGTAGCCGGTCAGCATGACGATGCGGGCGCCCGGGCGGGCTTGCTGCAATGCGCTGACGACATCGAAGCCGCGCCCGTCACCCAGCCGCATGTCGACAACGGCGAAAGCCGGCAGATGATCGGTCACCGCGGTAATGCCAGCCGCGACGCTGTCGGCGGTCGCCACAACAAAGCCGCGACGCTCCATCGCGCGCGCGAGCCGTTGACAGAGCGGAGCGTCGTCGTCGACGATGAGCAACGTGCGCTCGGATTCCGGGAGCCCCTGCAGACCCGCAGAGAGCGCGTCTGTCGCGGAAGGGCGGTTGGATCGGTCGCTAGTCTCCATGATTTTGCCTTTGACGCCGTCCGCGGCTCAATTTCGACGGATGAGGCGTATGAGGGGTCGCCGCGGTGGGACGAAGGTTCTCCACCATCTCCAGATTGGCACGATTCCAGAAAATCGCAACATGTGCGCCGCCTTCCGGCAGATTATCAAAGACTAGCCTCGCTCCGCTGCGCTCCAGCAGGCTTTGCGCGATGAAGATGCCGAGCCCCATATGGTCGGCCGCGCCGGCGCGCGTCGAGATGTACGGCTCGCCAAGTCGTCCGAGCAGATGCAGCGGGAACCCGGGTCCGTCATCGGCGATCTCGACGGTGACCGTCGCCTTGTCCCAGAAAGTCGTGACGCTGACCTCGCGGCGAGCGAATTGCACTGCATTCTGAATGAGGTTGTTGAGGCCATGCATGATCTCGGGGCTGCGCCGAACCTGTGGCTCCTCGGGGCCGGGCTGTCCAGCCGTCGCAAAGATCAGCTTTACACCTTCGTGTTGGTGCATCGCCCCGGCAGTCTCGACCAAAGCCGAAATCGGCAGGCGCGTGTAGGGCGAGCCGCCATCGTGCTCGGGCTGCCGTGCGAGCTCGGCGAGGATCCTGCGGCAGCGCTCGGATTGGCTCAACAGCAGCGCGGCGTCCTCGGCGTGCGGGCTGTTCTCGGGCAGATCATGCGCCAACTCCTTCGCGACAACGGCGATCGTCGCGAGCGGGCTGCCCAGCTCATGCGCTGCCGCCGCAGCCAGCGCGCCGACCGCCGAAATGCGCTGCTCGCGAGCGAGCGCGAGCTGCGTCGCAGCCACCGCGTCGCGCAGGCGCCGCGCCTCCTGCGCGACGCTCCAAGTATAGCTTCCGATGAAAACCGTCGCGAGCACCAGCGCCATCCAGATGCCGAACACCAGTTCGGGCGGAAACACAAGCGGTTCGGTGCGCCAGGGCAAAGGCATGTGCCACAGGGCGAGCACGGTGATCGCAGCCACGGCGAGGATCGAGAGCGCGATCACCGGGCGCCGCGACAGGATCGTAGCGGCGACGGTTACCGGCGCGAGGATCAGAGTCGAGAACGGGTTCTGCAGACCGCCGGTCAGGTACAGCAGGATCGCGAGTTGCAGGATGTCGTAGCCGAGGCATAGCGCGGCGTCTCTTTCGCCGAGGCGGGCCGCCGCTTGGCGCACCAGGATCAAGACCACGTTCAGCAGAACCGAGCCGGCGACGACTGCGAGGGCCGGAAAAAGCGGCAGTCGATACCCGAGCCCGTAATGCACGATCACGATGGTACTCGCCTGACCGGCGATCGCGACCCAGCGGATCGGGACCAATGTGCGCAGGCTGATCCGGCCGAAGCCGGTTGTGGGCTCGCTCTGGTTGATAAGATTGGTGTCGCTCACCCGATGACCTCGTCGCGGTTGTTGTAGTCGCCGATCTCGATGTTCCAAGTTCCGGCCGGCCAGTCCCATACTGGCCGAAGTCCCCGCAACGAGTCATATAGGGGCAATGGTCGCCCCCGCCGTCAAAGTCGACAATCTCGTCAAGCGCTATCCGACCGCCGTCGCAGTGGACGGGATCAGTTTCAGCGTTGCGCGCGGCGTCACCACGGCGTTACTCGGCGGCAACGGCGCTGGAAAGACGACGACCCTCTCGATCCTGCTCGGGCTCCTGTTGCCGACTTCCGGGAGGGTGGCGGTCCTCGGCGAGGACATGCTGCGCCACCGATATCGCGTCCTCCCCCGAATGAATTTTTCTTCGCCCTTCGTCGACCTGCCGCATCGCCTGACGGTGCGCCAGAACCTGCTGATCTATGCCAGGCTCTACGGTCTGCCGGATCGTGGCGAGCGAATCGAGAACCTCGCCCGCGATTTGCAGATTTCAGTCTTTCTCGAACGCCCGGCAGGCAAGCTTTCAGCCGGGCAAAAAACCCGTGTGGCGCTCGCCAAGGCGCTGCTAAACGGGCCCGAACTATTGCTGCTCGACGAGCCGACCGCTTCCCTCGATCCGGACACCGGCGATTGGGTGCGCAGCTATCTGGAAGAGTGGCGTGCCCGCACCGGCGCGACGATCCTGATGGCGTCTCACAATATGAGCGAGGTCGAGCGGCTGTGTTCCGAGGTGCTGATGATGAAGGAGGGCCGTATCGTCGACCGGGGCAGCCCGCAGGCACTGATCAATCGCTACGGGCGAACCAACCTCGAAGAGGTCTTTCTGCACATCGCACGCGAGCCGCGGATCGAGCTGGAAGCGGCCAAATGAGCTGCGAGCTGCGATATTCGGCCGGCCGGGTCTGGGCAATGCTGCTGCGCTATTTGTATCTGCTGCGCAGCTCCTGGCCGCGCACCCTCGAGTTGCTGTACTGGCCAACCTTGCAGATGCTGATCTGGGGGTTCATGAGTCAGTTTCTCTATAAGAACAGCAGCTATGTGTTCCGCGCCTTTGGCGTGCTGCTTGCCGCGGTCATGTTGTGGGATGTGCTGTTCCGAGCCCAGCTCGGCTTGTCGATGTCGTTTCTCGAAGAGATGTGGGCGCGCAATCTCGGGCACCTCTTTGTCACCCCGCTGCGGCCCTACGAGTGGGTCCTGTCGCTGCTGTCGATGAGCATGATCCGCGTCTTGCTCGGCATGCTGCCGGCGGCGTTGCTGGCTATCCCGCTCTATCACTATTCGATCTTCGCGATGGGACTGCCCCTTCTCGCGTTCTTCGCCGCGCTGCTGATCATGGGCTGGGCGCTCGGTCTGGCTATCTGCGGGCTAATCCTGCGCCAGGGCATGGGAGCAGAGGGCCTCGCCTGGACCGTGGTGTTCACCCTGTCACCGATCAGCTGTGTCTATTATCCCGTCTCGACATTGCCGGGTTGGCTGCAGCACGCCGCGTGGGCGCTGCCGTCGACCTATGTCTTCGAAGGCATGCGCGGGGTTCTGTTTACCGGGGTATTCCGAAGCGATTACTTTTTCACGGCGTTGGCGCTCGACGTGTTCTATGTGGGTCTCGGCGCCACCGTTTTTTTCGTCGCCTTTCATAACGCACGCCGGCGCGGTGCGCTGCTGCAAATGGGCGAGTAGCCGGCTATGCGCCTCCGCTGGGCGCCAGAACGGTGAAACCCTCTTTCTCGAAAGTCGGTTTCGCCGCCGGCGAGGAGAGAAAATCGAGTAGCCGCACCGCGTTCGGGTTCCTGCTGTCTGCGGTCAGAGCCGCCGGATAGATGATCGGCGGGTGGGTGTCCTCGGGGAACACCCCGACAACCTTGACACTCGGATCGGCCGCCGCATCGGTCGCATAGACGATGCCGAGCGGGGCTTCACGGCGTGCCACGAACAGCAACGCGGCGCGCACATTCTCTGCCGGTGCGACGGCGGAACGCACAGTGTTCCAGATTCCGAGCTTTTCGAGGGCGGCCTTGCCGTATTTGCCCGCCGGAACCGAGTCGGTGTCGGCCATCGCGAGGTGCGCGCCCTTGAGCAGCGCCGCCAGATCGAAGCCCGGCTTGATCTCGACATGCACATCGCTGTCAGCCGGCGCGATCAGAACGAGCCGATTGCCGAGCAGGTTGCGCCGGGTCGCAGGCCGGATTAAATGCCGCTTCTCCAGGTAATTCATCCAGTCGAGATCGGCCGATATGAAAATGTCGGCCGGCGCGCCGCTTTCGATTTGCTTGGCCAGTGTCGAGCTGGCCGCGTACGATATTTTTGAGTGTGCGCCGCCCTGCCGTTCGAACAGCTTGGCAGCTTCGTCGAGTGCATTGGTGAGGCTGGCCGCCGCGAATACGACGATATCCTGCGCGCGTGCCGCCTGACCCGTACCGAACGCGATCAGCGCTGTGAAGAGTCCGGCGGCAAACCTTCTCGTGACGCGCATGTGGTTCTCCCAATCGCGCTTACTGCGACAGCGCTTCGAATTGCTCGTCGTCGAGCTGGATCCGATAGAACCGGCGGTAAAAATCCCGGGCTTCCGACCGCAGATCCTCGGGTAAATCCGGTGGTAAACCTCGACGGTATAGTCGCCGAGCGGCCATGATCACGATGCAGACGGAGATGGTGATCAATAGACGCACCGCCGGCATCCAACTCAGTGCAACCTTCTCTGCGCGACAGCTTCACTCATCTCGCGCAGGTCTTTCGTGGTCATTCCGAACGATACATGGAATCCGTCGGACGTTATCGTTTAATTCTCCACAAACGATTACCAAATCACGACGCCTCAGGTCGAGCGCGAGGGACTGCTCGATCTCGTCCAACAGGTCGAACGGGTCGCGGCCCTTGCGGTCGAGCTTGTCGGCAAAGATGATGATCGGGTGGCGTCGAGCACCATCACTCGCGCTGTTGAGCCCTCAGAAATTGCCGACGTACCCCGCTCCTCGGAGCAACCATACGATCAGGACAACGATGAGAATAACTCCGAGTATTCCCCCGATACCGTAAGGGCCGCCGCGGGTATGATAGCCGCCGCGATAATATCCGAACCCGCCACCGAAAAGGATGATCAGCAGAATAATTATGAGGATCAATTCCATCACAAGCTCCCCTTCTCAGCAATCGTTGGATGAAGCCGGCGGATGTCAGTCGAGGCACGAAGCAGGCATCGCATGAGGATCCGAGCCGGCCAGTATGAGCGTATCAGTCCTCATCCCGATGTCGACCCCCAAGGCGCGGCTGCGGCCGCCGCGATAACCGGGAAGACCTCAGGTAGGATTTGACCGCTCGAAAGCGGGACAGTGATGCTGAAACGGGTGCCGTGGCCGAATGCCGATCGCACCGTTAGAGCATGGCCCAACACGTCGGCGGCCTGCTTTGCGATGAAAAGGCCCAGACCGGTACCCACGCTGGTCAGCGGCGCGACCTGTCGATACTCGTCAAAGATGATGCTCAGCATATCGGAGGGGATGCCTCGACCGGTATCCCACACCTGGATCAGCACGTGATCACCGCGGTTGCGGCAGCCCACGAGGACGCCCCCACGGTCGGTATATTTGATCGCGTTGTCGACCAAGTTGTGCAGGATCGAACCCAGCAGCTCAGGATCCGACAAAACTGTCAGGTTGCTGGCGGCCACACGGAAACCGACCCCTTTGCGTTCCGCGGCTTCCCCGTGTTGGCTGCGCAGTTCATCAAACAGGTCGACAAGCCGACAGGGGCGCACGTTCGGTTGTACGTGATTGAGATCCAGCCGGCCGACCTCCATCATTAGCTCGAACGCCCGTGCCAAGCGGGTCGTTGCCGCCTTTGCGTGAGCGAGCAGCTTCCATTCGCGGTCACCCGGGCGAGCTGCGATCATCTCCAGAACGCCCATGATCACGGTCAGGGGTTGCCGAAGATCATGTCCCACCGAGGCCAGAAGCCGTGTCTTTGACCGACTGATCCCCTCGGCTTTGTCCAGCTCCGCGGCCAGTCCAGCGCTTTTCTGTTTGAGAATTTTCAGCGCGAGTACGAGTTGCGAGGCCAATTGGGTCATCACCCGCACATGCTCGGCGTCGAACTTATGCTGATCGTCGTGCGCTATAACCCAGATCGTCGCCAACGGGACACCGCCTGCGTCGTAGAGCGGGACGATGAGGGCTTCGATGATCGGAGGGTCGACCTCTTCGAAATAGGTAAATAGGCGTGCCGGGTGGGAGACAAGCACGGGGGCCGCCTCGTCGAGGCACAGGCCGCAAGGGCTGAAATGCCGAGGGGTGGTGCCGCCGACGTGGGATGCGAATTGCCCCGCCAGGGCATCCCAGTGAAAAATTTCGCTGCCATCTTCCGCCCTGGTCAGAACACTCAAGCCCGCCGATCCGGCGTCGCACAGCTCGAGCGCCAGCTCCATGAAGCGCTGAACCGCGCGCTCCGGACTATCGAGCATAAGCGTGGCGAGCTCGTAAAAGGCTTTAGCTTCCGCGTCGACATTCGGCGGCTGCGGCGATCGGGTGCCGAGCAGCTCGGTTACCAGAAGTTCGCTGACGCTGATCGGGGATTCCGATCGCCCGCCTGGTGTTTGTGGCACCATCTTAGAGCGAGTTATACTTATCTTCCGACGAGCCCGCCTGATCCGCACCCGCGAGCAGCTGTGAGCTGCTTGACTGGCTCTGCGGCATCCACCCCTCAAAAGCTCATTGGACGGAAGGGGCGGAATACTTTACGGGAGGATAATCAGTCACCAAACTGCCCTTTTCACTTCCTCGTCGTTGCCGTGACGCGATTAGTGTCATCACTGGTGCAGCCGACATTACTACCCCGAGTCTGTGACGCGAAAGCTAAGTGATATTCTCTGAGGAAAGGCGGGCCCGGGCAAGTCCGGCGAAGTGGCCATTCGGGTGTTGCTCGAGGTAGGCCTCGAGTTCCCCGCGCCGATTGGTGTCCTTCACGGAATTCCAGAAAGCAAGATCGAGAGCCTCCGCGGCGGCATCCGCCGGCGTCGGCGCTTGAGGGTCCGTAGGTGAGAGCGCGGCTGCATCCAGCCGTGTTCGGGCGAGCGAAGCGAAAGTGCCCTCCGGATACTGCTCGAGATAAGATTCAAGCTCGGCAGGGCTGCCGTCCTTGACACTGTCCCAGAGCGCGAGCTCGAGGGCAACCTCGTTATCGGCGGACAGTTCGGAGATCACCGCCGGAGCGGCAGGCAACTCGGATGCCTCGGCCGTTTCCTCGGGGGCTGCGACGTCCTGCTCGGACGCAGCCCCGCCGACGCGGAGCCGAAACGCCCGGATCGGGTGGGCGATGTTCTTGACCAGCTGCTCGCCCAGGTCGTCAAAGATCATGCCACTGCGATGACGCAGGTGATCGTGCACGCCCCGCGAGACGCAGATCTCGCCGCCTTTGACCAGCCCCTCGAGCCGAGCGGCGACGTTGACGCCGTCGCCAAAAATATCGTCGTCCTTGACCATAACATCGCCGACATTGACACCGATCCGGAAGCGCATCCGTCGCCCTTCCGGCTCGCCTTCGTTTGCCCTTTGAAGGGCCGTTTGGATCTCGATCGCGCAGCGAACCGCGTCGAGAACGCTGGCAAATTCGGCGAGCACGCTATCCCCGGCAGTGTTCGCGATCCGACCTCGATGTCGGGCGATGAGTTCGTCGACAACGGCGCGACGGGCGGACAACGTCGCCATCGTTGCTTCTTCGTCGCCGTGCATCAGGCGGCTGTAGCCCTCGACATCCGCGGCGAGGATTGCCGCCAGGCGTCTCTCGAGTGGGGGAGCCTCCATTCCGAACCGCCCTTACCCTTCGATAAAGTGACCGAACGCCATCAGCGGTCGGATGCGGTCGCAGACGATCTTGGTGATCGCGAGCATCGGCGTCGAGAGGATCGCCCCCGGCACGCCCCACATCCAGTACCAGAACACCAGTGAGAGGACGACCAGCACCGGATTGATCGTGAAGCGCCGGGTGAGCAGCATTGGTGTCACCGTCTCCCCTTCGACGAGATGTAAAGCCCGGCGGGCAAGAATGCCATCCACAGCGGGTTGAGCGACAAAAGCCCCACGAGCAGGAAGACCACGACGCCCATCATCGGCCCCAAGATCGGAATGTAATTGAGCAAGAATGCAAGCGTCCCCCACAGCAAGGGATCGCCCACTCCGCAGAGCGCCATGACCGTGCCGGTTGCCACACCCACGGCCAAATTCATGACCGTAATCGTAAATAGGTAAGCCGACACATCACTCTCGATCTGCTGGGAGAATGTCCACCGCCTGCCGTTTGTTCTTGAACCGCGGCAGGATTTCGACGAGGCGCCTAAGGAACGTGTCGCCGCTGACAAGAAGAAAAAGAGCACAAGTACCGTTTCGACTAGCCCGCTGGCGAACGAGCGAATGCCGCTGAGCAGCCGATCGGCCACCCCGAGCCTTGCACCGCCACAGGTACGGCTTTGGGCTGCGTCTCCTTGGGCTAAGCCTTGGGCCCGATCGGCGAATTTCTGGAAAGCCGCAATCGGCCGGCTCAGAAACCTCAGGCGTTCCTGCAATCTCGGAATTCCAGTGGGCAGCTTCTCCACCCAGCTTGCCGCCGGTCCCGATAGCGCTGTACCCAACCCGCCGAGCGTGCCAAACAGCAACAGGATGACGAGCATAGCCGCAATCCCGCGCGGCAGACGGACCCGCTCGAGCACCCGCATCGCCGGCTGCAGCACGAGGCCGAGCACGAAAGCGAGCACGATCGGCAAGACGATCTCGGATGCGATATAACAGGCGGCAAGCATCGCCAGAAGAAAGAGGCCGCCCAGAAATACCGTCTTGATATCCGACGGTATCGGCAAATCGTCTTCGTCAGCCACCGCAGCAGCAGGCACTGCGGCGGCCGAGGGAGGGTCAGCTGCTTTTCGGCTCGCGAGCGATCTGAGTTTTTCTATCGCCGCCATGACGGATCACCTCGGAGATTCCCGGGCGGCGGAAGATATCTGTTACATCCGACATCGCCACCATACGTCGCAAGCCTACCCACTATATAACACACCCTCCACCCAGCAGGCCTGCCCTCCATCGGTTCTGCTCTCGGGTTCCTTGACCGGATGGCGTGCCATTCCTCGATTGTCGTGTGCAGATCCCAGGCCTTGCGGGCGAGGAAGACGGGCACGCCGTCATGGTCCTCGCTTGGCCGAGGAGTTCTTGATGCGGAAGCTTTCGAGTTCCCCCTGTCCTCGGGTTCGAGCCAACGCCGCCGCCTGAAACGGTGCGCCGTCGAGCCGGGTTGGGAGGTCGTATTTGGCGGCGAACCGCGCGGTCGGCACATCGAGCTACAACGCGCCGACGGCACCGATGATCCAGTCGCCGCCGGCGGGCGGCTTGAAGACGCGGGTCACACACTCCTCGGCCAATTGATCGAGGGCGTGCCGCAGATGCTTCGTCTTCATCGGGTCCTCAACGTTGACCCGCCGCCGCTCGGCCCGCGCCTTCACTTCCCGACAATTGGATCGCCCCGCCAAACAGCAGCATTTCTCGGTCAGGCCGGCCTTGCCGGCGTCCGGATGCGAAATAATCGCAAATGTCCGCCGGCGGAGGGTCTCGTCGGTCAGCGTGGCCGATGCCGCTTCTGCGCTTCCGTGAACGAGCCCGAAACGGCGTTCATGCCGCTCAAATGGGCCACGCCCTTGGGCCTTGAACCACTCGAGAACGTCGGTATCGACGCGCAAGTGAACGGAGGATTTGCCGGGCGGCATCACCATGCTAGCCCCCTGCCAGAAGTCTGCGTCCAGCTTCAGTTGGGGAGCATCGGCCCGGGTTCGGTCTCGCCGCGCTCGCGAATTTTCTTCAGTTCATCGGGAGAGTATTTCTTCGATTCCGAGTGGGGATAAGCCGTGCAGGAGAAGCAGAAGAAAGTAGGCTGATAACTAGCACCGCTTATCATTGCACAATGCCTCTAGGGCAAACACCCAGACGCGCTGCTAGGCGCACTTCGCTAGCGTGAGGGCGCATTTCGTGGGATGCGATCGCGGCTCGGTGGAGCAAGGCTGGTGCTTGTGCCTTGAAATCGCGCATGGACATGGGCCCTGCGATCGGCAAACTTTAATGTTCGGGGCGGTCATCCCACACTTGGGGAGGCTCGAATGAGCGTTCGGATTGCGGCCATCCTTGCGGTAGCGGTTGCGGCCATTCTACCGGGCGCGGTCGCAAGAGCTGCCTGTGCCGTGAGCAGCTCTAACCGGTGTGTCGATACCGGCTCGCCGGTCAATCTGAACTCCGTACCGGATATCGCGAGAAAAATCGTCGGCGAAGAGCCGATCGGCGCCAAACAGGCTAAGTCGGCGGCCGAGCTAACCGCACCGGCGCCCTACACCGGTCCGATTGTCGGTGTGACCTCAGGGAAGCGGGCGCCCACAGTCGGCTATTCGTGGTCGTTGCAGTGACGGCGTAAGCGGTTCTCTTCGGACGGGTTATGATGAAAAGACTGCCGTGTCCGGTGATCGCTTACTCCAAGCTCTTCTATATCTGACCATCCTACTCTTCGTCAGTGGCGGCGTGCTCCCATTGGCGCGCGGCCGATATCCTCTGGCGAAATGGTCGAGGTGGGGCGCCATCGTGATCTTTTCGGCGGCAGTTATTTATGCGCTGATCCTAACCTTTCGGTGGGGGCTCGATCGGAATTACTAGCACGAAGGATTTGCCGATGGCGTGGTACCGACGGCGTAGTAAGCTCGGCACGCGATCGACAGGGAGGCGAGAGTGTTCCGAAGGATGATTGTCCTGCTGGCTGCCGCGGGCGCGAGCTTGCCGGCATCGCTTGCGGCGCAGACCGTCAAGGTCGGGCTGATCAACAGCTACACCGGGTTTGTCGCGCAACCCGCCGACCAAGGCCAGAAGGGCTTCGACCTCTACGTCAAATTGCACGGGAAGGACCTGCCGCCTGGCGTCAAGATCGAGCTGTTGCGCCGCGACGACACTTCCAATCCGGAGGTCGGCAAGCGGCTGGCGCAGGAGTTGATCACGCGCGACCACGTGCAGCTTCTGACCGGCATTGTCCTGTCGCCGGTAGCCGCCGCTGTGGCGCCGATGACCGCCGAAGCGAAGGTGCCGCTGCTTCTCGACATCGCCGCGGCGGGCGCCGCCATTCCCCGGCTTTCACCTTATGTCGCGCGCATCTCGTTCACCTTGTGGCAGGAATCTTATCCGATCGGCAAATGGGCGGCCGAGCAAGGCTGGAAAACAGGATATACTGCGGTCAGCGACTTCATCCCCGGCCATGATGCCGAAGCCGCCTTCACCAAGGCCTTTACCGACGGGGGCGGGAAAGTGATCGGCTCGCTGCGGTTTCCGCCGACCAACCCCGATTTCTCGCCGTTCGTGCAGCGGATCAAAGATGCCAAGCCCGATGTCGTCTTCATTTTCGTGCCCGCCGGCACGCAGGCTACCGCTATGATTAAGGCAATGCAGGATCTCGGCTTGCGCGAAGCCGGGATCAACGTCGTCGCCCCGCAGGACCTGCTGCCGGATGAGGAATTGCCGCGGATGGGCGACACCCCACTGGGCCTGATCACATCGGGAACTTATTCAGCCGATGCGAAACGCCCGGCAAACGAAGCCTTTGTAGCGGCGTGGAAGCGCGAATACGGCGACAAATCTATTCCCGACTTTTTTTCGGTCGATGCCTGGGACGGCATGGCGGCGATCTACAGCCTGGTCAAGGAGACCAAGGGAAGTTTCACCGCCGCCCAGGCAATGGAGTTCCTGTCTCACTGGAAGGACCCGGACAGCCCGCGCGGCCCGATCATGATCGATCCGCAGACGCGCGACATCGTCCAGAATGTCTACATCAGGCGCGTCGAAAAACAGGACGGCAGGCTTGTCGATACCGAGATCGCGACGATCCCAACGGTCAAGGATCCATGGAAGGAGCTGAACCCGCCGAAGTGAAGGTGGTCGATCCCGCGTATTGCTTAGCTCAAGTCGTCATTCCCGCGAAAGCGGGAACCCAAGGCCGCAGCTGCGAAACTAGAGCCCCTGGACCCCCGCTTGCGCGGGGGCGACGGGTGTAGTCGGCCCGATAGGCCCTGCTCTCCGCCTTCAAGATGGGCGACACCCTGTCAGCCGCCATTAGCATCGGGTTTCACGGCCTTGCTTTTGCGATGGTGCTTTACCTGATCTCGGTCGGGCTGTCGGTGACGATGGGTTTGATGGGCTTTGTCAACCTGGCGCACGGCGTCTTCGCAATGGCCGGGGGATATGTGCTGACGAGCTTGATGAGCCGCTGGGACGTGCCGTTTGTGCCGGCATTGCTTGCCGCGGCGGCGGCGGTATCGCTGGCAAGTATTCCGGTCGAGCGCCTGCTCTACCGCCGTTTTTACGGCGGCGAGGAGCTGGACCAGGTGTTGCTGACAATGGGGCTCGTCTTCATGTCGGTGGCGGGCGCCACCTATGTCTGGGGCCCGCTGCAACAACCGTTGCAACCACCCGCCTGGCTGAGCGGTTCGGTCGATCTCGGCGTTCGCAGTTTCCCCGCCTACCGAAGTTTTCTGATCTTCTGCGGCGCGGCGCTGGTGACTGCATTGTGGCTGAGTATCGAGCGCACTCGCTTTGGCGCGCGGGTACGCGCCTCGGTCGACAATTTGCGGATGGCGCAATCAGTCGGCATCGACACTTCGCGCCTGTTCATGACGACCTTTGCCCTGGGCAGCGGGCTCGCCGGTCTGGGCGGCGGACTCGGCGCCGACCTGCTGGCCATCAATCCGAGCTACGCGTTGCAGAACCTCGCCTATTTCTTGATTGTCGTGGCGGTGGGCGGGCTCGGCAGCATTCGCGGGCCGTTTGTCGCGGCATTGCTGCTCGGCATCGCCGACAGCGGTTTTAAATACCTGCTGCCGGAATTCGGCGCATTTTTCATTTATACGCTGACTATGGCGATTCTGCTGTGGCGACCGCACGGCCTATTCGGTCGCGCATGACGCCGAGCCGCGCGATCGACGCGTTTGCCCGAAGGCACCGCTACCACCCGCTCGAAGCACTGCCCTGGCTGGCAGCGGTCGGGTCATATTTCATCTTTCCCGATTATCTGGCATTGGGTGCGCAGATCCTGGCGACAATCCTTTTTGCGCTATCGGCGGATCTGGTGCTTGGCTATGCCGGCATCGTGACCCTGGGCCATGCCGCGTTCTTCGGCACCGGCGCGTACGCCGCTGGGATTCTGGCTGCGCATGGCTGGGGCGAGCCGATCACCGGCCTTCTTGCCGGCGCGGTCGCGGCGGCTTTCTTGGGGTTCTTGTCCGGCCTCGTCGTGCTGCGCACGACCGGTCTCGCTTTGCTGATGCAGACCCTGGTCGTCGCGACGATGGTCGCCGAAGCGGCCAACAAGGCCTCGTTCATCACCGGCGGTGACGATGGGCTGCAGGGCATGGAGGTCTGGCCGATTTTCGGCCGATTTCGCTTCGACCTGTTCGGTCGCACCAGTTACCTCTATTGCCTGGCCATGCTCTTCCTGGGTTGGCTGGCGGCGCGGCGCATCGTCCAATCGCCATTCGGGCGCTCGCTCACCGGCATCCGCGAGAATGTCCGGCGCATGCACGCGATCGGCGCCCCGGTCGCCCGCCGCCGCCTCACCATTTATACGATCTCGGCGGCACTGGCCGGCGTCTCCGGCGCGCTGATCGCGCAAACGACGCAATTCGTCAGCTTGAGCTTTCTGTCTCTCGAACGCTCCGGGACCGTCCTCATTATGCTGATCATCGGCGGGGTCGGGCGGCTCTATGGTGCGTTCATCGGCGTGCCGCTCTACATGATCGCACAGAACCGCTTCTCCGAAATCGACCCGGTCTATTGGTATTTCTGGATCGGGCTCTTGATGGTTTTCGTCGTCGTCTTCGCTCGCGGCGGGGTGCTCGGCGCGCTTGATCGGTTGCGGCGATGAAGACGCCGGCGCTCGAGACTAGCGGGCTTCACAAGAGCTTCGGCGCGCTCACTGTGGCCAATGCCATGAATTTTCGCCTGGAGCGCGGCGCGCGGCACGCCCTGATCGGGCCGAATGGGGCCGGCAAGACGACTTTTGTCGAGCTGGTGACGGGCGCGTTGGAGCCGAGCGCCGGGCGGATCCGTCTCGACGGCGCCGATGTCACCGCTTTGCCGCAGGCCGCCCGGGTCAAGCGAGGCCTTGTTCGCACATTCCAAATCACCGCGCTGTTCCGCCGCCTCAGTGTCCTCGAAAACGTGACTCTGGCGGTCTGCGAACGGCAAGGGATCGGCGGCGGCCTGTTCCGCCCAGCCGGTCACCATCGCGCGGAGATCGAGGAAGCCCATAGGTTGCTCGAACGACTGGGGCTCGAAGATGAAGCGCTGCGCCCGGTCAACATGCTCGCCTATGGCCGTCAGAGACTGGTCGAGATCGCCGTGTCGCTCGCACTCTCGCCCAAGGTTCTGCTGCTCGACGAGCCGGCGGCCGGGGTCCCGTCGAGCGAAAGCGCGACGATCATCGAAGTCATCGAGCGCTTGCCATCCGACATCGCGCTGTTAATCATCGAGCACGACATGGACCTCGTCTTTCGACTGGCGCAGCGAATCACCGTGCTGGTCCAGGGCAGCATTCTGGTCGAGGGTCCGCCGGAGGCGATAGCCGCCGACCCCGAGGTCCGTAGGGTCTATCTCGGCGAGCGAGCGCCGACGTGAACAGCCTCGTGCTTGAAGGCGTCTCTGCCGGGTACGGCGAAACTGTGGTGATCGAGGGTATCTCGCTCGGCTTGCCAGCGGGGCGGACGCTCGCGGTCCTCGGGCGCAATGGGGTCGGCAAGACGACCTTGCTCGCCACAGTCATGGGCCATACCCGGCTGCACGGCGGCAACATTCGCTTTGCCGGCCGGGACATCTCGGGGCTGCCCCCTTATCGGCGCGCCCGGCTGGGTATCGGCTTTGTGCCGCAGGAGCGCGAAATCTTCCCCTCGCTGACTGTCGAGGAGAACCTCACGGTGGCCGAGCGCGCCGGGCAATCCTCTGGGCAATGGTCGCTCGGGAAGCTCTACGATTTTTTTCCCGCGCTCGCCGAGCGGCGCCGCAATCACGGCAATCAGCTCTCGGGCGGCGAGCAGCAGATGCTCGCGATCGGCCGCGCGTTGATGGGCAACCCGACATTGCTGCTGATGGACGAGCCGCTCGAAGGCTTGGCCCCGGTCATCGTCGATGCCCTACTCGCCGGGCTCGACCGGCTGAAGCGCGAGGACGAGCTGGCCATGCTGCTCGTCGAGCAGCATGCTCGTCTCGCTCTCGAACTCGCCCCCGAGACCATAGTTCTCGACCGCGGGGTGATCGTATTTGCCGGCGCGAGCCGCGAGTTGCTCGAGGAGCCGCAGCGCCTGACTACTCTGATGGGTGTGGCCGCGCGAGAAGCGCGTTAGCTGAATGTTCCGAATTCGAATTGGGGATGGTCCCCCGACGGTCGCTTGACAGAGACGGCCTGCCAGGGGACTGCTTAGGCAATCTATGGCAAACGCCGGGAGCATCAGTGAACTCGATCACCGATTACCTGACCCAATCTCGCGATGCCGTCCAGGCGGCGATCGACGACCCCGCCTTTACCGCCGCCATCCGGGATATCGCCGAGGTTACGACGAATGCGCTGCGCAGCGGCGGCAAGCTTCTTCTGGCGGGCAACGGCGGCAGCGCGGGCGACGCGCAGCACCTCGCCGGCGAGATGCTGTCCCGGCTCTATTATGATCGTGCGCCGTGCGCGGCCATCGCATTGACAACCGACAGCTCGGTGCTGACCGCAATCGGCAACGATTATGGCTACGACCGGGTCTTCGAACGACAAGTCCTTGGTCTCGGCCGTCCCGGCGATGTCCTGATCGTGATCTCGACCTCCGGACGTTCGCCGAACATCTTACGGGCAATCGGCGCTGCCCGCGAGAAATGTCTTACGGTGGTAGGGTTTACCGGAAGAACCGGCGGGGAAATGGCCGCGCTCTGCGATTTCTGCCTGCTCGCCCCGTCGGATTCGACGCCGCTCATCCAACAGATCCATATCACTGCCGGTCACATCATCTGCGGGCTCGTCGAGGAGCGACTGTTCCCCCGCGCCACCGGACCGGGATGATTCGACAAGGGGCATCGGCGAGAGAACAAAAGGGACGACGGCGGCCCGCCGCGTTCCTGGATCGTGACGGCGTGCTCAATCACGATGACGGATATGTCGGCTCCCGCAGCCGCTTCCGTTGGGTCGAGGGCGCCAAAACGGCGATCAAGTTGCTGAACGACGCGGGTTTGTTTGTCTTTGTCGTTACCAATCAGTCGGGTATCGCGAGGGGCCTATACACGGAAAGCGATCTCTTGTCGCTTCATGAGCAGCTGGCCATCGAGCTGGCAGAAGTCGGAGCGCATTTCGACGACATCCGCTACTGTCCTTATCACCCCCAAGCAGCGGTAGCAGAGTACCGCCGAGTCAGCGAATGGCGGAAGCCCGCTCCCGGAATGATATTTGACCTTCTCCAATGCTGGCCAGTCGATCGCGCCGCGAGTTTCCTCATCGGCGACACGGAATCAGATTGCGCTGCCGCCGCGGCGGCGGGGATTTCGGGCCACCTGTTTCGCGGCGGCAACCTCGCGCATTTTGTATCCGAACTCCTCACGTCGAGCGCAAATATCAGGCACTAACCATCTGCCGCTTGGAACGTCATTGGACGCCGTCTCTCTTCGAGATCAGCTGCGCGGCGGATCAGTGATGTGGTGGACTGGCCTCGCATGAGCGGCAGCAGCAGAACGCGGCCGCCTGCGGCGCGAACAGTCTCTGCGCCGACGACCTGTTCCATCGTATAGTCAGCCCCCTTCACAAGCAGGTCAGGCCTGAGGGCGGCAATCGTCTCGGCCGGCGTGTCTTCATCGAAGACCAGGACCAGATCGACGGCACTGAGGGCGCCCAGAACATAAGCCCTCGACCCTTCGTCCTGCAGCGGACGGGTCGGTCCCTTGAGGCGCCTGACCGAAGCATCACTGTTGATCGCCACGATGAGCCTGTCGCATTCGGCGGCCGCGTTTTTCAGTAATGACACGTGGCCTGGGTGCAGCAAGTCGAAACATCCGTTGGTAAACCCGACCCTGAGTCCGCGCTTGCGCCATTCCTCGCGCCGCCGCACCGCTTCATCGAGGGCCAGAATGGCACCTTTATTTGGGTCAGATTGGTGAGACTGTGTCTCGAGAGCCTCGTCGAGCTCCCTCGCGGAAACGACGGCCGTGCCTATTTTACTGACGACGATGCCGGCCGCGGCATTTGCCAAACGCATTAACTCGCCCACCGGCAGCTTCCCCGCCGTGCCCAGGGCGGCGAGGGCCAGCACCGTATCCCCGGCACCGGAAACGTCGAAGACGTCCTGAGCCGCCGTCTTCAAGTGCAGCGGCTTCTTGTCGCGCTCAAAATAAGACATCCCGTGTTCCGAACGCGTCAGCAGAATGGCCGAGTTTGTTTCGGCAATCGCAGCAACCGCGGCCGTTTCAGCCTGCTGGTCGGTCTCGCACGGCAGGTGGGTCGCATCGCTCAATTCGCGTTTGTTTGGCTTGATCAGCGTAGCGTCACGATAGATCGAAAAGTCGCGGCGCTTCGGGTCGATGACCGAAGCCTTGCCGGCCTTCGCCGCCGTATCGATGACCGTGCGGATGATGCGGTTATTGCACAGGCCCTTGGCGTAATCGGAAAGGACCACGGCGTCAGCCCAACGCAAGCTGTCCTTGATAGATGAGGCGACGGTCTCATCGACGTCCGCGGCAATTTCTGCCTTAGATTCTGCGTCGATCCGAACCATCTGATGGCTTCCGCTCATGACCCGGATCTTGCAGGTGGTCGGGCGACCAATGTCAGTGACGAGGTGTTCCGTGTTCAGCTTCGGATAGGCCTTGAGCAGGTCGACCAGCACCGATCCAGCCTCGTCTGGGCCGATCACGCCGATCACGACAACCTCGGCCCCGAGCGCGGCCAAGTTGGCGCAAACGTTAGCCGCCCCACCCAAAACAGCTCGCTCTGTTTCCCGCAAGAGCACCGGCACCGGCGATTCCGGAGACAATCGCTCAACCGAGCCCGACAGATATTTGTCGAGCATCACGTCCCCGACCACCACAATGCGACAGCCGGTGAAGTCGAAATGGTTCATGGTCCCCCGCCGTGGCTAAGACAGGCTTCTCGACACGCTCGATCACAAAGCCATGCCACCTTCCTCTACCGCGCCCGGGGGGCCGGGATCAATCAGGCGGTGCCGGCAATCGAAAAGGCGGGACCTTTCGACACACGAATACGATGCGCCGGCAGACCCGAGAAGTGCCGTAATTTCGTGCTAAGCAGGCGCGTCGGGCAAACCGGAGGGATCGATCTTGCAGAGCTCCATGAAGACCGGGATTGGGCAGCCGGTGCGGCGGCGAGAGGATTTTCGGCTGCTGACCGGAAAGGGCCGCTACAGCGACGATTTCGGCTTTCCGGAGCAGACATTTGCGGTGATGGTGCGGTCACCTTATGCGCATGCCCGCCTTTGCTCGATCCACACTCGGGTGGCGGAAGCGGCGCCCGGGGTTCTCGCGGTACTGACCGGGCGGGACATGCTCGAAGACGGCCTGCAAGCGATCCCGCATTCGGTGGGCACCCGGCATCCGGCAGACATCACGCTCGAAAACAAGGACGGCTCTGCGCCGTTCATTCCGCCGCACTTCCCGATGACAATGGAAGAGGTGCGTCATTGCGGAGAGATCGTCGCAATGGTCGTAGCGACGACCCTCGCCGCGGCTAAAGACGGGGCCGAACTGGTCACGGTCGATTATGAAGCCCTGCCGGCGGTGACCCATTCTGTGACGGCAGTCCGATCGGACGCACCGCTCGCGCGGGGAGACGCCAGTTCCAACATCTCGATCGATGCCGAGGTCGGCGATCCGGACGCCACCAATGCGGGTTTCGCGAGGGCGGCGCACATCGTCAGGTTCGAGACTTGGGTGCAGCGCATCGCTGGGGTCCCGATGGAGCCGCGCGCCGCCACCGGCATCTTTGACCCGGAGACCGGGCGCTACACGCTTTATGCCGGCATCGGCGGCGCCGTCAGGCCAAAGCAGGA
Organism: uncultured Alphaproteobacteria bacterium; assembly: GCA_963818695.1. Taxonomy (GTDB): domain Bacteria; phylum Pseudomonadota; class Alphaproteobacteria; order ATCC43930; family CGMCC-115725; genus AP-15. The sequence continues at coordinate 525,968 of CAWFTG010000009.1, forward strand.
GCTCGCGAAAATCCTGCAGGTCGCGGAGGACAAGGTGCGCGTTGTCATGCACGAGGTCGGCGGCAATTTCGGCACGCGCGGCTCGTTCAATCCGGAATTCGCGCTGGTGACCTGGGCGGCGCGCAAGGTGGGCCGTCCGGTCAAGTGGACCTGCGAGCGAAGCGAGGCCTTTCTCTGCGACTACCAGGCGCGCGACCTGGCGGTCGAGGCCGAGCTGGCGCTCGACCGTGAGGGCCATTTCATTGCGATGCGCGGCTCCAACATCGCCAATGTCGGTGCCTACCCGATCTCCTACGGGCCGCTCGCCAAAGGCGTCGAGATCATGTCGAGCATCTATAATGTGCCGGCAGTGCATTTCCGCGCTCGCGCCGCGATCACCAATACCTTGCCGACCCGTCCTTATCGCAGCTCGGGGCGCCCCGAAGTCATGTTCGTCATGGAACGGCTGATCGACCTCGCCGCACGGCAATGCGGGTTCGACCGGCTGGAGCTGCGCCGGCGCAATCTGGTGCCCGAATTGGCGATGCCGTACCGCAACCCGTTCGGCATGGTCTATGACAGCGGCGCCTATCACCGGGTCATGGAGCGGGTCGTCGCGCTCGGCGACTGGGAGGGGTTCCCGGCGCGGCGAACGGAGGCGAGGACGCGCGGCAAATACCGCGGCATCGGCATCAGCAACTATATCGACACTGCGACCGGGACGCCGCGCGAGCGTGCCGAAGTCACGGTCTTGCCCGAGGGTGTCGTCGAGGTCGTCGTCGGCACCGTGTCGAACGGCCAGGGACACGAGACCAGCTTTGCACAGCTGATCGGCGAATGGCTCGGCGTGCCGATCGACAGCGTGCGGCTGGTAACCGGCGACACGGATCGCGTATCGGTCGGCGGCGGCTCGCATTCCGGCCGCGCATTGCGCCTTGCGAGCATTGTCATGCTGAACGCCTCGCGCGACATCATCGCCAAGGGACTGCAGATCGCGAGCCATGTATTGGAAGCGGCTCCCGCCGATCTCGAATTCGCCGATGGCCGCTTCCGGGTCAAGGGGACCGACCGCTCGCTTGCTATCTTCCAGGTCGCGGCAGAGGCGCTGCGGCGCAACGATCTGCCTGACGAGCTGCGCGGCCCGCTCGCCGCCGAAAGCGACGAGACGGTCAACCTCGCCAGTTTCCCCTATGGCTGCCATGTGTGCGAGCTCGAAATCGACCCCGATACCGGGATCGTCGAAATCGTGCGCTACACCGCGGTCGACGATGTCGGCCGCGCGGTCAATCCGCTGATCGTGCACGGCCAGATCCACGGCGGCATTACCCACGGCCTCGGCCAGGCGCTGAGCGAGTACTGCGTTTACGATCGCGAGACCGGCCAGCTGTTGTCCGGCTCGCTATTGGATTACGCGTTGCCGCGCGCCGACCGATTGCCGTTCTTTTCTACCGAGCTCAGCGAAGTCCCGACCCCGACTTACCCGCTCGGCATTCGCCCCGCCGGTGAAGGCGGCACGACCCCGGCGCTCGGCGTCGTGATCAACGCGATTGTCGATGCGCTCTCCGAATGCGGCGTGACTCACATCGAGATGCCGGCGACTCCGGAACGCGTCTGGCGTGCGATACACCAGCGCGACTGATCGGGATCGGTCAAAATGGCTTCCTCACGGTAGCCGGTGACGGGCCTTAGCAGATCGCGCCCAGAGCCGTCGCGAGCAGTGCGCCGGGCGGCTGGCATCTCCGAACCGGGTTCCTGGCCCGCGGCAGCCACAGTTCGACCATGGTTCCTTCCCTAGCTTGCTTTGGATCTGCACCGCCCCTCCCGACTGAGCGGCAAATTCCTGGACCATCGGAAAGCCGAGGCCGGAACCGGCTCCGAGCCCTCTTGTCATAAAAGAATGGCTCGAATGCTCTTGCGAGCGTTTCCTCGTCCATGCCGGTCCCGGTATCGCTGGTCGCGCTGATCACCACCGCGCCGGCGCACATCCCGCCGATTACGACGCACGGCGCGCGTCCACCGTAGCGAGTGTCGGGTCGACGAGCAGGTAGTTAGGGCGCAACTTCGGCGCCTACCCAAAAAGGGGGCATTGATGGGAGTGCTACTGCAAAGCTTTTTCAAGCTCCGGCCCAATCGCGCGGTCCCTTCGCCGGCGGAAGGAGGTCCTGCGACCCCGTGGTGGTGGGACCATCTGGCGGTGCAGGCCAACGACTTTCAAGGCCGGTTTCACAGCGGTCTGGTTGCCGCCGGTGTTGAAGACTTCTGCCGGCGCTCATTCCGGCTCCGACGGAAATGGGCCGTTCGACGATTACGACATCGGGTCGAAGGATCAGGAGGGGACCGTTCCGACCCGGTTCGGCTCTCGTGAGCAGCTGCAGCGTTGCGTCGCAATGCTGCGCGCCAATTGGCTCGACGTGTACCTCGATATGGTCGAACACCGCCGCTCGGGAGATCCGGGCAACTTTGTATTTCGCTACAAGGGCGCCGAGGGCAAGTCGGGCCTCGGCCGATTTCCCAAGGATCCGCTCAACTTCGTTCCGAATGTGCCGCGAGATCCCAATCTCGGCCGCCCGGCTCGCTTCGATTTCCCGTTTGGCCGCGAGCTTGCGCCAATAAACGGCAAGCCGCCGTGTTATGTCTTTAATGGCTTGATCGATGCTGCCGACTGGCTCACCCGCGCGCTCGATGTGCAGGGCTACCGGTTCGATGACGTAAAAGGGCTCTCCACCGATTTTCTTTCCCGTTTTTGACGCGAAAGTCGATGGCGGGCAAGTTCGCCTTTGGCGAATATTTCGACGAGAACCGCGTTCTATGAACGCCGAGGAACCGTCCATCATCACTGCACTCAAAGCTAAATGCGCGTCTCGCCGCGTTTACTTGCCATGGTCCTTTCAACGGCTGCAATCAAATCCGATCGGCGCTGAAAAAGAGATGATCAGTAGCAGGAACGGGCTTCTCCGGCGCGACGGACCAGCGTACCGAGCCTCGCGCGCGCTGGGGCATATGGGGTGCAGAAAACCGTTCTTCAGGGTCCTCTCGAGCTGATTTCGGAGAAAGGGGGTCACCCCCCGGTTTCGACATGCCTAATCCGCTCAATTGTGGCGAAACAGCCGGCCAGAGCCGGGCGCGCGTGCGGCGCAAAACTCTTCGCTCCCGGCAATGGAACAGATAGCGAGCTTGAGCGTCCAGACAGTATCCGCACTCAGTGGTTCGTCGAATTTAGCGGTGCGATTGGTTCTGCTCGCCAGCGCGTTCCCGGTGGAGATTTTCCAACCGACTCTCAGCGGCGGGGTCCCCGAGATCGCGCGCGCGGCGATACCAGGATGCTGCTTGCCCTACGTCTCCAAAGATTTCCCGCATACCGGCGCCGCTGAGAGCGCCCGGATCGAAGGTTGCCCCAAGCCGCAATGCGGCAGGGGCGCTACCTGCATCGACAGCCCGCTCGTAAAACAGCCGAGCAGAAGTAATATCTCGGGTACCGAGAAAACCGTCGCCACGGGTTATCAACGCTGCAATCTCTGCCGAAGAAGGCTGCGGGTTCGGCGATGCCGCAGAGATCGGAGCGGGTTGTGGTGCCACTGAGGTCGGAGCGGGTTGTGGTGCCACTGAGGTCGGAGCGGGTTGTGGTGCCACTGAGGTCGGAGCGGGTTGTGGTGCCACTGAGGTCGGAGCGGGTTGTGGTGCCGCAGAGGTCGGAGCGGGTTGTGGTGCCACTGAGGTCGGAGCGGGTTGTGGTGCCGCGGAGGTCGGAGCGGGTTGCGGTGCCGCGGAGGTCGGAGTGGGTTGCGGTGCCACAGAGGTCGGAGCGGGTTGTGGTGCCGCGGAGGTCGGAGCGGGTTGCGGTGCCGCTTGCCGGGCAGTCTCCAGCAGATCAGGAGCAAGCGACGCGACTAATGGCGCGGGTTGCGGCGTTCTGCTGGGCGCCCCTGTTGCCGCAGGTAATGATACGTTTGAAATAACCCGACCGGCCTCGGCAGCTGGTGTGTGTGGCAGTCTAGACAACGACGCAACGTTACCGTCGGAAGATGTCGGTTTCAGCCCAGCCAAATGATCATTCACGAAGAACAAAAAAGCGCCGCTGGCGAGCAGCAGGAATATCCCCAAGGCAGCCAAAGTGCGGGCAGCGCCAGTAGCAACGCCGGTTTGCTCTTTGCGCCTCTTTCGAGCCGCGAGCTGAAAAACCTCGATCCCCCCATCTCGATGCACATCCGGCGACTTGAACTGGATCACCCCTTGCTCTTTTAAGAACTGCAGCGATCGCTCTTCCAACCGGGCAAGAAAGGTCGGCCGCGCCAGCAACAAGACTGCAATGTCCTTTGGACGATCATGCTCTGTGGGCGAGCATATTTCCCTGATCCGCTCATCCGACAGCTGGTCCGCATCTGCGAAAAGGACTACTGCCGGCGCCGCCTCCAAGGGTTGGGGCCACTCAGTCGCTTCACCGTTCGACGGCAACACCGCGACAATGGAACGGGCTCGCAACAGCTCTTCGGAGGTCAGATCGGGGCGACAAGCAATGGAGATCACGGCATGGCGAGACTTGTCTGCAGCACGCAACGCCTGGGAAAGCAGATGCGGAACCGCCGGCGGATCGCTGGTAATGAGGAGCACGCAGCCTCTGCCATGCAAGGCAGCAACAATCCTATTGGCGAGAGCGAGATAATGGCTCTCCGTTGTAAAATAACCGGACCGCCCCTCGACAGCCGCGGCAGCTTCAGGCGAGCGAGACAGGGGGGTCCACATCACAACGACTCGCTGTTTAGGCGAGCACGCTCGCGATTTCGCAGTTAGCTGCTGATTGCCGAGGCTTCAACCGGGCCTGCCGTCGAGCGAAGCCGAGTTCAGCGCAAATCGAAACGCTGTAACGCGCGTGCGCACGGGCATCCTTTCGTCCAACAGGAATTGCTCGGGGATTCTGCCGGGACCAGTCTTGAACGCGTCGTGATGCCGCCGCTGCTCGGTTGAAGGTTATGATCGCTGGTATGATCATGGGCGAGAGCAGCGGAGGTCCGCCTTCATAAGGGTCCAGGGCCTCTCGCGGGCCTGGAGCAACGCGAGGGTGGCGCCGACTCAAACAGGTGCCCCTCACGAATACGGAGCAGGCCCGTGGATGTACTTGTTGGCTAGTCGTGGGATGCACTGGCTGACGTCGGCAGATGCCCGTTGTTGATTGCCCATATCGCTGCTTGTGTCCGATTGGAGGCTCGAATTTTCCGCAGGAGTCCTTTCAAGTGAACCTTCACCGTCGCTTCCGTGATGCCGAGCTGTCGCGCGATTACCTTGTTCGTACACCCATTCACCAAATGACGCAGAATCTCCGTTTCCCGACGCGACGGCAGTTGCTCTCCGGGTGGGAATGCAATGCCCGCGGTCTCTGCCGGTGCAGCTGTGTCTGAAGAGTTGAAAGCCTGCGGTCCGACGAGCGACATGATAAAATCGGTCGGCACCGTACGCTCGCCGAGCTGCATCACTCGCAGTGATTGCGCCATGACTTCTGCAGAGATCTGCAGCGAAAGTACGCCATCGGCCGCAATGATGTTCTGGTGTCCGAGGCGAGGCACGTCTTCTTGGTTAGCAAGAATAACGATCCGTGCCTTGGATGCTACTTGCCGCAGCAATTTAAGAAAGTCAGGGCTCTCGCAGCATACCGAGGCCTCCGATACTATGAGGCTGATTTCTTCCCCCCCGTTAAGAGCAAAAAAACTCACCGCATCGTCTGGGGTCGACGCCTCGCCTACGACCGAGAACGATGCGTCAGTCAGCAGTTTTCTTAACCCTTCCCGAAGCAGTTGCGCTCGAATTACCAGAAAAATCCTGCTCATTACTTGTCATCCTTATCGCGGTCGCGTCACCAACCCGTTAACTCTTCCTTTTAGTTTCCTCGTCTGTAGCAGATTCTACCAAATTTTGTCCAAATTACCGGAAGTCAAATCCGGTGTAAACAAGTGAGACGAACCCGATTGGCTTTGTGGTAATCCTCCGGATTAGTATCCCAAAGGATATTAACTAAAACTAATAAGCGAAGCGGGCTGTGAATTGTTAACACCGCTGATTATTAATAAATGCGACAAATTGGCACATACCGGCTTGTTCCGGAACGAACCCACTTTGCCGCGAATTGATCACCAGCGAGCACCCTCGCCAGACGGCTCGTTATGACATGGAGCAGGCGGAGAGCGCCGCCTACAACAGGTTGGAAACGTGCCTAATGTGGCGAAGCCGACGATTAAATTTCGGCGCTCCGGGAGCTGGGCCGCTACGAGCCAAGAGCAAAGTGAATTCACCGCCGATGAGTTAAGCGGACTAGGAGGATAGGGAATAGCGGAGGATACCCGGGGCGCTTGAGGATTTCCTTGGAGCCTCCGGTTTCAGCGGCAAAGTGAGGTGGACCCCGAACGTGAGACAGCCGGAGCCGCATCTTAAGGTGTAGCCCTGCCAGTTTCGATGTCGGCTCCGATCGCGGTGAGCGCGATGGCCGGTTCGACGAGTTTGATGTTCACTTCATCAATATCAAATCCTCGGTTGGCTGCGGTGCCTGTGGGTATGTGGGCGAAGACGAGCATTTCCCCGCCTTCCGAGCTTGCTCGGGAAGCGGGGGAAGCGCAGCCGGTCGGCAACGCCGATCGTCCACATATCCACAGGCCCTCCTCGTAGATTTGCCGCGGTGTGCGATAGCCGAGGCTGTGGTGCTGGCGCTCCTGGTTGTAGAAGCTGAGCCAGGTGCCGATGCCGGTCCTGGCCTCGGCGACCGTCGCGTAGGCGTTGAGGTAGACTTCCTCGTATTTGAGGCTGCGCCACAGCCGCTCGACGAAGATGTTGTCCATGCAGCGCCCCCTGCTTTCGCAGGGGCAGGCTCTTGCCGTCCATGCTGATGATGACGCCATGCCGCTTCAGGGTGCCGGTGGAAATCGTCGCTGGTGAACTGGCTGCCCCCAACTTTCGCGAGGGCAGGCTCTGGTCGGTATTGAAAATCTCGGGCCGGCCGTAGCGCGTGAGTGCTTCCTCGAGCGCCTCGACACAGAACTCGGCGCCGAGCGTGTTGGACAGCCGCCACGCCAGCTCCGCGCGGCTCACCCCGTCCATGATGACCACCAGGTAGAGGAAACCCTTTGCCATCGGGATGTAGGTGACGTCCGAGCACCACACTTGATTGACCCGCTCGATCACGATCCCGCCGAGCAGGTACGGATAGACGTTGTGCGCCGCTGTCGGTTTGCTGGCATTAGGGCGTTGATAGATCGCCACCAGATCCAGCAGCCGCATCAGGCGCTGAACCCGTTTGCGATTGACGATGTGGCCTTGGGTCGCCAACCACACTGCCGTCCGGCGCGAACCGTAATAGGGCCGCGCCAGATACTGCCGATCGATCAGCGCCATGATCGCCAGATCCCCGGCGCCGGCCTCGGCTGGTTTCCGATAGACTGCCGAGCGCGTCACCGCCAGCAACCGGCACTGATGTGATACCGGCAGCGCTGCGTTCTCGCGCTCGACCAGCGCGCGACGTTCCGCTCGGCTCGTTTGCCGAGCTTTCGTGCCAAAAAATCGTTTTCGACCTTCAGCTGGCCGATCTGCCGGTACAGAAGATCAACCGGTGCCTCGTTGGCCGTTCCCACCGCCGCCGCCGAACCGCCGCCCTCGAAAACGCTCGCCGCTCCGTCCAGCAGCTGCTTCTTCCAATTGTAGATCTGGTTCGGATGGACCCCGAACTCACTCGCCAGCTCGGCGATCGTCCGGTCGCCCTTGACCGCTGCCAGCGCAACCTTCGCCTTGAACCCCGCGTTGTGCTTCTGCCGTGTCCGCTTCATGTCCTGCTCCTGCGCCTTCGGCGCTTTCTATGGGGCGGGGCTCACCTTAGCCAACTGTCTCATTTTCGGGCTCCAGCTCAAAGGGCCGCCGATAACGACAAATCTTTTTTGCGCCGCCGGTCGCGTGGCGTCGTCATAGTAGCTTCTGGTGGGGATGGAGCGTGCTCAAGGATAGAAGGTGTGCCGTCAGCGCCGCCTGCCGCTCGGCATGGCCAGAAGCGGTTGTGGTCAGCGCGCCGACAATCAGACCGTTGCGGTTCTCCATCAGCGCATGGCCCATGAAGCACAGCCGCGCCTCCTTGCCCGGCCCTTTGCGAAAGAGCCGTGTCTCGGCGTCGGTGCTTGACGCATGCGTGTCGTTGTGCCGCTGCTCACCGTGAAAGTCCCGCTCGCCGTTGCCGCCCGGGTCGGGAGGCTCGCCCGAGCCGTCCTTGGGCCGAACGCTTTTCAGGCTCGCCCAAGCTTCCAGCAAAGTGCCGTCGACCGCGAAGTGCTCGCTCGACAACAAAACTTTGACCTTGTCCTGCGACAGCACCGCCGCGAGAAACTGCGCGGCACTATCACCCTCGAGCAGCCGGTCGCGGTTCTTGGTGAACGTCGTGGCATCCCACACCGGATCCTCGATGCCGAGCCCGACAAACCAGCGGAACAACAGGTCATGGTCGATCCGCTCGACAAGTTGCCGCTGCGAGCGGATCGAATAGAACGCCTGCAGCAGCAACGCACGCATCAGCCGCTCTGGCGGGATCGAACTTGCGGCCAAGCGGCGAATAGAGCTTGTGGAACTCGCCAGAGAGCGATTTGAGCGCGGCATTGGCAATCGGGCGAATCACTCGCAGCGGGTGATCCGCCCGGATCCGCTTCTCAAGGTCTCTGTAGCTGAAAAGGCTTCCACAAATCGCATCGTCGCGCGCATGGTCTCCCCCTTCTCCCACCCCAAGGGACCACAATGGCAAATTTAGCCACCCTTTTTCAGCATGTAGTATTATTAGCAGCTCGACTGTTGCGAGCGCTCGCCTGGCGTCGCGTCAGCGGGCACCCCGCCCGCGGAAAACCGCGGGAATAGTCCGCATAGCGATGTATGCATCGAGCCATAAAGACCAATAGCGTATATAGAAGGTGTCAATCTTCTCCTGTTCGCTGATATCAGCGTTGCTGCGATCCGAAACTTGCCATAATCCCGTCAAGCCGGGCCTTACGCTGGCTCGAAGCCGCTGAAATTGCAGCCCGAATTTCTCGAGGTGATAGGGAGGCAGCGGCCTTGGTCCGACAAGGCTAAGATCGCCACGAATTACGGCCCAAAGCTGCGGCAGTTCGTCGATACTCGTCTTGCGAATGAGCGAGCCGATATAAGGCAGAATACGCGGATCGCGGCTCAGCTTCATGAAGCGCTCCCATTCACGGCGCCGTTCCGGATCGGCGATGAGCACGGCCTGCAGACGGGCGTCCGCATCGAGGTGCATACTGCGAAGCTTATAGATCGCAATAGCAGTGCCTTTCCAGCCAATTCGTTTTTGAACATACAAAGCCGGACCCCGGCTGAGCAGCTTAATGGCCAGCGCCGCGAGGCCGATTACCGGAAGAGTCAACAATCCGATAGGTATTGCTATGCACAACTCCAATCGTCGTTTGATCCAGATCGATCGACTGCTCTGAGTTGGGTTAAAGAATTCGAACCCTTCAACATCGCCGAAATATCGGTCCTTGAACCACATGCTCGGGATGCTGGCCGTATCGGAGACGATCATAACCCGTCGCACCGGCAAGCGAGTCGGCGACAATGCTGATAGGCCGCGTGGCAATGCTATGACAACGACATCGACCCCTTCGAGCAAACCGGTGAGGTCTGGCAAACGCCCAAACCATGGCAGCCAAGCTGGTGCACCCGCAGGATGATCACTGACGAAGCCAATGGGCCGCAAACCGAGCTCCGGACGCGCTGCGAAATACGATGCCAATTGGTTCACTATAGCGCCACCGCCGACCAGCAAAGTGCTTGCATTCCATGCTTCGGGCGAAACGCGGCGCAGGCATGCCTCGCCGATCAGTCCGAACGGCAGGGCCAGAGGCGCCGCCGTTAGCAATAATACAATAACGGACAGAGGAAGTGGAACGGAAAGGGAAGCCTGCCGGAACAGCGCAATGAACACAAGGGCTAGGCCGGGCACCAATAAAGTTCCAAGGACACGGCGCCGAAACCGCTCCACCGGTCCCTCGGCTGCGGTATCGTAGAGGCCCATGCAGCCATTGACGATGAGAAAGCATGAAATAATAATGCCCCAACTGCCAAGGTCGACAGCCGGACGGTCGAGCCCAAAAACCGAGGTACTTGTGTCGAACCCGCTGCGCAACCAATTTACCATGCCCATCGACAGATCTGCCGAAATCGCGTCTGCGACTGCCAGCGCCAGCCCGACTTGCACCCGGCGGCGCGCTGGCTTATGGAGCGAAGCGTTCGCAAACGCCGGTGAAGCGACAGTCAAGGCGGTCGACTGAGAGGAGACAGTATCGCTCACTGCTACGCCTCTGGGGTATTCGCGAGAAAGCGGCTGTCGTTATGCAGCCGCAGTTGCCAGTCCCATTGTCGCAGCCTGCTGGCGGTTCGCCGCAGCTAGCTGGGTCGCGATCCACTGGTAGGTCGGTGGGATGCCCTCCCGTAGCCGTATCTGCGGCTCCCAACCGAGGATTTTGTGCAGCCGCCCGTTATCGCTATTACGTCCCCGCACACCTTGTGGTCGCGAGAGGTCATGTTTTTTGCGGATCCGCTTGCCGGCCGCCGCTGCGACGATATCGACCAGTCCGTCGATAGACACTAGCTCGTCGGTCCCGAGATTGAGAGGGCTCTCGTACCCCGCCTCCATAATTCGATGAATGCCTTCGACGCAATCGGCCACGTACATGAAGGACCGCGTCTGGCACCCATCGCCCCAGATCTCGATCTTTCCGCCATCCTCGATTGCTGCGATTTTACGGCAGATCGCTGCGGGAGCTTTCTCGCGTCCCCCTTCAAATGTGCCAAGCGGACCATAGACGTTGTGGAACCGGACCACTCTTGTGGGCAGGTTATAATCGCTGGTGTAATATTCGCAGAGCTTTTCCGCATAAAGCTTTTCGAGCCCATATCCTTCCTCGGGTTGCGCCGGCCACGCATCTTCCTCGCGGAGTGGAACGACGTCGGCATTGGTTTGTAAATGTTGTGGGTAAATGCAGGCCGACGAGGAATAAAGGAATTGTCCAACCCCCGTTTTTCGTGCCGCTTCCAACATACTGCTATTGATCATCGTGTTGTTGCGAGCAATCGCCGCCCGCTGGCTGGAGATGTACCCGATGCCGCCCATGTCCGCGGCCAGGTGATACACATCCGCCATCCCCTCTGCCGCAATCAGGCAGTTGCGTTGGTCGCGCAAGTCAAGGATCAGAAATTCGTGAGCATGGGTTGGTGCAAAGTCCGGCTGCTTGATATCGACGCCCCTTACCCAAAGCCCCCGCGCCGCCAGATAGCTCACCAGGTGATGCCCGATAAAGCCGCCTGCTCCAGTGACCACAACATTTCCTGCCGACATCTGTCTTGTTCCTCGGGAAAATTCCGGCTGGGTGCTTATAGCGGCGGCTGGGTCCTCGAACCGCGAATGAAAAGGGGTATCGACCAATGGGCTAGGATCATCGGATTTGCGGATACCTTTCGGGTGAACGCAGCTGGGCCAGGGCTCGATGCACAAAAATCGGATTATTCCTAATGTAACGCTTAGACAGGCGCCCCGGCTCAGTAGCCATTCGGAACAACCATTCGAGACCATTGCGCTGCATCCACCGCGGCGCTTGCGGTTTATTCCCCGAAAGGAAGTCAAAGGCGGCGCCAACTCCGGCCAGCACCGGCGCATGCACATGCCCAAGATGTTCCGCCATCCAGCGCTCTTGCGCCGGCGTACTGAGGCCGACCCAGACAATATCTGGCCGAGCGGCATTGATGTCGGCCACCACTTCACTGTCCTCTTCGGGAGTCAAACCCCGAAAGGGAGGCGACAAAGTACCGACGACGTCCAGCCCCGGAAATTTCGCCCGCAGTGCCCCGGCGAGACGATCGGCCGTACCGGGTGCCCCACCGTAAAAGAAATGTCGATAACCTCGTTTGGCCGAGAGCCCGCTCGTTGCCAGCATCAGGTCCGGCCCGTAGATCCGTTCAACTCTGGGAAAGCCGAGCCAATGTGCCATCCAAACCATTGGCATTCCATCGGGAACCGTCAATCCCGAGGCATTGTGAATGGTCAACAAATGGGGATCGCGCTGGCACTCCATTACTCCGTGCACGCCGGTGACACAAATGTAGAAGGGGACGCGGTTGCGGATCCGCTCCTCGATAGCGGTGAGCGCGTCCTGCATTGTTATTGCGCTCACCTTGACGCCGAGTATGTTGACCCGGTCTTGACTACAATCCGACATTCTGAAACCCACATCATGGCTATCACTAGCACCAGTGTGGACTTGATCGCTGCTGCGATTAAGGGTGCAGACGGCGAAGGGTCGGCACAGACCCACGTCAAAGGAGTTACTTCTGGAGTGGAGATCCTTCTATCGCGCCGCTTCCCCCCGGATGGTCGAGGAAGAGGAAACGCATCCCAATGGCTATCTTTACTGTAGCTGCATTACCGAGGTGCATTCTAGCTTTCACCGCGAGAGGTACCACTTCGGGGCGCTCGCGGAGACGCCGGCCGGCATGTAGTATTGAGGCGTCCAATATCACCCACGTCCTTTTGCAATCGAGTGTACGGGTCACCGGAGGAAAATTCATTGTCCCATGATCTGTCGTGGGTGCCGGCACGAGGTTATTACGAGAATGTCGCGGAAAGCGCGCTGCTGACGATCTGGCGGCGGCGCGGTCTCCTGATAACGGCGCTAGCAGCCTCAGTGCTGTTGGCTGGCATCGTCCTGTTGTTGATGAAAAGGGAATATACGGCTGAAGCCATTTTGAAACTGGATTTGGAAAGGCGCGAGGCGGTACTGGCCCGCGAGGCGGTACTGGCGAACGAGCAGGCGCCGGCCGTCATGCTCGACGGAACTTCGATCGTTCAAGGCGAGGCGAAAATCATTCACTCTCGTCTCATGGCACGCCGCGTTATAAAAAAATTATCGCTCGATGCGAGTGCGGCGTACGCTCCATCCGCTCTTCCCGCCGCCAATTTGTTGGCTGGAGTTCTAACAACCGGACAACGGTTCCTGAAAGAAATCGGATTTGATGCTGGTCCGTTGATCGGCGGCCAGGCGTCGGCCGAGACAGACAGCGACCGGGTAATTCGCTCGGTGATGTCGCATCTCGCAGTCGAAACGGACAACCGTTCCTATCTCATCACGATCGGCTACACATCCAATGACCCGAATGAAGCGGCGCGCATCGCTAATGCTTTCGCGGAAGAGTACCTGTTGCGCCACAGCGAGTTGAGTTCGCGTTTCGCCAGTCATGTCACCGAGTGGTATTTGGATCAGATCCGCGCTGCGAAGTCCGCGCAGCAAGCCGCTGAAGCGGCGATCGACGCGTTTCGCCAACGAACGGGATTATTGGATGTGGGCCCCAATGGCGAAAACGTCCAACAACAGCAGCTTCGCGATCTCAACGATCAGCTCAGTGCTGCGAGCCTGGCGCGTCTCAACGAAGAGAACCGGCTGGCCCGGGTGCGCCGGATCCTAGGCGCCGGCGGTACTCCGTCCGCGGACGATTTACAAGGAATACCCTTGATTCAAACTCTCGCGGCGAATGAAGCCGCAGCGCGGAAGGAGTTAACCGAACTGACATCCGCCCATGGTCCCGCTTATCCGGAAGTCGTCCGGGCGCGGGCCGCCCTCTCGGAACTCCAGGGATCGCTGCGTGCGGCGATCGGGCGCACCGTTTCGATCCTGGAGGCTAACGTTGCCGCATCGACACGCGCGGAACACGACCTCAAGAGCCGCCTCGAGGCCCTTCAGCATACGCTCGTCAACAGCAAGGTGCACGAAGCCGAGCTCCACGATCTGCAGGCGCATGTTCAGACCGCCCAGGAGCGCGTCACGTCGCTGACTCGCAGCTATGAACAAGCGGTGGCGGCCTACAATCTGCAGCCGACGGCCGCCAGTGTGATCTCACCGGCGGAGCCCGTGTGGACGCCGTCGTCACCGAAACGGCTCGTCGTTTTCTCCATCGGGGTCATCGGCGGACTGGGGTTCGGGGTTTCCGCCGCGCTGCTGAGCGAGAAAAGGGATCGTACGTTCCGTACCAGCCGCGAGGTTGCAGCAACGACTGGGATCCGTTGCCTCGGCATGCTTCCCAAACTGATGCAATTCAAGCGCCGCAAACGCGGTACGCCGTTAACGGACAGCGTTATTTTCACCGAGGCTGTCCGGTCTCTGGGAACGGGCATTGGCTTGTTCGGCACCGCCGATAAGTGCCGCGTTGTGCTAGTGACATCCTCGTTGCCCGGCGAAGGCAAATCCACGGTCTGCATGTCATTGGCGCGATCACTGGTCGGTGTCGGGCAACGCGTGCTGCTGATCGATAGTACACGTTCGCGCGAAACGAGCGTTCCCCTCCTGCTGCTCGCACCTACCGTCTCGGAGCCCCTACGCGTCAGTCAGCGGATTTCCACGGTGGAGGCGGAGGTGTTCGGGCCGAAGCTGGACCGGCTGATCGAAGAAGCGCGCAAACAGTTTGACGCGATCATTATAGAGGGTGCGCCGGTGCTGTTGCTTGCCGATTCGTTTGTAGTCGGGCGCCAAGCAGACGTCGTGATCCACGTCATTCATTGGCGAAAAACCACAAGGAGCACCGTCGTCAATGCGCTGCAGCGGCTGCTCGATCAGTCGATACGTGTTGACGGCACGATCCTTACCCAGGTCGTTCCCCGCGAACATCGCAAGTTTGGGTTCGAGGATGAATGCTCCCATTACATGAATGCGAGGCGTTTCTTCGAGAGCCTTTCGGCGAGACAGGGCGCCACGATCGCTATGCCCGAAGCCAGCGCGGCGCTCAAACCTTTCACCCCGCCCGAACCGGGTATCTCGAGCGGGCCCGGCACCTCTCGCGCAGCCTAGGCACCTCTAGTGAGTAAACGTATTTTGATAACCGGTGGTAATGGCTATGTGGGTCGGTACCTCACTCGGCTGTTGGCTCAGCATGGGTCAGTGTGTGTTGCTGACAGTCTTCGCTATGGAAGTTGGCGGTTCGAGAACGCGGAACGACGCCAGCTGCGGCTCGAGCAAGTTGATATCCGGGACGGTGAGCAGATCGCCGCCCTGGTGCGTAGCTTCGAACCAGACGTAATCGTGCATTTGGCGGCACTTCATTACATACCGGAGTGTGAGCGGGATCCATCCCTCGCGGTGGCAACCAACGTTCTGGGGACTGTTAATCTGCTGGCATGCTGCACGCCGCGGTTGCGTTTTGTATTTGCAAGCAGCGGCGCGGTCTATAAACCGGATGACCGACCCCATCGGGAGGCGGAAGCGGCGCTCGGGCCAAACGACATTTATGGGCGCACCAAGCTGCACGCTGAAGAATTTGTCGCCGATTTTGTCAGCAAGCTCGACCTACAGGCAGTGATCGTGCGGCTTTTTAACGTGGTTGGTCCGGGCGAGACCAATCCTCATTTGTTCCCGGAACTCGTGGCCCAGCTCAAGGCCGGGCACAACGTCGTTCGGCTCGGTAATTTGACGCCAAGGCGCGACTACATCCACGTCCTCGATGCGGCTGAAGGTTTTGCAGCGGTGGCTACTGGCAACGGGGTAGATCATGGAGAGACGATCATCGTCAATCTTGGCAGCTCGGTCGTCTGTTCCGTGGCCGAGATAATCGAGAAAATGCGAGCGGTATCGGGCATCGATTTTCAGGTCCACCAGGACCCCAGTCGGCTACGCAGGATTGACCGCCCTCTCCTCGCGGCGGACATTCGCCGGGTGTCACAATGTTTCGGGTGGAGTCCAGAACGGACCGTCGACGACGCGATCCGCGATCTGTGGATTAACCCCGATCTCGCCGGCAGTCTAACCGCCCGATACCAATGAGGGTTCTCGCTGCCATCATTGTCCCGCCTCATCTGACTGCCAGTGGCGGGGCACGAGCCGGGTTGCGCCTCACCGAGGCGCTTACACGCTATTGCGACATCACCATAGCAACGATGAGCGCGATCGACTGCGACCGCTATGCCGCCGATATGCGGGTGGCGGTCAAGTCGTGGCTGCCAGTTCCCTTCCGCGGCCTACCCTCACGCTATCGCAGCCTGTTTTACGTGTCCGATATCCCCCAGATCGTTCGCCGCGGCGGGTATGATCTCGTCCATCTGCACAATCCGATGCCGGCGCTGGAGATGGCGCGGGTTGCGCGAGCCTGCGTCAAAACCGGCATTCCTTACGTGGTCTCGACACATGGCTTCAACGAGCTCGGCCATGCCGAGACTGCATACGGGGTGGGGAGGGTGCGCCGCCAAGCATGGAAAATGTGCGTAAGCCGGCCCGTATCGCAGGTCGTAAGAAACGCGGCAGGGGTGTTCGCGCTGTCTCCGGCAGACTTCGCCATCGTCAAGTCGTTCGGCTTCGCCGGCACGCCAACGATCGTCCCGAATGGCGTCGAGCCGCCGGCACCAGGCTGTGATGCCGCGGATCGGATGACCTGCCGGCGCTTCGGGATTCCGCCGCACGAGGAATTTCAAGGCCTAACCTGCATGTTCCTCGGCAACCACACACCGAACAAGGGCGTTTTGATTTTGCTCGAAGCGTTCTCGCAACTGCAGTGTCCTTATTTACTGATCGTTGGCGGCGAGCGCCGTGCGGCGATTGATTACGACACTCTCGCGCGGCCCTCGCGCGCAGACCAGCGCATTGTCGTCACCGGCCGGCTTAGCGATGACGAGGTCGCGGCCCTGCTCAGGCGCAGTGACCTGTTCGTTTTTCCGACCGTTGCCGACACATTTCCGCTTGTCGTGCTGGAAGCGATGGCGCATGGGGTCCCCGTGCTTGCCTCGGATGTCGGCGGGATCCCGTACCAACTCGATCCCGACTCCGGCCAATTGATCCCGCCTGGCAATCCCGCGGCATTGCGAAAGGCGGTCGAACAACTGGCCCGCGACCGCAGCCGTCTCCGCGCGATGGGCAAGCGGGCGTGTGAGCGCGCCACGGCAATGTTCACCTGGAACGCAGCCGCCGAAGCGGCGCTACACGGCTACATCCGAGCATGTCGGCGCGGTGAGGCAGCTTTATTGAACACTCAACGCCTTGCATTCTAGCCTATCACAGGAAAATCACTGATGAACGACAATGCGCAGCCGCGGCTGGCTATCATTGGCTGCGGAGCTGTTGTGCAGCACCATCTCGTGCCGGCGTTGCGCCGCATCGGATGGTTGCCGCAAGTGTTGGCGGACCCGTCCAGCAAAAATCTTGAAACGACTGTCCGGCTTGTGGGCAAGCGTGTGGCACGGACGCTTGTCAGCGATTGGAGGGAAGCAGTTAACTCGTTTGATGCGGCACTCGTCGCGACACCTCACGTTCACCATGGCCCGATTGCTACCGCGCTCGCTGAGGCCGGCAAGCACGTGTTCATAGAGAAACCGCTAGCAACTACTACGGCGCAATGTCGTGCCATCCTCTCTGCCGCAAAGCAAAGCGGCACGATCGTTTCAGTCGGCTTATTGCGGCGTTACCTGCACGTCGCAAGGTGGACCTACGAACTGCTGCAATCGGGTGTGCTCGGCCGGATCCGCCATTTTGAGGCGCGGGAGGGTTTCGTATTCAATTGGGCGGTCAGCACCGACGCGCTGTTGAGCCCGCAGGCCTCCGGCGGGGGGGTCCTGATGGACACCGGTGTCCACACGCTTGATCTGATCCTATGGTGGTTGGGTGACATATCTTCCGTCACCTATCGCGACGACAGCCAGGGCGGCGTCGAGGCCGATTGTGTCATAGACTGCGAACTGATCTCAGGCGGCAGCGGGCGCATCGAGCTAAGCCGCAGCCGTGAATTGCCGAATACCTGCCGGATCGAGGGAACGCAGGGTTTTGTGGAGGTTCATCTTTATCGGAACGAGATCCTCTCCGCTTCGCCGAACGTGCAGGCGTTCCGCGTTGGCAATCTTGGGGTCGGAGCTTTGCCGGCACAGCGTTTTCCCGAGTTGTTCTCGGCGGAGCTTAAGGATTTTAAAAGGAGCATTCTCAACGGCAAGCAGAGCGGTGTTGCCGGTGAAGACGGCGTGCCCGCCGTCTCGGTGATCGAACGCTGCTATGCGGCACGGGGATTTCTGTGCATGCCGTGGAGCCAATCCACCGCAGCTAAGCCAGGGGCGCCACGCCTCGCGCCAGGGACGCAGGTTGCCGTTACCGGCGCAACCGGTTTTATTGGCGGCCGGCTGGTCGAGCGATTGCTCGAACAAGGGGCGAAAGTAAGATGCCTCGTTCGCAACATCGCTTCCGCTGCGCGATTGGCGCGCCTGCCGGCCGAGATCGTTCGCATCGATCTAGCCGATGGACCCGCGGTTATCGAAGCGGTGGAAGGCTGCGATCTGGTATTTCATTGTGCTTACGACCCGCGCTCGGTCATGCAGAACCAGGCCGCAGTTCGCAACCTCATTGCTGCCTGCCTCACGCATCAAGTGCAACGTCTGGTGCATATCAGCACGTTCTCCGTGTACGAGCCTTTTCCCGATGGCGAGTTGACCGAGGCAACACCCGACGGTGACCGATCGTGGGTATACACGCGCACGAAGCTGGAGCTGGAGTACGAGATTTTCCGCGCGATCCGCGGTCAGGGGTTACGGGCCGCCGTCCTCCAACCAACGATCGTCTACGGACCGTTCGCGCGCTCCTGGATTAACGCGCCAGCGGAGATGCTGCTTTACGGCACGGCCGTTCTTCCCGACCGCGGCGAGGGCATCTGCAACGCAGTCTACATAGACGATCTCGTCGATGCGATGTTCCTCGCGACGGGAAAGAAAGAGGCAATTGGCCAACGTTTTCTAGTATCTGGGCCGGACACCGTCACCTGGGGCCATTTTTTCGAAAGGTTGGCTCTCATGCTCGACACGAAGGGACCGGTGTACCGCCCGGCAGAAGAGATCGCACGCCAGAACAGTGGTCTCATCCATGATATCAAATTGATCGTGGAGGATCCGAAAAAAATCGTCCAGATTGCGGTACGGTCGAACGCGGTACGAAATCTATTGCAGACCGCTCTCAATTCACTTCCAAAATCGCTCTACGAATTCGTCACCCGCATTTATTTTGGAACGGGAGAGCGCCCACGCGGCCAGGTCTATCTGCCAGACCCACAGCAGTTGCGGCTCTATTCGACAAAGGCGGTGGTTAGCTCCGAAAATGCTCGGCGGCTACTGGGCTATGAGCCGCGTATCGATTTCGACGCCGGAATGCAGGCGACTGCCCTTTACCTGAAATGGGCATATGAAGGTCAGCAGTGCTGGACGCCGTCCCCGGTACCGCAACATTCCCGGCCCGTGGACCTGGCGCGGTCGGAAAGTGTTGCGGATGCGGGTTAAATTGCGTTTTCCGGCCGCGACATGGACGCTCGCTGACCAAGGCCTGGTCAGCCTCGGCAGCTTTGCCGCCAACATGGTGTTGGCGCGCAGCCTGTCGCCGAGCCAATACGGCACGTTCAGCCTGATCTTTTGTTGATCCTCGGGCTGTCCATGGTGATGAATGCGGTATTGTTCTACCCGATGTCAGTGCGCGCAACAGTGACATCCGGCGGCGACAGGAGCGAGGTCCTCGGGGGCGGGCTGTTGCTGACGCTCGTCGGCTGCGTTCCCCTCTGCCTGCTCCTGGTGATCGTATTGCTGTTGCTGCGCAGTGCCGATCTCACCGTTTCCGTGATCGCATGGTTCGTCCTTCGTCAAGCGCAGGAGCTGTTTCGCCGGGCCTTGTTTTCGGAGATGCGTCATGCTGCCGCTGTGCCGGGCGACATGGTCTGCTATTTCGGTCAGGCGGCTAGTGCTTGTTTTCTCTGGCGCACATGCGCGAGCTTAATGTCGACGACGCCGTAGTCGCGATGGCTGGGACATCGGGGCTGGCTGCGGTGGTACAGGCGATGCAAATCTCGATTCGGTTTGGGCCGCTCAGGGATATTCGGCGGATTGCTTATGACTGGCTGGTTCTCGGTGCCGGCTCACTCGGATGCCAATCTGCTCGCAACGCTGCGCATGCAATTCTTTCCGTGGGTTCTGGCCGCGATAAGCGGGACCGCCGCCGCAGCGAATTACCAGGCAGCATCGAACCTGGTGCAACTGACCAATCCGATTATCCTCGGCTTGTGCAATGTGATCCCGCAGGTGTCCGCTCGCGGGCGCGCGGGGCGAGGCAGCCGATACGCAGTGGCACATCGCCCGACCCCTTATATGGTGGGGCGCAGTTCCGGTGTATGCCTGCTACGCCGTGCTCGGTGTTCTACCCGGCAGCGCATTGCTGCTACTCTATGGGCTCGGGTCTGCCTATACGCATCTGGGCTCGGTGGTGCAAGCGATGACACTGAGCGCCGTTTTCACTTATCCTGGCGAGATGGTCTGTTCTTACTTGCACGGGATCGAAAGGTGCATCTTGCGATGCGTATCAATTTTGGCGGGCTAGTGGCGTCGCTGCTGCTTGGTCTACCGCTGATTGCGATCTTTGGTCTCATGGGCAGCTGTCTTGCTCTCTTCGCGACCAGTTGCTTGCGTGCGGCGATGGCCTATCACACGCTCAACAATGTAATATGGCATGAACCTCGACGTTATGCGTGAGGCTGTCGAGCGCCCTGGCAGCCGGCCGTCAGCACCACCTGCGCTCGACCTGCGCCACCTGATTGTGACTGGATCGGATGGTCACCCGAGCCGGGCGAACGGAATGCACAACGCTGCTCGGCAAATGGCGCGCGAGCAGATCGCCGCTGGCCAGCAGCCCAATCATCTTCTTGTCCGCTGGCGCCGCAGATCCGTCCGACCTCGAGGGTGTGGTGCCGACGGATGTTCTACCGGCTGCCGGCGCGTCCCTGGGCGGGCGCATCGTGCGGCTCCAGCGCAAGATCTCGAAGATGCTGATGGCGGGGGCGGGGCGACGAACTCTGTTTCATATCCATGGGGCCCGCGACCCGCTACTGGTGGACATCGCATCCCGCCTCCACCGGCGGGTCATTCCCTACGTAGTTACGGCGCACGGCCGATATTCGCACGTTTACGACACAATGGGCCACTGCCAGCGTCCGCTGACTGCGCTCTACCTGATTGCAATGGAGCGGTCGTTCTGTGCAAAGCGCATTTCGTTCAGGCGTTATCTTCTACGAACAGACGCGTCTTGCGGCGGATCGCCCCCCGTGCGCGGATCGAGCCGTCGGAAATGGTGCCTATTCAAGCCGGTTCGGTGGTATGCCGATCGCCGCACCGTGCGCGAGTGCGATTCCGTTGTTCCCGCATTTCGTATATTGCGGCCGCTACGCTGTCTGGCACAAGGGGCTCGACCTGCTGCTTACGGGCTTTCGCCGAATACAACATAATGGCGGCCGGGGCCGACTGACGATGATTGGCAGCGGCGATCGTGAGCCTTTGATCAACTTGCCCGACCCTCGGGATTCGCGATGTAGTCGAGGTGCGTGCCCCCCTGTTTGGCAGCGCCGTGATAGCCGTTCTCCGCGAGTGCGACTTCTTTGTGATGGCGTCACGCTTCGAGCGGGGCCCGCTCACGGCGCTGGAAGCCGCGCTGCTCGGTCATCCCATTGCTGGTAACACCAGGAACCGCGGTTAAGCCAAGCGGTAACCGCGCGCCGAGCTGGGGTCTGGATCAGCGAGCGACGCCTCACGCCGTCTGTCGGCATGCACAAAGCTGCCTGCCTGCTCGCCGAGCGAGTGGTCTCGACAGTGAGCTCTGCCGCTTATCAGTTTGCCGTCGCGGACAGCGATTGGACCACAATCGCCGCACGATTACTGGCCCTATACCGGCGATGACAACTGATGCATCCGACCGGACCGAGGGTCTGATTCGGCCTAAACTAGTTTTGCAGGCCTCGAGGGCTTCGTTTGGTACGAATGCTGCGCCTTGCCGATGCCGGCGGTGCATTCCAACCGATAGTCGGAAATGGCATATTTGGTAGTGAGCCCGACCCAAGCAGTGGCGGCGCGGCCGCGGCTGGCCGATCGTTATTTTCAACTATTGTGCTCTGTTCTGATAGGCTATGCTTGTTTAGGTAAGACGTTCGCGTATATCGGACTTCCTCCGCTGTTTATAGGCGAGCTAAGTTTGGCCTTCGGACTGGTGGTTCTGGCTAATAGCGGTTGTAGCCTCGCCACTTTGGCAAGCTTGCCAACTCTGTTGCTGGTCGTCCTAATGTGCTGGACCCTAACAAATACTTTACCGTATCTCAGCGTATATGGGTTCGACGCCCTAAGGGACAGCGTTATCGTTGGCTATGGCTTGTTCGCCTACGTGGTGATCGGGTTGCTTTTGGAGAGACCACATCGCCTGCAATTGATTGTGGCAGGTTACGGGCGCTTCGCGTGGTTTTATGGCCTGACCAGCATGATCCTTTACTTTGGTGGTAACGCGTTGCCTCTTTGGCAACGAATAGGCATCACAGGAAATTTTTTGCGGCCCGGCGAAGTGGCGGTGCATTTGTCTGGCGCAGCGGTCTTTGCATTACTCGGCATGCGACGCTTTCCGGTGATATGGGTGGTAATATTGTTGGTGGGGATCGTGTCACTTGCTGGCAGTCGCGGCGCTTTGCTCGCGTGCGTGATTCCGATCGGGATGGCGGCAATCCTTGGCGGGCAGTTGCCCCGCCTGATTATTATCCTGTCGGTCAGTCTGATATTATTATTCTCCGCGTACATTGCTGGCGACGATATCGTAACGAGTAGCGGTAGAAGCATAGGCCCACGACAGCTAATAGAGAATGCCGAAAGCATTTTCGGTACAAGTGATGCGGAAAACTTGGACGGGACGAAAACGTGGCGGCTGCGTTGGTGGCGCACTATCGCAGGTTACACGTTCGGCGGCCGATATTTCTGGACAGGTAAAGGGTCTGGGATTAACCTTGCTGAAGCGGATGGGTTTGTGGTCGGGACGGAGCTTGGGGGCCCGCCGCTACGCAGCCCTCACAACGCCAACCTGACCATCCTTGCGCGTTATGGAGTTCCGGGATTAGCGCTGTGGGCCGTCACGCTCACAGCATGGTTCAGCCTACTCTGCCGCAGCATGATATTTGCACGCCGTCGCGGCCACCGCGGTTTTGCAAACCTGTTTCTCTGGATCGTCTGCTACGTAGCTTCGGCCTTGATCGATGCATCTGTCGATGTTGCTCTCGAAGGACCAATGCTGGGCATTTGGTTCTGGTGTCTGTTCGGTCTCGGGATTGGATCCGCCATGATTTACCGGGCTGCGATCAACAGCAACCCGCTTAATTCATTGAGCCCGCAACCAGACCAACACGACTCTAAACCCTATTTTAGCGCTTAACCCAAGATTTCGCATATTTGTTGCAGAATTCCCGATCGAATTGAGGTCACTTCAGAGCCAAAACCTCAATTGACCATGGATTTGAGGTTCCAGTCAGCCGTCGAGGCAACTGTGAGAAGTCTGTCGGCAATCACGCGGATCCCGACGTTCCAGCAGAGTGCTCCCGAAATCGCTCCCGCGTTCGTTCCACCATCTTGATATAGGCGATCGGTGCTTCCCAGTAGCGCAACAGGATTGTAGCATAGTCGGACGGCGCGGAGCCCAACTCGAGAACCTCACCATTCATGCCATCTTTAATCATCGTCCGCATGCCGCCTGTATTCGAAGCGAAACTTGGTAGCCCAAAACTGAAGCGTCCGCCAGCACAACGGATGTAGTTTCGGCACGGCTCGGAAGTAACAAGGCAAATGAGGAAAGGAAAGGGTCCTCGATCGCAGACCTTTGAGTACGAGCATCAAGGAAGCCATGAGAATGTACGAAGGGTACCGATCGGACCTCGTCATCCGGTTCGAGTCGGCGATATGGAGTTTAATTGGAACCTTTCGTCTGTGGAGTTCCGATGCTGTTTCTACAGCAATCTCGCCACCCTTACGCTTCCATTCGACGCCGATCCACAAGAGCCGCATTGGCCCGTCCAGGCGCGACCGCGCCCGAGATCAAAACCTCAACCTCGTTAAGTGGGCACACGTGTTGCGCACCGACCGGGACGACCGTGACGTGCTCAGCCGCAACGCCATACTCATTGACAATACTCGTCGCCGCCCATTCACTGGTCGCGATTACCCCTTTTGCTCGCCCAAACGCTCTTTTGTCAACTTCATGACCAAGTCGGCGGCTTCTATGGCATATTCCAGTCATTGTGGGATAATAGTCAACGTTTAGCAGAAAGGTCGGGTCGACATACACAACGTAAGGCGCTCCCTCAGGAAGAGCTGCGGCGGCAATGCTCCCGAGGCTCAAACACCACACCGGTGGACACTGCTTTAGTCGCCTAGCGAGTTGGATGGTGTAATGCCGAAGAATGCGCGGCTCGCGCTCCCAGAGGTAGCGTTGGCCATTTGCGTTCCACCAGAGTTTTCGGACGGCCTCGATCACTCGCGGCGGAACCCGGAGTAGGCCCAGAGGGTCAACGGAAATATCGTCCAGGCGTGGCCAACGCTGAGTAAAGCGAGTACGGTGTTCCTGACCAGGCTCGGGGATTGCACGGATCGTCCGTAATCGTAGCGATAGCAATCGCAGTCCGATTTTTCGGTTAGGCCCCCTTCGTGTGTTCGTGAAAAGGACATCATTGGCGTAGCGGAGGCAGAGATGCCGCTTTGGGCATGGCGGATGATCATCAACCACGAGCGAGGGGGTCATCGACTCAACCCAATTCTCAAGCAATTCCGAGATCATCTATGGGCCGCTCGAACCCAGGAAATCACAATTTAGGACGCGGGTTATCGGCAGATCCGCATCGGCGGTGCTGCCGCGCTCCTGGCCAATGCTCTTCATACCCGTCAATGTGCGATCAAGTCCAAGCCAACTCCAATAACCCGTTGTAATGCCGATTACGTGGTAAACATTCCTATACATAGTATTCAAAGTGGCGACAGCCATCGTATCGGCTTCTACGTCGGTCACTGCCCCTAGGCGACCCCAATCCTTGCCGCGGATGGTAACCGTGTTTTCATATATCTTATTGTTGACGGCAGGTGTGTAAGGCGCTCGGGCCTGAGAAACAATCGTGATCGCGTTGCCGTACGCTGCCGGGACATCCACAGTATTGCCATAGATTTGTACGCCGTCGGAACTCGAAATCAGGATCTGAGGGCCCCAGAACCAGCGCGTAAATGCCGCCCCATTATCAGTGAGCAGATTATTCCTGATGACGCCGTCATAGCTGATCTCGTACATGATGCCGCTGGCGCTGTTGTTCCAGACGACGTTTTTCTCGACCAGCACCCCGTTTGCCCGCTCATCCATCCAGATACCGGGCCCGTCATTGTCATGCACGCAGTTGTTGCGGATCACCCCGCCACGATTGGTCGCGGTAACTTTGCCGCCGCCGGCTTCCCACTCAGAGCTGACGCCGGCGTAGTTGTTGTTGGCCACCTCGTTGCTGCCGAACACAAAGTCATTTCCGCCCCCGGCATAGCCCTCTTGCCCATTTTGCAGGAGCTTGTTATAAAGGACCTGGCTGGCCGAACTGATGCCGACACCGACGGCGTGATTGAGGCGGATCGTGTTGTTGGTGATGACCCAGCCGGTTCCGCCATCCGAGCCCACCGCCGCGTGTTGCAGGGGCGTGGCGTATTTTTCGATCGTCAGGCCCGTCACCGTGACATTTTTGGCGTTGCCGGTGATCGCGCCGGGTGTGACGCTAGTTTCGATCGTATGCCCCGCCGGATCGTCGCCGACATATATTCGGGCCTGGGCATAGTCGAAATACCATGTTCCGGACGTCACGGCTGCGCGGCTGCCGACGTGGCGCATCGGTACATTATCGATGAACAGATCCTCTGGGTGCACACATTGCGGGGAGCGGCTCGCGCAAAATGCACCAGTGTTGAATTGTCCATGCTGCGTTTGGCCATCAACAACCCAGGCGCTGCCGTTGCGGGCGAAACCCGCGAGCACTCGAGACCCATTCAGAGTGGCAACGCCCTGACCGTCAAAGATGTCGCCGTCCTTGGCGATTACCGATTGGGTACGGTAAATACCCGGCTGAAGGATGAATGTGGTCCCGGGGGGTGCGGCATTCACCACCGACTGAATGTCGATCCCCGGCGCTACCGAGACGGCTGTAGCGCTCATTGCGCCAGTCACCACCATCAATGTCGATAATAGCAGGATAGGGATCGGGACCGAAAACAATTGCTTTTCGCCAGCTGTATTGACTAGAGGCATGATCGATTCCCTTTCCGTTTCGGACCTCTATTTCCCGCAATCGGCCAGTTTCGCCCGTAATTGTTGTAACCGATCGGGCACCGAGGCGGTCTCAGCTGCAATGAATTGAAAGATAGCCGACTATTTTGTGGAGAAATTCGTCAGCCGGAAGTTCTCGGCCATGGAGTACCCATAACAGGATGCCGCCGGCCATAAGCAGCGGGAACAACGGCATCTCCCTTGCTCGGTTTCGCAGGTATCGCGAGCCGAATAGAAGTCAAGGCCGCTATGCCGATGACTAGTCCCACGGCGATCTCGGCCGTGCTGTGCTTGTGAAGCAACAGCCGTGAGACCGCAATAACCAGGATGAAGCCGGCGGCGCCGCCGACCGCTATGATGCGTTGCATGCCCTGGATTTGGCTTGCCGTAACCAGTGCGACCGCTCCGTAAACCAAGGTGCTGAGACTGGTATGGCCGCTCGGGTTGTGCAGATCAGCCGCTGCCGGACATCCATAGAACCAAACCTTCAGAAGGACAGTCGTGCCCACGCAAAGGGCGACAGCGATGGCCCACCAAGCCGCGTCGCGCGGCGAGCGCATTGCGAGAAGCCAAAGCAGCATTGCCGCCGCCAATGGCATGAGCACGGCGGTATCGCCGAACTCAGTCAAACCGCTGAGTAACAACCTCATGGCATTGATCCGATAGTGGGGTTGTAGTCGACGGGCACAAGCCCTCTCTGCCACCTTCGGTTAGCCACAAGAAAAATTTCTGTTATATGGGCGTTCTGCGATGAGCGTCGCTTCTCATATGTACGCCTTGGGCAATTTGGTCTTACCGACGCCAGGGTGTAGCATCAAGCTCTCCTGCTGATTGGAGAAGAGAAGCGCGGTCGCGTCCAATAGAAAATATCGGGTCCAATCACGCGCGAGGGCATCGACTGCCGGCTCCCGCATTAGCTGGTCATGTGCA
This sequence comes from uncultured Alphaproteobacteria bacterium, assembly GCA_963818695.1. Lineage (GTDB taxonomy): Bacteria > Pseudomonadota > Alphaproteobacteria > ATCC43930 > CGMCC-115725 > AP-15. The sequence goes on from CAWFTG010000009.1 coordinate 553,030, forward strand.
ACGGGCAGCTGCCGGACGAGAACCCCGCCGCTCACAAGCCGTCGCCACACCGGGAGCGGATCGCAGAAGCGCGGCCAACGATTGGCAGCGCGAAAAAATCGTCACTGAACCACCATACGGTTGCAGTCGGTAACGCGCAAGAGCTCCTTCATTGACGGTAGAATTTTTTCCAGCAATGCCGGCATCGTTGTTTCGGAGTTTGTTACGAAGAAGCGGGGCCATAGCCTTCTCACGGTTGCGCGAGGCGCGGTGGCAATCGCAAGTCAATGGCGAAACGGCCGCGCCGCCCAGAAGCGGAGGCGCTCACCAACTCGCATAAATCTTAAGTGAATAAGAGTGTCAATGGGACCCAAGAACTAAACCCCTCATCAGCCTCGCGCAACCGGCGGGCTATCTCGTATTGACGAGACCTCCAAACGAATAGCCGATCAAAGTATTAGGCCCCGATTGCTGTAGCCGCCGCAGGGCTCAATGTAGTCATTCGGCATTTATTCCACACTGAAGTGGGGCGTTTTGCCGGGCGCTAGACCCCGTGCGCGCAGGCCATACAACGGTCGGTCGACATGTATCTTGTTCGACAAAGACCGCACTTCCATTACAATCCCCATACATGCCGGGCAGGAAGAACACCGGGGCCCCCGAGCCAACCGGCGGCACGATCGGCGACAGCGCACGCCCCTTGGAATTGAGCGCCAGCGTTAGCGCTCGTAATGTGGGAGAATAGAAAAGAATCCAGGGACCGATGGCAACACCCAATTTATCGTTGATGTCCTGAAACAAACGCAGCGCCATGATCGAAGTGCCGCCAAGATCAAAGAAGCTCTCGTCGGCATCGCATCTGGGAAACCAAGCACGCGCTCCCATATCGCCCGAAGTTGATCGGCGGCGCTAAGTTCGACGGAGGGCGAGAGGGCGACGCCGATAACCGCAAAGCCTATGTTGCTGCCGCCGGTTCGGTTAAGAAAGTCGCGGACGGCGCGTTCGGAGCGTTTGCCGCCGTAGGTCAGAGGCAGCTCGGCAACTTCGACGATTCGACTGGGACGTGGGCGCGCGAGGCCTCCAAAACCAGCTGTTTGCGGATCTTCGCCCTGAAGGCGTTATCAACCTTACCGATCTCGCGCGCGCCGGCGTCGATCAGATGGCAGGCGCTTGGGGTGACAGGACCCGGTCGAGTTTGAGAGCGTCGCGGTGACATAGACCGATAATCTGTTGAAAGAGTTCGTCGGATGCACCGACGACCACGACTTGAGAAGCCGGCGCGACCCCGCCCTTATCGGCGTAACCTTCGATGGATCGCGCCAACTCCAGGCTCATGGCAGTTCGAAGCCCGGCGGCGGTTCGAGTCCCAGCGCGCCGTAGTACTGCAATCGCGTCTCCGTGCGACCGCCGCCCGAAGCAGGTCGGGCACTCTGCTGCGCGACAAACAGGATGAGCACACCTATCGCCTCGCGGGACATGTTCAGAGACGTCAAGCATGCCTTACCGAACTTGCTCCCGCTGCCTCACTAATCTAACTAGCTGAGCCGCAGCTCCTTTTCGGATTCTAGAATCATGCTTACTGGTGTTGGCCCTGTGTAGTGGGTGACGCGACAGTGTCGTCCAAGCGCAGCGGCAAATCCACAGGGCTCTTCGCGCCGCCTTGACGATCTGGAACGGTCGTTCGCACCAATTGCTGATCAGCCTGCCCTCGCCGTCCGCAGGGCCCACACCCGCATCGGCCCTCATGGTTCCGAACACCATTCGGTGCGCAGCCCTCGTCCCGCATTCGGAGAACCGGTTCCTCAGCCACAATGCGGCGGCCCCGAGCAGAACCCACAGGCTGGCCGTGGTCAGCAGCAACGTCCGACACAGATAGGCGCGTGTCGGCAAACGGGGCGAGCTGGCTCATAACGAATTGAAAGCCGTTCTCAATCCCGGCGAAATCAGAGCGTGCCTGGATCGGCTTGGCCCAGCGCCAGAGGGTAGTCGCCGGTGCCGCATGGCCACCCAGCGCCGCAACATCGCTTCAGGGTGGCAAGGTCGGGTCGACTTGCCAGCGGCACGGGCTCCCGGCGTAGGATCGCGCCATCGTAATCCGCAGCCACCCGCCGCACCCGGTGAAACAGAGCAAGGTGCGCCTCTTCTCAGACAGGAACGGCAGAAGCTGGCCGAGCGCCGTCACGATAGTAAGTCCCGTTTCCCAGCCATCGCAGTTCCGGGTGCCGAACAGCGCCCCTTGCCTCGCCAGGTCAACAGGCAGCAGCCCTGCCGCCAGTTTACCGTACACCGCCTTGCCGATCTCTAGGCTGAGACACGACCGGGCCCATCTTCGAGTTGCTGACGCCAATGTCCAGTTGGATTGGCATAGCCAAACACCGGCTTCACCCAAATCTCGCCGCCCGTCCGGATCTCGATCGGACAAGTCGGAACGTCATCTGCGCGATCAAAGTACAGCCGCTTGCCAGTTCGAAGCGGGGATGGTGCCAATAGCAGGTCAATCAAGCGGGGAACCCCATGTGAGGGAGCGATTGTCGAGCGAGAAGCAGCACCGGGCGGCCATGGCGGTGCGTATCATCTGCTCGTTCCTTTGCGTCGCGGCGGCGCAAAGGCCGCTGCCAATCGAGCTATTCTCAGCAGGACCTGTTACGTCAAGCCCGATGTCGGATATAGCCGAAGAGCGCGCCGGACGAACCATAATCGCTCAGACAATTCGCCATCAGGCATCGGGGTTGGGGGAACCTGTTTCTCCTGTGCGTCATTCGACCAGCCGCGAGATATCCAATGATCGCCGAACAAACCTCCGGACTGAAGCCCAAGATCCCGGCATCTTTTATCCGGCGCATCGAGCATCACAAAGGCGAGATCGCCAGACAACGCGATGCTCTGCGAGACATCTTCGACGACCTCAAGCGGTGATCAGCGCTGATCGCGGGGCATCGAGGCATTGGATGAAGCAGCCGCAAGCCTAAGCGATACGTCTGAGTAAAGCTCGGGCGGGCGACCGCCACCCGTGGATGCGGGGCGCTTTTATACCTGAATTGCTCATCTATAGACGGTTTTAACTATTATCGCTCAACGATGCACACCTGCCTCTGTCGTCCGTCGGCGACAGTCGCGGCGCCTCGGTCATATGAGGCTAGGTAGGAGAATCCTTCGATGAAGCTAGTCGCCAAAAGGTTTGCGGGCTCGGTTTTGGCGGTGCTCACGGCGAGTACCGGCGCGATGGCGCAATCGTATTATTATGATCAGACGTGCCGGCAATTTGCCGATGCGCAGACCGCCCCGTTGCGCGATCAGGTCAATTCCCAGGCAATCGGCGGCACTCTCCTTGGCGCCGGTCTTGGGGCCGCTTTCGGTGCCGCGGTGGGCGGCGGCCGCGGCGCCGGCATCGGAGCGGCATCGGGTGCGATCGTCGGCACCGGCATAGGCGCTGCCAATGCTCAGAATGCGGCGGGTTATCTCCAGCAACAATACAATGCTTACTACGCACAATGCATGGCGTCGCGGAGATATCCACCACCGCAATATGGCGGACCGGCGCCGGTTTACGCGCCAGCTCCGGGCTATTCTCCGACGCCAAGCTACGGACCGCCGCCAGACTATTCGAACAGCACAACCAGCAACGACTTGAACCGACAGGAGCTGAACCGTTTGTACGGTCCGCCTTCATATCCGCCGCGTTAGTGAGCGGCATGGACTTAATACGATTTTCGCGCGATCACGACGCACAGGTATAATCGGGCGTTATTTCGGTTTTGGCCGGCGGAAAAGTGATCGGCCGAGTATACCGATCGGAGCGGCCATGCGCGTCACCATCGGGGTCAAGATATTCGGCATCGCTGCCGGGTTGCTGATCCTGATGGCCGTCGTGGCTCTCTTGAGCATGCGCATGACCCGCACTGTTGATGACCAACTCGTTATCATCGACCATAACTATTTTCCCGCCTATGTCGCGCTCGCTCAGGCCAACATCCATTCTGTCGAAGAGTCGGCTTATGCCGGCCGTCTGCCCTGCAGCGCCTCGATCTTGTCGTCGAGCCGCGCCAGCGCGATGTTGTTGTCAAAATCGAGGGGAGCAGCGATCATGTTCGTTGATGTGCTGGCGCGCCTCGGCGATCTGTTCGTCGCTCGCGTTGCCGGCGTTCGCGACCCGCTGCCGTAGGTCGTCAAATTTCGCCGTATTGTCCGGCCCGCTCGGCGGCGGCCAAAGCTGGACGGTTTGACGAGTTGATGATCTGACGCCGGTCCCGGCGAATGAAGCTCGCTGTCGGCCGTGAGCGCCGCCGGATAGATGATCGGCGGGTGAGTATCTTCGGGGCTTCGGGGAACACACCCGCGATCTTTACCTGCCGAATCGGCCGCGGCATCGGTCGCGTAAACAATCCGAGCGGCGCTTCACGGCGCGAGACGAACAGCGAGGCGGCACGCACGTTTTCGGCCGGCGCGACAGCGGCCCGCACCGAGCTTCGGACGCCGAGTTTCTCGAGTGCCGCTTTCTCGTATTTCCCGGCAGGAACACTATCGGGATCGGTCATGGCGAGATGCCCGCCTTTGCGCGCCCCGGCCAGGTCGAAACCTGGCTTGATGTCGAGCTTCAGATCGCTGTCTGCGGCCGCGACGATGACGAGCCGGTTTCCGAGCAGTTTCTTGCGTGTTGATGGCTGAATGAGATTGCGTTGTTGAGGGTAATCCATCCAGTCGAGGTCAGACGAGATAAAGACGTCGGCGGGCGCTCCGCTTTCGATCTGTTTGGTGAGCGTCGAACTTACCGTATAAGAGATTTTCACGGCGTCGCCGCTTTGATCGTCATAGACCCGCGCTGCGTCGTCGAGCCCTTCCTTCAAACTTGCCGAGGCAAGCACCACGGTGATCCGGCGGCGACTGCGGCTGCCGCACTGCGCGCATTGCGGCAGCCTCGGTCGCCTGGGGCCGAGATCACCTTGCGCATGACTATTCGCGACCTTCGCGACACCCGTAACTCGCGGCAAATTTTATCGGCTTATTCTGGGCGAATACGCCCGACGGATCTTCGCGATTGTCACCACTACCAGCATCCCAACCTGGCCCCCCTCACGGAAGCCACTGTGGACCGACCATCCCGGGGTCCCGATTGGACGCATCACCCCAAAACGGGGTCCTTATTCCCTGCCCATTCACATCCAGCAGTATAAGCGCGCCAAGCCAGTTCATCATAACCCGCCTTCGGTCCGTTCACAAATTGGAAGTGTTTGGGGCGCGGCTTAAGATTCCCTGCGGGATCGTTTGCTCCTACCGTTGCGGACTTTTCCAGCTCTGTTCTCAATACGTTCTGTAAGGACTCCCTTACAGATCCCGAGCGGAATAGTTGGCACAGGTTGTTCACCCCGTTGATTATGTGTTGTTTTTTGGAGTGGCCCGCAGCTTGCTTGAGGCAGTTACACAATCTCAAGGACATTACGATGAACTCGAAATACATAACAATTGCGGCGACGCTCTTAGCCGCTCCGCTTCTGGCGGTTGTGGCACAGCCCGCTTCGGCCTCCACGATTTCGCTGACAAACTCCTGGACCGAGGGTACGGCCACGCACCGGAGCGGTAGCTTGCCGACGCTCTCGACAACCGCAAACCAATCTACCAGCAATCTTGGCACCGTGAGCCCGTTGACCAATCCCAAAACGCAATCTTTGGCTCAGGGTGTGGCGACATCGGGTGAAGTCCTGTTCGTCGCGGTGCCGAACGGCTCCGGGACAAACGAGGCGGACATTCCGATCACCTTCACCCTCTCGGATGGCATCGGCAGCGTCAGCTTCACCGACTACATAAATTATTATGCGAACTACGGCACCGATAAAGACGATTTGGCTTGGACCACGAGTCCTGCATCATCGCCGGGGTATTTGTCGTCGGCTGCGTCTTTGGTACAGACTGAAACGCTCTCGGACGGCGTGATGGTCCAGATTACACTGCCCTATGAGACCGACTGGAACATGGCGCAGCAAATCACGTTCGATTACATAGGCGACAGCGTCCCCGAGCCCGCCTCTATGCTCGTTTTGAGCACCGCCCTTCTCGGGCTCGGTGCGATCCGATGGCGCAATCGGATCTAGAGAATTCCGCCATCTAGGCGGGAGAAGGGCTTTGATTTGGCGCGGGTTATTCGGGCAGCCCGTGCCCAATTTGCTGAACTTGACGCACGCAGCGCCGCGCAACGCAAAGCCATTACCGGTGCTCCATACCAATCGCGCCCGATGCGATCCGACAAATGGCCCAGCGCGATCTGGCCGGGAACAGCGACAGAGACTCACCAAGCCTAATCTCCCAGCCATACTGGTCGGGTCAAAAACTCATTGTTAGCTCGTAGGCGTGAAAGAGAAATCTGCTGTTCAGCACGGTCAATCGCACCTACGGCAAAGGTTTAGTAAAAAATCAGAATGGGAGCCGACGCCGAGAAAAAGATCCTACCATTCCTCACGCGGCGGCACCGGCCGTGTGCTGACGTGGGGCGAGACCGCAGCGCTCGGCGTCGATAGGCATCAGGGCGGGGTCGGTGTAGAGCGCGGGATCGCGTTCGACGCGGCGGCGGATGCGGTGGAGGTAAACGTAGAAGGCGGCGAGCCTGGCGTGCGTTTCGAGGATTTCGCCGAGCCGCCGCGGGTAGAAGAGGACCGGGTTTTCACGCGGCAGGCCGACCCGCCGCTCTCGCCGCAATTTACGGCGGAAATAGCCGCCCTGCAGGGGATGCACGTTTTCCTGAATGAAGGTGAAGTAAAATTGTAGGATATGGTTCAACAGACGCACCGGCTTGATGCCGGATGCCTTGGCGCGGCGAAAGATAGTCTCGATATGCTCGGCCGAGTAGTAGAGGTCCCAAGCGTCGCGATAGACCTTCTGCCATGCGGCCGCGGTCATTACCGGGTGGCCGGTCGTGACATGCTCGAGGTCGTATTTGTTCATGTCGGGGTCCATCCACACCCCGTTCGTATGAAGCTTCTGGTGATCGGCCGAGCCGGGTAGTGGCGTCAGAATAAAAAATTCGAGCAGGTCGACCGGCAATTCCCGCTGCACCGTGCGGATGTCGTGCGCAATGCGCTCCGGCGTGTCGCTGGGAAATCCGAGGATGTATCCGGCGTAAGTGATGACCCGCTGGGCGCGCCAGGCAAGAAACATCTGGCGGTATTCGTGCACGCGGTTCTGCTTTTTCTTGGCCTGCAGAAGATTGTCGGGGTTGATGTTTTCGAGCCCGATGAAGACCCGCTTGCAGCCGGCGCGCGCCGCCTTCTCGACAAAATTCGGGATGCGGTGGCAGAGCGTGTCGACCTGGATGATGAACTGCAGGCCGAGCCCTTCGCGCTCGCGCATCTCGATCAGGCGATCGAAGATTGCCTCCCAGTTGCGGTTGCGCGCAAAATTGTCGTCGGTGATAAAGAAGCGGAAGACGCCCTGCGCCAGATTGGCGCGCACCAGCCGCTCGACATCGTCGGCATCGCGCCAACGCGATTTGCGCCCTTGCACATTGATGATCGTGCAAAAGCTGCACTGGAACGGGCAGCCGCGCCCGGCATCGAATGCGCCGATCGTCTCGCCATAGCGGCGCACGATATCGAGCGGCAGAAACGGGGTTACTTGCTGCTGCAGCCCGGGCAGATCGTCCATGTGGTTGTAGATCGGCTGCAGCCGGCCGGCGAACGCATCGGCAAAGACCTGGGCGAGGCGCCCTTCCGCCTCGCCGGCAAAGAGACTCACCCCGAGCCGGCGCGCCCCTTCGAGGTCGGGCGGCAATTCCGGCAGCATCGTCAGGCAGCCCGAGACGTGAAACCCGCCGACAGCCACCTGGATGCCCGCTTTGCGAAACCGCGCCGCCAGATCCATCGCACGCGGGAATTGGTTCGATTGCACGCCGACCAGGCACACGAGCCCGGCATCCGCACCCTTGATCCTGCCGATGATGCGCCGTAGGGGGATGACGGTGTGGCACTCGTCATAGGCGTGGATCTCGATCGCGATATCGGGCCCGAGCGCGCGCCGTTCGGCCAGATCCGCTCACAATGCCGTAGAGACAGGCGAGCGAATTCGAGGGTATCCAGGATTTCCACCACTGGATCACATAGCCGTCGTCGTCGTAATGCGACGGCTTCACTAGCTCGACGACGAACCGGCGGTCCCCCAACACGCGACCTTTCCCCTCGGTGTCGCCGCGAGTTTACCTTGCGGAATGCTGGCGAAGAAAGGACAAGTTGCGTGCGGCACAGGAGTGGAGGAGGTGGCGGATGTTCGAGGGGTTCACCCGGACGGAGATCGCGACGAGTGGGGCGCGAATCCATTTGCGGCACGGCGGCGACGGCCCGCCATTGTTACTGCTGCACGGCAACCCGCTGACCCATGTCTCCTGGCATAAGATGGCCGGCCGCCTCGCCGAGCGCTTCCATGTCGTCGCTGCCGATCTGCGCGGCTATGGCGACAGCATCGGGCCCGAGGAAGGCGGGGAGAACCACATCAATTATTCGTTCCGCGCGATGGCGCAGGACCAGGTCGAAATCATGGAGAAGCTCGGCTACCGCGAGTTCTTCGCCGCCGGCCACGACCGCGGCGCCCGCACCGTGCATCGCATGTGCCTCGACCACCCCGAGCGCGTCGAGCGGGCGGCGGTCATCGACATCCTGCCGAATTACCACATCTGGACCAACGCCTCTAAAAACTGGGCATTGAAGTCGTGGCATTGGCTGTTCATGGCCCAGCCCTACGACATGCCCGAGCGGATGATGGCCGGTGTGCCGGCGCAATGGTTTATGGAGAAGAAACTGTCGAAGCCCGGCATCGGGCTCGGCTTTTTCGATCCCGAGGCGTTCGCCGAATATGTCCGCTGCTTCAATTGGAAGACGATCCGCGGCTCTTGCGAGGATTATCGCGCCTGCCCGACCTGCGACTTCGAGATGGACGAAGCCGATCGCAAGGCCGGCCATAAGGTCGACTGTCCGCTCCTCGTCCTGTGGGGCGCAAAGAGCCACACCGGCACGGTCTACGGCGATGTGCTCGCGGTCTGGCGGGATTACGCTGCCGCAGTCACTGGCGGGCCCATCGACTGCGGCCATTACGTCCCGGAGGAAGCGCCGGACGAGACGCTCCGGTGGCTGCTGCGGCATTTCGGGGAAGGCTAGGTTACACCCTCAACCCACCAAGCCCGCGGTGCTTGGTACTGGATTCATTGCAGCCCCTCTCCCGCACCGCGACACACCGCGGGAGAGGGTGGCGAGTGCAGCGAGGCGGGTGAGGGGAATCCGGCGGCAATCAAGATATTGCGGAGGTCTCGCGCATTTTGGCCTCGCGGGCGGCGATTGCGGCTTCGCGGTCGAGCAGGAGGCGGGCGCGCTCGACGATCGGCACGTCGATCATCTTGCCGTCGACGGTGACGGCGCCGACACCCTCGGCGAGCGCCTTGTCGTAGGCGGCGACGACGCGGCGGGCGTGGTCGACTTCCTCCGCGCCGGGGCGGAACTCCTCGTTCAGGATCGGGACCTGGCTCGGATGGATGACCGAGGCGCCGATGAAGCCGAGGCGGCGCGAGCGCCGGATGGTCTGCCGGAAGCCGTCGAGGTCGTGAAACTCGGCGACGGTGCCGATGAAGCCCAACGGCATGATGCCGGCGGCGCGGGCGGCGAAGACCGCCATCTGCTTCGGCATGAAGAGCCCCTCGGCCTCGGGCAGGATGCCGGCCGACAATGCGAAATCCTCGGCGCCGAGGTTGAGCGCGCAGAGCCGCGGATGGGCGCGGGCGATCTCGGCGATGCGGAAGAACGCCGCGGCCGTCTCGACCATCGCGATGAAACGGGTCGTGCCCGGCGCCATGCCGCGCTCGGCTTCGACCTCGTCGACGATCTCGGCGAGCAGCCGCACATGCTCGGGGCTATCCACCTTGGGGAGGGCCAGTGCCAGCACGCCGGGGCCGACCGCCGCCTCGATGTCGCGCACCGCAAGCCGCAATGGCCGGTTGATGCGGACCACGACATCGGCGCCGCCGCGCGAGACGATTTCGGCCGCCTCCGGCACCAGGGCGCGCGCCCGCTCCTTCTCGGAGGCGGCGACGCTGTCTTCGAGATCGAGGATGATTGCGTCGGCGCCGCGCCTTGCCGCGCCGTCGACAAAGCGCTTCGCGGTCACCGGCACGAACAGCAGCGAGCGCCATACCGGCAGGGCAGCCGCGGTCATGATTTACCTCCGGCGAGACCGATGATGCCTTCGCGCGCGAGCCCCTCGATCTCCGCACGGTCGAGGCCGAGCGAACCGAGGATCTCGGCGGTGTGCTCGCCGAGCGCCGGCGCCGGGCGGCGCAGCCGGCCGGGTGTCGCAGACAGGCGGGGAATGACGTTGTGCATCGGCAATCGCCCGATCTCGGCGTCCGGGAGGTCGACGAGGATCTCGCGGGCGGTCACATGCGGGTCGGCCATGAACTGGTCGATGTCGTAGACCGGCGCGGCGGTGACCTCGGCGCGCTCGAAGATTTCCATGTTCTCGGCCAAGGTGCGCGCGGCGATGAACGCGACGATCGGCGCCTCGCAGGCTTCGGCATTCCTGACCCGGTCGCTGTTGGTGCGGAATCGCGGGTCGGTGATCATGTCCTCGCGGCCGATCGCGCGGAAGAGCCGCTCGGCCATCGCCTGGATCGAGGCCGAGATGCCGATGTAGCGGCCGTCCTTGGTGCGGAACACGTTGCGCGGCGAGGTCGTCTCGGAGCGGCTGCCGGTGCGCTCGCGCACCGTTCCGGTCAGCCGGTAGATCGCCGCTTCGGTCGCGATGAACGAGAACAGCGGGTCGAGCAACGGCAGGTCGATGACCTGGCCGAAACCGCCCTTGGCCTCGACCTGGCGCAGCGCCACCATCACCGCAAAGGCGCCATAGAGCCCGGCGACCATGTCGGCGAGCGCGGTCGGCGGCAGGGCCGGCTCGCGGTCGGGAAAACCGGTGCGCGACGCGTAGCCGGACATGCTCTCGACGAGGGTGCCGAAGCCGGGCCGGTCGCGGTAGGGCCCGTCCTGACCCCAGCCGGAAACCCGCAGGATAATCAGGCGCGGGTTGTGCCGATGCAGCACCTCCGGCGCGAACCCCATCGCCTCGAGCGTCCCGGGACGGAAATTCTCGATCAGCACCTGCGCGGTGGCCAAGAGTTCGAGGAACAGCTCGCGCCCGCGCGGCTCGCGCAGGCTCATCGCCAAGCTCTTCTTGTTGCGCGAATAGACCTTCCAATGCACGCTGACCCCGTCGGTCTGCCAAGCGCGCAGCGGGTCGCCGCGCTTCGGGTCCTCGATCTTTATGACCTCGGCGCCGAAATCGGCGAGCTGCAGGCTGACCATGTTGCCGGAGACCAGGCGCGACATGTCGATGACCCGCACCCCGTCGAGCGGGCAAGCCGCTCCCGGCTCAAACGATTTCTCCGGCACGCTCATCGGCTCGCACCTATGCTGGGGGAGTTCGTGACAGCGGCAAGCTTAGTCCTGCCTCTCCGAGAAACAAGAGCAGCGGCGCAGCCTGGTCAAGCCGCGGCCGCGGTGACCTCGGCGGCGATTTTTTCGGCGAGTTCGGCTTCGGCGCGAGCGAGGTCATAGGCGGCAAGGCGCAACCTTCCCTGTCTTCCCGCCGAAGGCCGAGACCCATTGTTACGCCACTCCTGCTCCCCGAGCAGTTGCAATGTCGTGCCCTACGATTGGCGGTCCGTGCTGCGGCGCGATGGGCCCCGGCCTGCCGCCGGGGTGACGAGTGGATGAACGATGGGAGATTTCTTCAGAAGCTTTCGCGGAAGTGACGATACGATCTTTCGGGAGCTTCGACGGAGTTGAGCCGGACGCTCAATCGCCGGCTCGTTCGTGGATGATGACCGGGCGCGGGTGGTTTCCCGCGGGGACGAGCGCGTGGTCCGATGGGCGGCGGCGCGGGCGGCCAAAGCCGCTGAACCATTCGCTGAGCCGCTCCATGTAGAGATAGGTCACCGGGAATCGTGAATAGGGTCAGCGCCTGCGAGACGACGAGGCCGCCGACAACGGCGACGCCTAGCGGCTGGCGCAGTTCGGCGCCGGCGCCATAGCCGCGCGCGATCGGCAAGATGCCGAATATCGCCGCCATCGTCGTCATCATGATCGGGCGAAACCGCAGCACCGCAGCCTCGACGATCGCCTCTTCCGCCGATTTCCCTTCATGGCGCCGGCGTTCGAGGGCGAAGTCGATCATCATGATCGCGTTCTTCTTGACGATGCCGATCAGCATGATGAGGCCGATGACCGCGATGATGCTGAGATCGAAGCCGAAGATCTGCAAGGCCAGCAGCGCGCCGACGCTGGCCGGCGGCAAGCTCATCAGGATCGTCACCGGGTGGATGAAGCTCTCGTAAAGCACCCCCAGCACGACATAAACCGCAAAGATCGCCGCCCCGATCAGAATGGGCTGTGACGACAGCGAGCTTTGGAAGGCCTGTGCCGTGCCTTGGAACGATGTCTCGACGGTTTTCGGCAGCCCCATCGTCGGCATCGCCTGATCGATGCGGTTGACCGCCTCGCCGAGCGAGGTGCCGGCGGCGAGATTGAAGGACAGTGTGACGGCGGGAAACTGGCCCTGATGGTTGACCGATACGGCGGTCGTCGTCGGCACCAAGCGGGCGAATTGGCTGACCGGAACGAGTTGGCCACCCGAGCCGTGCACATAAATCCGCGACAGGGCGGAGATGTCCTTTTGGTATGCGGGCTCTACTTCGAGTACCACGTGGTATGTGTTGAGCTGACCGTAGACTTGCGTGACGTAACGCTGGCCGAAGGCGTCGTAGAGCGTCGTTTCAATGGTATTGGGGTTGACGCCGAGACGGGACGCCAAGTCGCGGTCGATCTGGATCTTCAGTTGTGGGCTCGCCAGCTGCAGGTCGCTCGTAACATCCTCGAGGCCAGGGATCGTCTTCAACTTGGCTTCGACCTTGGGCGCCCATTGCTGCAGCTCGTCCAAATCGATGTCCTGCAGCGTGTATTGGTATTCCGTCTTGGTCAGCCGGCCGCCGATCCGGATGGTTTGCAGCGGCTGCAGGAAGCTCTGGATGCCGGGCACCTGGGCAAGCTGCGGCCGCAGCCGATCGATGATCTGAGCCTCCGTTTCCTTGCGCTCGTTCCACGGCTTCAAGCTGATAAAAAAGCGGCCGGTGTTCATTCCGGAGCTGCCGCCGCCGCCGATTGCCGAACCGACCGTTGCAACGTCGGGGTCCTTCAGGATGACCGCCGCCGCCCTTTGCTGCAGATCGGCCATGCCCATGAAGGAAATGTCCGGCGAGGCTTGCGTAAACCCGAAAATCATCCCGGTGTCTTCTTCCGGAATGAAGCCCTTGGGGATCGTCATGAACAGCCAGCCAGTCAGCGCGATCAGCGCCAGATTGACCAGCATCGCCCAGAGGCGAAACCGCATCACGACACGCAATGATCGCTGGTAGCCGCTTACAGCGGCTTCGAATGCCCGTTCGCTCCACCTATAGAGACGACCGTGCTTGACTGATCGCGGATCGGTAAGGAAGAGCGCCGCCATCATCGGCGACAGGGTCAGCGCGATGATCGCCGACAACACGATCGCGGCGGAAACCGTCACGCCGAATTCGCGGAACAGCCGGCCAATGACCCCGCCCATGAACAATATCGGGATGAAGACAGCGATCAGAGAAATCGTAATCGACACGATCGTGAAGCCGATCTCGCCCGCGCCCTTCACGGCTGCGGTCAGAGCATCATCGCCCTGTTCAAGGTAGCGGTAGATGTTTTCGAGCATGACGATCGCATCGTCGACGACCAGGCCGACCGCGAGCGTCAGTCCCATTAGGGACAGATTGTCGAGGCTGTCGCCGGCAAGGTAGAGGACGACAAAGGTCCCGACTAGTGACAGCGGAACTGTGACGCTGGGGATCACCGTCGCCCAGAAGCTGCGTAAGAAGGCGAATATAACCAAAACGACGAGGACGACAGTAAAGCAAAGCGTCAGTTGCACATCATTGAAGCTGGCGTTGATCGACAATGATCGGTCGCTGACGACGGTCAGCTTGACCGAGAGCGGGATCCCGGCCTCGAGCTCCGGCAACATCGCCTTGATCCGGCGGACGAGCTGCAGGGTGTTCGACCCGGGCTGCCGCCAGATGCCGATCATCTCGCCAATGTGATTGTTCACCCAGTCGAGCTGCAGCGGCGCGTCCGACCCGTCAACCACCCTGCCGATATCCTTGATACGCACCGGTGCACCATTGCGGTACGCCACGAGGACCTTGCTCAACCCCCGAGCCTGCAACAATTGGCCATTGGCGCCGATCTGGTAGGCCTGCTGCGGTCCCTGCAACGTTCCGACCGGCTGCTCGACAGTGTTGTTTGTGATCGCCGTCGCGACATCATCCATGCCGAGGCCGCGCGCCGCCAATGCCGCCGGATTGACCTGAACTGTCGGCGCCTATTTCTGCTCGCCGAAGATGACAACCTGGCCGACACCCGGCAGCATCGAAATGCGCTGCGCGATGTTGAGGTCGGCATACTGGTCGAGCTCTTGCAACGGCATGACGTCGGAGGTCAGGCCCAGGATGTATACCGGCACGTCGGCAGGATTGACCTTCTTATAGGTCGGCGGATTGGGCAGTTGCTTTGGCAAGAGCCCGCTGGCGGGGTTGATTGCGGCCTGAACGTCGGAGGCCGCCCCGTCGATATTGCGCGACAGGTCGAATTGCAACGTGATGACGCTCGTACCCTCGATGTTTATCGAGGTGATCTGATTGACGCCGGGCAAGGTCGCAAATTGCCGCTCGAGCGGCTGCGCGACGGATGCAGCCATGATGTCCGGGCTGGCGCCGGGCAGGCTCGCGCTGACGCTGATCGTCGGAAAATCCACTGTCGGCAGGGCCGCGACCGGCAGCAGGTTGTAACCAAGAATCCCGGCAACCAGCAGCGCCGCCATCAACAGCGCGGTCGCGATCGGCCGGCGGATGAAGGGTTCCGATATGCTCATCGCGGCGTGATCCCGCCGGCCCCCGACGGGGCGGTGGTTATGCCGGTGCTGCCGACGCCTTCCGGCCCGATCTCCGGCTCGCGCGCGTCCATTTCGCCGAGGCTACCCGGCTTGACGGCGACCTTGACGCCCGGTGCGAGACCGGTCTGGCCGGTCGCCACGACCTTGTCACCGGCTTTGAGCCCTTTACCAATCAGCGCAATACCGTTTTCGACATCAGTGGTCGTCACCGGTTGCGGTTTGACGGTAAAATCAGGCTCGATCAGATAAACGAACGAGCCGGTGGGGCCCATCAGCACGGCATTCGCCGGGACCGTCACGCCATCTTTGACGATATCGAGTTCGAGGTGTGCGTTGACGAATTCGCCCGGCCACAACGCGGCATCCTGATTGGCGAATTCCGCCTTCAGAGTCACCGTCCCGGTATTCTGGTCGACGGTGTTGTTGATGACCTTGTTTGGGTGGTCGCGCCGGAGCACGACCAGGGTGGCGTTTCTCACGCGGTCAGCCTGCATCATCCTATCCGGGTCAGCGGCCGAGCGCTGCGGCGCTACGGGATCACCGGAACCCCCGGTGATTGCGCCGTCATGGGTGCATGCCATCTGATGCTCGAGACGCCGCAGCGTCAGCAAAATGTCTATCGACTGTCGCTGTCCCGCTCGCGTCGAGGAGGTAGCGGCGCGGCGCGACCCTCCCCGTAGCTACGGGGAGGGTGCTGCGTCGGCTCATCCGAGAACGTCAGCGCAGAGCGAGTTCCCAATCGAGATCTTCGACGGGCTCGCGTTGCTCGCCCGGATGCGAAGCTCGGGCCAGCCAGGCAAAATAGGGCGACAGTAGCTGCATTGTCGCCCAGTAGCCTGCGCCGGTCGCCACCAATGTGATCAGCACCCGGATCGATTCCGGAGGGATGACGAACATGTAGGCGAGAAACCCGCATGCCGTCCAAATTACCGCGATCGGATTGATGCCTTTCCAGTACCAGTACGGACCCTTGGTCTCAAACAATCCGACGAGGTCGATACGCATCCGCTTGACCAGCAGATAATCGGCGATCAGCACTCCGGCGATCGGCGAGAAGACGTTCCCCAACATCCCTACGTAAGTCGTGTAGCCGCTCGCGACGTCCGGGATCGCGGAGAGGATGATGCCGAGCACGCTGATGACCAAGGTGGTCCAGAACCGGCCCAGCCTTTCAAAGATGTTCGACAGCGACAACCCGCCCGTATAGAGATTGAGGACATTGATTGTCCAGTTGTCGAGCGCGATGACGATCAGAAACAGCAGCAAGACGAACCAGCTGGTAGTTAGCCCGGAGGCTACCTTGAACACGTTCGCGGTCTTGCCCAGCGTCGCCGCCGCCCTATAGGCGCCGAGGCAGGCGGCAAAGCAGCCGCCGCCGACCTTGCCCATCAACGTGCCCCACCACATGTCGGCGCGCGAGCGGGTGTAGCCGCAAAAATCCGCCGAATCGGTGAGCATCGTCAAAGATCCGGCGGCGACGACGTTCATCCAGGTGACGAAGAGGAGCCAGCCGGCTTCGGGTTTCCCGGCGTAGTGAAACACCTGGGAAGGTGTGTAACTGGGATCGCTGTGCGTTCCCAACAGCACTAGAACAAACGACAGGATCAAAATTTTAAAAGGCAGTGCAACTCGCGACAGATGCTTTAAGGAGTCGTAGCCGATGATTGCGACGATCGCCTGCAAAATCGCGAAAATGACGCTGATCGTGACCAGCGAATGTGGTGTTCCGGTCCACCGGTCGAGGATTGCGACGACCGCGAGGGAGCCCGCCACGGTCTGGTATGCGAACCAGTACGTCGAAGCGATCGTGCGCAGAAATGAGGGCGCCCATTTTGCGCCACGCAGCCCATAGACCATGCGCATCGAGACTTGCCCAGGCAAGCCGTAATCGACCCCGACGGTTGCGGTGATCGTGTAGGCGATGGTTGCGAGCAGCACCCCGCCGGTAATGGCGCCGACCGCCCCCCAGAACGACAAACCCGATACCACGGCCATCCCGCCAACCAGCATCGAGCCGGGATTGAGCGCGAACCCGAAAATAATCGCGAATATGTCGTGCCATCGCACCGTCTTCAGCTCCGGCGGCACCGGCTCGATGCCAAATTGTTCGACACCCTTGGGCTGATGATACCGCGTGCGGATCTTTTCCTCGATTTCGGCTACCGAATGCATTGCTGTTCTCCGTAGGCTCTATCGAACAGCAATTGCCAGCAATATCCATGCCATCAGAAGTTTCTGCTTAGGAAAACAGGCAGCCCGCTTAATTTAAAGCCAGGCCAAGGTACTACGTACTGCCTATTTACTATTGTCGTCTGAACTAGGGCCTTAAATTTTTATTTGGCGGACAATTTGGTGTCATCACCGGCCAAAGTAGTGCGGCGCACGTCGCGCACTTCGGTGCGGTCGAAACGGCGGGCGCGGTGCATCGTCGCGCGGTTGTCCCACATGACGAGGTCGAAAGGCTGCCACGAGTGCGAATAGACAAACGCAGGCGTTGTCGCATGCTCGGTCAGGTCGCGCAGGAACATGCGTCCTTCGGGGATCGTCCAGCCGACGATTGCGCCGGCGTGCGATGAGAGGAACAGTGATCTGCGGCCGGTTGCCGGATGAGTCCGCACCAACCGCTGCCGTACCGGCCGGAACGCTGCGATTTCCTCCGCCGTCAGATCGGTGAACCCGATCGCCTCGCGGGAATAGATCAGCGAATGCTCGCAGATCAGGTCCTCGATTTCGCCCTTGGTGCGGTGATCCAGCGCGTCATAGGCGGCGCGCATATCGGCGAATTCGGTGTTGGCGCCCCATGAAGGAAGGACCCGCGCGGAGAGCAGCGAATATTTCGCCGGAACCGGGCGGAACGAGCTGTCGGAGTGCCACAGCCGGTCGCCCAGCTTGAAGAACCACACCCGATCCTCGTCGGACATGATGTTGCCGTGCTTGTCGAGGTTGGAGAAATCCGCCATGCCCGAGCCGAGCCGTTGGTCCTCGCGTTTTCTGACGTGCCCCGGCGTGTTGTAATTTTCGAGCGACCCAAAATGACGGGAGAACGCGATCTGCTCCTCGTCGGTGAGGTTCTGGTCGCGAAAGATCAGCACCGCATATTCGTTCATTCCCGCCTCGACCGCCTCGATCTCACCCGGAGCGAGCGGCTTCCGGCAATCGATACCCGCAACCTCACCGGCCAAAGCGGGATGGAGTGGGCGGATCGATACAGGCATCCGTTCAACCTCCTGCCTTAAGTTGACGTCTCAGCTTCCCTCCGCTGCTCGCCGCCGCAACTCCGAGAGCCAGCGCCGTAGCACAGCGGCGTGCCCGGAAAGGCGGTTTTCGATTTCCTCGCCGATTTTACCCCGATACATGTGGACCGCCAGATTGCGATCCTGCCCAATCCGCGTGGCGGCCTGTGCGTCCTCATCCGAAAGCCAGCCGAGCCGCCGCGCTGCGCGGATCGCTGTGTTCGGCGACGCGACTTCGGTGTCCTCTCGCTCGCCAAGAAGCTGCTGAGAGGCCTTCCACACCGCTTCGAACGTGTAAATCAGCCGCAGGATAGCGCTGTCGCGATCAACCAGCGAACGCGATGCATTCGTCACGGCCTCGTCAAGGGTCGCGAGTGCCGCCTCTGCTTCGGCGAGCCGCCGCTCTATTCCCGCCATTTCACGCCTTCCCGCCGCACTTCCTCGACCAAGGCAGGCTCGGCACGCCGCAGATCGACGAGATCCACGTCGTAGGGGATCGGGCTCTCCTCAATGTCGGCAGCCAATTCGGCGAGGAGGCCTGAGGGAAGGTTGTCGCGCGGCAGGATCGCGATATCGATGTCGCTGTGCTGCCGGGCCTCGCCGCGCGCGCAGGATCCGAACAACCATACCGCCGCATCATGCTCGCCGAGCGCATCGAGCACCATACGGCGCAATTCCTCGATCGCCTGTTCGCGAACGGTGCTCACCAAGAGGTCGCGTTCATCCCGCCCGCCGGCGTTGCGCGGGACGGCGGGCGAGGTAGGGCCGGAGGTACTGCCCGGTGTAGCTCGCCTCGCATGACGCGATGTCTTCGGGGGTGCCGGTGGCGACGATATGGCCGCCGGCATCGCCGCCTTCGGGGCCGAGATCGATGATCCAGTCGGCGGTCTTGATGACTTCGAGATTGTGCTCGATGACGAGCACGGTGTTGCCGGCCTCGACCAGCGCGTGCAATACGTCGAGGAGCTTGCGGACATCATCGAAGTGGAGCCCGGTTGTCGGCTCGTCGAGGATGTAGAGGGTGCGGCCGGTGGCGCGGCGCGAGAGTTCCTTGGCCAATTTGACACGCTGCGCCTCGCCGCCCGACAAGGTCGTCGCCGGCTGGCCGATATGGATGTAGCCGAGCCCGACCCGCTGCAGGGTCTGCAATTTGTCGCGGATCGCCGGCACGGCGCGGAAGAAATCGGCGCCTTCGTCGACCGTCATGTCGAGCACGTCGGCGATGCTCTTCGCGCGGAACAGCACCTCCAGGGTCTCGCGATTGTAGCGCCGGCCTTTGCACACGTCGCACTGGACATAGACGTCGGGCAGGAAGTGCATCTCGATCTTGATGACGCCGTCGCCCTGGCAGGCCTCGCAGCGCCCGCCTTTGACGTTGAACGAGAAGCGTCCCGGCAAATAGCCGCGCGACTTCGCCTCGGGCAGCCCGGTAAACCAGTCGCGGATCGGCGTGAAGCAGCCGGTATAGGTCGCCGGGTTCGAGCGCGGGGTGCGGCCGATCGGCGACTGGTCGATGTCGACGATCTTGTCGAGAAACTCGACGCCTTCGAGCCCGGCATGCGGCGCGGCCTGCTCGCGCGCGTTGTTGAGCCGCTTGGCGAGCGCCTTGTACAAGGTCTCGACGATCAGGGTCGACTTGCCACCGCCCGACACTCCGGTCACGCAACAAAACGTGCCGAGCGGGATCTCGGCGGTAATCCCTTTCAGGTTGTTGCCGCGAGCCTCGAGGATACGGAGGATCTGTCCCGGGTGGCCGATACGGCGCATCGGCGGCACCGGGATCTCGCGCTTGCCGGTCAGGTACTGGCCGGTGATGCTGTCCGAGTTGGCCATGATCGCTTCGGGTGTGCCTTCGGCGACGACATGCCCGCCATGGACCCCGGCGCCCGGCCCCATATCGATAACCCAATCGGCGGTGCGGATCGCTTCCTCGTCGTGCTCGACGACGATGACCGTGTTGCCGAGGTCGCGCAGCCGCTTCAGGGTCGCGAGCAGGCGCCCGTTGTCACGCTGGTGCAATCCGATCGACGGCTCGTCGAGCACATAGAGCACGCCCGTCAGCCCGGAGCCGATCTGCGACGCGAGCCGGATGCGCTGGCTCTCCCCACCCGATAACGTCCCGGACGCCCGCGACAAGGTAAGGTATTCGAGCCCGACATTCTTCAAAAAGCCGAGCCGCTCGTTGATTTCCTTGAGGATGCGCTGCGCGATCTCGCGCTGGCTCGGGGTCAGCTCGGCGCCGATGCCCGAAAACCAGGAGCCGGCCTCGGCGATCGACATCGCCGCGACCTGGCTGATGTGCTTGCCGGCGATTTTGACGGCGAGCGCTTCGGGCTTGAGCCGGTCGCCGCCGCACACCTCGCAGGTCCTGGCGCTTTGATAGCGCCCGAGTTCTTCTTTGACCCACGCGCTGTCGGTCTCGCGGAAGCGCCGCTCCATATTCGGCAGGACGCCCTCGAACGGCCGGTCGGTCGTGTATTTCCGCAGCCCGTCATCATAGGTCATCTTGATCGGCTCGCCGTCGGAGCCGTAGAGGATCGTGCGGCGCATCTTTTCCGGCAAATCCTGCCAGGGCGTATGCATGCTCTTGCGGAAGTGCCGCGCAATGCTCTCGAGGGTCTGCGTGTAATATTGCGAGCTCGAATGCGACCACGGGCTGACCGCGCCCTCGGCGAGGCTGCGCCTTACATCGTGCACGACCAGGTCGGGGGCGAAGTAGAGCTTGGTGCCGAGCCCGTCACAGGCCGGGCAGGCGCCGAACGGGTTGTTGAACGAAAAGAGGCGCGGCTCGATTTCCGGGATCGTGAAGCCGGAGACCGGACAGGCGAATTTCGCCGAGAAGATCGTCTGCTCGCCGGTATCGGCGTTCTCGGTGATCGCGATGCCGTCGGCCAATTCGAGCGCGGTCTCGAACAAATCGGCGAGCCGGTTGCCGAGTTCGCTGTCGACGATGATGCGGTCGACGACGATCTCGATGTCGTGCTTGAGGTTCTTGTTGAGCCCGCGGACCTCGTCGAGCTCGAACATCTTGCCGTCGATCTTGACCCTTTGAAAGCCGCGCCGCTGCAGCTCGGCCAATTCCTTGCGGTATTCGCCCTTGCGCCCGCGCACGATCGGGCCGAGCAGGTAGAGCCGGGTGCCCTGCGGCATCGCCAGCACGCGGTCGACCATCTGCGACACGGTCTGGCTGACGATCGGCAGCCCGGTCGCGGGCGAGTAGGGCACGCCGACCCGCGCCCATAACAGGCGCATGTAGTCGTAGATTTCGGTCACGGTGCCGACCGTCGAGCGCGGATTGCGCGAGGTCGTCTTCTGCTCGATCGAGATCGCCGGCGACAGCCCCTCGATCGATTCGACCTCGGGCTTCTGCATCAATTCGAGGAATTGCCTCGCATACGCCGACAGGCTCTCGACATAGCGGCGCTGGCCCTCGGCATAGATCGTGTCGAAGGCCAGCGAGGATTTGCCCGACCCCGACAGCCCGGTGATCACCACGAGGCTGTCGCGCGGCAATTCGACATCGATGTTCTTGAGATTGTGCTCCCGCGCGCCGCGGATTCGGATCAGCTGCTGCATGCTTTAAGAACTTATCGCGGGATGCTGCTGAGCGCTACCGCAGTCGAAAGACACGGGCTGTAACAGATGAGATTCTCCTGTGCGGATGAGTTGTGGACCCGTGGTGCCAAGGTGTATCCTCCGACCGGTAAAAATAAGCCCCGCCGCGTCGGCGGTAGTGGGCGCATGCAGAACAGTGAGGTCCCGGCATGGACACCAACGCCACCACCTTGTCGTCACCCTGGTACCGCTCGCTCAACCGAGAGCAGTGGAGGGTGCTTTTCGCCTCGAACCTCGGCTGGCTGTTCGACGGGTTCGAGATCTACGCGCTCTTCCTGACTGTCGGTTTTGCGCTGCACCAGCTGCTCGACGTGGCGCAATACACGCAGATTCCGCGTTATGCCGGCTACGTTCTCGCGACCACAGTATTCGGCTGGGCCACCGGTGGCGTGATCGGCGGCATCGTCGCCGATTACATTGGCCGCAAGCGCACGATGATGCTGGCGATCCTCGCTTACTCGCTGACCACCGCACTGAGTGCCCTCGCCTGGAACTGGGAGTCGTTCGCGATCCTGCGCTTTCTCGTCGGGGTCGGTATCGGCTCGGAATGGGTCACCGGCGCCTCCCTGGTTTCCGAATTATGGCCCGATCACGCGCGCGGCAAGGGTGGCGGGCTGTTGCAAAGTGGCGCCGGGATCGGGAGTTTTCTCGCTTCCGGCGTCTGGCTGGTGATCGGCGGGTTGGGTCCCAACGCCTGGCGCTGGATGTATCTGGTCGGCGTCTTGCCGGCCCTGCTCGTATTGTGGCTCCGGAGCGGCATGCCGGAATCGGCGCGCTGGGAAGCGGCAAGCGAGCGCCGCCGCGATGCGCGGGCGCAGAGGCGCAGCGGCGTGGCGCTGGAGGGTGAAAACGCCGCGCTGACGCGCTTCACCGTGGTCGACATGTTTCTCGACCGCAGCGTTCGGAGACGGCTCATCCCCGCGTTTCTGATGATGCTTTCGGTGACCTTTGGGTTCTGGGGTGTCGCCACCTTCGTTCCGACCTATGTCGGCACCGTCGCCGCCAAGGCGGGCTTGTCGGCGCCCCATTATTCCGCAGTGGCCGGACTCCTCGGCACCGGCGTCGCCATATTCGGCTTTATCAGCCTCGGCTTCTGCGCCGATTGGATCGGCCGCAAGCCCACGGCGATGATCTGGTACGCGATGTGCCTGGTCTTGACGCCGGTGGTGTATATGTGGGCTCAGTCAATGGCCGCGCTACTCGCCGCCGTCACGGTATTCGGCTTCTTCACGGGCGGGATCTGGGCTTGGGCACCGGTGTGGCTGCCGGAACTGTTCCCGACGCGGATGCGCGGCACCGCCGTCGCCTTCTGCTTCAACGCGCCGCGCTGGATCTCCTGTACCGGCCCGTTGATAGCCGGCACCTTGATCGTCGGGCTCGGCGGCTATGGCCCTGCAGCTACGCTCGTCGGGCTGTTCTTTATCCTGGGAGTCGTCGCGGCGCCGTTCCTTCCCGAGACCAAGGGAAAGCCCTTGCCTGAAACGTTGTCGACAACATTGCCGGGGGGAATAGAACAGGCTCCTCAGTCGGCCTAGCGAACTCCGTGAGAGCGAAAAACGTTAAAGGCCCTACGCGCCAGCGCGGGGCGGCGACTCGCGCGGGGTGACGGCGACATCGAGCTTCTGCGACAGGCGCAGCACCGTGACCGGCACGGGCCTGCCGACTCGCTCCTCGGTCATCAGCCGGTGCAATTCGTCGACATCGCCGACCGCAACGCCCTCCACGGCGACAATGATGTCGCCGCTCAGCAGCCCGGCGGCGCGGGCGGCGCCATCGGGAGCGGTCGATTGAATCCGCACCCCCGTCTCGCGGGCCAGCTCGTGAAAGCGCACCACGCGCCGGGTCAGCGGCACGTTCTGACCGGCGACACCGATGTAGCACCGTCGCACCTTGCCCTCGCGGATCAGCCGGGCCGCGACGAACTCGACGGTGGCCGCCGAGATCGAGAAGCAGATGCCCTGCGCCATGCCGATTATCGCGGTGTTGATGCCGACGACCTTGCCCGCGGCGGTGACCAGCGGCCCGCCGGAATTCCCTGGGTTGAGCGCGGCGTCGGTCTGGATCACGCTGTCGATCAGCCGCCCGGAGCGGGTGCGCAGCGAACGGCCGAGCGCGCTGACGACGCCGGCGGTGACCGTGCATTGAAAGCCGAACGGGTTGCCGATCGCGACGACCAGCTGGCCGACTCTCAGCCGGCGCGAATCGCCGAGGCGCGCGAAGGCGGGCGCCTCGCCTTCGAGCCGCAGCACGGCGAGATCGGTGTCGGGGTCGTCGCCGATCAGATGTCGCCGCGAGAGTGCGCCCATCGGGAAAGGTCGCCTGGATCTTGCGCGCGCCGCTGACGACATGGCTGTTGGTCAGCACATAGGCATCGGGGGTAAAGACGACACCCGAGCCGGCGCCGCTTGGCGCGTTCGTTCGCTCCGGTGACCTGCAGATGAAGGACGGCGGGGCCGACCCGGTCGACCGCGCCGATGACGGCCCGCGAATAGGCGTCGAGCAGGGTAAGGTCCTCGGCCGTCGGCGGAATTAACTGCCGCTGGAGTACCGGGCGGGGTGTCGCCGATCGGATCGTAGACGGGGGAGAAATAGGTATCCATGATTAGAATAAAGTAGGAACATTTGCGCGGTTTGATAAGATGGGCTCCGATGAACACGACAAGGCGGTGATCCGATGGCTGGTAGCGTCAACAAGGTAATCCTGGTCGGCAACCTCGGCCGTGACCCCGAGATCCGATCGACCCAGGACGGCATGCGGATCGCCAATCTGGCGGTGGCGACTTCTGAGACTTGGCGGGACAAGATGTCGGGCGAGCGCAAGGAGCGCACCGAATGGCATCGCGTCGTGATCTTCAACGAGCGGCTCGCCGAGTTCGCCGAGAAGTATCTGAAGAAAGGCCGGAAGGTTTATGTCGAGGGCGCGCTGCAGACCCGTAAATGGACCGACAATGCAGGCCAGGAGCGCTACACGACCGAGGTTGTGCTGACGCGCTTCCGCGGCGAGCTGACGATGCTCGATAGCGCCGGCGGCGCCGCCGGCCCGTCGATGGAGGGCGGCTACGACGAGGGCGGCTTCGGCGACGAGCCCCGCGCCTCCGGCCCGGCGATGCCGGCCCGCGGCCGGACCCCCGTTAACGACCTCGACGACGACATCCCGTTCTGAAGCTAGCCGTGTGAGTTCGACTATCGCTGTCCCGGCGAAAGCCGGGACCCACACCGAACCAGCCTCGATGTTCTTTGCCTACCTCACGGCACCTTGTACATCGGTTCGACGTCGGATCTCGTCCGGCGAGTGTGGGAGCACAAGGCCAAAGTCGTTCGCGGGTTTACCGCCCAATATAGTGTGGATCGCTTAGTATGGTTCGAATGCCACGAGAGCCTGGAAGCAGCGACGCAGCGCGAGCGACCGATCAGAGGCTGGAAACGAATTTGGAAAATTCAGCTCATTGAGAAAGACAATCTACATTGGATCGATCGCTATCCAGAGCTATCCATATGATGGCAGACTCTCGTTCCCGATCGCATGGTAGGGTCCCGGGCTTACCGATTACCGGGACAAGCTGGATCGATCTCATAGGACCCGATTGGCAGCTTGAGGAGCGAGAGAGCCCCGGGGACACTAGGCGGCGGATGGCGAATTACCTGAGGGGCCGTTCCGAGGTCGACGCTACTACTCGCGAGGAATCCAGGTTGGCCTACTTTATCGCCCGGTCGCGGCAGCGCGCAAAATACCTCGGCGACACAGCCGCTTTGGTCAAGAGGGCGCGGAACCAGGATTGGGCGGGGTCGGCGGCGGCGCGGCGGTGCCAGGCCATCGATACGGTTGTCGCGAAGTCAATCGGCAATGGCGTGATCGCGATCGCGGCATTTGCGGCGATCTGCTCGGCGACGCGGCGCGGGACGGTCGCGATCAGGTCGGAGCCGGCGAGCGCCGCCGGCACCGCCAGATAGGTGGCGACCAGAAGCGCGGTCCGCCGCTTCAACCCGAAATCGACGAGGATGCGGTCGAGTGCGCCGGTGGTCGTGCCGCGCGGCGACACCAGCGCATGGTTCTGCGCCGCGTAAGCTTCCAGCGACATCGGCCGGGCCGCGGCCGGATGGCCTTGCCGCGCGACGACGACGAACGGGTCACGCAGCAGCACCGTCGCCTCGATATGCGCCGGCAGGTTGCCGACATGCGCGACCGCGACATCGATTGCGCCGCGCTCAAGCTGCTCGACGATACCGCGGCCAGTGGCGGGCAGCAGGCGCAATGTCGCGCCCGGCGCCTCGCGGGCAAATGCCCGCGCGAGTGGTCCGACCAGCGCGATCTCGGCGTATTCGGCCATACCGGCGGTGAAAATCGCCGCGCTCGTCGCCGGTTCGAACCTGACGCCGAGCCGCAGCGCCGCCTCGATATGCTCGACCGCCGCGGTGACCAGCGGCGCGATTTCGCGCGCCCGCGCGGTCGGCTCCATGCCGGTCGCGGCGCGCACGAACAATTCGTCCGCGAAAACGCCCCTGAGGCGCGACAAGGCGTGGCTCATCGCCGGCTGCGACAGGCCGATTCGGCTGGCGGCGCGGGTTACCGCGCGCTCGGTCATCAGCGCATCGAACGCCTTCAGCAGGTTGAGGTCGACCGCGCGAATATCCATGGAGCGAATGGTTATTATACAATCAATCGATTTGATAGATGAGGCTTCGGGTTACCATATGCGCTTCGAACTTCATCACGGAGTAACCTGCGATGCCGCAAGACCAAGCGCCGCGCCTGAGCCATGTCGGACTTTATGTCAGCGACGTGCCGAGAATGATCGATTTCTACACGAAGGTTCTCGGGTTCGTCGTGAGCGACGGAGCGCCCGACGGGCGCATCACGTTTCTGTCGCGCAACCCGAGCGACCATCACCAGGTCGTGCTGGTGCGCGGCCGCACCACCGATGCCGAGACCCCGATGGTGCAGCAGGTTTCGTTCAATGTCGGCAATCTCGCCGCTGTGCAGCGCGCGTACCGCAAGGTGAGCGAAGCCGGCTGCAACGGCATTCGCCCGATCAGCCACGGCAATGCCTGGTCGGTTTATTTCCAGGACCCCGAGGGCAATCAGATCGAGATGTTCTGCGACACGCCGTGGTACGTGCCGCAGCCATGCGGCTTCAAGATCGATCTCGACAAGAGCGAGGACGAGGTCTACCGCGCTACCGAGGCCTATTGCCGTGAGCAATCCGGGTTCAAGCCGATGGAAGAATGGCGAGCCGAGATCAGCAAGAAGATCGCCGCGCAACTCGATGCGTGACTACGCATTCCAATCAGGAGGAAAGTGATGAGCGAAATCAAAGGCTTTCACGCCCACGTTTATTACGATGCCGAGACCAAGCCGAAGGCGGCGCAATTGCGCGAAACGATCATCGGGAAGTTCAAGGTCGAGCCCGGCGCGTTCAGCGACGAGCCCCGCGGCCCGCATCCGATCTCGCAGTTCAATGTGATCTTCGAGACCCCGGAGTTTCAGAACATCGTTCCGTGGCTGATGCTCAACCGCGGCGGCCTCGACATTCTGGTGCATCCGCTGACCGAGAGCTCGTATGATGACCACAGTAAGAACGCGCTGTGGCTCGGCACCCCGGTGCCGATGCGGCTCGAGGTGCTGCGCCCGACCTACAGCGAAACCCTGCTGCCGAGCTCGCAACGGAGCTAGCCGCGAGGCCGCCCCCACCCTAACCTCCCCGCAAGCGGGGGAGGGAATGGGAGGGGGTGACACGCCCGCACCTTGGAATCAGAGGCCGGGGAATGAGAGGCCGGGAATGTTGGTCAGCCGGAGGCCCTTTCAGCTCGCTTGACGCGGGCAGCCGAACAGTCTGAGAAGTAGGCGGTTCCGGTTCCCGCCTTATCAGGTCTGGAGGGCTTGAGCGATGTCTCAGCCACCGTTCCGCGCGGATCACGTCGGAAGCTTGTTGCGACCGCCGGAGCTTTTACAGGCGAGGTCCGAGCATCAAGCCGGCGGCGTCTCAGCCGCCGAGTTGCGCCGCGTCGAGGACGAGGCCATCGGCGACGCCGTGCGAATGCAGCAGGAGATCGGGCTCCAGAGTGTCACCGACGGCGAGTTCCGCCGCGGCTCCTGGCATATGGATTTCCTTTACCGGATCGCCGGCGTCGCGAAAACCGATCGGTTACTGCGCATCCAGTTCAGGAACGAGGCGGGGCCCGTCGAGGCGGCGCTCGGAGCGTTTCGCATCGGCGGCAAACTGACCCTCGACAAAACCATCTTCGCCGAGGATTTCGCTTATTTGAAGTCGGTGGCGCCCGCCGGAACGGTGGCGAAATTAACGATCCCGTCGCCGTCGATGCTGCATTACCGCGGCGGCCGGGCGGTGATCGATCAGGCCGCCTATCCCGACATCGATGCGTTCTGGCATGACCTCGCCGAAGTGTACCGGACCGAGATTGCCGGCCTCGCGGCGCTGGGCTGCACCTACCTGCAACTCGACGACACTAGCCTTGCCTATCTCAACGACCCGGCGCAGCGCGCCTATGTCGATAGCATCGGCGGCGACGGCGAGCACCAGCACCTGATCAACATCCGCCTGATCAACCAAGCACTCGCCGGCAAGCCGGCCGGCATGACCGTGTGCACGCATATGTGCCGCGGCAATTTCCGCTCGTCCTGGGTGGCCGAAGGCGGTTACGACCATGTCGCCGAGGCACTGTTCGGCGAGCTCGCCGTCGACGGCTTTTTTCTCGAATATGACGACGCCCGCTCGGGCGGTTTCGAGCCGCTGCGTTTTGTGCCCAAGGGCAATAAGAAGGTGGTGCTGGGCCTCGTCACCAGCAAACGCGCGGCGCTCGAAAGCAAGGACGATCTGAAGCGCCGCATCGACGAGGCAGCGAAATACGTGCCGATAGACCAGCTCTGCCTCAGCCCGCAATGCGGCTTTTCGTCGACCGTCGACGGCAATGCGCTGACCCGCGACGAGCAGATTGCGAAACTGCGTCTCGTTGTCGAAACTGCCCGCGAAGTCTGGGGCTTACCCTAATGGCCGAAGCTCTCCGGAAGTGATGCCGGAAGCGTGATTGTGCTCGTCGGGAGCTGCGGTCGTCAGAAGCTTTTTACCGGCGTTCAAAGACGCCCCACAATGCGCGTCCTGGCGGTACCACCGATGCGTCTGGTTGCTCGTTGCGCAACATCAGGAAATGCTCCTGCAAGAGCCGCCAGACGTCAACGCCGTCGTCGATCCAAGCTTGTTCTTGCGTCGGCACGAACCTGCGGCCAGCGTTGAGCACGAGCAGCCGGCCGCCCGGCTTCAGCGCGGCCTTTATCCTTGCGAGATCCTCGTCCGGGCGCGGGCAATGCTGGAGCACCCAGATGGCCAGCGCGAAATCCGCGCGCACTTCGAAACGCAGCAGCTGATCGAAGGTCTGCGGGTTGCAGACCAGGAACCGCTCAGATTTGACGTATTCTGTCGCGAACGCCGCCATCGTCGGACTGATGTCGACGCCCAGCACCGACCAATTCTTGCGCTCGATCAATGGCTTCGCGAGCCGGCCGGGGCCGCAGCCGAAATCCAATGCTGTCGCGCCGCGCGGCGGCAAATAGGCGTCGACGATCTCCATCAGGTACTCGGTCTCGATTTCCCAGCGCTCCTCCGACGTGTGCACGCCATCCGGGTTGACAGCTATCCATCGCGCTTGCTGCATCGAGCCGACGTCAAAGATTGTCGGGTCGTAAGTAGAGTTGAGCGCCTCGCTCATTTCGGCGCCTCGACATGCCGACAAGTGGCCTTCACGGGTTGGTCGATCACATGATCACAGGCAGCGCGTGCGCCAATTGCCGCTCCCGTTCCGCAATTTCGGCCGCTTCGCCTTCGTGCTGGCGAAGCCCGGGCGCCAATTCGCGGAGTTCGAACTGTCTCGGGGGACGGACGGATAGACGCCCCGGAGATTGTCCCCGGTCACCGAGCCGACTGGTGATGCCATTGCCGAATGGTTTCAAACGCCCCGAGCCCCAAAACGTAGGGCGAGGCGGCGCGGAAACGCCGTTCCCGCTCCTCGCGCGATAACGCCCAGGCCCAGTTCAGCGGCGAATGAAACCCGAACGGTTTCACTGCAAGATCCCTGCCGGGAGTCTCAACGGAAAACCGATATGCCAGATCCTCCGGCGCCCAACGGAACCCCTTCTCCATCAGCGCCGTACGGTATCGGCGGCAGATCGCGTCGTCTTCTGGGCACCATAAAGGATAGCGCTCCGGGTCCGCAGCAAGATATCTCGCCAGCCGCTTCGAGCGAAGCGAGAAGCCGCCGTTCCCCACCCTGATCTCTGGGCCGTGCCACGGCCACGGCGCCCCAATGTAGTCGTAGGCGAGGAACTCATCGGTCCAAGCGTCAGCATTTGTCGGATGGCCATCCCATTGGATCAACAGGAAATGGTCGGCCCGGAGCCACCGCGGCACCTCGTACCACAGGGCTCGCTGATAGGCGATGACACTTTTGCCTGCGAACTGCTGATAATCGGCATCATCGGAGATGGCGATCTTCTTCGGGTCGTCCGTCAGGATCAGCACCTGCTCGGGCTCGATCACCCGGAGCGTATGCTCGACCGCCATCCGGGTCAGTTCGTGGGCGGCGCCACCGTCTATGGCGACGACGGTCAGCGGCAGCTTGCGGGGACGCCGGCGCGCGGGGGTCCGGCCGCTCATCCTACGAACGCCGGTCTCCTTCGGATCCCGGCCCCTCCTGAGGTCCTTCGGGGGTCGTCTCATCGACTGGCCATGATCGCCCCGTCAACGCGCTACCAAGGGAAGCATAGGTATCCCGGATCTGGCGGGCTTCGTCCGGGGATGCGCGTCGTGAAGTCGCCCACCCTCCGCATACAGATGCGCGCCGTCGATGTGCAGGAGATCGATCGACCAGTCATCGATCACTCCGTCACGGAATCCGCTAGGATAGCCGTTCGCCATGCCAGAGTCCGATGCAGACCTGCGGTCGCAGTGTCTCCGCGAGCCAGAAAGCGAACGGCGCGCGATCGAGCCAGGACAGCGAAGGAGAATAGTCCAGCGTCCACTGCGAGGCTGCAGAACTGTACGGCACAGCCAACTACTACACCAAGGCCGAAATCATCGTCAACCGCTCGGCGAGACAATATCGCCTATTAAAACCCGCCATGCTGGCTGACGTAAGGCGAGGGCAGGGCAAACGCCGCTCGCGCTCCTTTCGATACCTTGTCTCGTCTTGATCATTATGCTGGAGTTTCTGCCGACCTACAACGTATTCGGCACTGACGAGAAGGGTGCTGCAGACCAACTCGCGCCGAATCGAATGCTACGCCGATTGCGGACACTCAAGAATTTCAGGCCACTCAGTCATCTTCCGAGCCGGTGAACTTCGCCGCGCTGCTACCGCGACTCGCCACGAGGATCGGTTGACAGGGAAGCGCTCGGCTCGCCAAGCTGCCGCTGGCTTCAAGGAGGCTCACAGGTCAATGCCGATCATCAATCGTATCGCAGATTTTCATACCGAGATGACGCAATGGCGCCACCAGATCCACGCCCACCCCGAGACCGCGTTCGAGGAGCACAAAACGGCTGCGTTCGTCGCCGAACGCTTGGAATCGTTCGGCATCACCGTCGAACGCGGGATCGCGGGCACTGGCGTGATCGGCACCTTGAAGGGATCGGCTGCGGGTCGGCACGCGATTGCGCTGCGTGCGGATATGGATGCGCTGCACATCGACGAGCAGAACGCGTTTTCCCATGCTTCGCAGGAGCGCGGGCGGATGCATGCCTGCGGTCACGACGGCCACACTGCAATGCTGCTGGGCGCCGCAAAGCATCTCGCGGAGACGCGAAATTTTGCTGGGACGATCCATTTCATCTTCCAGCCGGCCGAGGAGAACGAAGGCGGGGCGCGGGTCATGATCGAAGAAGGCGTCCTCGAAAAGTATCCGGTCGATGCCGTCTTTGGCATGCACAATTGGCCGGAGCTGCCGGCCGGGCGGTTCGCGATCCAGTCCGGACCGATGATGGCCGCCTTCGATGTTTTTGAGATCACGATCAAAGGCCGCGGAGGCCATGCGGCGATGCCGCATCTCTCGGTCGATCCGGTCGTTGCCGCAGCGCAGGTCGTGAACGGTCTTCAGACGATTGCCAGCCGCAACACCCACCCGCTCGAAAGTGCGGTGGTCAGCGTCACCCAGATTCATGGCGGCGATACCTGGAATGTCATCCCCGAGACCGTGGTGCTGCGGGGGACGACACGCTCGTTCAGCCCGCTGGTGCGTGATCAGATGGAGCCTCGGATCCGCCGTATCGCCGACGGCGCCTGCCGCAGCTATGGTGCCGAAATGGAGCTGACCTACGAGCGGCGGTATCCGCCGACCTTGAACGCGGCAGCGGAAACCGAAGTTGCCGCGGCTGCCGCCGCCTCGATCGTCGGCGAGAGTAATGTTGCGCGTGAGCTGTTGCCGAGCATGGGGGCGGAAGATTTTGCGTTCTTCCTCGAGCATAGGCCGGGGGCGTATATCTGGATCGGCAACGGCACCAGCGAAACCGGCGGGATGCTCCATAACCCGCATTACGACTTCAACGATGCGATCTTGCCGCTGGGTGCGAGCTATTGGGTCCGGCTGGCCGAAACGGCGCTCGCCAAAGAGGAAGCCTGAGACTAGAACACGCGGCAAACTCAGTTAATTAGGGATGTAGGGATAATTACCCGGAGGTCTACCTGCGCCTCCGGCCCACGTCTCCTGGCTGCCCCACGAGGAAAAGGATTGGATCGAGACGGAACTCGCCCACGAAAAGCGGGAGCTCGAAGCCGTCCGCACTTATACGCTATTGCAATCGCTGACCAACATCCGGGTCATGGCACTGGCGATCATATATGTCGGAAGTCGTTACCGCCAGCGTGGGTCTGCTTATTTGCGTGCCGCAGATTTTTCGAGAACAGTTTCTTCGCGCTTGCCGGCTTCATGTTGTTGGCGGCGGTTGTCACAGTGATCGGGGTATAGGCGCCGCGCCGCAGGGTCGTGCCGGCCGGGTTGGAACCCACCACGGCGGCGTAGGATTGGGACGGCACGACGGCTCCCGTAAATCAAGCCAGAATTTGCTCTGCAGCTCGCGGGATGCCTCGCCCTGGGTCAGGCGTGCGCGTCTCGTAGCGCCTGCCAGATGCGCTCGCTGGTCGCCGGCATGTCGAGCCCTCTGACGCCAAGCGGCGCGAGCGCATCGACCACCGCGTTGACGATCGCCGGCAACGCGCCGACCGTGCCGGCCTCGCCTGCGCCCTTGGCGCCCAGCGGGTTGCGCTTGGTCGGCACCGGGTTCGAGGTGATCTCCATATGCGGCATCGAGTCGGCGCGCGGCATGCAGTAATCCATGAAGCTGCCGGTCAGGTTCTGACCCGACTCTCGGTCGTAGACGACCTGCTCCATCAGAGCCTGGCCCAGCCCCTGCGCTACACCGCCATGGATCTGACCCTTGAGGCCGATCGGGTTCACCACCGTGCCGACATCGTCGACGACAACGTAGCGGACGATCTCCAAAGCGCCGGTATCGGGGTCGATCTCGACCTCACAGACGTGGCAGCCATTGGGATAGGTGTTGTCGTCGGGGGCGAAGGTGCCGGTCTCGTAAAGGCCCCCTTCGAGGCCGGGCGGCAGGCGGCCGGACTGAAACGACGCCTTGGCAACGTCGGTGATGCTGACGCGCCGGTCGGTGCCGGCGACCGAGAAATTGCCCCCATCGGAACCGACGGCGAACTCGATGTCGGCCTCGGCAGCTTCGAGCAGATGAGCGGCAATGCGTTTGCCCTTGGCGATGACCTTGTCGGCCGCCATCCATAAGGCCGAGCCGCCGATCACCGTCGAGCGTGAGCCGTTGGTGCCGATGCCAAAGGCGACGCGGTCGGTATCGCCGTCAATGTATTGCACGGTCGCCGGATCGAGCCCGAGCTTTTCGTTCAGCACCTGCTTGAACGTGGTTTCATGGCCTTGGCCCTGGTTCTTGCTGCCCATCAAGTAGCGTCGCGTTGCCGCTTGGGTGAAAGCGGATCTCGGCGAATTCCTGGCCGGGTCCCGCGGCTTTCTCGATCGGGTTGGCGATGCCGATGCCGCGCAATTTGCCGCGCGCCTTGGCCTCGTCGCGGCGCGCCGGGAAGCCGGCCCAATCGGCTTGTGCCAGCGCCTTCTGCTGGTTAACGGGAAAATCGCCGCAATCATAATTGAGGTTCAGCGCAGTCTTATACGGCATCGCCGAGGCCGGGATCAGGTTCTTGGCCCGCAATTCGACCGGGTCAAAGCCCAATTCGCGCGCGGCGTCGTCGATCAGGCGCTCGATGACATAGGTCGCCTCGGGGCGTCCGGCACCGCGATAGGGTGCGGTCCCGTTGGTATTGGCCATCACCGCCAGCACCGTAACGTAGGCCGCCGGGATGTCATAAGTGCCGGTCAAGGTCCCGACATTGCCGAAGGTCGCAAGCAGGTTGCGCTCGGATGAGATGTAGGCGCCGACATTGGCCAGCGTCTTGACTCTGAGGCCGAGGAATTTGCCGTCCTTGTCGAGCGCCAGCTCGGCGTCGCTGACATTGTCGCGGGCGTGCTCGTCAGCCTGGATGGCTTCACTACGTTCACACATCCATTTGACCGGCCGGCGCAATTTCTTCGCCGCGAGCAGCACCAGCCGATGCTCTGGGTATTGCCAACCCTTAGTGCCAAACCCGCCGCCGACATCGCCGGCAATGACCCGGATCTTGCTCTCCGGAATTTTGAAAATACGGGTGGCGAGCGCCTGGCGCACCCGGTGCGGGTATTGCACATCGGCGTAAAGCGTGAAGCGGTCCTCGCCCGGGTCCCATACGCCGATCGCACCGCGCGGCTCCATGAAATGCGCATAGACCCGGCTGATCACGTAGCGGCGGTTAACGATGTGCGCCGCCTTGGCAAAGGCTGCCTCGGTCTCGGCCTTGTTCCCGGTCTCGAACAGGTTCGAGATGTTGTCCGGGCACTCGTCCCATATTGCGATTTTACCCTCCGCCGCTTCGGCGGTATCGGTGACCGAGGGCAACGTCTCGTAATCGATCTCGATCAGCTCGGCGGCGTCCTTGGCCTGCGCCAAGGTCTCGGCCACGATGAAGGCGACCGGCTCGCCGACATAGCGCACCGTGCCCTGCGCGAGACCGCGAAAAGCGCGAGCAAACATCGGCGACCCGTCCGGCCGCTTGCGCTGGAACGGTACGCCCATGACGCCGAGCTTGGCCTCGACAAGGTCGTCGCCGGTCATGATCAGCGCGACCCCGGGCGCGGCCTTCGCCGCTGTGAGGTCGAGCGCGCGAATGCCGGCATGGGCATGCGGCGAGCGCAATACGTAAGCGTATGTCTGGCCGAGCAGGTTGTTGTCGTTCTGGAAACGGCCGTTGCCGCTCAATAGGCGCTTGTCTTCGAAACGCCGCACCGGCTGCCCGATCCCGAACTCGCCCATTCCTTGACCTCTCCGTACACTCGTCCGCGGGTTGCTCTTCCCACTATACCCCATGGCGGTCACATCGCGCCCGCGCTCGATGGTGACCGGGAGGCCGCCGGCCGCCTATCCACCCGACCTCATCGGTTATGGCGCGCCGCCGCCGTATTGGCGGTCGAGACCGTTATGCCGTAACCTTCCGGCGATCGTACAGCGAGGCGACTGCCATGACCAATTCCTCGCCACGGCTGCTGATCAAGAACGGGACATGGATTGACTGATCTGATTGACTGATCTGGGCGCGAGCCGTTCACAAACCCGCTCGTTGTCGTCGAGGGAAACAGGACTACCTATATCGGCGGTGCCGCCGGCTCGGTTCGGCCAGAGACCCCAGACGATACGGTCATGACGCAGCAAGCCAAAAATCCAGTAGATTTCGGCCGAACACCTGACGGGCATGAGGCCGCGCTCTACACGCTTTCGAACGAAAGCATGCGCGTTCGGATCACCGATTTCGGCGGGCGCATCGTATCGATCGAGGTCCCGGACCGATCAGGGAAGCACGGGCATGTGGTCCTAGGATTCGACGACGTCTCGGAATACGTGTCCGCCGGAGGTTCCTTCGGAGCTTTGCTCGGGCGCACCGCCAACCGGATAGGCGGCGGCGCATTCACCCTCGACGGGCGCACTTATCGCTTATCGAAGAACGAGGAACACGCTACGTTGCACGGTGGCCGGCAGGGCTTCGATAGGCTCTTCTGGCGCGTCGAGGAGGCCGGCGACACGCATTTGTCGATGGCTCTGGTCAGTCCCGACGGCGACCAGGGATTTCCGGGGGAATTGTCGGCCACAGCCCGGTATTCAGTGGAAGGGAACACGCTGCGGCTGTCGCTGGAGGCGGCGACCAGCAAACCAACTCCAGTGAGCCTCAGCGCTCATCCCTATTTCAATTTGGCCGGTGTTCCTGCCGTCGACATCTTTGGGCACGAAATAACGATTGCGGCGGAGGCATTCCTGCCGACAGACCAGCAGCAGATTCCGACCGGGGAAATACGGCCGGTCGACGGTACGATTTTCGACCTTCGCCAGCCGACCCCCATTGGCACACGAATTCGGCGCGCTGATCAGCAACTGCTGTTCGGCAAAGGGTACGATCATTATTTCGTCCTGAGCGAGGCCCCGGCCGATCGCCTCCCGGCCGATCCCCTCAGGGTTGCGGCACTCGTATTCGACCCACAAAGCGGGCGGACCCTCGAAGTCCTGACCACGCAACCGGGGACGCAATTCTACACGGGCAACAACCTGACCGGCTCGGTGGCCGGGCGCGGCGGCGCCTATCGTCAGTCCGCGGGATTAGCGCTCGAGCCGCAGGGTTTCCCGGATGCACCCAACCGGCCCGAATTCCCAAGCACCGTCCTGCGACCGGGAACGGTATACCGACAGGTGATAGCCTACCGCTTCACGACGGACTGATTGCAGATCAATCGAGCAGCCAGGGTGCCGCGCAGGCTTGGGCAATTTGTCGTATCTGGTTCAAGAGGCCTGGGCCGATCGGGATCCCTTCTCGCATACGCTTTGCCGCGTTGTTCCACTGCGGATCGCCCGCGACCATGACCGGCTGGTTCGGATCGACGGGCTTGGTTGCCCGCAACTCGTTGCAAAGGCGGGTCACGTCAGCGGTGAATTCCTCGCGGTCGCGGAATAACCCCGGATCGATAGCGATCAGACAATGGCCGATATCATTTCCGTGCGGTTTCTTGGTGTGCATCGGGTCGGTGATCAAGGTCGCACCCGACAGACATGAGCCGAGAATGTTCACCATCACCGCCAGCCCGTACCCCTTGTAGCTGGAGTTTTCCGGCGAGCCCCCGAGCGAGGTGAGGAACCCTCCCTTCTCGCGCGCTTCCAACGGATCGGTGCTGGGCAGCCCGTCTTTGCTCAGTACCCAGCCGGGCGGGCATTGGCGCCCTTCATTGGCCTTGTTGCGGATGCGGCCGGCGGCCACCGTCGTCGTCGCCATATCGAGCAGAAACGGCCGCCCATCCGACGTCGGAGCGGCAAAGGACCAAGGGTCGGTGCCGAGCTTTGCCTCCTTTCCGAATGTCGGCGCGACCTGGATGCTCGAGGCGCTCGTGCACGCCATCCCGATCAGCCCCTCATTGGCCGCCATCAATGTGTAATAGCCGGTCGCGCCGAAATGGGCCGAGTTGCGCACCGCGGCGATCGCCATGCCGGCCTCTTTCGCCTTATCGATCGCGACTTGCATTGCGAAACGCGCCGGTACATGGCCGAGCCCGCCGTCGCCGTCAACCAGAGCCGAGACCGGAGTTTCCTTGATGATGCGCGGCCGCGCTTCCATGTTCGCCCGGCCGTTGCGGCGCAGCCGATCGTAGCCGGGAAGCATCGATATGCCATGGCTGTCGACGCCGTGCAGATCCGCCCAGGAGAGGATGTCGGCCGTCGCTTCGGCGTTGTCTTCCGGCATGCCCCAGGCCAAGAGGATGGCTTTGAGCTGTGCGCGATGCTTGTCGTACGGTGCGGCCATGGGCGTTTCCCCTCTTGGTCGGAGCTCAGCCTCGCGCAGCAGGCGCTTTTCGGCAAGCTTGCGGTTTGGCCAACGAGCGTACTGCTCACTTCATGTAAAAGGCCGATGGCATGGACCCGACGTATTTTGGAGCAGAACAGGTAACCGACGAAGACCGGGCTTACCGGGGATCGCGCTTTTCCGAAGTCCGCGACGCCATATTTGCCAACCCCTACCAGAAGGTCTGGGGCGGTCCCGGCGAACCGCCGCTCCCCGTCTATGATGTTACATTGCCGAGCGTGCTGCGAGGGGCGCTGCCGTTCGGTCCGCCCTATCTTTTTCGGCAAGCCGTCGCAAGAGCCGTCGATTTCGAAGGCCGATCTGCGCTGGGGCGACGATCGCAAAGGTTTCCGGCGGATCATTCATCCCAACGGAATATGCCTGACCGGCCTCTGGGAAATATCCGAGCACACGCTCTATTCCGGCTATTTTCGAACGGGGAGCCGAGCGCTGGCGGTCGGGCGCTACTCCACTTGCTGCAAGGAGACGCGGCGCGGCTGGGAACGATCCCTGTCGCTCGTCGGCAAACTGTTCCCGACCACAGACTCGGGCCACGGCGAGCCGCTCCGCACAGCCAGCTTCATCACCCAGCAAGATCTCGGCGGCGAGCGGACCGACTACATCAATGACGCCGAGCTGCGCAACGCGCCCAATACCACAAGCTGGCGTCGCGGGTTTGGCGTGCCGATACTGCTCGTCGAATCCATTCTGTTTGGCAAGACCGACAAGCAACCCACGCAGCGACAGCTCTATCAGGTTGCCGAACTGGATAAACCGGACGGCGAGCCGACTCGCGCGCCGGCTTTCATGCGGTTGCTGGTCGCCCCCGCACAGCCGCGCATTCCCGGTGAAGCACTGGATTTTCGCGATGAAATCATGGCGCAAATCTATGATCGAGGCGATCCCACACCAAAGCGCAGTCTGACTTTTCACATCGAGGTGACTGACGAGGGTGCAACGCACGGCCCCGCATTCTTTCAGCGGCGCAGGTTTGGCAATTGGACGCGTATCGGGCGGCTGGTGTTCAACGAAGCGGTTGCCTCCTACAATGGCGATTTTGTCATCCACTTCAATCACCCGACGTGGCGGGACGACCGCAACGATCCCGCCACAGCGACGCGCGTCAATGAGCAAAAGGTGCGGTAAACTCGACCGCAGGCAGTGCAGTAAAAGCCGAGGCGCAACCCAGCGCCGGACCCGGATGAGGCGAAGCTGAGCGCGTTCCGATCGCGGCCGGAACCTTCGCCACGCCGGTGGCCTTTACCGGGCAGAGCACGCCTCGGCTCTCGTCATACCAGGCGACAGTCAAGCCAGCTCCGATCGACTTAGCCGAGGTAGCACGTGACAGCAAAGGCGCTTTCTGGAGGCGCTCCCGGCCGGCTTTGCGGCGGGGTCAGTCGGCGCTCCCTTCTTACATCGACCGCTTCGGCCGTTGCCCTCACACCAGCCGCCGCCGTGGCACAGGGCCGCGGGCCGGCGGAAATGCCCAGACAGATCGTCGATTCACGGGCGGCAGTCTCGTTCGACGTTGTGGTCAACGGGCAAGTCCGGCATTTGACGGTCGATCCTCGCACGACGCTGCTCGATGCGTTGCGCGAGCACCTTGGCCTCGCCGGGGCGAAGAAGGGCTGCGACCACGGCCAGTGCGGGGCCTGCACGGTGCTGGTCGATGGCACGCGGGTGCTCGGCTGCTTGACCCTCGCCGTTGCGGTCCGCGGCTCGGTGACGACGATCGAGGGGCTCGCCGAGCCGGCAGGCGCGCTGCACCCGATGCAGCAGGCCTTCATTGATCAGGACGCTTTCCAATGCGGCTATTGCACGCCGGGGCAAATCCTCTCTGCGATCGGCTGCATCGCTGAAGGGCATGCCGGCAGCAACCCCGAGATCCGGGAGTATATGAGCGGCAATCTCTGCCGATGCGCGGCCTACCCGCACATCGTCAAGGCGATCAATCAAGCCAAAGACGAGATGCGGAGCTGAGCGATGCGTCCCTTTCTCTACCAGCGCGCCAGCGGCCTCGCCGAAGCGGTCCAGGCGGCGACGAGCTACGACGGCAGCTCTCTCCCGCCGACCATGGCGGCGGCGCAGTATCTGGCCGGCGGCACGACCCTCCTCGACCTGATGAAACTCGACGTGATGCGGCCCGAGGTATTGGTCGACATCAATTCCCTCGATCCCGCCGGGACGCGCATCGAGCGCCGCGCCGACGCGCTCTACCTCGGCGCTTTCGTGACGATGGCTGCCGCAGCCGAGCATCCTGAGATCAGGCGGAATTATCCGGTCGTCGCGCAAACTCTCGACCTCGCCGCGAGCCCGCAGCTCCGCAACATGGCGACGCTCGGCGGCAATGTATTGCAGCGGACCCGATGCAATTATTTCCGGGATCCATCCTGGGGCGCGTGCAACAAACGCGAGCCGGGCACCGGCTGCGCTGCGCTCGACGGCGTCAACCGCAAGCACGCGGTGCTCGGGGTCAGCGCCCATTGCATCGCCGCCTATCCGGGCGACTTCGCGCAGGCCTTAGTTGCACTCGACGCCGCGGTCGAGATCGTCGGCCCGGGGGGCTGGCGGGTCATGCCGTTCGAGCTATTGCATCGCCTGCCGAACGACACTCCGCATATTGAGACGGCACTCGCGCCGGGTGAGCTGATCGTCGGTTTCGTGCTGCCGGCGGCGCCATGGACGCGCCGCTCGCTCTACCTGAAAATCCGCGACCGGCAATCCTATGAGTTCGCTTTGGCTTCCGCTGCGGTCGCCCTCGACCTTGCCGACGGCGTAGTCAATGAGGCGCGGATCGCGCTCGGCGGCCTCGCGGCCAAGCCGTGGCGGGCGCGCGGGGCTGAAGCCGCGCTAAACGGCCGTACCATCGAGGAAGCCGTCGCGCGGAACGCCGCCGACATCGCTTTTGCCGCCGCGCAAACCCATGGGGACAATGACTATAAGCCCGAACTCGGCAGGCGGACCCTGGTCCGCGCCCTCCTGGAAGCGGCCCAGCTGAGCATCTGATCATGCAGCAACCAGCCAACATCGGCACCGCGGCACCGCGCATCGACGGCCGCCTGAAGGTCACCGGAGAGGCCCGCTACGCCTCGGACACTCCGCTCGCCGACCCCGTCTATGCCTTCCTCGCGACCAGCGCGATTGCTCGCGGCCGCATCGCCGAGATCGATGAGAACGCCAGCCGCGCCGTGCCCGGCGTCTTGGACATCCTGACCCACCGCAACGTCGGCGACGCGGTTAAGCCGACCAAGTTGTTCAGCGACGGCGGCTATGTCGGTTCGACGATCATGCCGCTCGCTTCGGAGCAGATCTGGCACGCCGGCCAGATTATCGCCGTGGTCCTCGCCGAGAGTTTTGAGGCGGCGCGCGATGCGGCCCATCGGCTGAACGTGACCTACGCCGTGGAACAGCCCTCGGCTGGCTTTGATCGCGCCGGCACGACGACGGTGGCGGCCAAGGAAGTGTCGAGTAACTACGAGGACCCGGCGGTCGGCGATGCCGAGGCTGCGTTCGCCGGCGCTCCAGTTAGGGTCGACGCGCATTATGCGACGCCGACCCAGCACCACAATCCGATAGAGCTGTTCACCACCAGCTGCGCGTGGGCCGACGGGAGGCTCACCGTGTGGGAGGGCAGCCAGAACGTCACCGGCCTCAAGAACGGCCTGGCGGCCCAGCTCGGCATCGACCCCGAGAAGATCCACGTAGTTTCGCCTTTCATCGGCGGCGCCTTCGGCTCGCGAGGCTCGCTGACCCAACGCACCGCGCTGATCGCGGTCGCGGCGCGCCGGCTCAACCGGCCGGTCAAGCTGGTTGCCACACGCGACCAGGGCTTCACGATCGCCAGCTACCGGGCCGAGACGCGCCACCGCGTCAGGCTTGCCGCAGACCGGGACGGCAAGCTGACCGCGCTGATCCATGAGGGCGAGGAGGTGACCAGCCGGCCCGACAATTACAAGGTGGCCGGTACCGACGCATCGACCCGGCTCTACGCCTGTCCGAACATCGCCTCGAAGGTGTCGATCGTTCACGCCGACCGCAACACGCCCGGCTTCATGCGCTCGCCGCCCGAGGTGCCGTATCTGTTCGCGCTCGAATCGGCAATGGATGAGCTGGCGGTCGCGCTAAACATGGACCCAGTCGAGCTGCGCCGGCGCAACGACACGATGCGCGAGCCGATCAGGGGCCTGCCCTATACCAGCCGCACCTTGATCCCGTGTTTTGGGGCCGCCGCAAAATCCTTCGGCTGGGATCGGCGCAATCCCCAGCCGGGATCCATGCGCGACGGCGACTGGCTCGTCGGCTGGGGCTGCGCCACGACGATGTATCCAACGCAAATGGGCCCGGCGACGGCGCGAGTGGCGATAACGCCCCTAGGCGCGGTCAAGGTGCAAACCGCGGCGCACGATATCGGCACTGGCGCTTATACCGTCGTCGCACTGACTGCGTCCGACCGGCTCGGCATTGCGCTCGACAAGATCACCGTCGAGCTTGGCGATTCCGATCTGCCGCCGGCCCCCGTCGCCGGCGGTTCCAATACCACGGCCAGCGTCTGCAACGTCGTCGCCAAGGCTTGCGAGCAGATCCGCTCGCGTATTGCCCAAGCAGCCGTCGCTGCCGCCGACGGCGCCTTCGCGGGCAAGGATGCGAGCCGCCTGGTGCTGACCCGCGGCATGCTCAAGGACCCCGATGGCGGTTCCGAGCCGCTCGAGGCGGCGATCCGCCGCGTATCTAATGGAGCGATCGAGGCTTATGCCGAGAACACTCCGCATGGGGTCCCGCCGGATGGATTGAGCAAGCTCTACCAGGGCCACGCCGTGCTCGCCGGCGGCGCCAAGATGAAGGACCGCATCCAATTCGCCTTCGGCGCCGAATTCGTCGAAGTCCGGGTGCACGCAAGAACGCGTGAGATCCGCTGTCCGCGCGTCGTCGGGGCGTTCGCCGCCGGCCGTATCGTCGACCCGGTTACCGCCAAAAGCCAGCTGATGGGCGGGTTGATCTGGGGCGTTTCGTCCGCTCTGCACGAGGCGACTGAGATCGATCGCCGGCGCGCCCGCTACTACAACACCGATCTCGCCGAATATTTGATCCCGGTCAATGCCGATATCGACGAGGCCGAGGTGATCCTGGTTCCCGAGGAGGATCACCTGGTCAACGAGCTTGGTATCAAGGGTCTGGGCGAGCTCGGCAATGTCGGCACCAACGCGGCGGTCGCCAACGCCGTCTACCACGCGACCGGCGTCAGGATCCGCGAGCTGCCGATCCGGTTGGAGAAACTGCTCAACGCGCCGTCGGTCGCGTTGTGACCGACGCCGATAGCGTCGCCCTCGGAAAACGTTGCTGGCACTCTGTTAAGAATAGCAGCACAATGCACTGAGCACATCCGCGGAGGAGAGCATGAGCGCACGCAAAGAGTGGCACCCCGAGAAGGTCCGTTCCGGGCTCACCCATCCGGTTATCGACGCCGACGGCCATTGGATCGAATACGGGCCGGTCTTCGCCGAGAAGGTGCGCAAGGCCGCCGGCGACAAGGCGGCGGACGGATTGCTCCGGCACATGCGCCGCATTCCCGAAGCGCTGTCGCTCTCAATTGAGGAGCGGCGCCGCCGCGGCATCGCGATGGAAGGCTATTGGGGGCGGCAGTCGACCAACACCCGCGACCGCGCCACCGCAATGATGCCGCGGATGCTCTACGACCGCCTTG
This sequence comes from uncultured Alphaproteobacteria bacterium, assembly GCA_963818695.1. Classification (GTDB taxonomy): domain Bacteria; phylum Pseudomonadota; class Alphaproteobacteria; order ATCC43930; family CGMCC-115725; genus AP-15. The sequence continues at coordinate 596,557 of CAWFTG010000009.1, forward strand.
ATGAGCTCGGGATTGATTTCGGCATCATCTATCCGACCGCGGGGCTGGGCATAGCGCGCATCGAGGATGCGGAAACCCGGCGCGCCGTGATCCGCGGTTTCAATATCGTCACCGCCGATTACTTCCGTGATCTCAGCGACCGTCTGACTCCGGCGGCAGTCATCCCGATGCATACCCCCGAAGAGGCGATCGCCGAGCTCGAATTCGTCACCAAACAGCTCGGCTCCAAGGTCGGCATGTTCGGCAGCGGCATCCGACGAACCTTGCCGATCGCCGAGGGCGCCGATCCTGCGGTCGCCCGCTTTGCCGCTCATTACGACCAGCTCGGCCTCGACAGCGATTACGATTACGACCCGGTCTGGCGCAAATGCCTGGAGCTGAAGATCGCGCCGACCTTCCACACCGGCGGCCGCGGCCTCGGCCTGCGCAATGGGCCGAGCAACTTCACCTTCAACCATATCGGCCACTTCGCCGCCGCCGGCCATGCGGTGGCCAAGGCAATTTTCCTCGGCGGCGTCACGCGGCGCTTCCCGGATCTGCGCTTTGGTTTCCTCGAAGGCGGTTCCGGCTGGGCCTGCCAATTGTTCGCCGACCTGATCGAGCACTGGGAGCGGCGCGGCAAGGAGGGGCTGGAATACATGGACCCGAAAAAGCTCGACCGCCCGCTGCTGGCGCAGCTGGTCGAGAAATACGGGTATAAGGATATCGGCGACGAATTGCGCCGCCGCGACGGCTGGCCAAACCCGGGCGACGACGAGCTCGACGGCGGAGTCCCGGTGCATGACGATTACGCAGCCTGCAAGATCAGCCGCAAGGAGGACTGGATCGAGCTCTATGCGAAGCCGTTCTTTTTCGGCTGCGAGCCGGACGACCGGATGAACGCCGTCGCGTTCAGCAAGCTCAACCCGCTAGGCGCCCGGATCAACGCGATCTTCAGCTCGGACGTCGGCCATTTCGACATCCCCGACATGCGCATGGTCCTCCCCGAAGCGTGGGAATTGGTCGAGGACGAGCTGATCACCCGGGATGATTTCCGCGACTTCACCTTCGCCAACGCCGTGCGCCTCTTCGGTACCCAGAACCCCGACTTCTTTGAAGGCACCCCGGTCGCCGACGCCGCCGCCGAGGTGCTCGGCAAGCCACCGGTCCGGGCCGCCGCCGAATAGCCCCTCACCCGCCTCCCCTGCACCCGCCACCCTCCCGAGAAAATCCGTTCTGGACGCGGGTCGGGGGAAACGTGATGCCCGGCCTCCTGGTTGAGGCCGGGCATATCATCGTCCCTGTCGCGGTATTCGCCGAGTTCTATCGGTAAGGGTTCCAGCCGTAATAATAGGGCTGCGATGCCGGATAGTAATCAGTGGGGGACGGGCCGTAATAGCTCGGATAGGGCTGCGGGTTGTAATAGGCCGAGGCTGGCGGCGGGCCATAGGCGTAGACCGGCGGGGTCGAGTTGGCGATCGCCGCGCCAGCGACCACACCGCCGAGGATGCCCAGCCCGATCGCCGCTCCGACGCCGCTTCCGGCATGCGCCGGTGTCGGGGCCGTCAGAGACAGCGCGGCGACCGCACCGGCCAGCGCGACACCTTTTCCGATCTGTCCGAACCGGCTGAATACTGTCTGGTTTGTCTTCATGGCCCTCTCCATTCCTTTTGCAATCTCAAGTTCGATACCGCCCGATATTGGATCGCGCCGCTGGATCGCTACGCCGGAGAGTCCGCCGCCAAGCCTCCTCATGTTTCCGTTATGTTCTCGATTGTGAATGGGCTCGCGATTTGGGATCGTCGACAGGTTGAGAAGGAGCGCGCCGATATGAAGGTACTGAGGGGCGGAAGGCTAATCGATGGGACCGGAACCGGGCCACAGCCGGGCGCAACGATCGTGATCCGCGATGGGCAGATCGAGGCGGTTACCACCAAAAGCGCCGCCGAGTGGCCGCAGGAGGCCGACATCGTCGACGTCTCGGGCATGACCGTCCTGCCGGGCCTGATCGACTGCCACGACCATATGGCGTTTCACGGCTATGATCTGGCGCGGCGCTGGGGCATCGACGAGCCGCAGAGCACCCGCACCCTGCGCACCGCCAAGGTCCTCGAGCAGACGTTGGCGATGGGATACACCGCGGTCCGCGACGCCGCCGGTCTCGACGCGGGGTTCAAGCGGGCGATCGACGAGGGATTGATCTCGGGGCCGCGGCTCGTCGTCTCGCTGTGCATCATCTCGCCGATCGGCGGGATTGGCGACCGCGTCAGCCCGTCGGGGTTTTCCTGTTGCGTGCCGCATGACCCGCTGCTGCCCGACGGGGTAGTGAACAGCCTCGCAGATGTCCGCCCGGTAGTCCGCCGGGTGGTGCGGGCGGGGGCGGATGTCATCAAATGCGCCACCACCGGCGGGGCCAGCTCGCGTGCCGGGCATGGGCCGCGGGACGGCGCCTTCAATCTCGACGAGATGCAGGCACTGACCGAAGAGGCGCACGCGCTCGACCGCCGCGTGATGTGCCACGCGCTCGGCGGCCGGGGCTTGCGCGTCGCGATCGAAGCGGGCGTTGATTCCATAGAGCACGGCTGCTACCTCGACGAGGAGCCCGAACTGCTCGACGCGATGGCACAGCGCGGAATCTTCTTCGTGCCGACCTTTGCGGTGTACGACTTCCACCGCAAATCACCGCTGCCGCATATCCGCGAACGGGCGCAGCACCTGCGGGAGCACCACATCGAGAGCCTGCGCCGGGCGTTCGCCGCCGGAGTGAAGATCGCGGCCGGAACCGACGCCGGGGGCCACGGACACCCGCAGAACGCGCTCGAAATCGAGTGCCTCGTCAAAGCGGGGCTGAGCCCGCTTCAGGCATTGCGGGCGGCGACCGGATGGGCGGCCGAGTGTCTCGGCCGCGAGCACGAGTTTGGCACAATCGAAAAGGGCAAGCTCGCCGATCTGATCGTCGTCTCAGGTGATCCGCTCGGCGACGTTAGGATCCTGCAGGACCCCGACCGCATCGCGCTGGTGCTGAAAGGCGGCCAGGTTGCCGCTGACCGGTTGCCAAGAACACCGCGCTGATCCCCAAGCCCGGTTACGAGCCGTAGCACCGGCAAGGACGACGATGGCGCACCGGCCGGCGGTAGTGTTTGACCGGAGGAGGTGGCGGTACATAGACGACCGGAGCCGGACGGATCACGGGCGGCGGGGCGTAAAAGACAGGTGGCCGGTAGACTACCAGGGGTGGCGGCGGCGGGGCGTAGATCGGCGGCCCGACAAATCCCGGGAAACCAAACCCGAAACCAATGAACACTCTTGCCTCTGCACCCTGCGAAGTAATGAGCATCGTGGTAAAGATCGCGGCGGCGATCAGTGCGCCCGACACCGCGTAGCGGAGAATTGGCCCCGACATCGGTTTTGGCATTCGTTCACCTCCTCTTTTCGAGTAAAGGGCCAACTCGCGACAACGTTCCGACTGAGGACTTATTCATCGGGACGCCCGCTCGTCGGCTTCGCCCATCGGAGAGATCGACTATGACCAATCCGACCCGCCCGCTGGCGCTCGTCACCGGAGCTTCGAGCGGCATCGGCGCCGATCTCGCTCGAGAGCTGGCGAAAGACGGCCACGATCTGGTGCTCAGCGCGCGCACCGTGCCGGCGATGCAGGCGCTCGCGGCCGAACTAGAGGCATACGGCGCGAGCTCCATCGTCATTGCCGCCGATCTCGCCAAGCCCGGAGCTGCAGCAGGGCTGGCCGGCACACTCGGGGCTCGTGGCCTGCAGATCGAGGTTCTCGTGAACAACGCAGGTCTTGGCGGCGTCGGCCGGTTCGACCAGATGGACCCACAGCGAGTTCGGCGACATGCTGATGATCAATGTCGTGGCACTGACCGAGCTGACCCGGTTGCTGGTGCCGGGGATGGTGGCGCGGCGCTGCGGCAAGGTGTTGCTGGTGGCCTCGACGGCAAGTTTTCAGCCGGGCCCCCGGATGGCGGTCTATTTCGCGACGAAGGCCTATGTGCTGAGCCTCGGTGAGGCGCTCACCTATGAGCTGCGCGGCACCGGCGTCACGGTGACGACATTGTGTCCCGGCGCAACCGCGACAAATTTCTTCAAAGCGGCCGGCGCAAACGAAGTCGCCCTGCAGCCCGCGATGAGTGCAGCGGAGGTGGCGCGGATCGGCTATCGTGCCTTGCGGGCTGGCCGGCGGGTCGTGATCACCGGAATGCTGAACCGAATCCTGGCGCTCGGCGGCCGCTACGCGCCCCACGCAGTGACTCTGCCGGCAACCGCCGCCCTGATGTCGCGCCGCTAGGCCTTTTGCATAGGCCAAATCAAATGAAAACGCGTTGGATCGGATGTCTGGGTGCACTGTTGTCGGCGCTGACGATGACCGGCCATTCTCACGCGCAATCCGTCCTCGGTTACCACGGCAGTCCAGACCGCAGCGGCAACTTCATCGTATCCGCGCTCAACTGGGAGCGCGCTCGCTTACTGCATCTCGACGCGAGCTTTCACCCGCAATTTCCCGGTCATCTCTATTCCCAGCCGCTCTACTGGCAGCCGCCGGGGTCGGGCTCGGGAATGCTGATCGTCGCCACCGAGAACGACGAGGTTCGCGCCATCGATGCGCGCTCGGGAAACCAGATCTGGACACGGTCGTTGGGCCGGCCGGTCCCGTTGTCGACGCAGCCTTGCGGCAATATAGACCCGCTGGGGATCACCGGCACGCCGGTCATCGACGAGGCGACGCAGGCGGTCTATCTCGATGCGATGACTGGTGACGCGTCCGGTGCTCATCACCAGGTGTTCGCCTTGTCCCTTAAAGACGGCGCGCCCTTGCCGGGTTGGCCCGTCGATGTTGCCGAGGCGCTGACCGCCCGTGGACAGCAATTCGACACCCGGTTCCAGAACGAGCGCGGCGCGCTCGCCATTCTCGACGGCAGGGTTTACGTGCCTTACGGCGGGCATTACGGCGATTGCGGCGATTATCACGGCTGGGTCATCGGCATTCGCCTGCAGGACCCACGAGACATCGTCAGCTGGAGCACCCGCGGGCGGGGCGGCGGCATCTGGGCGCCAGGCGGGATCAGCAGCGACGGACGCGCCCTCTTCGTTGCCACCGGCAACACCTTTGGCGCGAGCACATGGAGCGACGGCGAAGCGGTATTCCGGCTCATGCCCGATCTGCATCACGAGGAGCGGCCGCAGGATTTTTTCGCACCGGCCGATTGGAAGGCGCTCGATGCGCGCGACGCCGATCTCGGCGGCAGCAACCCGATCCCATTCGAGGTGCCATCACCAACCGGTCCAAAGCCTTTTGTCCTGGCGCTCGGGAAGGACGCCCGCGCTTATGTTCTCGATCGCTACAACCTCGGCGGCATTGGAGGCGGCCTGGCATCCGAAACCGTATCGACCCGGCCGATCCGCACCGCGCCAGCCGACTACCCGGCCGCCGATGGTGTGTTTGTCGCGTTCGAAGGCCGGGGCGCACATTGCCCGACCGCTCGCTCCGACGACAACCTCACTGTGCTGCACATCCGGGCCGGCTCCCCGCCCTCGCTCGATACAGCTTGGTGCGGCGCTTTCAGGGGAGAGGGCTCGCCGATCGTGACCACGACCGACGGCCGCGCGAATCCGATTGTCTGGATCGTTGGCGCCGAGGGCGATGGGCTATTGCACGGCTATCGAGGCGACACCGGTGAGCCGCTGTTCACTGGCGGGGGCGCTAGTGATGCGATGATGGGGCTGCGACACTTCCAGACTTTACTGGCGGCCGGTGACCGGCTCTATGTCGGGGCCGACGGCCGCATCTACGCCTTCTCCTTTTAACAACCGCCATGGCGGTTCCGGATAACCGATGACGATTGCAAGAGACCTCATGAAGCTGGCGACCTGGCTCTTTCTGCTGCTGCTCGGTTTCGGGGTTTGCGCCACGGCGGTCGCCGCGAGCTACCCCGCGCGGCCAATCACTCTTGTTGTGCCGTTTCCGCCGGGAGGCCCCGCCAGTGTTGTGGCCGATATCGTAGCCCCGCAGCTCGGCCAGTATCTCGAACAGAAGGTCACGATCGATAACCGCACCGGGGCCGACGGGATTGTCGGCAGCGAGTTTGTCGCCAAGGCACCGCCTGATGGGTACACGCTGCTGCTCGCCACCAGCGCCCTCGTCATCCACCCGGGGACCTACAACTCGCTGCCTTTCGATACCGAGAAGGCATTCGCTCCGGTATCGCTGCTAGTCGCCTCGCAATACCTCCTCGTGGTCAATCCGTCGCTGCCGATCGAATCCGTCGAGGAGCTGATCGCTTTTGGGAAGGAGCACCCGGGCGGGCTCACCTATGCCGCCGGCGGGCTCGGCGGCCCGACTCAAATGGCCTTCGAGCTGTTCCGGCTGACTGCCGGAATCAAAGTTGAGCAGACCGCTTACGATGGCGGGGCTGCCGCGTTGCTGGCAGTTGCGAATGGCGAAGCCCAAGTCATGATGGCGCCGATCCTCGCGGCGATGCCGATGGTGCAAAACGGGCGGCTGCGCGCGCTCGCGGTCACCGGCCGGCACCCGGATCCGGCCGTACCGGAATTACCGACCATATCCGACACGCTGCCCGGATTTTCTGCATTGTCGTGGTACGGGATCTTCGCGCCGGCGGGCACCCCCTCGGCGGTAATCACTCGGCTCAACACCGAGCTCGATCGCATCGTCCACGAGCCCCAGATCGAGAAGCGCTTTGCCGGTATCGGCGGTGAGGCGATCGGTGGCCCGCCCTCGACGCTCGCCTCGCTGATCCACGACGAAATCGCACGCTGGCGGCGGGTGGCCAAAGAGGCCGGCATACATATCGAATGACTGGCTCAACGATGATGCGGCAAGAATCGAGGATCGCTTCGCGAGAACCAACCTTGATCTGATGAGGAGTCGCTATGGTTGATTTCGCCGGCAGCCATGTCGTCGTTAGCGGTGGGACGGGCGCCCTGGGCCGCGCGGTCGTAGCCGCATTGCGCGCCGCCAACGCGGTTTGTCACGTCCCCAATCTGATAGCGGCCGAACTCGACGGTTTTCCGTTCACGGCGGATGCGGGAGTGCACATCGTCCGCGAGATCGACGTCGCCGACGAAGCCGCGGTCAAGCGGTTCTACGATGCTCTTCCGCCGCTCTGGGCCTCCATTCACCTCGCCGGGGGGTTCGCAATGGCGCCGATTGCGGAAATTTCCGGGGCGGATTTCACCGCCCAATTCCACATGAACGCGTTGTCCTGCTTTCTATGCTCGGCGGCCGCCGTTGTTGCGTTTCGCGCGCGCAACGCGCGGGATAACGGCACGCCCGGGGGTCGTATTGTCAATGTCTCGGCCCGACCCGCCATCGAACCGCGGCTCGGCGCGGGGATGACCGCCTATACCGCCTCGAAATCCGCAGTGGCAGCGCTCACCCAGGCGCTGGCGCAAGAACTCACCGACGAGCAAATCTGGGTCAACGCAGTCGCCCCTTCGGTCCTCGACACTCCGGCCAACCGGGCGGCGATGCCGCAGGCGGACCATTCGCGTTGGGTATCGCCCGCCGATCTCGCGGAAGTCATCACCTTCCTCGCCTCGCCGGACAATCGCGCAACACGCGGAGCCGTGATCCCGGTCTATGGCGGTTCGTGATTTCCTCGGCCGCCTTCCCCGGGCACGCCTCTCTCCACGCCGCATTGCAACATATTTTAAACATAACTTGACAAATCTTTACCAGTTTTAATGTTGCATCGCAGCATGACGGGTTTATGTTGTTCGCAGCCGAGGGATGAGCACGAGGTTGCGGGATGAAGCACCACCTGGTCCGCCTCGACCGGATCGCCGGCGAGTTGAATGCCTGGCTACTAGCGATAGCGATCGGCCTGGGCATGCTCGACTTGACTGTTCTGGTTGCCAAATGTCTGCCGCCGCTACCGCGGCCGCCGGCTGCAGCCAGCGCGGACGGTCCGGCAGGCGCTGTAGTGCAAACGCCTTCGTCGCAAACCCCTGGTGTTCGGAGCTGATCCGGCAGTTGCGGAGAGGAGGCCGCGATGCACGTTGTTGTTGGACCGATTGTGACAAGGGATGGAGGCTTTGCGTTCGATTCGTGGACAGCCGAGAACGGACTGAGCCGCGGCTATTCCTATCGGCGCATCGAAGATGCCCATTACGCCCGCAAAATGGAGATCAGATCCGGTGTGGGGAGCGTAGCCCGCCCGATGGTGGCCTGCGGCACGCTCGATGAATTTACCTCGGTGCTCGCCAAAGACGCCGGTACTGAGGGTGCACGCCCCCATCCTTGAGGCGAATCGGGGGACGCATCGCTGTGGTTTCTCCAGCCCGATGATTTTGTCCGGACCTCTCTGGACCCAGGTAACTGCGCTCCTAACATGACGACGAGCCGAATTGCCCCAGAGAGTGGAATGACCGACAACCCGTTCTTCGAAAGCTGGACCACGCCGTTCGGCATGCCGCCGTTCGATCGCATTCGGCCGGAGCATTTCGCGCCGGCTTTCGATCGCGGTATGCAGCAGCAGATCGCCGAAATCGCTGCGATCGCGAGTTCCGCCGCGCCGCCGGGTTTTGCCGACACGATAGAGGCATTGGAGCGCAGCGGCCGTTTGCTCGAGCGGGTCAGCCGAGTGTTCTTCAACCTCGATGCGAGCAACACGAACGACGCCATCCAGGCGATCGCTCGGGATTACGCGCCGCGGCTTGCGCAGCACCAGATCCGCATTGCCCTCCACCCTGCCTTGTTCGCGCGCATAGCCGACCTCCATGCACGACGCGCGAGCCTCGGGCTGGATCCCGACCAGCTGCGCCTGATCGAGCGTTATTACCTCCGTTTCGTGCGCAGCGGGGCCCTCTTGAACCCTGCGCAGAAAGAGCGAATCGCGACGATTTCCGAGCGCCTGGCGAGCCTGCACACCCTGTTCGGACAGAACGTGCTGCACGACGAGCAGGATTGGCGGCTCGTCCTCGACGAGACGGATCTGGACGGACTTCCGGGATTTGCCAGAGCCGCGGCGGCGCAGGCCGCAGGGGAACGCGGATTGGCGGGCCGCTATGCCGTGACATTGTCGCGCTCAGCGGTCGAGCCGTTTCTGACTTTTTCGTCCCGCCGAGATCTCCGCCAAGAGTTATGGGAAGCATGGACCGCGCGTGGTGCCCGCGATGGCGCCAGCGACAACGCGCCGATCATCCGCGAGATTTTGGCGTTGCGCGCCGAGCAGGCGCGGCTGCTCGGTTATGAAAACTTTACCGATTACCGCCTCGACGACACGATGGCCAAGACCAGCGCGGCGGCCGAGCGCTTGCTGTTGCAGGTTTGGGAGCCGGCCAAGTCCAAGGCACGCGACGAGCGGGCGGCGCTCGAGGCAGTGGCCCGCACCGAGGGTCTCAACGAGGCAATCGAGCCATGGGACTGGAGGTACTACGCGGAGAAGGTCCGGCAAGGCCGATATGACCTCGACGAGGCAGACATCAAGCGGTACTTCGTGCTCGACAATATGGTGCAGGCGGCATTCGATACCGCCGGTCGCCTTTTCGGCCTCAGCTTTACCGAACGCAGCGATCTTCCGACCTATCATCCCGATGTCCGGGTCTGGGAGGTTCGCGACAAGTCCGGCAGCCATCTCGGGCTTTTCCTGCACGACAACTATGCCCGGCCCGGCAAGCAATCGGGCGCCTGGTCGAGCCGCTACCGCGATCAGGAACATATGGACGAGCCGGTGTCGCCGATCGTCGTCAACAACAATAATTTCGCCCGCGGGAATGCCCTAGGGGATGCGGCCGGGGGCGAACCAACCCTGTTGAGCTTTGACGACGCCAAGACATTGTTTCACGAGTTCGGCCACGGGCTGCACGCATTGCTGAGCCGGGTGCGCTACCGCTCGCAATCCGGGACTGCGGTGAAACGCGATTTCGTCGAGTTTCCGTCGCAGATCTTCGAGCACTGGGTCTCCGTACCGGAAACGTTGCGGAGCTATGCCCGCCATTACCGGACCGGCGAGCCTTTACCAGAGGAAATGCTGCGCCGGCTTCTCGCCGCGCGGAACTTCAACCAGGGTTTCGCCACAGTGGAGTATACGGCCGCCGCGCTGATAGACCTGGATCTACACGGTGTTGCGGCGACAGAGACACTCGACCCGGCTCGCTTCGAACGGGATTTCCTGGATCGGATGGAGGTACCAAAGGAAATCGGGCTGCGTCACCGTCTGCCGCATTTCCAACACCTATTCGCCGGAGGCGGTTATGCCGCCGGATATTATGCATACCTCTGGGCTGAAGTGCTGGATGCCGACGGTTTTGCTGCCTTTACCGAAGCGGGCAACGCCTTCGATCCGGAGCTAGCCGGCCGCCTCGAGGCGATTTACAGCGCCGGCGACACGCGCGACCCGATGGAGCTTTATTGCGCGTTTCGCGGCCGCGAGCCGGCAATTGCCGCGTTATTGCAGCAGCGCTGCCTGGCGGCCGCGCAATCCGGTTGAAGGGCCGGCAGAGTCGCGGCCGACGCCCGTGACCCTGCCGAAACCGCTGCAGATGGGTGGTGCCTTAGGACTTCGACTGCCTGGCGACCACGTGGTTCTTGATTTTTTCGTAGGTCGGCTCGGAGACGACTTTCTTCGACACCAGCTGGTTCTTGTCGCTGTAAGGGCGGCCCTGGATAATCTTGGCGGCGTCGCTGTCGCTGACACCGGGGAGCATCTTGAGCTCCGCCGCAGTCGCACTGTTGATGTCGACCATGTCTGTTTTCGGCGCAGCCGCCGTGCTCCGCGCCGTCGGTGCCATAGTTGATGACGGAGAGGTGGTGTTGGGAGTAGTTGTTGTCGCTGGCTGAGCCATCACCGGCCCAGCGATAGTCAAAGCCAACAGCCCCATGGGCAGTCGCCAGAACTTTAGCATCTTTATCTCCAAAATAGGCGGCAACTTAGCCGTCGCCCCCAAAACGGCGACATAAGAGGAGTTCTTCCTTCAGCGCCTAACAATTTTCTCGGAAAATATTTTCTTTACTCCGGAATAAATCGCAAGAGCGCTGCCTTGCGCGCTTAAACCTCGGGCGGCAAAATTGCGGGCAGAAAGCGGGGCGGTTACTTTGTAGCAGATATACCTGAGCTCCCCTTAGCGGAGGCGGCGAGATTGTTGGTAATTGATGGCCCGGTCGAGCCATCGGGCAGCTGCATCGGCGTCCTTCCTAGCGATCGCTGCCAGTGCGGGCTGAAGAAGGAACCGCAACCGCTGATCAACAGTATCGGCTAGAGCGCGGCTGACGAACACCGCCGCTTTTTCAAGGTTAGGCAAGAGCGCTCGGGCTATACTGAGACAGAACCCGATATCGCTCACGAATCGTCGAGCGTCTTATCCATCTTCTCTAGACCCTAACAGAAATTTCTCTGGAATCGCCGCCCATCATCAAGATTACTGAACCAAATTTTTAAAAAAGAGCAACTTGTTCTCTTGGCTCTGATTGGAGAAATGTCGGATCTATTTTTCGGGCGCTAAGCCATGAACGCACGTTTTCTAGGGCATCGGCAAGAGGTGTTCCAACGGGTGTCTCCATAGTGACGGAAAAACCAGCGAATCCCATTATACGCCTCCTGTCCCCTGATAGGGTGGGAGCGCGCGTCCCTTGTTGATTAATGGGAACGCCTCAGCCTCTCAGCCGCCAGCGCCCGATATCGCTGCTGACGATAGTTAAACCTACACCCGTTTACAGGATCGGTTCTATGGGTTTTTTTAGCGGATCAGCGGCGCGCGCCTCTGCGCGTTCGGCAAGCCAACGCCATTGGTCCGCAATAACGTAGTTAAGTCGGTGGTGACTCACCTACATTGTTCCGGTTACTTACCGATGCAGAAATCGCGGAAGATTACGTCGAGCAGGTCTTCGACATCGACGGCGCCGGTGATGCGGCCGAGGCTGCGCAGCGCAAGACGTAAGTCTTCCGCGCGCAACTCGGGCAACGCGGCGGAGAACGATCGCCGCAGCGATGCCGCGGCTTCTTCGAGCGCCTGGCGGTGACGCGCCCGGGTCAGCACCGGGGCTTCGATGCGGTAGGTTTGCGCGACCCGCTCGCCGAGCACCCTCAGCAATCTGTCGATACCTTCGCCGGTGAGCGCCGAGACCGGTAAGGCCGGCGGTGGCGGATCGGTGCCCGCCGCCGGCCCGAGATCGATTTTGTTGGCGACCAGGATCGTGTCGGCTCCAGGCCAAGCCGACGCGCCAGCGGCGTCTGCGGGATTCGCAGTATCGAAAACGAAGAGCCGGATTTCGGCTTGCTCGGCTCGCTTGACCGCTCGACGCTCGCCTTCCTGCTCGATCGCATCCGCACTGTCGCGCAAGCCGGCGGTGTCGGCGAGCACGACGGGGTAACCCCGGAGATCGATCGCGACTTCGATCACGTCCCGCGTGGTGCCTGGGACCGGCGAGGTGATGGCCACGTCGCGGCGCGCGATCCGGTTGAGAAGGCTGGATTTGCCGGCGTTGGGGGGGCCGAGAATAGCGACGTCGATGCCGTCGCGCAGTCTTTCTCCGCGATGCCCGTCGGCCAGGTGGCGCTCGATTTCGGCAACCAGCGCCTCCATGTCGCCCGCGATGCGATCCTCGATCTCCGGGGGAAGGTCCTCGTCCGGAAAATCGATCGCCGCCTCGAGGTGGGCGAGGATGCGGGTCAGACGATCGCGCCAGCCGTGATAAACGTCACCCAGTTCGCCGCCGAACTGCCGCATTGCCTGGCGGCGTTGAGCCTCGGTCTCGGCCGCGGCCAGATCGGCGATTGCTTCGGCCTGGAGAAGATCGAGCTTGCCGTTGAGGAAGGCGCGGCGGGTGAATTCGCCGGGCTCGGCGAGCCGCAGCCCAAGCCAGGCAAGCGCCTGCATGACAGCGGCGAGCACGGCGCGGCTGCCGTGCAGATGGAGTTCCGCCACATCCTCGCCGGTCGCACTCCGCGGCGCGGGGAACCACAGAACAAGCCCGTCATCGAGCGCGTCTCCGCTCTGCGGATCGACCAGGCGCCGCCGCTGCGCGACCCGCGGTGGCGGCAAGCCGCCCGCAAGTAGCGTCACCGCCCTGCCGGCATCCGGTCCGGAGAGGCGCAGCACGGCGATGGCAGCGCGTCCCGCCGCCGTCGCCGGCGCAAAAATCGTCTCCGCGGTCGGATCGTTCAGCAGGATCAAGAGCTCACTGCGTGCTCAGGCATTGGCGGCCGGAGTGTTTAGAATACTCATGGCGGTGTGCACATCCTCGCGCACCGCCTGGTGAAGATCGCCGACGACGACAACCGCCTTTACTGCTCCTCCGGCCTGCTGTTCCGTCGCTAACGGCGGGCGGATCTCACTCACGGTGGATCTCTTGACCCACACTGGCGATGCGTCAGGTCGCGTCAGCTTCACCAATGGCGGATCGACCCCGAGCCGGGCTGTCAGCGCCGCCGCATCCTCGGCCGTCACCAGCACCCCGCGATCGACGCCGTGCACATAGGTGTGCGGGCCGAGATCGTGCGGGTAGGGGCCGGCGATCAGGGTGACGGCATTCTCATCGACGACGATCTCGGTTCCGTCGAGCGCGCGAACGGCGATCATGCATGCCTCTCATCGAGCCTCGGCAGGGAGTCGCACCTCGCGCCACGGTTAAGTCAAGCGGGATCACGTTCGAGTTGACCGGCCCCGATGTTAGTCGTTTGATCGCCGAGATTATCGTGGGGAGGAGCACGCCATGGCCGGCATGTTGGAAGGCAAAACCGCCGTCGTCACGGGTGCCGGCGGCGGCATCGGGCGGGAGATCGCCATCGCAATGGCGCGTGCCGGCGCCAAAGTCGTGATCAATGATGTCGGGGCTTCGCTGTCCGGCGAGGGCCAGTCTGCAACGCCTGCCGAGGAGACCAAGCAGCTGATCGAGCACGGCGGCGGCGCGGCTGCAATCAGCACCGAATTCGGTGGCCGAGTGGAGTTCGGCGCAAAAGATCGTTCAGGCCGCACTCGACCATTTCGGCGGGCTCGATATCGTCGTCAACAACGCCGGCGTGCTGCGCGATCAGATCTTCCACCGAATGACGGCCGAGGACTGGCTCGCGGTGATCTCGGTCCACCTCAACGGCAGCTTCTTTGTCAGCCGTGCAGCCGCCGACCAGTACCGCAAGCAGGAGAGCGGCGCCTATGTCCACATTACCAGCACTTCGGGGCTGATCGGCAATATGGGCCAGGCCAACTATGCCTCGGCAAAGCTCGGCATCACCGCCCTGTCGAAAGCGATCGCGATCGACATGAAGCGATTCAATGTGCGGTCGAACTGCCTGTCGCCTTGGGCGTGGAGCCGCATGACCCAGTCGATCCCGGCGCGCACCGAAGAGGAGCGGGCGCGCGTCGCCAAAATTCAGCAGATGACGCCGGACAAGAACGCGCCGATGGCGGTCTTTCTCGCCTCCGACGCGGCGCGCGACGTGACCGGCCAGGTGTTCGGCACCCGGATGAACGAAATCTATCTCTTCAGCTCGCCGCGGCCGATCCGCAGCCTGCACCGGACCGACGGCTGGACCCCCGAGGCCATTGCCGAGCACGCCCTGCCGGCATTGCAGTCCTCGTTCATGCCGCTCGACCGCTCTGGTGACGTTTTCTCCTGGGACCCGCTCTGATTTCTTTGGGGCGTATATTGAAAGGCTTCCGGTACGGGGTGCTGGCGGCCCTTGCTCTCGGCCTGTGCGGACCGGCAAGCGGCAAGCAGGCGGGCCCGGCGCAGGCCGTCGCCGGACAAGTCCTAGGGATGTCCGATCTGCATTTCGATCCGATGGCGGATCCTTCGCTGGTCGATCAATTGGCCGCAGCCGAGCCAGAACAATGGAGCGCAGTGCTCGACAGCTCCAGTGACCGCAGCCTCGGCCGATACGGGCGGGACAGCAATTGGATGCTGCTCCGCTCTGCCCTGCAGCACATGGCGGAGACACTGCCGAAACCGGCCTTCGTGCTGATTCCCGGTGATTTCCTCGCACACCGCTTCCGCCAGGAATTCGATGCCGCGGCGAAGGACCATTCGGATGCCGCCTATCGCATCTTTGTGCGAAAAACGATGCAGTTCGTCGGGCAACAGCTCGAGCAGATGTTTCCGGCCACGGTGATCCTTGCGGCGCTCGGCAATAACGACGAAGAGTGCGGCGACTATGAACTGCGGCCCGGTGGACCGTTTCTCGCCGACACTCTCCCAATTCTTCGCCGGCTCGTCGGCAGCGCCGGCGGGCCGGCTTTCGACCGTGATTGGCAGAGCTACGGCAATTACAGTGCTCGAGTCTCCGGTATCCGGATACTGTCGACAAACACCAATTTCCTATCGGTCCATTATCGTAACGCCTGCGGGTCGGCCACCGACGGCGATCCGGGGCGGGCAACGCTCGCCTGGCTCGAAGCCGAGCTTGCGGCGGCAAAGGCAGGCCGAGGAGCGGGTCTGGCTCCTTTATCATATCCCGCCGGGCATCGACGGCTATGCGACGCTGCGGCAAGGCGCTTGCCCCGGCAACGATGATCCCGATGTGGGATCAGACCCACGCCGCAGCTTTCCTCACTCTCCTGAAGCACTATGCCGATACCGTCACCGCCAGCTTCGCCGGCCATACCCACATGGACGATTTCCGCCTGATCGCCGACGCCGACGGAGGCTATGGGTTTGCACTGATCACTCCGGCAGTGAGCCCGATTTTTGGCCAGAACCCTGCATTTCGGACCGTCAACTACGATGCCGCGGGCGGCATTCTCGATCAGACCACCTATGATCTGACGAATTTACCGCAGGCGACGACGGCCGCCGGGGGCGTTCCGGCGGAATGGCGGGCGGAGTACACTTTTACTCGGCAATGGAGCCTGCCGCGGGTCGATCTGCCGAGCCTCGACCACCTTTACTCGCTGATCACGGACGTTCCGGCAGAGGGCGAGCAATGGCACAGGATCTTCCCGGTATCGAGCCCGGTTTATTGGGCTCCATTCTCCGGCGGAGATGGGCAACTGGCGCAGGCGGTCCGGGCGTTCCGTTGCGCATCGGGAAACGTCGCCCCGTCGGATTACCAGCAATGCTACTGCAGCGGCCGAAACTAGCGGGATAGTTGCTTCAAGCTCGGTAATACCTCGCCCGATGGTCCGGTCTCTCCGACGGTACGAAAATACTTGCGATCAGCATCGCCATGATACCGGTGAGAAAGATTCCGTCGAAGGTTCCGGCCCCGCCGATCGAAGCGATCGGCGCCCCCAGCCCTTGCACCTTATCAAGGTTGAGAAGATCGGCTCCGATTAGGGTGCCGAGCGAGCCGCTGATATAGGCGAGCGGCGCCGCACGCCTGCGCGACAGCAGCAAGGCGACGGCCGCTGCCGAAAGCGGGGGGACGAAAACAGGAAGCGCGATGCCGAGGCCAGGAACCGGACGGGCAAGCCAATGGCACACCGCCGCCACCACCAGGGTGGCGATAATCGCGGTGATCCATATTCGGTTTCTGAGGTACAGGAAAATAGAGAGCAATCCGGGAATCAAGGCGCCGCCGACATTGACGGCGATCACCGTACCGGGCCGGCTGATCACCTCCGGGATCACATAATGCATGCCGAAGTACCAGATCTCCTGCCCTGAGACGATCTGCTCCCCGGGCAGGCGTTGCCACCGGGATATTCAAATAGCTGCCGGCCAGGGAGGCCAACAATATAAGCAGTGCGGCGTGAGGGCCCAAGCCCATGCTCAGGTAGGCCGAGCGCAATGCCTGCACCTCGATCCATGCGATGAGGGCGATAAAAATCAACGCCAGCAACGAGAAGTGCGGCAGGGCAAGAGGGAGGTATTGCAGCTTGTCCAAATCCATCTTTCGGGTGGTGATCCGGGTTGCGGGGGATCTCCGCGCAGTTCGCCGGCAGTTTCCGTTCGGGACGCGGCTGTCCCATGTTTGACGAACGCAACTCCTCGCGTGCCGATCCGAGTTCGCGGTTGAAACTCGGTTCCGGGCTGATGCAGGGGTGAGATGTCACGAAATTAGTAGCAGCCGGTATGGAGGCGCATGCTAGGCTCCGCGATGCTGCATCGAAGAGGAGGAAACTATGGCGCAATCGCAACCATCAGCGGCCCGCGAGCAGGTTCGCAACATCGTGCCGGGGCTGATCGACCTCAGTGAAAGGGTGCTGTTCGGTGAAGTCTGGGAGCGTCCCGGTCTTTCGAAGCGCGACCGCAGCCTGATCACTTGCGCGACTTTGATCGCGCTCGGCCGCGAAAAGCAGCTCGTCGGTCATCTGCAGCGGGCGCTCGACAACGGCCTCACCAAGAACGAGCTCAGCGAAGTGATCACGCACCTCGCCTTCTATGCCGGCTGGCCGGCGGCGATGACCGCGGCCCTCGTTGCCAAGGACGTGTTCGAGAAATAGGGCTGGTAGTCCATCAGCCGATTGCCGGAGGGCGAGATGAAGATAGGGTTCATCGGGTTGGGGATGATGGGGTCCGGCATGGCCGCCAACCTGCAAAAGGCCGGGCATGATCTGGTGGTTCACGATCTACGCCGATCGGCGGCCGAACCCTATCTCGCCGCCGGCGCCGTTTGGGTGGACAGTCCGCGCGCGGTCGCCGAGGCGTCGGAGGTCGTCTTCACCTCGTTGCCCGGACCGCCCGAGGTCGAGGCCGTAGCGCTCGGCGATAACGGCCTGCTTTCGGGGATGACCCGCGGCAAAGCCTATTTTGACCTGTCGACAAATTCCCCGACGATGGTGCGCAAGATCAACGCCGCCTTTTCCGAGCGTGACGTCTACATGCTCGATTCACCGGTGAGCGGCGGGCCGCGCGGCGCTCGGACCGGGAAGCTCGCGCTGTGGGTCGGCGGCGACGAGCAGATCTTCAACCGGCACAAGCCCGTGCTCGACGCGATGGGGGACAAGGCGCGCTATGTCGGCCCGATCGGCGCCGGGTCGGTGGCCAAGCTCGTACACAACGGCGCCGGCTACTGTATCCAGACCGCGCTCGCCGAGATGTTCACGGTCGGCGTCAAGGCCGGCGTCGAGCCGTTGGCGTTGTGGGAGGCGGTGCGTGACGGCGCCGGAGGACGCCGGCGCACTTTCGACGGGCTGATCGATCAGTTTCTGCCGGGGAAATACGAGCCCGCCGCGTTTGCCCTGCGGCTTGCCCATAAGGACATGTCGCTCGCCACCCAGCTCGGTCGCGACTTCAATGTGCCGATGCGCATTGCCAATCTCGCCTTGGCCGAGCTCAGCGAAGCCCTCAACCGCGGCTGGGGCGATCGTGACTCGCGCTCCCCGATGCTGCTGCAGGAGGAGCGTGCCGGGGTCGAGATCCGCGTCGACCCGAAGCGCCTCGAGGAGGCGGTGAAACGCGGGGACGACGCCGGGTAAAGTCGATCATCATAGAATGGGTTGAGCGGAGCGAAACCCATCATCTGTGGCCGTAGGCGGTGGGTTTCGCTACGCTCTACCCACCCTACAAACGGGAGGAACAAACAATGGATGGCATGGCCGTGGAGCTGGATTGTCTCGAAGGCGTGCGGGTCGTCGACTTTACCCAATTCGAGGCAGGGCCTTCGTGCACCGAGGCGCTCGCCTGGCTCGGCGCCGAGGTAGTCAAGATCGAGAACCCGAAGACCGGCGATCCCGGCCGCCGTTGGCGTCCCGGACACCCCGACGACGACCCCTGGTATTTCCACCAGTTCAACGCGAACAAGAAATCGATCACGCTCAACCTCAAATCACCGCGCGGGCTCGAGATCGTCAAGGACCTGCTGAAAAAGGCCGACATCACGATCGAAAACATGGCGCCCGGCACGATCGAGCGGCTGGGCCTGGGTTATGATGCGGTCAAGGAGGTGAACCCGGGGATCATCTATTGCCAGGTCAAGGGCTTTGGCACCGGCAGCCCGTACGAGAAGAACCTCGCCTTCGATATGATCGCGCAGGCGGCGGGCGGCCCGACAAGCGTCACCGGCTACGGCGACCGCCCGCCGGTCAAGCCGGGCCCGTCCTTTGGCGACACCGGCACCGGCATGCTGATGGCGATCAGCATCCTCGCCGCGCTGCGCAAGCGCGACCGCACCGGCAAGGGACAGCGGCTTCAGGTGGCGATGCAGGACGCGATGATCCATTACATGCGAGTGCCGTTTTCGCGCACCCAGCTGAGCGGACAGGCCCAGCTGCGCGGCGGCAGCGACCGGTCCCAGCCCGGCGGGCTCGTACCTTCGGCGCTCTATCCGTGCAAGCCGGGCGGACCCAACGACTACGTCTATGTCTTTACGAGCCGCGCCAATCCGGAGCATTGGACACGCCTGTTGAAGGTAATCGGGCGCGAAGACCTGGTCGGCGACCCGCGTTACGACACCAATCAGGCCCGCAGCCAACGCGCCGCCGAGATCGACGAGATCATCGCCCAGTGGACCCGCCAGCATACCAAGGAAGAGGCGATGACGAGAATCGGCGAGGCTGGAGTGCCCGCCGGTGCGGTATTCGACACACTAGAATTGATGAACGATCCCACGCTTGCCGAACGCGGGATCATGCAGACGATCAGCCACCCGACGACCGGCGAGGTGAAAATGCCGGCCTGGCCGGTGCGCTTCGACGGGGCGCCTCCCAAGGTGAAGCCGTCGCCGCTGTTGGGACAGCACAACGCCGAAATCCTCGGTGGCTGGCTCGGCATCGGCGCGTCGGAAGTCGAGGCGCTGCGCGCCGAAGGGATTATCTGACCAACCTGGCCCTCAGCGCCCCGTGCTCGCCTGATAGCACGGGGCAACGTTGATCTTGTCCATCTTTTGCCGATTGCCGTGGGCTTCACTAAAGATCGCGCAGTGGCCTCCCTTGAGCGCAATACGCGCGACAAAAAACTGAAACTCCTTCGGATGGCTGCCGAAAGAGACGGAAATCGTATCGCCGACCTCGATCCGCGGCGGCAAGTCGATGTGGTGATACGTCTTGCAGGAGGTGGTAACGAGCCAATCGCGGCACTTGGTCAGCACGCCCGGGCCGCCGGGCTCGACGGCCGGGACGCTGTCGGGCTCGCGCGCTGCGGTTGGAACTCCTGTCGCCGCTGCGAGCAACAGCCCCGCGATCCAAGTGCGCAAACCCGACATGCTTCGTTGCGTGCGTCCCACGTGGTAAATCTGCCCCTCCCATCACGGCCTTTCAACCAAACGAGGAATCCGCGATGAAGCTCTACTATGCGCCCGGTGCCTGCTCGATCGGTATCCATGTCCTGCTCGAAGAGATCGGCAAACCGTACCAGCTCGAGCCGGTCAACCTGCGCGACGGCGCCCAGTTCAAACCGCCCTTCACGGGGGTCAACGCAAAAGCAAAAGTTCCGACCCTCGAGCGCGACAATGGCTCGATCCTCACCGAGTTCCCGGTCATCGCCCGGTGGCTCGCTCGCCAAAATCCGCAAGCGAATATGATACCGAAGGACGAAGAAGCCGACATGCGCGCGATGGAGGCGATGGAATATATCGTCGGGACTATTCATGCTCAGGGGTTCACGCGGCTTTTTCGCACGGACCGTTTCGCTCCGTCCCAATCGGATCATGAGGCAGTGAAAGCGACCGGCCGCGAGAACGCCGAGAAGGGGTTCGCGTTGATCGACAAGCAGCTTGAGGGGAAGCAATATCTCGCGGGCGAGTTTTCGATCGCCGACGCGGCGCTGTTCTATGTCGAATATTGGGCGGCCAAGCGGGCCGGCATTCAATTGCCGAAAAATTGCGCCGCTCATTTTGACCGCATGATGTCGCGTCCGGCAGTGCAGCGCGCGCTGCAGCAGGAAGGGATGAACTGAGCGATAGCAAGTCAGCCTCTTTCCATTTCCCTCCCCCGCACGGGGGCGCTCGCGGGGAAGGGAAGGGTGGGCAAGCGGGGCTTGGGAGTCGACGGGATGTTATGCCTTGCCCAGGACGCGATCGAGGGTGCGGACGGCGTTGTCGGGGCCGGGATCCTTTTCGGCTTCGGCCTCGGCAAGGCCGGCGTAGAGCCGGGCAACCGCGGCGAAGATGTCGCGCGATGCCGGGCTCTTTTCGAGAAAGTCGGAAATTTCCTCCATCTCGGCGACCCAGCGGTACGCCTTGTCGTACATCCGCGGGATGCCTTCGCGGAAGCGCGCGAGCATTTCGGGCTGACTTTCGGTCAATTCAGCGATCAGCGCCTCGGCGCACCCGAAGCGCGCGGCGCCGAGCAGCATTGCCGAGGCTATCGCGGTCGTCCCTTTGGTGATCCCGGCATAGGACATTTTCAATGCCGACGCCGCGCCGATCGGCCCGTCGATGACGCGCCAGTCGATACCCCAATCGCGCAGCACCGCGGTTTGCCCCGCCGTCGGACCGGAGGCGTAAATCGTCGGGCTGTAGCCCGGGCGGGGCGGGCCGCCGATAATTCCGGCGTCGACAAAATGAGCGCCGGTCGGGGCGATGATCTCGCCGATGCGCATCGCGGTTTGCGGGCTGACCGCATTGCAGTCGATATAAACCGGCTTGCTGTCGAGCGCCTTCAACGCAGGCACCAGACGTTGCGCCAGCACCTCGGCCTCGCCGGGCGGCAGGATCGATAGAAAGAAATCGGCGCCGGAGAGCAGTTCGCGCTCATTCGCCACCGCGGCCATGCCTGCCCTTTTGGCCCGCTCGGCGCTCGCCTGGCTGCGGCCGGTCAGCAGGGTGCGAACCTCGGTGCCGCTTTCATGCAGCCGGCGCCCGACCCCGGCACCCATCATCCCTTGCGCGATTACCCCGATCACGGTCATGGCCTACCTCCAAGGAGAGAACAGTTGTGTCCAGGTTACCGGGCGCAGGAGATTGTGGAAAGGCCCCAGGACTTATTTCACATGCGAATACCGCTAAACATGTTGCAATGCCCGCTCGATGTCGCCAAGGAGATCGGCCTCGGCCTCCAGCCCGGCGGAAAAGCGAACCAGCGCGTCGCCGATGCCGAGCTCGGCGCGCTGTTCGGGCTTGAGGCGCGAATGCGTCGTGGTTGCCGGGTGGGTGACGAGAGACTTCGAATCGCCGAGATTGTTGGATATGTCGACGAGCCGCAGCGTGTCCAGAAAGCGAAAGCACGCTTCCTTGTCGTGCGCTACTTCGAAGCAGACGAGGCTACCTCCGCGCTTCATCTGCCGGCGGGCGAGCTCGTATTGCGGGTGGCTCGGCAGGCCGGGGTAGAGTACGCGCGTGATCTTCGGATGGCCTTCGAGATACCGGGCGAGCGCCGCGGCGGTGCGGCATTGCCTTTCCACGCGCAGCTCCAAGGTTTCAAGACCTTTCAACAATAGCCAGGCGTTGAATGGGCTCAAGGATGGCCCCGTATGCCGGTAAAACGGGCCGAGGTCGTCCTTGACGAATTTCTCCGATGCGAGGATCGCACCGCCGAGACAGCGTCCCTGGCCGTCGATGTGCTTGGTCGCCGAATAGACGACGACATCCGCGCCCAACGCCAACGGCTTCTGCAACAACGGCGTCGCGAACACATTGTCGACGACGAGAATGCCGCCGGCGCGGTGGGCCAAGTCGGGACACCTCGGCGAGATCGATGATTTCCATGGCCGGGTTCGACGGGCTCTCGCAAAAGGCGAGCGCCGCGCCGCCGGCGAGCGCCGTCTCCCAGGCGCCGAGGTCGCGCCCGTCGACGAGCACGGTTTCAATGCCCCAGCGCGGCAGCAGATCGGCGACGATATAGTCGCATGACCCAAACAACGCGCGGCTCGACACGACGCGCTGGCCGGCGCGCAGCCGGCAAAGCAATGCCGCAAACACCGCCGCCATCCCGCTCGCGGTGGCGCGGCAGGCCTCGGCGCCTTCGAGCAGCCGCAGCCTCTCCTCGAACATCGCGACAGTTGGGTTGCGGTAGCGCGAATAGACAAAGCGTGACCCGTCCTGTGCGAAGGCCTGTTCGGCCGCTGCGGCGGTGCCGTAGACAAAGCCCGAGGTCATGAACAATGCCTCGCAGGTCTCGGCATATGGGCTGCGAGTGGAGCCGCCGCGCACCAGGATCGTCGCGGGATCCAGAGTGTCGGCGAGGTCGGGGTGTAGGACGGGCTTGGTCATCGGCGGGTCTCTCCAATGTGCGGCCGCGCCGATCCGGGCAACAAAAAACCCCGGTCCCGCGCGGGCCAGGGCTCCTTTCAGAACTCCCGACCTTTTAGCGCTTCTTTAACGTGGCCGCAAGCCGGTCGGCTCAAATCCACCACGATGGTGCGTTTAGCCTGCATGCTGCGCCGTGTCAAGCTGCCTCCCCATGGAGTTTGCGATGGAATGTACAGCGCGGTAACGCGCTGGCGGTCATCGCTGATAATGCAGCGAAAATACAGCCAGGGCGCGACGTTCACTGCGGGAATCCTGTGTTTGCAAGCAAAGCCAACGCTCCGATAACAGCCAGGAACAGCCAACAATACCGCTATTTTTCCCTGTACTTCGTAACTTCATCGCGGCACGTTCGAGCTTGCTGTCTCCCCGGATCATGACACCCCTTTGCGGCGATTTTCGGGTTGCAGAGGGGCTGGCAGGCAATTGCCGGGCTCGATTATGAGCACCCGGTCGATTATCATCTGCCAATGTCGACCAATCAGACGCCGCGATTTCGCTACCGCCTTGGCCTCAACCAGCCCCCCGCCAGCCCGACCGTCAAACGGCTTACCGAAATGGCGGAGGCCATAGGCAAGGAGACCGGCGGGGAATTTCTCGTCGAGGTGTTTCCGGAGAGCCGGCTCGGTCCCGACCCCCAGATGTTCGCAGATATGCGCAGCGGCGCGCTCGAGTTCTTCATGGCGGGGGCGACACTCGGCGAGATTGCGCCGACCAGCGCGTTGCCGCTGCTGCCTTTCGCGTTTCGGGAGTCGAAGGCGGTGTTCGCGGCGCTCGACGGGGAGCTCGGCGACCAGATCCGCAGTGAATTGGCGCAACACGGCATCCATGCCTTCCGGCACTCCCTGCAAAACGGGTTTCATCATCTGACGACCAGCACGCGGCCGATCAACACCGCTGCCGATCTCGCTGGGATGAAGATCCGCAGCCCAGGCGGTGCGATCGCGCGCGATTTCTTCGAAGCGTTCGGAGCGCAGGCCGGGTACGTCCCGTTCAGCCAGATGTACGATGCGCTGAAGGCGCGCAGCTTCGATGGCCAAAGCGATCCGCTCGGCGTCGTATTGTCGCTGAGGCTTGACGAGGTGCAGAGCTATCTGAGCCTGACCGCCCATTGGTGGTCGGGTTTTACACTGCTGGCCAATGCCGCTGCGTGGCGCGCTCTGCCGCAGGAAATTCAACAAGTCGCCGAACGCAATGCCGAGAAATTCGCACTGCTGCAGCGCGAAGACATCGAACAGGTCAACGCAGCCGGCGCCGAGCAGCTCGCCGCTCGCGGAATGCAGGTGAACACAGCGGATACGCTCAGCTTCCGGGCTCGGCTAAGCGATGTTTACTCTAGTTGGCGGGAAAGGGCCGGCCCGGCGACATGGCGTTTATTGGAATCTTATGCCGGCGAAATCGGCGGATAGCGTTTTCCGGCTCGACGGGAAGACGGCGCTGGTGACTGGCGCCGGGCGCGGGATCGGCCGCTCGTGCGCGATGGCGCTCGCCGCCGCCGGGGCCGAACTCATCCTGGTGAGCCGAACCGCGAGTGAACTCGACGAGGTGGCGCGCGAGATCGCCTGCGGTGGCGGGAAGGCGCGGCCGCTGCCCTTCGATGTCACGCGCTCGGACGTGGTCCGTGACGCTTTCGCCGGTCTCGGCCGCCTCGACATTCTGGTCAACAACGCCGGCCTCAACCGGCCGCAGCCCTTTCTCGAGGTCGACGAGGCGACCCTCGATCTGCTGCTCGGGCTCAACGTCAGAGCGGCGTTTGTTGTAGCGCAGGCCGCCGCCCGGCTGATGGTCGCCAATCGCGGCGGGGTCATCATCAATGTGTCTTCACAGATGGGCCATGTCGGCTCCGACCTGAACCGCACCGTCTATGTGATGACCAAGCACGCGATTGAAGGATTGACCAAGGCGATGGCGGTCGAGCTAGCGCCGAAAGGCGTGCGCGTCGTCTCGATCGCGCCCACCTTCGTCACGACGCCGCTGACCAAACCCTTCTTCGAGGATCCAGTGTTCCGCAACTGGGTGCTCGACCGCATCCCGTTGGGCCGCCTCGGCACGGTCGAGGAGGTCGCATCGGCGGTCGTCTTCCTGGCCTCGCCCGCGGCCGCGCTCGTCACCGGCTCATCGCTGCTTGTCGACGGCGGCTGGACCGCCTGGTGAATAGATGACCCGATTTCATCGCGAGCGCAGCGAAGCGTTCCTGCTTGACTCACATATATCTCGATGGTTATAGGTCAATCAATAGCCGCGCGGCTATTGATTGCAAATGCCGAACGCTCACGATGTGCTCTTCAGAACGCTCGCCGATCCGACTCGGCGGGCTCTCTTCGAAAGACTGTGCCGCGAGGGAGAGAAGACGGTCGGCGCTCTGACGGCTCGGGCCGGGGTCTCACAACCGGCCGTCTCAAAGCATCTTGGGGTCCTGAAGCAGGCCGGGTTGGTGCGCGACCGCCACGAAGGTCGCCAGACGCACTATAGCGCGCAGCTCGGCGCCTTGGCCCCGCTGATCGACTGGACAAGCCAAATGGCCGAGTTCTGGCAAAGCCGGTTCGACCACCTCGAAGATCTCCTCAAAAGGATGGATCAATGACCAATACTGCGACCGAAACGCTCTCCGTCGTTGTCGAGCGTGAGATACCTCTTCCGCCGGAAAAGATCTGGCGCGCGCTCACGCAACCACACCTGATCGAGGAGTGGCTCATGAAGAACGACTTCGAGCCAATCGTGGGCCACCGTTTCAATCTTCGCGCAGACTGGGGTGCTGTCGACTGTCAGGTCCTGGCAGTCGAGCCGAACAAAACGCTGTCTTACACGTGGGGTGCCTACGATCTCACGAGTGTCGTCACTTGGACCCTCACCCCTACGAGCACGGGGACCCACTTGCGCATGGAGCAGTCGGGCTTCCGGCCGGATCAGTCGCAGTACTACGAGGGCGCCAAGGGCGGGTGGCAGCGGTTCTTTGCGGCCCTCGAGCAGGTCTTGGCGCGGCGAGATTGAAGCTCTTCGGAACAAGTCAAAACTGGGCGGCCCGGCGTTGAAAGCCAGAAACATCGCCTAGTAGGGCGATGGCAGCGCAGGAACCGGAGGGAGCGTCAGTTTCGTGCCCGCTGCCCGAAAATCAGAAGCCCGGACTCACGCGTTCGCACGCGTAATAGGACCTTGGCTGGTCATCGTGCCCAGCATCATCGTGCTGCGCGCGCCCGGGATGGACGCGCTCGCATCCGACTTCTTCAAAAGCGACCTGTTTGTGTGGTTCGCAGGCGCCCTACTGCTGTTCGCCGGACTGCTGATCATCGCTTTTCACCAGTACTGGTCGAGCGTGGCGGCTGTCATGATCTCGCTGTTTGGTTGGATCCTGGCGCTGCGGGGCTTGGTGCTCATGGCGGCTCCCGAACTGTACGAACGCGCTGCTACGGCTATGGACTCCATCGTTCTTGTGCGGCTGATCTTCGGCGTACTCGTCGCGACTGGGCTTTATCTCACCTATGTAGGTTGGATCGCCGAGCCCGCCTCACCATCAGCAGACAACAGCCCGTGACAGCCTTCGCAACTGCGGTCCGATCCGCGATGAGGGCCGATCGCTGCGTCAGTTGCGTCGTTTACGACGTAGAAAGCGTAGAATGGGCTGAGGACCGCGAAGCCCATCATTCCCGGTGTCGGCGGATATGCGATGGGCTTCGCCTAGGCTCAGCCCATCCTACGGTGCCTGCTGTCGTCTTATTCGCGTATCAAAGCCTCGGGACTAAGGAGGAGAAACGGGCATGAAGAAGAGCGCGTCGCAGAAAAGCAGGTCTCCTTCTCAGCTGATCGACGCGAGAATCAAGGAGCTGGGCGACTGGCGGGGCGAGATGCTCAGCCGGCTCCGTGCCTTGGTCAAGGAAGCCGATCCCGAAGTCGTCGAGGAGTGGAAGTGGAGAGGGGTTCCGGTGTGGTCGCACGACGGAATGATCTGCACAGGCGAGACTTACAAGAACGTCGTGAAGATGACCTTCGCCAAAGGGGCGGCTCTGAAGGATCCTTCGGGCCTCTTCAACTCCAGTCTTGACGGGAACACAAGGCGTGCCATCGACTTCCACGAGGGCGAGAAGATAGACGAGGAGGCGTTGAAGACTCTCGTTCGCGCCGCCGTGACCCTGAACAAGTCCAAAGCCCAAAGCTAATCCACGAAATCAAACGATTTCCGTGGGATCCTGCAAGAAGTCACCGTCTTGATTCCATAATCGAATCAGCGGCTGAAAGAGCTCTCTGCACCGTTGAGCTTG
Organism: uncultured Alphaproteobacteria bacterium; assembly: GCA_963818695.1. Taxonomy (GTDB): domain Bacteria; phylum Pseudomonadota; class Alphaproteobacteria; order ATCC43930; family CGMCC-115725; genus AP-15. The sequence continues at coordinate 623,831 of CAWFTG010000009.1, forward strand.
CGCAATCCCCGCGTCGTTGTTCCCCTGCGCCGCACATCGGCGTTTTGGTGTTTGACGTGTTCAATGAACGCGCGCAGCTTGGGCAAGACCTGACGTCTCCCTGGGTGATAGAGAAAAACCCCCGGCGTCGTGACGGCGAAGGGCGTCAGTAGCGCCTGCAATCGGCCCTCAGCAATCGCCGCTTTGGCGAGCGGGCCGGGCACCTGTGCAAGTCCTACCCCCTGGATCGCCGCTCCGAGGAGTGTGAGGTAGTCGTGCGCGATGAGCGGCCCGGAGACGATTGCCTCGATTGCCTTGTTGCCGTCGACAAAGGACCAGGGCGCGATCGATCCGTTTGAGCGGCGCATGCGCAGGCAGGCATGCTGGCGCAGATCGTCGATGCGCTCCGGCCGCTTCCGCCGGCGCAGATAATCGGGGCTGCCAACGACCACGAACGGGAACGGCGGCGTCAGCCGCACCGCGATCATGTCTGGCGCGATGAACTGGCCCAGACGGATGCCGGCGTCAAACCCTTCGGCCGCGAGGTCGACCAGCTCCTCGCTCGCGGCGATCTCCACTTCGACCTCGGGATAGGCTTGGCAGAACGATGCGATCAGCGGCTCCAGCAGGATCGGCACCACCGCGCGCGGCACCGAGAGGCGCAACAATCCGGCCGGCCGCTGCCCGAGTTCACGCGCGACCTCGCTGGCGGCGACGAGCTCCTCGAAGGCGGGCTTTGCGCGCGAAAGGAATCGCTCGCCGGCTTCGGTCAGGCCGACACTGCGCGTGGTGCGGATGAAGAGCGCTGCGCCGACGCGCGCCTCGAGTGCGCGCACCGCCTGGCTGATCGCCGATGGAGTCACCCCGAGTTCCGCAGCCGCTCTGCGAAAACTGCGGTGCTGGGCAACGCTCAGGAACGCCTCTACGCCGTCGAGCGCGCCCTGCCTGACTGTGAAGTTCTGCTTCATACCCTGTCAACATTATCGCGGATAGTCGCTCGCAGGAAGCGGTCGTATATGCTGTCTGGCGACCGAGCGAGACCTGAAGCCTCGAGGAGCCGAATGGAACTGCGATGACCGATATCCTCGATGGCGTGCGCGACCACTATCGCGCCACCGGCCTGATCGAGCGGCTGAAGGCGGCGCTCACGGCTCTCGGGCCGGAGGATCAGCGGCTCGCACCCCAGCAACTGGCTGCCCTCGACCAGTTTCACACCCGCGGGCTCGCTGCGACTGCCGAGCTTGCCAAGTTGGCCGGGATCACCGCCGACATGTCGGTTCTGGATGTCGGCTCGGGCGTCGGCGGGCCCGCGCGTTTTCTGGCCGCGACCTATGGCTGCCGGGTTACGGGCGTCGACCTCAGCGAGCCATTCGTCGATGCCGCGCGCTATCTGACCGAGCGTACGGGACAGAGCGGACAGGTGTCGTTTGAGACCGCCAGCGCGCTCGAGCTTCCGTTTGACGCCGGCCGTTTCGACGTCGTGCTGCTGCAGCATGTGGCGATGAACATCTCCGATCGGACGCGGCTTTATCGCGAGATCCGGCGCGTGCTGAAGTCAGGCGGCATGTTTGCAATCTTCGACGTCGTGCTGAACGGCGGCGAGCCGCACTATCCGGTCCCTTGGGCGCGAACGCCGGCGACGAGCTTTCTCTTGACAGCCGCCGCAACACGCGCGGCGATCGAGCCGGCCGGTTTCCGCACACTGACATGGCAGGACGACACCGAAGCGGCCAAGACCTGGTTCGCGCAGATGCGCGCCTCGGGGCCGCCGCCTTCGCCGAATCTCGGCGTAGTGATGGGGCCGGACTTCGCGCAGCTTGCCGCCAACTTGGGACGAAACCTCATGGAAGGCCGCTTCGGCATCCTGACAGCGGTGTTCGAGGCCGCATCAATTAACACCTGATAGGAAACCAAATGTCGGCAGGTACCCGTCCACTTCGCACCAAGGGCGCCTTGACTGTCCGGACGTCTCGGTCGCCGGGCCCCGCAATTCGGGCAGCCGCCGCCACCGCGCACCCGGCTGCTGCGCCGCGCCAGGCCTGGCTGATCGTCGCCCTCTTGTTCCCGTTCATGGTGATCAACTTCGCCGACAAGGCGGTCATCGGCATCGCCGCGGTGCCGATCATGGACGAGCTGCATCTCAGCCCGCGCGAGTTCGGCCTGCTCGGCTCGAGCTTTTTCCTGCTGTTTGCGGTCTCGGCGGTCGTCACCGGCTTTATCGTCAACCGGGTCGAGACGCGCTGGGCGCTGCTGGTCATGGGGCTCGTCTGGGCCTTGACCCAGTTCCCGATGCTCGGGAGCGTCGGCTTTGCGACGATCATCGCCGCGCGCATCGCGCTCGGCGCCGGCGAGGGGCCGGCTTATCCCGTGGCATTGCACTCGGCCTACAAATGGTTTCCGAACGAGCTGCGCACCTTGCCCACCGCGATCGTCGCGCAGGGCGCCGGCATCGGCATCATGGTGGCGCTGCCGCTGCTCAACTGGGTCATCGTCCGTTATTCCTGGCATTGGGCATTCGGCGTCCTCGGCATCGCCGGCCTCGTCTGGACGGCGGCGTGGTTCGCGCTCGGCCGCGAAGGCCCCCTAACGGCAGCCGCCGTTGCCGCTGCCGCGAAATCGGCAGCAGGACCCGAACGGCTCCCCTACGCAGAGCTGTTGCTCAGCCCGACGATTTGGCCTGCTGGTGCGCCAATTTCGGCGCCTATTGGGGCTTGTCGCAGGCGCTGTCCTGGCAAGGGGCGTTTCTGATCAAGGGACTCGGCCTCTCGCAGAGCTCGATCGGCCTGCTGGGTGCGCTGCCGGCCGGCGCCGCCGTCGTTGTCATCATCGCCGCCGGCTGGTATTCGCAGCGCCTGCTGGCGCGCGGCGTGTCGAGCCGCGTGGCGCGCGGCATCCTTGGCAGTGGCTGCGTCGCGCTCGGCGGCATGGCATTGGCGGTCATGCCGTATTTCCCGGGCATACCCGCCAAGATCGCGCTGACGACGATCGGCATCGCGGTGCCCTCGGTCATCAACGTGATCAGCCATACCGTCGTCAGCGAACTGACGCCGGTCGCGCAGCGCGGCGCGTTGCTCGCGATCGGCACCGCGATTGGCACCTCGGCCGGGCTCCTAGCACCCTACGTCATGGGCAGCGTTCTCGAGACGGCGGCGACGCCGCTCGCCGGCTTCAATACCGGCTTCATGGTCTGCGGCGTCATCATGCTTGTGGGCGGCCTGATCGGAATGGCGCTGATCCGGCCCGAGCGCGACACGCTGCGCTGGACGAACCCGATCGCGGTTGCCGCGACCGGCCCGGCGTGAGCAATCGCGCGGCGCTCGGTGTCAGTCCCGGCGCACGAACGGGCGCGCCGCGTCGATCAGCGCTGCGGTCGGCGCGAGGCGCAGCCCGTCGCCCTCATCGACCAGCGGCGAGCCGCATTATTCCGTGCCCTGGGCGCTAACGCCCGCAACGAGCTTTCTTCCGACAGCCGCGGCGACGCGCGAGGCGATCGAACGAGCCGGTTTCCGCGCCGTGATGGGCCGGACTTCGCGCAGCCTCCGCCAATTTAGGACGAAATCTTATAGATGGCCGGCTCGAGATCCTGACCGCAGTGTTCGAGGCCGCGTCGATTACCACCCGATGGGAATCCAAAATGTCGCCGGCAACCATCTTCCAGACACATCTCGTCTTGGGTTACGTCCCGTGGATACTTTGCTTCGGCGCATATGTCTGGCCGAGGCTCAAGGCAATGGATCGGGTCGAAGCGCAACGCGCCATCGCTACTTTGCACAGCTTTCGCTTCTTCGGACTCGTCTTCATCGTTCCGGGCGTCGTCGGCCCCAATCTGCCCATCGGCTTCGCCGCTTTCGCCGCCTACGGTGACTTTGCAACCGGATTGCTGGCGATGCTGGCGCTTCTCACGGTACGGATACGTTCGGTCTTCTGGCCCTTCGTCATCGCCTTCAATCTCGTAGGAGCAGTCGACATCATCGTCGACTATTATCACGGCAACCAAGTCGGCCTTCCGACGCTGGCGGGGGAGTTGGGCGCCACCTACGCGATCCCGATCATCTACGTGCCCATCCTGATGATCACGCACGTCGTCGCGTTCTATTTGCTGGCACGTCCTCAGCCGCAGGCGGCAGCGCCTTGGCCCCGCTCTGGCGCGCGCTCACGCAACCACACCTGATCGAGGAGTGGCTCATGAAGAACGACTTCGAGCCAATCGTGGGCCACCGTTTCAATCTTCGCGCAGACTGGGGTGCTGTCGACTGTCAGGTCCTGGCAGTCGAGCCGAACGGGGTGCCTATGATCTGAAGAGTGTCGTCACTTGGACCCTCACCCCTACGAGCACGGGGACCCACCTGCGCATGGAGCAGTCGGGCTTCCGGCCGGATCAGCAGCAGGCCTACCAGGGCGCCAAGGGCGGGTGGCAGCGGTTCTTTACGGCCTTGGAGCAGGTATTGGCGCGGATAGATTGAAGTCGGCCGGCACAATTCAATCTAAGGTGAACTCCGATCGCGACGGCGCTCGAACCAGCAATACCAGCATCGAAAGGATCACCAAGCCGCCGATCAGCAGCCAGGCGTCGTTGAAGGCGGCGACGAGCCCGGCGCGCTCGACCAACGGCGCGACCAGGGCGCGCGTCGCTTCGTCGACCTCGCCGATCGGATCACGCCGGTGAAATGCTCGGTCGGCAGCCCGACCAGACGGGCCGCCGACGCATCGCCCGCCTGCAGACGCGAGACGATCGACGCGATGTGGGCGGGCGTGCGCTGTTCGAGCACGGTGTCGATCAGCGCCAAGCCGATCGCCCCGCCGAGATTGCGCATCAGGTTGAATAAGCCACTCGCATTTGGGACATCGGAGCGGGTCGAAGCCGCTCAATGCCAGCGCTGTGGACGGCAACAAGCACAGCATGATGGCTGCACCGCGGAGGAGCTGCTGCCAGAACAATCCCCAGAAATCGGTCTCGAAGGTCATGAAGCCGTTGCCGACCAGGCCGACAGCGAGCAGGGCATAACCGGCGGCGATCAGCAGCCGGGGCTCGACGCGCCGTTCGAGGATCGTGGCGACCGGCGCCATTACCAGCTGGGCGGCGCCGGTCACCATCATGATCTCGCCGATCGCGAGGGCGTCATAATTGCGGATGAGACCGAGATACACCGGCAATAGATAAGTTGCCCCGTAGAGGCCGATGCCAAGAACAAAGCTGAAGCAGCACCCGACCACAAAATTATGGTCGCGGAATGCGACCAGATCGATCAGCGGCGCCGAATGGCGCAAACAGCGCCAGATCACACCACCGGCGCAGAAGAAGCAAATACCTGCGAGCAGCAGTGCTTCCGGGCTGCCCCAGCCGCGATGGGGAGCTTCCTTGAGAACCAGTTAGCAAACTGCCGAGAAAGACTGCGAGCAGCGGCAGAGCGAGCAGATCGACTGAGCCGAGGTGGCGCCAGTCGGGGCGATCGATGTCCACGGCCCAGGCGACCAACAGCGCGACAACTATTCCCGGCGGCACATTGATCAGGAATAGCCAATGCCATGAATAGCGGTCGGTGATGAAGCCGCCGACGGCTGGCCCGAGAGTGGGCGCCAGCATTGCCAACAGACCCGCGACGAAAGTCGCGCGGCTGCGCCCGAGCCCCTCGAACATCAGAAAGATCGCCGAGAAAACGAACGGGATCAAAGCGCCGCCGCAGAAACCCTGCAGCACCCGCGCCGGGATCAGTGACCAGAAGCTGTTCGACGCGGCGCAGGCCAGGCTCGCGGCAGTGAAGCCGCAAATGCAGGCGAGAAAGGCGCCGCGCGTCGACATGACGCGGGTTAGCCAGCCGGTCAGCGGGATCGCGACGACCTCTGCGATCAGATACGCGGTCTGCACCCAGCTCAATTGATCCAGCGCAATGCCGAGTCCGGCTTGGATATCGGGCAGCGAGCTCGCGACGATCTGGATGTCGAGGATCGCCATGAACATGCCGATGCTCATGGCGGTGAACCCGACCCACCTCTTGGCCCCGACGGGGCTTTCGGATCTCAGGAGCAAAGCCATGCGCGGGATCTTGGCGTCGGCCTTTACACAGCGCGGCGCGGCGCCAGAACGCGCTCCTCGATCCGAATGCGTCGAGCGAGCAGCGCCAGGTTGAGCGCGGAGAAAGTTGCGGCGACCGCGACGGCGCCAAAAGCGAGGGGCAGCACGGCGATCTCAGCGGCGACCAGCAGATAATTCGGGTGCCGTAAATAGTGGAATGGGCCGGTTTGCACGAGGGGTGCGTCCGGCAGGGTGATGATGCGCGTCGTCCAGTAGCGGCCCAAGCTGGCGAGCACCCAGATCCGGCCGAGCTGGAGCAAGGCGAATAGGCCGATCAGCAGCCAGTTGGGCGGGGTTCAGCCGGGACAAATATGGCGAGGCTCATGAGCCAGCCGGCATGCAACAAGACGTAGAGCGGGTAAGCTCCGGCATCTGCCTCCACAGCGCCCAGCCGGCGCAGCCGGGCGGTATTGCGGCGGGCATGGGCAAGCTCGATGAGCCGCTGCAATGCGACCAGACCGAGCGTCCAGTAGAGCGCGGTCACCGGTTGTCGATGACGAGAAAGCCTGCCGTGAACCCGGGCCCGAGGGCATTCATCAGCGCGCGCTTCCACTGTGCCCCGGTGGCGCGCGCCTTGACGAGCATCCGTTCGAGCACAAACATCACGGTCGCGGCCGACATGTTGCCGTAGTCGCGCAACACCGCCCGCGCTTCGACCAGCGCACCTTGTTCGAGGCCAAAGGCGTGCTCGAGTGCCACGATCACCTTGGCGCCTCCCGGATGACAGACGAAACGATCGATCTCGTCGATGGCAAGTCCATGACGGGCGAGGAACTCCGATGCGGCGTCTTGCAGCTGAGTCGTGACGAGTTTCGGAATGTCGCGGGAAAAGATTGCTCTAAGGCCATCATCGGCGACCTCCCAGCCCATCACGTCGAGGGTGCCGGGCCAGGTGTGTTCGCCGGCGGCGACGAGGGCCGGGCCCTCTGCGTCGGTCGACAGCAGCGCGGCCGCGGCGCCGTCGCCGAACAGAGCCGTCGCGACAATATTGCTCTTCGACCAATCGTCGCGCCGGAAAGACAGACGCACACAGCTCGACCACCAAGAAGAGGACCGTCTTACCTGGGGCGACGGCGGCCTGACTGGCGGCGCGGGCAAGCCCGAGGACGCCGCCGGCGCAACCAAGCCCAAAGATCGGCAACCGCTCTACCGTGCTCCGCAGCCCCATCCGTTCGATCAGCATCGCATCCAGGCTCGGTGTCGCGATGCCCGTGGTCGAAACGACGACAATGCTGTCGATGTCGTGCTTATCCCGGCCGCTCGCACAGAGCACCCGATTGGTCGCCGCCTCGAGCAGTACGAGCGCGGAGTCGAGATAAATGCGGTTGCGCTCGGGCCAGCCATGCGCACGGTCGTACCATTCGATTGGCACGCAGGAGTATCGCCTCTCTATACCCGTGTTCAGAAAGACCGGCAGCAGGCGATCGAGGTCCGGCGAGCGCCCGAACAAGAGTTTGACGCGTTCGATCACGTCGTTCTGGTCGAGCGGATATGGAGGAACCGCGGTCGCGACGGCGAATAGACGCGGGTCAGCAGGCATTGAGGGCACCTTACCGCCTGAGAAAGATCATCGCAACGCGGAGCGCGAGGCGACATTCTGCAATTTGCGGTTATTTGTCGCGGTTGCGATCCATTCGGAACGATAGAAACGAGATATCGGTCTCCGCTAAAAGCACTCTAGCAGGTCGCTGAAAAAGGCTGCCAGTGAGTGGGAAACTGACCACAGCCGATTTCAGCGCCATTCCCGCGAAAGCGGGAATCCATCTACATCAACGGTTATGGATTCCGGCTCTCCGCTTCGCTACGGCCGGAAATGACGAATTCGGGGTCACCGGCCTTTTTTAGCATCCTGCTAGTCGCCGGGATACACGACCGGCACCCGACCGAGTTGCCGGGCGAAGATGAAACCGCTTGAAAGCCGGCGAATGAGGGAGCTGCGGCGCGGAAGGCTATTTCATGAGCATCCGAAACGTTGGGGCCGGCGTGTCGCTGACAGGTAAGCGCGCCATCATCGGCGGCGCCGTCCTGCTCGCCCTTCAAGCTCTTGCGCTAGCGTATCTAGTCGCGGGAGCATACGGGGTTGTGAGGCAGTATGGCCCGTCCACGGTTTCCTTTATCGGCTTCTACGCTGCAGGACAGCTGGCCGTCGATGGGCATGCCCAATTCGCCTATGATGACGCATTCGACTACGAGACCGAGGAAGCGCTGACCCAGCCGGGTGTTCCTTACTTACCGTTTCTTTACCCCCCGGTCTATCTGCTGGTTTGTTGGCCGCTTGCATTACTCCCATTTCTGCCTGCCCTCATTTTATTCGTGACGACGACGCTGGCCATCTATCTAGTCGTCCTTCGACGGATCCTCGATGTGCAGGGAAGTGCCTGGTTGCTTCCGGCGCTGGCTTTCCCGGCGACGATTTGGACCGTGGGCTACGGCCAGAATAGTTTTCTGACCGCCGCATTATTTGGCGCTGGGACGCTGCTGGTTGATCGGCGACCTGCGGCGGCTGGGGCGCTGTTCGGCATGCTGTGCTACAAGCCGCATTTTGCGCTATTGGTTCCGGTTGCCCTTCTCGCCGGCAGACGCTGGTCTGCGATCATCGCGGCCGCGGTCGCGATGATCATTCTTTTTGGACTTTCGATTACGCTGTTCGGCTGGGAAACATGGCAGGCATATATTCGGGCTTTCTTCGGATCGGCAACGACATACGACTTCGAAATCAAGTACTCCAACATATTTGCTTCGATAAGTCCTTTCGCTGCATCCCGCCTGCTTGGGTTGTCCATCGCGCATGCGCGAATTGTACAATTAGCTGCGACAGTACTCGCCGTAGTGCTAGTAGGTTGGGTCTGGAGTACAAATGCTACCCGCGCCAGCAGGGGAGCAGTGCTCGCGGCGGGAACCCTGATCGCAGTACCCTATGCGCTGATGTATGACTTGATGATTGCAGCGATCGCGGGCGCATGGCTGGTTCGCGCCGGCCGCAATTCCGGCTTTCTCCGCTGGGAGAAACCCTTGCTTGCGACGGTTTACTTGATGCCGCTCTTCGCATTCCAAGCGGGATTAGTGTTGCATCTGCCACTCGCGCCGCTCGCCGGCGTTATATTGGTGCTGCTGTGTGGATCACGCGCGTGGCAGGAACATAAAGCGCGGCAGAGGAATTTCCCGGACAACAGAATGGTTGGGGCGCAAGGTCGCGGTTAGGCCGATGCGATTGCGGCGGCCCGCAGGATAAGTCAGGAGGAATAAGGCTGCCGATCGCTCGGTGAGGCAGGCACCGGACCAACCGCCTCGGATCTTTCCTCCGCCGACACTTCAGTTGGCAGATCGGCCGGCGTGGCGGGGCGCGGGGCGCGGTGCTGCTGACCTTCGTTGGCAGCGTTCATGACTCGAAGATAATGCTCGGCATGCTGGTAAAAGTTTTCCGCCGCAACTCGATCGCCACTGGTAGACGCCTCTCGTGCAAGGGCAATGTATCGTTCGAAGATTTGATGAGGGGTGCCTCGGATTTTGACGTTCGGGCCGTTACTGTCGAGACTCTGACCTCGCTGCGGCATCTGTTGCCGATTGCGGTTGACATTGCCGCCGTAATTACGACCATACGGGCGGCTGTTTTGTCCTGTTCTCATGATACCTTTTGCACTGATGGTGAAGTTGGGTCGTTAACCAAACAGAGCGCATCGAAACACGTTCGATGCTGGAACGGGTCGCGCCGCTCTTCCGTACAGCGCCAGCTTTTTCTCGACGGCACGTTAGACGGGCGGATCGTCATTTCCAAGAGGTTTTTGGCGCAATGCCCGCAGAGGCCCGGTTTCTCGAGCGCCGGCTGCCGCCAATTGCAATCAGGGGTCGGGTGTCACATCACCGACATCGCGGATAATTCCGATTACCTTGCCGTATCCATCAGCCGGACAACGCCCGAGCGAGAAAAGGCAAGCTCTCGTCCATCCGGTAATCGACACCCGTATGGTTGTCGGGGAACTCCTCATAGCGATGCGCAATGCCAAGCTCATTCAGCCGCCGCACAAACCTGCGGGCACCGTACAGCAGATTGAATTGATCCTTCTCGCCGCAGTCGATATAGAGCGCCTTCAGCTTGCGCAGGTTACCGGCCTGGGTCTCTATCGCAGCGACGGGGTCTTGCCGCAACCAGTTCGCCCAGCGTTCCTCGATAATCTCGCAGGTGTCGAACGTGACCGGCAGCCGGATCCCCAGGAATTGCGTCGGATCGGGATCGTAGCTGGCCGCCATCGCCAGAGCGTTGATCACCTTGCCGGAACCGTCGGAATGCTTTTTGGCTCCCTCGAGCTGCTGCCACCACTTCTCGATGGAATTGTCTACGCCGGCGAGGGCCCGCAGGACCGCCGGCATGTCGGGCAGATAGCACAGCTCGAACCCCATATCCCCGGAATGACAGGCCGCGGCCGACCAGATGTCGGAGTGGCGCAGCGCGTGAGTGAGCGCGCCGTATCCGCCGGAACTCTTGCCAAATACACCGCGGCGGCCGGCCCCGCCGCATCCAAAACGCCGCTCGATCGCCGGCACCATTTCGTGCAGCAGAAAGTCCTCCCAAGCACCCATCGAGATTGAGTTGATATATTGGTTCCCGCCGAGCCGGGTGAAGCAGTCGGGAAAAGCAACGGCGACAGGGGACATGCGCTGTTCGCCGATCAGCCGGTCGAGCCGTTCCGGGAGGTTCTCGCGGAAGCCGACCCAATTCGTATGGGATAGCCCGCTGCCGGTGAAGCCGACAAGATCCACCAGCAGCGGCAATCCTTCCCCGTCATGCCCAGCCGGCACGTACACATCGACGGCGCGCACCGACGGATCACTCAGCATATTGCTCGTGAGGGCTTGGCTCTCGATAGTGAGCCGGCTGACGGAACCCGCCGGCCCGGAAAACTTGCGCATCGCCTTCTACCTCCAGCTTGTGACGATATTGTCAGCAACTATCAAAAAGCTGTGTCGAAGCAAATTCGCACCGACGGTTTGTCCGCCAGCACCACGCCGCGGCCTCGCAAGCGGATTGCCTCTCGCGACCCAGTTTGTAAATCAGAGCCCGGCGCCAGCACAATGGCCGATCGGATCGTCGAGAGGCGAGCCTCACACCGCTAGCCGCCGGCGTTATCGGATGCTTTGGCTAAGAGTTATTCGGGTAGCACGCCGTCGCTTGCAGGGTTGTTCCGGCCGCGGCCAGGAGGACAATCTGCGGCACCGGGGTATTGAATTTGCTGGTAACCTGTACCTGGGAAAAACCCGAAACGCCGCCGCAGCTGACGTTCTGCGACAAATTTATGCTCTGGAGCGACACCCCCCATTGATTGGCGGTCTGCGTAACGTGAGTCGTGGTGCTGGTCGAGTCATAGCTGCCCCCGACAGCGCACGCGCTCTGCGGTATCGCCATACACCGCGCGCCGTCGAACGCGACCTGCTGTAAGGCATTCAAAGTCCACAGTAATCGGCTGTACTCGATGGCGCCGAAGATGAGCATCAGAAACACCGGCGCCACCAAGGCAAACTCGATCGCCGTAGTGCCTCTGGCGTCGCAACCAGGTTGGCGCGGCGACGAAAGCTTCATTGCGTCTGTACCAGCGCGCTCCGAGTTATTGTCCCATTTTGGGTGAAGCCGAATTGCGGAAAAAGCGCCGTGAAGCTCCGGCTCGCCGCGATCGTTACGAACTTCCCAGCTACGCTGCCGCCGGTACAGGAGCTACCACAGGCAACGGAACTGCCCCAGCTCCAATTCGGCGGAGTGCCGGTCGGACAATAGCAATTATCGGCATTCGAGGCGGCACCGCTCGCGACGGAGGAGCCCACGGTCACAGTCACCGTCGGTCCGTTATTTATGACGATCGTGCCGTCTTCCCACGACGAGCCGTTGGCATTTGCAACTACATTGGAAATCGACGATGCAAGGCTGCCTCCGTTGGTGGAATTGACGCTTGCAGCATTCAGCGCCGCATATTCGGCGCCGGCGGCAACAGCCGAATCCATCTGGAATTCGACAAACATCAATAGGGCAAAATCGGCCGTAACGGCGAAGACGGTGAGGAACAACGTTGCATAGACGGCAAATTCGACAGCCGCGACGCCGGTTTCCTCCGCCGCCGACAACACCCTCCAGAGAAGCCGCAACGGCCTATGAAAACTGTCGACCGGCGGGCGCAACATTATTGAACCAAAGCGACGGTAGTAGCCGAACCGCTACCGCCTAAACCCGTGCAGGTGGTGCCCGCGGCGCTGCCGTTGGCCAATGTAATCTGTGAGCCGACCAACATCAGGCAGGCACTCGTATCCACCGTGTCATGAAGGGTTGCGCCACCGCTCATGCTCACGGCACCGTTGGGAAAGTGGAAGGCGCCGGAAATCCGCGTGTTCGTCGCTCCGGAAGTGAACGATGCCGCGGCCGTGTTGCTCGACGATTGCGGGCCAATCACCGCTAACCCCGCGGTGCTGCTCCCCAAGGTTGACGATGAGGTCGGCGCCGTCAGATTAACGGTACTGTAACCGGCGCCAAGGCAGAACGCCGATGTCAAGGAGCCGCAAGACACCGTGGTCGTGCCTGAGATCACGAGGGTCACCTCCAGGGCAGTCAGCCCGGTCGTCGTGCCGCTCGCGGGGCAGTTACTGACATTGCCGCCGCCGCCGTTCCCGAGCGCGACGTAGCCGTTTACGGTGTAGATCCCCGAGCCGAGAACGATGCCGCCGGCGCCGTTGATGCTACCGTTGATGTCGTGCTCGGCGGCGGCGCTGAGTGCAACACAGGTGCCGCCGCTGGTTGTCAGGGTGCCGGCCATCTGGAACAGATCGCCGCTCCCGGTCGCGTCGCCAAAAAGGGATGCGCCGTTGGCTTCGTTTAACGAATATCCGTTATTTGACTTGCCGATGTTGAAGCTGTTCGTGCTTGTCCCGTAACCGAGGTTCAGGCCGGCATTGGGAGGCATGCCGCTGGCGTTTTGGTAAATTCCGCCGGCGAGAGTGAAGGTGCTCGGGCCGGCTATGGTCAGGCGTGAGCTCCCGGTGAGACAAATACTGTAGCCGCTCGTGCCGCTGCAGGTCATTGTGCCGATATTGAAAGTGCCGGCAGTGAAGCTGATCGGCGTGCTGCCGGAGCCGTTGAGGCCAGCTGCCATATTGTAAACAGCATTGCTGCCCCCATTAAAGGTCAGACCATTCGCGCTGGCGCCGCTTACCGTTCCGCTGAAGTTGTAAGTCGCGCCGGACGACGAATTTCTCACCGTCAACGAGATTCCCCCGCCAAGCGAGATAGCGCCGAAATTAAACGGACCTGTGCCGCTGCAGGTTACGGTGTGCTGAGAGGATGCGTAGACATCGGTACAGCCGGTGGGCAAACCGGTCACGGTACTGTATGCGAACGTGTGGTTGGTGCCGGTCGGTACGCTGGACAGAGTTGGTGAGGTGATGCTCGAGACCGAGCTGATCCGGCTGGCTGCTCCGGTAACCTCCGAGTTGCTGGCAAGAGGATCGGCCGTGGAAGCGTTGCTTTGCCGAACTGACGGCGTCCCCGAGGGCGGAACCAGAGCACAGCTCGGACTTGGCGCGGTCGTACCGTAGTCAACCTCCGGCGTAGTGATCGTGTTACTGCAAGCGTGAGCAGTCACTGTAGTATTCGATGCCACGGCGCAACCGCTGGCCGACAGTGTGGCTCCGCCGGTCACGCTCACTCCCGTTCCGCTGCCGCTGAGCGCGATGATACAACCCGGAGCATCCGCCTTGATCTCCGCATATGCAGTCGCGCTCACCGACAAAGTGCCGGCGGTCGTCACGGCCCTGGCCAGCAACAGCGGGACGCTCGTCGTAACCGAGACTTGGACGGCCTGATTGCCGTCGCCACTGGGCGAGCTCCCGACGCTGGATGTAGCCGTGGTGCTGCTGAGTCCGTTGAGCGCTACGATGTTGCCGACAGCGGAATTGGTAGTGGAGCTCGAGCCAGACGAATTATAAACGAACGCGCCGCCAATGGCGGCGATATCGGCGATTCTCTGGTTCTCCACCCGCTTTAGAAGGCCATAACCGAACTCGAGCGCCAGGGCGGAACAGCCGATTACGACCAGGAATGAGAGGGCGGTCAATATCGCGATCGCCCCCTGTGTGTCGCCCAAAAAACGCCGGAGCATGCGTATCTCTGAAATGATCAGGATTTGCTCGATCTTGCAAATCTACGCAATCGAAGGTAAACGCCCGGTTAAAAAAGCTGTCCGGTGCGGCACGTCCGAGGCGCAATCCGAAAATGACTACAGGCGCGCTTCAAGCAGCTTTGATTTCGCCGAGTCGTCGACCCAGCGCCAACGCGAACTCGATATCCGTGGTGCCGCCGGCACCACACCCCCTAAGTTGTACTGTTGGGGATCAACCGAGCGGTCTGCAGGGACGTCGCAATGTTCTGAAAGATTGTTTTTATGGTGCTGTAGTTGTTTTTCGAGGGACAGGGTGAGGCCTTACCGTCAGTGGAATAGAACTTTGCCGGGTCGTTGACGTAAGTACCTGTTGTCGTGCCCGGCGCGTTGGCGATTTGCTGCAATGTATAACACGCGCCGTCAGGTGCTGCGCCGGCGTACGTCCCTGTATCCGTGGTGCACGTACTACTCGTTCCGTTGTCGTCATAGTAGACCGCATACACCTCAGTCCCTGCCGCCGCCGCGGTCTGGGCCGCGGTGGCCGCCGCCTGACACTCGTTGCTGGCGGATTTCAATGGCCCCATCTGCGCTGAGGTCGAAGTTGCGCCGCCGTCGCTCAGCAGGACGATCACGTTGGTGCCGCCCTGTCCACCGGCAGCGACGCGGGCCGCCTGTTCCGTAGCGAGGGCGTTCTGCGCTGCGCTGATCGCATCGGCGTAATAGGTGCCGAGCCCGCCAGGTGTTTTGAGGCAGCCCGACCCGGTTATCTTCACGATGTTCGAACTGGTGTTCAGAGAGGCTGTATCGGAGGTGCGATAATCGTTCGCGAAGCCGACGATCTGGTAGAGCGGTGCAGCGATGATCGTATCGCCTTGGAGGATGCCTGCGCCGGTCGGAGCGGTGCTGATCTTTGCAGTCTTGGGAAGGGTCACCGAGCTGATGGTTGTGCCGGTCCCCCACCAGGGCCAGCTCCCTGTGCCGGCTGGGATGCTCGTCCCGAACGTGATCAGGTCACCGCTATTGACTGTCGCAGCCACGTTTTTCGACAACGTTATGCTCGTGCTTCCGGTTATGCTCGAAACCGTCGTACCCGAGGAAATTGCGCTGGGGTTCGTCGTGTCCTGAACCGTCAGGCCTGTGACAGCCGATGATATTACGCCGCTTGGGAACGTCAGAAGTCTTGCCGGACGTCGTCTTCGCGTTCGTCGGTGTACCCGCGTCGGTTACCACCGCCCACGGCGACCCGGTATTAAATTCCGTGGCCGCAGTCATGCTTGTTTTCAACGACAGCGTGCTGGTTGTCGTGGCTGCGCTGGTGGTATTCGACACACCCGAGTAGCTCGTCGCGATTTGAGGGCTCGTGCAGCCGATATCGGTCGTCGCTTGACTGGCGTTGGTCACGGGCGGGAACACAAAGAGCGCGACCTCGTCGACCGGGGTACCGGAGGTAGAGCCTGCTTGCCAGGGCCAAAGCTCGCCCAGCAGAGTCTGAGCCCCGTCGGCCGCGCAGGCGATTGCGGTGCTGTAACCCGAACAGGCGGTCGCGGCTGGTCCTGTCGGCGCATTGCCCATCGACGCGGTCGTATCGACGATGATAGCCACGTTGAGCGGTGTCGGTACGCCGCCCCTCATGCTCGCGCTTGCGGTTGCTGAGATGTTTACCGTGTCGACCCCAAAAATCCTCGCGAAGAAGGTCGGTACTTGGGCTGTCTGGGCCACTTGGATGCCGTTTGCCCCATTTGTGCCCGCGCAATTGGCGGATGCTACCGCGCAGGATGGTGTCTGATTTGTGCTACACGCCATTCCAATGCTCGTATAACACTTGAGGGTCGCGGTGACCGTAACATTGGTCAGATTTGCGTTGCCGTTTAGGCTTCCCGTTGCGCTATACGCGGTCGCCTCGGTGATCGCCGTTCCACCTGTGCCAATGACCTGCGCTCCCGCCAGCGCCGCCGCATTGGCCGAGGCCTGGAGCGCTCTCTGGGCAGAGAAGACATAGCCGGCATCGACGCCGAGCGCGCCGAGCCCGATAAGGGCGGGGAATGCGACCGCCACCAGGATGGCCGTGGCGCCGCGTTCGCTCCGAAGCACCCTGCGGAAAAAGGAGTTTCCGTCACGGTTCATTGTACACCCTCTGTCATGGTTGATGTTAGTTGGCACGTAGACGTCCAGAAGTTATACCATGTCAACTGTGAGCCGCATGGATATGCCACCGTAACTACTGCAGGTTGGAGAGACCCGCCCGACGACGGTGCTGCGGCTGTCAGCGCCGTCGAACAAGCTGAGTCGGTCGCACACGCCGTCCCATTAACCGAAAGGGTAATCGTCAGATTTGCTGGCGTCAGGGTCGGTGCCGCTGCTTTTATGGCGTTCACGGTATCGGTATAGGGCGTTGTATCGGAGCGGCTGATCGCGAACTGCATTGCACCCACACTCGCCGCATTGATCAGCATAACGTAGTTTCCCACGGTGAGCCCGAACTGGATCATCCCCAGGAGCAAAAGGAGCAACACCGGAGCAATTAGCGCAAACTCAATGGCAGCGATGCCGTTCTCCCCTAGGCTGCCATTGTTGCGGCGTCTTGCGGCTGTTAGTGCTTTGATCGCCATCGCCGGCCTCTTTTCTTTTTGCTGTTCGTGATCGGGAAGTCGATGACTTGTTGATCCGGCTACGCCGTCTCCGCCCGCGGCTGAATGCTGGCAGAGCGGATCGGCTTCGTGGAAAGTCGTGGTTGGCGGTCTTTATCGTGATCGTACCACACGGCACGGCCACAAGGGCGTTCGAGCCGGTCGCCCAGCTGTCGGCGATTATTGCCGCTGGGCTGCTGACAATCATGCCCGTCCCGCCGCCATTCAGCGCGATGATGCGGGCGGAAGCCTCGGCGTCGATCTCGGCATAGGCAGTGGCGCTGACCGGCATCGGCTCGGCTATCGCCAGATAGGGCCCGGTGCATTTCCAGCGATCTCCGCATCCATCGGGAATTATTCGATCTTGGACCTTATGCGCCGGCAGTAAACTTTTCCTTTATCCCCCAAATTTTATCGGGCTTGTCCGCCGGAGACCGGCGCTTTTAGTCGGACCTGAGAGGGTTCCGTTCGCGAAATCGCCATTCGGCCCAGATGGGTGTACGAGCAGCTTACGAGATCTTTTTTGACAGGAAACGGCCGCAAAATCCGATTGCTCGGGCTTTCCGTGGACACCGCACACCCGGCAGGTTCCGAAATAGGTATGGTTAGCAGAATTAACGATTACAGAACCGCAGTGCAGAGGCCTGGGAACGGGCGGCGTCGGGACGATCGGCGATAGCAGCTGCGTGATCCGTGGTAGGCATGTTGATTACAATTCAAGAAGCGTGGGCCGCTCTGACCGCTCAGAAAAATCATTGCAACTTACTGGAGGAAGCCGCTTTCCTCGCCTACCAACCTCCGGCGGTCCTTGTCGGCGACAGATTGGCCGATCGGCTGCCCCTCAAATGGATCCGGCTTGCCGCTGCCGTCGTCTTTGCCGTTCTGACCGCTTTTAGCCTTTTGGGATTCGGCGGTTGACGCGATTCGGCGCCGTGCTTGGGGGTAATGCGCCGATGTGTTAACCTCCGAAATGCTGCGGTCTTGCGCGAGAGCCCAACAAAAAAGGGCCGGCCAGAACGCGGCGGCGGGCCATCGAACCCGTGCGGTGAACAGAGGAGGTGGGAATGAAGCGAGAGCTATGCGTGCTCGCACTGGCGGGTGTGCTGACGACGGCGTCAACCTTGCCGACTGCGGTATTCGCGCAAAAATCCGGCGGCACCCTCAAAATCGGCCATTTCGACAGCCCTGCCAGCATGTCGATGCTCGAGGAATCGACTGTCGCGGTCAACCGGCCGACGATGGGTGTGTACAATAATCTCGTCTTTTTCAAGCAGGATGAGCCGCAGAACACGCCCGAGTCGATCGTACCCGAGCTCGCCACCGAGTGGCGCTGGAGCGAGGACGGCACCGAATTGACTTTCCTGCTGCACCAGGGGGTCAAATGGCATGACGGCAAGCCCTTCACGGCGGCCGACGTCAAATGCACGCTCGACCTGTTGCAGGGCAAGGCGGCGGAGAAACTGCGGATCAACCCGCGCAAGTCGTGGTTCGAGAACGTGTCGGAGGTGTCGACCAATGGCGACTACGAAGTCACCCTTCACCTGAAGCGGCCGCAGCCCTCGATGTTGTCGATGCTCGCGACAGGCTGGACACCGATCTATCCGTGTCACGTAACCCCGGCCCAAATGCGCCAGCACCCGATCGGCACGGGGCCGTTCAAATTCGTCGATTTCAAGCCGAACCAGTCGATCACGCTGGCGCGCAACCCGGATTACTGGAAGCCGGGGCGGCCTTACCTCGACGGCATCGAGTACCGGATCATCAAAGATGTATCGACACGGCTTCTCTCCTTCATTGCGGGCAAGGAAGACGTCTATTTCGGCGTCACGATGCCGCAACTGAAAGATGTGAAGACACAGCTGCCGCAGGCGATCTGCGACATGTTCATACCCAATGTCAGCCGTAACCTTCTGGTTAACCGCAAGCCAGCCGCCTTTCGATAATCACGAACTACGCCGGGCGATGTCTCTGGCCCTCGACCGCCAGGCGTTTGTCGACATCATTGCCGACGGACAGGGAACGATCGGCGGCGTCATGCAGCCGCCGCCAGAGGGCATATGGGGCATGCCGACCTACGCGATGCGCAGCCTGCCGGGCTATGACCCGGATGTCGCCAGCAGCCGCGCGCAAGCCCGGAAAATCATGGAGAAGCTGGGCTATGGCCCCAACAAGCGGCTGGCCCTCACCGTGACGACGCGGAACGTCCAAGCCTATCGCGACGCCGCGGTGGTCTTGCTCGGCCAACTGAAGGAGATCTACATCGACGCCGACCTCAACCCGATCGACACGACGCAATGGTACCCGATGCTGATGCGCAAGGATTACAAGGTCGCCGTAAACGTTACCGAGACCGCGGTCGATGATCCGGACGTGGCATTCTATGAAAACTATGTCTGCGGCGCGGCCCGCAATTACACCGGCTATTGCAATGCCGAGGCCGACAAGCTGATCGATAAGCAATCGGCCGAGCCCGACCCGCAAAAGCGCAAAAAGATCGTGTGGGAAATCGAGAAGAAGCTGATCGAGGACGACGCCCGTCCGATCCTTTTTTACACCCGCGCCGCAAACTGCCGCGAGCCCCGCCTCAAGGGGCTGACGACAATGGTCAACAGCATCTACAACGGCTCGCGATTTGAAGACCTGTGGCTCGCCAACTGAAGTCGTCGCCTCATCGCGAAGCCGTGCTAAGCTAGACACATGCTCCGCCGCCCGCAGGAGGCCGGGTGCGCTGAGCCTTGGCGGTAATCCTGATTGACCAACTGAAGGCAATTTATATCGACGGCGAACTGGTTTCCCAAAGTAGCTCGCAAGGATTATCAGATCGGGCTCAATGTGACGGGCAGCGGAGTCGATGACCCCGATCAGCAATTCTACGAGAACTACTCTTGCGGCTCCGACCGGAACTACACCGGTTACTGTAATCCCGAGCTGCAGAGCTGTTCGGCCGGCAATCCTCCGAGGCCGATCAGCAAAAGCGCAAGGCGCTGGTTCGAGACATCGACAACAGCTGCAGGAGGATGTTGCGCGTCCGATAGTCTATCACAACCGAGGCGGTACCTGCTGGCAGCCGCAGCTGAAGGGGCTCATCCTGATGGTCAACAGCATCTTCAGCGGCAACCGGTTCGAGGACATCTGGCTCGACAAATAACCGCACCTGCGGTCCCTTCGGTTTGTCTCCCCCGGGGAATCGTGCGCTGTCCTACCGATCCGTTCCTGTCACGCAGACGCAATCGACGGCGTCGATCAAGGCGTGCTATCGTCCGGCCGGGATGCCTTGCGGGTGCCCCCATCCGCAGGTCAGGGAGGAGAACCGTGGGATCCTATCTGGTGCAGCGCTTCGGCCTGATGCTCCTGACTTTGTTCGGGATCTCGGTGATCATCTTTGTGATGCTGCGCCTGGCGCCGGGCAACATCGCCGACATTCTGTTCGACGCTGCCGGCTTCGTCGATCCCGCCGAAAAGACGCAGATCATGAAGGATCTGGGCCTCGATAAGCCGCTGCCCGTGCAATATGTGCAGTGGATCGGCGGACTGCTCCAGGGCGACCTCGGGTATTCCTACGTGTCGGATCGGCCGGCGATTAACGAGATCCTGCCGCGCATCCCGATCACTGCCAAGGTTGCGGGCCTCGCGTTGTCGTTTGCGGTGCTGATCGGCGTGCCGCTCGGCGTCATCAGCGCAGTCAAGCAAAATACCCGCCTGGACTACTTCCTGCGCGTGATCAGCCTTTCCGGTCTGTCGATGCCGGCATTCTGGCTGGGCTTGCTGGTCCTGATGTTTTTCGTCAGCTATTTCGGCACGATCCCGATCTACACCGACGCGCCGCAATCCTTTTGGGCCGCGCTCGGAATGTACAGCATTCCGGCGGCCGTCGTGGGCTTCCGCAGCTCGGCGCTGATGACGCGGCTGACCCGCTCGTCGATGCTGGAGGTACTGCGGCAGGATTATATCCGCACCGCCCGCTCCAAAGGGGCATCCGAGAACGTCGTCAACTACCACCATGCGCTCAAGAACGCGGTTCTGCCGGTCGTCACCGTCATCGGCATCGAGGCTGCTTTTCTCATGGGTGGCTTGATCGTCACCGAGACGGTCTTCAACATTCCCGGAGTGGCGCGGTTTCTCGTCGAAGCCATTCGGTGGCGCGACTATCCGATCGTTCAGAATCTGGTGATGTATATCGCGATCATCGTCGTGTTCGTCAACTTTACTGTGGACATGCTGTACGCGGCGTTGGACCCGCGGATTAAATACTCGGGCTAGAGCGGGCAGTTTCTCTCGACGGGAGGCGTGACGTGAGCAGTATCGACTACCGCGGCGAATTGGCCAGAGCCGGGGCCAATGTCGAGAGCCGATGGAGCGCCGTCCGGTTTCTCGCACGGCGTTACCCATTGGGCGCCGTTGGAGCGGTGATCATGGCGGTGTTCCTGTTCGCCGCCTTTTTTGCGCCGCTGATCACAGTTTACGACCCGCTGTCGACAAATTCGGCGTTGTCGTTGGCCAGGCCGAGTGCGGCGCACTGGCTGGGCTGCGATTTCATGGGACGGGACGTCTATAGCCGGATCGTCTACGGCGCCCGCATCTCGTTGGCCGTGGGTTGCGGTTCGATGAGCTTGGGGGTCAGCATCGGCGTAGTGATCGGCCTGCTTTCCGGCTATCTCGGCGGCTGGATCGATCTCGCCGCCCAGCGGCTCATCGACATCCTGCAGTCGTTGCCGCTGCTCGTCATGGCGCTGTTGATGGCGGCCGCGCTCGGACCGTCGCTGCACAACACGATCATTGCGATTTCGATACCATTGATCCCCTATTCAGCGCGGGTCGTGCGCGCCAGCACGCTGTCGCTGCGAGAGCAGCCTTTTATCGAGTTGGCGAAGGCGATCGGCATGAGCGACCTGCGCATCGCCTTGCGCCACGTGCTACCCAACACGTTGGCGCCGCTCATCGTCCTAGCCACGGCCCAGTTCGGCTCGACCATTCTGACCGAGGCGACGCTGTCGTTCCTCGGCCTCGGCATTCCCGAGCCGCATCCGTCATGGGGCCGCATGCTGTCGGAGTTTGCTGCCGAATATGTCCGGACTGCGCCGTGGCTGGTGATATTCCCAGGTCTGGCGATCAGCTTTGTGGTGTTCGGCACCAATCTGCTCGGCGATGCGTTGCGCGACATTCTCGACCCGCGGCAACGCAGCTGATCGCGCCTCTCCTCTCAACCCACCGATCACCTAGGCGGATGGCTCCGAATGCCCATTGAGCAGCTGACGCCCATTGAGCAGCTGACGACCGACCGCAAACCGGCTTCGGTCTACGCGGCCACTAAGGCTAGCGAGAACGCCGGGGCTGTAATCGATGTCAAAGGTTTGCGGACTTACCTCTTCACTCGCTCGGGGATCGTCAAGGCGGTTGACGACGTCTCCTTCTCGGTTCGGCGGGGCGAGACCTTGGCGGTCGTTGGCGAGTTCGGCTGCGGCAAGTCGATGACCGCGCTGTCCATCATGCGCCTAGTGCCCAATCCTCCCGGAAAGATCGTCGGCGGCTCGATCACCCTCGAGGGCAAGGACCTCGTGCAACTCGAAGAATCCGAGATGCGGGACATTCGCGGCAACGAGATCTCGATGATTTTTCAGGAGCCGATGACCTCGCTCAATCCGGTATTGACGATCGGCCACCAGATTGCCGAGGCGCTGCGCCTGCACCAGGATCTCTCAAAGAGCGCCGCCAACACGAAGGCGGTAGAGATGCTGCGGCTGGTCAAGATACCCGAGCCTGCGCAGCGGGCCCGGGAATATCCGCACCAGCTCTCCGGCGGCATGCGTCAGCGGGCGATGATCGCTATGGCGCTGGCCTGCAACCCGCGGGTGCTGATCGCCGATGAGCCGACGACTGCGTTGGACGTCACGATCCAGGCGCAGATCCTCGATTTGATCCTGGAATTGCAGAACGAGCTGGGCACCGCGATCATCCTGATCACGCACAATCTGGGTGTCGTTGCCGAGACTGCGCAACGCGTCATCGTCATGTATGCCGGCAAGAAAGTCGAAGAGGCCGAAGTCGATGCCCTCTTTGGGCAGCCGCTTCATCCTTATACCCATGGTCTGCTGGCATCGATCCCGCGTCTGGAGATCATGGGCGGTAGGACCGCCAATTCGGTCCAGCGTTTGAAGGAAATTCCCGGCATGGTCCCGGCGCTGAATAATCTGCCGCCCGGTTGCACCTTTGCGCCGCGCTGCGCTTTCGCGGATGACCAATGCCGCGCACAGTTTCCGCCTTACGAGCAAAAGCGTCCGGGGCATTGGGCGGCTTGCTGGCACTCGGAACGGCTCTATGGGAGCGGGGCCTAGCATGGCAGTTCAGGGGCTCGCCGCGACCCGCGCCCCGGCCATCGCGACCCGCGCGCCGGTCATCGCCGTCGAGGGGCTGAAGAAGCATTTTCCGGTCAAGAAGGGTCTGCTGCGGCGCACCGTGGGACATGTTTATGCCGTCGACGGCGTCAGTTTTTCGGTCGGCGAAGGCGAAACACTCGGCCTGGTCGGTGAAAGCGGTTGCGGCAAATCGACCGTGGCTCGGACCGTGTTGCGCCTGGTCGAACCGACCACCGGCACGATCCGGCTCAACGGCCACGACATCACGCGGTTGGGAAAGGCGGCGCTCCGGCCCCATCGCCGGCAGATGCAAATCATCTTCCAGGACCCGTTTTCGTCGCTGAACCCGCGCATGTCGGCGGGTGACATCGTCGGCGAGCCGCTGCAGGTCCACGGCATCGCTTATGGTAAGGAGAAGAACGAGCGCGTCGCGGCGCTTTTCGACCAGGTCGGGTTGCGGCGCCAACAGATGCGCAGCTTTCCCCATGAGTTTTCCGGCGGCCAGCGCCAGCGGATCTGCATTGCGCGGGCCCTGGCGCTCAACCCGAAGCTGATAATCGGCGACGAGCCGGTCTCGGCGCTCGACGTGTCGATCCAGGCTCAGGTGATCAACCTGATGATGGATCTGCAGCGCGACAAGAACCTCTCTTATCTGTTCATTGCGCACGATCTCGCCGTCGTCGAGCACATCAGTCACCGCATTGCGGTCATGTATCTCGGCAAAATTGTCGAATACACCGACAAGCAAACCCTGTTCACCAACCCGCTGCACCCCTATACCGAGGCCTTGCTGGCGGCGGTGCCGATCCCCAACCCGCAATTGAAGCGCAAGAAGCAGCTGCTGCAGGGCGATGTGCCGAGCCCGATCAATCCCCCGCCGGGCTGCACGTTTCACACCCGCTGCCCTTATGCCGAGGCACGATGCCGTACCGATGTTCCGGCGCTGCGGGAGATCAGCCCTGGCCATCTGGTTGCTTGTCACCTTCGTTAGGTCTAATCCCGCGCGCGCTCGGCATCGGCTGTTAACAGAAGTTAACAGAGTTAACAGGGTTCGCTCTGCAGCATTGAACGGCGTCCCAGGCGCCGAAAATAATGACAATATTTGGCTTCCTTTATATATTGTGGTGAGGTATCCTAAATAATATCCCACTGTTTGACACTCCGTTTGGCGTTTCTGCGGAATCTCCCAACCGAGAGGCAAAATCCGCGTGCAGTAAGAGGTTGTTACGCAATATGTTAAGTATTCTTGTCCAGTCGCGCGAGGCGGCGCCGCGGCTGGACAGCCCAAGGCTGCAGAGCGCGCCCCGGGTTGTTTCGAGCACTTCCGATGCCGCGGCTCAGGAGGAGAGACTGCCACAGAGGCCGGGCACGCTCGCGAACGCCGCCCGCCAACCCTCGCGTCGCATCTCGGCGGGGGGGCCGCCTTCGATCGGCAGCCTGCTCTATCTAGGATCCGTCGGGCTGATCGCCGCCGGCATTGTCGCCGTTTTCTTCGGCGCCGGCTTTTCGCTGCTAGTGCCTACCGGCGGCGGGACAATTTCCGGCTCTGCTAACCAGGTTGGCCCGGAGGCCGTATCCCTCCTGCCGGCCCTCGGCAACGAAGAGCAGCAAACACGCTTTGGTCAGGGGTCCGCGCTTAAAAACAAGGATGCGGCGCAGAGTTCCACCGCCTCTCCGGCACCCAGCGAAGCGCCCGCGATAGTCGGCACGGAGGACCCGCCCCAGTCGGACCGGGTCTCGGCTTCAAAGGCACCGACCGACACGTCCGCGGTGAATGGGGACGCGCCCGTCCCGGCAGCCAATTCGCTTGCCGCGACCGCTGTCGTCCCGCCGGGCTCCGAGCTCTCGAAGGCTGAAATGACCGAGCTGTTGCACCATGGGGATGCTCTTCTGCGCACCGGTGATGTCTCTTCGGCACGTTTGTTTTACGAGCGCGCGGCCGATGCTGGCGACGGGCGCGCAGCGCTGCGTCTCGGAGCGACTTTCGATCCGGAGTTTCTCGGTCGCCTCGGCCTTGGTAAGCTGCAAGCCAACCCGGCCGAGGCCCGGTCATGGTACAGCCGTGCTCTCGAACTCGGCGCGGTCGACGCCAAACGTCAGCTGAACAGCCTCGCGACTAGACAGGGAAGTAGCTTCCAATGAACCGTTGGACCGTTGCGGCAACAATCATTTTCACCCTGATTTTGCCAATCGCTCGGCCGACGCTCGCGAAGACCGCAGCGCCGCCTGAAGTCGGTGTAGTGAACCGAGGTGTCGTCGAGCTCGAGACAGCCCGCGCCGCCGGAACTTCGGTGCGGATCGCCGAAGATCTGGCAAATCTCATCGACGACGGGGCGACGCGGCGGGTCTTGCCGGTCATCGGCAAGGGAACGCTGCAGAACATCACCGATCTCAAGCTGCTCCGCGGCATCGACATGGCGATCGTCCAGACCGATGTGCTCGATTATGCGCGCCAGCAAAACCTGTCTCCCGGCATCGAGTATTGGGCGACCTATATCACCAAGCTCTATAACGAGGAATTCCATCTCCTCGCACGGCAAGACATAAAATCGGTCGCCGGCCTAGCTAATCAGAAGGTCAATGTCGATCAGAGCGGCGCCGGCACGGCAGTCACGGCGGCGCGGCTCTTCGAACTGCTAAAAATACCGGTGGCGGCGACAAACGACGATCAAGAGGTGGCGCTCGACAAACTGCGGCGCGGCGAGATCGCGGCAATGGCATTCGTGGCCGGGAAGCCGGCGCCGATTTTTGGCAATCTGACCGCCAATGACGGCCTTCATTTTCTCGCAATACCACTCAACCCTGCCGTGACGGCGAGTTACGTCCCGACCCGGCTGACGGCGGCGGATTATCCGGGCGTCGTCCCGCAAGACCAGGCGGTCGACACGGTCGCGGTCGGCGCCGTTCTGGTCGCCGCCAATCTGCAGCAAGGGACCGAGCGGTATCGCAATCTCGTCAATTTCGTCGAGGCGTTCTTTACCGGCTTTCAGTCGCTGCTCGATCCCGGACATCATCCGAAATGGCGTGAAGTGAACATCAATGCGGAGCTCCCCGGCTGGCGGCGCTTCCCGCCCGCCGAGCAATGGCTGCAACGAAACACCCAAATAGCGTCGGCGCCGAACCTGCAGGATTTGCGTTCGATATTTTCTCGGTTCATCGACGAGCGGCAGCAAGCCTCCGGTGGGCCGCCGCTGACCCCGGAGCAGAAGAACGAGTTGTTCGGTCAATTCGAGCTCTGGCAAAAGGGCCAGGTGCATTAGCTCGACACCGCCGCCAATCTCGGAGCCGTTCCTGTGAATAGGCGTGCTGCACTGCACCCAGATCGCTTGACTTCGGCATTCCTCCGCCGCGTCGTAATCGCGGCCGTCGCCGCTCTGACGGCCGCTTTAGTCTCGCCTTGCCGCGGAACCGCCGCGCCCGACACAATGCCGAGGCGCGGCGGCATCCTCGAATTCGCTGTGCTCGTCGAGCCCGGCAATTATGATTGCCACGGCAACATATCTTTCGCCTTTCTGCATCCGATCGCGCCGCACTATTCGACGCTACTCAAATTCGATGCGCCCAATTACCCGCAGATCGTCGGTGATTTGGCAGAATCCTGGAAGGTTTCGCCGGACCGGCTCACCTACACGTTCAAGCTGCGGCCCAATGTCCTTTTTCATGACGGATCGAAGCTGACCTCAGCCGACGTAAAGGCGAGCTACGAGCGCATCGTCCGTCCGCCTCCCGGCGTCGTCTCGTCACGCAAGGTCGATTATGCAGCGATCGGCAGCATCGAGACGCCTGACCCGCTCACTGTCGTCTTTCGCCTACAATGGCCAGAGGCCGCAATGCTGGCGAATTTTGCCTCGCCGTGGAACTGCATCTACAGCGCCGCCAAACTCGCCGAGGATCCCCAGTTTCCCAAGACCCACATCCTGGGCACTGGGCCGTTCGTCTTCGCCGAGCATGTCAAGGGCCAATTCTGGCGCGGGGTGCGTTGGGACAAATATTTCCAGCCCGGCAAGCCCTACCTCGATGGCTATCGCGCCGACTTCATGACCGGAGCGGCGGTGATGGCTGGGTACAAGAGCGGGCACATCGCGGCCGAGTTCCGCGGTGTCACGCCGGTTCAGCGCGACGAACTCGCCGAGGCGCTGGGCGACCGCATCGAGGTCAGCGAAAGCCCGTGGCTGTCAAATCTGCTGGTTTCGTTCAACAGCAAGCGCCCTCCGTTCAACGACGCACGCGTGCGCCGCGCGCTGTCGCTCGCCATCGACCGGTGGGGCGCGGCGGCAAAATTGCAGAATACAACCTTCCTCAAATATGTCGGCGGGGTCATGCGCCCCGGCTCCAGCATGGCAACCCCGGAGGCGGAGCTGGTTACAATCCCCGGTTTCTCGCGAGACATCGCCGCCTCGCGGGAAGAGGCGAAGCGGCTTCTCGCGGAAGCCGGAGTTCATGACCTCAAGCTGACCGTGATGGTCCGCGATATTCCGATGCCGCATTACGCTGGCGCCGACTTGCTGGCCGAGAGCTGGCGTGAGATCGGGGTCACGACAACCCAGGACCGGCGCAACATCTGGGACTGGCAAAAGGTCATCGACAGCGGCGATTTCGACGTGGCCCTCGATTTTTCGGGGGACTTCTACGACGACCCGACGATACAATTGACCAAGTTCGTGTCGCACGATCTCTCGCCGGTCAATTACTCCTACTCCACCGACCGTTTTCTCGACGCGCTCTATATCGGCCAGGCCGTCACCAGCGATCCGCGGCAGCGGGCGAAAATCGTGCGCGATTTCGAGCGCCACGCTTTAACCGAGGCCAATACAGTTCCGCTGCTCTGGTGGAACCGGATCGTCGCAACCTCGACGGCACTGAAGGGCTGGAGCATCACACCCAGCCATTTCATCGGTCAGGATCTGACCGATGTCTGGCTCGAGCACTGACACGCCCCAAGTACCCGTCCAGCGGAGGTGTCTTATGAACCATCACCGTACCAACGAGTACGCTATCCCGAAGACGATGAAGGCTTGGGTGCTCGGCAATCCGGAGGAGCTGGCGCTGGTCGAAAAACCGGTGCCCGAGCCCGGCCCGGCGGAAGTGTTGGTGCGGGTCGATGCGATCGCGGTCTGCGCTACCGACATCGAGATCCTCAAGCACGGCGTGCCGGCCATGGTTGATGGCGAGCTGCCGTTCAACCGCGGGTTCACCCCGGGCCATGAATACATGGGCACAATCGTGCGGCTCGGCCCCACCGTCGACGAGTTCCAGATCGGTGACCGCATCGCGGTCGAGGTGCATGCCGGATGTGGCCGCTGCCCTCGCTGCCGCGAGGGCATGTACACCTCTTGCCTCAATTACGGCTGGCGCGCGAAAGGCCACCGCGCCAACGGCTTCAGCACCGATGGCGGCTTCGCCGAATACGCCGTCAACAACGTCAACACGATGGTTCACGTCCCGGACGATATGAGCGACGAGGAGGCGACATTGATCGTCACCTCCGGGACCGCGATGTACGGCCTCGACGTCATGGGCGGAATCATTGCCGGCGAAGCGGTCGTCGTTACCGGTCCGGGGCCGATCGGCTTGATGGGTGTCGGTGTGGCCAAGGCGCTGGGCGCGCAACCGGTGATCCTGACCGGCACCCGCCAGAGCCGTCTCGAGATGGGAAAGCGACTTGGAGCGGACGAGGTCGTCAACATCAATGACGAGGACCCGGTCGAGGCAGTCCGGCGCATTACCCACGGCAAAGGCGTGCAATACGTCCTCGAATGCTCGGGCGCGCCGAACGCCCTCAACGAAGCGGGGCGGATGGTCAGCCGCGGTGGAAGGATTTGCCTCGCCGCGTTTCCGGCGGATCCGGTGCCGGTCGATCTCGCCCATCTCGTGCGCAACAACATCTACGTGTTCGGCATCCGCGGCGAAGGCAAGAGCGCGACGCACCGGGCGGCGGCCTTGATGGCGCAGAAGCGTTTCGACGCGAAGATGATCCACACGCACACCTTCCCGCTCGGCGAGGTGCCGACCGCGATCAAATACGCCCGCGACCGGGTCGACGATGCAATCAAAGTGGTCGTCAAAATTCGCGAGAATTAAGATGACGCGTCGAGCATCCGCGTAACATTCGTCATTCCCGCGAAGGCGGGAATCCAAGACCCCAACTGTTCGTCCTTGCTCTGGACCCGATTTCGCGGGGGTGACGTGGACCCGTCCTCCCGAGCCCGATGACCTCAGAATCAGGGACTGTGATGCCCCGCGCTCTGAGAACGGCGGCCGGATGGAGGTTCTGCGGCCACGGATTCGACAGCGGAACCGCAACTACCCGGTCAATGCGCCCGTACCGATCAGGTAAGCGGGGGCAAGTCGCGCAAGATGAATAACGTAGTCTCGATCCAAAATTCCGGTAAGTCGTTAACCCTAAATATAAAGGTATAGCAGCGGGTAACAAGGATCCTGAATAGTGTCAGGAACTCCTTTCCATAATATCTCGTTCAACGATAAGGATGTATATAGTTGGAGATCGTTCGTGAGCAGATCGACTTCCGGAAATCGAGCCCCATTAACGGCAGTCCGCTTAATCGCATTCTGTGGTCTGCTTGCCACAACACCAGCTTGGGCCGATCCGCCCGAGGGCGATCAGTTTCAAACCGACCAGTTTCAGGACAGCCAGCCTCAAATTGCGCAGCCTAAACGCAACTCAAAGCGGCAAGTCCACCACGTCGACCCGGCTGAGCAGCTACGTCATCAGCTGCGCGATAAGATGAACAAGGGTCTCGTCGGCATCGTCTCCGACGGAACCGACGAGACGGTGGATATGGCACTTGCCCTTACCGCAGATACGGAACACAACCCCTTGCGACTCCTGCCAATCGCTGGCGCAGGGGCGGCGCAGAACGCCGAGGATGTGATGCTCACCCGCGGCATCGATTTTGGCATCCTGCAGACCGACGTGCTCGATGACGTAAAGCAAAAGCCGCCGTTTCCCGGCGTTGAGAAGTACCTGCAATACATCACCAAACTATATGACCGGCAAGTTCAAATCCTCGCTGGACCGGATGTCCAGTCGATCGACGATCTGAGAGGCAAAAAGGTCAACTATGGGTTGCGGGACAGCGGAACATACACGACCGCAACAGCGATCTTCAAGGCGTTAGGGGTCGAGCCCGAGGCGACAAGCTTACCCCATCCGCTCGCCCTCGATCAGCTGCGGCGCGGTGACATTTCCGCGTTGGTCTATGTAGGAACAAAACCGTCGCGGATATTCCAGGAGATCAGACCGGACGAAAACCTGCACTTCCTGCCGCTCACCGGGAATTTGCCGACCGATTATTCGGCTACCACGATAACTTACGAAGATTATCCGGAACTCGTTTCAAAAGATGCCCCGGTCAACACCGTCGAAGTGGGAACCGTCCTCGTAGCCTATAACTGGCCTGCGAACTCGGAGCGTTACCGACGAGTGAATCATTTCGTCCAAACGTTTTTTGCACATATCAAGGACATTCAAGCAAGCCGTCCGAAATGGCGTCCGTTTGATGTCACTTCTTCAGTTGCGGGTTGGACACGATTTTCTCCGGCTGCGGAATGGCTCAAAAAAGCCGGATTGACCCCCGATGAAACGAAGACGACTGTCGCTCATCTCGACACCCCGCAACGTGACACCCTGTTTAAAGATTTCCTCCAACGCGAAGCCTTGTTCCGGGAATTTGCTATATACGAAAACAAACACCGTCAGACAATTATCGCTTATGACGATCACTGATCGCGAAATCCAGCCCGCCGCAATCCCCGGTTGAGCGTTTTCTCCTGCAATGCCCAATATTGCGGATTGCTGAGCCAGGGATTTTCGGCTCGCATCCGGGAGACTGATCGTAGCGCGGGTTTCAGGAGTAATGACTCCGCAAGTGCTGATCTTGCCTTATCCAGATCGTTCTTCAGGCCGTAGGCCCCGGCCAGATAGAGGTACGGCACCCAAAGCCGAGGATTCGCGGCACGTGCGGTTTGCAGCAGATCGATCGCTTGATCCGTCCGCCCCAGCAAAAGGTGACAGGCACCCAATGCCCAATAGGTCATCGCGACGTCGGGGTCATTCGGGCGAAGCCGGATCGCCTGTTCCAGTCGCGGGATGGCCGCCTCGGGTTGACCGAGATACAACAAGGTCTCACCGAGGTGCGAATAGGTCCGGGCGTTGTTGGGGTCTAGGGAAATTGCCGTCTCGAACTCGGTCTGAGCCTCAGGCAACCGGGTCTGGATCTGCCGGAGGACCCCAAGCGTAAAATGCGCCGCCGCCCGGTTCGAAGCGCTTCCCTTATCAACCGCCTCCAGCAATAGGTGCTCGGCCCGTGGCATGTCCTCCTGCAACACTGGAGACCATCCATCCGCTAATTTGGTGGACAGGATCGAGGCAAGGCCAATCCGAGCTTCGGTCGACCGCGAATCCAATTCAAACGCACGCTCGAAATCGCGGCGGGCATCCTGCCATCTAGCCGTGGAGTACGGGCTATAGTATAACTCCCACCCGCGCACAATCAAGTCACGGACGGAAGGATCAAGCTGCTCCCTTTCGTCGTCTACAGGTGAGGTTCGACTTGAGGTTAACTGTCGTTTTTCTGGTTCTAGTGCTTCTTTATCTTGATCTGGTTCGGCGAATTTCGGCGGATTACCTGCTGTCTCAGCACGAGATCCCGCGGTTGGCGTTGAAGCCGCGGGCGGCTCTGGCGCCGCGGTACCCGCTCGGGTACCAGCTGGCGGCATTGACGGGGGTACGAGAGCCGGCTTCTCAGCGCCGCCAGGACGTGACGGCTCCGCTGCCGCAGGAGGTGTGGGGTTCTTGTCGAGCCAAACATCCTCCATGCGCCAACCGTTGAACAAGCTGTTGACCATGATGGTCAGCCCCTTCAGCTGGGGTTGCCAGCATGTTGCGAAGCGGTTGTGGAAAAGGATCGGGCGGGCGCCATCCTCCTGCAGCTTTTTATCGATTTCATAGACGAGGCCGCGGCGCTTCTCCTGGTCCCGCTCCATCGATTGCTGGTCGAACAGCTTGTCGAGTTGGGGATTGCAGTAGCCGGTGTAATTACGGTCAGAGCCGCAGGCATAATTCTCGTAGAACTGCGCGTCGGGGTCGTCGACCCCGAGGCCGGTCAGGTTTAACCCTAACTTATAGTCCTTGCGGTAGACCTTGGGAAACCAGGTGGCGCTTTCGACCGTTTCAAGCTCAGCGTCGATGTAAACCTCCCGAAGCTGATCGATCAGAATGACGGCGGGATCGCGAAACGGTGGGGTATTGCGGACGGAAACCTTGACGGCGAGCCGTTTGTCGGGTCCGTAACCAGCTTCCTCCATTATTTTGCGAGCTTCTTCGCGGTTCTTGCCGATATCGGGACCGTAGCCCGGCAACGTCCTCAGTATTTCGGCCGGCATGCCCCACACGCCCTCCGGCGGCGGCTGCATGGCACCGCCGATATCGCCATGGCCTTCGGCGAGAATGTCGATAAAGCTCTTGCGGTCTAGCGCCAACGCCATTGCCCGGCGTATCTCCGGATTGTCGAACGGAGGTGCGTCGCGGTTCACGATCAAATTGGTGCTTTGATTTGCCGGCCGTAATTCGCAGACCGCTTGCGGCGCCTGTTTCTGTACATCTTTCATCAGCGGCACGGTTAGGCCGAACGGGAAAGTCAGATCGAACTTCCCCGCGACGAAGCCGAGAATCGCCGTAGAGCGATTGGGGATAATCGTCCATTCTATACCGTCGAGGTAAGGGCGCCCTTCCTTCCAGTACTGTTCATTGCGGACGAGCTTGATGGACTCGTTTGGCTTGTAGGAGACGAATTTGAACGGTCCGGTGCCGATCGGGTGCTGCCGCATCTCCTGGGGCGGGACGTGACACGGATAAACCGGGGAGTAACCCGAGGCAAGCAGGGCAATAAAGGCCGGCTGCGGCCTCTTCAAATGAAAGGTCACCGTGTCGTCTTTGACGCTGACCGAATCCAGGTTGCGGTACCAAGACTTGCGCGGGTTGGTGCGCAGCTTGTCCGCACCCCTGCCGAGGATCAGGTCCCAGGTACATTTGACGTCCGCGGCGGTGAATAACTTGCCGTCGTGCCAGCTCACTCCCTGCCGCAGCTGAAAGGTCAGCTCGGTCATGTCGGCATTCCACGACCACTTGGTCGCCAGATCAGGCACGATCGTGTCCATCCGGTTCTGCGGGACATCCTGTCTAAAGAGAACCAGGTTGTTGAAGACCGCCATCATCGGATTCTGGGCCGAATTGAAGGCCTCCTCGTGAATCGACATGCTCGCAGGACTGTCATATTGGAACACTCGGAGCACACCGCCGCGCTTTTGCGCCGATGCCGACTCGATCGGCTTGTCCGGGGAGGCGGCCGGGTGATCGAAGGAGGCGATACCGCTCGCCACGATTATCGCGACGACAATCGCCCCCAAAATAATGCCGATCGCTAGCTTCCGCAGAACCATGTGCTCCTCGCGTTTCCTCGATGTCCGGCCTGTAAACTCATCGATGCCGTAGAAAGGAACGCGCGCCTACGCCGTTCTCGACGGCGACCCCGAACGCCGATGTCGAACCTCTGCATGAGCCGGCGCTGGCGCGCCAGGCGCAGGGCCGGCGTTCGCTCGACCGAGGCGGTTAGCGCGGCTTGGCCAGCCGCGTGGGAGGCGCGTCGCGGTAGATCTGCAGCCGCGTGACGCGCAAACCAGCGACGCCGTGGGCCTCGATCGCACGCTCCCACGCGGCGAATTCCTCGGTCGACAGCATGTAATGGCGGCAGGCATCCTCGATGTTCATTTCGCCGTTGCGCACGGCGTTGACAATCGCCGCCTTGCGCCGCGCAACCCAGCGCTTTGTGTTGGGGGGCGGCAAGTCGGGGGAATCGGCGGTGATGTGCGGCAAGACTTCGCCTCGGCGATAAGCGCATAACATCTGTTGATTGGTTCAATCGTCGCCGACACAAATGGTTTCACAAAAATCTCATGCCCCCTGGCGCAGCGTGGCTTCCTGCTGCCGGGGCGTCTATTCGACGACCCTGACCGCCATCTGGCGAGATCATCACCCGGCCCGTGGGTCCGCGCCCGAAAGGTGGACGGAAAGGAGCCTCACTTCCGCCCGAGGTTGCCGGCTTCGCGATCGGGGAGGCCCGTTCTCGCAATTCCTTATGCCTTGAGATAGAGACAGAGGAACGACCCTAACGCCACCTCCTGGCTGTTTTTCGCTGTTTTCCGCCCAACGCCCCTGACACCCCTTATTCGACAAATTCTTGGAGTCCTGGCAGCCTAAGCCGCGATTTTCTGGCTGTTAAACCCCGCTGTTTCTTCGCTGTTACCTCGCTGATGCCTGCACGCCGGCATCGCCTCACAACCTCTCTATTGTATATTTTAGCATTATATTGTGGTTTGGTCAATAGCAAGCTACACGTTGACTGGCGCGAGCGGGAAACGGCCGCCGATCAGGTCGGCGGCTTTTTCGGCGATCATGATCACCGCGGCGTTGATATTGCCGCCGATGAGGTCCGGCATCACCGAGGCATCGACAACTCGCAGCCTCTCGATACCCAGCACTTTGAGGTCGGGATCGACGACCGCCGCAGGGTCGGCCGATGGCGCCATTTTGCAGGTGCCGAGCGGGTGGTGAACGGTGATTGAGTTTGCCCCGATATGCGCGTCGATGGCGGCATCGGACCGGCAATCCGGGCCAGGCGAGGCTTCTCCCGTTGTAAACGAGGCGAGCGGCGGCTGGCTGCCGATCTCGCGCACAAGACGCACGCCGGCGCGCAGTGTCGCCCTATCCTTTTCGGTCGCGAGAAAATTCTGCCGAATTCGGACCGGCACGCGCGGGTCGGGCGAGGCGAGCTCGATCCGGCCGCGGCTCTCCGGGCGCAACAGCACGGCCCGGCAACCGAAACTGTCGGCATAGGGGCGCACAAAGGGCGGGAAATAGGCATGCGCGGTCATCGGCGCGGCAGCGAACAGCAGTTGGAGGTCGGGAAGGGCCAGTTCTGGCGAGCTCTTCAGGAAGGCCATGACCCCACCGGGCCAATCCGCGGCGATGCCTTCGCCGCGCAAATAGGCTCTGCCGAGTTCCACCGCGATCCGGTCGGCGCGCATTTTGCGGTGCAGCGGACCCGGCTCCTTGCGGCCATATGCCACCGTCACCGAGACATGGTCCTGCAGGTTCTGGCCGACGCCGGGCAGCCCAACTTTTACCGGGATTCCGTGGGTCCGGAGGATTTGGGGATCGCCAATCCCGGCCAGCATCAGGAGCTGCGGCGAGTTGATTACTCCGCCGGCCAAGATGACCTCGCGCTCTGCCCGTCCTACGCGGGGCTCGTTCCCCTTCAGATACTCGACCCCGACGGCGCGATGGCCTTCGAACAGGATCTTCGTCGCCAGCGCGTGTGTCTCGACTTCGAGATTTGGCCGAGCCATCGCCGACCGCAAATAGGCGACCGCGGCACTGCAGCGGCGCCCGTTGCGGATCGTCTGCTGCGAGCGGCCGAACCCCTCCTGCTGCGCGCCGTTGTAGTCCTCGGTCATCGGATGGCCGGCGTCTTCGGCGGCCGCGAGATAAGCGTCGACAAGCGGATCCTGGTAGCGCGTCGCGCGCGTCGTCAGCGGACCGTCGCCGCCGCGATAGGCGCTCGCTCCGCCTTCCCAGGATTCCTGCCGGCGGAAATAGGGCAGCACATGCGCATATGACCAGGCCGTCAGCCCCGCCGCCGCCCAGCGCTCAAAATCACCGCGGTGGCCACGAACATAGGCCATCGCGTTGATCGAGGACGACCCGCCGATGACCTTGCCACGGGCGCATTCGACACGGCGCCCATTCATCGTTGCCTCGGGCTCGGCGAAATACCCCCAGTCGTGTTTGCGTTGCTGCAACATGCGCGCCCAGGCAAGCGGGATATGGATCCACGGATCGCGGTCCCAGCCGCCCGCTTCCAACAGCAGCACGCGAGCGTCTTTATCCTCGCTCAGGCGATTGGCCAACGTGCAGCCGGCCGAACCGGCGCCGACGATTACATACGCGTATGGCCCGTTCGTCTTTTGCCCTCGTCTGCTTATCATTGACAGATGCCTGGCCTCTCGGACATGCTGGCGGCGCTAATTGTAGGGCGCATCGGCGCGAGGCCGAAAGGGCAATGCCCACCTACGCGACGTCAACCGTAATGCGCCCATGCCCAACCTCAAGAATCTCAAGAAACAGGCCAAGCTCGTTTGCGCTGGCACCCCGACCGCTACTACCCGGTTGCGGCGCAGATCAGGGCCATCTTGCCGCGCTATCGGCACCTGAGCGACTCGGAAATCCCTCGCAGCCCGGTTCAGGCTGAGCGATGCGCAAGAATTGGTTGCAAAACAGCAGGGATTCGCGAGCTGGGCAGGCGCTCAAAACTGGGGCCGAGTCCATGTCAGAGCAAGCAGAGAAGGCACAGCCCAAACCGGTCATCAGCACGACCGCAGCCCAATTGTTCGTCTCCGACATCAAAGCATCATGCGATTTTTTTACGCAAAAACTCGGCTTCTCCATCGTCTTTGTTTACGGGGAACCGCCGTTCTACGCGCAGGTCAAAAGAGATAGAGGACTGCTCAACCTCAAGTGCGTCGACTACCCCGTCATCGACCCTCAGCTGAGAGACCGCGAAAGCTTGCTATCCGCCGATATGGCGCTGGAAACGCACGACGAAATCAAACAGCTCTTCCTTGAGTTTCAAACCGCCGGGGTCGGGTTTTTCCAGACGCTGAGGAAGGAGCCGTGGGGCGCCAGCACATTCATCGTCAAGGACCCCGACGGAAATCTGCTGCTCTTCGCCGGCCCAGTCAATTGAGGCATTTGAGCTTCAGAATCCGCGCCTTAGTTCGCGAGGCAACGCGCCGCCAACCGGGTAACCGGATCGCAACATGCGGGAGCTATCACCAGCGGCAAGCGTTACCACATATCGGAAAGCGCTGCCTCGTCGAGGCGCGATTGAACCATTGGGTGTGCAATGCCACCGTCTGAAACCAGCGAAGAGCTTCCTGCGATTACCGAGACGCGAAGGGCGCCGACGCTGCCTGCGGTCGCCCGATTCGAGATCCGCTACAGCCGTTTTCTCGACCCAAAAGGCAATGCGATGCGCCCATTGCCGGATTTTGCGAAAAGTCGCGACGAACTGGTCGCGCTGTACCGCGCGATGGTGCTGGCGCGGCGCTTCGATGCGAAGGCGGTGGCACTGCAGCGCACCGGCCGGCTTGGAACCTTTGCATCGGCATTGGGGCAGGAAGCCGTCCCCGTTGGCGTCGCCAGCGCAATGCGAGCCGAGGATGTGTTGCTGCCGAGCTTTCGCGAACATGGCGCGCAATTGTGGCGCGGCGTCAGCCCGACAGAGCTGCTGCTGTTCTGGGGCGGCGACGAGCGCGGCAGCGATTTTGCCGAGGCCCGCGAAGACTTCCCAGTCTGTGTGCCGGTCGGGACGCATGCGCCACACGCCGTCGGCGTCGCGCTCGCCTTCAAATTGCGGCGCGAGAAGCGGGTGGCGGTGTGCGTGTTCGGCGACGGCGCCACATCGAAGGGCGATGTCGCCGAGGCGCTCAACGCCGCCGGCGTCTGGCAATTGCCGGTCGTGTTCGTCATCAACAACAACCGCTGGGCGATTTCGCTGCCATTGGCCCACCAAACCGCGGCCGAGACCCTGGCGCAGAAGGCGATCGCCGCCGGCATCGAGGGCGAGCAGGTCGACGGCAACGACGTTATCGCGGTTCGCGAAGCGATGACCCGGGCGCTCGCCAAGGCGCGCGCCGGCGGCGGCCCGCACCTGATCGAGGCGGTGACCTACCGGCTCGGCGACCATACGACGGCCGACGACGCCAGCCGCTACCGCACCGGCTCCGAAGTCAGCGCGCGCTGGGCGGAAGAGCCGATCGCCCGGTTGCGCAACTACCTCGTCGCGAACGGCATGTGGGGCAAGGCGGATGAGGAGCGGCTTCTCGCCGAGATCACCCTGACGATCGAGCGCGCTGCCGAGACATATCTCGCGACCTTGCCGCAGGGGGTCGAAACGATTTTCGATTTCACCTACCAGGCGGTGCCGAAAGACCTTGCCGAGCAACGCCAAGCGGCCCTCGAACTGGCCGGAAAGTGAGGCCGCAATGCCGGAGATCACGCTCGTCCAGGCGGTCAATCTGGCGCTCGCTCGAGCGATGGCCGATGACCCCTCGGTCCTCATCGTCGGCGAGGATGTCGGCGCCGAAGGTGGCGTCTTCCGCGCGACCGAGGGGCTGCTCGACCGCTTCGGGGTCGACCGGGTGCTCGACACGCCGCTTGCCGAAGGCCTCATTGCCGGGATGTCGGTCGGGCTCGCCGCGCAGGGGTTCCGCCCGGTGTCGGAGATCCAATTCACTGGCTTCATCTACCCGACAATCGACCAGCTGGTGAACCACGCCTCGCGGCTGCGCACCCGCACGCGCGGGCGGCTGACCTGCCCGATGGTCGTGCGCTCGCCTTATGGCGCCGGCATCCGCGCCGTCGAGCACCATTCTGAAAGCCCGGAGGCGATGTTCGTCCACGTCCCGGGCCTCAGGGTGGTGATCCCGTCCTCGCCGGCTCGCGCCTATGGATTGCTGTTGGCCGCGATCCGCGACCCCGACCCGGTGGTCTTTCTCGAACCGACCCGGCTTTACCGTGCCGCGCGCGAGGAGGTCGAGGACGACGGCGCGGCATTGCCGCTCGACCAATGCTTCGTGTTGCGCGAAGGCACCGACATCACCTTCGTGACCTGGGGCGCGATGACGAAGGAGACGCTCGCCGCCGCCGATCGGCTGGAAGCCGACGGGGTCAGCGCCGAGGTCGTCGACGTCGCTACGCTGAAGCCGCTCGATAGCGACGGGCTGCTCGCCTCGGTCGCCAAGACCGGACGCTGCGTCATCGTGCACGAGGCACCGCTGACCGGCGGGGTCGGTGCCGAGATTGCTGCGCGCATCGCCGAGCGCGGCCTCGTTTCGCTGCTCGCCCCGATCGAGCGCGTCACCGGCTGGGACACGGTGATGCCGTTGCCGCGCCTCGAGCAGCAGTACCTGCCGAGCGAAGCCCGGATCCTCGCCGCCGCTCGCCGTGTGCTGGCGTATCAATGATTAGCCAACAACCTACTCTCGTCATTCCCGTGAAAGCGGGAACCCAGGGTTCACCGCTTCCTCGCTTGCTCCTGGGCCGCCGCTTTCACGGGGGCGACGGACCTTTCGGATCCGCTCGATGAGCACCTTCGTGTTGCCGGATCTGGGGGAGGGGCTGCAGGAGGCCGAGCTCGTCGCCTGGCATGTCGGCGAGGGCGACCATGTCGTCGCCGACCAGCCGCTCGTTTCGGTCGAGACCGAGAAGGCGGTCGTCGAGGTGCCCTCGCCGCAAGACGGCAAGATCATGCGACTGTGCGTCGAGCCGGGAGAGAGGGTGAAGGTCGGCGGGGCATTGGTCGAGTTCGAGGAGGGTCCGCGGACCGACAGCGGCACGATCGTCGGCGAGCTTTCCACGGCCTCGCCGCTGGTCCCTCCATCGGCGCCGCAAGCGCCGGCAGTCAGGGCGGCGCCGGCCGTTCGCGCCCTCGCGCAGCGGCTCGGGGTCGATCTGGCCGAAATTGCGGCGAGCGGACCCGGCGGCGCGGTGACGAGCGCCGATGTCGAGCGCGCGGCACGCGCTCAGACCGCCGCCGGCCCGGTCGAGCCGCTCGCCGGGGTGCGCCGCGCAATGGCCGTTAACATGGCCCGCTCGCATGCCGAAATCGTGCCGGCCACGGTATCCGACGAGACCGATATCGCGGCCTGGGAGCCGCAATCCGACATCACGATCCGGCTGATCCGCGCGATCGCGGCCGGTTGCGCCGCATCACCTGGCCTCAACGCCTGGTACGACGGCCGCACGATGGAGCGGCGCCTGGTGAAGCAGATCGATCTCGGGCTCGCGGTCGATACCGAGGACGGGCTCTTCGTCCCGGTGCTGCGCAACATCGGCGGACGCGACGCTGCCGATCTGCGCCGTGGGATCGAGGCGATGAAGAAGGATGTCCGCACCCGCACCGTCCCGGTCGCCGAATTGCGCGGTCAGACGATCACCTTGTCGAATTTCGGCATGTTCGCCGGGCGTTTCGCGGCGCTGGTGATCGTCCCGCCGCAGGTCGCAATCCTCGGCGCCGGCCGCATCACGGAGCGGCCGGTCGTGGCTGATGGAAAACTCGCCGCGCACCGTATCCTGCCATTGTCGCTGACCTTCGACCACCGCGCCGTCACCGGCGGCGAAGCGGCCCGGTTCCTCAAAGCCGCGATCGAGGACCTCGAGAAGCCCGAGTAATGTCTTTCGTCCGGCTGCTGCTCAATATTCTCTGGATCATCACCGGCGGCTTGTGGATGGCAGCCCTATGGCTGCTCGCCGCCATAATCATGGTGATCACGATTGTCGGCATCCCGTGGGCGCGGGCGGCCTTCAATATCGCGGCCTATACATTGCTGCCGTTCGGCCAGACGGCAGTCAACCGCGCCGACTACACCGGACACGAGGATGTCGGGACCGGTCCTCTTGGCACGATCGGCAATCTGATCTGGCTCGTTTTGGCCGGATGGTGGCTCGCCCTCGCCCACTTGACCCTCGCGCTCGCTCTGGCGGTCACGATCATCGGCCTGCCCTTCGCCTGGGCGCATCTGAAGCTTGCCGGCATCGCGCTGTGGCCGATCGGCAAAATGATCGTCTCGATAGAGGACCGCCAAACCGCCCGCTGAACGGAATTGCGCCCCGGCGCGCGGCGGCCGGCCTCACACGGAGAAGTATTTCGCTTGCGGGTGGTGGAGGACGATGGCGGAGGTGGATTGCTCGGGGTCGAGCTGGTCTTCTTCGCTGAGGGTGATGCCGATCTCCTCGGCGCGCAGTAGCGCCAGCAATTGCTGCTGGTCGGCGAGGTTGGGGCAGGCGGGGTAGCCAAAGGAATAGCGGCTGCCGCGGTAGCCTTGGGCGAGCATCGCTTCGGGGTCGCGGGCTTCCTCGGCGGCAAAACCCAATTCGCCGCGGATGCGCTTGTGGACGTATTCGGCGAAGGCCTCGGCCATCTCGACCGAGAGCCCGTGCAGGTAGAGGTAATCCTGGTAGCGGTTTTCGGCGAACCATTCGCGCGCCGCGTCGGAGGCGCGGCGGCCCATCGTCACGACCTGCAGGCCGATCACGTCGCGCGCGTTCTCGGCGACGTCGCGGAAGAAATCGGCGATGCAGAGGCCGCCCTCCTTGTTCTGGCGCGGGAACGAGAAGCGGGTCAGCTCGCGCTCGCCGTCGGTGTCGAAGAGGATCACGTCATTGCCCTCGGCGGCGCAGGGCCAATAGCCGTAGGCGGCCTGCGGCACCAGAATGTCCTCGCGGATCGCGATGTCGAGGATGCGGCGCAGGACCGGGCGCAATTCGTCCTTGGCCCATTCGCGGTATTCGGCGAGGCTGCGGCCGTCCTTCCGGTAGCCCCACTGGAATTGGTA
The DNA here is from genome assembly GCA_963818695.1 of uncultured Alphaproteobacteria bacterium. Lineage (GTDB taxonomy): Bacteria > Pseudomonadota > Alphaproteobacteria > ATCC43930 > CGMCC-115725 > AP-15. The sequence continues at coordinate 665,472 of CAWFTG010000009.1, forward strand.
GAGCATGCGCTCGTTGAGATAAGGCACGACCGCCTTGGCCGGCACGCGCGCGATCGTCCGCGGCCCCCAGAAGGGCGGCTCCGGGACCGGCACGTTGCGGGTCAATTCGGCGCGGCGCAGGCGGATTTCCTCGACATCGACCGGCCGCATCGGCTTGGGGTCGGCGGCGCGGCCCGAGCTTGCGGCTCTGGTTGACCGGGCGGCCCTCGTTCTTGCGCCTGACCTCGGCGAGATGCGCATCGAACCGGCCGGTGACGATCTTGTCCATCAGGTCGAGCCCGTCGAACGCGTCGCGGGCATAGGCGACGCGCCCCGCCTCATAGCATTTGACGCAATCCTCCTCGACATAGCGCCGGGTCAGCGCGGCGCCGCCGAGCATGACCGGCACGCGAGAGGCCCTGCCGGCTCATCTCCTCGAGGTTCTCGCGCATCACGACGGTCGATTTGACGAGCAGACCCGACATGCCGACGGCGTCCGCCTTGTGCGCGACGGCGGCTTCGAGGATCGAGGAGATCGGCTGCTTGATGCCGAGATTGACGACCCGGTAGCCGTTGTTGGTCAGGATGATGTCGACGAGGTTCTTGCCGATGTCGTGGACATCGCCGCGGACCGTCGCGAGCACCACCGTGCCCTTCTCCTGTCCCTCGACCCGCTCCATGAACGGTTCGAGGTAGCGGACCGCGGCCTTCATCGTCTCGGCCGACTGCAGCACGAAGGGGAGCTGCATCTTGCCGGCGCCGAACAGCTCGCCAACCGTCTTCATGCCGCCGAGCAGAATGTCGTTGATGATGTCGAGCGGCTTGTAGCTCTGCATCGCCAGGTCGAGATCGGCTTCGAGTTCGAGCCGGTCGCCGTCGACGATGCGCTGCGCGAGGCGGTCCTCGAGCTTTTCCGGGCGGCCCTTCTTTTCGCTCTTCTCGGCGGCGCGGTTCTCGAACAGCGCGATATAGGCCTGCAGCGGGTCGTAGCCCTCGCGCCGGCGGTCGAAGATCAGATCCTCGGCGACCCGCACCTCCTCTTCCGGGATGTTGTGCAACGGCACGATGCGCGAGAAATGCACGATCGCGCCGGTGAGGCCGCGGCGCAGCGCATGGTCGAGAAAGACCGAGTTCAGCACATGCCGCGCCGGCGGGTTGAGGCCGAACGAGATGTTGGACAGGCCGAGGATGATCTGGCACTCGGGCATGTCGCGCGAGATCCGCTCGATCGCCGCCAAGGTCCACAGGCCGAGCTTGCGGTCGTCCGCGTTGCCGGTGCAGATCGTGAAAGTCAGCGGGTCGAACAGCAGATCGGAGGGCGGCAACCCGTGCTTGCCGCAGGCGAAGTCGTAGAGCCGCCGCGCCACCTGCTAATTTGTGCTCGACCTCCTTGGCCATGCCGGTCTCGTCGATGGTCAGCGCGATGACCGCCGTGCCGAAGCGCCGCGCCAACCCCAACCGCTTGTCGGCCGCTTCCTCGCCGTCCTCGAAATTGATCGAATTGATGATCGGCTTGCCGCCATAAAGCTTGAGCGCGGCTTCGAGCACCGGGTATTCGGTCGAGTCGATGACGAGCGGCGCATTGACCGCGCCGCGCATGCGGGTCACCGCCTCGGTCATGTCGGCGATCTCGTCGCGCCCGACAAAAGCGGTGCACAGATCGAGTGTGTGCGAGCCTTCCTTGACCTGCTCGCGCCCCATCTCGACGCAGCCGTCCCAGTCGCCCTGCTCCTGCAATCGGCGGAATTGGCGCGAGCCGTTGGCGTTGCAGCGCTCGCCGATCGACAGATACGCGTTCTCCTGCCGCAGGCTGACCTGGCCGTAGAGCGAGGCGACCGAAGGGGCCCACACCGCATTGCGCCGCCGCGGCGCCGGCCGCCGGCGATCCCGCCCGATGCGCCGCAGCATCGCATCGAGCGCGGCGATGTGCGCCGCCTCGGTGCCGCAACAGCCACCGATCAGGCCGACCCCGTCTTCGAGCACGAAGCGCTCGAGCCATTGCGCCAGTTCCGCGGGCCCCAACGGGTAACGTGTGCGGCCGTCGACGAGCTCCGGCAACCCAGCATTGGGCTGTACCGAGATGTGGCCGGGCCAGTTCTCGCCGAGCCATTTGACGTGCTCGGCCATTTCGCGCGGCCCGGTCGCGCAATTGAGCCCGATCACCGGCACGTCGAGTGCGTTGACGACCGTCGCCGCGGCGGCAATGTCGGCGCCCACGAGCAAAGTGCCGGTGGTCTCGACCGTCACACTGACGAGGATCGGGATGTCCTTGCCGGCCTCGTCGCGGGCGCGCTTGGCGCCGTTGACGGCGGCCTTGACCTGCAGCGGGTCTTGGCAGGTCTCGATCGCGATCGCGTCGCTGCCGCCGGCGATCAGCCCGGCGCATTGCAGCGCGAGCCCGTCCTCGAGGTCCTGGTAGGGGATATGGCCGAGCGACGGCAATCGGGTCCCCGGCCCGAGCGAGCCGAGCACAAAGCGGGTGCGGCCGTCATGCGCGAATTCGGCGATCGCCTCGCGCGCCAATTCGGCGGCGCGCCGGTTCAGTTCGAACGTGCGGTCGGCAATGCCGAACTCGCCGAGGGTGACGGGCGAACCGCCGAAGCTGTTGGTTTGCAGCGCGTCGCACCCCGCTTCGAGGTAACTCCGGTGGATCTCACGGATCAGGTCCGGGCGGCTGTCGCACAGGATCTCGGTGCAGTTTTCGAGCCCGAGAAAGTCGCGCTCGATGTCGAGATTGCGCGCCTGCACCTGCGTCCCCATCGCGCCGTCGCACAGCACGGCCCGGTCGGCGAGGTAATCAAGGAAATGGGTCATTGCGAGTTGGCCGGCCGGGCAGCCGATCCGCCCTCCATGAAACCGCCAACAGAGCGCTTTCCCGGCGAACGCCGGGATCCATTTATCCGCCTGCTGAGCGCTCGAAGGGTGGACCCCGGCTTTCGCCGGGGAAGCGTTCTAAGCGTATGACCGCGCATCACGCCACCGCGGCGGCGGGCTTGGGGGCGCGCACGCCAAGCAGGTGGCAGATCGCGACGAGCAGGTCGGCGCGGTTCAAGGTGTAGAAATGGAATTCGTGCACGCCGTTCGCCTGCAGCCGGCGGCATTGCTCGGCGGTTAACGAGGCGGCGACCAGCCGGCGCGTGTCGGGATCGTCGTCGAGGCCGTCGAAATGCGCGCCCATCCAGGCCGGGATCGAGGCGCCGCAGCCCGCCGCCATGCGCTTCAATTGCGCGAAATTGGTGACCGGCAGGATGCCCGGTACGATCGGCACCTCGATGCCGGCCGCGCGGGCGCGGTCGCGAAAGCGCAGGAACACGTCGGCATCGAAAAAGAACTGCGTGATCGCCCGGCTGGCGCCGGCGTCGAGCTTGGCCTTCAGATTATCGAGGTCGTGGCCGGGGCTGCGCGCCGAGGGATGGGTTTCGGGATACGCGGCGACGCTGATCTCGAAATCCGCCACCTTCTTCAAGCCTGCGACGAGATCGGCCGCATAAGCATAGCCGCCCGGATGCGGCGCATAGCCCGACCCGATGCCGCCGGGCGGGTCGCCGCGCAATGCGACGATGTGGCGGATACCCGCCTCCCAATAATCGCGCGCCACCGCGTCGATCTCCTCGCGCGCCGCCGCGACGCAGGTCAGATGCGCGGCCGGTTCGAGCGCGGTTTCCTGGCGGATGCGGCGCACCGTCGCGTGGGTGCGCTCGCGCGTCGAGCCGCCGGCGCCGTAGGTCACGGAGACGAAGCGCGGCCGCAGCGGTTCGAGCCGCTTGACCGCGGCCCACAGGCGCTCTTCCATCTCTTGCGTCTTCGGCGGGAAGAACTCGAACGAGATACGCGGCGGGCCGGCGTCGAAATCGCTGACCGGGTCGGCGCCAAGCAGCCCGCGAGCGGAATTCTGCATCAATGAAGCTCCCCTTCGACGAGTGCCGGCGATCCCGGCTGCAGGGCCGGGGCAAAACGCGAAGCTGTGGGGACTTGCCGATGCGCGGTCCAGATCACGACGGTCAGCGGGTCGCCTTGCAAATGCTGCGGCGATGCCGGATCGAGACCGGCGGCGCGGCACCATTCCGCCACCTCGGCATCGGAGAAGCCGAGCCGCCGGTGCGCGTGCTCGTCGCGCAGGAATTCCAGCGCGTGGGGCGCGAAATCGACGAGAACGAGAACGCCGTTCGGCCGCAGTACGCGCGCCGCCTCGGCGATCACGGCGACGGGCCGGTCGGCGTAGTGCAGGACCTGATGGATCACCACCGCGTCGAAGGACGCGTCCGGCAGAGCCAGCTGGTACATATCGCCGAGCCGGACAGACCCGTTTTCGAGGCCCGCCCGCGCAAGGTTGACCCGCGCGATCGAGAGCATCTCGCGTGACTGGTCGATGCCGAGCGCGTGCTCGACCCGCGGCGCCAGAATCTCCAGCATGCGGCCGGTGCCGGTGCCGAGATCCAGAAGATCGCGCGGATCAGCGGCGGCGATGACCTCGACGAGGGCCGCCTCGACCTCGCGCTCATCGATGTAGAGCGAGCGGATGCGATGCCAGTGGTCGGCATTTTCGCGAAAATAGGCGCTCGCGAGATCGGCGCGTTGCCGCTTTATCGCGTCTAGCCGCTGCAGATCGAGCGCGATCGTCGGGTCGGCCTCGTCGCAAGCGGCGACCAGCTGGCGGGCGAGGGCGCTTGCCGGGCCCGCTTGGCTGAGGCGATAGAACACCCAGCTGCCCTCGCGGAAGCGATCGAGGAGACCGGCTTCGCACAACAGCTTCAGATGGCGCGAAACTCGCGGCTGGCTCTGCCCGAGGATTTGTGTCAGCTCGCTGACCGTGAGCTCGCCGCGCGCGCATAGAACGACGAGCCGAAGCCGCGTCGGCTCGGCAACCGCGCGCAATGCACCCAGCAGGTGCTCCATCAAACCAAGTCTCTCCTTTAGCCGGCAGCAACATATACAGATATCTTTATATGTGCAAGCGGCTTGTGAATTGACGTTTCCGTTTCGGCGCTACTTGCCCATTCCGCGAATTTCCCGCAATTATCTCGCCCGTTGGCCAAGACACCGATTGATGCGAGACCGACCGATGAATGATCACCCGCTTCGCCTCGGCTTATCGGAACTGTTTGCCTTCTCTGTCCTTATCCTTACCGGTTGCGCCTCACACCCCGACACTGCGCAACAGGCCGCCACCTACGAAGAGGATTTCAACGATCCTTTCGAAGACACCAACCGCAAGATCTTCGAATTCAACCAATTCGTCGATCGCCATGCGATTGTGCCCGTAGCCAAGGCCTACCGGGATGCCGTGCCCGATCCGGTGCGCGAGTTATTACGCGATTTTCTCAATAATTTGCGCGCGCCGCTGGTTTTTGTGAACGACGCCCTGCAGGGTCAATTCCAGCACGCCGGAGAGACAATGGGCCGCTTTGTTATCAATTCGACGATCGGCATGGGCGGGGTGGTCGATGTCGCCGGACGCTGGGGAGTCCCCTTTCACGAGGAGGATCTCGGCCTGACGCTCGGCACATGGGGGATACCCGAAGGACCATACCTCGTAGTGCCGGTCCTCGGGCCGTCGACCCCGCGCGATCTCGGCGCCCAAGTCGCCGAGGGGTTCGGTGATCCGTGGAACAGGCTCGTCACCGGCAGTCCGTGGAACCTCTATTGGATCCCGTTCGTGCGCGGTGGGGTCGCCGGCATCGATCAGCGGTCCCGCTATATCGAGACCCTCGCCGACATCGAGCGCACCTCGCTAGATTATTATGCGACAATTCGCTCGCTGTATCGGCAGCGGCGCGCCGCGCTAATCCGCCACGAGCGGGAGAACCTGCCGCCGCCCGCCGGCTTCAGCCAGCGCGACGACGGGGGGGCCCCGGCGGCGTTCGCCAACACGGCAGCCCGACCGGCTGTGATCTCCGAAGTATCCAGTATATCCGAGGTAGAAAAATAATGGTGCGACGTTGCTTCCTGACTGCCGCCCTTGTTCTCGTCGTGGGGGTATTTGCTCCCGCCATTCCCGCAGCGGCAGCTGCCGACCCTGCCGCATTGATCAGCAATCTCGGCAGCCAGGCCCTCGAGGTGCTCGGCAAGAATGCTACCCAGTCGCAGAGGGTGGCACGGTTTCGCGAATTGCTGCGCGAGGATTTTGACGTTCCGGGGATCGCCCGCTTTGTCCTCGGCCGTTACTGGAATGCCGCGACCGAGGAACAGCGGGCGGAGTACGTCAAGCTGTTCGAGGAATACATCGCGATCGCTTACAGCACCCGCCTAGCCGAGTACACCGGCGAGGCCTTCAAGGTGACCGGTAGCCGACCTGATGCCGACGGTGCCATCGTATCAAGTCAGATTATCCGCCCCACCGGCGCGCCGCCGGTCAAAGTCGACTGGCGCCTGACGGGGCGAAACGGCATTTACAAGATCAGCGACGTCTCAGTAGACGGCATCAGCATGGCGGTCACCCAGCGCTCCGAGTTTGCTTCAGTCATCCAGCATAATGGCGGACAAGTGCAGGGTTTGATTACGATGCTGCGGGAAAAGACAGCAGGCACCGGGGCGCGATAGCCCGCCCACCGAAGCGCGGGAGGGTCCCGGTCAACAACCGCCCCGGTCAAGGTCTGACTGTGCGGGTGTTGTCCGCGGAAGTCGCGATCCGGCTGCGACGGCGGCGCGGGAGGGACAGCATGCGGCTCAGCTTCGCCAACCCGTGGTGGGTGGTCGTCGGCGCCGTCGGGGGCCTGGTCGTGTGCAACGGCCCGGTGCTGGGGTTCACCTTCGGCGTTTTCCTGAAGCCGATCATGGCGGATATGGGATGGCAGCGCGGGACCGCATCATTCGCATTGTCGTTCGGCGGAATTTGCTCCGCGCTGACTGTGCCGGTGCTCGGCCGTCTGATGGACCGCTGGAGCATACGCCGGGTGGCATTGCCCGGTCTCGTCGTTTACGCGACCGCCATGTGGCTGTTGGGGCTCAGTCCGAAATCTTTGGTGATTTTCACCTTGCTGTTCGCGCTTGCCGAGGCGGCCAGTGCCGTTCAAACCCCGATCGGCTACGCAAAGGCGATTTCGGCTTGGTTCGACCGCCGGCGCGGGCTGGCGCTCGGCATCGCGATGTCGGGGGTCGGGCTGGGCGGCTTCATCATGCCGCAACTCGCTCAGTTGCTGATCGAGCGGGTGGGCTGGCGCGGCACTTATCCGATCCTGGGTTTGTTGACGATTGCAATTGCGTTTCCGCTCGTCGCTCTGTGGATACGCGAGCCGCGGCCGGGGGAGGGCGAGTGCCGCGCCATAACGGCAGCCGATGTGACAGGTCTGACCCTGCGCGGTGCCCTCGGGACGCGCCGCTTTTGGCTGATGGGCGCGGCCTTCTTTTTGGTTGCGATCGCGGTCAACGGCACGGTGGCGCATGTTGTGCCGCTGCTGACCGATCACGGCGTTTCTGCAGCGGCAGCAGCGGGAATCATGGGAATCTTCGGGCTGGCCACGATGGCCGGCCGGCTGCTGGCCGGTTATCTGGTCGACCGCATCTTTGCGCCCTTTGTCGCAACGGTATTCTTCCTGGCCCCGATCGCCGGTTTCATTCTTCTGAGCAGCGCTTCCGGTGCGCTGCCGGGGATCGGGGTAATTCTGCTGGGTTTGGGGCTCGGTACCGAGATCGACCTGATCGCGTTTCTAGTGTCGCGCTATATGGGACAGCGGGCGTTCGGCGAGATCTACGGCTACTGTTTCATGATCTTCGGCTTGGGCTCCAGCGTCGGCAGGTTTCTCGGCGGCTTCGTCTACGATCTTGCGGGATCCTACAACCCGGCGCTGATCGGCGCCGCCGGCGCCCTCGTGATGGCGGTGATCCTCGTCAACCTTCTCGGTCCCTACATTTATCCGGTGCGTCAGGAACTCGAAACTCTCCTCGTGCGCCAACCGGCGACATCCTGACCGAGGCAACTCAGCGCGGCTGTCGTTCCAGTTTTTTGAGGCGTACCGTGGCGGCGGCATTGCCGAGGTCGCGGGCTCGACGGTACCAGGACTCGGCCTGAGCAGGGTCGCCTGGGTTGCCCCGGACACCGGCACGATCGAGAAAGTTGGGATCGAACGTCGCACCCAGCCGAAGCGCCGCGCCGCCGTCGCCGGCGTCGGCGGCGCGCTCGTAAAATAATCGCGCCGACGCAATGTCCCCGGCACTGAGGAACGCATCGCCGCGGGTTACCAGGGCGGCGATCTCCGTAGCGGAAAGCTGCTGGCCCGCCGGAGGTTGCGCCGGCGGAGGAGGCGCTTGCGGCGGCGCTGCGGCGCGCTGCGCGGCCGGGGGTGCGAGGGATGCGTTCGGCTGCGGCATTTGCTCGGGCTGCAGCGGAGCGGGCGCCGGTTCAGCCGGGGCTGTTTGCGGCTTCGGCAGCTCCGGCGTCGGAGGCAGGACAGCAGCCGGCGCGGCGCGGGGCGCCGGCTGTAGCGGTGCAACGCTTGGCGAGGAATTGGTGGCCGGGGTGGCGGATTGCTTATCCGTTGTCGTCACATCCGGCATTCTGACATAATGCAGGGCCAAGGCCGCTCCGACGCCGAGCGCCGCGAGCACACCCAGCACGGCCAAGCTCCGAACGAAGATGGGCCGACCACCGCGCGTCTCCTCCTGACTGTGCCGGACCGCGAGCTGATGGCGAAGGAAATCGATGCCCTCGTCGTCGCCAATCTCATCAAACCGCAACTGCAGCGCGAGCGGCTCTTTTAGAAACTGCAGCGGCGGGTCTTCCAGCCGGGCGAGAAAGCCTCGGCGCGCAAGTAGCACCCCGGCCGCGTTCTGTCGTAGGCCGCGCTGAATCGTGGCCCTGATCTCACCGAGCTGTTGATCAGACAGCCGCTCGGCTTCGTCGAAGACGAACAGCGGCGCATTTGTCTCGGCCGTGTCCGATATTGTTACTGTGCCGCCACCTTCGGGCAAGGTCGCTACGACAGAGCCGGCGCGGAACACCTCCTCGCCTGTGAGATCTGGCCCGCAAGGGATGCCGATCACCCCGTGACGGGACCCTCCCAGCTTGCGCAGAGCCTGTGAGAGAAGCTCCGGGTTCGCCGGCGGATCACCGGTGACGAGTACAAGGGTGCCCTTGCCGCGTAAGGCTGCGAGGATGCGGCCGGCAACGGATAGGTAGTGAGGCTCGCTTGCGAGATATCCGGCAGCCATCTCGCTCGCGGGAGCCCCGTCAGAGGAGCTAGAGACGGCAGCGCGCATTGCTATGAATTACCACCGACGCGAGCGCAACGGCCAAGCTCACGACCGCCTTTCGTAAAGGCTCCGCCGAGTACCGCGTACCGAAATCGCGAGTTGCGTTGAAAGGTACCGGGTGCATCGCGGAAATCCTGGGCGTGAGTTTACAGTATGTCCAGCGACTGACAAAGGCGTTGCGACCGGTCCCGGCACCGGGACGAGGAACAAAACTGGAAATTGCAGACCTCTGCATCACCCCACTCCACACGCGCTCCCGTCGGCCGCTGCCAGAGTAGTACTTGATGAATATACGAGATGGCGCGCACAATCGAGGCTAATTAGGTTCTCATCGTCGAACACGAAATACTTTCCAGAATGACAAATCCGGAGAGCAACACGGGAGAAACCACATGCTTCGCCCCTCAATTATCGCCGCCGCCTTCGCCTTCGCAACCGTTACGTCTTCGGCGGTCCCAGGCAACGCGGCGACCGCGAACGTCAACAGCAACCCGCACCACCGCACGGTCGTGCACCACATCTACACCTACGCACCGGCGCCGAGCCCCTATTATTACGGCCCGTATTATGGGCCGGGATACGTTCCGGCATATGCTCCGGCGGCGCCAATCACCGCACTGCCTCGCGCGGCAGTTTGCCTTGCGTTCTCTTTGATCGGCGCCTGCTGATAGTTGTGCGGAAGCTCCGTCCGGTGCGGGGCTCTTTTGCTATGCTCCGTCGCCGCGACCGCGCGTGAGTTCGTAGAGGGCGACCGCAGCAGCGGCGGCAACGTTAAGGGTCGGCTGCGCCGGGCGGGTCGGCAGCCGCGCAAGGAAATCACAGCGCTCGCGTACCAGGCGGCGCATGCCGCCGCCTTCGGAGCCGAGCACAATCGCGACGCGCTCCCCAGCGTCGAGTTGGGCCAATGCCTGCGGCGCGGTCTCGTCGAGACCGCAAATCCAGAACCCGGCTCCCTTCAACCGATCGAGCGCGCGGGCAAGATTGACGACGCGCACCAGCGGCACGCTCTCCAGTGCGCCCGAGGCAGCTTTTGCGAGCGCACCGGTCGCCGGCGGTGCTCCGTGCGTGGGCGTGAGGACCGCAAGCGCGCCGAATGCAGCCGCCGAACGCAACACCGCGCCGATATTTTGGGGGTCGCTCAGCTGGTCGAGGACGACGATCATGCACGGCCCCGATGCCGGGCCGGTGCGCATCACATCTTCCAGGCCGGGCTCTGGGAGTGGTTCGACTTCGAGCGCGAGCCCCTGGTGAACGGCACGGCGCGGTAGAATCGCCGCAAACCCGCTCGGATCGAGCACGGAGATCGCCGCTCCGGCGCGGTCACCAGCGGATGGGCGCCGCGCCGCCCGCGCACCGGTCACGAGCGCGGTCGCCTCATTCTCATGCCCGGCGAGGACGACGAGACGGCGCCAGCGCCGCTCGGGGTTGGCGAGGGCCGCCGCCACGGCATGCCGGCCATAGACCCACACGGCGGCGCCGGAGGGCTTGCGGCTGGATTTGGTCATGCACACCTTCCCCATCGCTGCGAAGCGGCGGCGGACCGCACGCGCCGGTTACGGATCGGCTGCGTATCGTCGCCTGTGTGTCGACGGGCCCGGATTGACAATGTCAAGCCGACATCTTATGACCCGCGTTCCGCTGCGCCGGGCGGCACGCGATCCGGAGGGGTTGCCGAGCGGTTAAAGGCAGCAGACTGTAAATCTGCCGACGTACGTCTTCGTAGGTTCGAATCCTACCCCCTCCACCAGCTCTGCGGGATCGCGGCAGGATCGGAGGCTTGGTGCAGGTCTATGAAGGGCCATTCAAGCGGGTGTAGCTCAATGGTAGAGTTCCAGCCTTCCAAGCTGGCTACGTGGGTTCGATTCCCACCACCCGCTCCAGGCCGCGGCCTCTAGTCTAGGAATCATGTCCGTTTCACTCTGAGGGAAAGCCGTAAGGCAATGTCGAAGGCGAGGTTTCAGCGGACGAAGCCGCACTGCAATATCGGGACGATCGGTCACATCGACCACGGCAAGACGACGTTGACGGCGGCGATCACCAAGGTCTTGGCGGAGAAGGGCGGGGCGACGTTTGTGCCGTTCGACCAGATCGACAAGGCGCCGGAGGAGCGGGCGCGCGGCATTACGATTGCGACGGCGCATGTCGAATACGAGACCGACAAGCGCCATTATGCGCATGTCGACTGCCCGGGTCATGCCGACTACATCAAGAACATGATCACCGGGGCGGCGCAGATGGACGGCGCGATCCTGGTGGTGTCGGCGGCGGACGGGCCGATGCCGCAGACCCGCGAGCACGTGCTGCTGGCGCGCCAGGTCGGGGTGCCGGCCTTGGTGGTGTACATGAACAAGGTCGACATGGTGGACGACCCCGAGCTGTTGGACCTGGTCGAATTGGAGGTGCGCGAACTCTTATCGAGCTACCAGTTCCCGGGGGACGACATCCCGGTGGTGCGCGGCGCGGCGCTGTTTGCGCTGGAGGGGCGCGAGCCCGAGCAGGGGCACGCTTCGATCCTGGCGCTGATGGAGGCGGTGGACAGCTACATTCCGCAGCCGGAGCGTGCGATGGATCGGCCGTTTCTGATGCCGATCGAGGACGTGTTCACGATCTCGGGGCGCGGCACGGTGGTGACCGGGCGGGTCGAGCGCGGCGTCGTCAAGGTCGGCGACGAGGTCGAGATCGTGGGCTTGCGGCCGACCGCGAAGACGGTGGTGACCGGGGTCGAGATGTTTAGGAAACTGTTGGACCGGGGCGAGGCGGGCGACAACATCGGGGCGTTGCTGCGCGGCACCAAGCGCGAGGAGGTCGAGCGCGGCCAGGTATTGGCGGCGCCGGGGTCGATCACGCCGCATACGCGCTTTCAGTGCGAGGCCTACATCCTGACCAAGGAGGAGGGCGGGCGGCACACGCCGTTTTTCGGCAACTACCGGCCGCAATTCTATTTCCGCACGACCGACGTAACCGGCACGGTGCACCTGCCGGAAGGCACCGAGATGGTGATGCCGGGCGACAACATCTCGATGGAGATCGAATTGATCGCGCCGATCGCGATGGATGAGGGGCTGCGCTTTGCGATCCGCGAAGGCGGCCGCACCGTCGGCGCCGGCGTCGTCGCCAAGATTATCAAATGACGAATGCTTGTGGCCGTCATCCCCGGACTTGATCAGACTTGATCCGGGGATCTCGTTCCAAGGTGCAGAGATGCCCGGTCGAGCCCGGCGCCTGACGTTGTGGGATAGGAGTGTAGCTCAATTGGTAGAGCACCGGTCTCCAAAACCGGGGGTTGGGGGTTCGAGCCCCTCCACTCCTGCCACGGGGTGAAGTTTCTGGAAGACAACTAGAAAGGGCCCATATGGGCAAGGCGGCGCCGCCGCCGAGGGAGCAGATGGCAAAGACGAGCCCAGTCGAATTTTTTCAGCAGGTGCGGCAGGAGGTGTCGCGCGTCACCTGGCCGACGCGCAAGGAAACCATGGTCACCACGGCAATGGTCTTCGTGATGGTGTTCATCGCGGCCGCCTTCTTTTTTGTCGTGGACCAGGTGTTCTCCCAGGGTGTGCGGCTGATCTTCGGGCTGGGCCACTAGGTTTGGATGCGGGTGATGGCGAGCCGCTGGTATGTGATCCACGTTTATTCGGGCTTTGAGAAAAAAGTAGCGGCCTCGATCCGCGAGCAGGCCGAGCAAAAAGGGCTCGCCGACGAGTTCGAGGAAATCCTCGTGCCGACCGAGGAGATTGTCGAGGTCAAGCGCGGCGCCAAGGTCAGCTCAGAGCGCAAGTTTTTCCCTGGCTATGTGCTGATAAAGATGGATATGAACGACGAGACGTGGCACCTCGTCAAGAATACCGCCAAGGTCACCGGCTTTCTCGGCGGGCGCGGTCGGCCGTCGCCGATCAGCGACCACGAGGCGGCGCGCATCATGCATCAAGTGCAGGAGGGCATCGAGCGGCCGAAGCCTTCGATCACGTTCGAAGTCGGCGAGCAGGTTCGCGTCTGTGACGGCCCATTCACGTCCTTTAACGGGCTTGTCGAGGAAGTGGACGAAGAAAAGGCACGGCTGAAGGTCGCCGTCTCGATCTTCGGGCGTGCCACCCCCGTCGAGCTGGAGTATTCACAGGTCGAGAAGGTGTAAGGTTCGGAGCCGCGGCTCCCCCTCAGCCTCCCGCTTCGCGGGTCGCTCCCTGTCCCCGCTCGCGGGGGAGAGGGCTGGGGTGAGGGGCGGTTGGCGGGGGAACTTGGAGACGTGAATGGCAAAGAAGATCGTCGGTATAATCAAATTGCAGGTCCCGGCCGGCAAGGCGAACCCTTCGCCGCCGATCGGCCCGGCGCTCGGGCAGCGCGGGCTCAACATCATGGAGTTCTGCAAGGCTTTCAACGCGGCGACGCAGAATCTCGAGCCCGCCATGCCGATCCCGGTCGTCATCACGGCATTTGCCGATCGTTCTTTCGCTTTTGTCACCAAGAGCCCGCCGAACAGCTTTTTCTTGAAAAAAGCTGCCGGCATTGAGAAGGGATCGCAAACCACAGGCAAAGCGCGACCGGTGGGTCGTGTTACGATGGCGCAAATCCGCGAGATCGCCGAGCAGAAGATGCAGGACCTCAATGCTAAGGACATCGATGGCGCCTGCCGTATGCTGATTGGCTCGGCGCGCTCGATGGGCCTCGAAGTGGTGGAGCAAGGCTGATGGCGAAGACGGGAAAACGGCTCAGGCAAGCTTATGAGGGGATCGATCCGACCGTAGCGCGCCCGCTCGAGGATGCGCTCAAACTGATCAAGGAGCGCGCCTCGGCGAAGTTCGACGAAACCGTCGAGGTCGCGATGAACCTCAATCTCGACCCCCGCAAACCCGATCAGAACCTGCGAGGCGCAGTGATGCTGCCGCACGGCACCGGGAAAACCGTGCGGGTTGCGGTGTTCGCGCGCGGCGACCGGGCAAAGGAAGCCGAGAGCGCCGGGGCGGAGATCGTCGGGGCCGAGGATCTCGCCGAGAAGATCCAGGCCGGGCAGATCGATTTCGATCGGGCGATCGCCACGCCGGACATGATGTCGCTGGTGGGGCGGCTCGGTAAGATCCTCGGTCCGCGCGGCTTGATGCCGAACCCGCGCCTCGGCACGGTGACCCAGAATGTGACAGAGGCGGTGCAGGCCGCCAAAGGCGGGCAAGTCGAGTTTCGCGCCGAAAAGGCCGGCATCGTCCACGCCGGGGTCGGCAAAGCGAGCTTTACTGACAAGGCGCTAGCCGATAATGTGCGCGCGTTTGTCGGCGCGATCACCCGCGGCAAGCCGAGCGGCGTCAGAGGCACCTACATAAAGAAGGTCGCCGTCAGCTCGACAATGGGTCCGGGCGTCAGGGTCGAATTGTCGGGGTTGGCCGAGGAGCCCCGTGCTTAGCAACCGGGCGGGCTCACCGACCGGTAGGAGATCGCAGTGGACCGCGCACAAAAACAAAGGGTGGTCGAGGCGCTTCAGCAGGACCTTGCGGACACGGCTTGCGTCGTCGTCACGCACCAGTCTGGGCTGAGTGTCGCGGAGGCCACGGTGCTGCGGCGGCAGGTCCGCGATGCGGGCGCGACCTACCGGGTCACAAAGAATCGGCTAGTCAAGCGCGCCCTCGTCGGGACGCCGTTCGAGTCGCTGCTGTCGCTGTTTACCGGCCCGACAGCGATCGCCTTTTCCGATGATCCGGTTGCGGCGGCAAAGGTGGTTGTCGGATACGCCAACCGCAATGACAAGCTGACGATCGTCGGAGGCGGCCTCGCGGGCCGGCAGATCGATGTTGCCGAGGTCAGGGAACTGGCGAGCCTGCCCTCGCTCAATTCATTGCGGGGCACGCTCATCGGGTTGCTGCAGGCTCCGGCGGCACGGCTCGCACGAGTGCTGCAGGCGCCTGCCGGGCAAGTTGCGCGGGTGTTGGCCGCCCATGCGGAAAACCAGGGCGAGAGCGCCTAGGCGATTTGTCTTTCATTCGCGTTCATGGGTATTAGGAAATCGGGAGTAGAACATGGCGGATTTGGCAAGACTGGTCGATGATTTGTCGGCCTTGAGCGTCATCGAGGCGGCGCAGCTTTCTAAGATGCTCGAAGAAAAATGGGGCGTTTCAGCGGCAGCGCCGGTTGCGGTGGCGGCAGCCGGTGGCGTCGCCGCGGCCGCGCCCGAGGCGGCGGTGGAAAAGACCGAGTTCGACGTAATCCTCGCGGCGATCGGCGAGAAGAAGATTAACGTGATCAAAGAGGTCAGAGCCATCACAAGTCTCGGCCTAAAGGAAGCCAAGGACCTCGTGGAGGCCGCGCCGAAGCCCATCAAGGAAGGTGTCAACAAGGATGAGGCGGCGAAAATAAAAAAGCAGCTAGAAGACGCGGGTGCGACGGTTGAAATAAAGTAGGCCTGTCACGATATTAGACCTTCCTGGGCGTTCGTTCTCGCGAGGACGCCTGCCGTTCAGATCCACGAACCGGGGCGCGAACCTATTGCGCACGCCGGACATCGGCGTCTTGAGGTCAGAAAGGCTTGGCCGCCACGTCAGCGGACTACCCGTCTCTGAGGAAAATCGGACGAAGACAGCGGCGCCGAGCCACCATTCGCGGTCGGGAAAATTCTTACGCAATCGGGCCGCCGCACAGCGGCCTACTCCGAGGAGCATGCATGGCAATATCCTTCACCGGTAAGAAGCGGATCCGCAAGACTTTCGGGCGCGTCGCCGAAGTCGCGCCGATGCCAAACCTGATCGAGGTTCAAAAGAGCTCCTACGATCACTTCTTACAGATGGGGGTTGTGCCGGAGCAGCGCAGCAATGTTGGGCTCCAGGAGGTTTTCAAGTCGGTGTTCCCGATCCGCGATTTCTCGGAGCGCGCTCAGCTCGAGTTTGTGCGGTACGAGCTCGAAGCGCCGAAATACGAGGTCGATGAATGTCAACAACGCGGCATCACCTTCGCCGCGCCGCTGAAGGTGACGTTGCGGCTGGTCGTGTGGGATGTCGACGAGGACACCGGTTCGCGCTCGATCCGAGATATAAAGGAGCAGGACGTCTATATGGGCGACATGCCCCTGATGACGAAGAACGGCACTTTCGTCATCAACGGCACGGAGCGCGTGATCGTCTCCCAGATGCACCGCAGCCCGGGGGTCTTCTTCGACCACGACAAGGGCAAGACGCATTCCTCGGGAAAATATCTGTTTGCCGCGCGGGTAATCCCCTATCGCGGCTCCTGGCTCGATTTCGAGTTCGACGCCAAAGACCATGTCTATGTCCGCATCGACCGACGCCGCAAGCTTCCGGCGACAACCTTGCTGCTCGCTCTGGACGACGCTGCGACCGAGCGGCTGCGGGCGGCCGGAAGCGCCGAGAACAGAGTGCTGCAGCCAGGTGAAGCCATCGGCATGTCGAAGGAGGAGATCCTCGCCAACTTCTACGGGACAATAACCTTTCGGCGCGGCGATCAGGGTTGGATGACGCCGTTCAGGGAAGCGAGTTTCAAAGGCAAGCTGACAAGCGATCTGCTCGATGCCCGCACCGGTGAGGTCGCGTTACCAGCGGCCGAGCGGATGACACCCCGTGTAGCGAGGCGGTTACGCGAGGAAGGACTGACCGATGTGCTCGTCCCGGAGGAGGAGCTGATCGGCCGGTATTTCGCCTCGGATCTGATCAATGAGGAGACTGGCGAGGTTTATTTCGAGGCTGGCGACGAGATCACCGGGGCGACGCTGGCACAATTAGCTGCGATCGGCATCGAAGAGTTGCCGGTGCTCGATTTCGATCACGTCAGCGTCGGGCCCTACATCCGCAACACACTTGCGATCGATAAAAATGCGACCCGCGAGGACGCGCTGATCGACATCTACCGCGTGATGCGCCCGGGCGAGCCGCCGACCCTGGAAACGGCCGAGGCGCTCTTCAACAGCCTGTTCTTCGACCCGGAGCGTTACGATCTGTCGGCGGTCGGCCGTGTCAAAATGAATTCCCGGCTCGGCCTCTCGACCGACAATTCAGTGCGCACCCTGCGCAAAGCGGACATCCTGTCAATTCTTAAGGTATTGGTCGATCTGAAGGACGGCCGCGGCGAAATCGACGACATCGATCATCTCGGCAATCGCCGGGTCCGCTCGGTCGGCGAGCTGATGGAAAACCAATACCGCGTCGGACTGTTGCGCATGGAGCGGGCAATCCGTGAGCGCATGAGCTCGGTCGAGATCGACACGGTCATGCCGCACGATCTGATCAATGCAAAACCGGCGGCGGCGGCGGTGCGCGAGTTCTTCGGCTCGTCGCAGCTGTCGCAGTTCATGGACCAGACAAACCCGCTGTCGGAGATTACCCACAAGCGGCGCCTGTCGGCTCTCGGCCCCGGTGGATTGACGCGCGAGCGCGCCGGCTTCGAGGTACGTGACGTACACCCAACTCACTACGGCCGGATCTGCCCGATCGAGACCCCGGAAGGCCCGAATATCGGCTTGATCAACAGCCTGGCAACTTATGCGCGTGTCAATCAGTACGGGTTCATCGAAAGCCCCTACCGTCGGGTGGTCGACGGCCGGGTAACCGACGAGGTTGTCTACTTGTCGGCGATGGACGAGGGTCGCTACGCGATCGCGCAAGCCAATGTTGAAACCGATGCCGAAGACCGAATAACGGCCGATCTGACGAATTGCCGCAAGGGCGGAGATTTCGTCATGACCCGGCCGGAAGACATCGACCTGATCGATGTCTCGCCCAAGCAGCTGGTTTCTGTCGCGGCGGCGCTGATCCCGTTCCTGGAGAACGACGACGCAAACCGGGCCCTGATGGGGTCGAACATGCAGCGCCAGGCGGTACCGCTGATCCGCGCCGAGGCGCCGCTCGTCGGCACCGGCATGGAAGAGACCGTCGCCCGCGATTCCGGCGTCACCATCATCGCGCGGCGCTCGGGGATCGTCGACCAAGTCGATGCGACCCGCATCGTCGTTCGCGCGACGGCGGAGACCTCGACAGCCGCCTCGGGCGTCGACATTTACAATCTCCTCAAATTCCAGCGCTCGAACCAGAACACCTGCATCACCCAGCGCCCGCTGGTCAAAGTTGGGGATCAGGTGACGGCAGGCGATATCATCGCTGATGGTCCCTCGACGCAGCTTGGCGAGCTGGCGCTCGGGCGCAATGTGCTGTGCGCCTTTATGCCGTGGAACGGGTACAATTTCGAGGATTCGATCCTGATTTCTGAGCGAATCGTGTCCGACGACGTATTCACCTCGATCCATATCGAAGAATTCGAGGTAATGGCGCGCGACACCAAGCTCGGGCAGGAAGAGATCACGCGCGACATTCCGAACGTCGGCGAGGAGGCACTGAAAAACCTCGACGAAGCCGGGATCGTCTATATCGGCGCCGAGGTCAAACCCGGCGACATCCTGGTCGGCAAGGTCACCCCGAAAGGCAAGTCGCCGATGACTCCGGAAGAGAAGCTTCTTCGCGCGATTTTTGGGGAAAAGGCTTCCGATGTGCGCGACACCTCGCTGCGACTTCCGCCGGGTGTGTCCGGCACGATCGTCGAGGTGCGGGTGTTCTCGCGGCGTGGCGTTGACAAGGACGAGCGCGCACTGGCGATCGAACGGGCCGAGATCGAGCGGTTGGCGAAGGACCGCGATGACGAGCGCGCAATCCTCGAGCGCAGCTTCGCCGCACGGCTCAAGGAGCTGTTGCTCGGTCAAACGGCGGTCGGAGGCCCCAGGGGAATGAAGTCGGGGACCGAGATCACCGAGGAGGTGCTGGCCGAAAGTCCCCCGGCACTGTGGCGGCAAATCTCGATCCGTGACGATGCAAGGATGGCGGATGTCGAGAGTTTGAAGAAGCAGATGGAGGATGCCGTCGCAGCGCTCACAGCGCGATTTGAGAGCAAAGTTGAAAAACTGCAGCGCGGGGACGAGCTGCCGCCCGGCGTGATGAAGATGGTCAAGGTGTTTGTCGCCGTAAAACGCAAGCTGCAGCCAGGCGACAAAATGGCCGGCCGGCATGGCAATAAGGGCGTCATCTCGCGTATCGTGCCCTCCGAGGACATGCCCTATCTCGAGGACGGGACACCGGTCGACATTGTGTTAAACCCGCTCGGCGTGCCGAGCCGCATGAATGTCGGCCAGATTCTCGAGACGCATCTCGGTTGGGCTGCGGCGGGTCTAGGTCGGCGCATCGGCGACGTGCTGGCCAATGTGCAGCGTGGCACAGCCGACGGCGAGCTGCGCGGCCTCGTCGGCGAGATGTACCAGGGCGAGCAGAAGGCCGAAATCGATCGTCTTCCGGACGAGGATCTGATCGAGCTGGCCGGCAATCTCGCTCACGGCGTGCCGGTCGCCAGCCCGGTGTTCGACGGTGCCCGGGAGGAAGATATCATCGCGATGCTGGAGGGAGCGGGTCTCTCGTCCTCAGGCCAAGTTACGCTGATCGACGGGCGCACCGGCGAGGCATTCGACCGTCAAGTGACCGTCGGCTACATCTACATGATGAAGCTGCATCACTTGGTAGACGACAAGATCCATGCGCGATCGATCGGTCCGTACAGCCTCGTCACACAGCAGCCGCTCGGCGGCAAGGCACAGTTCGGCGGCCAGCGGTTCGGCGAAATGGAGGTTTGGGCACTGGAGGCCTACGGCGCGGCATACACCTTGCAGGAGATGCTCACGGTCAAGTCGGACGACGTTTCCGGCCGGACTAAGGTGTATGAGGCGATCGTAAGGGGCGACGACAATTTTGAGGCCGGCATTCCTGAATCCTTCAACGTGCTGGTCAAGGAATTGCGGTCGCTGGGCCTCAATGTCGAGCTAGAGCAGCGCGGCTATTGACCGAAAGCCGTCGATTGAGCGTTTCCGTTTTTGTCGCCCCCGCGGAAGCGGGGGCCCAGCGGGGCAGAGGTCAACTCAGTTCCCCTGGGTACCCGCTTTCGCGGGCATGACGGCCAATTCCGAAAGGGATCGTTGATGAACGAGTTGATGAACATCTTTGGCCAAGTTAGCGGGCCGCAGAGTTTCGATCAGATCCGGATCTCGATCGCCAGCCCGGAGCGCATTCGCTCATGGTCCTACGGCGAGATCAAGAAGCCGGAGACGATCAATTACCGGACGTTCAAACCGGAGCGCGATGGGCTGTTCTGCGCCCGGATCTTTGGACCGATCAAGGATTATGAATGCTTGTGCGGCAAGTACAAGCGCATGAAGTATCGCGGCATCATTTGCGAAAAGTGTGGGGTCGAGGTGACCTTGTCCAAAGTTCGGCGAGACCGCATGGGCCACGTCGAGCTCGCCTCGCCGGTCGCGCACATTTGGTTTCTGAAGTCGCTGCCGAGCCGCATCGGATTATTACTCGACATGACGCTAAAGGACCTCGAAAGGGTGCTCTATTTCGAGAACTACGTTGTGATCGAACCGGGGCTGACCCCGCTGAAACAGCATCAGCTGCTCAACGAAGACGAGTATTTGAAGGCTCAGGACGATTACGGCGACGACCAGTTCACGGCCTCGATTGGGGCCGAGGCGCTGCGCACGATGCTGTCCGCCATCGATCTGGCCGAGGAGAAGGAAAGGCTGCGCGACGAGCTGCGCGACACCAATTCCGAGGCGCGCCGCAAGAAACTCGTCAAGCGGCTAAAACTCGTCGAAATCCTTCATCGAATCCAACAGCCGGCCGGAATGGATGATCCTTGAGGTCGTCCCGGTCATTCCGCCGGAATTACGGCCGCTAGTGCCGCTCGATGGTGGGCGCTTTGCGACCTCCGATCTAAACGATCTCTACCGCAGAGTGATCAACCGAAACAACCGGCTGAAGCGCCTAATCGAGCTGCGCGCCCCAGACATCATCGTGCGCAACGAAAAGCGTATGTTGCAGGAGGCGGTAGACGCGCTGTTCGACAACGGCAGGCGCGGGCAAATCATCACCGGCGCCAACAAGCGGCCGCTGAAGTCCTTGTCCGACATGTTGAAGGGCAAGCAGGGCCGATTCCGTCAGAACCTGCTCGGTAAGCGGGTCGATTATTCGGGCCGCTCGGTCATTGTGGTCGGTCCCGAGCTCAAACTGCACCAGTGCGGGCTGCCGAAGAAGATGGCGCTCGAACTGTTCAAGCCATTCATCTACTCGAAGCTCGAACTCTACGGCCTCGCCAGCACGATCAAGGCCGCCAAGCGCATGGTCGAAAAGGAACGGCCGGAGGTCTGGGATATCCTCGAGGAGGTGATCCGCGAGCATCCGGTTATGCTGAACCGCGCCCCGACGCTCCACCGCCTCGGGATTCAGGCGTTCGAGCCGGTGCTGATCGAGGGCAAGGCGATCCAGCTGCACCCGCTCGTTTGCACTGCCTTTAACGCGGATTTCGACGGCGACCAGATGGCTGTGCACGTGCCGCTATCATTGGAGGCGCAGCTCGAGGCGCGCGTCCTGATGATGTCGACCAACAACATCCTCAGCCCGGCGAACGGCAAACCTATCATCGTGCCGTCGCAGGACATCGTGCTCGGCCTCTACCACATCACGATGGAGCGCCCGGGCGAAAAGGGCGAAGGCATGCTGTTCACCAGCATCGGCGAGATCGAGCAGGCGCTCGAATCCAAGGCGGTCTCGCTGCACGCCCGCGTTAAGGCTCGCTTCCACACTGTCGATGCCGACGGCAAGCCGGTCGTGCAGCGGGTCGAGACGACCCCCGGGCGCATGCTGCTGTCCGAAATTCTGCCGCGCAATCCCGCGATCGGCTTCGATTTGATCAACACCCTGCTGACCAAGAAAGAGATCAGCAACGTCATCGATCAGGTCTACCGCCACTGCGGCCAGAAGGAGACAGTTATCTTCTGTGATCATCTGATGTCGCTCGGCTTCCAGCAGGCCTGCAAGGCAGGCATTTCGTTCGGCAAGGACGATTTGATCGTGCCCGAGGAGAAGCGCCGCCTGGTCGGTGAAGCGCAGGAGCAGGTCAAGCAATATGAGCAGCAATACCAGGACGGCCTGATTACGCAGGGCGAGAAATACAACAAGGTCGTTGACGTGTGGTCACGCTGCACGGACCGCGTTGCCGAAGAGATGCTGAAGAAGATCCGCGAGCCGCAGCCCGGCGAGCCGGTCAACTCGGTATGGATGATGTCGGATTCCGGGGCGCGCGGTTCGGCGGCGCAGATCAAGCAGCTGGCCGGCATGCGCGGCTTGATGGCCAAGCCGTCGGGCGAGATCATCGAGACGCCGATCATCTCCAACTTCAAGGAGGGGCTAACCGTCCTCGAATACTTCAACTCCACCCACGGCGCCCGCAAAGGCCTCGCCGACACAGCGCTCAAGACGGCGAATTCGGGTTATCTGACCCGCAGGCTCGTCGATGTAGCGCAAGACGCGATCATCACAGAGGAAGATTGCGGCACCACGCGCGGGCTCATGACGAGCGCTGTCGTCGACGGCGGCGAAGTCATCGCGCCACTCGCCGACCGCATTCTCGGTCGCACCGCAGCGGTCGACATCCTCGATCCGCTGAGCGGTGAAGTCGTGCTTCCAGCGGGCGCACTGATCGACGAGGATGCCGTCGACCAGATCGAGCGGGCCGGGATCGATACCGTACCTATCCGCTCGGTGCTGACCTGCGAATCCCGCATCGGCGTCTGCGGCAAGTGCTACGGGCGCGACTTGGCGCGCGGTACGGTCGTCAATATCGGCGAGGCGGTCGGCGTCATTGCCGCGCAATCGATCGGCGAACCCGGCACCCAGCTGACGATGCGTACTTTCCACATCGGCGGTGCTGCACAACGCGGTGCCGAGCAGTCTTCTGTCGAGGCCGCCTTCGACGCCAGGTTGGAAGTGAAGAACCGAAACGTCGTGATCAACTCGGCCGGCGTACCGGTGGTGATGGGCCGCAACACCGAGATTGTGCTGTTGGACGAAGCAGGGCGGGAAAAAGCCCGGCACCGAGTTCCGTACGGCGCGAGGCTGCTCGTCGACGATGGGGCCGAGGTCAAACGGGGTGACCGACTGGTTGAGTGGGATCCCTACACGATCCCGATCATCACCGAGAAGGACGGCATCGCGCATTACGTCGATCTGATCGAAGGCCTGTCGATGCGGGAGACGGTGGACGAAGCGACCGGCATCTCGTCGAAAGTGGTCGTCGACTGGAAGCAGCAGCCACGTGGCAGCGATTTGCGGCCGCGGATCACGTTGCGCGACGAGGAGGGCGAGGTGCTCACCTTGGCCAACGGGCTGGAGGCGCGTTACTTCATGTCGGTCGACGCGATCCTTTCGGTCGAGAACGGGGCGCACGTCAAGGCTGGCGACGTGCTTGCGCGCATCCCGCGCGAATCTTCAAAGACGCGTGACATCACGGGCGGTCTGCCGCGTGTCGCCGAGCTGTTCGAGGCGCGCAAGCCGAAGGATTTCGCGATCATTAGCGAAAGCGAAGGTCGCGTCGAATTCGGCAAGGACTACAAGGCGAAGCGACGCATCATCGTTGCGCCGGCCGAGGACGGCAAGGACCCGGTCGAGTACCTGATCCCCAAGGGCAAGCACATCAGCGTGCAGGAAGGCGATTACATCGAGAAGGGTGACCTCCTGATGGATGGCAACCGAGTGCCGCACGATATTTTGCGAATCCTCGGGGTCGAGGAGCTGGCGAGCTACCTGATCAACGAGATCCAGGAGGTCTATCGCCTGCAAGGTGTGCGGATCAACGACAAGCACATCGAGGTGATCGTCCGGCAGATGCTGCAGAAGGTGGAGATCTCCGATCCCGGCGAGACGACCTTCCTCGCCGGCGAGCAGATCGACCGGTCGGAGTTTGAGCTGGAAAACGCCAAGGTCGAGAGCGAGGGTCTGCGGCCGGCGGAAGCGCGCCCGGTGTTGCAGGGCATTACCAAGGCGAGCCTGCAGACGAACTCGTTCATCTCAGCTGCCTCTTTCCAAGAGACGACCCGCGTGTTGACCGAGGCCGCAGTCTCCGGCCGGATCGATGCGCTGACCGGTCTCAAGGAAAACGTCATTGTAGGACGGCTGATTCCGGCGGGGACCGGCAGTGTCATCGCCCGGTTGCGCGAGGTGGCGGCCGAGCGCGACCGCGAGCTCGCTGCGATCGCTGCGAACGAAGAGCCTGCTCAACTCGTCGAAGCCGAGAAGCAAACAGCATAAGACCTTCGCGGCTTCCCTGCCATGGAGCGCAATACGTTCCATGCCAGGGGGACTTGACCGGGTTGGTTTGGATCACTAGTAATATTGGCCCATTCTGGGGCTGGCCGTAGGAAGCCACCTAGACGCAGCCCGATATTAGTCCCTGGCTCGGCGCTTCTGTGAGGAGGCGGGTAAGAAATAGGTACGGAAACTCATCGACCCGGCGGCGCTATCGCCTCGGGCGGTTGGCGTCTTTGACGAGGTTGTGACGATGCCGACGATAAACCAGCTGATCCGCAACCCGCGGAGGCCGGAGGTGGCACGCAACAAGGTTCCAGCGATGGAAGCTTGCCCGCAAAAGCGCGGGGTGTGCACGCGCGTCTATACGACTACGCCGAAGAAGCCCAATTCCGCCCTGCGCAAGGTGGCGCGCGTGCGCCTCACGAACGGGTTCGAGGTGACGAGCTATATTCCCGGCGAGGGCCACAACCTGCAGGAGCACTCGGTTGTCTTGATCCGGGGTGGCCGGGTCAAGGACCTGCCCGGTGTGCGATACCACATCATCCGCGGCACGCTCGATACACAGGGTGTCAAAGACCGTCGCCAGCGCCGTTCGAAGTACGGCGCCAAGCGTCCGAAGTAGGGAGACAGTCATGTCGCGCCGTCGCGCCGCGGTCAAACGCGAGGTCTTGCCGGATGCAAAATTCGGCGACAGCGTATTAACCAAATTTATGAATTGCCTTATGTACGAGGGCAAGAAGTCGGTCGCCGAACGCATCGTCTACGGGGCTTTCGACCGCATCGCCAAGCGCAGCGGGCAAGACCCTCTCCGGGTTTTCCACGACGCGCTCGGTAATGTGCGACCCGCCGTCGAGGTCCGCTCGCGCCGTGTCGGCGGCGCTACGTATCAGGTACCGGTCGAAGTGCGTACCGACCGCAGCCAGGCGCTGGCCATTCGCTGGCTCATTTCGAGTTCGCGCGGGCGCTCGGAAAACACGATGGAGGAGCGGCTTTCGGGGGAGCTACTCGATGCCGCCAACAATCGTGGCGCCGCGGTCAAGCGACGGGAGGATACGCATCGCATGGCCGATGCGAACAAGGCCTTCTCGCACTACCGCTGGTAACCGGCGAGCCACGTCACAACCGAAACATATCTTTCTTTGAGGACGCCCGCCTCGCGTGGCGCCCGCGGAGTTGCTTTCATGGCGCGCACGACACCTCTGGAGCGGTACCGAAACATCGGCATCATGGCGCACATTGATGCCGGCAAGACGACGACTACCGAGCGCATCCTCTATTACACCGGCCGTGCCTATAAGATGGGCGAGGTGCACGAGGGCACCGCAACGATGGATTGGATGGCCCAGGAGCAGGAGCGCGGCATCACGATCACCTCGGCCGCGACCACCTGCTTTTGGCAAGACCATCGTATCAACATCATCGACACGCCCGGCCACGTCGATTTCACGATCGAAGTCGAGCGCAGCCTGCGCGTGCTCGACGGAGCTGTCGCGGTATTCAACTCGGTCGCCGGCGTCGAGCCTCAATCGGAGACCGTCTGGCGGCAAGCCGACAAATACGGCGTGCCGCGGATCTGCTTTGTCAACAAAATGGATCGGATCGGTGCCGATTTCCCGCGCTGCGTCGCGATGATCGATGACCGGCTGGGCGCCAAGCCGGTGGTGCTGCAATTGCCGATCGGCGTCGAGAGCGATTTTGTTGGTATCGTCGATCTCGTTGGCTTTCGCGCGGTGAAGTGGCGGGACGAGACCTTGGGCGCGGAGTTCGACATCGTCGAAGTTCCACCCGAGATGGTCGAAGAGGCCAAGGCCTTTCGAACGAGGTTGGTCGAAGCCGCGGTGGAGCAGGACGACGCGGCGCTCGAAGCTTATCTCGGCGGCGAGGAGCCGAACGAAGACGTGCTCAAGCGGTGCATCCGCAAGGGCACGGTCGGCGGCGTCTTTGTTCCGGTGCTGTGCGGTTCGGCATTCAAGAACAAAGGAGTCCAGCCGCTGCTCGACGCAGTGGTCGATTATTTGCCGGCCCCGACCGATGTCGCGGCGATCAACGGCATCAAGGTCGGCTCGAACCAGCCGATCGTGCGCCAGTGCTCGGATGATGAGCCGTTTGCCGGGCTCGCCTTCAAGATCATGAGCGACCCCTTCGTCGGCTCGCTGACATTTGTCCGCGTCTATTCCGGGGTCGCTACGGCGGGCAGCCAGGTCCTGAACAGCGTCAAGGGCACGCGGGAGCGGATCGGTCGCATGCTGCAGATGCACGCCAACCACCGCGAGGACATCAAGGAAGCCCGCGCCGGCGACATCGTAGCGTTGGCCGGGCTGAAGAACACGACGACGGGCGATACGCTATCTGCTCCCGGCGATCCCGTTGTACTGGAGCGGATGGAATTTCCGGAGCCGGTCATCGAGATTGCAGTCGAGCCCAAGACCAAGGGCGATCAGGAGAAGATGAGCCAGGCGCTCGCCCGGCTGGCGACCGAGGACCCGTCGTTCCGGGTTACCGTCGACCACGAGAGCGGCCAAACCGTGATCAAAGGGATGGGCGAACTGCACCTCGAGATCATCGTCGACCGCATGAAGCGGGAGTTCAAGGTCGATGCCAATGTCGGCGCGCCGCAGGTCGCCTACCGCGAGACGATCACCCGCACCTCGGAAGTCGATTACACTCACAAGAAGCAGACCGGCGGAGCCGGACAGTTTGCACGCGTCAAACTGCGGTTCGAGCCGTTGCCGCCGGGCTCCGGTTTTGTCTTCGAGAACGCGGTGGTCGGCGGCGCCGTCCCGAAGGAATACGTGCCTGGGGTCGAGAAGGGGCTCAAGGCCTCGACCGAAACCGGCGTGCTCGCCGGCTTCCCGGTCATCGATCTTCAGGCGACATTGATCGACGGCGCGTTCCACGATGTCGACTCGAGCGTGCTCGCCTTCGAGATCGCGGCCCGCGCCGCGTTCAAGGAAGGCGTCATGAAAGCCGCGCCGAAACTGCTCGAACCGATCATGCGAGTCGAAGTCGTCACGCCGGAGGAGTATATGGGGGACGTCATCGGCGACCTGAACAGCCGTCGCGGCCAAGTTACCGGGATGGACACGCGCGGCAACGCGCGGGTCATCGATGCGATGGTCCCGCTCGCCAACATGTTCGGATACGTCAATACCTTGCGGTCGATAAGTCAGGGCCGGGCGCAGTACACGATGCATTTCGACCATTACGAACAGGTACCGCAGGCGGTGGCGGACGAAGTCCGCGCCAAAATGGCTTAATAATCCAGATAATCGAGGCTTGAGAATCCAGCCGGGCTGGATCGGACGGAGAAGAAGGCAATGTCGAAGGCGAGGTTTCAGCGGACGAAGCCGCACTGCAATATCGGGACGATCGGTCACATCGACCACGGCAAGACGACGTTGACGGCGGCGATCACCAAGGTCTTGGCGGAGAAGGGCGGGGCGACGTTTGTGCCGTTCGACCAGATCGACAAGGCGCCGGAGGAGCGGGCGCGCGGCATTACGATTGCGACGGCGCATGTCGAATACGAGACCGACAAGCGCCATTATGCGCATGTCGACTGCCCGGGTCATGCCGACTACATCAAGAACATGATCACCGGGGCGGCGCAGATGGACGGCGCGATCCTGGTGGTGTCGGCGGCGGACGGGCCGATGCCGCAGACCCGCGAGCACGTGCTGCTGGCGCGCCAGGTCGGGGTGCCGGCCTTGGTGGTGTACATGAACAAGGTCGACATGGTGGACGACCCCGAGCTGTTGGACCTGGTCGAATTGGAGGTGCGCGAACTCTTATCGAGCTACCAGTTCCCGGGGGACGACATCCCGGTGGTGCGCGGCGCGGCGCTGTTTGCGCTGGAGGGGCGCGAGCCCGAGCAGGGGCACGCTTCGATCCTGGCGCTGATGGAGGCGGTGGACAGCTACATTCCGCAGCCGGAGCGTGCGATGGATCGGCCGTTTCTGATGCCGATCGAGGACGTGTTCACGATCTCGGGGCGCGGCACGGTGGTGACCGGGCGGGTCGAGCGCGGCGTCGTCAAGGTCGGCGACGAGGTCGAGATCGTGGGCTTGCGGCCGACCGCGAAGACGGTGGTGACCGGGGTCGAGATGTTTAGGAAACTGTTGGACCGGGGCGAGGCGGGCGACAACATCGGGGCGTTGCTGCGCGGCACCAAGCGCGAGGAGGTCGAGCGCGGCCAGGTATTGGCGGCGCCGGGGTCGATCACGCCGCACACGCGCTTTCAGTGCGAGGCCTACATCCTGACCAAGGAGGAGGGCGGGCGGCACACGCCGTTTTTCGGCAACTACCGGCCGCAATTCTATTTCCGCACGACCGACGTGACCGGCACGGTGCACCTGCCGGAAGGCACCGAGATGGTGATGCCGGGCGACAACATCTCGATGGAGATCGAATTGATCGCGCCGATCGCGATGGATGAGGGGCTGCGCTTTGCGATCCGCGAAGGCGGCCGCACCGTCGGCGCCGGCGTCGTCGCCAAGATCATAAAATAGCGGCGAGCCGAAGACCGAGCGCGTGGCAGTAGAATTGGATAGCAAATGGCGACCGACAACCAGAACATCCGCATTCGACTGCGCGCCTACGATCATCGCGTGCTCGACCAATCCACCAGCGAAATCGTCAACACGGCCAAGCGTACCGGGGCGCGGGTGCGGGGTCCGATCCCGCTCCCGACCAAACTCGAGAAATTCACCGTCTTGCGCTCGCCACATGTCGACAAGAAATCGCGCGAGCAGTTCGAGATCCGCACCCACAAACGGGTGCTCGATATTGTCGACCCGACCCCTCAGACCGTCGACGCGCTGATGAAACTCGACTTAGCCGCTGGCGTCGACGTCGAGATCAAGCTGTAAGGGTCGAGCGATGCGCACCGGTCTGATCGCCCGCAAGCTCGGCATGACGCGCGTCTTTACCGACGAGGGTAACCACATCCCGGTCACTGTCCTGAAGATCGACAACTGCCAGGTCGTCACGGTGCGCACAGAGGACAGGGACGGCTACGTCGCGGTGCAGCTCGGCGTCGGTACGGCCAAGACTAAGAACGTGTCGAAGCCGCAACGAGGCCATTTCGCCAAAGCCAAGGTCGAGCCGAAGGCGCGTCTTGCCGAGTTTCGTGTCTCGCAAGACGCTTTGCTGGAGGTGGGTGCGGAGATCACTGCGGCGCATTTTATGCCCGGGCAGTTTGTCGATGTGGTCGGCACCAGCATCGGCAAGGGGTTCGCCGGGGCCATGAAACGGCACAATTTCGCCGGGTTACGGGCCAGCCACGGCGTCTCGGTCTCGCACCGCAGCCACGGCTCGACCGGCCAGCGGCAGTCGCCCGGCAAGACGTTCAAGAACAAGAAAATGGCGGGCCATCTCGGCGCCGAGCGAGTGACGACGCAGAGCCTCGAAGTGATCGCTGCCGATGCCGATCGCGGCGTCTTGATGATCAAGGGGTCAGTCCCCGGAAGCCCCGGCGGCTATGTGCTCGTCAAGGATGCGGTCAAGCGCAAGGCCCCCGTCGAACTGCCGTTCCCGGCAGCCTTACGTGAAGGGGCGGCCGCTCAGAGCCCGCAGGAGGTAGCCTCCTGATGAAGCTCACCGTCCGTAATCTCGACAACCAGGAGGTCGGCGATATCGAGCTCGCCGACGAGGTGTTCGGTCTGCCGATCCGCCGCGACATCCTCGCCCGCGTCGTCAACTGGCAACTGGCCAAGCGCCGGTCCGGGACCCATAAGACCAAGGGGATCAGCGAGATCCAGGGAACGACTAAGAAACCCTATAAACAGAAGGGTACAGGCCGTGCGCGCCAGGGCAGCCTGCGTTCGCCGCAGTTTCGCGGGGGTGCGGTGATCTTCGGCCCGGTGGTACGCAGCCATGAATTCTCGTTGCAGAAGAAGGTCCGCAAGCTCGGCCTCAAGACGGCGCTCTCCTCGAAGCAGCGCGAGGGCAAGCTGGTGGTAATCGACGCGGCCCATTTGGACGAAGTCAAGACCAAGGTTTTGCGGGCACGCCTCGAAGCGCTCGGTTGGGACTCGGTGTTGATCATCGACGGGCCGGCGGTCGAAGAAGGCTTTATGCGTGCCGCGCGGAACCTGCCGCGGGTGGATGTGCTGCCTCAGCAAGGGGCCAACGTTTACGACATCCTGCGCCGCGATACATTGGTCCTGACGCGCGATGCGGTGCAGCACCTCGAGGCGCGCCTCAAATGAGCCGGTTTCGTGTCATACCGCCCGCTCTTACACGGCTGACGCGGCAGCAGATGTACGACATCGTCCGCGGCCCGGTGATTACGGAAAAGGCGACGAACGTATCCGAACACCGCCAGGTTATCTTTCGCGTGCCGTTGACCGCCACCAAGCGCGAGGTGAAGGCAGCCGTCGAAGGGTTGTTCAATGTCAATGTGACCGCGGTGAACACGATCCGGGTCATGGGAAAGCTGAAGCGGGTTCGTGGCCGTCCCGGCCGGCGCTCGGACTACAAAAAGGCGGTCGTGACCCTTCGTGAGGGTCAGCGGATAGACGTGACGACAGGAATCTGACGCGATGGCACTGAAGACATTCAATCCGACGACGCCGTCGCGCCGACAGCTGGTCATCGTCGACCGCAGCGAATTGTGGAAGGGCAAGCCGGTCAAGGCCTTGACCGAGGGGCTGCGCGGCAAGGGCGGCCGCAACAATACCGGCCGCATTACGATGCGCTGGCGCGGCGGCGGCAACAAGCGTCGCTACCGGATCGTCGATTTCAAACGGTCAAAGGTCGATGTGCCGGCCACGGTCGAGCGGCTCGAATACGACCCGAACCGCACCGCCTTCATTGCTCTCATCCGCTACCGGGACGGCGAGTTCGCCTACATCCTGGCGCCGCAACGGCTCAAGGCGGGCGACACCGTGGTCTCGGGCGAGCGGGTCGATGTGAGGCCCGGCAACACGATGCCGATGCGCAGCATGCCAGTCGGCACGATCATCCATAATGTCGAGATGAAACCGGGCAAGGGTGGCCAGATCGCTCGCTCGGCTGGGACTTACGCCCAGCTGGTCGGCCGCGATCAGGGATATGCGCTATTGCGTCTCTCTTCCGGGGAGCTGCGCATGGTGCGCTCCGAGTGCCGGGCCACGATTGGCGCCGTGTCAAACCCCGATCAGCAGAACATCGTGATCGGCAAGGCCGGCCGCAACCGCTGGCTCGGCCGCCGGCCTTCGGTGCGCGGCGTCGCGATGAACCCGATCGACCACCCGCACGGCGGCGGAGAGGGCCGCAGCTCCGGCGGCCGGCATCCCGTCACACCGTGGGGCAAGCCGACCAAGGGCAAGAAGACCCGGCACAACAAGGCGACGGACCGGTTGATCGTGCGCCGCCGCCACCAGACGCGTTAGCCGGACGGAGGAAATCGCTTGGCACGCTCAGTATGGAAAGGGCCGTTTGTCGACGGCTATCTCCTCAAAAAAGCGGAGGAGGCGCGTGGGTCGGGGCGCAATCAGGTGATCCGCACCTGGTCTCGCCGATCGACGATCTTCCCGCAGTTCGTCGGTCTCACCTTCGGCGTCTATAACGGGCACAAATTCATCCCAGTGCTGGTCACCGAGAACATGATCGGGCACAAGCTGGGCGAGTTCGCGCCGACCCGGACCTTCTACGGCCACGCTGGCGACAAGAAGGCGAGAAGGAGCTGATATGGGCAAGCCAGCCGCTGAGCGGCGGCTCGACGAGACCGAGGCGGCGGCATCGATGCGGGGCCTGCGCACAAGCCCGCGCAAGCTCAACCTCGTCGCCCAGACGATTCGTGGCAAGACTGCCTCGGCCGCACTCGCGGAATTGACCTTCTCACGGCGCCGCATCGCGCGCGACGTCCGTAAGGTTCTGCAAGCGGCAATCGCCAATGCCGAAAACAATCACCAGCTCGACGTTGACCGCCTTTTCGTGAAGGAGGCCACCGTCGGCCGGGCTTTTGTATTGAAACGGTTCCACACCAGAGGCCGTGGGCGCTCGGCACGCGTCGAGAAGATGTTTGCACATTTGACCGTGATCGTCCGGGAGAGCGCCGAGGAGGCTGAGTAATGGGGCAGAAGGTCAATCCGATCGGGCTTCGGCTCGGCATCAACCGAACCTGGGACTCGCGCTGGTTCGCGCGCAAGGAATACGGCAATTTGCTGCTCGATGACCTCGGGCTGCGCAAGTTCCTGCAGCGGCGCCTGAGCCAAGCAGGCCTCTCCCGCGTCGTGATCGAGCGGGCCGCGCGGCGCACGAGGATCACGTTGCATTCGGCCCGGCCCGGCGTGGTGATCGGGAAAAAGGGGGTCGATATCGAAAAGCTGCGCACCGATATCGCCAAGGTTACCAAAAGCGAAGTCAGCCTCAACATCGTCGAGATCCGCAAACCGGAAATTGATGCGAAGCTGGTCGCCGACAGCATCGCACAGCAATTGGAACGCCGCGTCGCTTTTCGCCGGGCGATGAAGCGGGCCGTGCAGTCGGCGATGCGGCTCGGCGCGCAAGGGATCCGGATCAATTGCTCGGGCCGGCTAGGCGGAGCCGAGATCGCCCGAATGGAATGGTATCGGGAAGGTCGGGTGCCGCTGCATACATTGCGCGCCGATGTCGATTTCGGCTACGGCACCGCCAAGACAACCTACGGCGTGTGCGGTGTGAAGGTTTGGGTCTTCAAGGGCGAGATTCTCGCTCATGATCCGATGGCGCAAGACAAGCGGCTGAACGAAGGACCACCGGCGAGCCATGAACGCGGCCGGCGCGAAGCGCTGGGGTAACGGATCATGCTGGCTCCGAAAAGAAGCAAATACCGTAAGGCGCATAAAGGTCGCGTCCATGGTTTGGCGAAGGGCGGGACGGAATTGAATTTTGGCGCCTACGGGCTGAAGGCCTCGGACCCGGGGCGGATCACGGCCCGCCAGATTGAGGCGGCACGGCGTGCAATCACCCGCCACATCCGCCGCGCCGGCCGGGTCTGGATCCGCATCTTCCCCGATGTGCCGGTGTCGCAGAAGCCGGCCGAAGTTCGCATGGGGAGCGGCAAGGGTTCCCCGGAATTCTGGATCTGCCGAGTGAAGCCCGGCCGCATCATGTTCGAGCTGGACGGCGTACCGCCTGACATTGCCCGCGAGGCGTTCGATCTCGCTGCCGCCAAATTGCCGATCGCAACGCGCTTCGTCGCCCGTCAAGGAGAGGAGGTCGTCGGATGAAGGCCACCGATGCCAGGGCCAAAACCGACGACGAATTGACGGGTGAACTCGACGTTCTTGGCAAGGAGATCTTCAATCTGCGCTTCCAACGAGCCAACGGCCAGCTCGAGAACACCGCGAGGGTGCGGCAGGTACGGCGCGGCATCGCCCGCATCAAGACGGTGCTGGGCGAACGGCGCCGCGCCACGCTCGAGGGAAAGATGTAATGTCGAAACGCGTCCTGCAGGGTGTGATCGTCAGCGATGCTTGCGACAAGACGGTGATCGTTCGGGTCGAGCGTCGCGTGATGCACCCCATTTACAAGAAATTCGTGACGCATTCGAAGAAATACGCGGCGCATGACGAGGACAACAGCTACCGCTCCGGCGATGTCGTGCGGATCGAGGAGAGTCGTCCGATCTCCAAGCGCAAATGCTGGGTCGTGATCGGCGGCCCACCAGATGCAGCGCCGGGCCGCCGCTCCGCTCCTAGGACCTCGGACCCGGTTGCGGCGCCCGCCGATGTAACGGAACTCGAACCGACGGATACCGGCATCGAAACCGCTGAGCCCGCGGAAGGTGCAGCATGATCCAGATGCAGACAAATCTCGACGTCGCCGACAATTCCGGCGCGCGCCGGGTACAATGCATCAAAGTGCTGGGCGGCTCGAAACGCAAGACCGCGACGATCGGCGACGTGATCATCGTCTCGGTCAAGGAGGCGATCCCGCGCGGCCGGGTCAAGAAGGGCGACGTGCATCGCGCGGTCATCGTACGCACGGCGAAGGAGATCCGCCGCACCGACGGCAGCGCGATCCGCTTCGACCGCAACGCCGCGGTGCTGATCACCAATCAAAACGAGCCCATCGGGACTCGCATCTTTGGTCCGGTGACCCGCGAATTGCGGGCGCGCCGCTTCATGAAGATCGTGTCGTTGGCGCCCGAGGTCCTCTGAGGAGCGCGGCGCGGGCGGAGCGGGAAGATGCCGAAACTGAAGATCAAAAAGGGCGACAGCGTCGTAGTCATCAGCGGCCGCGACAAGGGCAGGACCGGCGAGGTCTTGCGTGTTTTCCCCGGCGAGGGCCGGGTCATCGTTCAGGGGGTGCACGTCGCCAAACGGCATACCCGGCCGCGCATGGGCGAGCCCGGCGGTATCGTCGAGAAGGAGTTGACGATCCACATCTCGAACGTCGCGCATGTCGACCCGCAGTCACGCCAACCGACGCGGGTCGGGTACAAGATTCTCGAGGATGGCCGCAAGGTCCGGTTCGCCCGCCGTTCGGGCGAAGTCATCGACAGGTGAAGGGATGGCCAGGACACGCCTGCACGAACAGTATGAGACGACTGTCCGCCCGGCGCTGATGCAGGAGTTCGGCTACAAGAACCCTATGCAAGTGCCGCGCCTCGAAAAGATCGTGGTCAATATGGGTGTCGGCGAGGCGGTGCAGGACAGCAAGAAAGCGGAGGCGGCAGCGGCCGACTTGACCGCAATCACCGGCCAGCATCCGGTCATCACCAAGGCGAAACGGTCGATCGCAACCTTCAAGCTGCGCCAGGGCATGCCGATCGGGTGCAAGGTGACGTTGCGCCGCGAGCGGATGTACGAGTTCCTCGATCGCCTGATCACCGTGGCGCTGCCGCGAGTTCGCGATTTTCGCGGCATATCGGGCAAGAGTTTCGACGGGCGGGGCAATTTCGCCCTCGGCCTCAAGGAACAGCTCGTCTTTCCCGAAATCGACTACGACCGGGTCGATGCGACGCGCGGCATGGACGTCGTCATCGTGACGACCGCAAGGACCGACGCGGAAGCCAAGGCACTCCTCAAAGCCTTCGATATGCCCTTTGCCAATTGAATACTCGGAGGTCAAGCCAAGTGGCAAAAAAGAGCTCAATCGAGAAAAACGCCAGGCGGACCAAGCTCGCCAAAAGTGTTGCCGTTCGCCGGGCGAGGCTGAAGGCGGTCGCGATCGATCGGACAGCGCCACCCGAGGACAGGTTTGCGGCACAGCTGAAGTTGGCCGAATTACCACGCAACGCTTCCGAAACGCGGGTTCGCAACCGTTGCTCCTTAACAGGCCGACCGCGCGGATATTACCGGAAATTCAAGCTGTCGCGAATTGCTCTACGGGAGCTCGCCTCTGCCGGGCTGATCCCGGGCATGGTCAAGTCGAGCTGGTAGACGGGAGCACGGCCGATGACGATGAGCGATCCCCTCGGAGATATGTTGACGCGGATCCGCAACGGGCAGAGGGCGCGGCAGGCCGTCGTCGCCTCTCCCGCCTCGAAGATCCGCGCCAATGTGCTCGAAGTGCTGAAGCGCGAGGGATACATCCGCGGCTTTACCCGCGAAAATGTTCGTGCTGGCGTGTCGGAGCTGCGCATCGAGCTCAAATACGTCGATGGCGAGCCGGTAATTCGGGAGATCTCGCGCGTGTCGAAGCCGGGGCGGCGCATCTATTCGCGCATCATCGACTTGCCGCGCAGCTATAACGGGCTCGGCATCTCCATTCTGTCGACCCCGCGAGGGGTCATGTCGGACAATGAGGCCCGCGCCGCGAAAGTCGGCGGCGAGGTCCTCTGCCGCGTGTTCTGAGGTTCGCCATGTCACGTGTCGGCAAGCATCCCGTCGCAGTGCCGAGCGGGGTCGAGGTGCAGATGTCGGGGCAGATCCTGAGTGCCAAGGGCAGTCTGGGCACGTTGCGGCTCGTCGTCAGCAACGAGGTCACCGCTGCCATCGCCGATGGCGCGGTCACGATCGCGCCGAAGAACGACACGAAACATGCCCGAGCGATGTGGGGTACGACCCGGGCGTTGGTGAACAACATGATCACCGGAGTTGCGAAAGGCTTTTCGGTCACCTTGGAAATCAATGGCGTCGGCTACCGCGCCGCGGTGCAGGGCAGCACGCTCAATCTGCAGCTCGGCTATAGTCACGAGATCGCCTACCCGATCCCCAGTGACGTCAAGATCGTGTGCGAAAGGCCGACCCTGATCAACATCAGTGGCGCCGACCGCCAACGCGTCGGCCAGATCGCGGCTGAGATTCGCGCCTATCGCCCGCCGGAGCCCTATAAGGGCAAGGGGATCAAATATTCGACCGAGACGGTCCGCCGCAAGGAAGGCAAGAAGAAGTAGACGGATGTCCGAGAAAGCCAAAGCCCTCTTTTTGCGCCGGCGGCAGCGCGTCCGGCGCAATTTGCGCCGCGCCGCGAACAACCGGCCGCGCCTCTCGGTGTTTCGCTCCTCCAAGCATATCTACGCGCAAGTCATCGACGACACGACAGGACGCACTCTGGCGGCCGCCTCGACTCTCGACGGCGGGCTGAAGACCGGCCTCAAAACCGGCGCCGACATTGCTGCGGCGAGCGCCGTCGGCAAGCTGGTGGCCGAGAGAGCCAAGGCGGCCGGAATCGCGCAGGTCGTCTTCGATCGCGGCGCTTATCTGTTTCACGGCCGGGTCAAAGCCTTGGCCGATGCCGCCCGCGAGGGCGGTCTCGATTTCTGAAGGGATCGGCATGGCACGCACACAGGCACGCACCCAAGGCGACCGGCGCGGACGCGACGGCGACCGGCAAGGGCGCGAGCGCGAGGACAGCGAGTTCACCGAGAAGCTGGTCAACATAAATCGTGTCGCCAAGGTCGTGAAGGGCGGCCGACGCTTCGGCTTCGCCGCGCTGGTCGTGGTGGGCGACCGTAAGGGTCGGGTCGGGTATGGTTCGGGCAAGGCCAGGGAGGTGCCGGAAGCCATTCGCAAGGCCACCGAGCAGGCGCGGCGCGGCATGATCCGCGTGCCGTTGCGCGAGGGCCGCACGCTGCATCACGACATCGTCAGCAGCTATGGCGCCGGCCATGTAGTCGTGCGCGCCGCCAAGGCGGGGACCGGGATCATCGCCGGCGGCCCGATGCGCGCGATCTTCGAGGCACTCGGGGTGCATGACGTGGTGGCCAAATCGATCGGCAGTCCAAACCCGCACAACATGATCAAGGCGACTTTTGTCGCCTTGGGCCGGGCAACCAGCCCGCGTGCGGTCGCGGCGCGGCGCGGCAAAAAGGTCGGCGAAATCCTCGGCCGTCGCGATGCCGAACCTCGCGAGAACGCGTGATGGAGGGCAAGAGGACGGTCACGGTCGAGCAACTCGGAAGTCCGATCGGGCGAAAGCCGGACCAGGAAGCGACACTCAAGGGTCTCGGGTTGAACAGGCGGCATCGTCGGCGCGTTCTCGAAGACACGCCCGCGGTTCGGGGTATGATCAACAAGGTGAAACACCTCGTTCGGGTGGTGGAAGAGGAGTAAGGGTTACCCTCACCCACCACGCCCTGCGAGCTTGGTCCCCCCTCTCCCGCGATGCGGGAGAGGAGCTTCGAGCTGAAGCCTGCTGTGGAGCCGCTCTCCCGCATTGCGGGAGAGGGGGCCGAGCGGAGTGAGGCGGGTGAGGGGTTCCCTGCTGGAAGATATGTCAGGAAGGCGAAGCGATGAAGCTCAACGAGATCAGAGACAATCCGGGGGCGCATTACCGCGCTAAGCGGGTCGGGCGCGGCATCGGCTCGGGCAAGGGCAAGACCTCGGCACGCGGCGGCAAGGGCCAAACGGCGCGGACCGGCGTGGCATTGAACGGATTCGAAGGGGGCCAGACGCCGTTGCATCGCCGGCTGCCGAAGCGCGGCTTCAACAACAAGATTTTCCGCAAAGATATTAAGATCGTGAATCTTGGACGACTGCAGGCGGCGCTCGACAGTGGTAAACTGAGGGCCGATGGCACACTCGACGGCGCGGCGCTCGTTTCGTCGGGGCTGTTGCGGCGGCTCGGTGACGGCGTTCGGCTGTTGGCCAAGGGCGAGTTGCGCACGGCGATTACGATCGAGGTCGCCGGTGCCTCCGAGGCAGCAGTTGCCGCGGTCGAGAAGGCCGGAGGCAAGGTCATCCTCCCTACCGGCCGAGCGAAGGAACAGAAGCCGGAGGACACCGCCCCGGCCTAGATCGGCGGCGCCGCTCCGGGCTATTTGGTAAGGGAATGGTAAATGGCGTCAGCCGCCGAACAACTCGCTTCGAGCATAAATTTCTCGGCCTTCTCCAAGGCAACCGAGCTCAAGAGCCGGATCTGGTTCACTCTCGGCGCCTTGGTGATTTACCGGCTCGGCACATACATCCCGATCCCCGGGATCGACCCGGCGATCCTGCAGGACGTGTTCTCGCGCAATGCCGGCGGCATTCTCGGCATGTTCGACATGTTCTCGGGCGGCGCGCTCGGGCGAATGACCATTTTTGCCTTGAACATCATGCCGTACATATCGGCGTCGATCATAATCCAGCTCTTGACCGCGGTGTCCCCGACACTCGAAGCGCTGAAGAAGGAAGGAGAGAGCGGGCGGAAAAAGCTTAACCAGTACACACGCCTCGGCACCGTCCTGTTGGCGGCGGTCCAGTCCTACGGGATCGCCGTCGGGCTCGAAGGCATGCGCGCCGGGGCGCAGTCGGCGGTGCTCGATCCCGGTCTATTCTTCCGATTGGTTACGGTCGTGACGTTGACGAGCGGCACGGTCTTTCTGATGTGGCTCGGCGAGCAGATCACGGCGCGGGGGGTCGGCAACGGCATCTCCCTGATCATCATGGCCGGTATCGTTGCAAACCTTCCACACGCACTCGCTTCAACACTCGAACTCGGGCGAACCGGTGCGATCTCGCCCGTCTTCATCATCATTTTTCTGCTGATGTCGGTTGCGGTCGTCGCCTTCATCGTCTTCATGGAACGCGCGCAGCGTCGCATCCTCGTCCAGTACCCGAAGCGACAGATGGGCAACAAGATGTTCGGCGGCGACGCGTCCCACCTGCCGCTGAAAATCAACACCTCGGGCGTCATCCCGCCGATCTTCGCCTCCTCGCTGTTGCTGCTGCCGGCGACCGTGGCGAATTTCGAAGCCAACGGGCAGTTTGGCTGGATCAGCGAGATCACGGCCTACCTTGCACATGGGCGGCCGCTCTATATGGCGCTCTATGTCGGCCTGATCGTCTTCTTCTGCTTCTTCTATACGGCAATCGTGTTCAACCCCGAGGAGACTGCGGACAATCTGCGGAAATATGGCGGGTTCATTCCCGGGATCCGGCCTGGGAAGAATACCGCTGATTATCTGGACTACATCCTGACCCGATTGACCGTCGTCGGGGCTGCCTATCTCGCGGCAGTGTGCATCCTGCCCGAGATCCTGATCTCGGAATACTCGGTTCCGTTCTATTTCGGCGGAACCAGTCTGTTGATCGTGGTCAGCGTCACGATGGATACAGTTGCGCAAATCCACTCGCACCTGCTCGCCCATCAATATGAAGGTCTGATCCGGAAGGCGAAGCTGCGGGGGCGCCGCGGATGAAAATCATTCTGCTGGGGCCGCCGGGCTCGGGGAAGGGCACCCAGGCGAAGCGGATCGAGCAGACCTACGGCATCGTCCAGCTATCCACCGGCGACATGCTGCGCGCGACGACCGCCTCCGACACCGAGTTCGGCCGCCGCGTCAAAGCCATCATGGATTCCGGACAGTTGGTGCCCGACGATATCATCGTCGAGATGATCGACCAGCGTATCCGGCAGCCTGATTGTAGCCGAGGCTTTATTCTCGACGGGTTTCCCCGCAACGTGCCGCAGGCGGAGGCGCTCGACGCGCTGCTCGCCGAGCATCATCTGAAGCTCGACCATGTGATCTTGCTCGACGTCGACGAGGCCGCGCTGGTGGATCGGCTGTCGGGGCGGTTCACCTGTGCCCAGTGCGGCGCGAGCTATCACGAGCGGTATAACCGGCCGAGCGTCGAAGGGATCTGCGACGTCTGCGGCAGCAGCGAATTCGTCTGCCGCGCCGACGATAGGCCCGAGGCGGTCAAGGCCCGTTTCGAGGTCTATCACCGTCAGACCGCGCCGATCCTCCCCTATTACCGCGATCGCGGCATTCTGCGCCGGGTCGACGGCATGGCCGCCATCGACGAGGTAACGCGAGAGATCGACAAGATTCTCGGGTGAGCCGCCAACGATCTTAGTGGGGTCGGAATGATCGAGCCTTACACCGCCGTGGGGTTGATCCCGAGCTTCTGGGGCATTCGCCGCCGGCAGGACATCGAGAAGAATCTGGAGCACCTGGAAAGCCTGACAAAGGCAGCATTTTGGTTGTCCAACTTGGACATTCCGGTCCGCCTGATCGCCATTCCCGAGGGTGCGCTGCAGGGGTTCAACGACGAGGTGCTCGATGTCGATCACGCCGAGTTTGCGCGCACCTGCGCGATCGACATCCCCGGTCCCGAAACCGACCGGCTTGGCCGGCTGGCGCGCGAATGGGGCGTGTTCATCATGGCGCAGGCCAAGGCGCGTCACGAAGACTGGCCCGATCGCTTCTTCAACATCGGCTTTGTCATCGATCCGGATGGCGCCGTCATCTTGAAGCATTACAAGATCTCAGCGCTCTTGCCGTGCGAGCGCTCGATCTCGCCGCACGATCTATTCGACTGGTGGGTCGAGAAGTACGGCCGCACTCTGCAGGCGTTCTGGCCGGTCGCCGACACCGCGATCGGGCGGCTCGGGATCATGATGGCGATGGAGGGCAACTACCCCGAGAACGGCCGCGGTCTCGCTCTCAACGGCGCCGAGGTGGTCTATCGCGCCTCGCTCCCCGCGCCGTTCGCGCAGAATGATTTCTTCGAGATCTCAAACCGAGCGCGGGCCCTCGAAAACAACATGTACGTCGTCGCGCCCAATATCAGCGGATATTACCTTTATCCTGACAGCGAGCACCCAATTGATGCGGTAGGCGGACAGTCGATGATCGTGGATCACCGGGGCGCCATCGTCGGCAAACAGCTCTTTTCCAACGGCTCAACGTTCGTTGCCGGCGTCATCAATATCGAGGCCCTGCGGCATCACCGCCAGTCGGCGCAGGTGACCAATTGGCCCAAGGATATCCGCGCCGAGCTGGCCCAGATCATCTACGAGCAGCCGATCTATCCGAAGAACCTCTATCTCGACAAAATCCCCGGCCGGCATGCCGAGTACAAGCGAGAGGTGATCGACCAGCAGGTCCGGCTGATGCAGGAACGCGGCATCTGGAAGCCGCCGGCAAGCGGTTAAGACAGCCGCATCCACACCGTCATTCCCGCGAAAGCGGGAATCCAGAGCCGCAGAACTGTTGCCCCTGGCCTCCCGCTTTCGAAAGGGTGACGGATCATAAGCGTATTTGATTGGGGAGAGCGATGTCCGATAAGTTGAAATACCTGCTCGCAGAAAGCCGGCTGCCGAAGGAGTGGTACAACATCGTTGCAGATCTGCCGCGTCCGCCAGACCCGGTGCTGCACCCCGGCACCTTGCAGCCGGTCGCGCCCGCGGATCTGGAGCCGCTGTTTCCGATAGCGCTGATCGCACAGGAAGTGGCCACGGAGCGGACGATCGAAATTCCCAAGCCGGTTCGCGAGGTCTACCGGCAGTGGCGCCCGTCGCCGCTCTACCGCGCCCGACGGCTGGAGCGCGCGCTCGATACTCCGGCAAGGATTTATTACAAATACGAGGGCGTCAGCCCGGCCGGAAGCCACAAGCCGAATACCGCCGTCGCGCAGGCGTTCTACAACAAGGAGGCCGGCGTCAGACGGCTCACGACCGAGACCGGCGCCGGCCAATGGGGTTCGGCGCTGGCCTTTGCCGGCGCCTTGTTCGGGCTTGAGGTGCGCGTCTACATGGTGCGCGTAAGTTTCGAGCAGAAACCCTACCGCAAGGCGCTGATGGAGGCCTGGGGAGCGCAATGTGTGGCGAGTCCGAGCGGCGACACCAACGCCGGGCGGCAAATCCTTGCGGAGCATCCGAATTCACCGGGCAGCTTGGGGATGGCCATCAGCGAGGCGGTTGAAGTTGCCGCGCAGCACGCCGACACCAAATACGCCCTCGGCAGCGTCCTCAATCACGTATTGCTGCACCAGACCGTCATCGGCCAGGAAGCGATCGCGCAGCTCGAGATGGCCGGCGACTATCCCGACATCATCGTCGGCTGCACCGGGGGCGGCAGCAATTTCGCCGGCATCGCCTTCCCGTTTATCGGCGCGGGCCTGCGCGGCGGGCCGAGGCCGCGCGTCATCGCCTGCGAGCCCTCTGCCTGCCCGAGCCTGACACGCGGCAAGTACGCGTATGATTTCGGCGACACGGGGCATCTGACGCCGCTTGTCAAGATGCACACGCTCGGCTCGACCTTTGTGCCGCCGGGCTTCCATGCCGGCGGGCTGCGGTACCATGGGATGGCTCCGCTGGTGAGCCTCCTGCAGGAGCTCGGGCTCATCCAATCCCGCGCTTTCACGCAATCGAGTTGCTTCGAAGCCGGCATCCAGTTTGCGCGCACCGAAGGCATCCTGCCGGCGCCGGAAGCCAACCATGCGGTTCGCGGCGCGATCGAGGAGGCACTGCGCTGCAAGGCGGAAGGGGTCTCGCGCACGATCCTGTTCAACCTATGTGGTCACGGTCACTTCGACATGCAGGCCTACATCGATTTCCAGACCGGCAAGCTCGAGGACAAGGCCTATGACGAAGCGGAACTCGACGCCGCATTCGCCAACCTGCCGCGGGTCGCCGCCGAATAGAGGCGTTCGGGTGGTCCGGGCGACCCTGAAGTACGGTTAGGGTTGACGTGAGTGCCTCGATGCTTATACTGCCTGCCCTTGCGAAAGTGCGAAGCAAGCCCACATCTTTGTTCTTTTGAGGAGAAGCGCGAGTGGCGCGGATCGCTGGCGTCAACATTCCTAATCAAAAGCGGGTCCCGATCGGGCTGACCTACATCCACGGCATCGGGCGGACCAAGGCTCTTCAAATCTGCGGCCGGGTCGGCATTCCGATCGAGCGGCGCGTGCACGAGATGACCGATGACGAGGTTTTGCGCGTCCGCGAGCTGATCGACCGCGAATACACGGTCGAGGGCGACCTCCGGCGGCAGGTTGCGATGAACATCAAGCGATTGATGGATCTCGGCTGCTACCGCGGACTGCGTCACCGCAAGGGGTTGCCGGTGCGGGGCCAGCGCACCCATACGAACGCGCGGACGCGCAAGGGTCCGGCCCGGCCGATCGCCGGCAAGAAGAAATAACGGGCCACAACTCGAACCAACCGGCGGAAAGGAATACATGGCCAGAACGGCGGCAGCGGCGCCGCGGCTGCGCAGGCGCGAACGTAAGAACATCACGTCCGGCACGGCCCATGTGAACGCCACGTTCAACAACACGATGATCACGATCACGGATGCCCAGGGCAATACGATCGCGTGGTCCTCGTCGGGCAGCCAGGGTTTCAAAGGTTCGCGAAAATCGACCCCTTACGCCGCGCAGGTCGCTGCCGAGGAT
Organism: uncultured Alphaproteobacteria bacterium; assembly: GCA_963818695.1. Classification (GTDB taxonomy): domain Bacteria; phylum Pseudomonadota; class Alphaproteobacteria; order ATCC43930; family CGMCC-115725; genus AP-15. The sequence continues at coordinate 709,264 of CAWFTG010000009.1, forward strand.
GCCGGAAGGAAGGCCATGGAGCACGGCATGCGCACCCTCGACATCGAGGTCAAGGGGCCCGGTTCCGGGCGTGAATCCGCATTGCGCGCTCTGCAGGCGGTCGGCTTTGCAGTCACCTCGATTCGCGATGTGACGCCGATCCCCCATAATGGCTGCCGTCCGCCCAAGCGGCGTCGAGTTTGACGCGAGAAGCCAGCCCGCCGGTTGGGGCGGGCTTATCGAGAGAACGCCGCGCGCCTCTTAGCGGCCGACCGATTGACGTTGCGGATGGAGATCCGCATTAAAACACCGAGGTAAGAACTCGTGCTTCAGAGAAATTGGCAAACACTGATCAAACCGAAACAGCTGTCGGTTGAACCGGGCGACGACCCCAAGCGCGTCGCCACGGTCGTCGCCGAGCCGCTGGAACGCGGCTTTGGTCTGACATTGGGAAATGCACTGCGGCGGGTGCTAATGTCGTCGCTGCAGGGCGCGGCGGTCACTTCGATGCAGATCGAGGGCGTGTTGCACGAATTTTCCTCGCTTCCCGGCGTGCTCGAAGACGTGACCGACATTGTCCTCAACGTCAAGAGCATCGATTTGCGGATGTATGGCGAGGGTCCAAAGCGCATGCGACTGCGCGCCAGCGGACCCGGCGAAGTCCGCGCCGGTGCGATCGAGACTGGCCATGACATCGATATCATGAACCCTGACCTAGTGATCTGCACACTCGACAGCGGCATCAGGATCGCGATGGAGCTGACCGTCGAGAACGGCAAGGGCTATGTTCCGGCGACGCAAAATCGGCCGGAGGACGCGCCGATCGGCCTCATTCCGGTCGATGCGTTGTTCAGCCCGGTGCGCAAGGTGTCCTACCGGGTCGAGAACACCCGCGTGGGCCAAGTCACCGACTATGACCGGCTGGCGCTCCGGGTCGAGACCAACGGCGCGGTGACTCCCGAGGACGCGGTAGCGCTCGCTGCCCGCATCCTGCAGGACCAGCTGCAGCTCTTCATCAATTTCGAAGAGCCGCGGCATCCTTCGGAAGATGTCCGCCCGAGCGAGCTGCCGTTCAATAAGAACCTGCTGCGCAAGGTCGACGAGCTAGAGCTTTCCGTGCGCTCGGCCAACTGCCTGAAGAACGACAACATCGTCTATATCGGCGACCTGGTTCAGAAATCCGAAGCCGAAATGTTGCGAACCCCGAATTTCGGACGCAAATCTCTCAACGAGATCAAGGAGGTGTTGGCCCAGATGGGGCTCCATCTCGGCATGGAGATCCCGAACTGGCCGCCGGAGAACATCGAGGAATTGGCCAAGCGCCTCGACGAGCCGTATTGAGGACCACATCCGATGCGCCATCGCCTTCACGGCCGCGGCTTCAGCCGCAAATCCGCCCATCGCAAGGCAATGTTCGAGAACCTCGCGGCAGCCCTGATCAAGCATGAACAGATCAAGACGACTCTGCCCAAGGCCAAGGATCTGCGCCCGATTGTCGAGCGGCTGATCACTCTCGGCAAGCATGGCGGTCTGGCCAACCGCCGCCGCGCGATCGCCGCGCTGCAGGACACGAGGTTGGCCGACAAGCTGATGACAACATTGGCAGAGCGCTACGCGACCCGGCCCGGCGGCTACACCCGCATCATCAAGGCCGGTTATCGCTATGGCGACAACGCTGCGATGGCGGTCATCGAGTTCGTCGACCGCGACCTCGAAGCCAAGGGTAAGGATTCCGGCCCGACTGGAACCGAGGGCGAAGAGGCCGAGGCCGCGTAACTTCGGCTGAACAGCGCAGCGCAAACGTGAGCAAGCAGGCGTGGATGGAATTCGGCGGTCAGCCCAAAGCGGCCGACAGGAGATAGAGCAGGCAACCGATCAGACCGCCAACCAATGTTCCGTTTATACGGATATATTGTAGGTCGCGACCGACGACCAGTTCGATCCGGTCGGTGAAGCTGCTGGCATCCCACTGCCGTACAACCTCGATAAGGAATTGCGCCAGTCCGGTGCGCCAGGGTACGACTTCCAACGCCATTGCCTCGATCGTGCGATTGACCCGCTTGCGCATTGCCGTGTCGGCAAGCAGATGATGGCCGAGCGAACAGATCGCGGCGCCGAACGCCTGATCGACGCGCGATTGCGGAGCGGCCCAGATCCGCCACCAGCACTCGCTTGATGTCACCCCAAACCGAGCCCAGCCACGCTTTGACCTCCGCATCTTCGAGCAGCCGCAATTTCGCCTCTTCGATGCGCGCGCGATAGACCGGCGATGTTCTGCAGTTGCGCGGCGAGCCGCTCGATCTCCCGCAACAAGTTCCGGCGCGCCGGGGCGCCCGATTCTCGCAGCTTCGAGAGGAGCTCCTTCACCCCGTCGATAATCGCCCTGGCGATTTGCCGGTTGATGGCCTTTGGAATCCACCATCGGCGGCGTTGCGCCTCCGCCGCCATGTAGAGCTGCTCTTCGCGCTGTTCGAGGAATTCGCGGCAGAAATCCACCAACCGGTCGAGCAGGATCTCGTGAAAGCCGTTTGCCGTCAGCACGACAATTCCCCGGCCGAGCAGCGGCGCCAGTTCGACCTCCGCCAGATGCCGGCCCAGCGCCTCGCCGATAAACACGCGAAAATCGCGGTCGTCGATGGCGTCGATCACATGCGGCAGCATGCGTACGAGGCGGCGAGCGATCGCATCGGCATTTGCCGGCATCGACAACCAATCAGCGACGAGGCGCGCGGGATCGATCGACCGAAGCTTCGCTCTCAGGATATCCGGCGACAGAAAATTACGCTCGATGAAGAGCGCCAACCCCTCCCCGATGCGATCCTTGTTCCTCGGCAAGATCGCCGTGTGCGGTATTGGCAGCCCTAGCGGCTGCCGGAAGAGCGCGGTTACCGCGAACCAATCGGCGAGTCCGCCGACGAGCGCAGCCTCGGCGGTTGCCCGAATGAGTAGGATCCAGAACCCCGGCTCCGCCGCCAAAGCCGTCGAGATGAACAGCGCCGCCATCGCTGCGAGCAGCAGTGTCGCAACCAGGCGATTTCGGCGAAGGCTGCGTCGCTGCAAATCCTGCGCGCTTACCGGCATGCCGATCGAATGCGACGCGCGGAAGATACGTTGAACATCGGCTGGGCTCGGTATCATTTTCATTATGTGAGAGCGTCACCGTAATTCGACGGACTGCGCTCGCCGTGCTATACTGGAGGGATGAATGGCCCTGATTGAAGACGTGTTCAAAGGCAATCTCGCGGCTGGTCTCGCTATAGGAGCCGGCGCCATAATATTCGGCCCGACCGTTATCCAGACGATGGGGAGCATTTTGCGGCCGGCGGCGAAGACATTGATAAAGGGCGGTATGGTTTTCTACCGCGAAACCCTGAGCGAGCTAGGGGAAATGGCGACCGATCTTGTCGCCGAGGCGAGAGCCGAACTAGATCAGGAGGCTGGCTCGGGAGCGGTGCAGGAGCATCACGCTACCGCCTGAACGACGATTAAAGCAGCGCGCGGACTAAAGCCTGCGCCGAATGCTGGACGACGGCTTCGACAAGTGCGGCGGCCAGCACGCGCCCGAATCGATCCACATCGGGGCTGTCCACGGTGGGCTCCGGCAGGTTTTCCGAAACATAGCCCATGGTTCGCAGCTTTTCCCACAAATCGCCAATTGAAAGCTGCCGCCGGTCAAAATTGATGGTGAGACTGCCGGTCAGCGGATTTGCTACCGCGGCAGTCACCATCGGAATCGCGGTAACATTGGCTTCGGCTTCGGCCGCCCTGCGTTGGTTCTTCAGTGTGGTGGTCTTAAGCCGTAACCGCCCGGGTACAAAATGCACGTATTCGAGCATAGAGGTTCCGAAAACTATTTTTGCTCGAATACCACCACTTTATTTCAGCATGATGACACATCTGATCTTAGCTGCGATCGCTCGACAAGCTTTCCGTCCAACCAGGGCTCTCTCGGCTAGCCGGAGCTGAGCCCGGGCATGCTGTAGGGCGGATCGAGCCCGACGCCAACAAGATGGCCGAACAGCTTGCCGAGGGTTTGCCTATCCGCCAACGGGAGCGGCGGCGCCAGCAGAGAAGCGATGTTAGCCCGCAAATGATCCGGGTCGCCGGTGCCGAACAGTACGACGTCGACTCCCGGCTCGTGGCGCACAAAGCGGTAGGCGGCCTCAGTTATTGTGCTCGCCCCTGCCGCGTGGATCAGGAAACCGAGCGGGTTCGGAGCGTCGGCAAGCCAGCGCGGCAGCTGACCGTTCGCCGTCAGCTCGCGCAGAGCGGCGGCAAGGCGCTCGGGCCGCGAGAAGATGTTGCGCACGGCGAACATCAATAACGTCCCGATGCGATTGGCGACGGTCCGCGGAAATACCTGGGTTCGCGCGTTCTGATGCATCATGTGGAACGCGATCATGACGACGTCCCACACCCCGTCCTCGACCGCGCGCCGGACCATGGTGTGCTCCGGGTCCGAGGAGCCCGTCTCGGTCACGCCGAGAAACCTGAGCTTTCCTTTTTCCCGCTCTTTGAGGAGTGCGGGCGCGATGATATCGAGCGCCTGGTCATAGGCCGTTGGCGAAACACCGTGCAGCTGAAAAATGTCGACGTATTCGGTACCGAGCTGCCGCAACGAATTATCGAGGCTCGCCACGGCGCGCTCCGCAGCAGAGCGCCCCTCGCGGCGCGGGATCCATGCCTTGGTGGCGATTACGACGCTGTCGCGAGGCACGCTTTTGATCGCCTGACCGACCACGCCTTCGGTGCCGTAGACCGCGGCGGTGTCGAGCAGGTTAACCCCCAAATCCAGCGCGTTGCGCACGAGGGCGACGGCCTCCGCTTCGCTCTTGCCGGTGCCGAGCCCCAGCCGACTGAACCCGCCGCAGCCGAGCCCGGCGACGCCGACCCTGAGCCCGGTGCGGCCGAGCGTGACGTATTCCATTCGGTGGAGCCCCTTAGCTCATAGTGAGGTTTGGTAGCAAAGAACGCGAAATTGCGACAGACTGGCGGCAACTCGCAACACCATCCGGAGGGACCCAGCATGATCACGAAATTCACGACCGTGTATGCCGGCCACGTCGATCTCCCCGACCGCGGGCAGGACGCCACTCCCGCCAACGAGCGGCGCTACTCGAACGAGCATCTAGCGAGCGTATTCGAGAAGACCGAAGCGATAGCGAAGAAGATGGACGGGCTCGGCTGGGACATCTTGTGGCTCGCCGAGCACCATTTCCAGCACGAAGGCTACGAGTGCATCCCCAACGACCTCATGCTGGCGGTGCACCTCGCGCATGTGACGAAGCAAATCAAGATCGGCTGCGCTTTCAACATCGCGCCGATGTGGCACCCGCTGCGTCTGGCCGAAGATTTCGCGACCGCCGACATTCTGACCGGCGGCCGGACGATCTTCGGGGTGGGCCGCGGCTATCACACCCGCGAAGTCGAAACGTTCGGCGCGCCGATGCTGGATCAGAACGCCAATCGCGAGCTGTTCGAGGAGCAGGTCGAGGTCATCTTCAAGGCGTTCAACGAGGAATCATTTTCGCACAAGGGCAAGTACTACACCCTGCCGCCCGAGGTTCCGTACCGCGGCTATACGCTGAAGGAACTGACGCTGGTGCCACGCCCGATCCACCGGCCGGTCGAGTGCTGGCAACCGATCGTCAGCGCAAACCCGCGCGGGCTCGACTTCATGGTGAAGCACGGCATCAAAGGGGCGGTCGGCGGCGGCGCGGCGACGATGCAGGCAGGGCCGATCACCGGCTACCAAGAAGCGGCGGCGAGGGTCGGTAAGCACCTGAAGCTCGGCGAAAACCTCCAGCTCGGCCTGCACATTCATCTCGCGAAAACCCGCGAGCAGGCGATCCGCGAGATCACCCCGATCTACGAGGAGCACGTGAAGATGTTCGCGCCCTTGGGATTTGTGCCGGGGCTGACCCCGGAGCAGGTGGCCGCAGTAGCGCGGCGCGGCGGCTGGGCTGCCACCGGAGTGCCGACGGTCGAGCACTATATGGACCTGGGGTCCTGGTTCGCCGGCACCCCGGCTCAGCTGATCGAGATGCTGAAGGGCTTCGAGGAGCGTTATCCCGGCATGGAGCATATCAGCCTGTCGAGCCCGATCGGCACGCCCAAGACGACGATGCTGGAACAGTTCCAATGGATTGCTGAGGAGGTCATGCCCGCCTTCAAACCGGCCCGACGTTGAATATCATTTCGCAGCGGGCCGGACCCCTGCGCGCTGCTTTGTGATAGCGCAGACCCCATATGAACGGCTTACCCGCCGTGAAGCGGAGGACCAATTGATGCAGAGCCAGAACCGATTTTTTGATGACCTCGCTCGGGTCGCCGCGGGCGCGATGGGGACGCTTTCGGGTGTCAGGAGCGAAATCGAAACCCGCATCCGGGAGCAGCTCGAAAGAGTGCTGGCCGGTATGGATCTCGTCAGCCGCGACGAGTTCGAGGCGGTCAAGGTAATGGCGGCGAACGCGCGCTCCGAGCAGGAAGAGCTGCAAAGGCGGCTCGCCGGGCTCGAATCGCAGCTCGCCGCGCTCATCGCGAGGGAGACCGCTTCGCGCCCAACTGCCGGTGAAACGACGGCCATATCTCCTGACCACGGAGACTGCTAAAAGGCCGCGAAATGTTGGCTTGCGTCATCGTTTCTACATCGGCAGCTTGATTGCATGACGCTCCCGTCGGGCCGCGCGAGGAGGGCTTGATGACATCCGTGTCAATTGTCGAACCGACGCCGTTTTCCGGTAACCCCATCGACCTTGTCGAGGAGATCGTCATCGCCAACGACTGGGCACATGATCGCGCCAGCGAGGAGGAGCTCGTCGTCGAGATCTCCGGCCGGTGGTGCGATTATCGGATGTATTTTGTCTGGCAGGAGGAACTCTGCGCTCTGCACTTCTCCTGCGGCTTCGAAATGAAGGTGCCAAAGGGCCGCCGCAGCGCCGTGTACGAGCTCCTTGCCCTGGCCAACGAGAAGCTTTGGCTTGGGCATTTTGACCTCTCCGCCGAGGAAAATTCACCGGCTTTCCGCCATGCTGTCCTGTTGCGGGGTATTTCGGCGGCGAGTACCGAACAAGTCGAGGATCTCGTCGACATCGCTTTATCGGAATGTGAGCGGTTTTTTCCTGCGTTTCAGTTCGTCATCTGGGGCGGTAAGTCAGCGTCACAAGCGATCGCCTCTGCGATGATCGACCCGGTCGGAGAGGCGTAAGCGAGAGGCGTCGTGGCGTGAAGAATGGTGGCGACCGGGCGCGCTGTCTCGTCCTCGTCGGCTGCGGAAAAATGGGGACGGCGATGCTGGGCGGCTGGGTCGCGGCCGGAGTGGCCTCAGGCTGCGTGGTGATCGAGCCGGCTGGGGTACCGGCCGGGTTTGGATCGGCGGCCGAGATCCTCTGGTATTCGTCCCCGGAAGAGGTGCCGGCGGAGTTGAGACCGGACGCCGTGGTGTTCGCGGTCAAGCCGCAAATCGCCGACGAAGTGGTGGCGAAGTATCGGTCCTGGGCACGCCCGGAGACACTGTTTGTGTCGATTGTCGCCGGCAAGACCCTGGCCGGACTCTCCCGCGATCTCGGCCGCGCCGCGATCGTTCGGACGATGCCCAACACACCGGCGGCGATAGGCCGCGGCATCACGGTGGCTTGCGCCAACCCTCTCGTGACGAACGATCAACGCCAACTTTGTGATCGCCTCCTGGCCGCCATCGGCGAGAGCGCCTGGGTCGAAGCTGAGGCGCTCATGGACGTGGTCACGGCAGTCTCCGGCAGCGGCCCGGCCTACGTGTTTCTGCTCATCGAAGCGCTTGCCCGAGCAGGGCAAACCGAAGGCTTGCCTTCTGATTTGGCCCTGCAGCTGGCCCGCGCGACTGTCGCAGGATCGGGCGAACTGGCCCGCATCTCCAAAGAGGCCCCTGCGCAACTTCGAGAGAACGTCACGAGCCCTGGCGGCACGACCCGCGCCGCACTCGACGTGCTGATGGCCAGCGACGGTCTCGAACCGCTAATCGGGCGCGCCGTCGCGGCGGCGGCGGCCCGGTCTCGCGAGCTCGCGAGCTGACATGGCCAGAACGGCCAGGACGAGCGGGCGTGGCCGTAACTCCGGCGCTGCGCGGAGCGAGGCCGACCGGATCATCGATGCGACGCTCGGCCTGATATCCACCGAGGGGTGGAGGAGGTTGTCGCTCAGCGCGATCGCCGCTGCGGCCGAGCTTTCAATCCTTCAGGTGTATCGGGTCTTTCATTCGAAGCAAGCGATCCTCTGCGGCCTCTACAGTCGGATTGACCAGATCGTTCTGGCTGATCCTCCGGTAGCCGAACCCGACGAGCGGGCGCGGGACCGGTTATTCGATCTGATGATGCGGCGATTTGACGCGCTCCAACCCTACAAGCCGGCGCTCGATGTGCTGCGCCGCGAATTGCTGGGCGATCCGGTGACCGCACTGTGCGCTGGCGCCTCACTGTTGCGCTCGATGCGGTGGATGCTCGAGGCAGCAGAAATCCCGACCAGCGGAGTGCGGGGTGCGATTGCCGTCAAGCTCTCCGCTGCAGCTTATCTTTCGGCCATGCGCATTTGGCAGCATGACGATTCGCAGGATCTTGCGCGAACAATGGCGGCGCTCGATGCACGGCTGCGCAGGATCGAAGGATGGTTCGGAGCGGCGGCCCGCCGAAGCTCCGGCGGCGAACCTATTCCAGCCTGAATTGCTGCGGCGCAAAATAGGTCTTGACGCCGTCTAATCACGGGCCGATATACCACTCGTTGTGCAGCGCACAATAACTGAAGCTCCCCCCAGACCGGAACCGCATTCATGTCTGAAGCACGTCCCACCTTTTTCGATTTCGATGTCAGCAAGATGATGGCTGATTTCCGCTTCCGCCCGTTCGATCTCGAGGCGCTGATGGCATACCAGCGCCGCAACATCGAGGCATTCAGCCAAGCCAACCAGCTTGCAGTCGAGGGTATGCAGGCCGTCGCCAAGCGCCAGATCGAGATTACACGCCAGGCTATAGAGGATGTCTCGACCCTGCTGCGCGATCTCGCCCAGCCGGCTTCGGCGGAAGACCGGATCGCAAAAAACACCGAATACGCCAAACAGATGCTTGAGAAAAGCGTCAGCAACGGCCGCGAAATCACTATGTTGGCGACCAAGGCCGGCAGTGAGGCCGCCGACGTGTTGCGCAAGCGCGCGACCGAGGGGCTCGACGAATTCCGCGATCTCGCCAAGCAACAAGCGGCACGGCAAGTCTAGGCTGCTTCTGTTGTTGGGCCGTGCTGCGGCTGTGGCACGGCCTTTATTTTGTCCGCGTTATATTGCCTCTTCAAAAAGAGGCGAAGGCTGACAAGCCGGATCTGACCCGGGGCTCACCGCGGCAGGTGGACACGCGCGCGTAGACCACCTTGGGGAGAGGTCTCCAGTCTGATGTCGCCGCCATGGCTGCGCGCCACGTCGCGGGCAATCGTCAGGCCAAGTCCGACGCCGCCGGTCAAACGGGTTGCGCGATGGATCGAGCCGGACAAAAGGCCGGAACACGCGGGCCCGATTGGCCGGCGGGATGCCGGGCCCATCGTCATCGATCAGGATGTCGATGCCGTCCCCGACGGCGATCCCGGTTAGCCAGACGTGGTTTGCGTGACGGCGCGCATTGCCGATCAAGTTACCGAGGCAACGGCGCAACGCATTCGGTCGAACCGGCATCACAAATTCGGGCGGCGGGGCCACCGTCAGCGGGGTTCCTTCTCGGCGTAAATCGGCGGCGAGGTCCTCGATCAGCAGTGAGATGTCCGTTTCGACCGATGCCTCAGTCCCCTCCCCCCGGACAAAATCGAGATAGCCGTGCACCATGTGCTCCATCTCGGCGACATCCGATTTCAGCTCCGCGACGGCCGGATCGTCGCCCAGAATCTCCAGGGCGAGCTTCATCCGCGTTAAGGGTGTGCGCAGATCGTGCGACACGCCGGCGAGCATCTGGGTGCGTTGCCGAACCTGGCGCTGCAAACGATCCCGCATCGTCATAAAGGCGATCGCGGCGCGCCGGATCTCGACAGCCCCTTCGACCTTGAACGAGGGAACGGCGAGCCCCTTGCCGAAGCTGTCCGCTGCCTCCGCCAAGCGACGCAGCGACTTCACCTGATTGCGCAGAAAAACCGTGGCCACGGCCAACAGGACCAGTGAGGAACCCGACATCCACATCACGAAAATGTAGGTTGTCGAGCTGTACAGCCGATTCCGCGGCACCCCGACCGACAGCACGCCATCGGAGAGCTGAACCGTGATTTCGGCCCCCCCGTCATCCCGCATGTCGATGCGAAAGAGCTGGTTTAGACGGCTCTGTAACGCCTGGTTCAGCTGGTCCTCTAGAAGCGTGCCGGTTCCGGGCGATATTGCAGGGAGCGACTTGGGGCGTTCGATCGCGACGTCGAGGTCGGTTTGCGCCCTCGCACGCGCCAGCAGTTTGGCGGTTTGGGCTGGCGAATCGGCGAGCTTCAGCGCATCGATCAGCAGGCCGACATCGCCTGCCACCGCCGCCGAGAGCCGCCAGGAAACGGCGGCCCAGTGCCGATCGTAAAACACCCAGGTGGCGATCGCTTGCAGCAGGATGAGCGGCATAACGACGATCAGCAGCGAGCGCCCGAACATCGTGCGCGGCAATATCCGCTTGATCCACGGATCGCGCCGGATTTCGAACTCGCCCTCTGGCTCCGACCCCGAGAAATCAGCGTCGATGTCGTGCGCCGTCACTGTCGGACCCGCCGGCCGTTAATCCGGTTTGAGAATATAGCCGATACCACGGACCGTCTGCAGGTAGCGCGGGAATCGCGGATCGCGCTCGATCTTGCGGCGCAGCCGGGTCATCTGGACATCGACATTGCGAATATTGCCGCTCAGCGACATCGACAGTTCCTCGCGCGACACAGCCTGCCCTGCTTTCTGGGCCAGCATCGAGAGCAGCCCCGCCTCGGCGGAGGTCAGATGCACCAGATCGCCGCCGCGGTATAGCTCCCCGCGTCCTAAGTCGAACCGGTAGCCGCCAAAGCGGATATCCATAGATCCGGGATTGGCCGCCGGCCGGCGTTGCAGAAGGTTGCGGACGCGCAGGACGAGCTCGCGCGGCTCGAAGGGTTTGGAGAGGTAGTCGTCAGCTCCCTGCTCGAGCCCATTAACGCGGTCCTCGGGCTCTGCCATCGCGGTCAGCAACAGAACGGGGATGCGCCCTTCCGCCCGCAGCGAGCGGGTCAATTCCAACCCGCTCTCGCCCGGCATCATGACGTCGAGCACGATGAGGTCAAAGGCGAAGCTCGCGAGGTTGGAGCGTGCCTCGGTAGCATCGGCGGCGGCGGTTACCCGAAAGCCGCTGTCCGACAGGTAGCGCCGCAACAGCTCGCGCAGACGGGCGTCGTCATCGACGACAAGAAGATGCGGCTCTGAGAGAGGATCGGGCGCGCTTGTCACGCGAAGGAATATACGACGGATGCAACGTCAATGCTTGTTCAGCGGCAGGGGGGCGAAGCGGCGCCGGTCATCTTCGCCGGCAATGATCCCCAGCATGACCTGCCGGAAACCCTGCACTGCCCGAGATCCGGCTTGCCGGTAGGCGTTGGCGATCCTCACCCGCTGCGGCTCCGAGAGTTGTCGCTCGAGATCGCGCCCCTTTGGCGTCAGTTCGAGGAGACGTTGCCGCCGATCGTGGGAACCGGGCTGCTGCCGCACGAAGTTCTGCCGAACCAACTGGCCGAGGACGCGGCTCAAGCTTTGCTTGGTGATGCGCAGGATTGCGAGGAGCTCGCCGACGGTCATCCGCGGATGCCGACCGACAAAATGGATGACGCGGTGATGGGCGCGGCCAAAGCCGTATCGCGCGAGGATCGCGTCGGGCTCAGCGGTGAAATCACGATAGGCAAAAAACAGCAGCTCGATCCCCTGCCGGACCTCCTCCTCGGCGATGACAGGCGGGGGAGCCGGCGAATTTATGTCAGACATATTGACTTATCCCGCAACCTTTGACACTTGTCAGGCGTCCTTCGGGATATAAAACTTCCAGCCGACATGTAAGCCGGCCGTGTTGCCGCCGCATTGGCCAGCCATTCGAAGGAAGATCCGATGTCCGTGATCCCGTTCGACGATCGAGATGGCTTCATCTGGTACGATGGCCGTCTCGTTCCGTGGCGCGATGCGAAGCTCCACGTGCTGACTCACGGGCTCCATTATGCGAGCTGCGTCTTCGAAGGCGAGCGCGTGTACAACGGCAAGGTGTTCCGATTGGAGGACCACAACGAGCGCCTCCTCAACTCCGCGCGAATCCTCGGCTTCGAGGTGCCCCTCGGGATGGACGATCTCGCAAAAGCGACGCAAGAGGTAATCTCGTCGAACCATATCGTCGACGGGTATGTCCGACCCATCGCCTGGCGCGGCGCAGAGCAGATGGGTGTCTCGGCGCAGGCAACCAAGATCCATCTGGCGCTCGCCGCCTGGGACTGGCCAGCCTATTTCTCGCCGGAGGCGCGCGCCAAAGGAATTCGCATGCAATGGGCGAGGTGGGCGCGCCCGGCGCCTCACACGGCACCGACAGCGGCGAAGGCGTCGGGACTCTACATGATCTGCACGATGTCGAAGCACGAGGCCGAGGCGAACGGGTGTGACGACGCGCTGATGCTCGACTGGCGCGGCCAGCTTGCCGAGGGCACCGGGGCCAACATCTTCCTGGTCATCAACGGCGAACTGCACACCCCGACACCGGATTGCTTTCTGGACGGCATCACCCGCCAGACCGTGATTGGATTGGCGAAGCAGCGCGGCATCAAGGTGGTCGAGCGGGCGATCATGCCGGAGGAGTTCGCTAAAGCCGAAGAGGTGTTCCTGACCGGATCGGCGGCCGAGGTGACCCCGGTCGGCGAAATCATCGGCGAACGCGGCCATTACCGCTTTACTCCGGGCACGATCTGCCGGCTGATGTGGGAAGATTACGATCGCACCGTCGGGAAGCGGGTGGCGAGCGCTGCTTAGCGTATCATTCGCTAATACTGGTCGACGGCAGCAAATTAGGATCGACGAGCGAGCCGATCTCATCCTGAACACGCTGCGAGCGATTCGCGCCGAGCAAGCAGCGCAACGCCAGAAGCTGGACGAGATTATCGTCCGCCTCGGCAGGCTTGAACGGGAGGTTGCGGGGTTGCACACCGATTACGCTGGCCTGTCGGTCCGACTCGACAATCTCGATCGTCGCGTCGGACGGATCGAGCAGATACTGGAGCTTGTCGACGTTTCGACCATAGGTTGACAGCGCAGCCGTCGATGGTTGCTGGCCCAAACCTGGGCTCTATTTCGAATTCGGCGGCCCAGCGCCGTTTGGCGGCTTCGTCCTCGGCGCGGGAGGCGACCCAGCGTTCACCGGCAGGTGTTTGCTCGCTCTTCCAAAAGGGTGCGTCGGTCTTTAGCCAATCGATCAGGAACTGGCAGGCGGCGAGTGCGGCTTCGCGGTGCGGCGAGGCTGTGGCGACGAGCACGATGCGGTCGCCGGGCTCGAGGCGGCCGTAGCGGTGGATGATCAGCACGGCGTCGAGCGGCCAGCGCCGGTGCGCCTCGGTCTCGATCTCGGCGAGCTTTTTCTCGGTCATGCCGGAGTAGTGCTCGAGGGTCAGGGCCGAGACGCGGTCATCGCCGCCCATGTCACGGACCAATCCGATGAAGCTGGCGATCCCGCCGATGCGGAGATTGCCGGCGGCCAGGCGCTCGAGCTCGACGCCGACGTCAAAATCCTCGTGCTGCACGCGGATCATCGCTCTAGCCTCCGGTCACCGGCGGGAAGACGGCGATCTCGTCACACTCCCGGACGGGGTGCTCGAGCCCAACATAGTTTTGATTGACCGCCACCCGGACGACCGAAGGGTCACGTAGCGCCTCGGCATATCCGCCGCCGCGCGACCGCAGCCAATCGAGCAACCCTGCCACGTCCTTCACTCCAGGCGGCAAATCGGTTTCCTCTTCGGCGCAGCCGATGCGCGCTCGCAACCAGGCAAAATACAGCAGCTTCACCCGGTCACCTCGGAAAATGGCAGAAAATCGACATTCATGCCCGGGCGCGACCTCGCTGGTCTCCTCGTCGACGATCACGAGCCCCTCCGACTGCGTGATTGAAGAGAGGATGCCCGCGCCATCCCTGGGATATTTGACCGCGACGAGATCTTTCCCTTCGCGCTGCAGGCTCGCCCTGACGTATTCGCGCCGCCCCGGCTTTTTTCGATAAGCGAAGCCGGCGCGGACAGGGAAAAGCCGAGGCGCGAACGCCGCTGCACCGGCAAATCTGAGGATCAGCGGCCGGGCGAGCACGACGAAAGTCACAAGCGCCGCGACAGGGTTTCCGGGGAGCCCGATCAGAGGCACTCCGTCGATCTGCCCGAGCGCGACGGGGCGCCCCGGTTTGATCGCGAGCCGCCAGAAATATAGGCTGCCCAGGCGCTCGATCGCCGGCTTGACATGGTCCTCTTCGCCGGTCGAAACGCCACCCGAGGTGACGATCAGATCATGCCCGGTGCTAGCGGTTGCCAGCGTGTCGGCGAGCGCCGATTCACGGTCCGGTCGAATTCCGAAATCGCTGACGGCACAACCCAATTCGCCCAGAAGGGCCGCCAGCATGAAGCGGTTAGCGTCGTAGATCATGCCGGGCGGCAGAGCCGCCCCGGGGTCGCGGACCTCGTCACCGGTGGAAAGCAGCGCCACGCGCAAGCGGCGAAACACCGGCAGCTCGCGATAGCCGAGCGCGGCCGCCAGCCCGAGATCCGCGGGCGAGAGCCGCCGCCCGGCGGCAAGCCCGACCGCCCCGTCGGCGACGTCCTCTCCGGCGTGGCGTCGGTTTGCGCCCTTCTTGATCCCCGGCTTGAGACGCACTCGCCCGTCCTCGACGACGCAGTCCTCCTGCATCATGACCGTGTCGGTGCCTTCCGGCATCGGGGCGCCAGTAAAGATCCGGATCGCCCCGCCGCGCTCGGCGGGGCGGCCGAGCGGGTGACCCGCTGCGGCCCTTCCGGAAACCCGAAGCACCGTTTCCTGCCCTGGCACGAGATCGGCGTGCGCGAAGGCGTAGCCGTCGACGGCGCTGTTGGCGTGCGGCGGCAGGTTCATCGAGGCGACGACGTTGCGTGCGAGAATGCGCCCGCAGGTAGCTCCCAGCGGCGCTGTCTCCGTCTCGACTACCGCTGTGACCCGGTCCTCGATCCGGCCGAGCGCTTCGTCGACGCTCAGCAGGGCGCCGCCAAAGGCGAAACAATCATCGCTCAGTTGTGCCATCGTACGGGCCCGGCTTCGCGGGCGAGGATGAAGTTGGCGATCGCATTCGCATTCGACAGCGGCAGCCAGGGCCTGGAGAACTCGGGCCGTCGCTGGTCGGAAGCAATCGCCACGACAAACGGATCGTCAGGGTGCAGCAGTGGTTTTCCGAGCGCGTGACGATAGACCTCGATCTTTGCGTGATCATGGTGTTTGAAACCTTCGACGATCACCAGATCGACCGGAGCCATCCGCTCCAGCAAGTCGTCGAGCGAGGGCTCGGCCGCGCCGCGCAATTCGTGCATCAGCGCCCAACGTTGCCCCGAGGCGACCATCACCTCCCGCGCGCCCGCCTGCCGGTGAAGCCAGGAATCCTTGCCCGGCTGATCGATGTCGAAGGAATGGTGGGCATGCTTTATCGTCGATACGGTGATCCCGCGCGAAACGAATTCCGGTATCAGCGCCGTCATCAACGTCGTCTTGCCGCTTCCGCTCCAGCCGGCGAGGCCAAAGATCCGCATTGTCGCCCACCCTATGGGCTCAATTGGGGGACGAACACGGCCGTCGCAATGGCCTAAGCCAAATGCTCCGATTTGCGCCTCGTCGGCGCCGCCCGAGGGCGCGCCATGTGGCGCAGGCCGGCCTGAAGGTAGTCGTATCCGGTCACCAGGGTCAGAATGGCGGCGATCCATAACAGCATCTCGCCGATTGCCGTCACCGGCACAAAACCGGGGCCAGCATCGCCGACGATCAGCACCCCGATCGCGACCATCTGGATCACCGTCTTCCATTTGGCGAGCCGGGACACCGGCATGCCGACCCGCAGGCCGGCGAGGTACTCGCGAAGCCCGGAGACCAAGATTTCCCGACACAGGATAACTAATGCCGGAAGCAACGCCTCAGCCGAGAGCCGCCCGAAGGCCGTCAGCATGAACAATGTCGCCGAAACCAACAATTTGTCCGCGATCGGGTCGAGAAACCGGCCGATCTCGGATTGTTGTTCCCAGCGCCGCGCCATGTGCCCATCGAGCCAGTCGGTCACTCCCGCAGCCGAGAAAAGTGCGCAGGCGAACCAACGGGCATAGTCACCCGGCACGTAAAAGGTCGCGATCACTACCGGAATCGCCAGGATTCGCGACAATGTCAGCAGGTTGGGCAAGCTGGTAATTGGCACACATCACTCCTGCTGAGAGCGAAGGGAGGGCAGCGTCACCTTACGCGTCGGGATGGAAGTGGTCATATATCTTTTTTGCTACAGTTTTACTTATTCCGGATACGCGTTCGAGTTCTCCGAGCCCGGCCCGCGCAACCGCGCGCGCCGAGCCGAAATGGTGCAGCAGCGCCTGCTTGCGGCGAGCGCCGACACCCTCGATTTCATCGAGCGGCGAGCGCCCGAGGGCCTTCGTCCGCTTGGCGCGGTGCGCGGCGATAGCGAACCGATGCGCTTCGTCCCGCAGCCGCTGCAGGAAATAGAGTACGGGGTCGCGCTGGTCGAGCGAGAACGGCGCTCGTCCCGGCACAAAGAAGTGTTCCCGACCGGCGTTGCGGTCCGGCCCCTTTGCGATCCCGACGATTGCGAGGTCGGCGATCCCGAGTTCTTCGAGGACGCCGCGGCCGATATTGAGCTGCCCCTGGCCGCCATCGATCAGGATCAAATCGGGCCATTCACCCCGGTCGCGTTCAGGGTCCTCCTTGACGGCGCGGGCGAAACGGCGCAGCAGAACTTCACGCATCATTGCGTAATCGTCGCCGCCCGCGATCTCGTTACCGGCATCGCCTGGTCTGAATTCCAATCGTCCCGCAGCCACGGTCACTCGCTCCTGCCGCTCAGCCCACACCCCTCCCTCCCCCGCAAGCGGGGGAGGGCCAGAAGAGGGGTTCGCTGCAATTCCCTCCCCCGCAGGCGGGGGAGGGTTAGGGTGGGGGCGGGGAGGGGTCGGGGCAGCGCCCGCCTGGGCCGCAGCTGTGCCGCGGATCGTGAACTTGCGATAGGCGTTTTTGACGAGCCCCTCGGGGCCGGCGACAATCATCGCGCCGACTGCGTTCGTGCCTTGGATGTGGCTGTTGTCGTAAACCTCCACGCGGCGCAGTGGTCCGTCGATGCCGAAGGCAGCCGCGACACCGTCGAGCAGTTGACGCTGGGAAGCACTCTCCGCGAGGCGCCGGCCGAGCGCCTCACGCGCAGTTGCGATTATCCGGTCGATCAGCCGCTTTTTATCGCCGCGCTGAGGTACCGCGAGACTGACCCTCGGCCCACCGAGCGACAACGCTTCTTCCACCAGGTCCTGCTCGACCAGCCGGTGACTCAACAAGACGAGGGGCGGTTTCGCACGATCGTCATAAAATTGGCCGACGAACGAGGTCAGTACCTCCTCCACCGAGAGCTGCCGGTCATGGCTCGGGAAATAGGCCCGATTGCCCCAATTCTGCCCGCCGCGGAAGAAGAAAACCTGGACGCAGGTTTGCCCGCCATCCTGATGGGCGGCGATGACGTCGGCATCGACGACTCCGGCGACGTGGATGTCTTGATGCCCTTGGACCAACGATAGCGCGCGGATCCGGTCACGAACCAACGCCGCCGCTTCGAAATCCAAAGTGTTCGCGGCCTCTTCCATCTCGGCGGCGAGGCGTTGCTGAACATCGTCACTCCTGCCCGACAGAAAGGTGTGCGCCTGCTCGATCAGCGCCGCGTAATCTTCGCGGGCGATGTAACCGACGCAAGGAGCGCTGCAGCGCTTGATTTGATACAGCAGGCAAGGGCGGGCGCGAGTTGCAAAGACGCTGTCGCTGCACGACCGCAGCAAGAACGCCTTTTGCAGGGTCACGAGGGTGCGGTTGACCGATCCGGCGGAGGCGAAGGGACCGAAATAGCTGCCTTCCTTCGTTCGCGCGCCGCGGTATTTGGTGAGCTGCGGAAAGTCGTGACCGGCAGTGAGATGGATAAACGGAAACGACTTGTCGTCCCGCAACAGCACATTGTAGCGAGGCATCAGCCGCTTGATCAGATTGCATTCGAGCAGCAGCGCTTCCGCCTCGGTATGGGTGACCACGATTTCTATCGCGGCAGTCTCGGCAATCATGCGGCGCAGCCGGTTCGACAATCCGGCCGGATGCGAATAATTCTGCACTCGGCTCTTCAGGCTGCGCGCCTTGCCCACATAAAGCGCGTCACCCTTGCGATCGAGCATGCGGTAAACGCCCGGACTGGTCGGGATGCTCCTCAACGCCTCGCGGATGATAGCGACACCGGCGGCAATCCCGGCAGCCGGCTGGGCCGCAGTAGGCTGCGCAGGCTCTGCATCGGCCAGCGGATCGCTTTCGGAAAGCCGGGCGGGATGCTCGGCGACGCCGCCCGGAGCCCGCCGTGGATCGGTCAGCGATGGCGCGCTGCGGCGCGGAATCCGCCGGCGCGTCCTGAGCGGCGTCCCGAATTGCGTCACTTTCTCGTCCATTGTTGCCGTCACCGTCTCGTCAACTAATTGAGTCGACACGTCAATTCCGGGTATCCACGAAATCGGTGGATAACTCTGTTGAAAACTTGGGGCGAGCAAACCCGGATTGTAGGCATGCCGGGCATTTGTGACATTTGATCAAATTTTAGGCAAATATCTATACCGTTGATCGAAACAGGATTTTTTCGGAAATGGTTAATTTTCATGACAAAATGTAACAATTGGCTCGTTGGCCTCACTGTGGTTTCGGCACAGCCTCGCCTGTGAACAAATAAGCGCCACAGGGTCCGCGACCACCTTGGTTTTCTCCGGTAGATCCTTTTATTCGACCGGCAACTGCCGCTGCGGTTGCGCCCAACCGAGGTGCTGTCCGCCATCGAGTGCGATCATCTGACCCGTCATCGCCGGCGCCGCCAGGATGAACCGCATCGCCGCAGCGATCTCCCCAGGGCTGGTGCCGCGGCGCAACGGCATCAGTTCGCATTGCCGGGCGAACTGGTCCGGGGTCTGCCGCGGGCTCGGCACCGTCGGACCGGGGCCGATGCCATTGACCCGAACGCGCGGCGCCAAGGCGAGCGCCATGGTCTGCGTCAAGGTCCACAACCCCGCCTTCGCCAAAGTGTAGGACACGAAATAGGGCGTTAGCGACCATACCCGCTGATCCAAGAGATTAACGATGACGCCACTCGCATGCGCCGGTAATCGGGCTGCTAGATTTTGGATCAGGATAAACGGGGCGCGCAGATTCACTGCGATATGCGAATCCCAGCTCTCGCGCGTTGCCGTCTCCACCGTATCGTTGGCGAAGACCGCAGCGTTGTTGATCAGGCATCCGATCGGCCCTAGTTCGCGCTCGGCGCGCGGCAGCAGCGCGGAAACGGCTTCTTCGTCGGCGAGATCGGCGGCGAGCGCAACCGCCGCGCCGCCTTTACCGCGGATCAGGTCGGCCAGATTTTGAGCGGCGCCGCGCGAGCCGTGATAATGAACCGCGACAGCGAAACCGTCCTCCGCGAGCGCAAGAGAGAGGGCACGGCCGATCCGCTGTGCGCCGCCGGTTACCAGGGCCGCCCGTGGAATCGGCGGAACCGGAAGCGCCCCGGTCGGCTGGTCGCCGGGCGCGGCATCACCGACGCCATTACCGACGGGCACGACGTTCCTTACGAGCCCGCATCTTGGCGCGGACGACGTCGCGCGCCGAGACGCCGGCGCGTCCTGCGATCGAGCGGCCCCGCTGGGCTTCGGCGCGCCGGGCTCCGGCTCCGGGCCCGTTCGGCAGCGCAACCGAAAGGCCCAGATCGGCCTGCTCCAGACGCCGGATCTCGTCGCGCAACCGGGCTGCCTCCTCGAATTCGAGATCGGCGGCGGCCTCCCGCATGCGCTTTTCGAGATCGGCGATGACCGTCTTCAAATCGGCGCCCTGGTAATGCGCCGCTTCGCCCTCCGACAGCCCAAAGGTCACGTGATCGCGCTCATAGACGCTTTCGAGGATGTCGGAGATCCCCCGGCGCACGCTTTCGGGTGTGATGCCGTGCGCGGCATTGTAAGCCTGCTGCTTTTCTCGCCTGCGGTTGGTCTCGTCGATCGCGGCTTTGAGACTGTCAGTCATTCGGTCGGCATAGAGGATCGCGCGGCCATCGATGTGGCGAGCAGCCCGGCCGATCGTCTGGATCAACGAGGTGCGCGACCGCAGATAGCCCTCCTTGTCGGCGTCGAGCACCGCCATCAGCGCGCATTCCGGGATGTCGAGCCCCTCGCGCAGCAGGTTGATCCCGATCAGCACGTCGAACATGCCGAGGCGAAGATCGCGGATGATCTCGATGCGCTCGATCGTGTCGATATCGGAATGCATATAGCGCACGCGCAGCCCGGCCTCGTGCAGATATTCGGTCAGCGCCTCGGCCATTTTCTTGGTCAGGGTCGTGACCATGACCCGGTGCCCGCGCAACGCCGCCTCGCGGCACTCCGCCATCAAATCGTCGACTTGATTGTCGACCGGCCGAATGAGGCAGGGCGGGTCGACGAGACCGGTCGGCCGCACGATCTGCTCGACAAAGACGCCGCCGGTGCGCTGCATCTCCCAAGGGCCGGGGGTCGCCGACACAAAGACCGTCTGGCCGCGCAGCCCGTCCCATTCCGCGAATTTGAGGGGCCGGTTGTCGGTGCAGGACGGCAGCCGAAAACCGTATTCGGCAAGGCACGTTTTGCGCGTCCAGTCGCCGCCGAACATGCCGCCGAGCTGCGGCACCGTCACATGCAACTCGTCGACGAAGACGAGCGCGTCGCGCGGCATGTATTCGAAGAAAGTCGGCGGTGGCTCGCCCGGCTTGCGGCCGGTCAAATAACGGGAATAGTTCTCGATCCCGGCGCAGCTGCCTGTCGCCTCGATCATCTCCAAATCGTAGGTCGTGCGCTGTTCGAGCCGCTGCGCCTCCAGTAATTTCCCTTCCGTGTGAAGCTCATCGAGGCGGGTCTTGAGGTCGCGCTTGATCTGCTCGATCGCCTGCAGCAAGGTCGGCCGCGGCGTCACGTAATGGCTGTTGGCGTAGACTTTGACCGAGTGCAACGAGGCGGTCTTTTCACCGGTCAGTGGATCGATCTCGTGTATCGCCTCGATCTCGTCGCCGAACAGCGAGATCCGCCATGCGCGGTCTTCGTAGTGCGCCGGAAACAGTTCGATCGTATCGCCGCGCACCCGGAACGAGCCGCGGAAGAAATTGTGGTCGTTGCGCCGGTATTGCAATTCGACAAACCTGGCGAGCAGCTGCGTGCGGTTGATCCGGTCGCCCTTGGCTAGCGACAGGGTCATCTGCGAATAGGTCTCGACCGAGCCGATGCCGTAGATGCAGGAGACCGAAGCGACGACGACGACATCGCGGCGCTCGAGGATCGCCCGTGTTGCCGAGTGGCGCATCCGGTCGATCTGCTCGTTCAGCGATGATTCCTTCTCGACATAAGTGTCGGTGCGCGGGACATAGGCCTCCGGCTGGTAGTAATCGTAATAAGAGACGAAGTATTCGACCGCGTTTTCCGGGAAGAAGCTCTTCATCTCGCCGTAGAGCTGCGCGGCCAAGGTCTTGTTGGGTGCGAGAATGATTGCCGGGCGCCCGGTGCGCTCGATGACATGCGCCATCGTGAAGGTCTTGCCCGAGCCGGTGACGCCGAGCAGCACCTGGTCGCGCTCGCCACCGGCTATCCCTTGGCACAATTCCTCGATCGCCTGCGGCTGGTCGCCCGCCGGCCGGAATTCGGATTGCAGCTGAAACGGCTTGCCGATATCGCTCTGCGGCCGCTCGGCGGCCATCAGCGGCAGCATTGTGATCAAGTCGAGGGTATCAGCCGACTTCATGCCAGAATAACGGAGGAGCAGCGCTTTCGATGGTATATGGGGTGGCAAACCCAGGCGCGATATCAGCGGACAAATCCCATGCCGGAGCTGCTCAAGATTTGTCGACCCAAACGCTATGCCTCGCGGTAGCCGCAGTCGAGGATGCGGGCGGGACCGTCGACGCCTGATTCGAGAACCCTGATGCTCCATTCTCTGGCGCGGCCGCCGCTTTTCGAGAATTTCTTGTTGGTCTCATCGATAGCCATTTCTCTTGCTTGCTGTTCGTTCTCGGCGATCAACGTCGCAAAATAGATTTCCTCGCCTAACGACCTGGTGCAGCTAAACTTATTCATGTCTCCAACCTCATGGTTCCAAGCCTATCGTATTGGAACGAGCGGGTCGGGTTCAACAACACGAAGTTAGCTTCAGGATTGCTGGCTATCCAAAGTAGGACTCACGGTCTGGGCCGGCGGCTTCACACCGGCCCGATTCGCGTGTAGTTTAGTGCGTTCGTTCTCCCTGCATTTTCGGGCCTGACATGTCCTTTTTTGCCGACCGTCTTGCTCGCGTCAAACCGTCGCCGACGATGGCGATGACCGCACTGGCGACAGAATTGAAGGCGGCCGGGCGCGATATCGTCAGCCTGTCGGTCGGCGAGCCCGATTTCGACACGCCGCCAAATATCCAAGAGGCGGCGAGCGCGGCGATGCGGCGCGGCGAAACGCGCTACACGACCTTCGACGGCACGATCGAGTTGAAGCGCGCCGTTTGCGGCAAGTTCAAACGCGAAAACGGGCTCGATTACGAGACCTCGCAGATCACGATCAGCGCCGGCGGCAAGCAGGTGCTGTACAATGCGATGGTTGCCACGATCAATCCCGGGGACGAGGTCATCATTCCGGCGCCGTTCTGGGTGTCCTACCCGGAGATGGTTCTGCTGTGCGAGGGCACTCCCGTGCCGGTGCCGTGTCCGCAGAACAATGGCTTCAAAATGCGGCCCGAGGATCTCGACGCGGCGATCACGCCGCGCACTAAGTGGCTAATTCTGAACTCGCCCTCGAACCCGACCGGGGCCGCTTACACCGAGTCGGAATTGGAAGGTGTTGCCGAGGTTCTGCTGCGCCACCCGCATATCTGGGTGATGACCGACGACATGTACGAGCACCTCGTCTACGACGATTTCGAGTACCGGACGATTGCCCAGGTCGAGCCGCGTCTCTACGAGCGAACCTTGACCGTGAACGGCGTGTCGAAGGCCTATTGCATGACCGGCTGGCGGATCGGCTATGGTGGCGGCCCCAAGCCGCTGATCAAGGCGATGGGGGCGATCCAGTCGAACTCGACCGCGAACCCGTGCTCGATCAGCCAGGCGGCGGCGGTCGAGGCTCTGACGGGCCCGCAGGATTTCATCCCGGTCCATAACCGCAGCTTCAAAGAGCGCCGGGATCTCGTCGTCGATATGCTGAACCGGGTCCCGGGTCTCTTCTGCCCGCGGCCTGAGGGGGCGTTCTATGTCTATCCGTCCTGCGCCGGCGTGATCGGCAAACACACCCCGGCCGGCCAGGCGATAACCAACGACGAGGATTTCGTTCGCTATTTGCTCGAGGAAACCGGGGTCGCGGTGGTGCACGGCGCCGCCTTCGGGCTGTCGCCGCATTTTCGCATTTCCTACGCGACCTCGACCGAGGTGTTGCGCGAGGCTTGCGAACGCATCGACCGGGCCTGCCGCGCGTTGATGGCATAGCTGACGGTTGCCGAAACCGCCGCGATCCGCGGGATTGGACGCGCGAAATTTTCGATTGCCATCCTGCCGGCCGGCGCGCAACTTCGGAAACAGATAACGGCGCCGCCAGGCCCGCGGTCGCGGTTTTCGGCGGCAGCTTCTCAGGATGATGGAGGCGCCCATGGCGAATATCACTGAAGCTCCGCGTTGTGCGGCGCTGATCGGCCCCTATCTTTCGGGCAAGACCACCCTCCTCGAAGCCTTGCTGCACGCCAGCGGCAGCACCAGCCGGCGCGGCAGCGTGCGCGATGGGAACTCTGTCGGCGATCATTCTCCGGAAGCGCGGGCGCGGCAGATGTCGACCGAGCTCAACGTGGCCGGCGCGAGTTTTCTCGGGGACCGGTGGACGATACTCGACTGCCCGGGTTCGGTCGAGCTGCTCTACGAGGCGCAGGGGGCGCTGCTGGTCAGCGACGTCGCCGTCGTCGTGGTCGAACCGGAGGTGGAGCGCGCGCTGACGATCAGCGCCTTGCTGCGGTTTCTCGACCGCCACAAGATCCCGCATATGATCTTCATCAACAAAATGGACAACGCGAGCGCACGAGTGCGCGATCTGCTGGCGGCCTTGCAATCGGTCTCCGAGCGTCCGCTGGTGCTGCGCCAGGTGCCGCTGCGCGGGCCGGATGGCGAGATCACCGGCTATGTCGACCTGGTCAGCGAGCGCGCCTATCGTTACCGGCCGGGCAAGCCGTCGGACCTGATGCCGCTGCCCGACAATTTCTGGGAGCAGGAAGGCGCAACGCGCACCGGGCTGATCGAAAAGCTGGCCGATTTTGACGACACGTTGCTCGAGCAATTGCTCGAAGAGGTCGAGCCGCCCAAGGAGGAGATTTATAAGCACCTGACCCGCACACTCAAGGGCGCGCAAGTAGTGCCGGTGTTTCTCGGCTCAGGGCAGGCGGATTTTGGCATACGCCGGCTATGGAAGGCGCTGCGCCATGAGGCGCCGGCGCCGCGGGAGACCGCAGAACGGCTGGGGATCGCTCCAGAAGGCGAGCCCTTGGCGCAGGTTTTCAAGACCTACCACCTGCCGCACACCGGCAAGCTGTCATTGGTTCGCGTATGGCGCGGCACGATCCCCGAGGGGATGGTGCTGAACGGCGGCCGCGTTGCCGGCGTTTTGCGCCTGGTCGGTGCTCAGCAGGAGAAGGTCCCCGCCGCTCAGGCCGGCGAAGTCGTCGGGCTGACGCGAATGGAAGATATCGCCACCGGCACTGTCCTGACCCCGTCCGGCAAGGCGGGGCCATTGCTGCAGCCGGAACGCCCGCAGCCGGTTTACGGCCTCGCGATCACTTCCGAGCGGCGCCAGGACGACGTCAAGCTGACCGGCGCCATCGGCAAGCTGATCGAGGAAGATCCCACCCTGGAGCTCGAGCAGAATGCCGATACCCAGGAAATGGTGCTGTGGGGCCAGGGCGATATTCACCTGCAGATCGCCATCGACCGCCTGCGCACCCGCCACAACCTGGCGGTCAACGGCAGGCGCGCCGCAGTTCCTTACAAGGAGACGATCCGGCGCGGCACTCAGCAGCATTCCCGCTTCAAGCGTCAGAGCGGCGGGCATGGCCAGTTTGCCGACGTCACGATCGAGGTGAAGGCGCTGCCGCGCGGCTCGGGCTTCACTTTTACCGACAGCGTCGTAGGCGGCGCGATCCCGCGCAACTATATCCCGGCGGTCGAGGAAGGGGTGATCGAGGCGCTGCTTCACGGCCCGCTGGGATTTCCGGTCGTCGATGCCGCAGTCAATCTGATCACCGGCCAGTTCCACGCCGTCGACAGCTCGGACCAGGCGTTCAAAACGGCGGGACGGCAGGCGGTCCAGGAAGCATTGCCGAAATGCGAGCCGGTCCTGCTAGAGCCGATCGAACTCGGTCGAGATTTCCGTGCCGAACGCGTTCACCGCGCGGGTTCAGCGATTGGTCTCGGGACGGCGCGGCCAAATTCTCGGCTACGACGCCAAGGCCGATTGGCCCGGCTGGGACGTCGTCAGCGCCCATCTGCCGCAAAGCGAATTGCATGACCTGATCGTCGAGCTGCGCTCATTGACGATGGGGGTCGGCAGCTTCGCCCATCAATTCGACCATATGCAGGAGCTGAGCGGCAGACCGGCAGAGAAGGTGCTCGCTTCGCGCACGGCTGACGCCGCGCAATGAGGTTGATCGCGAAAGCGTGACTTGGCTCCACCGGCTGCAGACCCAAATTCTGGGTCGCAACGGTAGCGAGGTGCGGTCGTGTTGATCCGGCGACGAAAAGGCTGGGAGCTACGTGAGAGCGCCACTACACCTGAGGCGGTATTTCTCGGGCGCAGGGCGCTGATCAAAGCGATTGCGGCCGGCCCGATCCTGGCGCCGGGATTGGGTTCGGCCTTTGCGGCGGAGGAGGATCCGTCGGGCGCCCTCTACCCTGCCAAGCGCAACCCGCGTTACACGCTCGACCGGCCGCTGACCGACGAAAAGCTGGCCACGACCTACAATAATTTCTACGAGTTCGGCTCGCAAAAATCGATCGCGTCCGATGCCCAGGCACTGAAGATCCGGCCGTGGACAGTCAAGATCGATGGACTGGTCGAGAAACCGCTCACCGTCGATATCGACGATCTACTGAAGAAGATGGCGCTCGAAGAGCGGCTATACCGGCATCGCTGCGTCGAGGCGTGGTCGATGGCGGTGCCGTGGAGCGGCTTCCCGATGGCCGCCCTGGTTGAATTTGCCAAGCCGCTGGGCTCGGCGAAATACGTTCAGATGGAGACGTTTCTCGACCCCAAGACCGCGCCGGGGCAGAAGGAAGTCTGGTACCCGTGGCCTTATGTCGAGGGTGTCACGATCTCCGAGGCGGGAAACGAGCTCGCCTTTCTGGTGACCGGGATGTACGGCAAGCCCGTTCCAAAGCAGGACGGGGCGCCATTGCGGCTGGTATTGCCGTGGAAATACGGTTTCAAATCGGTCAAATCTATCGTCCATTTCTCGTTCACCGAAAAGCGGCCGGTGTCCTTCTGGGAAACCGTGCAGGGCAGCGAGTACGGGTTCTGGGCCAACGTCAACCCCGAAGTTCCCCATCCGCGCTGGAGCCAGGCGACGGAGCGGGTGCTCGGCACCAACGAGCGCGTGCCGACCCTCAAATGGAACGGGTACGGCGAGTTTGTGGCTCATCTCTACGACGGACTTGAGAAGGAGCGGCTCTTCGTCTGAGGGAAGGCCGACCTCTCCGAGAGGCCATCGCAAAATTTCAGCTTGCCAATTTCGATCATGTTTTGTTCTCTTGGCTGGGGGGGCGATGAACTCCGAGGAGATGACGATGAAGAAATGGATGCTCCCGGCCGCCGCGGCGATCCTGCTCGCAATCGCGTGGTGGCACTGGCCAGCCGCTGCGCAGCGAGCAACCGAACCCGCCGCGGCCGGCGATATGATTACATTCGACCAGTATCGCGACTTCCGCGCGCACGACCTGCAACAGCGCCAGGCTCGGCTCGCGCGCCAGCTGGCCGACCCCGGCCTCTCCGCTGCGGAGAAAGCGAGCGTCGAGCGCCGCAAGGCCTATTACGATCGGGTGGCGGCGATGCCGGCCGAGGAGCGCGACCAGCTCTATCGCGAGCGGTTCGACCAGATCGACAGCAACCACGACGGCAAGCTCGATCCCGAGGAACGGGCGGCGTGGCGCGAGAAGCAGCGGGAAGTGTATCGGCAGCAATCCGCCGAACGCGCCCGGCCGGCCGACCAGCAACACTGATCGGGCGCCTCGTCTTGACGCTCCTGGCGGTCGGCTTTTAGCTTGGGGCCGTTCCGTTCACAGGAGGATGAGCGATGGCCAAGATCGAGCAATATGCCGCCCGCGAGGTCTGGGATCCGCCGACCTATTCGCAGGCTGTCAAGGTGACCGGCGCCGAGACGATCCTCTATATCGCGGGCCAAGTGGCCTATGGCGACAACGGCAGTGCCGCGCACCCCGGCGATTTCAAGGCGCAAGCGCGGGCGGCTTTGCAGGCGGTCAAGGCCCAGGTCGAGGCCGGCGGCGGCACGATGGCCAACATTATCAAGGTCAATACATATCTGACCGATATCCGTCATCGCGCCGATTACGCGGCCATCCGCGAGGAATTCTTCGGCAAGAAGATGCCGGCCTCGACCTTGGTCGCCGTCGCTGCGTTGGCTCAACCCGAGTTTCTGATCGAGATCGAAGCGATCGCAGTGATCTAGACCTTTCGGGCCCGGCGCGGTCCTCTCGCCTATGAGGGCGTTGAGATTTGCATTTTGCGCGCTCGTTCTGGCGGTACTGCTCGCCGGGTGCGGACCAGGGGCCGGGAACGCCTATCTCGGACCAGATCCGGGCGGCGGGTTCTCTTGTCCTCACAACGCCTTCGAAGGCTGCGCAAGGCCATAATTTTGCGTGCTAATGGGCCCCTTCCGGGAGGGCGCCGCGTTCGAGCGCCGGGTTGTGCCCGAGGATCAGCACGAGGATGGCCGACAAGAATGGAAAGAACGCGACCGCCAGCAGGCCGGCGGTGAACCCGCCTGTCGCGTCCTTCAGGTAGCCCATCGCGTAGGGGGCGGCAAATCCGGCGAGATTGCCGATCGAATTGATCAGGGCGATGCCGCCCGCAGCGGCGGTACCGCTGAGGAATGCGGTTGGCAATGTCCAGAACAACGGCGCAATTGCGAAAAGACCGATCGCGCAGATCGACAGCACCGTCATCTTCTGCACTGGGTCCGGGAAATAGGTCGACAGCGCGAGCCCGCCTGCGGTGACCAGGAAGGCCAGGGCCGTGTTCCATTTCCGCTCGCCCATCCGGTCCGAGAGGAGGGGCCAGAGAAATACCGCGACCGCGCCGACCAGATAAGGGACCGCGGTGATCAGCCCGGTCTGGAAATTGGTGACGCCAAAATCCTTGACGATCGTCGGCAGCCAAAAGCTCAAGGCGTAACTTGCCGCGGCAGTCCCGAAATAAACCAGGCTCAGCACCAGCACGCGGGGATGGGCCAGCGCCTGCCAGAGCGTGTGTCTTGCGTGAGCCTCGCGGACCATCCGCTCGCGGCGCAAGCGGTCGATCAGCCAGCCGCGCTCATCAGCGGCGAGCCAATGCGCCTTTGCGGGACCGTCGGTCAGGTAAAACATGACGACGAGGCCGAGCAGAACCGTCGGAAGGCCCTCGCAAATGAACAGCCATTGCCAACCCTTGAGCCCCCAGATCCCATCCATTCCCAGGATCAGCCCGGATAGCGGGGCGCCGATCACCGTCGAGATCGGGATCGCCGCCATGAAGCGGCCGACCATGCGAGCCCGATAATGCGAAGGGAACCAGTAGGTCAGGAACAGAATAATCCCAGGGAAAAAGCCGGCCTCGGCCGCGCCGAGCAGGAAGCGGACGACGAGAAAGCTCCACCCGTTCCAGATCAATGCCATGGCGGCCGACAATAGGCCCCACGTCACCATGATCCGGGCAATCCACAGCCGTGCGCCGAACCGCTCGAGCGCCAAATTGCTCGGCACTTCGAAGAAGAAATAACCGAAGAAAAAGATGCCGGCGCCCCAACCGAACATGGTCGCGGTGAAGCCGAGATCCTTGTTCATCTCGAGCGCGGCGAAGCCGACATTGACCCGGTCGAGGAAGCAGACAAAGTAGCAGAGCGCCACGAACGGCACGATCCGCCGGCTGACCTTGCTGATGACCCGCGCTTCCATGGTTTCCTCCCGGATGCCGATGCCCATTACCGCTGAGCGTCATGGTTACCGCTCGATCCTGCCGCGGGTCAGGATCAAAGGAAAGGCCCAGTGCCGCTGAGACATGCATTAATGAACATAAGATCGGCCGGCATCCCCGTCTGCGCAGGCCACACTGAGGCCCCGTAGTCGCAGGCTAGGCTTGGCCTCTGCGCAAGAGTAGCAGCGCCTGTGCACAGGAATATGACCAGTCAACCGCTACCGGGCGAGCTTCCGGGCGGCACGTGCATCGAATTAATCAACGCTCCGGAATAGGTGCAGCGCGTTCTGCCTTGCCGGTGGTTCGGCATGGTTTCAGTCCGGAAGGGGGGTCGAGGCCACGTGAGATCAGCCGAGATTAAGTCCCTCGTCGCCTTCGGTCCCTGGTTTACGACCAATCGGCTGCCCGGCAATCGTTAAGAGCTTGCGCACTCCTTCCATTGGCGGGCAGGAGCCGTTCGACCATCCGATTGGCTCTTGTTTAAATCGAGCTGTCAATGGCGTCCGGCATCGGCCGGGATTTGCCGTTACCACCGGTGGCAGCGTGGCCGTTGAGTTGAGCCACAGCTGTGTTGCCGATTGCCCATCGGCCCCCTGCGTTCCGAAGTACCTGGCCGGTTTCTTCCATGCGCTGGAGCGCCATTTCCGTTCGCTCGGTCTGGTAATCGACGGCTTTGGCGATCTGGGTTGCCGTCATTGCCTGTCCGGAAAACGACAATTCACGCAAGATCAGTTCGCGGATGTGCCGGCGCACGCGCCGCCGGCCAGGCTGCTTGGGTTGGGATGCGGGATCGGGTGTGGCATCACCAGCCGAAATTGCCAAGCCGAGCATTTTCATCGCCTCTTGAAAGCCTTCCTGGCGGGCTTTGATCAGCTTGGCTTCCTCGGCTTTTTGTTCGCTAATCTCGAGTGCTATCCGTCGATGCGCTTCCAACGTGTCCAGATACGCAAGAGCTTTCTCGTTTGGCGTAGACATCAAAGCTCACCTTTATCGCCGAGGTACCCTTATTAAGTGATCGGTCCGCAAAACACTCGTCTAATACGAAGGTTCCCGCTGCGGCTCCGTGTCGCGGCAAAGGAGGCCGTCTCCATGGTTGCGTGCTAAATAGATGCATGTGCAAAGCCATCGTGTCCAGCCGTCGCCATTTTAATGCCGATATTTGTCATTTTTTTGACAGAAAAAGTTAACGGAGTTGTGACGTCTGCTATTCGACATGGCCGGGTGAGGGCCGACGCTGCGTGGAAATGGATAGATCGGCGACTTTATCGACAGCACGCGGACACAGAACGTCTATTGCTTGCTGCACTTCGCTGGGCCGGTGCAGCCGCAATACCATGAGATGCGCGCATTCCTTCCGCGCCAACCGTTCCTCGGTTTCGCGGCGCCGGCGCTCCCAGGTGCTCCAGGCCCAGCGGATCGGATGGCTGGGCCGCAGCATATGCCGCCAGCGCTCACGGTTTCCGCCCCATAATTCGATGCGCAGAACCGCGCGGTACAGCGTACGGGAGATCACGCGAGCCATGATCACCGGTCGCTCGTAGTCGAGCCAGACGAGGTGGGTCGCACGCTGCCAGACCCTGTCGCGCACGGGACCGTAATTGCCGTCGACCACCCAAGCCTCGGCCTTGATTGCCTCATCGACGCGGCGGACGAATTCCTCCGGGTCGTGCCGCGTCAGATCGCGCCAGCCCGGTTGCCAGTTGATCGCGTCGAGCTCGATGTGCGGCAGATGCAACAATGCCGCAATCCTGCGTGCCAGCGTCGTCTTGCCGGCACCCGAAGTGCCGACCACGACGATCCGCATCAGGCTGCCTCCGGTACCAAGCCTTCGGTTTACCGCAGTTGCGCGAACCGATCCTCGCTAGCTGGCGAAGTCTCTGCTTATACTCGGCGATCTGAAAAAAGGGAGACGGAAATGCCCGAGGACAAGCGGATCAGGCCCACAGCCTCAGTCGCACCGCCAAAGCCTCCCCTGCTCGTCCCTCACCCGCCGAGCGCGCCGTTGCTGCCGCCGGCGTATATCGTCGATCTGATGACGGTCGAGGGATCGGCGGTATTTGACGCGCAGTGGAAAGGGATGGAGGCGAAGCTCGTCGAATGCCCGGCGTTGACGGACGCGATGCCCGAATTCAGGACGACCTACGACATTGAGCCTTATGCCGGGCTGAGCGGCTTTGACGATTCGTCTTGGCCGGTGATCGCCGCCGACGACCTGGGCACCAGGCGGGGCGGCGGCATGGTGTCGTTCTTCTGGTACCGCACAAAGCTGACGGTCCCGGCAAGTGCCGCCGGTTTCGATACCGCCGGCGCAATGACGGTGCTGCGGGTGAATGTCGACGACTACGCGGAAGTCTGGGTCAATGGCGAGCTGCCGCGTGCTGCCGGCCGCCCGAGCCCCGGCACAATCCAAGGGTTCAACATGCCGCATCGCCTGGTGCTCGCCAATCCCGTTGCTCCGGGGGACAAATTCGAGATCGCGGTCTTCGCGATCAACGGGCCGATTTCGGCGGCACCGGCAAACTTCCTCTGGTTCCGCGAGGCGAAGATCGAATTTTTCCGCTGACGGCGTCTCAGCGCGACGGATAGCGGATTTCGACCAAATAGAGGCCTTCGGGCGGCGCGGTCGGGCCGCCGGCGCGGCGATCACGGGCCGCGAGCGCGCGGGCCACATCCTCGGGACGCCACCGTCCGAGGCCAACCAGCTTCAATGTGCCGGCGATGTTGCGCACCTGGTGATGCAGAAACGAGCGGGCATGAGCCATGATGCGGATCTCGTCGCCGGCCCGGCCGACTTCCAGCGCGTCGAGCGTCTTCAGCGGCGACCGCGCCTGGCACAGCAAGTCGCGGAAGGTCGAAAAATCATGGTGCCCTACGAGATGCTGGGCGCCGGCCCGCATCGCGTCAACGTCGAGCGCCGGAGCGACCTGCCACACGCGGCCGCGATCGAGGGCCGGCGGAGCGCGGCGGTTCAGGATGCGATAGAGATAAACCCGGCCGATCGCCGACAGCCGGGCATCGAACCCGTCGCAAACGCGCTCGGCGGCAAGGACGCTGATCGCATTGGGCCGGAGATAATGGTTGACGGCGCCGCGCAGCACCTCCGGTTCTGCCTCGCGGCCAAGATCGAGATGCGCGATCTGCGCCAATGCATGCACGCCCGCGTCGGTCCGCCCTGCGCCGTGGACGGTGACCGTTTTCCCGCAGAATTTGTGGATCGCTGTTTCGAGCGACTCTTGGACCGATAGGCCGTTCGCCTGGCGCTGCCAACCGACTAGCCCGCTGCCGTCATATTCGATCGTCAGCTTGTAGCGGGGCATGGCAGCCTCGTCCCGGGGGGGATCGGAAATCCGCGCAGAAAGGCCGGGGCGTCGAGAGCGGCGCGGCCCGGCCGCTGCAGCCGCAAGAGGCGCAGGACGCCCTCGCCGCACGCAACGGACAAGCGGTCGTCGAGCACGGTCCCCGGCACGCCCCCCGCCGGACCCGGCAGGTCGACTGCCGCGTGCACCCGGATCCTCTCACCCGCGGTCTCGAAAAAAGACCCCGGCCAGGGCTCGAATACCCGAACCCGCCGTTCTAGATCGGGCGAATGCCGCCGCCAATCGAGCCGGCCTTCCTCCCGGCCGATCTTGGGCGCATAGGTGACGCCCTGCTGCGGCTGCGGCTTGCCGATAAGCCGGCCTTCGGCGACCCCGTCGAGCGCCGGCAGCATCAGTCGCCCGCCGAGAATCGCGAGCTCGGCCGAGAGACCGGCGGCCGTCGCATCGGACGCGATCGGCACGGCTTCCTGCAGCAGGATCGGGCCGGTGTCGAGCCCCTCCTCCATCTGCATGATCGTGATCCCGGTCTCTCGGTCACCGGCGAGCAATGCCCGCTGAATCGGCGCGGCGCCGCGCCAGCGCGGCAGCAGCGAGGCGTGCACATTGAGACAGCCGAGCCGGGGCGCGGTCAGGATCGGCCGCGGCAAAATCAGGCCGTACGCAGCGACGACCGCGGCATCAGCGCTCAGCGTGCCGAAGGCGGCTTGCTCCGCTTCGTTCCGCAGGATCGCCGGACAGCGGACCGGGAGGGCGTGCTGTGCCGCCAGCAATTGAACCGGCGAGGGTTGCGGCCGGTGCCCGCGGCCGGCGGGGCGCGGCGGCTGTGTGTAGACGGCAAGGATCCGGTGCCCGGCCTCGATCAGCGCGCCGAGGATTGTCGCGGCGAAAGCCGGGGTGCCCATAAAAACGAGGTCGAGCGCTCGTCGCGAACCGGTCGTGTTTATCCTTCGCCCCCTCCGGGGTCAGCCTCTGGGGTCTTCCTCTGGGGTCAGGCGGCGGTCGCGGGCACCCCGATGCGCTTGGCCTTGGCGAGCTTGCGCAGGATCATCCCGCGCTTCAGCGAGGAGATATGGTCGACAAAGAGGACGCCGTCGAGGTGATCGATCTCGTGCTGCAGGCACATCGCGAGCAGCCCGGACGCCTCGATCTCCCGGATTTCGTTCTGGTAATCGACGTAGCGCAGGCGGATCTTTGCCGGCCGCGTAACCTCGGCGTAATGTTCCGGTAGGGACAGGCAGCCCTCATTGCCGGTCGTCAGCTCAGGCGACCGCCGGAGGATTTCCGGATTGGCCAGCTGCAGCGGCTGCGGCTTCTCGCCCTCGCGGGCGACATCGAGGACAATGACCCGGCTCGATTGTCCGACCTGCGGGGCGGCGAGACCGATGCCGATCGCCCCGTACATCGTGTCGAGCATGTCGTCCATCAGCCGCCTGATCTTGTCGTCGACCGCAGGCACCGGCCGCGCCTTGATCTTGAGCCGAGGGTCGGGAGCCGTAATGATCGGAAGCTGAGCCATACCAAGTAGTTAAGCGACAGACCGCTCAGCGTCAATATCGCGACCGGGTGCTCCAAGTCGCAGATCTCCCTCTCCGCCCCTAAAGGGCGGAGAGGGGCTCAGATCCTAAGGCGCCGATGAACGTTTCTGCGATCTCATTTGCCGGACGGCGCAGGATCGTCTCGTTGGTAAACAGCTCGAATTCGGCGCCCTCAGGGGAGGCGTGCAGGGCAGGTCGGATGGCGATCCCGCGTGCGAGCAGCCGCTCGGGCAGGCTCTCGGCATCGGCCCCAAAGACACGCAGGTGCGTGACATTGGTCGCCGCTGCGGGGCGCCGGACCTCGCAGTTGGGGTACTGGCGCAGGGCCTGAAACAGGGTCTCGGCAGCAGCGATGGCTTGCTGGAAACGTGCGCTGAAGCCGTCGAGATAATGCAATGCCACCGCCGCATAAGGCCAGGCCTGGCGAAGGCTGCCGCCGAACATCCGGCGCTGATGATAGAGGCTCTCGATCAGCTCCCGCGGCCCGGCGAGCACAGCGCCGGCGGCGGCGTTGAAGTATTTGTAGAGCGAGACGTAGACCGTGTCGAACAACGCGGCATAGCTCGCCGGCGTTATTCCCGTATAGGCCGAGGCGAGAAAGATGCGGGCGCCATCGAGGTGGATACTGATCCGGTGCTCCCGCGCAAAGGCCGCGATCCGCTGCATCTCGGCGAAATCGAAGACCTCGCCCTGGAGCCGGCGCACCGGGGATTCTATCGAGATTACGCCGATCGGGGTCGAGACGCGGGCTTCCGGAAGGCGGTCGACCTCGCCCTCGACCTCGCCGAGGGTAAAGGTCGCGCGCTGCGGAGCGAGGGGGATCAGGGTCAGACCGCTCAGCTCCTGCGCGCAGTCTCCGGTATCGTTGTAGATATGGCTTTCGCGCTGCACGAGCACCCGGCGGCCGCGCATCGCGAGAAGACGCAGCGCCAAATGGTTTGCGAGCGTACCGCTCGGCAGAAACAGCGCCATCTCCTTGCCGAGCAGCGCTGCCATCCGTTGCTCTAGCTCGACGACGACGCCCTGCCGCGAGAATTCGTCGGCGGCGATACCGTGTTCCTCGGCCAGCTGAACCAGCAATCGGGCATATTCGGCAGGCGACAACGCCAACCCGTCGGAGCGAAAATGCAGAATGCGATCCATTCTCTGCCGCTCCAATGACGCTTACCGCACGAGATCGGCGAGCGCGATCGCCCCGATCTTGCGGCCGGCGGCGTCGCAGACGGGCAGCCGGTCGGTGCGCCGCGTGGTCATCGCCGAGAGTGCGTCGCGCAGCGATGTGTCGAGAGAGAGCGGCTCGCCTTCTGCGGTTTCGCCGGGGCGCATGCGGTCGGCGATCTTCCGCACCGAAAGGAGCTTGAGGCCGATCCCCTGCCGTCCGACAAAGTCGGCCACGAACTCGCTCACCGGGTGCTCGAGGATATCGATCGGCGAGCCGAGCTGGGCAATCCGGCCGTCCTGCATCACCGCGATATGGGTCGCGAGGCGCAGCGCCTCTTCGATGTCATGGGTCACGAACACGATGGTTTTCTTCATCTCCCGATGGACGCGCAATAATTCCGCCTGCAAATCGTCGCGGGTCAGCGGATCGACCGCGCCGAACGGCTCATCCATCAGCAGCAATTCGGGATCGGCGGCGAGTGCACGGGCGACCCCGACCCGCTGCTGCTCGCCCCCCGAAAGCTGGTGCGGGTATTTCCCGCGATAAGTCTCCGGCTTGAGCTGAAACATCTCGAGCAACTCGGTGACGCGCTCCCCCCGGCGCGCCCGCGGCCATTTTAGGAGGTGCGGGACGGTGGCGATGTTGTCCTCGACCGTCCAATGCGGAAAAAGACCGATCGACTGGATCGCATAACCAATATGCCGCCGCAACCGCTCGGCCGGCACGGTCGCGATGTCCTCACCGGCGACCCGGATTTGTCCGGCATCGGCCGCGAGCAGCCGATTGATCATCTTCAATGTCGTCGATTTGCCGCAACCGGACGAGCCGAGCAACACGCAAAAATCGCCCGCCGGAACAGTCAACGAAAGCCGGTCGACGACACGACGATCGCCGTAATATTTGGTGACGTTCTCGATCTCGATCATGCTGCAAACCGCCGGCGCAGCATAGCGGTCAGGATTTGCAGCACAAAATCGGCAGCGAGCGCGAGAAAAATCGCCGGTAGGGCGCCGAGTAGCACGAGATCGACAGCATATTGGCCGAGACCCTCAAAGACGAAGGTTCCGAGACCGCCCGCGCCGATCAGCGCCGCGACCACCGCCAAGCCGATCGCCTGCACCGTGACGATGCGCAGCCCGGCGAGCAGCACTGGCAAGGCGAGCGGCAGTTCGATTTCTCGGAAAATCTGTCCCGGGCTCATCCCCATGCCCCGCCCGGCTTCAATGGCTGCACTGTCGACACCCGTCAACCCCACCGATGCGCTGCGAACCACCGGCAGGAGTGCATAGAGCACGAGTGCAATGATTGCCGGGGCCACCCCGATGCCGCCGACCCCGTATGCGGTGAGCCGCGGCACTGCCGCAACCAGTGCCGATAACGGCACGACCAGCAATCCGAACAGCGCAATCGACGGGATCGTCTGCAGGATATTCAAAACGGCAAACACCGGGCTTTGCAAGCCCGGACGCCTGGCAGTGGCCGCGCCGAGAGGGAAGCCGATCGCCGCCGCCGCCCCGACCGAGACTCCAACCAATGTCATATGACGCGCCATCGCGTCGCCAAAGACCTGGCGGTGAATTTCGTATTCCTTTGCGAGGGAAAGCGCGTCGAATGTGCCGGTCAACGCCATCAGCAGCATACCCGAAGCGATCCCGGCCACTGTGACGAGTTGTGCGATGATGCCGACGCCGAGACGCTGCAGCGCATCCGCCACAGCGAGGGCGGCGCATGCCGTGAGCACCCAGAACGCAGGACCCAGTGAAATGCGGGAGGCGGGGCTGGCGCTCTGCGCTAGGAGGCTGGCCGCCTGCCCCGCGGCGGCCAGGACAAGCAGCAGCAGCGCAACGGCGAATGCGGCGACGGCGCAGTGAAGCACCTCGCTCGGGCGCGTCAGGCATGCCGCCGCCAATGCCGCGCCCAGTACCACAATGCCGGCGGTCGGCAGGGCGCCGGCTGACGCCCATAGCGGGACCGGCTTGCCCGAAACGAGCCGGTTCGGCGCATCGCCGAGAAAGCCCGACAGCGCAACTGCAGCCGCCGCAATGATCACCAATACAAAAAGCACCTGGTTATGAATGCGGATCGAAAGAGGCAACGCAGGACGGCGGCCGACCAGACTCGGCTGGACGGTCATGGCAGGAAACTCCGCGATCGCAGATAGGAGACCGCGACCGCTCCGGCCTCCTCTCCATCGACGGCAATCTCGGCATTGAGCTTTTGCAGGGTCTCGAGTGTCAGCGTGGCGAAGACCGGATCGAGCACCGTGCGGATTTCGGGATGTTCCTGCAGCACCGGCTCGCGAACGACCGGGGCCGGCGCGTAGACGATTTGCGCACCCTTGTCGTCTTTGAGCGCGACAAGCCCGAGCGCCGCCATGGCGCCGTCCGTACCATACGCCATCGCCGCGTTGACGCCGGACATCTCTTCGGCCGCGGCGCGCAGAGTGGCGGCGGTGTTGCCGCCCGATAAGGTCAGCAACTGCTCGTCCGACAGCCGGAAGCCATAGGTCGCCTCGAACGCCGGCAGCGCCGACGGGCTCTCGACAAACTCCGCCGAGGCGGCGAGCTTGATCCTGCCGCCCTCTTTTACGTAGTTCGCGAAATCGTCCATCGTGGCGAGGTGTTCACGCTCCGCCAAATCCCTGCGCACGGCGACCACCCAAGTGTTGTTCGCCGGCGCCGGGGTCAGCCACACCAGATGGTTCTTTTCCCGGCAGAGCGCCTCGACCAGCTCGTAACCGCGCTGCCAATTCTTCCATGCCGGATCTTGCTCCTTATGAAAGAACAGCGCGCCGTTCCCGGTGTATTCAGGATAGATGTCGACCTGTCCCGCGAGAATGGCGGCGCGCACGATGTTGGTGGGCCCGAGCTGGAGCCTGTTTTCCACGGCAATGTCATGCGCTCGGAGCAGGGCCAGGATCACATTGCCGAGCAAGGCGCCTTCGGTGTCGATCTTCGACGCTACGACCACAGCACCGGCACGCGCCTGCGCCGGCGAGCCGATCAAAGCGACAGCCAAAACCAGCGCGGCGGAGGGAAGCAAGCGCACCGGCAATTGCCCTGCGCTCCGGATTGCTGTACCGGCCGACGGCCACTCTGGCATCGCCTCGCACACCAGGTTCGTATAATGCCAACTCGGAATATGGGGTAGCTAAAACGATGTCATAGCATCATCGGATTACGCTCGTGCCCGAAGTGCTCGCCGGCAAACCCGTTATTCGCGGAACGCGATTTTCTGTCGTATCGTGATCGGCCTAGCAGCCGACTTGGGAAGGCTGGGATTCAACGAGCTTCCGGCGCAGTTGTTCCGCCTGACCCATCTCTGCCGCCTCAATCTCGGCGACGGTAGTCGACGAAGCGGCCGCTGGGGCGCAGCCGCCACGGACATCAAGCCGAACCGGCTTGCTTCGAACTTCTATCGTTTGGCCGGGGTGCCCGAACTCGACGAGCTATGGGTTCCGAGGCAAAAATCCGACCATGGCCGGCGTGGTCCACTTCAAAACACTGCGATTGCTCGACCACTCGGGGACCCAGGTCAGAGACCCCTCGCCACTGATCGGCCTGAGCGCCCTGCAATCACTGAGTCGGGGGAAGATCCATGATCGGTGTTCAATTCAATTCGGTCGTAGAACTACACGGCCCCCGGCCGTCATGTACCAGCGACAAGTCGGTACAAGCTAAAGTAAGATAGCTGCGGAACCTTTCGAGGAGACAGAGTGTTTCCTCCTGCCGAACCGACGCATAGTTTGGGAGATTTAGCCTGTCGTTTGTGTGGCACGATTATGGGCGGTATCTCTGCCAAGATTTGAAAGAAATGCAAACACCGTCGGGTAAATCAAACGGCTTGGCGCGCAGGTAAGACGATGCCTCGGTACCCAAAATACACGACCACCGTGATCGGTGCACACAGCGTTCCGCGCTGGTACGAGACGCTCGACCGCCTGGTGACCCTGGGACAACTCCAGCCGGCCGATCTCGCCGACGCGCAATTTCGCGCGATGCAGGCGGCGATACTGGAACAGGAGACGGCAGGGATCGACGTGATTACCGGTGGCGAAATGCATCGGCGCACCCATAACCGGCACTCGCCGCCAAATGCGATGCTCAACCACTTCTGGCAGAAGATCCCGGCCTTCCAAGGAGAGACCCGACCCAAGCTGATCACCAAGCACGATCCAAACGTCACTCATCCCGCCGCGATCTGCAAAGGGCGGGTTTCCGACAGCACCGATCTCGGGCTGGTCGATGAATTCAGGACCGTGACGGCCTTCGCGCGCAACCCGGTCAAGATCACGATGACCGGGCCGCACTTGCTGGCGGCGGTCGCCCATGACGAACATTATGGCGATCTGGCCCCGATGATGCTCGACCTGGGCAAGCTGTTGCACAACAACTTCCGCCGTCTGGCCGAGGCCGGCTGCAAGCATCTTCAAATCGACGAGCCGTACTTTACGCCGGCATCCGATGACGACGTGAGCGCTGCGGTGGATGCGATCAACCTCTCGCTGGAAGGGCTTCCGGACGATATTCACGTTTCGGTTCACATCTGTCAGGGCAACTACGCAGTTGGCCCCGATTACGATGGGCAAATCGGCCATCGTTACTTTGATTTCGGCCGCTACAAAGCCGATCTCGCGTGCCGCATCGACTGTGACGCGTTTCTGATCGAGCACGACATGGCCCACCACTTCAAAGGCCTTCTCGGCGACCATCAGCTGGGGGTCGGCGCAGTCGATGTGCAGGCGCCCAACATCGAGACCGCCGACCAAATATCCGAACGCATCAGAGCGCACCCCTGGCTCGCGCCCGAGCAGACCATCATCACCAGCTCGTGCGGGTTCAATCACCTGCCGAGGCATATCGCGCTTGGCAAGATGCGCGCCATGGCCGAAGCCAAATCGATTTTGGGCGGCACCGCATAAGCGGCTGGCCGATGGACGAGGTCGAGTACAACCGCGAGCACATCGAAAGCCGGCTCCGCCAAACCGAGGAGCGGTTTCGTTTGGCGCAGGTCGCCAGTGGAATCGGCTGGTTCGAATGGGATTTGGCGACAGACGAGTGGCAGTGGACGCCCTATGTAGCGGTTCTCTTTGGCTTCGATCCTGGGATTCCGAAGCCCTCATTTTCCGAGTGGGAGCACGCAATCTTCATCGACGACGTGCCAAAGTTGCACGCCGCGATCGAGCGCGCAGTGCAATCGGGCGCCTATTATAGCGAATTCCGGGTCAGGCACCCGGACGGCAGCGTCCACTGGATCGCGGGCAAAGGCGAAGCCCGGAAGAGTGACAGCGGCCACACCCGTTGGGTGTCCGGCGTCTATTATGAGATTAGCGAGCGCAAGGCGCTCGAAGCCCGGCTGCTGGCGCTCAACGAAACTCTGGAGGCCCGCATTGCTCAACTTCGCGAAGAGGCGCGCACGTTGGAGGTGCTCAACCGCACCGGCACGGCTCTCGCGGCGGAGCTCAGTCTGGAACGGCTGGTCCAGACCGTTACCGACGCCGCAGTCGAACTCACCAGGGCTCAGTTCGGCGCTTTCTTTTACAATGTGATCGACGAGAATGGCGAGACGTATACCCTGTACTCGCTTTCAGGCGCGCCGCGCGAAGCTTTTGCGAAATTCCCGATGCCGCGCAACACGCCGGTGTTCGAGCCGACGT
Source organism: uncultured Alphaproteobacteria bacterium (assembly GCA_963818695.1). Lineage (GTDB taxonomy): Bacteria > Pseudomonadota > Alphaproteobacteria > ATCC43930 > CGMCC-115725 > AP-15. The sequence continues at coordinate 750,421 of CAWFTG010000009.1, forward strand.
TTCGCGGAGTGGGCTCGGTTCGATCGGACGACATCCTTGCTGATCCTCGCTACGGGCAGAACCCGCCTTATCATGGCATGCCTCCTGGCCACCTGCCCGTGCGCAGCTACCTGGCGATACCCGTGGTCTCCCGCTCTGGCGAGGTGATCGGCGGACTCTTTTTCGGTCACTCGGAGCCGGGCATTTTCACTCCGCGTGACGAGCGGATCGTGACCGGCATTGCGGCGCAAGCGGCAACCGCTATCGACAACGCGCAGCTCTTTGAAGCAAGTCAGAGCGAGCTGGCGGCGCGCCGGCACGCTGAAGAGGAACTGCAACGGATCAACGAGACGCTCGAGGACCGCGTTGCCGAGGAGGTTAAAAATCGGCAGCGAATGGAAGACGCATTGCGTCAGGCGCAGAAAATGGAGGCGATCGGTCAGCTTACCGGCGGTATTGCCCACGACTTCAATAATCTACTGACGGTCATCATGGGCAACATCGAGACGATGCAGCGGCGGCTCCCGCCGGACCACGAATTTCATCGCCTGATCGCGGCCGCCCTGAGGGGTGCCTTCCGCGGCGCCGAGCTGACACAGCGTCTGCTCGTGTTCGCGCGACGCCAGCCGCTCGCGCCGGAGGTAGTGTCGCCCAACAAACTGGTCACCGGCATGTCCGATCTGCTGCGGCGCGCCCTCGGAGAATCTGTCGCGATCGAAACCGTTTTGGCGGGCGGGCTTTGGAATATCTTTGCCGATGCAAACCAGCTCGAAAACGCGCTCATCAACCTCGCCGTCAATGCGCGCGACGCGATGCCGGATGGCGGAAAATTGACCATCGAAACCGCCAACTGCTATCTCGACGATGCCTACTGCTCGATGCATGCCGACGTCGGTCCCGGCCAGTACGTCGGCATATTCGTGACTGACACTGGAGAGGGAATGCCCCAGGATGTCGTCGAGAAGGCGTTCGAGCCGTTTTTTACGACAAAAGAAGTAGGCCAGGGTACCGGATTGGGCCTCTCCCAGGTCTACGGTTTAGTGAAGCAGTCCGGCGGGCATGTTAAGATCTACAGCGAGGTGGGACAGGGCACCTGCGTGAAGCTTTATCTTCCCCGGCACCATGGGGATGGGGCGCTTCTGGAGCTGCCATCGGAGCCGCTCGTTCCTCCCCGGGCGCGGCAGGGCGAAACTGTGCTGGTCGTCGAAGACGATCCGGATGTGCGGACCTACACAGTCGAGATGGTGAGCGATCTCGGATACCAAGTCATAAGCGCCCCTGACGGTTTCGCGGCTCTCCAAGTGCTGAACGCTCATCCCGAGCTTCGTCTTCTGTTCACCGACGTGGGACTGCCGGGCGGCATGAACGGCCGCCAGCTCGCTGATGAGGCGATCCTCAGGCGGCCGGGCATCAAAGTTTTGTTCACGACGGGATATGCCCGCAACGCCATCGTGCATCACGGACGACTCGATCCCGGCGTCGAGGTAATCTTCAAACCTTTCACCTACTCGGATCTGGCCGCCAAGCTCAGAAAGACTTTCGAGAGCTGATCTGCTGCTCCCGGGCTGGCGCTCGCTAGACGAGACCCGCGACGAGACCTCTGTTCAAAGCCTCCTCGGCGGACAGATACCAGCCGCCATAGGCGCGGCGAGCGATCTCTCCCGTGTCCACGTTTGCGCCGTCGATCAGTTCGGCAAACCCCTGCTCCTCGAGACGGAGCCCGTGGTCGATGTCCGCGATCATTTCTTCGAGCACCCGTCGGCAACTGCCCAGCGGGCCCTCGAGGTGCAGATCCTTGACCATCCTGCGGCCGTGGATGAGGAGCGCCGCATCACGGGTCAACCACCGTTTGTCCTTGGGAAACGCCGCCATCACCGTCACCCCCGCGGAGGCGACGAGGGTCTTGCCCAGAAACCAGATATCCCGAGCGTGCGCCCTGCGCAGCAACCGCACTTCTTCGGCGAGGCGCCGGCCGATCTCGGCGTCGCCGCCGTCGGTGAAAAGCTCGATCACTATCGAGCCCTCGACCTCCAATACAGGGAGAAGCTGATCGAAAAAGCTGGCGACCATGGGGTGCCCCACGGGTCCCGACAGGCGGACAGTCGGGCGTGCGAGCCGAGCGCGGATTGCCTCCGGAATCGACGAAAGCTCTTCGGGCTGCCCGGTCACTTGGCACCGGCTTTAATGATATGACCGCGAACCCGCATGTCGAAACCTCCGGTGCCTCCGCTGAGGCGCGGTTGAATGGTTGGTTCTGTGCATGGTTGTTCGCTGTGAACACGCCTTCGCTTCGAAAGTTCGAAGCAGGGATAGTCGGCCGACGAGCGGGGACTACACCGGGCGCCGCGGCACGACGAGGTTAGCGATCAGGATCTGCACGGGCTCGGTATTCTGGTTGAATGTCGTCGTGCGCACCTTGAGGAGGCCTTGCCCAGGGCGCGATTTCGAGGGGCGCACTTCGAGAATTTCGCTCTCGATGTGCAATATATCGCCTGGCCGCACTGGCCGGGGCCAGCGGAACTCGTCGAAGCCGCCGCTGACAATGCCCCCGGCCGGCCTGAGCTCACTCTGAACCAAGAGCCGCATCGTTACCGCGGCGGTGTGCCAGCCGCTTGCCGCCAGGCCGCGAAACGCCGAGCCTTGTGCCGCCGCCTCATCGAGATGGAAGGGCTGCGGATCAAACTCGGCGGCAAACGCTTTGATCCGGTCCGCGTCGATCCGCAGTGTCCCGGAGCCAAAGGTTTGGCCCACGGTGAAGTCGTCGAGATAGCGCCCGGTCATTCAGGCGCGTTCCCGTACAAGAGCGCAACACGCTGTGGTGCGGCGGGCTGGTCGAACCATGCGCCTCCGGCGACTGCCACGGCGTTGATCAGTCCGAAGGCGGCCAATGCCACACCGAGCGCGAGAAAGACGTCGGATATTTCCCCGGTTAAGCGCAGCGCCAGCCAGCCCCCGCCGCCGGCAATGACGAGCCGCGTGAAATTCGCGACGAACGGCCAGCGCAGCCGGCCGATGCCCTGCGAGGCGAAGTAGAGCGCCATGCCGAGACCGAACAGGCCGTAAAACGGGCCGACTGCGTGTAGGTAACGCGAGCCGGCGTCGAGCATGGCCGGATCGGTGTCGAACAGCGAGAGCCACAGGTGCGGGAAAACGGCTGCCGCCACCCCGATCGCCTCGGTGATGAGGGCGGCGGCCGCAGCGCCGATCCACGCGATGCGCAGCGCGCGCTGCTGCTGCCTCGCGCCGATATTCGTGCCCACCATCGCGACGAGCGGACCGCCGAGCCCGAAGACGATCGGAACGAGCAGATATTCGAGGCGCGAGCCCACACCATAGCCGGCGATCGCGGCCGGCCCGAATCGCCCGACGAGGGCGGTCGCGATCACGATGATCAGATTTGTCTGGAGCGTGATCAAAGCGGCGACGCCGCCAACGCGCAGAATATCGCGGAACAGCCGCCACTGGAGCCTGAATTTGCGAAACGAGGGCCGCAGGACCGATCGCCGCGACCGGAGATACACCGCAAGAGCCGCGCTGCCGATCGCGTAATAGGCAATCACCGCCACGGCGCCGCCGGCGACCCCGAGCCGTGGGAAAGGGCCCCAGCCGAGAATCAGGCAAGGCGACAGCGGCATCAGCACGATGACCCCCGCACAGGTGACGAGCGCCGGGACAGCCATGTTGCCGGTGCCGCGGATCACATTGGCGAGCGAGTTGAAGATCCACAGGAGGACGGCGCCCGAGAAGACGACATTGGAGTAGGTCAGCGCCGCCGCGAGCGAGGCGCCGTTGCCGCCCATTGCGCGGTAGAGCCAGAACCCGCCGCCAAGCATTGCGAGCATGAAGAAGAGCCCGAAGATGGCGGCGATGACAAGCGCATGCAGCGCCAGCGCATTGGCATCGGCGCGGCGGCCGCCACCGAGTGCGCGGGCGATCGCCGACGATATGCCGCCGCCCATTGCACCGGCCGACATCATCTGCATCAGCATGACCAGCGGGAAGACCAGCGCGACGCCTGCCAGCGCATCGGTGCCGAGCCAGCCGACGAAATAGGTCTCGATCAGTCCGACCGAGGCCTGCACGAACATGACAAGGACGTTCGGGGCGGCCAGCTTCAGGAGCGTGGCCCCGATCGGCGCTTCCAGCAGCAGGCGGGTGCGCGGATCAAAGCGACCCCACGTCGACTTTGATGAGACCGCGACCGCGGATTGGGCGGCCTGCGGCAGCGCCGCCTCGCGCAAGAACATGGAACTGGCTCCGCTTCGTGCCGCGCGCTTGACATGCGTGCGCATGCACCTAATTGTAAGCGCATATGCATTTTGTCAAGATCGAGGATCGATGCCCGCCGACACGAGACTGAAGCCCGAACTCTGCAACTGTCTGGCGTTACGCCAAGCCACCCGGCACGTAACGCAATTCTATGACCAGTTTCTGGCCCCGGCCGGACTGCGCGCGACGCAGTTCTCGATCCTGGCGAGACTGCAACGCCTCGGGCCGATGACGATTAGCGCACTCGCCGCCGATCTGGTCATGGACCGCACCACGCTCGGCCGCAATCTGCAGCCGCTCGAGCGTGAGGGGCTCGTGGCCGTCGTCAAGGGACGCGCCGATCGCCGGAGCCGGGAGATTCGCTTGACCGGTACCGGGGACGAGCGGCTCCGAACCGCCATCGAAGGCTGGGTGAAAGCCCAGGCCGGGTTCGAGGCGGCATTCGGAGAACAGCGCAGCTCGGAATTACGCGCGCTGCTGCGCGCGGTCTCGGCCAGCGAACTGGAGGGTGCAAAGCCATGGGGCTCGTCAGGGGGACCGCCGGCGTAGACGTCGCGCGTTGATAGTTGGGGGTGGCACCCCTATGTTCGCCCTCGGATGACGCCCCTCGCCAAAATCCGCAATTTCGCGATCATCGCGCATATCGACCATGGCAAGTCGACCCTAGCGGATCGGCTGATCCAGGCCTGCGGCGGGCTCGAGGCGCGCGAGATGCGCGAGCAGGTGCTCGACAACATGGAGCTCGAGCGCGAGCGCGGCATCACGATCAAGGCGCAGACCGTGCGCCTCGAATACCGCGCTCGGGACGGGCAGACCTATGTCCTCAATCTGATGGACACCCCGGGCCACGTCGATTTCTCGTATGAGGTCAGCCGCTCTCTGGCGGCCTGCGAGGGCTCGCTGCTGGTCGTCGATGCGAGCCAGGGAGTCGAGGCGCAGACCCTCGCCAATGTCTACCAGGCGGTCGAGGCCGGGCACGAGATCGTGCCGGTGCTGAACAAGATCGACCTGCCGGCGGCCGAGCCCGACCGGGTCAAAGAACAGATCGAGGATGTAATCGGCCTCGACGCCTCGGATGCGGTGCTGATCTCGGCCAAGACCGGGATCAATATCGACCAGGTGCTCGAAGCGCTGGTGACCCGCCTGCCGCCGCCCTCCGGCGATGCCGCGGCGCCGCTCAAGGCGTTGCTGGTCGACAGCTGGTACGACCCCTATCTCGGCGTCGTGATCCTGGTGCGGGTCAAGGACGGGGTGCTCGTTTCGGGGCAGAAGATCCGGCTGATGGCGACCGGCGCGGTGCACTCGATCGAGCGGGTCGGGGTGTTCACCCCGAAAGGCGTGGCGGTCGAGGCGTTGGGGCCGGGCGAGATCGGGTTCATCACCGCCGGCATCAAGACCGTCGCCGATTGCCGGGTCGGCGACACGATCACCGAGGACCGCCGGCCGGCCGCGGCGCCATTGCCCGGCTTCAAGCCGGTGCAGCCGGTCGTCTTTTGCGGCCTGTTCCCGACCGATGCGGCCGATTACGAGCGGCTGCGCGACAGCCTCGCCAAGCTCCGGCTCAACGATGCGAGCTTCGAGTACGAGCCCGAGACTTCGGTCGCGCTCGGCTTCGGCTTCCGCTGCGGCTTTCTCGGCCTCTTGCATCTGGAGATCATCCAGGAGCGCCTCGCGCGCGAGTTCGATCTCGACCTGTTGGCGACCGCGCCGTCGGTGGTCTACCGGGTTCATCTGACCAATGGCGGGGTGCGCACCTTGCACAACCCGGCCGACATGCCCGATCCGGTGCGCATCGACCATATCGAGGAGCCGTGGATCAAGGCGACGATCCTCGTCCCCGACGCCTATCTCGGGCCGATCCTGGCGTTGTGCGAAGAGCGCCGCGGCGTGCAGGCCGACCTGACCTATGCCGGCAACCGCGCGATGCTGGTCTATCGCCTGCCGCTCAACGAGGTCGTGTTCGATTTTTACGACCGGCTGAAATCGGTCAGCCGCGGCTATGCCAGCTTCGACTACCAGCTCGACGGCTACAGCGAGGGCGACCTCGTGCTGATGAACATCCTGGTCAATGGCGAGCCGGTCGACGCACTGTCGATCATCGTCCACCGCAGCCAAGCCGAGCGGCGCGGCCGAGCGCTGTGCGAAAGATTGAAGGACCTGATCCCGCGCCAGCTCTTCGCGGTCGCGATCCAGGCGGCGATCGGCGGCCGGATCATCGCGCGCGAGACCGTCAAGGCCTTGCGCAAGGACGTGCTCGCCAAATGCTACGGCGGCGACGTGACCCGCAAACGCAAACTCCTCGAAAAGCAGAAAGAGGGCAAAAAGCGGATGCGCCAGTTCGGCAAGGTCGAGATCCCGCAATCCGCCTTCATCGCCGCCCTCAAGATGGGCGACGGCTGACTGCTGTTCGGGTTCGGGCCCGTCTGCTGGAGAGGGCGAGGATGAGCACCCCCAGCACCATCAGCACCGCAAACGCCCACCATAGGAGGACCGTGACGATGATCGGGTCCCATAGAAACGGGTGGATGTAGCGCTGCACCACCGCTTGGACGAGGTTGAGGCTCGAACGGTTGAGGTCGTACCACAGCTGGCCGAGCGCGATCGGCGCCCACTGTTTGGTCTCGATCCAAACGAACGCGTCGCGAGCCAGCAGCGACAACCCGGTGAGGAAAAAAATCCAGCCGATCAGGCGCCCGATCATCGGTAGGACCTGCGGGATGCCACGCCGCCGGTTCTGCGTCTCCCTTCAGGCCGGTTCGGCCGGCAGGGTCACGGCGGGAAGGACAGGAAGCATTTGTCCGACGCCAGGATGTAGGTCTCCATGTAGTCCTGGATTACCGGACGGCGGTCGAGAGCCTCCATTGCGCCGATCAACGCCATCCAGTTCAGCATCTCATGCTGGCCGGCATACTCCATTTCCGCCAGCGTGCGCTTCCGCCAAGTGCCGTAATCGGCCCGGGAAACCGCGTCGAAGAGCAGCCGGTCACCTTCGTGATCGGGCCACAAATACCCGTTCTTCGGGGACAGGAAGGCATGCGACCAACTCGACGACGCGATAAGCGCGGCCCGGTACGGCGACGCGGCGAGCACCTCCGCGACGGCGGCGCCGACCTGCATGCAGCGCCAAGGCGGGGGCGAGGGCGGATCTTCGGCTTCGCCGGCCGGCCGCGGCGGCTGAAAGAGGTGCGCAAGACCTCCCTTGGCGTGCAGCAGGTTTCGCCCGTAGCAGTTGACCGCGAACGGGATCACCGGGTACGGGAACCCCTTCCGGTCCCAGTCGAGATATAGAAAGGTATTGGTGAAGGCGTGGGCCATCGGATCGTGCAACGGCTTGTAGGCATAGGCCATATCAATCCCGCGCTCGATTAGACCGGTCGCGAGGTATTTCGCCGCCTCGCGGTGCCCGTGCAGCGGTAACCGCCAGTCTCCCGGCTCGCCCCAGCGGTTGGGCTTGCCGCCGTTTCCCCCGTGGCTATTGGTATGCCATGGCTGGAGGTCGAAATTTGCGTCGTAGCCGAGCAGGCAAAAGGCCGGGACGATGTCCTCGCGGAAATTCTCGTACTGGTCGTCGCCCCAGACGACAACCAGATCCGGATTGAAGTCGTCCAGTATCTTGCGGATCGCGCGGAAGTCGTTGCCAAAACGCTCGCCGCAGCGATTTGCCGCCGAAAGCCCATCGTCATTGCCGAGTTCGGCGATCAGCTCGTCTGGCCAGTTGGCCGGGTCCTTGTATCGGGCCTCGACATTTGGAGCGGTCAGGGTCCGCTTGAACACGCTGGTCAGCCCTTCGTTGGGCAGGCACAGTGTCGGCCAATGGGTTACGCCCAGACCCAGTATTTCCGCCATCTCGGTGCTCCTTCCTGTCGTGGATCGAGGATGCACCCAGACCGAAACCGATACAAAGAAAAAGATTTCAGCCGGGCGCGGCGCTGTTCGCGGGCGGGCGCGGATAGACTTCCGCGATGACGTCGTCGATCCAATAAGGCACAAGCCCCGGAACATCGACGATGCTGGGCTCCAGCGCGGTGCCGTCGACCTCGTAGAGGACGGCCCCAAGCCGCTTTTCGCCTGGCATCGGCGGCTGGATCTCGGGGCCTACCAGAAAGCTCGAAGCCGGCGCCCATACGTAACGGGTGCCGTCGCGGACGGTTTGATGCGCCTTATGCAGATGACCGCTGGCGACCAGGGTAACCGAATGCCGCCGCACCAGCTCGATCAGCCGAGCGCGCGGCTGCGGCTTAACCGACCAGTATCCGGTGTCCGCTTCCTCGGGGCTGTCGAGAAACAGCGGCCGATGGAGAAACCAGGCGATTCGGCGACCCCCGGCTTCCTCCATTACCGCGTCGAGCCAGGTTGCTTGCGCGGCCTCCTCGCGGTTCCCGCTGCCGAGCAGCATGGCGTCGAGGCCAACCAAGCGAACACCCTCGACATCATCGATCCACCGGTCCAGGCCGAAATAGCTCCGCCAGCGCACCAATCGCTCGTCGGTGACCGGTTGCCGCGGGTGTCCGGCGTCGCCGACATCGTGATTGCCGGGAACCGCGCGAAAGCGCACGCCGAGGGAGCGCATCAGCTCGGCTGCGTGCTGCAGGTCTTCCTCGACATCGGCGCCGTCGATGGTGACGTCCCCGGTATGGATGACGAGATCGGGGTTCTGTGTCGCGATCCACGCCGCAAGCGGCGGCCAATTGTTGGCGAAATGCGGCTTATTGCGGCTCAGGTGCGTGTCGGAGATCTGTATTATTCGCATTCCGCCCCGCACAAAAAGTCCGCGAGATCGGGCATTCCCGCGAAGACGCGCGAACAGCCGGCAGCGATCAGGCTTTCGGCATGGTCGACTGGGCAATGCCCACCACCGCAAAATCCGACGACCGGCATGCCGGCCGCGACGGCAGCCTCCACGCCAATCGTGCTATCTTCGACCACGATACAGTGCTCGCGTGGCGCATCGAACTGCCGGGCTGCGAACAGGAAGAGGTCGGGAGCAGGCTTTCCCCGCTCGACTTGCGAGGCGCTGAACACATGTGGTTCGAAGAGCGGCAGCAACCGGGTCACCGTCAGCGCGTGACGGACCCGATCGAGGTGGCTGTTCGAAGCGACGCAGCGCGGCGCCGGCAGGGCCGCGAGCAGCTCTTCGATGCCCGGGATCGCAGTCAGCTCGCCGGCGAACGCGACATCGACATGGGTGCGGAACGTGTCGAAGAACCCGTCCGGCAAAGCACGCCCGAACCGGGCCTCGATCTCGGCGGTCAAGGTGATGCGGTTCTTGCCGAAACCCAGCACCATCGCCTCGTCCAGCGTGATCGGAAAATCGGCGGCGATCAGACATTGGCCGAGAACCCGGCCGAAGATGATCTCGCTGTCGATCAGCACCCCATCGCAATCGAAGATGACGAGATCAGGCAAAAGCGGTCTCTGAGCTGGGCAGTCTCTGGGCGCGCGGTTGCGCCGTATATGGCCCCGGATCGTGATAAGTCAGCCTCGCAAGGCACTCATGAGAAATCACAGCTCGGCCTTTTCGGCGGGCGGGTCGGCTATCATAGTGGCGGGCGACATCTCAGCGGCGGCGGAGGAAACCATGGCCATTACCCTGTACGATTTGGCGGGCGCCGAGGCGGACCGGCGCTTCAGCCCGTTCTGCTGGCGCACTCGAATGGCGCTCGCGCACAAAGGGCTCGAGGTCGAAACCGTGCCGTGGCGTTTTACCGAAAAGGACAGGTTGCCCCAGCCGAATGGCGGCCGGGTGCCGGTCATCGTCGACGGCGGCGAGGTGGTGCACGATTCTTCGACGATCGCCGAGTATCTCGAAAACCGCTACCCGGATCGTCCCTCGCTTTTCCCCCGCGAGGCCGGACATGCATTGACCCGGTTCGTACAGAACTGGACCGAGACCGTGCTCCAACCCGGCCTCATCGGCTTTGTCGTCCTCGACATCCATCGCCACATCGGGCCTGAGGACCAAGCCTATTTCCGCAAATCGCGCGAGGAGCGGTTTGGCAGAAAGCTCGAGGAGGTGGTCAGGGACCGCGACGCACGGCTGCCGGGTTTCCGCGAAAGCCTCACACCGCTGCGCCGTACCGTGGAGCGCCAGGATTTCCTCGGCGGTACAGCTCCGGCCTATGCCGATTACATCGTCTTCGGCGCCTTTCAGTGGGCCCGCGCCATCAGCGACTTTGAGCTTCTCGCCGCCGATGATCCGGTCGCCGCATGGCGCGGTCGCATGCTCGACCTGTTCGGCGGCATGGCGGGCAAGAGTCCCGCCTACGGCAGTTGAGGAATGGCGGGGACAAGCGCGCTCGCGACGGCTGCGCTGATCCTGCACGCGCTTTCGGCCGTTGTTTGGGTTGGCGGCATGTTCTTCGCCCATCAGGTATTGCGGCCGGCCGCCGCGGCGCTCGATCCGAGGCCGCGGCTTCTGCTCTGGTCGCGCGTTCTGGGCCGCTTCTTCGCCTGGGTGATTGCCGCGATCATCCTGCTATTGGGGAGCGGCTATCTGCTGGTGTTCGCGGTGTTCGGCGGCTTCGGCAAGGTCGGGCTGCACGTGAACCTGATGCAGGGGATCGGCATTCTGATGATGCTGCTGTTCTTCCATCTCTATTTCGCCCCCTGGCGTCGTTTTCGCCTGGCAGTCGGCCGGGAAGATTGGGTCGAGGGCGGCCGCCAACTCGGCCAAATCCGCACGATCGTGACGATCAATCTCGTGCTCGGCCTGATCGTCGTCGCGATCGGCAGCAGCGGCCGCTATTGGGGCTGAGGGCTACCGTGCGTCAGCGTGGCGGGTGAAATGCTGCAGGTCGAGGCGGCGCAGACCTGCTTCCATCGAGGTCTTGCCATCGGGCGAGGTCCAGGTTGCGCTCAAACCGCCATCGCCGCGCGGCCGAAAACGCAGGGTGCTCTTGCCCGTCTCTTCGAAGAGGAACTCGTCATCGACGAGGCGGCCCTTGCGGTGGCTCCATTCCGCCGGCTCGTTCTCGTCGATCCCGGGCCCGATAGCGTAGACGGCCGACACTTCGGTGCCGTGCGTCTCCTCGATGGCGAGAAGCACCTCACGCCCGTTCGGGTAAAATCCGTACCATGACTGACGCCCCCCAGGCGCCGGACCTGCCGGCCCCGAGCCGCCGGCGGCCCCGGCGGTGGCGTGCCAGGCAGTCCGCGAATGGACGAGCTCGTCCGGTAGGCGCATCTCGGCGCTTGGTGATTCTCCCAATCCGGCTCGCAAACCCGCTCGCCTTCGATTTTCTCGGCGTCGAGAAAATCGCGGATGCAGCTGCCGAAACGGCGCAGAAACAAGCCGGTCGACGACGCCCAATGCCCGGCGAGAAATGCCGGCTGGTCGATGACGCTGTAACCGATTTGCCGGCCGGCGAGGATCGCGCGGGAATGCTCGCCGCGTCCGCCCGGATCGAAATCGTCACCGTGGAAATAGAAGAGCATGACGCGCGTTCGTTTGATCCGCTCGAGCAGCGGATAGAGCCGCGTCGCATTGAGACGCCACGAATCGTAAAACTCGTCGAAATTGCCAAAGGCGGCGGGAGCTGTTGCCACCACCGCGTCCACTTCCTCGGACGAGTTCGCCGCCATCAAAGCGAGAAACGCACCAAAGGATTGTCCGGCGAGCACAATGCGGCGATAGCCTTTACGCTTCAGCTGACCCACCAGCTCAACCAGCCGGCGCGTACTGGCCGTCAGAGTATCGCCCTCGCGCAGCCGATTGAAGCGCAAGACGTCCCACCCGGCGTCGCGCAACACCCTCAAATAAGGCGGTGTCGGCGAATTCGGAATCTTCGGTATTGATCGAGCGGCCATGGTTCCAAACTACCGCACCGATCGCTTTATCCGGGCCGGTCAGGGCCTCGCTAAAGGCCGGACCGAGCTCTGCCGCTCCTGCCGGAGCGCCACTCAGCACCAGAAAACCGAGGGCGAGCCCCCACGCCGCCGCGATCGACCACTGCCGCATTCCCGATGCCCCCGCCCTTTCCCTTGGACCCAGGCCCCGAACGGAAGCTTAACAGAGTGTAATTCTATGTGTCCACTTGGTAACGGCTAAGTGGATAGCGCTCGGAAGAGCAAACACCTTAGCGGAACGAGGTATTCTGCCGACTGCGACGAACTGGCGCATTCTATGCGCCAGTTTCCCTCGCGCGGATTATTCCTCCCGCAGCGTCATCACGACGATTGCGGCGAGGAGTACGCCGAATGCTTCGAAACCGGTGCTGATCTGGCCCAAGGCCATGCTCAGCAGCGTGGTCGCGGCGGTTGCGGCTCCGATCAATAGGGGCATCGGCACATTCCGGCGTTTTGACTTCGGGGGTGAAGACGCCGATGTAACGGTTCACGGTTTGCCGTTATTCCCTTAACGATGTCACTCGGAGGGGAGAAATGCCGAATCTTTACGTTGCCCGCAGTGCCAAGCTCGGCCGCTGGGCCTCAGATGTCGGGCTCGGCAAGAATATCTACAAAGTCGGGGTGACCGAGGGCGATCCAAAGGCGCTGGCCGGCGCGGGGTGGGCCGGCGAAACCGATTGGATGATCGTCCGCAAGACGGCGATCGAGGGTCTGAGCGAGGCGGAAGCGCTCGATCGCCTAGGCCGCAAGGAAAAAATGATCGATCCGAACCTCTACCCAAAGCTAAAGGGAGCGGCGGGCGTGTTTCGGCTCACTCCGGCGCGGGTCGAGAACCACATCATCGTGACCCGGGCACTGGCAGGTCAGAGCGACCGCACCGAGATCAAGCTGAAACCGGCCGACTACGCCGATTACCTGATCCACAACGCGTTAAGGTAAGCGGGCGGTAAGCGAGCTAAAGCTCACCGATCGCCTGGACAACCGCCTCCGGGGCCTCGCGCGGCAGAAAGTGGCCGGCCCGCGGTATAATGCGGCTCTGATAAGCGCCGGTAAAATGGCGGGTAACGCCCTTTGTCCGGTCCGGTGGGGAAACGCCGTCGGCTTCACCCTGCAGCGCGATTGTCGGCACGGTGATCGGGGGTTGGCGGGCGAGCTGCGCTTCGACCGCATCGAGCGCCGGGTCGCCCGGCGCGACGCCGTAACGGTGACGGTAGGATTGGATCACCACCTCGACAAAATCCGGATTGCCGAAAGACGCTGCGGTTTGTTCGTAAGTCGCATCGTCAAAGCGGTAATTGGGCGACCATAATTCCCAGAGCAGCCGGCACAGTGGGGCCCGGTTCGCCCCCAAGCCCGCCCGTCCGCGCTCAGTGTGGAAGTACCATTGATACCAACGGCGGTACTCGGTCGCGGGCGAAGCCGGTTTTGCGGCCTCGGCGATATTCTGTATGTTGTAGCCGCCGACCGTGACCAATCCGGCAGCGCGTTGCGGCCACAAAGCCGCTACGACGCAGGCGGCGCGGCCACCCCAATCGTATCCGGCGAGAACCGCTCGTTCCAACCCGAGCGCGTCCATGAAATCGGCAAGATCGCGTCCGAGCGCCGCCTGTTGACCCGAACGCAGTTTCCCGGCATCGAGAAACCGGGTCGGCCCGTACCCGCGAAGGTAGGGCACGAACACGCGCCAGCCGCGCGCCGCAAGAGGAGGCGCGACCCCGTCATAAGCATGCACGTCGTCGGGAAAACCGTGCAGCAGAATGACCGGCCGGCCTACTCCCGGGCCGCTCTCCTCGTAGGCGATCTCGAGCGTCGCGGTGCGGATCGTCTTCATGGTGCGGCGAGCCTGACGGTCTCGACGTCAACTGATCTGGTCATATCATCCTCCTTGCGCGCAAACTTCGGCGCCAGAATCGCAATCTGCCGCCGATGCCGCAAGCGGCCGCACCCGGTGGAGCGCGCCGCGGCAAAGGAGGAGATCGCAGAGACCGTGCGTTTGGCTCGCCGGACTGTAGAGTTGGACAAGGATGACGCAGTTGCGCTGAGTTGCGGCGGTTTTGCGCTCGCCGGAGGCGGCGATCGAGCACCCGCGAGAGCACTGCGCCTGAGCCCTCTCGATCCGCTGATCAACCGGACGCGAACGACGATGGCACATGCCCATTTCGTTGTAGGCCGGTCATGAAGCTTTGTCCTGGGCGGCGATGGCACTACGAGAGTGGCCCGACTACCAGACGGCGCTGCGCATCGCGGCGGCGAGCAATGCGCTTGCCGGACGCTTGGAAGAGCCAAGAACGCGCGCGAGCGGCTGCAGAAGCTCGACCCCAAGCTGCGAATTTCCAATCTTGAGACGGATTGGGACCGTACCGCCGACCGCAAGATATCGTCAGATATGCCCAGGGCTTGCGTGAGGCTGGATTGCCCTACTAACCAAAAGCGGTTAATTCGGATCGGAAGCATAAACAGCCCGCTCTGGACTGTCCGTTCCCGTTTGTGAGATGGTGAGGATCATGATCTTGCCCCGTCTTGGGTCTCTGGCGGCGATCGCGGTCGCGCTTCTTTTTACGCCGGGCGCCTCGACCGCGCCGGCAGCGGATACCGATCGGGTTTACGCTCGGTTCGAGATCTTCGGGTTCGCCGGCTTCCATGTGCTGACCAACCGCACCACGATCCAGCAAGCCGGGGATAAATACACAATCACGATGGAGCTCGACACCCGGGGGTTGGCGAGCATCTTCGTCGACCTCACAAGCCATTCGGAGGTCCGCGGGGAACTGGCCCGTGGCGCCGCTCGACCCGAGGCCTATCGCGCCGATGTGCGCCGAAACGGTGCGGAACGCCATTATGCGGTGGATTTTCGCCGCGACGGCAGCGTGGCGAATGCCACGACCCCGGCTTCGTCCGGCGACGCTTTGGTCGTCGCGGCCGAGCAGGCCCGTGGTGCCGTCGACCAGCTGACGGCGTATTTCCTAATCGAGACGCAGCTTGCCCACGGGGGCTCATGCTCGCTGGTCGTCTCGGTTTTCGACGGCACCGGCTTGTATAACCTTCGCTTCTCCGATCTGAAGCGGGAAAATCTGTCGGCCGACAAGTACCAGAAGTTCGCTGGTCCGGCGCAGGTTTGCCAAGTGGTGCGCGAGGATATCGTCCTCAACCCGGACAGGAACGAGGATACCTATAAGCGCGGCCGGATCTGGTACGCCCAGGTGGCGGGCGATCGAGTGATGCCGGTGCGGATGGAATACGACACCGCAATCGGCGTCGTTAAGGGCTATTTGGCAGAGCTGCGCGAGCGCGGAGCCAGCGTACAACTGGCCCGCGAATAGCACCCCCCCTCAGGTCGCGGTCCCGATCCGCAACTCCTCGACAAAGCGCTCGGTGGCCCGGTCGATGGCGCGGCTCTTGCGCCCCCGCGGGGCGTGAACATAGAGGGAGGCGCCGCCACGGCGTGGCTCCTCGGCGTTTGGCGGCAGCGGGATCTCGTAGGCCACCGGGGCGGCATGGTCGGCGAGGAGCAGCTCCGGCCGATAGACGCTGTTGAGGCTGAACAGGCTCTTGACGAAGTTGGTTTGGCCCCGGAGCAGCAGCCGGGCCGCGATCCCTGAGGCGTCCAACAGCTGGCGCCAGTCGAGATGCCTGCGGTATATCGCCAGCTGCGTGGTCACCAGCTCGCGATAGAATTCGGCGAGCGGCAGACGGGTCGGCAATACCGCGTGCTGGATATCGAACAGCCGGTAATCGCGGGTCTCCAGGCGACGTCCGTCCGTGATCCAGCTCTCGGTCCCAGGATAGGGGGTGTTGACGCTGATATTGATGACGTCGGGCATCTCCAGGCACCACTCGCGCACGATCCTGAAACGCTCGTGGTCCCAATCGGGGTCGGCGATCAGGTTGATCGCGACATTGACGCCGAGCGAGCGGGCGAATTCGACCGCCTCGAAATTCCGGCCGAGCGAAACGCGTTTGCGGTATTTCCGCAGCCCCTCCTCGTCTATCGCCTCGAGGCCGAGAAACATCGTCTTGAGCCCGAGCCGCTGCCAAAGGCGGAATACCTCCTTGTTGCGCAGCAGGACATCCCCCCGGGTCTCAAGGTAATAGCGCTTGCGGATGCCGGCGCTGGCGATCGCCTCGCCGATCTCCATTCCGTGCCGCTCGTGGACGAACGCAACGTCGTCGACGATGAAGACGCCCGGTTCGCGGATCGACCGCAGATCCTCGACCACCCGCTGCGGGCTCACCAGCCGGTAGCTGCGGCCGTAAAAAGTCCAGGCGCTGCAGAACGAGCAATCCCAAGGACAGCCGCGCGAGAATTCGATGGAGGCACAGGGATCGAGCGTGCCGAGAAAATATTTCCGACGGTGACG
This sequence comes from uncultured Alphaproteobacteria bacterium, assembly GCA_963818695.1. Lineage (GTDB taxonomy): Bacteria > Pseudomonadota > Alphaproteobacteria > ATCC43930 > CGMCC-115725 > AP-15. The sequence continues at coordinate 766,872 of CAWFTG010000009.1, forward strand.
CAGCAGGTCGCGCGCCGGCACCAAATCATCGAGCGAATGCACAAAGCGCGGGGGCGGCCCCTCTCCCGACGCGGTGACCGCACCGGGAACGGAGCCGACCCCATTCCCGGCTTCGATTGCGGCAATAAGAAGCGGCAGCGAGGCCTCGCCCTCGCCCTTGAGCACGCAATCGATGGCGCCGGCCCCGTGCTCGATAATCGCGCTCGCCGTAAAAGACGCGCTGTGGCCGCCGACGCAAATAAAGATCTCCGGGAACCGTGCCTTGGTCGCCTTGGCGAGATCCACGATCTCGGGCACGTTGGCCAGGTAATTGCAGGAAAACGCGACGATTTCGGGCCGCCAGCTTCGCAGCACGCGAAAATACGCGCGATGGTCCTCCACCTGCAGATCGATGAGCCGGACCTGGTGCCCGGCCCGGCGCAGCGACTGCGCGACGATCTCGAGCCCGAGCGGCTCGAGCCGCAGGAACACTTTTGTGTACATCAATGGTCCGGGATGGACGCCAAGCAGCCGCATGGGAGACCCCTCCTGGCAATTCACGTCCGAGCCGAACCCGCCGGGCGCAGCGAGGTTCCACCGCCTGTCAAAAATAGAGTACCGGTGGCGTGAAGAAGCCCACTTTGTTCGGAACAACGGGAGCTGCACTGTGCTGGATCGCATTCTCATAACCAATGACGATGGGATCGAAGCGCCGGGTCTTGAAGTCCTCGAGCGGATTGCGGGCGACCTCGCCCATGAGGTTTGGGTCGTCGCGCCGGAGCACGATCAGAGCGGCGTCTCTCACGCGGTCAGCCTGCATCATCCGATCCGGGTCAGCGAGCGAGGGCTGCGGCGTTACGGGATCACCGGAACCCCCGGCGACTGCGCGGTCATGGGCGCATGCCATTTGATGCCGGAGGCGCCGCAGCTGCTTCTGTCGGGGGTCAACCGCGGCGCCAATCTCGGTCTGGAAACGGTCTTCTCCGGTACGGTCGGCGGAGCGATGACCGGCATGCTGCTCGGTATTCCCTCGATGGCGCTGAGCCAGGCATGGACCAACCGCGCGCATGTTCGCTGGGACACCGCCGCGGCGCTCGGCGCCGGCGTCGTGCGCCGATTGCTGACGATCGGCTGGAGCGCCGCGACCTGCCTCAATGTCAACTTTCCCGATCTTCCGGCACAGGATGTCGGGGCTCTGACCCTGGCGCGCCAAGGCCCCGGACTGATCCAGGGAATGCAGGTCGAGACCCGCACCGACCCGCGCGCCTTGACCTACCATTGGATCAGCTTCCGGCGCGGGCCCTGCGAGCAGGGGGCGGAGAGCGATGTCGAGGCGTTGAACGCCGGCAAGATCGTCGTGACACCGCTGCGCTACGACCGGACCGACGAGGAAGGCTACGCGACGCTCGCGAAGGTCTTACCGCGGTAATCAGCCCCGCGGCCAGTCGCGGCGGATCGGGTCGTGGCCGTCCCAGTCGACCGCCGCGTCGCGTACCGCGTCGAAGATGCGGCGCCGGGTCGGCGTCAGTTCCGCCATTTCGATAACCGTGCCGGGGTGCCCCTCGTTGAGGAAATACACGAACGGGCCGCGCGGGCTCTCGCCGCGCTGGCTGATGGTCCAGCCGTTGGCGACTGCCCGGTCGAGCAGCTCATGGTAGTTCTCGGGCCAGCTCGACCAGTGCTGCAGCCCCTCATGGCCCGCGGCGAGAAATTCCCGGTACATGCTCGGCGTATCATCGCGCTGCTGGATCAACTCGAGCTGCACATCACCGGAGTTGGCCAGCCCGATCGTCAGATGGATATCGTCATAGCGCTGCTCCTTGTACCAGAAGCCGTGCAGCGGCAATCTTTCGGCGATGTACCACGGACCGACGCCGCAGACCTCGACCCAATGGCGCATCGCCTGGTCGATGTTGCGCACCACGAACCCCATCTGCCGCAGCGGCCCGAACAACCGGCTCATCAGTGTTCCTCCCCGACGCAGTTCATCACCAGCTGCCCCTCACCCCAGCCCTCTCCCCGCCAGCGGGGCGCGGGAGCAAAAAAGCCGGCACCCACGCGGATGCCGGCCGGATTTTTGCGAGAGTTGTGAGTTAGAAGTCGTCCATCCCGTCCATCCCGCCGCCGTGCGGCATCGCGGGCGCAGCCTTCTTTTCGGGCTTTTCGGCGACCATCGCCTCGGTCGTGACGAGGAGGCCGGCAACCGAAGCGGCATTCTGCAAGGCGAGCCGCACGACCTTGGTCGGGTCGATGATGCCGGCCTTGACCATATCGACATATTCGCCGCTCTGGGCGTCGTATCCACGGTTCGGGTCGTTCGAATCCAGCAATTTGCCGACGACGATCGAACCGTCGGTGCCGGCGTTCTCCGCGACTTGGCGGACCGGCGATTGCAGCGCGCGCTTGACGATGTTGATCCCGACCCGCTGGTCGCTGTTCTCGGGTGTCAGCCCGTCGAGCGCCTTGGCGGCATAGAGCAGCGCGACACCGCCGCCCGGCACGATCCCCTCCTCGACCGCCGCCCGCGTGGCGTGCGTCGCGTCGTCGACCCGGTCTTTTCTTTCCTTCACCTCGACCTCGGTCGCGCCGCCGACGCGGATTACGGCTACGCCGCCTGCGAGCTTCGCCAACCGCTCCTGCAGCTTTTCGCGATCGTAATCCGAGGTCGTCTCTTCGATCTGCTGCTTGATCTGCGCGATGCGGCCCTGGATGTCGTCCTTCTTGCCGGCGCCGTCGATGATCGTCGTGTTCTCTTTCTCGACTCTGACCCGCTTGGCTTTGCCCAGCATGTCGAGCGTGACGTTTTCGAGCTTGATGCCGAGATCTTCGCTGATCACCTGGCCGCCGGCCAGGATCGCCATGTCTTCGAGCATCGCCTTGCGGCGGTCGCCAAATCCCGGCGCCTTGACTGCGGCGACTTTCAAGCCGCCGCGCAATTTGTTGACGACGAGCGTCGCCAGCGCCTCACCTTCGACGTCTTCGGCGACGATCAGCAAAGGCTTGCCGGACTGAACGACAGCCTCGAGCAGCGGCAGCAGCGCCTGCAGGCTCGACAGCTTCTTCTCGTTGAGCAGGATGTACGGATCATCGAGCTCGGCGACCATCTTTTCGGCGTTGGTCACGAAATAGGGGCTGACGTAGCCGCGATCGAACTGCATCCCTTCGACGACGTCTAGCTCGGTCTCGAGCGATTTCGCCTCTTCGACCGTGATGACGCCCTCGTTGCCGACCTTCTGCATAGCTTCGGCGATCATCCGGCCTATTTCACGATCATTGTTCGCGGAAACCGTTCCGACCTGCTGGATTTCGTCGTTTGTCGAGACTTTCTTCGAACGTTTTCCGATGTCCGCGACGACCGCGTCGACCGCCCGCTCGATGCCGCGCTTCAGATCCATCGGGTTCATGCCGGCAGCGACCGCCTTGGCGCCTTCGCGCACGATCGTGTGGGCGAGAACGGTCGCAGTCGTCGTGCCGTCGCCCGCCAGATCGCTCGTCTTGGACGCGACCTCGCGCACCATCTGCGCGCCCATATTCTCGAACTTGTCGGAGAGCTCGATCTCCTTGGCGACCGTGACGCCGTCCTTGCTGATGCGCGGAGCGCCAAACGATTTGTCGAGAACGACATTACGGCCCTTGGGACCCAGCGTTACTTTGACGGCATTGGCGAGAATATCGACGCCGCGAAGCATCTTGTCGCGAGCGTCGGTATGAAACCGTACTTCCTTTGCGGCCATGATCCACCTCCCTTATGCGACGATACCCATGATGTCGGACTCTTTCATCACGACGAGGTCCTCGCCGTCGATCTTGATTTCGGTTCCCGACCACTTTCCAAAGAGCACACGGTCACCGACCTTCACGTCGAGTGGATTGAGCTTGCCGTCATCCCCCCGGGCGCCGGGCCCGGCGGCGATCACTTCGCCCTCCATCGGCTTTTCCTTTGCGGTATCGGGAATGATGATGCCGCCTAGCGTCTTTTCCTCCTGCTCGATGCGGCGGACCAGGACGCGATCTTGCAACGGTCGAAAATTCACGGGATTCCTCCGTCGGAGACATAGATTTCACTGCGTGATTAGCACTCCCCATCAGAGAGTGCCAGCAAAATAAACCACCCGGCCGCCGGTTTCAAGCACCCTAGACACCCTACACCCTTGTAGGTTGCCGCCTCGATTGGCCTCTGTCGCTAACTAACGGGAGGTGCTAATTAGGAAGACCCCAAACTTCGCGAATTGATCTCGGATCCCTGCTGTCGTCGCCGAGCAGGCCTTGATGAATCGATAGGATGGCCGGGATTCAAAGCCCTGGGCGTCCCAAGCGGGTCTCCCGATCACTCAGCTGATGTGATCCGCCAAGGGCTAGGCTCTTTGACCGCCCATGGCCTGCTTAATCAGCCCGACAATCACCATCAGGATGCCGCCGCCAACCCCGCCGGAAGCGATTTGACCGATAATCGAGCCGATATCGAGGCCGCCCGCCTCAGCAGCGGTAGCTCCCGCTCCGCCACCAACGAGCGCACCGATGATCTGTGCACCCACTCCGCCACCGATAACGCCGGCGATCGTATTGCCCACAGCTCCCAAGTCGTATTGCTTCATCGCCGAACCGGCAATGTTGCCGCCTACACCACCTGCGATCAGTTGGATGATCAGACCAACGATTCCACCCCACATGTCGAGCTTCCTTCTCTTGGTGCTTTGCTCTTCTGAAGGGAACGCCGAAGGCGCCCCCAACGTTAAAGTTAACAAAATTTTCGACAGCTTACAAATCGACTGAAAATCTCCACCCGGCGCTCTTAACAATTGTATCGGCGGCATACTATCGGGCCGAGCACTCGGACCCTTGGCCGGCCCGCGAGCTCGCCGCGGCCTTAGCCAGCCGCAGCATCGCTAAATCGAGTGAGCGTCGGTAATTGCTTTAATTACGCGATGCGTTCAAATACGTGCGGTCATCAGGGAGTGAATCACGATGAGACAGGGATATTATTCGGCCGTAGTGTGGTTGAGCGTGCTTATTGCCTCGCCTGTTGTTGCGCAGACAACATCGCCATCCAAGTTACCCGCTCCCGCGGCGACCACCGCACCCAAGACGACAGCCCCGCCGCAGGAACGCGCCGTATCTCCGGAGCAAGGTGGGTTAGTGGATATCAACTCGGCGTCCGCCGAGGAGCTTGATAAGCTACCTGGCGTGGGGCCTGCGCGTGTTAAGGCAATCATTTCCCATCGACCCTACAACGGAAAAGACGATCTGGCCCAGCGCAAGGTCATTCCGCAGACCGTCTACGACCAGATTAAGGACAAGATCATCGCGCGACAGGGAACCATGCAGCGGAAGCCATGATTGTCGCATGGGAGGGCCGCGGCCCCTTCTCCCGGCCGAGGGATTCCGAGTTTCGCCTCTTGACTGGGCGCAAATGCCGGCCTTAAATGGCAGCCGTCGCCAACTAGCCAGGAGGGTGTGCCACAGACATGACGCCACCTGGAGAGAAGCAGTTGCCGACCGCTTGGCATCGGCAACCAAGTTGAAAGTCCAAGATAGAGCTCGGCGCAAGGCGCCGAGCGCGAAGGACAGCTTCGCAACAGTGACCCCCGCCTGACGCCTCCGAGCGCACGGGGGTCCTTGCTTTGAATCTCGACAGCTCCGGCCCGACTTCGCGAATTTATTTCTCGCAGCGGCTTCGGCTGCATTATGTCGATTGGGGCAACCCAGCGAAGCCGCCGCTGCTCCTCGTCCATGGCGGACGGGACCACTGCCGCAACTGGGACTGGGTGGCCAACGCGCTGCGCCGGGACTGGCATGTTTTGGCGCCCGATCTGCGCGGTCACGGCGACAGCCAGTGGTCTCCCGACGGCAATTATTCGATCGCCGGTTATATCTATGACCTGGCCCAGCTAATCCATCAGCAGGAGCTCGCGCCGGTCAATATCATCGCGCACTCTCTCGGCGGCATGATCGCGCTGCGCTACGCCGGCATCTATCCCGATCATGTCAGACGGTTGATTTCGATCGAGGGGCTGGGCGCATCGCCAAAACGGCGCGAAGAGCGGTTGAAACGCCCGATGGCGGAACGTATGCAACATTGGATCACCGAACAGCGCGCGCTTTCCGGCCGTCTGCCGCGGCGCTATTCCTCGATCGAGGACGCTTTCAAGCGGATGCAGGAAGCAAACCGGCATCTGTCGCCGGAGCAGGCGCGGCATCTAACCCAGCACGGGGTCAACCAGAACGAGGACGGCACCTATAGCTGGAAGTTCGACAACTACGTCCGGGCCGAGCGGCCGTACGAAATGACCGCCGCCGAGACCGAGGGGCTCTGGCAGCGCATCGATTGCCCGACGCTCCTCGTCTACGGCAAGGAGAGCTGGGCCTCCAACCCGGCGGAGGACGGGCGGGCTCGCCATTTCCGCAACGCCCGGATCGTTTCCTTCGAAAATGCCGGCCATTGGGTCCACCATGACCGGCTCGACGCCTTTCTCGATCTAGTCCGCGGATTTCTTTAGTCGGCGGCAACTCAGGAAGCCTTCTTCCGCCGCCTCGGCGCTGCGGCGTGCTGTGCCTTGGGCTTGTCCGCAAGGCCCCCGCGGACCGGCAGAAGCAGACTCGGCTGAGCTTTCGAGGATTTTGCTGGCCTTGATTTTGCCGGCCGCGGGCGTGCCTTACCGGCGATCTTTTCCGCCCCTTCCTCCGCCAGGCTGCGCTTCAGCGCATCCATCAAATTGATCACCTGCGCGGGCCTGCGCTCCGGTGGGCGCTCCGGCAACTGACCGGCGAGTTTCTCGTCGATCAGTTCTTTCAATGCGGCTTGATAATGGTCGACGAATTTTTCGGGTTCGAATTTGCGGGTTCGCCGCACGATGATCTGCTCCATGATCGCGAGCTCGTCCTCGGCGGCGGGCTCATCGGCGATCGCCCCGAAAAAGTCGTCGGCGGCTCGGACCTCCTCCGGAAAGCGCAACGCATTGACCAGCAGACCCTTGCCGTGGTGGCGGATCGCGACGATCCGCTCGCGCGTGTTGATCACGACCTGACCGATCGCCGCCTTGCCGGTGTCGCGCAGCGCGTCGCGGATCACCCGGTACCCGTCTTCGGCGAGACTGCCGTCCGGGACGAGGTAATAGGGGCTGTCGATGTACACTGGATCGAGGGCGTCGGCGTCGACGAATTCGGCGATGTCGATCGTGTCGGTCGTCTCGAGGCGCAATTTCTCCAGATCGGCCGGCTCGACCGCTACGTAACGGCCCTTTTGGTACTCGTAGCCCTTGACAATCTCGCTGCTGTCTATGAGACCGATCCCCGGCACCACGTTTTGATAGCGCACGCGCTCGCCCGAGGGTTCGTGTATTCGGTGAAAATGGATGCGCTCCTTTTCGGTGGTGGCCGAATAGAGGCGTACCCCGATCGTCACCAGCGAGAGCTTGAGGAAGCCTGTCCAATAGGGTCGAGCTGCAGCCATCGGCAATCGTCCTCGGTTGCCGACTTCAACGAGTCCGGCCCCAGGCCCGTTCCGACCCCGCTCACACTGGGTTACGAGTTGTTGCCGAAGATCGGGTGCTCGACCCGGTCACCCGGCCGGATCCCGAGGCGGGCCGCGGTGCCGCCATTCAATTCGATGACGGCGCGTACCGGCGCCGCTGCGGCGATCACGTCGAGCGATTGGGGCACCGCGCGCTCGTGAATGTTGACGATGCGGCCCTGCGCATCGATGAAAAGCATGTCGAGCGGGATCAACGTGTTGCGCATCCACATCGTCGCGACGGTCCCCTGCTTGTAGTCGAACAGCATGCCGGCATCCGGCGCGAGGCTGGTTCGGAACATCAGGCCCTGCGTCATCTGCGCCGGCGTTTGCGCGACTTCCACATCGAAGCGGTGCGGCCCGGTCGCGCTGATGATCGTCAGTTCCGATTTCGGGAACTGCTGAAGCTCCGCACCGGCTGCAAACCGAGACGGCGCGGTCGCAAGCAGAAACGGAAGCAGAAAAAGTGCACGACGCGAAATCATGGAAGGCGCAGCCAACGGCCCCAAAAAAGCTCACTCCGAATCCAGCGGCGGCTAGGGTTATCGGAAATTCAGCATTTCGGTCAACCTGAAGATAGGCTTCAATACCCCGGCAGAGCTCTGCTCGCGCCGTTCGCCTTGTCGCCGCGAGCGGCTGCCGGTAGGTTCCGTTGGGCCGGCCGTCATGACCGATACCATCCAGACCGTCTTTGTCGTCACCGCGCTGCTCGGATTGATCAGCCTGTTGCTGCCCCTCGCCGAGCGCTTGTCGATCCCCTATGCGGTATTGCTCGCGGTCGTCGGCATCGCGATCGGCGGCATCGTCAACCTCCCTTTCGCGTCCCATCCCGGCAACATCCTCAGCGATGTCGTCAGCTGGCTGCACGATTTCGGGCTCGGCGCCGAGTCGCTGCTCTATGTCTTCCTGCCGGCGCTGCTGTTCGAGGCCGCGCTCAATGTCGATGTGCGCCAGCTGAGCGACGAAGTCGGGCCGGTCCTGATCCTCGCCGTCGTCGGCGTCATCGTCTGCACCTTTGTCGTCGGGCTCGCCTTGTGGCCAATCTCGCCCGTCGGGATGCTGGCCTGCGTGATTCTCGGCGCGATCATCGCGACGACCGACCCGGTCGCCGTCGTCGCGATCTTCCACGACATCGGCGCGCCGCGCCGGTTGTCGACCCTGGTCCAGGGCGAGAGCCTTTTCAACGACGCCGCGGCAATCGCGATCTACTCGCTCGCCGTCGCGATGCTCGCGGGCAACCGGCCCGCCAGCCCGCTCGACGGCCTCGTCACCTTCGTGCGCCAGTTCGCTGGCGGTCTCGCGGCGGGCTATATTGCCGGCTGGGCGGTCACGCTGTTCCTCCCGGCTTTGCGCTCGAGCCGCTTGGCGGAAGCGACGCTGACGATCGCCTTCGCCTATGTGATTTTTGTCGTCTGCGACCACTATATCGGCGTCTCCGGCGTCGTCGCGGTCGCGGCGGCCGCGCTGGCCGTCAGCGCGGCGGGCCGTCGCCGGCTGGCGCCGTCGAACTGGGAGAGCCTCCTCGTCACGTGGGAACAGATTGCGTTCTGGGCGAGTTCGCTGATCTTCCTGTTTGCGGCGATGCAGATCCCCGAGCTCCTCGAACAGGCGAGCTGGGCCGATCTGGGTTTGCTCGTGGCGCTCGTCGCCGCGGCTCTCGCCGCTCGGGCCGTCACGCTTTACGGCCTCATCCCGATGCTCAGCTTCGCAGGGATCGCGAAGCCGATCGACCGCGACCACAAGCTCGTCATGCTGTGGGGAGGAATGCGCGGCGCGGTCTCTCTCGCGCTGGCGCTCGCGGCGGCCGAAAACACCGCTCTGCCTCCGGAGGTTCGTCAGTTCGTCGGCATCCTGGCGACCGGCTTTGTGTTGTTCACGCTCCTCGTCACGGCGCCGACGATGCGGCCGCTGATGCGCCTGCTCAAGATCAGCAGCCTGGCTCCGGCCGAGGCGGCTGTTAATGAAAGGGTAATCGGGCTGTCGCTCTCGATGATCCCGCAGGAGATCGAAACGGTAGGGCGCCAGCATCAGATCTCGCCGGAGATCGTCGCCGAAGTCGCCAAAGCTTACGACGCCCGCATTCGCGACCCGGCGGGCGGCGGTCCAGAAGACGCGCAGCTCCCGATCGAGCTGCGGCAGCGGGCGGCGCTTTTTGTACTGGTCAACCGCGAACAGGAATTTTGCCGCGAATATTTTGACAGCCGCATCGTTTCAAGGCGGGTCGCCGCCAGCCTTCTCGCTCATGCCGAGCGGCTACGCGATGGGGTGCGCGATGGCATCGAGGGCTATCAGAAAGCGGCGGCCCGCATTCAGGCCTTTAACCTCCCCTTACGGTGGTGCCTCGCGGTCCATCATCGGATCGGCGTCTCCCGCCCCTTGGCGCGATTGCTCGCTGACCGGTTCGAGGTCTACCTGGCGGCTCGGTTCGTGCTGCAAAACGTCATCGCGTTCAATCGAAATCAGATCGAGCATGTATTCGGTGCCGACCCAATGACGGCTATGGCGGAGCAACTCCAGCAGCGCTTGAGCGCGGTCGAACGTGCAATCGCGGCACTGAAATTGCAGTACCCGGCCTATGCCCGCCAACTCGAAGTGCAGTCTCTCGCCCAGTTGGCGGCGCGGCTGGAAGAAGAGCGGTACAGGCGACTGCGCGCCGAATCGATCATCAACCAGGATATGTACGAGGATTTGCAGCGCAAGCTGCGGCCGCGTCGCCGCGCCGTCGAGGGGCGCCCGACCCTCGATCTTGGCCTGAAGCGAGAGGAACTGGTCGGTCGCGTGGCAATGTTCGCGGCACTCGACGAGAGGACCCGGCGCTCGGTCGCGCGGATGCTGCGGCCGCGCCTTGCGGTCCCCGACGAGGTCGTCGTGCATAAAGGCGAGCGCGGCGACGCGATGTATTTCATCTCGTCGGGAGCGGTCGAAGTGCGGGTCGCTCCGACCCCAGTCCATCTCGGCAGCGGTGACTTTTTCGGAGAACTCGCGTTGCTGCTCGCGGATCGCCGCAATGCCGACGTCGTGGCCCTCGGGTATTGCCAGCTGCTGAGCCTTTCCTCGCGCGACCTCCATCGCTTGTTTGGGACCGAGCCGGCCTTGCGCGACCAAATCCACGCGGTCGCGCAAGCACGCACCGCTGCGGCGGGAACCGGATGAGCCGCAAACCGTTGCATCCCGCAACCCTCGCGGCGCGGGCAATGGGCTCGACCGATGAGGCGACGGGGGCTGTGGTATTGCCGATCCACACGGCGACGACATTCCTGCGCGATCCCGACAACCAATACCGGCGGGGACGCAGTTACGGACGCGCCGACAATCCGAGCTATGACCAGCCGCAGGCATTGCTGAGCGCGCTGGAGGGCGGTGCCGCGACATTGTTGTTCTCGTCAGGAATGGAGGTGGCTGCAACCGTCTTCCAATGCCTGCCGCGCGACAGCCATGTCGTTGCCCCGCAAATCATGTATTGGGGATTGCGCAGCTGGCTCAGGAGTTTCTCCGGGGCTTGGGGGATCGCGGTCGATTTTGTCGATGCAACGTCTCTCGATGCGCTGCGCGCTGCAGTTCGCCCCGGGCACACGCGCCTTATATGGATCGAGACCCCGGCGAACCCGTTGTGGACGGTGACGGACATCGCGGGTTCCGCCGAGATCGCGCACAACGCCGGCGCCTGGCTCGCCGTCGACAGCACCGCCGCTACCCCGGTGCTGACCCGGCCCTTGGCGCTCGGGGCCGATCTCGTCCACCCTAGCCGCGTGCCCACGGCGCTTCAACAATGCTTCACTTCGTCACAATCGCGGTACCTCAGCCGAGAGCTCCACAGGTCGGGCAGTCCGGGTCCTTGTTAATGCGGATCGAATGGAAGCGGGCGCGCAGCGCGTCATAAAGGAGAAGCGTGCCGTCGAGGCTCTCGCCGAGCTGAAGCAGTTCCTTCAGCACCTCGACGGCCTGCAGGGTGCCGAGAACGCCGGCGACGGCGCCGAGGATGCCGGCGGTCTCGCAGCGCGGCACCAGATCGGGCGGCGGCGGGTCGCGGAACAGGCAGCGGTAGCAGGGGTGGCCGGGGCCGAGATAGGGCTTGAATGTCGAGAGCTGACCTTCGAACGGGGACAGCGCCGCCGCGACGAGCGGCTTTTCGAGGCGGCAGCAAAGGTCCGTCAGCAGATAGCGCGTCTCGAAATTGTCGCTGCCGTCGGCGACGAGGTCATAGTCGCGGATCAGCGCCTCGGCATTGTCCGGCCCGAGCCGCAGCGGGTGGGTCTCGACCCGCACGCCGGGGTTGACGGCGGCGAGCGTGTGGCGGGCGCTGTCGACCTTGAGCGCGCCGATGCGGTCGGTCGCATGCACGATCTGCCGCTGCAGATTGGTCAGGTCGACCCGGTCGGCGTCGGTAATGCCGAGGGTCCCCACCCCGGCGGCGGCGAGATAGAGCAGCAGCGGCGAACCGAGACCGCCGGCGCCGATAACGAGGGCGCGCGAGGACAAGAGCCGGACCTGCCCCTCCTCGCCGACTTCATCGAGGATCAGATGCCGGGCATAGCGCTGAAACTGCTCCTCCGAGAGCTCCATCGGACACCTCAGAGCCCGTCGAAGAGAACCGTCGACAGGTAACGCTCGGCAAAATCGGGCAACACGACGACGATAGTCTTCCCCGCCATGCCGGGCCGCACGCCGATTTCGAGAGCGGCGGCGAGCGCCGCCCCGGACGAGATCCCGATCGCGAGACCTTCGAGCCGGGCCGCTTCGCGCGCGCAGTTGACGGCGGTGTCGTTCCCGATCCGGACGATCTCGTCGATCAGGCTGGTGTCGAGGATATCGGGGATAAAGCCGGCGCCGATCCCCTGGATTCGATGGGAACCCGGGGGGCCGCCCGACAGCACCGCGCTGTCCTCGGGCTCGACCGCGATCATCTTCAGACCGGGCTTGCGGGGCTTGAGGACCGAACCGACACCAGTCAGGGTACCGCCGGTCCCGACCCCGCTGACCACCACGTCGACCTGCGCCTTCGGTGTCGCGCCAGATCTCCTCGGCCGTCGTGCGGCGATGGATCTCCGGGTTCGCAGGGTTCTGAAACTGCTGCGGAATAAACGCGTCCGGCAACGATCCGACGATCTCCTCGGCCTTGGCGATGGCGCCGCGCATCCCTTGCGCGGCCGGTGTCAGCTCCAGTTCGGCGCCGAGCAATTTCAGCATCTTGCGGCGCTCGAGCGACATGCTCTCCGGCATCGTCAGAATGAGCCGATAGCCTTTCGCGGCGCACACAAAGGCGAGCGCGATTCCGGTGTTGCCGGAGGTCGGCTCGACGAGAACAGTGCCGGGCTTGATCCGGCCTGCGGCCTCAGCGGCGGCGATCATCGATACTCCGATGCGGTCTTTGACCGAATTGAACGGATTGAAGAACTCGCATTTGGCCAGAATATCGGACTTCGCTCCGGCATTCTCCGCGAGGCGATGAATGCGGACGAGCGGAGTTGCCCCGATCGTGTCGGCGATGCTGTCATAGACCCGGCCGCGAAACTCGGCGCTCTGCTCTCTGGTGCTCGTCGCGGTGTCCATCAGCCCTTTCCTTCTGCTGGTTCGAAATCGATATGGGCGATTGTGATTATCTAGGTTCGCCCGCTCAAATCTCGAAATCGGTGTGTTCGGTTGCGCGGCCGGCGATGCCGGCCCGGTGCGCGCGACCACAAAGCTCATCGAGGGTTAGCGAGTCGAGCCGCTTCATCATCTCCTCCTGAAGGTCGAGCCACAGCGGGCGCACGATCCGATGACCGAGGACGCTGCCGGCCGGGTCGGTGATCGGATCCTCCGCCGTCTCGAGCCCCCGCAACGTCCGCACGATGTCGCCGAGGCTGATCCGCCGCCGCTCGCGGGCGAGTTTGTAGCCGCCGCTTGGGCCCCGGATCCCGAGAAGGATCTTGTGCCGCACCAGCTCCTGCAGCACCGGTTCCAGATAACGGCGGGGGATGCCTTGGCGCTCGGTAATCTCGGATGAACGCACCGGCGCGTGACCGCCATTGTAAGCGATGTCGAGCACCGCCTCGATGGCGAAAAGCAGTTTCTTGGTTAGCCGAATCATGCTTTCCTATACCCTGCCCCGTGATAGCGGGGCTGGTTGCTAGGATTGTCACCCCGGACGCGGATCGGGACAAGCGGCCTCGACGCCGGTCGAACCGAACCCGGCCTCCTGTCGGCCCCCCGCACCCGAAAACGACGGCACGATGACAAATTGCGGCCGTGTGATACGGGTAAAAACCAGCTGCGCGATCCGGTCCCCCGGGCGGATCTCGATCGCATCGCCGCCCTCTACGGGATTGCGGTTCCATGCAGAAATGAGGCAAGGTCCTTCGTAATCCGCATCGATCACGCCGACCGCGTTGCCCAGAACCAAGCCCCGATTGTGGCCGAGCCCGGAACGCGGCAGCACGAGCGCGCACCATTCGGGGTCGTCAATGCGAAACGCGATGCCGGCGGAGATCAGCGCGGCGGGCGCTTGCGGCTGTAGAACAAGCGGATGGTCAAGACAGGCGTGGAGGTCGAGCCCCGCCGCAAGGCGCGATCCCCAGCCGGGGAACCCCCAGCCCGACAAGCGCGGGTCGAGGATTTTCAGTTCGATCTTCACGACGACTGAAGATGTCCTAGCGATCCGGCGATGCGGTTGGCTAATCGCGAGGCGACTTCCCGCTTTGTCATTACCGGCCAGTCTTCCACGCCCGCAGCCTCCACCAGATGGATCGTGTTGCGATCGCCGCCGAAGGTGCCGGTTCCGGGCGAGACGTCGTTGGCGAGGATCCAGTCGCAGCGCTTGCGTTTCAGCTTCAGGCGAGCGTTCTCGACGACGTCGTCGGTCTCCGCCGCGAAGCCGATGACGAGCGCGGGCCGATCGTTGCCGCGCTGCGCGATGCGGGACAGGATGTCCGGGTTCTCGGCAAGACGCAGCACTGGCGGGCCGCCCCCGTCCTTTTTCAGCTTATGGAGGGTGGCGCCCTCGATCCGCCAATCGGCGACGGCCGCGGCCATCACCGCCACATCGACCGGGAGCGCGGCCTCGCAGGCGGCGAGCATTTCCGCCGCGGTCTCCACTGGCACGAGCTTGACCCCGGCCGGCGAGGGCTCCTGCGTCGGCCCGGCGACCAGCACGGTCTCGGCGCCCAGCGCGGCCAAAGCTTCAGCGATGGCATGGCCCTGCTTGCCCGAGGAATGGTTCGAGATGTAGCGGACCGGATCGATCGGCTCCCGGGTCGGCCCGCTCGTCACAAGCGCCCGTTTTCCGGCCAGCCTCTTATCGCCGAACAGCACATGCTCGATGGCGGCGATGATCTCCAGCGGCTCGGCCATGCGGCCAGACCCGACCTCGCCGCAGGCGAGCTCACCCGAACCCGGTCCGACGCGCACAACCCCGCGCGCATTCAGGGTCGCGAGGTTCGCCTGGGTCGCCGGATGCTCCCACATCATCAAATTCATCGTCGGGGCAATCAGCACCGGCTTGTCGGAGGCGAGCAGGGCCGTTGTCGCGAGATCGTCGGCGAGCCCCGCCGCCATACGCGCGATCAGATCAGCGCTCGCCGGCGCAACGACGACGAGATCAGCCTCGCGCGACAACCGTATATGACCCATCTCGCTCTCGTCGGTGAGCGACCAGAGGTCGTCATAGACCTTGTCCTCGCTGAGTGAGGCAACCGAGAGCGGCGTCACAAAGTGTTTCGCCGCAGCGGTCATGATGCAGCGAACCGCGGCGCCGCGCTCGCGCAACCGACGGATCAAGTCGAGGCTCTTATAGGCGGCAATCCCGCCGGAAATGATCAGCAGAATGCGCCGGTCCTGAAGCAACTCGGCCCTCCGATTCTGTCAGCCGAGATCAATATGCTACTGCCCGAAGGCAAGGGCGAGAGCTATCGCTATCGCCCGAGTAGGAGCGCGACGGCGATCCCGGCTAAAGCCAATGCTGTGATCCACACCGGCACTATTACGAATGCTAGATGCCGGGCACGATGTGCGGCCTGAATCGCCAAAGTTTCGGCGTGCATCACAATCCCTTCGCGCGACCAATCGGCAATCAGTGCATCGAGGCTTCGCACCAGCCGCGGGACGCGCTCGACAATCTCGGCGATTGTCTCCAGTCCAAGCCGAAGTCTCGCCTCGGGGCCGCGGTTATCGCGCATCCACTCTTCGATCAGCGGCCGCGCGAGAGCCCAGATGTTGGTCTCGGGATCGAGACGACGCCCGACACCCTCGATGACCACCATCGTCTTTTGCAGCAACAAGAGTTGCGGCTGGGTTTCCATCTCGAACTGCTCGGTGATCTCGAAAAGTTGAGCAAGCAGGCGCGCAACCGAGATCTCTTGCAGCGGTCTTCCGAGGATAGGCTCGCCAATCGAACGGCACGCTTGGGTGAAGGCGTCGATCGAACGCCGGGAAGGTACGTAGCCCGCGGCGAAGTGGACTTCCGCCACTCGCCGGTAATCGCCGGCGAGAAAGCCGAGCAGCATGTCCGCGAGGTAAAACCGGGTATCGCGGTCGAGCCTGCCCATGATTCCGAAATCAACAACCGCGATCGCGCCGTCGGCATCGACGAACATGTTTCCGGGATGGAGATCGGCGTGAAAAAAACCGTCGCGAAATACCTGGTTGAAGAAGGCAGTGGCGGCCTTGCGCAACAGATCTTCGATGCAGTGCCCGGCGGCGACGAGCGCCGCTTTGTCATCGATGCGGATTCCGTGTATCCGCTCGAGCGTCAGGACGGTGCGGCCGGTGCGCAGCCAATCGACCCGAGGCACACTGAAGTTCGGGTCCCCGGCGAAATTCGCGGCGAGCTCCGCGGCTGCGGCAGCCTCCATCCGCAGGTCCATTTCGATCCTGACCACCTCGGCGAGCGTCTGCACCACCTCGACCGGCTTGAGCCGTCGCAGCGCGGGCTGCAGTCGCTCACCCAAATCGGCGAGCCACAGGAACAGGTCGAGATCGCGAGCAAGTGCAGCGGCGATGCCCGGGCGCAGTACCTTGACGGCAACCTCGTCGCCGTCGGTGGTCCGAGCAAAATGGACCTGGGCGATAGAAGCGGCTGCTATCGCCCCCTCGTTAAAGGATGCGAACAGATCGTCGAGCGGGCGGGCGAACTCGGCCTCGATCAGGGCGCGGGCCTCGGCACCCTGGAAAGGCGGGAGCTGATCCTGCAGGCTGGTGAGATCGGCAGTGATCTCTTCACCGAGGAGATCGGCTCGGGTGGACAAAAGCTGGCCGAGCTTTATGAAGCTCGGCCCCAATTCTTCGAACGCGGCCGCGAGTCGCTGACCCGGCCGCGGCAAGACCCGGCCGCGGCGGCGTGCAAACAGCTGACTAAACCGCACGAACGGCACTGCGGCAGGGACGGCCGTCAACGGGGACAGCGCGTCGTGCCGGGCGAGGGTCAGGCAGATCCGGACCAGCCGCACAAAATTGCGGACGCTGCGCAGAAGCCCGAATTCTGGGTCGGAGCGGATTAGAGGCGCCAGGCAGAATGGAGCGCAGCGACGCCCCCCGTCAGGTTACGAAATTTGACCTGGTCGAGCCCGGCGCGGGCGATCATCTCGGCGAGTTCGCTCTGCCGCGGGAAGCGCCGGATGCTTTCGACGAGATAGGAATAAGCGTCCCGGTCTCCCGCGACGACCTGGCCGAGCAACGGCACGATCTGGAAGCTGTAGACGTCATAGAGCGGCTGAAGGAGCGGGGTTATCTCTGGCGTAAATTCGAGACACAGAAATCGCCCACCCGGCTTCAACACGCGGCGTGCCTCCGCGAGCGCCCGATCCAAATGCGTGACGTTGCGCAATCCAAAGCCGATCGTGTAGAGGTCGACGCTGCGGTCGGCCACCGGGAGCCGTTCGGCGTCGGCGCACAACCATTCGATCCCCCTCAGAATTCCTTGGTCGAGCGCTCGGGCGCGTCCGAGCGCGAGCATCGCCTCGCTGACATCGCAGACCACGACGCCGCCCTCCGCGGTCCCCCCTTTGGCAAGGCGCGGCAAGGCGCGCAATGCGATGTCGCCGGTGCCGCCGGCGACATCGAGCAGGCGCTGTCCCGGTCGCGGCTTCAGCTGGGCCACCATCTCGGCCTTCCACCAGCGGTGGACGCCGGCACTCATCAAATCGTTCATAAGGTCGTAGCGGGCGGCGACGCTGTCGAAGATGGCGCGGACCAGCGGCGCCTTTTCTTTCGCAGGCACTTGGCGGAAGCCAAAATCGGTTCGGGCGCTTGTGTCTTGCTCGTTCATCGGTCAGGAAAATAACCATGTAGGATCGCGAACGCTACGATCCGCCAATTCGGGTCGATGTATGAACTGCTCATTTGCGCCTTCTCCGGCTTTGAAAACCGATGCCCGAACTGCCTGAGGTCGAGACGGTCCGGCGCGGTCTCGCACTGAAGATGAGCGGCCGCCGCATTCTGCAGGCCGAGCTGCGCCGGCCGGATTTGCGGCGGCCGTTTCCGCCCGCCCTTGCCGCGCGGCTCGACGGCGCGCGTATCGGCGCGCTCGGCCGGCGCGGGAAATACATCCTGATCGAGCTCGATTCGGACGGAATTTTGCTGTTGCATCTCGGCATGTCTGGGCGGGTCACGGCGGCCACCGCAGATCTGCCGGACGCACTGCACGACCATGTGGTGCTGAGGCTCGACGATGGCACCGTCATCCGCTTCAACGATGCCCGCCGCTTCGGGCTGCTCGACTATATCGAGCGCGGCGAGGAAAAACAGCACCCGCTTTTGGCGGGACTCGGTCCGGAGCCGCTCGAAGCCGAATTCACTGGCGCCTACCTAGCCGCGGCGCTTGCCGGCAAGATGACGCCGATCAAATCGGCGCTGCTCGACCAGCGGATCGTCGCGGGGCTGGGGAACATCTATGCCTGCGAGGCGCTCTTCCGCTCGCGCGTGTCGCCGCGACGCCTTGCGGCTTCGATCGGCCGGGGGCGCGCGGAACGATTGGTAGAGGGGATTCGTTCGGTCCTGACCGAGGCGATCGAGGCCGGCGGCTCCTCGCTGCGCGATTATGTTCAAGCCGATGGCGAACTCGGGTATTTCCAGCACCGTTGGGCTGTCTATGGCCATGAAGGCGATCCCTGTCCCGGCTGTGACTGCGGCGGCGCCGTGCGCCGGATCGTGCAGTCCGGCCGATCGACCTTTTTCTGCGCGAAACGACAGCGTTAGAGAGGCTAAGGATGAGTGAGCAACCCGGCTATCAGAACATCCTCGTCGAACGGCGCGGCGCGGTCGGCATCGTCACGCTCAACCGGCCGGCAGCGCTGAACGCGCTGAATGCCGCGTTGATCAGCGAGCTCGCCGCGGCGTTGGACGAGCTCGAGGATGAGGCGGCGATCGGCGCCATCGTGCTGACCGGAAACGAGAAGGCCTTCGCGGCCGGCGCCGATGTCAAGGAGATGGTGGCGAAGGGCTATCCGGACGTCTACTGCGACGATTTCATCACCCGCGGGTGGGAGCGGGTCGGGCAGTGCCGCAAGCCGGTTATTGCGGCGGTCGCCGGGTTTGCGCTCGGCGGCGGGTGCGAGATAGCCATGATGTGCGACATCGTCATTGCCGCCGACACCGCGCGGTTCGGCCAGCCGGAGATCAATCTCGGCACGATCCCGGGGGCGGGCGGGACACAGCGACTCACGCGATTTGTCGGTAAGGCGAAAGCGATGGATCTGTGCCTCACCGGCCGCATGATGGATGCGGCCGAGGCGGAACGCGCCGGGCTCGTCAGCCGTATTGTTCCCGCAGCCGAGCTGCTCGCCGAGGCAGTCAAAGTCGCCGAGCGGATAGCCGACATGTCCCGTCCGATCGCGATGATGGTAAAGGAAGCGGTCAATCGTGCCTATGAGACGACCCTCGCCGAGGGGGTGCGTTTCGAGCGCCGGCTGTTCCATTCGACCTTCGCCACCGAGGACCGGAAGGAAGGCATGGAGGCCTTCATCGATAAGCGAAAGCCAGTCTTCCGCAACCGGTGACTTGAGCTAGCGCGGGCCGTCCTTATTCGAATGGCGCAGCGGCAAAGGCTGGACGAGAGGCTCAGGCGCTAAAGACCCGCAAAGGCCGATCAAGATCTTGCGCCACATCGCCCGCACCGGGCGCCATACCGTAAAGCGGACCATCTGCGCGGCGATCGTCCGACCGGGATCCTGGCGAAGACTTGACATCCCGTGACGGCGGAAATCGGTCACCCAGACCTCGACGATCCGTCTCGGCACGCCGAAGGCGGCGGCGACTTCCGCGCTCGTCCAACCATCGACGATGACGCGCTGGACGATCTGGCCTCGTTGAGCAACGCTGATTGTTCGGTGGCGTAATTCAGTGCTCTTCATGACCCGCCAACGCGCGGACAGGTCCGAGAATTCCGGAAAGATCAACCAGTAACGTCGACGACGATCCGCCCGCGGATCTCACCACGGAGGATCTTGGGCGCAAGCCCCGGCAGCGCGGAAAGCGGCACGGTCTCGGTCATCCTGCCCAGCTTGTCAATCGGCAGGTCGCGCACCACTCGCTGCCACGCTTCGCTCCGCTCGTCTCGCGGACACATGACCGAGTTGATACCGAGCAGGTTGACCCCGCGCAACAAGAACGGGATTACCGTCGCCGGCAAATCGCTGCCCCCGGCGAGGCCGCAAGCGGCGACGCCGGCACGGTATTTGAGTTGCGTCAGGATCGTCGCCAGAGTGGTCCCGCCGACTGCGTCGACCGCTCCGGCCCAACGCTCGGCGTCGAGCGGCCGCGATGGTTTCGCCGCGAGCGTTGCGCGATCGATCAGGTCGGCCGCGCCAAGCTCGGTCAGATAGTCACGCTGCTCGGGTCGGCCGGTGGACGCGACAACCCGATACCCGAGCTGCGAAAGGAGCGCGAGCGCGACACTGCCGACCCCGCCGGTGGCGCCGGTAACCAGCACATCGCCCGCGTCGGGTTTGAGCCCGTGCCGCTCCAAAGCGATGACCGCAAGCATTGCCGTAAACCCGGCAGTGCCGATCGCCATCGCCTGGCGGGCGGTGAGCCCTTCCGGCCGGCGCACCAGGTAGGAGGCCCGCACCCGCGCCTTCTCCGCGTAGCCGCCCCATTGCGTCTCGCCGACCCGCCAGCCGGTCAGAATTACCGGATCGCCCGCCTTGAACTCCGGAGCATCCGAGCGTTCGACGGTCCCGGCGAAATCAATTCCGGGAACATGCGGGTAATTGCGCACCAGCCGGCCGATCCCCTGCACGATCATCCCGTCCTTGTAATTGAGTGTCGAGCACTCGACCGCGACGGTGACCTCGCCGGCCGGCAACCGATTCTCGTCCACCGCCTCGATCCGCGGGACGACCTTGCCGCCATCCTCGTGCAACACTAGCGCGCGAAACGTCGCCATTGCGCCTCCTCATTATCGTCATAGCCGGCAGATGAAGTTTTAAATCAGGCGCGCAGCGGCTCGAGGATGCTGACAAAATTGGCGACCGCAGCGCCGCCCATGTTGAAGACGCCGGCGAGCGCGGCGTCCGGCACCTGAATTCCGCCCGCGTTACCGGTCACCTGCATCGCCGTCAGCACATGCATTGACACGCCGGTCGCGCCGATCGGGTGACCTTTCGATTTGAGCCCGCCCGAAGGGTTGATGGGCAGTTTGCCGTCCTTCTCGGTCCAGCCCTCGAGGATGGCCCGCGCGCCTTCGCCCTTTGGCGTCAACCCCATCGCCTCATATTCGATCAGTTCGGCGATCGTGAAGCAGTCATGGGTCTCGACCAGATCGAGGTCGTCGAGCCTGAGCCGGGCGGCGGCGAGCGCGCGTTTCCAGGCAAGCTCCGGCCCTTCGAAGGCAACGATGTCGCGCCGGCTCATCGGCAGAAAGTCGTTGACCTGCTCGGCCGCGCGGAAGATCACCGCCTTCTTCATGCTGAGCGCCGTCGCGGTGTCGGCGAGCACGACGGCCGCCGCGCCATCGGAGACCAGCGAGCAATCGGTGCGCTTCAACGGGCCGGCGACGATCGGGTTCTTGTCCGACACAGTGCGGCAGAATTCGTAACCCAGATCTTTTTGCATCTGGGCCAGCGGATTGGCGACGCCGTTCTTGTGGTTCTTCGCGGCGATCCGCGCCAGTGCATCGGACTGGTCGCCGTAACGCTGGAAATAGCTCTGCGCGATCTTCCCGAAGATGCCGGCAAACCCGCCCTCGATCGCGTCCTCTTCCTTGCGGTAGGAGGCGCCGAGCAGGATGTCGCCGACCTGCGCGCCGGAGATCTCGGTCATCTTCTCGACGCCGACGATGAGCGCAATCCGCGCCTTCCCTGCAGCGATCGCATTCAAGCCCTGATGGATCGCCGCCGACCCGGTTGCGCAGGCATCCTCGACCCGCGTCGCCGGCTTGAAACGCAACCCCGGATCCGCCTGAAACACCAGAGAAGCAGGGAATTCCTGGCGAACAAAGCCGCCGTTCATCGTGCCGAGATAGATCGTGTCAATATCGGCTGCCGCGACCCCGGCATCGGCCAGCGCCGCCTGCGCGACCTCGACGATCAGCGACTCGACGTCCCGGCCCTCGTGCTTGCCGAATTTGCTGTGCGCCCAACCGACGATGCACCCGCTCATGCCGCCCTCCACAGTGCCAGCAGCGAAAGATAACAAGCTCGCCCGCCCCGCTCTATCTCGATATGGGGCCGTCTCGCGTCTTTCGAGCCACAGTCATTCAGAGCCCGTAACGTTATCGGCGCCTCTACGACCGCGAGAGTTCAGATGCAACGCTTCGGACTAGCTCCCCTCGACACTTGATTTCGAGTGCATGGAGGAAATCTCCCGCCACCGATTGCTGGCTGTTCTCGCTGTTCCGTCGCCGTTTTTCGCTGTTCCTATGAGAGGCAGATCAGCGAAAATGTCACCGGCGTCAGAACTTTGCGCGGCGACACTTGTAGCACAGCATGCGTCCGACTCGCGTCGGACGCCAAGAGAACCTTGCCGATTACCGAGGACCGAGCTCGCTTTCGCCGACCATTCGCTCGTGGCCGTCTACCTCATGCTTAATTCGGTAATGAGGGGCATTGCGCTCGCCGAGCAAAAGCCGAACGATCTTGAAGCGGCCTTTAGCCGTATGCTCGACGCCTCGCTGCGGAAAAAATTCCACTGCTTGGCCGACGCGGTATTTGTGCTCTGACATGCTGATCCTTCCGGGCTAGCGAGCTGGCGAGTTTGCCGCGGGAACGGGAGAATGGCCGGCAATAATCGGCGGTCTCAACATACCGTACGCCACGACACCAATTATCAACAGGACGGGGATTACGATCGGGGGAACCAGATATTTCATGATGTTCCGTTTTGAGAGAGGGTTGGATCAAGCGGGCGGTGGCAAAGTAACCCCGCGGAGCAGGCTGCCACGATCACCACGTGCTGGCGAGGACCGCAGTAGCAACGGCAAGGCTGGCGAAGATTACCAGAGCCCACCAATAATTTATCTGCCCCGACCATGTCGCCCGCCGGGCCGGCAAAGCCGCCGCTTTTGCCGGCAAGAGCTCCACCAATCGTCGGCTGATGGCCAAGTCGTCCGATGATTGCGCCCGGCAGATGGGCAATCGAGCAACCAGTTTAGCGAGCGATTCGGCGGCTTGAGCCTTTGGCAACGGAGTGAGCCGGGTGGCCTCTTCCCACGGATCCACACCGAGCCGCGTCAACCCCGAAACAACGCTGAGCGTTACTCCATTTTGTTCTTCGCCAACCGAGGCGAAAAGAAAATCGTTAAGATCGGAATGGAGCAAGGAAAATCGAGCGGGTAGCGCCATCGTTGCTCCGGGACTGAAGTGGATGTGGGCCGCGCGGCGGCGGCCCACCGATACCTAGAGAGCGCTGCCTAGTCGTTCTGCGCAGGCGGTAACCACTGCCGAGTTCGGGGCATCGGTTCCCGGCATTGTCGCCCAACCGCCCTTCTCGATGAACGAGCGCCGGTCCCACGACGAGGACACCTTTTTGAACTCGATCGATTTTGAGGCTGCATCTGCCTGATGCTGAAATCTTTCGACACAAATCGGCGTCAGCACGCCAACGACCGCTGTCTGCGCTCGCTCATTAGCCATCCGTTCGGCGGTGCCGCCGAGGGTCCATCCAAACGCGGAAAAGCCCATTACCGAGATCGCGGCCGCACCGATCACCGCCCCCCAGATGCCTGGTTTTATACTCGGAAAGCTTTTCATATGATCACGCCTTGATATCAGGTGGAAACGTGTTCCTCCTGAACTTGCTGCCGCGGATCGCGGCCCTGGAAAGAGAACTCGTCCACCATCCTAGGACTACTTCGGATAAATCACACACGGTTCCGCGGTACAGGATTTTGCGCGGCAGGCCAATCCTCTCTTCTTTAATGTTGTGTCATTTTTCGTTTGCGCAAGAGATTTTCGAATTTTGTGCTGGAGATTTTCGAATATTGAACCTCTAGGTATGGGACTGATTTAATTCCGAAGTGACGCGTTTTTCTGTGACCGGACGTTTGCCGAGGCGGGGTCACCAGTTGCCATCCGCTGAAAAACCCCGAGCACTGACCTCGGAGAAATTTCACCCGGTTCTTGGGTATATACAGGCGCCCGCGGATCATCAGATACTGATAAAAATACACGCTGATCGAACCTACCGTGACAAAACTTGCGAGATATTTCTGGGTACGGGTAAAGATCGGCTAGGAAAATCCAAAGTAGCTCCCACCTTTTATTAGGCCGCAGTTAAACAGGCTTGCTTCGATGGATATCTCTGCGAAGGATAGCTGTTCAAAAGGTTTTAGGAAATGGCCCGAGGTTTGGCAGCCAGAGATCCACAAGCATGTTCGCGCGGATGACGGCGACGGGAAAGTCGCCGCCGATCTTGATCTCGAGAATGACGTGATGACGACGTAATGGAACCTGTTCTGCGTACCGCAGGTTACGGGCGGAATGAATTCGTGACATGCTGATGGAGATGGCCTCGACTTGGTCGCGGCTTAATGCATGCGACAGCAATGGCTCGCCGCAACCGAAGTTGGCTGAGTAACGCTCGACGGTGGGGCCCTCGTCACAGCTCTATGCAAAAAGGGCCGACGCGCATTCCGTTAGCCGTGGGTTCTCTTAGGCCGCGGCAGATGTCGAAACCAGATAACGTCAGCCCGTCGGAAATATCGGTTTGTTCGCGCTGAAGGAGACAGAGATGTTTGTGCGGCTGAGGATAGAAGACACTCGTGAAGGGTTGGTAGCCACAATTTCCCAACGCGATGACGACGGCAAGATCAGCGGGCGTCCTTCGATCTTTCTCGTTGGGGACAAGGAAGAGGCAAAACGACGAGCGAGAGCAGTGGCGCGAGCGATGGGGTTAAAAACATACGGTTTCGTCGACAGGACTTGCAGTCGCATACCGTCACCGATTCGTCCCGTCTGATCGATCTCGAGGATCTGCTCGACGAGGCCTTGGTTTTCCTGCTGGGCAGCGGCTATTGCGAAACTGACCGGCTTTTGATGTCGCGTGGTCGCTGTTCGGGAAAACCACGCTCGGCTGGAGCCGGGTCCAGGCCATCTGCGACTACGTTCACCAGCACATTGCGTTCGGATACGAATACGCGCGCCACCAGAAGCGCTTGGGAAGCTTACAGTGATCCGCACCGGGGTTTGCCGGGACTTCGCGCACCTGAGTGTCGCGTTCTGTCGCTGCATGAACATCCCGGCCCGTTACTGTACCGATTATCTGGGCGATATCGGGGTGCCGGTCTCGGACGCGCTGATCGCCCGCGGGCGCGACGCCGCGGATGTCGCGAGCAGCACGACTTTCGGTCCGAACACGCTCAGCGGCTTCACGGTGGTCACCGAGGAAATTACCACCCTCAAGTCCGAGTAGCCGATGCGTGGCCGCCCTGCTGTTGCTGGATGATCCCCAATACGCGGATCCAGTATTTCGCCCGCATCGCTTGACCGGCGACCGCCGCGGCGCGGGCGTTCTCCCGCGCCACGGTAGCGGCCTCTCTTCCGTGAACCTCGATCATGTCGCGGGCGAGGCTGTCGTCGTCGAAAGCATCGTCCATCGCAGCACCTGGTCGAAGGCCGTGCAGCCGGAACTCAGTAATCCATGCCGCCCATGCCGCCCATCCCGCCGCCCGGCGGCATGCCGGCCGCGCTCTTGGGCTCGGGCCGGTCGCCGACCATCGCCTCGGTGGTTATCAACAGCCCGGCGACCGAGGCGGCGTCCTGCAGCGCCACCCGCACGACCTTGGTCGGATCGATGATCCCGGCCGCGACCATGTCCTTGTACTCGCCCGACTGCGCGTCAAAGCCGAAATTCGCGTCGTCCTTGTCGGTCAGCTTGCCGACGACGATCGAGCCCTCGACCCCGGAATTCTCGGCGATCTGCCGCACCGGCGACTGGATGGCTTTGCGGACGATCTCGATGCCGACCTTCTGGTCGTTGTTGGCCGGGTTGAGGCCGGCCAGAACCTTGCTTGCAAAAAGCAGGGCAACGCCGCCACCGGGCACGATGCCTTCCTCGACGGCCGCCTTGGTCGCGTGCATCGCGTCGTCGACGCGGTCCTTGCGCTCCTTCACCTCGACCTCGGTGCCGCCGCCGACCCGAATGATAGCCACGCCGCCGGCCAGCTTGGCCAGGCGCTCCTGCAATTTCTCGCGGTCGTAATCCGACGTCGTTTCCTCGATTTGCGCCTTGATCTGGCCGGTGCGGGCAACGATGTCCTCTTTGCTGCCGGCGCCGTCGATGATCGTCGTGTTCTCCTTCTCGATCAGCACCCGCTTGGTGCGGCCGAGCATGTCGAGCGTGACGTTTTCGAGCTTGATGCCGAGGTCTTCGGAGATCACCTGGCCACCGGTCAGGGTCGCAATATCCTCGAGCATGGCCTTGCGGCGATCGCCAAAGCCCGGCGCTTTGACCGCCGCTACCTTGAGGCCGCCGCGCAATTTGTTGACGACGAGCGTCGCAAGCGCCTCGCCTTCGATATCCTCGGCGACGATCAGCAAAGGCCGCGCGCTCTGCACGACGGCTTCGAGGATCGGCAGCAGAGATTGCAGACTGGACAGCTTTTTCTCGTGCAAGAGGATGTACGGATCTTCGAGTTCCGCGATCATCTTCTCCGCATTGGTGATGAAATAGGGGCTCAGATAGCCGCGGTCGAATTGCATTCCCTCGACGACGTCAAGCTCGGTTTCGAGCGACTTTGCTTCCTCGACGGTGATGACGCCCTCGTTGCCGACCTTCTTCATGGCCTCGGCGAGCATGCGGCCGATCTCGGGGTCGCCATTGGCCGAGATTGTGCCGACCTGCGCGATCTCGTCGTTGGTCGAGACCTTCTTCGAGCGTTTTCGAACGTCCTTGACGACGGCATCGACCGCCATGTCGACGCCGCGCTTCAGATCCATCGGGTTCATCCCGGCGGCCACGGCCTTCACCCCTTCGCGCACCATCGCGTGGGCGAGAATGGTCGCGGTCGTCGTCCCGTCGCCGGCGACCGTGCTGGTCTTGCTGGCCACTTCGCGCACCATTTGCGCGCCCATGTTCTCGAATTTGTCGCTGAGCTCGATTTCCTTGGCGACCGTGACACCGTCCTTGGTAATCCGCGGCGCGCCGTAGCTCTTGTCGAGGACCACGTTGCGGCCTTTGGGCCCCAGAGTCGACTCTGACGGCATTGGTGAGTGTATCGATGCCGTGGAGCATCCGCTCGCGCGCATCGGTGCCTAGCCGAATATCCTTAGCAGCCATGATCGTTCCTTTTTCAGTTGGTTTTCGCAGCGGCGGCGCCGCGTTCGACGAGGCCCATGATGTCGGCCTCCTTCATGATCATCAGTTCTTCGCCGTCGAGGCGAACCTCTGTGCCCGACCACTTTCCAAACAGCACGCGGTCGCCGGCCTTGACATCGAGCGGGTGCACCTTGCCGTCTTCGCCGCGGGCACCCGGCCCGACGGCGATGACCTCGCCTTCCATGGGTTTTTCCTGTGCGGTGTCGGGAATTAGGATCCCACCCGCCGTCTTCGCCTCCTGCTCCACCCGCCGGAGCAGCACGCGGTCGTGCAAAGGTCTAAAATTCATGAAGATCTTTCCAGGGTTTGAATCCGGTCGCCTCCACAAGGACGGCGATACAAATTCTGAGAGTACCTTGCCTGACGAGGATTAGCACTCTCGACGAGAGAGTGCTATCAAAATCGGGAGCCGCGGTATCTCTTACAAGTGCGTGCCACGGAAATGGGGCTGCGGGGAGCAACATGCCGGAAATTATTGACGCGATCACCTTAAGGCAGCCGGACGACTGGCACGTCCATTTGCGCGACGGGGCGATGCTCGCCGCGGTCCTGCCGTTAACCGCTCGGCAGTTCGCCCGCGCGATCGTCATGCCGAATTTGCTGCCACCGGTGACGAGCGTCGTGGCGGCTCGGGCCTATCGCCAGCGCATTTTGGCGGCGCTGGGCCCTCTGGGCCCTCATCCTGCGCCTCCACCCCCCTCCCTTCCCTCCCCCGCAAGCGGGGGAGGGTTAGGGTGGGGGCTCGCGGGGGAGGGAATGGGAGGCGGCTTCACACCGCTGATGACGTGCTATCTGACGGATGCAATTGATCCCGAGGAGGTCGCCCACGGCTTTGAGGAGAGCGTGTTCGCGGCGGTCAAACTCTACCCGGCACGTGCGACGACGAATTCAGCCTTCGGCGTCACCGATTACGACCGCGTCACGCCGGTGCTCGAGCGAATGGCGCAGCTCGGCATGCCGCTGTTGATCCATGGCGAGGTGACCGACCCGGAGGTCGACGTGTTCGACCGCGAGGCGGTGTTCGTCGAACGGGTGCTCGACCCGCTGCGGCAACGCCTGCCCGAACTGCGTATCGTGCTCGAGCACATCACCACCGAAGAGGCGGTGGACTATGTGTCCTCGGGCGGGCCGAACCTGGCGGCGACGATCACCGCGCATCACCTCGTGATCAACCGCAACGCGATCTTTGCCGGGGGGATCCGCCCTCACCTCTATTGTCTGCCGATCGCCAAGCGCGAGAAGCACCGCCGCGCGCTGCGCCGTGCCGCAACCTCGGGAAACGAGAAATTCTTCCTCGGCACCGACAGCGCGCCGCATGCCGTTGCGACAAAGGAGACGGCCTGCGGATGCGCCGGCATCTGCACCGCACCGTGCGCCCTCGAGGTTTACACTGAGGTTTTCGAGGAGGAAGCAGCGCTCGACAGACTGGAAGCGTTCGCCTCGCTGAACGGACCGAATTTTTACAGGCTGCCGCCCAATGAGGTGCGTATCACCTTGCGGCGAGAATCCTGGGTAGTCCCGGATCGCATCGGAAACGGCGAAAATGCCGTCGTGCCGTTTCGCGCCGGAGAAACCCTTAGCTGGCGGCTGCAGGTCTAGGAGCGGCTCATGGTGGACGTCGAGACGGCGCTGGGGCGCATCAAAGCAGCGGTCGGGCCGCGCGGCTGGATTGCCGATCCGGCGGAGCAGGAACCCTACCTCGTCGAGTTGCGGCGGCTGTGGCGCGGCGCCACCCGTCTCGTCGTCCGGCCGGCCTCGACCGAGGAGGTCGCGGCAATAGTGCGGATCTGCGCCGACGCGAGGCTGCCGATCGTGCCGCAGGGCGGCAATACCGGCCTTGTCGGTGGCGGCGTCCCGCCCGAGGACGGACAAAACATCGTCCTCGCTCTCGGCCGCATGAACCGCATCCGCGCGATCGACCCGGTCAATTTCACGATGACCGTGGAGGCCGGCTGCATCCTCGCCCATCTGCACGAGGCGGCGGCCGAGGTCGACCGGCTGTTCCCGCTCAGCCTCGGTGCCGAAGGCAGCTGCCAGATCGGCGGCAATCTGTCGACCAATGCCGGCGGCATCGCGGTATTGCGCTACGGCAATACGCGCGAGCTGGTTTTAGGAGTCGAGGTCGTATTGCCGGACGGCCGGATCTGGGATGGCCTGCGCGGATTGCGCAAGGACAACACCGGCTACGACCTGAAGCAGCTCTTCATCGGCGGTGAAGGCACCCTCGGGATCATCACCGCGGCCACCCTCAAGCTATTCCCGAAACCACGGGAAATCGAGACGGCGTTTCTCGGGCTCTCCAGGGTTGAGGATGTCATGGCGCTCTTTGCTCGCGCCCGCGCCGCGACCGCCGACCAGCTCACCGCCTTCGAGCTGATCCCACGCGCCGCACTCGATTTGGCGCTGGTCCACATACCGGGGACAGTTGATCCCCTCGGCAAGCCCCATCCCTGGTACGTCTTGCTCGAAATGGCGTCGAGCGAGACCGAAAGCGGCCTGCGCGCGCTCTTGGAAAGGCTGCTGCAAACCGCACTCGACGAAGATCTCGTCGCCGACGGCGTCATTGCCGAAAGCGGTCAGCAAGCCAAGCAGCTCTGGCACATTCGCGAGGCGATCGTCGAGGCCCAGCTCTATTCGGGCTCGATCAAGCACGACGTCTCGGTACCGGTCAGCCGGGTAGCCGATTTCATCATCCGCGCCACTGCAAGTGTGACCAAAAGTCTGCCCGGCATTCGGCCGATGGCCTTCGGCCATGTCGGCGACGGCAACATCCACTTCAACCTGACCCAGCCCGAAGGCGCCGACACCGCGACTTACCTCTCGCGCTGGCAGGAATTCAACGACATCGTCCACGGGGTCGTGCGCGAACTGCACGGGTCAATCAGCGCCGAACATGGCGTCGGGCGTCTCAAACGGGACGAGATCACCCATTACAAATCGCCGATTGAGATCGAGCTGATGCGGCGAGTCAAACGCGCTCTCGATCCCGACAACATCATGAACCCCGGCAAGATGGTGAGCGTGTGAAATCGCCCTTCCACGTCACCCCCGCGAACGAGGGTGTAACCCAATTGGCATTCATCGCCCTTCGCTGCATATCACGCCTTCCCGGCGCAGGCCGGGATCCACATCGCAGCCGGCGTGACGATTCCCGAGGGGCACGGTCGCAGAAAACATTCAAACTCAGTTACTTGTGGAAGCATGGATCCCGGCTTTCGCCGGGACAGCGAGAGAGGCTCATATCAAAATCCTGACCATGCTCGTCGCCACCAATTGGATTACAGCCTCGAAGCGGGGGCCCAGAGCCTGCCCCTGGCTCGAACAGGGGGCAGCCGCTCCGACCCGGCATCCCTGGATTCCCGCTTGCGCGCGCTTCCGCAGGAATGACGATCGTTAGAGATGCCCGAGGAAGATCCGCGCCGGCGCTATGCCGCCAATCTTCAAGGCGAGATCGACGGCGCCACGCTCTACCGAACGCTGTCGCAAACCGAGAAGAACCCGGAGCTGGCGCAGGTCTACGCTCGCCTCGGTGCGGTCGAAGAGGCTCATGCCGAATTCTGGAAGCGCAAAATGGGCGCGATCGGCCAGCGCGTGCCGAGCCTGCGGCCGAGCGTCCGGACGCGAGCGCTCGCCTGTCTGGCGCGACGCTTCGGCCCGGCCTTCGTACTGCCGACGATCAACACGCTCGAGCAGCTGGACAGCGGCACCTACGACGCGCAGCCGGAAGCCGTCGCCGGCGGGCTGCCCGCGGCGGAGCGGTCGCACGCGCGCATCATTGAGGCCCTGGTGGCGCCTTCGCCGGGCGGGTTCAGCGGCGCGACGATCGCGCGGCTAGAGGGGCGCCACCGCGGGTTGGCCGGCAATGCGCTGCGCGCCGCCGTGCTCGGCGCCAATGATGGGCTGTGCTCCAATCTGAGTCTCGTCATGGGCGTCGCCGGTGCGGACCTCGCCTCGCACGCCATCCTCGTCACTGGGCTGGCGGGTTTGCTGGCCGGCTCCTGCTCGATGGCTTTGGGAGAGTGGCTTTCTGTCAGCACGACCCGCGAATCCTATCAGCGGCAAATCAAGACCGAGGCCGACGAGCTCGAACAGGTGCCCGAGGAGGAAGAGGAAGAGCTGGCGCTGATCTATCAGGCCAAAGGTCTGCCCGCGGACCAGGCGGAAGTGCTGGCGCAACGCCTGATCGCCAACAAGGAAACCGCCCTCGACACGCTGGTGCGTGAAGAGCTCGGGATCGACCCGGAAGAGCTCGGCGGCTCGGCCTGGGCCGCCGCCGGCACCTCTTTTCTGCTTTTCGCGGTCGGCGCGATCTTTCCGGTCGCCCCCTATTTTGTGCTGGCGGGGTTGCCGGCGGTGATCGCCAGCCTCGCGGCGAGCGGGTTGGCGCTGTTCCTGATCGGCGCCGGTACAACCTTGTTCACCGGGCTCGGGGTTTGGTTCTCGGGATTACGCCAATTGCTGATCGGCTTTGCGGCCGCCGGCGTGACCTATGGCGTCGGCAAACTGATCGGCGTCGCCGTCACGGGCTGAAGCTCAAGGTTCTGGTGCGGGCGAGGAATTCTGCGCGCGCGAGCTGGCGTTGCAGCCCAAGCCGTTCGGTCACGGTCAGCGGCTGCCATGCGCCGCCGCCGAGCAGCATCCGATGGTTTCCGTCGCCAGCCTTGCCGACCATCCGCAGGCGCTGGCCATCAAACACCAGGAGTCCGTCGAGCCCGCGTTCGTCGAGCGTCCAATTCCGCACCGGTCCGGTATCGATGTGGATAAAGCCGGAATGTGGGTACCACCCGACGCCGCCGCGGCCCATAGCGCGGGCCTTTGTCATTGCCTCGGACAGATTCGAGTCGACACGTATGTCAAGCGCGCGGCCGACGATATGCTGGCTATGCTCGGCAACACCGAACATGGTGCGGGCGAGCATTGCGTTGGTTTCGGCGGTGCGATAAGCCGACAATATCGTGGCTTTGGTCTGGCCTACCGAATCCAGAACATCGGCCAGGAAATCGATGACACCGACATCGATCTCCGTTTTTTCCCCCGAATGGTGGTCGCGCAAGAAAACGCAAAGTTCCTCGATGACCCGGGGGATCGGGCCTTGGTCGTTGCGGTACGCCCCATCGAAGGTCTCGCCGGTATGGCAGTTGACGAGCTGCAATCGGCGCAGCGCCATCGGCGGACGAGCAACCGCGCGTGCCATCGACGGCCACGCTGCGGCAAATCCGGTCATCAGGGATAGAAACAGTCGACGATCCATAGCCTTTTCGGTTCTCGTGCAATAACCTGAAAACGTCATCGCCGGCAGCACCGGAAATTCCGTAAACGGGAGGGTCTGCAGGATACCCGGAGCGAGCCGGGCATGACGAGGAGAAAGATCAATGGATTGAAGGCGAGCATTCGCCTTCGGTCAAGGTTAAAATCTCTTCAGCAAGCGATCGATGTAGTCGAGCTCGATTTCCGGACGAGAGCGCTCGCCGGCACGGCGGCGCAGTTCGTCCAGGATTTCGCGGGCCTTTTGCACAGTATTCTGGTCGGGGATTTTGACGTCGCCCTGATCGTAGGTTCCGTTATTTGACAACGGCCGGCCTAAGGGATCGCGCTCGACCCGGTCGCGCGGCGTTCCGTCGGTGGCGCCGACTTCGTCATCGTTCGGATTGCCCCATTGGCCCTGCATGCGGCGCTGCATCTGCTGGGCAAAGTCGCGCGCCGCCTGCTGCAGTTGGTCGAGCGCCTCGGTCTGTGGGCCAATCGCCTCGCCGGGTTGCCGGCGCTGCAACGCCTCGGTGGCGTCTCGCATCGCCCGCTCGGCACGGCCCAACGGCTCAGGGATGTCGCCAAGCCCGTCGCCCAGCCGGCGCATCATCTCGCCGAGCATGCGGCGCAGCCCCTCCTGCTGCCCTGCGGCATCGCCCAGCTGGCCGTTGGGATCCGGCTGGTCGCCTCCCTGCTGCTGCCCCTGCTGCTGGCCGCGCTGCCCCATGCGGCCTTGTTGACCCTGTTGGCCTTGCTGCTGTTGGGCGCGGAAGCTGCGGTCGAGGAGCTGTTGCTGACGCTGCATCAGCTCGCGCATGTTGCGCATCATCTGCTGCGCCTCGCTCGACCCTTGTTGCGGCATCTGCCCGGGTCTCGCCATGCGCAGGTTTTCGAGCATGTTCTGCAATTGCGACAGCAGCTCGCGGGCCTGGTCGCGCGCGCCGTTGCGGGCGAGGTCGCGCGCGCGGTCGAGCATGCGCTGCAAATCGCGGCTGCTGATCACCTTGGAGGGGTCGATCGGCTGCTGAAACTGCTCGGGATTGCGCGCCATGTTTTCGGCCAGCGCCTGCAGATAGCGGTCGAGCGCCTGCTGAAGCTCCTTCATCAACCGGTCGATCTCCGCGTCCGGCGCATTTTTGGCGAGCGCGTCTTGGAGGTCCTGCTGCAGTCGCCGCATCTCACGCTCGGCGAGCGACATGCGTCCATCCTCGATGCGCAGCGCGGTGTCCCACAGCAGTTGCTGCACTTCGGCTATCGAATTTGCGTCGTCGTTGATCCGCAAACGCTCCTCGGCAAGGCGCATGCCGAGGAAGGCCACGGTGTCGTCGCGGTAAAGCTGCGGCCGCTCGCGCAGATCGCTGAGCGTATCGGCTACCGCCAGCCGCGACCCGGGGTCGGTCGCCAGCTCCTTGCGCTGGTCGATGATTGCGCGGGCGACCGGGTGCTCGAATTTGCGCTCCGGCAGCTTGATGCGGACCGGCTCGCTTTCGCCGGTCTGGCCGAGTGCATCGGTAGCGACGAGCCGAATCTCGACCGGCAGGCCGGCCCAGGGATGCGGCGACAAATCGTGATAGCTGGTGGCTTGCGCTTCTTTCAGGTGCAAGCCCGGCAAAGGCATATCGAGCTCGATGGTCTCTGCGGGGTTGCCGCCCTCGCGCCGGATCACCGCCTTGGCCAATTCGACCCCGTAATCATCGCTCGCCTGATAATCGATGCGCAGCGCGGCATGCGGCGTGCCTTCCGGGGTCTTTGCGAAGGCGATCTTGGGCGGGTTGTCCGGGATGATCTCGATCTGCCAGTTGCCGAGCGCCGCGCCGGCCTGGGTCACGGCGAGCTGCTTGCCGGAGGTCAAGGTCGCCGCGGCCCGGAAGTTCTGCTTGTCGACCGCGTCGAAATCACGGCTCTCCCCGTCGATCGCGAGGCGCGGCACCGCCTGGCCGCCATGCACTTGGGCGAGCAGCTTGCTGCCGGTCGGGATGCGCAAGCTCTCGGTGGTTTTCGGACGCAAGAATTGCGGCGCCAGCCCGGTATAGTCGGGCGGCGTTACCCAGGCGTCGAGGCTCGCGGCGGCAATACCCGACCTTCCGGCGATATCGGGTTTGAAGGCCCGGACGAGGCGATCGCGCCAGTCCGCGCCGGCATCGATCGCAGCGAGCAGCAACAGGATCGCCAGGACGGCGCGCAACCCTCTCGGATCACGGGCAGCAAACCCGGCCTGCGGCAGCCCGATCCGCAACCGGCGCGTCGCTGCTTCCATGCGCCGCCGGTGTGCTTCCCACAGCCCTGCCGACGCTGCGTCGAGGCGCCCGCTCGGCCGGTCGGCGAGAGCCTGCAGCGGCCGGTGTTGCAGCTCGCTCGCCTGCTCGATGCGGCGGCGCGCGGAGAAGGCATCGGGAATGACGATTCTGCCGAATGCCGCAGCCAAGCCGCTCGCGAAAGCAGCGCCGAGGCCGAGCAGAATTGCAGCGTGCAAAAGGCTCGGCAAATTCGGCAGGACATCGAACAAGCCGAGCACGAGAAACGTGCCGAGCGCGGCGAGCGCCGGCCAGCATGGCGGCCAGATACGCTCCCAAAGCAGCGCAAAACGGGCGAGCCGCAGCCGCATCGGAAAGCGGCTACCGGATAGCGACGAGCGGTCGGTCATGCGGCACCTCGCCTTCGCACGGGGTCCTCGGTTTTATCGGGGAGCCCGCCGGGAACACCGTTGGGGGAAAGCCACTGGGGAATGGTATCTAGAGATAGGAGCGCGTCATAGCTCGGCCGCGCCCGGATGACGGAAAAACGCTGGCCCGCAACCAGCACTTCCGGGACCAATAGCCGGCTG
The DNA here is from genome assembly GCA_963818695.1 of uncultured Alphaproteobacteria bacterium. GTDB lineage: Bacteria > Pseudomonadota > Alphaproteobacteria > ATCC43930 > CGMCC-115725 > AP-15. Next base: position 802,157 of record CAWFTG010000009.1, read on the forward strand.
TTGTAGGTCGTGCTCATGACCGCGCCATAGGCCCCCGCCGCAGTGAAGGCGAGGAGGTCGCCCTCGCCGAATGGCGGCAGCTCGCGGTCGACCGCAAAGGTATCGCCGGTTTCGCACACCGGCCCAACAACGTCTGCCGGCGTGAGCGAAGCATCGGCCCGGGGGAGACGAACCGGGACAATGTCGTGCCACGCATCGTAAAGAGCCGGACGGATCAAATCGTTCATCGCGGCGTCCACGATGAGGAAACGCCTGGTGCTGCCCTCCTTTACGTAGAGCACCTGCGAGACGAGCAGCCCAGCCGCCGCCGTCAGCACCCGACCCGGCTCGAACGCCAGAGTGAGCCCGAGCGTGCCGAAGATGTCGCGCACAAGTCTCGCATAGCTCAGCGGCTCCGGCGGGCGCTCGGCACGGTAGCGGACGCCGATCCCGCCGCCGAGATCCAAACGCGCAACGGAAAATCCGAGAGCGCGCAATTCGAGGACCAGCTCGGCAACCCGCTCGAAGGCGCGCCGATAGGGCTCGAGATCGGTCAGCTGCGAGCCGATGTGCACCGCGAGCCCGACCGGCTCGATGCCGGGGAGCTGGCCGGCGAGCTCGAACGCAGGAACCGCCTCGTCAAGTTCAATACCGAATTTGCTCTCCTTCCGGCCGGTCGAAATCTTGGCGTGGGTGTGCGCATCGACATCCGGGTTTACCCGGATCGCGATGCGCGCGATCCGACCTTGGGCGCTGGTGACTTCGCTCAGGCGGCGCAGCTCGGGCACCAACTCGACATTGATCTGATGAATGCCGGCATCGAGCGCCGCCCGCATCTCCGCCGCCGTTTTGCCGACGCCGGAGAAGATGATCCGCTCTGGCGGCACGCCGGCGGCGAGCGCGCGGCGCAGCTCCCCCTCGGAGACGACGTCCGCCCCCGCGCCCAGACCAGCCATGAGGCGGAGCACGGCGAGGTTCGAGTTAGCTTTGACGGCATAGCAGATCAGCGGCCGCTCGGGTAGAAACGCATCGGCAAACCGGCGGTATTGCATGGTGAACCCGGCGGCCGAATAGAGGTAGAACGGGGTGCCGACGGCCGCCGCGATGGGCACCACCGGCAGCTCTTCGGCGTACAGCTCGCCGCCGCGATAGTGAAAAAAATTACTCACTTGGATACGGCCGCGGATAGGTATTGGGCTCGTCCGGCGGCGCGGTCGGCGCATTCCGCTTGCCACACCCCGCCAGGGCCATAATGAACACGCATAGAGCAATTCCGGCGAGCACCCTCACCCGCCTCGCTGCGCTCGGCACCCTCTCCCGCAGTGCGCGCAGCGCGGAAGAGGGGGGACCCCGGCGCGTCAGCGGTCGGGTGGGTGAGGGTACCAGGCTCGACGATCCGCCGCTCATTCCAAAAATCTCTTGCGCGCTTCTTGGGCCGCCGTGCGAACGCTCTCCGGAGCGGTACCGCCAAAGCTGGTTCGGCTCGCCACTGACTTTGCGGCGTCGAGCACGTCATAGACGGTGTCGGTGATCGCCGGTTCCATCGCCTGCAATTCGCCGAGCGGCAGCTCAGCAAGCGTGCAGCCCAGCACTTCTGCGCGCTTAACGATCTGTCCCGTCGCAAGGTGGGCGCGGCGGAAAGGAAGCCCGGCGGCACGCACGAGCCAATCGGCGAGATCGGTCGCCGTTGCGAAGCCCTCTTCGGCGGCGGCGCGCAGACGCTCGCGGCAGGGCCGCATGTCGCGTACCATGCCGGCCGTCGCCGCGAGGCCGAGTTCGAGTGCGTCGACGGCCTCGAACAACGGAACCTTGTCCTCCTGCATGTCCTTGCCATAGGCGAGCGGCAGGCCTTTCATCACCGTCAGCAACGCGACCAGAGATCCGTTCAGCCGGCCGGTCTTCGCGCGCACCAGCTCGGCGGCGTCGGGGTTGCGCTTTTGCGGCATGATCGAGCTGCCGGTGGTGAACGCATCACTGAGCCCGATGAAACCGAATTCGCTGCTGCACCAGGTCACGATCTCCTCGGCGAAGCGCGACAGGTGCATGCCGGTGATCGCCGCGGCAGCGAGAAACTCAACCGCAAAGTCCCGGTCGGAAACCGCGTCGAGCGAATTTGCCGACGGGCGATCAAAGCCGAGCGCGGCGGCCGTTGCGTAACGGTCGATCGGAAAGGAGGTCCCGGCGAGCGCGGCCGCGCCAAGCGGGCTTTCGTTGAGCCGGCGCCCGCAGTCGGCGAGCCGGCCGCGGTCGCGCCCGAGCATCTCGACATAAGCCAGCAGGTGGTGACCGAGAGTTACCGGCTGGGCGATCTGCAGATGCGTGTAGCCCGGCATCACTGTGGCGGCTTCCGACTCGGCGCGGTCGATCAGCGCCTGCTGCAAGTCGCGCATACCCACATCGAGGCGGTCGATCGCGCCGCGCAGCCACAGCCGCAGATCGGTCGCGACCTGGTCGTTGCGCGAGCGCGCGGTGTGGAGGCGCCCCGCCGCCGGTCCGATCAGCTCGGCAAGCCGCGCTTCGATGTTCATGTGAATGTCTTCGAGTTCGGCACTGAAAACAAAGCTGCCGCTTTCGATTTCCGTTCTGATCTGCTCTAGACCGGCGGTGATTGCCGCGCCATCTTCCGGCGACAGGATGTTCTGCGCGACGAGCATCGCGCAATGCGCTTTGGATGCCGCGATGTCTTCGGCGTAGAGGCGCTTGTCGAAATCGATCGAGGCATTGATGTGCCGCATAATCTCGGCAGGACCACCGGCAAAACGGCCGCCCCATAGCGAATTGGCCGATTTGCTCGCGCCGGTCATTGGCCGCTCTTCCCGGCACAGTGCGAGGACGAAACGATGAGATCGACTATTGCTGCCGCTTTGATGCTCCTGCTCGTCTCACCTGTCCTCGGCGCGGCGGACGAGGGCGAGTCGGACGTGCCCGACCGAACCAAACTCGGCGAGTTTGTGCCCGCTTCGCAACCGTTTGCGGCGCCGGAAGTCTCGCTTGCCGATCCCAACGGCCAGACAGTTGAACTCTCCGGGCTGCGAGGCAAGCCCGTCATCGTCAATCTGTGGGCCACCTGGTGTGAGCCGTGTCTGCGCGAGATGCCCTCGCTCGAGCGGTTGCAGTCCCGGCTGGGCGAGCGGATCGCGGTGCTTGCGGTATCCGAAGACCGCGGCGGCGACAAGGCCGTCGAACCTTTCATCGCCAAACTCGGGCTCAAATCGGTCAAGGTCTATGTCGATCCCAAGAGCGAGGTCGGGCTCGCCTTCAAGGCAAGGGGCTTGCCGACCAGCTTTCTGATCGACCGCGAAGGCAAGGTGCTCGGCCGCGTCGAAGGCGCGGCGGAATGGGATTTACCCAAGATCCTCGGCGTCCTCGAGCCCCTCCTCTCCGGCGATGGCGTGGTCAAGGCCTCGTCCCGTTGAGCACGTTCTTGAGAAACTGGCCGCCGCGCCGCAGCCCTTGGTCGTCGATCGAGTGGCCGATGCCGACCGAGGTTACCGTCTCCACCGGCACACCGGCCGCCCTGAGCGTGGTCTCCGCCGCGGACAGCGAGGTGTACGGGACGAGCGGGTCTTCGGTGCCGTGAACCAAGAGGATGGGCGGGCGCGAGCGCAACTCGCTGGCCAGCAATTCCGGGGCGAGCAACCGCCCCGAGAAGCCGACGATGCCGGCGACCGGCTCGGCGCGGCGAAGGCCGACAAACAGCGACATCATCGTGCCTTGCGAGAACCCGACCAGCGCCAATTCGCTGCTCTCGAGCCTCCGTTCTTCGCGGGCTTCGTCGATGAACGCGTCGAGGATCGGCGCGGCCGCCCGCACCCCGCCCAATACCGCCTCCGGACTGCGATCCTGCGAGCTGAACCATTGATAACCGTAGGGCGCCGTGTCGCAGGGGAACGGGGCGTTGGGCGACAGGAATTCGGCCTCGGGCAGCAACCTCGCCCAATAGGGTGCGAGCCCGATCAGATCGTTGCCGTCCGCCCCGAGCCCATGCAGCAATATGACCAGACGGCGTGGCTTGCCGCCCGAGGCGGGCGGGCGCGACGGTCCGGACAGGCGAGGCATCATCGACGCGGTCCTTCGAATGGCAGTCTCGACCCGGCAACCTAGCCCAGACGCGCCCCCGATGTCACCCGCAGCGGCGGCTTTCGGCGCGACGGTGACGCGCTTTGCCCCGAGCCCGACCGGCTATCTGCATCTCGGCCACGTCCGCTCGGCGCTCGAGGGGTGGCGCGCGGCGCGGCGCGGCGGAGGCCGTTTTCTGCTCCGGCTCGAGGATATCGACCGGACCCGCTGCCGCGATGAATATGCCGCAGCGATCCTCGAGGAGCTCGCTTGGCTGGGGATTGATTGGGACGGGCCGGTGCGCAAGCAGTCGGAGCATTTCGACGACTACCGGCGCGCGCTCGGCAGGCTCGATGAATTGGGTGTGCTCTACCCTTGCTTCTGCACGCGGCGCGAGATTCTAGCCGAGATCGCGCGGGCCGGCGGCGCTCCGCACGGCGATGCCGGACCGCCTTATCCCGGCACCTGTCGCAGGCTCGGCAGTGAGGAGGTCGCTGCAAGGCTGCGCTCGGGAGTTGACCATGCGTTGCGGCTCGACCTGGCAGGCGCGCTCGCGCTGACCGGCCCGCTCGACTGGATCGAAGGAGAATGCCGTCGGCAGGCCGACCCCGCTCTGCTCGGCGATGTCGTGCTCGCCCGCAAGGAGATCCCGGCGAGCTACCACATCGCGGTTACAGTGGACGACGCGATCCAAGGCGTAACCCTGGTGACCCGCGGCGAGGATCTCGCCCCAGCAACGCATATCCATCGCGTCCTGCAGGCGCTGCTCGGACTGCCGACCCCGCGCTACCACCACCACCCTCTATTGACCGACTCGGCCGGCCGCCGCCTCGCCAAGCGCGAGGGCGCGCCGACAATCCGGTCCATGCGGCAAGCGGGGATGAACCCGAGCGAAGTCCTCGCGATGGCCGGGGCCGCCCCTCTCCCCACCCTAACCCTCCCCCGCTCACGGGGGAGGGAAGGGTGGGGGCAAGCGGGGTGAGGGGGTAGAGGGCGGTTCCCTCGCCCCGCTTGCGGGGAAAGGGCTAGGGTGAGTGGCGCTTCAATCCAATGGGCGGTGGAGGCCGGTGGCGACGTCGAGATATTCCGGGTCGTCCGGCCGCAGGACCCCGTGGCGCAGCGCGAAGTCGAGGACCACCAGATTGACGTTGAACTTGAAGTCGTCGCTCGTGCGGACGCGGTCGAGGACCGCCGAGGCCGGCATCAGCTCGAAATGGACGATCTCGCCGTCCTGGTTCTTCGGCACAAAATCGGCGGGCATTTCGAGGTCGAAGACAAACAGCACGTCGTCGCGGATCCCGAGCTCATTTTCCATGCGATAGGAGACGGCGCCGGCGGCAATCGCCCGGCTGGCCAGGCTCCGTGGGATCGATGCTTCTTCCTCGCCCTCCTTCAGCAAGGTTTCCTGCAGCCCGTGCCCGTTGCCGATACCGCCGGCGACAAGGTTGTCGAGCTTGTCGGGAGCGACACTCTTATCGGGGGCGCGCCGGCCGACCCATATATCGAGCGAGCTCCCGTCACGGCGGTAGCCGTTGAGGTGAACGCCGTAGGCGCGCGTTCCGAAGAATGGCACGGCGCCACGGTCGAGACGGAACATTACTGGCGCACCCCAGCGCGGCGCGACATCGAACGTCTCGCTGCGCGATTTCGGGATCCGCTTTTCGACGACCAGCGCATCGACCACGGCATCGACCGTTCGGCTGACCGCCGCAACATCGCCGCGGGCGAGCAGATTGACCCGATCGTCGGCGACCGCGAAGACATCCGGAAACCGCCGCAGCGCTGCGGCATTGTCACGCCGCAGCAGCCCCACTCGCTCGTTGCCGGCAAAAAGCGGCACCACGCGCGCCGGGTCGTAGTTGTTGCAGGCAACGATATGATCGTGGAACGACATGGCAGCCCAGAACTTATGATCAGCCGGACGCGCCGAGCTTCTCCGAGGTCAGCACCACCTCGACATAGGCGATCTGCCGCAGACAGGCGGCGATATAGTCCATCAGATCACGCCCGAGCCCGCTCATTTGAATGTCAATCGTCAGCTCGGTCTGATCGGTTCCACAAACCGTGCTGCGCCAGACAGAGGGTACCAGACCCCGTTTGACGAAAAGCTCGAGCACGCGCGGCATCACGCCGGGCTCGGCATGCGCGTGGACGGAAAAGCAGGCGGTGACGGAAGGATCGTCGTCAGCGACGGTCGCGAGAAGGGACGGCATGAGCTTGGTCCTCGGCAGGGAGAGAGCGAATCGCTAGAGCCCGAACCCTCGTTGGGTTCGGGATCGTAATTCGCCGGTCAATCCGGCCAAGGAAGCTCAATTCGACCACGCTGGAACATGTAGGCCCGTCGATCGACGCGGTCAACTCGCTTTGTGATTGGAGTGATGAGCGGATCGAAAACTCCCGCTCTCACGTTCGCAGAAGAGACGCACCATTTCGGGAGAAGATCGATGGCCGAACGCCCGGTAGCGACCGGTACCGAGGCCCGAGCGGGCAGCAAGGAAGGTGTGGTGCGCTATGTTTTGCTCGCGTCGCTGGTGCTGGTCGTGGTTCTATTCGTGGTAGCATACGAACTATTTTCCTAATCGGAGAGATTGATGCGTCCCATCCGGCTCGGCTTCGTCGTACTTTCGCTCGCCTCTGCAGTGGGTTGCGCCTTCGTTGGCGCGCCGGAGCGAGCCAGCGACACTCAGAACATGAACGCGATCTCGGACGACATCGCGGCGCTGTCGATGACCCATTCGGACGTCATGTCCGCCGCCGACCCGATGGCCCGCACCGTCTACCCCCACCATTACCAATTGCCCGCGGACTGATCGGGCGTCGCGCCCTAACCCGTGCGGACCGAGCGGGCAGCGCTGCTGGCCCAAACCGGGCGGGCGCTCGGCGCGGCAGAGCTGTTCCTGGCAGCCGGGCGGGCTCGGCTTGTGGTGCGGGTAGCGCCCGGGGGAAACCTCGAACCCGAGCGCTTTGCCACCGAGCAATTGGCCGCCCATGCGCTGGCCTGGGTCGCAAGCTATGTCGAGGCGCTGCGTCAGATGCGCAATTGGGCGGTGCGGCTCGACGAAGGCGGCAAGCTCGGCGATATCGAGGCTCTGATCCTCGAAACCGCCTATGGCGAATATCTCGCCCAGCTGGCCGGCGGCATTGCCATGGCGCAGGCGGAATTCGCACGGCCCCAGGATCTCGGCCTCGATGACGGCGAGATCGCGCCACTGCGCACCGGAGCGTCGGGAAGTCTTTCGGCCGGTGCCGCAACGGCCCGTTTGCGGCTCGGCGCCCGGCTCGCTGAAGTCGGGGAGGGCGTATTCGGGAACATCGGCATCGGCGATCCGACACTGGAGATGGTTCGCGATCAGGTGCGACGCTTCGCCGAGCGGGAGGTCGCGCCTCATGCCCAGCAATGGCATCGGCGCGATGAGCTGATCCCGCTGCCCGTCATCGACGAGCTCGGCCGGATCGGCGTTTTCGGGATGACGATCCCCGAGGAACATGGCGGGCTCGGGCTCGGTAAGACCGCGATGAGCATCGTCTCCGAAGAGCTGTCGCGCGCCTATATCGGGGTCGGCTCGCTCGGCACTCGGTCGGAGATTGCCGGTGAGCTGATCCGCCTCAACGGCACCGACGCGCAAAAAGCGCGCTGGCTGCCCGCAATCGCGTCGGGCGCGGTGCTGCCGACTGCGGTCTTTACCGAGCCGAACACCGGCTCCGATCTCGCGAGCCTGCAAACCCGCGCAGTGCGCGATGGCGCGACTTACCGGATCTACGGCGCCAAAACCTGGATCACCCACGCCGCCCGCTCCGACCTGATGACTTTGCTGGCGCGCACCGATCCGAAGGAGCGCGGCTATGCCGGCCTCAGCATGTTCCTCGCCGAGAAGCCACGCGGCAGTGACGGGGACCCGTTCCCGGCGGCGGGGATGAGCGGCACCGAGATCCCGGTGCTCGGCTATCGCGGGATGAAGGAATACGAGCTCGCCTTTGACGGTTTCGCGGTGCCCGCCGAGGGTTTGCTCGGTGCCGTCGAGGGCCAGGGTTTCAAGCAGCTGATGGCGACCTTCGAGAGCGCCCGCGTGCAGACTGCGGCGCGTGCTGTCGGGGTGGCGCAGAACGCGCTCGAGCTGGGGCTCGCCTATGCGCTCGAGCGCGTGCAGTTCGGCGAGAAGCTGATTGGCTTTCCGCGCGTCGCCGGCAAGCTCGCTCTGATGGCGGCCGAGACGATGGCCGCGCGCCAGCTGACTTACTTCGCGGCGCGCGAAAAAGACGGCGGCCGTCGTTGTGACATCGAGGCTGGAATGGCCAAATTGCTCGCCGCGCGGGTCGCCTGGTCGAACGCCGACAACGCCCTGCAGATCCACGGCGGCAACGGCTACGCCCTCGAATATCCGATAAGCCGGGTGCTGTGCGACGCCCGTATTCTCAACATCTTCGAGGGCGCCGCCGAGATCCAGGCGCAGATCATCGCCCGCGGCCTCGTCGCCGGCCGCAACTAGTGCGGTTGGAAACCCCCCGATCTGGACTAGGCGGGAGAGGCGAGCGGCTTGCCCTTCTCCACGACATAGGTGATGGCGAGCTTCGTCGTTTTGTCGCCATTCTTGCTGTCGGCGTGGGGCGTGTCCGGCGGCACCTGAAAGCCGTCGCCCGGCTGCAACGTGCGGGTCGGTTGACCTTGTATGGGAAGATCAAGGCCGCCTTCGAGGACATAGCCAGCGTCCAGATTTGTGTGAGGGTATCATAATCGGTTCGGGACGGAGCACGCAGCCCATGCCCTTGACGACGGACGAAAGACTCTTGGCGCTGAGCCGGGAAACAATCGCGGCGTTCGACAAAGTCAATAGTGGTGTTCATTCAGGGTTGAGACCGGCGCATGCGAAAGGCATCCTGCTGACAGGCACGTTTACGCCGTCATCGGAAGCCGCGTCGCTGACGCGGGCGCCGCATCTGCGCCGGAATTTCACTCCGGTGACGGTCCGCTTCTCGAATTTTGCGGGAATTCCGACGGTGGCCGACAACGACCCGCAGGGGGCCAGCCCTCGCGGCTTTGCGGTTCGCTTCCACCTCGGCGACCATGTTCACACCGACATAATCGCACATTCGGTCGATAACTTCCCGGCGCGCACTGCGGAAGGACTTCTGGAGTTCCTCAATGCATTGATCGCCACCGACCCGACGGGGCCGCATCCGAATACGATCGAGCAGTTCCTTGGCGCGCATCCCGCGGCTGCGACATTTGTGCAGATTCCGAAGCCCATTCCGGCCAGCTTTGCGAAGGAGTCGTTTTTCGCGGTATCCGCATTCAAGTTCACCAACGCGGACGGCATGAGCCGCTACGGGCGCTATCGGGTGCTACCGGTAGCAGGCAACGAATATCTCGACGAAACCGAAGCCGCCGGGCGGAGTCCAACTTTCCTCTTCGACGAGATCAAAGAGCGGGCCGCAAAGGAACCGGTTAGGTTTCGCCTAGCCGTACAATTGGCCGAGGACGGCGACACTGTTGACGATGCCACGGTCCGCTGGCCCGAGGACCGTCCTCAACTCGCGTTTGGCGAACTCAGTCTGAACGAGATCGCGCCGAACAACGCCGGCGCGCAGCAGCACATCATCTTCGATCCGATCCCGCGGGTGGATGGCATCGAAGCCTCGGCCGATCCTCTCTTCGAGCCACGCGCCAATATTTATCTGATGAGCGGCAGGCGGCGCAGAGCGGCCGAACAGCATTAGACGCCGGCGCTGGAGGCTACTCGGCCGCAGCAGGCTCGGGATGCAGCTGCATGAATGCCGCAGTCGCCTTGGCGGCCCGTCGCTCGGCTTCGGCCGGCTCGGGCCTCGCGGCAACCCCGAGCAGCAAGCCCACCATCAGGTCCTCCCAGAGAAGTCCCAAATATTGCGTTGCCATCTCCGCGGGCTCCCCCGGGCCCACTAGCCCGGTCGATTGGGCATTCGCCAATAGTTCGGCAAGCGCGCGTCGCGCCGCATCGCGGCCGGCCGCATCGAGAGCATGGGCAATCTCCGGTGAGCGAGTCGCCTCGGCGATCGCCAAGCGGAAGGTTGCAATCACCGATCGGTGGGACACCTCACGCACCAGATTGGACGCAAAACTGGTGAGCGTCGACGCCAGCATCTGCCGGGTTCGTGGGGTAGGCAGGTCCGGCGGCAGGCGCATTCGCTCGGCGCGGCTCTTGATGCAAGCGACGAGCACCGCATGCTTGCTGCTGAAATTCGCATAGAGATCGCGTTTCGAGATTTTGGCGCGCCTGGCGATTTCGAGCGTGCTGGTCTCGGCATAACCGTCCTCCGTGAACGCCTTGAATGCGGCGCCCAGGATGCGGTCTTGCATCGGGTCTTCGGCGGAGGATTGATCGGGGATGACGGATTTGTTCATGGCCTATCTTGCTTTGGTACCCGCCCGTACCCTAATTTGGGGTACGAGCGGGTACCCAGAGCTTGCACGGAGTTCCCCATGAGTGTCCAGGCTTCCCGGTCCACGGCTGTCGAAATTCGCGAGACCGCCCAGCGGCGCGGCGGGGTTGCCACCGCCCACCCCTCGGAAACGCCGAGCGAAGCTTGGCTCATCGTCGCTCTGCTGTTCCTGTTCATGATGATCAATTTCGCCGACAAGGCCGTGATCGGCATCGCCGCCGTGCCGATGATGCAGGAACTGAGGCTCAGTCCGAGCCAGTTCGGGCTGATCGGCTCGAGCTTCTACCTGCTGTTTTCGGTCTCCGCGGTCGTCACCGGTTTTGTCGCCAATCGCGTGCAGACGCGCTGGGTGTTGCTGGTAATGGGGTTCCTCTGGGCATTGACGCAGTTTCCGATGCTCGGGAACCTCGGGTTCGCGACTGTCGTCGCCTGCCGGGTCGCCCTCGGCGCCGGCGAGGGACCGGCCGCCCCTGTGGCGCTGCATTCGGCCTACAAATGGTTTCCCAATGAGCTGCGCACCTTACCGACCGCGATCGTCGTGCAAGGCGGCGCCGTCGGCATCATGGTGGCATTGCCGGTCCTGAACTGGGTCATCGTCAATTATTCCTGGCACTGGGCCTTTGGTGTGCTTGGCATTGCCGGCCTCGCCTGGACTGCAGCGTGGCTGGCGCTCGGCCGCGAGGGTTCGCTGACTGCTGCCACGGCGACGGATGCGACGCCTCCGCCCGGAAGGATTGCCTACGGACAGCTGTTGCTGAGCCCCACGATCATCGCGTGCTGGTGCGCAAGTTTCGGCGCCCAATGGGGGTTGTCGCAGGCCCTGTCCTGGCAGGGGGCGTTTTTGATCAAAGGGCTCGGTTTCGCGCAGGGCTCGATCGGTTTGTTGGGCGCGCTTCCGCCGGGGGCCAGCGTGGTCGTGGTGATCGCAGTTGGCTGGTACTCGCAGCGACTGCTCGCCCGGGGGGTATCGAGCCGGGTCGCGCGCGGAATCTTGGGCGGCGCCTGCGTCACGCTCGGCGGCGTGGCGCTGGCGATAATGCCGTATATACCGGGGATTCCCGTCAAGATCGCTTTAACGACGGTCGGGGTGGCGCTGCCCACGGTGATCTACGTGATCAGCAATGCCGTCGTCGGCGAAATCACCCCGGTCGCACAGCGCGGGGCGCTGCTCGCCATCGGCACCGCTATCAGCACTTCGGCCGGACTTCTGGCGCCCTACGTGATGGGCAGCGTCATCGAAAGAGCGGCGACGCCGCTCGACGGCTTCAATACCGGCTTCACGATCTGCGGCCTCATCATGCTGGTCGGCGGCGCCATTGGAGTGGCGCTGATACACCCCAATCGCGAGGTGATGCGCTGGGCGAGCAAAATGCCGGGAAGACCGATGCGGTAGGGCGGATGGGGCGTAGCGCAACCCGCCGTCGGTTCCGTCGGCGCCGGCGGGTTAACCCGCCCTACCTCTGAACCGAGCAGCTATAGCGCGCCACCTCGCGCTGGATACGGCGATGTTCACTTTTTAGCGAAGTCACGAGACCTTGCGATGATCGTATAGGCTTTCTACACTCTTATCAGCCGCTTAAAAAAGGAGAGTCTAGGCATGGCGCAAGCATCGGAGAAATTTACGGCCGGTCCCTTGACGTTCACCGTCAGGCATGAGTTGTGGGACGGCAACATTCAGGATCATGCCGACCAAGGTGTCTCGATTGCCGTGATGGCGGATGTCGCCGGCAAACCGACGACCCTGTTACGGTTCAACTGCTTCGATTTCGAAAAAAGCTACGAGTACGGCCCGGAAAATCCCGATCTGAACGTAGCCGGGCCGGAAATGCTGGGTGGCGCATCTCTGACGAACCTCTACCGGATGGACCCGGTCACCGACGGCAACCCGATCGGCTGGACCATCAGGACGCTCGGGACGAAGCTGCCGAAAATGCTGGAGCGGGCCGGCTATCCGCAAATCGCTAAGGCGACCGACATGTCGGGGGTGCGGGATATCCTGCCCGATCTGGAAGCTTGCGCGCGCGAGCTCTATGCGACCAAACGGAACACCGTCAAACACAACCGCGGCACGCACCTCTTCGAAGCCGGAAACATCCGGTTCGGGCTCGAGATGCGGCGGCTGCCGATGGGCGATGGCGGTCTCGCGATCCATGTGCTGGCCGATATCGGCGGCACGCCGGGCAAGGCCTATACCGAAGAAACCGAGCTTTTGGCGTTCGACCATTTCTGGAACGGCGCGCATTACCACTACGGCCCGCGCAACAAGAACCACCGCATCTATTGGGACCGGACTTTGGTCGAAGATCCGCTCGCATGGACGTTGGAGCAGTTCGAGACGGGAAAATTGCGGGCGATGATTGAGCGGGCCGGCTACCCGGGGATCGCGGCCGATCTCGACACGGATAAAATCGCCTCCGTGTTCCCAGCGATGAAGAAGCAGGCGCTCGAGATGTGGGAGGAAGGTCGGCGGTTGACCGGCCACCCGGGACTGCCGTTGGAGCCGACCCCGAACCTCGCCGCCGCCGCCGAGTAAAGCGCGCGACACAGAGCGTTTGCCTCTGTATTGGAGGCCTTGCGCAGACAACCCGGTTTCCGCGGCCGGGTTGTCGCGCTGGATCAACTCCCCGCACCCGATCGATGCCCGATCGGGCGTTCGGTGCGTTACCGTCGGCCGACCCATCGTGTAAGATTGGCGATCGCGCGCGCTGTCCGTGTGCGCTCGTAACCCGCCTGGAGCTTCAGAAATGACCGATACACCCGAATATACACCCCCCAAGGTCTGGACTTGGAACAAGCCGAGCGGCGGCAGGTTCGAAAACATCAACCGCCCGATCGCCGGTGCCACGCACGATAAAGAGCTGCCGGTCGGCCGCCACCCTCTGCAGCTGTACTCGCAGGGCACACCGAACGGTGTGAAGGTCACCATCATGCTCGAGGAGCTGCTGGCGCTCGGTCATAAGGGCGCGGAGTATGATGCCTGGCTGATCCGGATCGGCGAGGGTGACCAGTTCAGCAGCGGCTTCGTGGCGATAAACCCGAACTCCAAGATCCCGGCGCTGGTGGACCGCAGCGGTCCCAAGCCGATCCGAGTGTTCGAGACCGGGGCGATCCTGATTCACCTCGCCGAGAAGTTCGGCGTGTTCCTGCCGACCGAGCCCGCAGCGCGCGCCGAATGTCTCTCCTGGCTGTTCTGGCAGATGGGGAGCACGCCCTATGTCGGCGGCGGTTTCGGGCATTTCTACGCCTACGCGCCGGTCAAGATTGAATACGCGATCGACCGCTTCACGATGGAAACGAAGCGCCTGCTCGACGTGCTCGATCGCCGCCTGGCGGAAAGCGAGTACGTCGCGGGTCCCGCCTATACGATCGCCGACATCGCGATCTTCCCGTGGTATGGCGGACTGGCGAAATTCAACCAATACGGGGCGGCCGAATTCCTCGCCGTCCACGAGTACAAGAATGTCCAGCGTTGGGCCGACATGCTCCTCGAACGGCCGGCGGTAAAGCGCGGGCGCATGGTCAACCGCACCGCCGGCGAGCCCTCGACCCAATTGCACGAGCGCCACGACGCCGGCGACTTCGAGACGAAGACGCAGGACAAGCTCGCCGCCGCCGACTGAGCCAACACCGGCAACCCGCCGCCGCCCCGGGGCCCACCCGCGGCGAGCGGCTCGCGGCTCAATGCCGCAGAGCCGCGCGGCTCGACGTCCTGCACCTGCGCCCGGTTGGCCGCCGTCAGCGCGATTCGCTACCTCGGGTCGGCCGGCGCATCTCGAGCATAAGGCCGTGGTCGGCAAGCGGTAGAAGCACGCTTGGCGGTCGAATGCCTCGCCGCCGTTTTGCCGCGGCTCGCCGGAGCGTTTGCAGCGTTCACCTCTTCGAGACATTCGGAGATGCAAATGGCACGGACCAGAACCACGGCTCAGGCGGTCATCCCGGCGCCGGGAAAGCTTCCGATCGCGCTGACTGTCAACGGAGTTTCGATTGAGCTCGAGGTCGCGCCATGGACGACCCTGCTCGACGCGCTGCGCGACCATCTCGACCTGACCGGCACCAAGAAAGGCTGCGACCACGGCCAATGCGGCGCGTGCACCGTATTGGTGGACGGGCGGCGGAGCCTTTCCTGCCTGATGCTGGCGGTCATGAAGGACGGCGCCGAGGTGACCACGATCGAGGGCCTGGCAACGGACGGGGTACTGCATCCTGTGCAACAGGCCTTCATCGACCACGACGCGTTCCAGTGCGGCTATTGCACACCGGGACAGATCTGTTCGGCTGTGGGCCTGATCGCCGAAGGCAGGGCCAAGAGCGCGGATGAGATCCGCGAACTGATGAGCGGCAACATCTGCCGCTGCGGCGCGTATCCCAACATCCTAGCGGCGATCCAGCAGGCGATGAGGCAATCATGATCAATTTCCAGTACGCACAGGCCGACGATGTCGCCGACGCGGTGCGCCAGATTGCCGCCGGTCCGGGGGGGAAATTCATCGCCGGCGGCACCAACCTGATCGACCTGATGAAATATGACGTCGAACGCCCCTCGCGGCTGATCGACATCACGCGGCTACCGCTGAACGCCGTCGAGGAGACGGCGGACGGGGGATTGTTGATCGGTGCGCTCGTCCCCAATTCCGACCTCGCCTATCATCCGCTGGTGGAGCAACGCTACCCTCTGCTGGCGAGCGCGATCCTGGCAGGTGCCTCGGCGCAGCTTCGCAATATGGCATCAACAGGCGGGAATCTCTTGCAGCGTACGCGCTGCTATTACTTTTACGACACGGCGACGCCCTGCAATAAACGCGAGCCCGGCAGCGGCTGCTCCGCCATCGCCGGCCTCAATCGCATGCACGCAATCCTCGGCACGAGCGAGGCCTGCATTGCGACGCATCCCTCCGACATGTGCGTGGCGCTGGCCGCGCTCGACGCCAAGGTCCATGCTGCCGGGCCGGCGGGGGCGCGCGTGATTGCGTTCTCGAATTTCCACCGCATGCCAGGCGACACGCCGCAACGCGACACGAATTTGCAACCCAACGAAATCGTCACGGCAGTCGAGCTTCCGGCGCGGGGCTTTACCGCAAATTACACCTATCTGAAAATCCGCGATCGCCTCTCCTATGCGTTCGCACTCGTATCTGTTGCGGCAGCGCTGGAGCTGGGAGGAGACACGATCAAAGAGGCGCGGCTGGCGCTGGGCGGCGTTGCGCACAAGCCTTGGCGCGATCCATCGGCCGAAGCGGCGCTGCGCGGCCAAACCGCCAGCCGGGCGACATACACCCGTGCCGCGGAGCTTGTGCTGCGCGACGCCAAGGGCTTCGAGCACAATGCCTTCAAGATCGATCTCGCCCGCCGCACTATTGTCCGGGCGCTGACGCAGGCGGCCGCAGGTACCCCGCAGTCGCAGTCCAACAAGAAAATCCGGTGAGCAGGAGCGGGCCAATGACGACTTACATCGGCACTGCCACATCTCGCATCGATGGCCGCGCCAAGGTCACCGGCGCGGCGAAATACGCCGGCGAGTTCAATATTGCCGGCCTCGCGCATGCCAGCGTCGTTGCATCGTCGATCGCCAAGGGCCGCGTCACGCGCATCGATGCAAGCAAGGCGCTTTCCGTAGATGGCGTAATCGACGTCCTGACGCACCAGAATCGGCCACCGATGGCCAGCGCCGATAGCGCGTACAAGGACGACACGGCTCCGGAGGGTTCGCCGTTCCGGCCGCTCTACGATGACCGGATCTGGTTCAGTGAGCAGCCCGTCGCACTGGTGGTCGCCGAAGAGCCGGAAATCGCACGCTTCGCGGCGTCACTGGTGCGCGTGGATTACGACGAAGGAGCGCACGTCACGGACTTGTATCGCCAGCGCGACAAGGCCGTCGTATTGGAGCCGGCCGAGAACCCATTCGCCACGCCAAAACCCCGTGGCACGGCCGAGGCAGCGTTCGCCGCAGCCGAGGTACGCCACGGCGGCGAGTACTACGTCCCGATCGAGCATCATAACCCGATGGAACTCTTTGCCTCGACAGTGATCTTCGAGGCGGACGGCAAGCTGACGGTCTACGACAAGACCCAAGGCGTGCAGAACGTTCAGCGCTATCTATGCAGCGTGCTCGCAATGGAGTCGGACGCGGTTCGCGTCATGTCGCCCTTTATGGGCGGCGGGTTCGGCTCGGGACTGCGCCCGCAATATAATATGATCCTGGCGGCGTTGGCGGCGCGCGCGCTGAAGCGTTCGGTGCGCCTGGTGCTGAGCCGGCAGCAGATGTATGCGCTCGGCTATCGGCCCGCGATGATCCAACAGATTGAGCTGGGCGCGAGCGTCGGGGGAACGCTCGATGCGATCACGCACGACGCGATCACGGTCACCTCTCAATACGAAGATTTCCATCGGCAGGAGACCGGCTGGTCCGGCCTGCTCTACAAATGCGCCAATGCGAAATACGCACACAAGCTCGCGCGGCTCGATCTTCCGACGCCGTGCGACATGCGTGCGCCCAGTGCTGCGACCGCCGTTTATGCACTCGAATGTGCGATGGACGAACTCGCGGTCGCGCTCGAGCTCGATCCGGTCGAGCTTCGCCTCAAATGTTATTCGGAGCGCGACCAGCACACCGACCGGCCGTACAGCAGCAAGAACCTGCGCGATTGCTACCGCCAGGGGGCGGAAGCGTTCGGTTGGGGCAAGCGCAATCCTGAGCCGCGCTCGATGCGCGACGGCACCGAGCTGGTCGGCTGGGGCATGGCGACCGGCGTCTGGGAAGCATTGCAGGTGCCGATCGCGGTGCGCATTGTGCTGACGGCCAACGGCCATGCGGAGGTTTCCTGCGCAACCTCCGACATCGGCACCGGCACCTACACGATCATGGCGCAGGTTGCGGCCGAAATGTTGGGATTGCCGCTCGACAACGTCACGATCAAGCTCGGCGACTCGACATTGCCGCAATCGCCGGTCGAAGGCGGATCGTGGATCGCGGCCTCGGTGTCGAACGGCATTGCAACGACGGCCGGCGCGATCCGGGCCGAGCTATTGCGCCTGGCAAAGCAGATGTCCAATTCGCCGCTCGCGGACGCGGCGCCTGACGAGGTCGTACTTTCCGACGGCAAGCTCGTGGCCAAACGGGATGCATCGCGCGCGATGTCGATTGCCGATGCGATGCGGCATGGCGGTGTGGACCGCATCGAACAGGAGAAATCCACCACCTTCGACGATGAAGGCTCACATGCGCACAATACCCATTCGGCGGTCTTCGCCGAAGTGAAGGTGGACGAAGAGCTCGGCGTCATCCGCGTTACCCGCGTCGTCAGCGCGGTCGCGGCGGGCCGCATCTTGAACCCCAAGACCGCGAGCAGCCAGATCTTGGGCGGCGTCGTGTGGGGCATCGGCATGGCATTGCACGAGGAAACGCTCCTCGATCACAATTTCGGCCGCGTCATGAATGCCAATTTTGCCGAATATCATGTCCCGGTGAACGCCGACGTGCATGACGTCAAGGTCATATTTGTCGCCGAGCCTGACGACATCGTCAATCCGCTCGGCATCAAGGGGCTGGGCGAAATCGGCATTGTCGGCGTCGCGGCCGCAATCGCCAACGCGATCTATCACGCGACCGGCAAGCGTGTGCGCGACCTGCCGGTCACGCTCGATAAATTACACCCGTAAACGCGGGGAAATCGTCAGCGCGGCATGTCCATCATGTTCCAGTTGAGGTTGGCGATGATCCAGATCGAGCCGGTGATGACGAGAAAGACGATCAGCACGCCAAAGGCGAGGGCCAGAATATTGTTCGTGTTGTCGGGCGCGCTGCCGAGATGCAGAAAGAAGACGAGGTGGACGCCGATCTGCGCGAAGGCGAGGACGACCAGGCCGACCGGGATCCCGGGCGGCCACAACAGGTGCGTCTCGGCGACGACGAACGAGACGATCGTCGCCAGGATCGCGAGCCCGAGCCCTGCCGTGTAGGACAGAAAGTTGGCCGTGGGCTCTTCGTGTTCGACACCCGGCGTCCGGTCGTCGAACACGCGATCGCTGACCGTCCATCACCGGAAATCTCCCATCAGATAGACCAACGTGAATACCCCGACCCAGACGATGTCGAGCGCGTGCCAAAACAGGCTCCAGCACAACAGGCGCCGGAGCACGGGAGGTCGCAAGCCCTTGGCCACGACCTGCGCCACCAGATAGACGAGCCAGAGCAGGCCGCCGGTGACGTGCACGCCGTGGGTGCCCACCAATGTAAAAAAGCTGGACAGAAAGCCGCTTCGCGAAGGCCCGGCACCCTTCGCCACCATGCCGGCGAATTCAGAGGCCTCGATGGAGAGAAAGGCAGCGCCGAGCACGAAGGTGAGGACAGCGAAGATAAAGAATCGCCCGGCCTGACGCCGCTCCGCAGATAACGCCCCGAGGCCGCATGTATAGCTCGAGAACAACAGGCACATCGTCTCGATGAAGACATTCCGCAGATTGAAAAGCTCGGACCCAGTGGGTCCGCCGGCGGTATTGCCCGCCAACACCGCATAGGCCGCGAACAGCCCCGAAAACAGGACGAAGTCGCTGAGGATAAAGATCCAGAAGCCGTAAGCGACAACGACGCGCTTTGGAGCCGGCCCGCCGCCGCCGCGCCCGCGCGCGAGTTGGGCGGGAACCGCGTCGATCGTTGCTATCGTCACGCTGGCCTCCTGAAACCAAACCGGGCCCGTTCCATTCGCGCAATTTCGGCAGCAGGGATCTCGCGCTCTCGGTTTTCGCTCCAGCCGAACACCAGCATCGTGACCGTAACGGCGAGCAGGCCCAGGATGGCCAGCCACCAGATTTGCCAGATCAGAGAAAAGCCGGTTATCACCGCGAAAAAGGCGATAACAAAGCCGATGGGACTATTGCGCGGCATCTCGATGGTTTCATAGCCGGGTTCGGCCGGGGTCAGTCCCGGGGTCAGTCCCCGCCGCTTCATCTCCCAGAAGGCGTCGATCGTCTCGACTCTGGGCAGCACTGCGAAATTATAGGCCGGCGGCGGCGACGAGGTCGACCACTCCAGCGTGCGACCGTTCCACGGGTCGCCGGTCAGGTCGCGACGGCTCTCGCGCGCGCGGATGCTGACATAAAGCTGCGCGATCTGGCAGAGGACACCGAGGAAAATGATGACCGCGCCCAACTCCGCGACGAGCAGCAACGGCTGCCAGCTCGGGTCGGGGATGTGCTGCAGGCGCCGCGTCATGCCCATTAAGCCGAGCAGATAGAGCGGCGTGAAGGCGAGATAGAAGCCAATGAGCCAGCACCAGAAGCTGGCCTTGCCCCACCGCTCGTCAAGGGTAAAGCCGAACGCCTTTGGGAACCAGTAATTAATGCCCGCCAGCACGCCGAATACCACGCCGCCAATGATGACGTTGTGAAAATGGGCGACCAGGAACGTGCTGTTGTGCAGCACGAAATCGACCGGCGGCACTGCCAAGAGAACGCCGGTCAAGCCGCCGATAACGAAAGTGACCATAAAGCCGACCAGATAGAGGACCGGCGTTCTGAACACGATCCTGCCGCGGAACAGCGTAAACAGCCAGTTGAAGACTTTGACGCCGGTCGGCACCGCGATGATCGACGACATGATGCCAAAGAAGGCGTTGACGTCGGCGCCCGCCCCCATTGTAAAAAAGTGATGCAGCCAAACCATGAACGAGAGGATGCAGATCGCCAGGGTCGCGAGCACCATCGAGCGGTAGCTGAACAGCCCCTTGCCGGAAAACGTCGCGGCCACCTCGGAGAAGACGCCGAACGCCGGCAGGATCAGGATGTAGACTTCGGGATGTCCCCACGCCCAGAACAGATTGACATACATCATCTGGTTGCCGCCGGCTTCATTCGTAAAGAAATGCATGCCGAGATACCGGTCGAGCAGCAGCATCACGAAGGTCGCGGTCAGGACCGGAAAAGCGGCGACGATCAACAGATTTGAGGCGAGTGCGGTCCAGCAGAATACCGGCATGCGCATATAGGTCATGCCGGGTGCGCGCAATTTGAGGATCGTGGTCACGAAATTGACGCCGGTCAGCAAGGTGCCGATGCCGGAGATCTGCAATGACCAAAGGTAATAATCGACGCCTTCATCGGGGGAAAAGGCGAGCTCCGAGAGCGGCGGGTAGCCCATCCAGCCGGTGCGCGCGAAGCTGCCGACAACGAGCGACACGTTGATCAGCAGTGCGCCGGTTGCGGTGAGCCAAAAGCTGACCGAGTTCAGCGTGGGGAAGGCGACGTCGCGCACACCGAGCTGCAATGGCACGGCAAAGTTCATCAGCCCGATGACGAGCGGCATCGCCACAAAAAAGATCATGATCGAGCCGTGCGCCGAGAAGATCTGGTCATAGTGATCGGGAGGCAAGTATCCCTGCGCGTTGCCGACCGCGATTGCCTGCTGCGTGCGCATCATGATCGCGTCGGAATAGCCGCGCAGCAGCATGACTAGCCCGAGAATGATGTACATGACGCCGATGCGTTTGTGGTCGACGCTGGTGATCCACTCGCGCCATAGATAAGGCCACCAGCCCTTTACGGTGACGAGCCCGAGCACGGCCAGAATGACGATGCCAACCACCGCCATGGTATAAAGCGGCAGGGGCTGGTCGAAGGGAATTGCTGCCCAGGTGAGTCTGCCCAGCATGTCAACCTCCTGCCTGCTGCGTTGGCGGACACCAGGCCGCACCGGCGCCCGCCTTTTCGGGCACGGCCGTCGTCTGGTCGATGATGCGCTCGAACATGTTGGGCTCGACGGAGCGATAGGTCCCCGGCGGCACACCTATGCTCGGCTTTGCCAACTGCGCGTAGCCGGCATCGTCAAGTGCCGACCCGGCGGCGCGTGCCTGCGCGACCCAGGCCTCGAAATTGCCGGCCGGCACGGCTTTGGCGAGAAACCGCATCTCGGCAAAGCCGTCGCCGCTGAAGTTTGCCGAGAAGCCCGGATATTCGCCCGGCCTGTCCGCCAGCAGGTTAAGATGGGTGGTCATGCCGCCCATCGTGTAGATCTGGCTCCCGAGCTGCGGAATGAAGAACGAGTTCATCACCGTCGCCGAGGTGAGACGGAAGTCGATCGGAGTTCCGACTGGCACGATCAGCTGATTGACCGCGGCAATGCCGTGATCGGGGTAGATGAACAGCCATTTCCAATCGAGCGCCACGACGTCGACCCGAAGCGGCTTGGCGTCCGCTGGGATCGGCGCCCGCGGATCGAGCTGGTGGGAACCGATCCAGATGACCCCGCTCAGCAGGATCACGATCAGCGCCGGGATCGACCAGATGACGAACTCGATCCGCCCTTCATAGGATGCGTCCGGGCTGCGGCTGGCCCGGGGATTGGACGACCTGTACCACCAGGCAAACGCCAAGGTCGCCAAGACCACCGGAACCACGACGACGAGCATAATTGCCGTCGAGTTGATCAGCAGGAGCCGCTCCGCCGAGGCGACCGGCCCTTGCGGATCCAGTATGCCCGCCGGCTGACACGAGGCGACCAGCAGCGCGGCGCATGCCGCAGGCCAGCGAAGCAAACCCGAACGTCGAGGCCGAGGCCGCGCATTAGATGCCGCACAGTGCGGCGCCTCAGGCGTCGCGTAAAGCCAGTCGTTCATGGAGTCTCCGGCACCGAGGTCCGCTTAGTCGCGGCAATTTTTAACCAGTGAGTCTCTGGTAACCAGTAAGCTTAATGAAAATGCCGCCGCTTGCCAATCCCGCGCGCCTGTCCCGGTGGTGGGCGCAAAACGGTTGCCGGACGCTCTGGTATACCATATACCTGGATTATGCCCGCAATCGGCCCGATCCTAGATATGCCCCGGCTGGACACCAGCACCAGCTTCCGCAGGGAAGCTTATGCTGCGTTGAAGCGGGCGATCACTGCGATGGACATCTATGACCACGCGCAAGAGATCCGGCTCGACGAGCGGCGGCTCTCGGCGGGGCTCGGGGTGAGCCGCACGCCGATCCGCGAGGCGATGACGCTCTTGGAGCAGGAAGGCTTTGTGCGGACCCGCCCGCGCCGCGGCATCTTCGTCGTGCGCAAGACCAAGCGCGAGATCGTCGAGATGATCACGGTCATGGCGGCGCTCGAAAGCATGGCGGCGCGGCTCGCCGCCGAGCGCGCTGGCGACGCGGAGATCGCCGATTTGCGCCGGCTGATGGCCGAGTTCCGCACCGGAAACGACGGCGAGCGGCTCGCCGAATATTCCGATGCGAACATTGCCTTCCACCAGGCGATTATACGGATGAGCGGTTGCAAGCTGCTCGCCGAGATGACGGAAAACCTGTTCATCCACATGCGCGCGATCCGCAAAATCACGATCCACCAAGACAATCGCGCGGCCCGCTCGGTCGTCGACCATATGAGGATCATCGAGGCCCTCGAACGCCGCGACCCCGAACTCGCCGAGCGGCTGGCGCGCGAGCACACGCTGGGGCTCGCCGCGCATGTCGAGCAACATGGCGATTTTCTCGACGAGCGTTTCGCGGCGGCCCCGCTCATGGCAAAAAACGGAAGTGAGTAACGCAATGAGCAAAGCTCTGGAAGGTGTGCGCATTCTCGATCTGAGCCATGTCCAGGCGGGCCCCACCGGGACCCAACTGCTGGCGTGGATGGGCGCCGACGTGATCAAGGTCGAGATGCCCGGACGCGGCGACATCACCCGCGGCCAATTGCAGGATGTCCCTGGCGCCGATAGCCTCTATTACACGATGCTGAATTCGAACAAGCGCAGCATCACGGTCAATTTGAAGTCCCCAAATGGCAAAAAGGTGATCGAGGAGCTGGTTCGGCGCTGCGATGTGGTCCTAGAAAATTTCGGCCCCGGGGTCCTCGACCGGCAGGGCTTCACCTGGGAGCGCTTTCAGGAATTGAACCAGCGGATCATCTATGCCTCGATCAAAGGCTTCGGTCCCGGCCCGTACCAGGATTGCAAGGCCTATGAGAATGTCGCGCAGTGCATGGGCGGCGCGGCGAGCACCACCGGCTGGGAGGACGGACCGCCGACCGTGACCGGCGCGCAGATCGGCGATAGCGGCACGGGCGTCCACACTATTGCCGGCATTTTGGCTGCGCTCTATCAGCGCGAACGCACCGGCAAGGGCCAACGGGTCGAGGTCGCGATGACCGACGCCGTGTTGAATTTGTGCCGCGTCAAAATGCGCGACCAGCAGCGGATCATGCGCGGTCCGTTGCCCGAATATCCGAACAAGGAATTCGGCGATGCCGTGCCGCGCGCCGGCAACGCCTCAGGTGGCGGACAGCCCGGAGCGGCATTGCGCTGCGCGCCAGGCGGTCCCAATGACTACGTCTATGTCATCATCCAGCCGCCGAGCTGGGAGCCGTTGATGAAGCTAGTCGGCCGCCAGGACTTGATCACCGACCCGGGGTACGCGACGCCGCGGGCGCGTTTGCCAAAGATCCCGGAATGCTTCTCGATAATCGAGAAGTGGACGATGACGAAGACCAAATTCGAGGTCATGAAGGCGCTCAACGATGTCGACGTGCCTTGCGGCCCGATCCTGTCGATGAAGGACATCTACGAAGACAAGTCGCTCTACGAACGCGGCTTTCTGGTCGAGGTCGACCATCCGACGCGCGGCCGTTATGTGCAAGTCGGCTCGCCCATCAAGCTCTCCGACTCACCGGTCGAGGTAAAGCGCTCACCATTGCTCGGTGAGCACACCGACGAGATCTTGGGGTGGCTCGGCTACGGCAGCGACGAGATCGCGGCGATGCATAAGGAAGGAGCGGTCTAGACCGCGTTATGATCCACAAGAGTTTCTCCCTCTCCGCCCCTTGGGGGGAGAGGGTCGGGGTGAGGTGGGGGCGACTGCGAGCGACGGCAGACGCCCACCTCACCCTCCCGCGCGGCGCGCGGGCCCCTCCCTCTCCCCCCTTGAGGGCGGAGAGGGGCTTGCGGCGGACACGAGATGCGAACTTCTGTAGCACACGACCGGCGCATCCATCCCGGCTCGGGGCGGCGCCGCGGGCCCGATCATCCCAAGGGGCGGCAGGCCGATCCTGCCGCACTCCGCGAGGTGCAGTCACTGCTCGGCGAACGCGAGCGCCGGCGCGACCTGCTGATCGAACACCTGCACCTGCTGCAAGACCATTTCGGGTGCTTGCATGCGCGGTATCTCGCGGCATTGGCGGAGGAGATGCGGCTTGCCCTCGTCGAGGTCTACGAGGTCGCCTCGTTCTACGCTCATTTCGACATCGTCATCGACGACGAGGCGCCGCCACCACCGCTGACAGTGCGGGTGTGCGACAGCCTGAGTTGCGAGCTAGCAGGTGCGGCGCGGTTGCTCGAAAATCTGCGCGGAAGGCTCGGCGATAGGGTCCGCGTCGTCCGTGCCCCATGCATGGGCGGGTGCCATCGCGCGCCCGTCGTGGCAATCGGGCACGCGCTGCACGAGCACGCTACCGTGGACAATGTCGCCGCAGCGGTTTCAGTGGGCGAGCAGCACCCAGCAATCCCGGAATTTGTCGGCTTCGACGGTTACCGCGCAAATGGCGGCTATCGCTTGCTCGGGTCCTGCCTCGCCGGGGAACGCAAAGCAGAGGAAATCATCGGGATCCTCGAAAATTCCGGGCTGCGCGGGCTCGGCGGCGCAGGGTTTCCGACCGGACGCAAATGGCGTCTGGTGCGTCAGGAACCGTCGCCGCGTTTGTTGGCCGTCAACGCCGACGAAGGCGAGCCCGGCACCTTCAAGGACCGGTATTTTCTCGAAACCGACCCGCACCGCTTTCTCGAAGGGATGCTGATAGCCGCCTGGGTCGTCGAAGCCGCCGAGGTCTATGTCTACCTCCGCGACGAATACCCGCAGTGCCGCGCGATCCTCGAAAGCGAGATTGCAGCGATCAAGGCAGCCGGGCTCGCGCGGGATGCCGCGTATTCATCTCCGCCGCGGCGCCGGCGCCTATATCTGCGGCGAAGAATCGGCGATGCTCGAAAGCATCGAGGGTAAGCGCGGGCTGCCGCGGCAGCGGCCGCCCTTCCCGGCGCAGGTGGGGCTCTTCGGGAGGCCGACCTTGTGCAACAATGTCGAGACCCTCTATTGGGTGCGCGATATCGTCGAGCAGGGACCCGAGTGGTTCACTCGGGAAGGGCGCAATGGCCGCAAGGGACGCCGCACCTTCTCGGTGTCTGGACGAGTCAAAAATCCCGGCGTAAAGCTCGCTCCGGCCGGCATCACCGCGCGCCAGCTGATCGACGAGTTTTGCGGCGGCATGGCCGACGGGCATGTATTCAAAGGCTACCTACCGGGCGGCGCGTCGGGCGGCATATTGCCGGCGGCAATGGCGGACCTTCCGCTTGATTTCGGGACGCTCGAACCTGAGGGCTGTCTCATCGGCTCGGCGGCGGTTATCGTATTGTCCGACCGGGACGACATGAAGGCGGTGGCGCTGAATCTGTTGCGGTTCTTCGAAGACGAGAGCTGCGGCCAGTGTACGCCGTGCCGCGCCGGCACCGAAAAGGCGGTAAAGCTAATGACAATGCCGCATTGGGACGAGCCGCTGCTGCAGGAGCTGACCCGAGTTATGAGCGACGCCTCGATCTGCGGCCTGGGGCAAGCCGCGATGAACCCTGTCAAAATGGTGCTGAAGCATTTCCGCGAGGACCTGAAGGCGTGATACTTCACCTTCGTGCCGTCGTTCCCGCGAAAGCGGGAACCCAGGGCTGCAATCTCCTGCGCCCGGCATCCCTGGGCCCCCGCTTTCGCCGGGGCGACGATGATGGGGAAATCCAATGACCGAACCGATCCGCTTCCTTCTTGACGGCCTCGAGGTATCGGCCGAACCCGGCGAGACGATCTGGCAGGTTGCCAACCGCCAGGGCATCGAGATCCCTCATCTGTGCCTGCTGCCGAAACCGGGCTATCGCGCCGACGGCAATTGCCGCGCCTGCATGGTCGAAATCGAGGGGGAGCGGGTGCTCGCCGCCTCCTGCGTACGCAAGCCTGCGGCCGGCATGAAGGTCCAGACGGCGAGCGAGCGCGCCCGCTTTTCGCGCCAGATGGTCTTCGAGCTGTTGGTCGGCGACCAGCCGTTGCGGGCCGCGGCGCACGACCCTAATTCGCGCCTCTGGCAATGGGCCGACACGCTCGGCGTCAGCGACAGCCGCTTCCCGCGCCACACGCCGCCGGCGCCCGATCGCAGCCATCCGGCGATGGCGGTGCAGCTCGACGCCTGCATCCAATGCAATCTCTGCGTCCGCGCCTGCCGCGAAGTCCAGGTCAATGACGTGATCGGCATGGCGGCGCGCGGCTATCACGAGAAGATCGTCTTCGATTTCGACGACCCGATGGGCAA
Source organism: uncultured Alphaproteobacteria bacterium (assembly GCA_963818695.1). Lineage (GTDB taxonomy): Bacteria > Pseudomonadota > Alphaproteobacteria > ATCC43930 > CGMCC-115725 > AP-15. The sequence continues at coordinate 828,915 of CAWFTG010000009.1, forward strand.
CAGCACCTGCGTTGCCTGCGGCGAGTGCGTGCAGGCTTGCCCGACCGGTGCGCTGATGCCGGCGACCCTGGTCGACGCCAACGGCGTTTATGCGAACGCCCCCGACCGGGAGGTCGACAGCGTCTGCCCTTATTGTGGGGTCGGCTGCCAAATGACATACAAGATCCGCGACGACCGCATCGTCGCGGTCGAGGGCAAAGACGGGCCTGCCAACCATAACCGGCTCTGCGTCAAGGGCCGTTTTGGTTTCGACTACGCGCACCATCCGGACCGGCTGACGGAGCCGCTCATCCGCAAAGACGGTGTCTCGAAGCACGACACCGATATCGACCCCGCCAACCCCTATACGCACTTCCGGAAGGCAACGTGGGAAGAGGCGCTCGAGCTCGCCGCCGAGGGCTTGAAGCGCATCCGCGATCGGGACGGACGCCGAGCGCTGGCCGGGTTCGGCTCCGCGAAAGGTTCGAACGAGGAAGCCTACCTCTTTCAAAAGCTGGTCCGCACAGGGTTCGGCAGCAACAATGTCGACCATTGCACGCGGCTCTGCCACGCCTCCTCTGTGGCGGCCCTGATGGAGGGGATCGGCTCGGGCGCCGTGACCGCGCCGTTCACCGCGGCGGCCGATGCCGACGTCATCATCGTCATCGGCGCGCGGCCGACCGAAAACCACCCGGTCGCGGCGACATTTTTCAAGCAGGCGGCAAAGCGCGGCGCCAAGATCTTCGTAATGGACCCGCGCGGCCATACCTTGGTGCGGCACGCGACGGCCAATCTCCGCTTCACGCCAGGGCGCGATGTCGCAATGCTGAACGCGCTGATCCACACGATCATCGAAGAGGGCCTTCACGACCGGCAGTACGTCCAGGCCCACACGCAAGACTTCGAGAAGCTGCGTGAGCATATCCGCGATTATTCGCCGGAAAAGATGGCGCCGATCTGCGGCATCGATGCGGCGACCTTGCGCTATGTCGCGCGCACTTACGCCCGCGCCGAGGCGGCGATCATCTTTTGGGGGATGGGGATCTCGCAGCATACTCACGGCACCGACAATGCCCGCTGCCTGATTGCGCTATCATTGATCACCGGGCAGGTCGGCCGCCCGGGTACCGGACTCCATCCGTTGCGCGGCCAGAACAATGTGCAGGGCGCTTCGGATGCCGGGCTAATTCCGATGGTTTTTCCCGATTACCAACCCGTGGATGATCCGAAGATCCGCGAGAGTTTCGAGGCACTGTGGCACACCTCGCTCGACGACAAGCGCGGGCTGACTGTCGTCGAGATCATGGACGCGGTGCATCGCGACGAAATCCGGGGCATGTACATCATGGGCGAGAACCCGGCGATGTCGGACCCCGATGTCGAGCATGCGCGCGAGGCGCTCGCCAAGCTCGAACATCTCGTCGTCCAGGACATCTTCCTGACCGAGACCGCGAAATATGCCGATGTCGTGCTGCCGGCCTCGGCCTGGCCGGAGAAGGACGGAACTGTCTCGAACACCAACCGGCAGGTTCAGATGGGCCGCGCCGCGCTGCCGTTGCCCGGCAATGCGCGGCTCGATTGGTGGATCATCCAGGAAATCGCGCGCCGCATCGGGCTCGACTGGTCCTACACGCATCCGCGCGATGTGTTCGCCGAAATGAAGCTGGCGATGCCGTCCCTGAACGGGATCACCTGGGAGCGGCTCGAACGCGAGAGTTCGGTGACCTATCCTTGCGAACTCGGAGACCGAGCCCGGGCACGACATCGTCTTCGGCGACGGTTTTCCGACGGCGTCGGGGCGCGGCCGGTTGGTTCCGGCGGCGATCATACCGCCGGCCGAAGAACCGGATACGGAATACCCGATGGTATTGACGACCGGCCGGCAGCTCGAGCACTGGCACACCGGCGCGATGACCCGCCGCGCCAACGTGCTCGACGAGATTGGAGCCCGAGGCGGTCGCCAGCCTTGCTCCGGCCGAACTGCGCCGGCTCGGCATCGCCGCCGGCGAGCAGATCCGCGTCACCACCCGGCGCGGCAAGATCGAACTGAAGGCGCGCGCCGACAGCGCCGTCGCCCCGGGCCAGGTGTTCATCCCGTTCTGCTACGCCGAAGCCGCCGCCAACATACTGACCAATCCCCAGCTCGACCCCTTCGGAAAGATCCCCGAATTCAAATTCTGCGCCGCAAAAGTAGAACCCGCTGCGGTCGGAGTGGCCGCGGAGTAGGTTGAAATACGCAGTGAAGCGCTTTGGCTGGGAGACCGTCGGGCATCCCCCGTTCTGACCAGGATAATCGCTGGCGTCGTCTGGGCAAGTTGGACCATTGTGGCAGCGGCGTGGCTATTGCTGCTCGCCGGCTGCGCCGATTTTCCAGAGGCGCTGTCGCCGGCCGCTCCGTACTCCTGTCCGCTGCCAGCTGAACAGCACATGCTGGTCGCTGAGCTGTTCTTCGGCCGCGACATCACGGGGCGCCAGCCGGTGACCGATGCCGAATGGGCAGAATTTGCCGCGCAAACCATCACGCCAAACTTCCCCGGCGGGTTCACCGTCCTCGACGGAGTGGGTCAATGGCGCAACGCGCAGAACGGGCAGATCGCCGGCGGCCGGACCAAAATCCTGCTCGTCGCGGCCCAGCCGGACCCCGATCTCGCGCGGCGGCTGTCGGCGGTGACCGAAGCCTACAAGGCGCGGTTCCACCAGCACTCGGTTGGCACAATCACCCGCGACTCTTGTGCGGCGTTCTAGGCGCTATGCACCGACGTCCACGTCGCACGCGAGCGTTTGCGTATTCCGCCACGTTAGCAGCAGCTACGGACAACTGTTCGATGACCTCTTGACGACAGTTTTGAACGCCTTATTCTCATATGCAGCATAACGGAAGACCGGGCGTGGTTCGGCCCGTTTTTTCCGGGCAGCGTAATGCTCACTTTGAGCATTTTACATGGAGATGACCATGCTGCAGACCGCTCGCCCCACCGCCCGGCTTACGATGCCATTCCCTGAGCTCTATCAACGAGTCGAGCGGCACATTCCGCCCTTCGAATGGTCCATCCTGGCCGATGACATCGCAGCGATTTTCAAGCTCAAGAAGGAGCGCAACGCGGTCGTCCTGGCGCACAACTACCAGACCCCCGACATTTTCCATACCGTCGCCGATATCGTCGGTGACAGCCTGGCATTGGCCCGCGAGGCGGCGCGCACCGATGCCGACGTGATCGTGCTCGCCGGCGTCCATTTCATGGCCGAGACCGCCAAGCTGTTGAACCCGGAAAAGACCGTGCTGATCGCGGACCTCAAGGCCGGCTGCTCGCTCGCCGCATCGATTACGGCGGCCGATATCCGGCTGCTGCGACAACGCCATCCGGGCTTGCCGATCGTGACTTACGTCAATACCTCGGCGGCGGTGAAGGCGGAGTCCGACGTCTGCTGTACCTCGAGCAACGCGAAGAAAATCATCGAGGCGCTCGGGGTCCCGCGTGTGATCATGCTGCCGGACGAGTATTTGGCCCGGAACACCGCGGCTCAGACGAAGGTCGAGATCATCGCCTGGAAGGGTCACTGCGAAGTGCACGAGCGTTTCACTCCGCAGGACATCAGAAGCCTGCGCGAGAGCCACCCCGGCATAACCGTGCTGGCCCATCCGGAATGCCCGCCCGAGGTCATCGCCGAGTGCGACTTCACCGGTTCGACCGCGGCGATGGCCGATTATGTCGGTAAGGAGCGGCCGGCGCGTGTCGTGCTGCTGACCGAGTGCTCGATGAGCGACAATGTCGCGCTGCAGTATCCCGATCTCGAATTTGTGCGGCCCTGCAATTTGTGCCCGCACATGAAGCGCATCACGTTGCCGAAAATTCGGCACTCGCTCGAAACTATGACCCATGAAGTTACCGTCGATCCCAACATCGCCGAGCGGGCGCGCCAGGCGGTCGAACGCATGTTGGCCCTGGGCTGAGAAGAGGGGAGGGCGGGCGGTGCGGCTCATCATCGAGCCGATCGTGCGGGCGGCATTGCTCGAGGATTTGGGGCGGGCCGGTGACATCACGACCGAGGCGATCGTGCCGGAGGAGGCCGAAGTCGAGGCGGTTATCGCCGCGCGCCAGCCGGGTGTCGTCGCCGGGCTCGATGCGGCGCTGATCGCCTTTGAGCTGATCGATCCGACACTACAAATCGAACGGCTGTGCAACGACGGCGCCCGGATCTCGCGCGGCGATATGGTCACGCGGATCAAAGGCCGAGCGAGAGGCGTGCTCGCCGCCGAGCGCACCGCGCTCAACTTTTTGTCCCGGATGTCGGGGGTCGCGACGGAGACGCGGGCGCTCGCCGATGCGATCGCCGGCAGCAAGGCAAAGATCGTCTGCACCCGCAAGACAACCCCGGGCCTGCGCACGCTCGAAAAAGAGGCGGTGCGGCTCGGCGGCGGCGCGAACCACCGTTTCGGCCTCGATGACGCGATGCTGATCAAGGACAACCACATTGCGCTTGCGGGCGGCGTGCGGCCGGCGCTCGAACGCGCGAAACGCCATGCCGGCCATCTGGTCAAGATCGAGCTCGAGGTCGATACCCTCGATCAACTCGCCGAAGCGCTCGAGGTCGGGGTCGACGCCGTGCTGCTCGATAATATGACGCCGGAGACGATGCGCCGGGCCGTCGCGATGGTCGACAGCCGCGCCATCACCGAAGCCTCCGGACGCATCAATCTCGAGACTGCGCCCGCGGTCGCCGCTACCGGCGTCGACCTGATTTCCTGTGGCTGGATCACCCACAGCGCCCCAATCCTCGATCTCGGCCTCGACATCGCCGCTGACCCACGGGGTTGGCCAGCCTAGGCGCGGAGGTCGACGGGCGCCGCTTTGGCATCCCACGGTAGGACGACGACCTCGGGCCAGATTGCCTGAGCTCTCTCTGCCTTGCGGGCGTGCGATGCGGCATTCTCGATGACGCGGTTGGGCCGGATCACCATTGCGAAGAGATCGTCGAAGCCAAATGGTGCCGCGATATCGAGTTGGTCATCGGCCTCAAGCCGGATGCCGATGGCGTGAACGACCGAAGCATAACGCTGCAACGCCTCGTCGGCAGAGGAGAGCGGCGAGTATTGCGTCCCGAAGCGACCTTCGAACCAGAGGTGGACGCGAGCCTGGTTGCGGACCTCGACTGGACCCACGCAGCCCAGGGTGGCAGCAGCAACACGCCGAATCACGGCATCTTCGGCTTCCCATGAGAGATCGTCCCCCGCAAAGTAAATCAGGTCATAATCCTGGATGCCGGTGCCACGCGGGCGACCGGTAAGGACGTTCCACACCGTCTGGTAAAGGCATCCCGCAACCAGCCGCCACTCGGGCAGCCGGATCTCTCGAAGCCGGACGAGCAGGCGCATCAAATCGGGATCAGAACGAACGATCGCTTCGAGCCGACGGCGAGGCCGTTCGTGCCGCTCCCCGGCGGACGCCGCTTGGCTGACCGGAGGCATCGGCGTCACGGCGTGTGCGGGTCGGCGATTTGATCGAGCGGCCAGACGGGGCGGCGGACCTTGGTAAAAAGCTCGGGCGTGTAGGTCTCGGAGCACAAGGCGCCGGTGTCGACGAGGACGACCTCGCGGGCGATCGGCTCGAAGGCGGCGCGGAAATGCTGCATCGACTTGACCGCGACGGTGCGGTAGCGGGTCGGGTCGATGCCGAGCGAGGTGAACTGGGCGAGATCGACGGCCTGGCCGTTATTGGTGATGACGATGATGTCGATGCCGCCGACGCGGAACACCATCGAGGGGCCGTAATTGCGCTCGATGCCGCCGCCCATCGGACCATAGGCGATGAACCGGCCATTGGTCAGGCATAGGACCTCGCCGCTCAATGAGAGCGGGCCGCCGCCCATCGACGGGTCGGTCTTGCCGCCGAGGATCAAATTTGTCTTGGTCCCGACCCCGGCGCGCATTCCGTCCTGCACCGCTTCGGGGTCGCAAATGGCGTGGAATGCGACGTTTTCGATGCCGGCTTCGACGAGGCCCTTCAGAAATGCGGTCGCGTCGCCGTAGCCGCCTCCACCGGGGTTGTCTGTGTAATCGGCGACAACCAGTGGCTTGTCACCGGGATTGCCTTGCCGCGCCAGCGCAACCGCTTCGGCAACCGGCAGCAATTTGACTGTCGTGAAACCGCGCGTCTCCCAGGCGTGGTCCATGAGCTCTTCGGCGATTGCCTGTCCTCGCCCCGTGTCGCCGTCTACTGTGACGGTCACCGAGGGGCCGACGTCATGGATATTGGCGCGGCTGAAGCCGGCGCAGATGCTGACCACCAATGCCTCGCCGCTCTGCTCGATTGTCTCGCCGCGGGCGATCAGCTCGGCCATAGGACCGCGCTGGGTGCGGCCATGGTCGAGCCCGTACATCATCGGCCGGCGAGCGATCACGGTCTTTGGCCGGATATCGCCCCGCATTGCCCGCTGCAATAATTCGGCGCCCTGCCAAGCCCGCTCGTACTGGTCGATATGCGGGTAGGTGCGGTAGGCGATCAGCGCATTCGCATTGTCGGCCATACGCTGTGTCACATTGGCGTGCAAATCAAGGGTGACGACGATTGGCACCTCTGCTCCGACCATTCGGCGTAGTCGCGCCAGGAACTCGCCCTCGGCGTCTTCGTGACTGTCGCTAACCATCGCGCCGTGCAGGTGCAACAGCACACCGTCGATCGGGCCCTTCCTATCGACGGCATCCAGGACTGTCCCGGTAATCGTCTCGAACGCCTCATCGGTGACGATGCCCGACGGGTTGGGATTGGCGGAGACCGGGTGGGCGAGGCTCCAGCCGAATTTGTCGGCCGCCTCGAAGGTCGCCCCGAACGCCGAGCGCGTGCCGCGGAACGCCTCCGGGATCTGGTTTTCGAGATGGTAGTCGCGGCGGCGGATCACGGCCATGTCCGTCGGCAACCGGCTGAAGGTATTGGTCTCGTGCATGAAACGGGCGGTCAGGACGCGCTTCACGGGATCACCTCCTCGATTGCGGCGGGGCGCAGCTGGCGTAAAATCCGCGCGCTCCGAGCCAACCCAAGAATGCTATTGCGATCGGTGTTTTGAGGATAGCCTCCTGTGATTTTGGCGCTGCTCGCACTCGTCAACGGGGCCGCAACGACAGGCGTGCAAAGTGCTTGCGGGCGTGTAGCTGAGACCGATTTCGGTGTGTCGGGGCGAAGCCCGTGAGCCGGAACCTTCGAGTCCTAAATCTAAGCTGCATGGCATGCTGACGCTCTACAACGACCGCGGGGATCGTAGCGAACCGCCGGCCAATGCCGGCACAACAGTTTTAGCCCCCGAAATCGTGTGGATCGATCTGCTGAACCCCGAGGCGGGCGAAACGGGCCGTATCGAAAAAATCACTGGCCTGGTCGTGCCGAGCCTCGATGAGCTCAGCGAAATCGAAAGCTCGAGCCGATTGCGCGCTCGGGACGGGGCGCTCTATTTGAGCGTGCCGCTGATCTACAGCGCCGAACCCGACCAGCCGCTTTCTACGCCGGTCGGGTTTGTCCTCACTCGCGATCGGCTGATAACGGTGCGCTTTGCCGAGCTGTCCTCGTTTGCGAGCTCTGCCGAGCGCACAGTCCCTGCTGAAAGCCCGCGCGCTACCAGTGCGGGGATCTTCATCGCGCTGCTCGAAGCGGTTGTGGACAGCCTGGCCGATGCGTTGGAGCGCAGCGCGAGCGAGCTCGATGGCCTCTCGCACCGGCTGTTTCGCGCCGGACCGGCCGGGTCGCGGAGTCGAGGCCGGTCGATTGTAGAAGCTGACCTGCGGATAATTCTGCGCCGCGTCGGCCATAACGGGGATCTCGCCTCGAAGATCCGCGACAGCCTCCTGGGGATCGCCCGGATCGTGCCGTTCGTTTTGACTGCGGCGGCCGACTGGCTGCCGCCTGAGGTAAAACCGCGGCTGGAGACACTGCGCCAGGACGTCGCTTCGCTAAACGACTATGACGCGCATCTGCTCAACAAGGTCCAGCTGCTGCTCGACGCGACGTTGGGGTTAATCAACATCGATCAGAACAACATCATCAAAGTGCTGACCATCGTGTCGGTCGTTGGGGTGCCGCCGACGTTGGTGGCCAGTATTTATGGCATGAATTTTAAGAACATGCCGGAGCTCGACTGGGCTTGGGGCTATCCCTATGGCCTTGCCGTCATCGTCTTCAGCGCGCTCTTGCCGCTTCTGTGGTTCAAATGGCGCCGATGGTTTTGAGCAATGGTGAGCCCAAAAGAAAACGCCCCCGACGAGGCCGGGGGCGTCTCATTTTTTGGACCAGCTCGCCGATCAGACGACATGAAACAGGAAAAGAAGGATGATGATCGGGATCGGAATCCCGAGTAGCCAAAGCAGCACGCCTCTACCCAAAGCGACCTCCTCGCAGTGGTGATAACCTTTATTTCTTGCCGGCGATCTCGCGAACGGCGTCCTTAGCGTGGCCGACCGCACCCTGAACCCGGCCTTCGGCCTGGTCCGACTTGCCTTCCGCTTCAGTGCCGGCGATCGCCCAGAGCTTTGCCGGCCTGTTCCTTGATTTTGCCCGTGGCTTTCTTCACGCCTCCTGCGACACGATCCTTATCCATCGTCAATCCCTCTGTTTGATTTACTCGCTTTGACAACACGGTAATTCGCTCAGAAGTTCCTCGCCTTCATTTCCGTCTCGCTGAGGGTTGTAAAAGAAAACGCCCCCGAAAATTCGGGGGCGTTCACTATTTCTAGATCGGGAGGTCAAGCAGCTTGACGCTGGGTCAGCTGCTCCTGCTGCGGTGCAGTCACCTGCTCCGAGTGTCCGGTGCCGATCTGGACTTTGCGCGGCTTCGCTGCCTCCGGCACCTCGCGGACCAGGTCGACATGCAGCATGCCGTTGACCAGGCTGGCGCCGACGACCTTGATGTGGTCGGCAAGGCTGAAGCGCCGCTCAAAGGCGCGCCGGGCGATACCGCGATGCAGGTACCTGTTCTCGTCTTCGTCCTTTTTAGCCTTGCCGGTCACCAGCAGCGTGTTCTCCTGAACCGTGATGTCCAGCTCATTTTGCGCAAAACCGGCCACCGCCATCGTCAGACGATAGGCGTCTTCGCCAGTCTTCTCGATATTGTAAGGCGGGTAGGCGAGGGAGGCGTTGTCGACACGCGTCGCAGCATCTACCAAACGGGTAAGCCGATCAAAACCGATCGTCGACCGGAACAGCGGAGAGAAATCGAAACGATCCATGACCAAGTTCTCCTGTGAGCAACATGGGGTTCGGCACCCACCAATTCGGCTGGATGCCATTCACTCGTGCGCAGTCCCTCACTGGCGACCGCGCAATAACAAAATGGTGATTATGGAGTAATGATCAAGGGGCTCGCTAGTGCCCGAGCGCCGGCAGGACAAACTCAGCGCTTGATACCAAATCCTTGAAAGCGCTTGTTGAAGCGGGCCAGCTGTCCGCCGCTGTCGACCAGCCGCTGTTGTCCGCCGGTCCAGGCCGGATGCGATTTCGGATCGATGTCGAGCCGCAAGGTGTCCCCCGGTTTGCCGTAGGTCGAGCGGGTCTGGTACGAGCTGCCGTCCGTCATCACGACGGTTATTTCGTGATATTCCGGGTGAATGCCTTCCTTCATCGAATAGTCCTCCGTACCACAGTGGCTTATAGCGAAGCGGCGCCGCATGCGCAATGTCCGCGCTTTAGGCGTGGGATACCCGCATTGCGAGGGCGATCAGCTCAAAAATATCGACGAGGCGGGCGACATAGTGGTCGCGCATGAGCCGATTTCGACCGGGCTCGCCGTGCAAATCGGCCTCCAAAATCCGCAGAAGCCTTTCGAGCCTGCGTCGATGCAGGCCCAGCCGGCGCTGCAAGGGATCCGTGACTACACCGGAAAAGGCGGCCAGCATGGCGCCGCCGAGGAACACGCCGGCGGTCGTGGCGGCGAGCAGTCCGGGACCGGCCGTCACAGGGAATAGGCTGTACCACAAGCCGCCGAGGCTGGCGCCGAGCGGGAAGGCTGCGATCGCCATCTGTTGCGCGATCATCGCCGCAAGAGCGGAGCTCAAGGTCACCAGACCCGGGGTCGCCTGCTTGACGACGAGGGCGCCCAGACCGGCGGCGACAAAGCCGGTCGCGATTTCGGCCGTTGCGGTGCGCGATCCGAGATAGGTCTCGACCGCGGCGGCAAGCCGGCGGTGAAAATCCGGGTCGGCGCCGGCCGGAGCGACGAGAAGTGCAGCCGCTCTCTCGTCGGCGAGTATCGTTTCGGCGAGAGCGTCGCGACACGAGACCCGATCTCGCCGTCGGCACGGGATTTCGAGTAGTTCGGTTCCCACCAGCCACTCGATCTCTCGGGCGACCTCGGTGTGGAGAAGGAGCCGGCGGCTGGCAAGCCATGCCGCCACCCGCGCCGTGCCCGCCCGTCGCGCCGCCCAGGCCAAGAGTTTGACGCCGAGTGCCGGCCCCGCGAGAAACAGATTGGCCGGCGCCCGCAGCAGATCCCAGCCCAGCGCTCGCCGATGTAACGCAACGGAGCCTGCCAAGGCGAAATGGCGATCGACAAACCTGTCGATGCGCGCGCGGCGGCTCTCGATGTACCGTTGCGCGGCGTCGCGCACGATCGCGCCGGCGAGCTCTTGCCGGGAAGTGTCCGACATCCGTTCACAAAGTCGACTGCCGCCTATATCTAGACTTGCATGTGTAGTGGTCAACTCAGCCTTCTCGAGCCGTTGCCCTCGCTTCCGGAAGGGCTCGAATATCGAGCCGAGCTTGTGTCGCCGGACGAGGAAACCGGACTCCTGGAACATGTTCGCGAGCTGGATTTCCGTGAATACGAGTTCCATGGCTATTTCGGCAAGCGGCGGGTTGTCTCGTTCGGACTGCATTACGACACGAATGAGAGTACGGTCCGCAACACCGAGGACATTCCCGGCTTCCTGCTGATGCTGCGTCAGAAGGCTGCCGATTTCGCAAGGCTCGCGCCCGCTGAACTGCAGCAGGCTCTCGTCACCGAATACACGCCCGGAGCCGGGATCGGCTGGCATAGGGACCGACCCGCCTACCGCGATGTCATCGGTGTCTCTTTCTGCTCATCCTGCCGCTTTCGCCTCAGGCGCAAGCGGGGCAGCAGCTGGGAACGCGCCTCGTTGATCGTGGAGCCGCGTTCGGTCTACCTGCTGCGAGGCCCGGCTCGGACGGAATGGCAGCACAGCATCCCTCCCGCCGAATGCTTGCGGTACTCCGTCACATTCAGAAGCATGCGAGGCGGCCCCACAAAAACCGATCAGCCCGCGGTGGGATAACCGGACCGTAGCGGTAACGAGGAGCGCGCTGTCGATTGGCGGTGCCTCGGAACCGCCGATGCGGTCGATTGCCTCGCCTAGGTTTCGGAACTCAGTGGGGCCGAAGCCATCCGCCGCAACGGTCATCGCTCACTCCGAAAATTCGAGAGCCGTATTGAAAGCGGCATTGGCCGGCACGAGCAGCCGGTAACGCTCGTCGCGCAACCCCGGGATGGAACGCAGGCATTGTCCCGCCGCGGGCAGCGACCGGACTTTGATTCCCAGCGCTGCCATGTATTCGATGCGGCTGGCCGGCTCAGCAGCCGTCTCGCCGAATTCGGCCGCTACTACATCGGGTGTCGAGAGCTCCACCTGCGCGGCTCCCGCGGCGATGATTTGTCCCCCGTTGCGACCGGTGAGGGACTCGTCGCCGAAGAGACCCCGGAACAGCCTTGCCGTGCGCTGAGGATCCGCGGTTGCGACCACCACGCGGGCGATGGCGCAGGCGCCGTTCGGATGCGTCTGCCACTCCGGGCGCCATACGAGGTCAGGGGTCTGATGCTCGCAAAAATAGACGCGGCCCATCGCCACCTGAGTTGGATCGAGCCGAGTGGTGCGAAACCGCGCGGCTTGCGGCCCGCTGTCGAGCGCAACTGGACGGGAGAATGATTGAACTGGCAGGACAGGGAGACCGGCTGCTGCCGCCTTTCCATGAACAAACTCGGCATCCCCGGTCTTGAAAACGAGCCCGTTGAGGCCGACCGGAAACCGCACGATCTCCGGGCGGATCGCGCCGTCTCCAGCAAAGCCGAGCAGCTCCATATAGTCGGTCGCAAACATCGCCAGATGGTTGACCGAGCCCAGCGTGTGACGTCCGCGCGGCGTCAGCTGGAACCCAAGGGACTGAAAGCAACGCATCGCCTCATCGATGCGGTCCCGCACGTCGATGACGACGTGATCCAGGACAGGCGAGAGTGCGGCCATAGTGAGCCTCCATCCGGGCGGATACTGCACGTGGGACCCAATCAGGGTAGTCGGCACGCCCGCTGTGCCGCAAGTTGACAAGAGTGCATATGCGCCTATATAAAAGTGCATATACACCCTCAATTGAGGACCGCGATGAGCAGCACCGTAACCGAACTTGACGCCAGTTCCGTTGAGGCTCGCATCGCTTCCGCACCGGCGAGCCGGGATCTGAGGAGGGCAATTCAACGAGTGGGATTGAGACGGAGCGCGATCTACGGCCTCGCACTTCTGATCGGGCTCGGCGGCGCGTGGTACGGCCATCAATGGTGGACGGTTGGCCGCTTCATCGAGAGCACCGACGATGCCTATGTCGGCGGCGACGTGACCGTGATCGCGCCGAAAGTCGCCGGCTTCATCGCCGAGGTGGCAATCACGGACAATCAAGCGGTGCGCGCCGGAGATTTGCTCGTCAAGCTTGACGACCGGGATTACCGCGCTGCCTTGGCTAAAGCGGCAGCGGCGGTTGCCGCCCAAGAGGCTACTCTCGCCAATCTCGATGCGACCCGCCGCTTGCAAGAATTGATGATCGCGCAAGCCGAAGCCGAGGTCACAGCGGCAGAGGCCGAAGTCGCGCGATCCCGGTTCGACGTCGTGCGCTACAGCCAGCTCGCCTCCGACCAATACGCCTCACTCCAACGTTTTCAACAGGCCGATGCGGACAGCAAGAAGGCAATCGCCGCCGTCGAGAAGACCCGGGCGGCCCTTGCCGCGGCGCGGCGCCGTCTCGATGTCATCGACACGCAAAAGCAGCAGGCCCAGGCAGCCCTGAATCAGGCCATTGCCGATCGCGACTTGGCACGGCTCAACCTCGGCTACACCGAACTGCGAGCCCCGATCGACGGCGTGGTCGGCAACCGCAGCGCGCGGTCCGGCGCCTACGCTATGGTCGGCGCACAGCTCATCTCGCTGGTGCCGGCGCATGGCCTCTGGGTCGACGCGAATTTCAAGGAGAGCCAGCTCGCGCACATTCGCCCGGGACTGCCGGCCTCGGTAGACGCGGACGTGCTGCCCGGCCGGGTGTTTCGCGGGCATGTCGCCAGCGTGGCGCCCGCAACCGGCGCCCAGTTCAGCGTGCTGCCTCCCGAGAACGCCACCGGCAACTTCACAAAGATCGTGCAACGGGTCCCGGTTCGCATCCAGCTGGACGACGGCGCATCGACGCTTGGCGACCTGCGTCCCGGCCTGTCGGTGACCGCCGCTGTGGACGAGCGGTCTTCCGCGCAAACCGCACGATGAGCACCGTCGCCGAGACGGTGCTGGAGGGGCGGCCCGCTCGGCCAGCCGAGCTCTCCCTAAAGGCGAAGATCTTTGCTTTCGCCACCATGTCCGTCGGGTTCTTCATCGCCCTCCTCGACATCCAGATCGTTTCCGCGTCCCTCGGCGAGATCGCCGGCGGATTGTCGGCCGGCCCGGACGAGATCGCCTGGGTGCAAACCAGCTACCTGATCGCCGAGATCGTCGTGATCCCGCTCTCTGGGTGGCTGTCGCGGGTGATGTCCACGCGTTTGCTGTTCTGCGTTTCGGCTGCCGGGTTCACCGTTACCAGCCTCTTCTGCGGGTGGGCCTGGGACCTTCAGAGCATGATCGTGTTTCGCGCGCTGCAGGGATTTCTCGGCGGCTCGATGATCCCGACCGTGTTCACGACCGCCTTTTTCTATTTCACTGGGCAGCGGCGTGTGATCGCCGCGGCCGTCATCGGCACGATTTCCTCTCTCGCACCGACCCTGGGACCGACAATCGGCGGCTGGATTACCGACAATTATTCTTGGCACTGGCTGTTCTTTATCAATCTGATCCCGGGGACGTTCGTAGCGGTCGCAGTGCCGATGCTCGTGCGCGTCGACCGCCCCAATCTCAAACTACTGCGCGGCGCCGATTATCTCGGCATGGCGCTGATGGCGATCTTTCTCGGCTGTCTCGAATACACGTTGGAAGAGGGGCCGCGATGGGACTGGTTCGGCGATGATACGATTCGTGCGACCGCCTGGATATCGGGCATTGCCGGCATCGCGTTCGTCTGGCGCAGCCTGACCCATCCGCAGCCTGTCGTCGACTTGCGTGCTCTGAAGAGCCGCAATTTCTCGCTTGGCTGTTTCTTCTCCTTCGTCACCGGTATCGGAATTTTTGCGACGATCTATTTGACGCCGTTGTTCCTCGGCCGAGTGCGCGGCTTCAGCGCATTGCAGATCGGCTTCGCCGTCTTCTCGACCGGCGTCTTCCAAGTCCTCTCGATCCCGATCTACACCTTCTGCACCCGATACATCGATTTGCGCTGGCTGATGATGATGGGTCTGGCGTGCTTCGCACTGTGCATGTGGAACTTCGCACCGATCACGCATGAGTGGGGCTGGCGCGAATTGCTACTCCCGCAGGCGTTCCGCGGCTTTGCGCAGCTATTCGCGGTAGCCCCGACCGTGACCTTGACCTTGGGCGGGTTGGCGCCCGAGAGGCTGAAACTGGCATCCGGCTTGTTCAACCTGATGCGCAATCTGGGCGGCGCGATCGGCATTGCCGCCTGCGGTACGATACTGAACGATCGCGCCAACTTGCATTTCCTGCGGTTGGCCGAGCACCTGAATGCGACCAACTCGGCGATGCTGAATCTGCTGCACCGGGTCGCTGCCACCGACACTGTGAAATGGGGTGGTGACGCCGTGCACGGTCACGCAGCAGCCGTGAAGCAGCTGTGGGCGCTGACCTGGCGAGAGGCGCAGACGCAGACCTACGCAGACGCTTTCTTGGCCCTGGCCGCTTGCTTTGTAGTAGCTACTGCTATGGTGCCGCTGATGCGCAAGGTCGTGCCGCCGCGGGGGCCAACGGCGGACGCCCATTGAGGGTCGAGCCCTACCCGCGCATGAAGCCTTCGAGTTCGTCGGACGCCCAGGCGATCGCCTGGTCGATGCTTTCGCCCTGCTGCGTGCAGCGGGCGATCATCTTGGTCATCGTCGCCTGCGAATACATTTGTGTCGCGATGTTGGTCGGGGCCGGCGCGCAAGAGATCGAGGCGGTCAGGTCCTCGCGCGGCGGGTAATTGTAGAGGGTGCCCTTGGGCGGCCCCTCGTCTGCCCAGGTCTTGAAATCGTGCAGCTTGGCAAAGGCCGGCAGGTCATACCCCTGACCGGCGGCGACCAGCTGCTCGACCTGCGGGCGCTGCGACAGATACGTCAGCAGGCTCTTGGCGGCGGGCTTGTTCGCCGAGAAATTCCAGATGCCCCAGAAATAGGGCAGGAACGGATCGTAGCGGCCCTTGGGGCCGGCCGGCGGGTCGAAGGTCCACAGCTGCTCGGCGACTTGTGGCGCATCGCGCTTCGCGACGGCCCAGGCCGAGGGCGGGTTCATGATCAGCGCGCCCTTGCCCGAGATCAGCCATTTGTTGTTGCTGGCATCGTCCCAGGCAAACACGTCGGGCGGAAGGAACGGAACGATCTTTTTGAACCATTCGAGGGCCTGCTTTGTCGCATCGGATTTGACCGTGACGTTGCCCTCCTGGTCGACGAGCACCGAGCCATGGGAGGCGAATACGGCGCCGACCCAGTCGACCGCATCGGTCGTCTGCCCGAGCGGCATGCCGAACGGAAATCCGGCCTTCGAGCACTTCTCGGCCGCCTGCAGGAAAAGGTCCCAGGTCCACTTGTCTGCCAATTCCTTGTTGGGTGGCGCGCCGGCCGGGTACATCTGGGTCAGATCGAGTCCGACATGCTGCTTGAACAGGTCGATCCGCGCGCAAGGCGGTTTCGACTGGCTGCCGACGGTCGCCGGCACGGCGACCCAATGTCCCTTTTGCTTGCCGAGATATTCGACCGCCGCAGTGACCTTGCCGTATTTTTGGGTCAGGTCGCTGACGATGTCGTCGACCGGTTCGAGATTTTCGGCATTGCCGGCCGCATACCAGGTCGGAAAGGCGAGGATGTCGTGCCCGCTATGCGACTGCGCTTCGGCGGCGATCGTCAGCAGGTTCTTGTCGCCTTGTGAGGTGATGTAGTCGATCGTGACATCGACCTTCTCCTTATCGCCCCACTCCTTGCACAGGTTGGTCAGAGTGTCGTTGGCGCCGGGGACCCAATGATCCCAAAAGCCGCAGGCGAGCTTGCCGGCGGCGAACGCGCCCTGCACAAACGGCACCGCCAGCGCGGTTCCGGCGAGCGCCGCCGCTCTGAGCAGCGAGCGCCGGGTCAAGTGTCCATTTTCCATCATGACCTCGCGAGGACGTATGCGGCGAGACCGGCGGGGTCCGGGACGCCGCCCTATGGCGGTAACACGCGCTGCGCGAAAAGATTTCGTGTCAGGGCGCGCCGGGGGCGGTGGATCGCATGATATCGGCGTAGAGCAGCTGGACCGCGTCCTGTCTTGCGCCCGCGCGCAGTCGTTCGCCAAACTCGCGTCTGGCCAGCAGGCGAAGCTTTTCGAGCCTCGACAACCGGACATTGGCTGCTCCCTCGCGCGGCTGGCAGTCCCGAGGTCATCAATACGCGGGTGCGGTATCGCTCGACCGCGGCCGGGAATTTGTCGGCCGGCCGCCCGCCGCCGATCCATTCATCCAAATGTCCGGGCCCCCAATTGTAAGCGGCGATGGCGTCGGGCCAGCTGCCGTAGCGCCGGAACATGTGAGCGAGATAGGCGCGACCGAGCGCGCGGTTTTCCGTCTCGTCGAAACGATCGCCACCTCCGACATCGGCCGCCGCCGCGGCGGAAACCTGCATCGGTCCCTGCGGGCCGTTCGGTTCGGAGCGCCACATTCCCGGATCGCCGCCGTGGCTCGACTCTGCTCCGTCCACGCCATAGGCGATGCGGTCGAGAACGCCGCCGGCCAAACGCGAATTGCGCGGCGCCGGTGGTGGCGAGGATCACCAGCAGAGGAAGAAGCCGGGATAAAAAACGGCGAGCCGAGCCAGCCTCTCGGCAGACGAATAAACCAGAGCCGCGCGAGGCGTCTACCAATTGTGCCACCAGTTACCCCAATTGTGCCAGTTTGGCCAATTACGCCAATTGGGCCACCCCCAGCCGCGCCAAGGACGATACCAGCCCCAATTACGCCACCAATTTCCCCAGGCCAACCGGCGATTGGCTTCGGCGGGGCTTACCGTGCCGCCTGTTTCTCCTGCCAGGGCGGATACCGCGTCGCGTATTGCCGCCAGCCGTTCCGAAACGGAATCCGATGCGGGGTGCTGCAGCGATGCCGGATGCTCTCTCGCCGCGCTCGGTGCGGCCGAAAGCGCGAGCGAGACGCCGACTAGCCCAGCAGGTAGAATTTCCGATAGGATATTCAGGTATTTTTGCTGCGCGTGACATTGCAGGATTCTCAATAATTCGAGATCTCGACCAGGTTGAGGTCCGGGTCGCGAATATAGACCGACTGTATCGTGCCGATCGCGCCGGCGCGCGGCCCCGGTCCCGCCACGATCGGAACGCCGCAGGCTTCCAGATGCGCCGTCACTTCGGCGAGCGGCACAGGGGTGATGAAGCACAAATCGGCCGAGCCCGGGGTCGGCCTGTCGGCTACCAGGCCCGGGATGTTGTCGGCCGGATGCAGGTTGATCTTTTGCTGACCAAAGCGCAGCGCGGTGCGGCCCTCGCCAAAGCGAACGACCTCCATGCCCAGCACCCGGGTGTAAAATTCGCAGGTGCGCTCGATGTCCGCGACCGTCAAAACCAGGTGATCGAGCCGTTCGATGTGCATCAGTGGACCCCGCCGCCACAAGGACGGTTCGAGATTGCCACGATCGGTGCGATGCGGCCAGTGCCGGATGCCGTCATCGCGCGACCTGCCGGCCACTGACCTCGGCGCCGGCGTCCGGCGACATCTGCAGGAAGAACGGCACCGACAACAGCGAAATCAATCGCGACGCCGACAAAGACCGGGTAGAAATCGGCCGCCACAAGGGTTGTGCCGCCGCGCAATGTCAGCACGGTGTGCAGCATCAACGCGGCGGTGGCGACGCCGGCAGTTTGCGACAATTGCTGGGCCATGCTCGACAGGCTGGTGGCGCGGCTCAGCATCGAGGCCGGCACGTCGGCATAGCTCAAGGTGTTGATGCTGGTCATCTGCAACGAGCGGAAAAAGCCGCCGATGAGCAATGCCAGAAAAATCACCAGATGCGGCGTATCCGGCCGGAACAGGCTATAGCCGAATAAGAACGCGGCGCTGATCACGGCATCGCCGACCAGCACGATGCGGAAGCCCAAGGCGCGCAGGATGCGCACCGCCGAAGTCTTCATCAGCATCGCTCCGGCCGCACTCGCGAAGGTCAAGAGGCCCGAATTCAATGCGCTGAGGCCGAACCCGACCTGCAGCATCAATGGCAGCAGAAACGGCAGCGCGCCGAGCCCCATCCGAAACAAAAATCCGCCGATCGACGCCGACGCGTAGGTCGGGATGCTGAACAGTGCGAGATCGATGATCGGATGCGACACACGCCGAGCGTGGCGGACATAAAGCGTGAGGCAAACCGCGCCCGCCGCCAAGAGGCCGACCACGGCGGCGCTTGGCAAGGCGCCGCGGCCGACATTTTCGAAACCGAAGGCGAGGCTTGCGAGGCCGATACCGGTCAGCACAAAGCCGGTGCGGTCCAGCGGCCGGCGCCCGGTTTCCTTCAAATCGCCGACCAACATATTGACGAGCACGATGCCCAATATCCCGATCGGGATGTTGATGAAGAATATCCAGCGCCAAGAGGCATAGGTGACGATGAAGCCGCCGAGCGGCGGGCCCATAACCGGGCCGATCAACGCCGGGACGCTGACGAACGACATCGCCCGCACCAGATCGGATTTCGGGACGGTTCGCAGCAACACGAGCCGCCCGACCGGCACCATCAGTGCGCCGCCCATGCCCTGCAGGATACGCGCGGCAACCAGCGCCGGCAGCGAGGTGGACAAACCGCAGGCGATCGAACCCAAGGTGAAAACCACGATCGCCAGGCTAAAGACGCGCCGCGCCCCAAACCGGTCGGCGGTCCAGCCGCTGATCGGGATGAATACGGCGAGGCTCAGCAAGTAACAGGTGATCGCGACGTTTAGGCGCAGCGGGGTTTCGTCGAGCGAGTTTGCGATCGTCGGCAATGCTGTGGCGATCACCGTCGAATCGAGGTTTTGCATGAACATCGCGCAAGCAACGACGAAGGGCACCAGCGTCTGACGCGACAGGTTCAGGCGCATAGGCACGCTCCAGGTATCCCGCGATTGCCGGACTTTGGTTGCCCGTCGTAGAACGATTCCGGCATTGCGGCAGGCGATAAATTATGGTGGTCGCATATCATAAACAATATATACTGCAGGCAGTCGGCTGGCTGAAGCGCAATACCGGCGGTCCTCGTTTGCGCGCAAAGCTAACGGCCGGCCAGGCGGTCCTCCTGGTCGGGCTTTTCCCGCTCGCGGCCTGTGACGCGGTGCAGATCGTCGAAAACGGCGCCACGCATGTCTCAATCCGGTACGACGGCATCATGAATGGCCTCGACCAGGCGACAGAGCTCGCAAAAAGGGCGTGCGCCGCCCACGGCAGGACCGCCAAACTGCAGAAGGTGTACTATGAGGGGCTGGGCGCCGGAGAGCGCTTCGCGTTCTTCGACTGCGTCTGACAGCAAGGGCTGCAAATAAACGTCAATCTGACCACCAGCCGTTATCGTCGGTTCAGCAGCACGTCGCGGGCGCGGTTGATCTTCGTTGCGAGATAGTCGGAGCCGCCGTGGTCGGGGTGCAGTTTGACCATCAGCCGGCGGTGCGCCTCCTTGATTGCCTCGGCGTCCGCGCCGGCGGAGAGACCGAGGATCGCGTAAGCCTCGTCGACGCTCATGTCGCCACCGCTCGTCGAGCGTGTCCCCGCGCCGCCTCCGCCGCCGGCTCGTTCGCCGGCGAGGTCGTCGCGCCACTCCGGATGGACGCGGTCGAGATAAGCCTCGAGCAGCCGCGCCCCCTCCTCGTCCTCCGCCCGGCACTCGCGCAACAAGGCCAGGAGATCGGCCGGCCCGAGTTCGTCCAACCGCATTCCGGCAAAGCGGCCGCGCAGGATGGTGCCCTCCATCCGGCCGGTATCGTGGTCGAGCGTCATGCGCAGGAACGCGGTCGCCACGGTCGAGGTCTGGCCCCCGGAGGGGGGGCGGTGGCGATCGAGAACGGTGCGGATGCGCGCCAGCAGAGGGGTCGCCATTGCGAGCGGCAAAAGTAACGCCGCGATTTCCCGTGCCGGTGGCAGCAGGATCAGCGCAACGACCGCGATGCCCGCTATTGTTACCCCGGTCCATTTGAGGTTTCGGGCGAGCCGCGCCGGATCGGCATTGACAAAAAGATAGACGAGCATCAGCAAGCCGCCGAGGATCGCGAAACCGCCGAGAAGGTAGAGCATCGCCGCCGCTCACTCGCGCAGTTGCGCGGTCAAACGCAGGATTTCGCCGCCCTTCTTTTCGCCATAGGCGGTAAGCGCGCGGTAGCCGCCGGCGGCATAGACCGCGACGGCCGCGAGCAGCTCCTTCAGGCGATCGGCGCTCGACAGATCGAAGCTGAGATAGGCGCCGCGCGACAGATTCGCGATCTGCTTGAAGGCCGCCGCCGCGGTGCGGTCCCGGCCCTCGTGAAAGATAAAAATCGGCACGCCGATGAGGCCCAGTTCACCGGCCAGCCGGCACAGCCGATCGACCTTTTCCTCCATCGCGTCGCCAACAAAAACTAGCGCATTGACCTTGCGCGCCCGGGTCTCGCGGATCGCATGGCTCAGCACCCGCTCGATCTGCGTTTCGCCGCCGACGCAGAAGACCGATCGCATGACCCGGTGCAGATCGGCAGCGCTCGTCATCCACTTGCTCGACTTGCATTCCGAAAAGCCGCGATAAAAGACCAGCTGGATCTCGAGCCCGCCGAGTGCGGCGGTCGCCTCGAACATCTCGCCCTGGATGCGGCAGGCGCGGTCCCACGTCGGCTCGCGGCTGGCCGTCGCATCGAGGGCAAAGATCAGCCGCCCGCGGCCGCCGCCCGGGTGCGCCGGCGGCGCCTTCTTCAGCTTGTCGAGAAATTGTTCGACTTCGGCGGAGCGCGCCTCGGTCGGGAGCCGGTTCTTGCTGTCGCTCATCTCGCCCCTCACGCCGGGCTGAGCCATACCGAAGTATCGTGGAAGACCGCGCCGCCGCGCGGCAGACCGGGATCGGCACTCGTCAACAAGTTGATCCCAATGCCCTCCTCGAAAGCGTGGTTGGGCCACAGCCCTTCGACGATCACCACCCGCGTCTGCAACCCGTCAAAGCCGCGCGCGTGAACGACGACACTGCCGCGCCGGTTCCCGATGCGCAGCCGGTCGCCGTCGCCGAGCCCCAGTTCCGCCAGCACCTTCGGATGGACGAGGGCGGTGGGGCGACCCTCGCGGGCGACGCTCGACGGCGTATTGTTGAAGCTCGAATTGAGGAACGCGCGCGACGGCGCGGCGATCAGCCGGAACGGCTGTTCGGCGTCGCCTTCGTCGATAATCGCGACATGGTCAGGATAGGCCGGCAGTTGCGCGTGATCGGGCCCGATCGCCGCCCAATCGGCGCGGAAATGAAATTTCCCGTCGGCATGCGCAAATCCGTCCAGGAAATGGCCGGTCTCGAAAGGCGGGCAGCAATCGAGCCAGCCGCCCTCCGAGAAGCTCTCGAAACCGGGAAGTCCGCTGATCCGCAAAGTCCGATCGATCAGCTCGATCGCGCTCATCGCAAAACCCGGATGGCGCGCCCCGAGCCGCTCGGCGAGCCCGCAGATCACGTCGTGATTGGAGCGGCACTCGGCATAGGGGTCCAATACCGCGCGGCCGATCTGCAAATAGGTGTGGGCGCCCGCTGGATAGATGTCGTCATGCTCGAGGAACGTCGTTGCCGGCAGCACGATATCGGCCATCGCTGCGGTCTCGGTCATGAATTGTTCGTGAACGCAGACAAACAGATCGGAACGCGCGAAACCGCGGTGCACGACGCCCGACTCCGGGGCGACGACCATCGGGTTGGTGTTCTGGATGAACAATGCGGTAACCGGCGGCCCGTCCCCGATGTCGCGCCGGTCGCCAAGCAGTACCGGCCCGATCCGCGACTGGTCGAGGATGCGGGTCGCCGGGTCGAGCCGGTCCAGCCCCTCGATCAGGGTCAGATCGAGCGCAACCAGACCGAGGTTCGAATAGAGCGCGCCGCCGCCTTCATAAGCCCAGGCGCCGGTCACTGTCGGCAGGCAGGTGACGGCGAACAGTTGCGCGGCGCCGTTGCGGGACCGCGAAAAGCCATAGCCGACGCGGATATAGCTGCGCTTGGTGCGCCCGTAAAGCCGCGCGAAGGCGAGGATCTCGTCTTCGGAGAGCCCGGTGATCCGCGCCGCCCAAGCCGGGTCGCGCGTCGCGAGATGCGTCTCGAGCCCGTCGGGGTCGTCGGTGTACCGCGCCATGTAATCGCGGTCGGCATAGCGTTCCTTGAACAGGACGTGCATGACCGCACAGGCGAGTGCGCCGTCGGTGCCGGGGAGCGGCGCCAGATGCAGATCGGCCTGCTCGGCGGTCGCGGTGCGGTAAGGGTCGACGACGACGAGCTTGGCGCCGCGCTCCTTTCGCGCCGTCGCGACATGGGTCATCACATTGACCTGCGTCGAGACCGGGTTGCCGCCCCACACGACGATCAGATCGGATTTGGCGATCTCGCGACCGTCGACCCCTCGCTTGGCGCCAACCCCGGCGAGCCAACCGGCGTCCGACAACATGCTGCAGATCGACAGATGCTCGCGCGAGTAGCGCATTGCGTGGCGCAATCGGTTAATGCCGTCGCGCTGCACCAGTCCCATCGTACCGGCGTAATAGTAGGGCCACACCGCTTCGGAGCCGTAGCGCTGGGCGGCCTGCGTCAGTCGTTCGGAGACCTCGTCGAGGGCATCCTCCCAGGAAATCGGCATGAACGCCGCTTCGCCTATTCCCTTCTCCCCGATCCGCCGCAATGGCCGGGACAGCCGCGCGGGATGATGCTGGCGTTCGGCATAGCGCGCGACCTTGGCGCACACCACTCCCCGCGTGTAGGACTGTCCCGAAGCCCCTCGAACCCTACCGATCCGCCGGTCCTCGAACCGCTCGACCTCGAGCGCGCAGGCGCTCGGGCAATCATGCGGACAGACGCTTGAGACGATGTCGAGCGGCAAGGATCAGCTCCGCCGTGAGTGACCGGGCGGACAATACCACAAAGTATCGGCGGTCGGGTTGATCTGCCGCGGCGGAGCCAGTGCCTATGGCGGAATACGTCGGCCCCGGCCGGGGCCGCAGGATTAGGAAGGGGTAGGCCTCAGCAGCCTACCCCTTCCTCAATTGGCTCCCCGGGCCGGACTCGAACCAGCGACCAAGCGGTTAACAGCCGCTCGCTCTACCAACTGAGCTACCGGGGATCAGAGCGTCCGTCGGCGCGGGCGCGGCCCCCTGGAGGCCGGAAGCGGAATCGAACCGCTGTACGAGGATTTGCAGTCCTCTGCATAGCCACTCTGCCATCCGGCCGGCTCGCATCACCGGCATATAGGCGTGTGTCGCTCACCTGGTCAAGCACGCCAGATGGCGCATGGAGGACGGCGCACGCGCTTGTTGCCGGGTGCCGGTACGCTCCATATATTAGCCAGTCAAAGGTTTTCCAAAGAGTTCGAGAGAAATGGCGCGCGTCACCGTTGAAGATTGTGTTGTCAAAGTCCCGAACCGATTTGAGCTCGTGCTGCTCGCCGCCCAGCGTGCGCGTGAAATCAGCTCGGGCGCCCCGTTGTCGATAGACCGCGACGACGACAAGAACCCGGTCGTTGCGCTGCGCGAGATTGCCGACGAGACGGTCGCTCTCGATCATCTGAAATCCTCTGTGGTGCGCGGCATGCAGAAGCACGTCGAAATCGACGAGCCGGAGGAAGCTCACGAACTCGAACTCGATACGGCTTTGTTCGGCATCGGGGCGCCGGCCGGCGCGCTGTTGGACGCCGAACTCGATGCCGATGACGCCGAGGATGGCGAGGATGCCGAGGAGGGGAACGAGGACGAGGAGGTTCTCCCGGCAGAAACTGCCGCCGACCTTGCGCAGCCCAACGAGAACGATGAACTCGCCGAAGACATGTTGGAGGTCGAGGAGGAGGTCGATCTCGCCGAACTCCCCCGAGCCCGACGCACCGGGTGATTTCGACGAGGAGCTCTGACCGCGGACAATGCGCCGAGCCGGGTGAACGGCGCCCACGATGACAATCGCGCCGCTGCATCGGCATGGCCGGGCCAACGGCAGCGGTCCGAACAAGGCGGGGAAAACCTCGTCATGATGCGGCAGTTCGAGCTTGTCGAGCTCGTCAAATCCTACGACCCGAACGCCGACGAAGACGCGCTCAATCGTGCCTATGTCTACTCGATGAAGGCCCATGGCGCGCAGCTGCGCGCCTCGGGCGATCCATATTTCTCCCATCCGGTCGAGGTCGCTGGGATCCTGGCTCAGATGAAGCTCGATGCCGCCTCGATCGTGACCGGTCTTTTGCACGACACTGTCGAGGATACGGTCGCCACCCTCGACGACATTGACCGCGTATTCGGACCCGAGATCACCCGGCTGGTCGATGGCGTGACCAAGCTGTCACGGATCGAGCTGCAATCCGACCAGACAAAGCAAGCCGAAAATTTCCGCAAGCTCGTGCTCGCGATGTCGGAGGACATCCGGGTGCTGCTGGTCAAGCTGGCCGACCGTCTGCACAACATGCAGACGCTGCGGTTTATCAAGAGTGACGAGAAACGCCGGCGGATCGCCCGCGAAACGATGGACATCTATGCCCCGTTGGCTGAGCGGCTCGGCATGCAGCGAATGAAAGACCAGCTCGAGGATCTGGCCTTTGCCGAGCTGTATCCGGACGCGCGCGCCAGTATTCTCGCCCGGCGGGATTTCTTGCGCGACAAGGGGGCCGGCGTCGTGCCGCGCGTCCTCGCCGAATTGCAGCGCAAGCTCGAAGAGGGCGGGGTGCCCAGCGCCGTCGTTTCCGGCCGCGAAAAATCGCCGTACTCGATCTGGCGCAAGATGCAGCGCAAGAACGTCGCCTTCGAGCAGCTGGCGGATCTGATGGCGTTCCGCGTGCTCGTCGACGATGTCGGCGACTGCTATCACGCGCTCGGCATCATCCATTCCGCCTATCACGTGGTTCCCGGCCGCTTCAAGGACTTCATCTCGACCCCGAAGCCGAACAATTACCGCTCGCTGCACACCGGGGTCATCGGCCCCGAGCAGCAGCGCATCGAAGTGCAGATCCGCACTCGCGAGATGCACGATGTCGCCGAACTCGGGGTGGCGGCGCATTGGACCTACAAGCACGGCGCTCCCAAGACCGAAGGACCGCAATATCGCTGGCTGCGCGAGCTGTTGGATATCCTCGACCATGCGGCGGGGCCGGAAGAGTTCCTCGAGCACACCAAGCTCGAGATGTTTCAGGACCAGGTGTTCGCCTTTACCCCCAAGGGGGATCTGATTGCCTTGCCGCGCGGAGCCACCGCGGTCGACTTCGCGTATGCCGTGCATTCCGAGATCGGCGACACTTGCGTCGGCGTCAAAATCAACAGCCGGCTGGTCCCGCTGCGGACTCAACTGCAAAACGGCGATCAAGTCGAAATCATCACCTCAAAGGCGCAGACGCCCTCGCCGACCTGGGAGCGGTTTGTCGTCACCGGCAAGGCGCGCGCCCGCGTCCGCCGCTTTATCCGCACGCAGCAGCGCACGCAATATCTCGATCTCGGGCGCGCCATCCTGCAGAAGGCGTTCCGTCAGGAAGGTCAGGAGTTTTCGGAACGGCCGCTCGAGGCGGTGCTGAAGACCTTCAACTGCTCGACCGTCGAGGACCTTTATGTCGCGGTTGGGCAAGGGCTCGCGACTGGGCGCACCGTTGTTAACGCGGCATTCCCGCAGCACCACGAGCCCAAGGCCAAGGTCGTCTCGCTGGATCGAGCTCGACGCCGGGCGAAACGCAATGACATTGCGGTGCCGATACGCGGCCTCATCCCGGGCATGGCGCTGCACTTCGCCGGATGCTGCCATCCGCTGCCAGGTGACCGCATCGTCGGAATTGTCACGACCGGCAAGGGGGTGACGATCCACACGATCGACTGCGAGACCCTAGAGAGCTTCGCCGAGACGCCGGAGCGCTGGCTCGATGTGGCTTGGAGCAACGACGACGATGCCAATCATGTCGGCCGCCTCAATGTGACGATCGCCAACGAGCCCGGCAATCTCGGCAGCCTGACGACGGTGATCGGCAAGCAGGGCGGTAATATCAGCAATCTGAAGATCACCAACCGCTCGACGGATTTCTTCGAGATCATGATCGACATCGAAGTTGCCGATGTTAAGCATCTGACGACGATAATCGCCGCGTTGCGCGCGACGCCGGTCATCAACTCGGTCGAGCGGGCGCGCGGCTGAGCGCCGCGCAGGCATGTTCGATGATCCTCGGCATCGGCAGCGACATGATCGATATCCGCCGCATCGAGCAGGTGATCGAGCGCTTTGGTGACCGTTTTCTCGACCGCGTCTTCACCGATGCCGAGCGCCGCAAATGCGACCGGCGCGCCAACCGTTCGGCCAGCTACGCGCGTCGGTTTGCCGCCAAGGAGGCCTGTTCGAAAGCGCTCGGCACCGGGTTTCGCCATGGGGTCTTCTGGCGCGACCTCGGGGTCGTCAATTTGGCTTCCGGGCAGCCCTGCATGCGGCTGACCGGCGGCGCCTTGCGGCGGCTCGAAGAGATTACGCCGGTAGGGATGACGGCCCGGCTCGACGTCACATTGACCGATGAGCCGCCGCTCGCCCAGGCCGTCGTGATCATCACCGCCGTGCCGGTGCAAGAACGCGGGATCTTCGAGCGGGCATATCCTCGATTCAACTCGTGACACGGGCTTGGCTTATCCCGCCTCCAGGCCCCCAAGGAATTCCATGAAATCCAAATCCGCCCCCACGGCCCTGACTCGGAAAAAATCTGCCGGCGGCATCGTCGATACGATAAAGACGATCGTCTATGCTGTGCTGATCGCTCTCGTAGTGCGTACAGTCGCCTATGAACCATTCAATATTCCGTCGGGATCGATGGTCCCAACCTTGCTGGTAGGCGACTATCTGTTCGTTTCAAAATTTTCGTACGGGTATAGCCGGTACTCGCTGCCTTTAGGTTTGCCGCTGTTTTCCGGGCGGATCTTCTTTCATTCGCCGGCGCGCGGTGATGTCGTTGTCTTCAAATTGCCGACCGACAATTCGACCGACTACATCAAGCGGGTCATCGGATTGCCCGGCGATCACATTCAGATGAAGAACGGCATCCTCAATATCAACGGTCAGCCGGTGCCGCGCAGACGCATCGACGACTACCTCTATCAGGAGGGGAACGGCGCGATCATTCCGCTTGCACAATATATAGAAACCCTGCCGAACGGCGTGCAGCATCGCATCATCGAGATGAGCGACAACGGGCCGCTCGACAACACCCAAGAATATGTCGTCCCCCCTGGCGATTATTTCATGATGGGCGACAATCGCGACAACTCGCAGGACAGTCGGGTATTATCCGCTGTCGGCTACGTACCGGCCGAGAACCTGATCGGGAAGGCACAGTTTATCTTTTTCTCGACAAACGGGTCGGCGCGGCTCTGGGAATTCTGGAAGTGGCCGTTCGCGATACGGTACGGCCGGCTGTTCCACGGCGTCCAAGGCATCGATTGACCGCCGACCTCGCGCAAAAAATCGGGCACCTCTTCGCTGGGCCCGAACTCCTTGAAGAAGCCCTGACGCATCCGAGCGCGCTCGCTTCGGAGCATGGTCGCGGCCGCCGCGGCAGAAAGCCCTCCCAGCGCGACTATGAGCGCCTCGAATTTCTTGGCGATCGTGTTCTAGGTCTCGTCATCGCCGATCTCCTGTGGCGGCGCTTTGAGAGCGAGCCCGAAGGATACCTGACGCGCCGCCTGACGCATCTCGTTCGTGGCGAAGCGCTCGCGCGTGTTGCCGAGACGATTGGGCTCGGAGACCATCTGGTGCTGTCGCGTGCCGAACAGGCGGCGGGAGCCGCTGCCAACCCCGGAATTCTCGCCGATGTCTGCGAGGCTCTGATCGCGGCGATCTACCTCGACGGCGGCTTGGAGGCGGCTTCGGCTTTCGTGCGCCGGTTCTGGCGGCCGCTGATCGACGAAATGGAGGGGCCGCCGTGCGACCCGAAGACCGCCTTGCAGGAGTGGGCGCAGGCGCGCGCGCTGGCTCTCCCGATCTATGAACTCGCAGGCACCACCGGGCCCGACCACGCCTTGCGCTTCACCGTCACGGCAAAAGTCGCTGGCCGCGAAAGTGCTACGGCGACGGCCTCGTCAAAGCGCATCGCCGAGGCAAAAGCCGCAGAGCTGCTGCTCGAACGGCTGGCCGCCGAGACTTAGACTAGCGCAGTAAATGTTGCTCTCATTAGGGAACGGGGCAGCTCCCCGGTGTGTCGCACGGGGGTGGCGCTGGAAGCGTGGTTGCCGTCACGACTGGTGAAATTGGCCCCTCGGTGCCGCCGGTAAGGGTGACGGTCACTTTGTAGCGATAAGACGTCGCGGCATGCAGGCCCAAATCGCCGAAGCTCTGCCCCGAGACCGAGCCGATCGGCGTGAAGCTCTTGTCGCCGTTGCTGGCGCGATTGACTGTATAGGTTTGCGCGCCGGCGGCCGGGGTCCAGGCAATCGCCGCGCCGGTATTCGAAACATCATTGACCACAATCCCGAACGCAGCGGCATCGGCTGGCGCAGTCGGGTTCTGCAGATGCCCGCCTGTAAGCCGGTCGAGCATAGCTTTGATGGTTGAGATTTGCCGCCCGGCCTTAACAGCGTAATTGAAATTCGTGTAACCCCACCAATCCCAGCACCCCAACGGGTTGAGGGGCGTGAAGGGATCGATCGTGGGATTGCCTGCTATGGTTTGCGGATAGAGGACGATCAGGCGGTTCGTGTCGGCCCATTCGTTATAGCCGGCATGCTGGATGTAATGGTCCTGTATGGTCTCGAAGTTTTGCTTGCAGCCGTGGAGCGCGATATGTACCCGGCACGGCTGCTGGGCGGCACAAGAAGCCGGAACATAAACATACCCCGTCTCGGCCATGCTGTAAGAGGCCGGGGATTCGGGAGACGTCAGCTCCCGCTGGTCGAACGCGATGAGCTTCCCGGAAAGCTCGCCGCGGTTCTTGGGGTTGAGAGAGCCATAGATGTGCTGGAGAATTATGCCGGCCTGATCGTAGTTGCAGTGGTCGATGAAGTCGCCTTCATTCTTGTTGCACGGCAGACCGTAATCGACCGTCACTTGGGAGTGGCCCGCACCGATAGCGCTTTGATAAAAAATATTGCCGTTATTGCGGCCGCCTAGGTAATGCAAATAGAAGCGGTAGGCAGCGTCCCCGAGTTTTGGATTGACGATCGAATCGTTGTAACCGGCAAAGATGTAGATACGCTGGTTCGCGATATTATGCGGGTCGTCGATGTCCCCGCTGTGAGCCCATTCGTCGGTTTTTTCGAAGAGCGGCTCGAGGTCTGGGGGAGGCCCTTTCATACATGGGCCGGTCGCCGTCAGACTGGGGCCGATATTGCCCAAGAGACCATCTATGGCCGTGCCTTGCGCACAATAGTAGGGCCCGCCGGCGATGACGCCGACGCCTTTGACAGTCGACGACCAGGAGACCCCGAACTGCACAGCAGTAAAGGCGCCGGACGAGATGCCCGAGATCGAGCTTTCCTTTATGTCTGCATTGTAGGAGCCCAACGGCGGAGCAGCGCCCTCGGCCAGAGCCGGCGCAGTCGAGAAGGCGATGACGATCAGCGTCAGGCGAACCAAACGAGCCGATGCTCGAATCTGATGCATTGGATCGATCCCTCAGCGGTTGAGTGGTCCACGCAAAAGACCTGCCAGTGCCTGTGAGGATTGGCGAGAGGCGGCCTCTGCTCCCGGGCGCGCGCAAAAATATCTTGTTGTGTGTTTCGGGCCGTGTGATCGACCTCACACTGCCAGTGAAATCAGCTTAGTGCCGTCATTCGGCGCGAATCGCGCGAAAGCGCAGCCGCACGTAGTCGGCAATCCAGGTTCCGGTCTCGTCCATCAGGACAGGCTGCAACAGATCGGCGACTTCGGCGCGGGCTCGCGACCGGTCCGGCGGCGGCAGCGGACCGAGGAAATCTTCGGCGAAGGTGTCCAGCCACGGCTCGATACCGGTCGGCAGGGCCGTCGGTCGCGGGACGATCGCGATTTCCTCGACCGTGAACCGCGCCTGTTCGAGCTTTTTGCGGTAGGCTTCGGCGGAGGGGAAGTACCACGGATTGAGCCGGTGGGCGTCGAGCCCGCGGCGCGCAAGAACTGCGCTCAGCGCGACGATGATCGCCGCGGTATTGTTGTGGCCGCCCATCTCTGCGACAAACCGGCCGCCCGGCCTCAGCGCCCGGCGCACGCCGGCGAGCACCGCCTGCTGATCCCGCATCCAATGGAGCGCCGCGTTTGAGAACACGGCATCGAATTCGCCGGCGAAGGTCAGCTTCTGGCCGTCCATGACCCTGGCATCGATCCCGCGCACCCGGGCCGCAGCGGCCATGTCCGGCCCGGCGTCGACTGCGATCACCGTAGCGCCGGCCTCGACGATCTTTTCGGTCAGCACGCCGTCGCCGCAGCCAAGATCGAGGATGCGCTCACCCGGGGATGGCGCGAGGAGTTCGAGAACGGGGGCGCCGAGGGCGGGGACGAAATGCGCGGTCTCGGCATAACGCTCGGCCGACCACCGCTGCCGAGCAATTTCCGCCATTGTCAGACTTCCATCCCTTGCACCTGGCGCGCCTCGGCCTCGCGGCGGATCTCCGACAGGGTCGTGCGCGTCGTGATCACCTCAGGATCCATCATGAGCTCGATGATCGCCGGCCCCTTGCCGGCGGCCGCCTCCTCGAAAGCCGGCGCGAATTCCTGCGTCCTGGCGACTGTGGCGCCAAAGACGCCGTAGGCACGGGCGAGGCCGAGAAAATCCGGGTTCTTCAGCGCCGTCCCGACGACCCGGCCCGGGAAGCGGCGCTCCTGATGCATGCGGATCGTCCCGTACATCGCGTTGTTAAAGACCAGAATGATTGGGCCGACCCCTTCGAGCATCGAGGTCGCGATCTCCTGCCCGGTCATCATGAAGCCGCCATCGCCGCAAAACCCGACGACGAGCCGGTCGGGGTGGACCAGCTTGGCGGCGACCGCAGCGGGAACGCCATAGCCCATCGCCCCGCTGGTCGGGCCGAGCTGGCGTCCCGGCCGGCGATACTGCAGGAAGCGGTTCGGCCAGCCGCTGAAGTTCCCGGCGTCGCTGGTGACGATCGCGTTGTCGGGCAGGCGGTCGCGCAACCAGGTCATCACCTTGCCGAGATCGAGCACCGCGCCCGCCGTTGTGGTCGGCACGAGCCCGGCCTCGTACTCCGAACGAACCGCTGCACGCCAATCCGACCAGCACGGTGCCGGCACCGGGGGCAGAGCCGCGGCGGCCGCGGCGAATTCGGACATACCGGATTGAATCGGGAGGCTCGGGCGAAAAACCCGGCCGAGCTCCTCGGCGCCGGCATGGATATGGATCAGCACCTTGCCCGGGTCGGGTATGCCCATCAGCGAATAGGATTGCGAGGTGATTTCGCCGATTCGCGCGCCGACGGCCAGCAGCAGGTCAGCTTCCTTGATCCGCGCGACTAGCGCAGCGCTCGCCCCGGTGCCGAGATCGCCGACAAACGAGGGCGACCGATTGTCGACGATGTCCTGCCGCCGGAACGAACAGCAGACCGGGAGCTGGTTGGCCTCGGCAAACTTTGTGATGTCGCGGCAGGCTCGGTCGTCCCAGCCACCGCCGCCGACCAGGATCATCGGGCGCTGCGCCGCCGCGAGCAGCCGGCACATCTCTGCGAGATCCGCGGCGCCAGGATGGGCGCGCACGGGCCGATAGGGGCCGGCCACCGCCGCCCCACTGTGGTCGCGCAGCATGTCCTCGGGTAAGGCAAGCACGACCGGGCCCGGCCGTCCGGAAGTAGCGACTTGAAAGGCTTGGTTGATTAGCTCGGGGACGCGCTCGGCCAACTCGATCTGCGCCACCCATTTCGCGAGCGGCGCGAACATCTTGCGAAAATCGACTTCCTGGAAGGCTTCGCGGTCGATCTGATGGCGCGCGACCTGGCCGACCAGCACGACCATCGGCGTCGAATCCTGAAAGGCGGTATGGATGCCGATCGAGGCGTTGCACGCGCCCGGCCCGCGGGTCACCAGCAGAACCCCCGGCTTGCCGGTGAGCTTGCCGTAGGCCTCGGCCATAAACGCGGCGCCGCCCTCCTGGCGGCAGGTCACGAGCCGGATCTCCGGGGCGTCGAACAGGGCGTCGAGGACTTCGAGATAGCTCTCTCCGGCGACGCTGAAGGCCGTGTCGACACGATGGGCGCGCAACGCGGCGACGACGAGCTGGCCGCCGCTGAGTAGATTTGTCGTCATCGCTCCACCTTGAGCCCTGGGTCCACTGGGCCATTTGAGACGATGCCGCGCCCGGACGAAAGAGGGTTGCTTCGTACCGGGATGCTTTGCGGCCGGATGCCATATAATCCATAGCCCCTATCGGCATTGTGGAATCGTGATCAAGCAGGTCGCGCGCGACGCGCAAGCGAAAAATTGCTAGGCTCTCGCCGCCGAATTGCCGGTCCGAAGGAGCAAATCAGGTCTCGTACGAATGGACGATCAGCGAAGCGAGGTTCTTGCGCCGCCTGGGCGAGTGAGAGTGGACGAGCCGTTCGTTCGTCCTGCTCAGCCGGGCGGAGTCGTGTCGCACCGGCCGCGGCGCTCGTGGCGGCGGCGGCTTGTCTGGCTGCTGTTTGTCGCTGCGGTCATTGCCGCTGCAGTCTGGTATTTCCCGCGGCCGCAGACACAGCCGAAGCAGGGCGGTCGCGGTCAAGCCGGCGCGCCGGTGCCGGTCGGGGTGTCCCCGGTGGGGAAGGGCGACATGCCGGTGACGTTGAGCCAGCTCGGCACCGTCACCCCGCTCGCGACGGTCACGGTGAAAACCCAGATCAGCGGCTATCTGGTGCAAGTCGGCTTTAAGGAAGGCCAGATGGTCAACAAGGGCGATTTTCTCGCTCAGATCGACCCGCGGCCCTATCAGGTGGCGCTCGAACAAGCCGAGGCCCAGCTGGCCAAAGACCAAGCGCTGTTGAAGAACGCGCAATTGGATTTGCAGCGCTACAACACCTTGGTCGCGCAAAACTCGATCGCCAAGCAAACCCGTGACACTCAGGTGTCGCTGGTCGCGCAAGACGAGGCGACGGTCAAGGCCGATCAGGCACAGATCGATGCCCAGAAACTCAACCTGACTTATTGCCGCATCGTCTCGCCGGTCACCGGCCGCGTCGGGCTGCGCCAGGTCGACGCCGGCAATTATGTTCAGAACAGCGATCCCAACGGCATCGTTGTGGTCACCCAGCTGCAGCCGATCTCGGTTATTTTCACACTGCCCGAGGACAATTTGCCCGTGGTGATGAAGCAGGTGAGAGCCGGGGCGGTCTTGCCGGTCACCGCCTATGACCGCACCGGAGAGACCGAGCTTGCCGGCGGCAAGCTCGACACGGTCGACAATCAAATCGACACGACGACCGGCACGGTCAAACTGCGGGCGATATTCGACAACGATCAGCTTGCGCTGTTTCCCAACCAGTTCGTCAATGTCAAGCTGTTGGTCAATACCCTGCATGACGCCGACATCTTACCCAATTCGGCGATCCAGCGCGGCGCGCCCGGCACCTTTGTCTATGTCGTGAAGCCGGATCACACGGTCGCGGTGCAAAAGGTCAAGCTCGGTCCGAGCGACGGTCAACGCATCGCAGTCCTATCGGGACTGGAACCGGGTGAAAGCGTCGTGATCGATGGAACCGACCGGCTGCGCGACGGCGCCAAAGTGACGATCGCCTCGCCGCCACCTGCCGCGTCCGCGGTCGAGCACCCACCCCGGCCGCAAGCTCAGCAGCAGAGAGAGGGTTCAGGGCGGCGACGGAGCGCCCCGTGAGCCGTTTCGCGGTGCGTCGTCAGGTGGTGCCCTTACCCGGCTCGCTGCCCTCGGCACCCTCCCGTAGTGCGGGAGAGGGGGGGCCAAGCCGCTCCCATGCCCTCTCCCACAAGCAAGCGGGGGAGGGTTAGGGTGGGGGCTGGCGGGTAAGGGTAGACGTGGCTTTTTGAGATGAATCCTTCGCGCATATTCATCCTGCGCCCAGTGGCGACGACGCTGCTTATGGCAGCGATCATGCTGGTCGGCATCTTTGCCTATCGCTTC
This sequence comes from uncultured Alphaproteobacteria bacterium, assembly GCA_963818695.1. GTDB lineage: Bacteria > Pseudomonadota > Alphaproteobacteria > ATCC43930 > CGMCC-115725 > AP-15. The sequence goes on from CAWFTG010000009.1 coordinate 863,455, forward strand.
CTGCCGTTGTCGGCACTCCCCGAGGTCGATTATCCGACGATCCAGGTGCAGACCTTTTACCCGGGCGCCAGTCCCGATGTGATGACCTCTTCGGTCACTGCCCCGCTCGAGGTGCAGTTCGGGCAAATGCCGGGGCTCAACCAGATGTCCTCGACGAGCTCGGCCGGGGCCTCGGTGATCACCCTTCAGTTCAGCCTCGACCTCAGTCTCGATGTGGCCGAGCAGGAAGTTCAGGCGGCGATCAACGCAGCGGGCAACCTGCTGCCGGCTGATCTGCCGGCGCCGCCGATCTATGCCAAGGTAAACCCCGCGGACGCACCGATCCTGACCTTGGCATTGACCTCCAAGACGATGCCGCTGACCAAGGTCGAGGATCTCGCCGACACCCGCCTGGCGCAAAAAATCTCGCAATTGCCGGGCGTCGGCTTGGTCAGCATCAGCGGCGGGCACCGCCCGGCAGTGCGCATCCAGGCGAATTACCGCCAGCTCGCTGCCTACGGCCTCAACATTGACGATCTGCGCACGACGCTCGCCAATGCCAATGTCAACACGCCCAAAGGCAATTTCGACGGGCCGAGCCGGGCCTACACGATCAACGCCAACGATCAGATCAGAAAGCCGTCCGACTACAACGACCTAGTCGTCGCTTACCGGAACGGCGCGCCGGTAATGTTGTCGGATGTCGCACGCGCCACCGAAGGCGCCGAGAATACCAAGCTGGCCGCCTGGATGAACACGGACGAAGCGGTGATTGTCAATATTCAGCGGCAGCCCGGCGCCAATGTCATCGAGGTCGTCGATCGCATTCAGGCGCTGCTGCCGCAGTTGAGGGCGGCGCTTCCATCGGCGGTCGATGTGTCGGTACTGACTGACCGGACCACGACGATCCGTGCCTCGGTCGCCGATGTCGAGTTCGAGCTCGGCCTTGCCGTGGTATTGGTCGTAATCGTGATCTTCGTGTTTCTGCGCAGTCCCTCGGCGACGTTGATTCCAAGCCTGTCGGTGCCGCTCTCGCTCGTCGGCACGCTCGCCTTCATGTACCTGGCTGGCTTCAGCCTCAACAACTTGTCGCTGATGGCATTGACGATCGCCACAGGGTTCGTCGTCGACGACGCGATCGTCATGATCGAGAACATCTCGCGCTATATCGAGGCGGGTGATACGCCCTTGCAGGCCGCATTGAAGGGTTCCGAGCAGATCGGTTTTACGATCATCTCGCTAACCGTGTCGCTCATCGCGGTACTGATCCCGCTGCTCTTTATGCCCGATGTGGTCGGCCGCCTGTTCCGCGAGTTCGCCATGACCCTGGCGGTCACGATCGTCATTTCCGCCGTAGTCGCATTGACCCTAGTCCCGATGATGTGCGCCAAGATCCTGCGTCACCGGCGCGCCTCGGAAATGTCGCTGGTGGCGCGCAAGAGCCAGCAATGGTTCGATGGGTTGATCGCTCATTATGGGAGGCTCTTGAACTGGGTGCTCGACCACCAGCCGCTGACGTTGCTGGTGGCAGCCGTGACCCTTGGCCTCACCGTGTTTCTCTACATCGTGATCCCGAAGGGCTTTTTCCCTGTCCAGGATACCGGGCTCATCCAGGGGATCTCCGAGGCCGAGCCTTCGGTCTCCTTCGACGCGATGGCGCAACGCCAGCAGGCGCTGGCCGCCGCCATTCTCAAGGATCCCGATGTCGTGAGCCTGTCTTCCTTCATCGGGGTCGACGGCACCAACTCGACCCTCAATACCGGGCGGTTTCTGATCAATCTAAAGCCGCGCGACGAGCGCCGCACCTCGGCCAGTGACGTGATTCGGCGGCTCGAGCGGGAGACGCAGGATGTCGCCGGCATCGCGCTCTATATGCAGCCGGTCCAGGATTTGACTATCGACGCGACCGTCAGCCGCTCCCAGTACCAGTTCGTCCTGGAAGATGCCAATCCAAAGGATCTCTCGACCTGGGTTCCGAAATTACTCGAGCGTCTGCAGCAATTGCCGCAGCTCGAGGACGTCACCAGCAATTATGCGGAAAACGGCCTTTCCGCCTATATTCTGATTGACCGCCCCACCGCTGCGCGCTTCGGCATCACCCCGGCCACCGTCGACAACGCGCTTTACAACTCCTTCGGCCAGCGCATTGTTTCGACCATCTTCACTCAGTCGAATCAATACCGGGTCATTCTGGAAGCCGATCCCGACTTGCAGAAATCCTTGAACTCGCTGGGGCAAATTTATCTGCCGTCATCAACCGCAACCAATGGCCAGGTTCCACTGTCGGCGATCGCTCACGTCGAGGAGCAGACGGCGCCTTTGGAGATCAATCATCTCGGCCAATTTCCGTCGACAACAGTGTCGTTCAATTTGGCCGCCGGCGCATCGCTCGGCGAGGCGGTCAATGCGATCAAGCAGGCCGAGCGGGAAATCGGCCTGCCCGCCAGCATGATTACCGTCTTTCAGGGTGCGGCGCTGGCGTTTCAAGCCGCGCTCGGCAACGAGCTCGTGCTGATCATCGCGGCGATTATCACGATGTATATCGTGCTGGGAGTGCTTTACGAGAGCTTCATTCACCCGATCACGATCCTCTCGACATTGCCTTCGGCCGGAGTTGGAGCGTTGTTAGCGCTGATGATCGACGGCAGCGATCTGAGCGTCATTGCGATCATCGGGATCATCTTACTTATCGGGATCGTCAAAAAGAACGCGATCATGATGGTCGATTTCGCGCTCGACGCCGAGCGGACCGAAGGAAAATTGCCGCGCGAGGCGATCTATCAGGCCTGCCTGCTACGCTTCCGGCCGATCCTGATGACGACGATGGCGGCGCTCTTTGCGGCTCTGCCGCTGATGCTCGGCAGCGGAACCGGCTCGGAGCTGCGCCACCCGTTGGGGGTGACGATTGTCGGCGGTCTGATTTTCAGCCAGCTGCTGACCTTATTCACGACACCGGTCATTTATCTCGGCTTCGACAGGTTGGGTGGGGCATTGCGCCGCCGGTTCAATGGCGGCGCGGCGGTGACTGAGGGCAGCAGCCGGTGAACCCGTCGGCGCCGTTCGTCAAGCGGCCGGTCGCGACCACGCTGCTGACTATCGGCATCGCGCTCGCCGGATTTTTTGCCTATTTGAAATTGCCGGTCGCGCCGCTGCCGCAGGTTGATTTTCCGACGATCTCGGTGTTTGCGACGATGCCAGGGGCGAGCCCGGACACGATGGCAACAACCGTGGCGACACCGCTCGAACGCCATCTCGGCATAATTGCCGACGTCACCGAAATGACGTCGCAGAGCACGGTCGGCACGACGCGGATCACGCTGCAGTTCAGCCTCAATCGGAATATCGACGGTGCCGCACGCGACGTTCAGGCGGCGATCAACGCGGCGCGTGCCGACCTGCCGACCAGCCTGCGCACCAACCCGACCTACCGTAAGGTCAACCCGGCCGATGCGCCGATCGCGATTTTGGCGATGACCTCGGCGACGCTGACGCGAGGCCAGATCTACGATGCCGCCTCGACGGTCGTGCAGCAGGCATTGTCCCAGATCGACGGCATCGGTCAGGTAGTGATCAGCGGCTCTTCATTGCCGGCGGTGCGTGTCGAGCTCAATCCTCTAGCGCTGTTCAAATATGGGATCGGTTTGGAAGACGTGCGCGCTGCGCTCGCCTCGGCCAATGCCCACAGCCCGAAGGGCGCCATTGAAGAGGGTGACCGCCGGTTCCAGATCTACACCAACGACCAGGCAAACCACGCCGCCGATTACCGCCCGCTGATCGTCGCCTATCGTGACGGCTCGCCGGTGCGGCTGACCAATGTCGGGGACGTGCGCGATTCGGTAGAAAATCTGCGCAATCAGGGGCTGTCAAACGGCAAACCGGCCGTTCTGGTCTTTCTTTACAAACAACCGGGCGCCAACATCATCGACACGGTCGATCGCATCAAAGCGATCTTGCCGCAGCTCGAGGCCTCGATCCCCAGCGCCATCAACGTTGCATTGACGTTGGACCGGACGATCACGATCCGGACCTCGCTGCACGATGTCGAGCGCACATTGATCATCGCTATCATTCTGGTCGTCCTCGTCGTCTTCGCGTTCTTGCGGAACCCGCGTGCGACCCTGATCCCGAGCGTCGCGGTGCCGGTCTCGCTGATCGGCACGTTCGGGGTCATGTACCTGCTGGGCTACAGTCTCGACAATCTGTCGCTGATGGCGCTGACGATCTCGACCGGTTTTGTCGTCGATGATGCGATTGTCGTGCTCGAAAACGTGACGCGGCACATCGAAGCCGGCAAGACGCGGATGCAGGCAGCGTTGCAGGGCGCCGGGGAAGTCGCGTTTACGGTACTGTCGATGAGCCTGTCGCTGATTGCCGTCTTTGTGCCGATACTGTTGATGGGCGGCATCGTCGGACGGCTGTTCCGCGAGTTCGCGATGACTTTGTCGGTCGCGATCATGATTTCGCTGGCCGTCTCGCTGACAACGACGCCGATGATGTGCGCCTATTTGCTTGCCGATCGGCCGGAACACTCACACGGCCGCCTCTACAGGGTCAGCGAGCGCGCTTTCGCAGGGATCCTGAGCCTGTACGAACGCAGCTTGCGCAAGGCATTGCAATGGCCATCCCTCGTCATGCTGAGCTTGTTGGCGACGCTGTGCCTGGGTATCTACCTGGTCAAGATAGTTCCAAAGGGCTTCTTTCCCACTCAGGACATTGGTCTGATGTTCGGCGGCATTCAGGCCGACCAGAGCATCTCGTTCCAGCTGATGGAAGAAAAGCTCACCCGGTTCGTTGACATCATTCGGCACGATCCCGCGGTCCAGAGCGTCAGTGCGTTTACCGGCGGCGGCCAGACCAATTCCGCTTTTGTGTTCGTCGTGTTGAAACCGTTGTCCGAGCGCCACGTCTCGATGCAGCAGGTCATGGCCCGGTTGCGGCCCAAGTTCAACGAGGTCGCGGGTGCCCGGCTCTTTCTCCAAGGAGCGCAGGACATACGCGCCGGCGGGCGCGCCAACAACGCGCAGTACCAGTACACCCTGCAAGGCGACGACGCCAACGACATCTATGAGTGGGCGCCAAAGCTCGAGACCGCATTGCAAAAGGTGCCGCTGCTGACCGACGTCAATCTCGATCAGCAGCAAAAGGGGCTCGAGACCGATTTGGTGATAGACCGCGCGTCCGCGGCGCGGCTTCGGGCTGACAGTGAGCCAAATCGACAATACCCTCTACGATGCCTTCGGCCAACGCCAAGTGTCGGTGATCTATGCGGCGCAAAACCAGTATCATGTCATCATGGAGGTGGCGCCCGAGTTCTGGCAGAACCCCGATACCCTGAACCAGATTTATGTCAGCACCAGCGGCGGCTCGGTTGGCGGCACGAAAGCAACCAACGCCCTTGCCGGAACGGTCCTGGCCAAGGTGCCGGCAGCAAATAGTGCCAATGCACAGACCACCACCGCGCAGATCGCCGGCGACACGGCGCGCAATTTGGCGAACAATTCCCTTGCCAACACCGGCCGCGGCGCTACCTCGACGGGCGCTCCGGTCAGCACATCTCATGAGACGATGGTGCCGCTTTCCGCCTTTGCCCATTTTGGCCCGGGCAACACGCCGCTCGCGGTCAATCACCAAAATCTCTTTGTCGCGTCGACGATCTCGTTCAATCTGGCGCCGGGCGTCTCGCTCAGCCAGGCGACGGCGGCAATCGACGATAAGATGCGCCAGCTCGGGGTGCCGGCATCGATCCATGGCAGCTTTCAGGGCACGGCCGCAGTCTTTCAGAAATCGCTCGCTAATGAGCCGGTCCTGATCGCCGCCGCGCTGCTTGCAGTATATATCGTACTGGGAGTTCTCTATGAGAGCTACGTTCACCCGATCACAATCCTGTCGACCCTGCCGTCGGCCGGGGTCGGCGCGGTGCTGGCGCTGATCGCAACCAATACCGAGTTCAGCATCATGGCGCTGATCGGCGTTATCCTCCTGATCGGGATCGTCAAGAAGAACGCGATCATGATGATCGATTTCGCGCTCGATGCCGAGCGCAGCCTGGGATTGAGCTCGCGCGAGGCTATCTACGAAGCCTGTGTCAAACGCTTCCGGCCAATCACGATGACGACGATGGCCGCGATGCTCGGCGCATTGCCGCTGGCGATCGGCTTTGGCGAAGGCTCCGAATTGCGCCGCCCGCTCGGTATCTCGATCGTCGGCGGACTGATCGTCAGCCAATTGCTCACCCTTTACACGACGCCGGTCATTTACCTCTATCTCGACCGCCTGCGACTGTGGGGCAGGCGCCGTTGGCGGATCCGCCATCCGCGCTTCTACTCGGGCCATATCCCCGCACCCGGCGAGTGAGCACCTGCCGCAAAAGGACGCGCTCGTCCGATTCGGAGTCGAGTTGTGCGATCTTTTCCACGTTATCATCTTCGGCGGGCTCAATTTCAGCCGGTTGCGGAAGTTGTCCGTGGCGCTGGTCGCTTTTCTCGGCTCCCACCGGCCCTTGGGACCTGCGACGCTGCCGGTTTGGCGGCGACACTGCTAGCGCGGAGGGCGCCAGGCGGTGAGTTTTTCGGCGCCGTTTGTCGAGCGGCCGGTCGCGACCACGCTGCTCACTCTTGGCATAGCCCTCGCCGGGTTTTTCGCTTACCTGAAGCTTCCTATAGCGCCTCTGCCGCAGATCGATTTCCCCGCAATTTCGGTGGTTGCGACAATGCCCGGGGCGAACCCCGAAACTATGGCGGCGACCGTAGCGACACCGCTCGAACGCCATCTCGGAGTAATCGCCGATGTCACCGAGATGACCTCGGAGAGTTCAGTCGGTCAGAGTTATATTACGCTGCAATTTGGCCTCAATCGAAACATTGACGGCGCAGCCCGTGATGTTCAGGCAGCAATCAATGCGGCGCGTGCCGACCTGCCGGCCAGTCTGCGCCGGAACCCGACCTACCACAAATCCAATCCCACCGGCCCGCCGATCGCGATCCTTGCGATGACCTCGGACACGCTGACGCGGGGGCAGATCTACGATGCCGCATCGACCGTGGTGCAGCAGGCGCTCTCACGAATTGACGGGATCGGCCAGGTGACGATCAGCGGCAGCTCTCTGCCGGCGGTGCGGGTCGAGTTGAACCCGCTCGCGCTGTCCAAATATGGGATCGGGCTCGAAGACGTCCGTGCTGCGCTCGCCTCGGCCAATGCCCGCACCCCCAAGGGCGCCATCGAAGACGGTAACCGCCGCTTCCAGGTCTATACCAATGACCAGGCGAACCGTGCGGACGAATACCGTCCATTAGTGATCGCCTATCGCAACGGTGCGCCGGTGCGGCTCACCGATATCGGCGACGTCCGCGATTTAGTCGAGAATTTGCGCAACCTTGGGCTGTTGAACGGTAAACCGGCAGTTTTGGTAACGCTCTACCGGCAGCCGGCTGCGAACATTATCGAGACCATCGATCGCGTCAAGTCAATCTTGCCACAGATCGCGGCCTCGATCCCTGGGGCCATCCGGCTCGAGCTGACAATGGACCGGACCCTGACGATCAAGGCCTCGCTGCACGACGTAGAGCGCGCGCTCGTCATCGCCGTCTGTCTGGTCGTCCTGGTTGTCTTCGTGTTTCTGCGCAATTTGCGCGCGATCCTGATCCCGAGCGTGGCGTTGCCGGTGTCACTTATCGGCACCTTCGCCGTGATGTACCTGTTGGGCTATAGCCTCAACAACCTGTCGCTGATGGCGCTGACAATTTCGGCCGGATTGGTGGTCGACGATACGATCGTCGTGCTGGAGAACATAACGCGGCACATCGAGGCCGGGATGACGCGGATGCAAGCCGCTCTGCAAGGCGCCCGCGAGGTCACCTTCACCGTCTTGTCTATGAGTTTTTCGCTAATCGCGGTCTTTGTGCCGATTTTGCTGATGGGAGGCATTATTGGGCGGATGTTTCGCGAGTTCGCGGTGACCCTTTCGGTGGCGATCGTGATCTCGCTGATCGTCTCGCTGACGACGACCCCGATGATGTGCGCCTATCTGCTGGCCGCCCGACATGAACGGGCCTCTGGGCGGCTGAACCGAGCGGGCGAACGTATCTTCGAGGCGATGCTGATCGTGCACGGCTGCGATTCTGCGCCGAGTACTGCGATGGCCGGCTGTCGTCATGTTGAGCCTGTGTCTGACGATAGGTTCTGCCATTTGGCTTTTTGTGATTGTTCCCAAGGGATTTGTTCCGCTGCAGGACAACGGGTTGATTAGGGGTGGCGTCTTGGTCGACCAAAGCAGCTCGTTTCAGCTGATCCAGCAGAAGCTGGCCCAGTCTCTCGAAATCATCCATCAGGACCCGGCGGTCCAGACCGTCGGCGGCTCGACAGGGTGGACGAACGACGGCGTAGTATTCGCAATCCTAAAACCGCTGTCCGAGCGCGGTGCGTCGGTCCAGCAAGTGATGGACCGTCTGCATCGGAAAATCGACCAGATGGGCGCCGATTCCTGGTTTGCCGGAATCCAAGACATTTGGCTCGGCGAGCATTGGAGCCAATACCAGTACACCCTTTTGGCCGACAACACCGAAGACATCTCCGAATGGGCGCCCAAAGTCGAGGCCGCTCTGAAAAACGTGCCGCTTTTGAAGTGGGTCACTCTCGACCAGCGTCTGCACGGGCTTGAGACGGATCTGATCATCGACCGCAGCAGCGCGGCGCGGCTCGGGCTCACGATCGATCAGATCGATAACACCCTCTACGATGCATTCGGCCAACGCCAGGTATCGACTATCTATGCGGCGCAGAACCAATACCACGTCGTCATGGAGGTGGCCTCCGAGTTCCGGCAGAACCCGGAAGCCTTGAACCAGGTCTATATCAGCACCAGCGGAGGCTCGGTCAGCGGCGCGCAGTCGACTGAGCCTCTGACCGGTACGGTGTCCGCCAAGGCGCCGGGTCGCAATAACAGGAGCAGCAGCGGCGCGACGACCGCTCAGATCGTGGGCGATCCTGCACGCAACTTGGCCACTAACGGCTTGGCCAACAACGGTCGCGGCGGCACCTCGACTGGCGCCGCGGTCAGCACGTCTCGAGAAACAATGGTACCGCTCTCCGCGATCGCCCATTTTCAGCTTGGCAATACGCCGCTCTCGGTCAAGCACGAAAACCTGTCTGTCGCCGCGAACATCTCGTTCAACCTCATGCCGGGCGTCCCGCTCAGCCAGGCGACGACGGCCATCGAAGATCAGATCCGGCAGCTTCATTTGCCGGTGTCGATTCGCGGCGGCTTCCGGGGTAGCGCCAGAGCCTTTGAGAAATCGCTTGCTGATGAGCCGGTTCTGATCGCCGCTGCGCTACTTGCGGTCTATATCGTGCTGGGCACGCTTTACGAGAGCTATGTTCACCCGATCACGATCCTTTCCACCTTGCCCTCGGCTGGGGTCGGCGCGGTACTCGCCTTGATTGTCACCGATACCGAGTTCAGCATCGTCGCGCTGATCGGCGTTATTTTGTTGATCGGGATCGTCAAGAAGAACGCGATCATGATGATCGATTTCGCCCTCCACGCCGAACGCAGCGAGGGTCTGAGCTCGCGCGAGGCGATCTATCAGGCCTGCCTCAAACGCTTCCGGCCGATCATGATGACGACGATGGCGGCGATGCTCGGCGCGTTACCGCTGGCGATTGGCTTCGGCGAAGGCTCCGAACTGCGCCGCCCGCTCGGTATCACGATCGTCGGCGGGCTGATCGTCAGCCAATTGCTCACCCTTTACACGACGCCGGTCATCTACCTCTATCTCGACCGCTGGCGGCTGTGGGGCGGGCGCCGTTGGCGGATCCGCCATCCGCGTTTCTACCCGGGCCGTGTCCCCGAACCGGGGGAATGAGCCGCTAGCCGCCATAGTCGCGAGGGGGGGATGAAACGGGCGCGCCCCATGGGCGTCCTAACCGCTGTAGTGCTGCTCTCAGCATGCACGGTCGGACCCGATTATCAGCGGCCGAGCGCCCCGGTGCCGGCGCAGTACAAGGAGGCGGGCTGGAAGGTCGGCGAGCCGCTCGACGCGATTGATCGCGGCGCCTGGTGGTCGGTCTACAAGGATCCGCTGCTCGGCGATCTCGAAAGCCAAATTGACATCTCCAACCAGAACCTGAAAGCCGCCGAGGCGGCTTTCAGTCAGTCAGAATTCATCGTTGCCCAGGCGCGCGCCGCCTTCTTTCCCACCGTCGATTTGAATGCCAGCGCGCAGCGTTCGCGAACCGGCGGTGGCTCCAGCAGCAGCACGGGGGCCGGCCGATCCGGGTTCACCAGCAGCTCGTTCAGCACCTCCGCGTCGGCGAGCTGGGCGCCGGATCTCTGGGGTAGGGTCCGCCGCACTGTCGAAAGCGATGTGGCGAACGCGCAGGCGAGCGCCGGCGATCTCGCCAGTGCGCGCCTGTCGGCTCAGGGCACGTTGGCCAGCGACTACCTGCAGCTGAGGATGTCTGACGAGCTGAAGCGCCTGTTCGACGCCGCGGCCGGGTACTATGCCGAATCGCTGCGCATCACCCGCAACCAGTATCAGAGCGGCACCACCGACCAGTCGGCCGTCGCCCAGGCCGAGGCGCAACTCGAAAGCACCCAAGCGCAGGCGATCGCAGTCGGCGTGACTCGCGCCCAGCTCGAGCACGCGATCGCGGTTCTGATCGGCAAGCCGCCCGCCGATTTTTCGATCCCGCCAACGGAAGCGAGGATCGCGGTGCCGGTGATACCGGCAGAGATGCCGTCTGCGCTTTTGGAGCGCCGCCCGGACATCGCCGCTTCAGAACGGCTGATGGCGGCCTCCAATGCCCAGATCGGCGTCGCGGTGGCGGCGTTTTATCCCAATATCACTCTTACGGGCGATTATGGGACTTCGGCGTTGACTCTGAACCGTCTGCTGGCCACTACGAGCCGCTTCTGGGCGTTCGGCTCGAACCTCGTGCAGACCGTATTCGACGCCGGCGCGCGCAGCGCCCAAGTCGAGGAGGCCCTCGCCGTCTTTGACCAAGACGTCGCGAATTACCGGCAGACCGTGCTCACCGCATTCCAGCAGGTCGAGGACCAGCTCGCCGCTCTGCGCATCCTCGCCCAGGAAGCCGAGGTTCAGGACAAGGCCGTGGCCGCGGCATTCGAGGCCGCGCGGATCCTCAACAACCAGTATTTGGCCGGCACCGTCGCGTTTACCAGTGTTATCGTCGCCGATCAGACAGCGCTGGCCAACGCCGAGACGGCCGTCAATATCCGGCAGAGCCGGCTCGTCGCCAGCGCCGCGCTGGTGCAGGCGCTGGGTGGCGGCTGGGATGCCGGGCAATTGCCAAGCCGCGAGCGCATCGAGGAGGACGCCCCGCTCAATTTCAGCCCGCTGCCGCCACCGATACCCGAGGTAAGCGCCCGCTGAGCCTCCGCTCAAGCCAATGTGATTCGCAAATCGCGCGGATGCGGTAGAATTGGGTTAACGCGCGAAAGGAGGAGAGATGGCTTACCAAAGCATGGACCGGCCGCGTTACGTGGTTCCCGCCTTGGGAACCGTGTACAGCGCTATCGAGGTCTACAGCTGGCCGCTGGTGCGTGCCGCGACTGGGTTCTTTTTTCTGCCGCACGGCATGCAGAAGCTCTTCGGGTTCTGGGGCGGCGATATTGCCAAGACCGCCGAAGGCTTTGCCAAGCAAGGGCTGCACCCGGCGTGGTTCTGGGCCCACTACATCGGCTGCCTCGAGTTTTTCGGTGGAATTTGCCTGATCCTTGGCTTGTTGACGCGGCCGGTCGCGGCGCTGTTCGCCGGCTTCATGTTCGTGGCGGCGTTTCACGTTCACATGCAGATTGGGTGGTTCTGGACAAACCGCGGCATGGAAGTGCCTTTCTATCTGCTGCTGATCTGCCTCTCGATTGTGATCCGCGGCGGCGGCCCGCTGTCGCTCGACAGCCGCCTCGGCCGCGAAATCTGACCGGCGATCACCGTACAGAATTGCGAGAGGGTGTGGTGGAAGAGGGCGGAAGACTGGGTGTCGATATCGGCGGCACTTTTACCGATGTGGCGCTCGAAGCGGCCGGGCGCCGCTACAGCGCCAAGATCCTGACCACCCCGGAGGCGCCCGAGCGCGCCGTCCTCGAAGCGATCGGCACGGTGCTGCGCGAAGCGGCGCTCGCGCCGGCGGATCTGTCGATCATCATTCACGGCACGACCTTGGCGACCAACGCGATCATCGAGCGCAAGGGCGCCAAGACCGCGCTGCTTGACCACCGAGGGCTTCCGCGACACGATCGAGATCCGGCACGAGAACCGGTTCGAGCAATACGACGTCAACATCGACCTGCCGCCGCCATTGGTGCCGCGCCGGCTGCGCTTCCCGGTACGCGAGCGGATCGACGCCCGCGGCCGGGTGCTCGTGCCGCTCGACGAGGCGGGGGTGTCCTCGCTGGCCGACCGGCTCGCCGCCGCCGGCGTCCAGTCGGTCGCGATCGGTTTTCTGCACAGCTTCACCAATCCGGCGCATGAGCGCCGCGCCGGCGAGATCCTCGCCGACCGGCTGCCCGGGGTTCCGGTCACCCTGTCGAGCGACGTGTCGCCCGAGATGCGCGAATACGAGCGCTTCTCGACGGCCTGCGCCAACGCTTATGTCCAGCCATTGATCGGCCGATACCTCGCCGATCTCGAAGCAATGCTGCGGCGTGAAGGTTTCGTCTGCCCGCTGTTTCTGATGCTGTCCGGCGGCGGGCTGACGTCCGTCGAGACCGCGATCCGCTTCCCGGTGCGGCTTGTCGAATCAGGTCCTGCGGGCGGCGCGATCTTCGCTGCCGAGATCGCCCGGCAATGCCGCCTCGACAAGGTGCTGTCCTACGACATGGGCGGCACGACCGCGAAAATCTGCCTGATCGACGATTTGAGGCCGCAAACCAATCGAGCGTTCGAGGTCGCGCGCATCTACCGCTTCAAGAAAGGCAGCGGACTGCCGTTGCGCATCCCGGTCATCGAGATGGTCGAGATCGGCGCCGGCGGCGGCTCGATCGCGCGGGTCGACCGGCTGAAACGGATCACCGTCGGGCCCGACAGCGCCGGGGCCGATCCGGGCCCCGCTTGCTACGGGCGGGGCGGCACGGCGCCGACCGTGACCGATGCGGACCTGCTGCTCGGCCGCATCGATCCGGCAGGATTTTCCGGCGGGCGCATGGCGCTCGACCGCGGCGCTGCCGAGACGGCGATACGACAGGATGTGGCCGAGCCCCTGGCGCTGGCTCCTGAGCTGGCCGCGCTCGGGGTAAGCGAGATCGTCGACGAGAACATGGCCAACGCGGCACGCGTCCACGCGATCGAAAGCGGCAAGGACGCGCGCGGCCGCACCCTCGTCGCATTCGGCGGCGCCGCGCCGTTGCACGCCGCGCGCATGGCCGAAAAATTGGGGCTCGACCGCGTGCTGGTGCCGTCCTATGCCGGCGTGGGCTCGGCGGTCGGCTTTCTGCGCGCGCCGATCGCCTACGAGATCGTGCGATCCTCACTCCAGCGCCTCGATGAATTCGATGCCGCCGCCGCCAACGCTCTCTTCGCCGCAATGCGCGCCGAAGCCGAACCCATCGTCCGCCGCGGCGCCGGCGACCAGCCGCTGAGCGAAACCCGCTCCGCCTTCATGCGCTACCGCGGCCAAGGCCACGAGATCGCCGTGCCCTTGCCGGCCCGACCCTATCGCGGCGACGACGCAGCGCTGCTCCACGCCGCCTTCGAGGAGGCCTACCGCCGCCTCTACAGCCGCGTCATCCCCGGCGTCGAGGTCGAAATCCTCAGCTGGGTGATGCTGCTCTCGGCGCCCGGTCCCGACCGAAACCGAGACTGCTACGCCGGCATCGCCGCGCTATTCACCCGAGCCCGCGCGTGTCCGCTCGGTCTTTGATCCCGAGGCCGGCGAATTCATCGAGGTCGCGATCCACGACCGCCGCGACCTCAAGCCCGGCGCCGTCATCCCCGGTCCCGCCGTCATCGTCGAAGACGAGACCTCGACCGTAGTCAGCCGCCTCTTCGACGCCCGCATCGACGCCTTCGGCTACATCGAGCTGACACTCGGTGCAGCCCGGGCCTCCTCCGGCGATCGTATTGCGGCTGCGTAAGGCGAGGCCGCGCTGTGTGGATGGTAACGCCGCGGGGCACCATCGCGTGCAACTCGGGCTCCATGGTCGTGTCGGTCGCCGGCACCACGACGGCCACCTTGGCTCGGTAACCAATCAGATCCGGCACGATGCTCCTCCCAGTCTGATTCAAACCGTGGCTGGTGGAACAATTCCTCGCACCGCGCGCACGATAACAGCGAACGACCGCTGACCGTCTGGTAATCCGGCCAGATAGCCGGCGCGAACGTGCCGTTCTAGCTAGACGCACAGCTCGTTCGGCAATGTCTGCAGACGTTGGGCAATCCTGGTCGGGCCGGTCGACCAGCTCGACCAGTAATCTTCGAAGCAGGCGTAGTCGAAGCTCAGCACAATCGGCACCTCCACTATCTCCACAAACCCAGTTTTGTGCCAGAGAGCCGCTTGCCCGTTCGCCCAGACGAGAGGGCGCGCTTTCATGTAGTCTCGGAGGGCGCGTATACTTTCGTCTAGGACGATCCGGTGTCGTACACCAGATCCTGAGGCGAGTTCCCGCCCCAGAAATCGAACACGCAGCAGGCTACGACCCCACCGCGACGCGTGACCCGCCGCATCTCCGCAGCAACCCCATTGACCTCTGGGATAACATCGATAGCCAGAGTGGAGATGCAGGCGTCGAACGAGGCATCGGCATATTGCATTCGGCGTGCGTCGCCGAGCTCGTAGACCGCGTTGGGATGCGCTCGATCGCGGCGTGCACCAATGAGGTAGGGCTCCGAGGCGTCCACTCCGACGGCTATACAACCGCGCTCTGCCAACGCCGCCGTGATGACGCCTGTGCCACACCCGACATCGAGCACTCGATCACCTGGCCGGACCCCCGCAAAATCGAGGAAGGGACCTGCCAGCCGGCGGCTCCATCGTCCCATAAAGTGCTCATAAACCGCCGGATCAATAGCGAGGAACGGCGGTACGGAGATGGCCATCGTGGACCTCGATTTGCCCGGATGGGTCAGAAATCGTAGCACAGCTGAGCGCCGCGCGTCTTGAAAGAAGAGCATGCTGGATTATCTAACCGGTCATCTGAAGTGACCAGTTGGAGAGGAGTTCCGGCTGCTCGGATCGTCAGCGCCAGCGAGTTCAAGGCTAAGTGCCTGGACATTCTCGATCGGATCCACAGCAAAGAATTGGAACGGGTCGTTGTTACCAAGCGGGGTGTTCCCGTGGCCGTCCTCGTGCCGCCCCCGGCCGATGTGAGTAGAGATGGAGCGATTGCACGGGTTTTTGCGGGGGTCCGTCATCGTCCCGCCGGAACTAGATCTGACGGCGCCCATCGCCGATGAGGCCTTTGCTGCCGACGAAGGTGCGCTCCACCAGTGAGTCGAAGCGCTCCGCCGGCCGCGGTGTTGCTCGATACCTGCGCGGTGATTTGGCTTGCCAACGGTGACCCAATGGCGAGTCCGGCGACGGACGCAATCCTTCACGCGGGCGTGGCGGACGGGATATTTGTCTCTCCCGTTTCCGCCTGGGAAGTGGGTCTGCTGAGCAAGCCCAGGGCTGGGCGCACCGCAGTCCAGTTCATGCCCGACCCAAAGACCTGGTTCGCCCGCGTGATGGCCGGCCCTGGCATCAGGGAGGCCTCGTTGACGCACGAGATCGCGATCGACGCATCTTTTTTACCCGGCGAGCTGCACGGGGGCCCCGCAGACCGGCTGATTGTGACGAGCGCGCGCCACCTCGGTGTGCCGATCGTGACCCGGGATCGGAGAATCGTTGCCTATGGACGCGACGGCCATGTGCAAGTGATCCCCTGCTGAGCGAAGCCGGGAGCGCTGATGCGCGGCACGGCGCCGGTCGTGAAAGCATGGACCTCGTCGGCGCCGTGGTACGGAATTTGGTTATCGCGTGTGCCATGGTATCCCGAAACCGGAAGCAAGAAAGCCCGCGGAAACACCGCCGAGGAAAAGGGCATCGATTGGAAGGTCAGTCCTGAAAAAATCGGGTCGTTTTCGCCCTTTTATTACCGTCCCTTGGCGGCGATCTGGGGCCTCGTGTGGGAGACGGTCATCACCAGGACTGAGCCACATAGAAAATGACCGTAATGGGGTTACGTACCAGTTCTTCGGACCTGAGTCCGGTTTGCCGCCAGATTTCGGATAAAAAGCCATCTTCACCTGCGTGAAGCAGCCGTCTGAGATGCTTGAGGGGAAAGGTATGTGCCACGAAATCATCACCAAAATCATGCTGCTGGAGCAGGGTCTTATTTCCGCTAGCTCCCAATAGCTTTGCGGAATCGTCGTCCTCACCAAACTCCACGACGTTGCAGTCGCGTGGCCGGTTTCCTCGGATTTGTGTCCACGGATTTCATATTTTTCCATCTAGCGCGGCTTGTCTCACACGCCGTGCTTCCGGCCAATACTTCGCCGCGTCCGTATCATTAATCCATTTTGTCACGTGCGCCACAACCTCTTGAATCGGCACAAACCTGGCCGTAGCCTCGCCCCATCCCCGCCAGCTTTTTCCGCCTACCCAGAATAGATAGGTCGCTACGACCACCATCACCGCAGACGGCCCGTAGTCCACCAAGGTCGGGCCGATTGTGGACAACAACCGCTCATAAATAAACGCCCTTAGAAACTCCGGGCTAAAACGTGCGACGAGCTGCCACCCTGCGGCGATGGCAAAGGCCAGGATGCCGAAAATGCTAGTCCGCGGGAGGTCAAAAAGCGAAACCTTGCCCATCGCCTCTGCCGATGTGTCTGAACCGGTTCAGCATATAAACCGCAACCGTTTATTCATTGTTGAAGCGCAACCAGAAGCGGCCAAGCAAAAATCTATGGAGCCGACCCGTATGAAGAGCAGCATTCGAACCTTCCTGCTGCGCTTCGCGGCAACGGCTGTTCTATTTGCACACGATGGGTTCGCCCGCGACCCCGATTTGGTAAGCCTTTGCCCCCCGTCGCTTAGGATGACGGCGCACGACGGCTGTCAACCGAGCAACGGCTTCAAATCTAGTCTGCCAGCTCTTATAAAGAAGGATGATCCCGAACAATGGACTGAAATAGTTTCTCTGATCAACAACACATCCTCTGAAATACGATATTGCGTATGGGCTGGGCCACTGCGGAGTGGATGGACATTAGATGCAGCCAAGACTGAAATCTCTAGATGTCAACAGGCAGAAGAGGTATCTGACCGAATTTAGAGTATACCCTCTTCGGAAGTGCGATCTTGCGTATGGACGGGGCTGCTGCGGAATAACTTGACACTAGATAAAGCAAAACCCGAAATTGCTCGATGCCAGGGCGAGATCAATATTGCGACTGGCGAGCTTTTGTCGAAATGGATTGCAGGAATCTTGGCCGGTATCGTCTTGCTAGCGCTAACAATTCGCTTACGAACAAAGATTGCTGTCTGTCTCTACAATTTGTTTGTCCGTTGCCTCGCTGTTCGGCTCCGATTTAGTCGCTCAAGCAAGCGGTTTCTCGATAACGCTATCAAGGAAGCCGAGAATTGGCTCGGCTGATCCCGATGCGAGGACGAAGAGCCGAGCAGCTTTAGCCGCGCCTCGCGGTATCCAAATTGTATCCGCACGGTATTCTAAATCGACTTCAAAGCCGGGCAGTGCTTAGAGATGGCAGGAACCCTCGACTAGGGATCGGCTTCGAGAAAGAGGGACCCGCGCGGCGGGAAGCGGCAAGGGGCAGGTCACGAAGGTTGCGCGTCTGCCGATCTGAAGCAGAATGCCGTAGCGTAGGTTGCGCCTCGCGACCGATGGGAGGAGACGCAATGGCCACTGCAAGCGCGGCGGAACTCGCCGCCCGGCTCGACCGGCTGCCGATGACGCGGCACATCTGGTGGCTCGTCACGTTGATCTCGCTCGGCGGCGCCTTTGAGTTCTATGACCTGTTCCTGACCGCCTATATCGCGCCGGGGCTTCTCAAGGCCGGCTATTTCACGCCGGAATTGCTGGGGCCCTTCAGCGTGCTCGCGCCTTACGGGGTGGCCGGTATCGGCACCTTCGTCTTCGCGATGTTCGCCGGGTTGTTCGTCGGGGCGATCTTTCTCGGCCACTTCGCCGACCGCTACGGAAGGCGGACGGTCTTCACCTTTTCGTTGATCTGGTATTCGATCACGACCGCGATCATGGCGTTCCAGACTTCCGGTTTCGCCGTCGATCTGTGGCGCTTCATTGCCGGGATCGGCATCGGCATCGAGCTGGTGACGATCGACACCTATGTTTCGGAGCTGGTGCCGCGCAGTCATCGCGGGCGCGCTTATGCCTTCAACCAGTTTTTGCAGTTCCTGGCGGTGCCGCTGGTCGCGTTCCTCGCCTGGCTGCTCGTGCCTCATATGCCTCTCGGCCTCGACGGCTGGCGATGGGTCGTGCTGATCGGCTCGGCCGGGGCGATCTTCGTCTGGTTCATTCGCCTCTCATTACCGGAATCGCCGCGCTGGCTGGCGCGGCACGGACGTCTGGCGGATGCCGAGCGGGTCGTCGCCGGCATCGAGACGCGGGTGGCCGCGGAAAGCGGCGGCAAACTGCCGCCGGCGGGTCCGCCGCAGCGCGAGGAAGCGGGCGAGGGCACGTTTGCCGAGATCTGGCAGCCGCCCTACGACCGGCGCGCGATCCTCATGTCGGTGTTCAATTTCTTCCAGACGTTCGGGTATTACGGCTTTGCCGCGTGGGTCCCGACTTTGCTGATCGCCAAGGGCATCAAGGTTACGACCAGCCTCGAATACGCCTTCATCATCGCGGTCGCCAACCCGGTCGGGCCGTTGCTCGGCACCCTGATCGCCGACCGGATCGAGCGGAAATGGCAAATCTGCCTCGGCGCGCTCGGGATCGGCGTGTTCGGCATGCTGTTCGCCAATGCCGAACTGCCGGCGATGCTGATCCTCCTGGGAGTGCTGGTGACGTTGTGCAACAATCTGATGTCCTTCAGCTTCCACAGCTATCAGTCCGAGCTGTTCCCGACCCGCATTCGCTCGCGCGCAATCGGCTTTGTCTATTCCTGGAGCCGGCTGTCGGCGGCGCTGTCGGGGCTCGTCGTCGCCTTTCTGCTCAATCTGGGCGGGGTCAACGCAGTCTTTGCCTTCATCGCCTTTGCGATGGCGATCGTCGTAGCGACGATCGGCGGCTTCGGCCCGCGCACCCGCGGCCTCGCCCTCGAAGCAATCGCGCACTAGACATTGCGTCCCCTACGTCTCTATCGCTTCGATCCGACAGCCTACAACCGCGCAACTTGATCAAGCGCATGTGTTGCTGGCTCAAGGATTGTCGGCGGATCGCCACCCGATACGACAAGCCTCGCTGCCAATCTCAGCGCGGGTGTCGGCCTCTTACCATCCTCATTTCGCGGCTATGATTGAGTTTGCGTTCTAAAGTGGGGTCGAAAGCCAACCACTTGACCGGTTTCGACCCAAAGCCGTCTTCGAACCATGCTGATAAGCTGACCGTGCAGGTCATCACCCAAGGGCTTTTCGTGTAGGGTTCGGTTCGACTGGTAAATCGTGAGACGGATGCGAAAACCCCGACAACTCGTTCGCTGTGACGCGGCTACCGCTCTTCTCCGTTAGAGATCCTTGCCTGTGCCGACTAGGCTACCAAGACGGCGCGAATTGATGCTGCTCTTTGGCGGCGCGATAATCGCGGCGAGCCCCCTGCGCGCCCAGCAAAAGGCGATGCCGGTGATCGGTTACCTCGGCATCGCGTCGCCGGTCCCGGCTTCGCCGTTTGTGGCCGCGTTCCACCAGGGACTGAGAGAAACCGGCTATGTCGACGGACAAAATTTGGCGATCGAATACCGCGGCGCGGAAGGCCGCTATGATCGGCTCGCGGCATTGGCCGCCGAGCTCGTCGGCCGCAGGGTCGACGTGATTTTAGCGCAGTCCGATGTTTCGGCGCTCGCGGCAAAAAGTGCAACCTCGACGATCCCGATCGTGTTCGTCGCCGGCGACCCGATCGCGGTCGGCCTCGTCGCCAGTCTCGCCCGCCCGGGCGGCAACCTCACGGGCGTCAGCATCCTCACGATCAAGCTCATTCCCAAGCGGTTCGAACTGCTTTCCGAGCTGGTTCCCCAGGCCAAGTCGATCGCCCTACTCGTCAACCCCAACAATGCATATGCTGAGCGCGTCATTCGAAACGTAGAGGAGACCGCGCGGGCGAAGGGGCTGCAGCTCCATATCCTGAAGGCCGGCGCCGAGGGCGAATTCCAGACCGCCTTCGCCTCTCTTGTCCAACTGCAAGCCGGCGCGCTCTTGGTCAGCCCCGACTCGTTCTACATCAGCCGGCGCGAGCAGCTCGTGGCGCTGGCGGCACGCTATGCCGTTCCGGCGATCTATGAGTGGCGCGAGTTCACTGCGGCCGGCGGGTTGATTAGCTATGGGACGAGCCTCATCGGCATATACCGCCAGGTCGGCATCTACGCCGGAAAGATCCTCAACGGCGCCAAACCGGCCGATCTGCCGGTCGAGCAGCCGACCAAATTCGAGCTGGTAGTCAATCTGAAAACGGCAGAGGCGCTCGGTCTGAGGATACCGCAATCGATTCTCGCCCGCGCCGACGAGATCATCGAATAACCGCTTTCCACCCAACTCGGTCACTGAGAGCAGACGAGCGATTGGGTTTTGGCTTAGCGTCGCGGCCGCATGGCACGGGACATATTGCCTTCGTGATGGCGGTTGTCGCCGCGACGATGGGCGGCTTCGGTCCGCGCACCCGCGGCCTCGCCCTCGAAGCGATCACCAGTTAGAAACGTAGCCCGCAAATTAGCCGCATTCCCGTTGCAGAATGCCCAAGGCGGATAGGAAAGCGTTGCAACTTATACGGGCGATCTCGCTGTAGATTGGCTGCAGAAAACAGCCCGAACAGCATTGGGCGGACACGGTCAGATTGCATGCTCCGGCAGCCGATATTGCGGATCGGGGCGGGACGGATCACAATGTTTGGCATCGCAAGGAGAAGCTGATGCTTGGCAGACCCAACACGGCGCTGTCGCAGATCCATATGCAGATCATGTGGAGTCGGCTGATCGCCGTAGTCGAGGAGCAGGCGCAGACCCTGGTGCGCACGGCGTTCTCGACGACCGTGCGCGAGGCGGGGGACCTCTCGGCCGGGGTGTTCGATCGCGACGGCAACATGCTGGCGCAGGCTGTCACCGGCACACCGGGGCACGTGAATTCAATGGCGGCGGCGGTGAAGCACTTTCTCGACGCCTTCCCGCTGAAAACGATGCGGCCGGGCGACCATTACATCACCAACGACCCGTGGCTGACCTGCGGGCATTTGCACGATCTGACCGTGGTCAGCCCGACCTTTCTGCGCGGCGAACCTGTGGGTCTTTTCGCCAGCACGGTCCATGTCGTCGATATCGGCGGGCTCGGCATGGGGCCCGACGGCCGCCAAGTCTACGAAGAGGGGCTGTCGATCCCGCTGATGGCATTGGCGCGCGAAGGCCGGATGAACGAGGACCTGCTACGCGTCATCCGCGCCAATGTGCGCGAGCCGTTGCAGGTCGAGGGCGATGTTTATGCGCTAGCCGCGTGCAATGACGAAGGCAGCCGCCGGCTCATCGAGATGATGGAGGAGTTCGGCATCGCCAATTTGGACCGGCTCGGCGAGCATATCATCGAAACCTCCCGCGAGGCGACGATCGAGGCGATCGGCAAGCTGAACAAGGGCTCTTATCGCAACAGCCTGACGATGGACGGCTATGACCGGCCGCTGACCCTCGCCGCCGAAATGACGATCGGCGAGAACGGCATATATGTGGATTACAGCGGGACCTCGCCGGCGAGCGCCTTCGGCATCAATGTCGTTCTCAACTACACGACCGCCTACACCGCCTTCGGCGTCAAATGCGTCGTCGCACCCGAGGTGCCGAACAACGCCGGCTCGCTGGCGCCGATCACGGTCAGCGCGCCGGAGGGCTGTCTGCTTAATGCGACACGGCCGCGCGCCGTCGCTGCCCGACATACGGTCGGCCACATGCTGCCCGACGTCGTGTTCGGCTGCCTGCATCAGGTCATGGAAGGCGGCGTACCGGCCGAAGGCGCATCCTCTCTATGGATCCCGCAGATCTACGGCGGCGCCGACGTGCTCGACGAGCTCGGGGCGGAGGAGGGGAGGGCGCCGCCGGACATCAAGCCCTTCAGCACCGCAATCTTCCATTGCGGCGGGGCCGGCGCGCGGCCGGGAAAGGACGGGCTCGACGTCACCGCTTTCCCCTCCGGCGTGCGCACGATCCCGGTCGAGGCGACCGAGTCGGTCGCGCCGGTGATGTTTCGCCGGCGCGAGTTCCGCGAAAACTCCGGCGGCGCCGGGCAATTCCGCGGCGGCCTCGGCCAGATCATCGAACTGGGCGGCGCCGACGGCACGCCGATCGCGATGCTGTGCAATTTCGAACGGATCTCGAACCCGGCGCGCGGCCGCGACGGCGGCGGCAATGGTGCCTCGGGCGGCGTCAGTTTGGTATCGGGCAAGCCGGTCGGCCCTAAAGGCCGCCAGAGCGTCCCCGGCGGCGATTTCATCCGGCTCGAACTGCCGGGCGGCGGTGGCTTTGGGAACCCAACCGAGCGCGATCCCGAGCAAGTCTCGCTCGACGTCGCCGACGGGCTGATCTCACGCGAAGCTGCGGAGCGCGACTACCGGGTCGTCTTTACTGATGAAGGGGTGGTCGACCACTCCGCCACGGGCCGGCTACGCGCGGCCTAGCTGGACGGCCTAGTCGGCGCGAGATGCCTCTCCATATCGATTTTGGTTGTGCAGGGCGTCGCCGGCTGGGCGGATTCGCTCGCCACCGCCGGTTGCGATGCATGAAGGTCGCCGAGCAAAGCGCTGTAGCACGGATGGCTGCGCAGCAGAAAGCGGCCGGCCTCCTCGGTCACCTGCAATTGCGGCGGGGTCAATGTCCAGCTGGTCGGCACGTCCTTGGCCATGTCGCGCAATTCAATATGCGCCGGCGTGTCGGCCGGGATCTGGTCATAATCGACGGTGATGCCGTAAATCCGCATGCCGGTGAATTTGGCTTGGCTAGTGGCGCCGGCGGCGGCCTGCGCCAGTTCGCCGAGCAACGCGGACAGTGCAGTCTCGGAATTTGCGGTGTTGGCGTCGATCGGAACCGAGGTCACCGCCTGGATCTGGCCGACAAGGCCCGGCTGCTGCGGCTGTTGGTAAAGCTTGGTCGGCGGGTCGCCGCGCGCATTGACGACGATAACCACCAGCCTGCGGATTTTGCCGTCGTTGATTGCACGCAGGATCTGGGCATCATCGTAGGGAGCGATAAGCGCCGAGCGCAATGAGCGGGTTCCGAGATTGTCGGCGAGCCCGCCATCGAGAAAATAGAGGTAGTCGATCCGCCGGTAGGGGTTGGGCCCGTGCCGCAGGTCGTTGGAATAGCGCGCGTCCTTGTACTCGGCGAGGTTCAGGTAGGGCGTATACGGGTTCGACAGATCGACCCGAATCCACTCTCCGTTGCGCAATTTGCCCTGGCAGCCATTGGAATAGTCCTGAAAGGCGACCGGGGTCAGCAAGATCGGAAACGCAGCGGAAGCTGAGACCGCAGTGGCTATCGGCAGCAAATCGTGTTTCGAGCAGACATCGTCGAACCGCCGCGGGACCATCGCAAACGTCTCGCCGCCCGCCATGTCGGTTGCGTTCAGCACGATGTACGGTTTGCCCGGCTGATTCAATGCGGCAAGCGGGGCATCATGGTAAAGCCGCGCATTGAACAGGGCCTCCTCCGCCTCGATGCGGGTGATCTGTCCGGTGACAAGGCCCAACCAGGTGATCGGGTTGACGGCATCGAGTTCGAGCGTCGCCATATTGTCTTTGGTTAGAAAGTCGTTGCGCAGCCCGTCGAGATCGCCGTCCCAATGGCCGGGTCCGCGTCGCAATCCGAACCACGCGGCGGTAACGCTGCCGCCCGACACCGACGAGATCAGGTTGACGTCCTCGGTCAGCACGTGCGGGCCGTCGGACGCGGCGTAGCTGGTTTGCGACAACTCGCGCAGGACGGATTCGGCGAGAGCGGCGGCGCGCGATCCGCCGCCCGAGAAAGTCATCAGAATTACCGGGCGGTCGGGCCTCGCCGGCGCGATCGTGCGCAAATCGGGATTGCCGTCGCCCGCCTGCAATGGCGTGTTCTCGATATGCATACCGGCGCAGCCGCCGGCCAGCAAAACGCAGAGCACCACCCAAACTCGCACGCGCATCATGTTTTATACCGGGGTGAATGAGATGGTCAGCGGATGACCCACCGTCGTGCCGCTGACGACGCCATACCAGTAGGGCGGCGCGTAGCCCAAACCGGACAGTGAAATCACGTAATAATTCGGTTGGACCACGAGTTCGGTCTCGGTCTGGCCGATGACATTGCCGCTGGCGATCACATCGCGAATGTCGTGCGGATCGAACCTGACGCGAATGTATTCCATCGTGCTGCCCCCCTTTGGTTTGCCCGATGTTAACTAGGTCCGACCGCAATCGAAATCCCGATAACGCGATCGGTGACGGCTGCATACGCGGATGGACGCAAGCCGTGGCGCGGCGTAAGATCGGCACATGGTCCGGCCGGACGGTCTGGCGCCTTATGCGTCGAAACCGGAGGAGTCACGCGGGCGGCTCTATCCGGAGCCCGAGCATCCTACGCGGTCCGCGTTTCAGCGGGACCGCGACCGCATTATCCATTCGACCGCGTTTCGCAGGTTGACCCACAAGACGCAGGTCTTTGTTTATCACGAGGGCGACCACTATCGTACGCGGCTGACGCACAGCCTCGAAGTAGCGCAGATCGCGCGGACGATCAGCCGCGCGCTCGGTCTCGATGAAGACCTCGCCGAGACCCTGGCGCTCGCTCACGACCTCGGCCACACCCCCTTTGGGCATGCCGGCGAAGAGGCGCTCAACGCCGAGATGGGGCGCTTCGGCGGCTTTTCGCACAACGATCAGACATTGAGAATCCTGACCCGTCTCGAACGGCGCTATGCCGAGTTCGACGGGCTCAACCTGACTTGGGAATCGCTCGAAGGCACCGTCAAGCACAACGGACCCCTGCGCGGCGCCGGCATCGAGCGGCCGGTGCCGCCGACGATTGCCGAATACGACAGCGGTCACCCACTCGCGCTCGAGACGTTCCCGAGCGCCGAGGCGCAAGTCGCCGCGCTCGCCGACGACATCGCCTATAACAACCACGATATCGATGATGGATTGCGCGCCGGGTTGTTCGCGGTAGCCGATCTTGCCGATGTGCCGCTCGTCGGTCCTGTTTTCCACGACGTGGCGTCGCGCTATCCCGGGCTTGAGGAACCGCGCCTGATCCACGAATCGATTCGCCGGTTGATCGATCGGATGGTCGGGGATCTGATCGGCGAGACATGCAGTCGGCTCGTCGGCAGCGCGCTCGGATCGGTCGACGAGGTGAGGGCGCTAAATGCGCCTATTGTCGATTTCTCCGATGAGATGCGGCGCAATGATCGAGCACTCAAAGAATTTTTGTTCAAGCGGATGTATCGCCATCATCGGGTCAAACGCATGAGTTCAAAGGCGCACAAGGTGGTCCACGACCTGTTCGGCCTTTACCTAGCGGAGCCGCGATGCTTGCCGCGCGAATGGCGCGAGCTCGCTATCGGCCCGGACCAACCTCGGACCGCGCGGGTCGCGGCCGACTACCTCGCCGGGATGACCGACCGCTTCGCGCTCGACGAGCATCACCGTCTGTTCGACACCTTCGCCCGGACATGAAGCGTTTGTGAAGCTACACGCTCATGCGATTGCTCGGATGCTGGGGCGAGGCGCAACCGAGGAAGAGGTCGCAGCGACGATTCGGGGAAGGGGAGCAGTTTCCGGCGAAGTTCGCCCGCCAGGGATTTCGACGTAATTTCCCATTTGAAGGCGCACTGGCGCGGCCGTCGCTACCATATGAAGCAGGTCGAGGTGTTCGCGACTTGGGAAGCCGACGACTGGATGGTTATCAGCGTGATCGTTAGAGACTTTTGAGCAAGAGTTGGAGGCTGGAGAGTGCAGCTCAGCTACGATCCTCGTCGGAACATCGCCTATCTGCGCGTGCGCGAGGCCGCCGGTACCCAAGTGGAAACGGTTCGGTTGAGCGATGAAGTGAACGTTGATCTGTTCCCGGACGGAACCCTTTACGGCATCGAGCTTCTCAACGCCAATGCTCAATTACGCGCCTTGGATGGCGGACGATTTGTGCTGGTGGACGAAGTCGCGGGGCATCGGATTGAGGTTCCATTACCCGACACCGCCTGAACGCGATAACACGCCGGCTCCTGGTATCGCGACATGACCAACATCTTTGCCGACTTTCGACGGGTCGTGCTGGCGGCCATCGAGGATCTCGTGGCGATCCGGCAGCTACCACCGGGGCTCGATCTGCACCGGGTTGCGGTCGAACCGCCTCGCGATCCCGCGCATGGTGATCTGGCAACCAACACAGCAATGGTGCTCGCCGGGGCGGTCAAAGAAAACCCGATGGCTCTCGCCGAGCGGATCGCTACCGCCCTCGCCGGGCGTAAGCTCGCGACCGGGGACTATCGGGGCTGCGGGTTTACGGTTACCTCGGCAAAGCCGGGCTTCATAAATATTAGGCTGTCCCCTGAGGTCTGGCACGCGCAGCTCCGCGCCATCCTGCGCGCCGGCACGGCGTTCGGCAATTCGGCAATTGGCGGCGGCGAACGCGTCAATGTCGAGTTCGTGTCGGCCAATCCGACGGGCCCTATGCATGTCGGGCACGGGCGCGGGGCGGTTGTCGGGGACGCACTGGCCGGGCTCCTGGCCAAGGCCGGCTTCAGCGTCCAGCGCGAGTATTATATCAACGACGCCGGCGCCCAGGT
Organism: uncultured Alphaproteobacteria bacterium; assembly: GCA_963818695.1. Lineage (GTDB taxonomy): Bacteria > Pseudomonadota > Alphaproteobacteria > ATCC43930 > CGMCC-115725 > AP-15. The sequence goes on from CAWFTG010000009.1 coordinate 890,351, forward strand.
CGATGTGCTCGCGCGGTCGACTCACCTGCGATACCGCGAGGCTCTGGGCGAAGCGATCGGACCCGCTCCCGAGGGCTTGTATCCCGGCGAATACCTTTCGGAAGTCGGCCGTGCGCTTGCCGAGCGCGACGGACGCAGATGGCTCGGCCGGCCTGAGGCCGAATGGCTGGCGCCTATCCGCGGGTTTGCCGTTGATCAAATGATGCGGCTGATCCGCGACGACCTGGCCTTGCTGGGCGTCCATCACGATCTGTTCGTCTCGGAGCGCAGCCTGACCGAGCGCGGGGCAATTGACGACTGTGTTCGAGTTCTGGCGGACGGCGGGCTCGTCTATACTGGAGTGCTGGAGCCCCCCAAGGGCAAGGTGCCGGATGATTGGGAGCCGCGCCCGCAAACACTGTTCCGGGCTACCTCCTTCGGCGACGAAGTCGATCGTCCGCTCAAGAAATCGGACGGCTCGTGGACGTATTTCGCGGCTGATATCGCCTATCACCGTGACAAGGTGCAACGCGGCTTCGACAAGATGATCGATGTCTGGGGGGCCGATCACGGCGGCTACGTGAAGCGCCTGAGGGCTGCGATCCAAGCATTGACCAACGGCGCCGCTGCGCTGGACGTCAAAATCTGCCAGCTGGTGAATTTATTCGATAAGGGCGCGCCGGTGCGCATGTCGAAGCGCGCCGGGACGTTCGTCGCATTGCGTGAAGTGGTCGACGCGGTGGGCACGGACGTGTTCCGCTTCATCATGTTGACCCGGCGGAACGACCAGGCGCTCGACTTCGATTTCGCCAAGGTCACCGAGCAGTCGAAGGACAACCCGGTCTTCTATGTGCAATACGCGCACGCCCGCGCCGCATCGGTCATGCGGCATGCCGCCGAGCAATTCCCCGAGGACGATTTCTCCGACGCGGCGCTTGCGGAGGCGCCGCTGGAGAGGCTCTCCGACCCGTCCGAGATCGCGCTGATTCGCCAGCTCGCAGGCTGGCCGCGGCTGGTCGAGGCCGCCGCCGACGCCCACGAGCCGCACCGTCTCGCCTTTTATCTCCAGGAAGTCGCCGCCCAGTTCCATGTGCTGTGGAACAAGGGCAAGGACGAGGCGACTTTACGTTTTATCCTCGCGTCCGATGCGGAGTTGACTCGCGCCCGTCTGGCTCTGGTCCGCGGCGTCGCGCTGGTCATCGCTTCGGGGCTCGCCGTGTTCGGCGTCGAACCGGCGCAGGAGATGTGATCATGTCGTATCAACTGGGATCGGCGGGTTCGGACGGGCGAGCTGATCTTTACGCCGACCCACGGGAGGATGAGACTAGGCCGCGGTTTCGCGGGCTGGTCGCAAGTCTGATCACGCTTGCCGTCATCGCAGTATTTGCCGGCGGTTTATGGTTCGCGTACCAGCAAGGACTACGGCACGGGGGCGGCGGCACGATAGCTGCGGATGTCCCGCTCATCCGCGCCGACGAGCGTCCGACAAAAGTCAAGCCGGAAAATCCGGGCGGCATGGAAGTCCCAGATCGCGATAAGCTGATCTACACCCAGAAGCGCGCCACGGTGGAGCACCTGCTGCCGCCCCCCGAGAAGCCGATGCCACGGCCCGCCGTGCCTTCTGCTGCCGCTCCATCCGCTTCACCCCAGCCTCCGTTGACGAGCGCGGCCGCAGGTCCCCAGAATCCGGCGCCACAGGCCCAGTCACCGCAGCCCGCCGGCAAATTGGCTGCCAAGGCCGGGCCCGCTGATGCCGCTGTTGCAAAACCGGCCGTAACTCAAGCGGCCGGCGGCGTTCGAATCCAGCTCGCGTCGCTGCGCAGCGAGGAGGCCGCGCGTCAGGAATGGGACCGTATCAGGCGCGCCAATCCAGACCTGCTCGGGAGTATCTCGGCAACCACCACTCGTGCCGACCTCGGTGACAGAGGGATCTTTTACCGTCTCCAGACTGCCCCCATGGCTGATGCCGACCGGATCTGCGGCGAGCTGAAGCGGCGCAACATCGGGTGCATAATTGCCCGATAACGCACCGCTCGCGGTTGTCTTGGGCTGCTCCGGCGAGCGTCTTACCGCCTCGGAACGCAATTTCTTCGCCGCCGCCGATCCGGTCGGCTTCATTCTGTTCCGCCGAAACTGCTGCTCGCCCGATCAGGTGTACGGCCTGGTCACCTCGCTGCGCGGCTGCGTCGGCCGCGATGACGCGCCGGTTTTGATCGATCAGGAGGGCGGCCGGGTGGCGCGGCTGCGCCCGCCGCACTGGCGCCGCTATCCATCGGCCGCGCGTCTTGCATCGCTCCCGGACCCGGCCGCGGAGACAGCGGCCCGCCTCGGCGCTCGGCTGATCGCCGACGATTTGGCGCGGCTGAGGATCACCGTTAATTGCCTGCCGGTGCTGGATATCCCGGTCTCGGGGGCAGATCCGGTGATCGGCGACCGGGCCTATGGGAGCGGTCCGGAACGCGTCACGCGCCTCGCTGGCGCCGCATGTGAAGGGCTGCTCGACGGCGCCGTTCTGCCTGTCCTTAAACACATACCCGGCCATGGCCGCGCCCGCGTCGACAGCCATCATGCCTGCCCGCAGGTCGAGACCAGTTACGAAGAATTGGCGAACACGGATTTCGCGCCGTTCCGAGCGCTCGCCGCGATGCCTTGGGCGATGACCGCACACATCGTCTATTCGGCGATCGATCCTCAGGTGCCGGCGACACTGTCGTCGCGCGTGGTCGCCGACGTCATTCGCGGCGCGATCGGGTTCGACGGCGTTCTCGTGTCCGACGATTTGTCGATGCGAGCGCTCGGCGGCGGGCTCGCTGAGCGGACGCGGCAGGCGCTCGCCGCCGGTTGCGATTTAGCGCTGCATTGCAATGGAGATCCGGGCGAGATGGAGGACGTCGTCGCGGCAGCTCGCACGATTTCGCCGCTCACCGCGGCGCGGCTTCGGCGCGGCGAAGCAATGCGGCGCGATTCCGCGGCGAACGGCTTCGAGCGCGCGGAAGCCGAGGCGCGATTCGAGGCGCTCCTTGCCGGCGCGCCCTTTTCAGAGATTGCGGAGCAGTGAACCCAGCGGGCGGCATGGCCGCAATGGTCTACCAGGCGAGCACTTGGGTTCTGCCGGTCGTCTTTGCCGTGACCTTTCACGAGGCGGCGCACGGTTTTATCGCCTACCAATTCGGCGACGATACCGCCCAGCGGGCGGGCCGCGTCACGTTCAATCCGTTCAAGCATGTCGACACGTTCGGCACGATCATCTTGCCGGCGATGCTGATCCTGCTGCGCTCGCCGTTCCTGTTCGGCTATGCCAAACCGGTGCCGGTCAATTTCCGGCGGCTCGATAAACCGCGGCGGGACATGGTTTGGGTCGCTCTGGCCGGACCCGGCACCAATGTGCTGCTCGCGATCATCTCGTCGCTGTTGTTTTACGGGGTCGGTTTGATGCCGCCGAGCCCCGGCGAGTGGTTCGCGGAAAACCTGGTGCACTCGGTACAGATCAACGCCGTCCTGTGCGTATTCAACATGCTGCCTTTGCCGCCGCTGGACGGCGGGAGGGTAGCGGTCGGGCTGTTGCCGGATGCACTCGCGCTCCCGCTGGCTCGGCTCGAACGTTACGGCATTTTGATCCTATTGCTGTTCTTGTTCGTAATTCCCTATGTCGGCGAGCAGACGGGTCATAACTTCAATATTTTGGCTTGGATCATCGGTGTACCGACCGAGGGGCTGATCCGGATGATACTCGCTGTCACTGGGCAGAGCGGGTGAACGCGGCTGCCGCTCACCCTCCCGCTGCGCGGATCCCTCCCTCTCCTCGCTCGTGGGGAGAGGGCTGGGATGAGGGGCGCTCTCGCCCAGAGCAGCTGGTGCTTGATCTCGACGGCTTCGAAGGGCCGATCGACTTACTGCTCACATTGGCCCGCGAGCAGAAGGTCGATCTTGGCAAAATCTCGATCTTGGCGCTGGCCGACCAATATCTGGCCTTCATAGCGAGACAACGGTCGCTCAGTCTCGAGATTGCCGCCGACTACCTGGTCATGGCGGCGTGGCTCGCCTATCTGAAATCGCGCCTTTTGTTGCCGCAGCCTCTGCAGGATGACGAGCCCAGCGGGACCGAGCTCGCCGCGCAGCTGGAGCACCGCCTCCGATTGCTCGAGGCGATGCAGATTGCCGGAGCGCGGCTTATGGCGCATCCGCGGACGGGGCAGGATGTGTTTCTGCGCGGCGCAGCCGAGGGGCTCACGGTGATCCCCGTCCCGGTTTACGAGCTGGCTTTCTATCAACTGTTGCGCGCCTATGGCGAAGGCAGGCGGCGAACCGAAGCAGCAGTGCTGGCGATCGGGCCGGCCGAATTCTATTCGATGAATGATGCATTGAATCGGTTGGCGCGCTTTATCGGCCGTGTGCCGAATTGGCGGGAGCTGGCGAGCTTTTTGCCGCGGGAGCTGCGCGGGGAGGTTTTTCGCCGCTCCGCGCTCGCCGCGACTTTCGCCGCCACCCTAGAGCTGGCGCGCGATGGCCGCATCGAACTCCGTCAGGACCGGGCCTTCGGGCCGATATACCTCCGCAGCGCCGGCCCAGCCGCGGCGCACCACAACGTTGGGGCGGCCGGGTGAGTGAGCGGGCGCAGCAGCTACGGCTCCTCGAGGCGCTCCTATTCGCGGTCACCGAACCGATCGGCGAGGAGGCTCTGGCGCGGCACTTCGATGATGCAAGCGATGTGAAGAGCCTGTTGCACGAACTGGTGGAGAGCTACGCCGGGCGCGGCGTCAACCTCGTGCGGCTCGCCGGCGGGTGGACGTTTCGCACGGCAGCCGATCTCGCCGCCAGCTTGCGGATCGAGCGGCCGGTCGCCCGCAAGCTGTCGCGGGCGGCGGTCGAGACGCTCGCGGTCATTGCGTATCACCAGCCGGTGACGCGCGCCGAAATCGAACAGATCCGGGGGGTCGCCCTCGGCAAGGCAACAATCGACACATTGATGGAGGCCGGCTGGGTCCGCCCCAAGGGCCGGCGCACCGGCCCTGGCCGGCCCCTCCTCTGGGTGACGACGCCGGGCTTCCTCGTCCATTTTGGGCTCGACAGTTTGAACGAGCTGCCCGGCCTGGATGAGCTGCGGGCCGCCGGTCTGCTCGACCTTACCCCACTATCCCTGCCCGAACAGGCGGGTGAGAGAAGCGCCGAGCAGGAACTCCACGCTGACCTTTGACCGGCCAGGGTGGTGCGCCGGCCGAGGTTGCCCATATGACAGCCATCTGACATCATCGCGCCGCGTATGAATGTTGCCGATAACTGACCAGGAGCCGGCGAGGCGCCGCCGCCATGTTTCTTGATCTCGGCATGTCGGAGCTGCTGCTGATCGGGGTCGTGGCGCTCGTGTTCATCGGGCCGAAGGACCTGCCGAAGGCGCTGCGCGTCGCCGGGTTCTGGGTCAGAAAGGCGCGCACCTTGTCGCGCGAGTTTCAGAGCAGCGTCGAGCAGATGATCCGCGAAGCCGAGCTCGACGAAATGCGGCAGGAGCTGAAAAAGGCGACTGAGATCGATTTCGACAAGGAGTTTCGCAACACGATCGACCCGACCGGAAGTCTCGCCGAGAGCCTGAAGCCGCCGGAGCTGCCCCATTTCTCCGACGCCGATGTTCCGGCCGCGCCGGTTCCCGAAGCTCAACCACAGCCGCCTGCAGAACCGCCCAAGATCGAGGCGGCCGAGCCGGAGGTGCCGATCATCGCGCCGCCGCATGAGGTCGGTCAGGATGCCGTGCCGCTAAAGCAGTGAGGGCCGCTTCGCACGGGCAGTCTCTCACGACGGTGTCGGTGCATATTTGGCGGCTTTTAGGGAACGGTTGTGGACGACGACAGGGAAGCCGAGCTCGAAGAAGGCAGAATGCCGCTTCTCGATCACCTGATCGAGCTGCGCAACCGGCTGATGTGGTCGATTGGTGCGCTCCTCGTCGCGTTTTTGATCTGCTACCAGTTCAAGGAGCGCATATACGGTTTTCTGGTGCACCCGCTGGCGGTCATCTTCGAGGGGCAGACCGGGCGGCACCTGATTTACACCGGCCTGACCGAGGCCTTCTTCACTTACGTCAAAGTCTCGTTCTGGGCGGGCCTCTGCCTCGCTTTCCCGATCATCGCCAGCCAAATCTGGAAATTCGTCGCGCCCGGTCTCTACAAAAACGAGAGGCGGGCCTTCTACCCCTACCTCTTTGCCACACCGGTGCTGTTCGCAATGGGGGCCTCGCTCGCCTATTTCGTTGTAATTCCAGTCGCCTGGCGGTTCTTCGTCAGCTTCGAGACACCGGCTGCCGCAGACGGGGGGCTTCCGATAGTCCTCGAGGCGAAGGTCAACGAATACCTGTCGTTGGTTATGACCTTGCTTTTCGCTTTTGGGGTGGCTTTTCAGTTACCGGTGCTGCTGACCTTGATGGCGCGAGTGGGTCTGGTTACTTCGGCCGGGCTCGCGTCCAAACGACGCTATGCCATTGTCATCATGTTCATCGTTGCCGCGGTATTGACGCCGCCGGACATCGTCAGCCAAACGAGCCTCGCAATACCCTTGATCATCTTGTTTGAGGCCTCGATCGTCTCGTGCCGGTTCGTGGAGAAGGCGCGCGCCAGGCGCGAGGCCGAAGAGGAAGCCGAACTCGCCGGCAAGGGGAAACCCGCCGCCGGAAGCTGACGAGCGCGAGCCGGATGGACGAGAGGCGTCAGGCTCTCTATATCCGGGCACCATGCTTATTGCCGTCCCCTTTCGTCATCGCCGGGCTTGACCCGGCGGTTCAGGAGATGCCCGGATCAAGCCCGGGCATGACGCTCTTCGATGCACGATCTGAGATGGATTCGTGACAACCCGGCCAATTTCGACCGAGGCCTGGCGCGGCGCGGCTTGCCGCCACGTGCGGAGGAAATCGTGGCGCTCGACCGGTCGTGGCGTGCCGCGGAGACTCGTGCTCAGGAAGCGCAGGCCCGGCGCAATCGTGTTGCGCGGGAGATCGGGGCCGCCAAGAAGCGGGGCGAGGACATAGCGCCGTTGCTGCGCCAGGCCGGGGAGGACAGAGAGGCAGAAACCCAAGCCGCTGCGGAGGCGGCGCAACTGCGCGCCCAAATCGACGAGATCCTCGCCGGTCTCCCGAACCTTCCCGCCGAAGAGGTGCCGGAGGGGCGGGACGAGACCGCCAACCGGGTGGTGCGCCATCACGGCGAGCCGCCCCGCTTTGATTTCGCGCCATTGTCGCACGAGGCGGTCGGCGAGCGGCTCGGTATGATGGATTTTACGCGCGCCGGGAAGTTGTCCGGGTCGCGATTCGTCGTTCTGCGCAGCGCGCTGGCTCGGCTCGAACGGGCGCTCGGTCAATTCATGCTCGATCTTCAGACGACCGAATTCGGATACACCGAGGTTTCGCCTCCTCTGTTGGTCCGCGATGAAGCGGCGTTTGGGGTCGGCCAGCTCCCGAAATTCGCCGAGGATATGTTCCGAACCACAGAAGGGTATTGGTTGATCCCGACCGCCGAGGTGCCGCTGACCAACCTCGTTGCCGGCGAAATCCTCGACGAGAGCGCGCTGCCGCTGCGTTACGCTGCCTGGACCCCTTGTTTCCGTTCGGAGGCCGGCGCGGCGGGCAAGGACACCCGCGGCATGATCCGCCAGCATCAGTTTGAAAAGGTCGAGCTGGTGTCGATTGTTCGGCCGGACAACTCCGCGGCCGAGCACGAACGGATGACCGCTTGCGCCGAGGAAGTACTGAAGCGCCTCGGCCTCGCCTACCGGGTGGTGCTGCTATCGACCGGCGACATGGGATTTGCATCGCAAAAAACCTACGACATCGAAGTCTGGCTGCCGGGGCAGGGCACCTACCGCGAGATTTCCAGCTGCTCGAGTTGCGGCGCATTCCAGGCCTTGCGCATGAAGGCGCGCTATCGCCCCATCGAGGGAAGAGGGACATCGCCGGTCCATACCCTCAACGGCTCTGGTCTCGCAATCGGGCGCACCTTGATAGCGATCCTGGAGAACTTCCAACAGCACAACGGCACGGTGGCGCTTCCATCGGTGCTGCAGCCCTATATGGGAGGCCAGGAGGTCATCGAACCCCATGGCTGACCGGCGCGTCGAACTCGCCAAAGCCCGCATTCTCGTCACCAACGACGACGGTATCGGGTCGCCCGGTATCAAACTCTTGGAGGAGATCGCGCGCGATCTCTCGCCGGACGTCTGGCTCGTCGCGCCCGAGCAGGAACAGAGCGCCGCCAGCCACTCACTGACGACAAGGCGCCCGTTGCGCATGTCGGAGTTGGCGGAGCGGCGCTACGCCGTGGACGGGACGCCGACAGATTGCGTGATGTTGGCGATCAAGCACCTGCTTCGCGAGCATCGCCCGGACCTCGTCCTGTCCGGGGTCAATGGCGGCGGCAATGTCGGAGAGGATTTAACCTATTCTGGGACCGTCGCGGCGGCCATGGAAGCGACGTTGCTCGACATCCCGGCGATCGCGCTCAGCCAGCATTTCATCGACGGCGAGCCTGTACCCTGGCATACCGCCGCGCGTTTTGCGCCCGAGGTGATCCGGCAGTTGACCCGGCTGCTCTGGCCCGAGCATACCCTGATGAACATCAATTTCCCGGCCGCGGCTCCCGAAGACGTCCGAGGCATCGCGGTCACCAGCCAAGGCAAGCGCGCCATCGCCGACAACCTGAGCGAACGCCTCGATCCCCGCGGCAGGCCATATTATTGGATTGGCCCGGTCCGCGAGGACGGGTTTGCCGAGCCGGGCACCGACTTGGCTGCGATCAATGAAAAGCAGGTTTCGGTTACCCCGATCTACCTCAACCTGACCAATGTTCCAGCGCTCGCCTCGCTGAAAAAGGTCTTTGGGTGACGTCTGATCGAGCCGGCCCGGTCGAGCCGGGTTTGATCCAGAAAAAATTGCGTCTTCTGATGGAGCTGCGTCGCGCCGGAATCGGCGACACGCGGGTGCTCGGCGCCATCGAAAAGACCCCGCGAGAAAAATTTGTGCCGGGCTCATTCGAGGACCAAGCCTACGAGAACATGGCCCTGCCGATTGGCAATGCACAGACGGTGAGCCAGCCCTATGTCGTGGCGCTGATGACCGAGAAGCTCGAGCTCGGAGCACAGCAGAACGTCCTTGAGATCGGAACGGGTTCTGGTTACCAGACCGCGGTTTTGGCTGCCCTCTGCCGACGGGTCTTTACGATCGAACGTCACCGCGAACTGTTGCGCGATGCAGAGCGGCGGTTTGAAGAGCTGCGCCTGCGCAATATCGTGTGCCGATTCGGCGACGGCACGAAAGGTTGGCCCGAGCAGGCGCCATACAAGCGGGTGCTTGTAACCGCCGCGGCTCCGGAGGTGCCGGCAGCCCTCGTCGACGCCCTTGCTCCCGGCGGCATTCTCGTGGTGCCCGTTGGCGAGGATCACCGCGACCAGCAGCTCGTGCGAATCCGCCGGCAAGACGATCGGTTTTCGACCGAGGATCTCGGTCTCGTTCGGTTCGTCCCGCTCATTACCGGGCTGCCGCGCCGTCAAGCGGACCAGGGCTTGACATGATTCTAGCTTGGCGTACCAAATAGCCCAGATTCTTGCGCGTCGGGGGGCGTGCCGGGGAAAGATGACAATCCGTATTGACCCGCGGCGCGGTTTTGGGTCCGCGTTTTGGCTTGCGATGGGGCTCGGGTGTGCTCTCGCGGCCTGTGCGCCGCGGATAGAGGGGCCAGCACCGGTGATCGGCGGCCCCGCGCCGGTAGAACGCGGCTCACAGACGATCATGGTCCAGCGGGGCCAGACCTTGTCCGAAATCGCCCACAGCTATCATATCCCGATGCGGGTGATTGCCGATGCGAACGGTCTGTCGCCGCCCTATCGCATCCAGGTTGGGCGCGCGCTGGTCATCCCAGGCGCCGGGCCGCCGCGCCTCGCCGCGACACCGGCATCGGTTGCGGCGTTGCCTCCCGTACAGCGACCGGAGCTTCCTCAGCCCACGACGCGGCCCGCTCTCCCGTCAACGGCCGCCCCGGACAGTCGGTCGGCTGCGGCTGAGCCGGTGGCGCCGCCCGCCGCACTGCATGAGGCTCAGCCCGCCCCCGAAGCGTCGCCGCCCGCAGTCTCTGCCGCGCCGCCCCGAGCAGTTCCCGAGACCCCCGATTCGGGTAGAGCCGCGCCCCCCCCGGCTGTCGGCGCGGGCGCGTTTCTATGGCCGGTTCGCGGCCATATTCTCGCAAGCTATGGTTCAAAACCCGATGGCTCGCACAATGACGGCATCAACATCGCCGCGCCACGCGGCACGGCGGTGCAAGCCGTCGATGCCGGCGTCGTCGCCTATGCCGGCAACGAGCTGCGCGGGTATGGCAATCTTGTTCTCGTCAAGCATGCTAATGGCTGGATTTCGGCTTATGCCCACTGCGATGCGATCCTCGTCAAGCGCGGCGAAAAGATCGAGCGCGGCCAAGTGATTGCGCGGGTCGGCTCGACCGGCAATGTCAGCGAGCCGCAGCTGCATTTCGAGCTTCGCCGCGGTCAACACGCTGTAGATCCGCGCGAATTTATGGGCCCGCTGCCCACCGCGACGACAAGGGATTCGCGGTCGAGCTGAGAATTGCCTTCGCTCCGCTGTCGATTGCTGCCTCGCCTTCGCCGTGGTATTCGGCCGACAAAGCACCGGTGGCGGCAATCCCTGCCACGGAGGGTCAAATGCGCTTCGGCTTCTTCGACCAGTTGCCTTGTGCGAGCGGATTTACCGAGCGTCAGCGTTACCAAGACATCATGGCGCAAATCGAACTCGGCGATGCTCTCGGCTTCGATGTAGCATGGCTCGGGGAGATTCACTTCAGCCGCACCTTCTCGACCCTCGCGGATCCGCTGATGGTGCTGGCCGCGGCAGCGCAGCGGACAACCCGTATTCGCCTGGGGACAGCAGTGACGCTGCTGCCTCTGCACAACCCGATAAAGATCGCCGAAGAAGCCGCGACCGCCGATATCCTCAGCGACGGGCGCCTGGAATTCGGAGTCGGCCGCGGCGTTGCGTACCAGTATCCCGGCTACGGAATACCTCCGGAAGAGAGCCGGGAACGCTTTGAGGAGGCTCTCGATTTCATACTCCGTGCCTGGAACAACGAGTTCTTTTTCCTTCGACGGAAAGCATTTCCGCGCGCGTGACCTGAGCGTCGTGCCGAGACCCTTGCAATCGCCGCATCCGCCGGTGCGGATCGCCGCCAACAGTCCCGACAGTTTTCCCTTCGCCGGGCGGCGGAAATTGCCGATCTTCGCCTCGCCACTGATCAACCCCCCGGACAAGCTCAAGGCGGGACTCGCGGTATATCGTGACACGCTCCCCGACGGCAGCGCGGGTGATGTCGCGCTCGCCTTTCCGGTCCACGTTGCTGCGAGCCGGACGCAGGCGCGCCAAGACTGCGAGGCGGGTCTGCTGCGCTTTCTGCGAGAGGCGACGGGGCTGAACCGCCCTCTTCGCGAGACGGACGTCAAGGGCTTTGAGGCGTTTCGTGAAGTCCTGGCGCGACTCGAACGCGTGAAATACGAGGACTTCGACGGTGAGATCGGGGTGTTCGGCGATCCCGGGTATTGCATAGACCGCGTACAGGAGCTCCGTCGTGAGTACGGGATGGACGAGTTCATTTGCTATTTCAATCAAGGCGGGATCATGGACCACTCCATGGTCAAGAACTCGATGGCGTTGTTTGCCAAAGAGGTGATGCCTCATTGCCGATAGTTGGATAACCGTCCATAAGATCCACGGCGCCAGCGGGACCTCATAGGATCGATCGATGCACTTCCGCTGTTCTCGCTCTCCTCCGCAGCAAAACCTCAGTCATCCGAGGGGCTTGCCGAGCCGTCCGGCAAGGTCCCGGATGAATTGCCAGGCGACGCGGCCCGAGCGCGAGCCTCGGGTGATCGACCATTCACCGGCTTCGGCCCGCAATTGTTCCGGCGGCAGATCGAGCCCGTAGCGTTCGGCATAGCCTCTGACGATCGCGTGGTAGGTCTCCTGGCCGATGCTGTGGAAGCCGAGCCAGAGGCCGAAGCGGTCCGACATCGAGACACTCTCTTCGACCGCTTCCGCCGGGTTGATCGCAGTCGAGCGCTCGTTCTCGATCATGTCGCGAGGCATCAGATGGCGGCGGTTCGATGTCGCGTAGAGGACGACGTTTGCCGGCCGGCCCTCGATGCCCCCCTCTAGTACAGCCTTCAGTGATTTGTAGCTCGTGTCGTGCTGATCAAAGGACAGGTCGTCACAAAACAACAGACAGCGCCGCGCGCTCAGCCGCAACAGCGACAACAGATGAGGCAGGCTCGGAATATCCTCCCGGTGGATTTCGACGAGTGCGAGGGCGTGCGGGTACATTTCGTTGACCGCAGCGTGCGCGGCCTTGACGAGCGAGCTCTTGCCGGTGCCGCGGGCGCCCCACAGCAAGACATTGTTGGCCGGAAGGCCGGCGGCGAACCGTTCGGTGTTGTCGAGCAGGATATCGCGGACCCGGTCGATACCGCGCAACAGTCCGATCTCGACCCGGTTGACCTGGTGAACCGGTTCGAGCCAGCCGCGGTCGGCGTGCCACACGAAGGCGTCGCCGGCGTCGAGCTCGTTGGGGGGCGCAGCGGGCGGGGCCAGGCGCTCCAGCGCATCGGCGATGCGACTGAGCAACGGCAGCAAATCGGGATCGGTTTTGGGCAAGTCCAAATCCTGCGGCGGCGAGGCCGCCGACGCTACCACAGCGGCCGAGAACCGCGGAACCCGCCTTGGCGTTGCCCTTTATCCGGGCATCGAGTAGCAATTGGCCTGCCGCGTGACAGCACTATATGACGGTGACTGCGGAGCTGGCCGCCGACGGATGCGGCACGCGATTTTGAGGCAACCTCCCAATGTGGATTTCCACGGCTTATGCCCAAGGAACAGGCATATTCGATCAGAACGCGCTCGTCCAGTTTCTGCCGCTGATCCTGATCTTCGTCGTCTTCTACTTTCTTCTGATTCGCCCACAGCAACGCAAGGCCAAGGATCAGAAGACCATGCTCGACGCATTGCGTCGCGGCGATCGGGTGGTGACCGGGGGCGGGATCATCGGAACCGTGGCGCGGGTCGACAGCCCGGAGGAAGTCGTCGTCGACATTGCCGAGAACGTGCGGGTTCGCGTATTGCGCAGCACGATCACCACCGTTCTCGCCAAGCCCGACCCGGCCGCGGCCCGTGAGGCCGCCAAGCAGAAAACGGAAGCGCGAGCGAAAGTAGGACCAAGGAATAACGGGTTTCGGGACGAACCCGCGGCCAACGCTAACCCCCCCAGCCCTGGCGAGCTGGGTCCCCCCTCTACCGCTTTGCGGGAGCGGGTGCTGAGCGCGGCGAGGCGGGTGACGGGCTCCCTGGCACGGACGCGTGAGAAGTAGCGAATGCTCTATTTCGAGAATTGGAAGATCACCCTGATCTGCGCGGTGTGCGCGCTCGGTGTGCTGCTGTCATTGCCGAACCTGTTCAGCCCGTCCCTTCTTGCGCATGTGCCGAATTGGCTGCCGCACAAGCAGGTGGCGCTCGGGCTTGATTTGCGCGGCGGTTCGTACCTGCTGCTCGAGGTCGATGTCGCCGCAGCGCAGCGCGAGCGCCTCAACTCGATCATCGACAATGTGCGCAACGCGCTGCGCGACGCCAATATCGGATATACCGGGCTCAGCGTCGAAGGCGATGCGATCGTCTTCACGATCCGCGAACCCGATCAGATCGAAGCTGCGCGCCAACCCTTGCGCAAGATCGATCCTGATCTGACCGTCGACATTGCCCCCGACGGAGCCGGAAGCATGCACTTCAGCGCGGTTGCGACCGAAGCCCGGCGCCGGCAGGCGGTCGATCAGTCGATCGAGATCATCCGCCGTCGCATCGACGAGACCGGAACCAAGGAGCCGACGATCCAACGCGAGGGATCTGATCGTATCCTTGTCCAGCTCCCGGGCGTCGACAATCCCGAGCATGTCAAAGCGCTGCTCGGCCGTACGGCTAAACTGACCTTCCAGCTCGTGAACACCTCGGTCTCCCTGGAGGACGCGCGCCATGGCCGGCTGCCGCCCGGCGACGAAATCCTGCCGGCGGAGGAGGGGAGGGCAGGGCGCGCCGGGCCTGCCGCCTATGTCGTGCGCAAGCGTGTGATGGTAGGTGGGGATACTCTGGTCGACGCGCAGCCGACCTTTCAGAACAATGAGCCGGTCGTCAGCTTCCGTTTCGATGCCGCCGGTGCGAAACGCTTCGGCGACGCGACCCGCGACAATGTCGGCAAGCCTTTCGCGATCGTTCTCGATAACAAGGTGATCAGTGCGCCGGTCATCCGCGAGCCGATCCTTGGCGGCAGCGGCATCATTTCCGGCAGCTTCACGGTCCAGTCGGCGAGCGATCTCGCGCTATTGCTTCGGGCGGGCGCGCTGCCGGCGCCGATCACGATCCTCGAAGAGCGCACGGTCGGCCCGGATCTCGGCGCCGATTCAATCCATGCCGGAGCGGTCGCCAGCATCGTCGGGGTCGCGCTGGTCGTCGTGTTTATGATCCTGTTCTACGGATTGTTCGGCGTCTTTGCCGATATCGCGCTGATCTTCAACCTATGCCTGATGCTCGGCAGCCTTTCGCTGCTGGGCGCCACGTTGACGCTGCCAGGGATCGCCGGCATCGCACTGACGATGGGCATGGCGGTCGACGCGAATGTGCTTATCTACGAGCGCATCCGCGAAGAGGTCCGCGCCGGCCGCACCGTGCTCTCCGCGCTCGACGCCGGGTTCAAGCGCGCCTTCGGCACCATCCTCGACAGCCATGTCACAACCCTCGTCGCCGGCGCGTTGATGTTTTGGCTCGGCTCCGGCCCGGTCAAGGGCTTCGCCGTGACGCTCAGCATCGGCGTTCTGACCTCGCTATTCTCGGCGATTTTGGTGACCCGGCTGTTGATCGTCACTTGGCTGCGCGAATGGAAACCGAGAGCCATCCCGATTTGACCGTGAAAACAAAATGAGACCGCTGATCGTCATCCGGCGCACGCCGAAAATCGACTTCATGGGTTGGCACAAGATCGGGTTCGCGTTCTCTATGCTGCTGACGCTCGGCTCGATCGGGCTGTTTCTGACTGTCGGGCTCAATTATGGGATCGACTTTGTCGGCGGCACGCTGATCGAGATTCGCTCCACGACGGGCCCGGCGAACCTCGCCGAAATGCGGCAAAAGCTGGACGCACTCAACCTCGGCGAACCCTCGTTGCAAGGGTTCGGCCCGCCGACCGATGTGCTGATCCGGTTGCCTCGTCAGCCGGGCGGTGATGCCGCGCAAGAGCAGGCGGTCGAGAAGGTGAGGCAGGCGCTTGGTTCCGGCGTGGAATATCGCCGCACCGAGGTAGTCGGACCGAGCGTCGGCAGCGAGCTGATCCGCGCCGGCGTCATCGCCACGGTTCTCGCGCTGTTTGCGATCGCGGCCTATATCTGGTTCCGCTTCGAATGGCAGTTCGGCGTCGGCGGCATGGTCTCGACCTTGCACGACGTCCTGACCACGGTTGGACTGTTCGCGCTGCTCCAACTCGAGTTCAACCTGACCACCCTGGCCGCGATCCTGACAATCGCGGGTTATTCGGTCAACGACACCGTGGTGATCTACGACCGGATCCGCGAGACGCTGCGAAAACATCCGAGAATGCCGTTTCGCGACCTGATCAACCTTGCCCTCAACGAGACCTTGTCGCGAACCATCCTGACGGTCAGCACGGTCGCGCTCGCGGTTCTGGCGCTGTTGTTTCTCGGTGGTCCCGTGCTGAGAGGCTTCAGCATCGCGATGCTGTGGGGTGTCGTAATCGGCACCTATTCGTCGCTCTTCATTGCGGCGCCGATCCTCTATTATGTCCGCCCGAACCGCGCCGCCATTGCCCGGTCGAGCGAGGCAGTGCCAGCCCGAGCTCCCGGGGCGCACTGAGCCGAGTGGTCGCCACGATGGATCTCACCCCCGTGGCCACAGCCGGCCGTCAGATCATCGAGCGTTACGCTGCGAGCGGCTTTCGGGTGAGCGGTGTCATCTATCATGGCCCGGTGTTGGTTTTTCCCGACCTAACTGTCGCGTGGGATGCCGCGGGCGCTCGTGATGTGACCTTGGAGACCTTGGCTCCGGTCATCCACCATGGTGGCGTCCAGATCCTGTTGCTCGGTCTCGGGCGCTCGACAAGTGCCGTGCCCGCCGCGTTGCGCATCGCGCTACGCACCGCCGGGATGGCGCTCGAGGCGATGGATACCGGCGCCGCATGCCGCACTTATAATGTGCTCGTCGCCGAAGAGCGCCGAGTCGCCGCGGCGCTGATACCGCCAGTCTAAAATCCGCTCAAATTGCAGCTGATTACATTGAGCAATGATGACGCTTCCGGGAATTGCCGACAGTGTGCTGGCGTTGTCGATGCAGGCTTTTGAGGGAGTCGATGATGTTTCGCTCACGCTTTTTGGCTACCGCGGCGCTTGTCGCGGCTCTGGCGACGGCCCCTGCCGTTCATGCCGAACATTGGCACGGGGATTATCATCACCACGGTGGCGGTGGCGGTAACGCGGCCGGGGCGGCGATAATCGGCGGTCTCGTCGGCCTTGGCCTAGGTGCCGCGATCGCTTCGAACGGCGGCTACGCACCCGGTTATTATGCGCCGCCGTACAGCTATTACGGGCCGCCGCCGGCCTATTACACCCCCCCGCCGCCTGCCGTTTACTACGGCTATTGATTGTCGCCATCTCAGCTAACGGGAAACACGCTGATGAAAAGGAACCTGTCCAGCCGTTTTGCCCAGGTAGCGGTTGCGGCGCTGCTGTCGTTGCCCGCGGCCGCCTGGGCGCAATCCTCGCAATCTCCGGCAATGCAATCCGCTACGCCGAATCCACCCGCGGCAGCGGGGTCCCCGATAGCCGACCACCCGGTGCGCGGCAAGAATGCCGAGGAGCGGGTGGAGAACCGTATCAGGGAGCTGCATGCCCAGTTGCGCATCACCCCCGCCGAAGAATCGCAATGGAATCAATTCGCCGAGGTCATGCGTGACAACGCGCGCAACATGGATCAGGCCTTTAAGGAGCGCGCTCAAAGCTTCGAGTCGATGAACGCAGTGCAGAACATGCAGTCCTACGAGAAGCTTGCGCAAGCGCACGCTCAGGATCTGGAAAAGCTGGTTCCGGCGTTCCAGAAGCTCTACGACGCGATGCCCGATCAGCAGAAGCAGCTCGCCGATCAGGTGTTTCGCACCAATGCGGAGCAGCACGCGCAACGGCGCGCGGCGCATCACGGCCGCAGCGGGTAACAGGATGTAGAGGCTCTACGAGATAGCAAGCCCCGCCCTCGGCGGGGCTTGCTTTATGATCCAAGGGCGCGCTTTTTCCACGAAGGGATCGGCGTCAAGCGAGCTTGGTAATGGCGCCCGAGGATGTAGCCGTATGGTCCGCTCCTCCCGGTATCGGCCATAATGGCGGTCCGCTGTTGGACCCCGGAGCGGATTGGCGGAAGTTCTGCTGGAAGAAGGCTCACGCGCGGGCCTGGAAGACGCCGCCGCGCGAAATTGTGCTCGCCCGTCTCGCCCGTGCCCGCGCGCTTGGTCTGACTTACCGGGAATATATCGCGGTGTTGCTCGACAGAGGCGTGCACCTATGAAAGCCCCGCCGAGGCGGGGCTTTCTTCGTTATGCTGGCAGGTTATTAACGGGCTTTCGCGAGGTTCTGGCCGACAAAGTCCCAGTTGATCAGATGATCCAGGAAGGTTTGCACAAAATCCGGCCGGCGGTTCTGGTAATCCAGATAATAGGCGTGCTCCCAAACGTCGCAGGTCAGGAGCGCGGTTTGACCTTCGGCCAGCGGAGTGACCGCGTTTGACGTGGCGCTGATCTTGAGCTTGCCGCCTTCGGCGACGAGCCAGCCCCAGCCGCTGCCGAACTGACCGACGGCAGCCGCCTTGAATTGCTCCTTGAACTTGTCGAGACCGCCGCAGTCGCGGTCGATCGCTTGAGCGACTTGTCCAGCCGGCGCGCCGCCGCCGTTCGGCTTCATGCAGTTCCAGAAGAAGGTGTGGTTCCACACTTGCGCGGCGTTGTTGAATACGCCCGTCTTCGACGAGTCCCTGTAGGTGGCCTTGACAATCTCCTCCAAGGACTGGCTCTCCATCGGGGAGCCCTTGACGAGGTTGTTCAAGTTGGTGACGTAGGCTTGGTGATGCTTGTCGTGGTGAAATTCAAGCGTCTGGGCCGAGGTGTGCGGCTCGAGCGCGTTTTTCGGGTAGGGCAGGGGCGGCAATTCGAAAGCCATGGCGACCATCCCGGGTTATGTGAAAGAGCTCCGTCGAAAAACGCCGGTCCCGGAGCGACGTTCCACTGATATGGATCGCCTGTCGCCGGTGGCGGCGCTGGTGCGGCACCACGACCGCGACCGGTATCAAACGGTGCTGTTTGCCCCGGCCGCGCGTCGCGAGGCGCTGTTCGCGCTTTACGCCTTCAATTTCCAGATTGCAAGGGTGCGCGAGAGTGTCACGCAGCCGATGCTCGGCCAAATCCGGCTGCAATGGTGGCGCGAAAATGTCGCCGCAGCCTTTGAGGGCGGTCCCGTCCGCCATCACCCAGTCGTCGAGGCGCTGACTGGATTGATCCGCGAGCTGCCGATGACGCGCGATCATTTCGACCGGCTGGTGGATGCGCGCGAGGCCGATCTCGCAGAGGAACCGCCGGCAAGCCTCCCCGCTCTCGAAGATTACGCCGAGGCAACCTCCGCAACGCTAATCTATCTCGCCCTGGAGGTTCTTGGGGTGCACGACCCGCGCGTGGATGAGGCCGGGTTGCATGTTGGAATTGCCTATTCGCTGGCGGGGCTGTTGCGCGCTATGCCGTTTCACGCGCGCACCGGTCGCCAGTTGATCCCGGCCGATATTGCGGCCCGAAGCGGGCTCAGCGAGCAGGATTATCGCGCGCTGCGCAGCACCCCGGGCTTGCGCTCCGCCACCGCCGAACTCGCAGCGGCGGCCTCTCGGCACTTAGGCTTGGCCCGTGCCCAGTGCACGAAGATGCCGCGCTCGGCGCTTCCCGCATTGCTGCCCGCCGCTGTCGCGCAACGCTCGCTGCTCCGACTGAAGCGGGCCGCGTACGACCCGTTCGACCCGGCCTTGGCGGTCCTGGACCCTCTGCAGAGCTGGCGACTCGCGGCAGCGGTATTCTTGAATCGGTACTGATTACCGGCGAGTGGGCTTACCTGCCCTGGAAATCAGGGAGCCTGCGGTCGGCCATTGCCTTGATGCCCTCCTTGAAATCCTCGGTGCGGCGCAGCCAATCCTGTTCCACGAGCTCGCGCTCGGTGGCGGTTTCGATCGCGTCGCACAGCCCGCGGCGCACCGTCTCGCGCGTCGACATCACGGCGAGCGGCGCTGATTGCGCGATCTCGAGTGCCAAAGCCTGAGCCGCGCTGCGCACCTCGTGGAGAGGCACCAGCAGATCGGCGAGCCCGATCCGCACCGCCTCGTCGCCCGGGATGCGGCGGCCGGAATAGAACAAGAGCGCCGCCTGTTGCGCGCCGACGAGCCGCGGCAGTGTCGCGGTCAGTCCGAAGCCGGGGTGAAACCCGAGCCGGTTGAAGTTGGCGCTAAACCGCGCCTCCTGACAGGTGACGCGAAAATCGGCGACCAGCGCGAGACCCAGACCTCCCCCGACCGCGGCGCCCCTGTACCGCAGCGATGATCGGCTTGCGCGTGCGGAAAAGGCGGATCGCTTCCTTGTAGAGGTGCCGGCCGGCGCCGCTGCGGCTGCCCTCCGCTGCCGTTCCGGTCTCCATCCGTTTCGAGAAGTCGGCTCCGGCGCAGAACGAGCGGCCCTCGGCCGCGAGCACGATCGCCCGGCAACCCGTGTCGACGTCGAGGCGCTCGAATGCCTCGCCGATCTCGGCGATCAGGTCACTGTCAAAGAAATTGTGCGGCGGCCGACGCATCTCGACCGTCGCCACATAGCCGTCCTGGCTGACATGGGTTTCGCTCATTTGCGGATCTCCTCGTCGGAACGCTTCACGATCAGCGCGTCGACTATGGTCAAACCCTGTCCTTGCGGATGGACGATGACCGGATTGAGGTCGATTTCCTCGATCAGCTCGGCGTGATCGGCGGCAAAGCGCGACAATGTCGCGATCAGCTCGGCCAGTGCCGCGCGGTCGGCAGGCGGCGCTCCTCGTACTGCGCCGAGGAGCGCCGCCCCCTTCAGCTGGTCCAGCAGGGCAAGGGCTTGCTCCGCCCCGATCGGCACCGGTGCGAACGCAATGTCGCGCAACACCTCGACATGGATGCCGCCGAGCCCAACCATCAGCATCGGGCCGAAAATGGCATCCCGTGAGATGCCGAGGATGATTTCGCGGCCCGGCCGGGCCATCGCCTGCACCAGAACACCGTGGATGACGGCCTCCGGATAGGCCTTTTTGGCGCTGCCCAGGATCCGCTCGTAGGCCTCGCGCACAGCCGTTTCGCCGACAATCCCCAGGGCGATGCCGCCCGCTTCTGTCTTGTGGGTGATATCGGGTGACTGCACCTTGAGCGCGACGGGGCCGCCGATGCGGACAGCGGCCTGCGCGGCCTCGTCAGCGCTCGTTGCCAGCGCTTCTTGCGGACGCGGCACACCGTATCGTGCAAGCAGCGCCTTGGCCTCGCTCTCGGTCAGCACGCGGCCGGTAGCCTGCCAGCGCGCGGCCGACTTCATCGCGCACTCCCTGCGGGATAGCCGAGGCCGCCATCGGCTGACGCCGCCGCTTCTGGAACGCGGCGTAATCGACCAGCGCACGGATCGCGCGGGCGCAGCTCGGCATCGACGTGTAGCAGGGGATGCCCGCTTCGGCGAACCGCGCCATCGCTCCGGACGAGGCGGTCGTGTAGGTCGACAGCAGGATCGGCTGCTCCGTCGAGCCGCTGATCGCGGCAAGTTCCTCGGCCCGCTTGGCAGCGGTCGCGTCGTTGGCGAGCGAACCGATCAGCAGGATCGTGTCGATCCGCTGCGATTCGCGGACAATCTCGACAAGCCGCGCATAACCGACCTCATGAATCGCTTGGGCGGTGCCGTCGACCGGGTTTTGCGCCGAGGCATAGGAGGGAAGGAGCGCAAGGACGCGTTTCTGGAGGTCATCCTCCAGGATCGGGAGCTCGAGCCCGTGCGCCGAGAGGATGTCGGCCATCCACACCGCGCTCCCGCCGGACCCGGTGATCACCGCGACTCGGTTGCCGCGCGGCAGCCGGCAGAACGAAAAGGCGGCGGCGATATCGATAATATGGTCGAGATCCTCACCGCGGATGATGCCGTGGTGGCGGAAGATCGCATCGTCGATATCACCGGCCTGCGCCAATGCGCCGGTGTGCGAGGCCGCGGCACGCCGCCCGGCTGCCGACCGGCCGACCTTGGCGACGATCAGCGGCTTGCCGGCATCTGCGGCCTTCTCGGCGACCGCGCGGAAGCGATCGGGGCGGCGCATCCCCTCGAGATAGAGTAAGAAGATGTTGGCACTGCCCTCGTCGAGCCACCAATCGACGTAGTCGTGCGCCTCCAGGACAGTCTGGTTGCCGGCGCTGACCTGGTGCGTGAAATACAGTTGCCTGTCGCGGCCCCGGCTGAGGAACGAGAAGGTCAGCGCCCCGCTCTGGCAGCTGACCGCAATCGGCCGCGCCTTGCTCACCGCCGGCAACAGGCTTTGGCTGGGATCGTGAAAGACCGGGCTGAAGGTAGCGACGAGCGGCCTCAGCGGATTGACGATGCCCTCGGAATTGGGGCCGCAGACGACGATGCCGTGGCGTTCGGCGATCCGGCTCAGCTCGACATCGCGCGCGCGGGCGGCCTCGTTGCTCTCTTCGGCAAAGCCCGAGCTGATCACGACAGCGGCTCGAACACGCCCGCCGCATTGCTTCAAGGTTTCGATAACATGCGCCGCCGGGACCAAAATGACCGCGAGATCCACCGGCTCTGGCAGCGCCGGGAGCGAAGGATAGGCCCGCAGCCCAAGCACCTCGCTCTGGCTGCGGGTCACCGGAAAGACCCGGCCGGTGTAGCCATGGCCAATCAGCGCGTGCGTCAGCCGGCCGCGCAAGGTCTCGGTATCGGCCGAAGCGCCGATAATGGCGATGCTGTCGGGCGAGAGGAGGGGCCTGAGATCCGGCATCGGCTCAGCGAAGACCGAGGCCGCGGGCGATGATGCCGCGCAAGACTTCGCGGGTGCCGCCTTGGATTGTTAATTTGGGCGCGATAAGGGTGGCGTAGCGCAACGCTTCTTCGAACCGGTTGTCGTTGCTGTCCGGTTGCGAGTCACCGATTTGCGGCGCAAGCAGGCGTACCTTGTCCGGGAGGGCCTGCTCGAAATTGGTACCCAAATCCTTGACGACGGCGGCTTCAACCGCCGGGGTCTTGCCGGCCTGCAGCATGCCGGCAACGGAGAGCGACATGCGGCGCAGCGTGGCTAGATGCGCCACCTCGCGCCCAATCCCCTCGGCAAGCCGCTCGCTCGGCTCCTCGCCGGCCAGCCGCACCAGCTCGACAAGAGCGGGAAACGTTTCGATCCATCGGTCGGGGCCGCTGCGTTCGTAGGCGAGTTCGTCGGTCGCCTGCTTCCAAGCCATGTCGACCTCGCCAATCAGATGAGAGTCGGGCAGGAACGCGTCGTCGAACACGACCTCGTTGAAATCATGGCCGCCGGTCAGGTTGATAATCGGCCGGGTGGTGATGCCGCGGGTTTTCATCTCGACCAGGAATTGGGTCAGCCCGTGCCTTCGGTTCTCCTTAGTCGAGGGTGAGGTGCGCAGCAAAGCAATCATGTAATCGGCGTGATGCGCGCCGCTGGTCCAAATCTTGCGGCCATTGACCAGCCACCCACCCTCGATCTTGGTTGCCCGCGTCGAGGCGGCGAACACGTCAGATCCGGAATTGGGCTCGCTGAGGCCGATGCAGAAACAGAGTTCGCCGCGCGCAATCTGCGGCAGGATTTTCTCCTTAATCTCGTCCTGGCCGTAGCGCAGGATGACCGGGCCGCTCTGGCGATCCGCGGTCGAATGGGCACGGGTCGGCGCGCGCGCCGCCAGCATCTCCTCCGTCACGACATAGCGCTCGAGATGCGAGCGCTCGTGCCCGCCGTATTTCTTCGGCCACGTCATGCCGATCCAGCCCCTGGCTCCGACCTTACGGCTGAATTCGCGCGAGAACGATCCCTTCCCACCGTATGGCGAAAACGTGCCGGTCTCGATCTCCTCGCGCAGAAAGCCGCGGACCTCCTGGCGCAATTCCTTGGCCTCGGGGGGCAGCTCGACTGGATCGAAGCGGAAGCTGGAACTCATCGGTGCCTCACGATCCTGCAGTGATGAAGGGCCACAGCCCATCGGCGCCACGCTGCGCGATCATCTTCCCGAGACGCGCCGCCCAGACCGCCTCGTTGCCGAACTCCTCGCGCCATGCCCACAGCCGGCGTGTCGCGTGGTGCAGCGAGTGCTCGTAGGTGAAGCCCATCGCGCCGTGCACCTGATGGGCGATCGCCGCGCCCGTGCCGGCCGCCTCGCCGCCGCGCACTTTGGCGATCGCGATTTCGCCGATCGCCATCTCCGGGCGCGCACACGCCTCTGCGGCAGCGTCGGCGGCGGCGCTTGCTGCCGCAACTTCGCCGGCCAATGTTGCGAGATTGTGCTGCACCGCCTGGAACTTGGCGATAGGGCGCCCGAATTGCACACGATCGAGCGCGTACTGGACCGATTGTTCGAGGATCTTTTCGAGCGCGCCAGCCATCTGCTGGAGTCGCACGGCGGCTCCGAAACTGACGAGCAAGTCTTGATCGATCGCCGCCGGACGCACGGCTTCAGGAGTAGCGCCGTCGAACAAGACATCGTCGCGCGGCTCGCCGGCAAGGCTCGTGGACTGGCTGATCGCCAGCCCCGTGGTCGCGATCAGCGCCACTAGAACTCTCGTTACCGCGGCGTATGAGAACGGCAATGTGACCGGCGTTGCGGGCAAACGGGACCCGGCGCGCCCGGCCACTCAGGACGCCGTCGTCGGTGAGCGCGATCCGGCCATCGGCATGGATCGGGGCGATCGTCAGCGGCCCGCCCGGTACCGCGATCCCGGCCTTTGTCAGCAGCCAACCGGCCATCAGTGTCTCGGCGAGCGGCACCGGCGCGGCAAACCGCCCCGCCACGCGCAGCACCGCGAAGCCGTCGGCCAGCGCCGCCCCCGCCCCGCCAAGCTCCTCGGGCACCCAGGTGAGGGTCAGCGCGGACTCCTCCAGCGCATCCCACAAGGCCTTGGGCCAGACCTCCTGCTCCGCCTCGTTGACGGTGTTGGGCTCGCAAAGATCCTGGAAGATCCGGGTCGCGGTATCGACGATGATGTTGTCGGTGTCGGCCATCTCGCTATTCACTTTCGGATCGTCCGCCGCGGTGATCGTAGAACAGGCGAGCGGGGACGGAAAGACCGCGCCTCCGAAGCCGGTTCACTCCTTCTCACCCGTGGAGGAGGAGGCAGGGACCACGATGGATATTTCAGCGCCCTCGATCAAAAACACGCGACCCTGCGAGGCTGACAACCGCGCGCTCAATGCAGGTTGATATTCCTCGGACCGGTACCACTGCCGGGCTGCGTCGGCGGTTGCAAATTCGATAATGAATATCCGCTCTGGCATTGGACCGCCTTCGAGCAGATCGATTTTGCCGCCCCCGGCGACTACACGGCCGCCAAATCGGGCGATCGTCGCTAAAGCTTGCGGCACATGCGCCTGATACGTGAGGGGGTCCGTGATGTTGATATCGCCGACGACATAGGTGGGCATGATACGCTCCGTGATGAGCGGACAGTCTGTCGCAAACCCCTGGGGCGCCGCAACCACTCGGAACCCGTGGTAAGAACTGTGGAGCCGCCGAGGATTCACGTTAATCTCGGCATGGAACCGGAGCGCGGGGCCCGCCGTGCCGCCACCCGTCGTCTCGCCGCCATTCGCTGCTCGCGCCCGATGGGGGCGGACGAGTGTGCAGCAGCCTTCGAAGTAGGGAACGAACGACATGTTGATCGTTGATGCGCAGGTTCACATTTGGGGCGCCGATACGCCGGGGCGGCCATGGCCGGCCGGCCGCAGCGCTCCGCATCGGGCGCAGCCCTTCTCGAAGGACGACCTGCTGAAGGAGATGGATGCGGCCGGAGTGGCGCGGGTCGTGATCGTGCCGCCCTCATGGGAGGGCGATCGCAACGATCTGGCGCTGGGAGCGGCGCGCCTCCATCCCGGCCGCCTTGCAGTGATGGGCCGGCCGCCGGCGGCGGCTCGCTCGCTGAGCGATTGGCGCGATCAGCCGGGCATGCTCGGTCTCAGGGTCACATCGAACACCGCCGAGGCACGTGCCTTGTTCGACGATCCGGGCGGCTGGGTGTGGAACGAGGCGGAGCGCGCCCGGCTCCCAGTTATGATCTCGCCGTCAGGCTTGCTGCCACAGGTCGACCGCATTGCCGGGCTTCATCCCGAACTCAAGCTCGTCATCGACCATCTGGCGCTGCTGCGGGCGAAGGATAATGCCGCGTTCGACGATTTGCCGAAGCTGTTGCATTTGGCGCGGCTGCCCAATGTCGCGGTGAAAGCCTCGGCGCTGCCGGCCTATTCGAGCCACGATTACCCCTATTACAATTTGCACCCCTACTTGCGGCGCGTGTTCGACGCCTTTGGCCCGCGCCGGATGTTCTGGGGCACCGATTTGACCCGGCTGCCGTGCACCTACGGCCAGGCGATTACTTTGTTCACCGAGGAGTTGCCGTGGCTTTCGGCGGCAGACCAAGAGTGGGTGATGGGGCGGGCTATCTGCGAGTGGCTCGGCTGGCCACTGTCAGGGTAAACCCGGCCGCGCTCTTTCAGGCGATCACCTTGGCTTGGCGGAGTTCTTTCAGGGTTGTGGAGTCATAATCCAACAGCCGAGAGAGCACCTCGTCGGTATGTTGACCCGGCGTAGGGACGGGGCCGACACGGCCGGGGGTCTTCGACATTTTGATCGTCGCGCCGGGGAGGTACATTTCGCCGGCGACCGGGTCCGCCATCTTGACCAGCATTTCGCGTTCCCAGAGATGCGGATCGACCGCGACCTGCGGGATTGTCTTCACCGGCGCCACCGGGATCTCGGCCTCGAGCAGGGTATTGACGATATGGTCGACGGTGTTCTCGGCGCACCACGCCTCGACCGCCTTGCGGCGCGCGTCGCCGCGGCCGACCCGACTGGTCCACCCCGAGGCCGCGGCCTCCTTGTTGCCGGTCGCGATCTGCATGAGGCGGGTCGCCATCGCGCTGCCGGAGGCGGAGATGACGACATGACCGTCCTTCGCCTTGAAGGGCGGCCGGCCGGCTTCGCCACCCTCCTCGCCGGTCGCGAGATAGTAGGAGGTCGGGATCTCGACCATCGTCAGCGCCGAATCCATCAGGCAGCAATCGACCAGCTGGCCTTCGCCGGTGCGGTCGCGGTGGTGCAGCGCAGCTAATGTGCCGATTGTCGCGTGCAATGAGGTGTAGCGGTCGACCAGCGAGGTCGCCGCGCCGAGCGGCGTTCCGACCGGCGCGCCGGTCAATGACATCAGCCCGCTCATCGCCTGGCCGAGCGGGTCGAAGGCCGGACGCTCACGATAGGGCCCGTATTGCCCGAACCCAGAGACCGAGGTGAGAATGATGTCCGGCTTCAGCGCGCGCAGCTCGTCGTAGCCGAACCCCATCTTCTCCATTGTGCCGGGACGGAAATTTTCGAGCACCACATCGGCGGTCGGCACCAGCGCGGCGAAGACCTCCTTCCCTCTCGGCGTGCGCAAATCGAGGCAAAGGCTTTTCTTGCCGCGGTTATAGACCGAGAAGTAGACGCTCTGGCCGCGCACCAGCGGCTCCGACCGCCTCGTTTCCTCGCCGCCCAATTTTTCGATCTTGATGACCTCGGCGCCGAGGTCGGAGAGGATCATGCCGCCGCGCGGCCCCGCCTGATACCGGGCCAGTTCGAGCACCCGCACACCCTCGAGGGCCCCGAGCCATCGACCACCTCCTTAAACCTGCGTCAGCGGTTGAGTGAACACCTGCTCCCGCGTAGTGTCAAACGATCGACCGAGCCGCGAAGGAGGGCAGCAATGGCCTATGAGTGTATTTTGACCGACCGTTTCGACGCGGTTGCCGTGATCACGCTCAATCGCCCGGACAAGCTCAACGCCTTGAGCTTTCCGCTGGTCCGCGAACTCGACGAGGCTCTGACCCAATACGAAGCGGACGACGGCATCAAGACCGTGATCCTGACCGGCGCGGGGGACCGGGCGTTTTCCGCCGGTGCGGATATCCATGAAATGGCCGGGCTGAGCTCAGAGGAATTGGCCACTCGCGGCGAGGTGCGCGGCCGCGCTACTTGGCACATCGCGAATTTCGCCAAGCCGCTGATCGGCGCGATCAACGGACTTGCTTATGGCGGCGCTGCGCTGTTGAGCTCGACCCTCGATCTGCGGATCGGTTGCGAGCGCACTGCGTTTCGTTTCCTGGCGGCGAGTTATGGCCGGGTTAATTCCAGCTGGTCGTTGCCGCTGTTGGTCGGCCTGCCGAAGGCTAAGGAACTGCTCTATACCGGACGGATCGTCACCTTCCGAGGAGGCGGAGCGCATCGGGCTGCTCAACCAGGTCGTCCCCGCCGCACGCCTGCTCGATACCTGCCTCGAGATCGGGCAGATGATCGCCAAGAACGACGCACGCATGGTGCAGGGCCTGAAGCGCCTGCTGCACGAGCAGATCGGCATGGGCTGGCACGAGCGCTACGACAATGAAGAGCAAGCGCGCGGCACCTGGCTGGCCGCCGGCCACCCGCGCGAAGGCTTCAAGGATTTCCTCGACCGCAAGCCACCAAGTTAGGCGCGGAGTTCCGGGTAATCGGTCACGACGACTTCTTCGCTGACGGTGTCGAGCATGGCGCAGCTCAATTGGCGGCTGTTGCCTTGGTCGCGCGCTTCGCCGGCAGAGCCCGGGTTGATCACCAGCACCCTGCCGACGCGGCGCACCAGCTGATGGTGGGTATGGCCGTAGAGCACGAAGTCCGCTTCGGCCTCGCCGAACCGCGCCAGCAGGGAATCGTGCGGGTATACGTACGCCCCTTGCGGCTCCCATGGGGTCGAGTGGACGAGGAGCAGCTTCTTTCGGCCGACACTCAGCTCGAGCCGCTTGGGTCGCTCGGCGAGCCACTGCAGCAGCGAATGGTCGATCCAGTCAGGCTGACGGGCGCGGGCACCGTGCGGGCCGAGAAAACCCTCCTCGTGATTACCGAGAATAGTATGGACGCCGCGGTCCCTCAGAAGGCGGACGACCTCGTTCGAAAAGCGGTATTCGTAGATGCTGTCGCCGAGGCAGATCAGCTCATCGGCATCGCCGAGTATTTCGAAGGCCCGCTGCAAGCCGGCGTGATTGCAGTGCACGTCCGAGACGATGCCGATCTTCAAGATCGGCTCCGGCGGGCGATGATGTTCATCGGCTTCAGGCTCATGACGACCCTTCCGTCCTGGTTCAGCACCTCGATCAGGGTGCGCACCATGCCCCGGTCGGGTTTTGAACGCGAGGGCGTGGCTTCGAGCACCGACACCCGGATGCGCAATACGTCCCCGGGCCGAACCGGGTGCAGCCAACGCAACTCGTCGATGCCGGGCGAGGCGAGGCTCGCCCCCTTCGGCAGAAAATTGTCCGCGAGGAGTCGCATCATTATCGCGCCAGTATGCCAGCCGCTGGCGATCAGGCCGCCAAAGCGGCCGCGCCGTGCCGCCTCAGGGTCGACATGCATGTCCTGCCGGTCGAAGCGGCGGGCAAAGTCGAGGATTTCGGCCTCGTCGACCCGGATCTCCCCGTACTCGAAGACGGCGCCCGAAACGTAGTCTTCGAAATAGCGGTCTCCGGCTGAAACTGGAAGCTGCGATGAATGCATTACCCGCCCGCCTCGTTACGTCACGGCCGGGCTTGACCCGGCCGTCTCCGCCTGCATTACATCAAGCCAGCGAAAAAGTCGTGGATGCGCGGGTCAAGCCTGGTCAAGCCCACGCATGACGAGACGGGCCCGAAGGGGAGGGAGATGACCCACGATTACATCATCGTCGGCGGCGGGTCGGCTGGGTCGGTCATGGCCAACCGGCTTTCCGCCAAAAGCAGCAACAAGGTATTACTGTGCGAGGCCGGCCAAGACACGCCGCACGGCAAGGTGCCGCCCGAGATCCTCGACAGCTACCCCGGCACGGCCTATTTCGACCCGCGCTTTCACTGGACCGAGCTCAAGGTCCACACCGAGGTCATCTCGCACAACCGCCCCGAGGAGAACCGGCCGCCCTTGCGCAAATACGAGCAGGCGCGGGTGCTCGGCGGCGGCTCCTCTATCAACGGCCAGCTCGCCAACCGCGGCGCGCCGACCGATTACGACGAATGGGAGGCGCGCGGCGCCACAGGGTGGAACTGGAACGCGGTGCTGCCCTATTTCAAAAAAGTCGAACGCGATATGGATTTCGACGGGCCGTGGCACGGCAAGGATGGCCGCATCCCGGTCCGCCGCATCTTTCCGGATTTGTGGAACGGCCACGCCAAGGCGGTCGCCAAAGCGTTCGAGGCCTCCGGTTTCCCGTTCATTCAAGACCAGAATGCCGAGTTCAAGGACGGCTATTTCCCGATCACGATCTCGAACCTCTACGATCGCCGCGTCTCGGCGGCGATCGGCTATCTCGACCCGGGTACGCGGCTGCGCACCAACCTGACGATCTCGCCCTTGACGCAGGTCGAGCAGCTCCTGTTCGAGGGCACGCGCTGTGTCGGGGTGCTGGCGCTCGTCGACGGCAAAGAGACCGAGTTTCGTGGTAATCAGGTGATCGTGTCCTCCGGCGCGATCCATTCACCGGCGCACCTGCTGCGTGCCGGGATCGGGCCCGCCGGTCATCTGCACGACCTCGGGATCGAGGTCGTCGCGCACGTGCCGGGTGTCGGTCAACGCCTGATGGACCACCCGTCAATCTCGGTGTCTTCCTTCATCAAGCCCGATAGCCGCCTCAACGGCCTGACCCGGCGCCATATTCTGCTTGCGTTGCGCTACTCGTCGGGGATCGGCGGCGCGCCGCCGGGGGACATGTTTGTCGCCGGAGTCAGCAAATCAGCCTGGCATGCCGTCGGCGAGCAGATCGGGTCGCTGCTCGCCGCCGTGTACAAGACGTTTTCGGAAACCGGGCAGGTCAAGCTCGCCTTGCGCGACTGGCGGGCCGAGCCGATCGTCGAGTTCAACCTGTTGTCCGACCGACGGGACCTCGACCGGCTGATGGACGCTTTTCGGCGGCTCGGCGCGATGCAGATCAGCGCCGCGCTGCGCGAGGCGACCAGCGATCCTTTCCCGGCGAGCTACACCGAGCGGGTCCGCAAGATCGGCGTCGTCAGCCCCAAGAACAAAATGATCACCGACGTCATCGCCAAACTCTTGGACGGCCCGCCTTGGCTGCGGCGCATGATGATCGAGAAGGTCATCGTCGAGGGCTATCGCTTCGACGAGTTGATGCGCGACGACGACGCTCTCGAGGACTTCATTCGCAAGGCGGCGATCGGGGTGTGGCACGCCACCTGCACCTGTCGCATGGGATCCGACGACGATCCGATGGCGGTAACCGACAATCAGGGCCGCGTCCGGGGGGTCAGCGGGCTGCGCGTCGTCGACGCCTCGCTCTTTCCGACCGTGCCCTGCGCCAACACCAATTTCCCGACCCTAATGACCGCCGAGAAAATCGCCGACATGATGCTCGCTCAATGACGAAGACCACACTCGTCGTCCCCGCGGAAGCGGGGACCCAGGGTCCTATATCCGCAAGTGACTGAGAAGCGACCTTGCGTCTACATCCTCGCAAGCCAGCGCAACGGTACCCTATATCACTTCCGATCTTGCTTGCCGTGTTTGGCAACATTGATCGGAGGCTGTTGGAGGATTTGTTCAGCGGTACTGCGTGCACCTTTTAGTCATTGCCGAATTCCACGAGACGATGGCCGATGCGATCCTTCGTGAGAAGCGCATCAAGAAGTGGCGCCGTGTCTGGAAGCTAGAATTGATCGAGCGTGAATCCGCGATGGCGGGACCTGTACGACCAAGTGCTACAATAGCCGTGGGCCCTGGGTCCCCGCTTTCGCGGGAACGACGAGGATAGTGTCAGTTCCTTCTGAAGTGGTCATTGAGGGAGAAAGCGATGCGCTTCGGGATCTTCGACCATCTGGACGACAGCGGTCTTCCATTGACCCGGCATTTCGAGGCGCGGCTGAAGCTCATCGAGGCGTATGATCGTGCCGGGTTCTATGGCTATCACCTGGCCGAGCACCACAACACACCGCTCGGCTACGCGCCGTCGCCGGGCATCTTCCTCTCGGCCGTCGCGCAACGCACAAAGCAGCTGCGGTTCGGCCCGATGGTCTACCTGCTGCCGCTCTACCATCCGCTGCGGCTGATCGACGAAATCTGCATGCTCGATCAGATGAGCGGCGGGCGCTTCATGTATGGGGTCGGACGCGGCATCTCGCCGGTCGAGGTCGGCTTTTACGGCATCGATTTCGCAACGGGGGCGGAGCAGTTCCGCGAGGCCTTCGACGCCATCCGTATCGGTTTGACCGAAGAAAAGCTGACTTATCACGGCAAGTTTTACGATTTCGACGATGTGCCGATCGCGATGAAGCCATTTCAGAAGCCGTATCCGGAGCTTTGGTATGGGCTCGGCAACCCGGCGAGCATTCCCTGGGCTGCGGCGAACGCCGCCAACACGGTGACCCGCCGACCTCCAGAGCAGGTGCGTGCGATCGTCGACAGCTATCGCGCCGAATGGAAAAAGCTTGGCCGTTCCGAGGATGAGTTGCCGCTGCTCGGCGTCAACCGCCACATCATTATCGCCGACACCGAAGCCGAGGCGCTCGAAACAGCGCGACGCGGCTATCCGGCGTGGCGGCATCACATGGGCTTGTTGTGGCATCAATACGGCGTGCCGTTTCCGCTCGAGGCGGCATTGCCCGAAGATTGGGGCGTCCTGCAAAAGAACGGCGATGCCATCGCCGGTACTCCGGCTCAAGTTGGTGACTACATCGCCAGCGAAGTTCAAGCGACGGGCGTGAATTACTACGTCTGCGACTTCGCCTTCGGCACGATCAGCCAAGGCGAAGCCATGCGATCGGTCGAGCTGTTTACCCGGGAAATCATGCCGGCCTTCAAAATTTGAGGAGGACGATCGATGGGTACA
This sequence comes from uncultured Alphaproteobacteria bacterium, assembly GCA_963818695.1. Classification (GTDB taxonomy): domain Bacteria; phylum Pseudomonadota; class Alphaproteobacteria; order ATCC43930; family CGMCC-115725; genus AP-15. The sequence goes on from CAWFTG010000009.1 coordinate 922,552, forward strand.
ATGATCGAGTTTGGACGCCCTGACGGGGGCAAGACCAAGGGGTACCTGGCGACAGCCGGCCAAGGTCATCCAGGGATTGTCGTGATCCAGGAGTGGTGGGGTCTTAACGACCAAATTTGCGGGGTGGCCGACCGCTTCGCCCGAGCCGGTTACAACGCGCTGGCGCCCGATCTTTACAAGGGCCGCCTCACCACCCAGCCGGACGAAGCCAATCACCTGATGACCGGCCTGGATTTCTCCGACGCGACGCACCAGGACCTGCGCGGCGCCGCGCAGCACCTGCTAGCGCAAAGCGGCAGGGTGGCGGTGATGGGCTACTGCATGGGCGGAGCTTTGACCGTCGCTGCCGCCGTGCATGTGCCTGAATTCGCCGCCGGGGTGTGCTTTTACGGAATCCCGCCGAAGGCGTTCGCCGACCCCGCCAGGATCCGGATGCCGCTGCAAGGTCATTTCGCCAACAAGGACGATTGGTGCACACCGGCGGCGGTCGACGATCTCGAAAAGACACTGAAGGCAGCCGGCGTCAGGCACGAGATCTACCGCTATGACGCGGCGCATGCCTTTGCCAACGAACGCAGCGCGGCTTACGACGTCGCTTGCTCCAACCAGGCTTGGGAGCGAATGGCGGCATTCCTGGGCGCGCAAGTCGCCTAGGAGCGAGCAAAAGTAGCGGGCGCGTTTTTGACGATTGCCAGCGCGTAATCGCACGGGAGGTGCCGACCGGTTGCAGCCGGTCCGGATGATGCGCGGAGGTCTTCAATGAGGCTATTCGTGCGGCGCCGCAGCTTCGGCATTCAGGCACGGCTCACGATGCTGGCCGTCGCGACCGCGCTGCCGCTCGTCGCGCTCGCGAGCTGGGCCATTCTGCGCATGGTCGATGATCAGCGGACGCAGATCCAACTAGAAGTCAAGCAGAGGGTGGAAGATCTGCTTGCGGGCGTAGACCGTCAAATCAGCGCAATTCAGGCGGAGCTTCAGGTCCTCGCGGTATCGCCGAGCCTACGCGACGGCGACTTCGCGGCCTTTGACCAACAGATGCGCGCCGCCCTCACGATCCGCGGAACGTCGATCGTCCTGCACGACACCAAAGGACAGCAACTCCTGAGCACAAACCGGCCATTCGGCGAGCCACTCCCTCGCGCGACTAATACCGAAATGCACGACCGCGTCGTTGCGACGGGTCAGCCTCAGATTTCCGATCTGATCATGGGTGCCGTCTTGCGCCGGCCGATACTAGTGGTGGGGGTGCCGGTTTTCCGAGACGGGCAGGTCGTTTACGTATTGGCAATGGGCCTCGGCCCTGAGGTTTTGTCGTCGCTGCTGAAGGAGCGCAGTCTTTCGCTCGATTGGACGGTCGGGATCTTCGATCGCAACGGCGTCATTGTGGCGCGCAATCGAGAGTTGGATCAGTTTCTCGGGAAGCCGGTTTCGCCGACGCTTTTGAAAGCAATGCGCGAACCGGCGGAGAACTGGTTCCCCAGTGTCACGAGTGAAGGCATCTCCGTATATTCGACATTCCGGCGCTCGCCGATAACCGGATGGACGGTAGCGATTGGTCTGCCAAGGCAATTTGTGGACGGCCCTATTCGCCGCGCGCGATTTCTGGCCCTTGGTGGTGGAGCAGCAGTCCTCGGCTTGAGCCTCGTGTTGGGTTGGTGGATGGCTCGGGCGATCCGGCGGCCGGTCGAGGCGCTCACCTCCGCGACAAAGGCCTTAGGCAGGGGCGAGGCTGTTGATCCATTGAGCTGCGGCGTGCGTGAATTGGACGAGGTCGGCAATGAGCTTCGCAACACCGCCGCAGCGCTGGCGCGCAACCTCGAGCAGCTCGAGAGCACGGTAGCGGGTCGCACCCGTGAGCTTGCCACGGCCAATGAACGGCTCCGCGCCGAGATTGATGCCCGTGAGCAGGCGCAGTCGGCGCTGCTGCAGGCCCAGAAGATGGAGGCGATGGGGCAGCTGACCGGCGGTGTCGCGCATGACTTCAACAATCTGCTGACCGCCGTTTCCGGTTCCTTGGCGCTGCTGGAGGCGCGGATTTCCGACGAGAGGAGCTTGCGCCTGCTGCGTACCGCGCAACGCGGCGCATCCCAGGGTGCCAAGCTCACCGAATCGCTGCTCGCATTCGCCCGCAAACAGCGCCTCAACCCGATCCCGGCCGACCTCAACTCCATTATCGTCGAGATGACCGATATGCTGCGCCGCTCGATCGGCCCCAACGTCGAGATCCGGCGTGCTTTGGCGAGTGAACTCTGGCCGGTTCTGGTCGATACCGGTCAGATCGAGACGGCGCTCCTCAATGTCGCCCTCAACGCCCGCGACGCCATGCCGGGCGGTGGCATGGTGCTGATCGAAACGGCAAACATCCGCGCGACAAGCGAAGAATTGCCGCAAGAGATCGCAGGCCAGGATTGCGTGCTCGTGTCGGTGCGCGACACCGGAACCGGAATGAGCCCCGAAGTCTTGGATCGCGCGTTTGAGCCGTTCTTTACGACCAAGGAAATCGGCAAGGGAACGGGGCTGGGTCTATCGATGGTGTTCGGCGTCGTCCGGCAATCCGGTGGCACGGTGCGTATTCGCAGTCGCCTGCGCGAGGGGACCACAGTGCAGATCTATCTGCCTCGCGCCCTCGAGACAGCGGCGTCTACCGCTAGCCGCGCGAGATCGGCTCGCCCAGCGGGCGGGGCACACGTCCTCGTGGTCGACGATGACCCCGATGTCCGCTGGATCATCGCTCAGGATCTCCAGGAAATCGGGTATGTGGTCACCGAGGCGGACAGCGGGCGCGCCGCGTTGGAGATCCTCGAGCGGGACATGCCTTGCGACCTGATGGTCGCGGATCTGGTGATGCCCGAGCTGTCGGGGCTGGATACGTTGCGCCTGGCACGCCGCACCAGGCCCGACCTCAAGGTGCTGTTCGCCAGCGGTTATGCGGATCTGTCGCGCTTTGGGAGCAGCCTGGGGAGTCACGCCCTGCTGAAGAAACCATTCAAGCTGGAAACCTTGGCCGAAGCGGTTCAGACCGCCCTTTATCGCGTTTCTCCGGAATAGACCGACAACGTCGTTCCGCTGCGGCGCGATCAGTTGTGACCGGGCTGACAGGGCGCGACAGCGTTTTGACGACGAGCCTAAAAAATTAATTCGCCCTGTCGATTTGGCGTTGCTCGTGCGTCGTCCCGATGTCGACACCATCGAAAGAATACAGCCATGCCAGAGCTTCAGATCATCGGCGCGCCCCAGAGCAATTACGTCTGGGTCAGCCGCAGCGCTTGCCACGAGAAAGGTGTGCCGTACACTCTAATCCCGGTCATGCCGCACACCGCCGAGGTCGACGCGATCCATCCGCTGGGCAAAATCCCGGCGCTTCGTCACGGTGACCTCACCCTCGCCGAATCCCGCGCGATTTGCTTCTACATCGACCATGCTTTCGATGGGCCGCCGCTGGTATCGCGGGATCCGGCCGAAGGTGCGCGAACCGAGCAGTGGATTTCGATCGTCAACACGCATTTCGATGTGCTGGTGGCGCGGCCCTATGTGGGCGCTTACTTCTTCCCGGGCACCTCGGACGGCCGTCCCAACTGTGCGATCATCAAGAGCGTTCTGCCGAAGCTTGAGACGCAATTCGCGATGCTCGGTGGCGCCGTGGCCAAGACCGGCCATCTCGTCGGCAGTACCTTCACCTTGGCCGATATGAACGTGCTGCCGATGCTGTTCTACCTCCACCATTTGCCCGAGAGCGGCGCAATGCTGCGCCGCAATTCGGTGCTTGCGGCTTATTACGACCGCCACATGGCGCGTCCCAGCGTCAGGGAAGCGGTTCCGCCGCCCTTCCCGGGGCGGTCGTCCTGGACGATCGAAGGCTGAATGGGGAGATCGGGCAATGCGCTATATGTTCCTGATCTACAGCTGCGAGCGAGACTTCACCGAGGCCTCCGCCCAGGACCGGGGGCAGGTCAGGGCCGGGCACTGGGCGGTAATGGACGAAAGCAGACGGAAGGGCGTCTTCATTGCCGGCGAGCCGCTGCAGCCGACCGCGACGGCAACCACGGTCCGCAAGGAGGGCGGCAGACCGCTCGTCCTCGACGGCCCGTTCGCCGAAACCAAGGAACAGCTCGCCGGGTACTATATCCTCGACTGCAAGAACCTCGACGAGGCAATCGCTTGGGCCGCAAAGATCCCGACCGCGTGCAAGGGCGAACAGGGCTGCATCGAGATCCGCCCGATCGCCAGCATTCCCCCGCGCTAGGAGCCTTGCCGAGGATCGATGCTAGCATCGGGTGACGTTAGCGCATCGGCGGAAGCGCTATTTCGCCGCGAGCACGGCCGGATCATCGCCAGCCTGATCCGGCTGTGCGGCTCCTTCGATCGCGCCGAGGAGGCGATGCAAGAGGCGTTCGCGGCGGCGCTGCGCCATTGGGCCGAACGAGGCGTACCGGACAATCCGGCGGCGTGGATCACGGCCGCCGCCTACCGTAAGCTAATCGACGCGCGGCGGCGCGAGCGCACGCGGCGGGAGAAGCAGTCTCTACTGGAACACGAGGCCGCTCTTGCAAGTAGCGAGGACCCGCTATTGCCGGAGGCGCTCAACTCCGAAATTCCCGATGATCGGCTGCGGCTGATATTCACCTGCTGCCACCCGGCGCTCAATCGAGACGCGCAAATCGCCTTGACTTTGCGTACTCTCGGCGGGCTCTCGACCTGCGAGATCGCCCGGGCTTTTCTTGTCCCTGAGACGACTCTGGCGCAGCGGCTGGTCCGCGCCAAACGGAAGATCCAAGAAGCGCGGATTCCCTATGAGGTGCCGCCAGAGGCTGCCTTACCCGAACGCCGCGCCGCGGTGCAGGCGGTCATCTACCTGATCTTCAACGAGGGCTACACCGCGACGGCAGGTGATGCGCTGATCCGGCGGGAGCTGTGCGCCGAGGCTATTCGGCTCGGCCGCGTGCTCTGTGCGATCGATCCGAGAGATCCGGAAGGCCTTGGGCTGCTTGCGTTGATGCTGGTGCATGACTTCGCGCCGCGAGGCGCGGGTCGACGCTGCGGGCGCGCTGGTAACCCTGGAGGAGCAGGACCGCTCGCTTTGGGATCCGGCCCAGATCGACGAAGGTCTGGCACTTGTGGAATCGGCCTTGCGAATGGGCAGGATCGGGCCCTATCAGCTGCAGGCGGCAATCGCAGCATTGCATGCCGAAGCAGCCAGCGCAGCCGAGACGGATTGGGCGCAGATCGCCGCGCTCTACGGCGAGTTGGCGCGGCTCCAACCGAGCCCGGTGGTGCAGCTCAACGGTGCGGTCGCAATCGGGATGAGCGAGGGGCCGCAGCGCGGGTTGGCGCTCATCGATGAACTGGGAATCTCGGGTGAGCTCGATCGCTATCACCTGTTTCACGCCGCGCGCGCCGATATGCTGCGCCGGCTCGGCTCTTTCGAAGCCGCGGCAGGTGCCTACAGGCGGGCTCTCGCGCTGATGGCGAACAAGATCGAGCGCGTCTATCTGGAGCGCCGCCTTGCTGCAGTCCGGGGGGTGTGACAGTCTGCGCGAAAGGGGGCCGCTGATGTTTACTCCATCCGGGCTTCTGCCGCACCCCTTGTTCCGAGGAATAGTCCGCGGTATTGAAGGTTAATCGTCCTAACAACCGCCAAACGGAGAGGGAGATGGAGCTCAAACCCGACTTTGCGTTTACACCGCTTCCCCCGATCTCAAGGCCGCTGCGCTTCTCGCTAGCCGGCCGTACCGAAACCCCACTCGGTTTCCTTGAAGGGTTGAAGGGAACCTGGACGGGAAATGGTTTCAATGTCATTTGGCGGCCATTTCAAGGGGGGCCGCCAAATCAGGATCGCTTCCTGGAGCTCAACCTCACCGAGGAGACGTTGAGCTTCGAGGAGATCCCGGGCGCGATACCAAATCGCGGTTTGCTTCAGCCCGACATCAACATGTTTGGGCTGCGGTATCTGCAAACGATCGCCGATGCCAACATCAAAGACGCGAGCGGCAAACCCGCGGGGCTTCACCTCGAACCCGGCATCTGGGTGACCGTGCCGCAGACGGAGCATCCGCAAGAGATGCCCACTGTTGTCCGCATGGCATCGATACCGCACGGAACAACGGTCCTCGCACAGGGCATCGCGTCCCCCAGTTCGGAGGGGCCGAATATCGCGGATGTCAACATCACGCCTTTTGTGATTGGGAACCCGGCAAAACCGGTGCCCTTCCCGGAATCCACTCTTTCCAACCCCTCCCAATTTCGCACACCTCCCGAAGGTTTGATCCACATCGATCAAGCCATCGTCGACAACCCAAATCTCGTTCTCAAACATGCGCTGGAAGGGAAGAGGATCAAAAACACTGTCGTGCTCGAAGTCTCATCAGATCAGAGCACTCCGGTTTTTGGCGGCGGGCTCGCCAATACGGCGTTTCTGCAAGGCAGCCCGAACGAGGGGCCGAACGCACAGGCCGCGCTCGTCACAGCGACGTTTTGGATCGAAACCATGGAGGGCCCCGTTGCCGGTGGCCCGGATTTTCACCAGCTGCAATATACTCAGCGCGTATTGCTGAACTTCAATGGACTGAGTTGGCCACACATCACCGTCGCGACCCTTCTAAGGTCAACTCCATATACCGTGAAACAGGGCGACACGTTGTCATCTATTGCCCGTCAGTTCTACGGTAATGAGGCGGAACCCTTGTGGAGGAGAATTTATAACGCGAACATCGCAGTGATTGGACCGGATCCGGCCGTGATCGCCTCTGGTCAGCAGCTCAATATTCCTACCTAAGCCGATGCACAAGCGCCGCCTTGCCGCGGTCAGGGGGGTGTGACAGTCTGCTCAAATGCGGGCGCCTAATTTTTACTCCCATCCCGGGTTCGAGCGGGCCGGCCTTCGACGCCGTGACACCGAGTGGATCCTCGAGCGGATTGCCGATCCCGGCAGCCTCTTTGTGCCGGTCTGGCGCAACCAGAACCTGGTGGTCGAGCTCGAAGGCGGCGAGCCCCGCGCGGCGGTGCTCCACTCGGCCAGCATTTCCGAGATTTTTGGGGTGAGCCAGGAGCGGCTCGCCAGCGGCGAGGTGGTGTTTCTCGGCGTCATCGAGGAGCGGGCGCACTTCGCGCTCGACCTGTCGCCGGTCGAGGCGCCGCTCGACCTCCTGCCTTCCCCGGCGCTCGCCGCATCAGGGGGCGAGGCCGCCGCGGTGCGCTTCGCCGATTTGCGTCAGGTCGGGCCGCGGATCGAGCGGCGCGAAGGGGCGCTTCTGGCGCTCGCCCGCGCGATGATGTTCTGGCACGCCCGGCACCGCTATTGCGGCCTCTGCGGCAATGCGACCCGCAGCGAGGAAGCGGGGCACATGCGCCGCTGCAGCGATCCGGCCTGCAATGCGATGCATTTCCCGCGCACCGATCCGGCCGTCATCATGCTGGTGACCGACGGCAATCGCGCGCTGCTCGGCCGCAACAAGAACTTCCCGTTGCCCGGCATGTACTCGACCCTGGCCGGCTTTGTCGAGCCGGGCGAGAGCCTTGAAGACGCGGTCGCGCGCGAGGTGCGTGAAGAGACCGGGATCGAGGTCGGCGCCGTCCATTACCATTCGTCGCAGCCCTGGCCCTTTCCGGGCAACATCATGCTCGGCTTTCACGCCGAGGCGCGGACGACCGAAATCACGGTCGATTACGGCGAGCTCGAGGACGCCCGCTGGTTCACCCGCGATTGGATGTCGTCGCACGCCGACGACGACAGCTTCCGCATGCCCCGCCTCGACTCGATCGCCCGCCGCCTGATCGAGGACTGGCTGCACGGCCGCTGATCCTGCGGCCGGGGTTTTCAGTGACCGGCGGCGCCGGCGACGCGCGGGCGGCCGACCAGCGGCATCAGAAAGAGGCCGAAAACGAACAGGCAACCGACAAGCATAATGGCGTCGTTGTAGGTCATCACCAGCGCTTCGCGCTGCACCACATTGGCGAGGAGCTTGACTGCCGCACGGCCGGTGTCACCGGGGACCAGCGCATCGAGGCGACTGGCTTGCATGTCGAGGAAATGCTGCACCGCCGGGCGCGCCGGGTTGATGTCTTCGATCAGCCGGTTCCAATGGAAATGAAGCCGTTGGTTCATCACCGTGCCGATCGTCGCCAATGCAATGGCGCCGCCGAGATCGCGCGTCAGATTGTAGAGCCCGGCGGAGTTCTTCAGCTTGTCCGGCGGCACGCTGCCGAGCGCGATCATATTTGCCGGCAGATAGCACATCATCAGCGCGATGCCGCGCAAGACCTGCGGCACGAACAGCTCGGCATAGCCCGCCTGATTGGTGAGCCCGGCCGTCAGGTACATCGCCACGGCAAAAAGGCCGATGCCGATGCTGAGCATGAGCCGCAGGTCCATTCTGCGCGTCAGCTGGCTGGAGATCGGCGACATCAACATCTGCGCGAGCCCCGTGACGACGACGGTCTCACCGATCTGGAGGCTGTTGAAGCCCCGAACCTGTGCGAGAAAGAGGGGTATCAGGTAGGTCGTACCGTAAAGGCCGGTGCCAACGACAAAAGTATAGAATGAGCCGAGCGCAAAGTTGCGATTGGTAAAGGCGCGCAGATCGACGATCGGCTGATGGTAGGTCAGCACGCGCCAGAAGAACAGGACGGCGGCGATGCCCGAGACGATCACGGCGGCGAGGATCGTGCCGTCCGAAAGCCAATCCCAACGCGGGCCTTCCTGAAGCGCGTATTGGAGGCAGCCGAGAAACAGCGCCATCAGCACCAGCCCGTAGAGATCGAAATGGCGCAACAGCGAGACCTCGGGCTTGTCGATGTCGATCAAGACCCATACGGCGCCGGCGACGGCGATGCCGGGCACGATATTTACGAGGAACAGCCAATGCCAGGAAAAGGTATCGGTCAAGTAACCGCCGATCGTCGGCCCCAAAGTCGACGAGAGGTTCAGGATCAACCCGATCAGCACCATGATCTGCGCCAATTGCGGCATTCGGAATTTCGTATAGACGACGGGAAACACCAACGGCATCATCGCGCCGCCGCTGAACCCCTGCAATGCGCGATAGACGATCATCTGGCCGAGGCTCGTCGCGGTGGCGCACAATGCGCTCGCCCCAGTGAAGCCGAGCGCCGCGATCACGAACAGGACGCGGGTCGACAACAGCCGTGACAAGGTTCCCGACAGCGGCACCATCACGACATCGGCAATTAGGTAGGAGGTCTGGACCCAGCTGATCTCGTCGGTGCTGGCCGCCAGCCCGCCCTGGATCTGCGTCAGCGAGCTGGTCACGATTTGGACATCCATGATCGCCATGAACAGGCCGACGACCATCGCGAGGACGCCGAGCCAGTCGCGCAGGGTGGGCGATGCGCCGAGATCCCGCCTGCTTACCCTAGCATCTTGCCCCCTCCCTAACCCTCCCCCGCTGACAGGGGAAGGAAGCGCGGGGGCGACCCTCCCTAACCCTCTCCCGCTTGCGGGGGAGGGAAGGGCGGGGGCAACAAGGGGCGGGGAATTACCCCGCAATGCGCTCATGGGGATTTGGCCTGCGCTGCGCCGACGAGCCCGTCGTCATTGCCGGTGCCTTTGGTGTCTATCGTCACGGTGACGGAAAGACCGGGGCGGAGCAGCCCGGCGAGCGGACCGTTCGCCGGCAGGGCGATCCGTACCGGGACGCGCTGCACGATCTTGGTGAAATTCCCGGTCGCGTTGTCCGGCGGCAACAGACTGAACTGGGCGCCGCTCGCCGGCGCAAAACTCTCGACGTGGCCCTCAATGATCAGATCCGGATAGGCGTCGACCGACACCTCGGCGAGCTGCCCCGGCCGCAGATGGGTCAGCTGGGTTTCCTTGAAGTTCGCCGTGACGTAGACCCGCGACAACGGCACCAGCGATAATAGCTGGGTCCCCGCCTTGACGTACTGCCCGACCTGACCGGCGCGATTGCCGGCTATCCCGGAAACCGGCGCGCGGATGACCGTGTTTTCGAGATCGTTGCGGGCGAGCTGCAGAGTGGCGCGAGCTTGCTGCCGCCTCCCCTCTTCCTCGTGTCGCTGCGAGCGCAGTACGGCGAGCTGGTTCCGCGCGGCCGCGAGGGAGGCACGGCTCTTGGCGACGGCCGCCTCGGCCTTGCGGGAATCGGCCTGCGCCTGCTCAAAGCGCTGCCGGCTGGCGAAATCGCTCGACATCAGGGCGCTGTAGCGCGTGAAGTCCCGCTGTGCCCGCGCCAGATCGGCCTCAGCGGAGTCCAGCGTCGCCTGCGCCTCTTCGATCATCTCCCGCTGCAAGTCGAGCCGGCTCCCATACGTCGTGACCATCGCTTCTTCGGTGGCGACTGCCGCCTCTGCGTGGGCGACCTTGGCGGCGAAATCGCGATCGTCGATGACGAAGAGCACCTGGCCCTCAGCGACGGCCTCGTTGTCTGCGACCCGCACCTCCTTGATGTAACCCTCGATCTTCGGACTGATCACCGAGATGTCGCTCTGCACATAGGCATCATCGGTAGACTGCCGGAACTGCAGCACATTCCACCAGTACCACCCGCCGATGCCGGCGAGGGCGAGCACCACCACGGCCAGCCCCGCTGCGAGCTTCTTGCGCATCCTCACCTAAACTAAACCGTTCAGTTTATCTGTTGCCTGAAGATGAAAGTTCCGCTACACGCTGTCAAGTGCACGCTCACCCGCGAGGCGCGGTGGAACAAATCGAACGCAGCGAAGTTCGAAGCGGCGCCAAGGTCGAAAGCATCCTCGCCGCGGCAACGCGAACCTTTCTCGCCGGCGGATTTGGCGCGGTCAGCATGGACACGATCGCCCGCGAGGCCGGCGTTTCCAAGGCGACCGTCTATGCCCATTTCGCCGGCAAGGAAGAACTATTCGGCGCGATGGTAGGGCGCGTGTGCGAGCGCCATTTCGAGACTTTTTCGGCGCGCGAGCTCGACCCCACCGATGTCCGCGCCTCGCTGACGACGCTCGGCCGGCGGTTTCTCGATCTCGTTCTTTCCCCCGACGCGATCGCAGTTCACCGCATCATTGTCGCCGAAGTCACCCGATTTCCAGCGCTCGGCGAAGTATTCTGGCGCGCCGGCCCGGAGCGCACTCTGGGCCAGATCGAGGCCTTTATGCGCCGAGCGGCCGCCGCGGGGTCACTCGAAATATCCCAGCCGCGCATGGCGGCCGAGCAATTTGTTGGATTAATCCGCGGAGAGAACCACCTGCGCCATCTGCTTCGCCTCGAAACCGAAGCCGATCAGTCGGGTATCGGTGAGGCGGTGAGCGCCGGCGTCGATACTTTCATCCGCGCCTTTCAACGCTAGTTTAGGGCCGGGCGACGGGTCCGCGGCTGTCCGGCACCGACGCCGCCTTCTCCTTCCAGTCCTTCGACCATGGCGTCACCGGCCGCGCCACCAGGACGCCGTCTACCCGGATCTCGTCCACCTGCTCGTTGAAGAAGCAAAGATAGCCCTTGATCTTCGGGCATTCCGGGATCGGGTCGGGGTAGCTCCAGACGAGATCGCCGAACACCTTGTCGCCGATCTTGACCGAGTGGTAGCGCGCCTTGCCCTTGTAAGGGCAGCGGGTGACCGTCTCGCTCGGAACGAGAAGCTCCATGCGCACATCACCGGGCGGGATGTAGTAGCGGGTCGGCAGCCGCGTCTCAAAAAGAAACCGTGCGCGCCGGGTCTCGGCAACGACTTGGCCGCCTACGACGACCTGCACCGAGCGCGATGAATCCAGCACGTCGACCCGCTTATAGGGATCGCGCGGGTGGACAAAAATCTCTTCTTCCTCCTCATACCACGCGTCGACGCGGTTCCAGTAGAACGCGACGAAGTCCTTGATTGCCGCCACCTCCTCAAAGGGCTCCGGATAGCCCCACACCGCGTTCTCGGCCACCTTGTCGCCGACCGTGATCGTCCAATAGGACGCCGTCCCCTTGTACGGGCAAAAGGTGTGATGGTCGGTCGAGGTCATCCGGTCCATGCGGACATCCGAGCGCGGGAAGTAATAGACGGGCAGATGCCGGGTCTCGAAGAGCAGGTGGGCGTTCGTGCTGTCGGCGATGATCTCGCCGTTGAACTTGATGCGCACCCGACGCGGCGAAGGCTCGAATAGGATCTTGTAGTCGGGGTTGGTCTTGAAACCGGATTCGCGCGTCTGCGTCAGCGTTGCCATGATCGGCTCCTTCTCAAGGGCTATTTTAACAATGAGCACGATGCGCGGAGACCGCAAGCTCGGCTTCGCAGCGGATTGACACCGGGCGCCCCGGATGTTGCAGTTCGCTGCGATCGCGCAATGGAGGTCGGGGGGCAAACCCATGGGTCGTTCATGAAAGCGCCGGCTGTCGATTACGTCAGGCCGCGCAGCCTGGCGGAGGCTGTCGATCTGCTTGCAGAACACCGGGGCGAGGCGCGGGTGATAGCGGGCGGCCAGTCGCTGGTGGCGATGATGAACCTGCGGGTCGCCTCGCCCGGCTTGCTGATCGATATCAGCCGATTGCCGGAGCTTCGTTCGGTTTCCGACGATGCCGATGCGGTATCTTTTGGCGCTTGCGTGACGCATGCCGCAATCGAGGATGGCCGCGTCGCTGACCCGTCGCGTGGGCTGATGCCGCGGGTCGCGGCGAGCCTTGCCTATCGCGCGATCCGCAATCGCGGCACGATCGGTGGCAGCCTCGCGCTGTCCGACCCGGCGGCCGAGTGGCCCGCCGTTCTGGTGTCCCTGGATGCCGAAATCATGGTTTGCGGCTCGGGCGGGCGGCGGTCGGTCAAATGCAGCGAGTTCACGACCGGGGTCTTCGAGACGGTGCTTGCCGCCGACGAGATTATCGAAAGCGTGCACATTCCCAAGCTGTCGGCGGATGCCCGCTGGGGCTATGTGAAGCTGTGCCGCAAATCGGGTGAGTTCGCCAGCGCCCTCGCAGTGGCGATTGCCGATGATATGCGCGGTCATTGCCGCGTCGTTCTCGGCGCGGCTAATGGCGCCCCGCTGGTGCTCAATGAGGCTTCGCGGTTCCTCTCCAGTAGGGGGCGCGACGACGATATGCGCCATGCCGTTGCGGCCGATCTCAACCGCGCAGCGGATCGCCACTTCGACGAGTTCCAGCGCCAGCTGTACACCGTCGCCGCGATGCGGGCCGCGCAGCAGGTGCTGCAATGACCGCGATCCGTTTGCAGGTCAATGGCGCCGCAGTAGCGGATGACGTCCCGCCGCGATTGTCGCTCGCCGATTTTCTGCGCGAGCGGCGCAATCTGACCGGCACTCATCTCGGCTGCGAGCATGGCGTTTGCGGCGCCTGCACGGTCCTCATTGACGGCGAGCCCGCGCGGTCGTGCCTGATGCTCGCCGTGGCGTGTGACGAACGCGGGATCACGACCATCGAGGGCTTCGCCGCAGACCCGGTCATCGACGCGCTGCGGCGCAACTTCCACCAGCACCACGCCTTGCAATGCGGCTACTGCACGCCGGCAATGCTGATCACCGCGCGCGACTTGATCCTGCGGCAACGCGCGGGCTCGGCGCGTGAGATTCGAGAGGGCCTCGCCGGCAACATCTGCCGCTGCACCGGCTATACAAACATCGTTGCTGCCATCGCGGAAGCGGCGAAGGAGTTGGAGAGGGAGATGCCCAATGCCTGACGACCGGTTTGGCGTCGGCGCCTCGCTGTTGCGCAGGGAGGACGACCGTCATCTGCACGGGCGCGGGCAGTTCGTCCCGGACATAAAATTGCCGGGCACGATGGACGTCGCGTTTGTCCGCAGTCCCCATGCGCACGCGCGGATCAGATCGATTTCGATCCCGCCCGAGGTGCGCGGCCGTGTCTTTACCGCGGCGGATCTGCCTCGTGTCAAGCCGATCCGGGTCACCTCGCACTCGACGGGCGCCAAGTCGCCGCCCTGGCCGCCCCTCGCCACTGACAAGGTGCGTTATGTCGGCGAAGCCATCGCCGCCTGCATAGCCTCGTCGCGCGGCGAGGCGGAAGACCTCGCCAATGCTGTCTCGGTCGATTTCGAGGTACTGGAGCCGGTGGTCGACGCACCTCGCGACATGCGAGGCAGCCGCCATCCGGTGCATGAGAGCTGGGGCGACAATCTCTATATCGAGCACATCCTGGAGGGGGGCGATATCGACGCCGCCGCGCGCGCTGCCGATGTGACGGTGACCCGAGAATTTCGCATGCAGCGGCAATCGGGCGCGCCGCTCGAATGCCGCGGCGTGCTGGCCTACCGCGACTATCGCCTCGACGAAGTCGTGGTTTATGCCTCGACCCAGACACCGCATACGGTGCGCGTCGCATTGGCCGAAATCCTGGGCGTCGAGGAGCGCCGCATCCGCGTGGTCGCTCCCGATGTCGGCGGCGGTTTCGGTCCCAAGGCTCGGCTCTATCCCGAAGAGATCATCCTGGCGGCATTGGCATTGGAGCTCGATCACCCGGTGCGTTGGATCGAGGACCGCAACGAGCATCTGCTGACAACGGCGCATACCCGCGACCATCATTACAAAGTCACCGCCTATGCCGACCGGCAAGGCCGCATTCTCGGCGTCGACGCCGAGATCGTCGTCGACGCCGGAGCCTATGGCTTGTGGCCGCAGGGGCCCTATCACGAAGCCGGGATGGTCGCGCGCGCCTTACCGGGGCCGTACACGATTCCGAACTACCGCGCAAAGCACCATACGGTGGCGACCAACAAGACGCCACTCGGCCCCTACCGCGGGGTCGGCCGTCCGGGGGCGTGCTTTGTGATCGAACGGCTGATCGACGAGGTCGCCCGGGCGATTGGGCATGAACCCAACGAGGTTCGGCTCCTCAACCTGGTGCGCCCCGAGCAGATGCCCTTCACGACGATCGGCGGCATGCGCCTCGACAGCGGCGACTATGCGCAGAGCGTGCGGTTGTGCGCCGAGCTGCTGGACATGCCGGCGATCCGCGCGCGCCAACAGCGCAGTGAGCCGGAGCCTGCCCCGGCGGAGGCCGGGGGCCGTCTAATCGGCATCGGCTTTGCGACTTTCGCCGAGCAGACCGCCCATGGCGCCGCCGAATTCGCCGCCCGCGGCGCTTCGATCATCCCCGGGTTCGAGAGCTGCACGGCGCGGATCCTGACCGACGGCAGCGTCGTGCTGATGGTCGGCATCCAGTCGCATGGGCAAGGGCTGGAGACGGCGCTGTCGCAGGTCGCCGCCGAGGAGCTCGGCATCGACCCGGCGCGCATTTCGGTGCGCCACGGCGACACCGAGAGCACCGCTTTCGGGTTTGGCACCTTCGCGTCGCGCAGCATGGTCATGTCGGGCGGCGCGGTGGCGCGCGCCAGCCGGATGCTGCGCGACAAGCTCTGCCGGATCGGCGCGCATCTGTTGCAATGCGACCTCGCCGAGGTGCGCTGCGCCGGGGGCGTTATAGCGGGGCCGCAGGGCTCGGTCACGATCGCCGAGATCGCCAAGGTCGCGCATCTGCGGATGGACGGATTGCCGCAAGGGGTCGACCCATTGCTCGACGCGACGGCGACTTACGAGCCGGCGATCAGCACCGGCGTCTATTCCTATGCGACGCACGGCGCCGTCGTCGCGGTCGACCCCGAGACCGGCTTTGTCGAGCTCCTCGATTACGCGGTCGCCGAGGATTGCGGCACGATGGTCAACCCGATGCTCGTCGAAGGCCAGATCCGCGGCGGCGTCGTGCAGGGTATCGGCACCGCGCTCTTCGAGGAGATCCCCTACGACGAGACGGGCCAGCCGCTCGCCGGCACCCTGGCCGACTACCTGCTCCCCGGCGCCGCCGAAATGCCGGCAATCAAGATCGGCCACCTTCACACCCCCACCCCGCACACCGAATACGGCATGAAGGGCATGGGTGAAGGCGGCGCCGTCGCCCCGCCCGCCGCCATCGCCAACGCCGTCCGCGACGCCCTCGCCGCGATCGGCGCCCCAGGGGGGGTTGAAGTCAACGAAACCCCAATCACCCCGCGCCGGGTCCTCGCGGCGATCCGAAGGGCTCTCGAGGTGTAGCGTGGGTTTCGCGTGTTAGACAAAACCCACCGTTTCGAGCCGAGAGCGAAGCGTTTCGCGTTCTCAACCCATTCTACGGCTACGCAGGCTCAAGCGAATGAGAGCTTCAAATCCGCCGAGCGGCGGGGGTCCCGATTGCAGCGTCTCCGCAGCTCCTTGCGCGTGAGGCCTTGTCGCTCCATCCGGAAGGCCGATCACGCCGAGCAGGATGGTAGCGGCGATACGAAAAGCCCGCGAGATAGTGCCTGGGGTCTGAAGATGCATCGCGGATTACAATGGCAGGCTCTCTATGTCCGTCTGCGAGAAATCGTTTCCTGGTAGAGCAACGGCAATCGCCGGGTTTTTGCGAGAGCGTAGGCAAAGCCACCGGGTTCGCCCTTTCGGCTTTCGATCACGATCGAGGTTTCCAGCAAGTTTGCCGCCGATAGCAGGCGCGGAGAACTCCTCTCGATCAACTGCGCGATGCGGGCCGCAGTCGCTTCGTTAAGCAGCACGGCTATAATGGCCGAAGTATCGATGACCATCAGGCGGGCAGTCCGTGCTCGTCATAGCCGAGGATCTCATTGGCCGTCCGCCTATCGAGATCCGGCAAGGACGCACAGCGCCTGCCGATTTCGAGGATTTCGGCGGCCAGGCTGTGCCCGCCTCGGTCGTGTCGGACTCGCTGCAGCCGCTCTTCGGCAGCTCTGCGCACCGCGGCTGTAACCGTCTCTCCGGTCAATGCCGCGAGCTCGCGCACAGCTTTTTCCGTTGCCAGGTCTTTGATGTTGAGTGGCATTGCGTTATGCCCCTGCAGAATTTTTCTGCCGATAAATACGCGCAAAAATCGAGGTGACAAGAACTCGGGGCCGGTAACGCGTCGATTCCTCTGGAGTAAAGCACCGTTACCGTTGTGGTCTGACCGACGCAGGAGGGTCCCGCGCCAGTATTCTCGCGTTGTCGGGCGATCGTTGACGCTGATTTGGATCAGCTGCCGCGCGGGGCGGCGGCGCGGCGCAGGCGGTCATTAATCGCTAGGCCGAGGCCATGCTCGGGGACCGGCATTACCGCGATCCCGGTGAAAGAGGGGCGGTCGACCCGGCGCAGCATTGCGAAAAGATTAGCCGCCGCCTCGGCAAGGTCGCCGGAACGGCTCAGCCACAGCACCGCCGCGAAGCCGGGCGGCGCATCCGGGCCGAAGGCGAGCAATGCCTCGCCGGGTCGGGCCTCGGTTGCGGCGACGCGCACGGGTAGCCGGGGTGCGTAATGGCTCGCCAGCATGCCCGGCGATTTCGGCAGGCCTGATCCCGGCAGGGCGCTAGGTCCGAGCAGCTCGGTCAGCGCTTCGAGGGTGACCGCGCCGGGGCGGAGCAGGGCAGGGGCCTCACCCGATAGATCGAGGACGGTCGATTCGAGCCCGACCAGCGTCGGGCCATCGTCGAGGATCAACGCGACTTCGTCCCCGAGGTCTTCGGCTACATGCGCGGCCTCGGTCGGGCTGACCCGGCCCGAGCGGTTGGCCGACGGAGCGGCGATCGGACGGGACGCCTCGCGCAGCAACGCCTGTGCGACCGGATGGGCGGGGACGCGGATCGCCACCGTATCGAGGCCGGCGCTCGCCAGCAGCGACAATCCGGCTGAGGGTTGCCGGGGCAATACGAGGGTCAGCGGTCCCGGCCAGAACCGGGCAGCGGCGCGGCGAGCGGAAGCAGTGAAAATGGCCAGGGTCTCGGCCTCGGCGAGATCGCGAACATGGACGATCAGCGGATTGAAGCGGGGCCGGGCCTTGGCTGCGAAGATCGCGGCGACGGCATGATCGTTTGTCGCATCGCCGCCGAGCCCATACACGGTCTCGGTCGGGAATCCGACCAGGCGCCCGGCGCGCAACAATGCCGCGGCGCGGGCGATCGCCGCGCCGGCTGGGGCGATCTCAGCCATCAGCTGCCGCTCCTGTCACTGGCTGGAAAACCATTCGCCAATGACACTCGTCGTAATTTAAAACGGAAGAGCATAGTCAAATGCCCGGGGAGGAGATGCGTCATGAGCGACAGAGCTGCAATACCATTCGGTGTCCGCCGGCCCGGGTGGATCGATGAATTCAGAGCTTTCATCATGCGCGGCAATGTGATCGATCTGGCGGTCGGCATCATCATCGGGGTCGCCTTCACCGCCGTCGTCAACAGCTTGGTGAAAGACATATTCACCCCGCTCATCGGTCTCCTCGTCGGCGGCATCGATTTTACCAACATCTTCGTCACGTTGAAGGGACCGTCGGAGCCGACCCTCGCCGACGCGCAAAAGGCGGGCGCCGTCACGTTGAACTTCGGCGTCTTCCTCAACGCCGTGATTCAGTTCCTGATCGTCAGCTTTGCGGTGTTCTGGCTGATCAAGGCGCTGACCCGGTTGCACGTACGTCAGGAGCCGACTGCTGCGCCGCCTCCACCGCCACGTAGCGAGGTATTGCTCGAGGAGATCCGCGACCTCCTCGCCGCCCGCTCGGCGACCGGGCCCTGAGCTTTGTCTACTCGGCTGCGGACCTCTTGGTCTCGACCGAGCGCCGGGCGGCGTGCCGCTCAATCTCGGATTGGATCGCGGCGCTGGCTTTCCCGAGGAAATCCTCGTGGTGCTGCACGGCGAAGTCGTAGCTGGCGCGCAATAGATCGCGGCTCTTCTGGAAATGCGGGTGCACGAAACGCGCCATCAGCTCGTAATGCCGCTTCGTCGCGTCCCAATCGGCCCAGTTCTGCGCCAGCTCGCACAGGACCCCGAACCCGCCCGAGCCCTGGACCAGGCGCTCTACATAAGCGACCGCATCATCGGGGGTGCCGATGCAGGCCGTTCCGGTTTCGATCAGCCACTCGATAGGGTCGCCGACATCCGCCGGGATGATCGGGAAAGTGGCGATGTCACGAAAATAATTGGCGAAGGCCTGCACGCCGAACTCTACATTCTTGCGCGCCTGCTCGCGCGTGTCGGCGATATGGAAGAAACCGACGACGCGCCAATCTTTGCGGTTTGGCGTATGGCCGTTGGCGCGCGCAGTCTCCTCGTAAAGGCCCCAATTGGCGGTATGGCGCTCCATCTGCGCCGGGGCGGTGCCGCCGATCGACAGCAGGCCGATACCGTATTTGCCGGCCAGCAGCGATCCTGAAGGTGAGCGCGCGGCGGCCACCGCCAATTCCATCGTCGGGTGGGAATAGGGCCGCAGTTGCAGTTGCGCGTCGGTCAGGCTGAACCAGTCGGTCTTGCGATTCACCATCTCACCCCGCAGCAGCGGGATAATGACTTCGAGCGCCTCGTTCATCATCTTGCGCTGGTCGCCGGGATCGATGCCGATCTTCAGCGCGTCGTGCACGAGGGCGCCGGGGCCGACCCCGAACATCGCGCGGCCGCGCGTCATGTGGTCGAGCTGCACCATGCGGTCGGCGAGCATGAACGGGTTGTGGTACGGCAGCGACACGACGCCGGTGCCGAGGCGGATATGCCGGGTGCGCTGCGCTGCCGCCGCGATGAACATCTCCGGGCAAGCGATCAATTCGAAGCCGCCCGAATGATGCTCGCCGATCCACGCCTCGTGGTAATTCAGCCGGTCGAGATGCTCGAGCAATTCGAGGTCGCGCTCGATCGACAAGGTCGGGTTTTCGTCGTGGTTGTGAAACGGCGCGAGAAAAATGCCGCTGCGCAGATAGAGATCGTCCATGCCGAGTCCTCCGGCAGAAAGCCTGCTGCGGCGGATCGTCGGCCATCGGCCCACTTCCCGCAAGCGAATTTCCCCCTTCGCCGGGTTCCTGCTATCATGGCTGCCATTATTCTGAGGAGGAGGCAAACATGTCAGAGCTCGGCGCCGACGCGATACGGGGAGTTCCGTGGCCCTCGAACGGACTGACCGAGATCCCGTTCCGCCTCTACACCGATCCCGGCCAATACCGGCTCGAACAGGAGCGGATCTTCAAGGGCCCGACCTGGAATTTTCTGTGTCTGACCTCCGAGGTCGCGAACGCGGGGGATTACATCGCCACGACGATCGGCGAGACCGCGGTCATCGTGACCCGCGATGGCGCGGGGGAGATCAACGCCTTTGTCAACCGTTGCGCGCATCGCGGTAATCTCTTGTGCCTGGAGCGCCGCGGCAACGTCAAAGAGATCGGCTGCATCTATCACGGCTGGACCTATGATCTGACCGGGAAACTGACCGGCGTCGCGTTCGAGCGCGGGGTCAAGCGGCAAGGCGGCATGCCCCCCGAGTTCCGTAAGGACGAGCACAATCTGCGGCGGCTGCGGGTCGCCGAGTTCGCCGGCCTGGTGTTCGGGTCGTTCCGCGACGACACGCCCGATCTCCAAACCTATCTCGGACCGAAAATTTCCGCCGGCATCAGCCGCGTGCTGAACCGGCCCGCCCGCATTCTCGGCCGCAGCACGCAGGTACTCCCCAATAACTGGAAGCTCTACGCCGAAAACGTCAAGGACACCTATCACGCCAGTATATTGCACCTGTTTCTGACGACCTTCCGTATCAACCGCCTGAGCCAAGAGGGCGGGATCGTCATGGACGACAGCGGGGCGCATCACTTCAGCTATTCGAAACTCGATTACGCGCAGGAGGACGCCGATTACAAAGAGGCGGCGTTGCGCTCGGACAGCGGGTTCGGCCTCAAGGACAGCTCGGTCATCGAATCGGTCGACGAATACGGCGACGGCATCTCGGTGCAGATCCTGACCGTGTTCCCGAGCATGGTGCTGCAGCAGATCCGCAATACGATCGCGGTTCGCGTCATCCGCCCGCGCGGGCTCGAAAAGACCGAGCTCGAATGGATCCATCTGGGCTTCGAGGACGACGACGAGGCGATGACCGAACGCCGGTTGCGGCAAGGCAATCTGGTTGGAGCCGCCGGTTATATCTCAATGGAGGATGGCTGTATCGGCGGGCTCGTCCAGCGCGGAATACGCTACAATGACGAGGATACCGGGGTCGTCATGATGGGCGGGTACGACGCCGAGCCGCAGCCCTTCCGCGCCAGCGAAGCAGCAATTCGCGGCTTCTGGAAGGAATACCGCGCCCTGACCGGCTGTTGAGGGCTGCATCAACACATGCGTGCTTCGAGACGCGCCCTCGGGCGCTCCTCAGCATGAGGGGATTGCGCAAATGGCATTAAAGGACTTGCCTCATCCTGAGGAGGCCGCAGAGCGGCCATCTCGAAGGACGCACTGCGCAAATCCCGCTAATTTTTCGCCCTTTCGCAGGCGCTGAGACGTTATGGACGAGGTCGCCGTCCGGCTCGGTGTTCAAGAGCTGATCGCCGCCTATGCGGACTGCATCGACGAGGACCGGCTCGAAGACTGGCCCGACTTCTTTGTCGAGCAGTGCCGATATGTGATCACCAGCCGCGCCAGTCACGAAGCCGGATTGCCGCACGGCGTCGTCTATGCGGCGTCGCGCGGCATGCTGATCGACCGCGTGACCGCGCTGCGCCAGGCAAATATTTTCGAACCGCACCGCTACCGCCACATCGTCGGCCCGATCCGCATCGAGCAGGTCGACGCTACAGTGGCGCAGGTGCGGTCGAACTTTATTGCGGTGCGGATCATGCATGACGGCGAGATGGCACTCTTCGCCGCCGGCCGCTATCTCGACCGCATCGCTCTGACGAGCCAGCCCTACCGCTTTCATCGAACGCCTCGTCGTCCTCGACAGCCAGAAGATCGACACATTGCTGGTAATCCCGCTATAATATGAAAATTGGCATCAGCGATGATTTACCGTGCGCGCGTGGCTTTCCCGGCGAAAGCCGGGACCCATGGCACTGTGCCCTCGAACTTCTCAAGCGATCGCATTGCTTACCCACCAATGACAGGCTCGTGCGGCGGAACGATGGGCCCCGGCTTTCGCCGGAGAGGCGATAGAATGGGCCGCGCAAGGGATTTTCTCACACGCTCTATTGCGAGATGACGGTTAACTCAGCTAAGCGCCTCGGGTGAAGGGTCCAAATTCACTTCATCCAAAGGTTTTCACCGCCTGCTCTATTGCCGGTGCTGCCCTCTGGAGATCCTCAGGGATCATTGCCGGCGTCGCTTCAATGCTGGCGTTCAACGCTAGGAACCAAGGCTCCGCAATGCGTGCGAGCTCGGAAGCGTCGTTCATGTTGAGTATCAGAATGCCGGTGCGCCGGCCGCCCTCGGCAATGAAGTAGGCGGCCTCGGGCTTTTGTTGATCGAGGATGGTCTGGATCACCTTGAAGCCGTCCTTTTTTGCAGCTGCATTGCCCGCCTCGACCGGGAACGAAACCTTGACCAAGAACCGCATTGCCTTCCTCCCCATTCCACGTCCACCCAACAGCATGACATGGACCGCAGGTCAGGGATAGCGTCGGCCGCTTTCCCTTAGGTGATTGAATAGGGTAGCCTGAGTTTAAGAAACAGCGGAGTGGCGGCATGGCCGACGGCGGGACTGCCAGGTATCTTGCGGATTTCAGGGCGCGCGGCGGGGGGATTGCCGAGGCGTGCACGCGTTGCGGGGCTTGTTTTCAGGCTTGCCCGATGGTTGCGCCGGCCGGTCTCGGCGGGGCGGACCCGGAGGAAACCGCGGCCGGCATAATCGACCTGATCACCGGCGGCAGCGGCACGCCGGAGGCCGCACGCTGGGCTTCGGTGTGCAGCGGCAGCGGCAATTGCATTCCGGCCTGCCCCGAGAGCATCGACACGCGGTTCATGGTTCAACTGGCCCGCGGATTTGCGAGGGCGCAGACCGGCGACGCGCCGCTCAATGAGCGTTGGCGGCAGGGCTTTCAGACGATGAGCCGCGGCGTGCGGATCCTGTCGCGCCTGCAGCTCCCGCCCGAGACATTAGCCCGCGTCAGAGGGCAATCCGGCGAGGAGGCTCGCCAAAGCCCGCCCGATGTCGTCTTCTACACCGGGTGCAATATCCTGAAGACCCCGCATATCGCGCTCCTTTGTCTCGACGTGCTCGATCTCCTCGGCGTCGACTACGAGGTAATGGGCGGGCCCGGACAGTGCTGCGGCGTCTATCAGTTCCGCGAAGGCGATTTTGAAAACACCGCCCGCGTGTCCTACGCGACGATCGACGGTCTCGCCTCGGCCGGCACCTCGACCGTGCTGTCCTGGTGCCCGAGCTGCCAGGTCCAGATCGGCGAAGTGACGTTGCCGAGCTACGAGGCTCGGTTTGGCGCTCGGCCCTTCGACCTGAACCCGTTCCTAGTTTTTCTCGCCGACCACGCGGACACTCTCGCCGCGCTGATGAAACAACGCGTCGATAAACGTGTGGCTCTGCATGAGCGGCCGGTCTTGCCGTCGGTGCAGGCAGCGGTGCGCAAGCTGTTGGCGATCATACCGGGCGTCAAACTTATCGAAATCGACGTGCCGCGTGTCGGAACCCAGGCCAACAGCCTGGCGGTGCTTCCCGCGTTCAAGCGCGAGCTCGTCCAGCGCGAGCTCGCCGCCGTGGCCGACGCCGGGGTCACAACGCTCGCCACGATTTACCATGCTTGTCATCGCGAGCTTTGCGACGTTGGCGACGGACGCAGCTTCGAGGTCGTCAATTTCATGGAGATCCTCGGTGAAGGGCTCGGGCTCCATGCCGAGGATCTCTACAAGCGCCTCAAAATGATCAAGGACATCGACGACATCATCGTCGAGACGAGTCCGCTCATCGCCGAACATAGGCTCGGCCTCGATACGGTCCGCGATGCGCTGGTCCAAGAATTCGGGGCGCACTGACCAAGGGTCCGCCGCTGCGATGGACAATCTTGCATAGACGCGCTCTAAATCCGCCCTGGGATTGTCATCGCGCAAGGCACTCCTAACAAAAAACCAAGGCGGTTCGTGACGACAGACCATATTGAGCGCTTCCCCGGCGAAAGCCGGGGTCCATCCCTCGGCGGCACGAGCATGGGATAGGCATGGGTCCCGGCTTTCGCCGGGAAATCGCTCTGGTGGCGGTTTCGTCTAGAGCTTGCCCCTGGCTCGAACAGGGGGCGGGTCGGCCCTCCGGCCGGTGTTCAACTCGCAAGTGACGGCCTCACCTGGGGCTAGCTCGCTGCGGCATTCCGCAATACGCGCTGGGCGATGCTCCAGCGGTGCACCTCGGAAGGGCCGTCATAGATCCGGAACGGGCGGACTTCGCGGAACAGGCGTGCGACGATCGTATCGTCGGTGATGCCGAGACCGCCGAGAATTTGCATGCTGCGGTCGACGACCCGCCAGATCGCCTCGGAGCAGATGACCTTCGCCATGCTCGAACTCGTGGCGGCCGCGCTCGCCGCGGTCGAGGACCCAGGCGGTATGCCAGATCACGAGGCGGCACTGATGGATGTCCATCTCGTTGTCGGCGAGCATGAAACCGACCCCCTCGTGCTCGCCGATCGGCTTGCCGAAGGCGGTGCGCCGCCGCGCGTAATCGGTCGCGATTTCGTGCGCGCGGCGCGCCGCGCCGAGCCAGCGCATGCAATGCGTCAGGCGCGCCGGTGCGAGCCGCACCTGCGCATAACGAAAGCCCTCACCGACCCTGCCCAGAACTTGGCTTTCGTTTACCCGCAATCCGTCGAGCCGGACGACTGCATGACCCCCGGTCATGTATTGGTCGAGCGTGTCCAGCACCCGTTCGATATGAATCCCCGGCGCGCTCATTGGCGTCAGGAACATCGTCGCGCCGGCAGGTCCACCCATGTCGCTCTCGTTGCGCGCCATAACGATGCCGAGATCGGCGCCGACCGCTCCGGTGATCAGCCATTTGCGTCCGTCGATGACAAACTCGCCGCCGTCACGGCGGGCGGTCGTCAGCAGCATCGAAGGATCCGCTCCGGCTCCGGGAGCCGGCTCCGTCATCATGAAACACGAGCGGATCTGCCCGACCGCCATCGGTCGCAGCCACTCTTCCTTCTGACGCTGCTCGGCGACTTCCTCGATGAGGTGCATGTTGCCTTCGTCGGGCGCGAAACAGTTGAGCGCCACCGGCCCGAGCGGCGAGTAACCGGCGGCCTCGAATACGACGGCCTTGCCGCGATGATCGAGCCCGAGCCCACCCCAAGCGCGGCCGACATGCGGGCTCAGGAGACCTGCCTCGCGCCCGAGCGCGACCAGTTCGCGCCGCAAATCCTCACTCGGCCCATGCGCGCTCTGCCGCGGGTCGGCCTCGAACGGAAGGATTCTGTCTCGCACAAACCGCTCGGTGCGCTCCTTCAGTTCGACAAGATCGTCAGAGAGCGAAAAGTCCATCAGTATCTCCGGTTCACGAGAAGCGGCGTTAACTGAGGATATCGTCCAGCGTTGCGGCATAAAACGTCAAGGTGACGTCAGTTGTTGTGATCAACATGTCTTAACTTGACATTTATTATCATTTATGCAATTGTAAAGATCATATACAATCTGTTAACGAGGTCGTCAAATTGCGCTATCGATCCAAAGCCGCGCGCCTGGGCGCCGCGATGGGAGCCGGCTTATTTAGCTCGAGCTCGGAGGAGAAGGCGATGCGAGGACCCGATGATTCCCAAGCCTGCATTCGCTCCGCTCTGCGGCGGCGCCGGCGCATATTGGGGCTGACCCAGAACGACGCGGCCAACCTCCTCGGAATGTCGCGGGTGCGCTATCACCGGATCGAGACCGGGGCTCGCCGCATCCGCTTTGTCGAGATCGCGGCGATTTGCGAGGCCTTCAACTGCCATGTTGGCGAACTTGTTCAGGACGGCCAACTCGCCAGTGCTTACGTCCATGCGGCCAAAGCAATTCTCGGCGGTGCATCGCCGTGAGCCGAATAAGCACCAACGCAGACCCCGCATAGCCTCATTCGTCGAACCGCGAAAACGGCCGCCTCTGTGAGAATGAGCCGCCCCTCGCGGTCTGGCTGTAGATTGGCTGCAAAAACAGCGATAAGAACGAAAAACGTACCGACGGCGCACTCAACTTGCCACGCTGCGGCGCTACCGCTCAGCGGTGCCGGACCAGCTCGAAGGCGCGCGCTTACTCCGCCGCCGCTTGGGCGCTCGGACCAGCCTCCGGCAACATTCCGAGCGCGCGCTTATAAAGGTCGAGCAGGCTCTCCTGCTCGTCGTGCTCATCTTTGTCCATTTTGCGGATCTTGATGAGCTGACGCATGATTTTCGGCTCGAAGCCTGTCCCCTTCGCCTCGGCGTAGACTTCTTTGATGTCTTCGCCGAGCGCGCGCTTCTCGTCTTCGAGCCGCTCGATGCGCTCGATCAAAGATTTGAGCTGCTCACCCGCAATGCCGCCGAAATCGGCCATGATCCCCCTCATCCCCGTTGCGATGCCGCCCCCCGGCGGCGGCGCCGACGATAGCGGCGCCCCAACCCGGGATCAACGATTTTGGGATCAATGCTTCTGCGAGGCGAAGGCGGCCTTTTGCTCGGCGCTGGCTTCCCTCTGATATTTCGCCCGCCACTCGTCGTAGGGCATGCCGTAGACGATCTCGCGCGATTCGGGATCGGACAGCGCGAGGCCGCGGTCTTCGGCTTCGGCGCGATACCATTTCGACAGGCAGTTGCGGCAAAAACCGGCCAGGTTCATCAGATCGATGTTCTGCACGTCGGTCCGTTCGCGCAGATGTTCCACCAGCCGGCGGAAGGTTGCGGCCTCGAGTTCGGTGCGGGTTTTGTCGTCCATCGCGATCTCCTCGGTATTGCCGAATCCTATTTAGCGCTGTTACGGCCCGATTGAAGCGTCAGCTCGATTGCGCCGCAGCGCGCCGGCGGATCTCGTCCATCGTCAGATCCTCCTTGTGGGTTGCGATGAACCAGCGGTAGCCGAACGGGTCCTCGATGCCGCCGACGCGGTCGCCATAAAATTGATCGGCCACCGGACGAATTATCTTTGCTCCCGCCGTGACTGCGCGCTCGATAGCGGCGTCGACGTCATCGACGTAGAGGTGGATCGAGACCGGCGAGCCACCGATCGTCTTTGGGCTGAGCGCCTGGATGTCCGGATGCTCATCGGCCAGCATGATGCGGGAACTGCCGATGCTGATCTCGGCATGATGGATCTTGCCGCTGGGATCGTCCATGCGCATCACCTCAGCGGCGCCGAGCGCCGTCTTGTAAAAGGCGATGGCATCGCTCGCGGCGTTCAGGATGAGGTAGGGCGTCACACTGTGATAGCCCTCGGGAATCGGTTTCGCCATCTCGGCCTCCTTCGGTGTCGCTACACGACGTAAACAAGCGAAGCCGGAAGAATCGTCATAGGCGCACGCTCATCCTTCGCTGAGACCCTCCTTCGGATCGCCGCCGAGGCTGCGGACCAACGTCTTGAGCTCGTCGGTGGCGGCGGCGAGACGTTCCCGGTCGGTGCCGCGCAACACCAACGTCACGCCAAAATCGCCGCGGCGGAAATAGGGATAGGAGCCGATCTCGACATCGGGATAGCGGTCTTGCAGCCCGGCGAGATCTTTTGCCAGAGTGCCTTCGGCGAGGTGGCAACTGACGCTGCGGCTCAACACTTTGTCGCCGCCGACGAGCCGGTACTTCAGCTGCTCGAATATACCCTGCATGATACTCGGCACGCCGGGCAGAACATAGACGTTGCCAATCTGAAAACCGGGGGCGCGCGAGATCGGGTTGGGCAGTAGTGCTGCTCCCTCGGGCACCATCGCCATACGCAGCCGCGCCTCGTTCAGATGGCCCGGAGGGTAATGGCTTTCGAGGAGCCGCCGCGCTTCGGGGTGCACGATCAGCGCTACGTCAAAGGCGTCGGCGATGCACTGGGCGGTGATGTCGTCATGGGTCGGGCCGATCCCGCCGGTCGTAAATACATAATCGAACCCGCTTCGCGCCTCGTTGACCGTGGCTACGATTACGTCGTGGTCGTCCGGAATGACCCGCGCCTGGCGCAGCCGGATGCCGGCCTCGTTAAGGCCCTGTGCAAGGAAGGCTAGGTTCGCATCCTGGGTGCGGCCGGACAGGATCTCGTTCCCGATGATCAGGACGCAAGCGGTGACGACCCTGGGTTCTGTATCGCTGCTCGGCATCATGTCCTCGAGATTACTGGGCCGGGGCCTTCATAGGCACTTGCCTTCGCCGGCACAATCGGCACCGTTCCCCGAGGATTGCCGCCGACCCACAGCATTCCCACCTGCAAGTTTGCGGCGCCGAGACTTCCGCGGTTATTGCCCGACTCCCATTATCGGATTATCACGGGAAGCTGCGCCCTCTGCGGGGTAGAATGCGAACGATAGTGGCATGCAACAGGATGTAATGATGGGGCTCGCGCCCCCCGAGGCGCGCGACCACGCGATCAAAATCCACGGTCCGGAAGCCTTCGAGGGCATGCGGCGGGCCGGGATGCTCGCCGCTGAGACGCTCGACTTCATCACCCCTCATGTCCGGCCTGGCATCACCACCGGCGAGCTCGACCGGCTATGCCACGGGTTCATCGTCGACCGGGACGCGATCCCGGCGCCGCTCAACTACCGCGGCTTTCCAAAGTCGATCTGCACCTCGATCAACCACGTCGTCTGTCACGGCATCCCCGGCGACCGGCGGCTGATGGAAAGCGACATCCTCAACATCGACGTGACCGTGATCCTCGACGGCTGGCACGGCGATACGAGCCGGATGTTTTTTGTCGGCGAGCGCATCCCATTGAAGGCGAGGCGGCTCGTCGACGTCACTTACGAGGCGATGATGCGCGGCATCGCCGTGGTGCGGCCCGGGATCCACCTCGGTGCGATCGGCGACGCCATCCAGCGGTATGCCGAGAGCCACCGCTATTCGGTGGTTCGCGATTTCTGCGGTCACGGCGTCGGGCGGGTCTTTCACGACGCGCCCTCGGTCCTGCATTACGGCCGGCCCGGAGATGGACCGGCATTGCGCGAAGGGATGTTCTTCACGGTCGAGCCGATGATCAACGCCGGCCGGTACGAGGTCAAAATTCTCAGCGACGGCTGGACTGCGGTCACTAAGGACCGCTCGTTGTCGGCGCAGTTCGAGCATACGATTGGCGTGACCGCGACCGGGTACGAGATCTTCACGATATCGCCGGCCGGCCTGTACCGGCCGCCCTATCCGGCCGTTGGGAAGCCGGCATGAGGAGAATGCAGCCATGATTGACGAATTGTTGCCGCAAGCGGAACGCATCGCGGCCCGGGTGAAAGCGCGGGGCGAGACGGTCAGCATCGCCAAATCTTCGACCGCAGGGCTGATCTCGGCGGCATTGCTGGCGATTGCCGGCGCGTCGGCCTATTTCATGGGCGGCGCAGTCGTTTATACCCGGCAGTCGAGAGCCGCTCTCCTCGAAGTTACTGATGAGGAATTGACCGGCATCACCCCCTCGACCGAGGCTTACGCGCTACTTTTCGCGCGCAAGATCCGCGGCAAGCTCGCCACGACATGGTCGGTCGGCGAGACCGGGACCGCCGGGCCGACCGGCAGCCGCTACGGCCATGCCGCCGGCCATTCCTGCATCGCCGTCATCGGCCCCAATGGTGAGCGCTCGATCACGGTCGAAACCGGCAACAGCGATCGGATCGACAATATGCGCGCATTCTCCGTCGCCGCTCTCGACCTGCTGGAGAAAGAACTCGGCTAATCTCCGGGCGCTCCAGCGCACGCCTCCCGCTCTGCCTCACGCGGCGTCCGACAGCTGGCGCGGGCGGTAGATTGCGATGTGGCCGAGGCGGGCGACCGGCGTCTTCTGCCCGGCATGCACCAGCACGTCGAGCTCGACGAAGCGGTGGCCCTTGCGCTCGTAATTGGCGGTGACGATGGCATCGGCCAAGAGTTCATCGCCGATACGGGCCGCTGCAAAATGCTGCACCGTGCTGCCGACATGCATCCACGGCCCCAATACGACGTTGTGGCGCAATACCCAGTTGCCGATATGCAGAATGGTGCCGGGATGGACGAGGTTCTCCCGGGCATAGAGCGGCTCGGTCTCGCGCACCGTGCACAGATACTGCTCGGCATACTCGTCAGTCACGCGAAACGGGTTCATCGCGAGCCGAGTGCCGGTTGCGAGAGTCGTCTCGTCGGCCGGCGGGCGCTCGGCGGGCGGGACCGGCGGCACCGGGGTTTCGCTGAAGGAAGGCGGCGGCGCGGCTCTCTCGGCAGGCAGTCCGGCGCGGCCGGTTACGCAGATCTCTTCATGGCTTTCGATCTGCAGATCCAGTCCCGTTGGCATCTCGGCGGCGCTCACGATCGCGGTATCGCCATCATAGACCGGCTTCAGGAAACGGCACTCGGCGGTGCCGCGTTCGAGCCAGGCGCGGCCCCAGCGCTGCACCGGCAGGTGCATCATATAGGCATAGACGTCGACGCCAGGCACCAGCCCGCCCCTGAACCCGAACCGCCGGGCGACCGCATCGTCGTGGATCTTGTTCTCGGACTCTTTCGACGCGTTGAAGGCTGCGACGCGGTACGGGCCCAAATACGATTCTCGGGAAGATTCGGTCATGGCGGGGGTTCCTCGCGTCGGTTATAAGCAGCGGAAGATATAGGCTCGCACTGCCGCTGCGCTTTCGCAATCCCGAGCTCGCTGCCCGAGGCCGTTCATGGACGCCCATCTCCCCGAATACGAGGTCTACGCGATCCGTTACGCCGAGCGCGATGCCCGGCGTTCCGACCATTTTATCGGCGGTGACCCGCATGACGGCCCGATGCCGATGGACTATTTCGTGTGGGTGGCCATCGCGCCCCATCATACTGTTGTCATCGACACCGGCTTTACTGCCGAGATCGCCGCGGCGCGCAAACGGCGGTTTCTGCGCTGCCCGATCGAGGCGCTCTCGCTGGTCGGCGTCGACGGCAATGCGGTCAAGGACGTCGTGCTGACCCACATGCACTACGACCACGTTGGCAATTTTCACCGCCTCCCCAATGCTCAGTTCCATCTGCAAGAGGTGGAATTGCACTACACGACCGGCCGCCACATGCGCCATCCGTTCCTCGCGCGCTCATTCGAGGTCGAGGACGTGGTCGGCATCGTGCGGCTCAATTTTGCGCAGCGGGTCAAGCTCTACGACGGCCCCGCAGCGCTCTCTCCGGGCATCACGTTGCATCCGGTCGGCGGGCATACGCCGGGCATGCAGTTCGTCCGCATCCATACCAGCCGCGGCTGGGTCGTGCTGGCCTCCGACGTCACGCATTATTACGAGAATATGGAGACAGGCCGGCCCTTCACCGCCGCGTTCAACATCGGCGACATGCTCGAAGCCTACGACACGTTGCGCGCCCATGCGCCGAGCCCGCATCACATCATCCCCGGGCACGACCCGCTGGTCATGCGGCAATACCCGGCGCCGCGGCCGGAGCTCGAAGGCGTGGTGGTCCGCCTCGACGTGATGCCGAGAGGTTAGGCAGGCGAGCGGGAGCGCGCCGGTTGCAATTTCTCGTCCGTCGCTCTAGATCCCTGCCAACCGGCCGCTATGTCCCCATCGTCTAGAGGCCTAGGACATCGCCCTTTCACGGCGGTAACAGGGGTTCGAATCCCCTTGGGGACGCCAATGATGGTTGCCGATCAGCTGCCACTTGCTCTTGACCGTCGGCGCAGCGAACCGACCGCTGAGGTCTGTCTCGTGCGCGAATGGATGGTGGAACAGTCTTTCTTGGGATAGCCGCTATTTCTGCCGCTCGGACGCTGGTGGCTTTAGCGGTCTGCCTGCGATACCGACCCCGCGTAGCTGCGACGATCGCGCGAGGGGAGTCTTGCCAGGGGCACTCGACACCCGCCAAACACTGCTTGGCGCAGCACCGACAGATGCAGCTCGACGTTAGCGTCCACGCTCGTGGTGGAATTTTCGGGCCGATCCGCAGTGTAGGGCTGCGGTGTGTTTGAGGTGGCCATCGGGCCATGTCGGCTAAGGTGGAGTTGCAAGACTTCAACCTGAAGCACGCGAGAGGACCCGATGACCGAAGAAAGATTGGTGCTGGCCGATTTGCTGGAGAAGGCCGGCGATGGAGATTTTCTGCGAGCCGTGGCGGAGGCGGTACTGCAATTGCTGATGGAGAGCGACGTCGAGGGGTTGATCGGCGCAGCGCGTTACGAGCGCAGCGGCGAGCGGACCACCTGGCGGCAACGGCTATCGCGACCGCGGCCTCGGCACACGGCTCGGCGCGCTACAATTGCGCATCCCGAAGCTGCGGCACCGCAGCCATCCCGGTTTTCTCATACCGATTGGATGAACAGCTTCCGGTGCCCAGCGGGTCAGCATCTCCATCCCTATTCGTCTTCTCTTCTGCGCGGCTTGAAGAAGATCAATTACCGCAACGGCCAGGCCTGCCGAGACTGCCCGATCCGGTCGCAATGCACGGGCAATCAATTCCGCTCCGTATCCCGTCTCGAGAACGAGGCCCGTATTGGATCGAATGCACGCCCGCATAGCGCAGCAGCCAGACATTCTCGACCAACGCCGCGAGACGGTTGAACACCCGTTTGGCGCGATTAAGCAGTGGATGAACCAGGATGCGTCTCTGATGCGCGGGTTGGACAAGGTTCGCGCCGAGTTCAGCCTGGCCGCGCTCGCCTACAATCTCAGGCGCGTTCTCAATATCGTGGGATTCCCAAAGCTGATTGCCGTGCTCCCGGCCAAAAAGCCGTGCGCTAGATGCCTCTCCATCTAGTTTCGGATATTATTGAATGCACTGCATTGGACAAACCCTTTCTCCATCGAATAGCAGCTCAGAAAACTCACGTAGAATCTGCAGCTGGATATAAGCCGGCGTCGCTGCAAAACAATGTTTTCACACGGTCTGCTTGGTTTATGCTCTTTTGCCGTCGCCGATTACAGTCCGCCGCCGGTCTATTCCGCAACTCGGCGGCCGGAAGTGTCATCCTATCGGACGCGTTCGTTGAGTATTCGCCAGACCCATGCGCGTTCAGGCTAGATTGGCGTACCTGGGGCACTCGAAATGCTGGAGAAACTGGCTCGACGAGCAAGCCGAGCTCAAGGCTTCACCGGCGATCCCACCATAGAGGGCGAACTTAACAAGCTCGCCTCCAATATCGGCATCGGCCGTAGCATCGCCGGCGTCCGCTGGTGCGCGGATCACGTTGCTTCGATCGCACTCGGCGAACAGATCGCGATTGACACGCTGCGCAACTACGCGGGCATCCGCGAAGAGCGCAATATCGAGTCCCGCTTCCGGAAGTTTGATGAGTCAACTGCCGTCGTAAATCGCGCCAGTCTTGCGTAGTCCGTTATGCGGGATCGCAGATTAACCATGCTGTAACGGGAACTCCGCACCGGTCATTGGCAACCAGACAACCTGTATAACCCGCTTGCGGGGTTATAAGCATGACCGCCGGTCTTCTCGATATTGTATGGGGGTAGCCCAGGAACGCGCTGTCGACGCGGGTCGCTGCATCGAGCATGCGGGTGAACGTGGATATCGGCGCTCCGAAGCGGACAGCGCCAGTTTTCGGCGCACGAACCCAAAGTGGCGAATGTGCGCGCTTCATTCGACAAAATTTTTCAAGACGATGTGAGGTCCCGGAGCAGATCTTTCTTGATCAGAATCGGTACGCGAAAAATCGGCCAGGCGACTTACGCATTATCACCGTTCTTTGAATTCGTGGCGGGCAAAACCGACCGCTATGCGCGGGTGTCTGCTGCATCGCCGCGCCGCTAAAAGAGCGATTGCCCGCGCTGAAGTAGAACCCGAGAAGCGATGGCGCGCCCGTTTGCGTTGCCGGGAGCGGGCCTTAAGGCCGGGATTTTCTAGCGGTTAGCCCGGCGGTCAAAATGATCGCCGCGGCGATCGTGGCGTTTCGCCAGAGCCACCAGCTCCCCGCGCATCCCCGCCAGCCGCGTAATGCGCGTCAATTCGCGCGGCCTGCTGGCCACCTCCCGGCAGTGATCGCCATCGGCAATCGCCGCCTGTGCTTCGCTCGCGGCCATGCCCATCCAGGAAACAAAAGAAGGGCGGACGGGGTCAAGAATTCCGTCACTATAGTCCCCGTCCGCATCGTCAATATCCGTGTCGTATCTCACACTCGGTCAACCAATTTCGATACCTGCCGAATGCAGTCAACAATTACATCGAATTGTGGCAAAGCACAGATGCGAAGATAGTTAAGGGCAGCGAAATCGTCGTTAAATTTGTCTTAAGGCACGGCCTAGTGCCGCACGGCGGTTCAGTCTACGATGCGGCGGAGGTGGAGCGCGTGTTCTACCCTGAGATCGAGAAGCTCCTCCTCGAGTTCTTCCCGGACGCGACCGATGCGCTGGTCTACAACCACAATGTTTTCGACAACTACGAGGGACGGGACGGAAGACCAGGGCAGCAACAACCCGGGTGTGTGAACGCCAATTACGCCAACCTGGTGCACAACGACCTGAACGACAACAGTGGCCGCGTGCGCTGCCGCGAGCTGCTGACCAGGAACTTGCGTAATTTCGGGCGCAGCAGCACTACACCGAGGAAGAGGCCGACGCGAAGATGTCGCGCCGGTTCATGTCGATCAACCTCGCCAAGCCGATCGAGACAGTCGAGCAGTTTCCCTTTGTGCTCTGCGCCTGGCCTTCCTTCGCCGACCAGCCCTACATCAACAACTACCGGATCTGCGACGCGATCAGTCCAAACTCCGCGGCATAACCGCCAAGGGCATTGGTCAGCTTGGTGCGCCGACGGATCAGCCGGTCGCGCGTGCCGACCAGCATCTGCGCCGCTTGCTGCTCGGGTGTCTTGGCTGCCACGAACCGCATGGTTGGCCGGCTCATCGCCTCGCACAGCGCCTCGGCGTCCGCGGCATCGGTCTTGCCACGCTTGACGCAGGCGTATTTCGGCGGCAGCAGCTTCACCTGCTGGCCAAACTGCTGCGGAACGCGGGCCCAGTGGTGCGCGCCGCCGCCGGCCTCGATCCCCACCACCGTCGGTTCAAGCCGCTGGAAAAACGCCGCCATCTCCTCACGCCGCAGCTTCCGGCGAAGCACCGGCTCCCCGCTGCGTTGACACCATGTAGCTGAAAGACTTGCTTAGACGAATCCATACCAATTCGGATGACCCCCCGTTTCAGATCGCAACGACCTCATTTTGGCACATCGATGCCGCCAGGGGCCGTCCACACCAACACGGCAAAATGGATCCCGGCCTTCGCCGGGAAAGCGCGGAGGGGACCTCGCGCTGCCTCAACTGAAGGACTCCGTGCACTCTAGTGCTTAGAACTCATTCAGAGGATTCACAAAGGCATGGGATATGCGATACTGGGGTCATGGCTTGGGGGGATGGGCCATGGCACAACAAGTATCCGTGATTTTGAGCGCTGCGGAGCGCGAGCAGCTGGCGGCGATCGTGGCCGACCGCAATCGGCCGCAATCGGCCGCGCAACATGTGGAGCGGGCGGGCATCGTGCTCGCCTCGGCAGATCGGCACGCGGCGCAGCAGGTGGCGCAACGCATTGGCGTCAGCCGGCCGACGGTGTGGCGGTGGCAACAACGCTTCGCCGAGAGCGGGGTCGAGGGTTTGTTGCGCGACAAGACCCGCAAGCCCGGCAAGCCGCCGTTGCCGGCGGAAACCACGGCTCGGGTGGTGGCCTTGACGTGCACTGCGCCGCACCAGGCGACCCACTGGACCGGCCGGGCAATGGCCAAGGCCATCGGCATCTCGGTGGGTTCGGTGCAGCGCATCTGGCGGGCGCACAAACTTCAACCGCACCGGCTGCGCACGTTCAAGCGCTGGCGCGATCCCGACTTTGCCGCCAAGCTCACCGACATTGTCGGGCTTGGCGCTTGCCCTCGGGCCGGCCATCGGCCGGACCCCGGGGATCGATCCGCCCGCCCATGCGGTGGTGCTGTCGATCGATGAGAGGAGCCAGATCCAGGCGCTCGACCGCACCCAGCCGGGACTGCCGATCAAGCCCGGGCGCTTCAAACCATGACGCATGATTATAAGCGGCACGGCACCACCACCCTGTTCGCCGCGCTCGGCGTGCTCGCCGGCACCGTGATCGGCCGCTGCATGCAGCGCCACCGCCATCTCGAATTCATCCGCTTCCTCAATGCTGTCGAGCGCCAAGTCGCGGCCAATCGGCCGATCCATGTCGTCCTCGACAACTATGTCACCCACAAGCATCCGAAGAGCCTGCCCTCGCGAAAGCGGGGGTCACCCCGACCTCGGCCTCGTGACTCAACGCCGTCGAGAACTTCTTCTCGAAGATGACGCGGCAGCGCATCCGCCGCGGCGTCTTCCGCTCGATCGCCGACCTGCAGTCCGCGATCAATGCTTATCTCGCCGAGCACAATGCCAGCCCCAAACCCTTTGTCTGGACTAAATCCGCCGAGGCGATTATGGCCAAACTCGAACGATGCCCTGTACCATCCGTTTGATTCAGTGCGCTAGGAGACCCCGATTGATACGGCCCGTGGCGGTCATGCCGACCATTCCTCAAGTCGGGTCGGCCTTTCTGAGTCTCATAGTTTCCCGGCGACCGTGCTGAATGTTTTGCTGAGATCGGTGCCGATCAGGATGAAGGCGGCGATTGCCGCAACTGCGATCAATGCGGCGATCAACGCATACTCGATCGCCGTGACCCCGGACTCCTGTCCGACCAAGTTCGCAATAAGCCTGCGCAATGGAATCCTCCTATTCAACAAAAGCAATTATGCGCAGGCTGGCGCGAAATCTCTAACTTATGGTAAACGAAAGAGCTGATTTCGGGCAATTCCCTATTATCCATCGTCAAATGATTTCAAGAAGAGCCCGGTCCAGCCCATAATACTCGGCTCGCGGCAGGAAAAACGGACAAATCCCGCTGGAGTTGAATACGCCGCGTAACTTGCCGTCGGTCGCCTCGCCCTGGAATTGAAAGGTGAACAGATCCTGGGTGGTGATAACGTCGCCCTCCATGCCGACGACTTCGATGATGTGCGTGACACGGCGAATGCCGTCGCGCATCCGGTTGACTTGCGCGATCAGGTGGACCGCGGCTGCGATCTGAGTGCGTACGGCCTTTGACGGCAGGTTGATCCCAGTCATCCCGACCATGTTTTCGAGCCGGGTCAGCGCTTCGCGCGGCGAATTTGCGTGGATTGTGCTCATCGACCCGTCGTGGCCGGTGTTCATCGCCTGCAGCACGTCAAGCGCCTCGGCGCCGCGGATCTCGCCCAAGATGATGCGGTCGGGGCGCATACGCAGCGCATTGCGCAGCAGATCGCGCATGGTGATTTCGCCGCTCCCTTCGAGGTTCGGCGGCCGCGTTTCCAGCCGCACGACATGCGGCTGCTGCAGCTGCAATTCGGCCGCGTCCTCGATCGTCACGGTCCGCTCGGTCGGGTCGATCAGCCGCGACAACGCATTCAACAACGTCGTCTTGCCCGAGCCGGTGCCGCCAGAGATCAGGATATTGAGGCGACAGCGTGCGGCGATCTTGAGCAAGGTCGCCATATCCAGCGAGATGTTGACCTGTTGCGCCATCGTGTCGAGGGTGATCGTCTTTTTCGAAAATTTGCGGATCGAGATCGCCGGCCCGTCGATCGCGAGCGGCGGAGCGATGATATTGACCCGGCTGCCGTCCAGCAGGCGAGCATCGACGAGCGGGGTGGTTTCATCGATGCGACGGCCGACCCTCGTGACGATCTTGGTCGCCACATTCATGACGTGGTCGTCATCGCGAAAACGGACGCCGGTCAGTTCCAGTTTGCCGCGCCGTTCGACGTAGACCTGCCGGGCGCCGTTGACCATGATATCCGTCACGGTCTCGTCCTCGATCAGTGGTTCGAGGGGCCCGAGCCCAAGCATATCGGCGATCAGGGACTCGACGAGTTCACGCTGCTCTAGAAAGTTCAGCTGGATTTTCGTTTCGGTCAGCAAGTCCTTGACCCACCCGGTGAGCTGGGCCTCGAAGACGGCGCGCGGCATTTCCGCAGCGGCGGCGACGTCCATATGTTCAAGGACGAGCGGTTGGATTTGCGCCTTGGCTGACTCGATGGCGGAGCGGTTGGATGATCGCCGGGAGCCTCCATCCTCGGCACCAGCCTGGATTTTGTCGGGTTCGAGAAGACCCTTGATCAACGCGGTGATCAGGTCGCGGCGGACGATTGGGTCCGCTTCGGCTCCTTTGCGCACAAAGTAGGCCTGGACCGCGGCATCGACGACCTTGGCGAGTTCGCCGCGGCTCAGGATACTGATCCGCTCCGGACTCAGTTCCCCGGTCAGCCGAGCGAGCAGCTCTTCACGCGCCAGGAGAAAGCGATCCTCCTCGGAGAGAGCCAGCGGCGAGACTGCGCTCGACACCGGCTCGGGAGGCGCCGCAGAGCCGGTGTCCGGGACCGCCGTAAGGGCAGTGTTCGGCACCGCTCCGCGAGCGATCTCCGGCGCCGTCGCGCGCCTATTGTCCGAGGTAGCCGGCGGGATGGGCGCCGGTGCCGGATCGGAAGGATTGGCGAGCGGCTGCGCGCGCCGCGACAGCACGGCGATGCGCGCGTCGAGGCCGTCTTCCGGCGTCGGGCGTTTGAAGAAGCCTACCATAGCGAGGGCAGGGAAAAAACTCGGCTTTTGACAGCGGCCTGCGCGGGACCGACGAGCAGGCCGGTTAGCTGCCGCAGTTCACGCACGATTCCGCTGCGCGGCGCCGCGGCCGGCAGAGGCTGGCCGGAATTGACTGCGGCAGTGGCCGATTTAGGGTCGTAAGAAAGGCGCGCGTCGAGCGATTTGCCGACTCCTTTTTCGAACTCGTTCTTGCCGATCGGAGCGCGCTCGCCGCTGGCTCCCGCCTCGACGAGCCACAGCCGGGCCTGGGGCGCCTGCTCGCGCACCAAGGTCTGCAGCCGGATTGTATCGCGAAGACCGGCAAGGCTGTGCTCGCAGAACACGACCACCTGGCTCGCGGCGGCCAGCACGACGCGGTGCATCGGGCTGACGCCGCGCGGCAGATCGACCGCGACCCGGACAAATTTGCGGCGCAATTCGTGGAGCAGCATGTCGACAGCGCCAGCGTCGACGGCGACATGATGCGCCGCCGAGGCCTCGGCGGCCAAGACGCGCAAATTATCGCTAACCTTGATCATGGCGCGCTCAATGAACAAGCTGTCGATGCGCGACGGCTGCTCCAGCGCCTCGCACAACCCGCTGCCCGGGTCGAGGTCCAGCTTCAAAGCGACGGTCCCGAAATGCAGGTCGAGATCGACCAGCGCGACCCGCTCACGCCGCTCGGTGGCCATCAGCCAGGCGCAGGAGACGGCCGAGGTTGTCGCACCGACCCCGCCGCGGCTGCCGAGGAAGACGATCACCTGTCCCAACCCGTCGGGGGTTGTTCCTGACAGGGCCGAGGTCTTTTCCAGTGCCGCGGTCAATGCTTCGCGGGTCGACGGCTTGACCAGATAGTCGCTGGCGCCGGCCGAGAGTAGATCACGAAACAAAGCGACATCGTTGACCGTGCCGAGCACGACGAGCTTCAGATCAGGGCCGGCGACCGCGCGCGCGGCGCTGACCTCGGCGATCGGCGCGGCCGATTCGCCGAGGTCGACGACCAGAATGCGCGGTGTCGAACCCGAACGGATGCGGCGCAACGCGGCGTCGAGGGTATCGGTGACGGTAAGCTCGTCATCCAGTTGCAGCTCGCGGATGACCCCTTGGATCCGATCGATCGTCGACGGCTCGTGGAGGACGGCGAGGATACCTTCGCGCTCGGGCTTCAGCGCGTCCGAAGCGCGCGATGATTTCATTACGGAGCTCCAGCTCCCACCCCGGCTCCAGGCGCTCCAGCACCGGCGGCACCGCCCTCTCCGCCGCCGGAAGGCGCGGCAAATGGCGTGGCCGTGGGGGCCGGCGGCACCTTGACCCGGTCGGTCAGATAACGCTCAACGGCTGCAACGGCGGGCTGGCCGTCGGCTGGCGCGAGCGTGCGGCCGCTGACGAGGTCCGCCGGGCTAGCCACCATGAGGCCGAGATTTGTCGCATCGGCGCAGCCATAATAGCTCGACACCGCGTTGGTGAACTCGTAGGCCAGCGACTGGCTCCAATTCGGGCAGGCCGGCAAAGTCACCGCATAGCGGCCGACCGAGAGGATCGCCCGATTGGCCGGGACCGTGTCGAACACCCGGGTTTGAGCCACGATGCCATAGCGCAAGAGCTCGCTCGAAATCGCTGCAGCGCGCCGACCGGCGAGCCTCGGGGGGCCGGCGACCGCGATCGCAACGCGGTCGGCGGGACGTATGTTTCCGGCGACCACCAGGCGGTCGAGTTGGGCGGCCTCGCCGGGGGCGAGGCGATCCGATCCGCTGCCGAAGGTGAGTTCGACCCGGCTCTCGGCGCCGTCGACCCGTAGTGCGGCTGGGGCCTCGCTCTTGCTGTATTCGGTGACGCACGCCCCGAGCCCAAGCAGCAGCGGGAAGGCGATCGGATAGAGGCGGATCTTCATGGTGTCCTCCCTCAGTCCAGCCGGAACCCGCCGGGACCAATCAAGCCCTTGCCGCCGGCATCGAGCGGGCCGCGCGCGGGTGCGGGTAGCCCCTGGCGGTATTTGTCGCTGAACAACACCCGTTGCGCATCGCTCGGCAGTACGAGGCCGTCAGTCGGGGCCGCGAGCGGCGTCGATGATGGTTGCACGAGATAGGGGGTGACGATAACAACGAGGTCGGTCTCGCCGCGCTGGAAGCGGTCCGACCGAAACAGCGCGCCAAGGATCGGAATATCGCCGATCCACGGGACCTTGGAGACGAGCTGCTGGGAGGTGTGCATCAGCAGGCCGGCGAGCGCGAAGCTTTCGCCGCTGCCGAGCTCGACCGAGGTCTCTGCACGGCGGACGGTCAAGGCCGGGATCGCTCACGGTAGCGGTCGAGGTCAGCGGCACCGATACCTCGCCGACGGTCGACAGCTCGCTGACCTCGGGCCGGACCCGTAGGTTCAGATGATTGGCGTCGATGACTGTCGGCGTGAAAGCGAGGCTAACGCCGAAGCTCTTGAACTCGACGGAGATCGTCGGGAACCCGCCGGTCGAGGCGGAGGAGCCGGAGATTGGCACCGGGAACTCGCCGCCCGCGAGGAAGCTCGCTGTCTGACCGGACATCGCGGTCAGGTTCGGCTCGGCCAGGGACGTGATGAACCCTTCCTGCTCCAGAGCGCTTATCAGGGCGCTTGCGGCTTCGCCGGTGAGGCTGCCCGACACGAAGATCTGTTGGTGGTTTCGGCCATCAACGTGACCGGATTAGTAGTTGGGAAAAGCGACGCTCATGAGAGTCGCATCTTAACGTCGAGCAAACTTTCGTCCAATTGACTGCCAATCTCGTTCAACTTCGTGACGTTTACCTCGGCGACACGGACACGCAGATTGACTTGGTTTGGCGTCGCGACGGTCATTCGGTTGATGACCTGCGAGCCTTTGATCTCGCCGGCGATCGAGGCGGCGAGCCGCTGCACCTTGTCCGCCTTGCCGGCATCCGAGGCAATGCCGCTCAGCACCAGATTGCCGTCGACCGAATTGGCGGAGATCGGTTCGCCCGGCGCCAATTGCCGCAACGACGAGCGCAGCCTCGATAGTCGTGCTCGACCCGGA
This sequence comes from uncultured Alphaproteobacteria bacterium, assembly GCA_963818695.1. Classification (GTDB taxonomy): domain Bacteria; phylum Pseudomonadota; class Alphaproteobacteria; order ATCC43930; family CGMCC-115725; genus AP-15. The sequence goes on from CAWFTG010000009.1 coordinate 963,952, forward strand.
CCGGCGAGTTCAACAGCACGCCGTCGCTGGCGTCGACAGCATAGATCACGGTCTCGCCGGGTGCTTTGGCGCTGATGTAGATGAGCGAGGGCGACTTGACCTGGACATCGGCGATGTCGGGATTGGCGATAAAGACCGTCGCCGCCGGGGCGCTGAGGCGGATCAAGGTGCCCTTGTTGACCTCGAGCACGATCGGCGCGCCATTGGCCGCGACCTGGCTGGCGCCGCCGCGCAACGGCCGCGTCGGGCTCTGCGGTGCAACGGCCACGGCGCTGCGCCCATCGGCCGTCTGGGCGGCAGTCTGAGCCGCCGCGGGCGGGGTGCCAAAGGCGGCGAAAATCAGCGATCCGGCAAGACCGGCGAGCGGCAAAGCACGCATCAAAGACCTCGAGACGCAGGTTGCGACTCGGTAGTACTCTCTGATTTGCCTGTTCCGTGCAATACGGTCACGACATCCGCGCCGTGGTTATCCTTTTGGGTGAACGGCTTCGGCAACAGCCGGCTGACCTCGCTGTCGAGAGTAAAGGTACCCGCATCGGCGCCGCCGGCAAAATCGGCGACGGTATCTTCGCCCGGTGGAGTGACTAGGCTGCGAAGACTGAGCGACAACTTGCCCATGTCGCTGGCGACGGCGATGATCTCGCTCTGCTTTGGCGTCACTTCGAGCGTTACGTTGTGGGCAACGACCGCTTCGCCCGCTTTGCTGTCGAGCTTCTGGTCGACCGCCAGCACCCGTATATCGTGCAGCACCGTCTCGGCTCCCTTGCGCTGGGGCGCGTTGCCATTGCCTTCAGGGGCGGGGAGAGTTTCTGAAACCACAATGTCGACCTGATCGCCGGGGAACACAAAACCCGAGATGCCGGAGGTGGCGGTGACCGGCACCGAGACGGCGCGCATGCCGGGGCGCAGCACCGCGGCGAGAAAGCCGCGGCTGCCGGGCGCTACGATCTTTGGTTCGGTGATCGGCTCGCCGGGCCCGAGCGGGTCGCGCGCCACCCAGCCGGCAAAATCCTCGATCGTCTTGGTGCCCTTTTGAATATAAGCGTGGTCGAGGGCGCCGTCGGGCCATGTCTGCCAAGCGAGGTCTGTCGGTTTCAGGATCTGCCCGCGGGCAAGGGCGCCGTGGGCGACGAGGACGAATTTTTGTACAGGGGGTGGCGGCATCGGCGCCGCCTCCGCCTCGACCGTGCGTTGCTGCGCCAGCCACGAGCGCACCAGAATCCCGGTGCCGCCGGCCAGCAGGATGGCGAACAGGAACAGGACCATTGTGCGTGCGCGCATCGGGGCCGCCCTCAGCTGAGGTTTGGCGGGATAGTCACGATCAGAGCAGCGCCGGCGATCGCGACGCCGTACGGCACCGCCATCTGCTTTGCGGCGCTGGCCGCCGCCGTCGGGGCAAAGACGGCGCGCAGCGCCAGCGGCGACAACAGAGCCAAGGTCAGAACCCCGCCGAGGACAGCGGTGACAATGAGCAGCGCAGGCGTCAGGCCGGGTCCTGCCCACAGGGTCGCCGCGGTGAGCAGCTTGACGTCGCCGCCGCCCATCAGACCGCGCGAAAACAACAGCGCCCCGGCGCCAAATACCGATGCTGCGCAGAGGGCGGCGACGGCGCTGCCGGTAAGGGAAATGGCGGGAGCCGCGGCAAGCTGGAGCGGCCACAGCACGCACAAGGCCAAAACCACCGTGTTCGGGATCACCAGCCGGCGTAGATCCTCGATGGCGGCGATCAACATCAACCCGGCAAACCCGGCGAGAGGAACAAGATGGAGCTGAAGCGACATGCAGTCCCGGCCATGATCGGTGTGCCCCACCCTGCCCGCCCAGTAGTTAAGGAAGCGATAACCGGATTTCGCACTTCTTGGCTTACAGAAGGCTTGCCGGGCCTAAATGCAGGGACGTATCGACGTGCCGCTTTCGTGGCGATGACGAATCGCCTAATTGAAATCGTCAATTACGCCTCGCGGCGCCGCAGTATGCGTATCTGTGCGACCCTGGCACCTGGCCGCAGCCGTTACGGCCTCTCGCTGCCGCTGATCTTTGGCCTTGGCGTCTATGCCCTCATCGCGGGCCACGGCGGCGCGGTGTTGCACGATCCCGACACCTATTTGCATATCGCCGTCGGGCGTTGGATCATCGCGCACGGCGCGGTGCCCCATTACGGCATTTTCTCGGGGACGATGGCGCAGGCGCCCTGGGTCGCTCATGAATGGCTAGGTGAACTCCTGATCGCCTGGTTGTTCGACACATTCGGCTGGGCCGGGCTGGTAGTGGTGACCGCCCTCTGCATCGCCGCGGCGGTGGCGATGCTGCTGCGCCAGCTGCTGCGCAGTCTCGTACCGGTGCACGCGATGATCGCCACGGCGCTTGCCGTCAGCCTCGTCATTCCGCATGTGCTCGCGCGTCCGCATGTCTTTACTCTGCCGATCCTCGTCGCCTGGGCGGCGGGGCTGGTAAGGGCGCGCAGTGAGGGCCGGGCGCCGAGGGCTTGGCTCGCCGCACTGATGGCGTTGTGGGCCAATTTGCACGGCGGCTATCTTTTCGGGCTCGGTCTCGCGGGGCTATTGGCCGCCGAGGCGATGCTGCTCGCCCCGGATTGGCGCGCCCGGTGCCGGGCGATAGGCGGCTGGGCCTTCTTCGGCGTGCTGGCGGTCGGTGCAGCGCTGCTCACCCCCTATGGCGTTGCGGGATTGTTGTTGCCGCTCCGCCTCATCGGGATGAGCTTTGCGATGGGCCAGCTGGTCGAATGGCGGAGCCCCGATTTCCAGTCGTTCGAGCCGCTCGAGTTGTGGCTCGCCGTCGTGCTGTTCGTCGGGTTCGCGCTCGGCTGGCGGCTGCCACCGACCCGGTTGTTGATGCTGTTGTTGTTGTTGCATATGGCGTTGCAGCATCGCCGCCACGGCGAGCTGGTCGGCCTTGTCGCGCCGTTGCTGCTCGCCCCGGCCATCGCCCCGCAGCTGAGGGCATTAGCGGCCGGCCGCTCGGCCGGGCCAGTCGAACGCGGCCTGGCCGAGCTGGCAAAGCCGGCCTCCCATCGCGGCGTCGCGCTCGCCGGCGCGCTGCTCACGGCGGTCAGCGTGGCCGTGCTGCGTGGCGCCGCGGTTCGCTCGGACGTCGCCACACCGGCGGCCGCGCTCGCTGCGGTGGACGCGGCTCACGTCACCGGCCCGGTCCTCAACGATTATGCATTTGGCGGCTACCTGATCTTTTCCGGCATCCCGCCCTTTATCGATGGGCGAGCCGAGCTCTACGGCGACGAATTTATCCAAAGCTATATCGAAGCGATGCTGCTGGAGAGCGGCGAGCTGCCGAAGTTGCTCGACCAGAACCGCATCGCCTGGACTTTGATAGCGCCGGAACGTCCCGCCGTCCTTCTGCTCGACCATCTGCCGGGCTGGCGTCGGCTCTATGCCGACGACGTCGCCGTCGTCCATGTGCGGACCGACCCCGCACCGCCCTGACCGAGGTGCCCGCGGCATTCTGACGCGGTTTGGTCGAAACCGCCGATTGCCGAGCGTCGGAAACGCCCGGGCTGCTTCAGAGCTAAAGGTAGGTTAGCGATATCCTCGCGATGTCTTGATCGGGCCGGAAGGATTACTCCGCATTACCTTTTTCGCTTCCAGCCGCCTATGCCGTAAAAATTAACCATAACTTAACTCTGCTTAACAGTCCGTTAAAATCAATTTGCTTTCGCGTCAATTTTGAGTCAGAAACGCGTCAGAAGCCAGCGATATTTTGAGTAAAGCCCGCATCGCGTCTCGAAATGGGAGCATTTTTCCCGGTTTTGGTGTGGAACTAGCGAAAAATGCACACAGATGCCGAGGCCTCCGACTTTCCTGTCGCAGACACCACAGAACCACCCTTGTCGAGCGGATGCCGGACCGAAGCCCCCGACGTGGTCGAGGCCGATGCCGAGGTGTTGTATGCCGCTGCCCGGCGCGGGTCGGCTGGGCCGGAGCACCAGAGCCATGGCGCGCCATCTGCCGAATATATAGGACAGATCGAGAACGAGATCCCGTTCCTGAGGCGCACGGTGCGCCGCTGGCACCGCGACAAGGCGGACGCCGACGACCTCGTCCAGGATACACTGGTGCAAGCGCTCACCAACGCGCATCTCTGGCAGCCTGGTACCGATCTGCGCGCTTGGCTGTACACGATTATGCGCAACCGCTTCCTCGCCGGGGTGACCAAATCGGCCCGCTCGGCGTCGGCCCTGAAGGAAATGGCCGAACCAGTGCCGACGTCGACGGCGCATGCGAGTGAGCTGCGGCTATTGCTGCGCGATCTCGGCGCGGCGCTGCGCCGACTTTCGAGCAACCAGCGCTCGGCCGTCCTGCTGATCGGCGTCGAGGGCAAATCCTACGCGGAGGCGGCGCAGAGCATGGGCACCTCGGTCGGCGCCGTGCGCTCGCACCTGTCGCGCGGCCGCGACCGGCTGAAGACCGCAGTGGACGGGACCGACACCAGGCTGCCCTTCGCCACGCGCCCGGCCGCCGCCCCGCCTGCGACTGAGCCTCCCGCCGTCGCGCTACCGCTCGCCGCGTCGGCCGGCGATTGATAGGGCTTGGCTCGCGCGCAGCGTGACCACAGCCGCGCTGCATCGTCTCTCATAACTCTGCAACGAAACAACAGTCACGCATTTGGGCGCACTCTGCAAGGGCTTGTCCGATGCCTTTGACCGCGCGTTGAGCCGAGTTTTTGACGAGACAGTATTTCATCCTGAATAGCGGCGGAACTGCTAGCGGACGCTCGAATATCACGCCATTAAGGCCAATTTCGGGTCTGCGAATTTTTCGAGAGCAGCGTTTTCGGTAAAGGAAAATTCACTAATCAAGGGTAGCCTCGGCGGGCTGCCGTCTGAACGTCTTGAGCCGTCTCCCAAATATTCGTCCCTCAATACCCCTGGTCGACCTGAAGGCGCAGCGTCAGGCGATATCGGAGGAGATCGAAGCAGCGATCGCCAAGGTTGTCGAGCGGTTCGACTTTGTTCTTGGTGAAGAAGTATCGCTCTTTGAAAGCGAGTTTGCCGAATATTGCGGCGTTCCCTTCGCAGTCGGCGTTGCGAGCGGAACGGATGCGCTTCACCTCGCCTGCCGCGCGCTGGCCATCGGTGTCGGCGACGAGGTGATCGTGCCGGCCATGACTTTCGCCTCCACTGCGTTTGCCGTGTCGCTGACCGGGGCGCGGCCGGTCATTGTAGACGTGCAGGCCGATGACGCATTGATCGATCCCGACAAAATCGAATGCGCCATCACCTCCCGGACAAAGGCGATCATTCCGGTACACCTGTACGGCCAGTGCGCCGACATGGCAGCCGTATCCGCTATTGCCCGCGAACATTCACTGGCGGTCATCGAAGATGCGGCGCAGGCCCATGGCGCAGTTTACGCCGGCAAGCCGCGCCGGCAGCTTGGGTGACATCGGCTGCTTCAGCTTCTATCCCGGTAAGAACCTCGGCGCCTACGGCGATGGCGGACTGGTGACGACAGCCCGCCGCGAGATTGCCGAACGCGTTCAGCTCCTGCGCAACTGCGGCTCACGGGCAAAGTACCATCACGAAGAAGTCGGTCTCAACAGCCGGCTCGATACCCTGCAGGCCGCGATCTTGCTAGCGAAACTGACGCATCTCGAAGAATGGAATGCCGCCCGGCGACGGGCCGCCGCCGATTATGACGAGGCATTGCGTGGGATGCCCGAGGTCCGTTGCACGTCCCATACTCCCGGCAGCGTCCATCATCTCTATGTAATCCGGCTGGCCGGCCGCGACAGGGTGCTGCCAGCCCTTAAGGCTCGGGGTATCGGCGCTGGGATCCACTATCCGTTCGCGTTGCATGAGCTGGAAGCCTACGGCTCGCTCGGATACCGGGCCGGTGCGTTCCCAGTCGCCGAGAACTGGGCTCGCCAATGCCTCAGTCTGCCGATCTACCCGGAAATCACTGCGGCGCAAGTCGATTTCTGCGTCGCCGCACTCGAGGCCGCCGTTGCAGCGCGAGGGCATCAGGCGACGGGCTCGCCCGGTTAGCCATGTCCTCGGCGGCCGGCATCTTCGTCCATCGCCTTGGGCTTTGCGAGAGCAACGAGGTTGGAGCCGGCACGCGAGATATGGGCTTTCGCGCACGTCATGAAGGGGGCCGTGATCGGGCACGACTGCAACATCGGAGACCACGCCTTCATCGAGACCGGAGCCCGCGTCGGCAACCGGGTCACGCTAAAGAACCAGGCGATGGTATGGAACGGGGTCGAGATCGGCGACGACGTGTTTGTCGGGCCCGGCGTCAGTTTTACAAACGATTTTTTTCCGCGCAGTCGCCGACTACCCCTGTCGGCGGAGGCTGGCGGGCCCGAGTGGCTCGTGCGAACTTGCGTCGGAGATGGCGCGAGCCTTGGCGCGCGCTGCGTGGTTCTACCGGGCGCTCATGTCGGCGCCCATGCGATGGTCGCGGCCGGCGCCGTCGTCACCCGCGAGGTGCCGGCACATGCGCTGATGGCGGGTGTGCCGGCAAAGTGGATCGGTTGGGTCTGCCGGTGCGGCGCAAGACTGGTGAAGGACCAGGCTAGGGTTTGGCACTGTCCGCGATGTGGGGAAACATTCGACGAGCATGGGGCCGAGGGGTGTACAAGGCTCGCAAGATCTCGCTGACCCCTCCTGCCCCCAACGGGCGCGGCGGCCCGGATCCTTACATGAGCACGCATTGCCTTGAAATCTTCCTGGCGAGTGAGCCGCGGAGCACTTGGTCAATCGGCATTCCAGGTATCGAAATTGCAGCCAAGAAGGGTTTCCAGTCTAGCATTGGCAACGCTGTAGCGCTCTGCCAGTCGGCGCCTCAGGGCTTTGGGGACAAGCTCGCGCGGTAGCGGTTTGGTGGCATTGATCGGTCCCAAACCACGCGCCAGCCCGGAAATTTCCGCGACGCCGACGAAGCGCTGGAAGGCCGCGGCGATATCCTCCGGGCGGGCCACGATGTCCTCGTGCCGCAGCACCAGAATTTGCTCCCGCGGGAAGCGGGCGAAAAAGCGGGCCAGGTGTTCGGCGTAAAGCCCCCGCGAGAAATAAGCATAGGGGCGCGCATAGCGCATTTGCGGCGCCGGGATCCGCTCACGCTGCTCTTCGAGCGCAAGCGCTCGCTCGAAAGTCTCGGCCTCGAGCCCGTTCTGGCGCGACCACAGGTAATTGGAATAAGCACGGTCGATAGGGTTGCGAAGCACAAAAATCAACTTGGCCCGCGGCAGTGCGCGATGGATGCGCTCTGCCGTTTCCGCCGACTCCAAATAATTGGTGCTCTTCTCCCCCAGCACCCGGCCGGCAGGGAGCGGTTCGAACCATTTTGTCGAATAGTAATCGACGCCGCGCTGCCACAGCTCGTCGACCAGGAAGAACTTGGGCTCCGGCACCATCGGCTGAGCCATCGCGATTTGCGTATGGCGCTGGGCGAGGACGCAGAGCCAAGTCGTGCCCGACTCGCGGAGCCCCGGCAATGATGAAATCCGGAAGGCGATGCGGGGCTTCACGCATGGACAGTTCGCCGGCCCTCATCCCGTTGCCTGTCGTACCGGCCCAACTCGCCGTCATCCGTGTCCGCCGCAATGAAATAGAGTGGTCTGCGGGTCGATTCTATGTAAATGCGCAGGAGATACTCGCAGATCGTGCCAAGGATCATGAATACTATCCCAAAGAATAGGCACAGAACGACCATTATAGTGCTCCAACCCGGCATCGGGTCGTAAAATATCGCATTGAGCAGAAAATATAAAGTAGCAATGAAACCAATCATCGAGAAAAAAGCGCCGAGTAGCGTCACGGCTCGGGGGATCGTCGGGGAGAACCCGATCAGGCCGTCATACATGGATTTGATCATGCGACCGACGGACCATCCCGACCTTCCGGCAGCGCGGCGCTGACGGTCGTAGTCGACCACCGCCTGCCGAAATCCAGTCCAGGCCACCAGTCCGAAAATCAGCCGGTTGGCCTCACGCATCTGGCGCACGCACTCGACCACCTTGCGGTCCATCAGCAGAAAACCGCCTGTCACGAATTTTGACCCTTGCGGCATCGCAAAACGGCGCAGCAGCGCCTCGAAGGCCTTGCTGGCAAAAATCCGCCAGCGCCAATCTTCACGCATGCGCCGGCGACCGAACACGACGTCGACACCCTGCCGCCAAACCTCGACGAAAGAGAGGATGACCTCCGGCGGGTCTTGAAGATCGGCTGAAAGGATGACGACCGCATCGGCGTCACAGAGGTCGAGCCCTGCAGTTTCGGCCGTGTGGGCCCCGAAGTTCCGAGAAAGACGCAGGCCACGAAACCGCGGAGACGCGTTGCACTGCTGCCGGATCAGTTCCCAGGTTCGGTCGGTGCTCCCGTCATCTACCAGCAGGCAACGGTATTCGATATCGGTTCGAGCGATGAGAACACTTTCCACTGCTTCGACATAGATTTCGAAACATTTCTCCTCGTTGTATAACGGGGTGAGGATTTGGACCACCGGACAGGTCATAATTGCGCATTCCCGTGCCGCAGCCAAAGCGTGGCGCCTTGCGCGGTCGGCCGCCTAGGCTGGCCAGCGCTCTTTCGGGGTATTTGGCCACTCGACTCGTTAGGCTCTGTTTCTGTCATCGGCGCGCCGCTCGGTTCTGCCAGCGCCAGCGGTCGCGGCAGAAAGCTCTTGCGCCTAGGCTCTCCTTAAAACTCGCAACACCCCGATTAAAATGTCCGCTCGACGCGCTCGGACCAAGGTCGAGATAGCGAAAGCCGCGTCTCGCCAGAACGTCGGCTGCCTCGGCCAACACGAGGGTGACACCGTGAAACTCACGATGAGAGACGCGGTCGCAGATATAAAACGCGTTGCAGATATTGCGGTTAAGGATGAACAGGAGCACGCCGGCAATGATCGTATTTCCCAGCTGCGCTGACCAGATCCGGAAATGAGAGGGCAACCGGTGAAAAAGGCTCTCGATTTCTTCGGGCGTATGCGTGGGTTCAGATCGTAATCTCGCATAGGTCTCTGTCAGAAGTTCGAGAAACGCCGGTAACCCCTCGATCCCGGTTTCAGTTACAACGACGCCTTTGCGCCGGCAGGCTCGAACATAGGAACGCTGACTCTGGCGGAACACGCGCTGGTAATGGTCGCCCTTCTCGCGATCCAGCGGAATCAACAAGGGCATCGATCGGTGGACGAGTTCAAAGCCTTTCACATGGAGGGCGAACTCCATCATCTGATCCGGTTCGTCATTATAAATCGGCGGGGGTAGAGTGATCTCGATCCCCTGCCATCCCACACAATTACACTGCAGCTGCAATGCCTCTACGAGTTGCATACACGCCTTTGCCGGCAGCGATTTCCTCACCGCAGGCCCGCCGATCGACGCGCCGGCCGCGGAAACGAAGGTACCATCCGCCGAGAGGGCTCCGGGGATGACTGCCTCGATTTGGCTCCCTCGCAATGCTACAAGATGTCGGAAATCATATCTGCCCGGTGCATGATAGGCGAGAAAGTCAAGGTCATGAAAAAGCGTCGCATTGTTTGAAGTGCGAAGAAACGCTTTCCACGCAGCCGCGTCTTCAGGACGATAAGGCCGAATGAGCCATTCGTTGCACACTTGCCTCTTTATCCTTTGACCGTTTTAGATTGGATTACTCTAAATCCATCGAGGTCGAGGTCTCCATTGCTGATTCACTTCGCCTAAAGTAGCCGTGGGAAGGCTTTTTGATGCAACATGCTCGAGCAAATCCAACATCATTGAACGAATACCGCGGCCAGGAAACCGTGCTTCCAACAAACTTTCCGGGTCATGGTAAAACGCCTTGGACGCCCTATAGTGCCGATCGGATACGGCATTCAAATATAAAATGTTCGGGTGCAAGTTTATGACCTTGAGCCCGGGCCGCTCCAGGTGTAATCGGCCGATGTCGAACCCGGTGGCCCCGGTTTTGAGCTCGAAATGGTCGGCAAAATAAATCGGCAGCTCCAGAACGTCGTATTCCTTCCAGATCGGCTGCAAGCCGGGGGTCAACGGCAGCTGGTAACTGCTGTCGTATTCGAGACCGAATTCGCGGTACAGCGGGATCATCAGCGAATCGTAGAATAAGCTGTGGCTGCGCGCGCCCTTTGCCTCCGGCGCGAAGTCCAGCGTGATGCGCAGTACGTGGCGATAGAGGTCCCCCTCTTCGATCTCCGCCATTGCCGCTGGACCTATTCTGGCGCCTAGCTCTCTCAATGTGGTTCCGTTGCACCGATAATTGGGGTGAAGGCCGCGCTCATGCTGTCCGACATCGATCCCCGGATGGGTGCAGAAGAAAGTCGCTCGCACCCCATGCGTGTCGAATAGATCGCGAACATCTTGCAGCACCGCGGGATGTGCCCACTCAACGTCGACCGTAAAGCAGATGGTTCCCGGGTCACCCGCCATCGCGCGCGCTTTTCGCGATATCGCCACACCCGGGGAGCAGCGCAATCGCTGCTGCAACGCCGCCCACCAGCGGCGTCGTCAATCCGAACATCACGGAAGTGGCTGCAACTGCCGCCGGATCGGCGTGGACCAGGCTGAAAGCGCCGACCAAAGCTCCCTCGCGCACACCCCACCCGCCCAGCGAAATCGGCAGTGCCGAAACCAGCAGCGCCGGCGGCACCAGAACGAGGCAGTCCAGCGCCCGCAGATCGGCGCCGATCGCCAAACCGATACAATAGATCAGCAGCACGCCCAAAAGGCTCGAGCCGATACCGAGCGTCATCGCCAAGAGGCCGATCTTCCCCGAACGCAAGGTGATCCGCAGGTCGCCCGCCACGGTCGCGACGTGGCGCCCGAGCCAAGGAAGGCCATAACTCAGCAAATAGGACAAGACCAGCGCGACCGCCGTCATCGTCCCCAGCGCACAAATCGTCAGTGTCAGAAAGGGCGTAGCGCTGCCGATCATTTCTACAAAGACCGGGAGGGCAGGGACGGCCAGCAGAGCGAGTGCAGCAAAGCCGAGCAGACGGTCGCAAATGACCGAGCGTGCCGCGGCGGCCACCCCGGTCAATCGGGAAAGCAACACGGTGCGCGCCATATCTCCACCCACCGAGGACGGCAGTACCTGGCCGATCAGAAAGCTGTGGCCGAGGAGAAGCGCCAGAGGGCCGAACCCGACGGCCTTGCCGCCCAGGAGATGGATGACGAGCTGCCAGCGCCACACCAGGACGGCAAACTGCGCAATGACGACCAAGCCCGCGACGCCGAGAGCGAGCGGCGGGGCGCGGCCGATCAGATCAGCGACAGTGGCAACATCGATAGAGTGGAGCACCACCCAGAACGCCAGCACCGTCACCGCCCAGCGCGCCGCGAAGACCAATTTGCCGCGCGGCAGGCCAGGCGGCTGCCAAGCGCGAGGCGCCGCTACCGCACAGGGAACCGGGTGGAAACCACGGACCATCGATCAGGCCCCGGCCGCCTGCATCGTGACGAGGTCGAGCGCGTTCAGCACCCGGTCCTGCTGCTCCGGCGTGAGTTCCGGGTGCATCGGCAGCTGCAATGTCGCGGCCGCTGCGCTCTCGGTCAACGGCAGGAAGGGCGCATCCCGCCGATAGGGCGGCTCCAAATGGGAGGCCATGACGCCGCGGCGCGTCGGGATCCCCATGTCGAAGAGTCGGTCCATTACCGCATTCCGCGACAAGCCTTTGTCCTCGCGCAGCCTTACCTGATAGCTCTGCCAATTGTAAATCAGTCCCGGCGGGACATGCGGCGCGATGAACTCGGGGTGCCCGGAAAGATGGGCGCCGTAGCGGGTGGCCACGGAATGCCGCCGTTCCAGGATGTAGTCCAGCCGATCGAGCTGGGTGAGGCCGATGGCCGCCTGAATATCGGTGATGCGATGGTTATAGCCGATCTCGGGGTAGCTCTCGAATCGCGTCGGCGGGCCTGCGTGACGGGCATAGTCGGACAGCGACATGCCCTGGTGGCGCAACCGCCGCAGGCGCTCGGCCAGCTCCGCATCATCGGTGGCGATCATCCCGCCCTCGGCGGTGGTGACGACCTTGCGCGCATGCAGGCTGAATACCGTCACATCGGCCAGCGCCCCCACTGGCCGGCCCTTGTTGGAACTGCCGAAGGCGCAGGCGGCATCGTCCAGAACCCGCAGACCGTGCCCGCGGGCCAAAGCGCCGATCGCGTCGATGTCGCACGGCAGCCCGAGCTGATCGACCGGCATGATCACCCGGGTGCGCTCGGTGATCCGGCGGGCGGCGTCGGCGGGATCGATGTTGTAGGTGGTGGGGTTGATCTCGGCGAAGACCGGCGTTGCGCCGACATGGCGAACGACGTTGACCGAGGCGATAAAGGTCAGCGACGGGACGATCACCTCGTCGCCAGGGCCGATGCCCCAGGCGTGCAACACCAGAAAGGCGCCGGTCGTCCAACTCGAGACCCCGATCGCGTGATCGGCGCCGCACAATTTCGCAAAGCGCCGCTCGAATTCCGCCAGGCGCCGCCCGCCCACCACCCAGCCGCTGCGCACCACCGCTGCCGCGGCTTCCGCTTCGGCCTCGCCAAAGCAAGGGCGGCTGAACGCGATGGGCTCGCTCACCCGTTCATCTCCACGCTTTCCGGAATTCGGAGCTCACTGCCGGTATCCGGCGGGAGGCGCCAGTTGCGGATATCGTCTTCGAGGAGCGCGGCGGGATCGGGATGGGTCGCGCGGAACCAGTCGATATAGCGGCGCAGGCCCTCTTCAAGGTTCACTTCGGCAGCAAAACCGAGAGTTTCGCGCGCGAGGCGGGTGTCCGCTCGCAGCGACTGCACGTCGCCGGGCCGCGCTTCGATGAACCTTGGCGCAAGCCCTGGCCGTCCGCACAGTCGCGCGATCGCTTCCGCCACCTGCCGCACCGTAACCATCTCGCCGTATGCGATGTTTACGGCGCGGCCGACAAGCACATCGCAACTCGCGGCGAGCGCGATGCCCCGGACGGTCTCGGTCACATAGGTAAAGTCCCGGCCGTTTTTGCCCGTGCCAAAGATCACCGGCGGCAGCCCGTTCAGCACGCGTATCACAAAGCGGGGGATCACCTCAGCCAAATCCCCACTCGTGTGCTCGCGCGGGCCGTAGGTGTTGAACGGCCGGACGACAATCGTCGGCAACCCGTAGGTCTGCCAGTAGGCTTTGGCATAGTGTTCACCGGCGAGCTTGGCGGCGCCGTAAACTGTAGCCGGCTGGCATACGGTCGCGGTTTCGACAAGGGGCCCGCAGCCGCAATTGCCATAAACCTCAGATGATGAACAATAGATGACGCGCCTTACTCGCTGCCGCCGTGCGGCTTCGAGCACGTTCAGGGTTCCGGTTGCGTTGATCTCGTGATTGGGCAACGGCTCCCCCAGTGAGCGGCGCACGCACTGCACGGCGAGATGAAAGACGACATCGTTTCCCGACATCGCCGCCTCGACCGCCCGCGGGTCGAGGATCGAGCCTTGCGCGATCCGCACGTCGGCCCGGCTCAGCGCTTGGCTCAAATTGGTGCGGGTGCCGGTCGAGAAGTCGTCGAGCAAGGTGATCGCCCAGTTCTCGGCCACGAGATAGTCCACCAGATGACTGCCGATGAACCCAGCCCCGCCGGTGACCAGGCAGCGGCGCATCATTCGGCGGCTTGCCGCAGCGAGGAAGTGGTCCGCAGACTGGCGTCGAGCGAGCACTGCGCCCGCTCGAGCATGTCGATGATCCGCAATCCCTTGCGGCCGTCCATGATCGAGCGCTCCCGGCCGGTGATCACCTTGCCGAAATGGGCTACCACTCCGGCCAACGGCTCACAATCCGACACGCGCGGCGCGTAGATGTCGCCGATCCGGTAGCTCGGCATGATGTGGCTGCGCTGCTCTTCCTGCTGAAACGAGATGCCGCTGTCGTAGATCTTGAGCTTTTCCTCGCGGTTGAGATCGTCCCAGACCGCCATGCGTGTGCTCCCGCCGATCGCGATGCGGCGAACTTTGACCGGCGACATCCAACTCAGGTTGAAATGCGCGATGGTGTGGGAAGCGAAATGGACCGTGACGTAGGCGATATCGGGCGAGCGAGGGTTGACGTGGCAATATCCCGTGGCTTCGACGTGGAGCGGATCTTCGTCGAACAGATAGTCCATGATCGAGAAATCATGCGGCCCCAGATCCCATAATACGTTGAGGTCCGGCTGGAAGAGGCCGAGATTGACCCTGAGCGAGTCATAATAGGAAACCGCGCCGAGCGAGCCGTTCTGATGCAGTTGGCGCAGCTTGCCGAGCGCGCCGTGGAAGAGATAGGTGTGGTCGACCATCAAGGTGACGCTGTTGTACTCGGCCAGCGCCACCAGCTCTTTGGCCTCCGCCACGCTGGCGCACATGGGTTTTTCGACGAGAACATGCTTGTCGCCGAGAAGCGCCCGGCGCGCCAGAGAAAAGTGGGTGGCGGCGGGGGTGGCGATCGCCACCGCCTCGACCTCGGGGTCGTCGATCACCTCTGTCCCCTCGCCATACAGCCGGATCGCCGTATTCGTTCGCCGAACCCGGTCCCGCGCGCTTTCCTGGATGTCGGACACGGCCACGACTTCGAACCGCGGATTGCCCGCAAAGGTCCGCAGCAAATTCTGGCCCCAATAGCCGTGGCCACACAACCCGACCTTGACGACGCTCAAACTGTCTGCCTCGCGGTCTCGGTTCCGACCTGCCGCAGGCCCAATCTTCCCGCGATGGTTCTTGGGAGCGTTTCGGAGCGAGCGAGCAAGTAATATCTTTACGACAAAGCGGCACATTATTCAACGGAGGCCCTTTCGTACTCAGAGTTTATTGATTGAATATCGCAAACTTTTGAGTTAATCTGCGAAAACCGTATCCATACCGACCCGATAGACGTGGCAGTTTCGCAATGTCAACGACCAGCGGCAGCCGCAGTCCTTCCCGGAGGCCGCGACCATGAGCCGGCTACCAAGGAGTGTCCCCACCGCCTCAGGTTGGCGGATCGAAGACCGGATCTTCACCGAGCGCCGCGTCAAATTTTATGGCGTTGGCGTGACCGTAGCCTATGGACTTTCCCTGGCGTGGCGGCTGGTTCATGGGCAATGGGTCATTCTTCCCGATGGCCGGCTGAGGTGTGTCGATTTTGGCTGGATGTGGTTGAGCAGCAAGTTTGCGCTCTCTGGTAATTCTGCCCAAATCTTCGATTACTCGACATTCTCAGCCGCACAGGCTGCGCTGTTTGGCCACAACAACTGTCCTTTCATCACGCCGTACGTATACCCGCCGACTTACCTGTTTGTAACCTACTTCCTTGGCTTCATGCCTTACTTAACTGCTTTTGGGGCGTGGATCCTGGCTACTCTCTTCCTTTACGGAACAGCCGTATATACCATCATCCCTCGCCGAGCGGCGGTGATTGCCGCAATGTGTCCCTTTTGCGTGGCGGTAAATGCCGACTTCGGACACAACGGATTTATCACCGCTGCGCTGATCGGCTTTTCGCTCGCATTTTTGGAGCGGCGCCCGTGGCTTTCCGGAATATTCTTGGGCCTCCTCAGCTACAAGCCGCATATCGGCGTGCTGTTCCCGCTCGCGCTTCTGGCTTCCCGGAACTGGCGAGCCCTCGCAAGCGCGACGGTGGTGACGGTGATCCTCGGCATCGAGGCGGCTTTCGCCTTTGGTCTTGAGGGATGGGCATCTTTTTTTCACACTCTCCTCGACCGCCAATCAAATTTGAGCCCGGACTCTACAGTCCCACTCGCCTTGCATTCAGTTTTTGGTCTGCTTCGTTGGGTGGAGGCGAGCGGATCGGTTTCATGGGGCGGGCACCTCATCGTTGCCGCCGTCGTGGCGCTGGCGGTTTGGGTCGTTTGGGCCAAGCCCATCCGATTTTCGTTGAAGGCAGCGGTTCTTTGCATCGGATCGGTGATGGTGTCGCCCTATATTCTGTTTTACGATCTTTGCATTCTCACCATCGCCGCCGCCTTTCTCGTTCGCGATGGCCTGTCGCGCGGATTTCTTCCCGGCGAGCGAACAGTGATTCTCATTTGCTTCGCCGTCCTCTTTCTTGTGCAGGCGCCAATCGGCCCCGTTGTCTGTGCTACCCTCATGTTTGTTGCTGCGCGACGGATCGTCGCGTCTCGCAGACTTGACCGACCTCTTGTTCGTGAGTCGACCAATAATTTTGGATCAAGACAATCGGTGAAGATTAACTCCCAGGGCGCCAGAAATCAGCCGGTTTCGTAGTTGTGCTGCCGCTCCCATTGAAGGGTCGGAGAGCGTAGGGATCCAGCGGAAGAGTGGAGTGCCTCTAACAGCAATGGACAGCTACCCTGCCGCCTTCTCCGCAACCGGTATCCGCAGGTGGCGGTCATTTCTCGCGTGGTTCCATGACGCTCCATGGCTGACGCGAGGCCGACTGTTCGGGTACTCGACGGCCCTGATTGCCGGCACGGTCGCAGTGATGATGTGGGTGCTAAGCGGCCATGGGATGGCCGATCCCATGGGCCGGCCTGTCGGCACGGATTTCCTCAGACTCTGGACGGCATCCTACGCTTTGATCAACGGTGAGGAGCGGGCGATTTACCAGCCCGATGCGTTTTTCGCGCTGGAACGGGCTGTCACGCAACCCCCTACGCCGGATTTCTACCCGTGGAACTATCCCCCTTCCTCCTTCCTAATCGTATACCCGTTGTCGCTGCTGCCCTACCTGCTGTCGCTCGCCATTTGGCTTGTGCTCGAGCTTGCCGGATATCTGGCGGCATTGTGGCGGATCTTTCCGAAGCCGCTGACGCTGTGGGTCGGCCTCGCCTTTCCCGCGGTGTTTTGGACTGTTACACATGGCCAGACCTCTTTTCTGACGACGAGTCTATTTTGCTGGGGATTGCTGCAGCTTCCCCGGCGCCCGGTGCTGGCCGGCATGTTGTTTGGTGCTCTCACATTCAAACCGCATCTCGGTCTCTTGCTGCCGGTCGCGCTCGTCGCCGGGCGGCATTGGCGCGCGGTTGTCGCGGCGGCGCTTACGGCCCTCCTGTCCGCAGCGGCATCGGTCGTCCTCTTCGGCACCGGCGTGTGGGCGGATTTCCTCGCCAGCACGACCCTTACCCGGAGCATGCTCGAGAGCGGCATGAACTTCGGCCATTACTACAAGATGCAATCGGTTTTCGCCGCAGCGAGGCTTCTCGGATTGTCGATGCTGGTCGCCTACAGCCTGCAGGCGCTTGTCGCATTCGGTGCCGCGGGCGCAATTGTATGGGTTTGGCGGCGGCCAACGGTCGACCCGGAGATGAAGAATGCCGCGCTGATGGCAGCGACGCCGCTCTCGACGGCCTTCATTTTCGATTATGACCTGATGCTGCTGGCGCCAGCTATCACCTGGCTTGCGCGCAAAGGCGTGAAGAACGCGGCTCTGCCGTATGAGCGCACCATACTTGCGGGTGCCTTTCTGGCGCCGTTTGTCTCGCGTGTCGTGGGTATGTACACGCATCTGCTCCTCGCACCGATTTTCATCGCGGCTTTACTCGCGGTAATCGTTCGACGGATTCAAAGTTGCGGAACCCGGTAATGGTTACCTCACCGCGGTGGCCGAAACTGTGATCGACCAAGAAAGGACTGGAAGCCGTTCACTCGGCTCGATCCTCTTCGAGCGAGATAAACTGATAAACACTCGAAGCTTGGTTATTTACCGATAGTCGATATATGAACCTTAGATGAACCCGTGCTTTGACGCTTCCGCGGCTTGTTAATGTTGCCGTTGTGTACGCTGTTATCCTCGTTCATCTGGCCGTCGACCCGTCATCAGCAGAGATGTTCCGGCCGGAAGACGCATCCACTTGATCAAATAGCGCTCCGCGGCGAAGATTTTCACGAGCACCCGGTTCAATATCCAAGGAGGCGGCGCGTCGTCGTTAGCGCCGAAGTGGCGTAGTCTGTTCTTGATCAGGCGGATCCCCGCGATGGCAGGGAATAATATGGTGTTGAAGTAGCTGCACCGCACCTCGTCGAAACCGGCCGCACTCGCCACCTGCGCGAGTTCGGCCTTGGCATAACGGCGAAAATGATGGTGCCGAGCGTCGTGTTCGCTCCACAGCGACATGAATGCCGGGACGGTGACCACGATACGCCCGCCCGGCTTCAACATGTTGCGCAGAGCGACTAGCCCGGAGTGGTCATCGGCAACGTGCTCTAACACATCGAGTGCGGCAACGAGATCAAAGGATCCCTGCTCGAAGGGAATGTCGCAAGGTAGCTGTCCGGGGCGGACATCTCCAATGCCCCGCATCCTGGCACGATCAAGACAAAATGGGTGCGGCTCAAAGGCCGAAACCTCACCCAATTTGGCAAGCATCTCGAGATTACCTCCGGTGCCGCATCCTGCTTCCAATATTCGCGTCGAATTGGGCAGTGTCAGATCATCCAAAATGGACGATAAAATCGATCGCCGACCGACAAACCACCAATGTTCGGTCTCGACCGCCTGCATCTGCCGAATTGCTTCTTCTTCCATCTCGAGCGCTACTCCCGACGAGGCTCATCGAACCCGGCGGTATGGTCAATGATAAAAAGGGGCCTCCGCTTTACCTCCTGATAGATACGGCCTATATATTCACCGAGGACGCCAAGTGCCGTGAACTGCAACCCGCCGAACAGCAGCATTGTAACCATCAAAGATGCGTATCCCGGGGTGTCTCTGCCTACCAGCACTACGCGCACGATCAAAAATGCCGTGTAGAGTATTGCCAAAAGAAAAAAACTCAAGCCGAAATAAGTTGCGATGCGCAAGGGCACGGTGCTAAATGCGGTGATTCCATCTGTTGCGAAGCTAGAGAGCCGACGGAAACCCCACGACGTCGTGCCGGTGCGGCGGCTTGGCCGATCGAATGGGATTTCGATCTGACGAAATCCCACCCAAGCGAAGAGGCCTTTCATAAAGCGCGTCCGCTCCGGAAACTGCTTTAATATGTCTACCACCTTGCGATCGATCAGGCGAAAGTCACCGACCTCCGGTGGGATCTTCATGTCCGCGATCGCATTGTATAGCCGATAGAACAGAGTAGCGCCGATGCGTTTGAGGAGCCCATCTTCCCGGCCCCTGCGAACCGCATTGACGATTTCGTATCCTTCCCGCCAGCGTTCAAGCATGAGCGGGATCAGGTTCGGCGGGTCCTGCAAATCCGCATCGAACGGCAACACCGCTGACCCGCAGGAGTAAATTATCCCGGCCGTTAGGGCGATATCCTTTCCAAAATTACGCGACAGGTTAATAACCTTTATTGCGCAATTTCTTTCACGATGAGCAACCAAACGCCTTAGTGTCTCATCCCGGCTGCCGTCGTTCACGCAGATGATTTCATAACTGCACCCAGCAAGAGCAAGGATTTGTTCAAGTTCGGCGAACAGGCGATCGAGGCCTTCGGCTTCATCGAACATCGGAATAATGACTGAAAGCGTGACAGATAACTCCTCGTCATCCCGCGGCTGAGGTTCTATGGTTGAATAATCGGTGAACTTATAAGGGATCGCCTCGACCATCTCGCAGGATCTCCGTGTCATTTCGAGCCAGACCGCTATATATTCGACTTTCACTCAGTCACAGACACTAAACTAGCGCGCGAGTTAGCGATTATATCGCTTTTGACAAGTCCGGGCGCGCTCTTCAATACCAAATGGAGGATTGCGAGTGTACACTTGTTCTGCCAAACCTAAGTGAAGCGCCCGCAGAGCAAGTGCCGCGGGAAGGCTGCTAACAATTCGTAGGACCCGAATCAGGCACGCCGATGACTGATGCGTATTGGCAGAAAGATTTTTTGAGACGCATACGCTCGCCGCTGATTGCGTTATCACCGGGAGTTGGGGTCACCGCGATCGGTCGCGTATGTCCGGAGCACCTTTGCCGGTAAGACGAGTTTGGATCGCTGACATGATCTACGCTGTCCGGCGCTGCCGAAGAGAGACAAACCCCGATCGAAGACCTTCGCGGTCCGTAGACATCTTCAAGAGTCCGTGGCTGCAATCGTTCGGTTACTCTTTGGCTGCGCTCTATTTATTATATTTCGTCATTGTTTATCGAGCGGGAAGCTGGATCGTTGGCAACACCGGGTTGCCCATCTACACGGATTTCGCAGTTTGGTGGGCGGCCGGGATGCAAACTTTGCACGGGAACCCTGCCGCCTTGTACGATCCTGGAGAATTCATGAAGGTGCAGGCGGCGTTGTTCCCGCCGGGGGAGGGCTTTTATCCAAGCTGGCCGTCCTATCCGCCGACGTTCTTCCTGATATTGGCGCCACTGGCGCTGCTGCCGTATCGCTCTGCGTTCATCACCTGGGATGTAGTGACATTGCTGAGCTGCGTCTCCGTCGTCTATCTGATCGTGCAGCGTCGGGCGGCGATCGCATTGGCGCTGGCCGCACCGTTCACCGCGTGGAATTTTATCGCCGCGCAGAACGGGTTTCTGACGGCATCGTTGCTGGGTGCTTCATTGCTGTTCCTCGATCGCCGACCGGTGCTGGCAGGCGCGTTTATCGGTTGTCTGACCTACAAGCCGCAATTCGGCATCTTATTCCCGATCGCTCTCGTTGCATCACGCCAATGGCGCGCCATCGCTAGCGCTGGGGTTACGGTAGCGTTGTTGGCCGCCGGCTCGATCACCCTCTTCGGTACGGAGCTGTGGGCGGGCTTTCCGCACGGGCTTACCGCACAGGGCGAACTGAACCTTCTGGCCGGTCCGGACAGCAACTGGGGATACCTCCAGAGCCCATATGGGTTGATCCGCAGCCTTCATGGTCCTCCCCGGCTGGCTTGGCTAGTTCAAGGACTGGTTACCCTCGGTGGCGCCAGCATAGTGTGGATGATGTGGCGATCTGAGGTCGGTTACGAACTGAAGGCGGCAATACTGTCTGCGGCCGCGCTTCTCGCTACCCCCTACGCATTCGCTTACGACATGGCCGCAATCGTCATTCCGGCGGCTTTTCTGGCAACCGACCAGCTGAGACGTGGCTTGTTGCGAGGAGAGAAGGCGATTTGGATCGTGCTGTTCGGTGCGCCCCTTGCTGTCCTCGTAACCCTCGGAGACAATGCGGGGGGGACCACCTTCGGGGGCACGCCGGTCTGCCTGTTCGCCGCGTTCCTGCTTTTTTGCGTGATCCTGCGGCGGGCGCTGCGCAGCTTTGGTAAACAGACGGCCTCGGCTTACAGCTAGCCGCGTTCCGATGACCGGCCGCCGTCGGCGTTGAGAAATCACCGCGCATGAGCGAGGCATTGCGGATCGTCCAGGCTCAGGCGAGTTCGGATCAGAGAGCTCCACGCATCCTCGGTGTTTTTGCGAGGTGGCGACTGCTGGCTTACGGATATACGTTCCCGGTCTTTTACGCTGCGTTTTTTACTATACCTCCATTGACGGGCTCTGGCTGACAAATGAGAGCGGAGCGCCAGTTTATCATGATTTCACCAGCTTCTGGATAGCCGGATGGCAGGTACTCCATGGGGAAACCGCGTCGATCTACGATTTACCAGAGTTCAAGGCTGTCCAGGCCCGTCTGGTAGGCATCGGATATTCGCCATACTCACTGTTGGCCTACCCGCCGACATTCACCCTCGCCCTGGCATCGCTGTCGATGCTCCCCTATGTTGCGGCTTTGCTGACTTGGGAAGCGCTGACCCTGGTTTGTTACACCGCTGTGATCTATCTGATCGTCCGGCGCCAACCGGCGATCTCTCTGGCGTTGGCGTCGCCGTTTGCGGCGTGGAATTTTCTGATCGGACAGAATGGCTTCATGACGGCATCGCTGATTGGGGCAGCATTGGTGCTTCTCGAACGGCGGCCAGTGCTAGCCGGCGTGTTCATCGGATGCCTTACCTATAAGCCGCAATTTGGAGTCTTGTTTCCCGTAGCATTTATCGCCACCAGTTAACGGCGTGCGTGCTTCAGCGCCGCGATTACAGCCATTCTCCTGGCCGCCGCTTCGGTGGTCCGTTCGGCGTGGAGGGGGGGTTACCTTCCCTCGCGCGGTCTTCGTGCAGGGCAGTGGAACGATGTTCGCTAGCCCCGATTGGGGATTTTTGCTCCAGACCGTGTACGGGTTAATCCTTATTCTCCACGGAGGCAAGGCGCTGGCTTGGCTCGTTCAGGGCTTGGCGATAGCAGGCGTGGGTATAATCGTATGGCTCGTGTGGCGCTCTTCGGCTCGGTACGCGCTGAAGGCGGCAATCCTGTCGGCCGGAGCGGTCATGGCTACGCCTTACGCTTTCGCCTACGACTTGGCCGCAATTGCGATCCGGGCCGCGTTTTTGGCGAGTGACCAGATAAGATGCGGCCTCCT
Organism: uncultured Alphaproteobacteria bacterium; assembly: GCA_963818695.1. Lineage (GTDB taxonomy): Bacteria > Pseudomonadota > Alphaproteobacteria > ATCC43930 > CGMCC-115725 > AP-15. Next base: position 986,214 of record CAWFTG010000009.1, read on the forward strand.
GAAAGGCGAGCAGATAACGCTAATCGCTTTTTTCCTAGTGAGTCTCGCCGTCATCCCGGCCACAGGGTGGGCGCCGGTGGGGACAGTCATTCTGGTGGCGCTTTTATGCCTTATTCTACGCCGCGCTCTGCGACAGCGCGAGGAGCTAACCATGTGCACGTGACCGGTTCTCTAGCCGAGACCTCGGGATAGACCTACCTTCGCTGGTACAGTTCCCGAGGGTTTGATGGGGTTCACCGATCGGTCAGGCGATGTGTGGTGATGAGCTCGTGAGATGGCCAATCGAGTGCTTATATGGTTCAACGTATTTTGGTAAAATTTTTTTGAGACGGGTATCCCCCTCGATGATTGATTCCTCGATAGGCGGGATGCGTTCCTCGCCGAACGGCGAAAGCCCGTCATTGGCCCTACGTCGAAGGATCCCCTGATGCGCAAGTTAATCAATCGCTTCCGCCGCGAAGACGAGGGCGCGGCCCTGGTGGAATATGGAATGCTTGTCGGCCTGATCGCCGTGATCTGCGTCGTCGCCGTTACAGCCCTCGGTACCGAAGTCAGCACGATCTTCAGCAACATTGCGAACGCCCTGTCCGCCGCCACCGGCGGCGCCGCTTAGCGGACGCTCCACAGAGCGGTCGGACGTGGATCCTGCGTTCGACCCGCGCTTTTGTTTGCGGAGTGCGGCAGATATATTAGCATGCCGGACGCGCATTTTCCGTCGCGACGGTTGTGAAGGCAAAGTGAGATGCACAAATTGATCGATGGCTTGCGTCGGGAAGAGGAAGGCGCAGCTCTGGTCGAATACGGCATGCTCGTCGGTCTGATCGCGGTGATCTGCGTCGTCGCCGTTACAACTTCGGCACCGAAGTCAGCACGATCTTCAGCAACATCGCGAACGATCTGAGCGGTTTCTACACCGCCCGCTCCGCTGGCGGGTTGGACGCGAGGTCCCTGCGTTCGACCGCGCATTCTTTGCCCGGTGGGAACGGTAGAGAACTTTAGAAGGGAAGACAGGTGCGCAAATTGATTTACCGCTTCCGCTGGAGTGAGGACGGGGCGGCCCTGGTCGAATATGGTATGCTGATCGGGTTGATTGCGGTGGTCTGTCTGGTGGCCGTCACAACCCTCGGTACAGAAATCAGCAGCGCGTTCAGCTATTATGCTGCTCATCTAGCCGGGGTCTGATGCCTAACCCATCGACACCCGTCAGGCGGAGGAGATCGCGTTGCAATTGACCGTTCTGGTGCTTGGGATTTGCATCTTCGCCGTCGTGGCTTACCGCGATATCCGGACACGTCGCATTCCGAACGAGATGATCGTCGCGATCCTCGCGCTCGCCGCCTTTCGGATCGCGATGGATGGCGATCCGCGCGCCGGCCTGTTTACCCTGGCGGCGAGCGCAGGACTTTTCGTCTCGACATTTCTGCTTTTCTGGCGCGGCCTTCTCGGCGGTGGCGATGTCAAGCTGATCGGGGCCACGGCGCTGCTCGTCGGCTATCACAATTTATTCGAGTTTCTGTTCGTCATGAGCGTGTCCGGCGCGCTGATCGCGGTGGCGGTTTTCGCGCGCGATCGGCTCGGGCGGCGCCAGGCGACGGCACCGGCTACGGAAGATCAGGAAATATCGGCGCGGCTGACCGTGCCTTATGGTGTCGCGATCGCCGCAGCCGGCATGGTGTCCCTCCTCGCGCAATATCTTCCGTCCAGGTGAGCCGCGATGCGCGCCAAGACAATTCTGACCCTGTTGTTTCTGATCTCGCTCGCCGTCGCGGTCATCGTGGTCCTGCGCGCGATACCGACGCAGGTCGACGCCAACGCCAATGGCGCCCCTCCAAAGGACGAGATTCTCGTCGCCACGGTGCATCTGAGGGCCGGCACATTGCTGCGCGCTCAGGACGTGAGGTGGCAGTCGGTCACCGGGCCCGTCGAGCCTGGGGAGATCGTTCGCCCATCCGAGGCCGCCCGCCAGGTCAAACCCGAGCTCGATGAAGAAGCGCGGGCGGAGGTCTATGGCGCCGTGGTTCGCCCCGCGCGCGACACCGCGGCGGGCGAGCCGATCCGGCGCCGCAACATCGTCAAACCGGGCGACCGCGATTTTCTGCAGGTCGTGCTTACCCCTGGAGCGCGGGCGATAGCTATCCCCGTCGCCACCGGCGGCGCGAGCACCGGCCTGTTGTTCCCCGGCAATCGCGTCGACGTGATCCTGACGCAGAACTTCAAGGGCGAGAGCACAGTGATCACCCGCCGCTCGGTCAGCGAGACGGTCGTCGAGAACCTCCGTGTGCTGGCGATCGATACGCCGGACGCAAAGGCGCCGTCGGGCAGCTTCGGCCGGACCGTGACACTCGAGGTAACGCCCCAGCAGGCCGAGAAGATCAGCGTCGCCACCGAGCTTGGCAAGCTATCGCTCACGTTGCGCAGCGTCAGCGGCCCGGACGGCGTTCTTGCCGCTTCGACCGCCGGCCCCGGTCACTCGACCGGCGTCAAACCGACCTGGGCGGGCGACGTCTCGCCGGCGCTCGGCGGCGCGATGCCCGAAAAAGTGATCACGGTCCAGCAGCCGCCGGTCGAGGTGGTTCGCGGCTCCAAGCGGGAAGCTGTGAAGCCAGAATGATCGGCGTGCAGGACATGCGAGTTCGGCCCCCCACTCTGCTCGGGCGGATCGCGGAAGGATCCAAATCGTGAGGAGCGTGCTCGAAGCTCCCGCGCCGATCGAGAGAACGGCGGTAAGCAAGCTGCCGGTCGGCCGGCCTCCGTTTTTGGCCTTTGTCGCCGACGCCGAGACCGACAAGCTTGTGCATGAGTGCGTGACGCAGCTGGCGCTGGGTCAGGGCACGATCCTGCGCGGCGGGATAGCGAAAGCCGTCGAGTACCTCGGCCAGCATCGCTCGCCCCACATCCTGATCGTCGACATCAGCGGCATCGATTTGCCGGTTTCGAAAATCCATCAGCTCGCCGAGGTCTGCGAGCCGGGTGTCGCGGTGATCGCGATCGGCAACCGGAACGAGATCGGCCTCTACCGCGATCTGCTGCAGGCCGGGGTCGCCGACTATGTCGTCAAGCCGCTCAACGCGCAGCTGTTGGCCAAGGCGTTGGCCAGCGGCCGGGCCCATACCGGCGAAGCGAGCCCGATCCACAAAAAGCTCGGAACGATGGTCGCCTTTGTCGGGACGCGCGGCGGCGTGGGCACGACGACACTGGCGGTCAACATGGCTTGGTATCTCGCCAACCGGCAGAGCCGCCGGGTCGCCCTCGTCGACCTTGACCTCCAGAACGGCGATTGCGCGCTGGCACTCGACATCAAGCCGACTTCCGGGCTGCGCGAGGCGCTCGCCAATCCGCTGCGCATCGACAACACGCTGCTCGAGCGGGTAATGACGCCAGTCGGCGAACGCCTGTTCGTGCTGAGCTCGGAAGAGCCGCTGAGCGAAGAACTGCATTTCACCGCCGTCGCGGTCGAGACGCTCGTCTCGGCGCTGCGCGAGCAGTTCCATTATGTCATCGTCGATGTCCCGAGGATTCCGGCGGCGCCCTATCGGCGGGCGCTCGATATGGCCGATTTCCGTGTCACGGTCGCCGACCAGACATTGCGCTCAGTGCGCGACACCGTACGGCTGCGCACGGTAATTGGCGAGGGGGACGGCAAGCGGCCCAATCTCCTCGTGGTCAACCGGCACGGCGAGGGCGGACGGCATGCCGTGACCCTGCAGGAGTTGCAGCACGTAGTTGAGGTCAAGCCCAAAAGCGTGATCCCGTTCCAGCCGACGTTGTTCACAACGATATCGGGCGGGGCTAAGATCGCTGTGGCACAGCGCGGCAAATTCACCGATGCGATCGCCGCTCTCGCGCTCGAACTGTCGGGGCGACCGCCCGACCGGCGCCGCTGGTGGAGGGCCGACAGATGAGGTCGGCCAGCTTCGGCCGCCGCATCATCGAGCCCAGCGGCCATGAGCTCGTTCTGATTCCCGGCCATGAGCTCGTTCTGATTCCCGGCCGGGAGCCGCCGGCCTCGGCGCCCGAGCTCGCCAATCGCGACGAGCTGAAGGAACAGGTCCGCGCCGCGCTGATGTCGCGCATCGATCCCTCGGTGGCGGGCCGCATCCCGCGGCCGACCCTGCGGGCTGAAGTCGGCAAGTTGGTCAGCGAGATTGCGACCGAGCAGCGCATCCAGCTCAACGAGCAGGAGGAAGCAGCACTCGCCGTCGAGCTGACTGACGACATGGTCGGGCTCGGGCCGCTCGAACCCTTGCTCGAAGACGATGACGTCACCGACGTGCTGGTCAACGGGCCGTTCGATGTTTTTGTCGAGCGCCGCGGGAAGCTCGAAAAGACCGGCGCCCGGTTTCGCGACGCCCAGCATCTCGTCGGGGTCGCGCAGCGCATTGCCGCCGCGATCGGCCGGCGTATCGACGAGGCGAGCCCGATGGTCGACGCTCGGCTCGCCGACGGCAGCCGCGTCAACATCGTCTTGCCGCCGCTCGTGCTCAATGGCGGCACGATCTCTATCCGCAAATTCCCAAAGCATGCCCTGACCCTCGGTTCCATGGTGCGGCAACAGAACTTGTCGCCCGAGCTCGCCCATCTGCTGCAGATCGCGGCACAATCTCGGCTGAACATCTTGATCTCGGGCGGCACCGGCTCCGGCAAGACGACATTGCTGAACGCGGTATCGCAACACATCGATACCACAGAGCGCATCATCACGATCGAAGACGCCGTCGAGCTGCGACTGCAACAGCCGCATGTCGTGCAAATGGAGACGCGTCCGCCCAACATCGAAGGGGCCGGCCATATCCCGCAGCGCGAGCTCGTCCGCAACGCGCTGCGCATGCGCCCCGACCGCATCATCGTCGGCGAGGTGCGCGGCCCCGAGGCTTTCGACATGTTGCAGGCGATGAATACGGGCCACGACGGCTCGATGACGACAGTACACGCCAATTCGCCGCGCGATGCACTCTACCGCATCGAAAACATGGTGATGATGGCGAATTTGAACCTGCCGTTGAAAGCGATACGCATGCAGGTTGCAAGCGCGCTCAACCTCATCGTGCATATCGAGCGCATGCGCGACGGCATCCGCCGCGTCCAGAACGTCTCCGAGATCGCCGGGATGCAGGGCGATATTATCACGATGCGCGACCTTTTCACTTTCCGCTATATCGGGGAAAAGCACGAGGGCACGATCGACGGCCTCTTTGAATTGACCCGCATGCGCCCCGATTTCATCTCCCGCACCGTCCGCTGCGGTCTCGACAAGGAATTGCTCGACGCGCTCGGCATCGTCGCAGCGATGCGCGCGTGACGCAGCCGATGCCCGTCGGCGGAGCCCCCCACCCTAACCCTCCCCCGCCAGCAGGGGAGGGAACTGTGCTGCCCTCGGCCCCCACGGAGAGGAAACTCTCCTCCACCCTTCCCAGCTTGCGCCGCTTGCAGGACAGGGAGGGGTGGGGGCTCTCCGGGTGAGGGGCGCGCCATGAGCCACGTCGTTCTCTCCGTCCTCGGCGCCGTCGTCCTGATCGGCGGCGCGCTGTTGGCATCTATGCGCGCCGAGCGCCGCAGGCAGAGTCGGCAGCAGCGCCTGCGCGCCGTTGTAGCGCCGGGGCCGAGCGAAGAGGTGCCGACCCTCTCGTTGCGGCGGCCGTTGTCGCGAGCCGGGATCCACGACTTCTTTTTATTTGCGACACTGTGGGGGCGGCTCGAGGCCGCGTTCGCGGCAGCCGGCAACCGGATTGGGCTGCTGCACCTTGCCGCGACCGGCGTTGCAGCGGCGGGCACGACTGTGTTGTTCGCCGAAAAAATCATGGGGTTCGGGCCCGCCCTCGTCGTGCTGCTTGGTACCGCTGCGGCAGTCGCCGCGCCGGCGGTGCTGCTGCGCCTCCTCCAGAGCCGGTACCACAACAAATTTCTCGACCCGTTCCCCGATGCGCTCGATCTGATGTGCCGGGCGGTCAGGGCCGGTCTTCCGGTGTTCGATGCGATGGAGGTGGCGTCGCGCGAAGTGATCGCCCCGGTGGGCACCGAATTGGCGCGCACCCTCGAGGAGATGCGTATCGGCGTCGACATCGACGAGGCGCTGCAACACACCGCCGATCGCATCCGGGTGCCGGATTTTCGGTTTTTTGCCGTCGCCCTCAAATTGCAGCGGCGCACGGGCGGCGGTCTCGCCGAGACCCTCGCCAACCTGAGCAACATCATCCGCCGCCGCAAGGAAATCCGCTTGAAAGCCCGAGCTCTGAGCGCCGAATCCAAAGCCTCGGCAACTGTGCTCGGTCTGCTGCCGTTCGCGGTCGGCGCGCTTCTGTTCTTCCTCAATCCTTCGCTGATGTCTGTTCTTTTGGACGACTCGCGCGGCCGGTTTATGATGGGCTCGGCCCTCCTGAGCCTGGCGATCGGAGTATTTGTCATGGCCGCCATCATCAGGAAGAGCCTGCGCTAAACGATGTCCGGGACCGACACCTTCTACGAGACCCTTGCCGGATATCTGACGATCCGGTTGGGCCAGGCCAGCTTGAGCCCGGCGGAAACCGTGATCCTTGTGGTGACCCTCGCCGCGGCGCTCTTGTGCGCCCTCCATCTCTGGCGCATCGGCAACCAGGAGGACCGCCGCGACCGGCTTATGGCGCTGCGCGGCGCCCCGATCGAGCGAACGGTTCGCGAGCGGCGCCCGCGTTGGTACCAGCGGCTCGGCGGCATCGTCGCAGCAAGCCCGGCAGTCGGCATTGCCGAGCAACAGAGGCTGCTCGGAGTTCTCGCTTCCGCAGGGATCAAGGGGCATGGCAGCCTTTCGGGGTTTGTTGCGGGCAAACTGTGCAGCGCGTTCATAACGGCTGCGCTGTTATGGCTGTTTATCGAATGGCGCCAATGGTTCGCCGGCTCGGCGCTGATCCGCATCGCCGTGGTGCTTGGCGCGCTGATGCTCGCCTGGCGCCTTCCCGATTTTTTGCTCTCCCGGCTGGCTGCACGGCGGCGGCGGCTTCTCGAACAGGGCTTGCCCGATGCGCTGGATCTGCTCGTAATCTGTGCCGAGGCGGGGCTGAGCCTCGACCAGGCGATCGAGCAGGTGAGCGAGGATCTGCGCGCGTCCAACTCCGCAGTCGCCGACGAGTTTGCCACCACCGCAGCCGAAATGCGGGTGCTGTCCAATCGCGCCGAGGCGCTCGAAAACCTCGTCGAACGGACGGGTGTTGCGAGCCTGCGAGGTATCACGGCGACCCTCAACCAGGCGATCCGCTTTGGCACCCCGCTCGCCGAGTCGATGCGGATCCTGGCCGCCGAAATGCGCACCGCGCGCTTGGCGCGCATCGAAGAGCGCGCGGCGCGTCTCCCCGTTCTCCTCGCCATCCCGCTGGCGCTGTTCATCTTGCCCTCGCTGATGATGGTGATCAGCACGCCGGTGGTGCTTCGCCTCGCGGACACTTTGAAAAACAACTTTGGCGCCATTTGACGGCGCGGCGCTCGCAAAGTCGCACGGGGCTTCCCGGCTAGGCGCATCCGGTTGAAGGCGAGCATTTCGGGTCAACTATCAAGCACAAATCCGCCGATTGCGGTTAATGTTTATTGAAAGTTTTTCTCGTATTAGCTAGTATGCTGGCGGCCCCAGTAACCGCCCGTTGTCCGCCCATTTGGCCTGAAATATGCCCCAAACACCATCGGTGTTGCCTTCGTAGCGAATGACGAGGTCAAGCTTGCCTGCCCGGAGGCCGGAAACGACGACTAAATTTAGAGCGGTCTTGTGGGCATTTCCGCGTCGGCTGGCGAGCGATACTCGTGGCGCAACTCTTGCGCTTGTGGCGGCCTCGATCACCGCATTGGTCGGGTTTACCGGGCTCGGTGTCGAAACCGGCTTATGGTATGCGATCAAGCGGCAGAACCAGTCTGCGGCCGACGTTGCCGCGCTATCGGGCGCCTTCGAACTGCTGGCGGGGCAGTCGAATGGCCTTTCCCAAAACGCGACTTACCCCGACATCTGTAACCTCGCAAAGCGCGATGCGGGACGCAACGGCTTTACCCCAACCGGGACGTGTCCCTCGACCACGCCCGGTCTCTCTGACCCACCGGCGGGCCAAATGTATGTCAACAATCCGCCGGTGCTTGGCAATAACACGAACAATAACTCCGTTGAAGTCATTCTAGCCCAACAACAGAATACTTTCTCTGTGAACCTCTTTCTGCCAAACGTCACGATCAAAACGCGGGCTGTAGCGGCCATCAAGACACTGGCCACGTCCTGTATCCTCGCCGTCGCAAAGACTGGCACCGACATCGCGCTGACCGGCAACTACAACCTGACAATGCCCAATTGCTCGATAGCGGCCGACTCAACAAACGGGGCCGCTATCAATAATGTTGGCAACGGCTGCATAATGGCGTTTACCCTCGCGAGCAGCGGCGGGTACTCGTTTACCGGGATCTCGGTCTCGCCTTGCCAATCGTCCGGCTACGATCTCGCCACGGGTCCGTATTTTTTCGGGCCGAATATTGCCAACCCTTATGCCGGTACCCTCAACCATTCCTTTCTCACCACTGGGATGCCGACTCAAAGCTGTAGCGCGCCGACGATCGCGGCGACGACCTATACTTATCCGGCCACCGGAAATTGTATCATCGCCAGCCCGTCGAACTCGATAGTAGGAAACTACACCATCAATATTTCAGCCGGAACGACTGGGACGGAAATCGCCGGCGGGCTGTCGTTCATCGGGAACGGGACCATCAATCTGTCGCCCGGAACCTATTGGATAGCGGACGGCAGTCTAAGTCTGATGGGGAATATTACGCTAGAATGCATGAGTTGCTTCCCTGGCGGTGCAGGCGTCACAATCGTCTTCACGACCACGAACGGCAGCGCCGGCACGATCGGCACGTTATTGCCGACGGGGAACCTGACCATCACTCTGAACGCGCCGGGCTCAGGGACCTATGCGGGTCTGCTGATGGTTCAAGACACGGTTGCGGGCGCGACCTACACTAGCGGCGGCACGCTAGGCAATGCTGGCTCGACGCTCAGCGGCCTCCTCTACTTTCCAAGTTCCGATCTAACGTTTGTGGGAAATATCCAGACCCCCTCGAACTGTTTGGTGGCGGTCGCCAGTAATTTCAGCTTCACGGGCAATATCGGCCTGAATAATTCGGGGTGTCCGGCCCTCGGACTGACCACTCTGCCGACGGTCAACACCGTTGCACTCGTCGAGTGAAGGCGTGATGGAAAAGCGGCACAAGTCAATTGCGCGGCAGCGTCGCCAACTCGGTCTCGAGATCGACGGCGCCGCGGCCGTCGAGCTAGCGATCACCGCCCCTTTGCTGGTGGTCTTGGTGCTCGGGATTGCCGATTACGGGTTTCTGATGGGAACCACCGCCTCCCTCGAAAGCGCCGCCCGTGCTGGGGCAGAGGTTGCGAAGGCCAACCCCAGCGTCACCGCTGCCCAGCTCACCGCTCTGAATCTTTTTCCGACCGGGGTCACGCCCACCGTGACGTCCGTCTGCACATGCGCCGATAACACGTGGCCCGCCGGAGCCGTCTGCCCTCCGACGAGCACGAACCCGTGCACGACCGTAACCAACCCTTACACCGACCTTACCGATACCCGCGTTCTCCAATACGTCAAAGTCACGGCGCCGAAAACCTTCACTCCGCCAGTTCCATATGGAACCTTCACATCTTCACAGTCTCTAAACCCTCAGACGACCACCCGGACTCAGTAAAGCGAAATCGCAATGCGCTGGGAAAGCCGGAGACGGGAGTGGGAAGAGGGAGCTGCGATGGTCGAATCAGCGATCACTATCTCTCTCTTGCTCGCGCTGGTCCTTGGTATCTTCGAATTTGGGATGGCGCTGTGGCAGTCGAACACGATGGCGCTCGCCGTCGCGGAGGCGGGCCGCTATGTCATGGTCAACAATACCTCCTGCAACACTGCAAGCTGCGCCGAAACCCAAATGAAGCACGCTCTATCCTCATATGGCGGCCTCGTGACCTCGGCGAACAGCGGGATTTGCCAGAGTTCTCCTCCAAACCTTACTGCACCATCTGCCGGCAGTATGTGTGTTCACGCCACCGCTCCTAGCGGCGCCACCGCTCCTAGCGGAGCCAACCCCCAAACTATCACGCTTACGGCGGTTTATACCTATAGCAATATCCTTCTGCCGTCCGGGCTGCTCGCTGGGATCCTCTCCGGGCCGCTTACGAGCACGGCTCAATCCACATTTCCGCTAGACTGAGGAAAATGCAACTGGACTTTTCGGCTCCGGGTTTTGATTTCGTAAAGCTGCAGCAATCGCGCGCCTACGATTTGCTGATGCGGGTGCCGTTGCTGGGCTGGTCGATATTTTGCGCGACCTTGCAGATGGCCGGTCTTGCCCGTTATGTGCGCGAGGCCGATGCGGCGCTGCCGTTTGCCGTCTATGCCGTCAACGTGGCGATGCGGCTGTCGACGATCGCCTTTCTTCTGCTCCTTGGTGCCTCGGTCGTCCTGCGGGCCCGGCCGACGGGCAAGGCCCGCGGGCTTCAGCCACGGATAGCCGCCTTTGCCGGTGCCTTTCTCGTCTATGCCATTCCGTTCTTCCCGCGCCGCGAATTGTCGATGACCGCGGAGATGGTCTCGACCTTGCTGGTCCTGTTCGGCAGTGCCGCGGCGGTCATCGCCTTAGTGAGGCTCGGAGGCTCGTTCAGCATGATGGCGGAGGCGCGGCGCCTCGTGACCTCGGGTCCGTACCGGTTTGTCCGCCACCCGCTTTATCTTGCCGAGGAACTCGCGATAATCGGCATTTCCATGCAGTTTTTTTCCCCGGCGACCGCATTCGTTCTCGCCGTGCAAATCGCTTTTCAGCTGCGGCGCATGCGCAACGAGGAGGCGGTCCTTACCGAAAGCTTCCCGGAATACGCCGCTTACCAGAAAAGGACCGCCCGGCTGCTGCCCGGGATCTATTGAACCTTCTCCTCTCACTCACCAAGCCCGCGTGGTGCGGGCGGCGGCCGTCAGAAATGGCTGATGTTGCCGAGCACGGCGAAGCCGGAAACCGACACCGCGAAAATGATCGGCCAGCGCCGGCGCATGAAGGTGGCCGCGAGGCATAGATAGGCCACGACCGCGAGTTTCGGGACCCACCAGGCGGCGCCGAGCTTGGCCTGCGAGATCGCCATCAGCGGATTGAGCTCCCAAACGCCCGGAAGGGCCAGCGCATGGTTGGTGGTGAGGATGTCGGCGATCTGCAATTCAACAAACAGGATCAGCAAAATCCAATAAGTTCGCGATGCCGGCCATGGGTCGGGCCGAATTCTCCTCCGCGTTTCGGCAGCGGCAACGCCGAGCCGATCCGGCGCTCGATCCTCGGGCTCGGTTATTCGGTGGGCCATTTCAACCTCCGCATCGGCTGGCGAACCGATGAAAAATGACGTCCCACTTGCAAACGAACAGTAAAGCAGTCCGAATCGTCACCAACTGTCGTCTATCTTGACCAAAAATTTTCTGTTAAGTATAAATTTTTTATATTTCTTCCCGTTATTTAGTAAATCCAATCAAGACGGGTGCCTCGGGGAAAGAGGCACGGCGCTGGCCGGGTCGCGATCGTTGCGCCGGTGTTGTTCCTGACCATGGTGGGTACGGCCCAGTTCGGGATCGGCCTCAAGCAAGTCGTGATGCTGGGCAACGCCGTGACCAAGGTGTGCAGCTGTTTTCGTATCAGGCTACAGCTTTTTGCCGGCGCAAAACGACAGCATCTGCCGCAACACCGGACGGCGCTCGAGGTCGCGAGTTGCGTCTCGCGTGATCCACTCCGCGACGTAATCGGTCGAGTGCCAATCCTGCGGGAACAGGGTGAAGCCTTCGGTCTTTTCGGGCATCGGGGCAAACCTCGCTGGATGAACACTCGAATCGCTGCGGCGCTCACGCTTCAGGTGGCCGACCGCCCGGGAGAACGGGGCTGGCGGAATCCGACCGTAACCGCAGTTTAATCCGACTCGTGCAGAATTTCTCGACAGGAGCCAACGGATCGGTTTAGTTTCGGATTGATGTTCGCCCTATGTTCTCTGCATGACAGTCGACCCACGGTCGCCGGACGAAGCCCGCGACTGCGTCGCGAGCGGGCCCCGCACATTCGGGAGCGCAGGTGTCGATAGAGCTGCTACCGGCTGTCAGTCTCGCCGTCGCAATTGTCGGGGCGGCGCTCGGCGCGGCGATACTTCTTTGCCTTCGCCTCGATCCGGCCTCGCAACAGCAGACCCTCGAAGCCTCGCTGGCGAGGCTGGAGCAAGGGTTGCGCGACGAGCTTGCGCGCGGGCGGCAAGAGAGCGCCATGCGCTCAAAAATGTTGCGCGAAGAGGCAGCGGCGAGCGCCAAGGCATTGCGCGAGGAGGTCCAGCATACACTGCACCAGCTGGGGGACCGGCTCGGTGTCGCGGCAACGGAGCTCGCCCGGAAATCGGAGACCCAGCAGGACGCGCTGCGCAGCACGGTCGAGGGCCGCCTGGACGTGCTGCGTTCGGAGAATGCCGCGAAGCTCGAGCAAATGCGGCAGACGGTCGACGAAAAGCTTCAAGGAACGCTGGAACAGCGGCTCGGCGCGTCTTTCAAGATGGTCAATGACTCGCTGACCCGGGTGCACGAGAGCGTCGGCGAGATGCAGGCGCTCGCGACGGGCGTCGGCGATCTGAAACGTATCCTCAGCAATGTCAAATCGCGGGGGACCTGGGGCGAGGTGGCGCTCGGCAATATTCTCGAAGAGATCCTGTCGGTCGACCAATACGCGCGCAACGTCGAGGTGCGGCCGCGCAGCAATCAGCGGGTCGAGTTCGCGGTCAAACTGCCGGGCGACGGTGAGACGCCGTTGTGGCTTCCACTAGACGCCAAATACCCGACGGAGGATTACGACCGGCTGGTCGAGGCGAGCGAGCGAGGCGATCTGGAAGGGGCCGAGGCGGCGTTGCGCGGCGTCGAGATGCGGGTGCGCAGCGCCGCCAGAGACATTTGCGCCAAGTATGTCGCGCCGCCACACAGCACCGATTTCGCCGTCATGTTCCTGCCGACCGAGGGCCTCTTCGCGGAGGTTATCAGACGGCCGGGGCTGGTCGATTGGCTGCAGCGCGAATGCCACATCATGGTGGCGGGCCCGACGACGCTGGTCTCGCTATTGACTTCGCTCAGGATGGGCTTCCGCACCCTGGCGCTTCAGCAGCGTTCGAGCGAGGTCTGGCAAGTCCTCTCGGCGGTCAAGACCGAGTTCGAGAAATTCGGCGGCGTTCTCGACAAGGTCCACAAGAAGCTCGACGAGGCGCAGAAGGTCGTCGAAGAGGCCGGCGTCCGCCGCCGCGCAATGGACCGCAAACTACGCAGCGTCGAGGTGCTGCCGGAGAGCGAGGCAGTGACATTGCTCGAACTCGCTACCGTTCCCGCGGTCCTCATCGAAGACGGCCGAGAGGCGGCTGAGTAGCCCCTCACGCCGGCATCCCAATGCGCCGGCCGGCCCAATCGGGGCGCGGAAGATGGGCGTGCGCCGCCGCTGCGGCGGCGACCCGCTCCCGCTCCCCGTCCGGAAACGGCACAACGCGGCGCGTCCCGAGATTGACGTGCAGATACATCAATTCCTGCGTAGCGGCGCGCTGCCCGTTCGCGACCATGAACATCTCGTGCGCCAAATGCAGGCGCTTGCCGTCCAGCCCGAGGATCTGCGTGCTGACGCGCACGCGGTCACCGAGCAGCAACTCGCGCTCGTACAAATTGTGTGTCTCGACGACGAAGGTGCCGTTGCCGGTGCTGTCCTTGTATTGGCGGCCGATGCCGATGGCATCGAACAGCGCATCGGTCGCGTAATCGAACAGGACCGTGTAATAGGCGAGGTTCATGTGGTCGTTGGCGTCAATCCACTCGCGCAGAACCTCGCCCTCGCAACGCTCGAAGGGTGCCGGAATGCTCATTGCGCGGGGCGTTGCGCGGCGAGGATCGCCACCGGATAGGCGTAGTGGATCCGCTCGTCCTCGATACGGACCGGCACCCCGAGCCGATCATCCCCGGCGGAAGCCTTGAACAGCTCGATAATCTTCACCTCGTCGCCCGGCTCGGGGAAGGACCGGGCCAGCAGGTTCCTCACCTCGTCCCGCAATTCGTAGAAGCTCGCCTCGGGCTCCGGGATTCCGGCTTCGCCGAACAGGCCCTTCAGCTCGGCCAAGGTCAGCGAACGCATATGGGAGGGGTCGCGCAGCCGCTCCAACCGGTTGAACTCCGCCGCCTTGGCAGGGTCTGGCGAGGCATACATATCGACGACGACCAGGCGTCCGCCGGGCGCGCAGACGCGCGCCATTTCCCGCAAGACTGCGGCCGGGTCGGCGAAATGATGCATCGAGAAGCGCGTGACCACGATCGTGAAGGTGCCGTCCTCGAACGGCAGCGAACTCACGTCTCCCTGCCGCCACTCGACATTTGACAGCCCGTTTTCCGCCGCGAGCCTTTGCGCCTGCTCGATCATTGCCGGGGTCATGTCGATGCCGGTCGCACGGCGCACATGCGGGGCGAAGGCGCACACGACGATGCCGCCGCCGCAGGCGACATCGAGAACCGTGTCGTCCGATCCGGGGCGAGCGGCGTCGACGATCATCCGCAGCGCGTCCGCGTTGGTGATCGGGGCAGCGTTGCTGAACAAAGCCGCCTGGCGCGTGAACTGGTCGAGGATCAGGCCTTGATGGGTGGCGTCCGTCATTGCAGCGGCCCATTGGGCAGCACGAGCACCTTGCCGTTGCGGCCGCCTTGCTGTGCCCTGATGAGCGCCGATCGGATCTCCTCGATCGGGTAGAATGCATCGATCGGCGCCGCGATCACGCCGTCGCGGAGCTTGGCCGCGAGGTCGGCATAGATGCCGCGCACCTGCTCTGGTGTGCGCTTCGCGAGGCCGCGCCCGAGATTGAACCCGGTCAGATTGACGCCGCGCATGTTGACCGCGGCCCGGCTCATCATCGGGTCCTGACCCGACATCGACCCATAGCTCACCACGATGCCACCGTCGGCGACGCAGTCGCTGATCCGCTTGCAGGCCTCGCCGGAGACGGCGTCGATGCCCAGCCGGATTGGCGCTCCGCCGATAGCTGCCCGCGCGCGCTCAGCGAGGTCAGGGCCGTCGTTCACAACGACATCCGCGCCGAGATCGCGCAGCTCTCCGGCGACGTCGTCGCGGCGTACAACATTTACTGTGCGCGCGCCGCACGCCTTGGCCAGCACGATCACATGCCGCCCGACGGCGGAATTCGCGACGTTCTGGATCACCCAATCGCCCGGCTTCAGCGCGACGTGATCCTCCAGCAGCAATAGCGCCGTCGGCGGATTGATGCGCAGCATCGCCGCTTGCGCCAGATCCAGCCCCGGCGGGATCGGCACCGCGTGCTCTGCCTTGACGCGGCGGCGCTGCGCCCAATTCTCGCGCTGCATGTTGATCACCAAGTCGTCGGGTTTTACGTGCGTCACGCCGGTGCCGGCGGCAATGACGCGCCCGAGGCCTTCGGCTCCGGGTGTCGCCGGCAATGGCGGGCGCAGCCGGTAGCTGCCGCGGCAGAACGAGATGTCCGCCGGGTTGATCGGAAAAGCCAACACGTCGAAAACGATCTCACCGGGGCCAGGGTCGCCGACAGGCGGGGCATCGATGCAATACGCGACCTCTTCCGGGGCGCCATAAGCGGTGATCTCGATCTTCTTCATCCGACACTCCGCATTCAGTGATTTTCGTCACGCTCGCGCGCAGACATCGACATAGGCTCTGACATAGACCATTGGCGCGCCGCCGCCGAATGCTTCCAGGTTTTTCGCACCGGCGACTATTCGCGTGTCGTGTTCGTCGATGCCGTCGATCTCAATGTTCACCTGTTCGACGTTCAAAGGATCGATCGACTTCAAGATTATCCGATTTCTTTGCCACTGCTGGTCGAAACTCGTTATCGGCCGGGGCGCCTGGTAAAACCAGGAGTGCACCGGCGCGCTGTTCAGCGTGTCGGTGAGGCAGTGGGCAAACCGCTGATAATTCTGGTGTACCTGCCAGGTCCAGGTATCTTCGGGGGCGGCCCGGACACTATCCGGACTGACACAGGCGGTCAGCAACGCCGTCAGGGCCAGCGCGAGCATGGGCTTGATCATCCCGCCCCAGCCACCCTTACCAGCCCCCGTCGACGCCGATTGCTTGGCCGGTCACGAACGCCGCTTGATCGGAAGCAAGAAACGCAATCATCGCCGCGACCTCGTCGGGGCTGCCGAAGCGGCCGACCGGGATCGCTTTGGCGCGCTCGGCAAAACCGATTTCGAGATCGTCGCCGTACTCGCGCCGGTTTGTGCTAATCGCCCGCGAGGTCCGGATCGGCCCGGGACAGACGGCGTTGACGGTAATCCCGTGGGGCGCCAGATCGAAGGCGAGCGACTTGGTGAACCCGACGATCGCCGCCTTTGAGGCGGCATAGGCGGCCCGATGCTTGCCGGGCCGGAACGCCGCCTTCGAGGAGACGCTGACGATGCGGCCCCAGCCGGCCTTGCGCATTGCCGGCACGGCGGCGCGTGACATCAAAAACGCCCCGCGGGCGTTGACGCCCATCGTGCGGTCCCAGGCCTCGACCGGCACGTCCTCGATCTCGTTGCGGTCGGCGCCCTGCGGCGCGCCGGCATTGTTGACGAGAATGTCGAGCCGGCCGTAAAGCCCCAGCACTTCCTCGACCATGCGCCGGGCATCTGCCTCGACACTGACGTCGCCGAGCGTCGAGGATGCCGTTTTGCCGCTGCGCACGAGATCCTCGACGAGGCTGGCGACACCTTCCCACGAGCTGTCCATGTCGCCTTGGACATTGTGCTCGTTTGCGACACCCGTGGGCACGACGTCGGAGACTACGACGGTCACGCCGGCCGCGGCGAGCGCGCGGGCGGTCGAATTGCCGATGCCGATCGGCTTGCCGCAGCCGGTGATCAGCGCAACACGGGCGGAACTCGGCATGTGACCTCCTAGAATAGATAGGGCTGGAGCTTACCGCCCCGATCCCACAGAATCGACATAGTTCGCTCTCACCTGTCGATCTTCTGCCGGGCCGGTGGCAGGCAAATTCGAGGCGGCAAAATTCGAGGGGCGCGATGCCGAAACCGATTGCGGTCGTGTATTTGTTGCTGTTGGCCATCCTCTGGACGCCGAATTCGCGGGCGGATGAAAAGCCGGATCGCGAGCTGCCGGCGCGGGTCGCGACCCATCATACCATGGGGCTGAACGCCATGGGGCTAAACGGCCGCCGACTCGACTACGAGGCCGTCGCCGAGACATTGCCGGTGACCGACCCCAAGGGCAATACCACCGCATCGATTTTCACTGTCAGCTATCTCACAGATGGCGAAAATGGCAGCGGCAGGCCAGTTACCTTCGTCTTCAATGGCGGTCCCGGCGCGGCCTCGGTGTTTCTGCATCTCGGCGCGCTCGGCCCGCAGATCCTAGAGACACCGGAAAACGGCGCGGTGCCGAACCCACCGATTCATCTCGTCGACAATCCGGCGACCTGGCTGGGCTTTACCGATCTCGTCTTTATCGACCCGGTCGGCACCGGCTTCAGCCGCGGCAAGGGCAAGGAGGAAAATCCGGACAAACCTTTTTGGGATGTGCGCGCCGATATCGGCTCGCTCGGCTCGGTGATTCGCCTTTGGCTGACCCGGCATCAGCGCTGGACTTCGCCGGTGTGGCTCGTCGGTGAGAGCTATGGCGGCTTCCGGGCGGCAGCAATGGCGCAAACGCTGCCGCACGACGTCGACGTGATCGTCAAAGGTCTCGTCCTGGTCTCGCCTGCGCTCGACCTCTCGGCGCTGCATCAGACCGAACGCGATCTTCTCGCAGCCGCCTTCATCCTGCCGTCCTACGCCGCGACCGCGGCCGTGTACGAGGCGGCCCCCGCCGCCGGCAGCGTCGCGGAGGCCGAGCGCTTTGCGCTCTCGGACTACCTGGTCGGTCTTGCCGGGCTCAACGGACAGCCGGCACCCGGCAACCCCTTCATTGCCAAGGTGGCAGAAATCGCCGGGGTTCCGGCGGATATCGTGCGCCGCTACCGTGGCCGCATCCCGCGCCACATTTTCGCGCGCGAGGTGCGGCGGGGCCAAGGGGAGGTAGTCAGCCTATACGACAGCACGATCACCCGGGCGGGAGGTCCCGAAGACGGGGCCGGCGCCGCCGGCGATCCGGTGCTGCAGCCGGCCGTCGCCGCCTACGGCACGGCATTCCACACCTATCTCTCCGAGGTGCTCGGGGTCCATACCGATCAGCCCTACCGCGTGCTGCCCCACGATGTGTCGCAACAATGGAATTGGGAAGGCGAACGACAGCACGGCACCCAAGGCCTGGCGATGTCATCGCTCGAGGCGGCGCTGCTCGAGCACCCGGCGACGAAGGTTTTGATCGTCAATGGACGCTATGACTTGGTGACGCCGTATCTCAGCTCGCGCTGGCTCGTCGACCAATTGGAAATCCCCGCCGCGACGCGGTCGGCAATTCAGCTTCGGGTCTATGAAGGTGGCCATATGGTCTACATGCGGCCCGCATCGCGATCCTTACTCGCCCATGATGCCGCCGAGCTCTACGGCGCCGGCGAACCGGGCGCTCCTTCGCCATGAACTCAAAATGCTCGACTGGGTTCACCTGACCGTCCCGCCGGCCCAGGCGATGTTCGCGCAGCTGCTTGTCGGGCTGATCAACGGCGCTTTTTATGCGATGCTGAGCCTCGGCCTGGCCGTCATCTTCGGGCTCCTCAACATCATCAACTTCGCGCATGGCGCGCAATACATGTTAGGCGCCTTTTGCGCGTGGTTTCTGCTGAACGCATTGGGATTTGGGTATTGGCCGGCGCTGATCCTGGCGCCGATCATCGTCGGCGCCCTCGGGATCGCGATCGAGCGGCTTCTGTTGCGTCGCCTCTACGGTCTCGACCACCTCTACGGGCTGCTTTTGACTTTTGGTCTGGCGCTGATCATCGAAGGGGTATTCCGGCAGCAATTCGGGTCCTCAGGCCAGCCCTATGCGATCCCCCCCGAGCTGCAGGGCGGCCGTAATCTCGGCTTCATGTTTCTGCCGAACTACCGCGCCTGGGTAATCCTCGCCTCTCTCGTCATGTGCCTCGCCACCTGGTTCACGGTCGAGCGCACCCGGCTCGGCGCCTATCTGCGGGCGGCAACCGAGAACCCGGTCCTGGTCCAGGCCTTCGGCATCAACGTGCCGAGGATGATCACGGTGACCTACGGGGCCGGCGTCGCGCTGGCGGCGCTCGCCGGCGTCATGGCGGCGCCGATCTACCAGGTCAGCCCGTTGATGGGGTCGAACATCATCATCACAGTCTTTGCGGTCGTCGTGATCGGCGGCATGGGCTCGATCCTCGGCGCGATCGTCAGCGGCTTCGCGCTGGGGCTGGTCGAGGGGCTGACAAAGGTGTTCTACCCGGAGGCCTCGAGCACCGTGATCTTCGTCGTCATGGCCGTTGGTGTTGCTGACCAATCCGGCCGGCTTTTTTGGGCGGGCCCGCTGACATGGCCCAAGCGGGCAATTGGAACCGGGTCCTGGCGGCGGTCCTGATCGGATTGGCGCTGGCCGCGCCGTTCATCCTTTACCCGGTCTTCCTCATGGAGGCGCTGTGCTTTGCGCTCTTCGCGTGCGCCTTCAACCTGCTGATCGGCTATGTCGGACTGTTGTCGTTCGGCCATGCGGCGTTCTTCGGCAGCGCCGCCTACATCACCGCGCACACCGTCAAAGTGTGGGGATTTCCGCCCGAGCTCGGTATTCTCGCCGGGGCCGCGGTGGCGGCTCTCCTCGGCACGGTCGTTGGCTGGCTGGCGATCCGCCGTCAGGGCATCTATTTCGCGATGATCACGCTGGCCTTGGCGCAGATGGTCTATTTCGTCGCATTACAGGCGCGCTTTACCGGCGGCGAGGACGGCATCCAGGCGGTGCCGCGCGGTAAGCTTTTGGGGGTTGTCGATCTCAGCGACACCCTGACGATGTACTATTTTGTGCTGGCCGTCTTTCTGATCGGCTTTGCGATCATCGTCAGAACCGTCCACTCGCCGTTCGGCCAGGTCATCAAGGCGATCCGCGAGAACGAGCCGCGCGCCGTCTCGCTCGGCTATGACGCCGACCGTTACAAGCTGCTTGCGTTTATCCTTTCGGCCGGCCTGTCGGGCCTGGCCGGTTCGCTCAAATCGCTGGTCTTTCAGCTGGCCTCGCTGACCGACGTCCAATGGACGATGTCGGGCGAGGTCGTGCTGATGACTTTGGTCGGCGGGCTCGGAACGATCCTCGGCCCAGTCGTCGGCGCGTTTTTTCTTACAGCGATGCAGCATTACCTGGCCCAGCTCGGCTCCTGGGTTACGGTCGTGCAGGGGATTATTTTCGTGTTCTGCGTTCTGGTCTTCCGCCGCGGCATCGTCGGCGTCATCGCGTCCTATGCCGCCGGACCCCGCAAGCAGCCCGGCATCTCGCCGGCAGCTGCGGAAAGGCCGGCGGAGGCCACAACCGCCGCCGCACCGGGCGCACCCTGAGGGAGGTGACGCATGGCGAGCGAAGCGCAGACCTTTTTGTTGGCCGGCCTTTTTCGGCGCTGCTGCTGGTCGCCGGACTCCATGCCGTTACCGCCGAGCCGGCCGCCGATCCGCGCGTCGGCTCGATGCGGTCGTTCGCGTGAAAAGCCGAGATCCCTGCCGAGGCGCGGACCGCAAGCCTGCTCGGCACCAAGCGCGACGGCTCGGGGGTGGTGATCGACGACGCGGGCCTCAATCGGTTATCTGATCACCGAGGCGATGGCGGCCGAGGTGACGACCGCCGCAGGCAAGGCCCGCCGCGTGGAGATCATCGGTTTCGATACCGAGTCGGGGCTTGGTCTGCTGCGCGCTGATCGCGTTGGGTCGCCCGTCCTTGCTAGCGAGTTAATATCAAGTGCGAGTTTGTTTGGGGTTGAACGACTGATGGTTGTGCTGAAGAAGAGGGCCATGTGCCGGCGGGGACGTGGTTGTCTCTGGTGCTTTGCCGCGTTCGCTGTGGCCTTATGCGTAGCGCCGCATTCCGCCGCAATCGCTAAGGATTCCAGCTCCGTCCAGGCTGCCGTGCAAAACCTCAAGGACGAGGATCCCAAGTCCGCCCTAATGACGCTGAAGGACGCGATCCGGAAATCACCCCAGGACCCCGCGCTCCACGTCAAGATCGCAAGGCTCTATTTGCAGCTCGGAGCTTCCGGGTCGGCGGAGGACGAGGCTCGCGCCGCGCGCGACCGCAACGCTGACGAGTCGGATTATCTGCCCGTTTTACTTGACGCAATGCTGCTTCGGAAAGAATTCAAGGAAATTTATGATCTGATCGAGCCCGGCGACCGCAACCCGGTCCTCGAAAGTAAAGTTAGGGCGGCCCTCGGCACCGCAGCGGTCCGTCTCGGCTATGACACGAGAGCCGAAGCATTATTGCGCGATGCGATCAAATTGGACCCGAGTGTCGCGGAGCCGAGGATCCAGCTCGCACGGTTTCTCAGCGGCACGCGCCCGGAAGAAGCCGATAGGGTGATCGATGAGGCGATTGCTGTTAACCAAAAATCAGCGGAACTGCTGCAGGTCAAAGGCGACATGCTGTGGTCGCGTGGTGATGCAAACGGGGCGGTGTGGCTCTTCAACAAAGCGCTCGAGATCGATCCCGATTATCAGCTGGCTCGTCTCAGTCGCGCCAACGTCAATGTAACGCGAGGCGAATTGGCCGCTGCGGATCATGATCTCGATCCCATCCTGCAGGCCAGCCCAAAAAATTTTATGGCCAATTACTTGCGCGGCTTGGAGTACGTTAAGCAACAGAACTACGCCGCGGCGGATCAGATATTCCATAATGTTGCCGAGACCTTCACGGCCTTCCCTTATGGGTATTATGTTCAGGGAACAACAAAATTTGCACTTGGAGAATTTGGCCCCGCAGAAAATATCCTGCGTGACTACCTCAAACATTTCCCGACCGATGCGCACGCGACGCGGCTCATCGCGCAGGCCGCTTTGCGGCAGCACGGCGCGCCACGGGCGATCGATTATCTCAAACCCCTGGCCGATAAGTCGCCGCCGAACACGGCAACTTTGAACTTGCTCGGCAATGCCTACCTGGCCGACGGCAAGCCGGAAGCGGCGCTGCGGCAATTCGAAAGGGCAGCCGCACTCGACCCCGAGAATGCGACCATCAAGACTTCAGATCGGGGTCGCCGAAATGAATTCCGGCCAAATCGGGCAAGGTCTAGCAAAGCTGGAGGAGGTCTTTTCGGGCGAAGCCGGCGTAGTCGTTGCCGGCCCGCCCCTGGTATTGGCCGAGTTGCGGTCGGGGCAGGTCGACAAGGCGGCAGAAGTCGCGAAATCCCTGATCAAGCGGAATCCTGCCGACTTACTCTATCAAATTCTGTTCGGAGAGGTCCGGGTCGCGCAACGGGATTATGGCGGAGCCGAAGCTGCGTTTCGCGCAGTGCTGTCGCGCGATCCGGATTTCTCGGCGGCCACTCGCGACTTGGCCCGGCTCTATGCGGCAACCGGGCGCACCGATGATGCCAAGCGAACCTACAGCGATGTTCTTGCGAAGAACCCGACGGATACGATGGCCCTTGTCGGTCTGGCAGACCTCACGATTGCAGAGCGGAAATGGCCGGAAGCGATAGACCTACTCAACACCGCCCGTGCCGCCGCCACCTATGATCCGACCCCCGGGCTCAAGCTGGTCGCCCTCTACGAGCTGCGGCGTGATTGGAAGAGCGCCAAGGCCGTTGCCGCCGAGCTCTACGCACAATTTCCGCGGGACGTGAATGTCGTCGTCGCGTTCGGCCGAAGCCAGCTGAAATCCGGCGATACCGACGCGGCCATATCAAACTACAAACTGGCGCACCAACTGGCGCCGGATTCGACGCCGATCCGCTCCGCCTATGTCGCTCTCTTAAAGCAGGCGAAATACTTTGGCGAGGTGCGGGACGTACTGAAAGAGGCGATCATCCGCGAGCCGCAGAACGCCTCGCTCAAAGCCGATCTGATCCGAGCCGACGCCGAAATCGACGGTATCGACGCGGCCGTCTCCAAGGCGCGGGAAGCCGCCGCATCCGATCCGGGAAACGGCATCTATGACGTCGTTTCGGCAGAGCTGTACGAGAAAGCTGGACGCGGCGAGGAGGCGGTTTCCTTGCTCGAGAACGCGGTCGCGTCGCGGCCCGGCGACAAAGGTCTCGCGTCCGCTCTTGCCCGGCTTTATGTGGGTATGGGCATGCCGGCCAAGGCGGAAGCTTTGTTGAAGGCCCGACTGAAGGCCGACCCAAAGGATCAACCCGCCCGCTCGGAACTGGCATTTTATTATGTCGGGCAAAAAGATAACGGTGCCGCTATCGTCGAATACTCCCGGCTGATCGAAGATCACCCCGCCAACTCGGCCGCGCTGAACAATCTCGCTTGCCTCTATGAGCGACAGGGGGAACTCGGAAAAGCTCGCGAAATGGCTCAGCGGGCTTTCAAGATCTCTCCCGGCGACGGACATATCAGCGATACTCTCGGGTGGATCCTGTTGGAGCAGGGGGAAGCCGAGACGGCCCTTCCATATCTCAACGCGGCCAGTCTCCGGGCATCTCAAGACCTGGATGTTCAATACCACCTCGCCGTGGCACTCCATCGTGTCGGCCGCGCAGCAGATGCTCGTGTTGTACTTGAAAATTTGCTGGGCTCGTCCGCTTCGTTCGCGGACAGGGCCGAGGCGGGAAAGTTGATGCAAGAATTAAAACGCAATTGAACGCGGATGCGCCCGCCCCTGAAGTGGCCTCGATCCCTCGTCGATCCCGGGCAACACACGTCGTTGCGCGGTTGGGTGTCCGATTTCTTTACACTGCGAGTCGCGTTTATCGGAGCTACAGCTCTCAGGATCTAGGAGTTCCCTAGCCGGCCTCATCGAGGTTGATGAAACCGAAATCGCCTGCCGCAGTAAAAACGATCCGGTAACGGGCAGCGGCGGGCGCAGCCATCAGGGCAAAATGCTGGTCGTCGGCGCTGTCGAGGTCGAAGACGGCGGGCTTGGCACGGCGCATCCGCCTCAGCGAGATCGCTGATTACTCGGCTGCCAGCCTCCACGCCTTCCTCGCCGCGAACATCGCTGCGGCGCACCGCCAAGACGGATGGTTGGCCGGATATCCAGGAGCGCCGGCATCACTCACGATCCCCATGTGGTCGGCAAGATGGCCGCCACATCGTGCTCCCTTGGGTTCACCGGATCTTCTCCAACCTCAAGGTCTGGGCTCTGGGCGTTTACCACGGGCTGCGCCGCAAGCACCTCCAGTCCTACCTCGATGAATTTGTCTTCCGCTTCAACCGTCGGCGCACCCGACATGCAGCATTCCGGTCCTTGCTCGGCATCGCCACCGAGCAACCAATTATCCCGTGTTTCGGGACCTTGCAATGACGATCGCCTGTCGGAAATTATTACACTTTCGTCTTCACTGATTATGGTCGTAGATCATTAACCTTCTTTTGCCCATACATCCGGCATTTGGTCCAGTATTTGCTTGAATACTCCCGGAAACTATGGTATCGACATGCCGATGAACATGCGAGTCTCATTTTACCCTGCGGCGCTGTGGGGAGCCCTGTGTTTGGCAGTGCTCGCGCGCCCGGCATCCGCGGATTTTATTTCCTCGGGCATGACGGATTCGAGCGGCCAGACCTACAGCCAAGGGATGATGGCGGCAAGCGGCGCTTGGGGGGGAGAGATCTACAGCCAGGGCATGATGATGTCGACGGGCGACATTTACACCCCGGGAATGATGCTGTCGCCCAGCGAGACCTACAGCCGGGGCACGACGATGTCGACCGGCGACGGCTACAGCCTGGGCATGACGATGTTGACCGGCGACGGCTACAGCCTGGGCATGACGATGTCGACCGGCGACGGCTACAGCCTGGGCACGACGATGTCGACCGGCGACGGCTACAGTCAGGGAACGCAGGCCACGACAAATTCCCCGCCGCCCAGCCAGGAGTGTGTCGGTACTGCCTCTAACTGCACGGATAACGTCACAAGCACGGACACTTCCAACACGTCTAATAATCGATTCTCTAACTTGCTCCCGCCGCCGAGGGGGGCCGTTACTACCGCGAGCGCCGACCCGATCGCAGAGCCTGCCAGCTTGGCGTTGCTCGCTCCGGCTCTCCTCTGGTTGGGCTTAGTGCGCCGACAACGCAACCGGGTGTAAAGGATACCGGCCCCCCAAATAAAAAACGGCACCTTCGGGAGTCGCCCGCGCCTTTCCTGCTCCGGCCTCAACTCCGCCATTCGAGGATGCGTGGTTCTATTGGGTTGCGAAACGGCCGGCCTTCAGCGCGGGCCCGAAGGTATTCGCGCTTTAGCCGGTAGTACCATTTTGCCTGGGTGTCGGCGTCATCGACCAAGGTCAGCGGCGGGCTAAAGCGCAACCCTTGCTGCTGGCGCTCCATGATGTCGCGGTCCTGGCGCAGAAATGCCCGCACATAATGCCGCAATGCGGGCTTCAACGGCCCGAGCCAAGGCACGGTCCAGTAGATGCAATGGTTGATCTCGGTCACCCGGTCGTCGACCGGGGTGATTGCGGTCAGATTGGACACCCGGTGGCGGCCGGCGCAAATGTGCTCGATCCGCATACTCGGCAATCGGAAGACGATCTCGGTTTCGGGGGCGCCGCCCAACACACGGTAGGCCCGCGAATTGCGCGACGGCGCGTGGCGGGTCATCGCAAAGCCGAACGGGGCGGGGGCAAACGCCTTGGCCTTCTGCTGGATAGATCGGCGTGAGCGCCACCACCAGGCACGGTGCACGAAAGGGCCGTGCGCCGGATCCATCAGCCCGATAACCGCATGATCGATGGCCGCGCCGAACCGGACACTCTCGACGAGTTCGGGCGCGCGTCCTTCGAAGCCATCGAGCACCGGGATATCGGGCGCTGCCGCCGGATCCTCGCCGAAAAACACCCAAATGTTGCCCTGGATTTCGCGCGCCGGATAGAGGAGGGTGCGGATATGGCCGGGCGTAAAGCTTTGGCCCGGCACCAGCGACGGGATCAGGGTGCATTGCCCGCGCGTGTCGAAGCGCCAGCCGTGATAGCAGCATTCGATCTCCCGCCCGTCGAAATGGCCGGCGCTGAGCGGCATGCCGCGGTGTGGACACAGATCGCGCAACGCGAAGGGCACCCCAGCCTCGTCGCGGCCCAGCAGGATCGGCTCCCCGAGCATCAGCTTCGCCACCACCGCCCGGCGCCGCAGACGGCGGCTCGGCAGCGCATAGTACCAAGCCTCGCGCAATGGTACGGCGGCGTCGCTCGCGGCGGGTCTCATCGGGCGGTCCCTAGCTGATCGTCCAGCCGGGGCTGATAGTCCATCCGGGGCTAATCGTCCATCCGGGGCTAATCGTCCATCCGGCAGGAATGCGCCTTCGATTAAACCGGCTTTCGCAGGATGCGTGGTCAAGGCGGTGCGATCCGCTATCTTCGGGCCGCCGGTCGGGCTATTTTCGTGGCAATTGGCTGCCCTTGAAACTGCGCGATTTCCGCTGCCGTGATCCGAGTCATACGACATCCCGGCCCTCGGTCGAACCACCTCCCCGGCGCAGTCCTCGCGATCGGCAATTTCGATGGCCTGCACCGCGGCCATGCCGTGTTGATCGGCCGGACTTGCGATCTCGCGCGGGAAGCAGGCCGCCCCACGGGAGTGCTGACCTTCGAGCCCCATCCGCGCAGCGTGTTCTTTCCCACGAGCGAACCCTTCCGGCTGACGCCCTTCCGCGTCAAGGAGCGCGAACTGGCCCGGCTCGGCATCGATCTGCTGTTCGTCCAGCACTTCGACCTCGCCTTTTCGAAGAAGAGTGCCGAGGAATTCGTCGCCGAGATCATCGTCGGCGCGATCGGGGCCTCGCATGTCGTGGTCGGCTGGGATTGCACCTTTGGCAACCGACGCCGCGGAACCCCCGAAACTCTGCGCGCCGCCGGTCTGCAGCACGGCTTCAAGGTGACCGTACTCGAACCGGTCCGCGGCGAGGACACCATCGTCTATTCCTCGACCCAGATCCGCGAACTGCTCAAGGCCGGCAAGCCACGCGAGGCGGCCGCGCTACTCGGCCGCTTCTGGGAGATCGACGGCCGTGTCGCGACCGGCGACAGGCGTGGCCGGACGATCGGCTTTCCGACCGCGAATCTCGGTCTCGACGATTATCTGCATCCGGCCTTCGGGGTGTATGCGGTGCGTATCTCCGGCGACGGTCCGGACGACCCGCTCGGCGGCCGCACAATCGGCGGCGTCGCTAATGTCGGTCTGCGCCCGACGGTCGGCGGCCTCGTGCCGCGGCTCGAGGCCCACCTGTTCGACATCGATGTCGATCTCTATGGACGCCATCTGCGTGTCGCCCTCATCGATTTCATCCGGCCGGAACAGAAATTCGCCGGTCTCGACGAGCTAAAAGCGCAGATCGCCGCGGACGCCGCTCAAGCTCGCGCAATCCTCGCCGCCACTCCGGCGGATTGAGCGCAACCGCACCGCTAACTATCCCCTCGAATTTGACCGGGGCGGCTGCTATATGTTCGCCATGGCTCGGCACCACGCCTGGATATTGCGAATTACCGGCCCGGTCCTCGTCTGAGGATCGGGGACGCTTTCGGTTTTCGTCTCTCATCCAGGGGTTCACGATGCCCACGGATTATCGTCCGACCGTATTCCTGCCCAGGACCCAGTTCCCGATGCGCGGGGATTTACCTAAGCGCGAGCCCTCGATCCTTGCGCGGTGGGAGGAAATGGGACTCTACCGGCGGCTGCGCGAGCAGTCGGGCGGACGCGAGAAGTTCGTGCTTCACGACGGGCCGCCCTACGCCAATGGCGACATTCATCTCGGTACCGCGCTCAACAAAATCTTAAAGGACGTGGTCAACCGGGCGAAGCAGATGCTCGGCAAGGACGCGCCCTATGTGCCGGGCTGGGACTGCCACGGCCTGCCGATCGAATGGATTGTCGAGGAGCAATACCGCGCAAAAAACCAATCCAAGGACAGCGTGCCGATCGACCAGTTCCGCCGCGAGTGCCGCGAATTCGCGGCCCATTGGATCGAGGTGCAGAAGCGCGACTTCAAGCGGCTCGGCGTCGTCGGAGACTGGGATAACCCGTATACGACGATGGCGTATTCGGCCGAGGCGCAAATCGTCCGCGAGCTCGGCAAGTTTCTCGTCAACGGCGGGCTCTACAAGGGAGCGAAGCCGGTTCTGTGGTCGGTCGTCGAGCAGACGGCGCTGGCCGAAGCGGAAGTCGAATACCACGACCACAGATCGACGACCGTCTGGGTGCGCTTCCCGATCCTGCGCTCCGGGCATCCCGTACTCGCCGGCGCGGCGGCGGTGATCTGGACGACCACACCTTGGACACTGCCCGGAAATCGCGCGATCGCCTTCAGCCCCAGCCTCGAGTATGTTGTGTTGCGAGTCGACCGGAGGGCGGAAGCAAGCCGTGCGCACTCCGGAGAGACCCTGCTTGTCGCCGAACCGCTGGTCGAATCGCTCGTAGCCGTCGCCGGCATTGAAGCGTATTCAATTGTTGATCGCCTTCCGGGTCCGGCGCTTGCCGGGACGACGGCGGCGCATCCGCTGCGCGGACAAGGCTACGATTTCGATGTGCCGGTGCTGCCTGCCGGCTTCGTCGAAGCCGATCAGGGCACCGGCCTCGTCCATATCGCCCCCGGGCACGGCGCCGACGATTTCGAACTCGGCCAGATGAATGGCCTGCCGGTGCCGGATACCGTATCGCCCGACGGGTTCTATCTTCCATCCGTGCCGCTTTTTGCCGGACGCTCGATCTACCGCCCGGACGGCAAGCCGGGTGATGCGAACGCGGCGGTGATCGCCGCAATCGACCAGGCCGGCGGGTTATTGGCGCGTGGTACTCTCGTTCATTCCTACCCCCATTCGTGGCGTTCCAAGGCGCCGCTGATCTTTCGCAATACGCCGCAATGGTTCATCAGCATGGAGAAGGAGAATCTCCGGCAGAAGGCCTTGGCGGCAATCGCCGAAGTCCGCTGGGTTCCATCGCAGGCCCGCAATCGGATCGAGGCGATGGTCGAGAGCAAGCCGGATTGGTGCGTATCGCGCCAGCGCGCCTGGGGCGTGCCGATCGCGGTATTCACGCATCGCAAGACCGGTGAGCCGCTGCGCGATCCGCTCGTCGTCGAGCGCATCGCCGCCGCCGTCGAGCGGGAAGGGGCGGATGTCTGGTTCAGCGCCGATCCGTCGGAGTTCCTCGGGAACACCTACGACGCCGCCGAATGGGAGAAGGTCACCGACATCGTCGAGGTGTGGTTCGATTCGGGCTCGACCCATGCCTTCGTGCTCGAGCAGCGCCCCGAGCTGCGCTGGCCGGCCGATCTCTATCTCGAAGGTTCGGACCAGCACCGCGGTTGGTTTCAGTCCTCGCTGATCGAAGCCTGCGGGACGCGCGGACGCGCGCCCTACGAGGCCGTGCTGACGCACGGCTTCGTCCTCGACGAGGACGGGCGGAAAATGTCGAAATCGCTCGGCAATGTCATTCCGCCGCAGCAGATCATGCAGCAGAGCGGGGCCGACATCCTTCGCCTTTGGGTAGTCGGCTCAGACTTCACCGAGGATGTCCGCATTGGCCCGGAAATCCTCAAACGCCACAGCGACGCTTACCGCCGGTTGCGCAATACGCTGCGCTACCTTTTGGGTGCACTCGACGGCTATACCGCCGCCGAGGCGGTAGCTGTCGAGATGATGCCTGAACTCGACCGCTGGGTATTGCACCGCTTGGCGGAGCTTGACGATCTTGTCCTGCGTTCGGTCGAGGCGTTCGATTTCCACGGCATGTTCGCGGCACTCCACGGTTTCTGTGCGACTGATTTGTCGGCGTTCTATTTCGATGTCCGCAAGGACCGCCTCTATTGCGATGCGGCGGACGATTCGCGCCGGCGGTCGGTGCGGACCGTGTTCGACCGGTGCTTCGATTCTCTGGTGCGCTGGCTGGCCCCGGTGATTTGCTTTACCGCGGAGGAGGCATGGCTCGCCCGCCACGGCGACCTGCCCGGACGGAGCATTCATCTCGAGCCCTTTGCCGATGTTCCAGCGGGATGGCGCGATGACGCGCTCGGCGAACGCTGGTCGGTACTGCGCAACCTGCGCCGCGTCGTCACCGGCGCGCTGGAACTGGAGCGGGGGGCAAAGCGGCTGGGGTCGAGCCTACAGGCCGCCGTCGAGCTGTTCGTCCCCGAAGGCTTGGCCGATCAGCTAGGCAACATCGATCTCGCCGAGCTCTGCATCACTTCGGCGGGAACGGTGCGCCCGGAACCCGTACCCGAGGACGCCTTCACGCTTCCCGATGTCCCGCAAGTTGGCGTGCGGGTCTCGCCGGCGCCTGGAGAGCGCTGCGAACGCTGCTGGAGGGTGCTACCCGAGGTCGGCGGCGTACCGGGTCACGCCGATCTCTGCCGGCGGTGCGCTGAAGTCGTCGATCGGGCCGGCCTCGAGCTCGCTGCGGCAAACGGGTGATGCTGGCGCGCGGGCTCGCCACCGCGATTGCGGTCGCGGTTCTTGATCAGCTCAGCAAAGCCGCGGTTCTCGCCTTCTTCGCCGGGCGCGGCTTCGGTGACCGCGAGACCGTCACGTCGTTCTTCAATCTCGCCCTGACCTATAATCGCGGCATCAGCTTTGGGCTGTTTAACGGTGCCGCAGGAGTGAATGCGCTGGTCTTTTCAATTGCCGCCGCCGCGATCGTCGCGGTCTTGATCTATTGGTTGAGCCGCGTTTCGAGCCTCTTCCTCGCCGTCTCGATCGGGCTGATCATCGGCGGCGCGGTGGGCAATGTCATCGACCGGCTGCGCCTTGGCGCCGTCGTCGATTTTCTGGATTTTCACTTCGGAGCCGCGCATTGGCCAGCATTCAATCTCGCCGACAGCGCGATTTGCATCGGCGTTGCGGGGATGTTGCTGGACGGCTTTTTGCTGCGGCGGGAAGGGCACGAAGTCGCTTCGAGGCAAAGGCGGGTCGATTAGCGCCCGGCCCCTCTCTCCGGGATCGCTTCTAATGTGATGTGATCGGTGATGGTGCTCCTGTTTGGACCAATACCGGGACCGTTCGGCTTTATGATGATCTTGTTGTCCCGCAGGGCGAACCTCCCATCGTTGTCATAATAGGGCGGGCCGAACCTCACGGTCCCGGTAAATGGGGAGTTGTCGCTCATCCTAACTGAATAGCTCGCAACGACGCTCCCGGCTGGCGCAGTGTCCGGCACCCTCGGGGGATTCGGCTTTACCTCGATCACCGGCCGTGGTCGTCGAACCGACGCCGGTAGCGGGGCGGCAACCCGAACCGCGGGCGGTGTACTCCCTCGACTGCGCTTGGGCGAGCTCGAATTGGGCCGGGCTGCTGGAGCAGTGCTGACCTTGCTGGGCGCCTGGTGAGTGGCACGAGGTGGTGGGGCCACCTCGACCTGCCCGTTGGCGCCGCGCCGCAACTCGGGCATTGTTCCTCCACCGGATGGCAGTTCCTGCGCCCGACCCGCCGAGAAATCGGCCACGAGAAGCGAAATGGCGGCCCCAACCACCAATCTTGAGATCATGCAGCGGCGCGTGCAGACGCACGAGCGGTCTGCGGTCGCAGGCGGTCGTGAAAATACCCCGCGGACGCTCCAAGGATCAGCCAAAACAAAAAGTTCACTACTGTGGCTGCAACGGTGAAGTGACGGGAAAGGGTGGCTGGCACCTCCGCAATGTGCTCGGGGGGCTGAGGTGCGCCGTAAAGATAGGGCAGTACAATGATAATCGTCGCGAGAATTGTCCAACGCGCTTGAGTTGTGAAGGCGATGAGCACAAGCCCGCAGCCGGTCGCAACAACGGTGCCGAGCCACCAGAGCTGCCGATCGAACAGCGGGGCGGCTTCGCTTCCAGGCAGTTGCGGTGGCAATCCGAGGCTCGGGGCGACAGTGAATGTCGCAAATCCGGCCAGGCCCCAAAGGAGCCCCTGCCGCCAGCCGATATCGCGGCCGTGCAGCGTTAGGCCGGCTTCCAGCAGAAGGGCAAATCCCACCGCTGTGAGGATGTCCGCGAGTAGGGTGTAGGCGGTGCGCTCGGCACCATTTGCCGGTTCCCACGCGCCGGAACCCTCGTGCGCAGCCGCCATCGTGCGCCCTGATGGTTTCTCATAGGTTTCGGCTTGCAGGATCAGAGGCACCGTGCCGATTTGGTGCGCCACCGTCGCGAAGACGCCCGCCACCAACCCGGCGCAGAGCGCCGCGAATACCAATCTGCGAAAAACGTCCATGCCGCTCAATGGCACGGAAAGCCGACGGAGTGGCGCGTATCGTGAGCGGCGTTATGGACGATGTCGATGTGCGAGAATCCGACCGCCCAGATAACGAAAGCGCCAAGTAGAGCAGCGAACAAGGCCGCGGCGACCGTCTCCGATCTGGGGAGGGTCTGATATCCGGTAGCCGGTCGGGAGCCGATGATGTGCGTTTGCATGATCCTATCCGTGGTGGGTGATTCCGAATACCGTTTACCTGATGCGGACAGTCCTCCGCCAGAGCCGGAATTTTGCCGGGGCGCTTGCTTAATGCATGGCAAGCGCATTAAAAAAACTGCGTGGGGAGGGATTTGTGCCATGTCCTACGGGTATAGGTTTCGAGCGCCACGCGCTCTTCTTGCATCGCCCTTGCTTTGCTTGGCCGGCGCATTGTCGATTTCCGGTTGCACCGACCTGAAGAAGGCGATCGGGCTTGAACGAACGTCGCCCGACGAGTTCGCCGTCGAATCGCGCGCACCGCTCGAGATGCCGCCCGACTTCGACCTGCGACCGCCGCAACCGGGCGCCGCGCGTCCGCAGGATAAGAGCTCGGACAAGCTGGCCCGCCAAACCATCGAGCAGGCGGGACCCGGCGAGCCGGGCAAACAGGCGCCCGATTTCCGCCTGAGACGCGCCGAGGATGGGCTTCCCGATGTGGGCGCCCGCAGCGGTCAGGCGCCCGACCCGAACGCGGTGGTCGGCGAGCAGAGCCTGTCGAGCAAGCTCCTGGGTTACCAGCCGAGCACCGGAGCCCAGCCCGCGCCGGTCGAGAAACGCGAAACCACCCCGCTGAAGGGGGTTTATTGACCGACCGCCATAGCGGCCCGGCGATTTGACCCCGATCCGCATCGTGCCAGACCCGGGGCTTTGATGAGCTCCGGGCCGAGGATCCGGGTCGGGATCGGCGGCTGGGTGTTTCCGCCATGGCGCGGCGTCTTCTATCCGCCCGGCCTGCCGCAAGCGCGAGAGCTCGCCCATGCGAGCCGCCAAGTCACCGCGATCGAGATCAACGGCACGTTCTACGGCTCGCAAAAGCCAGCGAGCTTTCGCCGCTGGCACGACGAGACGCCGGAGGATTTTATCTTTTCGCTGAAGGGCCCGCGCTTTGTCACGCACCGCTCGGATCTGGCGACGGCAGGCCCTTCGATCGACCGCTTCTTCTCGACCGGCGTGCTTGAATTGCGCGACAAGCTCGGTCCGGTCCTGTGGCAATTCGCTCCGCGAATGGCTTTTGACGAAGCCGGTTTCGCCGCCTTTCTCGAATTGCTGCCGCAGCAACTCGATGGCCGTCCCATGCGCCATGTTGTTGAGGTACGCCATCAAAGCTTCTCGGCGCCGTCTTTTACCGAGCTGTTGAGGGGGCATCGCGTCGTTGTCGCCCTAGTGGACGACGACAACTATCGGGGATTCGAAGCGATCACCGGCGACTTCGTCTACGCCCGCCTGCGCCGTTGCGCGGACGGCGAACCGACCGGCTATGCGCCAGCCGCGCTCGATGGTTGGGCCGAGCGCTTCCGCAAACATTCGGCTGAAGGCGGGCATGACTGCTTCGTCTATTTCATAAATGGCTCGAAGGTCCGCGCCCCTGCCGCGGCACAGGCTCTTCTTCAGAGGCTCGCGAACTAGCTCTACCAGGAACGAGCAGCAGATTGTGGGCGTCGCCCGCGCAAAACGGTGGGTCGAGCGCGACGTAGGCCGGCCAATCGGCCGGCGCCATTCCGAAATCGAGTAGGATTCCGAGCATCCGATAGCGGAGCCCGGCCAGCCGATCGTAGATGGCCGCGCGATCTCCGTCGGTCTCGTGGCCGGTCTCGATCACCAGCACCGGGCGGTGCCGGTCGAGGATGGCGGCCGCTCCGTCGAGGACGCGGCGCTCGTGGCCCTCGACGTCGATCTTGATCAGGTCAAGCCGCTCGAAGTCGCGCTCGGCGGCGAGCATGTCGAGGCTGCGCAACGGGACCTGCAGAGCGTCGTGCCCGGCACAAGCGGGTCCGATCCGTGCGGTGCCGGTGTCGGTGCGCGCGGACGTCACGACCGGCACCGCGAATTGCGCGGTGCCGTCGTGGTCGCCGATGGCGCAACGGACGATTTCGGCCTGTGCTAGGGCATTGGCGGCGAGCGTCAATTCGAGGGCGGCGGCGCTGCGCGGCGCCGGCTCGATCGCGAGCACCCGTCCGGCCGCCCCGACCTTGCGGGCGAACGGCAGCGTCCACTCCCCGAGGTTCGCGCCGACATCGATCACGACCGAGCCGGGCTGCAGGAAGCCAAGGGCCGCCGGATGGACATAGGGCGGGTGGAGCAGGGCATGGCGGCCACGGGCGTCGAGCGGGCTCGGCACATTCACAAGATCGCCGGTGCGGTGCAATACCAGCCCCCCGGGCCAGTCCCGTTCCAGCCGGGCGAGCAGGCGCTTTTCGCGCCACCGCCGAACGAGGCGGCCGCCCGGCGTTTCCGGTTGCCCGGGCGGGCGCAGCTTCCAAAGCGCCTTCAAGAGCGCCATGATGGCCCGCAGATCGCCGGGCTCTTGTCGGAGATTTCTGATGACCATGTTCGATCTAACCGGACGCGTCGCCGTCGTCACCGGCGGGAATGGCGGGATCGGGCTCGGCATGGCGCGCGGGCTCGCCACGGCGGGCGCCCGCGTCGTGGTGGCGGCGCGCAACGCCGAGAAGGCCGAGGCAGCGCTGGCCGAACTCGGTAACCAAAGCACCTTCATCGCGCTGAATGTAGCCGACGAGAGCTCGTGCCGGGCGATGATCAGCCAGACGGAAAAGCGGTTCGGCCGGCTCGATGTCCTCATCAACAACGCCGGAACTTCGATCCGCAAACCGCCGGAGGCCTATACCGCGGCCGAATGGCATGCCGTGCTCGACACCAATTTGACCGGTGCCTTTCTGTGTTCGCAAGCCGCCCACCCGGTCATGAAGCAAAGCGGCGGCGGCAAGATCATCAATATCGGTTCGATGTTCGCGCTGTTCGGCTCAGCTTACGCCGCCCCTTATGCCGCGAGCAAAGGCGCCCTCGTCCAATTGACCAAGTCACTCGCCGCTGCCTGGGCGGCGGACAACATCCAGGTCAACGCCGTATTGCCCGGTTGGATCGACACCGAGCTGACCCGCGATGCCCGCCAGCAGGTCGCCGGATTGCACGAGCGGGTACTGGCCCGCACCCCGGCCGGCCGCTGGGGCGTGCCCGAAGACCTCGCCGGCATCGCCGTGTTCCTCGCCTCTCCCGCCTCCGATTTCATCACCGGCGCCGCGATCCCCGTCGATGGCGGCTTCTCCGCGATGGGGTAGATCTCGGGTGGTATGTCACGCCGCCGCCAAGCGCAGGCATGGCCGAGAATGCGAAATGAACTGCAACGCGCTTCGTTCCCAGGATTGAGTGAGTGCAAACGCGCGGCAGGCCGCGCGCGAAATCGTCAGTGCCTTGAGGCAGGCAAATTTAAGATCTTCGTCGAGCACGCCGACGGGATTGCCGCCAATCACATCCCGTAGTCCTGGAACGGGGTACGCGGCAACCGGAACCCCACAGGCCAACGCCTCGAAACTGGACGACACCGAATGTGTCGGTTCGGCTGGGAAACACGAATACGTCTGCTGCCGCGAGATGTGCAGCCAAGATTTCTCCTTCCAGCTGCCCGAGAAAGTGGGCCTCGTAAAACGCTGCTGCAGCTCGGCCGCCTCGGCCCATCGCCGATGACGACCTTCGAGCCAGGCAGATCGAGCGCCGGGAACGCCGCCAAGTTCTTCTCCACAGCCAGCCGCCCGACGCTGACAAAAGCCGGGCGCGGCAGATCGATTGCCATGGCGCCCGGGGCGAAAGAGGTCAGTATCGACACCGCGCGTCCACATCGCCAGATGCGCAAAGCCGCGATTGGCATGCTCATCGAGCAATGAGCGAGTCGACACCATCGTCACCGCCGCCGCCGCGTGAAAGCGGCGCAACACGGCATAGCTCCATGACAGGGGGACCGGCAGCCGCACCGAAATATATTCCGGAAAGCGGGTCATGTCGCTGGTCGTAAAGGAGATTCTTTGCGCGAGACAATAGCGCCGCGCTGTCCGCCCGATTGGTCCTTCGGTGGCGATATGCAGCGCATCGGGTGCTGCAAGCTCAATGCGACGCACAATGTCCCGCCAGGTCAGAATGCCGCAGCGAATGCTCGCATAGCTCGGCAATGGAAAGGACGGAAAGCCCTCTGGTGTCAGAAACTCGATCTCGGCGCCGAGCTTGCGCGCATAGTCGGCGAGGGACTGCAGGCTGCGGACGACACCGTTGACTTGCGGCGACCATGCATCGGTCGCGATCAGTATTCGCATCGCGCTCCCGCTGCTCAAGACGCGCGAAGCGGTCGAGATAGGCTTTGAGAACTGGCGATCGCATGCCGGGGGACGTTCGCGCACGGCGTAGATGCGGCGGCGCATCGCACGGACGAGTCGACTTCACGTGCCGCGCGGGCATTGGCACCCAGTTGGAATTGCCGCGTGCGCAGACCAGGTACCGGTGCCCCTCGAATTCGATCGGGTCCACCGGCGGCGTGAATGCGCAGCTGCAGCGCGAGACCGAAAGCTTTGCCGCCTGCGCCGCGTCCGAGGAATTTGTCGAGGGGTCGGTGCGTTTCTTGTAAAACGCCGGCCGAATTTTTTGGGAGCGAGGCAGCCGTGACAAAAACTCGTCGACTGCGATGGATCGGGCTGGCCGCCGTGGCGAGCGCTGGCCTGTTGTCCGGATGCTATTATTCTCCCTACGGCTACTACCCGTGGGGCTATCCATATCCCTATCCTTACGCGGCGGGCTATTCGTCCGGGGCGGCTTACCCCTATCCGCCGGCACCGGGGACAGCGCCGCAATACCCCTATCCGCCGGCACCGGGGACAGCGCCGCAATACCCCTATCCGCCGGCACCGGGGGCGGCATCGCAATACCCGCAGCAGCTGGCTCCCGGGGCGCCTCAGCCGTTGACCGAACCGGTTCAACGAACGCCGCTGCCGCCCGCGCCAGTGCCGCAATAGCAAACAGAGGGAGCGAGCCGGGGGCAGCGCGTCTACGGGCTTGAGCTAGAGGGTGCGCATAAACGCCACCAGATCCTGCTTCTCTTGCGGCGCCAGTTCCGTGCCGAGGATCAGGTTGAAAAACTCGACCGTGTCTTCCAATGTCAAAAGGCGTTCGTCGTGCATGTAGGGCGGGTTGTCTTTCACGCCGCGCAGCGCAAAGGTTTTGATCGGCCCGTCGCCGACCGCCATCATGTTGTTGATCATCACCGGCTTGAAGAAGCGCTCGGTCTGGAGGTTGTGCATCAGATTGTCGGTGTAGAAGGGCGGCTGGTGGCAGCTCGTGCATTGACCCTTGCCGAAGAAGACATCCTGGCCGCGCATCTCGGCCTGGGTTGCCTTGGCGGGATCGAGCTTGCCGAGGACATCGAGCTTGGGCGCCGGCGGAAAATCCAGCATCTCCTGAAAATCGGCCATGAAGTCGACCTGGCTGCCGCGCTCGAGAGGGTTCACCCCTTTCTTTGTGGCTTCCACGATATCACCGTCGAAATAGGCGGTGCGCTGCTCGAATTCGGTGAAATCTTCGACCGTCTTTAGCGCACGCTGCGAGCCAAAGAGCCGCTGAATGTTAAGGCCACGCAGGGATATCGTCTTGATCCGGTGGCGGAACCACTCGGGGCGGGCGTCCGGGGCGAGGTGCGTCGCGCCATTTTGATGGCCGTTCGAGTGGCAATCGAAGCACGCTGCACCCTGGCTGGGTATCTCTGCGCGGCGATCCGCGGTCGCGTTGAACTGCTGCTGCGGAAACGGCGTCAGCAACAGCCGCAGCCCTTCCAGTTGCCTCGGGGTCAGAATGCCATTGAACATCTGGTAGTAATTGGTCAGCGAGACCAGCTTGCCTTGCGAGACATCGCCCAGATCGGTGCGCGGGGTCAGGTAGATCGCAGGAGGAAACTCGGCCAGGAAGTGGTCCGGCAGATCGAAATCAATGTCGAACCGCTTCAGGTCCCGCCCGTCCTGCTGCTTGATCGCGTCGATCAAGAAGTGCGGAAAGACAAAGCCGCCCTCTTGGTGCTTTGGGTGCGGCAAGGGATAGAACCCCTTAGGATAGAGGTTTTGGTCGCGGATCTGGTCCGGGCTCATCGCCGCAAGGCTCTCCCAGGTCACGCCGGCTGGCAATTTGACGCGGACGCCCTCTTGAACGGGTTTTGTCCGGTCCATAGTGACACCTTGGGCGGGGCGGTCGCTCAGGTCGTAACGCTCGCTGAGCAGCGCGTTATGTGCCTGTTCGACGGCCGGTTTTTCGGCCGACAGGCGCGCCATCAGCGACGCGAACGACTCTATGATGGCCACCGGCATATAGCTGGTCAGCCCGCGGGGTCCCTGATCGAGACCCTCGGTCCCCATCAGATACGGGTTAGGAGGAACTGTCTGGGGTGTGGGTTGCTGGCCATAGAGGTGCCCGGATGCCAGGGTCACAGCAGTCAACGACATGGTGACCCAGCGCGTCATGCTCTTTGGTCGGATCATCGCGTTTCTCCCCTCTGGTCCATCGGCAACGGGACAACGATCCGGAGTGAATGTGCCGGGAAGATCGAAGGCGGAACCCAAGCGGGCCAGGGGTCCGGCTTCCTTGGGTTCGGATCTCGTCTACGTGATTATAGCACCTCCTCCGTTCAAAGGAGCTTCACGATGAACGCTTTAGGCGTTCGCTCGATGCATCGCCGCGAAAGTTCCTGCGGTCGCTCGGCGCTCGGATTTTGCGGCCCTTAACCGTGGATTAAACTCGGCGCCGAAGGATGGATGCCGGAGATGCTCGCGGGGATGCTCGAACAGCACGCGCTCGCAATACCTGCATTGCCCTGGTGCTGATGGCGCTGGCGCTGATTCGGCCCTCATCCGGCATGCGCATGATCGTGTTCGGACTGCTTCTCGCGGCCATGGCGCTGTTCGGGATGGTGTGGGCGTGCGAAGTCTGCTCAGCGCGCTGACCGGATGAGCTGACAGGTGCCGACGCAGCGAGTAGGCCCACCCCCTCTATAACGCCGGATAATCCGCGGCAAAACCGGTTGCGGGGGGCACGATTTGGGGTTAACCCGTACCGTTCCACATCGCGCGAGCGGGTAGCGTATTTCGGATGACGGGCAATCTCGTGCAGGGCGCAGTCTTCACCGTTATGGTGGTGCGCGCCGGAATGTTGCGCGATCCCGGCTTCGAAGCCGAACTAGCCGAGCAGGTGCAGCGCAGCCCACGTTTTTTCCACAACGCGCCGGTCGTGCTCGATCTGAAGGGGGCGGAAGAGTTTGCTCGCGAGGCGGAGTTCGCCGAGGCCAAAGAGATCCTGCGCCGCCACACCTTGACGCTGATCGGCGTTCAGAATGCGTCGCCGGTTCAAGCAGTTGCGGCCGCCGCCGCGGGTCTCGCGGGCTTCGCGCCCAACGCCACACAGCCCAGCCGGCCGCGCCCCGCGGAACCCGCGCCGCCGCCGCAAAGCCACGCTGCCCCATCCGCGGCCAAAACGCGGGTGATAACGCAGCCCGTCCGCTCAGGCACGCAGATCTATGTGCGCGGCGCCGATCTCGTCGTCACCGCCCCGGTCAGCCCCGGGGCCGAGATCATGGCCGATGGCAACATCCATGTTTACGCGGCACTGCGCGGCCGGGCTCTCGCCGGTGCCGGCGGCGATGCCGAAGCGCGAATCTTTTGCAGCCGGCTCGAGGCGGAGCTGGTCAGCATCGCCGGACATTATCTCGTCAGCGATCAAATCCCGCCTGAACACCGGGGTTTACCGGTGCAGATCGCGCTCGTCGATGATCGGTTGACCATCGAGCGGAATTGACGCTCATCATTGCGGCAGCGCCTTCACGGCCGGCGGGGGCCGCCGCGAATCGCTGGATGGGGTTTGCTGGGGAAGAAGGGGGAGGTCTGTTTGGCCAAAGTAATCGTGCTCACATCGGGCAAAGGGGGCGTCGGCAAGACCACCTCCGCAGCCGCGATCGCCGCCGGGCTGGCTCTGCGCGGCAAGCGCACCGTCGTTATCGACTTCGATGTCGGGTTGCGCAACCTCGATCTGATCATGGGGTGCGAACGCCGCGTCGTGTTCGATTTCATCAATGTCATCAATGGCGACGCCAAGCTCAACCAAGCGCTAATCAAGGATAAGCGGAACGACAACCTCTACGTCTTCCCGACATCGCAGACGCGGGACAAGGAGGCTCTGAAGCGCGATGGGGTCGAGCGGGTGCTCGAGGAGCTGAAGGACAACTTCGACTATATCGTCTGCGACAGCCCGGCAGGGATCGAGCATGGTGCGATCACCGCTCTCTATTTTGCCGACAGCGCGATCATCGTCACCAATCCGGAGGTGTCTTCGGTGCGCGACAGCGACCGGATCATCGGGATCCTGGCGTCCAAGTCGCGCCGCGCCGAACACAATCTGGAACCGGTCGAGGTTCATCTGTTGCTGACCCGCTACTCGCTGGAGCGCGTTAAGAAGGGCGAAATGCTTTCGGTCGAGGACGTCAAGGAGATCCTCTCGATCCCCTTGCTCGGCGTGATCCCCGAATCGGAAACGGTGCTGAAAGCCTCCAACACCGGGACCCCGGTGGTCTTTGACGAGGAAAGCCCGGCGGGGCGCGCCTATCACGACGCGGTCGCGCGCTTCATCGGCGAACAACGCGAGATGCGGTTCCTCCAGCCCGAGCGCCGGAGCATCTTCCGCAGCTTGTTCGGGAGAGCTTGATGCGCCTGCTGGATCTGCTCTTCCCGGAGCGCCGCAACAGCGCTGTGATCGCCAAGGACCGGCTGAAAATCGTGCTCGCCCATGAGCGGGCCAGCCGCGACGCCCCGGAATTTCTGCCGGCACTGCAGAAGGATCTGCTCGACGTCATCGGCCGCTATGTCGAGATCCGCGACGACACGCTG
Source organism: uncultured Alphaproteobacteria bacterium (assembly GCA_963818695.1). GTDB lineage: Bacteria > Pseudomonadota > Alphaproteobacteria > ATCC43930 > CGMCC-115725 > AP-15. The sequence goes on from CAWFTG010000009.1 coordinate 1,027,434, forward strand.
CGCGTCAATGTCGGAAAATCGGCCGACACTTCGCTGCTCGAAATCAACGTCGAGATCGACCGCTCCTTGTTCAAGCCGGTCAACAAAGTCGCCGTTGTCAGCCCTCGTCCGGCACCGACCACGCGGCTTGATCGCGAGAGCCCGGCGCCTTGGGTCAAGCAAAGTTGACCGCTCTGGCGCTCCCCGGTGTGCCGTCCGACATTGTGGAGCGAGCGGACGTGGCGAAAAGGTAGACGCAGCAGACTTAAAATCTGCTCCGGGATACCGGGTGCGGGTTCGAGTCCCGCCGTCCGCACCAAGCTCGGCCTTGACAGTGTGCCGGACTACACCCAATGGGTGCACCTCGTCGCGGCGATGCTGCGCGGCGGCTTCACCCGGGAGGAAGCCGGGAAGATCGCCGGCGTCAACTATCTGCGCGTCTTTCGCACCGCGGTCGCCTGAGCCTTCTGACCAGCGGACGGAGGAGGACTGTTCATCGTGAGAATGGCATAGGGCCCAGCGCCTCGTCTTGTTAGTTCCCCAACCGGTAAAATCGTGATGCGGTGCCGGCGAAAAGATCGGCCTTTTCCGAAGCCGAGGCGCCCTGCGCCAGCCGCTTAAAGGCGTTGAACAGCACCGGATAGCTGCACGCGCCCTTGTCGACCGGGAAGTTGCTTTCGAACATGCAGCGGTTGGCGCCGAAATTCTCGATGCAGGCGTCGACATAGGGCCGCCAGGCATTCGCCATCTCGTCCGATGACGGCGGCAGCGGCGCCAAATGAAAATCGAAGGCGTTGACGATCATCGCCAGCCCGCCGAGCTTCACATAGACGTTCGGATAGGCGGAGAGCGCCTTGATGTCGGCGCGCCAGCCCGGGAACACCTCGTCGCGCTTGTAGGGCCCGATCCCGAGCGGCCCGCCGAAATGGTTGAGCACGATCTTCACGTCCGGGCATTCGCGCGCCACTTCGGTCAGCGTCTTAATCTGTGGATGATAAATCCACGCTTCGAAAGTCAGATTGTGCGCCGGCAGCCGCTTCAATCCGCGGCGGAAGTTCGGGTCGTCCATCAGCCCCGGCGGCGGGACATAGGACGAGGCCCCGATGATCGCCGGATCATGCGCCGCGATCTGGCGGATGCCGCGAAACCGGCCGCCGGCCGCGGCGATCTGCCCTTCGAGCACGGCATCGACATTCGGCAGCCGCAGATCGGCGAAGCTGACAATGCCGGCGCAAATCTTGGTCTTGCTGCCGCGCCGATCGGCTTCCTCGGCGATCTCTCGGACGAACTCGCTCTCGCCGATCGGGCGCATTTCCTCGGGACCGCTCGTGCGATATCCCGAGCCGCACTGGATGAACACGGTCGCGACGATGTTGTGCCCCGAGTTGACGTCAGCCAAAAGTTCGTCGAGCAGATAGCGGCTGCCGGGGTGATCCCACAGATGATGGTGCGGGTCGATAATCGGCAGATCGGGCTCGAGGATTTCCTCCTTCAGCTTGCCGAGCCATTCGGGGTTGGGCAGAGGGCGAGGATAGGCACGGGCTTCGACGGGCATGGCGGTCCCTCGGGGAAGTGCGTTATCAACGGTGCTGATTACTGGCGGGATGGTGTGGCAGAATCCAGCAGCAAATCGATCGGAGGCAACAATGAACGATGCCGGCACGCTACCACGGCACATGCTCGATGTCAGGGAGCTGACGCCGGAGACGTTTGCGCCCTACGGCCAAGTCATCGCGCCGCTGCGCACCGGCGGTCAGGGCGCCGAGACCGGCTACGACCCGGAGACCTCGGCCAGCGAGGCAAAACTCGTCCTGGGCAATGGCGAGCCGCGGCTGTGGATCATGCATCTGCCGCATGTTGGGCTCGGCTTTACGCGGATCGCGCGCCACCGCCGGGTTACGCAGTGCCTCGGTTCGCTCGGCGGCAAAGAATGGCTGATCGGAGTGGCGCCACCGGACGACGTTGGTGATGAGGCGCGCCCGCGCCTCGAGGAAATCGCCGCCTTCCGGGTGCCGGGCGATCGCCTGATCAAATTGCACGTCGCGACCTGGCACGCCGGGCCTCACTTCGTCCACGACGAATGCCTGTTCTTCAACCTCGAGAACCGCGACACCAACCGGCGTGATTTTCACGCCGTGCCGCTTTCTGTCGAGTGCCGGTACCGGCTCTGAGCCCGACGACTCCCGAGGCCGATATGTTGTCCATTGGCCAGCTAGCCGGCCTGTGGGACACTGGCGGGTTATATGCGTCGGGGCTGGGAGAGGGTGAGGAGATGGCTGAGGACGACGCGCTGTTCGAGAAAGGCATGCCGATCCGGCGCGAGGTGCTGGGCGCTGAATATGTCGACGCGTCGATGGCCCGTGCGGACGACTTTATGATGTCGTTCCAGCGGGCGACCACCGCCTGGGCCTGGGGTTGGGCCTGGGGGGATCGAACACTCGACCGAAAAACCCGCAGCTTGATGAACCTGGCGATGCTGACTGCGCTGAACCGGGCGCCCGAGATCAAGCTGCATGTCAAAGGCGCGCTCAATAATGGCGTTACTGTGGACGAGATCAAGGCCGCACTGCTGCATGCGACAGCCTATTGCGGAATTCCGGCTGGGCTCGACGCATTCCGGGCCGCGCACGAAGTGCTGGTCAGCGAGGGCGTACTGAGCAAAGCTGAAAGCACCGGGAGGTAACTATCGCCGGCGGCGTTGTCGGGGAGTGACTTTGGACGCCGAGATTGGCGGTGGCCGGCGCGCCGCGACGGGAAGCCCCAACCGGCTAATCTAGGCTATGATGGCCGCCGCAATCGCGAGGGACGCAAGATGATCACGAAATTCGACAGCTCCTATTACGGCACCGCCGACATGGAGAACCTCGGCTATGCCGGCACGCCGATCAACGACCGCTGCTATTCGAAAGAGGAGCTGGCGAAGGCGATGCACAAGGTGGTGGCCTACGCCAAATGCATGGACGAGCGCGGCTACGACACGTTCTGGATGGCCGAGCATCATTTCCAGCCCGAAGGGACGGAATTGATCCCGAACCTGCTGATGATGGCGATGCATCTGTGCGGCGTCACCAAGAACATCAACATCGGCTGCGGCTTCAACATCGTGCCGATGTGGCACCCGCTGCGCCTCGCCGAGGATTACGCGATGGCCGACATCCTGACCGGCGGGCGGGTCATCTTCGGCGTCGGGCGCGGCTACCACACCCGCGAGGTCGAGACCTTCGGCAATCCGCTGATCGACCAGAACGCCAACCGCGAGATATTCGAGGAGGGTGTCGAGGTCCTGTTCAAGGCATTCGAAGGCAAGGCGTTCTCGCACCAGGGCAAGTACTACACGATCCCGCCCGAGGTGCCGTATCGCGGCTACACGTTGAAGGAGATCACCTTGGTGCCGGCGCCGGAGCGGCTGCCGGTCGAATGCTGGCAGCCGATCCAGAGCGGCTCGGAGCGCGCCTTCGACTTCATGGCCAAGTACGGCATCAGCGGCGTGATCGGCGGCGGCTCGGCGGAAGGCGGCGCCGTCGAACGGCACATGCTCGGGTTCCAGGCCGCCTATGCACGGCGCGGCGTCAAGCTCGAATTGGGCGAGCGGTTGGCGCTCGGCTACCAGTTCCACATCGCGTCGAGCCGCGAGCAGGCGATCCGCGAGGCGGCACCTCATTACGAAGAGAACATGAAGATGTTCGGCGAATTGCGCCTGGTGCGGGCGTTGACCGACGAGCAGATCGCGGCGATGCGCGACCCGCGGCTGGCCGGTACCGTGAAATTGCCGAGGATCGAGGATGCGGTGAAGGCCGGCGGCTTTCTGGCCGGCCGGCCGGAGGACATCATCGAGGCGCTGAAGGCGGTCGAGAAGCGCTACCCCGGCCTCGACCGCGTCATTTGCGCGACCCCCCTCGGCACCCCGCTCGACGTCCAGCTCGAAGACCTCGACCGCTTCGCAAAGGAGGTAATCCCCGCCTTCCGCGACACCAAAATCTCCGCCGCCGCGGCGGAATAGTCCTGAAGGTCAGCCGTCGAGCGCATGCGAGGCGTGGGCGGATCAGGCGCGGTACTTGAAGCGCTAGCTGTCGTGCCGGTCTCGACGATGTCGCAGTGGTGGGTGAGCCGATTGAGGAGCGCGGTCGTCATCTTGGCGTCGCCGAGCACAGCGGCATTCTCCGAAGACCAGGACTAAGCCGGTCAGCACGGTCTCGGCGGTCAATGTCCCGTTACGATCGGACAGAGCCGAACGGGTTCTCGTTCCGGTCCCAATAGGGTGGCGATCCAAACTTCCTGGCCAGGAATTCCGTAAAAGCGTGCACTTTTGCGGATGCGCGCCTTTCGGCCAGATACACCGCGTAGACGCCGCCTTCCTGATGCGCCACCGAGCTTTGGCGCCCTACATTCGCCTGCCAGTCCGTCAGCACCGGCCTCAGTCGGCCTTGTGCCAGATCACCCCCGATCAGCCACGTCGGCATAAGAATGAGGCCAAGGCCGGCAAGGGCGGCCTCTCTCAACGTCTCGGAATGATTGGCACGCAGGTTGCCCCGAACCCGGACCTGCTCGTCCTGCCCGGTTCGCGCGAACCGCCAGGTGCGATCGCCCGCAGAATAGGAAAATGTCAGGCAATTATGCATGGCGAGGTCTGCCGGGACAGTCGGTTCGCCGCGCGTTTGAATGTACTCAGGGCTGCCGCATGCCACTCGGCGATTGGGCGCAAGTTTGCGGGCGATCAGCCTCGACGATTTAAGGTTGCCGATACGGATCGCCAGGTCGATCCGATCCTCCACAAGGTTGACGACACTGTCGGTCATCAAGAGCTCGAGTTCCATGCCTGGGCAGGATTTCAGGAATTCGGGCAGCATCGATGCGACGTGCAATCGAGCAAAGGCCACCGGCAGGCTAACGCGCAGCAGACCCCGCGGCGGACCGCTCAGCTCGCTCACGCTTCGGTTCGCCTCATCCAGGTCCGAGAGGATGCGCACGGCCTCGGCGTAGTAGGTTTCGCCCGCGGGCGTGAGCGTCACACTGCGCGTCGAGCGGTTGAGGAGGATGGCTCCCAAATGCGCCTCGAGCGCATCGACCTGCCGCATCACCGATGAGGTCGCCGTACCAGCCTTTCGGGCTGCCTTCGCAAACCCGCCCTCGTCGGCAACTGCCACAAATGCCTTCACCGAGGCGAAAACATCCATGACGTCACCTTTGCGTCATACGCAACAGACATAGCATAAACCAACCCATTATCATGAACAGCGCCATGGCTCACATTGCGTGCGAAAGAGGAGATTGAGCCATGCAGATCCAAATCAACGTCGCCTCTGACTTCATCTGCCCCTGGTGCTACATCGGCGAAAAGCGTCTGGCCCGCGCGATCGAAAGCCTCGCGGCTGGGATCGACGTGCAACTCCGCTGGCTGCCCTTCGAACTCAACCCGGACATGCCGCTCGAAGGCATGGACCGCCGGACCTATCGCTCACGGAAGTTCGGAAGTTGGGAACGCTCCCAGGCGATGGACGCTCAGACTGTGCTTTCCGGAAAGGGTGACGGAGCGATCTTCGACTATGGCGCGATCGAGCGCACCCCGAACACCTTCCTCGCGCATCGCGTTTCGTGGCTCGCGCAACGCGAGGGCAAGCAGCGAGCCTTTGTCGAAGCGTCCTTGAAAGGGTATTTCGCCCAGGGCCGCGATATCGGCTCCAAGGACATCCTTGCCGAAACCGCCGGCGAGGTCGGTCTCGATCGGGACGCCGTCGCGGCTTTCCTCGGCTCCGCCGATGGTGTGGAGAGCGTGCGCGCCCTAGAGCGCGCCGCTCGGGAACGGGCCGTCCAAGGCGTTCCCCATTTTGACATTGCCGGGACCGTGGTGATCGGCGCTCAGCGAGCGGACGTCATCCGCCGAGCCATTATCGAGGCGGCGGGCCGGCTCGCACCAAGCCCCACCGCTTGGTCGGACCTCGAGAAGGAACCCATTCCATGACTACGGCGAATGACCCCAAGAAGCGGCGGGCCCTGATCGTCGGCGGGTCGCTCGGCGGCCTCTTCGCCGGCAACTTACTGCGCCGAAGCGGTTGGGACGTCGACATATTCGAGCGCTCGCCCCGTGATCTCGACAGCCGCGGGGGCGGCATCGTCCTTCAGCCCGAAGTGGTTGAGGTCCTCCGGCGTGCGGGCGTTGATCTTCGCGCCATCGAGCTCGGCGTACGGTCCGCGTACCGCACCGTCTTTCGGCCCGACGGATCGATCGAGTCCAAGCACTTCGCCCCACAAACCCAGACGTCTTGGTCGCTCATCTATACGACCCTGAAGGCGGCCTTCGGCGAACAGAACTATCGCCAGGCGAAGACGCTGTTGAAGATCGATCAGGACGTTCGTGCGGGGACGGTAACCGCGCAATTCGAGGATGGAACCCGAGAATCGGGCGACCTTCTGATCGGCGCCGACGGCGGAAGCTCCATGGTGCGCCAGCAGTTCTGGCCCACCATGCGGCCGACCTACGCCGGCTATCTCGCCTGGAGAGGGCTGCTCCCTGAAGACGCGATGCCGCCGGCCGCGCGCGAGACGCTTCACGGTGACTTTGGCTTCGCCAATAACCAGGGCTCCCATATCCTCGGCTATCTCGTTCCCGGCGAGCACAACGACGTCCGTCCAGGCCACCGGCTTTACAACTGGGTCTGGTACCGCGTCGCGGATGAACGCCTACTGGCGGAAATCATGACCGACCGCAATGGTCATGCTCGCGGCTACGCGATGCCCGAAGGCTTACTGGCCGAGAAATGGATCGCGCATCTCTACCGCGACGCGGAGATCCTGCTTCCGGTGCCGTTCCGCCAGGTGGTCGAGGCGACGGCGCAGCCTTTTGCCCAAGCAATCCGCGATCTCGCTTCGGACCACATGGCGGAGGGGCGTGTTGCCCTCATCGGAGATGCCGCCGCCATCCCACGGCCCCACACAGCGGCCAGCACGTCCAAGGCTGCCGCAAACGCTCTTGCCCTGGCGGCCGAGCTGCGGGCCTTTCCCGACGATGTCCCCGCGGCGCTCGCTCGTTGGGAGCCGGATCAGGTCGCGCTCGGCAAGTATCTCCGCCAGCAAGGATCGCGGACGGGCGACTATCTGCTGTTCAACAGGCCGCCGATCGCGAGGGTCGGGTGAACATCATTTCGACGCAGCTCCAATATCGCTCTGCGGCTGGCAAAGCTCGATGAACAGTCGAACAGTCCTATTTAGGGCGTCGGCACGATCGACCCGGATACGATGCGAGGGTCATCCATCCATCGCGCTCTCCAACAACGCCGAGGAGTGGCGAGAAATCTATGATGGGGCCCTACGATTCGTCACCAAAATTCCCAGCAATACACGATCCTTTCGAGATCGTTGCAAACACCAGCTGCCAAGTCCTACTCGCCCTTGGCACAAAGAAACAAGTATCTCACAAGGAGACGTAAAGGCGGCAGTGGCTGTTTCACCGTCAGAATTAGCAGAAATCGAACTTGTCCATGCGCTTGCCCTGATGCAGACCGCACGCCGGAAGCGGACACCGGCCGCTCCCTCAAATATGGAGCGGTTCTTCACAGAACTTCCCAAGATTTTTATGGCTTCTTGGGAATGCAGCAGACGAGATATCCGGAAACAGACGAACGAGCGCAACTGATTCGAAAAATCGGCAGCAAACTACGTACCACCGCAACAGTTTCCTAAAACAGGGTTCGTTATAGCTGGTCGTCGCGGTGGCGCAGAGACCGATATGCGTCGTCACCGCGGCGAGAGCCGGGATCAGCGTCAGCGGATCGAAATAAGCCATGCGGCCAGCGGCTGAGCGCCTCGAGTTTGCCGTCGGGCGTCGCGACCATGTCGGCGACGAACATCAGATCGAACTTGCCGCGCTCGGCGGTCTGCGTGATCTCGGCGTAGTGTCGGAAATTCGTGCCGGCGTCGATCTGTGCGTCAGGGTGCAGCCAGGCGGCCAAGTGGTCCCGGTCGGGTGAAAGAACGCACCGAGCTTCATCCTCTCGCTGCTGCGCTCCTTATCCATCTCATATCTCCCCCGGAGCTGACCCGACCTTAAGACTGCTTGGTCGGCTCAATAATATACCGACCGCCCGGCCCCGCCGCTTGCCGACACCAGCTCGCCCGAGACCGCCCAGGCCTTTTCCGAGGCCAGGAAGACCGCGACGAACGCGACCTCCGAGGCGGCCACCATGCGGCAGATGGCATTGCCCCGCGGCGAGTCCGGAGCAAAGTCCTGCCGCTCCGCCGCTTCCGGGGATACGCCGAGCTGGGCGGCGCGGGTAGCGAGCAAACTCGGCGTGCGCTCGGTGCGGGTCGTGCCGGGATGGATGCAATTGACCGTGATCCCGTGACGGCCCAGTTGGACTGCCAGCGTCTTTGTCATGTGCACCAGACCGGCATTGCGGGCGCCGCCGCTGAGATTGCCGGCGTTCCGGGCGTTGCCGCCGCTGATGTTGATGATGCGACCCCAGCCCGCCGTCTTCATGAACGGAATGGCAGCTCGGGAACAGCGCAGCGCTCCGACATATTTCACGTTGAAATCCTGCAGCAAATCCTCGTCGATGACGGTTTCGATTGGGCCGGTCGCGGTTGCGGATCCCCCTGGCGCGGAGCCGCTGTTGACCAGGATGTGCAGGCCGCCCAGTTGCTGTGCCGCCTCGGCGACCATGCGGTCCACCTGCTCCTTGCTGGTGACATCGGCTGCAAGAGGAAGGATGCGCCGGTTCGTCTCGGCAGCCAGCTCCCGCGCCGTCGCCTCCAGATCCCCTTTGGTTCGCGCCACGACCACGACATCGACCCCTTCGCGAGCCAGTTCACGGGCAATGGCTTTGCCGATGCCCCGGCTGCCGCCAGTCACGATCGCATGCTTGCCTTGCAATCCCAGGTCCATAGCTCTCCTCGACGGCGTGACCGCGAATTTACTGCTTCACGAGTGATTGTTCTCGCTCAGCGAGCCTGGCGCAAGCGTTGCCGTTACGGGGCGATGCATCGAACGCTACTACAGTACTCCGGCAGAACCGCCGCCCGAGCGCGATACATAGGGCGCACTTCACCCCGTCCCTGACGCCACGCCAAACGCCGGTTGGACCCGCAAAACGACGGCCTGGGCGACGATTTCCCCCGAGGAAGATGGCAAGTAGGCGTGGTCGGCCGCGTTCATTTGTTATGCTATGCGGATCTTCGGCGTCGCGGCGGCGTTCCCCTGTGTCCCGGATCTCGGGTGTAGTTCAATCCCGGAGAAATGCATGACACCGGGCGCCCATCATGGCTGGTTGCTGAATGGGGCAGGGATCGGTTGCAACCCGGTCAGCGTGCGTCGGCAAAGACGCCACGCAGCCAGTCACAGGCTTCGTTCATCGCGGCGCCAGCTTTATCGACAACGCCGACCCAGAACATGAAGCCGTGATTGACGCCGTCATACCGGGAGAGGCTCGTCGGGACACCGGCTGCCCTCAGCTTCTCGGCGTACAATTCGCCTTCGTCGCGGAGCGGGTCGTATTCGGCCGTGATGATGAGGGCGGGTGGCAAGCCGGACAGATCGGAAGCGCGCAGCGGTGAGGCATGCGGATGCGCGGCTTCCGACGCTTCGTTCAAATAATGATCCCAAAACCATTTCATCGTGTCACGAGTCAGCCCGTAGCCCTCCGCGTTCTCCTCGTATGAGGGGGTACCAGGTGTGTGGTAGTCCGTTACCGGATAGAGCAGCAGCTGACCGCATAATCCCGGACCGCCCTCGTCGCGCACCCTGAGCGCGGTGACTGCCGCTACATTGGCACCAGCGCTGTCCCCCGCCACGACGATGCGCCCTGGGTTTGCGCCCAGCTCGGCGGCATGCACGGCCGCCCAGCGCGTCGCGTGCAAAGAATCCTCGATCGCAGCCGGGAACTTGTGCTCGGGGGCGAGGCGATAGTCGACCGAGGCGACGACGCAACCCGCGCCGCCACACAGATTGCGGCCCATCCCGTCATGAGTATCAAGGCTGCACAGGACAAACCCGCTGCCATGAAAGAACACCATCAGCGGGAATGGGCCCTGCCGTGCGGCGTATAGATGCGGATGCGCAAGGGCCCGCCGGGCTCGGCACGATGCCGAAGCCGCAATTGCCCATCACCGCCGTCGTGACCCCGAGCGAGGGCGATGGCGACAGGGTCGGGTCCCAGGTGACCTGTGCATCATAATGCGTGTGCAGATCGATGATGCCTGGCATCAGCGCGAGCCCGCCGGCGTCGACGACCTCGGCGGCGTCCCTGCCGACCTTGCCGACCGCGGCGATGCGGCCATTACTGACCGCGACATCGGCGTAGATCGGGTCGTGCCCGAGCCCATCCACTACAATGGCGCCGCGGATTACGAGGTCGTGCATGCCACCTCCTCTGCTTTCCGGGAAACGCTCCCTGTCTTGTATAGAAGACATACGATTTAGATTGAACTTTGCGCGCTTTGCTATCATCCTGTTCAGCATGGGTCAATAAGGTTGATTGGCAGAACATGGATCGGCCGAGGGCCGCGGGTTCAGGCGTCAGCGACGTCTTGGCAAAGACGCGCGAAAGCGAGCCGCGCACCGCCACCCGTGAAGGCGTCGTTCGTGTTGATTTCGGCAAAAACACCCTGGGCAAACCGGTCGGTGCGGTTGTCGCAGCGGCCAAAGTGCTGCGGACCCTGCACGGTTCAGAGCGGCCATTGAATGCGAGTGAAGTCGCGCGCGCGGCGGGACTGTATCGCGGGACGGCATACAACATCCTGCGGACGCTGCAAGCCGAGGGTTTTGTCGGCTATGACGAGGCGACCCGCAGTTATTCGGTGAGCCTGCACATTCTCGAACTCGCCTATGGCGTTTTACGGCGCAGTGGGCTGATGGACCTTGCGCGTCCCTTGATGCATGCGGTCTCCGACGCGCACGGCGTGTCGGTCTATCTGTCCAAAGTCGTGGGTCCGTCTTCTCTGCTGCTCCTGGACTGGGTCGGTGCCGCGTTCCGGACCGATCTCTACGTCACGGTCGGGCGCCAGTATCCCGGCCCGGCGGGAGCATCGGGCGTCATCATGGCCGCGTTCGGCAACAGCAGCGAAGAGGACCTCGAGACGCTGTTTTCGCGGGTCAAATGGCACCAGAAGCCGTCCTTTTCCGATTTCCTGGCTCGCGTCAAAGAGGCGAGGCAATCCGGGTTCGCGATGGATCGCGGCAGCATGTTCCAGGGCATCACGCAAGTATCGGTGCCCGTCCTGTCGCCGTCATGGGAGCTGCTGCTGGTCCTGACCGCCGCGGGGAATTCGCACGACATTGACAGGGATGCCCTCGGAGCACTCAGCCGCGCCATGCAATCCGCGGCGTCGCGGCTGTCCGAGAGCGTGCGATTGCTGCGGCTTGGGTGATTGATCGATGACACAGGTGAGGGAAGACAGCATGGACGGATCACCAGCGGTTCCCTACGGAACTCTGACAGAGGCAGGTTTGGATTTCGACGCGATCGTCATCGGCGCTGGGGTTTCCGGCTTGTACCAGCTCTATAAGCTGCGCGAACTCGGCCTTACGGTGCGGGTCCTCGAAACCGGCAGCAACGTCGGCGGCACCTGGTACTGGAACCGCTACCCGGGCGCCCGTTTCGATTCCGAGAGCTGGACCTACGGCTACTCCTTTTCACCGGAACTGCTGGACGAATGGGACTGGGAGGAGCACTTCGCCGGCCAGCCCGAGACCGAGCGTTATCTGAACTACGTCGCCGACAAGTTCGATCTGCGTCGCGACATCCAGTTCAAGAGCCGCGTCACCGCCGCGCACTACCGGGAGGATACGCGCAGTTGGGCCGTCGTTCTGGAGGATGGCCGGCGCTACAGCACACGCTTTCTGATCACCGCGGTTGGCGTGCTGTCGGCGGCGACGATGCCGACCATCCCAGGCGTGCAGACCTTCCAAGGTCAGTCCTGCCATACCCATTACTGGCCGAAGGAACCGGTTAGCTTCGAAGGCAAACGCGTCGCGGTGATCGGCACCGGTGCAACCGGTGTGCAGACCATTACCGAAGTGGCCAAGACCGCTGGCCATCTGACCGTGTTCCAGCGCACTCCCCAATGGTGCGCGCCATTGCACAACGCCAAGATCGGCGAGGAGGAGATGCGTCGGATCCGGGCCAAATATCCCGAGATCTTCACACGTTGCCAGGAGACCTACGGCTGCTTCATTCATGCGACCGACCCGCGCTCCACGTTCGAGGTGACACCCGAAGAACGCGAGGCCTTTTGGGAGAAGCTTTACGGCGAGCCCGGGTTCGGCATCTGGATGGGCAACTTCCGGGACATCCTAATGGACCGCGAGGCCAACGCGCTGATCTCAAACTTCGTCGCGCGCAAGATCCGCCAGCGGGTCAAAGATCCGGTTGTCGCGGAAAGGCTGATTCCGAAGAACCATGGCTTCGGCACCCGCCGTGTGCCGCTCGAAAGCGGTTATTTCGAGGTCTACAATCAGCCCAACGTCAAGCTGGTGGACGTCAACGAAACCCCGATCGAGCGCATCACTGCGGCCGGCATCAGGACCCGCGACGCCGAGTACGAGTTCGACACGATCATCTACGCGACGGGTTTCGACGCGATCACCGGCGCCTTCGACCGCATTGACATCCGCGGGGTCGACGGCGCGTCGCTGAAGGAGAAATGGCAGAACGGGCCGCAGACCTTTCTCGGCATCCTGGTGGACGGCTTTCCCAACATGCTGATGGTGATGGGCCCCCATGCGGGGCTCGGCAACTTTCCGCGCGCCGTCGAATACACCGCCGATTGGGTGACCCGGTTGATCCGCATCGCGCGGGACCGCGACCTGACCCGCATCGAGGCCACCCCGGCGGGTGCCATTGCCTGGACCGACCACGTCATTGCGTCGAGCGAGGGCTTGCTGTTCACCGAGGTCAACTCGTGGATGACCGGCATCAACCGCAATGTCGAGGGGAAGCAGGTCCGCCGGATCATGCGCTACAGCGGCGGCCACCCCAAATTCCGCGAGCGTTGCGAAGCCGTCGCGGCGGACGGATATCGTGAGCTGTCGCTGACGTAGCGCGATAACGGCGGGCAGGCTCGCCAGCCAGCTATAGCTCAGACCGATATTAGCGGCACACAACGAAGAAGGAGCGCTCTCATGGATGTCGGCATGATGATGGTGTTCGCCAGTTACGGCTGGGATGACTGCCCGGACGCGCGTGTGTGGGAGGAGGAAATCCGGCTGGCCCGGCTCGCCGCCGATTTGGGGTTCGATTGCCTGTGGTCGGCCGAGCACCATTTCAACGACTATTCTTTCGTACCCGACAACCTGCAGCTGATGACCTATCTGACCGCGCTCTGCCCCAACGTCGATCTCGGCACCGCGGCGGTAATCGTGCCCTGGCACGACCCGCTGCGTGTCGCTGAACAGGCGGCTGTGCTCGACATGCTCAGCAAGGGCCGATTGCGCCTCGGTCTCGGGCGCGGTCTTGCGCGGCGGGAGTTCGCCGCATTTCGCCTGAGCATGGACGAGTCGCGGGAGCGCTTCGATGAGGCGGCTCCGATGATTGTCAAGGCGTTGAAGACCGGGTTCATCGAAGGCGGCGGCAAGTTCTATAATCAGCCGCGCATCGAGATCCGGCCGCGGCCGCAATATTCCTTCGACGGGCGCATCTACGCCGTGGCATCCAGCGAGGACTTCGATCGATTCTGCCGCCAAGCTCGGCGCCCATATCGTCATGTTCGCCGACCGTCCGTGGGAAATGCGGCTGCCGGCCGTCGAGCGCGGCCGCGAACTGCACCGCAGATATCACGGCACCGAGCCGCCCCAAGTCATGCTGACCGAGTTCTGCGTGTGCGGCACCAACCTCGCCGAAACCGAGGAGGAAGCGCGCAAATACCAGGGCAAATTCGTCGAGAGCAATTTTTATCACTATGAATTTTTGGGCGATCACTTCAAGACGGTGAAGGGCTACGACGCCTACCAGCAGAAGGCCGAAATCGCGCGCAAGGGCGGCCTGGAAGGTGCCGTATCCGGCTTCATGCGGGCCGCAAGCTGGGGAACGCCTGACAAGATCCTGCGCGGGCTCGAAGAGCGGCGGAAGGTCATTGGCGATTTCGAACTTAACGTCGCCTTCCGCTTCGGCGGCACGCCTTACGGGATCGCGGAGCGCGGCCTGAGGCTCTTTGCCAAGGAGGTGCTGCCGGCGCTCAAGTCGCTATCCTCGAGCCGAGTTCGAGAGGCTGCCGAATAAAGCGCTCCGTCGTAAGGAGCGGCGGCGTCCCTTCATAACCTCCAACACGGGTAGGAGATCCGACATGCCGACACGCACATCAGAGCCCGCAAAATTTGATGCGATAGTAATCGGTGCTGGAGTCGGCGGTCTCTACGCGATCTATCGCCTGCGGAAACTCGGCCTCACAGTGCGCGGCTTCGAGGCCGGCGGCGGGGTTGGCGGCACCTGGTACTGGAACCGTTATCCTGGGTGCCGCTGCGACGTCGAAAGCATGGAATACTCGTATTCCTTCGCGGACGAACTGCAGCAGGAATGGCATTGGCCCGAGCGTTACGGCACGCAACCTGAGATCCTGCGTTACATCAATCACGTGGCTGACCGGTTCGACCTCAGGCGCGACATCGAGTTCAATACCCGAGTCAAAGAGGCGACCTTCGACAGCACGACAAACATGTGGACAGTCAGGACTGACAAAAATAACGCTGCTACTGCGCGCTTCTGTATCATGGCGGCCGGCAATCTCTCCACACCGCGGAGGCCGAGCCTGCCTGGCCTGGAGAGCTTCAAGGGAAAGTGGTACCATACGGGATTATGGCCCCATGAAGAGGTCGATTTCACCGGATTGCGCGTAGGCGTGATTGGCACCGGCTCGTCTGGCGTTCAGTCTATACCCATCATCGCGAAGCAGGCGAAGCATCTTTACGTTTTTCAGCGGACAGCCAATTTCAGCCTGCCCGCACGTAATGCGCCAATGGATCCCAATAAAGAGAGCGTTCACAAGGCGCAGTATCCCGAGCGCCGACGCGCCGCCTTCGATACGCCATTCGGGATTGCCGGGTATCCCGCGCCGGTAAAGTCCGCGCTCGATGCAACCGAAGAGGAGCGGGTAAGCGCTTACGAGGCAAAATGGGCCGAGGGCGGCAGCATCAGCTTCCTCTATTCGTTTACAGATCTGTTGATAAACAAAGGATCCAACGAAACGGCGTCAGAGTTCGTGCGCCGGAAGATCCGCGCTACGGTCAAGGACCCCAAGACAGCGGAGCTCCTTTGCCCCAATGATCATCCAATCGGCACCAAGCGGCTCATTCTCGATACGAACTACTATGAGACTTACAATCGCGACAACGTCACATTGGTCGACATCAGAAGCAAGCCGATCGAACAAATCACGCCTACCGGATTGCGTACCGCCGGTGCTGACTACGCGCTCGACGCAATCGTTTTTGCAACCGGCTTTGATGCGATGACCGGGGCAATGAAAGAGATCGACATTCACACTGACGCAGGGATGTCGGTCCGAGAGAAGTGGGAACATGGTCCGTGCACCTATCTCGGGATCATGATGGCCGGGTTCCCAAATCTCTTTATGATCACCGGCCCGCAAAGCCCTGGCGTCAAAAGTCAGATGATATTGGCTTGCGAGCAGCACGTCGATTGGATCGCGGATTGCGTGCAGTACTTACGCGACCATGGGTTCTCGTGCATCGAGGCAGAGGAGGATGCCGAGGATGCTTGGGTGCGGCACAACAACGAGGTCGCAGATCGTACCCTCTATCCCTTGGCGAACTCATGGTACGTCGGCGCCAATATTCCAGGCAAACCCCGTGTATTCATGCCGTATGTCGGTGGCGTCGCAGCGTACAAGAAGAAATGTGATGAGATCGCGGCCAGGGGCTACGAAGGCTTTTGTATGAGTGGTTGCGCTGAAGAGCAGCAGTTCGCCGCAGATTGATGTAGCGATTACGTTCGGCCCGCGGGCTTGACAACGGACACTGGTCAACCCGCAAATGCACGCTCACCAGTTTTCTGGTGAGGCTCCAGGCTTCCGCAACTCACCGCTGGAGGAGGCAGTCTCGAGCGAACTCGTCTCTGAAACCAAAATTCCCTGCTAGCTGGGAAAATACAGGGAATTTTCGGAATTATGTAGCAGACGCACCTTGCCGGCCATCAGCTAATCGAGAATGGATTTCTTGCCGGTGAACCGATCCGGGAGGTAGTGCCTTCGGCGACACGCTCCAGTCGTTCCCGGACAGCTGCGTGTAAAGTATCCCAGCAACCCTCGCGCATTCGACCGCAGTACCGTCAAGTTGGATCCGAGAAGACGAGACATCTCCACTCCGTCCTGTGCGCGACCAAGCAGCAACCAGCGTTGTGCCGCTTTTACGCAAGCGGCTTTGATGGCGATCTTCTCTTCGTTGCTCATTGCGGGCATCGAATGGGCCTCCTGTCCAGTTTGAGGGGTTGCCACCTTTGCCTCGCGCCGATTAACAATTCGTTTGTGTGCGGCTCAGCGTCCATGCAAACCGAGGCGATTTCAGCCAATTCGCCAGCAACCACATGCGGCGCTGTTGCCGACTTGTGCGAATTGGACGGGATACCTTGGCGTTCTGAAACACCGCAGCCTGACGTTTGACAGTCCGTGCAGACGGCTAGTATTTACCGCGTTCGCGGAGCGACGGAGTACGCGGTATGGATGAGGCTACCTATCGAACGGCTGTCGAGCTTCGGAACCGGTTGCGCGCTGAATTGGAGCAGAACGTTTCTTTTATCGCGTTGCAACACGCCGAAGCCGTAGTCGCCCTTTGGGAACGCACACATCCTGTGCCTGCCCCATCTGCGCATTCTGAAGTCCCGCCCTCGAGATCCAAGGTCGTAGGCCGGCATTTTGTCAACTCTGACACTTCGAAGGTCCTCGCAGGTGCCGCCGAATACCTTCGACTGATAGGACGGCGAGCGACCTCCCGAGAAATCTTGGAGGCTTTGTTGACGCAAGGGATCAAGCTTAACGCCAAGGACCCGATGACCTCGGTATCAGCGTCTTGTCGCATTCCCCGATGTTTAACAATGTCCTCGGGCTCGGGTACGGCTTGGCAGACTGGCCGATGACGCAAGCGGAGACGCAGGCTGTTAGTCGCAAGGTGCCTACGAAGGCCGACCAAATCTGGGCGGCCATTCGCGACTTTTTGGGATCGCGCGGCATCGCGCATCGCCAAATTATCAATAGCTCGTTCTCTCTGGGTCTCATGAGCAATTCGCCCAAAACTATGGGAACGTTGGCTGCGTATATGTCTGAAAGGAAACAGCTGCTAGTCAAACACGGCGAGGGGCGCTGGTCTCTCGCAGAGGAGCTTTTTACTTCCTCAAACGAAACGCCGAACAGCGGGACACTGTTCGGCGCTCCGAAAGGCAACGGCTCATCGCCGTTGAGCCCATGACTTTGCGGGGGCGTAGCTGAGCAGCAGGCAGAGCTAACCCGGCTTTCTACCGGGTGGTCGCGGGTTCGAGACCCGGCCGCGCCACGCTTTCCCGCAACCCCTCACAGAAAGGAGATGCGCGATGTGGCAAATCGCCCGGTTCTTAGCCCTTGACGACCCGCCGCGGCGGGAATATGACACTGTAATCGGTCGACTTGAATAGGCTTTGTGCGGCCTAGTCCGTAACCCTATTGCCCGTCAGCATTTTCGGCCGCCAATCGGAGCCTGCCGCGCTCCTAGCGCCGTGAGACATTGAACCAAAAAGATCGGGGAGAATCGCCCGCGCCACCTTGTTGCGAAGATTGACCGGCGTGTCATTGACCCCGATCGCGGCGAGCCGCTCAGACAACTCCTCATAGGTCACGCCGCGCCGGGTCATCTCGGCGCGGAATAGCCGCTTCACGTGTTCAGCCATTGGGCTTGAGTCTTCAGTCCATGCCTCGTCCGATCATAGTGCCACCATATAAGTTACTTTCGCGTTGACAATAGCGGCAAATGCCGCCATATTAATGGCATTAGTAACGCTCGTGATGGCAAGTCCCGTGTCCCAACATTTCCTCCTCTCCAAAGCCGCAAGGAGCCTGAGCTAGCTCAGGTCGCGCGGCTGTCGTGATGAAGAAGCTCGGGACACCTTCAAGCGCCTCCGCTGGTCTGAAACAAACTGGCGAACCGGT
Organism: uncultured Alphaproteobacteria bacterium; assembly: GCA_963818695.1. GTDB lineage: Bacteria > Pseudomonadota > Alphaproteobacteria > ATCC43930 > CGMCC-115725 > AP-15. Next base: position 1,045,530 of record CAWFTG010000009.1, read on the forward strand.
TTGCCCAGAATGCGGTAGTATTGAAATCTACGCCTATGCGTGCCGGCCGTTGTGGCGTTGCAAAGCCTGTCGCAAAGCAATTCAGTCTGACGAACGGGACACTATTTCATTCGCGAAAGTTGCCAGTCAGATCGTGTCTGCTGGCGATTGCCGTCTTCGTAAACGGTGAAAGGCCACGCAGCCTTGCACCTTAGCAGGGTGCGGAAAAAGGCCGAGATTGTGGTCAAGCTATTGTTTACAATGGGCGTGTCGTGACGAGATGTTGGGGGATGTCCGATGCGCGGTGGGGATGCGCGGACAGAAGCGCTGTTCAGCTATGTGAGCTGCGAGGCGCGGGTGCCAATGGATCATCCGTTGCGGGCGATCCGCAACATTGTGAACGAGGCGCTGGCGGTGCTGTCGCCGGAGTTTGAGACCGTCTATGCCAAATCCGGGCGGCCATCGATCCCGCCGGAGAAATTGCTGCGCGCCCTGCTGCTGCAAGCCTTCTATTCGGTGCGCTCGGAGCGCCAGCTGATGGAGCAGCTCGGCTACAATCTGTTGTTCCGCTGGTTTGTCGGGTTGTCGCTGGATGCCGCGGTGTGGGACGTGACGGTGTTCACAAAGAACCGCGAGCGGCTGATCGAGGGTGACATCGCCGCACAGTTCATGGCGGCAGTGCTGAACCAGGAGCGGATCAAGGCGCTGCTGTCGGACGAGCATTTCTCGGTGGACGGCACGCTGATCGAGGCGTGGGCCAGCATGAAGAGCTTTACCGCCCCGAAGGACGGCAGCGGCGAGCCGCCAGCGCCGGGCCGCAACGGCGAACGGAACTTCCACGGCGAGAAGCGCCGCAACGAAACGCACGCTTCGACCACCGATCCTGATGCCCGGTTGTACCGCAAAGGGCCGGGCCAGCCGGCCAAGCTGGCCTATCTGGGGCATGTCTTGATGGAGAACCGGCATGCTCTGGCGGTCGACACGCGGCTGACCCTGGCCACTGGCACGGCCGAGCGCGAGGCCGCGCTCGACATGGTGGCGGCCCGTCCCGGCAGTCGCCGGGATTCACGCTCGCTGCCGACAAGGCCTATGACGTCGCCGGGTTTGTCGCCGATCTGCGGCAGTACAAGGTGACGCCGCATGTGGCGCAGAACACCACCAATCGACGATCGGCAATCGATGCGCGGACGACCCGGCATCCCGGCTACGCGGTCAGCGGGCGGATGCGCAAGCGCATTGAGGAGGTGTTTGGCTGGAGCAAGGCAACCGCGGGCTTTCGCAAGACCCGCCACTGTGGCCTCACTAAGTCCACTGGATGTTCACGTTGACGATCACCGCCTACAACCTCGTCCGCCTGCCCCGTCTGATGACCGCCGTGGCATAACCAAGCCTGGAGGCTTCTGCCCAGTGATGGTGTTTCACCCCACAAAAATGGCAGCAAACCCTGCCCGGTCAGGTTTTACTGCAATCCAGACGAGTAATACCATCAGCAATTCTACCAAATGCCCATCGCAAACCGGTTTTTCCGCAGCCTGTTAGCGC
>CAWFTG010000010.1:0-160509 GCA_963818695.1 uncultured Alphaproteobacteria bacterium
CCGACAGCGGAATTGCCGCTGTTAATGCGCCCCGTCGCGGCACTCGAACCCAGGATTTCCGCGGCGGAGCGAAGCCGATCGCTCTATTTTCGCTGCAAAAAACAGCAAAAACAGCTAGTGCACAGAGCTGGAGCGGGCCTCCCCCACCTCACCCCGACCCTCTCCGCCCCCAGGGGCGGAGAGGGAGAAGGCTCCTCACTCCGGCGGAATGATCACCTTCTCCTCGGTGATGAAGCTTTTGATGCGGCCGATGAAGAGGGCACCGTCGGCATGGAGCGCTTTGGCCTCGGGAGAGGCATTGGCGCGCTCCATCGCGGCCAGATCGTCGTACCAGGTTTCGGCAATTCCATCGACTTCGACATTCGTGGTTGGAATGTCGGGCCGGGTCCGCTCGCCGAGAATATGCGACTGCACGTAACGGCGCAGTCCCGGTACGAAGTGAGCGAGCGGGGCGTGGACCTCGAGCCAATGCTTGACGAATTCCTCGTGCGACAGCCCCGCCTTGCGGGTCAGCAGCGAGACGCTCTTGATCACCGGCTAAGCCCTTCCGTTGCCATATTCAGCAGCGCATGCTGCGCCGGACGAGCCTGAGGAGAAACATGAAGATCGACATTGCCGGCAAGCGCGCCATTGTCGCCGGAGGCAGCCGCGGCATCGGGCGCGCGATCGCACTGGCCTTTGCCGCGGCCGGCGCCGGCGTGTCGATTTGCGCCCGCGGCGCCGAGGCCCTCGCCGCTACCCGCGACGAGATCGCCCGGCATGGCGGCGTCGCGCATGCCGCGGTCTGCGATCTTTCGGACGCCCCGGCCATTCCGCGCTACATCACGGAAGCGGCCGGCGCGCTCGGCGGCATCGATATCCTCGTCAACAATGCCTCGGGGTTTGGGACCAGCGATGATGAAGCCGGCTGGGCCGCTAGCATCTCGGTCGATTTGTTGGCCACGGTGCGGGCGACGCGGGCGGCGCTGCCCTACCTCGAAAAATCCGAGGCGGGCGCGATCCTCAACATATCCTCGATCTCCGGGTTCCGAGCTTCGGTCCGCACCCCGCCCTACGGAGCGGTCAAGGCCGCGATCCTGGAATACACCTTAACCCAAGCGGCAGCGCTTGCGCAGAAGCGGATTCGGGTGAATTGCATCGCCCCCGGCTCGGTCGAGTTTCCGGGCGGCACCTGGGCGCGAGCCAAGGCCAACAATCCGAACCTTTACGCCGGCATCCTCAGGAGCATCCCGTTCGGTCGGCTCGGCCATCCGGAGGAGGTCGCGCAGGTCGCGCTCTTCCTGTGCTCGCCGCTCGCCAGCTGGGTTACCGGCCAGAATATCGCCGTCGATGGCGGGCAGATGCTCTGAAGCCGATGCGATTGTCGTTCTCGGCTGCCGTGGTTCGGCGCTGAAGCGGCGGTTGGGAATTGGCATCCGGCTGTTCGAGGCAGGCGCCGCGCCGCTGCTCGTGCTCTCGGGCGGCGGCAACGGACCGATCCCGGAGGCGGAAATCATGCGCCGGGTGGCGATTGCTCACGGGGTATCCGAGACCGCCATTCTGGCCGACACCGTTTCTCGCGACACCTTCGAGAACGCGCACGAGACTGCGCAGCTGCTGAGCGCGCGGGGGCTGCGCTCGGTGTTGCTGGTCAGTGACCGCATTCACCTACCGCGTGCGGCGCTCCTGTTCCGCCTCGCGGGGCTGCGGGTGGCGGGTCGGGCTGCAGTGCCGGCACGCTCGCTTCGGGGAGCCGTCCGCGCGGCTCTTCGCGAGGTTGTCGCGCTGCCCTGGAGCCTAATGCGCGCTGCCTCACATTGGCTGGGCCACGCTGAGCCGGGGCAGCATGCGCCAAAACAGCACGGCGACAGCAACCGTCGCGGTTCCGGTGAGCAGGAACAGCCCGGCGACGCTGACCCCGATTGCGATCAGCGCGATCGTCACGACTGCCGAGATCACCATCGCCGCGGCATTGACGATGTTGTTCGCGGCGATCGCGCGGGCGCGGTGCTCGCGTGCGGTCATCGCCTGCAGCAGCGCATAGAGCGGCACGACAAAAACCCCGCCCGAGGCGGCGATCCCGAAGAGGTCGGCTAGAATGCGCCAGTGCAGCGGGTCACCGAGAAATGCCCCAACCGTGATGAGCTCTCCGGCCCCCGGCGGCGGGCTGGCGAACCACAGATCGATCGAGAACAGCCCGATCCCGAGTGCTCCCCAGGGGACGCAGCCTGCGCTGACCCTGCCGGCGAGGAGGCGATTGCACAACAGCGAGCCAAACGCGATCCCGACGGAAAACAACGTCAGAAACAAGGTCACGACCACTTCTTCCGCTCCGAGGATGAAGCGCACATAGGCGGGGAACTGCGACAGATACGTCGCGCCGGCCAGCCAGAACCATGAGATGCCGAGCATCGAGCGGAACGGCCCGGGTTCCTGCGCAGCCTGGCGTACCACCCGAGCCGTCGCGCCAAACAGGTTCCAGCGCGCCGCTCCTCGGCGCGCCGCGGGTGTCGTGGGCGGTATTTGCCGGCTGGCCGCCCAAGCGGCGAGCGCCACGGCGACGATCAGCCCCGCGACAGCCGCCGAGCCATGCCGGGTGGCGATCACCATGCCGGCGATCGTGCCGAGGAGGATCGCGATAAAGGTCCCGGCCTCGACCAGAGCATTGCCGAGCAGCAGCTCTTCGGGGGCGAGAAGATCCGGCAGGATCGCATATTTGAGCGGGCCAAAGAACGCGGCGACGATCCCCATCACGAACAGCAGCGCCAGCAGCACCATCGCGCTGCCGGCGAGGACCCCGCCGGCGGCCGCCAGCATCACCGGGATCTCGACGAGCTTGATCAGGCGAATCAGCCGAGACTTGTCCGAACTCGTCGGCGATCTGGCCGGCGGTCGCCGAGCACAGGAAAAACGGCAGCATGAACAACCCGGCAGCGAGCGGGATCATGAGTTGCGCCGAGAATTGCGCCGCCGCATCCGCCCGGTAGGCGATCATCAACACCAGTGCATTGCGCAACGCATTGTCGTTGAACGCCGACAGGAACTGCGTCGCAAACAGCGGGCCGAAGCGCCGCGAGACGAGCAGCGCCAACGCGCCTTGTGAGTTCAGGAGCTCTTCCGCTCCCAATACCCGGCCGCAGCTGGAAAGACGGTCTGGCAGCGCGTCGCCACGGGTGCGCCGTCCAAGGTGTCCGCGGCCGCCCGCCACACCGCGTAGTGGGGCGCCGCGCGGTGTGCTTCCAGCGCCGCCTCGTCCCGGTAGACTTCGTAAAAGTAGTAGACGTTCTGGTCCTGAGCGTCCTGCAGGACGTTGAAGCGCATGCAGCCCGGCTCGTCCCGCTCGGAGCCGAGCGCATCGACCTCGATGGCCTTCAGGAAGCGCTCGCGCGCATCAGGCTTCACCCGTACCTTCACCCACATCGCCAGCATTGTGCCCTCCTTGCGGTCGGCAGTCGGATATTACGCGAACGGCGCCGATGGCGTCATCCGCGGAAACCCTATCTGAGGTCACAGAGCAAAATTTCAGCAAATTGTGCTGTCGTTGCGAGACGCGCCCTGCGCGGAGCGAAGCAATCTCGGCCCGCTGAGGGCTTGGTGGGTCGAGCAACTCTGTTCGAGGGGGCGGTGACGACGTCCTCCTGACCCTGGGCAGCATGGCGCCGTGCTCGCCGCCGTCAAGACCGCAGCGCGCCGCCTGGTGCAGTTTGGCAGGTCGGGATGGAGGCCGAGGCATCAAATGTGAATCGCCCGCCCGTCGACCGCGAGCGCGGCCTCCTTGAGGGCTTCGCTCAGGGTCGGGTGGGCATGGCAGGTGCGCGCTATGTCCTCGGCCGAGGCGCCGAATTCTTTGGCCAGCACCGCTTCGGCAATCATGGTTCCGGCATCGGGGCCGATGATGTGGACACCGAGCACGCGGTCGGTCCCGCTGTCGGCGAGGATCTTGACGAACCCTTCGGTATAACCGTTGGTTCGGGCACGCGGATTGGCGGTGAACGGGAACTTGCCGATGCGGTAGGGGACTGCTGCCGCCTTCAGCTCCTCCTCGGTCTTGCCAACCGAGGCGACCTCCGGCCAGGTATAGATGACGGCTGGGATCGCGTCGTAATCGACGCGCGACTTCTGCCCGGCGAGCCGTTCGGCGAGCGCAATGCCCTCCTCTTCGGCCTTATGCGCGAGCATTGGGCCGCGGATCACGTCGCCGATCGCGTAAATGCCCGGGATGTTTGTCGCAAAGCCGTCGTCCACCACGACACGTCCTTGCTGGTCGAGCGCGACACCGACGGCTTCGAGGCCTAGTCGCTCCGTATAGGGACGCCGTCCGATTGATACCAGCACCACATCCGCCGCGAGGGTCTGCCGCTCCGCGCCGTCGAGCTCCAAGCTCAGCCCATCATTCGCGTCGCGGATGCCCACCACCTTCGTGCCGAGCTTGAAATCGAGCCCCGAGCGCGTCAGGACCCGCTGCAACGCCGTGCCGAGTTCCCGGTCCATGTTCGGGACGATATGGTCGAGAACCTCGACGACGGTCACCTTGGCGCCGAGCCGCTGCCAAACAGAGCCGAGCTCGAGGCCGATATACCCGCCGCCGATGACGGTGAGCCGCTCCGGCACGCGGTCGAGGGACAATGCGCCGGTAGACGAGACGATGCGCTTCTCATCGATGTCGATCCCGGGCAGCCGGGTGCTTTCCGAGCCCGTCGCTATGATGATCGATGTCACCTCGATTTCCTGAACAGCACCATCCGCGCCAGTAACGACTATCCGCTCCGGCGTGGCGATGCGCCCATTGCCCTTGAGCCAATCGATCTTGTTCTTGCGGAACAGGAACTCGACGCCCCGGGTCAGGGTGGTTACGACTTTGTCCTTGCGGCCCATCATCGCCCCGAGGTCGAGCCCGACCTCGCCGACCTTGACCCCATGTTCGGCGAGCGCATGACCAGCCTCGGCGAATTTCTCCGATGATTGCAGCAATGCCTTCGACGGGATGCAGCCGATGTTGAGACAGGTCCCGCCGAGGCTGGCGCGGCTTTCGATGCACGCCGTCTTCAGCCCGAGCTGTGCCGCGCGGATCGCCGCGACATAGCCGCCCGGCCCCGCCCCAACGACCACGACGTCATAACGATCCGGCATCGCGCGCAGGCTCACATTTCAAAGAGCAAGCGGGAAGGATCTTCGACGCATTCCTTGATCCGCACCAGAAAGGTCACGGCTTCACGGCCATCGACGATGCGGTGGTCATAGGACAGCGCGACGTACATCATCGGGCGGATCTTTACCTCGTCGCCCATAGCGACGGGCCGCCTTTCGATCTTGTGCATGCCGAGGATGCCGGATTGCGGCGGATTGAGGATTGGCGTCGACATCAGCGAGCCGTAGATCCCACCGTTCGAAATCGTAAAAGTACCGCCGGACAGCTCCTCGATCGTCAATTTGCCGTCGCGCGCCTTGCGCCCGTATTCGGCGATTGTCTTCTCGATGTCGGCAAAGCTCATCCGGTCGGCGTCGCGCACGACCGGCACGACTAGACCCTGCTCGGTGCCGACGGCGACGCCGATATCGTAATGGTTCTTGTAGACGATGTCGTCGCCGTCGATTTCGCGCGTTGACTGCCGGAAGCTCCTTCAGCGCGACGATTGCCGCCTTGACGAAGATCGACATGAAGCCGAGCCGGACCCCGTGCTTTTTCTCGAAGGCGTCCCGATAACGCTCGCGCAGCGCCATCGTCGCGCTCATGTCGATTTCGTTGAAGGTGGTCAGCATTGCCGCGGTGTTCTGCGCCGCCTTCAGCCGCTCGGCGATCCGCCGCCTCAGGCGGCTCATCGGCACCCGCGCCTCACGCTCGCCCACAGCGGGAGCCGGCGCCGGCGGTGCAGGGGCCGGCGTTCTGGCGGCGAGGACGTCGGCCTTGCTGATCCGCCCGCCCGGTCCGCTCGGGGCAACTCTCGTCGCGTCCAGACCGGACTCTTCGATCAGCTTGCGGACGGCCGGGCCGGAACGTTCGACCGCGGCGATACCCTCACCCCCCTCGCTCCGCTCGGGACCCTCTCCCGCATTGCGGGAGAGGGGGGGCCCGGCCCGCAGGGCTGCGTGGGGGAGGGTGTCCGCGAGCCCGTCGGCAATCTTGCCGAGAACTGCGCCGACCGGGACATTGGCGCCCTCCTCGGCGAGAATCTCGGCGAGCGTGCCGGAGGCGGGCGCAGGGACCTCGAGGGTCACCTTGTCGGTTTCGAGCTCGGCGATAGGCTCGTCCGCGGCGACCGCTTCGCCCGGCCGCTTCAGCCATTTCGCGACGGTCGCCTCGGTTATCGATTCACCAAGGCTCGGAACCTTGATCTCGGTTGCCATGCAGTGTTACGCCGCCAATGCCTCGGCGACGAGGTTTGCCTGCTCCTCGACGTGCCGCTTGAAGAGGCCGGTCGCGGGCGAAGCCGCTTCGGCGCGCCCGGCAAATCGGGGCCGCTTTGCCGCCATATCGAGGCCCCCGAGGACCTGTTCGATACGCCGGTCGACGAAGTTCCAGGCGCCCATGTTCTGCGGCTCTTCCTGGCACCAGACAATCTCGGCGTTGGGGTAGCGCTGCAACACCTTCGCGAGGGCATTAAACGGGAACGGATAGAGCTGCTCGAGCCGGACTAATGCGACGCGTTTATCGCCGCTGTTGGCCCGTGCCTTTGCCAGATCGAAATAGACCTTTCCCGTGCACAGCACGACGCGGCGCACTTGCTCGTCTGTGCCAATGGCCTCGGTTTCACCAATGACACGATGAAACGAGCTGCCCGACGCCATCTCGTCGAGGCGCGACATGACTTCCTTCGCGCGCAGCAGCGATTTCGGGGTGAAGATGACGAGCGGCTTGCGGAAGTTGCGATGGATCTGTCGCCGCAATGCGTGGAAGTAATTCGCCGCGCTGGTCAGGTTGCACACCTGGATGTTGTCCTCGGCGCAAAGCTGCAGATAGCGCTCGATGCGTGCTGAGGAATGCTCTGGACCCTGACCCTCGTAACCGTGCGGCAGCAGCAGGACGAGGCCGCTCATACGCAGCCACTTGGCCTCGCCCGAGCTCAAGAACTGGTCGATGATGACCTGCGCGCCATTGGCAAAGTCGCCGAACTGCGCCTCCCACAACACGAGAGAGGAAGGGTCGGCGAGGCTGTAGCCATATTCGAAGCCAACCACGGCTGCTTCTGAGAGCGGGCTGTCGATGATCTCGAACGGCGCCTGTCCGGGGCTGACGTGGTCGATCGGGACGTAGCGCTCTTCGGTCTCCTGATTGACCAGCACGGCGTGACGTTGCGAAAAGGTGCCGCGACCGCTGTCCTGACCGGACATTCGAACGTGGGTTCCTTCGGCACAGAGCGAAGCGATCGCCAAAGCCTCGGCGGTCGCCCAATCGATCCCTTCGCCAGCTTCAATCGCAGCGCGCTTTGCCTCCAGCTGGCGGGCGATTTTGGGATTGAGGCGAAAGCCCTCCGGCGCCGTGACAAGGCCGCGCCCGATCTCGCGCAGCGTCTCGCCGGCAACCCCGGTATCGCCGCGGCGGTCGTCGTCGGGAGCTTGCTCGAGCCCGGCCCAGGCGCCTTCGAGCCAATCCGCCCTGTTCGGGCGGTAACTCTTCGCCGATTCGAACTGAGCTTCAAGCTCTGCAATGAAACGAGTAGCCATCCCATCGGCCTCGCCTTCGCGGAGCACGCCCGCCTCGGCGAGGCGAGCAGCATAAATCTGCCGCGTCGTCGGGTGACGCGCGATCGTGCGGTACATCAGCGGCTGGGTGAAGGCCGGCTCGTCGGTCTCGTTGTGACCGTGCCGCCGATAGCAAAACAAGTCGATGACAACGTCCTTTTTGAACTGCTGGCGAAATTCGGTGGCGGCCCGGGCGACTTCGACGACCGCCTCGGGATCGTCGCCATTGACGTGAAAGATCGGCGCCTGGACGCCCTTCGCCACGTCCGATGGGTAAGGACTTCGACCGGGCGGCGGAGGGCGCCGTCGTAAACCCGATTTGATTGTTGACGATGATGTGGATCGTGCCGCCCGTGCAGAAGCCGATCAGCTCGGATAATTCGAGCGATTCGGCGACGAGCCCCTGTCCGGCGAAAGCCGCATCGCCGTGCATCAGAATGCTAGCTACTTGCGATCGCTCGGGGTCGCCGCGCTGCAATTGCTTTGCTCGGACTTTCCCGAGCACGACGGGATCGACGGCCTCGAGGTGCGATGGGTTGGCAGCCAAGGACAGATGGATTGTTTGCCCGCCCACTTCGCGGTCACCGGAAGTGCCGAGATGGTATTTGACGTCGCCAGAGCCGTGGACGTGCTCGGGATTGGTCGAATTGCCCTGGAACTCGGAGAAGATCGCGGCAAACGGTTTGCCGACAAAATTTGCGAGCACGTTGAGGCGGCCGCGGTGCGGCATCCCGATCACGAATTCACGAATACCGAGTTCGTTGCCGCGGTGCAGGATTGTTTCGAGCGCCGGCATCAGCGACTCGGCGCCCTCGATGCCGAACCGTTTGGTGCCAGTGTAGCGCCGGTCGAGAAACCGTTCGAAGGTCTCCGCTTGGGTCAGTGCCCGCAAGATCTCTTTTCTTATTCCGGTCGCGAGGATCGGGCGGCTCTGACAATTCTCGAACTTTTCCTGGATCCACGCCCGCTCGGCCGGTGCCTGAATGTGCATGTACTCGACGCCGATCCTGCCGCAATACGTCTCGCGCAAAATCGCGATGATCTCGCGCAGGCTGGCGCGCTCGCGGCCGGACAAATTGGCTATAAAGATCTCGCGGTCGAGGTCCGACTCACTAAAGCCGTAACTGCGAAAGTCGAGTTCCGGATAGGGACCCCGCTTTTCCAGCCCGAGCGGGTCGAGATCGGCTTCGAGATGGCCGCGCACCCGGTAGGCGCGGATCAGCTGCAACGCGCGGATCGAGTCGTTGGTAGCCCGGCGCAGCGCCGCTTCATCAATTCTCGCAGTCGCTGCCGCCCCATTGCCGACGATCGGCGGTTCACGCTTGGCCCAAGAAGGTCCGCGCACCTCGGTGAGCACCGCCGAAACATCATCGTCCATTTCCGAGAAGAACCGACGCCAGCTCTCGTCAACGCAGCGGGGGTCTTCGAGAAACCTTGTATAGAGCTCCGCAATGAATCCGGCATTCGCGCCGGTCAGAAATGTCGTCCGGTCTATATCAGCCATAACCCAGACCTCAACGTCACACCCGCGAAAGCGGGGGTCCATGGGCATTGGCACTTGCCACAGGCTGGACCCCGCTTTCGCGGGGGTTGACGAATAATGAAAGTCGTGCGCGACCTTATATGCGTGCAGCTGGCCCTAACTGCCACCCACCGACCACTAGCCTTTGAGTACGTCCCGCATCGTCGTGCCGATCGCAGCGGGCGACTCGGCGACGACGACGTCGGCGCGGCGCAGGGCTTCCATCTTGTCGCCTGCGCCGCCTTTGCCGCCGGCGATGATCGCACCGGCATGGCCCATCCGTCGGCCGGGCGGCGCCGTGCTGCCAGCGATAAATCCGACGACCGGCTTTTTGAGCCGCGAGGATTTGAGAAAATCGGCGCCATCTTCCTCCGCCGTCCCGCCGATCTCGCCGATCATGACGATCGCCTCGGTCTCGTGATCGGCGAGAAACATCTCGAGCACCTCGACAAAATTGGTGCCGTTGACCGGGTCGCCCCCGATGCCGACGCAGCTCGATTGCCCCAGCCCGACCGCCGTGGTTTGCGCTACTGCTTCGTAGGTCAGAGTTCCCGACCGCGAGACGATGCCGATCTTGCCGCGCCGATGAATGTGGCCCGGCATGATGCCGATCTTGCACTCATCGGGGGTGATGACGCCCGGGCAATTCGGCCCGATCAACCGCGAGCGGCCGCCGCTCAAGCTGCGCTTCACGCTGACCATGTCGAGCACTGGGATACCTTCGGTGATGCAGACGATCAGCGGGATTTCGGCATCGGCGGCTTCGAGGATGGCGTCGGCGGCGAAGGGCGGTGGGACATAGATTACCGTCGCATCGCACCCGGTCGCCGCGCGTGCTTCGTGAACCGTGTTGAATACGGGAAGATCGAGATGGCGCGCGCCGCCCTTACCGGGAGTGACGCCGCCGACCATCTTGGTGCCGTAGGCGATCGCCTGCTCAGAGTGAAAGGTGCCCTGAGCGCCGGTGAACCCTTGGCACAGCACCGTGGTCGACGCATCGACGAGGATCGACATCAGGCGGCCTCCTTGACGGCCGTGACGACCTTCTGCGCGGCGTCGGCGAGGTTCTCGGCGGCGAGGATCGGCAGGCCGGATTGCTGCAATATCTTCTTGCCGAGATCGACATTGGTGCCTTCGAGGCGCACGACCAGAGGCACGTGCAGATTGACCTCGCGTGCCGCGGCGACGACACCTTCGGCGATAACGTCGCACCGCATGATCCCGCCGAAAATGTTGACCAGCATCCCTTCGACGTTCGGATCGCTTAGGATCAGCTTGAAGGCAGTCGCCACCCGGTCGCGTGTCGCCCCGCCACCGACATCTAGAAAATTCGCGGGATTGCCGCCATGCAATTTGATGATGTCCATTGTCGCCATCGCCAAGCCGGCACCATTCACCATGCAACCGATGTTGCCGTCGAGCTTGACGTAGTTAAGAGCGTGCTTGCCGGCTTCGAGCTCGGTGGGGTCCTCCTCGTTCTCGTCCCGCAAAGCCTCGACATCGGGATGGCGGAACAGCGCGTTGTCGTCGAACGCCATCTTGGCGTCCAACGCCAGGAGCTGCCCCGAACCGGTCACCACCATGGGGTTGATCTCGACGACCGACGCGTCGAGGTCACAAAACGCCTTGTAAAGCGCCGTGACGAATTTGACAGCGACGCCCATCTGGGCTCCTTCAAGCCCGAGCCCATAGGCGAGGTTGCGGCAATGGAACGGCTCGATCCGGCTCGCCGGATCGACCGCAACCTTGAGGATTTTTTCCGGCGAGCGCGCTGCGACCTCCTCGATCTCTATTCCGCCCTCGGTCGAGCCGATTAGGGTCACTCGACCCGTCTCGCGGTCGATCAGCAGGCCGAGATAGAGCTCGCGCGCGATATCGCAGCCCTCCTCGACATAGACCCGCTTCACCTCGCGGCCCGCCGGTCCGGTCTGATGCGTCACGAGGTTTTTCCCGAGCAGCTCGCGCGCCGCCGCCGCTATTTCCTCTTCCGAGCGGCAGAGCTTGACCCCGCCGGCCTTGCCGCGGCCGCCGGCATGGATCTGCGCCTTCACGACCCAGATCGACCCGCCCAGATGCCGCGCCACCTCGACTGCCTCGGCGGCGGTGTAGGCCACCCGGCCGCGCGGTACCGCGACCCCGAATTTCGCCAGCAGCTCTTTCGCCTGATATTCGTGGATATTCATTTTCTCTCCTTACCCGTCATCCCCGCGAAAAGCGGGGCTCCAGGGCAAGAGCTGCGGCCCTGGATTCCCGCTTACGCGGGAATGACGACTTGTGACTGACGCTCGGAGGTTCATTATCGGCTCCGACTGCTCAACCCAGGACCTTCATGTCCTTGACAACGCCGATCAGTTCGCGGACCGCGGCAATCGATTTGTCGAAGGCAGCCTTCTCGTCCCTGTCGAGCGAGATCTCCACGATGCGCTCGACGCCGGCGGCGCCGATCACGACCGGAACACCGACGTAAACATCGTGCACGCCGTATTGCCCATCGAGCCACGCCGCGCAGGGCAGGACGCGTTTCTTGTCGCGGAGATAGGCTTCGGCCATTTGAATGGCCGAACTGGCGGGCGCATAAAACGCCGAGCCGGTCTTCAACAGCCCGACGATCTCGCCGCCGCCATCGCGGGTGCGCTGAACGATTTTCTCGAGCCGCTCCTGCGTCGTCCACCCCATCTTGACGAGGTCCGGCAACGGGATTCCGGCGACTGTCGAATAACGCACCAGCGGCACCATCGTGTCGCCATGACCGCCGAGCACGAAAGCGGTGACGTCCTCGACTGAAACCTGGAACTCCTGGGCGAGGAAGTAGCGAAAGCGGGCGCTGTCCAGGATGCCGGCCATGCCCACAACAAGCTGCGGCGGGAGCCCGCAGGCCTCGCGCATGACCCATACCATGACGTCGAGCGGGTTGGTGATCGTGATGACGAACGCCTGCGGGCAGTGCTTTTTGATCGCCTCGCCGACCGTCTTGACGATGCCGGCATTGACCCCGATCAGATCGTCGCGGCTCATCCCCGGCTTACGCGGAATGCCGGCGGTAACGATGACGACATCGGCGCCCGCGATATCGGAATAGTCGTTGGAGCCGCGGACGATCGCATCGTACCCCTCGATCGCCGACCCTTGGACGATGTCGAGCGCCTTACCCTGCGGCACGCCCTCGACGACATCGACTAGAAGAACGTCGCCGAGCTCTTTGAGCCCGGCCAGGAGCGCCAGAGTACCGCCGATCTGTCCGGCGCCGATCAGCGCGATCTTGTTGCGTGCCATGCCAATCCCTTCGTGTGTGCCGGCGGCGCTCGACCTAAAGCAGATCTACGCTTTCAGGTGCTTCTCGAAGAAGGCTACCACATTCCGCCAAAGCTCAACGGCCGGTCCCTCACGATAGCTCGGCCGGTAATCGGCGAGGAAGGCGTGCCCGGCGTTCTTGTAAACCTTGATCGTGACGTCCTTACCGGCCCGCTGGGCAACACTGCGCAATTCTTCGGCGTGCGCGACAGTCGGGTTCTGGTCCTCTTCGCCGAAGACCCCGAAAAGCGGGCAATGCAGGCGCTCCACCATCTTCAGGGTCGGGGTTGGTCGAGACGGTGTCGTCTCGGCATCCGGCGTCGCGCGATCGATGAACCCGCCCCAGCAATCGACCGCCGCATCGGGTTTATCGCTGCTGCACGCGAACAGCAGGGTCTGCCGGCCGCCCGAGCAGAACCCGATTACGCCGATCTTGCCGGTCGCGCCGGGAAGTTCGTTCAGGTGATCTGCCGCCGCCTCGAGATCCTGCACCGCCTCGGCGTCCGACTTGCCAAACATGACCGGGAAGACGGTGTTGATGTCGTTAGGATCGGATGGCCCACCCTTGCGGGAATAGAGGTCGGGCGCCAAGGCGTTGTAGCCAATATTAGCGAAGCGCCGCGCGATGTCGCGGATATGCTCGACGAGCCCGAACGCCTCATGGATCACGACGATGCCGGGATAGCTCCCCGACTAACTCGGGCGGGCCAGATAGCCCTTTATCGTGTCGCCGCCGCTTTTCAGCTCGCTATTTTCGCCGCGCACGCGGCCGGGATCGGTCACTGCACCCGGGATATTCGCCATGCGATCCTCCTTCAACGAGACCAGGAAGTTAACACCAATCTTCGGGCAACGTGAAGGCGGCCCTCGCCGGTTGCCGGGAAATGAGGGTATGATAACCGACCTGTCTTTGGGAGGAGGTGGAACATGACGATCGAGCAGACCGCATTGAAGGAAAAGCCCACCCAGAGCCTGTCCCCGATGAAACTTGCTGTAACGAGCGCGAAGCATCCTGAGTTCGTGAAGGGTCGGCGCGACTTCTTCAAATACCGCGACCTCGGCGTCACCAAGGCGACCGACGGGTGGATGCGGGCGCAGGTGACGTCGGCCCTCACCGGAATGACCGAGCCGACCGGCTGGCATTACCATGTGTGCGAGGGCCAGTTCGTCTACACGTTAAAGGGCTGGGTCGAGCTGGAATTCGAGGACGGCACGCAATGCCGCCTGGAAGCTGGCGATTCCGTGTTCATCCCGGGCGGCATGCTGCATCAAGAGACCCGCACCTCGGACGATCTCGAGATCCTCGAAGTCTCGGTGCCGGCGGATATGGGGACCGTCCCGGTCGACCCGCCGGAGCGGCGCGCGAACGGCGGCTGAAGCCGGCAAACCCCTTGCAGGGTGCCACGGATCGCTTATCATCCGCGGCTGCGCGGGTGTAGCTCAATGGCAGAGCAGGAGCTTCCCAAGCTTCTGACGGGGGTTCGATTCCCCTCACCCGCTCCATGCGCTAATGCCGCGCCCAGCGGTTACCAACCAGCTCGTAACGAGCGGTTTCGGCATCTTCGAAATCTTTCCTGGCAAAGATGCGGATGGTGCAGGTCACGGCGGCGGGTGCGAGACGGAGCAGGTTGTAGGAATTTGGCTCGCCGCGGAGCCGGGTCGAGATTGCGGTGCCGGCTTGAACGAAGAGGATGGAGCCGTCGCTGACGAGATCGCTGCCCGGCAAGTCGCCGCTGAAGGCGCGGTGGTAGTGCCCTGACAGCACCAGCCGGACCCCCGCCTCGGTCAGGACTTTGCGCGCCATCGCGGCGCGCCGGACCGGGGCGAGATCGCCCGCCGTTGTGGGTACCCCCAGAGGATGATGTATCGCCAAGATCCTCAGCCGGTTCGCCGGGACTTGCGCGAACACTGATTTGATCGCGGCTGCCTGCCTGTATGAAATGCGTCCGTTCGAAAACGCTGCCGAACGTGCGGTGTTGAGGCCCAAAAGCGCGATCTCTGCGTCGGCATAAAAGGGCTGCAGCTCGGCGCAGATATAGCGGCGGTAGCGGGCGAGCCGCCCGACGAAGCGCTGGATGATGTCGTAGAGCGGGACGTCGTGATTGCCCGGTATGACTATGACGGGCCGGGGCAATTTTTCGAGAAATGCGCGGGCGGCGGCGAACTGGCTGTGACGCGCGCGCTGCGTCAGATCGCCGGTGACGACGACGAGGGCCGGCCGGACCTCCGATAGGTCGGCGAGCAAGCGCTCGGCCGCGGTCTCGTCATGCCGCCCGAAATGCAGGTCAGAGATATGGGCGATTGTCCTCACGAACCGGCCGGCTTGGGGACGATCACGCGCAACGCCCGCGGTCGGATGCAGTAATGCAGCGGGGTACGTAAGACCAGCGACTCGCCGTCGAGCGCCACGCGCAGGCGCCGCCGGTGCGCTGTTATGTCAACCGAAGTCAAGCGCGCCAAAGCAAAGTCGCGGTTTGGTTCGAGGCGGCCGAGGAAAGCGCGGAGCGCCAGCCGCAGCAGTGCCAAACGCCCCTCTCTGTGCGGCATGCAGAGACACAGTTCACCCTTGTCCAACCGCGCCCGCCTGGCGCTCGCGAACGGGTCGAGCTCATACATGTTGTTCGCAATGAAGAGGCAGGTCGTCCGGCGCTGGGCTTCCCAGCCGGGAGCGAGCACGCGGACCCTGGCACGCGGCAGCCGCCACAAGACGCGGCATAGAGCAAACGCCGCGGCAACCCACCGGGCGGGACCATGCCGGCGGTACCGGTCGCGCTCGGCGACCAGGTGCGGATAGATCCCGAGGGATGAATTGTTTACGAACACGTGCCCGTTTACCTCGCCGACATCGACAACTCCGACCCGGCCGGAAGCGACAACCCGCACCGCCATTTCGACGTCGAGCGGCAGCCCGAGATCCCGCGCGAAATGATTGAGGGTGCCGAGCGGCAGAATACCCATCGGGACCTCAGAGGCGGCGAGCGCCGAAGCGGCGGCTCGTACGCTGCCGTCGCCGCCGCCCACAACGACCACCTCGAAGCGCTGCCTCCCGCATGCATCGCGGCGGGCCATCTCGCATTTAATACGGCCTTCTATTTCGCTGCCTGGCACGACCGCGATCGTCGCGGCAATTCGGTTAGCTATATAGGCAGCTGCAACCCGTTCCGTTCCGCTCTCGATCCCGAGTTTCGCAAGAGTGCCGCTGCGGGGGTTCAGCACGACCAATGCCCTCATCCTGGTCAAACGAGGAGGAGGGTGGCGTCGCTCCCGCTATTGCGGCAGCGCGTAGCCGATCGCGCTCTCGATCTCGATCGTCCGCTGCACGGCGGGGCGCGCCATCATGCGCTCGTAATGGGCCGAGAGATCGGGGAAGTCGCCGGGGTTCGGCTTCAATGCATCCACAAAACGCCAATAGAGCCGAAAGAGATGGATATCGGCGATCGAATAGCGCTCGACTGCCCATTCCCTGCCGCCCAGACGTCGCTCGGCGATGCCGAACACCTCGCGCCAGCGCTCAGGACCGATCCGCCGGGCCGGGTGGATCGTTGAGGCGATGAACGACATCCACGATATCGCCTGCGCCTCGGCTTCGAGGCCGCCTGAGGGCCAGAGCCCGGCCTCGGGAAATCGCTTGGCAAGATAATAGAGGATCGCCGCGACTTCGGTCATCGGCCGGTTGTCGATGAGCAGGGTCGGCACTTTGGCTTCCGGGTTGACCGCAAGGTATTCGGGTTTTTGCTGCTCACCCCTGGCGAGCGACACCAGCCGGCGCTCGAAATCGGCGCCCATCTCGTGGAGCGCAATGTGCACGGCCATCGAGCTCGATCCGGGTGAGAAATATAGCGTCAGCATGTGTGGTCCTCTTTGAGTGTCGCCCGGATCAGCTTGCAACAGCTCCCGTCGTCAGCTTCATGAACCCATCCATCGCCGCGGGGTCGGTCAGCGCAATACCGCGACGGTGTCGTTCTCCGGATCGATCCAAGTCAAAATACCGCCGGCGCGCGCGGGCGTAATAGCTCTCATGCGAGGCGCCCGGATAGAGCGCGCGGCCGGTGTTTAGCCACCACAGATACCCGTAATTGGCGTCCGTCGCCCCCTCGTCGCGGGCCTGTGCAATGGTGGGGAAATCCGCCGGATCACCCGCAGCCAAACAGCGCCGCATCGCCGTTTCGCCCGATTCGAGCAGATGGAAAAACGGGCTGTTGCGCCAATTCTCGGCGGCCGCGCCTTCATTGGTCCGGCCGTAGTCCACGGCCTCGGCAACCTCGGGCGTATCCGAACGCCAGCGGAAAGCGCGGCCCTCATGAATCGGGTGAAGGGTGTCGAGGATAACTATGGCGCGTGCCAACGGAACGCCGGCTTCTGCCACTCGCCGGCAAATCCGGCCATCAGCTCGGTTTCGCTGCGGCCGATAAGACCGGCCTCAGTCACCCAGCGGGCGAGCTCGTTAAAAGCCGTCTCGTTCATATCCAAGTTCTCTCCGCGGGCGACTGGGCCGCAGCAGATGATCGTGGTCGGGAGCGTAAAGCCGGCTCTCGGGGGCCTCTGTATCGCCGAGAGCATGTCCGACCAGGACCAAGGCGGTCCGGGTGATGCCGGCCTGTTTTACTTTGTCGCGGATATCGGCGAGAGTGCCGCGGATCAGGCATTCGTCCGGCCAGCTGACCCGGTAGGCGACCACTACGGCACAATCCGGCCCGTAATGCGGCGTCAGCGCACGCACGACGCGGGCGAGATTGTTCACCGACAAATGAATTGCCAAGGTCGCGCCGCTCGCGCCTAGCCGTTCCAGGGCTTCGCGCTCGGGCATCGGCGAGGAGCGTGTCGCGGTGCGCGTCAGGATCACGGTCTGCACGATTTCCGGCAAGGTCAGCTCGCGGCCGAGCGCGGCCGCCGCTGCCGCAAAAGACGGCACCCCAGGCGTCACGTCGAACGGGATGCCGAGCCCGTCGAGCCGCCGCATTTGCTCGGCGATCGCGCCATATAGCGACGGGTCGCCGGAATGCAGCCGGGCGACATCGACCCCGCGGCCGTCGGCGTCGGCGAAATGGCCGACGATCTCGTCGAGGATCGAGAGATAGCTCTTGGCGACGCTGAAGGTCATGTCTCCTGTTCACTCGCGTGCCGCGCGCCGGCGGCCATGGCGTTGGCGTCCAGCCCGGTTCGCCCGTGTCGCGCGCTTCCAGAGAGCCGGATGGGGCGGCGGGAAATAGGTCATCGGCGCTCGGTCTCGCTCACCGGGGTTGATTTTCCAGTCATCGGCACGACCTCGTAACGAAGCGCAGCTGCGCTGCTATGTACTGGCAATTCGGCGGGAGAGCTTGGTAGACTAGCCTCCGCCATCGCTCCGAGGTCGTCGCAATGGGTTCCTTCAGCTTGATGCATTGGATCGTGGTCTTGGCCATCATCCTAATTCTGTTCGGTGCCGGAAAGCTGCCGCGTGTAATGGGCGATTTCGCAAAGGGCATCAAGGCATTCAAGGCCGGAATGAAGGACGAGGAGGAAGAAGCCGAAGCAACGGCGCCGCCGGCCCAGGTTCCGCCACCCGCCGCTGCGAAGGCTGCCGCGGCTCCGGCCGCCAGCGTCGCGGATCGCGCACGCGAGCCCGCCAAGACTGTATAGGTTCGATTGTTGGGCGATGCGGCGGCGCGCGGCCGCATCCTGCCTGTTCCTAACGATAGAGTGGAAATCCGTACGAGCCCCGAGCGCGGCCGTGGGGTGTTCGCCCGCCAACCGATCGGCCCGGGAGAGTTGATCGAGGCGGCACCGGTGATCATTTTGCCGGCTGCGGACTGTCCGACACTCGATCGGACGATCATCTACGACTACTACTTTCATTGGGACGGCGACCCGGACGGGGAAGGTCGCGGCGCCCTCGGGCTCGGTCTCGTCACCTTGTGCAACCATTCCAGCCGCCCGCTTGCCCGAGTTCGACCGCAATCATGCCCGGCTCACCCTGGACCTCATCGCGATCGCGCGGATCGAACCCGGCGAGGAGGTCACGATCGACTACGGTTGCACCTTATGGTTCGCGCTGCGGGAGTAACGCCCGGGAGCGGCTGATCGGGTCGGTCCGCCCGGTCGAAGCCTGCGAGGAAGCTCGGCAGGAAGGTCTCCATTCCTTGGCCGGCGGCGTTGGCGGCGGAACGAGGCCGGCAACGTAGCCCGCTGATATGAAGGGCGCGATGAGGTCGGGGTCACATGACAGCACGTGAACCGGTACGGTGCATTGGTGGAGCTCACCGCCGACGATGGCCGGCGGCTCATGGTCGCCGAGCAGGATGACGAGCCCGTTGCCCGTAGATGTTTGGCGAGCCAATCGGCGAGCACCGCAAAGTCATATGAGCGAAACTCCGGCGTGTTGAAAACCGCCGTGCCGTAGGATTCGAGGTACACGTCGCCTCGCTTAAGGCCCGTAAGATTGCTGCCGGGAGGACCCGAGGACGCGAGCGTCGCCGGTAACGGCACCCGGCCTCTGCCTCCGCCCGCCCGCCGCGTTCGAAGGCCGCGGCATGCCGGTGCCGAGGTCGGTCGCGAGCGGGCGCCGTTCGGTGGGCAAGAACGATGTGACGTCGAGCGCGATGCCCAGCAAGACCGCAGCGCCGATGGCATTCCGCCGGTCGGCAAGGCTGGCCAGAACCCGGCGCCATATCCAATAGGCGCCCGCGATCAACAACGAGACCGCGGCAACGAGCAGGCCCGCCGCAACCGAGGCGCTCCTCAGGCCTGCCGAGTCGCGGGCCAAGCCGAAAAGCGACGGGAGATGCTGGAGATCCCAGTAGAGGTTGAGGTCGCGGCCGAGCAAGCTCGGAGTTGCGGCATCGGCAAGGTTGAGCACGGCCGCCCCGACCACGAGCAGAGCCAGCAGGAAGGCAAAGCCGCGTCGGGCAGCAAGACGCGGACTGGCCAGGGCCGCCATCGCGATCAGAAAGAGGATGCCTGCCAGCTCAGCAGAGGGGCGTCACTCTGCGGCGAGACGGTGCGTCACGGGGGCGCGCGCTGGTAGGAAAAGAGCGGCGAGCAGCCCTACCTCGAGGACAGCTGTAAGTATCGCCCTGATCCGCGCTCGGGGCGGTGCAAGCTGCGGTGGGGCTGGCGTCATCGGGCACCACGGTCTATGTCATCATCAGGATGAGTAGAAATCCACGCGCGAGGGAAATAATCGGGATGCGGCGTTTCGAGGGCACAGATAGTTACGTCGCGACGCAGGATCTTCGTGTCGCAGTCAACGCCGCTATCGCTCTCGAGCGCCCGCTTCTCGTCAAAGGCGAGCCCGGTACCGGCAAAACCATCCTCGCCCATGAGATCGCCCACGGCATCGGCAAGGAGCTGATCACCTGGCATATCAAGTCGACCACCAAGGCCCAGCAGGGACTTTACGAATATGACGCGGTCTCCCGCCTGCGTGACGGCCAGCTCGGCGACGAGCGCGTTCACGACATCGCCAACTATATTGTCCCGGGCAAGCTGTGGGAGGCATTCGAGGCCGCTGAGGCTCCAGTCCTTCTGATCGACGAGATCGACAAGGCAGATATCGAGTTTCCCAACGATCTGCTCCTCGAGCTCGATCGCATGGAATTTTATGTCTACGAGACGCGCCGCACCATTCGAGCCCGGCATCGCCCAATCGTCGTCATCACCTCCAATAACGAGAAGGAGCTGCCGGACGCCTTTCTCCGCCGCTGTTTCTTCCACTACATTCGTTTCCCCGACCGCGCGACGATGCAGCAGATCATCGACGTGCATTTTCCCAATCTTAAGCACGAACTGCTGCGCGAGGCTTTGACGATCTTTTACGATATCCGCGAGGTGCCGGGATTGAAGAAAAAACCCTCGACCTCCGAGCTTCTCGACTGGATCAAGCTGTTGCTGGTCGAAGACGTCTCGCCCGATGTATTGCGCACCCGCGACCCGGCCAAGTTGGTCCCGCCGTTGCACGGTGCTCTGTTGAAGAATGAACAAGACGTTCACCTGTTCGAGCGCCTCGCGTTCCTGCACCGCCGCGAACGCGGTTGAGCCAATGGCCTGCTCCTTACCCTCCGATCGCTGCGCGACGCGCCCCTTGCTCTCCCCGCTGGCGCGGGGCGAGGGGCTTTGTCCTCCCTCGGCCCGCTGGCGGGGACAGGGCTCGGGTGAGAGGCATTCATCGGCTGAGGATTAGCCATGTTCTTCTCGTTTTTCGCGGAGCTGCGCACGGCCAAGGTGCCGGTCTCGCTGCGCGAGTACCTGACCTTGATGGAGGCGATGGAGCGGCGCGTCGCCGCCTTCGATATCGAAGAGTTCTACTTCCTCTCGCGCACCTCGCTGGTCAAGGACGAGCGGCACCTCGATCGCTTCGATCGGGTGTTCGGGCATTGCTTCAAGGGCATCGAGACCTTGGCGGATCCGCAGGCCGAGCTCCCTGAGGCCTGGTTGAAGCAGCTCGCCGAGCGGTTACTGACCGAGGAGGAGAAAAAGTCGATCGAGGCGCTCGGCGGCTGGGAAAAGCTGATGGAGACATTGCGCCAAAGGCTGGCCGAGCAAAAGGCGCGGCACCAGGGCGGCAGCAAATGGATCGGCACCGCAGGCACCTCGCCGTTTGGCGCTTACGGCTACAACCCAGAAGGGGTGCGCATCGGCCAGGAGGAGGGCCGCAACCGCAGCGCGGTCAAGGTCTGGGACCGGCGCGAGTTCCGCAATCTTGACGACACCGTCGAGCTCGGCACCCGCAATATAAAGCTGGCATTACGCCGATTGCGGCAATTTGCCCGCGAGGGGGCCGCAGAAGAGCTCGATCTCGACGACACCGTAAAATCGACCGCGCACAATGCCGGGTGGCTTGATCTGAAGCTGGTGCCGGAGCGGCACAACACCATCAAACTGCTTCTGTTCGTTGATGTGGGCGGTTCGATGGAGGATCACGTGCGCGTCTGCGAGGAGCTGTTCTCGGCGGCGCGATCCGAGTTCAAGCACCTGATCCACTTCTACTTCCACAACTGCATCTATGATTTCGGTGTGGCGCGATTCGCGGCGGCGCCAGATCGAGCAGACACCGACCATCGAACTGATCCACACCTATGACGCCGGCTATCGGGTCGTGCTCGTCGGCGACGCCACCATGAGCCCTTACGAAATCGAAAAGGAAGGCGGCAGCGTCGAGCGGTGGAACGACGAACCCGGCGAAGTCTGGCTTCGCCGCCTGCTCAACGCTTATCCAAAGGCCGTGTGGCTCAATCCGGTGCCTGAGAAGTACTGGACCGGCACCGCCAGCATCGGGATGATCCGACAGATCGTCGAGGACCGGATGTTCCCGCTGACCCTTGACGGTCTCGACCGCGCGATGCGCCGCCTCACCCGCTGAGGATCGCCACTATGCGGCCTGTCTTTCCTCCTTCGGCCGCATATAAGCGATAGCCGCATGGGCGGCGCAGTACGGCTTGCCGGGCAACGGCCGACCGCCGCAGAAATGGAACTGAGGATCGTCCGGGTGGCCGTGCGGCCACAGGCAGCCCGGCCCGCTGAATTCGAAGAAGTTGCGCTGGGGAACGAATTTAGGCCCGGTCTCGCGCCGGCTCATTCCGTTGCGGTGCAACCTGCCGATAATCGTGTTCTTAGTCAGGCCCATGCGGCGGCCGATCTCGGAGGTCGGCAATCCCTCCTCAAATAGGCGATTCAGAATCTCGACGCGCTCTGGCGTCCAGGTCATCTCCATCGATTTTCCCCCGTATGCTGTGGACCCCCCGGTCCACCCCCACAAAATACGGTACCACGCTTGTGGCCCGTTTGCAAGCAATATCTATATCTGGGTCAAGAGATATCTCGGTTGCGGCGATAGCTCAGCACTTTTGAGAAATACGCCGGAACGCGCTCATCGGGCGTGAACCCTGGGCTCCACAACCGGTCGAGATCCTCGCGGAGATAACTCTCGTAATAGGGCTCGTGAAAGGCGACGGGAAAAACCTCCAGCGTGCCGTCATAGTCGGGCTCGTCGCCGGTCTGCAGCGAATCCACGAAGATCAGCGTGCCGCCGGGCCGCAGCACGCGCCGGATCTCGGCCACAGCCGCCCGGCGGATGCGCGGCGGCAACTCGTGAAACAGATAGATGCAGGTGACGACATCGAATTCCGCGTCGGCAAAGGGCATCGCCTCGGCCAAGCGCTCGACAAACCGCGCGCGCGACCAGGGCGCCAGCTCGCGCCGGGCGACGGAGAGGTAATGCGGCGACAAGTCGAGACCGGTAACGTGGAGGCGTGGGTAATTCGTCTTAACCTCGCGGAGAAATTGCCCGGTTCCGCAGGCGACATCCAGCAATCGCGCCCCACCCCGCCGGACGACCGAGTTCTCGGGGACGGAGTTTTCAGCGAGAGCCCGCTTTAAGGGGACGAGCGCTTGGCGCCGCATCGCTGCTGCACCGCCGCCGAACAGCACCTCGACCTGATGGTCATAGCGTTCGGCGGAAGCATCGCTCAGATACCCGTCGGTCTGAAAATGGAATTTCTGCAGATAATACGGCGGATATCGACCGGGCGGCGCGTCCCTCAGAACACGCTCTTTATGTCCACCATGCCGCCTTCTTTCGACCGCGCTCAGATCGGCAAAGAAATCGAGTGCGCGGCGGATCTCGTCGAGCGGCTTCCCGAGCGCGTTGGCCGGGGGCGAATAGTAGCCGGCCTCGATGTTGCGCCAATCCTGGTCCAACAGCGAGCGCAGGTCCGCGAGGAGACGTTGCCGGTCCGGCATCGGCCGACCGCGAAGCGCTTTCGGCAATCGCACTGGACGACCCATTCGAGCGGCCAGCAGCTTTTGACCGAAAAACCAGCCGATGCGCGCAGTCTGCGCCGTGTTGAAAGCTATCCTGTCCAATGGGGGTATCATAGCGAACGAGTAAACGCCGAGGCGCTGCTTTGCAAGGGGGGCCGAGCGAGCGATGTTGCCCCGGCTCGGGGTGCTGGTATTATCGACAGTCAGACGGAGCAATAGATCGACCGAGATGGCGCTGAGTGATCATTGCAGATCGCTGGCCGGAAATTGTGAAAATGGCCATGGCTGCAGCCCCTCACCGGCCGAGGGAAGGCGCGATGTCTGAAGATAACCCGTTTCGCGGCCCATCGATGCGCGGGATTCCCGAAGGGGACAACCGCGAGCGCATGATCTGCGCCGAATGCGGCTATATCCTCTATGATAACCCGAAAATCGTGGTGGGCTCGGTCGCCCGCTGGGACGAACGTATTCTGCTGGTGCGCCGTGCGATCGAACCCCGTTATGGCTATTGGACTTTGCCGGCCGGTTATCTCGAACTCAATGAAGCGGCCAGCGCGGGGGCCGAACGCGAGGCCTGGGAAGAAGCCCGCGCGCGGATCGAGATCGAGGGTTTGCTCGCAATCTACGACATTCCGCGAATCAGCCAAGTGCAGCTGATCTATCGCGCCCGGCTTCTCGATGACGCCATGCAGGCAGGGTTGGAAAGCCTCGAAGTCAAGCTCTTTAGGTGGGAAGAAATCCCGTGGAACGAACTCGCGTTCCCCTCTATAGGCTGGGCGCTCCAACACGACCGCGAAGCTCGCGCCACAGGCGACTTCACCGCCCGGATAAACCCGCCCGGTTCTTGAGGATTCTACCACCGCCCTTGCAGGCTTCGCCCCGGCGGCAATTTCGCGCGCAGCTCCTATTATAATTAGAACACGCGGGCAGCGTTCGAAGCATCCCTGTTCGAAGAATCCCTGACCCAGACTTGGGCCTCGCGGCCCGACTGTAACGCCTCGCGCGCAGCATCGAGAGCATCGAGAAGCGCCTGCTCTTTGTCGAGATAGGCGCCATAGACGGAATCGCCGAGCATGACGACCCATCTAGTTGGCCGCCCGCGCCGACAGATCTGGAATTCCATTACTCGCATGTGCTCCGGCCAGTAAGCCGCGGCTCCCTATTTTGCAAAATGTGATCGGCTTTCGCGGCTTAAATAAAGGTATCTGTTACGGTCTGATACAGCACGAGAGTGTTACCACCAATTGCGTCATTGAGGTCGGCGCGCAAGAGATTGGGGTGGTTTCGCCTCGGGGTGGAACGCATTTGCGGGTGGCAAATCTTGCGGCCGGCGCTGTCGTTTCCAAATGGCAACCGCTACGGCGTTTGTGTGTCGATTGGGTATTTTGAGTCAAACCGCTAGTGTTGCAGTCTCAGACGCCGAGCGTGCTGTTTGCGCCACGGCCTAGGCGAGTTTTTGCGTAAGCGAAGCGCTGTTATCACGGTTTCGGCCGGTTGACGGCCTGGTTGTGTTCTGTTCGCGGGGTCGCGATCAGCGGTGAGCGGCGGCCCAGGCCCAAGGCGTCAGTTCGGCGAGCCGGCTGTTGGGCCATCCGTTGACGAGCTTGGTGAGCACATCGGTGAGATAGGCTTCGGGATTGACGCCGTGCAGTTTGCAGGTCTCGATCAGCGAGGCGAGCATCGCCCAGTTTTGCGCCCCTTCGTCGCTGCCGGCGAATAGCGCATTCTTTCGATTAGGGGCGATTAAGGGCGATCGGGTGCATGCTGCGCTCGACAGTATTGGTACTGCGCCGGAACAACGTCCAGTCGCTGCGAGCGATCTTCGCCGATCACATGCATCGCCCCGCCGCAGCATGGGCAGGCCGTGTCTTCCGGCTCGACGACGACCTCGATGCGCGGCAAGTGCTCCGGAAACCGACCGCCCGCGGTGCGTCGCTTCTCGGCACGGGCGCGACGCAGCGCCGGGTCGGCCTTGTCCTGTTCGGCCTCGGCCTCGGCGACCGCCTGTTCGAGATCCTCCAGCGCCAGGTTCAGCTGGTCGGGGTCGAGCTTTTCCGAGCTGCGGCCGAACCGCAGCCGCTGCAACTGGCGAAGCAGGTGGCGCAAGCGCTCGTTTTGACCGGCAAGCTGATCGCGCTCTGCCACGAGCCGCGCCAGCTCAACCCGCCCGGCATCGCGCTCGGCCCACGCGTTTCAGTACCAGGGCGCGCCGCGCATCAATGTCGTCGGGCAGGGTGTCGGGCGTCATCACGCCCGGATTATCTCATGTCGCCGGTGCCGATCGATGCTCAACCTCAAGGTGAGTCAACGTGCCGCAGGCCTTCTTAGCCGGCCACCTCTGGGCGCCTGATCCGAGGCGCATAGACCCGCCTCCACTCGAGACCTTCGAACAGCGCCGCCAGTTGTGCCGCCGACAGCCGCATCACCCCGTCGCTGATCGCCGGCCATTTGAACTTGGCGCCGTCCAGCCGCCTCCAGATCAGCACCAGGCCGGTGCCGTCATAGACCAGCATCTTCACTCGGTCGGCCCGCTTCGAGCGGAAGACGAAGACGGTGCCGCCGAACGGGTCATGACGCAGCACCGATTGCACCAGCACCGCCAAGCTGTCCGCGCCGCGGCGGAAGTCGACTGGGTGGGTAGCGATCAGCACGCGCACCCCCGCCATCGGCGCGCCAGACAGGGCCGGGATCATCGCATCGCCTTCAACCGGCGCAGCACCTTGGCGAGGACGCCCGATCTCGACCTCGATTGCCGCCGTGCCGGCGCCGGTGTCCGCCACCACCGGAATAAACTCGGGTTCTGCGGTTCCGGTATCGGCCGCCGTCGTTACCCCGAACGCTCGCCGCCAGGCGTAGAGCTGGTTGCGATGCAGCCCGTAGCGCAACGCGATCTCGCTGGCCTGCGCGCCCGGCGCCCGGCTCTCGGCAACGATCGCCGCCTTCTCCTCATCGCTCCAGCGGCGCCGCCGCGCCGTCCCGGTCAGGACCTCCACCCGGCGAAAACTGTGCCCATCAATTGGCAAATTACTTGGCACAGATCCCCCTGCCTCAATCACCCGACCAGGATCAGCAGATCCGCGCCGCTCGCCGCAAGGTGGAGATCAAGCTCCGCTTACGTTTTTGCGGACAAGTATGAGGGTACTTCGCCAGCCCATCCTTGCGGTAACGCTTGAACAGGCAAGCGTCGCGCTAGGTTGATCCAATGCATGGGCTCGATCAAAATTGGGCAGACGGTGTGCAACGAGGTCTGATCATTCCGCTTTCTGCGGGCGGCGGGTGTGTGTTCTGTTCAACGTCCGCCGCACGGACCGCGCAACGACAGCTAGTTGGTCGGGCACAAAGGGGTGCGCACGCTGAACCTGGTCTGCGATCCAATCACTGATCGCGTAGCGGCGAAACATAGATAAGTCGAGGCGACAACGAGTGGTCGTTACAAGCTCCCCTCCGAACTTTCGTAAGAAAAGATGGGTGCCGCCGAGGCTGTATTTGGTCATCCCTTGGGCGCATCCCCATTCGATCGCTCGCCAATGCAGCAAGTCGTTGGGCCGCAAGCGGAGGGCACTCTCCAAGGAACTGTTGGCCGCGTACTCCATTACGCCACCCGGGAAAAAACGGATCACAATCCCGGCTATGATTTCGTTCCCATGGCGTGCCAACAAGAGCAATCTGTTTTCGGTCAACCTAAAATTTTCTTGAAATTCTTCTTTTTCTGGAATTGGTAAATTCTTGCGGAAGGACCACTCGACGCAGATTTTATAGAAAGCCGAAATCTCGTCATCGCTTTTCGCGGGTGCAACCGACAGGCCGTATTTGATCGCCTTTTTTATATTGGTCCGCTTATTAGCCGAGAATTTTCGGAAGAGCGCATCCGGCCCGCGCAACAGATCAAGCATCACGACGCCCTCGTATCGTCTTTGCCGGAAGCGCGGCTCCACAAGGGGCTCTATATCGGACCACACGAACAGATCCACCAGCCTCGCTGATGCCGCCTCAACGACAAGGCCGGCGACCAAATTTGCCATAGCGCTCGAACGATTGGCGTGCCGCGTGAATGCAATTTGCGGGCGGACAGACAGACCCGATTGCATGCGATCACCTTGGTGGATCCCAGTCAACACACCGGTGACCTGTTCACCGGCAAGACTTAAAATCGCGAAGGGTTTGCTTCGGCGCAGAAATGGCTCCAGAAAATATTCGGGAGCGGTGTAATGCGTCGGAAGATCCGACTGGACCAAACAGGCGCGCCACCTATCCTCTAATACACCACCCGGCTGATGGTGTAGGATATGATACACAGAAGTGGTCTGGTGCAGCATACCCTCATCACCTCCATTGCACACTAGCTAAACCCGGGCAGAGCGGCGGCCGGAGGCGCGGACTTTGAGGATGCTTTGCCCAGGACGTAAGAAGTGGGGTGCGATCCAGCCGGTTCGTTAGGGCGCATTGCAAGCCCTGATATTTGGGAATCGCAATAGTTTAGCGGATTTTACTGGTTATGGGCAAGATGCTCCTAAATCGTGCCGCGAACACGCTGCCAATGGAAAAGCGGGCAAGCAGTGTTTGAGCCACGATCTTAATTGATCAAGTTTTCGGAAGATGCAATCAAATGACGCAAGATCCACCTCATTACCGCGCACCCTCAGGAATTTCAACGTTGCTTGACAGGCCCCCGTTAATCATGGCATATGCGTTTAAGCGTCGCCGCTAGTTATGTCGAATGATACAGTACATTGTGTCGAGCGTTGCGAGCAGCCTTTTTGCGCGCAGAGGTCGCTCGGTCATCATTATGCTGCGGCATAAAAAACCGATATCCTGGCCAAAATCGAATAAGATCGAGTGCGAAATGAACGGGTTGACTCTTTTCATTCGCCGGATCTCTCGCCACGGCATCCGCGGCACCTTGAAATTAATCCCGGTGAATATCCGGTGGGCTTCCCGCCAGCTAAAACCGTCCAGTATCGCCGAACGCCGTCGCGAGCGCGCGTTGGACCGAGAGCTTGGCATTGATACTGCGGGTTCTCTGACGAGCGGTCAACTCGAAGCCGAATGGAGTGACCCGCAGGCATTCACGGGGTACCAAGCGGTGCCCCGAGAAATATTCGATGAGATGATTGCTTCTCTCCCGATAGACCCCGCATCTTTCTGTTTTATCGATATCGGGTCGGGGAAAGGCCGGGCGCTGGCCCTTGCGGCAAAGCACGGGTTTAGCTTAATCATTGGCATCGAATTGTCGCCAAACCTTCATCAGATTGCCGAGCGCAATTTCGCGCGGATCGGAGGCTCACTGGGTGCACGCGTTCGCACTTTGAATTTAGATGCCCGGGATTTCGTATTCCCCGGGACCCCAAGTGTCGTTTACCTGTTTAACCCATTCGAGGACGAAACGATCACGCGCCAGGTTGTTGGAAATATCGAGCGTGCGCATCGTGCCTCGGGCAGCCCAGCTCTCCTGCTATACCATTGGCCTGTGCACGAGGCTGTTCTTAGGGAGCAAGGAAACTGGCAGGAATTCAGGAAAGGTCATTACCGCAGGGATTGGGGTTTCCAGTGGAAAGCGTTCGCCTTAACGGATGAGAGATGCGGTCCCTAATGCAGCGCCCGGTAGATCCGGTGTGGGTGATGCGCACCGAAACTTTGGAAATCGGGTTCGGGCCGTTTAAGCTCGGCGTTTTCAAGTTTCGGGGGCTCTCGCTTCTCTCCAACCCGTTTGTTGTCGACCAAAAGCTCGAGGTTCCATTAAGACGTGCGATAGGAATGGGCTGCGAGGCCGTAGTCAAGTACGCGACGCCGATAGGCGGGCGATTTGCGGCGATCCGTATCGACCGTGCGGCGCTCCGCTATGCCACGCGCTATGGCGTGAGGTATGTGGTCGATTTTAACGGCTCTTTCGCGGAATATTTAAATAAATTCTCGCGAAAGTCTCGCCACGAGTTGCAACGGACGGTCAGGAGGTTTGGCGAGGGGCGTCCCGGAATGGCTTATATTGCGGTGTACAGGACGCCCTCGGAAATCAGCGCCTTCCGGGAAATCGCCATTCGAATCTCTCGGCGCTCGTACAAGGGGAAAATCGGCTGGGGCTTTGAAGCTTCCGAAAGCTTCGCGCACCGGCTCGCATCCGACGCCGGCCATGGCACTGTCCGGGGCTTTGTGCTGATGCTTGACGATGAACCCGCCGCTTATGGCTTTTGTCGCATTGAACATGATGTAATTGTCTTTAAGCACACTGGATATGACCATCAATTCGCACGACGATCGCCCGGTAGGGTGCTGCTCTACTCGATGCTCGAGATTCTCTTTGGTGAAGGGGAATTCAGGCTCCTCGACTTTGACGGCATGGATCACTTTCCATACACGGAATTCTTCGCAACCCGAGCGATTCGTTGCGCACGGGTCGTCTGGTTTCGCCCAACGATCCGGAACGCTGCAGCTGTTGGCTGCCACTGGGCCGTTGCAGCAGCATGGCGAGTTGGCGCAGCATTTCACATATCTGCTCGGCGGAGTAGCGGTGAATGGCCGAGCGTGCGCCGCCTGCCGCGCCTGTGGGCTCGGGCGCTGACCAGATCCGGGAGAATCAATTAGCCAGGCCACCTCACAGCCATGCTGTTGATAAATTGCCGGGGTCAGAACCTTTAGATGCCGTCGTCAGCTAGGCTACGTTCCAGACTGCCGGACAAAATTAGGAGAACGGTGATGCAGCCGAGCTTCGATCCGACGTGGGAGATTCGCTCGGAGATTCTCTATTTTCAATTAGGGCCGGTACGATTATTTGAAGTGCCAGTTCGGGCGCTGACGCTTACGTCGAATCCATTCGTCCTCGGTCCGGATCTGGAAATCCCCCTTTCTGACGCGGTAGCGAATGGTTGCCAGGCCCTGGTTGTCACCGCGATGCCGGTCGACAGGCGTTTTGCGACAATGTGCTTCGACCGGGGCGCATTGCGGTATGCGGCGCGCTACGGCGATCGATATGTCGTCGACCTGCAAGGTTCATTTGCCGAATACATAAAGAAATTTTCAAAAAAATCGCGAGGCAACTTACAGCGAGCTGCGAAAAAGTTTACCGCCTCGATCCGGGAATTTAGGAGCCCCGCGGAAATCAGTGCATTTCGTGATCTTGCGGTGGTGATTTCCCATGCATCCTACAAGAGGGAGCTAGGCTGGGGTTTCCAAGAAGGCGAAGATTTTGCGCGCCAGCTCGAAATTGATGCCGCCGCCGGCCGTGTCCGCGGTTACGTGCTGATGTCCGATGACCAGCCAGCCGCCTACGTGTTCTGTCGCATAGACAATGATGTAATCGTCTATAAACATATAGGATATGACAACCGATCTGCTCACAAGTCTCCGGGTACAACCCTATTATATTTTATATTAGAAAGACTTTTCGATGAGGGAGAATTCCGCCTTCTCGATTTTGATGGCACCGAATACTACGAGTACAAAAAATTCTTCGCGACACATGCGATCAACTGCGCGCGTGTGTTCTGGTTTCGACCCAGACTTCCTGAGATCGTCTTATTCGGTACGCACTGGATTCTTACAGCTACATGGCGGCTCTCCTCGCTATTGCGCCATTACCTGCGCCAAAGCCATCGCGGATGGGTACCCTTTATCCGCTTGTTAGTGGCAAATCTTCGGAAGAGCGCATCCGGGCCGCGCAACAGATCAGGCATCACGACGCCCTCGCATCGTCTTTGCCGGAAGCGCGGCTCCACGAACTCCTCGAGTTAGACCACACGAACAGATCCACCAAACTCCCTGACGCCGCCTCCACGACACGCCGGCGGCCCAATTTGCCATCGCACGGGAACGATCGGCGTGCCGCGAGAATGCAATTTGCAGGCGGACAGACAGACCCGATTGGACGTGATGTCCTTGATGGATCCCGTTAACACCGACGAATTGTTTACCGTCGCGAATGGCTCGCTTCGCCGCAGCAAGGGCCCCAAAAATATTCGAGAGCTATATCTGGAGATTGACGTCATGCAAATTGCGATCGCGGAGCGGTTCGCGTGGTGGGTAAAGCGGGGTTCGGGAACAGTTTTTGATTTATTTCATAATGTCGATACCGGGATTGGTTGGCCGGCTCAGTCCGGCGACATAGTCAGTCCGAACCGTGACAAAGCCGTTCCTTATGATCCCGCGCCTTGGCGGACGCTTCGCCGATCGCTGGAGCTTGGGTCTCTTCAAGCCAATGGATTTACCTTCGTTGATGTCGGGTGCGGGAAAGGCAAGGTGCTGCTGTCTGCTCTTGCGCTGTCTTTCAAACGCATCGTCGGTGTCGAATTTTCGCCCGTACTTTGTCGGATTGCGGACAACAACCTCGCGAATGCCCGGTTCGTTCGGCGAAGATGCGTTGCGGTGCAGGTCAATTGTTCCGATGCCGTCGACTACCCGATACCGGATGAACCCACTATTTTTTTCTTCCATAATCCATTCACGTATGAGGTCATGGAGATCGTGCTCGACAATATTATCGGCGCACAGTTGCGAACGCCGCGTCCACGGTACCTGATTTTTTGTGCAGCTTCTTCAAGTATTCCGCAAATCACAAAATTTTTAAAGCAAAAAGGCGGCAATTGCGCTCGGCTGCTTGTC
This sequence comes from uncultured Alphaproteobacteria bacterium, assembly GCA_963818695.1. Lineage (GTDB taxonomy): Bacteria > Pseudomonadota > Alphaproteobacteria > ATCC43930 > CGMCC-115725 > AP-15. The sequence goes on from CAWFTG010000010.1 coordinate 31,802, forward strand.
TCGAGCAAATTGGGAGGAAGAACCATCTATATCTTTGAGCTGCTCTATCACCGATAGATGAGGCAGCGCGCGGCTAAGCGCGCCCCCCTAGCTGTGTGCGCTACGGCCGTAAAGAACCAGCCGATGACGTTGGTTCTCTCACCTGAAAAACCTCCGATCACTTCAAATCCGTCATTCGGACCGTAGCGAAGCGGCCAGTCCAGAACCATACACCGCTTGTGCACGACAACGGATCACACCATCGGACGAGCGCCCAGCCCAGGGCGGGCGAGGGTAACGGGTGTGACTTCACGATGTTGTCGTTTGCCTCGCATCAACCGACAGCTTCCCGATCTCGGTATCGGTAAATGCGACTATCCGAGGTCGGGCGCAGTAGCAAAGAGCTCGACACGGGCACCCTGCGCGACGGGAGACTGGCCGACGAAGTCTCGATGTGTGACGACGTTTTTTTTCCAATCTGCCCCGCGGTCACATTGAAATGTCAAGGATTGAATTATCATATTGACAAAACTCCCCCGACATGATATTTGTCATTTTGATCTGCAGAGATAAGGTGTGATAAGCCCAACGGGGCCGGCACGATCAGTCTACGGGCTCGACCGGATCATCTCAGTCCAGGGAGGTCAAGATCGAGATCCGATTTGGTTGAGCCGAGTATGACACCAAAAAGTTATTTACCCTGTCGGATGGCAAATCTTCACCGACCCAGCCGCCAGTTTGTCACAAGCGCGACCCGCACGGTATTTAACGAGAGGGACTTATAGCGATCAGAATTCATAATTTTGATTTTGGCAAAACGTAATTGGCAGAACAATAGGTGTCCTAACTGCATAACAGTGAAAGCGACGCAACCATGATGAGGTTTATCTCTTTTCTCGCTGCCGTGCTGTTCGCCGTGCAAGCCGGCGCGGAGACGTCGACGACACTCGACGTGCCGATCATCGTCACGCACGCCGGGTCAGGGCCGGCGCAAACCCTTTTGCCGATGGTGCAGCAGGCGGGCGGCGGAAATGTCACGCCACTGCAATTCCTCGCAGGCACCCGATCGGCTGGCAATTTTGTCGGCAATCCCCCGCCGGCCGCGATCTTCCCAGCCTCGCCCCCATTCGCCGGCACCTATTCGTTGAGCGGCCCGGACGCCAGCAAGTTTGTCATCAACCCGAGCACTGGCGTTGTGCGGGTCGGTGCAACCGACGTGGCCGCCGGCACCTACAACATCACGATCACCGCGACGCAGGCAGGGGTCGTCGGCTCACCCGCCAGCATGGCGCTTACCCTGCAGGGAGTGGACATCAACGACACAGCGACGCTTTTCGTCCAGCTCGACAATTACACGCCGGCGCCGGGCGGCACGGTCAATGTGACGGTGCGCAACGCGCCCAACACATCGGGTGGCGATTACGTCTTGATCCAGCGCAACTATAACGGTCTGGGCTACTGGAACGAGTTTACGCCGGGGATTTATCAACAGTATGTCGGCTCTGTCGGCACGCACAACGCCGTTCTTTCGGTTACGGTGCCCAATCCGCCGACCGACAGCTATCAGTTCCTGGACGTTATCTTCGTGCCCAACAACGGAGTGGGGAGCCAGGCGACGGCGAAAACCTCCGACTTGCTGATCCAGCCGCGCATCCCGTTCGCGATGCCGACCGCCCCGAACACGCTGGTTCCGCCATTCACTCCGACACAGACCCTCACTGTGTGCCCGGTCGGGTGTCAATACACCGAACTGAGCCAAGCCATCATCGGCCTCTCGAACAGCAACACCAGCAACACCGCCGACAACGTGCTGATTACAATTCAGGCGGGGGCGTACGCGGATTGCATACAATTCGGCAACTGGAGCCCGTTCACCGCGCCGACCAACAACCGGATCTGGAACCTGCCGCCGCATCTGTGGATCAAGGGCGTGGGCGGGGCGTTCGCGCACCTGGAGGCGATGGACAACAATGCGTTCAACTGCAACGGAAAGGGTATTATCGTCTTTTGGGGCGCCGACACCGATTTTCTGACGATCGACAACCTGGAGCTGTCGGATTGGGTAAACCAAGCCCCGTCGGGGGCGGTCTATGCGGCGCTGGGCAACGTAACCTTGCGTAACGACTATATCCACGATGGCAATATGGGCCTAATCACCAGCGACCATAGCACTGTCAGCTATTCCGTTCAGAACTCTCGCTTCGCGCGCGGCGGCGGCCCGGCCGGTCCCAGCCACAATATATATATCGGCGAAGCGGCGTCATTCTCGATCGATCATTCCATTTCCGAGCAGGCGCTAGCGGGGCATGAAGTCAAGTGCCGCGCGTTGACTTGCCATGTGACCTGCAATCTGCTACGTGGCACGCAAGATCCTTACTATGTGGACAGCGAGGAGGCTGATTTCGCCGATGGCGTGCCGCCTCCTTCTTCTGTTGGCATCGACGCTCACCTGGACAATAATACGATTGTCAAGGGGGCGGGCGGCAATCAGCAAAATCAAGTCGGCTGGGCGATGGATCTTGAGAGCTACACGCCTGGGAACAACTATAATCTATCAGCCAATAACAATATTATGATATGGGACGGGACCGCCCAGCATTGGTTTTTCTATATCGGCCCGACCTCCGGGACAAACATAATCTCGAATGCGCCGCAGACCTGGACCAACAACATCTTTGTCGGCAGCAATGGCGCCGTCGACCCTTACGGGGTGTACCCTTACTATAGCTACTCATCGCCGCTTGCGCCTACTACAGGTTACCCGAACGCGGCTCAGATCACCGAAGTCGGTGACGTACAATATGCCAATAGGGCAGCGGCCGGGATCACGCAGATGTACCCTCCGCCGCCCGGCTGCACCGGGACGATCGGCAACCTGACGGTGCCGTGATCACTGACGATATTGAAATGCTACACCCCGGTCGCACGCCCAGCCGGTCTTGGGGCGCGAAAATCGCGAAGTCCTGAAAGCGGTACGGAGATTCGGGCTCGGCAAAATGCCGAGCCCGAATCTGCAGAGAGTTCCACAAAATCGTGCCCTGGCTGATGCTGAACCGCGAGGGTCTCGACGTTCTCATTCATCCGCTGACCGAGAGCTCCTACGACGACCACAGCAAGAATGCGATGTGGCTCGGCACGCCGGTGCCGATGCGGCTCGAGATTCTACGGCCGACCTACCGCACCGAGCTGCTGCCGACCGCCGCGGCCTAACGGGCTTCACCGGAGCCGGCGGGGGCGGTCGATAGCCACCACCCCTCGCCGGCGAGCCAGCATGTGTGATCCGGCTCATCGGGCGCGCGCCGCAGCGATCGAATCGCGGCGAAGTCGGATTTTGCCAAGGCCGCCGTCAATCTTTCCTCCGCTGCCGGATCTCGCCCGCCGACACACGGGATCATTCCCACCCGGCCGACGAACTGAGCGGCGTAGCGATCCGGGTTACCGCCGTGCCGGGTGATCATCAGAAAGCCACCCCAGCGTTCGGCACTGGTCAGCGGGACGAGCAGGCGGCCATTTTCTGCCGCCAACGCATCGAGCCAGACAGAAGAAAAATGCGTCACCCCGGCGTTGACGACGATCGCGTCGGCCGTGCGGTCGGGCTGGAATAGGAAACCGTCAGCCGCTACGACAGTCGCCTGCGGCCAAGCGGCGGCGAGATTCTCCTCGGATCGGGCGGCAAGGAAGGGGTCGATCTCGATCGCGGTGACCCGTCCGGCGCCGCCGACGATTTCGGCGAGGATGGCGCTGTAGTAGCCCGTGCCGGCGCCGACATGGACCACATGGCTGCCCCGGTTCAACTCGAGCTGGTCGTACATGCGAGCCCAAAGGCTGGGCTGCCCGTTGTTGAGCCGGCGTGCCTCGTCGATCGCGATCAGCACGTCATGGTAGAGGTGGCGCGGATCGGCATCCTCCGTCGTCCAATACTCGGGCATGGCCATTGGGCTTAGAACGCGCCAAGGCCCAGGTCCTAAAAAGCGCTCCCGCGGCACCGTCGCGAAGGCATCGACGACCGCGCGCGAACCCAACTTGGCGGTGAAGCGCAATTCTTCCGCGTAGTGCTGCCGAGCCTCCTCGATCGAATGACGCATCTGCCGCTCCTAGGCTATGCCGTTCGTTGCCCGTCGCCATCTTTGCACCAAGGTCGAGGGATATACTGTACCGTCACCACCCCACGGAGTTAAAGTTAAGGAGGCCCGGATTTTTCCCCGGAAGAAAAACAACGGTAGGAGCGCCGTAGCATGCTCGTAGAGATTGGCCACTTCGCGCTCGTGCTGGCGCTCCTCGTGGCGCTGGTGCAGGGCACCGCCCCGCTGGTCGGCGCGTCGGTGCGCAGTGGGCCGCTGATGGATTTGGGGCGATCGGCGGCATTACTGCAGTTCGGGCTCGTCGCGCTCGCCTTTGCGGTGTTCATGCATGCCCACGTGGTCTCCGATTTTTCGGTGCGGAACGTCTTCGAGAACTCGAATACCGCAAAGCCGATGCTCTACAAAGTGACCGGGGTCTGGGGCAGCCACGAAGGCTCGATGATGCTCTGGGTGTTCATGCTGACCCTGTTCGGTGGGCTCGTCGCGGCTCTCGGGCGTTCATTGCCGGCTACCCTGCGAGCGCGGACTTTGGCAATCCAGGGTTTGCTCGGCTTCGGCACCCTGGCCTTCATCATCGGGACATCGAACCCGTTCGACCGGCTGTTCCCGGTCCCGCTCGATGGGCGCGACCTGAACCCGCTGCTGCAGGACCCGGGTCTCGCGTTCCATCCGCCGTTTCTCTATTTCGGTTATGTCGGCTTCTCGATCACCTATTCTTTCGCGATCGCCGCGTTGATCGAAGGCCGGGTCGGCGCCGCCTGGGCGCGCTGGGTGCGGCCCTGGGCATTGACGGCGTGGTGCGGGCTAACGGTCGGCATCGCGATGGGTAGCTGGTGGGCCTATTACGTGCTCGGCTGGGGCGGCTGGTGGTATTGGGACCCGGTCGAGAACGCCTCCTTCATGCCGTGGCTGCTCGGAACCGCCCTACTGCACTCCGCGGCCGTGGTCGAGAAGCGCGAGACCCTGCAGAGATGGACCGTCCTGCTCGCCATCCTGACCTTCGGCATGAGCCTGATCGGGACCTTCCTCGTGCGCTCCGGCGTCCTGACCTCGGTTCACTCCTTCGCGGTCGACCCGACGCGCGGCGTGTTCATTCTGGTGCTGATCGCGCTGGTGATCGGCGGCGGCCTAGTGCTTTACGCGCTGCGCGCCCCCGGTCTGGAAACCGGCAACCCGTTTGCTCCGGTGAGCCGCGAAGGCGCCCTCGTCCTCAACAATCTGCTGCTCTGCGCAGGCATGGCGACGGTGTTTCTCGGCACCTTCTACCCGCTGTTCGCCGAGGTGTGGAGCGGCGTCAAGCTGTCGGTCGGCCCGCAATTCTTCGACGCGACCTTCGTGCCGATCCTGGCGCCCGCTATTATCGCCATGGTGATCGGACCGGTCCTGGCTTGGCGCCGCGGCAATCTCCGCGGCGCCCTGCACCGCCTCGCTCCGGCCGTCATCGGCGCCCTTCTCGCGCCAGTCATCGTCTTCGCAGTCGACCGCGCCGCACCACCGGCGGCATTGGCGGGCATCGCGCTCGCAGCCTGGGCGATGCTCGGCGTGTTGACCGATCTCGCCGACAGGAGCGGCATAGCGAAGCTCCCGGCCGCGACGTCCTGGCGCCGGTTGCGCTATTTGCCGCGCGGAATTTGGGGCTATGCGATCGCCCATTTCGGGGTCGGCGTGCTGATCGCCGGGATCGCCGTGTCGACCGCATGGCGCAGCGAGCGGATCGAGACCTTGCATCCCGGCGACTTCATCGAGATCGCCGGCCGCACCCTGCGCTTGGTTGGAGTAACTGAAGGGGACGTCGCCAATTACCACGCGCAGCGCGCTCAAATCGTAGTCGAGCGCCCCGGCAGCACACCAATAACCCTCTACCCCGAGCGTCGCTGGTATCCGGTGGCGCGCAGCCAGACGACAAACACGGCGATCGCCACAAACGGATTGGGCGACCTCTATCTCGCGCTCGGCGATCCGGATGGCAAAGGGGGCTGGGTACTTCGCGCTTACTACAACCCGCTCGTTCCGTGGATATGGTTTGGCGCGATCCTCGCCGCCCTGGGCGGGCTGGTCTCGCTGAGCGACCGCCGGCTGCGCCTGCGCCTGCCGGCGACGCGGCCTCCACTCGCCGTCACATCGGCGGGATCGGCCGACAACTGATGATCCGCCGGCCGGTGTTGGCGCTCGTGTTGGCGGCAGGTCTCGCCGGACCTTCGGCCCATGCGGTCGAACCCGCCGAGCGGCTGGCCGATCCTGCGCTCGAGGCGCGCGCCAGGGCGCTGAGCCAGGAGCTGCGGTGTCTGGTCTGCCAGAACCAGTCGATCGACGAGTCGAACGCCGATCTCGCCCACGATCTGCGCGTGCTGCTGCGGCAACGCCTGGCGGCCGGCGATACGGACCGGCAAGTGCTCGATTATGTCGTCGCGCGCTACGGGGTCTTCGTGCTGCTCGACCCGCCTTTCGCGCCGGCAACATACCTGTTGTGGCTGACCCCGCCTGTGCTGGTGATGGGCGCGGGCATATTTCTGCTTGTCCGGGCGCGGCGGCACCGCCCCGATCCGGAACTCCCGGCTTTGAGCGAGGAAGAGCGCGACCGTGCGGCGCTATTGCTCGGCGAACGTGGATGATCTGGTTTTGGATCATCGCGGGTTTGCTGGTCCTCGTGGCGCTGATTGCGCTGCTCATGCCTCTGTTGAGGGCAACCCCGGAGAGCGCCGATCATGGTGAACCCGTCGTCGCGGTGTTTCGCCGGCAACTCACGAGCCTCGATGGCGAGATCGCGCAGGGCAGGCTCGCTGCGGACGAGGCCGCGGCGGTGCGCGCCGAAGTCACCCGGCGGATGCTCTCGGCGGCCGACCAGGAAGCCCAAAACTCACGGCCGGCCGTCTTGGGCTCGGCCGCGATCTCGTGGCGCATCGGCGCCGCCGTCGGTATAGCGGCCCTGTTGCCGGCGGCGGCGCTCGCCATCTACTCGGCGGTCGGTGCGCCGGCGGCAATCGAACGGGGCGGGAGCGCCGCCGCTGCTCCGCCGCACGACCGGGCCGAACTCGCCGCCGCAGCCGAACAGCTGAAGGCGCGGCTCCAGCAGGAGCCCGGTCACATCGAAGGCTGGGTCCTGCTGGCTCGCACCTTCACCTCTCTCGAGCGCTACCCCGAAGCGCGCTCCGCGTACGCCCAGGCGATCGCCTTGGCGCCGAATGAACCGCGATTGCATGCTGAGCTCGGGGAATTGCTCGTGCTGGCAGCGGGGGGTGAGGTCACCGCGTCGGCCGAGGCCGAATTTGCCAAGACCGGCGATGATCCGCGCGCCCGCTTCTATGGCGCCGAAGCTGCGCTGCAGCGCGGCGATCGCGCGGCGGCCAAGGCTACGCTGCGCGCATTGCTGGCCACGGCGCCGGCCCAGGCGCCATGGCGCAAAGTCGTGCAAGACCGCCTCGCCGAGATTTCCCCAGGAGAGATTTCCCCAGGAGAGACCCGGCAGGAGAGATTTCCCCAGGAGAGATTGTCCCGGGTGAGCAGCCGCCCGCTGCGAAGGCATCCGGGCCGACGGCTCAGGACGTGGCCGCGGCTCAATCGATGTCGCCGGAGGAGCGGCAGGCGATGATTCGCTCGATGGTCGACCGGCTCGCTGCGCGGCTCGAGCAAAACCCGAACGACAAGGACGGGTGGACTCGCCTCGCCCACGCCTACGATGTGCTGGGCGAAACGGAGAAGGCCGAAGCAGCACGGTCCCGCGCCGCACAAGTCCCCGAGGCCGGGAAGTAGCACTCGAATCCTGTCAGCGTTACCAGCCGCTAACCTCACTCGAAGAACAATGCCATCGCCGCCGGATTTGAGCCTCGTGACCGGAGCGACCGGGTTCGTCGGATCGGCTGTCACGCGCGCCCTGCTCGCGCGGGGGCGTCGGGTGCGCGTCCTCGCCCGGTCAAACAGCGACCGGCGCAATATTGCGCGTCTTGCGGTGGAAATCGCCGAGGGGGCTATGGAGGATCCCGGCTCATTGGCGCGCGCCGTCGCCGGGTGCCGATACGTGTACCATGTAGCTGCCGATTACCGGATCTGGGTCCCCGACCCCGCGCCGATGTTTCGTGCCAATGTTGACGGCACTCGGGATCTGCTGACCGCGGCCCTCGAAGCCGGCGCCGAACGGGTCGTTTATACGAGCAGCGTCGCGACCCTAGGGCTCGTGGCGGGCGGGTCCGCCGATGAGGAGACGCGGAGCAGCATCGACGACATGATCGGGCCCTACAAGCAGTCGAAATTCGCCGCCGAAGAGGTCGCACGAGGGCTTGCTCGGGAGCGCGGACTGCCGGTCGTGATCGTCAACCCCTCCACCCCAGTCGGGCCGGGCGACATCAAGCCGACGCCCACCGGCCGGCTGATTGTCGAGGCCGCACGCGGCCAAATGCCTGCCTTTGTCGATACCGGCCTCAACATCGTCCATGTCGATGACGTCGCCGAAGGCCATCTCGCCGCGGCCGAGAATGGACGGGTCGGCGAGCGATATATCCTTGGGGGGGAGAACCTGGCACTCGCTGAGATCCTCGCCGGGGTCGCGCAGGCGGTCGGTAGGCGCCCACCCTGGCTCCGGGTCCCGCACAGTGTGCTGTTTCCCGTCGCTATCGGAGCGGAGCTGGCGGCCCGCATTACCGGGCGCGACCCGTTCGTCACGCTGGACGGGGTGCGGATGTCGCGAAAAAAGATGTATTTCAGCTCGGAGAAGGCGTCGCGCGAGCTCGGCTACACGCCGCGACCGGCGCGCGAGGCCATTGCCGACGCTGTCAGCTGGTTCGGGGCTAATGGATATCTGAAATGACGGCTTTGCGGGACGAGCTGCCCTGGCACCGCGCCGAGAGCCTCGAAACTCCCTCGGGGAAGTGGCGCGGCAGCGAAAATTTCCCGGTGGGATCGTTTTTGATTCGGCGCGACTTGCGGGCGCATGTGCACGCGTTCTACCAATTCGCCCGAAACGCCGACGATATCGCCGACAATCCCTCCTTGACTGCCGATGAAAAGATCGGGCGGCTCGACCGCATGGGCGCCATCCTCGATGGAGCCTCGGGTGAGGATTCTCCCGCCGCCGCCGCAATGCGTGAAAGCCTCCTCCAAACCGGCATGACTGTTCAGCACTGCCATGACGTGCTGCACGCGTTCCGGATCGACGCGGTCAAGCTGCGTTATCGCGACTGGGATGATCTGATGGGATATTGCCGCTACTCGGCTTCGCCCGTTGGCCGCCAGCTGCTTGACCTGCACGACGAAAGCCGCGCCGCCTGGCCGGCTTCCGATGCCCTTTGCTCGGCGCTGCAGGTGCTCAATCACTTGCAGGATTGTGCGGACGACCATCGGCGGCTCGATCGCGTCTACCTGCCGCTCGAAGATCTTGCCGCGGAACGAACCGGAATCGAGGCGCTGGCGGCCGGTGTGTCGAACCCGGGACTGCGGCGTGTGCTCGACCGACTGCTGGACCGCACTGCGGCATTGATCGATCAGGCCCGCGGCTTGCCGCCGCTCGTCTCTTCCCGCGGGTTGCGGTGGGAATCCGCGGTCATCGTCGATCTGGCAGGGCGGCTGTTGCGCCGGCTCCGCCGCGGCGATCCCGTTGCGACCCGCGTCGCGCTGCGCAAGTCCGATTTCCTCGCTGCCTTTGCACTCGGCGTCTCGAGAGGTTTTTGCGGTTGAGCGACGCCGCGCTCCATGCCGCTGCCGATCAGCTGGGTGAAGACGCGCTGCGCGAAACCATTCGGCACCGGGTCGAAGCCGCCGGAACCTCGTTCTATTGGGCGATGCGGCTGCTGCCGCGGGATCGCCGCAACGGCATGTACGCGATCTACGCGTTCTGCCGAGAGGTCGACGACATCGCCGATGGCGAGAGGCCGGTCGAACACAAGCTTGCGGCTCTGGCCGGGTGGCAGAAGGAGATCGAGGCGCTCTATGACGGGCGTCCGCGCCACCTCGTGGGTCGAGCATTGTCGGGGCCGGTGCGGCGTTATCAGCTACGCAAAGAAGACTTTCTTGCGATCCTCGCCGGTATGGAGATGGACGCTCGGGGGGACATCAGGGCCCCGGATTTGGCGACCCTGGACCTCTATTGCGCGCGCGTCGCGAGCGCTGTCGGCCATCTTTCAGTCCATATATTCGGGGATTCCAGCGCCGCCGCCCATGCCGTCGCAGAATCGCTTGGCCGGGCACTGCAGCTGACCAACATCCTCCGAGACCTCGCGGAGGACGCCGCTCGGCAGCGTTTATATCTGCCTCGCGAAACCCTGGATCGGCACGGGATTCGAGCCGCCGAACCCGCGGCCGTCCTGCGGCATCCGGCATTGCCTGCAGCATGCCGCGATGTCGCCGCTATCGCCGAGGGCCACTTCCGGGAGGCGGCGCGGGCGATGGAGCACTGCTCGCGCCGCGCCATGCGTCCAGCCACGGTGATGGCGGCACTCTACCGCGCAACGCTATCGGCTCTGCAGCACTCGGGATGGCGCAATCCCTTACAGCGCGTGAGTGTGTCGACCTCCCTGAAGCTCTGGCTGGTGTTGCGTCACGGTTTGCTATGACTGCAACGGCGAGCACGGGTTGCGTGCATGTTGTTGGTGCAGGCCTTGCTGGGCTCGCGGCGTCGGTCGCGCTCGCCGATTCGGGTCGCTCGGTGATCCTGTATGAAGCCGCCCCTCATGCCGGGGGACGCTGCCGCTCGTATTTTGATGCCGAGCTCGGTTGCCGGATCGACAACGGCAACCATCTCCTTTTGACCGGCAATCAGGCGGCGCTTGATTATCTAGACAGGATCGGCGCGTCCGGTTCTCTTGAGGGGCCCTCTGAGGCTGCCTTTCCGTTCGTCGACGCTGTAACCGGCGAGCGCTGGACGGTGCAGCCAAATAAGGGCGCTCTGCCCTGGTGGATTTTGTCCTCCAAGAGGCGGGTGATGCACACGCGAGCGCGTGACTATCTCGCGGCATTGGCCCTGCGACAGGCGGACCCGTCGGCAACAATCACCGCCGTGCTCAATCCCCGGCGGAGGTTGTTTCGCCGGCTATGGGAGCCGCTCGCCGTCGCCGGCTTGAATACGAGCGCCGAGCAGGGATCAGCCGCACTTTTCTGGCGAATGCTCGCGGAGACGCTGGGGCGGGGGGGCGCCGCCTGCCGTCCGCTCCTCCCTCGCGTCGGCCTCTCGGAAAGCTTGGTCGAGCCGGCGCTCGCCCGCTTGCGCGCCAAGGGCACGGAAATTCGGTTCGGCGCACGTCTGAGAGCATTGATCTTCGGGCCCGAAAGGGTTTCGGATCTCGTCTTCGAAGCAGGTTCGATCCTGCTCAACAGTACGGATAGCGTGATCCTTGCCGTACCCGCGGCGATCGCAGTCCGTCATGTTCCGGGGCTGATCGTCCCCGACCGGCACTCCCCGATCGTCAACGCACATTTCCGCTGCATTCCCCCGGCCGGCGCGCCCTTCTTCATGGGGGTGATCGGCGGCGCCGCGGAATGGATCTTTCGCAAGCGCGGAGTGTTATCGGTGACGGTCAGCGCTGCTGACCGATTCGTCGAACGCGCCGCACCGGAGCTGGCTGATCTCTTCTGGCACGATGTCGCAGTTGCCTATCACCTTCCGTCAAGCCCAGTGCCGCCGTCGCGTATCGTGAAGGAGCGCAGGGCGACGTTTCTGGCGAGCCCCGAGCAGCTGAAACGCAGGCCGCAACAGACAACGCCATGGAGGAATCTTCTACTGGCCGGCGATTATGTTAATACGGGCTTGCCTGCTACGATCGAAGGCGCTATTCGCTCCGGCTTTGCTGCGGCCGGCCTTGCAACCGATTGTCAGCTTCAGGCGTTTCCCAAACTGTTGCGAGCGGTGGCCGGGGCTCCCGCGCACTAACCACGGAAATTGAACAAGAACGATACCGGCCCCTTCAATGAATGCAATAACCACCAACGAAGTGGCGATGCTGCGCCGTCGCGTCGACGCGGCGCGCCTCGACGAGGCGATAATGCGCGCCGGCGAATCGCTGGTCGCCCTGCAACATCCCGATGGACATTGGGTCTTCGAGCTGGAGGCCGACGTGACGATCCCGTCGGAATTCATTCTGCTCCAGCATTATTTCGGCCGTATAGAGCCGGAACTGCAAGCGCGGATAGCTGGCTATGTTCGGGCAACCCAAGGTGGGGACGGCGGCTGGCCTCTGTTTCACGGGGGCGCTCTAGATATCAGCGCGTCGGTAAAGGCTTATTTCGCATTGAAGGCCGCCGGGGATCCAGTCGACGCGCCGCACATGAAACGGGCTCGCGCGGCGATCCTGGCGGGCGGGGGCGCCCGGCGCTGCAATGTGTTCACGCGCATTCTGCTCGCGCTGTTCGGCGAGGTTCCGTGGCGGGCGGTGCCGGTCATGCCAGTCGAGATAATGCTGCTGCCGAACTGGTCTCCATTTCACATCGCGAAGGTGTCGTACTGGTCGCGCACTGTTCTTGTACCGCTGCTCGTTCTCATGGCACTGCGGCCGCGGGCCCGCAATCCGCTCGGTATTACTATCGGTGAGCTTTTTCTAGAGCCGCCGGAAACGGTGCGGGATTGGATCGGCGGTCCGACTTCCTCTCCGCTCTCCCTCGCGTTCGGCATGCTCGACCGGCTCCTTCGGGTAGCCGAGCCGTTTTTCCCGGCGGATGCGCGACGGCGAGCGATCGACAAAGCCGTCGCCTTTGTCACCGAGCGCCTCAATGGGGAAGATGGCCTTGGAGGCATCTTTCCAGCGATGGCCAACGCCGCGATGATGTTCGATTGTTTGGGCTACGGCCCCGATCACCCCGGCTACGCGTCGGCTCTGGCTTCGCTTCGAAAGCTGCTCGTGCTCGATGGCGACCGCAGCTATTGCCAACCCTGCCTGTCCCCGGTGTGGGACACGGCCCTCGCTTGCCATGCGCTGATGGAGGTCGAAGACATCCGTCTCGAGGCGACCGTGAAGCGGGCGCTCGACTGGCTCGAGACAAAACAGGTGCTCGAAGTCGTCGGCGATTGGGCGTCAACCCGCCCCGGCCTGCGGCCCGGCGGGTGGGCATTCCAGCTCGAGAACCCCTATTACCCCGATCTCGATGATACGGCTGCGGTGGCTCTCGCCCTCGACCGCTTCGGCTCGACGCGTTATCGCCTGGCGATCGACCGGGCGGCCGAATGGGTGATTGGCATGCAAAGCCGGGGCGGCGGATGGGGGTCCTTTGACGCCGACAACACTCATTACTATCTGAACCATATCCCGTTCGCTGACCACGGGGCGCTGCTGGACCCCCCGACGGCGGATGTCAGCGGCCGTTGCCTGAGCTTCCTGACCCAAATCGGCTATGGGCCCGACCATCCGGCGGTAGCTGCGGCAATAGAGTATCTGCGAGCCGAGCAGGAACCCGACGGCAGCTGGTTCGGCCGGTGGGGGACCAATTATATCTATGGGACCTGGTCGGTGCTCACCGCTTTGAACAGCGCCGGGCTGTCAGCGGATTCGTCTGAAGTGCGGCGCGCCGTGGACTGGCTCGTCGCTCGCCAGCATAAGGACGGCGGCTGGGGGGAAGGCGGCGAATCTTACTGGACAGACGCACCACACGGCGAAGCGCCCTACAGTACCTCGTCGCAGACTGCCTGGGCGCTGCTCGCTTTGATGGCTGCCGGAGAGGTTGGCAATCCGGCAGTCGCTCGCGGGATCGCATATCTGATGGACAGCCAGGACCAGGACGGCAACTGGGACGAGCCCTGGTATACCGCCGTCGGTTTCCCGCGGGTTTTCTACCTGCGTTATCACGGCTACCGCGCCTTCTTTCCGCTCTGGGCTCTTGCCCGGTTTCGTCGTTTGTCGCGGGGCAACTCGCGGCAGGTTCCGTTCGGCATTTGAGGCAGGGGGGACGCGAATGAACCGGGCCGCGTCCTTTTGTCCATGGCCAAACGCCCGGTGTGCGGCTAGGGGTTTCGCCCGATGCGCGGTCGCCCGTCCTGCGATGACGCGTCGCTTGCCTTAAGACCTGACGTTGTCAACCATCAGGCGAGGATCGGATCTCACTCCGGTGCGGTCTGAAAGACCGCCGTTTAAGCTGTGGCTATTTGGGAAGGTGCAGATGCACCGATTGTCGACCGTGCTCTGCACCTCCGGCCTCGCTGCTGAGGCAAAGATCGCGCGCGCAGCGGGATTTCCCGTTGTGATCGGCGCGGGAGACCGGGAGCGCACGGCCGCCCTCGTCGAAAGCGCGGTACGGCAGGCGAGTTGCCTGATGAGCTTCGGCATTGCCGGCGCCTTGGCGCCGCATTTGCGCCCGGGCGATGTCGTCATATCGGCGGAGGTCGTGTGCCCCGGCCATCGCTGGACCGCGGCGGACCCTTTCCAAACCCACGTTGCCGCTCTCGCACGCCAAATCGGCGCCTTCGAAGGCGCGGTCTTCGGCGCCAGCGCGATCCTCTCAACCGAGGCAGAAAAAAGCCGCGCTTGGCGCGATACAGGTGCCCTCGCAGTCGATCTCGAAAGCGATGTCGTCGCCCGCATCGCGTCGCAGGCCGGCATTCCCTTTCTCGTCGCCCGGACGATTGCCGATACCGCGGGCCGAGAGCTCCCTCCGGCTGCACTGATCCCGCTCTCCGTGGCCGGCACCCCGAACCTCGCTCGCGTTCTCGGCTCGGTCCTGCGCCGCCCGCGGCAGATCGCGACGCTGATCGGGCTGGCCCGGGAAACCCGGATGGCTTTGTCGGCGTTAGCCGGCCCCGCCCACGCTCTGCGCGGGCTGGCCGCGGCTTTCTAGCCGCGCGACCGCCTCCTCGACGTGCCGGGAGAAGACGTATTCAGCCGGTCTTTGCCGATCTAGCGGAATTTCCGGCGCCATCTGGCCATCGGTGCGAACCCCGCGAAGCGCCACTGCCGCCGCTTTCAGCGGGTGCTTCACTGAATCCATCACAGCGGTCGCCTCGTACCCGCTGTGCACCATGCAATCGGCGCATTTCTCGTAATTGCCGGTGCCGTATGCATCCCAGTCGGTCTTCTCCATCAGCTCCTTGAAGGTCTTCGCGTAGCCTTCGCCCAGCAGATAGCAAGGGCGCTGCCAGCCGAAATAATTGCGCGTCGGATTGCCCCACGGGGTGCAATGATAGGATTGATTCCCCGCGAGGAAATCGAGAAACAAGCTCGATTGGTTGAACGACCAGCGGCGCCGCGGATCGCGCTTGAAGATCTCACGGAACAATTCCTTCGTGCGGCGCCGATTGAGGAAATGCTCCTGGTCCGGCGCCCGCTCGTAGGCATAGCCGGGTGATACGGTTATGCCGTCGATCCCGACCTCCATCACCTCATCGAAAAACCGGGCGATGCGCTCCGGCTCCGCGCTATCGAACAGGGTGGAGTTGATGTTGACCCGAAACCCGCGAGCCTTTGCAAGTTTGATCGCCGCCACGGCACGATCGTAGACCCCGCCCTGACAAACCGAACGGTCGTGATCCTCGCGGTCTCCATCGAGATGGATGGTCCAGGCGAAATAGGGGCTCGGCTCGAAGAGGTCGATCTTCTTTTCGAGCAATAGCGCGTTAGTGCACAGATAGACGAACCTCTTCTTGGCGACCATGCGCCGGGCGATCTCATCGATTTCACGGTGCAGCAAGGGCTCGCCGCCGGCGATGACCACCATCGGCGCACCGCATTCATCCGCCGCCGCAACACACTCCTCGACGCTGAGGCGTTGGTTGAGGATCGGATCAGGATAATCGATCTTGCCGCAGCCGGCGCAGGCGAGGTTGCAGCGGAACAGCGGCTCCAGCATCAGCACCAGCGGATAACGCTCCACACCCTTGAGATGCTGAGCGACGACGTACGCGCCGACCCGGATGGTTTGGCGCAGCGGAATTGGCACGGTGAAACCTCGTTGACTGAGTTTGAGTGCGAGCCGGCTTCAGTCGGCTACGTCCGCGAGTTGAGTGGGCATCCGGAAGCGGACATTCTCGGTGACGCCGGGCAGCATCGACAACTCGACTTCCGCCAGTTCGCGCAATCGCGTGATCACCTCCTCGACGAGTTCAGCCGGAGCCGATGCCCCGGCGGTAATGCCGACGGCTCTAGCGCGCTCGATCCAACTCGGCTCGAGTGCGCGAGCGTCTTCGATCAGATAGCTGGGGACCCCGCTTTCCGCAGCGATCTCACGCAGCCGATTGGAGTTCGAGCTGTTCGGCGCACCGACCACCAGGACAACGTCAACTATTTTTGCGAGTTCCCGCGCCGCTCTTTGGCGATTTTGTGTTGCGTAGCAGATGTCCTTCGTGTCGGGGCCGACAATTGTCGGAAAGCGGGCCTTCAGCGCCTCAATGACGGCTCGCGTGTCATCGACGCTGAGGGTGGTCTGGGTAATAAAGGCGAGCTTGTCCGGGTCGGCAACCTTGAGCCGGGCTACCTCTTGCGGGGTCGAGATCAGGTGAACACGACCGTTGATCCGCCCCATCGTACCGACGATTTCTGGATGTCCTGCATGCCCGATCAGGATAATCTCTCGCCCCTGGCTGGCATACCGCTGGCCCTCGATATGCACTTTGGAGACCAGCGGGCAGGTGGCGTCAATTACCGGAAGCCCGCGGTCTGCCGCGCGCTCCTCGATTGCGCTCGCGACACCATGGGCGCTGAATATCGTAACGGCGCCCTTTGGGATTTCGTCGATCTCGTCGACAAAATGTGCACCTTTGGCGCGCAAGCGATCGACAACATGTCGATTGTGCACGATCTCGTGACGGACGTAGATTGGTGGGCCGTATTTTTCGAGAGCGCGCTCGACAATCTCGATGGCCCGTTCGACGCCCGCGCAGAACCCTCTTGGTTGGGCCAACACTACCAGCATTAAATCGCCTCATCGCCGTGCTACCAGCAGACTGGAGCCTCCACTGCCCCGCACCCGCATCGACTATATGAACGCGCAGCAGCGCTGACGCAATCCGCTACGCAATGAAGGCGCAATCGGACGGGAGACAAACGCACGCACAAGGCGATTGTTCTCGGAAGTCACTCTCGACCATAGCATGGGCCTGAATCTCGCCATCGCCGCCATGCTGCTGCCCGCCTGGGCGTACTTGATCGGGGCGGCCATGGCTGTCTCACGGTTTGTTCAACGCGCGCCGCCGGCAGCGCTGGGCGGACCCGGTATATCGGTGTTGAAACCGCTGCACGGCGACGAGCCGGGCCTGTACGAGAATCTGCGCTCGTTTGTCGAGCAAGACTATCCGGCGCTGCAACTAGTGATGGGCGTAAACGACCCGGAAGATGGCGCGTTGGCGGCCGCTCGCGCGCTAACCTGCGAACTCCCCATTGCCGATATCGCCCTCGTTATCAGCGCGCGCGCCAATGGGTCGAACAAAAAGGTCGCCAATCTTGAAAACATGTTCGCAGCGGCGCGACATGACCTATTGGTGCTCGCCGACAGCGATATGCGCGTCGATCGCCATTATGTTGGCGCGGTAACGATGCCGCTGCGCGATCTTCAGACCGGGGTTGTGACGTGCCTCTACAAGGGTGTGTCGACTGGCGGGACATGGTCCGACTGCGGGGCCATGCACATCAATTTCGGGTTCCTTCCGAGCGCTGTCGTCGCCGAATGGCTGGGTCTCGGCGGAGGATGTTTCGGTGCGACAATTGCGCTGCGCCGGGAGACCCTCGAACGTATCGGCGGGTTTGCGCGTTTGCGCAACGAACTCGCCGATGACCACCGAATAGGCGACGAGGTCCGCGCCCTTGGACTGAGCGTCGTGCTGTCGCCCTACATTGTCGAAGCTCGCGTGACAGAGAACAGCGTGGCCGAGCTGTGGCGGCACGAGTTGCGTTGGGCGCGCACGGTGCGAGCGGTGGCGCCCGTCGGTTTTGCCGGGTCGGTGTTGGCCCATCCCGTTGCCATTGCCGCGCTTGCTGCGGCCGCGGCGGGATTTGCCTTGACCCCCTGCATCTTTCTTGTGATTTCCTGCGTGCTCAGATGGGCCACGGCGCGGGTTGTTGCGGCTGCACTCGGCGTTCTCCCAGCCAAGCCCTGGCTGCTGCCGGTGCGCGATGGCTTGTCCTTCGCCGTGTTCGTCGCCAGCTTTTTCGGGCGCACGGTCTTCTGGCGGGATCAGGTTTTTCACGTCGAGGCGAGCGGCCGCATGACAGCCGACGGAGATAAGGTCCCATGATGATGAAGACCCTGTTCCTGCACCCGCCGTCCTTCGACGGCTTCGACGGCGGCGCCGGTTCGCGCTATCAGGCTAAGCGGGAGATCCGCTCGTTCTGGTATCCGACTTGGCTGGCGCAGCCCGCGGCTCTCCTCCCCGACAGCAAGCTGATCGACGCGCCTCCGGCGCGGCTCAAGCTCGATCAGGTCCTGCCGCTCGCCCGGGAATACGAGTTGGCTGTGCTCCACACCTCGACGCCGTCCTTCGCCTCGGATGTTCGCGTCGCCGAGGCGCTGAAAGATACCAATCCGAAGCTCAAGATCGGGTTTGTCGGCGCGAAGGTCGCGGTCGAGCCCGAGGATAGCCTCAAGGCCTCTGCGGCCGTCGACTTTGTCGCCCGCGAGGAATTCGATTTTACGATTAAAGAGGTTGCCTCCGGCCGGACCTACGATGCGATCGACGGTCTGAGCTTTCGCGACCCGAGCGGCGCCGTCGTCCACAACCGCGCCCGCGCAGTCCTCGAAGAGATGGACCGGCTGCCCTTCGTCACCGATGTCTACAAACGCGACTTGCGCGTCGAAGACTACTTCATCGGCTATCTAAAGCACCCGTACGTGTCGCTCTACACCGGACGCGGCTGCCGGTCTAAATGCACGTTTTGTCTATGGCCGCAGACCGTCGGCGGGCACCGCTACAGGGTGCGCAGCGTCGGTCACGTGATCGACGAAATTCGCTTGGCCAAGAGCTATTTCCCGCAAGTGAAGGAGTTCTTCTTCGACGACGATACCTTTACCGACGATCGGCCGCGCGCCGAGGCGATCGCTCGCGAGCTCGGCAAGCTCGGCGTGACGTGGTCGTGCAATGCGAAGGCCAATGTCCCGCGTGCGACCTTGGAGGTGCTCCGCGACAACGGCCTGCGCTTGCTCCTCGTTGGCTACGAGACCGGCAACCAGCAGATCCTCAACAACATCAAGAAGGGGATGCGGATCGACATCGCGCGGCGGTTCACCAAGGACTGCCACGAGCTCGGGATCACGATCCACGGCACCTTCATTTTGGGATTACCCGGCGAAAGCAAGGAAACGATCGAGGAAACGATCCGCTTCGCCGCGGAAATCAATCCTCACACGATCCAGGTTTCGCTCGCCGCGCCTTATCCGGGCACCTACCTGCATCGCCAAGCGGTCGAGAACGGCTGGCTCGACGTCAGCCACGCCGAGCTGATCGACGACCACGGCGTGCAGATCGCGCCCTTGCACTATCCGCATCTCTCACATACCGAGATCTTCGAGTCGCTCGAGACCTTCTACAAGCGCTTCTACTTCCGGCGCGGCAAGATCGCCTCTCTTGTCGCTGAGATGTTCAAGAGCCCCGAGATGATGCGGCGCCGCCTGCGCGAAGGCATCGAATTCTTTCAGTTCCTGCGCAGCCGGGAGATGGCGAGCTGAGAAGCCTGATCGTCTGCGCAGACGATTTCGGGCTCGATCCCGCCGTCAACGAAGCTGTCGAGGAGGCGCATCGGCGCGGCATTCTGTCGGCCGCGAGCCTGATGGTCGGCGCCCCCGCCGCGGCCGACGCCGTGGCGCGCGCCCGTCGCTTGCCGAACCTGCGGGTCGGTCTGCATCTGGTGCTCGTCGATGGGCATCCGACGCTTCCTTGCGCCGAAATCCGCGGCTTGGTACGCAGCGACGGCCGTTTCGACCCGAATATGGGCCGCGCCGGGATTCGGTTTTTTGCGGTGCCTAGGGTTCGCCGTCAGCTCGCGATGGAGATCCGCGCGCAATTCGAGGCATTTCGGGCGAGCGGCCTGCTTCTCGACCATGTGAACGCCCACAAGCACATGCATCTTCATCCGTCGGTCGCGCGGATGATAATCGAGATCGGGCGCAATTATGGAATGACGGCCGTACGGGTGCCCTTCGAACCGGTCGAGCCCTTGCACGCCGCTTTCCCCGACGAGCACCACTCGCCGCCGCTTTACCGCCCGTGGATCGAGTGGTTACGCCGCCGGTTGGAGAACGGCGGTCTGTTCGTCAACGACAACCTTTTCGGTCTCGCTTGGACTGGCGGGATGGTAGAGGTGAGGCTGATCCGCCTCCTGCCGCGGTTACCTCAAGGGGTTAGTGAGATCTATTTTCACCCGGCAACCGTGCGCAGCGGCGCGCTGCGTGCAACAATGCCGGGCTACCGGCACGAGGAAGAACTCGCGGCTTTGTTGAGCCCCTCAGCAAAAAGCCTAGTTGCCGAGCTCGGCATCAGCCTGGGCGGCTACAGCGATTTCGCGACCGGGGGCCGGCACCCAGTAACCATGCGGGCGTTGACGCCCCATTGACGCTACCGACGGAATAATAACGACCGGCGTCTATACAAATTGCCGCGAAAAATCCGATCCGCGGACATAAAGCGGACATGCTTCGCGGTCATCTTGCGTACAATCGGGACAGGTAAGGAGGGGAGTCATGGACGAGCGCTTTGAGTGCTGCCGCTATGAGCCGAGCCTCGAAGATCTGCTCGCGGACGAGGTGATGACGCCCGTGCTGCGCAGTGCCGGTCTCGAGGCGCAGGAGTTTCGCGAGATGATGGTGGAAACCGCGCGCCGGATCGAGGATCGAGCTCGGCAGCGGGAGAAGGGCTAATAGAGTCGCGCCGAGGCTTACGGCGGCAGTCTCGTAAATTGCAGGCGGACCCGCAAACCGGGCCTGTTGTCCTTTAGCGTCACCGAGCCGTCGTGCCGACGCGCAATGGCGCGCACGAGGCTCAGTCCGAGGCCGTTTCCAGGGGTCGTGCGGCTCGGTTCGAGGCGGACGAAGCGGTCCAATACGCTCTGCCGATCCGCCTCGGGAATACCCGGTCCCTGGTCCGCTACTTCGAGGATCGCCTGCCGGTCCTTGTGGAAAACCCGCAGCTCGATCCGGCCGCTCCCGGCATACTTGAGAGCATTGTCGAGGAGATTGGCGAGCGCTTGCGACAAGAGGTGCCGGTCGCCGCGTATCCTAACGCCGGGCTCGGTCATCACAGAGAGAGCAAACCCCTTTTCCTCGGCGACCGGCTCGTAGAGTTCAGCCGCTGATCGGGCGACTTCAAAGAGGTCTAGGGGCGCGGTCTGATCGTGGCGCGCGCCGGATTCCAATTCGGCAATGCTGAGGAGGGCGTTGAACGTCGCGAGCAGGCGATCGGCCTCCTCGATCGCGGCCCGAATTGCCTCGCCCTGGCTCGCACCGGCTGATGGATCGGCCCCGGATGAATTGGCTCCGGATGAATTGGCTAATGCGCGTTCGAGCCGAGTGCGCAGCCGCGAGAGCGGCGTCCTCAGATCGTGGGCGACGTCGTCGGTGACCTCGCGCATTGCCGTCATCAGCCGCTCGATCTGGTCGAGCATTCGGTTGAGATTGGCGGCAAGCTGATCGAACTCGTCTCTCGTGCCGTGCAGCGGCACGCGATCCGAAAGATTTCCGGCCATCACGCGTTCGCTCGTTCGATTCACCTGCTCGACGCGCCGCAACAAATTACGGCTCATCACGGTGCCGCCGATCAGACCGATGCCGAGCGCGATCAAGCCGGCCCATAACAGGGTCGTTCTGACGCGGCTTCGAAAGGCCGCTGCGTCGCTGATGTCGCGCCCGACCAACAATCGATACCCGCCCGGGATGACGAACAGCCTGCCAAGCGCGGGATAAACCTCATGGCGACCGTTGATCGTTCGTTCTAGGGCGAAGGACAGCCAGGTGGAATGGGTCGGCACGCCGGCCGGCCACGCCGCAATATTTCCGGCGAGCGGCAGTCCGTCGGGGTCGGTTACCAAATAGATCATCGCGTCGCCGCGATCGCCGGCGCTGCGCGCCGCCACGATCTGGATCAGCCCGCTCAAACCTCTCTGCGCATATTGCTCGGCAAGCCCGGTGATCTCGGCGTCAAGCGTTGCCTCGGTCTGCCGCTCTACAAAACCTGCGCTGGTCAAGTAGACGAACAGCAAAACGCCGAGCACCGAGGCCGCAAAGACGAGGAAATAAAGCGCCGCCAGCCGGAACGCATGAGTCCCGACGATCAGTCGAACGTTTCGAAGAATTTGTGTCGCCGAAAGGCGTCCCTCAGATCCGAATCGAGATTCTTCGATGACCATCTCGCGGGTTAATCCGGGCATCGCAGACAATAACCGGCGCCGCGAACCGTATGCAGCAGCTGACGATCGAAGCCCTTGTCGATTTTCTGGCGCAGTCGGCTGATGTGGACATCGATGACGTTGGTCTGCGGATCGAAATGATAATCCCAGACATGCTCAAGCAGCATCGTGCGCGTAACCACATGGCCGGCGTTGCGCATCAGGTACTCCAGCAATCGGAACTCGCGCGGCAGTACCTCGATCGTTTTGCCGCCCCGCCTGACGCTGCGGGTCAACAGGTCTAGCTCTAGGTCCGCAACCCGCAGCCTGGTCGTCGTTGTCGGCCCGGCGCCACGCCGCAGCAACGCCTCGAGCCGGGCGAGCAGCTCGCTGAAGGCGAATGGCTTGACGAGGTAGTCGTCGCCGCCGGCGCGCAACCCCTTGACGCGGTCGTCGACGCTGGCTAGCGCGCTCAGGATCAGCGCCGGCGTGCGGATCTCGGCGGCCCGCAGCGCGCCCAGCAGCGATAAGCCGTCCATGCTCGGCAGCATGCGGTCGAGCACCATCGCGTTGTAATCGCTCGAACTCGCCAGAAACAGGCCTTCGCGCCCGTCATGGGCGCAATCGACCGTGTAACCGCTCTCGTTGAGACCCTTGGTCAGGTAAGTGGAGGTTTCACGATCGTCCTCGACGACAAGGATCTTCATCTTATCCGTTCGGAGCCAACAGTGACGATCAAGTGGTGCTCGATAACGGGCGGAGCAAGCAAAGCGCACTTGCGATCACCAAGTGCGAGCCCCTATTCCGCGAGCAGGGTCGCACCATACCGGATTCAAAACTGCGAATTGAGGCTGTTGAGTTTGATTAGACCTAAAGATGCGCCCCCTCCGATGCTCTTATTGACTAGGAACGAGCGCGTCCGGGGACCGTTGAATTGGTGTATCAATCGAAACGCAATGGAGAAGATCGTGAAAAGGATTGTTCTGACGGCGGCAAGCGCCGCAATTGTCGGCCTTTGTCTAGGCGGAAGTGGATACGCCCAGACCAGTTATCCCGCGAACAATGCGACACAACAGCAAAACGCCACCCAGGCTCCCGACGCCAGACAGCTGGTCAACGACGCTGTCAAGACCGTCCAGGAAATGAAGCGCGATCCCAAATTCGCCAACTACATGAAGCAGGCGAAGGGGATTTTCATCGTCCCGACGCTGGTCAAGGGCGCCCTCATCGTTGGGGGCGAGGGCGGACAAGGCGTCCTTCTCGCACACCGGAACGGAAAATGGAGCGATCCGGCATTCTTTTCTCTGGGATCGGTCTCGATCGGCGCTCAGGCGGGCGGCGAAGCCGGGCCGGTGGCATTCCTGCTGATGACCGACAAGGCGCTCAACGACTTTACCGAGTTCGAACAATTTCTCGCTGAACGCCAATGCCGGGTTGACGATAGTCACCTACTCGGCCCGCGGCCAGGCGGACGTCGGCAAGGGCGATATCATCCTATGGTCCAATGCCTCCGGCCTTGAAGCCGGGATCAATGTCAGTGCCACCGACATCGTCCGGAACAATAACGAGGACAAGAACTTTTACGGACGCGAAGTCAGCACGCAACAGATCATCCAAGGCCAGGTCGTGAATCCCGCGGCAGACAAGCTGAAAAGCGAACTGCCCACATAACCCGATCCGCCCATTGCCAGTGCCGGGGCGGCCAGCCCCGGCACTGCGTCTTCTAGCTGCAACATCGGAAGTTCCCCCCGACGGCGCGTCGCTCGCCCACCGCTCGCACCAGCAAGACCACGACCCCCCGATTTCCCCCGACAGCCCTGTATACCGAAAACCTTTAGGGTTGACTGGAGCGACGGAGCGACGATCTAGTAATGGACCAAATC
This sequence comes from uncultured Alphaproteobacteria bacterium, assembly GCA_963818695.1. Taxonomy (GTDB): domain Bacteria; phylum Pseudomonadota; class Alphaproteobacteria; order ATCC43930; family CGMCC-115725; genus AP-15. The sequence continues at coordinate 55,958 of CAWFTG010000010.1, forward strand.
GGTCCGAATTATGAGATCAGGTTCGCGTCAGCGATGATCATCCTCAGCAAGCTCGCCGATTACGGCGTCATCGTCGCCACTCATTTGGCCGCCCACGGCGGCCGGCAGCTCACCGCCGGCACGGTGGCGATCGAGACTCGGCTGCCGCAGGCCACCGTCGCGAAGGTCCTGAAGGCGTTGGCGCATGCCGGCCTCGTCACGGCAGCTCGGGGTGCCGGCGGGGGATACCGTTTAGCGCGCAGCGCGACATCGATTTCGGTGGCCGAGGTCGTGGCCGCGATCGACGGCGACATCGGGCTGACCCAATGCTCGGTCCATGTCGACGTATGCGCGCGTACGACTTACTGCCCGACCCGGCCGCATTGGGCGGCGATCAATCGGGCGGTGGGGGAGGCGCTGTCGGCGATTTCGCTCGACGCCATGCTGACCCCGGCTGCCTTCGCGCCCCGAATTTCATCGTCACCCAGTCCGTCACAACCTGACGAGCCCAGATATTTCGCATGACAGCCTCCACCGAAACCCTGCGGACCGTCCGCTCGCTCTCGCAGGAGGGCTATAAGTACGGCTTTGTCACCGACATCGAAGCCGAGACCGCGCCGCCCGGCCTCAACGAGGACACGGTCCGGTTTATTTCGGCCAAAAAGGACGAGCCGGAATGGCTGCTCGAATGGCGGCTTGCGGCATACCGAGCGTGGCGAGAGCTGGTTCAGCCGAATTGGGCCAAGCTCAATCTCGCGCCGATCGATTATGAGGCCGCCACCTATTATTCGGCGCCCAAACAGAATACCGGGCCGAAATCGCTCGACGAGGTCGACCCCGAGCTGTTGCGCACCTACGAGAAGCTCGGCATCCCACTGCGGGAGCGCGAGGCGCTCGCCGGTGTCGCCGTCGATGCGGTGTTCGACAGCATCTCGGTCGCGACGACCTTCAAGGAAGAGTTGTCCAAGCTCGGCATCATCTTCTGCTCGATGGGCGAGGCGGTCCGTGAGCACCCCGATCTCGTCCGGAAATATCTCGGCACGGTGGTGCCGCAGAACGACAATTTCTTTGCGGCGCTGAACTCCGCCGTCTTCAGCGACGGTTCGTTCGCCTATATCCCGCCCGGCGTTCGCTGCCCGATGGAGCTGAGCACCTATTTCCGGATCAATGCCGCAAAGACCGGGCAGTTCGAGCGCACATTGCTGATCGCCGACAAGGGCAGCTACGTCAGCTATCTCGAAGGCTGCACTGCGCCGCAACGCGACGAGAACCAATTGCACGCCGCCGTCGTCGAACTGATCGCGCACGAGGACGCGCAGATCAAATACTCAACGGTGCAGAACTGGTATCCCGGCGACGCGGAAGGGCGCGGCGGCATCTACAATTTCGTGACCAAGCGCGGCGCGTGCCGCGGCGCGCGGTCCAAGATCTCATGGACGCAAGTCGAGACCGGCTCGGCGATCACGTGGAAATACCCGAGCTGTATGCTCGAGGGCGACCACTCGGTTGGCGAATTCTACTCGGTCGCAATCACGAACAATCGTCAGCAGGCCGACACCGGGACCAAGATGATCCATATCGGCAAGGAGACGCGCTCGACGATCGTCTCGAAGGGAATTTCGGCCGGCCGCGGGCAGAACACCTATCGCGGCCTGGTGCGTGTGCAGCCGAGGGCGCAGGGCGCGCGCAACCACACGCAGTGCGACTCACTGCTGATCGGCGACCGCTGCGGCGCGCACACGGTGCCCTACATCGAGGTGCGCAATCCCTCGGCCCGGGTCGAGCACGAGGCGACGACGTCGAAGATCAGTGAGGACCAGCTCTTCTATTGCCGGCAGCGCGGGCTGAGTGCCGAGGACGCGGTGTCGCTAATCGTCAACGGCTTTTGCAAGGAAGTTCTGAAAGAGCTGCCGATGGAATTCGCGGTCGAAGCACAGAAATTGCTCGCCGTCAGCCTGGAAGGCAGCGTCGGATGATTTCCCAATCGTCATTCCCGCGAAAGCGGGAACCCAGGGCCGCAAGGCTCTGCCGGTTCCCCTGCACCCCCGCTTTCGCGGGGGCGACGAATGACATAGGGCAATAGCACGATGATGCTCGAAATCACCAATCTCCACGCACGTCTCGCGGATGGCCGCGAGATCCTGCGCGGTATCGACCTCTCGGTGAACGTCGGCGAGGTGCACGCGATCATGGGCCCGAACGGCTCGGGCAAAAGCACGCTCGCCGCGGTGCTCGCCGGCCGAGAAGGCTACGAAGTCAGCCAAGGCACCGTGACCTATCTCGGCCACGACCTTCTTGCGATGGAGGCCGACGAGCGGGCCCGCGAGGGTCTCTTTCTCGCCTTCCAGTACCCGGTCGAGATCCCGGGCGTGAACAATATGTACTTCCTGCGCACCGCGATAAATGCGCAGCGCCGCCATCGCGGCGAGCCCGAGATCGATGCCGGCCAGTTTCTCCGGATCGTGCGCGCCAAGCTCAAACTGTTGGATATCGGCGAAGACCTTTTGCAGCGCGCCGTCAATGTCGGCTTTTCCGGCGGCGAGAAGAAACGCAACGAAGTCTTTCAGATGGCGATGCTCGAACCACGCCTGGCCATCCTGGACGAGACCGACAGCGGCCTCGACATCGACGCGATGAAATTGGTGGCGCGCGGGGTCAATCAGCAGCGCGCCCCCGACCGGGCCATCGTAATGATCACGCATTATCAGCGGCTCCTGCAGTACGTCGAGCCGGACCGGGTGCATGTGCTGCAAGCCGGCCGCATCGTGCAGTCCGGCGACAAGTCTCTCGCGCTCGATCTCGAACGCCGCGGCTACGGCCCCGTCGAGGACGCGGCTTGAGGTTTAGGCAATGAGTGCCGTCGTCGATTTTCCGGTCAAGGCCGAGGCGCGTCCTTATCTCGACGCGTTCGGCCGCGACCTCCATCGAAGTGAACCCGATTGGCTTGCGAGGTATCGCAACCGAAGCCTCGCTCGCTTTGCCGAGCTCGGTTTTCCGTCCCGGCGCAGCGAAGCCTGGCGTTATCTCGACTTGCGTGCTCTCGAGCAACGGCCAATGCTGCCAACCGGCGCGCCGGCAGGTGCCGTCAAGACGGCTGTGCGCGAACAGCTTGTCGAAATCGGGTTGGCCAAACCGGCGCATCGACTGGTGCTGGTCGACGGCCGCTTTGCACCCGAGCTTTCGCGGATCGGGGACCTCCCCGAGGGCGTGTGGTTCGGGCCGATGGCGGCGGCCATCGCGGAGCAGCCAGAACTGGTGCGGTCTGTCCTCGAAGCCTCATCCCCGGACACACCGCGGCCGTTCGAGTCTCTCAATTCGGCTTTTTTCGCAGACGGGTTTCTGCTCGACATCCCGGCCGGAGTGGTTCTGACGCAGCCGGTCGAGATCGTTCACCTGACGGCAGATGCCGGCGGATCACTGCATACGCGCGGCCTCGTCACGGCAGGCGCGGGCAGCCGGGCGTCGGTCATCGAGAGCTTTGCCGGGGCCGGCAATTACTGGCGCAACGATGTCGTGGAGCTTCGCGTCGCCGCCAATGCTGAGCTGAACCGCGTCGTCCTCCTCGAAGAAGGCCCGGATGCGCTGCACCTCGGCGAGGTCGGAGTAAGCCTCGGCGAAGAGGCCCGGCTTTCGGATTTCGTGCTGCTCCTGGCCGGCCGGACGGTGCGGCGCGAAATCACCGTAAGGAGCGAAGGCGAGAAAAGCCGTTGCGACCTCAACGGCGCCTTTCTGATCTCCGGACGTCAGGAGGCGAATATTCTGACGACGGTCGACCACCTGGCGCCAGGCGGCGAAACCCGCGAAACCTTCAAAGGCGTGGCGGCTGGGCGGGCGCACGGCGCCTTCCAGGGCCGCATTACCGTGCGCCCGGGGGCCCAGAAAGTCGACGCCCATCAGCTCAGCCGCAATTTGGTGCTGAGCCCGCGCGCCGCGATCGACACAAAGCCCGAGCTCGAAATCTATGCCGACGATGTCAAATGCAGCCATGGCGCCGCTGTCGGCGATCTCGACGAAGCGGCTCTTTTTTATCTGCGCGCCCGCGGAATACCTGCCGACGAGGCTCGTCACATGCTGATCGAGGCGTTCGCGCGAGAGGCGCTCGACCTCGTTGAAGAGGATGTGCTGCGCGAGCACCTGCAGGCACGGCTGGCCCGGCGCTTGGCGGCATTGGAGGAGTAGGAATGAGGTCGGCGAGTTTGAGGAGCATCTACCCTGGCCCGGGTGGCTTCGACCCGCAGGTCTTGAAGCGCGAGTTCCCGATCTTTGCGAACAACCCGGATCTGGTTTTCCTCGATTCCGGCGCGAGCGCACAGAAGCCGCGGGCGGTCATCGACTGCATTTCGAATTACTACAGCACCGATTACGCCAACGTGCATCGCGGCGTCTATCGGCTGAGCGCCCGCTCGACCGAGCTGTTTGAAAAAGCGCGCGAGAAGATGCGGGCGTTCTTGAACGCGGCCGACCCGCGCGAGATCGTTTTCGTGCGCGGCGCCACCGAGGGCATCAACCTTGTCGCACAGAGCTGGGGCGCGACCTTCCTCAAAGCCGGCGACGAGGTGCTGATCAGCGAGCTCGAGCACCATTCGAACATCGTGCCCTGGCAGTTGCTGCGCGACCGCATCGGGATCCGGCTCGTCGTAGCCCCGATCGACGCGACCGGCGGGTTGGACCTCGCCGCATTCGAGGCGCTGCTGTCGCCACGCACCCGGCTCGTCGCGATGACTCACCTCGCCAATGCGACCGGAGCGCTCGTGCCGATCGAGACGGTCACCCGCCTCGCTCACCGCCACGGCGCGAAGATGCTGATCGACGGCTGTCAGGCGGCGCCGCGGCTCGCGGTCGATGTGCAGGCACTCGATTGCGACTTCTACGTATTCTCCGGGCACAAGACCTACGGGCCGACCGGCATCGGCGTGCTCTACGGAAAATACGAGCTCTTGTCGGCGATGCCGCCATGGCAAGGCGGCGGCGAGATGATCCTCAACGTCACGTTCGAGAAGAGCGAGTTTCAGGACCCGCCGCATCGGTTCGAGGCGGGTACGCCCGACATCTCGGGCGCGATCGGGCTCGGCGCCGCGATCGATTTCATCGAGGAGTTGGGGCGCGACAACATCCTCGAACACGAGGAGGCGCTGACCGGCTACGGCGTCGACCAGCTGTCGCGCATACCGGATCTGCGCCTGGTCGAGGCCGGGCAGCGGCGGCTCGGGATCCTGTCCTTCGACCTGGAAGGCGTGCACGCGCACGACCTCGCCCAGGTGCTCGATCAGCATCACGTGGCGGTACGCGCCGGCCACCACTGCGCGCAGCCGCTCGTCGATAAGCTCGGGCTTGCGGCGACGACCCGTGCGTCGCTGGGCGTTTACAACGACGAGAGCGACATCGACAGACTGGCCGCCGCGTTGCGGGCCGCGAGGGAGATGTTCCGACGATGATAGATCTGCGCGAGCTCTACCAGGACATCATTCTCGATCATGGCCGCCATCCGCGGAATTTTCGCAAGATCGAACAGCCGACGCACTTCGCGCAGGGCCATAACCCGCTGTGCGGCGACCGCGTCACGGTGTACCTCACGCTCGACGGCGACCGCATCGCTGATGTCAGCTTCCAGGGGCGCGGGTGCGCGATCTCGACCGCCGCGGCCTCGCTGATGACCGAGGTGCTGAAGGGCAAGACTGTTCCGGAGGCTCGCGCCCTCTTCGCGCAATTTCATTCCCGGGTCACTGGTGGTGAGCCGGCCGCCGAGTTGCCGGAGCCCTTGGCCGAGGAAATGGACCGGCTCGAACCGCTGACCGGGGTCAAGGCGTACCCGGCGCGCGTCAAATGCGCAACCTTGTCTTGGCATGCGCTCGAGGCGGCGCTGAAGGCTCCGGGCGAGACCGTGAAGACGGAGTAGATAGATGGACCGCGATCCGTTCGACTTCGAACAGAATCCGCCGACAGAGGAGAACGAGGCCGAGCGCCCGGAAGGCGGCGAGGACGATCCTGCGCTGATGGGCCCGGTTCTGGAGGCGCTCAAAACCGTGCGCGACCCGGAAATCCCGATGGACCTCGTAGAGCTCGGCCTGATCTACGAGCTGATCGTCAAAAAGGGCGGCGCTCGTCTATGTCGAGATGACCCTGACGACCCCCGCCTGCCCGGTCGCCGCCAGCATGCCGGGAGAAGTCGAGACCGCGATCCGCGGCGTTCCTGGCGTCACCGACGTTGGCGTCAAACTCGTCTGGACCCCACCCTGGGGGCCCGAGAAGATGAGCGAAGAGGCACGGCTCGAGCTCGGGATGCTGTAGGCCGGCATCCGCTCTTCTCCGATTGTCATTGCCATTCCCGATGGCCGCCGAGGGGGCGTTCCGGGTGGTTCGTGCCAAGGAAGAGAGGGTTGGTGGCGGCAGGCAAAATATTGAACGCTTCCCCGGCGAAAGCCGGGGCCCATCTCTCGGCCGCACGAGGGCGGATCGGTGGGGTCCCGGCTTCCGCCCGGACAGCGGCCGGTTTACGCTTTCGCGCAGGGTGAGTCGGCCGCGGCAACTCCCGATGACGCCGCGTCAACCCTCGCCCAGTCGCCTACCTGCGGCATGCCGAGTGAGCAAGCTGATTTGTACTGGCCATCGGATTAGGAAATCGGCGGATGATCGAGAAAAAAGCGAAGCATTTCGCGCGTTGCATCCGGCCCGAGCGGATCGGTGTACGAGCCCGCGGAACTGCCGCCCGACCAGGCATGGCCGGCGCCGCGAGTGAGCCACTGCTCGAAGACCACGTGACCCTCCTCGTCGCAGTAGAGGGTGCGCGTATAGGCGCGGCCGCCGGGCGCCTGGCCGTGCTCAACCGTCATTCTGAAGTCCGCGGTCGACAATTCCCGCAGCTGCGCTATGACCTGGTCGCCATTGTGCGGGTGTACCGTACTGTCCTGATCGCCATGGAACACAATGGCTGGGACGGTTCGTGAATAGCTTCGGCGAATGGAGCATCCGGCGCGCGTTGCGCCTCGTCGGCCGCCGGCTCTGGCGCATCGCCGAAAATGCCGAGGCGACGTCGCTCGCCGCGCCGCAAGCGAGGCCGGAATGAACGCCGATTGCCGCATAGAGGTCAGGGTACGTCACCGCCAGGATCACGGCGGCCGCTGCGCCGGCGGACAATCCGGCAGCGTAGACACGTTCCTCGTCGACCGAGTAATCGCTGATGACCTGCCGGGTGATGCCCGCGATCAGCGAGGGCTCGCCGCGGTCGCGGGTTTGGTCACCCGGGCGAAACCAGTTCCAGCATTTTGAAGGGTTGGCGGAGGCCGGCTGGGCGGGATAAGCAACAAAGCAATTATGCTCCTCAGCTCGCCAGTTCATCCGCGTGCCGGCGGCGAAGTCATCGGGCGACTGAGTGCAGCCGTGCAGCATGACGATCAATGGCAGCGGCTGGCCGCGATAGCGGCTCGGCACATAGAGCTTGTAGGCGCGGGTTCCGGTTTCGCTGCTGTAGGACTTCGCGAGGAACTGACCGCCTTCGGGCACGCCGGCGATGCCCGCCGGAGACGGTTCTACCAACCCATCCGGATTGGGTGTAAAGCGGGTCGGGGCGATCCGATCCAGAAAACGGCGCAGCGCCTCGGGCGAATGCGCCCGGGCTCCTCGTATCGCCATGCCGGTGATGCCGGTCCCGATTTCCTCCCGTCCCGTCGGCGAAGATGCCTCGGGATCGTCGATCTCAACATACTCCGGCATCAGCTCGATGGTCTGAAGCGCGTCTCCAGTGGAAGAGGCGCGGGTACGAGAGAGGATCGGAGAGGCAGCAGGCTGATTTTTCCCGGGATGATCTTTCCCGGGCTGAAGGATTTGCTGCAGCAGTGCAGTTGCCTCGGTGAGCCGGCCCGCGCGTGTGAGACGGGTTGCTTCAATGACGCCGGAGTGCAGTGGGTCATTCATTGCGCCAAATATCCTTTGATCGGAACAACCTGGGAAAGGCCGGGTCCGTCGATTGGAGAGGTCTCGTGGTAGGCGGGGCCGAGAGCTGCGTCAGTTAGCTAGCGCGGACCAATCAGCGAATCCGGTCGGCAAGCGCGGCCTTGACGGCGGAACTGGCGTGCAGCGCACCCAGCACTGCGATCGATCCGATCGTGGCGCGGGCAAGCTCGGGAGTGACATCCCCGGCAATGCTGGCGAGCCCCAACACTCGGATATGGATCACCTGGCCGGCGGCACGAATTGCTTCCAGATCTTCTCGGCTGAAATGAAGCAGCCCGAGTTCCACCTTCTTGCGCCCAATCGCCTGCTTGACCGCATCGGCGTGCCGCTCGAGCTGGTTTCGAATGGCGGTCCGGATAAAGTCGGTTCGGTTCGAGTAAAATCCTTCCTGAACCATCAGATCGATATGACCGAGGTCGACGTGGCCAAGATTGATCGTGATCTTTTCGCTCTCCGCGGCCCTTCCTCGAAGCTCGCTGATATCGTTGCGCCATCCTCAGAGCCATCCATTCGCCATCCAATGGGATTGGTAAATGGGCCTGCGGAGCAACTGTTCAAGACGCTTGCAAACCGTCGACACCCGGCGCCCCGAAACGGACTGGGCTGCCGTTGTTGCATACTCCCGATGCAGAATAGCCTCATGATGGAAGGCTGCGGGCGCGTATGATGCGCCGGAGCGGCGACCCACGCCGATAAGAATTGAGAGGGGAAACGATGGACCCGATCGTCGGCAGCGGCAAATATACCTATCGGGTTGACGAGGAGTGGGCTCGCCCGCCGGCGGAGGTCGAGATCAGGGCGTGCGCCGTATCCGTCAACTCCAAGGATCGGGTCTACTGCTTCAATCGCAACCCCCGGCATCCGGTCGTCATCTTCGACCGCGACGGCAACTTCCTGTCGTCCTGGGGCGCCGGCATGTTCTCCTTTCCGCACGCGATCCGCATCGACGAGAACGATTTCGTCTGGCTCTGCGACGAGTATCACGGCCAGTTCATGAAGTTCACGACCGACGGAAAACTGCTCCAGACGATCGGCGCCAAAGGTCAGCGCTCGGATACCGGAGTGCCGGAAGACGATTTCAGCTCATCGGCGTGGAAAAAGGTCACGCATGGCGGCGGACCCTTCAACCTGCCGACCGACGTCGCGTTTGCGCCGAGCGGCGAGATGTTCATGACCGACGGCTATGGCAACGCGCGCGTCCACAAATTCTCGGCTGACGCGCAGCACCTCTTCTCCTGGGGTGAGCCCGGCAACGCGCCGGGGCAGTTCAACCTGCCGCACGGGGTATGGATCGACCGCCGCGGCCGCGTGCTCGTCGCGGACCGGGAAAACGACCGCGTGCAGGTCTTCGACCAGGACGGGAAATTGCTGACCGTCTGGCCGACCGAGCTGATCGGTCCCGCGTTTTTCTACGTCGACGACGACGATACGGTCTACATCCCCGAGCACAATGGCGGCATGATCAGCATTCTGACGCTGGACGGCGAGCGGCTGGCGCGCTGGGGCGACGGGCCGGTAAACCGCTCCTGCCATGGCATTTGGGTCGACTCGCACAAGGACCTCTACGTGGTCCAGCCGGGCGAATGGGGCCGGGTGCGTCGCGTCGTTAAATACACGAGGCAGTAATAGACGAGGGGTGCCCTTACCCTTCCATATGTCGAGGAAACGCTATAATGATAGAAAAAGAAGACTCTGGTTTTACTTTCAGCGATGAGGATTTCGAACGTCGATATTCTTCCCAAGAACCGGCCGAAACGGCTCCTTCGCGTGCTGCGGCCTCGGCGACCAAGCCTGTAACGACGCAGTTGGTGCGCAGCCGCAACAGGTTCATGCGCACCCTGCTCAGGCGCCGCCTCGCGGCGTCCGGCCGCATCTGAGGGACCTTCTCAGGCCTGATTCTCGATCAGCCTTTGTATTAGCCGGTTGACCTCTCCGGCTCTTTCCATATGAGGGAGGTGTCCGGTGCGTTCGAGGATTTGCACCGGAACCTGCGTCGCCAGGGCTTCCGCGTGCGCGACCGGAATGATCCGGTCGTCGCGACCCCAGATGATCTGCACCGGCAATCTGAGTTCCGCAACCGCCGCTGCGCGATCGGCGCGCTGGCGGCCTTCCGGGAACCACTCCGCGGCAATGGCCGTCAGCGCCGCCGACACGCCGTCTAGTCGCTTGTAGCGCAACACCTCCTCGACCATGGCTCGGCTGACCAGCGCCGGGTCGTGCACGAGTTGGCTCAGCATCTCGACCGCCTCGCGGCGGCGCGAGAGCCGCACAAAACCATCGATGAACGCGGCGTTGACCTCGGGCCCGAGGGAGGCCGGGGCGATCAGGCTCAACGTCGCTACGCGCTCGGGCTGCCGGACCGCAAACGAGATTGCGATGCCGCCTCCCATCGAATGCCCGACGAGGTGCATCCGCTCAATGCCGAGCGCATCGGCTGCCTGGCCGACAATACCCACCAGAGCATCGGCATCGGGGCGCCGAACCTCCTTCGTCGACCCGCCATGCCCGGGAAGGTCGAGTGCAATCACGCGCCGGCCTTCCGCCAGCGCCGGCTGCGTAAACATCCAGGTGTTGAGATCGCCGCCAAAGCCGTGCAACAGCAAGACCGGGACGCTGGCGCCCTCGCCCAACTCGAGATAACGCAGCCGCAGCCCGTCGACTTCAATTTCGCGGGGTATTGCCGCTTCAGCATGCGCCTCGGCTCCGGTCGCCGGCTTGGGTGCTGCGAAGCCGGCGACGTAGGCGTCGATGTCGCCTTCCGGAACCTCCTCGGGCGCCGCCACCGCGAGCAAGGCGCCGACCGGCACCGTCGTCCCGGCCGGCGCTACGATGCGCCGCAACGTGCCGCCCTCCGGCGCTTCTAAGACATTGGTGATCTTCGTCGTCTCAATCTCGAGCAGCTCCTCGCCGGCGGCGATGCTCTGCCCCTCTTGCTTGAGCCATCCCGCGACCGTGCCCTCGGTCATCGTCAGGCCCCATTTCGGCATCGTGATCGCGGTGATCTCAGCGGTCATCGTCTACCTCCTTCGTCATTCCCGCGAACGCGGGAAGCCAGGGCGGCCGGGCCAGAATGCTTGCCCTGGATCCCCGCTTTCGCGGGGGCGACGAGATGAACCGAGGGATAAAGATTGTCAATCGCGGTACCCGTAGACCTCGCGCACCGCGCCCGCGATGCGCTCCGGGCTCGGGATGTAGAGCTTTTCGAGCGAGGGGGCGAACGGCACCGGAGTGTGCGGCGCGGTCACGCGTTTGACCGGTGCCTTGAGGGATACGAACGCCTTCTCGGCGACCAGTGCGGCGATGTCGGCCGCCATGCTGCAGCGAGGGGTCGCCTCGTCGACGACCACGAGCCGCCCGGTGCGCTCGACACTCTCGAGGATCGTGTCCTCGTCGAGCGGCGAGGTCGTTCGCGGGTCGATCAGCTCGCACTCGATCCCCTCCTTGGCGAGGGTATCAATCGCCTCGCCAGCGTAATGCACCATGCGGGCGAGCGCGACGACCGTCACGTCGTCGCCGTCGCGGACGACGTTGGCTTCGCCGAACGGGATCGTATAGGGCTCGTCCGGGACTTCGGCGCGCAAATCGTACATCAATTTGTGCTCGCAGAAGATCACCGGGTCATCGTCGCGGATCGCCTGGATCAGGAGCCCCTTTGCGTCATAGGCGTTGGACGGCACAACGCATTTGAGCCCCGGCACCGAGGTGAAGATGTGATAGGGACTTTGGGAATGCTGGGCCGCGGCGCTGCGGCCGGCGCCGATCATCGTGCGGATAACCAGCGGGGTCTTGGCCTTGCCGCCGAACATGTAGCGGAATTTCGCAGCCTGGTTGTAGATCTGGTCGAAGCAGACGCCGAAGAAATCCGAGAACATCAGCTCGGCGACCGGGCGCAACCCAGTGACCGCGGCCCCGGCGGCGGCGCCCATGATCGCCAACTCGGTGATCGGCGTGTCGATGACCCTGGTCTCGCCGAATTCGCCAAAGAGCCCCTTCGTCACGCCGAGCACGCCGCCATAGGCGTCGCGCTGGCCTTGCGAGCCGGCGCCGCCCGCCACGTCCTCGCCGATCACGACGACGCGCGGGTCGCGGCGCATTTCCTGCGCGAGCGCCTCGTTGAGCGCTTGGCGTATTGATTTCAGTGCCATCGCGCTCTCCCTCAATACGAAACGTACACGTCGCGCAACAGAGCCTCCCCGTCCGGGGGCGGCGCCGCCCGGGCGACCTCGACGGCATGGTCGATCAGCACGGCGACCTCTCCCTCGACCGCATCGAGCGCCGCCCCTTCGAGCAGCCCTGCCTCGCCGACCCGCCGGCGGAAGTGCTTGAGGCAGTCGCGCTCCTCGCGCAGGCGGCGCACCTCGTCCTTGCCGCGATAGAGCTGCGCATCGCCCGAGTGATGGCCATAGAAACGGCAGGTGTCGACCTCGATCGCGCTCGGACCGCCGCCGGCGCGAGCGCGTTCGACCGCCTCGCGCGCCGCCTCGTGCACCTCGAAGAAATCGTCGCCGCTGACCTTGACCGCGGGCAGGCCAAAGCCGCCCGCGCGGCCGGCGATGTCGCGGCTGCCGACCGCGTACTCGAAGGCCGTACCTTCGCCGTATTGGTTGTTCTCGAAGACGAATATGGCGGGGAGTTTCAGCACCACCGCCATGTTCATCGCCTCGAAGGTGGTGCCCTGGTTCGAGCCGCCGTCGCCGGTGAACGATACCGCGACGGTATTGCGGCCGAGGATCTTCGCGGTCAGTGCCGCGCCAATGACCAGCGGCGGCCCGCCGCCGACGATGCCGTTGGCGCCGAGCATGCCGCGGTCGAGATCGGCGATGTGCATCGAGCCGCCCTTGCCGCCGCACAACCCCGTCTTCTTCGCAAACAGCTCCTGCATCATCAGCGTCGGGTCGCAGCCCTTGGCGATGCTGTGCCCATGCCCGCGATGGGTGCTGGCAATGTAATCCTGCGGCCCGAGATGCGAGCATACGCCGACCGCGGAGGCCTCCTCGCCGGCATAGAGATGCACGAAACCGGGGATGCCGCCTTTGGAGAACTCCTCCTGGACGCGCTCCTCGAAGCGGCGGATCGTGACCATGTCACGATAGGCTTTGAGCAATTCCTCGCGGCTCAGCTGCATGACATCCTCCCTGTGCTAGGCGCAGAGCTCGATTCTGCCCGCTTCGCCGCCGCTTCACAATCGCGGCTTTACCCCAGGGCGCCGACAGCGGTCAGTCCTGTGGTGCTTCCTGTCCTGTCAGAGGCCGCAGCGCACGCCTAACGGCGGCTTGTACTTCCGGCGGCTGGACCGCCAGGGCGTCGCACATTCGGCGGAGTTGCCGGCGCAGGCCGTAAACTTGGTCGAGGAGGCCGAGGACCAGCGGCAACGCCTCCTCGTCGACGGCGAATTCCTTGCGGATTTCGACGATCAGCTCGAACTCGGGCGACGTCGACTTCATAAAAGATCCACGTCTGGTCTCGCTGCTCGGGCAAAACCCAGCGGTTTTCGACCCAGCGCAGCAAATCGCGGCGGTCGAGCCCTTCCACCCGACGGAGCAATTCGTCGAGTCCCATCATGCCGCAGGCATTCCTTGCCTGGGCTCGAACCGGTGCTGCGGCGCCCACTTTTCGATAAACACTGCCAGCTCAGGATCGGAACTCTGGCCGATGAACACCTTCAAGGTAACGATCTCGTCGCCAGGGGTCTTCTTCTGAATGCCTTTGCCGCGCAATCGAAACTGCATGCCGGTATCCGATCCCTTGGGAATCGTCATCGCCACCGGGCCAGTCACGGTCGGCACCGCCACTCGCGCCCCGAGCACCGCTTCGGACAGGCTTACCGGCAATTCAAGCAAGATATTGTCGCCCTCTCGGCGAAACAGCAGATGCGGCGCGACATGCACTTCGATCAGCGCATCGCCGGATGCCCCACCGCCGAAGCCCTCCCCGCCTTTGCCTCGCAGGCGCAATACCTGACCGTCTTCGACCCCGGCCGGTATCGTCACATCGAGCCATTCCTCGGGCGCGAGCGACAGCCGCTGCTTGCCGCCGGTCGCCGCTGTGACGAAATCGATGGTCAAGGTAAAATGCCGGTCGCCACCACGCCCCCTGAACCCCGCGCCGGCCCCGCCGCGTTGCCTGCGGCCGGCCGAGCCGAAGGCCGCGAACAGATCCTCGAGGTCGCTCAAATCCATCTCGCCTTCGGGCTCGTATCGCCACCCCTGAGCGCCTTCCGCTTGGCTCCTATAATAACCCCGCGGCGGGCGCTCGGCGCCGGTTTCATCGATTTCACCCCTGTCGTACCGCGCCCGCTTCTCCGGATCGGACAACAGGTCGTAAGCTGCGGAGATCGACTTAAAGCGGGCTTCCGCCTCCGGTTTGCCGGGGTTCAAATCGGGGTGAAATTGCTTGGCGAGCTTGCGGTAGGTCTTGCGGATCTCGTCAGCGCTCGCATCCGGCTGGACGCCGAGCACCTCATAGGGTGTTTGCGCCATCCGCGATCAGCGCTGCCGGGTGCGCGTGCGCTGGGCGGTCGTCGTCGCTCGCTCGATGCGAACCGTCACATTGCGCTCCGTGCCACCGCGTTCGACAGTCAGCTCGACATCATCGCCGATCCGCGACAGCCCCACTCTGTTGCGCAGCTCCGTGCCGCTGCGCATCGGCGCGCCGTTGACCGCAAGAACGAGGTCGTTGGTCCGCAACCCGGCGCGCTCGGCCGGCGAACCGGGTTCCACGCGGGCAATCACCGCGCCCTGCGTGTGCTTCGTGCCGAGTGCCTGGGCGAGCTCCGGGGTCAGGTCCTGCATCGCGATCCCGATGCGGCCGCGCCTGATCTCGCCGTAGCTGATCAGCTGGTCCATGACCTGGCGCGCCATGTTGATCGGCACCGCAAAACCGATGCCGATATTGCCGCCGCCGGGCGCGAGGATCGCCGTGTTGATGCCGACGACGCGGCCCTGCAGATCGACCAGGGGCCCGCCGGAGTTGCCCGGGTTGATCGAAGCGTCGGTCTGGATGAAATCCTCGTACCCTTCGATGCCGAGCCCGCTGCGCCCGAGCGCACTGATGATGCCGGATGTGACAGTTTGGCCAAGCCCGAAGGGATTGCCGATCGCCAGCACGAAATCCCCGACTTGCAGGCGATCGGAGTCGCCGATGGGGACCGCGGTAAGCCCCGCGGCAGGGATCTGCAGCACGGCGATGTCGGTTTCGGGGTCACGGCCGATCAACTTCGCGGTGAGCCGTCGGTTGTCCTTGGTCGTGACTTCGATATTGCTCGCATTCTCGACGACATGAGCGTTCGTCAACACGTAGCCCTGCCCGGCATCCACAATAACGCCCGAGCCGGTCGCCTGCGTTTCGCGCTCGATGGGCGGTTGCTGCAGGTTGAAAAAGCGGCGGAACATCGGGTCCTGCAGCAGCGGGTTGTCTTCCCGTACCCGGCCACGCACAGAGATGCCGACGACGCCAGGGGTGATCCGGCTGACGACCGGCGCCAAAGTTTGCACCGGTGCGCCGTCGGCCAAGGGTATCGGCGCGCCGGCGAGCACAGGGGAAACGATGCCCGTCGTCACGGCAATTCCGCCGGAGACAACGAGCGCTGACAAAACCCGCTTCATCGCTGTGGAGACCTCAGCCTGGCAGACACCCGTTTCCGGTAAACAAACCGCCAGCATGAATGTTTCCGGTAGCGATTTAATCTAACCTCTTGCGCCATTGCTTCAAGGGACCTCGGCCACACGCTTGGCAGCACTCTCCTCGGCAAGCTGATAACACGCTGTTTCGGCTAGTTTTTTGTTGCTGCGGCGAAACCGGCGGAGCATCCTGCCGGTTAGCGGGAACGAGCCCGAGAGGAGACCCGAATGACCGCCATTCGCCAACCTGGTGAGTATCGGCTGACCACCGCCGAGATCATCTACCGGATGCCGGACCACCCAGATTTGTTGCAGAGCTTTATTTGGCAGCAGCTCGACCTCGCTCCGGACTATCCCGAGCTCCACCGCTTTCTGGAATTCTGGAGCCGCAACATCGAAGGCAAGCTCCATTCGGTAAAGGTCGGGCAAGCGCCGTCCGCCGCTCGCGGCCGATTCCGCCACGTGAGCACATCGTTGCGCCTGCACTAGTCGCGGACAATGCCGCCACAGATTGGGTATCTGCTGCCGACCCGGGAACGGGTCATGGAAGGCCGGCCGGAGACCGCGCCTTTGATGGAGCTCGCGGTGCGCGCCGAGGGATTTGGGTTCGATTCGGTGTGGGTCGGGGACTCGCTGCTGGCCCGGCCGCGGCATGATCCGCTCACTCTGTTGGCCGCGGTGGCGGCGCATACGCAAAAAGTGGCGCTCGGCACTGCTGTCTTTTTGCCGGCACTGCGCAATCCGGTGGTGCTGGCGCATCAGCTCGCGACATTGGACCAGATCAGCGAGGGGCGGCTCGTCGTCGGGGCCGGGATCGCCAGCGACCTTCCCAATATCCGGGCGGAATTCACTGCGGCGGGAGTGCCCTTCGAAGGGCGCGTCGGCCGGATGATGGAAGGCCTGCGCCTCTGCCGCGCGCTGTGGACCGGCAAGCCGGTCGACTGGCAAGGCCGCTGGCCGGTGCAAGGCGGCGTGCTGGGGCCGACCCCATACCGCGCCGGGGGCCCGCCGATTTGGATGGCAGGCTCGGTCCGCCCCGCTCTCGAGCGGGCGGCCCGGCATTTCGACGGCTGGTTCGCCAACGAGGCCGACCTCGGCCGTTGGAAGCAGCAATGGGTCGAGGTGCAGCAGACCCTTCGCGAAGCGGGGCGCGACGTCGGCCAGTTTGTAGCGGCAATCTATACGACCTTGGCCATCGATGAGGATGCGAGCCGCGCGAACCAGCGGATCGATGCGTTCCTGGAGAATTATTACGGTCAGCCGGCCGCGGCAATGCGTCGGCGACAGGCGTGCTTTGCCGGGCCTCGCAAGGGTGCGGCCGAATTCTTGCACAGCTTTGCCGATGCCGGCGCCACTCACGTGATCGTCCGGCTGGTCGGCGACCCGGACCGCCAGCTCGAAACGGTGGCCGGGTTTCGCGCGCAACTCGGGAAATAACACCTCTAAACCGGGAAGCCGGCGCGGCGCGGCGATAGGCGGATGCCGCCACGGGCCGCCTCGATCACATAGTAGCGGGTCATCTGCACGATGTCGGTGCGCCAATAGAGCTGCTGCGGCTCGTTTTCGAGAAAATCGCTGTCGGCAAAGGCGTAGCAATAGGTTTCCACATAGCGCCGGCCGGGATCGCCGGCTATCGGCGCGTCGCGCCAGCCGAATTTCCAGCCGGCATGCTCGGCGCCGATGCGCCAGCGCTCCAGTCGCACCGCCAATGTGCTGGCATCGAGCGCGTCGAGCGCCGGCACCCGGTAGACGACGACGAGCCGATGCACATTGAGCTGCAATTGCATCAGCAACTCGTCGCCGAACGCATTGACCAGGTAAGTTGCGTCGGAAGCACCGCGCACATGCCGGATCTCGACCCGCGAGCGCGCGACATCCGCCAGCTCGACGTCGACGGGCTCAGTATCGAAGCTCGGCAATTCGTATTCGACCGCGCGCAATGCCTCCAGCATATGGCCGGTCAGAAAGAGCTCGGTCCGCCGCTGCGCCTCGGCAATAGTCAACATTCCCCGCTCCCGCCGACAACGGCGAAACACGCGCGGCAGCGGCGTCGTTCCGGCGAAACTGGCGCTCTAATTGCGAGGCGCGCCGTGCGCGACGAACCAAACCTGACCCATCGAGCGCTCCAGGGCCCGAGATAGCCTTCTCGAGAGCCAAGCCTGCGGCTCGCGATGCCCGGTGGATGGCCCCTGACGGCATCGGGTGTGCCAAGCTGGAGGTTGATGTGATCGCGACAGCCGCGCGGTCCGCGGGGCGCCGTCACGTGTGCGATGCGCTGGCGATTAAGACGAGAATATGGCAATTGCTTGACTATCAATTATGAACGAGGGTACCCGAGCGGCTGGCGAAGATGGCGCGGAAATGAGCCTTCAGCGGAACACCAGCACAAGCTGAGGCTCGGCCTGGGCGTCGCGGCGGCGAAAGGTGCAGATGACGACGAGGACGGCGACGGCCAGGGACGGGACGCATCGCATAATTCTCGCCCGCTTGCCTGCGTACTGAGATCCGTGGGTCGGCACCCACAGCCCGCAAGCCTGGGGGGTGAGGATCTCAATCCAGTTCCCCGATGCTTTGATCAGTGTTGTTGGCTGCTTGGTGAATGCTCGCTCGGCTTCTGCCCCTGGCTGAACGGCTGAGTGGATTTCCACGGCGTGGCCGTGCGCTGAAATTCGGCGGAGACTGCTCTATATTTGGCGATTGTGCGGATACCGTCCGGCCCTACTCGGCACTCGGTGCTTTGCTAATGCGGGTTCGCGCTATCCTGCCGCTGATCTGCAGCTGTTCACCGCGAGGATCCACGGGCGCTCGGGATCCGCTATGCTGCCACGCGTGACGCGTGATCGCCTTCATACATCGCAGCACCGGTCTGGTGGGAGTGGCCGGGAACGCCCGCTTCGCCGTTTTCAGGGTCTGAGGTATTGTCAGCGCGGTAGAAGCTTTCCCTGGTTGCGGCCACCGCAAAACCACGCCAGAGACGGAGAAACTCATGCAATTGATGTACTTTACCGAGCAGCCGATGTCGGCCTATCCGGCCGAGGAGGGTCTGAAGTTCGGCGCGACGGCGCTGATGTTTGCCAACAAATACTTCGACCCGGTCGCCGGGAGCCGGCTCTATAACGAATATCTCGAGCATTACATCTATGCCGAGGAGATGGGCGTCGAGGGCTTCATGCTGAACGAGCACCACAATGCGCCGTTCTGCATGCAGGCGAAGTGCAACATCTTTGCCGCGATCCTCGCCGCAGTGACGAAAGAGGCGAAGATCATCCTCCTCGGCAACCCGTTGCCGCTGGCCGACAATCCGGTGCGGCTCGCCGAGGAATTGTCGATGATCGACATGATCTCGAAGGGCCGGCTGGTTTCAGGCTTTGTTCGCGGCGGCGGCCAGGAGCAGCTCGCCGCCGGCGTCAATCCGGCCTTTAATCGGGAGCGTTTTCAGGAGGCGCACGATCTGATCGTTGCCGCGTGGACGCGTGAGGGACCGTTCCGCTGGGAAGGCACTCATTACCAGCACCGCGTCGTCAACCCGTGGGCTGTGCCGTTGCAGAAGCCGCATCCGCGGGTGTGGATCCCGGGCGTGATCAGTCCCGAGACGGTCGTCTGGGCGGCACAGCGCGGGCTATCCCTATATCGCGCTCAACACGCCGATCGATCGGACGAAGCGGATTTGGGAGATCTATGACAACGTAGCAGCCGAGGCCGGCTTTACCGGCGGGCCCGGACTATCACGGGATGTTGAAACAGATCCACGTCGCCGAGACCGAGGAGAAGGCGCTCGCGAACGCCGCCCAATTCAGATGGATGCAGGGCGAATTCACCGGTCTCGCCCATCCAGTGTGGAGCACGCCCTCGGGGTACGGGAGCCCGGAAAACCGCCGTGCCTTTGTCGAGTTTGCCTCCGGCCGCTCGAAAAATCCTCGCTATCGCCCGGAACTGGAAAAACAGCTCGAAGATTTGATGATCATCGCCGGCACGCCAAAGCAGGTGATCGCCAAATTGCGCATTCTGCTCGAAGAGACACGGCCTGGTATTCTCGGCGTCTGGGGAAATGACGGCAACGTCACGCACGAGGACGCCAAGACCTGTATCCGCCTGTTGGGGCAAGAGGTGTTCCCGGCAGTCCGCGAGATGGCCAAGGAACTCGATCTCAAGAGCCCGTTCGAGACCGACCAGCCGGTCAGCGTCGATTACATGAACGGTATCAAAGAAGCGGCGCGGGCGGCGGCCGAGTAGGGCAACCACCGCGGCAAAGATCGGTATTCGGGTGGCGATGGGCCGCACCAGGTCGGGGGATCAAAGGATTATGCCCCGGTGTTCGCGAAACGAACCATCAGTCCGGACGGGAGGCTGCCATTTCGACGGAAGTCGAACTCAAGCTCGCTGCGCGGTCAGAGGACCTTCCCGGACTAAAGCGCGCGCTCATGGCGATGGCCCGGGTCAGCACGCAAGAAAGGCTGATCAGTACCTATTACGACACGCCGGATTCGGCACTCAAAGAGCGCGGGCTGACCTTGCGGGTCCGCGACCGGGGCGGGCATTTCCTTCAGACCGTCAAGGAGGGAGACCTCGCTGCGGGGGATCTCCTGTCGCGCGGCGAGTGGGAAGATACGGTCGCCGAGAGTCGCCCCGACCCCGATGCGGCGCAGAGTGGCCCGCACTTGCCGGACGGTGCGGCCGCCGATCTGCGGCGATTTTTCGTGACCGAAGTCACCCGCACGATATTCGCGATCGAGCCGGCACCGGGAACCACGATAGAGGCAGCAGTTGACGAAGGTGAGGTCCGGGCCGTCGCCAACGACAGAACCGAGCCGATCGGCGAGGTCGAACTCGAACTCAAGGGCGGTGACGCTACCGCCCTTTACGACCTAGCCGCGCAGTTGCTGGAGGTCGCCCCGCTTCGTATCGAAACCCGCAGTAAATCGGAACGCGGCTACCAGTTGGTGGAGTGTGGCGATGCCATTCCGCCGGCCGTTCATGCGAAGCCCGTCGTTCTCGATCCCGATATGACGGTCGAGGCCGCGCTGCAAAAGATCGGCCGCAGTTGCCTCGCGCAGCTGTTGCGCAATGAACCTGCCGTGCTCTCGGCGGAGCCGGAAGGCGTTCACCAGATGCGGGTGGCCGTGCGGCGCCTGCGCTCGGCAATTTCCTCGCTCAAGAAAATCCTTCCGCCAGAGGACGTCCGGTGGGTCACCGAGGAGCTTCGTTGGCTCGGCGGAACGCTGGGACCGGCCCGCAACCTGGATGTGTTCGCAGCCGAGTTGGTGCCGGCGGCCCGCACCGGACTTCCGGACGAGCCCGGATGGGACGACCTCGGCGCCACGCTCGACCGGCTCCGGGCTGCCGCATACGACCAGATCAGGGAAGCCATTCTATCGCAGCGCTACACCGCCAGCATGTTGCGCCTCCTGCGGTGGTTCGAGGCGTCAGGCTGGCGTCGGGATTCGGCAGCGGATGAGCCGGATCCGATGACCTCTCCGATCGGTGGAATAGCGCCCGACGTGCTCGATCGGCGCCGGCGCAAAGTAAGGCAACGCGGCAGGGGGTTTGGCAGCCTGAGACCGCGAGAGCGGCACAAGCTGAGAATCGGGGTCAAGAAGCTTCGCTACACCGTTGAGCTTTTCGCCAGCCTTTTCGATAAAGACGGCTTAGAGAGGTTTGTCAGCAGGCTGAAACGCCTCCAAAGCGATCTCGGCTATGCGAACGACGTTCGCGTCGCGCATGAGTTTGTGACCGAACTCTTTGCGCAGATCGAGCCGCGAAGCCCTGCTGCTCACGCCTGGGTCGCCTTGCTTGAAGCGCACGACCAATTGCTCGCCAGCGGCGAACGAAAGCTGCGCCGGCATCGGCGGCGCCTGAACGATGCGGCGCCGTTCTGGGGCAACTAGGCTGGGTTTTCCCTTCCGGTTCGCGGCTAAGAAAGTCTACGCGGCAGCGATCGTTGCGGGCGTCGGACAGGTAACGCCGGTGCCGCCGAGGCCGCAATAGCCGTTCGGGTTCTTCGCCAAGTACTGCTGATGATACCCCTCGGCAAAGTAGAAGGGCGGAGCCTGACGGATCTCGGTGGTGATCTTGCCCAATCCCGCCGCCGCGAGCCGACCTTCATAGGCCTGCCGGGACGCCTCGGCGGCGCCCTGCTGCTCCGGCGAGAACGTAAAGATTGCCGATCTATATTGCGTCCCGACGTCGTTGCCTTGCCGCATGCCCTGCGTCGGGTCATGGCTCTCCCAGAACAGCTTGAGCAATGCCTCGTAGCTCGTCAGCTTCGGATCATACACGACGAGCACGGCTTCGGTGTGGCCGGTAAGACCGCTGCATACCTCTTCGTAGGTCGGGTTCGGCGTCGAGCCGCCGGCATAGCCGACCGCGGTGACCCAGACACCCGGCACCTGCCAGAACACTCGCTCCGCGCCCCAGAAGCAGCCGAGCCCGAAAAGAGCCTCCTGCACGCCGGCGGGATAAGGCCCGGCAAGCGGATGGTGGTTGACGAAATGCTGCTCGGGTAGCGGCAGCGGCTGGTCCCGTCCGGGCAGACAGTCCTCGGGCCGGGGCACGGCCAGCTTATCACGCATGAACGGCCACATATTGCTCGCCCCTTCTGCGCTATTCGCTAAGAATGTAGGGAACCCACTCGCTTCCGCCAACGGTTACCACACCGCCTCGTCAAAAAACGGTCAAAGCCGACAGCGTTACGGAACCATTAATTCCGAGTGCCCGAACATCGGCTTTCGGGCTAAGATCGCTTCCTCACTTGGGGGCTTAGACTGACATGATGCGCCGTTCCCTTCTGACCGGTCTCTTCATCCTGTTCGCGAACGCATCCAACGCGGCAACACCCATGGTGAACCCTGCCGATGCGGTCGCCTTCATGAACCAACTCTGGGACCGCGCCGTCGAGGTGCTCAACAACAAGACCGATCCCAGCTTCAGGGAGGCGCGCTTTCGCGAGTTGTTCCACACCGATTTCGATTGTCCCGGCATTGCGCGCTTCGTACTCGGCCGTTATTGGCGCACCGCGAGTGAGGAGGAGCAGCAAGAATTCGTGAAGCTGTTCGAGGACTATGTTGTTTTCGTGTACACGGCGCGCCTGTCGAATTTCGGCGGCGAAGCCTTAAAAGTCCGCGGCAGCCGGAGCGATGGCGATGGGGTTATTGTGTCGACCGACGTGATCAGCCCAAGCGGCGCTTCGCCAATGAAGATCGATTGGCGACTGGTGACCGAGAACGGAACCTACAAGATCACCGACATTATCGTCGAAGGCATCAGCATGATGGCCACTCAGCGCTCCGAATTCGCCTCGGTCGTGCAGCGCAACGGCGGTCAAGTGCGCGGCCTCATTGCGATGATGCGGGAAAAGACTGCGAGCGCGGCCCGTTAGTCGCGCCCCGCTAATCGCGCCCGGCCATCGGTGCCTGGCTAATCGTGGCGAGGGCGCCACAGCGGCGTACCGGTCGTGCTGTATCTGGACGAGGAACAGGTTCGGGCGCTGCTGCAGTGGGATGAATTGATCCCGGCGATGGAGAATGCCCTCGCCGAGTTCTCGCTCGGGCAGGTCGTGCAACCGGTGCGCAATATGCTGACGGTGGAAGAAGGAAAGCGGTATCTCGGCATCATGCCGGCGGTGGCGCGCGAGGCAATGGGGGCGAAGCTCGTCAGCTTCTACCCGGGTAACGAGAGGACCGGTACAGCGACGCATCATGCTATGATCCTGCTGTTTCGTCCCGACACCGGCGAACCGCTGGCGGTCATGGACGGCCGCCTCATTACCGAAATGCGGACGGCGGCAGTCTCGGCAGCGGTTACGAAATTTCTGGCAGCTCCCGACGCTCGCGTGCTGGCACTGGTCGGCAGCGGAGTTCAGGCGCATGCCCATCTGCAGGCGCTCTGCCGGGTGCGGCATTTCGACGAAATCCGAGTGTGGAGCCGCACAGCCGCGCATGCCAACCGCTTTGCGGAACGACATAATGCCAGGGCGATGCCGATAGCGGAGGCGGTTCGCGGCGCCGATGTGATCGTGACGGCCACGAATGCGCTTCGGCCGATCCTCGACGGGGATTGGCTCAAGCCGGGGGCGCATGTGAATGCAGTCGGCTCGCCGCGCCCCAATTGGCGCGAGCTCGACGACCGGGTGATGGCCAACATCCTCGTCGTGGATTCGCGTGAGGCGGTCCTCGTGGAGTTCGGGCGACGTGATTCTTTCCGGGGCGGAGATCTACGCCGAGGCCGGTGAGATCTTCGCCGGAACAAAAACAGCTTTCTCGTCCGAGACGACGGTGTTCAAGTCGGTAGGGCTCGCGATTGAAGACATCGCCACGGCGAAACTGGTCTGCGACAAGGCCGCCAAACTCGTCACCGCCTGAGGTCGTTTACCCTGCATTCCGGGGCATTCCGGGACAGCGCCTGCGCTCGATCAGGCAGGCGTCGCCATACGAAAAAAAACGATAGCCGCGGGTCGCGGCGTGAGAGTAGGCGGATTTGATGCGTTCGAGCCCGGCGAGTGCGCCGACCAGCATCAACAGGGTCGAACGCGGCAGATGGAAATTGGTCAGCAGCATGTCGATCGCGCGGAAACGGTAGCCCGGAATGATGAACAACCGGGTGTCGCCGGCAAAGGCGCGTACATCGCCGTTCTCGGCTGCGGCGGTTTCGAGGAGGCGCAGGCTCGTCGTTCCGACCGCGATGATGCGCCCACCCTCGCGCCGCGCCGAGGCGATGCGTTCGGCAGTCTCGACCGAAACAATTCCCCATTCGGCGTGCATTGGGTGATCGCGCGGATCGGTGACCTTGACCGGCAGAAAGGTGCCGGGTCCGACATGCAAGGTTAGTGTGGTCCAGTGGATGCCGCGACGGGCGAGCGCCTCGAGCAGGGAAGGGGTGAAGTGAAGTCCGGCGGTCGGCGCCGCGACGGCCCCCTCGGTCCGGGCGAAGATCGTCTGATAATGCCGGCAATCGCACGGATCACCGCCGCGTGGCCGCCTGATGTAGGGCGGCAGCGGCATCGTGCCGTGGCGGGCGAGCGCCTCCCGAAAAGCGGCAGCGTCGAGCTTGAACCGCAAGGTGACGTGACCCTCGAGGTGTTTTTCGTCAACTACGGCGGCAAAGCCTTCGGCGAAGACCAGCCTGTCGCCCGTCCGCAAGCGCCGCGCGCCCTTCGCAAACGCGCGCCAGGAGCTGCCGCCGAGGTCGCGGTAGAGCGTGACCTCGACCACAGCCTCACCGCGCCGGCCGGTCAGCCGCGCCGGGATAACCTTGGTGTCGTTGAAGACGAGAAGATCGCCGGGATTCAGCAGTGCCGGTAAATCCGAAATCCGGTGGTCATCGAACCCCCCCGCTGCAGGGATCACCAGCAGCCGCGCCGCATCGCGCGGCTCGCACGGATGCAGCGCGATCCGTTCGCGCGGCAGGTCGAAATCGAAATCGCTGATGTGCATAGCCTCGCGGGCGGAGATGGTGCCCCAGCATATCTTTCGTCAATCGGAAGCGCGCGGGCGCAGTTTTTGCTGCCATCTCGCCGTCAAACTCGGAACGGCGGGCCGATGTTGCGCCGTCCCCAAACACTTCCAGGAAAACCTACGAGCTGGGCTGGTCGGGTGCGGTCGGCACCTCGGCTGCGGCGGGAAAATACTTTCCCCCTTCACGGTGCGAGCTGACCTTTTCTGCCCGGACAAGCGCGCCGAGCGCTATCGCGATCGACTGCGGGCCGATACCTTGCGGACCGAGCTCTGCGGTGATCTCAGCGGTTGTCATGCCTTGCGGGTGCTCGCTTATGCTCTTGAGCACTGCCGACTGAACAAAGCCTCGCGGATGTTCATCGCCTTGCGGAGGCCTGGTGATTTGAAATGGCCCTGATGTCGTACCCAATTGGGTATTTATGCGGTTATGAAACAATACTGCCGCTAGGTAACCCAGGGCGAAACTGGCGACCACTGTCAAGAACCGTTTTTGATCGAAACCGTTGCTGCCGAAACCCTCGTAAGAATTCGCTCCGGGCTGCGATTTGCTGACCTACTTTCCGCGTCGAATATCGCGCCACGCTCTCAGGGTCGGAATACGCGTTCCCGACACGCTCCCCGATGGACTCTGCGGTTTTTTCCGGAGTGCTCGCCTCGGCCCCGGACGATGCTGCGAACGGCCGGGCCGCTTCCTGCGACATGCCCGACCTCGTTCCAGCAAAGGGCGGCGCGCTTCCACGCCTTTGACCGACAGCCTCTTCCGCAATCCTGTCCCGGTCCGCTTCTTTCTCCATCGCGCTCTCCCTCAGGGCCTGGCTCTAGAGAGTAGAACATCGTCCGTAGATCCGAATTCCGGCACGCCGGTGCCGGGTCCGCCGCTTTGTCCTCGATCGTCGTGCCGCCATTCGATTCCGGCTCTGCCATGCGTCGACTTGTTTGGGTCGCTCATCGAGAAGCCGATCATGTCGGCGTTGGCATGGTGGCCGACCTGCCGTCGATCGGTTTGGACTCCATTGAAGCGCCCGCCTTGTGGGTGTAAGCCAGCGGGCGTCTCCTCGACCCCGGGCTGACCGTCCAACGCGACAAACAGGGGATCGTCGAATTCTTCGACCGAGCGATATCGTTGCTCCCGACCATAACATGCTGAACATCCGTTCTCTCCTCATCAGGATCGCATGCGTCCCCGCCTTGCCCCGCGAGCCGAACACGGCGACGGGGGCCGGTATGACGGGCCATGATGGCAAAAGAGAAAAATCTCTTTTCTCCCCATCGCCGTCCGCGGCGGATTGAAAAAGCGCCGAGGCGGCGGGACGTGGTCCGTTGTGGTAATTTCTCCGAAGGACGCACCGGCACTGGCCGCGATCACCGTGGTGCACTCCAGACGATGGTCCCCTCGTAACCACCCCCGAGTCTCGCACAGTAAAGGTTACCCGCTGCATGAAGCCGTCTCTCCTATCCGCGCTCTGCATCGCTTCTATCGTGAGCCAAGCCCACGCCCAGGGCCTGCTGTCGACGCACCGCATCTCCGCGGATCTCGCGAACCAAGCCGTCGCGGCGGTTGTCGCGAAATGCACCAGCCAGGGCTACGTCGAGACCGCCGCGCTGGTCGATGCCGACGGTGTGCAGCAGGCGGTGCTGCGCGGTAATGGCGCCGGCGCCCACACGCTGGATAGCGCCTTTGCCAAGGCCTACACGTCCGCGTCGTTCAGGACCGACACAACCGCGCTCGTTGAACGGTCGAAGACGGTACCGGTGCTGGTGAACCTATTCAAATTGCCGCATCTGCTGTTGCTCGGCGGGGGCATCGTCATCAAGTTGGGCGACGAGGTGGTCGGAGCGATTGGCGCCGCCGGCGCGCCGGGCGGCGATCTCGACGACGCCTGCGCCCGTGCCGGCCTGGACAAGATCAAGGACCAGCTCAAGTAGCGGTCGCGCCTGCGACAAGGATGACGCGATGAGAGTCGGGATCTCGCTGACGAGCAATCACCCAGACGTGAAAGATCCGCGCCAGGGAGCGCGCTGGATGATCGAGCGAGCCGCGGCAGCGCGCCGTGCTGGGCTCGATTCCTTGTTTGTCGGCGATCAGCACGTGTCGGCCACGCCCTATTATCAGAACACCCCGATGCTTGGGCGGCTGCTCGCGGAGTGGGGCGAGGCCCCGGCCGGGTGCCTGTTCCTGCTCCCCTTGTGGCACCCGGTGCTGGTCGCCGAGCAGATTGGGACATTGGCCGGCATCGCTCAAGGCCCCTTCATCATGCAATGCGGGCTCGGCTGGGGCGACACAAGGTTCGCCGCGATGGGCGCCAACATCAGGACGCGTCCCTCGGCTTTCGAGGAGGCTTTCGAGATTGTCCGGCGCCTGCTGGCGGGCGAGACGGTAAGTTCCTCTCGCCGTTTCCGGATCGCCGAAGCGAGCCTGGCGCTGCGTCCCGCCGAGCCAGTCGAGGTCTGGATCGGCGCCAGCGCCCCGCCGGCCATCGACCGCGCGGCACGACTGGCGGCGGGCTGGATCGCGAGCCCCGGCCTCACCCGCGAGGAAGCACGCGTGCAGGCCGATCTCTATCGCGAGCGCTGCGCCGCTCACGGCAGGCAGCCCGGCGCCATCGTCTTGCGGCGCGACATTTACGTCGGCGAGTCCTCGTCCGAGGCGCAGGCGGTGTTGCAATACGCGCTGAGCCGAAGCTATCGCGGCATGCCGGCGGAAGCCCTGATCGCGGGCTCGGTCGACGAGGTCGTGGAACAGTTTCGGCGTTTCGGGGATATCGGCTACGCCGACATTCTCGTGCGCCACCTCACGAACGATCAGCCGAACGTCCTGGGCTTCGCTGGAGCGGCTGGCAGCGGTGCGTGCGGCACTGGCCTGAACCTGGAGCTCTTAGAGAGCACGATCACCACGCTGTCGCAGGAAGGATCTGCAATGCTTGAGCTTTCGGATATCCAATCTTCGCAAGGAGAGCTAGAGGAGTACTACGCGCAATTGCAGGCGCAGCACGTGACGCCGGCTTGGATCGGCGGCGGCATCAGCGTCGAACCGCGCAGCGAGGCGGGGCCATATCTGTGGCATTGGCGGGATCTGCGACCGCAGGCGATGCGGGCGGCCGAGCTGGTCGGGACCCAGCAGGCCGAACGCCGGGTGCTGCGCCTCAGCAATCCCAACCTCTCCGGGGTGGCCAGCAACACGCTGGTGGCCAACATCCAGATCGTGATGCCGGGCGAGATCGCCCGCGCTCATCGCCATTCCGCGGCTGCCCTTCGCCTCATCATCGAGGGCAAGGGCGGCTACACGGTCGTCAACGGCGAGCGCCTCCCGATGTACCCGGGCGATCTAGTCCTCACGCCCAACTGGTCGTGGCACGACCACGCCAACGACACCGATGCGCCGATGATCTGGCTGGACGGCCTGGACACGCCGCTCGTGCGGATGCTCGAGGCCGGGTTCTACGAAGAGTACCACCAGGAGAGGCAGAACTTTGGTGCGACCGTCAACGCCTCGCAGTGGCACTATTCTATGTCGGAGATGCGAACCGCCTTGCAGCGGCTGGCCGCCGATACCGGCGATGTCGGAGGGGGGATCATCCTCGAATACACCAACCGGGCTACCGGTGGACCCGTGATGCCGACGATCGCCTGCCACATGCAATTGCTGCGCCCCGGCGAGAAGACGCAGGCGCGCCGCCGTGTCTGCCGCACGAACTATCACGTGGTCGAGGGTGCCGGCTACTCGATAGTCGGCGACCAGCGGCTCGACTGGGAAGATAAGGACGTGTTCACGGTGCCGACGTGGAGGTTCTGCGAGCACGTCAATCATGGCGACCGCCCGGCCTTCTTGTTCAGCTTCAGTGATGCGCCGGTGATGAATGCCCTGAGCCTATACCGGGACGAGACCAGATCGTAGCTGCGGGTGCGCTGGCGCTCCTGTGGTCTGACGCCCTTCCGCCGCACGATGCGTATAGTTATTCTCCCACATCGTTCTGAGGCTCACCACGTCCGGAAGCGTGGCTCCGTTGTGCCTCGTAGTAAGCCGCCATCCGTTCAAAGCGCGCGGCGAGCGCCCGCAAGTCTCCTTGGATATCTGGCAAATAGGACTGGCGCGCCAGCTCTCTTACCTTCTCAGCAATCTCGCGGTACAGCTCGGGGTTAGGTTGCTCCGCGCCGCTCATCTTGCCGCTCCGCGACAATTATTAACTATAACGTTCATGAAGGCGTCACGGTTCCAGACCACAACCGCTTCCATCCGGTCACCGCGGATAGTGGCGCATGAGGGCCTGCGGGGCTTGGCCTGGCTTGCCCGGCCCCATCCACCCGTCGCAGGCGGGCTGATGCCGTACCAGTTTCCGTGGATGCCCGGCTCAAGGCAGCTCAAGGCCGGGCATGACGACTGAGATGACACTGAACCATCTGAATGCGTCAGGCGGGACCAAGGTCAGGCTGGTTGCGCTAAGCGGACGCCAAAAAGCGATCTTCAAGAAACCCGGGCTCGCCTCTCATCGTTGTGTTGTTTATGGCACCGTGCGCGGCTCTATTATAGCCGGCGGGCTTCGGGAGACATTCTACCAATGGCTCAAAGAGCGGGGAGCGCCAACCTCCCGCTGCATGGCGGGCAAATTCCCGGGTGGCTCGCCAACCGGATGGCCCGGCTCGGGACGGTAATCAGCGAAGCGATCGTTCATCATTACGGTCGCGACGAATTCTTGCACCGGCTCGCCCATCCGTTCTGGTTTCAGTCGTTCGGCGCCGTGATGGGCATGGACTGGCATTCTTCCGGGATCACGACCAGTGTAATCGGCGCGATGAAGCGCGGGCTGGCTCCGCTGGAGCATGAGCTCGGCGTGCACGTTTGCGGCGGGCGGGGGAGGTTTTCGCGACAGACCCCGCTCGAACTGGTCTCCATCGGGGAGCGAGTGGGGTTCGATGGCTCCGCTCTCGCGACGGTCAGCCGGCTTGTGGCAAAGGTCGACAGTGCCGCTGTGCAGGACGGTTTCCAGCTTTACCTACACGGGTTCATCGTCACCGACGACGGCCATTGGGTCGTTGTCCAGCAAGGAATGAACGGCGAGCTCAAACGGGCTCGCCGCTATCACTGGCTTTCCGAGGGTTTGGAGAGTTTCGTCGACGAGCCGCACGCCGCAATCGAAGGCCCGGGGCAGGGCGAGATCGTCAACCTGACCGATCACCGGGGCGAACCGTCGCGCCGCATGCAGCTCGAACTCCTCGCCTCACTGGGGCCGCACGGCATCACACGCGAGCTAGCGAAACTGGCGGCTCACGATGCCCGCGCCGTTATGTCCCTTCATCCTCGACAAATGCTGCTGCCGCACCTGGATCTTGCTGCACATCACGATGTTCGCGCCAGCGACGTCAACGCGCGAAGGCTCTACGGCAATCTGGCTGCGGCGGCCGATCGTGGCCCAACCGATTTTCCAGAGCTGCTGCTCACCCCCGGCGTGGGAGCGCGGACCGTGCGCGCTTTGGCCATGGTCGCCGAGGTTGTGCATGGAGCGCCATACCGTTTCACCGATCCAGCGCGATTTTCATTCGCCCACGGCGGCAAGGACGGGCACCCGTTTCCTGTACCGCTCAAGATCTACGACGAGACCATACGCGTGCTGAAATCCGCCGTCGGTAAGGCCAGGCTCGGACGGGGCGAAGAATTGGGGGCGCTGAAGCGGCTCGATGAGCAGGCCCGGCTAGTCGAGCATCACGCTTCGGGTCTCCATCTCGAGGAGTTGATCGCTGAGGAACGAGAGCGCTCGCATCTCTATGGCGGCAGATCGGTTTTTGGTTGGGCGCAGCCCTCGGCGGCGAAGCCGGATCCGATCCCGGCAAGAGGAGGCGGTAAGAGGAGCTGCTGACAATTCCACCCAGCTTGCGGAGCAAATGCCTCAGCTTCCCAGGGGGCGTGTCTGCTCGTCATCGAGCCGGGTCAGCATATGACGACAGCCGGCCTTATTCGCCCAGTATTCCCAGGCGCGCCAGGTCTCGGTCGAATAAGGGTTGTACCCCCGGTTACGGGCATCGATTTCGCCCTGCGACAGGTACTTGACCGTGCCCCCCAGCTGCTTCGCCCGTATCAGCGCACGTGCGTTGCGCGGCAGATAGACCGACATCCGCACGACCTCGATCAGCGTGCGGCCGGCCGATGCAAAACCGTGGCCGCGCATCAGCGCCACATTGGCCGTGCCGAGACATTTTGCGAGATCACGACCTTGCATCATATTCGTGACGAGCAGGTTGGTGTCGCCGAAATTTTCGGCAATGTCCCAGACGGGCACCTCTGTCCCGATGAAGCTCCCCGAATGGATCACCGGCCGCAACTTTGTCGTATTGGCGATGCCGAAGGGCAGGATATCCTCAGCATGTGCGTGCACCACCGCCATGACATCGGGCCGAGCTTCAAAGATCGCCGCATGAATGAACCGCTCGAGGTAGAGCGTACGCTTCTCGTCACGCGCGGGCTGCCCATCGAGGTCGAGTTCGACAATGTCTTCGGCAGTAACCAGTTCCGGGGCGAGCGAGCGTGCGATCAGAAAATGGCTCGCATTATCCGGGTGCCGGACGCTGACATGTCCGTACGCGTCCACCACCTCCTCCTTCGCGAGGATGCGGTTGGCGATCACGAGATCCTGGATAACGGTGTCAAGGTCGGTCATGGCCATCATCATCCAAGCGGAGGGCTTAGAACCGAAGCGCTCACATTCGACGCCGGGTTTCGGAGCGAGACGCGCGTTGGCTTCGAACAAATGTTAACGGTTCGCTCGTAGGAACGGCAAGCTCTGTGCGCACCTCCCATCCCGCATCTGGGGGCGCCGGATGTGCCGATCCGGACCGTGTCTCTAGCCGCCGCCCAACTGACTTTCGATCGCGCTAAAAGCGGCCGGTCTGCCCAATAAAGAGCACACGGGTGGCGTAGCGCCCGTTCAGGTTGTTTCAATGGTTTCCGTGCAAACTGATGCCTCCTCTTCCCCCCGGAGGCTCAAATGCGTGTCATTCCCCTTATCATTGCGGCCTTTACGGCTGTGGCTGCTTCATCGGCACAGGCAACCCCGAACCCAGACCTGGAAAACTGGGTCCCCCTCCGCCCCGCCCTGTCTTTCGGCCTAGGCGACCAAGGCTGCGGGGACGGCAGGCATCAGGCCCTCTGGCGTGACTGGCGCGGCGATTGGTGGTGGGGGCCGTGCGTGCCTAATAGATGACCTGGTTCCGCTCGGCGGACGCCTCAATGGTTTGGGCGTTTGAAGTCGCACGGGTCTGCCTTGCCATGTTGGGCTGCGTAGCGGCGGGTTGGGCCGTGGGGTTCGGGATGGGGTACCGCCGAGGCGTGAACGACACCATTGCGCGCGAAATCGGCCGCGCCGAGCATCGAGTCAATGCGGAGTAGGTCTCGTCGCCAGCACCAGCTCATTGGTGCAGGAGCCCGGCGATCGCCCCGCTTATACAGGTGGCTATGGTGCCGGAGACGATCGAACGCAAGCCGAGTTCGGTGATCTCCCGGCGGCGCTCAGGCACTATCGCGCCGAGCCCGCCGACCAGGATACCGAGCGAGCCGAAATTCGCGAAATCCGCAGAGCGCATAGGTGACGATCAGCCTTGCCTGCGGGCTGAGCGCCTCGCCCGGCAATTTCGCGAGATCCAGATAGGCGACAAACTCGTTGAGCACGGTCTTGGTGCCCATCAGCGCCGCTGCCTCGGCACTCTCGGCCCAAGGCACGCCGATCAGCCACATCACCGGGCGGAACGCGAGCGCGAACAGTCCCTGCAGTGTAATTCCGCCCGGCAATTGGCCGAGCGCCATATTGACCAGCGCGACCAGTGCCACAGTAACAATCAGCACGGTGACGATACCGACCAGCGGCGCCACCCCGTCCCTCGTGCCCTTGACCAGCGCGTCGAACGCGCCGGTCGGCTCCTCGCCGACGGTGATCGCGGCCCTGTCCTCGCTGGACCGGAACGGCACCATCAACGCCGCCACCGCCAGCGCCGCCGGCGTGCTGATGACCGAGCAAATCAGGATATTGCCGAGCGCGTCCGGGATGATCGGGCCGAGTATCGTGGCGTACACCACCATCACTGTTCCGGCGACGCCTGCCATGCCGCAGCTCATCACCGCGAACAATTCGCCGCGCTGCATACGCGCAAGGTAAGGCCGAATCAGCAGCGGCGCCTCGATCATGCCGACATAGATGTGAACTGCCGCACCGAGTGCGAGCGCCCCGGATATACCCATGGTGCGCCTTAAGACCCAGGCGAAGGCGCGGGTCACTGCCTGCAATACGCCCCAATAATACAGCAATGCCGAGAGCGCACTGATCGTCAGCACCAGCGGCAGCACCTTGAAGGCGAGGATGAAGCTGGCGCCAGGCGCTGTCTCGACAAACGGCAGCGCGCCCCCGCCGAGATAGCCGAAGACAAACGCCGTTCCCCGGTCGGTCGCCTGCTGCAATGCCAGCGCCGCACGGTTTAGCAGCAGCAGTAAGTGCGAAGCCGGCGGCAGCCGCATCAGCACTACCGCGAGCGTCGCCTGCAACCCGAGGCCAACAGCGACGGTGCGCCATGGAACGCGCCGCTCACGATCGCCGCGCCGCCGCTCGCCCAGTGTCCAGGCCAGCGCGAGCAGTACCAGAATCCCGAGCAGGCCGCGCATCGCTACGCTTACCCACCAAGCTTCAGAGGGCTTGGTCCCCCTCTCCCGCGCTGCGGGAGAGGGGCTCTGACATCAATGCTCTATCGAGATCAATGCTCTATATACCTTCGATAGCCCCTCTCCTGCATCGCGGGAGAGGGTGCCGAGCGCGAGCGAGGCGGGTGAGGGTCCGGCTTTTGTCGAGCCGGGCGTGTTCGAGCCGCCTGCCATTGTAGTTGACGCCGACCGTCACGACTACCATAACGATCAGCCCGGCTTCAGGCGGTCGAGATTGGCTTGGTCGAAGACGTAGCGCGTGTTGCAGAACTCGCAGGTCACGGTGGTGACCCCTTCTTTGCGCATGTCGTCGAGTTCATCCGGCGGGAATGCCCGCAGGATCCCCTCGATGCGCTCGCGCGAGCAGCGGCAACGCGCCTCCAGCGAGTGCGTATCATAAACCCGCACCCCCTCCTCGTGGAACAGCCGGTACAGCAGGCCATGCGGCGGCAAATTGGGGTCGACCAGCTCTTCGGGAGTCGCCGAGCTCATCAGGACCATCGCCCGCCGCCAGCCGTCCTCGACATCATCGGCGATGACAGTGTAGCCGCCCTCGGGCGGGACGCGCTGCAGCATCAAGCCGCCGGCCCGCCAGGAGCCGCCGGGTCCGGAGCGGCCGACCGACAGCTTGATTCCCGCCTGAAGCTGTTCGGATTGCCGGAAGTAGTGATGGGCGCATTCGGTCAGGGTCGATCCGGCGAGCTCGACGATGCCCTGATAGCGATCGGTGTCCTCGCCTTGATCAACAGTAAAGGCGATATAGCCGGAGCCGACGAGCAGCGGCACCGACGGCGAGGATGCCCGGGCACGGGCCAGGGCCGCCTCGAGTTTCGCCTCGTCGTATTGCGCATAACCGCGCAAGGCGCCCTCGGTCGAGACGTCCGCGACCATCATCCGGATCGGTCCGTCGCCTTTCGTCTGGAGCGTGAAGATGCCGTCGTATTTGAGCGCGCCGGCGAGCACTACGGCCAAGGTGATCGCTTCGCCAAGCATCGCGGCGACCGGTTCCGGGTAGTCGTGCTGCGACAGGATTCGATCGATCGCCGGGCCCAGCCGGACAAGCCGGCCGCGCAACGCAAAGGGATCGATCCGGAAGGGTTGGATCAGATCGTCGGGTGCGGTCTGGCTGGGCATGTTCAAGCTCGAGTGCTCCGCCGTCGATGCTTGGAAAAGAATAGCAGTCCAATTGTCGTTTCGGGATGCCCAAAGGGCAGGCCCGCAGCATGAATAGCCGTCTTCTAAATCCTTCAGGCCGGTGTCGTTGGTTTCCGGGCTCGGAGGTGGAGCCTGTCCTCGGGCAAACCTTGGGCCCGACCCGAGGGCCCCCGGCACCGGAACGATCTAGCGAAGACACCAGGCGAGAATTCCCTTCTGGGCGTGCAGGCGGTTCTCCGCCTCATCCCAGACAGCCGATTGCGGGCCGTCGATGACCCCGGCAGTCACCTCTTCCCCGCGCTTTGCCGGTAGGCAATGCATAAAGATGGCGTCGGGCTTGGCGTTCGCCATCAGATGTTCGTCGATGCGGTAAGGGGCCAGCATGTTGTGGCGATTGACACTCGCTTCAACACCCATCGAGATCCAGGTGTCGGTAACGACACAATCGGCGCCCGCGACGGCCCGCTGCGGCTCGGTCGTCAGCTCGACCTTGCCCCCTCCCGGCGCGCCCAGTCGAAGAGGCGCTGCGGCGGACTGAGCTCCGCCGGGCAGGCGAGCCGCAATGTGAAGCCGAAACGAACCGCGGCGTGAACCCAGCTGGCGGCGACATTGTTGCCGTCGCCGCTCCAGGCCACGACCTTGCCGGCGACCGGGCCCTTTTTTTCCTGCAACGTCATCACGTCGGCCATGATCTGGCAAGGATGCGATGTGTCGGTCAGCCCGTTGATCACCGGAATGGTGGCGTGCCGCGCGAGATCATCGAGTTTGCGCGGCTGGTTGGTGCGGATCATGATTGCGTCGACATAGCGCGACAAGACGCGCGCGGTATCGGCGACAGTTTCGCCGCGGCCAAGTTGGCTGTCGGCGGTGCTGAGATAAATCGTGTCGCCGCCGAGCTGGCGCACCGCGACCTCGAACGATACCCGGGTCCGCGTCGACGGCTTCTCGAAGATCATCGCCAAGGTCTTGCCGGCAAGCGGCCGGTCGCGACGGCCGTTCTTGTAGGCAAAGCCCGTATCGAGGATCGCCCGCAACTCGACCGGGTCGAACTGGTCGATGTCGAGGAAATGCCGCGGCGGATCGTGCGGCCCATGCCGCTCGCCGATCGACGCCAGTTCGCGCGCCGCGCTTCTCACGCCGGCCATTCCCGAGCCACCTTGTTCATGATGTCGAGCGCCTCGTCGATGTCGCGCTCACCGACGATCAGCGGCGGCAGAATGCGCAGCACATTGTCGCCCGCCGTCAACGCCAACAGCCCATTCTGTCGCAACTTGGTGACAAAATCACCGGCTGTCACGACGCAGCGGATGCCGAGCAACAGGCCCGCGCCCCGTACTTCCGCGAACAGCTTGGGGTAGGATTGCGCGAAGGTTTCGAGCCGCCCGCGGAGCAGCTTGGCGATCCGGTCCACTCGGGCGAAAAAGCCGGGCTCGAGCATCGTGTCGAGAACGGCATTGCCGGCCGCCATCGCCAGCGGGTTGCCGCCAAAAGTCGATCCATGGGTCCCGGCGACCATTCCGACCGCGGCGCGCTCGGTGGCGAGACAAGCGCCGACCGGAAAGCCGTTCCCGAGCGCCTTGGCGATCGCCATGATGTCGGGCGGGACGCTCTCCCATTCATGCGCGAAGA
This sequence comes from uncultured Alphaproteobacteria bacterium, assembly GCA_963818695.1. Taxonomy (GTDB): domain Bacteria; phylum Pseudomonadota; class Alphaproteobacteria; order ATCC43930; family CGMCC-115725; genus AP-15. The sequence goes on from CAWFTG010000010.1 coordinate 92,416, forward strand.
GCTTGCCGGTGCGGCCCATACCGCACTGAACCTCGTCATAGACGAGCATCAGGCCGAACTCGTCGGCGATCTCGCGCAGCCCGCGCAGGTATCCCTCGGGTGGGGCCCGTACGCCGCCCTCGCCTTGGATCGGCTCGACCATGATCGCGGCGGTCTCCTTGCCGATCGCGGCGCGCATCTCGTTCAGATTGCCGAAGGCGACGTGGTCGAAGCCCTCCATCGGCGGGCCGAAACCCTTGAGGTAGGCCTCGTTCCCCGCGGCCGCCAAAGTCGCAAAGGTGCGGCCGTGGAACGAGCCGTGACAGCCGATCACGCGGTAGCGCTCGGGATGGCCGGTCTCGGACTGGAATTTGCGGGCGATCTTGATCGCCAGCTCGCAAGCTTCGGCGCCGGAATTGCCGAAGAACACGGTGTCGGCGAACGTGTTGTCGACGAGCCGCTGCGCCAGCCTTTCCTGCCCCGGAATGCGGAACAAGTTCGAGGTGTGCCACAGCCGCTTCGCCTGCTCGGATAAGGCGGCGACGACATGCGGATGGCAGTGACCAAGGCCAGTCACCGCGATCCCGCTGGTGAAATCGAGAAACTTGCGGCCGTCGGTCGCGTAAAGGTATGGGCCTTCGCCCCGTTCGACGGCAACATCCCACCGACCGTAGGTCGGCATAACGGCTGGTATCACGGGCTCTCTCCTGGGGGAATTGGTAGGGGACAATCGGCGAGAACGCGGGGTTTATCGTCGTCGCCGGTGTTCCGCATGCATGGCACGCCGGTCCGTTCTCGAGTGCCGGCCCGCCTTGCCGGGATCGCCCTTCATCGCCCTCTCCTCGGTGCGTCGGGGCCGCTCGGCCGCCCATTCATCGAGCAGGAAAGCGGCGGAGTATGAGGAGGGCTACAGCGCCTGTCAATTTACTCGATGACCTAGCTGACTCGTGGATGCGAATGCGCAATTACCCTGTGGCACTCAAAGTCGCCATGGCCGGATTTGATCCGGCCATCGTTGTCATCGCGACGGGCGCTAGTCTTCTGACGTATTCAGATGATTCAGTATCATCTCAGTCGTCATGCCCGGCCTTGAGCCGGGCATCCACGGAAACTGGTACAGCATCACCCCGCCCGCGACGGGTGGATGGCCGGGTCAAGCCCGAGCATGACCACCTTTAAGTGGTTCCGAGCAAGACACAACAACCCATTACGGTTCCCCGGACAGCCCTGCACGAAAGCGGAATCCAGGGGTGGCAAAGGCCCAGCGGTTGCCCCTGGGTCCCCGCTTTCTCGGGGCTGACGGTACTACTTTCTCGGGGCTGACGGTACTAATTGTAATGCGACTTCATTTTGACCCGGCGTCTGAGGCAATCCACCGTCGCGCTTGAATACAATACTATGTTAAATCCATTGATGATTTGAGTAGAAAGGGTGTACAAGTAGCCAACCAATCGATTGCTAGTAGATTTCATGGGGTTTTCTTCTTTCCGTCCAAAAATAACAGCAGAAACCCAAAAAACAGCAGAAACAGCGAGCAGAACAGCCAGGAACAGCGAGCGAGATGGCGCTGGAGACGGCGGATCTCCTCGGGTAAACAAATCTCGTCCGCTGTTTTTTTTAGCGATAAACAGCGAGAACTGCGACGCGAGGTTCACGCCGACCGTGGTTGCGCCCGGCGGTGGCCGCTGACTTCGGCGCCGTCTATAGGCGACAGGCGCAGGAACCCGAGGGCGGAGCCGAGCGGCAGCAGAGCGATCAGAAAGAACGCGAGACGGAAATCGGCGGTGGTGACGATGCGGGGACCGGCAATGACCGCCAGCAGTGCGGCGCCGACGGCGATCCCAAAGCCTCGAGCGAGTTGCTGCGCCACGCCGCCGACGCTGGTGCTCTTGCTCAAAATCGCGCCCGGCACGTCGGCATAGCTGATCGTATTCAGACCGAGATATTGGATGCTGCGGACGCATCCGGATAACAGCACAAAAATGACGACTAGCCACGACGGCGTGCTGGCCTGCAACAGGCCGCAGGCCGCCGTCACCGCCGCCGCAAGGCAGGCGTTTCCGGCGAGCAGCCGGCGAAACCCGAAGAAACGCAGAAAAGTCCCGGAAAGCGTCCGTACGAGCATCGCGCCGAGGCTCGACGAAAAGGACAAGACGCCCGATTGGAGCGGGCTGAGGCCAAACCCGACTTGGAAGAGCAGCGGCAACAGAAACGGCACTGCGTCGAGACCCATCCGGCATAGGCTGCCGATGACCGTGCCGATCCGAAACGTCCGAATGCGCAACAGACGCAGATCCAGGATCGGATCGACACGGTGCTTTGCATGCCACACGTAGAGCAGCAAAGTCGCCAAGGCGATCGCAAAAGAGAGTGTGCCGAGAGGGCGCGGGACCATCGGGCGCCCGACATTCTCGATCGCCAGTTCGAGCAAGGCGAGACCCAGCCCGGCGATGAAAAATCCGCGCAGATCGAACCGCGTCGGCGCCGGTGCGCGGAAATCTTCGATCAGCCACAGCCCCAGCACCACGCCGGCTGTCCCGATCGGCAGGTTGAGATAGAAGATTGCGCGCCACGAGAGATAAGTCGTCAGGAAGCCGCCGACGAGCGGGCCCACAGTCGGTCCGATCATCGCCGGGATCGTCATCCAATTCATCGCCGAAACGAGACCCGACCGCGGGAAGCTCCGCAGCAGGATCAGGCGGCCGACCGGCGTCATCATAGCGCCGCCAAATCCCTGCAGAACGCGCATCACCAGCATCATCGGCAGGCTTGTCGACAACCCGCAGAGGGCCGATCCGGCGGCAAAGATCGAAATTGCAACGCAAAAGACGACACGCGTGCCTAGCCGGTCGGCGATCCAACCGCTGACCGGGATGAAGACGGCAAGGCTCAACAGGTAGGTCGTGATCACCAGATTGAGCCGCAGCGGGCTTTCGCCGAGGCCTCTGGCCATGTCGGGGATCGCCACCGCGATCATCGTCGAATCCAGCCCCTCCATGAAAAAGGCGCAGCCGATCACCAGCGGGATCAAGATCCTGAGGCGCGGATTCCGCGTGGTGTCGGAGAGGTGGCTCGTCTCGCTCAGCCTGGGATGCTCGGTTCTTTACGGCTTTCTGCCGCTTGCGGTTGACACCTGTAGGGCGCCAGGACCATAGCCGATTGTGAACCAGCAGTGGGGCCCAAAGGTGGAGGATTGTGGAATAGGACCCGATCTCCTCGAGCGTTGGGCACTCCACTATCTCGGACGCTATGCCAGCTCGGCCGAGAATTTGCGGCGGGTGCTGACGCGGCGGGTGCGCCGGCGCGCTCCCGAGGCCGTTCCGGCGGCGACAGCGCTGATCGACGCGCTCGTCTTGCGGTACCGGGAATCGGGGCTGCTCGACGATGCGGCCTACGCCGCGGCGCGGGTGCAATCGCTGCATCGCCGCGGCGAGTCGATGCGCACGATGCGGGCCCGGCTCGCGGAAAAAGGGGTATCGGCCGCCGATGTAACCGAAGCCGTGTCGGGACTGCGGGCCGTCGCGCCCGACCCCGATCTAGCGGCGGCCTGCGCCTTTGCCCGGCGGCGCCGTCTCGGACCGTTTCGGCGAGCTGACGCGGAGCATGCGCGCGAGCTCGGCGCATTCGCGCGAGCCGGCTTCAGCCGCCGGGTGGCCGAGGCGGTGCTCGCTTGCGCCGACGTCGCGGCCGTCGAGGCGCTGGCGAGCGAAGCGCTGGAGTAAGGGCTCACGCGAGCCAGCATTGCCGTTCTGCGTACGAGCGCCTTTCATTGCGTGCCATTCTGCCGAATTGGTATCATCGCACTGAAATCCCCTTTGGCATCGCCCGGGAGCAGGAGGCCAAGCTCTGGGAATTGCGTGCGGCCGTGAGCCTCGCCCGCCTCCGCCGCGACCAAGGCCGTCCCACTGAAGCCCGCGACCTTCTTGCGCTGGTCTACGGCTGGTTCACGGAAGGCTTCGGTACGCCCGATCTGAAGGAGGCGAAGGCGCTGTTCGACGAGCTTACATAGCGGCGCGGGGTGCGAGGGCCTGGCCTGCGCCGCTCGCATAGTGGCGGGCGAGGCGGCGCAGGTCATCAATTGGATCTGATGGAAGATCATCAATGGCAGCACGATGAGGCCCAGGGGCTGGCCGGCGAACAGCACGCCCGCCATCGGGATGCCGCTGACGAGGCTCTTTTTCGAGCCGCAGAACATGATCGCGATCTCGTCCTCACGCGAAAAGCCGAAGCCACGCGCCGCGACAGCAGTGAATGCCAGCATCAGGGCAAGGAGCGCCGCCAACACGGCGAAGAGGACGGCGAGCGGTCGAAGCGTGAGCTGGTGCCACATCCCGTTTAACGTGGCACCGCTGAACACGGTATAGACCACCAGCAATACAGAGCCGCGATCGACCCAGCCCAGCGCCTTGCGCCGTTGCATCACCCAATGCCCGATCCATGGCTGCAGCAGGTGCCCGGCTATGAACGGAAGCAGCATCTCAGCCCCGATCGGCCGCAGCGCGCCCAACGAAAAACCGCCGGAGGTCTGCAACGCAAAGCTCGCCAGCAGCGGCGTCATAAACATGCCGATGATACTGGATGCCGAGGCGCTGCACAGCGTCGCCGCGACATTGCCTCCGGCGATCGACGTGAAGGCAACGGACGCCTGCAACGTGCACAGGAACAACAGGCCGAGATAGAGCGGCGGCGTCAGCAGGTTTCCGGACAACGGCCGCAGCAAAAGCCCGACGATCGGAAACAGCACGAATGTCGCGGTGAAGACGAGGAGGTGCAGCCGCCAATGCAACGCGCCGGCGAGGATCGCGCCCCGCGATAGGCGAGCGCCCTGCAGAAAAAACAGCAGCGCGATCGCCGCCGCGGTGAGCCATTCAAAGACCGTGGCGCTCGTGCCTTGGCAGGGCAGAAGCAGCGAAAGCGCGACAGTCGCCAGCATCGCAATGGTGAACTCATCCGGACGGAAGCGGGAAAGCGTGCTCATTGATCGGCTCCGTGGCGCGACGCTTGCCGGCTCTCAAGATGTCGGCGGCCCAGCCTATTGTGAAGACCGATCTTCGAGGTTAATGTAATCACGACACGTGATGACCATCCCGTGTTCGACCCCACTCTGCTGACCAGCTTTGTGACCGTGGCGAAGGCCGGAAGCTTTACCGAGGCCGGGCGCCGGCTAGGCCTGCGGCAATCGACGGTCAGCCAGCATGTTCGCCGGCTGGAACAAGCGGCGTCGCGGCGGCTCTTTGTGCGCGACACCCATTCGGTCGCGCTGATGCCGGACGGCGAAGCGATGCTCGGGCTCGCCCGAGGCATTCTCGACGCGAACGAACGCGCCCGGCGCTACTTCGCCGGCTCGGAATTGCGCGGGCGTGTTCGCTTTGGCGCCTCGGAGGATTTTGTGCAGACCAGCCTGCCCGAGGTGCTGCGCGAATTCACCAGGGCTCATTTTGCGGTCGATCTCGAATTGACCGTGGCGCTGAGCGGCGCGCTGCTTCAGGCGCTGGATACCGGTGAACTCGACCTCGTGCTCGCCAAGCGCCGCCCTGGGGAGGATCGTGGCCGCATGGTGCGGCGGGAAAAGCTCGTCTGGGTCGGCACCCACCCGCGGCTCGTGGAACCCGAGCAGCCGCTGCCCTTGATCCTCTACCCGCCGCCGAGCATCAGCCGGGCGGTCGCTCTGGAGGCGCTCGAACGCGCCGGGCGAAGCTGGCGCATCGTCTGCACGAGCAGCAGCTTCAGCGGTCTCAACTCGGCGGCGTTGGCCGGGCTCGGCATCACGGTCCAGGCCGACGGTTTCGCGCCGGCGGGCCTCGTCCCGCTGCCGCTCTCGCCGGCCCTCCCGCAGCTCGGTCACATCGAATTCGTCCTTGCCGGTCCGGGGCGGGTGTTGCGGGGCCCGGCCGAGGCGCTCGCAACGGCTATTCTCGACAATGCCTACCGCCTGTAGACTGCCGCAGCGGCGAGTCCCGTGAGGAGAGACCCAATGGCCGAGGAATTTGCCGGGAAAGTCGCCGTCGTCACCGGCGGCGGGAGTGGCATCGGCGCTGCCACTTGCCGCGCTTTCGCCGTTCATGGCGCGCGTGTCGCCGTCCTCGACCGAGATGCCGCGGCGGCCGAGCGCGTCGCCGGCGAGATCGCCGGCCGCGGCGGCAATGCCTCGGCGCATGCCATCGATGTCGCCGATCGCTGCGCGTTCAGTGCCGCGGCTACCGAGATCGCCGAGGCGGCTGGCGGGATCGACATTCTCGTCAACGGCGCCGGCACGACAGTGCGGCGGATGATCCCCGATATGAGCCCGGAGGATTGGGACCGGGTCATCGCGGTCAACCTGACGGGCGCCTTCAACGGCATCCAGGCGGTGTTGCCGCATATGCGGAGGCGCGGCGGCGGCGCCATTGTCAATGTCGCCTCGATTGCCGGGCAGCGCATCTCCTTCGGCGGCACCGCCAATTACTCGGCGTCGAAGGCCGGCCTTCTCGGGTTGACGCGTCACGCGGCCTACGAGCTCGCGCCCGACGGCATCCGCGTCAACGCGGTCTGCCCCGGCCCGACGGCGACCGCATTTGGCGGGGCAATTCCGTCGCAGGAAACCAAAGCGGTGCGGGCCCAGAAGATTCCGCTCGGCCGCATGTGCGAACCCGAGGATATCGCCGACCCGATCCTGTTCCTGGCCGGTCCGGCGGCGCGCATGATCACTGGGGTCGCCTTGACCGTGGACGGCGGTGTGCTGGTCAAGAACGACACGCCGTATGAGGAATATTTCCGTCCAAGATAGATGCCGCTGCGTGCCATCAGCCAGGGAATACGCGCGGCGGCGGCTTGGCTGAAGACACCCGCTGGAGGCGTGGCAAGCCTCATCTTCACGACATTCCTCGTCCGGTTGCTGTTCGCCTCGGCCCTCGGTCTCGGCATCGACGAGAGCTACATGGTCGCAGCCGGCCGCAAGCTGCAGCTCAGCTATTTCGACCATCCGCCGATCGCATGGTGGCTGGCCCGGGCAGCGGCATATCTGGCCGGCAGCGAGAGCCCGGTCGTCGTGCGGCTGCCGTTTATTGCGCTGTTCGCGGTGACGACATTTCTGATGTATAGCCTGACTTCGGCCTTGTTCGGCCTGGAGGCGGGTTTCTGGGCCGCGGTGGTGCTGAATGTGGCGCCGCTCTTCGGTATCAGCAGCGCAAGCTGGGTGTTGCCGGATGGCCCGCTGCTCACCGCCCTGCTCGGGGCTGCCGTGTGCCTCATTGCCGCGTTGCATTCGGACAGCCGCGCAGCGTGGGGCTGGTGGCTGGGGACCGGCATGTGCGCGGGTCTGGCTCTGTGTTCCAAATATTCCGCTGTGCTGACCATCATCGGAGCCGCCGGCTTTCTGCTGACTGAGCCGCGCAGCCGCCGCTGGTTGACGCGGTCGCAGCCCTACGCCGCCGGGTTGGTCGCGTTGGTGATCTTTCTTCCGGTCTTGATCTGGAATGCCCAACATGACTGGGTCTCGTTCTTGTTTCAGGCCGGCCGGGCAGAGAGCGGATTTCATCCGTTTGGGCCGATCTCGACGCTGGCCGGTGCGGCAGCGTTCCTACTCCCTTGGATATGGGCTCCTTTGATGGTGTGCGGCTTATTAGCGCTGCTGCGTGGGCCGTCGGACAGGGAAAGGTGGCTGCTGGTTTGCCTCGCCGCACCGCCCCTGATCGTGTTCGCAGCAGCCTCGCTGAGGGGCAATGTGCTGTTCCACTGGGCCGCCCCAGGCTATTTGATGCTGCTGCCGCTGCTCGGGGACGGCGTCGCGCGGCACTGGCGCAGGAGCCCGGGGGTGCGCATCTGGCTCATCGGCACCGCCGGGTTTGTCGTGCTTGGCTCGTCTCTCGCTGCGAGCGAAGTCAAATTCGACTGGCTGCCGGCTGTGATCGGAAATTTTCGGCTCGGCAAGGATCCGAGCCTCGATATCCTGGACTGGACTTCGCTCAGGGATGACCTCGCCGAGCGGGGGCTCCTCGAGCGCCCGAACCTGGTCGTCGCGGCGCTGCGATGGTCCGATGCCGGAAAGGTCGACTACGCTTTGGGTGGCCGGCGGCCGGTCATCTGCCTGGGCCCCGATGCTCGCCAATACGGTCTGCTTGCGCGAAAGGATGATCATGCAGGAGCCGATGTTCTGATAGTGACGCGTGCACCTTTCGAAAAAATCGTCGGGCAATACTGGTTCTTGTTCAACTCCATCGAGCCGATTGCGCCGGCGACAGTGACTCACGCCGGCCATCCGGCATTGCGGCTGAACCTGTTCCTCGGACATCGGCTGCACAAAGCGGCCGAGGAATGCTGCGCTTCTTAGGTCCGGCGCCTATTAAGTCCGGCCCGGCGGGTACCCTTTGAAGTCCCGCGCGACGTATAATGTGTAGGTACGGGCCGTCCCGGGCCCCAACGGGATGACGATCGGACGGAGGCGTTCGATCGCCGCAAAGCTCGGCTCCATCTCGTTGGTCAACTCGTGCTCCGAGACGAGCAGAAAGCTTTCGCCGAGCCGCTTCCCGAGACCGTTCGTCAGGTCCCATTGGTCCTGAATGCGGCTGGTCACCTTCCATTTGACGGCATCCAGGGGGTGCGGCCGGATGTAATAGATCAGCGCCGCGAGCAGCTCGCGATCGTCGGCGAACAAGGTCAGTCCGGGACGGGCGGCAAGTTCCTTGCCGACTTCGGCACCGAGCTCGCGCCAGCCCCGTACCCGGCGCAGCGGATCGTATTGGGCCGGCACATCGAACCCGAAGGCTGCAAGCGCCTGGCGGCCCGTAAAGAGCAGCCCCACCGCCGCCAGGTGCAGCGCAATCGACCCAGCGAGGAGCTTGCGCCAACTGCGCTGCAAGGTCCAGGCGACAACCAGCACTGTCGCCGCAACATAAGTTGGCGCCGCCCAGTTGGCATGGGCGCGCGACGACAGGCTGACGCCGAGCATCATCGCTAAGGTCGGCAGTGTAAAGGCGGCAAGCAGGCGGGCGCGCGGTTCGGCCAGGCCGCGCCAGGTTGCGATCAAAGATATCAGGCCGGCAAGCAACAGCGGCCCGAACACGCCGAATTGCGAGGCAAAAAATTCGATAAAGGCCTCCGGGTGGAACAGCGGCCCGCTCAGCGCGGCATTGTCTCTCGTGTGGAGATAGCTGACAAAGCCGTTGTTCCAATTCCACCAGAAATTCGGTGAATACATCAATAGTGCGATGCCGGTGGCGGCCAGCAGCGGCCGCAAATGGCTGCGCTCGGCGGGAAACACGACGACAAAGCCGAGCGCGGACAGGAGCCAATAGGCCATCGCGTATTTCGCGAGCAGCCCTAGCCCCGCTGCGACACCTACGGTGACCCACCAGCTCCAATAACCGTGTTCACGCGCTCGGATAAACGCGTAGAGCGAAGCAGCCCAGAACAACATCAGCGGAGCGTCGGTCGACATGATGAAAGCGGACACCGACACGCCCGGTAGGCTAGCATAGGTCAACGCCGACCAGAGCCCGACACGCCGGTCGTAGAGCCGCGCGCCAATGCCATAGACAAACATTGCAGTGCCGGCATGGAGTAAGGGGGCCGACAGCCGAACCGCAAACTCGCTGTCGCCGAAAACCCCAGTCGTCACTGCAATCAGCCAGGCGACCAGCGGCGGCTTCGAGTAATAACCGAGAGCGAGCTGTTGCGACCAGACCCAATACTGGGCTTCGTCCGGGAAAAGGTCGGCAGGCTGCAACGCCAGCCAAACCAGCCGCAACGCCGTTAGCGCCGCAACACCGACGAGCGTCCAAGCGGCATAGGGGCGGCGGACAGCCCCGATGTCATGCTCTACCCACTGGCGCAGCGCCACCGGTTGGGCCGATCGCACGCCGGGCTCAGTGGCCGAGGACAGCAACCCCGGCCTCGTTCATCGAGCGCATTGCCCGGGCAAGCGAGCCGTCCATGTCGATGCCGCGGCACGCATCGGTCACGACCGTGACCTCGAACCCGGACTGGCGGCCGTCGATCGCCGAATAGAACACGCAAAAATCGGTGGCGAGCCCGCATAACGTGATGCGTTCGAACCTGCGTTCTTTCAGGTAACCCACGAGACCGGTCGGCGTGCGCTGGTCATTCTCAAAAAACGCCGAGTAGGAATCGATCGCCGGTCTGAACCCCTTTCTGAGCACGAGCTCGGCATGCGGGACATTAAGATCCGAATGAAAGTCCGCGCCTCGAGTGCCTTGCACGCAGTGGTCGGGCCACAGGATCTGCTGGCCATAAGACACATCGATTGTCTCGAAGGGAGTTTTACCCGCATGCGAACTGGCGAAAGACGCATGCCCGGGTGGATGCCAGTCCTGCGTCAGAACCACATGGGCGAATTCTGTGGCCAGCCGACTGATCGTGGGGACAACCTGGTCGCCCTGAGGCACGGCAAGCGCGCCGCCGGGACAGAAATCGTTCTGAACATCGACGATGATTAGGACATCGCGGTGGTTGCGGGTCATTGTTTGCCTCGAAGCCGCGGAATTATCTCCCGGGCGATGATCTCGACCTGATCCGTTCGATACCGGTACGGAATGAGGATCAGCTTTTGGACGCCGGCCGCCAGCTGGGCCTGCAATTGCGCCGCGCATTCGTCGACCGTGCCGAAGATGGCCGCGTCCTTCGTCGAGTCGCTCCACGCCGCATAGTCCCACTCCCGGCCGAGCCATTCCATCATCGGCCCTTCGACCGCCGCGCGCGACGCCCCGACATAGATCGGGAGCTGGTTGGCATTGAGCAGGGTCGCCGGATCGGTCCCTGCCGCTTCGGCAAAACCTCGCACTTTGGCCCAGGATTTGGCAAAACCTTCGGGCGTGTAGAAGTAAGTCAGCCAGCCGCCATTGAGCGCCGCGCGCTTGAGAACGCGGTCGACATAGCCGCCGATCAATATCAGCGGCGGGCGCGATGGCTTGGGAGACATATTGGAGCTGCGCAGCCGGTGCGGCGGGTATTCGCCATCCACCTGTTCCTCGGTCCACAGGCGGCGCAATATTTCGAGGTTCCGGTCCATGATCCGGCCGCGCTCATAGAACGGCACGCCGACCGCATCGAACTCGCGCTTGTACCAGCCCGAGGCCATCCCCAGCAGCAGGCGTCCCCCGGCAATCAGATCGAGGCTCGACAGCTCCTTCGCCAGCACCACCGGGTTGCGCAGCGGCAGTACCAGCACCCCGGTGCCGAGCTTTATCCTCGCGGTACGTGCCGCCACCGCGCTGAGCAGGGTCAGCAAGTCAAGGACCGGAAAGGGCGGGTCCACGCCGAGAAAAATGTGGTCCCAGACCCAGACCAAGTCGAACCCAAGCTCCTCGGCTCTGACGGCATACCCGATCAGCGCCTGCGGGTCCGGCATCTCCGGAAAGCTCGTGAAGTTGCGCATCGCGAGGCCGAAGGTGTTGGAGAAGCTGGTCACCGCGACGCTCCTCAGGCGGAATAAAGGCGATCGGGGTCAAGGTGGCGCAATACCGAGAGCTCGCGTTCGGTCGGCGGGTCGGTGATTTCAAGATCGGCGGCGACCAACAGCTCGAAATCGGTGTTCGCTCGAACCTGATCCGCGGTTATGCCCGGATGCAGTGCCAGCAGCTGCATCCGTTTCGAGTGCTCCTCAAACCCCAAGATGCCGAGATCGGTGACGACGCGGTACATGCCGCCGGTAATAAGTCCAGCTTGACGCCGGCTCTCCGCGCCGGACAGAAAGCCGGGGCTCGTCACGAAATCGACCCGGTTCACGAACCGGCGTTTCTCGTGCTTCATCGCGACGATCATCTGCGTCAGGCTGGCGATGTCATTGCCGCCGCCGGTTCCCGGCAGACGCGTCGTGGGACGCTCGGGATCACCGATAAAGGAGCTGTTGAGGTTGCCATACTGGTCGATCTGCGCGCCGCCCATGAAGCCGATGTCGACATAGCCGCGCTGTAGCAGAAGCAGCACATCGGTACTGCTCAGCACCATATTGGCGCGCCGTGTGCAACGCTGTTCATTGGTCGAAGGCGGCAGCTTTCCAGGCTCGATAAACGCGCCGATGACGCCGCCCTCAAAAAGTATCGTGAGGCCCGGGGCGTGCAGCGATTGCGCCAGAGTTGCGGCCAAGAGTGGGATCCCGACTCCCGCAAAGACGACCTGGTCGTCACGCAGCAGCCGAGCACTCATGACGGCGAGCAGCTCGCTTGCCGTGTAATCCGGTGTGCTAGTCGTCATGGATGACGCTTCCGCGGCGGCGTGCGGCGAGCAATTCCTCGAGCCCGAGCAGGCCGAGGTATTCGGTCCATGACTTCGGGCCGTAGAAATAGCGGTCGAGGTAGGCTCGGACCCCGTCCTCGGGGTCCCGCCTGATCTGGGCGGCATAGCCGTCCAGATGCCTGAACAAGGGCTCGTAAAGGCCATAGCACTCGTGCGGCGCCGCGCCGAACGGCGCCTCGACGACCGCGTCGACCGCCATGAACGGGATCTTCGTGTGGTCGGGGGCGCGGCGGATCTGATCGTTCGAGACGATGCGCTCGGTCGTCAGGATCACCCGGTTCGCCGCCATCGCCAGATCGATGTCCATAAACGGCAGGCCCTCGATCTGCGCATTGCCATACGCATCGCAGCGCTGGACGTGGATCAGCGCGACCTCCGGGTTCAGCGCCGGGACCAGCACCAGCTTGTCACCGGTGAACGGGCACTCGATCAGCCTCGCGTCAGGCAATTGCCTGATGACATCTGAGCCCATCATCGAGCGCATCGGCAGGAACGGCACGCCCATCGCGCCGGCGCGAAGGCGCAGCCCCACCGCCATATGGCTCCACTCCTCGAACCGAGCGCGGCCGGTTTCGGTATAGAGGCGCATGATGCGCGAGACGCCCCAGACGATGCCCTGGCTGAACCAGCTGGTCAGGATGTGCCGGCTCGCTCCCGAGGCAAAAAGCAGCTCCCCTTCACTGGAGGTGATGCTGCGGGCACAGAAGAGGCCCTTGCGGCCGGCCCGGATCAAGGCCCATATCATCGCCATCGGCGTGCGCGATAAGGTGCTGCCGCCGATGCCGACCGAAGCGCCGTCGGGCACTAGCGCTGCTGCCTCGTCGAGCGACATCACCTTCTCGCGCAGACTGCGGTCGCGCTCGGTGGTGCGGCGTCGAAGATCGGCGTAATCCAGGCTCAACAACCCTCTCCAAACCCCGCCCTGGTGTTGAACTCGGTGATGAGATCGTCCCACGCCGCAGCGGTCTCCCGCAGCCCCCGCCAGAAGCTTTGGCTGCGGCGCCTCCCGAACTCGGCGAGCGGCACACCCTGCTGCTCGACCCAGGTGAAATAGCCGAGATTGAATATCCGCGAGCGGTCGTCGTGGGTCAATTCGAGAACATCGTTGTCGGCGGCGCCAAGAAGATGCTGTCCGAAGATTTCGCCTGCGTTCACGCTGTCGAACCCGCTCGGGTAAGTCGCCGCTAGAAACTTTCGGCGTTCACTGTCGTAAAGCGCCGCGCTGTCGGTCGCCACGGTTATCACGACGTCCTCGTCGCCGAGTTCGAGGCGTTTTGCGGTCTTGATCGCGGCGACCACATTGGCGATGCCGGAGAGGCCCAAATGCTTCAAGTCGTAGGTCACTCCGGGACCGATCCGACGACGGTCCGACAGATAGGCCAGCCCGGTCTCGTTGTTGAACAGCAGATCGAGCGCGGCGACGCTGCGGTCGGAGACTCCGACGACGAGGTCGGTGTTCATGACGTTGTGGATGTAGGGCACGTGCTTATCGCCGATGCCCTGGATGTTGTGCTCGCCAAAGCCGTTGCGCAACAGGGTCGGGCACTCGCTGGCCTCGGCGGCGGCAATTCTTGTGCCGAGCTTTTCCTTCAGGTAGTCGCCCGCCGCCAATGTCCCGGCCGACCCCGATGCTGCGACAAACGCTGCCATGCGGCAGCCCGGATGCTGCGCCTCGAAGGCCTCGAAAATGCGCGCAAGAGCAGGTCCGGTGCAGGTGAAGTGCGCAACATAATTGCCGAACTCGGCGAACTGATTAAGGACGAGATTATCAGGATCCCGCGCGATCTCGGCGCATTTGTCATAGATCTCCTTGACGTTGCTCTCCGAACCGGAGGTGCGGATGACGTCATCGGGCTGGGTTACCCAGGCGCGCAACCACTCAAAGCGCTCCTCGCTCATGCCGGCCGGCAATACCGCGATCCCGCGGCAACCAAGGATGCGGGAAATCGCGATGCCGCCGCGGCAATAATTGCCGGTCGACGGCCACACTGCCTTTTGATGCGCCGGATCGAACCGGCCGGTGACGAGATGCGGGATTAGGCAGCCATAGGCCGCCAACACCTTGTGTGCCGCGATCATCGGAAAGAAACAGCCGAGCGCGGCGATGATCGGCGAACGCACCCCCGTCAGTTCGGGTGGCAGCACAAAATGGGACGGGATCGCCGCGAAACCGGTTCGGGAGCGGTCATTATACCAGTGCACGCGGAAGAGATTGGCAGGATCGGGCCGATCCGAATCGACGGAGCGAAGGGCAGCGACGCGCGACCGCGGCATATTCGACGGATCGGCGAGCTCGGCCAAGCTCGGCAGCCTCGCTCCCGCCCGGCCCAACCAGTGCGCCGCCCGGTCGCGCTTAGCGGCGTCGGCGACCGAAGTCAGGAGGCCGAACAAACGGTCGCGTAATCTGTTATTTGTTCACTAGCTGAGAGATCTCGGCATTGCAGCCGACGCACTTTGTCAGCGTGAAGGTGACTTTGCCGCTGTCGTCGTCGACCAGGAATTTGACTGGCACGCCACGTTCGTCGAGCCACACCGTATATTTGGTGCTGCCGTCGACCTCATATTTGACCGCCGGGATGCTTGCACTGTCGAGCTTGACTGCGGTTTCTTGACCGCTACCAATGCGAACCTGCTCGAGCTTGCCGGTGTCGGGCCGCATCATTGTATTGGAGTGCAGGAAATTCGACGACCAAGGGTTGGCCGGGTGAACCGACGCGGGTGCGGTGATGGTGCCCTGTGGCGAGGTGATAATAAAGTTGTTACCGCGCGCCTCGCCTTTCACCTCCACCGGACCATCTCCCTTGTTGGTGACGCCACTAAATGCCACGAGGCGATTCCCCTGCCAACGCTCGGTGCGTTCAGCATCTTCGCGGTGCATGCGAACACCGAGCATCTTCACCTCGAAATGCGCCTGGGTTTTGACGGTGACGCCGTCGCGGCTCGGCTCGATCGTGTTGGTGTAAGTGCCGATGTCGCCGAACACGGAGTGGTTAACATTGTAGGTGAACTGAGCCGAGCCTTCCGCCGTCGCGGGGCCGGCGATCAACAAACCGGCGAGCACCCCGACTATGCTCATGGCGAGCCATGCCAATGGGTTCGTCCGCGAATCCATGTCGCTCTCCTTCAAACTGTCCCGTCGACCGATGCAAACGCCCCGCCGCGCAGCGGAAGACCGTTCCCACCCAAGCATTGTACGGATTTAACCATCCGTAAACTGAGACTACCTCGCAGGCCCTTGCCGTTCAAACAAAATATCGATTGATTCGTATCTTTAGGTCCCCGAGACGCACTTCGATCGCTTAACGTTAGTGGCTCAAGATTATCTGTAAAGAGGCTGCAATTTTATCGAAGCCGTATCGTCACGCAGGCCGCGACTGGTGCGCATTACACTACAGCTTCGCGGCGAAACATCTCGATCTCACCGACCGAGTAGCCCGCTTCCGACAGGATCTCGTCGGTGTGCTCGCCGAGCAGAGGCGGGGCGCGCTCGATGCTGCCGGTGCCGCCCTCGGCGAGCCGAAACCCGGGCCCGACCAGGGTCAGCGGGCCGTAAGCACTGTCCACGGTCTGCAGGACGGCGCGATGTTCCAGTTGCGGATGTTCGACGATCTCGCCGATCGTCCAAATGCTGGCGCATGGCACATCGGCGGCGGTCAGGCGGGCTTCCCAGGTCTTGGCGTCGGCGCTGGCCAGCGCCGACTCGATGATCTCACGCAGCGCCGTCTGGTTCTCGATGCGCGCCGGCCAATCATTGAACCTGGCATCCTCAAGGACATCCGATCGGCCCAATGCATGCATCAGTTTCTCGAATTGCGCGTCCGTCATCACCGCGAGCATCAGATGACCCTCGCCGGCGGCGAAGCGGTTGCCGGTCGGCTTGCGGGTGCTCGATAGATTGCCGAATTGACGGTGGCGGTGCCCAGTCACCGTATATTCCGCGACTTGAGCTCCGAGAAAGCTGAGGGCGGCATCGAGCATCGCCACGTCGACGAGCTGGCCCTTGCCGGTCTGGGCCTGCTGAAACAGCGCGCTCGCAACGGCGAAGGCGCCGGTCATGCCGCCGATCGTGTCGCACAGCGCAAAGCCGGCGCGGGTCGGCCCCATTTCCTCGTGGCCGGTGATCGACATGATCCCCGACATCGCCTGCATCTTGCCATCGAAGGCGGCGGTCTGCCGCTCCGGACCGGTCTGGCCAAAGCCCGACACGGCGCAATAGATCAGCCGCGGATTGATGCGGCTCAGCGCCTCATAGCCAAGCCCGAACTTTTCCATGACGCCGGGACGGAAGTTCTCCCAGATAACGTCCGCTCGCTCTGCAAGCCGCCCGACGATCTCGGCCGCTTGCGGATTGGTGAGGTCGAGCGTCAGGCTTCGTTTGTTGGCGTTGAGCGCCATGAACGAGGGGGCGAGGCCGCGCTCGGACCACTCTTTGCTGAGCTGAGAGCGCCGCATCTCGTCACCGGAGCGCGGCTCGATCTTGATCACGTCGGCGCCTAGCAGGGCCAGCTGATAACTGCCGAACGGCCCAGCCACATAGCGGGTGAAGTCGAGAATGCGAACGCCCGCAAAGGGTTTGGTCATCGGCTCACTGCGCCGCATGCGGCTCGTCGAGGAGGGTCTTTGCGATTTCCTTTTGCCGGTCGAACTCCTGTCGCCGCCGCCGGATCTCCTCCGGCGAGAGGCGCTCAATGTTCGAATAATCGAGCTTCCATGACGGATCCGGACTCCAGCGCAATGGCGACTGCACGGTGGTGCGCGGCGCGGGCGCCGATTCGAGCACCCGCAAGGCGAGTTCCAAGGTGAAGGCTTGCGATTGCGGGTCTTTGGGCCGGCCAGCCGCATTGCCCAGCGGAAAGTCGCTGAACAGAAGGCGCGGCACGCCGCAATGTTCGACGATGTCCTTGGCGCAGCCCATGACGATCGTTGCGATGCCGTTCTCTTCCAGATGACGTGCGGCCAGACTCACGGTCTGGTGGCACACCGGTCAATTGGCGACGAGAATAACGGCGTCGGCGCGATCGGCGCGGCAGCGCGCCAGCATTTCGGGGCAGTCCCGCTCGATCGTCGTGCGATGGCTGCGGTTGGTCGGCGCACCTTGAAAGCGCGGTGCGACCTCGCCGATCCGGCCAGCTGCCGCGCAACGGCGCAGTTCCGGCAAGGGAAACCAGGTGTTGCTGTCTTCAGCGCTGGTGTGCACCCGATCGATGCCGACATGCGAGATCCGCAGATCGTGATCGACGGAGGTATCCCCCGAATAGACGGAATAGAACTTCGCGGCGGCGTTGTAGGGGGCGCCCGGACCCTGGTCGCCCTTACCCGGCTGATACGGGGCCGCCGTAGTGATCAGCGCAATCCGGCACTCGGCGAGCGGCTTTTCCAACGGTTGAAAAGGCACCTCGGCATAGTGTGCCCAGCGATACGGGGCGCCGTATCCAAGACCCTGATAATAAGTCCGGATCCGCTGCATATAGGGGATCGGGCCATCGTGCTCGGGGGCGAACCCCGGATACGCGTCAACTCCGCTCATCTGTCCTCCACTTGTGCATTGCGCGGCAGGTTAGGCTCCGATCGCTTGCGCAGGCAAGCGCAGAGGTTCGGCCGAGCGATCCGCGTTAACCGAATTTGAGCAAATTAATGATAGGAAGAACGATAGAGAGTTATTGATCACCGGGGTAGCGCAGTGCGACAGGGTTCGCATCATATTAGATTCGTCGCGTGCCTGCTGCTGGCGTTTGCCGCGGCTATGCCCGGCAGCGCCGCGGCAGCCACGCAGTCGGCGACGATCGAGACCTGCTTTGCGCCGGAGAGCGACTGTGCGGCTCTTGCAGTAAGGGCGATCGACCGGGCCGAGCACGAGATCCTGGTCGGCGCCTACGGCTTGACCACCGGGTCCGGGATTGTCGAGGCCCTGCTCCGCGCGCACCGGCGTGGCGTCGAAGTCAAGCTGATCGCCGACAGGAGCACACCTTGCGGTCGCAACAGCGGAATCTACCCTCTAACGGGCGCTGGCGTGCCGGTCTGGATCGACCACATCGCGCGGATTGCGCATGCCAAGACGATGGTCATCGACGGCGCCGTGACGTTGAACGGGTCCTACAATTGGACACGCGGCGCGTCGGCGAATTCCGAAGATTTGAACCTTGTCGCCTCGCCCCTGGTTGCCGCGGCCTATGCCGCCCATTGGCGCGACCGTCAAGCCGTATCGCTGCGCTTCGACCGGCGTGAGGATTGGTGCGGCGCCGGCGTGCGCTAGGCAAAAACGTCCCGCTATAGTATGCACTCGCGGCTCTGCCATACGGGAGGGGATGGATGCCGAGCGCGCTCGAAGAGAAAGACGCGATCCGCGAGGTTCTGGCGGATTACTGCTTCCGGCTCGATGACGGCCGCTTTGCCGAGATGGCGGCGTTGTTCGCCGAGAACGGCACCTGGGACACCGCCTTCGGCAGGGCGACCGGCCGCTCGGCGATAGCCGAGCTGGCGCGAAGTCTGCGGGACCGGGCAGGAGATCAGCGGCCCCGCGGGATTTATCTGGTGACCAACATCGCGATTGCGCTGGACGGCGCGAGCGCGCGGGTGCGCTCCAACTGGACCGTCGTCCAGAACAGCCCGGAGGGGCCAAAAATCGGCTCGGGCGGGACCTATCATGACGAAATGGTCAAAGAAGGCGAGCAGTGGCTGTTCCGATACCGCAAGATCGACCGGTTCATAGCCCCGTGAGCCCCTCTCATCCCCTCCCCGGCAGGCGGTCGCAGGCGGGGGAGGGTTAGGGTGGGGGCCTTTGGCCAACCGCACTTCTCGGATTGAGGCTCTGGATATGCCCGCTCTCGGTGCCTGAGGTCGGGTCGATCACGGCGTTAATGAGCGCAGGCTCGCCCGACGCGAGCGCCTCGCTCACCGCCTTGGTGAGGCTCGGCGTGTCGGTCACGTGATACCCGGCTCCGCCGAACGCTTCGATCATCTTCTCGTAGCGCGCGTCCCGGAGCAGACCGGTCGGTGAGTAGGGCCTGTCCTTCGGGTCCCCGCGGTAGACGCCGTTATTATTGAAGATGACCGTCGTCACAGGCAGCTCGTAACGGCAGATCGTCTCGAGCTCCATGCCGCTGAACCCGAAGGCGCTGTCCCCCTCGATCGCGACCACGGGCTTCCCGGTCACCACGGCCGCGCCGATCGCATAGCCCATGCCAATACCCATGACGCCCCAGGTGCCGCTGTCGAGCCGGTGGCGAGGCTTATTCATGTCGATGATGTTGCGGCCGAAATCGAGGGTGTTGGCGCCCTCGTTAACGATATAGACATCCGGTTGTGTGGCGAGCGCGTTGCGCACGGCGCGCAACGCGCTGGAGAAGTTCATCGGGCTCGGATCGGCGTTGAGGCGCGCCGCCATGCGCTCGATGTTCTGCTGTTTACGCTTGCCGATCTCGTCGACCCAGGCCGCCTGGCGCTTGACCTGTCCCGGTTTCATCGCGGCGTTGAGCGCCGCGAAGCTGGATTTGATGTCGCCGACGACCGGCGCGGCGATCGCGCGGTTGCTGTCGATCTCGGTCGGCGAGATGTCGACTTGCACCAGCCGCGTGCCCTCGGACCACAGCGGGGGGCGGCCATGCGACAAGAGCCAATTGAGGCGCGCCCCGGCCAGCAGCACGACATCGGCGTTGCCGATCGCATAGGAGCGCGCGGCGGCGGCTGATTGCGGATGGTCGTCAGGCAACAGGCCCTTGGCCATCGACATCGGCAGAAACGGCATGCCCGTCGTCTCGATGAACGAGTGGATCTCCTCGTCCGCCCGCGCATAAGCCGCGCCCTTGCCGAGGATCACCAGGGGACGCTGGGCGTTTGCCAGCAATTCGATGGCGCGCGCGACCGCTCCCGGGGCCGGGGGCTGCGGCGGCGCCGGGTCGACGACCTTGACCAGCGATTTCTTCGCCGTCTCCACATCGAGCGCCGAGCCGAGCACCTCGGCCGTCAGGTCGAGGTAGACCCCGCCCGGGCGCCCCGAGACGGCAGCGCGGATCGCCCGCGCAATGCCAATGCCGATGTCCTGCGGCCGGTTGACGCGATAGGCCGCCTTGGCATAGGGCCTCGCCGCATTCAATTGGTCCATCTCTTCGTAATCGCCCTGCTCGAGATCGACGGTAGCGCGGTCGCTCGACCCGCTGATCATGATCATCGGAAAACAGTTGGTCGTGGCATTGGCGAGGGCGACCATCCCGTTCAGAAAGCCCGGAGCCGAGACGGTCATGCAGATGCCCGGCTTCTGCGTCAGATACCCGGCGATCGCGGCCGCGTTCCCGGCCGACTGCTCATGCCGAAAGCCGAGGTAGCGGATCCCTTCCGCCTGCGCCAGCCGCAGCAAATCGGTGATCGGGATGCCCGCCACCCCATAGATCGTGTCGACCCCGTTCAGCTTCAGCGCCTCCACAACGAGGTGAAAGCCGTCCGTCATATTCCCCGGCATATCCTCTGCGCTCATCTCGTCCACCCTTGTTAGCCCGTGCGCACGCGACCGTTTTAAAGCAATTCGTAGGGCGGGTGGAGCGGAAGCGAAACCCGCCATTCATTTCGTGGCCGGCGCCGAGGGTTACACCTGCCCTGCACGTGCGAGGCGCCGGAGCGCGCCGCCGGGCACGCATTCGCTGCGCGATGCGCGCGGCCTCGGGCGGCGCAATCTCACCGCGCGCGACCGCCGCCGGAACGGCGAGCAGCACCTGCCGCAAATCCTCGGCCGTGCGCCGCGACGACAGGTCGATCCCGAGACGCTCGGCCCGGTCGGCGGCGCCGAGCAGCGGCAACAGTTGCTCGGCGACAGACCGCAACAGATGAGGCTTGCGGTCGATCAGATCCGACAGCGCATGCGCACTGAGCAGGCGGAGAGACCAGGGCAGGCAAGCGCCACTTGGGATTGGGGATGTCTCGCGTCCGGCCGCGAGGGTTGCCGGATCAATCTTTGGCGAAGCGCCCGCGCGCGCGAGGCAAGTAGGGATCAGGATCAAGTAACAGGACGGCATAAGCGGATCGGCAACGCGGTTCGCATCGATGGGGCTCCGGGCGAGCTAGGCCCTGAATTTATGCCCAATATGTTCCCATCAAGAGGGACGCGCAGTCTCGCGTTCGGTCAGCGGTTCGCCGACAAACGGCTGGGCGAGTTGCTCGACAAAAGTTTAGATGCCGGCGGGCAACGCTGGCCGGAATAGCCGATCCGAGAGGGATCTCTGGCCGCGGCCGCCTGACGGACCCATATTCTCGAAATGACGGTTTTTCTGACAATCCTGCTCGTTCTCGCGATGCTCGGCACCTTGACCGTTCTTGGCTTCGGCGTCGCGAGTTTGCTGCGCGGCGGTGACCCGCGCCGCTCGAACAGGCTTATGCAGTCGCGCGTCATCATGCAGGCGTTGGCACTGGTGCTGCTGGCCATGCTGATGCTGCTCGCGCGGCATTAGGCCAGGAACGGAAGATGGTTCGGCTGACCCGCATCTACACGCGCGGCGGCGACGGCGGCCAGACCTCGCTAGGCGACGGCGCCCGCGTACCGAAGTACGCGTTGCGCGTCGCCGCCTATGGAACCGTCGACGAAGCCAACGCGGCGATCGGGATCGCCCGGCTGCACGCCGATGCGGCGGCGGACGACATGCTCGACCGCATCCAGAACGATCTTTTCGACCTCGGCGCGGATCTGTGCACGCCGGAAGACGGCCGGCGCGGTGTCGGCGCATTGCGCATCACTGAGCCGCAGGTCGAGCGTCTCGAACGCGAGATCGACGCGATGAACGCGAGTTTGCAGCCGCTCGACTCGTTCGTCCTACCTGGTGGGACACCGGCTGCGGCCTACCTCCATCTCGCACGGACGATCACGAGGCGAGCCGAGCGCCTGGTCAGCGAACTCGCCGCCGGCGAGCCGGTCAACCCCGAGGGGCTCAAATACCTGAACCGCCTCTCGGACCACCTCTTTGTCCTCGGCCGCCGGGTCAACGATAACGGCGCCCGGGACGTGCTATGGCGCCCCGGCGCCAATCGCTGAGCATCATCACAGCGGGGGACTAGATCGAGGAGGGCCTTGCCTTCGCCCGGGGCCCGTGCACAAATCATGATCCGGCCGGCGGAATCACGCGTGCTGCCGGCGCAACGGCGAGGACGAGATGAAAGCGCTGGTCGCGGTCAAGCGGGTCATCGACTACAACGTCAAGATCCGCGTCAAGGCGGACAAGACGGGGGTC
Source organism: uncultured Alphaproteobacteria bacterium (assembly GCA_963818695.1). Lineage (GTDB taxonomy): Bacteria > Pseudomonadota > Alphaproteobacteria > ATCC43930 > CGMCC-115725 > AP-15. Next base: position 114,837 of record CAWFTG010000010.1, read on the forward strand.
GAGACCGCCAACGTCAAGATGTCGATGAACCCGTTCGACGAGATCGCCGTCGAGGAGGCGCTGCGACTGCGCGAGGCCGGGATCATCAGCGAGATCATTGCGGTGTCGCTTGGCGCCGCCCAGTGCCAGGAGACGATCCGCACCGCGCTGGCGATGGGCGCCGACCGCGGCATCCTCGTGCAGACCGATGCCGAGTTGCAGCCGCTCGCCGTCGCCAAGCTGTTGAAAGCTGTGATCCTTGAGGAAAACCCCGAGATCGTGATCATCGGCAAACAGGCCATTGACGACGACTGCAACCAGACGGGCCAGATGCTGTCGGCTCTGCTCGGCTGGCCACAGGCGACCTTCGCCTCGAAGCTCAAGATCAGCGACAGCCACGCTGAAGTCACCCGCGAGGTCGACGGCGGTCTCGAGACGGTCTCGATCAAACTGCCGGCGGTGATCACGACGGATTTACGGCTCAACGAGCCTCGCTACGCCTCGCTACCCAATATCATGAGGGCGAAAAAGAAGCCGATCGCGACGACGACGCCCGACGCGCTTGGCGTCGACGTGACGCCGCGCCTTGTCGTGCTCAAGGTCGAGGAGCCGGCAAAGCGCCAAGGCGGCCACAAAGTCGGCTCGGTCACCGAACTCATCGACAAGCTGAAGACCGAGGCGCGGGTGATCTGATGGCTGCCCTGGTCGTCGCCGAACATGACAACCGGGCCCTGAAGCCCGCCACCCTCAACGCGGTGGCGGCGGCCAACGAAATCGCCGCCGGTGAAGTCGACATACTGGTGGCCGGCAAGGATTGCCGCGCGGTCGCCGAGGCCGCTGCCAAGATCGCCGGAGCGAGAAAGGTCCTGCTCGCGGACGACGCCGCTTACGAACACGGGCTCGCGGAGGATGTGGCGCCGCTCGTCGCCAAGCTCGCCGAGAATTATTCGCATCTGTTGGCCGCGGCGACGACCTCCGGTAAAAATTTGATGCCGCGGGTGGCGGCGCTGCTCGATGTCATGCAGGTATCAGATATCAGCACAGTTGTTTCGCCGGACACTTTCGTGCGTCCGATCTATGCCGGCAATGCGCTCGCGACCGTGCAATCGAAGGACCCGGTCAAGGTCATCACGGTGCGCGGGACCGCTTTCCCGCCGGTCGAGGCGACGGGCGGCTCAGCGGCGATCGAGCCGGTCGCCCCGACGGGTGCGGCCGGGCTCTCCGAGTTTGTCGGAGCGGAGCTCTCGAAATCGGAGAGGCCCGAGCTAACCAGCGCCCGCATCATCATCTCGGGCGGCCGAGGCATGCAATCCGGAGAGAACTTCCATCTCCTGGAGAAGGTCGCCGACCAGCTCGGCGCCGCGGTCGGGGCATCGCGCGCCGCCGTCGACGCCGGTTTTGTCCCCAATGACTACCAGGTCGGCCAGACCGGCAAAATCGTCGCTCCCGAACTCTACATCGCTGTCGGTATTTCCGGCGCCATCCAGCACCTCGCGGGGATGAAGGATTCCAAAGTCATTGTGGCAATAAATAAAGACGAGGAAGCGCCGATATTCCAAATTGCCGATTACGGCCTGGTCGGCGACTTGTTCAAGATCCTTCCCGAGCTCGCCGACGAGCTCGAGCGCCGCAAGTGAGCGCGGTCCCGATGTCTGTGGCGGGGGTTTCGCTCGAAGGGCTGCGCCGCATCGGCATAATCGGCGCGGGGCAGATGGGCGGCGGCATCGCCCATGTCTGCGCGCTCGCCGGTATCGATGTAGTCGTGATCGACATCAATGATGAGGCGCTTCAGCGCGGCCGGCAGACGATCGAGCGCCACCTGTCGCGTCAGGTCGCCCGCGGCACGATTCGGGAAGAAGACAAAGCTGCCGCGCTCGCGCGAATTCAAATGGGGCTCGATTACGCGCTGTTCGTCGATTGCGGGATGGTGATCGAGGCGGCGACCGAGAAAGAAGAAATCAAGCGCGAGATCTTCAAAAAGCTGACGCCCCACTTGAAGGCCGATGCGCTGATCGCGACCAACACGTCGTCAATCTCGATTACCAGGCTCGCCTCTGCGACCGACCGGCCCGGCAAGTTCATCGGCATGCATTTCATGAACCCGGTGCCGGCGATGAGCCTCGTCGAGCTGATCCGCGGGATCGCCACCGATGAAGATACCTTTGCCGTGACTCGCGAACTGGCCTTAAGGCTCGGCAAGACCCCGGTGGCGGCCGAGGACTTTCCGGCGTTTATAGTCAATCGCATCCTGCTGCCGATGATCAACGAGGCGGTCTACACGCTCTACGAGGGCGTGGGGTCCGTCGGGGCGATCGATACGGCGATGAAGCTCGGCGCCAATCACCCGATGGGACCGCTCGAGCTCGCCGATTTCATCGGGCTCGACACTTGCCTCTCGGTGATGCAGGTGCTCTATGAGGGCCTCGCCGACAGCAAGTATCGGCCCTGCCCGCTGCTGGTGAAATATGTTGAGGCCGGCTGGCTCGGCCGCAAGGCGAGCCGCGGTTTTTACGATTATCACGGGGAGAAGCCGGTCCCGACCCGGTGAACTGCAATATTCGTCCGGAATTCTGCTCAGGCAAGGTGAATTCGTTATCAAGCCGTCACAATCGCGTGCTATTCCGGCCCGCGAACGGCTGTTAGCGAGACGGGTGTTTCGTGACGGTAAGTCTGGACAATTGCCCGGCTTTGGTGCTGAACGCGGATTTTCGGCCGCTGAGCTATTTTCCGCTGTCACTGTGGTCGTGGCAGGATGCGATCAAGGCGGTATTCCTCGATCGCGTCAACATCATCGATCATTATGATGTGTGCGTCCGCAGCCCCTCGCTGGAGATGCAATTGCCGAGCGTCGTCTCTCTTAAAGAATACGTGCCGGCTGCCCGCCACCCGGCGTTTACCCGGTTCAACGTCTTTCTGCGCGACCGGTTTACCTGCCAATATTGCGGCGAGCCTTATCCCTCGCATGATTTGACTTTCGATCACCTGGTGCCGCGCTCCCGCGGCGGCCGCACGATCTGGACCAATGTCGTGACCGCCTGCGCCACCTGCAATCTGTGGAAAGGCAACCGCTTGCCGCGGGAGAGCGGAATGTATCCGCGGCACCGTCCGGTGCAGCCGACGACCTACATGCTGCAGGAGAACGGCCGCGCCTTTCCTCCCAACTACTTGCACGAAAGCTGGCGCGACTATCTCTACTGGGATACCGAACTCGACCCGTTCTGATCCGCACCCGCGAGCGCGGCATCAGCTATCGCCAAACCTCAGCCCTTGACGCCGCCCATCGTCAAACCGGCGCTCATGCGGCGGCGGAAGGCGTAATATATCGCAACCGGCGGCAGCGCGTAGATGACGGCGGTGGCCATCATGTAATTCCACGGTGATTCATCGCTATTGAGAAACTGCGCGAGCGCCACCGCTACGGTCATGCTCCGCGTCGACGACAGCAGGAGGAACTGGTAGAGGAACTCGTTCCAAGAGAGCAACAGGGCGTAAGTGCCAACCGCGACGAGGGCCGGCGCCATTAGCGGCAGGTAGATGCGCCAATAGACTTGGAACGGCGACGCGCCGTCGATCCGTGCCGCCTCGTCGAGCTCGATTGGAATGCTCGCGCCGTAATTCTGGAAAATGAAAATCGCGTAAGGCGTGGCGAAGGTTACCAACGCCGCAATCACCGCCCAGAGATTGTCCGCCAGACCGTAGATCTGCATGATCCGATAGAACGGAATCGCCAGGAAAGAGGCGGGGATGACATAGGTCAGCAACGCGGCGTTGGTTAAGAGCCAGCCATGGCGAATGCGCATCCGGCCGATTGCAAAGCTGGCCAGCGAACCGATCAGCAATGTGAAGAGCACCGTCATCGCGCCCATGTAGACGCTGTTGCCGAACTGGTGCCAGAAATTCTCGAGATACCAGTAGCCCTCGGTGACGACAATCCAGAAGCTCTCGAGCGACGGGTGTGCCGGCCAGATCCGGCTGGTGAACACGTCGCCATGCTTTTCGAGCGCGACCATCACCATGTTGTAGATCGGCGTCACCGACCAGATCACGAGCACGATGCCGAGCACGATCGAGGACGCTTCGACCAGCCACCAACGCAGCCGGTAATTCGGGGGCCGCCGCGCCGGCCGGACGACCATGACTTCCGCGCTCACAGCTGCACCTCCGCCGTGCGCAGCTTGCGCATCAGAATGATCACCAATGGGATCAGCAACGGCAGGGCCGACATCACCGCCGCCACGCCAAGATCCGGCTGCGCGATCGTGAAGGCGTCGCGGATTCCGAGCGTCGCCAACACATGCGTCGACAACGCCGGCCCGCCGCCCGAGACGAAGAACACCGTGGTGAAGTCGCCGAGGGTCCAGATCGTCGAGAGCAAGGTGGAGACGAAATAGAGATTGGCGAGGAGCGGGAAAGTGACGTGGACAAACCGCTTGACCCCGGTGGCGCCGTCGACATCGGCGGCCTCGTACAGTTCCTGCGGGATCGCCATCCTGCCGGCGAGCAGGATCACGGTCCAGAACGGCATCCATTTCCAGATGTATGCCCCAATGACCGCGCCGAGCGCGAGCCACCGCGAGTCGTCCAGCCAGCCCGGACCGTTGATGTGAAAGGTTTCCCACAGGAAATTGTTGATGAAGCCCCATTGGCTATTCAGCATCCAATGGATCGACAAAAAGGTCGGAAGCGCGGGCACCGCCCAGGGCAGCACGTAGATCAGCAGAAGTCCCTTGATCCACAAGCGTCGGCGCATGAAGAACCCGGAAAGCAACAGCGCCAGAAACATCTTCAGGTTCACGCCAACCGTGAGATAGATCACGGTGTTGACGACCGTATTCAAGTAGATCGGATCGGAAAACAGTTGAGCGTAAAGGCTTGGCTGATGTCCCATCCACAACCCGTACGCGACGGGGTAGACCACAAAGGCCAAAAACAGCGCGATATAGGGGATACAGAAGGCGATAGCCCAGGTGTATTCCGAACCTTGCAAGTCGCCGCGCCAAGCGCGTAGAAGCGACCGGCGCCCCAGTAGGGGGCGGCCAACCTCAAGTACCGATGCCTCTGCCATGATTGCCTCTCATTCTCCCCCCTCGAATTAACGCCTCCTTAGCGGAGGCGGGATCAAAGGACCGCCAGTAGGGTCGCCCATATTTCCAACCTCAATCTAGGCTCGGCTTTCAGGCTTGCACAATCGGGTATTTCGCGAGGATTGTCTCGATTCTCTGGAATGCATGGTCGGCCGCGTCTTTTGGCGTCACTGCGTTTCTAATGACGTCGGCCTCGGCCAATCCCCAGATTTGTTCGGCATTGGCCACCGCAATCCCCGGGTTGAACGCGTAGTAGTAAGGGATCGTTGGCCCTAGCAGCCCTTCCCGCACGTAGACCGGCCGGTGCGGATCGCTGGGATCGAGCCAGAACGGATCGTCCTTGACGAGCGAGGGATACACCGGCAGCCAGCGGCCCAGACCCTCTTTCAGATAGGCGTCCACGACCTTCGGCTGGATCGCGTATTTGACAAACTCCTTGGCTGCCTCGACGTTCTTGGCCCCCTTCGGGATGAAGCAACCGCCGGCGCCGAGTTGCGCCGATACCGGCTTGCCGTCATTGCCGTTCGGCAAGCCCATAGTCACGACGTCGTGGTATTCCTCTTTTTCGTGATAGAGCGCGACCTCAGTCGAGATCGTGCCGTCGAAATCCATGACGATTTCTTTCGCGTGGAAGGCGTTGTTGTCGTCGGCGTCGCTCCAGCTGAGCACGCCCTTCGGCACATAGCCGTCTTTATAGGCGGTTGTCACATAGGTCAGCGTCTTGATCACCGCTTCCCTGACCTGCGGATCGTCGAAATGCGTTTTGCCGTCTGCTGTGATGAAGTTCTCGCCGCCATTGGCGAGCACAAAGGCGTAGAACAGGTTGTTGCCGTCGGCCGGCCCGGAGCTGGTCATCTGCAATCCCAGCGCGTAGACGTTGCGCATGCTCTCGCGCAACTTCTTCTGCATCGGCTTGAAGAAATCCCAAAAGGCATCCCAGGTCTTAGGTGCATCCGACACCTTATAGCCCGCCTTCTCGACCAGCGACCCCCAGACATGGAACGGCACACAGGCGGTTTTGTATGGCGCCATGTAAAAGCCGCGCTTTTTCGTTACGTTGTTGTAGTATTGCGCGGCAACGAGTACAGTCTTAGCGTATTCCGACTTCTGAGTGTCAACGATATCGGTCAAATCGAGGACTTTGTCGTCCCAGGCATTCTGCGGAATGATCGTAGCGTCGGCGGCGTCGTACGAAATGACATCCGGGACATCGCCGGTCGTCATCGCCGAGACGATTTTCTGCCCTAGCGGAGCAAATGGCGTAATGCTGTAATTGATCTTGTCGCCGCTGGCCTTCTCGTAATCGGCGACCATACGTTTGAACGCAGCATCTTCCTCAGGAATGAACCCTTGGGTCCACCACGCCGTTGCGGTCTTGGCCGCCGCGTTGGCGATGTAAGGCCGCGCCAACACGCCCGCCGCGGCGAGGCCCAAAGATCCGCGCAGGATCGAACGACGGCTAAAATATCCCATTTGCAACTCCTTCCCTGGCGGCCCTGGAACTAGCATCGCGGGGGTAGTGTTCTTGTCACTCTGCAAAACGGCACCGCGTGAAGATCGTTCCCCGGATCGGGGTTGTTAAAAGTCGGCGCAGTTGCCGCCGCTCAGACCTTTTCCCGCCAAGGCAGAAATGAAAAAGGCCGCGGCGACGCCCCGGCTCTTCATGGGCCGGGTAGGCTCAGGGGGATCGGCAGATCAGCCCTTGACGCCGCCCATCGTTAGGCCGGAGGACATGCGGTTGCGGAATGCGTAATAGGTGGCGATCGGCGGCAGGGCATAGATGATCGCCGTCGCCATCATATAGTTCCACGGCGCCACGTCGCTGTTGAGAAACTGGGCGAGCGCCACCGGCACGGTCATGCTTTCCTTATTCGACAGCAGCAGGAATTGATACAGATATTCGTTCCACGACAATAATAACGCGTAAGTCCCGACCGCGACCAATGCCGGCGCCATCAACGGCAGGTAGATCCGGAAATAAATCTGGAGCGGCGAGGCGCCGTCGATCCTCGCCAACTCGTCGAGCTCGAGCGGGATGCTCCTGGCATATTCCTGGAAGATGAAGATCGCGTATGGCGTCGCGAAGGTCACTATCGCAGCGATGACCGACCAGAGATTGTTTTGCAGCCCGTAGTGCTGCATGATCAGGTAGAATGGGATCGCCAGGAACGAAGCCGGGATCACATAGGTCAACAGCGCGGCATTGGTGATCAGCCAGCCGTTGCGGATGCGCATCCGGCTGATCGAGAAACTGGTCAAGCGTGCCGATCAGCAGCACCAACAACGTCACCATGACGCCCATATAGACGCTGTTGCCGAACTGGTGCCAGAAATATTCGAGGTACCAGTAGCCTTGGGTCAAAACGATCCAGAAGCTGTCGGCAGACGCTTTCGGCGGCCAGAGATGATCGCTGAACACGTCGCCCTCGGCCTCGAAGGACACCATCACAATGTTGTAGATCGGTGTGAGGGTCCACACCAACAGCAAGGCGCTTACCAACGCGGCTCCGGCATTGGTCAGGTAGCGCCAGCGCCGGGCGACACGGCGCATCCGCTCCGCGGGGCGCGTCGCAGCTGATGCCGGCCGTGTATCGGCAGTGATCGTGCTCACAGCTGCGCCTCCGAACTCTTGAGCTTGCGCATCAGGATGATCACCAGCGGGATCAGCACTGGCAGTGCCGACATGACCACGGCCACGCCGAGCCGCGGGTTGGCGAGGTCGAAGGCGTCGCGGATGCCGAGCGTCGCCAGCAGGTGCGTCGAGTTCGCCGGCCCGCCGCCGGTGATGAACGTGATCGTGTTGAAGTCGCCGAGCAAAAAGATCGTCGCGAGCAGGGTTAGCACCAGATAGAGGTTGGCGAGCAACGGAAAAGTTACGTTGGAAAATCTGCGCAGCCCGGTTGCGCCGTCCACTTTGGCCGCGTCATAGATCTCCTGGGGGATCGACATCCTGCCGGCGAGCAGGATCACGGTCCAGAACGGCATCCACTTCCAGATGTGGGAGCAGACCGCCGAGCCGAGGGCGAGCCAACGGGAATTGAGCCAGGACGGGCCGTCGACACCAAAGAGGATGTAGAGCGCGTTGTTGAGCAGGCCCCACTCGCCGTTCAGCATCCAGTGGATCGAGATGAAGCTGGGCAACGCCGGCACGGCCCAGGGCAGGACGAAAATCATCAGCAGCCCCTTGACCCACCAGCCCGGGCGCATGAAAAAGCCCGACAACATGAGGGCAAAAAACAGCTTGAGGTTCACCCCGAAAGTAACGAAGACCAAGGTGTTGATCACGGTCTGCTGATAGATCGGGTCCGAGAACACCTCGGTATACAAACCCGGCTCGCTGCCCATCCGCAGCCCGTAGAAGACGGGATAGACCACGAACGCCAGAAACACACCGATATAGGGCACAAGAAAGGCAAGCGCCCAGGAGAACTCCGAGCCACGCAGACCGCCTCGCCAATAGCGCCACAGCGATTGCCGCCGGACTGCCGGGCGGCCGAACTCGATAGCCGATGCGGTGGTCATGATCGCCTCTCAAGCCTGCTGGATGGGATATTTTGCGAAGATCGCTTCGGCCCGCTTGAACGCTTTGTCGATCGCCTGTTCCGGCGTCATCCCGTTGGTCATGACGTCTAGCATGGCGATACTGAACACATGCTCGGCGCTCACATCGGCCATCGCCGGGTTATAGGCTTCGTAAAGCGGCTCCGTCGGACGCATCAGCGTCTCCTCGGCGTAAGCCGTGCGGTGCGGATCCTCCTTGAACCAGAACGGGTCGTTCTTGGCGATCCCGGGGAGCGGCAGCGCCCACCGGCCGAGCCCGCCTTTCAAATACTCGTTGAGCACGTTGGGCTCGATCGCGTATTTGAGAAATTCCTTCGCCACCGTGACGTTTTGCGCCCCTTTCGGGATCAGGGCGCCGAAGATCGGCATCGGGCTCGGCACCTCCTTGCCGTCATTGCCGAGCGGCATGCCGCGGGTCACGATGTCGTCGTATTCTTCCTTTTTCTTGTAGAGGGCCACCTCGGTCGACAGTGACCCGTCGAAATCCATTACGATGAGCTTGGCGTGGAAGGCGTTGTTGTCGTCGGCGTCGTTCCAGTTCACGACACCCGGCGGCACGTAGCCTTTCTTGAACGGCGTTGTCAGTTTGTCGATCGCCTTGACCGCCGCCTCCTTCACCTGCGGATCGTCCGCGTGCAACTTGCCATCCGGCGTGACGAGGTTCTTGCCGCCATAGGCCATCAGGAAGCCCTGAAACGTGATGCCCGGGTCAACCCCGTTCGCAGTCAGCTGATAGCCGTAAGCATAAATGTTGCGCGTGCCCCGCGCCCGCAATTTGTCTTGCACCGGCATGAAGAAATCGAGAAAGGCGTCCCATGTGTTCGGAATATCGGAGACTTTAAAACCCGCCTTTTCGACCAGAGAGTTCCAAATATGAAACGGTATTCCAGCCGCCTTCATTGGCACCGCGTAGAATGCCCGTTTTTTCGTTACGTTGTTGTAGCTGTATGTAGCGCGCAGAGCGGTATCGATGTATTGCGATTTTTGGGGTTCGACGATGTCGCTGACGTCGACGAGCTTGTCGGCCCATGCGTTCAGCGGGAGAAACGAGAAATCGCCATATTCCATGACGTCCGGAACGACGCCGCTGGTGATCGCCGACACTTCCTTCTGGCGCAACGGCGCGAACGGGATGATGCTGTCCTCGATCTTGTTGCCGCTGGCTTTCTGGTAATTGGCGATCAGCTTTTTGAAGGCGATATCCTCTTCTTCGGCGAAACCTTGGGTCCACCAGACCTCCGCGGTTGTCGCCGCGGAGTTGGCGATGTGAGGCCGTGCCAGGGTACCGGCAGCGGCAAGCCCGAGAGAGCCGCGGAGGACCGAGCGCCTGGTTAAGACCGACATACCCGTCTTCCTTCCCCGTTTCGCCGCGATCCTAATCGGACACGCTTTGGTTGTTGTCTCTTAGGCCACTATAGAACGCCGCCCAGGTATACTCAAATGTTAATCGCTGCCGCCGCCCTGAACTCGCGATACCGTGATCGACGGCATCGGTTGCCACTTCGTCGCGGCGCTCGACTGGACTGGCCGGACCGGGTTGATACCCACCAAATAGACTGATCCCGGCCGCTCAGCCTTGCGCGATCTGGTATTTCGCGAAGATCTCCTCGACCCGCTTGAACGCCTTGTCGGCGGCTGCCTGCGGGGTCATTCCACCCGTCGTGATGTCGGCCCACCCCGTGGGCCAGACGTGCTCGTTCTGAACCTGGGCATAAGCCGGATTGAAGGTCCAGAAAGTCGACACGGTCGGGCCGAGCAGACCCTGATGGACGTAAGGACCCCGATGCGGGTCCTTGGGGTCGAGCCACCACGGGTCGTCTTTCACGATCGTCGGCATGCAAGGAATATTCCGGCCGAGCCCGGTTTTTAGATACTCGTTGAGGACCGGCGGCTGGATCAGATATTTGAGAAAATCCTTAGCCACTTCGACGTTTTTCGCCCCTTTCGGGATCAACCCGCAAGCGGAAGGGGCCTGGCTCGGCACCGGCTTGCCGTCATTGCTGAGCGGCAGGCCCATCGTGACAATGTCCCGGTAATCCTCCTCGTTGTGGATGACGGCGACCTCGGTCGAGATCGTGCCGTCGAGGTCCATGACGATCTGCTTCGCGTGGAAGGCATTGTTGTCGTCGGCATCGTTCCAGTTGATCGCCCCCGGCGGCACATAGCCTTCCTTGTAGGCCGTGGTCGGATAGGTCAACGTCTTAAGCACCGCGTCGCGCACCTTGGGATCGTCGAGGTGCAATTTGCCGTCCTTGGTGACGATATCCTGCCCGCCATGCGCGATCAGGAAATAATCGAACAACGCATTGCAGTCGTTGCCCGTGGTGTTCATCTGGAAACCGAGCCCGTAGACTTTGCGCTCGCCTTGGGCGCGCAACTTCTTCTGCACTTCCTTGAAGAAATCATAGAAGGCATCCCAGGTTCTGGGCAGGTCTTCCATAGTGTAGCCGGCCTTCTCGACCAGCGGCCGCCAGATATGGTTCGGTCGCACCGCGCATGTATAGGGCACGCCGTAATAACTGCGCCGCTTCTCGACGCTGTTGTAGCAATGGGCGGTGAGAAGCGCGGTTTCGTTGTACTGCGATTTTTGGGTCTCGATGACGTCGGTCACGTCGACCAGCTTGTCCTCCCAGGCGTAGAGCGCAATGATCTCGGCAGGATTGTTCGTGAATAGATCCGGGACGACGCCGCTCGTCACTGCCGAGACGATCTTCTGCCGTTCCGGCGCATAGGGAATAATGCTGTAGTCGATCGTATTGCCGCTAGCTTTGCCGTAATCGGCAAAGATCTTTTTGATCGACACATCCTCTTCCGGCGCGAAGCCCTGAACCCACCACACCGTCGCGGTCGTCGCCGCGGCATTGGCGAGATAGGGCCGCACGACGGCCCCGGCCGAAGCCAGCGCCAAGGAGCCGCGAAGCACCGACCGCCTGGTCGGCTTTGCCATTCCCATCTTCTCCTCCCTTCTCCCGCGGACCGCCATGCGGCCCGGGTTATCCCTGCATTCAGCTTTCTTCAGCGCCCGGAACGCGCCGCCACTGGTTCGCTCAGCTCTGCGCGATCGGGTATTTTGCAAAGATCTCCTCGACTCGCTTGAACGCCTTTTCCGCCGCCGCCTGCGGCGTCATCCCGCCTTGCATGATGTCGATCCAGCCCGTGCTCCAGGCGTGCTCGTTCCGAACCTGGGCATAGGCCGGGTTGAAGGCCCAAAATTCCGGCACGGTCGGGCCGAGCAGCCCCAGTTCTACGTAAGCCTTCCGGTGCGGGTCTGCGGACCACCACGGATCGCTTTTGACGATCGACGGCATCGCCGGGATGCTGCGGCCGAGCCCCGTCTTCAGCCGCTCGTTCGCGATCTTCGGCTGGATCGAATATTTGAGGAAGTCCTTCGCGACTGCGACATTCTTCGCGCCCTTGGGGATCAGAAGGCTGGGGTTGACAACTTGGCTCGGCACCGGTTTGCCGTCGTTGCTGAGCGGCAATCCCATTGTCAGGATATCATCGTAGTCGCTCTTTTTCCCTTGTGACAGCACCGCGACCTCGGTCGATATCGTGCCGTCGAGGTCCATGACGATCTGCTTGGCGTGGAAGGCGTTGTTGTCGTCGGCGTCGTTCCAGTTGACCGCCCCCGGAGGCACGAACCCTTCCTTGTACGCGGTGGAACAATAGGTCAGCGCCTTGATCGCCGCCTCGCGCACTTTCGGGTCGTCGAGGTGCAGCTTGCCGTCTTTCGTGACGATGCCCTGGCCGCCATAGGCGATCAGAAAATAGTTGAACAGGTTGTTGGGATCGTTGCCGTTGGTCGTCACTTGAAAACCCAGGCCGTAGACGTTGCGCACCCCCTGCGCGCGCAACTTCTTTTGGACATCCTTGAAGAAATCGTAATAGGCGTCCCACGTCTTCGGGATGTCCTCGACCTTGTACCCGGCCTTTTCGACCAGCGGCCGCCAGACATGGTTGGGCAACCCCGCGGTGATGTCGGGTGCACCGTAGAAACTGCGCCGCTTCTCGACATTGTTGTAGCAATAGGCGTTGAGCAGCGCGGTCTCCGTGTATTCCTCCTTTTGCGTCTCGACGACGTCGGTCACATCGACCAGCTTGCCGTCCCACGCCAACAGCGCGATGACCTCGTCGGGGCTCTGCCGAAATAGATCGGGGACGACGCCGCTCGTCACCGCCGAGATGATCTTCTGGCGCAGCGGCGCAAACGGGATGATGCTGAGCTCGATCGTGTTGCCGCTCGCCTTTTCGTAATCGGCGACCAGTTTTTTGGCCGCGGCATCCTCCTCCGGGACGAAGCCCTGCGTCCACCACACTTCCGCGGTGGACGCTGCCGCGTTGGCGAGATAGGGCCGCGCGAGGCTTCCGGCCGTAAGCAAACTCGCCGCACCTCTAAGCACTGAGCGCCTGGTAAGATGGTTCATTCGCATCTCCTTCCCGGTTCGCGCCGTAGTGATTGCTTCACAGGGCCGCCGCGATGGGAAATCTCGTCAGCCCTGCTCGATCGGGTATTTCGCGAAGATCTCCTCGATCCGCTTGAAGGCTTTGTCGGCCGCGTCCTGCGGCTTTGTTCCGTTCTGCATGATGTCGGCCCAAGCCGTCTGCCAAACGTGTTCGTTCTGAACATGGGCGTAGGCGGGGTTATAGGCCCAGAACACCGGCAAGGTCGGGCGCAATAGAGCCTGGGTCGTATAGGCCGTGCGGTGCGGGTCTGCCATCCACCACGGGTCTTTTTTGACGATCGACGGCATCGCCGGCACGCGGCGGCCGAGGCCCGTTTTCAGGTATTCGTTGCAGACATCCGGCTGGATCAAATACTTGAGGAAGTCCTTAGCCGTTTCGACGTTCTTTGCGCCTTTCGGGATCAGCCCGCAGACGCTGAACGCCCAGCTCGGGACCGGCTTGCCCTCGTTGCTGTCGGCCAACCCCCAGGTCACGATATCGTCGTAATCCTGTTTGTTCGCGATGATCGCGACCTCGGTGGAGATCGAGCCGTCGAGGTCCATCACGATGGTCTTGGCGTGGAAAGCGTTGTTGTCGTCGGCGTCGTTCCAGTTGATCGCGCCGGGCGGCACAAAGCCCTCCTTGTAGGCGGTCGTCGGATAGGTCAGCACCTTGAGGGCCGCCTCTCTGACCTGCGGGTCGTCGAGATGCAGCTTGCCGTCCTTGCTGACGATGTTCTGCCCGCCATAGGCGATCAGCCACTGATCGAAAAAGGAGTTCGGGTCGCCGCCGTTGGTAGTCAGCTGGAAACCGAGGCCGTAGACGTTGCGCACCCGCGCCTCGCGCAACTTCTTCTGGACGCCTTTGAAGAAATCGTAGAAGGCGTCCCAGGTCTTCGGAATGTCGTCGATCTTGTAACCCGCCTTTTCGACCAGCTGCCGCCAGATGTGGTTGGTGAACACATCGATCGTATAGGGCACGCCGTAGATGCTGCGCTTCTTTGCGACATTGTTGTAGCAGTTGACCAATGCAAGCGCGGTATCGGCGTACTCCTCACGCTGCGTCTCGACGACATCGCTAACATCGACCAGCTTGTCCTCCCAGGCGAACAGCGCGATGATCTCGGGCGGGTTGTTCTGGAACAGGTCCGGCACGACGCCGCTGGTTACCGCCGAGACGATCTTCTGCCGCCCTGGCGCGTAAGGGATGACCGTTGCGTCGATCGTGTTGCCGCTCGACTTTTGGTAATCCGCGACGAGCTTGTTGAAGGCGATGTCTTCTTCATGGGCAAAACCCTGTGTCCACCACACGGTGGCGGTCCTGGCCGCCGCATTGGCAATGTAGGGCTGCGCTAGCGTTCCGGCGGCAGCAAGCCCGAGAGAGCCGCGAATTACCGAGCGCCTGGTCATTCCTATCATGTTCGTCCCTTCGCCGATCAAACCGCATACCGGCACTATAAACCGGCAGCGCGCCCGGCTCAAAAACGCGATCGCCTACCCAGGGTTCCAGACGCTGAGGCGAGCCCGGCGTGAAGCCGGCTCGCAATTTTCGATCAGGACTGCGCGATCGGGTATTTCGAGAAGATTTCCTCGACCCGCTTGAACGCCTTTTCGGCCGCCGCTTCAGCGGTCATGCCGCCCTGCATGATGTCCGTCCAACCGGTGCCCCAGACATGCTCGTTCTGGACCTGAGCATAGGCCGGGTTGAACGAGTAATACTGCGGAACAGTTGGACCAAGCAGGCCCTGGCGGGTGTAGGCCGCGCGGTGGGGGTCGGCGAACCACCACGGATCATCCTTGACGATCGAGGGTGTGGCCGGAATGTTTCGGCCGAGGCCGGTCTTCAGATACTCGTCGTTGACTTTCGGCTGGATCAAATACTTCAAAAACTCCTTTGCTACCTCGACGTTTTTCGCGCCTTTCGGGATCAGCCCACAAGCGTTGGTGGCGTGGCTTGGCACCGGTTTGCCGTCGTTGCTTAGCGGCAGGCCCATCGTGACGACATCGTCGTACTCATCTTTCTTGTGGTAGAGCGCGACCTCGGTCGAAATCGTGCCGTCGAGATCCATCACGATCGTCTTGGCGTGGAAAGCATTGTTGTCGTCGGCATCGTTCCAGTTGATCGCTCCCGGCGGCACAAAGCCTTCCTTGTAGGCGGTGGTCGGATAAGTCAGCGCCTTGATTACCGCCTGCTTCACCTTTGGATCATCGAGATGCAATTTGCCGTCCTTGGTGACGATGTCCTGCCCGCCATAGGCAATCAGGAAGTAATGGAACGTATTGTTGGGATCGACGCCATTGGTGGTGACCTGAAAACCGAGCCCATAGACGTTGCGCACATGCTGTTCGCGCAGTTTCTTTTGTACTTCCTTGAAGAAATCGTAATAGGCGTCCCAGGTCTTCGGGATGTCATCGATCTTATATCCCGCCTTTTCGACCAATGATTTCCAGACGTGGTTTGGCAATACGGCGGTCTGATAGGGTACGCCGTAAAAACCGCGCTTCTTCTGCGCGTTGTTGTAGCAATAAGTGTTGAGCAATGCGGTCTCGGTGAAGCCCTCTTTCTGAGTCTCGACCACGTCGCTGACATCGACCAGCTTGTCGTCCCACGCATAGAGCGCAATGATTTCGGCCGGATTGTTCTGGAACAGGTCGGGGACAACGCCGCTGGTCACCGCCGAAACGATCTTCTGACGTTCCGGCGCAAAAGGAATTATGCTGTAGTCTAGCGTGTTGCCGCTCGCCTTCTGGTATTCGGCGACCATCGCTTTGAACGCCTCGTCCTCCTCCTGGACGAAGCCCTGCGCCCACCATACGGTCGCAGTCGATGCGGCGGCATTTGCGATGAAGGGGCGCGCCAATGTCCCGGCTGCCGCCAACCCCAAAGAGCTCCGGAGCACCGATCGCCGGCTCACGTTTGCCATCTCCGTCGTCCTTCCTGTTCTAATACGGTGCGGCCCTTCCGTGGGCGCGCTTTTCTATCGGAGATGGATGCTGAACCTGTCCGGTGACCGGGTCAACTTCTTTCAAGGTTGACGGGTTCGCGTGCCGGTTTATCGCGGCGGCTGGTTCACTCTGACAACGCGCCAGCCGTGACCCATGCCGGGGCCCTCGATGCGATCTATGCGGGTGAGCGAGCAGTTCTCGATTGTGAAGGCAAGAGCGGCTTCGGGATCGAGGTCGAGCGCCAGCGCCAGCGCGGCGCGGATCGTGCCGCCATGCGCAACGGCAATGATTTCGTGGCCGGAATGCGTCTCGACCAATTGGTGGATGGCCCGCGACACCCGCTCGATCACCGCAACGAAACTCTCGCCGCCCGGCGGCGTCTCATGGGCGGGGGCATGCCAGAAGCGATGGAAGTGACCCGCTCGAGAGTTCTCCAGTTCCTCATAGGTCAAGCCCTGCCACTCGCCGAAATCCTGCTCGGCGAGTTCCGCCATCGCGATCGCATCGGGACCGGGGATCGGTTGCGGTCCGGGGAGCCCGGCGCGAACGATCGCCGCCGCCGTCTCGTGAGTGCGCCGCAGATTGCTGGTCACCCAGATTGCGCTGCGCGGCAGCTTTTCCGCCAGGCCGGTAAACAACGCCGTTTCGGAACAGTCGCAGGAAAGATCGATTTGGCCGTAGATCCGGCCGCCATGCGCCACCGGCGCGTGCCGCACCCACCAGAAACCGGTCGTAATTTGGGTCATGGTTTTCTGTTCAGCGTCGTTGCCCAGGGGTGGCGGCCGGGATAACGTCAAGGCGGGCAATCCGGATAGCTATAGGGAGACAACACCTATGTCGACGTTGATCCTCGGCGGGACGGGGTTTATCGGCCGACGTCTCGTGCCTCTATTGGCGCAGCGCGGCGAAGAAGTCGTGTGCATGGATCTGAACCCCGGCACGGCGTCCTACGGGCAACTGGGTAACCAAGTCCGTGTCGTGCGCGGCGACGTCACGCAGTTCGATGATGTCGTGGCGGTCACCGTCGCGGCGAAACCGACGCGCGTCGTCAATCTCGCCTATTTTCTCGGCAGCGAGCACGCTCCGCATGTCGCGACCAAGCTCAACATCGTCGGCATGGACAATTGCTTCGAGGCGGCGCGGCTTTGCGGGGTCAACCGGGTGGTGTTCGCGAGCTCGCTGGCGGTCAGCGGCGAGCAGCATTTCTACGGCGACCGCGTCGTTACCGAGGACGATTTCCGGCACGGCCACGTGCAATATGCGATGCACAAGATCTTCAACGAATGGCAGGCGCAGGACTACCGCGAGAAATACGGGATGGAGATCACCGCGATCCGCCCCGCCAACGTAACCGGCCCCGACAAGATCGTGGGGTCAGTCGACCACGTCAAATGCATCACCTTCCCGGCGCGCGGCGAGGCAATCTCGTTCCCGTACAAGGACGCGATGCGGTCCCCGATCCATGTCGACGACATCGCCGAGGTGTTCGCCCGAGTGTTGCTGACGGACAAGCCGCGCCACGCCGTCTACAATACCGGCGGCACCGCGATCAGCCTGGGCGATCTCGCCAATCTCGTGCGCGAGTTTCTGCCCCACGCGCAGATCACTTTCGAGCATGAGACCGGCGGCAAGCAGGCCTCCGGCAACTACCTGATCGACAATACCCGGTTGATCCAGGAATTCGGGCTGCAATACCTGCCTTACCGGCAGCGCGTATTGCAGATCATCAATGATACCCGCCGCGAAACCGGTCTGCCGCCTGTCGCCGACCGCTAACCCGCGGGCCTCATTGAGGCCTTCTGGAAGGTCGGTTGAAGCCCGCCGGTATTCCTTCGTCATTTTAGCGAGAGTGGGAATGCAGGATGGCAAGCTCCTGCGTTGGACACTCTAGATCCCCGCTTTCGCGGGGATGACGAGGGAATCGGGGATCACTCCTCCAAGGAGAATGGTATGGAGACGGTGGGGCTCGGCTTCTGTTTCGAGGATTTGCCGGTCGGGCGGCAGGTCAAGACGATCGGACGCACCGTCACCGAGGCCGACATTACCAACTTCGTCAACTGCACCGGCATGCTTTGTCCGTAGCAGATGAAGTGTCCGGGTTTGGTGGCAGACGATCTGTCCGGTTTTTGGAGGGGTTCCAAACCGGGGGATCGGGATGCAGCCCGAGGTACGGATGGCACGGTATGTGGAGGCGTTGGAGCGGTACAGGGGCGGGCGGTTGAGCTGTGTCGAGGCGGCTGAGCTGCTGGGGATCAGCGAGCGGCATTTCCGCCGGCTGCGCGAACGCTACGAAGCGGTGGGGGCGGAGGGTCTGATCGATCGGCGTGGGCGCGCCTCGGGGCGTCGCGCACCGGTGGATCGGATCGAGTTTGTGGTCGAGCAATATCGGACGCGGTATTGGGACTTCACAGTCAAGCATTTCCACGAAGCTGCGGCGAGCACGGGTTTCGCTGGGCTACACCTGGACGAAGACGGTGCTGCAGAGCCGCGGACTGGTGGCGATCGCAGCGCACCGCTCGGCGCACCGCAAGAAACGGCCGCGCCGGCCGCTGCCCGGCATGATGCTGTTCCAAGACGGCTCCACGCACCAGTGGCTGGCGGGCCAGGCGCCGCTCGATCTGATCGTCACGCTCGATGATGCGACAAGCGCGATCTCCTCGATCTTCCTGGTCGAGGAGGAGGGCACCGTCTCGAGCTTTCGCGGGCTGGAGGAGGTGATCAGGCATCACGGGCTGTTCTGCTCGCTCTACACCGACCGCGGCAGTTACTACTTCACCACCCTCAAGGCGGGCGGCGCGGTCGACAAGCAGCAGCCGACCCAGGTCGGGCGGGCCTTGGCCGAGCTCAGCATCGAGCATATCCCGTCCACAGTCCGGAAGCCCGCGGCCGCATGGAGCGGGTGTTCGGGACCTTGCAGCAGCGCCTGCCGCCGATTGCTGCGCCTCCACGGCATCACCACGGTCGCGGCGGCGAACCGCTTCCTGGCGGAGACCTACCTGCCCGCGCACAACGCCCGCTTTGCCGTCGCTTCGGCTGAGGAAGGCAGCGCCTTCGTGCCGTTCGCCGCCGGCTTGCGGGACATCCTGTGCATCAAGCACGAACGGGTGGTCGGGCGCGACAATTGCGTGCGCTACGACGGGCGGATCTTGCAAATCCCCGAGCAGCGGCACCGCCATCACTTCGTCAAGGTCACCGTCCAGCTACACGAATATCCCGACGGCACGATGGCACTGTTTCACGGTCCTCGACGGCTCGCCGGCTACACGGCGGACGGTACTCTCATCGCAGAGGAGAACCCAACCCGATCGGCCGCTTAGCCCGCTCGGCGGCAAGCCCTGTGGATTTGTGGATAACGCGCTGCGTTACCCACAACCCCACAGGGCCATCAACAACAGAAGCGGACATATAATGTGCTACGAAACCGGACATCTTTACGTGCTAGCAACGCTGCACCGGCATGCTCGAGGTGTTGTTCACCAACCTCGAATTCCTCGCGCGTGAATCCGACATCAAACAGCGTCTGGGGCCAGCGGCGCTGGTTTACGCCTTTGCCGAAGGGCTGCTGGTGCAGTCGACGATGCAGCACACCGGCTTTGTCCTTTCTGCACATGGAGCTCAATGTCGAGAACCCGGCACTGAAGAAGAAGCCGAGCGAATATCTGAGGCAGCTGTACTACAACTCGATGGTCTTCACATCGGAAGGATTGCGCCACCTGATCGCCGAGATCGGCGGAGCCAGATCGTTTTGGGGACTGACTATCCGTTTCCGTGGACCACGACGGCGGTCGACCACATCCTCGGCCCCCGGGTTGAGCGATGCCGAGCGCGCCGCAATGCTCGGAGAGACCGCAGAGAAGCTCCTGGCCATCAAGCCGGCTTTGATGAGGTCGACCGGATTGTGATCTAGGAGGGGCGGTTGGCGAACGGATCGCCGCGCGCAGACCACGACGCTATTGCTCCTCGGTATGATTCGTGGCCCGCACGCTCGAAGGTGGTCGATCCGGAGCTCTCGGCGTTTATCGAACGTCGTGCATCCATGCATCGTAATCGCTCGGTGAGGAGCGCCTGCCGCTGTGCCGCGATTGGCGCAATGATCAGCGGATGGCGGATCAAACAGAACAAGTGTCCACTACCGGCTTAGTGGACACTAACCTAACTTCGCCAATTCGACCCTGCATTCCACTATTTTCACAGCTCAAGTGATTGATCGGCAAAGGGTGCCGCGGGCTGAAACGGCGAAAATCGGCTGTAGTGCCGACCAAGTCTATTCTCAAGGCCGCTAATGTGCCGATAATCGGCGGCCATCATGTTCTTGCGCTGCAAGGTTCGCCGGAAGGATGGCAAACAACATCGCTACTGGAGCGTTGTCGAGAACACGCGGACCGCCAGGGGGCGCGTGGTGCAGCGGCATGTACTGTACCTGGGCGAGATCAACGACACGCAGGAGTTGGCGTGGCGGCGCTCGATCGAGGTGCTCGAGGAAGGCGCTACGCAACCGCGGACGCTGTCGCTGTTTCCGGAAGATCGCTGCGCCGGAGTGCTGGCGGATGCCTCAATCGTCCACGTCAAGCTGTCGCAGTTGCAGTTGCGCCGGCCACGGCAGTGGGGCGCGTGCTGGCTGGGGTTGATGCTATGGCGAGAACTGCAGCTGGATCAGTTCTGGTCGAAGCGGCTGGGGTCGAGCCGCAAAGAGGAACGCGCTGGGATCAGGTCCTGTTCGTTCTGGTTGCCTATCGCTTGCTGGCGCCGGGCAGCGAATGGCGGCTGCACCGCGAGTGGTTTCGGCGCAGTGCCTTGGCCGATCTGCTGGGCGAGGATGCCGGGGTGGCCGAGATCCACAAGCTGTACCGCTGTCATGACCGGCTGCTCCAGCACAAGCAGGCGGTATTCGATCACCTGGTGGGACGGTGGCGCGATCTGTTCAACATCAGCTACGACGTGCTGCTCTATGATCTGACGAGCACCTACTTCGAGGCGGATCCGCCGTTTCCGGAAGGCGACAAGCGCCGCTTCGGGTATTCGCGCGATCACCGGCCGGATTGCGTGCAGATCGTCATTGCTCTGGTAGTGACCCCTGAAGGTCTGCCGCTGGCCTATGAGGTGCTGCCCGGCAACACCTCGGACAAGACGACATTGCGGGGGTTTCTCGAACGCATCGAGCGTCAATACGGCAAGGCGCGCCGGATCTGGCTGATGGACCGCGGTGTGCCGACCGAGGAAGTGCTCACCGAAATGCGCGCGGCCGACCCGCCGATGCATTATCTGGTGGGCACGCCAAAGGGTCGCTTGACGCGTTTGGAAAAGCATCTGGTCGCCCTGCCATGGCAAGAGGCGCGGCCCGGCGTACAGGTCAAGCTGTTGGCGCAAGAGAGCGAGCTCTACGTCTTGGCCCAAAGCCGCGACCGCGTCGCCAAGGAGCGGGCAATGCGGCAGCGCCAGTTGAAGCGGCTGTGGGCGCGGCTCAAGCAACTGTCGACGATGCAGCTGACGCGCGAGGAGCTGCTGATGAAACTCGGCGCCGCGCGCGATCAGTCCCGCATCGCCTGGCGCCTGGCGGTAATCGAGGTCGCCGCAGACTGCGCCACCTTCAGCTATCGCCTCGATCGCCACAAACTACGGCAAGTCCGCTCGCGCGAAGGCCGGTATCTGCTGCGCACCAACCTCGTCGAGGAAGACCCGGCCAAGCTATGGAGCCATTATCTGCTGCTGGTTGCGGTCGAGGAGGCGTTCAAGAACCTCAAAGGCGATCTCGCGATCCGGCCGGTCTTTCACCAGCTCGAGGCCCGCGTCGAGGCGCACGTCTTCATTGCCTTCCTGGCCTATTGCCTGCACGTCACGCTCGCCCGGCGCCTGCATGCGCTGGCGCCGGGACTGACGCCGCGCAGCGTGCTGGAGAAGTTTGCCGCCGTGCAGATGATCGACCTGCACCTGCCGACCACCGACGGTCGCGAGCTGCTGCTCACCCGCTATACCGAGCCCGAACCTAAGCAGCAGCCGAGCCCGACGAAGCGTCGACAGTATTCTGAAGCGTTGAAGCGCCAGATGGTGGCGGAGACGCAGACGCCGGGGGCGTCGGTGTCGATCGTGGCGCGACGTCATGACGTGAACAGCAACCAGCTGTTCAGATGGCGGCGGCAACTGTTGCCGAAAGCAGTGGTCGAAAGCGGCGCTATGGTGCCGGTCGAGATCGCGCCTGATGAAGGTCGCCCGCGGCGGAGGGATCGCGAGAGCGTCATCGAGATCACGTTTGGGTGTGGGGCACGGGTGCGCCTGCGCGGCGAAGTCAGCTCGGAGACGCTGCGGCAGGTGATCGAACTGCGGCGATGAACACTCTGCCGGCGGGCACCCGAGTATGGCTGGCGGCCGGTGTCACCGACATGCGCAAGGGGTTCGACAGCCTGGCGGCGCAGGCGCAGACAGTGCTCGGGCAGGATCCGTTCTCCGGCCATGTGTTTTGCTTTCGCGGCCGCCGCGGCGATCTGGTGAAACTGTTGTGGTGGGATGGCGACGGGCTTTGCCTGTTCGCCAAGCGGCTGGAGCGCGGACGATCTGGCCGCGCGCTGAGGAGGGCGTGGTGGTGCTGAGCCGGGCGCAACTCTCGATGCTGCTGGAGGGGATCGGCTGGCGGATGCCGCGTCGAACCTGGCGGCCGGAGCTGGCCGGGTGAACTTGGTCCGACTATGGGCTGCGACAAATTGACTCAACCAACGGTTTAGCCGACTACAACGGCTGCAGATCTGATCCACTGCGGGCGTGCCGATCACACCCGACAATCTGCCCGCCGACCCCGCTGCGCGGAAGCGCATCATTGCCGCGATGGCGCAGGATGCACTGACCGCCCAGGCCGAGATCGCCCGGCTGAAATTCCAATTGGCGCGTTACCGGCGAGCCGAGTTTGGCCGTTCCTCGGAGAAGTTGGCGCGCGAAGTCGAGCAGCTCGAATGGCCCTCGAGGCGCTGGAGACCGACCAGGCCGAGCGGCTCGCGACGGCATCGCCGGCCGTCGCTGCAGCCGTCGAGACCGCGGCCGAGGCGCAGAAGCCGGCTCGCCGCCCGCTGCCGCAACATCTGCCCAGAGAGGATCTACGGCATCCCGCATCGTGCACCTGTCCCAGTTGCGGCGGCGCGCTGCGCAAGATCGGCGACGCGGTGACTGAGACCCTGGATTACCTGCCGGGCCGGTTCAAGGGCCTGCCCTCGCGAAAGCGGGGGTAGTCCGGCACATTCGCGAGAAACTGTCGTGCCGGATTTGCCACACAGTAAT
This sequence comes from uncultured Alphaproteobacteria bacterium, assembly GCA_963818695.1. GTDB lineage: Bacteria > Pseudomonadota > Alphaproteobacteria > ATCC43930 > CGMCC-115725 > AP-15. The sequence goes on from CAWFTG010000010.1 coordinate 138,112, forward strand.
TGCGGCACCTGCGCCAGAGCACGCGATCGCCCGCGGGCGAGCCGGGGCGGGACTATTGGCTCATATCGTCGTGTCGAAGTACGACGATCATCTGCCGCTCTATCGCCAGGCCGAGATCTTCGCCCGCGGCGGGGTGAGCCTGGAGACCTCGACCTTGTCCGGCTGGATCGGGGCGACGGCAGCGGCCCTGAAGCCGCTGGTCGATGCGCTTGCCGCCGACGTCCTCGCCGGCGACACCTTGCACGTCGATGACACACCGGTGCCGGTCCTCGCGCCCGGCACCGGCAAGACCAAGACCGGCCTTCTACTCGCCCGACCGCAAAGGCGAACATCCGCAGGCGCATCTGAAGGACTTCCGCGGCGTCATCCACGCCGACGGCGGCGCCTGTCCTCGGGCCGGCGGAAGGCCGGACCCGGGGGCCGGGTTTAACGAGTTGTTCGCCGGCGAGCGGATTGTCGAGGCCGGCTGCTGGGCGCATGTGCGGCGCAAATTCTTCGATGTCCACACCACCACCGGCTTACCCATCGCCAAAGAAGCGCTCGATCGCATTGGCCAGCTCTACGCGGTCGAGAAGACCATCAACCGATCACCGCCCGATCGGCGGCGGCAACAGCGCCAGCTGCAGTCCAAGCCGATTGCCGAAGCATTGGCCGCTTGGGCCGACACCACCGTGCGCCAGCTCTCCCGCAAGTCCGAGCTCGCCCAGGCCTTCCGCTATATGCGGTCGCGCTGGACCGCGCTGGTGCGCTGCTTCGACGACGGCCGCTTAGCGCTCGATAACAATCCTGCCGAACGCGCTCTCCGCTGTATCGCCATTGGCCGCAAGAATTATCTGTTCGCTGGCTCCGATGCCGGCGGTCGCCGCGCCGCGGCAATCTATTCCTTGATCGAGAGCGCCAAGCTCAACGCTCTCAACCCGCAGCACTATATCGCCGACGTGCTCGCCCGCATCGCTGATCATCCGGCGCGGCGCATTGCCGAACTCTTGCCCTGGAACTGGCAGCCGATCGACGCCACCCGCGCTGCAGCCTGAGCTGGCCCGCTCGCCGAGCGCTTACGCTGCTGCCAATTGAGCAACCACCCGAATTGCTCGGGACTTTGCGCAATAGCGCCCGAGAGCGCATTGAGGCCCTTCGTCGCAAACAGCTCTACATTTCCGGCCACTGGACCGTGGGCGCGTCGGCATAAACGGCATCGAGCAGGCACACGGAATCAACCTTGTCAGGGTGCTCGATAGAGAAATTGGTCGCGGCAAACCCAGACGCGTCGTGCGCAACCGGGATGATCTTGCCAAGGCCCAGCGCCTCGACGACCGCTTCAAGGTCGCCGAGTTGCTGCTGAAAACTGTAGGTAGCGCCGGCAGGCTTGTCGGAAGCACCAAACCCCAGGAAGTCGAACGCGACCACCGGTCGCCCGGACGCCACCAGGTAGGGGATCAGATCGTCCCAAATCTTTAGGTTATCGGGAAAGCCGTGCATCAGCACAAAGGCGGGGCCGGCGCCGTGGTAGTCGCGCGCGTAGATGCGCCCCTGTCCATGGGGAACATGGTGCTCGGCGAAGGACGGTTTCCTGTCCATGCGCTCTCCCTGGGTCCAAGTTGCATATGCAACATTGCGCCTACGCGTTCATGATGCTGTTTGCGATGGCTCTAACGGCGATCGCAGGCGGTGCGCCTTCCCAAGGACTTTTCCGGTTCGTGGTGGAGAGGGCGGTATGGTTACGTTCGGCAAACGCGTGGTCTTTAAATTGATCGACGCGGTGCTTGCCTGACCTCGCCTGATTGCCCAGGCAAGCTGCAGCGCGGCTGCGTCCGCGCCATTATGCCACAGGATTGAGGAACATGACGTGCGGGAGCATCCCAACGGAGGGATGGCGCGCGGTGCCGTTAAGCGATTGATGCGGAAATTAAGCTAGCGTTAAAGCAATTCGCGTCCTCGCCATTCTTGTGCATATTATGGCACCCGCGTCGGACCGCGCGCCGGCGCCGGTCATTCTTGTGCCAACAGCTTTGGGTGAAGAGCATTCGCGATGGAATTGCCAAAGAGACAGGGTCTCTACGACCCGCGCAACGAGCATGATTCGTGCGGTATCGGCTTTGTCGCCAATATCCGCGGGCGAAAATCGCACGACATCATCGCGCGCGGCTTGCAGATCCTGGTCAATCTCGACCATCGCGGCGCGGTCGGGGCCGACCCGCTGGTTGGCGACGGATCCGGCTGCCTCATTCAGATGCCCAATGCGCTGCTGCGCGATTGGGCGATGCGCCAAGGGCTGACCCTTCCCGAGCCCGGCCGCTACGCGGTCGCGATGTGCTTTCTGCCCTGGGACGAGCGCGCGCGCGCCATCGCAATTGAGCATGTCGAGGGTTTCATCAAGGCCGAGGGACAAACCCTGATCGGTTGGCGCGACGTCCCGACCGACACGACTGGCCTCGGCGCCAAGAGTCATCAAGACGATGCCGTGGATCAGCCAGGCGATCGTCGCCTGCAGCCCTGAGATTGCCGATCAGGACGCCTTCGAGCGCAAGATCCTGACGATCCGCAAGCAGGCCTTGAACAGCGTCACGGCATTGGCCGAGTACCACGGCATGCCGGCTTTGCGCGACCTCTACATGCCGTCCTTCTCGACCCGCACCCTCGTCTACAAGGGCTTGCTCTTGGCCCCGCAGGTCGGAAGCTTTTACGAGGACCTGCGCAACCCGCTGACGGTTTCGGCGCTGGCCCTCGTCCATCAGCGCTTTTCCACCAACACCTTCCCGTCGTGGCGGCTGGCTCACCCGTACCGGTTCATCTGCCATAACGGCGAGATCAACACGGTGCGCGGCAACGTCAATTGGATGGCGGCGCGCCGGCAGGCGATGACGTCGGAGCTGCTCGGCCCCGATCTCGCGAAAATGGTGCCGCTGATCGGGCCGGGACAGTCGGACACCGCCTGCATCGACAATGCGCTCGAGCTTCTCGTCATTGGCGGCGGCTATTCGCTCGCCCATTCGATGATGATGCTGATCCCCGAGGCCTGGGCCGGCAACCCGCTGATGGATGCGCAGCGGCGGGCGTTTTACGAGTACCACGCGGCATTGATCGAACCGTGGGACGGCCCGGCAGCGATTGCCTTCACGGACGGTCGCCAGATCGGCGCGACCTTGGACCGCAACGGCCTCAGGCCAGCGCGCTACGTCGTCACCGACGACGATCATTTGATCATGGCCTCGGAAGCCGGGGTACTGCCGGTTCCCGAGGAGAAGATCACGCGTAAATGGCGGCTGCAGCCGGGCAAGATGCTGCTGATCGACCTCGAAGAGGGCCGCATCGTCGACGACGACGAAATCAAACGCAAGCTGGCAGCCGAGCAGCCGTACGCCGAATGGCTCGAAGCGACGCAGTTCAAACTGCACGAACTGCCGGACCTGGCCGAGGAGCACAACGAGGAGTTCTCTCGCGCCACGGTCCCGACGCAGCCCAACGACGCGAGTACGCAGCTCAAACAGCAGCAGGCATTCGGCTATACGCAGGAGGACATCCAGTTCTTCCTCGAGCCGATGGCACGCGACGCCGACGACCCGGTCGGCTCGATGGGAACCGATACGCCGATCGCCGCGCTATCGAACAAACCGAAATTGCTCTACAACTATTTCAAGCAGAACTTCGCGCAGGTGACCAACCCGCCGATCGACCCGATCCGCGAAGAGCTCGTCATGTCGCTGGTCTCGATGATCGGGCCGCGGCCGAATCTGTTGGGGCACGAAGCCGGATCGCATTACCGGCTGGAGGTCGCGCAGCCGATCCTGACTGACGGTGACCTGAAAAAGATCCATGCGATCGAAAAACTGGTCAGCGCTTTCCGCACCGATACCCTCGACACGACCTGGGCGGTGGTCGAGGGTCCGGACGGTCTGGCGCCGGCGCTCGAACGGCTGTGCTATGAGGCGACCCTGGCGGTGGAAGCCGGGCACAACATCTTGATCTTGTCCGACCGCGCGACCTCGGCCGAGCGGGTGCCGATCCCGGCACTGCTCGCGACATCGGCGGTGCACCATCACCTGATCCGACAGGGTTTGCGCACCTTGACCGGCATCGTCGTCGAGACCGGCGAGGCGCGCGAAGTTCATCATTTCTGCGCATTGGCCGGCTATGGCGCAGAGGCGATCAACCCTTACCTCGCACTTGGGACCCTTGAGCAGATCCGCATCGAAAACGGCTTGCCGCTCACTGCCGAGCAGGTCCAGAAGAATTACATAAAGGCTGTCGGCAAAGGGATCCTCAAAGTCATCTCCAAAATGGGGATCTCGACTTACCAGTCTTACTGCGGGGCGCAGATCTTCGACGCCGTCGGTCTCGCCAGCGATTTCGTCGAGAAATACTTCACCGGCACGGCGACGACGATCGAAGGCGTGGGGCTGCGCGAGATCGCCCAGGAGGCGGTCGCGCGGCACAGACAAGCTTATGGCGACAACCCGCTCTACCATGACATGCTCGATCTCGGCGGAGATTACGCTTTCCGCCTGCGCGGCGAGGATCACGCCTGGACACCGCAGTCGGTCGCCAAATTGCAGCACGCGGTGCGCGGCAATTCGCTCGGCGAATACCAGGCCTTTGCGGCAACGATTAACGAGCAGAGCGAGCGGCGTCTGACGATCCGTGGGCTGATGTCGTTCAAATTCGCGCCGGAGCCGGTGCCGCTCGACGAGGTCGAGCCGGCCAGCGAGATCGTCAAGCGGTTTGCGACCGGGGCGATGAGCTTCGGGTCGATCAGCCGCGAAGCACATACGACGCTTGCCATCGCGATGAACCGGATCGGCGGTAAATCCAATACCGGCGAGGGCGGCGAGGAGGCGCAGCGCTTCAAGCCGCTCGAGAATGGCGACTCGATGCGCTCGGCGATCAAGCAGGTCGCCTCGGGGCGCTTTGGCGTCACGACCGAATACCTCGTCAATGCCGACGACCTGCAAATCAAGATGGCACAGGGCGCCAAGCCCGGCGAGGGCGGGCAACTGCCGGGCCGCAAGGTCGACAAGACCATCGCCGGGGTGCGCTACTCGACCCCCGGCGTCGGCCTCATTTCGCCGCCGCCGCACCACGATATCTATTCGATCGAGGATCTGGCGCAACTGATCCACGACCTCAAAAATGCCAATCCGCGCGCCCGCATTTCGGTCAAGCTCGTCTCCGAGGTCGGGGTCGGCACCGTCGCGGCCGGGGTCAGCAAGGCGCGCTCCGACCATGTGACAATCGCTGGGTTTGAAGGCGGCACCGGCGCCAGCCCGTTGACGTCGCTGACGCATGCCGGCTCGCCCTGGGAGATCGGCCTTGCCGAGACGCAGCAGACATTGGTGCGCAACGGGCTGCGCGGCCGCATCGCGGTGCAGGTCGATGGCGGTCTCAGGACCGGCCGCGATGTCGTCATTGGAGCCATGCTGGGCGCCGACGAATTCGGCTTTGCAACGGCCCCGCTGATCGCCGCCGGCTGCATCATGATGCGCAAATGCCATCTCAATACCTGCCCGGTCGGCATCGCGACGCAGGACGCGGTTTTGCGCAGGCGCTTTACCGGCCAGCCCGAGCACGTCATCAATTTTTTCTTTTTCGTCGCCGAAGAGGTTCGCGATCAGATGGCGAAGCTCGGCTTCCGCAGCTTCAACGAGATGATCGGCCGCTGCGACAGGCTCGACATGGTGCGGGCGATCGACCACTGGAAAGCCAAGGGGATCGACCTGTCGCGCCTGTTGTACCAGGAGCCGGCGAAGCCCGGTGTGGCGATCTACAATTGCGAGCGGCAGGAGCATCATCTCGACAAGGCGCTCGACAACGAGCTAATCGCCGAGGCGCAGCCGGCCATCGAGAACCGCGAGCCTGTGCGCATCGAGCGGCCGATCAGGAATGTTCATCGCACTGTCGGCGCGATGCTGTCGGGGGAGGTGGCGCGCCGTTACGGGCATTCGGGTCTGCCGCAGGACACGATCTGGGCGACCTTCCGCGGCAATGCCGGTCAGAGCTTCGGTGCCTTTCTGGCGCACGGCGTGACATTGGAACTTGTTGGTGACGCCAATGACTACACCGGCAAGGGCCTGTCGGGCGGTCGTCTGATCGTGCGCCAGCCGCCCGAGGCGCGGCGCGAGCCGACCGAGAACATCATCATCGGCAACACCGTGCTCTATGGAGCGATCGCCGGCGAGGCCTATTTCGAGGGTGTCGCGGGCGAGCGGTTTGCAGTGCGCAATTCGGGGGCCGTCGCGGTCGTCGAAGGCACCGGCGACCATGGCTGCGAGTACATGACCGGCGGCGTCGTCGTTGTGATCGGTGATACGGGCCGCAACTTTGCAGCCGGCATGTCGGGCGGCATTGCCTATGTCTGGGACCCGCAGCGACGGTTTGCGAGTCTCTGCAATAGGAACGAGGTCGAGCTCGAGCCGGTTGCCGCGACCGAGTCCGATGACGATGCCGAGCCGGGCGACCGGCCGCGCCAGCGGGCGCCGAGCGTCCACGACAACGGCATGGGCGACCCGTTGCGTTTCGACGCCGCGAGATTGCGCATCATGCTCGAGCGCCACCACTTGTTCACCGGCAGCGCACGCGCCCGCGCACTCCTCGAGGGCTGGGACAATACAGTCGCTTCATTCGTGAAAATCACTCCGAGGGACTACCGCCGTGCGCTGGTCGAATTGCGCGCCGAACGCGAAGCCGCTCGCATCGAGGCCGCGGAATGACCGCCCCCACCCATCCCTTCCCCCGCATGCGGGGGAGGGCTAGGGAGGGCGCTTGTCCGCCCCTTGCCAGGGTACCGCGCAGTGGGTAAGACGACCGGCTTTCTCGAGATCGACAGGCGCGATCGCCCCTACGAGAAGCCGGAAATCCGCAGTCGCAGCTGGAAGGAATTCGTCAAGCCGCTATCCGATGCCGAGAACCGCAAGCAGGCGGCGCGCTGCATGGATTGCGGCATCCCGTTCTGCCACGAGGGCTGTCCGGTCAATAACCTGATCCCGGACTGGAACAACCTGGTCTATCGCGACCAGTGGCGGGCGGCTCTGAAGACATTGCATTTGACGAACAATTTTCCGGAATTCACTGGCCGGATCTGCCCGGCGCCGTGTGAAGCGGCGTGCACGCTGAACATCGACGACGACCCCGTCACGATAAAGACAATCGAATGCGCTATTGTCGACCGCGGTTGGCGGGAAGGTTGGATCGAGCCGGCCCCACTGCCAAGACGTACCGGCAAGCGGGTTGCTGTCGTCGGCTCCGGCCCTGCGGGGCTGGCCTGCGCGCAGCAACTCGCGCGTGCGGGACATTCGGTCACCGTCTTCGAAAAGGCCGACCGCATCGGCGGCCTGTTGCGTTACGGCATACCCGATTTCAAGATGGAGAAATGGCTGATCGACCGCCGCGTCACGCAGATGGCGGCGGAGGGTATCAGTTTCCGCACCGAGGTCGAGGTCGGCCTCGATATGCCGATGTCAGCGCTGCTCGACAAGTTCGACGCCGTTGCTATGACCGGAGGCGCCGAGCACGCGCGCGATCTCGAAGTGCCCGGCCGCGACCTCGACGGTATTCATTTCGCGATGAATTTTCTGCCGCAGCAAAACAAGCGCCGTGCCGGCGACAGCGAGGAGCGCGCCGCGCCGCAGGGTACGATTACCGCCAACGGCAAGCACGTTGTCGTGATCGGGGGCGGCGACACAGGATCCGACTGCATCGGCACCTCCGTACGGCAGGGGGCGACTTCGATTACCCAACTGGAGATTTTACCAAAGCCGCCAGAGCACGAGAACAAGGCGCTGACTTGGCCCGACTGGCCGATGAAACTGCGGACCTCCTCCTCTCAGGAGGAGGGCTGCGAGCGCGACTGGGCGGTGTTGACCAAGCGTGCGATCGGGGAAGCCGGTCATGTAACGGCGCTCGAATGCGTCCGCATCGAATGGCACAAAAATGCGGATGGCCGTTTTGTGATGCAGGAGATCCCGCACAGCAGTTTCACGCTGCGCGCCGACCTCGTGCTACTCGCAATGGGTTTTTTGGGGCCGCGCCGGGCGGGGATGATCGATCAATCCAATGTCGAGCTCGACCCGCGAGGCAATGTCCGCGCCAATACCGCCGACTACCGCACCTCGGTCGCCAAGATATTTTCTGCCGGTGATATGCGGCGCGGCCAGTCGCTGGTCGTCTGGGCCATCCGTGAAGGCCGCCAATGCGCCCGCGCCATTGACGAATTCCTGATGGGCACGAGCCTCTTGCCTCGGTGACTTGGCGACGATGGTCTAGCGACTCTCGATGCCGGATCGGCAAGCGAGTTTGCTCGGCTCGACGTTTGCGCCCAGCGGCCTTCGCGGGGCGTGCCGAATGTGTAGCTCCCCGACCACTTCGTAATGAACTTTGTAGGGATGACGCGCGAGTGTCCCAACACCCGGATCGCTGCGTCGCAGCCGCCGCCTTAGTTAGATCGGGATATGGGCTGCTCTCGACAACGGATTTCCGCCCGGCGAAGACTCCGTAATACCGACGCTGGTCTGGACATTGGTGGCGCTTCATGTAGGGTCTGATGCCGCTGCACAATTCTCGCGCAGCCAATGTCCGGCCGACGCTGGAATGTCGTCGCGCTCGCGCTCGACGGTGAAGAGCGCAGTGCGTCGGATTGCGCCTGAAACACGCTGCGCACGGTCTTGAGGTAGAATTCGCCCGGTAAATCCATGACCGTGCAGTATTCGTCGTAGAATGCGCGGATCGCTGTCGCCTTGTCGTCTTCGCCATTGGTGAGATGGCAAAAGAGATCGATCTGGGTTTAGAGATGGAGGTCCAGGTTCATGCTCATAAAAGCAGCAAACTGCACAAAACCCGGATAGACGCGTCGCAAGACGCCCGGATAGCGCAACGGCACGATCTCGATCAGGTTGCGCTCGAACCAATCGATCGGCCGGCTCGTCGCCAACCGATTGACCTCGGTCGGGTTGACGCCATCGCGCGGGCCGGCCATCAAGGTCATGCTGCGCGGCTCTGTGGGATCGCAATCCTCGGCCATGATCGCGGCTGGCGAGCACCGCGACGCAGGGCTGGCACACTCCGATGACATGCATTCCGGGGCCGATCACCTGCAGAAAAGTGATTAAGTGTCACCGACCGGCTGCGAGGGGGCCCGGAGCTGGTATCGATGCTGGCATGAGGGCTGCATGGGTTGCGGAGTGAAGGAAGATGTTGGATGACCGGGACCTTTCTCACGATCAGTAGCAAGAACTATTCCTCCTGGTCGCTGCGCGGCTGGCTCTTGTGCAGAATGGCAGGCCTGGATTTCCTCGAACAGGTCGTGCCGGCCGACGATCCGGCGAACCGCGCCGAGTTGCTGCTCCTGTCACCGTCGATCCTTGTCCCTTGCCTGACCCACAGGGGCGTCAGGATCTGGGATACCTTGTCGATTGCCGAGTATCTCAATGAAGTGAAGCCGAAGGCGGGGCTGCTGCCGCCGGATCGCGCCGCCCGCGCCCGCTGCCGCTCGATCTGTGGGGAAATGCATTCGGGGTTCACCAATCTGCGGTCGGCGCTGCCGATGAACCTTAAAGCCCATCGCCCCGGCTTCAAAATATGGTCCGGAGCGCAAGCGGACATCGACCGCATTACGACGATTTGGCGCGAGTGTTTCGCGGCTCACCACGGTCCCTATCTGTTCGGGACGTTGACGATGGCCGATGCGATGTACGCGCCTGTCGTGACGCGCTTCTTGACCTATGACGTCAAGCTCGACCGGCAATGCGCCGATTATTGCGAGCGGATCATGGCTCTGCCGGACATGGTCGCATGGCGCTCAGCGGCGATGCTCGAACCAGAGGAACTAGAAGAACTCGATATGGAGTTCTGAGCCTATGTGACATGTGCCGTGATCAGGTGGTAGGCTAGCAGAGTGAGTGATTCAAGGAAGGCCGGGGCCTCGACCAGCTCGGGAAGAGCTTGGCCGCGTCGTCATATTGGCCGCCGCTTCGGGTCGCGCCACGCACCTTGGCGAGCTCCTCGTCGAGGAGATTGTGGTACAGCGCCCGGTCGACGTTTTGGCCGTACTCGAGCCTGGCGCGATGTCGCGTCCGCTGCCAGATTTGGGCACGGCTGATCTCCCTGGCGATCGCCACAAGCCCGGGATGGGCGACCCCAGGTGCCGTCGTGACCGTCGCCGGCCTCGCGTTGCTTGCCGGCGTGCACCTTATCCATCGCCGCTTTGTTTGCCGCGGGGTCGTCGCGGATCGGGATCTGTGCGGCAAGCCCGCCGCCCATTGCATGGACCTCCCGATGGTGGCAGGTCTTGAACAGGCTGTAGTTGCGCAGCAAGTGGCTGGTCATCGTGACTTGCGCCCGGCCCGGCGTCACGCAAGCGGCGTCTTGGGCGAACTTTTCGCGGACCCCGTGATAGAGCGGCTAGTGCTTGGGGTGCGAATGGATGTCGATGAGCCCGGCCAATACGAGTCGATTCCTACACTCGATCACCCGGTCCATGGGCCCGCCGTCGGCAAGGCAATGTCGATATCTCGGTGATAGGAGAGATGCCCGGCTGCTTTGTCCAAGGCAATGGCCCAATCGGCTTTGCGGATAGCTGTGGTGACCAGGGCCCTGTCCTTTCTCGTAGTCTCGGTGCCGAGCCGTGCTAACGGTCCGTTCACGCTAATTGCGGTACTGCGTGCTCGACAAGCGATAACCGGATCTGGTCCTATCCTGTACCGTCTGTTGTTGCAATCGGCTGGCTATGCTGGTGAAACTGAAACGTGCCGTGCATTACCGCGCCTGGGTGAGCGGTCACCCGGTATTTCTGCTGAGCCAATCGTTCGATCACGAGCGCAATGCGCGGCGCGGGTTTTCCGACGAAATCACGTGCGCGCCGCGGCTCAGTGGCTTGCGGCGGCGCAGGATTCGCAATCGGACGGTGGCGTCGCCGGCCGCTACCAGCTCAATCGCGGCTGGACGTCTTCGTACCCGGAGACGACGGGGTATATCGTACCGACCTTTCTCGCCTTGAGCCGCGCTCTGCCGGGAGACGGCTTCCGGGAGCGCGCCGAGCGGGCGGTACGATTTCTGTTGTCGGTGCAATTGCCGGAAGGCGGTTTTCCGGGGCTAGAAATTGCCGATAACCGACTCATCCCGTCGGTCTTCAACACCGCTCAGATATTGCATGGTCTGACGGCTTGGCATCGCGAGACGGGCGAAGCGGAGGTGCGCATAGCCGTCGGGCGCGCGGTGCAGTGGCTTTTGGGCTTGCAGGACCCGGATGGGGCATTCCGTCGTTACGCGTCTGAGGACTATGACGGTCGCGCCAACACTTATTCAGCATATCTGGCATGCTGGCTTGCCGCATGGGGCGAGTACGCCGCCGATCGCGCGGCATTGGCGGCAGCCAGTCGGCACCTCGACTGGACGCTCGCTCACCGGAGGCCCAACGACTGGATTGCTCTGGCCGGCTTCGATGAGGACCAGCACCGGGCCGATGAGGCCTTTACGCACTCGATCGCCTACACGATCGGGGGCATTTTATCGACTGCCGAAATCCTGGGCCGCAGCGACGGTATCACCGCGGCGGCTGCTGCGGCCGAGCGGCTGGCGCGCCGCTTGGAGCTATCGCGGTTCCTGCCCGGACTGATTGGCGGCGACTGGCGGGGGCGCAGCCGCTATGCATGTCTGACCGGCAATTGCCAGATGGCGCTGATCTGGTTTCGCCTGCATAGCCTCACGCGCAATCTGCGGCTGGTCAATGCGGCATTGAAGGCGATCGACCTGGTCAAACTTGCCCAGCCCATGCGCAATCCAAATCCCGGTCTGTTCGGCGGCATACCCGGTTCGGATCCGGTCCACGGCTCCTATATTCAAGGCGCCGTGCCGAACTGGGCGACGAAATATTTCATCGACGCATTGCTGGAAAAACGGCGGGTATTGGCAGAGCTGCGGACCGAGGGATGAAGCCTGCTGCTGCAAGACCCTCGCGAGGCGCGATTGTACCGGGCGCTCAGTCAGCGCCGGGGCGTCCACTCAGTACGGTGATGCTCACGACCGTTCGCTCGCACAAGGTCCCGCAGATGCTCAACGCGTGGCGCAAGCGTGAAGTCGGTAACCTGACCGTGGTCGTCGAGCATCCGCCGGCAGAACCGCCAACGGCCAGGCTGCGCCGCCGCTTACGGAGTGAAGGACTGAGCTGGATCGCTACCCGCCTTAGCGCGGCAAACAACAGCGTAGTGGAATCAGCGGAGCAGGAAGCGCCGCTGGTCGACGTGCCGACGTATTGCCGATCACGCGGCATCGCGGTTCTCAAAACCGGTCCGCTCGACAGCGCCGATACCGTCGCGGCGATCAAAGCTCTCGATCCCGACCTCGGTATTCACGCCGGCGCCGGCCTGTTGCGCCGGCCGCTGATCGGCGCCTTTCGTCTCGGCGTGCTGAATGCGCATATGGGTCTGCTGCCGGCCTATCGCGGGATGAATGTTGCCGAATGGGCAGCGCTCGAAGGAGCGCCGATCGGCTGCACGGTGCATCTGATCGACGCCGGCATCGACACCGGCCCGATATTGGCCACACGGGAAGTGGACATAGGGTATTGCGGCTCAATCGCGGCGCTTCGCGGCGCTGTTGACCGCGCTCAGCTGGCGCTGCTCGGCGATATCGTCGAATCGATCGTCGAGGGCAGAATGCCCGAGCCGCTGACCTCTGCCGAGCCCCCCGGTCCCCAGTATTTTCAAATGCATCAGGATCTCGTCGCGATCCTGGAGGCACGGCTGCTCGGCGGGCAGGCGTCTCATCTCCAGGGCGAGCAGGACGCCGAGAGGCCTCATATCCTGGCGGGTTAGTCACGATTTCGGCACGGGAGAGCGGCGAATTTCCGGTGCGACCTGTTCCATGAACAACCTGAGACTGTTGGTCGCCGTCTCGTGCGGCATCGGCCCGAGACGGAAGGATGCGATGACGCCACCAACGCCGAGCTGGTCGATATCCGCCATCGCTTCGGCGACCCGCGCCGGCGAGCCGTGGATGAAGCCGTGCTCGACCGTGGCGCGGGCGGAGGGCAGATCGCTCTCCGGCACAGCGATGCGCAGGCCGGTCTCGCGAAAAATACGGTTGCGCAGCGCCGCCCGCGCCTCGACCATCGCCCGAAAAACCGGCACCCCGACGCGCTCGGCTTCGGCATCGGTCTCGGCGACAAACACGTTCCGCCACACCCAGCACTCCGTGAGGGTGCGCGCGATCCGTTCCTCGCCGTAGCCCGCCTCGCGCATCGTCCTGCGGTAAAGGTCGACGCGCCGACTCGTCGCTGGCATCGACTGCACGTTCATCAGGAACGGCCGGCCCTGGCGGGCGAGTTCGAGCAGCGAGGCTTCGCCCGAAGCGGCGCGGATGAGCACCGGATGAGGCTTTGTATGGGGCCGCGGCCGCAGCATCGGAACATCGAGATGCCAGAACTTGCCATGATGGCTAAACGCCTCGCCAGTCCACGCGGCGACCAGGATCTTCTCCGCCTCCTCCAGGCGCTCCTGCGCCTCGTGATGGTCGATGCCGAAGCCCTGGTAATCGTAGATGTTGTAGGAGGAACCGCGGCCGAGGCCGACGACGAGCCGCCCCCTGGTGATGTTGTCGAGAAGCGCCAATTGCTCGGCGAGACGGATCGGATGATGCAGCGCGGTCTGCACAACCGCAAATCCGATCTTGCTGCGCCGCGCCGAGGTGGCCAGCGCGCCGGCGAAGCTGATCGGGTCGACATAGGCACAAATCCCGTCGAAGTGATGCTCGGCGAGCCAGATCACATCCACGCCCAACTCGTCCGACAGCCAGGCCTCGCGCAAGGTCTCGTCGATCACCACGCCGTCGCGCGCCGGGTGGCGGCAGTCGGGAAACAGGAAATTGCCAAATTGCATGCGGCTCCTCCTACCCTCGGTGCATCACGGGGCGGCTTGCGCGGGGTGTCAAGCGAAGCTGCGAGCGCCTGGCCCTTTTGTCGATTTAAACTCGACGAGCCGCGGCGCACCAGCATGTAGGTTTTGTTGTAAACTGGTTGGAATTTTTGGCAAAACGTAGTTAACATGGCTCCGCGCGATGGGCGGAGAACGTTGCGAATGAGACGGCGGAGTTTCCTCAAATCGACGCTCGCGGGCGCGGCGACCGTCATCATACCGCAAATCGGGCATTCGGAGGCGCAGAAGACGCTTACCTTCGTGCCGCACGCCGACCTCGCCTCGCTCGACCCGGTTTGGACTTCCGCCGACGTTACCCGCAACTTTGCTCTGGCAGTCTACGACACGCTTTACGGCCATGACGCGGAGTTCAACGCTCAACCGCAAATGGTCGAAGGCCATGCAATAGAAAATGACGGCTTGCAATGGGACCTGCGGCTAAGGGACGAGCTGACCTTCCATGACGGCTCCCCGGTCCGGGCGCCGGATTGCGTCGCCACGATAACCAGGTGGGCCAAGCGCTACCCGATAGGTCAGGCACTGATGGACCGCACGGACGAACTCGCGGCAATCTCCGACAAGACGATCCGCTTCCGCCTGAAAAAGCCTTTTCCGCTCTTGCCGGAGGCCCTGGCCGAGCCCTACTGCTCGATCATGCCGGAGCGGCTGGCCAAGACCGACCCGTTTAAACAGATCGAGGAGGTGATGGGTTCGGGACCGTTCAAATTCGTCGCCGCCGAGCGGCTACCGGGTCAGCGCGCCGTGTTCGAGAGGAACGCCGATTACGTCCCGCGGGCCAGCGGCAAACCGAGCTTCAGCGCTGGTCCCAAGGTGGCGCATATCGAGCGTGTGGTCTGGAACTACCTGCAAGACCCAGCGACCGCGGCTGCAGCGTTGGCTCAGGGCGAGGTCGACTGGTGGGAAAACCCAACCATCGACCTGGTGCCGCATCTCGAGCGCAACAAGAAGCTGGTGATCACGGTCAAGGACCGCACCGGCAGGATCGGCTGTCTGCGCTTCAATCAACTGTTTCCTCCGTTCGACAATGCCGCGGTGCGCAGGGTCGTGTTGGATGCGATCGACCAGGAGACGGTGATGGCAGCCGTTGCCGGAGCGGAACCCCGCCTCACCAAGATCGATGTCGGGCTGTTTGTGCCGGGAACGCCGATGGCAAGCGATGCGGGCGTCGAGATCACCCGACGGCCCGACGACTATGAAAGAATAAAGAGGGAACTGGCCGCTGCGGGATACCGAGGCGAGCGGGTTGTAGTCCTGGCCTGCTCGACCATTCCAAGCATCCATGCCATGTCGCAGGTTGCGACCGATGTTCTGCGGCGCATTGGCATGAACATCGATATGCAGCTGCTCGATTGGGACAGCGTAGTCGCGCGGCGCGCCAGCCCCGAGCCGTTGGACAAGGGCGGGTGGAGCATCTTCTACACCAGTCTGGGCGGAATGGGGAACATCTCCCCCGGACCCAATCTCCCCTTGCGGGCCAGTGGTGCAACGGCCTGGTTTGGCTGGCCCGACGATCCGAAGATGGAGGGCTTGCGCGAGGCTTGGTTTGAGGCGCCGGATCAGCAAGCCCGGCAGAAGATATGCCGCAGGATGCAGGAGGAGTTCTGGTTGAACCCGTCCTACGTTCCGCTCGGCTTGTGGTATCAGCCGACCGGCTTCCGTGCCGACCTGCAAGACGTGCGCGACGGCTGGCCACAATTCTACGGTGTGCGGCGGGCATGAGCCCGCCCGGGACTGGCTTGCCGGCCCACACAACGCTTCCTAATTATCCGCCCAGCCAATTCGATCATCGAGGAGGACGGAAATGGACCAGGACGCCAAGAAGACCGTACTGCGCATGATCCCCTACGGGATTTACGTGCTGACCGCGGATGACGGGAAGGGCAATGTCGCCGCAGCGACCGTTAATTGGGTCACTCAGACCGCCTTTGCGCCGCCGCTCGTGGTCGTCGGGGTGAAGACCGATTCCGGCGCCTACCAGATCATCAAGGACAAGAAGACGTTTGCGCTAAACATGCTCGGCAAGGACCAGAAGGGCGCCGCTTTTACTTTCTTCAAGCCGACTAAGCTGGAGGATGGCAAACTGAGCGGCCAGGCCGTTCACAAGGGCACAACCGGGGTCCCGATCCTCGACGCCGCACCGGCCGCCGTCGAATGCCGCGTTACCAGCATCGTCGAGCAAGGCGATCATCACATCGTCGTCGGCGAAGTCGTCGAGGCTCACCTGCCCACGCCGATATCCGGGCGGCCAGACGTGGCGATCTTGGAGATGAAAGATCTCGGCGACAACGTTTTTTACGGCGGCTGACCTGCTGCAGGCGGTTCAGCGGCAATCCCGCCTATTGGGATCGCCTGGAGAAGAGCACGCCAATCCCGTGCTGCGACAGAGGTCCTGCAAGCTCGTGCTCGTGCGCTGTGCGGTGATGTTCGGCCAGCACCAGCAGCCGCTTCGCCAGCCAGGCCGGGAAGGCCAAAAAGGCGGTATCCTCGATCACCGAGCTGGTCGAACCTAGCCGCTGGGACAGCAATGTCAACGTTGCCACGATAAGATCGGGATTGGCCTTCACATAGGGCAGAAAATGGGCCCGGTGAATACGCAACAGGTCGACCTTGCTCCATTGCCGCCGTCCTCGTCCTGCCGTCGAGCAAGGCGATCTCGCCGAACAGATCGCTTCCTTCTAGCACGTTGAGCATGATCTCGGCCCCTCGGCCGAGTTGGAGTAGATCCGCACGCGGCCCAACAGGATGCCATAAAGGCGATCGCCCGCGTCGCCTTTACTGAAATCACCCGGTGCGGCTCGAACCGCGCGACCGTCGTGAATTTGACGAGGTCGTCGAGCGTTCTTTCGGCATTTTCGAGATCAGAAAATCCTTCGAGGACAGCTGGCGCCGTACTGCCGGCGGATAAAAGCTGATCATCAGGGCCATGTCAATTCTGGCTGCCGCGGGGTTCGGAAGCTTGACTTTACCATAGTTTCCCGCGAATATTCCTACCAGCTCTTGGTCCGCTCACCCGCCTCGAATCTGGTCGCAGAGCACACTGATCTCCGGTTCATTTGAGCCGAGACCCTTTATGCAGGCCGAGGCTTTGGAGGGCCGGATTGTGCCGAAACGCGAAGCGCTTCCGACCATACACTCGCCGGATAGGCCACGCAGACAAAATAAGTCCATGAAACGAAATGATTGGTGGGTGCAGCAGGACTCGAACCTGCGGCCCGCTGATTAAGAGTCAGCTGCTCTACCAACTGAGCTATGCACCCAAGCTTTGATTTCAATCAGTTAGCGATGGTACTCCTGGTTGATCTTTTGCAGTTTGCAATTGTGGTTTGCGCCATCATTTTTGCCGGGGCCGCACCGGGATAACGCCTTTCCGTACCGTTTGTCTACTTTCGCATGCGCCGATTGCGAATTCTCCGTCGTGGGTGGTCGCAGAGGCATGATCCGCATATGGGGTAGCGGTCTGGTCAGAAGCTGGCCATCAGGCCGAGCGGTGAGGATCGTTCAACCGCTCGCGGCTTGTTCGCGCCGAACACCGCCCTTGCAAAACCCATCGGGGTTGCCGGCCTGAAATTCGCCCTGTCTGGTCCCGGCGCGGCCTTGTGGATTCGGTCGTCAGGGTAGTCAAACAGGTCGGGTAACGTCTCTCCCGTGCGTTTCTTGTGCTTGTACGCCCTCAGGCCTCGCTCGTATCGCGCGCGGTCGTAGTCTGGTGCGGGCATTACGAACCCGTTGAAGCCCCATATCCACGTCTCCTTCGTGTATCAGTCTGACGGCTTCGATCCAGCGTAAGCGGAGCTTGATCTCCACCTTGCGGCGAGCGGCGCGGATCTGCTGATCCTGGTCGGGTGATTGAGGCAGGGGGATCTGTGCCAAGTAATTTGCCAATTGATGGGCACAGTTTTCGCCGGGTGGAGGTCCTGACCGGGACGGCGCGGCGGCGCCGCTGGAGCGATGAGGAGAAGGCGGCGATCGTTGCCGAGAGCCGGGCGCCGGGCGCGCAGGCCAGCGAGATCGCGTTGCGCTACGGGCTGCATCGCAACCAGCTCTACGCCTGGCGGCGAGCGTTCGGGGTAACGACGGCGGCCGATACCGGAACCGCAGAACCCGAGTTTATTCCGGTGGTGGCGGACACCGGCGCCGGCACGGCGGCAATCGAGGTCGAGATCGGGCGTCCTCGCCAAGGTGCTGCGCCGGTTGAAGGCGATGCGATGATCCCGGCCCTGTCTGGCGCGCCGATGGCGGGGGTGCGCGTGCTGATCGCTACCCACCCAGTCGACTTCCGCCGCGGCGCGGACAGCTTGG
Source organism: uncultured Alphaproteobacteria bacterium (assembly GCA_963818695.1). Classification (GTDB taxonomy): domain Bacteria; phylum Pseudomonadota; class Alphaproteobacteria; order ATCC43930; family CGMCC-115725; genus AP-15. The sequence continues at coordinate 156,330 of CAWFTG010000010.1, forward strand.
CGGTGCTGGTGCAATCGGTGCTGCGTCATGACCCGTTCGGCGGCACCGTCTTCGTCTTCCGCTCGAAGCGGGCCGACCGAGTGAAGATGCTGGTCTATGACGGCACCGGCCTGGTGCTGATCTGGAGGCGGCTGGACGGCGCCAAGTTCAAATGGCCGGCGATCAGCGACGGGGTGATGCGGCTGTCGGCGGCACAACTGGCGGCGCTGTTCGAAGGTCTCGAGTGGAGGCGGGTCTATGCGCCTCGGATCAGGCGCCCAGAGGTGGCCGGCTAAGAAGGCCTGCGGCACGTTGACTCACCTTGAGGTTGAGCATCGATCGGCACCGGCGACATGAGATAATCCGGGCGTGATGACGCCCGACACCCTGCCCGACGACATTGATGCGCGGCGCGCCCTGGTACTGAAACGCGTGGGCCGAGCGCGATGCCGGGCGGGTTGAGCTGGCGCGGCTCGTGGCAGAGCGCGATCAGCTTGCCGGTCAAAACGAGCGCTTGCGCCACCTGCTTCGCCAGTTGCAGCGGCTGCGGTTCGGCCGCAGCTCGGAAAAGCTCGACCCCGACCAGCTGAACCTGGCGCTGGAGGATCTCGAACAGGCGGTCGCCGAGGCCGAGGCCGAACAGGACAAGGCCGACCCGGCGCTGCGTCGCGCCCGTGCCGAGAAGCGACGCACCGCGGGCGGTCGGTTTCCGGAGCACTTGCCGCGCATCGAGGTCGTCGTCGAGCCGGAAGACACGGCCTGCCCATGCTGCGGCGGGGCGATGCATGTGATCGGCGAAGATCGCTCGCAGCGACTGGACGTTGTTCCGGCGCAGTACCGGGTCATCCTCACGCGGCGGCCGAAATACGCCTGCCGCACCTGTGAGGGGGCGGTGGTCCAAGCACCAGCGCCGGCGCGGCTGATCGAGGGCGGCCTGCCGACCGAGCGGCTGGTCGCCCATGTCATTATCACCAAATAGGCCGACCACTGCCCGTTGTACCGCCAGGTCCAGATCCTGGCGCGCCAGGGCATCGAGATCGACCGCGCCACCCTGGCGTTCTGGACCGGCTACGGCGCCGCCGAGATCAAGCCGATGTGGCGACTGATGCTCGAGGAACTGCTGGGCTCGACCAAACTGTTCGTCGACGAGACGACCGCGCCGATCCTCGACCCTGGCCGCGGGCGTACCAAGAAGGGTTATTTCTGGGCGCTGGCTCGCGACGATCGACCGTGGCAGGGCGCAGCACCGCCGGCGGTCGTGTACAGCTACGCGCCCGGCCGCGGCGGTGATTACGCGGCGGCGCTGCTGAAGGGCTATAGCGGCGTGCTGCAAACCGACGCCTATGCCGGCTATCGCAGTCTGGCCGATCCGAAGCGTCCTGACGGGCCGGTGACCCTCGCCCTGTGTTGGGCGCATTGGTGCCGGCAGTTCTTCGATCTGGCCAAATCGCCGCCGGCGCCGATCGCCACCGAAGCCCTGAAGCGGATCGCCGAGCTCTACGAGATCGAAGCCGAGATCCGCGGCAAGAGCGCCGAGGAACGCCGGGCGCTGCGGCAGGAGAAGACAAAGCCGTTGGTCGAGGCCCTTAAGACCTGGGTCGAGACGACGCTGGCACGGCTCGCCGGCGGCGCGCCGATTGCCCAGGCCCTTCGCTACGGCCTCAACCACTGCGACGGGCTGGCGCGCTTTCTCGACGACGGGCGCATCGAGATCGACTCCAATACTGTCGAGCGCAGCATGCGCCCGATCGCCCTTAATCGAAAGAATGCGCTATTCGCCGGCAGCGACGAAGGGGCGCAAAAACTGGGCGATGCTCGCCTCGCCGATCGAGACCTGCAAACTGCACGGCGTCAATCCCGAAGCCTATCTCACCGATGTGCTCACCAAGCTCGTCAACGGATGGCCCAACAGCCGGCTCGCCGAACTGACGCCTTGGGCCTGGGCCGCCGCTCACCGCTGATCGCGACCCCGCGAACAGAACACAACCAGGCCGTCAACCGACCGAAACCGTGATAACAACGCTTCGCTTACGCATGACCCGCCGTCGCCGTTGGCTAATAGAGCGCCGGCTGCGCGTCGAGGGGGAGTTCCGGGGACTTGCGGCGGCGCTCATGCGCCGCCCCGTACCTCAGCCGGGGCAGGATTGCCAAACTTCCAGACCGGGATGCCGAGCCGCTTGGCCTTATCGGCGAGATTGTCCTGTATGCCGCTGCCGGGGAAGACGATGATGCCGATCGGGATCGTATCGAGCATCTGATCGTTGCGCTTGAACGGGGCCGCCTTGGCGTGCCGCGTCCAATCAGGTTTGAAGGCGATCTGCCGGACCCTGCGGCTGTCGGCCCAGCAGGCGTCGATGCGCTCGGCGCCCCTTCGGTGATCCGCCGTGCAGCAGCATCATGTCGGGGTGCTTGGCGTGCAGCTTGGAGAGCCGGTCCCAGATCGCGCGGTGGTCGTTGAAGTCGAGCCCGCCGGTGAAGGCGATTTAGGCCCGGCAGGCAGTAGGACCTCGGTGTCGGCCCGGCGCTTGGCGGCGAGGAAATCGCGGCCGTCGATCATTGCGGCGGTAAGCGCGCGATGGTTGACCATCGAACCCGAGCGCGGCCACCAGGCCGAGCCGGTGTGGCGTTCGAACTGTTCGGCGGCTTGGTCACGGAAGAACTCCATCGTGTTGCGGCGCTTGATGAGAGTCAGCCCTTGTGCCGTGAGGCGCTCGAGCTCGACCGAGCGGACTTCCAAGTCGTCCTGTTCTTTCTGGCTGCGCCGCTGCGCTTGCTCGTTGCCACCGAGCTCCCGCTCGGTGCGGTCGACGGCGCGATGGAAGAGATTGACCGTCGACCACAGCAGGTGCTCGAGGTCGGGTTCGAGGCGCGTGTCGCTGAGCGTCGCAACTAAGGCGTCGAAGATGTCGGCGACGGCGCCGTCGACGGCATCGGCCTCGGGCAGCGGTCTCGGGTCGGGCTCGTCCTGGAATGGGCGGTGGCCGTAGAGCTGAAGTTCAGTGAGGACGTGATCGGTCGGAGAGGAGGCGTGCTGTTGTCGAGGTCGTGGTCGTCACGGTCGGTCGCCATCGTAATGTCCCTTGTCGGATCGGCCGCGCCCATAGCGGCCTTCGTGGCGATCACCAGGCGGCGGGGGGACCGGGCGTGCACCGCCGAGCGCAGCGACAGCGGCCGGAGCGCAGCGGAGGACGGCGGGCGGCGGCTATTTTGTCTCGCGATGCAAAGCGCTCGTAAGGGCGCGGCGGAAAATAGTCGCTGCCCGCCGTTGCGGACCCGGGCCGCTTGCCGTCCGATCGGCCTCTGGAAGGCCGTGGAAGCGGCTCTCTTCCGACAAGGGATGGATCACCTCGATCCGATGCGGTCCACGACGCGGAGAGCCGGGGTCTCCTTCACCATCCCGTTCCGGCGTCCTCGATCGCTCCATGAAGCGGGGCACATCTTCCGGGATGAGCTGCACGCGCAAGGCCGCTCGAAGATAAGCGCCGCCGAGGCGCCGGAGGTCTTCGTTGAAGTCGCCGAGCGTTGGCGACAATCGAAGCGCCTCGATCCCGGCCGTCTGCGCCCGCAGGGTCAAGGTCGCCAACGCCCCATCGTCCGCCGGATCGTCATCGCGGGCGATATAGAGGCGTCGGAGCGTTGGCGGGAATAGGAGAGCGGCGAGGTGATTGGCGGAGAGCGCAGCGAGCATGGGCAGAGTCGGCATGATGCTTCGCAGCGACAGCATGGTCTCGATGCCTTCGCCAGCCGCCATAACATCGGCGGCCACTCCGACTCTGACGCCGTTCCCGAAAAGATGGCCCATCGCCCGCCTCGGCGTGTCGACCGGAGCCTTGTCCTCACCCGACGGATCGAGCCAAGTGCGATGCGCGCCAGTGATCCTGCCGCCAAGATCGGTGACTGCGGCGATCAACGCCGGCCAGGTCTCGGTTGGGGCGTCGGCATCTGCCCGATAGTAACAGCGGGGGTGGAAGCGGAGGGCTCCGACTCCATGCAAAGCCGTAATGCCGCGTGAGCGCAAATACGCTTCCGCGACTGTGCCCGTAATCGGCTGCGCCATCGCGAACAGACGCCGTGCAGATTCTGGCGATCCGGCGGGAGTTGGCTCCCGTCCGAACTGGTCCGGCGCCGGTTTCGACCGTTGCAGGCTGAGGAATGATCGCGCTTCGTCGAGCACATCGCGCAGGCGGTCCAGCCCCCGATT
>CAWFTG010000011.1:0-891207 GCA_963818695.1 uncultured Alphaproteobacteria bacterium
GGCATTACCACTCCCCCACACCGCGTTAGCCGCATCCGCTCCTAAAACAATCCGCCGCCCGATTAAAGGTAAATCAGACAAGCACGGGGGAATTATGATCGGGACGATTGCTAAATCGGTTTTGCTGGGGCTGACGCTTGGTGCAGCACTGGCCTTCGCCGCCTCGCCTGCGATCCTGGATCACCGACCTGCTCCGAACGGGTCGCCCGAGCTGATCCCGGCGACAGAAATCGTTGGCCGCATATCGCTATTAACGCAATAAGGATCAGCGATCGACCCAAGCGATCCTGAGGACGTTTGTTGCCCCAGGTGTGCCAAACGGAACGCCCGCTGTGATGACCACCCGTTGCCCGGGTTCGGCAATTCTCTCGCGATGGGCAATCCGCACCGCCTGCTGCACCATGTCACCGAAATTTTTGACATCTCTGGTGTGTACGCAATGTGCGCCCCACAAGACCGCGAGCCGCCGAGCGGTTCCGAGGTTTGATGTGAGCACCAGGATCGGGGCCTCGGGGCGTTCACGAGCGGCGCGCAAGGCGGTTGCGCCGGACGTCGTATATGAAACAATCGCTGCCGCACCAACCAGATTTGCGACTTGACACGCGGCGGCGCTGATCGCGTCGGGAGCCGTGTGCTCGTGTTCGATCCGCGTACTCTCCAATGTCGAGTGATAGAGCGGGTCTTTTTGCACCCGTGACGCGATGCGGTCCATAATCGCGACCGCCTCTACCGGATATCGCCCGGCCGCCGTCTCGGCCGACAGCATTACCGCGTCGGCCCCCTCGTAGACCGCGGTCGCTACATCAGAGGCTTCGGCCCGGGTCGGTGTCGGGGACCCGACCATTGATTCCAGCATTTGCGTTGCGACGATCACGGGCTTGCCGGCGAGCCGGCAAGCATGAATGATCTGCTTCTGCACGCTCGGCACGTCCTCGGGTGGCATTTCGACTCCTAAATCTCCGCGCGCGACCATCAATCCGTCGGCGAGCTCGATGATTTCAGGCAGATGCTGAATTGCCGACGGCTTCTCGAGTTTGACCATGACGCCCGCCCGACCAGCTACCATCTTTCGCCCCTCGGCGACGTCATCGGGACGCTGAACGAAAGAGAAAGCGATCCAATCCGCCCCGTGCTCGAGCGCGAAGGCAAGATCGGCACGATCCTTCTCCGTCACCGCCGATATTGGCAAGACGGCATTCGGCACGTTCACCCCTTTGCGGTCGGAAACTGGTCCTGCGACCAGGCATGACGTGTCGGCAAAGTCCGCGCCGCAGGTCTCAACCCGAAGCCGCACCTTGCCGTCATCGACAAGCAGTTCGGTCCCCGGGCGCAACGCATCGAAGATTTCGGGATGAGGGAGGGGGGCACGGCCGCAATCACCCGGTTGTCGATCGAGATCAACGCGAAACGGTTGGCCCACAGCGAGATCGACCCGACCCTCGGTAAAGGTGCCGAGCCGTAGCTTTGGCCCCTGCAAATCCGCGAGGATGCCAATCGGGCGCCCTGTCGCGCTCTCGATTGAGCGGATCGCCGCGAAACGGGCTTGATGATCCTCGTGCGTCCCGTGGCTGAAATTGAGCCGGAATACGTCTACCCCGGCATAAAAGAGGGCCCTGATCCTCTCATTCGTCGAGCTCGATGGGCCAAGTGTCGCGACGATCTTGGCGCTGCGGAGGCGCCTTGTATTCATCTCCATACTAAACCGCTTCAGTGAAGGACCGATATCGCGCCGGAGATCGCTGGCACAGGTGATCTAGACATGCAGGTCTGATCGAAGATGGCAGCTTTTCGACGCGATCCTGTTGGCAGCGAGCTCTCTGGGAGGTGTGAACATAGAAGACTGTTATCCAATTGTCTTTCTCGATCGGACCCCGAACGGGCTGTTGGGTCATCTTGGCTCACCTTGTTGTTCCGTCTTGCCAAGCAGCCGGCGGCGATTGCATATCCCCTCCGCGACAGCCGGCCCGGAACTCCCGCGCACGAGACGCGAACGAGTGGAGGGCGCCTGTCAGAAAAGGAGTTGCGTCTTGGCGTTTTTCGGCCCCCGGGGCGCCATCCGTGTGGTGTTGCTGACGCTGCTGTTGAGCGCACCGCTGCCGAGCGGGGCCGAGGCGCCGGGCACCCCTTTCGCAGAAGTTTTCTCACAGCTCGCGGCGCGGCTGGGTGGTGTCGTCGTCAACATTTCAACGACCCAGGCGATCGCGGCGGCCCCGGCAAAGGGCACGCCCGAGGCACAACTGCCGCCGGGATCACCGCTCGACGAATTCTTTCGCGACTTCTTCGGCGAAAAGGGGGCACCGGGCGGGCCAAATCCTCCTGCGCCGCGGGCTGCATCACTCGGTTCCGGGTTCATTGTCGATCCGTCGGGGATCGTCGTCACCAACAACCATGTGATCGCCAATGCCGAGCAAATTACCGTGACCTTCGCGGATGATACGACATTACAGGCCGAGGTCATCGGGCGGGATACGGTGACCGATCTCGCCCTTCTCAAGGTCGAGCCGAAAACACCGTTGGCGGCAGCCACCTGGGGGGATTCGACAAAGGCGAAAGTTGGCGACTGGGTGCTGGCGATCGGCAACCCGTTCGGGCTGGGCGGCACGGTAACGGCCGGCATCATCTCGGCCACGGCGCGGGACATCCACTCCGGGCCTTACGACGACTTTTTGCAGACTGACGCCTCGATTAACCGCGGCAATTCCGGCGGCCCGATGTTCAACCTCGCCGGCGAGGTGATCGGCATCAACACGGCGATCTTCTCGCCTTCGGGTGGTTCGATCGGTATCGGATTTGCCATCCCTTCCGCATTGGCTCGACCGATTGTCGATCAGCTGAAAGCGACCGGGAAAGTAGAACGCGGCTGGATCGGCGCGCGTATCCAGCCGGTCACCGATGAGATCGCAGAAGCGGTCGGGCTCGACAAAGCCCGCGGTGCGATGATCGCAGCAGTCGATCCATCGAGCCCGGCAGCGCAAGCAAAGCTGAAGCCGGGAGACGTTATCCTGTCTTATGACGGCAAGCAGATCGATCGCAGCCGACAGTTGCCTCGGCTGGTAGCCGATACGCCGCCCGACACCCCTGTCAAGTTGACGATGTGGCGCGACGGCAAGGAGCACGAGGTCGATCTCAAGGTCGCGGCGTTGAGCCTGAACCGCCCGGCACCACCTCAGCCGGAATCGGAGAAACCGAAGCCGCCCGCGAGTATCGACGCTTTGGGCCTCAAGCTCAGTAAGCTGTCCCCCGAGCTGCGCAAACAGTTTTCATTGCCCGAAACGGCGAAGGGCGTTGTCATTACAGAGGTACCGCAAAACAGTCCGGGAGCCGCGCAAGCCTTGCGCCCGGGAGACCTGGTGATCGCCGTCGGGCACGAGGCGGTCGCAGCCCCCGAAGACGTGCAACAGAAGGCCGCCGCCGCCAAAAAGAACGGACGCAAGAATGTACTGGTGCGCGTCGAGCGCGAGGGGAACTCCCGCTTTGTCGCACTCCCCGTGGAAACGAGCTGAGTGAGCGGGGACGGCTGCTGATTATTCCGCGGCAAGAGCGTGAGCGGGGGACGGCGCGCGGAAGCGGGTCAAGAGCGCGGCTTCTTTCGCTTTCGCCCGGGTCAGATTGGCCTGTTTGACATGGCCGAACCCGCGGATTTCGAGGGGCAATCCGGCGAGCTCGACGGCCGTTGGGTGGTTGGTAGGGGACAGACCGGTGACGATTTCCTCGAGCACAAGCTCGTATTCGCGGATCAGGCGGCGCTCGGTTCGCCGTTCCTCAGTGCGGCCAAAGATGTCGAGCGGTGTGCCGCGCAACCGGCGGAGCTTTGCCAGAATACGGAAGACGGAGATCATCCAGGGTCCGTAGATGCGTTTGCGCAGATGCCCGCTTTCGGGATCGCGGTCGGCAAGCAGCGGGGGGGCCAGATGAAACTTGAGCTCGTAGGGCGCCTCAAAACGCTCGGCGACTCGCTCGAGGAAATCGGTCTCCGTGTATAGCCGGGCTACCTCGTATTCGTCTTTGTACGCCATCAGCTTGAACATGGCGCGCGCTACTGCGTCTGTCAGGGCCGTCTCGCCCGGGCAATTTGCGGCCTCGCCTTCGCCAATGCGCCTGATGATCGAGGCATAGTGGGCCGCATAGGCGGCATTCTGGTACTCGGTCAGGAAAGCCACGCGGCGATCGATCACTTGTTCGAGGGTCTCGGAAAGACGGTGAGTTTCCGGAACCGCGCCGCGTGGTGTCGCACGCGCGTCGACAAGGCCCGGATCCACAGCGGCGCGCCGTCCCCAACGGAAAGCGCGTTGGTTGAATTCGACGGCAACCGCGTTCAATTCGATCGCCCGCTCGAGAGCGCCGGCGGACAACGGGACCGCTCCGCGCTGATATGCAAAGCCGAGCATAAAGAGATTGCTCGCTATCGAATCTCCGAAGAGGCCGGTGGCGACGCGGGTGGCGTCGATAAACTCGGCGTTATCCGCTCCGGTCGCTTCGGCAATGCTGCGCTGCAGTTCTCGGCTGGGGAATTTGAGATCGGGGTTTCGGGTGAAGTCGCCGGTGATGGTCTCGTGGCTGTTGACGATCGCGCGGCTGTGCCCGTGCTGCAGCTTTGACAACGCATCGGGGCTCGCCGCGACCACAAGATCGCATCCCAGGAGCAAGTGAGCGCCGCCGGCGGCAATGCGCACGGCATGGATCTCCTCCGGCCTGCGGGCGATCCGAACATGGCTGTAAACTGCGCCCCCCTTCTGGGCTAAGCCGGTCATGTCGAGGATTGTGCAGCCCTTTCCCTCGAGATGGGCCGCCATCCCGAGGAGCGCACCAATAGTAACGACGCCGGTTCCACCGACGCCGGTAACGAGGATGCCGTAGGGTCGGTCGAGATCCGGGTGAGGCGGCTCGGGCAACGCCGCCAGCTCGTCTTCACTGAGATCGCCCGCCTTGCGCTGTTTCAGCGCACCGCCGTGTACGGTAACGAAGCTCGGACAGAAACCTTTGACGCAGGAATAATCCTTGTTGCAGCTCGACTGATCGATTTCGCGCTTGCGGCCGAACTCGGTCTCGACGGGAACTACCGACAGGCAATTCGATTCCTTTGAGCAATCTCCACAACCCTCGCAGACCAGTTCATTGATAAAGACCCGCTTGGCGGGGTCAGGAAAGCGGCCGCGCTTGCGACGCCGGCGCTTCTCGGCGGCGCAAGTCTGATCGTAGACAATCGCAGTCACGCCCTCGATTTCCCGCAGTTCGCGCTGAACCGCGTCGAGATCGTCGCGATGGCGCACCGCCGCGCCCGGTGCGAAATCGACGCCCGGCTCATATTTGTCGGGCTCGTCCGTCACCACGACGATCCGGCGCACTCCCTCAGCGGCAAGCTGGCGGGTCAGGACCGGCACGGTCAAGCCGCCGTCGATCGGCTGACCGCCGGTCATCGCTACAGCGTCGTTGAACAGCAGTTTGTAGGTGATGTTGACCTTGGCAGCGACCGCGGCTCGTATCGCCAGCACGCCAGAATGAGTGTAGGTGCCGTCGCCCAGGTTGGCGAAAACATGCGGCGTCTCGGTGAACGGCGCTTGGCCGATCCACGGCACGCCTTCCCCGCCCATTTGAGTAAAAGTCGCCGTTGACCGATCCATAAACTGGGACAGGTAATGGCACCCGATGCCGGCGAGCGCCCGGCTGCCCTCCGGCACCTTGGTCGAAGTGTTGTGAGGGCACCCCGAGCAGAAATACGGCGTGCGGCTGAACGGTACGACGTTACCGCCGAGCTGGCATTCCTTTGCTTCCAGAAAAGCCAGGCGTTCGGCGATGCGAGGGGAAGTGTGAAACCGGGCAATCCGTTGTGCGATGACCCGGGCGATCTGGCCCGGCGTCAGTTCGCCGTTTGACGGCAAAATCCAATTTCGGTTTTCGTCGAATTTGCCGATGACCCGCGGCCGGACGTCTTCACGCCAATTGTAGAGTTGCTCCTTGAACTGGTTCTCGATGACGGCGCGTTTTTCCTCGACAACCAGGATTTCCTCGAGCCCCTCGGCAAATTGCCGGATACCCTCACGCTCCAATGGCCAGGACATCGCGACCTTGTACAAGCGGAAGCCGATTTCGGCGGCGTGCGCCTGGTCGATCCCAAGATCGTCGAGCGCTTGGCGCACGTCGAGGTAAGATTTGCCGGTCGTGACGATTCCGAAGCGCGGCCGGGGACTGTCGATCACGATGCGGTCTAGCCGATTGGCGCGCGCGAAAGCCAATGCCGCATATAGCTTGTATTTATGAAGCCGAAATTCCTGATCGAGAGGCTGGTCAGGCCAGCGAATATTCAGTCCGCCGGGCGGCATCTCGAAATCTTCGGGGAGCACGATTTCGGTGCGCTCCGGGCCGATCTCGACCGAGGCCGAGCTGTCGACGGTCTCGGCGATCGTCTTAAAGGCTACCCAACACCCGGAGTAGCGCGACATGGCCCAGCCATAGAGGCCGAGGTCGAGGATTTCCTGCACTCCCGACGGGTTCAGCACCGGAATGCAGGCATCCATAAAGGCGTATTCGGACTGATGCGGCAGGGTCGAGGATTTGCAGGTGTGGTCGTCGCCGGCAAGAAGAAGCACCCCGCCATGCGATGCCGAGCCAGCGGCGTTGCCGTGCTTTAAGGCGTCACCACTGCGGTCGACCCCGGGTCCCTTGCCGTACCATAGGGCGAAGACGCCGTCATATCTGGCCCCCGGGAATAAACCGATCTGCTGACTGCCCCAAACCGCCGTCGCGCCGAGCTCTTCGTTGATCGCCGGCTGAAAGCGGATGTGGCTGCGCTCGAGAAACCGCCGGGCGCTCCAAAGACCTTGGTCGAGACCGCCCAAAGGCGAGCCGCGATAGCCGGAGATGAAACAGGCCGTGTTGAGACCGGCCGCGGCGTCGCGCTGACGCTGCATGATAGGCAGACGCACCAGCGCCTGGGTACCGGTCAGATAGACCCGTCCTCGCTCCAGCGCGTACTTGTCGTCGAGGGTGACCGCCGCCAGCGCCATCACGACCTCCGAGCCTTGCCCTTGTAAGCCCAGGAAACGTAGTGCCTCCCTGCTCAATGCTCAATGAGCGATGTCAGCGGTTACGGGACCGGATACGAAGCGATAGACTGTCCCAGCTCATCTCCGGAGATGATCACGAACTGAGCACCTGTCAGCCACGGGTCGCTTGCGCCCTCCGCGCCGGCCCGATGTTCTCCGCGCGACAGGCGGCCGCGCCATAGCCATTGCGGCGGCGTCCCCCTCCGGAGTAATTGAGGAACTCTGGAGCCCGCTCCTGGAAATTCGGTTGCTACCATGTCCGCATCTGCCGCCCTTCGCCATTCCCCTCTAGATGGATCGCTGCTCGCCGCATTACGTGAGCTGCTCGGTGATCGGCTTTCCACTTCGGCAGCGGTCTGCGCGCAACACGGCAAAGACGAATCCTACCATATGCCGCATCCCCCGATGCCGTTGCATTTCGCCCAGCAGCACCGATGAGGTGTCGGCAATCGTCAAGCTCTGCGCCGAATATAAAACACCGGTCATTGCATTCGGCGCCGGGACTTCTCTCGAGGGGCACGTAGCCGCCCTGGCCGGCGGCATCAGCATCGACATGTCCGAGATGAGCCGCATCTTGCGCGTCAATGCGCAAGATCTCGACGCCACTGTCGAAGCCGGTGTCACCCGCAAGCAGCTGAACGAGCATCTACGCGATACCGGCCTTTTTTTTCCGATTGACCCCGGCGCCGATGCCTCGCTCGGCGGGATGGCCGCGACGCGCGCCTCGGGAACCAATGCAGTCCGCTACGGAACGATGCGCGAGAATGTATTGGCGATGACTGTGGTGCTCGCCGACGGCAGGATCATCCGGACCGCGCGGCGGGCCCGCAAGTCGGCGGCCGGCTATGATTTGACCCGCCTGTTCGTTGGATCGGAGGGCACGCTCGGGATCATTACCGAGCTGACGGTTCGGCTCTACGGAATTCCCGAAGCTATTTCGGCCGCGGTTTGTGCGTTTCCGAATATTGAAGGCGCGGTCAATACCGTGATTTTGACGATACAGAGCGGGGTGCCCGTTGCACGGATCGAGCTGCTCGACGAAATTCAAATGGCTGCAATCAACAAATATTCGAAGCTCGATCATCAAGTGGCTCCCACGCTCTTCTTCGAATTCCACGGCACGCCGAGCGGAGTGGCGGAACAGGCAGAGACGGTAAAAGCGATCGCCGGCGACTATGGCGGCGATGATTTCCGCTGGGCGACGACACCCGAGCAACGCTCCAAGCTGTGGCAGGCGCGGCATGACGCTTATTACGCGGCATTGGCGCTTCGCCCAGGGTCCAAGGGCCTTGCGACCGATGTGTGTGTGCCGATCTCGCGGCTTGCGGAGTGCATTGGCGAGACCAAGCGAGATCTTGCGCAATCGCCGATTCCCTATGCTTTGGTGGGGCACGTCGGGGATGGCAATTTTCACCTCGTTTTTATGCTCGACCCGAATCGCCCGGAGGAGTTGGCCGAGGCCAACCGGCTCAACGAGCGGATGGTCAACCGCGCCCTTGCGATGGAGGGGACCAGCACGGGTGAACATGGGGTCGGCTATGGCAAAATGGACTTCCTGATCGCCGAGCATGGCGAAGCGATCAGCGTCATGCGTACGATAAAATTGGCGCTCGATCCCGACGGCATTCTGAACCCCGGCAAGATCATTCGAATCTGATCAGACTGACAGGACGCTGACGTGGATACAGGTCGCTGTAACAATAGCTCCGGAACCAAGAATTCCTCTTTCCCGTTAGCCACATAAGCGATAATGTAAAGGTTCCGAATCAAGGGCTCGGGTTTCGGTGCCCCCGCGAGGTCTGAGCGCGCGCCGCTCAGCTGCGATCGTCACTCTGGCCATCGATTTATTAGCTCGTGATGATCAACGGTGTCGATTTTGACACCGCCCAGTAGATTCGCGAGATGCTAACCAACAACAGACAACCAAAGCTGTAGAAAAAGGTCGCGATATGGAGAGATCAAGTAAAAGAGGGAAAATCCCCCAACAGGACTGGCCCTCGATCATCAAGAGATATGAAGCCGGTGAAACTTTGGCGAGCATAGCTCGGACCTATGACTGCTCGCCACCAGCCATAAGCTATATCTTGAGCCGAAGCCGCGCGCGCGACGCGACTGTGGACGGTACAGAGCAGAGCGCGATCGAATCGTCGGAACCGCGACTGGTAAAAGGGCAGCCGAACGATACGCCGGTCGGCGAATTTATAAATGGAACGCCGGCAATCGGCGAAGCGGCGGCGCTCCCCCCCACGGCGAAGGCCTCCGATCCGATGGACGGGTCGATTCCTGAGCCGGTGTCCGCCGGACCCGGTTCCGGCTCGAATGGGACTGCGGGAAAGTCGGAAATAGGAGCGGAAATCGTCGTGACGGAAACTCCGGGCCGTCCAGCCCAGCTAAATGTCGAAGAGCCGGCCCAAGCCGGTCCGTCAGGAAACGGAACAGCCGGCTCCGAGCCTAAGCCTGTGGAGCCTCGCCGCATGCTTCACCTCTCGCTGTCGCACAACGATGCTCAACCGATGGAAACCTCGCACCATGACGAACACGTCGCCAATATGACCGATGCTTCGGCCGTTCGGTCCGTGGCCGACCAACAACAAGGGTTGACCGAGCACCCCGCCCGGCATCATCCCGCTCCCAATGCGGCTGCTAATATCGGGGGAGCTGCCCGTTCGACGGCCGAGTTGCACAAAAAAGATGGCGGCACCTTTATCGATCGAGCGTTGCGCGAACGAGTCGACGGCGACATCTCGGCGTTCCTCACTGCATTCGATGCCGCGTTAGCGGAGGATACATCAGCGAGCCGCGCCGACCTCCGAGAGGCGACGGACCGGTTGCTGCGCGCGGGTGCCCGCACACGTATCGAACTGGAGCGTCTCGAGGCTCGCATGCCATTATCGGCACGGGACACCAGTGGGTACGGGTACTCGGCTCCCGGTTGGCGTGCGCGCTGAACCGTCGACCGCACTCAGTCCGCGCCCCCTCCTCTGGAACGAATCCGTTCAGAGGAGGGGTTGGAGGACAGAGGAGGGGTTGGAGGAGGAAGTGCCTAATGGTTAGCCCTGATTTGTGTTCAGGTTAACGCCGACAAACTGTGTCACCCCGTGACGATTGAGCAGTAGAAGAGCACTCTTTTTGGGCGAGGCAGCCGCTTCCTTCAATTTCGCCGCTGCCTCCTGTGGGGTTTTGACTGGCTGCTGGTTGATCGCAACAACGACATCCCCCTCGCTCAACCCGACCTCGGCGGCGGCGCTGCCGGGGTCTACCCGGGTGATCACTACCCCCTGCACGTCTTTACCGGCATGCAGCTCCCGCCGGAGCTGGCTGTTTAGCGATGCGAGATGCATTCCCAGCGCGTCCGCGCGAGCTGACTCGTCCTGCTCTTGCCCATTTGTCGCCGAGGCCACCTGCTCATTGTTGGGGAGTTCACCCAGGGTCGCTTGAAGCTCTTCCGTCTGGCCGTTGCGCCAGACCTTCATCTTCACACCAGTGTCGGGTGCTGTCTCGGCCACCAGCCGCGGCAGATCGCGAAGCCGGCTCACTTCGTTGCCATTGAAGGTCAAGATCACGTCGCCCTGCTTGAGGCCGGCCTTTGCTCCGGGGCTGTCCGGAGTAACCATGGCAACAAGCGCGCCGTGCTCGCTCTGCAATCCCAGGCTCGAGGCTATCGCCGGCGTCACTTCCTGGATTTGCACGCCGAGCCAGCCGCGGCTGACCTTGCCATGCTCCTTCAGTTGGGCGACGACGGTTTTCGCTATGTTGGACGGCACGGCGAAGCCGATCCCGACGCTACCGCCATTGGGCGAATAGATCGCGGTATTGATGCCGATTACCTGGCCGTCCAGATCGAACGTCGGACCGCCTGAATTACCGCGGTTTATTGGCGCATCGATCTGCAAAAAATCGTCGAACGGGCCGGAATGGATGTCCCGCCCCCGCGCCGAAATGATCCCGGTAGTGACTGTCCCGCCGAGGCCAAAGGGATTGCCGACCGCCATGACCCAATCGCCGACCTGAGCTTTGCTGCTGTCGCCGAACGTCACATAAGGCAGCGGCTTGTCGGCTTTGATCTTGAGGAGCGCGATATCAGTCTTGGGATCGCGGCCAATGATTTTCGCCGGGTACTTGCTATCGTCCTGCAAAGTGACTTCGACCTTGCTGGCGTCACCCACGACGTGGCTGTTCGTCACAACGTAGCCGGAGGGATCGATGATGAACCCGGAACCGAGCGCGATCCTGTGGGCCTGACCGCCCGGCATTTGTGGAAAGAGGTGGCGCTGGCCGTTTGGGTTCTGCTGATCGAAGAATTGGCGCAGGAACTCGTCGAATGGCGAGTTGGGAAAGTCGGGTGATCCCTGTTCAGGCTCGTCCGCCATTGTATCGGAACCCGCGCTTTGGGTAACCGAGATGTTCACCACCGCCGGGGACACCTTTTTGACCAGTGGCGCGAAGCTCTCATGTTGGATCAGCGCCATCGGAGAGGTCATCGCCTCTGCACCGGCATTTCCAACTGGGGAAGTGTTGGGAGTGCCGGTCGGGTTTTCTGCCCATACGAACGGTGACAGCGCGAGTGTTGCGCCGAGGCCGAAACCGAGCGCCGCGGCTCGGCTCTTGCGCAGCCAGGGCCGGCGCTCATTGACTTCTCTAACTTCCAGCATTTGTCCTCCTATCGTTCGGAGAATGCCCGGCAAGCCGCGGACTGCGACCAGCGAGAGCGGATCGCGCGACAATTGGGTGCGCCGGGTGACAGGCGGCTTTCAGGCGGATTAATTCGCTGTAACCTCTCACAAGCCCGAATTGCCGCAGCGCGCTATGGCTCAGCGATGGCGCGTCTTCTAGGCGCGAAGACTTTACCCTCTCTCCAGGGTTGAGGATAGATTGGCTTTCAGCCCGCTTTTGGCTCTGCCGACATGCATTGTTCTCGGCTGGTTGGAGGAAAAATGGCCCGCTACCGCGATATAACGCCTGCGGAGATGACGCCCGACCAGCGGCGGGTACACGATTTGATTGTGGCCGGGCGCCGCGGCAGGTTTGGTGGCCCGTTCCAGGTGCTGATCCGGACGCCCGAAATCTGTGAATGCGCAGCAAAGCTCGGTGAGCATTTACGCTGGGGGACCTCGTTGCCGGACCGGCTTTCCGAGCTGGCGATCATTACGACCGCCCAGTGCTGGCGCGCTCAATACGAGTGGTACGCACATGCCCCGCTCGCCGAGAAGGCTGGTGTCTCGGTAGCTGCGATCGAGGCGATCCGCCGCGGTGACACGCCGAATTTCGAACAGACGGACGAAGCGCTCGTCTACCGCGTCTGCAGCGAACTGTTCAAGACTCGGCGCCTTTCCGACCCAACCTTCAACGAGGCGGTCATGATACTCGGCGAAACCGGCTTGATCGAGGTCATTGCGATCATCGGCTACTACACGCTGATCGGGAATACGCTCAACGTTTTCCAGGTCGCGGTGCCCGAAGGGGCAACTCCGCCGTTTCCCGAATAACGGTTCGGCCTGAGCTCAGGCGGCCTGCGGCAAGCCGCGTTCGAGCAACGTGGCGAGGCGGCGGGCGAAAGCAGGTGGATCCGGGAGCTGCTCGCCTTCGACGATGCGCGCCTGGTCCAGAAGCAGCCAGGCAAATTCCGACAGCTGGTCGGATGCGCCGGGTTCACCGACGCTCGCAGCCAGCCGCTCGATGAGCTTGTGCCGCGGGTTGATCTCGAGAATGCGTCGAGAGGCGCTGTCGAGCTGACGATGTTGCTTCAACAGCCGCTCGAGATGCATGTCCATGTCGCCCTCGTCGGCGACGAGGCAGACGGCGCTGTCGGTCAGACGCTCGGAGCTGCGCACATCCTTGACCGAGTTGCCGAGCGCCAGCTTGAAAATTGCCATGAGGCTGGCAAGTTTTGCCGGGGGCTCGGGTCGCTTCTCCTCGGGGGCTTCGGATAGCGGTATTTTGTCGAGATCGACGCCGCCGCGGGTCGCCGATTTGAACGGCTTCTCTTTGTAACGACCGATCGTTGGGACCCAGAATTCGTCGATCGGGTCGGTCAGCAACAGCACCTCTATGCCACGCGCCCGAAAACCCTCCAGTTGCGGGCTTTTTTTGATCACGTCGAGATTGTCGCCGTGGATCGTATAGATGGCCTCCTGCCCCGGCTTCATCGCTGCGATGTAATCGTCGAGCGAAACCAGCTCGTCCCTGGCCGTCGAACGAAACCGGGCAAGCCCTAGAAGCTCGTCGCGGTGGTCACGATCCTCGTAAAGACCTTCCTTGAGCACGGCCCCGAAATGGTCCCAGAACTTGGCGTATTCGTCGGCCGCATCGGCGGCATTTTTCGCGAGCTCGCTCAATACTCGCCGCGTTAGCTGTTGGCGCATTCTCGCGACCATCGGGTTTGATTGCAGCATCTCGCGGCTGATATTGAGCGGCAGGTCCTCACTGTCGACAATGCCGCGCAGGAACCGCAGATAGGCCGGCAAGAGATCGGTCGCCTCGTCGGTGATGAACACCCGTCTGACATAGAGCTTGATCCGGCTTTTGCGCTCCGGATCGAACAAATCGAAGGGTTTGGTCGACGGTACGAAAAGAAGGTTCGTGTATTCGAGAACGCCCTCAGCCTTGTTGTGCAAGGTCAACCACGGGTCGTCGAAGCTGTGGCCAACGTGGTGGTAGAACTCCTTATACTGTTCGGCGGTGATCTCCGACCGGGGACGGGTCCACAAGGCGGAGGCGGTGTTGATCGTCTCTTCCTTGCCGCCATCCCGCAGGATGATCGGGAGACCGATATGGTCCGAATAGGTCTTGACGATCCGCTGCAGCCTTGCCGGGTCGAGATACTCATCCTCGCCCTCGCGGAAATGCACGATAATCTTTGCGCCGCGTGCGGTTTCGGGGAGCGGCTCGACCGTGAACTCGCCCTTGCCGTCGGACACCCAGCGCCAGCCCTGGCTTTCGCCCGCCTTGCGGCTCAGGACTTCGACTTTTTCGGCGACCATGAAAGCCGAATAAAAGCCGACCCCGAACTGCCCGATCAGGCTCATGTCCTTGCGCGCGTCGCCCGACAACTGGCTAACAAAAGCGGCGGTGCCGGAGCGGGCTATCGTGCCGAGATTTTCGATGAGCTCTTCGCGATTTATGCCGATTCCGTTATCGGCGACCGTCAAGGTGCGGGCGGATTTATCGGGGGTAAGCGTTACGCGGTATTCCGTATCGCCTTCGGCTAATTCGGGCTCGGTCAGTGCGGCATAACGCAGCCGGTCGCAAGCGTCCGAAGCGTTAGAGATCAGTTCGCGTAGAAAGATCTCCTTCTCGCTGTAAAGCGAGTGCGCGACAATTTCGAGCAGGCGGCTAACCTCCGCCTGGAAGCTTTGTGTTTCCTGGGTCATCGCTGCCGTCGAGGGTTGCCGGGAACGCGCCGAGGATATGTGGCGAAATTACTTGCTGCGCAAGACCGCCAGCAAGGATCGAGGAGGCTGGATATCGCATGCCGCGCCGCCAGCGCTCGACAGTGTGCTCCACAACCGAGCCGTCCACCTCGTTCGACCATCCGCTCGCGAAGCATGCGGTGGCGCTCTTCGGCCGGCGCTCGTCGGGCGGAGGTGTGAAGCAAATCCGCATGGGCACCGACACGCCCTCACCGATCGCCTCACTGTTGGGTAGGGCCGACAAGAAGTTCATCAGCTCATGAGAGGCCTCGGGGAGAGCGCGTCGCACGATCTCCTGGTGCTCCTGAGCGGTCATCCGGAACGCGAAGATGGTGTCGCATTTCAGAGGAGACCGGGGGCCAGATCAGACGGCCGCTGAGCAACGACGCGTGATGACACTCCGTCATTTTCAGCCCCTCCTTTGCGATCGGTACAGCGCAGGCTTCGCCGCCTCGAAACCCAGCTGCTTATCCTGCGCGGCATACCGTGGGCCTCTTCGCAAACGATCGTTAGCGGAACCGGCGTTTCGCTCCAGACCGCGGTCAAAGATGAGCCGACACAGCACGGAGACGATCACTTTGACCACCTCCGATGGGATCCCGGACAAGTCGAGGATGGTAACCGGCTGGCTCAAGTGGGAGATCGCGATCGGAGGCGGCGCCGTGCGACCTTTCGAGTAATGCGACCGCTCTACAGGCCGACACCGCAATAAGGGCGCACTAAATGCGGGGGATCGCATAGAGCGGGAATGCAGCTGTCCATGCTTGCAAACCTGCTAAGATTGGTATCGGGGATGGCCTTACACTCATTGAGCTGGTGGGGTAAGCGCCGGTATCCCCACGGCCCCGGAGGCTGTAACACTTCGCACTCGGTCGCCGGGCAGCCGAAGTCTCGCGGTCGTCCCCGCACCGGACTGGCTGCTCAGAACCAGCTCGCCAAGCGCAATAAGTTCTTCCTGAAGCACGACCCGGCCCGCTTCAATTGGCACGAGATCTAGAATGCTGTTGATGATAACAAGTAAAATGCTGCCCACATCATGAATATGTCCGGCGTATTCTGGATATTCCCTCGCATCCGGCCTGATGGCGCTCGATGAGTTCGGAAAAGCCGATGATTGCATCAGTGGGGTTCGCTGCTCGTGAGCCATATTAGCAAGGAAGTTGCTCTTGGCGCGGTCGGCCGCCCTTGCCTTCATCGCTTCATGCGCGACAGAGGCGGCCTGTTCGGCCTGTTGTTTCGCCGCCAGGAGGGCGAAGCTGGAGTAGCGGGATTCCGCCAAGCTCCCCAGCCGGGAGCAGTAGCTCCCTAGCAGCCTCGCATCCTCCCTGGAGAGCCTTCACTCCGCCCCAAAATTCTCACCTCGATCTGCCGACTTGAGCAGAATCTCTTTAACCAGCGGTAATAGGGGCCCGCGAAATCTTAAGCAGCCGTGATGCGCCAAATCGTACCGCCAATTTTGGTCGGTTTGCCCTTGCTCTGGCGGCTATTCCACCCGATACCTATAAGCCATGGCCATGTTCCGACCCGCTCCGCGGCTCGTCGCGGTCCTTGGGCCGACCAATACCGGCAAGACCCATCTCGCCATCGAGCGAATGCTCGGCCACCGCAGCGGTATGATCGGGTTTCCGCTGCGGCTGCTCGCCCGCGAGAATTACGACCGGATCGTCAAGCTGAAGGGAGCCCGTTCGGTTGCGCTGATCACCGGTGAAGAGAAAATACTGCCGACGAACCCGTCCTATTTTGTCTGCACCGTCGAATCGATGCCGCTCGATCGGCAGGTCGATTTCCTCGCGGTCGATGA
The DNA here is from genome assembly GCA_963818695.1 of uncultured Alphaproteobacteria bacterium. Lineage (GTDB taxonomy): Bacteria > Pseudomonadota > Alphaproteobacteria > ATCC43930 > CGMCC-115725 > AP-15. The sequence continues at coordinate 16,254 of CAWFTG010000011.1, forward strand.
GATCCAGCTGTGCGCCGATCCCGAGCGGGGGCATGTCTTCACCGCGCGGCTCTTGCATGCCCGAGGCCTGCAAGAAACGATGTTTCTCGGCGCCGCCACGATAAAGCCACTGATGCGGCGGCTTGTTCCCGAGGTCGAGTATGTGAGCCGGCCACGCTTCTCTACACTGACCTATACGGGCTACAAAAAGGTGACGCGATTGCCGCCGCGCAGCGCGGTCGTCGCTTTCGCCATTGCGGACGTGTTCTCTCTTGCTGAGCTGATCCGCCGGCAGCGGGGCGGCACGGCGGTAGTTCTCGGCGCGCTGAGCCCGCGAGCGCGCAACGCGCAGGTCGGGATGTTCCAAGCCGGCGAGGTTGACTATCTCGTTGCGACCGATGCGATCGGCATGGGTCTAAACATGGATCTCGACCATGTCGCCTTCGCCCGGATCGGCAAATTCGACGGGCGCGGCCCGCGGCGGCTGACCGCGGCGGAAATTGCCCAGATCGCCGGCCGTGCCGGGCGTCACATGGATGACGGCACCTTCGGCACTACCGCCGAGCAGGTGACGCTTCACGCGGAGATCGTCGAAGCGGTCGAAACGCATAGCTTTGAGCCTCTAACTCGTCTGAACTGGCGCAACGGCCGGCTGCAATTCGGATCGATCGCAGGGTTGTTGAAGAGCCTCGACGAGCGGCCGTCGTTACCTGGTCTCATCCAGGCCCGCGAAGCGGACGACCACCGAGCCTTGCAAGCGCTCGCGCGGAATCCCGATATCGGCGGACTGGCCACTCATCCGGGTGCGGTTCGGTTGCTTTGGGAGGTCTGCCAGATCCCCGATTTTCGCAAGGTCATGAGCGAAAGTCATACTCGGCTGCTCGCCCATTGCTTTCTTCACCTCGCCGGACCCGAGGCGCGACTTCCCACCGCATGGGTTGCCGGGCAGATGGCGAGCCTCGATCGGGTCGATGGCGACATCGACACTTTGATGGCTCGCATCGCGCACATCCGTACCTGGACCTACATCACCCATCGCGGCGATTGGGTCGAAGATCCGGCTGAGTGGCAGGAGCGCGCGCGTAGTATCGAGGATCGGCTATCGGACGCGTTGCACGAGAGCATTACACAGCGCTTTGTGGATCGGCGATCGGCGTTCCTGGTGCGCCAGCTGGCTTCCGAAGGCGAGCTCGTCGCTGCCGTATCCAAAGCGGGTGAGGTTCTCGTCGAGGGCGCTTACGTCGGCCGCATCGAGGCTTTGCGGTTTGTTCCCGATTCGGTCGATGGTGTCGAGATGCGAATGTTGATCGCCGCCGCCGGCCGCGTTCTCCGCGGCGAGATCGCCGCCCGCACCCGACTTCTAGCCACGGATGACGATGAAGCCTTTGCAATCGGCGGCGACGGGGAGCTGCGGTGGCGCGGCGCGGTGGTCGGCCGAATGGTGGCCGGAGAAAAGCTGGTGGCGCCTAGGGCGGAGCCGATTACCGGCGACTTCCTCGAGGGGGAGGCGCGCGAGAAGGTGCGCCGGCGCCTGCAGAAATTTTTGCGCGCCGACGTTGAGCGCCGGTTGGCGCCGGTTTTTGCTGCACAGGCATTGCCGCTGGGCGGTGTTGGGCGAGGGCTTGTCTATCAGCTCGTCGACGCGCTCGGATGCCTGCCCGTGACCGACGTTGCGGGCCAAGTCGCGGCCCTGGAACCAGCGGAGAAAAAGGCGCTGAGTAGGCTTGGCGTCCGCTTCGGCACCGAAAGCGTTTATTTCGAGCCACTCTTGCGCGCCGATACGATGCGCCTGCAGGCGCTGCTCTGGGGGGTGTGGCAGGGCCGACCGGTGCCGAGACTGCCGTCGCCACGTCGTCTTGCCAAGCCGATCGAAGTCGATCCGGGACTGCCGCCCTCATTCTATGCGGCCCTCGGCTTGCGTGTACTCGGCGGGCTCGCGCTGCGCCCCGATCGATTGGAGCGGCTCGCTGCCGCCGCGCGGCGCCTTGCCCGCCAAGGCCCGTTCCCCGCTGGGGCGGAACTCGCGGCCATTGGGGGTGTCGAACCCCGAGCTTTGCCTAGGCTCTTGGCGGGGCTCGGCTACCGCACAGTAATCGATGCCGGCGGGGAGACATTGGTCACGCGACCGCAGCGCCGGCGTGAAACAACCGAGCGGAGCCGTCGGGGTCAGCAGACCGGCGAAGGTCATCCCTTTGCCAAGCTCCGGGAGCTCAAGCTCGCGTGAAGGGTGACGGCACCTCCGCCGAAGCATCGGGGCGGCGGCTCGATCAGTGGCTATGGTTCGCGCGCTTAGTCAAGAGCCGCTCGCGCGCCGCTCGCCTCTGCAGCGCAGGGGAGATTACCGTCAACCAGGTAACTACAAGAAAGGCCAATCACGTGGTTCGGATTGGCGACATGATCGCCGTGTCGGAAGGCGGTTTTTATCGCACCGTTCGCCTGCTTGGGCTTGGCCGCCGCCGCGGCCCTCCTGCCGAAGCGCGGCAATTGTACGAGGATATTGGAGCTCCGACTCGCCTCTCCGATGTCACCCCGGTCTGGCAGCCGCTGCTGATGGACCAGGATGACCCGCAAGACGATATCTTCCGATCATCGCAATAACCTGGGTATCCCAAGGCAATTTACTACGCAGTATCCGGAAGATCCCCAAACTGGCGGCCAGAGAATGTACCGTCGCATTGGATATTACAGAACCGCGCATATTATAGCAATACGATGACGACACTGGAACTCGACACAATACCACCGCGAAAATAGATGCGGTCTTATCCGGTCAGTTCGAAGCAGAACAAAAACATCGCAACGATTAAATTGCCACATTTGAGGACTACGCTTAAATTTCGTGGTCAATTGGCCGCGCGGCGGCGCGTGCCTAGTGGAAGGAGATAGTCGTGCCTGTAAATGCCTTACAGAAACAGGTGGGTCGGAATTCACCTGGACATTCGGAATAATCGACAAACCGGCCGCGTTATAGACGGTCACCGGGCGGGGCCGTATCGAGATGGCCTGTTGAGGATGCGCTAAGGGGATCCATTGTCTTCCCAGCGAGGAAGAGTGGCTCGAGGTACCGAATCGCGCCTGGATGCCTATGCTGGCGCCAGAGCGATGATAACCGGCGGGTTGGGCTTGATCGGCTCGGCGATCGCGCGCCGCCTTGTCGCGCTCGGCGCTGAGGTGTTGCTCGTCGACAGCATGATCCCGGATTATGGCGGCAATCTCGCCAATATTGCCGATATCTGCGATCGAGTGACGGTCAATATCGCCGATATCCGCGGCGGATTTGCCCTACCGCATCTGCTCGCCGGCCAGGATTTTCTCTTCAACCTAGCGGCGCAGACCAGTCATCTCGATTCGATGTCTTCGCCGGAAAACGACCTCGCGATCAACTGCACGGCGCAACTCCAGCTCCTGGAAGCATGCCGGGCAATCAATCCCGGGATCGCGATCGTGCATGCCGGAACTCGGCAGATCTACGGCCGGCCCGAATACCTCCCGGTTGACGAACGGCACCCTCTGCGCCCGGTCGACGTGAACGGAGTCAACAAGATGGCGGGGGAAGCCTATCACCTATTGTATCGCGATGTGTACGGGATCAAAACTCGCTCCCTGCGGCTAACAAATGTCTACGGGCCCGGGATGCGCATCAAGGATGCGCGCCAGACCTTTCTCGGTATTTGGCTGCGCCGGATAATCGAAGGCGAGCCGTTTGAGGTTTGGGGCGGCGAGCAGCGCCGCGACCTTCTGTATGTCGAGGACGCGGCCGACGCATTCCTCGCCGCCGCGCTCACAAATGAGGCCGAGGGGTTGGCGCTCAATGTGGGCGGCGGCGACCCTGTCAGCCTGACGGCCGTGGCGGAAGCGATGATCGAAGCGAATGGCGGCGGGAGGTACGACGTCCGGGAGTTTCCACCCGAGCGCAAGCGTATCGATGTTGGAGATTTCCTGATCGACGACCGACGTTTCCGTGCTTTGTCCGGCTGGCGCCCCCGCGTCGATATCGCCCGCGGTCTGCGCCGTTCCCTCAAATACTACCGCAGCCATCTGGCGAGCTACATTTAACAGCCGATGACAACCTACCGACCGGCCCCTGCGATCCCGCAGACCGACCCCCGAGCGGGGTACCTCGCTCAAAGGGCCGCAATCGACGCCGCCATCGCCGGCGTTCTTGACGGCGGCGTCTATATTCTCGGCAGAGAAGTGGAGGTTTTCGAGGCCTCATTTGCCGATTTCGTCGGGGTTTCGCACGCAATCGGCGTCGCCAGTGGGACGGACGCGATCGAGATCGCATTGCGCGCATGTGGGATCGCCTCGGGTGACCTCGTCTTCAGCGTGTCACACACAGCAGTTGCGACTATTGCAGCAATCGAGCGGGCCGGCGCGACGCCAGTGCTGGTCGACGTAGAGCCGGGTACCTACACAATGGCTCCAGGCGAGCTCTTGCGTGTCTTGCGGTCGCCGCCCGCCGGCCGGCCGGCGGCGGTCCTGCCGGTGCACATTTACGGCCAACCGGCCGAATTGTCTGCTCTCACCGAGATCGCCCGGATATCCGGCTTGCGGCTGATCGAGGATTGCGCGCAGAGCCATGGAGCCCTCTATCGCGGCAGGGCGGCGGGATCGTTTGGAGATATTGCTTGCTTCAGCTTTTATCCGACAAAGAACCTCGGCGCGCTCGGCGACGGCGGCATGGTTGTGACGAACGATCCCGTGCTCGCAGCGGCGCTGCGCGAAATTCGGGAGTACGGCTGGCGCGAGCGTTATGTCAGTGCCCGCGGCGGCATCAATTCGCGTCTCGACCCGATCCAGGCCGCCGTTCTCGGCATCAAGCTCAGGTCACTGGAGGCTGACAATGCTCGCCGTCAAGCCGTTGCGGAGCGTTATGACACGGGTCTCGCCGCGCTCCCGCTGGCAATCCCGGCGCGCCGACCACAGGCAACACACGTCTTCCATCAGTACGTGGTCCGGCTGGCCGAGCGGGATGCGTTGCGGGAGGCTTTTCAAGCGGCTGGGATCGGCAGCGGGATTCATTATCCGGTCCCGGTGCACCAACAACCGGCCTACAGCGGTCGTCTCGCCTGCGGTCCGTCAGGTCTCGGCGTAACCGAGCGCGCCGCACCCCAAATTCTCAGCCTGCCGATATATCCGCAGATTTCAGACGAGGCGGTAGATCGGGTAATCGCCGAGATTCGCGGTTTCTTTAGCGGAGCCAAATTTCAGTGATGATTTATCAGCAACACCCCGCTGCCGATCAATACGATGCTGGCCAGCTGCGGCCAGCCGAGGCGCTCATTCCACAATATATGCGCGAGCACCGCGACCCCTGCGTAGCTCGCCGCAACCGACGGGAAGGCGATCGAGACGGGGATTTTCTTGAGAGCCAGGATGTAGCAAAGCGCAGCCACGATGTAGACTGCGAGGCCGATTATCGTCAGCGGGTTGAGAAATTGAGCGGTGATCGTCGTCGACTGTTCGGCGGCCAATTTTAGTGCGATTTGTCCGCCAATTCCAAACGATATCGCCGCAACGAGACTTGCGTAATAGACCGACATCATCGGCCTGCAGTCTCGCGTAGCCAAACCGATGGCCGTGCTTCGGCCGCGCGCGAGAATTGGCTCCGCTGCACCTCCCTGATCACCGATTGAGGCTTTCCGTTGGCCGTCAGATAGAGCCGGCCGACATACTCGCCGACGATGCCGAGTATCACCAGCTGTACGCCGGATAGAAGCAGCACTGCCGCCATCAACGAAGCCCAGCCGGCTGGCGGGGACGAAGTCAGCGCCTCGGCGATGACCATGACGCCGGCCAAAGCCCCCATTCCACTCAGGGCAAATCCAGTTATTGTGCTGACCCGCAGCGGCATAACCGAAAAATTGACGAACATGCTCGCCCACAGCCGCAGGAGTCGCCGCAAGGTATAATTGCTGCGCCCCGCCGCGCGCGGCAGATGCCGCACCATCAGCCGATCGATATCGTGAGTCACCTGTAGGATCAGCCCATCGACATAGGGGAAGGGCCCCTCATAGCGGGCGATCTCGCGAACGACAAAAGCGCTCATGCAGCGGAAGCTGGAGAGATAGAGACCTCTCGGTTTCTCGAGCACGAAATCGGCCACCCAGTTGGTAAAGCGGCTCCCGAGGTTCCTCCAGGTCGAGTGCTGCTTATCGTCGTAGAAAGTATAGACCACCTCCTTTCCGCTGCCCTGAGCGAAGGCGAGCAGTCGCTCGATCTCATCCGGCGGGTTTTGTAAGTCGTCGTCCATGGTGATTACATGCGCCCCGTTCGCATGGCGCAGCCCTGCCAGGACGGCGTTGTGCTCTCCATAGTTTCGCGCCAGATTGAGCAAGGTAATCGGCACACGGGCGCTGTCGACGAGAGCGCGGCATACTTCGAGACTGTCGTCGGGGCTGCCGTCATTGACCAGTATGATCTCGTGTCCACCCGCGATCGGAAGCTCTTCTACGGCGCGAACCAGATCGCCTATGCTGCCGGCTCCATTATAGACCGGGATCACGATCGACAGAGCCAGTCGGCGCGCGGCGCTCATCGAGATCGTCTGCTTCTTGTCAATCACAATCGTTGCCTCCCTTTTCGGCGACCGCGAGAACTGAGCCGCCGAAGGGTAATCGCGCTCCGCGCCGCAGTAATGTGGTTTCGACCGTCGTCGCGGCTCGGCAAAGCATTTCCACGGAGCGAGGGTAGATTCTGACGTCGCTCACGCCATGATCTTGGGGGGCGAGCTTGCGCGCAACAGCCATTAGCGGGAACAGGACCGCGTTCCAATAGGAGATGTGCACGGGACGGAACCCTACCGCCTTGAGCAAACGGCGAAGACCGGTCGCGGTATAGCGCCGAATATTGCTCACGGCTGCGTCATGCCGCGACAGCATCCAGCGATAGGCGGGTAAATTGAGGATAAGCCACCCGTTTTGGGTCAGGCAGCGATGAAATTGGCGCAAAGCACGACGTTCGTCGACCCCTTCGTGGCATAAGACATCGGCGCTGAAGATTGCAGCAAAAGCAGCATTGGCGAACGGTAGATCATTGATCGAGCCCGCGCACACCGGCCGGGAGGTCTTGATCGCCGCACGCGTACAGGCCTGGAGGTCGAGATCGAGTCCAATTACTGGTTTCCCGCGATATTTCACAGCTAAGCGCGAGAGAAACCCCCCGGTCCCGCAACCGGCGTCCAAGATGGGAAGATCGAGCTTATCGAGCGCTGGTCGCTGCGCCGCTCTAAGCAGGTTCTCATGCAAGGCGGCGAACCACCACATCTGGTCTTCGATCCGGTCGAGCTTGTCGTACTCGGAAGGTTTCACTCGAACTCTATTCTACTGCGATGGGGGCAAATTCAACGGCGGCGGCGATCCGGCGATCGGCCTCGAAGGGGACGATGCGGAGGCCTGCTTCGCGGCTCGTCGCTCCGCGACAAGTTCGCGCCGATCAAGCACGAGCGACAGCAGCGCACCCATCCTCTCGACGCGATAAATCGGTCGGCCGGGCAGTGAACGTTCGCAGTTGTCCTTGGTGAATGCGATAAAAAAATCTGCCTGGGCGCGGTCGCGAACAAACCGGAAATTAGGAGGGAAATAATAACCCGCGGAGATTGGCGGCCCACAAACGGCGACCGTAAAGTCGCGTTCTTCGAAATCTGCACCATACTCGGCGCGTAAATAGTCTTCGAGCCCCCGCACCGCCTCGGCATAGGAATTGGCCCAATAATCGAGCTTGAATTTGTGCTGGGCGCCTTCGACCCCGCCAACGAAGGCATTGTAGTAAACATACTGGTCGGGGTGCAGCATGGTCATGATTGAAACATGCGCGCAGCCATAAAGAGCGAGCACGCTCCAGACCGGCAGTGGGTATGGGAACCGCGACAACCAATCGAGTTCCCCAGTCCGCGACAACAGCCGCTGCAGCGGCGATCAGTGGCAGTACAAAGATGAAATGACGCATGCCGTCGAACAACACGGCCTTGATGGCTATGGCATACGCGACCGGAAAAACGATTCCGACGCCGATAATTAAGCTTGCGAGAGCCTGCTCCCGGCTCAAGCGAAAATTACGGCGCCAAAGGGCAGTCACCCCTACTATCGGCGCACAAATTAACAAAACTAGAACGAGTTCCGGCAGAGCGAGGGCGATGTAGGTCGGAAGATAACTCCATGGCAGATCGCTCGCCGGCACAAATTGGCCGTCGAACAATGTGTAAAACGGGAAAGTCTGATGTGAGAAGAAGGCAAGGGCACGCAATGGGTTCTCGATCGGGTCAGTCTGCGCCCAAGGCCAGAATATTAACATGACCGGATAGGCGACACCTACGACCGGGAGGAGAACTCTCCAGACACCGGCCCAAGCAGCGCCAGCCACCACCGTGATCCGGCCGGCGGCAACGGCGCGCCAAGTCTCGTCCACCGTGAGCAAAAGGATCAAATAGCACACCAGCAAGAGGCCGCCGATCCTCACACCCATCGTCATACCGATCGCCGCACCGAGTTTGGCCAGCATCCGTAAGGGAGGTCGGGGAAGCATCGGCACGAGTCGGATCATGTAGTAGGTGCTCCACACGACGCCGACTGCGAACGGTATGTCCTTTGGATTATTGAACATCTGCCCGTAATAATTCGGGATCGAAATCAGTAGCAGAGTTGCGATAAACCCGGCGCGGGGGCCGGCCACCTCCCGGCCCAACCTTCCGCAGCCGATCAAACCTAGTATTCCGACCAGGCCGTTCAGCAGATGCCGAGTCTCGTACACGCCGATCGGCGATACACGGTTCAGCGCTGCCGCGATCATGTCGAACGCGGCGCCGTAGTTATAGAGGTCCCGCCAGTGCAGCGCGGTCTTATCGCCGAAGAAAGATATGTAATAGTCGAGGACAAAATTCCCGTACCAGTTGTGGGCATCCTCGTCCCAGGTGACGCCGTAGTCGCGGAAGGTGGACAGCACGAGAGCGATGCCGACCAAGACGACACCACACGAGAGCAGGTCCCACAACGCGCCTGCGTCGATCCGCTGAAACCACGGGGCTTTGTCGGTGAGATCCGGCGTGGCAACACGCTTGGCAGTGAGCCTAGTTCTCAAAACGCCCATGCTCTGGTTCCTGAGCGTCGTCGCTGTCGAGGTCGACCCGCAATTGGCGTCAGGCGGACCACTCCCCGCTCGGCCACTCTCCTTGCGCCGAGCATCGAGCGTCGGGTGGCGCCGGCTGTCAAGCCAAGGAGGGTCAGCTTACAACCCGCAATCCGCCAATAGCGCGCCAAGAACGCGACCGGGCGAGAAATATTCCCTGGCCAGTTCGCGCGCCGTGCGACTGTTGCTTGGATAGTTCGCGGCAACGGCGTCGATGCCGGCGAGTGCCTCCTCGTGGTTGGAATACTCAAACAAGCCGTCCCCGACCGGGCAAAATTTGCTGAAACCCGTGCGCATGGTTATCACCGGACGGCCGGCCGCGAGATAGCACACGCTGCGATCGCTGAACCAGCCGCTGTTAGGCCGAACATAAATATCTTTCGCCACTGTAAACTCGCCGCGCGACCGGGCGATGAAGTTGCGGTAGGACCGCATGTCGGCCGAAATCGGGCGCGGATCGACGAGGCCCCAGCCGCTAGCAGCGACCATGGCGCGGACCCCATCATCCGGCGGCAGCATGGCCATGCGAAAACAGCTGCCCCGCCGGTGTTTCGGCAAATCGAGAAATCGGAGAAAGTTCACGTGCTTCGACCAAATGTAGCTCGAGCCGCCGTACTCGATATTCTTGCCCTTGTTCTCCCAGGTGGCGATCGTCGTGAAGCAGGACGGTGCGTCGTGCGATTCGGGCCACAGGTCGACATCCACGGGAGGCCGGGTCGGGCGCCATGGAACACCGCATAACGGCACCGGGCAGTCCTCGGAGCCGAGATTCTCGCCGTAAGTGAAGAAATGAGTATGCGCATCAAGATAGGCGCGCGACTCTCGGTCGGCAGTCGCGTATTTGAGTTGCTCGTATACGGGATCCGTATCGATCATGATCCGGACCGGGCAGGCGAGATGCTCATCCCGCAATCGCGTCGCGCCGCAGAGATTGATAAGAGCATCTGCTTGCCGATAGAGGGCGCGCACCTCGCTCTGCGACAAGCCGTAATGCATATCGCGAATTGCGTCCCAATATGACCAGCGCCGGCCGAACCCATATTCCTCCATCGCATGCCTTAGAAAACCAACGTTGTAGTCGCACGACATGACGATGCTGTTTGCCCGAGGGTCGAAGGGATTGGCGCCGCCATCCTCGACGTACCAGCATCGGTATCCGAGCCGTTCGAGCCCGACTAGGTAATGCATGGCCTGCCAGGCGATACCGGCCAGCGGCATCTGACCGGCGAAATGAAGAACGATGATGTCGCCGCGTTTCGTCACGATCGCGTCCGCAAACGGGTTTGGGTAATTTGCCGACAACGGTCGGAGCGGCAGGTGATTTCCATATGCGCGATTGAACCTTTGAACGTATGTGGGGAAAACCCCAAATCGCCTGGGGTTGCCCCGGCGCGACCCAAGTGTTAGGCAAGGCGATGATCGACAGCATCCGGGCGTGGATCAGCGGCAGTTGGCCGGATCACCGGGAGGAAACGGGCGGGCAGGCGGCCTTGCAGCTCGCTTTGGCGGCTCTGCTGGTTGAAGCGGCGAACAGCGACGACCGCTTTGACGAGGCGGAGCGCGGCGTCATTGCGCGGTTGCTTCAAAGGCGCTTCAGCCTGTCCCGGTCCGTTGCGGATGAGCTGCTCGCCGCCGGACGGACAGCCGCTTCCAAATCCGCCGAGCTGTTCCATTTCACCCGGATCATCAACGAGCGGCTCTCGTTCGAGGAGCGGGTCGAGCTCATCGAGATGCTGTGGGAAGTTGCATATGCGGATCGAGTGCTCGACGAGTACGAGGACAGTCTGCTGCGCCGCATCGGTGGACTGATCTATGTGCCGGACCGCGAGCGCGGGGAGGCCCGCCAACGGGTGCTGAAGCGGCTCGATCTCGACCAGGCGGTCTGATCCGTTCCCGAGGCGAAGGCGCTGGAATTCAGGAGAAGAATCGAAGACCATGACCTATGTTGTCACCGAAGCCTGCATCCGTTGCAAATATATGGATTGCGTGGAGGTTTGCCCCGTCGACTGTTTCTACGAAGGGGAAAACATGTTGGTGATCCACCCTGACGAGTGCATCGATTGCGGAGTGTGCGAGCCGGAATGTCCGGTTGAAGCGATTATTCCCGATAGCGAACCGCCCGCCGAACGATGGCTCGAGCTGAACCGCCAGTACGCGGCGAGCTGGCCGAACATTACGCGCAAGAAGCCCTTCCCGGCCGATGCTGACGATTTCAAGGACGTCACCGACAAATACGACAAATACTTCACCCCCAATCCCGGCGGACGCTGAAGGCGGCCTGCGTTGCTAAGACCGGGGCCGTCGCGGATTTGCGGAGGGGATATGCGCGCATCGGCTGGCATGAGGCTCTTTTTCATGGTATCGTCATCTTGGTGCTGTTGCCATTTGACCGTGCGTGCCGCGCTCCTCATTGAGTTGCGGGTGTGACCGTCGCCCAGTCTAGCGACCAACTGAAGCGCCCGGCAGCGCCAAGTGGGTCGATCGTGAGAGACGGATATGAATTCCGAGAAGCCTCCCTTTGTCACCGGTGATCTCGTCGTGTATCCGACCCACGGGGTTGGCAAAATAGTTGCAATCGAGACGCAGGAGATCTCCGGTCACACGCTCAGTGTGTTTGTGGTGCATTTCGACAAGGACCGGATGACCTTGCGGGTGCCCCTCGGCAAAGCCAAGGTGTCCGGCCTGCGAAGGTTGTCCAGCCACAAGGAAATGGATGCCGCGCTTGCGAAATTGCGTGGGCGATCTCGTGCCAAGCGGACGATGTGGAGTCGGCGCGCGCAGGAATACCAAGCGAAAATCGCTTCCGGAGACCCTGGTTCCATCGCCGAAGTGGTTCGCGATCTCTATCGCAACACCGGCCAGCCGGAGCAATCCTACAGCGAACGGCAGATCTATCAGGCGGCTCTCGACCGGCTAGTGCGCGAGTTTGCCGCTGTCGAACGTATCGACGAGAGCACCGCAACCCAGCGGGTCGAACAACTGCTGACCGCTTAAGCGCTCGAGGGTGATGAGGTCCGCGCCGGGCCGCGGGGCAGGAGAATCGAGGCCGGACGCGAGATTGCCCGGTTGCGGGCCGCCCGCCGGGTATGGGCGGTTGCCTATTATGTCGGGCGTAACGGTGCGGTCTTCGCCACCCATCGACGAGCTCCTCGATTCTACGTCACCGGGTCCTCGGAAGCCCGGGCGGAGCCGCCTGCGATGTCGTCTTTCTGCGCGGGGCGCAAGAAGAGATGTGGCAAAAATTGCTGCAGCTCCAGTTTGCGCCCGGCCCGGGCGATCTCCTTCATTGGCTGGTCCGAGCGGGCATGGATTATACGGTTCGGGCCTATGGCGGCGACCTGCGGCAAGGGTTCTCGGCGTGTCGCGACGGCGCCCGCACCATCACCCGATGGACGGGCGCCCTGCGCGGCGCGATGAATGCGACGCCAGGTCACACCGCGTTTTCGCGGCCCTCCGCCGTGCTGCCTTGACCGAGGATCGCGGTCTTCTCTTCGTTCACGCTGCGATCGATCCATCGCGGCCGCTCTCGGAGCAAGCAGACGCCGTCTGGTTGGGGGCGCGAGGACATCCTTCGACTGAAGCAGCCGTTCGAAGGTTTCAGGCGTGTGGTCAGGGGCGTTGACCGGGACCGGCGCGGTGTCGTCGAACGCGAGTTTGCGGTGTCTGTCGACGGCGGCGCCGGCCACGGCGGCAGATTGATCGCCGCGTGTTTCGGCCTCGACGGCGCCCTCGTCGACATCGCCGAGGCGTGATGCGATGGTGAGTTTCAACTGGGCCTCCGCTCCAGCCTCTCAGGCCGCCGTATACCGCCGTCGACGATCGCTGCCGGTAACAAAGCTCGACGCGTCGCTTGCGAGGAACAGCGCCGCCGCAGCAATCCCTTTCGGCCGGCCGAGGCGCCCCAACAGCTGCTTCGGGCAAAGGTTTTGCCGAGCCGCCTCAAAGCTGCCGTAACGTTGCAACGTCCTCTGCGTCTCCACCCCTCCCGGGGGAAAGCGTGTAGGCGGCGCGCCCCGCGCTCCCGACGCGACCGAGCTGTGAGGCGATAAAGATGATCGAGCCGCCACCGCCCTCGATCATGTAGGGCAACGCCGCGCGGCTCAACAGAAGCGAGCCGGTTAGGTTCACCGCCAAGACGTGGTTCCAGTCGGCAAGACTCGTTTCGAGGACGGTGCCGCTCGGATCGTGAGGAGCGGCGCCGCTCACCAAGATATCGATCCGCCCGAACGCCTGGGTCGCAGCCGCTGCAGCGGCCTCGGTCTGCGCCTCAACGGAAACATCGCAGGGCTGCGCGATTGCCCTCCGGCATTCGGACAAGACGCGCGGTTTCTTCAGCCGAGGCCGCATGGATGTCGGAGCAGGCTATCGCCCCTTCGGCTTCGGCGAAGGCAAGACAAATCGCCCGGCCGATACCGCCGCCGGCTCCGCTGACCAGCGCAACCTTTCCGGTGAGCTTCATCGCTGCTCTTCCGGGGCAGTCAGAGCATCACGGTGCCGCCGTCGATGGCGATCGTCTGGCCAGTGACAAAACGGCCTGCATCCGAGACCAGCCAAATGACGGCGCCGACGAGGTCGGGCGGGGTCAGGTTGCGCTGGATCGACTGGCCGGTCTTGATCACGTCGAGCGCGCGGGCCGCCTTGTCGCCAAAGAACTCCCGCGTGCCGTCGGTCAGCACCGCGCTCGGCGCCAGGGCGTTGACGCGGATGCCGTCCCGCCCGAGCTCGCGGGCGAGCCCCCGGGTCAATCCGATCACCCCCGCTTTCGACGTCGTATAGTGCAGCGCGAATGGCATGCCGTAGGTCGCGGCGAGCGAGGCGAGATTGATGATGCTGCCGCCTCCGGCTTGCCGCATCGCCGGCACCACAGCCTTGCAGCAATTCCAAATGCCTTTGACATTGACGGCCATGGCGGCGTCCCAATCCGCTTCGGCAATCGCGTCAAAGCGTCCGCCGCGCAGCGCGCCATAGAGCGCGGCATTGTTGATCAGCGCGTCGACGCGCCCGAACGCGCGCGTCGCGGCACTCGTCATCTCCGAGGCGGATTCGGCGCTCCTCACGTCGAGCGCGACGCCGATCGCCTTCCCGTTCTCCGTCTTTACGAGGTCGAGCGTAGCCGAGCAGTCGTTTAGGTCCGCAGCAACAACTAACGCGCCTGCCGCCGCCAAGCTTCGTGCGAATTCCTGCCCGATCCCGCGCGCAGCGCCCGTGATGACGACGACCTTGTCGCGAACGGCTAATTCCGTGGTGCTCTCGGCCATCGCCTCATTTCCTGAAGGTTATTTCGTCGGAACGTCCCCCGTGACGCCCCGCTGTTATCGCTGTTTTTTGCAGCGAACTATCAGCGAGAGAGACCTAAATTGGCGCCGCTTTCGTTGAGAATAACGCAAATATGTCGAATTGTCAAGCCACGATAACCCTCGGCCGGTTAGATCACCAATTCGGTGCGCGGGTCGATTAGGTGCATCTGGTTGAGGTCGGCGATAAGCCGCATCGGCTCTCCGACGTTGCCGGCGGTGATGGGATCGACCCGACCGCAGACCTCGACGCCATCGACGATGAAATAAACCATCGTCTCCATGCCCATCGGCTCGACGACGTCGAGCCGCGCCTCGAAGGCGGCCGAGCCGGTCGGCACTTCGCCGCGTCCCTCCCTGATATGCTCGGGTCGTAGCCCGAAGATCAGCTCGTGGCCGACGTGTGGGCGATACCGCGCCTCCCGGGAAGCCGGCACTGGGAGAGCGAGCCAGTCGGAGAGCCGAACCGTCAGCCCGGCGCCGTTCTCGACGAGCCGGCACGGCAGGAAATTCATCGTCGGCGAGCCAATGAAGCCCGCGACGAACTGCGTTCTCGGCTTGTGGTAAACCTCGTGGGGCGTGCCGATCTGGTCAATCCGCCCCCCATTCATGATGACGACGCGGTCGGCCAGGGTCATCGCCTCGACCTGGTCGTGCGTGACGTAAACCGTTGTGGTCGTGACCGTCTGATGAATTTTCTTGATCTCAGTGCGCATCTGGACGCGCAATTTGGCATCGAGGTTCGATAACGGCTCGTCGAACAGGAAGACCTTGGGGTTGCGGACGATCGCGCGGCCCATCGCGACGCGCTGCCGCTGACCGCCGGAGAGCTGCTTTGGCCGGCGGTCGAGAAGGTCGGTGATATCGAGAATGCGGGCGGCGTTCTGCACGCGCTCTCTTATCTCCGCCTTCGGAAACTTCTTCAGCCGAAGGCCGAAGGACATGTTTTCGAACACCGTCATATGCGGGTAGAGCGCGTAATTCTGGAACACCATCGCGATGTCCCGGTCCTTCGGCGGCACATCATTGACCAGCTGATCGCCGATATAAATCTCGCCCGATGTCGCTTCCTCGAGCCCCGCGATCATGCGCAAGGTCGTGCTCTTGCCGCAGCCGGACGGTCCGACGAGCACGATGAACTCGCGGTCGGAGATGTCGAGATCGATCCCCTGGACGGCGGGAGTACGGTCGAATGTCTTGACGATGTTGCGGAGCGCGACTTGCGCCATTTTCTACCCTTTCGTGGCGCCGGCGGTCAGGCCGGAGATGTAATAGTCCATCAAAAACGCATAAATGATCAATGGCGGCGCGGCCCCGAGCAATGCGCCGGTCATGATCTGGCCCCAGGCATAAACGTCCCCGCGGATCAGCGTGGTCACGATCCCAACGGGGAGGACAAGTTGATCGGCTGACGTAGTGAAGGCGAGTGGATACAGGAAGTTCGCCCACGAGACCGTAAAGGTGAAGATCATTGCCGCGATGATCCCGGGGATCGCAACCGGAATAAAGATGCGCGTCAGCATCTGCATATAGCCGGCGCCGTCGATCAGCGCCGCTTCGTCCAACTCCTTCGGAATGCTGGAGAAATAGCCGATCATCAGCCACGTCGCGAAGGGAACCGTCAGGGTCGGATAGAGAATGATCAGCACCCACCAGTGGTTGATTAACTCGATCCCGGTCTTGTCGTGGATGTAGGCGAAAGTCTTGAACAACGGGATGAACAGCAGCGATTCCGGTATGAGATAGGTCAAGAACACGCCTGTCGCCAAAGTCGACGAACCCCAGAACCGCATTCGAGCCAAGGCAAACGCGGCGAAAATGCTGACCACCATCGTGATCGACACCACGCAGACCGATACAATCGCCGAGTTTCGGAAGAATATCAGAAATTGGTTTTGGGTCAGCAGGTCGATATAGTTCGAGAGGGTGGGGTGGTATACCCACCACGGGTTGCTTGCCGCCGAGATCTCCGCGCTCGATTTGAGCGAAGTGATGAACATGTAGACGGGCGGGGTCAGAAAGAAAATCACGAACAGGATCAGGAAGAAATAGGACCAGAAGAGTGCTCTGCGCCGGCCCCGCGATATGCTGCCATAGCGGGCTCGACCGACTTGGCCGGCCGCCGCTTCCGCCGTTGCCGTCGTCATTGTCACGCCTCGTTTCCGCGGCGGCGCACATTGCGCAAGATGAAGAACGCCGCGATTGCCAGGATCGGGGCCATGAACAGCGATACCGAGGCGCCGAGCGGAATGTCATTGCCCCAAATCGCCAAAGTGAATGCCCAGGTGGCGAAGACGTGCGTCTGGTCGACCGGTCCGCCATTGGTGAGGATCTTGACGATATCAAAATTGGCGAAGGTGACGATCAGCGAGAACAATGCCGTGATCTGGATGATGTTGCGCATCATCGGCAGGTTGATGTACCAGATCTTTTGAAGCCAATTGGCTCCGTCGATCGCCGCGGCCTCGTGCAGCTGTTCGGGCACGGATTTGAGCGCGGCAAGGTACATGATCATGAAGAACGGCGACCCGACCCACACATTGACCAGGATCACGCAAAAGCGCGCCCAATAGGGATTGCCGAGCCAGGCCACCTGCGGGATGCCGAGATAGGCGAAGACCCAGTTGAACGCGCTGTACGAGGGATCGAACAGCCACAGCCAGGCGAGCGTGCTCATTGCCGGGGGGATGACCCACGGGATCAGCAGCATACCGCGCCACTTGCGTTGGCCTTGCGCCGGAAGGTTGTGCACAAAATGGGCGACAATGAAGCCGACCACGGCCTTGAAGATGACAGCGGTAATTGCGAACAGCAGCGACTGCTCGACGACCATCCAAAATGTGTTGCGCCGGAACAGGAACTCGAAATTGCCGAAGCCGACAAAGTGCTGCATCGACTTGTTCAAGGTCGCGAGATGGATCGAATAGAATGCCGGGTAGACAACCAGGCATAGGACAATCGCGATCAGGGGTAACGCCATCAAAAAGGCTATCGTAGATTTGCGTCGCGCGAACTTGTGGAGCGTAAGTTGTCCACCTCGTGCGGGAACATGAAGATCGCGGGCTACGGCGTCTGCCATCCCTCAACTCCTTTTGTGACGCCGTCCGGGACGCTGCCGTCGTCGTCAGTTCTAACTCGGGAACTCTACCCAACTATTCCGATCGCCTAGAGAGACGTGCCCTGCCGCCTCCCGCATGAACCCGGACGTGGCCCAATCGGTCGCGTTGTTACCGATTTGCCGCCCCGCGCGCAATGCCCGGCGTGGTCGCCCCACCAAGGCGGTCCTCATGCAGGTCAATTGTTATCAACACGGTAGGTCTTCTCGGTTACAGTCACGTTCTCTCCAACCCGAGCTCTCAGTTGAAAATCCGCTCGGCTTCCGAGCGTTGCGTCTATTCTAACCCAGCCATGCGAAATATCCTCATGTTTTTATGGTTGCTTGGGCCCCGTCGGCAGATCTCCGGAAGCCGGACTGAAGATTCCCGCATCATCCAGCCGGCCACCGCGATGGCGCTCGAGCTCGTGGGCATAGCGGCGTAGAGCGTAGGCTTCGCTCATATAGCCGATGATCCGGCGATCCTTTGGGTTATCGACAACCGGCAGGGTCTCCTGAGCCGCTTGGCTGAACCGATCGAGCGCCGTCCGCAGATCGTCGCTCGGCAACAGGAACGACGCCGGCTGGGAGACCAGATCACCCACGGTCTTGCTCTCCTCTGAGGAATTGACGACGCTCGCATCGCCGGGATCGATGATGCCGCAGAGCCCGCCGCGGCCGTCGACGACGAAAACCTGTCTGATGCTGCCGGCCGGAAACCGTTTGCGGAGCCCGTCGACGGGCAGCTCGGCGGCGATGACGGCCGGATCGCGCCGCATCATCGGCCCGACCAGCAGCTCGTTGATCCAACCCACGTCCTCGGGGCTGCGTATGCTCAAGCCGCGCAAGTGGAATCGCCAGGTCGCGAAGGAATAGCCGAACCAATGACGCACCGCGATCGCCGCGGTAACTACTCCGACCATGACGCCGATCATCGCCGAGAATTCACCGGTCGTCTCGAGCACGATCATGATCATCGTGACCGGAGCGCCGACGATCGCAGCCGCCACCGCTCCCATGCCGACCATCGCATAAACCAACGGGTCGGCGCCGAGCTGCGGGGACGAACCGGACCAACGCGGCGCCGAAAAAGCTGCCGAAGAGGCTTCCGAGGAAAAGCGAGGTGCTGAACAGGCCGCCGCGAAAACCGGAGCCGATCGATACGGCCGAGGCGACGATCTTGGCGATGATCAGCCCAGCGAGAAAGGGAAGAAAGAAGCCGGAATGCAACACCCGCATGATCCCGCCATGCCCGCTGCCGAGAATTTGCGGAAAGGCCAGGGCAATGGCCCCGATCAGGATGCCGCCGATCGCCGGCCGCGCCCAGCGCGGCACCGCGAGCGAGCGAAACAGCGCCTCGGTCGAGGTCACGCCCTTCATCACCAGGATGCCGAGCCCGGCGGAGGCCAGGCCAAGGCCAAAAAACGCCGGATAGTCGGAGGCCGAGATGCTGATTTCGTGCCAAACGACGAAGATCGGGGTCGAGCCGACGAGGCCCCGGACGACCAACGCCCCGGTCAGCGCCGCGATGCCGACCGGCGCCAAGGTCTGCAGCGTATAGCTGCCGATGATCAGCTCGAAGGCATAGAACGCGCCGGTCAGCGGGGCATTGAACGCGGCCGCGATCGCGCCGGCGGCACCGCATCCGACCAGGGTGCGGACATCGTCACGACGCAGATCGACGGCTCTGCCGAGCCGGGATGCGAGGGCCGCGCCCAGCTGTGTGTAGGCAGCCTCCATTCCGACCGAGGCACCAAATCCACCCGACAGCAGGGTCGTCGCGACCAGGCCGAGACTGTCTGAGATCGACATTCGGCCGCCCAACAGAGCGTTCGCCTCGATCGCGTCGACGACCTCGCGCGGCCGCCAGCGCCGCAGCAGCGTCGAAGTGACCCCGACGAGCAGCCCACCGAGGATCGGCATCGCCAAGACCCGCGCCGGACCGAGATCGACGTCGACCAGATGTTCGTCAGACCCGATTGCGAAAGCGACCCAACGCAAAACATCGAGCAGCAGATCGATCAATACCACCCCGAGGCCGGCAGCGACGCCGGCCGCCAACGCGAGCGCGAGCAGGAACAACTCGCTGTCGCGCAGCCGCCGCTCGGCGGGGAGCGCCCGCTCCACGGGCGCATCGGTCCGTTCCGTTCTTTCAGCAGGCGCAATGTCAGCCACCGGCGAGCGGATAGGCGGTTCGCCGCGATGTGGCAAGAGCGGTCTGACGAACTGTTGCGGCAAAAGGCCAGAGCGACACGGCTGGTTAGCCCAATCCGCGCCTTAGCTGTCAGCGGTTCGCGCGCCGGCTTCTCAGCTGCGTCACGCCGTTCTTGCTGTCCGCCCGCCGGGCCAGCATTTGGTCGACCATCGCCGGGGCGGCGCCGAGATAATTTGCGGGATCGGTCAACGCACGCAGCTTCTCCGGTGCCGAGCGGCCCGGCGACGGCAGGGGTCTCGAGCAACACGTCGAACAAAGGCCGGTCGGTCTCGATCGCGATCCGGCAGGCGTCATAGACGAGATCATGCGCCTCGTTGCGGCCGGTGTATGGCGCCAAGCCCATCATCACCGCCTCGGCGACGATAAGCCCGTGCGTCATCGCCAGGTTCTTCGCCATGCGGCCGGGATCGACGATCAGTCCGCCGAGCATGAAACGCGCCTGGTGCAGGGCGCCGGCGGCAAAGCCGAAGGCTTCGGGCAGCGCCACCCATTCGACATGCCAAGGGCCGGTCGCGCGCTCGAAATCGGTGACGACCGCGTCGAGCACCAGCCCGGCGTGCTGGCGCAGCACCTTCGCGGCGGCGAGGATCAGCTCGCACGAGATCGGGTTGCGCTTCTGCGGCATTGTCGAACTCGAGCCGCGGCCCTCGATGAAGGGTTCGGCCGCCTCGCCGAATTCGGTCGCCGACATCAGCATGACATCGAAGGCGATCTTGCCGAGACTGCCGGCCAGCAGCGCCAGGACCTGGACAGTCTCGGCAATGCCGTCGCGGACGACGTGCCAGGTGATCGGCGGGTCGCCGAGCCCCAGCTCGCGAGCCAGCTCGGCGCGGGTCTCGAGGCTCCGCTCGCCATTGCCGAGCGAGGCGAGGGTGCCGGCGGCGCCGCCGAACTGGACCAGCAAGACGCGCGGGCGCAGTTCGCGCAGCCGATCGGCATGGCGGTCGAGAGCGTAAAGCCAGACCGCGGCCTTGTAGCCGAAGGTCACCGGCAGCGCGTGCTGCAGGTGGGTGCGCCCGGCCATCGGCGTGTCGCGGTATTTGCGCGCGAGCTCGGCGAGATGGCCGCGCACCGCCGTCAGATCCTGCTCGATCAGGGCGAGCCCGGCACGGATCTGCAGCACCGCAGCGGTGTCCATGATGTCCTGCGTCGTGGCGCCCCAATGCAGATAGCGGCCCAACTCGCCCGCCAGTTCGGCCATCTGGCGGACGAGCGGCAGGATCGGATAGCCGACCGTCTCGGTCTGGTTCTTGAGGCGCGCCAGGTCGAGCGCCTCGCGGCCGCTGGCCAACGCATTCGCCGCGTGCGTGATCGCGTCGGCTGCTCTCGGCCGGGATGATCCCGAGCCTTCCCTGGGCGCGCGCGAGGGCTGCCTCGACCTCGATGCAGCGCGCGAGAAAGGCGTCGTCGCCGAACACCTCGCGCATCGGCGCGGTGCCGAACATGTCGGCGAAGATCGCGGAGTCGAGAGCGCCGATCGCCATAGCGGTTAGGATCCGTGGCGCGCTGCCCCGCCTAACCCTCCCCCGCTTGCGCGGGACGGAATGGGAGGGGGCCTGCGGCGTCAAAGATGAATTCGGTCCAGGCGCCATCGACCAAACGCTCGAGCGCCGGAAACCGAGCCTTGTAGGCCATTTTCGGGCTGTCGGCGATCCAGTAGCCGAGATAGACAAAAGGCTGCCCATGGCGCCGGCATTGCTCGACGAGCCACAGGACGCTCCAGATCCCGAGGCTGCGTTTCGGCTGTTGCGGATCGTAAAAACTATAGACGGCCGAGACCCCGTCATCGAGCAGGTCGATCAGCGACGCTGCGACGAGCTCTCCGGAAACATCACGAAACTCGGCGACTGCCGTCCGTACCGGCGTGTCCTCGATCATCCCGCGGTAGTCGCCATAGCTCATCGACGCCATGTCGCTGTCGCTGTGGCGGGAACGCTGATAGGCCGAGAACAGCCGGAATTGCTCTGGCGTGGCACGCGCGGCCAGCAGGCGGCCGGAAAGGTCGCGATTGGTGTTGCGGATGCGCCGGGTCGAGCGGGTATGGCTGAAACGGTCGACGGCGATCCGCACCGGCACACAGGAGGAGCAGCTGCGGCAGGCCGGCCGGTAGGCAAAGTGATGGCTGCGGCGAAACCCGGCGCGGGACAGATCATCATAGAACAGCGCGGCGCCATTGCCGCCAAGCTCGACGATCAGCTTGCGCTCGGCACGGCCCACGATGTAGGGGCAGGTAACCGGTGAAGTCGCGAAGAATTGCCGAAACGGGGCAAGCGAACCCTCTTTCGCCGAAGCCGACCGCGCGTCTCGCCGGAGCCAGTCGCGTTTTTGTCTGTTTTTGGCCCCCGGCCTCAGATCCATCCCCCGTCTCCTCTTCGCAGCGCGCGCGCGATACCGATTATTGCCGAGAGCAGGTGCGAGGCGCCAGCCCCGAACGACAGTCCCGAGCGAAGCCGGTCAATGCGTCGGTCCGGCCGTCCACTGAAATCCGGTCAGAATATTCTCGTCAAACCGGCACTCGACGGCCAGATCCTGAGGCAAAAGCGCGCCGGCCGGCACATCGGTGCGGACCCCCTCTGCCTTGGCAACGATCGTCGTCAGGCTGGTGGCCGTCGCCTCGGTCTTGGTGATGTCGATCGCCGCGTTCGGATAGGCGCGCCGCATGATGTCAGCGCAGCGCTCGGCGACCCCGACGTCGCGCGGGACCACGCAACGCCGCGGCAACAGAGCAGAGCACGGCGCAGAGGAGGGCAGCCGAAGCTTGTCGGAAAGCCATCATGGCGCCGATACTGCTCGGCCGCCGGGACAATTTCAAACCCGGCCCGCCTTGATCGGGCTACGGGGGTTCGACTTGAAGGACCTTTCGCGACGTGCAAACAAGCTGCGCCGGCGAGTTTATCGGGAGCTGCCGGTCGCGTCCGCGAACCGCACCGCCGAGCTCGATCACCGGATGTGCTATGCGGACATCGCCGCAATCCTTAAGGCTGGCAGCCTGGGCGTGTCGTCGGCGGGTGCCGCGCTGGCCCTGTGGCGAGCGTGTAGCGAGCACGGGCTGCGCGCCTGGTGCTACCGGTTCGGCTTCCCCGAACAGCCTGACCCAGACCGTTACCATCGTCGACGTCGACGGCGCGCTGCAAGTTCATGACGCATTCTTCAATTGGAGCTACCCGTCCGGGCTCTACGATACGCTGGCTTCGCTGCGCAATGGAGAAGCGGTGACCGGCAAACGCGGGGTGCGGGACCGGAAAATCTACATCATGGACCCGGCCCGTGAGCCCGGCAGAACGGCGCGATGGCTGGAAGAACACGCCGATCGCGAACTCGAACCCTTGGAAGGCCTGCGCCGGTTCGAGCTGCTGTGGGACCCGGAGGCATTCGCCGCCACGCGTCCGGCGATCGAGCCGGTGTTTCGCGATCTGGCAGCCCGCGGCTATCCCGCCGACCCGCAATTCTCGATGCTCCATCCGGTCGCAGTTTTCGACGGCACAAAATGGCATCGTAATCGCGCGGATATGCCTTTGTTGCGGGGGTACAATCTGGAATCGCCTGTGGCCGCATTACGGGTAACGTATCGTGGCTTGGAGAGCGAACGCGCGCGCCTCGCCGAAACGACCGCGACCATTGCCCGCCTCGAAGCCGATCTCGCCGAGGCGAAGACGCAGTCCTCCACAGTATCGCGGCGCTTCTCGGCGGAACGCGAAACATGGTTGCAGCAGAAGGCAGCGCTGCAAGCCGGCAACACGGCCCTCAAAGGCGAGCTCGCGCAGACCCAGGCTCGGCTCTCTGCTGCCGTCGATCTGCGGGCTCAGCGAGACAGTCAGATCGCCCAGCTGCGGGCCGAAATCGAGGATGCCGGCCGGCAGTCAGCGCAGCAGCAAAGCGCGCTCGATGCGCTCCAGCGACAGCAGCGCGAGTGGGATGCCGCACGGGATCGCCTCGAAACCGAAATCTGCGACGTTCGAGGGCAGCTCGAAGCGGGATCGCGCGAGATCGAGCAGCTGCGCCACAGTGCGGCGGCGCTGACGAGCCAAGTGGAGGCGGGCGACGAGCAGGTGATCGCGATCAGCCATTATCTTCCCCCGCTGATCGATGAGGTCACCCGGCTGCGTTGCGAGAGGGACGCAATATCTCGCGAAAGAGGACTCCTCGTGCCGCAGACCGCGGCTTCACCTCGAGCGCGTTTACGCTCTCTTTGGCGCCGGCTCACCAGGCAGGAAGCGGCCACCTGATCAGGTGGACCACGGGTGCTAAGCGGTGGCCCAGCGGCCCGGAAAACGCCGCACAATCACAGTATCGGCCAGCATGTCATGCAGTGTGCGCTTATGCCGGTTGAATAAAACCAGCAAGAGGACCAGCGAGCACGTGACCCCGACAGTGATATAAAAGAGAGCCGTCTGTATCAACGCCTGTAAGAACGTTGGCCGCTCGCCGGTCACCGAGCGCAATTCGACACCGAAAAGGCGCATGCCGACGGTGGCCGACCGTGGGCCGCTCAGCAATAAGGTGTGATAAGCGAGCGGGATCAACCCAAAAAGAAACCACAGCGCGGGCCCCAGCAGACCAAAGCTGAGCACCCAGAGCACGGCAAAAACGATCCAGCAGAGCACGGCGAGTACGCCGATGACGCAAAGGTCGACGAAATAAGCGAAGGTGCGGCGCCACAGCACGCCCTCATACGCCTCGGGCAGCGCCGCCGGGTCGGGCATTCCTGAGTCATCGTAGAAAGTCGCGGCGTCGCCAAAGCCGGCCATGATCGGCACCATGCGCAGCCAAAACCGCGCAGCATGTAGGGATCATCGCCGCGGCGGCAAGGTTTGGGATAAAATGGCGCCCTAGCATTTCGACAGGAGCTTGCCATGCCTGCCTACATCATTGCCGAGATCCAAGTGACCGATCCCAGCGCCTACGACGGGTATCGACCGCTAGCGGCGGCCAGCATCAGCCGGTTTGGCGGGCGCTTTGCCGTGCGCGGCGGCAAAGTCGATCTGCTCGAAGGGGGACCCGAGCCCGAACGGATCGTCGTCATCGAATTTCCGGATGCGGACACCGCCCGCCGGTGGTACCGCTCCGACGAATATCAAAAAGCACTGAAAATCCGGCAGTCCGCTTCGTGCGGACGCGTATTCCTGGTCGAGGGGGCCTAGGCTTCCTCCCCATCGAACCCGCCGTTTGGCAGCAGGTGGGTCGGGAAGCCGGCCGCGACCAGCGCTGCGATCAATAGCTCGACATGGCGGCGGTTCTGGGTCTCGACGACGACGTCGAGTTCGGCACGCTTGACCGAGGTATCGTGAAACAGGCGCTGGTGATGGACCTCGACGATGTTGCCGGAATGCTTGCCGATCACCCTGGACAGGCGGGAAAGGGCGCCGGGAATGTCGGGCAATTCCGAGCGCAGCCGGACCAGCCGGCCCTCGCGCACCAGACCGCGCATCAGGATCGAGGCCAGGAGGCGCGCGTCGATGTTGCCGCCACAGATGACGACGCCAACTCGCCGGCCGTGAAACCGCTCCGGCATCGCCAGCACGGCGGCGAGACCGGCGGCGCCCGCCCCTTCGACCACCAATTTCTGCCGCTCGAGCAGAACCTCGATCGCGCCCTCGATCGTAACATCGTCGACCAGCAGAATGTCCGAGACGAGCGCCTTGACGATGCGCCGCGTCAGGTCGCCCGGGCTCCTTGACCGCGATGCCCTCGGCGAGGGTTGCGGCCGCAGCCGGCGGACCGGGGTCTGCCCCGCGCATCAACCGGTACATCGACGGATACAAGGTCGACTGCACGCCGATTATCTCGATGTCCGGGTTGCAGCGCCTTGGCGGCGACCGCGATCCCGGAAATCAATCCGCCGCCGCCGATCGGCACAACGATCATGTCGAGATCGGGCTGGTCGGCGAGGAGCTCGAGCGCGATCGTGCCTTGACCGGCGATGACCGCCGGATCGTCATAGGGATGGACGAGAACCAGCCCCTCGTTGCGGGCTAGCGTGTCGGCGGCCTCACGGGCGGCGGCGAGGCTGTCGCCCTTGAGCAGGACCTTCGCGCCGTAAGCCTCGGTGCGATCGATCTTGATGAAGGGTGTGCCCTCGGGCATTACGATTGTCGCCGGAATTCCGAGCCGCCGGGCGTGGTAGGCGACCCCCTGCGCATGGTTGCCGGCCGACATCGCAACCACGCCGGCACGGCGCGCGCTCGGGCCCAAGGTCAGCAGCTTGGTCAGGGCGCCGCGTTCTTTGAACGAACCGGTGCGATGCACCGTCTCCAGTTTCAGGTGAATCTCGGCGCCGGTCAGTTCGGAGATTGCCGGCGCCGGTATCACCGGCGTGTGCGCAATTGCACCCTTAATTGCCGCGGCGGCCTGCCGGACCGCTGCAATCGTAACCGGCAGGTCGGTCATCGCCAAGCTCCCGCCCGCGAGTCATGCGGGCTGATCACAAGAGCCCGAAGAACTCCGCGACTGCAGAGGGCTGGTTCAGCTCGAAGCCCGTTCTTGCACACTCGAATGACGCTCTCTTTACCCTCTCCCCCTGAAGGGCGAAGAGTGGCTCTTGTCCGCGGGACATTCTTGGTTCGAAGCGTTCATCGCTCCGGAACCAAGACGAGGGTGGAGACCACGGCGGATCGACTGGGCACGAGCCAGTCGAAATCGCGCCAGCGCCGCACCAAATCGGCGTAATGAGCCGAAAGCGGGTTGCCGGATTGGCCGGGTGTGGCAATCATCCTGGCGTCCTTCGGTGAGGCCAGATCGACGATCATGCGCAGCCCGGCGCCGAAACGCTGCTCGAATGGCGTTGCGTCGTCGCGGATCGTGCTCGGACCGCGATTGAGCGTGTCATAAGCCCCCGGGGTCGGGATCGCGATATTGAGCCAGTCGCGCAAGACCGGGATCCGGCTGAGCACTGGGTTTGCGAAGACAGCGACATGCGCCCGCCGCCATTGCCATTGGGCCATATTGGCGCCGTAGTCGCGCCGCAGCCGGGCAAGTGCCGCATCGAGAGCTTCGGCTAGCCGCGACCCGCAGCTCTCCTCGCCGGGCCGCTTCGAGTCGTCGCACCAATCCGGGCGTTCGGTCAAAACCGCTTCCATAACTCGGGGCCGCAAATCCCAATAATCGGACACGGCGTCGCCAAACCGGCCGAACAGGATCGAGCGGCTGAACTCGCGCAACCAAGCGGTGAACAGCAATGGCTCGACCTTGTCCATATCCATGCGAAAGTCCCAGCCTCGCAGCCGCTCGACGGCCTCGCGCGTCGCTAGGCTTTGGATGGTCGCTGGGCTTTGATGGTCGCTGGGCTTTGGATGGTCGCTGGGCTTTGGATGACGGTGCGCGTCATCAACGGAACCAGCCGCTGGGCCATTAGCGATAATGTGTCGGCCTGAATGGCGGCGCTCGACGCCGGCGTCTGCACCGGCGTCGCGGCGAGAAGTGTTTCGATCCGCTCCGCGCGGTTCGGCAGATCCCAGTCGCGGCTCAGGAAATAAGGATAGCTGTCCGGCACGATCTTGTTATTGGCGGTCACGAAGTGGCCCGATGGCGGATTGACAGCGCTCGGCAGCGCCTCGAATGGAATAAACCCGATCCAATCATAGCTGCCGGTCCAGCCCGGTGCCGGCATCCAGCCCTGCCCGCTCCGGCGGATCGGCACCAGCCCCGGCGCGATGAAGCCGATCGTGCCGTCGACATCGGCATAGACAATGTTCTGCATCGGCCCGACGAAGTGACGCAGTGCCGCCCGAAAGCTCCGCCAATCGGCCGCGCGGTTGACTTCCCACAGCGCCTCGGCGCTGCGGTCATCGGGGATCGTAAAGGTCGCCGCCAAGGCCAGGACAAATCCGGGCTCGGCCGCCCCCGGCGGCAAGGCGTCGGACAGCACCGGGCCGTGCCGGGTCTCGCGGATCGTAATCTCGACTGGCGTGGCGCCCTTCACAGTTATGGTCTCGTGGCGTGATTTGAACGGCTCGCTTCCTTGCGGCGTCCGATAACGGCTGGGATCGGCGGGATCGACCTGCTCGACAAAGAGGTCCTCGACATCGGCGGTCGTTGTCGTGAATCCCCAGGCAATCCGCTCGTTGTGTCCGATGACGACCAGCGGGACACCGGCGGCGGTAGCCCCGGTGATCTCGTGTTGCGGGGTTTCGAGGCGGGCGAGATACCATACCCCCGGCGCGCCAAACGCCAGATGCGGATCGTTAGCGAGGACCGGCTTGCCGCTGGCGCTGTGCCGTCCATCGACGACCCAGTTGTTGGAGGCGTAGTTGGGCCCCACGACTGCGGGCAGCGCCTCATACAGATCGTCGAGCGCGAGCCGGCGGTAGATCGGCACCATAGCCGCCAAAGTCGTGGGCCCGCCTTGCGGGTATTCCGGGTAAAGAAAGGCGAGGTCCGCCGCCGGGATCGTGCGCGCCATCCGCGCCCGCAGCAATTCGCCGCGACAATTGCCGCCGAGCTGCACGGCCATCAGCTTGCCCCAGACGAGACTGTCGGCCGGCCGCCACGGCTTGGGGGCAAAGCCGAGCAGCAGGAATTCGGGCGGCAGCGCACCCGGGCGCGATTTCAGAAAGGCGTTGACCCCGGCGGCATAGGCCTCCAGCGCGCGGTTCATCGCCGCCGCCAGGAACGGTATTTCCGCTTCGGCGGCATGATACAAACCGAGGACCCGCATCTGCCGATCGACCGCCACCGCCTGGGGTCCAAAGATTTCGGAGAGCCGGCCGGCGGCGTAGCGCCGCTGCAGCTCCATCTGAAACAGCCGCTCCTGGGCATGCACAAAACCGAGGCCGAAGGCGAGGTCCTCGTCGTCTCGTGCGATGATATGCGGCACGCCGTCGGCATCCCGCTCGACCCGGATCTCGGCCTTTGGTCCGGCCAGCACGATGCGGCCATCGGTCTGCGGCAGTGCCGAGCGAAGATAGAGGTAGGATCCGCCACCGAAGGCGATGAGCAGCAGCGCAAGGAGGCTTGCCCCGACCCTGACCCTGCGCCGCCAGCGGGGGAGGGAATGGGAGGACGCAGCCACTAAAGGCCGAGTTCGCGCAGGATCGCGTCGCGGTCGGCGTCGAGATCGGGGGCGGGAGGGCGGGTCGGCGGATCGGCGACACCCGACATCTTCATCGGGTTCCCGGTGAGCTGCAAGGGACCGGTGACCGGGTCGTCGACAGAAACAACCATATTGCGCGCCGCAGCCTGCGGGTGGGCAATTGCCTGCGCCACGTTGTTGATCGCGCCGCACGGGACGCCGGCCCCCTCCAGCACGCCGATCCATCGCTCGGTAGCGGCCTTTTTCAGCACGCCCTCTATTTCGGCCCGCAGCGCCTCCTGGTGCTGGTTGCGCAGGTCGTTTGTCTTGAAGAGCGGGTTCTCGGCGAGGTCGGCCCGGTCGAGGGCATGCGCCAGCTTGACGAAGAGCCCGTCATTGCCGGCCGCGATAATCAGGTGCCCGTCGGCGGTGTGGAACGCCTCGAACGGCGTGATCGAGGGATGGCGCGCGCCCATCGGCCCAGGGATCTCGCCGGTCGTCGTGTAGCGCATGATCGCGTTTTCGAGGAGCGCCAGCTGGCAATCGAACAGCGCGACATCGACCTTTGCCGCCTCGCCGGTCCGCTCGCGGTGCAGCAGGGCGGCGTTGAGCGCAACCGCCGTATAGAGGCCGCCGGCGAGGTCGCCGATCGAGGTGCCGATCCGGGTCGGCGGCATCCCGGGGTGACCGGTGATGCTCATGATGCCGCCTAAGCCTTGCACCACCATGTCGTAGGCCGGGTAATGAGAATAGGGGCCGCTGTGCCCAAATCCCGAGGCGGCGGCATAGATCAGCCGGGGATAACGGGGGTGCAAACTGTCCCAGCCGTAACCCAGTTTTTCCATGGTGCCGGGGCGGAAGTTTTCTACGAGTGCGTCGGCCTTGTCGAGCAGACGCTCGAAGATGTCGCGACCCTGCGGCGATTTTAGATCGAGCGCGATCGACTCCTTGCCGCGGTTGACCGAGGCGAAATAGGTCGATTTGCCGTTCTTGAACGGGCCGTAATGGCGCGCGTCGTCGCCTTGCCGCGGCGGCTCGACCTTGATCACGCGCGCCCCGAGCTCGGCGAGCAGCAGGGTGCAATACGGGCCCGCTAGAATGCGGGAGAGATCGACGATCGTGATGCCGGAAAGCGGCCCGGACTGCGCCATGGCTCCTGGTCCTCTTGATGCGAATATGGTCAATACCGTAGCGCAGCCCGAACCCGCAACCGGCTCCTGAGGGTCGCGGCGCCGGTTGTTCCGGATGGCGGACAAGGCTATTCTTTAAGGATGACCTTGGCAGCCTGAAACCCAAATGGCGGCGCCACTGAACAACCGATCCGAGGATGGCGACGACAGCGCCGACCAACGCAGGTCGGCTGCGTTGATCGGATTGATTATCATCCTGGCGCTGGCCATCGCCGGAGTGGTCCTCGTCCGAGAGCTCAGAGAGCGATCCCGCCTTGAGGATTGCCTGATGTCGGGTCGCACCAATTGCGCACCGATCGAGATGCCGCTGCGCCGCTGATTATCGTATCGAGTTGTTGTACCCAGGGAGCTGCGGCAAAAAATCCGGGGATGCCCGGTGGGGATGACTCGATATAATTTGTCTATGATAAATCCGAACATGTGGTTGGTCCGCCGGTAAGGAGACGCTCGGAATGGCCAGGCGTACGTTGGGCGCGGTCGTAGTATTGGCGCTCGCCGCTATCGTGGCGATCTGGCGGCTGAACGTCGGCACCGAAGCGCCACCTGCAGCTGCGCAGACATCGCTCCCAGGGATCCCGGTTACCCCCGGTACGGTTACTGCGCAGGACGTCCCGGTGTTTTTGCAGGGCATCGGCACGGTTCAGGCCTATAATTCGGTCGCGGTCAAAAGCCGGGTCGACGGGCAGATCGTCAAGATCGACTTCAACGAGGGGCAGGAGGTCAAACAGGGAGACCCCCTCCTTCAGATCGATCCGCGGCCTTATCAGGCGCAATTGGAGCAGGCGGAAGCGGCAAAACAAAAGGACGAGGCACAGCTGGCGGGAGCTCAGCTCGACCTGGAGCGCTATCAAAAACTCCTCGGAACCGGCTACCAGACGCGGCAGAGCTACGACAACCAAAAGGCGCTGGTCGCGCAGCTGCAGGCCGCGATCACGGGCGACGAGGCGCAGATCGACACCGCCAAGCTCAACCTCAGCTATGCCGATGTTCGCGCGCCGATCAGCGGCCGGCTCGGCGCGCGCCTCGTCGATGTCGGCAACATCGTGCGCGCTAGCGACTCGACCGGGCTCGTCACAATCAATCAGCTGAGGCCGATCTTCGTTAGCTTCACGTTGCCTCAGGATCAGGCCCACAAGGTCCGGGAGCGCCAGCCGATCGCACCGCTGGAGGTGCAGGCTTACGGCGACGACAATAAAACGCAGCTGGCTATCGGCAAGCTTACGCTGATCGACAATACGATCGATCAGCCTACGGGCACGATCCACCTCAAGGCGACGTTCGCCAACGCTGACGAGCGGCTGTGGCCTGGCGAGTTTGTCAACGTGCGGGTGGTCCTCAACATGCGCAAAGACGTGCCGACAGTGCCGGCGCAGACGGTGCAGGAAGGCGCCAACGGGCACTACGCCTATGTGATCAGGAAAGATGATACGGTCGAGCGGCGGCCGGTCGAGGTCGCCGCCGTGCAGGGCGGTCTTGC
This sequence comes from uncultured Alphaproteobacteria bacterium, assembly GCA_963818695.1. Lineage (GTDB taxonomy): Bacteria > Pseudomonadota > Alphaproteobacteria > ATCC43930 > CGMCC-115725 > AP-15. The sequence continues at coordinate 47,633 of CAWFTG010000011.1, forward strand.
CGTCATTGCGAAGGGGCTGTCGCCCGGTGAGAAGGTCGTCGTAGACGGCCAATACCGCCTGACCGAGGGCGCCCGGGTGCGCCCGTCATCCAAATCGGCGGGCGAAGGATGACGTTGGCTGTCGCCCCGTCCACGCGCATCGCACATCGCTTCGAGGGCCCTGGCCGATGAGCATTTCCGAACCTTTTATCCGGCGCCCGATCGCCACCTCACTGTTGATGCTCGGTGTGCTGGTGTTCGGCATCGGCGCCTACAACCTCTTGCCGGTCGCTGCGGTGCCCAATGTCGATTTCCCGACGATCACCGTCAGCGCCAACTACCCTGGGGCGAATCCCGGCACGATGGCGTCGGCGATCGCCACGCCGCTCGAGCAGCAGTTCACGACGATCCCGTCGCTGACCGAGATGACTTCGCTCTCCGGCGTCGGCAGCACGACCATCACGCTGCAATTCGATCTGTCGCGCAACATCGATGCCGCGGCGCAGGACGTGCAGACTGCGATCAACGCGGCAAGCGGCGTGTTGCCAAAGGATCTGCCGAGCCCGCCGACCTACCGCAAGGTCAACCCGGCAAATTTTGCGGATCTGATCTACGCGATACATTCCGACGCCGTGCCGCCCTATGTGGTCGACGACTACGCCAACACGGTAATTGCGGAGCGCTTGTCGACCGAGCCGGGGGTCGGCGAGGTCCGCATCTTCGGTCAGAAGCCTTACGCCGCGCGCGTCCAGATCAACCCCGGAGCGCTGGCGGCGCGCGGGATTGGTCTTGAAGATGTCCGCAACGCGCTCGCGGCCGCGACGGTCAACCGGCCCAAGGGCACTATCGAGGGCGAGCATCAGGCGATCGCGCTCGATACCAACGATCAGCTGTTCGATGCCGGGCAGTACGGCAACGTCATCATCGCCTACAAAAACGGCGCGCCGGTACGCGTCAAGGATGTCGGCGACGTCCTCAACTCGGTACAGAATGATCGGCTGGTTTCCTGGTTCGGCGACCAGGTGGCGGAAGGCATCGCGGTCGAGAAAGCTCCGGGCGCCAACACCATCGCCGTCGTGGACCGGGTCAAGGAGGTGATGCCGCGGCTCGAGCAATCGCTGCCGCCCTCGATCCATGTCGATCTGATGTCGGACCGCTCGCAGACGACGCGCGCCGCGGTGCGCGACGTGCAATTCACGATGCTGTTGACGATCGGCCTCGTCATCGTCGTCATCTTCCTGTTCCTGCGGACGATCTGGGCGACGGTGATACCGAGTTTAGCGGTGCCGCTGTCGCTGCTTGCGACGTTTGGGGTCATGTACGTCGCCGGCTACAGCCTCGACAACATCTCGCTGATGGCGCTGACGATCTCAGTCGGTTTTATCGTCGATGACGCGATCGTGATGATAGAAAACATCGTGCGCTACATCGAGCAGGGCATGCGCCCGCTTGACGCCGCGCTGCAGGGCGCTGGGCAGATCGGCTTTACGATCATTTCAATCACCTTCTCGCTAATCGCGGTCTTCATCCCGCTCTTTTTCATGGGCGGCATCATCGGGCGGCTGTTCCGCGAATTCGCCGTGACCGTCGCGGTGGCGGTTATGGCGTCGGCCATCGTGTCGCTGACCCTGACGCCGGTCCTGTGCTCGCTGTTCCTAAAACAGGAAGGCCTACATCCCAAGAACCGCTTCAACCGCGGCGCCGAGCGCGTCTTCAGCGCGGTGCTCGGCGGCTATGATCGCGGGCTGAATTTCATTTTCCGGCACCAGTTCTCGGCACTAGTGGCGACGCTGCTGCTGATGGTGGCAACCGGGTACGTGTACGTGAAGATGCCGAAGGGCTTTTTCCCGGAGCAGGATACCGGCTTCATCTTCGGTGAGCTCAACATCCGCCAGGATGCTTCGGTTATTGAAACCGACAAGATCCGCCACCAGATTGTCGAGATCGTGCGCCATGATCCCGGCGTCGAGGGGGTATTCTCCTACGCCGGCGCCTCGGCCTACAATCCCGCCGAGAATACCGCCCGTATCTTCTTTGGGCTGAAGCCCTATGACGAGCGCGATGCCACCGCAGAACAGATCGTGCAGCGGCTGCGTAAAAAAGTGGCGGGGGTCGAGGGCGCCAAGTTCTACATGCAGATCCCGCAGAACATCAGGGTCGGCGGGCGGCTCTCCCGCACGCAATACCAATACACGCTGACCGACACCAACGTCGACGAACTGGACCACTGGGCGCCAATTCTCGAAAGCGAGATGAGGAAACTGCCCGAATTGCAAGATGTCGCCTCGGATCAGCAAGTCGCGGCACCGCACCTCGCGATCCAAGTCGATCGCGATGCCGCCTCACGGTTGGGGATTTCCGCCTCGCTGATCGACGAGACGCTGTATGACGCGTTTGGCCAGCGCCAGGTCGCAACAATCTACACGGCGACCAACCAGTATAAGGTCGTCCTTGAGGTCCAGCCGCAGTACCAGCGTGATCCGGACCTGCTCTCGAAGATCTACGTCTCCGGGCCCGGTGGGGTACAGATACCGCTCGGCTCCTTTGCCCATTTCACCCGCAAGCTCGAATCCCTGACGATCAGCCACCAGGGTATTTTCCCGGCGGTGACCTTGTCCTTCAACCTGACCCCCGGCGTCGCGCTCGGGCAAGCGGTCGACAGGATCCAGGCGATGACCGAGCGCTTGCACGTGCCCCCAACGCTGAACGCCACGTTCCAGGGAACTGCACAGGCCTTTCGGGCCTCGCTATCCTCGATGCCGATGCTGGTCGCGGCCGCGATCCTCGTCGTCTATATCGTTCTCGGCATTCTTTACGAAAGCTATATCCACCCGATCACGATCCTGTCGGCGTTGCCGTCGGCCGGGGTGGGTGCGCTGCTGCTCCTGTGGATTTTGCATTACGATCTGTCGGTGATAGCAATCATCGGCATCATCCTGCTGATCGGCATCGTCAAGAAGAACGCGATCATGATGATCGACTTTGCCCTGCAGGCCGAGCGGCTGGAGGGCAAGAGCCCGCAGCAGGCGATCCACGAGGCTTGTCTCCTGCGCTTCCGGCCGATCATGATGACAACCTTTGCCGCGCTGTTCGGCGCCATGCCGATCGCCTTCGGCCAGGGAGGCGGCGCGGAATTGCGGCAACCTTTGGGCGTCGCGATCATCGGCGGGCTGCTGGTTTCGCAATGGCTGACGCTGTACACGACGCCGGTCATCTATCTCTATCTAGACCGGCTCAATCGTTGGCTCGGAGCATCGCGTCGTCCATCGCGAGTGCAGGAAGCGCTTTCGGATCGCCCGACCCCGGCATTGGTGGAAAGCCGCCATGGCGCCGAGTGACATATCGGACCAATCGACGCTGCGAGATCATCCGTCCGAAAGCAGGCTCGGACGGAGCCGGACCGAGGTCAGCCGGGCCTTCGGTTTTCTCGTCCACGATGTTTCTCGTCTGATCAAGCGGCGATTCGAGCGGCGCGCGCGGCAGATCGGGCTGCCGATCACACGCCAGCAGGCCGCAGTGGTGCTAAACATTGTCGGCAACGAGGGTGTGAGCCAAGCCGAGGTGGCGGCTTGGCTGGACATCGAGCCGATTGCGTTGGTCCGGATGCTGGACAAGCTCCATGAGGAAGGGCTGGTCGAGCGTCGCGCCCATCCGACCGATCGACGCATCCGGACGCTATGGCTGACCAAGGGCGCTCGTCCCGTGGTGGCGCGAATCCTTGCCATAAACGAGGCGATTCGCCAGGAGGCCTTCGCCGGTCTGCCTCCCGCAACGCGCGATGTTCTGATCGATGTTCTCAGTCAAATCAAACGCAATCTCGCGCTGAAGGAAGAGGTCGCGTGCGACCCGCCCACCGACAGTTCCCCCACCTCAGTCGCCAGCGCCTCCGGCGATTAGCCGCCGGGTCGATCATCGCTGCTGCGGCGACAGCGCCGCTCGTTCAAACCGGCGGGGCAGAGCCCACGGAAGCCGCCGAGCACGAGATTTGCTCGGCGATCGAGAATTGGCGATCTGCGTTCAACGCCCGCGATGAGGACCGGGTATGCGCTCTCTTCGCGCCGGACCTCGTCGCCAATTATCAGGGTGAGCCCGAGCGCGATTATGCTTCACTATGCGAAATGCTGCGTGCGGCAATACGAGACCCGGATGTCACCTACCATTATTCGGTACAAATCAACGAGGTCATGCTCTACGGCGATACCGCTGTCGTCAGACTGGTATGGGCGCTCGAAATCGACAAGGCGGGGAGCCCGGCGAGCCCGGCGCAAACCATTGAAGAACCTGCGGTCGATATCTTTCATCGTCAGGTAGACGGCAGTTGGAAAATCTCCAGGTATGTCGCCTATCCGGCCTCCCGGTAAGAGCTGCGGCGTTGGCGCGCCACCAGGGGGCGGCCGCCGGGTTTCTTGGCGATCGGGCGTTCCCCGTTTATAAAAGGCCGAGCCATCGCCGGTCCGTCGAACATCCCCCGCGCGCCCTTTCATGCCCCTCTCCGTAATTCCGTTTCCGGCTATCGATCCGGTCGCAATCTCGATCGGACCCTTTGCGATCCGCTGGTATGCGCTCGCCTACATTGTCGGGCTGCTCATCGGCTGGCGGTATTGCCTCGGACTGGCCGGACGCCCACCGCATCTGGTCGCGCGGCATGATGTCGACGATTTCCTGGTGTGGGCGACCCTCGGCGTCGTCCTCGGAGGGCGGATCGGATATGTTCTGTTCTACAAGCCGGGATACTATGTCTATCACCCGATCGAGGCGCTTTACGTATGGCACGGCGGGATGTCCTTCCACGGCGGCGCCGTCGGCGTGACTATCGCGATCATATTGTTTACCCGTGCCCGTCGAATACCGCTCTTTGCCTTCTCCGACATCATTACCGAGGCAATCCCGATCGGTTTGTTCTTTGGCCGCATCGCCAACTTCATCAATGGCGAGCTGTATGGGCGCCCGAGCAATGTCCCCTGGGCGATGATCTTCCCGAATGGCGGCCCGGTGCCGCGCCATCCGAGCCAGCTTTACGAAGCTTTCTGCGAGGGCATCCTGCTGTTTATCCTGCTCTTCGCCGCCGAGCGGCTCCATGCGAGGCAGCGCCCAGGGGTGGTCACGGGGTTGTTTCTGGTGGGCTACGCGGCGGCCCGAATGTCGGGCGAACTGTTTCGGGAGCCGGACCCGCAGTTGGGTTTCCTGATCTTCGGTACGACGATGGGTCAGCTGTTGTCTATCCCCTTGCTGATCGCCGGCATCCTGATCATAGGCTGGGCGCTGCGAGAGCCCGTTCCGGCCCGGTCGTGAGCGAGGAAATCGCCGATAAGATGATAAGGCGGATTCGCGCCGGGGGCCCACTGACGGTTGCCGCCTACATGGCCATGGCGCAGCACGACCCCGAGGGTGGGTACTATGCGAGGCACGGCCCGATCGGAGCGGCGGGCGATTTCACGACCGCGCCTGAGATCAGCCAAGTTTTCGGCGAACTGATCGGGCTGTGGTGCGCCGAATTGTGGGAGCGGATCGGCCGGCCGGATCCGGTAGTCTTGGCAGAGTTGGGACCCGGCCGCGGCGTGTTGATGAGCGACTTATTGCGCGCCGCCGGCACTGTGCCGGAATTTAGCCGCGCCTTGCGCATCTATCTGGTCGAAGCGAGCCCGGTGTTGCGCGCGGAACAGGAACGGCGCCTCCGCCAGACCCACCCGGCATGGGTGAGCCGTGTCGAAGAGCTGCCGGACGGTCCGATGCTGATGGTGGCCAACGAGTTTGTCGACGCGTTGCCGATCCGGCAGTTTGTCCGCGGAGCCGGGGGCTGGTCGGAGCGGATGGTGGCAGTCGACCCAGAGGATCGGCTGGTCTTTGTCGACGGCCCCGAAAGCCCTCTGGCGAGCCTGTTCGTTTCCGGCGGGCCGAGCCATTGTGCGCGCGGTACGGTCGTGGAGATTTGCCCAGCCGCCCTCGCCTTGGCCGGCGCGCTCGGTTCTCGATTGGCCCGTCAAACGGGTGCAGCGCTATTCATCGATTATGGCTATTTCCCGACTGGCCCTGGGCCGACCCTGCGCGCGCTTCAGCATCATCGCCCGGTCTCCGCGCTCGCAGCGCCGGGGACGGCCGACCTCAGCGCCCATGTCGATTTCGCGGCCTTTGCCGAAGCCGCTCGATCGGCCGGCGCCCAAATCTATGGGCCGATCAGCCAGGGCCGGTTTTTCACTGCGCTTGGGGCCGGCCTGCGACTCGCTGCGCTGAGCGCGCGCGCCGCGCCCGCCCAGCGGCGATCACTCGAAAGCGGTGTGAGGCGCTTGCTGGACCCGGACGAGATGGGCGAGTTTTTCAAGGTCGTGGCGCTGGTTTCGCCGGGCCTGCCATCGCCGGCGGGCTTTAATCCGAGCGTCGATACGAACGAGCCGGCGCAGCGATGATCATCCTCGATCTTCTCGATCGCGATCCCAGCATACGCCACGGCTTTTTTACCCGCCAAGGTGGGTTCAGCGGCGGTCTTTTTGCATCTTTGAACTGCGGGTTCGGATCGGGCGATGCAGCCGAGACGGTTGCGCGCAACCGCGCCATCGCAACCGAGCGGTTGGGCCTTTTGCCCGATCGCCTGGTGACTTGCTATCAGGTCCACAGCGCGGCAGTGGTCACGGTGGAAGAGCCCTGGCCGCATTCCGCGGCGCCATGGGCCGATGGCTTGGTCACTTGCGGCTCCGGCATCGCACTCGGTATTCTCACCGCCGATTGTGCCCCGATCCTGTTCGCGGATGCAGTCGCCAGAGTAATCGGTGCGGCGCATGGCGGGTGGCGCGGCGTGCTCGGGGGCATTGTCGAAGCTACTCTCGACCGGATGGAGGCCTTGGGCGCCAGGCGGGCCCGCATTCGCGCCGGCATCGGCCCTTGCATCGCCCAGACCTCCTACGAGGTCGGGTCGGAATTCCCGCGGCAATTTGTGGCGCATGACCCGGCCAGCGCAGCCTATTTCGTGCCGGCAGAACGAACCGGGCATTTCATGTGCGATTTGCCCGGCTATATCGAGTGCCGGCTGGCTCGCGCGGGTGTCCCGGTCATCGGCCGCACCGCTCATGACACGGTCGCCGAGGACACGTACTTTTTCAGTTATCGGCGTGCCTGTCTGCGCGGTGAGCCAGTCTATGGCCGCGCGCTCTCGGCGATCGCGCTTCGCGATTAACCCGGGAGAGCTTGGGCAGCTAACATAATCTGTCGCTTTAAGTGGCTCATTCTATCGCGTACGGCCCAATTCATTTTCTCGGTGCAGTGCTCGCCTTTCTGCTACCGGCGGCGGGCTGCCAGCCGCTGCCGCACCCGTTCGCCGAAGACGTGCCGCGGCGAGGGGCGCCGATCCTGGACTTGCGCGACAGCACCAGTGTCGCGATCGCCCCGATAGAAGGGTTGCCGCGGGCAACGGCACAGAAGCTCGCTCCGGCAATGGCGAGCGCATTGCAAGAGCGAGAGATAGCGGCCAGCGACAAGACCGCGAGCATCGGGAGCTTTGAGCTCGTCGGCAGAATACAGGAAATGGCACCGTCGCAGGGCAAGGCCGCGCTGGTCGTGCTATGGGAATTGCGCGACCCATCGGGCCGGCGCATCGGCGAACGCGCCGAGCGGGCCGATGCTGCGGCCGACGATTGGGATGCTGGAAGCGACGATGCGGTCGCGCGCCTTGCGTCAGCCAGCGCAGCCCAAGTCGCAGCTTTGCTCGAAGACGAGGCGCCGAGCGAGGCCGAGATCGGCGGGCGCACGCGGCTGGCGATCGGCGCGATAACCGGTGCACCAGGGGATGGTGATCGGGCGCTGGTCAGCTCGATTACCGAGATATTGAAGAAACAGGATCTGGCAATTGTCAGCGATCCTCAGGCCAAGGCCGACCTCGTGCTCGACGCGGACATTGCCGTCGCCAAGCCGGAAGGCGGAAAGCAGAACGTCAAGATTGTCTGGCATGTCCGCCGCAAGGACGGCGGCGAGATTGGCACCGTGGGACAAGAAAACGACGTCCCCGCTGGTCTGCTGGACGGCGCCTGGGGCGATGTCGCCTACATGGTTGCAGTCTCGGCGCAAGACGGGATCATGGAGCTCGTCGCGCACGGCGCCCCGCAGCCGGCCGGAAAATCCTGAACCGCGCCGGAGCAGGTTTCGCAACGTTGCGTTAGCGTTGCCAACCTGTTACAAATCCGTGAATGAAGCTGCGGGTCCGAACCCGTCGGCACCACGGCTGTTATCCGGATATGAAAATCCTCGCCTGCAACGGCAATCGGCCGCTCGCCGAAGCGATCTCTGACTGTCTCGATCTGCCGCTGACCAAAGCCAGCGTGCGCCGCTTCTCCGATATGGAGGTGTTTGTCGAGATTCACGAGAACGTGCGCGGCGAGGACGTTTTCGTAATCCAGCCGACCTCCTACCCGGCCAACGATCATCTGATGGAATTGCTGGTCACGCTCGATGCGCTGAAACGCGCATCGGCGCGTCGAATCACCGCCGTCATCCCCTATTACGGCTATGCTCGTCAGGACCGCAAAACCTCTTCGCGCTCGCCGATTTCGGCCAAGCTAGTCGCCAATCTGATCACCGCGGCCGGCGCCGACCGGGTGCTCACCCTCGACCTCCATGCCCCGCAGATCCAGGGGTTCTTCGACATCCCGGTCGACAACCTCTACGCCTCGCCGGTGCTGGTGAAGGACATCCGCGAAAGCCTGGCCAAGCGGGACCTGGTCATCGTCTCGCCCGATGTCGGCGGCGTGCTGCGCGCTAGGGATATCGCTCGCCGTCTCGACGCCGATCTCGTCATCATCGACAAGCGCCGAGAACGGGCCGGCGTCTCGGAGGTTGTGAATATCATCGGCGAGGTCGACGGGCGATGCTGCATTCTCATCGACGACATCGTCGACACCGCCGGGACTCTGTGCAACGCCGCGGCGGCTCTGGTGGAAGCGGGGGCCTCCAGGGTAGATGCCTACGTTACGCATGGAGTACTGTCGGGGGGTGCCGTGCCGCGGGTTGCGGCGTCGCCGATCGAAATGCTGGTCATCACGGACAGCATTGTTGCAACCGAGGCCGTTCGCGACGCGCCGAACATCCGTCAATTGACTATTGCGCCCTTGATGGCCGCGGCAATACAGCGGATCAGCGAGGAGCGATCGGTCTCCAGCCTGTTCGACTGAGTTCCGAGAGCGCCCCGGCCAGGCGCTTGGCGCTGGCAACAAGCCAAACCGATCTTATTTTAAGCTGGCTGATTATCAGACGTTGTTGAGGAGCGCCGAACGATGCCCGAGATTACCACTCTGAGCGCGGAGCCGCGCGCCCGCTCCGGAAAGGGAGCGGCCCGGGCCACACGGCGGGCGGGGCGTATCCCGGGCATCATTTACGGCGACAACAAGGACCCGGTGTTGATCAGCCTGGAGCCACGCGCATTTTCGCGCGCTCTGGCCAGCCGCGGTTTCTTCGCCACCCTGATCGACGTCAGGGTGGACGGGGTCGTCCACCGCACCTTGCCGCGCGACGTGCAATACCATCCGGCAACCGACGCGCCGCTGCATGTCGATTTTATGCGGGTCAGCGGTCATGCACGGGTCACGGTGATGGTGCCGGTCGTCTTTACCAACCCGGAAATGTCGCCCGGCATCCGCCGCGGCGGCATTCTCAATATTGTCCGCCATGGGATCGAGCTGAACTGCCCGGTGGATCGCATCCCGGACCATCTGGTTGTCGAGCTGAACGGGCTCGAAATCGGCGACAGCCTTCACATCAGCCGGGTCATCGTGCCGGAGGGCTGCCGGCCGACAATCACCGACCGCGACTTTACGATCGCCAGCATTGCCGCGTCCTCGGCGGTGCGTGAAGAAGCTGCGGCGGCCGCGACAGCTGCACCGGCCCCCGAGCCGCCGGCGGCAAGCTAGTGCTTTAGCCCCGGCTGTGCTGCGTCCGCGATCGGCCGCTGATGCGCTTAGTCGCCGGTCTCGGCAATCCGGGTGGCCGCTACGCCCGCAACCGTCACAACATCGGCTTCATGGCGGTCGAGGCGATCGCCCGCAGGCACCGTGCCGCGGGGTTCCGCCACCGCTTCAAGGGCGAACTGGCGGAGACGTCGATCGCTGGTGAGCGGGTGCTCCTGCTGAAGCCGCAGACCTTTATGAACGCGTCCGGCGAGTCGGTTGGAGAGGCGGCGCGGTTTTTCAAGCTCTTGCTTTCGGACGTCATCGTCATACATGACGAGATCGATTTGCGCCCCGGCAAGCTGAGAGTAAAGCGCGGCGGCGGCAACGCCGGCCACAACGGCCTGCGGTCGATCGATGCCCTCTTCGGATCGGATTACTGGCGAGTGCGGATCGGGGTCGGACATCCCGGAGTGAAGGAGCTGGTTCAGCCCTACGTATTGCAGAATTTCTCCGGCGAGGAGCTGACCGGCTGGGTCGAGCCCCTGCTCGGCGCGGTGGCGGAGACGATCCCGCTGTTGGTGTCCGGCGCGGCCGACGCATTCATGAGCGAGGTGGCCCGCCGATTTGCGCCGCCGGATGAAAGCGCAGAGCCGGCTGTCCCGCAGGCTTAGAGGAAAAGTCCTGAAATATGGGTTTCAGTTGCGGCATCATCGGATTGCCGAATGTCGGCAAATCGACGCTGTTCAACGCGCTGACCGCGACCGCCGCGGCCGAGGCAGCAAATTACCCATTCTGCACGATCGAGCCCAATGTCGGGCGAGTGGCGGTTCCCGATGAACGGCTCGAGATCGCCGCTCACCTCGGCAAATCTGCCAAGATCATCCCGACCCAGCTCGAATTCGTCGATATCGCCGGGCTGGTCCGCGGCGCCGCTCGCGGCGAAGGGCTCGGGAACCAGTTTCTCGGGCATGTTCGCGAGGTCGACGCCATCGCCCATGTGATCCGCTGTTTCCCCAACGAGAATGTCGTTCATGTGGAAGGCTCGGTCGATCCGATCCGCGATGCCGAAACGGTCGAAACCGAATTGATGCTGGCCGATCTCGAAAGCCTGGAGCGCCGCGTGCTGCAGATGGCGAAGCGGGCGCGCGGCGGCGACCGCGAGGCCAAGGGTCAGCTCGATGTTGCCGAGACGGTGCTCTCAGCGCTGCGTGAAGGCAGGCCGGCGCGCGATGTCATCGTCGAACCCGAGCGGCGGAGGGAACTCAGCGGATTGCAGCTGTTGAGCGCCAAGCCGGTTCTCTATGTCGCCAATGTCGAGGAAGCGAGCGCCGCCTTGGGGAACCCCGAAAGCGACTGCGTCGCCGAATATGCTGCCCGGCACGGCACGGGCTCGGTCGTAATCTCGGCGGCGATCGAGGCAGAGCTGGCGCAGCTCGCCGATGCCGTCGAAAAGCATGAATTTCTGGCGGAGCTCGGGCTCGAGGAGCCCGGTCTGGCACGGGTGATCCGAGCCGGCTACACGCTGCTCGATCTGATTACGTTTTTTACCGTCGGCCCAAAAGAGGCCCGCGCCTGGACGGTTGAGCGGGGAACCAAGGCGCCGCAAGCCGCGGGCCGCATCCATACCGATTTCGAAAAGGGATTCATCCGCGCCGAGACGATCACCTATGCCGATTTTTTCGTCCACGGCGGCGAGCTAGGCGCAAAGGACGCCGGCCGCATGCGTCTGGAAGGCGCCGACTATGTCGTGCAAGACGGCGACATCATGCACTTTCGTTTCAACCTATAGCGTCTCGTCCTTCATTTTTGGATTGGGAGAGACATCGCAGACAGAACTCGCCGTCAACTCATGTCGACTTCTTGCCTGGTAGCCGAGGGCCAACTTCGTCGATCACACCCTAACCGATCAAAGCTCGGTGCTGCGCCTTATATAGGAGAATTGGGACGCCGGCCAGATTGGGGGTGGTCGTACGACGAGCTCGCAGGGCCTCTTTGGGATATGTTTGATTTCGACAACAACCGGTACCTTACCTCCGGACAGCATCGGCTCATCCTCGATCCGAATACAGGCCCGCCCTTCGGCACATATCGGTAAACACGACCGGCGCCAGCCGGCCGAGTGGCGCCAATGCGCCGCTTGCGTAAATTCGTGCCGTTCTTGCCGCTTGACCCAGGCCGCGAACTAAACTAGAACATGCCCGTAATGTTTAGGGTTCGTTCTGCGGTGCAGAAGGGGGGTTCATGCTGACCAGGAAACAGCGCGAGTTGCTGCTGTTCATCAACCAGCGGCTGACTGCGACCGGCGTTTCACCGTCCTTCGACGAGATGAAGGATGCTCTGAACCTCAAATCCAAATCCGGCATCCATCGCCTGGTCAGTGGGCTCGAGGAGCGCGGGTTTATAAGACGGTTGCCGCATCGCGCGCGGGCGTTGGAAGTCGTGAAATTGCCCGAGGAGTCGGCCGCTCCCCTGCCGAGGGCTGAACGCGGCAGGTTCTCTCCCACGGTCATCCGCGGCGATTTCGCGAATTCGCTGCCCGGCGCACCGGTCGCGAACGATGTCGAGGCAGTAGACCTGCCGATCTACGGCCGGATCGCCGCCGGCACCCCGATCGAGGCATTGCGCGACCAGAGCACGACGGTCGGGGTGCCGACCAGCCTGCTCGGCCGCAGTGGCGAGCATTACGCCCTCGAAGTCTCCGGCGACAGCATGATTGAGGCCGGCATTCTCGATGGCGACACGGTGGTCATTCAGCGCTGCGACACCGCGGAGAACGGTTGCGTCGTAGTCGCGCTGGTCGACGATCAGGAGGTCACCCTAAAGCGGCTGCGGCGCCGCGGCGCCTCGATCGCGCTGGAACCCGCCAACAAGGCCTATGAAACCCGTATCTTCGGACCCGACCGCGTCAAGGTTCAGGGGCGCCTTGTCGCTTTGATGCGCCGTTTCTGATTCCGCGCTCTAGGACCGGAAGCAGTAGCGGTCCACAAAGTCCCAATCGACCTCGAGGCCGAAGCCCGGTTTGTCGTCGAATATCAGATGACCATCGCGGAGCTGCGGGTGCTCGCGAAAGAGCCTGAAGGCAAGCGGATCGGTCTCGGGCCCGCCGTGAGATTCGACGCCGAAGGCGCAGCGCGGCAGGGCGAGGACGAGATGCCCATGCAATTCGGGGGCCGTGTGCGGCGCGACCATCGCGCCGTGTTGCTCGGCCAGTGCGGCAATGCGTAATGCCTCGGTAAACCCGGCGGCTCGCGTCGCATCGAATTGAACAAACCGGATGCCACCCTGGACAATGAAATCCCGGAGAGTAAAGCGGGTCAGCTCGCGCTCGCCATGCGCGAGCGGGATCGGCGTAGCCGCGGCCAGCCGGGCGAAATCGGCCGGCTGCAAATACCAATGCAGCGGCTCCTCAAGCCAGAAGATCCGATGCGGCTCGACGGCACGAGCGAAATCGATGCACTCCGGCAGATCGTAGGCCGCGTTAATGTCGAGCATAAGCAAAGTCTCGCTGCCGATCGCACGCCGCACGGCGCCGATACGCTCCACCTCTTGCGAAACTGTGCCAGCTCCGGTCTTTAGCTTGACCGCGCGGTAGCCGAGGTCGAGGAAGCGCGCCAGCTCTTTGCCGTAATCGGCGTTACCGGCATTTGGCCGGTAGTAGCCGCCGGTTGCGTAAGTGAAGATCGGCCGATTCTCGCCCCCCAGCAGCCGATAGACCGGCAAGCCGGCGGCTTTTCCTTTGATGTCCCACAGAGCGATGTCGATCCCGGCGATCGCCGCCATGACTTGAGCGCGCTCGCCACGCGGGACGGGGGGCGGCAAACCGTCCCAGCCCGCGATCCCGCCGGGCCGCGGCGAAGTCAACGCAAACAGCTTCTCCCACACGGCGATGTGCGCCAGCGCATCCATGCCTCGGATAATCTCGCCAAAGCGGCCCACCCACTCGCAGATCCGTGGCATCGGCGCGCCGTGGATCTCGCCGTAGCCAATGAGACCGTCATCGGTGCGGATTTCGGTCAGGATGACGTTCCAGGCCTTGCTCTGCTCATACGCCGTCCATACTGGCTGCGGGCGCGGCACCGAGATCATGTGGGTGGCGACCGAGGCGATCCTGCTCATCACGCGGTCTCCTGCAAGCTCAGCCCCAGTTCCTCGATCATACGCTGGCGCATCAGGAATTTCTGAACTTTGCCGGTCACCGTCATCGGGAAGCCGTCGACGAATTTGACGTATCGCGGCACCTTGTAATGCGCGATCTGGCCTTGGCAAAAGCCACGGATTTCCTCGGCGGTCGCGCTCTCGCCGTCGCGCAGGCGAACCCAGGCGCAAAGCTCTTCGCCGTAGCGCGGGTCGGGGATACCGATCACCTGCACGTCCTGGATCTTCGGATGACGGTAAAGGAACTCTTCGATCTCGCGCGGATAGACGTTTTCGCCGCCGCGGATCACCATGTCCTTTATCCGCCCGACAATGTTACAGTAGCCCTCGTCATCGATCGTCGCGAGATCACCGGTGTGCATCCAGCCGGCCGGGCCGATTGCCTCGCGGGTCTTCTCCTCGTCGTCCCAATAGCCCAGCATGACCAGATAGCCGCGGGTCAGCAGCTCGCCTGCGGTGCCGCGCGGCACAATCCGGCCTTCGGCATCGATGATTTTTGCCTCGACATGCGGCAAAATCCTCCCCACGGTCGACACCCGCCGCTCGATCGGGTCGTCGGTCGCCGACGCAAAGCTCGCCGGGCTCGTCTCGGTCATGCCATAGCCGATGACCACTTCGGAGAGGTGCATCAGGCTGAAGGCCCTTTTCATGACTTCGATCGGGCAAGGGCTGCCGGCCATCATCCCGGTGCGCAGCGAGCTTAGATCGAACTTGGTGAAATCGGGGTGGTCCATCTCGGCGATGAACATCGTCGGCACGCCGTAGACGGCCGTGCAGCGCTCGCCCGCGATCGTTTCTAAGGTGGCGAGCGGATCGAACCCTTCGCTCGGATAGACCATCGCCGCCCCGTGGGTCAGGCAGCCGAGATTGCCGATGACCATGCCAAAGCAGTGATAGAGCGGCACCGGAATGCACACCCGGTCGTGCTCGGTGAGCTTCATCGCCCCGGCGATGAACAACCCGTTGTTCAGGATATTGTGGTGGCTGAGGGTGGCGCCCTTTGGGGAGCCGGTCGTGCCGCTGGTGAACTGGATATTTATCGGGTCGTCGAATTGCAATTCCTCGGCAAGCGCTGCGAGACGGTGGCGCTCAGTGTCTCGGGCAAGACCGGGGACATCGTCAAACCGCATTATCCCCTTGAACTCGTCGGCGTCGATCGTGATCACCAACCGCAGTTGCGGCAGCCGCGCCGCGCGCAAATTGCCCGGCGATGCAGTACTGAGCTCGGGCGCCAGTTCGCCAAGCATGGCCAGATAATCGCTGGTCTTGAACTTCGCCGCGGTAATCAGCGCGACGCAGCCCGCCTTGTTCAAGGCATATTCGAGCTCCGTCAGACGATAAGCCGGGTTGATGTTGACGAGAATGAGCCCGGCCTTTGCAGTTGCGAATTGTGTGATCACCCATTCGGCGTTGTTGGGCGACCACACACCGATGCGGTCGCCGCGCTTAAGCCCGAGCGCGAGCAGCCCTGCAGCAAAGGCGTCGACCCGTTCTTTCAGCTCCCGGTATGTCCAGCGAATCTGCTGATGGCGGACAACCAGTGCATCGCGCTCGCCAAAGCGTTCGGCGATGCGATCGAAATGCACGCCGATCGTGTCGCCGATAAACGGCGTGCCACTCGCGCCATGGACGTAACTCAACTGCGGCATCTCACGAGGCCCTATGGGCCGGATGCGGGAGGTTGGCCGTTAATTCGGGGTCCAGGCCAGAGCGCGGATCTCGCTGAACTCGCGGCGCAGTTTGACCCAGGAATCGCCGGCGTCTTCGCTCGCAAATATTTCGCCATAGTGACTGCAGGCGAGGATCCGGTTGGGGTTCGCCGGGTTGGTCGCAAAGGACCATATCGGCGAGTTGGGTTCGACGGGCAACGGCAACGCCTGCCAGCTTTGTCCGCCATCCTTGGAGCGCTGGATCGCGCCGGTGCTGCCGAGCGCGCCGTCGCCGGTGGCAACAAACAGCACTCCGGGTTCGTCGGGTTTGAGCGCCAGGCTACGGCAATAGGGTAGGCGAAAATGCTTGCCAACCCCCAACCCTCGCCAGCTCTCGCCGCCATCGGTGCTGGCAAAGATCTCGCGCGGGGTGCTCGTCAGCACCGTCTTGGCGCCATTGATGCTGATCGCCGTGTCGTGGATGTCGGGATCGTTGACTCCGGCAACCCGGGCCCAGCTTTCCCCGCCGTCACGGCTGCGACGCACGCCATCGACTTCGACACCGGCCCAAACCATCCGGTGATCCGAGGGATCGACCGTCAGCGCGGTCACTCGCGGAACCCGCACATTCGGGCACTCCTCAGCCATATCGGCCGGCAGCTTGTCCCAATGGCTTCCGCTGTCGGTCGATCGAAAGAGCGCCGCCGGTCGGGTCCCCGCAAAGATAGTTTCCGGGTTGCTCGGATCGAACGCGATTTTCCACACGTGCACCGCGTTCATCGGCGAGTCGAGCCGCTCGAAGTGCTCCCCGCCATCCTCGCTGCGGTAGACGCCGTCATCGGCTCCGGCCAGAATGGTCCGGGGCTGTTTCGGGTGGGACGCGAAGCCGAACACGCGGCTTTCGGCCCACAATCCGGTTCGCACTTGCCGCCAGCTCTCACCGCCGTCCGGGCTCACCCAGGCGCCGGTCCCTATCGTGCCGGCACAGATCGTGAAGTTATCAGCCATGGCTCTTCCTCCCGGAATTCCCTTATCTGGTTTTCGTTTCCCAGCCGGTGTGAGAAATGTCGATCACGACACCGTCGGGGCCGGCCCATTTCATCTCGAAATTACGGTGGCCTCCTGCAGCCATCTCCATACCCAGCCCCTCTTTCTCCTCGAGGCGCTGACCCTCGGCGCGCTCCAGCTTTGCGGCGGCCTCGTCGAGGTCCTCGACCTCAAACCCGAAATGATGGATGCCGCTGTAGTTTGGCCCATTGGCGCCGACATCGGCGGATTTCTCCGTCTTCCAATTGAGGATCGCCAAATTGATGTAGCCGTCGGTCAGAAACACGGCGCCGTTCGGGGCACGCCGGATCTCCTGCATTCCGAAAGCGTCCTTGTAGAAGGCGGCGACCTTTGCGGGCTTATTGGTCGTCAGCGCAATGTGTTTGATTCGCGGCATCGGTTTCCTCCTCACTTGCCTGGTCCAGAATGCGCCTGTTCGGGGTTTCCAGCAAGACCGAGGCCCGGCCAGCATCCTTTGCTTGTATGTGACGTTCGGGATAGGAAATTGGCCCTCACCCAGATTGCTCGGAAGAGGAGGAGCCAGATGAAACGGCGATATCGAATGCGGGTGTGCAAGAGAATCCTCGGATCGGTGCTTGCCGTCTTGGGCGTGATGGTCTGGGCGATGTCCGCAATCTTGGGCCTCGCCCGCAACGATCACCGCGCCGTCTCGATCAGCGATTTCCAGGAACGTTCGCTCGGAGTGATAGCGGGCGGCGCATCGGTTGTCGGCGGCATCATTTTGCTCGCCACCGCCGTGTAAAACTATCTCCCTGACACGCGGGTGCCTTTAACTCCGTGATATTCGCTGCGATCTGAAGTCTGACAGAACCATACTGTCCAATAATCAAAGGCGTCCCGGGTAAATAGAAAAGCTGCATCGCGGGACGCCAGCAAAAGCCGCCCGCGGTGCAGCATGAGGAGGAGCTCAGATGACGACAGCAGGAGTTACGGCGGACGCGCTTTCCGAGCACCGGGTGCAGTTGCGCCGCGCCGTGATCGCCAGCACGATCGGCACGACGATCGAGTGGTATGATTTCTTTCTGTACAGCACGGTCACCGGTCTGGTCTTTGCGAAGCTGTACTTCCCTGAGTCCGATCCGCTGGTCGGAACTCTGCAGGCCTTCGGCATTTATGCGGTCGGCTTTGTCGCGCGCCCGGTCGGCGCCGCGATCTTCGGCCACTACGGCGACCGCATCGGGCGCAAGGCGGCATTGATCGCGACCCTGCTATTGATGGGCATCGCGACCTTTCTAGTCGCGTTTGTGCCGACCTATGC
This sequence comes from uncultured Alphaproteobacteria bacterium, assembly GCA_963818695.1. Lineage (GTDB taxonomy): Bacteria > Pseudomonadota > Alphaproteobacteria > ATCC43930 > CGMCC-115725 > AP-15. The sequence goes on from CAWFTG010000011.1 coordinate 65,611, forward strand.
GCAAATCGGCATCTGGGGTGCGATCATTCTGACCATCCTGCGTTTTATCCAGGGCGTCGGGGTCGGCGGCGAGTGGGGCGGCTCGGTGCTGCTGTCGATGGAGTGGGCGCGCTCCAACCATCATCGCGGCTTTATTGCGGCCTGGCCGCAATTCGGCGTGCCGGCCGGGTTGTTCCTGGCGAATTTGGCGGCGCTGGCATTCAGCCAGATCGCCGGCACTCAATTCCTCGACTGGGGATGGCGCATCCCGTTCTTTCTGAGCATCGTGCTCGTCGGGATCGGCCTTTACATTCGGCTCGGCATACTCGAGACGCCGACCTTTGCGCGCCTGGTCGCGGAGAACCGGGTTGAGAAGACGCCGGCCCTGGAAGTGATCAAACGTCAGCCGAAGGAGATCCTGCTGACAGCGTTGGCGCGCACGGGGGAGCAGGCGCCGTTCTACATCTTCACGGCTTTTGTTTTCACCTATGGTACGACAATACTGGGGGTCTCGCGCGATCTGCTGTTGGTCGCGGTGCTGACCGCCGCGGTGGTCTCGTTCTTCTCGATCCCGATTTCGGGCCACCTGTCGGACAGGATCGGCCGCAGACGCATGTATCTGCTGGGCGCCGCGGTGACTGGAGTGTTCGGGTTTATTTATTTCGCCTTGCTCAACACGATGGCGCCAGGGTGGATCTTCCTAGCCATCGTGCTGTCGCTGATCCCGCACGACATGATGTACGGACCGCAAGCGGCGCTGATCGCAGAATGCTTTACCGGTCGGCTGCGTTATAGCGGCGCCTCGATCGGTTATCAGCTGGCCTCGGTATTCGCCGGAGGCCCCGCGCCACTGATCGCGACGGCGCTGTTCGCCGGGTTCAAATCGGGCTACGCGATCGCTTTCTATGTCCTTGTCTGCGCCGTCATCAGCTTTGCAGCCGCCGCCCTGCTGCCGGATTACACGAACCGCGACATCTCCGAGGAATACGATACGAAATAATCGTTCGCGCCCGACATGCCGGGGCGGCCGGCGTGGCTTGGCAGCGGAAATTCACTGTCGGCAATCGCCCCGTTACCCCTTCTTAACTAAAGGCGGATTAACCTCAAGGCGCGGTTAACTCGCAGCGTAAAATCGGGTCTGCCGTCATCGTCAGAGCGAATTCTCGTAATGAAGTTTTTCGCGAGCTTGCGGCAGCATCCCCCATCCAACCGCCGCCTCAACTTGATCGGCCTGGCGGTGGTTTGCATGACCATTCTTGCCGCCGGCCTGACGATCTGGGATCTGCGGCAGGAGGCGATCAAAACCTATACGGAGGAAATCGAAAATCTCGGTGTCGCCTTTGCCGAACAGACGTCACGCACCCTGCAGGCAGTTGACCTCGTACTGGATCAGGTCAAGGACCGCGTACTCGGCTCCGGAATCGAAACCACCGCGCAATTCGACCAGCTGCTTTCCGGCAGGAAGTGGCACCAGTTTCTGGCCGATCGGCTGAAAAATTTGCCCCAAGCCGATGCCCTCGCCCTGATCGATGCGGACGGCAAGCTCATAAATGCGTCACGCCGTTGGCCGGTTTCGGCCGCCGATTTCTCGGACCGTGACTTCATCGCCTATTTTCGGCTGCACGACGAGTCGACCAGCTTCTTGGGGATGCCGGTAAAGAACCGTACCAACAGCGGTGGATGATTATTGTCGCCCGCCGTATCAGCGGATCGGGCGGCGAGTTTCTCGGCACCATCATCGCAACGATCCGGACCGAGTATCTCGAAGAATTTTATAATGCGATCACTCTGCCGGAATTGGGGCCGGTCACAGTTCTGCGGCAGGACGGCACCATCTTGGCGCGTTATCCCCGTGTCAAAGAAGACATCGTCGGGCAGAAGATGCCGGCCGCATCACCATGGTATCAGCTGGCCGGAAGTGGTGGCACTTTTCGTTCTCAAGAGGATGCCGCCGGGATCACCCGAGTGGAAGCGGTGCGTCCACTGACGGACTATCCGCTGGTTGTCGATGCGACGATCTCAGAGGCGGCTGCTCTCGCGAATTGGCGTCGGCAATCGAGATTGATTGCGATCGGCGCGGTATGCGCGGTCCTCGGCTTCATAGTCCTGTTTCGAGAGCTTGGCGCTCAATTTCGCGAGCTCGAGCAGAATCGGGCGAGCCTCGAACTCAACACGATGGAGTTGCAGCAGACCGCCGATGCGCTGCGCAAAAGCGAGCGCCGCCTGACCGAAAAATCGCAGCTTCTCGAAACGACCCTCGAACACATGGACCAGGGTATCCTGGTGGTCGACGCGGATCGTATGGTCCCGCTCTGCAACCGCCGCGCCATCGAAATTATGGATCTGCCGCCGGAACTGATGGCGGTTCAACCGCATTTCGACGATGTCCTCGCCTGGCAGTGGAGAAAGCACGAATATGGGCGCGACGAGACACTGAAGGACATCGTCAGGCGGGGTGGGGCTCTCGAAGAGCCACGGGTCCGCGAGCGCCGGCGGCCGAATGGGCGGATGATCGAATTCCGCAATGTTCCGCTTCCCGGCGGCGGTGCTGTCAGAACATTCACCGACATAACCGCGCGCAAGGCCGCCGAGGAGCAGATTGCCGCGGCGCGTCAGCAGTCCGAGCAGGCGCGTGAAACCGCCGAAAAGGCTAACCGCGCCAAATCGGATTTCCTCGCCAATATGTCGCACGAGATTCGTACCCCGATGAACGGCGTCATCGGGATGAACGGGCTGCTGCTGCAGACTGACTTGACACCGGAGCAGCGCGAATGTGCGATCGCAGTGCGCGACAGCGCCGAGTCGCTGCTCGCGCTGATCAACGACATTCTGGATATTTCGAAGCTGGAGGCCGGTAAGGTCGACCTCGAAATCATCGATTTCGAGCTCTTCGACACGGTCGAAGCCGCCGTCAGCCTGCTGGCGCCGAAAGCCCACGAGAAGGGGATTGACCTCGGCGTGTTCGTCGATCCGACGGCCAGGGGCGGCTTTCGCGGAGATGAGACGCGGCTTCGTCAGATCCTGCTGAACCTGATCGGCAACGCCATCAAATTCACCGAGCATGGCGGCGTTTCGGTCGAGGTGGCGGTATGCTCCGATCCCGCCCAAGATTTGCGCCGCCTGCGCTTTGAAATTGTCGATACCGGCATCGGAATGTCGGAAGCAGTCCGCGGCAGGCTATTTGAAAAATTCAGTCAGGCCGACACCTCGATTACGCGCCGCTTTGGCGGAAGTGGTCTCGGATTGGCAATATGCAAACAGCTGATCGAGCTGATGGGCGGCGAGATCGGCGTCGACAGCACGCTCGGCTTCGGCAGCCGCTTCTGGTTTGAGTTGCCACTGCGGCCGGCGATCAACCCGACCGTCGAGCGCCGGGCGTTGCCCGGCAAACTGGCGGGTCTCAATGTACTGATCGTCGACGATGTCCAGATGAACCGGCGCATTCTGGTGCGTCAGCTCGCCGGCTTCGGCGTCGAGGCAATATCGGTCGACGATGGTTTCGCCGCGATGGCCGAATTGGAGCGGGCCTTTCATCAGGGTAAACCGTTCGACCTTGTCATCATTGACCAGATGATGCCGGGCCTTTCGGGTGAAGCACTGGCGCAGAGGATCCGCGCGACGGCAGGCCTCGCCGAGACGAAGATCGTGATTGCCTCGTCAGTCGGTCGCCACGGCCTCGCGGAGGGCACCTCCGAAATTATCGATGCGGTATTGACCAAACCGGTCCGTGAGCAGTCCCTGCTCGACGCCTTCGCACAGCTCTTCGGCTTTGCCGGTATACGGCGCACCGAACTACCCTTCACGCCGCTGCCGCCCTGGGAATCGGCAGGACGTTCTTTGCGAATCCTGCTCGCAGAAGACAACAAGATCAACCAGCAGCTGGTCACCATGCTGCTTCGCAAGGCGGAGCACCAGGTCGATGTCGTCGAGAATGGGGCATTGGCGTTCGAGGCCGTGCGCAACGGGGATTACGATGTCGTATTGATGGATGTACAAATGCCGGTGCTCGACGGGGTCCAGGCGACAAAACGCATTCGCGCTTTGCCGCCGCCCAAGAACGCGGTGCCGATCATCGCGTTGACCGCTCACGCGATGATGGGGGCCAAGGAAGAATATCTCGCGGCCGAGATGGACGACTATTTGTCGAAGCCGATCGATAATGGAGAGCTCTTCTCGCGGCTCAATGACGTGGCCATGGGGCTCCTCGGAGGACGAGGCGCGAGGCCAACTCTGGTTGCTGCCGATTGCCTGCCACCGGTCACGATCGATCCTGCTCGCCTCGATATGGTCGCGGAGGTCATGGCAGGAGGCGAGCCTTTGGGCGAGTTTGTCGACGTATTTCTCGCCAACGCTGCAGAACGCATCAATCAGATACGCCGTCTCCTCGATTGCCATGACCTCGACGGGACCGGCCGGGAAGCGCATACCCTGCTCGGGACGGGCGGCAATTTCGGGGCGTTACGGCTCAGCCGCCTTGCCGAAGAGCTGCGGGCGGCCTGCGATGCCGGAAACGCTCGTCGCGCTCGGGACGTCGCCGATGGGTTGACCGAGGCCTGGGACGCGACATCGAGGGCGATGCGTGCCTGGATCAACGATAAGATAGCGTCGCGCGCGGCCTGACCGACTTTCCGAGACAGAGATCAGCGGTGCGGTATGAGACGAGTCACGTGGCCCATCTTGCGGCCGGGCTGGATCTCGGTTTTGCCGTAGAGATGCAGTTTGGCCAGAGGATCGTTCAGCGCCTCTTGCCATTTGGCGACGTCGCCGCCTAACAGGTTCTTCATCACAGCATCGGAGTGGCGCTCGATCGAGCCGAGCGGAAGCCCACAAATCGCCCGTACAAGCTGCTCGAATTGGCTGGTATAGCAGGCGTCGATCGTCCAATGACCCGAATTGTGCGGGCGTGGCGCGGTCTCGTTGACGAGGATAGCACCGCTTTCCGTCACGAACATCTCGACCGCCAGAACCCCGACGAGATCGAGCTCTTCGGCGACGTGGCGGGCGATCGCCTCGGCGCGCATAGCGGTTTCCGGCGGAATTCGCGCGGGTGCGATCGTCGTATCGAGGACATGATTGACGTGCTGGTTTTCAACGGGCGGATAGGTCGCCCAGGCGCCGTCTGCGCCGCGCGCAACGATAACCGAGATCTCGCAGGAAAAATCGACAAAGCTTTCGAGGATGCCGATCTCGCCCCCCATCCGGCGCCAAGCGTCCTCGGCCTTGATGTCCGGGGTCAACATCACTTGACCCTTGCCGTCATAGCCCAGACGCACCGTCTTCAGCACCGCGGAGTAGCCGAAATCGTGCATGGCGCGGAGCAATACGGTCGAGTTGGGAATTTCGCGGTAGGCGGCAGTCCCGACATGGATTGAGCGAAGGAAGTCCTTCTCACGCAGGCGGTCCTGCGCGATTTCGAGAATTTCGGGCCGCGGCAGCACCGGTGTGAGAGCCGCGACCCATCGAACTGCCTCCGCCGGAATATTTTCGAATTCGAAGGTCACGATGTCGACCGCGCCGGCGAACCGCTCGAGCGCCGCTCGGTCGGCGAATTCGGCAACAGTGGCCGCGCCGCAAACTTGCGCGGTCGGGCTGTCCGGCTCGTCGGCGAAAACATGGCAGCGGTAGCCGAGCCCGGCGGCGGCCAGCGCCGTCATCCGGCCAAGCTGGCCACCGCCTAAAATGCCGATCGTCATGCCGGGAGCTAACATTCCCGGCCGGCGGGACGCTCTGCCACACCTTGTGTCTGCGCCTGTCGCCAGCCGTCGAGAGCCTGAGCGATGGCGCCATCGCCGAGAGCGAGCATCGCCGCGGCAAAAAGCGCCGCGTTGACCGCGCCGGCCTGCCCGATCGCGAAGGTTGCGACCGGGATCCCCGCCGGCATCTGGACGATCGAGAGCAGGCTATCGACGCCCTTCAAAGCTCTGCTTTCGATCGGGACGCCGAGCACGGGGAGGGCCGTCAGGGCCGCGGCCATGCCGGGAAGGTGAGCAGCCCCGCCGGCCCCGGCGATGATCAGCCGCAGTCCGCGCGACTTTGCGGTACGGGCATATTCAAAGAGGCGGTCGGGCGTGCGATGCGCCGAGACGATCCGGATCTCGTAGCCGATCCCCAATCGTTCGAGAGTGCTGGCAGCGTGCTGCATCGTTTCCCAGTCGGACTGGCTCCCCATGATGACACCCACTGACCGACCGGCATCGTCCATCCAACTCACTTTGGAAGTATCCTCGAGAGCCTGTGATTATAGGAGCGGCAGAGGGCTGCACAAGCTGCCCCGGCCACCATCCGCGGTCGGCGCCGGGTGCAACTTCGGGTGATTTTGCCCCTCAGGCGATGATGTCGGGCAACAACTCACTCTCGATCTTGGTGATCTGGTCCTTGAGCAACAGCTTTCGCTTTTTTAGCCGCTGCAGCTCGAGTTGGTCGACCGGTGCGTGAGCGCCGAGACGCGCAATCACCTCGTCGAGATCGCGGTGTTCGGTTTTCAGCGCGGCGAGCTTTGCTTTCAATGCTTCGGTGTCGAGGTCCATGGCCATGCCTCGAGAGTTCAACATTATAAATAGCACCCCCGGCGCGCCGGGCACCATCAGACCCGAGCATTCTTGCAAAAAATGCGCTGTTGAGCGGATCTTCCGAGACGATCGGTACAGTTTTTTGCCGATCGGCCCGGTGACGGTCTCGATTTGGCACTTGGAGCCACTCATGCGGTCGCTTCGCCGGGTTTCCGGCGTATTGTGAACGGCGGTGCCTGTTGCCGAGTTGACTCCGTCAGCCGGCCGCGACCCCGACGGCTCGCGCTGGTGCGTATGGCGCGAATATGGGATATGCCTGGGCCATGGATGAGCCAGAAAAACCTGCGGAGGAGAAGGCGTTTTGGGCTTTTTCGCTCGCCTTCTACGAGCGGCCGCGAGTCTCCGATGCGCTCATCGCACTGCAGGACCGCGACGGCTTCGACGTCAACCTGATCCTCTTTGCGCTGTGGCTCGGCATCTCGGGGCGCGGATCGCTCGGCGGCGATGCCCTAGCGGCGGCACAACGGGTGGCCGGCACGCTCCGGAGCGAAATTGTCGAACCCCTGCGTCGCCTGCGCCGAAACCTCCGGCACCATCCCGACGGCGACATCCAACGGTTGCGCGAAGGCGTGAAGGCGCTCGAAATCGCCAGCGAGAACCTGGTCCAAGATCGGCTTGCCCATTCCGCGGGGGCTGGGTGCGCGACGATGGATCTTGGGGACCGGCGAGCCGCCGCTCATGCCAATCTCGCGCTGTATCTCGGCGGGGAAGCGGTTCGTTCCAGGGAAGCAGCGGTAATCGAAGAAGCCCTCGACGCCTTCGCGCAAGATCGCTGAAGCGAACCGCCCCTAATCGGCCGTGTCGCGCCGTTTGGGGCGGTCTTCAGCGCTTGAGGGTTCGCCCCATCGTTTGACGACTCCGGTTTCTAGCCCGAACAGGTCGAGGACGCGGCCCAACGTCTGATCGATCATCTCCGCGATCGTCTGGGGCTTGGCATAAAAGGCGGGTACCGGCGGAGCGATCACCGCGCCCATCTCCGACAGCGCCGTCAAGGTTCGCAAGTGGCCGGTATGGAGCGGCGTCTCACGCACGATGAGGACGAGGCGGCGCCGCTCCTTGAGCACGACATCCGCGGCGCGGCTCAGCAGCGTCGTGGTCACCCCGCTGGCGATCTCGGCCATGCTGCGGATCGAGCATGGAGCCACCACCATGCCGATCGTCCTAAACGAGCCGGACGAGATCGGCGCCGCTAGATCTCCGATCGCGTGGACGACGTCGGCTCGGCCGCGGACGACAGCGGGTTTCAGATCAGTTTCCAGCGCCAAGGTGACCTCGGCGGCCCGGCTGATGACGAGATGCGTCTCTACCGGAAGCGGACGCAGCAGTTCGAGCAGCCGCGCGCCGTAGATCACTCCGGAGGCGCCGCTGATCCCGACGATCAGGCGGGGGCATCCGGATTTTTCTGCCATGCCACCCTCTGTGAATTTAACCGTTGCGTCATATCTCCGTCCGAGGGCCAACGACCCTATAGCCGGCCGTTGTCACCGGCGCTACCATCGACTGCTGCCACCGTCTAGCAGGAGGACCGTGCATGTCGCTGCAGGATCGCATCGAGGCACTGAAGGAGAAACATGCGGCACTCGAACGCGCTCTCGATGAGGAAAACAAGCGTCCGCTTCCCAATCAGGACGCAGTCCACGATCTGAAGCGTCAAAAGCTGCGTATCAAGGACGAAATCTACCAGCTCGAGAGGCACTGACCGCAGCCTGCCCAGCAATCCGCGACTTCCAAAAGCCGGGAGGGCTCCGTCTCACCCGGCTTTTTAGTGCGATCAAGACGTCCCTCTTGGCGCGACCGAGTTGATCACGCCGATCCCCAATCCGAAGAGGGGCGGCACGCACCCGGCCCAGGATGATTGGGTCTCAGCTCCGAGCGTCGGCGGCTTTCGATAATGCGATCGGTCGGCTGGCCGTCCTCTTCCAACTCCCAATGTCGACCGCAATAACATAGCCCGAATCGAGGATCGGGGTGGTCTCGCTACAATCTTAATTGTGCCCGATGCATGTTGGCGGAACAAGGCGGGAACTTGCAGCAGCGCTCCGCGTGCATGTTGCGGGACCGGACCCTAGCAAGGCATCGGCAACAACCCTGATGCTTAATAGAAATTGAAGATGGTTCGGTCACCGGCTATCTCATCTGCGATTTTGGCGTTCCGACGGGTCAGAGGACATCATGTTTAGGAGATCGAAAGAGTATTCGCTCGAAGAGCTGCTCGAACATCCGGTACTGGGCGTGCAAATGACGAGCGAAGGCATCGATCGCCGCTGCCTCGATCTGATGTTCGATGCGGCGAAGGCCCAACATCGTTCGCCAGCAGGCCGAGCATCGCGAGCGATTTGCCGGTTCATTTCTGCCTTGAAAGTAGGCGCAGACCAATTCCGAGTTCTTCTCCTCGATAATCCGGAACGGCGCGCGCGGCGGGAGTGTTGGCAGGACCGACGCTACCCCCCTTTTGGCGCGAGATTTGAGTGGCTGCCCGGAATCAGGCTTACGATCCTTCATCGACACTAAAGCAGAATAACGGGGCTGCCGCGCTAGAGGCGGCGCTTGATCCGCTGGCGGCGGCAAAGCTCGCCAAGTTGCGCCACGTCAGCGACGATATGCCCGGGATCATCCGGCACAAGGCGCGGAATGGCTTCGACTATCGCCTCCCCGACGGGCAGATGGTGCTTGAACTCGATACGTTGAAGCGCATCCGGTCGCTGGCGATCCCGCCGGCCTGGACCGCAGTGTGGATCTGTCCCTATCCAAACGGCCATATCCAGGCAATCGGACGGGACAAGCGCGGCCGCAAGCAATATCGCTATCATCCGCGTTGGCGAGAGGTCCGCGCCGAGTTGAAATACGGCAAGATGCTGGTTTTTGGCCGGGTTCTTCCCGTGATCAGGGAGCGCGTCGAGGCCGATCTGAAACGCCGCGGTTTGCCGCGGGAACGAGTGCTGGCCGCCGTCGTCCGGCTCATGGAGACCACCTTATTTCGCATTGGCAACACCGAATACGCCAAGGCGAACAAGAGCTATGGTCTGACCACCTTGCGCGATCGGCATGTCCAGATCGAGGGCAGTCACATCCATTTGAACTTCCGTGGTAAACACGGCATCCGACACGAAACGGACATTAATGATCGCCGGCTGGCGCGCATTATCAAGGACTGCCGCGATCTGCCTGGCTACGAATTGTTCCAATACCTCGATGAGGAGGGAAATCGGCATACGATCGATTCAGCTGACGTCAATGATTACTTACGCGAAATCAGCGGCGAGGAGATTACGGCGAAGGATTTTCGGACATGGGCGGCGACCAACCTCGCCGCTCTCGCGCTGCAGGAGTTCGAGCTGTTCGACACCGAAGCAAAGCGAAAAAGCGCCGTCGTCCGCGCGGTCGAAAAAGTGGCGAAACATCTGGGCAATACCCCTGCAATTTGTCGCCGTTGCTACATTCACCCGGCCATTTTCGACGGCTACCTCGATGGCACCTTGCTGACTACCCTGAAGGATCAAACGCAGACCTATCTGGCGGAAAACGTGGCCGGGATGAGCGCCGAGGAGGCGGCGGTGGCGGCGTTCCTTCGCTTGCGTCTGGGCGAGCTGGAAAGGCAACAAAAGGACGCGGGCAGCTCAGCAGGGAATGGAAAGAAAGGCGGCAGTCGCGCGCCCCGCGCCGATCCGGCCCGATCATCGGAAGTGCTGCACAACCAGTTGAACTGATTGCGTTCTGCGTTGTTCGCCTCCTGACGCCGGTGCGCCTCTCGGTTGTGCGCGGCAGAGAGGAGGACCGCGTGGCGAAAATCAGGGTCGCGATCGTCGGCGTCGGAAATTGCGCCTCCTCTCTCGTCCAGGGAGTCGAATTCTATCGCCGCGCCGCCGGGAGCTCTGCAATTCCGGGGGTCATGCATCTTGACCTCGGCGGCTATCACATCGGTGACATAGAGTTCGTCGCTGCGTTCGACGTTGCCGTCGGTAAGGTAGGCAGCGACCTGGCCCAAGCTATTTTTGCAGCCCCGAACAATACCGAGCGGTTTTCGAGTGTCCCCGCTACCGGAGTGGAAGTACGCCGCGGCCCGACTTACGACGGCATCGGGCGATACTTGAATGGCGTCGTCGCCGAGTCGCCGGCGCCGCCGCGACGATGTCGCGAAAACCCTTCGGGCGACCGGCGCTGAAATCGTCGTCTCCTATCTGCCGGTCGGGGCCGAGACCGCCTCGCGATGGTACGCGGAGCAGGCGCTGGCGGCGGGCTGCGCCTTGGTCAACTGCATCCCGGTTTTCATCGCCAAGGACCCGGCGTGGCGCGCTCGGTTCGAGGAGCGCGGGCTGCCGCTGGTCGGCGACGATGTCAAAAGTCAGGTCGGAGCCACCATCGTTCATCGCGTGCTGGCCAATCTGTTCCGCGAACGGGGTGTTCGCGTCGACCGTACCTACCAGCTGAACTTCGGCGGCAACAGTGACTTCCGGAATATGCTGGAGCGCGAAAGGCTGGAGTTCGAAAAAGCGATCGAAGACCAACTCGCTGACGAGCCAACTCGATGAGAAGCTTTCCGACGCCGAGGCTCACATCGGGCCGAGCGACTTCGTTCCGTGGCTGACGGATCGAAAATGGGCCTATATTCGGATCGAGGGGACGAGCTTCGGCAATCTGCCATTGAACTGCGAGCTGAAGCTCGAAGTCTGGGATTCACCAAATTCGGCCGGGGTGGTGATCGATGCGATCCGCTGCGCCAAGATCGCTCTGGACCGGCGCATCGGCGGCGCCCTGATCGGCCCGTCCAGCTACTTTATGAAGAGCCCTCCGGAGCAGTTCACCGACTACGAGGCGCGCGCCAGGACCGAGGCGTTCATTCGCGGTGAGCCGGAAGGGTCAGCAGGAAAGTCAGTCCGTCCCAAAGACTGAAATCCCGCGTTCCGGCTCGTCGGATCGAGAACCCGTTAGCAGCAGCCAACCGCTCGATGTCACGCCGGTCTGCCTCCTCGTCACCGCGGTACGAAAAATTGAGGATCACGACAGTGCCGTTCGGCCGCAGAACGCGGGCGCAGTCCTGCAAATGTCGGGTGACGATCTCAGGACCCGCGGCGTACAAATAAGGAAAAGAATCTACCGCCAGCACCAGATCGAAGGAGGTGTCGCGATATCCCGCGAGATCGCGCCCATTGCATTGCGCAAATGTGACATTCGCCAAACTACGGCATCGCCGGTGCGCCTCCTCGATCATTCCGGAGCGAGACATCGATGGCGACGATCGCACCGACGTGCGGCGCAAGAGCGCGCTCGATCCGCCCGATGCCGCAGCCGATATCGAGCACGGTCGCATCGGATCGCAACAATCCCCATTGGGCCAGACGGGTCGCGATCTCGCTCGTGGCGCGCTCCAGAATGTCGGCGGAGCCCAGAGAATAAAGCGCAACCGAGGCCTCCGGCGCGAGAGCTACCGCCCTGTCGAATTGCTTACTGATCGCAGTAACCGCATCGCCATCACCGGAAGGGATATTCACCAGCCCGTCTTTCGCCAGAGCCGTCACTTGGCGCGAGATGATCCATGTTCGCCTCAGCTAGTCGGAGAAGGTCGGCCAGCTCTTTGCGTTCCGGCGACGCGCCGGCGACGGCCGCCAATAAGGAACTCACCAATCCAGCGTCGCCGAATTGCAAAGCAAAATGCATTACCGTGATCTCGCCGGAGGCCTCGCCGGCGAGATAGCGGGCAAGCGGGGCACGCAGCGCCGGTGGATACTCCGCTATGAGGTCAGCAGTCAGCACCTGCGCCTCAGGGTGAGCACGGTGTTTGGCCGGTCGACCGCGCCCCAGGCATATTTGTAGGCTTCGTCGCCACGCAGGAAATGGAATTCGCGCGCGCCTTCCCGAATCGCCTCTTCGATAGCATGAGCGACGATCTGTGTTCCCGGGCTCAACTCCGCGTATTCGGGATCGAACCCGCTCAGATAGGCATAGGCCATGCGCTTTGCAGTGAACCCGTAATAGGCAGCTAAAGTCGAATTCCCGACCCGCAGCAAATAGAGGCGGAGCATGCCGGCGTCGAGCATACTTTGCGCGGCGGTCAGGTGGAAGTCCCGGACCACTGGATCGGCACAAACGCCGTGCCCCGCGATGGGCTGCCACCGGCCCTCATGCAGCCGGAAAAAATCCTGCATGAACCCCGCAACGGTGCTTGCGTCTGCCCGGATCGCCTCCATTGTGCCAGCGGCAGCGGCGCGGCGGCGCGCGTGCCGTAAATCCCGCAACGTCTTGCGTGGAACCACCTCGCGCAGCCCCGCTACTGAGCTGGGCAAGGCGAGAACGGGGCAGGTCTCGCCCAGGCCCTGGTGTTTCATGAGCTGCGCCGGAAATTTAGCTGCAAGCAATGCCGCTCCCGGAGGAAGGTCTGGAATGTAGCATTCCTCCCAATCGGGAAGTTCGGCCAGCGCGTCGAAGAACGCGCCGACTGCTTTGGAATCGCTCGGGTTCCACCAACCCGTCGAGATAATCGGATAAGCCAATGCCGATCGGCAGCAGCTTGCGGCATTCGGCTTCCTCGTAAAGGTAGAGCGGCAGCACGGCAATCAATCGCCCGCCATCGCGCGCAGTCAGCACTAATGGCGCCTTATTGCCAAACGAGCGCCACCAGGGCACCAGCCACTCCGGTGATTGGAACGGGGTTGCATCAGGAACCCTTCGCCATAGCGCCTGCCACTCCGGCACGAGCCGATCGATGCCTGTTTGCGATGTGACTGGCTCCAAGCGCATCATTGCAGTGTGGACGCCGCGGCGGCCAGCTTCCGATAATATCCAAAATAACCCGCAACCATCCTCTCGAGCGAAAACCGCTGTCGAGCCGCCTCTCGGCAGCGCGCGGGCTCGAGCGTCTCCACGGCGCGAATGGCTTCGGCCATCTGCCTGGTATCATCGACGAGAAACCCGGTCACTCCCGGCTCGATAATCTCGGGCACAGCGCCGACCGGGAACGCGACCACCGGGGTCCCGCAAGCGATGGCTTCCATCGCCACCAGCGAACTCGTTTCGGCGATCTGGCTCGGGATTAGGAGACACCGCGCGGCTGTCAGAAAACGGCGTTTGCGGAGAAAATCGAGGTTGCCGAGAAACTGCGCTTGCGATCCGAGCCGCGGCTGCAGCTCCTCGGCAAAATATCGCAAATGGTCCGGATATGGATATACCTTGCCGGCGAGCAGCAGCGGTGTCTCGGCCAAAGCCGCAGCATCGAGCGCATGATGAAACCCCTTTTCTGGGCAGATCCGTCCAAGGGCTAGGACAAAATTCCGCTTGGCGTGGCGAGCCTGCAACTCGATGATAGGCACGCCGTTCGGGATTTCCGGCAGCATTGTCTCATTGGCTGGGAAACTCGCGCGTTGCGAAGCCGATACGCAATTGAAGTACCGCCCGGCGCGACGCTCCGAGAGCGCGTCAGAGGGATAGTGGTCGACCGGCAGATGCAAAGTCACCAAGCTTGGCACACCGGGATCAGCCAGATATTCTGCGAAATCGTGGCCGTGGCAGTGCACGAGGTCGACCGGCCATTGCCGCAGCGCGTCTCGTATTCGCTCGCCGTGCGCTCGTTGCGCCCGGCACAGTAGGTCCTCGTTGAACTGGGCCGGGAGCGCCCCGGTGGCAAGCAGCTCACCCGCTGTTTTGGATCCCGCACAGGCGACCACCAGAGACCGGTGGCCCTTCGCAACCAACGCGCGATCAAGCGCAGCGAGCACCTGTTCCGCGCCTCCGGCTGTATCGGGACCGACGGGCGCGAAAACATACGCGACGCTGAGGACAGTCAGGCCCATCTCGGTGAGCTATGGCCGAGCGCTTCGAGAGCTTCTCGGGCGCGGCGCCGCCACAGTTCGCCGGTGACGCTCCACCCCAACCTCTCGTAATGGAGCTCGCGCGGATGCGGCGGCCGTGCAAAATCATATTTCGGCGCCTCGCGGAAGCGTTCCACTTCTGTATCGAACGCTGCCAGCAGGTCGCGTTGCGCTTCAAAGCAGCCGATCATCTGCCGCTTGCGCAACCGATCCGCGGCGCTCAGTTCGAGTGTCGTCACGGGCCGGTCGGCCGGAAGGAAGTTGCCGGTTGCGAGCCCCGGTCCGTCGGCATGGTACGTGGTCATTTCGATGATGGCCGGGGGCGGTCGACCTTCGGCTGCGATCAAGCGGGCTGCGGTCTGCGCAGCAAAAGCCACCGCGTCGTGATCGGGGTGGCCGCCTTCATACGGTTGGACGAAGATAGCGTCGGGCGCCTGCTGCTGCAGCCGGTGCTGCAGGTTCTCGGTCAGCATTACGAGATTTAGACAAGCTCGTTGGTCGGGATGCCGATTATCTCGGTCCCGAGACCCGCCCGAGCTACCCCGGCCTGGAGAGCGGCACGCAGCTCGACCCGGCGCGCGAACGCGTACTCCGCGATATTCGCAAAACCGTGCGCCGCTGCATCACATCCGTCACGCGGTGCACCATCGGTGACCTGCAACTGCAGGGTATCCCTGAGGCGGCACAATTGGGCGCCCATGCCGATCGTCTCGTCGTCCGGATGCGCGACGACAATCATCACGCGCGCCTGAACCGCACGGCGCTCCGCCAAGCATTTGAGGATCTCGGCGGCTGGACCCGTCATCCCGGATTAGGGGAGCCCAACGGGGCGAACCCGCCGCCCGCCCGCCAATACCGTCTCAGCATGCGGCAGCAAAATTCGGCAAATTCCTCCTCGACAATCGGCGGGCTCGTATGATGCGGCTGCAATCCTCGGTGCTCGGGCGTGAAGCAGAACGTTACCGTGACGTCGAAATCTTCGAGCGCCTGCATTTGACGATCGAACCATGCCTCGGCATTTGGACGAAAACTGTCGGCCCAGCTGAGCCCGGTGCGCAAGTAGCGAACCCCGAGCCGCTTCAGCCATTGGGCCGCGTCGTCCAGCCGATGATCGTCGAAATGAAACCACTGGCAGATGCCAAGTTCCGGCGTGTAATCCGCGAAAGCGAGCGGCGGCGCGCTTCGGCGAGCCATCCTCGCGCAGCAAGCCCATGTAGAAATGGCGGTAATAGGATGAGCCCTCGGCCTCCCGGTGCCGGGTCGTCGCGGGCCAGGCCTTTGGCAGATCGTAAAGGCTGTACCAGTGGATGCGGGGCGTCCTGCCGATCAACAGCTCCGCACTCCGTTGCAGACCGAATTCCTGAACCTCTTCCGCCCCGAAGCTCGATGCCCCAACCTCGGATACCCATACGGGGAGACCGCCAGCGGTTGCGATCTCAGCGAGCTTCGCCGGCCACTCGTCGATCATCCAAAGGTTCCAGTCGAGCGGAAACCCGTGTACCGCCACAACATCGATCTGCTGCAATGCGCCCTTGCCAGTGAGGTTGGCAATGAACAGCGGATCGATCGGCGAAATACCGCCCAGTACCCGCGGCAGACCAGGTGCCTCTGCCGCAATGGCATTGCCGGCCAACCGCGTCATTCTGGCGAAGCGCTCCCAGTCGGGATCGAGCTCGAGATCCCAATGCGATTTGTTGTTGGGCTCGTTCCACAGCATGGCAGCTTCGATCATGCCGATACGGTTCCTTGCGACTGTGAGTGAGCCTTCGCCGGATAGACTGCGCCAAAGGGGGTCGGCGGCCGGGTCGGCCGGCACACGAATACCTCCTCCTCCGGATTGGCCTCGATCAGAAAACCGGCGCTGCGGAGCATCGCCGCCGTGCAAGCGCGGTTTGGAACCCACCAATTTGTGTTGTCGCCGGCATAGCAGTGCTCGATGAAGAATAGCCGCGGAAAGCTCGGCCGATCGAAGATTGCCCTCTCGGAGAACGGGTAGTCCTCCTCGAGCGGGTCTTCGCCGGATTCGCCGCGCTGCATGGATTGGCAAACAAAGATATCGCGGACGACGTGCTCGCGGATCAGATCGAGCGCCAAAAGCGGATGCCGCAAATGATAGAGAACACCCAGAAAAAGCACGATGTCGAACCGCTCGCTGAGCAATCCCACGTCATAAGCCGACATCTCGGCGAATTCGATGTTTACGCCGATAGTCTCCGCGGCGAACCGCGCCTGCCGCAAGTAATCGGGATCGTGATCGATCGCGAGAACACGAGCAGCGTTGCGCAATTTCATTTGGATCGAATAGAATCCGCCATTGCAGCCAATATCGAGGACCGTCTTGCCACTGAGGTCGGCCGGGATCGCGTGGGCGAACCGTCGCCATTTGACCGCTGGGTAGTCACCTAGGTAATGGTCCGGCGCAGTCATGACCCCGCCGAGATCGATATTGTGAAACCAAGGTCCCAGCGCTGCAGCGGTATCCCGCAATTCATCGAGAGTTTTGTTGCGGCTCATCGCGCGCTCCTCGCCGTGAACCTCATCGGCGTAACCGGAGAGGGAGCGTGGTTTTTGGCATCGGCGAGGAGCCGCATCGCCTCGCGATAGCCGCCCAAAGTCCCGACATCGACATAGGCCGTGCCAGACGGTACCGCCAACGCATCACCACCCGCCGCCAGATAGGCATTCACTAGCGTCCCGACATATTCGTCGTGCGGGTCGCGTTCGGACCATAAGCTGTGAAGATCATGCAATACTGCACCGGGCAGCTTGAAGGCGCCCCATACCCAGCGAGATGCCGCACCTCGCCGTTTTACTTGAATTTCCTGAACACGGCCCTGGTCGTCGCTGACGACTGCGTCGAACAGCTCCGGCCGATCCACGGGAAAGGTCAGAAAGGCGAGCCGGTCATCGGGAAGGCGCGCCAGCGCGTCCTCCGGCAGCCAGATCGTATCGGGCAAACCGATCAGCACCACATCGTCGCGCTGGATCAGCGGCAGCGCGCGGAAGATCGCATCGCACAGACCGGCGGGCTCGGGCTGTACGACATAAGCGATCGCGGCTGGGCCGATTATGCCCCCGTAGTACTGCAGAATGTCGGATTTCCAGGGCGAAATGACAAAACAGATCTTGTCGGCGCCGGCTTTCAGCATCCGCTCAATCAGATACTCGCTGACCGCACGCGGGCGCTCGGTCGCACCATCGAAGCGGCTGCCGACCGGCAGCAATTCTTTGGAGAACGCCAGCGGCTGGATGCGTGTGCCGCTGCCCGCGGCAGGCACAATGCCCCACATCGCAACTACTCCCCGAACTGCGACAGCAACGTCTCGAGCTCTGCGGCGCGGCGTGCAGCGGTGTGTCTGCTGAGCACTCGCTCCCGTGCCGAAACGCCGATCCGCGACAGCTCGGCGTCACTGCGATCGAGTGCCGCCAATACATCCTCAGTCGTCCGAACGATGATTATCTCGCGTTCAGGGGCGAAAAACTCGTCGAGGCCCTCCCACCAATCGCTGACTATCGGCGCGCCGCAGGCGGCCGCCTCGAACAGGCGCCCCGAAGGACACCAGCCGAGCGCGGCCATTGCCTGCCGCGTCACGTTGAGTGTCGATCGGGCAGATGCGTAGAATTCTGGATGCTCGTGTGCAGCTACGTGGCGCCAAAAGAATACATTGCGGGCCCACGGGAAATCGGCTGGGTATTGTGCCCCGCCAATGATGAAACCTTCATTCGGCCGGCGCCGCGCGGCCTCGACAAATAGTGTTTCGAGACTCGCCTGACGATCGGCAGCGTAGGTTCCGAGATAGGACAGTGCGGCGCGCTGCCTCTCCGGTACAGCCGGCCGGTAGTGATCCGGATCGACGCTGCCATACAACGGCGCTACCCTTTTGGCACCGAGCCGGTTGCGCAACCCTGTTAACGCCGCACCTCCCGTATAGCTCAGCACCAGATCGAAATGCCCGAGGCCGTCCGGTCCGATATAAGTGACTTGGTGGCCCGCGGCGAGCCGCGACAAGGTCACCGGCGTGTCGAGGTCATAAAACAGATGAAGGGCCGGCGACCCGAGAACCAACTCGGTAGCGGCGAGAGCATCCGGGCAATACGAGGTGACCATGCCCGCATCGGCTCCGGCGAGTTCCCGCTTTGCCTCGGACAGCACCTCCTCCCAGCCGTCGTAGAAAACCAGCCGACCGCCTTCGAGGACTGTGAGGTCGCGGTTCTGGGCGTAATAAGGCACATCGCGCTCGAAGAACACGGTGTGGTGACCGCGTGCGCCAAACGCGCGGATCAGAGCACGCCACAAAACGGCGTGGCCGTTACCCCAGGAGGAGCTGACCGCGAGGCCGAAAATCACCAGTTTCATCGCGACCCCGGCGAGGCTATCCCGCGGCGGCGACCCGGGACGGCTCACTTCGTCCGAGCAGTTCCTCGACATAGCCTTCGAGAGCTAGGGCACGGTGAGCGGCCGTATGCCGGTCCAGCAGATGTTCGCGCGCCCGGAGCGCGATCTGCCGCCGCTCGCGGTCGGGCATTTCGTGAAGGTATCGGAGCACGTCGCCTGACGACCGCGCGACGAGGATATGCTTTCCCGGAACGAAGATCGTTTCGAGACCTGGCCACCAATCGGAGATGATCGGGACGCCGCAGGCGGCCGCTTCGAACAGCCGCACGCTCGGCGAATAGCCCATGCGGATCATGTCGGCGCGAGTGATGTTGAGGGTAAAGCGCTGACGCGAGTAAAACCACCCGTGGCGGTGGGGATCGACATGCTCGATGCGCTCGACATTGGCGGGCCACGAGATTTCGGCTGGATAGAGGGGGCCGGCTACAGCAAAAATCTCCTTCGGACAGCGACGGGCGGGGCCGCACATCAACTCTTCTAGCGCCGGCTGGCGGTCGGCACTGTGCGTCCCGAGATATCCCATACTCCAGACCGGTTCCGCGGGGACCGGTATGTGGCGGTCGGGATCGACCGAGCAATAAAGCACCCGCGCCGCACGCGCCCCGTACCGACGTTCGAGCACCTGCAAGGCACGGCCGCCGGTGAAGGAAAGGTAGAGATCGAACCCGGCCACTAGCTCGGCGTTGATGTAAACGCAATCACCTTTTGCAAGGCTCGCCAGAGTGACCGGAGTGTCGATGTCGTAAAACGCGACGATCCCGGAGCCGATCGATTGGACAAGCGCGCCGACCCGAATGCCTTCGGGAACATAGGAGCCGATGATAACAAGGTCGGCACCCGCCAGTGCACTGCGCCAGCGTCCGCGGAGTTCGTCGATGCTGTGATAGAGCTGAACGGATCCGGAAGGGAGATCGACCGCATCGCGGTTGGCCCGGTACCAAGGCGTGTCGCGTTCCAGGAACAGCACATCGTGACCGCGTTGCGAAAGGGCCCGCATGAGACTGCGGTAGGTGGTTGCGTGGCCGTTGCCCCAGGACGACGTAATCGACAGCCCGAGAATGGCGATGCGAAGCCGTCGCATCGGTGGCGGCAGTGCTGCGGAAATCACGCCGATGCGCCCTCCAACGCCAATTCCAAGAGGTCGACGCGCCGTTCGTAAGTATGCTCGGCAAGAGCGCGGGCGAGGGCAGCCTCGCCGATCCGCCGCGCATCCCGTGGCGTGAGCTTTGCCAGGATCTCCGCGACAGACGGCCCATTGGGAGCCACCAGAATCTCTCGGCCTGGCTCAAAGAATTCGCCGATGCCCGCCCACGCATCGGTGATGATGCAGGAGCCGGCGCCGGCTGCCTCGAACACCCGAGTTGCGGGGCTGTAGCCGTAAGCTGCCATGCTGTCACGGCTGACGTTCAGTACCGCGCGCGCGGACGCGTTGAAGGCGTTGTGATCACGCGTATATACATGACCGAGATAGGCGATATTGGGTGGCAAACGCTTATCCGACCAGCCGTTGCCACCGAGCACGAACCTTTGCTGCGGCAGGTCGCTCGCAACATCCACAAAGAACTCGCCAATACGCCGTTCGCGATCCGGCAAACGATTGGCGATCAGCCCGAGATCGCAGGCAAATCGTGAATCTGGCGGAGCCGGGTGATGGGTTGTTGGGTCGAGGCCGTTGTAGATCGGTACACAGCTTCGTGCACCCAAGCTCTGATACCCCGCTACAACCGGCGGTCCGCCGCCATAAGTCAGCACCATGTCGTAAGCCGGGATCAGCGCGCGAAACGGATCTTCGGGATTGGCGGCAATCCGGTCGAGGGTCGCCGGCGCATCGACGTCCCAGAACACCGCCAGCGCACCTAACCGCTTTATGCTCGGGACTTGCGCCTCGAGCAATCTGTCGAACTCGCCGACCCCGCTGGCCTTCACTATCAGGTCACTGCGATGCGCCTCGTTCAACGCACGCAGCACGCCATCGGGACCGTCGACCGGGTAGACCACCACACGCGCCCAACTCGGGTCGGGAATGTCTCGATGCGCCTGGCGGTCGAACGCGTCGGGCTCGTAGAATGTGATGCGATGACTGCGAGCGGCGAGCGCCCGCAATATGCCTCGGTAATAAGTCGCCGCGCCGTTCCAATACGCCGATACCAGGCTGGAGCCAAAGAAGGCGATCGACAGCGGTCTCATTGCGCTGCAGCGGTCTGTTGGGAACAGAGATCACGGCCGAGCGTGCGGCAGATGGCCAGCAGCTCATCGACCCGGTGAGCGCAGCTGTGACGAGCCTCGATGGTCGCGCGGCCATGTCGGGAAAGTTCGCCGGCAAGGTCCGGTTCGTGACGGATTGCGTCGAGGTGACGGCCCATCTCGGCGCCGTTGCGGGCGGTCAGAAAGTCTTCGCCGGGCGTGAATAGACCCTCGGTGTCTTCCCACGGCGCGCAGACCAGCGGAATCCCGCAGGCCAGCGCCTCGAACACCCGGATAGTCGGAATCCCGGCTAATGTCCTGACATATGGCCGCCGCGGTATATGGACGGTTGCGGCAGCCGCGGCAAACGCATCGGGGACCCGGAAGTTCGGCAGATAGCCGGCGAATTCCATATCCGCTTCCGCAAGCGCCTGCCGCGCGTCGGGGGGATAGCGCACCCCGTGCACACGTGCCGAAAGGCCGTGCGATGCGACCGGCTCGATCAGAAATTCTTGCAGTTCTGCGGTTCGCTCGTCGTCGCCCCAATTGCCGATCCATACGAGATCGCGTTCCCGCGCGATCCTCGGCCGCGACCGAAAAATTCGAACATCCGCGGCCTCGTGCCAAGTGAATACGTGCCGTGCCCAGCCCCGCCGAATATAGGTTTCGCGCAGGACCTCCCCGAACGCCAGCACACCATCGAAACCATCGAGATCCACCGTGGCCATCGAACCCGGCTCGCTCACTACACGGTGGTGCGTATCATGGAACAGCAGCAAATACGAATTGCTGGATTTCCGGTGCGCGGCAATGCGGGCGACGAGTTCAGGCTCGTTCCACTCGTGCACCAGAACGATATCCGCACGCTCCAATACCCGATCGAGATCGAGGCGAGCCGGGTCATAGATCACCAATCGCAGCGGCGGATAGATCTCGCGCCAGGCTTCCAGGGCCTCCGCGCCGTGATCCTCCAACAGGTTTCGCGCGCTCCAGCTGTTAGCCGGCTCCAATGCCAGGACATCAAAACCGCGGTGCCAGCATTCGCCTAGGATCCCGCGCAGGAAATGCGCGTTGCCATGGTTCCAGTCCGAGCGCAAAGAATGACCGAACATTACGAGCTTTGGCATTATGCCGGCTCCAGAATGGCGGGGCTCCGCATCATGTCCTGATAGAGAGCAGCGTAGGCCCGCGCCATGCGATCCACTGAAAAGCGGCGCGCGCGGGCTCGGGCGGCTGCCGCAAGCCGGGTTCGCTCCTCCGGATTGACAATCAGCGCCTTGATGGTGGCGTGGAGTGACGGCGGATCATCCGGGTCGACAAACCGGGCCGCCCCGTCCCAGTTCTCGCGCAACGAGGGGATGTCGCCGAGCACCAGCGCGCATCCGGCTGCGGCGGCTTCGAGGATCGCTAGGCCGAATGGCTCGTACCGGACTGGTGCCGCAAAAATTCTCGCGCTGCCAAGACGGTGCGCCATTTCCACCGGCGTCAGGCGACCGAGTAGGCGAACATGGGTATAGGTTGCCAGGCCGCCATCCGGATGTTCGAGTTCTCCGGCGATTTCGACCGGCCACACAAGACCCGGGGCGGCCGCATCCAGGGCGGCGAGGTTTTTTGCGGCGTCCCACAGCCTGCCAGCCGCCAGCACGACCGGAAGCTTCTCGATGGCGGGTAAGGCTGCCGAGTCGACCCCATTGGAAATCACCACGCCCTGGATTGCCGGGGCCCCATAGTGGCGCTCGAGATCGGCCAGAACTGCGGCGGTCGGCGCGACGACGCGGGCGGCCGCGGCCAGCCCGGCGATTACCTGTCTGCGATATCCAGCCCATTCCGGCGGCGCTGCGGATTTGTGAACCGCTTCCCACCAGGAGAGTACGTCCGAATGTGCGACGACAACCACGGGGCAGTCGATGCCAAGCCGGGCATGCGCATATCCGTTCACGTGGACGACATCGGCGTGGTGCCGTTGGATCAGGTCAATGAGCCAATCGCGGCTCTCCATTAAGTCAGCTACTCCGTCCGCCATCCATTCGAGGCGATAGTCGCTTTCGACGAGGATCACATTTTCGAGTTCGCGGATCGCATCACGTTGAGCCTGACGCGGACGCGGCCCCATTGTGGCGAGGACGAACCGCGTCTTGGGCAGCGACCGGCACAAGCCCACCGCATAGGACCAGACCCCGCCGACCGCGTCCGCCGTCATCAACACCGTCCGCGGCCGATCGATGACTTTCAGCTCTCTGACCATTATTCGTGATGTGCCTCGAGAGAGGCCAGGCGGTCTGGGCGTGCGTCCTGGATCTCACTGAAGGCGGCGTACCGGTCGAGGTAGTAATCGACCGCACGTTCCCACGCCTTGTCGTCGGGCACCCCCCAGAGCCGGCGATAATCCGGCGAGCCGGGATACGGGAATAATGGGACTGGATCGTTCGCCCATACGCCGACATGACGCAATTCATCGCGCCAACGTTGTACGACCTCTGGGTCGTCACCGCTCGCGATCAGATTGGCCTGGACAAACGGCACTGTTTGCTTGGCGTAGACCAGCAGCTCGGTGAGGGCTTTGGTAGAGAGCTTGCAGTGCTTCTCCAGCCAATCGCGTCCTGCTTGGGTCAAGCTCTCGACACCCGCCTCGAGGGAAACGCAACCAGCGGCTCCGAGAAGATCGAGCATCTCGCGGCTCCAAAGATCGATGCGCGTCTGCACCCCGAACTGTACCGGGCGTTCCGCCATAGCCTCGATCAACTGGCGCCATGGGAGAAAAATCTCGTCGATAAAATAGACGTAGGTCACCCCGGCGGCGATCAATCCATCGAGCTCAGCCAGTATCGTGGCGAGTGGCCGGCGCCGATATCTGTCGCGAAAATTTTCTTTTGCGCAAAAAGTGCAATGGTATGGACAACCGCGCGACGCCTCCATCTCGGCGCCCGCGCCGGACGGCGTCGCATCGAAGCGGTGGTGATGATGTCCGTGTCTAGCCGAGAGTCTCGGCCGGCCAACTGAGCGGCGGCAAGTTTGCTAAATCGGCGGCCTGAGGGCCACCCTGGACAACGATCCGGCCATGATCCTCATAGCAAAGGCCAGCGACTTCATGCCACCGATCGCGCGGCAACTCGGCAAGGCGGACGAGGGTTTCCTCGCATTCGCCCAGCACTACCCCATCGACGCCGAGCTTGCGCAGGGTCGCTCGCGGAGTAGTGGAGCCATGCGGCCCAACGGCGATCTTGATTCCGGCAATGGTTCGAGCGCCCCCAGGGTTTGCTGCGGCAGTCGTAACTCGGGAGGAGCACAGCGCCAGAAGAGGTAGCTGGGGGCGGTCGTGACGACAGTCATCTCAGGAGAAAACTGAGCCACCCGATCCGAGATAAAGGCGAGATCCATGCCTTCGGCATGCGCGTCGAAGATTTCGGCCTTATGACCGGCGTCGCGTCAGCAAAGCCTTCGCATAGCCGTATTCCAGCGGGAGATGCGGCTCGCGGCAGCCGAAATAAATACTGCCCTCGAATGACCAGTTTGGGTTTATCAGCGCCACCCTCATGATCCGACCACCCGCGCGGCGTGGGAGCCGCCCGCCGATTGATCGATATCCACTGGTGCAGTTGCCGAATGCCCTGTTCGACATTGGTCTTGGGCCGCCATCCCGTGGCGCGTTCGAAATTTCGGGGGTCCGACACGTACCAGCGCTGGTCTCCGGTCCGCCAAGGGCCGTAGGCGATTTCGAGCGGCGCGCCGTCTCAGTGCTGCGATCCGCTCCACCAACTCTTAGAGGCTTAAGGTATTATCCGGGCCTCCGCCAATGTTGAACACCTGGCCGGCGATCTCCGGCAGGTGGTCTTCCGCCAGCAAGAAAGCCTCGATCAGATCGTCCACGTAGAGGAGATCGCGGACCTGTTTGCCGTCGCCATAAATCGTGATCGCCAGGTCTTGTTGGGCTCGGATCAGGAAGTGCGCCACCCAGCCCTGGTCTTCGGTGCCGTGTTGATGCGGCCCGTAGATGCAGCTCATACGGAAGACCGTCGCGTCGACGCCATAGCCGCGTGCATAATCCAGGACATATTGATCGGCCGTGCCCTTAGAGCAGCCATACGGACTATGGAAGCTGAGGGGACGGGACTCGTCGATGCCGCGCTAGATCGGCTGCCGGATGGTAGCGCGTCGCGGATTCTACGAGCGACACGTCATCGAGCGCGCCATAGACTTTGTTGGTCGACGTGAAGACGAGAGCGATGCGGCGTCCGTCTCACGGATCAGCTCCAGGAGGTTCAACGTCCCGGCGGCATTGACGGCGAAATCGTCGCGCGGATCAGCAAGGCTGGTCGTGACGGCAACTTGTGCGGCGAGGTGAAAGACCGTTCCGACGTCGGCAGAGCGCCTCGCGCAGATCGCGGTGGATCGCACGTCTCCTTGCTCGACCTGCACTCGCGAACCATGCACCGCACGCAGCCAGCGTAGGTTGTGCTCGGCTCCCGGCCGGCTGAGATTATCGTAAATCCGCACTGGGCGTCCGCTGCGCAAGAGCCGATGGGCCAGGTTGGTTCCGATGAAACCGGCGCCGCCGGTGATCAGAACAGGCCGGCGGCTTGCCTGGGCGGACAAGCGAAACGCTCATAATGTGAGCCCGCGGGCAGCCAGTGCCGCTCGCGCCTCGCCTACTCGATCGACGGCAGCGCGCCCCTTCAGCCAACTCACCAGTTCGGCCAGTCCGGAATCGAGGTGTGTTCTGGGCTGATAAGCCGAGCACCGAGCGCGCTGCGCCGATATCAGGGAAGCAGTGCCGGACATCGCCGACGCGGCACTCTCCGGTGATCTCGGGCTCGATCGGCATACCCAATGTATCGGCGAGGAGCCGGGCCACTTCCTTGATGGTGACCGGCCGGCCGCTGCCGATATTGAAGGCGCGGCCGACCGCTCCCTCGACCTCCAATGCCAGGCGGCAGGCCTCGGCGACGTCGCCGGCATAGACGAAATCGCGGCGCTGCTCCCCATCCTCGAAAATCAGCGGAGGGCGCTCATTGAGCAGCCGCGCAGCGAAAATGGCCAGAACCCCGCTGTAGGGGTTCGACAGCGCTTGATGCGGTCCATAGACGTTGAAGAAACGCAATGCGACAGTCGGGATCTCGTAGGCCCCGCCGACCATCAGGCAGAGACATTCCTGATCGTATTTCGATAAGGCATAGACCGAGAGGGTCGACGGGGTTTTGCTCTCATCTGTCGGTACTGCCTCGATCGGTCGTCCGGCGCTGTCCGTCGGCTCCCAATAACCTTGCTTCAGCCGGGTCGGGCTGCGCTCAACATTGGCCAATAACCGGCCGTCACTTGCTCGGTAACGCCCCTCGCCGTAGATGCTCATGCTCGAAGCCACGACAAGCCGGTCGAAAGGGCGGCGTTTTGCCCGCTCGATCATCGCTTCGAGCAACACCGCCGTCCCGCGGCTGTTCACGTCGGTGTAATCGGCTACCTCGTACATGCTTTGCCCGACCCCGACGCGCGCCGCCAGATGCAGCACCACATCCGCATCGGTCAGTGCACGACGCACCGCCTTTGGCGAACGGATATCCCCGACGAGCAGCTCGACGCGGCGGTCGAGATAATTGGGTGGCGCACGCTCCGGGCCATGGATCTGCGGGTCTAAATTATCGAGCGCCCGGACGCGGTAGCCATGGCGAAGCAATGCGGCGGCACAGTGAGAAGCGATAAAACCGGCTCCCCCAGTGATCAGAACGGTTTTTGCCATCGCTGGTTGCGAGAGTTGTTGTTTTTTCGCGGGTTCAACACCCTGACGCCCAAAAGGTTCAAACGTTTGACGAGAATCTTTACCTTTCTTAATAACTTCCAGTGAGCGCCAGCTACTAGCTATGAGGTGTTTACGACTAATCGCCAATCAGCTTGCCCGAGCGGGCGTCTTTTCCATCGCCAGCATCGAGTCGATCATCGAGACGGCATCGCGCAATGAGAATGCGACAGCCTGGGCCGAAATCGCGCGGCGTCGTGTCCTCGATCGCCAGCTCTCGCGCGGGAGCTGCCCAGAGCCCGACCAACACTCGTGCGAAAGGAGCGCGGCGGCGAATACGTCTGACCAAATAACGCGCACGCGCGGGTGAACTGGTGCTGATCAGGGACAGACAAACCACGGAGGCGTCCTTGAACAGCGGCAGGTAGGCCGCGTCAGCTGAGAGAGCGTTGGCAGACAGCGGCGGTCCGAGTTCCAGGTGATGCTCCAGACGCAGCATCTCGACCAACAACAATGCCGCAGCTTCGTCCAGCTCATTACGGCCGGCTACGCAAACAATCCTCGGCATTCGCTCCGGTTTCGGAACGGCTGCGCGCTCCGGCGGACGGCATCTTCGTCTTCCGACAGGTTTTCGACCATTGACTTGAATGGCAATTTTGAATGTGGTGCGGCTTTCCGGCAGCCAGAACTCCGCGGTCGCTGTCGGCCTGCGCTCGCGCCAGAGCAGGCATCGCAACCTCGTCGAAAAATTCGGGCAGAGAACGCTCCTTGGCGAATTCTTCAGCCTGTTCCGTCGCTTCCTCGGGATCGTTTGCGAGGAGGCGTTGGTAGAATGTCTCCTCGGGCGTCAGAACCGGCTCGTTTCCGAGCAATACGTCGAGGAATTGCAGCTGCGGCACATGTCGGCCGAGGACGACCAGACAAACCGTCATCGGTGTCGACAGCAACAGCCCGATCGGCCCCCAGAGCCAAGTCCAGAAAGTCGCCGCTGCGATCAGCGCCAATGAGGAAAGCCCGGTCGTTCCACCGTAAACCAGCGGTTCGACTATGTTCGAAACGACCAGCTCGATACCAACGAACAGCAGAGCAGTCCAAACGAGCAGCGTCCAGTCGGGAGCGACGGCGATCGCCAGGGCGAGCGGAAACGCCGCGGCAATCACGATCCCGAGATACGGGATGAACCGCAGTAGAACCGTCATGATTCCCCAAAGCGCCGCGTTCGGGATCCCAATCAGGGTCAGCCCGATTCCGATCGGCAGTCCGCAGCTGATGTTGACGATGAGCTGAGACAGCAAGTAGCGGCTGATCCGCTGGGCCGCATCGTTCATGGCCTCGGTGGTTCGGTGCAAGTCGTGCCTTCCGGCGAGCCGAAGCAACCGATCGCGGAGATCCTCCCGCTCGAGCAAAATCATGATAACGAAGACGATGACCAACCCGCCCGCCGCCATAGGCTGCAGTAACGGTCCGATAATGCTTTGGACTATCTGCAGCGGCCCCGGCTCGGGCTCCTCGATCTGGACGGGTATCGGCTTTGTCACCGGTGCGGAACGAACAGTGTTTGCCGTACCTTGCGCTTCCTCTTTCGAAAGCTCCGTGCCGAGCTCACGGAGCATGTTCGTCGCTCGGCTGAAAACCCCTCCCCCGGGAACTATTCCCGGAAGCGAGCGGATTTTGGTTTGGAGATTGTATCTGTATTCCGGGAGTTGGCGCGCCAGCGACGATACCTCCTCCCACCACAACCGCGGCGAATCCGGCGATTGCTATGAAGGCGAGCAGCACGGTCAAGCCGACTGCGATGACCCGGCCCACCCGCAAGCGGCGCAGCCATCGAACCGCCGGGGCCAGCAAGAAGCTCAGCAGAACCGCCAGCGTGATCGGGACAAAAACTTCGCGAGCAAAGTAGAGGATGGCGATGACGGTCGCCGTGACTAGCACCGCCATCATCCCGAACACGCCCGGCGGCAAGTCGGCGCGGGTGCGGCCGTCAAACTCAGGAGCCTGATCGGCCATTTCGTCACCCGCAATCGAGTTAGTGCGGCGGCACTGCTGTATAGCCGCCGCTCCGCACTTATCGACGGCGTCGACTACGCCTCCCGGCGTGCTCATTCGAGCCCGATGCGGAACACCGTTTAGCGGCGGTGGATCAAGTAAGCAAGGCCGTAACCGATTGCGCCGGCGACGAGCAAAGCGGTCACCGGTTGCTCCGCCGCATATTGGCTTATGAAATCGCCGGCTCGGGAGCCCTGCTGATAGAGGTTCGTCGCCGCTTGCGTCGCCTGGTTGCTGGCTTGGCGCGCCACCTCCCCGGCTTGAGCCATTGCTTGTCTGCCGGCTTCGGAAGCCTGGCGCGCCAATGTGGCGGCGCTGGCCTGGGCATCCTGCATCATCGCCTTGCCCTGATCGAGCGTGCCTTGCATGCTCGCACCCGCCTGCTTCGCGGCATCGCTAGCCATCGTGCCGACTTTCTCCGCCGTCTCGGACGCGCGGTCCTGAATTGGCTGCTGGTCCATTCTCTCCTCCAACGCGCATGATACCGTCGCGCTATACAACACTGGGCGCGGCGAAAGGCTCCGCCGGGCTCGAACTTATTATTAGTGCAGGGCGCGTTCGAGCTCGTGCTTGTTCATCTTCGAACGCCCAGGAATATCCCGACGCTTTGCCTCTTCATAGAGCTGAGCCCGCGTAGGTTCTCGCTGGTTCCCGTGCTCGCTGCGGTCCTTCTCGGTTGCGCCATGCCGCTCGCGCGCCTTGGTACGCTTCAAATTCTCGCGGTTCTTCTCCTTGCTCTCGTATTTGGAGGCGCCCGCCTCGTGCAGCCCGATCGCGATCGCCTGTTTCGGGTTCTTGACCTTTTTGCCTCGGCTGGTTTTGAGCTCCCCATGCTTGAACTCGTGCATGACGCGCTCGACGGTTTCCTTTTGTGCCTTCGATTGGTGAGTGGCCATCGGCTGACCTCGCTGTATTAGATCCTTTGCAGAAATCGTCGTCCGGTAATCATTAGTTCCGCGATTAGCATTGGAAAAGCGGCCAGAGGCTGGCCCTGGGAACCGTCGCGTAACGGGGGTTGTTGGCAGAACGCAACGTCAATCAACGGTAGAGGAGTAATACCGTGTCGAAAATCCATTTAACAGCAGCGGTCGCGTTGGCACTGGCCGCCGCGGCCCCCGTAGCGCACGCACAAACTGCCACAACCCATGGCACGCGCGTTGTGGCGGCGAATGAAGCGCTGTCTCACAGCATCCAAACGGACGAGATCCGCGCCAGCAAAATGATCGGCAGCGCGGTCTACGACGTACAAAACCGTAAGATCGGCAGCGTCGACGATTTAATCCTCAACAAGGACGGCAAAGTCGACGCCGTCGTCATCGATGTCGGCTCCTTCCTCGGAATGGGAGGCAAGGACGTTGCGGTCCTACCCAGTGACATCAAGACCGACAACAACCGGCTGACGCTCGACCGCACAAAAGAGCAGTTGCAGCAGATGGCGAGTTATAACCTCGAGAACCAGAATACCGGTGCCGGTACTTCGACCTCACCAGTGCAGGGGGGCAATCTTCACAACGGCAACTCGACCAGTCGTTGACCCTGCGACATAACGGCGTGGACCGGGCGGACCTCTCTGCCCGGTCCAGGCTTTTATCAGGCTTTCTTTTATCAGGCTTTAAGAGGCCGGGAACCGGTGCCGGGTGGCCGCGTTATCGCCTTGGGCAAATTAGCAACGGGCGGTAGAACGAGATATGTCGAGCGAGAACCTGCACGCACCGCGTGAGCGTCTGTCGCAACAGACGCTCAATTTGCATTTCGCGATTGTCTCGCTGATGGAAGAGCTCGATGCGATCGACTGGTATCGCCAGCGCGCGGACGATGCCGAGGACGAGACGCTGAAGGAGTTGCTGCTCCATAACATGCGCGAGGAGATGGAGCATGCCTCGATGCTGCTCGAATGGATTCGGCGCCGCGACACCGATTTCGAACGGTTTCTGAAGACATACCTTTTCACCGAAGGCTCGATCCTGCAGGAGGAAAAAGCCGCGACCGCCGAGGGCGTCGGCAAAGGCGGGGCCGAGACGATCCGAAGTGGCGCCCACCCCGGCTTCACGATCGGCTCGCTGAGGGACGCGTAGGCGATGGACTACCTCAATCGCGGTCAGTCGCATCTCCCCGACGCAATCTGGCGAGAGATCGACAAAGCCGCGGCCGAGGCCGCGCGCGACCGGCTTACCGGCCGGCGATTTCTCGACCTGCAAGGGCCTTTCGGCGCCGGCCTCACCTCGATCGAGGCCGGTAACGACGATTATTGCCGCCAGCCATCGGCCGACGAAGCCGGCGCTGTCATGGGGCGCGCCATTTCGGTGCCGATGCTGCGGCGAGCGTTTCGCCTCAGCGTTCGGCGGATTGCCGGGTATCTCGAAAATGGCCAACCGCTCGACTTGACGCCGGCGCAAGACGCCGCCGAGGCCGTCGCCAATCGCGAGGAGGAGTTCGTCTATCGCGGCCAACCGGATTTCCGGCTTCCCGGGCTCTTGACGCATGAAGGCCGGCAGCAGCTCGAAGGCGGGGACTGGGCAGCGGTCGAGCGGGCGCTCGGTGACGTGCTCGCCGCGGTGACCCAGCTCGATGATGCCGGGTATCGCGGGCCATATGCCTTGGCATTGGCTCCGCCGCTCTACAATGGGCTCTTCCGCCTCTATCCCGGCACCGACGTCTCGCAGATCCAGCATCTGCGGCATCTGTGCACCCGCGGCATCTACAAGGCGCCGATCGAGGGCGGCGTGCTCGTCGACCCGCGCGTCGGCGCCCTGGTGCTGGGGCAGGATTTGCAGGCCGGCTACATCGGCCAGGACGGCGTGCATTACCAGCTTTATCTGACCGAGAGCATCGTATTGCGGATCGACGAGCCGCAGGCGATCTGCACGATCTCGGCCACCTCGAGCAGCCTCCGCGCCGGCACTACCTCGACGCCAACCCCCAGCTGAGTTACGAGGCCGACCATGCGTTCGAAATTGCTCAATGCCGATCCCCCGATCACCTATGCGGTCGTGCTCGACACCGGTGACGAGGTCATCGGCGAACTCGGCAAATTCGTGCGGGAGCAGGAGGTGGAAGCCGCCTCGCTCACTGCGATCGGCGCGTTCAGCCGGGCCGTGCTCGGGTATTTCCAATGGGAGACCAAGCAATACAAGAAAATCCCGATCGGCGAGCAAGTCGAGGTCTTGTCGTTGCTCGGCGATGTCGCGGTCGGCGATCAGGGCCCGACCCTGCATCTCCATGCCGTTCTCGGCAAAGCCGACGGCAGCGTAGTCGGCGGCCACCTGATCGAGGCACATGTCCGGCCGACCCTCGAAGTAATCTTGATCCAGCCGCCGAGCTATCTGCGCAAGCGCAAGGATCCCGAAACCGGCCTCGCGCTGATCGACATCGCCTGATTGGCATTGGTCGGGCATCCGCAACAGAGTTGTTGCGCGTTCTGCCCGTGATAAGGTTCGTTGAACCGAGCCGCGGCGGGACAAAGGAGTTGGGCAATGGCGAAAACGCGCGGAACCGGACTGCTGATGGTGTGGACCGACATCGATCCGGAGTTCGAGGCCGAATTCAACCGCTGGTACGACGAGGAGCATCTGCCGCGCCTGCTCGAGGTGCCGGGCTTTCTCAGCGCCGGGCGCTACGTCGCGGTCAAGGGCGCGCCGAAATACCTCGCCATGTACGAGCTCGAGGACCACAACGTGCTGCGCAGCACGGCCTATCTCGATACGGTCAAATACCAGCCCTCGCCGCAGCGGACCAGGATCGGGACGAGCCGGGTCGGGCGCAATTTTCTGCGCAACGCCTACCGCCAGATCTTCCCGGTGCACACCGACCCGATCGAGCAGACCGTCGAGATGGCGCCTTTTCTGCAGATGGGGCGGATCGATGTGTCGTCCGCCATCGAGGAAGAATTCAACGCCTGGTACAACACAGCTTACATTCCGGGCTATCTGGCGGTGCCGGGCTGCCTCGGCGCCCGACGGTTCGTCGCGGTCGAGGGGCAACCCAAATACCTGACCGTGTACGAGTTCGAGCACGCCCGGGTGTCGGAGAGCGAAGCCTGGACTCGCGCCCGCGCGAGCAACCCGTGGACGCGGCGGGTGCACCCCCATCTGCGGCACGACGAGGGTTCACCCGGCGTCTACCAGCGCGTGTCCCCGAAATAATAGAACCAGCTATGCGGGATCGCCGGTGTCGGGAACGAGGCCGGCGCATTGGACCCCGTAGACCGCGCAGGTCTCGTCGTTGTCCGAAGTGTCGCCGCTGATCCCGACGGCGCCGACGATCTCCGCGGCCTTGTCGCGGATCAGCACGCCGCCCGGCACCGGCAGGATGCGCCCGCCCGAAGCAACGCTCAGCGCCTGAATGAAGGCGGGGTTGACGGCGGCGCGACGGGCGAACTCGCGCCCGCCGAACCCCATCCCCAAAGCGCCCCAGGCCTTGCCGCCGGCGATCTCCGGCCGCAACAGGCTCGACCCGTCCTCGCGTTTTAGCGCCGTGAGGTGCCCGCCGGCGTCGAGCACCGCCACCGTCAGCGGCTTAAACCCGAGTTCGCGTCCCTTCTCCAACGCCTTGTCGACGATGATCGAGGCCTGTGCGAGGGTCAGCGACATTTTGGTTCCCGCGTCAGTGCGCGGTTTGACGGATCAGCTCAGCCCAGCGGTCGAGGACCGGGAGAGTTTCATCGCGGTTTGCCGAAGGCAGGCTCACCACGACGCGGGAGATCCCTTGATCGCGGTAGCGCTTCAGGCGATCCAAATTCTCCGGGACGCCCCAGATCGTCACTGAAATCGACGCCGGGTCGCGTCCGGCCGCGGTTGCCATTTCCCGGAACTCCGGCAAGAACTCGGTCACATCGGCGTAGTGCGCCCGGCTCGCATTCGGGATCCAGCCGTCGCCGTAGCGGATCGCGCGGCGCGCGCTGTGCGGGAAGGCGCCGCCGACGATGATCGGCGGGTGGGGCTTTTGTACCGGCTTCGGCCAGGTCCGCATTTTTGGAACCTGGACGATCTCGCCGTGATATTCGGGCTCGGATTTGGTCCAGATCTCCTTCATCGCCTCGACCTGCTCGCGCATTTTCTTGAAGCGCGTCGTGAAGACGGTGCCGTGGCTCTCGATCTCGTCCTGGTTCCACCCGCCGCCGATGCCGAACAAGAACCGCCCGCCCGAGACCTGATCGATCGAGGCGACGAGCTTCGCGGTCTGGATCGTGTCGCGCTGAATGACGAGGCACACCCCGGTCCCGATCTTCAAGGTCTTCGTCGCCATTGCCGCCGCCGTCAACGTGACGAACGGGTCCATCACGTCGTAGTACTGCTTGCCGAGCTCGCCGCCGCCGGCCGGCGGCGTCTTGCGCGTGCTGGGAATATGCGAATGCTCGGGCGCCCAGACCGACTCGAAGCCGCGCGCCTCCAGCGCCTGGCCGAGGTCGGCCGCCATCATCGAGTAATCGGTGAAAAACATCGCCGCGCCAAAATCCATCATCCCTCTCCCGTACCGGTGATGATGCGAGCTTACCCGCTATCCCTCACCTGCGGCCAGCATCACCTAACTCCGTCCGCGATTTCACAACTAAGACTAGATTTTGAAAATCCGCTCCCGCTGTATCTGCAGCCAGTCAACAGCGGGATCTCTCCTTCAGGTTGAAGCGTCTCCAGTCCATGGCCCGCGCCGCGATCCGTCAGTACTCCACATTACAATGTGATTACGGCGATTTTATATCCGTCCAGCCAAGAGTACTTCCCTCTCCCCGGCCGGCCGGGGGAGAGGGTAGGGTGAGGGGGGACGATGGGGCAGTTTTTGCGGGCTAAACCCACCTCACCTTCCCGCCGCTGCGCGATGGGCCCCTCCCTCTCTCCCCTGAAGGGTGGAGAGGGGTAGAGAGATCGCCCCAGCTCGTCACGCGCTCGATGCGGATGGCGATGACCGGGAGCCCGGCGAGCTCCATCCCCTGATACTGGCGGTAGCGCGACCGGAGCAGCGCCTGCGCCCGGTCGTGTTCGGTGCCGTCGGCGAGAATCTCGGCCGGGCCGCGCACCATGACCCAGCCGAGCCGGGTCCAATCCTCGTCCCAGCGGTCGGCGACAAAGGCGGCAGCCGGATTTTCGGTGATATTCCGCAGCCGCTTCAAGGCCCTGAAGTCGCCCTTCGGCTTCTGATCGATTGTGATGTAAAGCGCACCCTCGCTGACCACAAAGCAAACCGGCACCAGGTGCGGTATTCCCCGCGCATCGGCGGTCGCCAGATGACCGACCCTGCGACTTGCCAAGAAACGGGCTTGGTGCTCAGACAACATCGCGAAATTCTGGCTCGATGCTCTACGTCGTGGCAAGCTCTGGTTCTCTCAAACCAACGAGGCCGGCCATGAAGATCGAGCGCATAGACCATCTGAACCTGACCGTCGCCGATATCGACCGCAGCATCGAGTTTTACCAGCGGGTGCTCGGCATGAAGGCCGAGAGCATGGGCGAAGGCCGCGCCGCGCTCCATTTCGGCCAGCAGAAGATCCATCTCGATCTCGTTGGCGGCACGATGGCAATGAACGGCGAAAAGCGGATGCCGGCGCATATCTGCTTCATCACCGAGATGCCGATGGACGAGGTCGCGGCCCATCTTGAAACCTGCGGCGTGCCAGTCCGGATGCAGGGCCCGCGCGCCGGGGCAATCGGCACGATCCAATCGGTCTATATCGACGACCCGGACCAAAACTCGATCGAGATTTCCAGCTACTGAGCCGCGTCGTCGTAAGTCACCCTCACCCCGCGAAAGCGAGCCCAGAAAGATCGTTCGAGCCTAGCTTCTGGATTCCCGCTTTCCCGCGGGGCTGTCCGGGGAAAGATTGCTTGCACGGATAACCGATTGGGAACTCGCAGACATCGATAAAAGTCGTCTTCCGCAGACTTGATCCGCTTATCCACGCCTTTGTTTTGAGGATCGAAGGCGTGGATGACGGGGCCAAGCCCGGCCAAGACGAAGTTAACGGCCGATTTCCCCTTTATCCGACCGTAAAATTTTCGCCGGACAGCCCGGCGCCTTCCCGGAATGACGAATAAGCACGTAGGGTGTGGGGCGACACCCACCGTTAGCGACCATGACGGGTTCCTCGAACTCGACCGGTCCTCCACGTCTATGCATGGGGTGAGCACATGAGCAACTTCACGCCTCTTGGCTGGCATACCGTCACGCCCAGGATTGTCACCGGCGACGTTGCCGGCTTGGTCGGATTTCTCAAGGCTGTGTTCAACGCAACCGGCGAATATCGGGTAGGAATGCCGGCCGAAATTATGATCGGGGACTCGATAGTAATGGTCAGCGACGGCGGCGGCCGGCGCGAGACGATGCCGGCTTTTCTCTACGTGTTTGTCCAAGACGCGGACGAGACTTATCGACTCGCCGTCGATGCAGGCGCGGAGTTGCTGG
This sequence comes from uncultured Alphaproteobacteria bacterium, assembly GCA_963818695.1. GTDB lineage: Bacteria > Pseudomonadota > Alphaproteobacteria > ATCC43930 > CGMCC-115725 > AP-15. Next base: position 101,713 of record CAWFTG010000011.1, read on the forward strand.
AGAGGCCAATGGACATGCCCTACGGCGATCGACGAGCGACGGTGTTCGATCGCTGGGGCAACACCTGGCAGATCGCGACGCGCAGAACGGTTTAAGATCGCCTTGCGCGGGCGCTTTCAGTGGGTCTGGAACCGAAGACCACGCCGACGAGCAAACCCGCACAAGCGCGCGGGGAGTGGGGCGTCTATCGTACCGGTGAGAAGGAGGCCGGGATCAGCAGCTTGTTTTCCTGGCGGACCGGGCGGACGCCGGCTTGCGGCGGCCATGCGCCGCCGGGACGGCGGGATTCTTCGCGGACGCGGGCGCGTTCGTTCAAATCCTTGTACACCCAGATGTGGGTGAACTTGTTGAGACCGCCAAGCTCGCTCGTCCAGCAGGCCGCCAAGGGGGAGAACCTCTCCCGCGCCTCGATCGCCTTGCCCCACGCCTCCAGCACCTTGGGGGTGTCGCCCGGGGCGTAGGTGTAGGTGCGCATCTCATACACGTTCCCGCTGCCGTAATCGCGGCTGCCCAGCGGGCGCATGAACGGCGCCGGGTTCATGATCTCGGCTTCCTGCGCGACGATCAGGTCCTGGCCGCCGGGGAGGGCGTTGCGCGCGGCGTCCTGCGCCATCGCCGCGCGCACCCGCGTACGGTGCTGCAGGTCGTCGTAGGGGTAGACGTGGACGACCTGATTGAGCGGACCGAATTCGGTATGCCAGAAAGCCCCCAATTTCGAGTGTTTCTCGCGCATCGGGAGGCGCTTCTCATAGCGCTCCTCGAATTCGGCCAAGGTTCCGGGACGCAGGGTGTAGGTACGGACTTCGTAGATCATCGGCACATCCTCCGAAGTGAAACGGCTCTGCCGGCTATTCGGCTGCTTCCTCTTTGACCGGCGTCAGGTCGTAGCGCTGCATCGCGAAACTGATCGCTTCGTTCCAGCCGCGGCTGCGTATATCGATGTGTACGTCATCGGGACCCAGATACTTCAAGTTGACCGCGTCGCCCATCGGGGTGCGCTCCGGCCTTTCGGTTTTCGGGATCGGAACGGGCGAATAATTCGCGGCTTCCAGTGCCTTGGCCGTTGCCTGCTCGTCGTCGACATAAAATCCGATGTGGTGAATTCCACGCATTTCGGAGGTTTGTCCCGGGCCGAGCTTCGGAGCGCCAGGCTCGCCATATTTCAGAATAGCAAAGTAAATATAGCCGTCGCTGAGCCAGACACCCTTTTCGCCGGTATCCCCGGGACGGCGATATAGCTCAGTGAGGCCGAACTGTTCTTTGTAGAATTCTGCCGTCTTGGCGGGATCGTCCGTGACGAGTGCGATATGCCTGATGCGAGCCATCTGCCATCCTCCCTCGGCGCATGCGCTTGTCAAAGCGCGAGTTCTCGCTGTGTAGGCGTTCTCCTGGGTTATCGTCAAGATACTGCGCGAATTGGCGACGCACGGCGGAGCGGGACAGCAAATCCGCGCGCCTCTGAATGCCGCCTCGTGGGGACCGCCATGATTTAGCGACTGGATCAACGCAGAGTGAGGCGGCTCACACATGCGTCGCTCGGAGCTGTGTTAGTTCTCGTTGCATCCCTAGGTAAGCGACAGCCTGTCGTCACCGATCGGGATTGTTCATAAGAGCGAGGACGATATGCCGACCTTGAGCCCCCATGCGCGCGCGGATCAAGCGGAGAAGATCCGTATCCACGCTGCAAAGACGGAAAAACACGTCGTGACGCATCACGACAATGGCGACGAAGCGCTCTATCCGGGGCGCTGGGGTAATTATTCCAAAGGGCTGGAGCACGACGCTATGGGGGATGTCGTTCCATCCTCCTACGACAGTATGTTGGGCGCGCTACAGACTGGGACACCGGCGGATTTCGAGGCAATAGCACTGGGCGGCGACGTCCCGCTGGTCGATCCGCAGGCCGGTCTCGCCTATGTGCTCGAGGGGCGCGATCCGCAAGCGTTGGTGCTCCAGCCGGCGCCGCCGCTCGCGAGCGCTTGGCGAGCCGGCGAGGCGGTGGAGGATTACTGGATGGCATTGCTGCGCGACGTGCCGTTCAGCCAGTACGATACCAATCCGCTGGCGCAGGCGGCGACCGACGAGCTCAGTACGCTGTCCGATTTTCGTGGACCGAAGATGGCGGGGAACGTCACCGCCCAGACGTTGTTCCGCGGGTTTACCCCGGGAGATCTGGCCGGGCCGTACGTCTCGCAATTCCTGCTGCTGCCGTTCGAGTACGGCGCGATCCATGTCGATCAGACGTTTCAGACTTACCTGCCGGTCGGCGGCGGCGGGGCCGATTACATGACCGACTTCGGTTCGTGGCTGAAGGTACAGAACGGACAGGCCACCGACCCGACAAAACTGCGGTCATTGCCGTTCGGTCCCAATCAGCCCGATCCGATCCGGCGTTATCTGAAGGATGGGCGCGGGCTTGCCGCCTATGTCCATGTCGACGTGCTGTTCGAGGCGTATTTCAATGCATGCCTGGTGGCGCTTGATCTGAGCGCGCCGTTCAATGTCGGAAATCCGTACAACAACACTAAAGAAGAGCAGGGGTTTGGCACGTTCGGCACACCATATGCCAAGACGCTGATTTCGTCCATTGCGGCGCCGGCGCTGAAGGCAATCTGGTTCCAGAAATGGTTCGTGCATCGCGCGCTGCGCCCGGAAGCCTACGGCGGCCTGGTGCACAAGACGTTGCTGCCGACTTCGGACCCAATGCATTTCGCCTATCCGCTCCATGGCGACGTGCTGAATTCCAAAGCAGTCCAGCGGATCCAGGCCACGTACGGCAGCGCTTTCTTGCCGCAAGCCTTTCCCGAGGGAAGCCCGTGGCACCCCTCCTACGGGCAAGGGCACGGGACAGTCGCCGGCGCGTGCGCGACGATGCTGAAGGCGATTTTCGACGAGGACTGGGTGTTTCCTCAGCCGATGATGGCGAGCGACGACGGGCTCCCGCCGCTCATACCCTACACCGGACCTGACAAACTGACCTTGGGCGGCGAGGCCAACAAGCTGGCCGCGAATATCGCGATCGGGCGCAACCATGCAGGTGTGCACTGGCGATCGGATTACGAGAAGTCGGTGATCCTGGGCGAGGAAGTCGCGATTCACGTGCTGCGTGACCAAAAGGCGACGTATAACGAGCACGCCAGCTGGACGTTCACGCGGTTTGATGGAACCAAGATTACGATCTGAGGCAGGGCGCGGCGCCCGGCAGGCCCTTCCAGGTCCTAGAGCCGGGCGCCGTTCACCAGCCCTGTTGTGATAAAGTCGGGCGCATCGAGTGCTCCGGGTTGCCCGATCGTCGATGGCTCGCTCGGCCCGCATCTATCGATCTGATATAAGAAGCACCGAAACGCGGCTGCCGGCCGCGTTGATATCCGCATTCGGAGGTGATCCATGGAACAGCGGCGCAGCATCGATGTGGCGGGGGCGAAGCACGTCAATCCGATCCCGAGCGCTTGCCGGCGCGGCCCTTTTGTCGTGTCCGGCGCGATCTCCGGCGCTGACCCCGCGACCGGCAAGGTCCCCCCCGATCTCGACGAGCAATGCCGGCTGATGTTCGAGAATGTGCGGCGGGTGATGAGCGCGGCCGGAGGCTCGCCCGACGACATTGTCAAGATGACGGTCTGGATCACCGACCGCTCATTGCGCGAGATCATGAACCGGCATTGGGTCGCGATGTTCCCCGACCCGCAGTCGCGGCCGGCGCGCCACACCCTGACCTCGCGCGACTTCAGCGCGCCAATGCAGATCCAGTGCGACCTGATGGCCGTGCTGGGCGAGGGTTGACACGGTGAAGATCGTCGATATCCGCACGATCCCGCTCTCTTACCGCTGCGACCCGCCCTACGGCAGCGCCGGCGGCATGCAGGCGCGCCGCGGCGGGCTCCTCGTCGAAATCGAGACCGACGAGCGGGTCATCGGGATCGGCGAGGCCGGGGTCGGCGGCGGCGCTACCCGGAACGCCATCGACAAGCTGCTGCAGCCGATGCTGATCGGCGAGGACCCGCTGTTGATCGAAGGGCTGTGGCAGAAGATGTTCGCCCGCACGCGCCAGTTCGGTCGCCGCGGCATCATCATGAACGCGATCAGCGGGATCGACATCGCGCTCTGGGACATTGCCGGCAAGGTCGCCAAATTGCCGCTCTATCGGCTGCTCGGCGGTTGCCGCGAGCGGGTAGAGGCGTATGCCAGCGGCGGTTTCTACCAGGAAGGCAAGTCGATCGACGATCTCGCCGGCGAAGCCGAGAGCTACCGCGCCCGTGGCTTCAACGGCATGAAGATGAAGATCGGGCGCAACCCGTCGACGCAGACTCATTTGCGCCATCTGGTCGATCACGCCGAGCTGTGCGAGGTCGAGCCCGAAGAAGACATCGCGCGGGTCGCGGCGGTGCGCCGCGCGCTGGGCCCGCAGGCCAAACTGATGGCCGACGTCAACTGCGCCTGGAGCCCGTCCTTTGCGATCGAGATGGGCCGCGCGCTCGAGCCCTATAAGCTCTACTGGATCGAGGAGCCGGTCGCGACCGACGACATCGACGGCAGCGCGCGCGTTGCCGACGCGCTTCCCACAGCGATCGCCGGCTACGAGACCGAGGTCGGGCTCTACGGCTTTCGCGAGCTGATCACCCGCAGCGCCGTTGATATCGTCCAGCCCGACATCGCTTGGGCCGGCGGCTTCTCCGAATGCCGCCGCATCGCCGCGCTGGCGCAGTCGCACCACCTGATGGTCGCGCCGCACGCCTTTGCTAGCGCGGTGACACTCGCCGCCTCACTGCACTTCATCGCCTCGATCCCGAATGGGTTGGTGCTCGAATTCGACCAGAACCCCAATGGATTGCGCGACGAGCTGCTGAAGGAGCCGATCCATATCGAGCCCGACGGCATGATCAGATTGCCGGAGCGGCCCGGTCTTGGGATCGAGCTCGATCGCGGCGCAATCGAGCGCTATCGCGCCGAATGACCGGCCGCACGCTTTACACGATTGGTTACGAGAAGGCGCTGCTGAAGGAGGTGGTCGCCTGCCTCGCCGCCGCCGGCGTGTCGACTTTGCTCGACGTGCGAGACCGGCCGATATCGCGCCGGCCCGGCTTCTCGAAACGGCAGCTCGCCGCGGCCATCGAAGAAGCCGGGATGCGCTACGTCCATCTCCAGGCGCTCGGCACGCCGCCGGAAGGCCGCCTGGCCAACCGCCGCCGCGAATGGCACCGATTTTGGGGCATCGTCGAGGAGAAACTTACCCGCCCCGAGGCCGAGCTCGCGCTGCAGGAGGTCTGGGAAATCACCAAAGCCGCCCCGAGCTGCCTGTTGTGCTATGAAGCCGATTGGCGGATCTGCCATCGCCGCCGGATCGCCGAAATCATCGTGCAGCGTTACGGTTTTGCCGTGTCGCACCTTGCGGTCGGTGGCGAACTGGCGGGGAGGATGGGCTCCGGCGACGCTCTCTTACCCTCTTCCCCCGCCGGCCGGGTGTAAGGGGAGAGGGCAGGGTGAGGGGGCACCATGAAGGACACCTGTTGCAAGTCAACCTCTCGTGGACCCGAGTGCTTCGGCATAACGAGCAGACATTGTGGTCCACTTCCTATACGGAGCTCATCGACCCCCACGATTTAGACCGGGTAATGAAAACGCTCCGGACTACAACTTCATGGGACCGCCGGCGCGCTATGAAAATCGCGGTGTTGCGCATGACTCCAACAGCATTCTGAGTGCCGTACTGGGCAATTTGGAGCGTGTTGGAGCGATGGCTGAATAACGAGCGGCCTTCTACGCATCGCGGCGCCAAGAGATAAAGTTTCACCGATGGCGCACGGCAACCGGCTTACACCCAAGGCGGGACGACCTTGACCGCTCGCATTCGCAAGCTGCTCAGCGATCTGAGCGAGACATTTTGGCTGTTCCCGGGGCTCATGGTCGTGGGCGGGGTGTTGACGGCGGTCGGCTTCGTCAGCCTCGATCGCAGCGGTGCGGTCCCGCAATCGCTGATCGACAGTCCTTGGCTCTATAATGGCGGAGCTACCGGTGCCCGCACCCTGCTCGGGGCGGTTGCGGCGTCCACAATCGGGGTCGCGGGCACCGTGTTCTCGATAACTATTGCCGCTCTCTCGCTGGCGGCCGGGCAGATGGGGCCGCGGCTGCTGCGCAATTTCACCCGAGATCGCGGCAATCAGATCACGTTGGGTGCGTTCCTCGGGACCTTCTCCTATGCGCTGATGGTGCTGCGCACCGTCCGCACCCCGAGCGAGGGCGAGTTCGTCCCGCATCTCTCACTCAGCATCGGCATCCTGCTGGCCTTCGTCTGCGTGGCGACGCTCGTGTTCTTCGTCGGGCACATGGCCGGCCGCATCAATGTCGACACGGTGATCCAATTGGTGAGTGAGGATGTCCGGTCGGCGGTTCAGCGGCTGACGACCGACACGCGGCAGCCCGCACCACCGCCGGCCGTCTTCTGGCACAACGCCGTACCAGTGATCGATCGACGACGCGGCTATCTTCAGCAACTCGACGATGACGGCCTCGCCAATTGGGCGGCCGAGCACGGAACCGCCATTCGCCTGTTGGTCCGGCCCGGGGATTACGTATTTCCCGGCGCGCCGATCGCGTTGATGACCCCGCCGGTGGCGGGAGCTGACGCGGCCATTCGCAGCGCCACCGCACTCGGACCGCAACGGGTGAGTTCGGCCGACCTCGAATTCGCGGTCCGGCAACTGGTCGAAGTCGCGGTCCGGGCCCTGTCGCCCGGCATCAACGACCCTCATACCGCGATGAGCGTTCTGGATCGGCTCGGCGCGGCGCTGTGCGACATTGCGCCATTGCACCTCCCGACCGGCGTTTGGCTACGCCACGGCTGGCCCACTTTGGCCATCCCCGCCATCGACTATGACGGGCTGGTCGATACGATGTTCCACCTGATTCGGCAGAACGCCGCCGGCAACGCAGCCGTGCTGATACGGTTGCTGGAGGTTTTGACCGCCGTGGTTAGCTGCGAGCACGATCCGAGGCGGGTAGAAACCCTGCAGCGCCATGCCGATCTGGTGCTCGGCGACGCCGCACGCGATATTTCCACGCCTGCTGATCTGGCCGATGTCCGCCGGCGTCACGCCGGATTCTGAAGCCATGCAACGATACGGCCCGATTGGATATCGGTTCGTCGCAGGGCTGACAGGAGAGGCTGAAGACGGCGATTAGGGGAGGTCGGACCCCGCGGCAATCGTCGCGTTGCGAACTGTCGTGAACTTTCTCCTGCCCAGGAGATTGACAAACACAGAGGCGCGCTGGGCTGCCACACCGGCTCGCGCGGCGTTCCGCGTTTGGAGAGGCAGTGTGCATTTTTTTGGGATCGATTGGGTCGGCATTAACGCCGAGAACGGACGCAAACTCCTGCTCTCGGTGATATTCGTCGGGGTTGTGCTGCTCAGCAGCTTGATCTTGCGGGCCTTGGTGGGGCTGCTGCTCGGGCGCACGGACCACGCGACCGTGCAGACGAAATTCTGGACACGCCAGGGCGTCAGCCTTCTCGCCGCGTTCGTCCTGATCATTGGATTGTTGTCGATCTGGTTCAACGATCCGACCCGGCTCGCGACCGCCTTCGGCCTGATGTCCGCGGGCCTAGCGTTTGCTCTGCAGCAGGTGGTGACGGCAATCGCGGGCTATTTTGTCATCCTGCGCGGGTCGACCTTCACCGTCGGAGATCGCATCTCGATGGGAGGGGTGCGCGGCGATGTGCTGCGGCTCGGGTTTATCCAGACGACCATCATGGAAATGGGCCAGCCGCCCAGCGTCCAGGCCGCCGATCCGGCGATGTGGGTCAGGAGCCGGCAGTTCACCGGCCGTATCGTCACGGTCAGCAACTCCAAAATCTTCGCTGAACCAGTTTTTAATTATACTCGCGATTTCGCGTTCATCTGGGAGGAGATGGCGATTCCCATCACCTACCAAGCCGATCGCAGTCGGGTGGAGGCGATCTTGCTGGAAGCTGCGAAGTTCCATGCCGTCGATCCCAATTCCTTGGCGAGCGAAGCGAAAGACGACCTGCAGGAGCGCTTCGGCATGGAGCGAGGATCATCGTTTGGCGCGCCGCGGCGCCGCTGTTTGACGGCCGCGCGGCGGACTTTGGCCGCGAGGCGCCGTTCCTTCGCGGCGGCGCTCGGCCGGGTAGGCCGGCGCGGGGCGGGCGGCTCGGCGGCGCGGCGGATCAACGCGGCCAGCCGGTCGAGCGCGTCCTGCCGGTTGCGCTCCTGCGTGCGATAGCGCTGCGCAATGATCACGATGACCCCGTCGCGGGTCAGCCGGCGGCCGGCGAGGCGAGCCAGCCTCTCGCGTATATCCTCAGGCAGCCATCGTGAGTGCCACAGGTCGAAGCGAAGCTGCACCGCGCTCGACACCTTGTTGACATTCTGACCGCCCGGGCCGGATGCTCGGATAAAGCTTTCCTCGATCTCGCTATCATCGAGGAAGAGATGGCGGTTAATCGGGATCAACATAGCACTTCACGCCGGATGCCATGGTAGTGTAAGCGTGAGCGTCATCCCGATCGGGTCGCATCGTGACAGCCTCCCAGCGCGGCGGTGTGCCCCTGTGATTGTTACGAGCGATTGTCAGGAGCCGAGTATGCCTAATCCGAGTTTCACCGCACCAACGACCGTTGACGAAGCCATCCGCGCGCTGGCCAGCGCGCCCGGCTTGGCCAAGCCTCTGGCCGGCGGCACCGATCTGTTGGTGCAGATGCGGTCCGGCCGCACGCGCCCCGAAGTCATTGTCGACATCAAACGAATTCCCGACCTGATCGGGATCCGCGAGGAGGGCGACAATTTCGTGATAGGGGCCGCCACTCCCGGGGTTATGCTCAGCGAACACGAGGCGTTCTCCCGCGCTTGGCCGGGGATCGTCGAGGGCGTCGACCTGATCGGGTCGCAGCAAATCCAAGGGCGTGCCTCCCTCGTCGGCAATCTGTGCAACGCCTCGCCCGCCGCCGACAGCGTTCCGGCGCTGATCGCTGCGCATGCGGTAGTTGTAATCGCCGGCCCCGAGGGCAAGCGCGAGGCGCCGGTCGAGGCGATCGTCACCGGACCCGGGCAGACTTCGCTGAAAAAGGGCGAGTTCGTCGTCGAATTTCGCGTCCCCAAGCCGAAGCCGCGGCAATCGGACGCCTATCTGCGCTTCATCCCGCGCACCGAAATGGATATCGCCGTCGTCGGCTGCGGCGTCAACGTCACCTTGGACGCCAATGGCCTCTGCACCGACGCGCGCGTCGTGCTCGGCGCCGTCGCCCCCACTCAAGTTATTGTCGACGACGCCGCCGCAGCCCTGAAGGGCCACCGCCTCGACGACGATACGCTTTCCCGGCTCGACGCCGCCGCGCAGCGAGCCTGCAAACCGATCAACGACAAGCGCGGCACGATCGAATACCGCACCAAGGTCGCCGGCGTCCTGGCACGCCGGGCGGCCGCCATTGCATTTGAGCGCGCCGCCGGGCGCGTGACAGGAGTCCACTAATGGCCAAGCAACACGTATCGACGATCATCAACGGCGAGCCTGTCGAATATCTCTGCGAGCCGCAACAGACATTGCTCGATGTCCTGCGCGACGAACTGAACCTGACCGGCAGCAAGGAAGGCTGCAGCTCAGGCGATTGCGGCGCCTGCACCGTCATCGTCGACGGCAACATCGTGTGCTCGTGCCTGATGCTCGGCGCCGAGGCCGAGGGCCGCAAGATTACGACGATCGAAGGCATAGCCGAAGGCGAAAAACTGCACCCGGTGCAGCAGAAATTTCTCGAGCACGCCGCATTGCAATGCGGCTTCTGCACCCCAGGCTTTATCGTTGCGGCGAAGGCACTGCTCGACCAGAACCTTAACCCGACCGAGGAAGAGACGCGGTATTGGCTCGCCGGCAATCTCTGCCGCTGCACGGGCTATGACAAGATCATCCGTGCGGTGCTCGACGCGGCGGCGGAGATGCGCTCGGAGGCGGCGCGATGAGTTACCTCGACAAGGATCTGCTGAAGGTCGTCGGCACCCGGCCTATTCGGCCCGACGGGGTCGACAAGGTCACTGGCCGCGCCAATTTCGGCGCGGACATGACGATGCCCGGCATGCTTTGGGGTAAGATCAAGCGCAGCCCCTATGCCCATGCGCGGATTATCTCGATCAACACTGACAAGGCGATGGCGCTGCCCGGCGTCAAGGCCGTGACGACGCGGGCCGATTTCCCCGACATCCCGCCGGACAGGCGGGTCATCGGCGCTGCGCCGCATAATCTCTGGGATCTGTCGCGCAACTGCATGGCCAAGGGCAAAGCCCTTTACGAGGGTCACGCGGTGGCCGCGGTAGCCGCCACCTCGCCGGCGATCGCCGAGCAGGCGCTCGATCTGATCGAGGTCGAGTACGAGGTATTGCCGCATGTCATGGATGTCGAGGCGGCAATGGCGCCGGATGCGCCGGTGCTGGACGACAACATCTTCACCTCGGGGATCGAACCCAGACCCACAAAGCCGTCGAACGTCGCCAAGATGGTCCGCTTCGCAAAAGGCGATGTCGAAACCGGCTTCCGCGAAGCGGAAATCGTCATCGAGCGGCGCTATACGACAAAGCCGGTGCATCAGGCCTATATCGAGCCGCATGCCTGCGTCGTGTCGGTTGCGTCGGACGGCCAGACGACGATCTGGAGCTCGAGCCAAGGCCAGTTCATGGTCCGCGCCTACACTTCGCGCATCTGTGGCGGCGACATCGCCAACATCCGCGCGATCCCGGCCGAGATCGGCGGCGGGTTTGGCGGCAAGACGATCATCTATCTCGAGCCGGTCGCCTACATGCTGTCGAAGAAATCGGGCCGGCCGGTCAAGCTCGTGATGAGCCGTGAGGAGGTATTTCGGGCTTCCGGGCCGACCTCGGGCGCGGTCGTCGAAGTCAAGCTCGGCGCCAAAAGGGATGGCCGGATCACCGCTGCGAAGACCGTGCTCAAATACCAGGCGGGCGCGTTCCCGGGCTCGCCGGTCCAGCAGGGTTGCATCTGCGGCCTTGCGGTCTACGATCTGCCGAACGCCGAAGCCATCGGCTACGATGTGCTTTGCAATCGCCCCAAGGTTGCCGCCTACCGGGCACCCGGGGCACCGATTGGCTCATTCGCGGTCGAGAGCTCCGTCGATGAGCTGGCTCGCGAGCTCGGCATCGACCCGCTCAAAATGCGCGAGATCAACGGCGCCAAGGACGGCGCCAAGGCCACGCACGGCCCGACCTGGAACAATATCGGTTATATGAAGACCGTGGAGGCCGCGAAGGCACATCCGCAATTCCAGGTGCCGCTGGGACCCAATCAAGGCCGCGGCATTGCCTCGGGCTATTGGCATAATGCCGGCGGCGAGTTCGAGCGCAGCTTGCCACGTCAACGAGGACGGCACCGTAACGGTGACCGAAGGCCACCCCGACATCGGCGGCTCGCGCGCCTCGATGGCGATGATGGTGGCCGAGGTGCTGGGCGTTCCGTTCGAGAATGTGCGCCCGGTCGTTGGCGACACGACCTCGATCGGCTTCAGCGCTTCGACCGGCGGCAGCCGCGTGACATTCGCCGGCGGCATGGCCGTAACTCAGGCTGCGCAAAAAGTCGTCGAGGAACTAAAGAAACGCGCCGCGATCATGTGGGACATCAGTCCCGAGGCGGTCGAGTGGAAGGACGGTAAGGCGTCCCCGGCCGGCGCCAACGCCGGCAGCTTCGAGCCGGTCGATCTGGCTGCGATCGCCGCCAAGGCGGCGCGCACCGGCGGTCCGATCAGCGCCGAGGTACAGATCAATGCTCAAGGCCAGGCGCCCGGTTTCACGACCCATATCTGCGATGTCGAGGTCGACAAAGAGACCGGCCACGTCAAGATCCTGCGCTACACGGCGATCCAGGATGTCGGCCGCGCCATTCACCCCTCTTATGTCGAGGGGCAGATGCAGGGTGGCGTCGCGCAGGGGGTTGGCTGGGCGCTCAGCGAGGAATACATCTACGATAAGGATGGACGGCTGGAAAACCCGGGCTTCCTCGATTATCGCGTACCCGTCGCCTCGGACATGCCGATGATCGACACGGTGCTGATCGAGGTGCCGAACCCGAGGCATCCGTTTGGCGCGCGCGGCTGCGGCGAGGTGCCCATCGTGCCGCCGATGGCGGCAGTCGCGAATGCGATCGCAGATGCCACCGGGATCCGGCTGCGCGATCTGCCGATGTCGCCGCCGCGGCTGCTGGCCGCGCTCGACGCCGAGGAGCCGATACGCGCCGCCGCGGAATAGGATCGCAACCGGCCTCACCCCGTCATTCCCGCGAAAGCGGGAATCCAGGGGACACGGGCTTGGTCGCTCGCCCTGGGCCCCCGCTGCTGCGGGGGCGACGAGAAATAGGAGTAAGGTTCGCATGACGTATATGCCGAAGGAGTTGCAGAAGGTCGTCGGGACCCGTCCCATTCGCCCGGACGGGGTCGACAAAGTCACCGGCCGCGCCAATTTCGGCGCCGACATGGTGATGCCCGGCATGCTGTGGGGCAAAGTCAAACGCAGCCCGCATGCCCATGCGCGGATCATGTCGATCAATATCGACAAGGCGCTGAAATTGCCCGGCGTCAAGGCCATCGTCACCTCGGACGACTTCCCGCCGATCGCCAATGAGGAGGCGTTTGTTGGCGAGGGGCCGATGAACTTCCGCGACCTGTCGCGCAACTGCATGGCGCGCGACAAGGTGCTCTATGACGGCCATGCCGTCGCGGCGGTGGCGGCGACATCACCGTCCATCGCCGAGGAAGCCTGCGAGCTGATCGGGGTCGAGTACCACGTCCTGCCCTACGTCATCGACGTCGAAGAGGCGATGAAGCCAGACGCGCCTCTGCTGCACGACGATCTGCTCACTCAGGGCGTCGATCCCAAGCCGACGCACCCCTCCAACGTCGCCAAGGTCGTCGCGTTCTCGAAGGGCGACATCGACGCGGGCTTCCGCGAGGCCGATGTCATTATCGGAGCGGCGCTATTCGAACGCGCCGGTGCACCAGGCCTATATCGAGCCGCATGCCTGCGTCGTATCGGCCGCCGCCGATGGTCAATGCACGATCTGGAGTTCGAGCCAGGGCCAATTTATGGTGCGCGCGTATTGCGCCAAGCTCCTCGGCATCGACATCTCCGACATCCGCGCGATCCCGGCCGAGATCGGCGGCGGGTTTGGCGGCAAGACACTCGTCTATCTCGAACCCGTCGCGCTGGCTCTGGCGAAGAAGACCGGTCGGCCTGTCAAGATGGTGATGAGCCGCGAGGAGGTCTTCCGCGGCACTGGCCCGGCGGCCGGCGCGGTGGTCGAAGTCAAGCTCGGCGCCAAGACGGACGGAACGCTGACCGCCGGCGAGGTCGTGCTCAAATACCAGGCGGGCGCCTTTCCCGGCTCGCCGGTGGGGCCGGGCTGCATGTGCGCGTTTGCGATGTACGACATCCCGAATGCCAAGGTCACCGGCTACGATGTCGTGAGCAACCGCCCCAAGGTTGCCGCCTACCGCGCGCCTGGCGCGCCGAACTCGTCCTACGGGGTCGAGAGCTGCCTAGACGAGCTGGCCGACCAGCTCGGCATCGACCCATTGGCGTTGCGCGAGAAGAATGCGGCGAAGGACGGGGTCAAAGCGGTGCATGGGCCCACCTGGCAGAACATCGGATACGCGCTGACCGTCGAAGCCGCCAAGAACCATCCGCATTTGAAGGAGAAGCTCGGGCCGAACCAGGGCCGCGGCATCGCCTCCGGCTTCTGGTTCAACATCGGCGGCGAGTTCGAGCGCCGCCTGCCACATCAACGAGGACGGCACCGCCGTCGTCGTGTCGGGCAACCCCGATATCGGCGGCTCGCGCGCCTCGATCGGGATGATGGCCGCCGAGGTTTTGGGTATCCCGGTCGAGAAGGTTCGTCCGATCGTCGGCGACACCAGTTCGATCGGCTTCTCGTTCCTGACCGGCGGTAGCCGCGTCACTTTCGCGACCGGCATGGCCGCGACCCAGGCCGCCGAAAAGGTCGTCGAGGAATTGAAAAAGCGGGCCGCGATGATCTGGGACATCCCCGCCGATGCGGTCGAATGGAAGGACGGCCAGGCCTACCCGGCCGGCCCCAATGCCGGCAGCTTCGAGCCCATGCCGCTAGCCGAGATCGCGCTCAAATCCGGCCGGACGGGCGGGCCGATCAGCGCCGAGGTGTCGATCAATGCGCAGGGCGCCGGCCCGGGCTTTGCGACGCATATCTGCGACGTCGAGGTCGATAAGGAGACCGGCCAGGTCAAGATCCTGCGCTACACCGCGGTTCAGGATGTCGGCCGCGCCATTCATCCCTCCTATGTCGAAGGCCAGATCCAGGGCGGTGTGACCCAGGGGATCGGCTGGGCGCTCAACGAGGAGTACATCTACGACAAGAACGGCCGCCTCGATAACCCGGGCTTCCTCGATTATCGCGTTCCGGTCGCCTCCGACCTGCCGATGATCGAGGCGGTCATGGTCGAGAACGCGAACCCGCGGCACCCCTTCGGGGCCCGCGGCGTCGGCGAGGTGCCGATCGTGCCGCCGATGGCGGCGGTCGCCAACGCCATCGCCGACGCGATCGGTGTACGCATGCGCGACCTGCCGATGTCGCCGCCCCGCCTGCGCGCCGCGATCGACTCGCAGGAGCCGGTGCGCAAAGCGGCCGAATAACGATGCCGCGCGTCCATTTCTCGGGCCAGGCCGCCCGCCGGTTCACCGGCGGCGCGACCGAGCTCGAGGTGGAGGCGGATACTTTCCGCCGCATGGTTCTCGAGCTCGACCGCCGCTTTCCCGGCCTGGGCCGCCAGATCGACGAGAGCATGGCGGTAGCGATCGACGGCGAGATCTACCAGGACGCCTACCTCGCCCCGCTCAGCCCCGACAGCGAAATCTACCTGATCCCGAAAATCGGCGGCGGCTGAATCTCAATTTTGGGTATCGCCGCATCACGCGGCCGGCGGCTCGGCGATCGGCTCCAGCCGGCCCAGGATGAAGACGTAGGCGACGATGCCGACGACCAGCACGACGCCGGCGGTTAGGAACGCGCCGGTGAAGGAGTGCGTAGCCCCGACGATGTAGCCCGTCGTTATCGGCGCGACGACGCCCATTATGTTGTTCAAAAAATTCATGATCCCGCCGATCGTGGCGGTGCCGCCACGGGGTGCGATCAAGGACGGTATCGACCAGCCCACCGGCGCCGCCGCCGCCAGCCCGCTCAGCGCGATCGAGATCCAGAGGATCGCCCAGACGGGATCGGTAGTGAACGTGGCACCGAACACAGCAAGGCCGAGCAGCATGCCCAGCACGAGCACGGTCTTGCGCACCGGCGTTTCGTCATACCCCCGCTTGATCAGGTGGTCGATCAGCCAGCCGCCGACGACGAGATCAGCGACCGTGGCGCTCATCCAAGGAATTGCGGCGTATCCGGCCGACTTCATGACGCTCATGTGCATCGACTGTTCGAGGTAGTTCGGCAGCCAGGTCAGGAACAGGTAAAACGAATAACCGTAGGCCGCGAAGCCGATGGTCAGCCCCCACACCTTCCGATTAAGCAGAAGATAGCCAAGCATAGCGGCCTCGCCGCTCGGCGCCGGTCCTTCCGAGGTGGCCCCGCCGGCTCGGATGTATTCGCGCTCGGCCGGACCGAGCCGCGGATGTTTGCTGGGATCGCGGTAGACGATCAGGAAGGCGAGAAAGTATAGGAAGCTCAGCAGTGCGGTCATGCCGAAGCCCCAGCGCCAGCCGAACCACACGACCACCAGCGCCACCAGCGGGATGCCGACAACGTTGGAGAACTTTGCTGCGGCATCGAAGATCGATGTCGCGAGCGAGCGCTCCTGGCGGGGGAACCAATAACCGGTGGCCTTCGAGCTTGCCGGGAAGCTCGGCGCCTCCGCGGCGCCCAGCAGAATGCGCGCCGCCAG
Source organism: uncultured Alphaproteobacteria bacterium (assembly GCA_963818695.1). Lineage (GTDB taxonomy): Bacteria > Pseudomonadota > Alphaproteobacteria > ATCC43930 > CGMCC-115725 > AP-15. The sequence continues at coordinate 117,638 of CAWFTG010000011.1, forward strand.
AATGCCGCCGAACCCGCTGGCGAAGGCAGTCGCGGTGGACGCGACGGACCACAGAAACGTGCTTAACCGATTGACGGGAGTGACACCGAAGCGGTCGAGGATCATGCCCGTCGGGATCTGCATCAGTGCATAGGGCCAGAAGAGCCCGCTGAAGAGCCAGCCAAGCTGACTATCGGTCAGACCGAATTCCTGCTGCAGCTGCGGTCCGCCAACGGAAAGGTTGATCCGGTCGAAGTAATTGATAAGAATCCCGGCTCCCAGCAACACGCCGATGCCCCAGCGCACCTTCGGGATGCGGTGGGCGGCGGGTATCGCAGTCACCCCCCCTCTCGCGGGCTGGTCGTGGCGGGCGACGGGCCACCGCCGTTCTTATGCTGCCGATCCTCGAGCCGACGCACGATCTCGTTGGCGATATCAACCGGTTTGCCGCCGACATCGACGATGATCGGGTGTTCGTCAGGCGTCGGCTCCTCCAATGTCGCGAACTGGCTGTCAAGCAGGGCAACCGGCATGAAATGCTCGTGCCTTGCGGCCATGCGCCGGTGAATCAGATCGGGTGATCCTTTGAGGTAGACCAGCACCACGTCGTGGCGGTCGCCAATGATGAGGTCCCGATAGGACCGCTTCAGAGCCGAACAGGTCAGCACACCGCATTCGCCCCGCGTGCGCCAGCCGTCGATTTCGTCGGCGATCTTGCGGAGCCAAGGCAGCCGGTCCACGTCAGTCAAGGGAGTCCCGCTGCGCATCTTTTCGACATTTTCGCGCGGGTGCAGATCGTCGCCTTCCTGGAAATGACAGCCCAGCGCACCGGCGAGCAGGGCCGCGACCGTGCTCTTGCCCGATCCGGAGACACCCATGACCACGACGATCACTGGCCTGGTGACGGTGTGACCGAGGGCCGCGGACCACTCGCGCACAGGTTGCTGATCGGTTACCGCCATGCTATAATTCCGGATTATACACCAGAGTGAGTCTGGGCGGACCACGGTATTTTGGGAGGTCCGACATTGCAAGGATCCGCCGCTGGACTGGCCACCCGTGGAATCGAGCGCAGCGGGCTTCCTGACAGGGCTGCCGAACCTGGTGAACCACGCATCCGTCGCGCAAAGCAGGCAGGAGACCGCTACCGCACGCAATGCTGCGCTTCAAGCATCCTATGTTTTTGTCTTCTCGCAGCCGTGTTTGCCGCCCAGCCCGGTTTAGCGCAGACGGCGCCAACCTCACCGGCAGTCGCCTCCGGCGCGCCGACGGCGCAACCCTCGCCGGCCGCTCCGGGCGCGCTGGTGTCACCCTTACCCGTAATTACGCCTTTAACCAACCCCGCGGTAATATCGCCTGTACCCCAGCTCGAGGTGGAGGCGAATACTGGAGGCGGATACTTTCCGGCGGAGGGTTCTCGAGCTCGACCGCCGCTTCCCTGGTCTCGGCCGCCAGATCGACGAGAGCATGGCGGTAGCGATCGACGGCGAGATCTTCCAAGACGCCTACCTCGCGCCGCTCAACCACGAGAGCGAAATCTACCTGATCCCCAAAATCGGCGGCGGCTGAGCCCCGCTGACAATGCCGCCGAGCTCGGCAGACCGTAGGACGAAGAGCGGCAAAAGAACAGCTCAGGTGATAGTCGCATTAATTAATCATCGCTTCATTAGTCTCGGCCGGCGCGGCATAAGCGCTGCCTAACTCTTGATCACGATGTTTCATTGAAAGTAAGTTAGGATCACTTTCAGCATTTCCGGCGTTTGTCACCGCTAGGTTTGGAGCGTGGGAGCAGCGGTGATGGTCGAGGCGGTATGGGGACGTTTGGTCCCGATCAGTCGGCGCCATCAGCGCGACCCGGAGCGATGGATTCGATGGCTGCTTCGCATTGCCGCGGTGCTGCGCTGGGCCGCGGCGCTTGCGGTATGTTTTCTGCTGGGCTGGGGCATCACGACCGAGATCCGGACCTCATACCTCCAGTCACGTTTGTTGTCGCGCTGGGCCGCGGAAATGAAATTCACGGTTCAACCCGGCCCCAGCGAGGACATTCGCTTCCCCAAATCGGGGCCTTATGACGAGCGGCTCGGCTATGCGCAGCTGCCGTCGTTTATCGAAGCCCTGAGCGCCCGCCATTTCGTGGTCACGCAGCAAGCGCGCTGGTCGCCTCCGCTGGAGCGGTTCGTCGACCAGGAGGGGTACGCGATCTACGGTGAGAAATCGCGGGCCGGGGTGAAACTGCTCGACCGTGACGAGAACCCGCTCTACCAGGCGAGCTTTCCGGAACGGGGTTACAAGGATTTCTCCTCGATCCCGCCGCTCGTGGTCGACAGCCTGCTGTTCATCGAGGATCACGATCTTCTCGACCTGCAGGCCCCGGAGCGCAACCCAGCGGTCGAATGGGGCCGGTTAATGCTGGCCGTGGCGGGACGGGTCGCCAGCGTCGTGGATCGCCGCTTCAGAGAAGGCGGCGCCAGCACGCTTGCCACCCAGATCGAAAAGTTTCGCCACTCGCCGGGCGGCCGCACACCCGGCATCGTCGAGAAATTCCGCCAAATGGTCACAGCCTCGGCGCGCGCCTATCGCAACGGCCCGCAGACAGCTGCGGCCCGGCGCGACATCGTAACGACCTATCTCAACTCTACGCCGCTCGGATCGCGACCCGGTTACGGCGAAATCATCGGCGTCCCGGAGGCCCTGTGGATCTGGTACGGCACCGATCTCGCCGAGGCGAACCGGGTGCTGACGACACCGGCCACAAACAAAGCTCAATTGGCGCGGAAGGGCGAGATTTATCGCCAAGTCCTCGGCCTGCTGCTCGCCAACCGCCGGCCTGCCTATTATTTGAGCGGCGACGGAACCGATCTCGCAGCCTTGACCGACGGTTATCTGCGTCTGCTCGCCGGCGCCGGAATCATCGACCCGGCGCTGCGCGACGCCGCACTCGCGGCCAAGCTGCATTTCCGCACCCAGCTGCCGCCTCCGGCGGCGGTGTCCTTCGTCGGAAGCAAGGCGACGGACCGCCTGCGGGCCGAGCTGATGACGCTGCTCCACCTGCCCGACCTTTACGCCCTCGACCGGCTCGATGTGACGGGGTATGGAACCGTCGATACGGCCGCCCAGAAACGGGTCACGGATGTTCTAGAGCGGCTCGGCGATCCCGCTTACGTCAGATCGCTGGGGCTCGTGGGCCACAATCTGCTCGGCTGGAGAAAAGCCGGGCAGGATCGCCTGGAGCGTCGTGCTCTACGAGCGCGGCGCTGAGCGCAATTACCTGCGCATCCACGCGGACAGCCTCAACTCGCCCTTCGACATCAATTCCGGGGCGAAGCTGATCCTCGGATCCACCGCGAAATTGCGCACCCTCGTCACGTATCTGAATATCGTCGACGAGTTGCACAGCAAGTTGGCCTCGCTGCCGCGGCGCGATCTGGTGGCCATGGCGGCGGCGAAGGACGACCCGCTAACCGCATGGGCGGCGGGCTATCTCGCGAAGACAGGTGATCACGGCCTTCAGCCGATGATCGACGCGGCGATGCAACGCCAATATTCGGGCAGTCCGTCGGCATTCTTCACCGGCGGCGGTGTGCACGCCTTCGCCAATTTTGAGAAATGGGAGAATCACTCAAATCCGACGGTGCTCGGGGCCTTCGAGCACTCGATCAACAACTCCTTTATCCGCATCATGCGCGACATCGTCCTCTACTACCAGGCGCAGAGCGGGATAAACACCGAGAAGCTCCTCTCGGACGCCGACGACCCGAACCGGGAAGCCTTTCTGCAGCGGTTCGCCGACCAGGAGGGACGGCGCTATCTCGGCCGGTTCTGGAACGACTACAAGGGTCTGACGCCGCAAGAGGCGTTAGACAAGCTGGCACGCCGGACGCGCCCGGCAGCGCGACGGCTCGCGGTTGTCTACCTCACTGCGCGGCCCGAGGCGAGTCGCGCCGAGCTCGGCAACTTTCTCGCGCACCACTTACCGCCCTCATCGGTAGATAACGATGAGCTCTGGGATTTGTGGAGGGAGTACGGACCCGGCCGTTTTTCGCTGCAGGACCGGGGCTACATCGCGGGAATTCATCCGCTGGAGCTGTGGCTCGTCGCCTATCTCCAGGATCATCCGAACGCGCCCCGCGACGAGGTCGTCGAGGCGAGCGCGGATGTGCGGCAGGACGTGTATGGCTGGCTGTTCAAGAGTCATAACCTGCACAAGCAGAACACGCGCATCCGCATGCTGCTCGAGGAGGATGCCTTCGACCGGATCCTGCAGGATTGGCGGCGGCAGGGCTATCCATTCGGACATCTCGTTCCGTCATACGGCAGCGCCATCGGCAGCTCGGGCGATCGGCCCGACGCCCTCGCCGATCTGATGGGGATTATTCTCAATGACGGTGTGCGTCTGCCGAGTGTCGACCTGCAGCGGCTCCATTTCGCTGCCGACACCCCTTATGAAACGGATATGACGCTGAAGCCCGAGCCGCAGCGCGTCATGGCTCCCGAGATCGCCAAGACCGTGCGGCAGGCGCTGATGGGCGTGGTCACAGAGGGGACCGCCACGCGCTTGCGTGGCGCTTACCATGCGCCGGACGGAACCCTGCTGCCGGTCGGCGGCAAAACCGGCACCGGCGACAATCGCCTGGACCGCTTTGGCCGCGGCGGCCAGCTGATCTCACAGCGCGTCGTCGATCGTACCGCCACTTTTGTGTTCTTCCTCGGCAATCGCTTCTTCGGCACCATAACCGCCTACGTCCCCGGCGCGATCGCCGGCACTTACCATTTCACCAGCGCTCTGGCCGTGCAATTGCTCAAAGCGCTCGAACCGCAGCTCGAACCGCTTCTCGATGAACCGGCGAGCGAAGCTGCACCGATGCCGATCAGCGAAGCACTGCCCGCCGTCACCGGGCTGAGGAAGAGCGGCGGAGGCGGCTCCGACTAACCGCTAAGACGACCGGGCGACGCTCTGCAGCAGGTCGGCCTTGCGATTCAGCGCAACCACGAGACCGTCGACGCCCTCGCGCTGCAGGATTGAATGGAACTCCGATCGATGCACCGCCAACTGGCTGATCGAGCCATCGAGGTACACGTCGGAGATCTCCCAAGAGCCCTCATCCGCGCGCATCAGATAATCGAGCTCCGTCGCCTCGCCATTCGATTTGACGATCTTTGTTTGCACCATGATATCTCTGCCGGTTGGCCGCTCGCCGGTGACTTGCAGTTGTTGCCCCGAATAGCTGTCGAACTGATCGGCATAAGTAGCGGTGACATAATGCGCAAACGCCGCTTGCAGCTGTCGCTGCTCGGCCGGAGACAGGGATGCCCAGGCCGGGCCGACGGCTAGCCGGGTCATCAAAGGGATGTCGAAGGTACGGTCGACGACGGGCGCCAACCTGGCGTAACGCCCGCTTTCCCCGAGCATTCGACCTTGCTGCATATTGCCGAGCAAAACACTGTAAAAGCTTCGCACTGTGCCCTCGGGATTAGAAAGCGCCGCCCATCCCGACGTAATGAGGCCCGCACTGGCAAACATTGCGAGGCAAAGGCTCACGGTTTTCACTCGCCAGGCGTATCGCACATTTCGCTTACTCATCTCTCGCCTCCTCATGAACTTGCATAAGCTCCTGTCTGCTGACCCTCAGGGCACAGCACCACCCGCATTTTTGATATTTTTGTCCCCTGCTGCCGTCACGGCTCGCCACATGAGGAGTTGGGGCGAGTTCTCGTCGGATGCAACCGTTTCGGCTTGAAGTCTCCTCCTATTTATGTAAAGGGTCGCCGAGATCAGAAGAATATCAATCACTTAGTTTACGGTCGACCTGTGGTTTGTCGAGTTCCGATTGCCTATCGTTATGTCGTTCCAGCGCTGAATAATTTCGTTGAATTTCTACTTATCGGATTTTCAAAGGTGGCCTTTAAATGGATAATCGAACGATTCCCCCCTGTTTCCTGTTCGTCACCCAAGGAGAGACTGGGTCAGGAGAGTGATCGATGCGCATACTGGCAACAGCAGCGGTTGTCGGGCTCGGATTGCTCGCGGGAACCGCGGCGACGGGGGATGCCCAGTACTACAGGTATTACGGAAGGCCCAACACCTCTTCGTGGTCCCCTTACAATTACCCGGGGTACCAGATCAGCGTCTCGGGCAATCCTTGGTATTATTATTACCCGGGGTATGGCCGCCCCTACAATTACCCGACTTATAACTACTATGCGGGATCGCCGTTTCCGACCCCGAAGGCGTATTGGGATCCCTACGTCGCCCAGCGCCCGTATTCTGACAATGCCGGTCCGAAGACTAGCGGCCACGGCAGTCCTTAGGCTCGATTACCTCCGAGTGATTGCTCGGGCGGGTAGTCGCCAAGCGCCGGCCCGAGCCTTACACCGGCGCTCCCGCTCAAAGCTGCACTTGATCCGGGGCAGCCTTAGAGAGCGCGACCCGCTTCATCGAACAAGCATCCTGAGTTATGCATGACGGGGAACAAGCGGACAGGTAGGTTATGGCGGCTCACCAGCGGATCGAAGATTATGCGCTGATCAGCAACTGCACTACGGCGGCGCTGGTCGGGCGCAATGGATCCATCGACTGGCTGTGTCTGCCGCGGTTCGACTCCGCAGCTTGCTTTGCAGCGCTCCTCGGCGAGCCTGAACACGGCCGTTGGTTGATCGCGCCGGCCGATCCCTCACACGAAGTCAAGCGGCGCTACCTAAACGGCTCGCTTATCCTCGCGACAATGTTCGAGACCGCCGGGGGTACGGTCGAGATAGTCGATTTTATCGGTCTGCGCGCCGGTTTCTCGGATATCGTCCGGCTGGTCCGAGGGGTGCGCGGCCGTGTCCCGATGCAGACGGAGTTCATCCTGCGTTTCGATTACGGCGCGGTCGTGCCCTGGGTCGAGCGGCTCCCGGATGGCGCGCTATCGGCCATCGGCGGTCCCGAGAGAGTCGTTTTGCGCACGCCGGTGGGGCTGCGGGGAGAGGATCTGAAGACTGTCGGCGAATTCGACGTCAGTGCCGGTGAGACGATCCCTTTCGTAATGAGCTATGGGCCGTCCCATCTCCCGCGGCCGCAGCCCGTCGATGCAGAACAAGCCTTGCGCAGGGTCGAGACCTTTTGGCGGCGATGGACGTCACGGTGCTGTCCCGCCGGCTCCTGGACCGATGCCGTCAAAGGCTCTTTGGTCACACTGAAGGGCCTGACCTTCAGCGCAACCGGCGGAATTGTCGCAGCGCCGACGACGTCATTGCCCGAGCAGATCGGCGGCACGCGCAATTGGGATTATCGCTACTGCTGGCTTCGCGATACCACCTTCACCCTGCTGGCTCTGATGCACGGAGGGTTTTACGACGAGGCCCGCGCATGGCGGGATTGGTTGCTGCGGGCCGTTGCAGGCAGCCCTGACCAAATACAGATCATGTACGGGCTAGGCGGCGAGCGCCGGCTGGCAGAGTGGGAGGTACCGTGGTTGTCGGGATACGAAGGCTCACGACCGGTGCGGATCGGCAATGCCGCAGTCAAGCAGACGCAGCTTGACGTTTACGGTGAGGTCCTCGACGCCCTGTACCATGCTCACTGTCATGGTATGCCAACGGTCGATCGCGCGGTCGCGATCGGCCGCAGCATTCTGGGTCACTTGGCGCGAATCTGGCGTCAGCCTGATGAGGGCATTTGGGAGATACGCGGGCCGCCGCAGCATTTCACACATTCGAAGGTAATGGCGTGGGTTGCCTTCGACCGCGCCGTCAAAATCTTGGAACAAGTCGGCGAGCACGCCGGCGGCGACAGTGGGATCGAGCGATTGCGGCGGATACGCGACGACATTCATCAGGATGTCTGCCGGCGTGGTTTCGATCCGGACCTCGGCAGCTTCGTCCAGGCTTATGGGTCAAAGTCGCTCGACGCGAGCCTGTTGTTGCTTCCGCTCGTCGGCTTCCTGCCTCCGACCGACCCGCGGATCGTCGGAACGGTGAAGGCGATCGAGCAGCGCCTCGTCGTCGACGGTTTCGTCATGCGGTACGATACCGGCGAGCTAGTGGACGGCCTACCTCCCGGTGAGGGCGCCTTTCTGGCCTGCAGCTTTTGGCTGGCCGACAATTATGTCCTGCAAGGACGCGTCGATGAGGCCCGCGAGCTTTTCGAGCGTCTACTTTCTTTGCGCAACGATGTAGGTCTGCTTGCAGAGGAGTACGACCCGCGCCTCTCTAGGCAAGTCGGCAACTTCCCGCAGGCCTTCTCGCACGTCGCGCTGGTCAACACCGCCTACAACCTGACGCGCGCACAGGGACCCGCGCAACAGCGCGCGGATCGCAGGAGAGCGAGGCGTCACCTCGCATCATAGGGAAAGCCCGTCTGATGCCGATAATTCAGCCTGTCTCGCCGTCGACACCGGCGTAGCGGATTTCGCGCACCTCGATCTGCTCGATGCCGGCGGGGGCGCGGAGTTCGACGGTGTCGCCCTCGTGTGCTTTGAGCAATGCGCGGGCGATTGGGGATACCCAGCTAACTTGGCCGCGGGCGAAATCGGCTTCGTCGATGCCGACGATCGTGATCGTCTTTTCGGTTCCGTCCTCGGTGGCGTAGGTGACGGTTGCGCCGAAGAAGACTTGGTCGCGACGCTTTTGCCGGCTTGGGTCGACGATCTCGGCGCTCTCCAGCCGCTTCGTCAGGAAGCGAATGCGCCGGTCGATCTCGCGCAGGCGGCGCTTGCCGTAGATGTAGTCGCCGTTTTCCGACCGGTCGCCGTTGCCGGCCGCCCAGGCCACGGTCTCGACGACTTTCGGGCGCTCGACCCGCAGCAGCTGGCGCAATTCGTCTCGCATATGGCGGTGACCCCGCGGGGTCATATAGTTCTTGAAGCCCACTGGAAGGGTTGGCGTTTCGTCGGGGAGGTCGGCCTCATCATCGGATTCCTTGACAAAGGCTTTGCTCATCGGATCACCTTTTGTTCCCGCAATGCGGCAACTCGTATTACAAATGCTATACTTTACCAATGTCGCCGAGATCTGAGCGCAAGTTCGATGCCGTCCTCTTCGATCTGCTGACCGCGCTACTCGACTCCTGGACCTTGTGGAACACCGTCGCCGGGAGCCCGGAAGACGGCCGCAAGTGGCGCGCAGCCTATTTGCGCTACACCTACGAGGCTGGCGCTTACCGTCCCTACGAGGCGCTCGTCGCCGGGGCCGCGGCCGAGGTGGGACTTCCGTCAACCCTGGAGGCGCAGCTCGCCGGCCGCTACGGCGAGCTTGAACCCTGGCCGGAGGTTCGCAAAGTGCTCGGCGCGCTGCGCCGCGAAGGGGTGGCCCTGGGCGTCGTCACAAACTGCTCCGAGGAACTCGCGGCGAAGGCGGTCGCTTGCACCGGCATCGATTTCGATGCCGTCGTCACAGCCGAGCGCGCCGGTTTCTACAAGCCCGACCCACGACCGTACCAGATGGCGCTGGACGAACTGGGTGTAATGCCCAGCCGTTGCCTGTTCGTAGCCGGCTCCGCCTATGACCTCTTCGGCACCAGCAGGGTCGGTCTGCCGACCTACTGGCACGACCGCATTGGCATGGCGCCCCCTCGCGATGCACCCGAACCCATCGCGCACCAGCGCTCGCTGTACCCGCTCCTCGATTTAATGCGCGCCGCCGGGTAGGATTATTCCGGCAACCGGGTGGATTGCCAGGTCACCATCTGCCACTGGCCGCCTTTATTGGCGTAGACGTCGGTAAAGCGGACGCTGAAGCTGTTCGGGCGGCCCTGCGACATGACGCTGATGCGGCACGAGCCAGTCAGCACCACCGAATTACCCAAATCCTGAGCCTTGACGTCGGAGGGCTCGACAGCGGTGTAGACCGTCGACCCCGATTCCATGTTGCCGATCAGGCTCTGCTTAGTGTCGAGCCGTGCCGAGGAGTGGGTGTAGATGAGGTCGTCGGAGAGCAGCGTGTTCAAAGTGGCGATGTCCTTTTGGGCCATCGCAGTCATGCGCTTCTTGTCGAGGTCGATCACCATTTGTCCATTGCCTGCCATTTGTCTCTTCCTTTCAACGGATTTCGAAAACCAACTTGCCCTGCAGGTGGCGGCTTTCGCTGACCCGGTGCGCCTCCGCAGCGTCGGCGAGCTTATAGCGGGTGATCGCCGGCGGCGATACCGCGCCGGCTTCAAGCAATGCCAGCATCCGTTCCAGATGCACGCGGTCGCGGGCCACAGCGGGGCGCAGCACTTGCACATCCTTGCGGCTGGGCTGAAACCCAGCCGGCGCCGGCGCGATCCACACCAGCCGGCCGCCCGGCTTCAAAACCTCATAGGAGCGGACCTGGACATCGCCGCCGACCGTGTCGAACACGACGTCGCAGTCGCTAACGACCTTGCTGAAGTCCTCCTTTGTTGTAGTCGATGACCCGGTCGGCGCCCAGATGGCGGACATAATCGTGATTGCGGGCGCTCGCCGTCGTGATGACCGTCGCGCCGAGATGCTTGGCGAGCTGGATTGCGAAGCCGGCGACTCCGCCCGCACCACCCTGGATCAGTATCGTTTCGCCCGCCTTGAGCTTCGCGGTGTCTTCGAGCGCCCATAGCGCGGTAATGCTGGTCAATGCCATGGCTGCCGCCTCGGCGTGACCGAGACGATCGGGCTTCTTGGCGATGATCGCGGCCTTGATCGCAATCTTTTCCGCGTAGGCGCCCTCGATCCCCTGATCGCAGACCCCGAACACCGGGTCGCCGATCCGCAAATCGGTGACACCCGGGCCGACCGCGCTGACCACGCCGGAGAAGTCGCGCCCGAGGATATGCGGGAGCTTGACGCCGCTGCCGCTGTAGGCGCCGCCGCCGAGCCGCACCTTGTAATCGGCCGCATTGACGCTGGCGGCGTGGATGTCGACGACGACCTCGCCGGGTCCGGCGACCGGGTCGGGGATTTCGGCCAGATGCAATACCTCCGGCTCGCCATGCTTCTCGAACAGCACCGCCTTCATGGCCTTCTCCCCATGACTTTCTCCGTGTACAAGCGATCCTCGCCTGACCCATAAATCTTCATGACGAGGGTGGCAAGCAAAGCCGCTGCCTGAACCGCATGTGAGGAGCCGCGATGATCACGCCCGCCTATGTCCGCACGATGGCCGCCTACAATGCCGAGATGAACCGGCGGCTGTACGGTGCCGCCGCGCGCCTCACGGACGCGGAGCGGCGGCAGCCGCGCGGCGCATTCTGGGGTTCGATACACGGTACTCTCAACCATCTCCTATGGGGCGACCGGCAGTGGATGTCGCGTTTCGACAACTGGCCCAAGCCCGATGTCGCGATCAAGCAGAGCGCCGGGCTGATCGAGGACTTTGCGGCACTCAGTGCGGCGCGCGAGGAGGCCGACGCCGACATCTCCCGCTGGGCGACGAAGGTCGACGATGCCTGGATGGCCGAAGATTTGGTCTGGCTCAGCGGCGCCGCCGGCCGCGAGATGCGCGCGCCAAAGGGCTTTCTGATTAGCCACTTCTTCAACCACCAGACCCATCACCGCGGCCAGGTGCACGCGATGCTGACCGCCGCCGGCCTGGAAACCGGCGACACCGATCTGTTCCTGCTGGTCCCGGAGCCGCTGTGATGGTCGAAACCTATGAGGGTGGCTGCCACTGCGGCCGGGTGCGGTTCCGGGTACGCGCCGATGTGGCAGGGCTGCTCGAGTGCAACTGCTCGATCTGCACCAAAAAGGGCATCCTGCACCTGATCGTGCCGCCCGAGCAATTCGAGCTGTTGCAGGGCGAGGGGGACCTCGCGACCTACCAGTTCAACACCAACACCGCCAAGCACACCTTCTGCCGGCATTGCGGCATCCATGCCTTTTATGTGCCGCGCTCGGACCCCGACAAGATCAGCGTCAATGCCCGCTGCCTGGAGGGAATTGACCCGGCGGCGCTAAAGCCGACCAGTTTTTTCGACGGACGAAATTGGGAACAGGCCCAAGCGGCGCGCCAACGCTAGGCCATAGAAGAATCACGGGGCGTCTTGGATCTCGACAACGTCCTGGGCGAAGATCATCTCCTCGCTGCCGACCCGGGCGGGATCGTCGGGTGAGGTGAGATACCTCGCGAAAAGCCAGACTCCGTCAAGCGGATTGGAGACGATTTCCGCGATGGTACCGTCGACAAGGGCGATCCGGGTGCCGGGCCCCAGCAGCCGGATGTTGATCGCATCGCTCATTCCGCGGCCCGCGCGACCCGCCAAGTGGCGAGATCGTACCAACTGTCGGCTTCCATAAACTCGGCCCAGCGCCGGTAGAGGTTGCGCAAATTGTGCTCGCTGGACTTCGCCTCGGTGATGTCCATGACCGTGCCCGGAATGTGGAGCCCCTGCCATTCGTACTGCTCTGTCTCGAAGCCGAGACCCTGCTCGTAGCTGTAGGGGTAGCGCCGCGCGATCGTCCCGCGGCTGGCGGCATGCGCGTAGTTCCAGTTCTCCATGTCGTCCTGTTCGGTCATGCCGGCAGGACCGGAATAGCGGATGTAGTAATCGCGCAGGAAATTCTTGACCTCCGGCGGGGCGGTGCTGTCGACCATGTACCAGCGCCAGACCTCGGTCTGATGCGGCCCGCGCGGATGCCAGACGGCAATCGTGCGCGGCTGTCGTGGATGCAATGCGGTGTTCGGGAAGATTTCGCCGGGGCTGCCGATGACGCGGGCCCATTCGCCGCGCTTCTTGCGCCGCTCCTCTTCGCAATGGGCGAAGTATTCGGCAACCAGCGGGGAATGCTGGTATGAGGGCGGCATCGGCTGATCCTTGGGGAAGAGATAGACCCCGGTCTGGTGCCCGCGCTCGTAGAACGCGACGTGCAGACGCCGCGCCATCTGCCGCTCCTGCATATCGCGGCGGCCGCTGCCACTGGGTCCGATGCCAACGAGATCGACCGAGCGGTGGCTGATGTTGTGATAACTGTCGCCGCAGAAATTCTCCGCCGGGAATTTCCAGTTGCACGGGATCAGCCACTTCTGAATGCCGCCCAGTATTTCGGTGCCGCCTTCGCTGCCGTCCCAGCCGTCGAGCGTCAGGTCGAGATAGCCGACAAAATCACCGAGATATTCGAGAAAGGGCGGCGCCATCGGGTCCCAGCTGGCCCACACCGTGCCCTTGTAGAGGCAGAGCTTCGGCACCTCCACCAAGCCCCACTGCGATTTGTCGAGCTTCTCGCGGTAAGCCTCGCGAAAATACGGCACGCCGACCAGCTTGCCGTCGGTGCCGTAACTCCAACCGTGGTATGGGCACGTGAAAACCGGCGTGGTGCCCTCGTCATACCGGCACACCTTCATGCCGCGGTGCCGGCACGAATTCAGGAAGACATGGACCTTGCCCGCCCGGTCGCGGCACAGGATCACCGATTCCTCGCCCATTCCCGAGACAAAGAAATCCCCCGGCTTTGGGATCTGGCTCTCATGGCCGACAAACAGCCAAGCGCGGGCGAAGAGCCGCTCCAGCTCTTCGCGGTAGATCTCCTCGTTGACAAAGATCTCGCGGCTGATCTGTCCCGCCTTAATGTCCACGAGACCTGGCCGGTACCCTTGTTCACCTGCGGTCATGATGACCTCCAACTGAGTTCGTCACACCGGCGAAGGCCGGTGCCCATTCCGCCATGGATCCCGGCCTGCGCCGGGAAGACGAATTGGGTTGCGACGAAAAGCTAAAAGAAAAAGGTCAGGTTCTTGGTCAGCAAGACGTTCTGGTCCAACACAATCTTGCGGCGCGCGATCTGCCATTTCCCGTCGACCCGCCGCAGCACATCCTCCCGCTTGCCGACGAGGATGTCGGTCTCGGTCTCCACCCGGTTGCGGTAGATCAGAAACCGGCAGCGGACCGTGACCTCCTCGGGCTCGGCCGGCGAGGGGTTAACCTCGAGCAGCCGGACATTGGAGATCATGTGCGAGATGCGGGAGACCGGCTCCTCGGCCCAGTGCATACCGGTCAGGATCTGCTTGACGCGGCGCGTCAGGGTCTCCTTGCCTTCATCGAACCAGTTGATGTCCTGCCCGGCGCGGGTGAATTCGCGCTCTGCTTCGCCGACCTTGACGTTGCGCCGCATCGGCATCCAGTAGCGCACATCCTCGGCAACCAGCGCCAGCCAATCCTCATAGCGCCGCTCGTCGAGCAGATCCGCCTCACAATAAAGGAACTCCTCGATCTCTTGCTTCAGCAGAAGCAGGCTGATCTGCTCGTCTCTGTCCATCGCGCCGCCTCAATCGTCGCCCCCGCGAAAGCGGGGCCCAGGGCCACCTGACTGGGTTCCCGCTTTCGCGGGAATGACGAGAAAGAGCTACTCCGCGGCGACCGGCTGCGCAGGAGGGCCGTCGGCCGCGATCTCGGCGTCCCACGGGCCGGGGAAACGGCCACGACCGGTCTTCTCGCGGGTGAAGACGTGATAATCCACCGGCCATTCGGCGCGCGGCATTTCGTAAAATACTTCGACGCCGTTGCCGTCAGGGTCGCGCATATAGATGCCGAGCGAAATTCCGTGATCGGCGATTCGATCGATCGCCTGCCCCTTCTCCTTGCACCGTAAGTAGAATTCCTTCAGATCGTCGAGCGATTCGAGCCGCCAGGCGAAGTGATTGAGGCCGACTTGGCCCTTTTGCTGTAACGGCGCGTCGGCGACCCAATTGCATCAGCGCCACCTCATGCGACTGTTCGGTGTCGGCCGACATGAAGGCGGCCCAACCCGGTCGGTATTCATAGGTGTGCAGGCCGAGCAGGTCCTCGTACCATTGCTTCGAACGCTCAGCATCGCGAACGTAGAAGTTAACGTGTTGCAGATACATTGGTCTCTTCATCTTTCTCCTCCTTCATTCGGCATTGTCGTCGCGCCCGAGGAACTCCAGGACGCGGTCCATTACTTCTTTCTTCGGGTAGATTGACGCCAGCGCGCGGGCTCGCGTCAGCGGGTCACTGGCAAAAAACCGCTCGTACAAAACCTGGCGGCTGCCAAACGACGTGCCGGCAATGTCCCAAGCCAGCCGGAACAGTTTGACACGGTCCTTTGCCGGCGAATTGTCGGTCGCCAAATACTGCTCGATCGCCGGGCCGAGCGGCCCCTTCATATCGGCTTCGGTCGGGGTCAGCATAAAGCTGCTCGACCCCAGAAGCTGCAATATCTCGACCATCCGCGGATAGGCCGTCATGAACAGGTTGCGCGGGCTCTCGACCATCAAGAGGTCGGGGCACATCACCCCCCATTCGTCGAGCTCGGCATCGGCCTCGGCGGCGCGCATGCAGGCCCGAGTCAGCTGGGTGTAGAGCATCAATTCGCCGATGCGCTCCTCGACGTTCGGCAGTTGCGAATTGCCCAGTGTCTGCGTCATCAGCAATGCCACGCCGAGCACGAACTCGGCCTTGGCGAGGTTCTTGACCGCGCCCTGATGGGCGGAATGGGCCGAGGAATGCGTTACATTGGCGGTTCGGTTGAGGAGGTCCACGTCGCCCAGCAGGAAGACGCGCTCCCACGGCACCAGCACGTCGTCGAAAAAGACGACACAATCCATCTCCTCGAAGCGTGAGCCGAGCGGATGGTCGAAATGCGAGCGGCCCAGATCGAAGCTCTCGCGGCACAGGAATTTGAGACCCGGCGTCCCGCACGGGATCGCGAAGCTGACTGCAAACGGGCTGTGGTTCTCGGTGTGCCGCCCCATGCGCGGCGAATAGACCCCGATCTCGTCCGCGAGCGGCCCCAATGTCGCAAGGATCCGCGCGCCGCGCACGACGATGCCGGTATCGGTCTCGCGCACGACCTGCAATGCCGTTCCTTCCTCGAGGTTGAAGACGCCGGAAACCGTGCGGCTGCGCTGCAGATTGATCAGCGAATGGGTCAGGGTCAGGTCGTTTTCGCGGATGTACTCGTAATAACGCCGCATGTTCTCGGCGTATTCGGGCCGTCCCATGCCTTGCGCGAAGTAATCCGCCGCACCGGCCCACGCGGCGTAGGTCACGTTCATGAAATCTGGCGAGCGGCCCATCATGCCGCAGGTCGTGCGCGCCCAGTTCAGCATCATCGCGCGGCGCTTTTCGAGATCCTCACGGGTGCGCGGGATGATGAACGACAGCCCGACCCGGTCGCCGGTGGTCGGCGAGACAAAGGTCATCTCGTCGCGCAATTTGGGATCGCACTGCATGTCATAGAGCGAGGCGATGGCGCGCGCACCGCCCTGCAAGCCGGGGTGGCGCGCCGGGTCCTTGACCCGCTCGCCTTCGAGCCAGACCTCCCGTTCCTGCTCGCGCAACCCAGCGAGATATTGTCGTCCTGTCCGCGCCGGCATCACGCCTCCCGTCGACCGTGGGGCCAGAGCTAAAGCCTACGCCAAGCGCCGGCCGAAAGGCCAGTCTCACCCGCCAAGCCCCCTCCCATTCCCTCCACCGCAAGCGGGGGAGGGTTAGAATGGAGCTGGCTCGATGCCTTTCACGCCGCCGAAGCGGCCCTTGGCGGGCGGTCACCGTCGGCAGCGCCGCCGCTCTGGCGCGGCTCGGTTATAGGATCGCGCCTGGGTTGATGCGCGCTGGCATGGCGGCAATGATGAAGACCTACCTCGCGCAGGCCTCCCGCTCGCCAGTTACCGACGGCAACGTGTTCCGGGCAATGGCAGAAGGGCACGACATTGAGGGCGGCTGGCGCTCGCCCACCGAGCGGGCGATGGTCGCGGCAGGTCTGGCCCTTGCAGCCGGGCTGGCGACGCTGCTGATCGCCTCGCGAGCCGCCCGAGGAACGGCAGGGAAGCTTTCGGCTATGCGTGCTGAGTAGCCGGCGGCGCCTCGATCGGGGCGGCATCGATCGGAGGCACCGAAAGCTCCTTCAGCTCCTTCGGGTCATGGGCACAAAACAGCTGGATTTCCCGGCCGTGCGCGCGCTTCAGCTCGCGCAGGCGTGTCTGGTTGTTGAGCCGGCTCTCGTTGTCGGCCGCCATCAGACGCTGGTAAGCACGCAGCATCGGGGTGCAGGAATATCCGTCGAGAGCCATTTCATCGTGGAAGAAATAGGCGTCCCCGGCGTGAAGGAGCCAACCGTCCGAGCCGCGCACTGCCACCCCGCAATGACCGAGGGTGTGCCCGGTGAGCGGCACCATCAGGATGTCCGACGGCATGCCGACCAGCTCGCGGACGCAGGAAAAGCCGAACCAGCGTTCTCCCTCGGGCGCATAGCGCTGCCAATTGATATTCTCGCCCCCTTGCACCGGCCGATACCGTTGGCGATCGAGCCAGCCATTTTGCGATCGCGCGGCGTCCAGCTCGGCGCTAAAGACGTGCACCGTAGCGTTCGGGAAATCTTCGATGCCGCCGGCGTGGTCGAAGTCGAGATGCGTCAGCACGACGTGGCGAACATCGGCCGCCGTGAAACCGAGGTCTTCGACCTGTCGCAGAGCGGTATCCGACTCGCGCAGCCGGACACGATTGGCAATTCGAAAGAACGGGCTGAGCCGTCGCGGTTGCACCACGTCGCGCATGCCAAACCCGGTGTCGACGAGCACGAGCCCGACTTCGGTTTCGATCAGCAGGCAATGGCAGACGATTTCGGCGGGTCCGAGAACCGGGCTATGACCGTCCCAAAGCCGGCCGCCAAACGGACACATCGAACCGCAGCTGAGGTGGTGGATTCGCATCGTTATGCACCTGTGTTACATGCGAAAACACCTGGCGCGCGGCATGGGTTCGGAGCCTTGATAATTTTGCCGACCCTCGCGGCTTATAGCCTTGTTTAAGGGCGAATGGAGCGAACTCGCCCAAGGCGACGTTACCCCTTCGACGCATCCAGCATTGCCCAAAGCCAAGAGGAACCGACATGACGACGACTGTAGGAACCGAGAGCACCCTCGAAAGCCTGCTCGAGGACCTGATTCAGCTAGACTACGACGCGGTGGATGCTTACCAGGCGGCGATCGACCGTCTCGAAAACTTGAGATACCGTACCACCCTGGCGGAATTTAAGCGGGACCATTTGCGTCATATCACCGAGCTCGGCGATATTCTGTCGAGCATGGGTCGGACCCCGCCCAAAGAGGGCGACTTGAAAGCCCTCCTCACGAAGGGCAAGGTGGTCATCGCCGGTCTGATGGGCGACGAGTCCATTTTGCAGGCGATGCGGACCAACGAGGCGGACACCAACACGGCGTACGAGCGAGCGGTCGACTTCAAAGGGCTGCAGGCGAACACGCGGGAGGTGCTGCAGCGCGGTCTGGAGGACGAGCGGCGGCACTGCGAGTGGATTTTGGAGCAGTTGAAGCACGAGTAAGAGGGCGCTGGCCGCGCCGGCCTTATCGGAGCCGGCGCGGGCCCATCGAGACCCGGTGTATCTGCGGGTTTCGCTCGCCTCGGCACACTCGGATTGTTACAGTCACGCGCGGTAACTCGGGAGATGCCGGGCGATGACGCAAGCCAATACAGCGGTTGACGCTACCCTCGACGCCACCGGGCTATTGTGCCCGTTGCCGGTATTGAAGGCGCGGCGCGCGTTGAAGCCACTCTCCCCGGGCGCGGTGCTGGAGGTTTTAGCGACCGATCCCGGCGCCACAAAGGATTTCAAGCATTTCTGCGCGACAACCGGGTGCGAGCTGCTCGAAGCCAGCGAGCAGCCGGGGGGCATTTTGCGTTTTCGCATGCGCAAACCCGGCTGAGGCCCGCAATGGTTCCGATCATCACGATGCCGCGGATAATGGCGGTCGGCGGCGGCGCACTGGCCGAGCTCCCCGGCATACTGGAGCGGCTCGGGCTGACGAAACCTCTGATTGTCACCGACCCTTTTCTGGTCCGCTCCGGACATCTCGAGCGCGTGACCAAGATCCTCAACGATGCCGGCATCCCCCGGCGGGTGTTTTCCGACACTGTCGCGGACCCGACGACCGCCGTCATAGAAGCGGGCGCCCGCCGGCTGGCCGAAGACAGCTATGACAGCCTCGTCGCCCTTGGCGGCGGCAGCTCTATCGACACAGCAAAGGGAATGTCTGTGCTCGCCGCCAATGGCGGGAAGATGCGGGACTACAAGGTACCGGCGCAAATCCCGAATGCGGGCCTACCAGTCGTGGCGATCCCGACAACCGCAGGCACCGGCTCGGAGGTGACGCGCTTTACGGTCATCACCGATACCGAAACGGACGAGAAGATGCTGGTCGCCGGCCATGCTTGCTGCCCGGTCGCGGCGGTCATGGATTACGAGCTGACGCTGACGATGCCGTTGCGGCTGACTGCCGATACCGGGCTCGACAGCCTGACGCATGCGATCGAGGCCTATGTCAGCCGCCGCGCCAATCCTTTCACCGACGGTCTTGCCAAGAACGCGATGGGGCTGATCGCCGGTCATATCCGCATGGCGTGCGCCGAGCCCGGCAACCGGGCGGCGCGCGAGGCGATGATGCTCGGCGCGACGACGGCGGGGATGGCGTTCTCGAATGCCAGTGTCGCCTTGGTCCACGGCATGAGCCGGCCAATCGGCGCCTTCTTCCACGTCCCGCACGGGCTGTCGAACGCGATGCTCCTGCCCGAGATCACAGCCTTTTCCGCGCCGGCCGCACTCGAGCGCTACGCCGATTGTGCGCGGGCGATGGGAATAGCCGAAGAGGGCGAGGGGAGCCAAGCCGCGGTTGCCCGCCTGCTCGACGAATTGCGCCGCCTTAACGAGGATCTCCAGGTCCCGACGCCGCGCGCCTGGGGCATCGATGCCGGGCGTTACGAGGAGCTGTTGCCGGTGATGGCGCGCCAGGCGATCGCCTCGGGTTCCCCCGCGAACAATCCGCGGGTGCCGACGAGCGAAGAAATTATCGATCTTTATCGCCGCGTATATGGGTGAAATCGAGCAAGGTCCTTCGCTTGCCGCCCCTCAATCGAGCTTGACTTCGATCTCCCGGTCGACGACGCGTACCGGGTAGGTCTTCAAATCTTCGGTGGCGGGGGGGTCGAGCACCTTTCCGGTGCGGACATCAAAGCGGGCGGCGTGCAGCGGGCACTCGATCAGCTCGCCGTCGAGCCACCCGTCGGATAGCCGGGCGTAGGCATGGGTGCAGATGTTGTCGGTCGCAAAAAGGGCCCCGTCGATGTCATACAGCGCGATCGAGCGGCCCGCGACCTCGACGCCCAGCGGCTCGCCTTCGGCCAGATCGCCGCGGCTGGCTGCCCGGACCCAGCCCGTTTCGTCCCCGCTCATCTAACCTCCAAAGACTAACCGGAAGTATCTTCCGAGAACGCCTTGAATGCGATGATTGTAAACGTATCCTTCACCCCGGGAAGGGTTTGCAGTCGTTCGGTTACAAAACGGCCGATATCGACGGCCTCCGCAAGATAGCATTTCATCAACAGGTCGAATTGCCCGGATGTCGAATAGACCTCCGACACCTGCTCGATGTTGAGAACGGCCTCGTCGGCAACGGTGTAGGCTTTGCCCAGGTCGCATTTGACCATGACAAAGATCGTCTTCATCGATCGTAAGTTCTCAGGGACGAGCGACGATCCGTGGCGGCCGGGCGAGGAAAGCGGGCAGATGATCGCCAAACCCGACGACCTGCCGATCCGGTTCCGGTTGGCGCTCGGGCCGCCGCGGAACGCGAGTGACGGGGGCGCGCGGGAATGAAGTCACGTTTGAGGAGGGCAGGTCCTGCTGTGGGCCCTCTTTTGCCGGTTCTTCTGCGCTCGGCCGGCGCTCTCGCGGCAGGGGGCGCGGTTCGGCCGGCTCCCGCCGGGGAGCGGCATCGGTTCGGGTGCGGCGGCGATCGGACTTGACGGGCCGGCGTGCTCCGCGGCGCGAGCGGCGCTCGCCGTATTCGAGTTCGGCGGCCTCGATCCCTTCGATCGCGATCGGCGGAATTTCCCTGCCGATCAACTTGACGATCGCGGCGACGGCATCGCCGTCCTCCGGCGAGGCGAGCATAAAAGACCGGCCCTCCAGACCGGCGCGGCCGGTTCGGCCGATGCGGTGGACATAATCCTCGGCGTGAATCGGTACGTCGAAACAGAAGACGTGGCTCATGCCTTTAATGTCCAAGCCGCGCGCGGCGACGTCGCTGGCAACCAGAAGCCGAACCTCGCCGTTGCGAAAGCGGTCCAGGGTTTCCGTGCGTTTCGGTTGCGGCATGTCGCCGTGCAATGCTGCGGCGTCGAAGCCGTGCCGGGTCAGCGAACGGAACAGGATATCGACATCGCGCTTGCGGTTGCAGAAGATCAGTGCGTTCTTGACCTCTTCTGAGCGGATCAGCCGGCGCAGCACCTCGCGCTTGTCTCCCGGGTCGACGACCGCGATCGACTGGGCGACAGTCGCGGCCGGTGATGCCGGCGGGGCTACCGAGACCTCGATCGGGTCGCGCAGAAAGGCGTCCGCCAACTTGCGGATCTCGGTCGGCATCGTCGCCGAAAAGAACAGCGTTTGGCGCGATTCCGGCAACAAGCCGACGATACGCTCCACATCCGGGATGAAGCCCATGTCGAGCATCCGGTCGGCCTCGTCGATGACCAGGATGCGGGTGTCGGAGAGAAGGATTTTGCCTCGCCCGTAGAGATCGAGGAGGCGGCCGGGCGTAGCGATCAACACGTCGACCCCGCGGTCCAGCTTGCGTTCCTGATCGACAAAGCTCTCGCCGCCGATTAGCAGCGCCATAGTCAGGCGGTGATGCTTGCCGTAGAGCTCGAAGGAGGCGGCGACCTGGGTCGCCAGTTCGCGCGTCGGTTCGAGGATCAGCGAGCGCGGCATTCGCACTCGGGCGCGCCCGGCCGTCAGCATGTCGACCATCGGCAGCACAAAGCTCGCCGTCTTACCTGTTCCTGTCTGGGCGCAACCGAGCACATCCCGGCCACGCTTTACGTGGGGGATCGCTTGTTCCTGGATCGGTGTGGGGTTGGTATAGCCGGCGTCAGAAACCGCCTGAAGAACCTCAGGCGAAAGGTCTAGTTCAGAAAAATCCATCGAGACGTTGTAGCCTTATTGTAACAACTGTTGCGTTTTTACCTACCGAGTAAATTGGGTTTGACCGAAGCGATGTCAAACATTTTCGGTAGGTGAGGTATGCCGTGACCACACGGCAGATGCCGGATTGATCGACAACTGTTGGGATTCAGCGCCGCCGGTATTGCGGACGCGGCGTCATTGGCGGAGCCGCCCGTTCGTCCTTGTGGCGGAAGTTAATCCTGCCTTTGGTCAGATCATACGGGGTCATTTCTACCGTGACACGATCGCCCGCAAGAATTCGAATTCGGTTTTTCTTCATTCTGCCGGAGGAATAGGCAAGTGTCTCGTGCCCGTTGTCGAGCTTCACACGAAACCGCGCGTCGGGAAGCAGCTCGAGTACTGTACCTTCAAACTCGATCAGATCTTCCTTAGCCAAAGAGTTCTCCTGGAGGAAAGAAGGAGGGCGCCCGTTGAGGCGCCCCCGTAGATAGTCGCACGATTCAGACCGCGCGCAAATTCACCGCGGAGACCCGGCCCCGCTGACCCTGCTCGAGCTCATAGTTGAGCTTCTGACCCTCACGCAAATTGTCCATCCCGGCGCGTTCGACCGCCGAAATATGAACGAACACGTCAGCGCCGCCGTTTTCAGGCTGGATGAACCCATACCCCTTTTGCGCATTGAACCATTTGACCGTACCGGTCGCCATTAGCAGTAACTCCAATTAGCATTCTAGGACGCCACGCGAGCGCGCGGCGCATCGGACATCGATTGGCTCGGGAGACACGGTCGGACGATCGCAGAGGAACGCAGGCCGGAAAGCCGAACCCAAACGGGTCGACGGGCCTTAGTTAAGGGCGGCTGCGGATTTGCGCAAGTGGTCTTTAACAGGCGAATTCCGACCCGAACCCCAGGCCATCTCAAGCCGGAGCCCCGTGAGCATAGGGCTTTAAGGCCGCATAAATGAAACCGTTCACCGGCGTTTGAATGCCGTGGCGCCGGCCGAGTTCGACCACCTTGCCGGCAAACCAGGGCAGTTCGAGGCGGTTGCCGCGGATCAGGTCGTTCCCCATCGACGTCGTGTGGTGCGGCGGCATCGAATGCATCTGTGCGAGCGTTTTACCAACGATGTCCGACGGCAGGCGCACCTCTTCGGCAAGCCCGACGGATACGGTTTCGCGCAACGCCGCCTCATAGAGGGCCAGGAGATCGGGATCGTCCCGCCACTTTCCGAGCGGCAATCGGGTCAGCGCGTTGAGCCCGCTGAGGGGCACCAGCAAGATGAATTTTTCCCAGACCGGGACCATGATATCCGGGCTCAGCACGCCCTCGAACCCCGCCACCTCGCAGAGATCGCGCAGCCGCCGGCCGCGGTCGCTGACGCGGCCGTCGAGCTCGCCAAAAGTCATCCGTTGATAGGTGCCGGTCTGGCGAATGACCCCCGGCGCGACAATAGCGCCGGTGACAAACGCCATGCCGCCCATCACTGCGTCGTTCCCGAGGATCGAGGTCAAGCGTTCGGCGGCGTCGATGCCGTTCTGCAACGGGATGACCGCAGTCTGCGGCCCGATGATGGCGCGAATCTGGTCGCCGACAACTTCGAGGTCCCATAATTTGACACAGCACAGAACGATATCGACCGCGCCGATCTCGGCGATGTTCTGTGTCGCGTGCGCAGGGCGGATGTGGGTTTCGCCGCGATCCCCTTCGATGCGAAGTCCGTTCGCGCGGATCGCCGCGAGATGGGTGCCGCGCGCGACAAAGGTCACATCCGCCCCGGCCTGGGCGAGCGAGGCGCCATAGGGCCCGCCAATTCCGCCGGTGCCGATCACCGCGATGCGCATCAAATCCCCCGCTCAAACGTGGAATGTGTTCCCAGCCTATACGTCGAGGTCGCGGGCGAAGCGGGCGTTTTTCTGAATGTAGTCAAAGCGCAGCTCGGGGCGCCGGCCCATCAGCGTCTCGACCAAGGCTTTGGTGCGCTCAAATTCCTCAGCGGGAAGCTCGATCGCTGCGGGATCGGGTTTGGCCGGCAGCGTCACCCGCAACAATGTGCGCTGCGCCGGATGCATCGTCGTCGCCTTCAGGTAGCGCGCCGGCATTTCACCGAGACCCTTGAACCGGCTGACCTCGATCTTGCCGCGGCCGTTGAAGGCGCTGTGCAGCAATTCCTCGCGATGCGCATCGTCCCGCGCGTAATGGGTGATGTCGCCCTGCGTCAGCCTGTAGAGCGGCGGCAACGCGAGGAAGAGGTGGCCGTTTTCGACCAGCCTCGGCATCTCGCGAAAGAAGAACGTCATCAGCAGCGAGGCGATGTGCGCGCCGTCGACATCGGCGTCGGTCATGATGATGACGCGCTCGTAGCGCAATCCCTCCTCGCGGTAATGCGATCCCGAGCCGGCGCCGAGCGCCAGGATGATGTCAGAAAGCTCCTGGTTCGCGCGCATCTTGTCGGCCGACGCGCTCGCCACGTTGAGGATCTTGCCGCGCAACGGGAGGATCGCCTGGGTCTCGCGGTCGCGCGCCTGTTTGGCCGAACCGCCGGCACTGTCGCCCTCGACGAGAAAAATCTCGGTCCCGGCGGCGCTGTCGCGACTGCAATCGGCAAGCTTGCCGGGGAGCCGCAGCTTGCGCGTCGCGGTCTTTCGCGCCAGCTCGCGCTGCTGACGGCGCCGCTGGCGTTCCTCGGCACGTTCGGCAATGCGCTCGAGAAGCACCCGTGCAGTCGCCGGATCGGCACTGAGCCAATGGTCGAAATGATCCTTGACGGCACTCTCAACCAGCCTTGTCGCCTCAGCAGAGGCCAGCCTCTCCTTGGTCTGGCCCTGGAACTGCGGGTCGCGGATGAATAATGACAGCAGCATCGCCGCGCCGCTCGTAACGTCTTCGCCGGTCGCCTGGGCGATGCGCCGATTGCCAGCGAGTTCGCCATAGCCCTTGACGGCACGCAACAGAGCGCTGCGCAGCCCCGCCTCATGAGTGCCGCCCTCGGGGGTCGGGATCGTGTTGCAATAGGAGTGGCTGAACCCTTCCTCCGCGTCCTCGGGCCAGGCGACCGCCCACTCCACACCGCCGCCTTCCGCAAAGTCGATCTGTCCGACAAACGACCGCGGCGTCAGCGTGGCGCGGCCGTCGAGGCTCGCCGCGAGGAAATCGCCCAGCCCGCCAGGGAAGTGAAGCCTCGCCTCGGCCGGGATGCCTTCCGGACGCGGCACGGAAGCGTCGCAGCTCCAGCGGATTTCGAGCCCGCGGAACAGATAGGCCTTGGAGCGCGCCATGCGGTAAAGCGTCGCCGGCCGGAAGCCGAGTTCGCCGAAAATTTCCGGGTCGGGGTGGAAGCGCACAATCGTGCCGCGCCGGTTGTGCACCGGCCCGCCGTCCACCAGGCTGGTCTTCGGTATCCCCCGGCAATAACACTGAGTCCACAGCCGGCGGTCGCGCGCAACCTCGACTTCGAATTGGTCGGCGAGCGCATTCACGACCGAGACGCCGACGCCGTGCAAACCGCCCGAAGTGCGATAAGCCTCGCCGCCGAATTTGCCGCCGGAATGGAGCGTCGTCAGGATCACTTCGAGCGCCGATTTGTCCGGGAACCGCGGATGGGGATCGACCGGGATGCCGCGGCCGTTGTCGCGGACGGTTACCCAGTTATCGCTGCCAAGGTCGATCTCGATGCGGGTGGCATGGCCGGCGACCGCCTCGTCCATCGCATTGTCGAGAATTTCGGCCACGAGATGATGGAGCCCGCGCTCGTCCGCGCCGCCGACATACATGCCGGGACGGCGGCGAACCGGCTCGAGACCTTCCAGAACCTCGATGTCCTTGGCGGAATAGCTGTCGCCGGGCTTGACCGGCGGCGTGTCGAAGAGATCGGGCATGGCGCGAATATAAGGGTGGCTGGCCTTACTGCAAGCAGGATGAGGTATGGAGTTCGTCTACTAACACAAGATATTGGACAGAACTGTGCCAATCGAACCGTTTAAATACCTAGTCGGGCCGATCCCTCAGCGCCCCATCGAGGGCTACAGAGGGAACTCTCGCGGAGCTGGTGGATTTACGCTTATGATGACCCCGGCGATGATGACCAACGAGCGCAAGATATGGGAAGCGGTATTGCTTCTCGTTCGCCGGCACGGCGCTGCCGCTGCGGAAATCGCGCACCGCGAGGCGCAACGCTTGCGCAGCGACGAGGACGAACTGACCTGCGTCGTCTGGTGCTGGATCGCCCGCTCGACGGCGGAATTGTTGCGTCCGATTCCCGGCGAAGACGAGCGCGTGCACTGAGTTCCTGCTGTCGTTTGCTGCCGGCCCCTTCACGGGAGGAGCCGACCACCCGATATCGGGTGGGTGGTATTTCGAAGTCCGAAAGGAAGGGCATGGCAGAGGGACTTTTCGGCCGATTGAGCGGTCGTGTGCATTCGCCGGGGAAGTCATTTCCGGTTGCGCTGAGCGAGGAGGAGTGGCGGGGTAAGTTGTCTGCAGCGCAATACCGGGTGCTGCGCGAGCACGGCACCGAACGTGCCGGATCAAGCCCGCTCGATAAGCAGTACGGCCCCGGGGTCTATCACTGCGCCGGTTGTGGTCAGCCGCTTTTTTCTTCGAACGCTAAGTTCAACAGCCGCACCGGATGGCCGAGCTTTTGGGCGCCGCTCGACGAGGCGGTCGAAACCCAGGCCGACCGCAGCCTATTTATGACGCGCACCGAAGTTCATTGCAGCCGCTGCGGCGGCCACCTCGGCCACGTTTTCGACGACGGTCCGGAGCCGAGCGGCCAGCGCTACTGCATGAACGGCGTGTCACTGGATTTCCATCCCGAAGAGACACCGCCGGCATCCGGCAGAAGCGAGCCCGGGAAGAGCGCTTGACACTCCGGACCGAGGGTCTAGCGTCGGCGCGCTGACTCTCGAAACGGAGGAAGACCTGTGATCATCGAAATGCGCACCTACACGTTGCAGCCGGGCACGGTTGCGACTTTCGAAGAACGCTTCGCCGAGGCGTTGCCGGTGCGGGCGAAGGTGTCGCCGCTCGCCGCCTTCTGGCACACCGAAGTGGGGCCCTTGAACCGGGTCATCCATGTCTGGCCCTACGAGAACCTCGAAGAGCGCACCCGGCTGCGGGCGGATGCGACCAAGCTTCAGGGCTGGCCGCCCAACACCCGCGAATTCGTCGTCGAGCAGCACAGCGACATTTACCTGCCGGCGCCGTTCTCGCCAAAGCTCGAACCGCGCCAGCTCGGCAATCTTTACGAGATCCGCATTTATACCTTCAAGCCGGGCGGCATTCCGGCCACGATCGATCGCTGGAGCACGCAAATCGCCGAGCGCACCAAGCTCTCACCTTTGGTCGGCGCCTGGCATTCCGAGATCGGCGGCCTCAACAAGTGGTGCCATATCTGGGCCTACAAGGATGCGGGCGAGCGTTTCCGCATCCGCGAGGAAGCCCGAGCCAAGGGCGTCTGGCCGCCCAAGGGAGGTCAGCCCGGCATGATGCTCAAGCAGGAGAACATGCTCGTCGTCCCGGCCGCCTTCTCGCCGCTGCACTGACCCACTGGCCTGGGGCGGGGCAGTCCGCCCCAGGCCAGATACGGTACGATCCTCTGAAGGAGAATACGTCGATGGGCCGCTTGTGGATCGTCGTCGCTTTGTTGGCCTTCGGATACACCCTGCTTCCGACCATGCCCGCGTCCGCCGGGTACGGCGCGATCGCGTGGGACAGGGACACCGGCAAGTACGGTGTGAGCTGGAACCAGCCGACGGGGAAACGCGCCGAGGAAGTCGCGCTCGGCGATTGCGGCGCCAGCGGCTGCAAGGTGGTGGGCAGGGTCGGTCCGCGGATGTGCGGCGCGCTGGCGACGACCGAAGACGGCAAGCACGCCGGCGCCGCTTGGCGTGGAAACCGCGAAGCCGCCCGTCTCGACGCCCTGAAAAGCTGCGCCAAGGACCAAGCCGGGGAGTGCATCGTTCGGGCCACCGACTGCAATAAATAGGGCAGGTTCGACTACGATCGCATAAAGCCTTCGATCTCGCTTTCGGCCCAGCTCATCGCGTCGTCTAAGGATTGGCGCTGTTGCGTCACTTTGGCGATCAATTTCGTCAAGGTCGCCTGGGCAAACATCTGGGTCCCGATCCTCAACGGGGCCGGATAGCCCGCAAGGCTCGGGATCGCGTCGTGCCGCGGCGGATAATTATAGTTGGTGCCCTTCGGGGGGCCTTCCTCTTCCCAAATTTTGAAGTCCATCCACTTGTCGTAGGGCGGGATGTCGAAGCCGACGCTCGCAGTGACCAGCTTTTCCTGTACCGGGCGGGTCATCAGATAGGTCAGCAGGCTCTTCGCCGCCGGGATATTTTGTGAGAAGTTCCAGATCGCCCAGAAATAGGGGTTGCACGGGTCGAAGCGGCCCTGCGGCCCCTTCGGCGAGTGAAAGGTCCACAATTGTTCGGCGACCTTCGGCTGGTCGCGCTTCGCCACCGCATAAGCACTGGGCGGGTTGAAAATCAGCGCGCTCTTGCCGGAAACCAGCGCCTTGTTGTTCGACGCGTTGTCGTAAGCATAGACGTCGCCGTCGAGCGATTGAGAGAGCTGCTTGAAGAATTCGAGCGCCCGCCGGGTCGCGTCGGTCTTGACCGTGATATTGCCTTTGGCATCGACGAGATCGGCACCAAAGCTGTGAAATACCGCACCTGCCATATTGATCGCATCGGTGCAGGCGCTGAGCCCAAGGGCAAAGGGGTGTCCCGCCCTGAAGCATTTATCGGCGGCTTTGAGGAAGTTGTTCCACTCCCAGGTCTCGACCAATTCCTTGTCGGGCGGAGCACCGGCCGGATACATCTTCTGGACGTCCAATCCGACATATTCCTTCATGTAGTCGATGCGGGCGCAGGGCGGCAGCGAACCGTTGCCATAGCTGGTCGGTACGGCCATCCAATGGCCGTCGATTTTGCCGGTGTATTCGGAGGCCTGCGCGACCGGGCCATACTCTTTGATGACCGGGAGCACGATGTCATCGACCGGCACGAAATTGTCGGCCTGTGCCGAGACGTACCAGGTGCGCAGCCCCATCATGTCGTGGCCGGCCTTGGCTTGGCCTTCCGCCATCAAGCTCAACAGGTCCTTGTCGCCGTTCGACGTGATCAGGTCGATGTTAATGTCGACCTTCTCCTTGTCTCCCCATTCGGCGCAGATCTTCTTCAGGACCTCGGCCGCTCCCGGGACCCAATGATCCCAGACGCCAAAGGACAGCTTGCCGGCAGCGTAGGCGCCGTGCACGAAGGGGGCGGTGAGCGCCGTCGCCGCCGTCGTCTGCAACACCGTGCGCCGAGTCAGCAATGTCCGAGTCATCAATTCCGCTCTCCAGTTGGTCCTTGGGAATTCCCGTCTCAATAGATGTGCTGGCCGCCGTTGACAAAGATCTCGGTAGCGGTGACGTAGGCGGCGTCCTCGCTGCATAGGAAAAAGATCGTGCCTGCGACGTCTTCGGGCTCGCCGAGCCGGTTGAGCGGAATCCGCGGCAGCAAGGCAGTGGTTTCAGGAGACAGCATCGCGGTCTTGATCTCGCCGGGAGCGACGGCGTTGACCCGGATGCCGAGCCGGGCGAATTCGGCGGCCATCTCGCGCGTCAATGCCGACAGGGCGGCCTTCGATGTCGCATAGGCCGACCCCGCGAACGGATGAACGACGTGACCGGCGATCGAGGTGACGTTGACGATCGCACCCTTCCCCTGCGCCAGCGCTGTCGAGAAGGCGCGGGCCAGGATCAGCGGCACAAAAAAATTCAGGTGAAATACTGCGTGCCAGCCTTCGATATCGCTGTTGAGACACCCCACCCGTGCCCCGGTCGGAGATTTAGGCGACACACCGGCATTATTGACGAGCGCGTGCAGCGGTCCGTCGAGCAACTCGCCCGCGTCGGCGACGAAGCGGCCGAGATCCCCAGGGTTTCCGAGATCGGCCGTGATGTGATGGGTCCAGTTCGGATCGCGCTTACACTCCTCCGGTACTGCTTCGCGCGAGCAGGTGATGATCCGCCATTCGGCATCGCTGAATCGCTTTACCGTCGCGTGGCCGATCCCACGGCTCGCCCCGGTTAATAGCAAAACCTTTCGTTCACTGCTCATCGCGCGCCGACCCGTCGCGGAAAGCTGGATTTCGGCTCCTCGACCCCCTCCGGGTCTTGGTGGATGATGACTTCGGCGTTGGGATAGGCGGCACGCAGCTCGGCCTCGACCTCGTCAGAGATTTGGTGCGCGCGGATCAGGCTGAGCCCCCCGTCCATCTCGATATGGAGCTGGATGAAGGCTGTCGGGCCGGCGACCCGGGTGCGCAAATCATGCGCGGCGACCACATCGGGATGCGACTGCGCAATTCCACGGATCTTCTCGCGCTCCTCGTCGGGCAGCTCGTGGTCCATAAGCTGGAACAACGACAGGCGCGCCAGCCTAACAGCGGAGTAGACGATCCAAATACCGATCGCCGCGCCGAACAGCGGGTCGAGCAACGGAAAATCCAAGGTGCTGCTCAGCAGGAGCGCCGCGATCACGCTCATATTCAACACGATATCGCTGCGGTAATGCAGTTCGTCGGCACTGATCGCGATCGACCCTGTGCGCCGCACGACATGACGCTGATAAGCAACCAGCCCGATCGTCACAACGATCGAAAACACCATGACGACGATGCCGGCCGGTGGATTTCCGACCGGAACCGGCCAGATGAGCCGCCGCACGGCCTCGGCGAGCAGTAGCATGGCGCTGCCTGTGATAAATGCCGATTGGGCAAGAACGGCGAGCGGCTCCGCCTTGCCGTGACCGAAGCGATGCTCACGGTCGGCCGGGCTCATCGCATGGCGAACCGCGACGAGATTGACGAGGGACGCGACCGCATCGAGCAACGAGTCAACCAGGCTCGACAGCAGCGCGACCGATCCCGTTTCCAGCCAAGCCGCGAATTTGACCGCGATCAGGACCGCCGCGACCGTGACCGAAGCGTAGGTCGCGATCCTCCGCAGGCGCTCCGCCGCCGGCCTGGGTATCAAGGGAATAGCCGTTTCCGTCGCCATTCTGTTCCTTCGCGAACGAACAACAGCCGATCATGCAACCGGAACGGCCGTTCCTGCCAGAATTCGATCGAAACCGGCACTACGCGAAACCCGGACCAATGCGGCGGACGCGGCACGGCGCCTTCGGGAAACCGCCGGGCGAAGTCTTCTACGCGGCGTTCAAGCTCGGCGCGGCTGGCGAGCGGCTGCGATTGGTCGGAGGCCCAGGCGCCGATCTGGCTATCGCGCGGCCGGCTGGAGAAATAGGCATCGGCCTCCTGCTCGGTGACCAATTCGACCGGACCCTCGACCCGGACCTGCCGGTTCAGCGACTTCCACATGAAGCACAGCGCGGCGTGGGGGTTGGTCAGCAGCTCCTTAGATTTCCGGCTTTCGAGATTGGTGTAGAACACGAATCCCCGATCATCCAGCCCCTTCAACAGCACGGCGCGAGCCGACGGCCTGCCCTCCGAAGTCGTGGTCGCCAAGATCATGGCGTGCGCGTTCGGCTCGCCTTGCCACGCCTCGTCGAGCCAGCGCCGAAACGGTGCAAACGGCTCGCCCTCCGCGATTTCATCGCTCATGCCGAATTCTGCCCGAATTTCTCTGTGTCGACAAAAGCCCCTCTCCGCCCTCTTCGGCAGCCGGCTCGGCCGAGCGCCAACGGCCTCGCCGGCGAGCAACGGGTTCGAGCGTTTCGGCGAGAAGAGAGGCGATCGTGACGCCCATGGCCGCGCTCTCCGCCTTGACAATGCGATCCATTGCCGGCGCCACCTGCCGTTGCCACGGCTGGGCGCCCCGTCCCATCCAGCGGCCGGCGAGCGGCAGGTGAAGCGCCTCGTACAAGTCGTGCAATGTCGCGGTCTCGGGGGCCCAGGACATCACCCAACACCCCTCTTGCGTATGAGCCACAAAGCCAGCCTCGGCGAGCGGCCTCATATGCTCGTCGATGACTGTCGTCGCGACGCCGAGCTCGGCGGCGAGCGCCGGCGTGGATCTCGACTCGCCGCTCCGTTGCGCCCGAGCCAGCGAGGCGATCAACGACAAGCTGAAGCCGAGCCGCACGCCGCCCGAGGGTATCGTGCCGACCCGCTCGTCGATCCGCCAGTTCGGCAACGCCGCGGCGACGACCGCGCCGAGCAGAACCGCCATCCACGATATGTACATCCACAACAGAAAGATCGGGATGATGGCGAGCGCGCCGTACACCGTCTGATAAAACGACGAAACGCCGATATAGAACGAAAAGCCAACCTTCAGAATTTCGATGGCTATCGTAGAGATCAGTGCGCCGAGCCCGCCGTCGCGCCAGCGCACCGCGCAGTTCGGTATGAGACAATAGAGCAGCGTGAGAGCGACGAATTCGAGCACGGCCGGAACCGCACGGGCGAGTGAGTGCAGCCAGCTGCTCGCAAACCACGCGACCGCTTCTTGCCCGAGACCGACCTGACGCGCGGCGAGCTCGAAATAGGTCGACAGCGAAAAACTGATCCCGATCAGGAGTGGCCCGAGTGTTATTAAGGTCCAGTAGGCAAGGATGCGCTGAACCCATGGACGCGGCGAGGTCACTCGCCAGATCAGATTGAGCTGATCCTCGACCGTGACGAGCAGCAGAATGCCGGTCGCGGAAATCCCGGCAATCCCGATCGCGGTGGTCTGCGCCGCCGAATTGGCGAAGGCGCGGAACCACCACGCCGCCTGCTCACCGATCGACGGCACCAGGGTACGAAAGGCCAGAGCCACCAGCTCGTCATGCACCTGCGCGAAGATTGGAAAGGCGGACAGCGTCCCGAAAGCGATAACGGCAAGCGGGACTAGCGAAACAAGGGTCGTATAGCTGAGCGCGCCCGAAGCGGAAAAACAGCCGTCACCGAGGAAGCGGCGCAGCGAATAGATCGCAAAGGCGGCGAGCGTCGCGCCTATCTGCCGCAACTTGCCGCGGCGCGGCCGGCCCTGTTCCTCATCGGACGTCATCACAACAGCTTAGGTCCTCGCTGCTGTTAAACAAGAAGCTCTCGGCGAATGTCCCATTCTCGGGGCGACCCCGATTGGCCGGGGCGCTTTCCTTCGTGTAGGATCGCCGCAAATTGGACAATGGGGAAGACGATGCCGCTGATGGCGGGTAAGCAAGGCCTCATCATGGGCGTCGCCAACGAGCGCTCGATCGCATGGGGGATAGCGAAGGCGTTGCGCGCTCACGGCGCCGACCTCGCCTTCACCTATCAGGGAGAGGCGCTGGGGAAGCGGGTGCGGCCGCTCGCCCTCACTCTCGACAGCACAGTAGTTCTGGAGGCCGATGTCGCTTCCGCCGAGAACCTCGATGCGGTTTTTGCGGCATTGGCGCAGCGCTGGGGTCGGCTCGATTTCGTGGTTCACGCGATTGCCTTCTCGGACAAGGATGAGCTGAAAGGCAAATACATCGAGACGACGCGCACCAACTTCCTGCGCACTCTCGAGATTTCCTGCTTTTCGTTCACCGATGTCTGCCGTCGCGCCGCGCCTTTGATGACGGCCGGCGGCAGCTTGCTGACGCTCACCTACTCCGGGGCCGAGCGGGTGATGCCGCATTATAACGTAATGGGCGTAGCGAAGGCGGCGCTCGAGGCCAGCGTTCGCTATCTCGCCGTCGATCTCGGGGGCGACAACATCCGCGTCAACGCGATTTCCGCCGGTCCGATCAATACGCTCGCCGCCAGGGGCATCGGCGATTTCAATTATATTCTAAAATGGAACCGGTTGAATTCGCCGCTGAAGCGCAACGTCACGATCGAGGATGTCGGCGGCGCTGGACTTTATCTGTTGAGCGATCTCTCCGCCGGCGTCAGCGGCGAAATCCATCATGTCGATTGCGGCTACCATGCCGTCGGCATGAAAGCGGTTGACGCTCCAGACATCTCGGTGGTGTGACCGCGGTGCGGGCGTTATTTTTGATCATTCGGCGGACTATTCTCGCGGCTTACCTGGCCGTCGTGCCCTGCGCGATCGCAAGCGCGGCTGCGGCCGAGGACGACATGGCGATCGCGCAAAGTCTGGCGGAGATGTTGCGCGATGCCCGCACGGTCATCTCCGACCAACAGGATTTGATCAATAATCCGCAGCTCGGTGACAAGCATCTGACCGGGGAGGTCGTGCTCGATCAGACACTGGCGAAATACGAGAAAGACACCGGGGTTGACCCAAAAAAGCTCGATCTCGCCTCAGGTCAGGGGCGGTTGCTGCGGGCGATGATGGCGGCGATTGTCGAGGTCGTGGACGACAATCAAGCCACGATCAACGAGAAAGGGACCGGGTTCAAGGGCTTTATTCCGGCGGTGTTTGCGCGGCTGGTCGCCGAAAGCTTTGACCATCTGGCGAAAGGCGAAGCCGAGATCAAGGTTACTGCGCCCTTGGAGCTCGTCCGCAACCGCAAGGCGCTCCCCGAACTCGTGGGAGACCGGGGTCATCGAGAAGCGGTTCCTCGATCCAGCCTGGCCCGCAGGCCAACCATTCTCCGCCGAGGTCGAGACCAAGGGGCGTCCGGCATTCCGGGTCATGGTACCGGAGTACTACGTGGAGTCCTGCCTTGCCTGCCACGGTTCGCCAAAGGGCGAGATGGACATCACGGGCTATCCAAAGGAGGGCGGCAAGCTGAACGACCTCGGCGCGGTGATCAGCATCACCCTGTACCATTGAACTGACTGGGCGGAAGCATCCGATGATGGCCCGGCTGACGATCCGCACCCGGCTGATGCTGCTGACCTGCGCCGGCCTCTTTGTCCTGATCGCGACGAATGCTTACCTGACCAAAAAGATCGCGGAGAATTCGGCGGGGATGGTCACTGCAGCCGATCTCCTCAAAAGCATCGAAGAAGCGAACAGCGCGCAAATTGCCTTCGGCGAGTTGCGCTATTGGCTGACCGATCTGGCAGTCAGTCAGCTGATGATGGCGGAACGCAATGCCGGCGCGGCCCGCGCCCGAGTGGAACGGCATCTCGACGAGCTGCAGCCATGGAACCCGCAGAGGATCGCGACAGTCCGCAGCGAGGTCGCGCAATACGAGGATTTGGCCGGTAAGGCTGTCGAGGAATACACCGATGACCGCCGTGTAATCGGGAACTCGCTGCTGGCGAAGGCGCGACAGCACAGCCTTGTCGCTGATCAACTGATTGCCTCGATCGTCCAGGAACTGACCGGCGCCGCCATCGCCGCTCGGCAGCGCGTGGTTGCCGAAGCCGAAAGAGCAACACGCCTGTCGCAATTCGTTGTTGCGGCCGCAGTCGTGATCGGATCTCTGCTGACCTTCCTGATCCTGCGGTCGATCGTCGTGCCGTTGCGTCGCCTGACGGTGGCGATGGACGGCCTGAACGCCGGCAATGTCGCCGTAGCAATACCGGAGGCCGGGCGCGACGAAATTGGTGCGATGGCGCAGACGCTGGCGATGTTTCGCGACACCTTGAGGGAGCTGCGTGAGACATTGGCGCAACTCGAAGCGTTGCGCGCGGTCGGGCGGGCCGTCGGCTCGACCCTCGATCTTGAAGGCGTGCTGTCGATCATCGCCGCTCGGGCCGTCGAGTTTTCCCATGCGCAAGCCGGGATGATCTATGAATTCGACGAGGCGGCGCGCGAATTCCGGTTTCGCACCAGCCACGGCGCCGAACCGGCGCTGACCGAGCAGTTGCGGGCGGCGCCGATCCGCTTCGGCGAAGGCGCGATCAGCGCCGCGGCAGTCGCCGGCTCGCCGGCGCAGATCCGCGACCTCTTGGGGGAGCGGCAGCTCGGCTTGCCCAAATTGTCCGATGCCCTTGCCCGCTTGGGGTACCGTTCGCTGATCGCCGCGCCGCTGTTGCATGAGCAGGATGTCCTGGGGGACTTCGTCGTCGCTCGCCACGAGGCGGGAGAGTTCTCCAAGGAGGTGGTCAGTCTGATCGAGGCTTTCGCCACCCAGTCGGCGCTCGCCGTGCGCAACGCCAAGCTGTTTGAAGAGCAGCGCCGGCGCGAGCTCGACTTGCGCCTCGCCCACGAGCAACTGAAACAAGCGCAGGCCAATTTGATCCACGCCGAGAAGATGGCGTCCCTGGGCCAGCTCACCGCCGGCATCGCCCACGAGATCAAGAACCCGCTCAATTTTGTAAACAACTTTGCCGAGCTCTCCCGCGAGTTGCTCCAGGAGTTGCAGGACACGATTGCTTCCCCCGGGACCGAGCAGGACGAGCTGATCGCGACCTTGACCGCCAATCTGGCGAAGATCGTCGAGCACGGGCGGCGCGCCGACGGCATCGTGACCAGCATGCTGCTGCATTCGCGCGGCGGCACCGGCGAGCGGCGTGCAACCGACCTCAACGCCCTGGTCGAGGAGGCGCTGAATTTGGCGTTTCACGGCGCCCGCGCACGAGACAAAAGCTTTAACATCACCTTGGAGCGCGATCTCGACGCCAAACTCCCTTCGATCGAACTGGTACCGCAGGACATTACCCGCGTGCTCCTTAACCTGTTCGGCAACGGCTTTTACGCTGCGAACAAGCGCCGGGAGGAGAGGACCGACCCGGCATTTGAACCGTCATTGCGCGTGAGGACGCGGGACCTCGGCGACCAGGTCGAGATCAGAGTGCGCGACAACGGCGTCGGGATGGCGCCCGAGGTGCAGTCGAGGCTGTTCACACCATTTTTCACGACCAAGCCGACCGGCGAAGGAACCGGGCTCGGCCTGTCGATCAGTTACGACATCGTCGTGCAACAGCACGGCGGGACAGTCACTGTCGACAGCCGCCCGGGCGAATTCACCGAATTCACCGTGCGGCTGCCACGCAGCCTACAGGCTGCCGAGCGTGCTGCAGCGACTGGAGCATCGGCTTGAGCGACATGCCGCCGGCGCATCCGGATGTTCAGATCGTCGAGGCGACAAACGCGTTCGAGCGGTTTCTGCGGGTCGACGTTTTTCGCTTCCGGCATCGCCTGTTTTCCGGCGAGTGGAGCGCGCTGCGCAATTACGATGTGCTGCGGCGCGGGCAGGCGGCCGCGATCATGCTGTACGACCCCGACCGCGAGAGTGTCGTGCTGGTCGAGCAGCTCCGCCTGCCGGCGCTGCTCGCCGGCAGCTCGCCGTGGCAGATCGAGGCAGCCGCCGGTCTCATCGACGGCGGCGAGACACCAGCGGTGGTCGCGATCCGCGAGACGCAGGAGGAAACTGGGCTCGCGCTGATCGGCGAGCCGGTCCCGATCCAGCGCTACCTGCCCTCGCCCGGCGGCTCCGACGAGAGCGTTTTCCTATTCTGCGGGCGGGTCGACGCCACGGCCGCCGCCGGCGTGCACGGCTTGGCCGAAGAGCACGAAGACATCCGCGTCGTCGTCAAAACTCTCGCCGAAATCGAAGCTCTGCTCGACCAAGGCGCGATCGAAAGTGGCCACACCCTAATCGGCCTCTACTGGCTGCTGCGCCACCGCGACCACCTCCGCCAGCTTTGGGGGGTCGATTAGAGCGCAATCAGCGTGGCACGAACGACTTGAAATGCTTCGACAGCGCCAGGCCCTGGCGCTGGTAGGAGGAGCCGATCGGGGTGCCGTAGAGCTTGTCGGGC
This sequence comes from uncultured Alphaproteobacteria bacterium, assembly GCA_963818695.1. Lineage (GTDB taxonomy): Bacteria > Pseudomonadota > Alphaproteobacteria > ATCC43930 > CGMCC-115725 > AP-15. The sequence continues at coordinate 155,066 of CAWFTG010000011.1, forward strand.
CGGGCGATCAGGCGCTCGTAGACCAGGCGGCCGACGATCTGGCCGTTCTCGATCAGGAACGGCACTTCGTGCGAGCGCACTTCGAGGACGGCGCGGCTGCCGGCGCCGCCGCTCTCAGGGGCGCCGAAGCCGGGGTCGAAGAAGCCGGCATAATGCACCCGGAATTCGCCGACAAAGGTGTCGTAGGGCAGCATCTCGGCGGCGTGGTCGGGCGGCACCACAACGGCTTCGCGCGACGCGAGGATGTAGAAGTCGTTGGGGTCCAGCACGATCCCCCCTTGTTCCCCTGGGCCCCGGTGCGAGTAGACCGGCTCCCAGAAGTCGCGCGGGTCGTAATGAAAGCTGCAATCCATATCGATCACGTCCGTGTGCCGCCGCGCCTTGTACCCGGCGATCCCGGTCGCCTTATCGCCGGCAACATCCACAGTGAAGGCGAGCCCGTTGCGGATCGTGTTTGAGCCAGGCTCACCGTCGACGAGGCCGACCTCCTCGTGCAATCGGCGCAGCGCCGTATCGCTGAAGCCGGGCGAGCCGCGGCGGATGCGCAATTGCACCAGGCGAGAGCCGGTGCGCACCAGGATGCTGAAGGCGCGCGGCGAGATCTCGGCAAAGAGCGGACCCTTGTAGCCCTCGCGGACGCGGTCGAATTCGGTGCCGTAATCGGTGATCACCCGTGCGAAGACATCGAGCCGGCCGGTCGAGCTCTTCGGGTTGGCGGCCGCCGAGGTGCGTTTTCTGAGTGACACATATTCGAGCAACGGGACGATATAAACGCAGTCCTTTTCGAGGACCGCGCCCCCCGCCAGGTCGATGCGGTGCATCGCGAGGAGCTCGATCTTGTCGCGCACGCTCGCCCGCGCGCCGGGCAGAAAGCTCGCCCGCACCCGGTAGGCGACCTCGCCGAGCCGCAGATCGATGCTGGCCGGCTGGATCTGATCGTCGCCGATCGGCTGCGGCGACAGGATCTCCCGGCCTTGCGCCACCGCGTCGCGCAACAGCTGTGACGGCAACAGGCCGGTAGTCAGATCCCGCTGACGGTCGGCCTCGACCAAGTCGGGCGCCGGAAACAACTCACTATCTTGCGGCATTTACCCGCCGACCGGCTGCGTCGCTTCGGCGAGCCAGCGCGCCGTCTGCGCGTCGACAAGCGGAGTCAGGTGCTCGCGGACCCGTGTATGATACGCATTGAGCCAGGCGATCTCGTCTTCGTCGAGAAGCGACGGCTCGATCAGGTTACGGTCGATTGGGGCGAGGGTCAGCGTTTCGAAGCCGAGCATATCGCGCTCGGCCGAGCCGTCGGCCGGCTGCACCAGCACGAGATTTTCGATGCGGATGCCGTAGGCGCCGGTCTTGTAATAGCCGGGCTCGTTCGAGACAATCATGCCGGGCAGCAGAGGCTGCGTGTTCGGCGCCTTGGAAATGCGTTGCGGGCCCTCATGCACCCCGAGATAGCTGCCGACGCCGTGTCCGGTGCCGTGGTCGTAATCGAGCCCCTCCTGCCACAGCGCGCGGCGCGCAAAGCCGTCGAGTTGTGTCCCGGTGGTACCCTTCGGAAAGCGCGCCAGGGCGAGCGCGATATGGCCCTTCAGCACGCGGGTGAACCGGTCGCGCATCTCGGCCGAAGGCTCGCCGACAGCGATCGTGCGCGTCACGTCGGTCGTGCCGTCGAGATATTGGGCGCCTGAGTTCGAGCAGATAAAGAATGCCCGGTTCGAGGCGCTTCTCGGTCTCCGGCATGGCCCGGTAGTGCACGATTGCACCGTTGGAGCCGGCCCCCGAAATAGTCGGGAAGCTCAGATCACGGAAATACTCTCCTTCGCGGCGGAAAGCCTCCAACCGGTCGCTGGCGGCGATCTCGGAAAGTCGGCCATTCGGCGCCTCGCGCGCGAGCCAGGCGAGGAAACGCGTCAGCGCCGCGCCGTCGCGGTGATGCGCCGCCCGGGTGCCGTCGATCTCCGCCGCATTTTTGCACGCCTTCGGCAAGAGACACGGGTCGGCGGCGCGATGGATCTTCGCTCCTGCTTCTGCCAGTCGGTCGAACACCCAGGAGGCGGCGGTCGCCGGATCGGCCTGCACCCTGCCGTCCTCGGCCGCCAGTGCGTCGAGCGCCGGTCCCAGTTGCTCGGGTGGCATCACGGTGACGAGGTTGCCGAGATGGCGTTCGAGGCCGGGGACGAGCTTACGCCGGTCGATAAAGAGGCTGGCGGAGCCGTCCTGCCGCAGGATCGCAAATGACAATGGCAGCGGGGTGTTAGGCACATCGCCGCCGCGGATGTTGAGGAGCCAGGCAATCGATTCCGGCATTGTCAGCACGACAGCGGCGACCCCCTCCTGTTGCAAGGCAAACCCCAGCCGAGTGCGCTTCGACTCTGCGCTCTCGCCGGAGAATTGCTCAGGGTGTGGCACAACAGGTGCGACCGGCGCTGCGGGCTGGCCGGACCAAACATTGTCGAGCGGGTTATCGTGAACAGCGCGGATCTCGGCGCCGGCCTTTTCTGCGGCGGCGCGAAACCGTTCCACCTCGTGAGGCGTGTGCAGCCAGGGATCGTAGCCGAGCACCTCGCCCTTTCTGAGCGCCGTGGCGAGCCATTGCGCCGGTGGTTCCTCTACCAGGTGATGGATCTCAATCGAGCCCGTATCAATCTGGGCGGCTGCCTGCAATGTGTAGCGCCCATCGACAAAGAGCGCTGCGCCGTCGCGCATAACGATCGCGAGGCCTGCCGACCCGGTGAAGCCGGTCAACCAGGCGAGACGCTGACCCCGTGGCGGCACGTATTCCCCCTGATGCTCGTCGGCGCGCGGCACGATGAACCCATCGAGTTCCGCGTGACGCCATTTTCTTCCGTAGGCGGGCGAGTCGCTCCGACCGCGGCTGCCGAGCGAAATCGTCGCGGGAAAGGCCGTCATGGTACTCGGCGGCCTTGGCGGCCCGCAGCGCCTCGAGAGAGGCGGCGAGCTGTTGCAGCATCGGGTCGGCGACGAGCACGTGCCAGCTGGTCCCGATTTCGGCCGGGGCGGCCAGCACGCCCTCGACCAAGTCCTCGACTGCTTCGACGTTGTATGCAGAACCTGCCGCCTTCAGCAATCGCGCCATCTCGTCCCGGTTGGGTTGGGTTACGCTCGAGCTCATCTACCGTTCCTTTTTCTCTGCATGGCTGAATTGCAGGGCCGCTGTTGGTCTTTGTGCAGTGCAGCACCAAATCTTTGCGCGGCGCAGCATAAGCGGCGCACAGGAGTTTTAGCCATGTCTGTAGTCAATCTTCTTGTCTCCGCGGGAAGGCGCTTTTCCGAATGGCGGCACCGGCAGCAAGCCTATGCCGAGCTGATGGCGCTCGACGACCACTCGCTCGCCGATATCGGGCTTCACCGCTCGCAGATCGCCGGTCTCGTAGAGGGTCACCGCATGCCGAAGCCATCTTCGCCGGTGCCCTTCCGGAACCCGGAAAAGCTCGCTCGGCCGAAGGAGGCCTGAGCGGTCTTCCGGGCGAAGCGATTCCAGGAACGGGGGCTTCGGCCCTTATTGTCATCTCTGAGCCATGCCGGCGGCGCATTACCAGGGTTGACCACCCGTCGATGACCAGCCGATGATCGAGCACGATGCCGCATCCACGGTGCGGTGCGAGCACGATCGGCTCCTGCCATCGCAGTAATCCCGACAACACGGCGCGTCCGCCGGGAGCCAACCGGCGAGAGAGATTGGCGGCCATGAATGCCAATGGGCGCGCGAGAATATTGGACAGGATCAGATCGTACCGTGATCTGCGAGTGAGCCGATCGCGGTAGCCCGGCGCGCAGCGGCTTTGCACCAGCCGCCCGACGCCGTTGCGGGCGGCGTTGTGTCGCGCGACGCAGATCGCCCGCGGGTCGATGTCGCCGGCCAATACCTTGCAGTGCAGCAGCTTGGCGGCGGCGATCGAGAGGATCCCGGTTCCGGTTCCGATGTCGATCGGTCTGCGAAATTGCCGGCGGCGCGCCAGGCGCTCGAGAGCCAAGAGACAGCCGCGGGTCGACGGATGCTCGCCGGTACCGAACGCAGTCGCCGCGTCTATCGCGATCCCGATCGCTCCCGCCGGCACTTTTCCATTATGATGCGAGCCGTAAACAAAGAACCGGCCTACCCGCAAGGGCGGAAAGGACAGCTCGTTCTCCGCGAGCCAATCGCGCGCGCGCAGGCTTTCCTCGCCGAATTCGGCCAGAGTTCCGCCGGCGGCAGCCGCGGCAAGCGCGAGCTGCGCCCCGAGCTCAGCGTCGAGCAAAGGCGATTGCCGATAGGCTTCGACCCGCCACTCCTCGGGTGCACTCTCAAACGCCGATACGGCGTCGGCACTCTCGTCGAGGAGCACGAACACGGCATTCGCAGCGTCCGCGCCGCGGACCTGCGCGACCAGGCGCCACAGAAGACTCACCGCGAACGCTCCACACCCCGTCCCTCTCCCTACCCGGACCCTCCCCCGCGCGCGCGGGGAGGGAAGGGTGGGGGCAAGTGGGGCGAGGGAGCAGGTTGAATCCCCTCGCCCGGCGCCAGCGGGGAGAGGGTCACGGTGAGGGGCAACATCACGCGCGCTCGACGAAGGCGTCCATGATCTTCTTGTCGCCGGCGACGTCGAAATGGATGGCGAGCTTGTTGTCTTCGACCGCGGTGATCGTGCCGTAGCCGAATTTTTGGTGAAACACCCGTTCGCCGGCGGCAAAGCCGCCGACCCGGCGCAACTCCTCGCCGCGCCGCGGCACCGGGCCCGTATTCGCCAACAGGGGACGGCGCGGAGGGGCTGCCGGTCGCCACGGTGCAGCCGGCGGGACCTCGATCGCGCTCGTCCATCCGGCATCCCAGGATGCCGCGGGTTGCAGGCCGAGCTCGGCGACGATCTCGACGTGCTCGCTCGGCAGCTCGTCGACAAAGCGGGAGCGGATCGTATTCTGCCACTGCCCATGAATGCGGCGGTTGGCGGCAAAGGACACATAGGCGCGGTGCCGGGCTCGGGTCAGCCCGACATAGGCCAGCCGGCGCTCCTCCTCGAGGGCTGCGAGCCCGTTCTCCTCCATTGCCCGCTGGTTCGGGAACAAACCCTCCTCCCAGCCCGGCAGGAAAACCGTGTCGAATTCGAGCCCCTTGGCGCTGTGCAGGGTCATCAGATTGACCATGTCGCCGCCGGCCTCCGCGGCGTTGTCCATCACCAGACTGACATGCTCGAGAAAGCCGCCGAGGTTCTCGAACTCGGCCATCGCGACGACCAGCTCCTTCAGATTTTCGAGCCGGCCTGCCGCGTCAGGTGAGCGGTCGGCCTGCCACATCGCGGTGTAGCCCGATTCGTCGAGCACGATCTGCACCAAATCAGTATGCGACATCCGCTGGGCCCGGGCTCGCCAGCCGTCGAGGGCGCCAATGAACGCGGCGAGCGCGTTGCGGGCGGCTGGCCTCATGCGATCGCCGACTATCAATATGCGGGCTGCTTCGATGAGAGGCAGCCTTTCGGCGCGGGCAAAGCTGTGCAGTTCCTGCATGGTCGCGCTGCCGATGCCGCGTCGCGGGGTGTTTAGAATGCGCTCGAAGGCGAGATCGTCGGCCGGCTGATTGAGGAGGCGCAGGTAAGCGAGGGCGTCGCGGATCTCCTGCCGCTCGTAAAACCGCGGCCCGCCGATCACCCGATAGGGCAGCGCGAGCGTAATGAACCGGTCTTCGAACTCGCGGGTCTGGAACCCGGCGCGCACCAGGATCGCGATTTCACTCAGCGCGTGCCGCTTGCGCTGCAATGCCTCGATCTCGTCGCCGACCCAGCGGGCTTCCTCCTCGGCATCCCACACGGCCCGCACCACGACCTTTTCTCCCTCATCGGCTTCGGTCCACAAGGTCTTGCCGAGGCGGCCTCGGTTCTGCGCGATCATGCTGCCCGCCGCCCCGAGAATGTGCGGCGTCGAGCGATAGTTCTGTTCGAGCCGGGCGATCGTCGAGCCCGGGAAATCGTTTTCGAAGCGCAGGATGTTGCCGATCTCCGCGCCACGCCAGCTGTAGATCGACTGATCGTCGTCGCCGACACAGCACAAATTACGGCGCTTTTGCGCTAACAGACGCAGCCATAGGTACTGGGCAACGTTGGTGTCCTGGTACTCGTCGACGAGCAGGTAGCGGAAGCGTCTCTGGTACTCGCCGAGGATGTCGGCGTCACCGGTGAAAAGGCTCAAATTGTGCAGCATCAGATCGCCAAAATCGACGGCGTTTACCGTCATCAGGCGCTCCTGGTACTGGCGGTAGAGATCCACCGCCCGGCCCTGCGCGAAGCCGCCCGCATCGGCGGGCGAAATCTTCTCGGGGCCGAGACCGCGATCCTTCCAGCGCTGAATTTGCGCCAGCAGAAGGCGCGCGGGCCAGCGCCGCTCGTCGATGTTCTCCGCCTGCAGAATTTGCTTCAACAGCCGGATCTGGTCATCGATGTCGAGGATCGTGAAGCTCGGCTTGAGCCCGATCGCCTCGGCGTGCCGGCGCAGAATGCGCGCGGCGATTGCATGAAAGGTGCCGAGCCACACGCCTTCGGCAGCGCGGCCGATCATACCTTCCAGCCGCTCGCGCATCTCGCGCGCCGCCTTGTTGGTGAAGGTGACGGCGAGCAATTCGGACGGGAAAGCGCGCCCTGTGGCAATCGTAAAGGCAAGGCGGGTGGTCAACACGCGGGTCTTGCCGGTTCCGGCGCCGGCGAGCACCAGCACCGGCCCGTCGATCGCCTCGACAGCCCGGCGTTGCGCGTCATTGAGGCCGCCGAGGTCGAACACCTCGGTGTTCGGGCGAGCGAGAACAGCAGGTTCGGACATACTTTGCATGATATAGCAAGAGAGGCCCGGATGATGCACCCTCACCAGCCGAGGAAGCCGAAGCCAGGCTTTTGATGCACACTGCGATCGTTCTGCTGATCCTGATCCTGACCTATATCGGGATGGCCGCCGGCCGGATCGCGTGGCTGCAGGTCGATCGCACCGGGATCGCGCTGCTTGCGGTCATCGCGCTCCTCGCGAGCGGAGAGATAACCCTAGATGATTTCGGCAGCGCGGTCGACTTGCCGACCCTCGCCTTCTTATTCGCTATGATGATCATCTCGGCCCAGTTCGCCGAATTGGGCTTCATCGATTTGTGCGCCCGAACGATTACCGAGACCCGGCACGGTACGGCGACCTTGCTGGCGTTGACGGTCGCAATCGGCGGCGGGCTGTCGGCAATACTCGCAAACGACATTCTGATAATAGCAATCTCGCCCTTGCTGATCGCCGGAGCGCAGAGCCGCGGACTCGACCCTCGCCCGCTGGTGATCGCGCTCGCTGCCGCAACCAATGCGGGCTCCGCGGCGACCCTGATCGGCAATCCGCAAAACATCCTGATCGGGGCGCTTGGCCGGCTCGACTTTTGGACATTTTTGGCAATTTGCGCCGTGCCGGCGATGTTCACGCTTATCGTTGTCTTTCTGGTCGTCTGGCTGCAATGGCGCACGCGCATAAGCCAGACGGTGCTCGCGGCAACCCTCGATGCACCGCCGATTACCGTTCACCCGCTCGACCGCAACCAGACGATCAAGGGGGCTGTCGCGGTGGTGGTGCTGCTCGTGCTCTTCGCGACGCCTTTACCGCGCGAGACCGGCGCGCTGATCATCGCTGCTCTGTTGCTCGCCAGCCGAAAAATTACCAGCCGCACCATGATTGCGGCGGTGGATTGGCCGCTGATGCTTCTCGTCGCCTGCCTCTTCGGGATCACCGGAGCGCTCAACCAATCCGGAGTTGCCGCCCAAATCCTCGACTTTCTAACTGAGCATGGGCTGTTGCCGAACAGTCTCGTGCTGTTGACGCCCTATAGTCTCGCAGCGAGCAACACGATCGGCGGCGTCCCCGCCGCGATGCTGTTCCTGCAGCTTTGGCCGAGCGCTCCACCGGGCGTTTTTTACGCGTTGGCCTTATTGTCGAGCCTTGCCGGCAATCTGCTTCTGACCGGCAGCCTGACCAATGTGCTGATCGCCGAGCGGGCCGATCGGATGGGAGCAAGGCTTACCTTTTCCGAACATGCCCGGGCCGGTGGCCCGATCGCGATCATATCGATCGGCTTTGCGGTCTTTTGGCTGGCTTTGACGCAAACCTTGCCGGTGCTGCCGGAGAGGTAATCGCAAGCAACGAGGAGAATGCACCTTGGCCTTTCGTCCTCTCCGCATCGGTACCCGCGGCAGCCCGATGGCGCTGCGCCAAACCTCCATCGTCCGCGACCGCCTGATCGCGGCACATCCCGCGCTTGGCGAGGAGGGAGCGGTCGAGGTCGTGACCATCCGCACGACCGGCGACCGGGTGCAGGATCGGCTGCTTGCCGAGATTGGCGGCAAGGGCCTCTTCGCCAAGGAGATCGAAGAGGCGCTGCTCGCCGGGAGCATCGATCTGGCGGTGCATTCGCTGAAGGATTTGGAGACTTGGCTTCCGGACGGCCTGATAATCGCCTGCGTGCTGCCGCGTGACGATCCGCGCGACGCGTTTGTATCGGCGAGCGGGACGGGCCTTGCTTCGCTGCCTCGCGGCGCGAAGGTCGGCACCGCTTCACTACGCCGCCAAGCCCAATTGCTGCGGCATCGCCCGGACCTTTCGATCGCGCCGATCCGCGGGAATGTCAACACGCGGCTGCGCAAGCTGGAAGCCGGCGAAGTCGATGCATTGGTTCTGGCGCTGTGCGGGCTCGCACGCCTCGATTTGAGTGGGCGCGCGACCGAAATCCTGCCCCGCGAGGTCATGCTGCCGGCGGTCGGTCAAGGCGCGCTGGCCGTCGAGTGCCGGACGGCAGACGAGATGGTGCGCCAGCTCGTCGCCCCGCTGCATGATCCAATCAGCGCGGCTTGTGTCGGGGCGGAGCGAGCGATGCTCGCCGCGCTCGACGGCTCGTGCCGCACGCCGATCGCCGGGTTGGCCGAAATCGATGGCGACCATTTCGCGATCGAGGGATTGTTGCTCAACGGCGACGGAAGCAGAGAGATCCGCGGCCGGTTCGACGGCGGGATTGACGATGCTGCCCAGGTCGGCGCCGAACTGGGCCAGGACCTAAGAAGCCGCTCCGGTCCGGATTTCGGGTTTGGCTAACCCGGGACAGTCTTCGGCCCGAGCCGACCGCCGCCCTCGCAGGCCTGGGCGCGCAGCCACTCCTCCGCCGACAGGTGGCCCTGATAGACCTCCGAATACAAGCCAACCGGCCAAGTCAGCACAAAAACGATTTGATTAACGACATCGGTGTTCCGATTGGGGCAAGGACCCGGCAGCAGGAACCCAATCGCCACCAGCGCGACCCCGATCGCTAGGTAGAGGCCGACCAGCGCCCTCATGGCGTCGCCCCAGTCACACGGGAGCTATTTGCGCCCTGTCGAGTTCTGCTGACGCCGGCTCACTCCGCCGCCTGGGCGAGCGGGCGCATTGCAGCCCGAAGCTGCGCTTCGTAGACCTCGCGCCAGCCGATCTTTTCGTCGGCGAGAAAGTCGCCGCTGCGGACATTGACAAAGATCTCCGGGTCGTCGACTCCGGGCGGGAGCGCGCCGTCCTTTTTCAGCGCGCGGGCGGCGCGCAGCAAGCGCCGGCGGGTGCGAGTGATCATCTTGTCGCTGGGACCCAGATGCTCGAAGCCGTGGTCGATGACGGCTCCCATACTCTCGGTTATCGCTTGGTCCTGCGCCTGGATGCCGACGATCCCGGTGTAGATGCCGCCCGCCTTTTGCGCTTCCCGACTAATCAGCCAATCGTTACCCTGATTGCCGGCGAGCCGCCAGCGGCCGTACCAATCCGTCGTGTTCGGCACGAAATCCATTGTCAGCTTTGAGCCGGGCAGGTCCCGAGTGTGGCTGAGCGCGGCGCGTGAGGCCGGCAGGTTCTTCCAGGTCAGGCTGACGAACATCGTATGGGTGTCGTCCATCGGGACCCAGGCGCGGCTGTTGACGCGGTCAAAGGCGCCCTGCGGCGTTTGCGTCCAGAACGGGAACAGGAAATTGGCAAAGCGCCAATAGGTCTGGCCCGCCTCCGCTGACCGGTAGGCGGCGTACATCGTGCCCCAGTCTGTGTCGGCGACATGATATTCGGGCGCCCGGTTCGCCACCGTCCAGCGGATCAGATTGTCCGCCGGCACATCGGCCGGATCGACCGAGCCGGCATGCAAAAACCCGAAATGCGAGGTGTCGATGTCGCCTTCGAGCGCTTGCAGCCAATTGCATTCACGCTGCGCAAAGACGATCTGCAGGTCGCTTTCCGGCAACAAGGAAGCCTCTATCCCCGGCAAGGGCGGCGCCTTGGCACGGTCGCCCATATAAACCCAGACGAGGCCATTGCGCTCGGCGACCTTGTAGGCCTTGGCCTTGACCTTTTCCTTGTAGTCCTGATGCGGGGGCGCATTCGGCATGTCGATACAGTTGCCCGCCGCGTCAAATTTCCAACCGTGATAAACGCAACGGATGCCGTCCTCCTCGTTGCGGCCGAGAAACAACGACGCGCAGCGATGCGGGCAGCGGTGATCCATGATCCCCACCCGGCCCGAGCTGTCGCGGAACGCGATCAGCCGTTCGCCGAGCAGCATCAGCCGCATCGGTGCTCCGTCGCGCTCTAGCTCCGACGACATCGCCGCCGGGATCCAGTATTGCCGCATCATTTCGCCCATGACGGTGCCGGGCCCGACGCAAACCAGATCCTCGCTGTCCTTCTGCTTGCTCATCGCTGACCTTACGACCAGAGGGCGAAGCCGAGGCCGGTACCCGACCCTGCCGGCGTGCGGTATCCGGGCACGTAGCGCGACCAGGCGAAATCCAGATGCTCGACGGCGCCGGCGACGCAAATCCACATGCGGATCTCCGAGCTGCCGGAATTGAGCTTTTGCCGCGGCAACGACTGGAGCGCATCGGCATCCTTGCGGGCGCAGGCATCGAGAACGCCGCGGTCGAGGTCTTCGTCCACGACGAAGTGGCTCAGCCCCCCGGAGCCGACGATGCCGACCCGCGCATTGCCCGGATAGCTCTCCACCGCCTCCCGGATCGCCTGGCCGAGCTTGTAGCATCGCCGCGGCGTCGGCTGGTTCGGCGGAAAGTAGGTGTTTATGAATACCGGCACCACCGGCAGCGCAGGATCGTCCATCAGCCGTTTGCGGACAAAGGCAAAGGCATGGCCTTCGCCCTTTCCGTCCGGCAAAGCGTCCGACGAGACCGGGTCGAACTCGCGATCGACGAGGCAAGTGGTCAGGTGCAACGCCAGCCCGCTTTCGACCGGATAGGCGCGCGGCTCGGTTTCTTCGTAGTATCGCGCCGTCGCCCGCCGCGCCCAATCCGGGCCCGAAAAACCGTTGAGCGGCACGTTGCGGATCGTGTTGCCGCGATAGACTACGAAGCTCGGCAGGTTGTCGTCCTGGTAGATTTCCTTGTGATCGTCGCCGATGACGATCAGTGCATCGAGTTCGGCGCGCCGCACGGCATCCCTGAGATGGGCGACCCCGGCCTGCGCCTCGGCATGCCGCGCCGCGAACCGCTCCGGCGTCAACTCGGCCGCGACGTGCGGCTCCACCCGATGCAGCAGCTTTTCGTAGGTCGTCGGCTGCCCCTCCTTGTCGAGGAAGTCGCGAACCGCATCGCGGTCGATGAAGCGCGGCCAATCCCCGGCCGGGGCGTTTAGCATCGGCGTATGCGATGTGCCAATCCCGAGGACGAGCTCAGCCATACCAGTTGCTCCTTCCCGCTTGTGGGCAATGAGGGCCTTATCGAGCGTAAGATCGATAGCCCGAACAGGTCAACAGCTGGTTGGTCGGAATGCCTGCGAGGTCATATAAACAGGGATCGGCGGGCGAGCGGGCATCGAGATGATGGATATCGACAGGATGAGAAAATTCGTCGATCAGTGCTGGAGCGACGAGATTGTTCCTACACTGGTTGAATACATCCGCATCCCCAACAAATCCCCGTCCTTCGACCCGGATTGGGCGGCGCACGGCTACATGGACGAGGCCGTGCGAATGTTCGAGCGCTGGGCACGAGCCAGACTCGCCGGCGTATCGGGCGCTACATTAGAAGTCGTCCGGTTGCCCGAACGGACCCCGGTCATCGTGATCGACTTGCCGGGCGAGGTCGACGACACCGTGCTGCTCTACGGGCATCTCGACAAGCAGCCGGAGATGACCGGCTGGGCCGACGGGTACGGCCCGTGGATCCCTCGTCTCGAAGGCGACAAGCTCTATGGGCGCGGCGGCGCGGACGACGGCTATGCGATGTTCGGGGCGCTGAGTGCGCTGCTGGCGCTGCGCGACCAGTCGGTCCCGCACGCCCGTTGCATCGTGCTGATCGAGGCCTGCGAGGAGTCCGGCAGCTACGACCTGCCTTACTATATCGACCACCTTGCCGAAAGGCTCGGCAACCCGTCCCTGGTGATCTGTCTCGATTCGGGTTGCGGCAATTACGATCAGCTGTGGCTGACTACATCGCTGCGTGGTCTGGCCTCCGGAACCTTGACGGTGAGGGTGCTCGAGGAAGGTGTCCATTCGGGTGATGCCTCGGGCGTCGTTCCGTCGAGCTTTCGGGTGCTGCGTTTGCTGCTGTCGCGTCTCGAGGACGAGGACACGGGGGCGATACGCCCGGCGGAGCTTTACGACCAGATCCCGCCGGAGCGGGTGGTGCAAGCCCGCCGTGCCGCAGCGGCGCTGGGTAGAGCCGTTCACACCAAGTTTCCGTTCCCGGCCGGGATGTCTCCGGTCACAGAGGATTTGACCGAGCTCGTGCTCAATCGCACTTGGCGCCCGCAATTGGCGGTGATCGGTCTCGACGGGCTGCCCAAGCCGGCCGATGCGGGGAATGTGCTGCTACCCTATACGACCGCAAGGCTGAGCCTACGCTTGCCGCCGACACTCGATGCGACAGCGGCCGGCGCCGTCGTGCGAAGCTTGCTCGAGAACAGCCCGCCTTACGGAGCGGGGGTGAAATTCGAGGTCGAGTTCGAGCGCCGGCGGCTGGAACGCCCCCGCCCTGTCGCCTTGGCTCGAACAGTCTCTCGCGCGCAGTTCCGAGACCGCGTTCGGGGCGCCGCCGGCCTATATGGGAGAGGGCGGCAGCATCCCGTTCATGGCGATGCTTGGTGAGAAATTCCCGCACGCGCAGTTTGTCGTCACCGGTGTGCTCGGACCGCATTCCAATGCGCATGGCCCCAACGAGTTCCTGCACATCCCGACCGCCCGGCGAGTGTCTCTGGTGATTGCGCAGGTCCTCGCGGACCATGCCGCGCGATCCGACGTCGCATAGCGGCGTTTTCAGCCGGCTTCAGTCACCGGGGGCTCGAGCCACGGGCGACGCGTGGTCGGCACGCCGATGTGATAGCCTTGAAGATAGCCGATCCCCTCGGCGCGCAGCAGGATCGCATCCGCATCGTTTTCTACGCACTCGGCAATCGTGCTCAGGCCGAAACCCTTGGTCAGGCCAAGCAGGTGACGCAAAAATACCCGGTTTTCAGGGCTGTCTGCCAGGTTTCGGACAAAAGAGCCGTCGATCTTGACGGTGTCCACAGCCAAGCTTTGCAGGTGTCGCAGCGAAGTATGTCCGGCCCCGAAATCGTCGAGCGCGACCCGGCAGCCCGCGTCACGCAAGGTGTCGACGAAGCGGGCGGTCTCCTCGATGTCGTCGAGCGCCGCGGTCTCGGTGATTTCGACGATCATGCGCCGGGCGAGATCAGGCCGGTTGCGCAACCGGGAACTCAAGGTACGTAGCCACGGCCGGTCGCAAGCGGTCAGACCCGACACGTTGAAGCCGAGCCTTACCCCGGGATGGGTGCCGAGCTCCTGCAGCGCCTTTTCAAGGACGAACCGATCGATGAGTTCAATCAGACCGAAATGTTCAACGGGCGTGATGAACTCGGCGCCGGGAAGTATGTTCCCCGCCTCGTCACGAATCCGCAGCAAGCACTCGAAGTAATCGACCAGTCCCGTGGCGGCGCATACCACGGGCTGGTAAGCAAACAGCAAACGGTTCTGGCGCAGCGCGGCTTTTACCGCGCCGACTATCGCCGAATTGCGCCGATGCCGGCCGCTATGCGTACTATCCGGGTGTTGGTCCACCTGTCCGGCGCCTCGGCTTTGTCGGGCTCTATGAGCACCCGGTGACGGGATTGCGCGCCCGACCGGTGCCGACCGCACAGCCCTGTCCACCACGTCAACGCCTGGGAAGGCGCGCTCGAGCCGAACCTAGGCCTCTAAATCTTGAAGAATTCCTAATCGCGGCCCCCGACACCGGGAGCAACCGACATCGAAACCGGAGTGTGGGAGGCCAGAAAAGGCAACACCGCATTGCCGAATTCTCGGGCGCGGACGTGCACAAGGAAATGGCCGCCTCGCGGAAAGAGCTTGACCTCCGCCCCCGGAATCAGCCGCGCCAGGTCTTCGGAAAAATAGGCTGGCGTGACGATATCATCCTCGGCACCGATCACCAGAGTTGGGGTCTTGATGCGCGCCAGCTCGTTCGATCGGTCGAATGCCAACATCGCATCGATCCGGCTCGCGACGATCTCGACTGGCGCGAAGTTCGCCAGGTTCTGAGCCTCCAATTGACGAAGGCGTTCGTTGTTCCGGGCGACCCACGAGCTCGGGTACCAGTAAAGTGTGGCGGATTGCAGATAAGTGCTGGGCCCAAGGCGCAGCAGAACCTCTTTTCGGAACGTAAACAGTCGGCGAAAATAGGCGTCGGCCTTGGTCCAGGTGGCGGACAGCACGACGCTTGCCAGCCGAGTGGGATGGTCGATAGCGAGAACCTGGGCGATTGCTCCGCCGGTCGAATGTCCGACGACATGGGCACGCTTGATCCGTAGCGCGTCCATCAGGCTGACAACGTCAGCCGCCATCCGCTCGACGGTGTACCCGATCCGGGCCTCATCGCTCTGCCCGATGCCGCGATGATCAAACGTTACGACCTCGAACCGCTTCGCGAAGGCCGCTATCTGGTCCTGCCAAAAGGATGCAAACCCGCCCAGTCCGGAAACGAACAGGATCGGGAAGCCCATGCCGTGCCGCTCGTAATAGAGTGAGCAGTCGCCGATTGAGATGCGAGGCATCGATTCGCGTTTACAGCAGATGAGCGTCTGTCGGTAGCATTGGCAGGGGTGACTGTCAACGCGAAGCGCATGCGCGGAACGCAGACGTGAACGGCGTTACGCTGCGCTCTTCCCAACGCCGTGCCTAAGTTTTGACACATCCGGACCGTTCACTGCACCGACACCGCCCGGTTGAGTAGGAGCACCCGTATTTATCGGGAATCGATTTGGTCTGACCGGTTCGCGGTCACATCAGCGCACGGCTAAGCTGGAAAGCGAGTTGAGAAAATGAGAGAGCAGCAGATCGGAAACCGCCGTCATGGGTTGAGTGACGAGCGTGGCTTCGAGGGTAACCCGCCGTTGACCGGCTCCCCTTCGCGCCGAGCTTCGAGCCGCTCCCAGGACATCGACCGGTATGTTGGAGCCCGCATCCGGGAGCGCCGCATCATGCTGGGCCTGACACAGCAACAGCTCGCCGATCTTATCGGGGTGACCTACCAGCAGGCGCACAAATACGAACGCGGTATCAACCGTGTTTCGGCCGGCCGGCTGTTCGAGATCGCTCAGGTTTTGAGCGTGCCGGTCAACTACTTTTTCGATGGGCTTGACGAGGAAAACGAGCGTGCAATCAGCCCGCGCGAGAGGATGTGTCTGGAACTCGCCCGGAACTTTGCTCAGATTCCCAACGAGCGTCATCAGGAGGCCCTGAGCCAGCTTGCTCGGGTTCTCGCCACGCAGGAGTAGGATGGCGCCATGGTGAAGGCCCCGGCACGGGACCTTCACCGGCCACCCTTACGTCAGATAGGCGGCCGCCGCCGGCCGGCCACCCCCATCACCAGGGCGATCAGGAAGATGACCAGAAAAACAAAAAACAGTATCTGCGCGATACTGGCAGCGGTCGTCGCCACACCGCCAAACCCAAAGAAGGCGGCAATAATCGCGATGATGAAGAATACCAGCGCCCAGTAGAGCATGTCGTCCTCCATTGAGGGGCCCGCCCAAGATGCGCGCGGCCTCTGCGTCGATAACAGGCCGGTTCGCGCGCCGGTTCCCGGCCTTGCAGCGGACAAGCCAAATAGTCGTGCACCCATGCTTGTCTCACGGCGCGAAAGATCCCATCGAAACGCCGGTTTCAGCCCGGTGGGGCGGATGAAAGACACCAGTTCCGGCCGGAGCGTCGATCCACATCTGGAACCATAGCTCCAGCATCAGCAGTGCCCACAATCGCGTGTGGTGATCGCGTGTGAACGCACAATGCTCTTCGAGCAGCTCGCGGACGTAGGAGGGCTGGAAGAGACCGCGTTCTCGCGCGCTTTGCGACAGCAATGTATCGTAGGCGAATTCCTTCAGCGCGCTCCGGAACCAGCGATCGACGGGGCAGCCGAACCCCATTTTCGGCCGGTAGAGCAAATCATTCGGCAGATAGGGTTGCATCGCGGATTTGAACAGCGCCTTGGCCTCGCCGCGGGCCATGTTGACCTGCTCGGGCAATTCCGCCGCCCACTCCATAAACACGTGGTCGAGGAGCGGTGAGCGAGCTTCGAGCCCATGGGCCATGCTGGCGACATCGACCTTCACCATCAGGTCGTCGGGCAGGTAGGTGTGAATGTCGGCCCAGTTGGCGCCGGAAACGAGGCTGTCCGCCTCGGCGAATAAGGGCTCGAAGAGGTCAAGCGGGGCGTCTGTGAGGTGCTCCTGCATCGCATCGCCATAACCGACGATTTTATCGTCATCGGTAAAATAGACGATCGTAAAGGCATAGCGCCGGCTCGGCCGCTGGTCGGGAGCCTCGAGCAACGCTCGAATCCGGGGAATTTTAAACCGGCGTTGCAATGCGGGCGGTGCCAGAGCCAGCGACCGCCCCAGGCCGACCCGGCACCACCGCGGCATGCCGTCGAGGCGAGACAGGTAGTGCATGGCCTTGTATCGGGGATATCCGAGGAAACACTCGTCGCCGCCATCACCGTTGAGCGCCACAGTCACTTTGCGGCGCGCCATTTCCGAGACGTAATAGGTCGGAATGGCCGAAGGGTCCGCAAAAGGCTCACCATAATGCCAAATCAACTGCGGCAGAACCGCGATTGCATCGGGTTCGACGATGAACTCCTCGTGGTCGGTCGCATAACGCTCTGCCACCATCCGAGCGTAGCGGGTCTCGTCGTATTCCTTTGCCGAGAACCCGATGGAAAACGTCTTGACCCTCCCGCCCCCGACGCGCGCCATTGTCGCAACGACTGCAGAAAAGTCGACGCCGCCGGATAGAAAAGCACCTATCGGCACGTCCGATATCAGCCGCAGCCGTACTGCCTCTTCGAGCTGTGCGACGAGCTCACGGCAAAGGTCCGCCGCGCGCCGGTGACGGCGCGCCCGACGCGGTCCCGGCAAACGCCAATAGCGCACGAGCTCGGGCTCGCCGAGTACTGCCATCCGGCCGTACCTCGATGACGAGGTAGTGAGCTGCCGGCAACCTAAGGATACCGGTGAAAGCGGTCCGCGGGGCCGCTACATACCCAAAGGTCAGATAGCTATCGATCGCCGACAGATCCGCTACCCGAGACGAGCCTGGCCAGGTGAGCACAGCCTTTATTTCGGAGCCGAACAGAAACGCTGTTGCCGTGGAAGCGTAATATAACGGCTTCTTGCCGAGCCGATCGCGCGCCAGGACCAGGCGCTGCGATCTCCGGTCCCAAATGGCGAGGGCGAACATGCCGCGCAGCCGGGAGAAGACTTTGGGTCCCCAAGCGTGCCAGCCATTGACGATGACTTCGGTGTCGCTGCGGCTGCGAAACGGGTAGCCCAGCGCCTCGAGTTCCTGCCGGATCTCGGCGAAATTGTAGATCTCCCCGTTGTAAGTGATCCACACGGCGCCGTCGGCGCTGGCCATCGGTTGATGCCCAGCCGGCGACAAATCGATGATTGACAGCCGGGCGTGCGCGAGACCGGCCCGACCGTCAGTCCAGACGCCTTCGTCATCCGGCCCGCGATGTCGGAGAGCGGCGATCATCCTCCAAAGCCGTGCCTCCAGCTCATTGCGGGTCGCCGCCGTCCGGACTATAAGAAAACCGCCAATGCCGCACATTCGAGCGGTCCTATTGATCGATGTGCAAAAGAGCGCGCGTCCGCACGGGTCGTTCAGCTTCCCGCCCGATCTTTTTGTGTATCTTCATCATACGATACGATAGTGCTCCCCCACAGCGATGATACTGGATCATAAACAGACGGGCTTCACGCTCGTCGAAGTCTTGATTACGCTGATTCTCTTGAGCATGGTGGCGGCTATAATGTTCGGCAGCCTCGGGCAAGTGGTTAATACCCGCGCCCGACTTAGGCCCTACCTAGACAAATCCGAGCAAACGGCGCTTGTTGCGGGCTGGTTCCGACAAACAGTTCAGGCCCTCATCACCGACTATGATACAGGCAAAAACCGCTTTGCCGCTTCTGCGAAAGCGTTTTCGGGGTTGACGGCTTCGCCATTGCTGGGGCCGGCCGGTACACCGACTGCATTCGCCTGGGCCTTGAGTTATGACGCCGCCTTGGATCTTACGTCCCTCGAATATCGTGAGAAACCCCACGACACTGTCGAGATTGCCCGCTGGAGTGGTAAAGACGCGGCCTTCAGCTATTACGGTCAGGACCAGGAATGGCGTCACATTTGGCCGCCAGACGACCTGGATAGGTCGACGACAGCCATGCAACTTCCTCAGCTCGTCCGGCTGGGCGGACTCCCTAGCGAGATTTTTCCGACAATCGTCGCTGCGCCGCGGGCGGCACCCGCACCGCGGCCCCCGCCGCCCGACTTATTCGGTGCCGCGCTATCGCAAAATTAGCGGTGATCGCCCGAACCGAGAGTTAGTTATTGTGACCGGGTTGGGTCGCCTAGTCGGGAACCTTGATCACCGAGCGTCGGGCCCGGGTCGCGGACGCGCCGGTAGCCGATTTGTCGAAGCATGAAGTTGGCCAGCACTGAACCAGGCTGGTCTTCGACCCGAATGTCCATATTGTACAGGCATATTTGATAGAGGCTGCCCGCGCGGTCGATAATTGGCGTGATCGCCGCGCTCGTCCAAGTAACCGCGTAGGGGCCGAGATCGATTTTTCCCGATCCTTGCATCATCGGATTGACCGCTGCCATGGCCTCGATAGCGTTCTTGGTTATCTGGACCGACGCGTTAGAACGTCCGACGCGAGAGGCGGCATCGAGGATGTTCCCGACCAGCGCGAATATCGCGACCAGTGTTCCGGCCAACAGTGCGATCGCCACCAGGCCCTCAAGTAGCGCAAAGCCTTCCTGACCGCTATTGGCGGGGCGAGCCGGAGTACCGGGTCGTTCCGCGGTCACATCGGTTCCGGCTGGCAATACGGAGCCTGTAGTCGGTAACTTTTCTCACCGGCAGGAAAGCTAAGCCGCACCGTGCCGCCGGTGCAGACGCCGTCATATCGGAAGGCAATCGGTGGCTCGACAGTCAACGACCAATTCGAAGGAAGCTCGATCGGGGGCGGTTCGTTGGAGTTAGGCACGAAATCGGTCGATCGCAGTACAACCGAACGGCCGCTGCGGCGCGCTCTGCTTCCCAGTTCGGCAAGCGCGTCCTCGAAGCGTTGCTGTCGAGCCGAAAATGCTAGGCGATCCACCCACGCCATCATTCTCGGCAGAACAAAGCTCGACCCTAATCCGATGATCGCCAGCGCGATCACCAGTTCGATGAGCGTGAATCCTTTGTCAGCCCGTTGGGAGATAGCCGACCGCTTCACCGCCAGGCTTTCCCGTCGGGCCGTAGCTGTACAACGTGATCGCGTTTAGCTCGTGACCCGTGGGACTGTACTGATACGGGTTTCCCCACGGATCGAGCGGCACTTCTCCCTCCAAATATGGTCCGTGCCAACGCGCTCGCAGCGACGGTTCCGAAGGCGGCCGGACTAGTAGATCCAGTCCCTCTTCAGCCGTCGGATAACGGCCGATATCCAGCCGCATCGTGTCCAGCGAGGTTTTCAGCATTCGAACTTGTGTTTGGGCCGTAGTTACCTTGGAACCTTCGAGCCTCTCGAAAAGACGCGGTCCGACCAGCGCACCAAGCAGCCCGATTATGGCCAGAACGACCAACAGCTCAAGGAGGGTAAAACCGGTTTCGCCCCGCCGCCCTCGACTGCGCGAGAATTGGAGTAGACGAGCCTCAAAGCCGGACATTGTTGATGCTCGCAATGGCGGTAAACAAAGAGATCACGATCGCTCCGATCACGACGCCGATAACCAGAATAGCGGCGGGTTCAAGCAGCGCCATGACCCTTTTGATCCGGTCGCGCCCCTTCTGCTCGGCGAGAGCCGCGGCAGATCGCAGCATTTCCGCGAGACGTCCGGACCGCTCCCCGACCCGAACGAGGTTGACCAGGATCTCATCAAAAATACCGTAATCCTCCAATGACTTGGCCAGCGCATCGCCGCCCCGCACTGCCCGCTCCACTTGGATGAGACGTCCCTTGAGGCTCTCGACGTTAAGCGAGTTGCGAGCCAGGGCCAGGCTTTGAACAAGCGGGATCCGGTTCTGCAGGAGTGTGGCCAGCATCGAGGTCCAGCGCCCTGCCTCAGCCTCCAAAAAAAAATTCCCCAGCAGCGGTAGCCGTATCCCGAGCTCTTGGAGCTGCATGCGAAAAGACGCCTTCCCCCACAGCAAGTACAAGCCAGCCGCCAGCAGAGCCGCCCCTCCCCCCACAGAATACAGGTTGTTGTGCAGAAACAATCCCGTCGCAAAAATCGCGTGCGGGAATGCCGGCAACAATTCCCATCGCCCTTTCAGCATGCCTGCAAAGCGCGGGACCACGAAAATGAAGATGAATAGAGTCGAGGTAATGCCCATAAGCACAAGGAACATCGGATAAACCAGCGCATTGCGAATATCTTTGCGTATCCGGTCGTCAAATTGCATCTGCAGGCCGGCGTCTTTAAGCCCGCTGGTGAGGGAGCCGGTCATGTTCCCGGCTTCGATCAGCTGATAAACATAGGGAGGGAAGGTATTGATGTTGCCGCGTACCGCTTCTGGCAGGCTCACGCCGCGGCGGAGATCGCGGCCGAGCGTAATGAGCCCCTCGCCGAAGATTTGAAAACTTGACGAACGTGCAGCAATTTCCACCGCTTCGTTGAGGTTTACGCCGGCCTCGAGAAGTATCGCGATCTCATTTAAGAGCCGGATATGGTCTTCGAGATTTGCCCGCTTTTTAAGGATTACGCGACGACGCCTCGCCTGGGCGGCGATCGCCAATGATAAGGGTACCAAACCGCGCCGTTTCAGCTCCCGCAGTGCCGCGCGCTCATGCTCGGCAACCAGTTCTCCAGTAACACTGTTTCCAACGCTGGTCAGCGCATCGTACATAAAGGTAGGCATCGCCGATTCGCGCTTACAGTCCGGCGGCTCCGCCAGTCACTCTGAAGACCTCATCGAGGCTGGTTTCCGATCGCCATGCTTTGACGAGGCCATCGTCCCGAAGCGTCCTGACGCCTTGTCGGTGAGCCATCTCGCGCATCTCCTGTGACGAGGCGTGACGCAATATGGCATCGTGAATATCCGGGTTGACGCTGACCATCTCGTAGAGCCCGAGCCGGCCTCTGAACCCCGAGCCGAAACATTCGCGACAGCCGGTCGGGCGCCGCCATCGCGGTGAGCCCTCGAAGAGCTGTGGTGTGCGTTGTCGCAGCACTTCGACTTGACCTTTCACTTCGCTGGGGACCTCTTCTGGTTCGGCGCAATGGCGGCACAAACGACGCGCCAGCCGCTGCGCCATAACAAGCCGCACGGCGGATGCTACGAGAAACGGCTCGACGCCCATATCGACAAGGCGGGTGAACGCGCTCAACGAGTTGTTGGTGTGCAGAGTCGAGAATACCATGTGCCCGGTGAGTGCCGCCTGTACTGCGATCTGGGCCGTCTCCAGATCACGTATCTCTCCGATCATGATTTTGTCGGGGTCTTGGCGCAGGATCGCGCGCAAAGCTCGCGCGAAGGTGTAGCCGATATCGGGTTGAGCGTGGACTTGGCTGATCCCCTTGACCGAGTATTCGACGGGCTCCTCAACCGTCACGATTTTAGTCGCGCCGTCGTTAATTTCCTCGAGGGTTGCATAGAGAGTGGTCGATTTGCCGGACCCGGTCGGTCCGGTAATTAGGATGATGCCGTGTGGCTCGCGGATCCAGTGACTGAACAGCGCAAGATCGCTGGGGGTCATACCAAGACGATCGAGGCGGAATTGCCTGCGTTCCTTCGGCAGCAGGCGCAGCACTAATGACTCGCCCCAGGTGCTCGGCAATGACGAGACGCGAATATCGACCATTTCACCGCTGAGGCGTACAGCTAGGCGGCCATCCTGCGGCAGCCGCCGCTCGGCGATGTCGAGGCCGGAAACCAGCTTGATGCGCGACGCCACCGCGTCAAATCGATCCCTCGGCAGAGTCAGCCGGGTCTGCAACACGCCATCGAGGCGAAAGCGTACCCGGAAATCGGACTCGGCCGGTTCGACATGGATGTCCGACGCGCCTTCATCGAAGGCCTGCCCGATCAGATTATTCACCAGTTCGATAACTGGGGCTTCCTCAGCGAGTTCCCGTAGATGGCCAACTTCATCCGAAACGTTGCGTCCGTCGGCGGCGACCCGCTGTTGCACGCGATCAAGGGCTCGGTCGAGGGTTTGAGCGGCGACGAGGCTCCAGCGAATGGGTGTGCCGGGATAGCCGGCAGAAACAAATTCCTGAAGATCCATCATCAGCGGATCGCGGGCGGCAACCCACAATTCCCCGTTGGCAAACCACGGCAAGGCTTCCTGATCGACCCACCAATCGACTGCGTACCCGGAGGTCTTGATTGCCTCGAAATAGGACGCCGTATCCGCAGGCAGATCGCTTTCGCCGAGTAGCGGCAGGTTCAGCTGATTGCCCAATACCGGCATCAACCGTTCCTCCGACAGGGCTCCGAGGCGGACGAGGATGCTCCCCAGCCTACCACCATACCGCTCTTGAAATGCGAGCGCGCGTGCCAGATCGGTCTCGCCGATCAACGCGGCCTCGATCAATAATTGGCCGATCGGAGGGGTGGCCCGGACCTCCTGGCCCACCGGCCGCTCCGGTTTGGCTGTCCATATCTCGACGTCGGACTCAAACCCGACCGCCTCCTCCGCATTCATCAGCGCGTCACCAATGCAGACTCGATGCCGGTTGGGGTAGTGATTTATATTGGTGCTTGAACGATTCGGCAAGCCTTGCCGCGTCTTCACTGGAGTTGACGATATAGGGGGTGATAAACACGAAGAGCTCACTACGGGTTTTCATGACATTTTGGGTTCCGAACAGGAAACCGACCCCCGGAATGTCCTTTAATCCCGGAATGCCCGTCGAAGTGCTGTTGGCGTTCTCCATGATCAAGCCGCCCAACAGCACGGTCGCTCCGTCTTGCAGCGACAGCTGGGTGCTGACCGTGCGCGTGTTGATAATCGGACTGCTCAGCTGTGAAGTCGTGTTCGGAACGGCCTCGCTCACCTCCTGTCTGATCTCGAGATCGATCTGGCTTCCGGCATAGATCGTCGGTTTGACGGTGAGAATGACCCCGGTGTCCTTATACTGAATGCTCTGAAGTATTGCGCTTGTGCCCTGCTGCTGAAGCTGTGAGCTGGTTCCTTGGCTGGTGACGATCGGAACCTGCGCGCCCACTTGTATTTTGGCTTCGCCGCCGCTGCGTGACAAAATTTTCGGGGTCGAGAGCACCTTTACGCGATTATTGCTCGCCAACGCATTGAGTACCAGGCGGGTGGCTCCCGCCCGGTTGAGCACCGTAAACGTGAAGCCGGCAGTGCCGATCCCCGTCATGGTGTTCTGGATGATCTCGTTGGGCCCGGCACCAAGGCTGGCCATCCACTCGGCGCCGAGTGTTTCGTTGTCGGCGAGGGTTACCTCGGCGACAGTTGCCTCGATAATCGCCTCGCGTGGAGCCTGGTCGAGGCTCTCGATCAGCGGTCGGAGCTGCGCAAATTCCTCGGCGCTACCCTGAAAGATTATCGCGTTACGCGCCGGGTCGGTCACGATTCGCCCGGACGGCGGGGTTCCGGGAGGAAGTCCAGCCGCAGCCGCCAGAGGGGTCCCGGGAGGCGCGGCTGGTGGGGGAGGCTGGCCGGGAGCCAGACCTTTCTCTTCGACAGGAGCTGCCGCGGCTGCCGCCACGTATTTTCCCTGCAGCACAGAATTCAGCACGGCCGCCAAACTCTCCGCGGTGGTATTCCGCACGCGGTAGAAAAAAAGGCTACGTTGCGGATCAACTTGAGATGCGTGATCGAGATCGCGAGCCCACGCCTCAACATGGGTTAGCGTCTTCTGATCACTTGCGAAAACGACCAGGGTATTGCTGGGCCTCAACGGGAGTACAACCACTGCGCCGGGATTCTGAAGGCTTGGACCAACGAAATAACCCTCGGCCCGGAGGATATCGGTCAGCTTTTCGGATAATTGGGCGGCGGACCAAAAGACGGGCTCGATGCGGAGGCTGCGATGCCCCGCCAAACGAGGCTGATCCAACGTCGCAATAACCTCATTCGCTGCTTGGATGTCCTCAGGCAATCCGAGAATAAGAACTGCATTCGCCTGTGGAGATGTCGAAATATGAAGCTTGTTACCTAAGGCAGCCTGCAACCAGCCGGCCATATCGGCCGCAGAAACTCCGCGCAAGCTGACAGACTGAAAGATCGGCCTCATGTTTTCGGCGACGTCCGCAGTGCTGCGCCCCCGAATAACGCTGGGCGACTGAGACATCAGAGCCTCATTGGGAACGACGCGCGCGAGGTTGCCGGAAAAAACAACGTCTATCCCATAGTCGCGCAGCACGGTGCGCGTGAGAGCGAGAAGCTCGCTCGGCGACAGCGGCCGCCCGGTGCGCAAGGTTACAAGATCATTCCGCTGGGCAATTCGCGGATCGACCTCGAAGCTGAGATGAAGAGTATCCCCGAAAACGGTGTTGATAAAGGCGGGCAACGGCATTTGTTCTATCGTCAGACTTGCGGGCGCGCCCGACAGGGTAAAGGGAGCTTCTGGAGGGATCGGTGTCTCGGCCGCGCCCGGCGGAGGTGGGCCGCCGAGGATCGCGGTATGGCGCGCCCCGCCCGCAGCAACTAGAGGGCTGCTCGAAACCTGGGCGGCCGGCTCTGCGCCTTTCTCCGGCAAGGTCCGCAAATCGGCTCCAGGATTCCCCACCGGGGATACACAGGCAACAAGCGGCAAAAAACAGAGCAGACAGCAAAAATGCGCTAACGACCTAGGCACGCGAGCTTGCCAAACCCTTCAATTTTGGGCGAACATCTTGATCGTGACGATCGCGCCTTGCCGCTCTATCATAACATTGGTGGGTTCGACAGTGCGAAGGATGCTGCCGTCGGGCAGTTGTTCTCCGGGATTTCGAATTTCGCTGCGGGTCGTAGTTTCGCCGGGCCGCCGAATCAGGATGATCAGATGCCCGCTCGTATCGGTCATCACTATCCCGCCAACTCGCCAATCAACAACTGGGGTATTTCCGGCGGCGGTCTGCGGCCCAGCCGGGACGGGATTGGCGGCCCGAGCGCCAAAGGGCGGCTTCTGTGTCAATATTTGTGCGTAGGTGGAAAAATCGGAGGCGATCGGCTTCGGTGATAGCCACTCCCCGGCCGGCCGCGTTGCAGCGCTGTGATTGCCATCATCAGCTTCCCACCAGCCCAGGGCGAACGCCAAAAGCACGATACAACCGATGACAGTGGAAATGGCGATGTGGCGGAGCGTAAGCGCCATCCCTGATAACTTTCAACCTCTCGGTGGCGGCCGCAGGAAAGTCCCCAGCAGCATCTCAAAGTGGGGGAAGGGCACAGTCTGGACGTCCAGTCTGTTGACGACCAACAGACGATCGTAGCTGGCGATCGAGCGAAGCAGAGTGAGCAGGCCGTTGGGTTCGAAACGGCCCGTGACCTGCGCGGTCAGCTGACGCAATTTCAGAGGATTGTTCGGGTTGGAATTGATGCTGGTGCGAATATCGAGTTGCCCCATACCAGCTTTGTTCGACTGCTCGAGGATCCAGGCTTGGAAATTCGCCTGCGCAAGGCCGTCGCTCTCCGCCTCCCACAGCCGCCCTTCCGCCTGGACCCTCAGCAAATCGGTTTCGGCGCGACGCTGGCGCCAGGTATCGCTGTCGCTCAGATGCTCGATCGTCCCGAGTTGAGCTTGCCCTTCCACAAGCGTCCGCCGCAATTTGGCGTTGATCCCGTCGAGAAGTGTGAGGCCGCCCACCGCAAGCGTGAACGCGAGGGCGACGAGCAAAACCCGAGAACGAAAGGTCGCGAGGTTGTCCCGGAGCCATTTGCTAAGCCAAGGCGGAACAGTTCCGGCGCGTGATAGAGTTAAGTGATTCATTTTCGGGCGAGGCGCAATTTTATCCGCAAGCCGCGCTCGCTATCCGCGCTATCCGCAGCCACCTCAGTGAAGCCCTCGACCGAGGAATACGTCTTGACATAGAACAGGATATCGGGCGTCGCCGGGGAAAGGATGGTGAATTGCAGGTCACCGTCCTGGTAAGACCACGCGGTTATGCGAGAGCCGTTGGCGGGCAATTTCTCCGCAACCTTCGCGAACAGCACAAATTGCGAGGGGTAAGGGTTCAGTTTTGTAAAATTGTCCAAGAATTCGCGATTCGCCAAAGCCCGGTTTTGTTCGGCGATGATCGGCGCAGACCGCTGTTCCGCTACGCGCAGCCTCTTCTCGACAACCGACATCGACATAGCATCGTGTGCCAGTGACCCGCTGAGATAACCGTAGGCTGCCAGCAGCAAACCCGCTCCTGCCGCGAATGCCACCCGCGCGCGGCGCTCCATGCCAACGCCCGAACCGCCCCCAGAATTTGTCCATGGCCGGCTCCGCCACGGCGGGGTCTCGGCCGGGGGAGAGGCCGTCAGCGGATCAACGGCAAGCCCGCTCGCGCGTTGGAACTCGAGCCATTGCTCCAGCGAGGGCATCTCTGGCCACCAGCGGCTGGCCTGCAATTCCCCGTAGGACCACGATTGCCCCTCCACACCCTCGAGACAGGTGACGAGGTGAAGCCCGTCCGAGGCTCGTGCCTGCAATGCGACTTCCGGAAGTGCGGCGACGCGCCCGGGCTTGACACTCGTCGCCAACATGGCGTCACGTACCCGCCCCGCGTCCCACACCCAGATCCGCGCCGCATCTCGGGTCAGATGTGCGTGGTATCCGACCTCAGTATAAGGGGCCCACTCGCGTGCCTTGAGGGCCGCGAATCCCTTGAGATCGGTCCTTGACGTACCCGGCAAGCGGAAAACACGAAACCCGCATAAAGCTCGGCTGATAACCCAGTAACGGCGTCCGCGCCACGTCGTCGGCCGTTCGGTCCGGTCACGGTACTGCAGGTAACAGCTGTGAGATGGGAAGTTCATCAGGCTCCGGGTCAGTGGGGTCACGGCGCACTCGTGGCATTTCTACGTCATAGTCGATGGTCCAGGGATGATCCGACGACAATGGCGTTTTGCGGATCGCGATGCGGCGTTCGAGTGGCGAATTCTTTGTCGAAAGCGTGAGAACGACGCCATTCGACGGCCAGGGGACGAAGTGCGATGGCGGGGCGTCGGAAATCGCTATCCCAGTCAGCATGCCGAACTGATAGCCACTCACGATCGGCTGCTCGCGTCGCCACTCGATGACTTTTTCGACGGCCTCCGGCGTCATCCCGGGCATTAAAGACAGGAGCATCCGAGGGGCTGTATTGACGTTGAAAGCGCCGACGGGAGTCGTCGAGGTCACCAGCGACCACGAGCTATCCTCCTTGGCCAAATCGTCGATCTTGTCCCAGTCGAGGATGCGCCGCACTTCCCAGGGCGTGCGCAGCGGCGCATTCGCCGGCGGCTCCATACCGGCCTCTTCGTATTGCGGCGCCTCGGCTCCGTTCAATCGGACAAGAGAGTCCGCATCTATATAGTCCTGCAATTTTGCAATGAGCGGCCCCCTGTCCTCGGCGGCGACACCAAAGATACCAAGCAGGGCAAACAGGTCATCGGGCGAGGCCAAATTCAGATCGATGAGCCCGCGCATGTCCTGAAAACGCAGCACGACCTCACCGAGACGATAGGGATGATCGTTCAACTGGATGTAATTCTCCGCCAATAGGGTGCCCGCGAACAATCCCGGGGGGGCGGTCGAGCCGGTTTGCGCGTCCATCAACAGCTCTAGGCCGCGAGCACTGAAGGGACGCGTCTCCAGCAGATACAGCGAGATCGCCTCGGCTTCCGCAATCTGCCGGTCGGCGTCAACTTCCTCTCGGTTTGCCAACGCCTGATCGAGGGCGTTCGAAACCCACCTTGTCATAACCTCGGTCAAGAGCGAAAGCGCCAGGATTATTACCAGGGTAAGCACCAGCGCAAAGCCGGCTTCCCCTTCAGTCGCAACCATGCCGCTCGCGTACCGCATCGATCACTCTGAAGGAATTGGGCCACCGCCGGGGCGGTGACCCAAGTAGCTTCTTCGCCTTGCCCCGCGATCGCGGGGGGACCCGGCTAAGGCAGAGCAGAAAGATCGAGGGTCGTCGAGTTCTGCGAAATCGCCGAGAATAACACACTCGCCGTCGGCGACAGCAACCTGACTGTCGCATGCAGCGATCCTGCGACTAGAGTGGTGTTGACGGCTCCTGCTACCGTGTCTGCCGAGAAGAACATTGCGTTGTTCCCAGGGACGGCCGTCAAGGCGCCCGTGAATTGCTGAGCGATGCCGTCCCTCGTCAGTATCGCAAATACTGGTGCGTTGACGCTGGTCGGATTGGCGACCCGGAAGAAGGTCGGATAGAAGTTCGCGGCGCCGAACACGTTTTGGAAATATGCCGCGCTGCCGTTGGCGGCGATCCGGCCGAACCCGTCGTTATTCGCCACGGTAAAGCTGGTCGGCGTCACGTTGATAGAAGCAGTGATCGTAACCGGAGTCACCGGAATCTGCACCGCCGCCCCGCCGACCGTCGCGCCACTGATGATGCACACCGCCCAGGTCGTAGTCGGATTCGGGAATGCCGTTGGGAGAGGCGGATTGAAAGTGATCGCCGTGTTTGTCGAATTTATCACGCCGGCGCCGGTGCCGGGGGCAGGCGAGACACAGGAGGCTTGAGGGTTCGCCGGGTTTACCGTGAGATAAGCCTGGGTGATCGAGAAGAAATTTCCCGAAATGGTCGTGCTGACCGTACCCGTTGGAGCCGTAGCTAGCGGCTGACCGGTCGCGGCATTGAGGTCCTGACGCGCGCGCACGTTGAAGGTTCCAAGGAAGCCCGCCGGTGATACGCCGCCCGATCCATTATCGAATTGCGTCCCTGGGGTTGAGCCGCCCGTGCCCGCCAAGTTGATGGTAAGCGCAGGCGAGAGCGGGGCTGCGGAGAATCGAAGGTATTTTCGCTGAGCAGCGCCAGCACTGGGACTGGCGAGTTGTCCGAAACGCATTGGCGGCGGCAGCAAAGGTTCCTTGCGCGGTGATGGTAGCGCAGCGAGCCGTTGCCTGGGGTTGCCAAAGCCGACAGGCCGGTGATCGGCGCGGAATTCAGCGTCAGCTCCAAAGTTCCAACCGGTGTGTCGGTGGCAAGCGCGGTAAACGTGTATGTCAATGAGCCGTCCGCGTTGAGGGCGCCGGGTCCACCGTGCATGCGCCATTTGGCCGGGTTGAGGGGTCCGTCGGGACCGGCGCGATAAACTGGCGCCCGTCGGCGGAGAGAACATTATCGTGTCGCCAACGGCAGCGCCGCCAGTGACAACGGATAGACAATCGCGCCGGAGGGTAACGTAACCTGATTCGTGGCCGATGCGGCGACGGTTTGCGCCGAGTAAACTAGCGCATTGGCAGGAAAGGGAGTTGCCTACACCCGCGAATGCTGCGGGCGCAAGGCATAGCCACGCAACCCCTACCGCGCTTAGTCTTCGAACCGGTTCTTCTCTTCATCGGACTCACTCCCCAGAGGTTTTGTTTAACGCTCGTTTACCATGATGGAAATCAACTGCAACGTCAAGCGAGTTCCGCGCGGACAGAAAGGAAAATGAGCGGAATGGTTTTGTGCGCTTTTTTCGCCGTGTGTCGGACCGCCCGCTCGGCCGGCTCGGATTTACACCGTTCCGGCCAGAGTAAGCGCCGCAATCGGGCGGTCGGCGGTCGCGAGCCTTCAGGGGGCGCAGACCGTCTGATGGATCGCGGCCATGCGGTCGCGATAGGTGTGCCGTTCCTTGACTAGAGCGTAAGCGGCCTCGGCGACCCGTCGGCGCTCGGCCGGATCGCGAAAGCGCGTTACCGCCTCGCCGCGATTGGCGAGATCCGGGTCGAGAGCGATATAGTGCTCGTCAGCCCTGAGAATGTCATTGTACCGACCCCGCAGCAGGATTTGGCAGGTGCCGGTTCCCGCGGCGTCGAAGTGACGGGAGGAGATGCATTTGGAGTAGACCGGGCAGCGCGGGCGGGCGGCAAAGAAGCGGGCTTCGATATCCTCGAAACTCATCTCCCCCTCTTCGAATGCCTCGTGCCGGAGCGGCGAAACCTTCAGGAGCGCCTTGAGCCAGGTCTTAGCTTGATAAGGGAGGCGCCGACTCAGAGAGTGTAATAAACCGTCGGCTTTGATCGCGCCGAGGCCGGCCCGCGCGCTTAGGAATTCACGGATCTCCAGAACGGTTCGGTCGTCCTGCTCGAGATACCATGATCCGGCTTCGGTCCCGATCGTCCCACGGCAATCGTTGAGAAATTTGGCCCAGCCGCCTCGATCGAGGCGAGTGCCGGTATCGATGTCGACGCGCAGCCCAATCTTCGGGCCGATCCGGGAAAATAAATCATTCACTTGGTTGCGCTCGTCATCGCCGATGAACGCGGGATAGCGAGCGCTGCGCCCGCCGATATCGATCGGGCGAAGCGAATCCAGCCGATCGCGGCGAAAAACCTTGTCGTTCAGAGCGTGCGGCAGAGCGACCACCTTGGCACCGGTATCGGCGTACAGCCACCGCCCGGCCTCGATCGGCAGCTGCGTCCCGACATAGTCGGCGCCGACCGCGCGCAGGAAATCCCGTTTGTCGCCGAGCCGGGCCCAGGGGAGGTTGTATTCGTTGCCTACCAGCATCAAAAAGCGGCCGCGCCGGGCCTTCAGCGCGCCCATCAGGGGTTGGATGTATTCGAGCGTATCGGCCGAGCACGAATGCAGCGCGACGACAAACTCGCTATCCTCGACCGCCTTGGCCGCTGCGCGACGCTGATCGCGTCGAAACAGATTGAAGGTCGTGACTGCGAACAGTGGCGAGCGCTCGAAAGCCTCGACCCAATCCAGATAATAGGAAGATCTGGTTGCGTATTGGAGGGTCAGAACGACGGTGCGGATCCGGCTCTCGGCTCGCATCTCAAAAAATTGATTAGAAGCTTCACCGCGCGATCCGCGGCATGCCCATCGCCAAACGCGGAGATATCCTGGCGCGGCGTGTAATCCGGTCCCTTCCACAGTCGATTCCAGCCGGCCTTGATGGTCTCCTCCCACTCGGTTTCGCTGCGCAAAGTCACGCAGGGAACTTTGTGGAAATAGGCTTCCTTCTGCACACCACCGGAATCGGTGAAGACGGCAACCGCCGATCGCAGGAGGCGGTGCATGTCGAGATAGCCGAACGGCTCGCACGCCAGTATGCCACCGAGATCGAGGCGCCACTGCGCGATCCGCTTGCGCGTCCTGGGGTGGACCGGGAATACGACGATGCGATCACGTGCCTGCCGGCGCAGGAACTCCACGATTTCAGCGAGTGCAGCTTTGCTTTCTGTGCTTTCGGCCCGATGCACCGTGGCGAGAGCGTAAGAGCGCTCGACGAGACCCAGTTGGTCGAGGATTGGCGACCGCCGGGACGCATCTGCGGCAAAGCACGCCGCGTCGTACATTACGTCGCCGATGTTATGGACGCCGTCGACGATGCCCTCGCTCCGGAGATTGACGACAGCGGTTTCGGTCGGGCACAGCAGCAGCGTGCTGAGGTGATCGGTGAGCACGCGGTTGATCTCCTCGGGCATGCGGCGGTTGAAGGAGCGCAGGCCCGCCTCGAGATGCGCGATCGGAATATCCAGCTTGGCTGCTGCCAATGCACCGGCAAGGCTCGAATTCGTGTCGCCGGGCACGAGGACGAGGTCTGGCCGCTCCTCAACGATGATCCGTTCCAATCCCGCGAGCATTTTGCCCGTCATTTCGCCGTGGCCACCGCCATGAATGCCCAGATTGACGCGCGGCGCTTGGAGGCCCAGCTCCTCGAAGAAAATCTGCGACATCCCGGGATCGAAATGCTGGCCGGTATGGACGAGTGTCTGGCTGATCCCGTCACAGGCTGCAATCGCCCGCGAAACCGGGGCTGCTTTGATGAATTGCGGCCGCGCGCCGACGACGGTCAGAATCCGCAGCTCGGTCATTCGACCGCATCACCCAGTTGCGGCAGAAAACGGGCATGCTGCAGTATGCAGCGGCAGATCGTATCGCGGTTGCCGCGGGTCCATTCGATCGTACGCCGCAACCCCTCGCGCAGCGGCATTGCTGCGGCAAACCCCAGCTCTCGGTGCGCTTTCTCGGGCGCCCCGAAACGTTTGCCGGAGCGGTCCCATTCACGAGCCGGCGCGAAGTCGATCGGCGTCGGATTGCCGGTAAGTTCGTTGACGATGCGGGCGAGATCCAGGATCGAGGTCTCGACCCCGGAGGCGAGGTTGTAAACCTCTCCGGGACGGCCGCGCAGCGCGCAGGCGATCAAGCCATCCACGATATCATCGATAAAGATGAAATCGCGGGTCGCGGCACCACCGTTCTCGACCGGGAGAGCCCGGCCATGCAGCGACTTCCAGACAAAGGTCGGCGTGACGTTTCGCCATACTGTGTGCGGTGTCCCACGCCAGCGCCCGGCGCCGAGAATCTCTCCCGGCCCGTATACGTTCTGGAACCGCGCCTTCACAAACGGTAGGTCGTAGTGCAGGAAATAATAATTGCCGTACATCTCGCCGATCAGCTTCGAAATCGAATATGGGCTGTCGTGAAACAGCGAGACCGGCGCATCCTCGGCAGTGGCAGTCGCCTGACTGGCTGTCTTGGCGGCGACAGCACATCCGGCCGCTGCGTAAACCACTTTCTTCAGCGAGCTGAAATCCTTCAAACGGTCAAGCAGTTTCAATGTTGTCAATGCGTTGTTCTGATGATCGGCGAGCGGATCGTGGATCGACGACTGATTCCCGTGATAACAGGCGAGGTGAAATACAAAATCGAGATCGAGCGGTAATGCTCCGAGTACCTTATCCGCGGTAATCGAATCGAACACGAAGTCTACAGTGAGATGTTCCGGCACGTTGCTAATGTCGGCCGACAGTAGATTATCAACTATAATCAACCGCCGCGGCTGCAATTCCAATAGCCGGCGGACGAGGGCGCCGCCTACGAAACCGGCACCCCCGATGATAAGGATCGTTGACCCGGCGAAACCCGATTCTGTCACGGCTTTTCGGCCGGCGGAGGCCGCAAGTGGCTATGGATGGCCGTGACCCCGTAGGTGTCGTACCAGCGGACCATACGGGTGATCGATTCGGAAAGACCCAGTTCCGCTCTCCAGCCCAGGGCGGCGCGGGTGCGGGACGGGTCGAGCACTACGGCGGGGATATCGTCAGTGGCTGGCGGTACAACCGGGATGGGTTGCGGCAGGGTGATCCCGAGACAAGCCGCGATCGTATTGAACACCTCTGCGATCGTATGGCCCTCGCCGGTCGAAACGTTGAAGATCCCGGTCGGGGCATCGTCGCGCAGCACGATCCTCATCAGCGCGAGGAAATCTGAGATGTCCAGGAAATCGCGCACCGTATCGGTGCAGAAGCATTTTTGTCCGCTCTTGAGCCGCTTATAAAAAGTTGGAATGGGTCCGATCGCGAGACGCGGTCCGGTAATGTTGGCGAGCCGCAGCGAGACCCATGGCAGATCGCTGATCGCGAGGTAAGCCTCTCCGGCAGTCTTGGATATGCCGTAGCTGGTAAATGCGCGCGTCGGATGATCGACCGGTATCGGAACGCGCTCGGGCCGCCCGTAGCACAGCGCAGTCTGAAGATACACAAACCGCTTTACACTCACGCGCCGAGCCGCCTCGATGGTGTTGATCGTACCTGAGACGTTGGTGGCCACATCTTCTCGCCAATCGTTCGGATCCTTGTACGACGCAGCGCTGTGTATCACGTGTGTCGGCGCGAACCGGGCAAAGGCGGCGTCGACCAATTGCCGGTCGGCGATCGTCCCGGCGACGATTTGGAGCCGGGGCAATGCACTCAGCGCCTCGCGAGAGCCGGTGCTGAAATTGTCGATGACGAGTATCTCGTCGCCTTGCGCCAAATATTCTTCGATGAGATTGGAGCCGAGGCAGCCGGCCCCGCCGGTAATCAGAAGCCTCACTAGTTCTGCTCGGTCCGAAGATGGGTGTACCCGCCTTGCACCCCCTGCTGCCGGTAATAAGAAACAGTCTCGGCAACGATCTCATCCAGGGGCGTGAACTCCACCTGGCCGAAATCACGGAAGGTGCGGCTCGGGTCCAATAGGATGGTGGGCGCGTCGTCAGGTCCGAGCGGACGGATTTCCGGCTCGGGGTAATGATTGAGCTGCATCGCCCGGACAACCGCGTCATACAGCTCCTTGATTGCCACATCCCTTCCCGATGAGAAGTGATAGGTGCCGGTGCCGGTTCCGTTCGCCGCCCTCAGAACGGTTTGGGCCAAATCGCGCACGAATACAAAATCGCGCCGCGCCTCGGTGACGAAGCAACGCTTCCCTTGCGACAAACGATCGAAAAAGATCGGCAATGGCCCGCTGACATTGCGCGGGCCGACGATATTGGCAAGGCGGAAGGTGACCCAGTCGACGCCGCTCAGCTGCACGTACTGCTCGCCGGCGGTCTTTGAGATCGCATAGCTGCTGTTCACCGGATTGAGAGGATGAGCCAACGTGATCGGCTGTTCCAGCGGCTTGGTACCGTAACACAGCGCCGTCTGAAAGTAGATCAATCGGCCGACCTTATGGTCCTTGCAGGAGCGAGCGATGTTGGCGCTGCCGACGCAGTTGGTCAGTGCATCTCCGTGCCAATCATCGGGGTTCTTGTAGGATGCCGCGGTGTGCACCACGACGTCGGGAAGAAAATCGCCGATCAGCCCATCGACGACGCGCTCGTCGACGATGCTGTCCTCGATGAGCTGCAGCCGAGGCTGCGGCTTCAAATTATCGCGGCGGCCGGTCGCGAAATTATCGATCGCGAGGACTTCGTCGCCACGGGCGAGCAGCAGATCGACGACGGTCGAGCCGACGAGACCGGACCCCCCGGTTACGAAAACTTTCATACCGGCTTCACCCTTTCACGGTCCTTACTGCCCTAGCCCGGCGACCAGCGACGTTTCAAAAGATCCGGCTTCTGCCAGCATGCCCCGGTAATGGACGGCACGATCATGAAAAATCTGGTGCCATAGCTCGAGGGACAGCAAGCCCCACACCTTCCGGGAGAAACGGCCGGCGTCTTCGAAATTGGCGAGAACGGCTTCGGCGTTGAGGAATGGGCGCTGCCGGGCGTGACGGCTGCGGAAAGTATCCTGCACAAGGCCGCGCAATTCCCCTGAAAACCATTCTTGCAATGGGACCGGAAAGCCCATCTTGTCGCGCCGATTGGCGATTACAGACGGCAAAACGTCGGCATAGGCAAGTTTTAGAAGGTGCTTCATCCTGCCGCCTTCGAATTTCACATCGGCCGGGACGGTCGCGAGGAATTCGATCAGTGGATGGTCGAGAAGGGGCACGCGGCTCTCTAGCCCGTGTGCCATGCTCATCCGATCCTCGACCTGAAGTAATGCCGGCAGCAGACATTTGAAGTCAAAATGCGTCATCTTGTCAAAATAGGCTTCCTTTCTGACGTTGCTTTGGTTGTTAAAAATTGACAAAAAGTTGGCAAACACACGATCTTTATCCAAAAGTGTCCAATCGATCTCCTCCTCCATGTCCGTTGAGCGGTCGACCAGGCGAAAATATCGGTCATCGAGGCCATTGAACAAACCTTCTCGCCAGAACTCCTTCATCATCGGCTTGTATTCGCGCAGTAGACCGAGGTTCGGCACGATCAATTCGATCGTCACGACGAAATTGCCGTTTTTATAGGTCCCATCGAGGGCGGCCTTGATGCATTGCTCGAAGTAAGCCAGCAGATATCGCGCGTATCCGCCAAAGATCTCGTCGCCGCCTTGCCCGCCCAACACCACCTTCACGTGGCGCGACGCGAGCTGCGAGACCATGAATTGCGGGAATGAGCCAGGTCCTGCCACCGGAAAATCGAGGTGGTAGAGGACCTCGTCTATGTGGTCGCGAAAATGCCGGGCCGTAATATCGATGAGATGCAAGTTGGCGCGTGCCTGATCCACCGCTACGGCGGCGTAATGGCTCTCGTCGTAACCCTCGAACTCGGTGAAGCGGCCGTGAAAACAGTCGGCGATGCCGCGCTCGCTGTTGCCGGCAAGGATCGCGATCAAGCTCGAATCGATGCCGCCCGAAACATAAGCGCCGATCGGCACGTCGCTGCGCAGGTGAAGGTTTACCGAGTTCGTCGAGCAGCTCGGCGAGATGCCGCTCGAAATATCGTGCGCTGTGGTCGCCGTCGATCTGGTAATAGACGTCCCAATATCGCCAGACGCGGACGTTGCCGTTCTCGACGGCCAGTGCATGCCCCGGCAAAAGCTGCTTGACGCCGCGGAACAGGGTGGCCTCGCCGATCGTGTACTGGAAGGTCAGATACTCGGCGAGCGCGGCGGGATCGGTTTCGATTTCAGGCAGAAACGGCAGCAATGCCTTTGCCTCGGAAGCAAAGACAAATCGATTTCCGACCAGAGTGTAGTAGAAGGGCTTGATGCCGAAGCGGTCGCGTGCGCAGAAAAGACGCTGCCGCCGGTCGTCCCAGACGGCAAAGGCAAACATGCCGCGCAATCGATCGAGGCAGTCGGTGTCATAGCGGTCGTAGGCCGCCAGAATCACCTCGGTATCCGAGTTCGAACGGAATTTCCAGCCGGGGGATAGCTCGGCGCGGAGCTCAAGGTAGTTGTAAATCTCGCCATTGTATGTGATGGCGGTCGGGCCAGGAACCGCCATTGGCTGTCGCGCCGCATTGCTCAAGTCGATGATCGCCAAACGACGGTGAGCGAGCCCGACGGAGTGTGCCGGCGAAATCCAGGCGCCACTTCCGTCCGGGCCGCGGTGGGCGACTAGGCGGTCAAGCACCGCGAGCGAGGAAGCCAGTCGAGGGATCGGCGTCCCATCGGTCGAGGCGATGCCTGCGATTCCGCACATTCTATGCGTCGTTCCCCGGCGTTAGCAGAATCAAACCGAACCGATCGTCACGCCACCGCTTCGGCTTGTCGGGGGATGCGAACCGACCGTCCGGTAACTTCGTCGACAAGGCGACAAAGCCGCAATGACTCCGTCTCCCACCTCAGCTCGCGTGCAAGCGCCGCGACCGCAGAACGCACCCCGGCAGTGTCCTCGGCACAACACAAGATTGCCGCGGCCAAGGACGGCGGGTCGAGACGATCGAGACGCGCGCCGATTGCGTTGCGGCCGATCACCGCTTCGATCTCGGGCAGCGCCGCGCGAACCAGGGGCAATCCTGCGGCAATCACCTGGAAAAAGCCGTTGGGCAAAGCATACCGATAATTGGCAGAATAAGCTTCGTAGATCACCAGACCGAGATCGGCCGTGCGAACAAACGGAACCACTTGGGTTGGTGGGACATGCCGCCCGAAGTGGACGCGGGAGGCTGCCGGATGTCGACGAAGCCTCTCGCTGTCGGCCTCGTAGCCGCGTCCGACAAACGCAAGGTGGAAACGCGTCGGAAGCATGGCCAGGGCATCGACTGCGGTGTCGACCGCCATTCCCGGCTTTCGGTTGCCGACCACGACGCAGAGGCGATCGGCCGGCGCCAGGGACAATGATTTGCGCAGATCCGAGTCGACAGCTTGGTCCAGCCGCTCGTCATGGCAATTGCGTAGGACAATGGGACGCCGGCCGAAGGTTCGCTCCATCAGGGCCGCGATGCCGTTACTGACCGTTACCGTAGCATCCGCCGCAGCTACGAGACGCTCTTCGAGCGCATCCAAAAAGGGCCTCACGCGATTGCGGTCAAAGGCGAGCTGCCGCTCCGGCGGCTCGATGCCTCGATAGAAATCATGCGCGTCGTAGATAATGCGGGCCCCCGTGCGCGCTGTTATCGGGGCAACTGCGCGATGCAACTCGAAGGAATGCAGGTAGTAGAGCTCAGCCGGCGGAACGCACCCGCGCGGGCGCCAGCAATGGTGCCACCACTCCCAACCGCGGAAACCGAGATAAAGGGCGAGCTCGCCGCCACCTCCCAACCGGCCACTGCGCGCCATCGCGACAGCGCCGCGGCGGGCGCGTCGCCTTGGTGAGGTCAAGGCGCGGCGGATGGGCCGAGATCCCAACGATCGGACTTCGACCGCGTCTCCCCAAAACCGGGTCGCACTTGCCCGGCCCTCGATGACAATCGAGTGCCAGCCTGCCTCGCCGAAGCTCCGCGCAATACGGAAGGCCCGGCTGTCGGCGTCGAGCGGCAACGGCGTAAGCGAGACAATGGTCCCGCGTGTGGGGCTCGGCGTCATCCTCTCAGGCCGACACCGCAAATACGCGGCCCCAAATACCGAGATTGATAATGCGCCAAAGCGAGAAATCGACGGGGCGGCGCCCCTCGATCATATCGGCCACATGAGCACGTACACCGCGCGGGTTGAGCAGCCCCGGATAGCGTTCGAGGGTCTGCTCGACCCCGCCTTGCACCGCCTCGCGCAACGGTCCACGAAACCAGGTCTCTTCCGGCGTGGTGAAACCGAGCTTATCGCGCCGCTGCCGGATTTTTTCGGGCAGGATTCCCCTCATCGCGCGGCGCAGCACGCGTTTGGTGTCGCCACCCACGATCTTGTGCCGGTCGCCAAGGCCGAGCGAGAACTCCACAAGGCGGTGATCGAGGAACGGCACTCGTGCCTCGATCCCGTGCGCCATGCTGTTACGATCTTCCCAATGCAGCAGCATTGCCAAGTTCGAGGTGTGGGTCAACACGACACAAAGCTCGCCAATGCCGGTTATGGCAGGCCGTCCAATGCTCTCGCGAGCGGTTTCCAACGGGCTCCGGCCGAGATGCGGCCGCAGCGCTTCACTATCGAGCCAGTTGTGCTGCAGCAAAAGTCGGCGCTCTCGTTGCAGCCACCAGCGCAACTGCGCCGGCAGCAGCGGCAAAAGAAAAGTGCGGGCCTGTTCGGCAAATGAAATGCCGTGCCACGCATGGCGTTGCAGCATGGCATGCACCAGCGTCGCGAAGCGGCGCTGCTGGATCAAACTGGCGAAATAATACGGGAAGCACCCGTGATAGCCGGCAAGCTGCTCATCCGCGCCCTGTCCGTCGAGCATAACCTTGAGCCCGGCGCGGCGCGCCTCGGCGAAGACACACCATTGCGCGAAGATACTGGTGCTGCCATATGGCTCGTCCTGATGCCAGGTAAGACGTTCGGCCAACGCAAACGCATCCGCGAAATGCGGATAGCACCAATGCGGGGTGCACTGGGTACACTCGACCGCCGCTTCCATGAACGGGCGTTCATCGACGCTCTTCACGTCATAGCAGGCACTGACGCTGTTGACTTTCGCGCCGTTCTCCGCGGCGTCGAGCTCGCGCGCCATCAGGCAGACGATTGACGAGCTGTCGAGCCCGCCCGACAGGCAGCTGCCTACCGGTACATCCGAGCGCAGGTGGATTTTGACGGAGGCGGCGAGCAACTCACGAAAGCGCCGGCTTGCCTCCTCTTCGGAGAGGTCGAGGGTCGCCGGCTCTGGGATGTGGTACCAGCGACGAACCGGTACGGCATCGCCCGGCCGCCATTGGCTCAGATCGAGCCGCAAGCATTCGCCGCCACGCAGCTGGCGCACGCCATGGAACAGCGTCTCGTCGGTGTGCTCCATGATGCCCGCCACCAGAAAATCGTAAGCCCTCGGGATGTTGAGGTGGGCGGAAAATCCCTCTAGCCCGATAAATTGCTTGATTTCCGAGGCGAAGGCGATACCTCGGGATGTGGCGAAGAAATAGAGCGGCTTGATGGCAAACCGATCGCGCGCCGCAATCAGCGAATGCGCCACCCTATCCCACAGCACAAACGCGAACATCCCGATGCAGCGCTCGAGGGCAGCTTCGCCCCATTCGGCCAAAGCCGCGAGCAGAACCTCCGTGTCCGAGCGGGTCCGAAAGCGATGCCCGAGCGCGGCAAGCTCGTCGCGCAGCTCGAGATGGTTATAAATTTCGCCATTGTAGACGATCCAATAGCGCTCCTCCGCATAATCCATCGGCTGCTGCGCCGCGTCGGACAAATCAATGATGCTGAGCCGCCGGTGCCCGAGCGCGACCGAGCCGGCGAGACTCTCGAAAACCCGCCAACCGGACCCGTCTGGCCCGCGATGCGCGACTATATCGATGTGTGCCGGATTGGGCGGGAACCCGACCGAAGACCAGATGCCGCACATTGCTTCTGGGATGTCCTAGCCCGGTGTGGCGAGCGCCAGTTGGCGCAAGTGCGCCGCATAGCTCGCTAACAGCTTTTCGGATTCGCGCTCCCAGCAGAGCTCGCGCGCGGCAATCAATGCGCTTCGCTTATAATCGTCGATGCGGTCCCGGTCGAGGCTATTGATCGCCACCCCGATCGCCGCTGGATCCAGCGTTGGGATGGTGACGCCCAAATCGTATTCACGGATCAGCCCGGCGATCTCCGGGAGCTCCGTGGTGCAAAGGCAAAGCCCCGCCATGATGTATTCGAATATCTTATTCGGAAGCGCGAATTCGTTATGCCGGGAATGTCCCGGCAGCGCGAAAAATCCGATGTCGAAGGTCGCTGCCTCCTGAACGAGCGCCGTCATCGGCACGGCAGGTGCGAGAACGACGCGGCCTTCCAACCCTGCGGCCGCGATCCGTGCGCGCAGCGCCGGGGTGAACTCGGGATTATCCGGGCCGCGCAGGGTCAATTCAAATTCGCTCCTCCATTGCGCGACGCTGTCGATCGCGATCTCAAGGCCGCGACCCGGTACGATGATTCCATGATAGAGAACCCGGATGCGCTCGCCGGTGGGGCGAAATCCCCGGCGTTCGTATTGTGGCGTGTTGCGGACCACAATCGTCGGGCGCGGCAGGCGGTAGAGCCGATCCAGCCGCTTGGCGATGCCGGCGGAAACCGCCGAGACCACGCTCGCATCCCTTATGTACCTGCCTTCGAGTGCCCGCACGATCGGCCTTGACCAGCGTCGCCATTTCGGCTTCTCGGCATATTCCTCGGTGGCGAACTCGTGCGTGTCATATACGCAGACGCCGCCCTTTTCGCGCGCCAGCCGCGCTGCGAGCGGCAAGGCTGTCCAGTCATTGGCGAGCCAGATGTCGGCGTTGCAATCCCGCGCCGTTTCGTAAATCGACCGCAAGTCGCGCGAGATGGCGAGCTCGTTCCAGAAGATCTCTTCGGCAATATCGGGGCGAAACCGTACCCGCAACACCCGCTGCCGGTATGCGATGGCTTTCCGCAGCCGGCCCCGTTCCGAGCTCAGTCTACCGAGCGCGACCCACCAGCGCAGCTGGCGGCGCTCGAGTTCCCTCGACACGATCCGCTTTGCCGTCGCGACACAATTCCTGACATGCAACCGAACCACGTACGAGGTCCACAGCGGGAGCAAAGCGGTAAACCGCACTCCGCGCCATGCAAGAAAGAGCAATCGCCGCAAACGTGGAACTCCGGCGAGACGACCGGAAACTCTCTTGCGCCACAATACAATTTCACTATGCGCTACGGCCAGCCGTCCGGCGCGCTCCCCTGCCCCAATCACCGGGCATGGTGCGCGGCGAGAGCCGGCGAGCAAAATCGGCTGGTCAAGGGCTGGGGCCGGAATTTTATTCGCCGCAACCGACGGTTTTACGGGCCTGCTGAGTATCGGCCAAACCGGTGGTGGCGAGCGTCCACCCGGCAATCCAACCGCAATCACCTGCCAGCCGGCGCTGGCGAACAGCTCGCCCTGGCGACGGACCCGGGGATCATCGGCAATCGTCGAAAGTGCCAAAAGGCAGATCCTTGGAAGATCCGGCCCCGGGTCTTTGACCTTGGTCTCCACTTCCGCGACGACCGGCACCGGCGCGTCCGGGTCTGTCAGCTCGGCCAGATCCCTCCCGCCGGCAATGGCCATACGCACGGCGGCTTCCGCAAGCTGATGCATGAGCTCCGCGCTGCTGTTGGGAGCTTCGAGCTCGTCCACCCGGCAATTTAACGACCGCTTCCGACTGTTCAGCCTTGCTTCGATCCAATCGAGCAGGCCGTCGACAAAACCCCGATAGGTCAGCCGTTCGCTGCCGAGCAATGCTGCGCGGCAAGCCTCAACGCGCTCTTTAGCACGACGCCAGTCGGACAATTCCGCGTACAACGAGTCGGTCTCGCAGGCGTCAATGTTCCACGGGATATAGTGATCGCCCGGGCTCAGGATGCCGGCATAGTGCCCAGGTAACAGGATCTGGCACGTGCCTGCCAACGCCGCTTCAAAGATGCGCGGCGATATGGCGGAGTAGATCCGCTGCATATCCTGATTGGGGAAACAGGCGGCTTCGACCTCCTCGAAATCGGCATTTGGGTTCTTGGCGAGATATGCCCTGCAGTCACGATTGATCTGGCCTGCTGGATCGAGGAGCGAGCTGCCGCTCTCGCACCCCAGCGTGAACCTGCAATTTCCCAAAAAACGCAGCCAGTCGTCGCCCATCAGGGCGTGCTTCGGGTCGACCGAAATGTCGAGCAACAACCCCTGTCCGTTAAAGGACCCTCGAAAACGCTTTCCGATTTCCGCCTTGAGCCGGCCAAAACGGCCAAAATATGGTGGCAGGCTCTTGGCTCGGTAGCCGACATCGATATCGCGCGCTTCGAAGGGGCGGGCGAGTCGGTGCATCATGGCTATATCGGCATCGTCGAGGTATCCCGTCATGCCCTCGACGATTTCTGCGTGCGCTGCCGCTTTCGGGTAGAAGACCTCGCGGT
Organism: uncultured Alphaproteobacteria bacterium; assembly: GCA_963818695.1. GTDB lineage: Bacteria > Pseudomonadota > Alphaproteobacteria > ATCC43930 > CGMCC-115725 > AP-15. Next base: position 198,222 of record CAWFTG010000011.1, read on the forward strand.
GTTCGTAGCAAACCGAATAGATCAGATCGACACGCCAGTCCGTCAACCAATCATCCAATGCCGCCGAGTGATCATACTCGTCCTGCGGCAAGGCGATCTTGACGGCATCGCTGTCGGCGACAAAAGCGAATTCTTTGAGGAGCCGATCGAAATTGTCCTCCCGCGGGCTGCTCCAGCGCCAACATAGAAATGTCGTGTCGAGGATAATTGCATCAAATCGCTCACGGCGCAGCCGAACAGGAATTGGCTGCCGGAAGGATTGTAGGGTGTAGCTGTTCCACGGAGCGTATTTCAACAGACAAAACGAATGATTAAACGACGTGCGACGTAGCCGCGACAAGTCGCCGTTTTCATGAAGGATCAAGATATTTAGTCTCTGCCGGACCCGCATCTTGGCTTCACCGGTTCTCGATGTCGAAGTCCTGCGTCACGCGACAAGCATCGCCATTGCGCTCGGCGAGAAAACGTTCGCGATCAGGCTATTAAATGTCGGGCCAACCGACGCACGGGTGCGGGTATTGCCCGCCTGATCGGAGGCGGTATGCGAGCCGATAGGAACGAAGCCAAATCACCGATGACCGTAGGTCTGGCAATCGACTCATCCTTCAAGTCAGCACCCATTAGCGGTGTTGCTCTCTGCGGCGCGCCCGGAATCTCGGCCAATCGGGCCAGCATCGCGGTGTACGCCGGCGTCCCGAGGCGGTCCGCCAACGCCGCGAGACCCCCTGGGGCAGATCCCCTCTTAGGCACCCGCTTCCGCAGTTCGGCGAGCATTTGGTCGAACAGAAGATCATAATCGTGCGCGCGGCAGACCCGATCTGCCGCCGCCCTAGCCTCGGGAGAGAGAGTCCGCCGGGAATTAGCTGCAACATTGGTGCAAAAAGCCTCCGCAGACCCGGTCACGACGACCGCCTCCGGAACTTCGAGCAATGGCTTCATCAGCGTCGACACGACTGGCAGCCCGGCTGCCGCCATCTCGATCGCCTTGAGCGGGAAGCCGTTCTCGACAATCATCGGCATGTCGCTGCGGTACGGGATGATGCCTACTTGGCAGCGCCAATAAAGGGCTGGCAGGTCTTCAGCCGGCACTCGGCCGAGCGCGCACACGTTGGGAAGAGCCACCAACCGATGCCACGCCTGTCGCTGCGCCGGCGAGAGGTTTTCGATATCGACCGGGCCGGCATAGATGAAGCCGATATCCGGCTGCTGGCGGGCAACCTGGATCATCAGCTCGTAGTCGAGCCGAAGATTGATGTTCCCTGCAAATACGGCGAGTTTGCGTCCGGCAACACGCGAGGCCGCAATCTGCTGGGGCCACTCGCCGATCGGCTCCGTCGGCGCGCTGTACTTCGCGTACTCGCAGCCGTTGGGGATGACCAGCGGGTCGATACAACGCGAATGCGCCGCGAACCCACGTGCGACACCGTCGCTGCAGCAAATCACAACATCGCTCGCTTCGATCGCAAACCGGTTCAGGTTTAGCGCATCGTCGTCGAGACCGTCGAAGTGGAAATAATTCTCGGTGCCGTGGAACACGCGAGCCGACCCAGGCAAAACCAAATAGGCAGGCGCAAGAAACGAATTGTACAACCAGAAGAGCGAACGTCGGTGACCTTGGGCCCTCATGTATTCCATCAGCTGTCCGGCCTGCCTCAGACCCACTAAAAGCAGGCGACTGAGATCGGAGGAGGCGTTTTCGATCGAGAGCAGCACGACATTGTCGAGGCGATCTTCCGGCTGCGCTCGCCATTTGAGACCGGTGGCAAGTTCGGGCTGAATGAAAACGACCGGCAGTCGCTGCGCCCAACGTTTGCCCCAGTGCCAACGATTCGATTCGAGCTGATCGCGCCAACCGGGCCACATAAAAAAATATACCGAGTTCAAACCACTCCCAGATCGGTTGACCGAGTTCGGCAGGGCACGTCGATGTCATCGAATCTCGCGCGCCGATCTTGCTCTCTTGCGCAGTCTATGTACAAAAGCCTTAAGGTGCATGTTGCCACTTTTGTATAATCCGTGGATCTGGATAAGCCACTCAAGACGAGAGCGATAGAAGTTTATTTGAGTGGTATAAACGTCGTGCAAACGGTTAATTTCTGCGGGATAAACGTCGTGCAAACGCTTGATTTCGGTTGTATAGACATCATCCAATCGGGCAATTTCTGCGCTCAATCGCGAGATTTCGGCGGGGTAGTGCTGGTTTAATCGGTCAAGGTCTGCCGCATAGACTTTCTGGAGGCGGGCACTCTCCGGCTCGGCGGTCGATCGAGAGCGCATCGCGGTCGGGTCTGCAATCCACCCGAGATCGATTCCGCCGGGATCGTGCTCAAGGCTTTGCAACCGCTCCGCCTCGATGATACGCTGGCGCAGCGGCTCAAAGAATATTTCCCAGTGGAAGTGCTCCGCGAAAAATCTTTGCGCGCGGCGCGCCATCGCCTCAATCTCCCGGGGCGCGTCGACGACCTTGTTGAAGACCGCCGCGGCCCGGCGCTCATCGCTGAAATCGACCGAATGGCCGATACTATTGTCGACGACTACCTGCCGTACGAATTCGAGATCGTTACAGACGACTGGCAGCCCGGCGGCTAGGTACTGCGAAAGCTTGTTCGGACAGGCGAGCCGATTATTGACATTAACCGGCTCGTAGGGGATGACGCCGACATCGGCTTCACTGGCGGCTTCGATCAGCCGGTCTTCGGCAACCGCCGGCGGGAAAAACACCTGATGATCGAGCAGGCCCAGCGAGCGCGCCAACTCGATCATTGCCGTTTTGTAGTCGTTGTCCGGCCCGCGCAGCAGCAAGCGGCCGTTGGCGCCGACATGTCGCCAAATCGCGATCAGGCGATCGATGCCTCGGCCCGAAGCGAACCGGCCTTGATAGAGGAAGGTGACCGCGTCTCGCATCTGCCCGAGACGAGAGCTTGCATTCGAGGTCCACGATCTCGCCCTGGGTGCGCGACGCGCAGTTCGGCAGACAGTCGAACTGGCGCCCATATTCGGCTGTCATTACCGCCGCCAGCGGCGGTGATACGGTGACGGCGAGATCGGCCTCCGCGACCAGATCGCGGCTGAATGCCGCCCAGAAATCGCATTGCCAATGACGCATGCCGTGCCATGAGTAAGGCCAGAACTCGTGCGCATCGTAGAGCAGCAGCGCTCCGGTTTCTTCGTGCAGGGCGACGCCCGCCGGCAGCGTCTCGAGGTCGGTCGCGACGACGAGGTCGAATTGGCCGGTGCGGTGCGCTGCCTCGAGCAGCGCGGCACTGGCATCGAGGATGTGCCGAGCCAGTCCGCGGAATTGCGCGGTGTCCTCTGGGAGGACATCAAGCGCCCCAATCAGCGCTCGCAGCATCGCGTCCGAGGCGTCGGCGAGGACAGCCAGATAGAGCAGCTTTTGCCGCCCCAGCGAGAGCGTGCGCCCGGCGCGGGCCGGTTGCGGCACCCAGCACGAGCCGTGCCGGCTCTGCTCGACGCGCAGGCGCACCCGTCGCGTTGACAGTCGCTCAAAGCTCGGGCCGCCGCCATCGACCCCAAAACGATAGGTGCCGATCTCGCAGACCTCGTGGTCCAGTGCCAGCGAGTTCGCGGCCCATTCGGAACGCGGGTCTTGAGCTGGATCAGCCGCAGTCAAGATCAAAGCCCGAGGCAGCGCCCCAGCCGGCCCCCGCGTAGCGCGCTGCCGCCGCCCCTTGCGCTGCAACGCGGCATCGAGCGCGGCATCGACCTTCGCTACGAAAGCCTCGTAGCCGTACTTCGGATTGCCGACGATCTCCTCAGCCGCGCATTCGGTGATTTCAACGCAGCGGCGGTCGTCGCCGAGCGTGTCGATCGCTTCGTCCAGGTTCGAAAGGTCCCGCGCCAGTGGCAAAAAGTGTCTCTCCGGCAAGAAAATGTTCGAGTACCGCCCCTCGTACAGAATTTGCACCGAACGAGCGGCGGCGGCCTCGAAATGCCGCGGCGAGACCTGCGCGTAATCGACATTCCCCTCCAATCGCCAGAGATACGCCTTATCTGCGAGCCGATAAAATTCCTCGGACAGCGGGTCCATATCGAGGTGCGCCGCCTCAAAGCCGCAGCACCACTTCTCGACCTCGCCATCGAAATCGAACAGGTTCGAACCAGATTCGACGCCCAAGGTCGCCTTCGACGCCGCGATGAAGTCGATCCAGGCGGAGCCATGGATCCGATCCTGCGGGCGGCTGGAGATGTCGCTCCGGATGCCGTGCCGGCATGACAGGGCGCGACTGACATCGTACCCGATGTGGCGCTTCTCAAACCCGAGACGGCCGAAAGACAGCGGCTGGACCGAACCCCTATAGCCAAGATCGATGGGGCGTGCCCGGCTCCATGGCGTCGTCATCTTTCGCATGGTCTCGGTAACATAGCCGGTGAGAACGTGCACGAGAGCAAGATCACCCACCAAGTCGCGCGGGTAGACACGCGGCCATTCGGGCTCGGGTACGCACGTCAAGAGAACGTCGAACCGCTTGCGCCCGAGATATTCGGCGAACAGCGCCGTCGATCGCTGCTCGTCCTGCTTCATCAGCACTTTGACGCCATCATATTGCTCGAACGGCTGCGGTAGTCGCGAATCGAGCGCGTCCAGATTTTCAAAGCTATAGGAGACCGCCGCATGGATGATGACGCCGTCGTATTCCGAGAGATCGATCGTCGCAGGCAGGCTCAGCGGATGGCTCCGCCCCGGCCAGAGATTCACGATCTCGAGGGCAAATTCGCTGAGCTCCTGCCAGGATGCGATGTTTTCATAGACGGTGGCCACGCCATGCGGGTCGTACCAGCAAACAAAAAGAAAGCGGCCCGCGCCCGAGCCCTCGCCGGGCCGCCCGAGGAGCGGTCTGGCGTCAGCGCTCGTTCGCACGGCGCCGCAGCCTCCAGGCAATCGGCTGGCATCTTGCGGCCATGACCGTTACTCGGTTGCTGACAGGGTCGGACCCAGCTGACTGTCGCGACACGATGCCAATCCGGAATGCGACAGGAACGGCGTTAATGGACGCACCGGTGGCCGCTGGTGTCGATCAGCAGCAACTCGAACAGCGATGAACCACTTCGCGCTACCACGTCATCCTTCAATCCCTCGACCGACCGGCTGCATTCTTCTTCGCCGTATTGCCCGCTTCCACACCCGCCCAACCGATCGGCAGCCTGTCTTCCCCAGTCCCCTTTCAACATCACGGCGATCGCCCCATCACCGAGACCCAGCGACTTGGCAATCTCGGCAAGTGGCAGAAACCCGTTCGGTCCGCGGCGGGCGTCCAACTCGCGGAGGCGAGCCACCGCCAGTTTTTCAAGGTCGTCGTAGCGGCTGACGCCCAGGTGGTGCTCGAGGCCAGTTGGCGTGGCAAGCGGCGGACCCGGCAAATCGAGTTTTGCAAGGCAACTCGTCTGCCCGAGGGTGACGTAGAGAGCATAGGGCGCACTTGGAGAACTCAAAATGACCCCGTCATCAAGCACGCGTGCCTCGATGAAATACATCAGACTGCCAAACAAGGATAGGGCTACCGGATTCAAAGAAAACCGCCGATCCGGATTGCTCACGCCATTTCGCATCACCGATTCGAGAGCGCCGTATGACGGCACCATGTCGATCCCGCTGATGTTGAGACGGGCAGACCCGAGATGAATATAGCCGTTCCAACCGACACCCAGCGGCGCCGGCGAAGCCGTTTCGCGCCGCCCAACGGACTGGTAAGCCTGCTGCACGATCAGCTCTTTGACTGTCGGCGGCGCATTGCCGCCATCCGGACCGGCAATCGCGATTTTCGGGGAGAATGTAGATAATATGGCCAGATCGCCGTCGATCTCGGTCGTTGCGTATGGCATTTGCAGTCCCAAAGCGCCTGGCGCCGTGCCACCGATCACGTCGAGCAGTTTGACCGTCTGGCCATCGAAAGAAACCCGGTAAACGCCGCCCGTATGCGCATCTGTGATTACGATCGTCCGATCGCCAATTGCCTGGAGCCCGGTAGGCCAGAGAAAGTTTAGACAATGAGCGTTCCAACCCGGCTCTCCGAAAGAGCCCGCGACAGTTCCATCGTGCAAATTCAAAATGAGGATTGTTCTCAGTTGTAGCGACGAAACGAAGACGTGCTTCCCGAGTATCGTCACACCATGCGCGAGTGGTATTTCGGTCTTCCAGCTCCGCACGAAGTTCCCGTTTTCTGCTCTGAAGCCGATTGCGCTGTTACCGTCATAATTGGCAGCAACAAGCCATGACTCGTCCGGCGATACGGAGATGTTCTCCGGGGATATCAAGCTGTGGTCGACGATTTTCTCGTCGAATGAAATGGCATTGCCCTTCAGATGACCGATCAGGACATTGTTGGCGAGGTAGTTGGCGACGAAGACTTTGCCGGATTTGGGTCCGATGATTATGCCTGTCGGTATGAAGCGACGGTCGTCCAGCTGATCGAGATCGGCTTTTAATATACCGCCAGCACCAGTGTGAATATCCAGGGACTGGATATTATGATAATTCGCCAGCAGCAGAGTATCGCCATTGATTGCGGCCGCCGAGACCAACGGCCCTTCCAGGCTCGGCTGGGTGAGCATCCGCAGATCCGGGGCACCACCCAGGCTCCTCGGCAAGAAGCGGGCATCTGCCGGCCGATCGACGAACCCGCTCGCGGCCGAGGTATCGCTTTGCCTGGAAGGGCATTCCGTGGGCACAACGACACGGATGTCTGCCGCGGCCCGCTGCGGCCCGCACGACAGTTGGAGCGACAAGACGGCGAAGGTAGTTAGAGATAGGAGCAGTGTTCGACCGGACGATCGCATCGCGTTCAGCGCGGGCGACGGAAGCGGAAACAGCCGTCGATCCCGGCGCGATGGGACCCATGGCAGGGATAGCCCTCGGAATCCTTCCGTAAGCCCAATAGAAAAGCACGGCTTTCGTCCGGAAGGGCGGATGCCAGACAGGCTAGGTATCGCTTCGCGAGAACGTGCATTTCCCACAGCGATACCGCCGCACCCAAGAACTCCGGGTCGTAGCCGGTCTCCCGCCCGAGTGCGATCATCTCCTCGGGCCGCCACACGGCATTGACCGGGCAGTCTTCGCCGTCGGTGGTACGGGTGAAGGCGAGGCGGGTCGGCAGGTCCCGATAGAGCCCGTTCTCGATCTGAACTACATAGGCGACGTAGAGGTGCAGCCAAATCGAGTCATAATTATAGACCATCAGGCGCAACTCGCCGCCGGGCGTCAGCAAGCGAGCAAACTCGCGCAGCAGGCGGGGCGGGTCCTCGATGCACATCAGGACGCCCGAGCAGTGAATGTAGTCGAATGAGGCCGCCTCAAACGGCAAGTCGTAGGTCCCGTAATCGAGCGATACGAGCTCAGCCGTTGCGCCATGGAGCCGGAGGCGCTGCTCGGCTTCGGCCAGCGACCTCGTCGCGATATCGACTCCTACCAGGCGCTTCGGGCGCGAGTAATGCGAGAAACCCACCAGATCATGACCGGGCCCGCAACCGAAATCGAGAACAGCCAAACCATCCTTGCCGCCCAACGGCAGCATATCGATGTAGCCGGGATATTGCTGGTTGCGCATTTCGAGTTGCTGCAGCGAATCCTCGACCGAGGCGAATACGTGGTGGGAGGTAACGTTGTGTCGGGTCCAATATTCAGTCGCGCGAGGATGATCGCCACGCTGGTAATAATCGCCGCGCAGTTCACTACTCAGGCCCCGAGGCTGCGAGATTGCGCGATCCAATCGGGCGAACTGCGCTTCGATTTGGTTGCAAAATGTCGCGTTCTGACCTCGGAGCAGCCCGACTTCTTCGCGCAGACCGCGGATTTCGCTCTCCAGTGCCTCGACCTTGCACTCAAGCTCCTTCATACGGCCGATAGAATTCGCGCCGGTGAGGATCAGATTGCGGATGCCCGTATGCAGACGGCGGCTCATCCGAAGCGGAAACCTACGCCGCCGCCGTCCATCGGCATCAAGCTCTGAGCCTTGCGCGCCGCGACGACGACCACGGTCGGTCGCAGAAAAATCGGACGCAGCCCATGTGGCCGCAGCGTGGCGTCGCCTGGCCTCCGGCCATCGCTGGACAAGTGGTTTTCGAACCAGCGGTAAAGTCGCTGCCGCAGCCGCCCGCTGACCCACATCGGGCGAGGGATGCCCGGCAGATAGCCATCGTGCCATAGCCGCTCCACGACAAACCCGGCTTCCTCAAGAGCTTGCCGGAGCAGCGGCCGGTCATAGGTGCGCAAATGCACGAACCGGTAAGGGCAGCCAAGGTGCGGCGAGTAGGAAAGCAGGTTTTCCCGATAGGGAACGCGCACATAGAGGCGCCCGCCCGAGCGCAGCGCGCGGTTCAACGAGTAAAGAAACGACCCGACGTTAAGGACGTGTTCCAGCACGTCGGTAGCTACGATGACGTCGAAATGAGCGGCGAAGGGTAGCGCCTCGGCATTAGCCATGACTGGCGAAACGCCCGGTTGTCCGACCATGCGCACCAGGTAGGGTAACGATATGTCCACCGCGGTGACGTGTCCGGCTCCCCGCGCCAGAAGTTTCCTGACCAGATAGCCCTTGCCGGACCCGACATCGCAAACCTCGGCACCCGGGACCAGATCGATCGCCTCGCAAAAATTGGTGGCGAGGTTCTCGATATAGCGCTCGTCCATGACCTTGGCGTCGAGATCATCGCGGGCGATCCGATCATAGTTTTCGGTGTATGAGCGCGCGACCCCGTCACAAAGATCGGCTTCTCGCAACAGCACCGGTAATCCGTCGCGGTATTCCCCGCGCCAATTGCAGGCGATACACATCAGATTTGGCGATAGCGGGTTGGCGCAGGCGGGGCAGACGAGCATGGTCGAACGATCGAGTTCAGCCTCACTGGGGGAGCGGATAGCGATCAGCGAGCCCAGCCCAGGGTTGATTTATGCCTCAGACCCCGCGGCTTCGGCCGAGATCACGTCCCCTTTGCCGAACGCCACCAGCGAACTGCCATCGTCCTGACGTGAGCCGGTCGTTCGCAAATCCCAGACGCCCGGATGATGGAACAGTGTGGCGTCGGCGGGATCTGCATCGCGCACCTGGATGCGATAGCTTCGGGCAAGGATCTCGTAGAACTCCGCGGTCGAAAGATCGTCGAGGTCGAGCACCTTGTATGTTGCGACCGACAATAGGTACTCGCCATTGCCGAGCATCAGCCGATCGTAACGCAATGTGATCCGGTATCGCGCATGCCGAATGAAATCGAGCTGGTATTGGATGCTCAGATGACGGGTGAGCCACTTGCCATCCATCGTATAAGTCAAAATGCAAACCGTGCAGGGATAGATCCTCGGGTTTCTCGGCCTCGAGCTCGACAACAAAGCTGACCGGATCGCCGGTATTCAGATTGGCGGTCGGGCGCTCGTCGACATCCAAGATCTCGAACCCGACAATGCGCGGCCCCGGCGCGTTTTCCCACCGGGAGACGCCGCCATCGAATTCGTGCTCTCCGTTCACCCGGGCCTTGGCAACGCGCACTTCCTGGACGAGCTCGCTGAGCATCTTCTCGGTCAGCCAATTGCGTTGACCCACCGCTGCCGTGACTGAGGAGACCCTCTTGGCTCGTTCGAGTTCGCTAATGAACTTTTCATAGGCGTTGATGACCGTGAGCGCCGTGTCGCGCAGCATCACCCGCCCGTTCTCGATCCAGATGGCCTCGTCACAAAACTGCAGGATCTGCGTCATCGAGTGCGACACCAACAGCAGTGTCGCCCCAGACGAAGTCAGCCTTTTCATTCGGTCGGCAGACTTTGCGGAGAAATAGGCGTCGCCGGCCCCGAGGACCTCGTCAATTATCAGAATGTCCGGCCTGACCGCCGTCGCCGTAGCGAAATACAACCGTGACTGCATGCCCAGCGAATAGGTCTTGATCGGCTGGTGCAGATATTCATCGAGCTCGACGAATCCGACAATATCGGCAATCGCGGCGTCGAGTTCGGCCTCTGTCAAGCCATTGTAGACCAGCGAGGCGCGAATGTTCTCGTATCCGGTGAACTCCGGATGAAAACCGAGACCGATATTGATCAATGCCTGGACGCTGCCGTTGACGACGACGGTGCCGCGAGTCGGCGCAAAATTACCGGTGATCAGTTTCAGCAAAGTCGTCTTGCCGGCGCCGTTTCGGCCGATGACGCCGATGCGTTCGCCGCGGCCAACGACCAGAGATACGTCCTCCAGCGCCGCTCGCTCATGGTATTTTGGTTTGCGCCAGAACCGCAGACGCGACAGTCCAAAGACATCGAGCGCCTGCTCCGACGGGCTGTCGTAGAGGCGATAGACCTTGCTGATACTGTTCAGAACGATAGCGGGCGCGGTGTCAGGCATAGTCCCAGAACGCGAGCTTACCCCGCTGGAAGAGGCGGAAACCGAACAGGAAAGCGCCAAACGACAGGCCGAGCATTGCCAGTACGATTTCCGCGGACGGCAGGCTGGCGTGAACAACGAGGCTTTGATAGGTGAGAATGAAATACGACAGCGGGTTCAGGTATACGAGCAGCTTTAAAGGTCCGGGCGCCGACTCCGGCGCGAAGGCGATCGGGCTCATTATCATCAACGCCGTGCAGAGGAACGTCAGCACCTGTTGGATGTCGCGGAGCACGAGATTGGCGAGCGACAGCGGCCACGCCACTCCGCATACAAACATCACCTGAAGTACCAGCACCAGGGGCATCAGCACCATCGCCCGCAGCGAGTGGCCCGTTGCCATTGACAAGCCTGCCACCAACACCAATCCGAGCGCCGCTACAGCGTGACCGGAGAGGACCGCACGCAGCGGTACCAGTTCGGCAGGATACACGGTATTGAGCAGCACCGCGCGATTGCTCAAAACCGACCCCGATCCGTTCACGAGCCCATCGCTGAAGGCAAGAAACGGCAGCAACCCGGCAAACAACTGGACGAGGTAAGTGGTGTTGTCCATCCCGTTGGGGACGGTCTTGTAGATGTAAATGAAGACGCAGGCATACAGCGCCAAAAGAAGGCCAGGGGCGAGCAATACCCAGAAAAGGCCCATCGTCGATCCGGCATAGCGCTGGCGAACCTCGCTGAGCGTGGTACGCCACAACGGCCTGCGATAAGCCAGGATCATTATGAAGGGGTTGCGTCGGACTCCCCTGGGATTGGCGGTGCCGAGGATCACTTCACCTCGCTCCCGGGGGCGGCGAGCGTGTGCGTCCGCAGTTCAACCCCGCAATACCGTGTACAACGCCTCGACGATGCGATCCTGAGCGCTTTCATCGAGATAAGGATGCATCGGCAGGCTGAGCACTGCGCTGGACAGACTATCCGATACCGGCAAACCGTTCCCGGCTACCGGGTAGCCGCGATAAGCGGTTTGCCGGTGCAGCCCCCTTGCGTAATAGACGGCGGTGGGTACTCCTGCCTTTTTGAGCTGGACCGCCAAGGTGTCTCGCTTACAATGGCTCGGAACACGCACCGTATATTGCGCCCATACACTTCGAAGCCCGACCGGGGTTCCCGGAGTTGTTACGAGGTGCTCGAGCCGCTCGGTGTACCGGGCCGCCACTTTATTGCGGGCCTCGATCTCGTCTTCGAAAATCGACAGCTTCTGGCTCAATACTGCCGCTTGTATCGTGTCGAGACGGGCATTCATGCCGATCCGCACATTGTCGTATTTGTCGCTGCCCTGACCGTGCATCCGCAAACTCTTCAACACCGCCGCGATGTCGTCATTGTCGGTGAACAGGGCGCCGCCGTCGCCGTAACAGCCGAGGGGTTTGGCGGGGAAGAAGCTGGTTGTCGTAATGTCGCCCAAGGTCCCGACGTTGCGATCCTTGTAGACCGCGCCAAAACTCTGCGCCGCGTCGCAGATGACCCACAGCCGGTGCGCCGCGGCGATCGCCAGAATCTCGTCGTAGCCGGCGGGCAGACCGAACAGATCGACCGGGATGATCCCGGCCGGCTCGAGCCCGAGGCGCTTGGCTGTCGCGATGCCGGCCTCAAGGCTCCCCGGATCCATATTGAACGTATCTTCGAGTACATCGACGAAGACCGGGACCGCATCGAACCAGGCGACGACTTCGGCAGTAGCGGCAAACGTGAAGGATGGCACCAGCACCGCCTGCCCGGGCTTGATGCCCTTGGCCATCAGCGCGAGCCCCAAAGCGTCGGTGCCGTTGGCGCAGCTGAGTACGTGCTTGGCGCCGCAGAAGGCGGCGAGCTCCTGCTCAAAGATGCCGACCTCAGGGCCCATGATGTATTTGCCGTGGTCGACGACGCGGAGAATCGCCTCGTCGACGCGGCGGCCGAGACGTCGTCGCTGCGCGCCCAAATCGATGAACTCGATCGGCGCGTCGCTGGCCTGCAAGATGGCGGCATCCGGCATCAGACGATCTCCTCTATCCGATCGGGGCCGGCTTCCCGATAACGGCGCCCCGAGCGAGGGCAGGCGAGGTCGGGCCCGAGCCGTTCGCCATCATGGCTGACCCACCCGATGCGCCGGGCCGGCACGCCGGCCATCAGCGCGAACGGCGGAACATCCGCGGTTACCACCGCGCCAGCGGCGATGAAGGCGTATTGGCCGACTACATGGCCGCAGACGATCGTCGCATTGGCTCCGATCGTCGCGCCGCGCTCGACCAGCGTCGGACGGAACTCGTTCTTGCGCTCGATGCCGGCACGCGGATTGTTGACATTGGTGAATACCGCAGAGGGGCCGCAGAACACCCCGTCTTCGAGGGTGACGCCTTGGTAAATCGAGACATTGTTTTGGATCTTGCAGCCGTCGCCGATCGATACGTCGGGACCAGCCATGACATTCTGGCCGAGCGAGCAATTCCGGCCGATCCGGGTACGCGGCAAAATGTGGACGAAGTGCCAAATACGGGTGCCGGAACCGATCTCGCAGGGTTCGTCGACATAAGCTGACTCGTGCAGCTGCACGCCCGGATAAGAGCGCACCTTTTCGGCCGGCGCCGGAATCGTCGCCTGAGCCTTCTTTAGGGCGTCGCTCGCCCGCGCGAGCACCCGCAGCACCCGCAGCCCCTCCCGGCCATCGGTTCGCGGCTTGCTGCCGTTGGCGATGCAATCGAGAAAATGTCGGCATTCGAGGTTCAGCGGCTCTCCCTCGTCGAGCGGAACCGGATCAGCCTCGGCCTTTTGCGGCACCGGCATGGTCTCGCGCCATTCGATCCGATGCGGATAAAGCAGCAGTTTGCGGCTCCACGGTTGCGCGTCGTCAAAGACCGCCATCGCCCGGTCGCCGGTGACCACGAGCTTCTGCTCCTTGAACGGATGCAGCCAGGACACGAAAACATGCGCCTGCTCGCCGCCCGGGAAAGCCAGAAGAGTGGTAGTCACATCGGCGATGGTCTTGTGCAGGTAATAGCCACCCTGCGCGGTCACCTCAGAAGGCTCCTGCCCGACGAGGGAGAGGATCATCGACAGGTCGTGGGGCGCGAAGGACCACAGAATATCCTCCTCGCGCCGCACCTTTCCGAGGTTCAAGCGGGTCGAGGAGATGTATTCGAGCCGCCCGAGCACTCCGTCGCGCACCAGTTCGCGCAGCTTTATGAAGGCCGGGTGGTACTGCAGCAGATGACCGACCATCAGCTGTCGGTTTCCGCGCTCTGCCATGGCGCAGAGCTGCTCGGCCTCGGCGACCGTCAGGGCGAGCGGCTTCTCGACAAAGACGTGCTTGCCGGCTTCGAGTGCCCGCGATGTGAGCTCGGCATGCAGCGCCGCCGGTGCCGCGATCGCGACGCCGGCGATGTCGCCGTCGCGCAATACCGCATCGAATTCAGCGACCCTCGCGTGGTGCCGCTCGGCGAACTGGCGCGCTGCGTTGCGGTCGGGGTCGCAGATCGCGGCCAGGGCTCCAAGTTCCGCAAAGTTGCGAACCAGGTTCTTGCCCCAATATCCGCAGCCAATTGCCGCAACCCGCACCGGGCAATTCCCCTCCCGGTCGGCTATCAATGCGTCCTTTGGCACTTCTTTCCCCCATGCTACCGCAGTTCGGGTGACTGGAACTCACCCGAGCAAGCTGCGCCCACCGCTCACCCCGCGATCGGTTCGCGGTGCCCAGTGCCCCGCCAGTCAGGCGGGTTCCACGACCTCGGCGCGAAGCTGCGCTCGCACCGCGCGGCCGAGCAGCTCAAGCAGCACCACGATCCGATCTTGATCGCGCAGCTCGACCAATCTGCCGACCATGTCCTCGAACGCGCCCGTCGTCACGCGCACCGGCTCGCCGAGCCTCAGCATCTGCCGCGAATCGAGCCGGTCGAAGGCACCCGTATTTTCTCGCTCTCGAATTGCGGTGACAATCTCGGCCGGTACCGGCGTCGGCTCGTCGCCGGCGCGAACGATATCGGTCACCCCGACAGTCGACAGAATCGGACGCCATGGCGTCGTCGCGCGGTCGATCCCGGTAAAAAGATAGCGCGGAAACAGCGGCCGCAATACAATCTGCCGGCGGCGCGCATGGGACACCTTCGTGCGGTAGCGCGGCAGATAGGCGGTATATCCTTGGCGCAGTAGGTGCTCGAGCGCCTTCGGCTCGGCATGCGGCTGCGTGTAAACGGCGTACCACTGCGTCACAGCACTGGCTCGCCACTCGTGGCCACAGTAACCGGCGAGATGCGCAATACGCTCGGAGCGACCACCGAGTGCCGGGGCAGACCGCTCAGCTCCGCCAGCGAGGACAGGCTTTCGAAACTCGCCTGCGGCGATTGCGTGTCGGTCAGTATGATACCGTCGAGACCGCTGGCGTTGCCGCACGTCAATGCCGCTGCGAGGTCGGGCACTATTGGCAGACCGCCAGAGCGCCGCCCCGCGAGGCGCGAATCGATGATGCAGATCACTTCGACCGCAGTTTCGCTCGCGCTCAGAATGGCGATCTCGGCGAGATCACCGGCACCATAGAGCGCAACTTTCCGCCAGCCCAGCGCCTCGCATTGCCTAAACAAGGCTACGCAGTCGCCGCGCGAGCGGCGGAAGAAATCGAGCGACACTGCGAGGTATTCGGCGGTCAATCGGCTCTTTTCCGCAAAACCTTGCGGGGTCAGATAATAGGCATAGCGGTTCAGCGGCACTTGGCTCATCTTTATGAGGCCCTTGCGTACGCAGCGCCGCAAATAGGCATTGGCTAGCCCCAGCGCGATGCCAAGTTCGTTTGCGAGCTTGCGCTGAGTAATCGTGCTGTCGCGCTCAATCGAGGTGAGCACGCTCAGCACAATGCCTGGATTGCCGGCCTCTCGAAGCTGGCCTTCGTCCCCCACACCCACAGCCCTTTCTAACCCCTCCAGTCCAGGCTACCCCGTTCACGCCGTGAACGTCAAGGCTCCACGGTGAGCTTCGCCACACCTGAATTGCGGCGATGCTGAACGATGCTGGTGATCGTTGCATTCTCCTGACGCATCTTGTCGAGAAGCGCGATCGCCAACGCGCGCATTACCCCGCGCGGTAGCTCGCCGCGCCGGGCGGCATGTGCCTCGATTGCCTTGAACTCGCCGAAGACCGGTCGGTCGGATATTTCGCGGATCGCATCGAGCAGTGTGCGTGAGGCGGCCCTGTCGAAAATCCGCACGATGGCGGGGTCGCCGCGCAGCAACTCGACTGGTTCGACCCCGACCGATAGAAGCCAGGCCGCCGTCGATGGACGGAGTTGCGCGCCCTTCCCGCCGCCCGCCTTGGACAGCGCGTCGACCAGGTCTTGCAAAACCGCGCCCGCGCTCCGGTTGGCGACCAAGGCCTCAGACGCCTTCGTGTGCGCGTCGACCCGGAAATCATCCGCCGGTCTAAGCAGCTCGATCGCCGGTTGGGTCTTCGGAGCCCCACCCTCGGATGACAAATCGGCGGGTGCCTTGACGCGAAGCATCGCCCATTGCCGCAGCGCGCTTACCGTCATCGCCTTCAAAACGGGGTTCGCCGCTATGGCCTCCGGACGCAGCAGTTCGGCCGCGGGGCGGGCGGGCTCGGCAGTAAGCACGCTGACCGCGCCACGCGGCCCGATGGCATGGGCCAGGGACAACTCGCCCGCGTTTGCCGGCAGGCCGAGGCTCCGTAGCGTCTCTGCATTGGCCTGTGCGTAGCGGCTGGTCAGGTCCTCAGCGAGCGGCTTGATGTCCCGCAATGCCAGGATCTGTTCACGGGTCATCGTCCGAGCGACCTGCGGATAGGCGCGTCCGAACATTTCGAGCCACGTGCCCGAAAGGAATTGCCCGAATCCCGCAGCACTCGACAACGGGTTTCGGCCCGGGCCGCCTTCCGCCTCAATGATGCGCGCGCTGAGATCGCCGAGCCTGTCGGCATCGCCGATCGGCTCGAGCGCTCGGGTTGGCAAAGCTGCAATTGACGCGCCGAACAAGATCGTCGTGATCACCGCCGCGCGCAGAGCACGCGTCGGGCCAAACGCTTTCATCCCCCATCCCCTTAGACCCTGCTTGACGGCTTTCGATCACGCCGAAATACCGCCGAGCTCCCCTGACCATTGTGCATCGACTCTACGGGACGAGGCAACGTGCTGATTTCAACCGGCCCGCAGGTACTGCACCGCTTCGTCGCGGCGGAACAGATAAAGGAGCGCGCGCAAGGCCTGGCCGCGCTCGCTTTCAAGGTGGGGGTCGCGCTCGAGCACGAGGCGGGCGTCGTCATGCGCGATTGCGACCAGGTCTTCGTGGATCGCGAGATCCGCGAGGCGCAGGGTCGGGAGGCCGCTCTGGCGGGTGCCCAGCACCTCGCCTGCGCCGCGCAATCGCAGATCCTCCTCGGCAATGCGGAACCCGTCCTCGGTCTCACGCAGGATGGAGAGGCGCCGCTTCGCTACATCGCCGAGCGGCGAGTGCGTACAGCAATAGGCAGGTGGAGGGCTTGTCGCCGCGCCCGATGCGGCCGCGCAATTGGTGCAATTGCGCGAGACCGAACCGCTCGGCATGCTCGATGACCATGACCGTCGCCCCGGGCACATCGACCCCGACCTCGATCACGGTCGTCGCCACCAGGAGACCGAGTTTGCCGCCTGCGAAGCCGGCCATCGCGCGGTCTTTGTCGGCCGGTTTCATGCGGCCGTGCACGAGGCCGACCCGGCCCGGGAAAGAGAGGCGCGAGCGCCTTGTAGCCGCTCCTCGACGGCGGCGAGATCGGCCGTCTCGCTTTCTTCGACCATGGGACAGATCCAATAAACTTTGGCGCTCTCGCGCCAAGGCGCGGCCAACCGCCGCCACTATGTCTTCGATGCGTTCGAGCGCCACGGTCCGCGTATCCACCGGATGCCGTCCCGGCGGCTTTTCCGTCAGGCGCGATACATCGAGATCGCCGTAGGCGGTCATCATCAGGGTGCGCGGGATCGGCGTCGCGCTCATCAGCAAGGTGTCGGCGTCGCGGCCTTTGGCGTAGAGGCCGAGGCGCTGTTCGACCCCGAAGCGGTGCTGCTCGTCGATAACGACGAGAGCGAGATCGCGAAATTCGACGTCCGGCTGCAACAAGGCGTGTGTGCCGACAACGGCCGGCGTCAGGCCCGAGGCGAGGCTCGCCAGCATCGAGGCGCGGGCCCGGCCTTTTTCTCGTCCGGTCAGAAAGCCGATCTCGACGCGGGCCGCCGCGGCGTGGCGCTGCAAGCGTCGCGTGATGCTGGCGAGCAAGGATCTCGGTCGGCGCCATCAACGCCGCCTGGCCGCCGCCCTCGATCGCCGTCAGCATTGCGATCAGCGCGACAACCGTCTTGCCACTCCCGACATCGCCCTGCAGCAGCCGCACCATGCGTTGCGGCTGCGCCATTTCCGCCATGATCTCAGCCAACGCGAGACGCTGCGCGCCAGTCAACCGAAAGCCGAGCGCCGCCTCGACCGGGCGGGTCAAGGCGCCGGTGCCGACGATCGCCCGTCCCTTTTGCCGACGGCGCCGGGCGCGGACCAGTGCCACCGCGAGCTGGCTGGCAAAGATCTCGTCATAGGCGAGCCGTTCGCGCACCGGGGTTGCCGGCGAGAGATCGGCCTCCGACTCCGGGGCGTGCGCCCGGCGGACCGCGTCGGTCCACGCGGGCCAGCCGCGCCTCTCGCGCAGCACGGGGTCGATCCATTCCGGTAATGTCGGGAGCCGGTCGAGCGCCGCCCCGACCGCTTTCTGTGCGACGCGCGGCGACAATCCCGCCGTCAGCGGATAAACCGGCTCGATCGGCTTCAGGCGGTCGAGCTCGTCGGGCCGCAATACGAGATCGGGGTGGGCCATCTGCGGCATGCCGCCGTAGAACTCGACGCGGCCGCTGACGACGCGCTCGGCGCCGATCGGGAAAAGCCGCGCGAGCTGGTCGCCCTTCACGTTGAAATAGACCAGCGTCAATGTGCCGGTACCGTCGGTGCACAGTACGCGATACGGACGGCGCCCGAAACCCGGCTGGTGCGCCTCGACGCGCACCGCGATCGTCGCGATCCGGTCCGGCTCGAGCGCGCGGATAGACGGCGAGGCGCGCCGGTCGATGATGCCGCTCGGCAGATGCCAGACGAGGTCGAGGACGAGCGGGCCGGCGAGGCGCTCGTACAGCTTTGCTATCTGAGAGCCAATGCCGGGAACCGCGGTTACCGGCGCAAACAGTTGGTCGAGGATGGCGGGGCGCACAAAGCATCTCTATATCCGGGGCGGGCCACCGCCAAGGGCACAGCAAGTGACCTCATCATCCGAGAATTCGCCGCAAGCGGCTGTTGTTCCGCTCCTGGCACCGCGGGACGCGCGAGAGCGATCTGATCCTCGGCCGGTTCGCCGATACTCATCTCGCCGGGTTTGACGAGGCGCAGCTCGACCGTTACGAAGCCCTGCTCGACTGCGCCGACGCCGACATCTTTGATTGGGTCTCCGGCCGCACCGCCCCGCCCCCCGGACACGACCACGACGTAACCCGCCTGCTTCTCGCCTACAGCAACAACATCGTCTCCAGCAAATGACGTGCGCCGCTGTCGCTCCCTCTCCGCCCCTTGGGGGGGAGAGGGATGGGGTGAGGTGGGGGTCCCACTGTCGGCGCCCGACCCACCTCACCCTCCCCGCAGCTGACGCTGCGGGTCCCCTCCCTCTATGAGCGCGTTGCGGGATCTCGCGCGGTCGCTTAGCCAGCGGCCGCGAGCCGTCACCCTGTATGGCGCTCCCGAGGGGTATGACGCGGCGGCAATCGGGAGCCTCCTCATCGGGCATTGGCTGCATGTCTGCCGCGACGACGGCAGGATGGCGCGGTTTGCTGCGGCGCTGGCGTTTTTTCACCCGGAAATCGAAGCGCTGACCTTCCCGGCCTGGGACTGCCTGCCCTACGACCGAGTCTCGCCAAACGGCGAAATCGTCAGCCGGCGGATCGACACCTTGACGCGGCTGGCGACCGCTCCGCCCGACAAATTGATCGTGCTGACCACGGTCAACGCGCTGGTCCAGCGCGTGCCGCCGCGCCGGCTCTTCGACGGCCGCGTCCTGACCTTGCGCACCGGCGGCCGTGTCGGGCTCGACCGGCTGCAGAGTTTCTTCCGCAACAATGGCTACATTCGCACTGATACGGTGCGCGAGTCCGGCGAATTCGCGATCCGCGGGGGCATCGTCGACCTCTTCCCCGCCGGAGCGGCAGAGCCACTGCGCCTCGACTTCTTTGGCGACACGCTCGAATCGGTTCGCAGCTTCGACCCGCTGAGCCAGCGGTCGACCGGCAAGCTCGACGAGGCGGTATTGCGGCCGGTCAGCGAGGTCTTGCTCGACGAGGACGCGGTGCGCCGCTTCCGCTCGCGTTACCGCGAGCAGTTCGGCGCGACGGGTACCGACGACCCGCTCTACGAATTGGTCAGCGCCGGGCGGCGCTACGCTGGCATGGAGCACTGGCTGCCGCTGTATTACGAACGGTTGGAAACCTTATTCGACTACCTGCCGGGGGCCGGGGTCTCGCTCGACTACCAGGCGGAGGAGGTGCGCGGCCACCGGCTCGAGGCCATCGGCGATTCCTATGCGGCGCGCCACAATGTTACGCCCGCTGCGCGGGCGGGGGCGCCGATCTATCGCCCGATCCGGCCCGACCAGCTCTACCTCGACCGCCGCGAGTGGCAGGCGGCATTGCATGGCCGGCCCGTCGTGCAGCTGTCGCCTTTCGCGGGGAATCAGAGCGACGGCGACGCCTTCGATGCCGGCGCCCGCCCGGCGCGCAATTTCGCGCCCGAGCGCGCCGACCCGAATATTGTTCTGTTCGAGGCGGTCCGCGATTATCTCGAAGCCGAGCGCAAATCCGGCCGCAAGACTGCGGTCGCCGCATTCAGCCCGGGCTCGGCTGACCGGCTGCTGACCGTGCTCCGCGAGCGCGGCGTTACCGATCTGCGCCGGATCGCCAATGGCCGAGAACTCGAGGAGCTGCCGGGCACGGCGGTCGGGCTCGCCGTGTTGCCGGTCGAGCAAGGCTTCGCGACCGGCGATCTCGTATTGCTCGGCGAGCAGGACATCCTCGGCGACCGGCTCGCGCGCACCTCGCGGCGACGGCGCAGCCTCGATCAGTTCATCACCGAGGCGACGGCGCTGACGCCGGGCGATCTTGTTGTCCATGACGAGCACGGCATCGGCCGCTACGAGGCATTGGAGACGATCGACGTCGCCGGAGCGCCGCATGATTGCGTGCGCGTGCTCTATGCCGGCGACGACAAGCTTTTCGTGCCGGTCGAGAACATCGAAGTCTTGTCGCGCTTCGGCTCGGAAGACGCCGGCGTGCAGCTCGACCGGCTCGGCGGGGTCGCCTGGCAGTCGCGCAAGGCGCGGGTCAAGAAGCGCATCCGCGACATCGCCGGCGAGCTAATCCGCGTTGCCGCCGAGCGCCAACTGCAGCCAGGCGACGTATTGCAGCCGCCCGAAGGGATCTACGAGGAATTCGCCGCTCGGTTCCCCTATCCCGAAACCGAGGACCAGCTGAGCGCGATCGCCGACACATTCGCCGATATGGCATCGGGCAAGCCCATGGACCGGCTGATCTGCGGCGATGTCGGGTTTGGCAAGACCGAGGTGGCGTTGCGCGCCGCCTTTATCGCGGCGATGGCCGGGTCGCAAGTCGCGATCGTGGTGCCGACGACCCTGCTGTCGCGGCAGCACTTCCGCAGCTTTACCGAGCGCTTTGCCGGGCTGCCATTGCGCATTGCGCAGCTGTCGCGGCTGGTCCCCGCCAAGGTGGCGCGCGAGGTCAAGAAGGAGCTCGCCGACGGACGGCTCGATATCGTGATCGGCACGCACGCATTGCTCGCCAAGGACGTCCGGTTCGCCCATCTGGGGCTGCTGATCGTCGATGAGGAACAGCATTTCGGCGTCGCGCAGAAGGAAAAGCTCAAGCAATTGAAGGCCGATGTGCATGTGCTGACGCTGACCGCGACGCCGATCCCGCGCACTCTGCAATTGGCCTTGTCCGGGGTGCGTGAGATGAGCCTCATCGCGACGCCGCCGGTCGACCGCCTGGCGGTGCGCACATTCGTGATGCCGTACGATTCGGTGACGGTGCGCGAAGCGATCATGCGCGAGCGCGACCGCGGCGGTCAGATCTTTTATGTCGTGCCGCGGATCGCCGATCTGGACGAAGTGCGCGAGAGGCTGCGCGAGAGCGTGCCCGAGATCAAATACGCGGTGGCGCATGGCCGCATGGCGCCCTCCGAGCTCGAAGACGTGATGACCGCGTTCGACGAGCGCGCCTTCGATCTGCTGCTGTCGACGAACATCATCGAGAGCGGGCTCGACATCCCGTCGGCCAATACGATGGTCGTGCACCGCGCCGACATGTTCGGGCTGGCACAGCTCTATCAGCTGCGCGGCCGCATCGGGCGCAGTAAATTGCGCGGCTATGCCTATCTGACCCTGCCGGAAAAGAAGAAGCTCGCACCGACCGCGCAGCGCCGGCTCGAAGTCATGCAGACCCTGGACACATTGGGCGCCGGCTTTCAGCTGGCGAGCCACGACCTCGACATCCGCGGCGCCGGCAATCTGTTGGGCGACGAGCAATCCGGGCACATCCGCGAGGTCGGCATCGAGCTCTACCAGCACATGCTCGAAGAGGCGGTCGCCGCGGCACGCACAGGCGGCGGCGAGGAGGCGGCCCGCGAGGAATGGAGTCCGCAGATCACGATCGGCACGCCGGTGCTGATCCCGGAGAATTACGTCCCCGATCTCGGGGTGAGGCTCGGCCTCTACCGCCGCATTGCCGGGCTTACCGACCGCCGCGAGATCGACGGTTTCGCGGCCGAGCTGATCGACCGCTTCGGGACGCTCCCCACCGAAGTCGAGAACCTGCTCGAGATCATCGCGATAAAGCGCGATTGCCGCGAAGCCGGCATCGAAAAACTCGAAGCCGGCCCCAAGGGCGCGGTCATCTCACTGCGCGACAATCATTTCGCCAATCCCACCGGTTTGGTCGACTTGATCCAGCGCAATACCGGCACCCTGAAGCTCCGCCCCGATCAGAAGATCGTCTATCTGCGCGATTGGCACGACACTAAGACCCGCCTCAACGGCGCCGCCAAACTCGCCCAAGCCCTCGCCAAAATTGCCCGCGCCGCCAAACCCGAAACCGCCGGGGCGCTGCCCGAAATCGACGCCGTCGCTGGTCAAGCCGCAGGCCGTCCGAAGAGCGTGAAACCCCGCACTCGTTGCCTACCTGTTTTGGCCATACGAGCACCGCTCTCGATCAGGCCATCAAGATCCACGAGCGCGCGACAGATGGGCATCGAGCGGTGGGCAAATGGCACAGTGTCCCGACATCGTGTTAACCGCCGGCGTCTTTGAATGGGATGGGCAGAACTACGTCTGGCGAGCGGGCCCAGTCACACTCGAACATGTCTGCCACCTCCCCCGCGGACCGCCGGATCCTCTCAAGGAGGCGCGTTACGATGCACCGCGTGCGCCTCGACCGGGGTCCGTCGTCCTCGCAGCATGAGGCTGACGTGCCGCCCGACGCCTAGCCCAGCCGGGACTGCGGCGCTGCGCAGCAGGTCGGCCGAGGCGACCAGGGCTTCTCCAGCGGCCTTGCAGTGCTCGCAAAGCCGTGCCGCGACGTTCATCGTGTCGCCGAAATACGCGATCTGCCGCTTCGCGACGCCGCATTCGCTGACCACGACGGGACCGGCATGAATGCCGGCGCGGAACCGCGGCACGACGCCGAATTCCTCGGCATAGGACGGGGCGAGTTCGGTCATCCTTTCTTCGACAGCGAAAAAGCAGCGCAGTGACGGGGTATTGCGCGCGGGATCCTCGCTCAGCGGCCAGGTAACGATGACCTCGTCGCCGACATAGGCGTGGACCTCCCCATCATGGTCGGCAATCGGTTGGTCGATGTCGAAAAAGAACCTCGTGATCAGATCGTGCACGCGGAGTTCGCCCAGTCGTTCCGCGAGCGCGGTCGAATCGGCAATGTCGAGAAACATGACGATCCGTTGCTCGCGTCTCGGCCGATGATAGGTTCCGAGCAGGAAGCTGCCGAGGACGCGGCCGCCGATCATCCGGCGAAACTCGAAGATCGCGCCAGCAACAAGCGACCCGGAAAAAGTAATGCCGACGATCCGTGGCAGCTCATCGGCGAGCCAGCGTCGCGACAACGGAAAAGGGTACAGCACGAATTCAAGCCCGATGGCGACGGTCGTCAGGACGGCCGTCATCGCGAGCGCCTTGATCGCGAATTCGGCGCTCAGCGGCAAGCGCCGCAACATGCCGCCGAGCCGCGATCGCGGGACCGCCGCGAAACTCAGATGAACAGCCCAACCGGCGAAAGTCAGGCCCATCGCGTGGATGCAGCTGCGGATGTAAAACGGCACGGTCCGCTCTTCGAGCGGGTCGAACAGGTAGCGGTAGGCGATGCCGAGGCCGACTGCCGCCATCAGCAACCCCGACAGGAAGCCGAGATGCCGGGCGGCATATCGGATAATGGCGGGGCGCGATGCCGCGGGGCTTTGGTTACGCCTAGTCACCGCGCCGTCACGCGGAGCCGTGTCTGTCTCTCAGCCTGTGCCACCGTCCAGCGGCGCGTCTAGGGCGCGCCTGTTGCGCCGAGCGAGGGCCTTCTTGAGCGTCAGCGACCGCGGAAATGCTTGTAGAAGTCGACGACCTCGGGGCTCTGCTGAAAGCCGAGCAGAACGTTGATGTCGGACCCTTTGCGACCGTCGAGCGGGATGGTTTCCTCGATATGATCGGTGACGCCGGCGCGCTTCTCGGTGCCCTCGAACGCGATGCGGACCGCGAATGGCCGCTTGCTAAGAATCGTTTGATCGGGTCCGGTTACGGCGACGAAATATGGGAGATCCACGGTGTCTCCCTTCGCAGCCGGACCGCGCTCGCCAACGACGATTGCGTCAAGCGCTATCTTCACGTTTCCGCTCCTGTACTCGCATTTGAGGTCGGCCTCGCTCAGGAGCCCGTAAAATGCGACATTGTCGGGGCGACGCTCCGGGCCGGATCCGAAAACGGCGGTGTTGGAAAGCGGCCGCAACACGATCGCACTAGGGCAGCCCTCGGCCTGCCTAGACGCGGACGACGACGAAAACCAACCACAACCCGGCAGCGCGAGAATGGCGAGGAGCGCTGCCCCTTGGGCAAGCCGCAAGCGGCTCACAGGGTGTTGTGAGTACCGTCGCAGAACGGCTTGCCGCCGGTCGCCTTGCACCCGCAGAGCCAAACCTCCTCGGTGGCCTCGGCGGTAAACGGGATTGGGGTCAGCCCGGTGCCCTTATGCGAGCCGTCGCAAAAGGGCTGCGAGGAACTGCGCCCGCACGCACACCAGAAGTACCTCTTCCCGGCCTCGACATTGACGCCGTAGGGCTCTTTTTGCGCGGGTATCGGACCGTCCATGCTTTCTCCCCTGCCTCGGCTTTGCTAGTGTCTCGGTGCTCGGTCGGCGCTTCGCCGCTGCCCGGACTGTATGCGAGCCGCGCCGAGCAGACAAGCCGGCCGGGCGCCGACTACGGGGAATAACAGACAGTGCCGTTCGTCGATATCGCTTCGACACGTCCCGATTGGCGTTGGCAGCGCTCGCGCGGCAAGCCGCTGGCTAGCGGGCCCGTTGCGTTTAACAGCTTATGGGGATTTCGCCGCTGGTCACCGAGATTCTGGAGACGGTCGGCGACCGCCTCCAGCCCCGCAATTTCGATGATGTCGCCGAATATGGCCTCGATGATCTGGTAGGCGGCCACTGAGAGAGAGGCAGCCGCGGTTGGCAACAGGGAGGCTTGGGCGGCCTCCCTATTCGTTACGTTTACCCCAGATTACGCGGCGTGGAGGAGTTCGAGGTACTCCTCGTAGACCGCCATGTTCTTGCCGAAGGAGATGGCGGCGGCCTGGGCGCCGCAGACGAGGTGCATCCAGCGCCAAGGCTCGCGCGTCGCGTGGTATTCCTCGACGATCGACTGGTGGTGCTTGAAGGCGTGCATCTCGGTGAAGTTGTCGTGGCAGACGATCTCGGCGAGACGCGCGATGAAAGCCTCTGGGTCGTAGCCGGCCTTCATGTATTGCGTCGCCAGGTTGACCGTTTCCTTGACCTCCGGCACCGCTCGCATCATGCCCAGATTGGTGACCGTCGACCAATCGGTCGGCGGCTGGTTGTAGATGCTGTGCTGGATCGCGTCGAGCAGCTCCTCCTGGCCGCGCCGAGGCAACGCGGCAACCGCTTGCATGTCGGGCTGCGGGTAGGGCTCCATGCGACCCGCGGTCGAGCGGATCTCCGGGCCCGACTGCCACGTCAACAACATCATCAATTTGTTCTTGAGGCTGATCCCGTCGAGCCGCAGCAGGTAGCGCCGCAAATTGACGCTGGTATGCAGGTGCACATCCATCGGATTGCCGCCGAGCGAACGCATGAACAGGCCGGCTGCTCCGATCGACAGTGCCTCGCCGGCACCCTCCAAGGAAATCCCGCTGGCCAAGGCCTTCGCCATCAACACCGGAATATCGGCAAAGACGTCGACGGCCGCGATCGCCTCGCCGAGCTCGCCGATCACCGCGGTTTCATCCTCGCCGCTGCGCTGGCGGTAGATGCGTTGCAACAACCCATGCTCTTCGATCAGCGCTTCGATCTGCGGCAGCGGCGAGGGCATCGGATTGTTCGGGGCGACCGGGGAACGGGTCACAAAGCGCACCGCCGGCCGCATCAGCACCGGCAGAAGCTCCTTGTCGAGAACGCCGGTCTCGAAAGCGCGCCACATCGTGCCCGGGAACATGAAGTAGTGGTCGTCGTTGAAATTCTTCGGGATCGCCACGCTCAGCAGCAGATCGAAGGCCTCGATCCGCGGCGCATGATCCCACAGCCACAGGAAAACGTGGTCCGCCTTATTCCACTCGCCGCGACCCACTGCAGCAAGGAACGCCGCTTTGGCCGCTTCGACCCCACGGGCATCCTCCGGCTCGAATTCGAGCAAGGCGTAGGGCCCCATCGCCGGATGGTGGATGTGCTTGTTGGTAAGCGCCACATGTTGCAGCACCGGAACAAAACGCTGCTCGCCCTCCAGGCGCTCGACCGTCTTCGAGATCGCGTAGAGGCCGGCCAACGGGTGCAGCGGGCCGCCGTGATGACCGGGCGGCATCTCGGTGGAACGGGTCACCGCAAGGGCAGAGGCTGTCAGCATGGTCTGCGTCGGCACCCCGGCACGCAGCTTGTCCAGCGCGCGATCCAGGATCTCGGACGGGGGTGTATCCTCGATAAACTGGACCAACGGCTCGATGGCGTCGGGAAACTGGACACGTTGCGGCATGGGCATGGTGAGTTTCTCCTTAAGGACGGTTATTTCGGCTTTGTTGGATTTACTCTCTTCTTGAATTTACTCTCTTCGGTGGGTGCGAGGCCTTTCTCGACGGGCGCGAACCCCACCTTTTCCAAGGGCGAAGGCAGAGCATCACGCGGTCTTCCTCATTGTCGAGGTAATCGTCCCGCGCGATTCGCACAGTGTCAACTCCGAACGACGCAACCGGGATATGCGCCAGAAGCCCCCCTCGGCGGCTTCACACGGCGCGATGCTGAGGCAGCAGATCTGCCCAGCGTCGCAACTTCCCGGCGTCGGCCAGCTAGGACCACACGACCCCTATTACTTAGGGTGTAGTTGAAGAATTTCGTATGCAGAGGTATTATATTTGGTAGTCCGCTGGGACTGAGCACAGAGAGGAACTCTGGTGCATCACGTGTAGATTTGTATTTAATCCTTTATAGCGGATACCTTTTTCGTGATCCATTGCGTAAATCCGGCTCTCGTTATAATAGTATCCCATAGCTGAGCAGGGGCCGCCCGATGGCCGATTTTACGATCTATCTTGGAAACAAGAATTACTCGTCCTGGTCGCTGCGGCCTTGGCTCGTCCTCAAGCAGACGGCCGTCCCGTTCGACGAAATTGTGATCCCGCTCTATGAGGCGACGAGCAAGGCGACGATCATGAAGTATTCGCCGTCGGGAACGGTGCCTGCCTTGCGTCACGGCGAACTCATTGTCTGGGACAGTCTGGCGATCTGCGAGTACCTCGCCGAGTTGTTCCCGACCTTTCAGCTGTGGCCGCGGGATCACGACGCGCGCGCGGTGGCCCGCTCGGTCTGCGCCGAATTGCATTCGGGTTTGCAGGCTTTGCGCGCTCATCTGCCGATGAACGTTCGTTCCAGCTTCCCCAGCCGCGGCGTTACCCCGGAGGTTCAGACGGAAGTCAACCGCGTGATGTCGATTTGGCGCGACTGCCGCAAACGCTTTGGTCAAGGCAAGGGCGATTTCCTGTTCGGTCACTTCAGCATCGCCGACGCGACCTACGCTCCGGTGGTGACCCGGTTCCGGACCTACAAGCTCGAACTCGAGCGCGACGCGGATGCCTATTGCGAGAAGATCATGGCGCTTCCTGCAATGCAGGAATGGATCGCCGCCGCCCGCAACGAGCCGATGATCATCGACAAATACGAATTTTGAGGAGCGGCGCCGTCGGGCTGCCTGCAATCCGTGTTTGGCGAACCGCTACCAGTGTCCTGAAACAGCGCCCAACAAATGCCGCCGCGGGCGCCTGCTCGGCTGCGAGAAATTGCGATGCCCGAACGACAGACAGCGCCTTACGGTTCTTGGTCCTCGTCGATCACCTCCGATCTGATCGTCGCCTCGACGATCGGGCTCGGCGGCATCCAGCTCGACGGTACCGATGTCTATTGGCTGGAGTCGCGCCCTCAGGAGAATGGACGATCGGTAATCGTCCGCCGCGCCGGCGACGGCAGCTCGGCCGACGTCACCCCACCGGTAGCAGCTGAAGCGACCTTCAATGTGCGCACCCGCGTCCATGAGTATGGCGGCGGCTCGTACCTCGTCAGCGACGGCCTCGTTTATTTCTGCAACGACGCGGACCAGCGCCTCTATTGCCAGGAGCTGGGAGGAACGCCCGTTGCAATCACCCCTGACCCGGCTCGGCCGAGAGGATTGCGGTACGCCGACGGCGTGATGGACGCGCGGCGCGGGCGGATGATTTGGGTCCGCGAGGACCACACCACGACCGCTCTCGAGCCGGTCAATGCCCTGGTCGAAATTTCGCTCGACGGATCGCACGCGCGGCGGGTGCTGCAGGCGGGACGGGATTTTTATGCAGCGCCGCGTCTCAGTCCAGACGGCAGCCAGCTCGCTTGGCTCGAATGGAGCCACCCCAGCATGCCCTGGATCGGCTGCGAATTATGGGTGGGCGAATGTGCCGCCGATGGCTCGGTTGGGAACAAGCGCCTCGTCGCCGGCGGAGACGACGAGTTGATCTTCCAACCCGAATGGGCGCCCGACGGCGCGCTTTATTTCGTCTCCGATCGCCCCCAGCCTTCGCTCGAAGGGAGATGGTGGAACCTGTTCCGTATCGGCGGTGACGCTCTGGACAATTCCACCCGAATCGAGCCGG
Organism: uncultured Alphaproteobacteria bacterium; assembly: GCA_963818695.1. GTDB lineage: Bacteria > Pseudomonadota > Alphaproteobacteria > ATCC43930 > CGMCC-115725 > AP-15. The sequence goes on from CAWFTG010000011.1 coordinate 227,054, forward strand.
TCTACCCGCTCGCGGCGGAATTCGGCAGAGCGCAGTGGGTGTTCCGGCTGTCTACCTTCGCGTTCACTTCGGCGAGCCTGCTGGTGTGCAGCTATGTGCAGGACGGGGTTCACCGGATGAGCACCGTCGACCTCGCCTCGCTCGAAGCCCGCCCCGTTCCGACAGGATACGAGGACATCTCCTTCGTCCGCGCGACGGGGGATCGGGTCTACTTCGCCGGCGGCTCACCGACCACGCCGCCGGCGATCATCGGGCTGCACCTACCCTCCGGGTCGGCAAAGATCTTGAAGCTCTCGACCACTCAGGATGTCGAGGCCTACCGCAAATATTTATCCGCGCCGGAGCCAGTGACATTCGACACCGATAACGGGCAGCAGGCGCACGGCCTGTATTACCCCCCGCAAAACGACGACTTCGCCGCTCCGGCAGGCGAGCTCCCGCCGCTGCTCGTGCACTGCCACGGCGGGCCGACCGCGGCCGCTTCTCCGACCCTCAGCTGGGGGACGCAATATTGGACAAGCCGCGGCTTCGCCGTTCTCGACGTCAATTATGGCGGCAGCACAGGGTATGGCCGAGAATACCGGCTGCGCTTGCAAGGCAACTGGGGATTAGTCGACGTCGCCGATTGCGTAAATGGTGCCCGCCACCTGGCGGCAACTGGAAGGGTCGACGCGGAGCGGTGGGCGATCAGCGGCGCCAGCGCGGGCGGCTACACCACATTGGCAGCGCTGACGTTCCGCAAGGAATTCAAGACCGGTGCGAGCTACTATGGCATCAGTGATTTGGAGGCACTTGCAAAAGACACGCACAAATTCGAGTCGCGCTATCTGGACGGCCTGATTGGGCCTTACCCGCAGCGCAGCGACCTCTATGTGGCGCGGTCGCCGATCCACAGTGCGCGGCTGCTCGCCGCGCCGGTCGCCTTCTTCCAAGGCGCCGAGGACAGGGTTGTCCCGCCGCGACAGGCCGAGGAGATGGTCGATGCGCTCCGTCAGCGTCGGATCCCGTTTCTCTATCTGTTGTTCGACGGCGAGCAGCACGGGTTCCGCCGTGCCGAAAACATAAAGCGGGCGCTCGATGCTGAGCTCTATTTTTACGCGACCTTTCTGACGGATCAGAGGCTGGAGTTCTGCGTCTCGTAGGAACGAGTTCAGCGGAGGGTCCCGAGCATCTCGTCGAGTGTTCGGCCGAGCCGCTCGAGGTCCGTTTCGCGCGACAGCCGGTGGTCCCCATCTTTGACTAGGCTGACCACGACGTCGCGGCTTGCCAGGCGCTCGGCGAGCGATAGGCTTGTCTGCCAGGGAACCGAGGCGTCTTTCATGCCGTGCAACAGCCGCGCCGGGCATTCGAGAGCGATCGTCCGGCGCATCACCAGATGCCGTTTGCCGTCTTCGATTAGGCTCAGCCGATAGGTGTAGCCGGCCGGATCGTATTCGGAAGGCAACGTCACGGCCCCGGCTTCGCACAACTCCCTCTGCTGGGCCGGATTGAGGCGCGGCCAGACGAGGTCCTCGGTAAAGTCCGGTGCCGCCGCGATGCCGACGAGCGCGTGGACCCGGAATGGCCTGGCGAGCGCGACGAGCAGCATGATCCACCCGCCCATGCTCGACCCTACCAGCACCTGCGGCCCGTCCGTCAGCGAATTCGAGAACCGCGATCGCGTCCTCCGCCCAGCGGCCGATCGTGCCGAGCGCGGCATCGCCGCCCGATGCGCCGTGGCCGAAATAATCGAACCGAACGTAGGCCTGCCCGCGGCGGCGGCAGTAATCCTCGAGATAAACGGCCTTGATGCCGGTCATGTCGGAGCGGAACCCGGCGAGGAACACGATGCCCGGGCTTGATCCGGCGAGCCGGTGGTAAGCGATTGTTGCACTCCCCGGTCGTGGTAATATGCGAGGCGCACTCATCGGGGTCGGACGGCAAGCGGGATGGGCATCGACGATAGCACCGTGTCCGCTCCGCCAAAAGGCCGCCCGCCTGCGGTGCTGCAGATTGTCCCGAGCCTCATCTCGGGCGGGGCCGAGCGCGGTGCCATCGATCTCGCCGCGGTCCTCGCCGCGGCAGGATGGGCCTCGTATGTCGCCTCCAGCGGCGGCCCATTGGAGCGCGACGTGCTGCGAGCCGGCGCTTCCCATCTAAAATTACCGCTCGCCTCGAAGAACCCGCTCGTAATGCGCCGCAACAGCGCTGACATTGGCCAGGTTAATCCGACAGCTGGGGATCGACATCGTTCATGCCCGTAGCCGCGCTCCGGCATGGAGCGCCTGGTTGGCCGCGCGGGCTACCGGACGGCATTTCGTTACGACATTTCACAATGCCTATGGCGCACGCACCGCGCTCAAGCGCCATTACAATTCGATCATGGCGCGGGGTGAGCGAGTCATCGCCATCTCGCATTTCGTCGCCGATTACGCGGTGAGCGTCTATGGTGTGGGCCCGGACCGGCTGCGAACGATTCCGCGGGGCGTTGACCTGGATGCCTTCGACCCGACCCGCGTCGGAGCGCAACGGATCATCAACCTTGCTCGCGAGTGGCGGCTGCCCGATGAGAAGCCGGTCGTGATGCTTCCCGGTCGGCTGACGCGCTGGAAGGGCGGGCTCGATTTCATCGCGGCCATTGCGGCCACTGGCCGCCGCGACATTTGTTGCCTTCTCGTCGGCTCCGAGCAGCGCCGGGGCTTTCGCCAGGAGCTCGAGATGGCAATCGAGCACCGAGGAGTGGATGGGCTGTTTCGCATCATCGAGAATTGCCATGACATGCCGGCGGCTTACATGCTCGCTGATGCCGTAGTCTCGGCGTCGAGCAATCCCGAAGGGTTTGGCCGTATCATCGTCGAGGCGCAAGCGATGGGCCGGCCGGTCATCGCGACCGATCATGGCGGAGCGCGCGAGACGATCGTGCCGGGAGCCACAGCGTGGCTCGTTCCGCCGCGCGATCCCGCCGCTCTCGCCGTCGCCATCAACGACGCACTGTCGCTGAACATCGACGAGCGGAAGCGCCTGGCCCAGCACGCTATTGCCCATGTCACCTCTCATTTCAGCCGCGAGGTCATGTGCGCCCGCACGATCGAGGTTTATGAAGAATTGCTGTTTGCGCAGTCGGCGGAGGTTGACGTGGCGGCCTGACTGCGGCTCCACCAAGCGGCGGACGACAGATGGGCTGCGGCCGGCGCTTATTTCAGAGAAGATGGATCCCGAACCTTCCCCCGACCTTCCCCAGGATGCCGAGCCGGAAAACGAAGCCGGGCCGCGCTCGCTTGGCACGAGCGTCTTGACGCGGCAACAGCGGCTCGCGATATTCGCATTATGGCTGGCTACGCCCGTATGCTCGCGACGACTACCACCATCCCGCCTGGCGGGATGTCTGGAGGTCGCGCGCGCTGATTGCAGCGGCAAAGCCCGAACCCGAAGGACCCCGCCGGCAACGGACGGGGTTTTTTTGTTGGCCAATTGCCCCGTCCGAGCGCCGCTTGGTGACGGAGAGCGAGAGTGGCTATCTGGCGTCGAATTTGGCAGCGGTTGTGGTTGATGGTTGAAAACCTGGGCGAAATGCTTCATTCCCGAGCGCCGATGGCGGTGACCCTGCCGGACGGCTCGCGCCGTGAATTTGCCGGCCCGGTCAGCGGCGCCGATCTAGCTGCGGCGATCGGGCCAGGGCTTGCCAAGGCGGCGGTTGCAATAAAGCTGGACGGTAAGGCGCGCGACTTGGCGACGATCATCGATCATGACGCCAAGGTCGCCATTATCACGCTAGACAGCGCCGAGGGCCTCGAGATTTTGCGCCACGATGCGGCCCACGTCATGGCGGAGGCGGTCAAGGAATTGTATCCCGATACCCAGGTCACCTTTGGTCCGGCGACCGAAACCGGGTTCTATTACGATTTCGCCCGCGCCGAGCCGTTCATCCCCGAGGATCTCGAGCGGATCGAGACGCGCATGCGGGAGATCGTGCGCCGCGACGAGAAGATCACCCGGGAAGTGTGGGACCGCGACGCCGCGATCGCCTTCTTCGATCGCATCGGCGAGGCGTACAAGGCTGAATACATCAGTGAAATCCCCGCCGGCGAGGAGATCAGCCTTTACCGGCAAGGCGATTTCGTGGACCTCTGCGTCGGCCCGCATCTGCCGTCGACCGGTTACCTCGGCCAGGCCTTCAAGCTGATGAACGTCGCCGGCGCCTATTGGCGCGGCGACCCAAAAAACCCGCAGCTGCAGCGGGTATACGGAACTGCCTTTGCGAGCCAGAAGGAACTCGACCGATACCTCTTTCAACTAGAGGAGGCGGAGCGCCGCGACCACCGCCGGCTCGGCCGCGAGCTCGACCTTTTCCATATCGGCGAGGAGGCGGTCGGCAGCGTCTTCTGGCATCCGAAGGGCTGGCGGTTGTTCCGCATTATCGAGAATTACCTGCGCATGCGGCTCGATGCTGCCGGATACCTCGAGGTCAAGGGACCGCAGTTGCTCGATCGCAGCTTGTGGGAAGCCTCCGGGCACTGGGAGAAATTCCGCGAGAACATGTTCATCGCCGAGAGCCGCGACGACAAAGTGCTGGCGTTGAAGCCGATGAACTGCCCGGGGCATGTGCTGATCTTTCGCAACCGGCTGCACAGCTACCGCGAACTGCCGCTGCGCCTCGCGGAATTCGGCAGCTGCCACCGCAACGAACCGTCCGGCGCTTTGCACGGCATCATGCGGGTGCGCGCCTTCACCCAGGACGACGCGCACATCTTCTGCACGGAGGATCAGGTCACCGAGGAATTGATCGCCTTTTGCAATTTGCTCCTGTCGGTCTATCGGGATTTCGGGTTCGACGATGTGACGATCAAATTCGCCGACCGGCCACCGGTCCGCGCCGGCTCCGACGAGGTCTGGGATCGCGCCGAAGCGGCATTACGCAACGCCGTCGAAGCCGCCGGCTTGTCCTATACGCTCAACCCGGGCGAAGGCGCTTTTTACGGACCCAAGCTCGAATTCGTATTGCGCGATGCGCTGGGCCGCGACTGGCAATGCGGCACCCTGCAGCTCGATTTCGTCCTGCCCGAACGCCTCGATGCGAGCTATGTCGGCGAAGACGGGAGGCGGCACCGTCCGGCGATGCTGCACCGGGCGATTTTCGGCTCCCTCGAACGCTTCATCGGCGTCCTGATCGAGCATTACGCTGGTCGTTTCCCGCTATGGCTGGCCCCGGTGCAGATCGTCGTCGCCTCGATCACCTCGGAGGCGGCGGACTATGCCGCAGAGGTTGCCCGGGAATGTCGCGCCGCGGGGCTCCGGGTGGAGCTCGATGCGGGAAACGAGAAGATCACCTACAAGGTTCGCGAGCACAGCCTCGCGAAGGTCCCGATCATGCTGGTCGTCGGGCGGCGCGAGGCGGCAAACCGATCGGTTGCGTTGCGTCGGCTCGGCAGCAAGGAACAGGAAGTCCTTGCGCTCGGCGAAGCCGTCGCTAGATTGAGGGAGGAAGCGACGGTGCCGTCACCTTCCTGACGGTCGCGCCGTCGTTGCGGACTAACCCCCGTCAATCGCTAACAGGAGATTGTACATACCCAGACCACCGATGAATTTCGCTCCCACCCGTGAAGGACCCCGGATCAACGACGAGATCGGCGTCCCGCGCGTACGCCTCGTCGACGAGCGGGGCCAAATGGTGGGTGTCGTCGGGCGCAATGAGGCGCTCACCATGGCCGTCCAAGCCGGTCTCGATCTCGTCGAAATCGCGCCAAATGCCGATCCACCAGTTTGCAAAATACTCGACTTCGGTAAGTTTAAATACGAAGAACAAAAGAAAAAGAACGAAGCGCGCAAGAAGCAGAAGATCAATCGAAGTCAAGGAGATTAAACTGCGCCCGAGCATCGACGACCACGATTACGAGGTCAAGCGGCGCAGCATGATCAAATTTATCGAGGAAGGCGACAAGGTCAAGGTGACCATGCGGTTTCGCGGGCGCGAGCTGGCGCATCAGGAATTGGGCATGGATGTCCTGGTCCGGGTCAGGGATGATCTCGACGAAATCGCCAAGGTCGAACAGATGCCCCGGATGGAAGGCCGGCAGATGATCATGGTCATGTCGCCAAAATAATCCGAAACAGGCCCGGCCAGGGGCAGTTCCAGAGAGAGACAATACCGGGGCAGCCCGCGCTCGGCCGCACCAATCTGGTTATCGCCCTATTTTTTCGAGCTCTCATTTTTGGAAGATTGTACTCCGCCGCCGGCTCGCGCGATCGGCGCGCTATTCCCAGCGCCACCTCCAGACGGCTATCGGCGTCCGAACCCGGCAGTATGGGCGAAGCCGTGGCCAAAGCCGTTATGGGCGAAGGCGTGACCAGAGCGAAACGCTCCTCCTCGGCCAATACCGACGGCAAAGCCGTGGCGGAACCCGCGGTGCCCACGGCCACCGCCGACACCATCGAACCAGAAACCCGGCCAATACCCGTAATCCGGCCAATATCCGTAGTCGGGGGCATAGGCAAAAGCCGGTGGCACACAGCCATAGTTCGGATCGTAGTCCATGCCTGAAGTGCAGGCAGAAGGTGTCGCATGCGGCTGCGCAGCTGATGGCGGTGAGCCGCGCAGCACTATCGGCGGATCATCGCCGGGAACCGCCGGATCTGCCGCAGCGGAAGGGGTGGAACCGCGCAGCACGATCGACGCAGAGACGAGGTCGGCGGCAGGGAAAACCACAGCCGCTTCGGTAGGGGTCGAATTCGACGAGCCCAATACCAAACCGCTCGTCAAAAGCGCGGCCTCGACGAACCGTCTCGCGCGGTGCACCGCAGTACTCCACCGCCACTCGCTCCGAGTCTTCATTTATCCCTTCGGCAACACTTGGCAAGAGAGGCGAGGTGCCGCGCTTGCGTTCGTCGTGCAGCATCGCTATATAGCGCCGCTCGAACGAGCGCGGGCGGGTGCCTCGACGCCGCAGACCTGAGACGGATGTCGAAATGCCCAAACTTAAGACGAAGAGCGGTGCGAAGAAACGCTTCGGCCTTACCGCCACCGGCAAGGTCAAACGGAACTGGGGCCATAAACGCCACCGGCTGATCAGTAAATCTAAGCAGGGTAAGCGATTGCGGCGCGGCACCACGACGATGGAGCGGGGCGACGCAAAGCTGGTCCTGACCTATATGCCGTATATGAGGGGCTGAGCGGTGGCGCGCGTCAAACGCGGGGTTACCACCCACGCCCGCCACAAAAAGGTTCTCGAACTAGCCAAGGGCTATCGCGGGCGCGGCAGCACTGCCTACCGCGTCGCGATCGAGAAGGTCGAGAAGGCGCTGCGCTACGCCTATCGCGACCGGCGCAACCGCAAGCGCGATTTCCGCGCCTTATGGATCCAGCGGATCAATGCCGGCGCACGGCAGCACGGGCTGACGTATTCGCAGTTCATGCACGGCATCAAGCTGGCCGGGCTCGATCTCGACCGCAAGGTGCTCTCAGATATCGCGATCCGCGAGCCCGAAGCCTTTCAGGCGATCGCCGCAACCGCACAGGCCGCATTGGAAAAGGTGCCTCAGGCCGCCGCGGCGGCCTGAAAGAAGCATTGCCGCCCGCAAAGGGCGGCTAGAAATCGGATCGGAGGAGACAACTCATGCAGATCGCCGATTCCCAAATTCACATATGGGAAGATGCCCGGATGTCGGCGCAGCACCGGCAGATCCCGACCTACTCGATGGACGATGCGTTGAAGGAGATGGCGGAGGCCGGGGTCGACGCGGCGGTCATCCATCCGCCCAGCACGCTCGGCGAGAAGGTCAACGAGCTGGCGGTCGCCGCGGTTCGCAAGCACCCGGACAAGTTCTGCATCCTCGGCCATTTCGACCTGCAGAGCCCGGATCGCGAAAACATCGTCAAGAATTGGCGGCAGCGACCCGGCATGCTCGGCTTCCGCTTCACGTTCAACCAGCCGCACCAGCAGAGCTGGTGGACCGACGGCTCGCTCGATTGGTTCTGGACGGCCTGCGAAAGAGAAAAGCTGCCAGTCGGGCTGCTCGCCGGCGGACATATGGCCGCTTTCGCCAAAATCGCCGAGCGCCATCCCGGATTGAAACTGCACATCGACCACATGGGCCGCCACGGCGGCGCCGGCGCCGCAAAAGACGACGCGGCGTTTGCCGATTTGGGCGAAATGCTGGCCGTCGCCAAATACCCGAACGTTGCGCTCAAGCTCTCCGGGGCGCCGAGCTATTCGAGCGAGCCCTATCCCTATCGCAACATCCACAAATACATCCGGCAGATGTTCGACGCATTCGGCCCCCAACGTTGCTTCTGGGGAACCGACATCACCCGGATGCCGTGCTCCTACCGGCAATGCGTGACGATGTTCACCGAAGAGCTGCAGTGGCTGCAGGGCCGCGACAAGGAATTGGTCATGGGGCAGGCCGTCTGCGATTGGCTCGGCTGGAAGCGGCCGGCCTGATCAGGCCGGAGCCGAACCAGCTTCCGGCACGCTGCCGGCAGCATCGCCGCTCGGAACATCGGCGGCCGCGTACGCCGTCGGGTCCTTCTGCCAGAGCCGGATACCGCCGGTTAGACCGTCGGTATTGGGCACGATAGAAACATCGGGCGGCAGCGGGAAGGTGATGTCCTTTGCGTTGCCGCCACCAATGTAGAGGTGGTCAAAACGGACGACCTCACGGAGTATATCGATTACTTTGGCAACCCGCTTGTTCCATGCTTTCCTGCCCTTTTTCTTGCGGGCGGCATTGCCGATGTATTCGTCGTAGGTCTTGTTGCCGCGCACCGGATGATGCGCGAGTTCGAGGTGCGGCATGATCTCGCCGTGGCGAAACAGCGCCGTCCCGGCGCCTGTGCCCAAGGTCAGCACCATCTCGACGCCTTGGCCCTTGACGGCCCCGAAACCCTGGACATCGGCATCATTGAGAACGCGAACCGGCTTGCCCAGATGCTCGGCGAGCACCGATTGCAGGTCGAACCCGGCTAGGGCGTCGGTGCCGAGATTGGGTGCAGTGATGACCCGCCCGTCGCGCACATAACCGGGGAAGCCGACCGAGACCCGCTCGAAAGTGCCGAGCGGTGCGGCAACCTGATCGATAGCGCGAACGAGATCCTCGGGGGCGACCGGCTTGGGCGGCGTCGGCACTCGCTGCCGCTCGCCAACCATGCTGCCGGTGTCGTCAAGCAATGCGGCTTTGATCCCGGTCCCGCCGATATCGATTGCGAGCGTGCGGGGTTCGTTCATGGCTCGTCTTTTCCTGCCGGAGTCTCCGTGGGTTCGGTCGTTCCCAAGTGCGACTGGAAGCGCATTCGGGTCAAGCCTATTTGTGCGCTATATTTAAGCGGGCAAAGGATCGCGGCGGAGCGGGATGCGAATTGGGGCTACCCTGAGGAGGATGTCGGCGCTCGCCGGCCTGATGGCGCTGCTCGCGATGGGCGGCGCGCGTGGGGCGGGTCCCCCGGCCCCGGCGGATCTGGTCAAGGCCGATCTCGTCGCGGAGACCGCCTCGATCGCACCGGGGACGACGCTTTGGGTCGATCTCCGCCTCGCGGTGAAGCCGGGCTGGCATGTCTATTGGCAGAATCCTGGCGATTCCGGGTTGCCCACGGCGATCGACTGGAAGCTGCCGCCGGGGTTTTCGCCAGGGCCCATTCACTGGCCGGTGCCCGAGCACTTTGTGCAAAACGGCATCGGCAATTACGGCTATGCCGGAGCGGTCGATCTCCTGGTTCCGATCGCCGTCCCGCTAGAGCTGACGAGCGGGCAGAGCGCCAGGCTGGACGCGGAGGCATCCTGGCTCGCCTGCTCCGATATCTGCATTCCGGGAGGCACCAAGCTGAGCCTGGACTTGCCGATCGCGGCACAAGCTCCGGCTCCTGACCCCGGCTTTGCGCAGTTGTTCGCGGCGGCCCGCGGGAAGTTGCCGGCGCCGGCGCCATTCGAGAGCCGCTTTGTCTCGGACTCAAGCTCTTTTCGGCTGCTGATTCCGTCGAGCGCGATCAGCGGGCTGCGGAACCCGGCCGGGATGTTTTTCCCGAACAAGGAAGCGCTGATCGATGCCGCCGCAGAGCCCCGCACTGAGCACGACAATAACGCATTGACGGTCCTTTTGCCGAAAGCCTCGGAGGGTAGTGCCGCGCCTGCGACACTCGATGGTGTGCTGGCGCTGCGCGGCGAGGGCGGCGCCGAGCGCGCCTACGAGATCAGCGCCAACCCCGCTCCGGCGGTGTTGGCCGAAAGTGGCATCGTTTGGTGGCAGGCGCTGCTGCTGGCATTTCTCGGCGGCGTCGTGCTCAACGCGATGCCGTGCGTCTTTCCGATCCTTTCCTTGAAGCTGCTGAGCGTGACTCAGCAGGCGCACGGGGACCGCTCTGAGCGGGCTTGTCACGGGCTCGCCTATACGGCGGGGGTGCTTGCAAGCTTTGCGGCGCTGGGCATCGCACTGCTCGCGCTGCGCGCCGGCGGGCGGGCGGTAGGCTGGGGGTTTCAGCTCCAATCACCGGTCTTTGTCGCGGTGCTCGCGTATCTCTTCTTCGCAATGGGGTTGAGCCTGTCCGGGGTCGCGAACTTTGGTGGTGTGCTCGGCGGCGTGGGCGGGCGGCTCGCCGCTCGCTCTGGGCGGGCGGGCACATTCTTCACCGGCATCCTGGCGACGATCGTCGCCACTCCTTGCACAGCTCCGTTCATGGGCGCCGCTCTCGGCTTTGCGCTGATCGCTCCTGCGGTAGTGGCGATCGGCATTTTTCTCGCACTCGGCCTCGGTCTCGCCGCCCCCTATCTCGTCGCCTCGCTCACCTACCGGTGGCAGCGCTTGCTTCCGAAGCCGGGACGGTGGATGGAATGGGTCAAACAGCTGCTCGCCTTCCCCCTCTACGGCACGGTCGCGTGGCTCCTCTGGGTGCTGATCCAGGAGATCGGACCCGGCGATGCGTTCGGTGCGTTGTTCGGACTGGTGCTCGTCGCTTTCGCGGTCTGGGTCTATGGACAGACGCGGTTTGCCGCGGCTCTCGGCTGGTGGGTAGGGACCGGATTCGCCGCCGCCGGAGCGGCCGGTGCGATCTTTCTCGCCGCTTCGCTCACTGGAGCAGTGCCGGCCGGAGCAGTGCCGGCCAACTCCGCCGCTCTGCGCGACGGAATGCAATACCAGCCCTTTACGACACAACGGCTGGCCGCTCTGGAAGCCGCGGGCAAGCCGGTTTTCGTCAATCTGACCGCATCGTGGTGCGTTACTTGTCTGATCAACGAGCGGGTTGCCCTCGAGAGCGATGCCGTGCGCCGAGCCTTCGCCGAGCGCGGCATCGTCCCTCTCAAGGGTGACTGGACGAGCCAGAACCCGGAAATCACCCAATTCCTGCAGCAATTCGGCCGCAGCGGCGTCCCGCTTTATCTGCTCTACAGCGGCAAAGGAGGCGATCCGATCATGCTGCCACAGATTTTGACCGCGGCGCGTGTGCTCGACGCGATCGGCAAGAGTTGATCCACAGCTGACGGAGGTCCCATGCGTGCCCTGAGCAAGACCCTGGCCGTTGCTGCACTCGCAGCGATCGGCAGCTTCGCAGTTGAGCACGCCACTGCCGTTCCGTCCGCCGGCACCGCAAAGCCGGGAGCGCCGGCACCCTCCTTCAGCGCCCCCGACATTGCCGGCAAGACCGTTCGGCTCGGCGATTATGCCGGCAGGATCGTCGTTCTCGAATGGACCAACGACGGCTGCCCGTTTGTCGGCAAGCACTACAACAGCGGCAACATGCAGGCGCTGCAACAGAAATACACGGCTGGCGGGGTCGTCTGGTTGACGATCGCCTCGTCCGCCCCCGGCGAGCAAGGCTATGTGACCCCGGCCGAAGCCAAAGCCGATCTCGCGCGCTGGCGCGCAACCCCGACGGACTTCCTACTCGACCCCGACGGCTCCGTCGGCCGACTCTTTGATGCGCGGGCGACGCCGCACATGGTTGTGATCGACCGCACCGGTCAAGTGGTTTATATGGGCGCCATCGATGACACGCCGTCGACCCGCCTCGCCGACGTCAAGACGGCACACAATTACGTCGCGGCCGCCCTCGACGCGATCGCCGCCGGCCGGCCGGTCGCCGTCACCGCGACCCGCGCCTATGGCTGCTCGATCAAATACAAGGAGGGGTAAGCCATAAAGGGGACCGCTCGCGGCGCTCAATCCCCGTTGATTGTTGATTCGGCGATAGCAAAGGAGGATCGGCGGTGAAGCTAAGCGCGCGCAATCAGATCAAGGGCAGGCTTGTCGAGGTTCGCAAAGGTTCGACTACCGCTCATGTAAGGATCGACATCGGCAACGGCGTGGTCATCACCTCCTCGATCACCAATGAGGCCGTCGACGACCTCGGCCTTCGGGTCGGCGACGAAGCGATCGCGGTCATCAAGGCCTCCGACGTGATGGTCGCCAGATAGCACCAAGCTGCAGCCAGCAGCCCGGACGTGAAATAACGCCCGTGGTCGGATCGGCGCGCAACGCCCGCAGCAGGCCAAAGCCGTCGAGCCGATGACGCCTTTGCGCGACGACAGCGGCCGTTCCGCCAGGCCGCCGGCACCGGCAGGAACTCGTTAAGGGTTTTCGGACGCTGTGCTTTCCCGCTGCGTTACGGCCGCTCGCTGGACGGCTTTGTCCAACCCAGATCAGCCACAAGTTCATGAAGCTCCGCGCGATGGAATTAGCGGGTTCGGCGGTGGCGGGCGCAGCAGGAGCACAAGCAGAATCCCGAGCAGCGAGACCCAGGCAATCAGCCAGAACGCGTCGATGTAGGCCAGCACATAGGCTTCTCGGCGCACGATGCTGGCGAGCACCGCCGTACCTTGCGCGGCAGGCTCGCCAACTCCGGTCGCGCGGCTGCCGAATGGGCCGGCCAACAGCGCGGTCGCCTGCTCGGTCGCCGGCAGACCGGTCACCACGTGCAGTCCGATCAAATTCGAATAGACCTGCTCACGCACGCGCACAAAGGTCTGGATCCCGGCACTGCCGATTTCATTGCCCAGCAACCGCGCGATCTGGATCGTCGCGGCGATAGCCGCCGCCTGCGGCGGTGTGATGTTGGCGACCGCGAAAGTGATCAGCGCGGTGATAGCAAAGGCCAGACCGACAGCTTCGATTAATTGCGAGACCATGAAATCCTCGCCGATCCAGTCGTGGGTCAGTCCAGTATCGATCCAGCTGCCGATCGAAATCATCGAGAAGCCGAAGACCAGCAACACCCGGGCATCGATCCGCTTCAGTAACAGCACCACAAGCGGGACCAGCACAAACTGCGGCAGGGCGATCCAGTTCAAAGCGTCCCCGATCTGCAAGGCGCGCAACCCTTGAACACGGGTCAGAAAGTCCGGCAGCACGAAAGAGGTGGCCGTCGCACCGAAACCATAGATCGAGATCAGCAGCGCCGGTACGGCCACATTGGGCTGGACCAGCACGCCCAGGTGGATCAGCGGGTATTCGGCGCGGGCCTCGTGTACCAGAAAGACGACGACGAGCATGCCGCCGGCAAATAGAAGACCGGTTACCACCCCGGAATTGAACCAGTCGAGCCGGTTGCCCTGATCGAGGCCGGCATACACGAGGCCGAAGCCGACGCCGGCATAGACGATGCCAGGCCAATCGGTCCGACGCAGCAATTCGCCGTCGACGGCGCGGCGCGGCATTGCGAGGGCGGTGAGCAGCATCATTACCGGCGTCAGCGCCGCGTTTTGCCAGAAGATCCATTCCCAATGCCCGGTCTCCGAATACCACCCCTCGAGCGCGCTGGCGATATTCTGCGAAAAGGTAAAGCGAAACGCGTAGGCGGCGATGCCCCAGATCCACCATTGCGGGGCCAGGCTGCGCAGGACGAAGCCGAGCGCCGCGGGGATAAAGGCGCCGACCGCGAGCCCGCGGACGAATTGCAAGGCGATCAGCGTGTCGTAATCATTCACGAGCGGCGGCGGAAGCGAAGCCGCGGCAAAGATCGCGCCAGTCCACAGCAGCACGCGGCGGGTGCTGAGCACGGTGCTCATCCATGCCGCCGCCGGCGTGACGATCATCTGGGCGGCAGAGAAGATCGTGCTGATCCAGGAGCCCTCATCGAAGCCAAAGCCGAGCGCGCCGCGGATATCGGCGAGACCTTGCGTCGTGAGCCGCACGTTGAGGGTCGAGATAAACGCGCCGATCATCACCGCAACGACACCGACGGCGGGATACTCGCAGCGGCCTACCGCGGGCAGCGGTATCGGCGTTGCCGCTGTTATCGCCGGTCCGGTCAAGGCGGTGGCGGCGTGGTGTCGGTGAGGATCGTCGCGATGACGGACATGCCCGGCCGCAATTTGCCGGCCAGCGGGTTGTCGGATGCGATCCGCAACTTCACCGGGATCCGCTGCACGACCTTGGTGAAGTTGCCGGTCGCATTATCGGGCGGCAGCAGGCTGAACTGCGCTCCGCTCGCCGGCGCGATGCTGTCGACCATCGCGTTGATCACGATACCGGGGAAGGTGTCAACGCGGATCTCGGCCCGCTGGCCGATCGCGACGTGAGTGAGCTGGGTTTCTTTGTAGTTCGCGAGGACCCAGACATTGTCGAGCGGCACGACGGCGATCACCTGGGTTCCAGCATGGACGTACTGCCCGCCGCGCACGCCGCGCTCGCTGACCATCCCGGCCACCGGAGCAGTAATCCGAGTATAACCCAGGTTGATTGTGGCCAGATCGACCGCCGCCTGTTTGGCTTTGACGTCGGCGCGCAATTGCGCTTCCTGCGTGTCGAGCACCGCCATCTGGCTCCGTTGCGCCTCTAGGTCCGCCTGGTTGCGGGCGAGGGTCGCAGCTAAGCGCTGTGCAGCGGCATCCGCCTGTTCGACTTGTTGCCGGGTGCCGAAAGTGGTGGCCAGCAACGTGCGCTGCCGCGCGTCCTCGAGCCGAGTGCGCTCGACATCGGCCTGCGTCGCTTTAATTGCATCCTCGGCTTCGGCCACCTGCGCGTGCTGCGCCTGCTTTCGCGCCTTGAGGTTTTCGATCGCCGCCTGGGCACCGAGAAGGTCAGCCTCGGCCTGTGCCACCCTGGCGCGATAATCGTCAGCCTCGATCTCGACCAGCAGGTCGCCCGCCTTGACCCGCTGAAAATCGTCCACGGGCACTCGCCGCACGTACCCTTCGATCTGGGCGCTGAGTGGCGTGATGTCGCCGCGAACATAGGCATCGTCTGTGACCTCCCGGACCGCCAAACCAACCCAGCGGTCCCATTGAGTAGCGAACAGAACGACGATAACCCCGGCGGCGATCAGAACGGCGAGCCGGACAAGCGTGATCCCAGGCCACGGCCGTCGTCGCGCCCGCGGCAGCTCAGGAGGCGCTCTCTGCGCCGGCGCGGACAGCACCGAGGCAGCTTCGTGATCGGAGGATAACGGCTGTTCCGCCATGAGGGCTAGCTCCTCGACTCGAGCGACAGCGCTCTCTTAGGATCTACAAAAAAGCAACCGATCGGCGATGGTCCCAATCTGGGGTGGAAACCCGGCAATGCGATGCCGCCCGCAATCCGTCGCTACACCAGCCGCAATCCTCGGCGCATAATACTACCGCTTACGCGAGAGGGTAGCCTCGATAGAAGACCGGGAGAAGCGCACGATGCCTCGCCTGCTTTCGCTGAACGTGGGTCTGCCGCGCGATGTCGCGTGGCGAGGAAAGGTGGTCCGCACCGCCGATCTGGAAGACCCCCGTCCAAGGCCGTCGTGTTGCGCGGCGGCTCAACATCGACGGTGACGGGCAAGGGGATTTGGCGGGGCATGGCGGCGAGCATCGGGCGGTCTTTGTATACCAGATCGACTCATACCGGTATTGGCAAGCCCAGCTCGGTAGAAGCGATTTCAGCTATGGGCAATTCGGGGAGAATTTCACCCTCGACGGGCTGCCCGATGGCGAGGTTTGCATCGGGGATCGCTATCGCATCGGGAGTGCCGTTTTTGAAGTGACGCAGCCGCGCGTCACCTGCTATCGGGTCGGCATCCGCATGAACGAGCCGCAGATGGCAGCACTGCTCGTCTCACACGGCAAGCCCGGATTCTATTTCCGGGTCCTGGAGGAAGGCGAAGTCGGCGCCGGCGACGAAATCGTGAAGGTCGAGGCGGGTCCCGAGCGGGTGACCGTCGCCGAGATCAATGCACTGTTGTATCTGCCGGGTCACCCGGCGAGCGGGCTGGAACGAGCGTTGCGCATCCCGGCATTGAGCGCCGGCTGGCGAACCTCGTTGGAGGCGCTGCTCGAGCGGGAACGGAAAGGCGCCGGAACAACGGGTAACCCTGGGCTCGGCCCACCGATGGGCCCGCCCCCCGCGTGGCCGGGCTTCCGCTCATTGCGGGTGTCGCGCAAGCTGCACGAAAGCAGCAATGTCACTTCGCTCGTCTTGGAGCCGGCCGACGGCGGGCCGCTGACGGCTGCCCTGGCGGGGCAGTTTATCGTATTGCGGCTCAGGCCCCGGCTCGACGAGAGCGCGCTCCTGCGCAGCTATTCGCTGTCGGACGCGCCGAGCGAGGCTCGCTATCGCATCAGCGTCAAGCGCGAGCCGCATGGCGCCGCCGGGGCTTATATCGATACGCGGGTTCAGGCAGGCGATATTCTCGACGTGAGCGCCCCGCGCGGCAGCTTTACGTTGCGGCAGGGCGAGCGCCCCGTGGTCCTTGTCAGCGCCGGCATCGGCGCCACCCCAGTCCTCGCTATGCTGCACGCGCTGGCCGCCGAGCAAACCCGGAGAGAGATTTGGTGGATCCACGGTGCCCGCAACAGCAGTGAGCATCCATTTGCGGCGGAGGCGCGCGAGCTCCTCAATGCGTTGCCCGGAAGCCGCAGCCACATTCGTTACAGTGCGCCAAAGCCAACCGATCGGCCGGCTGTCGATTTCGACAACGTGGGGCGCGTGGGTGTGCCCGTGTTCGAGGAAATCGGCGTCCCGCCCGATGCGGACTTCTATATCTGCGGTCCAGCCGCGTTTATGAGCGGTCTGGTCGACGGCCTTGCCGGCTGGGGGGTCGCCCGTGACTGCCTGCACACCGAGAATTTCGGGTCGGGTGAGTCGAAGACGCCGGGCATCGCCGCGGTCCCGCGGCGGCCGCCGCATCCGCCGGCGAAAGCCGCGGAGATCGGGCCGCTTGTATCCTTTACGCGCAGCAATCTCGCTGTTCACTGGGGTTCCGCATTCCACAGCCTGCTCGAACTGGCCGAAGCGTGCGATGTGCCGGTGCGCTGGTCGTGCCGCACCGGAGTTTGTCATAACTGCGAGACGGGGCTGATTTCCGGCTCCGTCATCTACCGGCCGGACCCAGTCGAGCCGCCGGCCGAGGGCAATCTGTTGATCTGCTGCAGCCAGCCCCAGGGTGATATTGCTCTCGATCTTTGACGCGGTTGAAGCGATATTCCGGTCGCTGCAGCCAGCGGCGCGAACCTGCGCAAGCTGACTGTCGAACGTCTGCCCGCAGGTGGATACGCGGGGGATAGCCGATGAGCTGTTTTTTCGGGATGAGTTTGGGTCATATCCGATGACAAACGTAATTCCTTGATCGGTATGACACAAACTCCTTGTCGGATTTCTTCAATTGAGAGAGGGGTTCACGCGTCACCGGGTCTTTATCTGGAGATCGCAGGGATTGGCCTGCGGTAGATTTGAAAATCCATATGCCGCAACTACAATTCCAGAGAAAAATAGCACAGCAATTACAATCAAGAGTAGGTATGTCCACATATGCCAGCGCTGCGCCAACTTTAAATTCGCATTGCCGTAATAGAGTTGAGTAAGGTAAGCAAAAACAAAAAGCATCGCGCTGGCGATAGCGGCGAATGCAAAAATAACCATCGAAAATACAAGTGCGTGCGTCGGCTGTAGCTTAAGATTACCAATAAAGGTGAGAGTTGCTATTGCCGCCGCGCCGTTCACCAGAAGGATCGCTTTTGCGGCTTCGAGGGCATACTTGTTACCTTCCGCCCAATGCCATTTTGCATCCTCTGTCATATGCACCATGATGGGCCGCGCCTTTCCTGTTTTCCATATCTTGTGCGTTTGCATCCTCTCCGGGATGGCGGCGAATTCACATAAGCGTCAGCTCAACCCGAGCCGGAAAAGGTAGGATTGCGCGGTGAGCTCGCCAGGTAGTTGTATTGGAGCAGAACCGCAACAGGTGCGTCACGAAACGGTACACAACACCCTTTTCCCCGCCTCCCGGCCGGTACATAGAACGATATAAGCGACTGATTATCATAATGACGCCTCCTGCCGCTGGAGAGGCTTGTCATGCCCGACTTCGACGCGATCATCATCGGCACCGGCCAGGCCGGACCATCTTTGGCATTCCGCCTGGCCGGCGTCGGGATGAAGGTGGCTGTCGTCGAACGCCATCTCGTCGGCGGCACTTGCGTCAATACCGGCTGCACCCCGACCAAGGCCTTGGTGGCGAGCGCCTATGCCGCTCGGATCGCGCGGCGCTCCGCCGAGTATGGTGTGGTGATCGGGGGTGATGTCGGCGTCGACATGCGGCGGGTCAAAGCGCGCAAGGATGCGATTGTGGCGGCGTCACGAAACGGGCTTACCGCGGCCCTCGAAAACGCCGCAAACATCACGCTCTACCGCGGCCACGCCCGGTTCGTCTCGCCGCAAGCGGTGGAAGTCGCCCCCGCTACACACAATAGTTGGCGGCTGCGCGCTGGACGGATCTTTATCAATGTCGGCGGCCGGGCGCTGGTGCCGCCAATGCCCGGCATAAACGAAGTGCCCCATCTGACGAATTCGTCGATGATGGACGTCGATTTTCTGCCGCACCATCTCATCATTGTCGGCGGCAGCTATATCGGCCTCGACGGATGTCACCGCGTGCAAGCGGCCACCTCTGCCGTTATTTTCATATAAGGAGATCCGAATGGACGAAACGGTTGACGTGACTATCCCTGTCGAGCCTGAGGCCGCGGCGGCTCTCGCCGATGCGCGCAACCGTGAGGCGGTCGGTCGCCTGGTCAGCCGCGTGCTGCGGCCGCGCGCCGGTCCGAGCCCGCTCGCCCAGGCGATCGCGGAACTGAAGGTCGAGGCGCGGGCGGTGGGCCTCGGCGATGCGGACATTGACGCCGAGCTTGTGGCGTACAACGCAGAACGTCGCGACCGCAGCAGCGGTTGATCATCTTCGACGCCTCAGCCCTCGTAAGTGCGGCGCTCAAGGCCGACAGCGTTCCGGAACGCGCGCTGCTGCGTGCCGAGGAAGTCGATGTGTTCGCGCTCTCGGCCGCGGTCGATGGCGAGATTGCCGGGGTTCTGAACCGTCCCAGGTCTGCGCGCCGCTTTTTCATTAACGACTAGCAGGGCGCAGCCGTGGCAAAGCTTCTGTTGACCGTGATCTTGTCCGACCGCTGGCGGGCTTCCCAAAGGTCATATTGCATCTGCATCCCGAGCCACGTGTCGGCCGTGCTGCCAAACACCTTTTCCAGCCGGATTGCCATGTCGGGCGAAACGCCAGTGTGACCGTTCAGCAAATCCGACAGCGCCTTGCGTGTCACGCCGAGGGCATCAGCCGCCGCCGTCACGCTCAGCCCGAGAGGTTTGAGGCATTCCTCCCGGACGATTTCTCCGGGATGGGCCGGATTGTGCATCTCCATTTTTCAAACCCTCCTTTCCGGCGGTTCAGTGGTAGTCCACAAGATCGACATTCGTCGCATCGTCGCCCTCGAACTCGAACACCAGCCGCCAATTTCCTGACAGCGAAACCGCCCATTGCCCGATGCGTTGACCCTTCAACTGGTGCAGCCGGTAGCCGGGCAGGTTCATTCCGGCTGGCCCGACACTCCGGTTGAGCGTGGTTAGCAACCGGCGCAGCCGGGCCGCGTGCTGCGCGTTGATCCCTCTGGTGTCGCCGCTGAGAAAAAACCGCTCGACTCCCTTGTGGCGAAACCGCCTGATCATTCTGCTAATTGTAACTTATCGGGTTACAGGGTCAAGTCTGGCGCGGTTCGTCCGTTTCTATATCTTGTAGTTCTTGCGCCTTTGCCGGAGCAAAGTCCCTCACCACAAAATCCGTTCCGCGACCCTGCTGGAGAGGCTTGTCATGGCGGACTTCGACGCGATCATCATCGGCACCGGCCAGGCCGGACCATCTTTGGCATTCCGCCTGGCCGGCGCCGGGATGAAGGTGGCCGTGGTTGAGCGCCATCTCGTCGGCGGCACTTGCGTCAATACCGGCTGCACCCCGACCAAGGCCTTAGTGGCGAGCGCCTACGCCGCCCGGATCGCGCGCCGCGGCGCCGAGTATGGTGTGGTGATCGGGGGTGATGTCGGCGTCGACATGCGGCGGGTCAAAGCGCGCAAGGATGCGATT
Source organism: uncultured Alphaproteobacteria bacterium (assembly GCA_963818695.1). Classification (GTDB taxonomy): domain Bacteria; phylum Pseudomonadota; class Alphaproteobacteria; order ATCC43930; family CGMCC-115725; genus AP-15. The sequence continues at coordinate 247,338 of CAWFTG010000011.1, forward strand.
GTGGCGGCGTCACGAAACGGGCTTACCGCGGCCCTCGAAAACGCCGCAAACATCACGCTCTACCGCGGCCACGCCCGGTTCGTCTCGCCGCAAGCGGTGGAAATCGCCCCCGATCACGACAATACTGGGCGGCTGCGCGCTGGCCGGATCTTTATCAATGTCGGCGGTCGGGCGCATGTGCCGCCAATGCCCGGCATAAACGAAGTGCCCTACCTGACGAATTCGTCGATGATGGACGTCGACTTTCTGCCGCACCATCTCATCATTGTCGGCGGCAGCTATATCGGCCTCGAATTCGGCCAAATGTACCGCCGCTTTGGCAGCCAGGTAACGATCATCGAAATGGCGCCGCGGCTCGTTCGCCATGAGGACGAGGACGTGTCGGCGGCGATCAAGGACATCGTCGAGCGCGAGGGCGTCGAGGTCAGACTGAATGCCGAATGCATCAGCCTCGCCAAACGCGGCGACGAGATCGTCGCCAAGGTCGATTGTACCGCCGGCGCCCCCGAAGTCGCTGGCTCGCATCTGTTGCTGGCAGTCGGCCGTCGGCCAAATACAGACGATCTGGATCTCGACAAAGCCGGCGTGCGCTGCGACGAGCGGGGCTACATCGTCGTCGATGACCAATTGCAAACCACTGCGCCGGGCATCTGGGCTGTCGGGGACTGCAACGGCAAGGGTGCCTTCACCCACACCGCGTACAACGATTTCGAGATCGTTGCGGCGAATTTGCTCGACCACGATCCGCGCCGGGTCAGCGAGCGCATCACCGCCTATGCCCTTTACACCGACCCGCCATTGGGCCGCGCCGGCATGAGTTTGGCCGAGGCACGCAACAGCGGGCGGCGGGTGCTGGCGGGCGAGCGGCCGATGACGCGCGTCGCCCGCGCCGTCGAAAAGGGCGAGACGCAAGGCTTTATGCGCATTCTCGTCGATGATGACAGCAAAGAGATCCTCGGCGCCTCATTGCTCGGTACAGGATGCGACGAGGCTGTCCACGCGATCCTCGATCTGATGTATGCCAAAGCCCCGTACACGGTCATGCAGCGCGCGATGCACATCCATCCCACTGTTTCGGAGCTGATTCCGACAATGCTGGGCGAGCTAAAGCCGCCGTGACGCGCCTTTTGCCGGTGCCGCATGCGTGCACCGGGCGCGGAGAGGGAAGATCGAGATGGAAGACCACGACATCAGAGCGGCCCTGGATCGCCACTGGGCTGCCTCCGACGCGAACGATTTCGAGGCGGAGCACCAGATTTACCGAGAGGACGCGGTGCTCGAATACCCGCAATCTGGTGAGCGCATCCGCGGCCGCCACAACATTCAGGCTTCTCGCTATGCTCAGCCGAGCAGCAAGCGCTTCACCGTGCGGCGAATACTCGGCGCTGCCGACCTCTGGGTCACTGAATTCGTGCTCACCTACGACGGGCGGCCGTCTTACACAGTGAGCATCATGGAGTTCAGCGACGGGAAGGTGGCCCGCGAGATCCAGTATTTCGGCGATCCGTTCGAGCCGGGGCCGTCGCGCGCTCAATGGGTCGAGCGGATGCCCTGAGACCTAGCGGGCGTAAGGGTGGCCATCCACCCGCTCCCTCGCTCGGAGCTGCCGAGAGATACAGTCTCGTCTCGCCCGCTATCTCATTGGCAAGATAGTGGTGCGGGAGTTGCCGGCAGGTGTCGCCAGTGGTCGTATTGTCGAGACCGAGGCGTATGTCGTCGGCGACGCCGCTGGGCACGCCTACCGGGGGATGACTCGGCGTAATCGTTCGCTGTTTCTCGAGCGTGGACACGCCTATATTTATCTCGCCTACGGCAGCGCATACATGCTGAACGTCTCAAGCGAGATGCCCGGGATCGGAGCCGGCGTCCTCATCAGGGCGCTCGAGCCGCTCGAAGGCATCCCGATCATGCAGCAAAATCGCGGCATCGAGCGCTTGCGCGACTTGGCGCGAGGACCAGGAAGGCTCACCGCGGCGTTGCGGGTTGATCCTTGGCTCGATGGGCTCGATCTTTGCAGAGAAGGCCCTCTATGGCTTGGACGCGGTGACCACGAACCCGGCGAAATCGTCGGTCAGAGCATCAGGATCGGCATTGCGCGGGATGCGGACTGCCTCCTGCGATTTTATCTTCGGGACAGTCCGTTCGTCAGCGGTCCAAGATCGCTCAACGAATGAGAGACCGCCACAGTCCCCCTCCTCCTCTCGTGAAAGGGGGTCAGGACTCGAAGCCCCGTGTCCTCCGCAGGCGATCCCGTCTCCCTGCATGAACTCCACGGCCGCATACGAATGCGCCGGACCTTCAGTGTCACCCCCAGTGTCCGTTCATGCCACGTCGCTTCGGATTTTACACCGAGAGATCCGGCGGCGGAGTCTCGGCCTGCAGCCTGTATTTTCGCCGCAAATAACAACAAAAACAGCGGCCGCGCGCGGTTCCCCGTTGGCGCGCCGGCGCTCGTAGTGGCTGTCAGTTAATCAGCCCGTAGAACTTGGCGGCGTTTTCGCAGGCGATTTTGTGCACGATTTCGGGTGAGAGGCCGGCGAATTGCTCCTCGATGTATTTCGAAGATTCCGGCCAGATGCCGTCGGTGTGCGGGTAGTCCGAGCCCCACATCATCGTCTCGACGCCGATCTCGTCGATGAGCTTGGCGCTGATCGGATCAAACTGGAATGTCGCCTTGCACTGGCGGCGCCAATATTCGCTCGGCTTCATCTTCATCAGGTCGCGCAAGCGGTCCTCGAACTCGAAATCCATCCGGTCGAGTGCATAGGGCAGCCAGCCGATGCCGCTCCCGCCGAACGAGACCCTGAGGCACGGGTGCCGCTCCAAAACGCCGGCACCGATGAGGGCGGCGATGATGTTGATGAGCTCCATCGGAAACGCCGAGACCCCCGGTGAACATCGCGGCGCGGCGAAACCTGGAGCGCCTCCTGGCGGGCGCGCACCGGGTCGTCGGGAAGGTGTGGAAATGCAAGGGCAACTGCACCTCGTCGACCGCCTGCCAGAACGGCTCCCAGCTCGGGTGCCACGTCGGCTCCATGGACTAAGTCCAAACATCGATAATCTCGGTCGTCTCGGGCATCCGCAGCCGGGCTGCCGGCCGGCATCATAATGGGGAGGCATCAGTAGCCCCGCGGGGCCCACTTGCTGTGGGAGGTGAAGAGATAAATCAACTGTCTTGTTCCCCTCCTCTGATGGCTGATGACCGAAAACGCTCCCCGGCGGGCCGGGAATCCCGCCAACCTCGACCAGCAGCGCCAAGGGGCGATGCACCGATATGCGTGAGGGCTACTTCGGCTGGTACACCAACCAACACAAGCGAACGGAACTTCTCGAACTGGCGCGGTACTGGACCGATGTCCCGGACGGCGCGGAGGTAGAGAGCAAAGGTGGCCCGCCATCGGTATTCGGGCGCTCATCCGCGACCGCGAGGTTGGTGTTTTGAAAGCTCCAATCCGGTTCGGCCTACCGATCTTGCCCCGCCGTTCGCCACTTGCGCCCAAAGATTATTCCGGTTAGCGGTTGATAAGGGCACGAGTATTGAGGGCGGTCAGGTGAGCCAAACTGGAGGACGCCTCTTGCGATTGTTGTTGATATTTGGGAATCTGCTCGCGCCATTACCGGCGGCGTTCGCGAACGATTTGCCCTCGGCGCTGCGCTCAAGTCCAGTGAACGCGTGTAACTCTTCTCGCTTCAGGGTCGCGCTCGATGTCGGCCATTACTGGATCAAGCCTGGCGCCATCAGCGCTACGGGCGTGACCGAATTCACTTACAATCTTTCGCTTGCCCAGTCGGTGCTGGCTCGGCTACGGCAGGCCGGGTTCAGCGGAGCTTTCCTGATCGGGGAACGCGGCACACCCTTGCGTCTCATAAGACGGACCGAAATTGCGAAGGAAGCCGGTGCCGATCTGCTGATATCCCTACATCACGACTCCGTCCAGCCTCAGTATCTCTCGCATTGGGAAGTGAATGGACAGCCAGAGAAATACAGCGATAAATTTCACGGATACTCAATATTCATCTCTGAAGAAAATATCCATAGCAAAGAAAGCAAGGACTTTGCGCTGCTGCTCGGCCAAGCCTTGGTGAACGAAGGCTTGGTACCATCGCTGCACCACGCCGAGCACATCCCGGGCGAGAACAGGACAGTGCTCGACGCACGGCTCGGCTTATATCGTTATGACGGTCTCGTTGTATTGAAGACAGCACCGATGCCGGCGGTACTTCTAGAAAGCGGCATCATCGTTAATCGGGCAGAGGAGGAGCAGATTTGCGACGGCAACTATCACGAGCTCGTTGCCGCCGCCTTGGTAGACGCGATTTACGATTTTTGCAGTGTCCATAGCGTGAGCCGCTTAATCCACTAATTCACAGCCGCCGCCAAGGCGCCAATTCTGTTAGAATAAGCCCGCTTGAGGCAGGCAACCACATCGCTACTCTGTTGACACTCATTTCGGTTTACAAACCAATAATACTGCTCGCGTTTGAAGTTCTTATACTGTTCTGAATCTGGAGCTAGGCGAGACAAGACCGCGTTATAGGCGCCGTCCATCCTCACATCCAAATCTGCAAGATCTGAATTTTTGCAGATGGCGGTTTCGATCTGAGTTCCCGCTCTGCCGCACCATTTGGGCCTCAAAAGTACGGGGTAAGCGTTAGGAGCTACTCTGGGTGCGGAAGCGACCGAAGGGGGGTCACTTGCACTGCTGGGTTTGCTGATAGGGGCACCGGGGTTGGAGTTATTCTCGGGCGCGACATTAACGGCTCGTCCCCTAAGTAGGTCTTTTTCCAGGGTTCTAAATACTTCGAGCTTACAGCCGTTGGCGCTTTGGATCGCGATAATAAGGTCTTTTTGTAAAACTCCCAGCGAGCGGTTCGTTTGATATTCACCGGCGCCGGCGATTCCCAAATCCGCGAGCTTGCCGACCAGGCCGCCCAGCTTTGCATTTGCATCACCTTTGAGATCGATTCCCCGGCTTGTTTCCTCCAATGGTGCCGATTGGCAAATCTCGTTAGCGGTTTTTATAATTTGTGCCAGCGCCTGCTGCTGGGCTTGCCAATCTTGGCTCTGTGCCGGGGCGATGAATAGCCCCGCCGCTGAGATAATCACGCTGGCTATCCCCTGTCGCGCCCTCATACGAGCCTCCCTATTTCAAGGTTAATTTACTCGGCTAAGTTTCGAATTTCAACAAAATCAGACCCCTCCACTTAGGGGTTGCATGTCTGGCCTTGGAAGCACACTAGGGTAGCCCAAACGGGCGTACTCCTGACGGCTCTCAGTCCTGAGGAAACGACTATAGCAACGCGCCGAAGGCTAACCAGGTCCTTGCCATCATCGATATTTCGAAGGATTCCGGCCAGATGCCGTCCATGTGCGGATAGTCCGAGCCCCACATCATCGTCTCGACGCCGATGTCGTCGACGAGCTTGGTGCTGATCGGGTCGAACTGGAAGGTCGCCTTGCACTGGCGGCGCCAGTATTCGCTTGGGCGCAATTTCATCAGGTCGCGGAAGCGGTCCTCGAACTCGAAATCCATGCGGTGCAATGCATAGGCGAGCCAGTCGGCGCCGCTCTCGCCGAACGACACGCGCAGGCGCGGATAACGGTCGAACACGCCGGCCCCGATCATCCCGGCGATGATGTGGATCAGCCCCATCTGGAACGCCCCATCTGAACCACGGACACGCCGGTGAACATCGCCGCGCGGCGGACCTGCGGCGCCTCCTGTCGGGCGCGCGGCGGGGTCGTCGGGAAGGTGTGGAAATGCAATGGCAACTGCACTTCGTCGACCGCCTTCCAGAACGGCTCCCAGCTCGGGTGCCACATCGGCTCCATGTCCCATGAGCACGACAGTTCGAGGCGGGGCGGCGAGGAGATTTACGGTGGACGACCTCGGCGGCGACGCGTCACGGTCGGGGACGAGCGGGACCCCGGGACGGGTCGATAGCGGTCATTCGCCGATGCTAGGCTGATCGCCCGATCGACAACTGTGGTGGCCCCTGTCGATCACGCTATGATCCGCACGGAAGGTCGGTTCCCGACGAGGTCCGCAAATGAGCGCGACGCGCGACAGCATTTTAGCCGATCCCGAGCGGCTCATAGCCGATCTGCAACGCCAGCTTGCCGAGTGCCGAGCCGAGCGCGACGAGGCGCTGCGGCGGGAGACCGCGACCGCCGAGGTATTGGATGTCATCAACAGCTCCCACGGCGACCTCGCCCCGGTCTTCGACGCGATTCTGGAGAAAGCCTTGAGGCTGTGCGAAGCGGTTTGCGGTCAACTGGCCACCTATGACCGGGAGGCCTTTGAATTTGTTGCGTTGAAGGGTGATGCGCGTTGGCTCCAACAGCGCCCGCGCGGGCGGCTTCCTGCCTCGAGGGGCCTCACCTGGTCGCGGATCGTCGCCGGCGAACCCTATGTCCACATCCTCGACGCCTTGGATACGGAAGCCTACCGGTCCGGACACGAAGGGGCGCGGGACGCCGTAATTGCCGGAGGGCGCACGTTCCTCACCGTCGCGCTTCGTCGCGAACAGACCTTGCTCGGCGCACTCACTGTGTATCGCCAAGAAGTGCGGCCGTTTTCCGACAGGCAGATCGCGCTCCTACAGAACTTCGCGGCGCAGGCGGTCATTGCAATGGAGAATGCGCGGCTCCTGACCGAGACGCGCGAGGCCTTGGAACAGCAGACCGCCACCTCCGAGGTACTCCAGGTCATCAATTCCTCGCCCGGCGATCTCACGCCGGTCTTCGACGCGATGCTCGAAAAGGCGATGCGGCTTTGCGAAGCACCCGCTGGTTATCTCTTACGCTACGAAAACGGCAAACACTCTCTCGCGGCGGGACGCGGCCTCTCCCAGAAGCTAGCTCGCTTTATGGCGGACATGCCACAGCCGGCGCCAAAGGAAGCCCAGATACAGATCTTGGAAGGCGCCTCTTATGTGCACGTCCATGATCTCAGGGACAGCGAAGCGTATCGTTCTGGCACGCCGCTGCGCCGCGCGGCCGTCGACCTTGGTGGCCTGCACACCGGGCTGGCGGTGCCGTTGTTCAAGGATGGCCAGGTACTCGGCAATTTTTGCATAGCCCGGTACGAGGTGCGGCCGTTTTCCGACAAGCAAATCGCATTACTGGAGAATTTCGCCGCGCAGGCGGTGATTGCCATTGAGAACACCCGGCTGATCACCGAGACGCGCGAGGCGTTGGAGCAGCAGACCGCGACCGCCGAGGTACTGCAGGTCATCAACTCCTCGCCCGGCGATCTCGCCCCGGTGTTCGACGCGATCCTTGAAAAGGCACACACCCTGTGCGGTGCCGCGCACGGTGGCTTGAACATCTACGACGGCGAACGATTTCGTAACGTCGCGGCGCATGCGATTCCGCCGCGGTTTGCGGAATTGATGCGTCAGCCGTTTCACGCGCGTCCCATCCAGCAAAGGCTACTACGAGGGGAACGGTATGTTCACGTTCCCGACATGATGACCAGCCCGCGTGAAGATTCGAACGATTCGATCGGGCGAGCCTCCGACGAGGCGGGCATCCGCACTCTGCTGCTAGTGCCGTTGCGCAAAGACGGTGTCTTGCTCGGCTACATCACCGCCCATCGCGAGGAGGTGCGGCCGTTCTCCGACAAGCAGATCGCGCTGCTGGAAAGCTTCGCCGCGCAGGCGGTCATAGCGATCGAAAACACGCGGCTGATCACCGAGACCCGCGAAGCATTGGAACAGCAGACCGCCACCGCGGAGGTATTGCAGGTCATCAACTCCTCGCCCGGTGATCTCACGCCAGTATTCGATGCGATCCTGGAGAAGGCGCACAGTCTCTGCGCTGTCGCCCAGGGCAGCCTCGAGCTTTACGACGGCGAGTGGTTCCGAGCGGCTGCCGTCCGCGGCCTGTCCGACGAATTTGCCGAAATATTGCGGCAGGGGTGCCCAGCCGCCGACAACCCGGCGACGCGGCCGCTGATCGAAGGCAGCCGGTTCGCGCATATCCAGGATCTGGCGGACACCGACTACACAGTAACGCGCAGTGCCGCCGAGCTCGGCGCCGCCCGCACTCTGCTCTGCGTTCCGCTGCGCCGAGACGAAGCGTTGTTGGGCATGATTGCCTGCGCGCGCAAAGAGGTTCGGCCTTTCTCGGAAAAGGAGATCGCGCTGCTCGAAAGCTTCGCGGCCCAAGCCGTCATCGCGATGGACAATGCGCGGCTCTTGAACGAGATCCGGCAGCGTCAGGCCGAGTTGCGCGTTACCTTCGACAATATGGGCGACGGGGTGGCGATGTTCGACAGCGAGCTCCGGCTCGCTGCGTGGAACCTGAATTTCCAGCGGATCCTCGAACTCCCCGATCCCCTTCTGGCCGAGCGGCCGCGCGTCGCCGATTTTGTGCGCTACCTCGCGACGCATGGCGAATACGGCGCGGTCGATGTCGAGGCGGAGGTGCGCCGGCTGACGGAACTTGCCGGGACGCAATGGTCGGCCGAGCGAGCGCGCCCGGATGGCCGGGTCATCGAGGTGCGCAGCAATCCGGTACCGGGCGGCGGGGTGGTGCTGATCTACAGCGACATCACGGAGCGCAAGCGCGCCGAGGCCGAGATCCACGCGGCGCGCGACACCGCGGAAAAGGCGCTGCAGGAATTGCAGACCGCGCAAGCGAGCCTGTTGCACGCTCAGAAAATGGCGGCGCTCGGCCAGCTGACGGCCGGGATCGCGCACGAGATCAAGAACCCGCTCAATTTCGTCAACAACTTTGCCGAATTGTCGGGCGAATTGCTGCTGGAATTGCGGGAGACGACGGCGCCAGTCGTGGCGGCGCTCGGCGAGGACGAGCGCGCCGCCGTCGACGAGGTCGTCGAGATGCTGCGCGGCAACCTCGGCAAAATCGCCGAGCACGGCAAGCGCGCCGACGGCATCGTCAAGAGCATGCTCGAACACTCGCGCGGAGTCTCCGGGGAGCGCCGGGTGGTGGACCTCAATGCGATGATCGAGGAGGCCCTCAACCTCGCCTATCACGGCGCCCGCGCCCAGGACCAGAATTTCAACATCACCCTCGAATGTGAGCTGGCTCACAGCCTCGCGCCGATCGAGCTGGTACCCCAAGACATGACCCGCGTCTTCCTCAATCTCTTCGGCAACGGCTTCTATGCCGCCGCCAAGCGCGGGCGTGAGGCGGGCGAGGCGAACTTCCGGCCGGTCCTCAACGTGACGACGCGCGATCTCGGCGAGGCGGTCGAGATCCGAGTGCGGGACAACGGCACCGGCATCGCCCCCGAGATCAGGGACAAATTGTTCCAACCGTTCTTTACGACCAAGCCGACCGGCGAAGGCACCGGACTGGGTCTCTCGATGAGCTACGACATCATCACGCAGCAGCACGGCGGCACGATCGAGGTCGACAGTCGCCTCGGTGAATTCACCGAATTCACGATCCGTCTGCCGCGCTCGCATCGGACCGCCGCCGAGGCAGCGTCATGAGTGTCAGCATCCTGGTCGTCGACGACGAACCCGACGTGGCCGAGCTTTTTCGGCAGCGATTTTCGCCGTGAGACCCGCCAGGGAAAGTATGTCCTGCATTACGCGACTTCTGGGGCGGAAGCATTGGAGCGGCTCGCGGGTGAAATCAAGCCGGCGCTGGTCGCGGTCCTTTCCGACATCAACATGCCCGGCATGGACGGGCTGCAATTGCTCGGCCAGATCAAACAGCGGTTCCCCGACTTACCAGTCATGATGGTAACCGCCTACGGCGACGACGAGCGGCGGCGGCAGGCCGCGGCGTATGGCGCAGCAGATTTTCTGGCGAAGCCCGTCGATTTTGAGCACCTGAAGGCGCAGCTACGGGAATTGCCTACCGCACCGGATTGAGGAAAGCTTGCACCGAACCGGCGAGACCCGAAAATCGCCGTAATTTCGTGAGAGCCTTGCGTATCTTTGATCCAGGCCCAGACCGATAGTTGATTGAGAATTTGTTCAATGATGTATCATTTGCTGTTATCCCGCTTTATGCGGAGGAAAACAGCAAATATCTCGCTGTTATTTGCCCGCCGATCCTAAAAAGCGAGGGATTCCAGGGGCCAAGCTGGGCCGGCTCGCTGTTTTTTTTCGCTGCAAATAACAGCAAAAACAGCGACGGCGCCCCCGGTCTCCCGATGGACGCCGCCGCTCGTTGTGGCTGTTAATTGATCAGCCCGTAGAATTTGGCGGCGTTCTCGCAGGTGATTTTGTGCACGACTTCGGGCGAGAGGCCGGCGAACTGCTCTTCGATGTATTTCGAAGATTCCGGCCAGATGCCGTCGGTGTGCGGGTAGTCCGAGCCCCACATCATCGTCTCGACGCCGATGTCGTCGACGAGCTTGGTGCTGATCGGGTCGAACTGGAAGGTCGCCTTGCACTGGCGGCGCCAGTATTCGCTTGGGCGCAGTTTCATCAGGTCGCGGAAGCGGTCCTCGAACTCGAAATCCATGCGGTGCAGTGCATAGGCGAGCCAGCCGGCGCCGCTCTCGCCGAACGACACGCGCAGGCGCGGATAACGGTCGAACACGCCGGCCCCGATCATCCCGGCGATGATGTGGATCAGCCCCATCTGGAACGCCGAGACGCCGGTGAACATCGCGGCGCGGCGCACGTTCGGCGCTTCCTGGCGGGCGCGCGGCGGGGTCGTCGGGAAGGTATGGAAATGCAATGGCAACTGCACTTCGTCGACCGCCTTCCAGAACGGCTCCCAGCTCGGGTGCCACATCGGCTCCATGTCCCATGAGCACGACAGTTCAAGCCCTTTGAGCCCCATTTTCGCGACGCGATGGACCTCCTCGACCGCGCGCTCGACGCTGCCATAGGGCAGGCAAGCGAGGCCGATCTGGCGGTCCGGGTAATGGCTGCAGAAATCCCTCAGCCAGTCATTGTAGATGCGCAGAACTTCGTTCGAGGCCTCGGCATCGTTCAATTTGGACGCGGTGCCGAGGACGCCGTAGATGACCTCGGCGTCGACGCCGTCCGCCTCCATGTCTTTCAGGCGCAGATGCGGGTCACTGCAGCGGGCCTTGCCCTTTTTCGCGTCTTCGTAGAGGCCGCGCTCCGCCATGATGTCGACGCGGACGTTCTGCCCCGGCACGTGCTTTGCGCCGCCCGGGCCGACTCCGTAAAGGAGGCCGAAATTGGCGCCGTTCTTGGCAACCCATTGCGGCCCGTCCGGACCGTCCTCGACATAGGGCATGCGGTCCTTCAGGTCGCGCCGCGCCTCGGAGATAAAGAGGTCGGGCGGCATCCACGGCATGTCGAGATGGCAATCGGCCGAGATCCTGCGGTATTGCATGTTGTTTTCCCCTTTGCAGGTTGTCGAAGGGTGCTGCGAGCACTGTACTCCTTCGAAGCGCCGGATTCGTGGAAAAGGCGCCTCCCAGACCTGCCTTTTTTGCGCACGCGACATGAAAGCGATGCAACTCCGGCTTGCGCCCGCACGCAAAACATGGTAGACCAGTATTTTAGTCAACCGAAAGTCGTAAGAAATGCGCTCTACCGTTTTCGTGGCTCTCCTCGCGCTGTCTCTGCTGCCGGCGACAACCTTCGCTCAGACGGCGCCGCAAACCGCCTCCGTCGAGAGTGCGGCCCCCGCACCTGCCGCTCCGACCGGCAATGGCGGTATTACGCGGGATCAATTCATCCAACGCGCCAAGGATCGGGCAGCGGAACGGGCCGGGGCCCGCTTCGACCAGATGGACACCGATCACGACGGCGTCCTCGACCGCGCCGAGATGCACGCCTGGCGCACCCAGCATCAGCGCCATGCCGGCGCGCCGCCGTCCCAACCCGCTCCTCAATAGTCCTGCGCCGCAATAATCCGGCTGCCGGCTCCGGCAATTCGCGGTAGAGTGACACCGACCGCGAGCGAAAGGAGCCGACAATGCCGGACGCTGGAAATATCGAGACTCGGGACGTTTCGAGTGCCGGGGAGGGGGTCCGCATAGCGGGCCTCGACCACGTCGTGCTGCGCGTCGGTGATCTCGACCGCGCGATCGATTTCTACGAGAGAGTTCTGAACTGCCGCGTCGAGCGCCGATTGGAGCAGCCCAAGCTGGTCCAGTTGCGCGCCGGCGCCTCTCTGATCGACCTGGTTCCGGCTTCCGCCTCGCCGGCCGAGGCGGCAGATAATGCGGCGCGCAACATGGATCACTTCGCCGTGCGGGTCGACGGGTTCGACCCGGCGGCCTTGGCCGCCCACCTCCGGCGCCACGGCGTCGAAGTCGGCGAGGTCCGGGAACGCTACGGCGCCGAGGGCTATGGCCCCTCGCTCTACATCTGCGACCCCGACGGCAACACCGTCGAACTCAAGGGTCCGGCGACGCGAGGTCTGTAGCTGGAAAGATGTTAGCTAACGAGGGGCTCAGAACTGCTCCTCGTCGAGTGCGAAAGCGGTAGAGGCGCCGCTCTTGACTATCGGAAGCAACGCGCTGGCCTTTGGCAGAATCTGCTCGGCATAGAACCTCGCCATCGCGATCTTGGTCCGGCAGAAGCCGTCATCCGCGCCTGACCCCAACCGCGCCGCGGGCGGCGAGAGCGGCGCGCGCCATCTGCCAGCCGCCGCAGACATAACCCGTCAGCATCATGTAATTGACCGATGCTGCTAGCGCCGCGTTGGGGTCGCGGCGGATCGTCTGCAGAATCCATTCGGTGGCTTGCTCCAGCGCGTGAATGCCGCCGGCAAGGCTCTCGCGGATCGCCGGCAGGTCCGCATTGTCGGAGCCGCCGAGCCGGTCCTCGACGGCGCGCATCTCCTCGATCAGCTCCGCCATCGCGGCGCCGTTGTCCATGCTCAGTTTGCGGCCGACCAGATCGCCGGCCTGTATTCCGGTCGTCCCCTCATAGATCGGCGCGATGCGCGCGTCGCGCAGATACTGCGCGGCGCCGGTCTCCTCGATGAAGCCCATTCCGCCATGGACCTGCACGCCGAGCGAGGCAATGTCGACCCCGAGCTCGGTGCACCAGCCCTTGAGCACCGGGGTCAGCAGGTCGACCCGCTTCTGATGGCGATGGCGTTCGTCGGGGTCCGGGTGCTTGCACGCGAGGTCGGCATCGGCGGCCAATACATAACCGAAGGCGCGCATCGCCTCGATCTGCGACTTCATCGTCAGCAGCATGCGCCGCACGTCGGGGTGATGAATGATCGTCACGCGGTCCCCGCTGCGCTGCCCCGCAGGCCGGCCCTGGATTCGTCCCTTGGCATAGTCGCGCGCCGCCTGATAGGCGCGCTCGGCGATCCCCAGACCCTGCAGCCCGACCTTTTGGCGGGCCTCGTTCATCATCGTGAACATGTGGGGCAAACCCTCGTTCTCCCGGCCCACCAGATAGCCGACCGCGCCCTCCTTGTCGCCAAAGCTCATCACGCAAGTCGGGCTGGCGTGAATGCCGAGCTTGTGTTCGATCGACACGCACTCGACATCGTTACGCTCTGCCGGCGAGCCTTCGGCGCCGACCAGAAACTTGGGCACCACAAAAAGCGAGATGCCGCGAGTGCCTTCGGGCGCGTCGGGGAGCCGGGCGAGCACCAGGTGCACGACATTCTCGGCCATGTCATGGTCGCCCCAGGTGATGAAGATCTTCTGGCCGAAGAGCCGGTAATGGTCGCCCTCGGGCACTGCCCTGGTTCGCACAGCCGACAAATCCGAGCCCGCCTGCGGTTCGGTCAAGTTCATCGTGCCCGCCCATTCGCCGCTGACGAGCTTCGGCAGAAAGCGGCTTTTCAGCTCGTCCGAGCCGTGCGCCTTTATTGCTTCCATAGCCCCGGCGGTCAGCAAGGGACAAAGCGCGAAACTCATATTGGCCGAGTTCCACATCTCGACGGCCGCGGCGGCGATCAGCCCGGGCAGCCCTTGCCCGCCATATTCCGGATCGCCGCCGAGGCCGTTCCAGCCGTTCTCGACAAACCGGCGGTAAGCCGCCGCAAACCCGTCGGCCGCGACGACGCCGCCCTTTGTCAAGGACGCGCCGTGCTCGTCGCCGGGCTGGTTGAGCGGCGCCAGCACGTCGCCGGCGAGCTTTGCAGCTTCCTCGAGCACCGCCTCGACCAGATCCGGCGTCACTTCTTCATAACCCGGCAACGCGGCCAATTGCTCGAGCCCCGCCAGTTCGGTGATCACGAACTGCATGTCGCGCAACGGCGCGCAATAGTTGGGCATGGTGATGCTCGGAGCGCTTTTATGCCGGCGCGAACAGGTCCGAGGCCGCAGTACCTTGCGCTACCGGCTCCGGCGGTGCGGCGAAGGCGTTGTCGTCTTGCAAGACCGGCAGCACCCGGCTCGCAAAGAGCCTCATGTTCTTTTCCGCGTCGTCGTGTGGGATACCGCCGAACGAGAACTCGGTGACCACATGGTCAGTCCCAGTCACCCGCTGCAATTCGGCGATCTGCTGGATGCAGTCCTCCGGCGTACCGACGATCTGGATTTTGACATAGAACTCGGTGGCCCTGACCCGTTCTTCCTCGCTCTGCAGCCGGGCGTAGGTTTTGGCCATCTTGCCATAGGTCTCGTAGCCTTTGACCGTGGCAAGATGGCCGTCCGAGAAATGGTAGTGGTTGTCGATAGACTGCCATTTCTTGCCGAGCCAAGTCATTGCCCGGTCGTGTGCTTCATCGCGGCTTTCGGCACAGGACACATTGGTCAGGATGATCGGCGGCGGCGGGTTGTGGCCGACGCTCTGCGCGATCTCGCGGTAACTGACGATGCTCTCGGCTGCCTTCGCCCATTCATTCTGCATGACGACGAGGATGCCGAAGCCGAGCTTCGCCATGATCTCGGCCAATTCCGGGCTGACCGATGAGGCATAGAAGCGCTCTTCGGGATGCGAGATCGGGCGTGGCCGGATCGAGGTCTTCGGGATCCGGTAGAATTCGCCCTGCCACTCGAACTCCGGCTCGCGCAACGCTTTGCGGATCAGCTGTGCCGCCTCCGCAAAGCGCGGCCGCGCTTCTTCCATCGGAATGCGGAAGCCCTCGTATTCGACGCTGGCGGCGCCCCGGCCAAAGCCGAACAGGCAGCGCCCGCCGGAGAGGATGTCGAGGAGGGCGATCCCCTCGGCGACGCGGATCGGGTCGTGCCAAGGCAACACGATGACCGCCGTCCCGAGCATGATCCGCTTTGTACGGCCGGCAAAATAGGCCAACAGCTCGAGCGGCGCCGGCGACATCGCGTAACCGGTGAAATGATGCTCGAGGGCGAATAGCGAGTCGAAACCGAGCGGCTCGGCGAGATCGCCCATCGCCAGATGGTCCGATACGACAGCTAAATCGGGGCGGGGCGGCTCGGACAGCATATTGAGCGCAATACCGACTTTCATCTTTGCTCTCCTCGGTCCTCGTCACCCGCGCGCAACCGGGGGCCCAAGGGACTGGTGCATACCCGGCCGCCCTGGGTTCCCGCTTTCGCGGGAACGACAAATTCAATGGGTCTCCGTGCCCTCTGTGTCTCCATTTGATTTCTTATTTCGCTCTGAGGCGGTACCAGGGGTGCGGCTGACCGGGGGTCTTGACGCGCATCGTGTAGACCGAGGTGCGCGCGGTGAAGAAGACAGTCCGAAGATCGGGGCCGCCAAAGCATAGGTTTGCCGGGATCTCGGGCGTGCGGATGATGCCGAGCCGCGAGCCGTCGGGCGCGAACACCCAGGTGCCGCCCGGCCCGGTACAATAAAGGCGGCCCTCGACATCGGCCTTCATGCCGTCAGGCACGCCGTCGGTCTCCGCGGAAGACATATCGGCAAAGATCCGCCGCCGAACCATGTTGCCCGCGTCATCGAGTTCGATTGCATGAATGTATTGCGCGTGCCGAGTATTGGCGACGTAGAGCACCCGCTCGTCCGGCGAGAATGCGAGGCCGTTCGGATACTCGAATTCGGCGACGAGGCGACTGGCGCCGTCCGGCTCCACCCGATAGACGCCGGAATGCGGCAGCTCTTTCTCGGAAAGCGGCACGCGCAGCCCGGGATCGGTGAACCAGATGCTGCCGTCGGTTTTGCAGACGACATCATTCGGGCGATTGATCCGCTTGCCCTCGTAGCGGTCCATCAGGACCTCCGAGCGGCCATCGGCCGACCAGCGGGTGACGCGCCGGTTGCCGCCTTCGCAGATCACCAGCCGGCCCTGCAGATCAAAGGTCGTGCCGTTGCCCTCGCCAGTCTCGGTGCGCACGACCTCCGGCGCACGGCCCGGCATTATCCGGTAGAGCACGCTCTTGCGGACATCGACGAAATAATAGAACCCGTCGGGGTGCCACAGTGGCCCTTCGGTAAAGACGAAACCCGTGGCGAGGCGTTCGGCCTCGGCCGAGTCCAGCACGATGTCCAGCGCGGCCATCCTCGTTCTCCCCATCAAAGGCGGCATTATGGAGCAGGCTACTCCCGAGTTCAGCAGCCTGTCTATTCCGTGCCGGCGCCGGCCTTAACCGTTCGGCAGATTGTTTGCAGCTAACTTGGCGGACCAAAACTGCGAGCGGAGGAATCGATGCAGCCGTCAATGGCATTCGTTCTGGGGTTGGCTTTCGTGCTCTTGCCGGCTACGCTGCGGGCAGCGCCCGAGAATGCGCGGTCTTTCGATGGCAATTGGCTGACCACCCTCTCCTGCCCGAACGCCTCAGGAGCGCTAGGCTATTCCTATCAGTTTCCGACTAGCGTTATGGATGGGGTTCTGCACGGGGAACGGCATGTCGGCCAACCGGGGCAGATGATCTTCGATGGCAGAGTTCAACCGAATGGCAGTGCAGAGATTTACGCAAGAGGTCTCGTCGGCGCGCCCGAATACACTCCCGGGCAAATTCCCAAGGGGACGGATTACGGGTACCACATCACCGCCCGCTTCGAGGGCTCGAGAGGCAGTGGCAGCCGGGTCGAGGGCCGCCCCTGCAGCGTCACTTTCGTCAGGCAGCAGTGAACGCGAGGTTTTCAATCGTGGAATGGCGGATTGGCGAGGTTACAGTCACCAAGATCGTCGAGCTCGAGGTGACGGGCGGCAGCCGGTTCATTCTGCCCCAGGCTACGCCCGAGGCGGTACTATCAATCGAGTGGTTGCAACCCGATTTCGCCGATAAACGCGGTCGATTGAAAATGAGCATCCACGCGCTCCTGGTCGAGACGCCGAGCCGGCGCATCATCGTCGATACCTGTCTTGGGAATGGCAAGGAGAACCGGCGGATTCCCTCCTGGAACAAGCTTCAGACCGGTTTCTTGTCAGATTTGGCGGCCGCCGATTACGCACGGGAGATGGTCGACACAGTCATCTGCACCCATCTCCATGTCGATCACGTCGGGTGGAATACGATGCTGGTCGACGGGCGCTGGGTGCCGACCTTCCCAAAGGCGCGCTACCTGATGGGCCGCATCGAATTCGAGCATTGGACGGGCCAGAACCGGCGTGAAGACATGATGGCGGTGCTCGCCAACTCGGTGACGCCGGTCTGGGAGGCCGGGCTCGTCGATCTCGTCGAGACCGGTCATCGGATCTGCGATGAGGTCGCCCTGGTCCCGACGTTGGGGCACACTCCGGGTCACGTCAGCGTCCAGATCGCTTCACAGGGCGAGGAGGCGCTGATCACCGGCGATTTCATGCACCATCCCTGCCAGATCGCCCATCCGGAGTGGTCTTCCACCGCCGACAGCGATCCGGCCGAGGCGCGGCATACCCGCGAGCAGATGTTGACCCGCCTCGCCGACACCCCGATCCTGGTCATTGGAACTCATTTCGCCGGCCGGACCGCCGGTCATCTGGTGCGCGACGGCGATGCATTTAGTTTGGTGGGATGATGGGTGAGCGCGTTTTCGACGGGTTGAATGTGATCGATTGTGCGAGCTTTATCGCCGGGCCGGCGGCGGCGACGGTGATGTCTGATTTCGGGGCAGAAGTCATCAAGATCGAGCCCCCGGGGACGGGCGACCCTTACCGCCGGCGCGCCACCCCGTCATTGGGGCCGGGACCTAAGGGCAACCCGGGTTTTGTGCTCGATGGACGCAACAAGAAAAGCCTGGCGCTCGACCTCCGCTCGCGGGCGGGACAAGCCGTGCTGCGGCGGCTGGTGACGCGGGCCGATGTGTTTATCACCAATTATCCGCCGCCGGTGCGCCGCCGTCTCGGCATCACGTACGAGGAATTGGCACCGCTCAATGATCGGCTGATCTACGCCTCGTTCAGCGGCTATGGCGAAGTCGGGCCCGAGGCTGACAAGCCCGGCTTCGACGCGACTGCGTGGTGGGCGCGCACCGGGCTGATGCATCTCGTGCGCGCCGGGGAAGAGGCGACGCCGGCGCGGTCATTGCCGGGAATGGGCGACCATCCTTCGGCGATGGCGACCTATGGCGCGATCGTCACCGCGCTCTACCAGCGCGAGCGCACCGGCAAGGGCGGCTATGTCGGCTCCTCGCTATTGGCCAATGGCCTGTGGGCCAATGGCTGCTCGGTGCAGGCCGCATTGTGCGGCGAAAAGGTCGTGCCGCAGCCGCCACGCGAGCGCGGGCTCAATGCATTGCGGGTGCATTACCGCTGCCGTGACGACCGCTGGCTGTTGCTGTCGATCGCCGCAGACGAATGGCGCTGGGAGAAGTTCAAGGAATGCCTCGGAGCGGGGGCGCTCGACGACCCGCGCTTTGCCACCAATTCATCACGCGAGGGACATGCGCGCGAGCTGATCGCGATCCTCGACGGCGTCTTCGCGACCAGGGATCAGGCCGAGTGGCGCGCAATCCTCGACGAGGCGGGGCTGATCTTCGGCATTGTCGCCGACATGGACGAGATCGCCGACGACCCCCAGATCCTCGCCAGTGAAGCCCTAGTATCGTTCGCCGACGGCAGCGGAATGACGGTCAACAGCCCGTTCTGGATCACCGGCCAGGCGAAGGTGACGCCGCAACCGGCCCCTGCCGCCGGCGAGCAGAGCGAAGAGGTTTTACGCGAAGCAGGCTACGCCGATAGCGAGATCCGTGCGCTCCGTGCCGAGGGCGTGATTGCCTGAGCGCTTGGGAAAAGAAAACCTGTCTCGTTCCCGAGACCGGCCCTCAACTGTGTCGATCGGCTTATTGGAAATTGAACAGGTCCATCAGATTACCGATCGCCGGCCCATTTGTCGGGATGTAGGGGTCGGCCCCGGTGGTCGGGTTTGGCAGATTGTCGCGGCTGCGATTGGTGATCGGCGGCACACCCCAGTTCGCCTCGATGAACTTCAAGACCGAAACGTGATCGGTATAGGTGTGCGAGATGTGGCCGCCCCTGCTGTAAGGCGAAACCACGATCATTGGGATGCGCGTTCCGTCGCCGAAATAGTCCAGCGGCTGCACATAACCCGAATCGTAAAATCCGCCGCCTTCGTCCATGGTGATGAAGATCGCGGTGCTGGCCCATAGGGTTGTGTTTGCGTGAGCCATATCGAGAATCTTTTTGACGAACCCTTCGAGCAGATCGACCTTCGACGAACCCGCGTGGCCGTCGAGGTAGCCGCTCGGCTTGACAAACGACACCGCGGGCAAATCGCCGCTCATGAGATCGGCGTATAGATCGAGGGTGTCCTTCAGAGCCGCACTGCGCACTTTGTGATTGGTCATTATCGAGGTCGAATACTGGAAGAAGTTACAGATGTTGCAGTATCTGGTGCCCGGGTTGACAAAATTGCTATAGGGATTGGCCAGGTACGCATTGAACTGGTCGCCGAAATAGGCGAACGAGACATTCTTCGCCAACAGAGCATCGCCGATACTTCTGACGCTCGATGGCGGGATTGTGAAGACCTTATTGCCCGGATTGCCGATATCGGCGTACGCGCTGGCGCCGTCGCCGTAATAGCCCGGGTTGAAATTATTGAGCAGGTAATAATACCCCGCTTGGCAGTTCGGCTTCACATTCACCGACGTCAGGTAGTCGACGATCGGTTTGACACCTGGCTGGCTCAAATCGGCGCACATCGTGTAGCTGCCGCCGCCATAGGAAGGCTTGCCATAGGAGCCGCCGCCATAGCCGTCCTGGATGTACCAGTTGTTGATGCCGGCTAGCGGGTTCGGATCTTCGATCTCGTCGACCACCCCGGCGTTCGGGCTGCCCTCGGCGACGGACTGGTTGTGCGGTGGCGTCAGCGGATTGCCGTTGCCGTCACTGAACCAGATCGCGTCGCCGGTGCCGAGCATGATGTGGTTGGCGCCGGTCCCGCCGCTCACCGGCTGATGATAATTGTCGCTCATCGAATAGGTATCGGCGAGTGACTTGAAATACGGCATGTCCCCTTGCTGGACGTTGTAGAATCCCATCGCCGTCGCACCCTCTTTATAGGTAAAGCCCGCCGGCGGCGGACGGCCGTTGCTGCCCGCGCCGATTGTCGCTTCGACCCAAGCGAAGAGGTCGTTCCGGCAACCTTCGGAGGCGCTGCAGTCGAGTTGCTGCCACATTTGATAAAACCGATGCGTCGGGTCTTCGGCGTAGTCGTCGTAGGCCACACCAGGGGTCAGCTGATAAGGGCCCGGCGGAAGGTGGTTGACGTCTTTGCCGTCGTACATGATCCGGGTGTCCGGCTGACCGAGGATCGCCGGGGGGACCTTTCCCGTCGTCAGATATTTGTAATAGTCCAGCGGGAGCCCGTTCTCGTATGTCGAGGCATCTTCGACATTCGAGAACGGCGGAAGCCCCTTATGAAGATATCCGCCGCCGGCCCATGGCGCCGGCAAGACCGTATATGGGCTCTTCCCGGACGGGCTAATCTGATAGCCGGTTGTATTCTGCGCCTGAGACTGAGCGACGGTCGAAAATTTCGGTCCCGGCGTGCCGTCGGTGTTGACGATGCCCTCCGACAGCAGGTTCAGCACGGTCTCGCCTTGGTTGACCGGCTGATAGGTGGCGAACAGATGATCGAAGGTGCGGTTTTCGCCGATGATGACGATGACATGCTTGATCGGCGTTTTTGTCTCGCCGTCGTTGCTGCCGCTCTGCGCGGCAGCGCCGGCGGCCGGGGCAATGGCATCGACCGCCATTGCGCAGAGCGCCACGCCACATAACAGCTTGTGGCTCCGCAGTCGGTGGGATCCCATGAATTGTCCCCTTTGTGGAAATTTCGTCGGCATGCAAGACACACCAGACGAGAGCAGTGTGGATCCCACTCGGGGGACCATAGGGATCGGCTCTTACGGTGGAGGCCGCCCTGTTTACCTCCTTCAGATGTACCATTTGGCATCAAAAAAAAGAGAGCCGGCCCCGTTTCCGAGACCGGCTCGCAAGTTCTTTAGCGGTTTACCGGAAGTTGAACAAATCGGTCAGATCACCGATCGCCGGACCGTTTGTCGGCTTATAGGGATCCGCCCCGGTGGTCGGGTTGGGAAGATTGTCGCGGCTGCGATTGGTGATCGGCGGCACACCCCAGTTCGCTTCGATAAATTTCAATACCGAGACGTGGTCGGTATAGGTATGCGAGATGCGACCGCCCTTGCTGTATTTCGACACCGCGATCATCGGAATTCGCGTCCCGTCGCCGAAATAATCGAGTGGCTGGACATAACCCAAATCATAGTATCCGCCGCCTTCATCCATCGTGATGAGGATCGCGGTGTTGTCCCAGAGCGTGCTGTTTGCTTTCGTCATGTCGACGATTTTTTTGACGAAGCCCTCTAGCAGATCGATCTTCGACGAAGCCGGATGGCCGTCGAGATAGCCGTCGGGCTTGACGAACGACACCGCCGGCAAGCTGCAGCTCTTTGTGGTGCAGCTCATCAAGTCGGCGTAAAGGTCGGTCGTGTCTTGCAGCGCCATCTTCCGCACTGCCGGGTTAGTCATGATCGAGGTCGAATACTGGAAGAAGTTACAGATGTTGCAGTAGGTGTTATCCGGGGTGACGTAATTGTCATAGGGATTGGCAAGGTAGGCGTTGAACTGGTCGCCGAAATAGGCGAACGAGATATTCGCCTTCAAAAGAGCATCGCCGATGTTCGGGACGCTCGAAGGCGGAATAGTGAACACGGTATTGTACGGGTTGCTGATATCGGCGTAAGCATTCGTGCCGTCACCGTAATAACCCGGATTGTAGTTGTTAAGCAGGTAATAATTCCCTTGCTGGCAATTCGGTTTTACGTGTATCGCGTTCAGATAGTCGACAATCGCGGCAACGCCCGGCTGTGAGGTGTCCGAGCAATTGGTGTAGCTGCCGCCGCCGTAGGAAGGCGAGCCGTAGGAACCGCCGCCATAGCCGTCTTCCGTGTACCAGTTATTGGTGCCGGGAAGTGGGTTCGGGCTTTCGACCTCGTCGACAACCCCGGCGTTCGGGCTCCCCGGGGCCACCGTCATGTTGTGCGGCGGCTGCAAAGGATTGCCGGCGCCGTCGCTGAACCAGATCGCATCGCCGGTACCGAGCATGATGTGGTTGGCGCCGGTTCCGCCGTTCACCGCCTGATGGTAATTGTCGCTCATCGAATAGGTGTCAGCGAGCGTCTTGAAATAGGGCAAATCGCCTTGCTGGACATTGTAGAACCCCATCGCCGTGGCGCCCTCTTTATAGGTAAAGTTGGCCGGCGGCGGCAGGCCGTTGCTGCCCGCGCCGACCGTCGCTTCGACCCATGGAAACTGGTCATTCAGGCAAGTTGCAGAACCACCTGCAGAGGCGCTGCAGTCGAGCTGCTGCCACATCTGGTAAAAGCGGTGCACTGGGCTCTCGGCGTAGTCGTCAGCGGTCAGGACGGGGCCAGTAGGATTGCTGCTATTGGTCAGCTGATACGGGCCCGGCGGAAGGTTGTTGACGTTGTTGCCGTCGTAGTAGATCCGCATGTCCGGCTTGCCAAGGAGGTACGCGGGAACCCCGCCGGTGGTCAGATATTTGTAATAACCCGATGGCAGCCCGTTCTCATAAGTCTGAGCCTCGGCGACTTTTGAGAATGGCGGTGCTCCGTTCGTATATCCACCGCCGGCCAATGCCGGGGGCAACGTCGTGTATGGGCCGGTTTTGGGCGGGCTCAGCTGATAGACAGTCGTGTCCAGTGCCTGATACTGGGTAGCGTTCTTATAGTTCGGTCCTGGCGTGCCGTCGGCATTGACGATGCCCTCCGACAGTAGGTTCAGCACGCTCTCGCTTTTTTTGGTCGGCTGGTAGGTCGCGAACAGGTGATCGAAGGTGCGGTTCTCGCCGATGATCACGATGACGTGCTTGATCGGTGTCGCCGTGTTGTTGTCATTGGCGTTGCTCGGCTCGGTATCCGCAGCGACGGCCGCGATCGGCGCCATGCTGTTGATGGACATTGCACACATGGCGACGCCGCACAACAGTTTCGATGTCTTCAGATATCTGGTTCTCATGGTTTCCCTCCAATAAGATTTCGCGGCCAGGCAACGAGGACTAGCTCGACTGAAATTGGTAAACCAGAGATGGAGGAGCGCGTCGCTCGCCGTCACCACCCAAGGCGGTCAGCCGCGTTTGTGACCGCCGTTTTCGGCTCTGTGGCCGAACTCGAAATTAAGGGTCGTCGGTGACGGGTTCGTGAAGCATTCTTGACAGAATGATTAATGATTCATCCGATGCATTCGATCGGCGGGGGAGCTAATGCTGAGACTCATTCAGAGGATTCACAAAGGCATGGGATATGCGATACTGGGGTCATGGCTTGGGGGGATGGGCCATGGCACAACAAGTATCCGTGATTTTGAGCGCTGCGGAGCGCGAGCAGCTGGCGGCGATCGTGGCCGACCGCAATCGGCCGCAATCGGCCGCGCAACATGTGGAGCGGGCGGGCATCGTGCTCGCCTCGGCAGATCGGCACGCGGCGCAGCAGGTGGCGGAACGCATTGGCGTCAGCCGGCCGACGGTGTGGCGGTGGCAACAACGCTTCGCCGAGAGCGGGGTTGAGGGTTTGTTGCGCGACAAGCCCCGCAAGCCCGGCAAGCCGCCGTTGCCGGCGGAAACCACGGCTCGGGTGGTGGCCTTGACGTGCACTGCGCCGCACCAGGCGACCCACTGGACCGGCCGGGCAATGGCCAAGGCCATCGGCATCTCGGTGGGTTCGGTGCAGCGCATCTGGCGGGCGCACAAACTTCAACCGCACCGGCTGCGCACGTTCAAGCGCTGGCGCGATCCCGGCTTTGCCGCCAAGCTCACCGACATTGTCGGGCTTGGCGCTTGCCCTCGGGCCGGCCATCGGCCGGACCCCGGGGGTCGATCCGCTCGCCCATGCGGTGGTGCTGTCGATCGATGAGAGGAGCCAGATCCAGGCGCTCGACCGCACCCAGCCGGGACTGCCGATCAAGCCCGGGCGCTTCAAACCATGACGCATGATTATAAGCGGCACGGCACCACCACCCTGTTCGCCGCGCTCGGCGTGCTCGCCGGCACCGTGATCGGCCGCTGCATGCAGCGCCACCGCCATCTCGAATTCATCCGCTTCCTCAATGCTGTCGAGCGCCAAGTCGCGGCCAATCGGCCGATCCATGTCGTCCTCGACAACTACGCGGCATGCTGGAATTTCGCGCCGATCCCGCGAGCCCGTTCCACAATCCGGCGTTTCGGAAGGACAAGACCGTCCCGGTCTACTGCGGCTCGGGCGGCCGCGCCGCATAGAGCGGCAAGACCTTGAAGACCTCGGCTACCAGTCCGTTTACAACGCCGGCGGTTTCAAGGAACTGGCCGATGCCGGCCTGGAGACGGACCGGCGTAGGCACGCTATCCAGGGCTCGTCATTCCGGGATGCCCCAGAGGGGCAGGCCCGGAACCTTTGAATACCGAGCGTGCCCTTATCGCAGGCCTGTGTTCGTGGTTTCCGGGCTCACGGGCTGTGCCCGTGCCCCGGAATGACCCTGGCGCTCTTGGTCAGTTGTCGACGAAGGCGATCGCTTCGATCTCGATCACGAAGCCTGAGTGCGTTCGGCCCTCGTGCGGTATTTAGCTTCAAGGCGATCGAGCACTGCTTCCTCGTCCTCATTGGAAAGTCCGCTCGAGCGTCCTTCCTCGCCGAGGCGGCGCAATTCGGCCACTTTGATCTCCCGCAACTTTTCTCGCTACTCGAGCAGGCGCAAGCCGTCTCGTACAACCTCACTCGCGTGTTGTATCGTCCGCTCTCGACCAGCCCTTTGATGAGCTCTTCGGCGAAGCGAGGCCCCGAGCATACGCGAAAACGCGAGACCAGCGACAACTCAGGCCAGCTTGTATGCCTGGCGGGCCAGGAGCTTCCAGTTGCCGCCCTGCTTCTGCCAGACCTCGAGAGTGCCTATCCTGATGTTGTTGGTTTTGCCGTCCATTTCGGATTCGGATTCGTAGAGATGGCGGGCGATCGCGGCGTCGCCGGCCACCTCGATCTTGAGGTCGGGAAAGGTCAGCGATTTGACTGTCGCCTTCCGCGTCATCACGCCGTTGATGAACTCGGCCTTGTTCTGGACCCTGCCGTCGGAATGCCCGTAGCTGAGCTGATCGGCGGTCAGCCGCTCCAATTGGGCTTTATCCGCCTTCAGCAGGGCCTCCCGCAGCGCCTCGACATTCTGCTTGACCGCCGCTTCGTCGCCGGTTTCCGCGAGGGCTGGGAAGCCCCAGAATAGGCTAATTGCACCAACCGCGAGTGTTCCCGCGATGGCAACCTCACGACGAGTTATCTGCATGCGTTTCCTCCATTTGATTCTAACCGACGCCAAGTTGCCGGACAGCGTAACGTTGCCCGACCGGCGTGTCGAAGGGAAATCGCGGCGTTCCCGTCCCGGAATTGCCGCAATCGCATGATATTCATTTGATACCGGGGACGTGCGCGGGATCTATGGCGACCTAGGCCGGGCAGACGTCCTGGGTGTTATTTCCGCCGCAGATATCGCCAAAAAACGAGGACTTCCGCGGCTGAGTCCAACCCGCTGGCTGTTGTCTTTGTGTATTATCAGCCAGTATCCGGCGACCGTGGGGCTACCCATGATCCCCGGAATGCTGCCGAACCGAGGTGATGGGAATGCGCGAGACTGTGAAGAAGGTGGTGCTGGCCTATTCGGGAGGGCTCGACACTTCGGTGATCCTGCGCTGGCTGCAGGAAAATTACCGCTGCGAAATCGTCACCTTCACCGCTGATCTGGGTCAGGGGGAGGAGCTCGAGCCGGCGCGCCGGAAGGCCGAGATGCTCGGCGTACGCGAGATCTTCATCGACGATCTGCGCGAGGAGTTCGTCCGCGACTTCGTGTTTCCGATGTTTCGCGCCAATGCGCTCTACGAAGGCGCCTATCTGCTCGGGACCTCGATTGCGCGCCCGCTGATCGCCAAACGACAGATTGAGATCGCCCGCCAGGTCGGCGCCGATGCCGTGGCTCACGGCGCGACCGGCAAGGGCAACGACCAAGTCCGGTTCGAGCTCAGCTATTATGCGCTCGCTCCCGGCATCAAAGTCATTGCCCCATGGCGCGAATGGGAGCTGAGCTCGCGCACCAAGCTCCTCGAATATGCGGAACAGCATCAAATCCCGATCGCCCGGGACAAGCGCGGCGAGGCTCCGTTCTCGGTCGACGCCAACCTGCTGCACGTCTCGGCCGAGGGCAAAGCTTTGGAAGATCCGTGGGTCGAGCCGGAAGAGTTTGTGTTCAGCCGCACCGTTGCCCCCGAGGCGGCGCCCAATGAGCCCGAATATCTCGAAATCTCCTTCGAGCGCGGCGACCCGGTCGCGGTGAATGGCGAAACTTTCTCTCCCGATGCGCTGCTCCAACGCTTGAACGAGATCGGCGGAAGGCACGGCGTCGGCCGGCTCGACCTCGTCGAGAACCGTTTCGTCGGCATGAAATCGCGGGGCGTCTACGAGACGCCGGGCGGGACGATGCTGCAGGCCGCCCATCGCGGGATCGAGAGCCTGACCCTCGACCGGGGCGCCGCGCATTTGAAAGACGAGCTGATGCCGCGCTACGCCGAGCTGATCTACAACGGCTTCTGGTTTTCTCCCGAGCGCGAGATGCTGCAGGCGCTCATCGACAAAAGCCAGGAGAGTGTCGAGGGGGTCGTCCGACTGAAGCTCTACAAAGGTTCGGCGCGCGTCGTCGGCAGAAAATCGCCGCGGAGCCTCTATAGCCTCGCCCATGTCACCTTCGAGGAGGACGCGGTCTACGACCAGCGCGACGCCGAAGGGTTCATCAAACTAAACGCCCTCCGCCTGCGCCTCGCCGCCCGTCGAGATGACCGCTGCCCCGGCCCCCTTCCATTCCCTCCCCCGCACGTGGCGGAGGGTTAGGGTGGGGGCTCGGGCCAGCCTCAATGCGCCCGGCGTTGCGCTTCGAGCCAGCCGATCATGATCCGGTTGAACGCGTCGGGCGCTTCAACGTTCGGGAAATGGCGCATGCCGGGGATCTCCTCATAGCGGCCACCCGGCACGAGACCGGCGAGCCGGCGGTTCTCGCTCGCCGGCGTGCCGGGATCGTCGGCGCCGCACACGACCAATACCGGGATGCGCAACGACGGCAACTTCCCGGTGAAGTCGAAATTCATGATCGCCGCCGAGCAGCCCAAGAAGCCCGCCGGTGTCGTCGCCGCAACGGTGTCGCGGATCTGCTTCCAACGCCCGGGTTTCCCCTGACTTGAAGGCGTCGGTGAACCAGCGCTCGACCGTGCCGTCGGCGAGCGGCTCGAGCGAGTTGGCCCGGCGCACGGTGCTCATGCGCTCCTCCCACATCGCCGCCGCGCCGGAGGGGCTGGCCGGCAGCGTGTCGCACCACATCGCCGAAATCAGCTTGGCGCCATGCTCGATCGCGAAAGCTTGGCCGATCATCCCGCCGATCGACAGGCCGATATAGTGCACGCGCGGGATCGCCAGCGCATCGAGCACGGTCGCGACGTCGCCGGCGAGCGCCTGCATCGTGTAGTCGCCGGCAACCGGGTCGCTGCCCCCGTGGCCGCGCATGTCGAGGCGCAGCACGCGAAAGCCGGCCTGCAGCAACGGCGGCACCTGCTCGGCCCAGCTGCCGCCGTCGGAGGAGAGCGAATGGGTGATGCAGACGACCGGCCCGTTCTCCGGCCCGGCGAGGTCGTAATAAAGGCGGCGTCCAGGGAGCGGCAACAGCATGACAATCCCTCCTCGTCACATGTCTTTGTCCAAACCGAAGCTTAGCGCAGCCGGGGGTTCGCGGGGAGCGTTCCGAAGTGCCCTCAAGGGATCACCCCCTCAAGGGATCACCACCGGCATCCCGGCAATGATGGAGTGACCCTGATAAAAGACCGCGTAGAGCAGCAGACCGGCGATGACCCGCAACACGCTTATGTCGCGCAAGCGTAATCGGGTGCGGCGGGCGACCAGCGCGGCAAAGGGCACGTTCGAGGTGACTTCGGCGAGCCGTGCCCAGTTGCTGCCGAGCGCGAGTTGCTTCTTGCGGTCGATCAGCACCGTGCCGCCGAGCGACAGGGCGGCGAACGCGCCAAAGAACAACAGCGAGCGCAAGTCGCCATTGGCGATGAGGTGGCTGATCGCCCACAGCCCGATTGCCCACATGACCGGGTGGCGGGTCACGCGCAGCACGCCGGGAGCCGGATCGTCGGCCCTGGCAAATTGCTCCATTCCGACAGTGGTCGGATTGGGGGTGGTGTAGCCGGCGATCAGTAGGATCGTCGCCAGTGGCATGACCGCGACCGGGCAAAGCGCCATCCACCTTTCACTAGGCCATAAAGGAATGGTGGGTGCGTGCGAATAGGCGACCAGAAGCCAGGCGAAGGTCACCAAAGCGACCAGCGAGTACACGGCGAGAAAGCCCCGTTCGCCCAGCTGATCGCGCAAGGCTCCGCGCAGCCAAGTGCTCGACAGCACGATGTGGCTGCCGCAGAACGCGATTGCGGCGATAGCCAGCGAGAGGAGGCCGTGGCTCATCCCGCCGGCTCCCTCACCCGCCGGGCAAACGGGCGATCTCGGGCGCGACCTCCTCGACCAGCTGCTGCGGGTCACCGACGATGCGAACAACCTTGTTGCGGCTGATCGCGCCGGCAAGGATCGCGAGATCGCGGCGGGGGATGTGCCAGGCACGGGCGAGAAATTGCAACAGCGCCTCATTGGCGCGCCCGGCTTCTGCCGGCGCGGTGACCGTCGCCTTGAGCACATACCCGCCTACGGCCGACGCGGCGACCGCCGCCAGACGATCGGTCCGGGCCGGCGGCGACAGCCGAATCGCCACCCGCAGCCCGTCACCAGCCAAGTTCAAGGGGCCGCCGGGCAGCGGGCCGTCAGACAAGGTATTCGAACATCAGGTTGCGAAGAAACCACAGAAGCAAAATGAGAATCACCGGTGAAATGTCGATCCCCCCGAGATCGGGGAGGACACGCCGGATCGGCCGCAGCAGCGGCTCGGTTACGCGCCACAGGAAATCCCCGATCGTCGCGACGACGCGGTTGTACCGGTTGACGATGCCGAATGCGACGAGCCAGCTCAGCACCGCCTGGGCTATCAGCAGCCACACGTAGATAGAGATCAGCGTGCTGACGAGGTTCAGGAAGGCGTACATGTGGCGGGAACCTCGAGGGCGAGTGGCAGGCAGACCGTACCGTCAGCCGCGGGGGTCCGCAAGGTGCGGACAGCGCTCGGCCCGGAGCCTGGCTTGACACGCATCAGCACGATCACCATAGTCCGGCCGCGCCCCGTAAAGGCGCGATAGACGCCATGGGGCCGTAGCTCAGCTGGGAGAGCGTCGCGTTCGCAATGCGAAGGTCAGGGGTTCGATCCCCCTCGGCTCCACCACCGATGCCTCAAGTCAACCGCCAATCGTCCAAATATCTCGTCAGCTCAGAGCGACCTCGAAGCCGCGTTTGACGCCCGGCCGCGCCATCATTGTCTCGTACCAGCGCTTGACGTTGGGGAAATCGGCGAGATCGACCTGGTGGCGCTCGTGCCGCCACGCCCAGCCGAGAATGGCGAAATCGGCGATCGAGATATCGCCGCCGGTGAACTCGGCCTCGCCGAGCCGCTTGTCGAGCACGCCGTAAAGCCGGCGGGTCTCTTTTGAATAGCGCTCGAGCCCATAGCGTCGGTCCTGCTCGTCGGCGACTTGCAGGAAGTGGTGCACCTGACCCGGCATCGGACCAAAGCCGCCCATCTGCCACATCAGCCATTCGAGCACCGGAACTTGGCGGCGCAAATCCGCGGGCCAGAACTTGCCGGTCTTCTCGCCGAGGTAGATCAGGATCGCGCCCGATTCGAAGATGCTGATAGGCTCGCCACCCGGCCCCTCGGGGTCGACGATTGCAGGAATCTTACTGTTCGGGCTGATCTTGACGAAAGCGGGGGCGAATTGCTCGCCTTTGGAGATGTTGATCGTCTTCACGGTGTAGGGCAGCCCCATCTCTTCGAGGGCCACACTGATCTTGCGGCCGTTCGGGGTATTCCAGGTGTGAAGTTCAATGCTCATCGCGATCGGCCTTTCCTACGACAGTGGTTTCCGCCTCGCCTCAGGATTCCCGTGATCGCGCCCGGTATCAAGCGCCAATCGTCTGCGTCACGGCCGGACGCAGTCGAAGAACGCGACGTTCTCCTCCGCCTCTAGGAAGCGCGGCACCCGCTCGTATTGTGCGCAATGCTGCCTGGCAACAAGCGTCGCGCCCTCGATCTCGCCCGAATAGCCAACCTGGGCAGAATTGGCGTCTCCCTGGAGCAGGAAAGGTTTCGGCCCCGTGCAGCCGGAAACCAGCGCCCCGAAAAGCAATGTTAAAAAGAACGGCCGCGCTGCTTGGGAATTAAAGGTCGTCAGTCCGAGCCAGCGTTTATCAAGGACTGAATCAGCTGAACCGGGTGGAGCAGCGAGGGCATGTTTTGCTCCTCGGCGTTTGGCGGGAGACTGAGCGTCTGATCGATCGCGAAACTGGCCATCGCCACCGTGGCGAAGACGATTGCCATCGTCCATGCGGAAAATGTTCCGAGCCGACTGCTGCCGTAGGCGAACGGGTCGCGAATCTGCGATCTCGTGCTCATAAGCGTCCCTCTGTGCCAGCCGTCGCAATCTATCTCCTTTTACGATAGGCGAGTCACTCCCCGGGTGTTCCTGCCCGCTTTCGATGTCAGCTATTCGGATTTCTCCGGCACAGGCAGCCCGGCCTTGGCAGCGAAATCGCGCCCTCGCTCGATGTAGTCGCGATAATGACCAAAGCTCGGGGCGGCCGGCGACAGCAGGACCACGCCCCCCGGCGGCGTCACTTGCCGCGCGTACGCGACCGCGTCCTTCATCGACTGGGCGCGGTAGATCTTGCAGGCGACGTCGTGCCGCCGGGTCGCGACTGCCCGCGCCAGCGAATAAATCCGTTCCCCGCTGGTGCCGAGACAGATAACGGCCTTTGCGGCGCCTGCGACCGCCTTTTCGACGAGCTTGCTGTAGTCGATACCCCGATCGTGCCCGCCGAGGATGACCGTTATGTCGCGCCCCGCATAGACCGCCAAGGCTGCGAGGGTCGATTCCGGTATTGTGGAGATACTGTCGTCGACGAACAGCACCCCTCCGATCTTACCTAGTTCCTGCTGGCGGTGCGGCAATCCGCGGAACCCGCTGGCCGCCTGAAGGGCTGCCGCCGGATCGAGATCGAGCGACTTCGCCACGGTCAACGCCGCACACAAATTGGACCGATTATGGGGTCGCGCGAGATAGGGGTTGCGCACGTGCCCGATTACCGCTGCGCCGTCCAATACCTCGGTGCCGCAGCAATGAATCCGGCGTTCGTCCTCAAAAACATCCTGTCGCGCCGGCGGGCCGGTGGCGAACCGCTCGACGATTTCGGCCGCAGCGTGGTGAATGATGCGGCGGCGGCTGTGATTCAACAGATTGATCTTGTCGCGAAAATAGTTCTCGACCGAGAGGTGCCAATCGATGTGCTCTGGGTAAAGCGAGGTCAGCACCGCGATATCGCATACCGCTTCAAAATCTGCGGCTTGATAGCTGGAGACTTCGATCACCGCGATATCCGCGGTCGCGCCGTCGATCCCGGTGATCGGGATGCCGATATTCCCGACCAGCGCCACCCGCCGGCCGAGCCTTGCCAATATATGCGCAATCAGCGACGCCGTAGTGCTCTTCCCCTTGGTTCCGGTCACGCAGATCGTCGTGAGGTCGAGCCGTTCGGCAAACCACAGGTTCAACAGCGATGTGACGTGTGTGCCCGCCGCTCGGGCGGATTGGATTTCGTGCCGATAGAGGCTGACGCCGGGTGATTTGACAACGATATCGATATTGTCCAGGGCTCCCGCGATCCGGTCTCCCCCGAGGGCGTATTCGATGTTGGCTCCAAGCGCGTCCGGCGCGGGCCCATGTCCATCGTCCAACACCAATAGAGGCAGGCTCGGATTGCGCCGTCTCAGGAACTTGATCGCCGCCCTCCCCTCGCGGCCGAGCCCCCAGACCGCGACACGCTGCGTCCCGATATCAGCCGCACGCATCGAGCAAGGCCAAATACGGTGTCGGCACGCGGTGCGGGTGCCGGACCTCCAATAGCGTCCGAAATTCGGCCGAGCCGCCGTCGCCCAACGAAGGAAACTCCTCGTTCAGCCGGCGCACCACCCTATCGTCGCGCCAGTCAGGATGGCCTGCGAGATGGGACATTACGCCTGCGCTTTCGGAAATTTCTCCAACGCATTCAAAAGGCTTGTTGGCGCGCAAGCCGCACAATTCGGCAAAACCGTCGCGCTGGGTTTCATCGTCCAGCAGGTTGCCGCCGAATATTTCGATCAGATCCGGTTTTGCGACAAACGGCGAAAGCGCCAGAAACACGAACCGGCATTTCGGACAGTCGCAGCACCAGCAACTCCCGCGCGCCTCGCGCGCTTGCCGGAATGCCGTATTGCAGCTTCGGAAGATGCCAAAATATGCCGGGTAATTCGAGAACCTCCGGGCGATCTCGATCTCCGACAATGGACGCAAGAGAGAAAAGTAGCTGATGCTCGGCGAAATCGACCGTTCGACATATGCAGCGAAATCTTGTTCGAACTCCAGCGACTTGCTGTACTGATGATTGATCTCAATCCCATCGAGGCTGAGGTTTGCAGCGCTGGCGGAGTGCTCGTTCGACATCGCCACAGCATTGCAACCCGACAGCACGGCGGAGGCCAAGGCAATGGCGCTTAAGATGCCGGTTATCGGAACGTGGCCGTTCAGCGCGCCGGCCTCGTTGAGCATCAACAGGCCGGCATCGAGCCGGCGACGGACCCTAATGAAGGGCAGTTTTGTGGCTGCGATGCAGGCAGCGATCGGTTCGGCGTCACCCAGCGAAAAAAGGACAAGCGGTTCACTGCGCTGCCTGAGGCACTCGATCGTCACGATCGAATCCTTGCCGCCACCAACCGGCACACATGTCCTGCTCGGAAGATCGACAGTTATCGGTAAAGCCGCTGGAGCCGAAGTCGACTGAAAGCAAAAATGACCGTGCAGCGAGACGCCATTTCTGAATGCAAACTCGGCCAAGCCTTTTTCATAGAATTTCTCTAGAAATTCTGCGGTCCTTTCATCTAACTCGAAGGCTCGGCACGTCAGTATCTTTGGTATAAATGCCTTGTAATAGCTCACCCCCGCCAGCAACAGGATCAGGCGGAAAATCCGGTCGAGAACCTCTCTGGCCGCCGATGAAAGCTGCTGCGGAGCAAAATCAAAAATCAGCTGCTCTTCGAACCGCGGGCCGCCATTGTAGCTGTAGCAGAGCGAGAGGGTTGAACGCGCCGGGTCGTAGCGGTAGCCGTCAAAGACGAACTCTTTATAAGCCATGCCCTGCTTATACGATATTTTGGGCCTGGACCAGAGCGCGGATCTCCCGCAACTTGCTGTGGTGTACGGTCACGTCGAGATTGTCGACGGTCATGGCGCGCAGACGCGAAACACCGTCTACTGCGGGCCCGTCATTGAGCGTCGCTTCGAGGACCGCTTGGTTGAGCTCCTCGTCAAGGCAGGCGAGCAGCCGCTCGCGCCAATCCGGACGCAACGCGGCGAGCGCACCGAGAAGAGCATAGGCCCCCCAGTTCGAAACCCCGGCCACGATCAGATGCCGCGCCGGGGTGATGCAGGCGATCGTCGCGCCATGATCGACATGTTGCGCGATCAGTTCACGGGGGAGCGATCCCATCCCGATTTCGTTGCCGCCATCCCCCACCGCGATCGTCTCCCACGGCCCGGCGGTGAAGACATCATCGAGCGGCGCCGTATATGAGCTGATATCGAGCCCTCTCATATTGCGCGGCGTGCCGTCGGCGCTGCGTCCGCAGCGCTCGATCGAGATCGCGTGAGTGATCCCGGCGTGACGCCACGCCGCGATCGTCGCGATGACATCGGTCGCATCTATCGGCACGCCGGCCGCCCCCGCGCCTTCCAACGCGGCGGCGCATGCGCTGCGGCACGGCTCATCGGTAGCCAGCCGGCAGGAGATGCCGACTTCGACAAGTCCTTTGGCGAGCAATGCCGAGCCGACCGGCCCGTCGGTTTCCGCCGCAGGCGGCGAGCCTAGCGGAATGTAAAAGCCGGTGATCAATCCGACCCGGGCGGAAGGCGCCGCTGTCAGGGCCGAGGCGGCGCTCCACAAGCCGCCTCTGGCGGCTTCGAACAGCGCGGTGACATGGCGCCCGACATCGACTTGGATCAGTCGCTCGATCTCACCGACCAGCGAATGTGCAAGCGGCTGGCCCGCCATTGTTATCGCGACATCTGTCAGCCGGCATCTCCCCTCTCCGCCGCATTGCGGGGGAGAGGGAGGGGCCCGCGCCGAAGGCGTGGGAGGGTGAGGTGGCTTCCCGGCGCCTCACGCGCAGTGGCGCGGCCCACCTCACCCCGGCCCTCTCCCCCCGCAAGCGGGCGGAGAGGGAGAGGATTGCGGTGGATACCTGCATCCGGGGCCGACACCAGGGCCTCTAAAGGCTCGCCAATTTCGCGTTGACCAGATCGGTTATCAGCATCGAGCCCGGCGCGTGAGTGATGCAGAACTCCGGCTTGACCTCGGCAATTACCGCTTGCGGAGTGACGCCGCAGGCCCAAAAGACCGGCAGCTCGTCACTTTTCACCGGCACGGCGTCGCCATAGTCGGGTTTCGCCAGATCGGCGACGCCGATCGCTGTCGGCAGGCCGATATGCACCGGTGCGCCGTGCACCGAGGGAAAGCGCGATGTGATCTGAATGGCGCGAATTGCGTCGCTCGGTTTCAAAGGCCGCATCGAGACGACTAGCGGCCCGGCGAACGGTCCTGCCGGCCGGCATTGAATATTGGTCCGGTACATCGGCACATTCGAGCCGCAGGTCATGTGGCGCAGCTCGATCCCGTCCTCGATGAGCGCATGCTCGAACGAAAACGAGCAGCCGAGCGCAAAGCTCACGAGATCGTCGCGCCATACATGCAAAACCTCTGCCGGTTCTTCGATCAGTTCGCCGCGGCGCCAGACGCGATAGCGTGGCAGGTCGGTGCGGATGTCGAGATCCTCGCCCAAACTCGGCAGGCGTGGATCGCCCGGCTCGGAGACTGCGAGCACCGGACAAGGTTTCGGGTTTGCCTGAGCGAACCGCAGGAAATCGTGAGCCAACGTCTGCGGCAGAATGACCAGGTTCGCCTGGACGTTGCCTGGCGCCAGACCGGCCGTCGGCCCGGTGAAATCCCGGTCGCGAATCCGCAACCGCTCGCGGGTGCCTGCTGCGACGCCTCGATCGAGTAATCCGTTCATTGACACGATCCCCGTCCCGCGGCGACAATTCTACAGCTGATCGGGTGATCCCGCCAAGCGACCTGGTTCGCGCGGCCTACGCACTGAACTAAGCAGCAACGTTCCTGGTTTATATCGGGGGGCATGGCTGTCTTTCTGCGAGATGAGGATCGATATGCCGACGTTCAGGGGATTTCTCAGCACGATGACCGTTGCGCTTGTGGCGTTCGGCTCGTTTTCTTTCGAAGCGGCCGCTCAAGGTACGCACGGCCCCAGCGTGATCATCCGGCTTCGCCTGGCCGGCGACCCCGAAGTAATTCCGCCCCTCCGGTCTTGTCTCGCCGACAGCTTATCCAAGATGCCGGATGTCAAGGTGGCTACCACGCCGACCGATGGCGTGCGGTACATCGTCGATCTGGTCACCACGAGACGGGCCAAAGATACGGCGTCCTCGAGCGTCGTTGTGGCCGAGACCTTCCCCATGGAGCAATTCCGTCCGCAAATGAAGGCAGGCGAGAACACCGACGCTCTGTTGCGCAGCATTCGCTATTACACGCTTCTTCGGCTGCACGAGGTGGTTTCCGACCCAAGTTATGAAAACCTTTGTTCGACGATTGCCGGAGATATCGCGGACAAGGTGCTATCGAAGGAATACACCGAGCGCGATGATTGATCAGGGCACGCCCCCGAACTGCCGTTGATCGGTGTGCCGGGCGGAGGATCCGTTACCGGTGGCGGGGGCGGCTCGACCGGCGGTACCGGAACCGGACGCGGCGGCTCGACCACGGGCGGAGGCAGATCGGGGTCAGGTGGCGGTTGCGGCGGCGTCCCCGGCGGCGGGTGCGGGGTCGGTCCCTGGGCGGAATCGGGCGCGCGCGTTAGGTCCTCAGAAATCGCTGCACCGCCCGTTGTATTCCCAATCGCCGTAGCGGGTCGGCTCGGGCCCCTTCGGGCCGCCGATCTCCCGCGGCATCGGAGCCGGTGGTGGCACCGCTTCTGACGGGGTTGCGGGGTGGTTCTCGGTAGCTTCGCGCGGCTTTTCTTTCATGTCTTCGATATGGGTGGCAAATCGGTTGGCTCAACCGTGTAAGTTCGCGCCGGAAGATGTTGGAGGAAAACGATGACGCGGCCGCTCGAAGGAATGCTGGTGGTGTCGGTCGAGCAGGCGGTCGCCGCACCGCTGTGCACTTGCCGCCTTGCCGATGCCGGGGCCCGAGTCATCAAGATCGAGCGGCGGGAAGGAGATTTTGCGCGCGGGTACGACCGTGCCGCCCATGGCCAGAGCAGCTATTTCGTATGGCTCAACCGCGGCAAGGAATCCGTCGTTCTCGACATCAAAAATCCGGACGACCATGATCTGCTCGCACGACTGATCTCCCGTGCCGACGTGCTCGTGCAGAACCTGATGCCGGGGGCCATGGCGCGCGCCGGTTTCGCTCTCGACGAGTTGCGGCGGCATCATCCGCGGCTCGTCATTTGCTCGATTTCCGGCTACGGCGAGAGCGGCCCCTACCGCGACATGAAATCTTACGACATGCTGATTCAGGCGGAAACCGGCCTCGCCTCGCTGACCGGGCCGGCGGAAGCGCCGGGCCGGGTCGGTGCTTCGGTGACCGACATCGCAGCCGGGCTCAACGCTCACGCCGCCATCCTCGAAGCATTGATCGCCCGGGGGCGAACCGGCGACGGGGCGCTGATCCGCGTATCGCTGTTCGACGCGACGGCAGAATGGATGGCAGTGCCGCTAATCCATTTCGATTATGGTGGCCGCGCGCCGGAGCGGATGGGTCTCGCCCACCCCTCGGTCGCCCCTTACGGCCTGTTTGCGACCGGCGACGGCAAGGAGATTTTGATCGCCATCCAGAACGAGCGGGAATGGCGGCGTTTCTGCGCCGAAATCCTTGGCAACCCCGGGCTCGCCTTCGACCCCCGCTTCAGCGACAACAACCGGCGCGTGGCCAATCGCGCCGAGGTCGACGCGCGGGTTGCCGCAGAGTTCACCCGGCATACGCGCAGCATGCTCGCCGAGCGGCTGAAATCCGCCGAAATTGCCTTCGGCAATTTCAATACAGTGGAGGACTTCTCGCATCATCCCCATTTGCGGCGAATCGCCGTCGAGACCCCGGAGGGCGCGGTTCGATTGCCACCAGCGCCCGCCATATCCGAGGAGGAACGCCTTCCCGGCCAAGTCCCCGCTCTTGGCGAGCACACGGCGGCGGTGCGCGCAGAGTTCGCCCGATGAGCGGCGTTTATCTCGCCGCCGCGATCGTGCTCGAGATCTGCGGCACGACCTCGCTGAAGCTCTCAGACGGGTTTACCCGGCTCGCGCCGTCCGGAGCGGTCGTCCTCTGCTATGTCGTAAGTTTTGCGCTGTTGGGGCTCGCATTGCGGGGGATCGAATTATCGATCGCCTATGCCGTCTGGTCGGGCGTTGGGACCGCAGTTGTGGCGACGATCGGGATAATCTGGTTCGGCGAAAGCGCCGCCGTCTCCAAATTACTGTGCCTGGCATTGATTGTCCTGGGTGTGGCGGGGCTGCACCTCGCCGAGAGCGCTTCCTAATCGGCGGTTCGGGCGAGGAGCGCGGTGCAGCCGAGAAAGGCGGGTAGGGGATGCGTCACGACGTAGGTCGGTGTTGCTTCCAAGTAGCTGCGAAACCGGCCTTTGGCTTCGAAGCGCTCGCGAAACGGCGAGTCGACGAACATCCGGCCTAGCTTCGGGACGATCCCGCCGCCGATATAGACGCCGCCGCGCGCACCGAGGGTGAGGGCCAGATTGCCGGCCATTGTCCCGAGCATCGCGCAGAACATTGTTGTCGCCTCGACGCATACCGGTTCCTCGGCACGGATTGCGAAGTCAGTGATCTGGGCCGCCGTGTAGCCCTTCGCCGGCACGCCGTCTATGGCTGCAAGAGTGTTGTAGAGGTTGACGAGCCCCGGGCCTGACAAGGCTCGTTCGGCCGAGACGTGATCAAAATG
Source organism: uncultured Alphaproteobacteria bacterium (assembly GCA_963818695.1). GTDB lineage: Bacteria > Pseudomonadota > Alphaproteobacteria > ATCC43930 > CGMCC-115725 > AP-15. Next base: position 285,864 of record CAWFTG010000011.1, read on the forward strand.
CCGACGCATCCGATCAAGGACGGCGCCCTCGCGATCGGTGGCGGCCGCCATCGTCGCATGCCCGCCTTCGCCGGTCAGCGCGATCCAGCCTTTCCCGGACGGCACCAGTCCGGAGACGCCGAGCCCTGATCCCGGGCCGAGCACACCAAGCGCCGCGCCGACGACCGCAGCGCCGCCGCCGACTGCCTGCCGGTCCTCCGGCTTGAGATGCGGCAGCGCGAGCGCGAGCGCAGTGAAATCGTTGATGACCTCAAACCGCTTGAACGCGAACCGAGCCTTCAATTCCCGGACCGAGAAGCTCCAGGGGTGATTGGTCATCGCAACTCGGTCGCCCGTAATCGGCGAGGCGAGCGCGATTGCCCCCTGCCAAGGCAACGGCAACGGCCCGTGCTCAGCGAGAAAAGCGGCGAGCGCGTCTTCTATCGTCGGATAGTCTTCGTCAGCGAGGGTGCGCGAGTGCAGCAGCTTTGCGTCGGGCGAGACCAACCCGAAGCGGGCGTGCGTCGCGCCGACGTCGCCGACCAGCCAAGTCTCGGGCGCGCTCGGCGCGGAATTCACCATCCCCCCCCGGACCACCGCTCACCGGTCGCCGTCAAGGCGCGTACAAACCTTTCGCGCCAGGCGGTTATGTCGTTGCGTTCGAGGACCTTCATCATTGCGGTCCAGCGCTCCTTGCGCTCGCCGAGCGGCATGTCGAGCCCCTGCAGGATGGCCTCCGCCATTTCTTCGACATCGAATGGATTTACGATCACCGCCTCCCCCAGCTCACGTGCTGCGCCGGCAAAGCAGGATAACAACAGAACTCCAGGATTGTCGGCAGATTGCGATGCGACATATTCCTTGGCCACCAGGTTCATGCCGTCGCGCAGCGGTGTGACAAGTCCGATCCGGCTGGCGCGAAAAAACCCGGTCAAGATCTGGTGGCTGAAGCTCTTGTTGATGTAGCGCAGCGGCGTCCAGTCGAATTCGCCGTAGCGGCTGTTGATCTGGCCGGCCGCCGCTGCGAGCTTCCTGCGAATATCCCGATATTCAGGGACCTCGGAGCGCGACGGCGGCGAGATTTGCATGAGCACCGTTCGGCCACGCGTCTCGCGATAGGTCTCGATGAACTGCGAATAGGCCTGAAATCGCGCTTCGAGACCTTTCGAGTAGTCGAGCCGGTCGACGCCGATCATCAAGGCCCGGTCCCCCACGCTTTGGCGCAGGCGCCGCATGTGCCGGCTGCCGTCGGCGGCCTCGGCCTGAGCCGAAACGGTCGCGACGTCAATACCGATCGGAAACACCTGAACGCGCACGATGCGCCCGAAGGCGCGCAGGACGCCATGCCCCACTTCCTCTCCACCGGCCCAGCGCAGCAGATAATCTCTAAAACCGTCTAAGTCCGACTGGGTTTGAAAGCCGACTAGATCGTAAGCGCATAGTGATCGCATCAACGATTGGTGGTTCGGCAGCACACGCAGCAGTTCGGCGGCAGGAAAAGGGGTGTGCAGGAAAAAGCCGATCGGCTCGGTCCGGTCCAGCTTGCGTAGTTCTTCGGCGAGCGGGATCAGATGATAGTCGTGAACCCAGACCAGGTCCTGCGGCGACAACATTGGTGCCAGGGAGCGCGCAAACATCCGGTTAACGCGCAAATAACCGAAGAGATTACGCCGCGAGAACTGAACCAGCGAGCTGCGAAAATGGAACAGAGGCCAGAGCACGCGGTTGGCATAGCCGATATAATATTCGTCAAAATCCTTCTGAGAGAGATCGACCGTCGCAAATGTTAGTTGCCCGTCGGTAGCGATACTGGGCTCGGTACGTAACGTTTCCTGAACCTCCCCGCTCCAACCGAACCAGATGCCGCCGCTTTGCTGCAGAGCGGACCGTATCGCGACTGCCAGTCCTCCAGAGTCGGGCTTTGCGGCGACGACCGGCGTTACTCGATTGGAAACCACCACCAATCGCCGCTTCGCCGCGTTTGCCCGGGAGAATGTCGAGTCTGCCAATCGCGGTTTTCTGACTGCGTCGGCCCGACTGGGTAAAACAAAATCGCTTTCGGCCATTCACGCCTCGCCGCAAGCTGCCTCGTTAACGCCGGATCTTCGATTGTGTTCCGGCAGCGATCATTGGGCGGCGTCATTTTTAACTTGTACGATGCCTAACGCAAGACGCTGCTCGCGAGCCAAGCGAGAACCGCTTCGACGGTAGGCAGGCGGTAATTTGCGGCTGTCGCGGCCTCGAAGGGACCGACCCGGACCGCGATGCCGCCACGGCGGCGGATCTCGGCAAAGCCGTCCTCGTCGGTAGTGTCGTCCCCGACAAAAACAGGTCGGCGTCCGCAAAACGGCGGTTCGGCCAGAAAGGCGGCGATGGCGCGCCCCTTGTCCGCGGTGCGGGGCTGAAATTCGATGACCATTTTGCCCGTGATCAGGCGCAACACCGAAGCTATCTCGCAGTGGAGGGCCTCGACGATGGCGTGGATTTCCGGCCCTCGTTGCGGCGCCGCGCGGTAATGAAGCGCCAGCGTCCCGCCTTTATCTTCGAGGGTGAGGCCGGTTCCATCCGCCGCGAGCGCCGCAAGCTTTGGCCGCAGGCGATCGACTGCCGCCGCGCTGTCGGTGTCGGCGGCGCAATCGATAATTCCGTCGGCGCGGCGTCGTTCGAGCCCGTGCAGACCCGCTGCGGCGCCTTGCCACGGCTGGAACAGCCGGTCGAGTTGGGCCACCGGGCGGCCGCTGATCAGGGCAAGCGCTCCCTCGCGCGCGGCCGAAAGTCGCATGATCAGCGGCGGCAAGCCGTCCGGTACTCGAACAAGTTCCGGACGGGGAGCGATCTCGAGCAGCGTACCATCGACATCGAGGAACAGAGCCGATAGCGGATCGAGTAATGGCAGGGCCGACAATTCGGCGATCGTCAACGAGCCGTCTTTGTGCATTGCACATTTCCCCGTTGCAGGACGTACGCTAAATGCCTGATCTGACCGGGATTGCTCAACGGACCCAAGGCGTTTCGAAAAAGAGGCTTGACTTCACGGTCCGACGCCCTAAATTGTGCAGTGCGGTAACGATCACTGGTTGTGGTTTTACCGTACGTCTTCTAGGCGTTTCCTCCCTAAACTTGGGCTGCGGTCAGACTGCAGCCCATTTTTTTGCCTGCGCCGAGCGGACCCCGAAGGAGCCCGATCGAGTGTGCGATCGGAGCGGATCGGTTCATCTGGCTCGAGGTCGGACTGGCCCGCAATTTCGCGGTAGATCGGCGCGAAATCGGGCCGGGTCGCATCGAACAGCTGCTGAAAATCGTCGATGACGAAATAGGTCTGCTGGAAATCGTCTATGCGATAGCGGGTCCGCATCACCCGCCGCAAGTCGAAACGGATCCGGTTTGGCCGGGGGTCCTCGAGACAATAGACCAACTCTCCGGCGGACGAGAGGATGCCCGAACCATAGATGCGCAGGCCTTCTTGGGTTGTGATCAATCCGAACTCGACGGTGTACCAGTACAACCGGGCCAGATGCTGAAGGTGCCCGAGCCCCAATGCCTTCAGCCCGCCCTCCCCGTAGGCCTGCATGTAGTCGGCGAATACCGGGTTCATCAGCAATGGCACGTGGCCACAGATATCATGGAAAATGTCGGGCTCCTGGAGGTAATCCAGCTGATCGCGCCGCCGGATGAAGCAGGTCGACGGAAAGCGGCGGCGGGCGAGATAGGCAAAGAAAACATCGTCGGGAACGAGGCCGGGGACGGCAACGATCCGCCAGCCGGTCGCGGCGTCGAGCACTTCGCTCAATCGACCGAAATCCGGGATCCCGTCCGCAGCAACCCCGAGCGCGCCGAGCCCGTCGAGAAACTCGTTACAGGCACGGCCGACCAGCAACCGCTGCTGGCGTTCGAACAGCAGTCTCCAGATCGCGTGCTCTTCCTCGGTATAATCCTGCCAATTCTGTTCGATCGAAAAATCCGAATTAAAATCCCGCCGGGCCTCGGCCATCACCTGCTCCGAATTCGCGCCCTCCCACGCGTGTTGCGCTGCCTTTCAAATGTGAATGCAGAGGTGGCGCATCAATCATAATGTCAAGCCTCAGGCGGTCTTTGGCAGGCAGTCCCGCATGACTTGGCCGAGCCGCTCGATCAGATCGGCGAGATCTTCGACCAGCTGCGCAAAGTTGGACTTTCTGCGATAACTGCGTTCGTCCATATAGAGCGCCCGGTTGATCTCGATCTGCAGCGCGTGGTGGTGCGCACTCGGCCGTCCGTAAAAGCCGGTCGTGAAGCCCCCGGCATAAGGCGCGTTGATCGCGACCTTGAAACCGCGGCCGGCGAGAAATCGGCAGGCTGCCTCGAGGATGCGGGGGGCGCACGCCGCGCCGTGGCAATCGCCGAGAACGATATCGGCGATGCCTTGGCCGCAGCCGGAGCTCGACGGCATCGAATGGCAGTCGACGAGGAGATAACCGCCGAACATGCCTGCTGTCTCTTGGACCAGCCGGCGCAGCACTTGGTGGTAAGGGTGGTAGAGGCACTCGATGCGCTGTTCGGCATCGGCGAAGCGCAATTTCTCGGCGTAAATGTTCTCGCCGCTGGCAACGATGCGGGCGATCGTGCCGAGCCCGATGCGAACCCGTGGCGAGCCGGCATTGACGTAGCACGGCAAGGCATCGCAGAACATCGTCGGGTCGAGCTCGTAAGCTTCCCGGTTGACGTCAAGATAAGCCCGCGGAAAGCGGGCCGAGAGCAGCGGGGCGCCGAGCTGCGGGGCGGCGGCGAACAGTTCGTCGACAAAGCTGTCTTCGGATTGCCGCAGGGCCAGTGGATCGAGCCGCGACGCGGCCAAAAAATCCGCCGGATATTCGGACCCGCTATGCGGCGAAGCGAGGACGAGCGGCAGCCTGCGCGCTGCCGGTTCGTGGAGGTCGAGAACCCCGGCGGCGGCCGGCCGGGACAGGAATTCATCATCCATATCACGAAGCTAGTGTGCGGTAGCGAGGTTGTCATCAACGCCGCATAATGCGCTTGCGCGCGAAGCCTCACAGACGGAGACCGGACATCAAGATCGTTCTCGACATCACCCGGCTAGTGCAGGAAGGCAAACTCACCCTTGGGGAGGCGGAGCGGTTGAAGACCCTCGCCTCGCGCGACACCAGCACTCTCGCGATCAACGCGTTGATGGTTTTTGGCGCGGCTGCCGTATCGGCTGGCATCCTCGCGCTCGACCCGTCTTTTGCCGCCGGTGCGGCGCTCGGCGTCGCCTTTGTGTTGGCCGGCCTCGCCATCACGTTTCGCGGTTCGGAACAATGGAACCTGCTCGGCACAGCGACGACAATCATAGGCGCGCTGTTGCTGTCGGGTGGGGTGATGGGCCTGTTCGAGGGGGTCTTTACCGGCACCTGCTTTACGGTCGCTCTGCTGCTCGCGCTCGCGATGCTGATCCGCAGCGGCTTTCTGATGGCCCTCGTGCCGATAGCAGTGGCCGCGGCGCTCGGCGGCAGCTCCGGCTACACCCACGCGACCTATATGCTGATGGTCCGTGAGCCGGCGATCACCATCGGCGTTTTTTCGCTCCTCGCCGCGGCGGCCTACATCGTCTCGCTGCAAGTGGCGCCGCCTTATGAGAGGCTGGCGCTGGTCTTTGCCCGCGTGTCGCTGCTCCTGGTCAATTTCGGTTTCTGGGTCGGCTCGCTGTGGGGGGACTATCCGGGTGAAAGCTGGGCGCACGGCGGTACTCCCGCGAGCCAGGGAAGCTGGCAGGCCTGGCGCGCGGCGGCGTGGGGTATCCCGGATTATGTCTTTGTAATCGGATGGGCGGGGCTGCTGGTCGCCGTCGGGATCTGGGGCGCTTTTGTCAACCGGCGCTGGGTCGTCAACACCGCCGCCACTTTTGGGGCGATTCATTTCTACACGCAGTGGTTCGAACGGCTCGGCGCCCAGCCATGGGCCATCATCGTCGCTGGCCTGACGGTAGTCGCGATCGCCGTGGCGTTGTGGCGCTACAACGCCGGCCGCACCGGCGCGCCTTCCCAACGACTGGCGGCTTAGAACAACGGCGCGAATGGAGCGGCAAACCTCGCCGCTGACCCGCCTCGCGCACGCCATTGCCATCGCCGTGGCGGGGCAGGCCATCTCGGCCGCCCAAACCGCAGGCGAGGTTTACGATCGCTCCGCCGCCGGAGCGGCGATCTGCCGGGGATACGCCGCCGCGCAGCACGCGCTGCCCTATCACACAATGTACGTTCAGTGCATGTATGCCAGAGGCTATGTCGCGCCCGGTTGCTCGCCATCGCCCGATTCGCCAGGCTATCAAGGCGAGTTGCCGGGGCCGGGGGCGATCGGCGGCGGCCACTAGACCCCCTGCGTCAGGATTTCGATCTGCGCTGCGCCAACCATCGGTTCTTACCTGCGAGGATCGGCAAAAATGCGCCGCCCTAGAGGCAATACCCGTGCAGGCCGGACCGTTTCATCCCACATAGAGTTTAGGATCACCGCACCTGACCCAACGAGGAGGATACGGAATGGCCCGCCGCAGCCCACCCCGCAAAGTCACACATTTCGAACCGGTCCCGCCGCGCCTCTCGCGCAACACCATCATCGAGTCAACGTTTGAGGTCGGTCGCCGTTTCCGCTGCACGATGCGTGTCGATTGTAGTGAGCTCGACCCCGGCGCGGTGATCCGGCCGGTACCCGGCGAATGGCAGCCGCGTATCCCCGAGCGCCTCGACGAAGACGAGCTTGCGGATTGGCGCGCCGGACGCAGTGCGGTCTATCAGCTCGCCGCCCTGACAATCGGCGCGCGCCTCACGGTCGCCGACGGATAAGCGCCGGCGGCGAGGGGCCAGGGCCGGCTGACCATCAGGAGCACACGGCGAGACATGACGGGAAGAGTCAAACGGCGCTATCTGGGCTAGTCCGGGCGCCGGTGACGGCCCGGGCGTCTGCGGTACGCCGCGAAGGAGCCGTTGCCATCGGCGCGGTAGCGGTCGGCGCACTGGCGTTAGGCGCGCTCGCGGTCGGCGCACTGGCCATCGGTAAGCTGGCGGTCGGGCAACTCGTCTTGCGCCGGGCGAGGTTGCGCAGGGGTCAAGTCGACGAGTTGCGGATCGCTCGGCTCATCATCGGTGACCTGCGAATTGAGCGTCTGCAAGATCGTCAAAAGTCTTGAATTCTGGAGCCCGCGGAGATGGGTATCTCGCAAAAGCCATTTGTGAGACGCGACCCTAGTGTTCCATCTTCATCGAGGGATCGTTTGCCGCTTGCCTGCATAGAAACACTCGCCGCAAAATCGGCTGTCGTTTGACTGAGCGGGAGGAGACATGAAGGGCATCGATCGGCGGGTAGCGGCGATCGTGGCCGGGGCGATTTCGTTGACGGCGTGCGTCGCGCCGCCGTTGGGACCGACGATCCCCGCCTCGCCCGGGGCGAACAAGAGCTTCGACGCCTTCGCGGCCGATCAGGCGGCTTGCCAGCAATATGCCGCGGCGCAGACCGCGCCGGCGGCATACGCGGCCAACAACCAGGCAGTAGGCGGGGCCATTCTCAGCACGGCGCTCGGAGCGGCGCTCGGCGGCGCCATCGGCGGCGGGCGCGGCGCCGGGATCGGCGCTGCCTCGGGCGCCGCCTTCGGCACGGTCGCCGGGGCGAGCGGTTCGGGCTTTGCGCAAATGTCGCTGCAGCAGCAATACGACGTTATGTACGCCCAGTGCATGAGCGCGCACGGCAATACCGTGCCCGGCTTCTCGCCGCCGCCCGGGGCCCCGCCCTATGGTGCCCCCGGCCAGTCGCCTTACGCGGGTCCGCCGGGTCCCCCGCCTTACGCTCCGGGGGGATATCCGGGGGCGTACCCCGGCGCGCCGGTTCCGCCGCCCGGCTATTGATGCGTCAGGCCGGGAGCATCCGCCTGCGGCTTTTTTCTATTGTCGGTCAGGAACAGTTGCTTCAGCCCGCGGCGGTGCGCCAGCAAGCGCCCCCAGGCGAGCGCTTGCTCCTCGTTATCGAACAGCCGGACCCGCGGCTCCATCTTGGTGTTGCGGGCGACTTCGTCCCATTCTTCTATCAAGCTGGCGCGCACGCCGGTCGGCGCCGGGTCGAGGATCAGGGTCAGTTTCATCACTTTTATTATAACATTATGCCGAGCTCACAGCGGAGGATGCCATGTTGGATTTGAGAATTCGCGGCCGGAAGGCTCTGGTTTGCGCGGCGAGCAAGGGGTTGGGCCGGGCCTGTGCGATGTCACTGGGACGCGCCAGCGTCGAGTTGACGATCACGGCGCGCACCGCCGAGACGCTCGAACGCACCGCCGAGGAGATCCGCAAGGAAACCGGCGCCAAGGTGACGGCGGTTCCCGGCGACATCTCTACGGAGGCAGGGCGCGCCGCCGCTCTGGCCGCTTGTCCCAACCCCGACATTCTCGTCAACAATTGCGGCGGGCCGCCGCATGGCGATTTCCGCGAATGGTCGGTCGAGGACTGGCAAAAAGCGGTTACCGCCAACATGCTGACGCCGATCATGCTGATCAAGGCGGTGGTTGACGGCATGTGCGAGCGCAAATTCGGCCGCATCGTCAACATCACCTCCGGCTCGGTAAAGTCGCCGATCCCCAATCTCGGCATGAGCAACGGTGCACGTGCCGGCCTCACTGCGTTCTGCGCCGGCCTCGCGCGCCAGGTGGCAAAACACAATGTGACGATAAACGGGTTGCTGCCCGGCCCGTTTCTGACCGACCGACTGCGCTCGGGCATCGAATACGACGCGCGGCGGCAAAACGTCCCCTTCGACGCAATTCTCGCCAAACGCGGCCAGTCGAACCCGACGGGCCGGGTCGGCGATCCGGCCGAGTTCGGCGATGCCTGCGCCTTTTTGTGCAGCGCCTCCGCGGGTTTCATTGTCGGTCAGAACCTTTTGCTCGACGGCGGCGCCTTCAACTCGACGATGGGGTGAGGGGCGGCTAAACCGTCGCGATCGCGTTGGCCGGCGAGCCGACCGCACCCGGCAGCCGCAATGGCGGTGCGGTCAACAGAAAACGCGAGCGACGATGAGTGCGCAGCCAGTCGGCGAGATCGGACAGATGCCAGATTTCGCCGAGATAGACGCCAAGCTTGAAGAGGCAATGGGCGTGCAACGGCAGCGAGGCGCAGTGGTCCTCGCTCTCGCAAGGGCGCGAAGGCATCTGCTCGACCGCCCGGTTGTCGGAAATCAGCGCGACGACTCCTGATCTGGTGATCCAGTTGAGGAGCCGCTCGTCGCGCCCGTCGAGGCCCGCTCCGGGATTGGCGGCGAGCACTGCGGCATCGGGGCTCTTGTTCATGCCGAGGATGACCCGGTCGTAGCCGGTGCGGAAACACACAAGGTCGCCCTCTTCGACCTCGACCTTGTCCGCCTCCATGATCCGCATCAGCTGGTCATAGCCGACAAAGCTCTCGCCGCGGCCGCGATGGTGCTCGAGGTCGACCATCACGCCGCGGCCCTGCATGCCATGCGCCGCCATGTGGTCGATCGACAATTTGAGCGCGCCGACATGCTCGCCGCGCTCGACTGCGCCGCCGTCACGGTAGTCCATCGGACCGATGATGTGCTCGCCGGCGCGGTAGCCGTTGTAGAAGACGATCTCGGGCTTGCCGTCGCCGTCAGCGTCGAAGAGTTGCCCAACATGGGCGAGGCTGTCCCATTGCGTCGAGTACTGCAAGGTCATCTCGACGATGTCGTCGCAGACCACGTCGATCAATTTCGGATCCTCGCGGGCGAGCGGGTAAGCGATGTACGGCATGCCGTCGCGCTTGTTGGCGATGAGGCGCGGCGGGTGGCGGCGCGGGTTGACCACCGTGCCGCCCGGATAATCGAGCGGCAGGCTGAGGCAAAACGTCCTGCCTTCTTTCACCTCGGCGACGCCTTTGAGCACCTTCTCCGGCGTCAACAGATTGAGCCGGCCGAGCTGATCGTCGGGACCCCAATCGCCCCAGGTCGACCCTGGCGGGCGACGCTTCCAGCGCGGGTTCTCGGGCATCTCTGCTCCTTGTTAGATACTCCGGATCTTCGTCATCCTGATGAGGTAACTGCTCATGGCAATGACTCCCTTACCCTGAGCGCATCTGAATTGCGCTTGAATAATGCAATCGGTAAATTTTTTTCCTCGCTTTCCCGGCGAAAGCCGGGACCCATTCCTCCGCTACTCGGAACTTCCAAAAGCAATCCCAATACTTTGCCGGCGAGAATGGGCTCGTGCCGCGGAACGATAGGCCCCGGCTTTCGCCGGGGAAGCGTATAAAATAGCGATGGATGAGTCCTTCACACACTCTCAGACTGACGGAAGTTGGCGTCGATCATCTTATTTTGACGAGCTTCTGCAGGCTCCTGAGGCCCGGCGGCAATTGCTCGCCCTTGGCGCGGACGCGGCGGCCCCAATTGGTAAACGAAACTTCGCCGACATAGATGTCGCCGCGCGAGTTAACGGCGAGCCCGTGCGGCGAGATGAACTGGCCGGGGTTGAGCCCGGCATGGGGATGCCCGAGCCGCGCCAAGAGTTCGCCTTTTCTCGTATAGATGCTGACCCGCGGACCGCAATTCGGCAGGTCGATATTGACCGCCATGTCCGGCCCGATCTCGCCGATAAAGAAGCGCGGCGAGCTGGTGCCGCTTTCCATGTAGAGGCCCGAGGGGCGGTGCATGTTGTTCCACTGCCCCTCGTACTTGCCGTTGCCGTCGAAAACTTGGACGCGGTGGTTCTCGCGATCCGCGACATAGACCCAGCCATCGGGGTCGCAGCAGATATTGTGGGCGATGTTGAACTGGCCGGGATCGGTGCCAGGCTCGCCCCATGAGGTCACCCGCTTGCCGTCCGGCGTGTATTTGTGGACGCGGGAATTGCCGTAGCCGTCGGAGATGTAGAGGTGGTCGCACTGCGGCGACAGTGCGGTATGCGTGCAGCGGTGGAACGGCTCGCCGCTCATATAGGGCGCCGGCTTGCCGGGGATGCCGATGGTCAGCAGCACCTTGCCGTCCAGGGTGCACCGGCGAACCGTGTGATCGCCGTCGTCGGTCAGCCAGATCGTATCGTCAGGCGCCATGTGGACCCCGTGCGGCCGCACAAAGATGCCCTCGCCCCACGAGCGCAGGAAATTACCATCGCGGTCGAAGACGCACATCGGGTGCTTGCCGCGGTTGAAGGCATAGACGTTATCGTGCCGGTCGACCCCGACCGCGGCGACATCGGCGTTGAACTCCATGCCCGGCGGCAACTTGGCCCAGTTGTCGCTGACCTCATAGCGATAGCCGTCGGTCCCGAGTATCACTGGCATGGCGTTCCCCCTTCGCTACGGGTCCCTGGAATGGGTTCGCGGGAATTATAGAAGCGCCCTCTCACCGCACAATCCCGTACGGCGATATGCTGCGAGGTGGTACAAGCCCATAAAATCCCATGCGGCCTTCTGCCTGCTGTATTTTCTCGCTTTGACAGGCGGGTCACGAACTCCCAGATTTTCTAGTGCCAGACGGCCGGATGGCCGCTCTCTGCCCTTTGGGTGGAGGGAGGAAAGTCCGGGCTCCACGGAGGTACGGTGCCGGGTAACGCCCGGCGGGGGCGACCCCAGGGAAAGTGCCACAGAAAGTACACCGCCGGTCTGTCTCGGAACACCGGGCGGGCGGCAAGGGTGAAATGGTGCGGTAAGAGCGCACCGCGCCGCCGGCGACGGCAGCGGCAGGGAAAACCCCACCGGGAGCAAGACCAAGTAGGAGCGGCAGGCATCCCGCTCGCGGGAATGCCGGGCGGACCTTCGCGCCGCCGCTCGGGTCGGTCGCACGAGGCGCTCGGCAACGGGCGTCCCAGAGGAATGGCCATCCCCGCTCCAGGACCAGCTCCAAGGGAGGTCCAACGGGCGGGACAGAACCCGGCTTACACGCCGTCTGGCGATATTTTTGAGAACCTTTCAAGAACTCAGTGAGGCCACAAAAAGAAATCGATGGTTTTATTTAGAAAACCCATTGACACCCATATTATACCATGATATCCCATCCCCACCCATGGACGGGCATTGCCGACGGGGGAAACTCGGCAGTGCCTATCGGGCGCCCCTTGCCGAGCGTCCAAGGGCGAGCGTTGGGGGAAGAAGTGGACTTGTTTTTCTCCACTTTCGTGAACAAGGTCGACCGCAAGGGGCGAGTTTCAGTGCCGGCGACCTTTCGCGCTGCTGTTGCAGACCAAAGCTTCCCGGGCATCATCGTCTTCCCCTCGTTCAAGTATGATGCGCTCGACGCCAGCGGCATCAAGCGTATGGAGGAGATGAGCTCGCGAATGAATACTCTAGAGGAGTTTTCCGAGGAGCACGAGAACCTCGGAATGCTGTTCGCGTCATCACACTCGCTCCCGTTCGATCCCGAGGGCCGCATTATCCTGCCCGAGATCCTCGCCGAGCACGCCCACATTACCGAAAGCGCGGCGTTTGTCGGGTTGGGCAAGAGTTTTCAGATCTGGGAGCCGACCCGCTTCGCCGACCACCAGGCGATGCTGCGCGACCGCGCGCGTCGCCAGGAAACTAGGTTGCCGCCGCCGGGCGGCCCCGCCGAGCGGCGCCGGGAATGACCGGGCGGCGGTTACACCCGCCTGAACCAGCCGCTCAGGCGATAGAGCCCGAGGCGGTCCGATCTGCCGGGCACATCCCGGTTCTTCTTGATGCCGTCCTCGCGGCGCTCGCTCCGCGCGACTATGCGGTCTATGTCGACGGGACCTTCGGCGGCGGCGGCTACAGCAAGGCGTTGCTCAATGCAGCGCATTGCCGCCTCTTTGGCATCGACCGCGATCCCGACGCGGTGCGGCGGGGTCGCGACTTGGCCGAGCGGTACGGCGAACGCCTTTGTATCCTTGAAGGGCGGTTCGGCGATATGGCGCAACTTTTGGGCCCGGTGAACGCCGACCCGGTTGCTGGAATTGCCCTCGATCTCGGCGTTTCCTCGACTCAGCTCGACACGCCGGAGCGCGGCTTCTCGTTCCGCTCCGACGGCCCGCTCGATATGCGGATGAGCGGCGCCGGACAGAGCGCCGCGGACCTGGTGGCGACCTTGTCGGAATCCGACCTTGCGGGGGTGATCGGTAATTTTGGCGAAGAGCGGTTTGCCCGCCGGATCGCCCGCGCGATCAACGCGGCGCGGCAGCGTCGGCACATCCAGCGCACTGCCGAGCTGGCCGATATCGTTCGCTCGGTGATCCCGCAATCCGAGCCCGGGCAGGATCCGGCGACCCGGACATTCCAGGCATTGCGGATCGCCGTGAACGACGAATTGGGCGAGCTCGATCGCGGCCTTGCCGCGGCCGAGCAGCTGTTGGCGCCCGGCGGAAGGCTCGCCGTCGTGTCGTTTCACTCGCTCGAGGATCGCCGGGTCAAGGAGTTCCTGCGCCGGCGCAGCGACACGGCCCCGCGAGCCTCGCGACACCGGCCCGTCGGGGCAGAATCGCCGCCGCCGAGCTTCACCTTGCTGACACGCCGGGCGGTCAAGCCCAGTGCAGCAGAACTCGCCCACAACCCGCGCGCTCGCGCGGCACGTCTGCGAGCCGCGGCACGAACTGCAGCGCCGCCATGGCCGCGCAACGGCGAGCGCCATGTCGGGGGCCGGCACAGGGGACAGAGCGCATGATCAGGCTCGGCACCTTGTTCTGGCTCGTCCTGGTTTCGGCGGCCGGCTTTTCGATGTTCGGGGTCAAATACCAGGTTCAGGCGCTCGAGGACGAGCTGGCACGAACCAATCGGGCGACCGCAGCGGAAGAGCACGAATTGCGGGTCCTCGAGGCCGAATGGGCCTACCTGACGCGGCCCGAGACCCTGGAAACCATGAACCGGCAATTCCTGTCGCTCGGCCCGATCGCGACGAAGCAGCTTCACACGACGGCCGCCGACATCCCGCTGCGGCCGCCGCCGCCTTCGCCCGAACCGCCTTTGGCCGAACCGCCTGCCTCCGAAGCGTCCACGGTTGTCGCGACTGCCGAGCCGGCTCCAGCGGTCAGCGCAGCCCAAAGTGCACCGGAAGGTGTTCCGGTGCGCGCTCCGGAACCGGTGACTCCCAAAAACACAGCAGAGCCGCCCGTGACGCAAAGCGCGCTGCGCGCCATGCCCGCCCTGTTGGAGAAGCCGACGGCGGCGCCACAATTGGCGAAGGCCGTAACGGCCAAGGCCGTCGTGAAGCCGCCTTCGTCCCGGCGAGCCAAATCGCTCGACGACTTGATTGCCCAGATCATGACGAGCCGGTGATGATCGCAGCCCAACCCTTTCAAGCTTATGACGACAACCCGTGCCGGCCGCGGCATTTCAAGCCGCCACCCTGCGCCCCCGTGGGGGTCCCCGATGGGCCGGCTAGGAAGGCCCTGGAGGCCTGCCGCGCCCGGCTGTTTTTCACCGGCATTCTGTTTGCCTGCGTCTTTGGCATTGTCGCGTTGCGGGTCGTCGAAGTCGTACTGCTCGAAGGCGGTACGGCCCAGTCACATATGCCCCGGTTCAGAATTCCGGCACCGCCCGCGGCGGCCCGCGCCGACATCGTCGACCGCAATGGCAGGCTGCTCGCCACGACGCTCGACAGCCCTTCGGTATACGCCAATCCGAAGCAGATCCTCGACCCGGCCGACGCCACCCGCAAGTTGGTGAAGGCTTTTCCGAGCCTCAAGAGCCTCGAGGTGTATGCCAAACTCACCTCGGGCAAGAGTTTTGTCTACTTGAAGCGACATTTGACGCCTCATGAACAATACGAGGTCAATCAGCTCGGTATTCCGGGGGTCCAGTTCCAGCACGAAGAGCGCCGCATTTACCCGGACGGAACACTGACGGCGCATGTCGTCGGCTATACCGGCATCGACAATGCCGGCTTCGCGGGGATCGAGCGCGGCCTCGACGACACGCTGAAGGACCGGCAGGAGCCCTTACAGCTGTCGCTCGATCTGCGCCTCCAGTACATCCTCCGCGAGGAGTTGCAGCGGGTGATCGACGACTTCACCGCGAAAGGCGCCGCCGGGTTGATCATGGACGTCAATACCGGCGAAGTGCTTTCGATGGTGTCGCTGCCCGATTTCGATCCAAACCACCCGGGCGCGCCGGACCCAGATCATCCCGACATCTCCATCGCGGACCGGATGTTCAACCGCAACACGCTCGGCGTTTACGAGCTCGGTTCGATCTTCAAGATCTTTACCGTGGCGATGGGGCTCGATGCCGGCACCTCCACGCTCGCCAGCACCTATGACGCGAGCCACGATATCCATATCGGCCGCTTCACGATCGGGGATTATCACGGCAAGCATCGGGTGTTGAGCGTCCCCGAAATTCTGATGTACTCGTCAAATATCGGCGCAGCGAAGATGGCCATGGCCGCC
The DNA here is from genome assembly GCA_963818695.1 of uncultured Alphaproteobacteria bacterium. Taxonomy (GTDB): domain Bacteria; phylum Pseudomonadota; class Alphaproteobacteria; order ATCC43930; family CGMCC-115725; genus AP-15. Next base: position 301,180 of record CAWFTG010000011.1, read on the forward strand.
GGGGGTCAGAGGCAGCGAGAGTTCCTCGCCCGGATCGGTCTGTTGAAGGCTCCGAAGATCGAGGTATCGGAGGCGGCGGCGCCGCATTTCCCGGCGAAATGGCGGGAGGTCAACGTGATGACGATTGCCTTCGGCCACGGCATCTCGGTGACGCCGCTGAGTTTTGCGAGCGCAGCCGCGGCGCTCGTCAATGGCGGCATTCTACGCCAGGCCACCTTACTGAAGCTGCCGCCCGGTGATGCGCCGCCGGGCGAACAGGTAATTTCGCCCAAGACCTCGGAACAAATGCGCAAGCTTATGCGATTAGTGGTTGAGCACGGCACCGGCACGCAGGCCGCAGCTCCCGGCTACATGGTGGGCGGCAAGACGGGAACGGCGGAGAAGATTTCGGGCAGACATTATGCAGAGAGAAAGCTGCTCTCTAGCTTTGTCGGGGTCTTTCCGATCAACGATCCGCAATATCTGATTTTGACCGTGGTCGACGAACCTCACCCGAACAAGCAGAGCCACGGCTATGCCACGGCGGGCTGGACCGTCGCCCCCGCAACCAGCCGGATAGTCCAGCGCATGGCGCCACTGGTCGGGGTGCAGCCGGTCGACGAGTTGTCGCCCGAGATCCAGCGGGCGATGATGGTCGACACTCTGCAGGGCAAGCGGATTGAAGCTTACTGAGCTGATTGCCGCTGTGCCGGCATCCACGGAATTGAACGACCCTGAGATCGTCGGGCTTACAGCCGATTCGCAGAGTGTACAACCGGGCTTTCTATTCGCTGCCTTGCCCGGCACGAGACAAGACGGGCGCAGCTTCGCGGCTGACGCGATCGCGCGCGGCGCCGTCGCCATTCTGACGAACGAACCGGCTGCTCTCGCGCTTCCACCGGAGGAGCGGGACAGGATCCGCATTGTCACGGACCCGAACCCGCATCGCCGGCTGGCCTTGATGGCGGCACGCTTTCACGGCCGGCAGCCGCGAACGATCGCCGCCGTTACCGGCACCAACGGCAAGACCTCGGTGGTCCATTTCACGCGCGAGATCTGGACGGCGCTCGGCCGCCCGGCGGCGAGCCTCGGCACGCTCGGGATCGTGACCGCCGCCGAACACCGACCCGGCGCGCTGACGACCCCGGATCCGGTCGTGCTGCACCGCGATCTCGCCGGGCTTGCCGCACAGAAGATCGAGCACGTGGCGATCGAGGCGTCGAGCCACGGCCTCCACCAGTTTCGGCTCGATGGTTTATCGGTCGCCGCCGCAGCGTTTACTAACCTGACGCGCGATCACCTCGATTACCACGGCGACATGCCACATTACCGCGCTGCCAAGCAGCGCCTCTTCACAGGCCTTCTAATGCCGGACGGCTCCGCGGTCCTCAACCGGGACAGCGCCGAGTTCTCGCAGCTCGACGGGTTCTGCCGCGATAGCGGTCACCCGGTGATCGCCTACGGCGCCAATCCCGCGGCAGATCTGCGGCTGATTGCCCGCGAGCCGCGCGCCGACAGTCAATTCCTGGTTCTAGATCTCTTCGGCCGCAGGCACGAGCTGGTGCTGCCGCTCGCCGGCGAGTTTCAGGCTATGAACGCCCTCGCGGCGCTGGGGTTGGTGATCGCAACGGGCAGCCCCCTGGCTGCCGCCACCGCCGCTCTCGGCGGTCTGACCGGTGTTCCCGGCCGCCTGCAGTTCGTCGCCGGCCATGAGAGCGTCGGGGCGATCGTTGTCGATTACGCCCACACGCCGGATGCACTGGCGACGGTTCTGAGCGCGCTGCGCCCCCATGCGCGCCGCCGCCTCGCCGTCCTGTTCGGCTGCGGCGGGGACCGCGACGCCGGCAAGCGTCCGCTGATGGGAGAGGTGGCGACCCGCTTGGCCGACCGCGTTTACGTCACCGACGACAATCCGCGAACCGAGCCGCCGGCCGAGATTGGCGTGCGATCCTCGAGGCGGCGCCGAACGCGATCGAGATCGGTGACCGCCGCGAGGCGATCGCGACGGCTATCACCGAACTGGCTGCGGGCGATCTCCTGGTCATCGCCGGCAAGGGGCACGAAACCGGCCAGATCATCGGCACCGAGATATATCCCTTCGACGATGCCGCAATTGCGCGCGAACTCGCCGGCGAGCCTCCGCCGTCATCCCGTCGACGAGCCGGCTGATGACCGCGCTGTGGACCGCCGCTGACGCCGTGGCCGCGACCGGTGGGTCCAGCCCGACGGCGTGGGCCGCAACAGGGGTCTCGATCGACACCCGAAGCCTGGCCGTGGGCGACCTGTTCGTTGCATTGCACGGCCCGAACCACGACGGCCACGATTTTGTTGCTGCTGCACTGGACCGGGGTGCCGCCGCGGCAATGGTGGACCGGGCAGTCCCGCAACTTCCAACGTCGTTCCCGCTTCTCCGCGTCGCCGATACGCTGACAGCTCTCGCGGCGCTCGGCGCGGCGGGGCGTAACAGGAGCCAAGCTCGCATCGTCGCGGTAACCGGCAGCGTCGGCAAGACAGGGACCAAAGAGGCGTTGCGCCTGGCGCTATCCAGCTCCGGCCCGACCTATGCCTCGGCCGGCGGGCTCAACAATCATTGGGGCGCACCACTGTCGCTCGCCCGGTTGCCGCGGGAAGCCTGCTACGGCGTCTTCGAGCTCGGCATGAACCATCCCGGCGAGATCGCGACCCTCACCCGGCTGGTGAGGCCGCATGTCGCAGTGATCACGACAATAGAGCCGGTGCATCTCAGCTTCTTCCCGTCGGTCGAGGCAATTGCCGATGCGAAGGCCGAGATCTTCCTCGGGCTGGAGCCCGGCGGCGCAGCGGTCCTCAACCGCGACAACCCGCATTACGCAAGATTGGCTGCGGCCGCAAAGCTTGCCGGCGCCGTCGAAATTCTCAGCTTTGGAACCCATCCGGAATCCGCCGCGCGCCTGGTCGATTGCGTGCTCGATTCGCGTGGCAGCACGATCAAGGCGGCGGTGTGCGGCGCGACTCTCAGGTTTCGGGTGCCGGTTCCGGGCCGGCACTGGGTCATGAACACAATGGCAGTGCTCGCGGCGGCACAGGCCGCCGGCGCGGCTGTCGATCGCGCCACAGAGGCGCTCGACGAACTTCAACCACTGCGGGGCCGCGGTCGGCGCCACGAACTCGCTTGGCGCAGCGGCACTTTGACGGTCATCGACGAGAGTTACAATGCCAGCCCACCGTCCATGCGCGCAGCCCTCGCCGTGCTCGCCGCGACCGAGCCAGGGGCCGGCGCACGACGCGTTGCGGTACTCGGCGACATGCTTGAACTCGGCGACGCATCCGAGCGTCTGCACCGTGAGCTCGCCGAGCCGCTCGCCGCAGCTGCGGTCAACCGCGTCTTTCTGATCGGCGAGGCCATCGCCGCGCTGCACGAGGTTCTTCCCGAGGGGAACCGTGGCGGATTGTGGCGATCGCCCGAGGAAGCTATGCCTGCGTTGGTGCGCTTTCTCGAACCCGGCGATGTCGTGACGGTCAAAGGCTCCCGCGGCGTGCGCGTCAGCCGCGTCGTGGAGCTGCTGCGTGCACGATCGGCCCGGCCCGAATCACGCCGGCCCGAATCACGCCGGCCCGAATCAAGTCGGCCAGAGACGTGAACCGATGCTGTACCCGCTGCTTTATCCTTTCGCGGACGAATTCCAGTTCTTTAACCTGTTCCGCTACATCACCTTCCGCTCGGGCGGGGCGGTCGTCACCGCGCTGCTGGTCAGCTTTGTCCTCGGTCCGCACCTCATCCTGTGGCTGCGGCGGAAACAGTCGAACGGGCAGCCGATTCGCCCGGACGGTCCCAACGGGCACCTGCTGCGCAAGAAGGGAACGCCGACAATGGGCGGTTTCCTGATCCTGACCGCGCTGACGACATCGACCTTGCTGTGGGCGGATCTGACTAATCCTTATGTGTGGATCGTACTGCTCACCACGGCCGGATTCGGGCTGATCGGCTTCTTCGACGATTATCGCAAGCTAACCCGGAATTCGCATCGCGGCCTCTCGGGCCGGGCCAAGCTCGCCCTCGAATTCGTGCTCGCGGCCGCTGCCTGCACCGCCATTTCCTATGTGGCGCCAGCCGAGTTGGCAAATGCTCTGGCCGTTCCGTTCTTCAAGAACCTGCTGTTTGCGTTCGGCTGGTTCTTCGTGCCGTTTGGCGCATTTGTCATCGTCGGAGCCTCGAACGCGGTCAACCTTACGGACGGCCTCGATGGGCTGGCGATCGTTCCCTCGATGATCGCGGCGGGCTGCTTCGCGGTTATCGCCTATCTCGCCGGAAATCTGGTCTTCGCCAATTACCTGCAGATCCATCACGTCGTCGGAGCGGGCGAGCTGACGGTGTTTTGTGGCGCGATGGTCGGCGCGAGCCTCGGTTTCCTGTGGTTCAACGCGCCGCCTGCGATGGTCTTCATGGGCGACACCGGATCCTTGTCGATCGGCGCCGCGCTCGGGGCGATCAGCGTCGTCACCAAGCACGAGCTCGTGCTCGCCATCATCGGCGGTCTTTTCGTTCTCGAAGCGGTGTCGGTCATCGTTCAGGTCGCGAGCTACAAGATGACCGGGCGACGCGTCTTCCGCATGGCGCCGCTGCACCATCACTTCGAGCAGATGGGGTGGGAGGAGCCGAAGATCGTGATCCGGTTCTGGATCATCGCCTGGATTTTGGCGATCGCCGGCCTTGCCACCCTGAAGCTGCGGTAATTGGCCGATGAAGATGAGGGCGGCAAATTGATTGACAACCCTCACCCACCAAGCCCTTCGGTCTTGGTCCCCCCTCTCCCGCATCGCGGGGGAGGAGCTTTCAGAACAGTGCATCGAAGCCCCTCTCCCGCACCGCAGGGGAGGGTGCCGAGCGCAGCGAGGCGGGTGAGGGTCTTGCCTGCGGCTCCGATTTTCCTTCAGGGCCAGGGATGAGATTCGCGCGGATCGATCAGAGCCCGGTTGCGCGGTGGTGGTGGACCGTCGACCGTTGGAGCCTTGCTGCGCTCGGCATGCTGATCGGCTTCGGCGTCGTCATGAGCCTGGCGGCGAGCCCTCCGGTGGCCGAGCGGATCGGTTATGACGGGCTGCATTTTGTTCGCCGCCATCTGGCGATGCTGCCGTTGGCGCTGGGTCTCATGTTCGCAGTCTCGCTGCAGCCGCCCCGGACCATCCGCCGCATTGCGGTGATCGGTTTTGGCATCTCCCTCGCCCTGCTCGCGTTGACTTTCGTTATCGGCGTCGAGATCAAGGGCGCGCGGCGCTGGATTAATTTCCCAGGCTTGTCGCTGCAGCCCTCCGAATTTGTCAAGCCGACCTTCGCCGTCGTGGCCGCGTGGTTATTCGCGGAACAGAAGCTGCGTCCCCGCTTTCCCGGCAATTTGATTTGCATTGCGCTGTTCCTCGTCGTCCTCGCCATGTTGATAAAGCAGCCGGACATCGGCATGGCGGCGGTCGTCGCAGCGGTCTGGTTTGCCCAATTCTTCATGGCCGGGATGCGGCTATACTGGGTCGCCGCGGGCGCTCTCGTGGGGCTCGGCGGACTGGTCGGCGCCTATATGTACCTGCCGCACGTCAAGGTCCGGGTTGACCATTTCCTCGATCCCTCCACTGGCGACAGCTATCAGGTAAACCGCTCTATCGAGGCGTTCGCCAATGGCGGGTTGTGGGGGCGCGGTCCGGGCGAGGGCACGGTGAAGGACGTCCTCCCCGATGCGCATGCGGATTTTGTCTTCGCCGTCGCCGGCGAAGAGTTCGGAGTGGTCGTCTGCCTCGTCATCGTCGCGCTGTTCGCGTTTATTGTGCTGCGTGGGTTTTCGCGAATGTCGCAGGAAGGCAACCTCTTCGTCCTTCTCGCCGCGACCGGCCTGCTGGTCCAGTTCGGGCTGCAGGCGGCAATCAATATGGCCTCCAGCCTGCATCTGATCCCGACCAAAGGCATGACCTTGCCGTTTCTGTCCTATGGCGGATCGTCGATGCTGGCGCTCGGGCTCGGCATGGGGATGATGCTCGCGCTGACGCGGCGGCGCCTCGGCGGCGGCGAGCTGTGAGCGGGCCTTTCGTGCTCGCGGCCGGCGGCACCGGCGGCCATCTGTTTCCGGCCGAGGCACTGGCCATCGAACTGCTCGGCGTTGGCGGCAAGGTGCATCTCCTCAGCGATGCACGAGCCAAGGCCTTCGCCGGGCGGGCTGTCGAGATCGAAACGCATCATGTGCGCGCCGCGCAGCTGGGAGGCGGAGCAGCGCATACGGCCCAGGCGCTCGGTGAGCTGGCACTTGGGACATTGCAGGCGCGCCGCTTGCTGCGCCGGCTGTCCCCGGCTTGCGTCGTCGGTTTCGGCGGATATGCCTCGATCCCGACGATGCTCGCGGCGGTCTATCTCGGTCTCCCGACGATGATCCATGAGCAAAATGCCGTCCTCGGCCGCGCCAATCGGCTCCTCGCGACGCGCGTGCGCCGGATCGCGACCGGCTTTCCGGCGACCGCTGGCCTGCGCCCGGCCGACTGCGCCCGCACCGCCCAGACCGGCAACCCGGTACGGCCGCCCGTGCTCGCCCTGGCTCGAGCCAGGTACAAGGCGCCGCAACGGGGCAGCCCGATCGAGCTGCTGATCCTTGGCGGCAGCCAGGGGGCGCGCATCATGAGCGAGGCCGTACCGCCGGCCCTCGCCGCACTGCCGACGCGGCTGCGCGAGATGCTGCGGGTCAGCCACCAGGCGCGCCCGGAGGATCTTCCCGCCGCCGAGGCGATCTATCGCAAGAATCGCATCCAGGCGGAGCTGCAGAGCTTCTTTACCGATGTTCCGGAACGACTGGCGCGTGCGCATCTGGCAATCTGCCGCGCCGGCGCCTCGACCGTGGCCGAGCTTGCGGCGATCGGCCGGCCCGCTGTTCTGATTCCGTACCCCTACGCCACCGATAATCACCAGGCCGCCAACGCCCGGGCCTTTGCCGAGGCTGGAGCCGGATGGGTCATTGCACAGCCGGAGTTGCGGCCGGACACCTTCGCTCTTTACCTCGAAAATCTGTTGGCGGACCCGGCGACATTGAGCGGGGCTGCTAAGCACGCCGGCGATTTCGGCCGGCCCGACGCGGCGCGCGACCTTGCGCAGCTCGCCCTCGAGCTCGGTCTCGGCTCGAGGCCGCAAGGACGGGCGGCATGAGAGCCCTGCCGCGATCGATCGGCCCCATCCATTTCGTCGGCATCGGCGGGATCGGAATGAGCGGCATCGCCGAGGTGTTGCACAATCTCGGCTATCGGGTGCAGGGCACGGACCTGGCCGACAGCGCGAATGTGCGGCGGCTGATCGATCTCGGAATCCCGGTGGCCGTTGGCCACGAAGCCGAGAACCTCGGGGCTGCCGAGGTCGTCGTGATCTCGTCCGCCGTCAAACCGGACAACGCCGAGGTAGTAGCCGCGCGGATGCGCCGCATCCCGGTGGTGCGCCGCGCCGAAATGCTGGGCGAGCTGATGCGCCTCAAATGGTCACTGGCGATCGCCGGGACCCATGGCAAGACGACGACAACTTCGATGATTGGGGCGTTGCTCGAGACGGCCCTGCTCGACCCGACCGTGATCAACGGCGGGATCATCAATGCCTATGGCACCAACACGCGCTTGGGGGCGGGCGACTGGATGGTCGTCGAGGCCGATGAGAGTGACGGCACCTTTACCCGGCTGCCGGCGACAATTGCGATCGTCACCAATATCGATCCGGAACATCTCGATTTTTACCAAAGCTTCGACGCATTGCGCCAAGCCTTCGAGGATTTTGTCGGCAACATCCCCTTCTATGGCTTTGCCGCGCTCTGCATCGACCATCCGGTGGTGCAGCAGATGATCCCTAAACTGTCGGATCGGCGGGTCCTGACCTACGGGTTCAGCCCGCAGGCAGACATCCGCGCCGTCGATGTCCGGCTCGGACGGGATGGCGCTCAATACGACATCGCGATCTCCGACACTCTGTCGGATCGGGGACGCACGATCCCGAACCTTTTTCTGCCGATGTTCGGTCGTCACAACGTGCAAAACTCGCTTGCAGCCGCGGCGGTCGCCGAAGCGATGGCGCTCGGCGACGACGCCTTGCGGGCTGCGCTCCGCAATTTCAAAGGCGTGAAACGCAGATTTACGCGGACTGGCGAGTGGAACAACGTGACCGTCATCGATGATTACGGCCACCACCCGGTCGAGATCGCAGCGGTTCTCAAGGCGGCCCGCGCGATCGTCGAAGGCAAGGTCATCGCCGTCGTCCAGCCGCATCGTTACACGCGCGTGTCCCATTTATTCGACGGGTTCTGCACCTGCTTCAACGACGCCGATGTTGTTGTGGTGGCGGACATCTATGCAGCCGGGGAGGCGCCGATCGAGGGCGTCAGCCGCGACGCTCTGGTTGCGGGATTGATCGAGCACGGCCACCGCAATGTTCGCCCGCTGGCCGACCCGGGCGAGCTCGCACCAATGATTCAGGAGATTGCGCGTCCCGGGGACATGGTCGTGTGCTTGGGCGCCGGGTCGATCACCGGCTGGGCGAACAGTTTGCCGGCCGGTCTTGCGGCGCTGCAATCGCCGAGCCGCGTCGCATGAACTCGTTGATTGCGCAGCTCCCCCCGGTACGCGGCCGGTTGAGCGCGGATGCGGCGATCGGCAAGCAGACCTGGTTTGGCGTCGGGGGCCCTGCCGAGATTTTGTTCCGACCTGCCGATTTGGCCGATCTCGCCGGGTTTTTGGCGTCCCTGCCGCCTCGGATTCCGCTAACCGTCATCGGGGTGGGCTCGAACCTCCTGGTGCGCGACGGCGGCATTCCAGGTGTCGTGATCCGGCTCGGGCGCGGGTTTGCCGCAATCGAGATCGAGCGTGATGAAGTGCGCGCCGGCGCGGCGGCTCTCGACCGCATTGCCGCTTTCGCCGCGGCCGATGCGGGGTTGGGTGGGCTCGAGTTCCTGTCGGGCATCCCCGGGTCGATCGGCGGCAGTGTGCGAATGAATGCCGGAGCCTATGGCCGGGAAATCAAGGATGTGCTCATTTCGGCGATCGCACTCGACCGCACCGGCGAAACCCATTCCGTCGACCGCCGGGCGATGGGGCTCTCCTACCGCCACAGCGATGTCAATCCGAACTGGGTGCTTGTCGAGGCGCGACTGCGCGGCGCGCCCGGGGATAGAACCGCGATTGGTCGCCGGCTCGACGAGATCCGCGCGGCGCGGGAAGCGACTCAGCCGGTGCGTGCCAGGACCGGCGGATCGACGTTCAGAAATCCGCCCGGCGACAGCGCGTGGCGCCTGATCGATGCCGCCGGCTGTCGAGGTCTCGTCCGTGGTGGCGCAATGGTGTCGCAGCAGCACACGAATTTTCTGATCAACACCGGAAGCGCCACGGCGGCCGATCTCGAAGGCCTCGGCGAAGAGGTCAGGCGGCGCGTCCACGACACCTCCGGGACCTGGCTCGAGTGGGAGATCGAGCGCATCGGTTCCCCGCTTCCAGACAAGCAGCACATAGTTTCGTCGTTCCCGCGAAAGCGGGAATCCAGAGATCCCGATGTCTCGGCCGGTCGCCCCTGGGCCCCCGCTTTCGCGGGGGTGACGGTATGAGACGAGAGGAGGCGGTGACCAAGACCGTGGCGGTGGTAATGGGCGGGTGGTCGCCTGAGCGCGAGGTTTCGCTGTCGAGCGGGCGCGAATGCGCCAAGGCGCTGGTGGATCGCGGCTACGAGGTGCGGCTCATCGATGTCGGCCGTGATTTGCCGGCCCTGATACACGCGCTGGACCCGCGGCCCGGCTTTATTTTCAACGCATTGCATGGCGTCGGCGGGGAAGACGGCACGGTACAGGGCGTATTCGAGATGCTGGAGATCCCCTACACCCATTCGGGCGTCCTCGCCTCGGCTGTGGCGATGCACAAGCCGACGGCAAAGGCAGTGTTTCGCGATGCCGGCCTGCCGGTCGCCGAAGACGTGGTCGCGCGCCGCGAGATGTTGGTCGAGAGTGACCCGATGACGGCCCCGTTTGTCGTCAAGCCCACCAATCAAGGGTCGAGCGTAGGTGTTCGGATCGTGCGGATGGGCGACAATTCCTGGCGGGAAGAGGTGATGGAGTGGCGCTACGGCGACGAGCTGCTCGTCGAGCGCTTTATCCCCGGCCGAGAGCTTACTGTCGCGGTGATGGGGGATCGGGCGCTCGGTGCTTGTGAAATTGTGCCGCGCGGCAGCTTTTACGATTACACCGCGAAATACACGGCGGGCGGGTCGGATCACCTGACGCCGGCCCCGGTTCCGGGGTCTGTCTATGAAGAGGCGCTCGACATCGGATTGCGAGCACATCGCGCGCTCGGTTGCCGAGGCGTGAGCCGCGCCGATTTGCGCTACGACGACACGCCGGAAGGTTGCGGCCGTCTCTATCTCCTGGAGGTGAACACGCAGCCTGGAATGACGCCGACTTCACTGGTACCCGATATCGCCCGTCATGCCGGCATCGGATTCGACGAGCTGGTCGCCTGGATGGTGGAGAATGCGTCATGCGACGGATAAAGGGGGGGCCGGCGCCCCGACGCCCGCGACGCGGCCGTGTCTCCGGCTTCGTCCACCGTTTGGGCTTGTGGATCGGCGTCCCCGTTTTGCTGGCGGGCGGCCTCTATGCAGCGGTTCAGCTAAGCCGATCCCCGGTCGGCCAATCGGCACTGCGGTATGCCGGCGACCGGGTACTCGACGGCACCGCACGGCTAGGGCTGGTGGTGACCGACATTAAGGTCGAAGGACGCGAGACGACGGATCGCGAGACGATCCTCGCCGCGCTTGGCGCCGGCCCCGGCACGCCGATCCTGGCCGTCAGCCCGAGGCGAGCCAAGGAGCAACTCGAGACACTGCCCTGGGTTCGCTCCGCGGTCGTCGAGCGCCGCATGCCGGACACGCTCTACGTCCGCCTCGTCGAGCGTAAACCGCTTGCTCTTTGGCAGCACGGCGGCAAGCTCGAACTGATCGATCACGAGGGCACAGTAATCCCAGTCGGACGGCTCGACCGCTTTGCAAAGCTGCCGCTGGTCGTTGGCGCAGGTGCCGCGGCAAATGCCGCGGCGCTGCTCGACATGCTGGCCACCGAGCCCGAACTCGCCGCTCGCGTCAGTGCCGCGGTTCGGGTTGGCAATCGTCGTTGGAACTTGCGCATCGACAACGCGATCGATGTCCTCCTCCCGGCCGACGCGCCGGCCGCCGCCTGGGCCCAGTTGGCCCGCCTCGAACGGTCGAGCGCCATCCTCAAGCGCGACGTGCAGACCGTGGATGTGCGACTGCCGGACCGGCTCGTTCTGCGGGTCAACCCAGAGGTGCCAAAAGAAGCGCCGACATCGCCGACATCTAAGAAGGGACGCCCATCGGCGAAGAACACATGACGACAGTGGATGAAGCGCCGCCCCGAGCCAAGCGCGCCAGAGAAGCGGGAAGCAGTGGAGCCGATGGCCAGGCGAAATCCCGCAGACCGGCGATCCGGCCGCGCGGCAGTCTGATCACCGCCCTCGATATCGGCACCACGAAGATCTGCTGCTTTATCGCGCGGGTCGAGGACGACAGGCCGCGCGTGCTCGGCATCGGCCATCAGATCTCGCGCGGCGTGCGCAACGGCGGAATTGTCGACCTGGAAGCAACCGGCACCTCCGTGCTGAATGCGGTGCACGCCGCCGAGGAGATGGCCGGCGAGACGATACAGCGGGTCGTGGTAAATCTGTCAGGCGGCTTCTCTGCCTCACGGATCATTAAGGCGGAGATCGGCATTACCGGGCGCGAAATCACCGATGCCGAACTGCGGCGGGTGCTCGAGCACGGGTATCTGATGCGAGAACCGGGCGATCGTCAGATCGTCCATTCCGTCCCGGTGGGCTTTTCGGTCGACGACAGCCGCGGCATCCGAGATCCGCGCGGCATGCTCGGCGAGCGGCTCGGGGTCAACATGCATGTAGTGACGGCGAGCGCCGCCAGCGTGCGCAACCACACCGCCGCCGCTGGGCGCTCGCATCTCGAGGTCGAGGCCCTCGTTGTCAGCCCCTATGCTTCGGGGCTCTCCTGCCTCGTGGAGGATGAGATCGGTCTTGGCGTCACTGTCATCGACATGGGCGGCGGAACCACGACCATCGGCGTCTTCTTCGACGGGAATTTGATTTTTGCCGATTATGTCCCGGTCGGCGGCATGCACGTCACCAACGACATCGCCCGCGGGCTCTCGACCGGGGTTGCCCATGCCGAACGCATGAAAACATTGTTCGGCACCGCGATTGCCGCGAGTACCGACGAACGCGAGATGATTGCGGTCCCGCAAATCGGCGAAGAAGAGGAGGGGCACGTCAACCATGTGCCGAAATCCCTGCTCGTCGGCATTATCGCGCCGCGAATCGAAGAGACCTTCGAACTGGTGCGCAATCGGCTGGAGGCGAGCGGCTTCGACAAGGTCGCCGGCCGGCGTGTCGTACTGACCGGCGGGGCCTGCCAGCTGCATGGGGCGCGTGAGTTCGCCGGACTGATTCTCGATAAACAGGTGCGGATGGGGCGGCCGCAACAGGTCACGGGCCTCGCCGAGTCGACCGGCGGTCCGGCCTTTGCGACGACCGCAGGGCTGCTGCATTTTGCCCTGTCCGAGCGCGCTGAGGTTTCGGGTGTAAAGCACCGCCCGGAAGGCTCACGATGGGGTGCTCTCGGCCGATTGGGGCATTGGCTGAGGGACAATTTTTGAGGCAAACTGGGTTTTGTTGCTCGCCCGGCCACCGTGTGAGCCAGCGAGGGGGGAGCCCGGACCGGACCGGGTATCGTTAGCGGCACAGCAGTGGAGGGGACCGCATGATCAATTTGAGCATCCCGAGAGACGAGCACGAAATGAAACCCCGCATCACTGTGGTCGGGGTCGGCGGCGCCGGGGGGAACGCCGTCAACAACATGATCCGATCGAATCTGATCGGCTGCGAATTCGTGGTCTGCAATACCGACGCGCAGGCGCTGCAGCAATCGAGCGCGCCACGAAAAATCCAGATGGGGATCGGCGTCACGCGCGGGCTTGGCGCCGGCTCCCGTCCCGATGTCGGGCGGGCGGCGGCAGAGGAGGCGCTCGACGACATTCTCGAGTCCATGGGCGGCTCCAACATGGTGTTCATCACCGCCGGCATGGGCGGCGGCACCGGCACCGGGGGCGCTCCGGTGATCGCTCGGATTGCGCGCGAATCGGGTATTCTGACCGTCGGCGTGGTAACAAAGCCGTTTCATTTCGAGGGCAGCCATCGGATGCGCAGCGCCGATGCCGGCATCGAGGAGCTGCAGAAGTTCGTCGACACGTTGATCATCATTCCGAACCAGAACCTGTTCCGCATCGCCAACGAGCGCACGACCTTTGCCGACGCCTTTAAGATGGCCGACGACGTGCTGCATTCGGGGGTGCGCGGCGTCACCGACCTGATGGTTATGCCCGGCCTCATCAATCTCGATTTCGCCGACATTCGTACGGTGATGGGCGAGATGGGCAAGGCGATGATGGGCACCGGCGAGGCCGAAGGCGAGAAACGGGCGACCGACGCCGCGGAAGCCGCGATCTCGAACCCGCTGCTCGAAGACGTATCGATGAAGGGCGCCCGAGGCGTCCTGATCAATATTACCGGCGGTCTCGATATGACCTTGTTCGAGGTCGACGAGGCGGCCAATCGCATTCGCGAGGAGGTCGATCCCGAGGCCAACATCATCTTCGGTTCGACCTTCGACGAAAGGCTCGAAGGAAAGATGCGGATCTCCGTCGTCGCCACCGGCATCGACGCCGAAGCGGTCGCGCAGCCGCGCCCGGCGATCAGCCTGGTCAGCAGCCGCAATTCGGTGCCCCCGCCGCGCGAAGCGACAGCAGGCGGTTACACCCAGCCCGTGCTCACGCAGAATGCGGCGCAATCGACGAGGCCACGTCCCGAGATCGACAGCGAACCGTTGCCGCAAGCGGCCGAGGCGGCCGAGACCGCGGCTATAAGGAACGGTGCCTTTATTGCGCCAAAACCGGCCGACGCCGGGGCCGCGCGCCCGGTCCCGCTGACCCAGCCTGCTGTTCCTCCTGCCGCCAAAGAAGCCGCGCCGAAGCCGAAAGGGCGAGTACCCAGCCTGATCGAGCGGGTGACCGGAGTGGGCCGCGCTCGCGCGACCGCACCGGAGCCCTCGCCACGCCCCCCCGTCCAACCGGCAAAGCCGGCCGCCCAGCCAAATGCTCAGCCCCGGCTGGCGCCGCTGGAGCCGGACGACCGGCCGAATTTGAGCAAGGAAGACGATCTGCTCGACATCCCCGCCTTCCTGCGCCGCCAAGCCAATTAGCCGTTGCTGCCCTCACTCATCAACCCTGCCGCATTGCGGGAAAGGGTCCGACCAAACGAGGCGGGTGAGGGTTTTGACTAGCGCCAGAAACATCCCTCGGCGGTGCAACAATTCGTAACAAAGAGTGATTTGAGGTGAAGTCGCGGCGAACGTAGCTTTGGCCTCGCCAGGGGAACAGTTAACGGCAGTCTGTCGCATGTTGGGGGATATCGCGACGGCGTCTCAACAGACGCTAAAAACAGCTATCGGATGTCGCGGAATTGGACTTCATTCGGGCGAAAGGGTGGCAATGACATTGCACCCCGCCGCCGCGGATACCGGCATCGTGTTCCGTCGAGCCGGTTCGGCGGTCGAGATCTGCGCCAACTGGGCCAATACAATCAACTCGCCGCTCTCTACCGTGCTGTCCAACGGCGAGGGAAATACGGTCGGCACGGTCGAGCACCTGATGGCAGCGTTGGCCGGCGCCGCGATCGACAATGCGGTCGTCGAGCTCGACGGGCGCGAAGTGCCGATCATGGACGGGAGTTCCGCGCCCTTCTTGTTCCTGATCGAGTGCGCTGGAGTTGTCGAACAGGATGCCCCCCGGCGCGCAATCAAGGTGTTGAAAGAGGTCAGCATCACCGAAGAAGGCGCGACGGCGGCGCTGCTCCCCGATCACGGCTTCTCGATGAGCTTCGAGATCGATTTCGACAATCCGCTGATTCGCCGGCAGGACATTTGTCTGATCTTCGATGCGGACACCTTCAAGAAAGAACTCAGCCGGGCGCGCACATTCGGACTTCTGGACGAACTCGACCGGCTGTGGGCGGCGGGCTTTGCGCGCGGAGGCTCACTCGACAACGCCGTGGTCGTCGGTCGCGATCACGTCTTGAACATCGGCGGCTTGCGTTATGCCGACGAGTTCGTGCGCCACAAGCTCCTCGACGCGTTCGGCGACATCTATCTCGCCGGCGGTCCGCTGCTCGGATCCTTCCGCGGCGTGCGCTCGGGGCATGCCCATACCCGGCGCCTGCTCTCGGCGTTGTTCGCCGACCATGAGGCTTGGTGCTATACTACTCTGAGCCGGTCGACCCATCGCAACGAGCGGGAATGGCAGGACGGGCTGCAGCTCGCCGGCGATTGACCGGCGCGCCGGCTTGCTCGTCCGTCGGCGAATTGTGCTATAAGCAGCGTGCCAACATTCCACTTCAGGGTAGGTCGATGCGTTTGTCGCCTTTCCTTCGCTGGTTCGGCATGGCCGCCCTGGCCGCCGCGCTGACGGCCTGCGGTGGCGCGAAGAAAGAAGCCTACGTCGAGAAGCCGGTCGACGATCTCTACAACAAGGCTATGGACGAGCTCGTTGAAGAGCGCTATCCCACCGCGGCCAAGACATTCGAGGAAGTGGAAAGTCAGCACCCCTATTCCGTCTGGGCCACGAAAAGCCAGTTGATGTCGGCCTATGCCCAGTACGAAGCAGGAAATTACGGTGAGGCGATCATCGCGGCTGATCGTTTTATTCAACTTCATCCAGGCCATCGTGACATCGCGTACGCCTATTATTTAAAGGCGATCTCGTATTACGTGCAGATCGTCGATATCGGCCGCGATCAGAAGACGACCGAGCTCGCTCTGAAGGCGCTCGACGACGTCATAAGGCGCTTTCCCGACAGCAAATACGCGCGCGACGCCAAGCTGAAGCTGGATTTCACTCGGGATCATCTCGCCGGCAAGGAGATGGAGATCGGCCGCTATTATCTGAAGCGGGGACAATATCTGGCGGCGATGAACCGGTTCAAACGGGTCATCGACAATTTTCAAACAACAACGCATGTTCCCGAAGCGCTGGAACGCCTAGTCGAGTGCGATTTGGCGCTCGGCCTTACTGAGGAGGCCAAAGAGAATGCCGCGGTGCTCGGCCACAATTACCCGGGCAATGAGTGGTATGTCGACGCCTATTCCCTGGTCACTTCCGGCAGCCCCGGTTCGCCGACCAAAGGCTGGTTCGCCCGCAATTTCGGGAGCGCCTTCTGACCCGCTTCGGCGGCCCGACTTGCCCCGATAACATGAAATATTGTTAATTTCGCGCCCGCCGCCGCCTGGCGTATTTCAGCGCGCCAAGGTTCCTGCTACCAGCTCAGTGGTTCGTGCCGAAGGTGTCGAGGATGTTGCTGCGCCTTGTCGCATTATGTTTTGTCCTGTTGACGACGGCAGCGGCCGGCGCCGCGGACAAGCCTTCGAATGGCATTACCGGCGTTTTTTTGACGACACGTTATCCTGCGCTGACCGTGCGCGCCGGCGAGACCACGACGATCGATCTGTCGTTGCGCAACTTCAATCATCCCCCGGAGCAACTGGCTCTTTCGGTTCCGGATGTCGCTCAGGGCTGGAAGGCAACAATCCTCGGCGGCGGACAGCCGGTCGAGTCGGCGATCGTGGCGCCCGACACCGAGGAGAAATTGCAGCTGCGGCTCGAGCCGCCGGCCGGTACCGGACCCGGCGACTACCATTTTCTCGTCGATGCCAAGCGTGAGGGAAGCGATCTCAAGCTGCCGATCACCGTTACTATCGGGCAGGAGCTTCCGGCCAAACTCAAGCTCACCACCAACTTCCCCTCCTTGCGGGGCACCGCGACGACTTCTTTCAAGTTCCGGGTGACCGTCGCGAATGACAGTGGGCGCGACGCCACGATCAATTTCAGTGCAGACGCGCCGAAGAACTTCCAGGTCACCTTCACGGAAGCCTATGGCAGCCAGCAGCTCACCAGTATTCCGATCGAGGCTGGCAAATCAAAGGACATCGAAGCCTCGGTGGCGTTGCCGCGCGACACCCCAGCCGGCGATTACAAGCTCGCGCTGCATGCCAAGAGTGAAGCAGCCTCGGCCGATCTCGATCTCGGCATCACGGTCGTCGGCCAGCCACGGCTTGCGCTGGCCGGCGAGGGCGGGCGCCTCAGCGGCGAGGCCTATGCCGGCCAGGACGGCCAATTGACCGTCGTCGTCCGCAACGACGGCAGCGAGGCGGCGCGCGACGTCGACTTCAGCGCGACGGCACCGGAGGGCTGGAAGACCAGCTTCGACCCCAAGCAGCTGCCCGAGCTGGCAGCTGGGAAATCGCAAGCCATCAAGGTCAGCCTGACCCCGTCGCCGCGCGCCATTGCCGGCGATTACCAGACGACGATCCGCGCCAACGCGGCCGGCGGCCAGTCCGAATCGGCGAATTTCCGCATCACGGTCCTCACCTCGACGCTGTGGGGGGCCGTCGGGATCGGTGTCATCGCGATCTCGTTGCTGGTCGTTGTTTTCGCCGTTGCCCGCTTCGGCCGTCGTTGAGTCGGATGCACCCAAACCCTCACCCGCCTCGCTTCCGCTCGGCACCCTCTCCCGCAGTGCGGGAGAGGGGCTACAATAGTTTCTTCAGCGCAAAGCCCCTCTCCCGCACTGCGGGAGAGGGGGGACCGAGCCCCCACGGGTCCGCGCGGAGCGCGGCCCGAGGACAGGCTCCGGGCTTGGTGGGTGAGGGCGGATATGGCTGAAGAAGCCGTCATCAGGGCGCAGGGCCTGACCAAGCGCTACGGCGCAACCGTCGCTGTCGACCACATCGATCTCAATGTCCGGGCCGGCGAGATCGTCGGCATTCTCGGGCCCAACGGGTCGGGAAAAACGACGACGATCCTAATGCTCCTCGGACTGACCGAACCGACCGAAGGACGCGCCGAAGTGGCCGGTTTCGACCCGTTGCGCGACCCGCTCGAAGTGAAGCGCCGGGTCGGCTATCTCCCGGATTCGGTCGGCTTCTACGACGGGCTGTCGGCCCGCGACAACCTCGCCTATACCGGGCGGCTGGCCGGATTGTCGCGGCGCGAGATCGACCAGAGGTTTAACGAGACGCTGGCGCGGGTCGGCTTGCCCGATGTCGGGCGGGACCGGGTGGCGACATTCTCACGCGGGATGCGCCAGCGCCTCGGGCTCGCCGAGGTGCTGATGAAGCGCCCGAGCATCGCGATCCTCGACGAGCCGACCGCGACATTGGACCCGCATTCGACGCAAGAATTCCTCGGCATGATTCGGGGGCTCAGGGCGGACGGCACCGCGGTACTCCTATCCTCGCATCATCTCGATCAGGTGCAGAGCGTGTGCGACCGGGTCGCCCTGTTCAATCACGGACGCATCGCGTTGGCGGGCAGCGTGACCGATCTGGCGCAACGGGTGCTGGGCGGCGGGTATGTGATCGATGTCGAGGCGCGCGGCGACGCGGTCCGCAATCAGCTCGCCGCTGTGCCGGGTGTGGTCCGGGTGCAGGGGCTGGCCCCTGAACTCTACCGGGTCCACTGCGAGCGCGACCTGCGCGCCGAGATCGCCCGGCGGCTCGCCCCGTCATTCGACCTACTCGGCATCCGTTTCGCCGAGCCGAGCCTCAACGAAGTCTATACCCGATATTTCGACGAGGTCCGCGATGCGGCGTAGAGGCTCCCCATTCACCGGGGTCGGGGTCGTCCTCGCCAAGGAGGCGGCGGACTACCTTTCGGGCGCCCGGATGTGGGTGCTCGAAGCCCTGGTGTTTCTGACCGCCATCGCCGCCGCCTACGCCGCGATCCTGTCGATCCGCGCCAGTATCGGCGAGAGCCCCTTCCTCTTCCTGCGGCTGCTGACGATGGCGCAGGATCCGCTGCCGTCATTTATCGCCTTGTTGGGGTTTTTGATCCCGCTGGTCGCGATTGCGATCGGCTTCGATGCGATCAACGGGGAATTCAACCGCCGCACGTTGAGCCGGGTACTGGCGCAGCCGATCTACCGCGACGCGCTTTTGCTGGGCAAATTCCTCGCCGGGCTAGTGGCGCTTGCGATCGGCCTGTTCTCGCTGTGGCTGTTGACGATCGGTCTGGGGCTATTGCTCCTCGGCTTGCCGCCCAATACCGAAGAAATGGTGCGCATGCTGGGATTTCTCATCGCGACGATCGCCTATGGCGGGGTTTGGCTGGCGGTGGCCTTTGTCTTTTCCGTGGTGTTTCGCGCCCCCGCGACCGCGGCGCTCGCCGCCCTCGGTGTGTGGCTCTTGTTCTCGCTGTTCTGGTCGGTGGTAACCCCGCTCGTCGCGACATTGATCGCCGGTCCGCCGGAAGGGATCTTCGGCCCGAACCTTGCCTACCTGCAAACGGCGCAAGTCCTCGACCGAGTCTCGCCGAACACGCTCTACGCCGAAATAGCCCTCGCATTGCTCCAGCCCGCGACCCGCGCCCTCGGCCCGGTGTTCTACAGCCAGGTTCAGGGCGCCTTGCTGGGCGCGCCATTGCCGGCGGCGCAGAGCTTTATCCTGGTATGGCCGCAGCTGACCGGCCTCGTCGCCGGAATGATCGTGATTTTCGCGATCGCCTATGTGGTCTTTCAACGCCAGGAGATCCGGGCTTGAAGTCCGCCGGGGAATCAAAAAGGGGCGGTCCGAATGGACCGCCCCTGGCGTGGTCTGAGGGCTCCCATTTTCCCCCTGAATTGGCCCGCCGACCCCTCGGCCACGGCCTCGAGTTCACCGTGTCAACCACGTGGGACAGATTATCGCGCGAAATTCCCGGCACAAGCGGCGGAATCGTTGCCCACAGGCTTACCCCCAGAATAGCGACTCTGTCCCCCAAACCGTCCACAGAACGGCGGCCAATAGGGGTTTGAGACAACGGGTCATTGTCGGCGCCGGCGAGACAATTTGCGCAGCAGGAGATCCGTTTCGCGCAGGCGCTGCTCGGCATGCTCAGTCGGCTGCTCCAGGATCAGACGCTCGCCGCGCCAGGAGAGGCGCGCGTCGGCATTCTCAAACCCGGTCGTCAAGGTATCATCGCGGAAAGTGAGCGCGACCGCTTGCGGACCCGCATCGATTTCTGCGACGCCGAGCGAACGGCAGGCCTGTGCCAGCCGCGCCAGTGCGAGCAGGTGCAGCACCTCCTCCGGCATTGCTCCAAAGCGGTCCTCTATCTCGGCGGCGAATTCCTCGATCGCATTTGGGCCACGCAGCCGGGCTAACCTCGCGTAGAGGTTCAGCCGGATTTCCTCGTCCGCCGCATAGGCGGCCGGGATTCCCGCATGCACCTCGAAGTTCAGCTCCGGTCTCCAGTCCTCGGGCAACGGCTTGCCGCGCGCGAGAGCCAGCGCGCGCCGCAACAGCTCCTGGTAGAGATCGAGGCCGACGAGCTTCATGTGTCCTGCCTGCTCCTCGCCCAGCAAATCGCCTGCCCCGCGCAGGTCTAGGTCGCGAGCGCTGATCTGGAACCCCGCACCGAGCCGATCCAGGCTCTCCAGCGTCCGTAAGCGGCGCTCGGTCGCGGGCGGCAGTCTTGCCGCAGGGTCGGTCAGCAGGTAGCAGACGGCGCGCACGCGGCCCCGCCCGACCCGGCCGCGCAATTGATGCAGCTGCGCGATCCCAAAACAGTCGGCGCGCCAGACCAGCATCGTGTTGGCGCCGGGGACGTCGAGACCGGTTTCGATGATGTTCGTCGCCAAGAGCACGTCGCTCTGGCCATCGGCGAACCGGACCATCACGTCGTCGAGCTCGGCCGGCGGCAGCCGAGCGTGCGCCGTAAGAACTTCCAGCTCGGGGACGAGTTCCCGCAATCGCGCCGCCATTGGAGCGATGTCGTCGATATGCGGGCAGACAACAAAGCTTTGTCCGCCGCGCCGCTCCTCGCGCAGCAGCGCCTCGCGTACGCTGACCGGGTCGAAAGGCAGCAGGAGGGTGCGGATCGGCTGCCGTCTGGCCGGCGGTGTAGCGATGATGCTCAAGTCATGGAGCCCGACCATCGCCGCCTGCATCGTGCGCGGGATCGGGGTCGCGGTCAGGGTCAGCACATGGGTGCCCCTTCCCAGCTCGCGCATCCGTGTTTTCTGCCTCGCCCCGAAGCGCTGCTCCTCGTCGAGGACGAGGAGGCCAAAATCGCGGAACCGCACCTGCTTGCCGCCTACGGCATGCGTCCCGATGACGATCTGCACATCGCCCGCTACGAGCCCTTTCCTCACCGCTCGCGCGTCGGCTGGCGACGACAGCCGGGAGAGCGTCTCGATACGGACGCCAAGCCCGGCAAAACGGCGTCGAAAGGTTTGCACATGTTGACGCGCCAGCACCGTCGTCGGCGCAACGACCGCCACCTGCTTGCCCGCGAATACCGCAACCGCCGCCGCCCGCAATGCGACCTCGGTCTTGCCGAACCCGACGTCGCCGCAGACGAGCCGGTCCATCGGCTTGCCGGAAGCCAGGTCACGCAACATCGCCGCGATTGCCCGGGCCTGGTCCTCCGTCTCGGTGAACGGGAACCGGGCGGCGACCCGATTGTAGTC
Source organism: uncultured Alphaproteobacteria bacterium (assembly GCA_963818695.1). Lineage (GTDB taxonomy): Bacteria > Pseudomonadota > Alphaproteobacteria > ATCC43930 > CGMCC-115725 > AP-15. Next base: position 322,759 of record CAWFTG010000011.1, read on the forward strand.
GCGCGGCGCCGCGCGCAGCACGGGCGCCGTCGCGTGCTCTTTCGCCCGGGCCACCTCGACCAGCGCGCGGGCGGTCTGCGCCACATGCTTCTCGACCTGAGCCCGGCGCGTCTCCCATCCTCCGCCGTCCAAGCTATCGAGCTTGACTGCGGACGTCCCTGTCCCGTACCGCCAAATTCGACCGATCTGGTCGATCGGCGCGAGCAAACTCTTCTTTCCGGCGTAGTCGAGCTTGATGGTTTCGCTGGTGACGTCGGCAGCTTCGACTGTCTCGAGCCCGCGCAGCACCCCCATGCCGTGGTCGAGGTGAACGACCGCGTCGCCGAGGCGCAACGTAACTTCGCTGGCGGGCAACGTCTCCGTTCGGCGCTGCTCCGTATGCTGGCGAGTCGGAACGCCCATCAGATCGGCGAACGCGACCACCGTCACATCGCAGTAAACAAAGCCGCCGACCAACTCCGTCATCAGCGTACCGACTCTCCCCGCGGGGCGGTAACCGCCGCGTCCCAATCCGGGAGCCGTTCCGGGCGAATATCGAGTTCGCGCTCCATGACGCGGCCAAGAGATCTCAAATCGGCCGCCGTTCCGGCTGCGAGCACCACGCGTTGCCCCGCCGCTAGCCGCTCCTCGACGTATCGGCTGAATGCCTCGGTTGCATTGCTCGCTTCGGCGAACCGGGGCACAGCGGGTACGGTCGGCTCGCCACCCAGGCTCACGACTGTACGCGCAGCCAGCCGCTGCTCCCATTCCTGATCGCCGAGGTAGAGGCAGTTGGGAGCTAGTGGCTCACGCCGGCGGTCCTCGGCCACGATCCTGCGCAAGGCCAGGCGACCCTCATAAGCATCCGCGATCTGCTCCATCAGACCGCCGCGGCGGTCATCGGTATCAGGATCGAGCACGATCGGCGCCGACGGCGCATAGTCGAACACGGTCTCGACCGCGCCATAGACGCTCGGCAACCAGTGTTCGATCCCCTGAAAGCGCTCCGCCGGATCGGCGACAACCACCTCCGAAGCCGCTTCCAGGCGCAGTTCGTGGATTTCATCAATGGTGCGTTGGGTGACCGGATTAAAACGACGCATTCCGATAATCCGCCCATTCTCATGATCGAGCCGGACGGGCATCTCCGCCCCGGCCGGAAAAATGTCGATGACCTCACCGCGGATCGCCGCCTGGCCCGCCTCGTCAACCCGCTCATCAAGGGCATATCCAACACGGCGCAAATAGGTTTCAAGCTGGTCGAGACGCAGCATGTCGCCGATGCTTAAGATCAGGCTTGCGTCGCTCCAAACTCGGCGCGGCGGTATTCGCTGGATCGCCGAGTCGATCGTGGTGATCAGCAGGTGGGGTGCCTCGATTCCCTCGGTCAGCCGGCGCATCGCGGTGATGCGGCGCGCCATCGTTTCGTGTGACGGTCCGGCGCGATCGTACGGCAGACAGTCCCAGGGCGGCAGCATCAGCACCTCGAGCTGAGGCGCTAAACCGCGCACAGCACGAAACAGCCGGTGCGCGCGGGTTTCGCTGCGCGCAACATGGATGAGACCTCGCGCTACCGCCGCACGCGACCATTCCACTAGCCGCACGGCGACGAGCCCCTCGGGGCCCGCATCTATCGAGACCCGCGCAGGGTGCAGAAAATCGAACGAGATCGTATCCGGCATGCAATGACCGGGAACAGTTTGACGAGCCGATTAGCTCCCCGGCACTGTACCGAGCTCTAGTCAGGTGGTCCTGGTACCAAGCTGGACGCCCGCTGGGCCCTTTCGTTCGCGACGAAAAGAGACGCGAAGACGCGAACTCTCGGACACAGTCCTGCGCTTGCGCTGATCACATTAGCCAACTCGCCGCCGCAAAAAGTCGAGGACCGCACCGAATGCGCCATACCGCACGAGATCCTCGTGCCCGGCGTCGCGGGCGAGCCACAATTCCTTTGGTCCCGGGGCTGCGTCGAACAGCGCGCGGCCGAAGCGCACCGGAACCACCCGGTCTCGCTCGCCATGAAGAACCAGGATCGGCGCCTTGATACCGGCGATCCTCGCCAGCGAGTCGAAACGGTCACGCACCAGCGCGGAAGCCGGTACAAACGAGTAGTGGTACTGGGCGACTTCGGCGACGCTGGTGAACGGCGCTTCGAGTATCAGGCTTGCGATCTCCCGCTGCGCCGCCAACGGGACGGCTACTCCCGACCCGAGCAACTCGCCGTAGATCACCAGCCGGTCCGGCGTGATCCCCGCGTCACCGAGAAAATCGAGCGCCACGGCACCGTCGGCGACCAGGCCTGATTCGCTGGGCGTCCCGGGATTGCCGCCATAACCGCGATACTCGGCCATCAGCACCCCGTACCCGTTGTGAGCAAACCACCGCAGGCGGTCGGCGCGGTATCCGATATGGCCCCCATTGCCATGAAAATATGCAATGACCGGGTGGCCATCGCTTGGCGGCAGGTACCAGGAAAGCAGTGTCAGCCCGTCCGCCGTTTTTAGCGTAATTTCGCGGACGCCGAGCGCAGCGAGATCGCCAAGCTCGGGGCGCGCGACATCGGGAAAGTAGAGCAGATGGCGCTGAAAAACATAGAGACCGCCGACCAGCACCCCATAGGCGGCGAGCGCAGATCCGAGGAACGCATAAAACACGCGGAGGAGCCGAAGGTATGGACGCAGCAAAAATCAGGCGACGGGCGGGGGTGCCAACTCGCTCCGGCGCACCCTGACGCTCGCCGATTTCAGCTGGCCGCAGGCGGCAAGGATGTCGCGGCCGCGCGGCGTGCGCACCGGCGCCGAATAGCCGGCAGCAAAGACGATGTCGGAAAACGCCTTGATCACCGCATCGGAAGAGCACTCGTAGGGCGCGCCCGGCCACGGGTTGAACGGGATCAGATTGACTTTCGCGGGAATGCCGGAAACCAGCCGCACCAGCTCGCGGGCATCGCCCGGGCTGTCATTGACGCCTTTCAGCATGGCGTATTCGAAGGTGATGCGGCGGGCATTGCTCGCCCCCGGATAGCTCCGGCACGCCTCCAGCAGCTCGGCGATCGGGTATTTGCGGTTGAGCGGCACCAGGCGGTCGCGAATGTCGTCGCGCACCGCATGCAGCGAGACCGCGAGATTGACCGCGAGCTCGGCGCCGCACCGGCGGATCATCGGAACCACCCCAGAGGTCGACAATGTGATTTTGCGCCGCGAGATCGACAGACCTTCCCCGTCCATGACGATCTTCAAGGCAGCCGCTACGTTCTCGTAATTGTAGAGCGGCTCGCCCATTCCCATCAGGACAATGTTGGTCACCTGCCGGTCGTCTTGCGGCGACGGCCATTCGCCGAGCGCATCCCGTGCGATCATCACCTGCCCGACGATCTCCTCCGACGCCAGGTTGCGCACCAGCCGCTGTGTGCCGGTATGGCAGAAGGAGCAGGTCAAGGTACAGCCGACCTGCGAGGAGACGCATAAGGTCCCGCGATCATCCTCGGGGATATGAACGGTCTCGACCTCCTCGCCATCGGCAAAGCGCAGGAGCCATTTGCGGGTCCCGTCGAGCGAGGCGAGCGCGCGCGATATCGCCGGCCGCTGCAGCACGTAGCGCGCCGCAAGCTTGTCGCGGAACGGCTTTGACAACGAGGTCATCGTCGCAAAATCGGTGGCGCCCCGACGATAGATCCAGTGCCAGAGCTGGCGCGCGCGGAACGGTTCGGCGCCGAATTCGGCCATTTCGGCAGCGAGCGCCTCGCGGCCCAACCCGACAAGGTTGCGGCGCGGCGGTTCGGGCGAAGTCTTCGCGAAGGGCATCATCACTGCATATGGGCGGACACACCAAGCCGCGCCACGACCCTTACCCGCCTCCTGGACTGTGAGGGCAGCGACTCTAAACCGGCACATCTCCTTGCAGCATGATGCGATAGAGATATCGCAGCTGGTTCATATCGTAATCGCCGTTGGCCTTGTGCAGCAGCGAGCGGTTGTCCCACATGACGAGATCGCCCGGCCGCCATTGGTGGCGGTACTGGTATTGCGGCTGCGTCGCGTGCTCCAGCAGGTCGGCGAGCAAGGTCAGCGCTTTCTCTTCCGGCATTCCGATGATGCCCTCGGTGCGGATCGGATTGATGTAGATCGCCTTGCGCCCGCTTTCCGGATGAGTGCGTACGATCGGATGAGCTACCGCGTCGGGGATATGGCTGCGGCTTTCCGAACTCAGCTCCATCAGCTTCCGCGCGCTGTGGCGGCTCTGATAGACATGGATTGCCTTCAGCCCGACGAGACGGCGTTTGGTTTGTTGCGGCAGTTCGTCGTAGGCGAGGCGCATATCGACGTACTGGGTATCGCCGCCCCGGTCGGGCAGGCTCACCGCATGCAGAACGGTAGCCTTTGGCGGGCGGACGGCGTTCGAGTGGTCGGTGTGATAGCCTTCGCCGGGGATGTAACGCCGGCCGCCCGGATAGAAATCCTGATTTGAGATGTAGTGGACGAGTGGACACTCGGGCAATGCAAAACGCGAATTGTGCTGCGGGAAGGGTTCGCCGAACAGGCCGACTGCCTCGAGCAGTCGCTGGGGCGTCAAATGCTGGCCGCGAAACACCAGCACCGAACGGTCGACAAACGCGCGGTTGAGCCGGGCCCGCATAGCCTCGTTTACCGGCTCGGTCAGATCGATGCCGCGGACTTCCGCTCCGATGTGTTCGGTGAGCGAAGCGATCGTGCAGTCCATCAGCCGGTTTCCATCGGCATGCTCGGGTCCGTCGCCCATTCGCTCAGCGAAGCGTCATAGAGCCTGACATCGGGATGCCCCAGCATGACTAGAGCGAGAGCATCGGCGCTCGCGGCAATCCCGCCGCCGCAATAGGTAATGACATTTTTGTCAAAGGCTCCGATTCCAACGAAGCGCTTGCGCAGTTCGCCGGCGGGCAGGAATTCATTGGTCCTCGGATCGAGCAGATGTGCCGCCGGCAGATTGACGCTGCCCTTGATGTGACCGGGCCTGCCATAACTGTTGCCGCCGGTGCCGGCGTGCTGCTCCGGCAGCAGCGCGTTGATCGTGCAATTCCCGGTATCGCCGATCGCTTGCAGGACCTCCTCTTTGCCGACCATCAGGGGACGTTGCTCACGCACGACAAAATGTCCCGGCGGGTAGGATTTCGCGGGACCGGTCGCGACCGGCCGCCCTTCGCGGCTCCATTTCTGCCAGCCGCCGTTGAGCACCGCTGCGTTGTCGAAGCCGAAGACGCGCAGCATCCACCAAACCCGCGTTGCCCACCACGGATTGGCGGTGCTGTAAAGCACGACCCGCGTGCCCTCGCCGACGCCAAAACCGCTCATCGCCGCGGCAAATGCCTCGGCCGAGGGCAGCATGAAGCGGAAGCGATGGTTTTCGTCCGAAAGATCGGCCTGCAGATCGACGAATTGCGCGCCGGGGATGTGGCCTTTCTCGAAATCGGCCCGGCCCGGGACGGCCTGGTAAGTGATCTTCGGGTCGGGAATGAGATGGGTCGTACAGTCGAGAATTCGCAGTTCGGGGGCGCCGAGCCGCTGCTGGAGCGCGTCGGTCTCGACCAGAAACTCGGGATGGGCAAAGCCTTCGATTGTGCTCATGCAACTCTCGCTCTGATTTGATGCTGATGCTGATGCTGACGCCGCCGCCTCGATTATGCCGCCATTACCGAAGGGGAACCGCTGGCTGCAGTAAATCTTCGATCCCCTCATACACCGCCCGGACGATTTTCGGATGGGCACTGGCTCGCAAATGAATCATGTCATTAAAATCCTGACGAAAGTCATCCAGCTTTTCCGTATCAAATTCGGCGAACAAATCGACCATTCGTTTGTTCATCTGCGACGCTGTCTCCCGAATTATTTCGTTTCGTTCCATAATATAGTTGAACCCAATGTACTGGTTCTTCCTAGAATAGGGCAAATCTCCGCAAAACGTGAACGGTTTTTCGGCATCACGGGATGTTAAATAGAATGAGAGATCTTGATCGGCTATCCGTCTGTTCAACGCTGTCGGCATTGTGAGCAGAACGGTATTCCGCGTTTTTTCGAGAAAACCAGTCAGAGCGGATCGAACGTTGCGATTGTCGGGCAGCGGGTGCCAGCCGAGCATCAGAAGGTTCAGCTCGACCACTCTCTGCTGGTTGAATTCGCTCGCCCGCCGCAGGATGTTCGTATAGGGATCCCCTTCGATACCGCCGTTGATAAATTGGTAACCGGGAGCGAGGCTGTCGAGGAGGCACGGCCAACCGTGACCGGCGCCGAAAACCACCGAGTCCCCCCAGACCACGATTAATTTGCGCCTATCATCAAGGGCATCGCCCTTTAATCCGACCTCGTTAATTTCAAAATGGATCGACCCATCGGCACCCACAAAGACAAGCCGCGGCCGCATCAGCCCAGTCTCGTTATCGTAATAAAGCAGCTTGCATGCAGCGTAGTTGAGCGTCAGATGCACGGTTTTCACAGGCAGTCTGTCAGCGCTTGTTCGAGTTCGGGGAGCGCGGATGAACTGCCGCCCTGCTTTTCGACGACAAAATCCTCGAGCACGAGGAAGTCGATCCCGGAAGCGAAAAAAGTCCTTAACGCATCCGATGGACTGGAGACGATCGGCTCACCGCGCAGATTGAACGAGGTATTGATCAACACCGGCACACCAGTGCGGCGTTCGAAAGCCTCTAGGATGCGATAGAGATAGGTGTTTTGCTCGGGTGAAACGGTTTGCACCCTGCTGGTACCATCGACATGCGTGACGGCCGCCGTATGGGCGGGACGCAGGGCTTTATGGGTATAGAGCATGTACGGACTTTCCGACATGCCGAGGGTCTCGAACCAATCCCGATAGGCTTCCTCTTTGACCACTGGAGCAAAGGGGCGGAATTCCTCGCGGAATTTGATCTTCGCGTTGAGGTGATCTTTCATCTCGGCACGCCGCGGGTCGGCCAGGATCGATCGCGCGCCGAGCGCCCGCGGTCCCCATTCGTCCCTTCCGTGCAGAATCCCGACCACTTTGCCGGAAGCCAGCCAGTCCGCGATTTCGCCGGCGACGTCGGCACTTTGCCGGTAGGGTATTTGGTTCACCGATAGGGTCGTCCTGATCACCGGCTCGGGGTAGCGGATCCCGAGATAGGGGGAGAAGCGGTAGCGATGGGGAGGGCCGCTCTCGCGCCCTCGCATGGCCGATTGCAAAGCGGCTCCCATGGCTCCGCCGTCGTCTCCAGCGGCCGGATGGATATGGGAACGGATTCCGAGATCCCGGATGACTTGTGCATTGGCAGTGCAATTGAGCGCGACGCCGCCGGCGAAGCAAAAATCCTTCGTGCCGTACTCCCGAATGAGGAATGCCAGCATCTTCTCAGTCGCGATCTCTAGAGCTCGTTGGACCGATGCCGCTAAATCCTGGTGCTCGTCACGCATTTGGCCGCCCGGAGGGCGCGGTGGAATTCCGAGGTGCTTGATCAAACCCGGAGCATAATGCCGCTCTGTCGAGCAGAAATCGAAGAACCGTTGATTAATCGTAAAAGCTCCGTCCTCGCCGATCCGCAGAACGGGACCAATCAGCTTGTCGAGATATCGGGGTTTGCCATAGGAGGCCAGACCCATGACTTTGTATTCACCATCGTTAACTTCGAATCCAAGGTAATCGGTGAATACCGAATAAAAGAGACCCAGCGAATGAGGAAAATGAATTGCCCGCTGTTTTTCGAGGCGATTGCCTTCGCCCAGATGTACTGAGGCGGTCTCGTACTCTCCGACCCCATCGAGGGTAAGGACGACCGCGCGTTCGAAAGGCGAGGTGAAAAACGCCGACGCCGCATGCGAGCGGTGGTGCTCCGAATACTCGATATTACCCTGGAACCCCATGTAGTTTCGGATCTGAGCATCGATCGGAAGTTTTTGATGCACGAATCGGGGTATGTCCTGCTCAAAAATACGCCGCGACCGTGGCCAACAACCGATGACCTGATCCCATAGCCGGCTCAGCTTCAGCTGCGGGTCTTCGTAAAACACGATGCTCGCAAGATCATTGATCGGGACGCCGCACGCCTGCAGGCCATGGGCGATCGCCAGCGCCGGAAATCGCCGATCGTGCTTTCGGCGGCTCAGCCGCTCCTCCTGAATGGCGAACTTTATCTTGCTGTCGTCGACAATCGCCACTGCGCTATCGTGGTAATAGCATGAGATCCCCAGCCTCAGCATCAGCGGGCTCCGGGTACTTTTATCCAACCCGGCCGGCGGCGGCGAAACCGGTGCAGAAGGGCCAACGGAGCGAGCAGCCAATAGATCAGCGAAAGCCGAAGCCGAGTCGGCGACATCGCGGCGAACCGTCAGCCGAAGGGATAGGTAGCAATAGCCTCACTGCGATCTTCCGGCACTTTCAGACGCCGGATCTCACGCAGATACCAGCGGAACAGCATTTTCGACCACCTCATTCGGCCGCCTGCGCCAACGGGACTGGGCGAAAATTCTTCGGCAGCCCGGCCTTTGCGATAGCGCCGTGCTGCTCAACGTTCGGCAGCGCCTGATGGACGAGCTCGCGGACGGTGATCAGCCGGTCAAGGTCAATCCCGGTCTCGAACCCCATCGCTTCGAGCATGAATGCGAGATCCTCGGTGACGATGTTGCCGGTCGCCCCCGGGGCGTAAGGACAGCCGCCGAGCCCACCCAGTGAGGCGTCGAATGAGCGCGCGCCCGCGTTTAGAGCCGCAAGCACATTGGCGAGACCAAGCCCGCGCGTGTCGTGGAAATGCCCGGACACCGGCAGTGGCGCGACATCGGCCATGACCCGGCGGAAGACCCGCTCGACCGCCGCAGGCTGGCCGTAGCCGACGGTGTCGGCGAGCGCGATCGCGTCGGCGCCGGCCTCGGCGATTTCGACGGCGATCTGGCGCACCCGGTCCTCATCCACCGCACCCTCGATCGTGCAACCGAAGGCGGTGGCGAGGCCGCAGGCAATGTGCGGGCGCCGGTCTTCCGGCGCGGTCCGGCACAGCGCCACGACGCGGCGGAAATCCTCGACCAATTCCGCGGTGCTGCGGCGGACATTCGAGCGGTTGTGCCCCTCGCTGACCGACAGCACGAAATTCATCTCATGGACCCGGAGCGCCAGGCCGCGCTCGGCCCCCTTGAGGTTGGGGATCAGCGCCGAGACGGTAAGGCCGGGCAATGACAGCGCGTGACGCACGACCGCTTCGGCATCGGCGAGCTGCGGCAGCAGCTTCGGCGGGACAAACGAGCTGACCTCGATCTCGCGCACTCCAGCGGCGTGCTCGGCATCGAGCCAGGCGATCTTCTGCTCGGTCGGCATGATTTCGGCAATGCTCTGCAATCCGTCGCGGAGCCCCACTTCGCGGACATGGGCACGTTCGCTCATTCTTTCCTCCGGAGAAGAACGCCAAGATGGATTAAAGCTAGTCCCGGCGGGCCACCGGGGCAACGGTCTCACACGACGTGTTCGGGGGTCAGCGCGCAGGCCTCGTCGCTGTCGGCGAGTTCGATCTGAATGGTCGCGTGCTGAATGCCGAAGCGATGTTGCAGCTGCTGCGCCATTTCGTTGAGCACGGTATCGCCGGGATGACCGGCCGGCATGATCAGATGGCAGGTCAGCGCCGTCTCCGTGGTGCTCATGCCCCAAATGTGCAGATCGTGCAGCCCCGTTACTCCGGGCAAACCCAGCAAGTGCGCGCGCACCGCGGCAATGTCGAGGCCTTCCGGCACCGCATCTAAGGCAAGGCCGATGGCGCTCTTTAAAAGGCCCCAGGTGCCGAAGACGATGACGGCGGAAACAATGAGGCTGACCAGCGGATCGAGCCACAGCCAATTAGTCAGCCAGATCACGATGCCGGCGGTCACGACACCGGCGGTGACAAGCGCATCGGCCGCCAGATGGGAGAAGGCGGCTTTTACATTGAGGTCGCCGGTGCCGGAAGAAAACAGCAGCGCCGTCCCGCCATTGACGAAGATGCCGACCGCAGCGACCGCGACGATGATGCCGCTGGCGACCTGCACCGGGTGACTGATGCGCCAGATCGCCTCCCAGGCGATCCCGCCGGTCACCACCAACAGAATGATCGCGTTGGCGAGCGCTGCGAGAATGGAACTGCTGCGCAGCCCGTAGGTGAACCGACCGCTCGGCTGCCGGCGGCCCAGCACCGCGGCCCCCCAGGACAATCCGAGGCCAAGCACATCCCCGAGATTGTGGCCGGCATCGGCGAGCAGCGCGAGCGAGCCGGAAAAAATCCCGGCGACGGCCTCACCGCCGAGATAGGCCAGGTTTGCGGCGATCCCGATCGCGAACGCGCGCCCATAGTTCACCTCGGCGTGCCCATGTCGATGGTGGGTGTGGTTACGGTGGTCGTCCACCATGGGAGCGCGCTCAGCGAAGAATATGAAGCCCGGCGGTCGACGTGGCGCTACTGGACTCCCAACAGCTCGACGTCGAACATCAAAGTGGCGTTCGGCGGGATGACCCCGCCAGCGCCGCGGGCGCCATAGCCGAGTTCGGGCGGGATGATCAGAGTGCGCTTGCCGCCGACTTTCATCCCGGCGACGCCTTCGTCCCAGCCGGGGATTACCTGGTGCGCCCCGAGGGTGAATTGAAACGGCTTGCCACGGTCGACCGAGCTGTCGAACTTCGTCCCCTTGGCCCCGTTGTTATACAGCCATCCGGTGTAATGCACCGAGACCTTGGTGCCCGGCGTCGCGGTCGCGCCGTCGCCGGTCTTAGTGTCGGTGTATTTCAATCCATTCGGCATCTCGATCACTTGGTTGGTGGCCGCGCCCACGCGCCCGAGCAGGGGCATAGCCGCGGCGATGGCGAGCGCCAGGACGGCGCAAGCGAAGCGGATCAGTATCATGAGTTACCCCTTGCTGGACCAGGCCCCAGGCGTCAACGCACAGCGCGGCCCGAGGACAGGCTCCGGGCTTGGTGGTGAGGGCAGGAAACGATGGTCATTCTCGCATTTAACTAGCGCTTCACCTCGCAGGCCTTGTCGATCAGCGCGAGTGCCTGGGCAAAACCGGCGAGCGAATAGGTGTCGGTGGTAGCCATTCCCTTCTGTGGCGTGCCCTTGACGATCGCCTGTTTTCCTTTGACCATCGTCTCGACGATTGACTTGTCGAGTTCGGGTGTCCGCGCCCAGGCGCTGTCGCCCTTGGTGAAAAGATCGAATTTAGCCCCGCCGATATCGAGCGACACCTCGCTGCCCTCTTTGAGCGGATAGCCTTCGATAAAATTGACGACGTTGGCGACCTTCTCACCCGGCCGATGGGTGACCATTGCCAAGGGATGTTTGCGCTTGCCGCCTGCCGGCTCGCTTTTCTTCGGTTCTCCGGCCAGATAGCACACTTTCCCAGATTTCTCGCTATAGGCGTAAGCCGTCCACGCATCGACGGCGCCAAGCCGTTCAGCCGGCGGCCCCGCGGTCGACTGCGCGGCGTTACCGGGTCTTTTTTTCGAGCTGTCGGCATGAACCACAAGAGAAATCGAGAGTAGCAGCCCGACAACAAAGCTGAAATAAAGCGGCCGACCTCCCTTCATACCGGCACCATAACGGGCCCGGCGTTGCAAGGCCACCGCGAGGGCGGGCGTCCCCGCTCCGATGGCTCTCCCCTAGGCGCACGAAACCGGGCACAATGGTGGACATGGGTGAGATCACGATCCGGCCGGCGCGGCCGGAAGACGCGCGCGGCATTGCCCGACTCGATGTCGAGACCTGGCGCACGACTTACGCCGGCGTGCTCTCCACCGCCTACCTCGTCGCACTGTCGGAACAGCGCCGCGAAGCAGGGTGGCGCGGCGCCATCCTGAGGGAGCCGCGGGACGTCCGCGTCGCCGTCGGATCGAACGGCGCCATCCTCGGTTTCGGCAGCTGCGGGCCCAATCGCGGGGACCGCTCTTTCACCGGCGAAGTGTTCACCCTTTACGTCGCCCCGGATTGGCAGAACCGCGGGATCGGACGCCGGCTGCTGATCGCCTTGTTCCGCCGGCTCGTTGCTGCAGGACGGCGGTCGGCGATCCTTTGGGTGCTGCGCGACAATCCGTCTCGGTTCTTCTATGAGCGGCTCGGCGCCCACCAAGTGAGCCGGAAGCCAATCGCCGTCGGCGGCACGACGATCGAGGCCATCGCTTATGGTTGGCATGATCTTCCCGGGTTTCTCGGCGAAGTTTCCAGCGAAGACCGCGAGTTCCGAACCCTGACTGCCGGCGCGCGAGCTATCCGGCCCGGCCGAGTTGCTGGATCAGAGGCAGGATCTCGCTTTTGACATCCTCGGCGGTCAGCGGACCGACGTGGCGAAGACGGATGTGGCCGGTGGCGTCCACGAGATAGGTCTCCGGCACACCGTAGACCCCAAAATCGATTGCGGTCGTGCCGTTCCGGTCGACCCCGATATGGGCGAAGGGATCGCCGAGGCGTCCCAGAAAACGGCTGGTGTCCTCCGGCTTGTCCTTATAGGCGATGCCGTCCAAAGCGACCCCGGGAAGACGGCCGAGCGCCATCAGTTCGGCGTGTTCTTCGCGGCACGGAGCACACCAGGATGCGAAGAAGTTGACGAGCGTCACCCGGCCGTCGAGGTCTTTGCGTGTCAGCCCGTTGGCGCTCTCGTAGAGACCGGGCAAAGTGAAATCGGGCGCCGGACGGTCGATCAGCGCCGATGGCAGCAGGTGCGGGTCATGCCTCAAACCGACCGCGAATGCGACCACCAGCACCGCGAAGAGCGCCACCGGCAGCAAGAATATTAGCTTGCGTGCCATGAATCATCTCTTCTGGGCCAGTCCGGCCGGCGCCGCACCACCTTCCTGCCAATGACCACTCTTCTTCAATGCATCGACGACTTCGCGCGGCATGTAATTCTCGTCGTGCTTGGCAAGGACGCTCGATGCGGCAAAGACGCCGTCGGGGCGTAAATTGCCCTCGGCGACCGCGCCTTGTCCTTCGCGGAATAGATCCGGCAGCAGCCCCTGGTAGACGACCGCGACGTCATGCGCGCCATCGGTGATACGAAAAGAGATGCTGCGCCCGTCGGCCCCACGCGACAGGCTTTGCGCCTCGACCAGACCACCAATCCGCACCCGCCGATCCGCCGCGATCGCCTTTGTCTTCAACTCGCTCGGGCTGTAGAAAAATACGAGATTGTCGTTGAACGCGCTCAACACCAACACCGTGGCTCCGCCGAGAGCCCCCATGCCGAGCGCGAGCAACCCCAATCTCTGCTGTTTGCGGGTCATCCTCTCTTCCGGAGATCCTGCTGCAGCCGGTCCAGCGCGGCGGTGCTCTCGCGGTAGCGCCGCCACGAGAATAACGCAAGGCCACCGAGAACCGCGAAGGCCACCCCATAGGCTGGCCACACAAAAGCAGCGTAACCCCCCATCGCGAGAAAGCCGCTGATATCGCCCATCAAGGCACCCTTATGAGAGCATTGCGGTACCGGCCGAAACGACCCGCTCGCGCTCGGCACGCGCAACGCGCACAGCACCTGCATTGAGCCGCAGCGCCATCGCTTTGCGCTCGTTCAGCGCGGTTCTCATACGCACGATCAGCAGCACGGCAAACAGCAGCGCGAAGCCCAAAGCCATGATCAACAGCGGGGCGAGCATCGAGATGTCGATCCTGGGTCCGCCGATCCGCATGAACGCTCGCCGGCTGATGCAAGGTGTTCCACCAATCGACCGAGAACTTGACGATCGGCAGGTTGACCACCCCGACCAGCGCCAGCACGGCGGCCGCCCTGCCGCCGCGCGAGGGATCGTCGAAGGCGTTCGCCAGCGCGATGTAGCCGAGGTAGAGAAAAAACAAGATCAGCACCGAGGTCAGCCGGGCGTCCCACACCCACCAGGCTCCCCACATCGGGCGGCCCCACAGCGAGCCGGTGGTGAGGCAGACAAAGGTGAATGCTGCGCCGATCGGAGCGGCCGCGCGGGCCGCCACTTCGGCGAGCGGGTGCCGCCAGACGAGCGCAACGGCGCTCGCCACCGCGACAAACAGATAGATGCTGAGCGCCATCCAGGCTGCCGGAACATGCACGTACATGATCCGCATGGTGTCGCCCTGCTGGTAATCCGGGGGTGCCACGGCCAGCGACCAGAAAAGGCCGACCGCGAGGACGAGCACGGCCGCCCAAGCGCACCACGGCACAACCTTTGCGCTAAGCCGCATGAACCGCGCGGGGTTGGCGAGCCAGTTAATCATCGCCGCTCGAATGTAATGCCGATTTCGCGTCAAGTCAGCGTCGGCGATGCCGCGCTTACTCCAACGCCTGGCGCAACGCGGCGGCGCTCGCCCATGGACAGAGCGCCAGAGCCGCCAAGCTAACCGCGCCAAGGATCAGCAGATCAGCGCGGGCGCCGCTGCCGGCCGCGGTCGCTTCCACCGCCCCGGCGCCAAAAATCAGCGGAGGGATGTAAAGTGGCAGGACAAGGAGCGACAGCACGACGCCTTGACGCCGAGCGCCCAGGCTCAACGCCGCGCCCACGCTGCCGATCAGACTCAGCGCCGGGGTGCCGATCAAAAGGCTCGCGAACAATGTCGCGATCGACCCCGGGTCGAGATCGACGAGCAGTGCGAGAAACGGACTGGTCAGCGCTAACGGCAGGCCGGTCGCCGCCCAATGCGCCGCGCATTTTGCGAGCACCGCAAGCTCGAGCGGGAGGCTCGAAAGGGCCACTAGATCGAGTTCGCCATCCTGATAATCCGCCGCGAACAGCCGATCGAGCGACAATAGAGCGGCCAGCAGCGCCGCCACCCAGATGATGCCGGCACCAATGCGTTGCAGGACCTCCGGCTCGGGACCGACGCCGAACGGGAACAATACGACAGCGAGGACAAAGAACCCAATGACGAGACCGGTGTCGCCGCCCTGGCGCAGGGCAAGGTTCAGATCGCGCCGGAAGAGGCCGAGAAACGCCGCCATCCTCAGCCGGCGGCTGCATCATCCGGTAGCGGAGCAAAGGCATCGAGGGTAATGGTCGGGCTGGGGCCGACGTCGATCTGCGTATGGCTGGCGACGACGACACGTCCGCTTGCGGCCCGATGCCTGGCAATCGCATGTTCGAGCTGAGATTGGCTCTCATCGTCGAGCGCGCTGGTCGGTTCGTCGAGCAGCCAGATAGACGCCGGCGCGGCGATCAGACGGGCCAGCGCGACCCGCCGACGCTGGCCCGCGGACAGCCAGCGGCATGGCCAATCGGCAACCTGGTCGAGCGCGAATGCGGCCAGAGCTGCTTCGAGGAGGCGCGGCAACGGGCTCGACCCCGCACCCCGGAGCGCCGCCCAGAACGTCAGGGTTTCGCGCGGCGTCAGGCCGGGTTTTATGCCATCCTGATGGCCGACATAGTCCAGCTGCCCGCGATAGGCGGCGCTGTCTGCCTCGACTGGCGCAATGCCCCAGAGAAGACGGCCGCTGGACGGCTTAATCAGTGTCGCGAGGACACGCAACAGGCTGGTCTTGCCGCTGCCGTTGGCTCCGGTGAGCAGCAGAGCGCCTCCTGCCGGCAGGCGAAACGAGAGCCCGGCAAACACCAGACGCTCGCCGCGCCGGCAACCGAGAGCCTCGGCGACCAGATCGGGTTCGGTCAACCGGATCGGCGGACAAAAAAGCGGCTCCGGTGGGGGAAAACCGGAGCCGCGTGGCCACGGTCGAATTGCTCGACCGAGTACGAGGTTTGGGGGACAAACCTGTAAGGATCAACCTTACGCATATGATATGGGGTGTCGATTGGGACGCCGGTTTGAAAAAATTGTGACCTTTCGGTGGAATTTCAATTCTCGGGGAATTTCAATTCAATTGCCGTCGGTCCTCAATCAGCTTGCCGTCGCCGGGCAGGCTTCCTTCCGGCACGCGGCTAACCGTGCCGCGCAATTTGGTGACGGCCTGCAGGGTTTCGGCGATGCGTCCCAGATCTTCCGCCGATTCGCCGAGTTCGGCCAGCAGGGTCATCTCGTCGGTGCTGCGTGACCGTTCTACCACGAGGCGGGCTCGGATGATTGATCTGTGGCGCCGCAGAACCTCGGCCACTTGCTCGGGGTGCACGAACATGCCGCGCACCTTGGTAGTCTGGTCGGCGCGGCCGAGCCAACCCTTGATCCGATGGTTTGTCCGGCCGCATGGGCTCGGGCCCGGCAGCGTCGCCGACAGGTCGCCGGTGGCGAAACGGATCAGCGGATATTCGGGCGTTAACGTCGTCACGACGACCTCACCGACCTCACCGGGAGGCACCGGTTCCCCGGTGCCCGGCAAGACCAGCTCGAGAATGATCCCCTCATCGACCACCATGCCGTCGCAGACCTCGCCCTGCGCGCTCATGCTCTCATACGCGATGATGCCGATATCCGCGGTCCCGTAGCATTGCAGCACGCCGAGCCCACGGCTGCGGAACTCTGCGCGCAGCGCCGACGGCAGGGCTTCCGCCCCCACCAGCGCCTTTTTCAGTGAGGAAACGTCGCCGCCCTCGCTCGCCGCGCGGTCGAGCAAGACCTTCAGAAAGGACGGCGTCCCGACATAGCCGACTGGCCGCAGATCGGCGATCGTTCGCAGTTGCTGCTCGGTCTGGCCGGTGCCGGCCGGGATCACCGGGCAACCGAGCGCTTCGGCGCCGCTCTCGACCATCGCGCCCGCCGGGGTCAGATGATACGAGAAGGTGTTGTGCACGAGGTCGCCGGCGCGAAACCCGGCGGCGAAGAGCGCCCGCGCGAAACGCCAGTAATCCGGCCGCCGACCCTCCGGTTCGTAGATCGGCCCGGGCGACACGAAGACCCGGCGGAGAGCCGACACCGGTGCTGCCGTAAATCCGCCAAATGGCGGGCTGTGGCGCTGCCGCTCGATCAGTTCGGATTTTCGCGTCAGCGGCAGTTCGGCCAAGGTGCGCCGGTCGACGACATCTTCCGGATGAACCCCGGCGAGCAGCCCCCGATAGGCCGGCGCGCGCTGCTTCGCTGCGGCAAGGATCTGCGGCAGCGTCGCCATCAAAGCCGCTTCGCGCGCGGCTGGCTCGCGCGTTTCGAGGGTGTCGTAGAACTCCGTCTCCACCCGAAGCCTCCCTACGCTGCCCGGGTCTAAAGCCCCGTACAATCTGCTCCCGACCGTACCGCCGCATCAAGCTCCAGTCGTGATCGGCAAGGGGCCCCTTGCGTGCTGATTAAACACAAAGGACCCGCCGGCTGAGCCGGCGGGTCTCGGAAAAAGGGATATCCCGCGCAGACGCGCCGCGGGATTATTAGTTGGGCTTGGGACCAAAATTGGAGGTGTATGGATGGCGGCTCGGGGCATTGTCGCCATCGCTCGCCTGATAATGCTGGTCTTTGCCCGAGGAGTGCGCTCCTGGCTGCGGACCGATCGAGGTCGAATAGGGATGCTGCGACTTGTCGGCTTCATAGCCAGCCGACGGCTGGGCGCGTTCTTCTTGCCAAGTCGAGTTGTTGCCGGGGTTAGGAATAATTTTATGAGTGGAAGCTGGGGGTGTCGCAGCCGTGGGACCCGTTGCAGGACTGCTCGGCGGCAGCGCCGAGACCGACTGGGCCAGCGCAACCGCCGCGGTGCCCGCCAATACCCCTAGACTCAGAACGGTCGATTTGAGCAAGCTCGACATAGCAGCGTCTCCAGATCCTTCGTGGGCTCACCAGTAGGTTGCCGGCAAATCCCTCTTGCACACCAATGATAATTGTGCATCGCACGCATGAATGATTTGCATTTCCATACACTCGATCTGAACCTGCTGCGGGTCTTCGACACGCTGATCGAGGAACGCAGCGTGACGCGGGCCGGAGAGCGGCTCGGGTTGAGCCAGTCGGCAATCAGCCATGCGCTGAACCGGCTGCGCTATGTGCTCCATGATGAACTGTTCGTGCGGGTGGCGGATGGCATGCGGCCGACGCCGCGGGCCGCCGAAATCGCGCCGCGCCTCCGCGAGGGGCTGCTGCAGCTTCAGCTGGCGCTGGGACCGACCGAATTCGTGCCCGAGCAAACAGAGCGCCGGTTCACGATCGCCTGCGGCGAGTATGTCGGCACGGTGCTGGTTCCGCGCTTTATCGCGCGGATCCGGGCTCTCGCGCCGAATGCCGAACTCCGAATTCGGCCGAGCAATATGGGGGTGACCGAGGCGCTGCTCGCCGGTCGTATCGACCTCGCGATCGGTAGCTTCAGACGAGTGCACGAGCCCTTCCTCTGTGAAACCTTGTTTCAGGAGACCCGGGTCTGGGTCCTGAGCGCCGATAACCCGGCGGCGCGCGGCGAGCTGACCCTCGAACGCCTCGCGTCGCTGTCGCATCTGATCATCTCCGCGACCGGAGAGGACGAACACGCGGTCAACGGCTATGTCAGCGACCACGGCCTCGAGCGCTTGGTTACCCGCAGCGAAGTCGGGCTCTTGCAGGGTGCATTGGCGGCGCGCGGATTGCGCCGCGTCGTCGGACTGACGACGCCGCATTTCCCCGCCGCGCTCGCAGTGGTCAGCCAGTCGGATATGGCGGCGCCGCTGCCGCGCCGTCTCGCAGCCGCCTTCGCTAACGGCTATCGTCTCAAGCTGTTCGAACCTCCCTATACGTCGCCGCCCTTCGACATCATGGCATTGTGGCACCGCGACCATGGCGAGGACAGCGCCGTCGCCTGGCTGCGGGATGTCTTGCGGGAGGTCGCGGCGGAGTCTATGACCGCATCGGGCAGGGCGAAAAACAAAACAAGGAGCGCCGCCAGTGCGGCGGGCCTCGAAGGTCGGATGTTTTTTGTCTGCTAGAACTTGACGCGGAACTTGCCGATCAGGGCCTGCTCTTGACCCTTGATGTTGGCTACGGTCTGGCGCTGCCCCCACATATATTCGAGGCCCGCATCGATGAACGCAACCGGGCTCCAGATAAGGTTGCCATGGGCGGTCTGTAGCACCTTGTTCGAAACGATCGACTGGGTCGGCCCGATCAGCTGCGTCGGATAATCGGAATACTCATAACCATAGACAATGGTCGACCGCAAATTCGGCAACCAAAAGTGCTGATAGCCGATCTGATAGCCGAACTCACTTACCGGCTTGACGAGGATGGACCCCGCTGCCGCGGCGGTAGCCGGCGACGACAGGAAGTTTGTCGCCAACGCCACACCGTTAGAAGAGTTCAGATAGCGGCCGAGGCCGTTGCCAACAGTGAATTGCCACTGAAAGTCGTCCTTCTCCCAACCGAACCAGCCGGGCTTAACGTCCCCGGATACACCGCCACCGCCGCCGACGAAACTCCTGTCGATGAAATGGCCGTCGTTGACTGTGAGTGTCGGACGGACTACCCCGCGAAAATCGACATGGCCCCAGGGCTGTGACCAATAGGAGGCAAAGGTGAGGTCAGGCGCCGAGGACTTGGTGGGATTGAAGGCCAAGGCACACCCGGCAGTCGCGCTGATCGTGATTCCGTTGGCGACGCAGCCCGTTGTGGTCCCGCTGGTCACCGCGTTCTGCCCGAGGTTCGTGTCCGTTTTTACGTTGCCGGCTGGCGTGACGATGTCGGTCTCGGGGGTTTCGGCCGAGATCGACCACGCGCTGCCCCATGGGCCCGAATAGGTGTAGCGTACCTGCGGGATGCGGACGACGCCGGCTTGGCCGGCAGGACCGCCGAAATCGAGCGTTTCTGCGTTGGCATCGGGATCGGCAAAGTTGGAATTGGCCTGCCCGGCAAGGAAGCCGCCGAGGGTGCCATAGGCGTATCGCAACCGCGGGATCAAACTATCCGAGACCGTCGTCGCATTGTTTGTGCTGAAGTTGTTGCCGCCCGCAAAGTCGAATTCTATGAACGTCCGTGACTCACCCCAGGCGGTCGGTGTGCGCGTCTCGACATTGAGGCGTGTTTCCCGCGGGCTCTGCAAAAAGACGCCGTTGCCGCGCGAGTTTTGTACTTGCCCCGGCACGAGATTACCAGGCGTCGGGAAACCCGAGACGATCGAGTTGGAATGCACATTGAGCGGGATCGCCTCCAAATTGCCGGTGACCCCGACGGTCGTGCTTTGGGTGCCGTTTACCGGGCCGCCCTGGAAGTAATAGTCGAAAGTCTCGTCGATAAACCCGCCGACGCGGATCGAGGTGTCGGTGCCCGGGATCAGAAAGGAGCGCGGGAAGCTACCACCCGTCATGGTTTGACCCGGCACCGCCTCCGTGCCGTAGCCCCCAGGAACGCCAGGTGCTCCGTGTGCAGCCTGAGCGAGCTGGTCAATGCGGCGCTGCAGCAGCTCCTGATTGGCGCGAAGATCGGCCAGTTCATCGGCGTTCGCCGCCGGTAAGCCCATCAGCAACCCGATCGTCGCGGTCAGAGCCCCCAATCGCCGCCACCCTGCCGAAATTCCCTTTCTGGTCATTGCTCCCCCGAGAAATCAACGGTTGCATCAGCCGGGTGAGGAACACCCGTGCCTCTCGCGCAATGATATGCAGAGGTGGGCGCCGAGCAAGAAAGCTTTGCTGTCTACGTGGTCTTTTCGTCTCAGCGTGGCGAAACAGCAACATATCCACGTAAGATGCTGACCTCATTGGACCGCTATAGCCAGCCTCCGAAATCTCAAATGCCGTATTGCCTCAATTTATCGACCAGTTCGCACTAGCGGGATGCGCGAGAACGCATCTTGAATGGGAGGAGGTCAGCTAGGCCTAGAGGCGTCCGCAGATCCGCTAAACAGAATTGTATTGCTATTTTAACATCAAAGTGATATCATTATCTGCATGGACACCCCTGTGCGCCCAATCGCGAAGCGCAGCTTCAGAACAGCGAATATCAGCCAGGATCAGCGACGGTCGTCGCTGTTTTTCCGGCCCGTTGCGGCCGAAACTTCAGGATATGCGCGGAGCAGACGAGATCGGCGGCTGATAATTTGCTGCAAAAAACAGCAAAAACAGCGACGCCGAGGAGAAGGAGGGGACTTGTGTCCCGTCTGAACGCTAGAACTTGAAGCCGAGGCGAGCGCCGGCGTCGGTTATCCCAGCGTTATGCGGCGCGAGATTGGCGTTTGACATGTGGTCGACGAACCCCGATACGCTGAGGTTGGGGGTCAGCTGATAACCGAGTTCGACGCTTTCTCGGAACAGCGCGGTGGAGCCGAGCTTTTTGCGGTCCGGCGGGGCGCTGTTGGTATAGCCGTCCTGCAGAGCGCCCCCGAGGCTGCCATTGGCGAAGACACTCGCGCCCCACCCGAACAGGTTCTGGATCAGCGTGATCCCCCAGGTGAGGCCGAAATAGCCGGCGTTGGTGTTGCCCGCAGTGTTGAGCGAACCGCCGAGATGAGGCCGCGGCGACCCGATGACGCGAAAGAATTCCGGCGGGGTGAACAACATTTCGAAATTGATGTCCGAACCCGATTCGACGGGCTTGTCGAACAGTCCGATGTCATGGGCGAGAACGCCAAACTTGAACTCGTCAACCAGCTGGGTCTGCGCCACAGCCGCGGTCGGGACGGCAACTGCAAGTTCGGCTGCGACAACCGCGGAGCGGAGCATTCGCAGCATTATCGTTGTTCTCGATCCGCGTTTTACCGACATTGTATCTAACGCAACACGCTAATCGATTTCTTGGCCCGCGCCAACCCCCGCCTTGAGGTTTAGGGGTGCGACGCAAACGGGTTTAGCGCCTTCCAGCGCGCCGACCAGCGGTGGCGGTTGAGTTCGCGCCGGATAACGGCCGGCTCGGTCACCCAATTGAGTTGCACGATCCGGCGCTCGCCGACGTGCGGTCGATGCCCGTGGAATGAGCGAGCGCTGCGGCGAAACGCCAGCATCGTGCCGGCGAGCGGCACGACTTCACGCGCGTAATCGTCGATGTCGACGGGACCGCGCAACAGCCGCAAACGGCCCTCGGAGCACTCCCAGCCAAGGTTCAGATACAGCAGCAAGGTGACGATCTTGCTTTCCGAATCGGTGTGGATGCGCCCGTCCTTGCCGTCGCTCCTGCCGCGTACCGTCACCATCGTCGGGCGGTTGCCAAGGTCGAGCCCGAACTTTTCCTCGACTGCGCAGCGCAGCGCCGGCCCGGTCAGGGCGGCAACGAGCCGTGAAAACACCGGCCCGCATGCCAGGCTTTCGACCGGAAAACTGCCGTGACCGGGGACCGGTGGAAAATCGGCGACGAGCGGGGCGAGCCCGTCGCGGGCCACAAAATCCTCGACAACGATATAGTCGAACGGGTCGCGGCACAGCGGCGCCTCCCGCAGGCGATCAAGATCGAGCAAGTCAACACCGGTTCCGGTAATCGTCGCCATGGCACTGAAATATAGTCATTGGCCCCGTTCATGGCCAAACCGGTTATCGTGATGCTATGAGCCGGTCTGAGGATCCTTTACGCCACTCCGCGGGGCTTTTCGCCGGCTTTCTCGCCGCCACCGGCTTCTTCACGCGGCTGCCGGTCGCTCCACGGGCAGCGGGCATGTGGCGGCTCGCCGATTCGGCTTGGGCATTCCCGCTCGTCGGCGCCGGGATCGGCGGCGCAGCCGCGTTTGCGCTTCTATTGGCGCAGCTGATTGGCTTGGCAAGTTGGCCGGCGGCGCTGTTGTCGGTGCTGGCGGGTGTCGCGTTGACGGGCGCGTTGCACGAGGACGGGCTCGCCGATACCGCCGACGGGTTCTGCGGAGGGCGCGATCGGGAAGAAAAGCTCGCGATCCTGCGGGACAGCCGGCAGGGCACCTACGGTGTGCTGGCGATCGTTCTGAGCGTGCTGCTGAGAGCCGCGGCGCTCGCCGGCATCGGTGATGTGATCCACGCCGGTCTCGCGCTGATTGCGGCGCACGCCGCCTCTCGGGCCGCACTGCCGGCGACGATGATGGGATTGACGCCGGCTCGCCCCGATGGCCTAGGGGCGACAGCGGGAACACCTGGAGCGGGCGGCGCGATTGCAGCGGCGCTGATCGGCACCGCGATCGCCTTGGCGGCGCTGGGACCGGCGCGAGGCGCGATAGCGCTTTGCCTCACCGGCGCGGTAGTTTTCGCCATGGCTGAGCTCGCACGCCGTCAGATCGGCGGCTATACAGGCGATGTTCTCGGGGCCTTCCAGCAAGTTGGTGAGATCATGATATTGCTCGCCGCATCGGCGAGATGAGCCAACCTCAACCGCCTGCTCCGCCGGGCCCCCCAGTGCGTCGCACCAGATGGAGGTGGTTGCGCTCGCCCTCACGGCGGTAGCGGGCCTGGTGGACGAGCGACCGGACGATATGGATGCCGAGCCCGCCAATGCCGCGCTCTTTTGCCGCCCCTTCCAAATCCGGCCCGAGGAAAGCGAGCGGATCGAATGGCAACCCATCGTCGACAAAGCTGATCCGGAGGCGACCCTCTTTCCATCCAAGCGAGACTGCGACGGTTCCTCCCGCCGAATGCGCGCCATGACCATGCGTGACGGCATTGGTGAACAGCTCATCGAGAATGATCAGGAGCCGTGATCTATCGCCATCCGGTAGGCCGCAGTGGCGCGCGAACTCGACGGCAAAGGCTTGAAGCCGAGCGAGCTCCGCGAGCTCGGCACACAGCGTAATCGACGCTCTCTTCACCGAAGCTTGCTCATCTTGCTGCCAACGGCCTGCCGACCTCGTGTATTAACGAGGCATTCATCAACCAGGGAGGAAGAATTGGCGGGGCTGAAGAAATTAGGCTTGGTGCTGTGGTTGGCCACGGCATTGTCGGCTGCGGCGGCGGGGGTTCCTTCGGCGGCCGAAACTGCGCAGATTGCCCAGATCAAAAAGGTAGCCGGGCAAGCGGCGATCCTGCGCTCCGGCGAGCGTCGGCCCGCAAAAGTCGGGGATATGCTGTTCATCAAGGACGTCATCGAAACAGGTTCAGACGGCGGGATCGGCATCACCTTCATCGATAACACGGTATTCTCCGCCGGTCCGAACAGCCAGATCGCGCTCGACGAATTCCAGTTCGAACTCGAATGACTTTCGCGGCGCGATGCTGGCCGATATGCGGCAGGGAACCCTGGCGGTCGTTTCCGGCGACATCGCGCGCAGCACCCCTGGGGCGATGAGAACTCAGGACGCCGACCGCAATCCTCGGGGTGCGCGGCACGACCTTTGCCGTTCAAGTCTATGGCGACCGCTGATGGTGCGGCGGACAATCCCGGCACTCGCCTCAATGGTCCTCCTGGCGGGTTGTCCGCGGCAAGCGCTGTTCGTCGTGCTGCCCAATGCCGAAGGCGATGGCGTGGGGGCGATCACGGTCGAGGAGGGCCAGACGGTCACGACCCTCGACCAGCCCTACGCAACGGCCGAGTCGCGGGCCGGCAGCACTGCGCCGAGCGAGGAAACTCAGGGAAACCTGAACGTGATCTTCCGGCGAGCGATGGCGGCACAGCCAATCCTGCCACACCACTTCCGCCTCTATTTCGTCCTGGGCAGCAACGGGCTGACCCGCAACTCCGAGACCGCCTATCGCGCTGTGTTCGACGATGTCAAGCAACGACCGGTTTACCAAGTCGAGGTGATCGGATTCACCGACACGCTCGGCGATCTGCCCTATAATCAAGCGCTGTCACTCGCTCGCGCCGCAGCGATCCGCGACGCGCTGGTTCACGACGGGATCGATCGACAGGCGATCTCGATTGCCGGCCGCGGCAAGCACGACCTGTTCGTGCCGACGGCTGACCAAACTCCTGAGCCCCGTAATCGCCGCGTGGAAATCACGGTCAGGTAGCGGCGAGGCCAACTCGCCGCAACGCCAGAACAGTCATATCGTCCGCTTGCTCGGCCCCGCCGACAAAGCGGATGACATCGTCAATTACCGCTGCCACGACCTGCTGGGCATCGACGATTGCTGCCCTCGCCAGCGCCTTGGCCAGCCTTTCGGAAGAATACAGCGTACGGTCGGCGTTCTCCGCTTCCGTGATCCCGTCGGTAAAGAGCAGCAGGACCTCGCCAGCCTCGATGCGGTCGTGATCGATCGGGAAGCGGAAGTCCTCAACCGCACCGAGTGGCGGACCGCCTTCGGTGACGAGCTGCCGCAAGCCGGTGCCGCCGCCGAGGACAAAGGGCGCATCGTGACCGGCACTGGAATAGGTGACCTCGCCCGAGCCGAGGTCGAGAATCCCGGCGAAAGCGGTCACGAAAACGCCGCCCTCGCTCTGCAACTCCGCACTCGCCGCGGCGGTCTTTCGGTTGGCCTCCGCAAGGATGCGGTCGAGCGCGGGCCCAAATGTCAGCACGGCATCGCGGACGACCTCCTTGGTCACCGCCATCAATAGTGCTGCTGCAATGCCCTTGCCTGCCACGTCGGCGATCAGAAAGAACAGGCGGTTGCTTCCTCCGATCAACAGATAGTCGTAGAGGTCGCCCCCGACCATTCGCGCCGGCTCGATGCGGGCATAGACATCGATGTCGTGACGATCGGGAAATGCAGGAAAGCGCCGCGGTAACAAACCCATCTGGATTGCCTGTGCCGCAGCAAGCTCGCCCTCGACCCGCTGCTTCTCCTCGCGTTCGCGAACGAGTTCCGCCTGCGTGGCGCGAAGGTTACCGACCAGCATTATACCTAACGCGCCGAGCAGGGTCAGCACCGGGAATGTGCTGTCGAACAGGAGATCGGCAAAGCGGAAGAGCACGAGTTCGAGGACAAAAAGTACCGCCGCGAGCGCGACAGCGATACCGACCGCGTGCATCAGCCTCGCATAGGGCAGCAGCCAAATGACCGCGAGCCCGGCCGCGAGGGCCGCAGCCAGCTCGAACCAATCGAGAAATGGTGGGCGGTGGAGCAAGTCGTTGAGCAGGATCAATTCGATTAGCTGGGCATGGAGGTCGACTGCGCGGACAAGACCGAGAGGCGTTTGCCGCAGCCCGGCGATTCCGACGCCCGCAACCCCGAGCAAGACTACCTGGCCCTGCAGTTCGGCTGGGGCAAACACCGGATTGAGGACGTCCGAGGCCGAGATGGACCGCGCCTGTGACGGTGCGAAATGGAGGATCGCGCGGCCCCGCCTGTCCGTCGGGATGGTGGTGCCGCCGATCCTGAAGCTTTCGATCCCGAGCGCGCCGGTATCGATCACGATCGAGCGTTCGCCGCCGGCGACGCGCAAGACCTCGAGCGCAAAGCTCGGGACGATCGTTTGTTGATAGGCCACAGCGAGAGCGAGCCGCCGGATGACGCCGTCCAGATCCGGCACGACCGCGATTTCTCCGGCGGCGCGCGCGACGGCGCGGAGATCGGGCCGGCTTTGCACCAGGGATTTGTAGCTCTTCAAAAACGGCCTGGGATCGTCCCCAGTCTGGCGGATCGGGGCGGGGCGAAACGGATCTGGATCTGGCGCTGCTTCCTCACGGCTGGGAGCGAGAGCAAGCACCGTTGGGACCTCTGACATAGCTTCGGCGAGGTCGCGGTCGCTCGGCGGCAGCTGCGCCAACGCGTCCGCCAGAGCCGGAGGCAAGCCGGGCAGTTCTCGCGCTATCTCGCCCGGCGAAAGCCGATCTCGGTCGGCCAAGAGGATGTCGATGCCCAGAGCGCGCGGCTTCCCTTGGGCGATACGGCGAACGAGCTCGGCCACCCGGTGCCGCGGCCACGGCCACTGCCCGTATTGGGCGAGGCTCTTCTCGTCGATGTCGACAACCACCACTCGTGCCGAGTTCGCTTGGCGAGGCCACACTTGTTCCACGAAGTCGAAGCTGCGCACGCGCAATTCGGTGATGATTCCGGGGTCGATGATGCGCAGCACCAAAGCGGCCGCGACCAGCGCGAGCGCAGACGCGCGGCCCGGAGCACGCAGTAAGGCGATGCCCCGGCCCACTGCGGGACCGCGGATCACAATTCCAGTTCTAGCCCGTCATAGGCCGAGATCACCTCGACCTCGTGGCCAGGCCGGCTGATTGCCTCGAAGCGGACCGTTTCGGCGAATACCTCCTCGAGCATGCGATCGTCATATGCCGGCTCGTGGTGAAACAGCGCCAGGCGCCTGACCCGCGCCGCCTGGGCCAACTCGACCGCGACGACATTGCTCGAATGACCCCAATCCTCCTTGACCGAGACCGAGTCGCCGAGCGAATACATGGAATCGAAGATCAGCAAATCGGTGTTTTTGTAGAACTCGACGAACGGGTAGGTTTCGTCGAGGTGGGTACTCTTGTGCTCGCAATCGGTAGAGTACACGATCGACTTGCCGCCTTTGGAAAAGCGATACCCGTACGAATCTCCCGTGTGAAACTGTTTGATCGAGGTGACCGAAAGACCGGCTACTTCGTAAGTGCGGCCGGGCTCAAAGGTGATGAACTCCATGCTCGAACCAAGCGAGTGAAAATCGACGGGAAACCAGGGAGCCGAGTGCTGGATGCGCAGCGCCTCGCGCAGCACGCCATGGCAGCCGTATATGCGAATCCGATTGCCTGGGATGTAGGCGGGAGCAAAGAACGGGAACCCCATGATGTGGTCCCAGTGCGGGTGCGACAAAAATATGTTGTAGGTGTGTTTGCGGCCCGGGCCGTGCTCGCGAAGTACCCGGTTGCCGAATTCACGCACGCCCGTGCCGAGGTCGCAAATCACATATTCGTCGCCGCCGGTAATGATCTCCACACAACTGGTATTGCCGCCGAAAGTGCCGCGTACTGAAAATGGCAGCCTGCTGTCTATGAAGGCATCGATCGCCTGCTCGGTCTCGAGCGCGCGCCCGCGAGCGGCGAGCAGCGCATCGCAAATCTTGCCGCGGACCGCCTGCGCCCGCAGCGGTGCCGGCAGCGAGCCGCGGGTGCCCCAAAAGCGGACACGCAGTGATCCGGCCGGTTCGGTCTCGGCATGGGAAACCGCCCCCTCGGGTTGCGGTGGGCCCTGCCAAGCAGCGCTCGCGTCCTCGACGGTGGCGAAGACCGGGACGACATGCGAAAATCGGCTGATCGCAAAGATCTCGCTCACTACCGTATGGAGACAGGCGACGGCCAGCCGGTGATCCTTTGGCTTCAGGCGCATCGCAGCCATCAGCGCCCGCAGACCGGCGCTCGAGATGTATTCGACCCCGGAAAAGTCTACAACGATGTCTGTAGAGCTGGAGGCGACGGCGGCGAGCAGCCGCGCCTGAAATTCGGTGCTCGTGAGATTGTCGATGCGCCCGATCGGAGCCAACACCAGGATGTTCGATTGGCGCCTCTCGGCAATATCCACGGCCGCATCCCCGTCACAGTAGTAACCAAGGTCATTGTCGGGAGTTCGGCGGCCCGAAGCAAGAATCGCAGCCATTTGCGGCGAGCGCGCTCGCAGCTTCCCAGAATTTACCTTTAGCCAGCCCGCCGGGCTTGGGGTAGTGGTAGGTGCCGCCGCCGCGACGGCGACCGTCGGCAAGAGGAGCATGGAACAGCGCTGGGGCCTGCCCCTGATTGCGTGGCCGTCCCGGCTGCGCCCCAATTTTTGGGATCTCGTGGCGCTGCCCATGGTGCTCGGGGCGGTCGCGCTCCTCGCTTGGGGCGGCATGGCGATGAGTGTGCGCTACCATGTCGGCGAGGTTCTCCCGATCAGCCTCGACCCCTGGCAGCTGCCGAAATATGCACTTCGTACCGTGCTGCGCATGGTCTTTGCGCTCGTCGCCTCGCTCGTCTTCAGCCTCGCCTATGCAGCGGTCGCGGCGAAGAGCCGGCAGGGCGAAAAGATCCTGATCCCGATCCTCGACATCCTGCAATCGGTGCCGATCCTCGGCTTTCTGTCGATCACCGTAACCGGCTTTATCGCTCTTTTTCCGGGCCGGCTGCTCGGTGTCGAATGCGCGGCGATCTTCGCGATCTTCACCTCGCAAGCCTGGAACATGACTTTCAGCGTCTACCAGTCGCTGCGCACCGTGCCGGCCGAGCTGATCGAGGCGGCTCGCATGTACCATCTGTCCCCCTGGAAGCGCTTCTGGCGCCTCGAAGTGCCGCACGCCATACCCTCGCTCGTCTGGAACATGATGATGTCGGTCTCGGGCGGCTGGTTCTTTGTCGTCGCCTCGGAAGCTATTACCGTCGCCGGTCAGACCATCATGCTGCCCGGAATCGGCTCCTATATAGCGACCGCAATCAATCATCGCGACCTCGCGGCAATCGGCTACGCGGTACTGGTCATGTTCGTCGTCATTCTATTTTACGACCAGCTATTGTTTCGCCCCCTCCTCGCTTGGTCGCGCAAATTCCAGGCCGACCCCTTGGCCGATGAAGACAATGTTCGGCCTTGGTTTTTTATCGTGCTGCAGCGCGCCCGCCTGTTTGATCTGGCCCAGGCGGCAGTGCTTGAACTGAACCGGATCATCGACGAGGCGCTTGCCGGAATGGCTCGGCGGCGCCCGCCACCGGTCGAACGGCGGTCGTGGCCTTTCCTCGACCGAATGTTCGACATCGCTCTGCTGGGACTGGCGGCCGCAGCGGCTATGTGGATCATTACCTTCATTCGCCAGACCGTCGATCCCGCCGAGATCGGGTGGGTGTTTCTTCTCGGCCTGGTAACTGCAGCGCGCGTGCTGATCCTGATCGCCTTAGCCTCCCTGATCTGGGTTCCGATCGGGGTAGCGATCGGACTACGCCCTGGCCTTGCAGACCGCGTTCAGCCTATCGTTCAGTTTCTCGCCGCCTTTCCGGCAAATTTGTTCTTCCCGGTCGCGGTCGTGCTGATCCTGCGGTTTCAAGCGAACCCGCAGATCTGGCTCAGCCCGCTAATGATCCTCGGGACACAGTGGTACATCTTGTTCAATGTCATCGTCGGCACCACAGCGTTGCCGGTGGAATTGCAACGAGCGGCGCAGAATCTCGGCGTCAGACGATCATTGTGGTGGCGGCGAGTAATCCTGCCGGCGATTTTCCCGGCGTATGTGACCGGCGCCGTCACTGCGGCCGGCGGCTCATGGAACGCGAGTATCGTGTCCGAGATCGTCGAATGGGGTGACACAACGCTGAGCGCAACCGGGATCGGCGCTTATATCGCGCGAACTACCGCCGCCGGTGACAGCGCCCGCATTGCGCTCGGTATCGGCGTGCTTTGTCTTTACGTCCTCGCATTTAATCGGCTGCTCTGGCATCGGCTCTATGATCTCGCCGCCGAACGCTTGCGCCTGGACTAAATGATCACCGTGGTGAAATCTCGTGTAATGACCGATCCGCTACTGCGCGCCGAAGCCGTCTCGAAGACGTATCGCACCCCCGACCACCTTGGGCAACTCGTGCTCGACCATGTAGACTTCACCTTGCGCGACGGCGAGATCGTGGCGATCCTGGGCAAATCGGGATCCGGCAAGTCGACCTTCTTGCGACTTCTCGCGGGCCTCGTTCCGCCGAGCGAGGGCGCCGTGAAATACCGGGGCATCAACGTCACTCAGCCGGTCCGCGGCATAGCGATGGTTTTCCAGAGCTATGCGTTGTTTCCCTGGCTGACCGTGCTCGGGAACGTCGAGCTCGGTCTCGAGGCTTTGGGTATCTCCGGGGTCGAGCGGCGGCGGCGGGCAGTGAGCGCAATCGATCTGATCGGGCTCGACGGGTTTGAGAATGCGTATCCGAAGGAGCTGTCCGGCGGAATGCGTCAGCGCGTCGGCTTTGCCCGCGCGCTCGTTGTCGATCCCGACATCCTGCTGCTCGACGAGCCCTTCTCGTCGCTCGACGTCCTGACCGCGGAAACTCTGCGGGGCGATCTCCTCGATTTGTGGGATGCCCATCGCATCCCGACCAAGGGTATCGTCATCGTTTCGCACAACATCGAGGAGGCGGTCGAAATCGCCGATCGTATCCTGATCTTCAGTAGCGATCCCGGCCGCATCCGCGCCCAAATCCCGATCTCGTTGCCGCGCCCGCGTTCCTCGGAGAGCGCCGGTTTTCGCCAGATCGTCGACCAGGTCTACACCTTGTTGACGACCGAGCCCGGGCGCGACGGACGACGCGGGGCCAAAGCCGAACCTATTGGTATCGGCTTTCGCCTGCCCGATGCCTCGGTCCAGCAGCTCTCGGGGCTGATCGAAAATCTGACGGAAGCGCCCTATCATGGCCGCGCCGATCTGCCGCATTTGGCCGACGAGGAAAACCTCGTTATGGATGAGCTCTTCCCGCTGATCGAAACCTTGCAGCTGTTCGGCTTCGCCCATGTCAGCGGCGGCGACATCGAGCTGACGCCGCTTGGCCGGGCGTACGCCGAGGCGGACATGCTCGCCCGGAAGCAGATCTTTGCCGAAGCGCTCTTAAAGCATGTACCGCTGGCTGCCCATATCCGGCGCGTCCTCGACGAGCGGCCTGGCCATCGCGCGCCGGCGGCGCGATTTCTGCGCGAGCTCGAGGATCACCTATCGGAGGAAGAAGCGGAGCGGGTGCTTGAGACCGTAATCAACTGGGGCCGGCACGCCGAGATCTTCGCTTACGACTACGACAGCGAGGTCTTGAGCCTGGAAAACTTCTGAGCGTCGCAAAGTGGGCGTCATTGCCGAGGTCAGCTGCCGCCGTAAAAAGAGAGATGCGCGACATCGGCTTGCGCGACTTGGTTCGGGATCAGCCACGCGTAAAAGGTCGGCCGCTCCCACTGGTTCTTGTCGCCGCCCGTGTCCCAACTCGGCAGCGAGACGATTTTCACATAGGCCTCCTGGGCCGGTGCGAGCTCGAAATTGGCCGTTTGATTGGTGTCTATCCCGACGGTCTGCACGGTCACGACGTAATGTCCGGGGGGGACATCGCGATAGAACGCGCCACCCAATTCGGCGGCCCCGACATATCCCCCATTGGCCGCGATCGCCGGAAGGCCCTTGCCGGCATAGGGCTCGTAATCGCGATAAAACCAGATCCGAGCCTCCCCCGCCGGGATCGGCGAAATGCTCACTGCCCCAGTCACCGCCTGCTGGGCGCAGCCTGCCATCGCGACGAGCAACACACCCTGTGCTACGCTCATCAACCAGCACGCTGCCGAATTCTTGTTCTTCCTCATGCAACACTCCAATCACGATCGTCCGTTTTACATCGACGCGATCGGGTCGCAACGATATCTCTTCAGCGCGGCCGCAGGGTCGGGAACGCGATGACGTCGCGAATCGATGGGCTGTCGGTCAGCAGCATGACCAGCCGGTCGATGCCGATGCCGAGACCGCCGCAGGGCGGCAGCCCGTATTCGAGCGCGGTTACGTAATCCTCGTCGAGGAACTGCGCTTCCTCGTCACCCGCCGCGCGCGCCTGCATTTGCGCCTCGAACCGCTCGCGCTGGTCCTGCGGATCATTGAGTTCGGAGAAAGCGTTCGCTATCTCCCAACCGTAGATATAGGTCTCGAACCGCTCAACTAGACGCGGGTCGCGGCGATCGGCCTTTGCCAAGGGCGAGATGTCCCGGGGAAATCCGGTAACGTGGATCGGCTGGATCAGAGTGTCCTCGACGCGCGCGGCAAAGGCCGCCTCCAGAGCCTGCCCCCAATTCTCGCCCCCGGCCAGCACTGCGCCGACGCGCGCCGCCGCCTCCCGCGCCGCCTCGGCGCTATCGAGAGCGAGGAAATCGACCCCGGTGGCCCGTTGAACGAGTTCGGCCATGCTGTGCCGCGGCCAAGGGGCCGATAAATCGATCTCGGTCCCGCCGTAGCCGATCCGCAATTTTCCGAGCACCGTCTCCGCCACGGTGGTGATGAGCTCCTCGGTCAACTTCATCATCGCGGTGTAGTCGACATAAGCCTCGTAGAGCTCGAGCGTAGTGAATTCCGGATTGTGCCGAGGCGAGAGGCCCTCGTTGCGGAAACATCGGTTGATCTCAAACAATTTGTCGGCCACGCCGCCGACCAACAGGCGTTTTAAATGCAGTTCGGGTGCAATCCGCAGATAAAGGTCGATGTCGAGTGCGTTGTGATGCGTCACGAACGGTTTTGCCGAGGCGCCCCCGGGAATCGGGTGAAGCATCGGCGTCTCGACCTCGACGTAGCCGCGCTCCAAGAGATGGCCGCGGAGCGCTGCTACGACCTGGCTGCGCCGGAGCAACGTATCACGGCTCTGCGGGTTCATGATTAGGTCGAGATAGCGCTGGCGATAGCGCAGCTCGACATCGGCCAAGCCGTGATATTTCTCGGGTAACGGGCGCAGCGCCTTCGCGAGAACCGTAATACCGGAGGAATTGATCGTGAGCTCGCCGCGCGGGGTGCGCCGAACGAGGCCCTCGACGCCGATCAGATCACCGATATCGAGCAGTCGCACGATTCCGAGCGTTTCGGGGCCGAGCAAATCCTCGTGGCAAAAGATCTGGATCTTGCCCGAGGCATCGTTCAGGTCAATGAACATGCCACTGTTGCGCATCGCCCGGATACGGCCAGCGACGCGCACCCGATCTTCGGTTTCGGCGCCTGGCGCAAGCCCGGCGTAACGCCGTTCCAGCTGGCCTGCCTCTTGCGTCCGCTCGAAGCTGTATGGGTAGGGATTGATCCCAAGCGCCTTGAGGCTCTCGCGCTTGCCTATCCGGACAGAGCGCAGCGGGTCCTCCGCGTCTCGCCGCTGGCGCTCGCTGTCGCTCATCGCTCGGTTCCTCCACCCGAAGGATGCTGATCCCGGTTGTCAGCCGACGGCCGCCCGCGAGATCGGGCAGTGTGCGAGATCGACGACCGCATCATGGAAACGCCGCAAGGTGCCGTGATGGCCGACGCTGACGATCGTCGGCCGCCACGGCGCTTCCCGCAACAGCCGGTATAACGATGTCTCCGCGGCGTCGTCGAGCGCCGAGGTCGCCTCGTCGAGAAAGACGATCTCCGGGCGGGCCAGCAGGACCCGGGCGAAGGCCAGCCGCTGCTGCTCACCGATCGAGAGCCGCTGGGCCCAATTAGCCTCCTCGTCCATCCGTTCGACGAGCTCGGGCAGACCGACGGCGCGCAGCGCCTCGGCAAGATTGTCGCGCGGCAGTTCGGCGGCAGCCCGAGGATAGACCAGAGCGTCCGCCAGAGTGCCGAGAGGCAGATAAGGCCGCTGCGGCAGAAACAGGCAGCGCCCATCGCCCACCCGGATGCGCCCCCGCCCAAACGGCCAAAGGCCGGCGATGGCGCGCAGCAACGTACTCTTGCCGAGCCCGGAAGCACCGGTGATCATGAGCGATTCTCCGCGACCGGCCGCCAGCGAAATGTTCGGCCGCAATAACTGGCCATCCGGCAGGTTGAGATCGAGCATGTCGACTTCGACACCGGTGCCGCGGCGCTCGAGTTCGATCGGGTGCGGCGCGCTGGTTTCGGCGGCGATCCCCTCCATCCGCTCGCGAAACCCGGAAAGCCGCTGCACGACCGCCTGATATTCGGCGATTTCGGTGTATGAGGTGATGATGAAGGACAGCGAGTTCCTGCACTTGGTTGAAGGCTGAAGAAATCTGCATCAGCCCGCCGAGCTGGATCGTCTTATTGAAATATCTCGGGGCCGCGACGACGAACGGAAAGATGATTGCAAGTTGAGAGTAGCCGGTAGTGAACCAGGTCAGCTTCTTGCGGCGGATGATGATGCCCCACCAATTCGCCACGATCCGCGCAAAGCGGGTCTTGAACGTGTCTAACTCGCGCGCTTCGCCTCCGTAGAAGGCGACGTTCTCGGCGTTCTCGCGCAGTCTGACCATGCTGAAGCGGAAATCCGCCTCGTAACGCTGCTGGTCGAAGCTAAGCCGGACCAGCGGGTTGCCGATCCATCGCGTCAGCAAGGTGCCGGCGATCGCGTAGATCAACGCGGCGAAGACCATGTAACCCGGGATTTTGATGAAGACACCCCCGCCGAGAGGGATCGTCAGCGCACCGGATAGGTTCCAGAAAATCGTGATGAACGAGGCGAGAGTCACAAAGGAGCTCAACAGTCCGAGCGATAGCGCCAGCGTTATCGTTGCGAACCGGTCGAGATCATCGGAAATTCGTTGATCCGGATTGTCGGTCGTCGTGTGGTCCAGTTGCATCCGGTAATAAGCTTGGTTCTCCAGCCAGTTGCGCAGAAAGCGATCGGTCAGCCAGCGGCGCCACCGGATGTGCAGTATTTGCCGCAGATAGAGCGAATAGACGGCAACGACGATCAGCAAGAAGGCGATGATCCCGAAAATTGCGAACTGGCGCCAGAACTCCGGCCAGTTGTATTGCTGAAGGGCATCGTAAAAGTCGTTGTTCCAGGCGTTGAGACGGACATTGAGGGCGACGGTAATCAGGTTCAGCGCTATGACGGCGAGCAGCAGCCCGCGCGCCGTCCATTTCTCGTCGGAATTCCAATACGGCCACGCAAGGGCCCAGGCCTGACGCAGGAACCCCCGCTTGGTCACCACCGCCATCATCACCTCCGTCGATCTCGCCCCGTCTGATGATACGCCTTATGATCCCCGGCTCGTCATGTCTGCATCCGCTGTCGAGCCGGCCGGTGCCGCCCTTCTGGCACGCGGCGTTTGCCGCACCCTGGAGCAGCTCGGTTATGTCAGCCTAATGGAATTCCCGCTCGCCAATGGCCGGCGCGCCGACATCCTTGCTCTCGGCAAGACGGGCGAACTCGTAATCGTCGAGATCAAGCGCTCCGTCGCCGATTTCCGTGCCGACCGCAAGTGGAGTGCCTACCGTGACTTCTCGGATCGCCTTTATTTCGCCGTGCCAAATGACTTTCCGCGCACGCTCATCCCTGATGAATGTGGCCTGATGGTGGCGGATTCGTTCGGCGCGGCCGTGCTTCGCGACGGCAGCACAACGAGGCTCGACGCCGGCCGACGCCGCGCCCTGACGATGCGCTTTGCCCGCATCGCGGCGACGCGGCTGCGCCGCCTTCTCGACCCCGATGCGGGTCGATTGGGGGGAGTGTGATGTTCCCCGAAATAGGTCGCGCAGAAGGGGCTAGCCTCTCAGCTGGCGAGGCGCGCGATCGTTGCCGTCGTGCTGTAACCCGGCACGACTTTGGCTAGAAGCACCTCGCCACCGGCGTGCTTGACGAAGTCGGCCCCGACAACCTCGTCGAGGCGATAACCGTCGCCTTTGACGAGAAGCTGCGGACGGATGTCCCGGATCAGCTCCATCGGCGTATCCTCCTCAAAGACCACGATCATGTCGACCGCCGCGAGCGAGGCCAGCACAGCCGCACGTTCGGTTTCGCTTTGGATTGGACGGCGTGGACCTTTGAGCCGTGCTGTCGACGCATCACTGTTGAGGCCGACGACGAGCCGATCGCATGCCGCCTTGGCTTGCCCCAGCAAGGCGGCGTGTCCGGGGTGCAGCAAATCGAAGCAGCCGTTGGTAAAGCCGATCTTGAGCCCGTGGCGGCGCCAGCGCGCCACCAAATCGAGCGCGTGCGAGCGCGGCACGACTTTGTCCGCGGCGTGCAGATCCCGGCCATTTAGAGCGGCGGTGAGCTCGCTCTCGTACACCACCGCGGTGCCGATCTTGCCCACGACAATGCCGGCTGCGAGATTTCCGAGGCGCGCCGCTTCGGTGATGCCGACGCCGACCGCGAGCGCCGCGGCGACTGTCGCTACGACCGTATCGCCGGCGCCGGAGACATCGAAGACCTCGCGGACTTCTGCGCGTTGGATATCGACCGCGCCGTCGGCCAAAATCAGCACTGACCCTTCCGCGCCGAGCGATGCCAGAACCGCATTGAAGCCGCAACGCTCGATCAGAGAGCGGGAGGCCGCAACGATCTCGTTGTCGGTCGTCACGGGCATTCCCGTGGCGTTGGCGAGTTCGCGCCGGTTCGGCTTTACCAGATCGGCGCCGCGATATCGGATGGGATCGCCGCCTTTGGGGTCGACGATCACACGCGCGCCGGCCTCACGTGCCGCCCGGATGATCTCCAGCGCCACCCCTTCGGTCAAGACGCCCTTGGCGTAATCCGCAATGACGACGACCGAGTGGTCGGCCACAAGCTCATGCGCCAGCCGCAACATATCTTCGCGGATATACGGATTGAGCGGGATCGCGCTTTCGCGGTCGGCCCGCAGGAGCTGCTGATTTCCCGCGATGTAGCGCGTCTTGACCGTGGTCGTGCGCTGCGGCTGGACTAGGACATGCGCCTCGGCGCCGTCCTGCGCTTCTATAAGACGCCCGATCTCGCGGCCGGCTTCGTCGTTGCCGACGACAGAGATGAACGATGCGGCTGCTCCGAGCGCTCGCAAATTGCGCAGCACGTTTCCCGCGCCGCCCAACGTTTTCGTTTCGCGGTCGATCCACAGCACCGGGATCGGTGCTTCGGGCGACACTCGCTCAACTTGGCCATAAATGTAGTGATCGAGCATTACGTCGCCGATGCACAACACGTGCGCCGCTTTCAGGCGGTTGATGTAGGCTAGGAGCTCGCTGTTGTCGGCCATTGGCAATTCGTCAGGTGGGAGCTACGTGATCTTGTGACGATATGGCCGGATCCCCGCAAGAAAAATGCCGCGGCATTCTTGCCATTCTCGCGTGAAATGCGACTATTCGTCTCGTTTTGGTTTAGCGGCGGAGCAGCAGATAGGCGGCCCCGGGGCCTCCATGGTGCGGCTGCGCCGGCGCGATCGCGAGGACTTGCCGCCGCAGTTCCGGTTCCTCGAGCCAGCGCGGAACCGAACTCTTGAGGACGCCCGGCCTACTCTGGCCGAGTCCGCGCCCGGTGATCACGAGAACGCAACGCCGTCCTGCGGCCCGCGACGCCGCGATGAACGCAGAGAGAGCAGCGTGCGCTTCGGCTTGAGTCATTCCGTGCAGATCGAGGCGTGCCTCGATCCTGTGCAGACCGCGCTTCAGCCGTTCGGCGTTGGCGCGATCGATCCCGGTAACACGATCGAGCGGCGGCAGAGGAGGAGATGCAGTCCGGACTCGCTCAA
Source organism: uncultured Alphaproteobacteria bacterium (assembly GCA_963818695.1). Lineage (GTDB taxonomy): Bacteria > Pseudomonadota > Alphaproteobacteria > ATCC43930 > CGMCC-115725 > AP-15. Next base: position 360,391 of record CAWFTG010000011.1, read on the forward strand.
CTGGCGCCGCAGCGATATCCGCCTCCCCGAGGTACCCTGCCGAATTGCCGGGTCTAGCGCCGCGCAACGGCCGCACGTCACGAACCGCTTCTCGCCATAGATCACTCGTTCCCTTCACTTCTCGCCGCCTGACCATCCTCGACGAGGACGATATGGAGACGCCTGGGCCCGTGCGCACCCAGTTCGATGTGCTGCTCGATATCCGCCGTGCGCGACGGACCGGTGACGAAGTTGACGGCCCGCGGCAACGCTTCCGCCTTTGCGGCGGCTCGCAGGCGGTCCCAGCCATCCTCATAGGTCGCGACCACCTGGTCACGGCGGACCACCACGATATGGGTCTCCGGCAGAAAATTGAGCGTCGTTGGGGTCTGCGCTCCGGAAATCAGCATCAAAGTGCCGGTTTCGGCAATCGCAGCATGACAGGGGGTGACGCTGACGCGGTCTTCCGCCTCCGCCCGGCCGCGGCGGATCTGCAGCAAGGGCCATGTCTTCCACGGGATTTCGTCGAGGCTCGGGTCGGGAGCCATGACGAGTTCAGCGGGAAGGTTCTCTGCGGCGAGATAGCGCGCGACCGCCTCCGGCACCGCTGTAAGTGAACTTATCCTCGCTACCGTCGACTGCACCTCCTCGGCCATGGCGACAAACAAGTCGACCCGCGACCGCTCGTCAAGCGATGTCGCGCGGGCGGGAACCGGATTTCGGCGGTCCGCCGCGACACGGGCGCGCAATTCCGCATCCCGATTAGCATCGAGCCGACCGCGACCGAGCGAGTTTCGAATGTCGGCAAAAATCCTTTCGCGGCCCTCGCTCACATGTCAGCTCCACTCTTCTGCCGGCGCGCCCAAAGGTGGTGAAAGCTGCGGCCCTCCGGCGCCGGCATATCGCGCACCCCGGTCCAACCGGCGGCCAGCGGCAGAGTGCGGAACCGGCCCCGCCGCGCGCCGGCCCAGCCGAGCACCCGGCTGGCTATCTCGGTAAGCGCGTGATACAGCGCCGGGCAACGCGCTACCCATGCCCACGCCGCAAGGCCGCTGCGGTAGGCCGGCGGGCTCAGCTTTTTGGCGTATTCGCGCTCGCGCCAATGACGCATCATCTTGGGCAACGGGATCTTGACCGGGCATACGCTCTCGCAACGCCCGCAAAACGTCGAGGCGTTCGGCAGATGTCCGGCTTCCTCGATGCCGATCAGACTCGGCGTCAGTACCGCGCCCATCGGCCCGGGATAGACCCAGCCATAGGCATGGCCGCCGACCACTGCATAGACCGGACAGTGGTTGATGCATGCCGAACAGCGGATGCAGCGCAGCATGTCCTGGAACTCGGTTCCGATCATCGCGCTGCGGCCGTTGTCGAGCAGAATCACATGGTATTGCTCCGGACCGTCGAGATCACCCGCCTGGCGCGGTCCGGTCGAAATCGTCGTGTAGCTCGAGAATTCCTGACCCGTTGCCGAGCGCGCCAACAAACGCAGTAGCGTCGCGGCATCCTCGAACGTCGGGACCAGCTTTTCGATACCGGTCATGACGATATGGATCCGCGGCAGGGTCTGCGTCAGATCGCCGTTGCCTTCATTGGTCACAATGATGCTCGAACCGGTCTCCGCGATGAGAAAATTGGCGCCGGTGATGCCGACATCGGCAGCGAGGAAACGCGGGCGCAGCACCGAACGCGCCTCGTCACACATCTGGCGCGGCTCGGCCAACAACCGGTCCGGGTCGAGCGAGCGATGCTCGGCCCGGAACGTCTCGGCCACCTGTTCCTTAACCAGATGGATCGCCGGCGCGATGATATGGCTGGGCGGCTCATGCCGCAGCTGGATGATATATTCGCCGAGATCGGTCTCGACCGGGGTGATGCCGTTCGCCTCGAGGAAATCGTTAAGCCCCACCTCCTCGGCGACCATCGACTTACCCTTAGCAACGAGCTTGGCGCCCGCCGAGCGGCAGATCTGCAGCACCACTGCGCAGGCCTCCTCCGCAGTGCGCGCCCAATGCACCTTGCCGCCGGAAGCCTCGACTTTGCCTTCGTACAGCTCAAGGTAAAAGTCGAGGTGCTGGAGGGTGTGATCCTTGATCGACCGGCCGGCTTCGCGCAGCGCCTCGAACTCCGGCAGCCGCTCGACTGCCAGACGACGACGCAGCGGAAAACCGGTTCGCGCCAGACCCAGCGCGCGCTGCAAATTTTGGTTAGCCAAGCCGGCCTGGGCTGCGGCCTCAAAATTGCGGCTGGTCGCGAGCATCCCTGTTACCGCGGCGCGCCGATCGGCGGCACTCGGTCATTCATGCCGGCGAGAACCTCGGCCACGTGGCGAACTTCGATCGGCCGGCCTAGCCGATAGAGTTTGCCTGCTATGTTCAGCAGACAGCCGAGATCTCCGGCCAAGACCGCTTCGGCACCGGTTGCGGCGATGTCGGCCGCTTTGTCGGTCACCATCTTGTCGGAAATTTTCGGGTATTTGACGCAGAAGGTGCCGCCAAAACCGCAGCACACCTCCGCCCCCGGCAGTTCCTCGATACTCAGACCGGCAACGGATGCGAGAAGCTGGCGGGGCTGGAGCTTGACCCCGAGCTCGCGAAGACCCGAGCAGGCGTCGTGATAGGTAATTCGACGTTGCCACTTCGCGGCGACGGCCGGCACGCCGCAGACATCAACGAGGAAGGAAACAAGCTCCCAACTCCGCTCGGCGAGATCCCGCGCGCGCGGCAGGTTCTCCAAATCGTCGGCGAAGAGCTCCGGATAGTGTACCCGCAGCATCCCGGTACAAGATCCCGAGGGGGCAACGACGTAGTCATAGCCGGCGAAGGCATCGAATACTTGCAAGGCGATCGCCCTGGTATCGGCTCGGTCACCGGAGTTGTAAGCGGGCTGGCCGCAACAGGTCTGTCGACGTGGAACCTCGACCGTGCACCCCGCGTCTTCGAGCAATTTGACGGCCGCGAAGCCCACCGTCGGGCGGAACAAATCGACCAGACACGTGACGAACAACGCTACACGCATTCAACTCGGCCTGACGTCATCGGCTCAGAACAAGCGAACCGAAAGTTAGGCTCGATCCCGCCGGCAAATCAATCCGGCCGGGCCAATCTGCCGGGTACGAGACGGCGTGCTACGGCGCGCGGCAGCAACAGGTAATACCTACCGCTGGCGTTCATGACGCCGGCGCGGCTGCCCGCTGCACCTCCGGTACCCCAGAAGATATCGCCCCGTACAGGGCCCTTGATCGCACCCCCGGTATCCTGGGCCACCATGAGCCGATGCAAACTGTCCGCCGCGGCGAACCGCTCATCCGCTTCGAGCCAGACCGGGATACCGAGAGCCACGAACGCGCGATCGACCGCAATGCTCCGCTCGGCACTTAACGCGGCCCCTTCAGCCCCGATTGGTCCATCGCCCTTGATTTCCCGAAAGAAGATATAAGACGGGTTCTGACGGCGCAGGGCTGCTCCAGCTTCCGGATTCTGCTTCATCCACGATCTGATCGACGCCATCGTCAGCTTGTCTCGCGGGATCACGCCACGCTCGATCAGCAGTCTCCCCACCGGTACGTAGGAACGGCCGTTCTGTCCATCGTAGCCGACCCGAACCGCGCCGCCCCCGCTGAGCCGAACACGCCCCGACCCCTGGATTTGCAAAAAAAAGGCGTCAATCGGATCGTCTACCCAGAGGAGTTCCAGCCCGCGGCTCGCAAGCGCCCCATCCTCAATCTCGGCGCGCGTCGGCGGCTCAGGACCGAGATCCGGGGGCTTGCGGTAGAGCGCGGTCTGATAGCGGCCACGCTGACGCCGCGAGCCGTTGAGCTCGATCTCGTAATACCCGGTGAACAGTCCCAGCGCGTTGCCGTTGTCCGCTGCGGCAAACGGAATAAACCCCTTCTCGAAGAATTCCCGGGCAGCCGCATCGTCCCCGGACGGCAACGCCGCCGCCGCCTCACACAATGGCCGCCAATCTCCCACCCGTCCGAAATCAATGCCCATTGCAACTGAATCGAGCGGAGCCACATCCGCCCGAGTCAAGAACCGGCCGCAGGATTTCAGGAAAACTGGAACCGCCGCCGCGATGTGGTCCTCCCTCCAACCCGATAACCGGTCGAAGCCAACCGGCCCGAGGCTGAAGCGCCGCGGTCCGCTGTCGCACGTGAGAGCAATCGCCAGAATACCAAGGAGGACGGCCGCCGAGGCACGGCCGGCCCAACTGGCCCGCGGCCGATGATCAGCCGCTGCTTGTGGCGACGAGAACCCAGTTGGGATCGGCGGATCGGGTATCGCGCGCAAAGGTCCAATAATCAGTCTTCTCGGTCGGGTGCTCTGGGTCACCGTCGACGATGCTGCCGTCCATCGCGCGCGTCACGTTGATTTGCTGCGAGGTCAGCTTAACCGTCACCTGCGCGTTGCGTCCCAACAGTTCGGCTTCGACGATGTCCGAACTGTCCAAACGCAGAATTCGCGTTTCTAGCGTCTCCTTGGCAACGGTACGCTCGTCGATCGCGGTGACAAATTGCTGGAACACCTCGTCACTCAGCAAAGACCGCAACCCCGCTTTGTCAGCGTTCGCAAACGCAGTAACAAGCATCTCGAATGCGATGCGAGCGCCCTCGAGGAATTGGGCGGGGTCGAAGCTCGGGTCGGCGCGATGGATCTGGTTCAATCCTTCCGCGACCGCATCGGCCGGCGGCGCAGTTGTCGTCGTAGCAGCGACGGCCGGGCTGGGTTCAATCAAAGGCGGTCCCTTTTCCGGCGCGGCTCGCGGGCGCCGCACAAAAAGTTCGCGGCGCCGTTCGTTTCCGGTCCGCCGCCCGAGCACGCTGCGCAGGCGAAGCACCAAAAAACCGGCGACCATCGCGAACAGGATAATATCGAAGTATTGCTGAAAGTCGCCCATCTCCCTTCCGCGCCCTGCCGCCGTGGAGAAATACCGGGCTCCGGGCCTCGGCTGGATCTTGACTACATGGGGCGCGGGTGGCACCACGGCAAGCTCGTTCGTGCCAGGATACGTGGCTTGCCTATCCGCGCTGGCGCTCCCGATCGAAGAGCTCGGGGTTTCCTCGACTCCCCTCGGAATTGAGGAAATCCGAGTGATTTTGATCCGCCATGGGCAAACCGAATTCAACCGGTCTTCTCCGTCACCCGCCGGGACCCCGGCATCCGCGACCCGCGTTTAAACGATCAGGGACGCCGCCAAGCACAAGCCGCAGCCCAGGTTCAACTGCCTCTTGATCTCGAGCGGCTCATCACGAGTCCTTACGCGCGCGCACTCGAAACCGCCGGTATCATAGCCGAACATCTGGGCGTTCCGATCACGGTGGAGCCGTTGATTGCCGAACGCTTCTCGTTCATTTGCGACATCGGTTCGCCCTTAGCCGAGCTTCGCGCCTGGTGGCCGGGTCTGGTATTCGATGATCTCCCAGATCCGTGGTGGCCCCAAGCGGAAGAAACCGAGGAGATGATCTTGCATCGATCCCAGAGCTTCCGTCGACGGATTGCCGGTGAGCCATGGTCGCAAATCGGAGTGGTCACGCATTGGGGCTTTACCCGGGCGCTGACCGGGCTGAAGGTACCGAACGGTGCCGTCCTGCGGATCGATCCGACCCGACCCGACCGGGAGCCCGAACTGCTTTTTGTCCCGGACGCAGGCTAGGTCCGGGGCCGACCGTTGATGCGCCTTTGCGATCCGTGTTAGGGCAGCAGCCGGCGGTCCTGGGGAGGCGGTAATGGCGGATGAGGCGAGAGGCAACGGCCAAGGCGACATGCCGCCGGCAATGCCGGACGGGGCGCAGCAGCTGATCGTCAACGCGCAGTACATCAAGGATTTGTCGTTCGAAAATCCTCGCGCGCCTCAGAGTTTGATCCAGCAAACCACGCAGCCCTCCGTCGACATCAACGTTGATGTCAAAGCACAGAACCTGGGACCAGAAGTTTTCGAAGTCGTCCTGACCATCAACGCGACGGCCCGCATTGAGAACGAACCGGTGTTTCTCGTCGAGCTCGCTTACGGGACAGTGGTCACGGTCAGGAACGCGCCGCAGGAGATGCTGGCTGCCCTGATTCTGGTCGAGACACCGCGGATCGTCTTTCCATTTGCCCGCGCAATTATTGCGAATGCGACCCGTGACGGCGGTTTTCCACCGCTGATGATCAATCCCATCGACTTCGCCGAGCTGTTGCGCCGCCAGCAGGCCGACGTCCAAATCGCTGCTCCAGCCGGCAACCCGGTGGTGTGAGGCTCAGCCCTCCATAAGCCAGATTGGCTCGGTGATCATTCGCAGCATCGCCTGGTGAGCGATCACCTCCTCTGCCGAAGGCGAGTGGGGACGCGGCGGCCGCATGATTCTCTCGGATATGCCCACCTCATCGGCTGGCATTGCGAAATCGAGACCGGGTTGCCGGCCACCGAGCAATTCGAGATAGACCTCAGCGAGCAATCTGCAATCGATCTCGGCGCCATGCTCGACACGGTCCGACAGGTCGATCTCGAAGCGCCGGCACAGGGCATCGAGGCTTGCCGGCGCTCCGGGAAACCGCACCCGCGCCAACCCGAGAGTGTCGACAAAGGCGCAGCTGATCGGATCTCGTTGCACGCGGGCCAGTTCGGCATTCAGAAACGAGAGGTCAAACTCGGAGTTGTGAATTACCAGCCGATCCGAACCAATGAAGGCCAGCAATTCGTCTGCGATCGAGGCAAAGGGTGCCTGGTTCGCTAGAAACTCTGCGGTGATGCCGTGGACCGCGAGAGCCTCTTCGGGCATGTCGCGTTCCGGATTGACGTAACGGTGAAATTTGCGGCCGGTCGGGACGTGGTGAACAAGCTCGATGCACGCGACCTCGACGATGCGATGGCCTTCGGCTGGATCCAGACCGGTTGTTTCGGTGTCGAGCACGATTTCGCGCAATTACCCTCTCCCCTTTTGCGGAGGAGTCTGATGATCGACCTCAAACGGCGCAAGGTCAGGTTGCGGCCTGCCCCGGTCGGCACCACGAAATCGGCGCGTTGACGCTTCCGATGATCCGGCATCTGCTTTCGCAGAACGGCGCTTAGGCAAATCTCGGTCATCCCCGGCCGCCGCATGACGCGCTGGCGCTGCACGAGGGCGGGTGCCGAAACGACGAGCACATAATTGCAGCGGCGCTCGGCGCCGGTCTCAAACAGCAAGGGTATGTCGAGCACGGTAAGCGGTTCCCGCCGGGCACGTGACCGGGCAAGGAACCGTCTTTCCTCGGCGGCTACCATCGGGTGAAGAATTGCTTCGAGCCGCCTCAGCTCTGCGGAATCGGCAAACACTCGCTGCCCGAGCAGCACTCGATCGATCCCTCCGGCCCCCTTTTCGACACCAGGAAACGCGGCCGAAACGGCCGAAACGGCAGCCCCGGACGGCGCCAGCAGTCGGTGAACCGCGAGATCCGCATCGAACAACGGCACTCGCAGGCGCCGCAGCATCGCCGCGGCGGTGCTCTTGCCCATGCCGATCGAGCCGGTGAGGCCGAGAACAATCAAGGCGGCGCCAGGGTCGCGACAATCGTCGCGCGCAGTTCCGGCGTCACCCGCACCGGCGCGCCAAACCAGGCTTCAAATCCGGGTCGGCCCTGATGCAGCAACATGCCGAGGCCATCGACAACGGGGTTTCCCCGCCGACGAGCGGCGGTCAGCAGATCTGTTTCGAGCGGCACGTATACGATGTCGACGACCGGGGCGCCAGGCGGCAACAACAGGTCAAGAGCAAGAGGCGGCTCACCAACCATGCCGAGGCTCGTCGTGTTGACGAGCAGCCCGGCGTTCCGCTGGACGGCCTTCGCCTCGCTCCAGGGATGGACCGTGATCCGCGTCGCGGCTGTCTCGAGATCGCGCGCCATAATCTCAGCGCGAGAGAGCGTGCGGTTGACGATCCGGATCTCGCTGACCCCGGCATCAGTCAACGCCGCAACCACCGCTCTCGCCGATCCGCCGGCGCCGAGGATTACCGCCGGGCCCGCAGCCGGCTTCCAGTCCGGGACCGCTTCTCGCAGGTTCTCGCGAAACCCGAACACGTCGGTGTTGCGCGCTTCGAGTGTGCCGTCCGGCACGACGATAATCGTATTAACGGCACCAATGCGACGCGCCGAGGGTTCGACCCGGTCAGCGATTTGCAGCGCCGCCTGTTTATGCGGTATCGTCAGATTGCAGCCCCGAAAGCCCAGGATCGGCAGCGCGCGCAGCGCCTGTTCAATGTGTTCTGGCCTCACCGGCAATGGGACATAGGCGCCATCGGTCCCGGTCTCGTCAAGCCAGAAGCCATGCAGCAACGGTGAGCGGGAATGGGCGACGGGCCAACCCATGATACCCGCCAGCCGGCTCGTGCCAGCGATTTTCATCGGCAATATCTCGCGCTCAAAGTGCTCCTCACCCAACCTGGGTTCGGGTCTTATGACAGAATCATGCCCTTGGTTCGCAGAAAGCCGAGAAGCTCCAGAAGCGGCAGGCCAAGGGTCGCGAAATAATCTCCTTCCATATGTTCGAATAATTGCACCCCTCTGCCCTCGAGCCGGTAAGCGCCAACCGAGCCGAGAATGTCGGCTCCCTCCGCGGCAATATAGTCATCGAGAAAGGCGTCAGTGAAATGTCGCATCGTCAGTCGCGGGCGGCTCACGGCATGCCACAATCGCGATCCGTCCTGAACCGCGCAGACTGCGGTGACAAGCTCGTGGGTATGGCCTCGCAGACTCTGAAGTTGGGTGCGGGCCTGGCCAAGGTTCGCGGGCTTATCGAACCATGTCTTGCCGCAGACCAGAAGCTGGTCGGCGCCGATAACGACGGCTCGACCACAGCGCGCCGCAATTCGGCGCGCTTTCGCGTCGGCAAGAGCGAGCGCACTGCCGGCAGCATCGCGCCCCTCTGCCCGGCAGGCCTGCTTGAGGAGACTTTCGTGGAGCTCCGCCGGTTGTACCCGAAAAGCGACACCGGCAGCAGCGAGCAGCCGCGCGCGCACCGTGCTGGCGGAAGCGAGAACCAAACTATCAGTCATTCATGCCGTGACGCCGGGCTAGCAATTTCATCACGGATGCCGCCGTCTCCTCGATCGAGCGGCGTGTCACATCGATAACCGGCCAGTGCATTTGAGCAAAGATCCGCCGCGCTTCACGCACCTCGGCTCGGACTGCCTCAAGATCTGTATACTCAGTCGCGCCGTCATGGTGCAGCAGGTCTAACCGGTTTCGGCGCAGCTGGATCAGCCGCTCGGGGTCGTTGGTCAGTCCGACGATTAACGGGTGCTCGGCTTCGATCAACTCCGGCGGCAGTGGCACTCTCGGTACATAGGGCACATTGGCCGCCTTAATCCCCCGGTTGGCCAAATAGAGACAAGTCGGCGTCTTCGAGGTGCGAGACACGCCGACGAGACACACATCGGCATCGTTGAGACCCCAACTCGATTGGCCGTCATCATGGTTGAGGGCAAAAGTAATCGCATCAATGCGCGCAAAATACTCGCTGTCGAGCAGATGCTGTTTTCCCGGCACCCCACGGCTCTTGCGGTGAAGGTAGGAAGCCAGCGCTCCGATGACCGGATCGAGAACGGGGATGGCCGGCACCTGCAACCGGCGGCATCCCTCCTGCAGCAATTGGCGAAGCGTGTCGTTGACCATCGTGAACAGAACGACCCCAGGATTGGCTTCAACCCCGACTATCACCCGGTCGATCTGCGAGCGGGTGCGCACCATGCTCCAGACATGCTCGACCGCCTGTGCGTCGTCGAACTGCACAAGGCAGGCCCGGGCCACCGAATGCACGGTTTCTCCAGTGGAATCGGAAACGAGGTGAAGATGAAAGCGGGTCACGGCAGGTCTCCCGAATTTATCCCGACACAGTATGAGTGATTTTGAGAATAATCGGGAAAACTCGGTTGAACGACGCTCCATTTTCGAATTTTCCTCGGTTTGCCTCCGCGCGGCCATATGTTTTGCGATAGCGCGATCAACTTTTCCCAGCCTGGGGAAATCGGGCACAGGACAAACGTATTGTGGTAATTATCCCCGGCTCTCTTTCATTCCCCAGCCCCACCTTCTGCCTCGGCACTAGGAAAGGCCACAACCTTATGCACAGCCCTTCCGCGGGGCATTCGAGTGATCGCAGCCCGGTTAACATTCCGAGGACAATTTTTAATCCACGGTATCCACACGGATCCACAATTCACCACTATTTTAGCTAATTTATAGAGGAAGGAGGACGGCGCATCGATGCAGACCGGATCAGCAAAACCTCTGCTGCGCGCGCTGGCAGGTGAAGCGCTTTCGCCGCCACCGTGGTGGCTGATGCGACAAGCTGGACGCTACTTGCCCGAGTATCGACAGGTTCGCGTCAGAGCACGCGACTTTGTCGAGCTGTGCCTGACCCCGGCCTTGGCCGCCGAACTGACCCTGCAACCGATCCGACGATACGGTATGGATGGCGCCATCTTGTTCTCAGACATTCTGATGTTGCCCTACGCCCTCGGGCAGAAGCTGGCCTTCCATGAGGGGGAAGGGCCGGTATTGGAGCGCATCGACGATCCTGCAGGGGTTGCAAGGCTCGACTGCGGCCGCATCGCTTCATCTCTCGACCCGGTGTTCGAAACGGCTAGACGGGTCCGAGGCGCGCTGGATGCTCAGACGACGCTGATCGGTTTTGCCGGTGCGCCCTGGACGGTAGCGACCTACATGGTGGAAGGCGGCGGAAGCCGCGATTTTCGTCGGGTCAAGAGCTGGGCTTATCGCGACCCGGAGGCGTTTAACTCGCTGATCGATTTGCTTGCGGAAGCCACGATCGAATACCTCACCGGCCAAATCGAGGCCGGCGCGGAAGTCGTGCAGCTGTTCGACAGCTGGGCCGGGGTTCTGCCCGAATCGGCCTTCGTGCGCTGGGTGATCGAACCGACCAGGCGCATCGCAGCAGCCTTGAAGCGGCGGTTTGCCGATTATCCCGTAATCGGTTTTCCGCGTGGCGCCGGTGTGCTGCATGAGCGCTATCTTCGCGAAACGGGGGTCGACGGGGTCGGCATCGACACCTCAGTGCCGCCAGATTATGCGCATCGCAGCTTGCAGCCACACGGGACGGTTCAGGGCAACCTCGATCCTGTCCTGCTGATCGTCGGAGGGGCCGCTCTCGAAGAAGCAGTACGAGGGCTCCGCCGGATGCTCGGCCGGGGACCGTACATCTTCAATCTCGGCCACGGAGTGTTGCCGCAAACACCTCCGGAAAACGTGCAGGCTCTCGCCCGCCTCCTGGCTGAACCGATGGACGCCTGACATGGCGCGTACTGCGGTCGTGCTGATGAACCTCGGAGGTCCGGATCGGCTGGAAGCAGTGCAGCCCTTTCTGTTCAACCTCTTCAGCGATCCCGCTATTTTGCGGTTGCCTGCACTCGCTCGGCTGCCGCTTGCGCGCATCATCGCATGGCGTCGATGCCGGGTAGCGCAGGAGATCTACCGCAGGCTCGGCGGCGGGTCGCCGCTGCTTGCTAACACCGAGGCGCAGGCGACAGCGCTCGAATCGGTTTTGGGGCCGCAGCACCGGTGTTTTGTCGCTATGCGCTATTGGCACCCTATCAGCGAGCAGACTGCGCGAGAGGTCGCCGGTTGGGAGGCGGACGAAGTAGTTTGCCTGCCGCTTTATCCGCAATTCTCGACGACGACGACGGCTTCGTCGCTCGCCGCCTGGCGCGTCTCGGCGTCACGCCAAAGGATCGAATGCCCAACGCGGGTGGTATGCTGTTATCCCGCCGATCCAGGGTTTATCGAAGCGATAGCTGGATTGATTCGACCGGAGCTCGATGCGGTTGCCGATCACGAAAAACCGCCTCGTCTGCTGCTCACCGCCCACGGCTTGCCGAAAAGGATCGTGCAGGCCGGTGACCCGTACCCCAACCAGGTCGAGACAACCGCTGCGGCCGTGATCGCTGCGTTGAACCGGCCGGACGTTGATTGGACGGTCTGCTATCAAAGTCGTGTCGGGCCGCTGGAATGGATCGGTCCGGCAACCGACGAGGAGATTCGCCGCGCGGGCAAGGACAGGGTCCCGCTCGTCGTGGCGCCGATCTCCTTTGTTTCCGAGCATTCCGAAACCCTGGTCGAGCTCGATCTCGATTACCGCGATCTGGCTGCCAGCTCGGGCGTGCCGGCCTATCATCGGGTTCCGACGGTTGGGACAGAGCCGGGCTTCATCCGATCTCTCGCCACGCTCGTCCGCCGTGCTTGCAGCGAGGATCGGATCGGCGGCTGTGCTTCCGATTTTGCTCGTTGCGCCGTGTCCGGACTGGTCGCTTGATTGGGTGGCTTTCTGCAGCTTATCCCTGGATCAAGTCACTCCACATCGTGAGCATGGTTGCCTGGATGGCCGGCCTACTCTATTTGCCGCGTCTCTATGTCTATCACTCGATGGCGCCGGTCGAATCGGACCTCTCGGCGACCTTCCAGGTTATGGAACGCCGACTGTTACTCGGCATTATGACACCCGCAATGCTTGCTACATGGTGCTTCGGGCTCTTGCTCGCAGAAACACCCGGGGTAGTCGACTGGCGGATGGGTTGGATTTGGATTAAACTTGCTCTCGTCATGGGATTGACCGTGTTTCATTTCGCGCTCGCTCGCTGGTGCGGTAAGTTTTCGGTGGACCAAAATCGCCACTCGACACGGTTTTTCCGCTTGGTCAATGAGCTGCCCACCTTGGCGCTGATCGCGATCGTTGTGTTCGTCGTCGTTAAGCCGTTCTAACCCGGTTCTTCGCTGCGTTCTCTGATGAGCAGAGATCTTGTAATCGCATTTGAGCGGCTTATCTCAAACGCATAAAGGGATTGCCGAGCCGGGAACCCGGTTCTTTCTGCTAATCCCTTCCATTCTCGCCTGAACCTAAGACCCTGCTCGAAGCGTTCTCAGCGCGAGGTCCGCCCCGACAGGCGCCCAGGTCCTCACCTTGACACGAACCCCATGAATCTACAGGAATTAAAACGTAAAACCCCGGCAGAGCTCCTCGCTTTTGCTGAAGAGCTGGAAATCGAGAACGCATCCTCCCTGCGCAAGCAGGACATGCTGTTCGCCATCCTCAAGCAGCTAGCGGAAAACGACGTGCCGATTTCCGGTGACGGCGTGCTCGAAGTGCTGTCGGACGGCTTCGGGTTCCTGCGGTCTCCCGAAGCCAACTACTTGCCTGGGCCGGATGATATTTATGTCAGCCCGAGTCAGGTCCGACGCTTTGGCCTCCGGACCGGCGATACGGTCGAAGGCCAGATCCGTTCACCGCGCGACGGCGAGCGTTATTTCGCTCTGCTCAAGGTGAACGCAATCAACTTTGACGAACCCGACCGCCTGCGCCAGCGCATCAACTTCGACAATCTGACGCCGCTCTATCCCGAGGAGAAGCTCGGGTTGGAATTCGACGACCCGACCCGCAAGGATCTGACGACGCGGGTCATCGACCTGATCACGCCGCTCGGCAAGGGTCAACGGGCCTTGATCGTATCTCCGCCGCGCGCTGGCAAGACGGTGATGCTGCAGAACATCGCGCACGCGATCATGGCCAACCATCCCGAGGTCTACCTGATCGTGCTGCTGATCGACGAACGGCCCGAGGAGGTGACTGACATGGCCCGCTCGGTGCGAGGCGAGGTCATCAGTTCGACCTTCGACGAGCCGGCCCAACGGCATGTCCAGATCGCCGAGATGGTGATCGAGAAGGCGAAGCGGCTCGTCGAACACAAACGGGACGTCGTGATCCTGCTCAATTCGATCACCCGCCTTGCGCGCGCCTACAACACCGTCGTCCCCTCTTCTGGGAAAGTGCTGACAGGTGGCGTCGACGCCAACGCGTTGCAGCGGCCGAAACGCTTTTTCGGCGCTGCCCGCAACATCGAGGAAGGCGGCTCGTTGACGATCATCGCGACCGCGCTGATCGATACCGGTTCGCGTATGGACGAAGTGATCTTCGAAGAGTTCAAAGGCACCGGCAATTCGGAAATCATTCTCGACCGCAAGGTCGCCGACAAGCGCACCTTCCCATCGATCGACATCACGAAATCCGGCACCCGCAAGGAGGAATTGCTGGTCGATCGCGGCGTCCTGTCGAAGATGTGGGTGTTGCGCCGCGTCTTGACCCCGATGGGCACCGTCGACGGCCTCGAGTTCCTGATCAACAAGCTCAAGGAATCGAAGAGCAACGCCGAGTTCTTCGACGCAATGAATACGTGAGATCAGGATCGGAATTGCGTCGCTGCGCTCGCAATGACGACGTAGTCATTGCAAGGGCGCAGCGACGAAGAAATCTCTATGGGTTAAGCGCTAAACCGTCAGTACGGTTTGCCCGGTCGTTTTACGGCCTTCGAGGTCACGATGTGCCCGGGCGGCGTCGCGTAGCGGATAGGTTTGGTTGACCGCGATCTTCACGGCTCCGCTCTGGACGACCTCGAACAGCTCCCGAGCAGCCGTCAGCAGATCTTCTCGGGTCGCCGTGTAGGTGTTCAAAGTCGGCCGGGTCAGGAAGAGCGACCCCTTCGCTGCGAGGATACCGATGTCGACAGGCCCGATCGCCCCTGAAGACTGGCCGAATGACACCATCAGCCCGAGCGGCGCCAGGCAGTCGAGCGATTTGTAGAACGTGTCTTTGCCGACCGAGTCATAAACAACCGGCAGCTTCTTGCCCTGGGTAAGTTCCGTTCACTTTGGCGACAAAATCCTCGCTGCTTGTAGAGGATCGGGTAGTCGCAACCGTTCCGTTTGGCGAGTGCAGCTTTGTCCGAGTCGCCTACCGTGCCGATCACGGTGGCGCCGAGGTGCTTTGCCCATTGGCAGACGATCAGGCCGACTCCGCCCGCCGCGGCATGGATCAGGATCGTCTCGCCGCGCTTCACCGGGTGGGTGCGCCGGACGAGATACCAGGCGGTCATGCCTTTCAGCATCATCGCCGCCGCCTGCTGGTCGGTGATGCCGTCGGGTACCGGGACGAGGCGGTCGGCCGGCATTACCCGCTCGTCGGCATAGGCGCCAATCGGTCCCCCGGCGTACGCGACCCGGTCGCCGGGCTTCAGACCGGAAACGCCGGGTCCCACTTCTTCGATGACGCCCGCTGCCTCCGAGCCGAGCCCGCTCGGCAACGGCATCTGATAGAGGCCGCTACGGTGATAGGTGTCGATGTAATTGAGACCGACCGCAGTATGGCGGAGGCGGACCTGACCCTGACCGGGTTTGCCGACCTCCATCTGTTGCCACGACAGAACATCGGGACCCCCCGATTTCTCGAAACGAATTGCATGCGCCATGACCTTCTCCTCGGTTTTGGAGAGCTCAGGACGCTAGCGCACTTGGACGAGACTTTCGAGCAAACTCTCCGCGTCGGTAATGGGGAGGGAGCAGACCGGGCCGTCGCAGACATAGGCAGCAGGCTTTCCATCGACGAGACCTTTGCCGTATGCCGGATGGTTGACGGGAAGCGATCCCTCCAGCGGGAGAGTAAGGACTATTCGATTGGGCAGAGAGACGTTGTAGACCGCACGCACCAGCGCCTGAAAGACGGGGTCCTGGTGTTCTCCTATAATTGCGATCTGCAAGGGTTTTTCCAGGAGTTCGACATTGTTGAGCAAGGTTGCGAGCGGAAAGAAGTTGCGCGTGACTTCGCCGGAAAAGGTCTCGACGATCGCCTTGGCGCGGCGGCGATCGTCTTCTTCACCGGTCAGGATCGCCAGCCGGGTCAGTACCCCGACCAGGGTGCCGTTACCGGCGGGGACGGCAGAATCTGCGGCGGTTTTGGCGCGGGCGATCAATCCCTCGACGTCGTTGGCGGCAAAGAAATAGCCGCCCCCCGCCTCGTCCCAATAATACCGATCGAGGACGGTGATCCAACCGCGGGTTTGCGACAGGAGCCCTTCGTCCCCGGTTGCTTCGTGCAGCGCAAGCGCCGCACGGCAGAGATTGGCATAATCGTCGACATTGGCCGGATGCCGGGCGCGGCCGCCGCGCCAGCTGTGCAGCAGCCGATCATCGGCGAGGGTCATCCCACGGAGAATGAAATCGAAGGCGTAACGAGCGGTGTCGATCCACTCCGGACGCTCGAAGACGACGGCGGCGTTCGTCAGCGCCGAAATCATCAACCCATTCCAGTCGGCAAGGACCTTGTCATCCCATCCCGGCCGCACCCGATGCTCGCGCGCTCGCAACAACAGAGCCCGGCAAGATGCCAGCTCGCGCTCGGTCTGCTCATCGGCTCGCTCGGGTGCCTTAGACCGGTTGAGAATGTTTTTCTCTTCCCAATTGCCTTCCGGCGTCACGTCGTAGAAGCGTTTGAACAGGGTGGCACGTTCGCCAAGGACCTGGTCGATTTCGGCCTCGGACCAGACGTAAAACTTGCCTTCCTCATGCTCGCTGTCGGCGTCGAGACTGCTCGCGATCCCCCCTTCTGGGGTCACCATCTCGCGGCTCACCCACCCTAGCGTCTCGTCGACCCGATCTCGATAGAGCGGGTTCTTGGTTTCCTGCCAGACTAAGGTCAGCAGATCGACCAGTTCGGCATTGTCATAAAGCATCTTCTCGAAATGCGGGACGAGCCAGCGCGCATCGGTCGAGTAGCGGGCGAACCCGCCGCCGAGATGATCATAAATGCCGCCCTGGCACATCGCGTCGAGCGCCTTCACCACGGCATCTCGATAGGGTGTCTGGCCGGTGCGCTTCCAGGCCCGCCATAACAGTTCGAGAACGCCGGTCTGCGGAAATTTCGGCGCGCTGCCGATCCCACCGTGCAGTTGGTCGGTCTCGCGCAGCAAGCGTTCGGCGACTCGGTCGAGCAGCTCGCGGCCGATGGCGCCGCCGCGCTCCGGACGACCCAGCCTCTGCAACGCCTCGCGCAATGCGACGACGTTCTTCGCGACCTTATCGCGGTCTTGCGCATAGGCGTTGCTCATCGCCTCCAAAACCTGCGGAAAACCGGGCCGCCCCCAACGCTGCTCCGGCGGGAAGTAGGTCCCGCCCCAGAACGGTTCGCCGTCGGGGGTCAGGAACATCGTCAGCGGCCAGCCGCCCTGTTCACCCATCAGCGCCAGCGCGTGCTGGTAGATCGAGTCGAGGTCCGGCCGTTCCTCCCGATCGACTTTGATATTGACGAACAGCTCGTTCATCCGCGCGGCGATCTGCGGATCCTCGAAGCTCTCATGCGCCATCACGTGGCACCAATGGCAGGCGGCATAGCCGATCGACACCAGGATCGGCTTGTCTTCCGCCTTGGCGGCGGCGAGGGTCTCCGCGCCCCAAGGCTGCCAATGCACCGGGTTGTCCTTGTGTTGCAGGAGATAGGGGCTTGTTTCCTCGCCGAGACGGTTGCGGTCGGTCATGTTCCCCGTTCTGTCATAGCAGCGTTGCCGCAAGCGGCTCGACGCGTTAGGTTTCCCAGCCTACTCTCGAACAGCGGTATGCGAAATTCGCTCCGCCACACACCGACATGGAGAAATCGGAATGGCAACTGCGCCGGCGGACCCGCCGCTCTTTTACAAGCGCCATATATTCATGTGCACGAATGTGCGCCCGGAAGGTCACCCGCGCGGGTCTTGCACAGCTCGGGCCGCGTCGGCCGGCGGTGTCGAGAAACTCCGCGGTTACATGCGCGAGAAGGCAAAGACTCTCGGTATCGAGAATATTCGGTGCAATGCCGCGGGCTGCCTCGACCGCTGTGAATTAGGCCCGAACATGGTAATTTACCCCGAGGGTGTGTGGTACCGCTACGAGAGCACCGAAGATCTCGACGAGATCCTGCAAACGCATCTGATCGAAGGCGGCCGGGTCGAGCGGCTGATGCTGCAGCCCGATCAGAAGTAGCCGAGCCGATTGGTTCGCAACATCCGACGCAGAATGGCCGGGTTTTGACCCGGCCATTTGCTGCCGACAAACGAGGAGGACTTGCCTGATGCCCGAAACGCCGACATTCGGCCGCTATGCCGAGATCCCGTACGACCAGATGACCCCGGAGCAGCAGGAGGGCTACCGCTCTCTGATGGAGACGCGCGGCCGCCTGCCGGGCCCGAACAAGATTTATGTCCATAACCCTAAGCTGGTGAAGGTGATGGGCCCGCTCGGCGCCTATTTCCGCACCGGCTATTCATTGAGCGAGCGCGAGCGCGAGATCGCCGTCGTTATTATTAACAGCAAATGGCATTCGGCTTACCCGACCAACGCGCATGAGCGCGCCGCCAAGGCGGCCGGCTTGCCGGCCGACAAGGTCGAGGCGATGTTGTCCGGCCTGCCGACCTCGTTCGACGACAAGCGCGAACAGGTCATCTACGAGATGGCGACCTGCCTTGCGAATTCCCGCTGGGTCTCCAAGGGCCTCTTCGACCGAGCGGTCGAGCGCGCTTGGCCACGAGGGTATTACCGACGTGATCTGCTTGATGGGCTTCTACAGCAGCGTGTCGATGACCCTGGCCTTCTACGACGTGCCGGCCGGCGCCGAGGGCATGCAGCGGTAGCCCGCTGGGGCCGTGCCGCCCGGCCTCTTGACATTCCGCTGGCCTTTGGTTTCTTGCAGGAGATCAAAAGAAGAAAGAAAGAGATCCTTCGAAGCAACTGCCAAGGAGGCTTGCTATGGCAACCCGGGCTCCATTCTTGAAAGCGCGCTACAGCGGGTATCACCATCGACAGGTGCCGCACGAGGACGGCGAGCTAACCCACGTCGGTCCGGATACGGCGTGCGGCGAGTATATGCGACGCTTCTGGCAGCCGGTCTGCTACTGCGACGACATAAAGGATCTGCCGGTACGGGTGAAGATCCTCGGTGAGGAACTGGTCCTCTTCCGCGATCGGAGCGGCGCCGTCGGCCTGCTTGAGTTGCATTGCCCGCACCGCGGCACATCGCTGGAGTTTGGGCTGGTCGGCGATAAGGGAATCCGCTGCTGCTATCACGGGTGGCTGTTCGACGTTGACGGGACCATCCTCGAGACGCCTGGCGAGCCGGCCAACAGCACCCTGAAGGACCGGTTGTTCCACGGCGCCTATCCGATCCACGAGGCGCACGGCGTCGTGTTCGCGTATCTCGGCCCACCCGAGCAGCGGCCGGCGTTTCCGATCTACGACAGCTATGTGCGGCCGGGTTTTCGAGTGATCCCAGGCCAGAAGTATTTCTATCCGTGCAATTGGCTGCAGATCCTCGAAAACACGATGGATGCGGTACACACTGCGTTCCTCCACACGATCGTCAGCGGCGCGGTGTTCACCGATGAGTTTGGCGTGCTTCCTGAGCTGGACTTCGCCGAGACCCCGGTCGGGATCATCTACATTGCGACCCGCCGGGTCGGCGACAATATCTGGTCGCGATCGGTCGAGAACGTACTGCCAAACCTCCAGCAGGTCGCGCCAATCTGGGAGACCGGCCAGCTCGAGCATCCGTTCAGCGGGCCGATGATGAGCCGCTGGATCGTCCCGCTCGATGACACCAACACGATGCTGATCGAACTCCGCCACGTGAGTGAAACCGAGGGTATCGTCACGCCCGACTGGTGGGCCGACCGAAGCATCATGCTGCCGGGCCAGCTCGGCATGGACACTATGAGGAGAGCCAACGGCATCCCGGCGATTTCGAAGCTCAAGTCTCGCAGCGCCCCATCGCCGTTCACGGTCTCGAACATCTCGGCACCACCGATCGGGGCATTACGATGTTCCGCAACCAGATCCGGCGCGGCATCCGGGCGGTCAAGGCCGGCCACGACCCCGAGGGTCTCTTTCGCGACGCCGGTGGAGTAATTCCGACCTACTGCAACGACACAGTGGTGCGCGTCCCGCCGGCGCGAACCCCGGCGCTCGACAAGCAACTGATGCGCGCGACCGGGAGAGAGCTCGCCGAGAGCTACCTCAAACAGCCGCCGCTGCTCGCAGCCGCCGAATAAGCCTACCCGACGGCTGCGGCAATCCAACGGAGTGAAACGCCATGCTGATCGTCGACGCACAGGTTCACATCTGGTCGGCCGGGCCGCCGACCAATCCGTCGCATCGCCAAGTCAATTCCTATACCGCGGAGGAATGCATCCGCGACATGGACGCCGCCGGGGTTAATGCCTGCCTGCTGCACCCGCCGGGTTGGGACCCGAACTCCGGGCAAGATATCCGAGGCGGCGGCGGCCAGATACCCGAGCCGCTTCGGAATTCTCGGCAACTTCCCGCTCGACAAGCCGGAAAACCGCCCATTGATCGATACCTGGAAGAGCCGGCCGGGCATGCTCGGACTGCGTTACGCGTTCACGCAGCCGCACCAGGCCAATTGGATGACCGACGGGACGATGGACTGGCTGTGGCCGGCGGCCGAGAAGGCCGGGATCCCGATTGCGCTGATGGCGTCGAACTATCTGCCGCAGGTAGGGCGGATTGCCGAGCGTCATCCGGGACTGAAGCTGATCATCGATCACTACGCGCGGGTCCGCGACGGCAAGGATGACGCCGCGCACGGCAACCAGCCGGCATTGCTGGCGCTCGCCAAATATCCCAATGTCGCCGTCAAGGCGACCGGCGCGCCGGGCAATTCGAGCCAGCCCTATCCCTACCGCAACATCCACAAATACACCCAGCAGATCGTCGAGGCGTTTGGGCCTGAGCGCACTTTCTGGGGGACGGACATCACCCGCATGCCGTGCTCGTGGAAAGAGTGCGTGACGATGTTCACCGAGGAGATGCCGTGGCTCAAAGGCCGCGAACTCGAACTCGTCATGGGCCGCGCGGTCTGCGACTGGCTCGGCTGGAACCTGCAGGGCTGACGGTTTGCCCCTATCCCGACCCGCTCCCCGCATCGCGGGGTGAGGGCTAGTGTGAGGGGCCTTGCTCTTGTGGCCTCTCTGCTCGCCGGATTTGCAACCCCAGCGGGCGCGGCGGATTTGGCGGCGCTCGATGCGCTTGTGCGTGCCTACCCTGAGCAGCTTGCCGGCTACGACTCCACCGATCTCATTTGGCGGGACGGCACGCGGATGCCGCTCTCCGACGGGCTGCCGTACAAGAGCTTCGAGGAGATGCTGCGGCACGGCTCGATCCTCGATCAAATTCGCCTGCCCTACCCGGCGGGGGTCAGCGCCGCCGCTCTCATCCCGCAAGGCGATCCCGGAAGGATCCGCAACCGTGCCTTCTTTGATAAGATGTACGGCGATTGCTGGCGGGGCGAAGTAACCCCGCATCTGGTGCCTGTGGATTGGCTCCCGCGGAGCTGGGGCCACACGGTCCGGATAACATCCGTGAACGGGGTCGCTGCGAGCCTGGCGGCGGTCTCCGCGGAGCTGGACGCGCTGCCCGCCGGCAGTAACGCGTTATGCCTACCCGCCGTCGGGAACATACAATTGCCGCACGGTGGCCGACACCGGGGAGCCGAGCATGCATTCTTGGGGCGCGGCGATCGACATCAATGCCGCCTATGCCGAGTATTGGCTGTGGCCCCGCGCCGCGTCGGCCAGCACCATACCCGCCGAAATCATCGAAATCTTCGAGCGGCACGGCTTCATCTGGGGCGGGAAGTGGTCCCATTACGACACGATGCATTTCGAATACCGGCCGGAGCTGGTAAACGGCTCGCCTGTGACGCAACCGAGCGCGGCGCGCCGGTGAGGATGCCCGGCTGAGCATTGCGCGATTTGTGAGACGGTCATGAGCAGCCTGGACCCCATTCCTTATTCCGACGCGCAGCTCCGCTCGATCCTGCAGCGCGTCAAGACGATCGCGATGGTCGGCGCCTCGTCGAACTGGAACCGGCCGAGCTATTTCGTGATGAAATACCTGCAGGGCAAAGGCTACCGCGTGATCCCGGTAAATCCGGGAATTGCAGGACAACTGCTGCTCGGCGAAACGGCTTACGCCTCGCTGCGCGACATACCCGAGCCGGTCGACATGGTCGATGTCTTCCGTCCCGCCCGCGACGCGCCCGCCATCGTCGACGACGCGATCGCGATCGGCGCCAAGGTGGTGTGGATGCAGCTCGGTATCCGCAACGACGAGGCGGCGGCCACGGCCGAGAAAGCCGGGATCGAGGTCGTCATGAACCGCTGCCCGAAGATCGAGTTCGGCCGGCTTGGCGGCGAGTTGTCGTGGAGCGGCGTCAACAGCGGCATCATCCGCAACCGGCCGCCGGAGCCGCCGATCGCGCGACACGGCAAGGAGCGGCCCGCGCCTTCGCACAATATGACTTACGGTTTCGAGACGCGCGCAGTCCACGCCGGCGCGGCGCCCGACCCGGTGACCGGCGCCCGCTCGACGCCGATCTACCAGACGACCTCCTATGTCTTTGACGACGTCGACCACGCCGCCTCGCTCTTCAATCTGCACAATTTCGGCTACATCTATTCGCGCCTCAACAACCCGACCGTCGCCGTTCTCGAAGAGCGGGTCGCCAGCCTCGAAGGCGGCCGCGCCGCCGTTGCCGCCGCCTCGGGGCATGCCGCGCAGTTCCTGATTTTCTTCACACTGATGGAGGCGGGAGACGAGTTCATCGCCTCGCGCAACCTCTATGGCGGCTCGCTGACTCAGTTCGGGCTCTCGTTCAAAAAGCTCGGCTGGAAGTGCCATTTTGTCGACCCAACCGACCCGGAGAATTTCCGCAAGGCGCTGACCCCGCGGACCAAGGCAATCTTCCTCGAAAATCTCGCCAATCCGGGCGGCATCGTCGTCGATCTCGAACGCGTTGCGGCAATCGCCCATGAGGCCGGCATTCCGCTGATCGTCGACAACACCTTGGCCACCCCGTATCTGTGCCAGCCCTTCGAATGGGGCGCCGACATCGTCTGCCATTCGACGACCAAGTTCTTGAGCGGCCATGGCCATGCGCTCGGCGGCATCGTCGTCGAATCCGGCCGCTTCGACTGGGCGCAGGGCGACCGCTTCCCGTCTTTGACCGAGCCCGAGCCCGCCTATCACGGGCTCAAATTCTACGAGAATTTCGGGGATTTCGCGTTCACGACCAAGGCGCGGGCGGTGGCCTTGCGGGATTTCGGCCCGACCTTGTCGCCGATGAACGCATTTTTGACGATCACCGGGATCGAGACATTGCATCTGCGCATGGAGCGCCATGTCGCGAATGCCCTGCGGGTCGCCGAGTTCCTGTCGGGTCACCCGCGTGTCGCCTGGGTTTCCTACGCGGGGTTGAAGGAGAGCCCGTTCCACGACCTCGCCCGGAAATATTTGCCGAGAGGGGCCGGTGCGGTCTTCACCTTTGGCGTCAAGGGCGGCTACGAGGCCGGGATCAAGCTCGTCGAAAACGTCCAGCTGTTCTCGCACCTCGCCAATATCGGCGACACCCGCAGCCTGATCCTGCACCCCGCCTCGACAACCCACCGCCAGCTCAGCGACGAGCAGCGCCAGGCCGCCGGCGCCGGCCCCGACGTAATCCGCCTCTCGATCGGCCTCGAAGCGGCCGAAGACCTGATCCGCGACCTCGACGAGGCCCTGCGCTCTTAGCCCACGCCTTACGCTGCTGGCTGTTATCGCTGTTAAATGCAGCGAAAAAACAGCCAGAGAGGCGACATTCGTCGCGGAAATGCTCGCTTTCCATCGACTGAAGCAGGTGAAACAACAGCCAGGAACAGCCGGCAAATACAGCGAGAAACAGCTGGAAATAGCGGGCAAGAACAGCAAATTACTCCCACTGAGAATAGTCAGTCCTCAATAAATACAATATTCGATTATTTCTGCCAGTCGCTTAATTGAGCAGCACCGTACCATGACAATACGGCAAATTTCGGGTTTGCCACACCGGGTGTCGGGTGATGCCTCAGTTTGAATTTCTGCAAAGGGTGGTTTGCGGTCGTTCGGAGGAACGCGGGCCGGCGGCGAGGTTGCGCCGATTCCGGATGCTAGGCAGGGCGGAGTGCTGCGGACGATTCGACAATCGCGGACCTTCGACACGACAATCAGATCGTACGTGATGTGCCAATCACGAGTTCATCCGCCGCTTCCTGATCCACGTCCTGCCCGACGGTTTCCACCGCATCCGACACTACGGTCTCTTCGCCAACGGCGGGCGCGCCGAGAACATCGCGCGAGCGCGTCAGCTGCTCGACGCACCGGCGCCACAGAATGCGCCCAGTGACGCTGACAGCACCGGCAATGGTGAGCCACAGGCACCTTCGCATCCTTGTCCCTGCTGTGGCGGCCGATGATTCATCATTGAGATCTTCGAGCGCGGCTGCGCACCGCGACATGGGCCGACGCTTCCAAATCGGGGCGACAGCTCATGATCGGCATCACCCGCTCACCACGCTCCGCTGCTGTTCACAGTTGCCGCTGCTCGTCGATCGGCAGCCAGCCTGCTCGCCGATGACCACGGTCAGGCACCGGCTCACGGTTGCGGCAATGGCGACCACAACTCGTTCATCGCTTCGTTGCGCCCCGCCACCACTTTATCCCGCAATCGACTCCATCTGTCGGTCACCTTCCCCACGTCGCAGCCGGTTGCCCGCGGCTCTCAAATCCCCATAGCTCCAGCGCGCCGCTCCGTTGTGCCACGCCGGCCCGCGGTTTCCTCCCTCGAGAAAAACTGGGGCTGCGAGGTGGAGCACTTCCGCCTCTGCCGGCGGCCGGCCCGCTGCGCGTGCCTGCTGCAACTGAGCGGGGAGACTGCCAGCCTTCACCAGAATTATGGAATTATGTCCTGGGGTGCAAGAAGTTCTTGATAGCCTGTATTCGCGGCACGGGTGCGACAAGTGACGTGGGATATTGCGACGGTGTGGCCGCGATGACCTGACGATCGGGGTGAACCAAGGTCCCACCCCGCGGAAAATTCGAAATTAGTTGTTCCATAAAAAAGGGCGGCCGAAGCCGCCCCCAGCTTAGCTAGAGATCGGCGCGCCAACTTACATCGGGCAGATCTTCCAGATCACCCCGGTACCGGGGATCTGGACCAGCGGGCCGTTGGCGGCTCCGACAAAATGCGAGTCAGAGCTGAGATCTCGCACTGCGCCGTAATCGACGACATAAGCGCAGCCATCCGGGCCGAACCTGACATTCGTCGGGCGGTTGAACCCGTTGATGTTGGTCACGAACGCCTGGTCGCCGGTGCTGTTGAGGGCAAAGTTCTGGAACTTCAGGGCGAGGGGTGAGCCCGGCACCTGATTGAAGTTGATTAGCTTGACCTCGTGTCCCACTTCGGGCGCGGGTGCCGTGGCATTCGGCGCTGAGAACCCAAAATCCCCTTCGAGGCTATAGAGCGCCGCACCCGGCTGCACCGGCCCGGTAACAAATGCGTCGGGCACGAAGTCAATTCCGGTGAACGAGGAGTTCGCCGCCTCGATTGCCAACGGCCCGGTGATTTGCTGCGGCGGGAACGCCAATACGTCGGCGATCGGTATGTCTCCTGCCTTCTGAAGGTTTGCAAGGCAGGTGGCCTGATCGAATGGCGGTGGGCACACATCGTCGTTAGATCCGCCAACCGGATTGAACACAGCCTGGTTCGACGGCAGGAAGCCGTAGCGGTCGGGCCAGCCGTGATAGACCGGTGTGCCGTCGGGGTTCTGCTGGTCGATCGAGATCACTTCCGGGGCATTGTTCGAGGGTCTGGCGCCGCGCTCGTCGGCACCGTCCTCGCCGACTAGCAAGTTTCCGGCCAAAGGATGATCTTTAGGTGCGAAACGGATCGCATAGCCGTTCCGGTGCCCCCATCCGAAGGCCTGGATGTTACTCGGATTGCTCAGTTGTGCCCGCAATGTCGCGCCATCGCAGACTCCCTGCCGAACCTGGCCCGTAAACGAATTGAAGAACGCCGGTATGGTGGCTCCGGGTTGCTGCACGCTGAAGGGAGAATAGCCACTCGTAGCTACCTGGGGAGGACCAAAGCTAGAGATGAAGACGTTCTGGCTCAGCGTGATGTCCTGGCACGGGATATCGGACTGGTTCTGGCCACCGCCATTGTCGAGACCGACGACGCCGCTGTTGGTCGTCGACCCTTGCGACCAGTAGACCCACCCGTCCCCTCTGAACGCCAGCTGCTCGGTCGGATGATCGCCCGTCGGTAGGTTGGTGATGAAGGGGGTGACCACCCCGGTCATCGGGTTCACGGTGCTGATACGTGAACTGTTGTTTTGCCCATTGTGCTGATGGGTCGACTGGTTGGAATCAGTCGCGAAAAGCGGCCCCCCGGAGAGGCCGTTGACGAAGGCAATGTCGATTGCCGGCCCTGAGGGCTGGAACCCTCCCCCCGAGGATGTAGGCTTACCGAGAGGCCCGCGAATCAACTTACCGTTCTGGTTAAACACCAGAATGTCCGGCGTGAAGGGATTCTTTATGTCGAACGGACCACCGGGCCATGCCATTTCGTCGTTGCACACGCTCGGTAGGCCATGCCCGGATTCCAGAACGTAGACCTGGAAGCTGCTCGAATTGCCGAGAAAGGCGATACCCGTCGGGGCATTAAGGCCTGCTGCGAAGACCGATGCAGTGAACCCCGGTGGAAGGTTAATGGATGGCGTTAAGCTTGGATTGAAGAATGCCGTGTTGTTCATACAGTCGGGCGCAGTCGATGGATTCGGCACTATCTGCGCCTCGGTAACGGTCGGCAACGCTAAAAGCGGTGCCACCATGACCCAGGTAGCGAAGCTACGTAGTTGCATCGCGTTTCCTCCTCTACGCCTAATGCAAAAGCATTAGAACCGTACGGTTTATTTGAAGGGCTATCGGTAGTCCGTGACAGGACGGCGGGCCGAGGATAGATCCATCACTCGACAAGCACGCAGCCGACCATCCAAGATAGCGCGGCATAAATTCCTCCCCAAAAAGGCGAATTTTAACCTTTTGCAAGCAGCGTGCGCCTGCCGGATTGAAAGGTCAAATGGAATTAACGTTACGGTGGTAAATAATCTTAACGGCGGTTGAATCTCGACCGTATCGACCTGAATCGCCCCGTGTACCGCCATCTCCGGCGAAGCGCGACGCACCCTGGCTCGCGCAACTAGGTGCGGTGAGGCCTCGCGGCAGATCGTAAGCGGGCGAGGCAAGCAGCATTGGTCGCAATCCCTGAGTTCACCCGTCTGGGCGATGATCCCGATCCGCGAGAATCGGTGATGACCGCTATGGGGCATGACGGGTCAACCGCACAAGCACGGCGAGCGGCTGCTTAGGGGTCGGCAGGAGACATTCAAACCGAGACAGTACCGGGTATCGGCCAGGATTGCGTTGAGCAGTCGCCGAGCCTATATCTGCCTCGTCGGGCAACCGACTATGGCGATACACGGCTTGTGAAATAAGCGTTGCGGACCCGGGGGCAGTACCCGGCGCCTCCACCAATTTCCCGCCGACCTCCCTTGGTCGGCGATTTACGGGGGCGAACTAGGCTCGACGCGCGTGGTAAAGGCAAGATCCGTCGCTCGGCATGATACCACCGTTATCGGGTCATAATCTAGCTGCGAACGACAACTTCGCACAAGAGGCGCTCGCGGCCTAACCCCTAACGGGGTAAAAGCCTTGAGCAAATCGCGGTTCGAGGGGCACCGGGCAACAGAAGCCCCTCACTCGACCTCTCGACGTGCCCCTTGCGAATAAACGAGCCGCCGGAAATGGCCCAGGACCTCTTCGATTACCCCAAGATGGTCGAGACCGCGTTGCGCGGCGTCATGCGCGAAGCCTTGGCGCGGACAGCCCGCGAGGGGTTGCCCGGCGACCATCACTTCTACGTCACTTTTCGCACTCATGCCCCGGGGGTGGGGATTCCAAACTCTCTGCTCGGCAAATTTCCGGACGAGATGACGATCGTGCTGCAGCACCAGTTCCGGGCGCTCGAGGTCGGCGAGGACGCATTTTCGGTCAATCTCAGTTTTCAGAGCCGGTCGGAGCGGCTGAGGATCCCGTTCGCCGCGGTAACGACCTTTGCGGATCCCTCGGTCAATTTCGGGCTCCAGTTCGAGGTCGCCGCCGCGCAGCCGGCCGAGGTGACTACGCTCCCCGCGCAGATCCCGCCGCCCGAGCCGGCAGAACCGGCGCGGCCGGCGGCCGAAGTCGTCACACTCGATAAGTTTCGCAAGCGCTAGCTCCCGACGGGCTTGCTCGGCGCGGCTCGCTTGACGCGGGCGCGGAAAGGATGATTCTGCGCAAAATTGCAGCGCGGAGCGCCGGATGAACGATGTCGCCTATCACGAACTCTTCCCCCTGGGGCCGGATGATGCGTCATACCGCAAGCTGACCGGCGATCACGTCTCGACCGGCATGTTCGAGGGGCAGCGCGTCGTCAAGATAGACCCCGCCGCGTTGACCCTGCTCGCCCGCGACGCTTTCGTCGATTGTGCGCACTTGCTGCGCCCGGGGCACCTCGCTCAGCTGCGCGCAATCCTCGACGATCCGGAGGCCTCGGCCAACGACAAGTTCGTCGCCTTCGATCTCTTGAAGAACGCCAATATCGCTGCCGGAAAGGTCCTGCCGATGTGTCAGGACACCGGCACGGCAATCGTGATGGGCAAAAAGGGGCAGCAGGTCTGGACCGGGGGCGACGACGCGGCCGCGCTATCGGCCGGCATTTGCCGCACCTACACCGAAACCAATCTGCGCTACAGCCAAGTGGCGCCGTTGTCGATGTACGAGGAGGTCAATACCGGCGACAACCTTCCCGCCCAGATCGACCTCTACGCCGAGCCTGGCGATCAATACAAATTCCTGTTCATCGCCAAGGGCGGCGGTTCCGCCAACAAGAGCTTCCTTTATCAGCAGACCAAGGCGGTGTTGAACCCGAAATCGTTGGTCAAATTCCTCGACGAAAAACTCCGAACACTCGGCACCGCGGCGTGCCCGCCCTATCATCTGGCGATCGTCATCGGCGGCACCTCGGCCGAGATGAATTTGAAGACCGTCAAGCTCGCCAGCTGCCGCTTTCTCGACGCGCTGCCGACGCAAGGGAACCGCTACGGGCAGGCCTATCGCGACCGCGGCTTCGAGGAAGAAGTGCTCGAGCTGACGCGTGGTCTCGGCATCGGGGCGCAGTTTGGCGGCAAATATTTCTGCCACGATGTGCGGGTGATCCGGCTGCCGCGCCATGGCGCGAGCCTGCCGATCGGGATCGGCGTCTCGTGCTCGGCGGACCGCCAGATCCTCGGCAAGATCACCGCGGATGGCGTCTTCCTCGAGGAGCTTGAAAGCAATCCGGCGCGGTTTCTCCCCGAGATCGACGCCGCCCGGTTAGGCGGCGAAGTGATCCCGATCGATATCGGCCGGCCAATGGCCGAGATCCGCCGCTCCCTCTCGCAATACCCGATCAAGACGCGTCTGAGCCTGACCGGGCCGTTGATCGTCGCCCGCGACATCGCGCATGCCAAATTGCAGGAGCGCCTCGATCGCGGCCAAGGTTTGCCCGATTATGTCAAGAATCACCCGATCTACTACGCGGGGCCGGCCAAGACCCCGCAAGGATATGCCTCAGGCTCGTTCGGGCCCACTACCGCCGGACGCATGGATAGCTATGTCGATGCGTTCATGGCGGCCGGGGGAAGTTTCGTCACTCTCGCCAAAGGCAATCGCGGCGCCGAGGTCCGCGCCGCGTGTCATAAGCATGGCGGCTTTTATCTCGGCTCGATCGGTGGGCCGGCCGCCCGCCTCGCACAGGATTGCATCCGCAAGGTCGAAGTCGTGGAATATCCGGAACTCGGGATGGAGGCGATCTGGCGTATCGAAGTCGTTGATTTCCCTGCTTTCATCGTGATCGACGACAAGGGGAACGACTTCTTTGCCGGGCTCGCTTGACCGCGCGGCTGCGCCGAGCGGCGGCGGGGCTCCCTGATTGGCGCAAGACGGCGATCTGGACAAGCTTCTGCGTGGCGACAAGGGCGCCTGGGAGGCGTTTGTTCGGCGTTACGCGGGCCTTGTTGTTGCCGCTGTGCGAGGTGTCGCGCGCGAGGCGACCGAGGTGGAAGATCTGACGCAGGACGTCTTTCTGCGGCTCTGTAAGGACGACTTCCGGCTGCTGCGCAGTTACGACGCGTCCCGCGCCGGTCTTTCTACCTGGATTACAATCGTGGCCCGCAGCACTGCGCGGGACGCGATGCGGCGACACCGCCCGGTGTCTGTGCCGATCGAGACAGTGCCCGAGGGACGCCTCGCGATCGACCCCGTCGAGCCGGTACGCAAGCTCAAACTGCCGGAAGCCTTGCTGTCGCCGCGCCAACGGGAAATCTTAACGATGTTGTACGATCGTGAGATGGAAGTTTCCGAGGTTGCCTTAGCCCTTGGGATCGACCCGCAGACCGTCCGCAGTGCCCACCACAAGGCAATGATCAAGCTGCGCGCCCACTTCCAAGCAGAGGTCGAATGAACGCGTCGGTTGCGGGGATGCTCCTGCTTCCCGCCGCGTAAACACTGTAGGAAGACGCTGCGATGACGCAAAGCGAAGGACCAGAACAAGCGCCCAGCCCGGCGGAGGATCGCCGGCTGTGGCAGCGCTGCCGCCTGATGGATGCCGACGAGGACGAGGCGGCACGATTTCTCGACCTTGCCGCTTATGCCGATGGGCTCCTCGATATCGAGGAGCGCGAGCGCGTCGCCGCCCTGCTCGCCGCGGATCCGGAGGCCGCAGGAGACGTGCGGGCTGCCCAAAAGCTTGCCGATGCCCCCGAACGGCCGCTCACCGGTCTTGAGCGGATCATCGCGCGAGCCAGTGCGATATCGCCCGATGGGGATTCCGCAAGTGGCAAGGTGGTCCGGCTCGTGCCTCGGCAAGGCCGCCGTCTTATCCAAAACTTTGCGCAATGGGGAAGCCTCGCGGCGGCCATCGCACTGGCCGGCTGGCTCGGCTTTGCAATGGGCAGCGACACCTCGCTTGCGCTCAGCGACCATCGGCAGCCCAGCGACGTCGGTCTGCTTCCGGAATTGTTCGATCCGGGAACCGGCTTGTTGCGCGATCTGGGCGAGGGGCTGCGGACGTGACTGCCGCTTCGGTTGCATTGCGTCCCGGCTCGCGGCAGCACCTGTTTTGGGTGGTGTTGATCTTATCGCTGGCGCTCAACCTTTGCTTTATCGCGGGCGCTCTGTGGATCCGCGTCCAGGGGGCCCCTCTCCCGATGAGCCCGGAGCAACGGCTCCAGCAAATCGAGCCGCAGCTCGCGCTGGACACTCGGCAAAAAGCGGCCTTTGACCAATATGCTCGAACCGTACATTTGCGCGTGCAGTCGATGCACGAGGCAATCGAGCCGCTGGTTGCAAATGCTTGGTCCGAACTCGCCAAAGCCGACGCGGACGATGCGAAGGTGATGCAGTTGTTTGATCAAGCCGGAGAACAGCGGCGCGCCTTCCGGCGAGAACTGGGAACGGCGACTTTCAATTTTCTGGCAAAATTGTCGCCTGAACAGCGGGCGAAATTTGTCGAGCTGGCGCGCCAGCGTCCCTGGGCGCGACTGCACCGTGAGGACGGCGCCCGGTAATCGAAATCTCAGGATTTTGGCAGCTTGAATACTTGGCCCGGATAAATGCGCTCGGGATCTCGTATCTGGCTGAGATTGGCCGAATAGATGATCAGATAACGGGTGCCGGCACCGTAGGCACGGCGGGATATCTGCCACAAATTGTTGCCGGGCTGCACCGTATAGCTTTCCCCCGGCGCCAGCTCCCCCGCGGCAGCCTGCGTCAATGGCACGACGATACGCTGCGCGACTCGAGCGTCTTTTCCCAGCTGATCGAGACGCAGTTCGACTCGCCCCGGACGGACCACTCGGGTCGACCTCGCCGACCATTCCCCGGCCGCGTCCGTCGTAGCCGTCGCGAGCGGTTGGTTGCCGGCATAGATTTGGACGGTAGATCCGGGCGTGGCCCGGCCTGACAGCACGACCCGGCCTTGATTATCGTATTCGAGCGCATCCATCGACAAAGCGGGCGACTTGTCGGCGGAAGGGGTCCCGTTACCGCTCGGCGCGGTTCCGTCGGGGCGCTGCAGCACGCGAGCCGCTCCGTTGCCGTCCCGCGGCAAGACCACCGCCAGCGCCGTTTCTTCCTTCCCGCCCGGTGTGCGCGGACTGATCGACAATGCCACGGTCTCGTCCGATCTGACCGTCGCGCCGGCCTTCGGGCCGGACGCTTCGAGCGAGAGCAGCCGGTCACCGGGGCCGATTGGCTGATCGGGGACGAGGACCCATTCACCGCGGCGGTCGGCTGTCACTTCGCCGATGACCCTGTCGCCGTCGCGGACCGTCACTTTGCTTCCCGGCTCGGCGCGTCCGGCAATGACCGCGGTTCCGGCCGGCCCGACTTTGACGACGTCAAAGCTCGGCGAGACGGGCGCAGCGGGCTGCGGCACCAGGTTGGGTCCGGCTCGGTCCTGCGCGGCGGGCGCAGAGCCACCGGGCGACAATGCCGGTTGCGTATTGGCCTTCCCGCCCGGTGGCGCACCGCCGTGCGGAAGAACCAGGACAGCAGCAGCACCCACCACCAAAACCGCGGCAGCCGAACCGACGAGATAGCCGTGCCGCACAGTTCCTCGCGAAAATAGTCGAATTGCAATAGAGTGCAGTGTATCCCTAGGCAGATGCGCTTGCAATGTTCCCCACCCGCCCGGGTCTGATCGGGATGCCGAAGATCCGGCGGTTATGCGTCTATTGCGGCTCGTCCGGCGCCGTCGACCGTCAATACCGCGAGGCGGCGACCGAGCTTGGGGCTTCTCTGGCGACGGCCGGAATTGGGCTAATTTACGGCGGCGGGCGGGTCGGGCTGATGGGTCTCCTGGCCGATGCTGCTTTGGCCGGCGGCGGAGAAGTGATCGGGATCATTCCGTCGCGCTTGCGCGATGCCGAGTTGGCGCATCCGGGTGTGACCGAGCTCATCGTGGTAGAGAGCATGCACGAGCGCAAGCGCGGGATGGCGGAGAAAGCCGATGCGTTCGCTGTTTTGCCCGGCGGAATTGGCACGCTCGACGAAATGTTCGAGATCCTCAGCTGGAAGCAGCTCGGGCTCCACGACGAGCCGATCCTGCTCGTCGATATCGCCGGCTACTGGGCGCCACTGCGCGCCCTGCTCGATCACATAGTTGCCGAGGGATTTGCGCGACCCCAGACGCACGCTCTGCTGCAGATTGTGCCAACCGTCGCCGCGGTGATGGCGGTGCTGGTGGAGGCGCCGCGCCCGACACGGCAGATGGATTTCGCGAAGTCTCTGACGCGTGGCGCCTTCGGCTTGCCACGCTCTGCTGCGCTCCGTATCTTCGCCTGCCTGCGAACCCTCGGTTGACGCGGCGCGTCAACCGCATGCGAGGATGACATGTATGGCAAAGATCAAAGTGGCCCAGCCCTTCGTTGAACTCGACGGCGACGAAATGGCCCGCATCATGTCGAGCAAGCTGATCTAGCCGTATGTCGAAGTCGACCTGAATATTACGACCTCGGCATGGAGAGCCGCGACGCCCTCACATCAATGAGACAAGACAGGCCAAAATCGTAAATAGATCAACTCAGCCGAACGAAAGTCGCGCGCGGAGGTGTAAGCATGTCAGATCTCGAAATCGTTTGGACGAAGGTTGATGAAGCACCTGCGCTTGCTACGTTTTCCCTTCTGCCGATCGTCGAAGCCTTCGTTGGGACGGCCGGCGTGAAGGTTAAGCTGAAGGACATTTCACTGGCTGGCCGCATCATCGCCAACTTCCCTGACAAACTGACGCCAGCGCAAAAGATCAACGACGAGCTCGCCGAACTTGGCCAACTTGCGACGCG
This sequence comes from uncultured Alphaproteobacteria bacterium, assembly GCA_963818695.1. GTDB lineage: Bacteria > Pseudomonadota > Alphaproteobacteria > ATCC43930 > CGMCC-115725 > AP-15. The sequence continues at coordinate 393,986 of CAWFTG010000011.1, forward strand.
CCCCGAGGCCAACATCATCAAACTGCCCAACATCTCCGCCTCGATCCCGCAGTTGAAGGCCGCAATCAAGGAGTTGCAGAGCAAGGGTTACGACGTGCCGGACTATCCGGACAGCGACGCGACGCCAGCGGACAAGGAAATCCGCGCTCGCTACGGGAAGGTGCTCGGCAGCGCCGTCAATCCGGTGCTGCGCGAGGGCAATTCTGACCGTCGCGCCGCCGGCGCCGTGAAGCAGTACGCGCGCAACAATCCGCATAGAATGGGCGCCTGGACCAAGGACTCTAAAACGCGCGTCGCGCACATGTCGGGCGGCGATTTCTACGGTTCGGAGGTCGCGACGACCATTGCGGCGCCGACCAATGCCCGTATCGAGTTGGTCGGCAGCGATAGCGCGGTCACGGTGCTGAAGGCGAAGACGCCGCTTCAGACCGGCGAGATCATCGACGCGGCGGTGATGAACCGCAACGCGTTACGCGCCTTCTTCGCCGCACAGATCGACGCCGCGAAGAAGGACGACATCCTGTTCTCGCTGCACGTCAAGACGACGATGATGAAGATCTCCGATCCCATCATTTTCGGTCATTGCGTTTCCGTGTTCTTCGCCGACGTGTTCGAGAAGCATGGCGCCACCCTGGCGCGCCTGGGCGTTGACCCCGACAACGGCGTGGGCGACATGCTGACCCGGATCGAGACGTTGCCGGAGGCTGAAAAGGCGGCGATCAAGGCCGATATCCAGGCTACCTATGCGAAGCGGCCTGGCCTGGCCATGGTCAATTCCGACCGGGGGATCACCAATCTGCACGTGCCGAGCGACGTGATCATCGATGCATCGATGCCGGCGATGATCCGCGAATCCGGGCACATGTGGGGCCCTGACGGCAAGCTGCACGACGTTATCGCCGCGATCCCCGATCGTTGCTACGCGCCGCTGTTCCAGGCCGTCATCGAGGATTGCAAGGCGCATGGCGCCTTCGACCCGAAAACGATGGGCGATGTGCCGAACGTCGGGTTGATGGCGCAGCAAGCCGAGGAGTATGGCTCGCACGACAAGACGTTTGAGGTCGCCACGGGCGGAACGGTGCGCGTGGTCGCCGATGACGGCACGGTTCTACTGTCACAGCCGGTCGAGACCGGTGACATCTTCCGAATGTGCCAGGTCAAGGACCCGCCGATCCAGGACTGGGTCAAGCTCGGGGTGCGCCGCGCGCGCCTGACCGGCACCCCGGCGGTGTTCTGGCTCGACGCCAAACGCGCGCACGACGCGCAGTTGATCGCCAAGGTCGAGACATACCTGAAGAACGAGGACACATCGGGTCTCGACATCCGCATCCTGGCGCCGGTCGAGGCAATGAAGTTCTCGCTCGATCGCATCCGCAAGGGGCTCGACACCATCTCCGTCACCGGCAATGTGCTGCGCGACTACTTGACCGATCTTTTCCCGATCATGGAGCTGGGCACGTCGGCCAAGATGCTGTCGATCGTTCCGCTGCTGGCGGGCGGCGGGTTGTTCGAGACCGGGGCCGGCGGTTCGGCGCCCAGGCATGTGGAGCAGTTCCAGCACGAAGGCTATCTGCGCTGGGATTCGCTGGGCGAGTTCCTGGCGCTTGGCGCTTCTCTGGAACATTTGGCGCAGACAAGCGGGAACAAGGAGGTGCAGGTTCTGGCCGACACGCTCGATGAGGCCAACGGCAAGATCCTTGAGTACAACCGCTCGCCTGCGCGGAAGGTTGGCGAACTGGATAATCGTGGCAGCCATTTCTACCTGGCGCTATATTGGGCGCAGGCGCTGGCCGGGCAGGACAAAAGCTCGGCACTGGCAGCCCGCTTCAAACCGCTGGCGGAGGCGCTGGCGGCCAACGAGGACAAGATTAATGCTGAACTGATCGCCGCGCAGGGTAAGCCGGTGGATACTGGCCGTTATTATCTGCCCGATCCGGCGAAGACATCGGTGGCGATGCGGCCGAGTGCGACGCTAAACGCTGCGCTCGCCGCTCTCTGACGCGGTGTCAAGTGGAGCCGCCGGGGGCAGCCCACCGACGACCGGATCACCGTCGGGGCCGCCGACGTTTATCAAGCAATATGGCGTCGGGGTCAAGTGCGCCGGCATCACCCCGGATGCGAGGCGGATGGATGAGTTCAAGCTGAAGCGCATGTACCCGTCGCCGAACGGCACCTTGCGTAATCGCATCGGCGGTACGCTCTTCCGCGAGCCGATCGTGTGCCAGAACGTGCCGCGTATCGTGCCCAATTGGACGCAGTCGATCGTCATTGGGCGTCACGCATTTGCCGACCAGTATGCCAGCACCGATGACCCGCGATCTGGCGATCCTGATCCGCGCCGACCACCCGTGGCTGACGATCAACCAGTTCCTCGACAAGCTCCACATAAATCTGCAGAAGGCGATGGCGTAACGGGCAGCAAAGGGAGGCGGCAATGCGGCTTAGCATTCTCGACGATTATCAGGGCGTCGCGCTCGAAATGGCCGATTGGTCCCGGCTCCGCGGCAAGGTCGATATAGTGGTCGAGCGCAAACCCTTCGCCAACGAGGATGAAGCGGCGCGCGCTCTCGCCGGCTCCGAGATCATTGCGGCGATGCGCGAACGCACACCCTTCCCGCGCAGCCTGGTCGAGCGGTTGCCGAACCTGAAGCTTCTGAACACCACGGGAATGCGTAACGCTTCCTTCGATTTGGCGGCCTTGCGCGACCGCGGTGTCGTAGTGTGCGGAACCGAGGGCGGCGGTTTGGACACCGCCGAGCTCACCTGGGGTTTGATCCTCGGCGCCGCGCGGCGGATCGCCGAGGATCATCGCTCGATGCGCGAGGGACTGTGGCAGACCCGGGTCGGCAATCGCCTAGAGGGCAAAACCCTCGGCGTCCTCGGGCTCGGCAGGCTCGGCGGCGCCGTCGCCCGGGTCGGACTTGCCTTCGGCATGAAGGTCATCGCGTGGAGCCCGAATTTAACCGCCGAACGCGCCGCGGCCGTCGGCGTCGAGCGCGTCGACAAGGAGACGCTGTTGCGGCAATCGGATGTGCTGTCGGTGCATATGGTACTCAGCCCCCGCAGCCGCGGGCTGGTCGGGCGCAACGATATCGCCCTGATGAAAAGGACGGCGATCCTCGTCAATACGTCGCGTGGGCCGATCGTCGACGCCTATGCAGTCATCGAAGCGCTCGAAGCGGGCAGGCTCGGCTACGCCGCTTTCGATGTCTATGACCGCGAGCCGCTGCCGGCCGATCACCCGCTGCGGCGCACGCCCAATGTCTTGTTGACGCCGCATATCGGCTATGTGACCGAGGAGAACTATCGCAGCTCCTACCCGCAGATCGTCGAGAACATCGTCGCTTTTCTCGACGGGCACCCGGTGCGCGTCATCCAGGGCTGAGCCATGCGCGATTGCCTATGAATGTCGCGATCCGATCATCGCGCGACGACGATGTAGCCGCAATCGCCGCCATCTACCGGCATCACGTCCTTTACGGCGTTGCCTCTTTCGAGGAGGTTCCGCCGGATGAGGACGAGGTTGCGCGTCGCCGCCGGGATATTCTCCCCCTCGGGTTGCCCTACCTGGTGGCCGAACGGTCCGGACGGGTGCTCGGATACTGCTACGCTTCCCGATATCGCGCTCGGTCTGCTTATCGGTTCACCCTGGAAGGATTCGATTTACGTCGATCCGGCGCAGGTTGGCCGCGGTATCGGTCGAGCTTTGCTCTCAACCCTTATCGAACGCTGCTGCCATCTCGGCTATCGCCAGATGGTTGCTGTGATCGGCGGTAGCGATCAGTGGCCGTCGATTCGGCTGCACGAGGCGCTCGGCTTTACGCGAGCCGGTATTTTACCCGCGGTCGGGTTCAAATTCGACGGCTGGATCGATTGCGTCCTGATGCAGCGAGCGCTCGGTCCCGGTGCGGCAACGCCGCCGTGCGAGATTGGTCGGTTTAGCAAAGGAGATCAGCTTGGCTGAAGCATTCGCCGATCCCGGCATCATCTCGGGATACCATGCGCACCTTTATTACGCACCGGAAACCCGGCCGACCGCGGAGCGGCTGCGATCCGCCATCGGGGAGAATTTCCCTGCGGTTCGGATCGGAAGCTGGCATGACGAACCGGTTGGGCCTCATCCGGTTGCGATGTATCAGGTAGCCTTTGCGGTCGAGGATTTCCCGCGGCTGGTGCCGTGGCTGATGCTGAACCGCAAAGGGCTCAATGTTCTCGTGCATCCCCTTACGAACGACAGCGTCGCCGATCACACCGGATTGGCACTTTGGCTCGGGACGCCTCTGCTGTTGCGTCTCGAGGTATTGCGGAGAGGGCCGCGGACGGGTTGATCCCGCCGTGCCCTCTCCGGCCCGTCGCTATATTCGACCGAGGGCGAGTAGAACGATAATGATGACGAGCAATAAACCCAGCCCGCTACTCGGATAATATCCCCATCCGCCACTATACGGCCATGTCGGCAACGCACCGATCAACAGGATGATCAGAATGATCAGGAGGATTGTGCCCAGCATAGTAGCCCATCAGCAAAGTTGCTTCCTGCCTATACAACCTTTGAGCACTGCTGGGAGTTCCACGTCCGGTTTCTGAAAAACCTTGGTCTTACGCGATTCGCGCACCGAGGGGGCGCGGGGCTTTCCGAAAAGAACCGGCGATTCACCAGCGCCGGATCGGCCCGCAGTCAACGTGAACAAAATCGGATCGCGGGTAATAGCCGACGCCGCCACATTGCAGGTTCAGTGCCGCATCGCGCACTTCCGGTAAGCTGCGGCTCTCGGAGCGCAGGTCGACCGCCATGCCCTTGATGTGATAGCTGTGTTTGGCTGCTCCTTCGCCATGCAAGTACAATCTCATGTTGGTGGCGGGTGAGCGGTAGCCGCTGATTACTAAAAAGGGCTCGGGCGTGTCGAGCTGTTCGCGCAAGAAGCCGAGGACGTCGAGAACCCCGGCGTTTATCGGGCGCATCTCGTCGGTGTGGTGATCCCGCAAGATCCAGTTGATGTCCTTTACGGCCTCACGGATGTAATGGCCGTCCGCCCAGTACACTGTACGCAGCCATTCGCCGGTATGGACGTTGTAAAGCGATATCGATCGCGGCGCATATGAAATCGCCGGAGTTGGTGTGGCGAGACCAACCGTAGTAACCGCAGCCGCAGCGCCGAGCAATCGGCGCCGGCTCAGCAAAACAGATGCTGGCATCGGCAACCCCCCAAATTTCCCCGAGGGACGCCATAGCACCCCGAAACTGCTTAAACAAGCCCGATCGTTTCAAATCAACCAAATCGCTGGAAATTTGTCCTGGCTTTATTGTGCAAGGGTTGAAAAAGACTGTATTTAGATCACCCTTTCCGCTGGCCAGAGGGAGAATCTTGGGCAACCGGCCGCGGTTGTGCCCGCGTCAGGTAACGCCAAATCTCCGCGTCCCTGTCATACGGATCGCCGCGGAACTGCACCGAGCCATCCGATTCGACGTAAGCAGTCTGGTAGATGATAAAAACCGGTATCGGGACGGGCAACCCCCGCCGAGTGGTGTGTCCGGTGGCGATTCCCTTGTCGATCGCCTCCAATGGCTGCCCGAGCAACATTACCGCGAGAGTGCGCGGGTTTTCGACGCGAACGCAGCCGTGGCTCATCATGCGCGCGGCGGACTGGAACAGCGACTTGGTGGGAGTGTCGTGCAGATAAACGTCGTATCGGTCGTCCATCTCGAATTTCAGCCGGCCCAACGCGCTGTAAGCGCCGGCCTCCTGCTGGACTGCCCCGTTGCTGCGAAATCTCATGTGGTGGCTGGCCAAATAACCGGGATCGGCTGCCAATTTCGGCAAGATTTCTTTTTGGGCGATCGACCGTGGGATGTTCCAGGGCGGGTTCAGCAGGACATCGTTGATCGTCGATCGAAACTCGGGCGTTTGCTTGTCGGTCTCGCCGACTACGACACGGGTGGTGAATACCGGCCGGTCGTCACGCAATAGCTGAAGGCGGGCGATGGCGGCATTGACGACAACCCGGTCTCGCGGGATTTGACGCGGCAGCCAGCGCAGCCGCTCGAGATTGACCACCAGCTGTTTCAGCCGCTGTTCGGCTATCGCCGCCCGTTCCGGAACTGTGCGCACGGTTTTGGCCCCTACGCCCTGAGTGCCGAGGGGAATCGCCCGGTACTCGGCGTAGGCGCGGCGCATAGTCTCGTATTCGGCGGAAACAGGGGCAAGCGCCTCGATTACCCTTGCCGGATCGGGAGCGGCAATCGCGGCATCGATGACTGCGACGATGTCGACGGGTTCGGGTGTCAGATCCTCGTCGTCCATCCGCTCCTCGATCGGCATTGCCCCTCGCGCCAGCGCATCGGCATAAGAAAGAAATGCGTCAGAAAGCAGCAGATCCCGTTCTACCATCGACAAATTCGGGCCGCGCTCGCCGAGCACTTTGCTGTGGAACAAACCCGGGTCTAGGCCATGGTCGGCGGCGCGCAGCACCGCGTCCCGCAATAGCCGCTCGGCCTCCACTGGTTGCCCGTCCCATACCGTTTGATATCCATGCGCAATATAGAAGCGGCGCAGCAGCCAATCATGAAGCCGCTCACCCGCGACCATCAGCTTGCCCGGCGCGTCGAGGCGCGTCTTGAGGTCGGGATTGCCGGTGAAGGGGGTCGGCTCCGGGGTTGCGGTATCGAGACTGGGCGGGTCGGCGGTTGCCGTCGAATTCGCCTCTGCGGAGACTGCCGCGTGTGACGGTACCGAACCCCAAAAAAGAAAGGCGGAGGCTACCGCGCTCGCCGTCAAGGCCAGCCATTTTCCGTCTCGAATGCTAGGATGAATAAACACGTTTACCTCGCTTCGTACGGCACGGCGATTGCTAGGGAATAGCCGCGGCTGGGGGCCCGCTCGACGTGCGCGCCGGCCGTCTTATCGCTTACCGACTGAATGTACAATCTGAGGGCGAAGATCCCGACCTTTTCGGTAACGCAGTCCTTGAAGTGCGGTTATGAAGTAGGCAGCGGGACCGTCCTGCATCCATCGCGATGACTAACACCTAATGAGTTGAATTGTGCCGGATTGCGCGGCGCCGGCGAAATCATCGGCGGGGTTCGCATGCCGCCTCTGCCGCAAATGCGTCCGGCGCGCTTGTAACCTGCCCCGCCCCTTTTCGGGCGGTTCTAAAACCGGACAGATCACGCGTCGGCTAACATTAGCAAGCGCAAGGACATGACACTCTTTCCTCCAAAAGATAGAACTCCGCGTCGAGCAGTTACCCTCGAGCTCCATCAGGAGAGCGGTAGTGAGCACCAGCGCGCAGCCTGCCGAGATCGCGTCGGTCGATTCCCATTCCGCAGCACGCTTTATCAATCGCGAGCTCTCTTGGCTTGCCTTCAACGAGCGGGTGCTTGCCGAGGCCGACAATTTGCGCCATCCGCTGCTCGAACGGCTCCGCTTCGTGTCGATCTCGGCAAACAATCTCGATGAATTCTATATGGTGCGGGTGGCCGGGCTGAAAGGCCAGTATCTTGCAGGAATCAAGACGCTGAGCCAGGACGGGCTCACCCCGGCGCAACAGCTCGAGGCGATCAGGCAGAGGGCTGGCAAGCTGATGGCCGACCAGCAGATCACTTGGCTGACATTGCGCCGGCAGCTCGACGAAGCCGGGATCAGCGTCATCGATCCGAGCGATCTGAAACCCGGTGATCGCGAGTGGCTCGAAGACCGTTTTATGGCCGAGGTCTTCCCGGTGCTGACGCCGCTGGCGCTCGACCCGGCTCATCCGTTTCCATTTGTCGCCAATCGCGGGTTCGGCTTGGCGCTCGAGCTCGAGCGGGTCAGCGACAATATCCGCCTTCAGGCGCTGACCCTGATTCCATCCTCGATCAACAGATTCGTCCGGTTGCCGGGCAGCCGAATCCGGTTTTTGCCGATTGAACAGATGATCGCGCTCTTTCTCGATCATCTGTTCCCTGGCTTTGCAGTCGTGGCGCAAGGCGTTTTTCGGCTGTTGCGCGACAGTGAGGTCGAGATCGAAGAGGAAGCCGAGGATCTGGTGCGTCTCTTCGAGACGGCGCTGAAACGACGGCGGCGCGGTCATGCCATCCTACTCGCGGTCGATTCGACAATGCCGGCCGACCTGCGTCGGTACCTGATGGAAAAGCTCGATGCGGCGCCGGCGGACGTATTTGTGACCGATGGAATCCTTGGCCTCAATGACACCGAGCAGCTGATCGTCGACGAACGCCCCGACCTCGTCTTCACGCCTTATAATGCGCGCTTTCCCGAACGCATCCGCGATTTCGGTGGGGATTGCTTTGCAGCGATCCGGCAGAAGGACATCGTTGTCCACCATCCTTACGAGAGCTTCGACGTCGTCGTTCAGTTCATAAGACAGGCGGCGCGCGATCCGGCCGTCGTGGCGATCAAGCAGACTCTCTACCGCACGAGCGAGGATAGTCCGATCGTGCGCGAGCTCGCCGCAGCGGCCGAAGCCGGGAAGTCAGTGACGGCACTGATCGAACTTAAGGCCCGTTTCGACGAGGAGGCCAATATCCGTTGGGCGCGCGATCTCGAACGGGCTGGGGTGCAGGTCGTCTACGGCTTCCTGCAACTTAAAACGCACGCCAAAGTTTCGTTGGTCGTGCGTCGCGAGAGTGGCCAGCTTTGCTCGTATGTTCATTTCGGGACCGGCAATTACCATCCCTACACAGCCAAGGTTTACACTGATTTGTCGTTTTTCACGTGTGATCCGGCATTGTGCCGCGACGCCGCGCGTCTGTTCAACTTCATGACGGGCTATGCCAGCCCAGCCAGTCTCGAGAAAATAGCGGTCGCGCCGCTCACGCTCAGAGCTCGGCTCGGGGAGTTGATTGAAGCCGAGAGCGAGAACGCTAAGCAGGGCACTCCGGCGCAGATCTGGGCGAAATTGAACGCGCTCGTCGACCCAGCCATAATCGATCTTCTTTACGAGGCCTCACAAGCGGGTGTGAGCATCGATCTGGTGGTGCGCGGCATCTGCTGTTTGCGGCCAGGCATTCCCGGGCTCTCCGAAAACATCCGCGTCAAGAGCATCATCGGACGATTTCTCGAGCATAGCCGAATCGTCTGTTTCGGCGGCGGCAATAAGCTGCCCTCCGACCGGGCCAAGGTGTTCATCAGTTCGGCCGATTGGATGCCGCGCAATTTCGACGGGCGCGTCGAAGCATTGGTGCCGATTGAAAACCCGACGGTTCACCGCCAAGTGCTGGACGAAATCATGGTGGCCAATCTCCGCGACACGATGCAGAGCTGGAGCCTGTCGCCTATAGGGGACTACAAGCGAGTGCCAGCCGATGAAGAAGGCTTTTCTGCCCATACCTATTTCATGACGAATCCGAGCCTATCCGGGCGCGGCAAGGCGCTGAGGCGAGGGCACCCGAGGCTTGTCGTGCGCTGACCGGATGTGTGATCCCGACCCGTTTGCGGCGGCCGAGCGTATCGGCGTCATCGATCTGGGCTCGAACTCGCTGCGTCTCGTCGTGTTCGAGCGGCTCGGGGCCGCGGTATTTCCGCTGTTCAACGAGAAGGTCATGTGCGGCCTCGGGCGCGGTATCTCCTCTACCGGCCGCTTGAATCCCGAGGGTATCGCCCTGGCGCTGGTCAATCTGCGCCGCTTTGTCGCTTTCGCCCGCGCCATTGCCGTCGATCATCTCGCAGTGCTGGCAACCGCCGCGGTGCGCGACGCCAGCGACGGAGAGGCTTTTGCGGCCGAGGTCGAACGCCAGTGCCTCGTGCAGGTCAAAATAATCGATGGGGCTGAGGAGGCGCGGCTCTCCGCAGTGGGAGTGCTCGCCGGGATTCCGGATGCGGATGGAATTGTCGCCGATCTCGGCGGCGGCAGTGTGGAGGTGGTGCGTGTTGGACCCGGGACACTGTCCCCCGGCGGGACCGGTCAAATTGACCAGGGCATCAGTCTTCCGCTTGGCCCGCTTCGCCTTGCCGAATTCGGCGATCGGGGGAAAGGTTTGTCCGAAGCGATCGAACAGGCGCTCGCCGGCGTTTCGGCCTTGCGGGGGGCGGCCGGCAGAAAGTTGTATTTGGTCGGCGGAGCGGCGCGCGCCATCGCCCGGCTACACATGGAACACACGCAATACCCGCTCCACATCATTCACCGGTACACCATTCCCCGTAGGGAGGCCGAAGGTTTCCTCGATATCATCGGCCGGCAGTCTCGCAAATCGCTCGAGAGAATTACCGCGATCTCGCGGCGGCGTCTGGAGGTAGTGCCGCTCGCGGCACTGGTCCTGCGTAAGCTGATAACCCTCGCGGGACCGCGAAGCGTTGTCTTTTCCGCGCTTGGGCTGCGGGAAGGCTATGCATATGGGCTCGTTCCTGCAGAGGAGCGGATTCCGGATCCGCTGATAACCGGCTATATGGTAGTCGGTCGACGCCAGAGTCGGTTTCGTCTCGACGGCGATTTGCTTCAGCAGTGGACGTCGCCGCTGTTTGGCGACCTCTCGGAAGAGGTTCGACGTCGTCATCGGGCCGCATGCTGGCTCAGCGATCTGGCGTGGAGCGAGCACCCCGATTACCGCGCCAAACAGGCTTTCATCCGAAGCTTGACACTGCCGTTCGCTGGCAGCACCCACCCGGATCGGGTTTTCGTCGCGACCGCCTTGCACGCCCGCTACGGCGGCTCAACCGACGACCCGGTGAAAGAGCCAACTCAGCGGCTGCTCGACGAGCGCGCGACCAGCGAGGCGCGGACGCTCGGCCTTGCGCTGCGTCTCGCCTACACGTTGTGTGCTGGCTCGATGGAACTCCTGGGTGAACTCGCGCTCGGCCGCTCCGGCAACACACTTACGCTCGATGTGCCCTCGAAGAGCAGCTTGTTCGTCGGCGAAACGGTCCAGCGCCGCCTCGATGCCGTTGCCCGCTCGCTGAGCATGAACCCGCTGATCAGGCAGCGCGAGGCGAGTATGGCGACCGAAGCATAGCCCGGTAGGCGACGGCGGTTGGTTGACATGACAGGTAATCCCGCCGAGCGCGCGGGCGCCATCCTCGACATCGATCTCGCCGGTATTGCGGCGAATTGGCGTTTCTTGGCGCGGCGGGTTGAACCGGCGGAATGTGCGGCCGTGGTCAAGGCCGATGCCTACGGCTTGGGCGCCGTACAGGTAGCGCCCGCCTTGGCCGCGGCCGGATGCCGGCGGTTTTTCGTCGCTACCATCGATGAGGGGATCGCGCTTCGCAGGGTAGTGCCCGAATCGGCCGAGATTGCTGTCCTGAACGGTTTGCTGCCCGACTGCGCAAATGACTTCATCGAATTCCGCCTCGTCCCGGTCCTCAACGATCCCGGGCAGATCGCCGACTGGCGATCAACCGCCTCGCGGCAAGGGAAGGGACGGGCGATTTTGCATGTCGACACGGGTATGGCCCGTCTCGGCCTGACAACCCGGGAATTCGACCGACTCGCCGACGAGTTGTGCCGGCCCGATTCGATCCGATGGCGCGCCCTTATGAGCCATCTCGCCTGTTCCGACGAGCCATGGCACCCGCTCAATCACCTCCAATTCGAGCGCTTTGCTGCTGCGCGAGGGCGTCTCCCCCATCTGCAGGCCAGCTTTGCCGCGTCATCCGGCATTTTCCTCGGGCCGGAGTTTCACTTTGACCTCGTACGTCCCGGTGCCGCGCTCTACGGGGTCAATCCGCAACCCGGCCATGCCAACCCGATGCGCCAGATCGTCCGGCTGAAGGGTAGGATTTTGCAAATCCGCGAAGTTGACCCGGATCAGACGGTTGGCTACGGTGCCTTGCATGTCATGGCCGCACCGGGACGCCTTGCAACCGTCGCGGTCGGCTATGCGGATGGCTGGCTGCGCTCGGTGAGCCAGCATGGGTCCGGTCGCCTCGGCGGCAGGCGAGTGCCGCTCCTCGGTCGAGTGTCAATGGATCTGGTGGTGTTCGACGTATCCAGCGTCGACCCTGCGTTCGCCCGGCCCGGTGGGTTCGTCGAGTTGTTGCACGAGGATTACGGCGTCGATGCCGCCGCCGCCGATGCCGGCACGATCGGTTACGAGATCCTGACCGCCCTCGGCCGGCGATACCACAGGGTCTATCGCGGCGCCCCGCGGGCATGCTGAGCCAATGCTGAGGTTTCTCGCCGCGGTCGGGGCGGCTTTTCTTACGTTTCTTGCGACCACCGGTCGACTTGCCGTGTTTGCGGGCATGTCCCTGGCGACCGCGTTTACGCCGCCCTTCTATCCCGGCGTGATACTGCGCCAGATGGTCTATATCGGATATTTCTCGCTGCCGGTCGTCGGGCTGACCGCAGTCTTTACGGGGATGGTGCTGGCACTCCAGTCCTACACCGGCTTCAGCCGATTCTCTGCGGAGGGTGCGGTGGCGACTGTGGTGGTGCTGTCGGTCACCCGGGAACTCGGCCCTGTCATCAGCGGACTGATGGTGGCTGGCCGCGTCGGTGCTGCAATCGCGGCAGAGATCGGCACGATGCGCGTCACCGATCAGATCGACGCGCTCACCACGCTGTCCACCGACCCGCTGCGCTATTTGGTGCTTCCGCGCCTGCTCGCCGGGGTCATCACCCTTCCGATGCTGGTCCTGATTGCCGATATAATCGGCGTCTTCGGCGGCTACCTGGTTGGCGTCTATAAGCTCGGCTTCAATCCCCAGGCTTATCTCAATGGCACCTGGCAACACCTTGAGAGGATCGATCTCGTCTCGGGTCTCGTCAAGGCAGCGGTATTCGGCTTTATCGTTGCCCTGACGGGCTGTTATCAGGGCTACCATTCGCGCGGGGGAGCCCAGGGCGTCGGGCGGGCTACCACCCATGCCGTGGTCTCCGCCTCGATTTTGATCCTCCTCGTCGACTACCTGATAACCGCAGCCTTTTTCAGCCGATGACCACTACTCACTCAGCGCCGAAGATCTCCGTCCGGGGGTTGCGCAAGTCGTTCGGCCGTAAAGAGGTACTGGACGGCCTCGACATCGACTGCGCAAGCGGCGAGAGCCTCGTCGTCATCGGCGGCTCCGGTACGGGAAAATCGGTTCTGGTCAAGTGCATCCTCGGCCTGCTGCACCCCGAAGCGGGATCGATCCGCATCGACGGCGCCGAAACAATCGGACTGCCGCACGCCGCCCGTGAACGCTTGCTGCAGAAGTTCGGCATGCTGTTCCAGGGCAGCGCCCTGTTCGATTCGCTCAACGTTTGGGAGAATGTCGCGTTCGGACTGGTTCAGGGGCGCGGCATGGAGCGGGCGGCGGCCAGAAAGATCGCGCTCGCCAAGCTCGCCGCCGTCGGGCTCGGGCCGGAGGTCTCGCTGCTGCGCACGGCCGAACTTTCCGGCGGTATGCAAAAGCGCGTAGCGTTGGCGCGTGCGATCGCGGCGGAGCCGGAAATTGTGTTTTTCGACGAGCCCACCACCGGCCTCGATCCGATCATGGCGGATGTGATCAATGATCTGATCGTCAAATGCGTGCGCGAGGTTGGCACGACCGCAGTCTCGATCACCCACGACATGGTGAGCGCCCGCAAGATCGCCGACCGCATCGCGATGCTGTACCAGGGCCGCATCGTCTGGCACGGGCCGACCGCCGAAATCGACCATTCCGGCAATCCTTTTGTCGACCAGTTCATCCACGGACGCGCCGATGGACCCATCAAGATGCAGGTCCGGGCGGCATGAGGCGTTCGATGCCTCATTGGAATTGAAGGATGCCGCGATCGCAGGCGCGATTTGTTTGCCAGCAATGCGGTTCGGTGCATGCAAAATGGACCGGTCGGTGCGAGGGTTGCGATGCCTGGAACAGCCTGATCGAAGAGCTGCCGCGGGAGGTGCCGCCACAGGGGCTGTCCCGGGGGCCGTCGAAAGACCGCCGCGGCGGGTGTCCGCTCGGCTTTGTCGGCCTGACCGGGCCGAGCATGCTGCCGCCCCGCCGGCGAACCGGCATCGCCGAACTCGACCGCGTCTGCGGCGGCGGGTTTGTTCCGGGCTCGGCGATCCTGGTGGGCGGAGATCCGGGGATCGGCAAATCGACGCTGCTGCTGCAGGCCGCGGCGGCGATGGCGCCGCCTCCGGGGAAGCCCCTGGCAGCGCCGCCAAGTGCCGCCTACATTACCGGCGAGGAGGCGATCGATCAGGTTCGGCTGCGCGCCGAGCGCCTTGGTGTCGCCGAGCGCCCGGTATTGCTGGCCGCCGCCAGCAGCGTGCGCGACATAGTCGCCGCGCTCGACCGGGACGACGCGCCCGGTCTGGTGGTAGTCGATTCGATCCAGACGATGTATCTCGACACCTTGGACAGCGCCCCCGGTACGGTGAGCCAAGTGCGCGGCGCCGCGCAGGAGCTGATACGCCTCGCCAAACGGCGCGGCTTTGTGCTTATCCTGGTCGGCCATGTGACAAAGGAAGGTGTTATTGCCGGCCCGCGGGTGCTCGAGCACATGGTCGATACGGTGCTATATTTCGAAGGCGAGCGCGGCCATCAGTTCCGCATTCTGCGTGCAGTGAAGAACCGCTTTGGCGCGACGGACGAAATCGGCGTATTCGAAATGAGCGACCGCGGGCTGGCCGAAGTCCCGAACCCGTCGGCCTTGTTCCTCGCCGGGCGCGCTATGCCCGACGCCGATTCGGAAGCAGACGAGCCGGCCGGCTCGAACGCCGGGCAGCTCAGCGGCTCGGCGGTGTTCGCCGGCATCGAGGGGACGCGGCCGGTGCTCGTCGAGGTCCAGGCCCTGATTGCTCCGGCCTTGCTCGGCACGCCGCGGCGCGCCGTGGTCGGCTGGGACGGGACCCGGCTCGCCATGATCGTCGCCGTCCTCGATGCCCGCTGCGGCCTATCGGTTGGAGCCAATGACATCTACCTGAACGTCGCCGGCGGCCTTCGGATCGTCGAGCCGGCCGCGGACCTGGCCGTCGCTGCCGCTCTCGTGTCGGCGCTGACCGAGACGCCGGTACCTGCTGATGCCGTTGTCTTTGGCGAAATCGCCCTCTCGGGCGATGTGCGTCCGGTCGGCCACACCGAGGCGCGCCTCAAGGAAGCCGCCAAGCTCGGCTTCGGCACAGCCTGGATGCCGCTCCGCCGGGGTCCCGGCGCCGGGCGCTCGCGTGTCGTCGACACCGGACTGAAGACCGCAGCAATCGGACATTTGAGCGAGCTGGTGACGCGACTGTCTTCCCGGCACTTGCCGCACCGGCGGAGCTTGAGAGAAATCGTACAGTGAACGCCCTCGACTTCGCGATCATCGCGATCATCGCGCTTTCGGCAATCTTCGCTTTCGCGCGCGGTTTTGTGCGCGAGGTGCTGTCGATCATCGCCTGGATCGGTGCGGCGGCGATCACTCTTTACGGGTTCGCCAGCGTCTACGCGGTCACGATGCGGTTCGTGACGACACCGCTTCTCGCCGACCTGATCGCCGGGGCTGGACTGTTCGTGATCAGCCTGATCGTGCTGACGATCATAACCGGTTACGTTGCCCGCTTTGCCGATTTGGGCGCCCTGTCGCCGATCAATCGGACCCTCGGATTGATTTTCGGGCTGGCGCGCGGTCTCGTGCTGGTCTCGCTCGCCTATCTGGTGGTCGATGTCAGCCTGCCGCAGAACGATCGCCCGCCCTGGATCAAAGAGGCAAAGAGCGAGCGCTTCCTTGCAAAAGGGGCGGATTTGCTGCGGACTGCTTTGCCCGAACAGCTTCAGGTCAAGAGCGCCGGTATCGCCGACGATACCCACCGGGCGCTCGAGCGGGCACAGGAGGCGCAAAAAGCAATGCGCGCCTATTCGAGCCCCGCTACGCCCTCCGCGGCGAAGCCCGGCCAGGAAGCGGGGCCGAGTTACAAGTCCGGGGACCGAAGCGACATGGATCGGCTGATCAAGAACACCCGATAGCAGGGTTGCGCGAGGCCGACTCGCATTTAATTTGTGAACCAATTATGTACGGGGCTCCGAGGCGAGGGTCGCGGGATGCCCCCCCATTGATCCACTAGGGACCGATCCCTTGGACACCGATCATTTCCACGAAGAATGCGGCGTATTCGGCGTCTATGGCCACCCCGATGCTGCGGCGCTCGCGGCGCTCGGGATGCACGCGCTCCAACATCGCGGTCAGGAGGCTGCCGGGATCGTCGCCTATGACGGCGAGCAGTTCAGCGCGCATCGCGGACAAGGCCTCGTCAGCGACAATTTCAGCTCCAAGGAGGTGATTGGACGACTGCGCGGCAGCGCCGCTGTCGGCCATGTTCGCTATGCGACGACCGGCGAGGTCGCGCTGCGCAACGTGCAGCCGCTGTTTGCCGACTTCGAGTTCGGCGGGCTCGCCATCTGCCACAACGGCAATCTGACGAACTCTTATCAACTGCGCCGACAGCTGGTGCGCCGCGGCAGTTTGTTCCAATCGACGAGCGACACCGAGGTCATCGTTCATCTGATCGCGACGAGCCTCAAAGACACCGTCGTCGATCGGCTGACCGATGCGTTGCGGCAGGTCCAGGGCGCCTATTCCCTAGTGGCGCTGTCGCAGAATGAGGTCATCGGGGTGCGCGACCCGCTCGGCGTGCGGCCACTGGTCCTCGGACGGCTCGGCCAGTCCTGGATCCTGGCTTCGGAAACCTGTGCGCTCGATATCATCGGCGCCGAGTTCGAGCGCGATATCGAGCCCGGAGAGATCGTCATCATTGGGGCCGGCGGGGTGCGTAGCGTGATGCCGTTCGAGCACCGCGACAGCCGTTTCTGTGTATTCGAGCACATCTACTTCGCTCGGCCCGACAGCGTCGTCGAAGGGACCAGCGTCTACGAGGCGCGCAAACGGATCGGTGGTGAGCTCGCGCGCGAAAGCCATATCGACGCAGATATCGTCGTCCCGGTTCCGGATTCCGGCGTCCCGGCGGCGATCGGTTATGCGCAGGAATTGGGATTGCCTTTCGAGCTCGGGATCATCCGCAACCACTATGTCGGGCGGACCTTTATCGAGCCGACCGATCAGATCCGCCACCTGGGCGTGAGGCTCAAGCACAATGCGAGCCGTGCCAATCTGAAGGGCAAGCGGGTCATTCTCGTCGATGATTCGATCGTGCGTGGGACGACCTCGATTAAGATCGTCGAGATGGTGCGGCGTGCCGGCGCCACGGCTGTCCATATGAGGATCTCGAGCCCGCCGACGACGCATCCCTGCTTCTATGGAATTGCCACGCCGGAGCGCGACGAGTTGCTCGCGGCTCGTTTCGATATCGCAGGGATGGCCAAACTGATAGGTGTGGACAGTCTCGCCTTCCTGTCGATCGACGGGCTTTACCGGGCCATGGGAGAACCCCGGCGCGACCGCCTCGCACCGCGGTTCTGCGACGCCTGCTTCACTGGCGACTACCCGATCCCGCGGCCCGACGCCGATAACGGCAAGGCTTCGGTGCAGCTGTCACTGCTCGCCGCGCCCGCGTAAATTTCTCCAACTTGAATTCCACCAATGAGTGATGCCAGCCTCGGCTCAGCAGACTCGCCGCCGCTCTACCGGGTGATTTTAGCGGCCTCGATCGGCAATACGCTCGAATGGTTTGATTTTCTGATCTACGGCTATTTCGCCGTAACGATCTCAAAACTGTTCTTCCCGACCAGCAACGAGACAGTCTCCTTGTTGCTCACGCTCGGCACGTTCGGCGCCTCCTATCTGGTGCGGCCGCTCGGTGCGATCGTCATCGGCGCCTTTACCGATCGCGCCGGCCGCAAGGCCGGACTGACCCTGTCGATCCTGCTGATGATGATCGGCACGACGATGACGGCGCTGACCCCGACCTACGCGGCGATCGGTATTGCCGCGCCCATCCTCATTCTCTTCGCGCGCCTCGTGCAGGGCTTCTCGGTGGGAGGCGAGTTCGGCAGCGCGGTCACTTTCGTCGTCGAGCAGTCCAAGGCGCGAAAGGGGTTCGCGGCCAGCTGGCAATGGGCCAGTCAAGGCGTAACGGCGCTGTTGGCGTCCGCCTTCGGCGTTCTGCTGACCGGTGTCTTGCCCCCGGACCAGCTGCTGGCTTGGGGCTGGCGCGTCCCGTTCTTCTTCGGTCTCCTGATCGGGCCGGTCGGGCTCTACATCCGGCGCCGCATGATCGAGACGCCCGAATTCGCCGCCGTCAAGCCGACCGGCACGCCGGTGCGCGACCTGCTTCGTCGCTACCCGGGGCGGGTACTGCTGGCTCTCGGCGCCTCGATCATTTCGAACAGCTCGAATTACTTGATCCTTTATATCCCGACCTATGCCGTCAAGCAGCTCGGCCTCCCCCAGGCGACCGGCTTCACCGCGACAATGGTCGGCGCGGCGATCCTCGCCGCCGTGTCGCCGCTTTCCGGGCATTGGTCCGACAAGATCGGGCGCTCCGGGATCATGCTGGCGAT
The DNA here is from genome assembly GCA_963818695.1 of uncultured Alphaproteobacteria bacterium. Taxonomy (GTDB): domain Bacteria; phylum Pseudomonadota; class Alphaproteobacteria; order ATCC43930; family CGMCC-115725; genus AP-15. The sequence continues at coordinate 412,330 of CAWFTG010000011.1, forward strand.
GGCTTGGCTGTTCCTGATCACGGCCTACCCGGTCTTTTATTTCATGGTCGCCTATCCCTCGCTGGCGACCGCGATCTTCGCGGCCAGTTGGCTCAGTCTCGTTAAGGCCGGCTACAGCGGCGTGCTGCCTGCGTTGATGTCCGAGTTGTTCCCGACCGAGACCCGCGGCGTCGGCGTGTCGCTCAGCTACAGCATCTCGGTGACGATCTTCGGCGGCTTTGCGCCATTCGTCGCGACCTGGCTGATCGCCGTGACGGGGGACAGCTTGTCGCCGAGCTTTTATTTGATGTTCAGTGCCGGCCTCAGCATCATCGCTTTAATGGTGGTGCGACAATGGGAGGCCCGGGGGGAACTCCGGCTACCCGCAGCAGCCGCCGAGGCGACCTGATGAGCGGGGATCAGGATCGCTTTGAACAGCGCGGGCGGCTTGCAGGAAAAATCGCATTGATTACCGGCGCGTCGCGCGGCATCGGCGCGGCAGTCGCCGAGCGCTTTGCGCGCGAGGGCGCCCATGTGGTGCTGACGGCGCGCACGGTCGGCGGGCTCGAAGAGGTCGACGACAATGTTCGCGCCGCCGGCGGCAGCGCCACTCTCGTCCCCGCCGACCTGCGCGACTTCGTCAAGATCGACGAACTCGCGGCGGCGTTGTTCGATCGTTACGCGCGGATCGACATTCTCGTCGGCAATGCAGCCGAATTCGGCGTCTTCTCGCCCCTCGGCCATATCGATCCTGCGACTTGGAGCGAGGTAATCGACCTCAACCTGACCGCAAATTGGCGGCTGATCCGGGCCATGGACCCACTGTTGCGCGCCGCCCCGGCCGGCCGCGCGATTTTTGTCACCGCGGGGGTGGCGCACGGCGCCCACCCCTATTGGGGCCCTTACGCAATCAGCAAGGCCGGCCTCGAAATGCTCGTGAAAATCTACGCCGGCGAAATCACCAAGACGCGCGTGCGTGCCAACCTCATCGATCCCGGCATCGTGCGCACCCAATTGCGCGCCCGCGCCTTCCCCGGCGAAAATCCGGCTCGCCTGCCGCCGCCGGAAAGCGTCAGCGGACGCGTTCCTGGCCCTCGCCCTAGCCGACTGCACCCGAAACGGTGAGATCCTCAATGTGTAGGGGTTTCGCCCTTTCGCAGCATTATCCTGATGGGCGTGCCGGGCAGGTCAAAATCCCGGCGAATGCATTGACGAGGTAGCGCCGATAGCCTTCGGCCCTGCGCTTGCCGCCTGTCCACGCCCGCCCGTCTCAACGGGGCCTCGCCCCGGGTAGGCTCCGCGAGGCGAGAAATTCTGGGGAGCATGATCCCGCTCTTCCCTGCTTTTCATGACCTTCCCGGCTGTATCAGGCAACCAGCTTACGATAAACACTGAGGGAACCCTCGGCAAAACCGTATTTTCAAGGTTCGAAATTCGGGACGGACATGCAGGCACAGGAGATAATGACAAAAGACGTAGTGACGGTTTCGCCCGATACCCCTACGTCCCAAGTCGCACAGCGGCTTCTCGAACATAAGATCAGCGCGCTACCGGTTATCGATAGTTCGGGAATAGTGATCGGGATGGTCAGCGAAGGCGACCTCATCGGCCGCAGCGATGTTGATCGAGAGGAACGGCGCGACTGGTGGTTGTCTCTCGTCGCCGAGGGCGAAGCGCTTCATCCTGATTTTTTTGACGACCTTGCGCCGCCCAAAGCTCACCGCGGGTGATGTCATGTCTGCGCCGGTCGTTACAATCACTGAAAAAACCGAGGATATTGAAATCGCCCGGCTCTTAGCTATGCATCGCATTAAGCGGGTGCCCGTAGTCCGAGACGGCCGTCTGATCGGTGTCGTGAGCCGCGCAGACCTGCTGCGGGCTTTTGCCGCCCGGTGGGCAGAGCAGGGGCGTCCGGAACATATCTCCCGAGCACGCAATCTGCTCGCGGCGGCACTCTCCGCGATTGATGAGCAATTCCTACGGCATCGGGACGAGACGCAAGCGGACGCTACCCTTGCCTCTCACGGACGCACTGACACCGCTCTGTCGGCCGCCGATTTCCGAGAATCGATCGCCAACTTCGAACGTCAGAAGGTAGAGCGCCAAGATGAGGCTCGCCGGGTTGCAGCGGAACGACGCCAACGCAAGATCAAGGAGCTAATTGACCAACATATAGGTCCCGGCAACTGGAATGCGATTATTCACCGGGCCCACGAGGCGGCCGAGCACGGCGAGAAGGAGATCATGCTGCTCAGCTTTCCTAGTGATTTGTGCACCGATCAGGGGCGGGCGATCAATGCCCCTCAGCCCGACTGGCCGAAAACCTTACGCGGCGAGGCTGCGGAGATTTATCTACAGTGGGAACACGAGCTGAAGCCGCGAGGCTTTCATTTGACCGCACGAGTGCTCGATTTTCCTGGCGGCAAGCCCGGCGACATCGGTCTGTTCCTCGGGTGGGGACAATGACGCCGAGCTTCGCCCAACCACGGTACCGTAAGGACCGATTGCCGGCGATTTAACGCGCACAAGGGGGTCGCACATGCGGATTCTCGTGCCGGTGGATGGTTCCGCTAGGGCGAACCGCGCCGTCGAGCACGCGCTGTTGCTTGCCAGCGGCCGCCTTGATGTCGAGATCACTCTGGTAAATGTCCAAAGTCAGGAGACGCTCGATATATCGGAGATTTCCGGCGTGATGTCCGTCGGTGCAGACAGGAAGCTCGCAGCCGACCAGTCAAAAAAAGCACTTCGCAAAGCGGCTCGGCTCTGCCGTAACGCTCAGGCAAAGTTCGACACCCGTTCAGAGCTCGGTCCCATCGCCGAGACAATCAACAGGATTGCTCGCGAGGTCAAAGCTAATCAGATCGTGATGGGAACCCGAGGTTTCGGTCCTTTGCGCGGTCTTGTTCTCGGTTCGGTTGCTACAAAAGTGGTTCATCTCGCACGGGTCCCAGTGACGCTGGTCAAATAGAATTCATGACACTCGCCCCCGGCACGCGCTGTTGCTAAAATCATCAAGAATTCTGCATGGATTACTTCATCGAGAATGCTGTACCCTGCCGCGCCAAACCGGGCCTGCAACACCCATGAGTTCAAATGCCGCCCCGGCGGGGACATTGCCGTGCAGCATCTTCCGCTATGTTCTGGAGACAAGCGGGGTGCACCAGCTCTTTCTGCTGCTGCTCACCGTCAGCGTCTTCCTGCTTGAAGTCGTCCCACTAGAATTGCAGCGGCGGATCGTCAACGACCTGGTCAAGCACCGCCCTTATTCCTGGGTAGTGGGCCTGTGCGCGGTCTATGCCGGCACCGTGCTCGTCCAGGGCGGGACCAAGCTTGCGCTCAACATCTATCGCGGCTGGGTCGGCGAGCGGGCCAAGCGCGACTTGCGGCGGCGGGTTCACACTGTTGTAGAGAACCCCACTCCAGCCTCGCCTGCGGCCGAAGCGCAAGGGATCACGATTTCGATGATCGTCGCCGAAGTCGAGCCGATCGGTGGCTTCGTCGGCGAGAGCGTGTCGGAGCCGCTGCTGCAAGTCGGCATCATCTTTTCGGTGCTAGCTTATCTGATCCATATCGACCCATGGATGGCGCTGGCCGCTTTCGCCCTCTTCATCCCACAGCTCGTCTTTGTTCCGCTGTTGCAGATTGCGGTCAACCGGCGCACTGGCGCCCGCATCAGGGTTCTGCGCCAGCTCGGCATTGCGATGATCGACCGCAGCGATGGCGCCGCCGACGATCGGCGCATCGACCGGGCGTTTGCGCTTGACATGGGGATTTTCAAGCTCAAGTTTACAATGAATTTTTTGATGAATATCTGCACTCACCTGCAAATCGTCTCGGCACTGCTGGTTGGCGGATGGTGGGTATATACCAGCCGACTGGAGATCGGTGGTGTGGTTGCATTCATCTCGGGAATCGGGCGGCTGAACGATCCCTGGGGGGATCTAGTCAATTACTTTCGCGACGTTAACGTCACCCAGATCAAGTATCGTTTGCTCGTCGATGCGCTCAATCAGTTGACCACAGCCGGTCTCGCCCGAACAGAAGGGATCGTCACGGAATGCCGTGCCGTCCGGCGAGCCGGCCGCTGAAGAAATAGAGATAGCCGAGTAAGGAGCCCGGTCCGCAAGGACATGCCTGATTTGAAACTTCGCGAATCGCGGCTTGCTCACCTCGGTTCATAGGGGTTCTTCCCCTTGCGCAACATCATCCGGATCGGCGTGCCGGGCAGATCGAATTCCCGACGCAATGCATTGACGAGGTATCGCCGGTAGGAATCGGGCAGCTCGCCCGGCTTCGAGGCGAACAGGGCGAACGTCGGGGGCCGGGTATTCACCTGGGTAATATAGCGCAGGCGAAGCCGCCGGCCCGCGACGAGCGGCGGCGGGTGGCGTTGTTGCACCGTCGCCAGCCAGCGGTTGAGATCGGCGGTCGCGACCCGCCGGTTCCACACCTCGCCGGCGGCCGAGACCGCTTTCATCAGCGCATCGAGACCAAAACCGGTCAGCGCCGAGACCGGGACGACAGCGACGCCCTGAAGCTGCGGCAGCGACACCGATACCCGCTCGCGCAAATGCTTTAGCAGTGCCGCGGGTTCATCCACGGCGTCCCATTTGTTGGGTGCCAATATCAGCGCGCGCCCCTCATTCTCGACGAGCCGGGCGATCGTCAAATCCTGCCGCTCCAGCGGCTGCAGTGCGTCCATAACGAGCACCACGATCTCGGCGAAGCGCATCGAGCGCAACGCATCGGTCACCGAAAGCTGCTCGAGCTTGCCTTCCACGCGCGGCTTACGGCGCAATCCGGCGGTATCGACGAGCCGCAAAGGATGGCCCTGCCACACCCAATCGACGGCAATGGCGTCGCGGGTGATCCCGGCCTCTGGACCGGTCAGCATCCGTTCCTCGCCGACCACGCGGTTTACCAGGGTGGATTTTCCGACGTTCGGTCGTCCCACGATCGCGAGCTGCAGGCATTTTTCGGGCCCGCTCGGCTCAGTTTGGCCGGAACGGGAAAATGGTACCAGGCGCTCATAGAGCTCGCCCAAACCCTCACCGTGCTCCGCCGAGACCGGCACCGGATCGCCGAGACCGAGCCGATAGGCCTCGCCGATTGCGGGCAGCACCGCGCGGCCTTCTGCCTTGTTGGCCAACAACACGACCGGCTTTCCCGATCGGCGCAGCCGATCAGCGAAATGGCGGTCGGCCTCGGTGATCCCCTCGCGCGCATCGATGACGAGGAGCGTCACATCCGCATCGGCCAACGCGCGTCTTGTCTGGTCCTGCATCCGGCCGGCAAGCGAGCCGGACGCGGCTTCTTCGAGCCCGGCTGTGTCGATCACCCGAAATCTCAAATCGGCGATCTTTCCATCGCCCTCCCGGCGGTCGCGCGTCACTCCGGGGGTATCGTCGACTAGAGCCAGGCGCCGCCCGACGAGGCGGTTGAACAACGTGGATTTACCGACATTGGGCCGGCCGAGTATCGCTACCGCAAAGCTCAAAGGCGGCGACCTTGCGCCGGCGATCGCGTCAGCGGTAGGCGGACAGGCTCGCGTCGTCGGTAAGCATATAAAGAGAGTTGTCTGCGATCACCGGACCCATATAGCCGCCGGCCGGCATCTCCACGCGCCCAAGCGGCTCGCCGGTATAGGGCGAAACCGATATCGCGTCGCCCGCCGAAGACAATACGATGAGCCGATCGCCGCCCAGCACCGGACCAGCCCAACTCATCGGGTCCTTCTTTTTCTTCTCGTCCTGATAACCGGGAAACTGGCGTACCCAGCGAATCTTGCCTTCGTTGCGGGTCAGGCATATCAACTCATTGTCGTTCGACAGCACATAAACATAGTCGCCGGCGACCCAGGGGCTATGCGTGCTGCCGAAGTCTTTCTCCCAAGCGCGCTCCCCGGACCTCAAATCGATTGCTGCGAGGCGCCCGCTGTGGCTCGCGGCAAAGACCCGGCCGCGATCGAGGACGGGCCGCCCGCGGATGTCGGCCAAGTTCGAAACAGCGTTCACACTGCGGGTATTGGAGAAATTGTCCGACCAGAGCGGCCGGCCATTTTCCACCGTCAGCGCATAAAGTTCGCCCGAAGAATAGGCTGCCACGACGACCTCGCCTTCGACGGCGGGGCTAGCGCTCCCCAGCAGGCTCGCCGTTTCCGGAATTGCATTGTGATTCCACAGCCGCCGCCCGTCATCGGCGGCAAGTACGACGAGCTCGTTGTCGACAGTAACCACAAATACCCGCCCGTCCGAAACCGTCGGTCCGCTGCGCACCGGGCCGGCCACCGTGCTCTTCCAAATGACCCGGCCGTCGGCCGGATCGAGCGCGAGGACCTGCGCATAACCGGTCGAGACGTAGAGGCGGTCGTTCCAGTACGCAACACCGCCGCCGAACGAATTGCCTCGCTCGTCTTCGGGCTTGAGATCGAGCTGCCAAACCCGGTTGCCGGTCGCGGCGTCGATGGCGGTTATCTGGACCCCCCCGTCCATCGCATAGACCCGGCCCTTGGCAATCACCGGCTGCGACAGCACCCGCGTATACCGGGAAGCCCCCTGCCCGATGCTGGTGCGCCACGCCTGGGTGAGCGTGTCCGGCAGCGCAAGGTGCTGCATCGCATGGTTTGGGTATCCGCCAGGCTCCGGCCACTCCGCATTGACCACGGGCGGCGGCAAGGTGATCGGGATTTTCGCCAGGTCCGGATCGGGCTCGAGCTGCCGGTCGAGGCTGAGAACGGAAATGCGCTCGCCTGGCAATGGTTGCTTCTTGTCACCGAACAAGCCGCACCCAGCGAGCCCGAGGGAGACGAACAGCAACAACGCGACGGCGAAGCGGATCATTGGATGTTGAAAAGCGCTGCGGTGGGACCAGGCACAGCCAAATCGGTTCAGGACGCGAGAGCCGCGGCCATTTCGGCGGCCCGGGCGCGCGTCCCCTGCGGTGCGGCGAGATCATCGGCAAGGGTCTTGTAGACTTCGAGAGCGCCGCTCTTGTCTCCCGCTTCGAGCCGAGCCGCCGCCGTCAGCTCGAGCGCGGTGGATCGCCACGGATTGCCGGGCGACGTCATCGGGGCCAAGCGATCGATCACCGAATGCGGATCGGCGTCGGGCAATCCCTGCATGACCGAGAGCAGTGTTGCGAGTTGGCGAAAGACCGGATCGAGGCCGCCGGTCGCGGCGATGCGGTCAAAGGCCGCCGCGGCCCCTTTGCGGTCGCCCGATTTGGCCAGCAGCTCGGCTTCCTCAAAGGCGGCGAGCGTGCCGTAGCCCCCGCCTTCCTGCGCGATGACGGAGAAGACCCTGGCTGCGTCGGCGTCCTTCCCTTCACGCACCAGGGAGAGGGCCGAAGAATAGCGCATCGACTGCGCGCGACGCTCGGAAAGCTGATGGTCTCGCCAAGCCACGACTCCGCCGGCCACGACCAGCACGAGCACCACCAACGCCACGATATAGCGTCCGTACCGCGACCAAAGCTTTAGCAGATTGTCTCGACGGAGTTCTTCGTCGATCTCGCGGAAAATGTCGCTCACAAACGCCCCGGTCGCCCCGGCCCTAACCGAGTCACCATAATCCCTCATTCGACCGGAAGCAAACCGGCCGGCAATCCCCACGAGATCAGCCCCGTGGTGAAGCCGGGATCCGATAGACTGGACGCGGCCCGGGAAATCGTGAACACTGCATGGCAGCGGCAAACGGCGATGGGTAGCGATGAGCCGGAAAAGTGCGACGGTGCTGGCGCTCGCCGATTATCGGACGAAGCACCGAGCGCTGTATTTCACCCGCCCCGAACTGAACCTGCTTCTCAGCCTCTATAGCCGGCATGTTGCGCGCGGCGTGTGGCGGGACTATGCGATCGACCACCAAGACGGCATGGCGCTGTTCTCGGTTTTTCGCCACACTCACGAGGCGCCCGCCTACCGCATCATAAAATCCGCCGGGGCACCAACTCGCCCCGCTGAGTTCATCGTCCAGAGCGGGCGCCAAAGGTTGCGCGTCTCGCCCAGCTTGCCGGAAGCCCTGGAGTTCTTTCAGACCCCGCTCAGCCTCGTCCTCGCCGAGGGTTGAGGGGGGCCAAACGGCGCCGCGGCAGCATGCGCTCAAGGACGCCGTCGCGTCGCAGCGCGCCCGCGAAGCGGTGCTTGGGCCATCGTCACTCGTCGGCGGGGAATGCGACTTCGACGCAGCCGAGCGGACCAAAATCGGCAACGATCCGGGTGCCGCGCTTGGTGAACACCATGCCGGTCCACGATCCGGTCGTGACAAAGGTGCCGGCTTTCGTGCCGCCCCGGCCGTTCATCAGATTGGCGAAGTCGACGAGCGCCGCGATCGGATCGCGTGCGGCGCCTGCGCCGCTGTCGGCAAAAGGCTCGCCGTCCTCGGTGACCGTAATGCTGGTCTGGCCGAGGTCGAGAGCTTCCCACCCCGGCACGGCTGCCCCGTAGACCAGCCCGCCATTCGAAAAATTGTCCGCCAGGATCGACAGCCGGTCGAGCGATCGGAAATCCGCATAGCGGGAATCGACAATCTCGATAACCGGGTGCAGCGCCGCTTCCGCGGTGACTTCGGCGCGACCGTAAACCGCGGCGCGGGCCGGAAGATCGCGGCCGAGCCGAAAGGCGATCTCGGCCTCGATGCCGATGAGCCTCAGTTCCCTGGCGTCGTAGGAGGCCGGGCTCGGACGAATCATTTTCATCCAGATCGGGGCGCAGAATGCGGCGCTCGCCGCAGAGGGCGCCCCGACCTTCCACCCCCCGATCGTCTCGCCCAGCTGGCCGACCACCGCGTTCTGAACTTCATAGGCGTCGGCATCCGATTGTGGCCGGCAGCGCGGCGGCAATTCGTGAACCGGCGCTCCGCCGCGCGCCGCACACAGCAGGCGGGCGGCTTCTTCACAGTGCTCTTTGAGCATTTGACAATCCTCGGCTTTGAGCTTTGCCGTCCCGATGTTACGCTGCGGGCGCGAAATCGGACAGCACCGAGCCAAGGAACGCGATGGCAGCCGCGACGCCGCCGGCACGGTGCGGAATACCGGCGCGGTGGAGCCCCATCTCAACCCCCGCCAAGGTGCCGCACAGCATCAGATCGTTGAAATGGCCAAGGTGGCCGATGCGGAACACTTTGCCCCGCAATTTGCCGAGGCCGGTGCCGAGCGACATGTCGAAGCATTGGAGGATGATTTTGCGCAGCCGGTCTGCGTCGAACCCATCGGGGACTAGGATCGCGGTCAGCGAGTTCGAATGCTCGCGCGGATCGGCGCACAGGACTTCGAGACCCCAGCCGGCGACCGCCCGCCTTGTCGCCTCGGCGTGGCGAGCGTGGCGGGCGAACACGGCCGGGAGCCCCTCCTCGTCGAGCAGCATCTTGAGGGCTTCACGCAGCCCGTAGAGCAGGTTCGTCGCCGGCGTATAAGGGAAAAAGCCGGTGCGTCCAGTCTCAATAAGCGCCTCCCAATCCCAGTAGGAACGCGGCAGCCTTGCCGTCTTATGCGCCGCGAGCGCCTTTTTCGAGACGGCATTGAAGCCAAGCCCCGGCGGGAGCATCAGCCCTTTCTGCGATCCCCCGACTGTGACGTCGACCTTCCATTCGTCGTGGCGATAGTCGATCGAGGCCAGCGAGGAGATCGTGTCGACCATAAACAAGGCCGGGTGACTGGCCTGGTCCATCGCCTGGCGGATCTCAGCGATCCGGCTTGTCACGCCGGTCGAGGTCTCGTTGTGGACGACGCAGACCGCCTTTAGGCGGTGCTCGCGGTCGGCGGTCAATTTCTGCTCGACCAATGCCGGGTCGACGCCGTGCCGCCAGTCGCCGGGAACAAACTCGACTTCGAGCCCGAGCCGCGCCGCCATCTGCCGCCATAACGCCGCGAAATGGCCGGTCTCGAACATGATCACATGGTCGCCGGGCGACAATGTGTTCGACAATGCCGCTTCCCAAGCCCCGGTCCCGGATGACGGGTAGATGACGACGGTATCCTCGGTCTGGAAGACCCGCTTCATGCCGGCGACAACCTCCTGCCCCAGCGCGGCAAATTCCGGTCCGCGATGATCGATCGTCGGCATCGCGATCGCCTGCAATACCCGGTCAGGAACATTGGTCGGCCCTGGGATCTGCAGGAAATGCCGGCCGGTATGCACAGGGGCGGTGTTTTTCATCAGGACGGGTTCCTTGCTCCTCGGCAGGCCAAGTGTGGGCACGAAATGCGAATCCGACAAGGCATGTGCTAAGATATGGGTGCAAGCAACGGGGGCGCTCCGGCTCGATTTGCCGCGAGTACGGGCCCGGGCGCGCCCCGGTCCACCTGTTTCGGCTGGAAATTTACAGGCGTTCGTGTTCCCAACCCATCCCGGCACTATATCGCCAGCGCCCAGCCAATCCGTTCTATAACAGCTCCGAGTACTACGAGTATTTATCGGTGCCGCCTTATGTTAAGGGCGCAGGACCCGAGAGGCCGGTATCGTTCTCGGCCGCCATTGTGCCGGAGCCGAGCGCAGCCTCGCTCACGCTCGCGGGTCTCGTCGGCCTCATCGGCTTAGGGCAAATCCGTAATCGCCCGGACAAGCTTTAACCGATCCCCGCTCCACCGGCTGGGAGGCTTCAGGGGCCGCCAAAAAGGCGCAGCTCTGTGCGTTTTTCCAGTCACTCTGTGAGCCCTGGACCGCCAAGTCAGACCAGCCCTGGAAGTGGGATTAACCTCGCTATTGTATTCTTCCAGCATATGTTTGAGGCTAAATTCGAGTGCTTGGCGTTCGCCCGGAAATGGAAGTGTTGAGAGGAGCGGGAGATAGCCCCTGAGCCGGGCCGTGGGGCGGCGCTGTCGATCAGGCTGAGCGCGGCCATCGTAACGGCGACTGTTGACGAGCCGCGTGTTCTGACCGTTCGCATCGGGTGTGAGCCGGTCGAGGCGCTGCCCTCCGGCCCGCTGGAGGTCGAGCACCGTACGCTCGAGATCGGGCTGCGCACCTGGGTCGAGAGACAGACCAGCCAAAGGCTGGGCTATGTAGAGCAGCTCTACACCTTTGGCGACCGTGACCGCATCGAAACCGGTGAAACGCAGCCGGGCCGGGCTCTAACCGTCGCCTATCTGGCACTGGTGCGCGAAGCGCGGCCAAGCGGAGCGGCGGACGCGCTGTGGCACAATTGGTATCGTTTTTTCCCGTGGGAGGACTGGCGTTCCGGAAGGCCGGCGGCGCTCGCCCCGGTCGAGGAGCGTCTGCGTTCATGGGCCGGGCATGCAGCGACAGAAGCGGAGCGGCGGCTGCGCGCGGAGCGGGTCGGGCTTACCTTTGCCATCTCCTGGAACGAGGAACTCGTTCTCGAGCGCTGTGAGCTGCTCTACGAGGCGGGCCTCCTCCAGGAGCGCTGGCGAGATCTGGGACGCCCAATGTCATCAGAGGATTGCCCGACCTTCGGGGTGCCCATGGCGGCCGACCACCGTCGCATCCTGGCAACCGCAATTGGCCGGCTGCGCGGCAAAATCAAGTATCGTCCGGTAGTGTTCGAGCTGATGCCGCCGGCTTTCACGTTGCTGCAGCTGCAGCGCACTGTAGAGGCGCTATCGGGGGTGCGGCTGCACAAGCAGAATTTCAGGCGACTTGTTGAGCAGCAGGGCCTGGTCGAAGAGACCGGCGGGATCAGCGGCACGACGGGTGGGCGGCCCGCACGGCTCGTGCGCTTTCGCCGCGAGGTGCTGCTCGAGCGCCCGGCGCCCGGTCTTCGACCCCGTGCCGGCCGCCGCTCGATGACCTCCGCCGCGATGTAGGTTGCCCGATTTTCATCTCCTCTCGTCGCGAACATGGTTGCCGCCGTACACTCGTGCCTCCTGGATGCTCAGATCAGATGTCCCCGCAAAATGGCGGCAACCCGCTCTAGGGGTCCCTCTGCACCATGATAACGCGAAATTGTGAATTGACAAATCAAGAATGAAAAGCTATTATTCCGGCAATAGCCAAGGTGACGAGTTGAGTAGCCCGAGTGAGCTGGCTCGCCCGGACCGCGTAGCAGTATGCCGAGGCTTGCCGGGGAGATGCTATTCGTGACGGCATAGGTTTCAAGTACTCACTCTCGACGACCGGCTAATAACTAGGTCATCTAAAGTCTACATTGGCCTATGGTATATCGGCGGGCGAGGCCGGGGCACGCCGGCGCCTGAATTCGATATTTGAGTGTGATTTGTTTGTCGGGCGACGGATCCATCACCGATGCCAGCTTGCAATATTTCACATAACAGAAGCGCAATGCATCTAACGAGAGAGATTTATGGCAATCACAATTAGCAATTTAGCTGTCGGCAGCAGTGTTCCAGCTGGAACAGCTATTGGCGTCTTAACCACGACTGACGCATCGGGGAAAGTCATCCCGTGCAATTATATGCTGACGAAGGGGTCTGTCGGTTACTTCGCAATTGCGGGCAACAATCTGGTAACCGCGTGGAGCCTGCCGGCGGCGCCGGGATACTACTCAGTCCGGATTCGCGCAATAGGATCGAGTGCCCTATTCACTGGTTTGGCAATCTTCACGGTCGAAGTAGGGCTGGCCGCTTCGCCGCCACCGCCGCCGCCGGCGCCGCCACCAGCACCACCGCCACCGCCACCGCCAGCCCGCCACCGCCGCCAGCACCACCGCCACCGCCGCCAGCACCACCGCCACCGCCGCCCCACCGCCACCGCCGCCAGCACCACCGCCACCGCCGCCAGCACCACCGCCACCGCCGGCACCACCTTCAATCCAAATTAACGGCTCTACGGGCCCGGTGACGGTATCGGCTGGGGCCACAATCGCAGCCACCGTATCAAACGGGCCGGGCAATCCGGGCGATTGGCTGGGCGTCTATGCCGTGGGCGCCCCCACCGGCAGCAGCAACCCGCCATCGTGGAAATGGCTTTCAACCGACGATGCAAGAAATTCGGTCCCGCCTGCGCCGGGCGTCACTGGTGGAACTGTTCACCTCGTTATGCCGGCGCAAACCGGGCAGTACGAGGTCAGATTCTTTCTCAACAACAGCTTTACCCTCGCCGCGACCAGTGCGGCAATCACCGTCGCAATGGAAGGCACGGGCGGTACTGGCGGTACCGGTACAACGGGAGCCAACGGCGCGCCCGTGCCTATGATCACCGTCACTCCGAGCACCCCTCAGATGCCGGACACGACGCCCGTCGGCGCGGTCGTGGCGGCCTATACGGTGGCGATGAGCGACGGATCGCCCTTTGTCGGCACAATCGGCTTTGGTGCGCCGAATTTCGATGCCGGAGGTATTTTTTCACTGACGGGCTCGCCGACCAGCGGCAACATCATCGTCAACCCGAGCGGCCCCGGTATCGGTCCCAATTTGAGCACGATCACTGATCAAATCACCCTGATAGCGACGCAAGAATGATGAAATTCATCACGTTTCTTGCCGCCATACCGCTCGCCGCCTATTCCGACCCGGGCCAGGGGACCGAGATCGGCGACTTGCAGTAAGCGACGCGGGCGGCGGGCGGGTTCACGCAGATCTACCCGCCCGCCGCTGCTGCACCGAAGCATCGGCAACATGGCGGTTCGGTCATCCTGTAATCTCGAAGTACTGCACGCGAGCCACACGCTGAGTTAGTGTTGGGATTCGCAAGTCCTAGTGCCTAACACCATTTGCGGGGTCCGGGCGCGGCAAATGCCGAGCCCGGCACCTGAAACGGTAAAAAAAATTCGCGCCAGCCGCAGCTTGCGGCCACCGAGACGATGGTGGGGGAATGGTGCTGGGCCGGCGCTTCTCGGCGAGCGCCCGGGTCCGCCTCCCAGAAGTCATCCGCGAGATTAGCTAAACGGCGCGTCTTGCTCCATCCGCTCCCCAAATCGCGGCCGGGGCCAACGCCTCGTCCGCGACTTTTTTGGGCCGCCCGTTTATCCTCAGCGATGCATATCGCTAAGGAACGAGCAATGAGCCAGGGTTGGGCGCAGCTGGACGGCGTCAGCGCGGACCGCCTGTGGCTGCGTCCATTGGGCCTGATCAGCGGCCGAGCCGCAACCGAGGCGGTTGCCCGCGGCCACGCTCGGCCGCTGACCGGTTCTAGCTTGGCGTTTAGTTTGGTCGCGGCCCTAAGTCTCGGGTCCGACCGGCGCCCGATCTCGGCGACCGCCTCGGTTGTAGATTTCGAGCTATGGATTGCCGGGGCTGGCGCACGCTTCGCCCAGCTGATGCGACAGCAGCTCGCACTCCTGTCCGCACCGCGACCGCCCTGGGCGGGATTTGATCTCGGCCGCCCCATTGTTATGGGCGTCCTCAACGTAACACCCGACAGCTTCTCCGACGGCGGACAGTGGTTTGATACGGAACGTGCGATCGCCCACGGCCGGGCACTCCTGACGGCAGGAACTGACATTATCGACGTTGGGGGGGAATCGACGCGCCCCGGGGCCGTTGAACTCCCTCCGGAAGAAGAGATCCGTCGCGTCAAACCGGTCGTGCGCGCCCTGGTAGAGTCCGGCGCCGTCGTGTCGATCAACTCCCGGCACAAAGCAGTCGTGGGGGCCGCGCTGGATGCCGGAGCGCGGATCGTCAACGACGTGTCGGCGCTGACGCACGATACGGGAAGTGCCGCCCTGATCGCTCGGCGTGGCGTTTCGGTCGTGCTGATGCATATGCGCGGTGAACCGCAGACCATGCAGCGCGACCCAGCCTACGCCTCGCCGCTGATCGAAGTGTTGGAATTTCTGAAGGGACGCATCGAGGCTTGCATTGCCGCCGGGATCCCAAGGCAACAAATCGCCATTGACCCGGGTATCGGATTCGGAAAAACCGTGTCCCACAACCTTCAGTTGCTCTCCGGGATCGGCTCGTTTCACACCCTCGGCTGCGGCATCGTGCTTGGCGTATCCCGCAAATCTACGATCGCCCGGCTGAGCAAGGGTGAGCCGCCTAAGGCACGCCTGCCCGGTTCGCTCGCGGCCGCGCTATCCGCGGTTCAGCAGGGCGTTCAAATCTTGCGGGTCCACGATGTCGCCGAGACACACCAAGCGCTCGCCGTGTGGCGGGCCATCGCAGAGAGCTGAGCGGAATTCATCCGGGTGGGGCGCAAGCCGGCCGCGCTCGATCGAGGATGGCGCCGACCCCTTCGGCGTCCGGGAAGACATCGAGTTTTTCGACCCACACCCGAACCCGTGCGACGCGCGGATCGGCAAAGCAAGCGTTGCAGACCCGCTCGGCGAAACCCTCGCACAAATCGATATGTCCGGCGGTTGCGACTTCGCGGATTCCGGCGACAATTCTCTCGTAATTGATGATGCGCCGGCGATCCTCTCCGGGGAAGGGATCCGCAGCCATGAGGTCGACCGAGACGCGAACGCGCTGCCTGCGCTCACGCTCACCCGCGCGTATCCCGATGCTGCACATCACGACGAGTCCGCGTACGGTCACCGTGTAGCCGGCACCCTCTATATTGACTTCCGGACTGCGGGCGGTCGTCGGGCTGTGCTCGGTCATGCTCTTACCATGCCGAGCCGAAGCGAATGCTGCAATGCGTTACCGTCCCCGCCGCGGGAGCCAGCTGTTCCGATTCCGAAAGCGAAGGGCGCTCTCCCCTCCTATAACAGGCGGATGGAGGCGGGCAATTGTCCGTTGGAGCGGAAATGACTGGAGAGACGATCGATATGCGCCAAAAGGTCCGATTGCCGGCGATCTTTACTGCTTTTTTTTGCCTCGGCGTGGTGAGTTTCGGCGGCGGCACGGCCGGCTGGCTCTATCGCGAGATCGTCAAGCGCCGGCACTGGATCAACCATACGGAGTTTTTATCAGGCGCGGCTCTAGCGCGCTTCATGCCGGGGTCGGGCGGGGTCAATCTTACTATTCAGGTGGGCCAACAGCTGCGTGGCGGCCTCGGGGCACTGGCCGCAGTGCTTGGGCTTTTATCGGGGCCGCTGGCCATCATTCTGACATTGGCGGCCGGCTTTGCACAAATCGACCAAAGCGCGACCCTTCACGCCGTACTCGACGGCGTTGCGGCGGCGGCGATTGGCTTGACATTCGCCACCGGCCTCCAACTCGTGCGATTTAGGCGGGCGAGCGCCGGGCCTCTCGCGGTTACCGCTGCGACCGTGCTCTCGGTCGGCGTGCTGCGCTGGCCAATGATACCGGTCGTCCTCTGCGTCGCACCGATCAGCATCGCCCTGGCGCTTCTTGACAGGCGCGATGGCGATGCCTGATGACTTCAGGACATTGCTGGCAATGGCGCTCGTGTTTGCCCCTTTGTCGCTGCTATCGATTGGCGGCGGCGCGGCCCTCCTCGCCGAAATCGAACACCAGTCTGTGGACGTTCACGCCTGGACGACGCAGCGCGAGTTTGCCGATCTCTTTGCGATATCGCGTGCCGCGCCGGGTCCCGGAACAATGCTCACGACATTGATCGGCTGGAAAGTGGCAGGTCTGGCGGGCGCCATGACCGCGACTATCGCCCTTTACCTGCCGTCGTCGCTGCTCGTCTACGCCGGCGCCCGGCTGTGGAGCCGCGGACGCGGCTCGGTCTGGCACTCGGCGGTAGAGCGGGGTCTGGCACCGATCGCCGCCGGACTGATCCTTGCAGGCGGGATCACTGTGTTGCGGGTTTCACCTGGTGGCCCCGCCGTCTGGCTTGCAGCGACTATTTCGACGGCCGTGATTTTGTGTCGGCCGCGCTTGCACCCACTGGTGCTGTTCTTCGCGAGCGGCACGCTGTTCGCTCTCGCAATCGCGCTCGGTTTGTGGTGACTTAAAAAGTCGCACCCGATTGCAGCCAAGCCCGCACGATCTCTTCGCCGGTGGCGAACCAGACCCGGTCGTGCAAGCGAATATATTGTAGCGCGGAATCCAGGCCGGCGATGCGGTGCGGCACTCCGATCAGATAGGGGTGCAGGCAAATCGCCATCACCCGGCCCGAGTGGGCGCCCTCGGCGTAGAGCGTGTCGAATTGGCGGCGGATCATGTTTTCGAACTGGTCGATCGTGCCGTTCCTGTATTGGAAGTGCGGCGCATCGTTGATCTCGTAAGAATACGGAATCGACACCAACCGCTTGCCGCCGACATCCATGAAATAAGGTTGGTCGTCATTCACCCAGTCGGCAACGTATTCACAGCCTTCCTCGGCGAGGAAATCGAGAGTATGCCAGGTCTCGGCTAGACCGGCGCCGAGCCAACCGACCGGCTTTCGTCCGGTCATCTCGGCTATCCGAGACAGCGTGCGTGCGATCGTCTGGCGCTCTTCCTCGGGGCTCAATTGGTCGAGCCATACGCTGTTTGTCTGATTGTGCCCCAGGATCTCCCAACCGAGCTCGACTGCCGCTCGGACGATCTGAGGATGGTGGTCGCAAATATCGCTGTTGAGGGTCGGGCTGGCTCGGATGCGGTGTTTGCTCAGCACATCCATCAGCCGCCAGATGCCGACCCTGTTGCCATAATCGCGCTGCGCCCAGGCGCGCACCGAAGGCGGATTGCCCGGCGGCGCCCCCGGATGGCCGGCAATGCCGCGAGTAAGAGGAAAAAATTCGATGTTAGGGATAACCCAGACGGCTACCCGGGCGCTGCCGGGCCATTCCAGTTTCGGACGGTTGTTGATCGGGGTATAGGGAAACGGGCCGTAATCGCGCGGCTGCATGGCACCTCCCGCGAGCAAGTTTGGGTCCGACCAGAATGCCTGAGATCAAGACGCAATTGGAGCGCTTTTTAATCGCGACCGCACGCGGCTATGCGTTAGACCAAACCCTAGCAATGCGACCAAACCAACGTGGTCGGCACTGCCCATCGACTGAGGATTTCTACTGGAACGCCTTGATGGCGTTGACCAGAGTCTGGACGATACCCCAAACCAGAGGAATGCCGACAAAACCCCAGGCGAGGGCGAGCTTGACCCCGTTGCCGGTTCCCGGCGACTGCGGCGCGCTATCCATCACTGGCTCCCGAAAACCGGCGCCGCCTCGACCTCGGCGTCCGCCTCGACGGCGCGCATGTGAAACCGCTCGTGCACCGACCTCACGAAGAGATTGCAGATAAAGCCGATGATCAATAGTCCCGCCATCACATACATAGTGACGTTATACGCCCGCGCCGGCGCGACGCCGTGGGTTACGTTGTATTCGCGAATATAATTGACCAACACCGGTCCAAAGACCCCGGCCATCGACCACGCGGTCAACAACAATCCGTGAATTGCGCCGACATAGCGCGTCCCGAACATGTCGCGGAGATAGGCCGGCACCGTCGCGAAGCCGCCGCCATACATGCTGAAGATCACCGCATAGCACAGCACGAAAAGCGCTACGCTATGGATTGCGCCAGCGTAGGGCACCAACGCATAAAGGGCCGTGCCGAGAGCGAAGAACAAGAAATAAGTGTTCTTGCGGCCAATGTAATCCGAGGTCGAAGACCAGAAAAAACGGCCCATCATGTTGAATAGACTAAAGAGGCCAACCAGCCCTGATGCAGCGACTGCGGTAATATGGCCGCGGAACATCTCCTGGCTCATCGCCGAAGCCTGTCCCAAGACGCCAATCCCGGCGGTCACGTTGAGGCACAGGATCCACCAGATCAGCCAGAACTGCGGCGTCTTCAGCGCGTCGTAGACGAAGACGTTCTGGGTCGTGACAAGGGGTTTGGGCTGCACCGGCGCGATATAATTGGCGGGCGCCCAGCCGGGTGGCGGCACGCGCACGATCGCGGCGCCGACCATCATGAAGCAGAGGTAAATGAGCCCCATGACGATGAAGGTTTCGGCAACCCCGACGTGGGTCGGGCTCGAAAACCGGCTCATCAGCCAGACCGATAGCGGTGCCGCGATAAACGCGCCGCCGCCAAACCCCATGATCGCCATGCCGGTCGCCATGCCAGGCCGATCGGGGAACCAGCGGATCAAGGTCGATACCGGAGAGATGTACGCGATGCCAAGGCCGCATCCGCCGATCACGCCGTAACCCAAATAGACGATCCACAGCTGGTGAAGATAGACGCCGAGTGCCGAGACGAGAAAGCCGCCGGGAAAACACAGCGCGGCGGTGAACATCGCACGGCGCGGCCCGCCTTCCTCTACCCAGCGGCCCAATACCGCGGCCGAGCCCCCGAGGAACAGAATCGCCAAGCTGAAGATCCAACCGAGCTCGGTCAGCTTCCAGTCATCGGGCGCCGACTGCGTGATCCCGATCAGCTTCGTCATTGGCAAGTTGAATACGCTGAACGCGTAGACTTGGCCGATGCAGAGGTGAACGCACAGCGCGGCCGGCGGGATCAGCCAGCGGCTGTACCCCGGCGGGGCGATCGTGCGCTCGCGATGCAAAAACGAACCCGGCATGCTTTTTCCTCCCTTCAACAACCAACACCCGACCAGCGCGGTGTTTCGATAGGGGGGTTCCTTCCCGCCTCTAGCCGAGCCCACACTTCATTTGCGAGTTTATCACCTGGTCCACAGGTATCCGACAATATCCAGGTCATCAAGTATTTGGAAATCGGGGATCGCCCAGCCTCATCGCTGCGGGCCGCACCGTCGGCTTCCCGCCCTCTACCCTGGTTTACAGAGAAAAAATTTCTTCGAAGCCCACTTAACGGCCGAGGAGTGGTAAGGAGGACAACCATCCCTGACCTGGGGCGCTTCGAACGGAGAGCGGCTGTGCTTCCGCCCAACGACAAGCTCGCGATCTGCTTCGCCCATGTCGCCTATCAGTTGCATGAGCGGTTTTCGGCCCTCAATACCGGCATCAACAGTTTCGCCGTTCGCGGTTCTGAGAACTTGAAGGACCGGGTGGGCGAGGCCGACGTACTCGTGGTTTCGGGGCTGTGGCACGACGGCCTTCTCGACCGCGCAGGCCAGCTCCGCTTTATCCAGGCGATCGGCGCCGGCACCGACCAGTTTCCACTCGAAGAACTGAAGAAGCGCGGCATCCGCCTAGCCAGTGCGCGCGGCGTCAACTATCGCGCCGTCGCAGAGCACGCGATGGCGGTTATCCTCGCGCTCAGCCGCCGTCTTCCCGAGGCGCGCGACAACCAGGCAAAGCGCCTCTGGCGCGGCATGATCGGCGATCTCTCCCGGCGGGAGGACGAACTCGGCGGCAAGACGCTCCTTGTCGTCGGCTTGGGGCAGATCGGCGGTCGTCTCGCGCAGCTCGCCAAAGCCTTCGATATGCGCGTCGTTGGGCTGCGGCGCGATCCCGCCGCCGGCCGCGGCGCGGCGGACGCGGCGCTGGCGATGGGCGAGTTCAAATCCCAATTGCCCGCGGCCGATTTTGTCGCCCTCACCTGTCCGCTGACCAGGGAGACCGAGAAACTGGTCGACGCGGAGGCGCTCGCTCGAATGAAACCCTCCGCCTATCTCGTCAACATCGCCCGCGGACGGGTCGTTGACGAGGCAGCGCTCGTCGAGGCGCTTGCCGCACGGCGCATCGCCGGCGCCGGCATCGACGTGACGGTCGAGGAACCGCTTGCACCCAGCTCGCCGCTTTGGGGAATGGAGCATGTGCTCCTCACACCGCACACCGCTGGCGAGACCCGGCGTTACGAGGACAATGTGATCGAGATCCTACGCGACAATCTAGGGCGCCTCCAGCGCGGCGAAGAACCATTGCGCAATCAGGTGATCTGACCAGCCCCGTCTCTCAGCGGGCTGACGATAGGGCTTTCAGTCTAGTCCGTCCGGTGCGATGGTCATCACATGGTACCACTCTCCGTTCTCGACCTTTCCCCGATAACCGAAGGCAGCGATGCCGGCCAGGCATTGCGGAATTCGCTTGATGTTGCGCGGCACGTCGAAGCGCTTGGTTACCGGCGTTTCTGGATGGCGGAGCACCATAATTTGCCAGGAATCGCGAGCGCAGCGACAGCGGTGGCGCTCGCCCACGTGGCGGCCGGCACAAGCAGTATCCGGATCGGCGCCGGTGGCATCATGCTGCCGAACCACGCCCCACTGGTGATCGCGGAACAGTTCGGCACCCTCGCCGC
The DNA here is from genome assembly GCA_963818695.1 of uncultured Alphaproteobacteria bacterium. GTDB lineage: Bacteria > Pseudomonadota > Alphaproteobacteria > ATCC43930 > CGMCC-115725 > AP-15. The sequence goes on from CAWFTG010000011.1 coordinate 433,231, forward strand.
GCTGCATCCGGGGCGGGTTGAGTTGGGTCTCGGGCGGGCGCCCGGATCGGACCAGATCACCAACCGGGCGATCCGCCGAAACCTGCTCGCCGACGTAGACCAGTTTCCCCAGGACGTCGTCGAACTGATGGGCTATTTCCAGCCGGCGGAGCCGGGTCAGGCGGTGCAGGCTATTCCCGGCGCCGGGCTGGAGGTGCCGATCTGGATACTCGGGTCCAGTCTCTATGGCGCGCAGGTCGCGGCGTATTTGGGCCTGCCGTTCGCCTTCGCCTCGCATTTCGCGCCGGCTATGATGATGCAAGCTATCGCGATCTACCGCGAGCGGTTCCGTCCCTCGGCACAACTTGCTCTGCCCCATGTGATGCTCGGCGTTGTGGCCGTCGCGGCGGAATCGGACCACGAGGCGCGGTTTCTATTCTCGTCATTGCAGCAGTCGACGCTTAACAACAGGCTCGGGCGCCGCGGCCCTGTGCCCGCGCCGGTCGAAGATTTCGACGCGCGGCTCGATCCCTACGCTCGCGCGATCCTGGACGAGGCGCAGGCTTGCGCGATCGTCGGGGCGCCGGAGACCGTCCGACGCGGCGTCGATGATTTCATCCGCCGAACCGGCGCCGACGAGCTGATGGTGACGGCGAGCATTTTCGACCACAACAAACGAAAACGATCCTTCGAGATCGTCGCGCAAGTTCATCGCGCGATGACGGAACCCGCGCCGGCTGCCTCATAGACGAAGGTACCGTCGTCGAGATCGGCGGCAGGGAACGGCTGTTGGCGTCGGCAACTTCATGCCATTTGAAACAAGACGCCCTCCGGCTTTGAGGTGCCGACGAGCAACATGAACTCCGCGTCGGTAACCCCGACGTTGCGGAAATAGTGCACCCGGCCAGACGGGTTGAAGATCACGTCCTTCGGGCCAAGGCGCTCCTCGACCGTATGCCCGGACGCCTCCCAGCCGACAGTAATGCAGCCCTTGATAACAAGATACGCGTCCTCGACAGAGCGCGAATAGCCGCGCACTCCGACGCCCTTCGGCAAATGGACCATGTCCATGCGATACTGGCCGGGTGGAGCACCGCCTTCGCCTACATAGACCAATCGGGCGAATTCGGCGTCCCAGACCGGTCTTCGATCGGCGTAGCGCACAATATACCGAGCGAATTCCCGCTGGCGCGGATCATCGCTGTCGGGATCGAACGCGCACGTTTTCCCGGGCGCGGCGCCGAAACGGCGCGCGGCCTGCGGATCGCTATCGCGCGGGTGGCAGACATAGATCGGCGGCTTCGGCATGCCCGTGCCGACGCTGATAGACATCAGCACCGGCTCGACCCCGTCGTTGCGAAAGCCGTGCGGGCGGCCGGCCTTGTTCAGCACCATGTCTTTTGGCCCCAGGCGCGCCTCGATCACTTCGTCGCCCCACGCCCAACCGACCGTCAGCACACCCTCGAGGACGAGAAAATGTTCGACGACCTCATGCGAGTGACAGGCGGCGTACTTGCCGACGGGTTGATGCACCAAACTCAACGTGAACCGGCCTGGTTTGAGTGTGCTCGGGTCGTCGGCTTTGGGCGAGCCGCCGGCGCCGATATAGCGCATTTGCGCCCGCTCCAATTCCGGAAAACCGCGGCTTCCGGGGAAGGCATCCCAGTCGAAGCTCTTATCGGTATAGCGCCCGATATGGCTCCGCATCTCACGAGAGAGGTCGAGCAGCTTTACCCGTGGGGCAACTGACATTACGGATTCCTGACAATCGGGTGTTTCATTTCGCGGCTAGTGTTGCCGCCGCGACCGGCAAAGGCGAGAACCGGCGTTCCATTTCGCGACGAGTACGAACCGCGTCGGTATCCGCTATCGCCACGTCCAGCCACGTTATGATCTGGCCCGCGGGGAGGTCCCGCACGAGCTTGACGTTATGCGCCAAGCCAATCGGCAGCGCTTGTTCCAACAGGCTGCGTTCCGCCGGCACCAGCTTGCCCCAGACGGTGTACCCGCCTTCGCCGTCTAGCGTCTCGCCGGCCGAGAGCGCCCGCTTCGCGACAGCGACGACATCGCCGCGGAAGCCGCTCGCCTGCCCGGTCGGCTCTGCGCGCAACGCGGCTGACAGCACGGAAATGCCGAGCTCCAGGCCGATCAGATGATAGGGCTTGTACATCGCGGCATACCAGCCGCTGGCGTCGGTCCTCAGCCCGTACTCCCTGAAACAAGCCTTGGCGTATTCGTTTGGCGCTTTCAGTACGACGTAGACGCCCCATCGCAGATCGCGAAAGACTGCCCGGCCGTCGCGCTCGAGAGACGAGACCACTTCGACGGTTCCGTCCTGTTCGAGAACGCCGCCCGCTTTTCTCGCGCGTAGAACATGCGGCAGATCATCCACCCCGCAAGGCGGGAAACCGAGACCGTCTCCCGGCACCGCGAGGCCCGTGGCGTTCGCGATCGCGGCCATCTCGATCGCGGATTTCGTGCCGTCGAGAAAGGAGTTGAACATCTGCGGGTTCATGCCGCCGCGGCGGGCCTCCTCCGGCGTGAGGCCGTAATGTGCCCAGACGTCGTCCGGTGTCACTGCGTGATAAGCCGGTAGATATTTGGTGCCCTTCCCCGCGGCGGCGACTTCGAAGCCGCACGCGCGCGCCCAGTCGACGAGCTCGCAGGTGAGCGCCGGCTGATCGCCGTAGGCCAGCGAATAGACAACGCCCTTGGACCGCGCTTCTGCCGCGAGGAGCGGTCCTGCCAGCACGTCGGCCTCGACATTCACCATCACGATGTGCTTGCCCGCAGCGACGGCAGCACGGGCGTGCGCAATGCCCGCCGCCGGCGAGCCGGTCGCCTCGACCAAGACATCGATATCGGGGTGGGCGCACGCCTCATCTCCGGACGCGACAAACGCCGTGCTCTCGATCCGCGCCGCATCCCACCCGACCTTATCGCATGCGAGGCGGGCTCGGTCCGGGTCGAGGTCGGCGATGACCGGGACTTCCAGGCCGCGGACCGTCGGCACTTGCGAGAGAAACATCGAGCCAAACTTGCCGGCGCCGATCAGACCGACCCGTACCGGCGGACCGCCGTCCATAATACGCCGTTGCAGTAGCCGATTGAGGTTCACGCGAGCCGCCTCCTATTCCGCGGCCGCTCTTTTGTAATAACCGCGGGCGTAGTTCAGGAGCGCGTCGTCCGCGACCGGTTCGATCGGCGTGAAATCCCGGTGGGCAATCCACTCCGGCCGCGTCGGCGCGCGGATATAGTTCGATACCGCGCAGAGCGTCAGATATACGATCCGGCGCGGATACGGCGTGATGTTCGGCGCCGAGCCGTGCACCAGATTGCCGTGGAACATCAGCACCGAGCCGGGCTTGCCGGTTGGCGCGACGATGCCGCCCTCTTGCGCCAGCCTAGTGACGGCTTCTTTGTCGAGCGTCCACAAAGGATAGGACGTCGTCGTGATATCGTGTTCGGCCGCCAGGGTCCCGTGCTTATGGCTCTTCGGGATCAACATCAGCGGGCCGTTGATTGCCATCACCTCGTCCATGAACACGGCGATATTCATCGCGCGCGGCTCGGGCATGCCGTCGTCGCGCGCCCAGGTGCCGTAATCCTGGTGCCATTGCCATACGTCGCCCTCGAACGCCGCCTTCGCGTTGATCTTGAACTGGTGCGTGTAGACCCCTTCGCCAAAGACCTGCTCCAGCGGCTCGACCAGGCGCGGATGCGCGCCCAGCAGGCGAAACGCCTCGTTGTAGGTGTGCGCGGCAAACGCGGTCCGCGGCGCGCCGGTCTTCTCCCGCCACACCTCGGGGCGATCCGATCTATAGATTTCCTCCGCCTCATCGCGCAGGACTGCGACTTCCTCGTCGGAGAAGCAGCCGGGCAGAAAAAAATATCCCTCCTCGTCAAACTGTCGGATCTGATCGGGCCTGAGTTTCACGGCTTTCCTCCTCTCGAGCACGCACCGCTCGGCGGCCGTCATTTCGTCCAGCTCAGTAATATACTCAGAACCGGGACGCGCCCAAGAACGTCGCGGCCGCTACATTAGATCAGCCCAAGGTCGCGCAGACTGGTGTGGCCCTTGCGCGCGATGATCACGTGGTCGTGCAATAGCACGCCGAGCGGGGCCGCGGCTTTTTTGATGTCTTGCGTGACGGCGATGTCGGCCTTGGACGGGGTCGGGTCGCCGGAAGGGTGGTTGTGCACCAGGATCAGCGCCGCGGCGCCGAGATCGAGCGCGCGCTTGACGACCTCGCGCGGATAGACCGGCGTATGGTCGATCGTGCCGCGCTGCTGGCGCTCATGCTTGATCAGCACGTTCTTGCGGTCGAGAAACAGGATGTGGAATTCCTCGACCTTGTTGTGCGCGACGTGGGCGTTGCAATAGTCGATCAGCTTGTCCCAGGAATTGACGACCGGCCGCTCCTGCAAGTCGACGCGCATCAGCCGCAGCGCCGCCTCGCGCACCGATTTGACCGCAGCGATGCCGGCGAGGCCGAGTCCGGCCTCCGACAGCGCGTCGGGGTCGGCGCTCATCACTTCGCCGAAGCCACCGAAATGCGCGAGGAGAGCCTTTGCCGTCGGCTTCACATCGCCTTGCGGGTTGGCGGCGAACAGCAGCAATTCGAGCAGCTCGTAATCGGGCAGGCTTTCGGCTCCGGCGGCGATCATCCGCTCGCGCAACCTGCGGCGGTGGCCGTAGTAGTGCGGAACACCGGTTTCGCCTTCGGCGAACTCATTCCTGCCGTGCCGCACGGGGGTCGGGAACGGCGCCCCCACCCTTTCCTCGGCCGCAATCCCCGGGTCAAGCCCGGGGAGGGGAGGGCTAGGGGAGGGAGGCTACAGTCTTCCAGCGCGCCAGTGCCGTATATCTCACGGCACAGCGCTCTCACGCGATCATGGTCGGCGGAGTCGAACACCCACACGCGCCGCGCGACCTCCCATACCCCGCCGAGACCGCGGGCTCTGGCCGGGAAATTAGCGTGGTAAGGGCTACTGACTGCGATCCGGCCGTCCTCCTCTTCAACGATCGACAGCGGCATTCAAGGTACCAAGCAGTTGATTTGGCAGTCGTCAACGCACTTTCCACGAATGGGGTTAACGTCTCGTTGAGCATCTTCGCCACTCGCTGACGCGAAAATCCTTTACTGCAGCCGGGCAAACCGCAGCCGCAGCTCGGTGACCGCCCCGGGTTGTTCTTGTTGCACCCAATGCCCGCCACCGTCGCCCAGATGAAGGCCGAGCCTACGGGTACACACGCTCCGCTGCATTCGCTCGAAATCATCGGGAGGCTTGTAGGTGGCCTAATCGCTCTTGCCGGCGATAAAGATCGGCGGCACGTCGATCGTGCGGCCCGAGAACGGCTGCAGCTCGGCATCGTAGAGGCCTTGCGTGCGGGCGCAATACCACTGCAATCCGCCCTGGAAACCGCTGCGTTCGTATTCGGTGCTAGAGGAGCAAGTGCTGGGCGATTGGTTCCCGGGGGAGGCCCCTCTCCCCGTAGGCGGGGAGAGGGAAGAGCTTGCGTAGGGCGATCTACCCCAGGTGCTTCTTGAAGAAAGCGGCGATTGGGTCGAAGGACGCGCTGGTCGAACGCTTTTCGTTGTCGACATAGACTATCTCGATGTCGCCGCCCGCCTTGCGGTAGTTCGAGACGAACCGCTCGGGCTCGTTGCCCGGGAAATTCGAATCGTCGTCGTGATAGTCATGCACGATGTCGGGGCGGCCCTGGACCCACAGCGCCGCCGGCATCCGCACCTTCTCGCCGCGTTCGAGGAGCAGCAGCGGGTTGCCCTCCCTCATCGCGTCTTCGGTCTTCCAATAGGTGTCGTGCTTTTCCTTCATGCCGATCGAGAAGGCCGGCGGGTTCGGTCCCTTGGCCAGCTTCTGGGCATTGCGGTAGCGCGACAGCGGGTTGATGACCGGCCATGACATCGCCACCGCGCTCACCGTTGCATCGACGGCGGGCGACCCCGCCGGCAGTGGGACCGAGGCGTATCGCGAGTCGGTCGGCCGCATCGCCGCGAGCATGGCGAGATGGCCGCCGCTCGACTGACCCGCGATGCCGATCCGGTTCGGGTCGATTTTGAGTTCACGGGCGCGCGCTTTCACCCAGCGGGTCGCATAATTGATGTCGATCAACGAGGTCGGATAGCCGTCCGCCGCATGACGGAAATTCAACGAGGCGACGACAAAGCCGTTTTTCGCCAAGGTTTCGTCAAGGCCCTGGGTGCCCGTCAGGTCGCCGCTGGTCCATGCGCCGCCATGCAGATCGATCACTGCCGGGAACGGCCCGTCGCCCTTCGGCTTGTAGAGCCGCGCGATCAGCCGCGTGTCGCCGTGGCGGAGATATTCGACATCGTCGGTTGTGAATTCCTGAGTGTTATTCGGCATGTTCACTCCCTTCCGGGGTTGCTCTGCTGTATCGGCAACTCCGATATCGAAGCCGACGCTTCACGGTACTCGCTCTCGGCACAGCGGGGAAGAGCGCTCTTCAGGGATCGCAAACGCGGCAAACCCGTTAGAGTGCCAATCAGAATCCCGGCCGCTTCATACGTTTCAAACCGGCAGATCGAATGATTCCTCAGTGGTTACACATGCTTTCGATTGCGTATCTGCTGTTGGGCGCGATCAGCGCCGCGATCATATCGCTCGATCTGATCCATCATCCGCAGCCTATGTGGATAATGAACGTCGTCTGGCCGGTAACGGCATTGTTCGGAACCATTTGGATATTGTGGCAATACTTTACATATGGTCGGCTTGCGGCGCGCGAGAAGGCGAACGCGGCAATGCAGCGCGGGGATGAGCCGCCCAGCAAGAAGCTGACGCCGTTCCCGATCATCGTCGCCAACGGCACGCTGCATTGCGGTGCCGGTTGCACATTGGGCGACGTTTGCGCAGAGTGGCTGGTATTCGCGTTCCCCGGTATTGCGGTCGCCTTTGGCTGGCACTGGCTTTTCGGCGACAAGATTTTCGCCGTCTGGATCGTGGACTACCTGTTTGCATACGCTTTCGGCATAGTCTTCCAATATTTCACGATCGCGCCGATGCGGGATTTGTCGATTGGCCGGGGCATCGTCGCTGCGATAAAGGCCGATACCCTCTCGCTGACGGCCTGGCAGGTCGGCATGTACGGCTTCATGGCGTTTGCTTATTTCGTCATCTTTCAGACTTTGATCGGCACCAAGCTGGAGACCGACACGGTCGAGTTCTGGTTCATGATGCAGATCGCGATGTTTTTTGGTTTCTTGACATCATATCCGGTCAATTGGTGGCTGATCCGCCATGGCCTCAAGGAGCAGATGTAGCCATGGCGGGACGGCATTGGTGAGTTCCGTCGATCGCCTGATGACAATACCCGAACCCCTCGCTCGCCCAGACAGCCGAGATCATGATGGCGCAACGGTCCCCGGGGCGGTCCGGGACCCGGTTTGCGGCATGACGGTCGATCCCGCGATGGCCAAGCACCACCACGAAACGGAGGGCGAGAGGTATTTTTTCTGCGGCAATCGTTGCCGCGAGCGTTTCGCGGCGGACCCGGCTCGCTATTTGACCCGGGCCGCTCCCGAGACCGCAAAACCGCTTGGCGCTGGGGAACTGTGGACCTGCCCGATGCATCCGCAGATCCAGCGTGCCGCGCCCGGCAGCTGTCCGATTTGCGGCATGGCGCTCGAACCGATGATGCCGGCCGGAGGGGACACAGCCAACCCGGAGCTGCGCGATATGGCGCGTCGGTTCTGGGTGTGCGTGGGGTTGTCCGTTCCGCTCGTCTCTCTGGCGATGGCCGGAGATTTCGGGCATCCCGGACTTATCGCGCCGCGTGCCGCGGTGTGGGTGCAACTTGTGCTTGCCACGCCGGCGGTGCTGTGGGGCGGCTGGCCCTTCTTCGAGCGCGGCTGGAGGTCGATCGTCAGCCGGCGTCTGAACATGTTCACCCTGATCGCGCTCGGCACCGGAGTTGCGTATGTCTACAGCCTCGTTGCGGCGCTGCTGCCCGGTGTATTTCCGCCTTCGTTCCACACACCGGAAGGCGAGATCCCGGTTTATTTCGAGCCGGCAGCGGTCATCGTGACCTTGGTATTGCTCGGCCAGGTGCTCGAGCTGCGTGCCCGCACGCAAACCGGTACCGCCATCCGCGCGCTGCTGGATCTCGCGCCGAAGCGGGCCCGCCTGGTGCGCGACGACGGCACCGAAACCGACATCCCGCTTGAAGAGGTCCAGCCGGGAAACCGCCTGCGTGTTCGTCCCGGCGAGAAGGTGCCTGTCGACGGTGCCGTCCTCGAAGGAAGGAGCACCGTCGACGAGTCGATGATCACGGGGGAACCCGTGCCGGCGGAGAAGGCCGCGGGCGACAAGGTTACCGGCGCTACCGTCAATGCCACCGGCACCTTCGTCATGCGGGCGGAGCGGGTCGGCAGCGACACCTTGCTTGCACAGATCGTCCAGATGGTCGCCGAGGCGCAGCGGTCGCGCGCACCGATCCAAAGCTTGGCCGATACGGTTTCAGCTTGGTTCGTGCCGGGCATCATTGTTGCCGCCTTCCTGACCTTCGCCGCCTGGTCGCTCTTCGGCCCCGCTCCCGTGATGACCTTCGCGCTCGTCAACGCCGTTGCGGTGCTGATCATCGCTTGCCCGTGCGCCCTCGGTTTGGCGACTCCGATGTCGATCATGGTCGGCACCGGGCGGGGTGCGCGGGCCGGCGTTCTCGTCAAGAACGCCGAGGCGCTCGAGCTGATGGAGAAGGTTGACACCCTCGTCGTCGACAAGACCGGGACCCTGACCGAGGGCAAGCCCGGCCTCGTCGGAGTCGCTGCGATCGGCCCGTTCACCGAGAACGAATTGCTGCGTCTGGCCGCCAGCCTCGAACAGGGCAGCGAGCACCCCTTAGCGGCCGCCATTATGCGCGGCGCCGAGGAACGTGGGCTGACCTTGGGCGCAGCGGAAGATTTCACCTCCGAGACCGGGAAAGGCGTCACTGGGGTCGTCGACGGAAGGCAGATTGCGGTGGGCAATGTGGCTCTTTTCGCATCCCTCGGCATCGAGCCGGCGGGTTTGGCCGCGCGCGCGGAGGAGCTCCGGAAAGACGGCCAGAGCGTCATGCTGGTCGCGGTCGACGGCGTCGCGGCCGGGCTCCTCGCGGTCGCCGATCCGATCAAGGGAAACGCGATCGGCGCGCTGATGGCGCTGTGCGGCTATGGGATACACACGGTGATGCTGACTGGCGACAGCCGGACTACGGCAGAGGCGGTTGGCCGGAAGCTCGGCCTCGACGACATCGCCGCCGAAGTTCTTCCGGATCAGAAGGCCGCGGTGGTCAGAGACCTTCAACAAAAGGGCCGGGTCGTCGCAATGGCCGGAGACGGGATCAACGACGCGCCGGCCCTGGCGCAGGCGCAAATCGGCATTGCGATGGGCACCGGCACCGACGTTGCGATGCAGAGCGCGGCGATGACATTGGTCAAAGGGGATTTGCAGGGCATCGTGCGGGCCCGCGCCCTCTCCCGTGCGGTCATGCGGAACATCCGCGAGAACCTGTCCTTCGCCTTCGTCTTCAACGGCCTCGCGATCCCGATCGCCGCCGGCGCTCTCTATCCGGCATTCGGCCTTTTGCTCAACCCGATGATCGCGAGCGCCGCGATGAGCGCGAGCTCGGTGCTCGTCATCGGCAACGCACTGCGCCTGCGCAATGTGCGACTGTGAAGGGGATCAGGGACACCGGAATAATTCCCCTCTCCCTTGTTCTGTAAGAGAATTGACATTGCCGTTACCGGTTTTCGATATCGGGGATCCCGCGCGGCGAAATTCGCCGCTCGAGGTGCTGCAGGTCTTTCTGCGTCTGGGGCTGACGTCGTTTGGCGGGCCGGTTGCGCATCTCGGCTATTTCCGCGCCGAGTTTGTCGAGCGGCGCCGCTGGCTCGACGAGGCGGCTTACGCCGACATCGTCGCGCTCTGCCAATTTCTGCCGGGGCCGGCGAGCAGCCAGACCGGCATCAGCATAGGCATATTGCGCGCGGGAATTCCCGGAGCGCTGTGCGCATGGCTCGGCTTCACCGGGCCGTCGGCCGTCGCGATGATCCTCTTCGGCTACGGTGTGACGGCGTTCGGCAACCTGGCCGATTCGGCTTGGCTGCACGGGCTCAAGATCGTTGCCGTCGCGGTTGTCGCGCAGGCCGTCTGGGGAATGGCGAGGAATTTGTGTCCCGACCGCGAACGCGCCACGATTGCCGTCGGTGCCGCCATGCTCGCGCTCGCAAATCCGTCAGCTCCCGGTCAAATCGGTGCGATCGCCGCTGGCGGGCTGATCGGCTGGGGGCTGTTGCGAGCCGGCGCGCCGGCTCAGGTACAAGATTCCCTGACGGTGCCTCTGCCGCGCGCCTGGTCCGTGACCGCTCTACTCCTTTTCTCCGCGTTGCTGATCGGGCTCCCGGTGGTTGCTGCAGCGGTGCCGTCGCATGCGGTCGCTCTCATTGCTTCGTTCTACCGTTCCGGCGCGCTGGTGTTCGGTGGCGGGCATGTTGTCCTGCCGCTGCTGCAGGCCGCCGTGGTGCCGCCGGGATGGGTAACGAACGACGCCTTTCTCGCTGGCTATGGTGCCGCCCAAGCGGTGCCGGGACCGCTTTTCACATTTTCCGCCTATCTCGGCACGGTCATGGGCCCGCCGCCGCGTGGCTGGCTCGGCGGTCTGATCTGTCTCGTGGCGATCTTTTTGCCGTCATTTCTGCTGCTGATCGGCGCGTTGCCCTTCTGGGATACGCTGCGCCGGCGGACCGCGGTGCGCTCGGCCCTGAGCGGCGTCAATGCGGCCGTTGTGGGCCTGTTGTTGGCGGCGCTCTACAAGCCCGTGTGGGTGAGCGCGATCTTCGGCCCGGCGGATTTTGCGATCGGAATCATAGCGTTTCTGCTGTTGGCGCTGTGGGCGGTGCCGCCTTGGCTGGTGGTGGTCTTTGGCGCGTCTGCCGCAACTCTGGTGGGGGTTGTTCCGGTGTTTCATGGTTAGGGCAGCACTGTGTCTGTGCCTTGTGCTCCTCGGCATGCCGAGCGCCCGTGCGGCGGATACAGTATTTCTGGAAGAGCTGACCTGGACCGAACTGCGGGACCTCATCCAATCCGGTAAGACGACGATCATCATTCCGATCGGCGGCACCGAGCAGAACGGGGCGCATATGGCGCTCGGCAAGCACAATTTCCGAGTGCATTTCCTGTCGGAGAAGATTGCCCGCAGCCTCGGCAACGCGCTGGTGGCGCCCGTTATTTCCTATGTGCCTGAAGGCGCCATCGAGCCGCCGACCGGGCATATGGGATATCCCGGCACGATCACCGTCCCGACAGACGCCTTCGATAAGGTCCTCGAATACGCCGCGCGCAGCTTCAAGCACGCCGGCTTTCACGACATTGTCTTTCTCGGCGACCACGGGGGTTACCAGAAGGACGAGAAGGCAGTAGCGGACCGGCTCGACAAGGAATGGGCCGGAACTCCGGTCCGGGTTCACGCCATCGAGGAATATTACCGGGCGAGCGAAAGCGAATTCGGAGGCTGGCTGGAGAGCAAGGGCTATTCCAAAGGGGAGGTCGGCACTCATGCCGGCCTCGCCGACACCTCGCTGGCCATGGCCGTGGATCCTCGCCTCGTGCGCGCCGATCGCTTGCAGCCTGGAAATGGCGCCAGAGGCGATCCGCGCCGGTCGAGCGCCGAACTCGGTCAACTCGGTGTTGATCTGATCGTGACGCGGACAGTCGACGCGATTAGAAAGGCGACCAGTCATCCTTAACATCAACGTTCGGGAGATCTTTGTGCGTTGGCACTTTGTTCGTTGGTTCCGCCTGGCCCTGTGGCTGGGTCCAGTGGTCGCGTTTTGTGGCTGGGCCGGCGGTTCGGCCTTGCCCTCTCGCTCGGATGAAGCGCGGGGTGGCTCCCTTTGTTCGGCAGCTCCGATTGGCGCGCGGGCGGGGGTGCCTGTTGCGGGGCTCTTGCGCAAGGTCCGCGTCAATCCCGACGAACCGGTGCAAACGGTACCCGGAATGCCCGCCGTTCTCGATCCGAAAAACCTTTATAGCGGCGCCGCGGCAGATCGATTGAGCCCGGCGGTGGGCGGAGCTTTGTCGCGGGTTTATGTCCCGAACCGGCGCTCGAACAGTGTGTACGTTATCGACCCGGCGACGCTAGCGGTCGTCAACCGTTTTCCGGTCGGTGCCAGTCCGCAGCATGTCGTCCCGTCCTGGGATCTTAAAACGTTGTGGGTCGCGAACAACGGCTCACGCCGCAGCAGCGGCAGCTTGACACCGATCGATCCCACTACCGGCAAGCCCGGCAACGCCGTTCCCGTGGACGACCCCTACAATCTGTACTTCACGCCGGACGGGCGTGCCGCGATCGTCGTTGCCGAGCGGCACAAGCGCCTCGATTTTCGCGACCCGCAGACGATGGCGCTCGAGCAATCGATCGAGGCCCCGAACTGCTCCGGCATCAACCACGCCGATTTCTCGATCGACGGGCGGTATGCGATCTTCACTTGCGAATTCCGCGGCGGCGGGCTGGTGAAGATCGATCTCGTCAATCGCAAGGTGCTGGGCTATCTGCGCTTTCCTAGGCGCGGAATGCCGCAGGACATCCGCATTTCACCCGACGGAACGCGCTTTTATGTGGCCGACATGCACGCCGACGGCGTGTACGTCGTCGATGGCGACAGCTTTACCGAGACGGACTTCATCCCGACGGGGGTCGGCACGCACGGGCTCTACCCGAGCCGCGACGGCAAGGAGCTCTATGTCGCCAATCGCGGCTCGCACTCGACGCGCGGGGCGCCGCACGGTAAGGGCAGCATCGTGGTTATCGACTTCGCGACCGGCAAAGTCGAGCACACCTGGCCGATCCCCGGCGGCGGCAGCCCCGACATGGGCAATGTCAGCGTGGACGGAAAGCAGCTCTGGCTATCCGGCCGGTTCGACAACGTCGTCTACGACATCGACACGACGAGCGGTGCGGTAAAGAGCATTCCCGTGGGCCTGGAACCGCACGGTCTTACAGTATGGCCGCAGCCCGGCCGCTACTCGCTCGGCCACACCGGAAACATGCGCTAGAAACCCGCTTTCGCGGCGACGAACGACCAGCCCGGTTTCGCCGCCTTGTGAGCAAACGGCGGTTTTGCCAATTCAATTTATGGTTGTGGGACGCCGTGGCATCCTGGCGGACGACGGATCGCAGGGAATTTACTGGACAGCCGAGGATTGCGGCGCGTTTTAATTGGCGGTCCCGTGCTGGTATGCAGGTGCAAGGCCATGACCCTCGCAACGACAGCTGCCGGCGCCGGCCGATCGCCGCTGCGCTACCTGCCGGTCTTGGCCGCGGCGCTCGCCGCGGTCGCGGTGGCGCTGCTCGTGCTCGGTCCGATCGGCTGGCGCGCCGGATGGTGGAATTTTCGTTTCGCGTTCCGGGCATTGATGCCCTGGGCGGCCTATTGCGGGATCGCGGCCTTGGTCGTCTCGGCGCTGGCTTTGCTCCTCGGCCGCTCGCGGATCGAGTGGCGCGGGGTCGCTGTCGCGGTCGTGGCGTTTGCCGCAGGTCTCCTGATCGCCTACGTCCCGTGGCACTACGACCGGCTGCGCCTGGCCGTGCCGCCGATCCACGATATTACGACCGATCCCGACAACCCTCCCGCCTTCACCGCTGTCATAGCGGCGCGAACCGCCGCCGGCGGAAATCCGGCCACGTATGAAGGCGCTAAAATTGCCGAGCAGCAACGGCACGCTTATCCCGACATCGCACCTCTGAACCTGGCGCTACCCCGGGACGCCGCGTTCAATCGCGCGCTCGACGCCGCCCAACGGATGGGATGGACAATCGTCGCCGCCGACGATACGGCGGGCCGCATCGAGGCGAGCGACAGGAGCCGCTGGTTCGGCTTTACCGACGACATCGTCGTCCGCATCACCCCAGAAGGCTCGGGCAGCCGCGTCGATGTCCGCTCCTCATCCCGTCTCGGGCGCAGCGATTTCGGGGTCAACGCCGCGCGCATCCGCGCCTATCTCGCGGCGCTGCGCACGAGTACCAAAACACAGGGATAGCAATGTCGAGCATTCGCCCGCTCTCCGGCATCACCGTCATCGAGATCGGCCACAGCGTGGCGGCGCCTTATGCCGGCATGATCCTGGGCGAACTCGGCGCCGAGGTGATCAAGGTCGAGAACCCGAAGGGGGGCGACGCCTGCCGCGGCTGGGGGCCGCCCTTCACCGACGGGACGGCGACCGCATTCCACGCCTTCAACCGCGCCAAGCGCGGCGTCACGATTGATCTCGGCGATCCGGCCCAGGTCGAAAAGCTGCACCGGCTGCTCCGCGAGCGCGCCGACGTCCTCATCCACAACCTCAAATACGGCACGCTCGACCGGTATGGCCTCTCCGCCGCCGCGCTAACTGCCGAGAAGCCAAGCCTCGTCTATTGCAATATCGGAGCCTTCGGCGTCGACCGGGCCGTTGCGCGACCGCCCCGGCTACGACCCGATGATGCAGGCCTATGGCGGGCTGATGAGCCTGCTAGGCGAAAACGGCAGGCCGCCGGTCCGCGTCACCGTCTCGATCATCGACATGGCGACGGCGATGTGGGCGGTGATCGGCATTCTCGCCGCGCTACAGGAACGCGGGCGCACCGGGCGCGGCGGGGTCATCGACACCTCGCTCTACGAGACGACGCTCGCCTGGATGAGCCTGCCGATCTCGGCCTATCTCGCCAATGGGGAGATCCCGAAGCGGCACGGCTCCGGGGTCGAACAGATCGTTCCCTATCAGGCCTTCGGGGCCGCCGACGGCCATATCATGGTCGCTGCCGGCAACGACAATTTGTTTCGCCGGCTGTGCGAGAAGATCGGCCGGTCCGGTCTCGCAGAGGATCCGCGCTTCCGGACCAACGGCGACCGGGTCGTCAATCGCGCAGCGCTGATCCCGATCCTTTCCGATCTGTTCGCGACCGAGCCGATCGCGGTCTGGACCGGGCGGCTCGACGCCGCCGGAATTCCAAACGGACCGATCCAGACGATCGACCAGGTCGTAGCCGACGCGCAGACCACAGCGCTCGGCATTATCCAGCAGCTGAGCTCGATTTCGCTCGTCGGACTTCCGCTGTCGTTCGACGGTGCTCGCCCACCCTTGGCCAAGCTGGCGCCGCAGCTCGGAGAGGACAACCCCGAGATCGTCGATCCGGCCGCATGACGGCTCGCGGTCGCGGCTTCGTCGCCGCCTCGCTCGGATTGGCCCTCGCCGCCTGCGCGCAGCCTCCAGCGCCGGAACTTCCCGCTCAACCGAGCGCTGCGGCCGTCGCCCCGGTGCGCGGGGATATTCCATCGCGGTTCGTCGGTTTGATCGGCACCAGGGCGCAGCACGCGCCGCCGTTTCTAGGCGTGCCCGACACAAATTTTTATTGTCTGCGCAGCTTCCTCGACCGGCAGACCGGGGAGACCCGCTACCAGCTTTATGTGTCCGACAGTTATTCGGGCCCCGAGCGGCACTGGGACGCTGCGCGCGACGGCGGCGGACGCACCCTACGCGTCCTCGAAATCACCCGACACCAGATCACCTGTGATGGCGGCTGCGCCTACACGGAGGAATTCGCCGCCGACATTCCGGAGAGCGAGCTGCGCGCGAATCCTAACGGGCTGAAGGTTACCTTCGGTGCACAATCGGGCACGGAAAAGACGATCACCATTAGCGGCAGCCAGATCACCGCCCAGCTCGCCGCGGTGGACGCCGTGCACAACCCGGCGCTACCGACCGCCGCGGCGCCCTATCCTCCTCACCAGTAAGCGCCGGCGCTGGTCCAGTTCTGGGCGAGCGGGGTGGTCTTGCACCCGTCGACGCCCTGCGCGGACGGAACGCCGGGTCCGACGCATGGATCGTGCTGCGGAATAACGGCCGAGGCGAGATGCCGCTGCGGATGCGAGTTGGCGCGCGGGCACGCCACGGCGCTGACCCCGGCGAGCAGCAGCAGAAACAGCAGAAGCAGCGCCCAGGCCGCGGCCACCACGCGCCAGCCTCCGATTTGACGATCGTCGATCAGGTGCGCGCGTTCGAGTTCAATGGCATCGATCATAATCTGCCTCTCGATGTTGCACCGCACCAAATTAGGTGGGCGGCTTCTCCTGTGCAGACCCCTGCGACCATGTCGGCCATGCCATCACATTGTGGTGATTGACATTGCTGCCGCGCCTCATCGACCCGGCTCGGATCGCGCCATATATTCGGGCTACGACACCACAGGAGGCCGAGGAATGAAATTCGGGCTTTTCGGCGGGGCGCGCGCCCGCGGCGGCCCCGCCGGCGACAGTTCCGCCTATCACGACTTCATGCATTACGTCGTCGAGGCGGAGAAGCTCGGTTTTTCGAGCGTCTTTCTGGTCGAGCACCATTTCACCGGGTTTGGCCAGGTGTCGGCGTCGATGAGCCTGCTCGCCTATCTGGCCGCGCGCACCGAGCGCATCCGGCTCGGCACCGCAGTCGTCGTGCTGCCCTGGCACAACCCGATCCTGGTCGCCGAGCAGGCGGCAACCCTCGACCTGTTGTCGAATGGCCGCCTCGATTTCGGGGTCGGAAAGGGCTATCGAACTTACGAATTCTCCGGCTTCTGCATCCCGCCCGAGGAGGCGACCGATCGGTTCGACGAGGCGATGGACGTGATCCGCAAGGCGTGGACGAGCCAGGGCCGGTTCTCACATCATGGCAAGCGCTGGCATTTCGACAACGTCGTCGTCGAGCCGTACCCAATCCAGCAGCCCCATCCGCCTTTTTGGCTCGGCGCCGGCAGCGCCGAGTTCATCCGCCGCGCTGCACGCGAGGGCTACAACCTGCTGCTCGACCAGATCGCCCCGACCGATCTGATCATCGAGCGCGTCGCCACGTTTCGCGATGAATGCGAGCGGGTCGGGCGGCGTTACGACCCGATGATGGTAGGGGTAACCCGCGGGCTGCAGATCGTCCACAATGAAGAGGAGCGCAAACGGGCGATCATCACCCGCCGCCAAGTGCTGAAGAACATCGGCGATCTCGCCCGCGGTCCCGGCGCCGAGCGTTATGCGCACATCAAAGAGGACGAGGACTCGTTCGAACTCGACGACGCGCCACTGCTCGGCACGCCGGAGGAGATCATCGCGCGGTTGAAACGGCTCGAGGCCGGCGGCGTCGAGAATGTGCTGTTCGCCGCCCCCGGCGCCTCGATCGCCGGGTTGCGCACCTTCGCCGAGGAAATCATGCCCGCCTTCGACCGGGATTCGATGGCCCTCGCGCAGGTGTAGTGCTTCATTCGAAGCCGGTAATGACGCCGCTGATCAAATTCTCGCCGTAGAGCGACCCGATATCGAGCTCAATTTCACTCGGCGCCGGCTCGAGCGCCCCAACAAGCTTGGTGAATTCGCGTTCCGCTTCCCGGCACATTTCTTCGGCGGCTTCGAGCTCGACAGAAACGAAACGCATTGGATCGCCGGGACGGCACCTGGCTAGCCTCGGCAAGTCAGCGGAAATCACGGTGGCAATCTTCGGGTAGCCGCCGGTCGTCTGGTGATCGGCGAGAAGCACGATCGGCTGCCCCGAGCCGGGAATTTGGATCGCACCGGTGGCGATCGCGTCTGAGACGATGTCCCAGCCGCGCCGATGCCGCAGCAGCGGGCCATCCAAGCGCATACCCATGCGGTCGGTGTCTTTCGACACCCGGAACTCGGCGTCGACCAGGGTCGCGAACGCCTCTTTTCTAAAATATTTCTGCTGCGGCCCGAGGACGATGCGGATGGGCTGGTCGAACGACCCAGAAGGCGGGGCGGGCGCCCGCAGCTCGTTCCGCTCGGAGGCGCACCCAATCGCCAACGGTATGACATCGTAGCGTAGCAGGGCGCGCCCGTTCAGCCCCCCGAGTGCCGCCCGCACATAGGTCGAACCACTGCCGAGGACGCGCGGCACGGCGATCCCTCCCTCGACGGCCAGATAGCAACACGCGGATTGTCGGCCGAGCGTGATTTGCACGACATCGCCCCGGCGCAGCATGACACTTTGACCTGCGGCGACCAATCTCGGACCTTCACTGCCAATGCGCAGACCGGCACCGGTTCCGGCGAGCGCGAGCCGCGCTGAATCGGCGGCGACCTCAAGGGTCGGCCCGCTGACCAGGATTTCGAGTGCCGCCATCCCCTGCGGATTGCCGACCAGCGCATTAGCGAGGCGCAGAGCGAAGCCGTCGAGCGCGCCCGAGATAGGCACCCCGATATTCTGGTAGCCGATCCTTCCGAGGTCCTGCACGGTCATGTGAAGACCGGGGGCCAACACCTTGAGACCGCGCGTCATAGGGCAATCGGCTCGCTTCCGACCTCGTAGCTGCGATTCTCCACTGCCCGGCGGATCGATGCGAAAGCGGCCGCGTCGATCGGCTGAAAGCTGACGGCGTCGCCGGGTGCGAAAAGCGCAGGTTTGGGGTGCTCGGGGTCGAACATCCGGATCGGAGTCGCGCCGATCAGATGCCACCCGCCAGGACTCTCATAGGGATAGATTGCGGTCAGCGAGGTGGCGATCGAGATCGAACCGGCGGGTACGCGCAGCCGTGGGTCGGCGCGCCGCGGCAATGCGAGCTGCGGCGGCAGATCGCCCATGTAGGGAAAGCCCGGCAGGAAACCGAGCATATAGACGTGGAACCGGGTGCCGCTGTGCAACGCGACGACGTCGTCCGGCGTCAGCCCGGTCAGACGCGCCACTTCCGCCAGATCGGGGGCGAATTCGCCTTCATAGCAGACCGGCACGTGCCACAGCTTGGCGCTGGATCGCGGGTTGCCGTCGAGATCGAGCAAGGGCTCGATCGCGCGCTGCAGTTCGCTGCGGCTGGTCAACAAAGGATCGTAATAGACCGCCAGCGAACGAAAGGTCGGCACCGTCTCGATGATCCCGGCCGGCGGCTTCGAACGGATGCCCGCATCGAGGCGGAGCACGCGCTCGCTGATCGCCCGATCGACCCGATCGCCGAACTCGACGACGAGGGCGCGGTCGCCGGCCGACAGGAAACGCACTTTCATCGCTTTCCCTGGTAGACTGCGTATGGCGTCAATGGCCGATCGAATCGAGGAGGCGGCATGGCCAAAGAAATCAATCTCAACGCCGATATGGGCGAAGGTTTTGGGGCATACGACATCGGCGACGATGCCGGGTTGCTCAAGATCATCCGGTCGGCGAGCATCGCCTGCGGGTTCCACGCCGGCGACCCGGTGACGATGCAGCGGCTGGTTACCGAGGCGGCCGCCCAAGGCGTCAGCATTGGCGCGCATCCCGGGTTCAACGATCTGTGGGGTTTCGGGCGGCGGCGCATCGACATGAACCCTCGCGAGCTCGAATACATGATCGCCTATCAGATCGGCGCGCTGCAGGCGATGGCCTGCTATGCTGGCGCCAGGGTGACGCATTTGAAGCCGCACGGCGCTCTCAACAACATGGCCGCCGAGAACATCGAGCTGGCGCTGGCGATCGGACGGGCAATCAGAACGGTCGACCGCGACATCATCTATGTCGCGCTCGCCGGCTCCGCGATGGAAAAGGCGGGGCGAGAGTTGGGGCTGCCGGTGGCGCGAGAAGGGTTTTGCGACCGACTCTACGACGACGACGGCAACCTGACCTCACGCAAGATACCGGGCGCGGTCCTCCATGACCCTGAAGTGGTCAAAGAGCGCGTCGTCAACATGGTGCTCAACGAGGAGATCGTCGCCCGCAACGGCAAGCCGCTGAAGGTGCGGCTCGACACATTATGCGTCCACGGCGACGAGCCGAGCGGGGTCATCGTCGCGCGCGCCGCGCGGCAAGGGCTCGAGGCCGCAGGCGTGCGAGTCGTCCCGTTGCCCGAGATGACCCTCGGGTGAAACCCTAGCGCCGGGAACGGCTGCCGAGGATGGTTGGCAGGGTCACCGGGCGAAACTCCCAGACATCGACCCCGACATCGAACTGCCGCGGCTGCGGCTTCAACCTTCCATGGCTATGGCCGTGCAGATTGACCCAGCCCTTGGCCATGCCTCGCCACGACCGAAACGGGTAATGGCAGAGGACCGCTGAGACGCCGTCCACCGTGATCTCCACGTAGGGCTGCACGCCTTCCCAGCCGCCGAGCTCCGTCGTCTCCGGCGGATCGTTGTTGCCGGTCACCAGGTGCTTTTGCCCGTGCAGCCGCTTGAGAAGCTCGGCAACGGCCGCCGGGCGTTGCCGGATCGCGAAATCGCCGAGGTGCCAGACCACATCGCCCGGTCCGACCGTCTGGTTCCAGCGCTCCACCAGCTCCTCGTTCATTGCAGCGACCGAGGAAAACGGCCGGCGGTAAAGCCCCAGAGCGCCGCCATGACCGAAATGCGTGTCGCTGGTGAAGAATGTAGTCATTCGTGACGCCAAGAGCTCGGGTTATCGTTCTATGGCTCGCACCCCACCACTTGCGGGGTCAACGCAATGATTAGACTAGAGCGGCGCCCATACGCGAGCAGCTCCAGCTTCCCCCGGTTCAGGAACGGGTCATCTTGCCGGCTGGACAAAACCACGAACGCTTTTTTCCGGCTGGAGCCGGCTCCGCTCCCGCCGCACGACTTCGCAGCGAACTATATAGGGCGCGCAATCGACGATCGGTATGATCGGCCGGTTGCTGCGGCCGGCGAGCATTGTCAGACTTGCCGCGGTCATAATCACCACTGTCTGTAACAAAATGATCAAGAGGTCGCCGGCCGCTGTCGTGGCCCACCCGGGGATCGCGAGATCGGTTGCAAGGCGGGTGATCGTTACGGCGGCGATGCCGGCAATCGATACCGAAGCGACCAAGGCGGCGACGAGCAGCGCGCGGACAAATATCACGTCACTGTGGACCGACATGACACTTAGGCCATGCACAACAAGTGACACGATATTCATCGTCGATCGTCCGGTGTAGCGAGTGCCACGCACGGTCGGGACCGTCGTGTAAGGAAGGCGCGAACGCAATATGCAAGCGGCTAGGTTATTCCACAGCTCAGGCATGTGCACCAGCCGCTGGACCGCCGGCATTGGGATCAGTGAATAGTTCCCGAAGTTGATGGCCTGCCCGCTCAGCAGATGAAAACCCAGCTTGTAGACGAAGTACCAAAACCTGAAGGCTGGCGATTCGGAGCGCACCGCACGATGAGCAAGCACGACATGCGCCGGATGCTTGAGGCTGGCCGCCAGTAGGACGGCGATGTCGATAGGTCGATCTTCCCCGTCGCTATCCATTACCAGTACTGCATCGAAATGAGCACGATCGGCGATGGCGCATAAGCCGACTGCAATCGCGCGCTGGTGGCCGAGGTTGAGAGCGAGGTGGAGTATCTCGACGGCAGCGACGCAGGAATTTGGCGGCAAAGCTATGCTCTCTGCATCCAGTGATTCTATAGAGCCGTCGTCGGCGCCGAAGATGTGGAACATCAGATCGGTACTGGTGTACCGACTGGATATTTCCGAGACCAGCGCTGCAAAGCATGCCCAGTCATCGAGCACCGGGGTTACCACTGCAATATGTCTGCTCATGGTGACGCGGTAGGGAAGCTGTTGAAGATGAAAAACCTCCTCTGACAACAAATAAATCCAATTTTAGGGAAATTTAAAGGAGAGCGTTAGAACTCAAGCATACGAACTAAATAATAGAGCGCGGATATATTGGCAAGAGCGATAGGAACATAACGCGGCCGCGGATGCCTTCAGACTTGCTGGCGGATGGCGCGCCACACGCGCTCGGGCGTGACAGGCATCTCCAGATGAGTGACGCCGAGATCGGCCAGCGCGTCGACGACGGCATTGACGATGACGCCGAGCGCCGGGGTAATGCCGCCTTCGCCGCCGCCGCGAAACCCCAACGGGTGGGTGGTGGACGGAACTTCGCTGATCGCCGTCGCAAAGAATGGCAGGTCGGCGGCTCGGGGCATTGCATAATCCATGAACGACCCCGAAAGCAGCTGGCCGGTCTCGGCATCGTAAAGGCATTGCTCGAACAACGCCTGGCCGGCGCCCTGGGCGATCCCGCCATGCGTTTGGCCGTGCAGGATCATCGGGTTGACGGCGCGGCCGACATCGTCGACGGCGGTATAGCGGACGATCTCGACAACCCCAGTCTCGGGGTCGATCTCGACTTCGCAGACGTGAAATCCGTGCGGGAAGGAGGCGACCTGGCTCGTGACCTCGCCGACGCCGGCGAGCGTACCACGCAGCTCTTCGGGCAGACTTCGCGTCATCTTGCGCCGCCGCCGCGACGGCGAACAGGTCAAGCGAGCGGTCGGTACCGGCGACGGTAAAACGCCCGCCGGCGAACTCGATGTCGGCTTCGGCCGCCTCGAGCCGGTGCGATGCAATGCGCCGGCCCCTCTCGATGATTTCGCCCGCGGCTTGGTGCGCGGTTATGCTGGCTAGGCGGAGCGAGCGTCCGGAATGCGAGCCGGCGCCGATCGCGACGCGGTCGGTGTCGCCAGTGACGAGCCGCACGCAATCGGGCCGCACCGAGAGCCATTCGCCGAGCATCTGCGCAAAGCTTGTCTCGTGGCCCTGGCCGCTCGACAACGTGCCGACGACCATCTCGACAATGCCTTCCGGGTGCACTGTAACCTCGGCGAGTTCTTGCGGCGCACCGCTCTGCAACTCGACATAGGCGCCGAGCCCGATGCCGCGCCGCCGGCCGCGCGCCTCGGCCTCGGCGCGGCGCGCCGCGAACCCGCCCCAATCGGCCAGCACCAATGCCCGGTCCAGAACCGCATGGTACTCGCCGCTGTCATAGGTCATGCCGAACGGGTTGGCATAGGGCAGCGAGGCGGCCGGTATTAGGTTCTTGCGCCGCAACGCGATCCGGTCGAAGCCATTCGCGCGAGCCGCACGATCGATCAGCCGCTCAATGACGAACATGACCTCGGGCCGCCCAGCGCTGCGGTAAGGGCTGGTCGGCGGCGTGTTGCTCAGTACGGCCCGCGCCTGCACCCGCGCCGCCGGGATCCGGTAGAGGCTCGACATCAGTTCGGTGCCCTTGGTCAATGGCACGAAGGATGCGGCATAAGCGCCAAGATTGCTGAGATTCGCGGCCCGCAATGCAATGAAGTTGCCGTCCGCATCGAGCGCGAGCTCGGCCTCGACATTGAGATCGCGGGCCTGGTGGTCGCTAAGAAACGCCTCCTGCCGCTCGCCGGTCCATTTGACTGGACGGCCGAGCCGGCGCGCCGCCCAGGCGATGAGGGTGAATTCCGGGTAGGAAGAGTTCCGCGTGCCGAAATTGCCGCCGACATCGCGCGCGATGACCCGAACCTTGTCCTTTGGCAGACCAAGCATCGCCGACACATCCTGCCGCGGCCGGCCGATGCTGCCGCCTCCGGCATATAGCGTGATCCGGCCGCTCGCCGGATCGAACTCGGCGAGCGCGGCGCGCGGCTCCATCGGCACCCCGGTGACGCGCTGCACCCAGGTCGAGAGCCGGGTGATATGGGTGGCCGCCGCGAAAGCTTCTTCGGTCGCCTCATGGTCGCCGACACCGGCATCGAGCACGAGGTTTGGTCTGCTCTCGTCGAGCAATGACGGGGCATCTTCGATGGCCGCTGCCGTCGAAGTCGTTACCGGGGTGAGCGGCACATAATCGACGCGCACTGCCTCGGCCGCGTCCTTCGCCGTAGCGGGCGTCTCGGCCACAACACAGGCCACGCCCTCGCCGACAAATCGCACCCGCTCCACCGCCAAAGGATATTGGCGGCTGGCCGACGCCGGCACGCGATCCAGGTTTTCGAGGCGAATATCGGGCGGGTGGCGAGCCGCCGGCGAATAAACCATCGGGCTGAGCCCGTCCGCGGCATAGCCGGCGCCGGTCAGAACGGCGAGCACACCCGGCATCGCCCGGGCCTGTTCAGTTTCGATCGCGGTTATCCGCGCATGCGCGTGAGGCGATCGCACCACCACTGCGTAGACTTGACCCGCGAGGCTGAAATCGTCGCTAAAGCATCCGCGGCCGGTCAGCAGACGTGCGTCTTCCAGGCGCCGCAACGGCTCGCCGATACCGGCGCGAGACGGGTGCGGAAAAGGCGAAGAAGGGCCGGTCATGGCGTCTGGATTGTCCCATCATCCGTGCTTGACAGCGAGCGGAAAGGCCTTATGTGAATGTGACATACATTAACATAAGGGTGCCGCCATGCAGGCGTTCGCGGCGCAACTGGACGACATCGGCAAGCCGGCCTGGATCGCGCTGACGGTTGTCAGCTTCATCCTGTTCTGGCCGCTGGGGCTTTTGGTTCTCGGGTTCTTGATAGGGAGTGGGCGGATGGCATGCTGGACACACGGCGGCACGGACCGTTGGCAGCGTCGGATGGACAGAATGCAAAACCGCATGCAGCGGATGCAATCGGCCGCGGAGCGATGGGGCTGCGGCAGCCATCGGACCTCGAGCGGAAACTACGCGTTTGACGAGTACCGCGCCGAAACTTTGCGCCGTCTCGAAGAAGAGCAGCGCGAATTCATCGCGTTCCTCGACCGCCTGCGTCACGCCAAGGACAAGGCGGAATTCGACCAGTTCATGGCCGAGCATCGCCGTCCCTCCAACAGCCCGCAACCGCAAACCTCTGACATACGGCCGGGCTTCCCCCTCTCCCGACGTGGGAGAGGTCCGAGGGAGAGGCGGGTGAGGCGGCCGTCCTCTAAACAGCGCCGCGATGGCGCAGCCCCGCGATAGCCTTTCGCATCATAGCCGAGCTCGCGCAGCACCGCGTCGGTGTGCTCGCCCTGATCGGGGGTCGGGCGCAGCTCGTCGGGCTGCGGGTAGCCGCTCATATGGATCGGCTGGCCGACCACCTTCTGTGGCCCGAGCTTCGGGTGATTGACCGGCTTGGCGATCCCGAGATGCTGGACCTGCGGGTCGGCGAAGGTCTGATCGATCGTATTGATCGGCCCGCACGGGACCCCGGCCTTGTTGAGACGCTCGACCCAATAGGCGTTCGGATGCTGCCTGATGAGCTCGGCGAGATGCGCATTGAGCGCCGGCCGGTTTCTCGCGCGCGCCACGACCGTCGCGAAATCGGGATTGTCGGCCAGGTCCTTTGAGCCCGCCACCTCACAAAAACGCCGCCACAGATTGTCGCCCGAGGCGGCGATGTTGATGTAGCCGTCGGCGGTCTGGAACATGCCGGTGCCCGGCGAAGTCGGATGAAAATTACCCTCTTGGCCGGGAACCTCGCCTTTCATCAAATAGCGCGCCGCCTGGAAGTCGAGCATAAAGATCTGCGCTTCGAGCAATGAGGTGTGGACCCATTGGCCCTCGCCGGTGCGCTCGCGGTTGAGGAGCGCGAGGACGATGCCGTAGGCCAGCAGCAGGCCCGCCGAGGTGTCGTTGATCGCGATCCCGACCCGCACCGGGCCCTGGCCGGGATGGCCGGTGATCGACATGAGGCCGCCCATGCCCTGCGCGATCTGGTCGACGCCGGCGCGGCCGGCATAGGGCCCGTCCTGCCCGAAACCCGAGATGCTACCATAGACGATGCGCGGGTTGACCTTGCGCACCGCCTCGTAATCGATGCCGAGCCGGTGCTTCACGTCGGATTTGTAATTCTCGACGATCACGTCGGCGCGCTCGGCGAGCTTCATGAAGATCGCGTGGCCCTCGCCGCTCTTCAGGTTCAACGTCATTGCCCGCTTGTTGCGGTGCAGGTTCTGGAAATCGGGGCCGTCCCGGCGACTGCCGGTCGCGTCTACCAGCTCGCCGGATGGCTCGATCTTGGTCACCTGGGCCCCCCAATCGGCGAGCTGGCGCACCGCCGTCGGCCCGGCGCGATGCGCGGTCAGGTCGATGACGAGGAAGTCGTTCAAGGGGAGTGAGTGTGAAGGCATTGGGCATATCTCCGGATCGGGGAATGATCCAACTTTTCGTCAGGCCCGGACTTCACCCGGGCATCCAGGCGAGTGCTCGATGCGGGGAGGCCGGCTGGATTGCCGGGTCAAGCCCGGCAATGACGATAGTCTGTTCACACGGCAGGGCGGGCTCGGATTTCGTCGGGGATCTTGCGCTGCAGGAATTGACCGTCGCTGAGGGTCGCGTGGAATTGGCCGTTCTCGACGACGATTTTGCCGCGCAGGATCGTCATGCTCGGCCAGGCGGCGACCTCGTGGCCCTCCCAGGGCGTGTAATCGGTCTCGTGCAAGTCTTCCTTGCGGATCACGCGCCGGGAGCGTGGGTCGAGCAAGACTATGTCGGCGTCCGAGCCGACCGCCAACGCGCCCTTGCGAGGGTAGAGGCCCATGATGCGCGCGGCGTTAGTGGAGGTCAGGCCGACAAAATCGGCGAGACTGTAGCCCCGTTTCTCGACCATGTGCGTGTACATCAACGACAGCCGCGGCTCGACGCCGGAATTGCCGCCGGTCGTGTCGTCGATCCGCCGTCCCTGCAGTTTGACCTTCAGGGGGCAGCAGACCTCGTCGGTAGCTACCGCCTGAATGGCGCCGCAGCGGGTCGCCGCCCACAGCGCTTTCTGATCCTTGGCGAATTTGAGCGACGGGTACGTGTGAAACATCTGTCCGCCGGGACGCTTGTAGTCCTCGGCGGTGTAAAGCAGGTATTGATGCAAGGTTTCGCCGTACATCGGATATCCCTGCGCCCGTGACGCGGCGATTGCCGCCACCCCTGTCGCCGCCGAGACATGCACCATGTAGAGCGCGGCGCCTTCGACATTCTCGGCCAGCCGGATCACCCGGTTGAACGATAGGTCCTCCGACAACGTGTTGTGCACCTCGGCCATGTTCTCGAAGCCGACCCGGTCTTCGCGGATCAGCTTTTCATACATGTGCATGACGATGTCGTTGTCCTCGGCATGGATCGCGGCGATGCCGCCGGATGCTCCGAGGATTTTTAAGACTTCCCAAATATCGCCGAACTGCACCATCCGGCCTTGGCGGTTCGGCCGGATATCGGTCGTGAACATCTTGACCGAGGCGTGGCCGTCTTGGATCGCCTCCGGCAGCGGGTCGAGCACCCCTTGCGACAGTTTGCCGTGCAGCAGCAGGTGAAAACCGTAATCGCAGTAGCAGGCCACGGCCCATTCGCGTTTGCGCCGCTCGATCGATTGCTGCAGCGGCTGGTCCGACGGGCACGGTGCGAAGTCGAGTAGGGTGGTCGTGCCGCCGTGGAGGGCGGCGCGGCTGACCTGCTCCGGGGGCGCGCTCAGCAGATCCTCGTTGCGGCCGGGGAATGGGATTGGCGAGCTGCAATGGATATGCGGGTCGACGCCGCCCGGCATCACGATCTGCCCGGCTGCGTCGACAATTCGTGCGGCGCCGATGCCCGCGAGGCTCGCGGGCCCGCCAATCGCGGCGATCTTTCCTCCACTGACGCCGATATCGGCTGGCTCCGGGCTGCCGCTCGGCATCACGGTCATGCCGCCGGTAACAATCAGATCAAACATGCCGCCATCCCTCTTGGCTGGATGGACGCCGTAGTGCACGCGACCGCGCGGTCTGGCTATGCCCGAGCATTGTTCTCATCCTCCCGGAGCCTGGCGAAAGATCGCGTCGGCGGTTTGCCTTTGCGCCGGCGACAGGGTCGCATATAGCGCTTCCAGCGCCGGCAGAAACCGTTTCATTCCGGCGAGCTCCAACTCGTCGTATTGAACCTCGGCGCGCAGATAGTCGACCGCACTGGCGTTCGCGGGCGGCGCGTGCGGTGCGCTCGCCTCCGCCCGGGCATTCTGCCGCAGGACATTGGCGACGGCGTTGAACTGAGCTTCCTGAGCCGGGGTGATCTGAAGTCTTTGACGGAGGCTTGCGATATTGGCCTCGACATTTGGCGGCTGCGCAGGGGGCTGGGCCTGTACCAGCAAAACCCCCGGCGACGCGCCGGCTGCCGCGATTTGAGGACTTGCGACAATCGACAAACAGCCAAAGAGCCAGGCGGCCGCAACAAATCGTTCCGACATGTCAACGTTCCCCTTGGTTCAATAGCCACTGGCTCGGCCTGCAGAGAGACAATGGCGGTTTCAAGGCTTTCAGCTCATCCCGGAGCGGCGCCTTGCGTCGCGACCTCGACCATGTATAGCGAT
The DNA here is from genome assembly GCA_963818695.1 of uncultured Alphaproteobacteria bacterium. GTDB lineage: Bacteria > Pseudomonadota > Alphaproteobacteria > ATCC43930 > CGMCC-115725 > AP-15. The sequence continues at coordinate 461,250 of CAWFTG010000011.1, forward strand.
TGGCTGGCAGCCATGAACAAGCGATCGCGCTTGGGACCGCCAAAACAGAGGTTGGCGCACACTTCGGGCAATCGAATGCGACCGATCAGCTTGCCCGCCGGGTTGAACACGAGGACGCCGGCATAGCCGAGCGGCGCACTAGAGCTGCACCACAGATTGCCGGTGACATCAGCGCGCATGCCGTCCGGCCCGCATTTGACGCCGTCTACTGTCATGTCGGTAAAGAGCCGCATATTGGTGGGCTTGGTGCCTTGGACGTCAAAGGCAAAGATGTTACGGCTGCCGCCCGGCCCGACATCCCCAGGCCCTTTGCCTGTGCTGATCACATAGAGCGTCTTGTAGTCGGGGGAGAAGCAAATGCCGTTCGGGTCGGGGAGCTGATCTTCGGTGATCGCCACCTCGAGGTTGCCGTTCGGGTCCCAGCGATAGACGTTCGTGCTCAATTCCCTCTTGCGCCCGCCGATCGCCCCGGCATTGGGGGCCCCGATGTTCGGATTGAAGATGCCCTGCGGATTGGCCGGGCCCCCTGCCACGTCCGGGTGCCCCTCGGGGATCGAGTCGCCATAGGGGGGATCGGTGAACCAGATGCTGCCGTCGGGATGCGGCACGATATCGTTCGGCGAGTTTAGCGGCTTGCCGTCATAGGAATCGGCAATGACCGTCATCGTGCCGTCGTTCTCCCAGCGCACGACCCGCCGGTTGAAATCCTCGCACGAGAGCTGCCGCCCCTGGAAATCGAAGGTATTGCCGTTGGTGTTGTACGAAGGCCGCCGAAAGGCCGTGACCCGTCCGTCGTCCCAGATGTAGCGATACTGGACGTTGCCGGAGACATCGCTGAAGACGACGTAATGACCCTGGCTCGACCAGGCCGGGCCCTCGGCCCACAGCGCGCCGGTCCACAGCCGGTATATCGCGCCCTGCACTCGCCTGAGCGGAACAAAGGACGGATCGGCGACAATAACATCGGGGTCCGGATAGATCGAGGGATGTCCTCGCGCAAAATCGCGCGGCGGGTTGCTGGTGACGGTCGCCGGCGTTCCGAGGTTGGCGTTTTGTTGAGCCCGGGCGATGCTCGGTGCGAGTGCCGCCGTACCGATCGTCCCGGCGAGCAGGGTGCGTCGCGACAGCCGTTGCCGGCGAACAGTCTTCTGCGTCATCATTTTCCTCCCCGTGCGGCTTCGCTCTCGCCGATTGTGGACCGGCTCACCCTCCCAGGCAACCACCAGCCGGTCCGAGTGCAGCCATGCGGCGAAGACAGAGCCTGCCTTCGATTTCGCGGTGCAAGCCTTGCCGCGACGCCGTGCTAGATTGACGGGAACTTGACGAGGAAAGGGATAGCGATGGCGTATGATCTGTTGATCCGCAACGGGCGCATTGTCGACGGCTCGGGGATGCCGGCTTTCCGCGGCGATGTCGGGATCAAAGACGGCAAGATCGCCGAGATCGGCAAGTTGAGCGGGCCCGCCGAGCGGACGATCGACGCCGACGGCCGGGTCGTCGCGCCCGGCTTTATCGACAATCACTGCCATTACGATGCGCAGGTCACGTGGGACCCGCTCTGCTCCTTCTCCTGTGACCACGGCGCGACGACGGTGATCTTCGGGAATTGCTCGCTGTCGCTTGCCCCGGTGCGCAAGGGCAAGGAAGAGCGGCTCGCCGAGTTCCTCTCCTATGTCGAAGCGATCCCGATGGAGGTATTGCGCACCGTCGAATTCGGCTGGGAAACGGTTCCGCAATACCTCGATCAGCTCGATCATCATCTCGGCGTCAATGTCGGCAATTTGATCGGCCACACCGCGGTGCGCCATTACGTGATGGGCGACGACTGCCAGAAGCGCACGGCGACCGACGACGAGATCAAGCAGATGCAGGACCTTGTGCGCGACGGCATGAAGGCCGGAGCACTGGGCCTCTCGGTGTCACGCAATCAGGGCCATTACGACCCGCAGGGCGTACACATCCCGGCATTGTGGGCCGATGAGAAGGAGATCTTCGCGCTCGGCGACGTATTGCGCGAATTGGGCACTGGGCTCATCCAATCGGGCGGCGGCAACGGCGCCGAGGTCAAGAACGCGCTGATGAGCCGGCTCTCCGAAGCGACCGGCCGCACCGTCGTCTACAATAATTTGCTTCAGTCGATGCGACGGCCCAACGAATGGAAAGAGCAGATGGCTTTGATCGACGCGTCGACCGCCAATGGCATCCGCGCGTACCCGATGTGCACGCCCAACCGCATTGTCGATCATTTCACAATGCGCAATTGCCAGGAGTTCCGCGGTCTGCCGACCTGGCACCCGATCCTCATCGCCTCGGACGAAGAGAAATTGCGCGCCTACAGTGATCCGGAAATCCGCAAGAAATTGCACGCCGAGGCAGTCGAGTTCAAAGTCGACACGCCGCCCCCCGGCATCTGCCGCACCTGGTGGGATTACATGGAGGTGCAGACCGCCGTATTGCCGAAAAACAAGGTGTTCGAGGGCAAGACCGTCGGCCAGATCGCGCAGATGCAGGGTAAAGGCATCATCGACACTTTTCTCGACCTCGTCGTCGAGGAAAACCTCGACACCGAGTTCCTGCACGGCGAGATCAATGTCGACGAAGCCGCGATGGCGCAAATCCTGACCTACCCGAACGCCCTCATCGGTTTGTCGGACGGCGGCGCGCATGTGCAGTTCCAGAGCGGCTTCGGCTTCAGCACCCGCCTCCTCGCCGAATGGGTGCGCGATAAAAAAGTCATGTCGCTCGAGCAGGCGGTACGCCGTCTGACCTTCAACTCGGCGTCGGTTTTCGGGCTCTACGACCGCGGCCTACTGCGCCCCGGCATGGCTGCCGACATCACGATCTTTGACCCCGACACCGTGCGCCCGTTGCCGCTCGAAGTCGTGCACGACTTCCCGACCGGCGCCAAGCGCATCAAGGAGCCCGCCGCGGGGATCAGGGCGACAGTCGTCAACGGCGAAGTGTTGATGGAAGACGGCAAGCACACCGGCGCACTCCCCGGCCGCGTGCTCCGCAACACCTACTACCACGCTCAGCGGGGCTAACGCTCACCCGTCTCCCCCCGGACTAAATCCGTGGTCGACACCCTCTCCCGCATCGCGTCGCATCGCGGGAGAGGGTGGACCAGGCGCGCGCAGCGCTTGGTGGGTGAGGCAACGGTGCGGTGAAGTCCGAACGCATCGCTGGGTAATGGCAGCGGCTAGACCGCGCCTCCCACAGCCCGGGGGGCGCCCGTTGTCTTGCGCCTCGCGTTCAGGGAGGTCTCGGCGGTCACCTCGACCTCCACGGTCATGCCCAGCGAGTCCGACGGAAAGCCGGTCCAGCTGCCCGAGACCGGCACCGCTTGGCGAGGGTCGCGCACGACGGCAACGCGGATCAGGTCGTTATTGCCGACGATGCCATTGGTCGGATCGAACTCGACCCAACCGGCGCCGGGCAAATAGACGCGCAGCCAGGCATGCGTGGCGCCGCCGCCAACCCGCCCACCGCGCCGGTTTTCGGGGACATAGAGGTAGCCGGAGACGAAGTGGGCGGCGAGCCCAAGCGAGCGCACCGCCTCCATCATCAGCGCCGCGAAGTCGCGGCAGCTGCCGCTGCCGAGCCGCAACGTCCTGGACGGGTCCTGGATGCCGCTCTCCTCGCGCGCGACATAGGTCAGGTTTTCGTGGATCGCATGGGTCATCGACGCCAGCAGCTCGACCGTGTCGCTGCGGCCGTCACGCCGCAAAAACTGCCGCGCCCAGCGATCGACCTCATGCTCTGGATCGAGATATTGGCGCTCCATCGACCGCAACAGGTCGGGCATTTCCTCGGCCCCGTAGGTGAACGGATATTTTTCGGCATAGGCCTCCATCGTAAAATCGAGCGCATTGGTCGGCGAATGGTCGAGACGGATGACGCTCTCGAAACGCAACTCCTGCGCCCGGCCGGCAAATTGCGCGATCGCCACGCAGTTGCCGAACACGTCGTGCACCCATCGCAGGTCCACCGGTTCCGGCGTGATCGCGAGCTTGCTGTCGAGCAGTTTCTGGTCGTAGCTGTCGCGCGGACGCAGCATCATGCGGTGCTCGCCGAACGCGACGGGCTGCTTGTAGCGATAGGTCGTGACGTGCCGAACGGTCAGGACGGTCATCTCTGTAGCTATTGCGATCTGGCGGTCTGCGCCTGGGACGGCTCGGGTATATAACCAAAAAACGCGATCGAGAGGTCGCGGGTTATCGCGATGAGCTGCCACTGGATCGAATCGAGAAATTCATGAAGTCCGCTTTTCAAGATCGCTGCGATGTCGAGCGTGCCGAGTAGCACCTGCAAGCGGTCGAGCTCCTCGGCGGCGGCGTTGCCGCCGCGCAGCCCATGGTGTGATTTGACCTCGCCGAGGAGCCGGCCGACCTCGCGCACGCAGTGATGGACCGAGCGTGGGAATGCGCTGTTCAGGAGCATAAAGCCCGCCACGCGTCCCGGCGTCGTGCTGGCGGCGTGCAGCCGTCGATACGCGTGATAACCGGCGGCCGAACGCAGCAGCGCATTCCATTGGCTTTCGTCGACCGGTGATCCGACATCGGAAATGCTGGGCAGCAGCAGGTGGTATTTCATGTCGAGAAGTCGCGTCGTCTGGTCGGCTCGCTCGATGTAGCGGCCGATCTGGTAGAAATACCACCCCTGGTCGCGAAAGAACGTCCCTTCGGTGATGCCGGTATGGGTCTGGCAGGCTTCCTTTATCATCGCAAACAATGCCGCCAGATTGCCGGGCGCGAGGTCGGCCGCGCTCAATGCGGCAAGGCGATTGTAGAAGACGTTGAGCTGCACCCACATCTCGGTCGAGATCAACGGCCGCAATGTGCGGGCGTTCTCGCGTGCGTAGCGGATGGCGCTGACGAGCGAGTTCGGGTTGTCGCCGTCGATGACGTAAAAATGCACGACGCTGTGCGCGGAGGCAGTGTGGTGATTGCCGAAAAAACGCTCCTCATCTGAATTCAGCTGAACGATCGAGCGCCAGTTCTGACCGCCGTGGCTGTCGCGCGAGAAGGTCTCGTTGACGTCCAGGATTCGCGCGAGGTTCTCCGCGCGCTCGATATAGCGCGCCAGCCAGAAGATGCAGTCCGCGTAGCGGGCGAGCAGGACGTCAGGCAACGACCCAGGTATCCTTCGAGCCGCCGCCCTGCGAGGAATTGACGACCAGCGAGCCGCGGCGCAACGCCACCCGGGTCAGTCCGCCGGGCAGTATCCAGGTGCTCGTTCCGGTGACCGCAAAGGGCCGCAGATCGACGTGCCTCGGCTCGACGCGGCCGCCGACCAGGGTGGGCGCGACCGATAATTTGATGCAGGGCTGGCTGATGTAATTCGCCGGATCTGCAATGAGCTTCGTGCGGCATTCGTCGAGCTCTTCCCGGCTCGCCTTGGGACCGACTGTGATGCCGTAGCCGCCGGCTTCGCCGACCGGCTTTATCACCAGCTTGGCAAGATTGTCGAGCGTGTAGCGCAGCGACGCGGGCTCCCGGCAGATATGGGTCTCGACGTTCTGCAGTATCGGTTCTTGGCCGAGGTAGTACCGGATGATCCGAGGCATGTAGGCGTAGACCGCCTTGTCGTCTGCGACGCCGGTGCCGACGGCATTGGCGAGGGCCACGTTCCCTGCCCGGTAGGCCCTCATCAGCCCCGGTACGCCGAGCATGCTTCCGGGCAGAAAGGCCTCGGGATCCAGGTAATCGTCATCGATCCGCCGGTAGATCACGTCGACCGGCGACAGGCCGCCGGTGGTTCGCATGAAGACGCGGTCGTCCTCGACGAGGAGGTCCCGCCCCTCGACCAGCGGCACGCCCATCTCGCGCGCCAGGAAGACATGTTCGAAATAGGCCGAGTTGTAGGTGCCCGGAGACAACAGGACGACGCGCGGGTCGCCGAGCCCCGCAGGCGCCACTTCTTGCAACGCCGAGATCAGCCTGGCGCCGTAGTTTTCGATCGGGCGCAAGCCGATCTCGTCGAGCAAATCGGGAAAGGCGCGCAGCATCATATGGCGGTTTTCGACGACGTAGCTTACCCCGGAGGGCGTCCGCGCATTGTCCTCGAGCACAAGGAACGTGCCATGCTCGTCCCGCACGAGATCGGTGCCGCAAATATTGACATAGGTCTTGTGCGGCAGATCGATGCCGCGCATCGATGGGCGATAGTTGCGGTTGCCGAGGATCAGTTCCGGCGGGACGATGCCGTCCCGCAGGACGTGCTGCTTATGGTAGATGTCGTCGAGCAGCAGATTGATTGCAGTAATCCGCTGCGTGATGCCGCTCTCGAGGTTCTTCCATTCCTCGCCCGACAAGATCCGGGGGATCACATCGAACGGCAGGATGCGGTCGATCGTCGCGGCGTCCGAATAGACCGTAAACGTTATCCCGAGATTATAGAGTTCGGCATTGGCGCTGTCCGCGCGTTGCTTCAATGCCGCGATGGAGAGGCTGGAAAGACGGTCTCTGACAACCCGGCTGGCAGAGCTTCGCAGCATCTCGCAATAGAAGCCTGCCGGATCGTAACCGTCGAGGACCGAGGGGTTCATTTGCCTGCTCGAAATCATCGGTCAGCAGCCGCAATAAGCATATTCCGCGCCAGCCCGGTCTTGTGATAGCACTGCTGATTGGGCCTGGTATTTGCTCAATTTTTGGGCGGTCGCCGCATTTGTACTCCGACGCAGCGCAGTTGCAGTCACGCCGCCAGTTCGAGGATCTCCTGCACCTGGGCTGGTCCGGTGATGGGCCGCGGGTTGCGCGGGACCCACGGGGTGGATATCGCACCCTCGGCGAGGCGCGGGAAGCTCTCCGGCCCGATGCGCACGGCGCCGAGGCTGCGCGGCATGCCGAGGCCGGCAATGAACGCATCGAGCACGTCGCCCGCATCCTCGCCGGGATGGCCCATCGCCGCAGCGACCAGCGCCTGGCGCTCGGCGTTGACCGTCTTATTCCAGCGCATCACGGCAGGCAGCATGATGCACGAGGTATGGCCATGCGGGACGTCAAAAAGGGCTCCGAGGACATAGCCGATCCCATGGCTCGCCCCCATCGGCACGCCGCTCGCGAGCGGCCCCATCGACAGCCACGAGCCCATCTGGCAATCGAGGCGAGCCTCGTGATCGGCGGCGTCCGCCTTTACGCGCGGCAGGCCACGCGTCAGCAACGCCAGCCCGTGAAGCGCCTGCGCATCGGCGAACGGGTTGGCCTCTACCGAACAGATGCCCTCGACGCAATGGTCGACGGCGCGAATGCCGGTTGACAGCCACAGCCAATCGGGCGTGTGCACGGTCACCGCTGGATCGAGCACCACAACGCGCGGAATAATCTGCGGATGGCGAAACAGTTCCTTGACCCGATGCCGCTCGTCGGTAACTCCGGCGATGGCGCTGAACTCGCCCGCCGACAATGTTGTCGGGACAGTAATTTGCCGCACTTCGGGCGCGTCGCAGGGCGGCGGTCTGAGAACGCCGTCCGAACCTTTCACCGGGCGCAGGCCGTCGAGCGCCTCGGCGGTGCGAATGTCATTCGCCAGGCAAAGCTGCACCGCCTTGGCACCGTCGGTCACCGAGCCGCCGCCGATCGTCGCGATCAGATCGGCGCCAGCCTCGCGCGCTGCCTCGGCGGCCTCGATCACGGCGCCGCGCGGCGTGTGCGGCGGCATCCGGTCGAAGACGCCGGCGAACCGGTTGCCGAGCGCACGGCACACCTTTGCGATCTCGTCGGTCGAGCGGTTGAGCGTGCCGCTCACCATCAGAAAGACCCGCTCGGCATCGAGCCGCCGCGCTTCCTCTGCGACTGCCTCGGCAGCGGGCTGGCCGAACACCACCGCCTCCATCGCGCCAAACGCGACGCGCCCGGAATGCAGCATGGTCAGCCGGTCCCGCTCTGCGTCAGGAAGCGGTGCGCGATCGACGCGTGCATCGCAATGCCGGCCGTCATGCAGTCCTCGTTCAACATCATGCGGTTGGAGTGGCACGGCGCGACATGGTCGTGCCCGTCAAGGCCGTCCGGCATCACGCCCAGGAACATCAGGCAGCCCGGCATGCGCTGCAACACATAGGAGAAATCCTCCGCTCCCATGATCGGCGCCGGCCGGTCGATGTAATTCTCGAGGCCAAGCAGCTCTGTGGCGACAGATCGGGCGAAATCGACAAAAGCGGGATCGTTGACCGTCACCGGATAACCGCGTTTCACAGTGACGTCGGCTTCGCACAAATGAGCGGCGGCGACATTGGCCGCGACTCGCCGAAGGCCTTCCTGCGCCCTCTCGCGTGCTCTTTCCGAGGTCGCGCGCAGCGTGCCGACCATCTCGGCCTTTTCGGGGATGACGTTGTTCGTCGTGCCGGCAGTCACCTTGGCGCAAGTCAGCACCACGGGGTCGAAGACGTCGATCCGGCGAGTCACCATCGTCTGCAAGGCCAAGCCGATTTCGAAGGCGACCGGGATTGGATCGACCGCGTCTTGCGGCATCGAGGCGTGGCCGCCGCGACCTTTCACGGTGATCGTCCAGTAATCGGCCGAGGCCATCATCGGGCCAGGCCTGCCGAGAATGGCGCCGGCGGGGTCGCCGGGCCAGATGTGGAGGGCGAACGCCGCGTCGGGCTTGGGATCGGCGTCGAGCAGACCGTCCTCGATCATCCGCCGGGCGCCGGCATGGCCCTCCTCGCCCGGCTGGAACATGAACTTGACAGTACCAGCCAGCTCATCGCGGTGCCGGTGCAGCAAATGCACGGCCTGAACCAGCATTGCCGTATGCGCGTCGTGGCCGCAGGCATGCATGCGCCCGGGAATTTTGCTGGCAAACTCCAGCCCGGTCTCCTCCAGCATCGGCAAGGCGTCCATGTCGCCGCGCAACAGGATCGTGCGGCCGGTCTGCGTCCCGGGTTTTCTGCCGGCCAGCGAGACCACGAGCCCCGAGGTCGACGGTCCGCGGGCAATTCCCACATCGAGACCCTGCAATCCCTCGAGCACCGCCGCCGTCGTTAGCGGCAGATCGAGCCCCAGCTCCGGTTCGGCGTGAATTCGGCGGCGCAGCGCGACGGCGGCCGGCAGCAACTCACGGGCCTCGTCGAGAAAACGGTGCAATTCGGACATGGTCGCCTTTCGCTGTGTCGGTCCCGCCGGCTCGAAGCAGCAGCTTAGGGCAGAATGTGCAACATTGCGATCACCGCGGCTTGACCTATGCCGATTGGCAGGCTTGATGGTACGACGCCAGCTGCGATCCACCAACTACGATCCAAGATTGCAAGGGGCGAGCCGATGTCCCAACGAGCCATTCGCTCTCGAAGAGGTAACGATCGGTCAGCTGCACGAGGCCATTCGGGGCGGCCGCACGACCTGCGTCGATGCCGTCCAGCATTATATCGACTGGGCGCGGGCGTTTAACGGGGTCTGCAGCCGTCTCGTAACCGAAGACGAAGCTCCGGTACCCGAGGCTACCGGGGCGGTGCGCGCGACGGCGCCGCTGCGCTTCCCGGCCGAGACCGTCAAAGCTTTGACGATTTCCCCAATCTCGACAAGATGCCGATGTACGGCGTCGTCTTCTCGTTTAAGGACCCGTACGACACTAAGGACATGCGCACGACCGCCGGGGGCGATGCGGCCTACAACATCGACTTTCCGGCGCGCGACCATGTGCTGGTCGAGCATTGCGCAACAAGAGCGCGATCATCTTCGTCAAGGCGGTCTGCGCCGAATACGACGGCCGCACCGGTGATCCGGGCGGGCGGCACAAGCCCCAAAAGATATTGCCGTCGGTGCTGGGTTTTTAGCGCAGCAGCTGGGGAGGCAATCCGCCGATCCGTACGACCACGACGCGCGTCGCCTCATTGGCGTCGAGCAAGGGCACTGCCCTGAGCCCGAAACCATGAACACAGGCCTGCGATCGCTGGTCACGCGGTATTCACAGCTCCGGAATGACAATCCTGGCGCGCTCTTGGTCAGTTGTCGACGAAGGCGATCGCCTCGATCTCGATCATGAAGTCGGGGCCGGCGAGGCGGCGGACCTCGACCGTCGTGCTGGTCGGCGTGGCGCGGCCGAAATAGCGCATCCGCATGTCACCGTGTTTCGAGAACTCCTCGAAATCTGTCACGTAGGTGTTGGTCTTGACGATGTCGGCGAGGCTGGCGCCGGCCGCCTCGAGACAGGCCTTGATATTCTCGCCGACCTGCTGGATCTGGGCGCGCATGTCGCCCTTGCCGACGCAATTGCCTTGCGGGTCGCGGGCCAGTTGGCCGGCGACAAAGATCTGCCGCCCGCTGCCGCTGACCGTCACGACTTGGCTGTAGGCCGGCTGCCCGGCCATCATCCTGACATGAATGCCCTGCGGCTGGATCTTTTCGCGCTTGATCGCCATCGCGTCCCCTTTCCGTATAATGCCGATCTCGATGATACGCGCAGAGCGAGGCGTTGATGAGCCAGATTACCCTACGGCACGGCATTTTTCTGCCGCCGTTCCATCCGATGGAAGAGAACCCGACGGCTTGCCTCGACCGCGACCTCGAATTGATGGTCTGGCTCGACCGGCTCGGGTTTCACGAGGCCTGGATCGGCGAGCACCATTCGGCCGGGTTCGAGATCATCAGCTCGCCCGAGATCTTCATCGCGATCGCCGCCGAGCGCACGAAATTCATCCGGTTCGGCACCGGCGTCATCTCATTGCCCTACCACAACCCGCTAATGGTGGCCGACCGTATCGTGCAGCTCGACCATCACACGCGCGGCCGGGTTATGTTCGGGGCGGGGCCGGGTCTTCTCGCCTCCGATGCGCTGATGCTGGGGATCGACCCGATAACTCAGCGCGACCGCATGGCCGAGGGAATCGACGTGATCCTGCGTCTGTTCCGCGACGAGACCGTCACCGAAAAGACCGACTGGTACACGCTCGTCAATGCGCGGCTCCATCTGCCGCCCTACACCAAGCCCTATCCTGAAATGGCAGTGGTGAGTGCGGTGACCCCCTCCGGAGGCCGGCTCGCCGGCAAGTACGATCTCAGTATGATTTGCGTCGCCGCCACCAACCCGTTCGGCTACGACGCATTGGCGAGCAATTGGCAGATCGCCTGCGACATCGCGGCCGAGCACGGCCGGACCATGGACCCGTCGCGGCTGCGCCTCGTAGGGCCGATGCACATCGCCGACACTCGCGAGAAGGCGTTCCAAAACGCCCGCTTCGGTTTCGAGCGGTACCTGAATTACCTGAACAACAACCAGCGGCGCTTCGTCGTGCCGGCCGGCGAGGACCCGCTCGAATGGTTCGTGGAGAATAAGTACGGAGTGGTCGGCACGCCGGATGACGCAATCGCGCTTATCGAGCGGCTGCAGGAGAAGCAGGGCGAGTTCGGCGTCTTTCTACAACAGGCTCACGATTGGGCCGATTGGGAGGAAACCAAGCGCTCTTACGAGCTCTACGCGCGCTACGTGATGCCGCATTTCAATCGCGATAATCGGCCTCGCATCGAATCCTATGACTGGTGTACCGAGCACCGCGACGAGCTCAGTGAAAAGCGCAGCGCCGCCGCGCGCGCCATGTTCGATAAGCACGAAGCCGATCGGCGCGCCGCCGCCGCTGCCGCTCCGAGCCGGCCGCCGCGCGGGCGCGAGGCGTGGTGAGCAACCCCGGTAACTCGGCAAGCCACAGGGCAGATTGGCTGGAGCCGGCGCTCGGCTACATCCCGCAGTGGCTCGACTACCAGATGCGCGAGTCCGAGCAGCCGGGCTGCGTGCTGGCGCTCGTCCATGAGGGCAGAGTGGTTCTCGAGCGGGCCTTTGGTCATGCCGACATCATCGACCGGGTACCGCTGACGCCGCGCCACCGCTTTCGCGTGGCATCGCATTCGAAGACGTTCAGCGCCGCCGGCATTCTAAAGCTGCGCGAACAGCGTAAGCTCTCCCTCGACGACCGCGCCGGGCAGTACGTCGACGGCCTCCACCCGGCGATCGCCGAGGCGACGCTCGCGCAGCTGCTGTCGCACAGCGCCGGTATCATCCGCGATGGGACCGACAGTGGCCAGTGGCGCGACGCCCGCCCGTTCCTCGACGAAACGGAGCTTCGTGCTGATCTGGCGGCGGCGCCGGTCATTGACGCCAATACCCGCTTCAAATACTCGAACCATGGCTTCGGACTTATCGGTCTCATCATCGAGGCGGTGACCGGGTCGCCCTATCGCGACTGGATCCGGCGCGCGATCATCGAGCCCGCTGGGCTCGACGAAACCGAACCAGATATGCCGCTTGCCGCCGCCGTGCCTGCCGCACATGGTCACAGCGGGAATTTGCCAGCTCGGTCGGCGCGTCGTAATACCAGGAGACAACTCCACCAATGCGCTCGCGGCGGCGACCGGGTTTGTCAGCACCGCACGAGACCTCGCCCGCTTCTTTGCCCAGCTCGATCCCGCCGCCAAGGACAGCGTGCTGTCGGCCGCCAGCCGGCGAGAGATGATCCGCCCGCAGTGGCGCTATCCTCATACCGATGTCGAGCGCTATTACGGGCTGGGTGTCACCAGCGGCAAAACAGCAGAATGGGAGTGGTTTGGGCATAGCGGAGGCTTCCAGGGCTTCATCAGCCGGACTGTCGCGCTGCCGGCCCGCGGTCTCGCTATGTCGCTACTGTATCAACGCGGTGGACGGACCCGCGGGTCCTTGGCTGGAAGGAGTGATCCACATCCTGGCGAGCTTCGCCAAGCACGGCGCCCCGGCCGACACGAGTCCGCGACTGGACCGGGAGATGGTGGAGCCTCTGGGGCGCCGCCGACCTCGTGCCGATGGGCGACAAAGTCATGGTCGCAGTGCCGTCTTTGCCAAATCCATTTACGGAAGCGAGCGAGATCTCGGTTTCCGACAAAGATATTGGCCGCTTCACCGCCGCCACCGGCCTCGCTCGCTACGGCGAGAGTGTCCGGCGCATCCGCCGGGCGGACGGCACGGTCGGCGAGGTATGGTTCGGCGGAACCCGCTTCGTGCCGGAGGCCGAAGCTGCCGCCGAACTCGAGGCGCGCTACGACGGCTGACCCATCGCGGCATTCGAGGATCATTGCGCGGTCGTACCGCCGTCGACGACGAGGCCAGCCCCGGTCATGAAACCGGCGTCGTCCGAGGCGAGAAAGACGATGCCTTTAGCGATGTCGGTCACCGTCCCCAGGCGGCCAATCGGGAGCCGCTCCAGTGATTGCTGGCGGGCCGTGTCGAGGTCGTTGGTGCCGATCTGGTGGGCGCGCATCGTGAAGACCTGACGGCCCATATCGGTCTCGGTGATGCCGGGATGGATCGAGTTGACGCGGATCTTGTAGCCCTTGCGGGAGAATTCGAGCGCCGCGGATTTCGTGAACAACGCAACCCCGCCCTTCGTCATCGAATAGAGCGGGTCGCCCGACGAGCCGACAATCCCGGCAACCGACGACAGATTGACGATCGCGCTGCCATGCGGACTTTTCCGCCCGCTCTCCCGCAACGCCGGCAGAGCAAGCTTGGTGCCGAGAAATACGCCCGTAAGGTTGACGGCACAGAGCCGGTGCCAATCGGCGAGGGTGGCCTCCTCGATGCTCATGCCGAGAAAAATCCCGGCGTTGTTGACGAGGATGTCGAGGCCGCCAAAACGGTCCGTGACGGCGGCGATGGCCGCGCTCCAATCCTCCTCGTGGGTAACATCGAGACGAGTACAGATCGTCTCCGCCCCCGCCCTCTCGACAGCTAGTGCGGTCTCCCGCCCGCGCTCGTCGAGCACATCGCCGATGGCGACCTTCGCGCCGGCCTCGGCCATCAGCCGTGCTGTCTCCGCGCCGATGCCGCGCGCCGCACCCGAAATCAATGCAACTTTGCCGTCGAGACGGTTCATTACCGGTCACCCCTTTGAAAGCACCCTGATGCGCCAGCCCCTCGACCCGATCCGCTCCGCCCGCAAGCGGGGGAGGGCTATCCCTACGGCGGCGGACGCTGTTGCGCAGTGTTGCGGCGGGTACCCTGCCATAGAACCAAAGCGCCGGCCACGGCAAGCCCGGCCACGGCAAGGCCGGTGACGGCACCGGCGGGCCGGACAGCGGCGGGCGGCTGTCGCAGGCGGGCCTCCATCTCGCGCGCTGAGGTTATGTGCTCCTGCCGCAGCGCCAGCTCCAGAACTTCGACCGGGTGCAGCGCATTGCGGCCGGCGCCGTGGCGGATCTGCTCGCGGCAGCTGAAACCATCGGCCACGATCAGAGTGCCGGTGTCGGCATTCCGCACTGCCGGCAGTAGCGCCTTCTCAGCGATGGTCATCGACACCGGATAGTGTTCGGCCTCGTAGCCGAACGAGCCGGCGTGGCCGCAACACCCGGTCGGGTTGGGCTGCAGTTCCAGACCCATTGCCTCGAACATGCGCTGCTCGGCCGCCGCGTCGAGCACGGCCTTGTGATGGCAATGGGTCTGCACGAGCGCCTTTGCGGCGAGCCGCGGCGCCTGCCACCCTGGCGTCACAGCCAACAGCTCGCTGATCGTCTTGGTCTGGCAGGCCAGCCGTTGCGCGTCCTCGTCATCGGATAGCAGATTACAGAGCTCGTCGCGGAACACCGACACGCAGCTCGGCTCCAGACCGACGACCGGAACCCCGGCACGGATCGCCGGGCGCAGCGCCTCGATGGCTTGGACAAGCTTGCCCTTGGCAAGGTCGAGCATGCCGTAATCATAGAGTGGCCGTCCGCAGCACAGCCGCGCCTTCGGCACGAGCACTTGAAAACCGGCGGCTTCGAGCACCCGCACCGCCGCCTTAGCGGTGCCAGGCAGGAAATAGTTGTTGAACGTGTCGGGCCACAGCACGACCGGCGGTCGCGCCTCGTCCGTTACCTTTGGCCGGCGATGGAACCAGTCCTGGAAGCTCTCGGCGGCGAATGCCGGCGCGTCACGCTCGCGGGTAAAGCCCGCGGCGACTTTCACCGCGCCGCCCAGCCCCGGCAGGCGCAGCACCAGATTGGCCCAGCCCGGCGCGAGCATCGCCAGCGGCGCCCACCACATGATGAGCCCCATGCTGTAGGCGGCTCGCGGCCGCAGTCGGCCCTTGTAATAATGCGCGAGGAACTCGGCCTTGTAGGTCGCCATGTCGACCGAGACCGGGCAGTCGTGCTTGCAGCCCTTGCATTGCAGGCAGAGGTCGAGCGCCTCGCGCACGCCCTCCTCGCGCCAGCCTTTGGTCAGCGGATCGCCGCGCATCATCTCGAACAAGAGATGCGCGCGTCCGCGCGTCGAATGAACCTCTTCGCGGGTCGCCTGGAAGCTAGGGCACATTGTCTGGCCGCCGAGGCTGCGGCATTTGCCGACGCCAAAGCAGCGCTCGGCCGCCTGAGCAAAGCTGCCGTGATCATCAGGGTAATGGAAATAGGTTTCGACCCGCCGCGGCGCATAATCGGGGCCGAGGCGCAGATTGGCGTCGAGTGGATAGGCGTCGATAACCTTGCCCGGGTTCATCCGCCAACGCGGGTCCCAAATCGTCTTGAATTCGCGAAATGCCTGAATCAGCTCGGGGCCGAACATTTTCGGCAGCAACTCACCCTTGGCCTGACCGTCGCCGTGCTCGCCGGAGAGCGAGCCGCCGTATTTGAGGCACAGATCGGATGCCTCCTGCATGTATTCGCGGAAGCGCGCGACCCCTTCGGCGGTCTTCAGCCCGAAGGTCATCCGCGCGTGCACGCAGCCGTCGCCGAAATGGCCGAACAATGTTGCGGTATAACCGAACCGCTGATTGAGCTTACTGAAATCGCGCAGGTAATCGCCTAGCCGTTCGGGCGGCACCGCCGCGTCCTCCCAAGAGGGCCACGCATCCTCGACGCCAGGTATGTGGCTGGATCCAACCCCGTTTTCGCGGATCTCCCAGACCTTTTCCTGATCCTCGGCGGGCTCGATCAGCCGCATCCCGGAGGCATGCGTGCCGATCTTCTTCAGCCGAGAGAACGCTTTTTCCGCCTTGTCGTTGGCTTCTTTCTGCTCATTGCCGCCAAACTCGACCAACAGCCAAGCCCGGCCCTCTGGCAAAAGCCGTTCCCCCGCGACGGGCTTGCCTTTGCGCTTCATGTTTTCGACGACATGACCATCGAAAGCTTCGAGGGCGTCCGGGCCAAAGGCGCGCAACTCGACGACATCGTCCGCCGCCCGGGCAATGTCGGAGTAACCCAGGACGAGCAGAGACCGCTTCGGCGGCCAGGGCAGCAATCGGAGTGTCGCCGCCAAAGTTAGCGCGCAAGTCCCCTCCGATCCGACCAGCGAGCGCGCAATATGAAAGCCCTTCTCGGGCAGTAAATCGTCGAGATTGTAGCCGGAGACGCGGCGCGGGATTTTCGGATATCGACGCCGGATCTCGTCGGCATAGCGGGTAGCGAGCTCCTTCAGCCGCGAATAGATTTCCGCGCGGCGCCCGCCACTATTGCCGATCAGCTCCAGTGTGTCGTCGTGGGTGGCGCCGACCCGCATTCGCAACCCGTCATAGGTCAGGATGTCGAGCTCTTCGACATTATCGACGGTCTTGCCCCCCATGACCGTGTGCGCGCCGCAGGAATTGTTCCCGATATTGCCGCCGAGCGTGCAGTAGGCGTGGGTCGCTGGGTCGGGAGCATAGGTCAACCCATGTTTCTGGGCGGCGCGGCGGACCTGGTCATTGATCACGCCAGGCTGCACGCGGGCGCGGCGGCCGTCGGGATCGAGCGCCAGAATCCGGTTCATGTATTTCGAGAAATCGATCACGACGGCGACATTGCAGGTCTGGCCCGACAGGCTGGTGCCGCAGCCGCGCCCGAGGATTGGCACGTCACGCGCACGGCACGCCTCGACCGTCGCCTCGACATCGGCGATGTCCTTCGGGATCACGACGCCGATCGGCACTTGCCGGTAGATCGACAGATCCGTCGCGTAGAGCGCCCGGCTGGCGGGATCGAACCGCACCTCGCCGGCGATGCGCTGAGCGAGCGTCTCGGCGAGATCGGCCGTCGCCTCGCGCCGCCGCCGCTGCGCCGGCAACGAGGCCGCCGGCAAGCGCGGCCGCAACGGGGTGAACGTTTCTGTCAGGACTGCCATTTTACTCTTCCTCTTTTTCTTCGTCTTTCTGTTTTGCTTCCTCACGGCGGCCGGTGAGCCGGTCGATGACCCGTCCGGCAATGCCAAACGGGCTCTGGCTGAACGTGAATTCCTGAACCGCATGCCGGCCGATAGTCAGCCCGATCGGCCGCGTGTTGCGCTCGCCGCGCCGCATTGCCGTCACCAGCTTCTCCGCTTCGTCGCGAGTGATCTCAGGCGGCCAGGGCGGCTCGAGCGGATCGACGACGCATTCGATAAGTATGGGCCCGTCCATCGCCAGGCCTTGGCGCAATTGTTCGCGGCAGTGCTTGGGGTCTTCGATCCGCAGGCCGCGCGCGCCGCACGCCTCGGCAAATTTGACGAAATCGATCGGCGCGAGGTCGACACCGTATTCCGGGTTTCCGAGATACAGCATCTGCTCCCATTTGATGAGGCCGAGCGTGTTGTTTTTGATCACGACGACTTTCACGGGCAGCTTGTGTTGCACGAGCGTTGCGAAGTCGCCCATCATCATCGCCAATGAGCCGTCGCCGGTGAACGCGACGACCTGGCGGCTTGGGTAAGCCGTCTGCGCACCAATCGCATAGGGCAATGCGGCGGCCATGCTGCACATCGTGCCGCTGAACGAAAACCGCTGCCGCTCGCGCAATTTCATGCGGGCCTGCCAGACCGTCACCGTGCCGGAATCGCCGCATAGGATCGCATCCGGAGCCATCAGCTCGGGCAGGTGCCAGGCCACGGTCTGCGGCCGCATCGGCGTCTCGTTGTGGTTGGCGCGCTCTTCGAGCAATGCCCACCACTCGCGCATTGCTCCTTGAGCCTGCGTCAGAAAATTACGGTCGTCGTTGCGCGGCAGTAACGAGAGCAGCTCGCGCAAGGTCGCCTGCGCGTCGCCGACGAGACCGATTTCGATCGGATATCTGAGGCCTATCCGCTCCGGCTTGTCGTCGATCTGCACGCCGACCGCCTTGCCCGGCTTCGGCAGGAACTCGATGTACGGAAAGCCGCTGCCGACGATCAGTAGCGCGTCGCAGTTGCGGAAGACCTCGACTGAAGGCCGCGTGCCGACAACGCCGATCCCGCCGGTCGTATACGGGCTGTCGTCGGGCACGCATTCCTTGCCGAGCAGGGCCTTGACAATCGGCGCACCAAGCCGCTCGGCAACCTGCTCGAGCTCCGAGCGGGCACTGCGCGCGCCGGCCCCGGCGAGGATCGCGACCTTTTTCTTGCCAGCGAGGAGCTTGGCGGCCTCTTCGAGCAATGGCCGCTCCGGGACGGTGCGGGGCGTCTGAAAGGCTCGCGACGTATGGCCTTTGACGTTGCGCTTGAAGCGCTTCCAGTCGGTCGCCGCCATTGCCTGGATATCGATCGGGATCGCGACATGGCCGACGGCGCGATGCGCCAGCGCGTTACGGCAGGCGAGATTAACGACGTTTTCGACATGCTCGGGCGCCATCAGCCGCTGGTTGTAAGCGGCGACGTTCTGAAAAAGGTAATCCTGGTTGATGTCCTGCAGGTAATGCGTGCCGATGAGGTCGTGATACGTCATGCCGGTAATTGCCAGGACCGGCGCGCCGTCGATCTTGGCGTCGTAGAGTCCGTTGAGCAGGTGCACTGCCCCCGGCGCCGCGGTCGAGAACACCACCCCCAGACGGCCGGTGAATTTGGCGTAGCCGCAGGCGGCCAGAGCCGCGGCCTCCTCGTGCCGACAATGGATGTAGCGGATACGGTCCTTGGCCTTGCGGAAGGCCTCGACCAAGCCATTGATCCCGTCGCCCGGCAGACCGAAAACCGTGTCAACGCCCCACTCAGTCAGAATTGCAACGACATGATCCGAGACAGTATCCGCCATTTTGAAGACCTCCAGCTGCATCGGCGACGAGCCTCGATAATCTCGACACCGCCGCGACCGCTGCCGTTCCCAACCCGCGGAAAACGCTATCGTAACGATGCTAGCACACGCACCGGGGGAAGTGCCTTAGAGCCGGCGGGCAGCCTCTACATTCCGACGCGGGGCCGGCGCTGCCTGGCGATTAGCGGGTCATTCCGCGTCGGGAACAGCCGCTTCGAGCTCCTCGAGCCAGACCTTGGCGGTGGCGTCGGAGGGGGCGCGCCAGTCGCCGCGCGGCGACAGTGAGCCGCCCGACGAGATTTTCGGGCCGTTGGGCAATGCCGACCGCTTGAACTGGCTGAGCTCGAAGAAGCGGTAGAGGAAGACGCGCAGCCATTGCTTGATTTCGGAAAGGCTGTACGCGCGCTTTGCCGCATCGGGAATGTTGGGCGGCCAGCGGCCCGCGCTTCGGATCGCTCCACGCATTCCAGGAGAGATAGGCGATCTTGGAGGGCCGGAAGCCGAAGCGCGTCGCATAGAACAGGTTGAAATCCTGCAATGCGTAGGGCCCGACGATGCTCTCGGTCGATTGGATGATGCCGTCGGCGGTTGGCGGCACCAGCTCCGGTGAAATCTCGGTCGCGAGAATATCGTAGAGAACGCGCGCGGTTTCCTCGTCGACATCGCCGGAAGCCGCGACAAACCGGATCAGATGCTGGATCAGGGTCTTGGAGACCGACGCATTCGGGTTGTAATGCGACATCTGATCGCCGACCCCGTAGGTGCACCATCCGAGGCCGAGCTCGGAGAGGTCGCCCGTGCCGACCACCAACCCGCCATTGTGGTTCGCCAACCGGAACAGATAGTCGGTGCGCAACCCGGCCTGGACATTCTCGAAGGTCACGTCGTAGAGGGCTTCGCCGGTGGACGAGGCATGCCCGATGTCCTTCAGCATCTGCTGCGCCGCCGGCCGGATATCGATCTCGGCGCCGGTGACGCCGAGCGCCTTCATCAGCCGCCAGGCATTGGCCTTTGTCGTCTTGCTCGTCGCAAAACCGGGCAGCGTGTAGGCGAGGACATTGGTGCGCGGCATTCCCAGCCGATCCATCACCCGAGCCGAGACGATCAATGCCTGGGTCGAGTTCGAGCCCGCCCGAGACGCCGATGACGAGCTTCTTCAGCCCCGTCGCCTTCAGGCGTTGCGCGAGGCCTTGGACCTGGATGTTGTAGGCCTCGTAGCAGTTCTCCCTCAGCATCGCCGGGTCCGCCGGCACATACGGGAAGCGCTCGACCGCCCGGCGCAGATCGAGAGGTTCATCCGGCGCGGCAAACTCGAACGCGACGGTGCGGAACGCGGGGGGCTTATCGGTCAGGTGTCGCGCATTGTCGCCGAAGGTGTTGGTGCGCATCCGCTCCTGCCGGATGCGGCCGAGATCGACATCGGCGACCGCCATCTCGGGGTCGGGCGAGAAGCGCTCGGTTTCGGCGAGCAGATCGCTCAATTCGAAGATGCCGGCTTGGCCGTCCCAGGCGAGGTCGGTCGTCGACTCGCCGGCGCCGGCCGCCGAATAGGCATAGGCGGCGATGCAGCGGGAAGATTGCGACGCGCACAACAGGCGGCGCATCTCCGCTTTGCCGATCGTGATGTTGCTGGCCGACAGGTTGAGCAGGATTTCGGCCCCGGCGAGCGCCGCATCGGTGCTCGGCGGATGCGGCACCCACAGATCCTCGCAGATCTCGACATGGAACGTGAACGCCGCGTTTCCCCGAGCGGCGAACAGCAGATCTCGGCCGAAGGGCGCTTCGTGTCCGGCTATTTCGATCGACTGACCGACGATGTCCTCGCCGGAGGTGAGTTGCCGCCGCTCGTAAAATTCCCGGTAATTCGGCAGATAGACCTTGGGCACGACGCCGAGCAGCTGTCCGCGATGGATGACGACGCCGCAATTGTAGAGGTGTCCGCGGTGACGCAACGGCGCCCCGACGGCAAAGACCGGGAAGAGGTCGCGACTGGCGGAGATCAATCGATCGAGCTGCCGCTCCACTTCGTCGAGCAACGCGTCCTGGAACAACAGATCATCGATGGCATAGGCGGAAATTCCCAGCTCCGGGAACACCATCAAGGCGATGCGGGCCTTGTCGCCCGAAGCGAGGAGATCCAGGACATTGTCGGCGTTCTGCCGCGGATCGGCGACTGCGACATGCGGAACGCAGGCTCCGAGGCGGACGAATTCGTGGCTGTAAGGTGAAAAGAACGAGGCCATTCGTCCTCCCTCACGATCTCGATCTGCCGGACTTCATCATCGCCCACACCACCGCGATGATGCCGAACACGGTCAGGCCGCCAAAGACGAGCAATACCGTATTGGCGGATCCGATCAGCGCGGTCGCCGACATCGCCGACGGCATCGCCGGCGAACAGCAGCATCGGCGCCCAGACGATCGCCGAGGTGACGTTGGCGAACCAAAACCGGCCGCGCCGCATCCGCATGATGCCCGCGGCGAGCGGTATCACAGCGCGCACCGGGCCGAAAAAGCGGCCGATAAAAACGCTCTTTCCGCCGTGTTTCTGAAAAAACCGGATGCCGTTCGGCAGCAGGTCCGGATTGCGCGTGAACGGCCATATCCGGCCGATCCCGCCGCCATAGCGGTGACCGAGCCAGAACGAGACCGAGTTCGCCGAGCACCGCCCCAATGACCGCCCCCACCAGAACCGGCCAATAAGGCAGCGACGCCGGCCGACATCAACGTCCCGGCAACAATCAGGATCGAGGTGCCGGGAAAGAGCAGGCTCAGGAACGCGAACAACTCGCCGAACGCAGTGACGAACATCACCGGAAAGGCCCAGCTCGAATGCGCGGAGATGAATGTGAGCGTCGGCTGTACGATGGATTCCATGGTCCTCTATATAGGAGCCGAGCCGCGCCGTGACTGCCGTCGGAAAGAGCATGCGCCGCGAACTGCGCAGCTTCAAGGATCAGCGCAAAGTCTCCCGGAGAACAATAGGACTCCGTGATCTCCGCCTCTTCGTGGTAAAAACTTCGCGGAGAATTCAGATGACCAAACTTGACGTGCAGGAAAAGGCCGAGCGCATAGTCGAATTGTTCCGCGGGCGCCGACCCATCGAGATATTGCCGGCGGATCTTTATCCGGCAAACCTCGACGAAGCTTACGCCATTCGGCGCGCATTTCAGGAGATCGAAGAGAGGAAGGGACGGGGCGCCGTCGCCGGCTATAAGATCGGGCTTACGACACCGGTCATGCAGAGGCTCTGCGGCGTCGACGAACCCTGCTACGGCGCAATCTTCGCGCGCGAGGTTCATCACCGCCGCGCCGAACTGGCGGCCACGGATTACTGCCGGCTCGGGGTCGAAACCGAGATTGCCTTTCGGCTGGGCGACGATCTACCGCAAGGGGTTGCTGCCCGGCGAGATCGCCGCGGCGGTCGAAAGCTGCATGGCGGCAATCGAGCTGATCGAAGATTTGCACTATGATTACAAGCGGCTCGACGCTGCGGCGATGGTGGCCGGCAATGTATGGAATGCGGGGGTGGTGCTCGGGACGCCGGTGACCGGCTGGCGGGACCAAGACTTGGCTCGGGCTACGGCCCGGCTCTCGATCAACGGGCAGGAGATCGGCAGCGGAAACGGCGGCGATGTGATGGGCCATCCGCTGAACGCGCTCGCCTGGCTCGCGGACAAGCTTGCGGCAGCGGGAACCCCATTGCGGCGCGGGATGATCGTCATGACCGGCAGCATGGTCCCGATCCAATATCCGGCGGCGGGCGACCGGGTGGCGATCGAGGTTTCCGGCCTCGGCAGCGCGGAGCTGGTCTTGAGCTGATGCGACCGGAAAACAGCCGGTCGGGGAGGTTTTCATGTTCTGGGTAGTCGTAGCACTTTTGTATTTCGTGCTGGCGGCGGTGGCGCCGAGCATCCTCGGCCTCTTCGTCAATCGCGCCCGGCCGGATTTCGGGACGCTGTCGTTCTCGTTGCGCATCGTCTTCGTGGTGATCGCGCTGATCTGTCTGGCCGCAACGTCGTACGTTCACGTTGAATCGGATGAAATCGCCGTCCTCAACAAGATTTACGGGACCACCTCGCTACCCGGCGAGCACATCATCGCGACAAATGGAGAAAAGGGTCCGCAGGCCGAAATCCTGACACCCGGCTGGCATCCCTGGTTTCTCGTCAATGTCATCTATCAGGTCGAAAACAAGAAGGTCGTTTCCATCCCGTCGGGCAAATACGGGTTTCTGAACGCCAAGGATGGGGCGCCATTGCGGCCGGACCAGTTTCTGGCCGATGCCTTTCCTGCCGGGCATGAGCTGGATATGCTCGACGCCGATTACTTTCTCACCCATGGCGGCCAGCGGGGACCGCAGACGACGGTCCTGACGCCGGGAAATTACCGGCTCAACACATATCTGTGGGATCTCAGCATCTATAACGCCGTCGATGTCGCCGAAGGCTTTGTCGGCGTCGTCAAATCCAACGTCGTCGAACTCGGTGCATTTCGGCAATTTGAACGCGGACAAGCCGGCCTCCTGCCAGCAAAAGATGGTGTCGACAAATGCGAGCGGCGAAGCCGTCGCCGCCAGAGAGGCAAAGACCGATGAAGGCAAGCTGACCGCTATCCTCGTCCCGGTCGGCTGCATCGGGATCTGGGAGAAGGCGCTGCAACCCGGCCGCTATTACGCCAATGAAGCGGCCTACAAGATCACGATGATGAGCACCCGCGTGCAGACCTGGGAGTTCAAGGGCGGCTATAAGAAGCGCTACATCGATCTCAGCCTCGATCAGGCAGGCAACCTGACCCAGTCGCCACGCTCGGAAGATCGTCCCGTGCCGCCGGGCTCGGCCGACCCGGCGATTACGCCGTTTGTCGAGGGCTGGCTGGTGCCGCTCGAGCTCCGGGTTCTCGCCCAGGTTACTCCTGACAATGCGCCTTTTGTCGTCGCCTCGGTCGGTGGGCTGCCCGAGATCGAGAACAACATCATGGTCCCGACCATCCGCTCGATCGTGCGCAATGTCGTCGGTGCGCAGGGCCGCCATGTCTTGGACCTCGCCGATAATCGCGCCGAACTCGAGCACGCGGTCGAAGATGCGATCCGGCCCGAAGGATTGCGGGCGGGGATCGTCATCAAGGAGGTCAAGTTCGGCGATCCGGCATTGCCCCCCGAGCTGCTGGTTTCACGGCTCCGCCAGCAACTGGCCGATCAGCTTCAGGTCACCTACCAGCAGGAGCAGAAGGCGCAGACGCAACGGATCGAAACCGAAAAGGCCCGCGCGACCGCCGAGCAGCAGCACCAGCTCGTGGAAGCGGTGATCGGCGTTCAGGTCGCCGAGCAGAACAAGAACGCGGCAAAGCTGCACGGCGAGGGCCAGAAGCTCGAACTTGAGGAGATTGCCCAAGGACAACGGGCGCAAGCGGACGTGCTCGGGCAGGACCGGGTGCTGACGATCACCCTTGTCCAGCAGCTCCTCAAGACGATCGAGGAAAAGCCGGAGGTGGTCTCGTTGATCGGAAAGCTGGTTCCGCAAACGGTCGTGTCGACAGGTGGCCAAGGCACCGGGCTGGACAGCGCTGCGGCGGTCCTCGGCGCACTGCTCAACAACGGCGGCGGCGTGGCACCGGCGTTGACCGGGCAATCCACAAAAAAATGAGGGCATGAGCATGGCCCATCCGATCGTCTACGGCCCGGCCGGCAGTACCTATGTATGGAGCGCGCGTTTGGCCTTGGCGGAAAAGGGCGTGACGCACGAGCTGGTCGACGTGCCGTTTGGCGCTCATCGGCAAGAGCCGCACCTCTCGCGCCAGCCTTTCGCAAAGGTCCCCGCCTTCGAGCATGACGGGTTTGCGCTCTACGAGACGCAAGCGATCATGCGCTACGTCGACGAGCGCTTTGCGGGGACGCCGCTGCAGCCCGAAGACGTGCACGAATGGTCGCGGATGAACCAGATCATCGGCATTGTCGATGCCTATGCCTGGCCCAGCATTGCCGGTGCGATCCTGTTCAACCGCATATTGGTGCCGCGCCTTCTCGGCGGCACGCCGGACGAGGCGGCGATCGCGGCGGCTTTGCCGCGCGCCCGTCTATGCCTTTCGGAAATCGACCGCCTGATGGAGGACCACCGGTTCCTCACCGGCGCCCATGTCAGCCTCGCCGATTTGATGGTGATCCCGCTGCTCTATTACTTCGGCAACGTGCCGGACGGCCGCGCACCAATGGCGGAGCATCCGAAACTGCAGAACTGGGTCAAGCAGATGGAGACGCGGCAGAGCTTCCAGGTGACCAAGCCCCCTCCGTTCTAAGTTGGGCCTCACACCCCGCGGCAGATCACGTTGAGGAGCGCCTGGCGCTTTTCGACGGTGACGGCGCGCACGGCGCGGTCGAGCGCTGCCGGCAGCGCGGCCGGGTCCTCGACCCGCTCGCCATAGCCGCCGGCGGCGGCGCAGACCTCTTCGAAGGCCGGCAATTCGTCGAGGTCGATCAAGGGCGGCTTGTTGCTGCGCGCCGCTTCGCCCTGCGGGTACATGCCCAAGGTGGCGCGGCGCACCGCACCCCACATCGAATTGTTCATGACGACGAACAGTATCGGCAATTTGTGCACGGCCGAGGCATGATGGACGGCGACCGGGTTGCCGAACAGGTGCGAGCCGTCGCCGAGGACGGCGATGACCAGGCGGTCGGGCGCGGCGAGCTTGGCGCCGAGCGCGGCGCCGCCGCCCCAACCGAGACCCGACGCGGTGCTCGAACCGAAATAGCTCCCCGGAAGGTTCGACCCGCAATGCTCGGGCATCAGGGTGTATTCGTTGACGAGGATCGCATCCTCGGGCTTGACCCGGGCGATGCAGGCGCTGGCCCAGGCCATGTGGATCGGGCGCATGCTCGCGACGCTTTCGCGCGTCTTCTGCCACCCGGCGACGAGCGCCTCGCGCTGTTCGGCGAGGCGGCGGCGCCGTTCCGATACGGCGGAGGCGGTGACATGCCGGTCGAGGGCGGCGCCGAGCTCCGGGCAACGCCGTTGCGGCGGCTCCGGTCACCGCGAGGTCGCACGGAAAACCGCGGATCGGATAGCGCGAAAACAGCGGATCGACGCCGAGATGAACGACCCGGCACTCGGGCCGCGGCGCCTCGAGGCTCGGGATCCACGGGACATCGCATTCGAGGACGAGGATCGCGTCGGCGCCGTCGAGATAGGGTCCCGCGTCATAGCCGAGATGGCACGGATGGTCGGCGGGAAGGCACAGATGACGCGGACGGTGCTGCACGACCGGGATCGCGAAGCGCCGAGCGAAATCGGCGAGAGCTTCGACCGCCGCCGGGTCGCGCCCGGCGCTGGCGGTAATGATAAGCGGGTTTTCGGCCGCGGCGAGGATATGGGCCGCCTTCCTCGATCGCGCCCTTGTCGGGGCCCGGCGGGGCGGCGGCGACGCGGCGCGCCGGGCTATCGTAGGAAAAGCCGGGCAGCGGCGCCGCCAGGACTTCGCGCGGCAACGACAGATAGACCGGCCCGCCCGGCGAGGTAGTTGCGATAGAAAGCGCGCGGTCGATTACCGTTTCGAGCTGCTCGCCGTTGCGCAATTCGTAGTCCCATTTGACGATCTCGCGCAGCATGCCGGCCTGATCGAACATCTCCTGCGCCCAGTGGATGTAGACGTCGCGGGCTCCCGGAAGGCCGCTCTCGGTCAATGGCGAGCGGCCGGCAGTGAACAAGATCGGCACGTTCTCGCGCGCCGCGTTGAGCGCGCCGCAGATGCCGTTCGCCGTGCCGACGCTGACATGCACCATGACCGCCGGCACCCGGCGCGTCACCATCGCGTAGCCATGCGCCATCGAGAAGGCGAGGTTCTCGTGCGTGGCGAGCACCGGCTGCGGCACCGGCATGCCGGTCCGCGCCGCTTTCGCGAACGCCTCGACGAGCGGCGCGAAATCGGTCCCGGCATTGGCGAACAGATACTCGACCCCGCGCTCGGCGAGCAGCGCGAGATAGGCCTCGGCCACATTGTCGACCGCAAGTTCTTTGCGAGGCATGAGTCCCTCCGACGCCGACTTGGACCGCGAGACCATACATCCCTTGTCCCGCTGAGGACAATTTCGCATCGGGATTTGCCGGATGGCCCTGTGTTGGCTGTTTTTGCAGCGAAACAACAGCCATGAGACCCGTGGGCCGGAATCGCGGACCGCTTAGCATCCCAGATATTTATCATTATATCAATATAGGGGAAAATGCCCATCTAGCAATAACCCCGTTTACAGCTCACCTCCCTGCCGACCGCTCTCTACCGCAGGGAGCGAACGAACGATGTCGCGCCGAAGGCGCGAGCGCGTTCTTTCGTGCAGGAGTGGTCCCCTAACCGCCGCCGCAGGAATCCGCCCGGACCAAACGGACCCAAGCGTCGTAGATTTCCCGCATCGCGGCGCTGACCCATGGAAGATAACCAAGGCGCACGCATTTGCCGCGGGCGCCGCTGGTGCAGACGATCTCGAAGATGCCCGGCTCCGCCGGCTCAATGGCGCCGTCGGAGCGCGCCCGCCGGGTTTCGCTGCCGCAGTCCCGCCAAACTGGTCACCTCCTTTTAAGAGAAGAAGGAACCGTTCCGCTCGGACCCGATTTCGGCAAACGAACTGGACGATGTTTGGAGCGGGTCGGATACGAACCTGTAGTCACCCACAGCGGCGGTCCATTCCATTTGCGCCTTGTTACGGATGAATTGGCCTGTGAAGCCGCCGAAGACGGGGTCCGTATTCCGGACGTCTACCCGTTCTTGCATGCCGCTCCACACTACCCTGAAAGACACCCATCCCGGCACAGGTTTCGGTCCACCTCCGAACAACGCATCCGGAGTGGTAGTATAATCGAAGATGGGCACGTGGAACGCCTCTAGGGACGCTTTCCCTTTTTCTAAATCGATCTCGACGCTGTGCTGAGATACTTCGAGGGTCCAGAATAGGCCAACGGGGGGAAATTGAGTGGGATTGAGGTCGTGGATCTGAGTCTCTGTCTGATCGCCCGCACGGAGCTGAAAGACGTCGACTCAAACAAGGGCGAACGTTGCCTCATGTATATTACCGTCTGTGCCCCGGAATTCGCCTTTCATGAACCGCATATCCGAGTCCAAAAATGGCAGCCGCAATTTCTCGCCGGTTTTGGTGTTGGTTCGTGTCACCATCCCGCTGATGTAAGCAAGACCGACAAAGCCGTTGAGGTTGGTGATCGTGATCGGCTCCGCATCGATTGGATCGCCGAGCGGCGACGCCGGCCCAAAAACGTGATAGAAACCGTTAAGGGCTGGAGTTCCACCGGGGATGGGAACTGGGGCAAATGACGGAATTGGCACAGATGACGCCCTCTCTTCCGCCAGCCCTGACTTGAATAACCCCGAGCCGAGCGCGCCGCCAAGGGCCGCAGTTCCGGCAGCGGTGCGCGCGAATTGCCGCCGTGTCATTCCCGATGGGAGTCGACGAGTGGTGGTATTACATTGGTTCAATTCGTTAAATTTGGTGGCAACAAACCCGGGTCCGATATTGCCGTTACCGGCGAGTTTCCATGACATCGAATATCCTCCCGTCTTGGCATCCGTTGCTTCGGAAGCATGCCGACGCCGGACCCGGCGATCCTTTAGACGAGCTTTATATTTTCTTGAGAGCGGCTTGATTCTCGGATCTCATGCGGCTCGCGGCCCGGGCTGTGCAACTGAACCATTTCGCCGAACGGACGCCTCGAGTTCGTCAAGCCACGTCTTCGACTCTTTGAGATCGGGGATGTCGAAACCTTCGGTGAACCAGTTGTAGGCCGGCGCGAGGAGGTCGCGGGCTTCGGCTTGGCGGCCCTGGTCGCGGCGAAGCCCGGCGAGTCCCGCAGCGGCGCGCAATTCCCAGAGCTTGGCTCCCTGCCCTTCGCCGATCCTCAGGGCTCTGCGATAAGATTCTTCGGCGGCCTCGGAATGCCCTTGCCGCAGCAGCAGTTGGCCTTTGTGCCTGTTCAGCTCCGCTGCAAACCAGCGCTCCCCTGTCCGTTCGACGATCCGCAGGGCATCGTCCAATAGGGTCAAGCTCTCCTCAATTTTCCCTGTAATCTCGCACGTTCTGGCCAGGAGGGCGGGTGGCGATCCAGAGCCGGCAAGGCAGCAGATTGGCGAGGAGTGCCACATCCCCGTCGGGCTGCGGGGCGCGGGCGAGCAAGGCCGCAAGTTTTTCCAGCTTGGAAGCAGGCGGGTCGTCGCAAGCGAACCCCGACGCCCGGCCGAGCTGGTCGATAAACGGAAACAGCGCACTGTCCTGGTGGTGGGGCGAGCAGAAATAGCAGAGACGGAGATGGGGCTCGGCCTGGAGGCGCTCCGCCAAGGCTGCGGTGAGGCGCGACTTGCCGAGGCCCGGTTCGCCCGAGATCAACACGACCTGGCCGTCGCCGGTCGTGGCGCGCGTCCAGCGCCGCAACAGTAGATCGATTTCCTCCTCGCGGCCGACCAGTGGGGTCAGCGTCGCTCCACGCAACGCCTCGAACCGGCTCGCGGCGACACTTGGCCGCAGAACCTGCCAGGCCGGTAGCGGCGCGGCGATCCCCTCGGCCTCCATGGGCCTATATTCGAACAGGCCACCGACCAGCCGCCGCGTGCTCTCGGCGATCAACACCGAACCAGGTGCGGCGAGCTCTTGGAGACGAGCGGCAAGGCTCGGCGCCTCGCCCACGACACTCGCGTCCCGCTGATAGCCTCCCGGATCGTCGCTGTCGATTGGATCGCCGACAACCACCATGCTGGTGGCAACCCCGATGCACGTCAGGAGCTCCTCGTCGGGCTTTAGTGGGATCACTGTATCGGCGACCACCAAGGCACAGCGGATCGCCCGCTCGGCATCATCTTCGTGAGTGCGAGGATAGCCGAAGTAGATCAATACTCTGCCGCCCAGATCCGTAGCGACGAAGCCCTCGAACCTGGCGACGATCTCGACAACAATGCCACGATAGGCGCCAATCAAATCGCGCAAGTCTTCAGGGTCGAGGCGAGCGGCTAGTGTTATGGATTCTGCTAGATTGCAGCATATAACCGTCAGCTGACGGCGCTCCGCCGAAATCGGGTCGGGTCGTCGGGAGGCGCCTGCCACCCCTTCAGATTTATCGCCCGACCGAAGGATCTCGATTGGGTTGTTGATCTCGTGCACGGTGCCGACAAAGCGGATTCCTTTGCCATGCGCGGTGCGGATGAGACGTTGTTCTTCGCCACTGTCGCCGATCGCACAGCGCGCAGCATTAATCCGTGTGCTCAAGGTCAATTCCGAGACGATCCGCCCGTTCCACACGGCAGCGAGCAGATCGTCCTTGCTGACAACCCGCTCGCGGTTGCGGATCGAGTACTCGAGGAGATCGAAGACTTGCGGCTGAAGGGCAATTAACGTCCCACTGCGCCGCAGCTCGCGCCGCGCCGTATCGAGCGAGAAATCTTCAAACGAGTAGAGCAATGTACTACTCCGCTCGTCGGGCGACGGGGCTCCCTGCCTACGCGTTAACCAGCCTTACATTCCGGATGATGTCGGTCAAGTTAGTTAGGCCGGTCGCCTCACCGGCGCGGACGGTGAGTTATGTATTCCTGGCTCTGCATTTCGATCAGGCGCGATACGGTGCGTTGGAATTCGAAGGTACCGTCCCCGGCCGGGTAGATTTGCCCGGGCGGCACTTCGGCCGAGGCAATCAGCAAGGTGCGCGCCTCGTAGAGCGTGTCGATCAGGATGTTGAAGCGCCGCGCCTCGTTGCGCTGTTGCGGGGAGAGGCGCGGGATGCCTTCGAGGATGACCGCGGCAAAGCGTTCGGCGATCGCAAGGTAATCGGCCGCGCCGAGCGGGTTGGCGCACAGATCCTCGAAGGAGAAGCAGGCAACGCCGCGTGCCGCTCGCGGAACGACGAGCGGGCGCCCCTTCACGGTGAGGGTCGCGCTGGCGCCGGACGCCCCATCGGTCAGTTCGGCAAAAGCGTGTGCGAGCGCGTCGTGCGCCGCGTCGCCGAGCGGGTGGTAGTAGACCGGCTTGCCGTGCAGCCGGGCGAGCCGGTAGTCGCGCCCGCTATCGAGCTCCAGCACATAGAGCTTTTGCTTGAGCAGCGCGATGAACGGCAGAAACCGCTCGCGCTGCAGACCATGCTCGTAGAGCTCGGCCGGCGCCCAATTCGACGTCGCGACGACTACAACCCCGGCATCGAAAAGCGCCCGGAACAGACGCTCGAGGATCATCGCGTCGGCGATGTCGTCGACTTGGAACTCGTCGAAGCACAGCACGGTCGCCGCGGCGGCAAGATCGCTCGCAACCTTGACGATCGGCCGGTCGGTCTGGGCGCGCCGCTCCTTCTCGATGCGATCGTGCACCTCGAGCATAAAGGCGTGGAAATGCACCCGCCGCTTGCGGGAATTCGGCACCGAATGGAAGAATAGGTCCATCAACATCGATTTGCCGCGACCGACCGGCCCGCACAAATAAAGCCCGACCGGCGGGTGACTGCCCCCGTTCTCGGCAAGGCCAAAGCGGGCGAGCCAGCCGCGCAAACCTGTTTCCGGCCGGTAGTGCAGCAAGGCGCGATAGAGGCTCTGGAGCCGCTCGATGGCCAGCTGCTGGGCCGGGTCGGGATGCAGCAGCCCGCGCTGGCAAAGCGCGCGGTAGACCGCCATCGGTTCCGCGGTCGGGGCCGCGGCTGTGCCCGCATCGGGTGCCATCACAATGAGCCGACTAGAATTCGCTGCGATCGACGGGCCGGTGTTTCGAGGTTAATTTCCTTCAGAGCTAGGGCGAAGGAGAAGAAGATGAACGAAGATCGTTTCAACATGGATATCCGCAAATTCTTAAAAGTTGTCGGGGTGACCTCGCAACGCGAAATCGAGACCGCAGTCCGGGACGCGCTCGCCAAGGGCAAGCTGACCGACACCTCATTGCTGAAGCCGCGCGTGACCCTCTCGATCCCGGAACTCGGGCTCGAACACGTCGTCGACGGCGAGATCGGGCTGTCTTAGCGAGGCGGCTCGCTTCGCTGGAGCAACTGTGTTGGGGGGTGACGACCTCCTCCCAACACATTTGTCGTCGGGTTATTTCGCGGCGGTCACCATGATTTCGACCAAAACCTCCGGCCGCGCCATCTCGGCGCGCACGCAGGCCCGCGCCGGCGGGTTCTCGGGATCGACCCAGGCGTTCCACACCGAGTTCATGTCCGCGAACAGCGCCATGTCCTTGATCCACAGATTGGCCGATAGGAGGTTCGATTTGTTGGTCCCGGCCTGGGCCAGGTAGCCGTCGATCTTGTCGAGGATCTGCTTGGTCTGGCCCTTGATGTCCTGGCTCGTGTCGCCGGCGGTCAGACCGGCGAGATAGACCGTGTCGCCACGGACGACGCAGCGGCTCATGCGCGGACCGGGCGGCTGGGTCCGGTCGAAACGGGTAATGGCCATCGACAAGTCTCCCATAGAGGTGATGCGGAAGAAAAGCGGTCAGCCCGGGTTATCCGGCGGCGAAACGTAGTTGACGATCCGCTTGCCGTTGGTATGGACGCCGAAGGTAACGAGCGGGCGATCGCCCAACACCCGGAAGGCATGCACCCGGTTTGCAGGTACGGCGATCGTGATCCCGGGTTCCATCGTTACGACACCTTCTTCGCCATCGAGCCAAGCCTCACCGCGCCCCTCGATGACGGTCAAGATCTCGGCGTACGGGTGCGAGTGTGGCGGGGTCGCGTATCCCGGCTGCGAGGTCTGGATGCCGGTGCGGATCGGCAAGCCCTCGCCGGTGTCGTCGCCGATGATCGGCTGATAGGCGGCTCCGCCGGGCAGAGTTACCGTCGGGCGATCGGCATGGCGGATGACGGTCAGCGCGTCGGGCATCGGCTCCCTCCTCGGCCATTGGGAAGAGCCGAAGCTATCACGGTTTGAGCGCAGCGGTGATCGGAAAGTACCACTCGTCTGGACCGACCCCCGGGTGTTCCTTCCGGGTTAACTGCACTGGCGATCCTCGCCGCCTCCAGAGATTAGAGCTCCCTCGAACTCACCTTGGCAAAGCGAGCCCCACGACCGCTACCGGGCGGCCGACGTCTAAGCGTTGGCGCAGCCACCGCCGACCGGTAACCTCGATAAATCGAAAGCTGAGAGTCGCGAGAGCAAGGCTGATTGCAATCAACAACGCGATCAGCAAGAGCGAGGGGGCGAACGGCAGCTTCGCGGAACTGAGACCCGGCACCCGCCGCGCAATTTCGGTCGTGACAAACAGCACGAACCAATGCAGCAGGTAAAGGGAATAGGAAATGTCGCCCAGCCACACCAGCGGCGGTGAATTCAGCAGCGGCGAGAACCGGCCCGTGTTGCGGACTGCGGCCAATATCAACAGGGGAAAAAGTGGGATGATGGCGAGATCCGGCGCGCCGAGGTGAAGCAACGCTGCCAGCATCACCACCACTGCCGCGAGCGCCGCGTCGGTGGCCAGCCCGGAGGCGAAAAGGCTGCTCTGATAGGCGCTGTAGAGCAGCATTCCGGCGAGGAACTCCGGCAGGCAGCGAAGGATCGCATAGGTGCCGTTCCATTGGTTGAAGTAACCGCCGGTGCGGTAGGCCAGCCAACCCAGAGCCACCACCAGCAGGCCGCCGAGCCCGGCCTTGGCGGCGGGACCGGCGCGCCACAACACCGGAAACAGCAGCGGGAACAGCAGGTAGGCCAGGAACTCCAAGCTGATCGACCATGACGGGTCGTTCCAGCTGAGCTCGCGCGCCCACAGGCCTTGGAGCATCAGGAGATTGGCAAAGAACCCGCCGACCGAGCGTTCGCCCAGCAACGGTATCGGCTCAAACGAGCCTTTGAGTGCATAGCTCGCGGCCCGCTCCGCGGTCGCAGTGGCGACGAACAGCAACAGCACCGTGACGTGCAGAGGATAGATGCGCGCTACCCTGGCCTTCAGAAAATCGAGATAGCGCTGGCCGGTGACCCGTCTTGCGAACCCCTCCTTGTAAACATGCGTGATGACAAAGCCGCTCAGCACAAAAAACATGTCCACCGCCAAATAGCCCTTGTACACGGCTCCCGTGTAGCGCTCGGGGTGAACCGCCGGGAAATACCAGCAAAAATGAAATAGCACGACCCACAGCGCGGCGACGCCGCGCAACGGGGTCAGCGAGGAGAGTTGCTCCGGCGAGCCGGAAGGCCGCTTCCGTCTGCGCTTGCCGTCGCCGGCCTCCTCCCACTCTCGCCCAAAGTCGACCCGTCCACCCATCTTCCCGAAACGACTTGCTGATTACGCCGCCGAAGCACAACAAGGCAGGCGCAACACCCGTTCCGGTTTACCGGATCGGGGCGAGCGGCGGCATGATCAGCGTGCCGGGCCTGTCGATCACCGCCTCGAGGCGCTGAAGCAGCGGCTGCACCGCTTTTAGCGAGTGTTCGCTCGAGGGTGAACTGATGCCGCCAACGTCGCGCTCGCGGTCCTCGCCGGTCAGACGATTGTAGAGGAGTTCGGGGAGGGTCTCTTCGCGGGGAAATACGGTCAGGGTGAAAGGCGCTTCGGGTGCCAGGTTGGCGGCTTCCTTGGCCAGGCGCAGCGCCACCGAATAGCCCCCGAGCTCGTCGACGAGACCATGCGCCTTGGCGTCCTCGCCGGACCAGACGCGCCCCTTGGCGACCGCCTCGACTTCATCTTGGGTCATATGGCGGCCGGTCGCGACATGGTCCTTGAACCCCTTGTAGGTCTCGTCGAGGAACGCCTCGAGGCGGCTGTGGGCGCGGGCCGAGAAATCCTCGGTCAGGCTGAACATCGCCGCATTGGCGCCGATTTGCGCGCTGTCGGTCGATACGCCGATCTTTTTCAGCAGATCGGCGACGACCAATTTGCCGGCGAGAACCCCGATCGAGCCGGTCAGGGTTGCCGGTTCCGCAACGATCTTGTCGGCCGCGGCGGCCACATAATAGCCGCCGGAGCCAGCGACATCGCCCATCGACACGATCACCGGCTTGCCGCGCTCGCGAGCGAAGACGACCTCGCGCCAGATCAATTCCGAGGCGACCGCCGAACCGCCTGGGCTATCGATGCGGAAGAGAATGGCGCGCACCGCCGGGTCACGGACCGCGGCGCGAAACGCGCGCGTGAGTTCGGTCGCCGCCATAAAGTTCGACCCGGTCAGAGGGTTGCCCGCACCGCCGCTGCGCACCACGAGACCCGAGCCGTAGATCAGCGCAATCGTCGAGCCCTCGTGATGCGGATGTCCGGCACGATCAAGATAGTTCGCAAGGCTGACTACCTCGGCGCCGGACCCGGCGCGGGCCCGGGCATGGCCCAGCACCTCGTCGCGGTAGCCGAGCCGATCGACCAGCTTTGCCTGGACAGCCTCTTGCGCAAGGAGCGGGCCGCGGTCGATCAGGTCGCGCACCTCGGAATCCGACAATTTGCGGCGCTGAGCGATCCCGTGGACGATCTGCCCGGCGATCGAGTTGAGCAACGCCTCGATCTCTTCGCGATGCGCCGGGGTCATCTTGGTTTCGGTCAGCACGTTCATCGCGGTCTTGAATTCTTCGCGATGATCGAACTCCGGGACGATCCCGAGAAGATCGAGGGTGCCTTTCAAGAACGGGGAATCGGCATAAAGTCCGGTCAGACCGACATTCCCCATCGGCTGCAGCCAGATCTCGTCGAAGGCGGTTGCGAGATAATACGGCCGAGTCCCTGGGCCGAACTCGCCGAAGCTGTCCGCGAAAGCGAGCGCGAGCTTGCCCTTGTTGCGGAACGCGGCGATCGCGTCGCGCACTTCCTGGACCCTGGCGAGGCCAATCTCGTCGTCGCCGACTCGGGCGAGCAATACCTTGACCCGCGGATCGTTGCCGGCGGTCTCGATGGCATCGAGGAAATCCCGCAAGGTCGGCTTAGTGCCGACCAGGAGCCGCAGGATCGGCTCTTCGCTGGCGCCTTCCGGCAGATCCCGGGTGAGGTCCGCGGTCAGGAGAATGTTGCCGGGAAGCGGCTTCACCGACGGCCTCAGCCCGCCGACCAGCAGCATGACGCCGGCGACGAACAGCACGGCCGCGAAGCCGATGACGGCAAAAAAGCCTACAATGAAACGCCGCATGCCTAGTCCGTCAGCTGTCCGGCTGCCGCGGGTCACCGGTCCCACCGGTGATACTCGCGGTTCGGAATGATATCCAGACCGCTCGCCATCCGGTTCGACATGTTGAAGAAGGCGACCGTTTCGGCGAGGTCGAAGATGTCCTCGTCGCCGAGACCGGTCCGGCGCAGCTCCGCCCGGTCCTCCTCTCCGATCGTCGCGGGGGCCGTGGTCAGCTTCCACGCGAAATCGAGCATGGTGCGCCGGCGCGGATCGAGCCGGGCTACCCGATAATTCATGACCAGCATCTCGCCGAGTTCGGGGTCGCCGGACAATCGCCGCACGGCCTGACCGTGCGCAACGAGGCAATAGTAGCAGCGGTTGGCACTCGACACGACGACCGCGACCATCTCCCGCTCGAGCTTGGAGAGGCCGGACGGCGCCAGCATCAGCTCGTTGTACATCGCGACGAAGTTGCGCAGCTTCTGCGGGCGCAGGCTGTAGGCGCGCAACACATTCGGCACGATCCCGAGCTTTTCGGTGCACAGCGCAAAAAGCTCCTGCAGATCCTCGTCGAGCGCCCCGGGATCGGCGACGGGAAGCGCCGAGATATGGTCCGGCTGCGGCACGTCAAATCTCCTGCGGCAAACAAGTCACGGACCTAATGTAATCGCCTCCGGCAAAAATCGTCATCACCGGCTTGACCCGCGGCCCGTCGGTCCATCTTCACCGGACTTGCGTCGCGGGATTTGCTTCGTCTCTCCGCTCCTAACAAGAAAAAAGGCGGTTCGTGACGGCAGGCCATATCGAACGCTTCCCCGGCGAAAGCCGGGGTCCATCTCTCGGCAGCACGAGCACCGGGATACATGGGTCCCGGCTTTCGCCGGGAAAGCGCTCTGGCGGCGGTTTCATCCAGGCTGAGTCGGCCGCGCCGGCCGGTCCCAACTCGCAATGACCGGTCATTGCGAGCACAGCGCGGCAATCTCGCGGGGCACAAACCGGCTGGCATTTGGGCACGGCGTTTATAGGTTCGGGCGGCGCCGCTTACGGTTGATCGTAGTATGACAGCCCGCTGCAACTGCAGCGGGTCTGCAGCGGCGGCTCCTCTTCAGGTTGCAAGGCTCGAAAGCGGCCAAGGCCTCGGCTGGGTCGGCCGGTCTTCGGCCTGGCGGGTTTCGAGCACCTGCAGACGTTGGTCGAAGTCGCTGATTTCGATGGTTTGCACAAAAGTCGTGAACACCCTGGCGTTCGGAAACGGCCGCCCGCGCACCTGCGCCGCCGGCGCCACCTCCACCTCATCGCTCAATATGCACCTCCGTGCGTTGGCAGCGCCTCCCACGGACGCCGCAATCGCCCGACTATATTATGCCAATAATGGCAATTTTGTGGATGCGTAATACGCAACAAGCGGTTGGCCGGGCGTGAAGTGCCGCTGTGGCCGGCGCCTGCGGGCACCCCGGACGAAAGGGCGCGGGTTCAGCGCCTCGTCTCAGTAGAACCATGACGAGAATTTCGGAATGGCGACCGTGCCATTAAGTCCTGTACTCCGCATGCCGTCGTTAGAGCCGCGTTGGGTAATGTGCTTTATGAATGTCAGGGAAGTGGAGTTCTGGAAAATCACCGGGCAAAAGACCGATAAGTACGGGTGCGACACCTGCGGGGGCGCTCATCGTCACTTGAAAATCGAGCGCCTCCGTCGCGGAATTATCTGTGTAGGAGCCGTCGAAGATTGCACCCGCTACGTCCCCGCCGACGATTACGCCGCCGTGAAAAACGAGCATTCCGAAGCCGCTCCCAGCGGTTCCGGTAAAGGCGATGCGAAAAAAAGCCGTCCATTAGTTACCTCGGGTCGGTGTTGTAGGCGGGGGTGGAAAGAACGAGGGTGGAGACGGTGGACTCGGGGTGGGGCCGCCCCCGATTGCTGGGTGGCGGCGGAAATGGCGCGGGCGGAAGGGGCGCAGCCGGGCTAACCCCAAGAGGGCGGCGGCCTGAGAGGACTTCGATCAGCGCGCGGCGCACTGCCTGCTGCTCGGTCTCAATATCCACCAAACCTTGCGGGTAATAGCCACCTTCCAACACGTCGAGCTGCGGTAGCTCATAGCCGAGTTCTCTTGCCATTTCAGAAAGCAATCTCGTCATAAGGGAGCGGTGACGGTCGGCCCAGCCCGGTGGTTGGGGAGGTGGTGTGTTGATGTGGGTCATAACTTCCCGGTGAGCATCTTGAACTGACGGGATTCCGTAAAACTCGATTTCAACCATGTTGAGTGCGGTTACCTTGTCTGCTGACAGGGCCGCGCGTCGTGTAGCCATAAGAGAGCGAAAGATGTTTAGACGGCGTTCTTTGACCCGACGCAAGTTGTCTATATGTCGTGTCACGAAAACCGCGCACACTGGTCCCGCCAATGTGGCAATTACTACGGATATTCCGAGAAACAAATCCGACAAAGCAAGTCTCCAAAATGGCCCGCACTTCCACGCAGGTTGTTCATTCTCGCTTGCGCCGTTGGGTGACTTCGGTCAAGCCTCTCAATCTACATCTGGTAGCGGGCGCGCGCGCTTGTCTCTTGGTGTCTCGTGGCGAGGAAGTCCCGCAAGTCTTGATTTCTGGAACATGGGCCAGTTGGCGATTATGTTGACCGAAAATTCGGGCGGTTTTGAAAGCCGGCGCGTGGCACAGTGCTGCATGGCGCGGGTGAGGGTCAGCATCGTATTTGAGTCCGGGGCGCGGATCGGCCCCGGCAAGGCCAAGCTGCTCGAAAGCATCCGTAACACCGGGTCGATCTCGGCCGCCGCACGCGATATGGGGATGTCCTATAAGCGGGCGTGGCTACTGCTCGACAGCATTAATAGAGCGTTCACCGAACCGGTCGTGACGGCCGCACCGGGTGGTGCCGGCGGCGGCGGTGCAAGCCTGACGCCGTTCGGTGCCGAAGTGCTCGAACGCTACAACCGCATCCTCGACCGGGCTGCGAGCAACGCCGTCGATGATCTGGCGGCGCTCTCGCGGCGCTCTCGCCCAGACGCCGGGCCGAAGGTCTAAAAGGCTCTCTATGGTGTTAATGTCATAACGCTTATGGTGCGCTATAGCCTTTTTGCCATAGCGCGAGCCGACCATGAGCAATCGACTAACCGCGCCGGTGCTGATCCACGAGGAAGGGGATGCAAGCCGCAGCATGCCGGCGGCCTTTGGCGGCGGTGCGATCATCGGCGCGCTCGGCGGTCTGATTGGCTTAGGCGGTGCGGAATTTCGGTTGCCGCTGCTGATCGGGGCCTTTCGGTTTGCAGCACTGCAAGCGGTGATCCTCAACAAGGCAGTGAGCCTTGTCGTCGTCGCTTCCGCTTTGCCGTTCCGCGCGGCGGCGGTTCCCTTCGCGAGCGTCGCCGCTCATTGGCCGATTATCGTCAATCTGCTTGCCGGAAGCCTGCTCGGCGCATGGTTTGGGGCAACCTGGGCAACGCGCCTCGCGTCGCACACACTCTATCGCGTCATTGCCGTTCTGCTTCTTGGGATCGCGGTTGTGCTGGTGCTTGGGCACAATGCGACGATCTCGGGGGCCATGCTGACCGGGGCAGCACAAATGGTGGCGGGTGTCGTCGCCGGCTTTGGAATTGGCGTCGTCGCGGCATTACTTGGCGTCGCCGGCGGCGAGCTGCTGATCCCGACGCTCGTTCTGCTGTTCGGGGCCGATATCAAGCTTGCCGGCAGCCTGTCGCTCGCGGTGAGCCTGCCGACAATGCTCGTCGGCTTCGCCCGCTACAGCCGAGATCGCAGTTTTGTTGTCCTTGGCGAAAACCGTCGGTTCGTGCTGGTAATGGCGGCCGGCTCGATCTTCGGCAGCTTCATCGGCGGCCGGCTGCTCGGTGTCGTACCGAATGCCGTCCTCCTGCCGCTGCTTGCGATGATCCTTGTGCTATCAGCCGTCAAAGTCTGGCGGCACGCATAAGCCGGCGACTATCTAATTGACAGACCCGCCGTGAGGCGGGATTCGTGAAGCATGGTTGCTCAAGTCGATGTCTCGCCCGGGAGTGCGTCGTGGTTTCGCTTCGCACGCCTCGCCAAGCTCCTGTCGTCGCTGACGCTTGTCTGGCTGGGGATAGAGGGGGCGGTCGGTGTGGTGGCCGGCATTCTCGCCGGGTCGATCGCGCTGGTCGCCTTTGGCCTCGACAGTGCGATCGAGGGCCTTGCCAGCGTCATTATCATTTGGCGGTTCACCGGCACCCGGACGATCTCGGCCGATGCCGAGCGCCGCGCGCAGAAATGGGTGGCGATCAGCTTCTTTCTGCTCGCCCCCTACGTGGCGGCCGAAGCGGTCGAGACATTGATCGAGGGCGCGGTGGCCGAAACCTCGTGGATCGGTATCGCTCTTACCGCCGGCACGCTAGTGCTCTGTCCGT
Organism: uncultured Alphaproteobacteria bacterium; assembly: GCA_963818695.1. Taxonomy (GTDB): domain Bacteria; phylum Pseudomonadota; class Alphaproteobacteria; order ATCC43930; family CGMCC-115725; genus AP-15. The sequence continues at coordinate 501,558 of CAWFTG010000011.1, forward strand.
GCCTTGGGATTGCAAAACAGCGGATCGGTGAAAAGCTTGGATCGCGCGCCACCTACGGCGAGGGGACGCAGAATGTCCTGTGCGCGATCCTCGCCGGTGCGGTGTTGGTCGGCCTCGCCGCGAACACGCTTTTTGGGCTGTGGTGGCTTGATCCGGGCATTGCGCTTGCGATCTCGGCGCTCTGTGTCCACGAAGGGCAAAAGGCTTGGCGCGGGGAGGAATGCGGGTGCGCCACGTGCTCTTAACCCGTCGTTGCTCGCTCCTACATCTTGTGGTTCTGCGCCGGTTCTCTGTCGCTATCAAAGTCTGATAATGTGCATTATGTAAAATCTTTCAGCTAATTCTATAGTCGCGGTGTTAATCTTTTCGCACTTCTGCCGCCCCGCCATGTGATGACTTGGCTTGGGAGTGGAATTTTCCTGCTATTAGTACTTAGAGATATTCACCAATTACTTGATGCCGCTTTTCACAAGATGTAGGCCAAGGGCCCGGGGATCATACGCTGGGAATCACAGACGAACTCGTCTTAGAAGTGCCGAAAAAGAGGCGAAGTGGACGCATCATCAGCCTAGTACCTCGTCGCGAAAATTAGCGTACGTTACTCCACTCCGTTCGTCGTCCCCGCACAATAGGCTGTCAGGAAATCCTACGAACAAACAATCCGTCGTCCCCGCGGAAGCGGGGACCCAGGGGCAAGCGACTGAAATCCCTGGGTCCCCGCTTTCGCGGGAACGACGAACAAAGCGCGCGAGGCCGCGTAACGAAATTGGATTACACCCGCGGAAGCGGCGACCAAGAGCCTGCCCCCCTGTTCATGCCAGGGGCAGGCTCTGGCATGAACAGGGGGCGAGAGCTCTCACCCCAGCTCCTCGTAAAGATCACGCCATTGCCGATTATGGCGCTCGATCAACTCCAGTTTCCACGTGCGGCGCCATTTCTTGATGCGCTTTTCGCGGAGGATCGCATCGGCCATGGTCTCGTGAAACTCGACAAACACTAACCTATGCACTCCGTAATCGCGAACAAATCCGCCGATGGCGTTCGAACGATGTTGCCAAGCACGGCGCGCAATATCACTTGTGACACCGACATAAAGGGTGCCATTACGCTTGCTTGCGAGGATGTAGACGCAAGGACGCTTCTCACTCACGTGCGATCGACCGCCCCTGTTCATGCCAGAGCCTGCCCCTGGCATGAACAGGGGGGCAGGCTCTGGGTCCCCGCTTTCGCGGGGATGACGGAGATATTATTGCATCGCGATAAGTGTCCACCGTGCGACAGCCGGACGAAACGCGTCTGGTATCGTCCCTTCCACGAGAGTGAGGATGCCGAAGAGACATACGCTAATTTACGCAAGCAGGTACTAGAGGGATAGCAAAAGAGCTTCCGTCAGATCGTCGTCGCTATCAGCTAAAAGCGGCAAACAGCTCCTCGAGGGCCGTGATCTGATTGCCGGTGACCGAGTTCGGCACCAGGACCGGCGTGTTGACGCCGGCGGCGCGCCATTCCTCGACACCCTCGCGCACCTTGGCGGGCGGGCCGAAAAGGGTGTTGTCGGCGAGCCAGCGGTCGGTCAGGTACTTCGGGATATCGTCGGGCCGGTTGTCGGCGATCGCCTTCTCGACTGCCGACATCTCGTCGACATAACCGGCTTCCTTCCAGTAGGCGCGGTAATTCGGCAGCAAGGCGTAATGCACGAGGCGGCGGCGCAGCAGCGCCTTTGCCGCTTCTACATCTTCCGAGACGCAGACCGGCAGCATGTTGCCGATCAGAAAATTCGGATCGCTGCGCTTGGACGACGGCACGGCGGCGAGCGACTGCGGCATGTGTGAAAGACTGGCGTTTGCGAAGATGACGCCTTCGGCGATCTCGGCGGCGAGCGCGACCATCTTCTTGCGCAGAGCCGCGAGGACGATCGGCGGCAACGGGCCGATCCCTTCATAGGACCTCACCTTGTCGACAAAGGTGCGGATGTCCGAGAGGGGCTTGCCCGGGGTGACGCCGAGACGCTGGTAGGTGGGGCCGTGCGCAATGCCGATGCCAAAGCGGAAGCGGCCGCCCGAGACCTCGTGCAGATAGGCGGCGCTATGCGCAAAATCCTCGGCGGTGCGGGCGTAGATCGGCGCGATCGCGGTGCCGAACGGGATATGCTCGGTGGCGAGCGCCAGCGCGGTGCACTGCGCCATGTTGCCGAACCGGCTCGGGATGTAGATGCCGGCGAAACCGCGCCGCTCGATCTCGCGCGCGATGTCGAGGGTCTGACGCCGCCTCCCCGGCACGGCGACGAGGCTGATCGCGGGAAGGGGCTGCGGCATCGGCGTCACTCCGTCATTCCAGTTCGCACACCCGAACAATAACTCACTTGCCCAGCAGAATCGGAATGATCATGGTGCCGCAAAACGAGCCGATAATCGCACCGAGCCATTGGTGAGCATATGGCACCGGTTTGCGCCCGCGTGCTGTACTCGATTTCGGCGGACCTCTCTGCTCGGCCCCGATGTCGCGCCGAGGTCGTGGCGCCTCGAGACAGGCCTTCCGGGCGCTCCTTCGTTGCGTCCTTCGAGACGCCGCCTGTGGCGGCTCCTCAGGATGAGGTAATTCCTCATGGCATTGAGGAAACTCCCTCACCCTGAGCGCATGTGAAAAATCGCGCTTGAACGTGCAATCGGCAAATTTTCCGCCGCTTTCCCGGCGAAAGCCGGGATCCATTCCTCCCCCACTCGCAACCTCTAAGCAATCGCAATACCCAGCGAGGATGGGCTCGTGCCGCGGAACGATGACCCCGGCTTTTGCCGGGGAAGCATATAAAACAACGATCGATTATTCTTTCACACGCTCTCAGGATGAGGGATTTTATTCGTGGCTGCCGAAGACTTACTCCAAGCTGAGGAGCGCCCGAAGGGCGCGTCTCGAAGCATGCACGCCCCGGTCCAACAATGGCTTATTCGGCCGCTTGCGGGGTGATTTGCACCGAATTGGGGCCGTAGCGGTCGCGGAAGGGCGCGGTGTCGATTTCTTCGAGCTCGATTTCGCGGTTCAGCACCTTGGCCTTCCAGGCTTCCTGCTCGGGGATGCGGGCGTGGAATTCGGGCATCACCTCGCGGGCGAAGAGTTCGAGGCTCTCGCAGATGTGCTCGTGCGTGTTCTTGCCGGCCTGGTTCAACAGAATGACCTGGTCGATATGCGAGCCCTCGAACCGCCGCAGCTTGCGGCGCAACGTCTCGGGCGAGCCGATCAGGCCCCCGGAGAGGGCGCGGGCGAGGCCCTCGGGGTTGGCGCGCTTCCACTTCTCGTACTCGTCCCACAAATCGACCGTGCCGGGTTCCGGCCGTTTGCGGTTGGGGCTCAGCCCGTAAAAGCGCAGCGCGAACTGAAAGAACGGGATGCCGTCGGCGCGGCGGCGCGCCTCCTCGTCGGTCTCGGCGCACATGAAATAGCTGGTCAGAGCGATATTCGGGTTGGTGACGTAATCCGTCAATTTGTCGAGCCGCTTGGTGAAGGAATTGTAGTAGGCGTGGACCCAGGCATGCGCCGCATCGGCGCTCAGGAACTGGAAGGCGAGCGCGCCGAGGCCGCGGCGCCCGGCCATCTCGATCGTGTCGAGCGCCGAGCACGCGACCCATAACGGCGGATGCGGCTTCTGCAACGGCTTGGGCACGACATTGCGCAGCGGGAAATCGAAATAGGTCCCGTGGTATTCGCAGCCGCCATCCTTGAACATCGGGATGACCGCGCGCACGGCGTCCTCCCAGACCGCGCGCTTCTCGCTCGAAGCTGCGGTCGAACGGTTCGAGCTCGGTGATGCTGGCGCTCTCGCCCATGCCGAATTCGACGCGGCCGCGGCTCACCAGATCGAGCGCCGCGATCCGCTCGGCGACGCGCGCGGGATGCACCGTCGTCAATTGCATGATGCCGTGCGCGAGGCGGATCTGCCGCGTGCGCTGGCTGGCCGCGGCGAGGAACACCTCCGGGGCCGGCGAGTGCGAATATTCCTCGAGGAAGTGGTGCTCGACCTCCCAGGCGAAGTCGTAGCCGAGCCGGTCGGCCAGTTCGAGCTGGTCGAGCGCATTGTGGTAGAGGGTCAGCTCGCTGTCCGGTCCCCAGGGCCGCGGCAATTGCAGCTCGTAGAAGATGCCGAATTTCATTCTTCCCTCCCGCTGTCACGCGTCCCAGCCGATGGCGCGGCGCAGGAAATTGTAGCCGAGCGCGGTAAAAGAAGCGCGCTCCCTGTTGTCCTTGCCATAGCCGTGACCGCCGGCGGCCGGCTCGTAGAAATAGGCCTCGTAGCCCATGGCTTGCAGTTTCGCGGCCATTTTGCGGGCGTGGCCGGGGTGAACGCGATCGTCGCGCCGGCTCGTCGCGATCAGGATCGGCGGGTAGGGCCGGCCCGGGACCGCGGCATGATAAGCGGAAATCTCTTTGAGGAATTCCCAATCCGCGGGATTGTCGGGATCGCCGTATTCGGCAATCCAGCTCGCGCCGGCATGCAATTTCGAATAGCGACGCATGTCGATCAGCGGGATCGTGCAGAAGAGGGCGCCGAACCGTTCCGGATAGCGGGTCAGCATATTCGTGATCAGTATCCCGCCATTGGAACCGCCTTCGGCGGCGATCCGCTTGGGGTTCGTCACCCCGCGGCGCACGAGGTCGGCGGCGACCGCCGCGAAATCGTCGTGCGACAGCCGCTTGCCCTCTCGGCGTCCGGCCTCGTGCCAAGCGGTGCCGAATTCGCCGCCGCCCCTGATATTGGCGACGACGCTCGTGCCGCCGCGTTCGAGCCAGAGCTTTCCGACGGCGGAGTTGTAGTAAGGCAATTGCGATATGCCAAAGCCGCCATAGCCCGAGAGATGGACCGGCGCGTCGCCGGTCTCGCCAGGCGGACCGACCTGCACATAGGGTATGCGGGTGCCGTCCGGCGAAATCGCTTCGTGGCGGGTGACGACGAGGCCGGCCGGATCGAAAGCTTCCGGCGCCCGCTTCAGGAGCTCCGGGGCAGCCGCGGGGCGCACCAGGAACAGCGACGGCGGCGTCAGCGGGTCCTGCGCGCTGGCGAGCAAGTCGCCATTCGACTCTTCCGTCCGCACGTCGAGCGGCCAGACATTGGCGACGCCAATATCGGGCAGGCCGGTAATGCGCTCACGCGCCCACCCGGTCTCGGACGGGGTCAACGCCTCGAAGACCGGTTTCAAATCATCGAGGATCGACAAATGAAGCCGGCCGCCGGACCAGAAGAACCCTTGCAAGGCACGGCGCTCGGCCGGCTCGAACAACTTCGTAAAGCGGCGGTCGCCGGCGAGGAAGGCGGGGAAGGAAATGCCGAGCACAGTGTCCGGCGGGTAGGTTTGATCGCCAATCGTCCAGGCTGTCCGCCGCTTGACGGCGAGCCAGCCGCGGTGCCACTCGACCGAAGCATCGGTCGGCACATCGATGCGGGTCTTGGGTCCGCTGCGGTCGCCGATCCAGACGATCGCGTCGAAAAAGCCGACCCTCTCGACAAATACCAGCACGCTCCTCCTCGGCCTCGCGGTCGACATCCGCCCAGACCGCCATATGGTCGGCGCTCGTCTCGAAGATGATCGGGGCGGTCAGCGGGTCGGCGCCGCGCCGCCACAGCCGTACCGTGCGCGCATAGCCGGAGCTGGTGGCCATGTCCTCACCCAGCGCAGAGGACAGCAACAGCGTGTCGCGATCGAGCCAGGCGGCCCCGCCTTTCGCCTCGGGCAGTGCGAAACCGCCGGTTACGAAATTGCGCGCAGACAAGATCGAATTCGCGCAGCACCACGGCGTCGGCGCCGCCGCGCGACAGCATCAGAATCGCACGGTCGTGGCTGCCCGGGATCGTCGCGGCCCCGCTCCACGTCCAATCTTCGTCCTCTTTTGCCGCGAGCGCGTCGAGGTCGAGGAGAATGTCCCAATCGGGCTGCTTCGCTGCGGTAGCTGTCGAGCGTGGTCGCCCGCCACAGGCCGCGCGGGTGCTCCGCGTCTTTCCAAAAATTGAAGACTTTGGCACCGCGCCTGGCAATTATCGGGATGTTGTCGGGCCGGTCGAAGATCGCCGCGAGCGTGTCGCGATCGGCCTCGAAACGGCGCATCGCCGAACCGCGCCAAGGTCGTGGCGTTTTGCGCCTCTACCCAGGCGAGCGCCCGCTCGCCGTCGATCTCTTCGAGCCAGAGATAGGGGTCGTCGTCGGGGGCTTCGATGGTCGGTCGCGGATCGGTCATGGGTCAGTGCTGCTCAGCAACGAACATGGTGTTAAAATTAACACCACGAGCGAAAATAGGCATTTCGCGGGACGATTTGCCCGGTTCCTGACGGACAGCTCATCTCGCGATGCAAAAAGTCGTGGACATTAACCGGCAAGCTGGCGAGATTAACCAGATCAGTGTTGAACCGCCTCAAAGCTCGCTTCGAGCGCGACGAGGTTGGGTTGGGGAATCTGCTATCGGTGGGCGAAAGTTCCGTAAACGCGGCGGAGCGGCCAGGCGGGGCATTGGTCAATCCCGGCCGGGGCTTTCTTTTCCTGCAGGGGATGGCAACGCGATTTTTCGAGCGTCTCGGACAGGCGCTCATCGGGCGCGGCCACGCGGTTTACCGGGTTAATTTCAACGGCGGCGATCGGGCATTTTGGCGGCTGCCGGGAGCCGTGGATTTTTGCGGCCGCCCGGAGGAATGGCCGGAGTTTCTCGATCGGCTGATCGTCGAGCGGGCGATCAGCGACATCATTCTGTTCGGCGATTGCCGGCCTTTGCACCGGGCGGCCATCCGCGTCGCCGAGGGGCGCGCATTGCGAATTCACGTGGTCGAGGAGGGCTATCTGCGGCCCGATTGGATCACCTTCGAGGAAGGCGGGGTCAATGGTCATTCCGCCCTGCCGCGGGATCCGGGCTGGTATCGCGAGCGCGCGCGCTCGCTTGCCGGCCTGGCGCGACCCGCCACCGGTGCCGGGCAGCTTTCGCCGCAGGGCAGTCGAGGACGTGCTCTACACCACGGCCTCGATGGCCGGAATGTGGCGGTTCCCGCATTACGCGACGCACCGTCCCTATTATCAGCTGATCGAGTATGCCGGTTGGCTGCGGCGCCTGGCGCTGATGCGCCGCGCCGAGCGGCGCGCGGCGGCGGCGATCGAAGGTGTCTGCAGCAGCCCCGGCCCTCTCTTTCTTTTTCCGTTGCAGCTGGATTGCGACTACCAGGTGCGGGTGCACTCGCCGTTTCGTGCGATGCATCTGGCGATCGAGCACGTCCTCGCCTCCTTCGCCCGTCACGCCCCCTCGGCGGCGCGGCTGATCGTCAAGCTTCATCCGCTCGACAGCGGGTTGGTCGACTGGGCCGCTATCACAGGCTACCTCGCCGTCGAGCTCGGGATCGCCGACCGGCTCGTCATTCTCGACGGCGGCGATTTGGGCGCGCTCTTGGCGCGCAAGCCGGCCGTTGTCACAGTCAACAGCACGGTCGGCACCTTGGCGCTTGCCTGCGGACTGCCGGTGGTGGCGCTCGGCAAGGCGGTTTACGACATCGCCGGGCTGACCTTTCAGGGCGAGCTCGACGATTTCTGGGGAGCGCCGACGCCGCCCGACGCGGTGTTGTTCGACGCCTTCCGGCGGGTGCTCGCCGCCCGCTGCCTGATCCCCGGCTCGTTCTTCAACGAAGACCGGGCTGAGGCTCGCGGTCGATGCCGCAATCGAGCGGCTCGAAGCCACCTATGCGCGGGCCGCACGCGGTGTGCCGACGCCGTCAGCTAACATCGAGGCGCCGATCGCCGCGGCCGTCTCGATGCGGTAACGCCGCCCGCGCGGCCGCGCGGCAAGGCTCGGATGCACGACTTCGTTCCGCCGTTTCCCGAGAGGCCGAAGCAGCCGCTCTCGGCCTTTGCGATATTGCGGTTGGCGCGGCGCAACTTTCTCGCAATCTGGGAGGAGCGCTCCTTCGAATGGGAGGTGTTTTCGACGCGCATGCTGTCGCGCACGCTGTTCGTCTGCAACAGCCCGGATACCGTCGCCTCGGCCTTTGTCGAACATCACGACAGCTTCGAGCGCAAGAGCCCGCAGATGCGCCACGGGCTGGCGCCGCTCCTCGGCGACGGTTTGTTCATCAGCGACGGCGATACGTGGCGGCGCCGGCGGCGCATTGTGGCGCCCATCGTCCATGTCTCGCATCTGCCGCTGTTCGCGCCGCTGATGGTCCAGGCCGCCTGCGAAGCCGCCGAACGCTGGGCGAGCCTGCCTCGGGACATGCCGATCAATGCGCTGACCGAGATGGCGACATTGACGGCGGAGATCATCTGCCGGACGGTTTTCGGCCGGCAGCTCGGGGCCGAACACGCGGCGGAAATCGTGGCCGCCTTCAGCGAATACCAGCGCCTGATCGGCCAGTTGGATCTCGGCTATTTCTTCGGTTTGCCGGATTGGATCCCGCGGTTTCATTCTCCGGCAATCCATCGCTCCGCCAAACGCATTCACAAGGTCCTGGAGCAGGTCATCGGCGATTGCCGTGAGCGGCTGTCCAGCGGTGAGGCTTCGATGATCCGCCTGTTGCTCGAAGCGCGCGATCCCGAGACCGGAGAGCCGCTCGACGATGTGGCCTTGCGCAACGAAGCGGCGGTGATCTTTATGGCGGGCCACGAGACGACAGCGAATTCGCTCGCCTGGGCATGGTATCTGCTGTCGCAGGCGCCGGAGGTCGAAGAACGCCTTCACGCGGAACTGAGCAAAAGCCCTCTCCGGCCGCCTGCCGACCCTCGACGATGTCCCCGAGCTGCCCTACACCCGCGCAATATTCGAGGAGACGGTGCGGCTCTACCCTCCAGTCCCGCTCCTCGCGCGGCAGGCATTACGCGACGAGACGATCCGCGGCCGGTCCGTGCCGGCGGGATCCCTCGTCATCGTTGTCCCGTGGCTGCTCCACCGGCACCGTAAATTTTGGGGAAAGCCGGATCATTACATCCCGGAGCGCTTTCTGCCGGAGAACGCCCAGTTTCGCGTCAGGCACGCTTATGTTCCGTTCAGCGTCGGTCCCCGCATTTGCGCCGGCGCCGCCTTCGGTCTGACCGAAGCTGTCCTGTGCATCGCCACTCTGGCTCAGCGGGTCCGCCTGCGCTTGGCTCCCGATGCCGTTGTCGCGCCGGTTTGCCGCCTGACTCTGCGGCCGGGCGACGATTTGCGCATGTACGTCGAAAACCGCGCCTAAACCGAATTGTCGGAATAAGGCCGGCGGGCGACGTCGATAACCTGGCCCGTCTTGTCGACGACGTAGCGGACATGCCGCCATACGACCGGGGACTTGACGGCGCCGCCCCAGATCGCCGAGACATGAAAAATCGGGGCGGGAAGAATGGTCCAGACGAGAAGATGCTGCGCCAAGCGGAAGCCGATCCCGTCGGGTACGCCTAGTTTTCTGCCGATCGCCAGCCGAATCTCGGTCGCGATCGAGCCCAGAGAGGCGAGAACGAGGATGGCCGGCAAGGCGGCGCTCCAGCCCGAGCACATTCGAGAGCAGGGCGATCCGGGCTGCCAGGTCGGTGGTGACGACGAAGGCAGCGAAGCACCACAATCCCGGACGGTAAAGGCGGATCAGCTGGTACTGCCGGCGCGCAAAGCGCCAAACATCACGAAGATTGCCGGCGAGTTGGGGTCGGCGGCCGGATGGCCCGGCGGGTCAGCACCCTGAGACCCGTTTGCGCCGCGCGGTCGCCGATCGGCAAATCCTCGGTCAAGGCGTGCCCGATCGTGTTCGGCAGATCGAGTGCAGCGAGGGCGTTGCGAGTGAAGGCGAGGGAACCGCCCCAAGCAGACCTGGTCCAGCGAACCCGCGGCAATACGGCAACGGCGCGGTCGATCGCGGTGACGAGGACGGTGCCGAGCGACATCCTCGTCGGCACGGGCCAGCGGTAACCATTAACGAGATCGGCGCGCCCTGCCGCCAACGGCGCCACCAACATCGCCAGCCACCACGGCTGCGGGCGGATATCGGCGTCGAGCAGCACGATGTACGCATCGTCGGCGTCGAGCTGCGCCAGGGCGGCGAGAAGGTTGGTGCATTTCTGGCTGCGCAGCGGCGAGAGACCGGCGACGACCAGCTCGACATTCAGCTCAGGATAACGCTCGGCAAGGGCTGCGACGCGTGGGTAAGCGGGGTCTTCCCGCGCCTCGACCGAAACGATCAATCGGCGCGGCCTGAGCGACTGGGCGGTAAGTGCAGCGAGCAGATCCTCGATCCCGGGGAGCGCGCCAGTCGCCGGCAACACCAACGCGACGCTCGCAGATAAGCGGTCATCCAGGACCTGCATCCGAGTGAAAAAGAGCAGAGCCAGAGCGACCGACGACAGCGAATAGAAAACTGCGACCGCTGTGGCGATCCATGCCATCACGACGGCTTGCGGGCGATGAGGAGCAATCCCGAAGGCCTTGCCGACGCCGGAACACGAAACAATGCATCGCCGGCGCGGCCGATGAGCCAGCTCCAGGCGAGTGCGCAATACCATGTCCAATGTGCTCGGAAATATCGATCTCCAGTCAGTTTGGGAGCGCATCGACCCATCCAGTAGATGAGGCTGTCGAACGAAAAGGGCACCGTTTCGATCGCTTCCGTCGTCAAGATCGAGCCGGTCGGCAACGGCGCGCAAGGCTCCTTCGTCCCACCAGGTGAGATGATGCGGCGGCGCATTGAGCACGAAATTCGGGATTTCGGTTAGCGGCGATGTCCGGCTGGGCACGACAATGCAGAGCCGTCCACCAACTCTGACGCATTTTACCAGATCGCGCGTAAAATCCAGCGGATCGGCCACGTGCTCGATGGAATGAAAGGCGCAGACGGCGTCGTATTCTTCGGGATGTGATGCGGCATGCGTGGCAATCGTTTCGTTTCTGACGTCGAGCTCGGCAGCCTTCGCATAACAATGCGGGTCGAGCCCGACATAAGTAGCGTGCGGCAAATGTCGCGCCAGGGCGCCTTCGCCACAGCCGACATCGAGAACTTTATCCCTCGGTCGAAGCAGGTCGGCGATGCGCCTGAATTCGGGCCTAGCGATCCGCGGAACGCTCAAGGCCCGGTGAAAATCTCCACGCCGATAAAGGTCCAGGTAAAAAGCCTCGTCACCCTCCAGCATCGGATCGAAGAAGGCGAGCCCGCAAGGCGATTCCCACAAGCCGAATTGCTCGATGCCGGCGAGCTGCCGCTCTGTCTTCACGCCAAAAGCCCGTCGCCACAATTCGCTGATCAGCCGGGCGCTGATGGGCTGAATACGGCGCGTTGCCGGAAGGCCGGTGATCGGGCACGAAGGAATGGCTTGCATCGGTTAGCGGAAATTGCGGCTGGCGATGACGATGTCGCGGGGGTCGTAACCGGGCGGCTTCGCGGGAGATCTGAAAGGCGGTTTCGGCGCCGACCGGGGCTCGGCATCGCCAGTGCGGTCGCGCAACGTGTTGAGGCGCGGGGTCATGTCCTCGAGCCGGTCGGCGACGACATGGATGACGCTCTCCTCACGCTGCAGTTTGCCGGTGCAGCGCAAGAGAGTGGCGCCGAGCGCGGCGCGGCGGAAGCGTTCGAGGATGGCGGGCCAGACGATCAGATTGGCGATGCCGGTCTCGTCCTCGATCGTGATGAAGACGACGCCATTGGCGCTGCCCGGACGCTGCCGGATCAGCACGATCCCGGCGATCGAGAGCTGCCGGTCGACCGGCAGATGGGCGAGCTCGGCGGCGGTGACCAGGCCTTCGCAGGCGAGTTCGGCACGCAGAAAGGCGAGCGGGTGGCGCTTCAAGGTGAGGCTCAAGCTCGCATAATCCTCGACGACATGCTCCCCCAACGGCATTTCCGGCAAGAGCGCCATCGCCCGCGCTTCGCTGTAATTCTCCCTCTCCACCCCCGGGGGCGGAGAGGGTCGGGGTGAGGCGGGGGATCCCGAGACGCTGGCCCGGAGAAGCCCCCCTCACCCTCCCTCTCCCCCCAATGGGGGGCGAGGGTTTTACTTTTGTGGGCGAGGGTTCCTGAGGCGAAGAGCGGGAGCGGCGGGTCGCCGAGCGCCTTCAAGGCCCACAATGCGCGGCGGCGGTCGAGCCCGATCGAGCGGAACGCATCGGCTTCGGCAAGGCGCTCGAGCGCGCCGTGCCCGAGGCCGCTGCGCCGCCACAACGCCTGTGGGTCCGGATAACCACTTCTGCGGGCGGCGACGAGCCGCTTCGCATCGGCCTCGGCAAACCCCTTTATCTGACGCAACCCGAGACGCAGGGCCCGCCCGCACCCTAACCCTCCCCCGCTAGCGGGGGAGGGAAGGGAGGGGGCTGCCGGTTCGAGCGTGCAGTCCCAGAAACTGTGGTTGACGTCGACGGGGCGCACCTCGACGCCGTGCTCGCGCGCGTCTCGGACGATTTGCGCCGGGGCGTAGAACCCCATCGGCTGGCTGTTGAGCAAGGCGCAGGCAAAGACCTCAGGATAGAAGCATTTGATCCACGCCGACACGTAAACCAGCAGCGCAAAGCTCGCCGCATGGCTTTCCGGAAAACCGTAGGTCCCAAACCCTTCGATCTGGCTGAAGCAGCGGGTCGCGAAGTCGCGGTCGTAGCCGTTCGCGACCATGCCGGCGATAAATTTGTCACGGAACAGGTGGATATCGCCGCTGCGCTTGAAGGTGGCCATTGCGCGGCGCAGCCGGTCGGCGTCCTCCGGTGCGAAACCGGCGCCGACGATTGCGATCTTCATCGCCTGCTCCTGGAAGAGCGGCACCCCCAGAGTCTTGCCCAGGACCTCTCGCAGCTCGCCGGATGGATACACCACCTCTTCGCGCCCGGAGCGCCGCCGCAGATAGGGATGCACCATGTCGCCCTGGATCGGGCCCGGGCGCACGATCGCGACCTCGATCACGAGATCGTAGAATTCGCGCGGTTTGAGCCGCGGCAGCATCGTCATCTGCGCGCGGCTCTCGACCTGGAAGACGCCGAGCGAGTTGGCGCGGGATAGCATCTCGTAAACCGCGGGGTCCTCGGCCGGGATCGTGGCGAGCTCGAACCGGCGCCCATAATGCTCCTCGATCAGCGCAAAGGCCTTGCGGATGCAGGTCAGCATGCCGAGCGCCAGGACATCGATCTTCAGAATGCCGAGCCGGTCGAGGTCGTCCTTGTCCCATTCGATGACGGTGCGGTCCTCCATCGCCGCGTTCTCGATCGGCACCAATTCGGACAACGGTCCCCGGGTAATGACAAAACCGCCGACATGCTGCGAGAGATGGCGCGGAAAGCCGACCAATTGCGCGGCGAGGTCGAGCGCGAGACGCAAGGTGCGGTCGGCAGGGTCGAGCCCGGCCTCGCGCACCCGCTCGATCGGCGATCGGGTCGTTGCTCCATCCCCAGACGATGCCGGCGAGCGCGGCGACGACATCGACGCTGAGCCCCAATGCCTTGCCGACCTCGCGGATCGCCGAGCGCGAGCGGTAGCAGATCACGGTGGCGGCAAGACCGGCGCGGTCGCGGCCATATTTTTCATAGACGTATTGGATGACCTCCTCGCGCCGCTCATGCTCGAAATCGACATCGATGTCGGGCGGCTCGTTGCGCGCGGCGCTAATGAAGCGCTCGAACAAGACGTCGATGCGGGCCGGGTCGACCGCCGTGATGCCGAGGCAGTAACAGACGACCGAATTGGCGGCCGAGCCGCGCCCCTGGCACAGGATGCCGCGCTGCCGTGCGAAACGCACGATGTCGTAGACGGTCAGGAAATAGCGGGCGTAGTCGAGCCGCTCGATCAGTTGCAGCTCGTGCTCGATCAGATGGCGGACCTTGTCCGGAATACCTCTTCTTTCGTCATTCCCGCGAAAGCGGGAATCCAGGGGTCCAGGGTCCGAACGGTGGCCCTGGACCACCGCTTCAGCGGGGGTGACGGAAGAGCAAAAGCGCTCAGTAGCGCCTTGCCACGCAAGTTCTTCGAGGTATTGCTGTGGCGGACGGCCGTCCGGGATCATCTCCTCGGGGTATTCATAGCGCAATTCGTCGAGGCTGAAGTGGCAGCGTTCGACGATTTCGAGGCTGCGCTCGACCGCATCCTCACGGCCGCGAAACAGCCGCGCCATCTCCTGCGGCCTTTTCAGATGGCGCTCGGCATTGGCGGCGAGGCGATAGCCGGCCTCCCGGATCGTGCATCCTTCGCGGATACAGGTCAGCACGTCCTGCAAAGGGCGCCGCTCGGGCAGATGGTAGAGCACGTCGTTGACCGCGACGAGCGGCAGCCCAACCGCTTCGCCGAGAGCAGCGAGGCGGGCGAGACGCCGCATATCGTCGCCGCGATAGAGATGGTGCACGGCGAGATAGGCGCGGCCCCGGAAGTCCACCGCGACGCGGGCCGCGGCGTCGGGGGACAGGATCACCACAATCTGACCCTCGCCATGCGCGACGACGTCGGCGTAGTCGAGATGGCACTCGCCCTTGGGGGCGCGGCGCTTGCCGAGCGTCAATAGCCGCGTGAGCCGGCCATAGGCGGCGCGATCCGTGGGGTAGGCGAGCAGGCTCGTGCCGTCGCGCAGATCAAGGCGGCACCCGACGACGAGGCGGATCCCGACCTCTTTTGCCGCATGATGCGCGCGGACAATGCCGGCAAAGCTGTTGCGGTCGGTGATCGCAATCGCCTGATGACCGAGCGCGGCTGCGGTCAGCACCAGCTCGTCCGGATGCGAGGCACCGCGCAGAAACGAGAAATTGGTGGTGACCTGCAGCTCCGCGTAGCGCAGCCCGCGCTCAGATAAAACTCGCTCAGGAAAAGACGCCATGGATAAACCAGCGCGGCTTGCGGTCGCTGCCGTGGAGACCCGCCCTATATAACCAGAAGCGCCGGCCCTCTTCGTCCTCGACACGGTAATAATCGCGGATCGCATCCACGGCGTTGTAGCCTTCCGGCCGCCACCATTCATCGGCGATCCGCTCCGGCCCATCGGCGCGCATGACCCGATGCCGGCGGCGGCGCCACGTGAACCGGAACGGCGGGTCGTCGGGCAACAGCCAGAACGCCTCGACCGGCTCCGGGGGGTCGAACAGTCGTATCGGCCGTAACCCCTGTCCACCCGCAAGCGGGGGGAGAGGAGAATAAAAGCGGGTTTTGCTCTTTCTCGCATTGACCGACACCCTGACCGAGGCGCGCTCCGGGATGTGGCTCTCGCGCGGCTCGAGCCGCGATATTGCGGCGAGACCGAGCCGGTTGCCGAGCCGGTCGAGGAGCGGGGCGATGCCCCCTCCCATCCCCTCCCCTGCAAGCGGGGGAGGGGTAGGGTGGGGGCCGGCAGTGTGGCCGGGAAGTCCGATCTGTTCGGCCGGCAGGGACTCGACCGCATAGGCGGCGAGGATCATGTCTTCGATGCCGAGACCGGGATCGATCGTGTCGAGCCGCTCTTTGAAGAGCGCCGCGAGATGGCGCGGATCGCGGCTTGGACGAGCCGTGCCGAGGCGGATCCGCTCGACCCGTCCGTCGACGCGGTAAAAGCCGAGATCGAGCCGCCGCGCTCCAGTCCCTTCCCGCGCCAAGCGAAGGACGAGATCCGCGGTGAGCCGCTCCGCCGCCAACATCAGATCGGCGGGCTCGGTAATCGGCTCCACAAAGCTCAACCGCACCCGCCGGCTCGGCACCTCGCCGAGTGGCGACAACGGCTCCGACATCTCGTCCAGCGCCTGATCGAGCAGCCGCGCCACGGTCTCGCCGAACCGGCGGGCCAGCGCATCGCGCGGCATCGCATAGAGATCGCCGACCCGCTTCAACCCGACCCGCCGCAGCCCTTGGGCGGTGATCTGGTCGAGGCGGAGCGCTTCCACCGGCAATGAAGCAAGGGCGGCCCGAAGCTTTCCCGAGGCCAGAATAACGACGCTGTCGCTCGTTTCCGCAAAGCGGGCTATAGCCCACGCAGCGCCGAGCGTATCGGCAATGACGATGCGGCTGGCGATACCCCGGCGGTCGAGGCGAGCCGCCAAATCGGCAGCGAGTGCTGTTTCCCCACCCCAGAGATGGGCCGAGCCGGTGATCTCGATCCGCACCCCATCTGCGCCATCGGGAGCGGTCCATGGGCTGTAGCGGCCGCACCATTCCGCCAGCCGCCGAAGCGCGGCGGCGTCCTCCGCCGGCTTCGCCAGGGCAGTGGCGAGGCCGGGCAGAAAGGAGAGCGCATCCGCCAGCGGCATTCCCGGAGCCAAGCCGGCGGCGGTTGCGGCCGGGTTGACCGCGGCGAGAAGCCGCCGTCCGGCAGCATCGGCAACCGTGGCGAACGGGGCCTCCTCAGCCGGCTCGGCGGAATTTTTCCGACTGCGACAGGCGCCGCCGGTCGATCGGCCAGCGCGGCAGCCAGAGATACATGATCCGTCGCATCCGGCACCTCCATTTCCCAGCATTCCGGCTCGCCGCCGCGGCAGCGCAGCAGCTCGACGCGCCACCGCGGATGCCCGACTCCTGGCTCGCCGAGGCTGGGGACGCGACGGCAACGCGGCGATGCGCCACCGGGTTACAGCCGCGTTCGGCAGAGCGCGCTCGCGCGCCGCCTGCCCGCCATCGCGCCAGCGCCGCAGCAGAAAAGCGAGGATGCCGGAGCGTTCCGCGGCGAGCTGCAATCGGCGGCTCGCCACCATGGGGAGCGTCCCGACTTCGCCGACAACTGCGACAATGCCCGGGGCGCGCAGCCCTTCCTCCATTGCCCACAGGATCTCGGCATCGCGCGATGCCCGGACCAGCACGACGCGCCCGGGATCGAGCCCGTGCGCCGCGAGGCCCGGCCCGTAAAGGTCCGGGCGCGGCAGGCACCACAGCACCACCCCCACCTCACCCCGACCCTCTCCGCCCCCAGGGGCGGAGAGGGGGGATGTCTGTTTTCCATCTCCGCCCTTTAGCGGGGAGAGGGAGGGGCACGGTCGTTTAAGCGACCGGGAGGGTGAGGTGGGCGGCCTCGTGAGGCATCCGAGAATATGGGCGGCAAAGGCGGCGGCGAGCGCGCCATCCTCCTCGTCACCGCCCATTCCCAGGATCTCGTGCAAAGCCCCGCGCGCGAGCCCGCCGCCAGGTAAAACCCGGTCGATCGCCGCGACACCGAAAGGCAAAACCCCATGTATCCCCGACGACCGCCCGATCTGCCGGACGCGCTCGCGAAGCTCGGGAAGAAGGGTTCTGACCATATCAGGCATGTTCCTTTTTTGTTCTTTATTCATCGGTTGTCAAGGCCGCCGCTTGACGATCCGATCTGCAGGACCCATCACTCGCCACCCGATAACTCTTTCTGCTCCTCGCGCGGGAAGTCGCCGCCGTCGATCGCGTTCAGGAGGTCGCGGCCGTGGCTTTCGCGGTCCTTGGCAACGAGAGCTTCGGCTTCCGCGTCGGTGAGATTGGCAATCCCCTGTTGGGTGCGGAAATGGAATTTGACCCAGATGCGCTCGTTCGCGGCATTGATCATCGAGAAGGCATGGCTGCCGTACAAGTGCATGTGCCGGAAGCTTTTCGGGATGCCGCGGTCCGACATCGTAATCGTGACCTGGTGCAATGCCTCGGGCAGCAAGGTCCAGAAGTCCCAATTGTTGTCGGCGCTGCGCAGACCAGTGCGCGGATCGCGCTTGATCGCGTGGTTGAGGTCGGAGAACCGCAGCGGATCGCGGAAGAAGAACACCGGCGTGTTGTTGCCGACAATGTCCCAGTTGCCTTCTTCGGTGTAGAACTTCAGCGCAGTGCCGCGTATGTCGCGCTCCGCATCCGCGGCGCCGCGCTCACCGGCAACAGTGGAGAAACGGGCAACATCGGTGTTTGCTTACCCACCGCGCTGAAGATCTTCGCCTTGGTGAAGAGGGTGATATCGTGCGTCACCGTAAAGGTGCCATAGGCGCCCCAGCCTTTGGCATGCATGCGGCGCTCGGGGATCACCTCGCGGTCGAAATGCGCCAGCTTCTCAAGCAGCCAAATGTTCTGCAGCAGTGCGGGGCCGCGCGGACCGGCGGACATGATGTTGGTGTTGTCGGCCACAGGCGCGCCGCTGGCGTTGGTGAAAACCTTTGATGTGGACATGACGGACTCCTCGGGTCGGTCTGGGAGAGGGTACGAATTTTCCTAGCCGAGCCACGCGGAGGCGCGGATCACTTGGCAGAAATTCTCGGGCCGGAAGGAGGGATCCTTGTCGGCGAGCACATCGGCCTTGACATTGCCGAAGGTCGTCTCGGGCTTGTGGTGGATGCCGTCGTAGAAGGCTTGGATGATCTCTTCCTTGAAGCGGCCGCGGCGCGGGTGAGCGCGGATGACGGCGTCACGCTCGGCGTCGGTGAACTCGGAATAGGCGATGCCGAGCACGTCCATTTCGACGCCTGCGGTGACGAGCGCGATGACGGGATGCATGTGCTGCGGTATGCCGGGTGTCGTGTGCAGCGCGATCGCGGTCCACACCGTCTCGATGTCGCGCTCGGCGATGTCATGGCCCCGCAGGAAGTCGCGGGCGGCGTTGGCGCCGTCCACCTCGAAGCGATCATGCGCGCTGGCGTACTCAGAGGTGAGGCCCAAATCGTGAAACATGGCGCCGGCATAAAGGAGCTCGGGATCGAACCGGAGGCCGCGGCGCTTGCCGGTGAGAGCGGCCCAGTAATAGACGCGGCTCGAGTGGTGGAACAGCAGCGGTGATTCAGTGTCCTCGACCAATTCGGTCACTTCACGTGCCAGTTTGCTGTCGGGAATGACGACGCCAGCGACTGGCTTGGGGCTCACGTCGATTGTGTGTAAGGGAACCAATGCCATTGCTTTCTCCTGAAAAACTCTTGCCCCCGGCAAACTCGTCATTGAGCAAACCGACCTTCGTCGGTAGGCCGATCCGATATCGTCTGACCCCCTCTCTATTGGAAAGGTTCGCATGGGAGACCCTGTCAGAGATCAATCCGCGGGGGCTTTCATCAAATCGATATTTCCGATCCGCTCGATAGGTGATCTCTATTGCAGTGGTCACCCCATCAATCGTCTGCACCCTAATTACGTCGCAGAGCCAATCGGGCGCCAGTCAATCCGGGTAAATCGTGGTAAATGACGGTATTAGCCATACACGCAAATTATGGCGCATCGCCAGCGGTACAGCGTCGTCGGTGAACCGATGCTGTGGTAGCTCCAGGCCGCTGTCGAGCGCGGCATCACCCTGATCGACACGGCGCCGGCCTATGGGTTTGGCCGCTCCGAAGAGATTGTCGGGCAGGCTATTGCCGAATGCGGGCTGCGCTCACGGGTCGTGATCGCCACCAAAACCGGGCTCGAGTGGAAAGACGGGAGAGTTTTTCGGAAATGCCGGTCGTGACCGCGTCTTGAGCGAGGCCATCAACTCGCTGCGGCGCCTGCGCACGGATTACATCGATATCTACCAGGTGCATTGGCCCGATCCGTTGGTGCCGATCGAAGAGACGGCCGAAGCGATGCAGACGCTGTTCGACGAGGGGAAGATCCGCGCCATTGGCGTCAGTAATTTCTCGGTTGCCCAGATCGAACGCTTTCGCCGCGTCGCCAAGCTGCACGTCGTGCAGCCGCCTTACAATCTGTTCGAGCGCGCGATCGAGAGCGAGTTGTTGCCGTATTGCCGGCAATCGGGTCTCGCGAGGTTGACCTATGGCGCGCTGTGCCGCGGGCTGTTGTCCGGCAAGCTCCAAGAAGACGCGCATTTTGGCGGCGACGATCTTCGCTTGACCGACCCGAAATTCCAGCCGCCTCGCTACGCGCAATACCTTGCCGCAGTCCAGCGTCTCGACCAATTCGCCAGAGATCGTTACAGCAAGCGGGTCATCCACTTGGCGGTGCGCTGGCTTCTCGACCAGGGCACGACTGCGGCATTGTGGGGAGCGCGTCATCCCGGCCAGCTGCAACCAATCGACGAGGTCTTCGGATGGTCGCTCGATGCCGCCGCAAAGAGCGAGATCGATCGTATCCTGCGAGAGTCGATCACCGACCCAGTCGGTCCCGAGTTCATGGCGCCGCCCGCGCGTTCCAAGGTTCAGACCCTAGCAGCGGCGGAATGCGTTTCCCTTTAGCGGAACCAATCAGATGGACGTCTTCATGAGCCTCGCGTCGAGCCTCAAATGCGGCGGTTATTGAGAGCGGCAAGCAGTCACTCGCTGCCAGTGCGGCCGTGAAAGGGGTCCGGGCCCGGGTCGCGCCCGGCTGCAACCTCGGCCAGCCGGCCGAGGTAATTGGCCCAGCCTTCGGCATGGCCGGCGCATTGCTCGGCATTGGGCAGGCCGGTATGGGTGAGGCGGAGCAAGGTTCCGTCCGGCGGCTGCTCAACCAGGTCGATCTCGACCAGGCTCGACCCCGGCGGGACCTCCTCGCTGCCGTCCCACCCGAAACTGTAGGCCAGGCGGTGCACCGGCACGACCTCGCGAAAGGAGCCGCGGGCGAGGCGAGCCCCGGTGACATTGACGAGATAGAGCCCGCCGGGCTGCGGCTCGACCTGCGCCTCGGTTCCCATCCAGCGCAGGATCTTCTCCGGGTCGGTCAGGAGGGCGAATACCGCGGCGGGCGGCGCCGGGACGTGCTGCTCGCGGCGGACGACGAGGGCCTCTTGCATGGGTCTCCACCATGGCTGTGATCGCCGCCTCGAGGATAGACCGACAGGGCCGGCTGCACCATCGCCGCGGCGCGGATGACAGGCCAAGGGCGTCGCGGCATGATCGCGGCATGGATTTGCCCGCTTCCCTCGCTTGGCTAGTGGACGAGGCCGGCGCCTCGCCCGGCCCTGACCGGTTCCTCGCCGAGTTTGGCGGCCGGCTGCTCGCCGAGGGTCTGCCGCTGGCCGGTGGCGCCCTGACCTTAGCGGTGCCGCATCCGATCATCGCGCGCCGCACCTGGCTGTGGCGGGCGGCGAGCGGGGCGGTGATCGAGGCGCTGGGCTTCTCCGGCGGCCCGCCCAACCAAGCCGGGCACGACTGGCTGGCCGGGCTCGGCGCGGTGCAGGAGGAGACGGTCCGCCCACCGCTCGCCAGTCCGGCACGGGACAGTCCGGTGCTGGGCTGGGCCGGGACCCGGCCGTTTGGCGCGGCCGAGGCCGGCCGGCTGCGCCAGGGTGCGCGCTTCGCAGTGGCGCCCTTGGCCGCGCTGGCCGCCCGGGCGGCGCTGGCTGCGCTGCTGGAGGCCTATCTCGGCCGGCGCAGTGCCGCCCGGGTGCAGGCTGGCGCGCTGCGCCGCGGCACCGGGGAGACGATCCGCGCCGCGCTGCTTTCTGCCGATCTGCGCGACTTCACCGCGCTGTCCGAGGCGACTGAGCCCACAACGGTGATCGCCACCCTCGACGCCTGGTTCGACCGCGTCGCCGGGGCGGTGCACGCCTTCGGGGGCGAGGTGCTGAAGTTCATCGGCGACGGCGTGCTGGCGATTTTCCCGGTCACCGGCGCGCCGGCCGAGGCCTGCGAGGCGGCGCTGCGCGCGGTCGCCGCCGCCCGCGCCGGCATGGCCCATCTCGATGCGGTGCGGCAGGCGCAAGGGCTGCCGCCGCTGCCCTTCGGCGCGGCGTTGCATCTCGGCGAGATGCTGTGGGGTAATATCGGCGCCGCCAACCGGCTGGACTTCACCGCCATCGGCCCTGCGGTCAACCTGGTCAGCCGGCTGGAGGGGCTGTGCCGGCCGCTCGGCCGGTCGGTGTTGATCTCGGGCGCCGTCGCCGCCGAGACCACCACGCCGCTGGTGCCGCTGGGCGAACACCGGCTGCGCGGCATCGCAGCACCCTGCACGGTCTTCACCCTGCCGGATACGTGAGCGGCTCGCCGCTCAGATCGCCATCGCGGCGAGCTGGGAACTCGTGTTTCAATGCAGATAGTAGGGACGTGCGTAATCTCCGCAGCGCCCCCTGTCACAGATACGCCTCCCTGACGAGGCCGAGCATGATGGCAGCTGTCCTTAATTCCCTTGTACTCCCCGAGTTTGGGCCGCCGCCTGTGCTCTCGGTCCAGCATCTCGCCAAGTCGATTGGGAAAGGGACGTCGTGGCTGCAGATCATCGCCGATATCGACTTCAGCGTGCGTGAGGGCGAGTTCGTCTCGATGGTCGGGCCGTCCGGTTGCGGGAAGACGACGCTCCTGATGTGCCTCGCCGGATTGGCGCCTGCGAGCGGCGGTTCGATCGGCTTTCTCGGGGCGCCGCTCGCCGGCCCGGCACCCGGCATTTCGGTTGTCTTCCAGGACTACAGCCGGTCGCTGCTGCCGTGGAAAAGCAACCTCGACAACGTCGTTTTCGGTATGCGGCGGGTGGCGGGTGCGAGCCGCCGCGAGAAGCGCGAGCGCGCCCGCGAATTGCTGGTCAATCTCGGGCTCGAGGGCTTTGTGAGCCATTATCCTTGGCAGGTTTCCGGCGGCATGCAGCAGCGGGTTGCGATCGCCCGTGCGTTGGCCGCCCGCTCGCGGCTACTGCTGTTGGACGAGCCGCTCGCCGCGGTCGATGCGCAGACACGCGCCGAGCTGCAGGATCTGCTCCTCGACCTCGCCGCGCGCTACCGCCAGACCTGTCTCCTCGTAACGCATGACGTCGACGAGGCAGTTTATGTTGCGGACCGGGTCCTTGTGCTGGCGCGGCGGCCGACCCGCATTGTCGCCGACCTCGCCGTGCCGTTGCCCAAGCCGCGCGACCAGATCGAGACGCGTGAAGAACGTGTCTACCTCGACATAAGGCACGATGTGCTAACGCGCATCCGCGCGATGAAGACGTCTCCAACTGTCCCTGGTATTGAACGGAGCATCCCATGATTCAGTTCGCCCGTCTGCCGCGCTTCGCCGCCGTGCTTGCTGGATTTCTCGCGGCTGTCGCTTCGGTTGGGCCGGCGGCCGGGGAGGAGACGGTTAGACTCGCCTACCTTAAAACCTTGGCCATCGTCCCGGTGATCGACGCCCAGCAGATGGGCTATTTCAGCAAAGAGGGGATCAAGGTCGACATGATCTCGCTGAACAACGGCCCGGCCGTTGTTTCTGCGGTGGTGGGCGGCTCGGCCGACATCGGCTTCGCGGCGACGTTGCCGGTCATCAGCGCCGTTGCCGAGCACCAGCCGATACGCGAGTTCATGATTTCCACCGTCGAGCACTGGCCGCTGGAGAACGGCCTCGGCGAATACCTCATTGCTTCCGCGCGCTCCGGTGCCAAGACGCTGCAAGATCTCAAGGGCAAGACCGTGGCATCTAACGCCACCAATGGCGGCTGCGATCTGATGATCCGTGACCATATCCGCGCCGCAGGAATTGCGGCAACTGAGATGAAAATGGTCGTGATCCCGTTTCCGCAGATGAAAGCGGCGCTCGAACTGGGCACCGTCGATGCGGTATGCGCGGTCGACCCGTTCTATTCGGCAATCATGGCTTCGCCGCAGATCAAGGGGACTGTCCTGGCAAAGGGGATCATCGCGGATTTGCCGCAAATCGGTTCGTTCGCGGTTGCCGGCTTTTTCGGGCGGTCGGATTGGCTCGCCAAGAACAAGAGCGCGGCAGCCGGCTTCATGCGGGCGATAGTGGCGGCAGACAAGGACCTGGCCGCCCATCCCGACAAATACCATCAGATCATCGTAAGCGAGTTCAAGATGTCGGAGGAGCTCGCCGGTAAGATCGGGTTCGCGCCGAACATGGGCAGCGTGGTTGCCGAGCCCAAGCAGTTGGAGACGCCGATTGCTGCGCTGGTGCGCACCGGGCTGTTGAAAGAGGCAATCCCGGCGGCGGATGTCGGCTTCACGATCCAGCCGTAGCCGCCCGTGAGCGTGCTCGTTGTCGCCAAGCGCGCGCTCGGCATTGCGCTGGCACTGTTGTGCTGGCAGGCGCTGGCGTGGTCCGAGGCTGTTCCGGCCGACTACTTTCCCGGACTGCCGGCCATCGCGGCGGCGGAGTGGAGTTTGCTGCGTTCGGCGGATTTCCTGACTGACTTCGGCACGACGAGCGTGCGAGCGTTTGCAGGGTTGACGATCGCCATCGTGGTAGGTCTTGCGGTGGCCGTCGTCGCTGGGCGCTACCGGCTCGTGCGCCGGATGCTCGGGCCGCTCGTCGACATGCTTCGGGTGTTGCCGCCGCCGGCTATCGTCCCGCTCTCGATTTTCGTGCTCGGCATCGGCACGCAACTCTTCATGTTCATCATCGCGTTCGCCTCGCTCTGGCCGATTTACATCAATGCCGCCAACGCGCTGGCCGCGGCCGAGCCGGTGCAGATGATGACGGGGCGCTGTTTTGGCTATTCCGATTGGGCAATCCTGGTGAGGTTGCGGCTGCCGGCAGCGCTGCCCGAGATCATGACCGGCATACGGATCGGCGCCGGCGTCGCGCTGCTTGCAACGATCGCGTCGGAAATGCTCGCCGGCCAGAGCGGCCTCGGTTTCCTGCTGTATGACGCAGCGTTCTCGCTGCGAACCCCCGAAATGTTCGCGATCATGGCGGCGACCGGCGCGCTGGGGCTAATGTTCAACGCGCTGGTGCGGCAGGCGAGCCGGCTCGTCGTCGGCTGGCATATAGCGATGACTGCGCTCTCCGAGCCGGCATGATTTCCCGCCTCAACCTGCCGGGGATCCTGTTTCTCTGCGTGCTCGCGGGGCTGTGGCAGCTCGCGGCATTTCTCCACCACTCGCCGATCTTCCCGAGCTTTGTAACGGTGATCGGGACGCTGATCGGCGACCGCAGCGTGTTGTTGAACGAGCTTGGCCACACGCTGCTGCGCGCAGCGGCAGGATTCGGATTGGCGCTCGGCACGATGCTGCCGCTCGGCATTTTGCTCGGCCGGGTGCGGGCGCTCGGCGACATCGTCGAACCGGTGATCGAACTGGTGCGCCCGTTGCCGCCGATCGCGATCATACCGGTTTGGATGATCTTCCTCGGGATCGGCGATGCCGCGAAGATCGCCGTCGTCGCCTACGGCGCCTCGTTCCCGATCCTGATCAACACCATCGATGCAGTCCGCTCGGTCCACCCGATGCTGTCGCAGGTGGCGCGGTCGCTGCGACTGACCCGCGCGGAGCGGATGTCCTTCGTCGATCTGCCGGCGGCGTTGCCGCGCATCGCCGCCGGCATCCGCCTCAGCATCGCCATATCTCTGCTGCTTGCCGTCGTCGCCGAAATGTTGCTGTCGACGGACGGTCTGGGCGCGTTCCTGGTCAGGTCGCAGGAAAGCTTTCGCATCGACGACGTTCTTGCTGCGCTGCTGCTGATCGTGCTTGTCGCGCTGTTCGTCAACCTCGCGACCGAGGCCATCCAACGCAAATTGCTCGCCTGGCATCATGCCAGCGCCGGCGTCCGCTGACCCGAGCACGGCGCATCAATGGCCGGTGAGGGTCATGCTCCGGTGATTGGAGGCGGCCGCAGCCATGTTTGACCCAACCCACGCACATGTTTCGCTCGGCCGGCGCAGTGCCGCCCAGGTGCCGGGGTGCCGCGGGCAGCGAGAATGAGACATTTGCCGCGTGCGCCGCATCCCTTGCCCGGTGCCGCTCTATGTCGTTGAAGGCGCAGCTTGACGCATGCCGTCGCGAATACGAGGCGAACGCCGAACCACGCGCGCTCGATGCCGTGCGGCGCACGATCCAAGCGCTCGTAGAAACAGGCATCGTCGCCCAGGCGGTAAAGGCGGGCGGGACGGCGCCTCTATTCAGGCTCCGATGCGGGCGCTGCGGTTTCATCGATCTTTCGGATCTTCTCAACAGCGGTCCTGTCGTCATCAGCTTTCTCAGGGGCGACTGGTGCCCTTTTTGCGTTCTAGAATTGAAGGAGCTTGCGGCGGCCCACCGGGAAATCGAGCGGCTGGGCGGAACATTAGTCGCTCTAACGCCGCAGGCGCGAGGTAAGTCGCGGTCTCCGGGCAGCGACGTCGAACCGCCGTTTCCGGTGTTGCAAGATCCAGGATGCGAAATCGCTGCGCGCTATCGCATCGCCTTCACTGTCCGCAGCAATTCCGGGCCGCTTACCTGGCGCTCGGCTACCCCAATTCGGCGGAGACCAGATCGAAAGGTTGGGTGCTGCCGATCCCCGCCACCTACCTCCGGTATTTCGCACACTCGACGGCGAGAACCGTGCGACAGCCGAAGGCGTCGCTCGAGCTCTTTTCCCGGCTGCAATTTGACCGCACACGGAGAGAACATCCCCGACTGAGCGTTCACGCCGAAACAATCGAAGCGGAGCAGACTGATGAACCAGCTCACGACTAAGTTCGACGCCACCACTGGCGAGAGCAACGGTAGCCGGCTGTCAGCCTCTCCAAGCTTAAGGGACTCGCTTGCAAGGGTGTTGATCAGGCTCGGGATTTTAGAGGAAGACCTCGACTACCATTTAATTCGCGCCTCGATGGTAATTATATTCTTGTTCTTAGGGTTCTGGAAAAAGAAATTGGGAATTCTCGGGGCTCTCGGCTGATGCGTTACATTCATCTGTACCGCCACGATTATTACATCATGCCGAATGGCTGGGCCGTATCTGCCGGCGGTTTCCCGGCGATGACTGAACATGTCGCTTTTCTGATGAAAGACCTCGTTCTTTTTTCCGTATCGTTCTATTTGCTGACGCAGGATTTAGCAAGAGTATTACTCGCTACCAGCCGAAGTCATTTAAGAGCCTAGCTCGAAATGAATGACGCCTTGCAGCAGGTTATCCGTCATTCCCGCCAAAGCGGGAATCCAGGAGCACAGGTCTCAGCATTTGCCGTAGACCCCCGCTTTCGCGGGGGCGACGTGTACCCCTTTTTGATGTTACGCGCGCGATTTTGAGCCAGACACTGACACCGGTGCATGGGCAACATCCCGGTAGAGACACGCTGACAACCACATCGAGCAGCACGCGGAGGAAATCATGTCGCAACTCGAACACTTTGACGTACTGGTCCTCGGGAGCGGATTTGGCGGCAAGTTGCTGGCTTGGCATCTGGCGCAATCGGGGCGGCGGACTGCCGTCGTCGAGCGCCGGTGGATCGGCGGCTCCTGTCCCAACATCGCTTGCCTGCCCAGCAAAAACGAGATTTGGAGCGCCCGGATAGCGCATCAGGCCCGGCACGCGGCACAGTTCGGCACAGTGATCACCGGTGCCGTGGCGACCGACATGGCGAAGGTTCGCCAGCGTAAGCGCGACATGGTCGAACGCGAGATCGAACTACATCTGCACAACTACAGGACGAGCGGCGCCGAATTGATCATGGGGAGCGCGCGGGTTGTCGCACCGAAAACGCTCGAAGTGCGCCTCAATGACGGCGCTACGCGCGTACTGGCGGGCGACCAGGTTTTTCTAAACCTCGGTACGCACGCTTTAATTCCCGCGGTTCCCGGCCTCGAAGCCGCCCGGCCGCTGACCCACATCGAGGCGCTCGAACTCGACTATGCACCATCGCATCTGGTGGTACTCGGCGGTGGCTATGTCGGCCTTGAGTTGGCCCAGGCTTACCGTCGCTTCGGGAGCCGCGTCAGCGTGATCCAGTCCGGTCCTCAGCTGATGAGCCGCGAGGATCCGGATGTCGCAGATGAAATGCGGCGGCTGCTGTGCGAAGAAGGCATTCAATTTCTTCTGCAGGCGGACACCGTCAACGTAGATGGCCGGTCCGGAAACGAAGTCAGCCTCACCGTGCGCACGGCCTCCGGTGAGCAAAAGATCGAGGGCAGCGACATCCTGGCCGCGGCGGGGCGCGTTCCGAACACCGCGGGGATCGGGCTGGAAGAAAACGGCGTCGAGTTGGACGCTCACGGCTACATTCGCGTCAATGACCGGCTGGAGACGACCGCGGCCAATGTCTGGGCGATCGGGGAGTGCGCCGGCAGCCCACAGTTCACGCATGTCTCGATCGATGATTTTCGCATCATCCGAGACAATTTGGCCGGCGCCGACCGCAGCACGCGCGGCCGGCTGGTTCCGTACTGCATGTTCACCGAGCCGCCGCTCGCTCGCGTGGGCCTGAGCGAACGCGAAGCGCAGCAGCAACGCATCGTCACGCGCGTCGGGCGGCTACCGATGAGCGGCGTGCGGCGCACAGCGACGACGGGCGAAACTCGGGGCTTCATGAAGGTTCTGGTCGGCGGAAGTGAGGACCGCATCCTCGGCTTCACGATGATCGGCGCCGAGGCCGGCGAAGTGATGGCCGTCGTCCAAACGGCGATGCTGGCAGGCCTGCCCCATCCAAGGCTGCGCGACGCGATCCTCGCGCATCCGACAATGGCGGAGGGGCTCGGCGACCTCTTCGCGAATGTGCCGCTGCTGGTTGCACGTTAGGCAACGCCCAAGAGGGAATTACAATGACCAGCAAACTCGCAGGCAAAGTCACTCTCGTAACGGGCGGGAGCGCCGGTATTGGCCTCGGTATCGCGAAGCGTTTCGCGCAAGAAGGCGCGCGCGTATTTATAACTGGCCGCCGCCAATCCCAGCTGGATGAGGCGATCGCCACGATCGGCGGCGATGCCGCAGCGGTCCAAGGCGATACCTCCAATCTCACCGACCTTGACCGCATCTACACAACCGTCAAGGCACAAGCCGGGCGCATCGACGTGCTGGCCGTCAATGCCGGGGTTTACGAATTCGGCTCGCTCGGGGAGATCACCGAGGAGCATTTCGACAGGACGTTCGACACGAATGTGCGCGGCCTACTGTTCACCGTGCAGAAGGCGCTGCCAATGCTGGCCAGGGGCTCCTCGGTGATCCTCACCGGCTCGATGGTGTCGATCAAGGGGTTCGCCGCCTGTTCGGTATACAATGCATCAAAAGCCGCAGTGCGCTCGTTTGCACGCACTTGGATCGTCGATCTCAAAGGGCGTGATATCCGCGTCAACGTGTTGAGCCCCGGCTACACGGCTACCCCTGGCCTCTCGCATTTCATGACGGATGAGGAAAAAGCGTCGGCCGTCGCCTCCGTTCCGCTCGGCCGGATCGGCACGCCGGACGATCTCGGCAAGGCGGCGGTGTTCCTCGCTTCCGACGACAGCGCCTACGTCACTGGTATTGAGTTGTTCGTGGACGGCGGCGCGGTTCAGATCTGAGTAAGTGCTGACGTCCAGCGCAATGCTCAATCCGGTCGAGGCACCCCCCCCCTCCGCGTCATGGCCGAGACTTGCTCCGGCCATCCACGTGGATCCCCGGGACAAGCCGGGATCGGCTTCAAACGGGAAGAATTCGAAGGGTTCGGTGTGCCTTTCGAAGAGCACGGCGCGCGAACCAACCAATCCTCGACCTAATTCGGCGCGCGCTTGCCGGAGAGACCGTCACCTTCAATAGCGAGTTCTTTTATTTCCACAACATCAAGGTGACACCGGAGCCGATCCAGAAGCCGCACCCGCCGATCTGGTTGGGCGGCTTCACGCCGGCGGCACTGCGCCGCGCCGCGCGTTGCATCCGCGCGATCACGAACAGCTGCGGCAAAGCGGCCTTCTCAACGTCCTCGACCCCGACACTGCAATAAACGTGATTGGGAACTTCATCGATAGCGTCCCATCACACGCGCCTATTCCTGGACGCTACCGCCTGGACTGCCGCCGCGGTGGGGGCAAACGGAATCTCGCTAAATCTGCGACGCCTTCGCGATGCAATGCTTATTGGCATCCGGGCGCTGGGCTCGCACAACTTTTGGAGGAGTTACTGCTGCAGATTTGCTGAGGAGCAGCGTCGCGTTAGAGGCCGGTCGCGAGCAGCCGGGTCTCGGCTTCCCAGCCAGTCTCAAAGACGGCGAATGGCGCCTCGACCATGAGGCCGTCACCGACGATCCGCCTTAGGCCGAAAGAACTGAGAGCCGGGCGATCACCGTTGACCCGGTGTATGCATCCAGGTGTCTTCTCCTTGGTTAGCGGTGTGGTACGCGAGGACAACGACCGATGATGCCTCCCAGATGACCGGGCCCGAGCTGATCGCTCTGGGCCACGCGGCGATCGCCAGGGCGCACGAGCTGATCCTGCTGGGCGGCGCGCTCGGGCTCTTGAGCATTATCGCGGGGCTGGTGTCGCGGCGCGTCGGCGCGCCGATGCTGCTCGTCTTCCTCGGCCCTCGGCATGCTTGCGGGCGAGGACGGTGTCCTCGGAATTCCGTATGACGACTTCACTTCGGCTTATCTGATCGGCAGCGTCGCGCTTGCGGTGATCCTGCTCGAGGGCGGCCTCAAGACGCCGCTCGCCATGCTGCGTCTCGCGTTTTGGCCGGCGGCGGTGCTGGCCACGATCGGGGTCGCTGTGACTGCTGCAATCCTCGGCATCTCTATCTCGCTGGTCGACGGCTTGCCGCTCGTCGCCGCGCTGATGGCCGGTTCCGCCGCGGCACCGACTGACGCGGCGGCGGTTGCGGTGCTGTTGCGGCGCGCCGGCGCCGCGCTCCCGGAGCGGTTGCTCGCGCTGCTCGAGGTCGAGTCCGGGCTCAACGATCCGATGTCTATTTTCCTGACGCTGCTGCTGTTGCGCCTCATCGCCGAGCCCGGCTCGATCGGCATCGGCGAAGCCGCGCTGATGTTCCTCGAGGAAATGGCCGGGGGTGCGGTGATCGGGCTCGCGGGCGGCTGGATCCTCGCGCAGCTTCTGAAGCGGCTAGCGCTGGAAGGCTCGCTCGCGCCGGTGCTGGTGCTGACCGGCGGACTTGCCGTCTTCGGGCTGGCTCAGCTCCTCGGCACCAGCGGTTTCCTCGCAACCTACCTCGCGGCGATCGTCATCGGCGCCACCCGCCACCGCGCGCGACAGGAGGTCGAGCACTTCTTCGAAGGGATGGCGTGGCTCGCACAAATCGTCTTATTCCTGATGCTCGGGCTGCTGGTGACGCCGCATGATCTGCTGCCCTATCTGCCGGGCGCGATCATCGGGGCAGCGGTGCTGATCCTGCTGGCCCGACCGGTTGCTGTTTTCGCCTGCCTCATCCCCTTCGGGTTCACGATGCGCGAGAGTGCGTTTGCCTCCTGGGTCGGATTGCGCGGGGCGGTGCCGATCTACCTCAGCATCATACCAGGGCTCGTCGACCCCGACCGTGATAAACGCCTCTTCGCGAGCATCTTCATCGTCGTCATCGCGTCGCTGATCGTGCAGGGCTGGACCGTCGGCCTTTCCGCCCGCTTGCTCGGCTTCGCGCGCCGACCGGCGAGCTAGGCCAAAGATTTAGTTCGAGGGCTGTTCCCGCTCCGCCATGAAAGCGATTTCTGCCGGGGTGGATTGTCGGCCAAGGATTTCGTTGCGGTGCGGAAAGCGCCCGAACCGTTCGATGACCTCGAGATAGGTGCATCCGTAACGACGCAGCGAACCGCCGCGATCGGGATTCCGTGGCAGGGCAGTTGGAAAGGCCAGCGAGCGCCGTTGGTCGGCGATGTTCTCGCTGTGATGAAATGGCATATAGAAGAACAACCGCCAAGCAGGTGGGACCAGCTGATCGAACCCGCGTTCGAGCGCCCGGTCGGCGGCGGCGCGCGCTGCCGCATCAGTCGCGTAAGCGCGCGGGTTGGCGCGAAAGATGTTGCGCGGCACTTGGTCGAGCAGCAGCAATAGGGCTAGCGCCCCTTCGGGTGAGGCCTCCCAGGACTGCAGCGCTCCCGCCGCGGCCGACTTCGTAATCGGCGAGAAATTCGCGGTGCAGTGCGGCGTCGAATTCTTCGGTGCTTTTGAACCAGATCGGGCGGTGTTGCTCGCGGTCGGGGTCGCCCTCCGGTCCGAACCAAAAATCCAGCAACGATTTCGCCCGGTCAGGCGGCGGAGCCGTCAGCCGCTTGCGAAGAAAAAACTTCGAATGCCCCGGCGGATAATCGTCCAGGGTGGCGAAGACCTCGTATCCGCGCTTCTCATAGAATGGGCGCGCTTCGAAGCTGGTCGTCTCCAAAGTCGCGGCGATGCAACCGCGCTCGACGGCGTAATCCTCGGCGGCCTGCATCAGCCGCGTGCCGTGCCGTTGCCTGCGCACGGCCGAGGCGATCCAGAGATGCGTGACTTGCAGCCAGCCGCCCCAGATGTTGCCGAGCAGTCCGCCCAGCCATTCGCCGCTCCGGCTCTTTAAGAAGAAGCCCACCGGGTACCAGGCCGAGAGGCCAGTCGCAGCGACATTGAAGGAGGCGAGGCTCTCGGTGACGAAGCTACTCAGCGGCTCCGGCGGCAGCGGATCGAAGACGATCTCGAGTTCTTCCACCGTCATGCTCCCGCAGAGGCTTCGTCGAGGATGCGGACGAGGTGGCGGGCTTCGCGGCCGGCGCCATCGGCGATCTGGTGACGGCAGCTCGTGCCGTTGGCGGCGAGAAGCGTGCCGGGCGGCGCCGCGCGCATCTTCGGTAACACGCCGAGTTCGCCGATCTTCAGCGACATCTCGTAATGCTCGGCCTCATAGCCGAACGATCCGGCCATGCCGCAGCAGGTCGAGTCGAACGTCTCGACGGTGAGGCCGGGGATCAGCTGCAGCGCCTTCACCGCGGCCCCGACGGTGCCGAACGCTTTCTGGTGGCAATGCCCGTGCAGCAACGCGGTCCGGCCTTCCATTGGCGTCAGCGGGCAGTTCGAAGCGGCCCGCCGCGCGCTCGCTTTCGACGAATTCTTCGAAAAGCTGGGCGCGCTCGGCGAGCGCCTTGGTCTGTGCGCCCGGCAGGATCGCCGGGAATTCGTCGCGCAATGTCAACAGGCACGAGGGTTCCAGCCCGACGATCGGCGTGCCGGCCTCGAGGTGGGGCT
Source organism: uncultured Alphaproteobacteria bacterium (assembly GCA_963818695.1). GTDB lineage: Bacteria > Pseudomonadota > Alphaproteobacteria > ATCC43930 > CGMCC-115725 > AP-15. The sequence continues at coordinate 534,104 of CAWFTG010000011.1, forward strand.
GAGCGCGTCCAGCATGCGCCGCGCCTCGCGCCGCGCCTCGTCCACGAGACCCGCCGAAAGAAAAGTCCGCCCGCAACACAGCGGCCGGCCGCTCGCCGGGTCGGGGCTGACGACGCGATAGCCGGCGCGCGCTCAGCACCCGCTCGGCGGCGCGCGCGTTTTCCGGCTCGAAATAGCGGTTGAAGGTGTCGACCAGCAGCACGACTTCGCGCCCGCTCCCGGATGCCTGCTCCGCATGCGGGATAGGGATGGGGCTGGACCAGCTGGCGGCAACTTTCGCTTGAGCGCTGAGCCCGAACCGCCGCTCCGCCGAGCCGGCGAGCAACGGGACCCGGTTCCGCAGGTTCATCAGCGGCGCGATGCGCGCGGCGTAGGGCGCATAGCGCGGCAAATAGGCGATCAGCCGGTCGCGCGGCGTGAGCCGTGGCGTTTCCGGTAATGGTGCAGGAACTCGATCTTCATGCGCGCCATGTCGACGCCGGTCGGGCATTCGCGCTTGCAGCCCTTGCACGAGATGCACAGCGCCATCGTCTCGCGCATGCTCGTCGGAGACGAGCGCCTCGGGCCCGAGCTGGCCCGTCAATGCCAGCCGCAATGTGTTGGCGCGGCCGCGCGTCAGATGCTGCTCGTCGCCGGTCGCGCGATAGGACGGGCACATGACGCCGGCGTCGCGGGCGCGGCAGGCGCCGTTGTTGTTGCACATCTCGGCCGCCGCGGCGAAGCCGCCCCATTCCGACCAGTCGAGCGCGGTGTCGACCGGCAACGGGCGGTAGTCCGGCTTGAAGCGGAACAGGCTGCGGTCGTCCATCTTCGGCGCCCGCACGATCTTGCCGGGGTTGAAGAGACCCTGCCGGGTCGAAGGCGTCCTTGACCTCCTCGAAGGCGCGCACCATGCGCGAGCCGAACATCGCCTCGTGAAATTCGGAGCGCACGAGCCCGTCGCCGTGCTCGCCCGAATGCGAGCCCCTTGTATTCGCGGACCATCGCGAAGGCTTCCTCGGCGATCGCCCGCATCTTCCTGACTTCGAGCTCCTGCTTCAGATTGAGCACCGGCCGCACATGCAGGCAGCCGACCGAGGCATGCGCGTACCAGGTGCCGTAGGTGCCGTGTTTTTCGAAGATCCGGGTCAGGCGGTCGGTATATTCGGCGAGGTCTTCGAGGCGGACCGCGCAGTCTTCGAGAAACGAGACCGGCTTCCCGTCGCCCTTCATCGACATCATGATGTTGAGGCCCGCCGCGCGCACCTCCCAGACCGCCTGCTGGAAGGCCGGGTCGGTCGCCTCGACGACGGCGCCGGGGAAACCGAGATCGCCCATCAATTCGACCAGGCGCCTTCAGCCGCCGCAGGTTTTCCGGCGGGTCGTCGCCGGCGAATTCGGTCAACAGCAGCGCCGCCGGCTCGCCTTGCACAAAGCGCTCGACCACCGGGCGGAACATCGGGATGTCGCGCGACAAATCGATCATCGTGCGATCGACCAGCTCGACCGCGCTGGGGCCGAGCTCGACGATGTGCCGGGTCGCGGCCATCGCGCCGTAGAAGGTCGGGAAATGGCAGATGCCGAGCACCCGGTGCGCCGGGATCGGCTGCAATTCGAGCTCGATCTCGTTGAAAAAGGCCAGCGTGCCTTCGGAGCCGACGAGCAGGCGCGCCATGTTGTGGCCGGCGTCGCTGATGCTGTCGATGTTGTAGCCGCCGACCCGGCGCAGCACCTTCGGGAAGCGGCGCTCGATCTCGTCGGCCTCGCGCCGGTGCAGAGCGCGCATGCGGCGCACCAGGTCGCGATAGCGCTCCGGCATCGCGCTATCGTCGAAATTGCCGGGCACCTCGCCGAACCACGCCGTCGTCGCCGTCGGCGAGCAGCGCGTCGACGCCGCGCACATTGTGCACCATGTTGCCGTAGCGCAACGAGCGCGAGCCGCAGCTGTTGTTCGCGGTCATGCCGCCGATCGTCGCGCGGCTCGCCGTCGACGGATCGACCGGAAAGAACAGCTTGTCCTTGCGCAGCTGCCGGTTGAGCCGGTCGAGCACGACCCCCGGCTCGACCCGCGCCCGCCGCCCTTCGACATCGACCGCGATCACCCGGTCGAGATATTTGCTGCAATCGATGACCAGCGCCCGCGCCACCGTCTGCCCGCATTGCGAGGTGCCGCCGCCGCGCGGCAACACCGGCACCCCCTCCTCGCGCGCAATCGCGATCGCCGCCGCCGCATCCTCGCGGCTCTGCGGCACGACCACCCCGAGCGGCTCGATCTGGTAGATCGACGCATCGGTCGCATAGCGCCCGCGGCTGAACGCGTCGAACAGCACCTCGCCGCGGATCTCGCGCCGCAGCCGCGCTTCGAGAGCAGAGGCTTGGGATATCGTCGAGCGGCATGCGCTTTCTCAAAAAGCTTAGGGTACCCATCAGACGCGGGCCCGCAGGCATGCGTCAATGGCTACCGACATAAAAAGGGTCAGCTACACCCATCCCTCCGGACGAAATAGACACACGGGAGCCCTGTCATGATCCTTGGCGTCCACCCGCTCATCGCGTTGGGCGTGCTCGCCTCCACCGCCGCTACGGATGCGGCCTATGTGTTTTTCAATGCGGCGGTGAGTGGCAGGCGCCGTGTCCGGGCGGCAAACTGGAGCGCCATCTGGTACTATTGTCTGCATTCGCGGTGATCAGTTACACCGAAAATGCGGTCTACGTCCTCTTTGCGGCAACCGGCTCGTGGCTCGGCGCATTCGCCTCGGTAACCTGGCTGCGCCGCGAAACCGCCGGAGCCGCGCAAACGCGCCATAACCCCCCATGAATGCAAGCGGATCAGGTCGCGGGCATACTTGATCGGCAAAGTCTATTTGCCTTTCCTCGCTCGCTCAACGCGACTCTGGGAGTGCTGCTATCTCGGCGAGCAGGGCGTCTGCGCCACGCTGGCGGCAATAGCCGCGGATGCCAATCAGCGACTGTTCGTGGCGCTCGGCGCTCGTGGTCGTGCACGCGTCGGTCACGAGGGTGACCCAATAACCGAGATCGCAGGCGTCGCGGACGGCGCTCTCGACACACTGGTCGGTCATTAGACCGGCGACGATCAGCGATCGTACCCCAAGATTGCGTAGGACATAATCGATGTTGGTCGAGATGAAGACACTACTCGACGTCTTGCGGAAGATCATCTCGTCATCGACGGGCGCGACCTCGTCTAGCACCTGCGCCTCCCACGAACCGCGGGGCACGTCGATGCCGGAGATCTTGTAGTCGAGGCTGCGGTCCCGGCCGTTCCTGGTCATGTTCTCGATCACCGAATACATGACCTCGATGCGGCAGCTCCGGCAGGCGGACTGCAACCGTCGGATATTGGGCAGCACAGTGTCGCGAAGGTTCTTGAGAAAATATTCAGTGTTTCCGACTTCGGTTCTGGCGCAGTAGTTCTGCACATCGATGATCAGCAAGGCTGCGTGCGCCGGATCGATCGGCACCTCGCGGCTCAGCGAGATCATCGGCGCAGAAATTCGGCGTAGGCGGCGGGTAAGAGGCGAGCCAGACGCTCGGCCCATTCCCTTTGGCCTGCCGCGTCCGTGATCAGATCCTGACGGATCTCGATCTCGACATGCGGCAGACCGCGGCGCTCGCCATGCACCGGGACGGTGTAGTCGGTCAGGTCGCTGACCCTGTAAGGCTCGTTTTCGCCGACCATCAGGTCGCCTTCGGCGCGCAGCAGTTCTGCGAGGGCATGCGCCAGCCGAGGGTCGCGGTTGAACAACACCGCAACATGCCATCGCCGCGCGACGCCTTTAAAGACCGGGGTGAAGCTGTGCAATGCGACCAGCACCGATGGACGGCGGGCCGCCGCGCGCCGGTCCAGAGCCGCGGCGATCGCATTGTGATAGGGGCGGAAGATCGCATCCACCCGGGCTGCCCTATCCGCCTCGGTAAGGCCGTGATTGCCAGGGATTTCGGTGTCCTCGCTGATCTCCGGGATCGAGCTTGGGACATTGGGGTCGCGGTTGCAGTCGATCACCAGGCGCGAATAAGTTTGCAGGATCACCGCCGCATCCAACAGCTGCGAAAGTTCGCGCCCGACCGCGCCGATGCCGATATCCCAGGCAATGTGCCGCAAGGTCTCGGCCTCCGGCAGTCCGAGCCGGCCGAGCCGGCGCGGGAAGACGCGCCCCGCATGCTCGCAGGTGAGAAAGAAAACCGAACCTCCCGCCTCGTTCTCGAGCGTAACCGGGTCGGGCTCGTCGGGTTCGAGCAGCGCTGCCTCGGACATCAATAGACTTCGGCGTAGCGGGTGCAGAGCTCGGCAGGCGACAGCCCGGCGACCTTTTCCGCCTCGACGCGCTTGAACCTCATATAGGCGTCGTAATGGGTCGGGCCGAACCAGCCGGCCACCGTCTCGTCGGCGGCGAGCCGGTCGAGCGCTTCGGGAAGAGAGTGGGGCAGGTGCTCCGGCGGGCCTGATGTCGCCAGCTCCAGCCCGCGGCGGATGCCGTCGACCCCGGCGAAAATCACAGCCCCGAGGGAGAGATAGGGGCTAGCTGCGGCGTCGGTGGCGCGAAACTCGACGTGGAACTGGCGCATCAGTTCGCTCGACGTCGCGGCAGCGAAAGTCGGGCAGATGCGCAGGGTGGCGCCACGGTCCTGGCGCACCAGATCGATGACCGTCGGCGCCCAGGCATTTGGGGTCAGCCGAAGATAGGAAACCGGCGAAGGCGCGGTGATCGCGCAGATGGCCGGCATGTGGTGTAGGACGCCAGCGAAGAAGTGCTGCGCCGGCTTGCTGAGCTCCATCGGCTCGCCGGAAGCGTGGGTCGCCGGCCGGCCCGCGGCGTCGACGAGGCTCATGTGGATGTGCACGCCGTTGCCCACGAGATCGGGATCAGGCTTTGGCGAGAAGATCACGCGATGGGCCAGCCGATGCGCCGTGGCGCGCGCCATCTCGCGCGTGATGATCGCATGGTCGGCGGCGGTCAGCGCCGGCTGCGGCATCACCGTCACCTCGAACTGGCGCGGGCCGTATTCGGCGAGAAACGTGTCGGGAACCACCCCGGCGGCCCGTAACGCGGCGGTGAAGGTCTCGCCAAAGCCGTCCTGCCGCCTGAACGCGCCGAGGGCATAGGCGTCGCCCGGGCGGTCGGAAACGCCGGTGTAGAGGAATTCCTGCTCAAAAGCCGCCACTAGGCGCAGGCCGGCCACCTCGTCCAGCTCTTTGATCGCGCGGCGCAAGAAATGCCGTGGGCAGCATTCCCACGGGCTGCCGTCGGTATTGCAAATGTCGCCCAGAAAGAAATGCTCGATCGCCGACCCGTCGGCAAAATCGACGCGGACCTCAACCGACGGGTCGGGCACGATCATGAAATCCCCGGCGGTGCCGAAGGGCGTGTCCCAGATCGGCCCGAACGGCGACATCATCAGATTGCTGCCGGTCCAGCCGACGCCCTTCTTCAGCCGCGCCGGCAATTCGCGCGCCGGAAAGCCTTTGCCGCGCGCCAGCCCCGAGATGTCGCAAGTCGCGACAAAGACGAGTTCTTCCCGGATCATGCCGCGGGTTCCTCCCTCTCCCCGCACCGCGGCAAAGAGGGCAAGGCGCTTCTTTCCTGATCATGCCGCTTTCCTGATCATGCCGCCGCCCGGAAAAGGCGTGCGGTGGCTGGCCGGGATATGGGTGTGCTCCGGCACATAGAGCGAGGCAAAGCCGTGTTCTTCGAGCGCCCGCGCCAGTTCGGCGATGTCGATGCCGTAATCGGTCGGGAAATAGGAAACCCCAACGCCATGATTCCTCTCCGCGTCCGGTGGATGTCGGCTAGGATGACATAGTTACGAAAATTCGACCATGGAGGAGAGCCATGCCGGTCGCGACCGTCCGCGGCGTCGACATCAATTACGAAGTGATGGGTGAGCGCGGGCCATGGGTGGCCCTCCAGCCCGGCGGCAGGCGCGCCCTCGCAGGGGTCAAGTCGCTCGGCGAGAAGCTCGCCGAGGCCGGGTGCCGGGTGCTCGTCTATGACCGGCGCAATTGCGGCGCTTCCGGCGTCTCGTTCGACGGCGGAAATTCCGAGAACGAGATCTGGGCCGAGGATCTGCGCGCTCTGCTGTCGCAGCTCGACGCGCTTCCAGCCTATATCGGCGGCAGCTCGTCGGGCTGCCGCCTGGCGTTGTTGATGGCGCTGCGCCATCCGGCCGATGTGCGCGGGCTCTTGCTGTGGCGGGTGACGGGTGGTGCCTATGCGGCCCAGCGCCTGGTCGAGAATTACTACACGCAGTTCATCAATGCGGCGCGGCAAGGCGGCATGGAAGCGGTGTGCCGCACCGAGCATTTTGCCGAGGTGATCGCTGCCAATCCGGGGAACCGCGCGCGGCTGATGGCGCTCGACCCGCAGCGCTTCATCGGCATCATGGAAGAGTGGCGGCGCGCCTTCAACGAGGGGGCGCATCATCCCGTGATCGGGCTGAGCCCCGCCGAGCTGCGCTCGCTGACAATGCCGGCCTGCATCATCCCCGGCAACGATCGGGTGCACCCGCGCGGGCCTGGCCAGGCGGCGCACCGGCTGATGCCGAACAGCGAATATCACGAGGTTCTGACCGAGGACTGCCCCGACCTCGATGTCGCGCTCGAAGAGTGGAACGCCAAGGAGGGTCTGCTTAGCGGCCATCTTCATCGATTTCCTGCGGCAAGCCCAGCGCCGCGGCTGAGCTCTAACGGAGGCGCGTGTGGGACCGCTCGCCGGCATCAAGGTCGTGGAGCTCACCGGCATCGGGCCCGGGCCGATGTGCGCGATGCTGCTCGCCGATCTGGGCGCGACGGTATTGCGCATCGACCGGCCGGAGCCGAGCGATCTCGGGCTGATGCGTGAACTGCGCTACGACCTGTTACTGCGTGGCCGCCGTGCCCTGGCGCTCGACCTGAAGAGCCCGGAGGGGAAGGCCCTCGCGTTGCGCCTCGTCGAGCGCGCCGATGCGCTGATCGAGGGCTTCCGCCCCGGCGTCACCGAGCGGCTCGGCCTCGGCCCCGATGACTGCCTCGCGCGCAATCCGCGTCTCGTTTACGGCCGGGTGACGGGTTGGGGACAGGACGGGCCGCTGGCGCATGCGGCAGGGCACGACATCAACTACATCTCGCTGGTCGGCGCATTGCACGCCTTTGGGCGGCGCGGCCAGCCGCCGACACCGCCCCTAAATCTCATCGGCGATTTCGGCGGGGGCGCGCTCTATCTGGCCTTCGGGATCGTCTGCGGCATTCTCGAGGCGCAGCGCTCGGGCCGGGGACAGGTCGTCGATGCCGCGATGGTCGACGGCGCCGCCTCGCTGATGACGGCCTTTCACGGCCTGATTGCCTCTGGCCTCGCGACGCATGAGCGCGGCACCAACCACCTCGACACCGGCTCGCATTTCTACAATGTTTACGAATGCGCCGATGGGCGGTGGATCTCGATCGCCCCGATCGAGGGCAAGTTCTACGCCGAACTGCTGCGCCGCCTCGATGTCGATCCGGCGGCGATGCCGCCGCAAATGGACCGCGTACAATGGCCCGAGGCGCAAGCCAGGCTGGCGGCGCTGTTCAAGAGCCGGACGCGCGAAGAATGGTGCACGCTTCTCGAAGGCACCGACGCCTGCTTCGCGCCGGTGCTGACAACCGACGAGGCGCCGCTGCACCCCCACAACGCGGCGCGGCAAAACTATGTGGAGATCGACGGGATCGCGCAGCCGGCACCCGCGCCGCGGTTCAGCCGTACGGTACCCGACCTGCCCATCCCGCCCCAGCCGCCGAGCCGCGGCGACGACGCCGAAGCCGCCGTCGCCGGCTGGCTTGAACCCGCCGAGATCGCCGCGTTTCGCGCCGCCGGCACGCTCGGCTGAACCGACCTTCTCCGTCAGGCCGTGACGGGGTCCGTCTTGTAATCGCTGTCGCTGACGTGCTCGGCCCAGGTTGTGCCTTGGCCTTGCTCGCCATTTTCCGACATCGCCAGATGGCTGAACAAGCGGTCCGGGGCGGCGCCGTGCCAGTGCATCGTATCGGGCGGGATCATCACGGTGTCGCCGGGATAGATCGCCTGTGGCCGCGAGCCCTTGCCGATGCAGATGCGGCCGACGCCGGAGAGGCAATAGAGCGTCTGCCCGACCGGATGCGAATGCCACCCGGTACGGGCACCCGGGGTGAACGAGACGACCGTCGCCCGCATGCGCGACGGCTGCTGGCCGACGAGCACCTCGTCTTGAAACACTTCGCCTGTAAAGTTTTCCGCCGCGCCGCGCCTGGTGGCCCGTGCACCTGCCCGCACAACCGTCATCGCTTCCTCCGTTTTGCGCTGAGAAGTCGGCGAGAGAATAGGCCCCGCGTCCCCCGGCTTGCAAAGCCCGAAATTGCGGCCTAGGGTCTTTCTGGCAATAGCCCGAGAGGACAGATGAACGAACCAATCAAGGTGTTCTGGCAGCCGCATTGAACGAGCTGTCTCAGGGTTAAGGAATACCTCTCGGTCCGTGGGATCGAGTTCCAATCGATCAATGTGTTGGCGGATGAGGGCGGGCTGGAGGAGCTGGGGCGGTTAGGTGCGCGCTCCGTACCCGTCGTCTCGCGCGGAGATCGTTTCGTATTTGCCCAGGTCATCAGCGACGTCGTCGAGTTTTTGGGCCTCGACGAGAAGACGGGCCCGGCGCTATCGCCGGCCGAGCTGCACACGCGCTACAATCATGTGCTCGAGACGGCGGTCCGGCTTGTTCGGCAGATGCCGGACGACATGATCGAGGACCAGCTGCCGCGCCGGCGGCGGTCGTACCGCATGTTGATGCACCACATCTTTCAGATCCCGACCGCGTACCTCGACATGGAGGCCACGGGCGCGATGCTGACTTATGAGAGCCTCGTCGTTCCACCGTCTGCGGAGATGCGGACGAGCGCCGCGATAGCCGCGTTCGGTGAGAGCGTGCGGGCGCGTATCAACGAATGGTGGGATCGGGTGAAAGACGAGGATTTCGCGCGCCCGGTGCCGACCTATTTCGGCGACACTTCGCGCCACGAGATGTTCGAGCGCACGGTGTGGCACTCCACCCAGCACACAAGACAGATCGCCTCCCTGCTGGAGCAGGCCGGCATCGTCCCCGATCGTCCGCTGGGCCGGGCTGATCTCAGTGGTCTGCCGCTGACCGACAAGATCTGGGACTAACTATAGCTCACCGCACTCAACCGCGGAGATGCGCCGATGCAATGCGCCGGCAAAGTGGTTGTAGTCACTGGCGCGCAGCAGGGGATCGGCCGCGCGATGGCAATCGAGTTTGCCGCTGCGGGCGCCGATGTCGCGGTCAACTGGCTCGATGACGAGCCCGCTGCGGAAACCGTTGCCGATCAAGTGCGCAGCCATGGAAGAAGTGCACTGACCGTCAAGGCGGACGTCTCGGATATTGAGCAGTCGCAGGCGATGGTCGCCGCCGCCGAGCAGGGGCTCGGGCCGGTCGACATTCTGATCAACAATGCCGGAGTGTTCCCGCGGGTCCCGTTCCTGGAGATGACGGAGAGCGACTGGAATTACGTACTCGACGTCAATCTGAAGGGCGCGTGCTTTTGCGCGCAGGCTGTCGCCAGAGCGATGGTCGCGGCGGGACGGCCCGGTGTCGTGATCAATCTGACCTCGGGCGCGGCATTCCGCAGCTCGCCCCGCGGCGTTCATTACGTCGCCAGCAAGGGCGGCGTGTTGTCGATGACGCGGGCGATGGCGCTGGAGCTGGCTCCCTATCGGATCAGGGTCAATGCGATCGCGCCTGGTCTGACCGACACCGCCCAGCCGCGCTACGGTAGCAGCGAGGCTGAGCTCGCCGAGGCGGCGCAAGCGATCCCGCTCGGCCGCATGGCCCGTCCGGAGGAAATCGCGCGCGCGGCGGTCTTTCTCGCCTCCGACGACGCCGGCTTTGTGACCGGCCAGACCTTGCATGTAAACGGCGGCTCCTACTTCGGTTAAATCTGGTCCAGGCGCCGTCGTCCAAGAACTTCTTCCGTCGAATTGCGTTGGCGCCGTCATGGTTTCCGTACCTCCCTCTGCGCTCGAAAGTTATGTAGCATTGCGTGATCCGAACTATCGGTGGACGGCGATCGCGGCGCTGCGGGGCAGCGGCTACACCACTCACCTGATCGAACTGGTCTCGCAGTGCTGGCGTGATGGGAGCGAGGTGGACCGGCCGCGCTGGCACCATCAGTTGAGGCTCGTCGTGCCCGACGAGATCGTAAGCGATACCGCGCTGCTGGTCATTGCCGGCGGCTCGAACGACAAGCCGGCGGAAGCCCAGGCGAATCCGCTGCTGGCCATTGCGGCAATGATGACACGATCGGTCGCTGCCGAGCTGCGCACGGTGCCAAATCAGCCGTTGACCTTCGCGGGAGAGACCGGTCCACGCGCCGAGGACGGCATCATCGCCTACAGTTGGGACAAGTACCTGCGGACCGGTGACAAGACTTGGCCGTTGCGTCTGCCGATGACGAAGAGCGTGGTGCGCGCAATGGACGCGATCACCGGCTTCTGCCGCAGCCCCGCAGGCGGCGAAGTCGAAATCGAGAGATTTATCCTCGCGGGAGCCTCGAAGCGCGGCTGGACGGCATGGACCGCCGCAGCGGTCGACCGACGCGTCGCTGCGGTCGTTCCGGTGGTCATCGACCTGCTTAACATCGAAGCCTCCTTCGAGCACCACTATCGCGCTTATGGCTTTTGGGCGCCGTCGATTGCGGCCTATCAGGCCTCCGGCATCATGCGCTGGGCGGGCACTGCCGAGCTGGCCTCGCTCCTCGAGATAGAGGACCCATTTGCCTATCGTGACCGGCTCAGCCTACCTAAATTCGTGGTCAATTCTGCAGGAGACCAATATTTCTTACCAGACTCTTCGAGGTTTTATTTCGAAGCGCTGATCGGCGAGAAATACCTTCGTTACGTGCCCAATACCGACCACTCGCTGAAAGGCAGCGACGCACGGGAAAGCATGCTGGCGTTTTACCATGCGATCGTCGCGGGCCAACCTCGCCCGCAGTTTTCGTGGAGCTTCGCACCCAATGGAGTAATCGAGGTAAAGACTGCAACGCGGCCGCGCGGCGCAGTACTATGGCAGGCGACAAACCCCGCGGCGCGGGACTTCCGTCTCGAGACGATCGGGCCGGCCTACCGGCGTTCGACGTTGGAGGCCGGTGGCGATGGGATCTTTAGGGCGAGAGTGCCCGAGCCCGCGCGCGGTTGGGTCGCATATTTTGTCGAGCTGACCTTTGCGAGCGGCGGCCCCATTCCGTTCAAATTCACCACCGAAGTCCGCGTCGCACCCGAGACGCTTCCCTTCGGTCCGCCGCCCGAAATGATCCCCGCCGCGCGCGAGGCGGCCGAAATTGCCGAGTGAGGCCAGACCGGCGGTCGAGATTTTGGCGGAGAGCAGTTACCGGATGCACAAGCTCACACCTTTCGCGCAGGTGGAAGGAGCGCCGATCACCTATCCCCTTCAGCAAAGGGCATTACTGTACGGGTCGACGATTCTGTTCAGATCCGTTCCCAGAGGCCGGTCTCTTCGTCGAGCCGATCGAGCTCGAGGCCGCTGAAGTCGAAACGCGTGACAAAGCTCACACGATTTTCTAGGTCCCGTCCGGCTGCAGACAACTGACGAAGTGATAGTGCTCGGTAAGAACGGCATTGCCACCAGAGCGCACCGTATATCCGATATTCTCACATTGCTGGTTCTTCTGGGGAAGCCCTCGTGACCAGTTGGATAAACCCCGAATTGCCCGAAGCCGGATTGCTTCAGTCACCAGTAGTTGCCGCTATTTTGCCGTGGACCTGGTTGGTAACGGCCTCCACGGATCATTTCGAGGTCTTGCTGAGAGAGTGACGTGAGTTTCTCAGGTGGGGGGCAACTGAGCTTGAGCTAGTCCCGCTATCGTGAGACCAGCCACGAACGGGACAAGGGCTTTGATCGGCAGCGACATTTCTCTTTCCCCATTGGACATGGTAGCAGCCCAGAATTAGCGATAGCGCACCAGCAAAGATGCATCAAACCGACCACGGTGCATTGACTTAGGTCAACAGAGCCGCCGAGGCTAATTTGGCCCAATGTCGATCTGCGTCAGCAACTTCCGATTAGCCGCACGTCAGTCATGTCCAAAAGTCGGGGACTGCAAGCGACAACTTATCCAGACGGGTGTCCGCACGGCGAAAGCCAATATCCGAATTGGTCTCGCTGCTGCTGGACGCCGCCGTGCATCATCAGCCGCGCGATTGCGATGTAGACGCGATCCCTGGCAGGCGTCCGACCTGCGCCGCCTCCCGCAGGGCTGCAGCTTCGCGTCGCTTGTCCTTCGGCGCATGGCGGACTGCGGCGTCATTGTGCCCCAACCCCGCTTCCCGCACTCGGCCGTATGGCCGCACGTCAGGCGATCCCGGCCGGCCCTCTTGCAATCCAGGTCATGGAACGTCCGCCGCGTGGAGCCGAGCGCGACCACTTCGGCTCGTCAGCCGGGACATGTTTTGCTGGAGTGCTGCGCTCTACGAGCTGGCCGCTGGCGTGATGGTTAAATCCTCGGAATAAGGCAGCAGCAGATACGTTGATAACTTTCGGGAGGTTCCGCCAACGTCCGCAACTCTTCCTGCAAAAGACGGGCTGCCGCGACCGCTGGTGCAGACGGCACTGTGCGCGAGACTTAGTTGAGGCTATTTGCTAGCGGCAATTCGTATTCTTAAACGTGCCACGTCGGATCGACACCGCCTGTGGGAGCGGCGCTGGCTATCGCCCAAACCGTATTGCGGCGACCTGAATAGACCAGCCCCGGTAGCGGTGACCAATCCCCGAACTTGACGTAGACCACTTCGGTGACCTCGACGCCCGCTGTTCCATATCAGCCCGACCGAAACGTATCAAATGCATCTCGAAAAAATTTCTGAAACGCATGCCGGTTAACACGATTAATTCCTCTAGAAGTCGGACGAATTCATGCGGAGAAAGGCCCAGTCCAATGGACTAGAGGATTGAGGAGACCTTTTGTCCCCGGGTACACTTGACGGTGGTTCAAAAAAATCGCTACGGGGTTTGTTATCCGCGGGACGGCTGACTGACGCCGGTAGCGTAATAAACGTGGCGGCCCAGGGGCACTAGTTACAGACGGCATTGAAAGGGCGAACGTCGTATCGTACCGACTGGCTCTCTGTCTGAGGTCCGATAGACAAAGTTTTGACGGCAGTGTGACGCAGGTCACACCTCTGGATCACGGCGCGTCCGAATGATCGTGAGGCGTGCAGACGTGAGTCGCAAATAAGGAGGGGGTTGATGTCTCTGGTGCTCGAGTTTCGAACGCCGCAACGCCACGAGGCGAGTTCAGCTGGAATCGGAACAAATCGCCGGCTTCCAACGATGGCCTCGCCAACGGGTGCAACTGACTGGGGTGGTGGAACGGCTGCGCGGCTCAATGGAAAAAGCCGCGAGGCATGCTTCTTCGACGGTCGCACAGGCCCCGACACCACCCGGCATGATGCCTGCACGACCGACCCAACGGTTACCCGAGCCAATCGCCCCCCACTCGGCTCCACGGTCGCCGGTCGCAAGTCTAACCTTCGGAATTACCAGTAAACCACTTGTTAACTGATTCTGGTAATTCTGGTTAACCAAGGCCCGCCGGCATGACAACCGGCCGAAACCCGGAGGTTCTAATGCGCGTGCTTTTAGTCGAGGACGATACACAAACCGCAGCCAGCATCAAGATGCTGCTGATTAAGGAGAATTTTATCTGTGATACGACCGATCTCGGAGAGGATGGCCTGGAGATCGGCAAACTCTACGATTACGACATTATTCTTCTTGATTTGATGCTGCCGGACATTGACGGCTATGAGGTGCTTCGACGCCTGCGCGCCGCACGGGTTCGCACGCCAATCCTGATCCTCTCGGGTCTGGCCGAGCTCGACCACAAAATCAAGGGGCTAGGGTTTGGCGCCGATGACTTCCTGACGAAGCCGTTTGACCGGCGCGAGCTGATCGCGCGCATACAGGCGATCGTGCGGCGGTCGAAGGGACACTCTGAATCGACGATCCGGACCGGAAAGCTGGTCGTCAACCTCGATACGCGTGTCGTCTCGGTTGACGACCAGCCGGTGCATCTCACAGGGAAAGAATACGGAATTCTCGAACTGCTCAGCCTGCGCAAGGGCACGACTTTGACGAAGGAGATGTTTCTCAACCACTTGTACGGCGGCATGGACGAGCCTGAGCTCAAGATCATCGACGTTTTTGTCTGCAAGCTGCGCAAAAAACTCGCCCAGGCGACCGGCGGCAGCCATTACATCGAGACGGTATGGGGCCGAGGCTACGTTCTCAGGGATCCGGTTCCGATGCCCGGCACTCCGACGGCCAATACCAGCGCCGATATTTCCCCCGCGCGGCGCGGCACGGCAGCAGCCTAGCAGCCCCCAGATGAGCTGGGCGGGGTCGACTACCGGGGAACGACTACCCCGAGCCGGACCCGTCCGGGCTCCGCGGTCGCTATCAAAGAGCGCTCGAGCGCTTTGGCGAGAAGCCCGGTGAAATAGGGCTGCACCGTGCGAGCGGTGAGATCGGCAATCGGCGTTACGAGCATCAGCGCCGCATGAGCTTCGGCGGACAGAGCGGCGGGCTTCCCGACCGCTTCTAGGCTGAGCGGCCCGTCGGTTAAAACCAGGCGACCGCCGCGCGGCAACGCATCGGCCGCGACCGAAAGCAGATTGCAGGCCAGCTTTTGCCAGTCGGGCGACAACATCCGAATACCCTCGGCATAATCGCCGGTGATATTGGCCGCAGCCAAGAAGCCGGTGGCGATCTCGTACGGCGCCGGGCCGGCGATTGCGGAGCCCGAGCTGAACCCGTAAGCAAACCGGTAGAATTCTAACCGGGAGCGGGCGCGTCGCGCACTCTCGCTGACCAACGCCACGGTATCGTGCAGGAAGGCAGGGTTGAGCGATGACCCCATACCAGTGCTCTCCTCGACGAGGAGTTCGACACCATTATTGATTGCGGCGATGGGTCCGCTCAACTCATGACAGACTCGCGCGGAGAGCAGTTCCAAGACGCGCAAATCGACGGTACCGGCCGAAGCGGCATGCCGATATTCGGCTGAGAAAGATGAGGGCTCGACAGCCTCGGCGACAGCCGTTTGTGCTTTGAAACGGTCTAAACCGTGCCGGGGCATCTGCGATCATCCGTACGGGCTGCACAGCCGTCCTGCTACCACCGCGAGCGTCAGTCTGGCGTCCAGAACTGAAGCACGTTTTACCCATCGGCTCGGCGAATGACCCGCCGACTTCCTCAACCCGATTGCAATGGGTTTCACCGGCCACCTTCGGCGGCGAGGAACGCCGCGGCGATCGTGAGATCTTCCGGCCGGTTGGCATTGAAGAACGGGTCTATCGGCTCGCTGGGGAAGTACACGGTCGCGAGGCGGTGGCGCGCCGTCCACACATCGACCTTGCGGACCGTTTCGTCCGCGACCGCGCGGCGCAGGTCTTCGCGCAGACCCACCGGCCAGAGGCCGATCACCGGATGGGGCTGACCACCAGATGCTGCGCAAGCGAGGTCGGCGCCGGATTCTTCTATACCGCGCACGAGCCGTGACACGAGATCTCTCGGCAGGAACGGTGCATCGGTTGCGACTGTGACGACGTAAGTACAATCCGGGCGGTGCTCAGCCGTCCAATCGAGCCCCGCCAGCACCCCGGCCAGCGGCCCGGCGTAATCGGGAACGCTATCCGGTACTACGGGGAGGCCAAAGCTTGCAAACCGGGCGGGATCGCCATTGGCGTTGAGCACGAGTGTTTCGACTTGCGGCCGCATCCGCTCGATCACCCGCTCGAGCAGCGTTACTCCGCCGATAACGCGTAATGCCTTATCGCCGCCACCCATGCGGCGGGACTGCCCGCCGGCGAGCAACAGGCCGACAATTTTCACGCCGCGTCCTCCTCTACGCTTGCTTTGCGCGCGAGGCGGGGATGCTTTTCGTCAACCGAATGCAGATCGCCGTCGAGGACGATGCGCTCGCTCCCAGCGAGCGCGACGAACCGTTTCCCCTTGGCTCGGCCGATTAGGGTCAACCCGGCCTGCCGCGCGAGATCGACACCCCACGCGGTGAAGCCCGACCGCGAGATCAGGATCGGGATGCCCATCTGCACGGTCTTGATCACCATCTCGGAGGTCAGCCGGCCGGTGGTGTAGAAGATCTTGCCCGCCGGGGAGATCTGATGCCGGTGCATGTAGCCGGCGATCTTGTCGATCGCGTTGTGCCGGCCGACATCCTCCATATAGATCAGCGGCCGGTCCTCCTCGCACAGCACGCAGCCATGGATCGCTCCGGCGGCCAGGTAGAGACTCGGCGAGGTGTTGATTTTGCGGGTCAGCGCGTAGAGCCACGAGGTACGCAGCACCGCGTTCGGGTCGAGCCGGACCTCCTCGAATTTCTCCATCAAATCGCCGAACACGGTGCCCTGGGCGCAGCCCGAGGTCAGCGTCTTCTTTTTCAGCTTGTCCTCGAAATCGGTCTCGCGGTCGGTGCGAACCACGACCGTCTCGAGCTCTTCGTCGTAGTCGATGCCGGTGATCCGGTCATCGGGCCGCAGCATATTCTGGTTGAGCAGATATCCGATGGCGAGATAATCGGGGTGATCGCCGATCGTCATCATCGTGACGATCTCACGGCCGTTGAGGAACAAGGTGAGCGGCCGCTCCATGACGACGGCGGTCTCGACTTGCCGGCCTTCCTGATCGGTGCCGGTGATGATCCGGGTCAGCCGCGGATTGTCGGGTTGCGGGCGGACGGCGAATTCCTGCATGCCTCGATGATGGGTCGGGACGGCTTTCGCTGCAAGGCGGCCAATGCCATATTGAGGCAATCATGACGGATCTGAACACCCTTTACGAAAAAGACACCGTAGGTTGGTCCGAGCAGCAGGCGGCCGCACTGCGCGCCGCCGCCGGCGGCGCCACAAACCAGCCCCTTGACTGGGAGAATCTGGCCGAGGAGATCGAGGATTTGGCTAAGTCGCTCCGATTGAGACTCCGGAGCCAGATTTCACGGATAATCCATCACCAGGTTAAGCTCCAATTCTCGCCGGCCATCGACCCCCGCAACCGCTGGCGCCGCACAATTCGGCAAGCCAGGCTCGATATTGACCGTATCCTGGAGGATAGCCCCAGTCTGAGGCCTGAAGTACCGCGTCTCATCGAGAAAGAGACACCGCGCGCTGTCCTGCTCGCGATACTTGACCTGGAGGAGCACGGCGAGTTCGACCAGATGGAGTTGCCCACCATCAGGAACACCTCCTACACCGAGGAGCAGGTGCTCGGCGACTGGTTCCCCGAGGACCCGCTGCCGTAGCGCCGGATAACTATGACGAGATCGGGGGCGACATTCGGCAGCGGCGCCCCTATCTTAACGAGATGGGCCGCACGCGAAGCGAGTAGGGCATGATCGACCCGTTTGGACGAGGTATCACCTATCTGCGCGTATCGGTTACCGACCGCTGCGACTTCCGGTGCGTCTACTGCATGGCGGAAGAGATGACGTTTTTGCCGAAATCTGAGCTCTTGACCCTCGAGGAGCTCGATCGCGTGTGCAGCGCTTTCATTCGGCTCGGCGTGAAGAAGCTCCGTCTGACCGGCGGGGAGCCGCTCGTCCGCCGCAACATCATGAGCCTGTTCCGCTCGCTCGGCCGGCATGTCCGCACCGGCGCGCTCGATGAGCTGACTTTGACGACCAATGGCAGCCAGCTCGCGCGTTACGCCGGCGAGCTGCGCGCGTGCGGCGTGCGCCGGGTCAACGTCTCGGTCGACACGCTCGACGCGGCCAAGTTCACCGAGATCACGCGCCGCGGCCGGCTCGAGGTGGTTCTCGAAGGGCTCGCGGCGGCGAAAGCTGCCGGGTTGGCAGTCAAGATCAATGCGGTGGCGTTGCGCGGGGTCAATGAGGACGAGCTCGACGAGCTCGTCGCCTGGACCGGCGCGCAGGGTTTCGATCTCGTATTCATCGAGGTCATGCCGATGGGCGATATCGGCGGAGAAAATCGGCTCGACCAATACCTGCCGCTATCCATGGTACGCGCCCGGTTGCAGCGGCGATGGACGCTCGACGAGACCGATTATCGTACCGGCGGTCCCGCGCGCTACGTCAAGGTGCGGGAAACCGGCCGGCGGCTCGGCTTCATCACCCCATTGACCCACAATTTCTGTGAGAGCTGCAACCGCGTGCGTTTGACCTGTACCGGCACCCTCTTCATGTGTCTTGGCCAGGAGGATGCAGCGGATCTGCGCACGCCGTTGCGCCAATCCGAAGGTGACGAGGTGCTTGAAGCGGCGATCCGCGAGGCGATCGACCGAAAGCCGAAGGGCCACGATTTCATCATCGACCGCCGCCATAACCGGCCGGCCATCGCGCGACATATGAGCGTGACCGGCGGGTGACTCGGGCCGCCACCCCGGATCGCCGCCGTCGCGGCGGAGACCGAGGCCGCGCAGCAGGCGCTCATAGAGCTCTGCAGCCGCTATTTCTGTGTTCCTCCGGAACGTGCCGAAATCATCGTCTCGCTCGGTGGCGACGGCTTTATGCTGGAGACGCTCCACCGCTTCCTGCATCTCGGCATTCCGATTTACGGCATGCACCGCGGCAGCGTCGGGTTTTTGATGAACGCCTATCGGCCGGACGGGCTCTACGAGAGCCTCGCCGGCGCACAGCCGGTGGTCCTGCATCCCCTCGAAATGATCGCGGAAAACAAGCATGGCAGCCCCCACCAGGCGCTCGCGTTCAACGAAGTGTCGTTGCTTCGGGAGACCCGGCAAGCCGCTAAGCTGCGAGTCAGTGTCGACGGGATCGTGCGGATCGAAGAGCTGATGGCGGACGGTGTTCTCGTAGCCACCCCGGTCGGCAGCACGGCCTATAACCTTTCGGCGCACGGTCCGATCATTCCGCTGGGCGCCGGCGTACTCGCACTGACCCCAATCAGCGCCTTCCGACCTCGCCGCTGGCGCGGCGCCTTATTGCCGCATCTGGCGCGGGTTCGGATCGACGCGATCGAGACCGACAAACGCCCGGTTAGCGCAGTCGCCGATTTCACCGAGGTTCGCGACGTGGTGTCCGTCCAAGTCAGCGAGAACCGCGACATCGCCATGACCTTGCTGTTCGACCACGATTCCAATCTCGAGGAGCGGGTGCTCAAGGAGCAGTTCGCTTCCTGAGGCCTCGGGAGCCGCCGGGGCACCCTAGCGGCGGGTGGCAGCGAGCGAGAAAGCCAGGGGCAGCCACGGCTTGTCCGGCCAACGATAAAGGCCGGATGCATCCTTCAGGAGAATCCGTAAACATGCGCCAGGGCACTGCATCGTGCTCGTGCAGCCAGTTCAGCGTCATGCCCGAAGCTATCAGACTGGTGACGACGTCGCCCAAAGGATGGATCCAGTTATAGATGGTGACATTGGCGAGCCGAGCGTTGAAATCGACGTAATCATCCCCTTCCGTGTCGACCACCGGCTCACGCGAGAAGTACGGGGCCAACAGGCCCGGTGTGCCGTCGGGAGCGCGCGTAGCGTCACCGAAGACGTAAGCGGTGGGATGGCCTTCGGCGAGATAGAGCGATCCGCCCGGACGCAGCAGCGCCGCGACGATCTGGGCCCATCGAGAAATGTCGGGCAGCCAGCAGATGGCGCCCCAGGTGACGAACACCATGTCGAACTTATGGGGTGACGGGATCGCCGCCAATGCGTCATAGAGGTCCGCATGAACAAAGCGCGCGCGGTTGGCGAGACCGAGTTCGTCAGCCAGGTTGCACGCCACCTCGATGGCGGGTGCCGAAAAATCGAGGCCGACTACCGACGCGCCACGCTGCGCCAGTGTTAGGCTATCCGCCCCGAAATGGCATTGCAGGTGGGCGAGGCGCTTGCCTTCGACCGCGGGCAACTCCGCCTCCTCGATGGCGTTCAACTTGCCGCGCCCGGCCCGCAGGTCGGAGAGATCGTAGCCGCCCGGGCCGATATGGATGCCGACACGCTCGTCCCAGCTGGCGCGATTGGCGCGATACCACTCAGGTTCGGTCATGGCGACACCTATGTGCCCGACCAGCCGGTCCGGAAGGCAGTTACCGAGCGACGGCCGGTGGCGGGGGTTTTCCGAGTAGCAGGCGGAGGGCTGAACGCAGCTGTCCTTTCAGTGTCGCCTTGCGCGGCTCGATGAGGCTCGCCAATCCGAGCGCTCCGCCGAGGGCGAGACCAAAAACAAGGACCCGGTGCCGTACTCCGTCAGGCGGCCCCGGAACCACGACGGCGAAGAAATTCAGCAGCGGATAGTGCAGCAAATAGAGCCCGAACGACGTTCCCGCGAGCCCGCGAACCAGCCTTTCGAAGCGACGTCCCGGCATCGGGAGCTGCACATTGGCGAGACCGATGATAAAAAATGCAACCAGGGCGCCGAGGACGAAATCATAGGCCGACAAGTTAGGCGGCAGCCACCCGCTGCTCGGGTGCCAGAACAGCTGCTCGCCGCCGAGTGCCTCCAGCGCGATAAAGCCGGCCAAGCACGCGATCACCAGGGGCGGCCCCAACCGCCGGGGAAGCTCGGCCCGCCATCGCCACGCCGCAACCCCCATCAGCCATACCGGGAGGAGGAAAAAAATCCTCGGCCCGGCCACCAGTGCCGTAACGATGAGGGCCGCTATCCGTAATCGCCCCCGCAAAAATGTGGCAGCTGCAAATAGGATATAATACCAGGCCTCGTAATTGAGCGACCAATAAGGGACGTTGAAGCCGGGGAGAACTCGTATCATCCAGCTCTCGCCAAGAAACAGCGCCGAGAGCGCATAATCGGTCACCGTATGGGCCACGCCGTGGCCCCATTCCGGACCGTACAGTCTCGGGTCGATGGCTTTGCCGAGGCTGTCGAGCACCGCCGTCACGACGAAGGCGGGGATGATCACCGAATAGAGCCGAGCAATACGGCTGAGGCCGTACTCCTGGAGGGTACGTTCCCGCGTGTCGCTCACCCAGGCGATGACAAAACCCGACAGCACAAAGAACACGAGAACAGCAGTTCGCCCACCATCGAACTGCCAGAATAAACCCCCGCTAAAACGCCGAGTGGAGTAATGCGACACAAAAACCGTAAAGGCTGCGCCGAACCGCAGCGCGTCGAGATAAAGCGAAAGTGCGTCGGTCATCGGAAGGGCAGGATGACCCGCCCAACCGCAACGCTGTCCGGCGTCAGGAGAGTCCCAGCGGCTGGCCGTCCAGGTCCTCCGCCCTGTCGATTTCGATCAGGACCGCATAGCCGCTCTTCTGCGGATCACGGTCCTTTTCCGGCTGAACGAGACGCCGCCAGACCTCTTCGTAGATCGGGCCCGAGCGGTAAATCCGAGCGCGACCGTAGAACCGCGCAATCCCGCCTTTGGGAAGCACGCCCTCTTCGCGCAATTGCGGCTTGCGGAAATACACGGTCAATGGGGTGCCGTCCGCAAGGTTCTCGTTGGTCGAACCTTTGCCGCGCTCCCACAGCGCGATGCGCGTATCGTCGAACACCATCGTGCTGCCGCGCGGGCTGATCTGCGCAAACCCGTTGGGCAGCACGCTGCCGACCAGGCAAACATTGGCCGGAAAAGCGGTGTTGATATGGGGCTGCAGGATCTCCGGAATCTTCGCCATCAAGCCTCCACTCAATCATCCGCCGCGCAGGCGCGCGCCTCGAGTTTTGCGCTGGCAAAGCCTTTCAGCGCCTCCATCATAAAGGCGATGTCGGTCTGCAACCGGTCGAAGCCGCGAGTCTTTTCCAGCGTTCTCTGGTCCATGTAGAGGGCGCGGTCGACCTCGATCTGAAGGCTGTGCCGTCTGGCTGACGGGCGACCTTGCCGCTTTACGATCTCGACGCCTTTATAAACCTCGTTGATGCGCACGGTGTAGCCGCGCCCCCGCAACACCCGGGCGACGAAATTGGTGAATTCCGGGGCACAGGTTGTTCCGTCGCGATCGCCCAAGACAAAATCCGCACAGTGCCCGCCCTTCTTGCCGCTGCGCTGAGACGGCATCGAATGGCAATTCACATGCCAGACCACCCCGAACTTGCGGTGTACTCGGTCACAAGTCTCTTCCAGCACGCGATGATAGGGGACATGGCACCGCTCGACCCGCGCCATCACTTCGGCGGCGGTCAGCTTGCGGTCGTAAATCGGGATGCCGGGTCTGGCAACGCGGCGCACCAGGCCGAGGCCGGCCCGGGTCCTATGAGAGGGCGAGAGGGGCGTCGGCCAAGTGCCATCGATATGCATGGTGTCGAGATCGTCTGCCGCCCGGTTTGGGTCGAGATAGCTGCGCGGAAATACCGCGCCGATGAGGGTCGCTCCCAATTCTGGTGCGGCCGCGTAAAGCTCGTCGACATAAGCATCCTCGGCCGTCCGCAAGTCGTCGAATGAGCAGCAAAAGCGAAAATCCTCGGGATACTCGGACCCGCTGTGCGGTGAGTCGAAGACTAACGGCACTTCAGCCGCTCGTGGGTCACGGCGCCACAACACTCCGGGGATTTCGAAGCTCATATTGTCAAGCTCGTTGGTTGCGGTGGCGTCCCGAGCGCTTGTGCTCGATCACCGGCAAAGCGACTTGAAGCCTGAATGCGCACGAGGCACCTATGGGAGCCGGTCCGCGCGAGCGGTCTCCGGCGAATTTCGAGCTGCGAATTCATCGCACAAATCTACGCATGCTCCTGTCAGCGAGCAAGCAACGAAGGTCACCCCCCGCAATCTGGCGGGTCGGCTGCACCTTGGCACGAACTCATTCAGCTCCTGCGGCCTGTTGTCGGCGTGACGAGGACGCCGATCAGATGCAAGATGATGCCGATAACACCCCGAGACTGGGAGCGCTGCGTGCCCGAGCCGACCTATAACGTCGAGCTTACCCCGCCCGACATCGAACCCTACCGAGCCGGCAATACCGGAATCGATTACGTCACGACCTTCGATAGCGAGGTCGCCGGACCGCACGTTCTCATCACCGCCTTAACTCACGGCAACGAGATTTGCGGCGCGATCGCGCTCGATCGATTGTTCCGCGCCGGGCTGAAGCCGCGACAGGGCAAGCTGAGCTTGGCCTTTGACAACATTGCCGCGTATCGCAGCTTTGATGCGCGGGTACCGACAGCATCGCGCTATGTCGACGAAGATTTCAACCGATTGTGGTCTGCCGCAACGCTCGACAGCCCCCGGCAGTCAGTGGAACTGACGCGGGCGCGCGCGTTGCGCCCGATTGTCGAAGCCGCCGATTTCCTGCTCGACATCCACTCGATGCAGTACGCGACGGCGCCGCTGATGTTGGCTGGGACACTGGACAGGTCGGTGGTCTTGGCGCGGCAAGTCGGGATCCCGGAGCTGATCATGTGCGATGCCGGCCACGCCGCCGGGCCCCGGATGCGCGACTATGGCGGGTTTGGCGACCCGGGAGGACCCAAGACCGCGCTGCTGATCGAGGCCGGCCAGCATTGGGAGCGCCGGGCTGCGGAGGTCGCGACCGATGTCATGCTGCGCTTTCTGATCGCCCTCGACACTGTGACGCGCGACGACGCTGCGGTGCTGGCCGGCCCGGACTTCGACGCGCACCTGCGGCAACGCGTCATTCTAGTCACCGAAGCCGTCACGATCACCGGCGACAAGTTCGAGTTCGTACAGGATTTCCGCGGACTTGAGGTACTGTCGCCGAAGGGCACCCTGATAGGCCGCGACAATGGGCGCGAAATTCGCACGCCCTACGACGAATGCGTGCTGATCATGCCGTCGCGCCAACTCGCCAAGGGCCAGACGGCGGTCCGGCTTGGTCGTTACGTCGAGTGAGAGCCGGATCCGACGAAAGCACAGCGGCCGCGCCCGCCAAACGCAGCTTTCCGCCTGTCGTCGACGCGCGGGCGCGCGTACTGGTGCTCGGCACTCTTCCGGGTGAGGAGTCATTGCGGCGGCGTGAGTATTACGCCCATCCGCGCAACCTGTTCTGGCCGATCATTTTCGCTTTGTTCGGTGAGCCGCCGGCTTTGAATTATCCGGAACGGCTGGCCTTTCTGACGAGGCATCGGATTGCCGTGTGGGATGTCTGCGAGATCGGCGAGCGCGACCGGAGCGCCGACACGACAATTCGTCTGGAACGGCCTAACGCGATTGATCGGCTGCTCGACCAGCATCCGCTAATCGGCGGCGTCGCCTTTAACGGCACGACCGCGCGGCGCCTATACGACCGCCATTTCCCGCGCCGCCCGGCTCTCACATACCTCGCATTGCCCTCGACGAGCCCGGCGCATGCCACGTTGGATTTTCCCGCTAAGTTTGCGCGCTGGACGATATTGCGCGAGATCCTCGAACAGGACGGGCGCCGATAAACACCGGCGCCTTCTCTTACCCCAGCGGTTCGAGGAGGCGCTCGATGTCGCCGGCTTCGAGACCGGCGCCAGTGCCGTCCGCGGCGTCGTAAATTCCTGCGGCGAGCGCTTTCTTGCGCTGCTGCAGTTCGAGCATGCGTTCTTCAACCGTCCCTTGCGCGAGGAGTTTGTAGACGAAGACAGGCTTGTCCTGGCCGATGCGATGGGCGCGGTCGGTAGCCTGGTCCTCGACGGCCGGGTTCCACCAGGGATCGTAATGGATCACCGTGTCGGCCGCGGTCAGATTGAGCCCGGTGCCGCCCGCCTTGAGGCTGATCAGGAACAGCGGCACTTTGCCCTTCTGAAACTGTGCCACCGGGCCCGCGCGATCTT
This sequence comes from uncultured Alphaproteobacteria bacterium, assembly GCA_963818695.1. Lineage (GTDB taxonomy): Bacteria > Pseudomonadota > Alphaproteobacteria > ATCC43930 > CGMCC-115725 > AP-15. Next base: position 558,816 of record CAWFTG010000011.1, read on the forward strand.
TCGTGTCGCCGCGCAATTCGACAAAATCGATGCCGGCTGCGGCCAGCGCCGGCTTCATCAGGTCGAGCATGCTGGTGAATTGGGAAAACAGCAGTATTTGCCGGCCTTCCTCGATCAACGAGGGGAGCATCTCCATCAGGTGCTCGAGCTTGGCACTGGCATTTACTTGACGTGCAGCGCTGAGCTTGACGAGGCGCGGGTCACAGCACACTTGGCGCAATTTGAGCAGCGCATCCAGCACGACGATGTGGCTGCGGGCCAGCCCTTTATCGGCTATTTCGCGGCGCACCTTCTCGTGCATTGCGACCCGCACGGTCTCGTAGAGATCGCGCTGCGGGCCGGCCAGCTCGAGCGGGCGCAGGATTTCGGTTTTCGGCGGCAGGTCGGCCGCCACCAGGCTCTTGGTCCGTCGCAACAGGAACGGTTTCAATCGGCCCGACAGCACGGCCCGCCGTTCGCCGTCCTGCTTCTTCTCGATCGGGGTGCGGAAGACGCGGGCAAAGCGCTTGGTGTCGCCGAGCAGGCCCGGCATCAAAAAAGCGAATTGCGACCATAGCTCGCCGAGATGGTTTTCCATCGGTGTGCCGGTGAGACACAGCCGATGGCGGGCATCGAGGCGGCACACCAGCTGCGTCGTCTTCGCGGCGGCGTTCTTAATCGCTTGCGCTTCGTCCAGCACCGCCATGTGCCACTCGATCGGCAGCAGACGGTCGGCGTCGCGTGACAGAAGGGCGTACGTCGTCACCACCAGATCGGCATTATCGATTTCCGGAAAGCGGTCCGCACGATCGGGGCCATGCAGTGACAAGATCCGCAACTCGGGGGCCAGCCGCGCCGCCTCAGCGAGCCAGTTCGGCACGACGCTGGTCGGGCACACGACGAGGCACGGCCGGTCGAGGCGGCCTTCGCGCTTTTCGACAAGAAAATGGGCCAACGCCTGCACCGTCTTGCCCAGCCCCATGTCGTCGGCAAGGATGCCGCCGAGCTTGTATCCGCGCAGAAATTGCAGCCAGTTGAGCCCGTCGCGCTGATAGGGGCGCAACTCAGTCAGCAGCCCGGCCGGCGGCTGGATCTCGGCAATCCCCGAAAAGCTCGACAGCCGCTCCGCCAATTCCCGCAGCCGCTCGCCGCCGAGCCAGCGCAGCCGAGTAGCTGCTTCGAGCGCGGCCAACCCCGTCATTTCACCGGCCGAAACCCCGAGCTTGCCCTCGGTGGACAGGTTCTTCGGGTCGTACAGCTCGACAAGGGTGGCCATGATCGCCTTGGTGCGATCGAGCGGGAGGGCGACGTGCCGGCCGTCTTCGAGCCTGCCGAAGACGGTGCCGTTATGCGCCAGCGCGTCGAGTTCGCTCGGCATCTCGCGATCGCGCAGACGTGCGAGCAAGGAACTCAGCACCGGCAGGAGCGCCACCCGCTCGCCTTCGACGACTATCCCGAGATCGAGTGAGAACCACCACCCGCTTCCCTCCTCCAGTTCACCGGTCCATTCACCCGCGCCATCGACGACACGATGGCGAAAGCCGTCCTCGAATTCGATCCGCCAGCCCTCGCGCTCGAGTTGCGGCACCGCGTCATACAAAAAATTCGGCCATTCCCGTTGCCCCTCGGCAAAACCGAAGGCAATTCGGTCCTCGTCCCGATTTTGCGCTTCGAAAGTCTCGACGGCCTGCAACCCGAGTTCCTGCAACCGCTTCAGCGCTCCGCGCTCGGCGCTGCGATTGCGGCGTCGCACGACGATCCGCCCCTCCTCGAAGGCGCGCAACTCCTTCCGCCGGTCTTCCGGATCGACTTGAACGCCGCCATAAGAAAAGCCGAGGAGCGCCAGGTCGACATCGTCGTCCCAGTCCTTCGTGCGCACCCCCCAATAGTTCCAACCTCGCTTGCGTTGAACGAGCGTCAGGATCGGAACCGGCGGGTCTTTGCGGATCTCTTCGACGATGTCGGAGCGCGGCCGCGGCAAGGCGAGACCCGGCAATTCGCGATCCAGGGCGGCGCCGACCGCCTCGGCCTGCGCCTTGGTCACCGGCGGAGCCGACAATGCGAGCTTGACGAGCGGTCTGGCTAAATTGAGTGCGACAGGGCCGGCCAGGTGCTCGGCCGGAAGTACATACCAAGGCGAGGCCGAGGGCAGCACCACCGCGGAGGGATCGTCAAGCGCAATGCCCACCGTCTGGCGGCCGTCCGCACCGACTTGCCAGGATAGCCGGCCCGGACGGTCCGGCCCCAAAGCCAATGGCGGCGAGGCGACATTCTGCCATCGGCATCGGCCGGTGTCGAGGATCCGGCGCATCGCCAGGTCGGCGATCTCGGAATCTTCGGGAAGCTGGAGCTGCGAGCTCCACGACCCGCCGCGCAGCAATTTGACGATGCCGCGATCGGCTGGGGTCAGGTAATTCGCGGTCGCGTTCTGCAATTGTTGGGATGGCAAAGCGCGATCGGCGCCCCACTCGCCCGATTTCAGGATTCGCACGACCCGCAGGTCGATGACAAAAGGCGAGCCCGGCGCGATCGGCCAGTCGAGGCGATAGGCGATTGCTTCCGGCGAGGCGGCCGGATGCATGGCTTGGCGCAGCTGGTGCAGCCAGCCACTGACCGGCCCATCCAGCAAATCCTTTTCGGTCCGCTCCACTGGTGGCGGGTTGCGCAGCGCCTCGAGCAGCACGGCGGCGGCGTGCTTGCAGTTCCATCCGACCGGACAGCTGCATCGACCCGAGATGACGACCGGATCGGAATCGTCGATCTCGACAAAGACATGATAGGGGCGCGGCCGCGTGCCCCTGACCGAGGCGATCAGGCGTTGCCCGCCTTTGTCCGCGCGCAGGTCGCGAACAGCACCTTGGCGATGATAGGAACGTCCTCTCTCGAAACTCCCGGGAAGACACCGGCGAATATCGCCCTCATCAAAGGCGACTGAATTGAATGCGAGATCCTGCAACAAGGTCGTCCGTTCAAAATGGGGAGCCGCCAATCGGCTGTGCCAGTCTCGACCGCGCCCCGTTACTGTCAAGCGGCAGCGGGCTACGCGTGGCCGATCAGCGCTGTCGCTGCGACAGGTGGTGCCGCCCGGCGACGAATTGTAGATCTAACGCGAGAATGCGGCGGTAAACGCGGAAATCGAAGGTTTCATAACATAGCCCGCGATCGGGAGTGATCTTCACCTCGACATGCGCGCCAGTAGAGCTCGCGGGTTTCCGGAAGGGCTATGCGGCGGCCGGGAAGCGGACCGATCGCGCGATGATCGCTCATCGAAGCGGAAGCTGATCTCGGCAAGGCCGTCGTGCAAGACTATAGTCGCGCGAGAGCACCGCAGCGCGGAGGTATTCAAATGGATCGCGAGTATGAGACGGTGCGTGTCGACGACCGCGGCGAGGGGTTGCTGCTGCTGACCCTCAATCGTCCCGAGGTGGCCAATGCGATGAACACGCAGATGGGTCGGGATCTTCTTGCGTTTTTCGAGGGTATCAATGCGGCGCCCGGAAATCAGCGCTGCATCCTCATGACCGGCACGGGGGAGCGGGCGTTTTGCGCCGGCGGCGACCTCAAGGAGCGCAACGGCATGACCGACGAGGCCTGGCAGGACCAGCACCTGCTGTTCGAGCGGATGATCCGGGCGTTTATCGGCTGCCCGGTCCCGGTCATTGGGGCGGTAAACGGAGCGGCTTATGCCGGCGGCTGCGAATTGGCGCTGTGCTGCGACTTTATTTACGCCGCCGAGAGCGCCCGGTTTGCGCTGACCGAGGTGACGCTCGGCATCATGCCCGGCGCCGGCGGGACGCAGAATCTGCCGCGCGCCGTCGGGGAACGACGGGCCAAGGAGATCATCCTGACCGGCCGTCCGTTCACCGCCGCCGAGGCTTACGAATGGGGCATGGTGAACCGCCTCTGCGCGCCGGACCGCGTTGTCGAGGAGGCGCTCGAGACCGGACGCCGCATTGCCGACAACGCCCCGATCTCGGTGCGCCAGGCAAAGCACGCGATCCATTTCGGCATGCAAATGGATCTCGCGAGCGGCATGATGCTGGAGATCGAGGCCTACAACCGGATGGTCCCGACCGAAGACCGGCGCGAGGGCGTGCTTGCCTTCAACGAGAAGCGCAAACCCCGCTTCAAGGGCCGGTGAGGCGTGCGGCGAAGCTAAGGGAGGAGAAGAATGGACGCAACAAACCTTACCCGGGTGCTGGCGCGCAAATCGGCGAGCTTCGAATACGAGGACTTACCTCCGGACGCGCATGAGCTCGCCCGGCAATGCATTCTCGACTATTTCGGCGTGGCGCTCGCCGGAGCCGGTGACGAACTGGTGGAACTCTTGCTCGACGAGCTGACCGAGGCGGGCGGCGCGCCACAGGCGAGCGTCATCGGCCATCAGGCCCGATTGCCGGCGCTATCGGCGGCGCTCGTCAATGGGGCTGCGGGACACGCGCTCGATTACGATGACGTCAATATGGCGATGCCGGGGCATCCCTCGGTGGCAATCCTGCCGGGCCTGCTCGCCTTGGCCGAACTGAAGCAGAGTTCCGGCCGCGAGGTGATCACCGCCTTCGTCGCGGGATATGAGACCGCCTGCCGGATCGGCGCGGCGCTGCAGCCGGGACATTACAATCTCGGTTTTCACTCGACCGGCACGGTCGGCGCCTTTGGCGCCGCGGCGGCCTGCGCGCGGCTCCTCGGTCTCGATGCCGACGCTACTGCGATGGCGCTCGGTATTGCCGGTACGCAGGCGGCCGGGCTCAAATCGCAGTTTGGGACGATGTGCAAACCGTTCCACGCCGGCAAGGCGGCGCAGAACGGGCTGCTTGCGGCGCGCCTCGCCGCGCGCGGGTTTTCGAGCCGCGCCGACATTATCGAATGCGTCCAGGGTTTCGCGTTGACGCACGGCCCGGATTTCTCGCCCGAAGCCGCGTTGGCCACACCCAAAGTCGGGCTGCACCTCTTCGCCAACCTCTTCAAATACCATGCCGCGTGCTATCTGACGCATGCGCCGATCGAATGCGCCCGCAAGCTGCGCGACCAGCATCAGGTGACCCCCGAGGCCATCGCCGGGATCATCCTGCGCCTCGATGCGAGCTGCGAGCGGGTCTGCAACATCCCGGCCCCAGTGGACGGGCTCCAGAGCAAGTTCAGTCTGCGGCAGACCGTGGCGATGGCGTTGGCCGGGGTTGATACGGCGAGCCTCGGCGCCTACAGCGCCGAAAATGCGAGCGATCCGGCTCTCGTCGGCCTGCGCGAGCGGATCGAGATCGACTGGCAGGACAGCTGGCCGCAGATCGTGAGCGAGCTCGAAATCGAGCTCGCCGACGGAAATCGCCTCACGGCGCGTCATGACGCCGGCATTCCCGCCGCCGACATCGCCGATCAAGGCCGCCGGCTCGCCGCAAAGTTCGATGCCCTCGTCGAGCCGGTACTCGGCGCCCCGCGCACCCGAGAACTACGCGAAACGATCGCCGGGCTCGACCATCTCGCCGATGTCGCCGACCTCGCCGAGCTCTCCGCAGGTTGAAACTGCCCCTCACCCATGCAGGACCCGATCGTCGAGAAAATCGTCGCGCATGTCGAAAGGGTGGCCGAGCATGGGGTGCCCGAGGCCGCGCGAGCTGCCGCCAAGACCTTCATCGCCGATACGCTGGCAGTCGGAATAGCCGGCCGCCAGACGCCGTGGCGCGGCGAGATCCTCGACATGCTCGCCGGTATCGGCGGTGCTGAAGAAGCAACCGTGTTGGGAGGCGGCGAACGATTGCCGCTCGTGCACGCGGCGATGCTCAACGCCTATCAGATCCACGCCCAGGAATTCGACTGCGTGCACGAGGGCGCGGTCGTCCATCCGATGGCGGCATCCTTGCCGGCGCTCCTCGGATGGGCGGAGAGGGAAGGCGGCGTCTCGGGCGCTCGCCTGATCCGCGCGCTTGTCGTTGCGGTCGATGTCGCGGCGACATTGGGCTCGTGCTCGCGCGCACCGATGCGGTTCTTCCGGCCGGCCAATGCCGGCGGATTGGGCGCGACCGTAGGTCTCGCGATGCTGGCCGGCCTCGACAGCGAACAGCTGCGCGACTCGATCGGGATCTACTATGGACAGTGCGCCGGCACGATGCAGGCGCACAGCGAAGGAACGCCGCAATTGGCGATGCAGATGGGCTTTGCCGCGCGCAGCGCGGTGACCGCGGTCGAGCTGGCGCGGCGCGGCATGCCGGGGCCTCGTGCGCCGATCTCCGGTGATTTCGGCTATTTTGCTCTGTTCGACGGCAAGGCCGATCCCGCGCCGTTCGACGAGCTCGGCGACGTGCTGGCGCATTACCGAGCTCAGCCACAAACCGTTCCCCAGCGGGCGGGCGACGCATGGCGGCATCGACGGGCTGCAGCGCCTGATGACAGAAGACGGGGTCACCGCCGATCGCGTCGTCGCCTGCCGTTTTCGCGTGCCGCCTTTGACGGCGCGGCTGGTCGGCCGCCCGGCCTCGAGGGATGACTCCCGGCTACGCCCGGCTCTGTCTGCAATATGTCGGGGCCATCTGCCTGCGCCGCGGCGACGTCGGGCTCGGCGATTTCACCGCGGCGGCGCTCGCCGATCCGGAAAGCGTTGAGGTTGGCGCGCCGGCTGACTGTCATCGAGGACGGCAACCCCGACCCCAACGCGCCTCTGCCGCAGCGCGTCGAAATCGATCTCGCCGAACGCCGAACCGTCGCCGCCGCGATAACGCGACGGTGCTCGGCAGCCCCGAGCGGCCATTGTCGCCCGAAGCTGCGCGAGCCAAATTCAGCAATTGCTGGCAATCCGTGCACGATTTGTCCGCTGGAGCAGGGTACCGCGCTGTGGGATGCGGTGTTCGCGCTCGAAACCCTCGAGGACGTTCGTCCTCTTGCCGGGCTCAGCGCCCCGCGAGGAGCGTCATGACGTCGGATTGGGCGCGGTTCGGGGTCGAGCCGGGATGGTCGTTTGCAATCCCGCACCGGGTGCGCTGGAGCGAGTGCGACCCGTTCCGGCATGCCGGCCACCGCGCCTATTTCGAGTGGTTCGAGGAGGCGCGCAACCGCTATCTCGAAGCCGTCGGCCTCGCGCCGCTGTCGCCCGATACGCCGGGCCCAGTCATCGCCGAAACAAGCATCCGCTACCATCGCCCGCTGATTTACGCCGACGAGATACTGGTCACCGCGCGCACGGTTCGCCTCGGCCGCACCAGCTTCGAGATGGAATACGCGGTATGGCGCGACGGGCTCTGCGCGCTCGGGCGCGCGGTGCTGATCCTGGTCGTCAACTCGACTGGCGAAAAGACGCCATTGCCGCAGCGAATTGCGCGAGCGCATTCTCGCCCGCGACCCGAGTGCCGAGAGCGAGAGGTCCGGCATGAAACACGCCGTCATCGTCATCTGCGATAGCCTAAGGGCCGATTTGATCACGCCGCGTGATGCGCCGTTCCTCAGCGAATTGGGACGGCGCGCGGCGCATTTTGCCAACCATAGAAGCGTCTTCCCGTCGACCACCCGAACGAGCGCCGCGTCGATCGCCACTGGATGCCTCCCGGCGCGCCACGGCTTGCTCGGCAACACGATGGCGATCGACGAGGGCGACGGGCTCGTCTGTCTTTCGGTCGGCAAGCCGGATTTCCGCGACCGGCTGCATCGGGCGACCGGCCGCACTCTGCACATGCCGAGCCTCGCCGAGCGGGTAAGCCGCGCCGGCGGAACCGCGATCGCGATCTCGAACGTGTCGCCAGGCGCGGCTTATTTCCTAGATCCCGACGGCTTCGGCTGGGTCTACAACCCGGCCGGCAGCTTCGGCCCCGGCCGCCGCCCGCTGCCCGCCGCGGAGGGTCTCGCCATCTCGAAGGGCGCCGAAGGCGACACCCTCGCGACCGAGCGCTTCTGCGAGGAGGTGCTGCGCGGGCGCGCCCCTGCAATCGCGCTGTTGTGGCTCTCGGAGCCGGACTATACGGGCCACCACACCCCGCTCGGCTCGCCCGCGCATCGTCGCGCCATAGCGAGCGCCGACGAGAATGTCCGCCGCGTCGCCGAGACCGTGGCGTCGCTAGATCAGACGGGCGAGGACATGCTCTTCGTGGTCGGCTCCGATCACGGAATGGAAACCGTCGCGCAGACCGTCGATCTCGACGGGCTATTGATCGATGCCGGGCTGAAGGCGGCCCCCACATCGTCGGAGGTCGTCGTCGCACCCAACGGCACAGCGGCCTTGCTCTATTTTGCCGATCCCGCCGGAGCTCTCGTCGGCCAGACGGCCCGGTTTCTCGAAACCCAGGAATGGGTCGGACGCAGCTTCGTCGGCCCGGATTTGGCCGCCGCCGGTCTACCGACCGGATCACCGATGCAGATCGCGCTGACCCTCAAACCCGACGGGCGCGCCAATCCGCACGGCGTGCCCGGTCACAGCCATGTCGTGCGCGACGCGCTCGAGCCCAAGGACGCCACCGGCTTCGGCCAGCATGGCGGTCTCGGCAAAAACGAGCAGAGCCCGTTCCTGTTCATCTCCGGCGGCGGCTTCGCCCCCGGCCTCCACCACGCCCGCTCCTCGCTGATCGACATCGCACCAACGGTGCTCCGCCACCTCGGGCTGCCCAGCACCGAGACGGGCGGACAACCCTTGCCGCGCACGCACCCTTGAGCCCGGTTAGACGATCGGCACATTGTCGATCAGGCGGGTCTTGCCGAGCCGCACCGCCGCGAAAACGCGCGAGCGCCCGGCAACAATGATAGTGACTGGCTTCAGAGTATCTTCTTCTCGGATTTCGAGATAGTCGATCTCGAATCCCGCCTCGCGAAGTTCTCGAACCCCGCGCGCCAATTCACGCGCCACGGCGCCGGCTTGGATGTCGAGAGCGGACGCAACCGAGCGCAGAACCCGGGCGAGATTAGGGGCGATACGGCGTTCCTCCGCCGACAAATAGACATTGCGCGACGACAGCGCGAGCCCGTCCGGCTCGCGCATTATCGGAACCCCCGCAATATGCACCGGGATGTCGAGGTCGCGAGCCAGCCGGCGAACAACCATCAGCTGCTGGTAATCCTTCTCGCCGAAATAGGCGATGTCGGGCAGAGCCTGGATCAGCAGCTTTGTCACGACCGTCGTCACGCCGTCGAAGTGGGCGGCACGATGCGCGCCGCAGAGGCCCTCCGTGAGCCCTTTTACTTGCACCAGCGTGGCAAAACCGGGCGGGTAAATTTCATCGACAGCGGGCATAAACACGAGGTCGACGCCCTCGGTCTCCAGCATTTCGAGATCGGCCGCCTCGCGGCGCGGGTAGGAGGCGAGGTCCTCGGTCGGAGCAAACTGCTTCGGGTTGACGAAGATCGACGCGACCACCCGATCGCATTCCGCCCGGGCGGCCCTGACAAGCGCCATATGCCCCTGATGCAGCGCGCCCATCGTCGGCGCCAAACCGACCCGGGCCTCGCCTTTGCGCCAGAGGTGGATGTGCCTTCTCAGATCGGCAACGGTGCGCACTATCTCCAAACGGCGACACTCATCCTTTGACGGAGCCGGAAGTCAGGCCGGCGACATAATGCTCGACAGAGAACGAATATATGATCGCGGCGGGGATCGAGCCCAATAGCGCGCCCGCCATCAACTGTCCCCAATAGAACACGTCACCGCGAATCAGCTCAGCAACGACCCCGACCGGCACGGTGCGCACCGAGCTCCGGGTCAAAAAGATCAGCGCGTAGAGAAACTCGTTTTGCGACAAGGTGAAAGCAAAGATGCCGGCGGAGATGAATCCCGGCGTGCACAACGGCAAAAAATCCGCCGCATCGCCTGTAGCCGGCTGGCGCCGTCGATCCTGCCGCCTCTTCGAGCTCTTTGGGGACGGTCTTGAAATAGCCCAGCAACAGCCAAGCACAGAACGGCACCAGCATCGTCGGGTAGGTCAGGATCACTGCGGAGAGCGTGTTGCCGAGATCGAGTTGATTGATCAGATCGGCGAGCGGGATGAACAACAATGGCTGCGGCACGAGGCAGATCGCCGCCACTGTCATTGCGATCAATGCGGCGCCGCCAAACCGCATGCGCCGCGAGCGGGTAGGCCAGCATGGCGCCGAGAACCAGCGAGATCCCCGTCGCCACGACGGCCACCACCATCGTGTTCCAGGTCCACAACAGGAAACTCGTCTGGGTCAACAGGTCGACATAGTGCTTCAGTGTAGTCACCGCCATCCAGTAGAACGGGAAAACTGACCGGCAGCCACAGCCGCACCGCCCGCTCGACCGGACCGTGACGGTGACCATCAGTTTTGCCGCATGTAGATCGTCAGCGCGACAATCAGCAGAGCCAATGCCGGGAACATCGCCAATGCTACCGATGCGCCGAGACCGAGCTGGCCCGCACTCATTGCGTTGTAGGGCGTAGGTGGCAAACAGCTGCGTCGCATTTTGCGGCCCACCATGCGTCAGCCCCGTCGCGGCAAGCCGGTATCCAGCTGGCTCGGGGCTAGAACAAGGTGCCGTCGCTGATGACCGTAAGAGGCGGCGCGCCGTCAGCCCGGCGTTCGCGCGCAATTTCCCGTCCGGCCGCCCAGCTGCCGCCTTCGAGGACGCGGGTGAGCGGGAATTCGCCGGCGGTTTTGCCAAGGCGCTCGCGCACCCGTAACGCCAGTCGATCCAACAGCGCAACGGTCAGCGCCCGCCACTCGACAACCGGCTCACTCAGCCCGTCGAGGGGGCGTCGCAGGAGGGCGGGGTCACGCGGCTCGATGACACCGCAATCGATGAACAGGCCGCCATTGCGGTATTCGGCGAGGCCGGTAAGGCCGTCGATCTGTGCGACCGGCAGCCCCGCGGCCTCGAGCGGCTCGACCAGCGAATAAGTGAGCCACTGACTGAGCTTGTGAAACGGCACGAGCCCGTCACCGGGTATTGCCGGATGGCGGCCGCAATCGCCAAGTGGCACACTGGCGTGGGTGATGCGCCCCGGCCAAATCGACCCGAACAGCTGCAGCAAGGTGCGCAGGATTTCGGGGGCCGTCAGCTCCGCGCGTCGGGCCTCCCAATGATCGTAAAGGTTCCCCGGGCGCGCCGCGCTCCCAAATAAGGCCGGGTTAGCAGCACAAACCTCGCCGACCCGGCGCAGCAAGGCCGCGCGCCCTTCGATCCCGGCGAGTTCGTTGCCCGCGGCGTGTTGGAAAGCTCGGGCCAGGGCCTCCGGTGTGATCCGTGACAGCGCCGCGGCATCGGCCTGCCATGGTTTGGCGGGATCGGCGGAAAAAAGCCCCGCCTGCATCGCGCGCAGGCTCGCCACCGCGAGGCCCTCGGAACGTGAGAGGATCTGGCCGGTCGCCGCCTCGTGAAAGCGCCAGCGAGTGCCTGCCCCGGCATCGAGGAGCACCGAGACGATGGCGAGATCGATCCGGGCCCGAGCCACCTCGTCCGGATCGCTCCCTGCCGCGACCTGCGCCGCGCGGTCGACCCCTCCGGCCGAGAAATGCCGCCATCGGCTGTGGTAGGGCAGATCGAGACCGGGATAGCGCCGTCGCGTGATTTCGACGACGCGACGGACCGCCTCGTCCAGCCGGGCGATTACGAGCCGGAAATGCCGGGTCTCGCCACACTCGGCAGCGGCAAAAACAATCCCGCAGCGGTCCCGGACGGCCGCCGCGGTCAGCAGCTTCGAAGGGTCGTCAATCGTCGAGAGCACGACCCCTGATGCCGCTGAGCTCCGCAGGATCGGGGATTCCGGCCGGCGCAAAGTACCCTGCGGCTTTCTTTGCCTCGATTTCGACCGTAGCGTCGAGCGGTATCAGCCGGTCCGGGATCGCGACCTGCTCCACGACCTCGATGCCCTGTCCCGTCAGCGCGTCACGCTTCAGGTTCGACATCGACACCCAACGGTCTATCCGACGGATCCCGAGCCAGTGGAAGACGTCCGGCATCAGCTCCTGAACCCGCATGTCCTGCACCCCGGCGACGCATTCGGTGCGGCGGAAATAAGTATCCGCGCGGTCGCCGCCCGATTGGCGCTTGCGGGCGTTGTAGACGAGGAATTTGGTGACCTCGCCGAGCGCCCGCCCCTCTTTGCGGTTGTAGACGATGATCCCGACCCCGCCCTGCTGTGCGGTCTCGACGCAGACCTCGATCCCATGGACGAGATAGGGGCGGCAAGTGCAAATGTCCGAGCCGAACACGTCGGACCCGTTGCACTCGTCATGGACACGACAGGCGATCACCGTCCCGGGATCCGCGATCCGTTCGACCGGACCGAAGAAATAAGCCGTCATGCCGCCGATCGGCGGCAGCAACACCTCGATGTCGGGCCGGGTCACGAGTTCGGGGAACATCCCCCCGGTCTCCTCGAACAGGGTTCGTCGCAGATCGGCTTCGGCGACCCCGAAGCGGGCGGCGAGCCCGGGCAGATGCCACACCGAATCGATAGCGGCCTTGGTGACGCGGATCTCGCCATTGTCGAGCAAAACCTCGCCGTCTGGCCGCAAGGTCCCGTCGGCCAAAAGCGGGCGGAGCTCGGGCGTGGTAATTCGCGCCCGCGTGACCGCGATAGTCGGACGTATGTCGATGCCGGCACGGATATGTTCCGCAAACACCTCGCCGACGAGGTGACCCCAGGGGTCGAACGATACGATTTTCGCCGGATCGCCCCATTGGGGATGCGGTCCGATCAGGGTCGCCGGCGCGGTATCAGTGAAATCCGGCCGATGGTCACGCGCCAAGGCCCGCGTCGCCACGGCAAGCGCGCGATAGACTGCATAGGCCCCGGAGTAGGAACCGACAGAATTGCGGTATCGTGGCTCGGCGGGGCTCGCCACGACGGGCCCGCGTGCGCCCGGGCTGGACGCGCCCCAAATTAACGGAATGGCGCCTCGACCAGCTGTTCCAGGGTGGGAAGTCAGGCGGATATGGCGCGGTGCGGAATGCTCCATGACCTTTTCGCGCGGGAAAGATCAGAAATGGAGAGGGTAATGGGGATATCAACAGCCCGCAACTTGGGCGGCTCGCCTCACGATGGTGTGAGGCGGCCGAAATAACCTCCGAAATCGGGTTCGGGCGTAGTAAGTTCACCACGTTTCGTTTGGTTTCCGGCAATGGCCTCCGTCACTGAGCCCCCTTCGCAACTGGATCCGCGTAAGTTTCGGGATCCTTTCATCACCGCAAAAGGTGAACCACGGGCGCAGGTCTCCCTGAAATCCTTGGATACCTTGTGGTTCAATACCGGTACGCTGTGCAACCTGACGTGCCAACATTGCTATATTAAATCCTCTCCTAAAAATGATCGGCTGGTTTACTTGACGGCTGCCGAAGTTGCGGAATATCTCGACGAGATCGAAGCGGGCGGTCTCGCGACGTCGCTGATCGGCTTTACCGGCGGCGAGCCGTTCATGAACCCCGAGCTGCCTCGAATGCTCGAGGATGTGCTCTCGCGCGGTTTTCATGCGCTGGTTCTGACCAATGCGATGAAACCGATGGCGAAATGCAAGCCGGCTTTATTGACGCTCAGGGACCGCTTTGGCGACCGGCTGACGATACGCGTCTCGATCGACCATTATGGGCCACAGGTGCACGAGCTGGAACGGGGCGAACGCAGCTGGCGGCCGACAATCGACGGGCTCCTGTGGCTAGCCCGGCACGGCTTTTCACTGCATGTCGCGAGCCGGCGCCTGTCGGGAGAAACGGAGGAGGCCATTCGTCGAGGCTTCGCCAGGCTGTTTGCCGAGCTCGACATGCCGATCGATGCCGATGATCCGGTGGCGCTGATGGTATTTCCGGAAATGGATCCTTCGAGCGATGTTCCGGAGATCACCGAAGCGTGCTGGGGTGTTCTCGGCAAGTCCCCGGAGAGCGTGATGTGCGCGAGTTCCCGGATGGTCGTGAAGCGCAAAGGCACGACCCACCCGGTCGTCCTCGCATGCACGTTGCTTCCCTACGACACCCGCTTCGAGCTCGGCCGAACCCTTGCCGAGACGAACGGCGCAGTGCCGCTAAACCACCCGCACTGCGCCAAGTTCTGCGTGCTCGGCGGCGGCGCCTGCAGCCGCGGGTGATGCCGCGGCATCCGTTTTATTTCAAGACAAAGTTAATGCTGCGGTTTGTTTGAGGATCTCGGTCGAACCCTCCCAGATCATCCGCAGCGCGACAAAAGTAATGATCCCGAGTCCGACCCAGGAAATCCAGAATAAGCGATCGAGGAGGCGGGCGATCCAGGTCGAAGCGACGCCCATCAGCGCCACCGAAAGAACCAGCCCGAACGCCAGCAGCCAGAAATGATCGCGTGCGATCCCGGCGACCGCCAGTACGTTGTCAAGTGACATCGAAACATCGGCCAGGACGATCCGAGTGAGCGCGTCCGTCGGGGTCGTCCGGTGCATGCGGACCCGGTTGCCGCCGCACTCGTCCCGGCCCAACTGCGCGTGGTCATTCGTGTGGGTGTCGCGGATCTCGCGATACATTTTCCAGGAAACCCATAGCAGCAGCACGCCGCCCGCCAAGGTAAGGCCGATCACCGCGAGCAGCTGCACGGCAAAATAGGCAAAGAATATCCGCAAGACGGTCGCGGCCGCGATACCGAGCACGATGGTGCGCCGCCGCCGTTCGGCTGGAAGGCCCGCCGCCGCCATTCCGACGACGATCGCATTGTCTCCGGCGAGCACCACGTCGATGATAACCACCGACAGCAAGGTGCCCAGTTGATTCACGCCGATCAGCACCGTTGCCACATAGTCACTGATCCGCGCACCGTCGAGACCGTTACGATGTCGAGAGCAGTTGTTTTGCACCCGGCACTACGCCTTTCGGCTTTCTACGCCGCCACTTTTCTGGTGACAGGTATTCAGCTCCCGTTCTGGCCGGTTTGGCTCGCCTCGCGCGGCCTCACCGCGAGAGAAATCGGCGCCCTGTTGGCCGCGGCGATCTGGATGAAAGTGCTGGCCACGCCAGCGATCGGCGCCCTCGCCGATAAGACGGGAGGGCGCCGCGTGCTGATGGGGGCGCTCGCGGCAACTGCTATTGCCGCCTATGCGGGGCTCTTGCCTGCCGCAAGCTTGTGGCTGCTGATCTTGCTCAACCTCGTCGCGCTGACGGCACAATCGGCGCTGATGCCGCTTGGCGATACGATCACCCTCGCCGCCGCCCGCTCGGAAAGTCTTGATTACGGACGGATCCGCCTCTGGGGTTCGGTGAGCTTTATCTTCGCCTCGATCGCAAGCGGTGCAGCACTAGCATCGTCCTCGGGAGAGCGGGTGCTTCCACTGGTGCTCGGCGCCTCGGTGCTGGTCCTCCTCGCGTGCTTGTTTATTCCGACGATCCGGCCGGCGGAGGGAGCCGCGCGGACCCTGGGCATTCGCGCCGTCGCCGGCGATCTCAGATTCTGGATTTTCATTTTCGCCGCGTCCGCTCTGCAGGTGAGCCACCAAGTCTATTACGGCTTCGGAACGCTTTACTGGCGCTCACTGGATTTCTCGGACACGACGATCGGTTGGCTTTGGGCGGAAGGAGTCCTCGCCGAAATACTACTCTTCTGGCAGGGCGGGCGGCTGCTCGCCCAGCTCGGGCCGATCGGATTGATGGTGGTCGGGGGCGTCGCCGGCATCGTGCGCTGGAGCCTCGCCGGGGTGCTCACCTGGCTTCCATTCATCGCAGCCCTACAGCTTCTACACGCCCTCACATTCGGAGCGAGCCACCTCGGAGCCATGCACTTCCTTTCTCGTGCGGCGCCGCCCTCGGCAGCGGCGAGCGCGCAAAGCCTTTATGCCGCCCTGTCGTCGGGTCTCGGCAGCGGGCTCGTAATGGGGATCGCGGGAGGGCTCTACTCAGCATTTGGTGGAGGCGCTTACTGTTTTATGGCGGTGCTCTCCGCGGCAGGGTTGGGGGGAGCGGTGGCATTAGGCTACGCGACCGATCAAAGGAACCGCTAGCCCTCTCACCCGTTCGGCAGAGCAAGAGGGACATCGGCATGATCCGTCGCGGCGTGGTCTCCCCTCAACCACCATGCCACGCCATTACCGAATCGCCATGCCGGTTCCCCCCACCGGCATGGCGTCCCTTTTATTTATGCCTGTATTACCGTCGCCGCCACGCGAGGGCGCGTTCGAGCTATTTCGAACACTTCGGATGGACGCCGTCTACCGCATGGGCGACCGCGTAATCGTGAAACCCTTTCGTGTCGAGCGTGCTGGCCAGCTTCAGCATCTCGGCCGATTGCTGGCAGAATTGTCCGGTCGGAATAAGTGCTTGCTTGCGCGCAGCCTCGTTGGCGAGACTGGTTTGCCAGGAATCGAAGGCGCTCTTCGCGTTTCGAGCACCGGTGCGGCGGAAATGGTCGATCATCGCGTTCTGATAACGCAAGATCGCGGCCGTATTGCGCGCCCGAAATTCGCCGTAGATGGTGTCTCGGCAAGCCGAGCTGATGACCATCAGATTGGTTTGAAACAGCAGTGCCTGCTCCGCCTCGATATCCCCCGGCGAATAACAATTCCGGTCGGCGGCCGACGCGGTGGCGACCGACGCGGCAGCCAGGAGCGCGGCAGCCAAAACAACTTTCTTCATCGCAATTCCCCGACGGCTGTCCCCAATCCCTTTAGGATAGCAAAGGACTTTTCTCAATTTCAAGAGCAACGACGCTCGCTCTCCACATTATCTTAAGTACAAAGGCTTGCCCTTGTAACGTGGAGAACGGACGATATCACGCAACCGATGATTGGGGAGAACTGGTGCGCTTTTTTGAATGATTAGTGGCGAGCGAAAACTTGCACACGGAAGATCGAGAATTCTTAACCCCTGGCGCTGGAGCCCGCCAGCCATCAAAATCCGGGATCAGTTCGAAAAGGCGACGATGGCTGCGATAATTGTCTTGTTCACCGATTTTGGTCTCGAGGGGCCCTATACCGGCCAGGTCAAGACCGTGTTGCACCAGATCGCGCCAGGCGTTCCGGTGATCGACCTGTTTGCCGACCTGCCCGCGGCAAAGCCCCAGCCGGCAGCCTATCTGCTCGCCGCTTACGGCCGATGGTTTCCGCCGGGTACGATCATTCTGGCAGTCGTCGACCCCGGGGTGGGCGGAGACCGTGCAGCGGTCGTGGTCGAGGCCAACTCCCGCTGGTACGTCGGTCCGGACAACGGGTTGCTGGAGCTCGTGACGCGGCGCGCCGACCACGCCCGGAGCTGGGAGATCTCCGCGCCGCCCGAAGCGATATCGGCAAGCTTTCACGCTCGCGATCTGTTCGCTCCCGTAGCGGGGCTGCTCGCCCGCGGCGGCCCGCCGGCCGGCCGGCTCCGTCCTGCGAAGATCCTGCGCCGTCCCGAGTGGCCGGACGACCTTCCCGAAATCGCTTACGTCGACCGGTTCGGCAATGCGATCACCGGCTTGCGTGCAGCGCTGCTCCCCGATCACGCGCGACTTGCCGCTGCCGGGCGAGTTCTGGCGCGTCGGCGGACATTCTCGGATGTCGCGGCGGGCGAGGCGTTATGGTACGAGAACTCGAACGGGCTCGCCGAAATCGCGGTCAATTCCGGCCGGGCCGATGCCGCGCTCGGCCTCGCCGTAGGGAGCCCGGTGGCGATCCTGCCGTGATCCCCGGCCGAGACTACTCTCAAGGCGGCGGGACGACGATCTTGGCGCCCGGGGGAACCCTGAATACGCGACGCTTCTGCAGTCGGTGAACCAGCCATACGGCGACTGTGAAGACGATAAACACGATCAGCATGACGAGACTGAACGAGCGTACTAAATGGCCGAGCACGGCGCGGAATGCGTGCCCGAGGAAATAGCCGAGGGCAACAAAGCTCCCTGCCCAGAAACCGGCGGCAAGGGCGTTTAGTGTCAAGAACCGCTTCCAATGAACCGCGCTCAACCCCATCGCAAAGGAGGAGAAATTTCGTATCCCATAGATGAAGCGGAAAGACAGAATAAAGCCGGCGTTGTACCGCTCGAGCCAATACAACGCCGCTTCGACGCTGTAGCGCCATTTCGGGAACCGGTTAAGCAGCCGCAGCCCGAAACACCGACCGATCCAGAAATAGACCTGATCCCCGGAGAAGCTCCCGAGCCATGTGGCAAAAAGGAGCAGCGCCGGGTTGAGCAGACCCTGCGCCGCGGCAAAGGCGGCAAACAGCACAAAGGTTTCGCCTTCGAGAAAGGTCCAGATGAAAGCGATGACATAAAACCAGGCGCCGTTCTCGGCGATTAGCCGGCTGATGTCCATTCCCGACCCGTTCTGCCCTTCAAACCGCCCCGGGCCATGGCTGGAGCGCGCCCCCTCGATGCACTTCCGGCGCGGCGCATGCTATGTTTTTCCGCGCTCCCGGTCGAGCGAATTCCCACGCAAGCCGGGTGGTGGCCGGCTCGGACCGCCGGTTGAACTTTTGGTGAGCAAGCTTGCATTGCCTCCGCGTACTGCCAACTCCAGAGGCGATGCGGATTGATACAAATTTTTACGGGATAAAACCGGACGCCCGGCAGTTTATCTGACGTTACGCAGCTCAGGGAGACAGTGAATGAACAGGATCGCGCAAAGACCGAACCGAGTCACTGCAGTTTTCCAGGATACCAGATTGTGTTTCGACCTGGCGCGCGGCGCAACCTTGGCCCAACTGGCCGAGCGTCTCGGGAAATTCGGTGAAGCCCACGGCGGTCTGCCGTTATCCGTCGAGCTTCGCGTGCATTTGGACACGGCCCGTTAACTGCTAACTGCGCGCAATACTAATTAACGATCCTCCATTGGCCACTCGCGTCCCGGCAAGCGGTGCCGTAGCGCTCGGTGGCGCGGTTACCCGCGGGCTGGGTACTCCGGTATTCCCGGCAATATTCACCCTGCGCGTTGGTCCAGCCTCGCCGCGGAGTATAGGTGATCGAGGGGCTCCCGGCAGCGCTAGAAGGAGCATAACCGCCTGAGGGAGGATAACCGCCTGGCAGCTGAGATGATGTGCCCGGCGGCTGAGACGATGTCGCGGGCGCCGGATAAGAGGCCGGGGCGGGGTAGTAGGGAGGCGCCGGCGGGTAATAGGCCGGCGGCGGATAATAAGGATAGGGCGGATAATAGAACGGAAACCCTATCGGAAAACCAAAGCCGAAACCGACGAACACGCGAGCCTCGGCTGGGGTTGGGGTCGAGACCGTGGCGGCGAAACCGAGCGCCGCAATCATCGCCACAGCGCCGAATCCGGCGGCCCGGCCCGTCTTTGTCGTGATCATCAGGCACCTCTCAGCGTTCGTAAGCCGAAGTCATTTTAATTCTTACAGGTCCCGGGCCAGAAGCCCCTATGTTGCTTCACAGGCGCGTCAAAAGTGATACGCAGCCGCAGCCTCGAATGTCCCTCCGCAACCGGTTTCTGACCAGGCTGCGCGACCGCGTTGTGGGTGAGCACCCCCCTCTTCGCCTCATTTTTTGGGACGGGGAAGTCTTCGACTTCGCGGGCCAGCCGCGGGTCACGATCACGCTGCGCACGCCGCGGCTGATGCGGTATTTCCTGACCGGCGACATCGCGCGGCTGGGTCGGGCCTATGTCGAGGGCGAGATCGATGTCGAGGGCCGCCTGCACGATGTCCTGCAGATCGGCATCGCGCTTGCCGAGCGGCTCGGCAAATCCTCGCCGCTGCGCGTCCTGGCTCGGCTGGTCGGGCGGCGCCATGGGCATAGCGTGGCCGGGGACGCAGCAGCTGTTCGCTATCACTACGACGTTTCCAACGACTTCTATAGCCTCTGGCTAGACCGCAACATGGTCTATTCCTGCGCCTATTTCGAAACCGGCGAGGAGGATCTCGACACCGCGCAAGAGCAGAAGCTCGAGCACATCTGCCGCAAATTGCGGCTTCGGTCACGCGAGCGACTGCTGGACATCGGCTGCGGCTGGGGCGGTCTGTTGTGCTGGGCGGCGCAGCGCTACGGCATCGAAGGGGTCGGCATAACCTTGAGCGACCAGCAATTCGGCTATGCGCGCGAGCGTGTCGCTGCGCTGGGGCTCACCCGGCAAGTCGAGATTCGCCGCCAGGATTACCGCGAAGTGCCGGGGCAGGGGCTCTATGACAAGATCGTCTCCATCGGTATGTACGAGCATGTCGGCATCGCGAACCTGCCGGCGTATTTCGGGGCGATAGCGCGATTGTTGCGGCCGGGGGGCATTGCGCTCAACCACGGCATCACTACGACCGACCGCGACGGACAAGCGCAGGGGCCGCCGGGTGGCGAGTTCATCGACCGGCTCGTCTTTCCTGGCGGCGAGGTGCCGCATATCTCGCGGGTGCTTTACGAGATAGCCGGCACGGGGCTCGAACTCCTCGACATCGAGGATCTGCGCCCGCATTACCCGCCGACCTTGCTGCATTGGACACGCCGGCTCGAAGCGGAGCGCGACAAGGCAGTCAAAGCGGCCGGGGTGCAGCGCTATCGGATCTGGCGGATGTACATGCCGGCGATGGCCTATGCCTTCGATCGAGGCTGGCTTTCGGTATATCAGGTCCTCGCACAAAAGAACCGTGCGGATCTAATGGCGCCGCGACCATTGACCCGGTCCTACCAATATCAGCCGGCCGCACCCGTGCGGCTGACCAAAGACCTGGACTGGGGCGATCTTTAGCCCTCTGAGAAGCGGGCCGCATGGCAACCGATCGGCGGGGGTCGCTCGGAGATGGGAGGAGGGAATGCGATTTGCGCAACTCGCCAGAGTTTGGTCCAGAGTTTGGTAAAGTCGGGCAGCCAGCACGGCCGCCCCCTCTGAGGCGGATTCGTATCGTCACCTCTTCATTGGCGGCGCCGTCACCAACCGCGATGACCAGTCCTTCATGGGGTCGTAATGGAACTTCGCCCCTCGATCACTCCGCCGTCGCGGTCGGCAAAGCATGAGACGAGCACTCGTCCTCGCACGGGCTGCGGAAGTCTGACCGAGGCCCGGGTCGCCTCCGAGATTGAGCGTGACTAAAATTCGACCACTAGCTTGCTCCCGAGTGTAAAGGATCAAATCGCCCTCGGCAGCGATCGCATGACACGAGCCGATTGTAAGCGCCAGCTGCGCACGGCGTGCCGCGATCAGCCTGCGATAGCGGTTGTAAATCGGGCTGAGGTCCCGAGGCCCGTTGTCGACGTTCTCGCTCCGAAAATCGTCGGCTAGCGGCAGCCATGGTTCAGTGGTGGAGAAGCCGCCGTGCAGGGTCGGATTCCACGGCATTGGCGTTTGTGCGCCGTCGCGCCCTAGCCCCAACCCAGGAATATCTCTTTCCAGCGGATCGCGAGCCCGCTTGAGTAGGACTGGCACCTGCAACATGCCGATCTCGTCGCCTTAATAGCTGCTGCTGGCCCTGCGCGGCACGCCGATTATTTATGAAGGCTTGCTGCCGCCCGGCGGGTGGCCGAACTGGGTGCTCGGCAATCATGAGCGCCCGCGCATTGCCAGCCGGGCGAGGCGCGAGCAGGCGCGGATCGCTGCGATGCGACCGCGGGTAAATTCTGATAGATAATCGCAGTCTGCCACCACATGGTCGCGGGCATTGCAGATGTAGCGGCCGGGTGCAGTTGCCTTCCCTTTCCTTCTCTCCGATGGATGCGCTGTGGCTGTCGCGCTCACCGCCGTCGCTGAGACCCGGCTGTGACATCTTCGACATATCCTTCTTCAGCTGGGGGCGCTGCTTGCCGCCAACGGACTCACGGTTTCCCTGGTTCTGCTGCTCACTCGGTAGCGAATGCTCGGGTACCGCAGGGCTTCGAAGAGAGGAAGAGGCCAAGGGAGGTTGCACGGACCGGCCCGGAAGGGCTAAGACCCGCCGTCATTTCGTAGGGAGAAACGGCCGTGGCGCGCGGAGCTGACCAGCACAGGAACCCAAAATCCGATATCGAGATCGCGCAAGCGGCGACGATGCGGCCGATCATCGAGATAGCCGACAAAAAGCTCGGCATCCCGGACGAAGCAATCTCGCCCTACGGCCGATACAAAGCGAAAGTCTCGCTCGACTATGTTCGATCACTTCGCGACAAGTCGAACGGCAAGCTCATCCTCGTCACCGCGATCACACCGACACCGGCCGGCGAAGGTAAGACGACGACGACGGTCGGGCTCGGCGACGCGCTCAACCATATCGGCAAGAAGGCGATCCTCTGTCTGCGCGAGCCAAGCCTCGGGCCATGCTTCGGCATGAAGGGCGGGGCGGCGGGCGGGGGGTATGCGCAAGTCGTGCCGATGGAGGACATCAACCTCCACTTCACCGGCGACTTTCACGGCATCGCCACCGCGAACAATCTGCTCGCCGCGATGGCCGACAACCACATCTATTGGGGCAACGAGCTCGGCATCGATCCGCGCCGGGTCAGCTGGCGTCGCACGATGGATATGAACGACCGGGCTTTGCGGCAGATCGTGTCCTCGCTCGGCGGGGTAGCCAACGGCTTTCCGCGCGAGGACGGGTTTGATATCGTCCCCGCTTCTGAGGTTATGGCTGTTTTCTGCCTCGCCACGAACCTCGACGATCTGCGGCGTCGTCTCGGCAATATCATCGTCGCCCAGACGCGCGACCGCAGGCCGGTCCGCGCGGCCGATCTCAAGGCGGCAGGTGCGATGGCGGTGTTGCTCAAAGACGCGATCGCACCAAACCTCGTCCAGACGCTCGAGGGCAATCCCGCTTTCATCCATGGCGGCCCGTTCGGCAATATCGCGCATGGCTGCAACTCCGTCATTGCGACGACGGCGGCGCTGAAGCTGGCGGATTACGTCGTCACCGAGGCGGGGTTCGGCGCCGATCTCGGAGCGGAGAAATTCTTCGACATCAAATGCCGTAAGGCAGGGCTGAAGCCGGACGCCGCTGTCGTCGTGGCGACCGTGCGGGCCTTGAAAATGCACGGCGGCGTCGCGCGCGACGCTCTGCGGCAGGAAAACGTCGAGGCATTGGAAGGCGGATTTGCCAATCTCGCGCGCCATTTGCGCAACCTACGTCAGTTTGGCGTACCGGCGGTCGTCTCGGTCAATCGCTTCAGCGCGGACACGACGGCCGAACTCGACCGGCTGAAGCAGCTCTGCGCGCGCGAGGGTGTCGAGGCGATCATCGCCGATCATTGGGCGCATGGCGGCGAGGGGGCGAGCGATCTGGCACGGGCCGTGGTAGCGCTCGCCGATAGCGGGCAGGCGCAGTTTCAATATCTCTATCCGGACGATATGCCGCTGTGGGAGAAGGTGCGAACGATCGCACAGCGCCTCTACGGCGCCAGCGACGTCGAGGCCGACAAGCGCATCAAGGACCAGCTCGGCGATTTCGAGAAGCAGGGCTTCGGCCATTTTCCGGTGTGCATCGCCAAGACCCAATACAGCTTTTCGACCGACGCCAATCTCAAAGGAGCGCCGAGCGATCATATCGTAACCGTGCGCGAGGTGCGCCTATCCGCGGGAGCCGAATTCGTCGTCGTGATCTGCGGCGACATCATGACGATGCCCGGCCTTCCTCGGGTGCCGGCGGCAAACAGCATCGAGGTGACCGAGGACGGTCGGATCACAGGATTGTTCTAATGCTGGGTTGTTCTAATGCTGGGTTGTTCTAATCTCGGTGGGGAGATTGCAAGGGGCTGAGCTGAAAGCGTGGCGGCGGTCGGAGCGACAACGCCTGTTGGCGTTGCGCACCGCCGCGCCGCCCGCCGAGCGCCGCCTCTGGGGGACCGAGATCGAGGCAAAGCTGCGTGCATTGCTGCTGGAGCGGCCGGTCATGACGCTTGGCGTCTACTGGCCGTTCCAGGCGGAATTCGATCCCCGCGAGCTGATCGATTGGGTATTAGCGCAAGGATATGCGGTGGCACTGCCCGCCGTTGTCGATAAGAAGGGCCCGCTCGAATACCGCGCTTGGCGGCCGGGCGACGCTCTGGTCGACGGAGTGTGGAACATCCCGATCCCGGAGGTCCGCCATGTCGTGCTGCCGCAAGCCGTGCTGGCTCCCCTCGTCGGATTTGACCGGCAATGCTATCGCCTCGGCTACGGCGGCGGCTATTTCGACCGAACTTTGGCCGCCTTCTCGGTGCGGCCGCTGGCGATCGGCGTCGGCTTCGAGATGTCGCAAATCGAGACGATCTTCCCGCAGCCATTCGACATCCCGATGGATGTGATCGTTACCGAGGTTCGCACTCGCCGCCGTTGATCGAGCTGCGGGCCGACGGCAAACCCGGCAGACCCTCACCCGGCTTGCACTCACTCCCGCACTGCGGGCGGGGGCGCCACAAGCATAGCCAGATGGTGTTCCTGTCAGCCGGTCAAGAAATTCTCTCTTCTCTCAGCTTTGCACACTATATGACGCGATGCGGCCCTTGCCGGCCGGACCGCACTGGCGCGGAGCCGATGATGCCACACCGACAGCTCGACAGACTGATGTGGGCGCAAGCCTACGAGGCAATGGAGCGCGCTCAGCGCCTCCACCGCCAATTCTTTCATCGCGCCCACACCGCGCCTTGCTGGGAAGCTCCGGTGGACATTTTTGAGACCGAGAACGCGCTCACGATCGTCATCGCCCTGCCGGGGGTGGACCCCGACCAGGTGCAGGTTACCCTCAGCGCAGGCGTGTTGATCGTCAGCGGCGAACGTCCGCTACCCGGCGAATTCAAGAATGCCCGGATTCACCGGCTGGAGATCCCGCACGGTCATTTTCAGCGCCGGATCGAGTTGCCGCCAGCGCGACTGGAAATCTCCGGCCGGCATCTCGCCAATGGCTGCCTGATGCTGCAGCTGCACAAGTCTTGAGGATATCCGCCATGCCTTTGGAGGACCGGGAACTACGCACCACGGGCAGCGCCCCGCCCCCGTCGCCCGGTAGTATCGATATGGGATCAGCCGCCGTCGCGGCATTGCCGGAGGACGCGCTGATCCTTATTCCGACCCGCAACCTCGTTCTATTCCCCGGCACGGTATTGCCGATCACGCTCGGCCGTCAGCGCTCCGTGTTGGCGGCGCAGACGGCGATGCGGCTCAACCGGACTGTCGGGCTGGTGTTGCAGCGCGACCCCGGCATCGACGACCCGATCGCGGTCGATCTGCATCGCATGGGCACCGAAGCGAGCCTGTTGCGTTACGTCACGAGCCCCGACGGCGGTCACCACGCGATCTGCCAAGGTGAGCGGCGCTTCCGCATCCTCGATTTTCTCGATGGCTATCCGTTTCTCGCCGCGCGGGTCGAGCGGGTCGAGGAGACCGAAGTGACGACAATGGATATTGCCGCGCGGCTCCTCAACCTGCGCAACCAAGCGCTCGAGGTATTGCAGCTGTTGCCGCAGACCCCGGCCGAGCTCGTCAGTGCCGTGCAATCGGTGTCCTCGGCCGCGGCGCTCGCCGATTTGATCGCGAGCTTTATGGACATCACGCCGCAGGAAAAAGAGGAGATCCTGGAGACGGTCGATGTCGAGCGCCGGCTCGAGCGCGTCTCAGAATTGCTGGCCTACCGGATCGAGGTCCTGCGGTTGTCGCGGCAGATCAGCGAGCAGACCAAGGGCAAGATCGACGATCGCCAGCGCGAATTCCTGCTGCGCGAGCAGATGCGGACGATCCAGAAAGAGCTCGGCGAGGGCGAGGATGCCAAGGCCCAGGAAATCGCCGAGCTGACGAAAAAGGTCGCCGAGGCGAAGATGCCGCCCGAAGTCGAAGAGCATGTGAAGCGGGAGCTTGCCAGGCTCGAGCGAATGCCGGAGGCCTCCGGCGAGTATTCGATGGCTCGCACCTATCTCGAGTGGCTGACCGAGCTGCCTTGGTCGGTCGAAACGGAGAAACCGGTTGACATCGCCGAGGCACGCCGAATTCTCGACGCAGACCATTACGGCCTGCGAAAGATCAAGCGGCGCATTCTCGAATATCTCGCGATCCATCAGCTCAACCCCGGCGGCCGCAGCCCGATCCTGTGCTTTGTCGGCCCGCCCGGTGTCGGCAAGACGTCATTGGGGCAGAGCATCGCCAGAGCGACCGGCCGCAAATTCGTTCGGGTCAGTCTCGGCGGCACCCACGACGAAGCCGAGATCCGCGGACACCGCCGCACCTATATCGGGGCGTTGCCGGGGAATATCATCCAGGGGATCCGGCGCGCCGGCGCGCGGGACTGCGTGATGATGCTCGATGAGATCGACAAGCTTGGCCGCGGGATTCAGGGCGACCCTTCTTCGGCCCTCCTCGAGGTGCTCGACCCCGAGCAGAACTCGACCTTCCGAGACAATTACCTCGGTGTGCCGTTCGATCTCTCGAAGGTCATGTTCATCACGACGGCGAACGTTCTCGACAGCATCCCGGGGCCGTTGCGCGACCGCATGGAGGTCATCGACCTGCCCGGCTATGTCGAGGACGAAAAATTCGAGATCGCCCGCCGCTACCTTGTCGACCGGCAGCTCAAAGCCAACGGATTGACAGCCGAGCAGGCCGAGATCACCGACGCAGCGATTCACGCGATCATCCGCGACTACACACGCGAGGCCGGCGTGCGCCAGCTCGAACGGGAAATCGGAGCGGTGTTGCGCAATGCCGCGATGCGGGTAGCCGAGGGCATCGCGCAGCACGTTCGGATCGAGCCGGAAGACCTGAGGGAAATCCTGGGATCGCCCCGGTTCGAGGGCGAGGTCGCCATGCGCACGAGCGTTCCTGGCGTCGCCACCGGGCTCGCCTGGACACCGGTGGGCGGCGACATCCTGTTTATCGAGGCAACCCGGATCCCCGGCGCTGGCCATTTGATCCTGACCGGCCAACTCGGCGACGTCATGAAGGAGAGCGCACAGGCAGCGCTGACCCTCGTCAAAGGGAGAGCAGCGGCGCTCGGGCTCGATCACGGGATGTTCGAAAAGAGCGACATCCACATTCATGTCCCCGCCGGCGCCATTCCCAAGGACGGACCGAGCGCGGGTGTGGCGATGTTCACCGCCCTCGTCTCGCTGTTGACTAATCGCACGGTTCGCAGCCACACGGCGATGACCGGAGAGATCAGCTTGCGCGGGCTCGTCCTGCCGGTCGGCGGCATAAAGGAAAAAGTCGTTGCCGCCGCCGGGGCATCCCTTTCGACGGTGATCCTCCCGGCCCGCAACCGCAAGGATTACGACGACATCCCCGAGAGCGCACGCAACAGCCTGCGCTTCATTTGGGCCGAGCGGGTCGAGGACGTCATCGAGGCTGCGCTCGAGCCGGCCGCGCAAGCCACCCCTGCCATGGCCGAAGTGGCGGGCGATTGAGATGGTGGTTCACACTAGACACGGATCGGTCGCGTTGAGATCGTCATGAGCGAAAAACCCGCAGACGGCCCGCGCATTGTGCTGCAGCCGGAAGAGGGACAATCCTACTGCAGCCGGTGTGGGCCAACGGCTATTCGATTATCAAGCTGAGCCCCAAGCACGCCGGCCCCGAGAATATAGCGATGGGCGTGCAGGTCATTGCGCCTGGCGGGTATGTGCGCGAGCATTCGCACAGTCCGAACCTGGAAATCCTATTCTGCCTTGCCGGAAAGGGAACAATTCTTGTCGACGGGATAGCGCACCCGTTCGTTCCGGAAACTACCGTCTACGCCGGAGCCGGAGTGAGACACAAGATCATCAATGACGGGCCGGGCGAGTTAAAGATGACGTGGACCTACCTGCCGCCCGGTTTGGACGATTTCTTTGCTGACATCGGTCGCCCGCGGCGCCCCGGCGATCCGGCGCCCGAGCCCTTCGAGCGCCCTGCAGATGTGCACGCGATCGAAGCACGCATGGGCTACGGCCCGCCGATCGAAGGCTGAGTTTTCAAGTTCTGGTAACTTGTTGCACCTTGCTGACCGGCTCTTTTCGGGATTCTTTCTTTTTCTGTTTGGGCTTTTTGGCCTCACGGGTCTTCCGTTTCTGCTCCTTATTCGCCATTTCTTTCTCCTTCAGAAGCTTCGGCTCGCCGGTATCTTGGCTTTGACGGCAGTATCGGCCGGGTGCGCGATCTTTTCCAGGCACCTGCTCAGTTCCGGGCTCGGCCAAACGGGACCGGCGACTTCTTCGTAGGCCCGACAAGCCTGCAGCACACCGAGATCGTCATATAGGGGGCCGGTCACCATCAACCCGATCGGCAGCCCATCGGCAAACCCGCAGGAAATCGAGCAAGACGGGTTCTTGGTGGTTGAACACATAGGTATACGTCACCCAGCTCCACACATTGCTTGGGTTCGGCAACTCGTCGGTGCGCGGGTCGGCATAGGCCGCCGGGATGGCATCGTCGGCGACAGCAGCAGATCGTAACGATCGAAGAACAGGCGCAGCCTTTGGCCAAGCGCCGCGCGCTGCGCAACCGCCTCGACGTATTGCTCCCGGGTGACGGCCTCCCCGCGCCGGCACACTTCGACGAGGCCGGGATCCATCAGCGCCACGGCTTCACCCTTCTGCGCCCAGCGCGTTCGACCGCCGACGCCATGTGTGCTGATGACCTGGAGGGGCGACAGCTGCCTGCTTCGGTAAAAAGCGAGCAGGCGAGTCGCCGGCATAAAAGCAATATCGTCGGTCATGCGGTGTTCCCCTCAGGTCGTGACCAGGACATTCTGCAGCGGCTCGCCGCGGACGAAGCGGTTGATGTTGTCAGCCACCTCGGCCCAACGCCGCGCCACCATGCCTTCGGTCCAGCCAGAGCAATGCGGCGTCATGATGACGTTCGGCAATTCGTGAAACGGATAACGCGACGGGCGGCGTTGCGGATCGGTTGCGTCCGGATAGCGCCACCACACGTCGAGCGCCGCGCCACCGATCGTGCGGTCGCGCAGCGCGGTATAGATCGCGCCCTCGTCGACGACCGCGCCGCGAGCGATATTGACCAGAAAGGCAGAAGGCTTCATGAGCGCCAGCCGCCGCGCGTCGATCAGCCCCTCGGTCTGCGGGCCGAGGGCGGTGCACAGCACGAGATAGTCGCATTCCGGGAGCATACGATCGAGCTCGCTGAGCGGGAAGACCTGCTCGACCACCCCGCCCGGCTCTCGCGCGCTGCGGTTCGCCGCTAAAATGCGGCAGTCGAACGCGGCGGCGCGGCGCGCGACCTCATAGCCGACCCGGCCGAGCCCGACGATCCCGACCGTGCTGCCGAGGATCTCGCCGTGCGGCGCCCCGCTCTGCACCCAGCTGGGTTGCCATGACGAGCGGGTGCGAAAGTCGCCCTCGATTTCCCTGAAGCGGTGGCTCCAGATCAGCATGACCATCAGGATGTATTCGGCGATCGCAGCCTCGTGGCCGAAAGCGTTGCAGACCATTACGCGGGGCGGTAGCGCGGCGAGGTCGATCAGCTCGATGCCGGTGGCGACCGATTGGACCAGCTTTACACCAAGCGCCGGCGGGTACTCGGCGAGCCAGTGATTGGTGACGAGGATGTCGGCATCGGCCGCCGCCCCGGGCGATCGCATCAGCTGCTGCGGATCGCCAATGATCTCGACACTCAGGCCGGGCGGCAAGCGGTCCTTGATGCCGTTTGCGGTGTCGGCCGCGACGTTGCCGAGGAATAGCGCCTTCATTTTACGGTGTGCGCGGTGAGGAAATCCTCGCGTACTGTTATGCCGAGACCGGGCCGGTCGGGGATTTCGATCTCCCCGTCCTGGACCGGGAACGACTCCTCGACGAGGTCGTGCAGCAGCGGGTTGGCGCCGAGCGAGTATTCGACGATGAAGCCGGCGGGCGATGCGGCGGCGACATTCAGACCCGCGGCGAAAGCCGGCGCGCCGGCCCAAAGGTGCGGCGCCAGTTTCAAATTATGGGTGCTGGCAAGCGCGGCGATCCGCATCGCCTCGGTAATGCCTCCGCAGATCGCCAGATCGGGCTGGAAAATGTCTACCGCCGCCAGCATCGCCAGATCGCGGAAATCGTGCCGCGTGAATTCGCTCTCGCCGGCGGCGATCGGGATGTCCGTCGCGGCGCGTACCTGCGCACATCCGGCCTTGTCGTCGGCGGTCACCGGCTCCTCGAACCAGGCAAGGTTACAATCCTCGACGAGGCGGCAAATCGCTTGGCTTCGGCCACCGAGAAGGTGCCGTGCGCATCGCACATCAGCCCGCAATCCGGGCCGAGCGCGGCGCGGGCCGCGGCGACCCGCCGCGCCGAGTGGCGCGGATCGCTGTCGATTACGCCGACCCGCATCTTGACGGCGCGGAACCCGCCGGCCTCGACATATCCCAACAGCTGCTCGCCGATCTTGTCCGGTCCTGCCCAGCCCCCGGAGGCGTAAGCCGGCATCGTCGGGGACCGGCGGCCGCCGAGCAGGCGCCACACCGGTACCCCGAGCGATTTGCCAAGAATGTCCCACAACGCACAATCGACGCCGCTCAAGGCCGAGATTGTGATGCCGCGCCGCCCCAGAACCGGGAAGACTCTCCCCTCTCGCAGCGCGTAATGTGCGCGGCTCCCGTTGTAGAGAGTTTCCCACAATCGGGTAATGTCGCGGGCATCTTCGCCGACCAGCAGCGGCGCGAACTCCTCGTTGATCATCGCGGTCAGCGCCTGGTTGGCCGCCATGCTGCCGACCTGCGCCTTGGCCTCGCCCCACCCGGTCAGGCCGCATTCGGTGTCGATTCGCACCAAGGTCGCATCGAAAGAGGTGGTCCGCCCGAAATCGCTGATGTGCTGTCTCTCGGGCGGGATCGGAATGTGAACCCAATACGCGTCAACCGATCGGATCTTCATGGCTGCATTTCAAGTGCCGTGGCTCGGATTGGTTCCGCAGCTTAACCGGACATTCGGTTATGGGCCAGAACCTGATCGCTCTCGAGTGCAGCCGTTATCGTCGTCTTATTGTTCGATAAAGGGAGTTTGCACGTCTCCGCCCAGCTGCCAGCGGATCTGGCCAAATGTCGTTGTCTGGCGCGAGTAGACGAGACCGGTTGGGCAGTTGAGATAGGGAGAGGTCCAAGTATTGTTCGTGGTGCGCGGCGACATGTCGGAGATGCATACCGGAGAGGCCTCGAGGTCGAGACCTTCGAAGGTGTTGGCAAAGATGTAGCCCGTCCCCAACGTGATCGCCGTTCCCGCGGTTGCGGAGGCGGCGCCGCGAAGGGTGCTGAATTGCAGCTGCTCAAGATCGATCCCGGATCCGCCGCCGGCGGAAACGCAAGCAGCGTTGATGTCCCAGTTGAGGATATAGTTGAACTGACAGCCTGTCGCGCGAACGCCGGCGTTTCGATTATTGACTATTAGATGGTCGAGCTTCCCGGAGTTGTGAGCGTCGGAGAAATCGGCTTTGCCGAACACCAGCGCGGGGCCGTCGGTGTCGGCGTTGACGAACAACGTCCCCTCTTGGTGAAAGTAGAAGCAATCCGCCGCGCATGCGATGATGAGAGCCGGCCCGCCTACAGCCGTCGCGTCGATTGTCGCGCCGCGGGAGATCAATTCGAACCCGGTATCCGCGTGGCGCGAATAGTCGATAACAAGCGGCGCTGTGATGCGGTAGGTGCCGCGCGGCAAGACCAAGGGGAGATCGGCGGCGAGCGCCGCATCGATGGCGGCCTGTAGGGTCGGGTAGCATTTGGCGTTCGCCTCGTCGGCGCCTGCTCCGCAATCGGCCGCCAGCGCCGAGGTTGACGTCAATGCCACGACTGCGGAAAACATGACGCTAACAGCAAGATGACCCATGTGCATCTCCCACACTAGGCACGGCTAGGGATTACGTTGCGGGTCCTGTTCTATCGTTTACGGATTAACTCGCCGTGAACATACAGGGTACGTGACAAGACGGCCCCTGATTCTGCCCGCACGCCGCTTTGACGGCTCTTGTGGCCGAACAATATGTTTCTGATCGGGTCGGGATACGGCTGGGCAGCATGGCGCTCGAGGAATACAGACGCAAACGGGATTTCCGCAAGACGCCGGAGCCGGCGGGCGTCGCGGCCCCTCATGAGAACACCGTCACCGGGCTTTCTTTTGTGATCCAAAAGCATGCGGCGCGGCGGCTGCATTATGATTTTCGCCTGGAACTCGACGGTGTCCTGAAGAGCTGGGCGGTGCCGAAGGGGCCGAGTTCGATCCCGGGGAAAAGCGGCTCGCGGTCCATGTGGAGGACCATCCGCTCGATTACGGCGAGTTCGAAGGAGTTATCCCGGAAGGCGAATACGGCGGCGGAACCGTGCTGCTGTGGGATCGAGGCATCTGGGTCCCGCTCAATTCGGACCCGGAGGCGGCGTACCGCAAGGGATCGCTCAAATTTACCCTCAAGGGCGAGAAACTGCACGGTAATTGGGCGTTGGTTCGGATGGGCGGCAAAGCCGCCAACGAACGCCACGAGAACTGGCTACTGATCAAGGAGCGGGACGAGGCGGCGGTGCCGCAGAGCGGCGACGCCGTCGTCACCGACAATCCGCTCAGTGTTGCCAGCGGCCGGTCTTTGGACGCGATCGCTGCAGATCGCGACTGGGTATGGCATTCGAACCGGGAAGATAGCGAAAAGCCGCCGGTGCAGACCATCGCGGTGCAAGATATTCCCGGCGCTCGCAAACGCCGCATGCCCGACAAGCTGCAGCCTCAGCTTGCGAGCCTTGCAAGCCAGGCGCCGGACGGACCCGAATGGCTGCACGAAATCAAGTACGACGGATACCGCCTGCTCGCCCGGATCGAGGACGGTGAGGTCCGGCTGATCACTCGCGGCGGTCTCGATTGGACTGCCAAATTCCCGGCGCTCGCGCAGCGCCTCGGCGAACTGCCGCTCGCGTCGGCGGTGGTCGACGGCGAGCTCGTTCATTTGCAGCCGGAAGGCACGACGAGTTTTTCAGGACTGCAAGACGCGATCTCCAGCGGAAAGACGGACACACTGAATTTTTTTGCGTTCGATCTGTTGTATCGCGACGGCTGGGACCTGACCGGCGCAGCACTCGAGTATCGCAAGGCTGCGCTTGCCGAGATCATTCCGCCAAACCGGCAAGGGATGCTCCGCTACAGCGATCATCAAGTCGGTCGCGGACCGGCGTTTCTCAGCCAGGCATGCAATTTTGCGCTAGAAGGGATCGTCTCGAAACGGCGGACCGAGCCTTACCGACCGGGGCGCAGCCGCAGCTGGCTCAAATCCAAATGCCGCAATCGCGAGGAGTTCGTGATCATCGGCTATACGGATCCCGAGGGGAGCCGGGATGGCTTCGGGGCACTGCTCGTAGGCTACTATGACCCGCAGGGAAAGTTGCGCTACGCGGGCCGCGTCGGCACCGGCTTCGACACTGGCCAGCTGATCCAGCTGCACCGACGGCTCGAATCTCTGATGCGACCGGATCCGACCGTCGCCCTGCCCAAAGGGGTCTCTCGCAAGGGCGTGCATTGGGTCGAGCCGCGCCTGGTCGCCGAAGTCGAATTCGCGACCTGGACTGCGGATGCCATCCTGCGGCAGGCCTCATTCCAGGGTCTGCGCGAGGACAAGGACGCCAGCGACGTGGCTTATGATCCGAAAACTCGAACCACTGTGAAACCCGCCGCCAAGCCCAAAACGGCACCGGCGCGGCCCAAGCAAGCCGCTTCAAAGGCGGCGGAAACCGACGAACCGGAACGCGCTCGCGACGGAAGCCTCACATTCGAGGGGGTCCGGCTGACCCATCCCGACCGCATACTCTATCCCGGCACGATCTTCACCAAGCTGGATGTCGCGCGGTATTACGCGGCGGTGAGCGACTGGGCCTTGCCGCAATTGGCGCACCGGCTTTTGACATTGGTGCGCTCGCCGGCCGTCGGCATGAAGACGTTTTATCAAAAACATATCGGTGACGAAGCGCCCGAGGCGATAAAGCGGTTCAATATCGACGGCCAAGAAGAGCCGGAGATCTATCCTTACATCGAGGATCTCCCCGGCCTCATCGGGTTGGTTCAGATGGGGGTGCTGGAAATTCATCCCTGGGGCTCGCGCGTGGAGAAGCTCGAAATGCCCGACCGGGTGACGATGGATCTCGACCCCGACGAGGGGCTGCCGTGGCAGCGGGTGACCGAAGCCGCGATCGACGTGCGCGACGCGCTCGCCGGGATCGGTCTGAAGAGCTTTGCCAAAACGACCGGCGGCAAGGGGCTGCATGTGGTGATCCCGCTGACACCCAAGCTCGACTGGGACCAGGTGAAGGCTTTTGCAAAATGGATTGCCGACAGCTTCGTCGCGCAGCGCCCGGAAGCCTTCACCGCAAACATGGCCAAGCGGGCGCGACACGACCGGATCTACATAGATTATTTGCGCAACGGCCGCGGCGCCACTGCGGTCGGAGCCTATGTCCCGCGCTCCCGGCCGGGTGCTCCGGTCTCGACCCCGGTCTCCTGGGGGGAGGTCGAACAGGGCGTGAAGCCCGAGGCGTTCACAGTCGAGACTGTGCCGCAGCTCGCGGCACTGCGCTCGGATCCCTGGGCGGAGATCGATAAAATCCGTCAATCGATCAGCGCTGCAGTGCGTCGGCAAGTCGGGATATGATGTTTAGGATTGCGGCAGTCGGCGCGATATGGCTTCGTTGAGATTCGATTGAGGAGAGCGTCATGCCACGAGCCAGCTGGAACGGGTTCCTCCGTCTATCTCTGGTC
The DNA here is from genome assembly GCA_963818695.1 of uncultured Alphaproteobacteria bacterium. GTDB lineage: Bacteria > Pseudomonadota > Alphaproteobacteria > ATCC43930 > CGMCC-115725 > AP-15. The sequence continues at coordinate 593,199 of CAWFTG010000011.1, forward strand.
AGCTGCCCGGTTGCTCTGGTCCCCGCCACGACCGAGGCGAAACGCGTCCGGTTCAATCAGCTCAACGGCGAGACCGGAAACCGCGTGCAGCAGCAGCTCATCGACTCCCAGACCGGCGAGGTCGTCGACCGCGACCAGATCGTCAAAGGGTACGAGTACGAGCGCGGCCGCTATGTGACGATCGATGACGATGAACTGAAGGCATTGCAGATCGAGTCGTCGAAGATCATCGACCTCGAGCGCTTTGTCGACCGCGACGAAGTCGATCCGGTCTACCTCGATACGCCCTATTACATCTATCCGGACGGCGAGCTCGCCGCCGAGACCTTCCGGGTGATCGGCGAGGCGATGGAGCACAAAAACAGGGTCGGGTTGGGCCGGGTGACGATGTCGGGACGCGAGCGACTGGTGCTGGTCGAGCCGCGCGGCTCCGGGCTCGTTATGTCGACGGTCCGCAGCGCCGACGAGGTCCGCCCCGCCGAGTTCGGCCCCCCGGCGAAGGGGGAGATCGATCCCGACATGGTGGGGATCGCCGAGACGATCATCGACCGCCGGTCCGGCCATTTTGATCCGAGCACTTTTCACGATCGCTACCAGGATGCGGTGCGCGAGCTCGTGGCGCAGAAGACCAAGGGGCAGGGCGTCGCCCCGCGCGAGGTGGCGGAGCCGCCCAAGGTCATCAACCTGATGGACGCGCTGAAGCGCAGCCTGGCGCAGGACGAGAAGGAACCGGCGCCGGCAAAAGAAGCCGCGGCCAAACCAACCCGCACGCCGGCTGGCGCCGACCGGCGTCAGAGGCCGCTGCTGCTGCCGGTCTCGGGCGGACGCAAGAAGAAAGAAGAGCCTGCCGCGGAACCCGCGGCCCCTGCCGCGTCGCGGCGCCGAAAGGCTTGAGACCGCGCGCACCGGAGTTAGCCCGGATTTCTCACGCGCCCGAGAAGGCTCTGGCCTGAGAGCGTACTGGAATCATTCCGGCAGTGTCGGCGGTACAGCCTTCGGCCCGGCGAAATACTCACAGTGCACCGTCCCCGACGGCCAATGGTGCGAGGCCGCCTCCGCCGCCCTCATCATCCCGGCTGGGCCGCAATAATAAAGGTGCGTGCCGGAGCGGTATTCGCGCAATGTCGCGGCGAGATCGAGCCCCTTTGCCGGGTCGCCACCATCGTGATGGAAGTGCACCCGCCCTTGCGCGGCGAGGATCGCGAGATCGTCGAGAAACGCCGTCTCCTCGGGCGAGCGCGTGCAGTAGTGCAGACGGAAATCGGCGCGACGGCGGCGCAGTTCCGCGATCATCGACATGATAGGGGTGATCCCGATGCCGCCGGCGATCAGCAGGTGATGGTCCGCCTCCCCGGCCAGCGGGAAGTTGTTGCGCGGCGCCGAAGCGTCGACGGTGTCGCCGACGCGCACCTGCTCATGCCACTCGCGAGAGCCCTGCCCCTCCGGCTCGCGGAGCACGGCGATGCAATAGCGCGCCCGTTCGGCCGGATCGTTGTACAGCGAGAAGTCGCGCACAGGGCCCCGGCCGACCCGCACCGAGACATGTGCTCCGGCCGAGAAGGGGGGCAGATCGCACTCGTCCGGGTCCACCAGCTCATAGCCGTTGATCCGCTGGGCCAGATAGGTGATCGATCGGACGCGGAGCAGCATGCCCCGACAACTCAGCGCGCAACCTCGCCCCAGGCCACGTAGCGCACGCGCGTCTGGCGCTCTCTTCCCTCCTCGACCATCCGCTGCGCCTGCGCCTCGACGAGATCGAGCATCGGGTCGCTTCCGACCTCCATAAGGCCGTGCGCGCGAAGCAGAGCCTCGATCTCCTCGCGCGGACGGCCGCCCATGAAGGGCAATCGGTCGCCGATCGCGGCGTACTCGTTGCTGGTCCGGGCATTCTCGTTTTGATGTACCGAAAAGGCAGGATCGAACTGCCCGTCGATGACGGCGAGCCGCCCGCCCGGCCGCAGCACGCGGATCCACTCGTCGATTGCCGCTTCGGGATGCGGCAAGGTCCACAGCACATGACGGCTGACGACGAGGTCGAAGCTGGCCGGGGAAAACGGCAACTGCTCGGCGTCGGCCTCCTCGAAACGGATCGCAGCACCCTGCTCAGCCGCCTTGCGCCGCGCCTGCACCAGCATCGCGGGGGCAAAGTCGACACCGGTGACGCGGTGCCCGCGAGCCGCCAGCTCGAGGCTCAGAAACCCGGTGCCGCAGCCCGCATCGAGCACATCGAGCGCGCTCCGCCCGCCCAGAACGAGATCCAAAATGCGGTCCCACGCGGCGCGCTCCGCGGCAGTGCGGATGCTGTGTCCGAAATCCTCATCGAAATGCGCCGCCCGCCGGCCCCAATGGGCGGCCACCTGCTGCTTCACCGGGTCCGATTGTGCTGACGTCATGCATTGCCCTTCTTGATGGCTCTAATCTTCGTCATTCCCGCGCAAAGCGGGAATCCAGGGGCCGGAGTTCCAGCGGTTGCCCCCTGTTCAAGCCAGGGGCAGGCTCTGGACCCCCGCTTCCGCGGGGGCGACGGATAGGGTCGCTCAACCAAGCTCCACCACCGCGGCCAATGTCTCCAGCTGCTCCTCATGGCGGGCCACCGGGTTGAGGAGGAGGTGATTGGCGCCGGCGGCGACGAGTTCCTCCAGTCGTTCTCGGACCTGCTCCGGCGTGCCGTGGATGCCCGAGGCGTCAGTCCCTTCCGGATTGCGGTACACGACCGTGAACCAGCGGTGCAGCTCGGCACGGGCGACCTCCGGACGTTCGTCGACGGACAGAAACACGCGCTTTGAGATCGGGAAGGTCGCCGGATCGCGCGCTGCCCTCTCCAACTCCTCGCGCAACACCGGGACGGATCGAATAAAAGCCGCGTTGCTGGATCCGCCCGAGCCCATCCAGCCATCGGCAATAGCCGCGGTACGGCGCAGCGCATCCGGGTGCCCGACGCCCATCCAGATCGGCGGGTGCGGTTTCTGCACCGGCTTCGGCGCCATTGTGCCGCCTGCGAGCCGGAAGATATGGCCCGAATAGTCGACCCGCGGTTCGGTCCACAGCGCCTTGATCAGCGCGACCGCTTCGCGGAAGCGCCGCACTCGGCCTTCGCGCGTGGTCTGGAACTGCTCGTAATGATGATCCCGGCCGAGCCCCACGCCGAGGATGGCGCGGCCGTTACTAACGTAATCCAGCGTGGCCCATTGGTGCGCGACATGGACCGGATTGTGCACCGGCAGCACGACGACCGACGCACCGAGCCGGATCTTCGTCGTGACCGCGGCCGCATAAGTCAGAACGACAACCGGGTCGAAGCAGAACACGTGGTCGAGGGTATTTTCGGTCACCCACAAATCGCCGAATCCGAGGGTTTCGGCGCGCTGCGCGACCCGTCGCACCGCCGCCATGTCGATCGGCTCGGGCGAGCGGTGCGGCAGCGCTACGCCCAACCCGATCTTGTCCTTCAGAGCCATGCAGCGCGCCCTCTTTATGATTACGCGGGCCGGACCTTCTCGATGAGTTCGATCTGGGCACCGTCGGGCGCTTCGAGGAAGCATACGCGGCGGCCATTGTTCGGCGGCAACTCCTCGAGGACACGTACCCCATTTTCCCGCAGCTTCGCCATCGCTCCGGAATAATCGTCGGTATCGAGGGCAATGTGCTCGATGCCGTAATGCTGTTCGTGATTTTGCGTCGAGATCAGGGTCGTGATGTTGAGGGTCAGCCCATGCAGGTTCAGCCGATGGCCGCGGCCCGGGATTTCGGCCACGTAGGTCGCGCCGAGATTGTCGATATAGAACTGCATCGTCTGCTTGGGATCCTTGGTTTTTACATGCACATGTTGGATCGCAAAGGACATGATCGTTTCCCTTATCGCTCACCGGCAGCCCGGCATGACCACGATATCGCGCTTGGCTTTGGACAGCGAGCCTCTTTAGTCGGAGGCGTCGGCCGATCTCGCTGTTAATACAGCGAAAGAACAGCGAAACTATCAAAGTCCGCCGCGGCAATCCTCGGTTTTTCACGACGGAGGGACGACCATAACAGCGAGAAAGCCGGCTGATATTCGCTGATACTGGCTGATAACGGGCCCGCTTCGTCCCGTTTTCTGCATTGCAATGACATTCGATCAATTTCCGTTCGCTCGGACCAGCATCCGACGGTACCACGCAATTATGGCTATTTCCGCATCGAAGCCGACCTGCATTCAACTTCCCCGGCCAGATCCTCCGACACTTCTCCCGCTAGTGGTACAAATCATCCGCTTCGTACCCGGTTCGGATGGCGCCTCTCGACCCTTCCGGTCACTCAGCTTCGTATTCGGAACGGCTCTTCCTGCCCCACAGCAGCCGCTCGCGCCTACAACCGTCGGCGGCTCACCTGCCCAGCCTAGATCGCTGCCCCTGTCGGCGTCAGGACCGCGGCGCGCCGGCACGTCATTCGATGGGACGGAAGGGACCCACTTCATTACTGCCGACCGCTGGCTGGTCTCCTCACCGTTGACACGCCCCCGATTTCTTATACAGCGTCTCACCGTAGCGGTGCGAGCGCTTAGAAGCGAACAGGGCGAGGTGCGATGTACCCCGGCGAACATGCGAGGCTGCGGCCGGATCAGCCGGCCGTAATCATGGCCGGCAGCGGCGAAACATTGACCTATGGCGAATTGGAGCGGCGGAGCAACAGGCTGGCGCATCTGCTGCGGGCGAACGGCCTCCGCCGGCTCGACCACTTTGCGGTCTTCATGGAAAACAACATCCGTTATGCCGAGTGCTGCGCCGCCGGCGAACGTGCCGGCCTCTATTACACCTGCATCAACTCGTACCTGGCTCCCGACGAGGTCGCTTACATCGTCAACAACAGCGAAAGCAAAATCCTCATCACGTCGCGGGCAAAGCGCGCGGTGGCGCTGGCGGCATCGGAGCGATGCCCAAATGTCCGGCTGTGCCTGATCGCTGACGGCGACGGAGATGGCGTCTTCGTTCGCAATCTCGACGAGGCGACGACCGGAATCCCAGACACGCCGATTGCCGACGAGGCTCTCGGGATCGCAATGCTCTATTCCTCCGGCACCACCGGCCGGCCGAAGGGCATTTTGCGTCCGTTGCCAGACCAGCCGCCGGCCGAGCACCTCCCGATCTACGATTTTTTTAAGAAAACATGGCGTTTCCGCGAAAGCACGATCCACCTTCAACCGGCGCCGATTTATCACGCGGCGCCGCTGGCAGCAGTCACGCTGACAGTTCATACGGGCGGCACTGCGATCATCATGGAGCATTTCGACCCGGAGCAGTTCCTGGCTCTCGTTGAACGTTATCGCGCGACACACACAATGCTCGTGCCGACGATGTTTTCGCGCATGCTAAAGCTCCCTGAACAGACGCGGCCGCGCTACGATTTGTCGTCGCTGGAAACCGCGATCCATGGCGCGGCGCCATGTCCGCCGCAGATCAAGGAGCAGATGATCGAGTGGTGGGGGCCGATCATTTACGAGTACTATTCCGCCACCGAAGGCCTTTGCCTAGTATTCTGCAATAGCGAGGAGTGGCTGGCGCATCGCGGCACGGTCGGGCGGGTCATTGTCGGCGATGTTCACGTGCTAGATGCAAAGATGCGACCGTTACCTGTCGGAACGCCAGGTACGCTATGGTTCAAGACTGCAAGCGAGTTCGAATATTTCAACGACGCGGAAAAGACCGCCGCGGCCCGTTCGGCTGATGGAACGATGAGCACCGTCGGCGATGTCGGCTATGTCGATGCCGACGGCTATCTTTATCTGACCGATCGCGCGACCTTCATGATCATCTCCGGCGGCGTCAACATCTACCCGCAGGAATGCGAGAACCTGCTGATCACCCATCCCAAGGTCGCCGACGCGGCGGTATTTGGAGTGCCGAACGCCGATCTCGGCGAGGAAGTCAAAGCGGTGGTGCAGCTGATGCCTGGCGTCGATGCCGGTGCCGAGTTCGCCGAGGAACTGATCGCGTTCTGCCGCGAGCATCTGGCACACATCAAATGCCCGCGCTCGATCGATTTCACTGCGGAACTGCCGCGCTTGCCGACCGGCAAATTATATAAGCGCGAGTTGCGCGACCGCTATTGGGCGGGGCATACCAGCCGTATTGTGTGAGGCCGCGCTGCGGCGCCCCTACGCTTGCCACGCCAACCCCTCTACACCGCCAACGGCTCAAGCCGACCCATTTCGGTCATCGTCCGACGCGGAGCCGCGGCTTGGTCAGGGCGATACGCCAACCATGCGCCCCTCCGTCAACCCCAGGGACGTGTTGCACCCGTGCGAGCGCGATTTTTGGTTGTTCATTAGAGCCGGAGGCAGAAGGACGACGCGGCCGCGTGCCTGCTTTACGATTGGCTCGCCACGTTCTCATCCGCCGCGACTTACGAACGGATTAGGATCCGCTAGTGCGTCACCGTCCGAGGAGCTGCCCCGGCACCGTCACTCCGCCCGGCAGCGAGTAGACGCAGCGGTTCTGGCTCTGGTCGAATTGCTGCCCTCCCGGGCATGACGGCATCGCGGCCGCCGCCGTAACGCAACGGTTCTGTCGGGGATCGAATTGCTGACCATACGGGCATCCGGTCTGGTTGCCTTGGTAGCCGCCTTGTTGGCCGCCCTGATACCCCTGGTTGCCTTGGTAGCCGCCTTGTTGGCCGCCCGGATAGCCTTGGTTGCCTTGGTAGCCGCCTTGTTGGCCGCCCTGATACCCCTGGTTGCCTTGGTAGCCGCCTTGTTGGCCGCCCTGATACCCCTGGTTACCTTGGTAGGTTCTCGGGCTGTTGTACTGGGGCTGAGGATTGTATTGAGGATTGTTGTACTGGGGATTGTACTGGACGTTGTACTGGGCCGGCGCGGGACCGGCAAAGCCGATCGAGGCCGCAAGAAACATGCCGAGTGCCACGAATGTCCGAGCCATCAAACCCTCCTCCTTGATGCTGCCTTTTCGCCGCGCGGCACGGCAGCCCGTGGTTATCGACTTGGAGCCGCGCGTGTTTTGCGGACGATCGTCGGCGTTATCGAGAGGGAAAGCAACCTTTCTCGCGCTCGATCGGTCAGGGTCCGCCCCAGTCGAACGGGATGTGCTTGGCCGAATTCAGCGTGTACTCGAACTTGAAGCCGTGCGCGTCGACCGACAGAATCGTCGACTTCCCCCAGGTGACGGGCTGCGGTCCGGGCCCGGTTTCGCTACCCGGCGCGTTTGTTAGCTGCGGATACTTTCCGGGCGGGCTGGTCGGTCCGCTGATGGCCTTGGCCCAGGCCTTGATCTTGCCGACGATCTCGATGCCCCAATGGCCGAGATCGGGCGCAATCTCATACCTGATTTTGGCCCGCTCGATGCCGCGGCTCTGCCTCCCTCCGGCAAAGCATTCGTTGACCCAGCCGGGGAAGCCGCCAGCGCGGCCGCCGATGATTGCCGGCAATGCCTCCATCTGCCGGTCGTCGACATGATCATCAATATAGACGCCGGCGACCCCCGCCGCCTTTCTCGCCCAGAGGTCGCCCTCCCAGCGGCCGACCCGCACAAAGCTGAGATTATCGAGCTTGACGTCGCCATAATGGCCCTCGCGGACGCGCCAGAACAGCACCGACTCGCAAAAACCGTTATCCGGCGCCTGCGCAAAAGTGCACGGGCAGGGTACTGCGCAGCTCCAGTTGTCGAACCAGTCGCCGACGATATGCCAGCTCGGAATGTCGCTCATCCGGGCCCTCCGATCGGATGCGATGCCGAGACCATAGCAGGTTTTGCCGGCGCTGTCCGGGCGTTGCTGTCGGATTACTCCAGAACCGAGCAAGTACACGGATGTCGGGGCGCATCTCCCGCGACGCCGTGACCTCGGCAATTGGTCGTCGCCATAGGCGATCCCGGACCCCACGCAAAGGTCGGCTTCGGTCGACCCTCTTAGCGATAGAGTGACCGGAATCCACCCCGAGCCGACCTCGGTGCAGGTACCAAGCGTCAGATTCTATCCACCACGTTGGTTATTGACCCAAATTTGGCGCTTGCGGGTGCCGCGCCTATGGTTAAGAGTTGCCCGATGCCGAGCTGCGGCATGGCGGATCGGCTACAGAAGGGGGGAGCCGAATGGCAAATCGCCAGTCCTGGGGAAGGCGACTGTTGCTGGCGATCACGCTCTTGTCGGCGGGGATTTGGTTCGGCGGGGAAGCGCGGGCACAGGCGGTCGTCGACGAGGCACGGCAGGCCGGGCGGTCCGCCCAGTCGTTCCCGGCGGCCGACGAGGATTACTTCCGGGGAATGGACGGCGGCATTGCGCTCACCCCCGACGAGGTCAAGGGGCGCAACATGTGGATCGTCTGGACCGGCGGCAACGACCGCCTGTGGGACGATCTGACCAACATCACTTTCGGGAACTTCGATCTCCTAAAGATCCTGTCCTCCTACCCCGGATTGAAATACAGCCGTGACAACCGGTGGAATTATTTCGGGCTGGTCAACGAGCCGTGTTTCACCAAGGCGGCGGGACCCAACCCGCAGCGCTATGGGCTGTGGCTCGATGTGCGCGACCCCAATTGCCCGGCCGATCCGTTCGAGAATGCCGAAAAATACCCCGGCGTCGCGGTCCGCGCGCGCGGCAAGAATATCCCGGCGGGATCCTATTACGGATACCCGTCCGGGATCGTCGGACTGCGGCTCTTCCCCAATCCCGACTTCGACGAGACCGCAGCAAAAGAATGGAATGCCGAGCGGTTCTACAACGACCGCAACTACTACCTGTCGAAGGAGTTGGTGCGGCCCTACCGCGTCGGCGTTTCCTGCGGCTTTTGTCATGTCAGTCCGAACCCCGAAAAGCCGCCGGCGAACCCCGAGGCACCGCAATGGGAGAATTTGAGCTCGCTGGTTGGCGCGCAGTATTTCTGGGTCGATCGCATTTTTGCGTGGAATGCCGATCAGTCGACCTTCTTCTTCCAATTTCTGCACACTGCGCGACCCGGGTCCCTGGATACCTCGCTGGTTTCGAGCGATAACATCAACAATCCGCGCACGATGAACGCGATCTACAATCTGCCGGCGCGGCTGGAAGCGGCCAAACGCTGGGGCCGCGAGACATTGGGGCCGGACAATCTGGCCAACAAGCAGTTCAATGATTTCATCAGCCAGGGGCCGCTGACGCAGTTTTTCCAGCCACCAAACACGGTGTGGGCGCCGCATGTGCTGAAGGACGGCGCCGAACTCGGTGGGCGTGCTCGGCGCGTTGAACCGGGTCTATTTGAACATCGGCCTATTCAGCGAGGAATGGCTGCGCCACTTCAATCCGATCCTCGGCGGGAAGCCGGTCACTCCGATCGCAATCACAACGGCACGCGCGAACTCCTCCTATTGGAATGCGACCGAGGCGCAGACCCCGGACATGGCGTTGTTCTTGCTGAAGGCCTCACATCCGCACAAGCTGAAGAACGCGCCCGGCGGCGCCGCCTATTTGACCGACCCGCCCGATATCGTCGATCAGGGCAAGATTGTCTTTGCGGAAAATTGTGCGGCCTGCCATTCCAGCAAGGCGCCGCAGCCGCCGGCCGCGACCGACCCGGCCGCGTGCATCGGCTCCGGCTATCTCGACTGCTGGAACCGCTATTGGGAGTGGACCAGAACCAGCGATTTCAAGCAGCAAATGCGGCAGATCGTCAATGCCGACGATTTCCTCGACAACAATTACATGTCGAACGACATGCGCGTGCCGGTGACGTTGTTGCAGACCAATGCCTGCGCCCCGCTGGCGACCAATGCAATCGCGGGCAACGTCTGGGACAATTTCTCCTCGGCCTCGTACAAGGATCTGCCGTCGGTCGGGACGATCACCGTATACAACCCGTTCACCGGAGCGCCGCAGCAATATCAGATGCCGGCGGGCGGGCGCGGCTACACCCGCGTGCCGTCATTGGTCAGTGTGTGGGCGACCGCGCCTTTCCTGTTGAACAATAGTGTCGGACGCTTCGACCAGAGTCCCTCGGTCGAAGCCCGCATGGCTTCCTTCAACGATTCGATCACCAAGATGCTGTGGCCCGAAAAACGCGAAAAGGACGCGGTGCTGGGCGACAAGATACCGGGCGTCATCGACCGTACCACTGCGACGAGCTGGCTGCGCGTGCCGACCGGCTATCTGCCGGATGCGCTCAAGGACGCGCAGGATGTGCTGCAGTTGATCGCGCCCAAGCTCTTCGATCAGGGCGGGCTCGAGATCGGGCCGATCCCGGCCAGGACCCCGATCGACCTGCTGGCCAATTTCGACCCGCTGCCGCAATCGACAAATCTTCGCGAGCGTCTGGCGCACGACAAGGCGGTGGTGAAGGTTGTGGTGCAGCTTGTGCGCGACTTGAAGGCATTGCCGCCCGGCGCTACCGACGAACAGGCGCGCCAGGTATTCTCGAATGCCGGAGAGCAGCTCTTTGCGCTGAGCAAATGCCCGGATTACGTCGTCAACCGCGGCCATTACTTCGGCTCCAACCTCGGCGACGCCGACAAAAAGGCGCTGATCGCCTTCCTCAAGACATTTTGAGGACACGCTGTCGGACGGGCGATGGACACTGTGCGAAGTATGTAAGCCACCAAAGCCAGCGTACTCTCATCACTGCCGCGTGACATAGCGGTCGGAGAGATCCAATGAACGACGGCGGCCCGTTCGATTACATCGTGGTCGGCTCCGGCGCCGGAGGCGGAACGCTCGCCGCCCGGCTGGCCGAGGGCGGGGGTTCGGTGCTTCTGCTGGAGGCGGGCGGCGATCCGCGGCAGCTCTCGGGCACCAATGACGATCAGCCCGGCATCAACCGTCTGCCCGACGATTATGACGTGCCATCGTTCCATGGCTTCGCCAGCGAGAACGACGCGATGCGATGGGACTTTTTTGTCCGGCACTATGCCTCGGACGAGATGCAGCAGAAGGACCCTAAATACCGCAAGGAGTATCGGGGCTGCCCGGTTGACGGAGTGCTCTACCCGCGCTCCGGCACATTGGGCGGCTGCACGGCCCACAATGCGATGATCCTGGTCTATCCGCACAACGCGGATTGGGATGGGATCGCCCGTCTGACCGGCGACCCATCCTGGAGTGCCGAGAATATGCGGCGGTATTTCATCCGCTTGGAAAACTGTCAGTATCGGCCGCTCGAGCGCGCGCTGGCGGCAGCGGGCCCGAACCCGTCGCGCCACGGCTGGCATGGCTGGCTGCAGTCTGAGATCGCAATCCCCAAAGCCGCGGTGCACGATTTCGGACTTGTCCAGGTATTGCTCAATTCGGCCCACGAGGCATTCGACGATATCGGCCAGCCGATCGAACGCCTGCTCGACCTCGTCGAGGCGAAAGCCGATCCCAACGACTGGCGGCTAGTGAGCGAGAATGCCGTTGGCGTTCGCTACACGCCGCTTACGACGCGCAACCACGCCCGGATGGGCGCGCGCGAGCGCGCGCTGGAGACAGCACAAAAATACCCGGACCGCCTCCGAATCGAACTCGACGCGCTGGTAACACGGGTGCTGCTCGACGAAAACAACCGCGCAACCGGCGTCGAATACCTGAAAGGCGAGCGGCTCTACCGTGCGCATGGCCAACCCGCGACCGCAGAGGGTGTGCGCCGCCAAGCGCAGGCGGCGCGCGAGGTCATCCTCTGCGGCGGCGCGTTCAATACGCCGCAACTCCTGATGTTGTCTGGGATCGGGCGCCGCGATGTATTGGAGCCGCTCGGCATCCCAGTGAAGGTGGAGCTGCCCGGGGTCGGCAGGAATTTGCAGGACCGCTACGAGGTCGGCGTCGTCAACCGCATGAATTTCGACCGTTGGAACATTCTCGAAGGGGTCACCTTCAGCCGCGGCGACCAAGCCTATCATGACTGGGCCGAGAAGCGCGAGGGCCTCTACACCAGCAATGGCGCAGTCCTGGCGGCGATCCTCAAATCACAGGCGCGGCGCCCGCTCCCGGATCTGTTCTGCTTTGCACTCGTCGGTCTGTTCGGCGGGTATTTCCCCGGCTACTCCTCACTTGCCGTAACCAAGCCCAATTATCTGACGTGGGCGATCCTGAAGGCGCATACCGAAAACTGTGCCGGCGAAGTCGTGCTGCGCAGCGCAGACCCGCGCGATACGCCGCTGATCAACTTCCATTATTTCGAGGAGGGCAGCGACAAGGCGGGCGAAGACCTCGATTCGGTCGTCGCCGGCATCCGCTTTGTGCGAAAGCTGACCGCCAAACTCAAAGCCGACGGCGAACTTGCCGAAGAGGAACAGCCAGGCGAGGCGCGCCAAAGTGACGAGGAATTGAAGGAGTATGTGCGCACCACCGCGTGGGGTCACCACGCGTCTTGCAGCTGCCCGATCGGGCCGCACGACAGTGGCGGTGTAGTCGATGGCGATTTCCGGGTGCACGGCACCCAAGGGCTGCGGGTCGTTGACGCGTCGGTGTTCCCGCGCATTCCCGGTTTCTTCATCGTCAGCGCCGTCTACATGGTCGCCGAGAAAGCGGCAGACGTGATCCTCGCCTCGTGATGCGGCGGTTCAATGATGCAGGTGGAACCGTTCGACAAACGGGTTGAGCTGCTTAGCGCGCTCCAGAAAATGCCGACCCGCCCCCGCATATATCTTTGCGGCGCGGAACAACAGGTGTGCATCGATGATGCCTGAGGCGAGCGCCCGGTCGATCCAGCCGCGCGCTTGTTCGAACTCGGCATTGCGGTAGAGTGCCCAGGCTAGCGCCGCCTGCGTCGCGAAGTTCTCTCTCAGCTGCAGATCCGCCCGCGCCCAGGTGACCGCCGCGGCCCCGTCCTGCGCCACATCGGCGTAGTAGTCCGCGAGGTGGTGAAAATAATGCACCTCGCGGCGCTGCGCGGATTGCAGATAGCCGGCAAGCGCCCTGTCCTGCCAATAGCGCGCCGCGTCCGGTTGCCCGGAAACCTCACACAGTTCAGCAATCGCTTGCAGCAAGTCGGGGCGGTCATTGGCGGCGGCGAGCCACTGAAACAGCTCTATGGCCTCGGCATACCGGCCCTCGGCGCCGAGCAATTCGGCCTTGTATTCATCGACGAGCCAGTATCCCGGATATGCCGCCTCGGCTCTATCGTAATAAAATCGCGCGTTCGGGTAAGCGCCGCGCGAGAACGCAAGAAAACCCCGCTGCACTTCGAGCCAGGCGTAGGATCGCATTTCTTTGGCGGTGAGTTCGTCTTGGGCCCCCCGATAAAGCCGGTCGGCACCTTCGAGATCGCCAGTCTTGCCGCGAAAATAGGCCAGGCGCGCAAGACCGCTCCACGACCGCTCGCCCTCCATTGCCCCAATGTACCCTGCCTCGGCCTCGGGGTAGCGTCCGTGTTGAAAATCGAGATCGGCGCGCAGTAAGGATGCTTCGATGCAGTTTCCGGCGGTCGGCATCGCGAGAAGAGCCGCTTCGACATCGGCTAGCCTGTGAAGCTTGAACGCGACATTCGCCTTCAGCAGATAAAGATCGCCCGGATGCGTCAGCAACGGCACGGCGTGCTCGATTGCTCGCTCGACTGCGCTCAATTGCGCGAGATCGCCGGCGATCGAGGCACGCTGGTACAGCAAGTAAACGTAGCGGGTCAACCGCTCCGGGTTGGGCGGCACCGCGAACAGGTCGGCGATGCTCAGCTCGGCAATGTCACGCTCTATGCGTTGCAGTTCGGTCCGGTATCCCAGCTCCGACATCGCGGGTGCCTAGCGCAGACGTAAATTCGTCATCACCGGGCTTGACCCGGTGATCCACGCCCTGAGCACGGCAGATACGTGGATGGCCGGAACAAGTCCGGCCATGACGAGCAAATACGGCAGACAGTCACCACGGTTCCGCCAGATAGGGGAAGTCGCGCAGAAATTCTTTGTCGTTTTTCAGTGGATTGGGCGGCGTCTTCGGTTCGATCGGGGCGCTGTTCCAGAGAGCCGGGTCATTCAACAGCTCGACGTGGTACCGCTTGCCGTTGAGGCTTGCGCTCATGTCCAAAAAGGTCGACAGGAACCGCGTCGCTACCTGGTCCTCCAACCGACGCCCGAACGGCCAAGTGCCAGTCGTATCGATGTCGATCGAGTTCACATTGGGGATGAAGATGTCGATGGGTCGCCGCAAAGGGATCTGCAATCCTTTCGGGTTCCAGGAATCGTCGGGCATGTTGAGCTCCTGAAACAGGATCTTTTTGATGCGCGGGAAGGCTTCCACGACATGGGTGTAGGTTCGATGGACGGAGACCGGGGAATTCTCGTGGTCGAAGGCAGAGGCCAGCCCCAGCGCCGTGATCGACGGGCCGAACCCCCATCCGAGATGACCGAGCCGCTTGATGAAATGCGGCGCCAGCCAGAAATTATTCGCGCCCAGTTGGCGGTTGTCCTCGCGCTCGCTCAGCGCCGCGTCGGCGAAAGCCTGACCATCGGTATCGACCAACTTGAATTTTTTTAATTCGTCGTCGAGCGCGAACGCGTCCAGCAATACATGCGGATGCTCGATCCACAAAGGATCATCCGGGATCGTCTCGACCTTGCTCGATGCCTTCAGCACCCAGCTCTCACCCCAGGTATTGACTATGCGATGGTCGGCCGGTGTATCGGCGAGAAAGCTCAGCGGCAATTCGAGAATGATTGCATTGCAATTCTGGCCCGCTCTCGCGTCCTTGCCCGAGTAGACGAAACGAAAATTGCCGTTTTTGTCTTTCTTGAAGCGGTCGCCGTTCCAGGTCAGCGGTCCGGGCGGCAGATCTCGCTTGACGCCATGACCCCAATCGGGCTGACTCGAATCATAGTTAAAGAGGTCGTTGCCCTCGAGTTCGAGAAACGTCTTTGGAATCTTGAGTTCCCGCAGATCGGGCATCGTGTGCGGCACGTGATAAAATTGCGGGGCATAGTTGATCGACCGGAAGAACCCCGGCAGATCATTGAAGAAGGCATCGTCTCGGCCGCCGATGAAAACTTCGATCGGTTGGCCACGTGGCGACTGCAATGTCACGCTTTGATTGGTTGCGATAGCCGCGGAAAAGCTTCCCCCCGGAAAATTCAGAAAGCGGATATGGGCTCGTTCATTGCGATCCACGGTCACGCGAACCTCGGATGGCTTCAATACGCGCAGATATTTGTCTTTGACCGCCTCCAGATACGTCAGAAATCCGCCGAGACTCGTATCCACAGCCGCGGATCGCACGATCCGGCGGTCGGGCGCGATCAGGATCCGGTAGAGCATATCCGAATCAAATACGCCCGCCTTCGGCACTGCGGCAAAGGTCAGAGCAATGACGACTGTTTCATGAGGCGCAGTGTCGCCCGGAAATCCGAAGATGTCGTAGAGGTCGGCGGCGCTGACGTCGATATCCGAGAAAATTGAATTTACGGCATTGGGATCATTGTGGTCTGCCACAAGTTTCCTCCTCCCTCGCGGCTGGCGACGGCACTTAGACCGAGGAGTCCCACGTCAGCAGCGCGCAAGGTATCGTGCGATCCGGCGGCAAAACCTGACGTTCGAGATAGAGTCGAATCAAGGTCGTCGTGTAGGGGCGGAAGAATGCGATCTGGTCCAGCGCGGCCCCGTCGAAATGTAACGAGGCGTCCCACGACCCCGGCTCGATCTGTTCTTCGTACCCGTGACCGATGTAGCCGACATAGGGAGTGCCGGACGAGGCGATGATGCGGACTGTCAGGCCCGGTGACAGCCGTCCCTGCCGAGGGACGAGATCAGCGACATCGACATGGAAACATCGATAGCTCGGATCGCTGCCGTAGACGTCGACCTCGGCGTCGAATTCGGCGATCTGCGCCTCTCCTCCATCTCCGCGGAACAACTGCAGATTGTAGTCGGTAATCGGATCGCCGCGCTCGTCTACCGCATGGATGATGAATTGCTGGTACTGTTCCGGGATCCGCTTGAAGCGGCTTTCGGCGTCGGCCTTCTCGAGCCACGCACGGTAGCCGGCGTCGGCGTCGCGATCCGCCGCGGTCATCTCGAAAGCGGCGCTGACGAGGTCCTGCAGCTCGGCGGGCGGATTGCTGAGGATTGTCGCGTGATTCAGACCATCCGGACTGCTGGTGTCGCTGACGAGGTGCACCGGGATCAGAACGTCGAGCCATTTATCGGCGACGACCCTGTGCGGCCGCGGATCCTCGGCTCCGGCCGGGTCCGTCGCCGTTCGGCGCGCCACCATGCCCTTTTCGGTCATGTCGAGCTCGATGGCGCGCACGTTCAGGCCGCAGCCGGCGCGCCGCACGGTTCCGTCGGTGCCTGGTTTGTCGACGAGCTTGCGCAACCCCGAATAGGTGCCGGTCCCGCAGAACACGAAAACATAGGGCGTTTCGGGACCGCCGTCGTAACGCGGAGGCGCGGTAAACACGTCCTCCTCGGCGAGCCTCCAGGAAAACGAGCTGGCGAGTTCGAGATCGTCCAGAATGCGGTCTCCGGCCTGCAGAAAATCGGGGCCGAGCTGCTTGTTGCCCTTGAAGACCGAGCCGAGCCAGCTACGCCCCTTTTTCGCGAGCGGCGAGCCGAAGGTCGCGGGCGCCAGCGCGATCAACCGCTTCAAACGTTTGCCGCGCAGCGGATCGGCGGCGAGCCACGAGCGCACGACCAGCATGCCGGTGGAATGCACCATAGCGTCGAACGGCGCATCGGGATCGAGGCCTCCTTGGGTGGCCAGGGCGCGGTCGAAAGCCTCGGCCAGGTCCTTGATCGTGACCTCATTGTTCAACGAGACGTAGGTGCAGGTGCGAATGTCCGCGTCGTTGAGGCCGAGCCGGCGACGCAGAATCTCCCGCCAGACAGCCCAAGAGGCGCCCTTGTCCGAATATCCATGAACGAAAACCACCGGGTTGGGCATCGCTGTCTCCATCTCCCGAGCATGGCAAGATTAACTATACTAGTGATCCGCGGCAAATTCTGAAAACTCAGTGGCTGCGAGCTCAGCTGCGGCGTGCGATGCTTTGCAGACGGAAAGGAGCAGACCGAGCATCGTATAGCCGAGAATACCTCGCTGCTGACGATATGGCGGTCCATGCCGTCTTCGCGTAAAAAGCAGCCTCTGAGGCGCGCTGCAGATACCGATGGCTGCATGGTAGGGGCCGGAAGCCCTGATTAACGGGAAGCAGGTCGAGGCGTTCGAGAACCTTTGATTCGGCCTGTTCCGGAGTAACCGGTACGTCTTGAGGGTTGCGGCGTTGGGCCGACCATTTGGCCGGTGCACATCATTGGCCAGCACAGAACGCGGATTACGGTAGCGGCGACGAGGATGACATTTCGCGCCCGGCAGCCTAACCATCAGACAATCCGAAACCGGAGGTTTCGCGGGCGGAGCTCTAAAAAGTGATACCGGATCGAAGACCGATCACCAAAGCATTCGGGATCGGCTGCCCTGCTGGCGCGGGCGCTGCGATGTGACCGCCAGGGCGAAAGATCAGTTGCAGATCCGGCTGCAGCAGCCACCATGGCGCAATTCGTGCTTCGTAGGTGATTTCGAGTACGCTCTCGTAATCGCGTATCGGACGCTCGATACCGGTGAACAGGACCTCGGCCTGGTCTAAGCCGCGTACATAGCCGATCCGTGCGTAGCTTGTCCCAACGCCCAGCACATCGAGCTCGCGGTTCGGCAAGAGGCCCTTGAAGGTGAGGCCGGCATCCACCTCGAGGCTGATCGGATTGCGGTCGGGAGGGGCGTAGCCGACGCGAAGGAAGGCGGCCAAACCCTGGGTCGCCGTGTCGGGCCGCCGCCACAACATTTTATCCACGACCAAATAGGCACCGAAATTGCTGCCATGCGTGACCGGGGTGCCGTTGCTGGCCGGGGATGCGAGCGAGCGCCCCAAACTATCGTGGCGCTGATCGGGAAACTCTGCCGTGTGGTACCAGGCGCCGAGTTTGACGTCGCTCAGCCGGTTCGAAGCAATCGGCTCCTCGTCAAACGAATAAGCAAGCTCGGCAATCGGCATGAAGCCACCCTCACCGATCAGAAAGTTGGTACCGCTCGAGTTGCGGACCTGCGGGTCTCCCGGGCCAGGGGGCGCCGGGTTGCCGTTGAAGGCGGCAGCTGAAAAGGTCAAACCGGTCGTCGGCGCGACTCGCAATCGTGCGCCCGGCGTCGCAAACGGATAGCATGGTCCACCGCTCGGCAAGTCGGTCGACAAGATGTCCGGACAGCCGAACGTAGAGTTCACGAAGCTTGCCGAGTATTGGCTAATGTAAAACTCGTCGTCTAGGGCGATCTGGCCGGCCCGAATCGAGACCCGGCTCTCGAACAACTCTTGTTGTAGCCACAAATCGTGGAGACGCATCGACGCCAACGCTTCGATCGAGCTGACAGCCAGCAGGTTGCCGACTGCGTTCCTCGACAAACCTTCACCGCTTATCCAGTACCCATCGGTGTAAAAGATCGCACCCGGCCACTTTAATAGTTTGTCAAGGTCGAGGTTGAGCGATACGTCGAGCAGGCCTTGGTAAATTGCCAGCTGCCTTATCCCGCCGGTGGGATTCGACAGCGTTTCCGAAACGTCAGTGGCGCCAAGAGCGACACCGGCATCTTCCCACTGCTTGCGCACCCCGGCCCAGTCCCCGGTGAACCTGTCCCGCTCGAAAAGATCGTCTGCCGCAAACGCCGTTTCGATCGCGAGCCCGATAGCGTGGCCGCCGAAGATCAACAGCACGAGAAGCCTGACTGACACCCGTCGACAGCCCCTGCTACGCGGAGCGCTTGCGCAAGGTTCGCGCGCCAAAGAAAGAGCCCCTCTCATGTCTCCGGGGAGAAGATGCGCTGGCGCGTTCAGGCCGCTGTCACAAATGACCCCGGCGCAGTCCGAAGTCGGTGGCGTGGTAAGCTCCTGAAGGTCCGAGGAGATTTTGGGTTGCGCTCGCGACTGCCGCGGCGAGCTCGGGATCGTTTGGACCGCCGTAGATGATCGCTTGCTGCTCGACGAGGGTCTGATACTCCCCGCTCAGATACAGACGCGCCTCGATCGTGATCGGACGGTGTACGCCGAGCTGCCGTTCATAAACAAAGGTGTGCACAAAATTGCGCACTTCTCCCCCGGCATAGGGGCTCAACTTGAATGTCCATTCGACGCGATCACGCGCCGAGCCACTATCTGCAGCTGGCTCGAAACGCCACTGGCCGAACTCCGGCCTCTGCCATGTGGAGGGCCAGGTAGCGCTGCAAGTCGCCCCGGTGAAATCCTGGCAGCCCAGTAACCGCTTCGACTTGCAATGTCGACCCTGCCGCGGCTACCGCCGACGTAAATGCTACCAGCGTGGCCGCCAGTACCAATCGTGCAACCCAGGCGGCACGGCGAAACCGGACAAGGGGCTGGAATTTGCTGGAACCGATCATGCTCGCGCCAAACGGATGCTAGAGCCAGGCGGTCTTCCAAAAGCAATAATGGAGGGTACTGCCTTCAGTCAAAGACTCTGATCCTGTGCCCATGCGCTTGCGGTCCGTGGAGTGCGCTGCCGCGGCCCGAGAGGCTCGGATTGACCATGAAGTAGACATGTGCGCTCTGCGGCTTTGCTTCCGGGAGGAGGCGCTGCCATGAGCCGTCGGAGCGCAGGATCCAGCTCTGCGCATCGTCGTGGAGATTTGCCTCCATGATCTGGTCGAGGATTTGCTGGTGCACGGTCGGGTTCTCGATCGGAACGAGTGTCTCGACGCGGCCGTCGAGGTTGCGCGGCATCCAATCGGCCGAAGAGATGAAAACCCGGGCGTCCGGCGACGGGAGGCCGTGCCCGGCGCCGAAGCATATGATTCGAGCGTGCTCCAGGAAACGCCCGATAATGCTCTTGACCGTGATGTTTTCGGAGAGCCCCGCCACCCCCGGGCGCAAAGAGCACATGCCACGTATAACGAGCGAGATGGAGACGCCGGCTTGCGAGGCGCGATAGAGCGCTTCGATCATGCCGACGTCGACGAGCGCGTTGAGCTTCGCCCATATCACCGCCGGCCGGCCGGCCTCGGCATGGGCGATTTCGGCATCGATCAGCTCCAGCAGCTTCGCCCTAATGCCATCCGGCGAGATCGCCAGCTTTTCGAGGTGCCGTGGCCGCGCATATCCGGTGATGAAGTTGAACACCCGGGCGGCGTCGCGGCACAGTGCCGGGTCGCAGGTGAAGAACGACAGGTCGGTGTAAATCTTGGCGGTTACCGGATGGTAGTTGCCGGTGCCAAAATGCACGTAGGAACGCAGCGCCTCGCCTTCGCGGCGCGCGACCAGCGACACCTTGGCGTGGGTCTTCAAATCGACAAAGCCGAAGATGACTTGCGCACCGGCCTGCTCCAGTCGGCGAGCCCAGCGAATATTGCGTTCTTCGTCGAACCTGGCCTTCAATTCGACCAGCGCCGTCACCGATTTTCCCGACTCGGCGGCGTCGACCAGCGCCGCAACGATCGGCGAATCTTCCGATGTTCGGTACAATGTCTGCTTGATCGCGATGACGTTCGGATCATCCGCTGCCTGCCGCAGAAACTGTACGACGACATCGAAAGATTCGTATGGATGATGGACCACAATATCTTTCGCGCGGATCGCCGCGAAGCAGTCGCCGCCGTAGTCCTTTATCCGCTCGGGAAACCGGGGTGTGAACGGCGGAAACAGCAGATCCGGCCGGTCGGAAGTAATCAACTGGCGGATATCGGAGAGAGCAACCATCCCGTCGACCACGATGCCGTCCCGAGGGTGGGTCCCGGTCTGCTCGATCACAAAATCGCGCAGACGCTCCGGGGTGCCGGCAGAGAGCGTCATGCGAATAATCTGACCGCGCCGCCGCCGCTTCAAGGCCGACTCGAACATGACGACCAGATCCTGCGCCTTCTCCTCGATCTCGATGTCGCTGTCGCGCAAGGCCCGAAACAGACCGTGGCCGAGCGGTGTCATACCGGGAAATAATTCCGCCAATCCGACGGCGAGCAGCACCTCCTCGACCAGGGTGAACCGGCTCCTCTCGCCCGGCAATCGGATGAACCGTTCGACACGCTCGGGGACGAGCACCAGCGCGTTGATCCGGGAGCCGTCCTCGCGCCGCAGTTCTACCACCATCGCCAAGGCGCGATTGGGAATGAACGGGAACGGATGCGCCGGGTCGATTGCGATGGGGGTCAGCACCGGAAGCAGCCGATCAATGAACAGCTGCCGCAGCCAAGCGCGGTCGTCGCCGGTCAACGCCTCATGGTCGAGAATGGAAATACCTTCGGCGCGCAGGCGCTTCTGCAGATCGGCCCAGCAGCGCTGCTGTCGCTGAACTAGCCCGGCAGCGACTTCGGCGATCGCCGTCAGCTGCTGCTCCGGGGTCAGTCCGTCGTCGCTCTTCACCGGCACGCCGCTCGCCGCCAGTTCCTTGAGCGCGGCGACCCGCACCATGTAGAACTCGTCGAGGTTGCTGTCGGAAATCGACAGGAACCGCACCCGTTCGAGCAGCGGATGAGCCGAATTGCTCGCCTCCTCGAGAACCCGCTCGTTGAAGCCGAGCCAGGACAGCTCGCGATTGATGTATCGCTGCGATGGGGTTAGCGGCGCCGCCGCTGGCCTTTCGTCCGGCGGCGTCCGGTCAATCGCCAATTCTGCCATTCGTATCCTTTTAACCGCAGAACGAGGCGGTTTGGACCTCCGCCGGGCGGGTGAGCATCCCCTAATAGGCCGGGATCATCTCGTCGGCAACCCGCGACACTCCAGGCACACTTGCTGCCAGGGCAAGCAAGGCCTTGCGCTCGGCTTCCGAGCCGACCAGCCCCCACAAATGGACGACGCCGTTGCTTACCGTGATGTTGCGGCTGCCGAAATCGGTCCAGGATTGCTCTCGCAGCCGAGACAACAGCTCGACCCTGATCTGGCGGTCGGTTTCATTGTGCTCATCCGCATGGCCCACCACCGAGGCGAGCGCTTGGATGAGGTTGGAGCGGCTGACAATCCCAACGAGCTTGCCGTCTTTTACCACCGGCACACGCTTGATGCCGTTGCGCTCGAGCACCGTGGCGATCTCGGAAAGCGGGGTTTCCTCGGAGACGGAAATAACGCCGGGCGTCATGACTTCACCGACCTTCTCGCCATGCGACTTGGCGAAATCGGCAGCGAGCGTGCTCGCACCGGTCACCGCTTCCTGCCACCACGGCCGACGTTTTTCCGTCCCGATCTCGACACGATGGATCAGGTCGGCTTCGCTGAGCATCCCCACCACGGTGCCCGCATCATCGAGGACGGGAAGCGCGCTGACATCGTGTTCTGCCAGCAGCTTTATCGCCTCGGCCACATCCGTGTCGGGACGGACGCTCACGACGTCGCGGACCATCACATCGATAGCGCGCATGTCCCCTCCTCTTCTCGCGTCTAGAACAGGTGGAGAAACAGGATGTAGAGGAAGGCCGACAGCATCATTGCCGCCGGCAAGGTCAACACCCACGCCATCGCGATATTGCGGATCGTGGCTAGCTGAAGGCCGGACCCGTTCGCCGCCATCGTCCCCGCGATGCCCGACGCCAGGACATGGGTGGTCGAGACCGGCAGCCCGTACATATCGGCGGCGGCGATCGTACCCGCTGCGACCAGCTCGGCGGCCGCCCCTTGACCATAGGTCAAGTGGGACTTGCCGATCTTCTCTCCGACGGTAATCACGATGCGCTTCCAGCCGATCATCGTGCCGAGACCCAGCGCAATCGCGACCGCCACCTTGACCCAGGTCGGAATAAATTTCGTCGCCGCGTCGAGCGACTGCTTGTAGGCATTCAATGTTGCCACGTCTTGCGACGATAGATCTGCCTCTTTGTCTTTCATCAGGTTGCGCAGCGCCTCGGAGGCGAGATACATGTCGTTGCGGGTGTTGCCGACCGTTCCGGGCGGTTGAGGGCATAGGTCGTGGGCACCGTACCGATCAGGATGAGCATGATCAGCCCCATGCCCTTCTGGCCGTCATTGGAGCCGTGGGCGAAGCTGACGCCGGTGCCGCGGCGCGCCACTTCGCCGAGGCCGAGACGCAGACCCGCAAGGAGATCTTTGCCCATCACCTGCTTGCGTCGGTGCCGCTCGCCCAGCACATCGAGCAGGTGCTCGACGAGCGTTCCGGCCACCGCGCGCCGGCTGTGCGCTTCGAGCAGGAAATGGAAGATTACTTGAGCGAGGCGGCCGCCGAGGAAACCCTCGACGCCGTGATAGATTGGGGCCGCTATGCGGAAATCTTAGCCGATGACGATCAGTTCGCAATCTTCAGCCTGGATGAGCCCGGCGGGTGAGCCGGTCTCTGCGCTGAAGCTCATTGCGGCGATCCTTCTCGCAGCGCTCGTCGCGCTCGGCCCGGCAAAGGCCGAGGAGCAATCGAAATGCACTGCCTCGCCTCACCTCTTATGGGGCGACGGTGAGCACGACGATACCGCGGCCCTCAACGCCTGGTTTCGTGGGGAGACCGTGATCTGGGCGCAGACGGATGAGCCAGTCGGCGCCGAAATCGCTGACCGGAGCTTTCTGTTGACTTCCACAGTTTATGTTTCCGGCGGCACCGGACGGCGGCTCGAGCGCTTCCGAATGATCTGGCCTTGGCGCAAGGAAGTCGTCTCCGGTGGCGCGATCGTCACTGGCAACGATCCCGCGCAGGAGCCGCGCACCGAAGGCATCACGATGGTTGGCGCCGACCCCGACGAGGGTGTCCCCTACGAGGGCCCCGAGATCGAACCCCTCGATCACGGAGTTCCGAGACACTGCCTGACGTCGTAGCGGTTTCAATCAGGAGGGATGCCGGAACCGGGTGACCAAGTCCGAGGAGCCCTTCACATGGTCTTTGAGGGCCGCGGCCAATTCTTCGCTGTCTACCGGCCGCCGCGCACGCGCGGCATCACCAGATGCTTCCACGGATCGGGCATTTCGCCGACCGCGACCTCGATCAGGGTGCTGCCGCGCCTCTTGAATGCCGCCGCCAGCTCGCGGCGCAAGCCATCGGGGGTGGTCGTCCGCACCCCGGCGACGCCGAAGCTTTCGGCCATCTTCGGGAATTGCGGGTTGTGCAGATCGACGCCGATCAGCCGGTTGCCGTACTCCTCCTTCTGCATGCGCCGCACATTGCCATAGGCACCATCGGCGAAGACGATCGCGACGATGTCGATGCCGTGCTTGACCGCAGTAGAGAGTTCCTGGACGTTGTACATGAACCCGCCGTCGCCCGAGACCGACACAACCGGCAGATCGGGTCGTCCCACTTTGGCGCCGAGCGCGGTCGCAAAACCGTAGCCGAGCGTGCCTTGATAGCCGCTGTGGATGTAGGTGCGAGGCCGATAAATCGGGAATGCCACGCGCCCGACATAACCGACCTGCGTCAAATCCTCGACGTAAATGCCGTCCTCGGGCAACTCGGCGCGGATCGCTTGAAGGTATTCGCATTGCGGCCCGAGAACGTCGGCAAGCCTGGCGAGCGTGCGGGACTTGAGCGCCTCGAGCTCGTCCCTGCGTGACGGCCGTTGCGGGGCGCGGCGCTCGAGAGCGCGGTGAAGCGCGGCAAGCGCCGCTCTGGCGTCGGAGACGATACCGAGCGCCGGCTTCACAATGCGGGTGATCTCGGTCGGATCGATGTCGATGCGGATGAGCTTGAGGTCGGTGTCGACCCCCCAACGCACCTGCGGCTGGTGCAGGCGGGTGCCGACCGCCAGAACGACATCGGCATCGCGCCACAGTTCATGGCCGGCAGCCGCCGATTGGGCGAGGTAATGCCGGTCGCTGACGATCCCCTTGCCGCCGGTGTAGCTGACCACCGGCGCCTGCAGCGTTTCGGCAATCGCGAGTACCTCTTCGGCCGCGCCAACCGCGCCGCCGCCGACAAACAGCAACGGCTTTTTCGCGTTGGCGAGCCACGCCGCCGCTTTGTCGATCAGTTCCGGATCGGGCATCGTGACGGCCGGCGTCGGTTCCGCGTCCGGCGAGACCACTTCGGTTTCGAGCGCCATGACGTCGAGCGGCATTTCGAGGGCGACCGGACGCGGCCGGCCGTCGCGCATTTGCCGAAACGCCTCGTTGACCCGCTTGCCGGCTTGCGTCGGATGGTCGATGCGCGCCGCCCATTTGGTGAGCGTTCGCAAAATCCCGAGCTGGTCGGGGATCTCGTGCAGCAGGCCAAAGCCACGGCCGATCAGGTCGGATGGGACCTGGCCGCTGATGCACAGGACAGGGGTGTTCGTGGCGTAAGCCGTAGAGAGTGCGGCTGTGGTGTTGAGCAGCCCCGGCCCCGGCACGACGGCATAGGCCCCGATCTTGCCGCTCGACCTGGCATAGCCGTAAGCCATGTAGGCGGCGCCCTGCTCGTGACGCGTGTGGATCACCCGCAACGCTTCGCCAGCGTCGTAGAACGCGACGAACAGCGCATCGTTCTGCACGCCGGGTAGCGCAAAAACCGTGTCGACCCCGTTGCGCCGCAGCATTTCGACGAGCGCCCCGCCTCCCGTCATGCGCGTCATCGTGTTTCCCTCTCCTCTGCTTTTGTCATTCCCGCGAAAGCGGGAATCTACGGGGCAGCGAGCTCTTGCGCTGCCGCCCCCTGTTCAAGCCAGAGCTTGCCCCTGGCGAAAGCAGGGGGGCAGGCTCTGAACCTCCGCTTTCGCGGGTCTGACGAGAGGCCTGACATTATTCGAAGCTGTAGCTGTAGGCGCCGCCGTGCCGCACGATCCGCCCGACCGTCGGGCTCGGGAAATGCGCCGGCAACAGCCGGGTGCCGCGTTCGGCGTGCTCTTCAATCAAGCGCGTGCGGGTCTGGCGCGACAGTTCCGGGTCGGTGCAGGCGAGGGTCGACCATTGCGGCCTGAGCAGCTGCAGCGGATGGTGAATGACGTCTCCCGTGAAAACCCCAGTCTCGCCGCCCGAGCGGGCATGGATCACGACATTGCCGGGCGTGTGGCCGGGCGCGCTCTCGAACCACAGACCGTCCTCGAGTGCATAGTCATCGTCGACCAGCACCGATTGGCCAGTGCGTACCACGGGCAGCACGCTGTCCTCGAAGGCGAGCCGGTGAGGCGAATCTTCGCCATTCCGATGCACCCCCTCCCAATGCGCAAACTCGCGGCGGGCCATGACATAGCGCGCATTGGGAAAGGTCGGGACCCAGCGCCCGCTTTCGAGGCGGGTGTTCCAGCCGACATGGTCCCAGTGCAGATGGGTGCACATCACATAGTCGACATCCTCGACACTGACGCCGGCGCGGGCGAGATCGGCGATGTAGGAGCTGCGCAGCCGATGAAATTGCGGCCGGGTCGGACGCTCCTTGTCGTTGCCCAGGCAGGAATCGATCAGAACCGTATGATGCCCGGTCTTGACGATGAAGCTATGAAAGCTGAACAGGAGGTTGCCGGTTGCCGGGTCGATCAGCCGCGGACCGGGATGATCCGGGTCCGATCTCAAGGCTTCCTTGTCGAAATCGGGAAAAAACGTCTCGGGGGCAATAAAGGGCCCCTCATACTCGGCGATGCGGTGAACCTGGAAATCCCCGACACGCGTGATCTGCATCTTCCCCTCCGGTCCTGTCGCCGGCGAGCCTACGCCGACGCGCCGCGCGGGTCGATAGGGAGACGAGCTCGGATTATGGGCAAGACCAATCTCTGGTAGGCGCGAAAGGGAATCGAACCCCTGACCTCTCCTATGTGGTAGGAGCGCTCTGCCACTGAGCTACGCGCCTATTGCGGCCGGTGAGGTCGTGGTGGGCGCGACAGGGATTGAACCTGTGACCCCACCCGTGTGAAGGGTGTGCTCTCCCGCTGAGCTACGCGCCCGTCCAGCCCGCCCGCATTTAGCGGGTCGGGCGGGCGACATGTCAAGGAGTGAGGCCGAGGCGTTCGAGAGCGTCCGGCAGTTCGGAGAAATGGTCGAGCAGCGCGTCGGCGGAGAGTGTATCGGGGTCGATTCGGGCATAGCCGTAGCGCATCAGCACGAGCGGCACGCAGGCGGCGCGAGCGGCTGCCGCGTCGTTCTCGTTGTCGCCGATCATCGCGCTCGCCGCGGGACTGGCACCAAGTTCGGAGATGACCCCTAAGAGATGACCGGGATCGGGCTTCCTGACCGCAAACCGGTCGCCGCCGGCGATGCCATCAAAGAAGGGCAGGAGACCCACACCCTGTAATACCGCTATCGTCGCGCGCTGTGGCTTGTTGGTGCAGATCGCGGCGCGATAGCCGCGATGCCGAAGCGCCGCCAAGGTTTCCGGCACGCCGGGATAAGGTCGCGTCAGCTGCGCCGCATTCGCCTCGTAGATTTCCAGAAAGCGCGGCAGCGCCGTGACCGTTTCGGAGGGATCGGCGCCGCTGGCGGCGAGGGCGCGCGCGACGAGCACCGGCACGCCGTCGCCGACCATGCGCGTCACCTGCGGCGGCGATAACCCTCGACGCCCGCGCTCGCGCAACATCTCGTTGAGCGCGGCCCGCAGATCCGGCACGCTGTCGACAAGCGTGCCGTCGAGATCGAAGACGAGGAGAAAGCCTTTCATTAACGAAACTTTGCGTTGTTGTGATATATTCTGCAACAAACTGTGTGTTGTAAATTCGGCGGCGCCGGGCAACCGTGCCGCCGCTCATGTCTTCGATCCGACTTCGAGCTGTCGATGAGCCAACTGTCTTTTGCCGCCATCATCCTCGCCGCCGGCAGCGGCACGCGGATGAAATCCGCCCAGCCAAAGGTCATGCATCCGATCGCCGGGCGGCCGATGATCACGTACCCGTTGGAGGCGCTGCGCCCACTATCCCCGGCCGCGACCCTCGTCGTGATCGGGCCGCGAATGGAAAACGTCGCTGCGATCGTCGCGCCGGCCGAAAGCGTCGTGCAGGATCCGCCGCTCGGCACCGGCGATGCGGTGCGGACAGCGATGCGGGCGCTCGATGGCCGCCTGGCGCCGCAGGGCTCGATCGAGGACGTGCTCGTGCTCTACGGCGATACGCCGTTTCTCGCCACCGAGACATTGTCGCGGTTGTTGGCGGAGCGGCGCCGCAGCGCGGCTGCGGTCCTGGTCTCGGGCATGCGTCCCGCCGACCCCCGCCCCTACGGCCGCTTCGTGCTGGCGCCCGACGGTGCGCTCGATCGGATCGTCGAGGCGGCCGACGCCGGCCCCGAGGAGCAGGCGATCGGGCTCGTCAACGGCGGCATCATGGTGATCGAGGCGTGTCGCCTAGCCGAATTCCTCGATGCGCTCGACAGCGACAACGCGAAGCGCGAGTTTTACTTGACCGATATCGTTGCCATCGCCCGCCGAAAAGGGCTCACCTGCCGAGCGGTCGAGCTTCCGACGGAGGAACTGCTCGGCATCAACACGCGGGCCGAACTCGCCGAGGCGCAGGCGCTGATGCAACGCCGATTGCGCCGCGCGGCGATGGATTCGGGCGTAACCCTGGTCGCGCCGGAGACCGTGTTCCTGAGCGCCGACACGCGTCTCGGCCGCGATGTCGTCGTCGAGCCCAACGTCGCCTTCGGCAATGGGGTGAGGGTAGGGGAGGGGGCCCGCATCCGCTCGTTCTCGCATCTGGAAGGCGCCACGGTTGGGGCGGGCGCGATCGTCGGCCCGTTCGCGCGGCTGCGCCCGGGAGCGGTCCTCGAAGAGGAGGTGCATGTCGGCAATTTCGTCGAGGTCAAGGCGGCCCGCCTCGGCGCCGGAGCCAAGGCCAATCACCTTTCGTACATCGGCGACGCCGAGGTCGGGGCGAAGACGAACATCGGCGCCGGCACGATCACCTGCAATTACGACGGCGTTAACAAACACCGCACGATAATCGGCGAGGGCGCGTTCATCGGCTCGAACACCGCGTTCGTCGCACCGGTCACGGTCGGCGACGGCGCGATCATTGCGGCCGGCAGCGTCGTCGTCCGGGACGTCCCGCCGGATGCGCTGACGATTGCCCGCGGGCAGCAGGTCGACAAGCCGCGGCGCGCGGCCGAGATTCGGGCAAGGTTGCGGAGGAAGAACTGATGTGCGGCATCATCGGCATCATCGCCAAGGATACGGTCGCGCCGGGGCTGCTGGAAGGGCTGCGCCGCCTCGAATATCGCGGCTATGATTCAGCCGGCGTCGCGACGTTGGTCGATGGCCGGATCGAGTGCCGCCGCGCTGAAGGCAAGCTCGCCAATCTCGCCCGTCGGTTGGACCATCAGCCGGTGCAAGGGGTAATCGGCATCGGGCACACCCGATGGGCCACCCATGGTCTGCCGACCGAAACAAATGCCCACCCGATCGCCACCGATCGGGTCGCGGTTGTCCACAACGGCATTATCGAGAATTTCCAGGCGTTGCGGCATGAGCTCGAAGGGCTCGGCCATGCCTTCCGCACCGATACGGATACCGAGGCCGTGGCAATCCTCGCGACGCATTTTCTCGAACAGGGACTGTCGCCGCAGCAGGCGGTGGCCAAGACCTTGGCGCGGCTCGACGGCGCGTTTGCGCTCGCCTTTCTGTTTGCCGGCGAGCACGATTTGCTGATCGGCGCCCGCCGCGGCAGCCCGCTCGCGATCGGCTATGGCGACGGCGAGATGTTCCTCGGTTCCGACGCATTGGCGCTGGCGCCGCTGACCCGCCGCATCACCTATCTCGAAGAGGGCGACTGGGCGGTCGTTACGTCGCGCGCGGTGACGGTCTTCGACGCCGCCAATAACGAAGTCCAGCGCCCGATCCGCGAATCGGCGGCCTCGGGTGCGCTGATCGGCAAGGGGAATTACCGCCACTTCATGCTGAAGGAGATTTTCGAGCAGCCGGCGGTGATCGGCGACACGTTGAACGCGTTGATCAACCCGGCGACCCGCACCGTGCACCTGCCGGAGCTGCCCTTTGAACTGGGCGAGCTGGAGCGGGTGACGATGATCGCCTGCGGCACTGCCTACCACGCCTGCATCGTCGCGAAATACTGGCTCGAACGGATCGCCCGCATTTCGGTCGAGATCGACATCGCCTCGGAGTTTCGCTACCGAGCGCCGGCAATGCCGCGCGGCGGCGCAGCGATCTTCGTGTCGCAATCGGGCGAGACTGCCGACACCCTTGCCGCTCTGCGTTACGCGAAGGCGCAGGCGCAGAAGATCATCGCCGTCGTCAACCAGCCGGAGAGCTCGATCGCGCGCGAGGCCGACGTTGTATTGCCGACATTGGCCGGCCCCGAGATCGGTGTCGCCTCGACCAAAGCGTTCACAACGCAGCTAGCCGTCCTCGCCTCGTTCACCATCGCTCTGGCGCGGGCCCGGGGCGCCATCACCCACGAGCGCGAGGCCGAGTTGGTTGGGGTCATGACAGAGATCCCGTCGCGCGCCAGCGAAGTGTTGAACCACGATGAGCGGATCCGCCAAATTGCGGTCAAGATCGCCGAGGCGCGCGACGTGCTCTATCTCGGCCGCGGCAGCGCCTATCCGCTGGCGCTCGAAGGCGCCCTGAAGCTGAAGGAGATCTCCTACATCCACGCCGAAGGCTACGCCGCCGGCGAAATGAAGCACGGGCCCATTGCGCTGATCGACGAGAACGTGCCGGTCATCGTGCTGGCGCCGCACGACGATCTCTTCAAAAAGACCCTCGGCAATGTCGAAGAGGTCATGGCCCGCGGCGGCCGCGTCGTGATGATCTCGGACGCAGCCGGGGTAGCTCGTCTCGCCGGCCGTCTCGCCTTCGGCATCGCCGTGCCGAATTGCCACCCGTTTGTCGCGCCTCTTCTCTACGCGATCCCGATCCAGCTCCTCGCCTACCACACCGCCGTCCTCAAAGGCACCGACGTCGACCAGCCTCGCAATCTCGCGAAGAGCGTCACGGTGGAGTAGAGGGTCAGCCGCCAGAGGCCGGCGCTGGGACCAAGATCTACGGCTTCGCCTCGAACAATTCGGCGACCGTCTTGGCCATATCGAGGAACTGGCGCCGGACCTTCGGGTCGGGGATCGCGTAATACAGCCGGATGAACTCGATCGTCTCGGGCCGCTGAAGGTGCTCCCGCCACTGCCGGTCTTCGGGGCTGATCTCGGCATCGTCGGGCCGCAGATCGCCAAAGAAATAGGAAATCGGGACGCTGAGGATCTCCGCCATCGCCGACAAGCGGGAGGCGCTTACGCGGTTGGCGCCGCCCTCGTATTTCTGCACCTGCTGAAAGGTGAGGCCGAGCGCGTTGGCGAGCGTCTCCTGGTTCATCCCCAACAGCAGACGACGCATTCTGATGCGGCCGCCGACATGCACGTCTATCGGGTTTGGCACGCCGGTCCCGCGCCCGTATTTCGGAGCCGAATTGGGCTCCTCCAACTCTTTCGCCGAGCTCTTCAACGCACGTTCCCCTCTGCACCGCACCACATCAGGTTGCAACGGGTTCGCCTCAAGCGCAAGCGGGATTCGACAATTGCAGGCATCGCGGGCCGCCGAATTAACCTAGGGTGGAGTACCTGCAGAATTTAAGGTTAATTCCAATGTAGCGCAATAGGTTCCTCAGCCGTCTCTGCGGCCGGTCTCGTCATAGCCACGCCGGCTGCTGATAAAGACCAGCGCCATCAGGCCGATCCCCAAAGCGAGGGTGGCGATGACCCCCAATCCCATCGCCAGCCACCCGGCGCCGCTGATTTCCGAATCGCCGATGCCTGCCCACTCGGCAGCGATAAAAAAGCCGATTACCAGAACAACGGTGCCGGCAATCACCGCCGCAACCCAACTCAGCGTCGATTTCATCGTCTTTTGCCGCCCGCGTTGCCGCGGATCATTTCAGGATCGCCGCGACCCGGCGCAAATCTTCGATGAAACGCGTCGATCTCCTGGCGGCGGGTCTCCTCGTCCGGGGCGCGCAGCAAGGCCGAGGGATGCACTGTCGCGAGCGCGCAAGGCGCCAGCGCAAAGGGTACGAGCCGGCCGCGGTCTCGGGTCACCCGGAAAGACCTTCCGAACAGGGCCTGCGCTGCGGTCGCTCCGAGCGCGACGACGATTTTCGGCTTGACGACGCCGATCTCGGCCTCGAGCCAGGGAAAGCAGGCCTCGATTTCAACCGCGCCCGGTTTGCTGTGAATGCGCCGCGGTCCTCGCGGCACCCATTTGAAGTGTTTGACGACATTGGTGACGTAGGTCTGCTTTCGGTCGATCCCCGCCTCGACAAGGCAGCGGTCCAAAAGCCTTCCCGCCGGTCCGACGAAGGGGTGGCCGGCGAGGTCTTCGGCATCGCCCGGCTGCTCGCCCACCAGCATGACCAGCGCTCTCTCCGGTCCTTCGCCGAACACGGTCTGTGTGGCGTTCTTGTACAAATCGCAGGCCGTGCATCGAGCGGCGGTGTCGCGCAGCGCGCCGATTGTCTGCTGGGACGGGATCTGGACGCCGACGCTGGTGTCTTCTTCGTTCACAGGACGTATCCGGTACCGCAACACATACCGGATAAACACGATTTCGGCGCGTCTGTGTCCACAGCCAACGGACGCCGGCTGTTCCTGTCGCCGCTGGCATGGCAAAGTGCCGAACCGGCGCCCTTCCACGGAGATTTGCATGCCGACCAAGAGCCAGCATCCGGAAACACTCGTGCTCCATGCGGGGTACCGGAGCGACCCGGCAACCAACGCCGTAGCGGTCCCGATCTATCAGACGACGAGCTACCAGTTCCGCGACAGCCAGCATGCCGCCAATCTGTTCGGTCTGGCCGAGCTCGGAAACATCTACACCCGCATCATGAACCCGACGACCGCAGTCCTCGAGGAGCGCGTAGCCGCGCTGGACGGCGGTGTCGCTGCGCTGGCTCTCGCTTCGGGTCAGGCCGCATCGCTGTTCGCGGTGCAGAACATCTGCCAGGCCGGGGACAATTTTGTCAGCTCTACCGACCTTTACGGCGGCACATGGAACCTCTTCCTCAACACGATGATGAAGACGATGGGGATGGAGGTTCGCTTCGTCGATCCCGCCGATCCCGAGAATTTCCGCCGCGCGACCGATGACCGGACGCGCTGCTACTACGCCGAGACCCTGCCCAACCCGAAGCTCGAAGTGTTCCCGATCGCCGAAGTGGCCAAGATCGGCCGTGAGCTCGGGGTCCCGCTGATCGTCGACAATACTGCGGCCCCGGTGCTGTGCCGACCGCTCGATCACGGCGCGGCTATCGTGATGTATTCGACGACGAAATACATCGGCGGTCATGGCACCTCGATCGGCGGGGTGGTTGTGGACGGCGGGAATTTCGACTGGGAAAAGCACGCCGACCGCTTCCCGCTGTTAAACCAGCCGGACCCGAGCTATCACGGCGCGGTATGGACGCAGGCGGTCAAGCCCCTGGGTCCGATCGCCTACATCCTCAAAATGCGGGTGACCCTGCTGCGCGACCTCGGCGCGCCGATGAGCCCGTTCAACGCCTTCCTGTTCATCCAGGGGCTCGAGACCTTGCCGCTGCGCATGCGCGCCCATTGCGCCAATGCGGCGGCCGTCGCGAAATTCCTGTCCGAGCATCCCAAAGTCACGCGGGTCATCTACCCCAACCAGATGACCGGTGAGATGAAGCGCCGGGCCGATACCTATCTGAAGGGCGGCTATGGCGGCCTCGTCGGCTTCGAGCTGAAGGGCGGTCTCGACGCCGGCCGGCGCTTCATCGACGCGCTGCAGATGTTCTACCACGTCGCCAATATCGGCGACGCGCGCAGCCTGGCTATCCATCCGGCGACGACGACCCACTCGCAATTGTCTCCGGAAGAGCAGCTGCAGACCGGGGTCGACGAAAATTATGTCCGGCTGTCGATCGGGATCGAGCACGAGGAAGATATTCTCGCCGATCTGTCGCAGGCGCTGGAGGCTGCCTGATCCGCCCCGAGCCCAAAGGCGGTTCTGAAATTTCGCTGGCCGATCGATCTCGCTCTGACCGTCGCCAGCCATGGTTGGGTTTACCTTGCGCCTTGGCAATGGGACCGGGAACGCGGCCGGCTCGCCCGCGTGGAGAGGATCGGTGATCGTCTCGGCACGATAGAAGCTGCCCAATGTCGCGCCGACGCAGTTGCCGTCAGCTGGGACGGGTTTCGGCGACGCCGATGCAGCCGGAGGTCCTTGCCCGCGTGCGGCGCTGGCTATCCGCCGATTGGGAGCCGGCGCCGGCGATTGCGGCGTTGCCCGATGTAGCGGAGTTGATCGAACGCGGCGGCGGCCGAATGCTGCGCGGCTCGTTTTTCTACGAAGATTTCGTCAAGACCGTGCTGACGATCAACACGAGCTGGTCGGCGACTTGCCGTATGGTGGCGGCACTCGTCGCCGAGCCGGGCGGCGGCAGCTTTCCCGGACCTGCGTCGCTGCTCGACTACGGCGAAGACCGGCTGCGAGCGCAAGGAAAGCTCGGCTTCCGCGCGCGCACGCTGACGATGGCGACGCGACAAATGATCGATGACGGTGCGGTCACCCTATCCGGCGAAGGCTCGCCCGAGCGGCTGGACCACGATTACCTGCTCCGCCTTTACGGCATCGGCCCGTACGCGGCGGCTCATTGCCGCGTGCTGCTGCACGATTTCAGCCGCATTCCGGTGGATACCTCCGTGGTCGCCTATTTGCGCGAGCGATTTGGCTGCAATCCTGCCGATTTCGCCGCGGAGCGATCCACGTGGGGCGCCTATCTCGCGCTCGGCTACCGGCTCACCCGATTGCGCGACCGGCTCGAACGGGCCTCTTGAGGGTGGGCCGTTTGCTCCGATCAAAGCGCGAGATCCGGCGGGAGATCGGTTTCATTGATTCCGAGATTGGCAAGCCCCGCCATGATCCATTTTCGGATCTGACCGACTCCGTGATTGTCTTCGTTCCAAGCGTCGACAACGCCGCGAAAGCGCCGATCGTCATCATAGGGGAGGGCAGGGCAGACAGCGGTGCGCAGCTGCGGGGTCGGGACGACGAGATCGCCGATCTGCGGGTTCTTCTTCAGTGCCGCCAATGCAAAAAGAACAGTCGCGACAAAGCAATCGGTACGGCCCGATTGAACTGCGAGCAGTGCCTCGTCGCGGGTCTTGAACCCGGTGATCGCCGCATTGCCGGCAAAGCGTCGGACGGCCTCTTCGCGTGCCGAACCGGTGTCGACGGCGACCAGAGATTCCGGAACGTTGAGCTCGGCCCAGCTCTTTGGCGTAAAGCCTTTGCGGGCGAGGATCGCATAGGTGTCGTGGAAAAGCGGGGTGGAGAAATCCGCGAACATCGCGCGCTGCACGGTCGGACTGGGTCCGTAACCGAGGTCGATCTTCCCGGTATGCAAGTCGGTGACCATGTCGGCCCAATTCGATTCGACGACTGCCAGTTCGACCCCGAGCGCTGCGGCCAGATCGCGCGCCATTGCAACCAAAAAGCCGCTCCATTGGCCAGTGGCGGAGTTCTTGTAAAAATAGGGTTCCTCGGCCAGGGGTCCGCCGACGCGTAATCTCCGGGTGCGCAGGATGCGAGCAAGATTGGGCTCCTTCGCCGGCTGCGGCGGCGTCCGCGGAGGCTCGGGACCCCGCCGGCGAAATACCGCGCCGGCGGCAAGACCTCCACCCAATTCTCTGCGGCTCAACATGACCCCGCTCCTCTCTCGCCAAAGTCGCAGGAGATTAAAGGCGATTCCGGCCCTAAAAAGGCGGCGGAGGGGTAATTCTGGTGTTTGCCCTTATGTGTCGCCACCTAACCTGGAGGAGCCCCGATGTCGCAGCAGCCTCTCATCGTTTCGATCCCGCACAGGCTCGGCCGCCAAGAAGCAAAGCGCCGGCTCGACAGCGGGATCAGCCGTCTGCGTCCCGAACTCGCCGGGCTGGTCAGTACGCTCGATTATACCTGGGACCAGGATCGCCTCAACTTTAACGTGTCGGCAATGTGGCAAACGATCACCGGAGCGATCGAGGTGCTGGACGACGCGGTTCGCATCGAAATCCACCTGCCCTGGATAATGGGTCTGCTCGCCGATACGGTCGCCAAACAGGTACGCGGGCGCGGCATGGCAATGCTCGAAAAGCCACCGGGCGAGGCCTAGCAGAGCGCCACGAAAAAGCGAGGCCGCTAGTGCACAGGGTCATTCGCCCGGTTCCCAAGAATTGCCGCGATCGCATGATACGGTACCCAGTTACCTGAGCAAGCGGCCAACAAAACAGCTAAATAACAGCCAGAAACAGCCAACTGTAACAGCGGAACTGCGGCTACTGTTTTTGCTAAATCGAGGGTTTCTGCGGCCAGCGGCCGGTTTTCTGGCTGTTATTATGCACTCGCAGCGGCATTCTCGGCTCGCATTCGCGCATGAGCGGGTCCCACGCCTCTTGCTCGCGGCATCGCGAGAATCCGTCTAAAATGCTCTAAACCAAGGGGAGAAACCCAGGATGCTGTTCAAATGTCTGCCGACCGGGGCGGAAATTCCGGGGCGTTTCCCGGGGCCGGCTCACGCACGCGGCAAATGGTTCACCGTCGACATTCATTGTCATGTGCTGACGCCGAAGGCCGCGGAGATGGTGGCGGGCCACGCCGCCGCGACGCGGCATCCGCGCGAGGAGTACGCCAACGAGCGCACGCGGCAAGTCAACCGCGAGCAGGCCGAGCGCACCCGCATCCAATTCACCTCGGTCGAAAAGCGGCTCGCCGACATGGACCGGATGGGGATCGACATCCAGGCGATCTCGCCTTCGCCGAACCAGACCTATTACGGCGCCGACCCCGATCTCGGTATCGCGACCGCGCGCGTCGTGAACGATAATCTCGCCGAGATTGCCGGCCGTCATCCCGACCGTTTTGTGCCGCTCGGCACGGTGCCGTTTCAGGCGCCCGACCTCGCCGTCGCCGAGCTCGACCGGATCCACAAATCGCTCGGCTTTCGCGGCATCGAGATCGCTACGAATGTCGCCGGTGAGGATTTCTCCGCCGAACGGTTCCGCAAGGTGTTCGCCCGGATCGAGGAACTCGGCCTACTCATCTTCATGCACCCGACCGGGTTTCCCGAGGCGCGGCGATTCGCCGACCATTATCTGGTCAACGTGATCGGCAATCCGCTCGATTCGACCGTCGCCGTCCATCACCTGATCTTCGGCGGCGTATTGCACGACCATCCCAACCTGAAACTCGTGATCGCGCATGGCGGCGGCTATTTGCCGGCCTATTCCGGCCGCATCGATCATGCCGCGGCGGCGCGGCCCGATTGCTGCGAAAAGATAAACCGGATGCCGACGACTTATCTGAAGCGGCTCTATTTCGACACGATCGTCTTCACCCACCATCAGCTCGAATACCTGGTCGATCAATACGGCGCCGATCATGTGCTGATGGGCACCGATTATCCCGCCGATATGGGTGAGGTCGACCCGATCGGCTTTATCGAGGGCGCCCGCGCGCTCGATGACAACGAGCGCCGGGCGATCCTCGGCGGCAATGCCGCGCGGCTGTTGAACATCGAGATCCCGGAGGAGGCCGCAATGAGCCGCCCCGGAGAGGATATTCTCTTCAAATGCCTGCCGCCGGGGACGGAGCCGTTCGCCGGCCGGTTTCCGGGCCCCGCCCATGCCCGCGGCAAATGGTTCGCGATCGACATCCACTGCCATGTCCGCTGCGAGAAGGCGAGCGGCGTTGGTCGAGGGCAATCCCGAAGTCTCGCGCTGGTTTCTCGAAACTTCTGCCAACCCGCGCAGCCGCGAGATCAATCGGCAAAACGGCGTGAGGACCGGCGGCCCAGGGCTCTTCACCCGAGAAGCGGATCGAGGACATGGACCGGATGGGGATCGACATCCAGGCGATCTCGCCGGCGCCGCGCCAGACCTATTACGGCGCCGACCCCGATCTCGGGCTCGAGGCTTCGCGCGCCGTCAACGATTTCATCGCCGATATCTGCGGCCGCTACCCGGACCGCTTCGTCGGTCTCGGCACAGTGCCGTTCCAGGCCCCCGAGCTGGCGCTCGCAGAACTCGACCGATTGCATAAATCGCTGGGCTTCCGCGGCATCGAGATCATGACCCATGTTGCCGGCGACGACTTGTCGGAGGAACGCTTTCGCAAGATCTTCGCGCGCTGCGAGGAATTGGGCCTCGTCGTCTTCATGCATCCTGACGGGTTTACCGAAGCGCGGCGTCTTGGCGACCATTACTTCAACAACGTGATCGGCAACCCGCTCAATTCGACGGTGGCTTTGCATCACCTGATCTTTGGCGGCGTGCTCGCCGACAATCCCAACCTGAAGCTGGTCGTCGCCCATGGCGGCGGGTTTTTGCCGGCCTATCCGGGCCGCATCGACCATGCCGCCTCGGCCCGCCCGGATTGCTGCGAGCGGATCCACCGGATGCCGAGCACCTATCTGAAGCGGGTTTATTTCGACGCGCTCGTCTACACCCACCACCAGCTCGAATACCTCGTCGAAGCAATACGGCGCCGACCACATCCTGATGGGCACCGATTACCCGGCCGATATGGGCGAGGTCGACCCGATCGGCATGATCGAAGGCACGCCAGGCCTCGACGATGTCGAGCGCCGCGCGATCCTCGGCCGCAACGCGGCAAGGCTCCTCAACCTCGAAATCCCCGCAATCCCGCGCTAGAGTGATACTCAGAGCGCCGTCTCTCGTCCTTCCCGGCGAAGGCCGGGATCCATAGCTGAAATGGACCCCGGCCTTCGCCGGGGTGACGAGGTGGGCAGGACGTCTCCACGCCACGGAGGATGCAATGAAATTTCTGACTGACGAGCAACTGAGGGAATTGCTGCCGGCCGAGACGGCCTCGTTCCCGTCGCCGGTGCCGACGCAGATCGTGTCGAGTGACGAATACATGCCGGTACCGCAAACCGAGAAACAGCGCGAGGTCGAAGCGCGGCTCAAGGAGCTCAGCGACCGGCTGGCGCGGCGCCAGGGTGTGTCGCGGCGGCGCTTTTTTCAGACAGCCTCGGGCATGGCGGCCTCATTCCTGGTCATGAACCAGGTCTTCGGCCGCTTATTCGAGGTCAGCGAGGCGGAGGCGGCGACGCCGGACATGGCGGCCGACCGCGCCCAGACGCTGTCGAACCAGTTCATCATCGATGGCCACACCCATTTTCTCCGCGACGACACGCGCCTGATGGGGTTCATCAAGGCGCGCGAGGCGGTTGGCAAGGCCGGCTGGAACAAGGAAATCGGCGACAAGGAGCAAACGATCGACGATCTCAAATACACCAACTACATCAAGGAAATTTACATGGACAGCGACACCAAGGTGGCGCTGTTGTCGAACTCGCCCTCCGAGGTTCCGGAGGACTGGTTCATTCCGCAGGAACAGGTGTTCAAGACGCGCGCGCAGGTCAACAAAGAAGCCGGCTCGCGGCGGATGATGGCGCACTTTACAATCACCCCGGGCTGGCCCGGCTGGCTCGATCAGGTCGACAAAGCGATCGAGGTCTACAAACCCGATTCGTGGAAGGGCTACACCGTCGGCGACAACACCCACAAGGAATTGGCGAACCACCCTTACCATCTCGACGACGAGAAGCTGATGTACCCCTTCTATGAGAAGGCGGTGAAATCCGGCATCAAAAACGTCTGCATCCACAAGGGGCTGTTCGCGCCAGCCGTCGAGGAGAAGTTCCCGCGGCTGCGCCCCTACGCCGATGTGAGCGATGTCGGCAAGGCAGCGAAGGATTGGCCGCAGCTCAATTTCCTGATCTACCATTCGGGCTATCGCTGGATCGGCGCCGCGCCGGCAGACGGGATGGCCGAGTTCGACAAGACCGGCCGCAGCTCGTGGACCAGCGATCTTGCCGAGATCCCCGAAAAATACGGCGTCACCAACGTTTATGGCGATTTGGGGCAGCTCTTTGCCTGGACCGCGGTTGCCGAGCCGCGTCTGGCGGCGGCGTTGATGGGGACGCTGATCAAGGGCCTCGGCGCCGACCACGTCTTGTGGGGCACCGACGCGGTGTGGACCGGCGCGCCGCAATGGCAGATCGAGGGGCTGCGCCGTCTCGAGGTCCCCGAGGAGATGCAAAAGAGATACGGCTTTAAGCCGTTGGGTCCCGCCGACGGCCCGGTCAAGAACGCGATCTTCGCTGAGAATACGGTGCGCCTCTACAATTTCGACAAGCGCGCCGAACTCGCCAAGCCCGACCGCTTTGCCGAGATCAAGGCCGATTATGTCAAGAACGGCCCGGGGCGCAGCAACCTGCGCTACGGCTGGGTCCGCAACGCCACTTGATCCAGGCGGCGTGTGTTACGCCGCACCCTGGTGCGGGCGGCGCTCTCCGGCGTGGTCCTCGGTTGGGCGGCCACGCCCACGCCGGCGCAGCAAAAAATGTCGCAAGCGGTCGCAGAATAGATTGAAGTACTGAGTTTGTTGCCTTCAATTATGCAACGGACACGGCGCGGGCGCCTCGGGAAAATCTTGCACCCAGATCGGGCGGTGGATCGAAGAAATTGTCGTGACAACGATAGCTTTATGGCAGATAGCAGGAAAGCAAATTACCGTCACCAAGAAAACAGAAAAGCCGGCAGGGAAAATCTGACCGGTCAACGCGTGGGCACGTCTGGAGGCGCAATGAAACAGCTATTGCTGGCTGGGACAGTAGTCCTGGCGCTCACGGCACCAGGGTCGGCTGCCAAAGCGACGCCAATCGACTTCACCTACACCGGCAGCCTTGTCGATTACACCGTTCCGACGACCGGCGACTATCAGATCCTCGCCTATGGTGCGCAAGGTGGAAACAGTGCCGTACTTGGCGGCACAGGCGGTCTCGGGGCCGAGATCGGCGGCGATTTTAGCCTGACTGCCGGGGAAACCCTCCAGATCGCCGTCGGCGGCGCGGGTATGGCTGGTGGTGGGGGCGGTGGCACCTTCGTGGTCGGCCCCAATAACGTGCCGCTGGTTATCGGTGGTGGCGGCGGCGGTGGGGGCGGAGGCAGCGCTGGTGGCGCTGGTGGCGCCGGCCAGAGCGGCAGCGCCGGAGGCGGTTTCAATGGCGGCAGCGGGGGCAGCGCCGGTAACGGCGGGCAGGGAGGTGGCCCCGGAGGAGGGGGAGGTACGCTCGCCTTCTTCGGCGGTGGCGGCGGCGGCGGTGGCCTCTTAACCTCCGGTGGGATTGGCGTCGGTTTAGGGGGCCCCGGAGCGGGCGGCGCCGGAGGGGAGGGCGGCTCCTTCCCAGATCTTGCTGGAGGCAGCGGCGGCAGCTTCGTCGGCGTCACTGGCGGGGACGGGGGCTTTGGTGGCGGCGGTGGCGGCGGGGCTGATCCAGGTGGAGGTGGCGGCGGCGGCTTTAGTGGTGGTGGAGGTGGCACATCTGGCCTCCGGGCCTCTGGTGGCGGCGGTGGGGGTTCCTTCGACGCCGGCATCGACCAGATCCTGGTCGCCGGTTTCCAGCCCGGCAACGGCGAGGTTGCGATTACGCCTGTGCCCACCCCCGAGCCCGCGACGCTCGCGCTGCTCACCGCCGGCCTCCTCAGCCTTGCCGTGGTGCGACGGCGTCGCCGCTCAGAGAGAGAGTGAAAAAGACAGTCGTTCGACCGCTTGGGGCTAAATCAATATATTGTGTTTCTGCGCCGGTCGCGGGCGGCTGTCAAAAGCGGCATAAGCCCCATTCTGGAAAGCCGCGGCAAAGTCTATCCAGAATCATTCCTGTGCCAGAGAAGCAGGAAACATAGCTGGTACAGTCTATCGCGGCGTTTCGACGTGGATCTGGCGCTGCGAAATACTCGGCCGGTGAGCCCTTACTTGACAAGCACGAGACCACAATACCGATGAAGGCGGGAACCAATAGGGTCGATGTGGTTGAACTTTGAGGTGGTGGAACCAAAGATCAGATTTCCGCCGGGGTCGCACAATGAATGTCCGTGCATCCCGTGTGGTGGTGTCGGCCGATATGTTGCTCAAATCCGATCCCCTCGGTTTCGGTCGTTGTTGTAACGGCAACGGTAAAATTGCCATAATGTTCGTGTTTCATCGCTCCGGGAAACGCCGGGGGCCGGCGTCCGCGACCGAATGAGGTGGAGCGATGACTGATATTTCGCTGCAGAAAACAGCAAAAACAGCGAGGAGAGCCCGCGGGCGGGTGCAAGATTTGTGATTGACGGAGTTGGCGATGCCTGATCTCGACCAGATAAAACAG
Source organism: uncultured Alphaproteobacteria bacterium (assembly GCA_963818695.1). Lineage (GTDB taxonomy): Bacteria > Pseudomonadota > Alphaproteobacteria > ATCC43930 > CGMCC-115725 > AP-15. Next base: position 635,098 of record CAWFTG010000011.1, read on the forward strand.
GGGGAACAGGGGGCGCGGGACCGGCACGGGCGGTTCGCCAAGCGCCAGTCCGGCAATCCTGGCGGCCGGCCTCGCGGCTCGACCAACCGGGCCACTCGGGCGGCCGAGCTGTTGCTCGATGGCGAAGCCACTGCACTGACCCGCAAGGCGGTCGAACTGGCTCTCGCCGGCGATCCGGCGGCATTGCGGCTCTGTCTCGACCGCACCGTCGCGCCGCGCCGCGAGCGGTCGGTCGAGCTCGCTCTGCCGCCGATCCGCAGCGCAGCCGATATCCTGGGCGCGATAAAGGTGGTCTCCGGCGCGGTCGGGCGCGGCGCCATCACCCCCGGCGAGGGGGTCGCAATTTCCCAGATGATCGAAAGCTTTCTGCGGGCAATCGACGCGAGCGACTTCGAAAACCGCCTGCGGCAACTGGAGGAAGCGCAGGTGGCGGGCCGTCCAGATCCTTATGGGCCGGCCGTCCGCTACGGTTGAGCCCGGGTTTGATTAGAGCAGATTTCTACCAAATCGGCATGCTGTCATTGCGAGGAGCGTCTTGCGCGACGAAGCAATCTCGACCGATCGAGCGCTCAGCGTCCCGAGATTGCTTCGCTCCGCTCGCAATGACGGTTGGAGTTAGCGGCGTGAATCAGTGCATGCAACTCCGGCAGCGCTTTGGGCACGCCCGCCAAGGCGGGCATCCGAAGGCAGCAACTTGCCACCTTTTCGAGCCGGGGGCGGCCTCTTGGCCCTGCTTGCGAGCCGAAATCGGGCTGGACGAGCGCGGTGCGTCCTTCGAGACGGCCGCTCTGCGGCCTCCTCAGGATGAGGGATTTTCTTAGTGCCATCAAAGGTATGCCTCATCCTGAGGAGCGCCGAGGGGGCGCGTCTCGAAGGACGCACCACCGGAATGCAGCCAATTCCTTCACACCGCCGGCTTCAAGAGGCGAGATATTCGGCGAAATATTCCTCCGCGGTGATCAGGCGGCTCGACGATGCCGAGTTCATGTGCCTGCCGGCAGAAGACGTCGATCACCTTGCGGTTCTGCTCGAAGCCATGGGGGTGGAAGTCCTTCCCCATCACCGCTTCGGTCTCTTCGAGCTCGGCATCGAGCCAGGGCGTGACGTAGGGGAAATTGCGCTGCGCCGCCGCAAACTGGTCGTTGCAGCGGATGAACGCGTCGGTCAGGCTGCGCGCGATCCATTTGTTGTGCTCCCAAAATTCACGCCGCAGGATCACGAGGTGCTGCGGCGGGAAGCAGGCGGTCTGCCGGAAGTAGTCGCGCTCGATTGTTCGGATGTCGGGGAAGAGCCGGACGATCGGCCCTTTGACCGGATCGTAATGCCGCGGCCGCGGCGGACTGTAGATCGCGTCGAGATCCCCCGCGATCAGCATTTCGGACAGCGAGCGCCCGGCCGGCGGCCGATGCACGCCCTCGGGCAAATCATAAAGATGTGTGGGCGCCCGCGGCGCATCGATGTCGCCGATCCACCACTCGAGGCGCTCCGGCGGCACCTCGATGAAACGCAGAAAATGCCGGTACCAGATCGAGCCGCTGGCCACCCAATCGTACATGCCGATCCGCTTGCCGATCAGATCGGCCGGCGTCTTCACCGGGCCGCCCTTGCGCACATAGAGGTCGCGCGCGGTGAAGTTGCGCAGCGGGAAGACCGGCAGCCCGATATGGCTGCGGTCGCCCTTGTCGAGGCGGCGCAGATGGCCCGCCATCGACGCCTCGCCGCCCTGCACCATCGGATCGGCGAGCGCGCGGCGCAGCATTTCCGCACGCATCTCCCAAGATCCGCCGGCGCCGTGTATCAGGGTCAGCGCGATGCCCTCGGGTTTGACGTCGCCGGTGGCGAGCGGCATCACCCGCGCATAATCGGCGCAGGTCAGGGTGATCGGGAGGTCGGCCATCCGCGCCCGCGCCGCTCACAAATAGCGGGTCGGCCGGATCAAGGTGCGCCACATATGCGCCGACGGGCTGCTGTCCCAGCCGAGCCCTTCCTTCGGCTGCTTGAAATTGCGGCCGATGATGTCGGTGAATTCCTCGAGCTCCACGACAACACCGGGTTCGAAGGAATAGATGTCGTGGACCGTGATCATTCGCGCGGTCATATACCATTTGTGGTCGCGGGCCCGCTTGTATTCTTCCTCGATGTAGGGATCAGGCCGGTAGTCGGCGCCGAAATTCTTTACGTAGGATTCGGGATAGGAGTAGCCGACCAACTCGTCCGCATAGAAGCGCAACGCTTGATGGGCGCGGATCGCCCAGGAGACTTCCTCATCGACATAGGGCGCCACCATCTGCGCGCCCCAATAGCCGTGATCGGCGCGGATAAAGCCGATGACCCCGATGTCGTGCACCAGGCAGGCGAGAACGACCTTCTCGTCCATGCCGGCTCTGACCGCATGCCGCGCGCTCTGCAGCAGATGGTTCGCCGGACCAAATCGGTATTTGAAAAAGTCCATCAGGGTCGGTTTATCCGGCATCTTGGGCAGGCGCGGATCGTCGCCCATCAGCATGTGCTTCCCGGGATTTGCCGCCAGCAATGCCGGGCCGTTCGGGATGCTCATATCGCCATCGGCGAGTTTGAAGAGACGAGATTTGACGATGATCGCGTCGAGTTCGCGCATCATTCGGTGCTCGAGCGCGTCGGCGCGCTCGGCCAAGGTCATAGTGTCGTTCATTTCCCGGTATCCTTTCTGATTGATTGAAGCGATCGGCAACCGTAGCAAATCGCGGGTGTTGGCTGCTAGTCTGACGACCACCCCAGGTCACGGAAAGGCCCGCACAATGGCCCGTCATTTCGGCGTTCTGATCCCGTCCACCAACACGACCGTCGAGATGGAATGCCGGCTGTTGCCGCCGGCCTATCAGGCGCATATCGGGCGGCTGATGACGAGCACGCCGGGCCAGACTTTTTCTCCGAGCCGAGACGAGGACATCGACTACCAGTCGCGTCTGCTCGGTACCGCCAAGGTCGAATTGGTGATCCTGGCGCAGACCTCGGCGAGTCTGTTTGCCGATGATTACGACGAAGTGACGACGCAACGCATGAATGCCGGCGCCGGGGTTCCGGCGATTACCTCGGCGCAAGCGGTCGGCCGGGCGCTGCGTGCTCTGCGGGCGCATCGGATCGCGATCGTCTCGCCCTATTCTGAGGCTGTGAACGAGCGCGCGGCGCGCTATTTCGAGACCAAGCACGGGATCAAAACCGTCGCTCTGGAAGGCTTTGGGGCGACCAATTCCTATGCGATCGGACAGCTCGGTCCAGAGAACGCCCGCGAGGCTTTCGCACGAATAAACCGGCCAGAGATCGAGGCCTTTATCGTCCCCGGCGGCAATTTCCCGACTATGAGTTCGATCGCCGCCTGGGAGCAAGAGTTCGACAAGCCTGTCGTGACCACCAATCAGGCTTCCTTCTGGGCGATGCTGCGTGCATTCAACACCGGTGACCGCCTTCCCACCTTTGGCCGCCTGCTTGCCGAGGTCCCGCCCGGCTAGGGCAGGTAATAGGCGAACACTACGGGGGAGACGAAGGCCCAGGTTTCGATGAATTCGGAGCGGTCGGGCTTGCGGCCGAGTTCCTCCATCGCGCCCAACAGGCAGAACCAGTTGAGCACCTCATGTTGGCCGCTGTCCTCGATCTCGTCGGTCGTGTGGCAGTGCCAGGTCGCGTAATCGCCCGTTTCCAACGCCTCATAGAGCCGCCGGTCGGCCGCGACATCGGGCCAGAGCTGATAATTTTTCTCGGTCAGGAACGAGTGCGACCAGCTCGACGACGCGACTATCGCAGTCCGCCACGGGCTTTTCGCCATTACCCGCGCGGTAGCGGCGCCTACTGCCATGCAGCGTGAAGGGCTGGGCGAAGGCGGGTCGAGGTCGCGGATTTTTTCACGCACCGCCAATGGCAGGCGCAGGCCGCGCGCCGCATTGACGCGCCGGCCATAGCAATTGACCGAGAACGGCACGAGCGGATAGTCGAACCCGACGCGCTCGTCATCCAACAACAGGACGGTATTCTCAAAGGCGTGGCCGAGCGGGTGGTGCAACGGCTTGTAAGCGTAGGCGGCGTCGATCCCCGCCTCGAGCAGCCCCGAAGCCAGGTATTTGCCGGCTTGAGGGTGGCCGCGCAGCCGGAAGGTCTTATCCGCCGGCTCGTTCCACGGGTTGTAGCTCGATCGGCGGTGCGTCCACGGCTGGATGTCGCGGTCCTCATAGGCCAGCACTGCAAAGGGCGGGACGATGTCCTCCTTGAAATTCTCGTACTGGTCGTCACCGAACATCACGATAACATCGGGTTGGAAGTTATCGAGCGCCCGGCGCGCCTCGGCAAAATGCCGGCGGAACACCTGACGCGCCTTCCCAGCCGACGTAGCACCGAAATCGTCGCCGAGCTCTTCGCGGAGCTGCGCCGGCCAGCGCGACGGGTCCTTCATCTCCGCCGGCATGTCAGGATCGTCGAGCGAGGCCCGCATCATTGAGGTCCAATCCTCGTCGCGCCGCAACATCACCGGCCGGTGTGTACATCCCAATCCTAGGATCTCAGCCATCCCTAATCTCCATCTCTACCCTCACCCTCCCAGTCCTTTCGGGCTGGGCCCCTTCCTCTCCGGCGGTGCAGGAGAGGGGCTTCGAGACTTTGAGCTCTTTTACATTATAGCCCCTCTCCCGCATTGCGGGAGAGGGTGCCAAGCGCAGCTAGGCGGGTGAGGGCCTACGCGTGGTCGGCGTGGTAGTAGCTGTTGCGCAGCACGCGTCCGGGCAATGCGCCGGTGTGCTTACCCTCCTCCAGCAATACCTGGCCGTTGACGATCGTCGCATGGACCCCTTCCGCCGGTTCCTTGATGCGCCAGCCGCCGGCCGGGAAGTCGTGCACGACCTGCTCGTGGCCGCACTTTACTGTCGCCGGATCGAAGATGACGATGTCCGCCGCCAGCCCCGGCCGCAGCATGCCGCGGTCGTAGATCCCGAAGGTCGAGGCCGAGTCGAAGGTGAGGCGCCGCACCGCCTGCTCTAGGCTCATGACCTGCTTCTCGCGCACCCACTCGCCGAGCAGTTTTGTAATGTAGCCGTAGCCGCCGTGGAACTGCACGTGCGCGCCGCCGTCCCCGAGCCCGATCACGGCGTTCGGATGGGTCAGGATCTTCGTCAGCGCCTCGTCGTCAACGTTGTTCTCGGCCTGCAGGAACCGGGTTTCGAGCTTCTCCTCGACAGCCAAATCGAGAAACGCGTCGATGACCCGCTTGCCCTCTTTCTCTGCGATCTGGCCGATCGTCTTGAACTGCATCCACTTGTTCTTTTCCAGCACCGGCTGGTTGACCCACATGTAGTTCCACCAGGTCTTAGAGAAGCCGACGGCGCTCTCCGGCTTGTTGACGACCGCCTCGTCGTGCAGTTTGGCGCGGATTTCGGGATCGGCGTAGAGCCGCAGTTTCTCCTCGTCCGACATCAACAGGATCGGATGCCAGGTCGGCAGGCCGCGGAACACTTGACAGTTCTTCATCGTGAAGTCCTGCGTGATCCGGTTCGGGCTGCACATCGGGTAAGCGCGGATGCCGAGCGCCGCGGTCTCCTCGACCCGCGCCATGTGCACCTTCCATTCGTCCGGCTTGCGCATCGTCTGCGACAGGCTGTTGTAGACGACGGTGCGGCCGGTCGCTTCGGCGAGGCGGCGGATCATGCCGTCCTTGAGCTCGACATACTGGCCGCCGCCGGCCTGGATTGTGCCGGTGCCCATCTCGCGCAACACGTCGGAGAGCGCGAAGATCTCCTTCTCGTCGGCCCACAACGCCGGGATATGGACGCCCTGCGGGTCATAATGGCCTTTCTCGCGCGACACCGAGAGGCCGAGTGCGCCGGCCTTCATGCCGTCGCGGACGACATCCTGCATCGCCTTGATCTGGTTGTCGGAGGCGCCCGGCTTCTGGCACTCGTCGCCCATCACGTAATGGCGTACCGCCGTGTGGCCGATCAGATTGCCGACATTGATGCCCAGGCGCTTGTCGAGATGGTCCATGTATTGGCCGGTTGTTTCCCAGTCGAACTCGACCGTGCGCAATATCTCCATCGGGATCGCTTCGACATAGGAGAGGAACTCGGCCAGCCGCTCCTCCGCGCCCTCGCGCACCGGCGCGAGCGACAAGGAGCAATTGCCGAAGATGACGGTTGTCGCGCCGTGCTCGGGCGAAAATGTGCACAGCGGGTCCCAGGTGACCTGCGCGTCGTAGTGGCAGTGATTGTCGATGAAGCCGGGCGCAACTGCGCGGCCGCCGGCGTCGATCGTTCGGCTGGCGGCGCCGCTCAATTTGCCGATTTCGACGATCTTGCCGTTCTTGACGCCGACATCGCCCCGAAAAGCCGGCATTCCCGAGCCGTCGACAACAAGGCCATTCTTGATCAGCAGATCGTACGCCATCGGTATTCTCCTTGGGGCGGTGATTTCGATCACCAGTGTAACGCCTCCCGCGGCTCTGACACACTCCGGGCAGGCGATTAGCTATGACACTGGCGCGGGTGTGGTAATCGTAAAGCGATGGCGATAGTGGCCAACACCCCGGTTCGTGCTAAGGCAGTGCAACCCGACGCTGCACGGAGCCACAACCCATGACGCTATCGCCCGACGAATATCATGATCATCTGAAGACCACTTCGGTTCGCGCCGGGTTCAGCTTCCCTGATGTCGTATTGCCGAGCGAAAAGACCGTGCTGGTCGGTCATCTTCGGTTCCGTTATCTCGATTGGGGCAACGAAGAGCTGCGGCCGCTCATTTTCCTGCATGGCGGGGCTTTGACCGCACATACCTGGGATCTCTGCTGCCTCGCATTGCGCGACGAATTTCATTGCATTGCGCTCGACCAGCGAGGGCATGGCGACACCGACTGGGCCCCGGACGCTGATTATTCGATCGCCGCGCAGCGCGAGGACGTCAAAGGCTTTGTCGACACGCTCGGTCTCGACCGGTTCATCCTCGCCGGGATGTCGATGGGGGCGATCAATGCGCTCGCTTTCGCGATCCATTACCCGGAGCGGCTCTCCCATCTGGTGCTGATCGACGCGGGCCCCGAGGTCAGGCGCCCCGGGTCGCGCCGCATCCGCGATTTCGTCAATGGCGGAGCCAATCCGGAGCCGCTCGACGCGATCATCGAGCGGGCGCTGGCCTTCAACCCGCGCCGCGATCCCAAGGTCCTGCGCCGCAGCCTGATGCACAACCTGCGCGAACAGACCGATGGAAACTGGACTTGGAAATATGATCGCAGGCGCTTTCAGCAGATGGGCGAGATGCACACTGCGGAGCGACGCGGGCTCGCCGAGGGCCTCGCCAAAGTGACCTGCCCGACCCTGGTGGTGCGGGGCGCCGAAAGCGACGTCTTCCATGAAGAGGACGCCGAGCGGCTGGCGGCGCGACTGCCGGAGGGTCGCTACATCACGATCCCCAAAGCCGGCCACACGGTGCAGGGCGACAACCCGAAAGACCTCGCCGCCGCGCTGCGCGAGTTCCTCAATTGAACCGTCATGGCCGGACTTGATCCGGCCATCCACGTCCTCACGGAAAGGCGAGGATCACCGGATCGAGCCCGGTGATGACGAAACAATTGTCGATTAGTCCCTGAGTTCGGGGACGATCCAGAATGGTTTCTGGCCGCGCGCGACGCGCTGGAAATTATCGAAGGCGTTGCGCCACCGTTTCCAGTGATTGTCCCAGGTCGGCCCGGCGCCGTGCGGGGAGAAGATCGCGTTTTTCATCGTGAACAATTCGTGGTCCGGCTTCGGGGGTTCCTCGACCATGACGTCGAGCCCGGCGCCGAGAATTTTCTCGTCGCGGAGCGCCATATAGAGCGCTTTCTCGTCGACCACCGGGCCGCGGCAAGTATTGATCAGGATCGCGGTCGGCTTCATCATCGCCAACTCGCGCTCGCCGATCAGATTATGCGTCGATTTGTCGAGCGGCACGTGCAGGGTCACGATGTCGGAAGTCTTCAACAGCTCGGGGAAGAGGGCAAAGCGGACGCCGAGCGCATCCTCCTGATCGGTCGTCAGCCGGTTGATGTCGTAATATTTGATATGCATGTCGAAGGCCTTGGCCCGGCGCGCCACCTTCTTGCCGATATTGCCGAGCCCGACAATGCCCAATGTTTTGTCTTCCAGCTCGTATAGCTTGGCGGAATTGAAATCATTCCCGCGCCAGCGGCCGGATACCACGCCCTCATGCTGCCAGATCAGCTTGCGGCAGACCGCCAGCATCAGCAGCATCGCATGCTCGGCGACCGCGGTCGCATTGGCGCCGCCATTGTTGCAGATCGGCACGCCAGCCGCGCGCGCCGCATCCAAGTCATAGGTGTTGTAGCCGGCGCTCAACGTCTGCACGATCCGCAACTTCGGCGCTGCCTGGTAAAATTCCGGCCCGTGCTTGAATTGGCCCGCGCCGATATAATACTCGGTGTCTTTCAGCAACTCGAAGAATTCGGGTCTGCCATGCGGGGCGGCGGCCAGCTGCCAGCCGGGTGGCAGCAAGTCATGGGCGATCGCGAGCGTCTCTTCGGAATGGGTGCTCGGAGTGAGAATGCGAGGCATGTAGCGTCTCCTCTTCGGGGGGATTGTCGCGACTGGTTGGCAAGAGCCGCATCGTAGCGATACCTTGCGATCCCCGTCAAATCAGCCCGGAAGAACAGAACTATGGCCAAGTCGCTCGAAAGCCGCTTCCAAAACCTGCACGAGTTCGTAACCCAGGCGCGCACCAACCTCGACCGCAACAATTGGGACTACCTGATCGGCGGCTCCGAGACCGAGACGACCTTGGCCCGCAACCGCCTGGCGCTCGATGCAATAGGCTTCCGTCCGCGGGTGTTGCGCGATGTCTCAAACGTTGATTGCACCACCTCGCTGTTCGGCAAAAAGCTTCGCATCCCGGTGCTGTGCGCTCCGGTCGGCTCGCTCGAAGTGTTCGAGCCGGGGGGCGGCGCCACCGTCGCCGAGGCGACGCGCACCTTTGGCAACGGGATTATCTTGAGCTCTGTGTCGCATCCAGGGCTCGACCAGACTGCCGAGGCTTCGGGCGACGGGTTCAAGATCTTCCAACTTTACGTACGCGGCGACGCCGCCTGGGTCGACGACCATGTCCGGCGCGCGATCGACAAGGGCTACGACGCCTTTTGCCTGACGGTCGATACCGACAGCTACAGCCGGCGTGAACGCGACATCGCCAAGCGCCATCAACGCCGCCGCGTGCGCGTCGCCGATGCCCGCATCTTTCAGGCTCAGTTCAACTGGGGCGATATCGAGCGGATCAAGAAGGGCTTCGATATCCCGCTGATCCTCAAAGGCATCGCCACCGCCGAGGACGCCGCGATTGCGCTCGAGCACGGCGTCGACTGCGTCTATGTGTCAAACCACGGCGGGCGGCAGCTCGATCAGGGTGTCGGTTCGATCGATGTGTTGCCGGAGGTCGTCGAAGCGGTCGGCGGGCGGGCACGCACCATCGTCGATGGCGGCATCAGCCGCGGCACCGACGTCGTCAAGGCACTGACCCTCGGCGCCGACGCGGTCGCCTGCGGCCGGCTCTACGTCTACGGCCTCGCCGCCGCCGGCGCCGAAGGCATGGTGCGGCTCTTCGAGATCCTCGAAGACGAGATCCGCATTTGCCTGTCCTTGCTCGGCGTCACCGGCTACCACGAACTCGATAATTCCTACATCCGTCCGGCGCGCCAGGTCGTCCCGCCGCACGTCCACAGTGCCTTCCCGCACCTGAACTTGGCGCGCGAGACGTATTAGCTTCGGCGTCCCGGAGCCGCGACGGCCCGAGAAATCACGCCGGGCGGTGGCGGGTTGCCTGCGGCGCCGCGGCGGCCATCGCCGCGGCGATGTTGTCGGGGCGGGTGAAGGCGAGGTATTCGGCGGCGTATTCGGGGGGCAGGATTTCGACCATCGTCTCGTTCTCGACCCACACCTCGATCACATGGAAAGGGCCGCGGTTGCAGCGGAAGCATTGCCACCCCTCGCGGGCTGCGATCGCCTCGACCTTGTCGGCCTCGGTGGCGACGCTGAGCGCGAAATGCGTCGGGCCGAAGCCGCGCGCTTCCGGCTTTTTCACAAAGCCCCCGCCGCCGCTGCCGCCCGGCTGCAGCTCGGTTCCCGCCGGGTAGACCTCGACACCCGACCCGTGCTCGTCGAGCTGAAGCGCAAAAAAGCTCCCCGGGTTGGGGGGAAACGGCACCGCCTTGCCGCCCATGAGCTCGGCCAAAACTCCAGCGACATGCTTTGGGTCGCGAGCAGCGATCGATAGGTGATGGATCATCGGTCCCTCATGACTTTTCCCGTATGATGGATAGCACAAAATGGCCGCAGCCGCGACGGGCGGCAAGATGGGCTATAACCCGGCTATGATGCGCCTGTTGCTCGCCCTCATGCTCGTCCTCGTTCCTTTGTCATCCCGGGAGCAGCCCGCAGCCGGGCCGCCGGCGGTGGGCGTGGTGCGCGCCGAGCGGCAGCAGATCACGCAGACCGACGAATTCATCGGGCGCATCCAGGCGGTGGGGCGCGTGGCACTCGTCGCCCGGGTCACCGCGTTTCTCGAAAAGCGGCTGTTTGTCGAGGGTGCCGAGGTCAAAAAGGACGATCTCCTTTATCAGCTCGAGAGGCCGCCCTTTCAGGCGCAAGTCGACGCGGACCAGGCGAATGTGGAGCAACTGCAAGCGCAGCACCACAATGCCGAGCTGACATTGGAGCGTGCTCAATATCTGTTGAAGACAGTCGCCGGCCAGCAGTCGAATGTCGATGCCGCGCTTGCCTCGGAACGGTCGCTCGCGGCACAGATCGCTGGGGCCCAGGCCCAGCTGCAGCAAGCCCAGATCAATCTGGGCTACACCGAAATCCGTGCGCCGATCGACGGCAAGATCAGCGCGACAGAAGTCACAGAGGGCAACGTCGTGTCGCCGACCAGCGGCACCCTGGCGACGATCGTCAGCCAGGACCCGATGTATGTGCTCTTCCCGATCTCGACGCGCGCCGGGCTCGATCTGCGCAATCGTTACGAACCGAAGGGCGGTTTCAATGCGGTTGTGATCAAACTACGCCTCACGGATGGGCGGATATACGGGCAAGACGGCAAGCTCGATTATGTATCGCCGACGGTCGCGACCAACACCGATACAGTCACGGTCCGCGGCGTGGTCCCCAATCCGCTCATTCCCGGGATGCCCGAGAAGGGGCCTGCCCCGCGCGAGCTGTTCGACGGAGAGTTCGTGACCGTGCTGCTCCAGGGCGTGCAGCCGATACTCGTTCTTGCGATTCCGCGCGCCGCGGTATTGTCCGACCAGCAGGGCGATTACATCTACGTCGTCGACGCGCAGAACAAGGCGCAGCAGCGTCGCATCCAGCTCGGCCAGTCGACCCCATCCACAGCCGTGGTCAGCAATGGGCTGAAGGAGGGAGAGCTGGTCATCAGCGAAGGGCTGCAGCGGGTGCGGCCCGGCGAGGTTGTGTCGCCGGGACCGGCGACCCCGCCGCCGGAGGTCGCACCGCGCGGTGGGAGCTCGCCGAACGAGACGGCCGAGCCCGTCTCGAGCGGGTCGGAGGCGAAGCCATGATTTCCGCGATCTTTGTCGATCGCCCGCGGCTCGCGGTCGTCATCGCGCTCGTCATCACGATCGCCGGCCTCTTGGCGTTGACGCGCATCCCTGTCGCGCAGTTCCCGGACATCGTGCCGCCTCAGACCGTAGTCTCGGCTACCTATCCCGGCGCCTCCGCCGCGGTCGTCGAATTGAGCGTTGCACAGCCGATCGAGGCGCAGGTCGTCGGCGTCGACAAGATGATCTACATGAATTCGACGAGTGGCAATGACGGCAGCTACAACCTGACCGTCAGCTTTGTTCTCGGCAGCGATCCCGACATCAACACCAACGCCGTCAATAACCGGGTGCAAACTGCGCTCGCCCAGCTGCCCCAGGAAGTTCAGCTGGAGGGGCTGACGATACAGAAGAAATCGTCGGCGGTCCTGCAATTCATCATGCTCTACAGCGAGAACGGCAAGCAGGATCCGCTGTTTATCACCAATTACGCGATCATCAATGTGCTCGACGTATTGTCCCGGACCCCTGGGGTCGGTCAGGCGCGCATATTCGGCGCGCTCAATTATTCGATGCGCATCTGGTTCGATACCCAGCGACTCGACAATCTGAAGTTGACAGCGGCCGATGTGATCACGGCGATCCAGGCGCAGAATGTGCAGGCGCCGGTCGGTCGGATCGGCGCGCGCCCGATCGGCAAAGACCAGCAATTCCAGATGAATGTGCAGACGCAGGGTCGCCTGACAACCCCCGAGCAGTTCGGCGATATCGTGTTGCGCGCCAATCCCGATGGGTCGCTGGTGCGTGTACGCGATGTCGCCCGGGTCGATCTCGGCGCCCAGAACCAGGATATTGAAGGCCGCCTCAACGGCGAGCCTGCAGTCGCGATCGGCATCTATCTCTCGCCCGGCGCGAATGCCGTACAAGCCGCTGCTGCAGTCAGAGCCAATCTCGATCGATTGAGTCAGCGCTTTCCGCCGGGTCTCAAATATCTGGTCAACTACGACACGACCACCTTCGTCCAGGACACCATTCACGACGTCCTGATCACGCTGTTGGTCGCTTTTGTGCTGGTCGTGATTGTCGTCTTTTTGTTTCTCGGCAGCCTGCGCGCGACCCTCATTCCCGCAATCGCGGTACCGGTTAGCGTGATCGGCAGCTTTGCGGTGCTGCTGGTGATGGGGTATTCGGCCAATACGATATCGCTGCTCGCAATGGTATTGGCGATCGGCATCCTGGTCGACGACGCTATCGTCGTGGTCGAGAACGTCGAACGCGTCGTAGAGGAAGAACCGAACCTGTCACCTGCGGACGCGACGAAAAAGGCAATGGCCGAGATCACCGCGCCGATTGTCGCGATCACATTGGTTCTCCTTTCCGTGTTCGTGCCTATAGCCTTTATTCCCGGCATCTCGGGAACTCTCTTCCGGCAATTCGCGGTGACGATCAGCGTCGCGATGCTGATTTCGGCATTGAATGCGCTGACCTTGTCCCCGGCGCTGTGCGCCGTTTTTCTCCGCCCCGGCGGTCCGAAGCGCGGCCCGATGGGCTGGGTGTTGCGGCGCATCGACAATATCCGTGACGGTTATGCGGCAATCGTGCGCCGCCTCGTGCGCGTCTCGGTACTAGGCATTGTAGCGATATTGGCGAGTGCTGCCGGGATATATTTTCTGTCGTTGCGAACGCCGACGGGGTTTCTGCCGGAAGAGGACCAGGGCGCCTTCTTTATCTCAGTGCAGTTACCGGACGGGGCTTCGGTCATCCGCACCCGCGAAGCGGTTAAGCGCGTCGAGGCTGTGTTGAAGACGATGCCACAAATCCAAAACATCTTCGCAATCGTCGGCTTCTCGATCATCGACGGCGTCAACGAGCCGAATACCGGCTTTGTCGTGCCGACATTGAAGCCGTTCGCCAATCGTGTCGGCGCGGCGAACTCGGCACAGGCGCTGATCGCAAAGGTGTTCGCCGAGGGACAGCAGATCCGCACCGCGACCGTCATCCCGTTCAACCTGCCGCCGATCATCGGGCTGTCGACGACCGGCGGGTTCGAATACCGGCTCGAAGGGCTCGAAGGGCAGGAGCCCGCAGCGATGAACAGCGTGATGCAGGGGCTCCTCGCGGCCGCCAACCAGGACCCGCGGCTGACCCGCGTGTTCTCCACCTTCACCGCGAGCAACCCGTCGATCTTTCTCGACATCGACCGCGAGAAGGCGCAGGCGCTGGGCCTCGGCATGAACGATGTGTTCGGCGCATTGCAGGCGACGTTGGGCGGCATCTACATCAACAACTTCAATCTGTTCGGCCGCGTCTGGCAGGTCATTATCCAGGGCGAGGCGGCGAACCGCAGAGATGTCTCCTCGCTGTGGCAGATCCAAATTCGCAACAGGTTCGGCGAAAACGTGCAGCTGCGCTCGATCGCCGACGCTCGGGTCGTTGTCGGGCCGCAGGTCATCACCCGCTACAACAACTACCGTGCGATCCCGATTCAGGGCAGTCCCTCGCCGGGCACCTCCTCCGGCGCCGCGTTGGCGGCAATGTCGGCGGTCTCGGCCAAGACCCTGCCCTCCGGCTACGGCTATGAATGGACCGGGACCGCCTATCAGGAGGTGGCGGCCTCCGGCCAGACCGGTGCGATCCTCGGGCTCGCCGTGCTGTTCGCGTTCCTGTTCCTCGTCGCTCTCTACGAAAGCTGGATAATTCCGGTCCCAGTGTTGTTATCGGTGCCGGTCGGGGTGCTAGGGGCGTTTCTCGGAATATTAATTTTCCACCTGGCGCTCGATCTTTATGCCCAGATTGGGCTCGTGGTGCTGATCGCGATGGCCGCCAAGAACGGGATCCTGATCGTCGAGTTCGCGAAGGACCGGCGCGAGGAAGGCATGGACATCCGCGAAGCCGCGGTGCTCGGCGCGCGCATGCGGTTTCGCGCGGTGATGATGACCTCCTTCGCCTTCATCCTCGGCGTCTATCCGCTGGTCGTCGCGCAGGGGGCCGCCGAGATCAGCCGGCACGCCGTCGGAACGCCGGTCTTCGCCGGCATGATCGCCGCCAGCGCAATCGGGCTCTTCGTGATCCCGACGCTCTACGTCACGTTCCAGACCATCCGCGAGCGTTCCAGCGCCCGCTTCCGCCGCTTGCGGCCGCGCCCTGCCGGGAACGACTAGCGCAACCCTCTGGTCGGCAAGGCCCCAGCGTGCATTGCAGGGTCGGCAATGGTAAAGCTCAGCAAGCACACGGCCGATGAGATGGAGGGGCGCGGTATCTTGCTTTCCTACATCGAGGCGGCGCTCACCTCGCCGGATAGCGTCGTGCAAGATATGACCGATCCGGCCCTGAGCCGCTCATATAAAGTCATTACCGAATTCGGAAACCGTGTGCTTCGCGTGGTTCACCGACCGGATGGCGATGATATTTTCGTAGTGACGGCGCATTGGGACAGAGGAGCAAAGCTGTGATCCGGACCAATTACGATCCAGAAGCCGACGTGCTCCATATCGCATTCGGCCCGCAGGGCGTGCGTTCTGATACCTCCGAGGAAGTCGCCCCCGGTGTGTTCGTAGAGTTCGACCCGAAGGGCAACCCGATCGGCATCGAGGTAATCAGCGTGCGGCGCAGAAGCGGCGAAATTGCGCCGATGCAAGCAGCCGCCAAGTAGCTCTGGCCCTGCTCTACCGGCGCCCGAACAGCCGCTCGATGTCGGCGAGGTCGAGCGCGATATAGGTCGGGCGGCCGTGATTGCATTGCCCGCTGTTGGGGGTCGCCTCCATCTGGCGCAGCAATGCGTCCATCTCGGGAGGCGAGAGCTGGCGCCCGGCGCGCACGCTGGTGTGGCAGGCGAGGGTGCCGCAGACAGTCTCGATCCGCTCCTTCAAGGCCAGAGTATCGCCCCACTCGGCGAGCTCGTCGGCGAGGTCGCGCACCAGGGCGCCGACATCGAGCCCGGGCAGCAAAGCCGGGACCTCGCGGACGACGACTGCACCGGGTCCAAAGGGCTCGAGCACGAGCCCGAATTCGGCGAGCTCCTCGGCACGGACGGCGAGCCGTGCGGCGCCGGTCTCGTCGAGCTCGATTACCTCAGGCAACAGCAGAGCCTGGCGCGCCACGCCCTGCGCGGCCAGCGCCTCCTTCATGCGTTCGTAAACGAGGCGCTCATGCGCCGCATGCTGATCGACGAGAACGATCCCGGTCGGGGTCTCGGCCAAGATGTAGGTTCGGTGCAGCTGCGCTCGTGCCGAGCCGAGCGGAGCCTCTAGCGCCGGAGCTTCCTCGGTCGGCCGTAGAAAATTATTGGCGCTCTCGGCGAGCGCCAATGACGAGGTCGGCGGCGGCAATGGGAAGGCGAAGCGGGGCGCGTTCGAGGTAGAGATGCCAGACCCGGGGCGGAAGGCCGCGACTGCCCCGGCGGCGACGGTCGACGAGGCGCGGTGCCCGGCGGCGGCCAGCGCGTTACGCAGCGCCCCGACAATCAACCCGCGCACCAATGCGGCGTCGCGGAACCGCACCTCGGCCTTCGCCGGGTGAACATTGACGTCGATTTCCTCGGCAGGCCCGTCGACGAACAGCGCGACCATCGGGTGGCGGTCGCGGGCGAGCACGTCCTGGTAGGCGCCGCGGACGGCACCGACCAGCAGTTTGTCGCGCACCGGCCGCCCGTTGACGACGAGATACTGGTCGCGCGGCGCGGCGCGGTTGAGGGTCGGCAACCCGATCAGCCCGGTCAGCCGAAACCCGCCTCGCTCGGCATCGATCTCGACCGAATTCTCGGCGAAGTCGCGCCCCAGCAGCGCGGCCAGCCGGGCGCGGCGGGCGATTGCCGGTTCGGTGTCCCCGGCCGCGGCGAGCCGCAACAGCACGCGCTCCTCATCGCCGATTACCGTGAAGGAAATTCCGGGATAGGCCATGGCGAGGCGGCGCACCGAGTCGACGGCCAGATCGCGCTCGGTGCGCGGCGTCTTCAGGAATTTGAGCCGCGCCGGTGTCGCGAAGAACAGATCGCGCACCTCGACCCGGGTACCCGAGGGATGCGCTGCCGGCACTGGCGCCGATTTCCGGCCCGCTTCGACCGCGATCTCCCAAGCGCTGTCGGCGCCAGGCGGCCGCGAGGTGATCCGCATCCGGCTGACCGCGCCGATCGACGGCAACGCCTCACCGCGGAAGCCGAGCGCGTCGATGCGCAAGAGGTCGTCCTCGGGCAATTTCGAGGTGCAGTGCCGCTCGACCGCGAAGACCAGCTCTTCCGCGGTCATCCCGCCGCCATTGTCGGCGACCGCGATCAGCGCTTGGCCGCCTTCCTTCAATGTGACGTCGATGCGCGCGGCGCCGGCGTCGATCGCGTTCTCGACCAATTCCTTGACCGCCGCGGCCGGCCGCTCGATGACTTCGCCGGCGGCTATGCGGTTGACGAGCACCGGAGGCAGAAGACGGATCGCCATCTGCCCGAGTTTATGCTAACGGAGGGCGCGGTCATAGGAACGAGGAGCGAGCGAATGCGGTCGACGCGCAGCAAGTGATCCGGGCGCCGAATATCTCGAACGGGCGCGCGCTTTTGTTCCCGAGCTCGCCGCCGCCGCGTCCGAGATCGAGCGCCAGCGCGAATTGCCCGAGCCGGTTGTCGCGGCGATGGTCGAGTGCGGCTTCTTCCGAATGTTGCTGCCGCACTCGTTGGGCGGCGCCGAGCTTCTGCCCGCGCCCTATGTCCGGGTCGTCGAGGAAATCGCCAAGGGTGATGCCAGCGCGGCGTGGTGCTTGAACCAGGGCGCCGGCTGCTCGATGACCGCGGCTTATCTCGATCCGGCCGCCGCCAAGGAGGTCTTTGGCGGACCGCGCGGCATTCTCGCCTGGGGGCCCGGCCCCGGCCAGGCGCGAATCGTCGAGGGCGGCTACCGGGTGACCGCGACGTGGAGCTTTGCCAGCGGGAGCCATAACGCGACCTGGCTCGGTTGCCACGTGCCGATCTATGGCGAGAACGGTGCGCAGCTGTTGCACGCTGACGGCAGCCCGGTCGTCCGCACCCCGATTTTTCCGAAATCCTGCGCCGAGATGACCGACATCTGGCATGTCATGGGGCTGCGCGGCACCGGCAGCGACAAATATTCGGTGACCGATCTCTTCGTGCCGGCAGCCTATGTCGCGGCGCGCGACGACAGCAACCGCCGCGAAGACGGAGTGCTCTACCGCTTCAGCAGCCTGCAGCTCTATGCCTCGGGGTTTGCCGGGGTGGCGATGGGTATCGCCGGCAGCACGCTCGACGCTTTCATCGAGCTCGCCCGCGACAAGGTGCCGTTCCGCGGCAAGAAAACCCTGCGCGACAACAATGTCGTCCAATCAGAGGTCGCGCAGGCCAAGGCACGCCTGCGCGCCGCCGGCGCTTTATTGTACCGGTCGCTCGAAGAGATCACCGGGGAGGTCGAGCGATCGGGCCATATCACCCTCGAGCAGCGGATGGCGATCAGGCTGGCCTCGACCTTCGCTATCCACCAGTCGATGAGGGTGGTCGATATGGCCTATCATGCCGCCGGATCGACCGCGATCTTCGAAGAGAACCCGTTCGAGCGCCGCTTCCGCGACATCCACACCGTCTCGCAGCAGGTACAGGGCCGCCAGGAGCATTTCGAGACGGTCGGCCAATATCTCCTCGGCCTCGACTCCCGACACGCTGGCCTGGTTGTAAGACAGCGTCCTCACCGCCGATACTGTCGGCGCGGGGCTTGGGCAAGGAGGGAGGCATGCAGGTTCGCGACGGTTTTGTCGGCACTGTCGGGAAGACGCCGCTGATCAAAATGCGGCGGGCCTCCGAGGAGACCGGGTGCACGATCCTCGGCAAGGCCGAGTTCCTCAATCCTGGTGGTTCGGTCAAGGACCGCGCCGCCCTCTACATCATCAAGGACGCCGAGGAGCGCGGCCTGTTGCGCCGGGGCGGCGTCATCGTCGAGGGCACCGCCGGCAATACCGGCATAGGCCTCGCGTTGGTCGGCAATGCCCGCGGCTATCGCACCGTCATCGTCATGCCCGAGACGCAGAGCCAGGAAAAGAAGGACATGCTGCTGTTGTGCGGCGTCGACCTGCGGCTCGTGCCGGCGGTGCCCTATGCCAACCCCAACAATTATGTCCGCTACTCCGGACGCCTCGCCGAGGAAATCGCCACGCAGGAGCCAAATGGCGCGATCTGGGCCAACCAGTTCGACAACCTCGCAAACCGACGCGGCCATTACGAGACGACGGGTCCCGAGATCTGGGAGGAGACCGACGGCAAGGTCGATGGGTTCACCTGCTCGGTCGGCACCGGCGGCACGCTTTCTGGCGTCGGGATCGCGCTCAAGGAGCGCAACCCCAAGGTCCAGATCTGTCTCTCCGACTGCATGGGCTCGGGGATCTACAGCTGGTACGCGCGCCGCGAGTTCAAGCCCGAGGGCAACTCGATCACCGAAGGGATCGGCAACAACCGCGAAACCAAGAACCTCGATGGGTTCGCGCCCGATGGGCAATACCAGATCACCGACGCGGAGATGCTGCCGATCCTGTTCAGCCTCGTTCAGGACGAGGGGTTAGTTCTCGGCGGCTCCACCGGGATTAATGTCTGCGGCGCCATGCGTCTTGCGCGCGAGCTCGGCCCCGGCCACACGATCGTGACGATCCTCGCCGATTCCGGCACCCGCTACCAATCCAAATTGTTCAACCCTGAGTTCCTCAAGACACGCGATCTGCCCACTCCACCGTGGCTGTAAGGAACTACTATCGCTGTCCCGGCGAAAGAGGGTGTAACCCAATTGGCATTCATCGCCTTCGCTGCATATCACGCCTTCCCGGCGCAGGCCGGGATCCATATCGCAGCCGGCGTGGCGATTCCCGAGGGGCACGGTCGCAGAAAAACATTCAACCTCAGTTACTTGTGGAAGCATGGATCCCGGCTTTTCGCCGGGACAGCGAGAGAGGCTCATATCAAAAGATCGTGACCATGCTCGTCGCGCAAAGATACGGCGTCGATCGACTAGTCTGGTTCGAGCGTCACGATACATCGGAAGCCGCAATGCAACGGGAAAAGCGGATCAAGAATTGGAAGTGAGCTTGGAAGGTCGAGCTGATCGAGAAGGACAATCCGCATTGGACCGATCTCTACGAGAATATATCGAGGTGAGGATCCGACCGTGAGGACGGCTGGATGGGTCCCGGCTTCCGCCGGGACAGCGCAGATTAGAGGGCGCAAAGAAGCATGACCGAGCTGCTCTTTCGCGACGACGGTTACCTGCGATCCTGCACTGCGCGGGTGATTGCCGCCGATGGGCGCGGCATTCGGCTCGACCGCACGGTTTTCTATGCTACCGGGGGCGGGCAGCCGGGCGATACCGGCGTGCTGCGGCTCTCCTCAGGCCAGCCGATCGCGATCGCCGACACGGTCAAGGGCGGCGGTCACGACGAGGTGATTCATATCCCGGCGCCGGGTTCGGCAATCCCCGAGCCGGGAGCGGAACTCGTCGCCGAGATCGACTGGGAGAGGCGGTACCGGCTGATGCGGATGCACACCTGCCTGCACCTGTTGTGCAGCATCGTCCCAGGGGCGGTAACCGGCGGTCAGGTTTCCGACGGCAAAGGACGGCTCGATTTCGACGTGCCAGGATCGAGCCTCGATAAGGAGGTGCTCTCGGGCCGCCTCAACGCGCTGATTGCCGAGGCCCACCCGGTCGGGCCGCGGTGGATCACCGACGAAGAGCTCGCCGCACAGCCAGAGCTCGTTCGCACGATGTCGGTAAAACCTCCGAGCGGAGCGGGGCAAGTGCGCCTCATCGAAATCTCGGGTGTCGATCTGCAGCCCTGCGGCGGCACGCATATTCGCAATATCAGCGAGATCGGCCCGGTCGCGGTGACCAAAATCGAGAACAAAGGCAAGCAAAACCGCCGCGTGATTCTCGCGTTCGCCGAATGAGGAAGGGGAGGAGCCCTATGCCCTACGCCCATCCCGAAGCGCTCGTCACGACCGAGTGGCTCGCCGCCCATATCCGCGACCCGGATGTCCGGGTCATCGACGCTTCGTTCAAACTGCCGGGAATTAACCCGACTGCGCGGGAGGATTATGATTGCGGCCACATCCCGGGTGCCGTGTTCTTCGACATCGACGACATCGCGGAGCCGGGCAGGAGCCTGCCGCATATGATCCCATCGCCCGAGCTGTTCGCGCGCAAGATGGAGCGGCTCGGCATCGGCGACGACGACCGGGTTATCGTCTACGACAGCGCCGGCCTTTCTTCGGCCGGCCGCGCCTGGTGGATGCTGCGCCTCTTCGGACACCACAATGTCGCGCTTCTCGACGGGGGGCTGCCCAAATGGAAAGCCGAAGGGCGGCCGCTCGAAACCGCTGTACCGAACCCGCCGAGCCGCCGTTTTTCGGCGCGGTTCGACCCGGCGCTGGTCCGCGACAAGCAAGCATTACTCGACAATCTGTCGACGCAGCGCGAGCAGGTCGTCGATGCTCGCGCTGCGGGCCGATTTGAGGGTGTTGCGGAAGAAACCCGGCCCGGCTTGCGCCGGGGCCACATTCCGGGCAGCCGCAACCTGCCCTACGACCGGGTCACCGATCCGCAGACCCGCCGATTGCGCGATGCCGACGAGCTCTCGGCGCTTTTCCGCGACGCGGGCGTTGCGCTCGACCGCCCGATTGTCGCGAGCTGCGGTTCGGGCGTCACCGCCTGTGCGCTCGCTTTTGCGCTGCACTTGATCGGGCATCCCGGTGCGGCCGTCTATGACGGATCGTGGTCAGAATGGGGTTTGCCGGGCGACACGCCGGTCGAGACTGGCCCCGCGCCTGCCGAGACGCCGTGACCGCACTTGAAGACGTCATCACCTATCTCGAAATGCTCGAGAGGCCCGCCGGGAAGCGGGTCCCGGCGCCGCTCGAGAAGCTCGCGCTGATGCGCGCCGAGGACTGCACCGTCTCATTTTACCGTTACATGTACGATACGGTCGGCCGACCGTGGCTGTGGTTCGAGCGGCGGCTCGTCGACGATGCGGCGCTCGCGGCCATCATTGCGAAGCCGACGATCGAGATATTCGTGCTCTACGTGCGCGGGGTCCCGGCCGGCTTCTTCGAGCTCGACACGGCGGCGCCGCGCGAGACGAAGCTGTGCTATTTCGGGCTCATCCCCGACTTTATCGGGCGTCGGCTCGGCCCCTACCTGCTCCAGGCGGCGATCGATCAGGCCTGGTCGAGACCACTCGACCGTTTTTGGCTCCATACCTCGACTTTCGATCATCCGAAGGCGCTAGCCACGTATCAGCGGGCCGGCTTTGTCGTCTACGCACGCCGCCGGGTTTCGTTCGACGACCCGCGCGACCTCGGGATACTGCCGAAGACAGAACGGAGCTAGCCCTCTTCCTCATTGCGGCTTGGTGCCGACGGCGCAATGCAGCGGGTGGGCCATAAAGAGAAGCCCATCCTGCGCCGCCCGGTCGCGCTCGGCATGCCAGATCGGCAATTCCCCCGGCGACAGCTGGGACAGAACATGGTCCTCGCGATTGCGCCAAATCGGCCCGCCAGGCCGGTCAAGCGTCACCATTGTCGGAAAGCAGACGAGATCGACCAGACCGGCCTCGCGCATTCTGCGGTAGAGACTGCGATCGGCAATGCCGCGCGGAGCGACCGAATGCGGCGGCACTGTCACTTTGCGCAGGATCGCCTCAGGCAAGCCGAGGTTCCACCATTGCGGCATGTCGAGCGCGCGCACCACCAGACCGATCCGCCCACCCGGGCGGGTGACGCGCCTCGCCTCTGCGATCGCCCGATCCGCATCGCATTCCTCGAACACGGTGACCGAATAGGCGCAATCGAACGACTGGTCCTCGAAGGGCAGTGCTTCGGCATTGCCCTCGGTGAATCGGATCAGCTGCCCAAGGCCCTCCGCCTCGGCCAGCTGCGCGGCTTCGCGCAGCAGAAACGGGTTCACATCGGCCCCGGTGATGGGATTGGCATAACCGAACCGTCGTGCCAGCAGGCGAACCAGCGAGCCGGCACCGCAGCCGATTTCGAGAATCGCCTCCTCGCGTTTCGGCGCGATCTGGTCGATCAAGGTTCGGAACATCGCCTGATAGCTCGGCATCCGGGCTCGGTCCTCGAGCGAGGCGACACCTCCCAAATGCGGCCCGCCGAGGGTCACGACCGTGAAGTACCGGGCCAGGCGCGGGATTGCCGGCGCCCATTGCGAGGGCGCCAGAAAAAACGGCAGCAGGATCAGCGCCGGACCGGCGCCCTCGATGCGATACGAAATGCCGGCATGTCTACCTTCCGCCGTGGTTGGACCAGGCCTGTCCGGGCGCTTTCCATTCGCGGCCAGACGTTCGAGAAAAGCTGTCATCCGGTCGGCGATTTCGTCGGTGCGGTCGGCGACGGCGTCGCTCCAGCTCCCGGGAGCGTCGTAACCGGCAAGGACCGTGCGTTCGGCACTCGGCAGGCGAGCCGCGGCGCGCTCTGTGGAATCGGCCGCCGGCCCGCGCTCGCTGGAAATCATCAAAACGCGATCGGCAATGCCGGCAAACGGCGCCGGATCGAGACGGCTCGGCACACAGAGCACGACGCCCGCCAGCCGTTCGGGATGAGCCGCCGCGAGGCCCGAGATATCCCGCGGGATCGCGGTTCCGAAGTAAGCGGCACCGAGCCCCAGATGGTCCATCAGCGCGACGAGGCGATCGGTGGCCGACATGTTGGCTTCTTGCGACACGATCCCTCCTGGCTCGTTAATGGGCGAGGATCTGGCTGAGGAACTGCTTGGTGCGGTCGCTCTTGGGGTTGGCGAAGAATTCCTTGGGCGGGCCGCGCTCGACGATTTCGCCGCGGTCCATGAAGACCATCGTGTCGGCGACGGTGCGCGCGAACCCCATTTCGTGGGTCACGCAAACCATCGTCATCCCCTCCTCGGCGAGCTCGATCATGACATCGAGGACTTCCTTGATCATCTCCGGGTCGAGCGCCGAGGTCGGCTCGTCGAACAGCATGATCTCCGGTTTCATGCACAGCGATCGCGCGATCGCGACGCGTTGCTGTTGACCGCCGGAAAGCTGGCCCGGATATTTGTCCGCCTGCTCCGGGATGCGGACCCGCTCGAGATAGAGGCGGGCGGTCTCCTCGGCCTCCCTCTTCGGCAATTTGCGCACCCAGATCGGCGCCAAGGTCAGATTTTCCAGCACCGTCAGATGCGGAAACAGGTTGAACTGCTGAAACACCATGCCGACCTCGCGGCGGATCGCCTCGATGTTCTTCACATCCGAGGTCAGCTCGATACCGGCGACGAGGATTTGGCCGCGCTGATGCTCCTCCAGGCGGTTGATGCAGCGGATCATCGTCGACTTGCCGGAGCCCGACGGCCCGCAGACCACGACCCGCTCGCCCCTGCCCACATCGAGGTTGATGTTCTTTAGGACGTGGAAGTCGCCGTACCATTTGTCGACGCCGCGCAGCTCGATGATCGGCGCCCCTACCGCCGCGTCGGTCATCGCCGCCGCCCTTTGTTGAATTCGCGCTCGAGCATCTGGCTGTAGCGCGACATGAAGAAGCAGAAGCAGAAATAGATTGCCGCGGCGAACACATAGGCCTCGGCCGAGGTGCCGCGCCAATTAGCGTCGTTCAGCGCCGCATTAATCGTGCCGAGCAGGTCCATCAATCCAATGATGATGACGAGCGTGGTGTCTTTGAAGGTGCCGATGAAGGTATTGACCAGAGGCGGGATGACCAATGTCAGCGCCTGCGGCAGGACTATGAGCCGCGTGCGCCGCCAATAGCCAAGCCCCAGCGCATCGGCGGCTTCGATCTGGCCCTTCGGGATTGCCTGCAATCCGCCGCGGATGACCTCGGCGAGATAGGCGGCGGCGAACAGAATAATCGCCAATTGCGCGCGCAGCAGCTTGTCGATGGTCATGCCCGCCGGCAGGAACAAAGGCAGCATGACCGAGGCCATGAATAAAACCGTGATCAGCGGCACCCCACGGATCAGCTCGATATAGGCGATGCAAATCGTGCGCACGGCGGGGAGCGGTGAGCGCCGCCCGAGCGCCAGTAATATTGCGATAGGGAAGGCGAACGACATTCCCACGACGGCAAGGATCAGGGTCAGCGGCAATCCGCCCCACAATTCGTTACCGACATAGCTCAATCCGAAAATGCCGCCCCACATCAGGACGCCGACGGCTACGAGCCCGGCGAGCCAGACCAGCATCAGTCGCCGTCCCCAAAGCCGTCGGTCGCAGCTCGCCAAAATCATCGCGATAAAGATCAGCACGGCGCAGAACGGGCGCCAATGCTGCTCGTAGGGGTAGGTGCCGAAAAGGATAAAACGCCATTTCTCGGCGATGAACGCCCAGCAGGCGCCGGCGCCACGGCAGGCGCGGCTGTTGGGGGCCGACCAAACCGCATCGATCAGGGCCCAGCGAATGACAGGAGGGACCGTCACCGCCAATAGACCGACCGCGACCACAGTCAGGATTGTATTGGAGACGCTGCTGAAAAGATTGGTGCGCAGCCAGCCGAACAGGCCGGCGGCCGCCGGCGGCGGCGGCTCGGCCGCAAGCGGCAGCTCTTGAGCGACATCGGTCATCCGTCAGCGCTCCACCAGCGCGACGGAGCGGTTGTAGAGGTTCAACAGAGCCGAGATGCTCAGGCTGATCGTCAGATAGACCGCCATGATCATTGTGATGCCTTCGACCGCCTGCCCGGTCTGGTTGATGGTCGTGTTGGCGACCGAGACGAGATCCGGATAGCCGATCGCCACCGCCAGCGAACTGCTCTTGGTCAGGTTCAGATACTGGCTGGTCATTGGCGGGATGATGACGCGCAATGCTTGCGGCAACACAATCAGGCGTGTCCGGTGTCCGGGCTTGAGGCCCAGCGCCATTGCGGCCTCGCTCTGGCCCCAGCTGACGGCGAGGATGCCGGCGCGGACGATTTCGGCGATAAACGTGCCCGTGTAGACGACGAGGCCGAGCAACAGAGCGGCGAATTCAGGCGACACTGCGTGGCCGCCAACAAAGTTGAAGCCCTTCAGCTCGGGACGGTCGAGGGTCAGCGGCGCACCGCCGCCGAGAAAGACGATCAGCGGCAGTCCGAGTATCAGGACCAGTCCGACCCAACCGGTCGGGAACTGCTCTCCGGTCCGCGCCTGCCGCTGCCGGACCCAGCGGGAAATCCCGATCGTTGCGACGACCCCGACACACAATGCCAATGCCATCCAGCCGTGGGTCGGGTCGGGATCTGGCAAAGGGAAGGCGATGCCGCGATTGCTGACGAAGACATCGGGCAGCAGCTCCCAAGCCTGGCGGGGGGCTGGCGCGCTTTCTCGCAACAGCCCCCACCAAAAGAACAGCTGTAGAAGCAGCGGGATATTGCGGAAGGTCTCGACATAGATCCGCGCCAGCTTGCTGATCAGCCAGTTGCGGGATAGCCGCGCGATCCCCACCACGGTGCCGAGGATCGTCGCCAGCACGATGCCGAGAGCGGCGACATAGAGGGTATTCAATAGGCCGACCAGAAAGGCGCGGGCATAGGTGTCGGCCGGCGAATAGGGGATCAGCGACTCGCCGATGCCGAAGGCGGCTTCGCGGTCGAGAAAGCCGAACCCGCTGGCAATGTTCTGGCGGCGCAGGTTGACCACGGTATTGTGGATAAGAAACGCGCCGAAGGCGAGGACGGCAGCGACGAACAGCACCTGAAAGACGATCCCGCGAATTGCGGGATCGCGCCACGGAGAAGGGCGCGCCGGGCGCCGGATAATGTCCGTCGCCATTTGGCCTTTGCTTTCCCAGTCGCCTCCTCAGATCAGCGGATCGGCATCGCGTACATCAATCCGCCGTGCGTCCACAGATTATTGAGGCCGCGCTCGAATTTGAGCTCGGTGTCCTTGCCGAGCGTGCGGTCGAAGATCTCGCCGTAATTGCCGACGAGCTTGATCTCGTTATAGGCCCACTTCTCGTCGAGCCCGAGGTCCTTTCCCATTCCCGGGGTGACGCCGAGCATGCGCTTGATGTTGGGGTCGTCGCTCTTCGCCATGTCGTCGACGTTCTTCTGGGTGATGCCTTTCTCCTCCGCCTCGATCAGGGCATAGACGACCCAGCGTACGATGTCGTCCCACTCCTCGTCGCCGTGCCGCACGGCCGGCGCCAGCGGCTCCTTCGAAATCCGCTCCGGCAGGATCACGTAATCGTCCGGGTTGGGCGCCTGGCTCAGACGATTGGCATTGAGCGCCGAGGAATCGCCGGTGTAGACGTCGCAGCGCCCGGAGAAGAAAGCGTTGAGAGCCTCGTCGAGCTTCTCGATGACGACCGGCTTGAACTCCATCTTGTTGGCGCGGAAATAGTCGGCGAGGTTGAGCTCGGTCGTGGTGCCTGGCTGCACGCAGATCGTCGCGCCGTTCAAGTCTTTGGCGCTTTTGACGCCGAGCTTCTTCGGCACCATGAACCCCTGGCCGTCATAGAATACGACCGGCGCGAAATTGAGGCCGAGCGCGGTATCGCGCTGCAACGTGTCGGTCGTGTTGTTCGACAGGAGATCGACCTCGCCCGACTGTAACGCGGTGAAGCGTTGTTGCGCGGTCAGCGGCACATACTTGACCTTGTCGGCGGCACCGAAAATCGCCGCCGACAATGCCCTGCAGACATCTACATCGAAGCCGGCCCAATGACCCTGGCTGTCGGGTGCAGCAAACCCGGCAATGCCGGTCGGCACGCCGCAGCTGATCTGCCCAGCCTGTTTGACCTTGTCGAGCGTCGCCCCCGCCTGCGCCGTCACCCCGAAACCCAGCACGCAGCCAACCGAGGCGAACGCGCCCAACCAAACCCTGATTGTCATCCCAAACTCCCTGCCCGCCGATTGCGAGCCGATAACCCGCGGTTGGTAACGAAGGTAACATAGTCGCGCCCATGCCAGCAACGCGGCCCAGCCCAGTGAGAGCGCGGCCCAGTGAGAGGGTCGGCTATGCCGCGCTTCGCATATTGTCGATGATGGCCGTCGCGGCGCGTCCGGGGTCGTCGCTCCTGACGATTGGGCGGCCGACGACGAGATAATCCGCCCCTGCCGCGATCGCCTGCGCTGGGGTGCCGGGCCGCTTGTGATCATCGACGGACGAGCCGGCCAGCCGAACCCCCGGGGTCGCGATCAGCAGCCGATGGTCCGCTGCGAGCTCGCGGATCCGGTTCGGATTGTCGTGCGGCGAAGCGATGATCCCGTCGCAGCCGCACTCGATCGCTCGTTTCACCCGCAGCCGGATCAATTCCTCTACACTGCACAAATAGCCGAGTTCGCGCAGGCCGTCCTGATCGACCGAGGTCAGGACCGTAATCGCGAAGATCTTCAGGCGAGAATTTCCTCTGCCCGCGACTGCAGCCCTCATGATCTCCCCGTCACCATGAACGGTGACGAAGGCGACACCGCGTTCGGCGGCCCGCACGACTCCTTGCCTTACAGTCTCTCCAATGTCGAACATCTTGGCGTCGAGAAAGATTTTCTTGTTCTTTGCGAGCAGGTAATCGAGCATGCCGTCGAAGCCGGCGGCGAATTGCAGCCACAGGCCGATCTTAAAGAAAGAAACCACCCCTTCCAGCTTGTCGATCAATGCCCGAGCTTCGCTTATCGTGGGCACATCGAGCGCTACGATCAGGCGTTCTTCCGTATTTTTGGGCACTTCGCGATCGGTGGTCATCGAAGTCATTGTGATCTCTGCAGCGGTGCCTGCTCGGCGAGACGCCATAGATACCAGCTCGCCACGGTCCGATAGGGCTTCCACCGGAGGCCATAGGTTTCGACGTCCTTGCGCGCCGGCAGCTCATCTTGGGCGTAAGCGCGAGCAAAGCCTTTGCGGATGCCGTAATCGTCCGCCGGCAGCACATCCGGCCGGCCGAGGCGGAAGATCAGCAGCATCTCGACAGTCCAGCGGCCGATCCCACGAACCGTAGTCAGCCGCTCGATGATCGCCTCGTCCTGCATGTGCCGGATCTCGGCGAGTGTGGGGATCTCCCCGGTAACGGTCTTGCCGGCGAGGTCGCGCAGCGAGAGGAGCTTTGAGCGTGATAAGCCGGCGCCGCGCAGTTTTTCCTCGGATGCGGCGAGGACCAGCTCAGCGGTCGGGTCTGTGCCGGGGAACAGTGCGCAGAACCGCGCGAAAATCGTCGCCGCGGCCTTGCCGTTCAGCTGCTGATAGACGATTGCCTGCGCCAGCGCGCCAAATATGCTGGACGCGCCGATCAGCTGCAGGCAAAACGGGCCGATTGTTTCAATGACGCGCGCCATGGTTTCGTCGCTGGCGCGCAGGTGATCGACAGCGATCGCCGGCGCGAAACCGAGCTCGTCATTCATTCGCCGCCTTCGATCGCCAGCATGCGGCGTTTCGTCGCCGCGCCGCCATGGGCGGAAAAGCCACCGATCTTACCGCCGGCCGCCACCACGCGGTGACACGGCACGATGATCGGGAACGGGTTGCGCCCGAGTGCCTGGCCGACAGCGCGCGCCGCGCCCGGCGCCCCGAGCCGTGCTGCGACGTCGCCATAGGCGAGTGTTCTTCCCGGCGGTATCGCGCGGGCCACCTCGTAGACGCGGCGGTGGAACGGCGCCACGTCCTCCATGTCGAGCTCGATTGCCGAGAGGTCGCTCGGCTCCCCGCGGAGCAGCGCGACGATGTTGTCGATGGCAAGCTGCACCTTCTGCGGCGGCACTATCTCCGCCGCGGCCGGGAACCGCTGCAGCATGCGCTCGCGCGTCTCCGCCTCGCTCGCCTCGGGAAGTTGCACCCCGACCAGGCCACGATCACTCCAGGCGACGCCACATGGGCCGATCGCCGTGTCGAAAACCGCAAATCCGTATGCCGTCATGCCCCGATCGTAGCACTCGGCCCCGAGCGCCACATTCTCAAAATCTGCTTTGTTGCCTTTCTTCGCGGTCATGACGAAGAGTGTGTAGCTAGCCCTTTGTTGCGGCGCGAAAAAGGCGCTCGAATTCAGCAAGCTCGGTTGGGGCGGCGTCGGTTACCGCCCAGAAGCCGAGATCGCCCTCGTCCCAATGCCGCAGATTATAGCCGCGGCGGGTCAGGGTTTCGCCATGGTCGGCCGGCGAGGCCGGCAGCACAAAAAGATTGATCACATGGTCGCGGCGCTTGTAGACGAGCGCCGGGACCGGTTTGCCGGCGATCAGGTCGAGCCGGCCGCCGACCAGCGGGAAGCCTTCGCTGCGCAGTTCGACGGTCGGCGGCGACAGATCGGTCCGGCCGGCAAACCACGGCTTGACCGTGTGCTGATCCGAGGAGGCGACATCGGTCAGGTGGCTGCCCAGCAGGGAGCGCAGATGGCTGTCGATGATCTCGCTGGCCATCGTATCGGTTTGCCGCTCGCCCAACAGCATGAACGTGCCGCCCGAGCCGACCGCCACGGCGAGGAGGATAGAAGCGGCATAGGCGAGCCAGCCCGGCGCACGCAACGAAGCCGACGGCGCGCTGGCCGCCGCCTCTCGGCGGATCGCGAAGCGGATCTGCGATCGTAACGCCTCGGGCGCCCGGTGGACCGGGGCGGAGCGGCGGATGGCATCACGCAGTCCCTCGAGGTCCGCAGCTTCGGGCCCGCAATCGGGACAATTCTGCAGATGATCGCGCAACGGCGTCCGCTCGGTCTCGGGGAGCTCGCCGTCGAGATAGGCATCGAGCCGGGGGTGCACCTCATCGCATCGCATTACCACATCCTTTTCCGTCCCAGGCCCGGCGCAGCGCCGCCCGCGCCCGGTGCAACCGCGACATCACCGTTCCAATCGGCACCCCCGTAACTTCGGCAATCTGACGGTAGTCGAGTTCTTGCAACTCGCGCAGCACGATCGCCTCGCGCAGCGGCGGCGGCAGACTTTCGATCAGCAGATCGAGGCGCCGCAGATCGGAGCGGCTCTGCAGCAGCGCTTCGGCATCGACGGTCCCCGCCGGCAGGTTGTGGGCCGAGCCCTCGGGGTCGCTGTCGAGTTCGAGGGGCCCCAGCTCCGCAGGCCGGTTGCGCTCGAGCCAGTCATAGGAAGTCCGCCGCACGATCTTTAGAAGCCAGCTCTTGGCGTCTCCGTCGTGATAACTATCGAAGTAGCGAAACGCGCGCAGACAAGCCTCCTGCACAACATCGGCGGCATCGGCGTCGTTGCGCGTCAGCCAGCGTGCGAGCGCATAACCGGCGTCGAGATGGGGCAGCACCACCGCCTCGAACCGGCTTTGCCGACGCCGCTCCGCGATCCACGCCATGCGCGCTCTTCTACCTCGTACCGACCAAGACCACAGCAACGGCCAAGTTATTCCGCGCCAGTGCCGATTGGGCCGGCGCGGTTGCAATCGCTGTGCGCCGGCCCCAAACTCGCGGACCGCAGCAAAGGAATATGCCGATGGAAATGACGGGCGAGTTTCGCATCCCCGCTCCCCGCCAGCGTGTCTGGGAGGGGCTCAACGATCCGGAAATCCTGAAGAGCAGTATCCCCGGTTGTCAGACGATCGAAAAGCTATCCGACACCGAGTTCACCGCCAAGGTCGTCGCCCAGGTTGGACCGGTGAAGGCCAATTTCTCCGGCAAAGTGACCCTGGCGGATCTCAACCCACCGCAGAGCTATACGATCGCCGGTGAGGGCACCGGCGGCGTCGCCGGTTTCGCCAAGGGCAGCGCCAAAGTGAACCTCGACAATGATGGCGGCGCGACGGTGCTGCATTATGCCGTCCAGGCGCATGTCGGCGGCAAACTGGCACAGATCGGATCGCGTCTCATCGACTCGGTCGCGCGCCGGATGGCTGAAAATTTCTTCACGCGTTTCGTTGCCGCAGTCGCGCCCGAGCCGGCGCCCGCTTTCGGTACGACGGCAGAAACCGAAGCCGTGCCGCAGGATCGGGTCGCCGCCACAACCACTGACGAGCGCGCCTCGCCGGTAGCTTCGGTCCAGGCTCAACCGAATGCCGCCGCGCCAGCGGCGAAGAAGGAGATCAGGCTTCCGCCCGCGTTGTGGGTGACCGGACTTGCCGCGATCGTCGGCGGGATCCTGTATTTCTTTACGGGCCGCAGGACAACCCGGTAGGAACCTTCGTCGCGAAGCCTTGAGCCGGAAGCGGCGGCGGCATAAAACTCCGCCCGGAGTTTCCGCCGTCCCTTGGCGGCCGGGTGATCGATGCAGGGAGATATAGATGCAGAAGACGGTCAGCCTCACCGTGAACGGCAAACCGGTTTCGGCGACGGTCGAAGGCCGGACATTATTGGTCCAGCTGCTGCGTGAGCAGCTCGGTCTGACCGGCACTCATGTCGGCTGCGACACCAGCCAATGTGGCGCCTGCGTCGTCCATGTCGACGGGGAAGCGGTCAAGGCCTGCACGCTCTTGGCGGTACAGGCCGAAGGCCGCTCGGTGCTGACCATCGAGGCCGTCGCGGACGGTGACACCTTGCACCCGATGCAGGAGGCGTTCCGCAACAATCATGCCTTGCAGTGCGGGTTCTGCACCCCGGGCATGATCATGAGCGCGCTCGATCTGGTGAAAAACAACCCCAATCCGACCGAGCGCGAAGTTCGCGAGTATCTCGAAGGCAATCTCTGCCGCTGCACCGGTTACCACAACATCGTGCTGGCGATCATCGAGGGCGCGGCGGTGATGCGAGGCGAGGCGCCGCCGCCCAGCGCCCATGGGGTGGCGGCGGAGTAAGGCGCGGTGAGCGTCATCGGAACGCCGGTCCGGCGGCGTGAGGATTATCGCTTTTTGACCGGCCAGGGCACCTACACCGACGACATCAACCGGCCAGGGCAGCTCCACGCGTACATCCTGCGCAGCCCGCACGCCAATGCGCGGATCACCGGCATCGATACGTCCGCGGCCGCCTCGGCGCCGGGTGTCGTGGCCGTCTACACTGGGAAGGACATGGCCGCGGACGGGGTCGGCGGGCTGCCCTGCGGCTGGCAGATCCACTCGAAGGACGGCTCGCCGATGGTCGAGCCGCCGCATCCGCCGCTCGTTACCGACCGGGTCCGCCATGTCGGCGACCAGGTCGCCGTCGTTATCGCCGAGACACTCGCGCAGGCTCGCGATGCCGCCGAGCTGATCCAGGTCGACTATGTCGAGGAGCCGGCGGCCATCGACCCAGCCGCGGCGCTTCAGTCGGGCACGCCGCAGGTCCACAGCGAAGCGCCGGGCAATCTCTGCTACGACTGGCATCTGGGCGATCTCGCCGCAGTCGAGGCCGCGCTTGCCAAAGCGGCGCGGGTCGTCACGCTCGACCTCACAAACAACCGGCTCGTCCCCAACGCGATGGAGCCGCGCGCCGCGATCGGCGAGTTCAACCGGGCTACGGGGGAGTACACTCTTTATACGACCAGCCAGAACCCGCATGTGATCCGCCTGCTGATGGGCGCCTTCGTGTTGCACATCCCGGAAGCCAAGCTGCGGGTCGTCGCCCCCGATGTCGGCGGCGGGTTCGGGTCGAAGATCTACCACTACGCCGAAGAGGCGATCGTGACCTGGGCTGCCGGCAAGCTGAGGCGGCCGGTCAAATGGACCGCGGAACGCTCCGAAAGCTTTATGTCGGACGCGCACGGGCGCGACCATGTCACCCATGTGGAACTGGCTCTCGATGGCCAGGCTAAATTTCTCGGGCTCAAAGTCTCGACCGTCGCCAATATGGGCGCCTATCTGTCGACCTTTGCGCCATGCATCCCGACTTATCTTTACGGGACCTTGCTCGCCGGTACTTATACGACACCGGCGATCTACGTAGCGACCAAGGCGGTGTTCACCCACACTGTCCCGGTCGATGCATACCGCGGCGCGGGCCGCCCTGAGGCGACGTTTCTGCTCGAGCGCATCGTCGACCTCGCCGCCGACGAGCTCGGCATGGATCCGGCCGAGCTGCGCCGCCGCAACTTCATCGCAAAGGACGCCTATCCCTACCAGACCCCGGTCGCCCTGCAGTACGACAGCGGCGATTACTTCACGACATTGGAGCTCGCCCTGAAGGCGGCCGAGTACCAGGGCTTCGAGCAGCGGCGTCGTGAGGCGGCGGCGCGCGGCAAATTGCGCGGCCTCGGCCTCGCCACCTACATCGAGGCCTGTGGCATCGCCCCGTCGGCGGTTGTCGGCTCGCTCGGCGCGCGGGCCGGCCTGTTCGAAAGCGCCGCGGTCCGCGTCCACCCGACCGGCAGCGTCACGGTGCTGACCGGTTCGCACAGCCATGGGCAAGGGCACGAGACGACGTTCTCGCAAGTCGTCGCAGACATACTGGGCATCCCGATCGAGAGCGTCGAGATCGTTCACGGCGATACCGACAAGATCCCCTACGGGATGGGCACTTACGGCTCGCGATCGCTCGCCGTCGGCGGCAGCGCGATCGTCAAGGCGATGGACAAGGTTGTCGCCAAGGGGCGCAAGATCGCTGCGCATCTGCTCGAAGCCGCCGAGGCCGATGTCGAGTTCAAGGACGGCAAGTTCACCGTCGCCGGCACCGACCGGTCGAAGACTCATGGCCGAGGTGGCACTGACCGCCTATGTGCCGCACAACTTCCCGCACGAGGAACTGGAGCCCGGCCTCGACGAAACCGCGTTCTACGACCCGAAGAATTTCACCTTCCCGTCCGGCGCCCACATCGCCGAGGTCGAGATCGACCCGGAGACCGGCCATGTCGCGGTCGTCAATTTTACCGCGAGCGACGATTTCGGGCGCATCCTCAACCCGATGATCGTCGAGGGCCAAGTGCATGGCGGTCTCGCCCAAGGGATCGGCCAGGCGCTGCTCGAGGGCTGCGTCTACGACAAGGAAACCGGGCAGCTTTTGACCGGGTCGTACAACGATTACGCGATGCCGCGCGCCGAAGATTTTCCGCCCTTCAAATTGTCCACCAACGTCACCCCGTGCACGCACAACCCGCTGGGCGTCAAAGGCTGCGGCGAGGCCGGAGCGATCGGCGCGCCGGCGGCGATCACCAACGCCCTGGTCGATGCGCTGAAGCCGCTCGGCATCCGGCATCTCGACATGCCGGCGACGCCCGAGAGGCTGTGGCGCCTCATCCAACAGCACCGCTCGCCGCTGGCCGCGGAATAGGGAGAGCCCGATGTACGAATTCAACTACCATAAGCCGACGAGCCTCGACGAGGTCGCCAATCTGCTCGGCGCCAATGAGGAGGCAAAGCTCGTCGCCGGCGGCATGACCTTGATCCCGACCCTGAAGCTGCGGCTCGCCCGCCCGTCGGACCTCATCGACCTCGCCGCGATCCCCTCCTTGCGCGGCATTACCGACGCCGGCGACGCGATCGTCATCGGCGCAATGACGCGGCACGCCGAGGTCAACCGTTCGCCGGTCGTCAAGCAGGGCATCCCGGGGCTCGCCGCGATGGCGGGGATGATCGGCGACCCCGCGGTGCGCAACCGCGGCACGCTTGGCGGCTCGATCAGCAACAACGACCCGGCGGCCGATTACCCGGCGGCGGTGGTCGGGCTCAACGCCACCGTGCACACGACCAAGCGCGAGATTGCCGGCGACAATTTCTTCCCCGGAATGTTCGAGACCGCGCTCGAACCGGCCGAGATTGTGACATCGGTCCGCTTTCCGAAGCCGCAGGCCTCCTGCTATCAGAAATTCCGCAACCCGGCCTCGCGCTACGCGATCGTCGGCGTGTTCGTCGTTCGCACGGCCGGCGGCGTGCGCGTCGCGGTGACCGGCGCCGGGCCTAGCGTCTTCCGCGTCCCCGAAATGGAAGAAGCGCTCGCCCGCTCCTTCACTCCGGACGCGATCAAGGACATCACGATCCCCGACACCGGCCTCAACTCCGACATCCATGCCAGCGCCGAATACCGCGCCCACCTCGTCGGCGTCATGGCCCGCCGCGCCGTCGCCGGCTGCGGCTGAGTGTCGATCTCGCCGTGCGCCGTCGCCAGCCGGCCCCGCGCGCCGGTCCGGCGCGAGCGTGGCTGAGAAGATCGCCATCAGCATCTCGGTGACTACCGCGGGGAGGGTGGCGAGCGCAGCGAGACGGGTGAGGGTCGTGCCGCGGCTCAAATTTTCTCCAAGAGGCGGCCAGGGGCTGGGCGGCGCGATGATAACTGCCTCGCGCCTCGCCGACTCCGCGGGCGTCTTCGCGGGCATCGTCGAGATCGGGATCCCCGGGTTGTGCCTGGTCAAGGGCATCGCCCTGTTGCGCGGCACCTCATTTGGCCCGACAAGGCACAAGAGCCGACTACCGTGTAGGCTGGGCTCCAGGCTGGGGCACCCGCGTCGGCAGTCAACGCGGGCGCCGCCCAACTGTGCAGTTAGCTCTTCTGCCCGACCAGCGCGAACATCGCGCCTTGCGGGTCCTTGCCCTGGATGATCCAGCTGCCGCCCGGCACCTGCATCGGACCATTGAGAATTTGGCCTGCACCGGTCTTCACGCGGTCGACTGCCGCGTCGATATCGGCAACGTTGATATAGTAGAGCCAGTGGGGGACCGGCACCATCGCAGGCTTGTTGAACATGCCGCCGACCGCTTGCCCACCGACCGAGAAGATCTGGTAGGTGCCCATTGCCCCCATATCCATTGCGTCGCCCTTCTGCCAGCCGAACAGCTCGCTATAGAAGGCAAACGCCTTCTGCCAGTCGGCGGCCGACAGCTCGTGCCAGCCGACGCGGCCCGGCGTGCCGGGTTCGGGAAGCGGCGCGTCGCAGGCGTTGGGCGAATTGAACAACGCGAACACCGCATTTTGCGGATCGGCAACGACCGAGAAGCGGCCGACATTTGGAATGTCCGTCGGCGGAACATGCACGGTGCCGGCAAGATGCTTGATCCGTTCGGCGGTGGCGTCTACGTCGTTTACCGCGACGTATCCAATCCAGCTCGGCGGCGCTCCCATTTTCCGGGCGTCCTCGGGCTGGGCCATCAGTCCTCCCACCGGCATCTGGCCGTCGGTGAACACGGTGTAGGCCATGCCGGGCACTGGCCCGTCCTGCGTGGTCCAGCCTACCACCTTGATATAGAACGCCTTCGCGGCCTCCGTGTCGCGCGCCATCAATTCGTACCACACGAAACGACCCTGTTGGTCAACCATGTCTGCGTCTCCGATCGGAGTTGTAATCCAGCTCTCCCATTAGGTTGATATCAACACGTTTAGTGGGCCGTCAACGATTTTCGGCTCTGCCGAGTTTGGCGGGCGAAGTCACGCCCCAGCTTCGAGTTTGATCGGCGCCGGGTACGCCGTTCTGTCGTAGAGGTGACAGGCAACCAAATGGCTCCCCACATCGGCGAGGATTGGCTCCTGCCGCGCACAGCGTTCCATCGCGTGCGGGCAGCGCGGGTGGAAGCGGCAGCCCGAGGGCGGGTTGAGCGGGCTCGGCACTTCGCCCGGCAATATGATCTCCTCGCGCCTCTCGTCGGGGTGGCTCGGCAATGCCGCCGAAAACAATGCCTCGGTGTACGGATGCTTCGGAGCACGGGCGAGTGTGCGCGCCTCGCCGCTCTCCACGACCTTGCCGAGATACATGACTACGATCGTGTGGCTCATATGCGCGACGGCGGCGAGGTCGTGCGCGATGAAAAGGTAGGAGAGCCCGAGCTCGGCTTGCAGATCGCGCAACAGATTGAGGATCTGCGCCCGGATCGAAACATCGAGCGCCGAGACCGGCTCGTCGAGCACGACGAGCTTCGGCGACAATGACAGGGCCCGCGCGATCGCGATGCGCTGCCGCTGGCCGCCGGAGAATTCGTGCGGGAAGAGGTCCGCGGCGCGGTCCGGCAAGCCCACAAGGTCGAGCAACTGCAGCACGCGCCGGCGAACCTCGATTGCCGGCAGCGTTTCGTTGGTAGTAAGCGGCTCGGCTATGATCGCGCTGATGCGCATGCGCGGATTGAGCGAGGCGTAGGGATCCTGGAAGACTGCTTGCACCGATTTACGATAGTTCCGCCGGCCGGCC
This sequence comes from uncultured Alphaproteobacteria bacterium, assembly GCA_963818695.1. Taxonomy (GTDB): domain Bacteria; phylum Pseudomonadota; class Alphaproteobacteria; order ATCC43930; family CGMCC-115725; genus AP-15. Next base: position 672,531 of record CAWFTG010000011.1, read on the forward strand.
GCATCGAGCCGTCGCAAATCCCTTCCTTCGAAGAGGATCGCGCCGCCGGTCGGCTCCTCCAGTCCGAGCACGAGCTTCGCCGTCGTCGTCTTGCCGCACCCGCTCTCGCCGACCACCCCCAATGTCCGGCCGCGCTCGATCATGAACGAAATCCCGTCCACCGCGCGCACTACCCCACGATTACCCCCAAAAAGCCCCCGCCTCGCCTGAAAATGCTTGCTGAGCCCCGCCGCTTCCAAAACCGTCATCAGGCAATTCCGACGGGGATGCCCATTCCCTCCCCCGCGAGCGGGGGAGGGTTAGGGTGGGGGCGCTCCGCGAGCCAGCAACGCGCGGTCCTGCCCGTACTCGGTCTGAACTCGAAGGGAGCCGCCTCGCGGCACCGGTCGAAGGCGCTCGGGCAGCGCGGCGCGAAAGAACAGCCCGGCGGCAGCGCCGCCAGATCGGGCGGCTGGCCTTCAATCGCGGTCAGCCGGTGCGCGTTGTCGGTCATCCGCGGAATCGAATTGAGCAGCGCCTCGGTATAGGGATGCGCGGGCGAATTAAAGATCTGCGAGACCGGTCCCGACTCGACGACGCGTCCGGCATACATCACAGCGAGCTGGTCGCACATTTTCGCGACGATGCCGAGATTGTGAGTGATGAAGATCAGTGCGAGATTGTGTTCGCGCTGCAGGTCGCGAAGCAGTTTGAGGTATTGCGCCTGGATCGTCAGGTCGAGGCTGGTGGTCGGCTCGTCGGCGATCAACAGCCGCGGCTCGCAGGAGATGCCGATGGCGCCGACGATGCGCTGGCGCATGCCGCCCGACATCTCGTGCGGATATTGCGTCACCCGGGTCTCCGGGGACGGGATACGAACGGCTTTGAGCAATTCTATTGCCCGGTTCCACGCGGTAGCGCGTGAAGCGCCGTCATGCACCCGGACCGACTCGCCGACTTGGTCGCCGATCGTGAACAGCGGGTTCAGCGACGCCATCGGGTCCTGCAGGATCATCGCGATCCGCTTGCCGCGGATGTGGCGCATTTCAGCGTCGGATCTTTCGAGGAGATCCTCTCCCTCGAGCAGCATCTTGCCGCTGACGATGCGGGCTGCGGGCGGCAGGATGCGCAGGATCGTCAGCGCCAATGTGCTTTTGCCGGAACCAAACTCGCCGACGATTCCCAATGTTTCGCCGGCACGGATGCACAGCGAAACGTCGTCGACGGCGCGCACCACCCGCGTGCCCTGCGCCGAGACGTAGTGGGTCGAGAGCTTCTGCAGTTCGAGCAGCGGGGCGGCCGTTACCGGCAAGCCCCGCCGCGTCGGCTCATAATTGACGGAGCTGGGGGTCGAATTTGACACGGAGCCAATCGCCGAGAAGGTTTGCCGAAAGCACCATCAGCATGATGCAACAGCCGGGGAAAACGGTCAGCCACCAATACCCGACCATGAGCCCTTGTTTGCCGTCAGAGAGCATCAATCCCCAGGCCGGTTGCGGCGGCGGCACGCCAACCCCGAGAAAGGACAAGGACGCCTCGGCGATGATCACGACGCCCAGCATCAACGTGCCGAGCACAATGGCGGTGTTGATGATATTGGGCAGAATGTGCCGCCGCATGATCGTCCATTTGGAGCAGCCCGCGACAATCGCGAGACGGACAAACTCCCGCTCCTTCAGCGACAGCACCTCCCCGCGAATGACGCGCGCATAGCGGGTCCAATAAGTGACGCCGAGGATGAGGACGATGTTCCACATGCTCGGCCCGACGATGGCGGCGAGAAAGATCGCAAAGGTCAGCGCCGGCAATGCGAGCCAAGTATCGGTTAGGCGCATGATCACCTGATCCACCCAGCCGCCCAGATAACCCGACAGAATGCCGAGCGTCGTACCGACTACGCCGGCAAAGATCACCGCGGTGAACCCGACCACGACCGACACCCGAGCGCCAAAAATCAGCCGCGAGAGCACGTCGCGGCCAAGCTGGTCGGTCCCGAGCAAGTATTTGGTGGTGCCGCCGGTCTGCCAAAACGGCGGTTTGAAGCGCGCGACGAGGCTGCCGATTTCGGGATTATGCGGTGCCAGCACATTGGCGAAGATCGCGACCAAACCGATGATGACGAGGATCGAAGCCGGGATCACCGGGAAATCGCCGAGCCGTGTCGTGACCGGCCGACGGCGGATGCGCGGCGGCAGGAGGACGGTTTCTGCTTGCGTGCTCATAGCCCCTCAGCTCCCCAGGCGAATGCGCGGGTCGATCACTGCATAGAGGACGTCGACCATCAAATTGACCATGACGATCATTGCGCCGCCCATGATCACGACACCCTGCACGACCGGAAAGTCGCGAAACGCAATGCCTTCGTAGAGCAGCCGCCCGATGCCCGGCCAGGCAAAGACGGTTTCGACGACAACGGCCACATTGACCATGATGACGAGATTGACGCCGGCCAACGTCAAAACCGGGATCAGAGCATTCTTGAAGGCGTGCTTGGCAATGACCAGGGATTGGGGAAGGCCCTTGATGCGGGCGAGCTTGACATATTCCGAGCCCAATACTTCGAGCATCGAGGAGCGGGTTAGCCGCATATGAGCGGCGGCGAAATACCAGCCGAGCGCGAATGCCGGCATGATCAGGTGCAGTGGCGTGCCCGCTCCCGAGGAGGGCAGCCATCCCAGATAAACCGAGAAGACCAGGATCATTACCAGTCCGACCCAGAAGGACGGCAACGACAGCCCGAGTAGAGCAAAGACCTTTCCGGCACTGTCCCAAAACCGCCCGACGCGCACCGCCGCCAATATCCCGCTCGGGATCCCGATCAACAGCGACAAGCCCATCGCTACGACTGCGAGCATCAGCGAGTTGGGGAGCCGCGACAGATAAAGATCCATTACCGGGGTCCGGTAATAGAATGACTGGCCGAGATCCCCATGGAACAGGCTCGACATGAAGATGCCGTATTGCACCCACAGCGGCCGGTCGAGACCGAACTGATGGTGAATGGCGGCGATATCCGCCGGGCTGGCGCCCGGCTCGACGAGAAGTGCCGCCGGATCGCCGGTCACGCGAACAAAGAAAAAGATTGTCAGCGACAACAGAAATAGCGAGAGCAGCGAATAGCCGACGCGCCTGCCGATAAATTGCTTCATGACGCCCTTAGTCTTCGACCGAATAACTTCGCTAACTTCTGTTGCTCGTCGTCCCGGCGAAGGCCGGGACCCACCACGCCACTAACTCTAATCTTTTGAGACCTCGCATGATATCACCTGCGACGACCGCCCGTGCGGCGGAAAGATGGACCCCGGCTTCCGCCGGGGCGACGAGTGAAAGGGTGACAATGGGCAATGTGGGCCCGGCCGCTACGCGCTCTTTAGCGTGATGTCCTCGAAGGGGGCGGTGTAGGCGAAACCCGCGATCAGGCCGAAGGCCGACTCGCCGACCCGGGGGCCGACCCCATTGAGGAAGCCGAGCTGCCAGATCGGTGCGTAGATCGCCTTCTCATGGACGAGCTGCTGCATCTTGTCGAGGATCGCCGCGCGCTTCTCATGGTCGGTTTCGTCGGCCTGCTGCGGGTAGAGTTCGTCGATGTCGGGGTAGCTGCCATAAGAATAAGCGCCACCCTTGACGACGAACGAGGCCAGCCGAGTCGCGGCATTACCGAAAGCACCACTCGCGCCCTGGACGATGCCCCGAGTGTATTTCTTGTCCGCATAACCGGCAAAGAACGCGGCGCGCTCGATGGGCTGCAGTTGCACGCGGATCCCGATCTGTTGGAAGTTGTCGACCGACACCTCTGCCATATTGGCGTACGAGCTGTCGCAATACATCTGCCCGGCGTCGAAGCCATTGGGATACCCGGCTTCCGCCAGCAATTTTTTCGCCTTGGCCGGATCGTATGCCGCAGCCGGCGGCTGCCAAAAATAGTCGAAGGTGTAAGGAATGATACTGTTCGTGATCTTGCAATAACCGAGAAACAACGCCTGACTCATGCCCTCACGGTCGATTGCGAGATTGGCGGCCTGCCGAACCTGCAGTTTGTTCCACGGCGATTTCGGGTCCCATTGCTCCGGGAAGTAGAGCCAGTTCGGCGCCTGCAGGACGACCGGCTTGAGCGTCAGGCCCGGCGTGCGGCGCAGTTCCTCGGCGAGCTCGCTGCGGATCGAGTAGGCAATGTCGACCTCGCCGCGCTTCAGAGCGGCGAGCCGCGTCGCCTCGTCCGGGATCACCTTCATGACCAAGCGCTTTACGCTGGGTGGCTTGCGCCAATACTCGTCGAAGGCTTCGAGCACCAGCTCGACCCCAGGCGTAAACGAGACGAACTTGTAGGGGCCGGCGCCGATCGGCGCCTTTTTGAAGCCGTCGTCGCCGACCTGCTCGACGTATTTCTTCGGCACGATCCAGCCGGAGCCGGAAGCGGTCGAATAAAAGGTGATAAAGTCGGGCCATGGCTTTTTGAGCTTGAAGCGGACATGCTGCGGATCGGGTGTCTCGATCGCCGCCACATTGTCCTTCATCAGCTGGTGCGCTGCGCCGTGGTAACGCTCGAAAGAGAACTTCACATCCTCGGCGGTTACCGGCTCGCCATTGTGAAACTTGACCCCCTTGCGCAACACGAAATCGTAGCTGAGCCCGTCCGGCGCCGCCGTCCACGACTCGGCGAGGCACGGCGTCTGCGTCTTGCCGGGCATCGGCTTCACCATGGCGTCGTGAAGCGCATATAGCACCATGTACGGGGTGATGATCCCTTCCGTCTCGGACGGGTCGAACCATGTTGGCGCAAGAGAGACGTGAATAGCCCAGGTCAGCTGGCCGCTGGGCGCGGCCGCGAAGCTCATGCGCGGGAGCGCCGGCGACAAGGCCGAGGGCGCTTAGCGCCAAGATTTCCCGACGCGACAGGCCTGATTTGTCGGAGCCGCTGATTGGTACGCCGCGGCTGTTGAAAAGCGGACCCATAAAAACTCCTCCGGATGGCGGCTACTTGGATGAGCCTTGCGCCGAAGGTAGACCACCGTTGCGGGAATGTCTCGACTTTTCGAGAGCTGCTGGAATCCTCAACCGGCAGCTCTCGGTCATCACCGTTTTCTCAAGTGCCTTTGATCGTGATGTCCTCGTAGGGCCCGGTGTAGGCGAAATCCTTTATCAGGTCGAACCCGGACACGCCGACGCGGGGCCCGACGCCGTTGATAAATGCCAATTGCCAGATCGGCGCGACAATTGTTTTGTCATGCACCAACTGCTGCATCTTCTCGAGGACCGCCGCTCGTCGCTTGTGGTCGAGCTCGGTGGCCTGCTGCGGCGCCAATGCGTCAATGTCTGGATAGCTGCCATAGACGTAGGTCCCGCCTTTGACGATGAAGGCATCGAGACGGGTGGCGGCATTGCCGAAGGCGCCGCTGCCGCACTGGATGAGGTTCTTGTAGGCCTTGTCACCCCAGCCCTTTAAAAACCCAGCGCGCTCGATCGGACGCAGCTGCGAGCGAATGCCAACCTCCTGGAGGTTGTTGAGCACGGCTTCCCCGACGTTCGCGTAGGACGAGTCGCAGTAATAATCGCCGGCATCGAAGCCGCCGGGATGACCCGCCTCGGCCAATAATTGCTTGGCCTTCGCCGTATCGTAAACTGCGGGCGGCGGCTGCCAGTAGAAATCATAGCTTGCCGGGATGATGCTGTTGGTGAGCTTGGAGTAGCCTAGCGTGAGGGCTTCGTTGATCGTCTTGCGGTCGAGCGCGAGGTTCGCCGCCTGCCGCACGCGCTTGTCATGCCAGGGCGATTTCGGGTCCCACTGATCGGCAAAGTAGAGCCAGAACGTCGCCGGTGAGGCCACCGGCTTTAGCGTCAGCCCCGGCGTGCTGCGCAGCTCCTCGGCAAGCTCGCCGCGGATCGAATAGACGATGTCGACCTCGCCGCGCTTCAGCGCTGCCAACCGCGTCGACTCTTCGGGGATGACCTTGAACACCAGGCGTTTGACGCTCGGCGTCTTGCGCCAATACTGGTCGAACGCCTCGAACACCAGCTCCACACCCGGTGTGAACGACACGAATTTGTAGGGCCCGGCGCCGATCGGTGCCTTCTTGAACCCGTCATCACCGACTTTCTCGACATATTTCTTGGGTACGATCCAGCCCGCTCCGGTGGCTGTCGCATAAAATGTAAGAAAGTCGGGCCACGGCGCTTTGAGGTTGAAGCGGACATGCTGCGGGTCGGTGGTCTCGATCGCCGCCACCCGCTCTTGCATCAAAGAATGGGACGCGCCGCGATAGCGCTCGAACGAGAATTTGACGTCCTCGGCGGTGACCGGATCGCCGTTGTGGAATTTCGCCCCCTTACGCAACACGAAGTCGTAGGAGCGCCCGTCCTCGGCCGCCGAGAACAACTCGGCAAGGCACGGCGCCATCGGCTGGCCGGGCATCGGTTTCACAAGCGCGTCATGCAGCGCATAAAGGATCATAAAAGGTGTGATGAGCCCCGGCGTCTCGGCGGGGTCGAACCAGGTCGGCGCCAGTGAAACATGGATGCCCCAGGTCAGCTGACCCTGCGGCCCGGCGGCGCGCGCCAATAAGGGGGCGCCCCCGGCGGCAAGGCCGAGGGCGCCTAAGGTGATCAGCTCTCGCCGCGTCAGCTGAGTTCTGTTCGCGCGCGACCCAGGCTTTTCGCGGCGGCTGACAAGCGAACCCATGACCTCCTCCGTTCGGCTGGCCCTTGAGCAGGGCCTTGCGTCAAGAGTATGTCAGCAATGCATCAATGTCACGGCTCTCGAAGAAATTCGCCGGGATTATTTCCTTGGGCCGCTTCGGGGCTCTTCTTCAATCAGCCTGCGACGGCGGATCGAATGCCCTTACCGGCGGCAATGGGCCGTCGAACCGCTCGATCTCGATTACGGTCAGCTGTCCGGTGCAGCCTTGCGCGAGGTTCGACGTGCCCGCGTCGCGCGTCAGGAGGTTCGGGTTGCCGTGCACGCAGATTGGGTCATCGGCGGTCGGGTCCGCGGGGTCGTACCAGGCGCCGGTTGAGAGCTGAACGATGCCCGGGCGCAATGCATCGCTCAATACCGCGCCGGCGAGGCATGCGCCGCGGTCGTTGAAGAGACGGACTATGTCGCCGTCGGCAATGCCTCGCGCCGCGGCATTTTGCGGATGGATACGGACCGGCTCGCGGCCCTTGACCTTCGATTTGAAGCTGGTGGCGCCGAAATCCAACTGGCTGTGCAGGCGGGTCGCCGGCTGATTGGCGATGAGCTGCAGCGGAAAACGAGAATTCGGGCGCTCCGCGGGCGGCAGCCAAGCGGGATGTCCGGGGCAGTTCGTGTAACCGAACCCCGCAATCGTCGCGGAGGCGATCTCGATCTTGCCGCTCGGGGTCGGCAGCGGCGCCGCGGTAGGGTCGCGGCGGAACGCCCGCACGATCCCGCCGTGCCAGGGCAGGGTCGGCAAAGCCAGCTCGCCCGCCTCCCAGAACTCGTGGAAATCGGCAGCCTGCGCACCACGCTCCAGCAGTGCGCGGCGCGTCGGCTCGTAGAGATGCCGCAGCCACTGCCGCGCCGAGCGGCCTCTTGTGAATTGCTCGGCAATACCGAGGCGCTCCGCCACCCCAGAAAAGATGTCGTAATCGTCGCGTGCCTCGGCATGGGGCGCCACCGCCCGGTGCATCGCCACGAGCAGCGGATCACCGGCGGACCCCCCAATGTCTTCGCGCTCCAAGGTAATGGTTGCCGGCAACACGATATCGGCGTGCCGGGCGGTCGCGGTCCATACCGAATCATGCACGATGACGGTGTCCGGCCGCGCAAAGGCGTCGCGCAGCCGGTTCAGATCCTGATGGTGATGGAACGGATTGCCGCCCGCCCAATAAACCAGCTTGATGTCGGGATAGGTGAGCCGCTGGCCGTTGAATTCGAACGCCTCCCCCGGATGAAGCAGCATGTCGGAGATGCGCGCCACCGGAATGAAATCGGCAATGCTGTTGCGCTCGATCGGCAAGGTCGGAAGCGGTACGGCCAGCGGCGGCTTCCCGGTATTGGAGGTCGATCCCAGTGCATAGGCGAAACCGCCGCCCGGCAATCCGATCTGGCCCAGCAGGGCCGCCAGCACGATACCCATCCAGACCGGCTGCTCGCCATGTTCGGCGCGCTGCAATGATTGGGAGCAGGTGATCAGCGTACGCCGGCGGGCGGCATGCCGCGCGATCCTAATGATCTCATCGGCCGGCATGCCGCAAATTGCGGATGCCCAGTCGGCATCCTTCGGCTGACCGTCAGCGTGACCGAGCAGGTAGCCCTCGAAGATCTCGTAGCCGACGCAGTATCGGTCGAGGAAAGGGCGGTCGTGCAGGCCCTCGCTGACCAGCGTGTGCGCGATCCCGAGCATCAGAGCCACATCCGTCCCCGGGCGGGTCGGGTGCCACACCGCATCGATTTCGCCCGGCAGATCGTCGCATAGCGGGCTGATCAGATGGAATTCCGCGCCGCGCTGGCGGGCGGCGCGCAACCGGGCCCGCGCGATGTGCTCGCCGGTGCCGCCGCCGCCGACATCGTTGTTCTTCAGCGCCATGCCGCCAAAGGCCAGAATCAGCGCGCTGTGCGCGACCAGCTCGTCCCAGCTGACATTGTTGCCGGCGACGGCCTCCTGCGGCCCGATGACGTGCGGCAATATCACCGTCGCCGCGCCCGAACTGTAGCTGCCCACCGACCGGACATAGCCGCCGGCCGTATTCAGAAACCTATGCAGCTGGCGCGGCGCGTCGTGAAAGCGCCCGGCGCTGGCCCACCCATAGGAGCCGCCGAACACCGCAGACGCGCCATAATCCCTGTAGACCCGACGCAATTCCGCTGCGATCAGATCGAGCGCCTGCGGCCAGTCGACCGCTATGAACTCGTCTCTCCCGCGGTCTCGGTCGGAGCCCGGGCCATGTTCGAGCCAACCCCGCCGAACCATCGGTCTCGAGATCCGCGCGCGATGCGCAACCGAGGCCGGAATATTGCCGAGCAGTGGCGACGGGTCGGCGTCGCGCGGATGCGGCACGACCTCGATGCCGTCGCCGCGGCGCAGCACCGAAAAGGCGCCCCAATGCGAGCTGTGCGGAACGCCTCGACGCGGAAAATGGGCGGACATCTGGATAAATCCTGTGCGAAAGGCCGCGAGGACTGCTGCAAAACGCTGGCTAGCGAGGGAGTTGTTGAACCAACGGCACGAAGGCTACGTCTCGGTCTTTCTCCGGTCCATGCTCTGCGCCTCCACGAAAACCCGGGCGATCTCGTTGTGGCGGCATTTCAGGTTCCGTTCAATGTCGCTGACGGCGCGCTCGACATCGGAAGAGCCGAGGCGGTTCTGGAAATCGAGGCTGAGGGTGACGAGAACCGCATCCGGCCCGATCTGAAGCGTGGCAAGCTCGCCGAGCTTTGCCACCCCGGGCCAGCGGCTCACTGTCTTTGCAATATCGTCGCGCAACTCCGGCAACGCGGCTTCGCCGGTAAGCAGGCCGTGGCACTCCCGGGCCAGCAACAGGCCCGCGGTTGCCAGAAGCGCAGCAATCACGATGGAGCCGATCCCGTCCCAGCGGGGCTCGCCGGTGATCTCGCTGAGCCCGATGCCGAGCGCCGCGACGCAGATGCCGATAAGAGCGGCGCTGTCTTCAAACAGGACGGCGAACACGCTGGGATCCTTGCTGCGGCGGACTGCCGCGTAGATGGCCCTACCTTTCTGTGATTTCCGAAGTGTCCGCAGGCTGATGAACCACGAAATGCCCTCGGCGACAAAAGCGAAACCGAGAATGGCATAACTGATCCAGGCCTTCTTGATGTGCTCCGGGTGCTGGATCTGGTGGATGCCGTCGAGCAGCGTGGCCCCAGCGCCCAGCCCGAACAGCAGTACCGCCATCAGCAGCGACCAGAAAAACACCTCCATGCCATACCCGAACGGATGAGTCTGGTCGGGCGGATAGCCGCTGCGGTGGACGCCTATCAACAGCAAAATCTCGTTCCCGCAATCGATCGTCGAGTGGACCGCCTCGCTCATCATCGATGAGCTGCCGGTGAAAAACGCGGCGCCGTATTTGGCTATCGCTATCGCTGCGTTTGCCGCAAGAGCGGCACCCGCGACAAATCTCAACTCGCTCTGTGCCATGTCCGGGGAAACATTCAAAGCCGCTCATGGTTCGTCTTCGCGGTACAAGCCGACGCAGGCAGGGCCTTCGATGCTGTCGGTTCTCGGCTGGGCAACCCGGCGCACGGAAGCGTACAACCGAACGCCGTCGAAGCGCGCACCGTTGCGACGGCGCTCCGCCGACCAACTCGCGAAGGGAAAAGCCCATGTCATTGAGCCGGCAATTCGCAACCTTTGTCGCTACGCTCCGGTACGAAGATTTGCCCACAGGGGTCGTCGACCGCGCCAAAGGTGTCACGTTGCAGGCGCTGAGTTCGGCGCTCGTCGCCCGCGACATGCCGGCGAGCCGCCAGGCACTCGCCTTGATGCAGGAGGAAGAGGTAGGCGGCGGCGGAGCCGCGACGGTGCTGTGCCACGGCGCCAAGCTCACCAAGGGCGGAGCAGCCTTTGTCAACGCCGAGATGATCTTTGCCGGCGGCAAATGGGACACCTTCCGCATGCTGACTCATCCCGGCATCGCAATCCTGCCGGCCGCGCTTGCCGCGGCGGAAGTCACGGGCGCTTCCGGCAGGGAGTTCCTGACGGCGGTCGCGGCGGGCTACGAGGTCATGGAGCGCATGGCCGCCGAGTTTATTCCGACAGTTATGTCGCGCGGCTTTCATGCGGGGCCGGTGTTCGGCATCTTCGGCGCCGCGGTCGCCGCCGCCAAGCTGGGCGGTCTCGATGCAGACCACATCCACAGCGCGATAGCGCAATGCGTCAATCTGGCCTCGGGCAATCTCGAAGGCGCGCGCAGCGGCGGCCGTTCATTGCGCGAAGGCGGCGCGGTGCGCAATGCACTGCTCGCCGTAGCATTGGCCAAGCACGCGACACCGAGCGGCGAGACAACATTGGAAGGCGAGGCCGGCTTTTACCACGCCTATGCCGGCAACAACCGCGGTGAACTACGCTACAGCTTCACCGGGGCAAACCGCACCGACATCTACAAGATCACCGAAGGGCTTGGCCACGATTGGGTCTTTCTCGAGACGCTCTACCGCATCTATTCGACTGCCGGCTACAACATCGCCCATGTCGATGTGACTGCGACGCTGTGCGAGGAGCACAACCTCCGTTACGACGACATCGGCCGCATCGAGGCGCTCGTCAACTGGCTGGAGACCGAATATCCGAGCCCGGCCTTCCCGAGCCGCGGCATTGACAACCCGCCGCAGGTCGGCAGCACGCAGTATTTCACCGCCTGGGGCGCCGCCCGGCGCAGCTATCCGCTACTGCGCAGCGACCGGCCCGGCCCCGGTGAGACCGACCCACCCGAGGTGCTCGACCTGATGCACCGCGTAACCCTAATCCCGACCGTGCACCGCACCCTGTTCGGCCCGCGCATCACGGTCTTCACCAAGGACGGCCGGCATTTCACAAAAGACGGCACCGGCCGCGAGTTCATCTGGGATTTCGAAGAACAAGCCCGCCGCATCCGCCCCATCACCCCCGGTCTCGCAATCGGCGACATCCAATTTGCCGAGCTCATCGACACCTGTCGCCACCTCGATCGGGTCGACCGGGCGGCCGCCAGACTGATTTCACAGACCATCCCCTCCTGAGATATAATCGGGCTCCGCGTCGTGGCGATCGAGATACGAGAGAAGCCGATGGCCTACCGCAAAGATCGATACGTCTGGGGGGCCGTCCTATTCAGAACGACGAGACCGGAAGTTGTCGAAGGCGCGATTATCAGGCGTTCTGAGCGACTTCACTGGACCGGTCAAGCTGCAATGGAAGAGGTTCGCGAATGGGGCAAAAACCTGTTGCACATTCCACCTGATGAGAAGATCGAATGGCGAAACGTTGAAGGCAATGGCGACATGTCAATAGGGCGGTTCGTCAACCATCCCAACTACGTTGCTGTGGTGAGGACGATGTTTCTCCCGGTGGGGAAACCACCTCGGATGAAATAGCCCATTCGGACCTCTGCGGCAGCGCCCACCAAAAGCTGCTTAGTTTGCAAAGCCTGCGGTGGCTGCGATGGCCGGGGTCACGGCGAACCGGCCGTGTCGGTCACTCCTCCGGCATTCCTGCCTTGGCGCAGCCCGGCGAGTTCCGTGGCTTCGAACACGGGGGCGATTTGGGCACAGGACCCGGTCTGCATTTATTCCGCTCTCTGGCTTGCCGAATCGCGTTCCGCTCGATCCGAGCGCCTTGGCCGCGTCGCACTGCAGAACATGCCGGGGACAGGACGGCAACTACCGTCGTCTTGACCCTGGGGCAGGGCTAAGGAAGAATTCGCGCGCCGGCTCTGACGCGGCACACCGAAAAGACGATATACGGAGAAATACAGGTGCCCGACAACCGTCCCTTTGTTCGGATGGCCAGTCGCGAAGGCAGGTCGCGGGTGGTCTCGGCGGTCGTCTTGGGATTGGTGTTAGGCTGCGGCGGATGCGCCGGCGCACCTCGCGATGCAACCGTGGCGGATGATGTCGATGCCGAGCATGATCCGGCGGAGCCCGTCAACAGGGCCATCTTCAAGGCTAACGTCGCAGCCGATCATGCGGTCATGAAACCGGTCGCCCAGGCGTATACCGACCATGTGCCGGAAGGCGTGCAAAACGGGATTCACAACGTCGTGCAAAACCTCAAAGAACCCGCGGTCGCGGTCAATGACGCACTGCAGGGGAATGTCAAGCAGGCCTGGCAATCGGTTCAACGGCTCGCGGTCAATTCGACGGCCGGAGTGGCCGGGATTTTCGATGTGGCCGACAAATTGGGAATACCGCCGCACAAGGCGGATTTTGGCCAGACCCTGGCGGTTTGGGGCGTCGGAGAAGGCCCGTTCGTCGAGCTGCCATTGCTCGGGCCGTCGAATGCGCGCGACGCGGTCGGTACGGTCGTCGATATGGCGATGAACCCGCTGACCTTTGTCGGGGGCGCACCGGCGACCTATGCGAGCGTCGCTACCGGGAGCGCGAATGTGGTCGACACGCGTGCTCAACATCTTCACGACCTTGACGAGTTGGAGCGCAACTCGCTCGATTATTACGCCACCCTGCGCAGCGTCTACCGGCAACACCGCGATGCCGAGATCAGTGCCGCCAAAGAACGGCAACCGCCCGAAGGACAGGTCGACATTTCGGTGCCGGCAACCCCCCCTTGAGAGCAGGCTCGGCCCCATATAGCGGGCGATGGGCGTAACCGCGAAGATTTGTGGTCTCTCGACAGAGGAGGCGGTCACCGCGGCAAGTGACGGCGGCGCCGCCTATCTCGGCTTTGTGTTCTATCCTCCGAGCCCGCGCGCCGTGACGCCGCAACGTGCTGCGCGGCTGTGCGCCGGCATTCCCGCCGGGATCGCGCGGGTCGGCCTTTTCGTCGATGCCGACGATCGGGTGATCGAGGCAGCTCTAACGGCGGCGCCGATCGACATCCTGCAATTCCATGGCGGCGAAAGCCCGGAACGAGTGGGCGCGATCAAGCGGCGCTTCGGCCGCCCGGTAATGAAGGCGGTGGCGATCGCCGGGTGCGAAGATGTGCTCGACGCCGCTGGCTACGAGGATGTCGCCGATATTCTGCTGTTCGACGCAAAGCCGCCGCGCCGGCCGGACGCTCTTCCCGGCGGCAATGGCCTCGCTTTCGACTGGGCGCTGATCGCGGATCGCCAGTGGCGCGCGCCGTGGATGCTGTCGGGCGGGCTGACCGCCGAGCTCTTGCCGGAGGCGGTGAGAATTTCCGGCGCTGCGGCGGTCGACGTCTCGTCAGGCGTCGAAAGCCGCCCCGGGGTCAAGGACCTCAACAAGATACGCGCGTTTCTCGCCGCGGCCTCAGCACTTAAGTGATCCAAAAGCGGCGAAGGCCGGCGTCAGACCCCGCCGCCAATAGCGCGATAGCGAAGCAAGTGGTCAGCCAGGACGCAGGCGACCATCGCCTCGCCGACCGGGACGGCGCGGATGCCGACGCAAGGGTCGTGCCGGCCATGGGTTTCGATCTCGACTTCTTTGCCGTCGACATCGACGGTGCGCATCGGCCGCAGGATCGAACTGGTCGGCTTTACCGCAAAGCGCACGACGATGTCCTGGCCGCTGGAGATCCCGCCCAGGATGCCGCCGGCGTTGTTCGACAAAAACACGACCCGGCCATCCTCGATCCGCATCTCGTCGGCGTTCTCCTCACCCTTGAGCGAGGCCGCCGCAAAACCGGCGCCGATCTCAACCCCCTTGACGGCGTTGATCGTCATCAGCGCGCGGGCGAGATCGCCGTCCAGTTTGTCGTAGACCGGCTCGCCGAGCCCGGCAGGAACGCCGCTTGCGACGATCTCGATGACTGCGCCGGCGGAGGAGCCAGCCTTTCGCACACCGTCCAGATAATCGGCCCAGCGCCGCGCCGCGGCAGCATCCGGGCACCAGAACGGGTTCTCCCCGGTGGCGCGCCAGTCCCAAGCGCTGCGGTCGATCGCATGCGGCCCGATCTGCACGAGCGCCCCGCGGATCGTCACCCCCGAACCGAGGATCTTCCGCGCGACGGCTCCCGCGGCGACCCGCGAGGCGGTCTCGCGCGCCGAGGCGCGTCCGCCGCCGCGGTAATCGCGAATTCCGAATTTTTTCCAATAAGTGTAGTCGGCGTGGCCTGGACGGAACCGGTCAGCGATGTTGCGGTAATCCTTCGAGCGCTGGTCGGTATTTTCGATCAACAGCTGTATCGGCGTGCCGGTTGTCACCCCGTCGAAGGTGCCGCTCATGATGCGCACCAGATCGGCTTCGCGGCGCTGCGTCGTGTAGCGCGACTGGCCGGGTTTACGCTTGTCGAGCCACTGTTGAATGTCGGGTTCGGAAAGCGGCAGCCGCGGCGGCACGCCGTCGACGACGACACCGATCGCCGGCCCGTGGCTTTCGCCCCAGGTCGTGAAACAAAACAGTGTGCCGAACGAATTGCCCGCCATCGCCCTTAGGAATTCGACCGCATCAGCTGGCCAAGTTGCTGTTTCAACCGGTCGAAGTCCACCGGTTTGGTCAGGAAGTCTGCGGCGCCCAGTTCGTCCGCGCGATGCCTGCGCTCGTCGTCGCCGTAAGCGGTCACCATCAAGACCGGCAGCTCCGGCCGCAGCCGCCTCACTTCCCTCAGCAAATCCAAGCCGTCCATCCCCGGCATGTTGATGTCGGATAAGATCACGATCAGCTCGGGGCGGATCTCGGTGAGCCGGCGCAAGGCTTCTTCGCCCGAGTTCGCGAAATGGAGCACGTACCGTCCTTGCCGCACCTCTCTCCGAAAACGTTGGCGGAACAGATCGGCGATGTCGGGCTCGTCGTCGACGATCAGGATGCTAAAACTCATACGCTCACGTCTACTGTTCGGCCGTCCCTCAAACAACTCTCCCGTCTACCACGTTTCCGACCTCCCGATGCTCGATCTCGACGACCCAGATGTCCGGATCTCGCTGCCGTTGACGGGCTATGTAAGCATCCGCATCGGCCTCGGTGACCGGGGCGGGACCAGTTGCCCGCATCCACACAAGCTCGCCGTCCTGTCCACGCGCCTGCATCAGCACCGAACAGCCCTCGGCGACGCCACCGTTGAGCTTGAGCAGTATAGCGCCGGCATCGTCATCGCCACGGGCCAACACGGCGATCGGGATCGCGGCAAGATCACACCGCCGGATCAGCGCCTTGACCCATATCCCGCTCTTTAGCCTCGGTTCCAATGGGCGGGACCCGGCTCAGCCGCGCTCGGGCGCCAAGGGCAGGCGAACGCGGATAGCCAATCCTTGCGGCTCCAGATTTTTCGCTTCGATCGTCCCGCCCATTGCTTCGACGTTGCGGCGAGCAATCCACAATCCAATCCCGAAATAGCTCGACGCCGCGTCGCTGGCCGGCTCGGCGCGACGCTCGGAGTAGTAGCGGTCGAAGATGCGCTCGAGCTGCTCTGCAGGAACTCCTGGACCCTGATCGGATACCGAGAGGCGAGCAAACCGGCCATCGCGGGCCAAATCGACCAGGATTTCGCTACCGGCCGGAGAAAACGAAACGGCATTCTCGATCAGGTTTTCGACGACGGTCTCGATCATCTCTTCAGTGCCCAGCACGTACAACCCGGGCAAAAGGTCTGCCGAGATCGTCAGGTCATGACTGGCGAGAATGATTGAAACGTCGTGGCTAGCAAGGACTCCGGACCGAACCTGGATTAGGCCGCCGATCACGCGGCCGAGATCGACCGGCACACGCGGCTCGGCGATCAGATCGGCGGTCGCTTCATCGAGCCGGCGCGCCGAGGCGATCAGCCCGTCGAGCCGGTCAAGCGAGTGTTCGACAACGCCGAGCGCCCGCTGTGCGCGCTGATTGTCTTGCGGCAAGGCGCGCCGCAATGGCTCGATCGATTGGCGGATGACCGCAATCGGCGTCTTGAAAGCGTGGGTATTGTCTTCCGCCGTTTGCCGGATGTCCGCGGCGGAGCGATGCAGGGCCTCTACCATCCGATCAAACTCGGCCGCGACGTCGGCCAATTCGGGCAGGTTGTAGCGGTCGGCGAACGATCCTGCGTCTGGCCCTTGCTCGCGAATGCGGCGGGCGCGCAGCGAAAAGCGGCGCAGTCCGCCGCGTACGCTCAGCAACGTCGCAAAGGTAATGGCTGCCATCATCATATAGATCACCGCCGCGACGATGACCGGCGGTGTCGCCCAATAGGGCTGGCCTAAATGAGCGCCCGGGAAAGCATCCTCGGAAAACGACGCTACGACTGCCCAGCAGCCTGCTGTCGTCGACACGGGGGTTACTGCTGTGACTATCTCCTCGCCGCCAGTCGGCCGGTGATAAATCAGTGAGAACGGCATTTCGTCCCTGCAGTTCTCGGAGAGACGGTTGAGCACGCCCTGATTGGCCAGTGTATCACGCTCCGCCTCCAGATTGCTCGGCGCGACCGGAGGCCAGGAGGCTACATAATAAAACCCTTTCATTCCGTTCTGATTGGAGGCCGGCTGCAACAGCAACTTTATGGTCGTCACCTCGCCGGCATACCGCGCGAGATCGCGGCCAATCTCCGGCAGCGCGGAAGGATCGGCGTTCCTCAGCAATGGCAGCAAGGATTGGCTGATCGTGCGCCCTTCGGCGCGAACGCTGCGCAACAGCAGTTCTTGGCTCGTCTCGTGGGCGGAGCGGAACTCGATGTAGAGGAATACCGGAACCAGTACGAAGACGACCCCGAGAAAGGCGGTCTTGGCCGTAATCGACCATGCCCAGTGGATACCGCGGAGCGCCTTAGCTTTCTGCGGTCCAGCGGTATCCAAAACCAGCGTAGTTTTCGATGTGGTCGAAACCTGGGTCGACATCGCGGAATTTTTTGCGGATACGCTTGATGAAGGTGCGTACATTGGCGCGATACCCCTCGGAGCCGTGTCCAGCGATGAAGTTTTTGCCGTGGACTAGATCGTAAATCTCGCGGTAGCCGACATCCTGCCCTACTTTCTCGGCCAGCAGGGTGAGGATCTTGAATTCCGTCAGGGTGAGGTCGAGAATCCGGCCCGCCCAGACCGCCCGGCTAACATCGAAACGCAGGGTAAGCCGACCTAGCTGCAGCGCCGAAGCCCGCGGCGGGTCCGGCTCGCTGGACGGCCGGCCGCCCTCGGCGATCAACTGCAGACGCTTGAGCAGGATTGGCAGACGGCGGGACTTGTCGATGAAATCAACTGCGCCGCTCTCGAGCGCCGCCTCCTCATAGATATCGTCAGACAGTACCGTCAGGAAAATGACTGGGATCGCCGCCCCGGCGGCCCGGATTTGACGCAGCACATCAAGGCCCGTCAGATTGGGCATGCGCCAATCCAGCAGCATCACGTCGGCGCCGCCGCCCTGATCGAGATAGGCAAGCACATCGCGCCCATTCGCAAAACTGGTGACCTCGTAACCTTCGTCGATCAGATTGAGACCGAGCGACTCGCGAAAGAGATCGTCATCGTCGACGAGAAGAAGATGCGCCATCGGCGAACCGGCTTAGCCGCCTCGAGAGGCGATTAAGGAACGCCAGCATTCCTGCTGTCGCGCCACCTCGGCGCCCTCGCCCTTAAAGGAGTAATGCAGCGTTCGCATGCTGCCGCTGCGCAGGTCGAGGTAAAAGAACAGGTCGAGCTCGCAGCTTCCCGTCTTGTAGCGCCAGACTGTCGCCGGCGGTTCGTCCGATTTCTCCGTGGCCGGCCCCAAGAGGCGCATCGCCCCGGATTGGTCCAGCCCGATCAGTTCGGCTTGCGAAGGGATCTGGCCCTGTCGGCCCGGTGAGGGCGACGGCGCCGCCAAGCCGGAAGATGGGGAGGAGCTCTCCGGACCGGCCGTACCCTCGGTCGGTTCTCCACTCGACGCCGGAGCCTGATTGCTGGCCGACGGCGGCGGGGACGGCTTGCGGGCCGGTCGCGGAGCGGCGCTGTGCACGCCTGGGGTCTCCGCAGGCGGCGGCAGCGGGTGAACCGCCGAGGTCTGGGGCGGCGGCGGTCCCTCTGCGGCGCATGACGCGAGAACACCCGCTCCCAGGCAGAGCAGAGCGGGGTAGACGACCGACAATCGCCGCTCTCCAATGATCGATCGCACTGCTATCCGCCTCGCAAGGGAAACATCACCCAATCAACGTCGTGCCAGGCGCTCTATTGCGCCGATGTCGCCATCGCGGTAGATCGCCAGCAATTGACGATCATTCAGCAGGACATAGGTCTGATCGCCTCGGTCGCAATTGAGTTCAGCGATCGGATAGCTCTGCTCGACCAGTATGTCCGAAATCTTCTGGCGGAGGTCGGGTTGGCGCGGCACCAGGCTGGTAAGGTCTTGGCGGCTTTTCGTGCCTCGGCCAAAGCGGAACATGCCGCGGCATGCGGTCGTGTCGAGGGTGGTGCTCTCGCCGTCAGGTTGATGCTGAACAATCGTATCCGGACGGATCGTGATGCTCGCGTTCTCCGCCGTGACCCAGTCTCCGACAAACGGGTCTGCCACGCGCGCAGGTGGCGAGACGGTACAGGCGAGCACCAGCGCGGGAACTGTTATGACCGTAGAAAAGCGCAAAAATCGCATTGCATCGCCGGTGCTGGGGACCACTCGCACCTTCCTCGCCAGGGCTCGCGCACAGGTACTCCCGCCAGGCTTCCCACACGGCCGCACCCCCGCAGCGCCTGGATGCTGCGCCAGGATGAAGGCTGTATTCGTTTCCACACGAGTTTTCTCCGGCGCGCGAATCCGCTGATATGGTAAAGCCGGTTTGCCACAGAGTTGAGAATTACACGTGAAAGGGCCAATCTATGCGGGCGCTGATCGGGCTTTGGTCCGCCTCGCTTCCGGCGAGTACATCTGCGTCGACACCAATTCGCTCGATGCCATCGACTACCTCCTCGGCTGGGAGATGGAGGCAGATGTTCTCCCGGTATTCCGAAGTTTTTTGCAACCAGACTCTGTGGTTCTCGACATCGGTGCAAATTTTGGGCTCTACACTGCGACTTCGGCCTCTCGGATGAGGGATCATGGTTGCCTCTATTCTTTCGAGGCGAACCCGCACACTTTCGACCTGCTGAAGCGAACTCTGTACGCGAACAGGCTGGTGCAGCGCCCGAACGTAACCGCAGTCAACGCTCTGGTCGGCGAGAGTGCCGGACGCGGAACCCTTCACTATTTGCCGGAATTCCTCGGCGGCGCGACGATGACCGATATTGGGCAAGGGGGTGAGTCAAAGCGCTCGATCGAGCTCGAGATGATCACGATCGACGAATTCCTGCCGGCTGGGTTGGCGGTCGATCTCGTCAAAATCGACGTCGAAGGTCACGAGCCCTTTGTTATCAGGGGAATGCAAAAAACGATACGCCGATCGCCGAATATTCGGATCTTTATCGAATTCGTCGAAGCCTTTTTATCGCATACCGTCAGCGCGGACCAGTTTGCCGCGGAAATCGAGGAATTGGGCTTACGAATTTGCCGCGTATTGTCCCACTCGGGGCTGGAGTTGATCGAACGCGGGCAGACACCGCGCGGCGCTAACTACTGCTTGCTGACGAGGACGCCAGAAGAGGATATCGCGCATGCTCGGCGTGCCGTGAAGCATCTGCCGGCGCGCGTGGCAAGGTATATCAGACGGCTGGAAGCGGGATGGGACAGACGCCGCCGCGCGCTCTACCGCAGCTAGCGGGCGGTCGCGGCGCTCTGGACGACTGAGAGCGTGCCGGCCAGAAACATTTGCCGCGTGAGGCGGCGCTGGATTTTGCCGCTGGTTGTCTTGGGTAGGCTGCCGGTGCGGATCAGGACGATTTCGCGGGCGGCAATTTCATGTTCCCTGGTGATCGCTTCGCGGATTGCAGCGATGATTTCTTCTACATCAATCTGCCGCCGGAACGTACGCTCGACCTCCTGGACCAGGACCAATTGCTCCTCGTCATTGGGGTCGGGCACGCTGAAGGCCGCCCCACAATGGCGGCGCAGTGCCGCATGGCAGTCCTGCACCGTCTGCTCGATGTCTTGCGGGTAATGGTTGATGCCGCGGATGATGATCAGGTCCTTGATCCGGCCGGTGACGTAAAGTTCGCCATCCTCATCGAGAAACCCTAGGTCGCCGGTGCGCAACCAGCATCGGGCGTCGCCGGACGCTATCCGCGCCCTGAACACCGAAGCAGTCCCCTCCGGGTCGCGCCAATAACCCTGCGCAACGTG
Source organism: uncultured Alphaproteobacteria bacterium (assembly GCA_963818695.1). GTDB lineage: Bacteria > Pseudomonadota > Alphaproteobacteria > ATCC43930 > CGMCC-115725 > AP-15. Next base: position 693,253 of record CAWFTG010000011.1, read on the forward strand.
CGGCCCGGCAACCCAAATCTCGCCGACCACCCCCGGCCCCAGTGGCATCCGCGCTTCCGGCTCGACGATTGCCAGATGCTCGGCGACGAGCGGCCGACCGCACCCGACCAACATCTGAGCATCCTGCGCTTGCGCCGGGGCAACGATCTGGTTGCGCTGCAGGGCATCCCGACTGACCCGGCGGGTGACTGGGCCAGCCCGCCGCTGGCCAGTCGAAATCAGCAAGGTCGCCTCCGCCATGCCGTAGGCGGGTTGCATGCTTTTGGCATCGAAGCCATAGGGCGCGAAGGTGGAGGCGAACCGGTCGATCGTATTCGCCCGGACCGGTTCCGCCCCATTGAAGGCAACCTTCCAGCACGAGAGATCAATGTCCCGGATTTCTTCCGGGCGGCGGCGTCTGACGCAGAGATCAAATGCGAAGTTGGGGCCGCCCGCGACTTCCGCCCGATAGTCATGGATCGCCTGTAACCAGCTGAGCGGGCGCTGCATAAAGCTGACCGGCGCCATAAGGACACACAGCGCTCCAACGTAGAGCGACTGCAACGCATTGAGAATGAGACCCATGTCATGGTAGAGCGGGACCCAGCTGACGTGGGTAGATTTGCGGGTATTGCCGAAGGCAATACGGATCATCTCTGAATTTTCGATCAGGTTGCCGTGGCTGACGATGACGCCCTTGGGTGCCGAGGTTGATCCGGAGGTGTATTGCAGAAACGCGACGTCGTCCCGCGCGGGAAAGGGAAGCCGGGTCCGCGGTTCTGTGGAGCCCGCAACGCACGAATCGACTAAGACCCAATGGAGTTGCCCAGTACGGAAACGCTCGGTTAGATCCGGCCGAGCGTCGGTGAGCAAGTCGCGGCGTGTCATCGCAAAGCGCGGCGAGCAGTCCGCCAAGATAGCCGCGCTGGCATCCCTCGAGCTGGCGCGCCGCGGGATCATCATCGGCACTGCGATCACACCAGCCAGAAGGCAAGCAAAGAACGCGACGATGAAGTCCAAGCCCGGTGAAAATAGCAAGACCGCTCTGTCGCCCTTTTCCCCGCGCTCCGCCAGTCTCATAGCCACCGCCTGGGCGCGCGCATGGAGTTCGGCGAAAGAGAGGGAAAGCCGCTGGGCCCCGCGGTCCGGCAAAAAAATGTAGGCCGGGTCGTTCGGCTGCTCCACCGCCCAGTGTCGGAGCACGTCAACCAAGGAGTTAAACTCGGTTTGCGCGGCCGGTTTGGCTTGCGGCGAAAACTCGGCCGTTGTTTCGTTCACCGGCCGGCGCGCGCTGCCAGATGGCGGGCGAGTTCGCAAATCGTCGGATATTCAAACACCAGGTCGGGGGTGAGCTCCAGCCCTAGCCAATCTTCGAGTTCGACGATCAAGAACACCGAGTTGGCGGAATCGAGGCCCATGCGGGCGAACGTCATCTCCGTGTCTATCGTTTGGTCCGGCAGCGTCCGTGCCAGGTATTCCACACACCAGTCTCGGATGGCGGCTTCACTGTGATCTTCCGCCCGCAAAACAAGCTCCGTGTAACGACCCGATATCGACCGGGGAGTTCCCTAACAGCGTCGCGTTTGGCGGGTCAAGGATTGGTTTGCCTTAGGCATCTCGGACTGCATACTGTCTCGGCTGCAAACGTCGGAACATTTGCGCTTTGTGACCGAGGCCGTCGACCGGGGCGAGCGGCATCACCAGCGAGCCCAGATTCGGCGCCAGCGCCCACACCGCACCGGATGCCGATCGAGCCATCGCTTGAAGCGGATCGGCGGGAATTTCCGGCGCTCTTCGACAGACCGAATGTCCTCCTCGGGTGTGCGGGTCAACAGGCAATAGTTGAAGCCGCTGAGAGCCTCACCGGCGGGAACCAGCCTGATCTTGAAGTTTGGCAGCACGCGGCAGATCGCGAATCCCAGGCCGCGTATGTAATCGGCGAAGTTGGCCGGATTTACCGTATGCGCGAGGAGGCTGTCGGCGAATTCGGTGACGATGCGGATATTTGGTGATCGGGCAATGGTTCGTTCCATCCCGCGCAGCACCAAGGGTTCGTGTCCCTCGACATCGATCTTGACCAGGTCGACCTTCAGATCGGACGGCAGAAAATCGTCGACCGTGGTCATCTCGACCTCGACTGCATGTTGCTCGCCTCCGCACAGCTGCACATCGGACATGGTGCCGCCGGAGGGCAGGTTGGCCGAATAATGCAGGATGCCGCGGCCGCTCTCGCTGGAGACCAACACGTTTGCCAGGACGATGTTGTGATTAAAGTAAAGATCGTTTGCAACGATCGTGCGCTGCAGGCTGCGGAAAATACGCGGGTTGCCCTCGAACGCGTAGAGCCGGCCGTGGTTCCGCACGATGCTGGCGCTGAGCGCGGTGTAGAGACCGAAATTGGCGCCGATGTCGAGAACGACCGAGCGCTGCGTCAGAAAGGTCCGGAAGACGCGAATGACGTCGGCCTCATGCTCCCAGCCGAGAATATAGCCGAGCGCCTCAAAGGTAGTCGTATCGACGCAGAGATACTCGCCCGAGGCGAGCCGCACCAGCGCCCAATCCGCTCCGACGGCGATCGGACGGCGGATCCTCACCCGCGCTACGACCGCGCCCCGTCCCGCTCACCAGGAACGGGCGCCGGCCGCCCTCACAGTGCGGATTCGACCCACTCGTAAAGTTTGCTCTTCGGTAAGGCGCCTATCTTCGTGGCGGCGACCTGGCCGCCCTTGAAGAGGATCATGGTAGGAATGCCGCGAACCCCGTATTTCATCGGGGTCTGCGGGTTCTCGTCGATATTGACCTTCACGACGGTCACCCTGCCGGCCATGTCGGTCGCGAGCTCTTCGAGGAACGGGGCAATCATGCGGCATGGCCCGCACCACTCCGCCCAGAAATCGACGACCACCGGCCCGGTCGCGCGGAGCACCTCGACGTCAAAGCTGCTGTCGGTGACGGCGATCGGTTTCATCTGATGTTCCTCACGTTAACCGCTGGTCAGATTAGGGGAGCGGAAATTGCCCCGTCAAGGCAGGTAGCCCGCAAGGATTTCGGGGCTGATCGGCATCAGCCGCGGACCTTCGGTCCACAAAAGGGCGCAATGGATCTCGCGATCCGGATAAATTTGCTCCAGCGCCGCCTGGTAGGCTGCGAGCTGCCGAAGATAGACGGGCGCCACCTCGTCCTCCGCGGCCGGCGGCGGGCGCAACGTCTTGTAATCTACGATCAGCACGCGGTCCTCCGTCACGACCAGCCGATCGATCTGCCCTGATAAGGCATACCCTCCGATTAGCCCGACGACGGGCACTTCGGCCTGCGAGCCGGGACCAAACAGCGCAGCGAATTTGGGGTGATCCAGGACGGCGAGAACCTCGCGCCGAATTTTATCCTGTTCGTCGAGCATCAGGCCGTGCGCCGGCAATACCAGAAAGCGCCGCGCTGCGACCTCTCGCTCCTCGATCGGCAGCTCAGGCAGGCTCTGCAGCAATCGGTGGACGAGAAGGCCGCGCTTGAACCGGTTCCGCCCTTGCAGCGCCAGCGGCGAGAGAGCCGGCGGCTCAGCGCCGCTCGGCCGCGACGGGGCGAGCGGCCGCGGCGGGTCGGGCTCGGCCGGCGGCGGCTGATGCACCCAGTCCGGTAATGGTTCGGCCGCCGTTTCGGTTGCTGCAAGGCGGTCCCGAACCGGTGGGACGGTTTGCGGGCTGGTGAGCCGCAGACCCTGGCCACACCATCCATCGGCGCCGATCAGCGCCGTCGTGTCGAAGCCAAAAGAGGTCGCAATCTCAGCGAGACCCATGCGGCAGAGCGCGTGCCATGAGCCTTCCTTGGGCGATTCCCGGGTCTGCCAGCCGCATATATAGAGCCGGTCCTGGGCCCGGCTCAGTGCGACGTAAAGGAGGCGGCGATGTTCCTCCAGGTTGCGATCGCGCAGCGCCCGTTTTTCGCTCGTAAAAAACGGGATTGCAAGATCGGCCCGCGGACACCACAGCGGCAGCCCCTCCCGCTCCGTCCAAAGCAGCGTGTCCGGCAGGTTGGGCAGCTGCATCGTGTCGGGCAGAAAGACCACCGGCGCTTCGAGCCCTTTCGCGCCATGAACCGTCAATATGCGCACCTCGTCGCGCTGCCTTGCGCCGAAATCGCGCTTGACTTCGGTGTCGCCGGCGACCAGCCAGCGAAGAAAACCCTGCAAGGACGGCACGTGTTCGCGTTCGTAGGAGAGTGCCAGTGCAAGGAACTCCTCGACCGGGTCCTCGGCCTCGATCCCCAGGCGCTCGAGCAATATGCGCCGGCCCCCTCGGGCCCCGAGGATTTCGGCGTAGAGCTCGTACGGTGGCACGAAATCGGCGCGGGCCAAGAGATCCGAAAGCCGCTCAGCCGCCCGCTGGAGCCGCGGAGATTTGCCGGATTCCGCACGCAGCCGGTGCCACAGCTTTTCGCTGCCGCGGTTATAGGCGAGATCGAACAGCATTTCTTCGTCGATGCCGAAGAGCGGCCCTTTCAGGACAGTCGCCAGCGTGAGGTCATCTTCGGGCAGCAGCAGAAACCGGCCGAGCGCCACCAGGTCCTTCACCGCCAGCTGCTCGGTCAGGATGAGGCGGTCGGCCCCAGCCACCGGAATATCGCGTTGTTTGAGCGCACGCAGCAGCTCTCCGACGAACTCGTTGCGCCGCCGCACCAGCACCATCACGTCGCCCGGCCGGATCGGACGGTCGGAGGCTTCGAGCAATTCCCCCTTGTCGAGCCAATCCGCAATCGTTGCGGCGATCGCGTTTGCCAGCCGGGTGCGAGGCTGCGTTGTTCGCTGGCGAATGACCGGCAGCGCCATCGGGTCGGGCGGCTCCTCGGGCTGCCCGACCGCCGGCGGCCACAACTCGACCACGCCCGCGTGTCCAGCCCGTGAAGCTATATGACGGATCTCGCTGCCGTCGAGAGCGACCCCGTTGCGGGCCGCCTCGCGTCGAAAGACGGCGTCGATTGCGGTCAGCACCGGCTCGGTCGAGCGGAACGAGACCTCCAGCGGCACAACGCGCCATCCCTGCCGCGCCTCGCTGACGCGTCGTTCGAAATGCTCACGCATGGCCAGAAAGGCTCGCGGATCAGCCCGCTGAAAGCTGTAGATCGACTGTTTGGCGTCGCCGACGGCAAAGATCGTCCGCAGGCGGTCGCGGGAGCCATCACCGGCAAAAAACTCCTCGGCCAGCGCGGCCACGATTTGCCATTGCTCGGGGTTGGTGTCTTGCGCTTCGTCGATCAGGATGTGGTCGAGACCGCCGTCGAGCTTGAACAGCACCCATGGCGCGATGCCGGGGCGGCGCAGCAGATCGAGCGCAGCAGAGATCAAGTCCTCATAGTCGAGGACGCCTTGGGCGCGCTTGCCGCCCGCATACTCGTCCATCAACGCCTCGCCCAGCCGGATCAGCCCACAGCTCGCCTCGACAAGCGCTGCCGCTGACTGCGCCTCGCAGAATTTCTTGACCCGTTCGGCCTCGGCGCTCAGCACCGCTCCGATATTGCAGCTGGCGCTGCGGGCCGTGTCCCGAGTGACCAGGATTTTTCGGATCTCGCCCTCGGTGGTCAGAAATGCAGCGATATAAGCCGGAAGCATCTGACGGCGCTGCCCCGGGGTCTCGCACCATGCAGTGAGGGTGGCGCCGCGCTCTCGATCGGTGCAGGACCCGGTGGAAAGCGCTGCTGCAGCCGAGCACAGGCCTGTTTCGTCGCCGGCGCCGGCGGCGCAGAAACCGGCGATCACTGCTTCCTCGGTTGTCCCGGAGCGCAAGCTGAGGGCTTGGCAAAGCGTGTCCCGCAGCTCTGAATGGCCTTTGCCGAGCACGTGGCGGAGCTTGCCGCGCTCGGCCGCGAGTGCCGCCATCAACACGCCAAAGCGTTCTTCGGGCGCATAGCGGGCCACCACTGCAAGCGCCTCGGCGAGCTCGGGCTCATTTCCGTTGCGCGCGGCAATGAGAACGTGTTCGCCGGCCTCGATCAGCGCTTCGCGCGCGCTGCGCTCGTCGAGGACCGCAAATTCGGTCGGCACTCCCGCCTCCAGCGGAAAGCGGCGCAACAGCGTTTGGCAAAAGGCGTGGATCGTCGCGATCTTGATGCCGCCGGGAGTTTCCAGAGCGCGCGCGAAAAGCTGTCGGGCCCGGGCGATCGTCGCGTCGCTGGGCATGCGCCCGGTCAGCTTCTGCAAGGTCTCGGCGAGGGCCCCCGACCTCAAGGTCGCCCAATTGGCCAGCTCCTCGTTCAGCCGGTTTGCCATCTCGGCAGCAGCAGCGCGTGTGAAGGTCAGGCACAGGATGCGTGCGGGATCCGTCCCGTCGAGCATCAGCCACAGCAAGCGGTCGATGAGCACCCGCGTCTTGCCGGTTCCAGCCGAGGCGGACACCCAGACCGAAGCCCGCGGGCCGGCCGCCCTGCGCTGCGGGGTGTCGGGGTCGTCGAACGACCTCATTCCTCGGCCTCGCTCTCGGCGAGCCGCTCGAGGTGCCGGTAATCGGAGAAGCGCGGCGCCCAACGCGGCGCCGGAACCGCGAGATAGGGTGTCGCCGGATTGTCGAACCGGTCGATCAGCGCGGTCACGCGGGCGACCACGCGATCGATCAGCGCGCCGGGGTTGCCCGCGTCGATCGGGCAGCGTTCGCCGGCGGGTTCGCCGCCGCTCAGCCGCCAATATTCGAGCGCGGTGGGCGAACCGCTGACACCTTTGAAACCGCCGCCGCGCAGGATCGCGCCTTCAAGAGGCAGTTGCAGCGCAAACCCCGCCTGCACCTGCTTTGGCGAGGGCACGGCGCCGGTCTTATAATCGACCAGCAGAAAGCCGCCATCGGTGAGGCGGTCGATGCGGTCTGCCTTGGCGGTGATCGTGAACGGCCCGCCCTGCGCCTGCATTATCCAGGTGCCCTCGCATTCGCTGAGGCTCTCCACGATACCGAGGCGTCGGACGTGCTCCAGATCGAGCAGCCAGTTGACGATCCTCGCAAAACGAGGCCACCAGAACGCCCAGGCGCCGGGGCGCGACAGGATAGGTCCGAATTGCTCGCGGCCGATGCGCAGCAGCTCCTCCTCGGCGTTATCCGGCAACCCCTGCGGAAAGCGGCGGTAGAAGGCGTCGAGCGTGCTGTGGATGACCGTGCCGAGTTCGGCGCGGCTGGGATCGGCGTCGAGTTCGTCGAGCGGCCTCAGCCCGAGGATATGGCGGGCATAGATCGCATAAGGATCGCGCAGCCAGGTCTCGATCTGCGTCACCGGAAGTTTTCGCGGCCGCGCCGCAAGAGGCGGACGCGGCTCCGGCGGGAGCAGCGGCCGGTATCCCTCTGCCCGATCGATCAGTTCCGCTGCGTGCCGGAGGGTATCGTCCGGCCCCAGAGCGCCGTCTAGGCCCGCAGCCTGCAATACCGTATCGAGGCGAAGAAGCCAGCGCGACGGCACGGTTGGGACACCCTCGCTCCGCGCCGCGCGGGTCAGCGCTACTTCCGGCGCACCTAGGGCCTGGGCAAAGTCGTGGGCGGCTATTCCGATAGCTCGCTCAGGCACGGCGATGCCGAACTCGCGCCGCATCTGCCGTGACATCCAAGGATCGTGCTCGGCCGGAGCCGGCCAGCTGCCCTCGTTCAAACCGCCAAGAACGACCAGATCGACCTGCTGCAGGCGCGCTTCGAGGAGACCCCAGATCGCCAACCGAGGATGCCGGCCGAACAGCGGGCGCACAACCGCATCGGCGGCCAACGCCTCGAATAAGGCCGGATAATGGCTTCCGGGCAGAGGCGGAAAGTCTTCCGCGGCATCGATCAGTTCATGGCAGAAGCGCGCCGCCGTCTCTCCCGCCGTCTCATGCCAGAGGCGCTCGCTCCCGGTTTCCGTCGCAGTCGCGGCAAGCCGTTCGGCGGCCTCAATATGCGCTACTGCAAGACGCGACAGCGATACGGCATCCGCGAGCAGCAGCTCCGGCAGCGACCCGAGGCAGGCTTCGAGCCGGTCTACAAATCTCGCCAACCCGATCTTCTCGCCGGCGAGAACAGCCCGGAGGCCGGCAAAGCCCGGAGCGGGACGAGGCCCTCGGATCGCTTGTTCGAGCTGACGCGCGAGATCGCGAAAGGCGACCGGAGCGAGCCCGCCGGAGGCGAGCGGATGCTTCAGTGCGGCGAGCAAGGGCACCGGAGCGAGTTGGCTGGCAGCCAGATCGAGGACGAGACGCAAAAAGACGCCGGGTGGTGTCCGGTTCAGAGGCAGACCGGCCGAGTCGTCGATGTCGATGTCCCAGCGCCGCAGTTCCGCAGCAACCCTGCGGGCAAGCGCGCGATCGGGGGTGACGAGAGCGGCGGTGGCGCCCGGCGTCTCCAGTTTGCGGCGGAGCAGGAGGGCGATCGTGACCGCCTCCTGTTGCGCGCTGACGCAGTCGTATCGGCTCAACCCGTCGAGGGTATCCGCGCGCTGCGCAGGCAGGCGCCGCCATTCATCGGTGGTGACTGCCGGCCGCAGCGCCTCGGCAATCAGCCGTACCCGGCGCGCAATTGCACCCTCACTGTCGCGCTCGGCCCCTTCTCCCACACTGCGGGAGAGAGAAGCGAACAAGGGAAGATCAGAGACACCCTCGAAGCCGCGGGCGGGCATAGTGGCCGGCCTGCTTGGAGGCCAATCGCAAACCTCCGCCCGGGTCAGTTCCAGCACCCTCAGCAACCCCGCTATGAGATGCTGTGGGTGAGCTTCGTCCTCTTCGATGGCCGACCACTCTGCAGCATCGCGGTCGCGGTCGAGGCCGGGAAGGACCACCGCCCCCTGGTCCAGCGCGGCGACAAGCGAAAGCAGTTCGGTAATCGCCGGGATGCCGCCGATCAATCCCGCGGCGATCACCGGATGGCGAGGCGGAGAGCGGCGCCAAGCCGCGGTTTGCTGTTCCAGCAGGCGATTGCGCCGTGACGCCGCGTCGAGAGCCTCTTCCTCGGCGAGAATCCGGGGCCAATGGTGCGGCAGGATCTCGAGAAATTGATGGACGACGCGCCAATGCTCCGCCAGTCCCTCCGGAACCAAATCGGCGATCCTCGCGAAGCTTGCTCCCTCGGTCGCGACCCTATCGAGAAGCCGGGCGAGGCTCGCCGCGAGCGCCGCGGCTTGTCCGGGCAGCAGCGGCTCCGCGCCGCGCCGCTCGCTCCAGCGCAGGACGAGCCGGGTGAGCAGCAGACGCCGGCGCAACTCGGGGATTGGCGGTGGCACCGCCAGGTCCTCCGCGCCGCCGTCGGACAACGACAGCTCGTCCGAATCGAGATCGCCAATGGGCCGCATCCGCGGCAGCAGCAACGGTGTCCCCGCTGCTTTTCCCTCCGGCGCGACGCGCAGGAATGCGTCTCGCAGTGAGCGCACCGCCCGCCGCGTCGGCAGCAGAACAGTAATTCGCGGCAGCACAACCGGATCGGCGCCCGCCATCCCGAGCAGCCCGGCCGCCAGCGTCGCCAGAAAGGGCCGGTGCGCAGCAATCGTATAGACCTTCGACTGCACTGGCTTTGTTATTTCGCTATTTTGACGCAGAGACTATCGCTCTACGTGTCGCGAGGAAAGCCGTTCGCGCGCAGCGGCGAGACCCTCAGGGGTGCCGATATGGAACCACTCGCCATCATGCACTATGGCATGCAGACGCCCTGCCGCTTCGGCGCGGTCGAAAAGCCGGACCAGGGAGAAAACGGGATCGGGGATGCCGGCGAAGGCACGGCGGTGAAGCAGCTGGAGGCCGGCAAAGAGAAAAGGCGCTACCGCGCGCTCGCCGCGGCGGTGCGGGCATCCCGCCGCGTCGATCAAATAATCGCCGCTGCCCTCGTAGCCGACCGCGGTCACAGTCCGCTGCAGCAATATGATTGCGTCCATTCGTTCCGGGTCGAAGGCGGCGGCGAGCCGCTGTAAGGCGCGATCCTTGCCGTCGAGCCAGAACACGTCGCTATTGACGACAAAAAAGACGTGGTCGAGCAATGGCAGCGCCCGCGCGACACCGCCGCCTGTGTCGAGCAGCTCAGGTTCGCGAGAAATCTCGATGCGCGGGTAGTGCCGCCGGGCAAGTTGCGCGGCGACCATCGCCGCTTTGTAATGCACATTTACGACAACCCGTTCGACCCCGACGAGCGCCAGCCGGTCGATCGCATGATCGAGCAGGGTCCGGCCCTTTATCTCGATCAGAGGTTTCGGAATGGTTTCCGTCACCGGCCGCAGCCGGGTGCCGAGCCCGGCGGCGAGCACCATCGCCGTCCGCGGCGGGGCGCTCATACGGGAATATGCCGAACCAGGCGCGGCAGATGGCGGTCGAGCCAGCCGGCGACCGGGGAAAGGGCCGGGTGGGCGAGTTCTCGTTCGAGCAGCCGCCAGATCCGCGGCAGGTGGACGAGGTAGTGTGGCTTGCCGTCGCGCTTCCACAAACGCGTGAAGATGCCGAGGATCTTGCAGTTACGTTGAGCCGCGAGGATGGCCGCCGATCGCAGGAACGATGCCCGGTCGAGCGCCGGAAAAGCGTCTAAATAGCGCTCGGTCATCGTCTGGCGGAGGTCGGCCGGAACGTCGCGCCGGGCATCTTCGAGGAGCGACACGAGATCGTAGCTCGGCGGGCCACACACGGCGTCCTGGAAATCGAGGAGCCCGCAACCCTGCACCCCGGAGCGATCCGGCAACAGCATCAAATTGTCGACGTGATAGTCGCGCAGCACCAAAGTATCGCCGGGAAGCACCGCCTGCGGCAGAAGCGTTCGCCACAGATCGAGATACTCGTCGCGCCAGGCGTCGGAGAACGGCTCTCCAAGAGCCGCCGGGGCATACCAATCGACCAAGAGCGCCGCCTCGGCGAGGAGCCGCTCTGCGTCGTAAGCGGGCAAGTCGGGGGTCCCGCGAATCCCGACCGCGCGTTGCAGCTCGATCAGCGTGTCTACTGCGAGGGTATAAAGAGCACGCTCGTCGGCGCCGCGGTCGAGGAGCCTGGTGTAGGTGTCGTCGCCGAAATCCTCGATCAGCAGAAAGCCTTGTGCGCGGTCTTCCGCGAACACCTCGGGGGCGCTGAACCCGAGCCGGCGCAAAACCTGACCGACGGCAATGTACGGGACGACGTCCTCTTGCGGCGGCGGCGCATCCATCAGGACGGCGCGTCGGCCGTTGCCGCCAAGGCGGTAATAGCGCCGGAACGACGCATCGGAGGCGAGAGGCGCCGGCGTCGCTCCTCCCCAGCCGCATCCGTCGAGAAAGGCTGCCATTGCCCGCTTTCGCGCGGAATCGCGGTGAGCAGCCATTGGACGGAGTGGTGGAAGGGATTCGCCGACAGAGCCGGGCTCGCTGCGATCACGCATCGGCTGTAATCATCGCCGCCCGCGTTTGCCACTCTTTTCCCGGATCCATAACAATACGTCGCGCGCCGGGCCCATCGCCGAATGTGAAGCGGAGTTCGAGCCGGCGGTCGGGCAGCAGCCGTCCCAGCCGCTCGGGCCATTCGATCAGCGAGATACCCGCGATGAAGGCGTCCTCGATGCCCAGCTCCCATGCCTCCTCGGGCGACCGGATCCGATACAGATCGAAGTGCCAGATCTCCGTCGGGCCTGCATCGTAGACCTGCACCAGCGTGAAGGTTGGGCTCGGGACCTCGTCCTGATTGCCGCAGGCCCGGATGAAGGCACGCGCAAAGGCAGTTTTTCCGGTGCCGAGGTCACCCTTCAGCGCAATGACATCGGCCGGGATGGCCACCGTGGCGATGCGGGCCGCGAGCGCGGCGGTGGCAGTTTCGTCCGGCAGATCGATGACGATCATCACCCAGGCGTTGTATAACCCGGCTTCGCGAGGCGCAATATTGTGCGGCGTCGGTCTTTGTTCGCGGCTCTGATCGGCCGTTGTCGAGATTGGATTTTCCCGAATGGCACAGCTATCGTACGAATCGGGTCAGGACTTCGCCTATGCCGCCGCCCGGCTCTCGATTTGCGCCGAAAGCGGTATGCCGGCGGGTTTCCGCAACGCCGTGGGCAGCCGGCAGGTGATGGTGGTTCCTCGACCTGCCGCCGAGTCGATCGTGACGGTTCCGCCGTGCAGATCGATCAGGCTTTTTACCAGCGACAGGCCGAACCCCGCACCCGATCGCGGCACGCCCGGTTCGAACTTTTCGAACATCCGGGTTTGATCGGATGGCGGAATCCCGATTCCGCTATCGGCAACGGTGAGCAGCAACTCACTGTCACAGCGTTCGGCCTCGATGCGTATCCAGCCGCCCGGGGGGGTGAACTTGATTGCGTTGGAAATCAGGTTAAAGACTGCCTGCTTGAGCCTGCGTTCGTCCGCCGCAATCGCGCCGATGTCCGGCGGACAACAGAGCTGGATTTCCAGCTCTCGGCTTCTGGCACGCCCATGCGTCAGCGCCAGCACCGTTTTCAGCATATCGAAAATCTCGACCCGACCGGTCTCCAGAACCATGTAGCCTGCTTCGATCGTGGCAAGGTCGAGGATATCGTTGATGAGCCCCAGCAGCTGTTGCGCGCCCTGGAGAATGCCTCGGCTGTAGTCGAGCTGCCGCGCGTTCAAGTCGCCAAAATATTGGCGGGCCAAGATGTCGGCAAAGCCGATGATCGCATTCAACGGCGTCCGCAACTCATGCGAGACGTTGGCAATAAACTCGCTCTTCAGGCGCCCCGCGGTTTCGAGCGCTTCATTGCGCTCGCGCAGCACGCGTTCATACCTCGCCGTATCGGTCACGTCGAGATAGGTCACCAATACATTTCCATCCGGCAGCGGGACCGTCGCCTCCTGCAATATCGACCCGTCACTTCGGTAAACGGGGCCGCTCGACGGTGCCTGCGCGGTAAACTTGGAAATCGTTCTTTCCTTCCGCGCATTCCAATCACCCGCATTATCGAGCAAGGCGCGCGTCTTCTCGAGGATGTCGCCGATATGCGGTTCGCCCGCGACATCGTCTTCCGACAATTCCCAAAGCGCCAGATAGGCGGGATTGTGGAGCTTCAACCGGCCGTCGCTGCCGTAGACCGCAATGCCTTCGAAGAGGTGGTCGAGAGTGGCGCGCCGCACCTTCGTCAAGGTGTTGCACGAGCGCTCGAGTGCCAGGCGATCGCTGACGTCCTCGTAAACGAAGGTGAGGCCGCCGAATGGATGTGGGGAGATGGACAACAGCAAGGTGCGGCCATCGGGCAAATGCAGCAGATCTTGCTGCGGTCGGATGACCGAGGTGAAGAGCCCTAGCTGCTCGCACTTGAATGCCCGGAAATCCGCGGCCTCGGGGAGACAACGGGCTTCCCGGAGGCGTTCCAAAACCTCCTCGAAGGAGGGTTGAGCCGCAAGCCAGTCTTCTGCGATGCCCCACATCGAGGCCAACGAGGTGTTGAAAAATTTGAGCCGCTTGTCGGGGCCGTAAATGGCGACGGAGGCGCGGATGTTTTCGAGTACCTCGGCGTGCGCGTTGACGTGGCGCCACAACTCCGTCTCGGCGGCCTCGCGATCGGTGCGGTCCCAGGCGAAGCCGACTGTTCCGCCTGTTGAGCATGGCACCTCGCCGAGCTCGACCAGCCGGCGCGAGCCGCCGATGACAACGTGCCGGCATTCGCCGGGGCGGGCGCCGGAAACCAATTCCCGGCCTTCCGCTACAACCAGATCGGCCGTCGTGTCGAGGGCACTCGCATAGGCTCGGTTGCAACCCACGAGGATGCGGTCGGGCCCCCGCCGCCATACCGGCAGTGGAATGGCGTCGAGCATCTGGTGCAAGTTCGGCAACCTCTTGGGTTGCCCTCTGCACCGTTACCGCAGCCGAAGCATCGAGCAACCACAGCACGGCGTCGCCGCTCGCTGTGCGCCGCCCTTCGACGACATAGGCGGCCCCGCTGCGGGTCACGAAAGTGTCCGAGAAAGCAGTGCCCCCTGCCTGCAGCCTCTGCCGGGCCGCCTCCAGCCGCTCCGCATCGGCGGTCAACAACCTTGCGAGTAACTGGCGATAACCGGACACCTTGCATGCCTCAGAGTTCGTCCGACCGCGATGCCAGCGAAACCATCCGAGCGGGACGGTATCGAGTACCGCCGATCTCGCACGCTCTTCGAAGAGCTCGGTGCGGGCGCGCAACAGAGCAGCAACCGAAGCCAATGTGACGATCAGGCACAACACGGCAGCGGATTCGAGCACAACAACTCGCCCTTACTATGATCTATGGTATACCGGTGATCTGTCGATCTCCCGTATGACCTTATAATAGGATCATAGTTTACCCAATTGCAAGAGCCGTTTATGGACTATACGTAGTTAAAGTTGTAGGCAGGTCAGTAACGGTAGTGGTCGGGCTTGAACGGTCCGGCGCGCTCGACGCTGAGATAGCCGGCCTGGGCCGGGGTGAGCGCCGTCAATTTCGCGCCGAGCTTGTCGAGATGCAGCGCGGCGACTTTCTCGTCGAGATGCTTCGGCAATACGTAGACCTTGTTGTCGTATTTGCCGTGATTGGTCCACAGTTCGATTTGTGCGAGCACCTGGTTGGTGAACGACGCGCTCATCACAAAGCTCGGGTGTCCGGTTGCACAACCGAGATTGACCAACCGCCCCTTGGCCAGGACGATCAGCCGCTTGCCGTCGGGAAAGACGACCTCGTCGACTTGCGGCTTAACTTCCTCCCACGGATAGTTGCGCAGCGCATCGATCTGAATCTCGCTGTCGAAATGGCCGATGTTGCAAACAATCGCGCGGTCTTTCATCTGCCGCATGTGATCGACCGTGATGACGTCGATATTGCCGGTCGCAGTAACGAAGATGTCGCCTTGTGACGCCATCTCGTCCATTGTCGCTACCTGATACCCCTCCATGGCTGCCTGCAACGCGCAGATCGGATCGATCTCGGTCACCATGACCCGCGCACCCTGGCTCCTGAGGCTCGCCGCAGAGCCTTTGCCGACATTGCCAAAGCCGCAGACCACGGCGACCTTGCCGGCAACCATCACGTCGGTCGCGCGCTTGATCCCGTCGACCAGACTCTCGCGGCAGCCATAAAGGTTGTCGAACTTCGACTTGGTGACGCTGTCGTTGACGTTGATCGCGGGGGCCTTGAGCGAGCCCTCCCGCACCATCTCGTAGAGCCGGTTGACGCCGGTGGTGGTCTCTTCCGAGATCCCGCGAATATGGTTCAGCAGCTCGGGATATTTGTCGTGGAGGACCTTGGTCGCGTCGCCGCCGTCATCGAGGACCATGTTCGGCGTCCATCCCCCAAATGGACCCTCGGCCGGCCCGCGCAAGGTCTGCTCGATGCACCACTCGTATTCCTCCTCGCTCTCGCCTTTCCAGGCAAAGACCGGAATGCCGCGGGCCGCCATCGCCGCCGCGGCATGATCCTGGGTCGAGAAGATGTTGCACGAGCTCCAGCGGACCGTGGCGCCGAGCTCGACCAATGTCTCGATCAGCACCGCGGTCTGGATCGTCATGTGAAGGCACCCGACGATGCGTGCCCCCGCGAGCGGTTTCGCGGTGCCGAATTCATCGCGCAACGCCATCAGGCCCGGCATTTCGGTCTCGGCAATGGCGATCTCGCGCCGTCCCCAGTCGCCAAGCGAAATATTGGCGACCTTAAAATCCGTCAATGCGGGCATACTCGGGTCTCCTCGATCATCACACAGCTGGAGTTGTCCAGAAAGATATACACATATCTTTATATCGTCAATCGATCGGATTGGCTCGCGGCAGAGGCGGCGTGGGAGGGAGCGATCACCAAGAATTCGTGTTCTAACCAGCGTCAACGGTGATCGAGATCGCTCGACCGCTGTGCAACGTCTGGAGGACAGGATGCAGCGTTTCCACCATCTGGGCGGCATGGCCGCGATCGCGTTGACCGCGTTGGGATTATCGGCGTGTTATCCGCCGCCGCCGGCGACGGTCGCGCCCGCCCCTCCTGGCGTGGCGATGGAATTGCCGCCGCAGCCGCCGCCTTATGTGCCGCCGCCGGCCGCGACGACTCCTCCCTACTCGCCCAATGGCGTGGCACAGGCATACGGGCCGACGGCGCTGCCGGGCGCTGCCATTCCGAGCAACGCCGGTACGACTCTTGTCAGCGTCGCCCCGTTCGCCCCGCCGCAGCCGCGCGTGGAGACCCCCCCACCACCGCCGTCGCCGCTATTAGTTTGGCAACCGGGCCATTGGAGCTGGAGCGGCGGGCAATATATCTGGGTGGCCGGGCAATATGTGCAGCGGCCCACACCAACCGCGAACTGGGTGCCCGGCTATTGGCAGCAAGAGCCGAACGGCTGGGTCTGGACCGAAGGCCGCTGGGCGTAGGAAGCAGTGCAGCGTTCTTCCGGCTGCGCGTTGCGCAGTCAGATGACTGCGTTGGGCGGTGTCCGTCCGGCCAGAACCGCGTCGATCCCGTCCAACGCCAGGAAACCCATCGCGTCGCGGGTCTCGATCGTGGCGCTGCCGAGGTGGGGCAACAGGACGACATTCTGTAGCCCGAGATAGCCCGGGTTCACCATCGGCTCTCCGTCGTAAACGTCGAGCCCGGCGTATCCGACTTGCCCGCTTTGCAGCGCCGCGGTCAATGCCGTGTCGTCGACCAATGTGCCGCGCGCGGCGTTGACGACCACGGCACCCCGCGGCAGCAGCGCGATGCGCTCGGCGTTTAGCCAATGGCGGGTGGAACCACCGCCCGGAGCATTGAGTGACAGCACCTGGCACTTCGGAAGAAAGCTCTCGTCGGTGTCGTGAAATCTCGCCCCCTGCTCGAGATTATCGGGCAGACGAGCCTGGTCGCGGTAATGCACCTCCATTTCGAAGGCACGGGCCATCCGCGCAACCTCGCGGCCGATGCGGCCCATGCCGAAGATGCCGAGGCGCTTGCCCGAGACCTGGGTGCCAACCAGCTGGGTCGGCGCCCAGCCCTGCCAGTGGCCCGAGCGGACCAGCCGCTCGCCTTCCCCGGCGCGCCGAGCGGCGGCGAGGATCAGCAGCATCACGGTCTCGGCTGTCGCGACCGACAGCACGCCCGGCGTATTGCACACGGCGATGCCGCGCGCCGCCGCAGCCTCGATCGCAATATGGTCGTAACCGACGCTAAAAGTGGCGATCACGCGGACCGTATCGGGCAGGGCCATGATCGCAGCAGCATCGAGCCGTTCTGCCGGGCAGCACAGGATCGCGGCCGCTCCCTCAGCCAGGCGCACAATGTCGGCGCCATTGCGCGGCACATCCTCGGGATTGAGCCGCGCCTCGTAGTCGCGAACGGCCCGCGCCTCGACCGCCGGCGGCAGTCGGCGGGTTACCAACAGTACAGGCTTCGCCATTGGCTGCATCAGCCGCCTTCAGCCAAGCCCGGGCGGGCGGCGTTCGTGCCAGTCGGTGGCCTCCTGATAGGCCCAGCCGATGCGCAAGGCCGTCGCCTCGTCATAGCCGCGGCAGACGACCTGCAACGACAACGGCAGGCCCGTCGCGGTGAACCCATTTGGCAAGGCCAGCGCGCATAGCTCCAGAGCATTAACGAAACGCGTGAAATGCGCCGGGGTTGAAGCCTGATCGACCTGGTCGACGGGAATGGCGGCGGTCTGCGTCGTCGGCGTCAGCAGTGCATCGACATCGGCGAGGGCTGCTGCGAATTCCCGTTTTGCCGCGTCGCGCTCCCTGAGTGCCCGCAAGTAGTCGCGCGCCGAGATGCCTCTGCCGGAGGCGATGCGGGGTCTTACCGCATCATCGATCGGCAACGTCATGTCATCGACCAAATTGCCGACCAGGAAGTAGCCTTCCGCACCGATGATCCGCCCGGTCAGGTCAGTGAAATCGGCAAACCGGCGCGGCAGCTCTACCTTGACGATCTCGGCGCCGAGCCGCGCCAGCGCATCGAGCGAGGCATCATAAGCAGCGAGCACCTCCGCCGCGACGCCGTTGCGTTCCGTGTCGGGCATCGGGGCGAGCCGTAATCCGCGTATCCCCCGTTGGATTGCCGGCATCGGATCATCGGGCATAACCCCGCGGGTGCGCGGGTCGAGCGGATCCGGGCCCTGCATGACATTGTAGAGGAGGGCCGCGTCGATAACCGAGCGGGCCATCGGCCCGGGCGTGTCGAGGGTCGGGGCGAGCGGGAGGATGCCGTAAGTGCTGACCCGGCCGATCGTTGTCTTGAGTCCAGTGAGGCCGCACCACGAGGCGGGCAATCGCACCGAGCCGCCGGTGTCGGTGCCAATCGCCCAGGGCGCAAACCCGGCAGCGACCGCCACCCCCGAGCCGCTGCTCGACCCGCCGGGGGTGCGCGCGACATCGGGATCCCACGGGTTCCACGGCGTGCCGCGGTGCTGGTTGGTGCCCCAGCCGCCCATTGCAAATTCGACCGTGTGCGTCTTGCCGATCACAATCAGCCCGGCTGCGATCAGCTTTTGCGCCAAGGTCGCCGTGTACGCAGAGCGCCGCTCGCGCCAGACTTGGGAGCCACCGGTCGTGACCCGCCCTGCGATTTCGATCAGGTCTTTGAGCGCAATCGGGATGCCGTGCAACGGGCCTATCCGATGCCCCGAGCGGATCGCCTTGTCCGCCGCCTCGGCGGCCAGCCGCGCTTCCTTGCCGTACACCTCCACAAAGGCGTGGAGCTTTCCGTCCGCCGCCTCGATCCGTTTGAGCTCGGCCTCGACGATATCGACCGGCGAGAGCCGGCCGGCGCCAATCTCGTCCGACATGATTTGGGCCGGCAGCAGCGCCGGATCGGTATTGCGCGACAGCATGGCTTCCCCTCGCAGGCGGTAGGCCCGCCAGCATAGGCCCGCTAGCGCCGAGCCTGTCAATCCGCCGCCGTTCTGCCGGCGCCCATCGCGAGCACGGTCTGAAGCCATTGTCAATTAATATTAATTGACAATTTCGCTGTATTAGAACATAATGCGAACATTCGGTCGGTCGTTCGTGGGGAGGGGACAGCCGTGGTTGTTGACTATGATTTCAGGCTGGGCAGAAGCCACTTCCGGGGAAATGGCTGGCGAGGCTTGGCGGCTCTCGCCCTCGTATTGACGCTGCGCGCTGCAGTCGTCGGAGCTATTGCCGTTTCCGCAAGGCCGAGTGGTGCCTGGGTTGTCCACCTCATCGAGCGCTTGGTTTAGCATGCCACAGCGGCGCGAACCGGGTCGCGACGACCCGGTCATAGGGAGCCTCGCCGTGCAGGATGCCGATGTCGCGCGCGAATTGGTTCATGCCGGCGACAAACGCCGGCGAGATCGTGGCGTCGTAGAGCGGCAGATCGCGGCGGATCAATTCGGCGATCAGCTCCGCCTCGGCGGGCGGAAAGAGCTTGCGGCCGACCTCGGCGGCGCGTTCCGGGTCGGCTCTGAGCGCCGCCTGGGTATTCACGATCGCGCGGACCGCGGCGGCCGCCGCTTCCGGAGAGCCGTCGATCAGCCGGTCGGTCGCCGCCACCGAGGCCATCGTGTAATTGAAGCAGGGTCTTGGCCCGTCGCCGCGGCGCACATCCAGAATGATGGTGCCGACGCCGCGGCGCACCGCGACTTCGGTGCCCATGCCGTTCGCCCAGAACCCGTCGATCTTGCCTTCTTCGAGCGCCTTGGCGGCGGTCAGCCCGAAATTCACGGTGGCCCCGGTGGCCCCCGGGACCGGGGCGATCGTCACCGCGTCGCGCTCGAGATCGATCCCGGCCTCGATCAGCAGCCGCCGCAAACCCATCTCGACCCACGGCGCGGCCCCGATGCGGCGGCCGCGAACCGCGCCGATGTCGCCGCGCGCGGCGCCGAGATCGGCGCGCATCACGAGAAACCAGTACATGCCCTGCGCCTGCGCGCAGAGCAATTTTGCACCCTGCCACTCGGGAAAGGCGGCGAGCGCCGAATGCGCCGACCCGGCGACGAAATCGACCCTGCCGTCGCGCATCGCGCGATAGGCCGCATCGACCGGAAAAATCAGCTCCAGTGATACGTCGAGCCCCTCTCCCTCGAAAAATCCGAGCGCGACCGCCGCTACGGCCGGGAAATAGGAATTCGAGATCAGGTCGGGGACGGCGAGCTTCATCGCAAGATCCTCAGGATTTCGACGGCATTGGCGGCTAGGCTGTCAGGGCGGCGGGGGCACCATCAACATCAGCAGTATCGCGATCGCCAATATGATCACCAGGGAGCTTTCGAGAACCGGGATTGGCAGGGCGAAGCCTCCGTCAGCTGCGCTCGACCTCGCCCGCGACGCGGTCGAGCGCCTCGGTGATCGTGCGCACTTGTCCTGCATCGAGCGGACCTCTGCCGAGACGGATCGACAGAGCCATCTCCAAATTGTGCATTGCCCGCCGGATCTCCGGCGCCGGGCCGCCGCCCGAGCTGCGGCTCGCCTCCGCCATCCGGGCGAAGATCGCGTCGACGAGCGCCTTGTTGGCGGCCAAGAAATGCGCGCCCTCCTCGGTAATCGTGTAGAGCTTTTTGGTGCCGCCGCCGCTTTCCGATCGCAAATAGCCGAGCTCTTCGAGATGGGTCAAAGTCGGGTAGACGACCCCGGGGCTGGGGCTATAGCTCCCGCCGAATTTCTCCTCGATGGCCTTGATCAGCTCGTAGCCGTGGCTCGGCTTCTCTGCGATCAGCTGCAGCAGGACATAGCGCAGATCGCCATGATCGAACACACGACCGAGCGGCCCGCGCCGGCCACCACCATGATGGTGGTGGTGACTGCCAAACCGCCCGCCTCCGAAGCCGAAGGGGCCTCGTGCGTGTCTTTGACCGTGGGTGCCTCGAAATCTGAACATTAAGAAATCCTTTCTTAAATTCACGCGCCGGCGCGTGAAGCAGTAGGTAACAGCTCGGGCCGATAGGCCGGACGGAGCGACTTGAGCCGCAGTGGAACGGGCGTCCCGAGCCACAGCGCATAGATACTGTGATCGTCCACAGCGTCATCGGTCAGCGGATGGACCAGGACATCGAGACCCGCTCGGTTCAGCATTAGCCACGGCACGACGTTCTGAAACTCTGCGGTGGTGAAAATGATCTGGAGGTTCGCGATTGGATGCGGGCCAACCGGACCGTCGCGGAACCCTCCGAACTTGACGGCGAACTTCTTGCCGATCGCCTCGGCAAGTCGCTCGACGGTCGGCTTGGTCTCGGTGTTGTAGTAGACATGGGCGTGATAGCCGTTGACCTTGATAGGCGTGGGTTTTGGATCGGGCATCTTCGTATTCCTGTTGGTTTCGATTCTTACGACTGTTATCAGATATATCTAAATACGCTCGTGTCAAGGGTCGTGAACGCACTTTGCGGGCATGATAAGATCGGCCGCTACTCAGAGCGGAGCAGGACGTGAGCGAGCAGCACGAACCCAAGGCAGTCGATTGGAAGACGCACGGCGTCAAGGTGATACCGGGCGACCAGCTCGACCCCAACACCGCGCAGACACCAGGCATGGACCGGGCCGCAGCGATCAACCTCGCTCGGGTCGGCGCGCAGAAGATCTGGGCCGGCACGGTCAAGATCCACGCGAACGCCAAGACCGGGGCGCATCACCACGGGCATCTCGAGAGCGTGATCTACGTCCTCAAAGGCCGGGCGCGGATGCGCTGGGGTGAGCAGCTCGAATACGTCGCCGAAGCGGGTCCCGGCGATTTCATCTTTGTGCCGCCCTATGTGCCGCACCAGGAGATCAACGCCTCGACCGAGGAGACGCTCGAATGCATATTGGTGCGCAGCGACAACGAGGCGGTCGTTGTCAACCTCGACATCGAGCCAGTCGAGCGCCCGCAGGAGGTGCGCTGGATCGACCCCATCCACAAACACGGCTGACTGAAATGACGCCAATCGACATGCCCATCGAGGGGCCGAGCGTGTGGACGCGCAAGGACGTCCGCCCCGAGGAGTACCGAGTTGATCTCTCCGCCGCCTGCCTCGACGAGATCCGCCGGGCAGTGGACGAAATCACAGCTTACCCATTGCCGACCGTCCTGCGCGCCCCCGGCGATTTCGTGATGCCGACGTGTCGTCGGGAGATGGCGCGAGTTCGGGAGATGCTGGATCACGGCCGGCGTTTCGCGATCGTCGACCGCTTGCCGATGGCCGAAATGGAGGCGGCCGAGGCGACCGCGATCTATTGGCTGCTGTCGAGCATGGTGTCGCGCCCGGTGGCGCAAAAACTCGACGGCACAATGATCTACGATGTTCTCGACACCGGGCAACAGGCGCTTCCCGGCTCTGGTGTCCGCCCGGACAAGACCAACATCGAGATCCGCTTCCACAACGACAACGCCTATAACGACACGCCGCCCGACTATGTCGGTCTGCTCTGCCTGCGCGCGGCGCAAAGCGGCGGGCACAGCCGCGTCATCAGCTTTCATACCGTCCACAATGCCGTGCGGGAGCGCCACCCGGACCGGCTGGAGCGCCTTTACCAGGACTTCTGGTTCGACCGCCAGCGCGAATTTCGGCCGGGCGAAAGCCCGATATTTCCCGCGCCCGTATTCGAGAATGCCGGCGGGCTGAAGGCGCGGTTCAGCGCCCACCAGATCGGTGGCGGATACGTCTTGCGGGGGGAGGCGATCGATCGCGACGGCGAGGCCGCGGTTGCGGCAATGCTCGACATCTTCGACGAGGAGGACCTGGCGATCGATTTCGACCTCGAGCCGGGCCAGATCCAGTTCGTCGACAACCGCGCGCTGGGCCACAGCCGCACGGCCTTCATCGATGACCCGGACCCCAACCGCCGGCGCCATCTCGTACGGCTGTGGCTGCGCGACCACGGGCGCCGTGCGTACCCGGGCTAACATCGACATCGGAGCGGCGCTCGCCGAGGCCGAAGGGCTCTACCGGGAGCGCAACCCGAAGAGCCTCGCGCAGCATCGCGCGGCCTGTGCCGCGATGCCCGGCGGCAATACCCGTTCGGCGATCCATGTCGATCCGTTCCCGTTGACGATGGCGCACGGCGAGGGAGCGCGGCTGTGGGACATCGACGGGCACGAATATATCGATTTCCTGAGTGAGTTCACCGCCGGCATCTTCGGCCATTCGCACCCGGCGATCCGCAAGGCGATCGAGGCGGCGCTCGACGGCGGCCTCAATTTCGGTGCAAATAACGCGATCGAAGCGCGCTTTGCCGCGGCAATCTGCGCCCGCTTCCCGTCGCTCGAGCTGGTGCGCTTCACGAATTCCGGCACCGAGGCCAATCTGATGGCGGTCAGTGCCGCGCGGGCAATCACCGGCCGACCGAAGATCCTGGTGTTCAGCGGCGGTTATCATGGCGGCGTCTTCTATTTTCGCGGCCATGGCAGCCCGCTCAATGCGCCGTTCGAGTTTCTGCTCGGGCAGTACAACGACCTGGAGGCGGTGGAGGAACTGGTCCGGCCGCACCGCGGCGAGCTAGCCGCGATCCTGATAGAACCGATGCAGGGGACCACCGGCTGCATTCCGGCGGAGCGTTCGTTCCTCGCCGGGTTGCGTGCATTGGCGAACGAAACGGGCGCGCTGCTGATCTTTGACGAGGTCATGACCTCGCGCCTGGCGCCGGGTGGATTGCAGGAGGCGCACGGCATCCTGCCCGACCTGACGACATTGGGCAAATATGTCGGTGGCGGCATGAGCTTTGGCGCCTTTGGCGGGCGCGCCGATCTGATGGAGCGGTTCGACCCGCGCCGCCCGGACGCCTTCCAGCACGCCGGCACCTTCAACAACAATGTGCTGACGATGAATGCCGGGCTCGTCGGGCTGACCGAGATCTACACGCCCGAGCGCGCCCGCGCCCTCAATGCCGCGGGCGACCGCCTGCGCGAGCGCCTCAATGCAGTGCCGCGCCGGCACGGGCTCGCAATGCAGTTCACCGGGCTTGGGTCAATGATCGCAGTGCACATGACCGACCAGCCGGTGCGTTCGCAGGAAGATGCCGAACGCGGCAACGCTGCGCTGCGGGACCTCTTCTATTTCGACCTCCTCGCGCGCGGCATCTGGTTCGCCAAACGCGGCATGTTCGCGCTTTCGATCGCCCTCGACGGGGCTGACCACGATAAACTCGTCAATGCGGTCGAAGAATTTGCCCAAACCCGCGCGCCGTTGTTCGACGGCGCAGGCCGCCGCTAAAACTTCCCAATCTTTCGCGGTCAGCGCTCAGCCGTGCTCTCGTTTTGGTCCGCCCATGGCGCTACAGAATGTGATAAACGTCGGGGGTGCGGTAGAGGTGAGGAGGGCGAAGATGGCGGATCGGCTGATCTCCTGCGACGATCATATGGACTTGGGACAATTGCCGGCGGATTTGTGGCTGACGCGGTTGCCGGCCGCGTTGCGTGACCGGGCCCCTCGCATCGAGGAGCGCGACGGCCAGACGGTATGGGTCTGCGACGGCAAGGTCTGGGGCAGCTGGGGCGGAAAGCCGCCGGCGAATGGCAACACACGCACGGTCAAGCCGATCTACAACGCGTTCGATCGCGGCGGGATCTACGATCAGAGCCAGCGCCGGCCGGCGATCGCCGAATTGCGCCTTGAAGACATGGACCGCGACGGGGTCGAGGCTCAGGTCATCTTCGGTCCGATCTTCCAGATCTCGACCGACGACCCGGTGCTGCGTGTCGCTTGCTACCAAGTCTACAACGACTGGCTCCTCGACTTCTGCAAGGCGGCGCCGGATCGGTTGATCGGCGTGCCGATGCTGCCGGAAACTCCGGAGACGGCGCTCGCCGAATTGCAACGGCTGATCGCCAAGGGCGGCGTGCGTCAGGTCAATCTGATGATCGCGCAGATCAAGCCGCAGCTCGATGATCCGAGCTGGGAACCGCTGTGGCAGGCGCTGGAGGAGAGCGGCATCGTCCTGTCCTGGCACATCACGGTATTCCTGCCGGTGCCGGGCAGTCGCGCCGCTGGCAAGGCCGCCAGCGTGTTCGAGAACACCAAGGGCTTCCTCAACAATTTCCTCGAGCCGTTCGTCGACCTGTTCGCCTGGGGCATCCTCGAACGCCATCCGAAATTGCGCATGGTAATGGCCGAAGCCGGGACCGGCTGGCTCCCCTGGCTCGTCCAGGAGCTCGACTACCGGCATTGGCGGCTGTGGGAAGCCAAGGAGTTCTGGGCCGACAAGGGCGGCGCGAAGCTCGAAACCAAGCCCAGCGAGCTCTTCAAGCGGCAAATCTACGCCACCTTCCAGGAGGACGAGGCGGCGATGGCGCTGATCCCGTTCTTTGGCGAAGGACACCTGCTGTGGGCCTCCGACTACCCCCACCCCGACAGCGTGTGGCCCAATTCGCGCGCCGCGATCGAGCGCCAGATGCAGCACCTGTCGCCCGAGATGCGGCAGAAGCTCACGCGGACCAACGCGGCAAGGCTCTATGGGCTCGGGTGAGGTTCGAGACCAAACGCATCGCGAGCGCGCCTGACGCGATCGCACCGGACGGCTCCGAAGTTCGCGTGCTGTGCCGATTATCGCGCGGCGGCCTCGCGATCTTTTCGCTGCCGCCGACGACCGTGTCGAAAGCCGTCGCGCATCGCACGGTCGAGGAAGTCTGGTACATTGTTTCGGGAAAGGGGCGCATGTGGCGCAAGCTAGGCGACCAGGAAGAAATCGCCGAGCTCGGCCCCGGCACCTCGTTGACGATACCGACCGGCACGCATTTTCAATTCCGCTGCGACGGGCACGAGCCCCTCAGCGCGATCGGCGCCACGATGCCGCCGTGGCCCGGAGAAAACGAAGCCTTTTTCGTCGACGGCGCCTGGCAGCCCACGGTCTAACCGGACGGCGCAGCAAATCTTCGACTATCCGATACCGGTCGAATCGCGAGACAGGCGCGAGCCGGTTGCGCTGGCGAGACGCACGCCAACAATAGAAACACGGGGATGGTGGACGCCAAGCGTATGAGCATACCCTTTGCTCCTCAAGTGGAGGTTCTTCGATATCGCGTGACCGATGGCATCAACCTTATCGGTTCACCCGGGTTGCTTGCGCCAGACCCATGTAGTGGCGCAATCGGTACCGCTGCGCTGTCCTCCTATGATGCCTTGATTGTCAATCTGGTCCGTCAGCACGCGAGTGCCGTTGCGCATAACCAAAGTACCTTGCGGGCCTACGGTCCCCTCCCAGTAATCCGGTGTGGACCGGACGACGCCCTTCGTGATCGTCAGCGGAAACGGTACGCCGTTTTGCCCGCATTTGACATTGTTACCGGGGGTCGGGTTTCCAAACCAACTATACTCTTCCGATACGCCCGCATATGTGCCGTCGAACACTGTTGTCGTCGATCCGGGGGCTTGCGCGGCAACCGATGTTGCCAATGCAAGAGACGCAATTATCATCCCGGCTCGGGAGCAGAGGCCCGGTATCGCGTGGCGTTGGTCTCGCCCTCCCGTTGCGGTAAGAAGGAACGTCGAACACATGACGACCACCTCCGGCTGACGAAATCAGCTTTGATAATGTCTTCCGACGACGACCCATGCCACTACCGGAAGCTCCCCGCCAAGATAGACTGCGGCCGTGCGCCGTGGTGGCGTCGGCCCATGTGTCGCCAGTTGATTTGAAACTGGCCTTTTCGCCGGTAATCAACGCGAGGGTATTCAACTGGTCGCGCGTGGATCGCGCCAATCGGTCGAGCCGTGTCACTATCACCACGTCGCCGTCCTCGAACTGGTCGAGCAAACGGCGAAGCTGCGTCCGGTTTTCCTTATCTCCGGTCGCCATCTCGCCAACCATTACCACCGCCCAGGTGTTATGCACCGCCGCGAGCAACGGCCCGGAGACGCCGCCGGTAAGTCGCGGATCCCTTGAGGCTATTCCGCCGGCTCCAGCTGCGCCGGCTGGACAAGGAGATCACTGGGGATGCCGAGTTCCTTGTGAAGCCGCTGAATCATCGTGAGCGACAGGCGTCGACGACGATTCAGAACGTCATACACACGACCTCGCTGGCCAATGTAGGGAATGAGATCTGATGGTGAGAGATTGCGTTGATCCATGACGTAGCGCAAAACGTCGACCGCGTCGGACGCGTCGATCGGCCAGCGCGCGTCTTCATAGACACTCACCAGAGTTGAAAGCACCTCCAGCTCGTCACTTTCCTCCGAGCCCTCCGGTGCCTCCCATAACTCTTCGATCCGCCGCAGCGCTGCGGCATGGTCTGCATCATTTCGGATCGGCCTGACCATTTTTCAGTTCCCTCAGTGACCAGTAGCGGTCCAAAAAACTCTCCGCTCGGACCTTCCAACCGGAAAATGTGAAAGCGCCGGTCTTGTAAACTCAACTTAGACACGCTCGGCGTCGATCCCGTTGTAGTCCGAGTGCGCACCAACGAAACGGATAAAGACAACGCCAGAGGAGTAACGGATCGCCACTACCAGCCTGTAACGACCTCCGAGGATGTCAAACACCACTCGACTATTGGCGATTACGCTCGCCTTGGGGTCGGTTGCTCGGACATCCACCGGATTTTTCCACTTCGCCGCCTTCGCAACATTTAACCACGTTTGCAGAGCTTTTTTCGTCTCAGGATTAGCTTCCCAGAATTCAACCAGCTTCTTGCGGGAGATTACATGCATGGGTTATCCTTCCTGTTTGTATTCCGTGCATGAGGCTCTCCTCCTAGAAACGCGCCTGCGATCAGGCCGCTCACCCATATAGTTTGGCCCCAATTTGGGATCAAGAGGGAAATGACCCAATTTGGAATCACGACGATCGGCATCCTGCTGGAGGAGGATCGACCTCGATCGTTATTGTGAGTGAGCTGCCGGATCCTTACTGAAAGGGTTCGTCATCGTGCTCGTTGCGCGTGCGAACTAGCAAGATGGGCCGACGAGACCCGCAAGGATGAGCGAGGCTGCGCTCGGCTCCGGCACGATGGCGGCCGAGAACGATACCGGCCTCTCGGGTCCCGCGCCCTTAACCTAGGGGGGCACCGACAAATACTCGAGGTAGTTCGAGCCGTTGTAGAATGGATTGGCATAGTCCCCGTTTGCCAGCGAGAAGCCAAATTCGTGCGCGGTCAAGCGCGGTTCGGCGGCGCTCACCAGGTTATCGACCGAATAGAGGCTCATTCCCGGGGATCGGCGTGCCCGTCGGCTGGAGGCCGGTGATCGCCGCCCCGTTGTCGCTACCGGTGACCCCAACGATTTGATAGAAGCCGGCCGCGTCCGGAGCGTCGTTCGTCGTGAAGGTGCCGGAAGCGGAAACCCCGGCGCCGCTATAGCTCCAGTTCCAAAGTAGTGAGGCCTTTGCCGATTGTCCGTGCATCAGCAAGATCGCTGCCGCGATCAGTATCCGGATCATCGGCACTCCGATTCCTGCGACATGTATCTTCTCCCCGTTCCGATGCGAGCCTGAGAGCTCGCTCCCACGAAGCGCTAGGGTATGACAGGTCCGAGGGCCCGGATATCTCGCTCTCCGCCTTGGGGCCCTTGGGGGCGGAGAGGGTCGGGTGAGGTGGGAGGAGCTCCAAAGCGCCCGAAACACTGCTGCGGTCCACGCTGCGCTAAGTTGACTTCTCGTCACGTTCTGAGCCAGGTCCGCCCCTCTCTGTTGGCGCTAAATTCGCGGCATGCGCTTTGTAATCTGAGGCCTCAGAGTTGGCGCTCGGGATAGCGCCGGGATGGGTTCGGAAATGGAAACGCCCGCAAATTTCCTGTGAAAACAGATGGACGGAGACGCGCGGGGATCGGTGCTCGCGCCCGCTGCTTACGATCGCACGCCCTGTCGGGATCGCATTTTCGCGATCACACTTGGCCACCCCAGGAGCAAGGAACCGCCGCGATGAAGAATACAGCCCCTGCCCAGGACCATCGGAGTGAGAGACGTTCTGTGCGATAGCCGGATGAGCTGTACGCAGCCGAAGAATACCGCTGCGGCAGCTGCAACAGAGACCAGACTATCTTTTGCTCGCGATGCGTCATCGAGTTGACCTCCGTCGTCGAATGTCCCGGCGGCCCGGCGAGGCAGGAGCCGCCGCCTGGCCGAAGCAACGCCGCTGATTGCTCGGTTGGTTCCATGCTATGGTCGCGCCAGGTTAAAAGGGAAAGATCATGCCGGATATCGCCCGTGCGCTCGCGGTGATGAGCGCCATTTTTTTGCTGGCAGCCCCGCCGGCATTTGCGCAGAAGAGCGGCGGCGTGCTCAAATTCTTTCACCGCGACAGCCCGGCCAGTGGGTCGATCCACGAAGAGGCGACGATCTCGGCCGTCGCGCCGTTCATGGGTGTCTTCAATAATTTGGTTCTGTTCAATCAGCACGAGAAACAGAACCGGCTCGACTTGATCGAGCCCGAACTCGCCGAGAGCTGGAAGTGGAACGACGATTTCACGCGGGTGAATTTTCGGCTGCGGCAAGGCGTCAAATGGCATGACGGCAAGCCGTTCACCGCGAACGACGTCAAATGTACTTGGGACATGCTGCTCGGCAAGTCGAGCGAGAAGCTCCGCCTCAATCCGCGCAAGGCCTGGTATCGCAACCTCGACGAGGTCACGGTCGATGGCGATTCCGGGGTGACTTTCGTGCTGAAGCGACCGCAGCCGGCATTCTTGATGCTGCTTGCGACCGGCATGTCGCCGGTTTACCCGTGCCACGTGCCGGCGCGCGATATGCGCACGCATCCGATCGGCACGGGCCCCTTCAAGTTCGTCGAGTTCAAGCCGAACGACTACATACGATTTGCGAAGAACCCGGATTATTGGAAGCCGGGCCAGCCCTATCTCGACGGTATCGAATGGACGATCGTTCCAAACCGCTCGACCCAGACGCTCGCTTTTATTGCCGGCAAGTTCGACATGACCTTCCCCTACGAGGTCACGGTGCAGTCGATGCGCGACATCAAAAGCCAGGTCCCTGAGGTGATCTGCGAACTGACACCAACGCCGGTCGCGATCAACCTGCTCGTCAATCGCGAGGCGCCGCCCTTCAACGACCCCGAAATTCGCCGGGCCATGCAATTGGCGATCGATCGCAAAAGCTTCATCGACATTCTCGCCGAAGGCCAGGGAGACATCAGCGGGGCGATGCAGCCGCCGCCCGGCGGGCTATGGGGCCTGCCGCCCGAAATTCTCCAGACGCTGCCCGGTTACGGCCCGGATGTGGAGGCCAACCGCGCCGAGGCTCGTAAATTGATGGAAAAGCACGGCTACGGGCCCGAGCATCGGCTCCCGGTCAAGGTCGCGACGCGCAACATCGCCCAATACCGTGACCCGGCGGTGATCCTGATCGACCAGATGAAGGAGATCTACATCGACGGCGAGCTCGACACCGTCGAGACCGCCAACTGGTTCCCCAAAATCGCCCGCAAGGACTTCATGGTCGGCGCCAATTTGTCGGGTTCGGGGGTCGACGACCCGGACGCCTATTTCTACGAGCATTATGCCTGCGGCTCCGAGCGAAATTACACGAATTACTGCAATCCCGAGCTCGAAAAGATGTACGAGCAGCAGTCAGTCGAGCCGGACCAGGAAAAGCGCAAGAAACTGGTCTGGGAGATCGACCGGCAGCTGCAGGAGGACGCGGCGCGCCCGATCATCTATCAATACCGGCTCGGCACCTGCCGTTACCCGCGCGTGCACGGGATTACCGTGATGGTCAACAGCATCTTCAACGGTTGGCGTTTCGATGACGCGTGGCTCGACCAATAGGGCGTCATTAGCGAGATGTCATTGCTGCAGGGTCTCGGTGTCGTACAAATAGGAAAGGGCTTGGCTGCTGCCGTCGGTGGGCGTCTCTTCGCCGATATCAGCGCTGATGTCAGCTGCGTCGATCCCGACATGTCGACGCCTCTGGCGGCCTATCTCAATCATGGCAAGTCCCTCGTTGCCAATGATCCTGCGGCGCGACGCAATGCGATCGCAGCCGCCGACTTGAGTCGTCTGTGAGGGCCGCCCGCAACAGCTTCGCGCTTTGCAATACGACGCCGACAGTCTCCGCCGCCTCAATGCGGCCGCAGCGCTGGTGTACATCTCGCCCTTCGGACAGACCGGACCAAAGGCCAACGATCCGGCGACCGACCTGACGCTGTTCTTTGCGAGCGGCATTGCCCGGTTGCTGACAGGACAGGTCGACGATCTCTCGGAAGCGCCGATCCGTCCGGTCGGCGAACAATCCGCTTTTATCGGCGGCCTCGCCGCCGCCTGCGCCGGCATGCACGCGGTATTGGCTGCGCCTGGCGCAGTCGTCGATGTCGCGAGCGCGGAGGCGCTGGCGACTTTGGCGATCACCGAGTTGACGCGAGCCGGGCTCACCGGGAAAACCCGCCCGCGCAAGCGCGAGGCGGATGGCAACGGTGCTACGGTCACGATCCTGCCGGCATGCGACGGGTATGTCGCGATCTCGCCCCGCGAAGATCGTCAGTGGGCGTCTTGGCTCTCGGTGATGGGTTCGCCCGAGTGGGGCGATGACCCGCGCTTCGCCACCAAACTCGACAGGGTTGCCAACTGGGACGCGCTCCATGCGCTGATGTCCGCGTGGAGCCGCCAATACGGCAAGCAATGGATCGCCGATAGCGCTCAGGCCGCTCATGTGCCGAGCTTTCCGCTGCGCCAGCCGGCGGAACAGCTCGAACTCCAGGCAGCTCGAGCACCGCAAGTTCTGGAGGAGGATCGAGCTCGGGGGACGGACGCTCAAGGCGCCGGGATCTCCGTTCGGGCTGCAGGTCACCACCGCCAACGGCAATTCGGCCGACCGCGACGACGGCCCGATGCCCCTCTCCGGCATTCGCGTCCTCGACTTCAGCTGGGTCATCGCCGGCCCGACGGCGACGCGTTATCTCGCAGCGATGGGCGCCGAAATCATCAAGATCGAGGCGCCCGGCCGCGGCGATCCCGGCCGCGCCTCGGAGCTGCACACGGTTCTCGGCCAGGCGAAACGAAGCATTGTTCTCGACCTGAAGAAGCCGGAAGCGATCGCGATCGCGCGGGCGCTCGCTGCGCGCTCCGACGTCGTCGTCGAGAATTTCGCTACGGGCGTCATGGACAGGCTGGGCCTCGGCGCCGACGATCTGCAGGCCCTCAACCCCAATCTGCTCTATGTCTCGGCCTCCGGCCTCGGGCGAACCGGGCCGGAGGCGCGCGCCGTGGCTTACGGCACCCTGCTGCAATGCTACGCCGGCTTCGCCGGGCTCAATCGCCATCCCGATATTCCGCCACGGGTCGGGCTCGCGTGGCTCGACCCGATGTGCGGTCTGATGCTCGCCTTCATCGTCGCCGCCGGACTCTGGCACCGGCGGCGGACCGGCAATGTCACTCGGGTCGATTTCTCGATGATCGAGGCGATGCTGTGGACCATGGCCGAACCGCTGCTGGCAACCCAGCTCGCGGCCCCGCCGCAGCCGCGCGGCAACGCTTCCGACCGTCACGCCCCGCACGGCGTCTACCGCTGCGCCGGGCGAGGACGAATGGATCAGCATCGTCACGACCACCGATGCGGAGTGGCGAAACCTGTGCGCGCTCATACCGGACCTGGCGCTCGATGGCCGAACTCGGATTTAGCGAGCGCCACCAACGCCGCGCGGCGATCGACGAGGCGCTCGCCGCTTGGCTGCGCCCCAAACCCGCAGCAGCGGCCGAAGCCCTGTTGTTGCGCGCCGGCATCCCAGCGGCGGCGCTCGCTAACTCACGGGATCTCGTCAACAGCAAACATCTCAAGGAGCGCGGGTTCTGGGAACCTTACGGCGCCGGCGCTCTGCCCGGCCTGCCATGGCATGCAAGCTTCGGGCGGATATCCGGAGCCGCGCCACAGCTCGGCGCCGATACCGACACCGTCCTCAGAGAGGTGCTCGACCTCTCCGCCGCCGAGATCGCCGCGCTGCACAGATCGGGCGCGCTCGGATAGGCGTTTAGTCGGGTCAGGAAAGCGCGCGCAGGTCGGCGCGCAGCCGATCGGGGGTGGACCCGGCCAACAGATGCTCGATCTCTGCGTGGGTTCGCCGCCACACTGGAACGGCGGCACTCAGCAAAGCTCGCCCCGCCGGCGTCAAGGCTAACCGGCGGGTTCGCTTGTCGGCATCGTCAACCCTCACAGTTACCAAGCCGCGGCGCTCGAGCGGTTTGAGATTGGCGGTCAAGGTGGTGCGGTCCATGGCCAGCAGGGCAGACACATCGCCGATGCTTGCCGCCTCAGGGCGATTTAGCGACATCAGCAGCGAGAACTGCCCACTGGTCAGGCCCAGGGGTCGCAGCGCCGCGTCGAAGCGCCGCGCCACCGCCCGCGCCGCCCGCTGCAAGTGCAGGCACAGGCAAGTGTCGCGCACCTCCAGCGTGATCTCGAAAGGCGGATCGTCGCACTTTGACATAGCCTATAAATGTTGATATCAACGTGACGCTTCAAGATCTAGGATTGTCATGCCGACGGTGTCCTTCACCTCTGCGTTGCAACGGTTTCTTCCCGCGCCCTCGGCGGAAGTCGAAGGCGGGACGGTTGCTGCCGCGCTCGCCGAGGTGTTTGCGTCCCGCCCGGCGTTGCGCGGCTATGTGCTCGACGACCAGGGCGCGCTGCGCCGGCACGTCGCCGTCTATGTCAACGGCCAGCCGGTCCAAGACCGCGTCCGGCTGACCGACCCGGTCGGTTCGCACGACGAGATCTACGTCTTCCAAGCATTGTCCGGCGGTTAACGGAGGGGAAGTATGGCGCATCGGCTGCATGTCGGGACCCGCAAGGGTCTCTTCGAGCTGGCGCGCAGCAACGGCGTCTGGGAAATCGTCGACGTTCAGTTCCTCGGCGATCCGGTCTCCGCGGTGCTGGCGGATGCCGAAGGGCTCGGTCTGGGCGGCGCTCGATCTCGGCCATTTCGGCGCCAAGCTGTGGCGCCGCGACCGCGACGGCGCGTGGCGCGAAATGGCGGTTCCGGTGTTCCCGCCAAAGCCGGAGGATGCCGGGGACGATCCGCATCCCTGGTCGCTCGGCAAGATCTGGGTGTTTGAAGCCGGGCGGGGCAGCCGGGACGCCTGTGGGCGGGCACGATGCCCGGCGGGCTCTTCCGCTCCGACGACGGCGGCGCGTCCTGGTCGCTGAACGAGGCGCTGTGGCACATGCCCGAGCGCCGGCAGTGGGCGGGCGTCGCCGGCGGCGAGCAGCCCGGCATCAACTCGGTGCTGATCGATCCGGGAAATCCCTCCGACATCCGCATCGGCGTGTCGACTGCGGGCGTATGGGCAAGCACCGACGCAGGCGGCTCGTGGCGGCTCATCAACCGCGGCATGTATGCCGAGTACATGCCGCCGGAGCAGCGCGACAATCCGATCGTCCAGGACGTCCACCGGCTGGCGCGCTGCGCCGCGTCACCCCGAGATCGTGTGGTGTCAGCACCACAACGGCGTTTTCCGCTCGCAGGATGCCGGAGCGACGTGGCGCGAAGTGACGGCGATCCGCCCGTCGAAGTTCGGCTTTGCGGTCGCCGCGCATCCCATCGACCCGGAGACCGCGTGGTTCATCCCCGCGGTCAAGGACGAGCGGCGCATTCCGGTGGACGGCAAGGTCGTAGTCGCCCGCACCCGCGACGGCGGCCGCAGCTTCGAAGTGCTGACGCATGGCCTGCCGCAGCATCACGCCTATGATCTGGTCTGGCGCCACGGCCTGGCGGTCGACGAGAGCGGCGAGCGGCTTGCCTTCGGCTCGACCAGCGGCGGCTTGTGGATCTCGGAGGACGGCGGCGATTCGTGGGCCATGCCGGAGGCGCGGCTGCCGCCGATCGCGGTCGTGCGCTTCGCGCCGGCGTGACACTGGAAGGCCGGTCTCGATCGCGTGCAGGCGTATTGCAGGCGAGCCCTTACCCACCATCGTTGGCGCGATGGTTCTCCCTCTCTCGCATTGCGGGAGAGGGTGCCGAGCGCAGCGAGGCGGGTAAGGGTCTCGGCAGACCAGATGGCTGACACGCTCGCTCGTAGCTGTTTTGCTGTTTTTTGCAGCGAAAATAGAGCGATCGGCCTCGCTCCATTGCGGAAATCCTGGGTTGGAGTGCCGCGGCGGGGCGCAGTAACAGCGGCAATTCCGCGGTCGGTTTGCTGTCTTCCGCTGTATCCGGAGTGTGGCTCAAGCTCAGGTCCTTAGCGGGCCGTATACCCAAAAGGATCTCGGACGGCGTGCGGACTGCGCGTCCTCCAATTGCCGCAAGCGATTGTCGAAATCGCTCGCGTCGATCGCCCGCAGAAAGCTTTCGATCATCTGCGACAGCGCGAACCCCTCGCCGGGGGTGATGCCGCCGCGCCCGACCGCATCGGCAACCGCCTTTATCGCGCCAAGGATGTCGGCCGCGCTGTCGATCGGCGGCAGCGCGAGCTCGACGGACCGGTCGCGGCGCGGCGCGACGGTGCGGTCGAGACAGAGCCGCAAAGCGGTCGGATCGCAGGCGAGCGCGAGTTCGACCGCCTTGCGGCTGAGCGCCGTCGCTTCGACGTCGAGCAACAGCTGCGCCGCCCGAGTCGACCGGTTGATCGAGCCGCGAGGCCGGCCGCCGGGATTTCCGGACTGCCCCTTGGCAAACGGTCGACCTCGAACCCTTTTAGCTGTCGTTGCTGTTTCCTGCAGCGAAATATCAGTCATCGCTCCACCTCGATCGGCCACTTGACGTCCGCCGCCGGATGCCCTCTAGAGATGGAATAACGTGTCATTATGGCAATTTTGTTGTTGTTGCATGAGGCACCCTCAAATGAGCCGGCGGAGCCTACATGGCCAGTGGTGCGAATCATACCCTTGGTACCCGGTTCGGACGGCGGGTCTCGGTCCCGTTCCGGACATTTGCCTCGGCACGCAGCGGGCAGAAAGTGCGCCGCTGCGTAAAGTCCGATCGCGAGTGCCGCAGACAAGAAGGCCGATCCGATGGCCTGCCCTTCTTCGCGCCCTTCGTCTCCCATTGTCACGCCCCTACGTCTCACCCAGGGTAAGATGCCGCAAGCCCAGGGGGAGAGCCGGACGAAGGGATTGTCGCTTCTGTGCGGCTTAGGCCGCCGCGCATCGTGACTGGCAAAAAAAGCTCCGATAGCGCAGTATCGGCGCCGAAGACCACGGAGCAGGGCGTGACAATTTACGAAAATCTGGTGATTGGGAACTTTCTGTTCGCGCTTGGCCTTAAGATCGGCGCTCATCGACATGACTACTCAGCCCCTGAATTGGCCGTTTCTCTATTGCAGCAAACTCCGCTGGATATTGTACTCGGTGACGTACTGCTGACTGGGCCAAAAGTAGTTGCTTTGCTGGAGTTCAAGCGTGCAGCGGATAGGCGCTCGAAGGAGCGAGGAAAACTAATCAAAATCGAGGCTCAATTGAAGCATTCCGAATTCAGGCGCTGCGAACCATCTCACAGCAAATACATTTCTACGTTGAAACTGGGGATATACCGAACAAGGACTTCTCGCGGGTGCTGTCCTATCTTGACCTCAGGACAGATAAACGGGAGAGCAGTTTGGAGGAGCTAATCGACAAGCTCGTGCTCCGGGCGAGGTCCGCCTCTGAGCTACCGGAGATGTATATACAGGAATGCCAGCACTATCTCGAACTGATCTGTCTCTGCCAGGGCCACAGCTATCACACGTCGCCTGGCCTCCTGGTGGGGGTGAGCGGGGACGGGCGGATCGCCTTTGCGTCAGTGGAAGATATACGAGACCTCCAGACGACCTTCGCAGCGATCCAAGTACAGCAGACCATCCAGGCTCGCGAGATCGCGAAACTAACGAGAGATCTTCGCCTCCGCCATGTTCAGCCAAGCTCACGGACTCCTCAGCAAAGGCTAGCACTGTAAATGAGCGTGAGAAATGATCGTACCCTATCAGTAGAAAAACTAGGAATAGCGGTCAGTAATCTCGTCGATGCGGCGACGGAGCAGCAGGATATTTGTGAGAAACTCTTGGACCAGCTCCGCGCGGCCACCATAGAGCTCCGAACCGCCACCACAGAGCTTACCCACAACATGCCGAACAAGATCGCTCAACAAGCCGCGCAGGGAGTGGTCCAGAAGATCACCGACTAGTTACGCGATCAGTCGCAGACGTGCTGCGGCCCACGGAGACGAAAGCACAGGCCTTGCTGAGAGCGATGGACAAGGCAGTGGAGGAGTACCAGCGTGCCGCGCGGAAGGGGGTCGCGACTTGCATCATCTTTGGCTGCACCTCGGGCTTGGTCTCCGCCGTTCTAGTGGTCCTCGCCATGAAGATGCTCGGTATCATCTGACGGCTTCCTCAGCTCGCGCAGAAATCCGGTGCGAACGTCCGCTGTCCACCGAGCTGACCTCGGCACAGGTACCCAGCGTCAGATTTTTTCCACTAGCAAACGGTCTCGAACCGCCCCGATGCGCGGGACACCGGCGCAGGGCAAGGCCCCGTGCTGAATCAAATTGAGCCTGGTAACTTCCCAGTTCTGATCCTCTGCGCTATTGCCAGACATTTCCTCACACGTCGTGGCGCCGGCATCCTGCCACGGGTTGTTGAGGTCAAGTTTTCTGCTGGGTTACCACAGGAGTAAATTCGAGAGTTTCAAGCATCGCCTTCCTTCGCGCTTCGCTCTCGTTTTCCGCGCTAACGACGAGTTCCGCGCGTGGTCTCGAACCCCTCAAACTTGGATCAGACGGGTCCATCGGTCCCGGTTTCCAACGCCGCATGACGCTCGTTCCTCCTCAGCCTTCACCACAGGGTACCGATGGAATAGTCATTCGACCCTTTAAGATTTCCTTCGAAATCCATTGGAGTAACCGGGAGTGGCGCGCCTTCGGTCGCTTGCGTACCGTCGCTAAAACTGGACGACCTCACCGATTGACGCGGCTCCTAATTGAGTTCTGGGAACTCTGGAGGTTGCAGTGGTTGGTTGCCCCGCTTCCGGTATTCGAGATACCGATTCATGATTATCCACGCACGCTCCGTAGTTTCCAGTTGACGGGTCGCGGAGGCTTGCGACGGATCTCCGTGACGCGGACCTTTTGACTGATCGGTGA
This sequence comes from uncultured Alphaproteobacteria bacterium, assembly GCA_963818695.1. Classification (GTDB taxonomy): domain Bacteria; phylum Pseudomonadota; class Alphaproteobacteria; order ATCC43930; family CGMCC-115725; genus AP-15. Next base: position 731,007 of record CAWFTG010000011.1, read on the forward strand.
TCCACTTGAGATATACCTCTGACACATTGAGGGCTTTATGCATTTCTGCCCAAGCGGGTGTCCCATCAAGGGTAGGAGCAATCATCCGGCGGATGCTATCGATGACGCGAGCACTGTTGACAAGCGAGATGTGCGGTATGATCTGGGTGTCAATCAGGTCATTAAATAATCGATATAAGTTTCGATCGCCTACCACCATCTGGGTTATGGAAAGAAGATCCTCGCGCCGCTCCGTTTCCAGTCCAAACGCGGTGCACAGAGAACCGAGTGCCGGCGTTGACGGCATGATCGGTGCTAATTCCCCGTCGGGCAGAATGGCATATTCGAAAACCAGACTGATACCGATGCCTGTTGCGAATCCTATCAAGTTCGTCAGAGTTCGCGCATAGTCATATGCGCCGTTCAAAATGTCGCTGAAATGTTCCGGCCCGTACTTTTCCAAATAGCATTCTACGTTGATGGTCCAATCCTGGACCGCGACCTTGAATCCGGCCTGCAGACCCGTTGTTGCCGATGTCAGGGGGAGGACGGGGGACCGTATAGACAATTTTAGGGTGCTCGGAAAAATGCGCCCTATGACATGGACTTTGTCCATTTCACCCCTTCGTGCTTAATCGCCCTTGGACGCCGTTGACGCGACAGACACCCGCCAACGCCCGCCGCGGCGCCTTCCGGCGGCGGACGCGCGAGGCGGCTGATAATGCCCCGGCGCTGGCAGTGGTGCAGGAGCCGGTTCCGGCCGGATCTTGCTGAGGATTCCTTTTTAAGAGCCGAATCCTGGGCGAAAGCGGATAGCCATCATTGTTGATCATGCAGGTCAGCAACCGCGCGAGCGCGCCGGTCTCTTCATCGGCAAGATCGGGCTTCATGCCCTTCAGATGAGGGACTTAACCAATCCTGGCGAGTCCCGACACGCAATGGAGGAATGCAGCCGGCATTGGGTATACAATCAGCCGCTTACCGCGGGGGATGACACGAAGGGTGACCCACGCGGACGCGAGTCCGACGAGACAGAGCTAGAGCGCTACGAGGGTGTTTTCCTCGGCTGAAGACAGGGTACAGCGGGTCGCGGTCGTGACGGGGGCGAGCTCCGGGATCGGGCTGCACACCGTGCTCGGGGCTCGCTCGCAGCGGCATGCGGGTCGTGATGACCGGCCGCGACCGCGCGCGGTCGCGGCACGCGGTCGCCGATGATCAGGGCGCCGTCAGAAACGGCCCATTCCAGATAGAGAGCTATGCCCGGGCCGGCGTGTGCTTTGCCAAGAATTCCTTGACCCGCGCCTTCGCCGCGGTCAGCGCCTCTCCGGTTTTCCACTCCGCGATGAATTCGCAGTTTGGGAGCAGCTTCGAGAGTTCTTCGGAGATCGGGTAGGGGTGCGCCTCGTCGTTGCCGGCGAGCACGAGACAGGGGGTACGGACGGTCTTCGCGAACTCGCGGTCGGCGCAGTAGACGAAGCCAGGCGCGTAAAGGTTCTGGCAGAACGCGTCGAGCACTTGCGGGGTGGCCTCGGGATGGTCTTTGAGGGTTTCCGCCCAGGCATTGAACCGGGCCGGGCGGCCGGGCGCCATTGGGCCGACGCGGCCGATCGGCTGCGCCAGTACGGCGCTCTGGACGCGCTCGGGGTGATGCTTGAGCATGTTCATGATGAATGAGCCGCCGATGCACTGGCCGTAGAGATGACAGCGGTCGATGCGGAGGTGGTCGAGGAGGGCGATATGGTCGGCGGTGTAGCTGTCCCAGCTGTCCTGTGCGGTGAGCGGCGCGCGCGACTGGCCGCCGGCGTTGCGCTGGTCCATCGCGATCACGCGGAACTTGTCGGCGAACTCGGTCGTCGGGTTGATCGGCGCCGAGGGCTGGCTCCAAACCTCGATCACCGACTGTAGCCCCGCCGGCGCGAAGGTCAGAATCGGGTACCCCTGGCCGAACTCTTCGTAATAGATATGAGCGCCGTCGTGTTCAAAGCTCGGCATGTCGGTGTCCTCTTGTAATGCGGAGATTGCGTCGAGTAACGGAATGCTAATCGATCTCGCCCGGGACCAAAAGGGTTCGGGCGCGGTACGACGCTGATCACGCCAGGCTTGCACCGGCGCGGGCGGGCGAGGGGAGCGTGCGCAGACCGCGGGCGGCAATGAGGGCGAGGAGGGCAAGCGCCACGATCGGCCCGGCCGGGACGCGCCACACCTCGGCGAGACCAGGCGGGGTCGCGGAGACCACGAAGCACGCTGTGAGCGCGACCCTTTCCCACCCGACGAGCCCGGCCGGGTCGCGGACGAGCCACGCCGCTGCGACCGCCGCCAGCATCAAATCGTAGATCAATGCCACCGGGATCGCGACGAGGGTTGCCGCGGCGAGCGTCGCTGCCCGGATCGGCAGCGGCAGGCCGCGCCGCCAGACGAATGCCACGAGAAGGCCGGCGCCGAGCGTCGCCGCCGTCTGCACCATATAGGCCGCATTCGGGGTTCCGCCCGCCAGCAGCACGCCTCCGAACGGGGTGATAAGGCCGCCCAAATTGATGCGGCCGGATGCGTAAGTCGCATGCGACCCCGCGGCGGCGGCGGCGAAAGCCTGCCAGGTATCCCAACCGAATACGATCAGCGACAACCCGCATAGCGCTGCCGCGGACCCGAGAGCCGTGCCGACAGCGCGCCAATGGCGGCCGGCGAGCAATGCGATAGGGACGAGGAGCGCGAAGTGCGGCTTGTAGCAGAGCGCCCCGAAACACAACCCCGCAAGGATCGGCCGGCGGTCGATCCACAATGTGCCGGCGCCGAACAACGCCGCCGTTAGAAACGAATTCTGCCCCAAGCCGAGCGTCCAGAAGGCTGCCGGGAACGCCAATACCGGGATGACCGCCGACCAGCCGGGCTCGGCCAAAATCTCCCGCATCACGGTCAGGCACAGCGCGAGCGTCGCCGCCTCGAAGGCGAGGAAGGCCGCCAGATAAGGCAGACGGGCGAGGGCGGCGCACAGCAGCAGAAATACCGGCGGGTAATAGAAGAACCGGTACTCGATGCCGGGCGCGGTGGCGCGCTGCTCGGCGGCATCGTGGGCGGCCTGGTCGTAGGCGAATTCCGGCGTGCCGGAATCGGCCAAGGCTCCTGCGGCATAAAAGCTGACGAAATCGGTGCTGGTGGGCCCGGCGAGCGGCGCGATCAGCCCGTGGGTTCCGGCGACGAGAAAGAGAAATACGGCAGTCTCGACCGCGAGCAGGATCCGGCAATAGGTGAGCACGCGATCGCGGTCGAGCGCGGCGCCCAGAGCGTGCAGAAAGCGCGCGGCAGTTGTCACGGCCTCTCCGATGGACGGCATCGGCCGCAGGGGCGCTCGCCGCGGGAAGAGGTCACCAATAAAGAGGGTTGGTTAGAGAAGGATTAAATTTGGCGCGTAGCGACATGAGCCGGGCGACTACTCGCGCGGGCTTAACCCTTTGGTACTAATTGCGTACCAAGATCGGCTATACTGATCGCTAACGGAGATCGCGATGAACGGCCCGCCACTCTCGCGGCACCGGATCCGGGGTAAGGCCGGGGCGGTACTCGGCCTTATCGCGGATGAAAGCGGCGTTACCGCGATCGAATATACTTTGATTGCGGTGCTGGTCGCGATGGCCTTCGTCACCCTCATAGCTGCGATCGGAGACTTCGTCAGCACGCCTTTCCAAACGATCGCGACCAAGCTTTGATGCGGGCCAGGGCCGGCGGGAGATAGAAAGCCTTTGACGGGGTTGATGAAAGCGATTTCAATCTGACGCCGCCGCTGGCGATTTGCGGGCGGACCCCGAGATCTCACAGCGGACCTGTCGATGGATCTACCTGTCAGCGTCACGGAGCTAGGAGAACAGCTCCGCGAAGGTCGTGAACTCGCGCCCGATCCGGCGCTGTTTTCCGACCCACTAGTGTTCGCCGCCGAGCGGGAGCGGATCTTTCAGCGATCCGTCATGGCGCTCGACCACGAAACGCGCCTTTCCGAGGATGGCCGTTGGTTTCGCTGCGATGCCGCCGCGCGCTCTATCGTGGTGACCAGAGAGGCCGGCGGCCGCCTCAATGCGCTGCGCAATCTGTGCCTTCATGCCGGCTACCCGGTGTGCGAGGCGGAGGAGGGTTCGGCCGAGCGGCTGATGTGTCTTTATCACGGGTGGGAGTACGCGCTCGACGGAAGACTGGTCGAGCCCGAACTGTCGTCGCGGATCGACCCTGCGCGGCTGCGTCTCGCCAGCTACCCGGTACGCGTCTGCAATGGCCTGATCTTTGCCGATCCTCCCGGCGCGGCTGCGGCTGAGGTGAACTCCATTCCCGCCTGGCTGACAGCGGCGACAGTGGTGCGGCGGGCGCGCTACGACACCAACTGGAATTGGAAGTCCCTGCGCCATTTCTTGCAGTCGTCGCCGCACCTGTTTCTCGACGGCTTACCCGACGGGGCCCAAGAACTCGGCTCTCTCGACTTGCTGTTCACGCACTCGCCGCGAGCGGTTCTGCTCCGGGTCATTCCCAAGTTTGCCGAGCAGACCGACTTTCAGGTGATCGAGATGATGGCGGGCGAAAACCGGCGCAGCGCCGAACCCGAGACTCGACTCGGATCCGCTCGCGGAACGACTACGCGCGGCGGATACCTCCTTTTCGTGGTTCGATCGCGATTTCGCCCAATGGTATTGGTCGCTGATGTCCGGGGAAGGATGAAGCCGATCCGCTCGGCTGACCGGGCTCACAAGTGTGGGCGGGTTTCACCCGTCTCGGCAGCGGCCGGGTCTCTTCGGCGTGCCGGGCGCGGATGCGGGACCCAGGGCCGGTCGCCGCGGCTCTCGTTGGCGCTCTCGACGGTGACGCCGTCTCGGTCAAGCCATAAGGCCACGGCGCCCCGGCGCCATGAATCGATCCGATCGACGACCGGCATCAGCGACCGGCAGCGGAAGCCGGCCGGCACCTGGCTGACGATCGCATCGAACCCGGCACATTTGATTGGCAGCGCAGCTTCACCGGTAGCGATTGCAACACGGCTGCCGCGCACGGTGTAGACGCACAACTCACCGGCGCAGTCGAGGTCGCCTTCCGCCGCTCTCCCCGCCGCAGGCCAAGGCCGCAAAGCCGCGCCGGTCTCGGAGGCGAAGAAAGAGCGCACGATCTTTTCGCCCTTGTCGGCGGAGATGAAATAATCTCCGTCGGAAGCGCGCGCGGCGACAAAGCGCCCGCCATCGGCAATCAGGATATCGGGTGGCCGGGTCAGCAGCATCGTGGTGAAGCCAGCGGCTATCGCAACCATGCCCCAGCGCCGCCAAGCGCCCTGCCACAAGCACAGCCACAACCCGCCGAGCGAAATCAGCAGCAGCCCCTCCGGTGGTAGTCGCGGCATCGCCCAGACATCGCCCGGCAGGCCAGAGACGTGCTCCGCGACCCAGATCGTAATGTCGATCCCCCACCCCATCGGCGTCAGCGCCAGCCGCTCGAGGCCGAGCGGCATCAACAGGCAGGTCACGACCCCCCAGGGCAGCGTCCATACCGCGCTCAGCGGCACTGCGACGACATTGGCGAGCGGCGAGTAAAGCGCGAGATGATGGAAATGATAGATCGAATAGGGGTAGGTGCCCAATGTCGCGACCAAGGTCGTAACTACTACACCCCCGCAATAACCCAGCACCTTTCCGGAGACTGAGCGGCTGTGCAGCAGCCGGCCGAGTCGCGCACCATAGGTCTCGTACACCGCGATCAGCGCGATAACCGCGCCGAATGACATTTGAAAACTCACCCCGACGAGGATAGCGGGATCGATGACGAGCACGACCATGGCGGCGATTGCGCAGACCCGCATCGAGATCCGCAGCCGATCGATGATGATCGCCCCGAAGACGAGGCCGTTCATGACAAAGGCCCGCTGGGTCGGGATCGCGGCGCCCGAGAGCAACAAATAGCAGGCGAGCACGAGGAGCGTGGTGCAAGCGGCGATTTTCTTGATCGGATAGCGCAATGCGATCGGCGGGATCAGCGCCAATCCCCCTCGCACGGCAAAAAACACAAAGGCGCCGACGAGCCCGAGATGCAAGCCGGCGATCGCCAGCAGGTGCGACAGACCGGCATCGCGGAAGGCTTGTTTGACCTCTTCCGTGATCGCGCCGCGCTTACCGGTAATCAGCGCCGAAGCCACGCCGCCGGTCGAGCCGGGAAGGACGGCGGCGATCCGCCGCGTCATTTCTGTGCGAAGCTGCCGCAGGCTCTCGCGCCACCCGCCGTCGCTTTCCGGCCCGGCGAGGTGGTGCGCGCCGCCAAAGGTGTACCCGACCCCGCCGATGCCGGCGAAATAAAGCTCGCGCTGGAAGTCGCGCCCGCCCGGCAAAATCTGAGCGGGCACCGGATAGAGCATCGCCTTGAGGCTGACGCGGTCGCCCGGGTTGAGCTCGTCGCTGCTTCGCGGAATATGCAGGCGCAGACGGCGCGGCTTATCGCTCGCATCGACGCCGGGCAACGGATCGGCATCGATCACAATGCGCCAGCCCTTCTCCATCAGATCGATGTCGATGACCCGTCCGGTCACGGTGACTGGCCCGAGGTGCCGCTGCAGCATCGGCGCCTCGCGCTCCCAGGCGGTCTCCCGCATCAATGCAAAGCCCGCGGCAAAGACAGTGAAGGCGAGCGCCGCTTCACGCCACACCCGATGCCGGCGCAGCGCGATCACCGCGGCGAGGCCGGCAATTGCCGCAGCAGCGCCGGGCCATAAGGGAGGCTCGACTTTCAGGAGAAAGTAAACGCCGATCCCGGCGCCGAAAAATACCGGCAACCATAAGAGACGTCGCTCGCCTTCGGCGGCCAGGCGATCCGCAAGCGCACCGATCAGCCGGTCGCGCCATTCCGCAACCGAGCCGAGCCGTCCGCCCGCGATTGCCGCATCCGCCATCATCGCCCCGCCGCTCGCGCATTACGAGCCTAACGGAGCAAAGAGTTAATTTATAGTCGTATTTCCGCTAATTTTAGAGGTATCTCGCGCGAACACGGCAGCTTTCATCGAAATCCGGCCTTCTTTAAGCCCTTCGAGAATATGGTCACGGGCCTCCTGCGTGCCGAATTGCGCGGCGAAGATCCGCGCGTCGAGAAATGGCCATAAATGGGCGACAATCGCACGCTCGGCGTCGGCATCCTGCTGTCGGCCCATCTCCGCGTAGGCAGCCGCGAGCATCGGATGTGAGATCATCTCCGTATTGAGACCCGGGTTGCTGGCAAGCGCGCGGTCGCAGGCATCGACGGCCTCGCTGTACCGGTGGAGGAAATAGTACGCCATACAGAGCCTTGCGGCGGCAAAGCCATTGGCGCGGTCAAAACGGAGGGCCCCTTCCAGCCAAGGTAATCCCTCCTCGGCTCGGCCCGCCCACACCAGGATACTCCCGCGGTGGGCATAGTTATCCGCGTCGCTGGGATTGATTTCGAGGGCACGGTCGAGCTGCCCCAGCGCAAGCTCATAGCGTTTTCTGAAAAGATCGACATCCGCGAGCACGCGATAAGCTCGCGTGGCCGTCGGATCTAACGCGAGCGCCTTCTTCGCCAGCGCTTCAGCCCGTTCCAGTTCTTCCTCGCGGAATTGGGACCATCCCGATATCACGGCCTCGTAATGCGAGCCGCCGAGTGCTGCATAGGCGTCTGCGTAGTTGGGATCGAGATCGATGGCGCGCTGAAAGAGTTCGCTTGCCTCGTCGTTGGCGTCGGGCGTTGCATGCGAAAAGAAATCCCGACCGCGCAGCACATATTCGTAGGCTGCGAGGTTGCTGGTCGGTTTCGCCAGAGCGCGCTGCTGCTCGAAGCGGGTGAGCTTTACGGCCGCTGCGCCGACGACGCGCCGGGCGATGTCGTCCTGGACCGCGAAAATGTCGCCTACCTCGGAATCGTATGCTTCGGACCAGACTTGTCTCCCGGTCGCGGCCTCGGTCAACGCGGCGGTGACCCGGACGCGATTGCCGGCGCGGCGAATGCTGCCATCGAGCAGGTAACCCGCGTCCAGAAGCCGTCCGATCTCAGTAGGGGAAGCATTCGAGCCTTTGAATGGGAAGCTGGCCGATTTGGCAATCACGAGCAGGTTCGAGAAGCGGCCGAGCGCGGTAATGACGTCCTCGGTGATGTTGTCGCCCCATCTCCGCGTAGGTGGATCTGTTCACCAAGAGTCCGGATCGCTACGCGCCGCAATACGACGGGTATTGCGCGATGGGTGTGTCGAACGACGAAGCGGCGCACAAGGATACGGTCGATCCCGAGGCTTGGGCGATCGTGGACGGGAAGCTCTATTTGACCCACAATCAATATTGGTTGGCGGTATGGCGGGAACATTCCACGGAATACATCAGGCGGGCTGATGCTAGCTGGCAAGCCGTGGCGGATCGGGCGGAACCCGCCATCTTAGGGCCGCCCTGCGCTGCTTCCCCGCCGACAACCAAGGTTGCGTTACGTGATGGCGGGCATTGGGTTGTAATCGGCGGGCAGGTCGCGCGCGACGGAGCCGGCAATGTTGTAGGCAAAGGCGACATGCAAGCCCAGATCGAGCAAGTCGGGAAGAATGTCGCAGCGTGCCTCAGCGCCGGCGGTGCGACGGTCAACGACATTGCCTTCACGGTCAGCTACGTCACACAGCCTGCCGAATTCGACAAATACGCCGATTTGCGCCAGCGCTATTTCGGCTCGCCTTCGCCGCAGAGCGCGACGGTCCCCGTGCCGCAATTGGCCGATCCCGATGTCCTGGTGCAGGTCGAGGTCTTCGCCGCGATCCAGTAGCGTGAAGAGAAACGAGCAGCCATCAGATCTCGCCTTCCTGCCTCAGCATGCGCACAGTATTGCGCAGAGCCTTCACCGTGTCGTCGAGCTCGGCCTCGCCGTGGGTGGCGGAGGTGAGGCCGCCCGGGCTGCCGCTAAAGTCGACCCCACCGGTCATCATCGCCAGCCGCAATTTGTGCACAACTCCAGCTTGATGATTGCCGGCCATAGTCTCGGCCGGTTGCGCCAGCGGGTCGAAGCGGGTCGGGACGATCGTTCGGTGGTCGGGGTTGGTGAAGATGTGGAAGTTCGAAAACATGCGGTAGGCCGCCCACGGCACGTGCTCTTCTTCGAAGACTTCGTTGATCCGGCAACACAGGGTATCAGAGTATCGGTTGGCGCGGGCGCAGGCATCGGTCGTACCGACGATCTCGAGCGCCGCGACACCGGCGGCGGCCGAGAGCGGGTTGGCATTGAATGTGCCCTGATGCGAGATCTTCTCGCGGTCGGCGGACTTCGTGACCTGGAAATCGAGCAGGTCGAGGATGTCCTTGCGGCCGGCGACCGCGCCTCCCGGCAACCCGCCGGCAAGGATCTTCGCCAAGGTCGTCAGATCGGGCCGGACGCCGTATTCGGCTTGTGCCCCGCCGGGCGAGACGCGGAACCCGGTGACAACCTCGTCGAAGATCAGCACGACGCCGTGCTGCCGGGTCAATTCGCGCAGTGTTGTCAGGAATTTCGGGTCGATCGGCAACCGTGCGCCATGGGCGCCCGTCGGCTCGATGATCGCCGCGGCAACGTCGTCGTTCTCGTCGAGTAGACGGGCGAGCCCCTCGGCATCGTTCTGCTCCGCCAACAGAAGACCGCCGGCGACCCCTGAGAGGACGCCGGGTGTCGGACTGCCGTCGAAATGGCTCGCGTAGCCCGAGGTCATGTGATCGTGCCAGCCGTGGAAGTGATGCTTGAAGCGGATCAGCTTCGACTTGCCGGTGAAGGCGCGAGCGAGCCGCACGGCCATCAGGGTGGCCTCGGTGCCCGACGACGTGAAGCGCACCCGCTCGGCCGATGGGACGAGCTTCAGAACCCACTCGGCCCAGGCAATCTCGGTCTCGTGCGAGGCGCCGAAATGGGTGCCGCGCTCGATTTGCTGCTTGACCGCCTCGACGACCTTCGGATGGCTGTGGCCGAGCAAGAGCGCGCCGTGGCCGCCGAAATAGTCGACGTAGCAATTGCCGTCCACATCCCATTTCCGCGGCCCGTTCGCCCGCGTGATATAAAGCCCGTAGGGCTCGATATAGCGCGAATCATGGGTGACGCCGCTGGGAAACAGCCGGCTCGCCTTCTCGGAAGCGGCCGCCGAGCCTGGGGTTGCGGCGCGATAGGCGGCGATGATCGGCGAATTCGTCGTCAGCGTGTCGGGCATGGCGGTAACTCCTCGATCGGCAGCGGCTTTGACGATGTTAGGCCCAATGCCGGGATGGGCCAATGAGAAAGGCCGCCCGAGGGCGGCCTTTCCGTTAACCGATAACCGGCGGCCAATCACGGCCGCGAGCCGTCGCCCTCAGGCGAGGACCTCCAGGTGAGTGGGGATCCTGGTCACGGCAGCGGATGACCGCGGTTTAGGGATAGACACAGGATCACCTCCTTTCAGTTGTTGCGACGAAGAGCTGTAACCTACGAAAAACACCGCAACACGACAAGAGATCTTATTCTCAATCGCAGCGTTCGCTGCGCCCCGCTTTTGCGCTACACTCAGGAAAACCCAGGGAATCAGCCGAAATGGAGTGACAATGCGCCGCAGCGAAGATCGCATTCTGACCACGCACACCGGCAGCCTGCCGCGCCCGCCCGAGCTTACCCGTCTCTACGTGCGCCGAGCGAGAGGAGAATTGGTCGACGCCGCCGAGATCGAAAAACTTGGCCGGGAGGCGTTGCGTTCAATCCTGCGCAAGCAGGCCGAAGCCGGGGTCGACATCGGCAACAACGGCGAGCAGCAGCGCGAGGGCTTCTTCCTCCATATCCGCCATCGCATGAGCGGCTTTGGCGGATCGTGGCAGCGCCGGACACGCGCCGACGCGCTGCGCTATCCGGTCTTCAAGCGAATGATGGAAGAGCAACTCGCCGCCAGGGAGGCGGTCAGCAACATGGGCCCGCCAAAGGCGATTGGCGAGGTTCGCTATCTGGGTACAGAGGCGATCGAAGCCGAATGCGCCGACTTCCGGACGGCCCTCGACGAGACCGGCGCACATTTCGTCGAGCCGTTCGTGACCGCGCCGTCGCCAGGGATCATCGCCGGCGCGATGAAGAACGAGCATTACGATACCGAAGAGGCCTATCTCGACGCACTAGGCGCGGCCCTCAAACCGGAATACGAGACCATCGTGCGGCGCGGCTTTCTGTTGCAGCTCGATTGCCCCGATCTGGCGCTCGAACGCCACCTCTCTTACCAGGACCGGCCGCTCGGCGATTTCCTCGGATTTGTCGAGCGGGTCGTCGGGACGATCAACAAAGCCCTGGAGAATGTGCCGCGCGACCGCGTCCGGCTGCATGTCTGCTGGGGCAATTACGAGGGCCCGCACGATTGCGACGTGCCGCTGGCCGACATCCTGCCGGTCGTCCAACAGGCCAACGTTGGCGCCTTCTTCTTCCCCTTCGCCAATCCGCGGCACGCCCATGAATACCGCGTATTCGAAAAATTGCCGCTCGCCGACGACCAGATCATCATCGCCGGGGTTATCGACAGCCTGACCAATTTCGTCGAGCACCCCGAAGCCGTCGCCGACCGGCTCGAACGCGTGGCGAGGGCTGTTGGCGACCCGCATCGCGTCATTGCCGGCACCGATTGCGGGTTCGACACTTCGGCGGGAATGGGCCGCGTAGCCGAAGACGTCGTCTGGGCCAAGCTCAAATCATTGGCAGAAGGCGCCCGCCTCGCCTCCGATCGTCTCGGGATGGAATAATTCGGCGCGCCGTCAAATCGCTTGGCGCAGCATGCATTGCGTGTTCGCAAGCGGCCATCCTTGCCCCTCGAAAGAGGCCGTAATCCGAGTTGCTTGGACAAATACGGTGGTGGTTTGACATGCGCCTCTTCCGTCATACCGGCGAAGGCCGGTATACAGGCCAGCCGTGGGTCCCGGCCGGCGAGAGTGTCAAGAACTCGACGATTGCCTGGATCAGCGTTGTGCGTCCTTCGAGACGGCCGCGCCGCGGCCTCCTCAGGATGAGCAATTCCTTAATGCGATCAGAGGATTACGTCATCCTGAGGAGCGTCCAGAGGGCGCGTCTCAAAGCACGCACTAGCTCGCCTCAGATCTTCTTTCGCTCTGTAGATCAATTCTCCTGACAGCCTCCTGCGCAGGATGACATGATTTGCGGGGAGGGTCGGGTAAGCCGCGAATGTGTTACAGCCTCGAAAGCGCCGGTTCATCCGACTGCTGCGACCTTGCAGCCCTAGATTTCCACTGTCGGCGTAATGACGAAGAGAGCAGCAGGCTTTATGGTCAATGAACCGGGGGGAGATCGATGATGCCGGACAATGCCGCGCCGTTCATCGCGGCGCGGGATCTGCTATTGCGGCTGCGCACCGACTACGACGCGGCGGTGCCCGAGTTCCGCTGGCCGGTCATGGATCGGTTCAATTGGGCGCTCGACTATTTCGACCATCTGCCGCCCGACCCGCTGGCGCTGTGGTGCATTGGAGCGGTCGAGGAGAAGCTCAGCTTTGGGGACCTGCAGGTTCGCTCCAATCAAGTGGCCAACTACTTGCGCCAATTGGGGGTGCGGCGCGGCGACTGCGTCATGCTGTTGTTGCCCAATGTACGGCAATTGTTTGAGGCGATGCTGGCACTGATGAAATTAGGCGCCGTCTTCAGTCCGTCGCCAACCCTGCTGACCGAGACGGAAATCAAGGACCGGTTCGAACGCGGACGCATGCGTCATGCGATTGTCGACGCTTCGCTCGTCGATCGGTTTGCGGATTTCCCGAGCGGCTATACCCGAATTGCCATCGGCGATGCGCCCGGCTGGCACCGGTTCGAGGATGCCTGCGGCGCCCAAAAGACCTTCGCGCCCGATGGCGAGGCGCGCGCTGACGATCCGCTGGTAATGTATTTCACCTCCGGCACGACGGCTAAGCCGAAACTCGTTCTGCACAGTCATCAGAGCTATCCGGTCGGGTTGTTGACCGGGATGTATGTCTATGGGCTCCAGCCAGGTGATTTGTGCCTGGGCATCGCTCCGCCCGGATGGGCTGCCCATCTCATTGGCGTCTTCGCCCTGTGGAGTACTCCGGCAGCGATTGTGGCACTGGCCCAGCCACGGTTCGACGCTAAGAAAGTGATCGAGACCCTGGTACGCTGTGGCGTGACGGTGTTTGGCGGACCGCCGACGGTTTGGCGCATGCTGATCCAGCAGGATATGGGTTCCCGGCCGACGCAGCTGCGCGAGGTGATCTCGGGCGGCGAGCCACTGAACCCCGAAGTGATCGAGCATGTCGAGCGCGTTTGGGGTGTCACGCCGCGTGACGTCTACGGTCAGACCGAGACCTCGCTGACGGTGGGTAATTCACCCGGCCAGGCGATCGTACCGGGCTCGATGGGCCGGCCGATGCCGGGCTATGTCGTGAAACTTCTCGACGAGAAGGGTGAGGAGGCCCGAGAGGGGGAGATCGCGATTGCGCTCGAACCTCGGCCACTCGGGTTGCTTCAGGGGTACCAGCAGGAGGACGGTTCAATCGTTCCGGTCGAGGGCAGGTATTACCGCACCGGCGACCTGGCTCGGTCGGATTCTGACGGACGGCTTACCTTTATCGGCCGAGCCGACGACGTGTTCAAATCCTCCGATTACCGCCTCAGCCCGTTCGAGATCGAGAGCGCGCTGATCGAGCACGAGGCGGTTGCCGAGGTCGCGGTCGTGCCGTCACCCGACCCTCGGCGACTGGTCGTGCCGAAGGCGTTCATCATGCCGGCGGCGGGATTTGCGTCCGACCGCGCGACGGCGCTCGACATTTTTTTGCAGATGCGCGGCCGGCTGGCGCCGTACAAACGGGTCCGTCGGATCGAATTTTGCGAGCTGCCGAAGACCATTTCCGGCAAGATCCGGCCGACCGAGCTCCGCCGGCAGGAAGAAGCTCGGCGGCAAGGGGGCGTCCGAGAGGCGGCCGAGTTCTGGGAAGAAGATTTTCCCGAAATCCCGGCCCGCCCGCCCGAGGGGAGCTCGTGATGACTTGTGCGCTGAACGGACGGGCCGGACTGGTCACCGGCGCGGGCGGCGGCATCGGACGCGAAATCGCGCGGCGCTTGGCGCGCGAGGGTATGGTGATTGCCGCGCTCGACCGCGATGGTGCCGCTGCCGAGACCATTGCTGCTGAAATCGACGGTCTCGCCGTGACGGCCGATGTGACCTCCGAAGACGAGGTGGGCCGTGCCGTCGAGACCGTCCTCGGCGATCTCGGGCGCATCGATCTGTTGGTGAACAATGCCGGAGTGGCCTGGATGGGGCCGGCGCTGGAGATGCCGCTCGAGGCATTCCAGGCGATGCTGCGGGTCAATGTCGAAGGCGTTTTTATTGTCAGCCGCGCCGTGCTGCCGCATATGATCGCGAGGCGCTCGGGCTCGATCGTCAACCTCGCGTCGTGGGCCGGCAAGACTGGCCCCGCTTACTTCGCCGGGTATGGCGCCAGCAAGTTCGCCGTCATCGGTCTGACCCAGGCTTTGGCGCGCGAGATGGCGCCGCACGGCATCCGGGTCAATGCGATTTGCCCCGGGATCGTCGTCGACACTGCGATGCGCACCGCGATCGAGGCGCAGCAGCGGCAATACGGGCTTCCCGAAACCAGCGAGCGGGAGAAGTCGATCCCGATCGGGCGCGTTTCAGTGCCGGAAGACGTAGCAAGCATTGCCGCTTTTCTCGCCTCTGACGAGGCATCCTATATGACCGGCGAGTTGATCAATCTTTCCGGCGGCCTGTTGATGGATTGAGGTGCGACGGAGACCGTGACCGTCGCCGTGAAATCGATGTCGCCTTGGTGAGACAGAATGCGTCTGCCGCAAAGCTCTGCTGCGCATGGTCTCGCAGATCATGGCGAACCGGCCGATGCCGTCCGGGGACGGCTCGAGGAGGGCGCATTTACGGTGGAGCAAGTCCTCGGCGATTGGCTTCCCGAGACGCCGAGCTGAATCTCCTTTAGCCGTTGCGTTCGGCAGAACCAGGCGGGCGACCGTGGATGTGCACGTGACGTCCGCCTGCTTCTTCGAGGATGCGCGTGGCCGTCAGCTCGCGGTCGGGATCTTCGCACCGCACCCATAGGAGCGCCGCGCCGGCTTCGAGCGCCGCCTTGAAATCCTCACTGTGCCTTGGCGCGGTGTAATCATCGAAGAGTTCCTTTAATGCCGCGCCGCCGAGCCCAGCGCCGACGATTGCGCCGATCGTGACGGCGATCGGCCCGCCGGACAGCACAACGATGCCGGCCACGGTCAGCGGTGCGATGTATTTGATTTCGTCCGCCAGGCCCGCGGGCAGGAGTTTCGGCTCGCGCGCGGGCGGCTCGCCGGCGGCGGCGAGCGAATTGTGCGAGGCCAGCACCGAGAGATCGCTTGTCGCAAAGCCGGCGGCGAGCAGGTTCGAGACGGCGCGGTGGAAATGGTCGCGGTCGGGAAACGAGGCGACCGCCTCGCGAATGATCGGGAAAGACGGCGAACTCTCGGGCATGCCGATCCTCTCTTTCGTGCTCGCGCATTCTCTTATGCTACCGTCAAACACCCGCAAGCGTCGCCCCTCGCCGATGAACGACCATTCCCCGCCGGCGCCGTCGCCGGTCATGGCGCAATACCTCGAGATCAAGGAGGCCAACCCCGGCTGCCTGTTGTTCTTCCGGATGGGCGACTTTTTCGAGCTGTTCTTCGACGACGCGGCCGCCGCTGCGCAGGCGCTCGACATCGCATTGACCAAGCGCGGCCGGCACGACGGCGCCGACATCCCGATGTGCGGCGTCCCGGTCCACACCGCCGAAGCCTATCTCGCGCGCCTCATCCGCGCCGGGTTCAAGGTCGCGATCTGCGACCAGATCGAGGACCCCGCCGAGGCGCGGCGGCGCGGCGGCAAGGGTCCGGTGCGGCGCGCGGTCACCCGCCTTGTTACCGCCGGCACCCTGACCGAGGAGGGTCTCCTCGACGCGCGCCGGCACAATTTTCTCGCCGGCATCGCCGAGGCGGGGGGCGCGATGGGGCTGGCTTGGCTCGACCTGTCGACCGGCGCCTTTGCACTGGCGCCGACTAGCGAGACCGCGCTCGCCGCCGATCTCGCCCGTCTTATCCCGGGCGAGATCCTGCTGCCCGAGCGGCTGCTGACTCGTCCGGCGCTGTTCGAGGTTCTGGCCGAATGGAAGCCGGCCCTGACGCCGCTGCCCAATCCCCGCTTCGAGAGCGAGGCCGCGCGCCGCCGCCTGCAGGAATTCTACGGGGTCGGCGCGCTCGATGCGTTCGGCAGCTTTGGCCGCGCCGAACTCGCCGCTGCCGGCGCCCTCGTCGACTATATCGGGCTGACTTCAGCAGGGGCGGGCGCCACACCTGCAGCCGCCGCGGCAGGTCATGCCGGCCTCGGTCATGCAGATCGACGCCGCGACCCGGCGCAACCTCGAACTGATGGCAACCCTTGCCGGCGAGCGCAAGGGCAGCCTCGTCGCGACGCTCGATCGGACCGTAACCGCGGCCGGCGCCCGCCTCCTCGCCGATCACCTCGCGGCGCCACTGACCGAGCCCACTGCGATCGCGGAGCGGCTCGACGCGGTCGAATTTTTTGTGGACCGGCCGGAGCTGCGCGACACCTTGCGCGAGCGGCTGAAGGGCTGCCCGGACATCGAGCGGGGCTTGACCCGCCTCAGCCTCGGCCGCGGCGGGCCGCGCGACCTTGCGGCGCTGTGCCAGTCGCTGGGGGAGACCGCCGAGTTACGCGACATGCTGGCCGAGCCGGGTCTCGTGCCATTACCCGAGCGGCTCGCTGCGGCGCAGCTGGGGCTCGGCGAGCACGGCGCCTTCGTCGAGCGCCTCCGCCGTGCGCTTGCCGCCGAACTGCCGCTCTTCGCGCGCGACGGCGGTTTCATCGCCGCGAGATACTCGGACGAGCTCGACCAATGGCGCGGCCTGCGCGACGAGAGCCGCCGCATGATCGCGGCTCTGCAGGCGCGTTATGCCGGCGAGACCGCGATCGGCGCACTGAAGATCCGCCACAACAACGTCATCGGATATTACATCGAGGTGTCGGCGAACCATGCCGGCAAGCTCGGGCCGGAATTTATTCACCGCCAGACGATGGCCGGTGCGCAGCGCTACAGGACGGCCGAATTGGCCGATCTCGAAACCAAAATCGCCAGTGCCGCCGAGCGGGCTTTGGCCTTGGAATTGCGGCTCTACGAGGAACTCGTCGCTAAGGTTATGGCCTGCCGCGCCGAGATCGCCGCCGCCGCCGCGGCGCTCGCCACACTCGACCTCTCGGCGGCGCTGGCCGAGCTTGCGGCCGAGGCTCAGTGGGTGCGGCCGATAGTCGACGGGACGACCGCCTTCGAGATAGTGGGCGGGCGTCATCCGGCCGTCGAGGCGGCGCTTGCCGCCTGCGGCAATGGCGGCACCTTCGTCGCCAATGACTGCGTCTTGGCCGACGACCGCATCTGGCTCGTCACCGGCCCCAACATGGCGGGCAAGAGCACCTTTTTGCGGCAGAACGCGCTGATCGCGATCCTGGCGCAAATGGGGTCCTATGTACCGGCCCGGTCGGCCCGGATCGGCATCGTCGACCGCCTCTTCAGCCGGGTCGGCGCCGCCGACGATCTGGCGCGCGGCCGCTCGACCTTCATGGTCGAGATGGTGGAGACCGCGGCTATCCTGAACCAGGCGGGGCCGCTTTCTTTTGTCATTCTCGACGAGATCGGCCGCGGCACGGCGACCTTCGACGGATTGTCGATCGCCTGGGCCTGTCTCGAGCATCTGCACGAGGTCAACCGCTGCCGCACCCTATTTGCGACGCATTACCACGAGCTGACCGCGCTCGCCGCCAAGCTCCCGGCGCTCGTCTGCCACACGATGCGGGTCAAGGAGTGGAAGGGCGACGTCGTCTTTCTGCACGAGGTCGGCCCCGGCACCGCCGACCGCTCCTACGGCATCCACGTCGGGAAGCTCGCGGGCCTGCCGAAGAGTGTGACGGCCCGCGCCGAGGAGGTGCTCGGCGTCCTCGAAAAAGGCGAGCAGGGCGGCGCCCTCGCGCGCCTCGCCGACGACCTGCCTTTGTTCAGCGCCGCCCGCCGCAGCGCCGAGCCCGCCCCGCCACCGGAATCCGCCGTCGAAGCCGTGCTGCGCGACACTCGCCCCGACGAGCTGACCCCCCGCGAGGCGCTCGACCTCCTTTACCGGCTGAAAGCACTGGCAAGCGATTGAGACTGAGCTGAACCCCGAACATGCGATAGCCGGAGCCGCGTTTTAAGGCGTAGCCCTACTGGTTTTTCGATTTCGGCTCCGGGCGCGGTGAGTGCGGTTTCCGCGCTCGACCATCGCCGCGGCGTTCCGCCCGCCCCCGGATCGAGTCCGGGGGTTTTCGTGCAAAAAAATCGTCTTCGACCTTCAATTGGCCGACCTGCCGGTACAGAGCATCGACCTGCTCCTCGCTGGCCGAACCGTCTGCCGCCGCGCCACCCTCAAAGATACTCGCTGCACCGTCCAGCAGCTGCTTCTTCCAGTTGTAGATCTGGTCCGCACCGACCCCCGAACTCACTCGCCCAGCTCGGCGACCGTCCGGTCGCCCTGATTGCCGCCAGCGCCACCCTTCGCCTTGAACCCCGCGCTGTGCTTCTTCCGTGTCCGCTTCCTGTCCCGCTCCTGTGCCATCGCGCGTTCTAGGGGCAGGACTTTACCTGTCCCTACTGTCTCAATTTCGGGGTCCAGCTCAGTGAAAATTCTTCTACTTGTGGACGATTCTGCGATACGCGATAAGCTTACGCCGGATCTGTGCGGTTCCGAACGCTTCCGGCTGTTAGAAGGGCGCCTCCCATCCGACAACCTCGACGCTTCGCTCTCGTTCTGCGAAGTCTTCGTCGGTAATGATTCCGGCCCGAAGCACCTAGCGGCCCTGCGCGGCGCAAAAGTGGTCAGTATTCACTCATCACGACAAAACTGGAACGAGTGGGGAGAGGAAATGGGAGGGCTGATCATCGGTCGCAAGCTACTTTGCGCGGGATACATTATTTACTCTGACTACGATGGACATGAATGCGGGAAAGATGCCGCATGCGTAGCGAGGATCTCCGTGGACGAAGTTCTCACTGCTGTGCTGAACTGCTTTCGTATCGGTAACGCGCCTCGCAACCCCATCTCTCATTCCGGTTCCGCTTAACCCCGAATTGCTCAGCTCGGGCACCACCATGTATACCTGATGTTTAGATATTAGGAAGTCAGATGCCTGAATCGCTCGACCCCATCCTTTTTGGAAGCAAGCTAGAGGACCTCGCCGCCCGTATGGCGCAGTTGGAAGATCGACTGGGTCAGCTAAATTCGCGGTTCAATGATTATCAGCGACATAACGAATCATTGATCTTGTCGGGTGAGTTCGAAACCCATCGCGAGGTTAGGAATACTTTGCGCCTGCTTCGGCCCTATGCAGTCCACGGGTTTAGTAAGGCGCGGTTCGGCAGCGCGCATGATGGCGGCTATGTACTTCTCGATGATTTCCGAGGCGTCGACACGGCATTTTCTTTCGGAATCGACCAGAATGCATCGTGGGATTTGGACATCGCTAGAAAAGGCGTAACCGTTTACGAGTTCGACCATACCGTTGATGCTCCTGTTAGTGATAATGCGCGGTTGATCTTCGCGCGAAAAAAAATTTCAACAGAGGCTGGGCCCGATAGCGAAAGCCTGCCCTCGCTGATCAATCGACACGACAAACAGAATATGCGCCCCAATATGCTGCTCAAGATCGACATCGAGAATGACGAGTGGGCGGTCTTCGACGCAACTCCACCTGAAATATTAAAACGGTTCTCTCAGGTTGTAGTTGAGTTTCATTTTTTCAATAGCTTTTCGGATTTTCACTGGCGACGGATTTATACCCGCGTCTTCAAAAAGATGGCGGATGCGTATACCGTCGTGCATGTCCATGCCAATAATTTCGCGGGGGTCAGCAATGTCGCAAACGTTGTCATACCCAATGTATTGGAAATCACGTTCGCCAACCGTGATATTTATTCGTTCTCGGAAACGGATGAGATCTTTCCAGGTCCGTTGGATGTACCTAACGATCCTAACCACCCGGATATTCACCTTGGCACCTTCCGTTTCTGAAAGGCTTGTGGCGGAAGAGGGAAGCAGTGTCATGCGTGGCGGCGGGCGATAAACGTTTTGATATCCGCTCTGCTGTCGAGTACGCGTACAACACGACCAGACCTTTATGATGCCGGGCGGTTATTGGGTTTTTGATGATCCATTTGTTGCCGATTGCTTAGGCGCGGCAGAAGCCGTCGAGGATCTTTTGATCAAGCGAGACGGTCTCAATTCTGAGCAGCTTTATCTCCATTACGTCTTCCGCGAACCTTTCGAAAAGATGATCCGGCGCTAAGCGTACCCAATCGGCTGCGCTACAGGTCAGGCGATCAGTCGCGTCGATCTATATAAGATTCCACGCCGGTCTCATTATCGGGATCCCGACCGCAGGACGCCGAGCCGGATTGCGTCCGCAAGAGCCGCCGAGCCGATCAGTTCCGGCGTATAGCGCATCGAAAGGATAGCGTGGCTTATGCAGAACCCTAGGGACGGAAGGGAGCGCTTCTCATATAATATGGTTAACTAATGTCACGTGATCTCCGAGCCGAGAATGGTTTTCCCTGCAGATGTCGGCGGCGATCCGATTTCTATCGCCACCACGCGCGAAACGAGAGCCGATAGCCGACGCGATAGTTGGCGAGCGGGCAACTCCGGAGGGCATCCCGAAGAGCCGCGTTGGGGGCGCGTCGCCAATTTTCCTTCATTCTAGCTGGCGCGCTTCGCACACTTGGTTTTGGCTCAAATTCCGCAAACACCCGGCCACCATCTGCTTTTACGAGCCGTTTCACGATAATTTAGCAGCGCTCACCCGCTCCGAAGCGGAATCAAAGTCTCCGGACTCGTGGAATTCAAGGCATCCGAGTACCGAACCCTATTTGCTTGAATTCATCCCGCTAATCAGGAAGGCCGGCGGTGTAAGGCTGTTTGTTCCAGAGATCTCATACCGATGGTTCCTGCCGGTAGGCGGCCATGCCGGCAATCTGCAAACTCTGCAAACAGAGGAGATAAAATATTTGGCGTTGCTAATTAGGCACGCCGATCGCCTTCGACGCACCCCGGTTTTCGGCTTCACCCGGTCCCTTGGACGATTGCCTGCATTAAAGAAGCAATTTACTGGCATTCATATCTTTCAGCACCGAAATCTTTGGACGCAATGGATGTCTTGGGTTGATTAAAAGAAAAATAATAATGAATATTTCTTTCGTCGACTTTAGGAAATAATGGTGGCAACGAAGGATCCATACCTGTCAGCGATAATGAAACGTTACTTACTGCATAATTCGATTTATATGCAGAACCAAAATGATACCGCCAACGATTATAGTATCGAGCAAATTGCTGATAAACTTCTTGAATCGCTTACGGAGCAACACCTGTTTGTCCTATACATGGCTTTCCATACCTACTTCTACATGTCTGCGCAAAATAACGCAGATATCGTTATCGATACCACGAAAGTGGCGAAAGATGAAAACTATCGTGATAGGGTTTGCCGTCAGCTGACATGTGCCACCGGATTGCCAATAACGTTCGACGACGTCTCTGAAATCCAGCGATATCACCCGTTCGACCCGGTACTCATTGATTGGAAAGAAATAAAAGAAAACTTAGAGTTGGCTGTATTAACGCTCGATCATCTGTTCGATCGGCAAGAGCTATTGCGATATGGCATGGAATTGGTGGACGAAACCCGCGCCGAGATCGAAATAAGCGAGAGATATGTCGCGACTGCGCGCCATGAGATGACGACGCTGACAAGCCAACTAGATTCGGTTACCGCTGCGACAGCCAGACTAGCTGAACAGCGCGATTGGCTCGCGGACGAGCGCGATACCTTGCTCGCCGAGCGTGATCGGCTTGCCGCCGAGCGTGATCGGCTTGCCGCCGAGCGTGATCGGCTTGCCGCCGAGCTTGCCCTCGGTAACGTTGATGGAGTGAAATTGAGCGCTGAAAACCTCCGACTCTCAAGTGAGGTCGCGCTGGCGATAGCCGCCGGTATCCAGCAGGCATCCGCGATCGCGGTGCTCCGAGGCGAAACCGCCGAGCTTCGCAATGAGTTCTCTCTGATGGAAGCCGATCGCGACCGCATCGTGGCGCAGAGCGAACGATGGTTCAACGCAGCGGTCGTGTGGCCATCGGGCGGCACGAGTACTCGTCGTTTACCGCCAGCTCAATGGTTCCAGAGGCTAAAGCTTCGGCTTTGCGCCGGCTTGACCGGCAGGTGGATCCGTCGCGTAAATCCCCGGGCTTCGACACGGATCCGGGCTAACGGCGCACGGGATGTTTGCCAGTGGGAGTTTGCCGCGCGGTGTTATGCCGATGACCTAACTCGAAACTCCTGGGACCCTGCAATATGGATTCAGTTTGGTCACGCTCTCAAAGAGGCTAGGAGACTATCCGAATCAGAAACTGCGTATCGCACGGCAGTAATACTGGACGAAGCGGCAATCGATGCCCTTCTGTCGCTAGGTCATGTGTTGACCCTGCAACAGAAGCGCGCCGAGGCTGCACGGATTTACACTCAGACCCTAGATCTCGAAATCCCAGCCCCGCTACGCTCGGCGATTGTGAAGGAGCTGGAGCTTTTGTATTCGCCGACAGAGGCTATCCCCGCACGTGGTGAATGGGTTTGCTTCTCCAGCTGACAGCTCAGTCTATCGCTGGAATTGTGCCTCGTTTGAGCTCGCTTTTGGTCAAGCCGGCTGCGGGTGCAGTTCGAAGCCGGCGGGGCGGCCGGCGCGGCGGGCGGCTTCCGCCGGTGGCACTGACGTGTCCCAGAGGTTGGCGTCGAAGCGCCAGCCGTTGACGGTGTCGGCTTCACGCGAGACAACGTAGAGGATCGGCGGCACCATCTCGTCGGGTTCGACGAGGCGCGGAGCGCGCCCTTCGCGGCTCATCGTGCGCATCTCCTCGGCCATGCCCGGGGTGTTGGCGCCGGCGCCCGGGTTGACGATGTTGATCGTCAGGCCGGTTCCTTCGACTTCCTTGGCCCATACCTCGGTCGCCATTTCGAGGGCCGCCTTCGAGGCGCCGTAGGGTGAGGTGTGCGGCCGGTTCATCGTATCGAGCTTGGTGGTTACGTTGACGATGCGGCCCCAGCCCTGCTCGACCATCAGAGGCGCCGCGCGACGCGCCATCTGGTCGGCGGCAATGTAGTTGGTCTCGATGACCGCGCGCACGATGTCGTCGGGCACCTGCCAGAACTTCTGCGGCTCAGGGCGGCGAAAGCGGGCCGGGTCGATTGTCGTGAAGGTCAGGCCGGCATTGTTGACGAGGATGTGCACACCGCCAAACCGCGACAGCGCCATCGCGACGACGCGGTCGCAATCGGCGGGCCGGCGCAGGTCCGCGACGAGCGGCAGGATCTGGCCCTTTGGCTTGGTGCCGGCCGTCTCCGTCTCAACCTTCGCGAGATCGGCATCGATGTGGCCGATCGCGACGACATGGTGTCCCTCCCATGCAAGGCCAAACGCCATTGCGCGCCCGAGCCCGCGCAAGCCGCCGGTAACGATTGCGACGCGCTGTTCCATGAGCTTCCCCGCTGGCTGAAACCTCCATTTCGATGAAGAGATCGACCACATAAGAAGTGTAAAATGTCAACCGGAACTATTTTTGCGTTCAACTCGTTGTTGCGCCGACCTTTGTGAAAGGAAGACGCGATGAATTGATTGATCGCTCCCGGCATTGTTGCGGCAGCCCTCGTCCTGGGGTTGGCTGGTTGCACAAACCCGTACGACCCCGGCCAGCGCGCGGTCGGCGGCGGCTTGCTCGGCGCCGGAGCGGGGGCGGCCATCGGCGGTGCGGTCGGCGGCGGGCATGGCGCCGCTCTCGGCGCGGCGATCGGAGGCGCCACCGGCGCCGTCACCGGCGCTGCTTCGACACCGCCACCGCCGCCGCCCCCGGGCGCCTATAATCAGGGCTACGGCTATCCGCCTGCGCCTGCGCAGAGCGGGTATGGCTATCCACCCGCTCCGAGCGGCTATGGCTATCCACCCGCTCCGAGCGGCTATGGCTATCCGCCTGCACCGCCGCCTACTTACCCGTCGTACTAGACCAGGCTTCTCGCCGAAAACGGGTCCGGCGCTTGCGGCAAGCGCCGGTCTCGTCCACTTCACCCGGGAGGCGCTGATTTGATCAGCTCCGCGAGGTGCCGCACCTTTGCGGCCGGTGGCAAGTTCTTGCCCACCGCAGATGCCTCGATGAGGCGCGGCTGATTTGGCGGGGGCGCCGGAAGCACGGACGGTTGCCGCCCGCCAATCGCGGGCGTGCCCGTGTCGCAGTCCCCGGAGCGTTGGACCTGGACTTTGGGCGGCGCGCCGGTGCCGGGGTCGGAATAGAAGAAACTCTCACTGCAGCCGCCCGCACCCGAGGCGACGGAGGTCATCACGACACCCGATACCTCGCCGCGCCCGAACTGCGGCGTGCCCAGAGCGGCCTCGATGACCGGCCCGGGACCGACGACCCAGATCGGCGCATTTGCCAGCGCGTGGGCCGAAGCGACGAGCTGCGCCAGGGCAGCCTCCTGGTCGGCGACCAGCCGGTAGATGTCCGCCGGCTGCGGCATCACCACATCGAATCCCTGGGCGGTCCACAGCGCGGGATCACGCGGCAGGGTGTCGTCACCCGGCCACAACACCAGAACCGCAGCCGGCACCGCCGGGCCGACGGCATAGACGCGCGGAGCGGGGACGTAATTTGGCGCGGGTTCGGCAATCGCGGTCGGTGCTCACCGCCGTTGCCTGCGACGGTGTGGCGACGTCTCCGGCGCAGCCGATCAGCGGCAGCGCAGCGAGGCAGCCACAGAGGACAGAGGCGGGTCCTTTCCACATTGGCATTTCTCCTCCGATGCTCGGTTTTGCCATGTGAAAATTTGTCCTCCATTTCGGCAATTTCTAGGTGCCGATTGGGCAGAGATTTGGCCGAGTTTTCACGGCTCGTTACATGGCTGCGAGATCCGCGACGCGGGGCAACACTTCCTTGCTGAAGAGCGAGAGATTGGTGACCGTCTCGTCGTGGTCCAAGAGGCCGCCCTGGCCCATCATGAGCAAATGCCCGAAGCCGCCGACATGGTCGTAGAAGGCGCGCAGCTGGTCGAACACGTCGTCCGGCGTGCCGGCGAAAACGAGGCCGGCGTCAATCGCGTCCGCGACTGACATCGTCCGAGGATCGATGTTGCGGCCGTCGCGCGATTGGATGCGGCCGGCGCGGAACCCGGCGCCGCTCGCTCTGATTGCCTGCGCGCTCAGCGCCGGCGACGCATAGCCGGGCGGGTTCATAAATTGCGGCGCGACGATGCCCGAGGTGCGGCTGTACCCCAGGATCTGGTCGGCGCGGCGCCAGCCCTCCTCGCGCGTGCGGCCGACGCCGATCAGCGCCATATAGGCGAGCCGATCCGGCGTCATCGGGCGGCCGACTTCGGCCGCCTTCTTACGATAGGCTTCGAAAATCGGCGGCGTGCGCACCCAGCCGGTGTTGAGCACACCGATCGTTATCCCGCGCTCGGCCGCCTCCGTCGCGCTGCCGGTACTGCCGACCGGCATCCATACCGGCGGATGCGGCTGTTGCCACGGCCGCGGCCAGGCATTGACCTGACGGTAGTGAAAATGGGTGCCCTCCCAGTTGAACGGGCCGTCAAGGCTGGTCATCGCCTTTAAGATCAGGTCGTGCGCCTCCCAGAAACGCTCCGTCAATTCGGCGGGGTTGGTGTTGGCGGGGGGGATTTCGAACGGCACCCCTTTGACAAAGCCCATCTCGATGCGGCCGCGTGAAATCACGTCGAGCATCGAATATTCCTCGGCGACGCGGATCGGGTCGTTGCGATTGCCGATCGGCATGCCGAGCGCGAGGAGCCGCACCTTCTTGGTCTCGCGCGCCAAGATCGCCATCGGGATCGTGCACACCGAGTTGGCGCAAGTTGCGGTCGCGTGGTGCTCGTTGGTCATGATGTTGATGCCGAGCTCGTCGCACAGCGCCCATTCGTCGAGGTAGCGGTGATAGAGGTCGGCGCCGACCTTCGGGTCATAGAGCCGGCTCGGGATCGTGACCCGATAGGAGTTGCCGAGCTGCGGCCAGGCCGGGTGGTAGGCCATCTCGCTGAAATGCCAAACTTTCATCACAACACCTCCGCGCGCGCGAAACGGCCGATCGCATCGGCGACCTCCGCAGGACGCTCGATCTGCGGGTAGTGCCCGGCCTCGCGGATCGCCTCGAAGCGGGCATTGGGCAGCGAGCTGCAGAGCGTTCGGCCGTAATCGGACGTGACGATGCCGTCATTTTCGCCCCAGATCACCAAGGCCGGCACGCGCACCCGGTGCAGCCACCGGCGAAGCCCGGGATCGTGCATGTAGGGCCGCCAGCCATAGAGCGCCGTTGCCTGCCGATCGCGGGCGACCGCAGTGACCTCGTCATCGCTGAGCCGAGCGTAATCCGGAGCCGCGCGTATCGGATCGAAGAAACTGAGCCGCAACAGTTCCTCGCTCGCAAGCGCGTAAATATCGGCGATGTCGCGCTCTTCTCGCCCGCCGAACTTGACGCCGACCGAGTCGATCAGCACGAGATGATCGATCCGCTCGAGGCAGCGCACGCACATTTCCAGCGCGATCCAGCCGCCCAACGAGGCGCCTGCCAGCGTCACCTTGCCGAAATCCTGACGTTCGAGAATTTCGAGGTAGAGGTAGGCCAGATCGTGGACGGTGCGGAAGCCGTCCGGCCGCTCGGAATTACCGAAGCCGGGATGCCGCGGGACGACTACCCGCCAGCGCCGCGCCAATCTGTCGAAGAATTCCTGGTGTTGCGCAAAATAGTCGCCGCCGTGCAGAAACAGCAGCGGCGGACCGTTTCCGGCCGTCAGCAGCTCGATCGAAACTTCATTGATTTGGATGCGCTCCATGTCGTTCCTCTCCCGGGGCCGCTCGGAATAATCGTGATGCCGTGGGCCCTCGCTCGCCGAGAGTTATTCCCCGATGCGGCATTTTGTCCTAAGCTGGTACGCTTGGCGGTTGCTCCTTGCGACCGCGCCAATCAGGCGAGGCCTGTGATGAACGTCGAGACCATTCTGCGCGCCAAGGGGAGTGCGGTGGCGACGATCCGGCCGGATGACACGGTCGGCGCCGCTGTTGAGGAGCTGATTTCTCGCAATATCGGCGCCCTCGTCGTCAGCGCGGACGGCGGAAGCGTCGACGGGATCATCTCGGAGCGCGACATCGTGCACGGCCTCGCCGAGCACGGAGCCACTCTGCTGTCGCTCAGCGTCGCCGAGATGATGACCCGCCGGGTGGCGACCTGCCGGCTGTCGGACAGCGTCGACCAGCTGATGGCGGAGATGACCAACCGCCGCATCCGCCATTTCCCGGTCGTCGAGGACGGCCGGCTCCACGGCATCGTCAGCATCGGCGACGTCGTCAAGAACCGGCTCGACGAGGTCGAGTACGAGGCCCGCTCGATGCGCTCGTTCATCGCCGGCACTTAACACTCGCGCCACACCAATCAGCGACCGATGGCGTAGCCCTGCATGCCGCGGGGGTTGGCGCCGGCCTTGAGAATCCGGCCCTCCGGGGTTTCTTCGCGGGCGCAGCCGGAAAGACGGCCTTCCGACCAGGGGTCGCCGACCCGCACTCGGTGGCCGCGGCGCGCGAGCGGCGCACGCGTCGCCTCGGGGAAGCGGCTCTCGACCGCCACAACGCCGGGCTGCGCGGCCCGCGGGTAGAACGAGTTCGGCATGTGCTCGGTGTGAAAGGCCGGGCAGTCGATCGCCTCTTGCAAGTTCATGCCGTGGTGGAGGTGGTGCAGAAACATCAGGAGCGACCACTGGTCCTGCTGATCGCCGCCCGGAGTGCCGAAGGCGAGATGGGTTTTGCCTTCCTTGAACGCCATCGACGGCGACAGGGTGCTGCGCGGGCGCTTGCCGGGCGCGAGGCTCGCCGGCAGCCCTTCCTCGAGCCAGAACATCTGCATCCGCGTGCCAAGGCAAAACCCGAGTTCCGGGATCACCGGCGAGCTCTGCAGCCAGCCGCCGCTCGGGGTTGCCGAGACCATGTTGCCACAGCGGTCGATCACATCGACATGGCAGGTGTCGCCGGCCACGACGCCGTGCTCGGTGACGGTCGGCTCGCCGATGCCAGCCGCGGCAAAGACGGCCTCCCGACCACCGACGAGCACGCGCGGAGTGCGGCCGTCTGGGCGGCCCGGGCGCAACTCGAGCGAGGCGTGATTGGTCACCAGCTTTCGCCGCGCGTCGTTGTACGCGGTGCCGAGCAGGGTGGGCATCGGCACGTCGACAAAATCAGGGTCGCCGTACCAGGCTTCACGATCGGCGAAGGCGAGCTTGGCGCATTCGACGACGATATGGATGAAATCGGCCCCGAGGGGATCGAGGCCGTCAAGATCGAACCCTTTCAGCAGTGCCAGTTGCTGCAGCAGAACCGGTCCTTGGCTCCACGGCCCGCCTTTCGCCACGGTATAGCCGTGATACTCGAAGGTGAGCGGCGTCTCGACCGGAGCCTCCCAGCGCGCCAAATCGTCACCGGTCAATAACCCGCCATGACTTCGCCCAGAGGAGTCGAACACCTTCTCATGCCGGCAAAAGCGGTCAATCGCCTCGGCGACAAAGCTGCGGTACCACGCCTGGCGGGCGCGCTCGATCTGCCCCTCTCGGCCGCCATCGCCGGCTTCTGAGAGCACGCGGCGGTAGGTCGCAGCGAGAGCCGGATTGCGAAACAGTCTTCCCGGCTCCGGCGGTGCACCGTTCGGCAGATAGATCGCAGCAGAACTCGGCCATTCCCGGCGGAACAACTCGGCGACGGCGGCGACGGTCTCGCCGATCCGATGAACGGCGGGGTAGCCGTTCTCGGCATAGCCGATCGCCGGGCCGAGAATCTCGGCAAGCGGCATCGTCCCATAATCGCGCAGGAGCCGCATCCAGGCGCCAAACGCTCCCGGAACTGCGGCGGCCAACAGCCCGGTGCCGGGGATCAGATCGAGGCCGAGCTCGCGAAACCGTTCGATCGTCGCGGCGGCGGGGGCGACACCCTGGCCGCAGATCATGTCGCAGCGGCGGTTCGCCTCGCTCCACACGAGGATCGGCGCCTCGCCGAGTGGACCGTTCAGATGCGGTTCGACCACCTGTAACGTAAATCCGGCGGCCGCCGCCGCGTCGAATGCGTTGCCGCCCTTCTCCAGGATGCTCATGCCGACGGCCGAAGCGATCCAATGGGTCGAGGCGACGACCCCGAAGGTGCCGCGGATCTCTGGCCGGGTAGTAAAGGAGCGCATCGCTTTTCTCCGAACGTTGCCGCAATGCTCGTGCAGGGCGTCGTGCGCGTCAAGCGAAGCTCCTCGCGGTCGCAATGGCCGCGCCATCGTAATAGCCAATGGGCAGCCTATTTAATCTCGCGTAGCGGACGCCTCAGGCGTGCCGATCTCAGGTGTTGCGCGAATGGATGCGAGCATGCCCTTGGATGTCCCGCCCGACACGACCTTGAGCGGCGAAGAGTTCTTTCGCACCGAAGGCGTCTATACCAGTTTGGGCGCCCCAATACCGGGCGGGCAAGTCGGTCGCTGGCTTCTGCGCGAAGGCCCCCACATCGACAGCGATATAGAAACCTTCGACGAGTTGTGCTGGCGCCTTGTCGGCGACGGTTTGCCGCTGTTCCGCGCGACCCTCCACATGGGGACTTTACATCCGCAGATCAGGGGCGTCGGCGCACGCTGGCTGCGCCCTCTCAAGGTCGTCGAGGAGTACCGCATCCTGCAGGGCAATGAAGCGACCGACGAGTATTTGCGCAGCCCGATCCGCGCCACGATCGAGCGCGGAACGCCGTTTCGCCGCCGCCTTACCGAAGACACCCCGGAATATCCGCTGCTATCCAAGCTCAGGGATTTCGGCGTCACCGATTATTTAGCGCTGGCGCTCAATCGCAGCTTCCGGCGCTTTCCGGTCGTGACTTGGGCCACCGACCGGCCGAGCGGGTTCAGCGACGCCGAAATTGCCGCGCTCGAAGAACTCAATCCGGCGCTCGCCGCGATCGTCGAGCCTCGCGCCATTCGGCGGATCACCGAGAACCTGCTCGACACCTATCTCGGCCCGCAGGCGGGGCGGCGCGTGCTCGCGGGGCAGATCCAGCGCGCTCAAGGCGAGCAGCTGCGGGCCGTGATCATGATGGCCGACATGCGCGGTTTTACGGCCTTATCGGACCGGCTGCCGGGCGCGGAGGTGATCGATCTCCTCGACGATTATTTCGAGGCGATCGTCACCCCCGTGGGAGCGCGCAAAGGCGAAACCTTGAAGTTCATGGGGGATGGCGTGCTCGCGATCTTTCCGGCCGCGGACGACGACGACTTCTCGGAAGCGAGCGTGCAGGCGCTGGAAGCGGCTCTCGAGGGGCTCGAGCGTCTCGGCGACATAAATAAGGCACGGCGCGAAGCCAACCAGCCCGAGGTCAGGATCGGTATCGGCCTGCATCTGGGCGAAGTCATTTTCGGCAATGTCGGCTCGGCCGACCGGCTCGATTTCACCGTCATCGGTCCGGCGGTAAACCTCGCCTCGCGCATCGAAGGTCTGACCAAGCGGCTGTTGCGGCCGATCCTGGTGTCGAGTGCCTTCGCCCGGATCTGCCCGCGCCCGCTCGTCTCCCTCGGCTTTCACCCGGTACGCGGCCTCTTCGAACCAGAAGAGGTGTTCGGGCTGCCGGAATAGGTGGACAGCTATTATGCGCTGGCGTCGTGCAGTCGAGTGCGTGCATCGAAATCCTCGGCGACGCGGGCGTCGTTCTCCAATAGAGCGCCGGCGTCGACTTTGGCGAACTCGATTGCGCCCATCGCCGCAAAAGCCTCCTGAACTTGCGGTCCCCACAAACCGATATCCTTCACGGTCGGGACGATGCGGCTGAATATCCGGCTGCGAAAGACCTTCATCGGCTCGGATTCGTCAACGATCCTGAGGCACTCCGCGATCGGCAGGCCGAGCCGCTCCCACACCTCGCGCTGGTTAAACCGGTCGCGCATGTGCCAGCACGCGGTGACAACGAAGTCCTCGCGCTCCTTGCGCTCGGCATCGCTGAGCTGCGGATAAAAGTCGCGCAGCGCAAGGCGCCCAAAAGCGACGTGCCGCGCTTCGTCTTGCATCACATAGGCATTGACCGCCGCGGCGAGCGGGTTCTGCGCTTGGTCGCGGATGCGTTGAAACGCGGCCAGCGCCAGACCCTCGATCAGGATCTGCATGGTCAGATAAGTCATGTCCCAGCGGCTGTCGGTGAGGCCGTCATCGAGCAAAGCCTTGAGACCCGGCGTGATCGGATAAGCGAGCTCGAATTTTTCATGCAACAGCCGAGAATAAGCTTCGACGTGCCGCGCCTCGTCCATGACCTGGGTGGCGGCGTAGAATTTCGAGTCGAGGTCCGGCACGGTCTGCACGATCTTGGCGGTCGCAATCAGCGCGCCCTGCTCACCGTGCATGAATTGCGAGATTTGCGACGCCTGCAGGTGATGGCGGACCCGGCGCCGCTCTTGCTCATTCATGCGGTTCCACAGGTCGGTTCCGTAAATGTGAACAACCCGGTCATCGAGCATCATGGGGTTTTCGGGATCGAGGTCGAGGGACCAGTCGATCCGCTCGGCGGCATCCCATTGCTGCTTCTTACCCTTGGCATAGAGTTGCAGCAGGGCCTCCCGCGGCTCGTCGTACTCCCAGGTAAAACAAGTCTCGGTATTGCCGTCGAACTTCCACTCGGTCTGCTCGACCGGGAGCACGTAACGGTAGGTCGTCGACATCGCAGCCTCCCCGCTTGGATTGCGGATATATGGGGATTCAGCCGTCGCGATTGAGGATCTCGACGACGCCGGCCGCAGGGTCGACGCGAAGTTCGTCGCCCGTGCGGAATAGTTGCGTCACATCGCCTTCGAAGCGGTCGACCAGCGCGACATTGCCGAACGCCGCGCCCTGCGCGAGGATCGGGTTGACCCGGTTAAAGATCAATGCCCGCGGTACCATGCCGCGCGATGTCATCTCATGCAGCATCCAGGCGGTGGCGACCCCGCCTTTGGCGGTATCGAGGACGAGAATGCGGTCGGCATAGCTCTGTCCGGCGAGCTTGTGACTGGGGCGGGAAAAAATTCCTTTGCTGCGGTCGAGATCGTAGCGCGCGCTGAAATTATCGGCGGCAACGAGCGCCGTGCCCGTCGCCGCCGGACCGATGCCTTTGTGGCATCGCAGCAGGATCGGCATCAGAGCACCCGGCCGGCGGTCGCGGAGTCGACGCAGCGTTCGAGGCTCGCCAAGGTCGGCCGGTAGCCATAGCCGCCAATGATGTTGACGAGCTTGGCGGAGTTGGTCATCAGCCGCGTCCAGCCATTGGCCTCGGCCATTTCTCTCGCATAACTCTGGTAGAAGCAGATGCCCTGCGCGACGACCGCGCCCGCGGCTTCGATCCGGCTCGTCAGCCCCATCCGGTCGGCGGCGTGCTTGATCTCAGGCGAGGTCGCGACGATGACCGTCGTCTCCCGATGCACCCGCCGCCCGTCGAGGGCGCGAGCCACCGCCTCAATCTCGAACAGCGACAGCTGTGGCGCGCCAAACACGACTACGTCGAGCTTGTCCTCCGGCGCAGCATAGCGAGTAAGAAAGACCTCGATCCCGTCCTGCGCTATGGTGACCACGGGCGGTGGCGATCCCGCAAAGACCACTTCCTCCGCTGTGATCCCCGGCATGTGGAACAGCGCCACCGAGCCAAAGCTCGCCAGCGCGGTGCCGAAATGCTTCAGCGCATCGGAACCGGGGACGATCTCGATCCCCTCGATGACCGGGACCTCCCAATAGGAGCCGCAGGCCTCGCCGACGATGCCCCCCAACGCGCCCCAGTCGCTGAGGTCGCGCGGTGTCGTGGTGAGGCGGAACCGCTTGGTGGCGCGCCGGCACGCGTCTAGATGGTAGCCGTAGCGCGGGGTGCGGCCGGTCAACCCGGCAGCCAGTGCCGAGGGCCCGCCCTCGAAATTGCTGCGGGCGCCGAGCACGCTGTTCGAATAAATCACGACGCCGGTATCGCCAAAGGCCATGTGCTCGCCGCGCACCGGCGCCATGATGGTCTGGTAGTTGATGCAGGTATCTGTCATCAGCACGCCAAAGGCGCGCAGAGCCATGATCGCCCGCTGTTCCAGCGCCGCCATCTCCGGTGTCTGCCCGAGCCGCCGATAGACCGAAAAATCGATCCCACGCGGGTCGCTGATCGTCGGCACCCGAACCCGCCGCGCGGCCTCTGGGGCGGCGGCGAGGTCTTCGAGAAACCGCACCCCGGCCTCTCCCAGCGATTCTGTATCGGCCATGAGGTGGGCCTGCGAAATCGGGACGAGATCCGCTGCATCAAAGAACTCGCCGACTGCAATCTGGTGGGAGATCGCCCAGCGCCGGACGGCGCCAAACTCACCAGCCAGCATCGCCTTTTCTTCATCGCTCAGCCGCATGTCAAATCACGATTTGCAATCATAGATTGAGGCGCTTATCACACTCCGCTGCACCTGCAGCAGATCAGCAGCAAAACCTCGCCTGACGGTTGTTGCGCGATCACAAACCCGCTTATCACAGCACCAATAGCATGCAATGCAAAGGTGGCGTTTTTAGGAGCGTCATGATGGCAAACCGTCACCCGCTGGTTTGAAATGCGGCTGATCGGCTGGCTGTCGATTTGTTCGAGCTAGAGAAACCGGGAGGTTTCCAGCGCTGTCGGGCGTCGACGTGTTTGGTGCCCAACGTATCCCCGAGCAATCGGGTTTGGAATTCGCCGCGACGGTGGCTGTTATTATCGATAGAGGGCCGGCATCTGGCCGTAAACTTGCCAGTGCCGTGGTAAACTGGAGGAGTAGGCAAATGACTCTTGGTAAACACTTTGCGCAGACCGGTCGCGGCTTAGCCATCGGGGCAGCGGTTCTTGCTGCGGTCGGGTTGACCACCATGCCGCGGGCCGCCAATGCGCTCAGCCCCGCCGCCGGAGTAGGGATCGGGCTCGGCGCCTTTGCGGCAGGAACCGCGCTCGGCGCAGCGGCCAACCCGTACTATAATCCTTACGGCTACTATAATCCGTACGGGTATTATGCACCGGCCCCGGCCTATTATCCGTCGAGACCATATTATCCGCAGCGGAGCTGTTGGGACCCGTATTACCGGCGTTATTACGCCTGCTGACCGAAGACCCGGGTGAAGATCGTGTCGACGTGTTTCAAGTGGTATGTGAGATCGAACAGGCCATCGATGGCTTGCGGGTCGAGATAGGAGGCGATCTCCGGGTCCGCTTTTAGGAGATCGGAGAAGTGCCCTCGGCCGTCCCACGCGGCCATCGCGCTGCGCTGGACCGCTCGGTAGGCGTATTCGCGGCTCATCCCGGCCTGGGTCAATGCCAGAAGCACGCGCTGTGAGTCCACGAGCCCGCCCAAAAATTCGAGGTTCTGCCGCATCCGCTCGGGATAGACGACGAGCCCGTCCGTGAGGCCGGTCAGCCGCGCCAGCGCGAAATCGAGTGCGATCGTCGTGTCCGGTGCGATGACCCGTTCGACCGAAGAGTGGGAGATGTCGCGCTCGTGCCATAGCGCGACATTCTCCAATGCCGGCACCACGGCAGACCGGACGACCCGGGCGAGACCCGTCAAATTCTCGGCGAGAACGGGATTTCGCTTATGCGGCATCGCCGAGGAACCCTTCTGCCCCGGCGCGAAATATTCCTCGGCCTCTCGGACTTCGGTGCGCTGCAGGTGACGGATCTCGGTAGCGAGGCGCTCGACCGCCGCCGCGATCAGCGCCAGGGTCATAAAAAACTGGGCGTGGCGGTCGCGCGGGATGACTTGCGTCGAGACCGGCTCGGGTTCGAGACCGAGCTTCTTCGCAACGTATTCCTCGACCCGAGGATCGACATTGGCGAAGGTCCCGACGGCGCCGGAGATCGCGCAGGTCGCCACCTCCTTGCGCGCCGCGGCGAGGCGGGCGCGGTTGCGCGCAAATTCGGCGTAGTGCCCGGCGAGCTTCAATCCGAAGGTCGTCGGCTCGGCGTGGATGCCGTGGCTGCGCCCCACCGCGGGCGTCAACTTGTGCTCGAAAGCGCGGCGCTTCAGCACCGCGAGCAGTGCATCGAGATCCGCCAGCAGGATGTCGGCGGCCTGCGTCAGCTGCACCGCAAAACAGGTGTCGAGCACATCGCTCGACGTCATCCCCTGGTGCACAAAACGCGCCTCGGGGCCGACGTGCTCGGCGAGATTGGTCAGGAAGGCGATCACGTCATGGTGGGTCTCGCGCTCGATCTCGTCGATGCGCTCGGCCTCAAAGCCGCCGCGCTCCCAGACCGCGCGAGCCGCACTATCGGGGATGATTCCCAGCGCCGCCTGTGCATCGCAAGCATATGCCTCGATCTCGAACCAGATTCGATACCGATTTTCCGGCGACCAGATCCGGGTCATTTCGGGCCGGCTATAGCGCGGGATCATGCCGTTGGAACCTCTTCGCAGCCCACCCGCCGCAGCGCCTTCGGGTGCCGTCCCAACACAAGGCAGCCGCTGGTATCGCGGTCGAGACGGTGAGCGAGCGCCGGCGGGTGCGGCAGACCGAAGCGCAGTTCGTCGAACCGACTTTCGAGATTTGGACCCCCGCCGGGGCCGGGATGCACCGCAACCCCCGCCGGCTTGTCGATAACCGGGATCAGCCCGTCGCGATACAAGAGACGGTCTGCGAGCCCCCACCTTCCCGCTGCGCCGGCCCCTTCCTCCTCCGCGCGCGGGGGAGGGTTGGGGTGGG
Organism: uncultured Alphaproteobacteria bacterium; assembly: GCA_963818695.1. Taxonomy (GTDB): domain Bacteria; phylum Pseudomonadota; class Alphaproteobacteria; order ATCC43930; family CGMCC-115725; genus AP-15. Next base: position 766,797 of record CAWFTG010000011.1, read on the forward strand.
GGATCGGCCGTGGTCGCGGCGACGGCAAATTCGGTACTCGAATTATTCCGCCGCTTCGCGCGCGCCCGGCGAGGTGCGAAAGCGCGTGCGCAGCGCGTCCCATTCGTCCGCCCCGAAACGGCGGAACATTTCCGGCACGGTGATCTCCTTGACCGGTGTCGGATGACGGTGGGTCCTCTTTAACTCGGCCAGCATTTGGTCGCAGATGCCGACCACACTCTTGATCAGCAGCCCCGGGACGATCGCGAGCTTGTAGCCCATCGCTTCGGCTTCCCGCAGATCGAGATCGGGTGTCTTGCCGCCGCGGACGACATTCAAGAGGCACGGTCCATTGACCAGGCGCGGCACCGCTGCGACCTCCTCCAACGTCTGCGGCGCCTCGACAAACGCCATATCGGCCCCGGCGGCGAGCGCCGCATTGGCTCGCGCAATGGCCTCGTCCAACCCAGCAACGGCATGCGAGTCGGTGCGTGCAATGACTATGAAATCCTTGTCGCGGCGGGCGGCGGCCGCGGCGCGGATTTTCGCGATGTAGTCCTCGCGCGGGATGATTTGCTTACCTTCCAGATGGCCGCATTTCTTGGGGAATTCCTGGTCTTCGACGTGAATTCCGGCGACGCCGCTGCGCTCGAATTCGCGTATCGTGCGAAGGACATTGAGCTCGTTGCCGTAGCCGGTATCGGCATCGGCGATGACGGGCACCTCCACCGCGGCCGCGATACGCTCGGCATTCCCCACCATCTCGGACATCGTGACGAGCCCAAAATCTGGGTATCCCAATGCCGCCGCGGTGCCGGCTCCGGTCATGTAGACCGCAGAAAATCCGGCCTGTTCGATGAGCTTGGCGGTGATGCAATCATAGGCCCCGGGCGCCACCACCATCCCGTCCCGTTGCAGCAAAGCCCGCAAACGGCTCGCCTGCGTCATCTCTTCCTCCGATAATGTCGCTCTAAGATAAGGCTAAATCGCGATTCACGGAGGGGCAAATGCACGTTTTCAATCTGCAGGCCGAACAGGCGTTCGATCCCAACAAACACATGGAAAGGGTGCTCGGCAGGATCGGCGAGGGTGATGTCACGATCGCCTGCTGGGAACCGGGCCAGACCAGCCCTTATCATTGTCACCCGAATGCGACCGAGATCTACTTTTGCTTCGAAGGTGGGGGCAGGATGCGTACCCCAACCGAAACTATCGAGATCGGACCCGGGACTTTCGTCGTTCATCCGCGAGGCGAATTGCACGAATATGCCAACGGCGCGCAGCGCACCCTGCTGTTCCGCGTGCGCTACGGCGAGGAGATGTTAGGCCGCACCAAAGAATGGCCGAGCAACCCTGACTGGAAAGCGCGCCCGGAAGACGTAGAGTATTTCAGAACGGACGCTCGCTAGTCCTCCCGGCTAGTGCATCGCGGGCGTATCGTAGCTCTGATAAACCGCGACCCTTGGAGCTGCAGCATTGGGCGGCGGCGCTCCGGGCGCTACCGGCTCGACCATAACCGCCGCCACCCCGGTTTGCCTCACGCTGAGCTCATCGGCCGCTCGCGGCGAAAGGTCGATGATGAACCGACGCCTCCACGGCCCCCGGTCGTTGATCTTGACTATGATCGAGTGGCCGTTGTCGAGATTTGTCACCCTGGCGTACGACGCCAATGGCAGTGAGCGGTGCGCTGCGGTCGCGCTGACCGCGTCGAGAATCTCCCCGCTCGCCGTCCGCCCGCCAACCCAATTGTACCAGGCCGCCGTGCCGACCTCACTTTTCCCGACAGGATGCACCGGGCCCAGGTACGCGTCGGCCGGCCCCCCGGTAGACCCGGCCGAATTCGGCGTCGAGAGAAGGGGATTGCGCGCGCCCGCTGTAATGAGCATGCGCGCGGGTGTGCACAGCCTCGCAGGAGGGGATCCGGAGTTTGCCGTGTCTGGTTTCGGCTTTCGCAAATTTGCCGTGCCGCTGGTTAGATTGGTGCGAACTGCTTTTGTCCGGCGTCTTGGCGATCGCGCCGGCCGAGATCATCAGAAACGCGAGCGAAATACCGATCGTTTGACGCATTGGCATTGCGTTACCCCCTTTTGCTGGGCACCCCCCGGTCGCGGGCAATACCAGTCTTGCCGCCATGCCAATCGTATTGGGATGGACGAGGGAATGCAGATCGGTGTCTTCCCGGATTGTCCCCGACAAACCGGGTAGGACAGGTAGGACGATCCGAGGCTAAACAGGCTAAAATGCCGGTGTCAACCCGGCCGCTCTTTTTTTCTGCACATTGGAAGCTGACTGCGGTGTTCAGGCCACAGGGCCAAATCTGCCCGGAATTACCAGACCTATTCTATGGAAGCCTAGGATTTACTTGGTAAGTAACTTTTCGCTTGCCGGTGGCAAAACTAGGACGGCACCCCTTAAAAACGCGGCACCCCGGTTTTGCTCTTAAAGTGTGGAACGGGGCGAAACTCCGCGTACAGGTTTATTTACGGCGATTGCACTCGATGATCGGAGCGCCCCGATGCGAATCATAGGCCGAGCAGGCGGCACACCGGACCGGTGAAAGAGGTTAGCACGGCATTGTGCTACGTTCAGGGCCCCTTTCCCGCTGACACTAACCAGAGACCGGGTTATGACGGTGGGTCATAGTGCGAAGGAAAGGCGACCATGAACGTCATTGAGCGCATTGCGGAATTTCACCAAGATGTGACGAACTGGCGGCGCGAGATCCATGCCCACCCGGAACTCGGGTTCGAGGAGCACCGCACCTCCGATTTCGTCGCGCAAAAGCTTGCCGAGTTCGGTTACGAGGTACATCGCGGGGTCGGCCGCACGGGAGTGGTCGGCCGGTTGCGCGCCGGCACCTCGCCACGCTCGGTCGGGCTGAGGGCCGACATGGATGCGCTCCCGATCGAGGAGGCGACCAATCTCGCCTACCGCTCGCGCCAGCAGGGGCGTATGCACGCCTGCGGCCATGACGGGCACACCGCGATGCTCCTTGGCGCGGCGCGATACCTGGCCGAGACCCGCCAATTCGAGGGCACCGTCAACCTGATCTTTCAACCGGCCGAAGAGGGGCTCGGCGGCGGCGAGGCGATGGTCAAGGACGGGCTGTTCGAGCGTTTTCCGTGCGACGCGATCTTTGGCATGCACAACCGGCCGGGGCTCGCGATCGGCAAGTTTCAGATCCGAACCGGCCCGATGATGGCGGGCGGCGCCTACTTCGATATCACCGTCACCGGCCGCGGTGCGCATGGCGCTCGCCCCGAAGCCGGGATCGATCCGGTCATCATTGCGAGCCACATCACGACGGCGTTGCAGACCGTCGTCTCGCGCAATGTGAGGCCGCTCGACACGGCAGTCCTCAGTGTCACCCAGATCCACGCCGGCGACGCCTACAATGTGATCCCGGAACGGGCCTTCATCCGCGGCACCGCGCGCGCCTTTGCGGCCGAAACCCTGCAGCTGATCGAGGACAATATGCGGCGCATCGCCAGTGGCGTGGCCGGCGGGTTCGGAGCGGCCGCGGAACTCGATTTCCGCATCCTGTTCCCGCCGCTCGTCAATGATGCCGCCGAGACCGAATTCATTGCCGACACTGCCGCCGAACTGGTCGGCGCCGACAACGTCAACCGCAACGGCAACCTGGTGATGGCCTCGGAAGATTTCTCGTACATGCTGAACCGCCGGCCCGGCGCCTACATCCAAATCGGCAACGGCGACGGAACCGGAGGCTGCGAAGTCCACAACCCCGGTTACGATTTCAACGATATGGCGTTGCCGTTCGGCGCCAGCCTGTTCGTCAGGCTGGCGGAAAAGAAATGGCGTTGGCGCCCTGACCCTCACCCGCCTCGCTGGGCTCGGGAGAGGGAGGATCAAGCCCGAAGGGCTTGGTGGGTGAGGGGCGGCAAACTTACGCCGGGGCGGGGATCGCGCGCTGGTTGTACATGATCTTGCGCATCTGGGCCCGCTCCGCCTCGCTCAATGTGGCGGGGTCGACACGCAGATTGTTGCCGGTCTCCATCCCGCGTTTGACCGCCGGACGGCTGCCGACCTCGTCGAACCAGCGTTTGAAATGCTTGAACTCGCTGATGTTCTGGCCTTGGGCCTCGGCGTTGACGGTCCACGGATAGGAAATCATGTCGGCGATAGTGTATTCGTCGCCGGCGAGATAGCGCCGGTCGTAGAGCCGGTTGTTCATGACGCCGTAGAGCCGGTTGGCCTCGTCGGTAAATCGGCGGATCGCATAGGTCAGGTCGCCGGCGTCGGGGCCGGCGCGGCGGAAATGCCCGCATTCACCAAGTTTCGGGCCCTGATTGGCCATCTGCCATATGACCCACTGGGTGACCTCGTATTTCCCGCGAAGGTCCTGCGGGAAGAAGCGGCCTTCCTTTTCCGCGAGATACATCATGATCGCGCCTGATTCGAAAATGCTGATCGGCGCCCCGCCCCCCTTGGTGTTGTGGTCGACCAAGACCGGCATGCGGTGGTTGGGATTGATCTTTAGGAATTCCGGTTTGAACTGGTCGCCGCGCCCGATATTGCATGGGACCAAATTGTAATCGAGACCCAATTCTTCGAGCAGGATGGTGACCTTCTTGCCGTTCGGCGTCGGCCAAAAGTGGAGATCGAGCATCGCAAGCTCCTTTTCCGGTTTGCTGAGTTGTGGGCCGTCGCGGAAACGATAGCGCCCCAAGGGCGCCCTGTCATCGATCGCAGTGACAAGCCCACCCCAACCTCTCCTGCAAGCGGGGCGAGGGACTCGGTCGTTCAGTTCGGGCGGGAAATCGGTGCGGCGGATCTGCCGAGCAGGCGCTGATCGCCATGGGCTAGCCGTACCTGGGTCCCCCCAGGGAGGCCGGTCAGGAAACGTCGATGAGCGCCAAAGCCGGTTGCTCCTGCTCTGCGGCCGGATCGCAGAAAGTGGCGGCCAATCCGTGGTGCGTCGCCAGAGAGCGCAGCTCTGGCGCGTCGGCGTCCGTTGCCGCGGCGCCGGACATTTCGACGCGGTTGCGGCCCTTTTCCTTTGCCCGATACAAGGCCTGGTCCGCGGCTTTCAGTACTGTTTGCGGATTGTCGCCGGCGTCCGGGAAAACCGCCACGCCGATCGACACGGTGATCCGCGGCAGGTTCTTCTCGAGGTAGCGGACAACGATCTCCTCGACTTTGCTGCGAAGCTGCTCGGCCCGGCGCAGCGCGGCAGCCGCGCCCGCCCCAGGCATAATGACGACGAATTCCTCGCCGCCGAACCGGCAAGGGATATCTTCGTTGCGGAACAGGTTCTCCAGGCAATTGCCGACCGCACGCAGCACCATATCGCCGGCATCGTGCCCGTGATTGTCATTGTATTTCTTGAAGTTATCAACATCGATCGAAAGGATGCTGATGCTTTGGCCGGCCCTCGCCGCCCGCGAAAATTCCCGGCGGCAGGTCTCCAGCATGTACCGCCTGTTGAACAGCCCGGTCAGCACGTCTCGTATCGACTGGTCGCGCAGCTGATCGCGCAATTTGACATTGGCTATCGCCAGGCTGATCTGCTCGGCGCAAACAAGCCCCAACCGGCGTTCCTCCGCGATCGTTTCCTTAAGCTGCTTTTCGTTCTCTGATCCGAATTCGAGATGCAGCAATCCGATCGTCTCGCCGTGTGCGAGGATCGGGATGCAGCAATACTCGCTCTCTACCGACGGATCTATATGAGAGCACCGGAAATCGATCTCGTTTTCGCCGAAAGTATAGGGCCGTCCGCGCCGCAAGCCCCAGCAGTCGTCGGGATGCATTGCCGGCATCATCTTGCCGCCGTTCCAGGCTTTGGCGCTTTCCAGTACATCCCGCGAATTCGCGTAGATATAGAGGCTGCCGGCGCAGCCAGGGAGCAAGCGGCCGAGGAATTCGGCTACCATCCGGTAGAGCTCGCCCAACGAGTTGCAGGACTGGAGCCAATCATTGAGGTCTGAGAGCAGATGCGTCTCGCGATTGCGCTTCTGGCGTTCCACCAACGTCGTGTGGAATACCTCGACCGCCCTGGCCATTTCGGCGAGCTCGTGGGCGCGCTGCCGCCCATCGGTCGCGAAGTCCAGGTCGCCTTGCGCCAAGCGCAGCATCGAGTCTCGCATGCGCAACACAGGTGTCAGAAGCCCGGCCTTGACGTACAAGAGGCCGCCGGCCAGCGCCAGGGCGCCGAGCGTGGCGACAGCCAACAGAATCGCCAGAAAATAACGTTCGTCCGCTTCGACCTGACTGCGCGCTTGTGCGATTTCCAGCTCATAGGCGTGCGCGACCGTATGCAAACTGTTGTTGAGCGCAGTTCTGACGGAGCGGTTTGCGTCATTGTCGCCAAACACGCGGGCGGCCGCCGTGCTCTCTTCCTTGCCGAGGCGCACCAGCTCTGTGCGAAAGCGCACGAATTGATCGATACGCTCCGCCAAATCCTCGATATTGGATTGCTGCGAGGCGATGGCGTCGGACTTCCACGCGCGCGTCACATCCTGAAGTTCGCCGAGATCGCGGATGAGATTCTTGGCGAACGGCTCCGCTGCGGTCCAATCCGCGGACATGTAGATACCGCGCGATTCCATCACCACGGCGTAAACGAGCCCGTTGATGCGCTCGAGATTGATCGTGCCTCGGGCGACGCGGTCCAGCGCTGCATCATCGTGCCGGGACAACTCGACCGCTACTAATGCAAGGGCGACACCCAGGACCGGGAGCAGTCCGAGAAAAGCAATGATTGAATAAAGGCGGATTTTGAGACTATATCCGGCCCCTCCAGGGGCAAGTAACTGAAACATCGGTCCCACTCGAGTTCACTACAGCTTTTTTCCAATGATTTTAAACGTCGTGCTGAGCCGCGTGCCGACAAGAGCAAACGCCGCTATCGCTGCGACCGCAATCAGAGCGGCGATCAACGCATATTCCATCGCGGTAACGCCACGCTCATCATGTAGCAATCTTTGGAGCACGCACATGCAGGCGACCAATCCCGAAAACTTCCGGATTTAAATCACAGTCAATGCAGAAGATTAATTTTTGCCTTACCGATAGCCCTCATTAGTAGTCCTCATTTATCAGTAGGAGATATTGCTGGGGTGCCGTAGGCGAGTCTGTGGCAGCAATGGCTCGTTCACCGGATAACCGGCAGTCATCGTTCCTCGGTCGCGGTTTGAGCAACCGGATGGTCTCACGGCCGTCAACAGCACGGGGATCGAACGTCAGGGATAAAGGCAGGATACTGCGCCGAGAGCTTCCCATGCGCGACGACCGGCCGGGCCGTGATACGGCCGGTCGCTATCGGTTGCGAGCACCGCTATTCTCGGCGGAACGTCACCACTAAGACGTCGCGGTAGGCCGGGCGCGCGGGATCGAGCGGTACTACCGGGGTCACGCCGTGATAGACGCGGCTGTCATCGACCAGCGCCGAGTCGAGCGGCGCGGTCAGCGTGAAGCTGCCGAGCGGGTGCCTGACAAGGTCGTAGATCGTGGTTTCGCCGCTCGCGACGTTCTCTCGGCGCACCATCAGCACCAATACCCAGTCGACCCCGTCGCGGTGCATGCCTTCCGGGGTCGGCCGCCCCTCTTGGCCGGGCCGCGTCTCGATGCGGAACTGGTGCGTCTCGACATGCCAGGCTTCGGGCCGCAGCTCGGCCGGGGTCAGCCGGTCGAATAGCGACTGGCAGGTGCGCAGGATGGCGGTCAGGGCCGGGTGGCGCGCGACCGGGTCGGTGAGCGGTTCGAACCAACGCTCGACGCCGCCATTGAGGGTATTGTAGTCGCGGCTTTGATAGTGCGGCTGATGCGGCTTCCGGGTGATCCCGGCCGGTGCGGCGCGAAAGACCCCGAACCGGCGCCGACGGTAGCGTCCGCCATCGGCCATATAGGCGTCGACACCGAGATCGCCCCAGGTCGCGGCGAAGCCCTCCCAATCGGCGAGGCCAGCTTCTTCCAGCAGCCGCCCCATTTCCGCCGCACGCACGAAGGCAAAACCGTCGCGCTCCATTGTGTCAGCGAGAGGAGCGAGCGAATCTGTCATTGGGAATTCTCGGATCACAAGACGGCTTCGGCAACGACCCGCAACGCTTCCGGTGCCGCGCCGACCAGCAATATTGTGCCTACCCGGTGATCCTTGGCGATCTCTTTCCACGCTTCGAGCCGATCCTTGATCCGGTCCTTTGGACCGACCAGCGAGGTTTCGTCGATCAAGGCGTCGGGCACCGCCGCCTCCGCCTCCTTGCGCTGGCCGGCGAGGTAGAGATTCTGTATCTCAACCGCGGCCGCCTCGTAGCCGAGGCGCCTCGCCAGATCGTTATAGTAATTCTTCGAGCGCGCGCCCATGCCGCCGATATAGAGCGCCAGCTGCGGTCTGATCTTGTCGCGGCATGCTGCGAGATCGTCGCCGATCGCGATCCGGACGTAAGGAACGATGTCGAAATCGGCGAGGGTCTTGCCATTCCCGGCCTTGGCGATCCCCTCCAGCACCGGGGTGGTGATCGCCTCGGCCTTCGCCGGCGCCATGAAAAACGGCAGTACGCCATCCGCCACCTCGCCGGCGGTGCGCAGCCCGGCCGGCGCGAACGAGGCGGTATAGATCTTGAGGCTCGGGTCCCCATGGATGATGCTGCGCAGCGGCTTGCCGAGCCCCGTCGCGCCAGGGCCGGTATAGGGGATCTGGTAATGCTCGCCGTGAAATTCGAGCGGCGCCTTGCGCTCCAATATCCGGCGGATGATCGCGATATATTCGCGGGTGCGCAGCAAGGGTTTGCCGAACGGCACGCCATGCCAGCCCTCGACGACCTGCGGGCCGGACGGCCCGATGCCGCACAGAAACCGGTTGCCGGAAAGCGCCTGCATGGTCATCGCCGTCATCGCCGCACAGGCCGGCGTGCGCGCCGGCATCTGCATGATGCTGGTGCCGGCTTTGATCTTCTTCGTCTGCGCCAAGACCCAGGCGACCGGCGTTACCGCGTCGGTGCCGTAAGCCTCGCCGCACCACACCGCCTCGTAGCCGAGCCGCTCGGCCTCCCACACCGTCTCCATATCGACCCCGGACTCTGGCGAGACGCGAACGGTGATGGCCAATCTCATGGTTCAATCCCCTCTGCCGCGCGGGCGACGCGCTCCACGGCGCGCAGCCAATCATCGAGGGCGCGCTCGGAGGGCTCGACCAGGATATGCTCGATGCTCGCCGCGCCATAGGCGGCCAGGCGGGCGCGGAGTGCGCCATCGTCTTTGCCGTCCCACCCGTAACGCAGCGAGATCGCGAAGCCCGCCTCGGGCCGCTGCTCGCGCACTCGGCGAGCGATCGGCGCGGCCTCTTCGGGTGAGAGCCGCGAGCCGTGCCAGCCGTCGGCAAGTTTTACCGCGCGGGCGAGCGCCGCCTCGGAGCTGCCGCCGATCCAGATCGGGATTGGCTTGACCGGCTGCGGCAGCATGCGCATCTCCTCGACGACCGCCGGGATGTAGCGTGCCGGAAAGCTGACCGGATCCTGGCTCCACACCGCCCGCATCATCGCGATCCCCTCATCCATGCGCCGCCCGCGCTCGCGGAACGGCGCGCCGAGCGCGGCGAACTCGGCCTCCATCCAGCCGACCCCGGCGCCGAGGATGAGGCGCCCCTCCGACAGGTTCTGCAACGTCGCCAACTCTTTGGCGAGCGGCAGCGGATGGCGGATCGGCAAGACCAGCACACTGGTGCCGAGGCCGACCTTCCTCGTGAAGGCCGCCGCCCAGGTCAGGGTCAATACCGGGTCGTAGAAGACAGCCGAAGGGGGATAGGGCGCGCCCTTCGGGATGATGATGTGCTCGCTCGTCCAGACATCGGCAAAGCCGAGCTCCTCGGCCTGGATCGCCGCCCGCCGGATCGCCTCGGGTCCAGCCTTGCGCCCGATATGCGGCAGGTAAATCCCAACCTGCATGTTCCATCCTCTACGAAAACCGTCGCCCTAAGGTGTAACCGGGATGCGCTTCGGCGCAAGCTTGCCATACCCGAGCCTCCCTCCCTTCGCTTCTAGCTCCCTACGGCATGGTGCGGCCGCTGAAAATTGACCGAGACGGGCGCGTATCCGCAGCGAAATCAACCCGCAGCATGCAGCATACAGTTGAACTGCCCGGAAATAGCTGTCGGTTTTCTTTACAGCCACTGACCTTTCGGAGAAAACAAGGAAAGGCACGAGTTATCACCCAACGCGTCCATCGGTCCCCCGGATCTTTCATAGCTTGAGACGCGTGTTCGAGGCGCTTCTGTCGAAATAACTTACATCGCCAAGTTTGGATCCGATCAAGCGGTTGATTCTGCTTACGCTTTCCAATGGCATGATCATTGCTACCTTGGGAAGGCAATGGGAAGGCAATAGTGAGGATCACATGAAAGTGGTGAGATTCGCGGCATTGGCGGTTGTCATTGCTGCAACGGCGGCAGCGCCCGCCAGGGCCGACTACCTCTTCAGCGGAACGGGCGCTGGGCCTGGTACACTTGTCGGGCCGGACGAAACGTGGACCTACAATTTTGATCACCAATTCGGCGGCGTGCAGAACGACTGGGGCAGCCCCGGTGTCTCGGCTGGCATTACGGCATATGACGAAAGTCAACCGGCCTTCGGCATGACAATTACCTTTGCCGGAGGTGGCACGCTCGACAGCGCGTCGATCAGCGTCGGAAACGGTGCGAACTGCCAAGGGACCACGACCGGGGGCACGACCTTTTGCACCATCAGCCCAACCGACATCTGGGAGGCGTTTCAAACTGGCCCGGACAGCATCGAGTTCTTGGCGCAAAATTCGAGTTTCTATTTGAGCCAGGGTCAAGATTATTTTGTGAACCTCTTCTTTGCTGGGGCAACGCCGACCAGCTTCACCGGAGCGTGGCTGACCTCCTTCCAGCCCGCGCCAAGTGTTCCTGAGCCGGCAACGCTGTCGCTGTTGGGCGTTGGCCTTGCCGGTGTCTGGGTGATGCGGCGTCGCAAGGTGGCATAGTTCCGGTAATTTCAGCGGCGGCCCCCGTCTGGGAGCCGTCGTTGACGCCCGCAGTTGGGCTCGAGGCGCGCACCGCGCTGCAAGCCTCGCAGCGATAGGCGTTGCCGCAGGAGGCTTGGTACGTCATTCTCAGCGTGGGTATCCGACTGGGTGATGATGGTTGAGGGCTTACCAGCGGACGGGTTGGTGGCAGTCGTCAAGCGCGACTGTCCGACCTGCGTGATGGCGGCGCCGGTACTCGGCGAGCTGGCGAGGCTCGGCGGGCTCACTGTCTTTACACAAGACGATCCGTCCTTTCCGGAGACTGTGTCGGCTCGCGTCGACGATACCGGGCTCGAAGTCTCGCACCGGCTCGGGATCGAGATCGTCCCGACTTTGCTCCGCTTCGAAGCCGGGCGCGAGGTCGCGCGTACCAATGGCTGGGATCGCGACGAATGGGAGCGCTTGACCGGGGTCGCCGGGCTCGGCCCGGATTTGCCCCAGGCGCGGCCTGGCTGCGGCGCCAAGAATATTGAGCCGGGGGTCATTGAGCGCCTCAAGATCCGCTTCAACGAGACCGGGCTCAAATCACGCCGCATCGAGATCGGCGAGGACGAGGACGAGCAGGAAGCGATGTTCGCGCGCGGCTGGTCGGACGGCTTGCCGTTGGTGCCGCCGACCGAGGAGCGAGTGTTGCGCATGCTCGACGGCACAGCGCGGGACCCGCAGGAGGTCGTCGGGCTGGTGCCGCCGGCGCTCGCCGCGGCGACCGTCGAAAAGATTGCGATCAATGCGGTGATGGCGGGCTGCAAGCCGGAATATCTGCCGGTTGTGCTGGCTGCGGTCGAGGCCGTGCTCGAGGACAGCTTTGCGATGCACGGCGTATTGGCAACGACGATGTTCGTCGGGCCGGTGCTGATTGTGAACGGCCCGGTTCGCCGGCGGATCGGCATGAACGCCAAGGGAAACGCGCTCGGCCAAGGCAACCGCGCCAATGCCGCGCTCGGCCGCGCGCTGCAGCTCGTCATTCGCAACATCGGCGAGGGACGGCCGCAGGAGGTGGACCGCGCGACCCTCGGCAACCCGGGCAAATACACCTATTGCTTTGCCGAAGATGAGGAGGGGTCGAGCTGGGAGCCGCTGTCGGTCGAGCGCGGCCTCGAGCCCGGCCGATCGGCGGTGACGGTGTTCGCCGGATACGGCCTGCAGGGCGTGGTCGACCAGAAGTCGCGCGACCCCGAGAGCCTGGCGAAAAGCTTTGCCGGATCGCTGAAGGCGCTCAGCAACGTCAAGCACGCGCCTGCTTGCGATGCGCTCCTGGTAGTGTGCCCCGAGCATCACCGCACCTTCAAGAACGCCGGGTGGTCCAAGGCGCAGCTTTATGAAGAGCTATACCGGCTATGCGAGATCCCGGGGGACGAACTCGTCGCCGGGGCCAACGGCATCGCCGAAGGCGGGCCGCTCTCGCTCGCCGGAAAGATGGTCAACAAATTCCGTCCGGGCGGGTTGATGATCGTCCGCGCCGGCGGCGATGCCGGGATGTTCTCCGGCATCATCGGCGGCTGGTCCTCGGGCGGCCCCCGCGGCAGCCTTCCCGTAACCAAGGAGGTCAAGCAATGACCGTACTTCTCGACCCGACTTCGGAACGAAGTGCGATGATCCGGCCGCGCCTGCCGCGGCCGGAACGGCTCGACGGTTTGACGATCGGGATTCTCGACATCGCCAAACCGCGCGGCGATGTGTTTCTGCACCGTCTCGGCGACCGCATCGCCGAGCGTGGCATCGGCGTCAAGCATTACGCCAAGCCGACCAATACGCGGGTTGCGCCGTTGCCGTTGCGGCAGCAGATCGCCGCTGAAGTCGACCTCGTCGTCGAAGGATTGTCCGACTGAGGGTCCTGCATTTCGTGCTGTACGCATGACATGGCGGATCTCGAAGGACGCGGCATTCCAACCGTCGGCGTCGCCACCACCGAGTTCATCGAGGGGGCGGCCGCACAAGCCAAATCGCTCGGCATTGACCCGGCCCTGGTATTCGTTCCTCACCCGGTGCAGGACCGCACCGACGACGAATTAGAGAAACTCGCCGACGACTACCTCGAACCCATCCTGGCGCTGCTGGTGAACAGCTGAGCGGATCTCGCTCAATTCTGTACAACAGATTATCACTCTCGCACGCGCGAAATATTAGCTGAAATCAGCTGCGCGTGCGAGAGCAGTGCAAATTCTGGTGTTTGTCAATACTTACTAAAACGCGATTTGAATACAGGATCTCCTGTCAAAAACTCGGCTGCAAGGCCGTCATCGAGTAGTCCAATCGGCTGCAATGCGCCGCATATCAGCCGAGATGGCAATGGTCCGTGGTTGCGCTACAATCATCGGTAGGCCTTTGACCCCTAGAGGAGGAGCGGATGGAAACGGCTCGGCTAACCCGACGGACCCTCATACAGAGCGCGGCGGCGGCCGCCACCCTGGCCGGCGCGCCGTTTGTGCGCGGCGCCCGTGCCGCCGGCAAGCTGAGCGTGGCGGTCTGGGACCATTGGGTGCCAGGCGCCAACGATGTGCTCGACAAGCTCTGTCACGAGTGGGCGGCGAAAGAGAAAGTCGATGTCACGATCGATTTCGTCACCAGCCAGGGCGACAAGCTGATGCTGATGGGCGCCGCGGAGGGTCAGGCCCGCTCCGGGCACGATGTCATCGGCCAGCCGAGCTGGTACGCCGCGGCAAAGGCCGATATGTGGGAACCGGCCGACGATCTGATGGCTACGTTGATCGGCAAATACGGCATGCCGAGCGCCGCGGTCGAGTATCTCGGAAAGCAGAACGGCCATTGGATCGCCGTGCCGTCGATCCCGAATACCTTGACCCTGCCCTCGGTCGGGCGCATCGACCTGTTCAAGCAATATGTCGGGCTCGACCTGACACAGATGTACCCAGCCGGCGCGCCGCCCGACAAGGAATTGGCCGACCAGTGGACCTGGGACTTTTGGCTCGATGCGGCCGGAAAGCTGCACAAGGCCGGCTTTCCGTTCGGTATGCCGCTGGGCCAGACCGGCGACTCGATGAATTGGGTGGGGGCGATTTTCGCGGCTCACGGCGCCGAAATGGTCGACAAGGACGGCAACATTACGGTCAAGTCCGACCCGACCAAGCACATGCTCGACTTCTTCAAAAAACTTGTGCCGCTATTGCCGGACGGCGTGTTCGCCTGGGATGATTCGAGCAACAACAAGGCGCTGATCTCAGGCCAGGCCGCGCTGATCATGAACCCGCCCTCCGCCTGGGCAGTCGCAGTGCGCGACGCGCCAAAGGTCGCCGAGCAGTGCTGGCACTTCCCGTCGCCGAAGGGGCCGAAAGGGCGGTTCGATCCGGCACAGCCTTCGTATTGGGGGATTTGGAATTTCTCGCCCAACAAATCAGCCGGAAAGAGCCTATTGCTGCATCTGTGGGAGAAGGGCTCGGTCGAGCAGCTGGTCGCCGGCAGCAAGGGTTACGACATCCCGGCCTTCGGAACCTTGCGTGACTTCAAGACCTGGGCCGAGGAGGGTCCGCCAAAGGGTGGCATTTGGAATTACCCGCCGCGTGGCGATGTGATCGAGTCGGTGTCCGGCTCCCCGGCGCCGATGCGGATCGGCAACCAGATCTTCGCCCAGGCGACGACGACCAAGATGATCGCCCAGTACACGCAACAAGGAAAGACGATGGACCAGGCGATGGACTGGGCCGCCGGCGAGCTCGAGGGCTTTATGCGCAGCTAGATGGCGGCCCCGGGCGACGATACCACGACGGTTGACCGCCCGGCTGCGCCGACCTATTCGTTAAAGCCGTAAATCGTAGGCGCCGGATGGCGCTGTGGGAGGAAAGAATGCCGGGACAGAGTTCCGACAATCTCTTGGCGCTGTTCGACGCTGCGCCGCTCAACCGGCGCTATTGGGTGACCTTCACGCTGATGTCGGGGGTCCTCGTACTCGATTTTTTCGACTTCTTTCTGATCGCCTTTGTCATGTCGGTGATCGGACGGGAATGGCAGCTGACCTACGGGCAGGGTGCGATCATACTTTATGGCGCCGGCGTCGGCGCCATCATCGGTTCGCTCGTCTGGGGTTCTCTCGGCGATCTCTTCGGGCGCAAGATGCAGACGGTCACCGGGACACTCATCTGCGGGATCAGTGCCGGGTTGATCGGTCTTGTGCCGACCGGCGCCTGGGTGTTGCTGGCGGTCTTGCGCTTCTTCGTCGGCTTCGGTCTCGCGGCCGGGGTCACCCCTGCTTTGACGATCATCGTCGAGCTGACGCCAACCCGCTGGCGCACCGGGATAACGAGCTTTTTTATCGTGTTCGCCAGCGCCGGCACGTTGGTCGCGTCCTTCACCGCGGCTGTCGCTGCTCGAGGCGTTCGGCTGGCGCGGGGTCGCGATGACTGGCTTTGTAGCAGTTTTCATCGGGCTGTTGGTTTGGATGTTTGTACCGGAATCGGTACGCTGGCTGACGGCCAAGGGGCGTTTTGCCGAAGCGCGGGCGGAGGTTGCAAAGCAATTGGGGCTTTCGCTCAACAGCGTTCCGTTGCCGACGATCCAGCCCGCCGCGCAACCTCGCGCCAGCTTAACGGAGCTCTTCACGGTCAATCCGCGGCTTTTCTGGCAAACGATCCTGATCTGGGGCGGCTCTTCGACGGCAGCTTACGGTTATTATCTTTGGGGGCCGACCATCGTTGCGCTCGCTCTGCACGTGGAGCCTGCCCAGGCCGCCAGATATTTTGTTTATGTCGCCGCTACCGGCATCATCGGCAAGATCATCGTCTCGCTGATCGCTCCGTTATTGGGCCGGCGTGCCCTCGGCGTTCTCTTCGGCTTTGTTTCGGTCGTTTGCCTTGCCCTGGCCGGGTATTATAACGGAATACTGGTCGGCGGGTTTCCGTTATTTGTGATTCTGGTGGCCGCTTCGGCTTTCTTTGTAGAGGGCGGTTTTTCGAATCTTGCGCCTTATACGGTCGAGCAATATGGGGTGCGCCTTGGCTCGCGCTCCTCAGGTCTGGGGCAAGCGGCGAATGGGGTCGGCAAGATCCTGGGTCCGCTCGCGTTGGCCCTGCTTGCTGGCAGCGGCAATGTCATCGCGCCAAAGGCGACAGAGGCCGCGGTGTTGCCGGCCTTCGTCTTCCTTGCCGCCTGTATGGCGTTGGTCGGTTTGTCGTTCCTAATCTTCGGCGTGGAGACACACGGCAAAGCGATGGCGCTCGGCGGTGAGGAGACCGCGCTACGCCCGCGTCCTCACGTGCTCGGCACCGAGCCGCGCTGACCGCCCCTAAGTCTCGCGGCTGCTTTCGCGACAGATACCGATGCGGCGCGCGTTCTTGGCCCAGTAGAAGAGGGGCGTCTCGCCCTTGGCGGTGCCGCCGTGCAAGGCGATCGCCCGAGCCAACATGAACCGCGTCACATCGCGAAACGATTCGAGCGGATGTTGCCCAACCTGGTACCAGCGGACATCCTCGAGTTCTTCGCTCGACGCCGGTTCGCCGAACACGTTGGCGCCGTCGCTGACGAAGAAGCGGGTATTGAACCGCCGGTTCGAGTGCGACGGGGTAATCGCCCGCCCGACATAGGTCAGCAGGTCCAATGCCGCGACGAGACCGCGTTCGCGATAGGCTCGTTCGATCTGCCTGGTGGCCGGCGGTGTGGAGTGGGCACTAGCCGGTCGGCCCACCAGCACCCCGACCTCTTCCCAGGTCTCGCGCAGCGCGGCACGGGCAGAGCGCGCAAGTCGCGGCCCCAACGCATCGCTACACGCTTCGACACTCCAGGCGATCCGATCGGGCGGGTCGATCGCACCGCCTGGAAAGACGTGTACCCCCGGCATGAATTTAACGTGCATAGGACGGCGGCCGGCGAGGACTTCGAGATCCCGGCCCTTCCCGCGCAGCAAAATCAGCGAAGCGGCATCGCGCGGCCGCACTACCGGTTTACGCGCGCTAGCCGGCACCTGCACAACATCATTCATGACAAAAATCGGGCAAGATCCTTCTCGCGCAGGAACGCCGATTATAGGTTCGATCGAGCAACCTTGCGAGCCTGAGCCGGACGGGCTGTACGGGCATCGGCGATCTGGCGATCGAGTCGATCGAGGAGCGCGGCTTCGATTTCGGGGCGACCGTCGAGGTGCTTCAGCAGCAGCGCAGCGGATTCGAGCGTCGAGAGCGCCTCACTGCGCGGCTCGCGGCGCACGCGGCCAAAGCGCGACCGGTGCCGCGGGTTGAGGACGAGGCGGCGCAGCCTCAGCAGCCATGGATTGCGCCACCACAACGTCTTGGCCTCGCTCCAGCTGCCGTCGAGCAGCACGACGCCCTCGATACCGCGCAGCATCGCGTCCTGGTCGGCCGCCGGCACTCCCGCTCGGTCGAGCACGACAACCTCCCGCTGCAGGCCGAAAGACGCAGGCCGCGCCGAGCCGAGATAGAGCGCCGCCCATTGCCTGGCATCGGCGGGGCGGCCGAGCGCGCGCGCCAGGTTCGGCCATGACAGCCCGACGACGAGCCCGGCCCGCCGCAGCGCGGTGCAGGTTGCCGCCGCGGTCGCCAGAACCTCCCGCTTCTCCTGCGGATGCTGCAGTACCAGCACAAAGAGCCGATTGTCGATCGGCTCCAACTCGACCCTCCCGCGCAATTCGGGTTCAACCACCGCTTTTTCGTCCTATATGGAATGTCTCGGTCAATCCGCCGTTAACCCGCTGCCGCCACTATACGCTCCGCTCGGCTTGCCGCTAGGCGAGGTCTCGTGGCACATGAATTGCCGGGATCTCCCGGGGGCACCCGATCGAGGAGTTCATGCACAAACCTGTCCGCAAGGCCGTTTTCCCGGTCGCCGGGTTGGGCACCCGGTTTCTGCCGGCGACCAAGGCGATGCCTAAAGAGATGCTGCCGATCGTCGACAAGCCGCTCGTTCATTACGCGGTCGAGGAGGCCAAGGCAGCAGGCATCGAACAGTTCTTCTTTGTCACGAGCCGGGGCAAGAGCGCGATCGACGATCATTTCGACCGCGCCTACGAACTCGAGGCGACGCTGCGCGAGCGGGGCAAGGAGGACGCGCTCGAGGAGCTCGAAGCGCGGCTGCCCGAGCCCGGGCAAATCGCCTATACGCGGCAGCAGACCCCGCTTGGCCTCGGCCACGCCGTCTGGTGCGCCCGCGGATTGGTCGGCGACGAGCCCTTCGCGGTGCTCCTCGCCGACGATCTGATGGTCTGCGAGCAACCCTGTCTCGCACAAATGGTCAAAGCCTACGAGCGGACCGGCGGTAATCTCGCGGCAATCATCGAGGTGCCGCGGGCGGACACCTCGCGCTACGGCGTGCTCGATGTCGTCTCCGACGACGGCCGCCTGGTGCGGGCGAGAGGGGTGGTCGAAAAGCCCGATCCCGCCGAGGCGCCTTCGACTCTGACGATTATCGGCCGCTACATCATCCAGCCCGAGGTTTTTGGCCACCTCGGTAACGCCGAGCCGGGCAGCGGCGGGGAGATTCAGTTGACTGACGCGCTCGGCAAGCTGATCGACGAGGGCCAGGCCTTTCACGGGTTGCGCTTCGAGGGCCGGCGCTTCGATTGCGGCGACAAGCTCGGCTTTCTCGAAGCGACGGTCGCGCTCGGATTGCAGCATGCCGAGCTCGGGCCGGGGCTGCGCAAGATCCTCTCCGCCTACCTCTGATCGGAACGACTGATGCCCCATCATTTCGACCCGACGATCCTGCGCGAATACGACATTCGCGGGATCGTCGGGCAGACCCTGTCGGCCGCCGACGCGCGCGCCATCGGACGCGCCTACGCGGTCACCCTCGGTGAGGCCGGGGGGCACCGCGTCGGCGTCGGCTATGACGGCCGGCTCACCTCGCCCGAACTCGAAGCGGAACTGGTCGACGGCCTCAGCGTGGAGGGCGCCGATGTGGTGCGGATCGGCCGGGGACCGACGCCGATGCTCTATTACGCCGCGGCGACGCTCGGCGTCGATGGCGGGGTCATGGTCACCGGCTCGCACAACCCGCCCGACCACAACGGTTTCAAATTCGTCTTCCAGGGCAAGCCGTTTTATGGGGCGGCGATCCAGAAACTCGGCGAGACGGCCGGGCGCCTCGGAGCTCCGAGCGGCGGGCGAGGAAGGGTCGAGGAGCGCGCGATCCGCAACGAGTACGTCGCGCGACTGGCGCGCGACTATCATGGCGACCGGCCGCTGACCGTGGCCTGGGATCCCGGAAACGGCGCGACCGGCGACGTCGTCCAGCAGCTCACCACATCTCTGCCCGGCAGGCACGTCCTGCTGAACGAGACGATCGACGGCGCCTTCCCGGCCCATCATCCGGATCCGACGATCCCGGAGAATCTGGTTCAATTGCAGGAGGTCGTGGCGCGCGAGCGCTGCGATCTCGGCATTGCCTTCGACGGCGACGGCGACCGCATCGGGGTCGTCGACTCGCAAGGCCGGATCCTGTGGGGCGATCAGCTGATGGTGGTGTTGGCGCGCGATGTGCTGAGCCGGCATCCGGGCGCACCGATCCTTGCCGATGTAAAGGCGAGCCAAGTGCTGTTCGACGAGATCGCGCGCGCGGGAGGACGCCCGGTCATGGCGGCCACCGGGCATTCGCTGATCAAGGCAAAGCTCGCCGAGACGGGTGCGCCGCTCGCCGGCGAAATGAGCGGCCACATCTTCTTTGCGGACGGCTATTACGGGTTCGACGACGCGGTTTATGTCGCCGTGCGGCTGCTCGATATCCTATCTCGCGCCCGGCACAGTCTCGCCGAGATGCGCGACCAGCTGCCTTTGGTCGTCAACACGCCGGAACTGCGCTTTCCGTGCTCGGAGACCCGCAAGTTCGAGGTCGTGCGAGAGGTCCGCGAACGCTTGCGCAAGGTAGGCGCCGAGATGACCGACATCGACGGCGTGCGCGTGCGCACTGCCGACGGCTGGTGGTTATTGCGCGCCTCCAACACCCAGGCGGTCCTCGTCGCCCGCGCCGAAGCCGCGACCCCGGAGGGCCTCGCCCGGCTCAGACTGGAGCTCGCCGCCGAACTTGCCGCCAGCGGCGTGCAGCTGCCGGACGCCTGAGGCGTTAGGCGGCGCCCGAGCCACGAAAGCGAACGACAAAAGCGCTCTCGTTGCAAGGCCATTCCCTCGCCCCGCTTGGGGCAGAGGGGTAGGGTGAGGGGCCGTTCCTATCAGCGGTCGCGCAATTTGGGGTCGAGGGCGTCACGCAGCGCGTCGCCGAAGAGGCTGAAGCCGAAGACGGTCAATGCGATCGCCAGACCCGGGAAGACCGCGATCCACGGCGCCGTCGAGGCGTATTCCTCGGCGCCGCCCTGCAGCATCAGGCCCCAGGCCGGGACCGGCTCCTGCACTCCGAGGCCGAGATAGGACAGCGAAGCCTCGGCGAGGATCGCCTGCCCGACAAAGGCGGTCAGCAGGATCAGAAACGGCGCCATCACATTGGGAACCATATGGCGCAGGACGATCCGCGAATGGCCAAAGCCGCAGGCGCGCGCGGCGTCGATGTAGGGTACCTCGCGGATCGACAATGCGCTCGAACGCAAAACGCGCGCGCAGCGCGGGATCAGCGGGATCGTGATCGCGACGATCACATTCTGCACCCCCGTGCCAAAGATCGAGACGACGGCGAGCGCCATGATAATCAGCGGAAAGGCCATCACCACGTCGAGGACCGCCTGCAGGCAGAGGTCGAGGCGGCCGCCGAAATAGGCGCTGCCGACACCGAGCACCATGCCGGCGACGCTGGCGACGATTGCGCACGAGAAACCGACGATCAGCGCGGTGCGCGCGCCAAAGATGATGCGGGACAAGAGGTCCCGCCCGAACTGATCGGTGCCGAGCCAGTGCGCCCAGCTCGGCGGCTCGGTCATTGCCGCGAAGTCGTTCGCGGTCGGGCTATAGGGCGCGATCCAGTCAGCGAAGAGTCCGGCAAGGGCCATGATGATCACGAGCGCCATCCCGAACGTGCCGAGCGGCTGGCGGCGGCAGAAAATCCACGCTTTGCGCAGGACCGAGCGGCGGATCTCCCGCACATCGTCGCCGATGGCGGGGATGGCGCGAGAGGTCGGGGCGGCAATCGTCATGTCAGCTCACCGGTAGCGAATGCGCGGGTCGAGCCAGGCATAGGCCAAGTCGACGACGGTGTTGGTCAGCACGAAGACGGCAACGACCAGCATCACCAATGCTTGGGTCATCGTGTAGTCCTGGTTCTGCACGGATTGCACGAAGAGCCGGCCGATGCCGTTCAGATTAAAGACTTGCTCAGTCACCACGAGACCGCCGATCAGAAATGCCGCCTCGATGCCGATCAGGGTCACCACCGGCAACAGCGCATTCTTCAAGGCATGCCGATTGATGATGATGTGCTCGACCAGACCCTTGGCCCGCGCGGTGCGGATGTAGTCTTCGCGCAACACCTCGAGCATCGCCGAGCGGGTCATGCGCATTGTTACGGCGGACGTTCGATAGCCGACGGTCAGCGCCGGAAAAATCGCCATCGACAAATTGCGCAGCGGATCCTGCCATATGGGCACGTAGTCGATCGGCGGCATCCACGGCGAGCCGAAGGCCGCCTGCGATACGTCGAGTATCGCCAGGATGAAGAGGATGCCGAGCCAGAAGGACGGTGTCGCAAGACCGGCGATCGAGATCACGCGGATTACCAAATCGATCGGGCTGTTCTGCTTCAACGCCGAGATCGTGCCGAGCGGGATTGCGATCAGGTTCGCGACGACGACCGCTAAAATGCAGATTTCGAGCGAGATCGGGAAGCGCGCAGCGATCTCGTATAGGACGGGTTTTCCCGACCACATCGAAGTGCCGAAATCGCCGCGGAAAAATCCCCAGACGAAATCGACGAACTGTAAAAACATTGGGCGATCGAGGCCGAGCTGGGCATGACAGGCCTGGACGGCTCGCTCGTCAAAGGTGCCGCCGCCCGAGCCGAGCCGCACCACGCAGATGTCGCCGGGAATGAGGCGCATCAGAAGAAACACGAGCGCCGCCGCTCCGACCAAGGTCGGGATCACCAGCAGGAGCCGCTTTATGATGTATCGGTACATCGCCGCCTTTCCTGCAGCGCCGCCATCCTCGCACTGTTCACCGAGGCTCGCCGACGAAACCGTGTTGCGCCGCGGTGATACGTTCGATCGCTTCGCGGGGGAGCGGTCCCTTGTTGGCCGCAGCGGCGGCGTATTCCAGGTGTTCGAGGGTCGAAATGCCGACCAGTGCCGTCGAAACCGCGGCGTGGAAGATGACGAAGCGCACGGCCATTTCGATTAGACTGTCGGCGAAACCCTCGCGGACCAGCGGCTCGAGGCGCCGGGCGCGCTCGGCGTCGATCCGATACGAGGAACCTGAGCCGATCGGCTCGACATTGGGGGAGCCGAGCGGATGCCGCTCTTCGGTCCCGCTCAGTGCGCCGGCGGCGAGCACGCGGATCGCGATTACGCCCATGTCGGCGGCCTTGGTGTGCGCCAGCAGATTGCCAAAATCATGCGCGGGGTAACCCGAGGCGACAACCGCTCCGGCGCTCGGGTTGAGCACATTATAGCTGACCTGCGCGGTGTCGAAGACGCGGGCGTCCACCACCTGGTGGAGGGCGGGGGTATTGCCTACTGCGGTAATGCCGCAGAAGCGGGTTTTGCCTTGCTCACGCAAGCGCTCGAATGCCGGCACGACTTCGTCGAGGACGATCTGGGGTGTCAGATCGCTGTCGCGGCCTTCCGCGGTGATGTGGTTGTGCAGCTGGAACAGATCGACCCGATCGAGCTGGAGCCGCTGCAGGCTCGCCTCCAACGATTCGCTCACCGCCGCCGTAATGCGGTTGCGGTCGCCGGCCGGAATTCGCACCTTGGTGCCGACCCGGATATCGGGTCTGAGGCTTTTGATGACGCGTCCGAGATTGCGCTCGGATTCGCCGTTTCCGTACATCGCCGCGGTGTCGAAATAGTTGATGCCGAGCTCGATTGCCCGCGCCACCGCCCGCTCCTGATCGCCCGGGCTGCCGCGTACCATCAACCCGCCGACCGCACCGCATCCGAACCCGAGTACCGACACCTTGAGCCCGGTCCGGCCGAGCGTGCGTGTTTCCATTTGTTTCCTCCCTTTCGTCGGGCGCGGATCAAAGCCTTCGCGACTGGGGCTGTCAATCTCGCGGACGGAAATCGGATCGATTCGGAGAAAGGAGGGTGTCTTCGGATCGCCGAGCTCGAGCCTGACTTGCCGGTACCGGCGTTCGACGAGCGAAATGCGCGCTGCGTGGGAATGGGACTGAACCGGATCTGATTCGAGTTTAAAATGGCGCCATAGCCGGGGAGAAAGGCGTGCATAGCTTGTTCCGTAGCGTAACCGTGATCCCTGTCTTGACGATTGAGCGCGAAGGGGATGCGGTCCCGCTCGCCCGCGCGCTGCTCGCCGGCGGGCTGCCGCTCATCGAGGTGACGCTGCGGACCCCGGCTGCTCTGGCCGCGATTGCCGCCATCTCCCGACAGGTGCCGCAAATCGTCGTTGGCGCCGGGACCGTGCAACGGCCGGCGGATGTCGTCCAGGCCTGCACGGCCGGGGCGCGGTTTCTGGTCAGCCCCGGGATGACCCCGGAACTCGCCGGTGCCGCGCTGGCGACCGAGCTGCCCTATCTTCCCGGCGTCGCGACGCCTTCCGAAGTCATGACGGCACGCGACCTTGGCGTCAGCTTCGTGAAGCTGTTCCCCGCGGAGGCAGTCGGCGGGGTCGCGTTGCTGCAAGCGCTCGCACCGGTCTTCCCGGGGGTCGCATTCTGCCCGACCGGCGGCATCGACGAGCGCTCCGCACCCAAGTACCTGGCGCTGCCAAACGTACCAATGATCGGCGGGTCATGGATGGCGCCCAGGGAGGCCGTGGCCGCCGGTGACTGGGCGATGGTGCGCCGTCTTGCCGAACGCGCCGCCGCTATCGGAGGGCAACCCTAGTAAGTCACGCGGCCGCCAGAGATGTCGAAGACGCCGCCGGTCGAAAACGAGCATTCTTCCGAGGCGAGCCAAGTGACGAGCGCCGCGATCTCTTCGACAAGGACAAACCGACCGATCGGGATCTTCGACAGCATATATTCGATCTGTGCCTCGGTCATCTGGGCAAAAATATCGGTTCGAGCGGCGGCCGGGGTCACGCAGGCGACCCGAATGCCTGTGCCGGCAAGCTCCTTGCCGAGCGATTTCGTCAGCCCGATTACCCCGGCCTTCGCCGCGGAATAGGCCGACGCGCTAGGGCTGCCTTGCTTGCCGGCGATCGAAGCAATGCTGACGATCCGCCCGTAATCACGCCTTTGCATCAGCGGCAACACCGCGCGGCAGCAGTTGAACACGCCGACCAAATCGACTTCGACGACCCGCCGGCATTTCCTCTGACGATGCCGGCCGGATCGTCCCCATGTCGAAGATAACGTAGATCGCGTTCTCGACGGCGAGCGAGGTGGCCGCCGCTGCCGCGCGGTCAACATCCGATATAGCCATCCTTTGCGCCGGAAGCGGAAAACCACTCAGCGATGGCACGGGCCGATGCCGCGCGCCGCGCGTGACAATGGCAACCCGCCCGTCGAGATCGATTCTATTCATCGCCGCCTCGTTTTCTCTCAGGCCCCGCTGTTCCATGACCCTCTGGGAACCCGGATGGGGATACCGTGTTTAACCGGCGGGCGGCCTGGAGTTTCGGATGGAAGACCTGGAGAACCGCCTCGCAGCGATGGGCTATAGCCCGGTCCGCGAGGACCTGGAATGCTGGCAGGTCTCGCGGTCCGGGGCGCCAAATCGGCGGAAGCGCCGCACGCATCAGCGAAGGGATCCGCTTTGCAGCCCGGCTCTGCGCTTCTGGCTGCGGCGGCTAGGCCGGTTCGATGCGTCGCCGCTCTATCGAATACGGCGGTCGGTTTAACGTCGAGTAAACCGCGGCGCTGCAATTTGCCCACCACTGAGGTGAAATGGTAATGGGCCGAGCGCTTGAGCCCCTCGAGCCAGTTCTGATCGAGGAAAGAGGCCAGCGCGGGCTGGCCGAGTTTTGCCTCCCAGATAATCCCGAGCAATGAGGCTGCCGCCTCATCCTCCTCGCCCGCCAGCGGAGAGACGACCATCGCGCGCGCGGCCGCATCGCGGTCGCGAGTATCCGGGCCAGGCCCGAGCCCGAAATCGACCAGCCTCCGCCGCTCCAATGGGGCCAGCACAAAATGAGCGGCCTCATGCAGGATGACATAGGCCTCGGTGGCACTATTGAGCGCCCGACCGTCCCAATTGAACGCGCACTCCGCCCCTTCGGGATAAACCGCCATCCCGAGGCTACGAGCGAGCGAAAGTGCCGCCCGCCGATGCCGCTCGGCTGCCGCCCCTAGGGCACGATCCGCCGAGGTGGCGCGAATCCGGCGAAACACCGCGCGCGAGAACGGATCCTCCAGCTTGGCCATGAAGCGGTCGAGAACCTCGTCCAGCTGCTCCCGGGGAATGGCGGTCAAGATCATCAACGGTATGTAGGAAATGGCGCCGCCTCTGCCGAGGGCGATTGGGCACGCGCTCGGATGAGCGCCGAACTCCGGACGGCGCCGAGCGTTCTCTCGTTGGTGAAAACCGGTTGAGAAGCCGGCTTTTTCGGCCTGGGTGGAAAGCGAGCGGCAGATGAAGGTCGGGATCATCGGCGCGGGTGCGGTCGGATCGGCATGCGTCACCGCGCTCGTCTCGCGCGGTTGTGCGCGCGAAATCGTCGTTGTGAACCGCGACCGGAAGAAGGCGCGAGGTCTGGCCACAGACGTCCAATACGGCGCCGTGCTCTCTTCTGCCGTCGAGTTGCGGGACGGTGATTACGCCGACCTGCAGGGCGCCTCACTGGTGATGATTACCGCTGGCGCCAACGAAAAGACCGGCGGCGCCACCGACCGCAATGATCCGTCCGGCAGGTTGCGGCTGCTCGACACCAACGTCGCTGTATACAAGGATATCATTCCTCGGCTTCATGCTGCAGCACCGCACGCGCTCGTCCTCGTCGTCACGGACCCGCCCGATCCGCTGGCCGATACAGTGCGCCTGCTGGGGCATGATCGTGTCCTCAGCACCGGGACATATCTCGACAGCCTGCGATTCAGATTTCACCTCGCGCGCCGGCTCCACGTCAGCCCGGCCAATGTCGATGCCCTGATCGTGGGCGAGCACGGCACGTCCGAGGTGTTCGTGTGGTCCTCGGCCCGGGTTGCAGGCGTGCCGGTAATTGATTTGCTAGCGGCGTCCGGGCACGACCGTGAAAAAGTCCGCCATCAGATCGAGCAGGAAGTACGCTACGCCAATATCACGATCATCGAGGGGATTGGAGCAAGTCAGCACGGCATCGGCATGGTTTCGGCGCGCATTGCGGAAATGGTATTGCGTGACGAGCGGGCAGTGATCCCTATCGGTTCTTACATTCCTCGGTACGCAGTCACACTTTCCGTGCCGAGCATCGTCGGCCGGGACGGGGTCGTCCAGATAATCGAGCCAGAGATCTCCGAAGACGAGCGGCAAGCGCTGCAGCGCAGCGCCGAGACGTTGAAGGCGGCCTGTGCTCGAATAAGAGTTTGACATCGACCAAAGCGCGAGCCGCGCGCGGAAGAACAGGGTTGCTTCCTGCGTCGGCCGGCGCCGCCGTTTCTCGGTGCGCGGTCCTTCCGGCCTTTACGGCTTCCCCGGCGCGGGCCGTGACATCGCGACTGGGGAGCGAGGAGTGAAGGATCGCGACAAAGCTGCCGGCGACCGACATCGTCATCATCGGCTTGGGCTGGACCGGCTCGATCATCGCCGAGTCGATGACCAACGCGGGTTTCCATGTCGTCGCGGTCGGGCGCGGCCCGTGGCGCGACACCGCGACCGACTTTCCCCAGCTACTCGCCGGCCGAGCTGCGTTATGCGGTGCGGCGCGATTTATTCGGGCGGCCGGCAAACGACGCTGACCTTTCCCAATAATCCTGGGCAGACGGCGCTGCCGATCCGGAGTTGGGGCGCAATTCTGCTGCTCAACGGCGTCGGTGGCGCGGGCGTACACGGGAACGCTGATATGTGCGCTTTCTGCCGATCGACTTCGTCCAGAAAACCCATGATCCAGCGTTACGGCGCCAAACCCCCGCCGCCGGACATGACGATCCAGGACTGGGGGTCACCTACGACGAGTTGTAGCCGGATTCCTAATCTAAAAATTACCGTAATAGCACCTCAAATGAGGCTTGTCGCAGCAACGAGCGCGGGCCGTGGCTGACCCATGGCAGAGGTGGAAATGGTTGACGGAAATTCCCCCAATGACGCCGCGTCGCGATCCGCGAGGGCTCGTTCGCCGCCAGCCGCCGTGCCGGACGCGACTTCAACCAAAAGCTGAGACTTTGCTGCAGATTTGCTGTAGATACAGCAATTGTGGATGGCCGACACAGCTTTTGGTAGTGGGCAGCGACAGGGCAGGACGCTCATACAGCGTCTATCCATCGGGGTGCTGGGTCACCAAAGTCGCTGTTGATATCTCACCAGCAGAATTCGCCGCATGACAGAGGCTCAGCTTCCGGCGCGGGGGTCGCCCGGTGCATCAACTGCGGCCTGGCTGACGGACGTAGCAAAGGCCGCCGGGCCGCCGCTGCTGTTTGGCCTGCGCCTTTGGGCGTCGGTGTGCCTCGCGCTCTACGTCGCGTTCTGGCTCGAGCTCGACAACGCGTATTGGGCTGGCACTACAGCGGCAATCGTCTGTCAACCGCATCTCGGGGCTTCGCTGCGCAAGGGGTGGTTCCGGATGATCGGCACCCTCGTGGGGGCCGTAGCGGTCGTGGTGCTGACTGCGTGCTTTCCGCAAGATCGGGGCCCATTTCTCGTCGGCCTGGCGCTGTGGGGCGCCGGGTGCGCTCTCGTCGCCACCTTGCTGCGCAACTTCGCCGCCTATTCGGCGGCGCTCGCCGGCTATACGGTCGCGATCATCGCGAGCGACCAGCTCGGCGCGACCGGCGGCCCGAACGGTCAGGCCTTCATGCTCGCCGTCTACCGCGCCAGCGAGATCTGCATCGGCATCGTCTGCGCCGGCGTCGTTCTCGCCGGCACGGATTTGGGTGGCGCCCGGCGTCGGCTCGCCAGGGTGTTCGGCGCCATTTCCTCCGAGATATCGGGCCGGTTTACCAACACATTGGCGCTGGCCGGACCCGACCTCCCGGATACTCAGCCGGTTCGGCGCGAGCTCGTGCGACGGGTCATCGCGCTCGACCCGGTTATCGACGAGGCGCTCGGGGAATCTTCCCAGCTCCGCTACCACTCCCCAGTGCTGCAGACGGCGGTCGACGGCTTGCTCGCCGCTCTGGCCGGCTGGCGCACGGTGGCCTCTCACCTCCTCCGACTTTCGCATGACCACGCGCGGCAAGAGGCGGGCACCGTTCTGAATGCCGTGCCGCAGGAGCTACGATCAGCTCCAGTGCAGGGCGATCCGGCACGCTGGACGGACGACCCCGTCGGCCTGCACCGGATTTATGAGGCGGCAGTACGAAGGCAGATCGCCCTGCCGGCGACCACGCCATCGCTGAGGCTACTCTCCGATCAAACTGCGGAGGTGCTCGCCGGCATTTCGCACGCCCTCAACGGACTCGCATTGCTGCTCGACGATCCCGCCGGACCCGTTCCTCGTCGTGGCGGCGTCCGCGTCCGCGTGCCCGATTTACTTCCCTCTCTGGTCAATGCGGGGCGTGCTTTCGTCACGATCGGTGCAGTCGAGCTATTCTGGATCATCACCGCATGGCCGAACGGCGCGGGGGCGATCACTTTTGCCGCGGTCGGTGTAATCCTGTTCGCACCGCGAGCCGACCAGGCTTACGCTACCGCTATAGGATTTATGGTAGGGACGAGCCTCACCGCAGCTTTCGCGGCTATCATCGCGTTTGCGGTGCTGCCAAACACGGAAACCTTTGCCGCCTTCAGCCTCGCGATCGGCCTTGTCCTGGTGCCCGCCGGTGCTGGGATGGCCCAGCCGTGGCAGACGGCGATGTTTACCGCCATGGCGGCAAACTTCGTACCGCTGCTCGGGCCCTCGAACCCGATGAGCTACGACACCGAGCAATTTTATAATGCCGCGTTGGCGATCGTTGTGGGCGTGGGCGCAGCTGCCCTTTCCTTTCGCTTGATACCGCCGCTGTCGCCGGCATTTCGCACCCGCCGGTTGCTTGAACTGACGTTGCGCGATCTGCACCGCCTCGCGACGGGTCCGCTTCCGCGGACGCCGGACGATTGGGAGGGCCGCATGTATGGCCGGTTCTCGGCATTGCCGGATGCGGCGCAGCCGTTGCAGCGCTCGCAGCTTATGGCGGCGTTCTCGGTCGGTACGGAGATCATCCAGCTTCGTCACATCGCTCGCCGGATGGATCTGGGATCCGAGCTCGACGCGGCCCTCGACGCCGTAGCGTCAGGCGACAGCGGGATCGCAACCGCCCGCCTTGCTCAGCTCGACCAGGCGCTTGCCACTCGTCCAGGCGCTGCCGCTCTGCGGGCCCGCAGCAGCATTCTTGCAATATCGGAGGCGCTCACCCAACATGCCGCTTACTTCGACGCAGGAGCGCCCGGGTGAGGTTCACCGAGATCAACCTGTTCGGCGTTTATGTCGCGCCGATCTCGGTGATGCTGGTCGCCGCCTGGGTGGTTACAATCGGGCTGCGGCGCTTCGCCGCCCGTTTCGGGTTGCTGCGCTATGTATGGCATCCCGCCGTGTTCGTGTTCGCCGTTTACATGATCGTGCTGTCGTCGATGGTGTTGCTCGTCGCGGCGCGTTGAGTTCGGCGATGTCCGACGTCAAAACCAAATCGAAACGTGAAGCGGCAGAAGATAGTCCCGCAGCCGTCCGTGCTGTCGAGCCGCCCGCTCGCGACATACCCCGCCGACGCCTCCGCGTTGTTCCGCTGCTGATTACCTTGGTGGTGATCGCCGTCGCCGTCGTTCTCGGTCGGGCGATGTGGGACGCCTATATGGGGGCACCGTGGACACGCGACGGTACGGTGCGCGCCTATGTTGTGACGATGGCTCCGGAGGTCTCCGGGCGGATAGTCCAGCTGCCGGTTGCCGCCAATCAGTCCGTGCAAAAGGGCGACCTCTTGATGGTAATCGACCCGACCAACTACAAGATTGCAGTGAACCTTGCCGAGGCGGCGATGCAGCAGGCACAAGCCAACATGCAGAACGCCGAGAGGGAAGCGCAGCGCCGACAGGAGCTGACCAATCTGGCGGTCACGGTCGAAGAGAAACAGACCTATGCGAGCACCGCGGTCGCTGCCCAAGCCCAATATCAGCAGGCCGTCGCCAACCTGGACCAGGCGAGGGTCAACCTCGAGCGGACGGAGATCCGCTCTCCCGTCAATGGCTGGGTGACCAATCTTTTGGCGCAGCTCGGCGACTACGCCAATATCGGGCAGAATGAAATCTCCATTGTCGATGCCGACTCGTTCTGGGTCGATGGATATTTCGAGGAGACGAATATCGGCCCGATCCGCGTCGGCGACCCGGCCAGCGTAAAGCTGATGGGCTACAATCAGATTCTCCGCGGGCACGTCGACAGCATCGCGCGCGGCATCAATGTCGCGAATGCGCAGCCGAATGGGGAAGGCCTTGCTACGGTCAATCCGATTTTTACCTGGGTACGCCTGGCGCAGCGCATTCCGGTGCGCATCCACATCGATCAGGTGCCGGACAGTGTGATTCTGGCAGCCGGGATGACGGCGACCGTGCAGATCAATCC
The DNA here is from genome assembly GCA_963818695.1 of uncultured Alphaproteobacteria bacterium. Taxonomy (GTDB): domain Bacteria; phylum Pseudomonadota; class Alphaproteobacteria; order ATCC43930; family CGMCC-115725; genus AP-15. Next base: position 797,462 of record CAWFTG010000011.1, read on the forward strand.
GCGACCCCGCCAGCCGAGCCAGTAGACCGGCGCACGCCCGCTGCGCTGGGTACCGCCACCGGGCTTACTGTGCTGGCGGGTATCGTCCTGTCCCTGGGTCCGCTTCTCGATCGGTTGCCGATTTTTCGCTGCAGCTGGCGATCGGTATCCTGCTGCTGCTCTTCGGCATGGGTTGGCTCAGGAAAGCCTCGTTGCGGGCAACGGGTGTGGTCCCGTTACATGACGAAGACGGCCATGGTGATGATCGCGAGCACCGCTATCGCCAGCCGCTTTTTCGGCAAAGATATGCCGACAAATTCGGCGGCGAGCTCCGCTCTGCGGTTGCCTGACCCTGCTGATTGAGAGCGTCTGTCGGGCTGCCAGACGCGGGCCGCTTTTAGGCCGGCGGCTATCTCACCCGCCTCGACGGGTGCCTATCTCGGCGATCGGTTCGGCGTAGTACTGCTCGAGGGTCACCTTGATGCATACTGCCACCGGCACTGCGATCAGCAGACCGACGACTCCGAACAAAATGGCGCCGCAAACAAACGATATGATCACAATGACCGGATGAATTCGCGCCGCCTCGCCGAGAACGATCGGTCCGACAATGTTGTCGATCGACAGGCGCAGCGCGATCGCGAACCCGAACAGAAAAGCCGCTGCCCAGATGCCGTTCTGTTGGATTGCAATGATGCTTACGATTGTCGCCGAGGCGAAAGGACCGATGACCGGAATGAGCTCGAGAACACCGACTGCCAGTGCCAGCAGAACGGCATTGGGCAAATGGAAGACCGGACCAAAGCCGATCCAAGCCACCACTGCGGTGTAGAAGACGACGGCGCAAATTCCGATCAGATAGCGCCGCAACACCGGCAATATTTTGGGCAGTAGATCCTCGACGGAGCGCCTGCGCTCGGGAGGCAGCAGCCATATCGCGCCGGCTGATAGGCGGGGTGCCGAGATCATGAAATAGGGCATCAGCACCAGTGTCAGAAAGCCGCCGAATACAAGCGAAGCGGCTAGCCCGGCGACGCGTTCGAAGGCGGTGAGCCCGATCATTCCCGCCATCGCCCCTCCCAATGCGTTCACGAGCTTCTCGGGCGTATAGGTCTGACCGAAGAGCGTAACGCCTTCGCTGCCGATCCATTCGCCGAGGAAGTGCTGCAATATTTGCGGAGCGCGCGCGACGACATGCATCAAATCGGGCACAGCGCTGGTTCCGATCCAATAACCCGCGCCGCCGAGGATGGCGAGAACCATGATGTAGAGGATTGCCGCAATCGGCCAGCGTGGGAACCCGAGACGCTGCTGGAGGGCCCTGATCAGCGGATCCAAAACAAACGCGACTGCCACAGCAAGAACAAAAGGCAGCAGGGCAATCCGGATCTGATAAAGAAGCACCGCGACCACTGCCAGCACTGCGGCGATCGCCCAGCCCCCGACGAACGTCCGGCGCCGCCTCGGCGGGCCGCCCCGGGGGTTCACGGAGCTTCCGCTGAGGTCTTGGCCATCTGATAAGTTCTTTCTTTCCACGTGACTCGCCCATGGAGACTGACCAGCACGCCATTACAGGCGAGACACGCGACGGCGCTGTAGCCCACCGCGAAGATCAGGCCGAAGGCGGCGGGGATACGAAAATGCCGCGCGGTCGCGCACTGAATGCCGATGACCACGGCCGAGCCGAGCAGCGCGAGAGCGGCGCCAGCAATAGCGGCCGGCGTGGACTCGGCGAGCGCGGCAATGAAGATCGCGGGCGGCGCCAACAACGAGGTCCAGCCGAAAGCGAACGCAGCCGCCCCGGCCGCCAATGTGACGATCGGGCCGCCCAAAATCTCAGTCGCGTTCTTCGACAGGCCTTCCCATAGGGACCCCAAACTGCGGTACATTCGGGTCCGCGCGAGGCGTTCGGCTGCGAGCACCCGCAGTTCGAAGCCAGCTTCCTTGACCCGCGCGGCGAGCGCCTTGTCTTCGGCGATTTCGAAGCGTACCGCCGCATGCCCGCCGACCTGGAAGTACGCCGTACGCCGGATCAGTAAGAATTGCCCATTGACTGCGTCTTCCGCCCCGGCCTCGAAAGATTTGGCGCAGGCGATCACGAGCAGCCCGGCGGGCATGATCGTCCGCTCCCAGAAGCTGCCGAGCTCTTGCAATGGCTGCAGCGACAACATGTCGGTGCCCTGTGCTTGGGCCGCCGCCATTGCGGCGGCGACCAGTTGCGGAGCGGCGCGCACATCGGCGTCGACAAAACAGAGCCAGTCGCATTCAGCCAGCAATGCGCCGCGCCAGCATGCATGCGGCTTGCCGACCCAGCCCTCGGGCAGCTCCCCGGCGGCGGCCAGCCGCACTCTGGAATCTTGGGCGCTGAACCGCTCGACCGCAGCCACCGTGCCGTCTCGCGAGTTGTCGTCGACGACGATGATCGACCAGCGGCCGGAAAGTCCAGTCTGCGCCCGAAGCCCGTCGAGACACAGGCCGATATTCTGTACTTCGTTTCGAGCCGGTACGATGATCGAAACCGAAGGCAGAACAGACAGCTCGCTCGGCACTGTCAGAGCGAATTGCCGATAAGTGCGGAATTGCCGCAATGTGCGGCGCAGCAGATAGAGCACCAGGACCACCCAAGCAGCCCCGCAAAACAGGATGGCCATCAAGCTCCGCGCTGCCGCGCCGCCCCACTGGCGATGTGACGATTACGCCGGGCGTAACGCAGCCGCAACGTGGTTCGGGAGATCCACAATTCGTGGCGATCGCGAAGAAATGGTTGTCGCGGCAATGCCGCGGGGTTGAACGCTCGTGTCAAACCCCACAGCACAAAGCACTCGCCGAGGCCGTGCAGCCGCGCCAGCAGTGAGGAATTGGTGGGAACCTGTTCAAACCCATAACGCTCAAAAACGCGCTTGATCTGAGGCGTGCCGAGACGTGCAGGCAATGCGGTCTCCGTGCGAATCGCGCGAACGTGCTGCCAAGCCGGTTCGCCCTCGACATACTCGGAGAAGACGTGAAGCGAATGCTTGATCCGATCCCGTACTGCACAGGCCCAGCCTAGATCGGGGCCTCGTGCCGAATAGCGGGGCAGGTGCTCGTTCCAGAAATGCAATGTCCCGACCAATTCGCCGACCCGCACATCAGTGCCGTCGGAGAGCGCGACAGGCGCGCGCGCCTGGCCAAGGCCCACGCGCAGGACGCAATCAGGATCATCGGTAAACTCGTAGATGCCGTAATACGAGCGGAGTATCCCGTCGGCCCACGCGACGGACCCAGCCCACACCTCATCCGGCCAGGCGGCAGAGGCGCTCCTGAGCGCGGTCATAAACCCCACTGCGGAGCTAGTTGCGTCGGCGCTCATGACGCAACCTCGAGACTCTCATGGAGCCGAACTTCTCGTGCAATGGAGATCGCGGAGCGTTTCCGCGGCCGACCCGGATATGTCCTGTCGGGCCGCCGATCGCGCGACATTCACCGACCTCCGCGTCTTTGTTTACGGGTCAAACGCGTATCATATCAGACAGTTCCCGGAATAGGAGATTAAGCCCAAGGGCACGCGCAGAGGCGATGTCCGGCTAATCTAATGTTTGCAGCCCAACTCGTGACTGCTATGAGCGGGGCAGCCCAAAGCCGCCCTACATGATCCTCGCGCCAGCGTCGGGGCCTACACCTACACGCTGAAAGTCTCCAAATAACAATCTATATCATTGACTAGCGATGCCTATGCACGAATACCTGCGGTTTTATACGCCTTCGGATATCCAACATTTAAGTCTTACGCACGCGCTGGTGGAACCACGTTAACCTTAGGACGTTTCCACATTGCGATGCGGTACGAGTGCCCGCCGCGAGACGAATGCGGGCATGAGACCAGTCAATTGAGGAGAACTGAGATGGCTATGTTTTTCGAAGGAAGAGCCCTCGCGACCGAGGCGGAGCCTGTCGGTTTATTGACCGAGGGGGCCGCAGGGATCGCCGTCATAGTCCTTTCGATCATCGCTCTCGCCGGCACGTCGCCCGGCGCCTTGGCGTCGATCGTGACAATAATAATCGGCGTGGGATTGATGGTTCAGGCCTTCAACAGCGCTGCAGAAATGTCAAAGGCGATGGTCGGCAACACGGTTGCGATGCCGGATCTCGGAGGGGACGTGATGGTCGATCTCCTCTGCGGAATTACCGGTGTCGTGCTGGGCATCTTGGCGCTAGTTGGGATCAGCCCCCCATATCTGGTGCCGTCTGCACTGATTGTGTTTGGCAGTGCACTGTTCCTCGGCGGTGCTATCAGCATGCGGCCAAGGAGCGCGCAACGCACCGTCCCCGGAGGCGAGACGCAAGTCGTTTCCTACCAAAGTTCCGCTGCTGCCGGGGGTATGGAAATTCTGGTCGGGATCGCCGCCATCGTGTTGGGAATCCTCTCGCTGATCTTTGTGGGGTCTGGGGTCCTCGTATTGGTCGGCTTCCTTGCGGTCGGCGCAGCGCTGCTGATGGCCAGCGCGACATTCAGCGGCACAGTGATGCGCTTGTTCACGGCGACTGCCTGATCTATACGGCGCGGGTTCTCCCGCATTTTTAACAGCCCGCGCTGCGAGCCGTCATGCTCGCAGCGCTCGCTGAACTTCAAATGATCTTTCTTTCGCGGAAACCCTCGATCTGCGCCGGCGTGTAGCCGAGCCTGGTGAGGGTTTCGTCGTTATCCGCGCCGAGCTCCGGGGCGATGCCGATCTGCGCGGGGGTTTCCGAGAAGTGCCACGGCGAGCCGTGAACTTTCAGCCGCTTGCCGTATTTGGAGTAGTTGATTTCGGTGACGTATCCGTTGGCCAGCACGTCGGGGTCGTTGGAGGCTTCGAGCAATGTGTTGATCGGCGCTGCGACAATGTCGGCGCCGCGCAGCCTCGCGACCCAATCGTCGCGCCGCCCGGTCGTGAACAGCTCGTCGAGCATGTGCAGCAACGTCGCGCGCTTTTCTTCGGACGAGACGATCACACCGAGATCGCCAAAGCCCGCTTTTTCGAGAGCCTCGTAAAACCCGAGTGCGGCCATTGCGTCGCGCCATTTGCGCGCGCCGTTCAGTTGAAACACCAATGGCTTGCCGTCGCGGTCGTTGAAGCTGGCGCTGAGGCCGGGGCGCTCCGGTGTGCCGGTGACGCGGGCCTGGCCGGTGACCGGATTGCGGTTGCGCCACATCGCCGTTGTCAGGGTCCAGCCCATCAGCCGGATCTGGCCGCCGAGCAATGAGCAGTCAACCTTCTGACCGATCCCGGTGCTGCGCGCATAGGTCAGCGCCGCGAGCGCGCCGCCAAAAGCGAGGATGGCACAGGTCTCGTCGGCAACGGAGACGATGCCGGTCTTCAGCGGCTGACCCGGCGTCGAGTAGGCTTCCGCAATGCCGCCGAGCGCCTGCGCCATCGAGTCGGTGCCCGGGAGCTCGGCATGCGGTCCTTTGGGGCCGTAGCCCGAGATGGAGATGTAGACGAGCCGCGGGTTCACTCGCCGCAATTCTTCGTAGCCGAAGCCGTTCTTCTCCGCCGCGCCCGGCCGGAAGTTCTGGCCGAAGATGTCCGCTTGCGCAACCAACTTGCGGAGGATGTCACGGCCCTCTTCGGTTTTCAGGTTCAAGGTGAGGCTCTTCACGCCCCGATTGTTGGTTTCGAAATAGGTGCTCGGCATACCGGGCAAGACAGTGGAGCCGCGCGAATTATCGCCGACCTCCGGCATCTCGATCTTAATCACCTCTGCGCCGAGATCGGCCATCAGCATGTACGGCACTGTGCCGGCTTGCGCGGTAGAACAGGCGACAACCTTGACGCCGTGCAGCGGGCCCTGGGGCTTATTCATGGTGTAGTCTCCTCAAAGGCGCTTTTCGGCCATGTCAGGCCGTGATGCTGGCCGCCGGCCCGATCGTCGACGAGTGCGTCCTCGGCCCAGCTGTCCCACAGGGCTTTGACCACGGTCATGAACTCCTCGCCGCGGGCATAGCGGTCGGCGTGGCTGACCTGCCCCGTGCCGCCAAAATTACGCGCTGCTGTCGCCAGCCACGAGGTGACGATGTTCCAGGCGACGCGCCCGTTGCTGATGTGATCGAGCGAGGCGAACTGCCGGGCCAAGTTAAACGGTTCGGTGTAGGTCGTCGACGCCGTCCGATCCGGCTCGTTGCCATCGCCAAGGCAGCAAGGGTAGTGACGGGCTCGAGCCAGATGCGTGGCGCCTGAGCTGCGTCTTATCCGAGCGCGAGGTGGTCGGCTACGAAAATCCGAGTCGAACTTCGCCGCCTCGGCCCGCTGCGCCAGGTCCTGGTAGTATCGGATATCGGTCAGCGCCAGCGGCGATGACGCCGGATGCCGCCAGGAGGCCTCGTGGTGCCCGCGGCTGTGGATAAAAAGGTTCAGGTGCAACTGCCGCTTCATCGCGCTCATCCGGCCGTCCTTTACTCTTAACCGATTACCACCGGCGATTCGCATTTCCGGCAGCATACGACCAAAATAGCCGACGCCAATTGGGCTGAAAAATCGTGAGCCGTTCGACCTCCGCGAGCGTGATCCCGCCTCCGGTTGCGTTCTTACGGCTTGGTCGGGCAGCCTTCATTTCGGCCATTTCCGGGCGGGGTTCGAAGCTCCCGTCACTCAGCGAGCCGACAGCTCCTTTCCCTGATCTGCCAAGCGGCAAGGCAGACAACCTTGTCCTGTGGTTTCGACAGCGCTAACGCGTGTCTCTTCGATCAACCGCGAGTTGGCCCGGAATGCTTTGCTCGAACACGCCTGACCGGTTCATTTACCCCGGATTGTTCGGGCTGCATCGCTTGCGAACGATCTTTCGGCTGTTGCCCATCTTGCTCGTTGCCGCCTGCGCTCAGCAGGCCGGATATTACGGCCCGGGTGGACGGATCGAAATCGGTGCGGACGGGTGGAGGAGGCCGACGCATTACTATCCGCCGCCGGGCCCGCAAGAAGATCCGTGGGGGCCCTATATCAGCGAGGCTGCTGCACGATACCGCGTGCCCGAGCGGTGGGTACGCGCGGTGATGCAACAGGAATTGGGCGGTGAGCAGCAGGCCACCTCGCCGGTCGGGGCGATGGGCCTGATGCAAGTCATGCCCACCACTTACGACGAGTTACGGGTGCGTCACCAGCTCGGCGACGACCCCTACGACCCGCACAACAACATTCTGGCTGGTACCGCCTATATCCGAGAAATGTATGACCGGTACGGCGCGCCCGGCTTTCTGGCCGCCTACAACGCCGGTCCGGATCGGGTCGACAGCTATCTGGCCGGTCAAGGGCCGCTGCCTGACGAGACGGTGAACTACCTCGCCGCGATCACACCCAATCTCGGCGGCGTACCGCGCTCCGGGCCTTTCCTTATCGCCTCCGCCCGCTCCGGCCGTGCGAAGAGGCTCGCCCCGACCGTGGCCAGTCTAGCGGCGGGATGCGACCTGAACGCCGCCTATAATCCGAACCATCCCTGCACGACACTGCTGCACGCCGCGGAGGAACCGGCGCCGATCCGAACAGCCATGGTCCCCCAACTGGGCGCGAATGGCTGCGACTTAAACGCGGCCTACGATCCCAGCCACCCCTGCACGTCGCTTCCCCAGACCGCAGCGATGTCGCGCCCGGTTTCGGAACAGCAAGTCGCGGCGAACGAATGCGACGGGAACGCGGCCTATAATTCCTATGATCGTTGCGGGTCGGCTCCGCCGCCCGTGGCCTCCGGGGTGAAGATGGCGTCGGCTAACGGCCACGCCGCGATCGGAACGATCCGCGTCCCGGCGCCGGCAAGAACCCACCAGGTTGCTGCGGCGATGCCCGCTGCCTATTACCGACCAGCGACGCCATTACCGCGGCAACAGGCGAGCCATCCCACCGAGCCGGGCGGCAATTGGGCAATCCAGGTGGGCGCCTTCGCAAATCCGAGCCTGGCCCGTGCGGTGGCGGAGGGCGCTCGCGCGCAGGCGCCAGGCCAGCTCCACTCTGCCAGCTTGGCCCTGCAGCCGACCGCGCCATTCGGCAGTAAGGTGCTCTATCGCGCTCGGCTTGCTCATCTGTCGGCCACCGCGGCCTCCAGCGCCTGCGCTCGTCTCAACCACCGTCAACTGCCCTGCGTGGTCGTCCCTCCGAATCGCTCCTGATCGAGCGACAGGTGCTAAGATGTCCCGATGTCCTCCGATGTCGTCGATCTGCGGGATTTCTATCGGACCGGGCTCGGCCAGATCGCTCGGCGAATGATCCGCGGCGCCATTCGCCAGGTATGGCCCGATCTGCACGGCGTGCGGCTCCTCGGGATCGGCTATGCGACGCCGTTTTTGCCGGCGATGTCGGCCGAGACGGAGCGCACGGTGGCGTTGATGCCGGCCGCGCTCGGTGTGCTCGGCTGGTCGCTCGAGGGGCGCAATCTGGTCACCCTGGCGGATGAGGGAGAACTCCCGTTCGCGGATTATTCGATCGATCGGGTTTTGTTGATCCACGCGCTCGAGACTACCGAGCAGGCTGGACCGATGCTGAAGGAAATCTGGCGTGTCCTGGCCGGCGGCGGCCGTCTGCTGGTCATCGCCCCGAACCGGCGCGGGATCTGGGCCCGCCTCGACCGCACCCCGTTTGGTTCGGGCCGCCCCTACACGATGTCGCAATTGTCGCGGCTGCTGCGGGACGAGCAATTCACTCCAGTCGGAACAACTACCGCGCTGTTCATCCCGCCCGCGCGAAAGCGCATGATCTTGCGCTCGGCCGCGGCATGGGAGCGCATCGGCAAGCGCTGGTTTCCGACCTTCGCCGGGGTCGTGCTGGTGGAGGCGACAAAGCAGATCTATGCCAAACCGGCGCCTGCCCGCGTGCCTCGCCGCCGCCTGGTTTACGCGCCGGCGCCGCACGGTTTGTAATTGGCTGACCGATCGGCTAATCGCCTTGTAATCTCCTTACCCCGCGGCGCGCAGGATGCGCTCGGCAGCGTCGGCGAAGACTTGCGCGCCCAGCACGATGTCTTCCTCTTTGGTGTCTTCGGACCAGTGGTGGCTGATGCCGCGCAGGCTTGGGATGAACATCATTCCCGACGGCATGCGGTAGGACAGCACTGCGGCGTCGTGCCCGGCGGCACTCGGCATGCGCATGTGCTGTCCGGGCGCATGCTGTTCCGCGGCGGCTTCGATGTGATCTCGAAAGCCGGGGTCCATCGGACGCGGCTCGGTGCGAGCGATCGTCTCTATCTCACAGGCGCAAGGCCCGGCCCGGTCGGCTTCACTGACGAGCTCGTGCAGCGCCTTCTCAACTGAGGCGAGCCGGTCGATGTCGGCGTCGCGGAATTGGACCATCATCTCGGCGCGGCCGGGGACGACCGACGGGGCGTTCGGCTCGAGCCGCATGCGGCCGATCGTCCACACCGTGCGCGGGCCGGCTATTCCGGGGAACCGGTCATGTATTCGCGTCGCGAGCCGCACCATTGCGACCCCGGCATCCCGGCGCCGCTCCATGCGCGTCGTGCCGGCGTGGTTCTGTTCGCCGATCAGCGCCACCCGGTAATTCCAAATGCCGACGATCGTTTCGACGACGCCGATGCGCAATCCGGTCGTGTCGAGCGTGTCGCCCTGTTCGATATGCGCTTCGAGATAGCCGACATAGCATGACGGATCGACCCGCTCGCGCTGCCGTCCGGCAAAGCCCGCGCGTTCCAATGCCTCGCGCAACGGCGTCCCGTCATCGCGGCCTCGGGTCTGGTCGATCTCGTCTTCAGGGAGCGCGTCGGTAAATGATCGGCTGCCGAGATAATTGCCGTAATGGCCTTCCTCGTCCGCCCAGGCGGCAACCTCGATGCGGCAATCCGGATTCTCGGCAAAGGCGCGGGCGAGTTCCAACCCATAAATCACCCCCAGGGAGCCGTCGAGCCAGCCGCCGTAGGGTTGGGTCTCGCTGTGCGACCCAACCAACAGCCGGCGCCGCGCCCCGGGGTTGCGGCCGATCACATTGCCGATCCCGTCGATCACCGTATCGAGCCCGGCCTCGCGGAACTTTCCGGCCAGCCAATGCCGCGATTCGACATCGACCGGCGAATAGGTTGGCCGGTGGACGCCGGTCTTGTAGCGGCCGAATTCGGCAAGCCGCTTCAGATCCGCGACAACCCGCTCTCCGTCGATCTTCGGCATGTCCTCGCATCCTTTTGGCGCCGTGGCGATCCGCCAAAGACTAGCCTAGGATCGCGGGCGACGGAAACGGCCTGTGGATAACTTGCATGCCAGATCGCCCGCCCCGTGTCGCTCTGCTCGGCTTCTCGATCGAGTGCAACAAATTCGCGCCATCCGCCAGCAAGGCGCACTTCCTCGCGCGCACCTATCTCGAGAGCGACGCGATCGTCGCAGAGGCGCGCTCGCCCACCCCGACCATGCTGCCGGAGACACCGGGCTTCGTCGCGGCAATGGACGCTTCGGGGCCGTGGACGCCGGTCGGCATCGCGCTGGCGATGACGGAGCCGAACGGGCCGGTCGAGCATGCCTTCTTTGTCGAGTTGCTAGACACGATCAGGCGTAGGCTAAAGGCGGCGCTACCGCTCGACGCCATCTACATCTGCTCGCACGGCGCCGGTCTGACGACCGAGGAGGACGACCCTGACGGGGTTCTGTTCGAGATGGTCCGGCGGATCGTCGGCCCGGATGTGCCAATTGCGGCGACCCTGGACCTGCACGCCAATGTGTCGGAGCGCATGGTGCAGTCGATCGACGTATTCATCGGTTACCGGACCAACCCGCATCTCGACATGCGCGAGCGCGGCGCCGAGGCGGCCACCGCGATACGCGAGATGCTGGGGGGCGTCAGGCCGCAGCGCGCCTTCATTCGCCTGCCGATCGTACCGCCCACGGTGACGATGCTGACCGCCGCCGGCCCCTACGCGGAGATGATCGATTTCGGCCAGCGCCGCATGACCTCCGAAATTATGAACGTCTCGGTGATGGGTGGGTTTGCCTTTGCCGACACCGCTAAAAACGGCCTGACCGTTGTGGTAACGGCGCGCCACGACCGGCAGGCAGCCGAGAGGCTGGCAGGCGAGATCGCTGAACTCGGCTGGGCCAACCGGCAACGTTTCTATCCATGGCTGACCTCGCTCGACGAGGCCGTTGCGAGAGCCCTCGCGGTTGGCCGAGATCTTGCTTTGCCGGCCCTCGCCTTTGCCGATGTCGCCGACAACCCGGGCGGCGGCGGGCGCGGCAACACGACATTCCTGCTGCGTGCGTTTCACGAGGCGGGCGTGGCGGGCGCCCTGCTAGGCGTTTTCTATGACCCCGATCTCGCCGCCGAGGCGCACCGTCAAGGGGTCGGTTCGTCGTTCGAGGCGCGGTTCAACCGATCGGAGAATACCAAGTTCTCCGAGCCCTACACCGTCCCGGGCAGGGTTGCCGCGCTGACCGATGGGAATTGTGTTGGCCGTCGCGGCATCTATGCCGGATTGCGACTGGAGCTCGGGCCTTGCGCCGCACTCGAGGTCGGCGGGGTCACGGTCGTCGTTATCTCCCATCGGGTGCAGTGCGCCGACCCGATCTTTTTCGAGATGATGGGACTCGATATCGGCCGGGCGCGCTCGGTCATCGTCAAGTCGCGCGGCCATTTCCGCGGCGGCTTCGACGAGTTTTTCGGCCCGGAGCAGATTGTCGAAGTGGATCTTCCCGGCCTGACCTCGCCGGTGCTCAGCCGCTTCGAGTGGCAGCATCTGCCCCGCCCGGTCATCCCGCTCGACGATAATGTCGAATGGCGGCCACCCGCACGCTGAGCCGCCTACTGAGGCGTTGGTCACAATCGTAGGTTACAATGAACGTAAGGCGTTATCTGATCGCGATGGGGCTGGGCATGGCTTGCTCGGGAAGCGGGGAAGCGCCGCCGGTCAGCAACGCCGATCGTCCACATATCCACAGACCCTCCTCGTAGAGTTGCCGCGGTCCGGGTGGTCTTGGTGCGACCACATCGTGAACCGATATGCTGGCCTCGTTCGCCCGAGAGCTTAGCTGATGCCGAAGATCGTTGCTGATCCGCCTTTCTCCTCCTGCTATCGCCTGTATCTCACACCCGGAATCCAGGAATATCAGAAACTTGGTCCTGATCCCTTTTTGCGGCGCGCTTCTCAACCCGCCCAACGGCAGCCTTTCTCGCGCCGCGCAAGTGCTTGACGGAGCGAACCGCGTGCGTCGGTGGGACCTGAACCAATGGCGCGAACGCCTTGACCCGCCCTCAGCGCGGCAATGCCGGCAGGGACGCATCGGTCGCAAAGCGGAAGATCGTCGTCGAATGGAACTCCTGGCCGGGCTTCAACTCGGTGGTTGGAAAATTCGGCTTGTTTGGGCTGTCGGGGAAATGCTGCGTTTCCAGCGTGAACGCCTCGGTCTGGCGATAAGTCGTGCCCGACGACCCGACCACCGAGCCGTTCATGCCGTTGCTGGTATAGACCTGCACCGCCGGCTCGGTGGTGAAACAATCGATGATACGCCCCGAGCGCGGATCATAGCCGCGCGCTGCGAACGTCATGCCGCCGCCGGCGCCTTTGTTCAGCACGAAATTGTGGTCGTAGCCGTGCGCGTAGACCATCTGCTGGAACGCGCTGTTCAGCCGCGCACCGATCGGCATCAGTTGCCGGAAATCGAGCGGCGTGCCTCCGACTGGTGCGATCTCTCCGGTGGGTATGAGATCGGGTCCGACCGGCGTGTAGCGGTCGGCGTTCACCAGCAGCAACTGATCGGCGGCGGAACCGGAGCCGTTGCCGGCCAGGTTGAAATAGGAATGGTTGGTAAAGTTGACCACTGTATCCTTGTCGGTGCTCGCGACATAGGCGATCTGCAGCACATCGTCGTTGGTCAGCGTATAGGTCACGCGGGTCGTCAAGGTGCCGGGGAAGTTCTGATCGCCGTCCGGGCTGACATAGCTCAGTGTCGCGGCGACACCGTTCGGCACGGTCAGGGGCGATACCGTCCAGACCTGGCGGTCGAGCGCATTGGGGCCGCCATGCAGCGTGTTGGGGCCATTGTTGGCGATGAGATGGTAGGTCTGGCCATCCAAGGTGAACTGCGCGCCGCCTATGCGATTGGCGTAGCGGCCGGTGATCGCGCCGAAATGGCCGGGGAGCGTCTCGTAATCGTGCAAGCTTCTGAGGCCGAGCGCGATGTTTTCCGCTCTGCCGGTGCGGTCGGGCACGTCGATCTCGGTGATGATGCCGCCATAACTGAGGAAGCGCACGCGCAGGCCGTGGTCATTCGTCATCGTAAAGATCTCGACCGCCTGCCCGGCTTGCGTGGTGCCATACGGCGCGTGATCGAGCGTGGTGGTGGCGTTTGCCATTCCGCCGGTGATCACCGCCGCCAATGCCGCAATCGCAAAGGCGCGCGCCAGGTCTGCGCTGAGTTGGCCGCGGAGGCGAAAGCGCAGGTTGCTCACGAGGTCCATCATGACATTTCCTCCCGTCTTGCTCCGTCGTTCATTAGGTTGGAGACGTTTGTATCTCGCTCCGGATGCGAGATGGCCTAAAGACCGGGTTAGACTCGTCGCACGCCGTAGAACTGAGGCCAGCCGTCGCGCACATCCTGCAGATAGGAGTGGAGCGCCGTCGGCTGGTCGTACATGCCGAGCGGTACATAGGTGGGGTTCTGCCAGAACTCCTCCTGCATCTCGCGGCAGATTTTCTGCTGCACCTCGAGGTCCGGCGCATCGAACCAGGCCTCACGCAATGCCTCCATTTTCGGATCGCTGGGCCAGCCGAACCACGCATCGGCGCCACTCGCGCGGATCGCGATATCGGGGCCGGGCGAGATGTTCCCCATGCCGCCGAGATAGGTATAGAAGATGTTCCATCCGCCCTTCTCGGGCGGCTCGCGGCTCGCCCGTCGCGCGACCACACTGCCCCATTCCATCGTCTGCAGATCGATGTTCATGCCGATGCGCTGCAGCACGTCGGTGGCGACCTGGGCTTCGGCGAAAATCGTCGGAATGGTCGAGGCGGCGAGCACAACAACCCGCTCGCCCTTATATCCGGCATTGGCGAGCTCCTGTTTTATCCTGTTCAGATCCTTTGGCCCTCGCGTGATCTCGACACCGACAGTGCTCGCCATTGGCGTCCCCGGCACAAACAGTCCGACATCGGTCTTGATCAAACTCGGCTCTGCCCCGGCGACCGCGGTCATGACCTCCTTCTGGTCCATTGCGGACAGCACGACGCGGCGAACCGCGCGATTGTCGAATGGCGGGTATAAATGGTTGAAGCGGAGGCAGCCGATCTCGCCGGTGCGGTCCTTGACCGTGATTACCAGATCCTTGTTGCGTTTGAGCTGCGGGACAAGATCGATCGTCGGGTTTTCCCACCAGTCGACCTCGCCCTGCGCGAGCGCCGCCGAGGCAGTGGAGGGGTCCTGCACGAAATTCCACACGACACGGTCGACATAGACTACCTTGGGACCGGCGCTGAAGCTCGGTTTTCCGTCGGCGCGCGGGACATAATCCGGGTTCTTCTCGAAAACCACGCGCTGGCCGGGTATGCGCTCGGACGCCACGAATTTGAACGGCCCCGAGCCGACCGCTTCCTTGATCTGCTCAAACGCATCGGTGTTAGCCAGGCGCTCCGGCATAATCGAGCAAGAGGGCTCGGCTAATCCCTCCGGCAATAATGGAAACGGCCTCTTGAGGCGAAACCGTATAACCCTGTCGGACACCGCGGACAATTCGTCGGTGCGGGCGATCAATGCCTGCCCCAATGGATAGCGTTTCGCCCATCGCCTGATCGTGGCGACACAGTCGCGCGCCAGGACCGGCGCGCCGTCGTGAAATTTCAAACCATCGCGCAGTGTCAGGTCCCATTGCTTGCCGCCATCTTCGGTCGTATGGGCTTCGACCATCTGCGGCTGGGCCCTGAATTCGGCGTCATAGCCGTAAAGCGTGTCGTAAACGGCCAATGAAAAATTTCGGGTGATGTCGGCGGTGGTCCAGACCGGGTCGAGCGAGGCGAGATCGGCGTGCGGTACGAAGTTGATCGTCTTCCCAGCTTCGGCGCGCCCGATTTGCGGGGCCGCCAGCGCTGCCGCTCCGGCGAGGCTGGTCTTTACGAATTCACGTCGGTTCATCGGCGGCCAGGGATCCATGCTATAGGTTTCGGAGAGATCATCATACCCCCGCGCCCGACCGGCAAGCGGGTCTCCGCGCCCAGCTTCTCCCGGTGGCCAGCTTACGAAGGCGATGACGCAGAACATCTATGACAACCCGGAATTTTTCGAGGGCTACAGCCGGTTGGGCCGTTCGGTCGAGGGGCTGGACGGCGCCGCCGAATGGCCCGCGCTCAAGGCTCTGGTTGGGGAGCTACGGGGCCTCAGAGTGGTGGATCTCGGCTGCGGCTTCGGCTGGTTCTGCCGTTGGGCGCGACAGCAAGGCGCGGCAGCGGTCCTTGGAATCGACGTGTCGGAGAAGATGCTGGCACGGGCCCGCGCCACCACGACGGACGCGGCGATAACCTACCTTAGGGCTGACCTCGAGTGCGCCGAACTGCCCCAGGCGGCATTTGACCTCGCCTACAGCTCCCTCGCGCTGCACTACGTCGAGGATCTGGGCGGGCTGCTGGCGAAGGTGCACCGCGCTCTCGCGCCGGGCGGCCGGCTCGTCTTTTCCGTCGAGCACCCGATCTTCACCGCACCGAGGCAGCCGGGCTGGTCAATCGGCGTGGGTGGCCGCAAGACATGGCCCGTCGACAGCTATCTTTGCGAAGGACCGCGCAGCACGGACTGGCTCGCCAAGCGCGTCATCAAGCAGCACCGCACGCTGGCAACGTACCTGAATTTATTGCTGCAGCTGGGATTCGCGCTGTCGCATGTCGAGGAATGGGGTCCGACTGACGAACAGATCGCGGCACGGCCGGCCCTCGCGGATGAACGACAGCGGCCGATGTTTCTGCTGGTCGCTGCCCGCCGGTAGCTGGCCGGCCGGTCTTTTTAGTCACATCGGCCGGCCGGGCTTTGCTTCGCGCAGCGGGGTGCCGCTCTCGGCTAGCCGGCGCAACAGAGCCGACGGCGCCCAGCGTTCGCCGTATTGCTGGTGCCACTGCTGGATCTGGCGGTAGACCTCGGCGACGCCGATGCCGTCGGCCCAGTACATGAGGCCGCCGCGGTAGCGCGGGAAGCCGAAGCCGTTGAGCCACATCACGTCGATATCGCTGGCGCGGTAGGCCTTGCCCTCTTCGAGGATCTTGCAGGCCTCGTTGACCGACGCGAAAAGGAGCCGGCGCAGGATTTCCTCGTCGGTGAAGGTCCGTTGCTCGACCCCCATCTCGGCCGCCTTTTCCTTGATGATGCGCGCGACTTCGGGGTCGGGGTGCGGGGTGCGGTCGCCCTTCTCGTAGCGGAACCAGCCGGCGCCGGTCTTCTGCCCGAGCCGCCCGGCTTCGACGATCGCGTCGGCGATCGGCATCTTGCGGTAGTTCGGGTTCTGCGCGGCGCGCCGCTGGCGGCTGTCATAGCCGATGTCGAGCCCCGAGAGATCGGCCGTCGCAAACGGCCCGATCGGATAGCCGAAATCGACCATGACCTTGTCGACCTGCTCGGGGAGCGCCCCTTCTTCGAGCATGATGATCATCTCGGTGCCGAACGGGGTGCGGCTGCGGTTGGCGACAAAGCCGTCGCCATTGCCGGCCATCGCGCTGATCTTGCCGATCTTGCGGCCGAGATCCATCGCCGTCGCCAGGGTGTCGGGCGCGCTCTTAGCCCCCTTCACGACCTCGAACAGTTTCATGACATTGGCGGGCGCGAAGAAATGCGTGCCGGCCACATCCTGCGGCCGTTTTGTCGCATTCGCCATGATGTCGATGTCGATCCCGCGACCGGTCCGGTTCACCTTCGATTGCCGCCGAATAGGGCGACCAGAGCGAAACGAGGCGAAGTGACGTTTTCAGACCCCCACTCGATCGGGTTTTAGTCGTACGATATGTATTCCCATAAAACGCTCAGTGTGTATTCCCATAAATGATCAGTGCGCCACACCGGATCGGCAGGGATCGCGTGATGCGCGTTGTTGCATTCCTGCTAGGGCTGTTTGCAGCTTCGCTTGATGTGTGCGCCGAGGAGATACAGCAAGCACCACCGACAAACGGCGTATGCCCTGTTCCGGCGGACGAGCACTGGAAGCCGCAGGAGCAATTTGTTTGGAAACGCGTGTGCCTCGGGGACGAGGCGAACTTCAACATCGAGCCGGGCTATGGCGGCGAGCTGGATCCGAAAGACCCGGCAGGGTTGCCCGAAAGCCGAGTGCTGAGTTCAAATTTCCTGGCGACGATACTGCTCTCGGACAAATACCGCCATGCGCTCACCAGACGCGGTGTCCGCATTA
This sequence comes from uncultured Alphaproteobacteria bacterium, assembly GCA_963818695.1. Classification (GTDB taxonomy): domain Bacteria; phylum Pseudomonadota; class Alphaproteobacteria; order ATCC43930; family CGMCC-115725; genus AP-15. The sequence goes on from CAWFTG010000011.1 coordinate 814,750, forward strand.
TCGGAGCCCAATTCACGGAGCTCGTCGATCTTGAAAATGCTGAGTTGTCGAATGAGCTTTGGTTGGATCGCAGCCTCTTGGAAAAGGGCGCCGATCTCCAGGGATTGAGATCCACGCGAGGGATGACCCTAGATCGCTCGAAAGTCACCGGGCCGCTCAACATGAGCCAACTCGAGTTCCGGGGCGACCTGTCAATTAGGCGGCGCAGAAATTGCTGCCGTGAGTTTAAGTTTCGCCCATGTCGGCGGATCCCTTAATTTGAGTGAATCGACCGCTACTGAAGACCTCGATATGCAAGGGCTTCAAGTCGACGGTGTCTTGAGCCATTGGATAACGCTAAATTTACTGGGATAGACCTCGCATTCGCCCGCGTCAGCTGGCTTTTTCTCAATGGCTCACGAGCTACAGGTTTGCTCAACATGAACGGGCTGCATGTCGGCAGTCATCTCATTATGAACCAGGCCGAATTCGCCGATGTATTGCTCGGACAGGCGCACGTGAAAGGTCATTTGGTCCTGGCTAAATCGAAAGTGACCGGCGATCTCCTAATGTTGGGCCTTCATGTCGACGGCGATCTTACTGGTCTCAATGCTGAATTGAATAAGACCAGTCTTGCAACGGCCGTGGTGGACGGAACGCTGGTTCTTATCGGCGCGACGGTGAACGGCGATCTCGACATGTCCCGCGTGCGCATTGGTCGAGATCTACTTTTAAACTCGATATCCGAGAGATCTACGATCGCGTCAATACCCGAGTCGCTCAGAAGCTCCCTAGCCGAGTTGGGGATGAAGGCCGACGGAGATCAAAGCACGGTTTTGAAAGCGAGATTTGCCAAGGTGATCCTAACCGACGCCAACGTGCAAGGTGGGGTGGCCCTATTCGGTGCGACCTTGAGCGGTGATCTGCTTATGGATGGCGTTCAGGTCGGTGGTGGTCTTACGATGGGGGGCGGCGAATATAAGACGGTACAGCTTGAACGCGCTCGCATCGGGGGCGTGTTCAATCTGCGTGGCGCAAAGGTCGGGGGAGAGCTCGACTGCTATGCTAGCGAAATTGGGTCCCGCCTTGATCTTAGGGATGGCGCCGAGTTCGCCCGCCCGATCATTTGCGGTTTCGCCAAGCTTGGTGAACTCGATCTTGCGGGGGGAATCTTCCAAGACAATGTCGATATGACGGGGACGCAGATCAATAGCGAGCTGCGGATCGGCGCTGCGGGGGAAGCGCCCACCCGATGGGCGGCAACTTCGACCCTGTATTTGCGCAACGCGACTGCCGATGCGATCCAAGACTTGCCAGATGCTTGGCCGGCTCGGATCGACCTTAGCGGGTTTACCTATCATAACCTGGGGGGCCGGAGCACCACACAGGACGCCCCGATGGCAGACCGCCCGGTCGGCTGGTTCGCGAACTGGCTCGGCAAGCAGGAGCCGTATGCTTCGGCCCCATACGAGCAACTTGCGACTGTTTTGCGGAGCGGAGGCAGGCCGAGAGCGGCTGACGAGATCCTATATGCGGGCAAGGAACGTGAGCGTGCGCAAGCAACCCCCCTGCGTCGTGCGGGGCTGACTACGATCAACGTCCTTATCGGGTACGGCTACCACCTGGAGTGGGCACTCATATGGGCGGCGGGCTTCATCCTTGCCGGTATTGCAGTTCTGCGCCTCTCTGGCCAGGGACGAAGGAACCAGATGCCCTTTGGCGTTGCTTACAGCTTTGACATGTTGCTGCCAATCATTCGGTTGCGTGAAAAGCATTACCAGATCGATCTGGAGGGTTGGCCGCGATATTATTTTTATGTGCATAAGATCATGGGTTACGTGCTCGCTTCTTTTCTGATTGTCGGGCTCGCGGGCATCACCAAGTAGCAACCTGCGGAGTGCGAGGGGATCCGTGGACGAAGCACACGCAGGCTCGGGTGGCGTTTCTAAATGACAGGGGCCTGAATGGCGGCAATGACGCGGGCCCCTTTTCGGTGCAATCGCGCCCGCTCGACAACGCCCGTGACGGGTCTGCTGGTCTGCTTACCCTCTAACCTATCGCATCCTCGCCCTCGTGCCTCCGTTCACATCGGCCGGCCGGGTTTCGCTTCGCGCAGCGGGGTCCCGGTCTCGGCGAGCTGACGCAGCAAGGCTGACGGGGCCCAGCGCTCGCCGTATTGCTGGTGCCAGGCCTGGATCTGGCGGTAGACCTCGGCGACGCCGATGCCGTCGGCCCAGTACATGAGGCCGCCGCGGTAGCGCGGGAAGCCGAAGCCGTTGAGCCACATCACGTCGATATCGCTGGCGCGGTAGGCCTTGCCCTCTTCGAGGATCTTGCAGGCCTCGTTGACCGACGCGAAAAGGAGCCGGCGCAGGATTTCCTCATCGGTGAAGGTCCGTTGCTCGACCCCCATCTCGGCCGCCTTTTCCTTGATGATGCGCGCGACTTCGGGGTCGGGGTGCGGGGTGCGGTCGCCCTTCTCGTAGCGGAACCAGCCGGCGGCGGTCTTTTGCCCGAGGCGCCCGGCTTCGACGATCGCGTCGGCGATCGGCATCTTGCGGTAATTCGGGTTCTGCGCGGCGCGCCGCTGGCGGCTGTCATAGCCGATGTCGAGCCCCGATAGATCGGCCGTCGCAAACGGCCCGATCGGATAGCCGAAATCGACCATGACCTTGTCGACCTGCTCGGGCAGCGCCCCCTCTTCGAGCATGATGATCATCTCGGTGCCGAACGGGGTGCGGCTGCGATTGGCGACGAAGCCGTCGCCATTGCCGGCCATCGCGCTGATCTTGCCGATCTTGCGGCCGAGATCCATCGCCGTCGCCAAGCGTGTCGGGCGCGCTTTTCGCTCCTTTCACGACCTCGAACAATTTCATCACATTGGCTGGCGCGAAGAAATGCGTGCCGGCGACGTCCTGCGGCCGCTTCGTCGCATTGGCCATGATGTCGATGTCGATGCCCGAGGTGTTCGTGTACAGCAGCGCGCCGGGTTTCATGACCTCGTCGAGCTTCTTGAATACTTCCTCTTTGACCGGGATGCGCTCGAACACGGCCTCGATCACGACGTCACACTGGCCGATATCGCCATAGCTGGTGACCGGCTCGATCAAGGCCATCCGGCGGTTCATCTCCGCCTCGGTCAGGCTGCCGCGCCGGATGCTGGTTTCGTAATTGGCGCGGATCCGCCCGATGCCGCGGTCGAGCGCCTCCTGGCTCGCCTCGAGGAGCTTCACCGGAAAACCGAACTCGGCAAAGCTCATCGCAATGCCGCCGCCCATCGTGCCGGCGCCGATAATCGCGGCGTTCTTGATCGGGCGCAGCGCCGTGTCGCGCGGAATATCGGGCAATTTGGCGACCTCGCGCTCGGCGAAGAACGCATAGCGCAAGGCCCGCGCCTCGGCGGAATTTTCCAGCTCGTCGAAAAGTTCGCGCTCGCGCCGAATGCCGTCCTCGAACGGCATTGTGCACGCCGCCTCGACTGCAGCAATGCAATGGTATGGTGCCTTCTGGTTGCGCGCGCGGCGCGCGATCGATTTGCGCATCCCGTCGAAAATGCCGGGATCGGCCTTGGCCTCCGCGAGCTTCTCGTCGCGGTCGCGGATGCGCGGCAACGGCCGAACCTCGGCGACGCGGCGCGCCATCGCGATCGCCGCTTCGCGCAGGTCGCCGCCTTCTGGAACGAGTTCGTCGATTATGCCGACCCGATGCGCCTCTTCGGCCGGGACATGGCGGCCCGAGGTGATCATCTCCATCGCCGCCTTTGGGCCGATGAGGCGCGGCAAGCGCTGAGTCCCGCCGCTGCCGGGCAAGATGCCGATCAGCACTTCGGGCAAGCCGACCTTGGCGCTGGGCACGGCGATGCGGTAGTGCGTGGCGAGCGCGATCTCCAGCCCGCCCCCCAGGGCATAGCCATGGATCGCCGCTACTACCGGCTTGGCGCTGGCGTCGAGGATCTGGTGCGGACGCCGGCCCGGCACAGGCGGCGGCCGGTTCGTTCCGAAAGTACGGATATCGGCGCCGGCGATAAAGCTGCGGCCGGCGCCGATCAGCACCATCGCGTTGATCGCCTGGTCCGCATTGCCGCGTTCGACATTCTCGACGATGCCCTCGGGCACCCCGGGGCTCAGCGCATTGACCGGAGGGTTGTCGATCGTGATGACGCCGATCCCGTCCACATTCTCGAAGCGAACCAATCCGCCTTCGGGCATAGTCTCCTCCGTCGTCAAGGGCGGCCGCGCAACCGACGCGACCACCCCATTCTAATCCCTGAGCCGGGTCAGCCAGAAAGCATTAACGTAAGCCCTTCGCGAACTGTGCGGTGGCAGCTCTCACGGCGGGTCTCAAAGTCATCCAGAACGTACTCGAAATTTGACGAGGTATACGAGAGCTTTGAGGCCATCACGCCAGTTTATCTTTTTTCCCTCGTCATAAGTCCGTCCATAATAGCTGATTCCGACTTCATAGATGCGCCACCGCCGCGCCCGCGCTATCTGCGCGGTGATTTCGATCTCCACCCCGAAACCGTCGGAAGTGAGTCTCAGTTCTTTCAGTACTTCTTTCGTGAACATCTTGTAGCAGACTTCTATATCCGACAACATCTGGTCGTATAGTAAATTGAACAAGAACGAGATGAGGCGGTTGCCGAGGTAATGATGGAAATACAGCGAACGATGCGGCCCGGCCATAAAACCGTGAACCGTAGACGACGTCGGCCACCTTGCGCTCGGCGATCAGCGGAAGCATGAGAGACCAGTCGCTCGGATCGTATTCGAGGTCGGCGTCTTGGATGACGACGACATCACCGGAGACGCTCGTCAAGCCGGTTCTGACGGCAGCCCCTTTGCCTCGGTTGCGCTCGTGAAACAGGACCGTAAATGAAATCCCTGCATGATTGTGCGGGCCCTCGGCCGAGAGATCGAGCCCGCCGTCGGCGTTGAGTGACAGGTGGCGCCAGCTCCCCGCTGACCGGCTGAGGTTTGTCCTCAACCAGTCGGAGGTTCCATCGCTCGATCTATCGTCGACAATCACGATCTGCTTGGGAATTTCGGGCAGCGCCTTGGCCACTTCGATCAGAATGCGTCCAATCGTCGGTAATTCATTGTAGACTGGGATTACGACGGAAAGAACAGGCACCGGCTCCCAATCGGCAGGATCCTGGGTCACTGCCGCGCCGGATGAAATCTCGTCCACTGCCGCGGGCGGAAACGGTGGGTCTGCGTCATTGGCCGGCTCGCCCGTCGTCAGCTTGCCGCCTCGCCAAAATCGTATACAGCGCGCTCCCCGAGCCGTGAATTAGAATGCCGGCGGCGATCAGCGCAAGGGGGAGAAGCAGGCAAAGCTGCGCGAGAGTTGCGGCGGCGATGCCGAGGGCCCGAGCGCCGCCGGCGAATTCAACCGCAAGCGCATAGGCGAATTGCAATGTGCCGAGAAAGGCGGGGCCGGACGGCACGAGCGTACTCAGGCTCGCTGCGCCGAGGAGGACCAAGGTGTCGGAAAACCCGAGCGTCAGCCCTACCGCCTTGACCAGAAACCACAGCGTGAGTGCATCCGGCACGTATATAATTAGAGTTATCGCAACGACTTCCAATGTCCGCCACGTCCGCAGAATTTCGAACCCTTGCTGCACCATTGCCAGCTGGGCCGATAATCCGGGAAATCGCCCGATAATGCGGGACATCATAGAGCCGGAAAGGGAGAAAGCGGCAAGCAATACGGCACCGAACAGAGCGCTGCCCGTCAGCAGCACGTTTATCAGCAGCCCTGCATTCGGCTTCGCTGCGGTGGCCAGCAGCAGGCCGACCCCGAGGCAGCAGATGACCATAATTCCGTCGAACAGCCGCTCGATAACAATCGAGGTCAGCCCCCATACCCTTGACAGTCCAAAGGTATTCTTGAAGAACTCTGCGCGAAAGAGTTCGCCCAGCCGCGCCGGCATGATGGCATTCAACCCGTAGCCGACGAGCAGCGCGCGCGCCACGGTCGGGTAAGGAATTGCCGCAACCGGGCGCAGGATGACCTGCCACCGCCAGGCTCGAACCGACAAGTTCGCCGCATATATCAGCATCGCCGCCGCAACCCAGACGGGACTAGCACCCGCCAGAGCCGCACTAACCGCTCCCAGCTGCACCCGATAGAAGGCGACCGCTAGAAAGAATAAAGTGCAGGCGAGGCCGATTACGAGCTGTATCAAACGCAGCTTCATCTCTGTTCGCGGTGCAGCTGTTTGGTATGGGAACGCGGATCCGGCAAGAGTAATGCGAGCGGCAGCGCACGTCATGCTCCACGTTTGTGGATCAGAGGGACTTAATGATTGCTCAGGGTGCCGACCACCCCACCCCTACCGCGGCCCCGCGCAGCCGCTGGCGCCAGCTCTGCGAAGTATCGCCCGCGAAGATAGCGCGGCTCGACCATCCGCCTTTGGACGCCCGTTTGGTCAGGCAACTCCGGCTCTCGTCGAGACGGCGAGGTAGGGTGTCCTCCGCCTGCGGCCTATCGAACTCGCTTTTCAAGAAGCGGGCCTTACCCGGAAAATCTGCACGTAGCGCCCATCGGCCATTGGATGAAGGAGCGAAATTTGGCAAACGCGGAATTTTCTGCGGTCGACGAAGACGACGTAGTCATACCCACGCAAAGCCGAAATCAGCTTAGACGCCGGAGCGCATGCGGCAGCGCCTGTGCCGATGACGAAGGCCTGCCAGATATCAGCTGACGGCGTAGCTGCCGCTAGAGCCGCATATTTCGCGTTTAGCACCAAGGGCTGTTGTGTCGGGGAGGCGAACAAGGTCTGAGTGAAACCGCCTCGCGTGACTATGTTCCAAACTGGGATATAATAAAGGGCGATCATCGGCGCCGAAAAATTGTCGAACACGTCGGGGGCAAGAGCAGTTGCCACGCGCGCGCCAGCCGGGATTCGAGACAACGCCGCCCAGGTATCGGCATATGCCGGCTGATCCTGCGACCAATGTTGCTGAATCGTGATAGTGCGAAGCACGAACGTCACACCAGTCGCCAAACCGAGCACTAGACCAAGTTGGCGAGAGACTTTCTTGGGGTCGGTTGCCGCGATCGCCAGAAGCATCATCGGGATCGGGATACGACGGTCGCCTCCCTCCGCCGTCATGATCACGTTCGGCATGCAAATCTGCAACGCAAATAAGGCAATGACGCCGGCTGCCAGTGGCCAATTGACGCGGATGGCTCTCCTTAATACTGTATAGGCCAATAGGGTAAACAAGATAAGATAACACAGTGCATCAAGACGCCAGTCATACAGGATAGGCGCAGCAAAGCCCAAAATACGCGTCCAGATGTCCCGGTATCTGACGATGGTCGACGCATCGCTGTGAGGTGAGAGCACAACGAGAATAACGATGACCGGCAGAAATGGGATCCCGCCGACGACGAGATCAAGTAGCCGCTTGTGCAATGGTCGATCGCCCGATAAAAACACGACCAACTCGAAAGCGGCAATCGTCACCGCGAGAATTCCAAAGGCAAATAAGTGCACAAAAAACACCGCGAGCGCGCCCACCGTCAATGCCGAGGCCCGGATCAATGGCTGCCCAGGGCGTAAGTAAATCCACAGAGACAGAACAAACAGCCATAAGCCAACGCCGAAAAGAAAATTCAGCACGCCGACCAGAAGCAGGCGATTGTATACCAGAACAATAGCCAGGAACGGCCACAGCGACCATTTTTCAAACGTCACCCGATGAAGACAGATGGTGCCGCCGAGCATGAGGGCTAAGGTCGCTGCGATAAACAGCTTTCCCGCAATTTGGACTGGAAGAATGTGACCCAGACCAACAATCCATAGATCAAAAGCCAGGTTCGGCAACATTTGCCAATTCGGCGCGAAAAACTGCGCAAAGGCCGCACTGCGATGGTAGTTCAGCAACACGGCACCGCGTGCCAGATGGTTGAGGTAATCGTTGATCGACAGGTATCGGTCGGTAAAAACTGAAATCGTCGCGACGCCGACACACGCCGCGAACAGGCCAAAGATCAGCCATCCATTGATCATAACCCGGCCCATCACGGCCTGGGGCAGCATGGATGCTATTGATTTCATACAGCTCTTGGTATAACTGGCCGCTTTCCGGGTATAGGCGCGTTTACACGATTTCCGCTCGCACTAGCTTCACTGGAAGGGGCCCGGTACCGGCAGATAGGTTGACGGTAAGAATGGCCGAAGAGACAGGCGAACGTCCATCGGCACTCCCATGCTCCAGGCCTTGTGCAGCACCAGAACATAATGGCTGAAAAGAATACCGACGAGGCAGAGACCCACGGCTGCCGCGAAGAGCCTCTTCTGGCATTTTTCGCTGCTTTCAGCCGCAGCAATGCTAAATGACCGATATCCGACGAACGCGGCCAGCGTCATAAACGGCGCCAAATCGAACCGGTAGCGCAAGGTAAGAGCGAGAAAAGCAAAAATCATAAGGATAATGATGGCATGCCCAATCAACGTCAGCCGCAAAATCGCCAAACCGTCGCCGCGCACATCCGGCTCCCATGTGAGACGGTAGAGACCGATACCGGCGAGGAGGATCGTCAAAGGATTGGTCAACAGCGGAGTGAGCGGCGGCGCCTCGATGCGAAAGTATCGTGCTTGCAGAAACTCTCCGAACGCCGGAACACTTTTCAGCAGCCAAGGAATACCGGTCGCATAATAAAGGGCACCGATCCAGACGCGGCTCAGATTGAACGCACCATAGGTTTCAAACATCCGAAGCGCTTTTGGATCGCGCTGCAGCAGATTGTAACTGTGAGCCTCCCCGCAAAGGCGAAAGGGTTGCCCCAGCGCCCGAAATTGACAATTCCGACCGTGACGGCCAGTGCTCCGAGGATAACAAGCGGCAAAACGACGCCGGGATCGCACACTACGGCTGCGATCGACGCCGCGATCTTTCTCACGGGTGCCGCCGATAGGCGCTCGCGATGCCGACGCCATGCCGCCCAGACGACCAGGAGAAAGGTGGCGATATAGAGGCCTATCCCAACCGAGCCTCGCGTGTTGAGGGCGAGCCCGGCAAAAAGGGAGAGCCATGCGAGATCGGAGTGGCGCAGCCCCGGACCGAGCGCCCCCCGCAATACGACCAGATTGAACGCCGCAGCCATAACGCCCGACCACAAAATCGCCTCGTCATAGACTTCAGCAAATGCCAGCAGGTAGATTTGCGGGCCGCTGAGGATGGTGGCGGCCACCATAACGCCGAGAAACGCGGGTTTCCGGCTCGCAGCCGGCAGGCTGGCGTGGACAACGAGGAGAGTGCGCAATTGTAGCGCAACGAAAATGACCGTCGCCGCGAGGCAGGACAGCCGGGCGAGATGGGCTTGGGCAAGATCTGTGAACGGCAACGCCAACAAACGCAACAGCGCCGGAAAAATGCCAAAATAGGTATAAGTCTTGCCGTTTACCAAGGTTGCTTCGAACTCGATCGCCTTCGGATCGACGTCGAATTCGCCATGGAGCAAATGCAATAGCGTACTGTCGAAGACTTTATCCAGTAGTTCCGGCGCGAAGATTTGCATTGTGCCGTTGCTGAGCAGCAGGAGATAGTACCCTGCGACGAGCGCGATCAGTGCGGCGGCACCGAGCCACCAAGGCAGGCGCACACTGGCGCGTGCCCCCCCGATGACCGCGGAAGGGCGGATACGGGATCCCAGCATTCTTCCTTCGATCCTGCTAGAGTCCATCTTTGCTTGCCCCTTGAGCGGAGGAAAGCTCGCTGCCCCTTGATTGGCGCGTTCCACGGACGATCGCCATCAATTCACAACGGAAAACTGTTGACCATGCTTCTCGATCTGCGCTGACGTTAAAGAGCCGCTCGGTGTTACACCAGGGAGCGGCGCCTCAAATCGTCGCCTCGGTTCCGAGGATCACCGTGCTCTGCGACGACAGCACTCCGCCATTGCCGTGCGTGATCGCGGTCTCGCAATCGGCGATCTGGCGGGCGCCGCATTCGCGGCGCAGCTGCCGTGCCGCCTCGATCAACAAAAACAATCCATACATGCCGGGGTGGCAATAGGAGAGACCGCCGCCATTGGTGTTGACCGGCAGACCACCGCCCGGCGCAATATGGCCGCCGGATACGAAGCGGCCGCCCTCGCCTTTCGGGCAGAAGCCGAGATCCTCCAGGAACAGGATCGTGTTGATCGTGAACGCGTCGTACAGCTCGACGACGTCGATGTCGCCGGGAGCCGAGCCGTGCCATCTGGTATGCCGCACGCCCCGATGTCAGGGCACCAGTCACCGTCAGATCCGGCATGCTCGAAATATTGGCGTGAGTGATCGCCTGGCCGCAGCCGAGGACATAGACCGGCGGTTTTTTCAGTGATCGGGCGCGCTCGGCGGTGGTCATGATCACCGCGCCGCCGCCATCGGTGATCAGACAGCAATCGCGCACGGTCAAGGGATTGCTCACCATGCGCGCCGACAATACTTCGCCGATCGTCAGCGGCTTCTTTTCCCAGGCTGCCGGGTTGAGTAATGCCCATTCCCGCGCCGCCACCGCGACCGCCGCCAATTGCTCGCGGGTGGTGCCGTATTGGTGCATATGGCGCGATGCCGCCAGCGCATAGGCGGTCGCGGGCAGAAACGGCCGGAACGGAGTCTCGTAGGGATTATATTCGCGCACCGAGGCCTGACGGCGGCCGACTGTCCGCTGGGTGCTGCCGTAAGCGATGACAGCGATCTTGCACAGGCCCAGCTGAAGCGCCGCCTGCGCGTGCGCGACATGAAACATGAATGACGAGCCGCCGAGGATCGTCGTATCGATATAGCCGGGCGAGATGCCGAGATATTCGCTCAATGCAAGGCCCGAGGTGCGGCTCTGCGTCGTCGCGCAGAGAAGGCCGTCGACATCGCGCAGCTGGAGACCGCAATCGGCGAGCGCCCGCTGGATGCCTTGCGCCATCAGGTCGATCGGGCTCATCTCCTTGGCGACCGCGCCCAGATCGGATTCGGCGACGCCGACAATCGCGGCGGAGCCGCGCTGCAGCCCGTCCATTACGCCTTCTCCAGCGGCACAAATACCGGGTAGGGCGGCTCGTCGCCGCCGGGCCGATGAACACGGAACCTGACCCGCATGCCGATCTGCACCGCCTCCGGCGCCACACCCTCGACCCGGCTCATCAATCGGAAACCTTCGTCGACATCGATCAGCGAGACGTTATAGGGAGCGCCTTCGCGCGGGTGGGTAATGGTTGTCGCGTAGACCGTGCCGAGCCCGCCGCTTACCCGCCATTCGAGCCGATCGCTGCCGGTGAACGGGCAGATAACGCGCGGATAAAACACCGCCTTCCGCGCCTCCGGGCTCCACTGGTAGGCCAGTTCACCCCTCTCGAGGTGCGCCTGATAGATTGCGAGAGGTGATTCCGTCATCCGCTCCATCCCCTCTTTCCTGCCGCCCATTCTGTTGGGTTAACAAGAGTGCAGCAAGGCTCAGAGATATAGAAAGGCTGTCATTCCGGCGGAGGCGGCTGACAGCCGTGCAGAGCTCGGCGCGGTATGCCAGCGCCACAGGCTACCAGCTCGTAAGAACCGGTAATCGCTGTCAGCCACCCATTCAAGCCGGGTACTGGCATCGTCTCGCGTCACTTCGGCGGTGTACATCAGCGGCAATTGCCGAAGCCACGCGACGCCATAGCCTGCCGCTGCGAGCGTTTGCGTGTCCTCTAAAGCCGCCGCCGCAATCCGCTCCTCGCGCTCGTGAAACGGGTCTATGTCGTCGGAAATGCGCGGCGCGTCGCGGTTCAACGGCGCGGCCCCGGCGACATAGCTTTCCGGATCGCGGTGCGCGGCGAGCAGGCGGAGAATGTCGGTTTAAATCCTGAGAGAGCGGCAAGGCAGGCCCGCTCGATCTGTTCCGCCAGTCGCCGGGCTTCGCGGTTGCCCTTCATCCGCAAGGCGCGCGCGACGACCAGAGCATCCGCCGGGGTCGGCGTCTCCAGCTCGCGCTTGTTCCATAGCGCCCGCGCGCCATACTCGGCAAAGGCGCGGCGGTAGAGGCTCGCCAGGTCTTCCGGTTGTAGTGTCTCAGTTTTCATGTGCGTTGGAATAGCGCAGCAGGGCAATCTACATCTCGTAGACGGCTGCTCGATTACAATTTCGCTTTTTGTCGCATAGTCGGTGTTCTGAAAATCAGCCTTGCTCACTGTCTGAGCCAAGAATGGCCGATAGAAAAAAGTCATCGAATTTGCCATCGGCTGATTCAAATACCTGCTGCAATTTTGTATTATCGAGAAGCTGCCGGAGGGCTCGCCTCAGCAGGTCGTCGCACACAGACGATCGCTCCTTTAATTCAGTGAGGTCTTTTGCGGCGACTGCTGCACCGTGGACTACACGTGATCGAAAATTATATGCTCGCTTGAAGCGCTTGTAGGTCTCGAATTCTGCTGACGCCCGTTTTCTCGTTGAAGCACGCGATCCGCTCTGATAGTTGATGCATCAATTCGCCCGAGGATGAAAGAAATAACGCCTCAGCCGCAGTACAATAATCTACGAGCTTCATCCCTAGGTCTTTGGAGTGACGTGCACTCTGTATATGGTAAAACGCGCGTCCAAAGCGAGTCGAGGTCTTCTCCAATCTGGTAATATATTCGGAGTCCGGGGTAGCGAAATCACACTTTCGTAATAGCTCGCGCGCTGTCCGCAGTTGATCGCGCGTGATTTCCAAAACTCCTTTGGAGCCATCTGCCCTAGAAATATCGCGTGCGAAAAAATTGCTGCTGACCGTCGGCATACCTTTGAGATTATAGATTAGGAAACCTAAGTCGTTGTCTACGGCGTTATCTAATACTAGCCAAAGCGCATGAAGGAAAATCGGTGTCTGAAATAGTCGATGCGTTAGGAATTCCATCGGAGGCTGCGCAGGATCAATTTCATCGGTCGAGTATATTACCGTGTCCGCTTCAGATATCGTCGTCCATTCAAGACTTCCCATCACAGGTACAACCACATGATCAACCAACGTACGAATTAAGGCTCGATTGTTGGTAATAAACACGGTTGTGTCTAACTTATCGCCGCGACCGAGATCGCCGGATATTTTGAGATTATTGACGGCAGTGACGTACCTCGCTTTCACGAATTAATTGTCCTCTCGGTCATGCCGTTAGTCGCGAAATCGTAGCTCTGCTGACATTGTAGCTCTTCGCCAATTCTTGCAACGTAGCGCCTTGCGCGCGCCGTCTGGTGGCCTCTTTCTGTTGGGCCGGTGTCAGGGAAGGGGGTCGGCCCATGTGCTTTCCTTGGGCCTTGGCGCGGCTTCGGCCTTCGGCGGTGCGGGTGCGGATAAGATCGCGCTCCACGTCGGCCAAGCCGCCGAGAACAGCCAGCATCAAGCGCCCGGTGCTGGTGCCGGTATCGGCCCACGGTTCGGCCAAGGATCGAAACTGCGCCTTGGCGTCCACGATGCGCTTGACGATGGCGAACAGGTCGAAGGTGCTGCGGGCGAGACGGTCAATCCGCGTCACCATCACCACGTCGCCGGGGGCGAGCTTGCCGAGCATCCGGTTTAGCTCGCGCCGGTCGGCCCGCGCGCCCGTGACCTTCTCGCGGTATATGTTCCGGCTGCTGCATCCGGCATTGCGGAGCTGGTCGAGCTGGCTGTCAAGCGTTTGCCCGTACGTGGTGACGCGGGCATAGCCGATAAGCCGTTTTTCGGGATGAGTTTCGGTCATATCTTATGAAAACCGTAACCCATTGAGCGGTGGCATTCAGCTCCGATGCTCAGATATGATTTATCGGTCCTCGAAAAACCACCCGGAGGCAACCATGGGAAAAGCAAGCTTTGCCGGATTGATCGGGTCTTGGAGGCAGATCTCATTGCAATTCAGAATGTCCGATAACAGCGAAGTCATCGACGAACCCAGACAAGCTGTCTGCACATTTGACGCCAACGGTCGCTGGACTGTGGTCGGGGTGCCCTCAGATGTAGCCGGACCTACGAACGATACCGAGCGTGCTGCGATCTTCAACCGGATAGTTGCCTTTTCTGGGCGGTGTGAGTTGAACGGGAACCAAATGAATGTAAAGGTCGACGTCGCATGGAATCCGGCGTTGAAGGGAATGGAATTCACACGTTTCATCGAGCTGGAAGGGGACAGGTTGACCATCACTCAGCCTGAGGGGGAGCACCCATTCTTCAAGGGTCGAAAGACTGTTGTTGTCGTCTCCTGGGAGCGAGAACGATAATTCATCGTGCTCAGCCATCGGCGGTAGCACCTGCTGCAAAATTCTTGAAATTGCAACCGGCCGAGGTCAAGCCGAAGCGCACGCCGCCTCTGGCCCGCGCTAGCTGCTCCGACCTATTTCATCCGGTGGAGCGTTTTACCCTGGGTATCGAAAGAGCAGGACGCCCCATGGGAAAACTGGCAATCGCCCTCGGCGATCGTTGCACCAGTCGGGTTGCGATAAATCGTCAGGCTGCAGTCGTTTCCGTCGTCATCCTTGGTGAGATCGAGCACGTCTCCGCGCACCGTCGCCTCTCCGTCGACCTCGCCTTGGCATCTGTTGGGCACTCCGACAAACACCGAAACCCGCGACTTGCCTTCATGCGCCGGAACTATTTTGAGGGCAAAGTTTTCCCCGTCGCCTCCTCTTCCCCCTAAATGGCCTCGATAAGTGACGGTCCCGGCTTCGTCATGGTGCATCGCTTGCTGCGCAAAGGCACCATTGGCACCGATCAAAAGGGACAGGGTGAAGAGGGTCAGCGAGGCTTTCATCCGATGCTCCGTGTGGGTGCCACCGTAGCAGAGATTGCTCCAACCCATTGATCAATCAACGCCGATGAAGCCGAAGCGATATAGCGCTTGACCTCTCAAATCGCGATGAGCGGCCCCTTCCTCTTGGCACGGGCGACGATCGGCTGAAGTCACATAAGCCCCACTATGTAAAAGCGCCTGCGCTGCGCTCAACTCGGGTCAGGCAAGGTTGGACTGGCCTTTTGAGCCGTGGCGCTGCATTTGCGCCGGATCGGTTTTCCATTCCGTGGTTTAATGCTCGCCTTACCCGTTTCGTTACGGCGCCCCGGACGCACACAGACTACGGCAACAATTACGCCAAACACTGCCAAGATCGCGGCCACGTATATGACCACATTCCGAGTAATCGGTTTCGTTTGAGCTACATGATCTATAGTTACCAAGGCTCCTCCGGCTGTGGCGACAAGTTTATTGGTATCCGAAAGTAGGCGATCCTTCCCAAAGAACTCAAAGAACTCCGTCCACGGCGGTTCCAATCCCATACCCTTCGCGTCGAGCGGGTGCGGGATCAGACTGGTTATCGATATAGCAGAAAATATTAGACTTCGTTCTGAGCCAGTTCAGTGCGTAGTTCGACCTCGAGGCGAACCTCCCCTACTAACTCCAGCCTTAACCTAGCATTTCGGTGTCGTCGAGAATGTGAGGCAGTTCACACTGGGGGAAAAATAACCTGAGAGTGGGATGCTCGTGGTAGTCTACCCCACTGCGAACGAATTCTCATATTTCGCCCATGGGCCTGTTCGACCCTCGTGAAGCTCATATAAACACCTTCGCAGGTGGCGGCGGCTCCTCGTGTCTTCAAATCAACATCTTGTAGCGAAGCTCAACCGTGCGACGTGAACAGAAGCCGCATCAATGGGCATATCTAAAATCCGTCACAATCAAATTAAATTATCCCGTTAACCTTGCGTGCGCTGAAATCACAGGCGGCGGTCATGGCTGGGATTGGCGACCACCTTCCTCCGCCACGAAAACTTTGCCTGCCGCGTTTCTATTTAGCCGCCCCCGACACAACATGTAGGTCGAGGCGATCACGTTTGCTTGCCATATCAGCAACGACTAAAATTGCCATAATGTTCGCGTTTGATGTCACTACGGAAGCGCCGATGGCCGGCGCCGGGTGAGCGAACGAGATCGAGCGATGACTGATATTCCGCTGCAAAAAACAGCAAAAACAGCAAAGCGAGCCCGAGGGCGGCCGTTTCCGAAGGGCCAGTCCGGCAATCCTGCGGGCCGGCCGCGCGGCTCCTCGAACCGGGCGACGCGGGCGGCCGAGATGTTGCTCGATGGCGAAGCCGCGGCGTTGACCCGCAAGGCGGTCGAGCTGGCGCTTGCCGGCGATCAGGCGGCGTTGCGGCTTTGTCTCGACCGCACCGTCGCGCCGCGCCGCGAGCGGGCCGTCGAGCTCGCTCTGCCGCCGATCCACAGCGCCGACGACATCCTGGCTGCGATAAAAGTGGTCAGCGGCGCGGTCGGGCGCGGCGCCATCACCCCCGGCGAGGGGTTCACGCTGTCCCAGATGATCGAAACCTTTCTGCGGGCGATCGACGCGAGCGATTTCGAAGGCCGATTGCGGCAATTGGAGGAAGACCAGGCGGCGCGCCGCGAAGATACGGAGGCGCGCCGCTACAATTGGGCTGCGCGGTTTAACTCGTCCCCCCGCCGAGACTAGTTCTTGCCTTCCGAAGAGTTGGAAGGAGCTGCGAGCGATGATCGTCGAACAGATCTGGACCGCGAATTCCGGCCGTAATTTCAACTACCTGATCGCCTGCGCCGAGACCGGCGAGGCGTTGGCGGTCGATCCGCTGGACCACGAGAAATGCCTCGCCGCCGCCAAGGCGAAGGGCTGGAATATCACCCAGATCCTCAATACGCACGAGCACCGCGATCATACCGGCGGCAACCAGCAGGTGATCGCGGCCACCAAAGCCCCGGTATTGGCGCACGCCAATGCGAAGGACAAGATCCCGGAGATGAGCCGCGGATTGCGCGCCGGCGACGTGATCAAAGTCGGCAAGACCGTCGAGCTCGAATGCCTGGACACGCCGGGACACACGATGAGCCATATTTGTGTGCGGTCGCATACCGACACGCCGGCGCTGTTCTGCGGCGACACGCTGTTCAATGCCGGCGCCGGCAATTGCCACAATGGCGGTCACCCGAACGAGCTCTACAACAGCTTTGTCGGCCAGCTCGCCAAACTGCCGGAAGACACTCTGATCTACCCGGGGCACGATTATATCGCGCGCAACCTCGCCTTCACATTGGACCGCGAGCCGGACAATGCCAAGGCCAAGTCGATGCTGCCGACGACTGGAAAAACAGGACCCGGCGAAGGCGCTGGTCACCACTCTGGCATTGGAGCGGGAGATCAACACGTTCTTCCGGCTGACCAGCCCCACGGTGATCAGGCGGCTGCGCGAGGCCTTCCCGGATCTGCCCGAAAATCCGGACCCGAAGACGGTGTTCCTCAAACTGCGCGAGCTCAGGAACAAGTGGTGAGGCGGGCTGCCGGTGGCGCCCTCGCCCGCTATAAGCAAGGGTGTAAGCGCCGACTAATCATAAGTTTGGACTGGTCCCCGATCAGGTTAGTGTGAGATCCCGAAGCCCGGGTCGGGAATAAAGAGCTCCTGCGGCTGCGCGACGCCGCGCAGCGCGTAGCGGCCGACCGAAACCAGCCGTCGGCGCATTTCCGGGCCGAGCGCGTCGGCAAAGCTCGATGACAGCAATAGATCCTGCTCGACCGACCGGCTCATCGCCAAAATCCGGCTGACCTCGTTGACCGCCGGGCCGATCACCGTGAAGTCGAGGCGATCTTTGCTGCCGATATTGCCGTAGAAGACATCGCCGACATGCAGCGCGAGATAGACGGCGGTAGTCGGCAAGCCGCCTTGGCTTCGGTTTTGATTGAGCTTGGCGGCGCCTTTGCGCACCTGCGCAGCAGCCGCGAGCGCAGCGAGGCACGCTTCCTCGCGGTTCTCACCGGTAAAGATGGCGAGAGTGCCATCGCCGATCAGCTTCAAGACGTCGCCGCCATGCCCGTGCACCGCAGAAATTACGACGTCGGAGTAGTCATTGAGCAGCGGAATGATCTGTTCCGGCGGGGCATTGTCGGAAATATGTGTGTAGCCGTGCAGGTCGCTGTACCACAGCACTGCGCCGATTTTCTCGGCGACCCCCCGCACGATCCGCCCGCTCATCACGCGCCGGCCGGCGTCGCGGCCGAGGTAAGTTTCGGCGAGCGTCCGTGCCATTCGAGCGAGCGCGGCGGATTTGATGGCCAGCTTCAGAAACGGCGCGAGGTCTTTCAGCGCGGCGACGGCGTCCTCGCCGAAGCCATCCGCTGCATCGCTGGACCAGGCCGAATAGACGCAATCCATTTCGCCAATGACGCCCTCGGCGGCAAAGCGGTTGATGAGCACTAGAAAGTCCGTCGCCCCCTCGTCGCGGGCCTGTGCAATGGTGGGGAAATCCGCCGGATCACCGGCAGCCAAACAGCGCCGCATCGCCGTTTCGCCCGATTCGAGCAGATGGAAAAACGGGCTGTTGCGCCAATTCTCGGCGGCCGCGCCTTCATTGGTCCGGCCGTAGTCCACGGCCTCGGCAACCTCGGGCGTATCCGAACGCCAGCGGAAAGCGCGGCCCTCATGAATCGGGTGAAGGGTGTCGAGGATAACTATGGCGCGTGCCAACGGAACGCCGGCTTCTGCCACTCGCCGGCAGAATCCGGCCATCAGCTCGGTTTCGCTGCGGCCGATAAGACCGGCCTCAGTCACCCAGCGGGCGAGCTCGTTAAAAGCCGTCTCGTTCATATCCAAGTTCTCTCCGCGGGCGACTGGGCCGCAGCAGATGATCGTGGTCGGGAGCGTAAAGCCGGCTTTCGGGGGCCTCTGTATCGCCGAGAGCATGTCCGACCAGGACCAAGGCGGTGCGGGTGATGCCGGCCTGTTTTACTTTGTCGCGGATATCGGCGAGAGTGCCGCGGATCAGGCATTCGTCCGGCCAGCTGACCCGGTAGGCGACCACTACGGCACAATCCGGCCCGTAATGCGGCGTCAGCGCACGCACGACGCGGGCGAGATTGTTCACCGACAAATGAATTGCCAAGGTCGCGCCGCTCGCGCCTAGCCGTTCCAGGGCTTCGCGCTCGGGCATCGGCGAGGAGCGTGTCGCGGTGCGCGTCAGGATCACGGTCTGCACGATTTCCGGCAGGGTCAGCTCGCGGCCGAGCGCGGCCGCCGCTGCCGCAAAAGACGGCACCCCAGGCGTCACGTCGAACGGGATGCCGAGCCCGTCGAGCCGCCGCATTTGCTCGGCGATCGCGCCATATAGCGATGGGTCGCCGGAATGGAGCCGGGCGACGTCGAGCCCGCGGCGGTCGGCGTCGGCGAGATGGCCGACAATCTCGTCGAGTGTCAAGGGCGCGGTATCGATCACGAGTGCGCCCCTCGGCGCGGAAGCGAGGATCTCGGCTGGCACCAATGAACCCGCATAGAGGCAAACCGGGCAGCGCTCGATCAGCCGTAGCCCGCGGATCGTAATCAGGTCGGGGGCGCCGGGACCGGCGCCGATGAAATGCACCGTCACGGGAAGCTGCGGCCGAAATAGCCGCGCGGTGTGTAGAGGCGCGGGGGATCGTTGTCGATCCTACGGGTACGGCTGTTGCCGACGAGGACGATCGTCAGCATGTCGAGGTCGGCGCCGGCCAGTTCCGATAACCAGATGAAGCGCTGCTCCTCCCCTTTGCGCCCGAGATTGCGGCCGATAAAGACCGGCGTCTCGGGCGAGCGATGCCGCAGCAAAACATCCGCAGCCTCGCCCAGGTAAGCCTGCCGGCGCGCCGAGCGCGGGTTGTAGAGCGCGACGACAAAATCGGCCGCGGCCGCCGCCTCGAGACGCTCCCGGATCGTCTCCCACGGGGTCATCAGATCCGATAGCGAGACCACGCAAAAATCATGGCCGAGCGGCGCGCCGGCCCGAGAAGCGGCGGCCTGAAATGCGGAGATGCCGGGAATGACCGTCAGATCGATCATGCGCCATTCCGGTTTGGCCTCGGTATCGAGCAGCTCGTACACGAGCGGCGCCAAGCCGTAGATCCCGGCATCTCCGGAAGAGATGAGAGCCACCGACCGTCCACCGGCGGCGAGATCGAGGGCCAGGTGAGCCCGCGTCTTTTCGTCGCCGATCGCGCTCGGATGGCAGCTCTTGGCTTCGATCGCATGGCCGAGCAGGTCGAGATAGAGACTGTAACCCACGACATCGCTTGCCTGTGCTAGCGCCGTGCTCGCCTCCGGGGTGCGCCAGCCCGGATCGCCCGGCCCAATGCCGATGACGGCGAGCCTGCCGCGCGGGCGGCCAATCGCCGCGGCCGCGATCGGCTGCAGCGCGCGCGCAATGGCGCAGGTCGCGCGCCGCGATTTGCGCTTCGGCGCGACCAGCACCCCGTCCGGTCCGGCGGCGGCAAGTGCCGCGCCTTCCGCAACTCCCCAACAGCCGGTCGCTCGATACGCCGCCGGGGAGCGCTCTGACAGACGCGGCGTCTCGGTGAGGAGACGTGAAGCGGAAAAGAATCGCGCCGGCACCCCGAGTTGCGCCGCGAGCGTATGGATCGCCGGCTCGGCGAGCTTCAACTCGACAGAGACGACCGCCGCGACCGCACCCGCAGCCAGCCCAGCCTCGGCGAGTGCCGAGTGCGCGAGATCCGTGATTTCTTCTCCGGAACAGCCGCGCTCGCAACCGATACCGAGCGCCAGGACCGGCGGATGGAGCACCAAGGCGTCGGTTTCAGATTCCCCAAACCGATCCGTCACGACGAGCCGTCGGTTGCCCTGTTCGGCCCAGCGGATTGTCCCAGCCCGCAACCATCCGGCGCAGCCCGTCTCGTCGACCAAGGAAACCGGGTCACCCCGAAGGAGCGCCGACACGATCGGCTTCACCTTGTCCGGATCCGCGATACGCCAGCCGGGCGGCGGTTCATCGAGCGCGATGCCGAGGCGCACATCCCCGGCGGTCGTTATCGCCGCGGTGCCCCCAATCAGCTCGGCAATGCGGCGGGCCAGCGCATTGGCGCCGTGATGTCCGCCGATCAGCGGAACCGCTACCGAGCCGTCCTCGGCGACCGCGATGACCGCCGGCTCTTGCCGTTTCGCGGCGAGAAACGGGGCAACGGAGCGGATTAAGATGCCGCTGGCGCAGATGCCGACGATCGGTCGGCCCGCTTCGAACAGCCCGCCGATATGGGTCGACGCTCGATCGTAGCTCTCGTCCCAGTCGCCGGGATGGGCGCGCGGCCCATGCAGTCGAGCGCCAGCGCAGCGCCGTCCGCAGTCGCCCGCCAAGCGCGGCGCCTCCTGGGCCGAGCACGACAACGGCAATGTCCGCGGGTAGTAACCCGATCATTATCCGAAATCTTCCGGTAAGGCGAATGTATCCATCGGGGCTCGCGAGTTAACCGCGATTGCTGCAATTTGTCGATTGTCTGCGAAAATTATCTGCTAAAGTTTCGGCAGGGGACGCTTGGGGGGTGAGACCCATGCGATTGTTTGTCTGTATCTGTTGCATCGCGACGGTTGCTGGGCTCGTCGCGGCAATCGCGCAAGAGATGACCGAGGCCGACGCGATTACAGCTGTCGAGGCGAGCGCTCCTTTGCCGCCCGACTGGTCCCCGCCGGGGCGTGTCGGACAGGTCAGTCTCGTCTCGGGGAATGTCGACCTTCGAGTATCCGGCGGGAGCGCCTGGGCTGACGCCGAGTTGAACCAGCCGATCTTTGCCGGCGAGGCGCTGCGTACCGGCCCTCGAGCCCGCGGCGAGATCCGTATCGGTGCGAGTACAATCAACTTGTCCAAGGACAGCGAAATCGAAATCGCAAGCTTGCGCGACGGGGTCACTCAAATTCTCCTTTCGCGCGGGCGAATCGGCCTTCATTTGCGCCAGGCCGGCGGAGACGAAACCGTCGAGATCGATATTCCGCAGGGCGGGGTTTGGCTGCTGGTTCCGGGCCAGTATGACATCGAGGCCCGTAACGGGGAGGGATCACTGCGCGTCACGGTTTTCGACGGAACAGCGCATTTCGCCGGGGCGAGTGGCGATGACAGACATATCGAGGAAGGTCAAACCGCGGTCCTGACGGGGTCGGAGGCGGCTGATGCCGCCTCGATCGAACCGGCTACAGCGGACGACTTTGTCGCCTGGTGCCGCGACCGCGAGTACGACGAGACCCGCCTCGCCGCGCCCTATTACGTTTCACGATACGTGACCGGCTATGACGAGCTCGATTCCGCCGGCATGTGGAAAATCAACGCGCAGTACGGGCCAGTGTGGTTCCCGACCCAATCGGACGACTGGGCGCCTTATCGCTTCGGACATTGGAGCTGGATCGCGCCGTGGGGTTGGACTTGGCTCGACGATCAGCCCTGGGGTTTCGCCCCGTCCCATTATGGCCGGTGGGCGCTGATCGACGACCACTGGGCTTGGGTTCCCGGAAACTACTTTGTGCGCCCGCTTTATGCGCCAGCGGTCGTGGCCTTCCTCGGCACCCCAGGTGTCGGGCTGAGCTCGGAAGAAGGAGCTACGGTCGCGTGGTTTCCGCTCGCCCCGGGTGAAGCCTATTGGCCGAGTTACACGCGAGGTCTCGACTACGTTCGCAACCTGAATTTCGGGAGCGTTAAAGATGTTGCGGCGATCGGGGTGCGGGCGGACGGAGAGCCGCCTCTGGAGGCGTTTGACGAGGATTTCGCGAACCGGCTGTTCGCCACCGTGGTGCCACGCTTGATCTTTACCAATGGACGCCCGACCGCGCCCGCACGCGTTTCTCTCCCTGAAAAGCGGCTGCACGACGCGCCGGTGCTGATGGCGTCACCGCAGATCGCTCCGGCCTCGGCTCAACGGGTCGCCCGGGCAGCGACGAATCCACCCATCAGCCATGCAGCTGTGCAGATATCTGGGAAAGGCGCCGCCAAGCCGATCCATACCGCCGCGATACAGGTGCGCGTCCGGGCGCAGACGGTGGTTCTACGCGGTGCACACCTGCGCGCCCCCGCTTATGCCGGTCAGCCGCGCGGCCGGCAGACGGTCGTGCTCCGTTTGGCTCACTCCCGTGGCGTCCCCGGCAAAAAGGGGTAAGGTTGCGCGCGCGACGACGGAAGCGGCCGGAATGATCGATTATCGCAGCGACAACACAGGCCGAGCTGCACCGCAGATCTTAGAAGCGCTGGTTCAAGCCAATCACGACACCGCACTGGGGTACGGCGCCGACGAGTGGACGGCCGTGCTGCAACAGCGCTTCTGCGACCTGTTCGAGACCTCGGTGCGGGTTTTTCCGGTCGCCACCGGGACGGCCGCCAATGCCTTAGCGCTGGCTGCGCTCGGACCGTCTTGGGGCATCGTCTATTGCAGCGAAATTGCGCACATAAACACCTCCGAGGCGAACGCGGCAAGCTTCTTCGGCGGCGGAGTCAAGCTAATTGCGATCGGCGGGCAACACGGCAAAATCGACGCCGGTCTGTTGGCCGAGGCACTGGCCGGGATCTCGCCCGCGCAGCAGCACAGAGGTCAGCCGAGCGCGGTCAGCCTGACCCAGGCGAGCGATCTCGGTGCTGTCTATACCCTCCACGAGATCCGGGCGGTTGCCGAGGTCGGCAAACGGGCCGGTCTCAGACTCCACATGGACGGGGCGCGTTTCGCGAATGCCGTGGCGCGGCTCGGGTGCAGCCCGGCCGATGCGACGTGGAAATCCGGGATCGACATCATGTCTTTCGGGGCCACCAAGAATGGCGGAGCATTGTGCGACGCGATCGTCGTCTTCGCACCCGACCTCGCGAACGGGCTTGCAGTGCAGCTGCGCCGCGCCGGCCAGGTCTGGTCCAAAATGCGTTTCGCGTCGGCGCAGCTGATCGCGTATATCGAGAACGGTCTCTGGCTCGAGATGGCGCGGGCCTCGAACGTGATTGCCGCGCGTATCGCCACCCCGCTGCGCGACATACCCGCCGCCCGGCTGCTGGCCCCGGTCGAGGCGAACGAGATCTTCCTGGAATTGCCCGACGGGACGATGAATGCGTTGGAAGCGGACGGTTTCCAGTTCTACCGCAGAAGCCGGACCTTCGCCCGTTTCGTCTGTCGTTTCGACACGACCGAAGCCGAGGCGGACGCGCTCATCGCGGCGTTGCGCCGACACCTCGGCACGGCGGCCGCCGCTCAGGCCGCCAAATAGGCCTTACTGTGTCGAAGCGTCAGCGGATCCTGGCGTAGCTAAAGCAGTCTCTCGGTTCCGAGCCGACATTCGGGTGAATGATCCAGCGCCGTAAAATCCCTTCCCGTTGCAGCCCGGCTTTTTCCATGACACGGGCCGAGGCGGGGTTCTCGATGTCGCATACCGCGCCGATGCGCCAGATCGAGTCCTGGCGCATGGCCCAGTCAACGACTTCTCCCAGCGCTTCGGTCATCAGCCCGCGCCCCCAGTTGAGACGGGCCAACACGTATCCGAAATCGAGCATAAACGGCTTGGGCCGGCGTAGCTCGAAAGCTCCGAGCAGCCGGCTCTCGCTTCGGCCAATCAGGGCATAGGTACGGCGTTTGTCGGGCGGGGCGGCCATGCAGCGGGCGATGTAGTCCTCCGTCTCGGAGAGGGCCGCGTGGGGGCGCCAAGTCAAGAACCGCGCGACAATGGGGTCCTGTGCATACCCGGTAAAGATCGCGGGTGCGTCGCTTCTAGCGATTGGGCGCAAGATCAGACGGGCAGTCTTGAAAACTTCGGCAGCATCAAACGGAGATTGCCAAAGATCACCACAGCACAAGCGTACTGGTAGGCACCCGCCTCGACGAGCGAGTTGCGCCCGTCGTAAGGAAGCGTCAACCTGCGGGAACGAGTTGCCGCGCAATCGCGGGCAGGCGCGAGAACCGCGGGCGGGCCGGATGGATCGACGAGGATACCCGCAGCGATGCGCTATGTGAGACGGGTGCTTCAACCGGGAGAAACGATTGTCTATGCTACGCGGCTCCACCCGGTAATTTATTGGCGCGCCATTCTATTGCTGATTATCGCGATAATCTTAGCGGTGGCGGCTTGGTATATGGCGAACAATCAGGGCCTCGGTCTAGCCCTCGGGATTGCCGGGGCGATCTTTGCGTTGCTGGCGCTGTCCTCGGCTGTTGGCGCCTTCATCCGCCGAGCATCGACCGAATTGGCGGTGACCGATCAACGCGTCATCTACAAGACCGGCCTTCTCGCGCGCCATACCCTCGAGATGAACCGAGCGAAGGTCGAGAGCGTCACCGTCGACCAAAGCGTGCCGGGCCGCATGTCCGGCTATGGCACAGTCATCGTCAGGGGAGTCGGAAGCGCCTTCGAGCCGATCCGCAACATCAGCGATCCGCTGTCGTTCCGAAACTATCTTACCACCGGCTGATTGAGCGCCCGCAGCTCAGGCGCGGACGGGGACGCCCTTCTGCTCGAAGAGTTGCTGCAATTCGCCGGTTTCGAACATTTCGCGGATGATGTCGCAGCCGCCGACGAACTCGCCCTTGACATAGAGCTGCGGGATGGTCGGCCAGTTCGAAAATTCCTTGATTCCCTGGCGGATCCCCGGGTCGGACAGCACATCGATGCCTTTGAACTTCACCCCGATATGGCTAAGGATCTGCACTACCGCAGCCGAAAACCCGCATTGCGGGAAGACCGGCGATCCCTTCATGAACAGCACGACGGGGGTCTCGGAGATGTTCTGGCGAATGCGCTGTTGAACCGTGTCGTCCATTTTTCTCGTCCTCGGGTTTTCGGAATGGATTTCCCGTCATTCCCGCGCAAGCGGGAAGCCAGGGGACCGGGTTATCAACGGTTGCCCTGGACCCCCGCTTTCGCGGGGATGACGAACTTCAGTTAGGAAGGCCCAAAACATTCGGCTGCCTCAGTCTTCGGGAGCGCCGGTCTGCAAGGCGAGCGCGTGCAGTTCATTGCCCATCCGGCCGCGCAGGGCTTGGTACACCATCTGGTGCTGCTGGACCCGCGTTTTACCGCGAAACGCGCCGGAGACGACGTGCGCCGCGTAGTGATCACCGTCGCCGCGCAGGTCTTCGATCGAGACCTGGGCGTCGGGGAGTCTTTCTTTGATTAGCCGCTCGATCATCGCCGCGTCCATTGCCATCCCGCGACTTCCTCCACTCAAGTCTACGCCATGTAGCCCGGCAGCCAAGCCTCGTTGCTGGCTTTCAGTGTGGCAATCGATATGGCAACGCCGCCGTGGAGTGTCAACGAAGCCCCGCCGACCACGCCGATGACACGGGCTGGAACCCGCGCTGCGCGGGCCGCATCCAAAACCGGTTGAGTATCGGCCGTCTCGACAAGGTAACGCGCCTGGTCCTCGCCGAATAAGTAAGCGTGCTTCGGCAACGTGGTCGGGATGGGATCGAGCGTGATGCCGCGCAGACCCGCCATCGCCATCTCGGCGAGTCCGACGAGAAGACCGCCGTCCGACAGATCGTGGCATGCCGCAATATATTTGCCGCGGATCATGGCGCGCACAAAATCGCCGTTGCGTCGTTCGGCGGCGAGATCGACAGGGGGCGGCGGGCCCGCCTCATGGCCCTCGATCTCGCGCAGATAAAGCGATGCGCCGAGATGACCGCTTGTATCGCCGATCAAGATCACGGCGTTCTCGTCACGTTTTAACGCGAAATCGAGAGCGATACCTGCGTCGGCGATCAGTCCAACGCCGCCGATCACTGGGGTTGGCAGGATTGCTCGGCCGCTCGTCTCGTTGTAGAGCGACACATTACCCGAGACGACAGGGTAGGAGAGGGCGAGACAGGCTTCCCGCATGCCCTCGATAGCGCCGATGAACTGGGCCATGATCTCGGGCCGCTCCGGATTGCCGAAATTCATGTTGTCGGTGATCGCCAGCGGCTCGGCGCCGACCGCAGTCAGGTTGCGCCAGCTCTCGGCGACGGCTTGCGCGCCGCCGCGCACCGGATCCGCACGGCAATAGCGCGGCGTGCAATCCGTTGCCAGCGCCAGGGCTTTGCCCGCGGAGGAAAGCCGAACCACAGCAGCATCGCCACCCGGCCGGAACACGGTATTGCCCATCACCAAGTGGTCGTACTGCTCCCAGATCCAGCGCTTCGAGGCGAGCGCTGGCGAGGCGAGGAGCCGCTCCAGAGATTCCAGCGGGTTGCGGTCGGGGAGCGAAGCCGGGTCGATTTCCGGCTCGGGAGCAGGGCGCCGCCATGGTCTGCGGTAAACCGGAGCTTCGGTGACCAGAGGCCCGACGGGGACCTCGGCAGCGATCTCTCCGCCGCTCCGCAGCACCAGCCAGCCGGTGTCGGTGACCCGGCCGATCACCGCGAAATCGAGCTCCCATTTCTCGAATATGTGGCGGGCCTGCGCCTCGCTGCCGGGGCGCAGGATCATTAGCATGCGCTCCTGGCTTTCGCTCAGCATGATCTCGTAGGGCGTCATGCCGCTCTCGCGCACCGGCACCCGGTCGAGATCGAGCTTAATGCCGAGCCCGCCCTTGCCGGCCATCTCGACCGAGGAAGACGTCAACCCGGCCGCGCCCATGTCCTGGATCGCGACGATCGCGTCTTCCTCCATCAGTTCGAGGCAGGCCTCGATCAGCAATTTCTCGGTGAACGGATCGCCGACTTGCACGGTCGGCCGCTTCTCGCCGGCGTCGCCGCCGAACTCGGCCGAAGCCATTGTCGCGCCGTGGATGCCGTCGCGTCCGGTTTTGGCGCCGACGTAGACCACGAGGTTGCCCGGCCCCGCGGCGGCCGAATAGAAGATCCGGTCGGCTCTGGCGAGCCCGACGCACATCGCATTGACGAGGATGTTGCCGTCGTACGAGGCGTGGAACTCGCACTCGCCGCCGACCGTCGGCACGCCGACGCAGTTGCCGTAGCCGCCGATACCGCCGACAACGCCGGAGACGAGGTGGCGGGTGCGGGGATGATTTGGGCTGCCAAAACGCAGTGAATCGAGGATTGCGATCGGCCGCGCGCCCATCGTAAAGACATCGCGCAGAATGCCGCCGACGCCGGTCGCCGCACCCTGATAAGGCTCGATGAACGAGGGGTGGTTGTGGCTTTCGATCTTGAACACGGCCGCGTCGCCGTCCCCGATGTCGACGACGCCGGCATTCTCGCCCGGGCCGCAAATCACGCGTGGCCCGGTGGTCGGCAGTGTCCGGAGCCAGATCTTCGATGATTTGTAGGAACAGTGCTCACTCCACATCACCGAGAAGATCCCGAGCTCGGTCATGTTCGGCGTGCGCCCGAGGATCGCGACGGCGCGCTCGAACTCCTCAGCGGTCAGCCCGTGCTCGGCGGCCAGCTCCGGAGTGACGTTGCTGCCGTGGTTCAACAACCGCAGCCCACATCTCCCTCTCGCCCCGCTGTACGGGGGGAGAGGGTCGGGGTGAGGGGGGCAGAGCCCTTAGAAGCTGTCCACTCAACGAGTGCACGGGCGACACCCCCCTCACCCTGCCCTCTCCCCCCGCGAGCGGGGGGAGAGGTAAAAATGCTGAGGAGGTGTCGGGGGAAAGGCTCGGGGGAAATCTCGGCGGTGAGCGGCATGATCTATTGCAGGGCGCTTACCAGCCCGTCGAAGAAGGCCTGGCCGTCGGTGCGGCCGAGCAGCGGGTCGCTGGCGTTCTCGGGATGCGGCATCAGGCCAAGAACGGTGCGGGTCTCGTTGAAGATGCCGGCGATCGCGCGCGCCGAGCCGTTGAAGTTTGCTTCCTCGTTACTCTCGCCGCTCGCCCCGCAATAGCGGAAGGCGACGAGGCCGCGCGCTTCGAGCCGGTCGAGCGTCTCGGGATCTGCCGTGTAATTGCCGTCGTGATGGGCGACCGGCACCCGGATCGTCTCTCCGGCTTCATAGCCGCAGGTAAAGATCGTCTGGTTGTTCTCGACGCGCAGATCGACCTCGCGGCAGGTGAACCGCAGCGAGCGGTTCGGCAGCAGCGCGCCTGGAAGCAGCCCCGCCTCGGTCAGGATCTGAAACCCGTTGCAGATGCCGAGGACGGGAGTGCCTCTGGCGGCGCGGTCGCGCACCTCGCGCATGATCGGCGAATGCGCCGCAATAGCCCCGCAGCGCAAGTAGTCGCCATAGGCAAAGCCGCCCGGCAATACGATCAGATCGCTCGGCGGCAGCTCGGCGTCACGGTGCCAGACACGCAGCGGCTCCCGCCCGGAGGCGCGGGCCAGGGCCGCGCAGACGTCGCGCTCGCGGTTGGAACCCGGGAAAGTGATGACGACCGCTCTCACGGGCCGGCCAACTCGCGTCGTACGATTGCGGCGCCTTCGGCGAGCGCATTCAATTTGGCGAAGGCGGTGTCGCGCGGGATATATTTCATGCCGCAGTCGGGGGCCGGGATCAGCCGCTCGGGCGGGATGTGCTCGAGCGCGCGGCGAATCCGGGCGGCTACGATTTCCGGACTTTCCGGCTGCGGGTCGCCCATGCTTATGACGCCGAAGATGACGGTCTTGTCGCCGAGCCCGTCGAGGGTCGCGAGATCGAGATTGGGTTGCGCCGCTTCGATCGAGATCTGCTCGGCGACCGTGCCGGTCAGTTCGGGCAAGAAAGAATAGCCGCTCGGCTTGTTGCGGGCGACATACGCGTAGCCGAAGCAGAGGTGCAGCGCGGTGGGTCCGGGAATTCCGGCCAGCGCCCGGTCGATTGCCGGCAACGCCAGGCGGCGCGCCTCTTCCGGGCGCGCCTGCACCCAGGGCTCGTCGAGCTGGATCACATCGGCGCCGGCCGCCTTGAGGTCGCGGAGTTCGGCATTGACCGCCGCGGCGTAGTCCATGACCAGCTCTTCTTCGTTCTTGTAGTATTCGTTCTTCGCCTGGCGCGACATCGTGAACGGGCCGGGCAGCGTGATCTTGATCGTGCGGTCCGTATTGCGCCGCAGGAATTCGACGTCGCGCACCTCGACCGGGCGCAACCGCCGGATCGGGCCGACAACCCGCGGCACCGTAACGGAGCCGCCGGTGCGTCCCGGAACGGCCGCAGGGTTGTCGAGATCGATCCCCGACAACGCCGTCGCAAAGCGATTAGAATAGCTTTCCCGGCGGATCTCGCCATCGGTGATGATGTCGATGCCGGCGCGCTCCATGTCGCGAATCGCCAGCACGGTCGCATCATCCTGCGCCTGTTCGAGCCAAGGCTCCGGTATCCGCCACAGGTCACTCGCGCGCACCCGCACCGGCGGCAGATGGGTCAGCTTGTCGCGATCGATCAGCCAGTCCGGCTGCGGATAGCTGCCGACCACAGTTGTGGGGAGAAGTTTTCCGGTCATCTGAATGGCTCCATGACGATACGCTTAGTCGATCGTCTCGGCCATTGGCCGGATCGCGATCCCGCCCTTTTCCAGCTTGTTGCGGACCTGCTCAGCCATTGTCACCGCGGCCGGATTGTCGCCGTGGACACAGACCGTGTCGATCGAGACCGGGATACGCTTGCCCGAATTACTGATGATCGCGCCTTCGCTCACCATCGCCTGCACCCGAGCGGCGGCCTCTTCCGGGTCGTGCAATACAGCCCCCGGGAGCTTGCGCGAGACCAGGTTGCCGGTGTCGTCATAGGCCCGGTCGGCGTAGATCTCACGCGCCATTCTGAGACCCAGCTCGTGCGCCGCGCGTTCGAGCTCGGTGCCGGCCATCACGACATAAATCAACTCGCGGTCGACAGCCGCAAGGGCGCGGCCGATGGCGAGCGCCGTCGGACGATCGACCGCGGCAAGGTTGGCCAATGTGCCATGCGCCTTGACGTGGCCGACCCGGTGGCCGACCGCCCGCGCCACACCCTGCAAGGCGCCGATCTGGTAGACGACTATCTTTTCGATGTCCTCGGGCTTCTCGCCCTGGATCTGGCGCCGGCCAAATCCCCAGACGTCGAAAAAGCTCGGATGCGCGCCGATCCCGACGCGGTTTTCCTTGGCCCGGCTCACGGTGTCGAACATGACCAGCGGATCGCCGCCGTGAAAGCCGCAGGCGATGTTCGCCGAAGAGACGATATTCAGCATCTCGGCGTCGCTGCCCATCGTCCAGGCGCCAAAGCTCTCGCCCATGTCGCAATTGAGATCGATCACGTCCATCGCGGTTTCCTCGGGTCGTTCAATACTCCTTATATGGGAGAAATTTGCCGGTGAGGGTCAGCTTGACGCGGTCGCCTTTCGGGTCCGACTGCCGCTCGATCGACATGTCGAAATCAATGGCGCTCATGATGCCGTCGCCGAATTCCTCCTGAATCAATTCCTTCCAGGTCGTGCCGTAGACCTGGACGAGCTCGTAGAAGCGGTAGATCAAGGGATCGGTCGGCACCGCGCTCGGCAATGATCCGCGGTAGGGAATGTCCTGCAGCAGGCAAGTTTCCTCTTCACCGAGATCCAACAATTTGGCGGCGCGTTCGGCTTGTTCGGGACGGAGCTTCATCTGGCCCATCAGCGCAGCGGTCAGATAAACCGCCGAGCCGCCGCCGATCTCGGCGACGATTGCCTTCCAGTTCAGGCTCTTAGCGCGCTTAGTGGCGAGGATCTTGCGGGTCACATCATCACGGGTCATTGCGTGGCTCCTCTGCAGGCGAGATCCTCACACGGCAGCAAGGCCTGTGCCAATCTGGAGGTCGCCGCTAGCGCACCAGGCGAAATCGTAATACACCCCAACTCTCCCCCCGCGGGCGGCGAGGGAGAAAGCCCCTCGCCCAAGGGATGGGACGCGCAGTCTCAAACCAAATCTCGTTCCCGCATCAAGCGGGCAACGGCATGCGAGTCGGGATCGGAGTGTGATTCAAGTGCGGCGATGACGCCGGGGCGGTCGGCCGCCGGGCGGTTTTGGCTCAGTTTGTACTTGCCTTCGAGCCGGGTGACGGCGATGTCGAGCCCGACGATGCCCTTCAGCATCGTCTCGACGTAGTCCTCAGGCAGATCCTGCATTCGCCACGCGACCGGATTGCGGGCCTCGTGACGTTCCGAGAGACGAGCGAGAAACCGGCGCAGCCATTCGTGTTCGTCGACCAGCCGCACCGTCCCAT
This sequence comes from uncultured Alphaproteobacteria bacterium, assembly GCA_963818695.1. Classification (GTDB taxonomy): domain Bacteria; phylum Pseudomonadota; class Alphaproteobacteria; order ATCC43930; family CGMCC-115725; genus AP-15. The sequence continues at coordinate 846,522 of CAWFTG010000011.1, forward strand.
AGGCATGCACATCAATGTAATTCCAAGTCGGAACGCTCGGCCCGGTTGCGTACCAATTGGGTGAGATGTAGGCGTGGGGCCCGTGAAAAATCGCCAGCACCTCGCCGCCTCGCGCGAGATCGGCGATTTGCGGGTTGGGGCGGGCTAGGTGACCATGCAGGTGCAGCCGTTCGCCGTCGCGCTCGATCAGGAATGGTATGTGGCTCGCCACGAGCCCCGCGCTACCATGGCTGACGAGGAGGCCGAAATCGTACCGCTCGATGTGCTCGAGCAATACTTCCAGGCGCGCTTCGGTGAAGGCGGGGGGCAGGTAAACCATTTCGTCTCCCGTTGCCGAGCCTCGGCGGCGTCAGCTCATATGCGCGATGAGCGGAGCGGCGAGCAGTCCCGCCCCGGACAGCAAAAGAATGATCCCCGAGGCGCGGTTGATCCACTTCAGATGTCGCGCGTCAAAGGAACGGAACAGCGAACCCAGTCCGAAGGTGAGCGCCAGCCACCACAGCATGGAACCGAGCCAAACCCCAAGTACCAGGATCGCTGCGCGGGCGAAGGTGGCGTCGGCGCCGCTGAGGCCGAGGGCGGAAAAGATGCCGAGGAAGGCGAGGATCGTAATCGGATTGGTCAAGGTTAACGCGAAAGTCGATAGAAAGTCGCGCAACAGGCCTTCGGCATCCGGTTCGGAGGATTGCCTTGCTTCAAGCTTGGCCAGCAATGCGGAGCCTCCGACATAGAGCAGGTAGCAGCCGCCGGCGATACGCAGCCATTGGTGGTAACCGATCAGCCAATCGGAGACAAAGGTCAGCCCGAACGCGGCGATGAACCCGAAGAGCGCATCCGCCGTCGCGGCGCCGAGCCCGGACACCAAGCCCGCCAGTTTGCCCTCGAAGATCGTCCGGCGGACGCACATGACGCCGACCGGGCCGACCGGCACGGCGATCACAATGCCGACCGCAATGCCCTTCAGCAGGAATACTAAAAGCAATCTGAAATCCCGCCGCTGCGGCTCGACCGAAGGCGCGCTATACTAGTCGGCATCGTTGCAAACTTTCGCGCCGCCGGAGACCACGATGACTGACACCGATGACGCCTACCGATTCGAGTTCGTTTCGATCGACGGCGAGCGCCTGCCGCTCGATGCGTGGCGCGGGCGGCCGGTGCTCGTCGTCAATACCGCCTCCTTTTGCGGGTACACCCCACAATACAGCGATCTCGAAGCCTTATGGCAGCGCTATCGCGATCGCGGCCTCGTCGTGCTCGGCGTGCCGTCCAACGATTTTGGCCGGCAGGAGCCGGGCTCGGCCGACGAGATCAAGAAGTTCTGCACGACGAATTACTCGGTCGCCTTTCCCCTGACCGAAAAGTACCGGGTCATCGGCGGCGACGCGCACCCGTTCTACCGCTGGATCGCGGAAAACCTCGGCGAGGCCGGGGCGCCGCGGTGGAACTTCCACAAATATCTGGTGGGACCCGATGGCCAGCTGGCCGGCGCGTGGCCGGCGCAAGTCTCGCCGGCCGACCGCCGCATCACCGGCGAAATCGAGCGGCTATTGCCACAAGGGTCTTAACAGATCCTGTCATCTCAGTAGAGGGTGCTGGCAACGTGGCTTATCAGTACCCCTAAGAGGAGGTCGACGAAGACGACAATCCCTGCGGCCGTGGCGGTCGTGTCGAGCGCGACGCGGGCGATGAACCACTCGTAGACGAGAACGGCGATCGCAGCGGCGGCCTCGATGGCCTGGGCGGGTTGGGCGCCCAGCACTCCGCTCTCGGTTTCCAGCCCAACCAGCACAAAGAGCGCGCTCTGCGGCAGCTGTGACCAGTTGTAGGGGACCATGAAATCGAAGAAGCGGTGGGCCCGCCCGATGCGCTGCGTCACGATCAACATCAGCAGTGGGAACGCGGTCCAGGCGATCACATAGGCGATCGTCTCGACTGTTATGATGACAAGCGCGCCCGAACTCTCCCATTCGGCGACCGTCACTCGCATCGACAGCAGTACGAGATAGAGCGGGTAGCTGATGACGGCGGCTCGGAACGAGCGCCAGAACCCGTCCGCCGAGCGGTCGAAATACACCAGTCCGCCACGGTCGCCGCGCGCCAGCCGCAGCGCACCGATTATCGCCTGTCGTACTTCCAACCATGCCGAAGTCGGCATCAGATGGTCACCAATAAGGAAGCCCCTGTCCGCCCCTCAGCGGGGAGAGGGAGGGGCCCAACCCTCACGGGTCCGCGCGAAGCGCGGCCCGCGGACAGGCTCCGGGTTGGGAGGGTGAGATGGGCGGCGCCACGAGCCGTCTCGTGGGCCCCCCTCACCCTGCCCTCTCCCCCCGGCCGGCGGGAGGAGAGGGTAAATTGACCGTCGGTAGGTCGAATATGCGACAATCATTTGGAATGTTCGAAGAACAAGTCCAGGAAGGTATGGTAGATCTCGGTCAGGGTGGCGAGATCCGAGAGCTCGACCCGCTCGTCCACTTTGTGCATCGTCAATCCGACGAGGCCGAATTCGGCGACCGGACAATGGGTCCGGATGAACCGCGCGTCGGAGGTGCCGCCAGTGGTGCTGAGTTCGGGCGTCCTCCCGGTGACGCGCCGGATCGCCTCGACAAGGCAGTCGCTGAGCATCCCCGGTGCAGCGACAAACGCTTCGCCGCTGACTGAAATATCGAGCGCGTAACGCCCTCCGACCTCGTCGAGCCTCTGCCTGAGCCAGCGCTCGAGCTGCTCGCTCGTCCAGCAATCGTTGAAGCGAATGTTGAACACCGCACGCGCGGTCGCCGGGATCACGTTTGTGGCCGGATTGCCAATGTCCATCGTCGAGACCTGCAGCGTGGAAGGCTGGAAATGCTCGGAGCCGCGGTCGAGCTCGGCGGCGGTCAGCGCATGGAGCATCGCGACGAGACGATGAGCGGCATTGTCCGCGAGATGCGGGTAGGCCGTGTGACCCTGCACGCCGTGCACCGTCAGCCGGCCCGTCATGCTGCCACGCCGGCCGATCTTGATCATGTCGCCCAAATGCTGCGCACTGGTCGGCTCGCCGACGAGACAGACATCGATCTTCTCGCCGCGCTTCTCGAGCCACCCGAGCACCTTGCGGGTGCCGTTGACGGCATCGCCTTCCTCGTCGCCAGTGACCAAGAGGCTGATCGATCCGGTGAAATTCTGCCCGCGCTCGTCGAGATAGCGCCCCGCCGCCGCAATGAACGCGGCTATTGCTCCCTTCATGTCGACAGCACCGCGGCCGCACAGCGCGCCGCCACGCAGGCTGGCCGCGAAGGGATCGAAAGACCAGGCCTCGGCAGTTCCGGTCGGCACCACATCGGTATGGCCGGCGAAGCACAGATTGGGAAGGCCATTGCCGCGGCGCGCGTAGAGGTTATGGACATCGCCAAAGACCAGACGGTGACAGTCGAACCCCAGCTTTTCCAATGCGGCTGCGACGAGGTCGAGCGCGCCCTCGTCCTTCGGGGTGACGCTCGGGCGGCGGATCAGCGCGGCAGCGAGCGCTGCAGGGTCGAGTGCCGTTTCGCTCATTCCCGCAGCAGTTCGTTGATCGAGGTCCGGGCGCGGGTCCCCTCGTCGACCTTCTTGACGATGACAGCGCAGTAGAGGCTTGGACCCGGCCGCCCGTCGGGCAGGTCCTTGCCGGGCAACGAGCCTGGCACGACGACCGAATAAGCCGGCACGCGACCGATTAGGATCTCCCCGGTGTCGCGGTCGATGATTTTGGTCGTGGCGCCAATAAAGGTGCCCATTGCCAGCACGGCGCCGGTCTCGACAACGACCCCTTCGACGACTTCGCTGCGCGCGCCGATAAAGCAGTTATCCTCGATAATCACCGGCTCAGCCTGCAGCGGCTCGAGGACCCCGCCGATCCCGACACCGCCCGAGAGATGGCAATTTTTGCCGATCTGTGCGCAGGAGCCGACCGTCGCCCACGTGTCGACCATCGTCCCGGCATCGACATACGCGCCGACATTCACAAAGCTCGGCATCAACACGACGTTCGGCGCGATATAGGCGGAGCGGCGCACGATCGAACCCGGCACCGCGCGAAATCCGGCGTCGCGGAAGCGGTTCGACGACCATCCGGCGAATTTGGAGGGCACCTTGTCCCACCACTGGGCGTCGCCGTGCTCCGGGTCGCGCGGGCCGCCTGGGATCACAACCATGTCATTGAGGCGGAACGACAGCAAAACCGCCTTCTTCAACCATTGATGAACCTGCCAGCCCGTCCTGGTTTTCTCGGCGACTCGCATCCGCCCGGCATCGAGCCCATCGAGCGCCTCCTCGACCGCGTCGCGATGGGGGCCGCGGCTCTGAGGCCCGAGCCCGTCGCGGGCTTCCCAGGCGGCATCGATAGTGGCGGCGAGATCGGCGTCGGTCATGGCTGTCCCGAGTGGTCTAGCATTGTTCGAGGGCGCTGCAAGATGATCGACCCGCCCCTGCAGTGTCAACGCAGCTCAGGCCGCGGAACAGCAGTTTCACCGCACGGCCTCATCAGAAGCTAGAGGCTGCAGCCCAGGGTCTCTGGCGTCGGCTTTCAGGGAATGACGGATGACCTAGTGATACTGGGATGCTTTGGACTGAGCGTCTGAGGGCTCGGATTTTAGATGGGTTTCGAAAAATCCCTAACCGGCGGAGGCTGGGGCGGCTATCCAACCGCTGGCGGTCGCCACCCTGATTATCGCAGTGCGGCAACCGCGTGGCCCCGACATCAAGCAGTAATAATTTCTTGCGCGCGGCCTTTTTTCGATGCGCTAGTTCTCCATTTATCGGAGAATATGCCGTAATAGCGTGTAGGGCTCGCTATTGGGAGACGAGGAGGGATAGACCAGATGGCGACGTTGGACGAGATTGGGCAGGAAAAGCAGCGGATTTCCGAGCGGCTGGCGCGGATTGATGCCGAACGGACAAAGCTGGCTGATCAGCTCAATGAACTGGAGATCACCGAGCGGGTGTTGACGCGATTCGGCGGCAGTGCCGATGCAGCCGAAAGACGGCGGCGGGGACGCCCGGCAAGAACTGCCCCAACAGCCGCCCCGCAGCGCAGGACTCGCAGCAGCCAACAGGCGGCAGCGAGTGTGTCCTTGAGCGACGCCACTCTGCAGGCTGTCAAGGCGCATTCCGATGGGGCGACCGCGACCGACATCCTCAACCACTTGTCGCGGGAACTCGGCATGACGGTTCGGCCGAACCACCTCGGTATCGCGCTGCAACGGCACCGGCGTGCTGGCCGGCTCGAAAACCGCGATCAGCGCTGGTATCTGCCCGCATCGGCGCAGCGGGAGCAGTCAGAGCACGCCGCGATGACAGGCTGACCCGACAGGCTCCCAGATGCCGGAATAGGGCCGCAGCAGTCAGTTTTTTCGTGAACCGCGTGCGGCCTCTGGATGTGATTGGGCGCGGAGGGCGGTTGCGCCCAACCTAAATTTCCACAAGCCAATCGGCCTATTGGCGACCCTCTTCCCGAAGGGCCTACTCAATTTTTAAGAGCCGCTTTGCATTGCCGTTCAGTAGCTTCTCCTTATCTTCCGCGCACAGTGGCAAGGTTTCCGTCCATCTCGCGCCCGGCGGGTTGTCGACAAACGGATAGTCGACCGAGAAGAGAATGTGGTCGATCCCCATTTCCATCATGCAGCACAACAGGGCGGGATCGGAGAAGAAGCCGCTCGTCGTAATGTAGAAGTGCTCGCAGAAGGTGTCGCGGAAGCCCTTGCCGCCCTTGCCGTCCCGCGCCAGGCCCATGTTGATGCGCCAGAGATAAAACGGCAGGCCCTCGCCGAGATGGCCGAGAATGATTTTCAGACCGGGATAGGCGTCGAACACGCCGCTCAACACCAGGCGAACGCCTTGCGTTGCGGTCTCGACCGTGAAGCCCCAGGCGGCGCGCAACAGTGAAGGGTACTGCGCCACATAATCCTTGTAGTAGGCCTCGATGACAGCGGGATGCGGGGTCGAGGGATGCATGTAGAGCGGTACGTCGAGCGCCTGTGCCCGCTCGAAAATCGGCCAGAACCGTCTGTCGTCGAGGAAGAGCCCGTTCGTCAGCCCGTTTACCAGCGCACCCTTGAAGCCGAGTTTGGTAACAGTGCGCTCCAGCTCCTCGGCCGCAGCCTTCGGATCGGGAGTGGGGATTGCAGCAAAGGCGGCGAACCGGTCGGGATGCGATCGCACTGTTTCATAGAGCCGGTCGTTGGCGCCGCGCGCCAGCCGGACCGCGGTCTCGGCATCCAGTTTCTGCAGCCCCGGATTGGCATGCGACAGCACCTGCAAATCGATGCCGGCCTCGTCCATTTCCCGCAGCCGCAATTCGCCAACATCGTCGAGACGCTCGACGATCCGCGGCGCAGTGGTCATGTCCAATCCGGTGATATGCCGCTTCACCTCAGGGTCGAAGTAATGCTCCTCCAGCGCGATAATGTAGGGTTTTGTTGCCATCCGCTCCTCCTCCCATGCAGCCAAGGCACTGATCTACGCCGTTGCGGCGGTATGCTTCGTTCTGCCAGCTAGATCCAATGAACCACATGCACTACCGGCCCGGCAGCCTGCGAGCGTGGGCTCGCAGGTCGTAAGCTTCGTCGGCTGCCTGTTCGGGCGATAGTGCAGGGTCGCCCGCCAACAGCCGCCGCGCGACGACGTGGTCGGCTGTTCGATTGACCAATTCGACGCCGATCAACCGCCCGCCGCGGAAGCAGAATACCGAGAAATTCCGGTCGGCCGGGTCGCCGCGGATAACCGAGGTGTCGTGGCCTATGGTGATGCCGGCGATCTGCAGTTTCAGATCGCCCTGGTCGCTCCAGAACCACGGCACCTTCTGGTAGGGCACCGGCCGTCCGGCGAGACGGTCGGCGACGCAGCGTCCTTGGTCTACCGCGTTCTGCACCAATTCGAGGCGCACGCGACCGGGCGCGAACGGGGTCGGGAAATTGGCGCAATCGCCAATCGCGGAGATCGTCGGGTCACTGGTCATGAGGTATTCGTCGACGACGATGCCGTCATCGACCGCGAGCCCGGCGGCACCGGCCAATTGGGCATTCGGGATGACGCCGATGCAGATCAGCACCAGATCGGCGGGGATATGCCGGCCATCGGTCGTCTCGACCCCGGTCACCCGGCCGCCGGCGCCGAGGATTCGGACTACTCCGGTGCCGAGCGCGACCTCGGCTCCCCAGCCAATATGCGCTTCGGTAAAGAACCGCGACACTGGCGCGGAAACCACCCGGCCCATTGGCTGACGGGTCACTTCGATGATGTGGACCATGGTGCCGCGCGCGAGCGCGACGGCGGCGAATTCGAGGCCGATAAAGCCTGCACCGACAACCACGACCTCGCGTGCCTCGTTCAGCCGCTGCCGCAGAGCATCCGCATCGGCTAGGGTGCGCAGCGCCAGTACGCCGTCCAGCTCGGCTCCGGGCACGGCAAGCGGACGGCACCCGGCTCCGGTCGCAAAAACGAGATGGTCCCACGAGAAGTCGATGCCCGAGGCCAAATGCAGGCGACCGCTGTCCGCGATCTATTGCCGTCACCGCGTCGCCGTAGACGAGGTCGATCTGCTGCTTGGCGTAAAACTCGACGGGTCGCAGCCACAGATCATCGACCCCAGATTGACCGGCGAGGTAGGATTTCGACAATGGCGGGCGCTGGTAGGGCACGACAGGCTCGTCGCCGATCAGCACGACGCGGCCGGCAAAGCCGGTGTCGCGCAACGAGGCGGCAGCCTGGAAACCGGCTTGGCCGGCGCCGATGATGGCGACGACCGGAGCCGGCATCAGACCTGCGTCTCTGGCAGATAGACGACGAGACCGTCGAATTCAGGGAGTCGCGACCAATTGGCAGCTCAACCGGCTGTTCGGCTTGCGCTCACTCGCAGTGAATTCGAGCATCGCCTTCTCGTCTTCCGACTGGGGAGGGGTGCGATCGAGCTGGTCCGGCTCGACATAGACATGGCAGGTGGCGCACATCATCTCGCCGCCGCACTCGGCAACGATGCCGTCAACGCCGTTGACGATCGCCGCCCGCATGACGCTGGTGCCGAGCGGAACGTCGAGCACCTCGCGCGCCCCGTTCGGGATGTACATAGGTGACTTTCGGCATCGTATTCCTATCGGTTGGACACAGGGCAAGTGCGATTGGACACCGGGCAAGCGACAGCCGATCTAAACCGCCACCGGCCACCCGGCGTCAAGTCCCCAGGTCGATCGCGACCTCATCGCCTCGCGCGACAAGCTTAGCGCCCAATCCTGCACTCTCCCGCGCGATCCGGTCGAATGCCGCCGCTTCGTCCGCCAGCGCTCGGGGAACCGTGCGGTTGCGATCATCGTGCCGGACAAATTGGAACGTCACCTTCACGATCCGCTCTCCGTCCCAAATTGCCCGGACCATCATGCCGAGCCAGTCGCCGTGCCTTCTGCCGCCATGGCCGGTGTGAAAGGAAAAGCTGCCGAGCCCGTAGAAGATCGGCGCGCCCCTGTACACCTCGATCGGCAGCGAAAAGTGCGGCCCGTGGCCGATGACCATGCCGGCGCCCGCGTCAATTGCCTGGTGGGCGATTTCGGTCATGTAATGAAGCACGTCCTCGTGCAGCCCCCAGTGAAACGACGCGATGACGATGTCGGCCCGCCGTCGCAGGTCAGCGATGTCTTCTTCGAGCCATCGCAGATAGGCCGGATCGGCCCAGGTCACGATCTCGGGCGGGATGCCCGGCCGATTGGCCGGCGGGCGGCCGCCGTGCAGCGGGACATGATAAGCGGTGTGCCCGCGGATCACCGCGATGCCGACGCTGTTGTCGCCGGCCTCGTGATTGGTCGGCCAATAGACCGAGCTGCGCTGCAGAAACCCGAACCGTACCCCGTCCCGCGTCGAGGATCACCGGAGCCCGCGCTGCCGCCCGGTTCGCCCCGGCCCCGGTATGCGCGATCCCGATTTCGTCTAGGCGGGCAATAGACCCGGTAATTGCCGCCTCGCCATAGTTGACGTTATTGGCGATGCCGACCGCATGAATGCCCGCCGATTTGAGCGCCTCGCCGGCTACCGAGGGATCGGCATAAAACCCCTCGTTCTCGACCGAATGCCCGCTCGGCGGCCGATAGAGACAGCATTCCAGATTCGAAAAGACGATGTCGGCGGCGCGGAAGTCGTTCTCGACCAAGGAGAATGGCGTTCTTGGATCTGCGACGTTCATCAGATTGACGTCACCGGTCAAAATCATCTTTGTCGGCATGTTACTCCCCTTGCTCCGCGGCGGCGTCGATGGCGTGCCGGCGAGGAGCCCCGCAGGCTCCAACCAGCCGTTCCTAGAGCCCCGGCAGTTTGGGTGTTTCCTTCCAGGCGGGGCGGGCACGGATCGTGTCGAGATAGGCGCTGACACGCCGAAATTCGGCGAGACTGAAACCTGCCTTTTCGATCACGTTGAGTATCGGACAATAGGCGCAATCTACCAGACTGAAGTCGGCGCCCAGAATCCAGTTGTTTTTCGCCAGCTGACCCTCAACGACCCTGATCGGGTCGGGCAGCGCTTTCTCTCCGCGGGCGACCGTGCCTTCGTCGACGGGAATGCCGAGCACCTTGGCGCGGATCCGAAGCGCCACGTCACCTGCGAAGGGCATGATGTGCTGCGACAGGAAGAAGAGCCATTGGAGCGCCTCCGCCCGCCCCGCGGCCGTGGCGGGCCACAACCTGCCTGTCGTCTCGCCGAGATAGGCGAGCATCGCGTGCGACTCACGCAGCGTCAAATCGCCGTCCACGAGGACCGGGACGCGGCCGCCCGGATTAACCGCCAGAAATGCCGGCTCGCGCTGTTCGCGCTTCGACAGATCCACTGGAATCTTCTCGCAGTCGAGCCCGAGCTCCAGGAGCGCAAACGTAACCTTCTGCGGATTGGGCGACGGGAAATGATAGAGCTTCATCGGTGTCCTCCTGCGTTGTTGTCGGAATCGCCCTATTTTCACACCGGCGAAGGCCGGTGCCTATCGCGGAATTCGCATGATCAGCGCGAGATACTTTGATAGATCGATCCACCCTTAGATAGTCGCGCTCAATCTTCCAGTCTCGCTTCCATTGCTTCATTCGCTTTTCCCGCTGGGACCGGGACTCGACTGACCAACCTGCGCTTTTCTCGTCATGAGAGTCTTATCACCCTCGCCGAAGAGACGAGCTGGTCTGTCCGGTCAAATGCCGGTCCGGCGGTCGAAGGCGGTAAAAGTTTGCGCCTCCGCAGCCGCCAGCGAGGCGTCAAATGCGACGATCCGTTCCCTGTCGACATTGACCTTTGTCTCTCCGACCGCGTCGCATACGACTTCGGTGCGCTCGTCGGCCTCCTTGCGCATCACCGGTATGACCATGCGCTCTCGCGGTGGCTGTATTGTCGGGTCTGGCGCTACCGGATGCGGCGGCATAAGTCAGCCGTACTTCAACGACTGAGGCCTGGCGGGACCCGCGACATAATGACGATGGCGGAAGACGGACTCCCGCTCCCACTGAGATATTGGGCGATCTTGAACCTCGCGGTCGGGATGGCGCTCTCGGTGCTCGACAGCGCAATCGCGAATATCGCCTTACCGGCGATCGCGAAGGAAATCCACGCCAGCGCCGCCGACTTCGATCTGGGTCATCAACGCCTACCAGCTGGCGGTCGTCATTTCGCTGCTGCCGTTCGCGTCACTCGGCGACATCTTCGGCTATCGCCGCATCTACATGATCGGCCTCGTGGTGTTCACCGGCGCCGCGCTCGTCAGTGCTCTGTCGCACTCGTTGCCGATGCTGACCCTGGGCCGCGCGCTGCAGGGGCTCGGCGCCGCCGGCATGATGAGCGTCAATACGGCTCTCGTGCGCTTCACCTATCCGCGCCGGCAGCTGGGCCGTGGCATCGCAATGGTTTCGGTCGTCGTCTCGATATCGTCGGCCGCGGGCCCGAGCGTCGCCGCGGCGATCCTCGCGGTCGCGTCGTGGCCCTGGCTCTTCGCGATAAATGTCCCGATCGGTCTTGTCGCGCTCGCGATGTCGTGGCGCCTCTTGCCGTCGACGCCGCCCTCCGACCATCGCTTCGACTTGGCGAGCGCGGTTTTGAGCGCATTTGCCTTTGCGTTCCTGATCAGCGGGATCAACGGCATCGGCCACCATCACCCCGCTCTGGTGGTGCTGAGCGAACTGGCCGGCGCCCTCCTCGTCGGCTATGTCCTGGTGCGCCGGCAAAACTCCTTGGCCATGCCGCTGCTGCCTGTCGATCTCTTCAGGCGGCCGGTGTTCGCTCTGTCGGTCACGACTTCGGTTTGCGCGTTTGTCGCGCAAGGCATCGTATTTGTCGCGCTGCCTTTTTATTTCCAGGACGTGATCGGGCGCTCGCAGGTCGAAACCGGGCTCTTGATCACGCCGTGGCCAGTGACGGTCGCGATCATCGCGCCGATCGCCGGCCGGCTGGCCGACCGCTATCCTGCCGGAATTCTCGGCGGCATCGGGCTCGGCGTGCTGAGCCTCGGCTTTATTCTGCTGGCGTTGCTCCCGGCTCAACCAGGCGATGCCAGCATCATCTGGCGAATCGTTGTCTGCGGATTCGGGTTTGGGTTTTTCCAATCGCCGAACAACCGCGCCATCGTCAGCAGCGCGCCGCGCGAACGCAGCGGCGGCGCCGGCGCCATTCAAGCGACCGCCAGGCTGCTCGGCCAGACGATCGGCGCCGCTCTGGTGGCGCTGGTCTTTGGCTACGCCGGACACGGCGGCGGCACCAGCCCGACCACGGCCATCCTGATCGCCGCCGGCTTTTCCGCGCTTGCCGCGCTCGCCAGCCTCTCCCGACTGCTCAATTTCGTGCGCCTGCCACGACGTGCGTCCGTCCGCGATTCCAGCATGCCGAGCCCAAACCCCGATCAAGTCCCGGTGCGCGCGCCGCCGTAAAATCGAACCGGGCCTGGGCAAGGGAACCGCTCGTCGGCTTGCGCCGGGGCCGAGTTTGACTATCCTGCAGCCGCCTGCAATCGGGGATGGGGCGGGACCCGATGAGTAAAGGGGCGCGTGGGCGATCGCGCTTTTACCGGTTCTTCGGCTGCGGCGGGGCTGCTGATTGCTCTGCCGTCGTTACTGGCGCTCGGCGCCGAGCCGGTTTCGGATCAGAGCGGTCGTCCATCTCCTGAACCGGCTCGCCTTCGGCCCGACGCTCGAAGAGGTTCGGCACGTCAAGACGATCGGGGTCGGAGCGCTATATCGCCGAGCAGCTCGACCCCGAATCCATCCCGGAGCCGATCGAGCTGCGGTGGCGCCTCGCCCAGCTCGACACCTTGAAGCTCAACCCGGTGCAATTGCGCCAGCTTTACGGGCCGTTGCGCAGCCTGCGTGGCTTCAAGCCCAATCCGGAGCTGGAGAAGGCTCAGCGCGAGCGGGTGCAAATCATCCTGCGGGACGCCAGCGAGGCGCGCATTCTCAGAGCCCTGCTCAGCCCGCGGCAGCTGCACGAAGTCATGGTCGATTTCTGGTTCAACCATTTCAATGTGTTCTCCGGCAAGGGGATGGATGATGTGTGGATCGGAAATTACGAGCAGCAGGCGATCCGCCCCTTTGTGCTCGGCCGCTTCCGGGATCTGCTGTTCGCCACGACAAAGCACCCGGCGATGCTGGTCTATCTCGACAACGCGCTCAGCACCGCCCCGGGAAGCCCCGGCGCCCGCGGCAGACAGAAGGGACTGAACGAGAATTTCGCGCGCGAGGTCATGGAGTTGCACACGCTCGGCGCCAATGGCGGGTACACGCAGGAGGACGTCGTCACCTTGGCCCGGGTCTTGACCGGGTGGGGCGTCAATTCGCCGAATGCCCGCGTGTTTCCCGAATACGCCGCGGTCTTCGAAGGCGCGCGCCACGATTACAGCCCAAAGGTTTTCCTCGGCCATCCGCTGAAGTCGCGCGGCAAGGCGGAGGGTGAGGAGGCGCTCGACATCCTGGCGCACAGCCCGGCAACCGCCCATCACATCGCGTTCGAGCTGGCGCAATATTTTGTCGCCGACGAGCCGCCCCCGAGCTTGGTCGAGCGGCTCGCGGCACGGTTTCTCGAGACGGACGGCAATATACGGGAGGTGCTGAGGACGCTTTTCGCCAGCAACGAATTCTGGGACAGCAAGGGCGCGAAATACAAAACGCCCTATCAATTTGTGATCTCGGCGGTGCGCGCCGCTGGGGTGTCCGCTCGGCAATGTCCGGCCGCTGCTCGGGGCAATGGACCAGCTCGGGATGCCGCTCTTCGGCTGCCTGACGCCGGACGGGTACAAGAACACCGAAGACGCCTGGCTCAGCCCCGACGCAACGACCCGCCGCATCAGCTTCGCGACCGCATTGGTCCGAGGCAGCCCAGGCGCGGTCGATGATGCGCATCTCGAAGCGATCTTCGGCTCGACATTGAGCGAGGGCACCCGCGCAGTCATCAATGAATTGCCCAAAGGGCTGCGCGCCGCGCTGATCCTCGGCAGTCCCGACTTTATGCGTCGATAGGCGGACCGGTGCACCGGCGCGATTTCATCAAGGGAGCGGCTGCGGCCCCCTTCTGCTTCGGCCCCGATGCCTGGGCGGCAGTATCCGATGAGGGCCCGAGGCGCCTGATCGTCATTCTGCTGCGCGGCGCGGTCGACGGCCTCAATGTCGTGATCCCCTACGCCGACGCTGCCTATTACCAAGAGCGCCAATCGATCGCGATCGCACCGCCGGGCAAGCCGGACGGGGCATTGGCGCTCGACGGGCATTTCGGGTTGCACCCGGCGCTCGCGAGCCTGATGCCGCTATGGAACGAGCGCAAGCTCGCCTTTGTTCACGCCGCGGGTTCGCCCGACCCGACACGATCGCATTTCGACGCGCAGCTCTATCTCGAAAACGGCACTCCGGGGCAGGACACCACCCGCGACGGCTGGATGAACCGCCTGTTGCTGGCGCTGCCCGGCCCGCGCGGCGCGACCGACGCGATCAGCATCGGCCCGACCGTGCCGCGCATCCTGGCGGGCAAGGCGCCCGTCGCGACGCTGCCGCTCGGCCCCAACGGCGCCCGGCCATTGCCGATCGACCAGCCGGAAATCGCCAATGCCTTCGATCGGCTCTATTCCGGCAATGACGACCTCGCCAGATCGTATCGCGAAGGCCGGGCGGCGCGCGCACAATTGATCGGCGCGTTGAGCAAGGAGCGGCAAATTGCCGACAACGGCGCGCCGCCGCCGACCGGCTTTCCTGGTCAGGCGGCCCGGCTCGCGCTGCTGATCCGCCGTCAACCCGGCGTCCGCGTTGCAGCAATCGGGCTCGGAGGTTGGGACACCCACATCAACCAGGGCAACCACAACGGGCAACTGGCCGATCATCTGCGGCCGCTCGGCGAGGGTCTCGCCGCCCTTGCCCGCGGGTCGGGCGAGGCTTGGCAGGACACCGTCGTCGTCGTCCTGTCGGAATTCGGCCGCACCTTTCGGGAGAACGGCAACCGGGGCACCGATCACGGCCACGGCAACGTCATCTGGGTACTGGGCGGCACCGTCAATGGCGGCCGGGTTTACGGCGATTGGCCCGGTCTCGCCCCGGCGCAGCTCTACCAGCGGCGCGACCTCGCGGTCACCACTGATTTTCGCGCCGTGCTGGCGGTTATCCTCGAGCGCCACATGCGTCTCGCCGACCGCCAGCTCGAAGCGGTCCTCCCCGACGCCCCTCCCGCGACGCAGGAGCTGGCAAAGATAATTTCGGCATGAGCTGAGCTACTCTCTCCGTGCTTAAGGCAAAGAGGCTGAGCAGAATGAAGCGGTAATTCTCGACGAGCTACCGCTGCTACTCGTCTTTCCCGCGAAAGCGGGAACCCAGGGCTGCGAGGTCCCCGGCGATTGGCCCCTGGACCCCCGCTTTCGCGGGGGCGACGATAACCGTTGTGAAGGCCGACTTCATATCCCAGCGCAGCTTTAAAATTCGAGCACATCGATCGGAGGGAAAGTGGGGAGGAAGCGGCGACCGCCAGTACGGCAGTGCCTCCGCCGTACATGCTCTGGAGGCATGTCCTGACGGATACGTCTGTCCACGCCGCGCCGAGATCGTGGCTTTTCGGGGAAGCCGATTTTCGCCGGCTGTGGCTCGTCGGCGTCGTCGTTTTCGCGGTGCGCTGGCTGGAGATGCTGGCGGTCGCCGTCTTCGCTTATCAGCGTACCGGCTCGCCGTTCATCGTCGCGCTGCTGACGATGCTGCGGATGCTGCCGATGGCGCTGTTCGGCGCCATCGTCGGCGCCATGGCCGAGCGGCTGGAACGGCGCACCGCGCTGATCATCGTCGTCATCTCGATGCTGCTGACCTCGCTCGTCCTGGCGCTGCTCGCCTGGAGCGACGCGCTCGAAGTCTGGCATGTCGCGCTCGCCAGCTTTGTCAACGGCATTGCCTGGACGACCGACAACCCGGTCCGCCGCACAATGATCGGCGAAGTCGTCGGACTGGACCGGATGAGCGCGGCGATGTCCCTCGATGTCGGCGCCAACAATGCGAGCCGCATGCTCGGCCCGACCCTCGGCGGCGTATTGCTCGCGACATTCGGGATCGGCGGCGCCTTCGCGGTCAGCGTCGCCTGCTATCTGGTCGCGGTCGGCGCTGCGATGCGGATCCATCATCGCAACAGCGTGCGGCCCACCGGCGTCGCGAGCATCCTCGAGCGCATGCTCGAAGGTTTCCTGCTCGTCCGGCGCGACCGGCGCCTGATCGGAACCCTGGTCGTGACCGTCATCTACAACACCTTCGGCTGGCCGTTCACCAGCATGATCCCGGTGATCGGCCAGGACAATTTCGGTCTCGGCGCCGCGGGCATCGGTCTCCTCGCCAGCATGGACGGGGTCGGCGCGTTCTGCGGCGCCGTTGCGATCGCGCTCTGGGCCAAGCCGGCGCTCTTCGCCCGCCTCTATGTCGCGGGCGTCTTCGCTTATTTGCTGATGCTGCCGATTTTCGCATTGGCGCCCGATCCGCTGCTCGCCGGCGCGGTGCTTCTGACGACGGGTCTCGCGAATGCCGGTTTCAGCATCATGCAGGCAACCCTCGTCTATCTCGCGGCGCCGCCCGAGATGCGCAGCCGCATCTTCGGTGTGCTTTCGGTCTGCATCGGCATCGGAATGATCGGCTTCATCCATCTCGGCCTGCTCGCCGGCCTGATCGGCGCCTCTTGGGCCACGGTAGTCATCGGCGCCGAGGGCATTGCAGCGATGCTCCTGAGCCGACGCTGGTGGCGCGCCATCGGCGCGTAAGCTAGGGTAGGTTGCACGGAAATCGTCGCCTGACCCGCCGCGCTCGATGTAATTTGACGGTAGGTCCCGGGAGAACAGGATGTCGTCTACCTTGCTGGAAATGCCTCACGCCGAAACGCGCGGCGTCGACTATGTGGAACGTGCCCGCTGCCTCGCGCCAATGCTGAAGGAGGCCGCGGACGAGATCGAGGAACGCCGCGAGTTGCCGGAGCAGGTTGTCCAGGCGCTGATCGAGGGCGGCTTTTTCAAATTGTTGATCCCGCGCTCGCTTGGCGGCGCCGAACTTCCCCCGCTGACCTATGTGCAGGTGCTCGAGGAGATCGGCAAAGCCGAGCCCTCGACCGCCTGGTCGCTCGGTCAAAACTCCGGCTGCTCGATGTCGGCGCCCTATCTCGACCCGGCGGTGGCGCGCGAGATCTTCGGACCGCCGCGCGGCATCCTCGCCTGGGGCCCGGAGCTGCCGGGCGCCGGCCGTAGTGTCGCGGCGGAGGGCGGCATCCGGGTCACGGGACGCTGGGGGTTCGCGACCGGCAGCCGCCACGCGACCTGGCTCGGGGCGCATGTGCCCGGTGTTCGAGCCGGACGGCACGCCGCGCATGAACCCGAACGGGCGGCAGCATGTCCGCACCGTCCTCTTCCCGAAATCAAAGGCCGAGATAATCGACAACTGGCAGGTCATCGGATTGCGCGGCACCGGCAGCGACAGCTACCGGGTCGATGATTTGTTCGTGCCGCAGCAATACACCTTCTCGCGCGACAACCCGGCCGAGCGGCGCGAACCCGGCCTCCTCTACCGCTTCACCAGCGGCATGATCTATGCGATGGGGTTTTCGAACGTATCCCTCGGCATCGCCCGCGGCGCGCTCGAAGCGTTTATCGAATTGGCGCGCGACAAGATTCCCCGCGGCGCCCGCAAGACCCTGCGCGAGAATAACGTAATCCAGTCCGAGGTCGCCCAGTCCGAGGCCAAGCTGCGCTCGTCGCGCGCTTCGATCCACGCGACCCTCGAGGACATGTGGGAGGACGCCGAACGCGACGGCGAGTTCTTGCCCGAACGGCACTGGCAATTGCGCCTCGCCGCGACCTGGGCGATCCAGCAGGCCCGCGACGTCGTCGCGAGCGTCTACAACGCCGCCGGCGCCACCGCGGTCTTCAATGAGAACCCGTTCGAGCGCCGCCTGCGCGACATCCATGCCGGGACCCAGCAAGGCCAGGGCCGCCCGATCCATTTCGAAACCGTCGGCCAGATCCTCTTGGGCCTGCCGCCCGAGGGAAGAATGTTCCGATAACGGCAGGGAGGCCCCTCTAGGCGGCGGGATTGGCCGCGACGTGAGCTGCCAAAGCCTGGCTCAGCGCTTCTTCCTTCGTGTGGTCGAACGAGGTGCGCATTACCGTGCCGCCGGCGCCCTGCAACGCCGCCAGCACCTTGTCGGTCGTCATCTTGCGGATCAGCAGAAACAATGCGGCGTTGCCCGACTGCAAGGTCTGCGCCGCCTCTTTTATGAAATTGTCGCCGATCCCGACATCGGCGAGGGCGCCGCCGCTACGACGACTTTGGCGTCCCGCAGATTCTGCAGCCGCGGGACGTATTGGCCGAGGGCCGCCTGCGCGTTGGGCCAAGCTGGTAGCCGCCTTCAGGGAACAGCAGGTCGTCGGCGCGCCGTACGCGCTCTGCGGTACGCAGGCGGCCGACAGCAACGCAATGAGCGGGGCCGTCTGCGCCGCGGTCGGCAGGTTTAACTTCATGGCTCCGTTCCGTGTTTGTTGCGTCCGCTACGTGACGCTTTCCAAGCTCGCGAAGATACGCCCGAAGTTTTGCTCCGATTATGCAGAAGCGGAGGGTCCATTCTTCGCTGTCCGAACGATGGTGCCACTACGCTGCCAGAAGATTTGGGCCGCGGCAAAGACCCTCACCCGCCTCGCTGCGTCGGCACCCTCTCCAGAGGTCTTCGATGCGTCGGTGCAGTACGGCTGGGACGCAAATAGATTGACAAAACAGCATATCCGTGCTAAACACACCACATTCAAGAACCGTCATTTTTCGTATCTTGCCGATAATACCTTGAGCCTATAAGCCGAACATTGTATTAGCGTTAAATCGCAATAAAGCTTAAAATATTGCGAATCCGTAAAGCTAACGAGCCATGCCTTTAGAGGAATTAAATGGTTTTAAATGTGATCAGGATTTTCGCCGTGCTCAGCGCCCTGGCCGGGTGCTCGGTCATTCAGCAGAAGGGCGACATGGACGCTTCGACCGCGGCGACGATCGCCGCCAATGTCGGCGACACCGCCGGCGCCGCCTGCTTCAAGGCTCTGGAGCCGGTGGTGGGGACCGCGCCGTCCGGTCTTCTCAGCAAGTTCGAGGTCGCTCGCGCCGGGCAGATCGTCATCGAGGATGGCCCGTGCGCGCCGCTCGCCGCCGGGCTGTTCCTGCATCTGTTGGACAAAATCCCGGGGACACCCTGACGGCGGCCGCAGAACCTGGACGTCCTGTTCTTCTTCTGCAAAAACAGGTGGCGCAGCCGCAGGGCAGCGAGCCGAGTACGCGAAAAGCACCCGGCCCGATGGCGGGGTGCGGTGGATTAAGCCGCACCCCGCGTAGCGGCTAGTTCATCAACCCGTAGAACTTGCCGGCGTTTTCACAGGTCATCTTGTAAGTGACCTGGGCCGGCAGGTGGCTGAACTGGTCTTCGATATACTTCTTCAATTCCGGCCAGACGCCGTCCGGGTGCGGGAAGTCCGAGCCCCACATCAGGGTCTCGACGCCCATGTCTTCGATCAGCTTGGTGCCGACCCGGTCATATTGGAAGGTCGCGCGGCATTGGTTGCGCCAGTACTCGCTCGGCAATTTCTTCAGCTTCAGATCCTGGTACTGGTCCTTGTACTCGAAATCCATGCGGTCGATGACGTAGGGGATCCAGCCGATGCCGCTCTCGCCGAACACGACGCGGATGTTCGGGAAGCGCTCGAACACCGCCGCACCCATCAGGTCCGTGAGGATCGTCGCCAGAGTCATTTGGAACCGGCACAGCCCGCTATAGGTCATGCGGCGGGCGATCGCCGGGTCCAGGGACTTGCGCAGTTCGGGGTCCGTCGCCGGGAAGGTGTGGAAGTGCAATGGCAATTGCGTCTCGTTGACCGCCTCCCAGAGAGGATCCCACATCGGGTGCCACATCGGGGTCATGTGCCACGAGCAGGACAGCTCGACGCCCTTCATGCCCAACTTGGCAACGCGGCGGACTTCCCGAGCGGCACCCTCGATGTTGTTGTAGGGCAGGCAGGCCAAGCCGATCATGCGGTCGGGATAGGTGCCGGCGAAGGCGTTCATGAAGTCGTTGTAGATGCGCAGCATCTCATCGGCCGCTTCCGGGTCCTTCATCTTGGCGCAGGCGGCCAGGATGCCGTAGATGACCTCGGCGTCGACGCCGTCGCGGTCCATGTCCTTGACCCGCAGATGCGGGTCGCCCGGCCGGCGCAGGCCCTTTTCGAAATAGTCACTGTACAGACCGGCCTCGGCCATCTTGTCGGCGCGCAATTGCTTGCCCGGAACCCACGGCGTGCCGGTCGCGCCGACGCCACCGCACAGGCCGTACTCGGCACCGCTATTGTCAGTCCAGCGCTCCACCCCGTCCGAATTCTCGGCGACGTAGGGCATCTTGTCGTGGAGCTTGCTCGACGCGTTCGACGTGAACAGGTCGGGCGGGAGCCAGAGCATGTCCAGATGACAATCGGCCGATATTCGCCGGTACTGCATAACGCACCCTCCGCTCTAGTTGGACCCGGGCAGGGTCGATCAGGTATACGTGTCCCAGATCAATCTATCGGAGGCGCGAACCGGCCACCTAGGCCGATCTGCGCAGGTCTCCGATGCAGGGGGCTCAACCCTGGGGTACGGCGGCGGCGTAACTGGATGGATCGAGGGCGTCGGAATCGGCAATGAGAGTTTTGGTCACCGGCGGCGCCGGGTTTATCGGCTCGGCGGTTTGCCGGTTGCTGGTCGACGAACTCGATGCCACCGTTCTCAATGTCGACAAGCTGACCTACGCGGCCAACCTGACGTCGTTGCGCCCAATCGAGGGCAATCCGCGTTATGCCTTTCGCCGGGCCGACATCTGCGACCGAAGGGCGATTTCCGACATTTTCCGAGAATTCCTTCCCGATGCGGTGCTCCACCTCGCCGCAGAATCGCATGTCGACCGCTCGATCGACGGTCCCGCGGCGTTCATCGCAACCAATATCGAGGGGACCTGTGTTCTGTTGGAGATGGCGCTCGCCTATTGGCAACGGCTTCCGCCAGAGCGCGCCAAACGGTTCCGCTTTCACCACGTCTCGACCGACGAAGTCTTCGGGTCGCTGGGATCGGTCGGAAAATTCACCGAAATGACCGCGTATCGGCCGAACTCGCCTTATTCGGCGTCAAAAGCGGCTTCCGACCACCTGGTTCGTGCCTGGCGCGAGACCTTCGGGTTGCCGAGTGTGGTCAGCAACTGCTCGAACAATTACGGTCCTTACCATTTCCCGGAAAAGCTGATCCCGCTCGCCATCCTGAAGGCGCTGCACGGCGAGGCGATCCCGGTCTACGGGGATGGCGGCAATATTCGCGACTGGCTTTATGTCGAGGATCACGCCCGCGCCCTGTTCACGATCCTGAGCGAGGGCAAGATGGGCGAATGCTATAACGTCGGCGGTGATGCTGAGCGGACCAATCTAGACGTCGTCACGTCGATCTGCCGATTGCTCGACGAAATGCTGCCAGGTTCGGTGCATCGGCCTCATGAGCAGCTGATCACTCTTGTCGCAGACCGCCCGGGGCACGACCGGCGCTACGCCATGGATGCCACGAAGATCGGGCGTGAGTTACGCTGGACACCGCGCGAAAGCTTCGACAGCGGTTTGCGAAAGACCGTCGCGTGGTACCTCGAGAACCGCTGGTGGTGGGAGGGAATCTGGGCTCGCCGATACCATGGCGAACGCCTTGGAACGCTTGCGAGCGCACCGGCGCCAAAGTCCGGCTTCCCTCGGGCCGGTCGATGAGGGAATGGAGGATTGGAGTTGGTCAGAAGGGTGGACACGGTGCGTATGCTCGCTTTCGCCGGTCTGGCGTTGCTCATCTCGCTCGGCGGGTGCAACGACCAGGTGCGAGTCGTCAATTTCACTGCGGATCCGGCCGGCACGTTTGTCTTTAGCGCGCAAACCAACACGGTAATGACACCGAACGATGACGGAGAGGCCGAGAAGATTCGGCGCGACTGGCTCGCCGATGAGCTTAACGCCCGTGGAATGTGCAGTGCCGGATATTTTGTCGAAATTCGCCGGCTCGTCGAGCCGCCGGATGCGCCGTCCGGCAATGCGCACGACGTCGTCTATTCCGGGCGCTGTCTCTAATTCGACGAGACGCCCCGCCGTCGGCCGCGATTGACGGCGCTCCACCGTTCGGTCAACGGCCCCGGGTTGCCGTAGACCGGATCGGAGGCCGGCAACGGCACCCGGCGGACGCTTTGCAGCGCGCGCTCGCGCTGCTGTGCCGCGGGGCTGCACATATCGGGGCTCTTACCACCGGGATAGGCGCCGACCACCACGAGATCGGGACTGGCGCCCTCGTTCTTGTGGGCGACGCCGGCCGGGATCACGACGACGTCGCCGGCGTGCAGCTCTACTGTTGTGCCGTCCTCGCCGCCGAGCCGCACGCGAACCGACCCGGCCGCAATACCGAGCACCTCGTGCGCGGTACTATGATAATGGTGGTGCGCGTAGATCCCGTTGCGCCAAGCGCCGCCCCAACCGTTGTGTGCAAACAATGTCTCGCAGTCGGCGGCGCACCGGGGACCGGTCTCCAGCGCCCCGCGGTAGACGATCAGCGGCAGCAACGGGTTGTTGGGTACGAGCCCGTCATCCGCAAAAAAGTGCTCCTCGAGCGCCAGGGCGTCCGGGGGGTTCGGCATGGAGTGCCCTTTCATAGGATCAGCTGCAGTGTTTTGTATATGAGATTAACCTTTGATCAAGACAACGCCGGTTTAATCAAGACAACGCTGGTCAGGGTTTCCGGTATTCCTTTGCGTCAACTGCGGCGGGATCGCTGGTCTGCGCTTACCGACCGGGGCGGCCGAGTGGATTACGATAACATCTGGAACTGCTTGCCAAGTTGATTTTACTCCCGTATCAAAGGCGTGTCGGATATTAGGCTCCGCGGCCGTGGCCGAGCCAGCATCCCTTTTATTTTCAGGCGCCGAGTGATGGATCACCCGATCAAGACCGTGTGCGTGGTCGGTCTCGGTTATATCGGCTTGCCGACGGCCGCGACTTTGGCGAGCCGCGGCATTGATGTGATCGGCGTCGACATAAACCCGCGCGTCGTCGAAGCAGTTAATGCCGGGCAGACCTACTTCTCCGAGCCCGATCTCGACATGCTGCTGCGTGCCGCGACGACATTGCGGAAATTGCGCGCCACGGCACAGCCCGAGCCGGCTGATGCCTTCCTGATCGCCGTCCCGACACCGTTCCGCGAGGATCGCTCACCCAATCTCGATTATATCGACTTGGCGGCAGATGCGATCGCGCCCGTTCTCGTCTCCGGCAATGTCGTGATCCTCGAGTCGACTTCTCCAGTCGGCACCACCGAGCGGTTGGCCTGCCGGCTGGCGCGGCTGCGCCCGGATTTGCGCTTTCCACCGACGCGGCACTCGGAGCCGCTCGATGTGCATGTGGCGCATTGCCCGGAGCGCGTGCTTCCCGGGCGGATGGTCCGCGAGCTGATCGAGAACGATCGCATCATCGGCGGGATGACCGAAGCCTGCGCCGAGCATGCCGAAGCGGTCTACCGCGTTTTTTTGCAGGCGAAGGTGTTCCGCACCGATGCGGCGACGGCGGAATTGGTCAAGCTCGTCGAGAATGCCTCGCGCGACGTCAACATTGCTTTCGCGAACGAGCTATCGCTGATCTGCGACCAGCTCGGCCTCAATGTGTGGCACGTCATAGAGCTCGCCAATCGCCATCCGCGCGTCTCGATCCTGCAGCCGGGGCCAGGGGTCGGCGGGCACTGCATCGCCGTCGACCCGTGGTTCATCATCTCGTCGGCGCCGGAGCGGACGCGGCTGATCCGCACGGCTCGCGAGGTCAACGACGCCAAGCCGAAGTTTGTCGTCTCGCAGATCCGGGAGCGAGCCGAGCGGTTCAAGCGACCTGTCGTCGCCTGTTTGGGCCTGACCTACAAGCCTGATGTCGATGACACGCGGGAGAGCCCGGCGATCGCAATCGCGGCGCAACTGGCGCGCGCCGGGCAAGAGCGAATCCTCGTCGCCGATCCGAACCTGACGGGGCTCCCCGAGGAACTCGCCCTGCTTCCCAACGTGTCGTTCTGCGAGACGCTCGAGGCCGTACGCCAGGCCGATATCGTCGCCGTTCTGGTGGCTCATTCGCCGTTCCGCAAGATCCCGCGCGAGGAGTTGATGCGGCGCGTCGTCATCGACGCGACCGGGCTGACCCATCAATATGCCTAGCTTCGCGTGACCAGCTTGGCTGTGCCGACGGAAGACGGCTCGCGCAGCATGAAGCTGTTGTTTGTTTTGGGCACGCGGCCCGAGGCCATCAAGCTCGCGCCGGTTTTCTTGGAATTGTCGGGTCGGCCGAGTTTTGACTGCAAGGTATGCGTCACCGGACAGCACCGCGAGATGCTGGCCCAGGTCCTCGAATTGTTCGAGCTACAGGCGGACTGGAATCTCGATTTGATGCGGCCCAATCAGGATCTCGCCTATTTGACCGGTGCCGTATTATCCGGAGTCGGTGGGGTTCTCGACGCCTTTCGGCCCGATCGGGTAATCGTGCAAGGCGACACGACCACGACCTTTGCCGCCGCGCTTGCGGCCTTCTACCACCGCATCCCGGTGGCTCACGTCGAAGCCGGCCTGCGCACCGACAACATCTATTCCCCCTGGCCCGAGGAAGTGAACCGAAGGCTCGTGACCCATATCGCCGATTTGCACTTTGCCCCGACGGCACGGGCACGAGAGAACTTGCGGCGAGAAGGGGTAGTTGGCGACCGGATCCTCGTGACCGGCAATACCGGAATTGATGCTCTGCTGCGGATTGCCGCGCTACTGGATAACCGGCCAGACCTGCGTTCCCGGTGCGCCGCCGTTCTGCCCGCGCATTTCAAGGGCAGGCGTATGATTCTTATGACGGGCCACCGCCGCGAAAGCTTCGACGGCGGCATTGCCCGCGTTTGCCGCGCTATGGCGCGGATCGCCGACAGAGGCGATACCGCCGTTGCCTTTCCGGTACATCGAAATCCCAGTGTGCGCCAAGCGATCGAGCCGCTTCGCCGGCACCCGAACGTACTCCTCACCGAGCCGGTCGATTACCCCGAATTGGTGTTTCTCCTGAAGCGCTGCCATTTTGTGGTCACCGATTCGGGCGGGATTCAGGAGGAGGCGCCATCCTTTGGGAAGCCCGTGCTGGTTACTCGAGAAACAACCGAGCGCCCGGAGGCTATGGAACTGGGGCTTGCGAGCCTGGTGGGCACTGATGAAGAGCTGCTCTTCTCCGAGATGACCGCGTTGCTCGACGATCCCGAAGCCTATTCGAGGATGAGCCGAGTAGCGAACCCCTATGGCGACGGCCAGGCGAGCTGTCGGATCGCACAGCAGCTGATGGGCGAAGCCGGTATGCCGAACTTGAAGCGGGCTCGTTAGCCAACCACCACCGAAGCCAGGGAGGCAACTGCTACCCATATCACCGCCCACAATCCCAACGACAACGCCAAGATCAGCAGCAGCGAGGCGCGCCTACTGAGGCGTAAAACTTCCAGATCTGTTGATCCTTCGGATGACGAAATAGATCTAGGGGGAATGCCCGCGTCCATCGGATTTCCCTACTGCTCAGCTAGGCCCAGCCGCCCCGATTCTCGTCGCGCCGCCAGTGATCTTGTCCGTTCCGCGTCAAGCGCCTGTCCGAGGCAGCGTCAAGATTCTGTCCTGTGGAAATGTTGCCCTTTGGGCGAGATCCCTACGAACGGGCGGGTCTTGGGTCTTGGATTATTATTGCTCATTAAAAATCGATATTTCTTAAAGAATTTTTAAGTGACCGAGTTGACTCATAGTATAGGAAAACCTTAGACAAAATTGGGAAAAATCCGTAACGATGTTTCTTGCCTTTCTGAGTGTTCTTCTTACAGTCAGCACGACTGCAACACCTTTCGTCCGGAAAGAATGATCCACAGCAACTCATACCGCGATTATGGGGTAGCTGAGGAACCGCAATTCGGCAAAGATCGGCTGCCGGTGGGTCCTGCTCTGTTTGCTATCGTTGGGCTGTCATTGCTCGGATGGGCTGTCGTACTGGCCCCCCTTATCGTACTCTTGCACCACTAATTGGTTAGCTGACCGGCATAGAACCCGTCACTCGGTTTCGCGCCGGCGAGAATGCTGGGGCGATGATCTTCACCTATTCCGTTCGATAACCCCAGGCGCGGATCTGTGCCATTCCCGCCTGAAATCCTTTCGGAGTGAGACTAAAGCTGAACTGCCCCTTTTCCGTGTAGACGTCGATCAAAATAAGCGATCCCATTTTGAGTTGCTTTAGTGCAGCCAGCGCCTGGATGCTCGGGAAAACGCAGTAGCGCGCTTCCCTGCACTCGATCGGCGGGTTCTTGTCAATTCGAAGTATGGCCCTGGTCGGAAAGGGCTCACCGACAATACCCATGTTCCCAGTCTGAAGCATGACGACCAGAGCGAACGAGCCCCTCGGGGTGCCTCGGGTTTGCCAAAACGGCACCGTGATCGAGCAGTCCGGAGCACCAGTCCCAGGACGGGAATCACATTCGGTGACCCACTCATCAGCTCGGAATTGCTTGCCTGCGACAGCCCTCGAAGTGCCCCACGGCTGAAGGCAACAGATGAGCAAGATGATCAGGGCGTTATGAAGTCTTCTACTGCGCATCATCTTATGTCGTATTGCCGCGCCTGACGTCGAAATTCTGACACCTCGGCTCTGCAAACCCACTGTCCGCAGAATGGCTTACGTTCTGTTAAACCGAGCGCTTTGAAGTGGAAGCCCGTGCGTCCTCCTGTCAGTGTTGATGTTTACAGTTTCCTAACGCTTTTGTAAGGTATAGTTTCGGTTCCGGTCTTAACTCTGATTCCGCTTTTCAACCGGCTAAAACAGCGGTATGCGTGTCGGCCGAACTGAGCAAGCAGGACTGAACCGGTCGCTATCAACTGGCGAATATTCGCGCTGGGCGGCCCGCCATTGGGAACCCGGAGGGCCGATTGGTGTTCCCGCCTGACGCTCCAGAGCGAACCCCCGATTTCGTCGACGCTACTGCTTTGCAACAGCTGAAGGATCTCGGATGGCCTGCTTTCTCGTGACCGGGGGTGCCGGCTTCATTGGCTCGCACCTCGTCGACGCGTTATTGAGGCAGGGACACCTGGTGCGCGTTCTCGATGATCTGTCGACTGGACACCGACAGAACCTGCCGCGTCAGGTCGAATTTTTGCGCGGGGATA
Organism: uncultured Alphaproteobacteria bacterium; assembly: GCA_963818695.1. Classification (GTDB taxonomy): domain Bacteria; phylum Pseudomonadota; class Alphaproteobacteria; order ATCC43930; family CGMCC-115725; genus AP-15. The sequence goes on from CAWFTG010000011.1 coordinate 873,241, forward strand.
TCACCGATCCTACGGCTGTCGAGGAGGCCTTCGAGGGCATCGATGCTTGCTTTCATTTGGCCGCAATTGCGTCTGTTGTGCGTTCTAACAGCGAGTGGGTGCGCACTCACGAAGTCAACCTCACCGGCACGCTCAACATATTCAATCAAGCGCGGCGTTTGCGGCATCGTCGAGAAATCCCCATCGTTTATGCCTCCTCGGCGGCGGTCTATGGGGACAGCCGTACCGTTCCGATCGGAGAAGACACCCCGGTTGCGCCGCTCAGCGCCTACGGCGCAGACAAGAGCGCCTGTGAGCTTCATGCCCGCGTCGCCGGTGCAGTGCACCGAATTCCAACGGTAGGATTGCGTTTCTTCAACCTTTATGGCCCCCGGCAAGACGCTCAGTCGCCATATTCCGGCGTCATCGCGCTTTTTGCCGATCGGCTCAGGCTCGGCGAACTAGTCGAAATTTTTGGCGACGGAGAGCAGGTTCGCGACTTCACCTATGTCGGAGATGCCGTCGGCGCGCTCGACCGAGCCTTGAGCATAGCGAGCACTAACGCCCCAGTCTTCAACGTCTGCACCGGCAAGGGCACGAGCGTGCGAGTGCTCGCCGACACCATGGCTGAGTTGTATCAAACCGAAATCGCCGCATACTATAGCCCGCCACGATCTGCTGAGGTCCGAATATCGGTCGGAGATCCGCGCCGGGCTGCCGAACGGCTCGGCTTCAGGACCGAGACGACGCTCATAGATGGTCTGGCAATCACCCTGGATTTGCCGCGCGCTCGCGTCGAACTGAAGCCACGGGCCGTCGCCTGAAACGGCCCGCGGTGCTCCGACTGCGGCGGAATTTCGCGAGAGAATGGGGGATCGGTCGAAATCTCGCGATCGTGGCGACCCCGGCAGGATTCGAACCTGCGACCACTCGCTTAGAAGGCGAGTGCTCTATCCAGCTGAGCTACGGGGTCATCGCCAATGCGCGCTACAATGGGTCAGCTGCGAATGCGATCGTAGCGAAAATTCTCCGCATAGCTCTTCGGCTTTTCGGTGCTCTCCTGCGGCCAGACGACCGTATAGTCGAGACCGTTTTTTGTCGCGAAGGCGACCGCCTCCTCCATAGTATCGAAATGCAACCGGACCTCATTCAACGTGTCTTCGGCGCTGATCCATCCCATCAGCGCCTCGGGCTCGCGGCGAGTGGCCGGTTCGTAGGCGAGCACCCATTTTCGGGCCCGCGCTCCGGATTGCATTGCTGTTTTCGCCGGCTTGGAAATTCGCGCCCGCGCCATTGACGTGCTTCCCGATCCGCTGAAAGGGCTTCCCCGAAGTGGTCGGGGCGAGAGGATTTGAACCTCCGACATCCTGCTCCCAAAGCAGGCGCTCTACCAGGCTGAGCCACGCCCCGCCAAGAAGGCCCACGCCCTTCTAGCCGTTTTGCACTCATCGGGCAAGGTCGTGCGCTTGATCGATGATGAATTCACCGGTTTGAGGGACTGGCCATCAGGCCGCTTCGCGTGGATAATCGGAATGTTGACGCCCGTCCGAACGGCGGAAGGTTACGCCCAACTCTTCCTTCATATCCATTGAGCGACGCAACATTTCACGGCCGCGCGACAAGCGCGAGCGGACCGTACCGATTGGAATGTCGAGCACCGCTGCGACCTCCTCGTAGCGCATCCCTTCGAGACCCACGAGTAAAATGACTTGCCGCTGTTCTTCCGGCAGCAGCCTAATGGCCCGTTCGAGATCGCGCAGCTGCAAACAGGCGCCGGCTCTTGGCGGCGCCGTCAGCACCGCGGCGACATCCTCCACGGCTACGGCAACGCCTTCGCGCACCGAGCGGCGGACGTCGTTCACATTTTGATTGTGCAAGATCGTGAAAAGCCAGGCGCGCAAATCCGTCCCCGGCTCCCAGAGATGCTCTTTGGCAATGGCGCGGACCAAACAGCTTTGCACGAGATCGTCGGCTCGCGCCGCGTCCCGAGTGAGTGCCCGGGCGTATCGCCGCAGCCGAGGAATTTCAGTTTGCAGAAGTCGGGCAAAATCGCTCATCGACATCACCTTATGGCTCTTCAGCCTCGGCTGGCCGAGGCGCTTTGCGATTGAGGATGATATAATCCCGGGCTGTAACCCCTTCGTGGCACCCCATGGCAGGCCGGTGAAATGTTGTTTTTATTTGTAACGGTTTGCCCGAAGCACAATCCGGCAGCTGGCGGCCTAAGAGGCACATGCGGTAATCATGCGATTGACCCGCTCGTGCGCACCACTTTATCTTGCTGCGCCGCTCCGAGCCCGTAGCTCAGCCGGTAGAGCAACTGACTTTTAATCAGTAGGTCTCGGGTTCGAATCCCGACGGGCTCACCATATCCTAGTCATGACATGTCTCGTCTGGTTATCCGAGCGTTGGGCGGGTCACCAAGATCCGGTTCGCCCGGATGAGCGGAGCTAGCGTGGACCCGTCCCATCTGTTCCATCCCGCCGTCGCCGAGTGGTTCGACGACAGCTTTGCCGCGCCGACCGCGGCGCAGGCCGAGGCGTGGCCGGCGATCCAAGCCGGCCGGCATACCCTGATCGCCGCGCCGACCGGGTCGGGCAAGACGCTCGCCGCCTTTCTCGCGGCGATCGATGGCCTGGTTCGCCAGGGGGTGGACGGCGGCCTCGCGGACGAGACGCAGATCGTCTATGTCTCGCCGCTGAAGGCGCTGTCGAACGACATTCAGCGCAACCTCGAAGCCCCGCTCGCCGGCATCCGCGAAGCCCTGAAGAGGCGAGGGCTGCCGGATGTCGAGATCCGCACCTGGGTGCGCACCGGCGACACGGCGCCCGCGGAGCGAGAGCGCATGCGCCGCTCGCCGCCGCACATCGTCGTGACGACGCCGGAATCGCTCTACATCCTGCTCGGCTCCGAATCCGGCCGCAAAATGCTGGCGACGACGCGGACGGTCATCGTCGACGAGATCCATGCGGTGGCGCCGAACAAGCGCGGCTCGCATCTGGCGATCTCGCTCGAGCGGCTGGCCGCGCTCTGCGGCGGCCCTTTGCTGCGCATCGGCCTCTCGGCGACGCAGAAGCCGATCGAGGCGGTGGCCCGATTTCTCGTCGGGCCCGATGCCGAGTGCCGGATCATCGACACCGGCCATCGCCGGGCGCGCGACCTCGCCCTCGAAATTCCTTCCTCGCCGCTCGAAGCGGTGATGTCCGCCGAAGTCTGGCAGCAGGTTTACGACCGGCTGGCCGAGCTGATCGAGGCGCATCGCACGACCCTGGTCTTCGTCAATACCCGCCGCCTCGCCGAGCGGGTGACGCGGCAGCTGTCGGAACGGCTCGGCGCCGACCGGGTCACCGCGCATCACGGCAGCCTCGCCAAGGAGCAGCGCTTCGACGCCGAGCAGCGGCTGAAAGCCGGTGCGCTGAAAGCGCTGGTCGCGACCGCCTCGCTCGAGCTCGGCATCGATATCGGCGATGTCGACCTGGTGTGCCAGCTCGGCTCGCCGCGCTCGATCGCGAGCTTGCTGCAGCGCGTCGGGCGCTCGGGCCATGCGGTCGCCGGCACCCCGAAGGGCCGGCTCTTCCCGCTGTCGCGCGACGAGCTCGTCGAGTGCGCGGCGCTGCTCGACAGCGTGCGCCGCGGCGAGCTCGACCGGCTGGTCCTCCCGGAGCAGCCGCTCGATGTGCTGGCGCAGCAGATCGTCGCCGAGGTTGCCGCGCAGGAGTGGAGCGAGGACGAGCTCTACGCGCTGATCCGCCGCGCTTGGCCGTACCGCGCGCTGCCGCGCGAGGATTTCGCCGCGGTGGTGGCGATGCTGGCCGACGGGTTCAGCACCCGCCGCGGCCGGCGCGGGGCGCTCATTCACTACGATGCGGTGAACCACAAGCTGCGCGGCCGGCGCGGCGCTCGGCTGACCGCGCTGACCTCCGGCGGCACGATCCCGGACAATGCCGACTATCAGGTGCTGCTCGAGCCGGAGAACCAGATCATCGGCACGGTCAACGAGGACTTTGCGGTCGAGAGCATGGTCGGCGACATCTTCCAGCTCGGCAATGCCGCCTACCGCGTCATGCGGGTCGAGCGCGGCACGTTGCGCGTCGAGGACGCGCCGGGCATGGCGCCGAACATTCCGTTCTGGCTCGGCGAAGCGCCCGGCCGCACCGACGAGCTGTCGCAGTCCGTCTCTCGCCTGCGCGCCGAATTCGCCGCCCGTTTGCCCAGCGAAAATACCCTTTCGTGGCTGCGGGACGAGGTCGGCATCGCCGAGCCCGCGGCCGAGCAACTCGTCGAATATCTGGCCTCGGGTCACGCGGCGCTGGGGGTTCTGCCGACCCAGGAGACGCTCGTCATCGAGCGGTTCTTCGACGAAGTCGGCGGCATGCAACTGGTCATCCATTCGCCCTTCGGCAGCCGCCTCAACCGCGCCTGGGGCCTGGCGCTGCGCAAGCGGTTTTGCCGCAAATTCAATTTCGAGCTGCAGGCGGCGGCGACCGAAGACAACATCGTGCTGTCGCTGACCCGGGCGCACAGCTTCGATCTTGCCGACGTTCCGCGCTACCTGCACTCCGCGAGCATCAGACGGCTGCTGATCGAGGCGCTGCTCGACGCGCCGATGTTCATCACCCGCTGGCGCTGGGTGGCCGGGGTCTCGTTGGCGCTGCCGCGCTTCCGCGGCGGGAAGAAGGTGCCGCCGCAGCTCGCCCGCATGGCTGCCGAAGACCTGATCGCAGCGATCTTTCCCGACCAGGTTGCGTGCGCCGAGAATCTGGTCGGCGAGCGCGAGATCCCGGACCATCCGCTGGTCCGCCAGACGATCGCCGATTGCCTCGGCGAGGCGATGGACATCGCGGGTCTCGAGCGGCTGCTCGCGCGGCTCGAGGCCGGTGAAATCCGGGTCGTCACGCGCGACCTGACCGAGCCCTCGCCGCTCGCGCTCGAAGTCCTTTCGGCCCGGCCCTACGCCTATCTCGACGACGCCCCGCTCGAGGAGCGGCGCACCCAGGCGGTGATGAGCCGGCGCTGGCTCGCGCCCGAGGAGGCCGCGCGACATCGGCCGGCTCGATCCCGAAGCCATCGCGCGGGTGCGCGGCGAGGCGTGGCCCGACCCGGCAAACCCCGACGAGTTGCACGACGCGCTGGCCTGGCTCGGTTTTCTCAGTGTGGGAGAGGCGCAACCCGGGTGGGATGACTGGTTCGCCCGGCTCGTCAGCGAAAAGCGTGTCGGACGCCTCACCGCGCCCAATCATCTTACCGTCACCGCCGCGGAGGCGGGGGCCCAGGGGCCACCGGATTCCCGCTTTCGCGGGAATGACGAGAATAGGGCGTCAGGATCGATGTTATGGATCGCGGCCGAGCGGTTGTCGCAGTTTCGGGCGCTGTGGCCCGCAGCGGAAATCAGATCCGCCGATCTCTGCGCCCGAGGTGCTATCCGTGCGCACGAATGGTCGCGCGAGGAGGCGCTGATCGAGATCCTGCGCGGGAGACTGGAGGGGCTGGGGCCGGTCACCGAGGCCGCGCTCGCCGCGCCGCTCGGGATCGAGCCGAGGGAAATTTCGGCGGCGCTCGCCGCGCTCGAAACCGAGGGCTTTGCGATGCGCGGGCGCTTTACGCCCGGCACGGACACCGAGGAATGGTGCGAGCGCCGGCTGCTCGCGCGGATTCACCGGTATACGGTCAACCGGCTGCGCGCCGAGATCCAGCCGGTCGCCGCCCGCGACTTCCTGCGCTTTCTGCTCGGCTGGCAGCGGGTGACGGCGGATACCCGCATGGAAGGGCCGGACGCTCTCGAAGTCTTGGTCCGGCAGCTCGAAGGTTTCGAGGCCCCGGCCGGGGCTTGGGAGACCGAGATCCTGCCGGCGCGGCTCGACTCATACGAGCCGTCCTGGCTGGATGATCAGTGCCTGGCCGGACGGATCGCTTGGGCTCGCCTCCGGCCGCGCAACGGCGGCGAGCGCAGCGCGAGCCCCGTCCGGACGACGCCGATTACGTTGCTGGCGCGACGCCACGCGGGGCTTTGGGCATCGCTGTCGGCGGTCGAAGAGACCGCCCGCCCGAGTTCCCGAGCGCAGACTATCGTCGACTTCATTCGCCAATACGGCGCATCGTTCTTCGACGAGCTGGTCGAAGGCACCGGGCTGTTGCGGCCGCAGGTCGAGGAGGCGCTCGGCGAGCTGGTGGCGCTCGGCATCGTCACTTCGGACAGCTTTGCCGGGTTGCGGGCCTTGCTGCGCAAACCCGCAGCCGGAGGGCGGCGGCGCAATACGATGTTCGGCATGGAAAGTGCCGGCCGCTGGGCTCTTGCGCGTCGGCCCCAGTCGCAGGTGCAAGCCAGACCCGAGGCGGTCGAGCATCTCGCGCGGACGTTGCTGCTGCGTTATGGCGTCATCTTCTGGCGCCTAATCGAGCGCGAGGCTCCATGGCTGCCGCCATGGCGCGATCTGCTGCGCGTCTACCGCCGCCTCGAGGCGCGCGGCGAGATCCGCGGCGGCCGGTTTGTCGCCGGGTTCTCCGGCGAACAATTCGCGCTTGCAGAAGCCGTGGGCATGTTGCGCGAGGTTCGCCGCAAGCCTCCCTCGGGCAGCTGGGTCTCGCTCTCCGGCGCCGACCCGCTGAACCTGGTCGGCATCCTGACTCCCGGGCCGAAACTCGCCGCGCTGACCGGCAACCGCCTCCTTTACCGCGACGGTCTACCCGTGGCGCTATTCGCCGGCGGGGAGGTGCAGTTCCTCGAAACCCTCGACCCGGCCACTCAATGGGGGGCGCGCAAGGCCCTGCTGCGCGGCGCCGTCCCGCCCTCCCTCGTCGCGCTGTCCTGACCCGGACGCCCGAGCGTCCCGATCGCCGTCAAAAATGCGTTTGCCGGGTTTTCATTCCGGTCGGTGAGCGTTCAGATTTGTCACAGCGCTGCGGCGGCGCGGGTGGTGACGAACGAGATTGCTTCCTGCCGGGGCTTGGGGGATACGTCCGCACCTGAAGGTGGGCCGCGCAGTGCTTTTAACCCCGGCTGGCCCCAATCATCCGCAGCCAGATTGCGATCCGATCCTGGATGGCGCGATATACGTCCTGTTGCTTGACCCCGGCGCTCCTCGGAACCTTGAACGAATGGTCGCCGCCTTCGACGACGAACAGATCCGCGGCGGCCTCGAGCCGGCTGATGATCGGTTGCAGTTCGGCGGGCGTGCCGAAGGCGTCGCGCGCACCTTGCACAAACAGCATCGGAGCCTCCACGTCTCGCAGGTGGGCTGCGCGCAGCCGATCGGGCCTGCCGGGCGGATGCAGGGGATATCCGAGAAACACCAGCCCAGCCAAGTCACCGGCGCCGCCCGCAGCGACCTGAGACGCGATACGCCCTCCCATCGACTTGCCACCGATCGCCAGTTTGTGGTCGGAGGTGATCCGGCCGCGCACGCTGTCGATGACGGCGCGCCAGCAGCTTTCCAGTCTCCCGTTCGGATCGGGAGTGCGACGGCCATACTCGCTGTACAAAAAGTTGAACGTGACGATATCGATCCCGCGTTTCGCCAGAGCGTTCGCGAAGGCAACCATGAAGCCGCTAGTCTGGTCGGCTCCCGCTCCGTGTCCAAGGACCAAGGTGACACCAGCGCGGTTCCCCGTCGCGGCGGGGTAATCTATGGCTGTGACTTGGTGAGAGGGCGCGACTTCGACGCGAAACCGCTCAGGCATTCCCGAGCCGGTAGACTCGCCGACAGCTTATCACGGCCGCAGCACGAGACCCTCCTGTGCCACGATGGTGCCGGGCCGGGCTGCCGCCGCCTCCGCGGCGACCTGATCCATGAAGTCGTCGTCGTGGCCGGGATCGTGGTGGAAGATGACGAGGGTCTTCACATCCGCCGCATCGGCGAGACGCACCCCCTCTTGCCAGGTCGAATGTCCCCAATCCTTGTGGGTGGGAAATTCGGCGTCGGTATACGATGCGTCGTAGATCATCACCTCGGCACCGGCGATGAGCGCGAGGACATTGGGGTCGCGTCCGCCCGGGCGATGTTCGGTGTCGGTGATGTAGGCCACGACCTTTCCCGCATATTCGATACGATAGCCGGTGGCGCCGTTCGGGTGGTTTAGCGGGCCCGTCCGAAGCAGGATACCGGGATTCGGGGTCAGCACTTCGCCGGCGGCGAAATCGATGAATTTCATCTTGGCGGTGAAAATACCCATCGGGATCGGGAACAGCGGCGCGATCATCATCTGGTTGAGCACCGCCTCGATGCCCTTGTTGCCGTTCAAATGCCCAGCCCAGATTCGTAAGCTGCTCGCTGCATCGTAACACGGCGCAAAAAACGGCAATCCGCAGATGTGGTCGAAATGCGTGTGACTATAGAAGAGATCGAGGTTGGCAGGCCGGCCCGAGGCCATCAGTTCGTTGCCCAGCAAGCGCAGTCCGGTGCCACCGTCGAAGACCATCAGGTGATCGCCGCAGCGGATCTCGACGCAAGAGGTGTTGCCGCCATACCGGACGGTGTCGGGCCCGGGGCACGCTATGCTGCCCCGCACGCCCCAAAATCTCACTGTGCAATCGGGATGGACCAAAGTCCAACCTCGCCCGGCTAATCCCCCCACCTCGCATATATCGGCGAGAATCATGCGGAACGCCAGCCGCCTCGCGCGGGTTATCCGGCTTTTCTAAAACTTTTTTAGAGGTATTGCTCTAAACCCATCATTAACCGGCCTCGCGCTATCTGAGGGCATCGTTTCCCCCAACGAGGAATTTCGCGATGTCGGATGCCGATTACGAAGCAGCAGTTGCCGCCTTTTTGAGCACCAAAGGGGTCACTCGCTGCCCGACGGTGTGTGCTGTTCCAACGCAGGCCACAGTGGCCGATGCAGATCGCGCGGCCTACCGCGATTACATCGCAGCACAGGAGACAGCGCGGCTGGAAAAGCTGAAATCAGCCCAGATGATCCACTTCCCATCACCAACTCCTTTCTAACATGTTTAATATGTGACGCCCACTTCACTCGGCCCCGATAAGGGGGAGATTTCATGACGGATCCCGAGGTTTCGGTTCGCTGCTGCATCGCCGGCGGGGGCCCCGCCGGAATGATGCTCGGCTTTCTGCTAGCCCGAGCCGGGGTTTCTGTTCTCGTTCTCGAAAAACATCCCGATTTCTTGCGTGATTTTCGCGGGGATACGATCCACCCCTCGACCCTTGAGATCATGTACGAGCTGGGGCTGCTCGACGATTTTCTGCAGCGCCCGCACCAGGAAGTCCGCACACTCGGAGCGCAGATCGGGGACGAGTTTGTCGAAGTAGCGGACTTCACGCATTTGCCTGGCCATTGCCGTTTCATCGCCCTCATGCCGCAATGGGATTTCCTCGACTTTCTCGCCGAGCATGCCAAGAGGTTCCCGGCGTTCCAGCTGAAGATGGAGGCCGAAGCGCGCGATCTTACAATCGAGAATGGCCTCGTAACCGGATTGTTGGCGACGACCCCCGGCGGAGAGATCAGGGTCAAGGCGGATCTTGTCGTTGCGGCCGATGGACGCCACTCCACTTTGCGCGAACGGGCCGGTCTCGATATTGTCGATCTTGGCGCGCCGATGGACGTGTTGTGGATGCGGCTGTCGCGCCGCTCGCGCGATCCGGGGCAGACGCTCGGGCGGGTCGACGCCGGCCGCATCTTTGTAATGCTCAATCGCGAGGATTATTGGCAGTGCGCGTTCGTGATCCCGAAAGGCGGGTTCGACGAGATCCGTGCGCGTGGTTTACCGGCTCTGCGGCAGGAGATCGCGGGCCTTGCCCCCTACCTGCGCGACCGGGTCGACGAGCTGAACGACTGGTCCGATGTCAAGCTGTTGAGCGTGTCGGTGGACCGCTTGCGCGTATGGCACCGGCCCGGGCTATTGTGCATCGGCGACGCCGCGCACGCGATGTCGCCGATCGGTGGTGTCGGGATCAACCTCGCTGTCCAGGATGCCGTTGCTGCGGCGAACATCCTGACCCCGCGCCTTCTCGAGGGCTCGGTTTCGCGGCAGGATCTCGAAGCCGTGCAGCGCCGCCGCGAGTTTCCTACCCGCGCGACGCAGCGGCTGCAGGTCATTCTGCAGAACCGGATAATCGGTCGTGTGCTGGGAAGCACAGCAAAGATGTCGCCACCCTTTCCGGTGCGGGTCTTGGGGTGGGTGCCGTTTCTGCGGCGGGTTCCCGCCCGCCTGATCGGCCTCGGCTTTCGCCCTGAGCATGTAAGTGCTCCCGAGGCGGGTTGAAAAGCCGCTGGCATTTCAGCGGCAAAATCCTCGTTCCGGGACGGCCCGTGGGCCGGGCCCGAAAACCATAAACCCCGGCTTATGAGCCCTTTCTCCGAGGCCCGTGTTCATTGGTTCCGGGCTCGCGGGCGGAGCCCCCGCCCGGAATGACCCGACGAAATCACCGGACCGTTTTCATGTTTCGGCACGCAGGAGGTCTCAGCGTCCCTTGTATCGCGGTTGGCGCCGCTCCTTGAAAGCGCGCACGCCTTCGGCAGCGTCTTCGCTGTTACGCACAGCGGCGAGGTCGGCGGCAAAGCGAGCCGCCAGCTCGGAAGGGCCTTTGGGCAAGATGTGGCCGGTCACGAAACGCTTCATCGTCGCGAGCGCCAACGGGGCGAGGTCGACGATCTTGTTCGCCATCGCGATCGCCTGGTCGAGCTCTGTCCCGTCGGGCACGACACGGTTGGCAAGGCCAACCTCGTAGGCGCGCCGTGCGGTGATCGGCTCGCCGAGCAGCATTAGCTCCATCGCGATCTTGTGCGGGATGCGTGCCGCGAGGCCGGCGATCATTCCGCCGGTGGTGCCGACCTTGCCTTCCGGGTAGGAGAATTTTGCGCTTTCGGCGGCGACTAGGAGGTCGCACATCATCGCCATAACCAAACCGCCGCCGATGCACCAGCCCGCGACCGCCGCGATCACCGGCTTTTCGGTGACGATGCCGACCGTCGGCACGCATCGCCACAGTTCGGGCAAATCAGTCACATCGGCGCCCGCCGAAAAGGCCCTGCCGCCCGCCCCTGTCAAGATCGCAACCCTTTGGTTCGAATGGTCGAACTCGGTAAAGGCCGATTGCAGGTCGAGCGCGGTTTGCTTGTTGATCGCGTTCAGCTTTTCCGGCCGGTTCATCGCGACGATTGTTACCGGGCCGCGCTGTTCAACAGAAACGAAGCTCATGATTGTATCCGATTTGACCAATAATAACGCCGGACCACGGCACCACGACGACAATAGCACGATTACCAACGGCAATGCTGGTACAGCAAAGCGCGCTGTGTTGGTGATGAGAATGCCGCGGCGGATTGACCATTTCGGGCTTTTCGTGTAGTGGGTGGGATCGGTTCAGGAAGGCAGCGTCAGCATGTACCGTCGGCTACTGTTGGCCCGACGAACGTGCTGATCCTGAGGGATCTCTCTATTCCGGCTTATGGGCACGCCGGTGCTGAGACGGGCTCGTTTGCTATGCTGGCCGAGAATGGCGAGGTGTCGGTTTGATTCTCGGCCGTGCTGTATTGCGCTTGAATAGGGAAATTTGGCGGGCTGCGGTATCTGACCATCGGACCTACATTTTTATCCTCTTGGCGATAACGCTGGGGATGTATTTCGGCCTCCCGAAGCGCGGCGATATCGATTGGGCGGATGCGTCGCGCCACGCATTAAACGGCGCTTTCGTGCTCGATTTTATCGAGCAACTCCCCTGGCGCCACCCGGTCGAGTTTGCTTACGATTATTATCGCCAGTGGCCGGCACTGACGATCTTGTTCTATCCTCCATTATTTTATGGCGTTTTGGCGGGCGTCTATGCGGTGTTTGGCATCTCTGAAGCATCAGCATTGCTGACCGAGCTTGCTTTTTTGTTCCTTCTCGCCTGGGGAGCATTTCGCCTGTCTCGGTATTGGCTCGACCCACCCCCGGCGCTGGCCGTGGCGCTGCTGTTGCTCGGCGCGCCCGAACTGGCCTACTGGGGCCGCCAGATCATGCTTGACGTCCCGGCTTACGCGTTCCTCGTTTGGGCCGCGGTATTCCTCGTGCGCCATTTGAAGTGCAGGCAAAAATGGACCCTGTTTGCTGCGGTAGTCTGCACGGTGGCGGCAGCCTACACCAAATACAACGCGATCTTCTTCGTCGTGCCAATCGCCATTTCGCTCACATACGCATATGGCTGGCGCGTTTTTCGTGAGGGCGCAGCCTTGCAAGCGGCTGCGCTGGGCTGCGTATTGCTGCTGCCACTGGTCGGCATCTTTTTTGCCTTCGGCAGCTACAATCTGGACCAGGCGGCGGGGCTCGCAGGTGCGACGGCGTCCCGTTGGAGCATCGCGCAGCTGACTTATTACGCCCGCATCATGCCGTCCGTGATTTCCTGGCCGACTCTCGCCCTCGCATGCCTCTATGTACTGACGCTGCCGTTCGCACCGGCCCTACGGCTCGCGCGCGCAGACGCCATTTTTCTCGGCAGTTGGCTGCTCGCCGGCTATGCGTTTTATTCGATGATTGCAGTCAAAGAGCCGCGGCACATCCTCTTTATCACCTACCCCCTGGCGCTTGCGGCAGTGCTGGCGATCGACAGAACACTCGCCAAAGTCAGATTTCGCGACGCAATCTCTTTGTCATTTGCAGTCGCGATATTGGCAGAGACGCTGACTACGGGTACCGTCCCGGCTGTTGCCGGTATGCGGGAAGCGGCGGAGTCGGTGGCGCAATTGGCGCCGCCGGAAACCAATGTCGCCTTTTGGGGGTCGCACGACGGCACTTTTGTCTACGCGATGCGCGCCTATTGCGGGCGCCCGGATCTCGGGGTCGTCCGCCTCGACAAAATCTTGCTCAGCGATGTTGCCGTCTACGTCGAGCACGGGTTCAAGGAAAGGGTAATCAGTCCGGATGAGCTGACCGACACCCTTTACAACCTGCACGTCCAATATGTGGTCTTTCAGACGCGTTATCACGACGACCTCGCCTCGGTAAAAACGCTGGCAGAAACGCTCGGCTCGGACAAGTTCTCTAAGGTGGCGCGGATCCCGATGTCCGCCAATTACGGCAAGGGTCATATGGCCGATCTGGTCGTTTATCGGCTGAAGGCCGAGGTCCCGCGCGGGCGCGTCGCGCCCTCTCTGCAGATCAAACTTCTCGGCCGGTCCCTTTGACAACCCGGCCGGTCGTGGAGAAGCACATGGATGACCTCGCAGTCCTCGACGCGCAACTGACACGCATCATCTCTCAACCCGTTGTGACAATACTGAGCATCATCATCCCGACATTAAACGAGCGCGAAAACATCGAACCATTGCTGTCCTTGGTGACTGCGGCCCTGCCGGATACCGAATGGGAGGTGATTTTCGTCGATGACGACTCGCACGACGGGACCGCCGAGCATGTCCGAGACCTCGCGCGTCGAAATCCTCGGGTGCGCTGCGTGCAGCGGATCGGCAGGCGGGGCCTTGCGACTGCTTGCCTGGAAGGCGTGCTCGCTTGCGCCTCGCCCTATATCGCCATCATGGATGCCGATCTGCAGCATGACGAGCGGCTGCTGCCACACATGTTGAAGGCGCTCGATGGCGGCGCGGTCGATCTGGTGGTCGGCAGCCGCTATGTCGCAGGCGGCGGGGTTGGCGATTGGAGCAGCGGCCGCGTCCGGATCAGCGGGGCGGCGACGCGCCTTGCACGCATTATCTGCAAGGCTGATGTTGCCGATCCGTTGAGCGGCTTTTTCATGTGCCGCCGCGAAATCTTCGAAGCCGCGCTGCGCCGCATGTCTGGGCAAGGATTTAAGGTCTTGCTCGACCTCCTCGCCTCGTCACCCGAGCCGCCGAGGGTCAGAGAACTTCCCTACAGCTTTCGTGAGCGGCGGCACGGCGAAAGCAAGCTCGACACGATGGTCGCGTGGGAATACGGGATGCTGCTCGCCGATAAGTTGGTCGGCCGGTTCGTTCCCGTGCGCTTTGCCCTGTTCGGCCTGATCGGCGGGTTAGGCCTCGTCGTGCATCTTGCTACGTTGTGGATCGCTCTCAACTCGCTGGCTCTCGAGTTTAGCGCGTCGCAGGCCATTGCCACGATGGTGGCGATGACCTCGAATTTCGTCCTCAACAATCAGTTCACTTACCGCGACCAGCGGCTGCGTGGGCTCAAACTGATGCGCGGCCTCGCCATTTTTTACCTGATCTGCGGGGTCGGGGCGATCGCCAATGTCGGGGTTGCGTCTTACGCGTTCACTTCGAGCCACACTTGGTGGCTGGCGGGCGTGGCGGGAGCGGTTGTCGGCTCGGTGTGGAATTTCGCGATGTCCTCCGTCTTCACCTGGCGCCCCCGCTAGTACCGAAGCTCTGTTTTGCCGGTGGCGCCGTCTAGCGGGCAACCGCTATATAAAGGAGCGCGGAGTTGGGGATCATCAAGCGATCGGCGGTCAGATCCCGGTAATCGATTACGGCCGCTATTTCGCTGGCACGCCGGGAGCGCTCGAGCGCGTTACCGCCGAGGTCGCTCGGCGTGCTCATTTTCGTCCATCCCCAAGGTACCGCCGAGCTCAGCGCTTCCGGCCGGCTCAAAGGGAACAGCGTTCTGGACAACGTGATCGGCAACCCGCTCGAGACGACGATCGCGCTGTTCGCACCCTGATTTTCGAGGGTACGTCCGATGCCTATCCCGGGCTCGAGACCTGCGCCGCTCATTCCGGCGGGTACCTGCCCCTCAGGCGCTCCAACAATTCTCGACGCCCATCGGGTTCGGGTTCGTCGCGAGCGTCGCGGCAGCGATCATGCCCACCGACATCGTGCTCGAGCCTTCGGCCGGCACGGGCTTGCTTGCCATCCACGCCGAACTCGCGGGCGGCAGCCTGGTCCTGAACGAACTTGCTGGCACCCGCGCCCGCCTGCTCGACCGCCTGTTCCCGGGTGTCGCCGTAACTCGTCACGACGCTGCGCACATCCACGACCTTCTGGATGACACTGTGCGGCCGAGCGTCGTGCTGATGAACCCGCCTTTCTCCGTCGCCGCCCATGTCGACGGCCGGGTCGCGGACGCGGCGCTGCGTCATCTGACGTCAGCACTGGCGCGCGTCGCCGAGGGCGGCCGCCTGGTCGCCATTACCGGCGCAAGCCTCTCGTCCGACAATCCCTCCTGGCGCGACAGCTTCGTCGGATTGCAGCAACGCGGCCGCATCGTGTTCTCGGCGGCCGTCGATGGCCGAGCCTATGCCCGCCACGGAACCAGCGCTGAAACGCGCCTGACGGTTATCGACCGCATACCCGCCGACGATCCGACGGCGTTCCCGGCTTCGCCGGGTACGGCCAACGACACGGCCATCCTGCTCGACTGGGTGACGAGGCTTGTTCCGGCGCGATCCGCCCTGAAGGTGGCTCCGACCGTAAAATGCACCAGTGCGCCAATCGCGGCGCGGATGGCGGCGGCACACACGCTGCCCAGCGCAGGATCACCACGCCGGTCCGCCGCGGCGGCTATTGAACCCGCTGCCGTCGAACTCGCCTATGAGACCGTGGACTGGGCGCCGGTTCATAGCGGACGTATCACCGAGGCGCTCTATGAAGGATACGGACTTCAGTCGATCTGTATTCCCGGAGCTGCGGCGCATCCGACGCGGCTGGTGCAGTCAGCGCCATGGCCTCGGTCGCGCCGCCGAAGCCCAGCTATCGGCCGCATCTGCCGGCGACTGTCATCGCCCACGGCCTGCTGTCCGACGCTCAACTCGAAAGCGTGATCTATGCCGGCCAGGCCCAAGCCGGCTATCTCGCCGGATCATGGATCATCGATGACACCTTCGACGTCGTTTCGGCCGCGCCCGATGGCGCCGAGACAGCCGTCCACTTCCGCAGAGGCTGGTTTCTCGGCGATGGCACCGGCGCCGGCAAGGGCCGCCAGGTCGCCGGCATCCTGCTCGACAACTGGCTGAAGGGCCGCCGGCGCGCGGTGTGGGTCTCCAAATCCGACAAATTGATCGAGGACGCCCAGCGCGACTGGTCTGCGCTGGACCAGGAGCGGCTGCTGATCACGCCGCTCACGCGCTTCCGGCAAGGCACGCCGATCCGCCTGGACCAAGGCGTCCTATTCGCAACCTACGCCACGCTACGGTCGGACGCGCGCGAGGAGAAGGTTTCGCGCGTCTGCCAGATCGTCGATTGGTTGGGCTCCGAGTTCGACGGAGTCATCGTCTTCGACGTGCAGCGGTTCGGTTCGGAGATGGTGGCGGAAGTGACGGCCGCTCGCGGCGCATCGTGCGCAATGCGGGATCCGGTGGCCTCGACCGTCTCGCGGTCGAGGCCCGCGCCAGCTCGGCCAATCTCGCCGAGGCGCAGGCCTTCATGGATGACGAGAAGCGCATCCTGGTCTTTTCCGATGCCGGCGGCACAGGCCGTTCCTATCATGCCGATCTTACGGCGAAGAACCGCCGGCTGCGCGTCCACTACTTGCTGGAAGCGGGCTGGAAGGCCGATACCGCCATTCAGGGCCTCGGCCGGTCGAACCGCACCAACCAGGCACAGCCGCCGCTGTTCCGGCCGATCGCCACCGACGTCAAAGCCGAGAAGCGCTTTCTCTCCACCATTGCGCGCCGCCTCGACACGCTCGGCGCCATCACCAAAGGCCAGCGTCAGACCGGCGGCCAGGGTCTGTTCCGCGCCGACGACAATCTCGAATTCGTCTACGGCCGGGCGGCGCTGCGCCAGCTCTATGTCCTGCTGTATAGCGGCAAGGTCGAGGGCTGCTCGTTTCAGGCGTTCGAGGACGCGACCGGCCTCCGCTTGACCGACGGCGACGGCAGCTTGCGCGAAGATCTGCCGCCGATCACCACCTTTCTCAATCGACTCCTCGCGCTGACCATCGATCTGCAGAACACGCTGTTCGGCGTATTCGAGGATCTGCTCCGGACCAAGATCGAGGGCGCCATTGCCTCGGGCGCCTATGATCTCGGCGTCGAGACGGTGATTGCCGAGAGTTCTCATCGTCACAGATCGCCGGACGCTCTACGTCCATCCGCAGAGCGGCGCCGAGACGCAGGTATTCACCATCACCCGCCGCGATCGCAATCGGCCATTCACGCTCGCCGAGGCGCTCGACCGCGCAAATGATTCGCGGGCCCGGCTGCTGGTCAACAGTCAGTCCCGGCGCGCCGCCGTGCAGGTGCCGGCGCCGAGCCTGATGCTCGACGATAGCGAAGTCGAGCGCCGCGTGCGGCTGCTTCGCCCGATGGAGCGCACCGCGATCCCGCTCGCCATGATACCGCAGACCCATTGGCAGGACGCCGATCGGGCTGACTTCGTCCGCGCCTGGGAGACCGAGATCGCCGCGCTGCCGGAGTTTACCGACGGCAAGCTGCACATCGTCACCGGCCTGTTGCTGCCGATCTGGAAGCGGCTGCCCAACGACTCCATGCGCGTCTACCGGCTCCAGACCGACGATGGCGAACGCATCATAGGCGTCTGGTCTCGCCGGCCTGGGTCGCGCAGGCGACGCAGGTCGATGCGCCGACGTTGAGCCCGGCCGACGCCTTCGTCGCCGTGCTCGATGGACGGACGGTCTTGCAGCTTCAGGACCGGCTCGAGCTTCGGCGCGTCAAGGTCATGGGAGACTTCCGCGTCGAACTGTCTGGCTTCACCGACGGCATGGTCGACCGGCTGAAGGCAATCGGCCTCATCTCCGAGATCATCTCGTCGAAGCTGCGCATGTTCGTGCCGACGGGCGCGGAGGGGCGAGCGATCCTGGCCAAAGTGATAGAGCGGCATCCCCTCATCGGCATAGCCGACAGAGCGGCGGCGTGAGGTGGACACGATGTTGTCTCAAGCCGCCGAACTGGCGCACCGGCTCGCGCGCGATGCCGAGGCGGTGTGCCGCCACTATCTCTCAAATGGGCGTCGCGAAGGCCGCTACTGGCTGGTCGGCGATGTCGCCAACACGCCGGGCCGCAGCCTGTTCGTCCGGTTGAGCGGACCGGACCGTAGCAAGGGCGCCGCCGGCAAATGGACCGACGCCGCCACCGGCGAACATGGCGATCTCCTCGACCTCAT